>CAVXIU010000018.1:0-59056 GCA_963761995.1 uncultured delta proteobacterium | reverse complement strand
CAGCACGACGCCGTAGCCGACGTCTCCGACCATGACCCCGAACATCAGCGGCAGGAAGACCGCCATCAACAGCGTCGGATCGAAGGAGCCGGCACGCGGAAGGTCCAGGAAGCGGACGAGCGGCTCGAACGGTCGTGCCAGCCTCGAGTTGCTCATGAGCAGCGGCGCCTGCGGATCGCGCGGAGAGGTCGCCAGGTCCTCGACGAGGACCGCGGAGCCGAGACGGGAGTCGAGCTCGCGTGTCAGCCGCGCCAGGTGGCGCCGGGGAACCCAGCACTCGGCGACGAACGCGCGCTGCGTCGCCCCCAGCCGCTCGACCGCCTCGAGTCGCTCGAGCTCGCCGGCGATCGCGGCGCGCAGGGCGCGAAGCGGAGCGGCGTGCGGGAGCAGGAGCGCCTCGCGCTCGGCTCGTACGGCGGCGATCGCCTGCGGGAGCTCCGCCAGGCGGCGCTGCATCGCCTCGACGGCCGCGCGGAGCGAGAGGCTCTCGAACGCCTCGGGCAGCGCAGCCTGGCGAACCTGCGCCCGGCCGAGCAGGGCGCGCACGGCGTCCCGGTGGCGGTGAGGGAACACGACCAGGCAGCCGATGCTGCCGCCGTCGACGCGCGTCCAGACCAGATGCAGGCCATCGCCCAGCTCCTCGGTCAGCTGCTCGCGGAGGGTGTCGACCATCTGCTCGTCGTCCGTGTTGAGGACGAGTGCGACGGTCCCCAGCCGCAGGACGCGGAGCTGCTCGTCGTCGAGGTCGGCGAGCTCGGGCGCGAGCGGCAGGAGCCGCTCGAGCGGCTCCAGGTAGCCCGGAAGCACCAGGCGCTCGTCCCGGAGCGCGTCCAGGCGGCGGCCCAGGGCGTCGACCCGAGGCGACAGGCGCTCCAGCTCGGCGTCCGCCTCACCGACATCCAGTGGTCGCGGCGTCAGAGGCTCGCCGTCTCCGGCGTCGGGCGGGATCGTGGCCAGCAGCTCGTCGGTCCGCGCCGCCAGCAGACGGAGCCGTTCGCGGCGAGCCGAACGAGGTTTCTCGTCGCCCAGCCCCTCGACGGCCTTGGAGGCGCGCGCATCGGCGATCTCCACGAGGCCGAGCCGGTGGAGCTCGCCGACCACGCGCTCGACCTCGCCCCGGCGCCCGAGGATCTGGACCTTGGTCATGGGCAGGAGCACGCGGCTACGCCTCCCGGGGAAGCACCGCAGCAGTGAACTCGGCGACCAGCCCGTCCCGCTCGGCGGCCACGCGCCTCAGCAGCTCGTCCGCCTCCGCCTTGCCGGCGGCGCGGATCGACGTCGCCTCGGCGTCGGCCGTCGCGAGCAGTGCAGCGCGGCGACGGCGACCCTCGTCGTCTCCTGCGGCTCGCGCGTCGGCGAGGAGGCGTTCGGCCTCCTCGCGCGCGGCGTCCAGCGCAGCCTCGGCGGTGTCGCCGCCGGTGCGCTCCTCGAGTGCGCTCTCGAGCCGCCGGACCGCGCCCAGCGCGTCATGCGGCGGCGATCCGTCGGGCGCCGTCATCGCCGCTCGCCTTCGGGTCGGGTCTTCGAGCGCACCCGCCGCAGCCGGACCCGGTCCTCCATCTCGCGCTCCTCCAGGACGAGCGCGATGTGTGCGCGCTCGGACTCGAGTCCCGGCAGGACCACGTGCTCGAGCGCGTTCATCCTGCGCGTGGTCCGCGCGATCTCGTCGGCGAGCCGTCGCACCGAAAGCTCGAGCGCAGCGATGTCGAGCAGGCGGTCGAGTACCGCTTCGAACCGCTCGGCGACGTCGTCGATGCGGGCGCGCGTCGCTACGAGGCTGTAGCCGCGATCGGTCCGCGCCCGCGCGACCACCCCCTTGTCGATTTCCACGATCGGAACTCCCGCGACGCTGCGCGTTCGCACGCTCAGCTCGATGTCGCCCTGCGCGGCCAGCGCCGCCGAGTGCAGCGGCTCCGGCCCTGCGGCCGCCACCGTGACGCCGAGGAAGCGGCCGGCGTCGGCCGCGTCGCGGTCGAGCGCGTCCATCGACTCGAGGGCCGAGGCCCCGAGACGGTGGAACTCGCGCACCAGGGCGGCGCGCCGTTCCTTCAGAAGGTCGCGCCCCTGAGCGGCAAGACCGATCCGCGCCCGCCGGGCGAGAAGCTCGCTCCGGGTCGCGCTCACCTGTTCCATCACGAAGCCCCAAGCCTCGTCGGTAGGGAGATCACATTCAGCATCTCGATCCAGCCTGGTCGACCCGTCCACCAACGTCGATGAGGCCCACCACGGACATCACGGCGGCCGGGACACCATCACCGAGCGCAGATGGCGGACGCCGCCTCGTGCCAAGAACCGCGGGCGTCAGCGCGCGGGATCGGCGGCGAAGCCGCCGGCAGCAAGCTCACCGAGACGCGCGTTCGGCGGCAAGACGAGCACCGGCACCGGAGCTGACGCAGCCAGCGCGCGCGAGACCGAGCCGAGCAGGGCTCCGCTGAGCGCGCCACGCCCGCGCGACCCGACCACGATCAACCTGGCCTCATCCCTCACGGCGCGCCGACGGAGCCCCGGGACAGGATCGCCGGCTTCGACGTGCAGCAGAAGCCTGTCGGCCGCCGGGGTTCCACCCCACGAGTGCTGATCGAAGTACACCGGCACGAGCTCGAGCCCCAGACGCGAAGCGATGGTCGCGGCGACTCGCACCGCACCAACCGCCTCTCCGGAGCCATCGATTCCGCACACGACTGAACCGCCGGTCTGCGGCGGCGCCAGGAAGCGGTCTGCGGCGGTGGGTGGCACGACAATCACCGGACATGAACCGGCGCTCTCGTGGCTGCCCAGCAACGCAGCCGCCAGCCGGCCGCGTCCACGGGAGCCGACGACGAGCAACTCGGCCTGCTCTTTTTGGCAGAAGGCGGCGAGCGCCTGGTGCGGACTTCCGAGTACGACGGCCGTTTGGCCGCCCGCGTCCGGCAGGCTTGAGGCTATGCCCTTCAGCAGTCCGAAGCCCTCCTCGATCGCGCGCGCTCGCCGGCGCCCGCGTTCCCCCGCGTCGGGAAAGAGGAACGCTGGCGGATCGGCGACGGCATGAGCCAGGATCAGCCTGTAGCCGAGAATGCGCGCCAGCTGCGCGGCGACCGACGCCGCCGCGCGAGAGTGGCGCGAGCCGTCGACTCCAGCCACGATCGGATGTCGCACGTGCGCATCCTTCCTATCTGTGCACGCACCCGGCTGGGATCGGGCCGTCAGCGGCAGAAGTCGCCCGGGTCGATGAGGTCGCGTTCGAGCGCGGCCGTGATCGCGTCGGAGTCGGCGATCATGCGCTTGCGGTCGAGGCGGACGAAGGCCGCCGCAATCTGCTTCACGCCCCGGTCGAGTTCGTGCTCGAAGCGCTGCGCCTCCTCATCGGTCACCTCGACATCGCGCACGAATCCGCACTCACCGCACCGGAGTCGAATCCACCAGTGCGTCTCACTCAGTTCGTGCCACGACACCGGGTTCACGAAATCGGCGTGGCAACGCTCGCAGACCACCAGTCGCTGCCGCGATCGATACATGGGTCCGGCGAGACGCCTGAGGAGATCACCGAGCTTCGTGCTGTTCCGCTGCATGGCTCCAGGATCGCCGGGGCTGCTCCCCCAGACCATGGGCCGCGCACCTCACATCGGGGGTGGCCAGGCCGTAGAAACGGAGATCCGTGGAACGCCGACCCCACTGCGGGCCTGTAGGGTGAATTCAGACTGGACGACATGCCCGAAAGACGCCCTCCCGAGCTGGACTCGCCCGCACCAGCAACCGACGAGGTGAGTGACGAGCAACCAACGTCGACGCGGCCAACCGTCGACGAGATGAGTGAGTGGTCGTTTCCGGCCAGCGACCCTCCGGCCACCTGGACGTGGGACGTCGACCGTCCGTTCCGGGGCTGACCCGTGCCCGAGCCCGCCCTCAGAACCATCGTCGTTGGCTACGACGGTTCGTCGCCGTCCGAACGCGCACTGGAGCGCGCGGCGACATTCGCCGGCGCTCTTGGCAGAGTGGTCGTCGTGACAGCGAGTCCGTCACGCCTTCCGCCCGGCGTCACCTCAGAGCCGATTCTCGACGCTCCGTCGTCGGACGAGCGGAGTGCGATGCTGCAACGAGGCCGAACGCTGCTACGCGAGCATGGAACGCAGGCGACGCTCGTCGCGACGGACTCGGACCCAGCCGAAGCCCTCATCGAAGTGGCCCGGGATCAACGTGCCGAGATGATCGTCGTGGGCCACACTGGCTCGGGCTACGTGACCCGCGCGCTGCTGGGTTCGACCGCCGAGAATGTGGTGCGCCACGCGCCGTGCGACGTGTTCGTGGTTCGCTGACGACGTGGTCCGCGCAGGCGGTGGGCTCCCGGCTATTGGAAGCGAGTGGTCACGCGGCGTCGGCGCCTGCCAGCGCGCGCCCGGCCAGCGGACGAGCGGGTCCGTGGAGCCTGAGCTCTGCTCGACAGTCCGTGCGGTCGTCTCCTCCAGCGCTGCTGCGGCCCACAGCAGCTCACGCAGCGCCGCCTCGATGCAGCCGAGAGCGGCCGGCACCGCTCGCACAGCCTCTGGAGCGTCGGCGACGCGACGGATGGCCGTCGCCGCCTCGACGAGATCGCAGCCGCGGTCGTAGAGTTCGTTGTCCGGTGCGCGAGTCGCTGGCGGGCGGGCGGACGAGACGGTCATCGCGCGCACGGCGATCGTCACGCGGCCTTCGGCGTCGCGCTTTGGTGTTGCAGCCCGGGGATGATCGCGGGTGCCTCCATCGTCTCGGCCACGAGATGGCTCGTGCGCGCGCAACACGCGGCTGCGGTTCGCAGCGCTGCGGCGGTGTCGTCGATCGAGGCCAGCAGTTGGGCCTGCCTCTCGTGTGACGGTCCGGCCCCATCAGCGGCGCCTGGCCACGCGGCCGCCGCTCGCGCGTATCGGTACGAGATGCTCTCGTGGAGGTCGCCGGGCGGGATGAGGGCGTGCGCGGCGGCGTGGCAGCCGCGACTGAGGGCGTATAGCGACTGCTCGATGCACTCAAGGGCGGCCGGAAGGAACGGGGCGCATGCTCGATCGCCGGCGCCCTTCTGGAGACGCTCGGCCGCCGACAGCAGCGTGAGCGAGTCGTGCGCGAGCCGGATGCGGGGATCGTCCATGACACGCAGCCTCGCGGAGCACGTACCCGACATCCATGGGGGCGAGACTGCAAGCTGCCTCGATCAGGACACCCCTGGCTGCCCGCCGCCGGCGTGGGAAGCTTGATCCATGCGTAACCGGCTGAACTCACTGCCGCTGTTCTGGCGGGTGTTCGGCACCAACGCAGCGGTGCTCGCGCTGGCGTTCCTCGCCTTGGTCTTCGCGCCGGTGACGGTCTCGGTGCCCCCGGCGGCGTTCGAGCTGGTCGTGCTCGCGGCGGGCCTGATCGCCCTGCTCGCGCTCAATCTGGCGCTGCTGCGGCCGGCGTTCCGGCCGCTCGACGAGCTCGTTGAGACGATGCGCGACCACGATCCACTCTCGCCCGGCAAGCGCGTTCGCGTCGGCGGCGGGCCTGCCGTCGTCGCCCTGGCGCAGACGTTCAACGAGATGCTTGACCGCCTGGAGTCCGAGCGGCGCGACAGCGCGCGCCGGGCTCTACTCGTTCAGGAGGGCGAGCGCCAGCGGATCGCGCGCGAGCTGCACGACGAGGTTGGCCAGACACTCACCGGCGTCATGCTCCAAGTGGAGGGACTGGCCGGCATGATCCCGCACGAGCTCCGAGACCAACTCGACGAGCTTCGCGAGACCGCTCGCCACGGTACGGAGGAAGTGCGCCGGATCGCACGCCGTCTTCGCCCGGAAGCGCTCGAGGATCTCGGGCTGGAAAGCGCGCTCGCTGCACTGGCGGCTGCCATCGGCGACCAGGCACAACTACGGATCGAGCGGCGCCTGGAGCCTGGGCTACCGCTCTCGCACGAGCAAGAATTGGTCGTCTACCGCATCGCGCAGGAGGCGCTCACGAACGTTGCCCGCCACGCCGACGCCACAGAAGTGCAGCTCCACCTCGAGCGCACCAATGGGCGGGCCATCCTCACGGTTCGCGATGACGGCGGCGGACTTCCGCCGGGGGCCTTCCGGTCGTCCCAGGGCATCCGCGGCATGCGCGAACGCGCCATGCTCATCGGAGCCCAACTCACCATCGGCAAACCGGCGGCAGGCGGCACCGAGGTCCAGCTGTCCATCCCTCTCGAACCGAGAACCGCATGACAACCCCACTGACGACCAACATCCTTATCGCCGACGACCATCCGATCGTCCTGCGTGGGCTGCGAATGGTGCTCGACGCCCAACCCGACCTCGCGGTCGTCGCCGAAGCCACCGACGGCGATGAGGCCGTCGAGCGGGCACTCTCGGGCGAGATCGACCTGGCGATCCTCGACATCTCGATGCCGCGCAAGACGGGACTGCAGGCCGCGCGTGAGATCACGCACCGCAAGCCAGAGGTCCGCGTGCTCATGCTCTCGATGCATGACAGCGAGCAGTACCTGTTCGAGGCGATCCGCGCCGGCGCCTCCGGTTACGTGCTCAAGAGCGCCGTCGACCGCGACCTCGTCGAGGCCTGCCGCGCCGCAATGCGCGGCGAGCCGTTCCTCTATCCCGGCGCCGTGCGCGCGCTCATGCGCGAGTACCTCGACCGCGCGCGCGCCGGCGAGGCCTTGCACAAGGAGCTGCTGACACCGCGCGAAGAGGAGATCGTCAAGCTCGTCGCCGAGGCGCACACCAACGAGGAGATCGGCGCAATGCTCTTCATCTCCAAGAAGACGGTCGAGCGCCACCGGGCGAACATCCTCGAGAAGCTCGGCATGCGCGACCGCGTCGAGCTCACCCGGTACGCCATCCGCCGCGGCCTCGTACAACCCTGATCTCTGCGCGCGTTCCGGGCTGAACTGCGTGCTAAGCGATGTGGCTACGCCGCGTCCGACAGTTCGTAGCGGGCAGTCTCAGCGGCGAGCCCCGTGAGTCGTGCGGTGGGCGGCACTACGAGCACCGGGGCCGGCGCGTCCGCGACCAGTGCGCGCGACACCGACCCGAGCACCGCCCCGCGCAGTGCTCCGTGCCCTCGCGATCCGACGACGATCAGTCGCGCCTCCTCGCCCATGGCGCGCACGCGGATCCCATCGATCGGATCGCCGGGATCGATCTGCACCGGGACGCCGGCGGACGGTGGCCTGGCGGACACCGCACTGCCAGTGACGAAGACGGGAACCAGCTCGAGTCGTAGCCGGTCGGCGATGCCGGTGGCAAGCTGCAGTGCGCGCGCGGACTCGCCTGATCCGTCGACACCGCATACCACCGAGCCGCCCGTGCGCCAACCTCTGAGGAAGCGGTCGGCGGCGTCCGGAGGCACGACGACGACCGGACATTCGCCTGTGCTGGCGAAACGAGCCGAGAGGCTGCCATGCAAGGCGGCCGTCAGTCCTGAGCGACCCTCGGAGCCGAGGACCAGCAGCGCGGCCTCCCGGTCGCGGCACAAAGAGTTCAGTGCGTCGCCCGGATCGCCAAACAGGACGGTCGTTTCAGGGGCGATCGCGGGCAGCTCCGCGGCGACGCCCTCAAGCAGCCGATTTGCGGCATGCGTCGCCCTCCGGCGCTGCAGCTCCCGCAGCCGCGCGTCGCCGTAAGGGAATGTCGGGGGATCGTCGGTCGCGTAGGCGAGGACCAGCCGGCGACCCAGTACGCCCGCAAGCTCGCCGGCGACTCGCGCCGCCAGACGGGAGGCCTTCGAGCCGTCGATTCCACATACGATCGGGTTTCGCATCTCATCTCTCCGCATCTCATCTCTCCTTTCGTCTGAGCTTGGCGACGGAGGGTGTGCTTCGAAATCGGCTCGGGGCTGCACGCGAGGCTCGATCGCACCCCATCCGAGCCGCCCGAGGGCTCAGCGCCCGTGTGCTGCGGCGGCGAGACGTCGCCGACGCGGGTGAAGCGGAAGCACCCGGACGACGTCGAAGGCCTCCTCCTCGGTCTTGCCCTCGAGCAGCGCCTCGAACTCCTCGCGCTCGATCGTCTCCCGCTTGAGCAGCAGCTCGGAGATCGTGCTCAGTTGCTCGCGATGCTCGAGCAGGATGTCCTTGGCCTGCTGGTGGGCGCCCTCGACGATGCGGCGGATCTCGTCGTCGATCTCGCGCGCGATCTCGTCCGAGTAGTCCGGCTCGGCCGAGAACTCCCGGCCGAGGAACGGCTGGCCGTGATCGTGGCCGAAGACGCGCGGGCCGAGCTTCTCGCTCATGCCGAAGCGCATGACCATCTGCTTGGCGGTCGCGGTGACCTTCTCGAGGTCGTTGGACGCGCCGGTGGTGATCTCGGAGAAGACGATCTCCTCGGCGGCGCGGCCGCCCAGGGTCATCGCCATCGTGTCCATGAGCTCGGCCTTGGTGGTGAGGAACTTGTCCTCGGCCGGAAGGGAGATCGTGTACCCGAGGGCCTGGCCGCGGGAGATGATCGAGATCTTGTGGACCGGGTCGGAGTGCTCGAGGAAGTGCCCGACGATCGCGTGCCCCATCTCATGGACGGCGGTCACTCGCCGCTCGCGCTCGGAGAGGACGCGGCTTCGCCTCTCAGGCCCCGCGACCACCCGCATGATGCCCTCTTCGAGCTCGACCTGGGTGATCTCCTTGTTGCCCGCACGGGCGGCCAGGAGGGCGGCCTCGTTGACCAGGTTGGCGAGATCGGCGCCCGTCAGTCCGGCGGTTTGGCCGGCGAGGGTGTCCAGAACCACCTCGTCGGCGACCGGCTTGCCGCGCGTGTGGACGTCCAGTATCGCTCGCCGTCCACGGCGGTCAGGCGCCTCGACCGCGATCTGGCGGTCGAAGCGGCCCGGGCGCAGCAGGGCGGGATCGAGGATGTCGGGCCGGTTCGTGGCCGCGATCATGATGATGTTGTCCTTGGCCTCGAAGCCGTCCATCTCCACGAGCAGCTGGTTCAAGGTCTGCTCGCGCTCGTCGTGGCCGCCACCCACGCCGGCGCCGCGGTGGCGGCCTACCGCGTCGATCTCGTCGACGAACAGGATCGCGGGCGCCTGAGACTTGGCCCGCTCGAACAGGTCGCGCACGCGCGAGGCGCCGACGCCCACGAACATCTCCACGAAGTCTGAGCCCGAGATCGAGAAGAACGGGACTCCTGCCTCGCCGGCCACGGCGCGGGCCAGCAGCGTCTTACCGGTGCCAGGCGGGCCATACAGGAGCACGCCCTTCGGGATTCGCGCACCAATGGCCTTGAACCTCGTGGGGCGCGCGAGAAAGTCGGTGATCTCTCGCAGCTCCTCCACCGCCTCGTCGGCGCCGGCGACGTCGGAGAAGCTGGTCGTCGGCCCATCCGCCGCGGGCTGCCGCGCCGGTGCGCGTCCGAAGGCACCGTACCGGCCGCCCCCGCCCCTCGAGCGCCTGAGCACCAGCAGCCCGAATCCGAGCAGCACCGCGACCGGCAACAGCACCCGGAGCAACAAGCCGCCGAGGCCACTGCCGCCCGGCTCGATGTCGAACGGGGTCTCGCTGGCACGTAGTTGCTCGACCAACGCGGGGGCGTACTCGTCCGGATAGCCGACCGTGTACGTCTCCCCGCCGGCGCGCTCCACACGCACGCTGTTGTCGCGAGTGCGCATGACCACCTCGTGGACTTCGCCGCGTTCGAGCGCAACGAGGAACTCCGCGAATGTCGGCTGCGGCTTCGGCTCCTCCGCGGACATTGCGTTCACGACCGCGAACAGCCCGAGCACGACCGCCCAGATCAACACGAGCTGCTTCAAGGAGCCGGTCATGACACGAGCCTCGCCGTCGCCGCGGCGGTCGACCATCAGTTCCGCAATGCACCTCGGCGCCACGGCGACCGCTCGTGATGAGGCCCCGTGCCCATGGTCAGGCGGATCACCGCAGTCCACGATGTCGACATGCACACGCCTCTCGCGCTGTCAGATCAGGATCGCGCCCTCGCAACCAGCGCGCACGAATTGCAGAGCGCCGCGGGGACCCTCCAGACACACGCAGCCAACCCACACGCTGTCCCAACCCACGAGATCACGCTGGCCCATGTCGAAGAGGCCCTCGACCGCCTCGCCGTGGCGATGGAGCAGATGGCGAACGCCGTCGCCGACTGGTGCGGCGAGCCGAGCGCAATCATCGAGGAGAACGCACTACCGCCCGAAGCGCGCGCACTGCGCTGGCATCTCCAGTCCGTCGCGGACAAGCTTCGCGGCGCGGAGGTCGCCTGCGCGATCAGCCGGGACTGGACGCGGCGGTTGCTGGGCATCCCACCGACGGATCGATAGGCCTCGACTTGGAGCGGCAGATGGAGGCCCGCGGGTGCCGATCTGCATTGGCGCCGCCATTGGCGCCAAGCGGCACGAGCGCGATGCTGGACTCATGCACCAACCGGTCATCGCCGCAGTCGATCCGCTCCGTGAGGACATTGCGCCCGCGGCGCTGGGTCTCATGCTCGCGCGGCTGACTTGGGCGCCGCTTCTGCTTGCCGGTGCGTACTCCGTCGACCTGCATGTCGACAGCGTCTATCCGGAACTCACGCGTGCGTTCCGCGCGGACGCCGAGCAGGCCATGCGCCGGTTCGGCGCTCTCGTGGAGCAGGCACCGGGCCCGCGCGTTCCTGTTACGACCACGGTTGTGGCCTCCGCCGGCTTCCCTGCCCGCGCCCTCCACGACCTGGCCGAACAGGAGGAGGCGAGCCTGGTCGTCCTCGGGTCCTCTCGGCGCGGACACGTGGGCCGCGTGCTTCCCAGTGCCGTCACCGACCGCCTGCTCCACGGCGCCCCCTGTCCGGTGGCGGTGGCGCCGAGCGGCTTCTCGTTCGAGGATGCCGATACCGGGCCACGACTGATCGGCGTCGCGTTCACGGACACGCCCGACGGCCACGCGGCCCTTGCCAGGGGATGCACGTTGGCCTCCCGAGCACGCGGGCTCGTGCGCGTGCTGACCGTGTCCGAGCCGTTGGACCCGCTGATCACCGGCGCGCTGGAGGCCGTCGCGCTCGAGTACGTTCGCAGCGCGAGCGATGACGCCGCGGCGACCGTACTTCGCCGTGGCCTTGACAGGGTGTCCGCCGGCAGGTCGGCCGGCGGCGAGATACTGACCGGAGATCCTGCAGACGCCCTCGCGGCAGCCTCGCATGACCTCGACCTGCTCGTCTGCGGCTCGCGCGGGTACGGCCCCGTCCGCACGCTGCTGCTCGGCGGAACGTCCCACGCATTGGTACGCAAGGCGGCATGCCCGGTGCTCGTCGTCCCGCCCGGCTCGCCGACCCACACCACCACTCTGCCTCGATCCGACGAGCACGCCCTCGCGGGCTGACGAGTCCGGCCATGGCTATTGCACACGCCCACAGCGGACTCCTCGCACGCCGCCACCTTCTGGACGGCGGCCGGGTGGTCACCGTGAGGCGCGCCGTCCCGTCTGACGCGCCTGAACTCACCTTCGTGGATGCCGATGTTGAGTGCGTAGGCGGCCTCGTCGCGCTCGACAACCACGGCGCCATCGTCGGTCACGCTGCAGCCGAATCAGGTATCGCCTTGGTTGATGGCTGGTCGGAGTCCGGGCTCGCCGCGTTGCTAGCCGACTGCGAGCCGGCCGTGTGGTGGCCTGATCAGACTTCACGAGCCCACTTGAAGCCACCGCGCCGTCGCCAGCCCCGCGAGACCTGACCGTGCTCATGCGCCTGTCCTCGCTGCCGCTGTTCTGGCGTGTGTTCTGTACGAACGCTGCCGTGCTTGTACTCGCGTTCCTGGCGCTCGTCTTCGCGCCGGTGACGGTATCGGTGCCCCCGCATCTCACGGAGCTGATCGTGCTGGCGGTCGGGCTCGCGGGCATGCTCGCGATCACCCTCGCGCTCCTACGTCCCGCGTTCCGTCCGCTTGACCAGCTCGCCGAGACGATGCGCCGCCACGATCCGCTGTCGCCGGGCCTCCGAGCGCACGTGAACGGCGAGCCGGACGTCGCCACGCTGGCGCAAGCCTTCAACGACATGCTCGACCGGCTCGAGTCCGAGCGGCGTGAGAGTGCCCGCCGGGCGTTGATGGTCCAGGAGCGAGAGCGACAGCGGATCGCTCGCGAACTGCACGACGAGGTCGGCCAGACGCTCACCGGGGTGATGCTTCAAGTCGAGAGCCTGGCGGCAGTCATCCCCGACGAGCGGCGCGAACAGCTCGACGAGCTGCGCGAGACCGCCCGCCAGGGAACCGAGGACGTCCGAAGGATCGCCCGTCGGCTACGGCCGGAGGCACTCGAGGACCTTGGGCTACAGAGCGCGCTCGCGGCGCTCGCGGGCCGGATCGGCGAACAGGCACACATCCGCATCGGTCGGCACCTCGAGCCGCAGCTTCCCCTTTCCGAGCAGCAGGAGCTCGTGGTCTACCGGGTCGCGCAGGAGGCACTCACGAACGTCGCGCGCCACGCGACGGCGGAACGAGCCCACCTGCGCCTTGAACGCGACGAGAGCTACGCGGTCCTGATCGTCCGTGACGACGGGCGCGGCCTCAACCCGGGGGCGCGCTCGTCCTCACACGGGATCCGCGGGATGCGTGAACGCGCGATGCTCATCGGAGCCGAACTCGCAATCGGCCCCGCGCCAGGACGAGGCACAGAAGTGAAGCTGACCATCCCACTCGACCCCCCTCACACATGACGACTCCCCTGAAGACCCGCATCCTCGTAGCCGACGACCACCCAGTTGTCCTGCGAGGACTCCGGATGGTGCTCGACGCCCAACCCGACCTCGAAGTCGTCGCAGAAGCGACCGAGGGCGACGAAGCGGTCGACCTCGCCCTGTCGGAGGATGTCCACCTCGCGATCCTGGACATCTCGATGCCCCGCATGACAGGTCTGCAGGCGGCGCGGGAGATCACCCGCCGCGCGCCTAACGTGCGCGTGTTGATGCTCTCAATGCACGACAACGAGCAATACCTGTTCGAGGCGATCCGCGTCGGAGCAGCGGGCTATGTGCTCAAGAGCGCAGTCGACCGCGACCTCGTCGAAGCCTGTCGCGCGGCCATGCGAGGCGAGCCGTTCCTCTACCCCGGCGCAGTCCGCGCGCTCATGCGTGAATATCTCGAACGCGCCCGCGCCGGCGAGACCCTCGACGGCGAGATGCTCACTCCTCGCGAGGAGGAGATCCTCAAGCTCGTCGCCGAAGCACACACCAACGACGAGATCGCGGAGATGCTCGTCATCAGCAAAAAGACCGTCGAACGCCATCGCGCGAACATCCTCGAGAAGCTCGGCATGCGCGACCGCGTCGAGCTCACCCGCTACGCGATCCGCCGCGGGCTCGTCCAGGCCTGAGCGGGCGCAACTGCACCTTGCACGACGCCGACGTGCGGTCGGCACCCCATCGCCTCGAGCGATGCTGGCGCCCACACTTCAGCCAATGCTTCGCGTCGCCCTCCTGGATGATCACCCCGCCGTCCTCGCCGGCTTGCGCCGGCTCATCGCTTCCGAGCCGGATCTGACGGTCGCGGCCGTCGCCTCGACCGCCCACGAGCTCGCACAGGAGCTCGACGGCATGCGGCCCGACGTGCTCGTGCTCGACTATGACCTCGCGCGCGACGACGGGCTCTCGCATTGCCGCCGGATCAAGAGTCGCCCGCAGCCCCCGGCGGTGATCATCTACTCCGCGTACGCGGGCCCGGCCCTGACGCTGGCAGCTCGCGCTGCACAGGCGGACGGCGTAGTGGACAAGTCCGAGCCCGTGCGAACGCTGCTGACCGCGCTGCGCAGAGTGGCGCTCGGCGAGGTCGTGCTGTCACCGGTCCCTCGCGACGTCTTCGAGGCAGCGGTCGCGAGGCTCGAGGATGACGATCTGCCCGTGTTCGCGATGCTTCTCGACCGCGAGCCGCTCGACTCGATCGCGCGCGCGTTGCGTACCAACGAGGCCGAGGTCAGCTGGCGCGCGCAACGCATCGTTGGGCGCCTTCGCCCCCGGCTCGGCGCCCGCGCCGACGACCTGGCGATAGAGGCCGCGCAACCGCACCGGACCGACTAGCGGTCGAAGCGTCGTTCTCTGGCCCCGCGGCCGCGTCGCTACCTCACCCGTGCGCGGGGCCCTCAAAGGCCCTGGCTGCTGCCTCGACGGCCTCAAAGTGCACCGAGCAGCCCATCGCGCGCGCCTTCGACCTCGGCGACAGTGTGGACTCAATGCTTCGCGCCACACCACCGAACCATACGACTTCGCGTATCACGAGCCCGGTTGCGAACGAGCCCGGTCGATCCAAGATCGTCGTTGGCTACGACGGGTCCGAATCGGCCAAACGCGCACTAGAGAGCGCGGCCGCGCTTGCCGACGATCAAACGCGACTCGTCGTCGTCTCGGCCGCCGAACCGTACCCGCGCAGCGGGATCACGATCCCAGCCAACCTCGACCGTGCTGAGCTCCAACGGCGCCGGCATCACCTTGATGACGCGCGGACGTTGCTGTCCGAGCGCGGGCTACGAGTGGAGACCCTGCAGCTGCGAGGTGATCCGGCGGCCGTACTCGTTGAGGCGGCAGCTGACGCCGACCTGGCCGTCGTTGGGAGCCGCAGGTTGACTCGGCTCCAGCGGCTGGTGCTCGGTTCCGTCAGCTCGAAGGTCGTTCACAATGCAGCTTGCGACGTCCTCGTCGTTCGGTGACGGGGAGCGTTCGCGGCGGGCCGCTTCTTGAGCCATGGCGGAGCCGCCGTAGGCCGACTCAGGGACAGGCTCACGCTCAGCCCGACGTCGTTTCACCGCGACGCGGGAGTCAAGCCCGCGGAATCGATGGTGGCCGCACCCCCGTGGTCTCGACCGCGCTCCTCAGAAATGCTGTAGAAGTGCAGCGAACCAGACGCCAAGCGAGCCTCGCCCAGGCGACCCAGACGGCGCTACGACAGCGACGCGGGCGTCGTACAGCCAACGGTCTCGCCGGATCGCTAGCCATCGTGGTCGGCACGCGCGGACGGGCGCCGCTGCGCCGGGCTCTCACCGGGAGCGTGTCCACAAAGCTCGTCGCGACGACTCGCTGGCCGATGGTGATCGTGCCTTCCACGACGACGCGCGGCCTGACGGAGGCACCAGCTGACGAACGTCGAGCCGCATGACGCCACCCCGCCTCTCGCTACACGGCGCGGAGTCGAGCCGAGCAGGACCGCCGCGCTGGATCTAGCGGTGCGCGCCGGCCGCTGGTGGGGTGAGCAGCCTTCGAATTGGGGGCTGGGTTCCATGGGCGGCAATACACCCGCGCGACACGCTCCGCCGACCAGCTCTTCCGAAAGTAAGGCGGACGCGATGCGGCTGTTCAAACCTAAGACGCCCGGCGACCACGCCAGTCAGTGCCCGGACTGTGGCGAACGAGTACCCGAAGGGGCGCACCAGTGCGCGATGTGCGGACATGACCTCGGTCATGACGTGCCGCAAAGCGCGACGGAGGTCGCAGAACATGGCCGGCGGTGAGATCAGGCTACGGCTGTTGGCCGATGATTCTTCCGCGATGGACCGCGGGCGCGACCGCGCTGCCATTCGTCCGCAGTCGGCAGTGAGCGTTCTCCGAACCAGTCCCAACGCTTACGACATGAACTCATGGCCCGCACGTCACCAATCCGCCGAAGGCCTTCCGTCTAGCACCCTTCAGCGCGATGCGTTCGCTTCTGCGCTGGCTCAACGAACGCTGGCGCACGACCGAGTTCGATCGCGCGTTGGCGGCTGGCGCGGATCCGCTGGCTAATCCGGCAATCGCCGCGCGCGCCGAGGCCCTCCGCAGCCGTCGCGAGCGGGAAGTGCTCGCATCGGCGCTCTATCTCGTGCTCAGGGACGCCGGCCGTGCCACGTCCCCCTTGTCGATGCGGGTGCCAGTCGCTCGCGATGCCGTGCGGCGGAGCCGACCAGAGCCCTTGGCGCTCGCCGCGGAACTGCGCCAGTCGGCAGACGTGTCCGTGCGCGGCGTCGCCGCTGCCAGGCTGCTCGTAAGCGACGAAACGGGTCCCCTGTACTGCGACGTCGGCTACGGCGCCTTGCGCGACGCGATCTTCCGGGCAAGGGCCTGGCTATGACGTCGTGCGTCACGCATCACGCGCTCGAGCACCGCCTGCGCCTCCGGACCACCCGGACCGAGCCGGCAGCTACGCTCGCGACCCTCAGCTGAGTACTGGGCCGTCGCCGCAAGGTTCCCGAAAAGGCCGATGCGCGCCTTCGTCGGCCGTAACGTCCGGAAAACTGACGCAAAGTCCGGGAAAGCCTGGACACGTGTGAAGCAGCGAGACTCATGCCAATCGCCTGCAAATCTGAGGAACTTCGAGCGCTAGGAGATCACGACTGAAAATCGTGGTGTCCCCGGTTCGAGTCCGGGTCTCGCCATCTGCAATCCCGCATTCCAGCGGGATTTTCTTCTTTTAGGATGATCGCGGTCGAGCGTTCATTGGGCACTCGATTGGGCACCCAGCCGACGATCCGGAGTCATCGTGTTGGCGCGCGAGCCCAGAGCCCGCGGGGGCTTCGGCGTCCTGTTAGAGATCAAGACCACACGACTCCGGCGCGTGGTGTCTCCGGTTCGACACCCCACAGGCAGGCGCTGACGCTCAGCGACCGCCGGACTCAGTTGGTCGACAGCCAAGGGCGCTCGGCTTGGCGGCGACCGTGCTGACCGATACTTATGCCAAAGTTCTCGGCCCGAGTTCGGAAGGCCGAGAACATTGGCATATCCGTTGTTTCATCCCGACTCTCGCGCCGCGGCGCCTCTGACGATGAGCGTCGCCGAGTTTCGGGGCGCCTTCCCTGGCGAGAGCCAGCACGTGGAGTTCAAGCGCGGCACGTCGATGGAGCAATTGCAGAACACGGCCGTCGCCTTCTCCAACGCCGACGGCGGCGTGATCCTGATTGGGGTTCAGGACGACGGGGCGATCGCCGCCAGGGCGCTCGATGCGGGCACCCAGGACGACATCCACCGCGCCATGCAGGCTGCCCGGGACGTCGGCCGCTACGGACTGAGTCAACTCGATATCGACGGCAAGCCGGTGACCGTGCTTTCGATCGCGCGACGTCGGGAGGGCTTCGCGCAGACATCGGCAGGGGTCGTTCGCGTACGGCGCGGGACACGCGACGATCCCCTCTTCGGTGCCGAGCTCGTGCGCTTCGCGAACGAACGGACAAGCTCACGATACGAGTCCACCGAGGTCGACGTCGAGCTCGGTGACGTGTCGCCGGCACTTCGTACGGAAATCGGGCGTGCGTTGCGCCTGAACAGGGCCACTGGTGATCGACTACGAGCCGCCGAGCTCGCGACCGGCGAGCGCCTCACCGTGGCTGGCGCGCTCTACCTCCTGCCGGACCCCTCGCGAATCCTCGGCAAGGCGTTCGTTGAGGTGCTGCGGTTCCCGGACGACTCCGGCGTCGACTATGACCGCCGCGAACAGGTCGACGGGCCGCTGCACCATGTGCTCGAGGAAACCGCCCGTCGCGTCGCCAGAGAACTCGGGACCGAGCTGGTGGTCCTCGGCACGCGCCGCTATGAGCTGTCGCGTCTCCCTGACGTCGTGCTGCGCGAGGCGATCGCCAACGCGCTCGCGCACCGCAGCTATGAGGCCGCCGGCACCGCCGTCCGAGTTGAGCTGCGCCCCTCAGCGGTCGTGGTGCGCTCGCCGGGCGGGCTGCCCGAGCCCGTGACCGTCGAAAACATCCGCGAGACAACCGCCGCGCGCAACCTCGTCGTCATCCGCGTGCTCCGAGCGCTTGGTCTGGCCGAGGACGTGGGAAGGGGTGTCGATGTCATGCAAGACACGATGGCTGCGGAGATGCTGGAGCCGCCCCGTTTTCGAGACAGCGGCCATGAGGTCGTCGTGGAACTGCCGATCCGCAGCGCGGTCGCGCCCGCCGAGCGCGCCTGGATCCACGAACTCGAACGACGGGGAACACTTCGCGGACTCGATCGCATTGCGCTCGTGCATGCCGCACGCGGCGAGACGCTCACCAACAAACGTGTTCGCCAGCTAGCCGCTGTCGACGCGCACGCCGCCCGCGACGTGCTGCATCGTCTGCGCGATCAGGGATTCCTGGAGCAGCACGGCCAGCGCGGCGGCGCCAGCTACCGACTCAGCGGGACGCTCCGACCACCTGCTGGTCTCCGGCTCAGCCCGGAGGAACTCGCCGACGTTGTCGCCCAGCTCGCCGAAGGCGGACCGATCAGCAACAGCGACGTCCGCGCCGCAACCGGACTGGATCGGGCAGAAGCGCTTGGAGTCCTCGATCGTCTCGTCCGGGAGAGGCGCCTCGTCCGCACCGGACAGCGGCGAGGCGCGAAATACCACCGCCCGTGAGCCCTCCAAGACCGTCGACGCGCGCCTGGGCGGCCGTTGTCGCCCCGTATCGGAGCCGCCGCGAGCGACCGCCCTACTGCTCGATGGCGTGATGGATCACCGCATGGGCGCTCAGTGGGGTGTGACCGGAGCGGGCCGTCTCGCGTATTGCCGCGGGCGGGCTTATCCGTGTGAGCGAGACCGTCGTTTGGCGACTTCGATCCGGCACGCCGGCGAGCGATCGCGAAGAACGCCTCGACACGCGCCGACGCGGGTCCGGTTCGGTCGCCGACGCGATGCACTGGAGCGCGAGCTGCATCGCCTCATAGCCGCAGATCGCATACTCGCCCGGCATGCCGGCCGTGCCGCGCTGAGCGCATCGGCGAACTCGCGTCCGTTCGCCGGCGGGCAGTGGCCACCCACCCATACAGCGTGGTTCGCGCACCCGTGCTGCAGGATTGACGTACCAAGCGTCCGGTCGCGACGCCAAGCGGCGTGGCCGTGCGAGAGCGCGTCGCAGCCGTCAAAGGCGCTCGGCGAGGTCGGCGTAGAACGCACGCGGCCGCGTGCGCACCAGCCGCGCTTTGCGCGGCGCGGCGCGAACCTCGAGCGACGCGAACGCCGGGACCTCCACGGTCGTGCGGCCGTCGACCTCGATGCTCAGCGGTGCGCTCGACGGCTCCCTCGTGACGCGGACGGTGTCGGCTCCGTCGACGACGAGCGATCGCAGCGGGCTGCCCTGGCTGGCGAGCGGCGTGAGGACGATCGCGTCGAGGGTCGGCGCCACTGCCGGGCCGCCGGCACCGAGCGTGTAGGCCGTCGAGCCCGTGGGCGAGGCGATGACGACTCCATCGCCGGCGAGCGCGAGCATCGCTTGGCCGTCGATGTCGACGCGCAGCCGCGCCGTCCCGAATCCCGGCACCCGCGCGACGACGATGTCGTTGAAGGCGGTCATGCGGCGTGGCGGCTCCCCGTGCACCGTGGCCGCGAGCGCGATGCGCTCCTCGACCTGCGCCTCGCCGCGGGCGATCCGTCCGAGCGCGGCCGCGAGGTCGTCGCTGCCGCTGTCGGCGAGGAACCCCACGTCGCCGAAGTTGATCGCGAGCACCGCCGCATGGTGCGTCATCGCGAGCTGGAGCGCGCGCACGATGGTCCCGTCGCCGCCCAACGCAATGACGAGCTCGCAGCCCGCCGGCAAGCTGCTGGGCTCGGCGCTCGTGCCGAGGTCGACGACGCAGACGTCCCGGGCCCACGCCTCGATGAGGAGGAGCTCCGGCTCGCATTCGCCCGAGGGGTTCGCGAGCACGCCGACGCGCGTGTCGCCGCTCGTAGAGCGGAACCTGAACGGGAGCATCGTTCGCCAGGTTGACCCGGCCTGCCGCCGGGTGTGGGGCGACGGCCACGTCAGGTCGCGCGCGGGGGCGCTACCCGAAAGTGAACGCATACGCTTCGGCGCCGGGCTCGAGGAACGTGATCTGCAGCGTCCGCTGGTGGACCGTTTCGTGCTCGCGCACGAGTTGGTACATGCGCGCGTCCTGGAGCAAGCCGTTTCCGACTTCGTCGACGTCCACGCCGTGTGACGGGCCTGGAGCCTCGCCGTCGAGGAGCACGCGGAAGGGAATCCGCTCTCGCGATCCGCGAGACAGCACGAGATGCGCGTCGCGCGCGTGGAACTCGGAAGGCGATGCTCCCGCAGGCTCGATCGAGCACGACGTTCTCAGCCGCGATCGTCCAATCGCCGGCGAGGGCCCAGTGGTTGATGCCCAGATGTCGGGGCAGCTCGTAGGTACGGCGTTCGTCAGGCGCGGCGCCTTCGGGGAACGCGAAGTGCCCGCTGCGCCAGTAGCCGAGATACGTCTCCCGTGTACGCAGGTGGTCCCAGTCGGCCGCGGCCTCCACCCCGACCCCTTCGACGGAGACGAGCTCGCGCTCGATGCCGAGCAGCTTGTGGATGACGCGCTCGGATTTCTCGTAGCGCCCTTCGCCGAAGTGGTCGTCGCGGATGATGCCGTCCGTGTCGACGAAGTACAGCGCCGGCCAGAAGTGGTTGTCGAAGGCGTTCCAGATCGCGTAGTCGTTGTCGACCACGACCGGGTAGTCGATCGCTCGCTCCGTCGTGGCTTGCCGCACGCCGTCGATGTCGTGCTCGAACGAGAACTCCGGCGTGTGGACGCCGATGACGATCAGCCCGTCGTTGCGGTAGGCCTGCGACCACGCGCGGACGTACGGCTCCTGGCGCGGCCAGTTGATGCACGGACTCGTCGAGGACGTGCCCGTCAACGGCGTGTTCGAGGTCGTGCGCGAGATGACGCCCGCGTAACGGCCTGCAGCGCGAGTTGAGCTCGGCCGGCGACGCCGTCGCCCTTTCCGCCCGACCACGACAGTGGTCGACGACGAGCCGAGTGCTTCACGGACTCGCGAGTTCGATGCAGACGGCAACGTGACCAGGGTCTCGACAGCGGCGATAAGGTGCGGCGCGATTGGGCACCCAAGCGCGCCGGTGCCCGAATGCATGAGAAACGAGCGCAAATTGCGATGATTGGGCCGATGATCGCGATCGCCCAAAAGCCGCCCCACTGACGAACGGTTCGAAGGCCCCGCCCGTCGGCCTTTTCCGGCCTTTTCAGCCGCCCGTCGTGGCCGGTTTCGACCCGGCAGCCGTGCGAACGTACGTTCGTACATGCCGCCACCCTACCCCGTCGTTCGCGTCCGCCTCCACCGCGCCATCGCCAGCCGTGATCTCACCTCAGTACGCTCGGCGGCGCGCGATCTCCCCAGTGTCGTCACCTTGGCTGACGCTGTGCAGGTGCTGCGTCTGATGCTGGAGGCCGACGACCCGGCGTTCGACGCTGCCACCGTCCGCTGGATCGCGCGCTTCACCAGCGTCGGCCACGCCGCAGATGACGAACCCACCCGATATGGCGCCCGGCCACTTCTTGGTGCGCAATCGCCCGCAGGTGAGATCGCGGCCCACTGCCGCATCGACGTCCGAAGCCGGCACACCGAGTCGGCGCTCTGCTCGTACTCGCATTAGCCGTGTCATGACGCTCGCGACGTCAATTAGCGGTGCGCGACTCGCGGTTCTCGACCCTCGCATGAAGACCGTCGCCTCGCGGCAGGGCTACATCGTCGTGATCCACGCGCCGCCCGAGATCCCTGATCCCCACGGCGCGACCACATCCGGCTTCCTCCTGCATGCGCCTCGGCTAGCATCGGTAGTGGAGCGATCGTCCTCATGCGCGCCCTCACAGCGATGGCCCTCGCGTGCGCCGCCCTCGTCGTCGCCTGCGGGGGCGAGGCGGTCGAGGCGCCGGCTGCTCTGCCGCCGTCGGGAACGGCGTACCGGGCCTTGAGCGACGAGGCGCGCCTCGCGGTCGCCGCCAGCTGCCGCGCGGGTGCCGCGGCCGCGGCCGAGGGCGTCGCCGCGGGCCAGCTTGAGGACGTCGATCCGCGGGCGCTGCGCGACCAATTAGACGCCGCGTTCCGGTACTTCAAGGAGCGGCCTCGCCCCGTCGCAGACGTGTGCACCGAGCAGCTGCCGTTTGTGACCCCAGGGCCGCGCGTCAGCTTCGAGGGGGCGAAGGACAGCGGCGACGCGTTCACCTACGAGACCGACTCAGACACGCCGCTCACGATCCGGGGCGCGATCTCGCCGGCGCCCCGCACTGGGCGTGTGGTCGCGCGGCGCGAGTTCGGGAGCTCGAGGTCGCTCCGCGCCGAGATCGAAGCCGACGGGCGCTTCGTCCTGCCGACGGTGCGCCTACGCAAGGTGGCCAACAACAGCTTCGTTCTCGACATCGACGCGCCGCCCAGTGCCCCTCGCAAGGTGTACTTCAGCGCGATCTGCCTCGACTGCCTTGCCGGCGGTCCGCCGCCGATTCGATAGCTGGTCTCAGCGCGGGTCTTGACTCTGTTTCGACCGCACCCACGCGTACCGACGATGTGCAACCTTCTCGGTGCCTCGGCCGGCCGGCGCGTGAGACCATGGATGTCGATGTCCGTCGTCCCGGACGACTCTGGAGTGATCTGGTGCCGCTAGCGCGCGATGTGCGTTGTAACGGCGGCGACGGTTGCGCGCATGAACCGTCGCGCAAGCGAGCGGGTCTGAGAGTCGATGGGCCCCCGGGTTAGCCTGATCGAGCCTGACCAGGCGCCGCTGCTCGCGCGGCCGTATTACCGCGGCGAGGCGACGAGCGCCATCGTCGCGTCGCTCGCGCACGTGCCGGAGGCGCTTGACGTGGTGATGCCGTTCATCGGCGTCGTGCTCGGCGAATCCGCGATCGACGGGCGGACGAAGGAGCTGGTGATCCTGCGCACGTCGGCGCGGCTGCGGTGCACCTACTGCGAGCTCACGCACTCCGTGGCGGCGCTCGACGCGGGCGTCTCCGCCGACGAGGTGCGCGCGCTGCGCTCGGGTGCCGCCTGCAAGTTCCCGGACGACGGCGAGCGGGCGCTGCTCGCGTGGGTCGACGCGATTGCGGGCGGCGCCGGGCCGGTGCCCGAGGCGGCGAGCGTCGCCTTCAAGGAGCACTACGGTGAGCCCGAGGTCGCGGAGCTGACGCTGCTGTGCGCGGCGACCGTGATGCTCAACCGTTTCTGTACTGCGCTCGAGCTCCCGGTGAGGCCGGCGACGCTCCAGCGCCTGGCTTCCGAGGGTCTGCGATGACCGCGATCGGCGATGCGATCGCGGAGGGGCGGATCGGCTCGCGCGTCTGGATCTACTCCAACTACCACTGCAACCTGCGGTGCTCGTACTGCCTGACGGAGTCGGCGCCGGGGGTCGGCCGGCGGCTGCTCGACCGCCGGGTGATCGTCGAGCGCGCTCGCGAGGCCCGCGAGCTCGGCTTCACGGGCCTGGGCGTCACCGGCGGTGAGCCGTTCCTGCTCGACTGGATGCCGGAGCTGTTGGAGGAGGTGTCGGGCATCCTGCCGGTCATCGTGCTCTCCAATGGCACGCTGTTCAGCGGTCGTCGGCTGCAGGCGCTGGACCGGCTCTCGGGCCTGCCGGTCAAGGTCCAGATCTCGCTGGACAGCGCAGAGCCGCAGGAGAACGACGAGATGCGCGGGCCGGAGAACTTCGAGAAGGTGGTGCGGGCGATCCCCGAGCTGGTGCGGCGCGGGATCGGGGTGCGGATCGCGACTACCCTGGACGATCCGGCCGCGCGCGATCCCGTGGCCGGCGAGCGTCTGTGCGCGCTGCATCGCGCGCTCGGCGTCGGCGACGAGGACCACGTCGTGCGCCCGATCATCCGCCGTGGCCGCGCGATGACGGGCGGCATGGGGGTGAGCGCCGGGTTCGACGAGCTCGAGCCGGAGCTCACGATCACCGCCGACGGTGCCTTCGCAAGCCCGTTCGGGCCGACGGTGCGCGACGGCAGGCTGGACACCGACCTCCTGGTCACGCGGACGACCGCGCCGCTCGCGGTTCCCGCGGGGGCCCTGGCGCGCGTCGCCGGGGGCCGTGACACCGGACACGACGCGCGCCTTGGCATCCGCTGAGCGTGATCATCGGGGCGCCCGGTCGGGCGCCGCAGGAGGGCGATGGGTGCTCGGATGCCCGATGTGATCCTGCCGGTGCTCGACGAGGTGGCCGCGCTGCCGTGGGTGCTCGGACGCATGCCGGATGGGTTCCGTCCGATCGTGGTCGACAACGGCTCGACGGACGGTTCCGTCGGTATCGCCCGCGAGCTGGGTGCGCGGGTCGTGGTCGAGCCGAGGCGCGGCTTCGGCGCGGCGTGCTTCGCCGGCCTCGCGGCGGCGAGCGATCCGATCGTGTGCTTCATGGACGGCGACGGCTCGCTCGACCCGAGCGACCTGCCGGCGGTGTGCGCGGCCGTCATCGACGGTGGGGCCGACCTGGCGCTCGGCGCGCGCGTGGCCGAGCCGGGCGCGTGGCCGTGGCACGCCCGCGCCGCCAACCGGTTCCTCGCGCGCGAGCTCCGGCGTCGCGCCGGGATCTCGCTCTGCGACCTCGGCCCGATGCGCGCGGCGCGCCGCCGGCCGCTGCTGGATCTCGGTGTCCAGGATCGCCGCTCGGGCTGGCCGCTCGAGATGGTGCTGCGCGCGGCCGCGGCGGGCTGGCGCGTCGTCGAGATCCCGGTGCCGTACTACGCGCGCGCGGGTCGCTCGAAGGTCACGGGGACCGCCGGCGGGACGCTGCGAGCGGTTCGCGACATGGCGGCGGTGCTCCGGTGAGCCTCGCCCTCGCGGTTATGGCCAAGGCGCCGGAGTCCGGCCGCGTGAAGACACGGCTGTGCCCGCCGTGTACGCCGGGTCAGGCCGCCGAGCTGGCGGACGCCTCGCTTCGCGACGTCGTCTCTGCGATGGAGGCGACGCCTGCTGCGCGGCGCGTGGTCGTCCTCGACGGCGCGCCTCCGCCGTGGCTGCCGGCCTCGATTGACGTCGTTCCCCAGCGCGGGGCGGGCCTCGACCAGCGGCTCGCGGCCGCGTTCGCGGCGATCGGACCGGCGCTGGTGATCGCGGGTGACACGCCGCAAGTCCGGCCGGAGGACCTGGTCGACGGGCTGTGCGCCTTGCGCACCCAGGACGCCGTGCTGGGACCCGCGGTCGACGGCGGCTACTGGGCCATCGGCCTGCGCCGAGTGCACCCGCGCGCGCTGCGAGGCGTGCCGATGAGCAGTCCGCGGACGCTGGACGCCCAGCGCGAGCGGCTGGCCACGCTGGGGCTCCGGTGGTCGGAGCTGCGGGCGCTCCGCGACGTGGACGCGTTCGCGGACGCGGTTGCCGTCGCCGCCGAGTGCCCGAGTTCGCGGTTCGCGCGCGCCGTAGCCGGCCTGGACGGGCTGGCGTCCGTCGCGCGTGCGG
Organism: uncultured delta proteobacterium; assembly: GCA_963761995.1. Taxonomy (GTDB): domain Bacteria; phylum Desulfobacterota; class Binatia; order UTPRO1; family UTPRO1; genus UTPRO1. The sequence continues at coordinate 34,015 of CAVXIU010000018.1, read as the reverse complement.
ACGGTCGCCGGCGGCGCCGGGACGACGCGTCGTGATCCGCCGAATCGTTTCGACCCCGCCACGGTCTCACTGACATGTCAGCCGCAGCGACCGCGCGTGGACTTGCCGCGTTCCGGATCTTCTTCGGCCTGATTCTGTTCACCAACGGGCTGGCGAAGCTGTTCGAGTTCCGCAGCCTTGAGGTCGGCCCGTACAGCTCGTTCCTGATCAACAAGGCCGAGGCCCGCCGGATCCTGGAGTTCGAGACCAACCAGCGCGGCGGCGACGGCACCGAGCTTCCGCTGCTGCCGGAGCTCGTCAACGACGTGATCCTGCCGAGCTGGGACGTCTTTCAGTGGCTTGTGACCGCGCTCGAGCTCGGCGCCGGCGCCGCACTGATCCTCGGCATCGCGAGCCGCGGCGCGGCGCTCGCTGCACTCGGTCAGCAGCTCTTCCTCCAGCTCGTCTACCTGTCGAGCGGGCGCTGGGCGTTCGAGCAGCCGCACGAGTGGGTTCCGCTGCTGATCCTCGCGCTGGTGCCGTCGGGGCGAGTCTGGGGGCTCGACCGGCACCTCGCTCACCGCGGCCTGAGGCGGTTCGACGGCTGGCCGTTCTGAACCGCTGTGGGCGGCGAGGGTCAGCCGTCGCGGCGCAGACGATCGATGACCCGTGGCGCCACGCTGTCAGGTGCCGCGACCCGCAGGCCGACGAGGGCGTTGACGGTCCGGCGCAAGGAATCGAGCAGCTTGCGGCAGTCCGGGCACCAGTGGACGTGCTCCTCGACCCGTGCGTGCTCTCCGGGCTTCAGCTCGCCGTCGATGTAGTCCGAGAGCCGGGCACCGGTCCAGCGGTGGTCGCGCACGAACCGGCGCCTGGCGAGCAGTCCGCGGATCATGCGTCGTCCTCGTCGGTCACGTACGGCTCGACGGCCGCGCGCACCGCCAGGCGCGCGCGGTGCAGGCGGCTCTTGAACGCCGCCTCGCCGAGGCCCATCGCGTGCGCCGCTTCGGCGGTCGACAGGCCTTCGACGTCGCGCAGCACGAGCGGCACGCGGTAGGCGATCGGCAGATCCATGATCGCGGCCTCCAGCGCCTCGCGAAGGTCGTGCGCCTCGGCGCGGACGTGCGGAGCCTTGCTCTCGTCAGCGGCGCGGCCGGGCCCCTCGTCGAGCGGGGCCGGAAGCGGTCGCCCCCGCCGGCGCTCGTGCGCCCGGGTGGCCTCGTTCACACCGATCCGGTACAGCCACGTGAAGAACTGCGACCGCCCGCCGAAGCGTCCCATGCCGCGCCAGGCGCGAAGGAACGTCTCCTGCACCACTTCCTCGGCCTCTTGCCGGTCGCCCACGACCCGGACCACGACCGCGTACAGTCGGTCGGCGTGCAGCCTGACGAGCTGCTCAAACGCCTCGGGGTCCCCCGCCTGGGCGCTGGCGACCAGCTGCGCCTCCGCGCCGGATCCAGCCGTCACCGACCCGTGGGCGTGCGGACGAGGGTACTCGCAGCCATCCGGGACAGGGTGCCACGTCGGAAGCACAACGCGCGGCGGAGCGGCGGCGAGGGCCATGGTCGGGTGGTTGGACCCGCGGCCGGCGACGACGATTCCTCGGTCAGGCCCCTGTCGCGAGGCGCACGACGTGTGGGGTTCCGGTAGTAGACGGTCGCGACCTCGAGCCCCAATGAATGCCGTGAAGGCTGGCGTGTCGGCCATAGGTGAAGGCGACTCGTTGGTTACGGAGACCGAGCCCAAGGGCCAGCCGGCTGGTCTGCGTCTATCCTGCGCGCTCGACCGGCAGGCCGGCGGCTCGCCAAGCCTGGGCGCCGCCGACGACGTCCGTCGCGTCGATTCCGAACCGCCTCAGGGTGGCGGCGGCGAGGCTGGACTGGTAGCCCTCGTCGCAGATCAGGATCACCTTGCGATCCGAGCGCGCAAGCTCGGGGTCGCGTTGCGGGCAGGCCGGATCGAGGCGCCACTCGAGGACGTTTCGCGCGATCGTAGTCGCGCCGGGGAGCAGCCCGTCCCGCGCTCGTTGCGGCTCGGAGCGGATGTCGATCAGCGCCGCGCCTTGGCGCTGGGCCTCGAGCGCGGCGGCGGGCTGGAGCCGCTCCAGGCCGGCCCGGGCCTCGTCCAGCAGGCGCGCGACGGTGGTGCGGGCCACGGGGCTCATTCGTCCGTCGACCGAGTTGCCCCGTCGCGAGACGGCTGCGATCGGCGAAGCCGCGCGTATATGAACTGCTGCGCGGTTCCGGCGGGCGTGGTGTGGACAACCTCCCGGCTGTAGACGAGGTCGAGCCCGGCACCGAGCTCGGCGGCGAGTTCACGGGCGCCGTAGCGGGCCACCGGCAGGCCGCTGCAGCGGGTCGGGCCGTCCGGCCCGAAGGTCGCAAGGATCGCGTGACCCCCGGGATCGAGGCTGCGCTCGAGAGCCGCCACGTAGGCGCGACGGTCCTCGGCGGCAACCATGAACTGGAACACGGCGCGATCGTGCCAGAGCCGGAAGCGGCGGCCGAAGTCGTGCGCGCGGACGTCGGCGATGACCCAGGTGACGCGTTCCTCCGCGGCGAAGCCGTCGCGGGCGCGCTCGAGCGCCTCGCCGGAGATGTCGGCCACGGTGACGTCCGTGTAGCCGCGGTCCACGAGTTCGGATGCGAGGTGCGACGCGCCGCCCCCGACATCGGCGATCGGCGCGTCGAGCGGCAGGGCGAGCTCGTCGATCATCGCCAGCGAAGCGCGCGGGGCCGCCTCGAACCAGCTGACCACGTCCGGCGCCTTCTCGGCGTAGATGCGCTTCCAGTGCTCGCGCTGGCCGCTCATGGCCTTCAAGTGTGGCGCGACAAGGGCAAGCAGGTCACCGCCGTCTCAAGGCCTCCGACGTCATCCTTGCCACCGCCGAGTGAACGACATCGGGGGCGATTGGGCACTGAGACGGATCTCAGTGCCCAAATCCGCGGTAAACAACCGCAATTTGCGAGGATCGGCCACGCTCGGACGTCGCACCTTAACGCGCGTATTTGCAGGGATTCTGCAGCGGTTAGAGACATTCTGGTCCACGACTGAAAATCGTGGTGTCCCCGGTTCGAGTCCGGGTCTCGCCATCGAAGGCGCCGAAATCCGCCATGACGACTCGATTTTCCAGTTGCGGGTGGAACATACCCGGCGAGTTGGTATCGCTGAAAACGCGTGGCAGATCCGCGCGAGCGCGCTACGGCGCTTGGCGGCCGAAGCGGTCGCCGTCGAGATCGCCCGTCAGCGTCTGACGCGCCGCGGATTGCCAGGTCTCGAAGGCGGCAGCGGCCCCGCTGACATCATGCGTCCGCTGCTCTTTTTCGCGCTTGATCTTGACTTTGAACTGAAGTCAGATAGATTTTGATACGCGATGAGCCCAGAGCAGCAGAAATCCATCAGGGCCCTGGAGGTCGATCCTCCCAGGGTTATGGACCTCCGGTTCCGCCGCCCCGCAGCCCGCAGCCAGCGCGACCTTGTCGCTGCGTCCCTGCTGATCTGCCCGGACGGCGATGACATCGACGCCCGCCGCAGGCGCTGACGCGCGCGACGGGGTCCCGGGACGTCACTAGGGTCCATGCCCATGACGTCTCCCCTCGGCGAGTTCATTCGCCGCCAGCGCGAGCTGCAGGAGCTCTCGATGCGCCAGCTGGCCGACCTCGTCGGGATCTCGAATCCGTACCTGTCACAGATCGAGCACGGGCTGCGCGAGCCCTCCGAGAAGGTGCTCGACGCGATCGCGGAGAACCTGCAGGTGTCGGCCGACTCGCTGTACGAACACGGCGCGCGCCGGGCCGGTGACGACGCCGCCGAGGACGAGGAGCTCCCGGTGGCAGCCGCGATCCGCGCCGACCCGAAGCTCACGGCGCGCCAGCGGCAGGCGCTGCTCGAGGTCTACGGGGCGTTCGTCGAGCGGGGCGGCGCGCACTCCCGCTGACGGTCGCGACGCCGGGACGCCGCGACCGTCGTAGCGGGAGGAGGCTCAGGAGACGAGCTCGCGGGCGGCGCTGGTGTACGCCTTGGCGACGTCGCGCGTGAGGTCGGCCTGCGCGGCTGCGGCGCTCGCGATCCAGTCGACCTTGGTGGTGCCGGCCGCCTTCTCATAGGACTCGGTGAACGAGACCACGGCCTTCTCGTACGTGTCGAGGAGGGCCGCGCCGGTCCTCTTGCCGTTCGAGACGGCCTTCTCGTTGAGCTCCACGACGCGCTCGGCGGCGGCGTCGAAGCTCTCGGTCACGGGGCTGGACTTGGTCTGGGTGGCCATTGCGGCTGCCTTTCGGGTTGGGTGGGAAACGACTCCGTTAGCAAGTTAGCAAGCCGCGGAGCTAATGTCAACACGAATTCAGTTCAAGTAACGCGCTCGCAGCTCCCGCTTGAGCACCTTGCCGCTCAGGGTCCGCGGCAGCTCGTCGACGAGGTCGACCGAGCGCGGGAGCTTGTACCCGGCGAGCCGCTCCCGAGCGAACGTGATCAGCTCCTGCGGCGCCGGTCGCGCGCCCGGCCGCGGAACGACGAGCGCCTTGACCGCCTCGCCCCAGCGTGGGTCGGGCACGCCGATGACCGCCACGTCGGCGACGTCGGCGTGCTGGGCAAGCGTCTCCTCGACCTCGACCGGATACACGTTCTCGCCACCGCTGACGATCATGTCCTTGATCCGGTCGGCGAGGAAGAGGTAGCCGTCCTCGTCGACGTAGCCGCCGTCGCCGGTGCGCAGCCAGCCGTCCGGCGTCAGCGCCGCGGCGCTCTCGACGGGGCGGTTGAAGTACCCCGGGGTGACGTTCGGTCCCCGCAGCCAGACCTCGCCGACCGCGTGCGGCCCCAGGCGCTCGCCGCTCGCTGGGTCGACGATCCGCAGCTCGACCCACGGATACGGCCGGCCGGCCGAGCGCAGCAGGTGCTCGCGCGGGCCGCCGGGGTCGTGATCCTCGGGCTCGAGCGCGACCACGCCGCCGGTGGTCTCCGTCAGTCCGTACAGGCCCAGCAATGCGCAGCCGAACGTGCGGAGGGAGGCCTTGAGCACGGCCGTGGTGATCGGGGCCGCGCCGTAGGCGATCGCGCGCAGGGCCGAGTAGTCGCGCTCGGCGGCGTCCGGTATGGCCGTCAGCAGCTGGAGCATCGTCGGCACCAGCACGGCGTTGGTCACGCGCTGGCGGGAGAGGATGTCGAGGACGCTCGCCGGGTCGAACTCGCTCACCAGGACTGTGGTCGCGCCGTGCCATAGCCCGCAGTAGGCCCAGCCGATCCCGCCGATGTGGAACATCGGCAGCGGGGTCAGGCTCACCGAGCGCTCGTCGAACGCCCACCGCCGCGACGTCTGGGCCGTGACGGCGAGGTTGCCGTGCGTGGTCAGCACGCCCTTGGGGACGCCGGTCGTGCCGGACGTGTACATCTGGACGATCACGTCGCCGGGGTCGCCGCGGCCGCCCGGGTCGCGCGGCTCGCATGCCGCCAGCCGGCGCTCGTAATCGTCGCCCACCACGATCAGCTCGGGCGCCGGCGACAAGCGCCCCAGCAGCCCCTCGGCCACATCGCGGTAGGTGGGACCGGCGATCAGCAGGGGTGCGCGCGCGTCCGTCAGCACCGCAGCGAGCTCGGGCGGCGCGAGCCGCCAGTTGAGTGGCACGAGCACGGCGCCGATCTTGCTCGCTGCGAACAGCAGCTCGACGATCTCTGGGGCCGAGCGGTCGAGGTACGCGACGCGTGCCCCAGCGCCCACGCCGTGTGCCAGCAGCGCCTGCGCGAGCCGGTTGGAGCGCTCGTCGAGGACCCGGTACGTGAGCTCGCGCCCGCCGTGGCGAAGCGCTACCGCGTTCGGCCGCTCCGCGGCGTGGCGGCGGATGACGTCGGCGACGCGTACGTCAGGCCTCATCCGCCCTCCCGGAAGAAGCGCGCGATCTCCTCGTCCACGTCGGGCTGCTCGGTCGAGTAGAGGTGGCCTGCCCCGTCGAGGACCCGCAGCTCCGCGTGGGGGATTCCCCCGGCCAGGAGCTCGGCGTTCGCGACCGGCACGACACGGTCGTGGCGGCCGTGGACGACCAGCGTCCGGGCCTCGATGCGCTTCAGCCGGCGGTAGCAGTTGTGCAGCGCGGCGGCGACCATCTGCGCCTTGTAGGCGCCTTCCGGAAACGGGTGAGCGAGCCGGCGCCGGATGTCCTCGGCGATCCGGTCCTTGTGCTCGCGCCGGCAGCGCGGTCCGTAGTTGAAGGGCACCGAGGCGCGGGCGGCGTCCTTGGGCGACATGCTCGCCCTGCTGCGAAAGAACGCGATCACGTCCTCGCTCGGCCGGACGGCGCGCGGCCCACCCGCGTGCGTCGCTCCGAGGACGACCGAGCGCACGCGGTGGGCGTGGCGCAAGGCCAGCTGCTGCGCGACCATGCCACCGAGCGAGAAGCCGTACACATGGGCCTGCTCGACACCGGCCGCGTCCAGCACGGACACGGCGTCGTCTGCCATCGCCTCCGTGGTGTAGCTGTGGAAGCGTGCCCGCGACCGCCCCACTCCGCGGTTGTCGAAGGTGATGACCCGCAGCGAGCGAGACAGCACCGGGACGGTGCGCCACCAGGCGCCGCCACTGAGGCCCAGGCCCATGATCATCAGCACCGGGTCGCCCCTCCCGGTGCTCTCCCAGTGCAGCCCGGTCATGAGTCGAGCAGCCAGCGGGCACCCGAGAGCTGCACCGCTCCGATGTCCCTCGTCAGGTCCGCCGTCGCGTTCAGGATCGAGCGCGCCGGCTCGAACGCCAGCGTGTGAGCGAGGGTGCGCTGCAGGTCGCACGACCGGCCGACCATGTCCTCATAGCCGTTCACGGCGGCCTCGAGGAGCTCGTCGACCCGGGGGTTCACAGCTCGTCCGCGATGCCGGCGACGGACATGGCGGACCACTGCGCCTCCACGGACTGGGCAAGGATCATGAGATCGCGCACCGCGCCCGACTGGTCGCGGACATGGTCGGTCAGCAGCGCCTCGGGATCGAAGCCGAGGGCTCGGAACATGCCGATCGTCGGTTCCTGGTCGGCGACGACCTCCACGACCATCTTGCGCAGGTCGAGCTCGACCGCGTCCAGGACGGCGCGCCGCGCAAGCGCGCGGCCGATCCCGCGGCCGCGATGGCCGGGATCGACGATCAACCGCAGCTCGCCGACGTGGTCCGACCAGCCATGGAGCGGCACCACCGCGACGTAGCCGATGACCTCGCCGCCCGCCACCGCGACGGCGCGTGCAGGACCCGGCTGCGTCCACGCGTCGATGACCGTCGCGGCCTCGACGTCCTCCTTGAAGAACGTGCGATCCCCCTCCGGCACGCGGCCGACGAAGCGCTCGAGCGCCTCGCGGTCGCTGGGCTCCAACGCCCTGATGTCCATCAGCTTCCCCTTTCGTCGCTGTGCGCGGCGATCCAGCCGGCGAGGCTCGGCAGGCTGTGCTGGAAGGCCGACCGGCCCGTCCCGAACGTGACGTGGCCCCCCGGGAGCCGCAGCTCGTGCCGGCGCTCCGGCCGGCCGACCAGGTCGGCGATCGGCTCGGCCGCCGCCGTCGGCACGACAGTGTCCTTCGAGGCCATCGCGTTGAGCACGTTCGCGCCGGTCGCCGCGAAGTCGATGTCGCGACCGCCGACGCGCAGCGAACCGTCCAGCAGCGCGTTGCGGCGCACGAACAGCTCGACCACCTCGCGGAACGCCGCGCCGGGGAACGGCACCTGGTCGCGCGTCCATTGCGCCATCGCCTGAAAGCCACGCACGAACTCGTCGTTCCACAGGTGCTCGAGCAGCGTCGCGCGCTGGGCGACGATCGTGGTCGGCGCGAGCATGAAGAAGCCGCTGTAGAGCACGTCGGCCGGCACGTTTCCGGTCCCGTCGATGAGGTCCTCGGGGTCGAGCCGGCCCTCGCGCAGCGCCGCCACCATCGGCCCCATCTCGCCGAAGTCGACCGGCGTCGCCATCAGCACGAGGTTCCGCACGCCCGCGTCGTCGTGACCGCTCGCGTAGAGGACGGAGAGCACGCCGCCGAGGCAGTAGCCGGCGATCGAGAGCTCCTCGCAATCCGTCTCGCGCCGCACCGCCGCCACCGCACGGGGGAGGTGCTCGTCGACGTACGTCTCGAGGCTGTTGTCGGCGTCCAGCTCGTCCGGGATCCCCCAGTCGAGCAGGAAGACGTCGAAGCCATGGTCGCGCAGGAACTCGACGGCGCTGCTCCCGGGCAGCAGGTCGAGGATGTAGCTCCGGCTGACGAGGCTCGTGACGATCAGCAACGGCTGCGCGAAGCGGGCCCGCTCGTCCCGGCGGTAGCGCCACAGCTGCACCTTGTCACGCCGCCAGACAACATCCTTGGGTGTGGTGCCGAGCTTCGGGCGGCTGCTCCCACGCACGTAGCGGAGCCCGTTGCGCGCGCGCAGATACGACCGCTCGACGTCGCGGTTGACCGATGCGAGCAGGTCGGCGGGGCTCAGCTGCAGCGCCACGGCTAGCTCCGCTCGCCCTCGAGCTGTTCGAGCTCCTTCGAGATCTGCAGCAGCCGCCGGTCCATGCGCGCAAGCTGCTCGCGGAGCTGCCGGATGTCGGTGCTCGCGGGCAGGTTGAGCACGTGCAGGCTGCGCTTGGAGACACTCTCGACCGCACCCGTGAGCCGCCGCGTCCCGCGGTTCAGCTCCGTCACGACGTCGAAGTACAGGTCGCTGTGGACCGCGGACTCGACCGGGCCTCCGATCGCCCGCTCCAGGCGGAGCACGAGCTTCAACCAAGTGGACATGACGGCACTCACAGTAGCAAAGAATTGATATGACTTCAGTTCATTTGGTATCGTCGCTCGCATGAAGGCGATCCGGCTCACCGCGTGGGAGCACCCCGCCCAGCTCGTCGACGTCCCGGTGCCTGAACCCGGTCCAGGCGAGGTCCTCGTACGCGTCGCCGGCGCCGGCCTCTGCCACTCCGACCTGCATCTGATGCACTGGCCCGCCGGGTCGCTGCCGTACGAGCTGCCGTTCACGCTCGGTCACGAGGTCGCCGGCACCGTCGCGTCGCTCGGCCCGGGAGCCGACGGCGTGGAGCCGGGCGAGCCTGTCCTCGTCTACGGCCCATGGGGCTGCGGCCGCTGTCCGGCCTGCAGCGTCGGCGCCGAGCATCTCTGCGAGGGGACGCGGCACGGGCGTGGCGCAGGACTCGGCTGCGATGGCGGCCTGGCGGAGTACGTGGTCGTGCCCTCACCCCGCCTCACGGTCCCGCTCGACGGGCTCGACCCGGTCGTTGCCGCGCCGCTCGCCGACGCCGGCCTCACGCCGTACCACGCCGTTCGCCGCGCGCTCGATCTGCTGGGGCCGGGGACAAGCGCGGTCGTGATCGGCGTCGGGGGCCTCGGTCACGTCGCCGTCCAGCTCCTGAAGGCGGTGAGCCCGGCGCGCGTCGTTGCCGTGGACATCCGCGACGAGGCGCTCGCGCTCGCGACGCGGAGCGGGGCCGACGTGGCGCTGCAGGCCAGCGAGCTGGCAGCAGGCGACCTGCGGCGCGCCGCGGGCGGCCGCGGAGCCGCGCTGGTCGTCGACTGCGTCGGCAGCGACGACACGCTCGCGCTTGCCGCCGGCGCCGTCCGCGCCGGCGGGCACGTGTCGGTCATCGGGCTGGCCGGCGGGACGTTCCCGATGCGCTTCCGCGACGTGCCGCTCGAGACGTCGGTGATCTTCTCGAACTGGGGCACGCGCGTGGAGCTCGCGGAGGTCGTCGCGCTCGCCCGCGAGGGCGTCATCGACATCGAGATCGAGCGCATCCCGCTCGCCGGCGTTCCGGCCGCGTACGAGCGGCTCGCCGCCGGCGCCGGCCACGGGCGGCTCGTGGCGGTGCCGGGATGAGGGTCGCGGTCGTCACCGGCGGCGGGTCGGGCATCGGCGAGGCGATCTGCCACCGCCTGGCCGCCGGCGGCGCCCGCGTCGCGGCGCTCGACGTCCGGCTCGAAGCGGCCCAGGCGACGATCGACGCGATCGGGGCGGGCCTCGCGGTCCATGCCGACGTGAGCGACAGCGCCGCGGTCGACGACGCGCTCGCGCGTGTGGAGCGCGAGCTCGGCCCGATCGACATCCTCGTCAATAACGCGGGCGCGGTGGGCGCGGCGCACCTCCAGCGCGTCATGCCGCTGCTCGCGACGCAGCGGCGCGAGGCGCTCTCCGGCGCCGTGCAGACGCCGCTCGACGCGCTCGTGCGCCTGAGCGACGACGAGTGGCGCCGACTGCTCGCCGTTCACCTCGACGGCACGTTCTTCTGCACCCGTGCCGCGGCGCGCCTGATGGCGCCGCGCGGCACGGGCGCCATCGTGAACATGGCCTCGGTCTGCGGCGTGGAGGGCTGCACCGGCCATCCGCACTACTCGGCCGCCAAGGCCGGGATCCTCGGTTTCACCAAGGCGGTCGCCAAGGAGCTGATCGTGCAGGGGATCCGCGTCAACGCCGTGGCGCCGGGACACGTCGACACCGGCACGCTCAAGGGCGAGCTGCACGCCAGCCGCCAGGCGATCGCGAACCAGACGCCGGCCGGCCGGCTGGCGCGGCCGGAGGAGATCGCGGCGACCGTGGCGTTCCTGGCCTCCGACGACGCCGGCTACTACGTCGGGGCGACGCTCGGCCCCAACGGCGGCCTCGTCACCGCGGTCTGATCACGGCACACTCCACTGCGCGCCACCGTCTACGGTGAGGATCGAGCCCGTCGTGTAGCTCGACGCGGCGCCGGCGAGGTACAGCGCCGCGCCGACGATCTCCTCCGCGAGCCCGGCACGGCGCAGCGGGAACGTCTGCGTCAGCCGGGCGAGCGCGTCCATGTCCCACGCCTGCGAGATAGACGTCAGGAACGGTCCCGGCATGATCGCGTTGACGCGCACCTTCGGCCCGAGGGCGTGAGCGAACCCGACCGTCAGTGCGTTGAGGCCGGCCTTCGCGGCGGCGTAGGGGACGATGTCGCCGGTCGGCCGCACCGCGCCGGTGCTCGAGACGTTGATGATCGAGCCGCCGTCGCCGGCGGCCATGCGCTCGCCGACGAGCGCGGACAGCCGGAACGGGCCCTTGAGGTTGACGGCGATCACCTTGTCGAACAGCTCCTCGGTCACGTCCGCCAGATCCGAGTAGAGCGGGGACACGCCGGCGTTGTTGACGAGCACGTCGACGCGGCCGAACTCGTCGTACGCGGCCTCCACGAGCGGCTCGAGCTCGTCCCAGCGACCGACGTGGCACGCGTGCCCGAGCGCGCGCCCGCCGGCTGAGCGGAGCTCGGCCGCGACCTGGAGGCAGGCGTCTGCCTTGCGGCTGGAGACGATGACATCGGCGCCCGCGGACGAGAACGCCCGCGCGATTGCGAGGCCGAGCCCGCGCGTGCCGCCGGTGACGAGCGCCACGCGGCCGGAGAGGTCGAACGGCACGCGTGCGTCGAGCGCCTGCTTGGCGTCCGGCGGAGTCCGGCTCATCGGCGGACCAGGCAGTCCGGGACGGGCCGGCGGCGCGCACGCCGGCGCGGGGCCGTCGCCGCGCGGCCGAAATCGGTCAGTTCGAACACCGAGCCGCTGTCGCCGACCCGTTCGGCCACGGCCCCGTCGCTCAGCAGCAGCTCGAGGTTGCCGATCACCTCCCAGACGACGAGCAGCGGCTGCTGCACCACGGTCCGCTCGGGCCACAGCCCGCCGGCGATGTCGAACGCCGTGCGCGGGCCGTCGCGCAGGATCGCGAGGATGCGCTCGCAGCGGCGACGGTGATCGCGCAGGCGCGCGTCGACGAGATGCCCGTGCTCGGTCACCGGCGCGCCGTGGCCGGTCAGGAGCCGCGCGAGCGGCATCGCCTGCGTCCGCTCGAGGTTCTCGAGGTAGCGCCGCCGCGAGCGGGCGCGGCCGTCCGGCGCCCGGTCGGGTGCGCTGATCTCCGTGTTCGAGGAGATCGCGGCCAGCAGGTGGTCGCCGACGAAGGCGATCGCGTCGCGGTCGTCGACGAACAGCGTGTCGGTGGTGCTGTGACCCGGTCGGGCGACGACCCGCAGGCTGCGCCCGCCCGCCGTCACGCGGTCGCCGTCGGCGAGCCGCACGTCGGCTCGAAAGTCCTCGGTGGTGGCGCGGATGAAGTCCCAGAGCTCGTCGCCGTCGGCGACGACCTGGTCCGGCACGCCGTGATGCGTCATCAGCGCGCGGGCGAACCGGCGGTCGTCCTCGACCTCGGCGGCGTAGCGCGCGCAGTAGTCGGCAACCCGGTCGAGCACCGCGACGGTCGCCCCTGACCTGCGCTGGATCGTGGCGGTGAGGCCGACGTGATCGAGGTGGTGGTGCGTCGCCAGCACCAGCTCGATGTCCTCGACCCGGAGTCCCTCCCTGCGCAGGCCGGCCTCGAGCGCCGCCAACGCGCCGTCGTCGCGTGGCCCCGTGTCGATCAGCGTCACCGGGTCGCCGGGCAGCAGCCAGGCGTTGACCGAGCCGACGTGCGCCAGCGGGAGCGGGATGGCGACTGAAGCCGTCATGAATTGACTTCAGTATTGCAGACTGATGGCCCGCGTGCCTGGACCGGCCTTCGTAATGCGAGAGCGCTTGCCAACCGCGGGCACACCTGTATCATTAGTTGAAGTCAGTTCGGTAAAGTCTAGAACGGAGCGATGAATGTCCCTGGAAGCTCAGTTGAACGGAGCCACGGCAACGGAGGAGTTCGTGCAGTACCGCGTCGCCGATGGGGTCTGCACGATCTGGCTCAACCGGCCAGAGGTGATGAACTGCGTCAACTGGGGGCTGCTGACCCAGCTCGGCGAGGCCCTGGAGCGCGCCGAGGCCGACGACGCGGTCCGCGTGGTGCTCATCCGCGGCCGCGGCGGCACCTTCTGCGCGGGCGCCGACCTGAACATGCTCGACGCCGAGTTCCTCGGCACCACGAACAACTCGGTCCGGATCGCCCAGGTGTCCGCACGCACGTTCGACCGCGCCTTCAACCTCGCGAAGCCGACCGTCGCGGTGGTTGAGGGCTACGCCGTCGCCGGCGGCTTCGAGCTGATGATCTCGTGCGACTTCGCCGTCGTCTCCGACGACGCCAAGATCGGCGACTTTCACATCCGCCGCGCGCTGTTCGGCGGCGCCGGGCCGATCTACCGGCTGCCGCGCTACATCGGCCTGCGCAAGACGAAGGAGCTGCTGCTCACGGGCAAGCTCCTGTCCGGTACGCAGTGCGAGGAGTGGGGTCTGGCCAACGTCTCGGCGCCGGCCGACGAGCTCGACGACGCGATCGCCGACTTCGTGGCGCCGATGATCGACAAGAGCGCGTTCACGATGCGCATCACCAAGCTCGCCGCCAACCGCGGGCTCGACGGCGACACCGAGACGCTGATCGCGCTCGAGAGCATGACCTGCAACGTCGCGCACCAGTCGCAGGACGCGCGCGAGGGCGTGCAGGCGTTCCTCGAGAAGCGCGACCCCGTCTGGAAGCACAGCTAGGCATGGACTTCGCCTTCGACGCCACCACCGAGGAGCTGCGCGAGCGGCTGCTCGCGTTCATGGACGAGTGCGTGTACCCGGCCGAGCCGCGCTTCCGCGACGAGGTCGAGCGGTCGGCCGGGAGCTGGGGCACGCCGCCGGTTGTCGAGGAGCTCAAGGCGCAAGCGCGCGAGCGCGGCCTGTGGAACCTGTTTCTGCCGCCGGTCCACGAGGGCGGCGCCGGGCTCACCAACCTGCAGTACGCGCCGCTCGCCGAGATCACGGGCCGTAGCCCGTGGATGGCTCCGGAGGCGCTCAACTGCGCGGCGCCCGACACCGGGAACATGGAGCTGCTGTCGCTGTTCGGCACGGCGGAGCAGAAGGCGCGCTGGCTGGATCCGCTCCTGGACGGGCGGATCCGGTCGGCGTTCTCCATGACCGAGCCCGAGGTCGCATCGTCAGACGCGACCAACATCGCCACGCGGATCGAGCGCCACGACGACCACTACGTCGTCAACGGACGCAAGTGGTGGACCTCCGGGGCGATGTCGCCCCGCTGCGAGCTGCTGATCGTGATGGGCGTCACCGATGCCGACGCCGAGCGGCACCGGCGGCAGAGCATGATCCTCGTGCCGAGGGGGACGCCGGGGGTCCACGTGGTGCGCTCGACAAGTCTGTTCGGGTACGACGACGGGCCCCACGGCGGCCATGCCGAGATCGTCTACGACGACGTGCGGGTGCCGGCCGCGAACCTGCTCGGCGCGGAGGGCGAGGGGTTCCGGCTCGCCCAGGAGCGCCTCGGCCCCGGCCGCATCCACCACGCGATGCGGGCGATCGGGATGGCCGAGCGCGCGCTGGAGATGCTGTGCCGGCGGACCGCCGCGCGCTCGACCTTCGGCCGCCCAATCATCGACCACGGCGTCGTCCAGCGCTGGATCTCCGAGGCGCGCGTGAGGATCGAGCAGGTGCGCCTGCTCGTGCTCAAGACCGCGTGGCTGATGGACACCGTCGGCAACCGCGGCGCCCGTATCGAGGTCTCGGCGATCAAGGTCGCGGCCCCGGAGGTCGCCACCTGGGTGATCGATCGCGCGATCCAGGCGCACGGCGGGGCCGGGGTGTCCCAGGACCACGTGCTCGCCGAGCTCTACGCGGTCGCCCGCATCCTCCAGATCGCCGACGGGCCGGACGAGGTCCACCACATGGCGATCGCCCGGCGCGAGACGCGGCAGTACCGCGAGCAGGTCGCCGCCTGAGGCCGCGGTACGGCTAGCGTTTCGTGGCGCGGGCGCGCCTCCGGCCGCTCGTCGCGGCCACGGGGGTCGCCTCGAGCGGCAGGCCGGCCACCGCCAGGCAGCGGGCGACGTAGAAGTCGGCCACCTCGGCGAGCGACAGTCCGGCGCGGGCGCGGTACCAGTGGAAGACGCTGTTGTAGAGCCCGAGGATCGCTCGCGCCAGCAGGCGGGGCTCAGCCTCGGGGATCGTGCCCTGCTCCATCCCGCGGGTCAGGAAAGCGGCCCACTTGAACTCGAGGTCGCGTGTGCGGGCGAGCGCGAGCTGGCGCGCCTCTTCCTCGCGCGCCGACGTGCGGTGCACGCCGACCAGCACCTGCTCGGAGACGAGCAGGCGGTTGCGCAGGACCTCGCGCTCCGAGAGGTCGAACGCCGCCTGCAGCACGGCGGTCAGGGCCTCCTCGAAGTCCTCGTGCTCGCCGGTGATCCGCTCGAACCGCTCCACCTCGGCCTCGAGCGCCTCGGCCATGATCTCGTAAAGGCAGTGGAGCTTGGACTCGAAGTAGTGGTAGAGCGCGGTCGAGCCGATCCCGACCGCGGTCGCGACGTCGGCCCACTTGCTGTGCTCGTAGCCCTCACGGCCGAACAGCTCGGTCGCGGTTTCGAGGATCGCGGCACGCTTGCTGCGCGACGACGGAGCCCCTCGATTGTTGGATCGTCCGTTGCGGGCTTGGCGGGGTTGAGGCACGGCTTTCCTTCTTGAACTTGAAGTCAGATGAACCTTACCAGCGGCGATGGCGATCGCCGTCGATGCGGTTGAAAGCTGACAAAGATCGTGATAGAACTGAAGTGAGTTCAAATGAGTCTAACGGGCCAGGTCATCATCGTCACCGGCGCCAGCTCTGGTCTCGGCGAGCAGGTCGCGCGGGCGCTGGCCGCCGCAGGTGCCACCCCCGTGCTCGCGGCACGGCGGGCCGACCGGCTCGCACGGCTGGAGCGCGAGCTGCCGGGTGTGCACGCCGTCGCGTGCGACGTGACCGATGCCGGCGACCGCGACCGGCTGCTCGAGACCGTGATCGAGCGCCACGGCCGTCTCGACGGGCTCGTCAACAACGCCGGCGTCGGCGCAACCGCGCCGGCCCTGAAGACCAGCAGCGAGGCGTTCGCGCGCGTGCTCGACGTCAACCTGACGGCACCGTTTGCGCTCTCCTGCCTGGCCGCGAGCCGGATGCGAGCCAACGGCGGCGGCTCGATCGTCAACGTCGCATCGGTCATGGGCCTGCGCTCGATCGGCCAGATCCCCGACGCGGCGTACGTCGCCTCCAAGGCGGGCATGATCGGCCTCACGCGCGAGCTGGCCTCGCAGTGGGGCCGCCACGGCATCCGCGTCAACGCGGTGGCACCGGGGTTTTTCGCTTCGGAGATGACGGCCGAGCTGGGCGACGACCCAGAGGCCTTCCCCCCGTTCCTGCTCGACCGCACGCCCCTCGGCCGCGGCGGCCGGGCCGGCGAGCTGGACGAGGCCGTGCTCTTCCTGCTCGGCTCGGGCAGCAGCTTCGTGACCGGCCACGTCCTCAGCGTCGACGGCGGGATGGCCGTGCGGTGAGGCGTCGTCAGGAGATCCGCCTGCTCAACCGGCCGCTGGCGATCTGGCGTCTATCCCGCTGACATGCCGATCAACTGCCGGCCCGCGGCGACGAGCGGCGCGACCAGCCGCTGCGCGTCGTCGAAGCCCGAGCCGAGCATCGCGCCGCCGGCGGCGCGCGCGGCGATGCCCTGGCAGACGACGGCGAGCTTGAAGAACGCGAACGCCTGGTACCACTCGACGTCCGACACGTCGAAGCCCGTCCGCGCCGCGTAGCGGCGGACGATCTCCTCCCGGGTGGGGAACCCTTCGGAGGCCGTGACCGGCGCCATCACGCGCGCTGCGCCGAGCACGGCATCGTCGGTTCCCTCGCTCCAGTAGGCGAGCAGCGTCCCGAGGTCGGTCAGCGGGTCGCCGAGCGTGCTCATCTCCCAGTCCAGCACCGCGACGATCCGGCCGGGCGCCGTCGGGTGCAGGATCGTGTTGTCGAGCCGGTAGTCGCCGTGCACGATCGTCGCGGCGCGCTGCGGCGGGAGCGTTCGCACCAGCTCGTCGCGCAGGCCGTCGAGCGCGGGCAGCTCGCCCGCCTTCGAGGCCTCCCACTGCTGCGACCAGCGGCGCAGCTGGCGCTCGACGAAGCCGGCCGGGCGGCCGAAGCCCTCGAGGCCGACCGCCGCCGGGTCGACGGCGTGGAGGTCGGCCAGGACGTCGACGAGCGCCGCTCCGATCGCCGCCCGCGGCTCGGGTCCGTCCGCGTAGCCCGGCGGCAGCGCGTTGCGGCACACGTGGCCGACCACGCGCTCCATCACGTAGAAGCTCACGCCGAGCGGCCCGCCGGGGCTGCCGAGGTGCAGCACTCGCGGCACGGGGACGGGGGTGCTTTCGAGCGCGTGCATCACGCGGTGCTCGCGCACCATGTCGTGCGCGGTGGGCAGGACGTGGCCGAGTGGGGGCCTGCGGAGCACGACCTCGCCGGCGTCGCACGCGACGCGGTAGGTGAGGTTGGACTTGCCGCCGGAGATGAGCGCGACGTCGCACTCCGCCCAGCGGGGATCGTGCAGCACGCCGGCGAGCAGCGGGCCGACGACGTCGGGCTCGGCGCCGGTCGTGATCGGCTCGAGCCGCTGCGCGGTGGGGTCGTTGAACCCGGTCGCCATCACGTCACGGTCGCGGGGACGGCGGTCGACGCGAGCTCCCGCCCGAGCGCTCGCTCGTGATGGGTCGCATCCCCGAACTGCCGCTCGCGCACCATGATCCGGCGAAGGTACCGATGTGCGGGATGCTCGGCCGTGACGGCGATGCCGCCGAACACCTGCATTGCGCCGTGGGCGACCTCGCGGGCCGCCCGCGAGACGTACGCCTTGGCGATCGAGGCGGTCCGTGCCGCATCGCCGGCCCCCTCGTCGAGCGCGGCCGCCGCGTAGAGGACGGAGGACCACGAGCTGGCCTGGCGCACGTAGAGGTCCGCCAGCAGGTGCCGCAGCGCCTGGAAGCTGCCGATCGGGCGGCCGAACTGTCGCCGCTCAGCCGCGTAGGCGCAGGCATCGTCGAGCATGCAACCCGCCGCACCGACCGCGTCCGCGGCCGCGAGCAGCGCGCCGATTGTCGCCAGCCGATCGACCGCGTTGCCTCCGAGGGGTCGAGCCGGGGCAGCGGCGAAATCGACCGCGGACATTGGAAGCGTCGGATCGAGGACGGGCTGTGGGGAGCGGTCGACCCCCGGCGCGGCGGCGTCCACAAGCGCCAGCACCGGGCCCTGTGGCCCGGCTGCGACGACCGCGAAACGGTCCGCGGCGGTTGCGTGCTCGACCGCCACCTTGCGGCCCGTGACGGCGAGGGGCGCGACCGTAGTCTGCCTGGTGACGCTGTCATCGCGGAGCACCGTGCCCTCGGGCGCTGCCGCCCAGCTCGCCCCGGGCTCGAGCACGGCGAGCGCCACGGCGTCCTGCCCGAGCTCGACCCCGGCGACGAAGCGCACGGCGGCGCTGCCGAGGAACGGGACGGGCACCAGGTGCGCTCCGAGCGCGCGGGCGATCAGGCACAGCTCGACGGCGCCCAACCCGTCGTCGCCGCCGACCGACAGCGCGCCGAACTCGACGAGGCCGGCCCAGGGCTCCGCCTCGCGCGAGAGCAGCGTCTCGACCGATTCGCTGAGCCACCGCTGCTCGTCGCTGAGCTCGAGATCCACTTGCGCTACTCCTGGGGAAGGGCGAGGACCCGGTTGGCGATGATGTCGCGCTGGATCTGCTGCGTGCCGCCGTACACGCTCGCCGCACGCGAGTACAGGTAGGTCTCGAGCCAGAACTCGTCCTCCTCGGCCGCCTCCGGCTCGGCGTGCTCCAGCGTCGGTCCGAGCACCTCGAGCTCGGTCGCCGCCAGCCGCTGCTCGGCCTCGGCCATCAGCAGCTTGACGCTCGAGCTGTCGGGACCGACGGCGCCGCCGTTGAGGAACTCGCCGACGGTGCGGTACGCGTGGTGGCGCAGGACCTCGACGCCGATCAGCGCCCTCGCCAGGGCGACCTGGGCGCCGGGATCGTCGATCAGCGGTTCGCCGTCGACGCGGCGCTCGGCCGCCACGCGGACGGCGCGGTCCAGCCAAGTCCGCAACTTGACCTGCCGTGGCAGCGCCGCAGTGCCGCGCTCGTGGCCGAGCGTGTGCATCGCGATCTTCCAGCCGTCGCCGAGCTCGCCGAGCAGGTTCGCCCTGGGTACGACGACGTCGTCGAGGAACAGCTCGCAGAACTCGGCATGGCCGGTGATCTGGGTCATCGGGCGCAGCTCGACGCCCGGCGAACGCATGTCGACGATCAGCATCGAGATCCCACGGTGCTTCGGCCCGTCGTCGCTCGTCCGGGCGAGGACGCCGCACCAGCGCGCGAACTGCCCCCACGAGACCCACGTCTTCTGCCCGCTGACCACGAAGTGGTCGCCGCGATCCTCGGCGCGCGTCCGCAGCGACGCGAGGTCGGACCCGGCATCGGGCTCCGAGAAGCCCTGGCACCAGATCTCCTCGGCGGAGAGGATCGCCGGGATGTGGCGGCGGCGTTGCTCGTCGGTGCCAAAGCGCAGCAGCGAGGGCCCGAGCACGTCGAGGCCGACCACGTTGGCGAACTCGGGCGCTCCGGCGGCCGCCAGCTCCTGGTCGATGACGATCTGCTCGGCCGCCGGGCCGCCGCCGCCGCCGAACTCGCGCGGCCACGCGCGCCCGACGTAACCCGCGCCGTAGCAGCGGGCCTGCCAGGCGCGCAGCGCCTCCATGCGGGCCTCCAGCGACCGCGGCAGGCGAGCGGCGTCCGGCTGGTCGGCGGCGAGGAAACCGCGGATCTCGTCCTGGAGCCGGCGCTCGGACTCGGTGGCAGCGAGTTGCATGAACTGAGATCGTATCAGTCATCTGCGGCTGTGCTGGAGCACGCTGCGGAGCGGGACTTCACATTTGAGTTTAGTTCAGCTACTCTGCGGGCGGCCAAACGAGGGACAATGAGAGAGAGCGACGAGGGTTGAGCATGTCCACGCTGAGCTTCCAGGCCGAGGCCGATCGGTACTACGCCCAGGGATACTGGAGACCGGGCGACCTGTGGAGTGATTTCGCCGCGCACGCACGCGCGCAACCGGACAAGGTCGCGCTGGTGCTCGGCGACCGGCGCATCACCTACGACGAGCTGCGGCGCGCCGCCGTCGCGCTGTCCGCCCGCCTGGCCGCGGGCGCGGTGCAGCCGGGCGACGTGGTCCTGCTCCTCGGCCGCCACTCGCTCGAGGCGGCGGTTGCGCTGCTGGGCTGCCTGCACCGTGGCGTGGTGCTCGCTCCCCTTCCCCCGATGTTCAACGTCACCCAGCTCTCGGCGCTCGCCGGGCAGACGGGCGCGAAGGCGATCGTGGGCTTCGGCGGCGAGAAGGAGGTCGCCAAGTGCGAGCAGGCGGCGCCGCTCGTCGAGCTGCTGATCACGCTGGCCCCTGCGACCGTGGACGAGCTGATCGCCGAGGACGCGGTCGACGAGCGCAGCGAGCGCCGGGCCGACGACATCACGATGGTCATGCACTCCTCCGGGACCACGTCGGAGCCGAAGGGCATCGTGCACTCGAGCAACACGCTCCGGTACGCCGCCGAGGGCGTCTGCCGGCGCTGGGAGCTCACCGGCGACGACCGCTGCCTGGTCGCGACCGAGTTCGGCTTCGTCGGGGGGCTGGTCTTCGGGTACCTCCCCGTGCTGCTGAACGGCGGCACGGGGGTGCTGATGAGCAGATGGGAGCCCGAGGAGGGCCTGCGGCTGATCGAGGAGCACCGCTGCACCTACGTGCTGCTGATGCCGACCCACGCCGCCGACACCCTGCTGGCGGCGCAGGCCACGACCCGCGACCTGTCGTCCATGCGCGTGCTCGCCGCCCCCGGCCTCACGCCGGAGCGGCGGCTCGCGATGCAGGAGGCGTTCGGGATCCCCCCGCTGGCCGATTACGGCCTGTCCGAGGTGCCGGGACACGCGGCGCACGGCCTGCGGGAGCCGGAGGCCAAGATGCTCACGACGGAGGGCCGCCCGTACGACGGCACCGACATCCGCATCCTGGACGACGAGGGCGCGCCGCTGCCCGCCGGCGAGGTCGGCGACGTCGTCGTCAACGGCCCGAGCCGGTTCCTCTTCTTCCTCGGCAACGACGAGCTGACGAGGGAGACGCTGACGAGCTGGGGCGGCTACCGCACCGGCGACCTCGGCTACCTCGATGACGACGGCCACCTGATCTACGTCGGCCGCAGCAAGGACATCATCCGGCGCGGCGGCGTGACCGTGGTGCCGGCCGAGCTCGAGTCGGTGTTGATCCGGCACCCCGCCGTCCACGAGGCCGCGGTCGTCCCGCTGCCCGACGAGCGCCTGGAGGAGCGCGCCTGCGCCGCCCTCATCCTCAAGGCCGGCGAGCGGGCGCCCACCCTCCCCGAGGTGCAGGAGTTCCTCGAGCGCCAGGGCGTCGCCAAGTACATGTGGCCCGAGTCGATCGAGGTGTTCGACGAGTTCCCGCGCACGCCGTCCCTGAAGCCGGTCAAGCGCGAGATCGTGCAGCAGATCGCCGCTCGCACGAACGACTCCGCGCTGGTAGGCTACAACTGAGATGAGTTCAGCTCAGCCACGCGGGACGAAGCGCGAAGAGATCCTTGCCGCGGCCACGGAGCGGTTCGGTCGCGACGGCTACGAGGACACGAAGTGGGCGGACATCGCGGCCGACGTCGGCGTCGGTCCGACCGCCCTCTACCACTACTTCGAGTCCAAGCAGCACTGCCTGTACGTGATCATGGACCAGGCCATCGAGGGCTTCCGCTCCCGCTTCGAGGCGCTGACCGCGAACGGCGCGGTCGACCCGCTCGAGCGCCTCATGACCGTGATCGAGGACTGCTTCGAGCTCTCCGAGCGCGACATCCAGCGCAACCGCGTGCTGGTCGCCGAGCAGGGCCTGCTGTCGGCCCGCAGCGGCTCGCCGCGCGAGGAGCAGGCGCGGCAGGCCGCGCGGGCGCGCACGCGTGACCTGGAGTTCGCCTGGGCCAGCTTCCTCTCGCACGCGATGCAGCAGGGGGCGATCCCGAAGAACGACCCGCGGCTGCTCACGCGCGCGATCCTCGGCCTCTACAACAGCGTCTGGCACTGGTACCGGCCGAACGGGATCGTCGCCCTGAACCGCATCGCCGAGTTCTTCACCGACCGCAGCCTGGCGCTGATCGGCGTCGCGCCGGAGGCGCTCGGCCGCCCGAGGGCCGCCGCGTGACCTTCTTCGAGCGCTACTTCGCGGCGCTCGACGGCCCCGATCCGCACTCGTCGCTCGAGCTCGTGGCCGACGACGTCGAGTTCTCGATCCAGTGGGCTCGCGGCGCCGATCGCGCCAGCCGCCAGCTCGTCGGCGGCCGGGAGGAGCTGCGCGCGTTCATCGACGCCGGCGACATGAGCGACTGGGCGCACCACGTGCTGTCCGGCGGCGGCGCCGGCGACGTCGAGTTCGCGCTCGGCGAGACCCGCTACCACAGCGGCGAGCGGATCGGGACCTTCCTCGCCGTCGCGCAGCTCGACGGCGCCGGGCGGATGGTGCGCTACATGGTCGCCCGGTCGCCGGCGGTCGCCTTCGACCCGGCGCCCGTCGATGCCGGTTGACTTCGTCGCGGTCGCCGACGGCCTGGTCGCGGGGTCGGCGGAGGCGCCCGAGCTGATCGGGTCCGAATGCCGCCGCTGCGGGGTCATCGCCTTCCCGCGCCAGGGCTCGTGCGCCGCGTGCACGTCGAGCGACGTGCAGGAGCGCCGGCTCGCCCGCCGGGGGATCCTGTGGACCTGGACGATCCAGTGCTTCCCGCCTAAGCCGCCTTACGCCGGCGCCGCCGAGGACTTCGAGCCGTACGGCGTCGGCTACGTCGAGCTGCCGGGCGAGCTGCGCGTCGAGGCACGGCTCACCGAGGCGGATCCGAGCCGCTTGCGGATCGGGATGCCGATGGAGCTCGTGCTGATCCCGGCGCCGGGCGCCGGCGGTGCGCTCACCTACGCCTTCCGGCCGGATGACTGACGTCGCCGTCGTTGGGGTGGGCATCCACCCGTTCGGCCGCCACGAGGGCGTGTCGGGACTCGAGATGGCGGCGGTCGCCGCCCGAGCCGCCCTGGCCGACGCGGGCGTGGGCTGGCAGGACGTCGAGTTCGCCGCCGGCGGATCCGACGCGGCGGGGAACGCCGATACCACCGTCTCGGTGCTCGGGCTCACCGGCGTGCCGTTCATCAACGTCCGCAACGGCTGCGCGACGGGCGGCTCGGCTTTGGCGACGGCGCACGCGATGCTGGCGGCCGGCGCCGCGCAGATCGCGCTCGTCGTCGGCTTCGACAAGCACCCGCCGGGCGCGTTCAACCCGCGGCCGGAGGACTGGGGGCTGGGCGCCTGGTACGGCGAAACCGGGCTCATGCTCACGACCCAGTTCTTCGCCATGAAGATCCAGCGCTACATGGCCGAGCACGGCATCAGCTCGTCGACGCTCGCCAAGGTGGCCGCGAAGGCGTTCGCCAACGGCGCGCGCAATCCCAACGCGTGGCGCCGCCGGCCGCTGTCGGAGGACGAGGTGCTGGCCTCCAGGATGGTCAACCACCCGCTGACCCAGTACATGTTCTGCTCGCCGGGGGAGGGGGCGGTCGCCCTTGTACTGGCGCGGGGCGAGCGCGCCGGTGCCCTCGCGCGCACGCCCGTGTACCTACGCTCGGTCGCGTTCCGGACCCGGCGCTTCGGCTCCTTCGAGGTGTTCAGTCCTTCGATCCCGATCGACTCGGCACCGTCGCCGACGTCCGAGGCGGCCGCCGCGGCGTTCGAGCAGGCGGGAATCGGGCCCGAGGACGTCGACGTCGCCCAGCTGCAGGACACCGAGTCCGGCGCCGAGGTCATGCACCTCGCCGAGACCGGCCTGTGCGAGCACGGAGAGCAGGAGGCGCTGATCCAGAGCGGCGCCACGAACCGCGACGGCCGGCTGCCGGTCAACACCGACGGCGGCTGCCTCGCCAACGGCGAGCCGATCGGCGCGTCCGGCCTGCGCCAGGTCCACGAGGTCGTGCTCCAGCTGCGCGGGGAGGCCGGTGAGCGCCAGATCGCCGGACCGGCGCGCGTGGGCTTCACCCAGGTCTACGGCGCGCCGGGGGTCAGCGCGTGCACGGTGCTGAGCCGCTGACCGCCCGGGGGCCTCGCCGCCGTGACCGGTCGGCGGCGATCGGCCGCGAGGTCCAGCTCGTCGCGTATCCCGAGGGCGAGCCGCGACCGAGCGACTTCCGCGTCGTCGAGGTTCCGGTGCGCGAGCCGGAGTCGGGGGAGGTCCTGGTCCGGAACACTTGGACGTCCGTGGATCCCGGGCTCCGGCTGCGCCTGACGTCGCGGGCGCCGGCTGGCTACTTCGCCGCGTTCGTCCTCGAGTCGGCCATGGACGGGATCATGACCGTCGGCGAGGTCGTCGAGTCCCGTGCGGTGGGGTTCCGGGCGGGCGACACCGTCTGGCACGCGTCGGGCTGGCGGGACTATGCCGTCGTGGCGGCCGGGACGCCGGCGCTCGGCGGGCTCGGCACGCTGACGCGGCTCGACACGGACCACGCTCCCGCGCAGCGGTACCTCGGCCCGCTCGGCGGCATGGGTCTGACCGCGTATGCGGGGCTCTTCGACGTGGCGGGGCTGCGCGAGGACGACGTCGTCTGGGTGTCGGCCGCTGCCGGGGCGGTCGGGAGCCTCGCGGCGCAGTTCGCAAAGCTCCGCGGCCATCGCGTGATCGGCAGCGCCGGGTCCGACGAGAAGGTGGTGTACCTGCTCGACGAGCTGGGCCTCGACGCCGCCTTCAACCACCGGGCCGGCCCGGTGGCCGAGCTCCTGCGGGCGGCGGCACCGGAAGGGATCGACGTCTACTTCGACTGCGTGGCAGGCGACCACCTCGAGGCGGCCCTGGGGGCGCTGCGCCGGCGCGGACGGGTGGCGCTCTGCGGCGCGGTCTCCGAGTACGGCCGCCGGGCACGCGGCCCGGCCAACCTCTTCCAGGCGACCGCCAACGACCTCACGCTGCGCGGCTTCCGCGGCAGCAGCCACCTCCACCGGCTGGCCGACATGGCGCGCGAGGTCAGCGGCTGGCTCGCCGACGGGCGGCTGCGCTACCGCGAGACGATCGTCGAGGGACTCGAGCACGCGCCCGAGGCGCTCGCTCGGATGCTGGGGGGCGACACGATCGGCAAGACGCTCGTCCGGATCGCGTGACGCTCAGCCCGAGCGCGAGCTGCCCCAGGCGAGGTGGCCGCCGTCGATCGTGTAGAGGGCTCCGGTGATGAACGACGCGTCGTCGGAGGCGAGGAAGCAGACGAGCTTGGCGACCTCCTCGGGGGTGCCCATGCGGTCGAGGATCTGCGGCGCGATCAGCTCTCGCTCGAGCGCCGGCGGGTCGTCGCCGCTCTCGATGTGCGCGCGGGCCAGCGGCGTCGCGATCACGCCCGGGCAGTAGGCGTTGCAGCGCACGGTCGGGCCGAGATCGACGGCGGTGACCCTCGTGAGCTGTGCGACGCCGCCCTTGGTCGTGCAGTAGGCGGGCCCGCCCTCCAAGGCCACGAACGACGAGACCGAGCCGGCGTTGACGATGTTGGGCCCGCGGGTCGAGCGGCGCAGGTGCGGCGCCGCGAGCTTGGTCGCCAGCCAGGGCGCGCGCAGGTTGGTCTCGTAGACGGCGTCCCAGACGTCGTCCGGCAGCGTGTCGACGGCGCAGTCGGCGGTCAGCACGCTCTCGATGATCCCGGCGTTGTTGACCAGCACGTCGAGCGCGCCGAACCGCTCCACGGTCGTCTCCACCATCGCCTCGATCTGGTCGCGGTCGCGCAGGTCGCAGGCGATGGCCAGCGCCTGCGCGCCCGCCGCGCGCACGAGCTCCGCGGTCTCCTCCGCGGCCGCGCCGTTGCGGTCGACGACGGCGACCGCGCCCGCCCGGCGGCCCGCCATCTCGACGGCGATCGCGCGGCCGAGGCCCTGTCCGGCGCCGGTGACGATCGCGACCTTGCCGTCGAGCATCACACCGTCCCGGGGATGGCGACGATGAACATCAGACGGTCCCCAGGATCGTGGCGGCGCGTGGCCGCGCATGCGCGATCGACTCGCCGGCGGCGCGTCCCTCGGCGATCGCGTGCGACGCCTTGCGCGGCACGAGCGCGTCCCCGATCACCCGCACGGTCGCGGCGTCCGGAACCAGCGCGCGCCAGTCGCGCGCGACGCGCTCGCCGACCACGACCACCGCGTCCGCCGGCACCCGCCCGGCGGCGCCGGACATCGTGTTCCGCAGCACCGCGCCGTTCTCGTCGAGGCTGTCGAGCGCGGTGAACGGGCGCACGTCGAGCGGAGCGCCGCGCAGGCGCGCCAGCAGCTGCACGCGACCTTCCGGCGGGAGCGCGCCGCCGAAGGCCGCGGCCGGCGTCGCCACCGTGATCGTCTCGAACCCCGCGCCGACGCCGAGCTCGACCGCGCTCGCGCACGGCCACCACCCGAACCCGTCGTCGACCACCAGCAGGCTGCGCCCGCTGAGGCGCTCGCCGATCGCCCCCGACGACGGCAGCGCGCGCTCGATGCCGGGCAGCTCGGGCAGCTCCTCGGTGCTGCCGATCGCGAGCACCACCTCGTCGAAGCCCGCGAGATCGTCCGCGCGCGCCGGCGCGCCGAGCCGGAGCTCCACGCCCTCGAGCGCGTGCGCGTAGAAGTCCAGCAGCGCGCGCCACCCGTGGCGGTTGGGCGCGGCGCCCGCGACGGCGAGCTGGCCGCCGATCGCCTCGCGCGCGTCGAACAGCACGACGTCCCGCCGGTCGGCCAGCGTCAGCGCGCACTCGAGCCCGGCCGGCCCGGCGCCGACGATCGCCACGCGCCCGCCGTTGGGCGCGCCGCGGCGCACGACCAGGGGCGCGGCCGGCCGGCGCTCCGCGCCGGGGGGCCCGAGCTCCGGGTTGACCGAGCACAGCAGGACCGGGTCGAAGGCGCGGCAGTCCTCGTTGCAGGCTACGCACGGCCGGATCTCCGCCTCGCGGCCGCCGAGCAGCTTGCGCGGCATGTCCGGGTCGGCGATCAGCGCGCGCGCCATGCCGACGAGGTCCGCCCCGGCGGCCAGAGCGGCCTCGATCGCGTCCGGCGTGCGGAAGGCGTGCGAGATCAGCAGCGGCCCGTCGACCAGCTCCCGGAGCCGGGAGACGTCGCCGAGCAGCGGCGGCTCCTCGGTCCCCATGTCACGCACGTACGTCGTGCGCACGCCCACCGTCAGGTTGACGTAGTCCACGAGCTCGCTGACGCGCGGGAGCAGCTGCGGACTCAGACCGCCCTCGTCCCCCATCGACAGCCGAGCGCCCACGACGACGTCCGGGGCCGACGCGCGGATCGCCCGCACGATACGGGCCACGATCGCGAGCCGCTCATCGGCGTTCGCGCCCGGGTTCGCCCCCGCCGACAGGAACTGGGCGAGCAGGTAGCCGTGCGCCGCGTGCAGCTCGATCACTCCGAACCCCGCCGCGGCGGCGTTGACCGCCGACACGCGGAAGCCCTCGACGACCGCGTCGACCTCGCCGGCGGTCAGCGGCCGCGGCCGGGTTGGCTCGCGCGGCGACCGCACCGCGGCCGGCGCCACCGGAGCGAACCACTGCTCGGCGCCGGTCGTCTCGCGGCCGAGGTGCACGAGCTGGCAGGCGGCGACCGCACCCTCGGCGCGGATCGCATCCGCGCGTGCGGCCATCCCCGCCGCCGCCTCGGGGCGCCACGCCTCGGTCGTGATCCGGCGCCGCCACGTGGACTCGGGAGCGACCACCGTGCCGCCGACCGTCAGCATCGCGACGCCCCCGGCCGCGAGCCGGCGCCAGTACTCGGCGTCCTCGGGCAGCGGCAGCCCGTCGGCGATGATCCCACGCCCGTGGGCGGTGCCAACGAGCCGGTTGCGGAGCTCCAGCTGCGCGAGTGCGAACGGCTCGGCGGCGCGCATCAGGCCTGCGGGCCCCGGCCCCCGATCAGCGCGAGATAGCCGTCCGCGTCGACCTTGTCCTCGCCCCACAGGATCTCGAGCACGAGCCGGCTGATCCTCCAGCCGTCCTCCTCGCGCCGCAGCTCGTTGTGGTAGCGCCCGACGAGCAGCTTCGCCTTGTCCGGCTCACCCTCGAAGCCCTGGTACGACGTGTGGTACACGAGCGCGCTCGCCCGATCGCCGTCGACCTCGACGTGGTAGACGCTGAGCAGGTGGTGCTGCCAGACGACGGGCGCGATCGCCTCGCCGATCCAGGCCGCGACGGCATCTCCGCCGACCACCGGATCTGCGTTCCCGTACTGCGCGAACAGGTCGTCGGCCAGCACGCTGCGCAGGCCGGCGTGGTCGAAGCGGTCGATCGTCGACGCGTAGCGATAGAGCACATCGGTGATGTCGAGGCGGTCCTGCAGGGTGCGGATCGCATCGGTGCTGAGGGTCGGAGCAGCCATGTCACGCCACCTTCATCCAGACGCTCTTGGTCTGCGTGAACTCGTCGAGCGAGGCCTCGCCGAGGTTGCGGCCGTGGCCGGACTGCTTGACGCCGCCGTACGGCACCGACGGGTAGACCATCTGGTACGTGTTGACCCACACGGTGCCGGCGCGCAGCGCGCGGGTCGCGCGGTGGGCACGCGAGATGTCGTTCGTCCACACGCCGGCGGCGAGCCCGTACTCGACGTCGTTGGCGATGGCGAACGCCTCTTCCTCCGAGGAGAACTTCAGTACGCCCATCACGGGCCCGAAGATCTCCTCCTGCGCGATCGCCATGTCGTTGCTGACGCCGGTGAAGACGGTCGGCTGATGGAAGTAGCCCCGGTCGCCGTGGCGCGAGCCGCCGAGGGCCAGCTCGGCGCCCTCGTCCTGGCCGATGCGCGCGTAGCGCTGGATGCGCTCGAGCTGCTCGGCCGACACGACCGGGCCCATGTCGACGTCCGCCTCGAAGCCGCCGCCGATGCGGATCCCGCGAGACCCTTCCACGATCCGCTCCACGACCTCGTCGTGGACGCTCTCGTGGATCAGCACGCGGGTGCTGCACGTGCAGACCTGCCCCGAGGCGCCCCACACGCCCATCATCGCCGCCGCTGACGCGGCCTCGAGGTCGGCGTCTTCGAAGATGATCGACGGGCTCTTGCCGCCGAGCTCGAGGCTCACGCGCTTGACGCGCGCCGCGGCGCTGCCCTGGATCGCGCGCCCGGTCGCGTTCGAGCCGGTGAACGTGATCGCGTCGACGTCCGGATGCGCGACGAGCGCCGCGCCGACGGTCTCGCCGTCGCCCTGGACGACGTTGAACACGCCCGGCGGGATCCCGGCCTCGATCGCCAGCTCGGCGACCACGACGGCCGTCATCGGCGTCTGCTCGGCCGGCTTGAGGACGACGCTGTTGCCGGCGCAGAGGGCGAACGCGCCCGCCGCCGCCGCGGCCGTGGGCCCGTTCCACGGCTGGATCGCGCCGACCACGCCGATCGGCTCGCGCACCTGGTAGACGGCGAACTCGCGCGGCACGGCGGGGATGCTGCCGTGCAGCTTCGACGGCCAGCCCGAGTAGTAGTCGAGCCCGTCGACCGCGAACTGGACGATGAACCCCGCGTACATCCGCAGCAGCCCGGAGTCGATCACGTCGAGGTCGGCGAGCTCGTCGCCGTGCTCGGCGAGCAGTGCGGCGAAGGCGCGCAGCCGCCGCTCCTGCTCGAGCGGTGCCAGGTAGCGCCAGCGACCGTCGTCGAACGCCGCGCGCGCGGACCTGACCGCGCGGTCGACGTCGGCAGCCGAGCCCGCCGCCGCGGTGGCGACCTGCTCGCCGGTCGCGGGATCGATCACCGGCATCGTCCCGCCGTCGAGCGACGGCACGGCCTCGCCGTCGGCGACGTGGCCGAACAGGGACCGATCGAGCTGCCGCGCGGCGGCGGCCGAGATCGGATAGGTGGAGGGGTCGGTCAGGACGCTCATAGCCAGGGCTCTCGCTCTCGTCGTCTCCTCGGGGCCAGACCAGAACGGAATCTGACCCTACTTCGGTTCAGACTATGGCTCAAGCGAGCGTCTGTCAAGCAGAATGACGTGACTTCAGTTGATGAATTCCTTGACAGAACTACCCCAGCGGTGCTCTAATGCCGCTCGACCTAAACTCAGTTCAGTTCTGTGAGGAGAGATTCGCACGACATGAGCGTCGCCGCACAATCAGCACCCGAGCGCAATGGGATTGCTCCAATGCCCCCGGCCCTGCAGATCACCGGGCTGTCGAAGACGTTCGGTGCCACGCGCGCGCTGATCGACGCGTCGCTCGACATCAGGCCGGGCGAGATCCACGCGCTCGTGGGCCAGAACGGCTCCGGCAAGTCGACGCTGATCAAGACGCTTGCCGGCTACCACACGCCGGACGCCGGCAGCGAGGCAGAGATCGACGGCAGGCCGTTCGATCTCGGCCACGCGGTGCCCGAGGGGCTGCGCTTCGTCCACCAGGACCTCGGCCTCGTGCTCGAGCTCAACGCCATGGACAACCTCGCACTGCGCGGCGGCTTCGCCTCCGGGGCGATGGGCCGGGTGCGCTGGCGCGAGCAGGCGCAGGACACCCACCGGGTGCTCGCGCGCTTCGGCGTCGACATCGACATCCACCGTCCACTCGCCGCCGCGACGCCCGTCGAGCGCACCGTCGTCGCGATCGCCGCGGCGCTGCAGGGCTGGCAGGGCGGGAGCGGCGTCGCTCGTCCTCGACGAGCCGACCGCAGTCCTGCCGCACGACGAGGTGGAGCGGCTGTTCGCGATGGTGCGCGAGGTCCGCGGCGCGGGGACGAGCGTGCTCTACGTCTCGCACCGCCTCGACGAGATCTTCGAGCTGGCCGATCGCGTGACCGTGCTGCGCGGCGGCCGCGTGATCGCCACCCATGCGGTCCCCGAGATCGACGCCGCCCGGCTGGCGAGCCTGATGGTCGGCGAGGAGGTCGATCCGGACTACCGCGCGCCGGTGGCAGCGCGTCCCGACGCGCCGGTGGTGCTCGAGGCCCGCGAAGTCCACGGCCGCTGGCTGCGCGGCGCAGACCTCGACGTCCACCGCGGCGAGATCCTCGGGATCGCGGGCCTTGCGGGCGCGGGCGTGCTCGAGCTCCCGTACGTGCTCGCCGGCGTCGCCCGGCACGCCGTCAGCGGTCGCATCCGGCTCCCCGAGCGGTCCACCGACTGGAGCGACGCCGCCGACGCCGGCGACCTCGGCATCGCGCTGGTTCCCGCCGACCGCGGGCGTGAGGGCATCGTCGCCGAGTTCGCCGTCAGCGAGAACCTGTCGCTCTCCGTGCTCGGCCGCCTCGGTCGCCGCGGACGGCTCGACAAGCGCGCCGAGGCCGAGCTCGTCGAGCAGTGGACGGAGCGCCTGGGCGTCGTCACCGCCGGCCCCGGCGCCCCGATCTCGACGCTCAGCGGCGGCAACCAGCAGAAGGTCGTCGTGGCGCGCTGCCTCGTGCGCGAGCCCGCGCTGCTCGTCCTCTGCGAACCGACTGCAGGGGTCGACATCGGAACCCGTGTCGCCATCTACGAGCTGATCGCGGAGCTGTCGCGCAACGGCCTGACCGTCGTCCTGTCGTCCTCGGACGCCGGCGACGTGCTCGCCATGTGCACACGCGTCGTCGTTCTCAGGGACGGCCGCGTCGCCGCCGAGCTCGGCGGCGAAGGACTCACCGAGCACGCGCTTCTGAGCGCCATGGAGGGAGAAGATCGATGACGTTGACATCCGTCCCCGAGGCCGCCACCGAGCCGGCCGCCCCCGAGCAGGTCGCGCCGGCGCGCACCGCGTTGCCACGGGCGAAGCGGCTCGCCCAGGCGCTCGCGTTCGACCGCGTCGGCGCGGTCTACGTCTGGCTCGGGATCATCGTGCTGTTCTCGCTCTGGGTTCCGGCGACGTTCCCGAACCTCGACACCGCGAAGCAGATCCTCAACGCCAACGCGATCACCGCGCTGGCCGCCCTGGCGGTCACGATCCCGCTCTCGGCACGCGTCTTCGACCTGTCGTTCGCGGGCGTGATCACGCTCACCGGGGTCGTCGTCGCGCACCTGATCGCGAAGAACGGCGTCCCGCTCGTCCCGGCGATCGCGCTGGCACTGGCGGTCGGGCTCGGCATCGGCCTGATCAACGCGGTCGTGGTCGTCGTCATGAAGATCGACTCGTTCATCGCCACGCTGGCGACCGGCTCGCTGATCGCCGCGCTCGTCACGATGGTGACGAAGGAGGTGCCGATCACCGACGCCAAGCTCGCCGGCGCCTTCGCCAACATCGGCCAGACCAACGTCGACGGCGTCACGCTCGGAGTCGTGTACTGCGTCGTCGTGGCGGTCGCGATCTGGTATCTGCTCGAGCACACCGCGACCGGCAGGCGGCTGTACGCGACCGGCTTCAATCCCGACGCCGCGCGGCTCGCGGGCGTGCGCACCGACCGGCTGCGGTTCGTGTCGCTGGTGGCGTCCGGCGGGCTGGCGGGCGCCACCGGCATCGTGCTCGCGTCGATGCTCGGAAGCGGATCGCCGACCGCCGGCACGCCGTACCTGCTGCCCGCGTTCGCCGCCGCCTTCCTGGGCGCGACGCAGCTCAAGCACGGGCGCTTCAACGCCGGCGGCACGATCATCGCCGTCCTGCTGCTCGGCACCGGCGTCACCGGCCTGGCGCTGGCCAACGCGCCCCAGTGGGCCGGGGACATGTTCGTCGGCGTCGTCCTGATCGCCGCGCTGGCGCTGACCGGCATCCAGCGTCGCAGCACGCGCGCCGGCTGAATTTCGAACTCCATCACGTTAAACCTGCAAGAGGAGGAGCAGCACATGTCAGTCCATCGGTTGAGGAAGGGACTCGCGCTCGTCGTGCTCGGCGGCGCCCTGGTCGCGGTCGGCTGCGGCAGCGACGACAGTGGTTCCAGCAGCTCGTCCGCTGCAGGCGGCGGCGCCGGCGTGGAGAAGGCGCTGTCGCTGGCCGAGCAGGCGACCACGCGCCCCACGAGCATCGGCCTCACGGCCGCGATCGACAAGGACGTTCCAGCCGGCAAGAAGATCGCCTTCATCAGCTGCGGCGTCGAGGCGTGCGAGATCCAGGGCGACATCATCAAGCAGGGCGCCGCCGACCTCGGCTGGACGGCCTCGACGATCGGCACCGACGGCTCGCCCGAGCAGCTCCAGAACGCGTTCGAGACCGCTCTGCGCCAGGGCGCCGACGGCGTGATCCTGAACGCGGTCAACCGTGACGCGGTCGCCAAGCAGATCGAGAAGGCCGAGCAGCAGGGCGTGGCGTTCGTGACGTGCTGCAGCATCGAGTCCGAGGGCGACGGGATCCTCAGGAACGTCGCCGGCAAGGAGAACAGCGGGAAGATCGGCGAGAACCTGGCGGCCGAGGTCGTGGCCGACAGCAATGGCAAGGCGGACACGCTCTACGTCAACATCTCCGCCTTCCAGATCCTTCAGACGCTCGGGTCGCAGTTCGAGACCTCGTACAAGCAGTTCTGCCCCGAGTGCACGTACGGCTCGCTCGACATCCCGGTCACGTCGCTCGGCAAGGACGCTCCGGACCGGATCGTGTCGTACCTGCGCAGCCATCCGCAGGTCAACTACGTCGTCCTCTCCGTCAGCAACGCGCTCGGCGCGGGTCTCCCGGCCGCCCTCAAGGCCGCCGGCCTCGCCGACAAGGTCAAGCTCGTCGGCCAGAGCGGGGACACGCTGACGTTCCAGGACATGGCGGCCGGCAACATCGAGTCCGTCGTCCCGTTCGACTACTACTCCGTCGACTACCTGATGCTCGACGCGCTCGCCCGGCACTTCGCGGGCGTCCCGGTCGAGCAGGCGCAGCCGCCGATGTGGATCGTGAAGCCGGACAACATGCCGGCGGAGGCCACCGAGGGCCTGTTCCCGGTCGTCGAGAGCTACCGCGACGAGTTCAAGCAGATCTGGGGCAAGTGAAGCTCGGACTGAACACCGGCTACTGGGCGGCGGGACCACCGCCGCCCAGTGCGCTGGAGTCGGTCCGGGAGGCCGAGCGCCTGGGCTTCGACTCGGTGTGGACGTCGGAGGCCTACGGCTGCGACGTGCTCACGCCGCTGGCCTGGTGGGGCTCGCACACCGAGAGGATCCGGCTCGGGACGGCGATCATGCAGATCAGCGCCCGCCGCCCGACCGCCGCCGCGATGGCCGCGATGACGATGGACCACCTGAGCGGCGGGCGCTTCGTGCTCGGCCTCGGGGTGTCGGGGCCGCAGGTCGTCGAAGGCTGGTACGGCGAGCCGTTCGCCAAGCCGCTGGCCCGCACGCGCGAGTACGTCTCGATCGTGCGCGACGTCGTCGAACGCCGGGGGCCAGT
>CAVXIU010000017.1:0-35962 GCA_963761995.1 uncultured delta proteobacterium | reverse complement strand
GTTGCGCGCGCCAGCTGACCTCGGCCTCGTTGGTACGCAACGCGCGCGCGATCGAGTCGAGCGGCTCGCGGTCGAGAAGCATCGCGAACACGGGCAGATCGTCATCCTCGAGCCTCGCGACCGCTGCCTCGAAGACGTCGCGAGGGACCGGTGACAGCACGACCTCGCCGAGCGCCACTCTGCGCAGCGCGGTCAGCAGCGTTCGCACGGGCTCGGACTTGTCCACTACGCCGTCCGCCTGTGCAGCGCGAGCTGCCAGCGTCAGGGCCGGGCCCGCGTACGCGGAGTAGATGATCACCGCCGGGGGCTGCGGGCGACTCTTGATCCGGCGGCAATGCGAGAGCCCGTCGTCGCGCGCGAGGTCATAGTCGAGCACGAGCACGTCGGGCCGCATGCCGTCGAGCTCCTGTGCGAGCTCGTGGGCGGTCGAGGCGACGGCCGCGACCGTCAGATCCGGCTCGGAAGCGATGAGCCGGCGCAAGCCGGCGAGGACGGCGGGGTGATCATCCAGGAGGGCGACGCGAAGCATTGGCTGAAAGTGTGGGCGCCAGCATCACTCGAGGCGATAGGGTGCCGGGCCGCACGTGGCGTCGTGCAAGGTGCGGTTGCGCCCGCTCGGCCTGGACGGGCCCGCGGCGGATCACGTAACGGGTGAGCTCGACGCGGTCGGGCATGCCGAGCTTCTCGAGATGTTCGCGCGATGGTGGTCGACGGTCTTTTTGCTGATGACGAGCATCTCCGCGATCTCGTCGTTGGTGTGTGCTTCGGCGACGAGCTTGAGGATCTCCTCCTCGCGAGGAGTGAGCATCTGGCCGTGGAGCTTGTCGCCGGCGCGGCGCGTTCGAATATTCACGCATGAGCGCGCGGACTGCGCCGGGGTAGAGGAACGGCTCGCCTCGCATGGCCGCGCGACAGGCTTCGACGAGGTCGCGGTCGACTGCGCTCTTGAGCACATAGCCCGCTGCTCCGACGCGGATCGCCTCGAACAGGTATTGCTCGTTGTCGTGCATTGAGAGCATCAACACGCGCACGTTAGGCGCGCGGCGGGTGATCTCCCGCGCCGCCTGCAGACCTGTCATGCGGGGCATCGAGATGTCCAGGATCGCGAGGTGGACATCCTCCGACAGGGCGAGGTCGACCGCTTCGTCGCCCTCGGTCGCTTCTGCGACGACTTCGAGGTCGGGTTGGGCGTCGAGCACCATCCGGAGTCCTCGCAGGACAACTGGGTGGTCGTCGGCTACGAGGATGCGGGTCTTCAGGGGAGTCGTCATGTGTGACGGGGGTCGAGTGGGATGGTCAGCTTCACTTCTGTGCCTCGTCCTGGCGCGGGGCCGATTGCGAGTTCGGCTCCGATGAGCATCGCGCGTTCACGCATCCCGCGGATCGTGTGAGGACGAGCGCGCCCCCGGGTTGAGGCCGCGCCCGTCGTCACGGACGATCAGGACCGCGTAGCTCTCGTCGCGTTCAAGGCGCAGGTGGGCTCGTTCCGCCGTCGCGTGGCGCGCGACGTTCGTGAGTGCCTCCTGCGCGACCCGGTAGACCACGAGCTCCTGCTGCTCGGAAAGGGGAAGCTGCGGCTCGAGGTGCCGACCGATGCGGATGTGTGCCTGTTCGCCGATCCGGCCCGCGAGCGCCGCGAGCGCGCTCTGTAGCCCAAGGTCCTCGAGTGCCTCCGGCCGTAGCCGACGGGCGATCCTTCGGACGTCCTCGGTTCCCTGGCGGGCGGTCTCGCGCAGCTCGTCGAGCTGTTCGCGCCGCTCGTCGGGGATGACTGCCGCCAGGCTCTCGACTTGAAGCATCACCCCGGTGAGCGTCTGGCCGACCTCGTCGTGCAGTTCGCGAGCGATCCGCTGTCGCTCTCGCTCCTGGACCATCAACGCCCGGCGGGCACTCTCACGCCGCTCGGACTCGAGCCGGTCGAGCATGTCGTTGAAGGCTTGCGCCAGCGTGGCGACGTCCGGCTCGCCGTTCACGTGCGCTCGGAGGCCCGGCGACAGCGGATCGTGGCGGCGCATCGTCTCGGCGAGCTGGTCAAGCGGACGGAACGCGGGACGTAGGAGCGCGAGGGTGATCGCGAGCATGCCCGCGAGCCCGACCGCCAGCACGATCAGCTCCGTGAGATGCGGGGGCACCGATACCGTCACCGGCGCGAAGACGAGCGCCAGGAACGCGAGTACAAGCACGGCAGCGTTCGTACAGAACACACGCCAGAACAGCGGCAGCGAGGACAGGCGCATGAGCACGGTCAGGTCTCGCGGGGCTGGCGACGGCGCGGTGGCTTCAAGTGGGCTCGTGAAGTCTGATCAGGCCACCACACGGCCGGCTCGCAGTCGGCTAGCAACGCGGCGAGCCCGGACTCCGACCAGCCATCAACCAAGGCGATACCTGATTCGGCTGCAGCGTGACCGACGATGGCGCCGTGGTTGTCGAGCGCGACGAGGCCGCCTACGCACTCAACATCGGCATCCACGAAGGTGAGTTCAGGCGCGTCAGACGGGACGGCGCGCCTCACGGTGACCACCCGGCCGCCGTCCAGAAGGTGGCGGCGTGCGAGGAGTCCGCTGTGGGCGTGTGCAATAGCCATGGCCGGACTCGTCAGCCCGCGAGGGCGTGCTCGTCGGATCGAGGCAGAGTGGTGGTGTGGGTCGGCGAGCCGGGCGGGACGACGAGCACCGGGCATGCCGCCTTGCGTACCAATGCGTGGGACGTTCCGCCGAGCAGCAGCGTGCGGACGGGGCCGTACCCGCGCGAGCCGCAGACGAGCAGGTCGAGGTCATGCGAGGCTGCCGCGAGGGCGTCTGCAGGATCTCCGGTCAGTATCTCGCCGCCGGCCGACCTGCCGGCGGACACCCTGTCAAGGCCACGGCGAAGTACGGTCGCCGCGGCGTCATCGCTCGCGCTGCGAACGTACTCGAGCGCGACGGCCTCCAGCGCGCCGGTGATCAGCGGGTCCAACGGCTCGGACACGGTCAGCACGCGCACGAGCCCGCGTGCTCGGGAGGCCAACGTGCATCCCCTGGCAAGGGCCGCGTGGCCGTCGGGCGTGTCCGTGAACGCGACGCCGATCAGTCGTGGCCCGGTATCGGCATCCTCGAACGAGAAGCCGCTCGGCGCCACCGCCACCGGACAGGGGGCGCCGTGGAGCAGGCGGTCGGTGACGGCACTGGGAAGCACGCGGCCCACGTGTCCGCGCCGAGAGGACCCGAGGACGACCAGGCTCGCCTCCTCCTGTTCGGCCAGGTCGTGGAGGGCGCGGGCAGGGAAGCCGGCGGAGGCCACAACCGTGGTCGTAACAGGAACGCGCGGGCCCGGTGCCTGCTCCACGAGAGCGCCGAACCGGCGCATGGCCTGCTCGGCGTCCGCGCGGAACGCACGCGTGAGTTCCGGATAGACGCTGTCGACATGCAGGTCGACGGAGTACGCACCGGCAAGCAGAAGCGGCGCCCAAGTCAGCCGCGCGAGCATGAGACCCAGCGCCGCGGGCGCAATGTCCTCACGGAGCGGATCGACTGCGGCGATGACCGGTTGGTGCATGAGTCCAGCATCGCGCTCGTGCCGCTTGGCGCCAATGGCGGCGCCAATGCAGATCGGCACCCGCGGGCCTCCATCTGCCGCTCCAAGTCGAGGCCTATCGATCCGTCGGTGGGATGCCCAGCAACCGCCGCGTCCAGTCCCGGCTGATCGCGCAGGCGACCTCCGCGCCGCGAAGCTTGTCCGCGACGGACTGGAGATGCCAGCGCAGTGCGCGCGCTTCGGGCGGTAGTGCGTTCTCCTCGATGATTGCGCTCGGCTCGCCGCACCAGTCGGCGACGGCGTTCGCCATCTGCTCCATCGCCACGGCGAGGCGGTCGAGGGCCTCTTCGACATGGGCCAGCGTGATCTCGTGGGTTGGGACAGCGTGTGGGTTGGCTGCGTGTGTCTGGAGGGTCCCCGCGGCGCTCTGCAATTCGTGCGCGCTGGTTGCGAGGGCGCGATCCTGATCTGACAGCGCGAGAGGCGTGTGCATGTCGACATCGTGGACTGCGGTGATCCGCCTGACCATGGGCACGGGGCCTCATCACGAGCGGTCGCCGTGGCGCCGAGGTGCATTGCGGAACTGATGGTCGACCGCCGCGGCGACGGCGAGGCTCGTGTCATGACCGGCTCCTTGAAGCAGCTCGTGTTGATCTGGGCGGTCGTGCTCGGGCTGTTCGCGGTCGTGAACGCAATGTCCGCGGAGGAGCCGAAGCCGCAGCCGACATTCGCGGAGTTCCTCGTTGCGCTCGAACGCGGCGAAGTCCACGAGGTGGTCATGCGCACTCGCGACAACAGCGTGCGTGTGGAGCGCGCCGGCGGGGAGACGTACACGGTCGGCTATCCGGACGAGTACGCCCCCGCGTTGGTCGAGCAACTACGTGCCAGCGAGACCCCGTTCGACATCGAGCCGGGCGGCAGTGGCCTCGGCGGCTTGTTGCTCCGGGTGCTGTTGCCGGTCGCGGTGCTGCTCGGATTCGGGCTGCTGGTGCTCAGGCGCTCGAGGGGCGGGGGCGGCCGGTACGGTGCCTTCGGACGCGCACCGGCGCGGCAGCCCGCGGCGGATGGGCCGACGACCAGCTTCTCCGACGTCGCCGGCGCCGACGAGGCGGTGGAGGAACTGCGAGAGATCACCGACTTCCTCGCGCGCCCCACGCGGTTCAAGGCCATTGGCGCGCGAATCCCGAAGGGCGTGCTGCTCTATGGCCCGCCTGGCACCGGTAAGACGCTGCTGGCCCGCGCCGTGGCCGGCGAGGCGGGTGTGCCGTTCTTCTCGATCTCGGGCTCGGACTTCGTGGAGATGTTCGTGGGCGTCGGCGCCTCGCGCGTGCGCGACCTGTTCGAGCGGGCCAAGTCTCAGGCGCCCGCGATCCTGTTCGTCGACGAGATCGACGCGGTAGGCCGCCACCGCGGCGCCGGCGTGGGTGGCGGCCACGACGAGCGCGAGCAGACCTTGAACCAGCTGCTCGTGGAGATGGACGGCTTCGAGGCCAAGGACAACATCATCATGATCGCGGCCACGAACCGGCCCGACATCCTCGATCCCGCCCTGCTGCGCCCGGGCCGCTTCGACCGCCAGATCGCGGTCGAGGCGCCTGACCGCCGCGGACGGCGAGCGATACTGGACGTCCACACGCGCGGCAAGCCGGTCGCCGACGAGGTGGTTCTGGACACCCTCGCCGGCCAGACCGCCGGACTGACGGGCGCCGATCTCGCCAACCTGGTCAACGAGGCCGCCCTCCTGGCCGCCCGTGCGGGCAACAAGGAGATCACCCAGGTCGAGCTCGAAGAGGGCATCATGCGGGTGGTCGCGGGACCTGAGAGGCGAAGCCGCGTCCTCTCCGAGCGCGAGCGGCGAGTGACCGCCGTCCATGAGATGGGGCACGCGATCGTCGGGCACTTCCTCGAGCACTCCGACCCGGTCCACAAGATCTCGATCATCTCCCGCGGCCAGGCCCTCGGGTACACGATCTCCCTTCCGGCCGAGGACAAGTTCCTCACCACCAAGGCCGAGCTCATGGACACGATGGCGATGACCCTGGGCGGCCGCGCCGCCGAGGAGATCGTCTTCTCCGAGATCACCACCGGCGCGTCCAACGACCTCGAGAAGGTCACCGCGACCGCCAAGCAGATGGTCATGCGCTTCGGCATGAGCGAGAAGCTCGGCCCGCGCGTCTTCGGCCACGATCACGGCCAGCCGTTCCTCGGCCGGGAGTTCTCGGCCGAGCCGGACTACTCGGACGAGATCGCGCGCGAGATCGACGACGAGATCCGCCGCATCGTCGAGGGCGCCCACCAGCAGGCCAAGGACATCCTGCTCGAGCATCGCGAGCAACTGAGCACGATCTCCGAGCTGCTGCTCAAGCGGGAGACGATCGAGCGCGAGGAGTTCGAGGCGCTGCTCGAGGGCAAGACCGAGGAGGAGGCCTTCGACGTCGTCCGGGTGCTTCCGCTTCACCCGCGTCGGCGACGTCTCGCCGCCGCAGCACACGGGCGCTGAGCCCTCGGGCGGCTCGGATGGGGTGCGATCGAGCCTCGCGTGCAGCCCCGAGCCGATTTCGAAGCACACCCTCCGTCGCCAAGCTCAGACGAAAGGAGAGATGAGATGCGGAGAGATGAGATGCGAAACCCGATCGTATGTGGAATCGACGGCTCGAAGGCCTCCCGTCTGGCGGCGCGAGTCGCCGGCGAGCTTGCGGGCGTACTGGGTCGCCGGCTGGTCCTCGCCTACGCGACCGACGATCCCCCGACATTCCCTTACGGCGACGCGCGGCTGCGGGAGCTGCAGCGCCGGAGGGCGACGCATGCCGCAAATCGGCTGCTTGAGGGCGTCGCCGCGGAGCTGCCCGCGATCGCCCCTGAAACGACCGTCCTGTTTGGCGATCCGGGCGACGCACTGAACTCTTTGTGCCGCGACCGGGAGGCCGCGCTGCTGGTCCTCGGCTCCGAGGGTCGCTCAGGACTGACGGCCGCCTTGCATGGCAGCCTCTCGGCTCGTTTCGCCAGCACAGGCGAATGTCCGGTCGTCGTCGTGCCTCCGGACGCCGCCGACCGCTTCCTCAGAGGTTGGCGCACGGGCGGCTCGGTGGTATGCGGTGTCGACGGATCAGGCGAGTCCGCGCGCGCACTGCAGCTTGCCACCGGCATCGCCGACCGGCTACGACTCGAGCTGGTTCCCGTCTTCGTCACTGGCAGTGCGGTGTCCGCCAGGCCACCGTCCGCCGGCGTCCCGGTGCAGATCGATCCCGGCGATCCGATCGATGGGATCCGCGTGCGCGCCATGGGCGAGGAGGCGCGACTGATCGTCGTCGGATCGCGAGGGCACGGAGCACTGCGCGGGGCGGTGCTCGGGTCGGTGTCGCGCGCACTGGTCGCGGACGCGCCGGCCCCGGTGCTCGTAGTGCCGCC
The DNA here is from genome assembly GCA_963761995.1 of uncultured delta proteobacterium. Taxonomy (GTDB): domain Bacteria; phylum Desulfobacterota; class Binatia; order UTPRO1; family UTPRO1; genus UTPRO1. The sequence goes on along the minus strand of CAVXIU010000017.1, from coordinate 29,041 downwards.
CACCGCACGACTCACGGGGCTCGCCGCTGAGACTGCCCGCTACGAACTGTCGGACGCGGCGTAGCCACATCGCTTAGCACGCAGTTCAGCCCGGAACGCGCGCAGAGATCAGGGTTGTACGAGGCCGCGGCGGATGGCGTACCGGGTGAGCTCGACGCGGTCGCGCATGCCGAGCTTCTCGAGGATGTTCGCCCGGTGGCGCTCGACCGTCTTCTTGGAGATGAAGAGCATTGCGCCGATCTCCTCGTTGGTGTGCGCCTCGGCGACGAGCTTGACGATCTCCTCTTCGCGCGGTGTCAGCAGCTCCTTGTGCAAGGCCTCGCCGGCGCGCGCGCGGTCGAGGTACTCGCGCATGAGCGCGCGCACGGCGCCGGGATAGAGGAACGGCTCGCCGCGCATTGCGGCGCGGCAGGCCTCGACGAGGTCGCGGTCGACGGCGCTCTTGAGCACGTAACCGGAGGCGCCGGCGCGGATCGCCTCGAACAGGTACTGCTCGCTGTCATGCATCGAGAGCATGAGCACGCGGACCTCCGCCTTGCGGTGCGTGATCTCACGAGCGGCCTGCAGTCCCGTCTTGCGCGGCATCGAGATGTCGAGGATCGCCAGGTCGATCTCGCCCGAGAGTGCCCGCTCGACGGCCTCATCGCCGTCGGTGGCTTCGGCGACGACCGCGAGGTCGGGTTGGGCGTCGAGCACCATTCGCAGCCCACGCAGGACGATCGGATGGTCGTCGGCGATAAGGATGTTGGTCGTCAGTGGGGTTGTCATGCGGTTCTCGGTTCGAGAGGGATGGACAGCTGGACCTCGGTGCCGCCTGCCGCCGGTTTGCCGATGGTGAGTTGGGCTCCGATGAGCATGGCGCGTTCGCGCATGCCGCGGATGCCCTGGGACGACCGGAAGGCCCCCGGCGGAAGTCCGCCGCCGTCATCGCGAACCGTGAGGATGGCCCGCCCATTGGTGCGCTCGAGGTGGAGCTGCACTTCTGTGGCGTCGGCGTGGCGGGCAACGTTCGTGAGCGCCTCCTGCGCGATGCGGTAGACGACCAATTCTTGCTCGTGCGAGAGCGGTAGCCCAGGCTCCAGGCGCCGCTCGATCCGTAGTTGTGCCTGGTCGCCGATGGCAGCCGCCAGTGCAGCGAGCGCGCTTTCCAGCCCGAGATCCTCGAGCGCTTCCGGGCGAAGACGGCGTGCGATCCGGCGCACTTCCTCCGTACCGTGGCGAGCGGTCTCGCGAAGCTCGTCGAGTTGGTCTCGGAGCTCGTGCGGGATCATGCCGGCCAGTCCCTCCACTTGGAGCATGACGCCGGTGAGTGTCTGGCCAACCTCGTCGTGCAGCTCGCGCGCGATCCGCTGGCGCTCGCCCTCCTGAACGAGTAGAGCCCGGCGCGCGCTGTCGCGCCGCTCGGACTCCAGGCGGTCAAGCATCTCGTTGAACGTCTGCGCCAGGGCGACGACGGCAGGCCCGCCGCCGACGCGAACGCGCTTGCCGGGCGAGAGTGGATCGTGGTCGCGCATCGTCTCAACGAGCTCGTCGAGCGGCCGGAACGCCGGCCGCAGCAGCGCCAGATTGAGCGCGAGCAGGGCGATCAGGCCCGCCGCGAGCACGACCAGCTCGAACGCCGCCGGGGGCACCGAGACCGTCACCGGCGCGAAGACCAAGGCGAGGAACGCCAGCGCGAGCACCGCTGCGTTGGTGCCGAACACCCGCCAGAACAGCGGCAGTGAGTTCAGCCGGTTACGCATGGATCAAGCTTCCCACGCCGGCGGCGGGCAGCCAGGGGTGTCCTGATCGAGGCAGCTTGCAGTCTCGCCCCCATGGATGTCGGGTACGTGCTCCGCGAGGCTGCGTGTCATGGACGATCCCCGCATCCGGCTCGCGCACGACTCGCTCACGCTGCTGTCGGCGGCCGAGCGTCTCCAGAAGGGCGCCGGCGATCGAGCATGCGCCCCGTTCCTTCCGGCCGCCCTTGAGTGCATCGAGCAGTCGCTATACGCCCTCAGTCGCGGCTGCCACGCCGCCGCGCACGCCCTCATCCCGCCCGGCGACCTCCACGAGAGCATCTCGTACCGATACGCGCGAGCGGCGGCCGCGTGGCCAGGCGCCGCTGATGGGGCCGGACCGTCACACGAGAGGCAGGCCCAACTGCTGGCCTCGATCGACGACACCGCCGCAGCGCTGCGAACCGCAGCCGCGTGTTGCGCGCGCACGAGCCATCTCGTGGCCGAGACGATGGAGGCACCCGCGATCATCCCCGGGCTGCAACACCAAAGCGCGACGCCGAAGGCCGCGTGACGATCGCCGTGCGCGCGATGACCGTCTCGTCCGCCCGCCCGCCAGCGACTCGCGCACCGGACAACGAACTCTACGACCGCGGCTGCGATCTCGTCGAGGCGGCGACGGCCATCCGTCGCGTCGCCGACGCTCCAGAGGCTGTGCGAGCGGTGCCGGCCGCTCTCGGCTGCATCGAGGCGGCGCTGCGTGAGCTGCTGTGGGCCGCAGCAGCGCTGGAGGAGACGACCGCACGGACTGTCGAGCAGAGCTCAGGCTCCACGGACCCGCTCGTCCGCTGGCCGGGCGCGCGCTGGCAGGCGCCGACGCCGCGTGACCACTCGCTTCCAATAGCCGGGAGCCCACCGCCTGCGCGGACCACGTCGTCAGCGAACCACGAACACGTCGCACGGCGCGTGGCGCACCACATTCTCGGCGGTCGAACCCAGCAGCGCGCGGGTCACGTAGCCCGAGCCAGTGTGGCCCACGACGATCATCTCGGCACGTTGATCCCGGGCCACTTCGATGAGGGCTTCGGCTGGGTCCGAGTCCGTCGCGACGAGCGTCGCCTGCGTTCCATGCTCGCGTAGCAGCGTTCGGCCTCGTTGCAGCATCGCACTCCGCTCGTCCGACGACGGAGCGTCGAGAATCGGCTCTGAGGTGACGCCGGGCGGAAGGCGTGACGGACTCGCTGTCACGACGACCACTCTGCCAAGAGCGCCGGCGAATGTCGCCGCGCGCTCCAGTGCGCGTTCGGACGGCGACGAACCGTCGTAGCCAACGACGATGGTTCTGAGGGCGGGCTCGGGCACGGGTCAGCCCCGGAACGGACGGTCGACGTCCCACGTCCAGGTGGCCGGAGGGTCGCTGGCCGGAAACGACCACTCACTCATCTCGTCGACGGTTGGCCGCGTCGACGTTGGTTGCTCGTCACTCACCTCGTCGGTTGCTGGTGCGGGCGAGTCCAGCTCGGGAGGGCGTCTTTCGGGCATGTCGTCCAGTCTGAATTCACCCTACAGGCCCGCAGTGGGGTCGGCGTTCCACGGATCTCCGTTTCTACGGCCTGGCCACCCCCGATGTGAGGTGCGCGGCCCATGGTCTGGGGGAGCAGCCCCGGCGATCCTGGAGCCATGCAGCGGAACAGCACGAAGCTCGGTGATCTCCTCAGGCGTCTCGCCGGACCCATGTATCGATCGCGGCAGCGACTGGTGGTCTGCGAGCGTTGCCACGCCGATTTCGTGAACCCGGTGTCGTGGCACGAACTGAGTGAGACGCACTGGTGGATTCGACTCCGGTGCGGTGAGTGCGGATTCGTGCGCGATGTCGAGGTGACCGATGAGGAGGCGCAGCGCTTCGAGCACGAACTCGACCGGGGCGTGAAGCAGATTGCGGCGGCCTTCGTCCGCCTCGACCGCAAGCGCATGATCGCCGACTCCGACGCGATCACGGCCGCGCTCGAACGCGACCTCATCGACCCGGGCGACTTCTGCCGCTGACGGCCCGATCCCAGCCGGGTGCGTGCACAGATAGGAAGGATGCGCACGTGCGACATCCGATCGTGGCTGGAGTCGACGGCTCGCGCCACTCTCGCGCGGCGGCGTCGGTCGCCGCGCAGCTGGCGCGCATTCTCGGCTACAGGCTGATCCTGGCTCATGCCGTCGCCGATCCGCCAGCGTTCCTCTTTCCCGACGCGGGGGAACGCGGGCGCCGGCGAGCGCGCGCGATCGAGGAGGGCTTCGGACTGCTGAAGGGCATAGCCTCAAGCCTGCCGGACGCGGGCGGCCAAACGGCCGTCGTACTCGGAAGTCCGCACCAGGCGCTCGCCGCCTTCTGCCAAAAAGAGCAGGCCGAGTTGCTCGTCGTCGGCTCCCGTGGACGCGGCCGGCTGGCGGCTGCGTTGCTGGGCAGCCACGAGAGCGCCGGTTCATGTCCGGTGATTGTCGTGCCACCCACCGCCGCAGACCGCTTCCTGGCGCCGCCGCAGACCGGCGGTTCAGTCGTGTGCGGAATCGATGGCTCCGGAGAGGCGGTTGGTGCGGTGCGAGTCGCCGCGACCATCGCTTCGCGTCTGGGGCTCGAGCTCGTGCCGGTGTACTTCGATCAGCACTCGTGGGGTGGAACCCCGGCGGCCGACAGGCTTCTGCTGCACGTCGAAGCCGGCGATCCTGTCCCGGGGCTCCGTCGGCGCGCCGTGAGGGATGAGGCCAGGTTGATCGTGGTCGGGTCGCGCGGGCGTGGCGCGCTCAGCGGAGCCCTGCTCGGCTCGGTCTCGCGCGCGCTGGCTGCGTCAGCTCCGGTGCCGGTGCTCGTCTTGCCGCCGAACGCGCGTCTCGGTGAGCTTGCTGCCGGCGGCTTCGCCGCCGATCCCGCGCTCTGACGCCCGCGGTTCTTGGCACGAGCGCGTCCAGCCATCTGCGCTCGGTGATGGTGTCCCGGCCGCCGTGATGTCCGTGGTGGGCCTCATCGACGTTGGTGGACGGGTCGACCAGGCTGGATCGAGATGCTGAATGTGATCTCCCTACCGACGAGGCTTGGGGCTTCGTGATGGAACAGGTGAGCGCGACCCGGAGCGAGCTTCTCGCCCGGCGGGCGCGGATCGGTCTTGCCGCTCAGGGGCGCGACCTTCTGAAGGAACGGCGCGCCGCCCTGGTGCGCGAGTTCCACCGTCTCGGGGCCTCGGCCCTCGAGTCGATGGACGCGCTCGACCGCGACGCGGCCGACGCCGGCCGCTTCCTCGGCGTCACGGTGGCGGCCGCAGGGCCGGAGCCGCTGCACTCGGCGGCGCTGGCCGCGCAGGGCGACATCGAGCTGAGCGTGCGAACGCGCAGCGTCGCGGGAGTTCCGATCGTGGAAATCGACAAGGGGGTGGTCGCGCGGGCGCGGACCGATCGCGGCTACAGCCTCGTAGCGACGCGCGCCCGCATCGACGACGTCGCCGAGCGGTTCGAAGCGGTACTCGACCGCCTGCTCGACATCGCTGCGCTCGAGCTTTCGGTGCGACGGCTCGCCGACGAGATCGCGCGGACCACGCGCAGGATGAACGCGCTCGAGCACGTGGTCCTGCCGGGACTCGAGTCCGAGCGCGCACACATCGCGCTCGTCCTGGAGGAGCGCGAGATGGAGGACCGGGTCCGGCTGCGGCGGGTGCGCTCGAAGACCCGACCCGAAGGCGAGCGGCGATGACGGCGCCCGACGGATCGCCGCCGCATGACGCGCTGGGCGCGGTCCGGCGGCTCGAGAGCGCACTCGAGGAGCGCACCGGCGGCGACACCGCCGAGGCTGCGCTGGACGCCGCGCGCGAGGAGGCCGAACGCCTCCTCGCCGACGCGCGAGCCGCAGGAGACGACGAGGGTCGCCGTCGCCGCGCTGCACTGCTCGCGACGGCCGACGCCGAGGCGACGTCGATCCGCGCCGCCGGCAAGGCGGAGGCGGACGAGCTGCTGAGGCGCGTGGCCGCCGAGCGGGACGGGCTGGTCGCCGAGTTCACTGCTGCGGTGCTTCCCCGGGAGGCGTAGCCGCGTGCTCCTGCCCATGACCAAGGTCCAGATCCTCGGGCGCCGGGGCGAGGTCGAGCGCGTGGTCGGCGAGCTCCACCGGCTCGGCCTCGTGGAGATCGCCGATGCGCGCGCCTCCAAGGCCGTCGAGGGGCTGGGCGACGAGAAACCTCGTTCGGCTCGCCGCGAACGGCTCCGTCTGCTGGCGGCGCGGACCGACGAGCTGCTGGCCACGATCCCGCCCGACGCCGGAGACGGCGAGCCTCCGACGCCGCGACCACTGGATGTCGGTGAGGCGGACGCCGAGCTGGAGCGCCTGTCGCCCCGGGTCGAGGCCCTGGGCCGCCGCCTGGACGCGCTCCGGGACGAGCGCCTGGTGCTTCCGGGCTACCTGGAGCCGCTCGAGCGGCTCCTGCCGCTCGCGCCCGAGCTCGCCGACCTCGACGACGAGCAACTCCGCGTCCTGCGGCTGGGCACCGTCGCACTCGTCCTCAACACGGACGACGAGCAGATGGTCGACACCCTCCGCGAGCAGCTGACCGAGGAGCTGGGCGATCGCCTGCATCTGGTCTGGACGCGCGTCGACGGCGGCAGCATCGGCTGCCTGGTCGTGTTCCCTCACCGCCACCGGGACGCCGTGCGCGCCCTGCTCGGCCGGGCGCAGGTTCGCCAGGCCGCGCTGCCCGAGGCGTTCGAGAGCCTCTCGCTCCGCGCGGCCGTCGAGGCGATGGAGCGCCGCCTGGCGGAGCTCCCGCAGGCGATCGCCGCCGTACGAGCCGAGCGCGAGGCGCTCCTGCTCCCGCACGCCGCTCCGCTTCGCGCCCTGCGCGCCGCGATCGCCGGCGAGCTCGAGCGACTCGAGGCGGTCGAGCGGCTGGGGGCGACGCAGCGCGCGTTCGTCGCCGAGTGCTGGGTTCCCCGGCGCCACCTGGCGCGGCTGACACGCGAGCTCGACTCCCGTCTCGGCTCCGCGGTCCTCGTCGAGGACCTGGCGACCTCTCCGCGCGATCCGCAGGCGCCGCTGCTCATGCGCAACTCGCGGCTGGCACGACCGTTCGAGCCGCTCGTCCGCTTCCTGGACCTTCCGCGTGCCGGCTCCTTCGATCCGACGCTGTTGATGGCGGTCTTCCTGCCGCTGATGTTCGGGGTCATGGTCGGAGACGTCGGCTACGGCGTCGTGCTGCTCGCGCTCGCGCTCGGCGCCCGCCGGTCGCTTGCCGCGCGCGGGTCTGCGCTGGCCGGCGTCACCTGGGTCCTGACGGCGGGCGCGGCGTGGTCGATCGTGTTCGGGGCCCTGTTCGGCGAGCTGTTCGGCGACCTCGGCACGCGGGTGTTCGGCGACTGGGCGCTGTGGCAGGACCGGCTCGCCGAGGACGCGCTCGTGCCGCTGCTGCTGTTCGCCGTGGCGATCGGCGCCGCCCACGTCGTCCTCGGCCTTCTGCTGGGGGCCTGGCAGGCCGTCCGCTTCCGCGAGCGTCCAGAGCTGCTCGACAAGCTCGGCAGCCTGCTCGTCCTGAGCGGCCTGTTCGGCCTCGCCGGCTTGGCCGCCGACCAGCTGTCCTCCGGTGCGCTGACGCCGTCGGTGGCGGCCGTCGTCGTCGGGCTCGTGCTGGTGATGGCGCCCGGCGGGGCCCTTGGCCTCATCACCGGTCCGCTGGAGCTGCTGGGCAGGGTCGGGAACGTCCTGTCCTACCTGCGGCTCGCCGCGGTCGGCCTGGCCTCGGCGCATCTCGCGAGCGTCGCGAACGAGCTTGCGACCGTCGGTCCCATCTGGATGGGCATCGTCGTCGCCGCCTTCTTCCACGCACTCAACCTCGCCCTGGCGTCGTTCAGCCCGATGATCCAGGCGCTCCGCCTGCACTACGTCGAGTTCTTCGGCACGTTCCTGACCGGCGGCGGCCGTGCGTTCACTCCATTCGGGCACGTCCCCGAGCGCGAGACCTCATCCACCACCTGAAGGAGCAGACCATGGAGACTGGCTTGATTGCAATCGGTGCGGCCCTGGCCGTCGGGCTGTCCGCCCTCGCCACCGGATTCGCCCAGGCGCGGATCGGCGCGGCGGCGATGGGAATGATCGCCGAGAAGCCCGAGCTGACCGGCCGCGCGATCCTGCTCGTGGCGATCCCGGAGACGCTCGTGATCCTCGGCTTCGCGGTCGCGGCCATGACGATCGTGCTGCTCTGACATGGCGCTCGCCGACCTGCTGCACGCGATCGAGGCCGACGCCGCCGCCGAGCGCTCGCGCGCCGAGCGCGAGACCGCGGCCGAGGCAAAGGCGATCGTCGAGCGGGCGCGCGAGCAGGCGGACGCGCTCGAGGCGGAGCTGGCGGCCGCGCCGGAGGCGCAGGCGCGCGTGGAGGCCGAGCAGGCGCTCGCGCTCGCGCGCCTGGAGGTCTCCGCCGCCGTCCGGTCGGCGCGGGAGGACGCGTTCGTCTCGCTGCTCGCCGGCGTCCGCGCCGAGCTCGCCGGCCTGCGCACGTCGGGCGCCTACCCGGACGTCTTCCGGGCGCTGCTCGCCGAGGCCCGGGCCGCGCTGCCGGCGGCGCGCGAGCTGCGCGTCGACCGGCGCGACCTTGAGCTCGCGACGCCGCTCGCCGGCGGCCTTCGTCTGGCCCCGACGCTCGAGACGTGGGGCGGCGTCGAGCTGGTGAGCGATGACGGCCGGACCGTCCGGAACACGGTCGAGGAACGGCTCGCGAACGCGGAGCTGCTGCTTCGCCGGCGGTTCGCGCAGCGGCTCGACACGGCGAGCGTGGCTGTGCGATGAGCGCCGATCTCTCCTACGGCAACACACGGTTGCGCGCCCGGCGCGGTGACCTCCTGCGCGACGCGGACTACGAGCGTCTGCTCGGTGAGGACGTCGACGGCCTGCTCGGCGCGCTCCAGGACACGCCCTACGCGCCTGACGTCGAGGCGGCTGGCGGCGATGACGGGCTCCGGCGCCTGCACCAGGCGATCGGATCGCACCTGAGCCGCTCACTGGAGGAGATGCGCTCGTTCTACGCCGACCGAGCCCGCCGGCTGGTCGACGTGCTGCTCTCGCGCTTCGACCTCCACAACGTGCTCGCGGTGCTGCGCGCGAAGGCGGGCACGCAGCGCGCGGCCGGCGACGCGCTCGTCCGCGTGGGCTGGCTGGTCGAGCCGCTCGCCGGCGAGATCCTCCGCCAGAACGAGTTCGCCGCCGCAGTCGACCTGCTCGCCTCCTCGACGCCGGATCGCGAGCAGGCCGGCGCGCTGCGGGCGGCCTTCGGCGAGTACGAGATCACCGAGGATCTCGCGGCGCTCGAACGAGCCGTCGTCACCGACCACGGCGTGCGCATGGTCGCCGACCTCGAGGCCACAGGCCGGGACGCCGAGACGCTGCTCCGGTTCGCGCGACGAGCCATCGACGAGCGCAACCTCCTGGTCGCCCTCCGCCTGCGCGACGCCCTGGCCTCCGGCGCCGAGACCGAGCCGCCGCCGTCCGCCACGCGGCTCCCGGGCGGGGCGATCCCGCTCGCCGTGTTCGAGCGGGCGCTTGGCGCTCCGACTTCCGCCGCCGTCGTCGGAGGCCTCGCCGAAGCCGGCTGGCAGCCGCCGCTGCAACGGTGGGCGGCGAGCGGCGACCTCACGGCGCTCGAGCGCGACCTGGAGCGACGCAGCATCGCGGACGCGGCCTCGTCTGTTCGTCACCGGTGACCCGCTCGCAATCGACGTGCCGATCGCGTTCACGGCCGCGAAGCAGACCGAGGCGCGGAATCTGCGTCTCCTGGGCGAGGCGAGCGTCCGCGGCATCGACGCGGAGATCGTCCGGCGCGAGCTGCTCTGGCCGAAGGCGCGCCCATGAGCCGCCTGATGGTCCTGACGACTCGCGAGCTGGCGGCCGGCTACCGGCTTGCCGGGGTCGCCACCGTCGAGGTCGCGTCACCCGCGGAGGCCGAGGCGCAACTCGAGGATCTCCTCGACCGCGAGGACGGCGTCATCGCGGTGCACGCTCCGTACTTCCATGCGCTCGGCCGAGCCCTCCGCGCGCGGCTCGACGCGCTGCGCACCCCGCTCGTGGTGCCGCTCCCGGCCGGCTTGACGGACGACCAGGCGGAAGACCGCCGGGAGCGGCTGCTCCGGATGCTCCGCCAGGCGGTCGGCTACGAGATCACGTTCGGCGACGAAGCGAGGACACCATGAGCCTTCAACTCGACCAACCGCCCCGCCGCCAGGCGGGCGACAACACGGGTGAGATCTGGCGCATCGCCGGGCCGGTCGTGGTCGCGCGCGGGCTCGAGGGGGTGCGGCTGTACAACGTGGTGCGCGTCGGCGAGGCCGCGCTCCCCGGCGAGGTCATCCGCCTCGACGGCGACCGGGCGACGATCCAGGTCTACGAGGGCACCGCCGGGCTGCGGATCCGCGAGCCGGTGCTCGACACCGGCCATCCGCTGGAGGTCGAGCTCGGTCCCGGCCTGCTCGGTCGGATCTTCGACGGCACGCAGCGCCCGCTCGAGGTGCTCGCCCGCGACGGCGAGGATCCGTTCGGGCGCCCGCTGCTCCCGCGCGGCGTCGACGTGCCGGCGCTCGATCGCGAGCGCCCCTGGACGTTCGAGCCGCGCGTCGCGGAAGGTGCCGCCGTCGCGCCCGGCGATCTGCTCGGCGTCGTCGCCGAGACGCAGGCGCTGGAGCATCGGATCCTCGTTCCTCCGCACGTCAGCGGCCTCGTGACGGCGATCCGCTCCGGGCCGGCGCGGCTGGAGGAGCCGGTCGTGTGGGTCGACGATCGGCCGGTCGCGATGCTGAGCCGGTGGCCGGTCCGCGATCCCCGCCCGATCGGCGCCCGGCTCGATCCGTCGACGCCGCTCATCACCGGCCAGCGCGCGATCGACGTCCTGTTCCCGATCGCCCGCGGCGGGGCGGCCACGATCCCCGGCGGGTTCGGCACCGGCAAGACCGTGCTCCAGCAGTCGCTGGCGAAGTGGGCGCACGCCGACGTCGTCGTCTACGTCGGCTGCGGCGAGCGCGGCAACGAGCTGACCGAGGTGCTCCAGGAGTTCCCCGCGCTCGTCGACCCGCGCACGGGCGCATCCCTGATGGAGCGGACCATCCTGATCGCGAACACGTCGAACATGCCGGTCGCCGCGCGCGAGGCGTCGATCTACACCGGGATCACGGTGGCCGAGTACTTCCGCGACCAGGGCTACCACGTCGCGTTGATGGCCGACTCGACGAGTCGTTGGGGCGAGGCGCTGCGCGAGGTCTCGAGCCGGCTCGAGGAGATGCCCGCCGAGGAGGGCTACCCCGCCTACCTGTCGTCCCGGCTGGCCGAGTTCTACGAGCGGGCCGCCGCCGTGCGCTGCGTCGGCTCGGACCGCCGCGAGGGCTCGGTATCGATCATCGGGGCGGTCTCGCCGGCCGGCGGTGACTTCTCCGAGCCGATCACCCAGCACTCGCTGCGCCTGGCCGGAACGTTCTGGGCGCTCAATACGACGCTCGCTCGCGAGCGTCACTTCCCCGCGATCGACTGGAACCGCAGCTACACGCTCTACGACTTCGCGGCCTGGTTCGAGCGCGAGGTCGCCGCCGAGTGGGAGGACCACCGCGCGTGGGCGCGCGAGCTGCTTCAACGCGAGGCGCAGCTCCTGGAGATCGTGCAGCTCCTGGGCGCTGACACGCTCGCGGCGCCCGAGCGCGTCGTGCTACGCACCGGACGACTGCTGCGCGAGGACTTCCTCCAGCAGTCGGCGTTCGACGAGCAGGACGCCTACTGCGACCCGCGCAAGCAGCTGGCGATGTTACGGGCGATCCGCGCCGCCGACACGGCGATGACGTCGGCGGTGGCCCGCGGCGCGTCCGCCGAGGCGGCGGCCGCCGCACCGTCGGTCGCTGCCCTGGCGGAGATGCGCGCGTGGCCGGCGCGCGAAGCGGAAGAGAGCGCCAAGGCCTTGACCGCGCGCATCGAGCGCGAACTGGAGCAGATCCCATGACCACGCTGTATACGACCGAGCACCGCACCGTGAGCTACGTCTCAGGCCCGCTGATCGTCGCCGAGCGAGCGGAGGGGGTCGCCTACGACGAGCTCGTCGAGGTCGCCACACCGGACGGACAGCGGCGCCGCGGCCAGGTGCTCGAGCTCGAGGGCGACCGCATGGTCGTGCAGGTGCTCGGCGGAACGCGCGGCCTCGACCTCGCATCGACGACGGTGCTCGTCCGCGCCCAGGGTGCACGCATGCCGGTCGGGCCCAACATCGTCGGCCGGGTCCTCGACGGAATGGGCAGGCCGGTCGACGGCGGGCCGCCGCTCCTGCCCGAGCACGAGCGCGACCTCAACGGGCTGCCGGTCAACCCCGTCGCGCGAGCGCACCCGTCCGAGTTCATCGAAACCGGGATCTCGGCGATCGACGGACTTCACACGCTGGTGCGCGGGCAGAAGCTGCCGGTCTTCTCCGGCTACGGCCTGCCGGGGCTCGAGCTCGCGTCCCGGATCGCGCAAGGGGCGCGCGTCCGCAACTCCGACGAGGGGTTCGTGGTGGTCTTCGCCGCGATCGGCGTGACCGACCGCGAGGCCGCGTTCCTCCGCAGCCGCTTCGCCGAGGGAGCGGCGCTCGAACGCTCCGTCGTCTTCATCAACCGCGCCGACGAGCCGGTGGCCGAGCGTCTCACCTGTCCGCGCGCCGCGCTGACCGCGGCCGAGTACCTCGCCTTCGAGCGCGGCCTCCACGTCCTCGTCGTGCTCGTCGACATGACGAACTACTGCGAGGCCCTGCGCGAGGCCGCCGCCGCGCGAGACGAGGTCCCCGGACGGCGCGGCTACCCCGGGTACATGTACTCGGATCTCGCCTCGCTCTTCGAACGGGCGGGACGCCTCCGCGGGCGGCCGGGCTCGGTGACGCAGATTCCGATCCTCTCGATGCCCGACGACGACGTCACCCACCCGATCCCCGACGTGACGGGCTACATCACCGAGGGCCAGATCGTCCTCTCCCGCGACCTCGACCGTCGCGGAATCACGCCACCGATCGACGTGCTGCCCTCACTCAGCCGCCTGATGAACGCCGGGATCGGCGAAGGGAGCACACGCGAGGACCACCGCGGCGTCGCCGACCAGATCTCAGCCTTCCTCGGCCGCGGTCGCGAGCTGCGCCGCCTCGTCTCGATCGTCGGCGAGCAGGCGCTGTCCGACGACGACCGCAGCACGCTCGCCTTCGTCGACGAGTTCGAGCGACGGTTCGTCGGCCAGGGCGAGCAGCGGCGCTCGATCGAGCAGACGCTCGACCTCGCCTGGGAGCTGCTCGGGCGCTTCCCCGCAAACGAGCTCAAACGGATCCCACCCGAGCTCGTCGCGCGCTACCACAACGCCGCGCCGATGCCGTGACGCGCGGCCCTCGCGCTACCGCTCACGGCTTGCGCTCCGGCGTGCGGCGGCCGGACGCCGGCGGAACGATGAGCAGCGGGCAGCGCGTCGCTGCGATCAGGCTCCTGGACACGCTGCCCGTAAGGGCGCGGCGCAGGAAGCTCCCGCCGCGTGTGCCGACCACGAGCAGATCGAGGCCGCGGGAGAGCTGTGCCAGCTCTCTGGCGGGATCGCCGATCAGGCGGACCGGGCGCACTGGGGCGGGAACCTGGCGCCCAAGCTCCGCGAGCCACCACTCGATCATCGCTGCCCGTCGCGGGGCGAGTGTCTCGTCTTCGGCCTCGCACGGCGCGGGGTCGTCGACGTACGCGATCTCGAGCCGCGCCACGTCACCGCGGCCGGCGTCCGCCAGATCGTGCGCGATCTCCAATGCCGCGTCGGCGGGCCGGCCGCCGTCGTACCCGATGCCGATGTGGGCGAGTCGCGGCTGGCGGCCCTGCAGGGGCGGGATGGCGAGCACTGTCGTGCCCGCGTCCAGCAGCCGCCGTGCGATCTCGGCGGCATCGGCAGATCCTGCGGTGCCACCAGCGGCGATCGCGACGGCATCCGCCCGCTCCCGGCGGGCGACCTGGGGAATGACGTTGAGGAGCGGGCCCGCGGGCAGCTGGGTCTCGCGAGCCGAGCCGCTCGAGCGCCAGCGCCGGGCGGGCCCTCGAGCGGCTCCGAGTGTGGCGGAGCGCAGCGCCGGCCGCTCCACGTTCGCCGTCACGACTCGAGCGCCGGCGAGGCGCGCGATCGCCGTGGCGATCGGCACGACCGATCGGTCACTCCCGGGTTGCGAGCAGACCGCGAGGATCGTGCGGAAGACGGCGGGAGTCGTCGCGGCGTGGGTGGGGAGCGCGGCCACGGTCGACATCGCCAGCGGGATGTGGTGGGGGATCGTCACGGTCATGGAGCGAAGCCTGGGCGACTCGGGACGCGGTGGCCATGGCCTCTGGGATGCACCCGGTGCGAGTCGGAGCCGCATGTCCGGCCCGCCGTGGCAGTAGGCGCGGCGTCCATCGCGAGGCAGAGGCCGCGCTTGCGCGCACTTGGCGGGCCGTGTCGGCCGGAATCACCACCACCACCCGGTCGGTCTCGTGCAGCAACGCGTGGGAGACGCCGGCGAGCACTCACACACCGGTCAGTCGTCGATCCTCTTGCTGACCACCTTGCCGGTGCGGGCGTTGATCTTCACGTCGTACGCCTTGCCGGAGGACACAACGTCGAGCTTCCACACGAGTCTGCCGCGCTCGTTGTCGAGCTCCATGTCGAACACCCTTCCGCCGTTGACGGCCGCGGTCGCGATCCTGATCGCCCGCACGGGCCCCACAATTATCCGCTTCTGCGAGGGCAAGGATGCCGTCACGCAGACCGGCGCCGCATGCTGCACGACGAGGAGCGCCACCTGCGGCGTTCGAGGGGTTCCTGCGGGAGTGCGGCCCGGCGCGTGACGCCGGGGTCGGCCACGAACGGTCGTCAGCGCGATCGACCTGTCGCCAGCGACCCATCTCCGAGCCGGGTGGCCGGCGTTTCTTCCGTGGTCCGGTCGGCGCGCAGGTCGAGCTGGCGCAGCAGCTGGGCGTTGATCGCGACGACGGTCGTCGAAGCGCTCATCAGCACGGCGCCGACGGCCGGTGCGAGAACGAGCCCGACCGGCGCGGCGACGCCTGCTGCCAGGGGGATCGCGATCGCGTTGTAGCCGGCCGCCCAGGCGAGGTTTTGGAGCATCTTGCGGTAGCCGGCGCGCGAGAGCTCGATCACACCGAGCACCGCGCGCGGGTCGCTCGAGGCGAGCACCACGCCCGCGGACTCGATCGCCACATCGGTGCCCGCGCCGATCGCGATACCGACGTCGGCGCGTGCCAGTGCGGGCGCGTCGTTGACACCGTCGCCGACCATGGCGACGACGTGCCCGCCGGCCTGCAGTCGCGCGACCTGGGCGTCCTTGTCGGCGGGCAGGACCTCGGCGAAGACCTCGTCGATGCCGAGGTCCGTGGCGACGGCATCGGCGACCTCGTGCGCGTCGCCGGTGATGATCGCCACGCGCACGCCGAGCGCGTGGAGCCGGTCGATCGCTTCGCGCGACTGCGGGCGGACCTGGTCGTCGACGGCGAGCGCGCCCACGATCGCCCCGTCGCAGACGACGTGCAGGATCGCGGCGCCGCGACTGCGCCAGGACTCGAGGGAGCGAGCGAGCGCGGGTGGGCTCGCCAGGCCGCGCTCGCTCAGCAGCGCCGGACCGCCGACGGCCACGCGCGCGCCGTCGACCGACGCCTCGACTCCGCGTCCGGGCAGAGCGTGGAAGCCCGTCGCCTCAGGCACATCGCCGCGCTCGTGCGCGGCGGCGACGATCGCCCGCGCCAGTGGGTGCTCGCTCGGGGCCTCGGCAGCGGCCGCGAGCGCTCGCACGCGGTCCTCGTCGCCGTCGACGGCGGCCACACCAGTCAGCACATGTTCGCCGCGTGTCAGCGTGCCCGTCTTGTCGAAGAGCACGATGTCGACGCGTCGCATTCGTTCGAGCGCGATCCGGTCGCGCACGAGGATCCCGGCGCGCGCGGACAGCGCCGTGGAGATCGCGATCACCAGCGGGATCGCGAGGCCGAGCGCGTGCGGGCACGAGATCACGAGGACGGTGACCGTGCGCGTGATCGCCTCGTCGATGTCGCCGGCGGCCGTCCAGACGGCGAAGGTCGCGACGGCGGCCGCGACCGCGACATAGAAGAGCGCCGCGGCGGCGCGGTCCGCGAGCGCCTGGGTGCGCGAGTGCGAGCGCTGCGCGTCGGTGACCATCCGCCGGATGCCGGCCAGCGCGGTGTCTTCGCCGACCCTGCTGACGCGCACCTGGATCGCCGAGTCGGTGGAGACGGTACCCGCCACGACCTCGTCGCCCTCACCCTTGGCCACCGGCCGCGACTCCCCGGTGATCATCGACTCGTCGATGTCGGCGGCTCCGTCGACGATCGCACCGTCGACCGGAACTCGTGCGCCGGGTCGCACGAGGACCAGGTCGCCTGGCTCGAGCTCGCCGATCGGCACCGTCTCGATCGTGGTGGCGTCGATGCGCTCGGCGCGGTCGGGCAGCAGCTCCGCCAGCGCGTCAAGCGCGCCACGCGCCTGCCCGACGGCTCGCATCTCCAGCCAGTGGCCGAGCAGCATCACGACGATCAGCGCCGCGAGCTCCCACCAGAAGTCCAGATCGAGCGCGCCGAGCTCGGTCGCGGCGCTGGCGCCGAACGCGACCGTGATCGCGAGGCCGATCAGGGTCATCATGCCCGGCTGGCGGGACCGCAGCTCGGACACCGCGCCGGTCAGGAACGGCCAGCCGCCGTAGAGGAACAGCGCGGTTCCGAATGCCGGCGCCAGGATGCTTCCCGCGCTGCCCACCGACGGCAGCCCGAACCACCCGCGGATCATCTCCGAGAACGCGAACACCGGGACTGCAAGCGCCAGCGAGAGCAAGAACCGCCGCCGGAACATCGCCGCGTGATGGTGCTCGCCGTGATCGGCTGGCGGCATCGTTTCAACCTAGCCCGACTGCCGCGCGGGAGCTCCGGCTCGACGGGTTCATGGAGCGCCCCGCGCCACGGCGCTCGTGGTCTGCCGAGCGGCGATCAGCAACGGGTCATCGACGCCGGAGAATGCCGGCGCGCAGGCGAGGTCGAGCATCTCGCTGACGACACGCATCGCGTCTCCTTTCTGGAAGGACGATCCCCATAGTCCTGTCGTCCGGTGCCCGAGTCGATGGGGTCGCCGGTGCATCGTTGCGGCGCGAGCACGGCACCGGCTGCTCGGACGGGTCGCGATCGGGAGCGAAACGGGTACGGTCGGCATGTGACCCACCCGGACTCCTTCGGTGCCCGCGACACCCTCGAGATCGGCGGCCGATCGCTCGAGATCTTCCGGCTTGACGCGCTGCCGGCCGAACTCGACGTCGGGCGACTTCCTTACTCGCTGAAGATCCTGCTCGAGAACCTGTTGCGCGGCGAGGACGGCCAAGCCGTGACCGGCGAGCACATCCGGGCGCTCGCCGCCTGGGACCCTACGGCCGAGTCCACGCGGGAGATCGCGTTCACGCCGAGCCGGGTGCTGATGCAGGACTTCACCGGGGTCCCAGCGATCGTCGACCTGGCGGCGTTGCGCGACGCGATGGCACACCTCGGCGGCGATCCGGCGCAGATCAATCCGCTGGTGCCGGTCGAGCTCGTGATCGACCATTCGATCCAGGTCGACGTGTTCGCCCAGCGACTCGCGTTCGAGCGCAACGCCGAGCTGGAGTTCGAGCGCAACCGCGAGCGCTACGCGTTCCTGCGCTGGGGTCAGGAGGCGTTCGAGAACTTCTCCGTGGTCCCGCCCAATACCGGCATCTGCCACCAGGTGAACCTCGAATACCTCGCCCAGGTCGTGCACGAGCGCGACGGCTGGGCGTTCCCGGACACGCTGGTGGGGACCGATTCGCACACGACGATGATCAACGGGCTGGGTGTGCTGGGGTGGGGCGTAGGGGGCATCGAGGCCGAGGCGGCGATGCTCGGCCAGCCGGTGTCGATGCTGATCCCGCAGGTGGTGGGCTTCCGGCTGATCGGCGAGCTGCGCGAGGGCGCGACCGCCACCGACCTCGTTCTCACGGTCACGCAGATGCTGCGCGAGCGCGGCGTGGTGGGCAAGTTCGTGGAGTTCTTCGGGCCCGGGCTGCCCGCGCTGCCTCTAGCCGACCGTGCGACGATCGGCAACATGGCGCCCGAGTACGGTGCGACGTGCGGCATCTTCCCGGTCGATCGCGAGACGCTGCGCTATCTCGAGTTCACGGGTCGCCCGAGCGGACAAATCGACCTCGTCGAGGCCTACTGCCGGGAGCAGGGGCTCTTCCATCACGCGGACGCTCCAGAGCCGACGTTCTCCGACACCCTCGAGCTCGACCTCTCGGTCGTCGAGCCGAGCATGGCCGGGCCTAGGCGACCGCAGGACCGCGTCGCGCTCACCGACGCCGCGGCGGACTTCCGGGCGCAGTTGGAGAGCTTCGTCGGCGGTGAGCTCTACGAGGGCTGGGACAAGTCCTCGGCGATGTCCTTCCCGGCGAGCGACCCGCCATCGAGCACGGCGGGCGGCGTGTCAGCGAAGCCGGCGCCGCGGCGCCAGCACCGCGCGAGCGCCACTGCGGTCGCGCGCACAGAGCGCGACGGGCTCGATCATGGAGCGGTCGTGATCGCCGCGATCACGAGCTGCACGAACACGTCGAACCCGTCGGTGATGATCGGTGCCGGCCTGCTGGCCGAGAAGGCGGTCGAGGCGGGCCTGGAGCGCCGGCCGTGGGTCAAGACCAGTCTCGCCCCGGGCTCGAGGGTGGTGACCGAGTACCTGGAGCGCGCCGGCCTGATCGGGCCGCTGGCGCAGCTCGGGTTCTCGCTCGTGGGCTACGGCTGCACGACGTGCATCGGCAACTCTGGTCCACTGCCCGAGGAGATCTCGCGCGTGATCGCCGAGCGCGACCTGACGGTCTGCTCGGTGCTGTCGGGCAACCGCAACTTCGAGGGGCGCATCCACCCCGAGGTCAAGATGAACTACCTCGCCAGCCCGCCGCTGTGCGTCGCGTACGCGCTCGCCGGCCGGATGGACCTCGACATCACACGCGAGCCGCTCCAGGGAGACGTGCACCTGAGCGACATCTGGCCGTCCCAGCAGGAGGTCGCCGCCGCGGTCGAGCGGGCAATCGATTCGGACATGTTCCGCCGAAGCTACGCCGAGGTGTTCGAGGGCGACGAGAACTGGAACGCGCTCGATGTGCCAACCGGCGATCGCTATGCCTGGGCTCCCGAGTCGACCTACGTCAAGCGCCCGCCGTACTTCGAGGCGATCGACGCCGTGCCCGCACGGGGCTTCGGCGAGATCCGCGGCGCACGGGCGATCGCGCTACTGGGCGACAGCGTTACCACCGACCATATCTCGCCCGCCGGTGCGATCGGCGCGACGACGCCGGCCGGCCGCTACCTCACCGAGCACGGCGTCGAGCGCCGCGCCTTCAACTCGTACGGGTCGCGCCGCGGCAATCACGAGGTGATGATGCGCGGGACGTTCGCCAACATCCGGCTGCGCAACCAGCTCGCGCCAGGCACCGAGGGCGGCGTGACCGTCTGGGAGGGAGCGGAGACGACGATCTACGAGGCCGCCATGACGGCCGCCGGCCAGGGCGTGCCGCTGTGCGTGCTCGCCGGCGCGGAGTACGGCTCGGGCTCCTCGCGCGACTGGGCCGCCAAGGGCCCGAGCCTGCTCGGCATCCGGTTCGTGATCGCCCGCTCCTACGAGCGGATCCATCGCTCGAACCTCGTGGGGATGGGCGTTCTGCCATTGCAGTTCCCCGAGCGGGAATCGGTGGAGTCGCTGGGGCTGACCGGCGCCGAGACCTTCGATCTCGCCCCACTGACCGACGGAGCAGAGACGCTGAAGGTGAGCGCTTCGGGAGGCGTTGAGTTCGACGCGCGGGTGCGCATCGACACGCCGAACGAGTGGCTGTACTTCCGCCACGGCGGGATCCTGAACTACGTCCTGCGCCAGCTGCGGGCGATGCACTGACGGGCGCCGTCCAAGCATGCGGGTCATCGTCGTGGGCGCCGGTCACGTCGGCCAGGCGGCCGTGGGGTCGCTGCACGAGGCGCACGACTGCACCGTCATCGACATCGAAGCGGTGCGCCTGCACGCGATGTCGCACGACGAGGCGAACCTGGTGATGGCAAATGCTCGCCACGCGCCCTTCGAGCGTGCGGACGGTGGTGCGAACGACGGACATGCGCTACCCAGTCTGAACATGGGTTCCCGGCGTCCGGTGAATGGACTCTGCAGCCAATGGGCCGTACCGCGAGCGCTCGGCACGATGTGATCTCACCGTTGTCTCTCTAGGGAGCACCATCATGCGAACGTCCGCGCTGGACGCTGGAACCGCCGAGCACGCGCGTCCCGGTGACAGGAACGCCGTCGCGCTCGCCGGGCGCGGGGCCGGTTACCACGCCTTCCTGATGCTGCGAGTGGCGTTTGCGGTGGCGCCGATCGCGTTCGGCGTGGACAAGTTCTTCAATGCCCTGGTCGACTGGCCGATCTACCTCGCCCCGTGGATCAACGACGTGATGCCCGGCAGCGGGCAGGACCTCATGTACGTCGTCGGCGGTGTCGAGATCCTCGCCGGCGTGCTGGTGGCGATCAAGCCGCGCTATGGCGCGCCGGTGGTGGCGGCCTGGCTGGTCGGGATCATCGTCAACCTGCTCACGGTCCCGGGGTTCTATGACGTGGCGGTGCGGGACTTCGGCCTGCTGCTCGGCGCACTGACGCTGGCCCGGCTCGCGTTCGCCTACGACCCGCCGCTGCGTCGGGGCTCCTGACCGCGGAGCTGACCGTGCCCGGCTCTCTCACGGCACTTGCCCTGGGCGACGACGGCGGAGCGGCCACGACGGAGCTCACCATCGAACGGAGTAATCGATCATGATCGACTTCTCATTGACCGACGAGCAGCAGGCGCTGCGCGAGATGGCGCATGACTTCGCCGCGCAGGAGATCCGTCCGGTCGCTTGGGACTTTGACCGGGATGCGACCTGGCCCGAGGCGATCATCGAGAAGGCCTGGGAGGTGGGATTGATGAACGCCCACATCCCGGAGGAGTACGGAGGGGCCGGCGCTTCCTTCATCGACGGCGTGCTGATCGAGGAAGAGCTCGGGTGGGGCTGCTCTGGGATCGGCACCTCGATCTCCTGCAACGGGCTGGCGTCGGCGCCGGTCCTGCTAGGCGGCTCGGAGGAGGTCAAGAAGACCTACCTCGGGATGCTGACCGAGGCACCGAAGCTGGCGTCCTTCTGCCTGACCGAGCCGGGCGCGGGCTCTGATGTGTCGGGCATGCGCACGCGCGCCGTCAGGCGCGGCGACAAGTACGTGATCAACGGTTCGAAGACGTTCATCACCAACGGCGGCTACGCGGACTGGTTCACGGTCTACGCCAAGACCGATCCCGACGCCGGCCACCATGGCATCTCGGCGTTTGTGGTCCCTCGCGACGCGGGCGTCATGGTGGACAAGCACGAGGACAAGATGGGCCAGCGCGCCTCCAATACCGCGACCATCACGTTCAACGACGCCGAGGTTCCCGCGGCGAACCTGCTCGGCCGTGAGAACCACGGCTTCAAGCTCGCGATGATGACGCTCGACCGCACGCGTCCGGGCGTGGCGGCGATGGCCGTCGGGATCGCGCGCGCGGCTTTTGAGTTCGCGACCAACTACTCGAAGGAGCGCATCCAGTTCGGCGTCCCGATCGCCATGCACCAGGCGATCCAGTTCATGATCGCCGACATGGCGACCAAGGTGCACCTCTCGCGCCTGGTCGACCTGGCAGTCGGCCGTGCTGCTCGACCACGGTATGCGCAACACGATCGAGTCGTCGCACGCGAAGCGGTTCGCCGCCGACAGCGCGATGGAGGTGGCCACCGACGCCGTGCAGGTCTACGGCGGCTACGGCTTCATCAAGGACTACCCGGTCGAGAAGCTGATGCGCGACGCGAAGATCATGCAGCTCTACGAGGGCACGTCGCAGATCCAGCGGCTCGTGATCGCGCGCGAGACGCTGCTGCCCCACCACGTCGAGGCGCTGGCCGGTGCCGCCGCATGACCGTCCAGGTCACGGGACATCCCCATGGCTCACTGCTCGAGATCGAGCCGCATGCGCCGTTTCGGCTCGATCTCACGACCTGGGCGCTGCGGCGGCGGCCGCACAACGCGATCGACCGCTGGGACGCATCCACGTACCGGCGCGTGGTGTGCGTCGACGGTGGCCCGGTGGCGCTCTCGGTGACTCAGGTCGGCGCGTCGGAGCTGCCGCGCCTGTCGGTCCTGCTCGCCGGAAGGCCGATCGACCCGCCCACAGAACTGCTCGCCCGCCACGCACTGGACAGGCTGCTCGGGCTGTCCGTCGACCTCTCGGCCTTCGCGAGGAAGGCCGCACACGATCCCTTGCTCGGTCCGCTCGCTGGACGCATGCGAGGGCTCAAGCCTCCGCGCTTTCCCACCGTCTTCGAGGCTTTGGTCAACGGCGTCGCCTGCCAGCAGCTGTCGCTTGCGGTCGGGATCCACCTGCTCAACCGCCTCACCGCCGACCGTGGGCGGCCGGTGCCCGACGACCCGCACGGCCCGCACGCGTTCCCCGGCCCCGAGGAGCTCGCAACTCTCACGCCCAGCGAGCTAAGGCGCCACGGCTTCAGCATGACCAAGGCGCGCACGATCGTCGAGACTGCCCGGGCGATCGTCGCCGGCGATCTGGACCTGGAGAGCCTGGAACGGCTTGACGATCCCGCCGCCATCGAGCGCCTGACTAGCCTGCGCGGCATCGGTCGCTGGACCGCGGAATACGTGCTGCTCCGCGGCCTGGGTCGGCTGCACGTCTTTCCCGGAGACGATGTCGGCGCCCACAACAAGCTCAGACGCCTCTTTGCCATCGACATGCCGCTTGACCACGAGTCCGTCCAGCAACTGGTGGCGCGCTGGCAGCCCTACGCAGGAGTCGTCTACTTCCATCTGTTGCTCGACTCGCTGTCCCAGGCCGGTCTCGTGACTCAGCATGAGGTGCGACACCACACGGGCGAGGGCAAGATGACGGCGATGCGGGTCTGGACCGTTGGACACTCCACGCACTCCATCGACGCGTTCGTGGCATTGCTGGCCGCGCACGACATCGCGCAGGTAGCGGACATCCGTACGGTTCCGAAGTCTCGCCGCCATCCCCACTTCCATACCGACGCGCTGGCGCGAAGCCTGCCGGAGCGCGGAGTCGCGTACGTGCATCTGCCGCGCCTCGGTGGCTGGCGGCACGCGGACGCGGAGTCTCCGAACTGTGGCTGGCGAAACCTGTCGTTTCGTGGGTACGCCGACTTCGCGATGGGCGACGAGTTCGCTGACGGGCTTGCTCAGCTACGCCAGCTTTCCGGTGCACGGCGCACCGCCGTGATGTGCTCGGAGGCACTGTGGTGGCGCTGTCACCGACGGCTGGTCGCCGACCGCTTGGTCGTCGCTGGTGACACCGTCTGTCACATCAGCTCAACCGGACGCACCTCAGCGCATCAGTTGACGCCGTTCGCGACAGTTGAGCCCGACGGACAGATCACATACTCCGCCGCATCCGAGGTGCCGGCGCCGGCCCAGACGGTCACGGGTCCGCGCCTGCCAGGGGCACATGAGTCCCAACCGTCGCTTGAAGCAGGAGGCAACGAAATGACGCACTCGCCCTTATACCTCCCGCCCAGCGCACAGATCGCGGAGCGGCGCAAGTAGCTCGCTCCCGGCATCCACGACGCCTTCCAGGAGTTCAGTCGGCAGGTGTTCGCCGACGGCGCGCTGGACGAGAAGACCAAGCAGTTGATCGCGGGCGCCGTCGCCCACGTCACCCAATGCCGTACTGCATCCAAGGCCACACCAAGGCCGCGCTGCGCAAGGGCGCAGCCGAGCAGGCGCCCGCTTATCGCGGCGCGTGAACACCCCACACCTGGCCTCGTGATGGGTCGGCGATCGGGAGCGGATGCACCCTCGAGCCGATGTAAGCCAGCGGCCCCCGCGGCGAACATGACTGCCAAGGAGGCGGCGCAGACAGATCCGACCGCGACGCGATCGCTGAATCACGAAGGTGGACCGCGGGTTCACCGAAGGAGGAACTCATGAACGACCAAGCAAAAACCCAAGGCGCTGTTGGACAGCAGCACGTCGGGCGCTTCAGCGAGGGGATCGAGCAACTCCCCGACACGCCGAGCAAGCGGCGCGTGGGACGCTTCAGCGCGGGGATCGAGCAGCGCCCGCACGGCAAGCTGCGCAGGGGACGCTTCAGCGAAGGAATCGAGCAACTCCCCCGGGCGCCGAGCAAGCTCCGCCGCGGGAGCTTCGCCACCGGATACGACGAGGTCCGGTAACACGGGACGCGGGAGCTCGACCGGTACCGACCCGGTCGCCTCGAGGATGTCGGCCTCATCACGGCCAAGGAGGTATGGGGCGAGGTAGCGCTCAGCGATCTTGCTCGGCGGCCACCACAGCTACGGGAGGCTCTGCCCGTCGCCCGTCCGTCGCAGTGAGTCCGTAGCACAGGAAGCGATCGCGGCCGCGGGCCCTGCCCGGACGAGGTCGGCTGGATGGGCGCCAGCCTCCGCGGCGATCAGCTCGGCGACCGCCCCGGCTTGCTGGGAGGCGAGCCTAGGCTGCCGCTCAGATTGACCACTGCGAACCAGACCGCCGGCGTGATCAGCCGGCGATCGAGGCGAAGCCGCCGACGATCGTGCCGTAGGCGACGTGGGCGAGCAGGGTGGCGATCGGGGTGCCGCGACCGTAGTTGCGCATCAAGAAGCCCGGGGGCTCGAGCAGCGGGCTGCTGTCGGCGGCGCTGAGCGCGCTGCCCATGCGGGGATGGACGACCGGTAGCAGGATGTTCACGAGCGCGGTGGCGGCGACGATTCCGTGCAGGAGCCCGAAGAGCGCTCCGAGCGGCCAGCCGCTCGTGTCGATCGCGGCGAAGATCGCGTAGTAGACGAGCGCGAACGCCTCTCCGGCCGCCAGGTGCAGCACGTACCCGAGCGCCTTGGCGCGCCTGCGATCAGGGGTGACGGCGGTGCCGAGCAGGAACGGGAGGTCGACGCGGGTGAAGCCCAGCTCATTGGCCGTTCGCAAGGCCGTGGTCAGCACCAGCGTGCCGACGAAGCCGCCGGCAAGGGCTCCCCAGACGCTCATGGGCCGCTCGCCTTAGCGATCGAAACCGCGGCGTTGATGAGGGCGAGATGCACCAGCCCTTGCGGGATGTTGCCCAACAGGTCGTTGGTGTGAGAGTCGATTTCCTCGGCATAGAGGCCGACGTCGTTGGCGAGCGCGATCAGCTGGGCCATGAGTTCGGTGGCCTCCTCGAGCCGTCCGCTGCGGGCAAGCGCGTCGGCAAGCCAGAACGAGCAGCACAGGAAGGCGCCCTCCGTGCCGCGAAGGCCGTCGTCTCCGCTGTAGCGGGAGATCAGCGGACCGCGGCCGAGGTGGTGCCGGAGCGTGGTCACCGTCGCCGCCAAACGGCCGGGGTCTTGGCTCTCGTAGCCGAGCAGGATCCCCAGAAGCAGGCTGGCGTCGAGTTCCTCTCCGCCGGCGTGGCGGGTGTAGCTGCCGAGTCGCTCGGACCAGCAGCGTGTTTCGATGAACTTGCGGATGGCGAGCATCTCGCGCCGCCACGTCGATGCGTGGCGCGAGGGGACGTGGCCGGCGTCGCACAGGCGAAGTGCGCGGTCGAGCGCCACCCAGCACATCATCTTGGAGTGGGTGAAGTGCACGGGCTGACTTCGTACCTCCCAGATGCCGGAGTCGGGCTGGCGCCAGATGCGGCAGACGAGGTCGGCGATGCCGGCGAGTCGGCGGCCGGTCTCGCGGTCGAGCCGGCCGCCGGCCTCCGCGTAGATCAGGGCGGTCTGGAGCAGGTCGCCGTAGATGTCCAGCTGGGTCTGCGCGGCGGCGTCGTTGCCGACCCGGACCGGGCGGGATCCCCGATAGCCGTGCAGCTCGAGTGTGCGCTCGGGTGCGCGCTCGCCGCCGTCCAGGCGGTAGAGGACCTGCAGGCGCGGGTGCGTGAGCTGGGATGCGTGCAGCAGCCACCAGAAGAACGCCTCGGCCTCGCTCGGGCACCCGAGGTGCATGAGGGCCTCGAGCGTGAATGCCGAGTCGCGTACCCAGCAGAAGCGGTAGTCCCAGTTGCGCTCGCCGCCGATCTCCTCGGGCAGCGACGCGGTCGCCGCTGCCGCGATCGCACCGGAGGGTGCGTAGAAGAGCAGCTTGAGCGCCAGCGCGCTGCGGATCACGGCATCGCGCCACGGGCCCGCGTACGAGCGTTGCGCGGCCCAGCGCCGCCAGTAGGCGGCCGTGGCGTCCAGACGTCGCTCGACCTGGTCGCGCATCGGGAAGACGAGCGGCTCCTGGTGGGCCGCGCACAGCGCGATCAGGGCCGAGCTGGACTCGCATGCCTCGAAGCGTCCGAAGATCGCACCGTCGTCGATCTGCGCCTCGCCCGCCTCCCAGGAGCACACCGCCAGCGCGTCGCGGCCTCCGACGGCGACCGGGATCCCGCCGCGGCGCCCGATCCGCGGCCGTACCGCGCCGTAGCCGAAGCCCGGCGTGACGCGCCATCGCATCGGGACTCGCCCCGCAAGACACTCGACTCGCCGGATCAGCTCTCGCGTCGGTCCCAGGTCGGAGCTCGGCAACGCCATCGCATCGATGACCTGCACCACGCCCTGCGCGGTGGTGAACGTGGTCTCCAGCACATTGGTGTCGGGCAGATAGCGTCGCTCCGCTCGAGCGGGGATCTCGGGCTCCAGCGCGAAGCGTCCACCGCGGTCTGCGTCCAGGACGGCCGCGAACACGCTCGGCGAGTCGAGGTCGGGCAGGCACAGCCAGTCGATAGACCCGTCGCGTGCAACCAGCGCGACGGTTCGCCCGTCCCCGATCGCGGCATAGTCGCCGATCGGGACATAGCCTCGCGCAGATCGGCCGGACGCCGACTCAGACCGTGCGTCGAGCATCCAGGCTCCTCACGCACCGGGGTCCGGCTGCGTGATGGCCAGCGCGGCCGGGTCGGCGTGGTGCGCGACAGCGCTGCCCGCCGGAACCACGACGACCGGGCACGCGGCGGAGCGCACGAGCGCGCGCGAGACGCTGCCCAGCAGAGCGCTCCGGAGGGATCCGTAGCCACGCGAGCCGAGCACGAGGAGGTCGAGGTCGGCGCTCGCTGCGGCGAGCTCCATCGCGGCATCCCCCTCGAGCATGCCTCCGCTGACCTCGCGATCGGCCGCGAGCGCGGCGAGCGCCGCGCGCATCCGCTGCTCGAGCCCGTCGCGAAGCGCGTCGTCGGCGGACCGGTAACCGAACGCGCCGGTGGTCGAGACGGCGCCGAACGCCACCCGGCTGTGGACGGCGAGCGCTTGCAGGCGTGCGCGGCGGCGGCGGGCGAGGGCAGCCGCCCATTCGAGCGCGTCCTCCGATTCCGGGGAGCCGTCGAAGCCGCAGCCGATGGTCGCCAGCCGGTCGTCGGCGCCGGCGTAGCCGTGGGGAGCGACTGCGACGGGGACCGGCGCGCCGGCCAGCAGGGACTCGGCGACGCTGCCGGCGAACACGCGCCCGATCCCGGAGCGGTGCGACGAGCCGACGACGATCAGCGAAGCGCCGCTCTCCTCCGCGATCGCCTGCAGCCCCCTCGCCGGCGAAGGGTCGGACACGAGGCGCAGCTCGCGCTGCGTGGCCGGGTCGAGGATCTCCTGCATCGCCGTGAGCGTGGATTCGGCAACCTCGCGATCGAGTTGCCCGTCCTGGTCGCCGGACAGCAGGTTCGAGAACCGGCCGTTCCGGTGGACATGGATGAGCAGAACGTGCTGGCCGGGGGCGGCGAGCCGAGCCGCCAGGGCCAGCGCGTCAAGTGAGCGCTCTGAACCGTCGATGCCGACGACGAGCGGAGTGAGCTCGGGAGCCATGTGTCAGATCCCTCCGGTGGGCGTCGGGAGGTGGGTCCCATCCGTCACGTTCCCGGTTGGTGGGGTTGTATGGTCATTCGTGCACTGCGGCGATCGACCGCCGGAGCAGTCGTGCGACCTGCGTCTGCGAGACGTCGACGCGCTCTGCGATCTCGGACGGGTAGAGGTCCTCGCCGAAGCGCAGGCGCATGCGCGTTCGTCGATCGAGATCGACGCTTCGCGCACACTGACGACATCGGGATCGAACCTGTCCGTGCGGAGTCCCGGGCGTCCCGTCGCGTGACTGGAGACCATGCCTCTACTCTCGCGTCGGCATGGCAATACGACGATGGCCTGAGGAGACCATTTCCGTGCTGTGCCGACCTCAGTCGAGCCGAGCCGAGCGAGTCTGCGCGCGCCGGGTGAGGTTGGGGACGGCGTCGCCGAGCGGTCGCTGGAGCCGGGCCTCGAGCGACAGCACCGCGCGGCCGCCCCGGTCTCGGAGCTCGCGTTCGACGAGGGCTTTCTCGCCTGGGGTCAGGCCGCCGTTCGAAGGGCTTGGGTGGTGGGGGGAACGCCACCGGCCGGCCCGAAGTCCGAGGCGGCGCAGCCTGGTGACGACTGCGTGATCCGAGCGCCCCAAGAGCGTGGCGAGCCGGGCGGGATTGAGCGCGGCGTGGATGTGGAGCAGTTCGTCCTCGTCCGCGGTCCAGCGCGCGCCGGCGCGGATGACCTCCGGTGCGCGCGGCGCCGTGAGCCCGAGCCTGCGTGCACGGCTGCGGACTCCCTCTGGGGTGCGGCTGAGCAGCCGGGCGGCGTGATCGACCGAGCGCAGCGCCAGGATGCGGCGGAGGCGGGCGTCGTCCTCGGCCGTCCACCGCCGCGCGTAGGTGGCGAGTCCGAGCCTTCGCGCGCGTGCCGCGGTCGCCGTCGGCGTTCGCGGCGCCAGGGCCGCGGCCATCTCATCGCAGCTGAGGCCGTTGGCGTAACCGTCGCGCACGATTGCGTCCTCGGATGCGCTCCACCGTCGCCGCCGAGCCGGGCGATGGAGTCCGAGCTGGCGGGCACGGAGCCGGAGCGCGTCCGCGCTGCGCCCGAGTCGTCGCGCGAGCGCATCGGCGTCCGCGCCTGCCGGCCACTCGCTGCGCAGCACCTCGTCCTCGGCGAGCGTGTAGCGCCTCGCCCCGGGCCGTGCGAGGCCAAGCTGGCGTCGACGAGCACGGACCTGTTGGACGGGTCGGTGAAGGCGGCGCGCAAGCGCAGTCGCCGGCAGCCCGACATCCGTGGTCGCTTGGCGCAACACCGCATCTTCGAGCGCGGACCATGGACGCGACGATCGTCGGGGGGCGAGGCCGAGCGCTACTCGGCGCGCCGCGACCGCGTCCTCAGAGCGCCCGATCTCGCGTGCGATCGCAGCCAGCGGGACATCCGCCCGGTAGAGG
>CAVXIU010000016.1:0-10206 GCA_963761995.1 uncultured delta proteobacterium | reverse complement strand
GCAGGGAGCGGCAACCTCCCGCGCCAGCTGACCTCATTCGTCGGTCGTGAGCGCGAGCGCGCGGACATCGCGCGCCTGCTCGCGCGCGCCCGGCTCGTGACGCTCACCGGCCCGGGGGGCTGCGGCAAGACGCGGTTGGCGCTCGAGGCCGCGGCCGACGCGCTGGAGCAGCTGCCCGACGGCGCTTGGTTCATCGACCTGGCGAGCCTCAGCGACCCCGCGCTCGTGGCGCAGGCGGCGGCGCTGGCCGTCGGCGTGCCGATCCCCGGATCTCGCTCGCCCCTGGAGGCGCTGGTGGCGCATCTGGCCACGCGCGAGGCGTTGATCGTTCTCGACAACTGCGAGCACCTGATCGACGCGTGCGCCCGCTTGGCCGAAGAGGTACTGCGTGCCGGGCCCGGCGTGCGCATCCTGGCCACGAGCCGCGAGCCGCTGCGCTGCGCCGACGAGGTCGCCTGGCGCGTGCCGTCGCTGGCCGAGGCCGAGCGGCTGTTCTGCGAGCGCGCCGCCGCGGTGCGGCCGGGCTTCGATCCCGCGGACGGCGCCGCCGGCGCCGTGGAGGAGATCTGCCGGCATCTGGACGGCATGCCACTGGCCATCGAGCTCGCCGCGGCCCGCGCGGGAGCGCTGTCGTTCGACCAGATCGCCGCGCGCCTCGGCGACAGCCTCGACGTACTCGGCGCCGGCCG
Source organism: uncultured delta proteobacterium (assembly GCA_963761995.1). GTDB lineage: Bacteria > Desulfobacterota > Binatia > UTPRO1 > UTPRO1 > UTPRO1. Next base: position 9,517 of record CAVXIU010000016.1, on the reverse strand, counting down.
CCGCACGGCGCTGACGCGCCAGCAGACGTTGCGGGCCACGATCGACTGGAGTCATGACCTGCTCACCGGCGAGGAGCGCGTCCTTCACCGTCGCCTCGCGGTCTTCGCCGGTGGCTTCACGCTCGAGGCGGCCGAGGCGGTCTGCGCCGGTGGTGCGATCGCCCGGCGGCGGGTCGTCGATCTGCTTGCCCGGCTGGTCGAGAAGTCGCTCGTCGTCGTGGAGGGTGAGCGGTTCCGCATGCTCGACACCGTGCGCCAGTACGCCGCTGAGCGGCTCGAGGCGGCCGCCGAGCGCGACACCGTCGGGCTGCGCCACCTCGATTGGTGCCTCGCGCTCGCCGAGGAGCACGATCCGCTGTCGGCCGGCCCGCGGCGCTCGGTGCAGGTGCTCGAGAGCGAGCACGACAACCTGCGCGCCGGTCTCGCCTGGGCCTTGCGCCGCGATCCCCAGGCCGCGCTGCGGCTGGCCACGCGGCTGTGGCGGTTCTGGCTGGATCGAGGGTTCTTCGCGGAGGGCAACCGCTGGCTGCAGACGGCGCTGGCCGCGGCGCCCGAGCGGACGCCGCTGCGCGTCGAGGCGCTGCTCGCGGGCGCCGGCCTGTCGCTGCGCCTCGGCGACCCCAGCGGCTTCCTTCGCCACGTCAGCGCCGCCGTCAGCGCCTATCGGGTGCTCGGCGACGACCGCGCGACCGCCGCGGCGCTTTACCAGCACGGGATGCTCGCCCAGTACGTCCACGGGACGGACGCCGAGGCGCTCTTCGCCGAGGCGCTGGCGCTCGCGCGGCGCCTGCAAGACAACCGCTTGCTGGCCGCGGCGACGCACGCGTCGGCGACGCTGCCGTGGTATCGCGGCGACAACGCGGCCGCTCGGGCGCGCGTGCTCGAGGCCCTCGCTCTGCTTGACATGGCGCCCGACGACGACACGCCCTTCTTCGACGGGGTGACCTTCGGGGTGTGCCTGCTCGATGAGGGGCCGCAGCGGCGGCCGCGAATCTTCTGGGAGGAGACGGTCTTCCTGTTTCACCGCTTCGCGCGCGCCCAGGCGATCGCCTACGCGCTCAACAACCTCGCCTGGGTCGCTCGCGCCGACGGCGACCTCGAGCAGGCGCAGGCCACCCTCGACGAAGCATTAGGGCGCTTCCAGAGCTTGGAGGACCGGAGGGGCGTAGCGCTCACGCTCGCGCATCTGGGCAACCTCGCGCGCTCGCAAGGCGACTTCGAGGCCGCGCGCGCCGGTCTGGACAAGGCGCTCACGATCCGCAGCGAGCTCGGCGATCGCCGCGCCGTGCACAGCACCCGGATAGGGCTCGGCCTGCTGGCCATGACCGCCGGTGACGCCCCGGCGGGTCGCGCGCTGCTGAGTGCCACGCTCGCCGACCTCGAGGCGGTCGACGACCTGCCGGCGATGGCCGGCGCGCAGACCAACTGGGCGATCGGCGAGGAGCGCCTCGGCGAGCTACAACAGGCGGCGCGCCTGTACGAGGACGGCTCCGCGCTGCTGGGCCTTCAGCGCCTGCATCGCCTCGAGGCGTGGGCACGCCTGGCGCTGCACGACGTCTGCGTGGCGCTCGGCGACGAGCCCCGCGCCCAGACGGCGCTGCAGCGCGCACGAGCGCTCTTCGTCACCGTCGGCGACGCGCGCGGGGTGCCCTACACGGACGCTAAGCCGGCGCTAAGCGCGGTCAAACGGCCCGGCGCGTAGCTTCGCCCCCTCGACTTCACCACCGAAGGAGGCTCGCGATGAGCGATGCCAGCCAAGACAGCAGACCCACGTCGTTCTACGCCTCACCGCCAGAGGCCACAGGCGCGCCCGCCGAGGAATTCCTGTACCTGGCCTGCTTGCACGCGGGCACGGGGGTGGACCGGCCCGACTTCGTCGCCGTGGTCGACGCAGAGGAGGGCCGGATCGTCCACGAGACACCGATGCCGAACGTCGGCGACGAGCTCCATCACTTCGGCTGGAACCGCTGCAGCTCGGCGTGCCACGGCCCGGACCGCTCGCACCTGATCGTGCCGGGATTTCGCTCGTCGCGGATCCACGTCCTCAACGTCGCCGAAGACCCTCGGCGGCCTCGCATCGAGAAGGTCATCGAGCCGCAGGAGCTCCTCGAGAAGACGGGCTACACCCGGCCCCACACCGTCCACTGCATGCCCGGCGACAACATCGTGGTCAGCATGCTGGGCGACCCGGATGGCGGCGGCGCCGGCGGGTTCGCGGTCCTCGACGCGCGGACCTTCGAGGTCAAGGGCCGCTGGGAGAACGGCGGCGAGCAGCCGCCGCTCAACTACGACTTCTGGTACCAGCCGCGCAAGAACGTCCTGATCTCATCCGAGTTCGGCGAGCCCAACGCGTACGAGAAGGGGTTCGACATCGAGGACGTCGGGGCCGGGCGCTACGGGCAGCGGCTGCACTTCTGGGATCTCGCCGAGCGACGGCTCGAGCAGACGATCGATCTCGGCGAGGCCGGCCTGATCCCGCTCGAGGTGCGCTGGCTGCACGACCCCGAGGCCGAGCAGGGCTTCGTCGGCGCGACGCTGGCCAGCAACATCCTCCGCTTCCACCGCACCAACGGCACCTTCCGGGCCGAGCCGGTGATCGAGGTCGACAACGAGGAGCTCAAGGGCTGGCCGCTGCCCGGCGGCGTGCCGGGGCTGATCACCGACATCGTGCTCTCGATGGACGACCGCTTCCTGTACCTCTCGAACTGGCTCCACGGCGACCTGCGCCGTTACGACGTCTCCGATCCCGCGAACCCCCGGCTGACCGGCCGGCTGTGGCTCGGCGGGCTGCTCGGCAGGCCCAACGACGCCGGCCGCGAGCTGAGCGGCGGGCCGCAGATGATCCAGCTCTCGCTCGACGGGCGCCGGCTCTACGTCACCAACTCGCTCTACTCGACCTGGGACAACCAGTTCTACCCCGGGCTGCGCTCGTGGCTCCTGCGAGTCAACTGCGCGCCCGACGGCGGCATGGAGATCGACCCGGACTTCTTCGTCGACTTCCACGACCGACCCGACGGTCCCGCGCGAGCCCACGAGGTGCGCCTCCAGGGCGGCGACTGCACGACTGAGATCTTCCAGTGATCCCCATCGCGCACGTCGGCGGCATCCCCGTCGAGGAGACGCTCGGCTCGTTCGGTCCGGCGCTGCTCCTGGGGCTTGGAGTCGTATGGGCGAAGCTTCGCGCCCGCCTGCGCCGGGTGCGCTCGCGCCCACCGCGCACGTCACCCTCGCACGAAGGGGGCGACGCGGTGCGGGCGCGCCGGTTCGCAACAGCAACCGCGACATCGAGCTGGTCGCAACGCGGAGCAGCAGGTCGCCAACCCCGCGCCCCGACCTGATCGGGAAACCTGGTGGCCACGCCGTACGCCATTTGGCCGATGGGTGCGACTGAGTCGCACACTCCGTGTGGGGGGCCGGGGATGGCTCTGACGCGGATGAAGATCTCACCCGGCTCGCCTTGGGAAGCGACCTTCGGGTACTCACGTGCAGTCCCGCGTAGGCGATCAAGTCTTCGTCGGGGCCGACGGTCGGCAGGAACTCTGATGGCTCCGCGGCCGCAGGCCTGCATGCGCATGTACCAACCGCGCCAGGAGATCCTCGACGAAACCTACGTCCTTCCGTCAACCGCCCGCATCAACAAGTGGGCTGGCAGCTCCAGCGCGTCCTCACCGACAACGGCAACGAGTTCGGACGCCGCAAGTTCGACCAGCGCCTCCCGCCCGGCGTCGGGCACACCTTCATCCGTCTGGACGCCCGCAGACCAACGGCGCTGGCGCGCCGCGTCGCCGCAGAGCTGTCGATGCCCTGCAGGTAGATCGAGGTCGTGCCGAGGTTGACGTGGCCGAGCTGGCACTGGAACACGTTCAGCGGCACGCGCTCGCGGGCGAGCTCGACGGCGTGCGCATGGCGCAACTGGTGCGGCGCAAAGCCACGCCGGATACCCGCCGCGGCGGCGAGCCGGCGGAACGCGGCGGCGGCGATGTCCTCGGGGGGATCCACTCGGGGAAGGCAACCTCGATCGTCCGGTGGGCACCAGATGCGTGTGCGCCTCGTCGACGGCGGCAAGGCGCGCAGCCGGAAACCGGTCGGCGATACGCACGACAGCCGGCCAGACCCGACGGTGGAGCAGGGTGACCCTCGGCCGGCGGCGCGCTCCTGAGCTTCCGCTGAGGGCGCTCCTAGCCAGGTGTCCAGGAACCGCCATGCGATCGGTATGTACCGCGACGATCGCCGCCGCGAGCTCGCCATTTGCGAGGGCGACTCCGATGGCGGCGATGTTCAGCTCGTCGCGCTTGACGTCCACGGCGCAAAGCGCTGCACTGGCCTCGAGCAGCGCGCGTTGCCGCCAGGCATCGAACTCGTAGCCAACGTCGCGGGCATGACCTCGAGGGCACGGTGCGCGAGTCGTATCGCCAGCGCCCAGTACCGGCGTGCCTGGCGGGCCAGGCACTCGGGCGCGGTCTCGCCGGCGCCGTCGAGCTGCACGACGAAGAACGCGAGCTGAGGCGTGTGGATCGTGAGCTGGGCGAGCAGCTCAATCGGGCTGCGCAGACGTTCCTCGGCTGCCGGCCAGGGCGAGAGCTCGCCGCCGACGCAGACTGCCTCGTCGTACAGGAGCTCCAGCGCGTCGGGCGACAGGTCGGCGCCACGGTGATGATTTGGGTCCACGCGAGCGCGCTCCTTCGAAAAGATCCGTGCGCTTTATAGGCCTACGCGAGCGAAGTTGGCCCCGCCTCGCGCGGGGCTTCGGACGTTGCGCGCGGACCACGTTTCCCTCGCCCGCGTAGGGGCATCCACGCGGCTGGCCGATCGCTATCTAATCCACGCGGATTGGGCACTCGCGGCCGTAGTGCTCCCCCCGCGAGGCTGTCGCACAAACCACTCAGAGATCCGGTGCGTCAATTTGTGATGGGAAGACCCATGCTCAGCAGGACCGATGATCGCTCTTGAGTGGGACGACAGCCCGGTAGACAGCCGAATCGGTGGCTCGTCTCCCACCGGCCAGCGTCGCGAGCCCGGCCCGCTTTACGCGACAGCCTCACGCGGAAGGAGCACTCGCCGCCGAGTGCTCCCTTGACGCGGGAAGCGGAAGCGCTGCCGCGCGCCAGAGGCGCCTCCGCCGCGATCTCGGCGGCTCCGCGCGCCGTATCAATCCCGACTTCAAACGATGGGGGCCGACATGGCGAGAGCGGGCGTGTGGCGGACCGTCCTGCCGGACGAAGATGGGTCCGAACACTGACTACTTTAGGATCACTGACTAAACTAGGGGTATTGACGTACCGTGATTCGGCGTCGTTGATACGGCGGGGCTGCTGCCCTTAGAGCGACGGCCCGTACGCCGGAAGGCCTTGCCGCCCAGGTCACACAGCCCTGACCGGGCATGGTTTGGCCACTTCGCCGGACGTCTCTTGAGGAGTAGCGTCCCGCACGCTCGACCACGGGCCGCCGCCAACGGGGAGGCGGTGAGCGCGAGTTCGGTCCGCCGCTGACCGGCGGGAGTTCGCGTACGGCAATGACGCGCCGCACTTACGCGTCCAGGACCTGGGCGCAGTCAGAGCTAGAGGGTCGGGGATGCGCGATCGCCGGGGACAAGATGGCACGGCCGCGGCATGCCGTCATTCGTGCACGGCATCGCTGTCAGGGGGAGCAATTGATTGCCCGCTCGGCGTTGCGCGCGCCCCGCCGCGTCGGCAGCCGGGCCGCCACGGCGATCGGTGCATCGCCGATGCCCGCGCCAAACGCTGGGCTTCATCGTCCTCGTCCCCAAGTTAGGAGTCAGCATGCTGTTGATCTACCGCAGCGCCAAGGCGCGCGTTCTGCTGGCGTTGCTCGCGTGTGCCTTGCTGGCCGCCGTCGCTGTTTCGGCGTCCGCGCGACCGAGCGCAACGGCGCGATCCTCCCAGGCGCCGCAGCCGCAGCAGTACGAGCCGGACGACAACTTCACCGCGAACTGGACGCGCGCGGACGCGCTCAAGGTGCGGCTCGATCCGACCAACACCAAACCGGCCATCCCGGCCGACTTCCCCGTGATGAACGACGAGGTCTGGGTGTGGGACACCTGGCCGCTCACCGGCCTCGGCATGAAGCCGATCAGTTACAAGGGGTGGAACGTCATCTTCTCGCTCGTCGCTCCCCGCGACATTGGCTTCGACGCCCGCCACGAGGTGGCCACCATCGGCTACTTCTTCTCGCGCGACGCGAAGAGGTGGAGATACGGCGGCGAGATCTTCCCTCGCGACACGGCACGGGGCGCGCGCCAATGGGCGGGCTCGGCGGTGCTCGTTGGCACCGAGGTCAGCATGTTCTACACGGCATCGGGCAACAACGAGGATCCGCAGGTCCCGGATCCGAATTGGGATCTGAACGCCAACCAGCGTCTCGCCCACGCCAGCGCACAGATCCGGGCTGACGGCAGCCGGGTCTGGTTCGCCGGGCAGAACTTCCGCAACAGCCGCATCATCGCGGAGGCCGACGGCCGCTACTACCAGACCGAGGCCCAGGGACGCTACCGCCAGCCCGGCGGTGCCCCGAACCTGATGGCGTTCCGGGACCCGTTCGTCTTCCGCGACCCGACCGACGATCAGGTCTACATGCTCTTCGAGGGCAACATCGCCGGCGAGAATCCTGTAGCGGGTACGAAGACCTGCGGCCGCGACGAGATAGGACCCGTACCGCCGGGGCATGTCGTGCCGGAGCGGGCGAACCTCTACGAGGGCGCGGTCGGGCTCGCGCGCGCCGAGAACGCGAGCATGACGCGCTGGGAGCTGCTCCCACCGTTGCTCTCGTCCGTGTGCGTGAACGCGCAGACCGAGCGGCCGCATCTCGTCATCCATGAAGGGCGCTACTACCTGATGACGATCAGCCACACGTTCACCTACGCGCCGGGGCTGACCGGGCCCGACGGCGTGTACGGCTTCGTCGGGGACGCGCTGCGGTCCGACTACAAGCCGCTCAACGCGAGCGCGCTCGTGCTCGGCAACCCGCCCAATCAGCCGTTCCAGGCCTACTCGGAGTACGTGATGCCCAACTGGCTGGTGGAGGCGTTCATCGATCGCATCCCGCTTGCCAGCGGAGGTGAGCGTTCCGGAGGGACGCTTGCGCCGACGCTGCGGCTGGAAGTCGACGGCTCCAACACCTACGTGGTCGAGCAGCTCGACTACGGCTTCATCCCGGCAATGCGCAACGTGGGCGGTGCAGTGAGCTCCGCCAAGCAGCGATGACCGCCCTGCGCCGCCTGCTCTGCCTGCTCGCCCTCGTCGCCGTCGCGCTCGTCGCGGCGGCGGCGCCGGCCGCGGCGCAGCAGCACGAGCCGGAGGACGACTTCACCGCCGTGTGGACGCGCGCGCAAGCGCTCAAGATCCGCCAGGACCCGACCAATACCAAGCCGCGCATCCCGCCCGACTTCCCGGTGATGAACGATGAAGTGTGGGTGTGGGACACATGGCCGATGACAGGCCTGGACACCAAGCCGGTCTCCTACAAGGGCTGGCATGTCATCTTCTCGTTGACGGCCCCGCGTGACGTGCCGTTCGGTGACCGCCACTGGTGGGCGCGAATCGGCTACTTCTACTCGCGCGACGGCCAGAGCTGGGAGTACGGCGGGAATCTGTTCCCGGGCAACACCATCGCGTTCGGCTCGCGCGAATGGGCCGGCTCAGCCGCATTGACAGGCAGCGAGCTCAACGTGTTCTACACCGCGTCTGGCGGCGACGACGCCGAGCCGGGTGAACGCGTGAACCCGCTGCAACGGCTTGCGCACGCGTCGGGCCGGATCCATGCCGACGCGGACGGTGTCTGGTTCACCGGGCTACGCAACCAGCGGATCATCGCCGAGCCGGAGGGCGAGATGTACCAGACGCTCGACCAATCGCGCGCCGGACCGATCATCTACGCCTTCCGCGATCCGTTCGTGTTCCGCGACCCGGCCGATGATCAGGTCTATCTCCTGTTCGAGGGCAACACGGGCGGAACGGCAGGCTCGCACACGTGCGGGCCGCGTGAGCTGGGCCCTGTCCCGCCCGGGCATGCGGTCCCGCCCGATTCGCGGTTCTTCACCGGCAACATCGGCCTCGCTCGTGCGACACGCGCGAACCTGCGGCGGTGGGAGCTGCTTCCGCCGTTGCTTTCGGCCAACTGCGTCAATCAGCAGACCGAACGACCTCATCTGGTGATCCGTGACGGGGCCTACTACCTGTTCACGATCAGTCACATGTTCACGTTCGCTCCAGGCCTGGAACCCCGAGGCCCTGACGGGCTCTACGGGTTCCTCGGCGACTCGCTGCGCAGCGACTACAAGCCGTTGAACGCCAGCGGGCTCGTGCTCGGCAATCCGCCGGAGGCTCCGGTCCAGCAGTACTCGGAGTTCGTGATGCCGAACTGGCTGGTGGAGAGTTTCGTCGACACCGTCGAGCCCGGAGCGATCTTCGGCGGGACGCTTGCGCCGACCCTGCGGATTGAAGCCGACGGCGCCAGTACCTACCTCGTGGAGGAGCTCGACTACGGGTTCATCCCGGCGATGCGCAACGTCGGCGGCTCCCTACCGCGCTGACGGGACCACTCGCGACCGGCCGCGCGCTCCCAAGCGCGGCCGGTCGCGACGAGGCCGAGCGGAGGAGCTCGACTTTCGGACGGTCGACCTGCACGGAAGCCGCCTCTCGCCAGGCGGTTTTCGTGCTTAGGGGCCAACTCTGCAGTGCCGCTGCGCGCGCCCAGAAGCGTTCATGGTCGCTGTCAGCTCCGCTCGGTTGAGCCAGCCGCGCAGTGCCGCGTGCAGGCGAGGCTGTCGCACAAACCACTCAGAGATCCGGTGCGTCAATTTGTGATGGGAAGACCCATGCTCAGCGGGACCGATGATCGCTCTTGAGTGGGACGACAGCCCGGTAGACAGCCGAATCGGTGGCTCGTCTCCCACCGGCCAGCGTCGCGAGCCCCGGCCCGCTTTACGCGACAGCCATCACGCTTGCTGTTGTGATCTGCCCGTCGGCGACGTCCGATGCGAGGTGAAGGCTCCGCGACCGGCGGCGAGCTGACTCTCTTTCAGGCTGTCGGCCCGTCTGGGCTTGACCACCTTTCGCTGTGTCGCTCGCCGTCGGTCGGGGATCGTCCGGCGTGACTTCATAGGAGCGTGGCACCGCCCCAAGCAAGCCGTGTCCGCCGGTTGGTCCACTCATCGAGGTGGAGGCGGACGGGTCAATGATCGTGCTCGGTGCGGACACCCACAAGCGCTCGCACACGATCGCCGCGGTCTCTGCGGCGACGGGTGAGTTGGTGGGTGGGCAGACGGTCCAGGTTGGCACCAAGGGCTTCGCCGCGCTGCTGGTCTGGGCGCGCGGCCTGCAGGGCGAGCGGGTCTGGGCGATCGAGGACTGCCGGCACGTCTCGGGGTCCTTTGAGCGGTTTCTGATCGGCCGCGGCGAGCGAGTCTTGCAGGTCACGACCCGGCTGATGGCCGCGTCGCGTCGGGGTGCTCGCGAGCGCGGGAAGTCCGACAGCATCGACGCGGTCGCGGTCGCTCGGG
>CAVXIU010000015.1:0-51131 GCA_963761995.1 uncultured delta proteobacterium | reverse complement strand
GCCTCGACCAGATCGCAGCCCAGGTCGTAGAGCTCGTTGTCGGGAGGCCGCGTGGACGGCGACGAGACGACCGAGGTGTGCATGGTCGAGAGGCTGCTGCGCAGCCGCGCCGCGCGCCATGCGGTCGACCGTGTAGACGCACCGGGTAATCACCCCATCCGCGCACGGCTCGCCGCGCGGCTGGAGTGGCGGACGGCTGGATATGCAGTCACGACCTCATGGCGCCCGCGCCCCGGCATAGGGAGCCTGTCGACAATGTCCGAAGACCAATCGTTCGCCCGGCCCGATCCGAGCCCAACCCGCGCCCGCGTGATAGTGGCGGGCGGGGGAGTCGCCGCGGTCGAGACACTGCTCGCATTGCACGACCTTGCCGGTGAGCGAGTCTCGACGACGGTCGTGGCGCCACAACCCATCTTCACGTCCAGCGCCATGGCGGTCGCTCAGGTGTTCTCTAGAGGGCAACTGCGCCAGGTCGAGCTCGCCGAGATCGCAGACGAGTTCCTCTGCGCCGGCGTGGCCAAGGTCGATCCCGCTGCTCGTCGCATCCGTTGCACGAGCGGGGACGAACTGGACTACGACCACCTCGTTCTCGCCGTCGGCGCGAGAGCGCGCCCCGCGTGGCGCCAAGGCATCACATTCGGTGAGGATCCCACTGAGGAGGCACTGCACGACCTGCTCGATGACGTCGAGCGAGGCTACGTGGGGCAGGTCGCGTTCGTTGTTCCCGGCTGCGGCACGGTCTGGCCGCTGCCGCTCTACGAGCTGGCGGTCATGGCCGCGCGGCAGGCTTGGAGCATGGGGATGGATCATGTGCGGTTCGCGCTGATCACCCCGGAGGAGCGCCCGCTCGGGGTGTTCGGCCGTGTCCCGAGCCAGGCCGTCGGTGAGCTGCTCGACGGCTGCGGCATCGAGTTCATCGGCTCGACGTACGCGACTGTCGGCCACGGCTCCGTGCAGCTGGACCCTTCCGGGCGGCGGCTGGACCGCGTGCGGGTTGTGAGCTCGCCGGTGTTGGATGGCCCAAACCTCCCGGGCGTTCCCACGGATCCCTCCGGCTTCATCCTCGCCGACCCGCACGGTCGGGTGCCCGGCCTCGACGCCGTCTATGCAGCCGGTGACGGCGCGGCGTTCCCGATCAAGCAGGGTGGACTTGCGACGCAGCAGGCCGACGCCGTCGCCGAGAGCATCGCGGCAGCGGTTGGCGCGCCCCTGTCGCCCGAGCCCTATCGGCCCGTGCTGCGCGCCATGCTCCTCACCGGAGGCGACACGCGTTACCTGCGGCACGCAGTCGCCGGTGGAGATGGCGAGGGCGCAATCGCTACTGCCCCGCTCTGGTACCCGCCCGCGAAGCTGACCGGGCGGTACGTCTCGCAGTTCCTGCTCGCACGCGACGACGCTCAGCGCCCGTGGCGACCGCTCTCCAACCCTGGACTCGTGCAAGCACGGTGAGCTCGGGCGCGGCGTGCGAGTCTTGAGGCGTGCGCAAGCAGCTCGCATCGACACCGCTGTTCTGGCGCGTGTTCTGGGGCCACGCCGCCGTGCTCGTCGTGGTGGTCGTGGCCCTCGTTTTCGGGCCGCTGCAAGTGTCGGCTCCGTTGACGCTGACCGAATCGATCAGCCTGGTGGCAGGCGTTGCCCTCGCGCTGGCGATCAGCCTCGTGCTCATGCGTCCGGCATTCCGGCCCTTCGACCAGCTGGCGGACCATATGCGCCGGCATGACCCGTTGGCGCCCGGCGAGCGCGTCGACGTCGAGGGAGGGCCCAAGGTCACCGCGCTCGCCCGCGCGTTCAACGAGATGCTCGACCGGCTGGAAGCGGAGCAGCGCGAGAGCGCCCGCCGGGCCCTGATGGTCCAAGAGGGCGAGCGTCAGCGGGTCGCGCGCGAACTGCACGACGAAGTCGGCCAGACGCTAACGGGCGTCATGCTCCAGGTTGAAGGCCTCTCTACAAGGATCCCCGAAGAGCTTCGCGAGGACCTCGACGAACTGCGCGAGACCGCGCGCAGCGGCGCAGAGGACGTACGGCGCATCGTGCGGTCGCTGCGGCCCGAGGCACTCGAGGACCTCGGGCTACCCAGTGCCCTGGCGGCACTGGCGACAGCGTTTCACGATCAGGCCGGCGTCCGCGTCGAGCGCCGGCTCGAGGCCGGCCTGCCGCTGTCTGAGGAACAGGAGCTGGTCTTCTACCGCGTCGCCCAAGAGGCAATCACGAATGTCGCCCGGCACGCCGCCGCAACGCGCGTAGAGATCCAGCTCCGACGCGCCGACGCGGGTGTGCTGCTGATGGTCCGCGACGACGGCGTCGGCCTGACACCCCCTGCCAACGGCTCCTCGCACGGCATCCGCGGCATGCGCGAGCGCGCGATGCTGATGGGCGCGCAGCTCACGATCGACCGGCCGCCCGACGGCGGAACGGAGGTCCGGCTCGTCCTTCCACCCGACGAGGCAACCCGATGACCACGCCCCTGAAGACCCGCATCCTGATCGCCGACGACCACCCGGTCGTGCTGCGCGGGCTGCGCAACGTCCTCAACGCCCAGCCCGACCTCGAGGTCGTCGCTGAGGCGGCCGACGGCGAGCAAGCGCTGCAGCATGCGCTCTCCGAGGACCTGCACCTCGCGATCCTCGACATCTCGATGCCACGCCTGACGGGACTGCAGGCCGCACGCGAGATCACCCGCCGTCGACCTGACCTGCGGGTCCTGATGCTTTCGATGCACGACAACGAGCAGTACCTGTTCGAGGCGATCCGGGTTGGCGCATCCGGTTACGTGCTCAAGACCGCGGTCGACCGCGACCTGGTCGAGGCCTGCCGCGCCGCGGTCCGCGGCGAGCCGTTCCTTTACCCCGGCGCTGTGCGGGCGCTGATGCGCGAGTACCTCGAGCGCGCCAGCGCCGGCGAGACCCTGCACGAGCTGACCCCGCGCGAGGAGGAGGTCGTCAAGCTCGTCGCCGAAGCGCACACCAACGACGAGATCGCCGAGCTCCTACACATCAGCAAAAAGACCGTCGAGCGCCACCGGGCGAACGTGCTCGATAAGCTCGGCATGCGCGACCGCGTTGAACTGACGCGCTACGCCATTCGCCGCGGTCTCGTCGAGCTCTGATCCACCCGTCGTCGCCATGGTCGACCCCCAGCGACCCCCCACCCCGCCGGACCGCGACAACGATTACGAGCCCGTCGCGCGGTGGGAGAACGAGGGCGGCGCCTACGACGAGCGTGACGCCCAGACGCGCCCCGGCCATGCGGTCACCGCCGCGCAAGATGGCCATCAGACGGACCGCTTATGAGGCCTCGGGCCCATGGTGCGCGCAGCTGCCGCGAGCGAGGATCGCAGCATGTTCCCCGACGCGTTCACCCCTCTCGGCCAGGTCCCCGCGACCGCCGCCCGGCTGGAGCGAGCGGCCACTGAGCTCCGCGAACGAGCGGGCAGCCCGGACGCAGTGCCAAGGCTCCCGGTCACGTTGGCCCATCTCGAAGACGCCCTGGACGAGCTCGCCGCGACCATGCGGCTCCTGGCTGAAGCCGCGGCTGAGTGGCGCGACCCGGATGAGGCTGACGAAGGCGCCCTTCCCCCGGAGGCCGCAGCGCTGCTGTGGCACCTGCGGTCCGTCGCGGACACGCTGACCGACGCCCGCGACGGCTGCCGGATCGCCCGCCCCTGGGCCGACCAGATGCTCAACCGCGCCGCCCCCGAACCCGAGTCAGGAGTGATCGTGAACCTGCCGACCGCACAACGCCCACCCGCGCGTCGCATCGTCTGCGGCGTCGACGGCTCCGAGCAGGCCCGCCACGCCGCGAGCGCCGCGCTCCGTCTCGCCGACCGGCTGGGCGCCCGGCTCACGCTCGTGCACGTGACGCCCACCAGGAGCGCGGATCCGGTGGACAGGTTCCCCTACGGCGTCGACCCGGGCGCGTTCGGGCGATCGACTGAACTCGCCTTCTCTGAGGCCGAGGACGCGTTCAACTCGCTGTCATCCGACGTCACGACGGCCAGCCTTGAGCGCGAGGTGCGACTCGGCGAGCCAGCCGCGGTGCTCGCCCAGGTCGCCGCCGACTGCGACGCCGAGTTGGTCGTGGTCGGGTCGCGGGGCCGCGGCGCTTGGCGCTCGGCCGTCCTGGGCTCCGTATCGAGCGATGTCGCGCGGCTCGCACCGTGCCCGGTGATGATCGTCCCCGAGCGCGCAGCGAAGTCGCAGCACGCGCCTCGCGCCCGCGGATCTCATGACCGCGGGTTCGTCGTGATTTGAGCGGCGCGAGCCGGCGCTACGTGGCGTTGTAGGCCACGCGACCGTCGCGCGCGACGTGGCCGTGCCGGCGATCCTGCGCCTGCATCTCGCCGATGATGCGCAGCGCCCGCGCCCGCACGTCCCTTGGGTCGACCCCGAGGGTCGTGGCGATGTCGTCGACCCGAAGCCTTGCGAACAGCATGCCGAGGATCGGGAGGTCCTCCGCGCGAAGTCTGGACGATGCGGCCTCGATGACTTCCGGGTCGGGCGATGGCACCTGTGACTCCCCGGCGGCGACCGCGTTGATGGCGGTCAACAGCACCTCGACGGAATCGTTCTTGGAGACGATCGCATCAGCCTGGGCGAGCGTGGCGGGCACCGCGAAGACGTCGTCGACGTAGGCGGAGTAGAGGACGACGCCCGGCGGGCGCGGACGCTGCTTGAGGCGAAAGCAGGCGCTCAGGCCATCCCCCCGAGTCAGCGCGTAGTCCATGATGACCACGTCGGGCCGGTGACGCTGCAGCGCGATCGTCAGCTCCGCTTCGTTCGAAACCGTACCGAGCAACAGGTAGCCAGCCTCCTGGTCGAGCAGTTGCTCGAGGCCGGCGCGCAAGGCGGGATGATCGTCGACGACGAGTACTGACACGGTGGCCTGTTGCATCTCCCCCATCCTGGTCGCTCGCCGGCACCCCGGCAATGGGTGGGCATCCCGATCCGACCCGCCGACCACACCCATGCGGAGGGATGCGGGCTAGGGCGTGATCAGTCCCCGGCGGATCGCGTAGCGCGTCAGGTCGACCCGGTCGCGCATGCCGAGCTTCTCGAGGATGTTCGCGCGGTGGCGGTCGACCGTCTTGCGGCTGATGAAGAGCATGCCGGCGATCTCGTCGCTGGTGTGCCCCTCGGCGACGAGCTTGACCACCTCCACCTCGCGCGGCGTCAGCGGATCGAGCGAGGTGGCGTCGCGGTCGAGGTGCTCGCGGACCAGGGCGGCCACGGCGCCGGCGTAGAGGAAGGTCTCGCCGCGCATGGTCGCGCGGCACGCGTTGACCAGGTCCCGGTCGGCGGCGGTCTTGAGCACGTAGCCCGAGGCTCCCGCGCGCAGCGCCTCGAACAGGAATTGCTCGTTCTCGTGCATCGAGAGCATGAGGATCCGCAGCCCGGGCTTGCGGGACGCGAGCTCGCGTGCCGCCTGCAGGCCTGTCATGCGGGGCATCGTGACGTCGAGGATCACGAGGTCCACGTCGTCGGCGAGCGCCCGTTCGACGGCCTGGGCCCCGTCATCGACCTCGGCGACGACGCGGAAATCGGCCTCGCTGTTGAGCAGCTCGCGCAGTCCGTTGCGAACGACCGGATGGTCGTCGGCGAGAAGCACGCGGGTGACCAGCGGCGTGGTCATCGGGCGTCCTTGGCCGGCAGCCGCAACGCCACCTCGGTGCCATGCGGCGCGACGGCGCTGACGCTCAGCTGCGCGCCGACCAGCAGCGCCCGCTCGCGCATGCCACGGATCCCGCTCGAGTCGTCCGCGACCTCTGCGGGCAGGCCGACGCCGTCGTCGCGCACGGTCAGGACCACGCCGCGGTCGCCGTCCGCCTCGAGGGTGACCAGGACCCGCCGAGCCTGCGCGTGCCGGACGACGTTGGTGAGGCTCTCTTGGGCGACGCGGTAGATGACCAGCTCCTCTTCGGCGGTGAGTGGGAGGTCACGGGCGAACCGGCGCTCGACGTCGAGACCGGCGCGCTCGGCGACTGTCGTGCAGAGCGCCAGCAGCGCGCTTTGGAGCCCGAGCTCGTCGAGTGCCTCGGGACGCAGCCGGCGTGCGATCAGCCGGACCTCCTCCGCCGCCTCCCGAGCGCCCTCGCGGAGCCCGACGACGTCGTCGCGGATCTCCTCGGGAGCGCGCCGCGCAAGTGTCTCGGCACGCAGGATCTGCCCGGTCAGGAGCTGGCCGATCTCGTCGTGCAGCTCCCGCGCGATGCGCCGCCGCTCGTCTTCCTGGGCCGCCAGAGCCCGACGCCCGCTGTCGCGACGCTCGCCCTCGAGGCGATCGAGCATCTCATTGAACGCCTCCGCCAGCGCCACCACCTCCTCATCGCCGGTGGTGGCATCGATCCGCTGCCCCGGGGCGAGCGGATCGACCTGATGCATGACCTCGGTCAAGGTCTCCAGCGGCGCCAGTGCTCGGCGGAGGAAGGCGTGAAAGAGCACCAGCGTCACGGCGAACCCGCCCAAGATCACCGCCAGCTCGGCCAGCGCCGTCGGCACCGACACGGTGATCGGCGCCAGCACCAACACCGCGACGGCGAGCCCGACCACCGCCACGTAGGTGAGGAACAGCCGGCGGAACAACGTCATCCGGCGCACACGGCGCTCGCCACGCGCCCGACCCTCAGGGACGGCTGGTGCGGCACGCACGGCCATCGGACGATCGTGACACACAACTCGTCCTGTGTCCGCTCGGTTCCAGGCGACTACACCCGGGCTCACCGGCACATGGTGACGTCTGCCCATGGCATCGGCGCCTCGCCTGAACCAGGCTCTGGCCATGACCAATCCCGATCACCCCAACACCGCATCGCTGCTCACGCGCACCGACTACGAGCAGTATCGAGCCCACCTCGACGAGCTGCGGCGGGTTCGTGATCGCGACCTCCCCGAACTGCTCCGAGACGCGCGCAGCTTCGTCGCCAGCGACGCTGAGGAGGAGATCGCGCAGATCCGCGATGACCACGTGTTCGTCGAGGCACGCATCGCGCACCTCGAAGCACTGCTTTGCGAAGCGCACGTCATCGCCGACAGCGAGGCGCCAGATGTCGCGTTCCCGGGTCGGGTCGTCGAAGTCGAGTACACGCGCACCGGCAAACAGGCGACCTACAGGATCGCCAGCGCCGGGAGCGCTGCCCGCCCCGGCACGGTGTCCGCCGGCTCACCGGTCGGCCAGGGCCTCATCGGCCGCGCGCGCGGAGACGTGGTATCGGTCGAGCTGCCGAATGGGCGCGTCGAGGAGCTGCGCATCGTCGCCGTGCGGCGAGACGACGAAGCCCTCGCGGCGGCATGAGCATCCTCGTGTGGGCGATGCTCGGCATCGCCGTCTGGCACTTCGCCGTGCTCGTCCCCGACCGGTTCACCGGCGGCATCATCGGAGCATTCCTTGCCGCCGTCGCGGGAGCGCTCCTCGCTGGCTACCTCCTGCCCTCACCGGGCGTGCCGGCCGACAACCCGCCCGGCCTCAACAAGGCGATCTGGCCCATCCCCGGCGCGGTCCTCGCGCTCGCACTGCTCTATGCACACGGGGCCCGGCACGAGCGCAAGGGCAACGACGCATCGAACTGACGCGCCGCCCGCCCTCGCGTGCCGCGCTCAGCGGCGCTGAGTGCGGACGCGGCCGGCCGCCAACCCGCGACCATCAGGCGGCCGTACCGCGGCGTGACGGCCACGATCACGCCGGCGACGATCTCGATGACGCCGACGACGTGCATGCGCGTCGGACGCGTTGCCCGGAATGGTGTCGTTGGACCGGCGCCGCGAGATGCGCGTCCAATCGTCGGTCAGGGCGCCGGCGAACTTGTCGACACCGAACAGAACTGGCGCGACATGAACGCCTGGGCGACGGGATGGCCGCGCGGAGCTCTCGTCGTAGGGATCAGGACGGCCCGCAGAGCGCATACAACAGCGCTGGTCTTTCCCCCGTTGGGAACGACTGCGCACCTGCTTAGGGCCGCCGCCCGCCTCGAATTACGCGCCCTCCGCGACTCGATCCAGACAGTGCGCCGTCACCTCGGCGAGCTGGTGAGGGTCGCCCCCGCCCGCGTAGACAGGGCTCGCAGCATCGGTCAGGAGGAGCTCGAGCTGCGCGACGACGGCTATCTCGACGGGCTCCGACCGATCGAGGCGTTCGGCGAGCGCGCGCAGCGATTCCTGGTGCTCGATCACCAGCTCATGCCGGACCGTGAGATACGGCGATCCGCGGCGCTGAAATGCGGCGAGGTCGAGGAGGGCGGACAGCCCGGCCGCAACCTTCCGTCGCTCTGCCGGAGAACCGAGTTGGGCGGCGCGCACCAGCAGCTCGCCGGCGCTCCACGGGTCGGCGCCCTGCGCGAGCGCCGCGTCGAGCCGACGACGGCGCAGAACCGCGCGGATCCGGGTGAGGCGCCACCCAACCGCACCTCGGGGCAAGGCGCCGATCCCGGCCTGTGCTGGTCGGTAGCTCATTGCGGCGGGGCCTATATGGGCCTGCGGAGCAACGCCTGGACGGCCCACCTGGCCTCGTCGCAGCGTCGTGCGGCCAGGCGGGTTGCGTCGCCAGCCTCGTGGAGCCGTGCCAGCGCGCCGGCGAACCCTTCGTGCGAGGGAGGCGGCGCGGTCGGCCAGCTCGCCGCAGCCCGCTGATAACGGCCGCAGATGCTGTGATCTTGGTCGGGCTTTGCTGGCGGCACCACGCGCGACGCCGAGGTTGCGAGCGCGCTGCCAGCGTCTCTCAGCGCTTCGGTGAGCGCTTCGAGTTCATTCGGGAGCGCCAAGACACCGGCGCCATGATCGACCTGCTGGACTGCCGCGGCGGCATGCACTAGCTCGTCCGTCGCGGCGCCATTCGTTCGTTCGGAGAGCATGAGGCCAGCGTCGCGCCGATCGCGCCGCCCGAGAATGGGGCCCGTCGAGCATCTCCGGCCCAGCCGCTACCCAATGCAACCCTGATGGGGTCCCGCGAGCGGCGGACTGCACGCCCCAGCCCATTGCCCGAGGCGCTTCCGGGGGCGAGGGTCGTCACATGCCGCCCGCGCCGGAGCCCCCTGCCCGCTTGAATCCTACGCTGCGCGACTTCGCGCTCAGGCTCGCGATCGTCTTCGGCATCTTCTTCGCGGTCGGCCTCCTCTCCGGCCCGAGCGAACAACCGCATCGCGCAACCTTCGCCGACTTCTTGGCCGCGGTGGAGGGCGGGGACATCAAGCACGCGATGCTGGAAACGCGTGACAACAGCATCCGGGCCGAAGGCACGGACGGTCGCATCTACGCGGTTGGCTATCCGCCGCCGTATGCCACAGCCATCGTCAACGAGCTGCAAGCGGCGAGCGTCGACGTCGACGTCAAGCCTCGCGGACCCGAATGGCTTGAGCGCGCCCTGCCGTTCCTGATCCTCGCCGTCGTCATCGGCGGCGCCTGGCTGGTGGTGAGGCGCCGCTCCGCCGGCAGTGGCGCGGGGCCGCTCGGGGCCTTCCGGCGCGCGCCCGCGCGCGAAGCGCCCGCAGACGCGCCGAAGACGAGGTTCGCGGACGTCGCCGGCGCCGAGGAGGCGGTCCAGGAGCTTCGCGAGATCACCACGTTCCTGCAATCGCCGAGCCGCTTCGAGGCCATCGGCGCACGTATCCCCAAGGGCGTGCTGCTCTTCGGACCACCCGGCACGGGCAAGACGCTGCTCGCCCGCGCGGTCGCGGGAGAAGCCGATGTGCCGTTCTTCTCGATCTCGGGATCCGACTTCGTCGAGATGTTCGTCGGCGTCGGCGCGGGCCGCGTGCGTGATCTCTTCAGCCAGGCCAAGCAACGGGCGCCGGCGATCGTCTTCGTCGACGAGATCGACGCGGTCGGTCGGCACCGCGGCGCGGGCATCGGCGGGGGCAACGACGAGCGCGAGCAGACGCTCAACCAGCTGCTGGTCGAGATGGACGGGTTCGAGGCCACCGACCGCGTGATCGTCATCGCGGCCACCAACCGGCCCGACATCCTCGACCCCGCGCTCCTGCGGCCCGGCCGTTTCGACCGACAGATCTCCGTCGACGCCCCGCTCCGCGCCGGGCGCCGGAACGTCCTCGAGCTGCACACCCAGGGCAAACCACTGGCCCGTGAGGTGGACCTCGATGCGCTGGCCGCACGGACGGCCGGCCTCACCGGCGCCGACCTTGCCAACATCGTCAACGAAGCGGCGCTGCTCGCCGCACGCCGCGGGCGATCCTTGATCACCCAGACCGAGCTTGACGATGGAGTCCTGCGGCACGTCGCCGGCCCGCAACGCCACAGCCGGGTCGTGTCCGCCGCCGAGCGGCACATCACAGCCGTGCACGAGCTCGGCCACGCGATCGTCGGCCACCACCTCCCCCACGCCGACCCGATCCACACGATCTCGATCCTCCCCCGCGGCCAGGCGCTCGGGCACACGATCACGCTGCCGACCGAGGACAAGGCACTGACGTCGCGCGCGGAGCTGGAAGACCGGATGGCCGTCGCCCTCGCCGGCCGCGCCGCGGAACAGATCGTCTTCAACCAGCTGACCACCAGCGCCGCCGAAGACCTGGAGGCGGTCACCGCCATCGCCAGGTCCATGGTGATGCGCTTCGGGATGGGCCGCGGGCTCGGAGCACGCGTGTTCGGAGGTGACGCGACACAGCCGTTCCTGGGTCGCGCGGTCTCCCGGCCCTCCGACTACTCACAGCAGACCGCGCGCGATATCGACGACGAGATGGGCAGGCTCGTCGCCCACGCCTACGAGGTCGCCACCCAGATCCTCGAGCCGCGTCAGGCGCAGCTTCACGTCATGGCAGGCGTGCTGCTTGAGCGCGAGACCCTCGGGCGGGACGAGTTCGAAGCGCTGCTCACGCGCACACCCGTCAACGACGCCGGGCGGGTGCTCCGCTTCCGCCCGAGAGGACCGCACCAGACGCAAAGAGTCCAAGCGATCTGATGCCGCCGGATGGTGGCCCGCCAACGTCCGAATGGCCATCTCGACCCATAGAAGGACACGAGGGAACCGGCGACCATGGGTTACAGCCTGGGCAGACCGGGCGCCCCTCAATCAAAGGAAACGATATGTCGCTCTCAACGCATGACATCCGGCCCGCAGACGCCGCCCCCGACGGAGCCATGAAGCCGCGCACCGTCGTCGTCGGCTACGACGGATCCGACGAGGCACGTGCTGCGTTTGCGGTGGCAATCGACCGCGCTCAGCCGTCCGACAAGATCGTGCTGGTGCACGCGACCGCGCCGGCCTCGAACTGGCTGGGCACGCCGTACTACGACCGCGCCGTCGCGCAGATCCATACCGCGGCCGAGGGCGTCCTCGACGAGATGCGGCCGATCGCCGAGCAGGTCGAGACGCCGATCGAGTTCTCGGTGCTCGAGGGCGCGCCGGCCGAGGTCCTCATCCGAGCGGCGACGGTGCGCGACGCCGACGAGATCGTCGTCGGCTCCCGCGGCCTCGGCCGAATCCGCGGCGCACTCGGCAGCGTCTCCCAGGAGCTGCTGCGCGAGGCGGCGCGGCCCGTCCTCGTGGTCGGCCGCGACGCCGCGGTCGCGCTCGAAACTGCCGCCCTCGCGAGCTAGAGCCATCGGGCGGCGCGCAGACGCGCGCCGCCCGGGTTTAGGGCTAGACCGCTTGGGGGGAACTGCGCCACGATCCCGTCGCTGAGCATGTCAGCCATGCCGAGGATCGAGCGCCGCGTGCGCGCCTGCGGACAGCGCCAGCACGAGCCCTCGCTGGGGACCCGGTCGCTCCAACCGGTCTGGTCTGGTTGGGATCCACGTCGTCTCGGTCGGTTGAGTCCCGGGCTTAGCGGCCGGCCCCCGCGAGTTCTCGCCGGCCCTGCAGCGCTGCTCGGGCTCCGATGGCGATCCCACCCCATGGCCGGCGGCGCCCTCAGCCCGCACGATGGCCTCATGTCGCCGCGTCTCCCTATCGCCCCGACAGTCCAGGACTCACAGGCGTGGACAGCCGCCTTGCGCGGACCGGCGACGCCGGCGCGCGAGGACGCGCTGGCGCGGCTTCACCGGCTCCTGCTGCGAGCGACGCGGTTCGCATTGTCGCGACGGCCGGATCAGCTCAACCGCCTCGGAACCGCGGAGCTCGACGATCTCGCCGTGGAGGCCGCCGACAACGCGCTCATGTCGCTCCTGCGCCAGCTCGATGACTTCCACGACGCGGGCCGCTTCACGACCTGGGCGTCCAAGTTCGCGGTCCACGAGGCCGGAGTGAGGGGTCGACGCAGCGCGTCGGACGCGCCCGAGCGTTTCGGCGGCGCGCGATGAGCACGATCGTCTGCGGTCTCGACGGTTCGGCGCAGGCGCGTCACGCCGCGATCGTCGCGCGTTCACTCGCCGAGCGACTGAATGCGCGCCTGATCCTCGTCTACGTGCGACCGACGCCACCGTTGATTGGTGCTGAGAGCGTTGTCGCCGGCGCTCGGACGGTCTATCAGCGCTCGTCCGAGCTGGCTCGGCTCGAGGCCCAGGAGGCGTTCGAGCACCTCGCACCGGACATCACGCCAGCGCACGCCGACTGTGACCTGCGGCTGGGCCAGCCGGCCGCGGAGCTTGCCGCAGCCGCCGCGGACGGCGATGCCGATTTCCTCGTCGTCGGAACCCGCGGGCGCGGGGCGTGGCGCTCAGCCGTGCTGGGATCCGTCTCGATCGCCGTCACCCACCTCGCCCGGTGCCCCGTGATCGTCGTACCGGATCGCGATGACGCCGAGATGCATGCACGCATCCATTGGGCCGCGGCCCACCGGCAGTGATCATCGGCTCCAGACGCTCAAACCAGCATCCCCGAGGGAGCCCCTGACAATGATCACCGAGATCGTGATCCACCGCCGGTCAACGGCAGCGCCGCCGCAGGCGTCCTTCATCGTCGTCGGCAGCTGTTAGGCCTGTGTCCACGCTCGGGGTCATTCTCGTGGTCGTGGGCGCCGCGCTCATGGTGGCGGAGGCACATGTGCCATCGCACGGCGCGCTCGGCACGGGTGCGGCGACGGCGCTAACCGCCGGCGTCGTGCTCGCCCTCTCGGGGGCCGGCGCTCCCGGCGCGGCAGTGGTCGCAGCCGGTGTCGCCGTCGCGCTGGCCGGCCTCGCGCTGGCCTGGCTGTTGCTGAAGACGTCGCTCACCGCTCACCGGTTGGCCGTTCGCAGCGGGCCCCGCACCCTCATCGGGCGCGTGGCAACCGTGCGCTCGCTACCCGCGCCGGTCGGCCAGGTGCAGATCGACGGCGTGCTCTGGCGCGCGCGTCTGTGGGATCTCGAGGAGGAAGGCGCGCCCGTGGCCGCGGGCAGCGCCGTGGTCGTCGAATCAGTCGACGGCCTGACTCTCACCGTCCGACCGGCCGAGGAATGGGAGGTGCGTTGAGATGAGCGCTGTTCTGGTGCTTCTAGTCGTGCTTGGTGTTCTGGTGATGCTTGGGGTGTCGCTCGCGGCGGCATCCGTCCGCGTGCTGCGCGAGTACGAGAGGGGCGTGGTCTTCCGCTTCGGGCGCCTCGTCGCCCAGAAGGGTCCGGGCCTGGTGTTCCTGATGCCGATCGCTGATCGCATGGTGCGGGTGACCCTGCGAACCATCACGCACACAATCCCGCCCCAGGACGTGATCACGCGTGACAACGTGCCCGCCCGCGTGGACGCCGTCGCCTACTTCCGTGTCGTGGACGCCGACGCGTCAGTGATCGACATCGAGAACTACTTGCAGGCGACCTCCGAGATCGCGAAGACCACGCTGCGCTCGGTGCTCGGCAAGGCGGAGCTCGACACGCTCCTCTCGGAGCGCGAGCACCTCAACGAGGATCTGCAGCGCATCATCGACGAGCAGACCGAGCCGTGGGGCATCAAGGTTGTCGCGGTCGAGATCAAGGACGTCGGCATCCCGCAGGAAATGCAGCGCGCCATGGCCCGCCAGGCGGAGGCCGAGCGCGACCGACGCGCGAAGGTGATCAACGCCGAAGCCGAGTTCCAGGCCGCGGCGCGCCTGGCGGAGGCCGCCGACCTGCTGTCGGCAAACCCGGCAGCGATGGAGCTGCGTTACCTGCAGACCCTCTCAGAGGTCGGCAAGGGCGAGGGCTCGACAGTGCTGATGCCACTGGACGTGATCGGCTCGGTCGTCCGCGGGGCCGGCGAGAACGGCCGCGGAAACGGGCGGCGCCTGGCCGCTGTGGACCGGCCGCGCTGACGCTAGTTCTGTCACAAACACCCCTCGGAGGTGGTCCTCATGGTCTTCCAGGCCAAGCCGGTCCCCCCACCCAGCCGCAGCCCCGGCTCGGGCGCCCCAGCCGCGGGGAGACCCCGGAGACGCCGGCGCGACGAGGCCCGACCCGCAACCGAGAAGTCGCGGCGACCCGCTCCGCCGCCGAGCGCGCGACACGCGACGCGGCCGAGCGCGCGACCCGCTCCGTCGCCGGGCACGCGACCGTCGCGCGCCGAGACAAGCGCGTCGCTGCCGGATCGCGGCATCCGCGTCCTGCTCGCCTTCGTCTCGGCGATGCTGATCATGGTCGCCGGCGTGACGCTCGTGGGAGCGGTGGATCAGTGGTGGGTCCCGGTGCCCGTGATGCTGGTCGACTTCGTCCTCACCTTCACCGTGCTCGCGCTGTTCGTGGAGCTGCTCGGTGAGGGCTCCTGAGACTCGGCCCAGCGGCGGGTAAGGATCTGCGGCGCGCGGACGCAAACAAGGTGAAGCCTCCGCTGCAAGCGGCGGCACACCGACACGAAGGAGCCGTCATGGCTGTCACCAGAGGCCAGCAGCAGGCATCCCTCCGCAGCCGCGCAGGAGCGGTCAAGGACAGCGCCGCGTCCGTCGAGCGCGCCGACTGGAGGGATGCCCGGTATCAGGCCTTCGCACTGCTGCGAATTGCCTTCACGGTCGCCCCGATCGCGTTCGGCCTCGACAAGTTCTTCAACGTCCTCGTCGACTGGCCGATCTACCTGGCCCCCTGGATCAACGACATCGCCCCAGGCTCCGCCCAGGACTTCATGTACTTCGTCGGCGCCACCGAGATCCTCGCCGGCGTGATCGTCGCCCTCAAGCCCCGCTACGGCGCCTACGTGGTCGCCGCCTGGCTGGCAGGAATCGTGATCAACCTCCTGACCGCCTCGGGCTTCTACGACGTCGCCCTGCGCGACTTCGGACTCATGCTCGCCGCGCTGACGCTCGCCCGGCTCGCGTCTGTCTACGACCCTCCGCTGCGCCTGCGTCACCACTGACCACGTGAACGCGAGCCGGTGCCGCCTAGATGGCACCGGCTCGCAGCTCACACCGGACCTCCGTCCCAAGAAATGACGCGGCATGCCCGGAGAGCCAGCGCTTCACGCGGTCGGCGCCGGCCAGCCGACCTGGTTACGCTGAACTCAGCATGCGCGACCGACGCTCCGCCGACATCGCGCCGCCTGAACGAGCGGTCGAGGCGTCGCAGTCGGACGCATCAACGTCGGGCTCAACGGTCGCCCCGATAACCGAATGCTTCTTCCCGACCAGCGCCTCGCCAGCGACCGGGATCTGGGATCCCGTCGACGGAGCAGACCACCGGTGACCGAGCAACGGCAGCGAACCGTCGTCGTCGGCTACGACGGCTCCCCGCCGTCTGAACGTGCACTCGAACGCGCGGCAACACTCGTCGGCCGCGGCGGCAGCGTAGTTGTCGTGACCGCGACGGTGCGCCTCGCTTCGCAAGGCGTCGTCTCGCAGCCGATTCTCGACACTCCACCAGCCGCCGAACGGAGCGAGTTGCTTGAGCGCAGCCGAATGGTGCTGGACGAACGCGGAATCGGTGCGACGCTTGTCGCGTCAGACGCCGATCCCGCCGAGGCGCTCATCCAAGCCGCGCGAGAGGCGGAAGCCCAGATGATTATCGTCGGACATACGGGAGCCGGATACGTCGCGCGCGCGCTGCTCGGCTCCACAGCCGAGAACGTCCTCCGTCACGCTCCGTGCGACGTGCTGGTGGTGCGATAGGGCTGGAATGAAAATCGTCGTCGGCTACGACGGATCCGCGGCGGCCAAGCGCGCACTTGAACGCGCCGCCGAGCTCACCAGCGAGCCGAGCCATGTCGTCGTCATCGCGGTCGCGGTGCCCTACCCACGTAGCGGCATCACCATCCCGGCGAACCGCGATCCGGAAGAATTCCGGCGACGGGCGGACGATCTGGACGTGGCACGCAGGTTCTTGTCGAGCAGAGGAATCCTCGCCGAAACGCTCCAGGCGCGAGGGAATCCTGCGGAAGTGCTCGTCGATGCCTCGAAGGACGCGGACCTGGTCATTGTCGGCAGCGCCAGTTTGAACCGTCTCCAACGACTCGTTCTCGGTTCGGTCAGCTCGCAGGTCGTTCGCGACGCAGCCTGCGATGTCCTGGTCGTACGGTGAGCGTCGGACGTTCCGCGGGCGACTCGGATCAGATCGGTTCGCTGCGTAGTCGCGGGGAGCCGTGGCGAACGCAACCTCGGCTACAAGCTCGCCCACCAAGCCCTTCGACCCCGGGGAGATGGTCTGCGGGCGAGCGGCTCAACGACTATGACGTCGGCCGCGGCGGTGGGGATGCGCCGACGCCGAGCCGCCGACGGCGTCCGGGAGCGCCGGCCCTGTGGCGCCATGAGGCGCGACGAGCCCCGCGCCGCCAATCGGGGCGGGTTTGATCGACTCCATCCCCTCCAGTCGACCCGACCAGTCAATGCTCGTGCGCAGGGTCAAGAAAGCGATCCACGAGCTCGGGCGAGATCCGCTTGAGCTCGTCCGCGCGGAAGCGCCCGAGCAAGCGCCAGGCGAGCTCGAGCGTCTCGTCGATCGTCCGTCGGTCGACGCCCTGACCGACGAAGTCCCGCTCGAAGTCGGCCACCAAGCCGAGGATGCGGCGGTCGTCGTCGGAGAGCGCCTGTTCGCCGACGATCGAGCTGAGGCGCTGCAGCTCTCGGCCGCGGCCGAGGAAGGCAGACAGCTGATCGGCGACGCCGCGATGGTCGGCGCGCGTGCTCCCCTCACCGATCCCGGCGTTCATCAGCCGGCTCAGCGAGGAGAGCACATCGATCGGCGGGTCGATCCCGCGCCGGTCGAGTTCGCGTGAGAGGACGATCTGGCCCTCCGTGATGTAGCCCGTCACATCGGGGATCGGGTGGGTGACGTCGTCGTCGGGCATCGACAGGATCGGGATCTGGGTCACCGAGCCCGGCCTTCCGCGGATGCGCCCCGCGCGTTCGAACAGCGAGGCGAGATCGGAGTACATGTAGCCGGGGTAGCCGCGGCGGCCCGGCACCTCGTCCCGGGCGGCGGCCGACTCGCGCAGCGCTTCGCAGTAGTTGGTCATGTCCACGAGGACGACGAGTACGTGGAGCCCGCGCTCGAACGCGAGGTACTCCGCCGCGGTCAGCGCCGCACGCGGGCAGCTGAGGCGCTCGGCCGCGGGCTCCTCGGCGCGGTTGATGAAGACGACGGACCGCTCCAGCGTGGCTCCGGCAGCGAAGCGGCTCCGGAGGAACGCCGACTCCCGGTCGGTCACGCCGATCGCGGCGAAGACCACGACGAATCCCTCATCGGAGCTGCGGACGCGCGCGCCCTCGGCGATCCGAACCGCAAGTTCTAGCCCCGGCAGCCCATAGCCCGAGAACACAGGCAGCTTCTGGCCACGTACGAGCGTGTGCATCCCGTCGATCGCCGAGATCCCGGTCTCGATGAATTCGGACGGGTGCGCACGCGCGACCGGATTGACCGGCGACCCGCCGAGGTCGCGCTCGCCGTCGGGCAGCAACGCCGGCCCACCGTCGCTCGGGCTGCCCATGCCGTCCAGGACCCTGCCCACCAGGTCGGGTCCGACCGGCATACGGGCGGCACGCGCGCGGGCGAGCACGGCCGTCGACGCGACATCGAGGCCGCGCGTGCCCCCGAGCACCTGGACGACCATCCGGTCGCCCTCGATCTCGAGCACCCGTCCGCGGCGAGGCTGCCCGTCAGGGCCGACGACCTCGACCAGCTCGTCGTAGGCGACCTGCTCGGCGCGCTCGGCGATCAGCAGCGGCCCGGAGACGTAATTCACCGTGCGGTGCTCGGTGGTGTAGAGCTGGGTCATGCGATTGCCTCCAGTTCGCGCTCGATGCGCTCGATCACGCTCTCCGCGCTCGTGTCCGCCTGTTCCGGCGCCCACTCCGTCATCCGGGCGAGTTCGGCCAGCGACGGCGCGGCGGCCACCTGCTCGCTCGGCGCCCCACGGTCGGCGGCCGACCGCATCGCCGTGTCGGCCCGGCGGATCGCCCCCAGCATCGCGAGCTGCGTGCGCGGATCGCAGTAGGCGTCGTGCGCGTCGAACGCCGACTGCTGGAGGAAGTCCTCGCGCAGCAGGCGCCCGGTCCTGAGCACGACACGCTCGGGCGGCGCCAGCGTGTCGGTGCCGAGCAGCTGGACGATCTCGAGCAGCTGCGCCTCCCGCTGGAGCAGCCCACGCGCCCACGCGCGGTGCTCCTCCCATTCGGGGGAGACCTCCCGGCCGAACCAGCCGGCGAGGCCGTAGAGGGTGTAGCTGCGGTTCCAGTCGATCGCCGGGAAGTGGCGCTCGCGGGCCAGCGGGGTGTCCAGCGCCCAGAACGTGCCCGCCAGCCGCAGCGAGTGCTGGGTGATCGGCTCGGAGAAGTCGCCGCCGGCCGGCGAGACGGCACCGATGATGCTCACCGAGCCTTCGCGCCCGTCGGTGCCCAGGCAGCGGACCGCGGCAGCCCGCTCGTAGAACTCCGCCAGCCGGGTCGACAGATACGCGGGGTAGCCCTCCTCGGCGGGCATCTCCTCGAGCCGGCTCGAGACCTCGCGCAGCGCCTCGCCCCAACGGCTCGTCGAGTCAGCCATCAGCGCGACGTGGTAGCCCTGGTCGCGGAAGTACTCCGCCAGCGTGATCCCGGTGTAGATCGACGCCTCGCGGGCGGCGACCGGCATGTTCGAGGTGTTCGCCACCAGGACGGTCCGCTCCATCAGCGAGGCTCCGGTGCGCGGATCGACGAGCGCGGGAAACTCCTGAAGCACCTCGGTGAGCTCGTTGCCGCGCTCTCCGCATCCGATGTAGACGACGACGTCGGCGTGTGCCCATTTCGCCAGCGACTGCTGGAGGACGGTCTTCCCGGTGCCGAAGCCGCCGGGGATGGTCGCGGCTCCGCCGCGGGCGATCGGGAACAGGACGTCGATCGCCCGCTGCCCGGTGATCAGCGGCATCGACGGGTCGAGCCGCTCCGCGAACGGTCGGGGATCGCGCACCGGCCAGCGGCTCAGCATCGTGACCGGCTCGTCGTCGATCCACGCGACCGGGTCCTCCAGCCGAGCTGGACCCGAGTGGATCGCGGTCACGACGCCGCTCCGGTCCATGGGAACCAGGACGCGATGCTCGAGCGCTGTGGTCTCGGCCACCACACCGAGGACGTCGCCGGGGGCCACGGTTGCGCCGATTTCGACGCGTGGCTCGAACGTCCAGGGGCGCTCGCGGTCGAGCGCAGGCACGTCGACCCCGCGGGGGAGCAGCGGGCGACCGACCGGGTCGTCGCCCACGCGCGCGAGCACTTCGAGCGGGCGCTGGGTGCCATCGAAGATGCGCCCCAGCAGGCCGGGACCGAGCTCGACCTCCAGCGGTCGGCCCGTGTCGCGCACGGGCTCACCGACACGCAGGCCCGCCGTGTCCTCGTAGACCTGGATCGTGGCTCGCTCGCCGTCGAGGCGGATGACCTCCCCGGGTAGCTCCGCATCGCCGACGTGCACGACGTTGTACAACTGCACGCCGTCGAGGCCGCGCGCGACCACGACCGGGCCTGCCACCCGCCAGACCTCGCCCGCCGCGGTCATGGTGTCGGGCTTTCGTCGCCGAACCTGAGCTCGAACCCGACGGCCTGGCGCAGGATCTGCAGCAACCGATCGCGCCGGTCCTCGGCCTGCTCCGGGGTCACGCCCGCCGGAAGCGCCACCACGAGCGGGGTCCGAAGCGCGTCGAGCCGTTGCCGCAACGGTCGTTCGAGCGCGTGGAAGAACGGCGCGTGAACCGCGATGACGCCGTCCTCGTGCTCGACGAGCACGGCGAGCTGGTCCGCGGCCTCGGCGGGTGATGCGACCTCGATCGCCGTGACGCCGCCGAGGCGGTAGCCGGCGACCAGTTCCGGAGTGGTGAGGACGAGCAGCCGGCTCATGCACGCACCCCCGGCCACAGCAACTCGCGCCGGACGACGTCGGGCGCCGATGCGCCGGACATCCGCCTCGCCGAGGAGGCGCAGGTTCCTGGCCTCCGCCAGCTTCGCTGCCATGAACGCGAGCGGCACGTCGATCGCGAGCGGGTCGCCGGCGGCGAACAGCGCCATGGCGTCCTTGATCCGCAGTCGCTCGAGCTCACGCTCGAGCGCCGTGAGGTCGCCGGATGCCGCCCAGCGCGCGAGCGGTGTTCGCCACGCCGGTCGCCCCACGGGCCCGAGCGCCGCAGCGACCGCGTTGGGCACGGGGGCGTCCACCGCGGCCTCGAACACGGCGGGCGGTGCCGAGCCCCCGGGGAGCAGCGCGTCCGGCGGCGTCGGGTCGGCGGCGCCGTGGGCCCGCGCGTCGCGCAGGCGAAGCGCGACGAGGAGGTTCCGCTCGTCGATCTCGCGCGGCAGGAACCGGACCAGCGCCGACCCGTCCCGGCCTGCAGCGCCGAGCGTGGCCGCGCCGCGCGCCGCGTCCTCGGCGACGACCGCTCGCTCGAGCGCCGCGAGATCCTCGGTTCGCTCGTACTCGGCGAATGCGGCGCGGAGCGAGTGCGCCTGGCCGGGCTCGGGCGTCGAGCGGGCGAGCAGGTCGACCGCGCCCGCGAGCTCGCGCTGGCGTAGCAGCTCTCCGGCAAGCGGCTCGACGAGCCAGCCCACAGCCGCAAGCGCGACCGAGGCGCGATCGGCCGGCTGCTGAGCGCCGGCCTTGGCGCGCAGCACCGAGACGATGTTCTGGACGTCGAAGCGTGAGAGCAGCAGGTCGACGAGCTTGCGCGCCCGGTCCGTGTAGAAGGAGCGCATCTCCTCGAGCGAGCGACCCACGTTGGTTCGGATTGCGGCGTGAAGATGCCGCAGCCGGTCGGAGCGCTGCGTCGCCTCGACGTCAGGCGCGTAAGGCGCGCCCTCGAGTGTCTCGAGCAGGCCCTCGATGTCCTCGCCGACCAGCCGCTCGTAGTCGACATCGCGCAGCAGCTGGCTGCGGCGGGCGCGCAGGCGCGTGTTGCCGTAGGAGAGATCGGCGCGAGCGGAGAGTCTCATGGCGCGAGCGTTTCGGCGAAGCGGCTCCGGAGGAGCACGTCCGCGTTGGCGAGGCGGTCCTCGACCGTGTTCCGGATGACACGACCGTCATCGCTCGCCAGCTCGATACCGCCCCAGGTCTCGAGCGTGGGATCGACGCGGAGGCCGCGAGCGAGCGGTGTGGCAAGACCGAGGTCGCGCCGGTCGACCCGAAGGGCGCTCGCACCCGGGAGCGCGGCGCGGGCCTCCGCGAGCAGGGCGCGGAAGAGCCGCGGATAGCCCGCGCCGGCCCGCAGCGCGCCGAGCTCTGCACGCACGCCCGTGAGCAGGGAGGCGAACGCGTCCTCGCGCTCGCCGCGCATTGCGCGGGCGGCATCCAGGCGGGCGAGCGCGAGGGCTCGGTCGGCGTCCGCCCGCGCGGCCGGCTCCGGCGCGGCCGCGAGCTCCGCGCTGAGCGCACGTGCCTCGCGGCGAGCGCGGCGGACGATCGCCGCGGCCTCGAGCGCCGACTCGCGGTCGGCGCGCGCACGCTCGGCGGCGGCGTCGGCCTCGATCACGCGGAGAAGGTCGGCGAGCGCCATGTCAGAGCAGCACGATCGTCATGGCGGCCACCGCGAAGCCGAGGATGACGAGCGTCTCCGGGATCGCGACGAGCAGGATCGCGCGTCCGGCCAGCTCCGGCTTCTCGGCGATCAGCCCCATCGCCGCCGCGCCGATCCGCGCCTGGGCGTAGCCCGTGGCGAGCGCTGACAACCCGATGGCGATGCCGGCGCCAATTGCGATCAGTCCGGTTTCCATGACTGCTCCTTTATTTCGTGGGAGGGGTGTGCAGCTCGGGTCGGTGCCCGAACGGGCTGAACGCCCGTCCGCCGCCGACCAAGAACGCGCCGAAGAACTCCACGTAATGGAGGCGCAGCGCCTGGATCGTCGGGCTGAAGGCGGCCAGGACGAGGTTGAGCGAGTGGAAGAACGCAGCGACGAGGACGCCCATCCAGATCGGGCCCACGGTCCCCAGCTCGTTCGCGACGGCGGCGAGATGCGCGGACGCGAGGCCGACGGCGGCGAGGCGCAGGTAGGAGAGGATGTTCCCGATCGCGCCCACGAACTCGAGCGCGCCGGTGATGATGCCGAGCGCCCCGTGCAGCGACATGACGAGCACGAGCCCCACGATCGTGACCGCGATCGACGGGGTGATGGCGGCGGCGGGCAGATGGTCGGCTGCCCACCCGGCGACGCCGAAGAGGCCCCCGAGCGCGAGCAGCGTCCCGAGCTTGTCGAACAGCGTCCGCCGCTCGCCGAAGCGTGCGGCCTGCCACGCACCCAGCGCGACTCCGAGGACGACGTGGGCCGCGCCGATCGCGACGGAGAGCAGCAGCAGCGGCTCGAGCGTCTCGGGCGCCGGCCGGTATTGCCAGACCGCCCAGTCGCCGATGAGCCGCTCGCCGAGATCGCCGAGGAACTCGCCGTAGAGGGCGCCGAAGACGATCGTCCACGCCGCGCCCGCCAGCGCGATCCACGTGAGGCCGGCCAGCGCCGGCGCGCGTCGGGCGAACCGCCGGCGAGCGACGAGCGCCAGCGCGCCCAGCGCGATGCCGTAGCCGACGTCGCCGACCATGGCCCCAAGCATCAGCGGCAGGAAGAACGCCATCAGCGGCGTCGGATCGACCGAGCCCGCGCGCGGCAGCTCGAGGAAGCCCACCAGCGGCTCGAACGGCCGCGCCGCGCGCACGTTGCGCATCAGTAGGGGCGCCTGGGGGTCGCTGGGGGACGTCGCGAGATCCTCGACGAGAACGGCGTTGCCGAGACGCGCTTCGACCTCACGTCGCAGGCGCGCGAGGCCGCGCCGCGGCACCCAGCATTCGGCGACGAACGTGCGCTTCGTCGCGGTGAAGCGGTCGAGTGCGTCGAGCCGTTCGAGCTCGTCGGCGATCGCCGCGCGCAGGACGCCGAGCCGCGCCCCCTGCGGGCGCAGTTCCGCTTCGCGCTCGCGCTCGACGCCGGCGATGAGCTCGGGAAGCGCCGCCAGCCGCCGCTGCATCGCCTCGACCGCAGCGCGCAGCGAGAGGCGCTGGAACGATTCTGGGAGCTCAGCCTGACGCACCTGCACGTGCCCGAGCAGCGCGTGGACGGCGCGGCGCTCGTGCTGCGGGAACACGGCGAGGCAGCCCACGCCGCCCGCTCCCACACGGGTCCAGACGAGCTCGAAGCGGGCTCCGAGCTCCTCGGCGAGCTGTTCGCGGAGCGCCAGGACGAGCTGCTCGTCCTCGGTGTTGAGCACGAGCGCGACGGTGTCGAGCCGGAGCGCGCCGAGCTCCTCGTCATCGAGGTCCGCGAGCTCGGGCACGAGCGGCAGCAGGCGGCGGAGCGGCTCGAGGAAGCCGGGGAGCTCGAGCTGCTCGTCCCGGAGTGCCGACAGCCGGCTCACCGAGGCCTCGACCCCGCTCCGGATCGGTTCCAGCTCGGCCTCGAGCGCCGCGAGGTCCAGCGGCCGGCCGAGCGGGTCCTGCGCAGCATCGCGTCGTGGGGCGTCGCCCGCGATCAGGCTCAGCAGGCCGTCCGTCTGCGCGGCGAGCCTGCGGAGCCGCTCACGCCGACGCGCGCGCTCTTCGTCGCCGCCGAGCTCCTCGCCCGCGAGCGAGGCGCGAGCGTCGGCGATCTCGACCAGGCCCGAGCTGATGGAGCTCGTCGACGACGCGCTCGACCTCGCCGCCGAGCGCCGAGGAGCCGGACCTTGGTCATCGGGACGAGCATGCGCCTGCTCCCTCCTTCGGCAGCACGAGCGCGGTGAGCTCGGCGATCAGCTCGTCGCGCTGCACCGCCATGCGCTCGCGTAGCGCCTGCACGGCGGCCTCGCCGTCGGCGCGGATCGCCCGTGCCTCGGTCTCGGCCTCGGCGAGGATGTCGGCCCGGCGGCGGCGCCCGGCGTCTGCTCCGAGCCGCCGAGCCTCGGCGAGGAGACGCTCCGCCTCCGCGCTCGCGGTGTCGATCCCGGCCTCGGCGTCGTCGCGGGCATCGGCTCGCCGCGCGAGCGCTGCCTCGAGCTCCTGGACCGCTTCCAGCGCGTCGGCCGGCGGAGCTGCGTTCTGCGCGGTCATCGCTGCCGGCCCCCGCGCGAGCGCATCCTTCGGAGCCGGACGCGATCCTCCATCTCACGCTCTTCCAGAACCAGCGAGATGTGCGCTTGCTCGCGTTCCAGCCGCGGGACGACGACGTGCTCGAGGGCGTTCATCCGCCGCGTCGTGCGGGCGATCTCATCCGCGAGACGTCGCACGGAGAGCTCGAGCACCGCGAGCTCGAGCAGCTTGTCGAGCACCGCCTCGAAGCGCTCCGCGACCTCGTCGAGCCGCGCGCTCGTCGCTGCCAGGCTGAAGCCACGATCGGTCCGCGCCCGCGCGACCGGCTGCTTGTCGATCTCGACGATCGGGACGCCGGCGACGCTTCGGGTGCGCAGGCTCACCTTTACCTCGCCCTGCGCGGCGAGCGCTGCCGATCCCACCGGCTCAGGGCCGTGTGCAGCGACCGACAGGCCGAGAAGGCGGCCGGCGCCCGCCGCATCGCGGTCGAGCGCGTCGATCGACGCCAGCGCCGAAGCGCCCAGCCGGTTGAACTCGCGGACGAGCGCGCTGCGCCGCTCCTTGAGCAGATCCCGGCCCTGTGCGGCGAGCCCGATCTGCGCGCGCCGTGCGAGCAGCTCGCTTCTCGTCGCGCTGACTTGTGGCATCACGAGACCCCAGGCCTCGCCGGATTGGAGATCGTCCTCGGCACGACATCCACCTTGCCCGCGTCGGGCTTCGGCTTCGATGGGGTCCCCTACCAAGATCGAGGCTGCCGCGCCTCCATCCTCGAGGCACTCGTCAGCGCGGTCGACCGGAGATGCACGGTTGCACCCATTGCTGGTCGAGCGAGCCTCGCTGAGGATGGACCCATGGCTCAGCTTGCGACTCCCCGCCCTCCTGATGCGCCGGCCGCCGTTGACCAGGTGGTCCGGGTGGCTTCATGCGGGCGCTCTCTCGACGCGGAGTCCGCGAGCTGGCTGCGGGCACTCTCCGCTGTCGGAGCCGAGCGCGACGATGCCGTCCGGCGTTTGCACGCGCTGCTGCTGCGCGCCGCCCGCTTCGAGGTGGCTCGCCGTGAGCGGACCGCGGGCACCGGCAGCGGTTCACGCGATCTCGATGATCTCGCCGTGCAGGCGTCGGCCGACGCGCTCGTCGCGATCCTCCGCAAGCTGCACACGTTTCGCGGCGACAGCCGCTTCACCACGTGGGCCTACAAGTTCGCCCTCCTCGAGGCTGCGGCGAAGCTGCGCAGACGGCCATGGCAAGGGCGCGAGGTCCCTCTGGACGACGACGGGTGGGCGCTGCTGCTCGACGATCGCCATGCCGCTCCCGAGGCCCAGGCGGAAACCTCCGAGCTGGTCGGCGCTGTGCGCGACGCGATCGCGGACGTGCTCACCTCCCATCAGCGCGCCGTGCTCGTCGCGATCACGCTCAACGACGTTCCCATCGACGTGCTCGCCGAGCGCCAGAACACCACCCGCGGCGCTCTCTACAAGACCCTGCACGACGCCCGCCGCAAGCTCCGCGCGC
This sequence comes from uncultured delta proteobacterium, assembly GCA_963761995.1. Taxonomy (GTDB): domain Bacteria; phylum Desulfobacterota; class Binatia; order UTPRO1; family UTPRO1; genus UTPRO1. Next base: position 25,370 of record CAVXIU010000015.1, on the reverse strand, counting down.
GACTGGCTGAGGACGGACTTACAACAGATCTGCCGTCCGCGAGGAGCCAACCATGAATCACCGACACGCCGCCCCGGCGCACGGGGCGCCGATCCAGCGGCTCCTGTTCGTCGCCGATGCCGCCGTCGCCGGCGTCGACGAGCTGCCACGCGCGGTCCGCGCGGTCATCGACGCAGCCGCCGAGGTCTACGTCGTCACCCCCACCCTGCCAGGCCGCCTGGCTTGGCTCGCCGACGACATCGACGGATTCCGGCATCTCGCCGACGAGCGCCTCGACACCGTGCTTGGCCACATGCACTCGATCGATGCGCACGCCAGCGGTTGGGCCGGTCGCGGCAGCGTCCTGACCCCGATCGCCGACGCCGTCGCGCTGTTTCGGCCCGACCACATCCTGCTCGCGCTGCGCAGCCCGGAGCACGCCAACTGGCAAGAGAGACGACTGATCGAGCACATCGAGGAGCGCTTCGGCCTGCCCCTGACCACGTACGCAGTCGACCCGCGTGGGCACACATCTAGCGCCGACGGCCCGCTCCTACTCTGCTACGACGGATCTGAGGACGCCAAACACGCCATCGAAAGTGCAGGCAAACTGTTCGCGGGCCGTCACGCCCTGGTCGTGAACGTCCGCCGGCCGATCCCGGCGCTGGACACCGTTGCCCAGTTGGGCGCGACCGCCGGGATGGTCAACGTCGTCGAGGTTCAACGTGCAACCGCCGAGACCAACGGCCACGTCGCCGACGAGGGCGTGCGCATCGCGCAGCAAGCGGGCCTGGACGCCGAACCAGTCGCGGTCCGGTCGACCCGTTCCGTCTGGGAGACGATCGTCGGCGTCGCCGACCGCCACGACGCGGCCACGATCGTCATGGGCTCTCGCGGGTTGACCGGTCTGCGGTCGATGGTGCTCGGAAGCGTCTCGAGCGCCGTCGTTCGTCATGCCGGCCGGCCCACGCTGATCATTCCGCACTCCGTCACTGGTGCGTAGGTCCCAGGATGCTGCATGGTGCCTCGGCTTCCGGTGTACCCGCGCGTGGCTACGTCTCGATCGGTGATTACGCCGCGATCGGGGACGGGCGAACCGTCGCCCTGGTCGCGCGCGACGGGTCGGTCGACTGGCTGTGTTTGCCCGACCTCGATTCACCGAGTGTCTTCGCCGCTGTCCTCGACGCCGATCGCGGGGGACGCTTCGCGGTGCAGCCGGAGATCCCCGCGCAGGTGCAGCGCCGGTATCTGCCCGACACCAACGTTCTGGAGACGACGTTCATTACCGAGCAGGGCGCGGTCAAGGTCACCGATGCGATGGCTCTGCCGAGCGCTGATCTGGGGCCGACGCGCGAGCTGATCCGGCGAGTCGACGGCCTCTGGGGCCGGGTCCCCATGCGCTGGCGCATCACCCCGGCCTTCGGCTACGGCGCGGCCTCGCCCCGCATCGAGCGCCGCGGCCGGATCCCGGTCGCGTTCACTGGCCCGGACGCGCTCGCTGTCTGCTCGTGGGAGGCCGGCGAGGCGCAGATCGACGACGAGGCGATCTCTGGGTGCTTCGTGGCACGAGCGTCCAGCTCGTCGGTAATCGCGCTGTGCGCCTCCCACCAGGAGCCGCTGGTGTTCCCACCGCGCGAACACGTCGAGGCGCGGTTGGCAGCGACCATCGCCTACTGGCGGCGCTGGGCCGCGCACCGAACGTACGACGGGCCATGGCGCGACGCCGTGATCCGCAGCGCACTGGCGCTCAAGCTGCTCTTCCACGCTCCTTCCGGTGCGATCGCGGCAGCGGCGACCGCGTCGCTGCCGGAGGAGATCGGCGGCGAGCGCAACTGGGACTACCGCTTCTGCTGGGTGCGGGACTCTGCATTCACGCTGAACGCCCTCTTGCGCCTGGGCTGCCCGGGCGAGGCTGAGGCGTTTTTCTGGTGGCTGCTGCACGCGTCGCAGCTCACCCACCCGCACTTGCAGGTCCTCTACCGCCTCGACGGCGGTGAGCGTGCGCCCGAGCGCACGCTGCAGCTGGACGGTTACCGGGGCTCGCGACCGGTCCGGGTCGGCAACGACGCCGCCGGACAGACCCAGCTGGGGATCTATGGCGACCTGCTGCAAACCGCGGTGATCTACACGGAGGACGGCGGGCGGCTGGACCGCGAGACCGGCCGAAGGCTCGCCGGCATCGCCGACCTCGTCTGCCGCATCTGGCGCGAGCCCGACTCCGGGATCTGGGAAGTGCGCAGCCAGCCCGTGCAGTTCACGCACTCCAAGATGATGTGCTGGGTGGCGCTCGACCACGCGCTGCGCCTGTGCGACGGCGGCCACATCCCCTGGGGCAACGCAGCAACGTGGCAGCGTGAGCGACTCGCGATCCGCGAGTTCGTCGAAACGCGCTGCTGGTCTCAACGCCTGGGCAGCTTTACCCGCCGCGCGGGCGGCGAGGAACTTGACGCCAGCCTGCTCCTGGGAATCCTCCTCGGCTACGAGAGCCCGGACCCCAGCCGGTTGCCGTCGACGGTGGATGCCGTGCGCTGCCATCTCGGGCGTGGTCCACTGCTCTCCCGCTACTCCGGCGAGGATGGCCTTCACGGCGCGGAGGGCGCCTTCCTCTGCTGCTCGTTCTGGCTCGCCGACGCGTTGGCTCGCATCGGACGTCTCGAGGAGGCCAGCGAGCTGATGGAGCAGCTGCTCACTCTCTCCAATGATGTCGGCCTCTACGCCGAGGAGCTCGATCCTCAGTCCAGCGAGCTGCTGGGCAACATCCCCCAGGGGCTGGTGCACCTCGCGCTCATCAACGCCGCCGTGTCGATCGCCAAGTCAGGCGCCGAATGAGCATCTGGGGAGCCCTCGCCGGCGGCTTCGTCGGCACGCTGGTACTGACCACCGCCCTGCGGACGGCCAACGAGCTCGGCCTCACCCGCGTCGACCTCCCGTTCCTGCTCGGCACCGCCGTCACCGACGATCGCGCGCGCGCCAAGGCCCTCGGATATGTGCTGCACCTCGCCGCCGGAGAAGTGTTCGCGCTCATCTACTACGCGATCTTCGCGGCCATCGACACGAGCGGCTGGCCGCTCGGCGCGTTGTTCGGTCTCCTGCACGGCATCGTCTCCGCCACCGCGCTCGTCGGCATCCTGCTCCCAGTCGTCCATCCCCGGATGGGCAGCGCGCTCAGCGCCACCGACAGCAGCCCACTGCTGGAGCCTCCCGGCTTCCTGATGCGCAACTACGGCCGCGGAACCCCGATCGCCACCTTGCTCGCGCACATCGCCTACGGCGCGATCGTCGGCGGCTTCGCCTCGACCGCCGGCTGATCACACGACATCCCCGACCAGCCGAGGCATGAGACGCAGCCCAGCGTCGGTAGCCACTGCAGCGACACTGGATCCCACAGTCACTTGATCAGCGACGTCACAGTGGGGACTTGGTGAGGGCCGTTTGCACTCTCTAGCCCATTGTCCGCGCATGCGCCAGCGGCCATGGTCATCGCATGACCCAAGAATCACGAACGCCCAGGCGCTATGCACTGTCGATCGCCCTTTTCGGCCTCGGTGTGGCATTGCTGATCGCCGAGCAGAACGCAGGCATCGCATGGGCCGTCATCGTCGGATCCTTCGCGCTCGCCGCCAGCCCGACTGACGATGCCGCGTCGGACGAGCGGAAGACCCGCGCGCCAGCGAGGAGAGTCAGCCGTAGCCGAAGCAGGGCGCGATAGCCCCGACGACGGCGACTGGATCGGATTCGGCGCGGACGCCGACACCTCCAAGGACCGACAGATCGGCCCGACCCCGAACTGCTGCTCGCCCGCATCGCCCACGCGGCGATCGTCGGCGGCTCCGCCTCGAGTCGGCTGAGCATGGTCGCCTCTCTCGTCATGCGGCCGCCGGCAGCTCGGTCCGCGCCGGCTCTTCGGCTGCGCGCGGCAGCAGCGTCTCGCGCGCGATCACGAGGCGCTGGATCTGCGACGTGCCCTCATACAGCTGCATGATCTTGGCGTCACGCATCAGCTTCTCGACCGGGTACTCCTTCATGAAGCCGTACCCGCCGAACACCTGCACTGCGTCGACGGCCACCTCCATGGCGGAGTCCGCGGCAAAGCGCTTGGCGTGCGAGCTGGCGAGCGTGTTGCGCAGGCCCCGGTCGAGCAGCACCGCCGAATGCCAGGTCAACAGGCGCGACGCCTCGACCTTGGTGGCCATGTCGGCGATCATGAACTGGATCGCCTGGTGCATGGCGATCGGCACCCCGAACTGGACGCGCTCCTTGGAGTAGTTCGTCGCGAACTCGAACGCTGCGCGCGCGATGCCGGTCGCCATCGAGGCGACACCTGGGCGCGTGCGGTCGAGGGTCATCATCGCGAGCTTGAAGCCGTGGTTCTCGGCGCCGAGGAGGTTGGCGGCGGGAACCTCCGTCTCGCTGAAGGAGATCGACGCGGTGTTGGACGCGCGCAGACCCATCTTGTCCTCGTGCTTGTCGACCGTGACCGTCTCATCCCTCGGTACGACGAACGCACTGATCCCCCGATGGCCGGCGTCCCTGTCCGTCTTGGCGTAGACCGTGAACCAGTCGGCGTAGCCCCCGTTGGTGATGAAGCACTTCGACCCGTTGACGACGTACTTGTCGGCCTGCCTAACGGCCGTCGTGCGCATGCCCGAGACGTCCGACCCGGTGTCAGGCTCGGTCAGGCAGAACGATGCGAGCCTGGGCTCCTCGGTCAGCATCCCGATGTAGTGCTTCTTGATCTCGTCCGAGCCGCCGAGCAGCACCGGCGCCGCGGCCAGCTGGTTCGCGCCGAGCGTCGTTGCGATCGCGGAGCAGCCCCACGCGAGTTCCTCCCCGATCAAGCAGCCATCGAAGTACGAGGCTCCCACACCGCCGTAGGCTGCGGGCAGCTGGGGGTTCATCAGCCCAAGCTCCCAGGCCTGCTTGATGATCACCTCGGGCCACGTGCCGTCTTTGTCGTACTCCCAGGCGACCGCGCGGATCGTCTTCTCGGCGAAGTCGTGGGCCAGTGCGCGGATGTTCTCCTGCTCTTCAGTGAGGGTGAAATCGACCATCGTCAAGCCTCGGTTCGGGTCGTGGTGAGGAGCTCCCTGAGCACCTACCGGTTCGCGCGCGCGAGGGGCCGCCTTCTTACGTCGATCGCTTCCGCAGGGTCCGGGCACAGCGCGCGGTCACCTCGGCCAGGCCAGCCGGATCCCTTCCGCCGACATACACCGGGCTCTTCCGATCCGAGACGAGCAATGCGAGCTGCGCGACGACGGCGATCTCCATCGGCGCAGGCTGAGCGAGCCGATCAGCGAGCGCGAAGAGCGACTGGCGTTGATCGAGGACTGCGCGATGCCGGACGTTGCGAAACGAGGATGCCGGCCAGCGATGCGTCGCGAGCGCGACGAGCTGCGCGATGCCCGCCGCCAGCTTGCGACGCTCCGTCCACGAGCCGAGGCGCGCGGCCCGCGCCAGCAGCGCACCTTCGCTCCACGGATCCGCGCCTGCCGCCAGAGCGATGTCGAGTGGGCGATGTCGGACTGCGGCACGCACACGCGCCAACCGGCGGCTCATCCCGCGGGGAAGCTGAGGCAGCCCTGCCGCCATGGCTGGGGCATAGCTCATCGCGCGTCACGATCGAGTGATTGAGCGGTGATGAGCATGACTCCACGGTGCCGGCGCAGGGCCGCCTCAGCCATGGAGGCGGCCGTGCATGTGCGGCGCCGCTGCCACCCACACCGAGCATTGCGATGCGCGCGAGGTAAGAACCGGGATGGAGCCTGCGCTAACAGTGCATGACGCTCGATGTGCGCACCAAGCGCGTGTACGACCCGGCCGAACCAGGGGACGGCCAGCGTGTGCTCATCGACCACGTCTGGCCGCGCGGCGTCACACGCGAGCGTGCACGGTTGGACGAGTGGGCGCGCGAGCTGGCGCCGAGCGACGAGTTGCGCAAGTGGTTCGATCACGTCCCCGAGCGCTTCGGCGATTTCCGCTCGCGGTACCGCGGCGAGCTCGCCGCCCAGCCTGAGCGCGTGGACGACCTGCGACGCCGCGCCGCGAGCGGGACGTTGACAATCGTCTACGCCGCGCGCGACCGCGAGCACAACAACGCGGTCGTGCTCGCGGAGCTCGTGCGCGGGGCGTGAGTCAGGGCACCGCGGTGAGCGCGTCGCGCTTGCCTTCGATGCAGCGCAGCAGCTCGGCGTAGGAGTCGCAGAAGGCCTGCACGCCGTCGCGCTCCAGCGCGGACGTGATCGCGTCGAGGTCGACGCCTTCCGCGGCGGCGGCCGCAAGGACGCCTCGCGCGGCGGTGAGGTCGGGGCCGAGGGTCGGCTCGACGTGGCCGTGGTCGGCAAAGGCGCGGAGGGTCAGGAGCGGCATCGTGTTGATGACGTCGGGCGCGATCAGCCGCTCCACGTAGAGCACGTCCGAGTAGCTCGGATCCTTCGTGCCGGTGCTCGCCCACAACGGCCGCTGGGGTGCGGCGCCGGCGTGCTTGAGCGCATCCCAACGCGCGCCTGCGAAACGGGCGAGGTAGCGCCCGTAGGCGTGGTGCGCGTTCGCGATCGCCACCCGGCCGCGAAGCGACGAATCGGCGGCGAGCACCGCGTCGGCCTTCGCGTCGATGCGGGAGACGAAGAACGACGCGACCGACGCGATCCCCTGCACCGGCAGGCGCGCGGTGACCCGGCGCTCGAGGCCACGGAGATATGCCTCGATCACCTCCTCGTAGCGCTCGACGGAGAACAGCAGCGTGACGTTCACGTTGACGCCGCAAGCTGTCAGCTCCTCGATCGCCCCGACACCCGCGCGGGTCGCGGGCACCTTGATCAGCACGTTGGGGAGCTCGAGCCGGTGCCAGAGGTCGAGTGCCTGCGCGATCGTCGCTTCGGTGTCGTCGGCGACATCAGGCGTGCACTCGAACGAGATGAAGCCGTCGCGCCCGCCGCTGCGCTCGTGCGCCGGATGCAGGATCGCGGCGGCACGACGGACGTCGTCGAGCGCGACGGCGAAGAAGAGCTCTCTGCCCTCCTGTACGCCGGACGTGACCAGCGATCCGAGCTGGCCGTCATAGCGATCCGATCCCGTGATCGCCTTGGCGAAGATCGTGGGGTTCGAGGTGGCACCCGTGACCGCGGACTCCTCGACTAGGGCGGCGAACTCGCCGCTTGCGAGCAGCTCGCGGGAGAGCGTGTCGAGCCAGATCGACACGCCCGCCCCATGCAGTTGTTGCAGGCGGTTCACGACGCCACCTCCCCCAATGCGGCCTGTTCGAGCGGTACGTCGGGATCGGCCAGCCGACGTTCGTCGATCGGATGGCCGATCAGCGCTTGGATCGTCTCGGCGACATCCCAGACGTTGACGTTCATGCCGGCCTGCACGCGACCCTCGCGGAGCCAGAAGGCGATGAACTCCCGCGCTGCCGGGTCACCGCGGAAAACGACGCGATCCCAGTCGGTCGCGTGTCCCGTGTACTCCATGCCGACGTCGTACTGGTCAGAGAAGAAGTACGGCACACGCGCGTAGCTGTCGGTGGACCCGAGCATGCTCCGCGCCGCCGCCGGTCCTTGCTGCAGCGCGTTGTCCCAGTGTTCGACCCGGAGTCGGCCGAGCAAGGGATGGAGCTGGTTGGCGACATCGCCGGCGGCGAAGATGCCGGGGGCGCTCGACTCCAGCCGATTGTCGACGAGGATGCCGTTCCCAACGGCGAGCCCCGCCGCGGCGGCGAGCATGGCTCGGGGTGTCGCGCCGATGCCGACCACGACGGCGTCGCAGTCGATCGTTCGCCCGTCCTTCGTGCGGATCCGCTCCACGCGTTCGGCGCCCTCGACAGACGCGATGGCCGTGCCGAGCAGCATCTCGACCCCTCGGTCGACGTGGATGTCGCGGTAGATCGCGCCCACCTCGGCCCCGAGCACCCGCTCGAAGGGGACCGAGTGCGGCGCGATCACGGTCACCTCGACGCCCCGCTGACGGGCGGAAGCGGCGACCTCGCAGCCGATCCAGCCACCTCCCACGATCACCAGCCTGCCGCCGGCCTCCAAGCGCGCCCGCAGTGCGTCGCTGTCATCGAGCGTGCGCAGGTAGTGGACGCCATCGAGCTCGCTGCCAGGGATGCTCAACCGCCGTGGGGCTGAGCCCGTGCTCAGGAGAAGCCGGTCGTAGTGGAGCCGCTCGTTGCTCCGCGTCGTGAGCTCGCGCCGCGCCGGATCGAGACGCACGACGTTCTCGCGGGTGCGAAGCTCGATCCCGTGCTCGTCGTAGAAGCCAGTCTCGTGCACGTAGGCCTGCTCGCGATCCGTCTCACCGCGTAGGTACTCCTTGGACAGCGGCGGCCGCTCGTAGGGTCGCTCCTGTTCCGCGCCGAACAGCACGAGCCGGCCGTCATAGCCCTCCTCGCGCAGGGTCTCCGCCGCCTTCGCGCCGGCAAGACCGGCACCGACGATCACAAAGGTCTGGCTGTCAGTGGGCATGGTCGATCCTTGTCGTGAGCGCCAGGAACTCCTGGCGGGTGCGCGAGTCGTCGCGGACGAGCCCGTGCAGGGCGGAGGTCACGGTGCGGGTATCGATGTGTCGGCCGGCCTGGTCGAGCTCCGGCACCGCGACGAGCGTCATGGGCTTGCTGGTCAGGTTTGGGCTCATTGCGGACTTAGCGTCCGCACCCGCCGGCGTCTTACCGTGGGCACCGAGGTATGACCTCGCCGCACGGCGACGCTCATGAACCGTGGCCCGCAAGACATCTCCCGTCGCTTTCGTCCTCTCCGGTGGCGCGGGGCTGGGCGCGATCCAGGTCGGCATGCTGCGCGCCCTCTACGAACGCGGCACCGAGCCTGACCTGATCGTGGCCACCTCGGCGGGGGCGATCAACGGCGCGTTCATCGCCAGCCGGAAGCAGACCGCCGACACCGCCGACGACCTCGCAGCGATTTGGCGCCACGTCAGGCGCGGCCAGATCTTCCCGATCAATCCCCTCAGCGGTCTGCTCGGCTTTCTCGGCACCCGCGCCCACCTTGTGCCCGACTCCGGCCTGCGACGGCTCGTCGCCGGGCACCTCGACGCCGAGCTCCTCGAAGACCTGCCGATCCCGCTGCACGTCGTCGCGGTTGACGTGATCACCGGTGAAGAGCTGCTGCTCTCCGCCGGCCCGCTTCTCGAGGCGGTGGTCGCCAGCGCCGCCATCCCCGCCGTGCTCCGGGCCGTGCCGTGGCAGGACCGTCAACTGATGGACGGCGGCGTCGCGAACAACACGCCGATCTCACACGCCATCGAGCTCGGCGCTCGCGAGATCTACGTGCTGCCCACCGGTCACGCGTGCGCACTCGAGACCCCACCCCGCAGTGCGCTCGGCATGGCACTGCACGCGCTCAGCCTGCTCACCCACAGCCGGCTGATCGCTGACATCGAGCTGCATCGGCACGACGCCAAGCTGATCGTCATGCCGCCGCCGTGCCCGCTCGCGGTCGCGCCGATCGACTTCGCGCACGCGGCAGAGCTCATCGAGCGCTCAGCTCACGACTCCCGAGCCTTCCTCCAGGACGGCGGCGCCGACAGCCCGCCGATCCGCATGCGCATGCACCGCCATGCCACGGCCGAGGTAAGAAGTCGCGCGCCAGCGCCGCTAAGAGACCATGCAACCGGTTGAACGACACGCGCTTGGGAGCCCGGGAACCGACCCGGTCGTGCTGTGGCGCGCGAGTCGCCTCAGGGAGGCGGGCTTCAATCCACAGCTCGCCGACGCCCTGGCGCACGATCGTGCCTACGACCTGCACGCCGTGCTCGAGCTGGTGGACCGCGGCTGCTCTCCTGACCTCGCAGCCCGTATCCTCGCGCCTCTCGACGCGGACGCGCGACCGTGCTGACGACGACGTCCACGAGCGACGCGCCGATGAGGCGCGTCGCTCGCCTCGATCTGGAGTCCCAGGCGTGGATCGACCAGCTGAGCCCGCAGAGCCCGCAACGTGACGTCGCGATCGGCGCGTTGCACTCCATCCTTCTCAAGGCAGCTCGCTCCGAGGTCGCCCGCCGCCGGACGAGCTTTCCCGCACGTGCAGCGGCGACGACTTCGACGACCTCGCGCAGCAAAGCGCGGACGACGCCCTTGTCGCCGTCCTGGGCAAGCTCGACGACTTCCGCGGCGACAGCCGCTTCACCACCTGGGCGTACAAGTTCGCGCTCTTCGAGGCAGGGACGAAGATCCGCCGCCGCGCGTGGCAAGGACGGGAGGTGCCGCTCGAGCCCGAGAGCTGGTCGCTTCTCGCCCAAGCCGGGGCGACCCCACATGAGGATGCCGAGACGGCGGAGCTCCTCAGCCTTCTACAGGACGCAATCCGGACGCAGCTCAGTCCCCACCAGCGCGAGGTCCTCATCGCGGTCACACTCAACGATGTTCCCATCGATGTCCTAGCTGAACGGCTCAACACCACCCGCGGCGCGCTCTACAAGACCGTTCACGATGCTCGACAGAAGCTCCGACGCGTATTGACCGCCGGCGGCCTAGGCGCCACTGCAGACACGGATGACAGCTCATGACCCAACCTGACCAGCAAGCTCCGCCACTGCTCATGCGACTCCTCGGCCCCACCGGCCCGCAACTGACGTGCGAACAGTGCTTCGACGAGCTCGACCGTTACGTCGAGCTGGAGCTCGACGGCGCCGCCGCGGACGAGCAGGTCCCGGGCATGCGCGCGCACCTCGAAGGTTGCCCCGCCTGCGAGGAGGACCACGACAGCCTCCTCGCCTTCGTGGCATCCGAGCGAGCCGCCGGTAGATAACCGACGCGGCGCATGACGTCAATGCGCACGCGGGTTCGCTGAGCGTTGCGCTCCTTGGAGCCGTCTGTTCGGCTGCGGCGATGAGCGGTCCACGCCGAACGAGACGAACACATCTGACGACTAGCTGCTCGAAGCGGCGTGTCGCAACGCAAGACGCCGCTCCAACCCTCGTCACCAACGGCACCGACGTCGATGCGAAGGACGAACGAGTAGGGTGCCTCCTCGACGTCACTCCATTGTTTCTGCGGAGATGAGCGCCCGCCCCAAGGCCGCCAGCGCTTCACGCGAGAGACGTTCCTCGAGCAGCGGGAAGAGCTGTCGCTCCTCGTACCGGACGTGCGCGCTGAGCAGCGCAGCAAGCTCGTGCGCCGCATCTAGCGACAACCCGCCCGGCAGCGCCGAGGCGCGATTCCTGATCTCCGCATGCTCGTCGCGCACACGCTCAGTCGCGGCAGCCCACTCGGCGTCATCGTCCGGCAAGGCCGGCAATACGAGCCGCTCCTCGACCACGAAGTGATGCTCGCCCTGGCGATCCCAGAAGTCGAGGAAGTGCTTGACGGCCTGCTCGAGAGTCGCGTTGGTCGCGCGCCGGAGGCGTAAGGCAACCTCGAGCGCGACGTGGTGGTCACGCGATAGCGGTGCGAGTGCTGGAGAGCGCTTCATCCAATTGACTTCAGCAGGACGGGGTTCGAGCCGCACTCGGCATCGGTCAGTATCCCTGATCGCGAAGTCCATGCATCCGAGCGGTGCTCTCATTCCAAGGACCGCGTCGCGCGAGTCTGTCGCCCACTCTGCGCACGAACTACGGCACCGCGTTCAAGGTCCTCGCTTAGGTCCGCCGCGACGCGTGCGCGTCGAACCCGGTCAGGGCGCCGGCGCGCGGATGATGAGCACCGGCCGCTCCGCGTGGTGCACGAGCCCCGCGGAGACCGAGCCGAGGAGCACCGACGCGACGCGCCCGTGCCCCTGCGAACCGGCGACGATGACCGTCGCGTTGTGTGTCTCAGCGGTCGCTGTCAGCACTCGCCAGGCGGTCGAGCTCGACTCGACGGCCTCGCCGCTCGCCTCAAGCCCGGCTTTTCTCGCCAGGCGCACGCCGTCCTCGATCGTGGCCTCGGCCGCGTCGCGGATCCACGTCTCGAAGTCCCCGGACACCCCCCGGAGCTCGGAGATCGGGGCTCCGGTCAGCGCGCGGCCGCTCACCGAGTGGCGCAGCGGCGACTCCCACGCGTGGACCACGAGCGCGGGACGGCCCGGCAGGAGCCGGCCCGCGGCCGCGATCGCCTCATTGGCGGCCGGCGAACCGTCGTAGGCGATCAGTACCGGGCCGTCGGGCGAAACGTCCCCCTCCGGGACGACCAGCACGGCCCGGTCGGCGTGGTGCAGCAGGCTCGACGAGGTCGAGCCGAGCACCGAGCGGGCCACCGGGCCGTGCCCGCGGGTGCCGCACACGACCACGTCGGCGCCGCGTTCGGCCGCGGCCGCGAGGATCGGCTCCCACGGCTGGCGCTGACCGGGGGCGACCGCCGGCTCAGCACTGAGGCCCGCTGCCTCCGCGAGTCGCACGCCGTCCGCGGCGGCAGCCTCCGCCTCGGCGACCAGCTCCTGCTCGAGCTCGGTCAGGCTGCGCTCGACGAGCTCGGGCGCCATGAGGGCACCGCCGGCGCGGAACGTCGTCGCCGCGCCGATCGCGGGCTTGTGGATCGTCAGCACGGTTCCCCGCGCGCCGGGGAACAGCGCGCCGGCGGCGCGCACGGCCGCCTCCGCCGCGGAGGAGCCGTCGAACGCGATCAGCAGGCTCGCGGGCATGGCGCTTCACAGTCGTGCATGGTGGGCGCGACGATACCGGGCACGACGCCCGCGCCCGGCGGCGTAGCTAATGCGCGCCGCGACCCGGACGCTCCGCCTACACCGGCTCGCTGCGCGACACAGCCACGACCCACGCCAATGTGAACTGTGCACCCTCGACGCCGTCCTGATCAAGCCTCGTCTTCGGGCCGCGCCGCATTGTCGGCCGCCCGGCGACGGCGCTCGCTGGGTGCGATCGGGGCGTCGATGTCGTAGCGCACGCCGAGCATCCGGATCGCGAAGCACAGGCACGCGCCGAGGATCGGATAGACCGGGCTCAGGTTGCCGGTCTGGAAGCCGACGACCACGACGCCGGCTCCGAGGAGGGCCGGGACCGCGTAAAGCTCGCGGCGCAGGACGGTCGGGACCTGGCCCAGGATCAGGTCGCGGAGCATGCCGCCGCCGATGCCTGTGATCGCGCCCAGGATGACGGCCGGCGCGACCCCGAGGCCGAAGTCGGACGCCTTGCTGGCACCGGTGACGCAGAAGAGCGCGAGTCCCATCGCGTCGAGGATCAAGATGCCGCGGGAGGCGCGTTCGAGAAGTGGTCCGGCGTAGAAGGCGACCAGCCCGGCCGCTCCGGCCGCTGCTAGATAGCGCCAGTCGCGAAAGGTCGCCGGGGGAACACCGATGAGGAGGTCTCGGATGATCCCGCCCGCGAGACCCACGACCGCCGAGAGCACGATGACCCCGAACACGTCCAGCCGTGCTCGCACGCCGGCGAGCCCGCCGCTGAGCCCGAAGACGAAGATGCCGACGAGGTTGAGCCAGAGGATCAGCGTCAGGTCGAATCCCGGAAGGTCTCCCACCGCGAGCAGACTGGCATCTCTGCGCCGCGGTCGGGTACACCTGCTGGGCCAATGCGGCGGCGGGAGGCGATCGTGATCGATCAGATCGTCCATCGCGTCCATGGCGTCCAGACTTCCGCTCTTCTGGACGCTGGCGCTCGATCTGGACGCAGCTGACGGCCGGCTGACGAGGTTCAAGGCCGGGTCCGTCCACCAGCCCACTGTGGCCGCATTCCTGTCCGCTTTCGGTCCCCAGCCCTCGTTTTGGCTCTGTAGAGCCAAGGACAGCGGCATCATGATCCGCGTATCGCAGCTTCGGTCCCCTGCTCATTGCAGACCCGGGTGGGTCAGCAGCCGAGCGACGAGCCGCAGAGTGTGGAACCCCCGGCGGACTTGCAGCGCCTCGGCGGCCCGGGGTAGTTCGTACCGGCTACGTGGAGCGACGCCGGCGGCGAGACGCGCGCTTGTTCGAGGGAGAGCTGCCGAACGCCTCGTTGATGAGCTTCACCTCGCGCGCGGACGGTGCGTAATGGGCGTAAATCTGCGTCGTCTTCAGATCCGCGTGGCCGAGGTACTCCTGGATCGTCCGCAGCGGGACGCCGGCGGCGGCGAGCGTGGTAGCGAACGTGTGGCGCAGGTCGTGGAAGCGGATTTGGCGGACGCCAGCCTCCGCGCACGCCGCCTGGAATCGACGCGTGACCTTCGTGCGATCGAGCGGCACCCCAAGCTCCGGATGGGCGAAAACGAGCTCGTACTCGTCGCCGAACACGGTGCGCAGCCGCCACTTCTTCAGCTCGCCGGCGAGCCGGTCCGTCATCGGCACTGAGCGCTTTGTGCTGAGGTCCGACTTGCCCTCGCCCGAGTGCTCGTAGCGGACCCAGGCGTTGCGCACCCGCACACGCTGCGCCTTGAGGTCAATGTCGCGCCAACGCAGCCCGAGCAGCTCCGACTGGCGCAGTCCCGTCGTTCCGGCGGCGAGGATCACGAGCCGCAGCACTGGACCAAGGGCGTCTCGATCGACCGTGTGGTTCGGGATCGCGTCGACCACGGAGTCAAGCTCGTCGAGCGTCAGGAACCGCAGGTCCGGATCGGCGTCGCCCTCGCGGCGTCGGCGCGGCCGCGCCGCATCGGCGACGGGGTTCGCCGGCGCCCAGCCGCTCCGGACGGCCAGGGCAAAGACCGAATGGAGGAACGCCATGACGTTCCGGACGGTCTTAGGCGACGCGCCCTCGGCGAGCATCACGCTTGCGAGCCGCTCGACGTCGCGGGTCGTGACCGACGCGACCTTGCGCTTGCCCATCGCCGGCGAGACGTGTACGCGCTGCATCGACTCGCAGTTCTGCCGGTATGAGAGGCGGGCGCCCTCGATCGTGATCCGCTCGCGCAAGCGTTCCGCCGCCTGGTCGACGGTCACGATCTCCACGACCGGCTCGATCGGGCGCCTGGCCGCGTCCTCCGTCTGCAGCCGCCTCATGGCCTGCTCAGCTTGCGCGCGCGTGAGGCCGTCCGAACCGCCGCGCGTGCGCTTCACGCCGAGCCGGCGGTTCACCCGCTGCCCGTCCGGCGTGCGCCAGCGGCCGTAGTAGGCGCCCCACTTCTCGTAGATCTGTCCCGAGCCATAGGGGCGTTTCATGGCCCCTATAGGCGTCACGTGCAGAAATTGGACCCCGTATTGGACCCCGTGGCCTGAAATCGTCGTCCCTAGAGCCGGCAAAAGCCCTGAATTACCAGGGCTTTCGCTGGATCGGGGAGACAGGATTTGAACCTGCGACCGCCCGGCCCCCAGCCGGGTGCGCTACCAGACTGCGCCACTCCCCGTGACCGATCCCAGTCTACGCGGGCAGAGCGGGCGACGAGAATCGAACTCGTACTTGGAGCTTGGAAGGCTCCCGTGCAGCCGCTACACCACGCCCGCTTGCGCCAGGGATGTTAGTTGGCCCGCGGAGCCCGGCCTGTACATTGCGCATATGGCCCTCGAGGACGAGCTGGCGAAGCTGACGCGGCGCCGTGGCGGTCCGGGCAAGCCTCGCGGTGAGCGTGGCATCGGCTTTGCGATCGGTGCGATCGGGGTCGGACTGCTCGTGATCATCCTCGCGCTCGTGGCGCTGGGCAGCCTCGCGCGCACCGGCCCGAACGAGGTCGGCGTCGTCTACAACGGCGGCCCGCTGGACAAGAAGACGCAGCGGCAGCTGATCGCGCCGTCCTCCGGCCTGACCTGGACCGGCTGGCTGAGCCAGGACCCGCGGCTGTACCCGTCGGAGGGCTCGCCGCGGCGCTACATCATCACGAGCACCCCCGGGCGGGGCGACCGCGTCGGGGTCGATGTGCTGCGCGTGCCGACCGCCGACGGCGTCGATGTCGGCCTCGAGGCGAAGATCTCGTTCACCACCGCGTTCACGGGCGTCGGCGACGACAAGCTGATGAAGGAGTTCGACGCCCGCTTCGGCAACCGCACCTATCCGATCCCCGGCGGCGGCAACCGGCTGCATCCGTGGGAGGGCGACGAGGGCTTCGGCGCCTTCCTCGACACCGAGTTCCGCCCCGTGCTCGACAACGCGCTGCGCGAGACGATCGGGCAGTTCCAGTGCAAGGAGCTCGTCTCCTCGTGCGCGCTGCTGGGTTCGACCACCGGCGCGCTCGACAAGGCCTCGGGCGACCAGACGAACGCCAACCTCGTTCAGGTCCAGCAGGCGATCGCGAAGGCGCTGAACTCGGACCTGTCGGGCAACCTGGGCGGGTCGTACTTCAAGAACGTGCAGGTGATCGTGTCGGCCGTCCGGCTCCCGGACACCGTGCAGAAGGCGGTCGACGACGCGCAGGCCCAGTTCGCGGAGGTCAACAAGACGCGTGCCGACCTCCAGCGAGCGGAGATCCGCAAGAAGGTCAACGCCACGCTCGGCGCCTCGTATCGAGCCTGCCCCGCCTGCGCGGAGATCGACGCGCTGAAGTCGATCCCGCCGAACGTCACGGCGATCTCCCTCGGCGGCGGCGGGTCGATCGCGCTGAGCAGCGACAAGAAGTAGTTGGCGCTCCTCGACCTGCTGATCGTCTTCGCCTTCGTCTGGATCGCGCTGAGCGTCGCGTACGTGGTGCGGCAGCGGCGTCGGGCTGGAGAGGACACCCGCTGGGAGGCGCGCACCCGCGCGCTCGAGGGCGGCGGGCACGTGGTGGAGCTCTACCGGCCCGGGCAGCCGTCGCAGGAGGTCAAGCGGATCGCCGGCGACCTCGGCTGGGAGCAGCTCGGCGAGGAGCTCGCGGAGGGGATGTCGGAGGCCGAGGCGCGCGCGGCGACGCTCAACGCGGCCGTCGCGCCTCCGTCGGCACCTCGCCGGCGTCGGCGGTAAGTGACTCCGGCGGCCACGGGCCGAACCAGTTGTCGCGCGCGCCGTCGAGCGTGAGCACCGAGCCCGACAGCGCCCGGCCGAGCGGCGAGCAGGCCAGCGCCACGAGCCACGCGTGCTCCTCCTCGCGGCCCAGCCGCTGCAGCGGCACCGTGCGCGCCGCCGCCTTCCACACCGGCTCCGGGTACTTGCGCAGCGACGCGGTGTCGAAGTGGCCCGCGGCGAGCGCGAGCACCGCGATCCCGTCGTCGCGCCACTCGCGCGCGAGCGCGCGCGTGAGCCCCTCGACCGCCGCCCGCGCCGCGCTCGAGTGAGTCATCCCGGCCAGCCCGTGATGCGGCGAGAGCGTCACGTTCACGATCGTCCCGCCGCCCGCGGGTCGGAACGCGAGCTCGGCCGCGGTGCGAGCCATCAGCTCCGTCCCGCCGACGTTCAGCCGCAGCACGGCGCGCCAGCCCTTCGGCTCGATCGCCTCCGCCGGGACGAAGTACTGCCCGCCCGCGTTGTTGACCAGCGCGTCGAGCCGCCCGCAGCGCTCGAGCGCGAAGCGCACGATCCGCTCGGCGTCACCGGGCTCGCGCACGTCGCCGGCCACGGAGTGCGCCCCGAGTGCCGTCGCGGTCTCCGCCAGCACCTCCTCGCGCCGCCCGCAGATCACGACTTCGGCGCCGCAGGCGCGCAGCTCGGCGGCCGCCGCGCGCCCCAGCCCGGTCCCGCCGCCGGTGACGAGCGCGACACGGCCGTCCAGCATCCCGGGGGCGAAGATCTCCGACATCCGATGAGCCTATGTGCAACGACGGTACGTCGCGGCCGATATGGGGAACAACACGGCCATGGGCATTCCAGGGGTGCACATCGAGACCATCCACAACCCGATCCGCTACACGTACGCGCAGATCGAGCAGGCCTGCAAGGTGGCTGCCGCACTCGGACGCGGCAAGCTCATCCTCGCGGAGTCTCCGCGTCGCTAGCGGCGGGTGACCACGATCCGGACGGCGAAGGAGGCCTGCCTCCAGGTCTCCCCGCGCGCGAGCTCGATGGCGAGCGTCGGTCCGGGATCGGGCGCTGAGGATTGTCGTGACGGGACCATCACCCGGGCCACCGCCCCGGGCGGCCGGCGGAGCGGCTTGACGGCGTAGCCGCTCCGCCGGCTGATCACTTCGAACTGCTCGACGCGTGCGAGCTTGACCGCGCGCGAGCGCAGGCTCACGCGCGAGCCGTCGCGCAGCACCGCGACCACGCGGGCGCCACTCCCCCAGCTCGGCAGCAGCACCGACGCGTTCAGCCGCGCGTGCCCGCGCAGGCGCGTGAGCGCCCAGCGCGTCTCGATCGACTCCGGCTGGAAGCGGTGCGACGTCACCGCGCGGAAGCGCCCCGCGGTCAGCTCGCCGCGCGCCCGGAGGTCGCGGAACGGCCCGGCGAACACCTTGCCCGGGCGCGTGCGGACGCTCGCTCCGGTCCCCGACGGCGCGCGCGTGAGACGCAGCGGCGTGACGTTCGGGTCGACCCGCGGGCGGCCCGTCTGGGAGGAGAACGCCCGGCGGCCGCTCGGCTCGCGGACCAGCAGCCCGAACGCCGCGGGCGCGCGCCCGCCGATCCCGGCGGCGACATCCTGCTCGCCGTCGAACAGCCGCGCCAGCTCGATCCCGCCGTAGGGGAACGCGCGCTGGTTCACCGCGATGATCGCCGTGTTGTAGGACGGCGTCGTGATCGCGAGCCGGCCGATGTCGGGGTCGTAGGCGTATAGCGACGGCGGGCGCTCACCGGACATCCGCCCCAGTCCGGCCTCGACCGCGCGCGCCGCGTTGGCCTCCAGTCGTACGGCCGCGAGCCGCGCGCTCCCGACCGTCTGGGGCACCGTGAAGAGCTGGAACAGCACCGGGTCCGGCAGGCCCGCCTCCTGCACCGGGAGCCGCTCGTAGAAGCGCAGCCCGCGGTCGAACATCCACTTCGCCCAGCGCCCCCACTCGCGCCCGGGCTGCAGCCGCGGTGTCTGCGCGATCCCGATCAGCGCCTGCTGGGCGAGGCCGAGCTTCTTGGCCTGGTGCCAGCGCTCGAAGCCGAGCCCGCTGTCCCAGTTCATGTAGCCCGCGTGCGTCCAGTAGCCCGCCATCGCGCGCCGGATCCAGCGCCTGACTAGCCCGCGGCCGGCGCGCGGCAGCGGCGCCATCCCCGCGTGCCGGCCCTGGTTGTAGAAGCGCAGGAACGACAGCACGATGTTCGCGTACTCGGCCGAGTCGACGTTGGCGCGCGCGTAGCTGCCGAACTGCGGGAGGTACTGGAAGCGCAGCCCGGCGCCGAAGTTGCGCGGGCCGGAGACGAAGCGCACGAGCTGTGCCCGCATGTCGCGCCGCAGCAGCGCGGAGCTGCCGGAGACGGTCGCGTCGGCCGCGTACATCAGCGCGTACCAGTTGACCTGATTGAGCCGGATCGTCGGCCAGCGCCAGAAGTGCGTGTGCGCGACGCGGTGGATGCGGTCGGCGATCATCCGCGCGGTCTCATCCGGCAGGTCGAGCGCCTTGCGCGCCTTCCACGCGTGGACGAGCCCGTCGACGATCTCGGCGTCGTAGACGAGGTGCTGGCCCGCGTCGATCGTGTACATCGAGCTCGACCAGCCCGGCACGTGGATCTGCGATCCGGCCGGCGGGTGACTCGGCCGGCGATCGATGAACGCGGGCGCACTCACCAGCGCCTTGGCGACGAGCCGCGCGCGGTGGTCGTTGCGCGCCGGCCCGTCGTGTCCCGCCTGCGCGGCGACGCTGTGCGTGAGCAGCAGCCCGGCGTTGACGAGCGCGTCAACGCCGCCGGGCCCCGGCTCGTAGATGCCGCGCTGCTCGTTCCACAGGCCGTCGAGGCGCTCCTGCATCCGGTCGGCGTATTGGAGGTAGCCCGCGTCGTCGTACGCGAACGCAGGGGCCGGCGAGCTCGCCGCGTATGCGAGCAGGGGCAGCGCGCAGAGCAGCGCGCGCAGCGGGGCGTGCATGTGAGCCTCCTTGCGCACCCGTCGTGCGAGGCGCCTGGTTCGGCTGGTTGTTCCTCCCGCTCGTCAGCGGAGCGGGAGCGTGGTCAGCGTTGGAACGCTCAGTCGGACCGAATGGTTCGCGAAAGCCCCTCAATCGTCTCGACGGTCAGCCCGTCGAGTGAGTCGAGCACCAGATCCGCCTGCTCCAGCGCGTCGTCGTCGGGCGGGAACTCCTCGTTCGGCAGCGCGATCACGGCCATGCCCGCGGCGCGGGCGGAGAGGATGCCGTTGTGGGAGTCCTCGATCGCGGCGGTGGTCGCGGGGTCGGCGCCCATGCGCCGGGCAGCCTCGAGGAAGACGTCGGGCGCGGGCTTGCCGCCGGCGACCTCCTCGGAGGAGACCCAGGTCTTGAAGAAGGGAGCGAAGCCGCCGCTCTCCATCACCACCTCGATCACCTCGAGGTTCGAGGATGACGCCAGCCCGAGCGGCCAGCGCGCGGCGAGCCGCTCGACCGCCTCACGCGCACCCGGCAGCAGCGGCAGGCCCTCGCGATAGCCCTCGAGCAGCCGCCGGACCACCTCGGCGTCGATCTCGCCCGGGTCGCGGTCGACCTGCAGCTCGTCGCGCATGTACACGGACCACTCCGGCGCGCTCATGCCGAGCATCGCCCGCGAGGCCTCGTCCTTCCACACGCCGCCCCACTCGCCGACGATGTCGCGCTTGGCGTCCCGCCACGCCGCCTCGGAGTCGAGCAGGACGCCGTCGAGGTCGAAGATGACGGCGTCGATCAAGCGGGGGACCAGGGAATCGAACCCCGACCTGCGGTTTTGGAGACCGCCATCCTGAACCGTTGGACCAGTCCCCCAGGGATGTCGAGTTTACCGACCGGAGCGGCGTCGAGAATGTCGCCAGATGCAGCCGTACCGTGCCTCATGGAACCCACCGGACCGATACGGGTACAGCTGGTTGCTTGGCTTCTACCTGGGTGACGGTTGTGTTGCGGCCGGCTCGCGGACGTACCAGCTCCGCGTGGTGCTCGACGGTCAGTACCCCGAGGTAATCGAGGACTGCTGGACGGCGACACAGATGGTCGTCCCAAATGCCCGCGTGCACATACGCCCGCGAAAGCGAGACAGCGGCGTGATCGTGGAGACGGCCTCCCCCCGATGGCCGGAGATCTTCCCCCAGCACGGCCCGGGCCGGAAGCACCTGCGGCCGATCATCCTTGCCGACTGGCAGCGCGAGATCGTGGACGAGCACCCGGAGCCCTTCCTCCGCGGCCTCATCCACTCCGACGGCTGCCGCACGATCAACCGCTTCAAGACCACGCTGCCCAGCGGCCGGGTCGCCGAGTACGCGTATCCGCGCTACTTCTTCTCGAACCAGTCCGCGGACATCCGCGGGCTGTTCTGCGAGTACTGCGACAAGCTCGGCATCCGCTGGACGCAGTCCAACCCGCGGAACATCTCCGTGTCGCACCGCGACAGCGTCGCCCGCCTCGACGCCTACGTCGGCCCGAAGACCTAGCCGTAGCGGTGGACCATCGAGCCGTGCGCGACGACCGTCCCGTCGGCGTCGGTCACCTTGACGTCGCAGAAGCACAGGCTGCGGCCGCGGCGCACGACGGAGGCGTGCGCGGTCAGGTCGCTGGCCACCGCGGCGGCGGTGTAGGAGACGGTCATCGAGACCGTCGCGCCGGCGGTCTTCTCCGGCTCGACGTCGTCGGCCCACGCGGCGGCCATGCCGGCGGTGTCGAGCAGCGCGGCGATCGCGCCGCCGTGGACGACGTCGCCGATCGTGGCGAGCCGCGGCGCCCACGGGAGGCGCAGCTCGGCGTGGTCGGGCTGCAGGTCGACGAGCTCGATCCCGAGCTCCTTGGCGAACGGCGACGCCGGGACGAAGGCGCGCATGATGTCGGCGCGGGTCGGCATGCGCGGATCATGACGCCTCGCGTCAGGCTGTCGATGACCTGTCAGGTAACGGCGGCGGCGGGACCGATCCGGCCCGCCTCGGCGACCAGTTCGCGCACGACGTCCACGTCGACGTCGTCGAGGCGCTTGAAGCGGACGCAGCTCTTGCCGATGCTCGCCTTCGGCAGCCGGTCGACGTAGCGCTCGGCGAGGTAGCCGCTCTCGTCGGTGCACAGCACGTAGAGCGAGATGTAGTTCTTGCGGCTCGAGAGCGCGACCAGCGAGGCGTCGCCCTCGCGGCCGGACGCGTAGCGGTAGTGGAAGCGCCCGTAGCCGAGCATCCCGCCGTCGGTGTTCGGCTCGAGCTCCGGCAGCGTCTCGCGGATCAGCTCGTGGAGGCGCCGGATGTCGCTGCGGCGCGGCTCGTCGAGGGCGGCGATGTAGTCGTCGGGCGCGCTGATGCGCCTACCGTACCCGCCGCGGCTTCTGCCGTGGCGGCCGTCGTCTTGCGCAGCGGCACCTCGCGCAGCGTCAGCGCGAGCACGAAGGCGACGGCGGTGAAGCCGGCGCCGACGAGAAACACCGGCTGGAGCGCATCGACGAACGCGAGCAGGAAGTCGTGGCGGACGACGGGCGGCAGCGCGTGGACCTGGTCGGGGCGGATGTTCGCGCCGCCCGAGAGCTTCTCGGCCCCCGGGATCGTGGTCAGCTCGTTCGCCAGGCGCGAGGCGAAGATCGCCCCGAAGATCGCGACGCCGAGCGAGCCGCCCATCGAGCGGAAGAACGTCGCGGTCGAGGTGGCGACGCCGACGTTGCGCGCCGGCGCGTCGTTCTGGACGGCGAGCACGAGCACCTGCATCACGAGGCCGATGCCGACGCCGACGACCGCCATGTAGACGGAGGCGAGCCACGGCGGCGTGTCGACCTCGAGCCGGGAGAGCAGGAACAGGCCGATCGTGGTGACCGCGGTGCCCGCGATCGGGAACGCCTTGTAGCGGCCGATGCGGGTGATCGCGCGGCCGGAGATGATGCTCGCGGTCAGCAGGCCGGCCATCAGCGGCAGCATCCGCAGGCCGGAGCTCGTCGGGCTCACGCCGTAGACGAGCTGCAGGAAGAGTGGGATGAAGACGATCGCGCCGAACATGGCGAGGCCGATCACGAAGCCGAGCGCGCTGGCGACGCGGAACACGGAGGACCCGAACAGGTTCAGCGGGATGATCGGCTCGGCCGCCCGGTTCTCCTGCCAGATGAAGGCGCCCAGCAGCGCGAGGCCGGCGGCGCCGAGCGCGACGATCGTCGGCGAGCCCCAGGCGTACTCGCTCCCGCCCCAGGTGGTGAGGAGGATGATCGCGCTGACGCCCGCGGTCAGCAGGGCGGCGCCGAGCCAGTCGATGGCGTGGCGGTGCGGTGGCGTGCGCAGGTGCAGGCGGAACGTGACGACGATCAGGGCGAGCGCGCCGATCGGCATGTTCACGTAGAAGACCCAGCGCCAGTCGAGCGACTCGACGAGGAACCCGCCGAGCAGCGGGCCGGCGACCGAGGCGATGGCGAACACGGAGCCGATGAGGCCCATGTAGCGACCGCGCTCACGCGGGGGGACGATGTCGGCGATGATCGCCTGCGCGCCGACCATGAGGCCGCCGGCGCCCATGCCCTGGACCGCGCGGAACGCGATCAGCTCGGGCATCGACTGGCTGAGGCCGGAGAGCATCGAGCCCGCGAGGAAGATCACGATCGCGGCGAGGAAGACGGGCTTGCGCCCGTACATGTCGCCGAGCTTGCCGTAGAGCGGCGTCGACGCCGTGGTGGCGAGCAGATAGGAGGTCACGACCCACGACAGGTGGTTGAGGCCGCCGAGGTCGCCGACGATGGTCGGCAGCGCGGTCGAGACGATGGTCTGGTCGAGCGCGGCCAGGAACATCCCGAGCATCAGCGCGCCGAAGACGGGGATCAGGGTGCGGTTGTCCAGCGTGGCGCCGGGGGTGTCGGGAGTCATGGGCGGAGACCTTGCGTGAGCGTGTGGAAGACGGTGTCGGCGACGTCGGCGCGGGTCACCGCGCCGTCGTCGACCGCGCGGGCGCCGGCGATGACGGTCGCGCCGAACATGCGCGTCGCCCACTCCGGCGTCACTGCGGTGGAGAACTCGCCGGCCGCCTGGCCGCGAGTGAAGAGCGCGACCAGCGGCTCGCCGAAGGCCTTGCGCCGGTGCGCGCGATCCTTCTCGCCGAGCCCGCCGCCGGGGTGGGAGACGAGCTGCGCGAAGCCGTAGCGCTGCGCGATCTCGAGCCACGTGTCGACGAGACGGCGCAGCGCCTCGACGGCACTGCCCTCGTCGAGCCGGCAGTCGACGATCGCCTGCTCGCCGGCGGCCAGCGCCTGCGTGCGGATGGCGTCGATCAGCGCCTCGCGGGTGGGGAAGTGGCGGTAGACCGTGGCCCGGCTGACATCCGCGGCTTCCGCGACGGCGGCCATGCCGACGTGCGGGTCGTCGCCGATCATCCGCGCGGCGACCTCCACGATGCGGTGGAGGTTGCGCGCGGCGTCGGCGCGGAGGTACTCGGGCGGGCGTTGGTCGGTGGTCATCTGAGACATCACTGTAGCACTTAACTGCTACATCGGCGTCTCAGTTCCAACCCTTGAATGCGGGCGGAGGGACTCGAACCCCCAAGCCGTTTCCGGCACCGGCACCTAAAACCGGCGCGTCTGCCAGTTCCGCCACGCCCGCATGCGGGTACTGCAACTGCCTCTCGGCAGAGCGGGGAGATTGTAAGGTCGCGCCATGGCCGACAACGAGAATCAGGACACCTACCTCGATCGCCCGAACCGCCGCAAGGCGTCGTCGAAGTCCACCAAGGCGATCGTCGCGTTCCTGCTCGTCGTGTCGGCGGCGATCGTTCTGATCATCACGGTGGGCGGTTGGGACACGCTGGAGGGCGCGATCCCGCTCCAGATCGCCTACATCGTGCTCTACCTCGGCATGGCGTTCCTGGTCATGCGCTGGAACCGCGGCGTCCTGCCGCTCGCCGCCGCGCTGGCGATCGTGCTGCTGATCTTCGCCGCCGTCTCCGGCCCCGCCTGGTTCGACCGCGACAAGGCCGGCCTGACCGACCCGACGCTCGACGAGGACATCCTCGGCCTGCTCTCGCTGATCCTCGTCCCGCTCCAGATCCTCCTGATCGCGTTCGCGATGCGCGGCTTCCAGCAGGCGTGGAACGTCGAAGTCGAGCGCACGCGCGACGAGCCCCGCGGCGGCGGCGAGCCGGCGCCCGCCGCGGCCTAGCGCTTCGGTCCGACGAACGCATCGAGTCGCGCCACGGCCTCGCGCCGCGCGATCGAGATCGTGTGGTCGTTGGACCACCGCCACGCGATCCCGAGCTGGTCGAGGTGATCGCTGAAGATCGCATGGATGTCGCGCGAGCGATTGGAGAACATGTACCGCGGATACGCGTAGACCTTCTCGCCATGGCGGACGCGGTTGATGAAGCGACAGCCGTCGGAGTGGATCAGCCCGCGGATCAGCAGTTTGGGGTGCCTTCGCGTGATCTCCAGCTGCCCCTCGGTCAGGATCCCGGGGTAGTGAGAATCCAGCACGCTTCGGAGGCACCACGCGCGAGATGTCGTAGGGGCGGGTCGCGGAGCCAGCCGCTGACGGTGAGTCTGGGAACCCCGGTCCTGCGCGCGATCTCGGACCGGTTGAAGCCCTGGCCCGCGTGCTCCATCACCCGCTCGAACTCCTCCCGCGATCGCATCCACCCACGATCCCGCACGCCGAGGCGCCGGCTGCG
>CAVXIU010000014.1:0-141077 GCA_963761995.1 uncultured delta proteobacterium | reverse complement strand
CGGTCCTCGAGACCCTGGAGCAGCTGGAAGCGGTGGTGAAGCGCGACTTCGAGGCCAAGGCGCCGACCGGCACCGAGATCCTCGAGCGGGTCGAGTCGGGCGAGTATGAGTCGCGCGCCCCGCTGCTGCGCGACCTCGCGATGAACCTCGTGTGGGGCAACCGCTACGCGATGACGATGTACGAGAAGCGGCCGACGCGGTGGCGCGACCTTCCGCGCCATCGGGACGACGTCTTCCTGCCGCTGCTGACGCCCTGGGAGCAGGGCGAGCGCAAGGTGGCGGCCGTCGAGGAGGCGTGGGCCGAGCTTCCCGCGACCTGGGACGCCGAGGCCGAGGACGGCATCTTCCACAGCCTGTTCGGCATCTTCCGCCACAAGCGCCACCACGCGTCCGAGCTCCCGCCCGTGAAGCCGACGGTGGCGGAGATCACGGGCGACCCGGCGAACCTCACCTTCTGTCTTTCGGACCACGACCCGGACTACCCGACCCACAGCTACCAGGAGATCCTGGACTGCAACGAGTCGGTCGCGGAGCTCGAGCCGCTCCACCGCCTGGCGATGGTGCTCCACAACCAGTACCCGTGGGACCTGGCGCAGTCGCGGCTCGAGGAGGTCGGGAAGATCGGCGACGACGACTTCGTCGTCGCGTTCGTGCCGCGCAGCCACGAGGTGCTCGAGTTCATCCGGCGCGTGAAGGCCGAGCGTCCGGCGCGCCCGCGGCCGGCACCGCCCGAAGAGGCGCGCGAACCGATCGAGCCGCTCCGCCCTACGGTCGTCCGCGAGCAGTTCACCCACATGCCCCGCCTCGAGTCGCTGGCGGTCGTCAAGGGCGAGCACGTCTGCACGAACGAGGACATCATCCGCAACGCGGCCTACAGCTGGTCGCCGATGACCGCCGACGACATCGAGGACAAGACGGGGATCCGCGAGCGGCGCTACACCGAGCGGCGCCTCGAGCACATCTCCCTGCAGGCGGCCCACGCGGCGCTCGAGGGCGCCGGGCGCGGGCCCGAGGAGATCGGCGCGGTCATCTTCTGCTCGTGCACGAGCACGACGCTGATCCCGTCCGTCGCGACGTGGCTCTCCGGGCAGCTCGGGATCTTCCAGACGCACGGCTCGTTCGACCTCATCGCCGCGTGCGCGGGCTTCCCCTACGGCCTGGCCGACGCGGTGCGGCTTCTCCAGGAGGTCAAGCGGCCGGTGCTCGTCGTCTGCGCCGAGAAGTTCTCGGACAAGGTCGGCAGCGTGCGCCCGTCGCGGATGATCTTCGGCGACGGGGCGTCCGCGCTCGTCATCGGGCCCGCCGAGGACGGCGCGCCGCCCGACATCGAGGTCGTGCAGGCCTACGCGAGCGGCCCGGTCAGCCAGGTGAACTCGATCATCTGGCCCAACCCCGAGTTCGACAACAACCTCACCGTCTACGGCCCGGAGGTGAAGGCGCTCGTCGAGCGCTACCTCGAGCAGATGATGGGCGAACTGCGCGAGCTCGAGGCGCCCGACGGCGGCTCGCTGCTCGACGCCATCGAGCTCGTCGTCCCGCACCAGGCCAACAAGTCGATGGTCGCCAAGTCGGCGACCGCGGCGGGTCTCGACGGCGACGACCTCTACTTCGACGTCGAGACGGTCGGGAACGTCTCCGCCGCCAGCATCCCGATCGCGATCCACGACGCCGTCCGAGACGGCGCGATCGACCGCCCGATGCGCGTGTTCACGCCGGCCTTCGGAGCCGGCGCGGTGGGCGGCTACACGGTCATCCGCGTCGACCCTGCCATCGTCGTCCCCGAAGGGGCCGAGGAGGAAGAGCTGCTGACGGCAGCGGTCAGGGAGCGGCGCCGGATCGCTGGAGGACATCCGCGCCGCGTTCGGGGGCTGAGACCGTGTATTGATCCGCGTGCCCGACGGCACGCGCGGGTACGGCACGACCGGGGAGAGGGTGAGCATGGCCTCAACGGAGGCGAACGGCAGGGCGACAGACCGACATCGACGCCGAGGAGACGCGCGACTGGTTGGAGTCGCTGGACTCGGTGTTGCGCAACGACGGCGCCGACCGCGCTCGCTTCCTGCTCGAGCGGCTGGTCGCGCAGGCCGGCCGCGTCGGGGCGTCGCCGCCGCTCGGCGGCACGACCCCCTACGTCAACACGATCCCGGTCGACCAGGAGCCCGAGTACCCGGGCGACGAGGCGATCGAGCGGCGCATCCGGACGCTGATCCGCTGGAACGCGATGGCGACGGTGCTCGAGGCCAACAAGGAGTCCTCCGAGCTCGGCGGCCACATCGCGAGCTACCAGTCGGCGGCGACGCTGTACGAGGTCGGCTTCAATCACTTCTGGCACGCGCCGTCGGAGGACCACGGCGGCGACCTCGTGTTCATGCAGGGCCACTGCGCCCCCGGCTTCTACGCGCGCGCGTTCCTCGAGGGCCGCATCAGCGAGGACCAGCTGCGCCGCTTCCGGCAGGAGATCGGCGAGAACGGCGGCTTCGACGGCGCCGGCATCTCCTCTTATCCGCACCCGTGGCTGATGCCCGACTTCTGGCAGTTCCCGACCGTCTCGATGGGGCTCGGCCCGATCATGGCGATCTACCAGGCGCGCTTCATGAAGTACCTCGACGGGCGCGAGATCGCCGACACCAGCGGCCGCAAGGTCTGGGGCTTCCTCGGCGACGGCGAGACCGACGAGCCGGAGTCGCTGGGCGCGATCTCGATGGCGGGTCGCGAGAAGCTCGACAACCTGATCTTCGTCGTCAACTGCAACCTGCAGCGGCTCGACGGGCCGGTGCGCGGCAACGGCAAGATCATCCAGGAGCTCGAGACCGTGTTCCGCGGCGCGGGCTGGAACGTGATCAAGGTCGTGTGGGGCTCGCGCTGGGACGAGCTGCTCGCGCGCGACACCGAGGGCCGGCTGCTCGCGCGCATGGAGGAGGCCGTCGACGGCGAGTACCAGGCGTTCAAGGCGCGCGACGGCGCCTACGTGCGCGAGTACTTCTTCGGCAAGGACCCGAAGCTGCTCGAGATGGTCTCGGACATGTCCGACGACGAGATCTGGGCGCTCAACCGCGGCGGCCACGACCCGCGCAAGATCCACGCCGCCTACGCGGCCGCCGTCGCCCACACCGGGCAGCCGACGGTGATCCTCGCCAAGACGATCAAGGGCTACGGGATGGGCGAGGCCGGCGAGGGCCAGAACATCACCCACCAGCAGAAGAAGATGACCGAGAACGCGCTGCTCGCGTTCCGCGATCGCTTCGAGCTCGACCTCACCGACGAGGAGGTCCACGCCGGCGGCTTCCACCGCCCGCCCGCCGACTCCGCGGAGATGACCTACCTGCGCGAGCGCCTCGACGCGCTCGGCGGTGGGCTGCCGGTCCGGCGCGCGAAGGCCGAGCCGCTGCCGGTGCCCGAGCTGTCGGCGTTCGGCGCGCAGCTGCAGGGCAGCGGGGAGCGCGAGAACTCCACCACGATGGCGTTCGTGCGGATCCTCAACACGCTGCTGCGCGACAAGCAGATCGGCCGCCACGTCGTCCCGATCGTGCCCGACGAGTCGCGCACGTTCGGCATGGAGGGCATGTTCCGGCAGTTCGGGATCTTCAGCCAGCTGGGTCAGCTCTACCAGCCCGAGGACTCCGACCAGCTGATGTTCTACAAGGAGGACAAGAAGGGCCAGATCCTCCAGGAGGGCATCAACGAGCCGGGCGCGTTCGCCGGCTGGATCGCCGCCGCGACGTCGTACTCCAACCACGACGTCCCGATGATCCCGTTCTACATCTACTACTCGATGTTCGGGTTCCAGCGGGTCGGCGACCTCGCCTGGGCGGCGGGCGACTCGCGGGCGCGCGGGTTCCTGCTCGGCGGGACCGCGGGCCGCACGACGCTGAACGGCGAGGGGCTCCAGCACGAGGACGGCCACTCGCACCTGCTCGCCTCGACGATCCCGAACTGCGTCGCCTACGACCCCACCTACGCCCACGAGGTCGCGGTGATCATCCAGGACGGCCTGCGCCGGATGCTGGGCGAGCAGGAGGACGTCTTCTACTACCTGACGCTGATGAACGAGAACTACCCGCACCCCGCGATGCCGGAGGGCGCGGAGGAGGGGATCGTCCGCGGCATGTATCTGCTGCGCGAGAGCGAGGCCGACGGTCCGCGCGTGCAGCTGCTGGGGTCGGGCACGATCCTGCGCGAGGTGCTCGCGGCGGCGGAGCTGCTCGAGGCCGACCACGGCGTCGCCGCCGACGTCTGGAGCGTCACGAGCTTCACCGAGCTCGCGCGCGACGGCATCGAGACCGAGCGCTGGAACCGGCTGCATCCGACCGAGGACGCGCGGCGCTCCTACGTCGCGACGCAGTTCGACGGCCGCAAAGGGCCGGCGATCGCGTCGACCGACTACATGCGCACCTTCGCGGAGCAGATCCGGCCCTACCTTCCGGGCGCGTACACCGTGCTCGGCACCGACGGCTTCGGCCGCAGCGACTACCGCGTCAAGCTGCGCCAGTTCTTCGAGGTCGACCGCCACTACGTGACGGTCGCGGCGCTGAAGGCGCTGGCGGACGGCGGCGAGCTCGAGCCGGCCGCCGTGCAGAAGGCGATCGAGTCCTACGGCATCGACCCCGACCGGCCCGCGCCGCTGCGGGTGTGAGAGAGAGGAGCGCATGAGCACGGCGACGGCCGCATCCGACGTCCTGGTCCCCGACATCGGCGACTTCACCGACGTCCCGATCATCGAGATCCTCGTCTCTCCCGGCGACACCGTCGCGGCCGAGGACCCGCTCGTCACGCTCGAGTCCGACAAGGCGACGATGGACGTCCCCTCGCCGATGGAGGGTGTCGTCCAAGAGATCAAGGTGAGCGTCGGGGACAGTGTCTCCGAGGGCACGCTGCTGCTCACGCTCGCCGCACCCGACCAGGCCGAGGAGGAGCAGGCGAAGGAGTCGCTGGCCGAGCCCGCGGCGGAAGAGCCGGCGCCGGCCGAGGAGTCCTCCGACGAGCCGCCCGCCGCGCCGGCCGTCGCTCCGGACGCCGAGGCCACAGCTCCCCCCTACGCCAGCCCCGGCACGCGGCGGCTGGCCCGCGAGCTCGGCGTCGACCTGGCCCAGGTCGCGGGCTCCGGGCGCAAGGGCCGGATCACCGGCGACGACGTGCGCGCGGCGAAGGAGGGCCCGCCCGCCCAGGCCGCCCCGTCCGGCGGCGACAGCGGGCTCGAGCTGCTGCCGTGGCCGTCGATCGACTTCTCCAAGTACGGCGAGGTCGAAGTCGTTCCGCTGTCACGGATCCGGAAGCTCTCGGGCGCGAACCTCGCGCGCAACTGGGTGCGCATCCCGCATGTCACACACAACGACGAGGCCGACATCACCGACCTCGAGGCGCTCCGGAAGACGCTGAACGAGGAGTACAGGAAGCAGGAGGTGCGGGTCACGATGCTCGCCTTCCTGATCAAGGCGTGCGTCGCCGGGCTGAAGCAGTTCCCCGACTTCAACGCCTCGCTCGACGGCGACAACCTGATCGTCAAGCGCTATTACAACATCGGCTTCGCGGCCGACACGCCGAACGGCCTCGTGGTGCCGGTGGTCAAGGACGCGGACGCGAAGGGGGTCATCGAGATCGCCAACGAGATGGGCGAGCTGTCCACGGCCGCGCGCGCGGGCAAGCTCAAGCCGGGCGACATGGCGGGCGGCAACTTCACGATCTCCAGCCTCGGCGGGATCGGCGGCACGAGCTTCACGCCGATCGTCAACGCGCCCGAGGTGGCGATCCTCGGGGTCGTGCGCTCGGCGATGAAGCCGGTGTGGGACGGCTCGGAGTTCGTGCCGCGGCTGATGCTGCCGCTCTCGCTCTCCTACGACCACCGCGTGATCGACGGCGCCGCCGCCGCGCGCTTCGTGAAGTACCTGGTGACCATCCTGGAGGACATGCGGAGGGTGCTGCTGTGATCGAGGTCAAGGTCCCTGACATCGGCGACTTCACCGACGTCCCGGTCATCGAGATCCTCGTCGCCCCAGGTGATGAGGTCGCGCCCGAGGACGCGCTGATCACGCTCGAGTCCGACAAGGCGACGATGGACGTGCCCTCGCCGGCCGCGGGCGTCGTCAAGGAGCTGAAGGTGGAGGTCGGGGACACGGTCTCGATGGGGAGCCTGATCCTCATGCTCGAGGGCGCGGAGGCGGAGGCGAGCGCCTCGGACGACGGCAAGGCACCCGACGCCGAGGCTGCCGAGCCGCCCGCGGAGGCTCCGGCGCCCGACGCCGACGTTCAGGCCGACGTGGTCGTGCTCGGCGCCGGCCCCGGGGGCTACACGGCCGCGTTCCGCGCCGCCGACCTGGGGCTCAAGACCGTGTTGGTCGAGCGCCACGAGCGCCTCGGCGGCGTCTGCCTCAACGTCGGCTGCATCCCCTCGAAGTCACTGCTGCACATCGCGCGCGTGCTGAGCGACGTGGAGGAGTCCGCGGCGTTCGGGATCACCTTCGGCAAGCCGGAGATCGACATCGACGCGCTGCGCAGCTGGAAGGACTCTGTCGTCGGCAAGCTCACCGGCGGCCTGACCGGGCTGGCCAAGCAGCGCAAGGTCGAGGTCGTGCGCGGGACCGGCACGTTCAGCTCGCCCAACCTGCTCTCGGTCGAGGGCGAGGAGGGCACGACGAGCATCGGCTTCAAGCACTGCATCATCGCCGCGGGCTCGAGCCCGACGGTGCTGCCCGGGATGCCCGAGGACGACCCGCGGCTGATCGACTCGACCGGCGCGCTCGAGCTCCGCGACATCCCCGAACGGCTGCTCGTGATCGGCGGCGGGATCATCGGCCTGGAGATGGCGACGGTCTACGACGCGCTCGGCTCCAAGGTCACCGTCGTGGAACTGCTCGACTCGCTGATCGCCGGCTGCGACAAGGACCTCGTGAAGCCGCTGCAGAAGCGGATCGAGAAGCGCTACGAAGCGATCCGGCTGGGCACGAAGGTCGAGGGCGTCGAGGCGCTCGACGACGGGCTGAAAGTCAGCTTCGACGGCGGCGAGCCGGAGACCTTCGACCGCATCCTGCTCGCGGTCGGCCGGCGCCCCAACGGCGCGAAGCTCGGCGCGGACGCGGCGGGCGTCAACGTCGACGACGGCGGCTTCATCCGCGTCGACCGCCAGATGCGCACGAACGTGCCGCACATCTTCGCCATCGGCGACATCGTCGGCGAGCCGATGCTCGCCCACAAGGCGACGCACGAGGGCAAGGTCGCCGCCGAGGTGATCGCCGGCCACGACGTCGCCTTCGACGCGCGCGCGATCCCGAACGTCGCCTACACCGACCCCGAGGTCGCGTGGATGGGGCTGACCGAGACCGAGGCCAAGGACCAGGGCGTCCCGTACGAGAAGGGGACGTTCCCGTGGGCCGCGTCCGGCCGCGCGCTGTCGCTCGGCCGCTCGGAGGGCTCGACGAAGCTGCTGATCGATCCCGAGACGCGGCGCATCCTCGGCGCGGGGATGGTCGGCGTCAACGCCGGCGAGCTGATCGCCGAGACGGTGCACGCGCTCGAGATGGGCGCCGACGCCGAGGACCTCGGCCTCACGATCCACCCCCACCCCACGCTCTCCGAGACCGTCGGCTTCGCCGCGGAGGCGGCCGAGGGCACGATCACCGACCTCTACCTGCCGAAGCGGCCGTCACGGGCCGCCACCACCGCAACCTGAAAGAGGACCACCCATGGAGAGCTCCACCTCCCCTTCAAGCCAGATCCTCGACATCCCGCGCTTCGACGACCGCGTGGCGCTGGTGACCGGCGGCAGCCGCGGGATCGGACGTGCGATCAGCCTCGGCTTCGCGATGCAGGGCGCGACGGTGGCCACGGGGTACTCGAGCAACAAGGACGCCGCGGAAGCTTTCCGCGAGGAGCTGTCCGGACACGGCTCCGAGGCGAGCATCCATCAGGGCAACGTCGGCTCCGCGGAGGACTGCCGGCGGGTGATCGACGAGGTCATCGAGCAGCACGGGCGGCTCGACATCCTCATCAACAACGCGGGCATCACCATCGACAAGACGGCGCTCAAGCTCACCGACGAGGACTGGTACAAGGTGCTCGCCGTGAACCTCTCAGGGGCGTTCTTCATGTCCCAGGCGGCGCTGCGCCATATGGGCGACCGCGGGACCGGGAGGATCGTGAACATCTCGTCGGTGATCGGCTCGACGGGCAACATCGGGCAAGCGAACTACGCGGCCTCGAAGTCAGGGCTGTTCGGGCTGACCTACACGCTGGCCAAGGAGGCCGCGATGATGCTCAAGCGGGCCGACAAGCTCGGAGACCCGATCGGCCTGACGGTCAACACCGTGACGCCGGGCTTCATCGCGACCGAGATGCTGGACGCGGTGCCGGAGAAGGTGCTGGAGCGGATCAAGGAGTCGATCCCGCTCGGCCGCCTCGGCGAGCCCGAGGAGGTCGCGCGCGTCGTGCGCTTCCTCTCCTCCGACAACGCGGGCTACATCACCGGCCAGGTCTGGGGGGTGAACGGCGGCCTCGACATGTGAGGCTCATGCCGTTCGCAGTGCCACGGTCGGCGGCATCCGGGAAGCTCGGACCGCCGGCATCAGGCCGGCGAACGCGCCGATCAGGATCGCTGAGGCGATGCCGCCCGACCACGCCTCGACGGGGATCACCACGGCCCAGCTCTTCGTGCCGGCGTACACGACCGTTGCCACGACCCCGGCCAGCACGCCGACCACGCCGCCGATGGCGGCAAGCAGGATCGATTCGCCGAGGAACTGCGCGCGGATCTGGCTCTTCGTGGCGCCGAGGGCGCGACGGAGGCCGATCTCCGAGCGGCGTTCCAGCACGGAGATGATCATGATGTTGGCGACGCCGACGGCGCCCACGATCAGGGCCACGATCCCGAGCCCGAGGAAGAGGCTGTCGAAGGCTCCGGCCGCGGCGGCGCGTGCGGTGAGTGCGTCTGAGGGCTGGCTGACGTTGACCTCGTCGGGGGCTTGGGGGTTGGCGGTCGGCGCGAGCAGTGCCTGCACCTCGGCTACACGGTCGATGTCCGTGCGCACGTAGATGGACGTCGGCAGACCGGTGTAGCCGAGGTACCGCTGGGCGGCCGGGTAGCCGACCAAGGCGCTGTTGTCGATGTCGGGCTCCAGCGGCGAGGACTCCAGGACGCCTGCGACGTTGAACCACTGGCCTCCCAGCCAGACCCGTCGGTCGGGGAAGATCCGGTCGATGCCCAGCCGCTGCGCGGCGACCGAGCCGAGGACGGCGACCGGTTCGCGGGCGGTCCCCGGGTTGAGCCACGCGCCGCGCGCGAGGCCGGTGTTGAGCGCGGTGAGCAGGTTGAGGCTGGTGGCACGCACCTGCAGCCCGCCGGTGTTGGTTTCCGGAATCAGCCGGCTCCGGTACACGTTCTTGCCCTTCACCAGCGCGGTGTGTGACAGCAGTTGGACGTCGCCGAGGTGCGTGATCCGCGCCGGGGCTTCGAGAGGCAGCTTCGAGGGCTGCCCGGTGACGCTTTGGCCCGCCTCGAGGGTCAGCATGTTCGTGCCGAGCCGGTCGATCTCGGCGAGCAGCCCGGCCTGTGAGGACGACGACAGCCCGAGGACCGCCACGATCGCCGCGGTTCCGATCGCGATCCCGAGTGCAGACAGCGCGGCGCGCAGCGGCCGGGCGCGCAGGCCCACGCTGGTCACCCGCAACGCATCGTTCAGGCGCACGTGTCGGAGACCACCTGGCCGTCGAGCATCCGGATCTGGCGCGGCAGCTGATCGGCGAGGCCCGCGTCGTGGGTGATCATGAGGATCGTCGCGCCGGCGGCGTTGAGCTCGCGGACGAGCTGCATGATCGACGCGCCGTTGGTGCTGTCGAGATTGCCGGTCGGCTCGTCGGCGAGCACGATCGCCGGCCGCCCGACGAGGGCCCGGGCGATCGCCACCCGTTGCCGCTCGCCTCCGGAGAGCTTGGTGGGCTTGAACGTCGCGCGATGCGAGAGGCCGACCCGTTCGAGCGCCTCATCCGCGCGGCGGTGCCGCTCGACGGCCGGGGCACCGGCGTAGAGCATCCCGTCGGCGACGTTCTCGCGCACCGTGGCGTGCTCGGCCAGGAAGAACTGCTGAAAGACGAACCCGATCTCCCGGGCACGCAGACGCGACACCTCGCGGTCGCCCAGCCCCGCCGCGTCGACCCCGCTGATCCGGACCACGCCGTCGCTGGGCCGCTCCAGCGTCCCGATCACGTGCAGCAGCGTGGACTTGCCCGACCCGGAAGGCCCCACGATCGCCACCAGCTCGCCCCGCCGGACGGAGAAGGACACCCCCCGCAGGGCGAACACCGGTGGCTCCTCGCCGTAGACCTTGGTGACGCCGTCCAGCTGCAGGACCGGGTCGCTCACGTTGACGGCACCACCACTGACTCGCCCGCGCGAAGATCGCCCTCGACCTGGACCCGCCCGCCTCCGGTGTCGAACAGGCCCAGCGTCACGGCGACCAGCTCGCGTCGCCGGCCGGTGCGCACGACCTCGACGGCGAAGCCGCCGCCGGACTTGCCGACCAGCGCGGTGACCGGAACGCTCAGGGCGTCGTCCACGCCCTTGGTGGTGATGTCCACCTGGACGGGGGCCTTCTCGAGCCTGCCCGCTTTGGATGGGTCGTCGAGGCTGATGAAGGTCGGGCTCCTCGCGCCCGTAACCCGTCCCGTCACCGGCGTGTTGCCCGCCAGCGTGATCTGGGCCCGGTCGCCCTTCTTGACCTCGCCCTGCTGGGACGAGTCGAGGTTGACCTGCACCTGCAGCGTGCCGGACGTGGCGCTGAGCACCGGAGCACCCGGCCCAGCAGATCCGCCGACCTGGCCTTTGACCTTGGCGATCCGCACTGCCTCGGGCAGGAAGACCGCGTCACCAAGGGCAAGCGAGCCATCGGCGTGAGCGCCCTTGCGGCGCTGCAGCGCCCTGAGCGCGCTCTCCGTCTTCGTGCTGAAGGCGTCGCCGGCGCCGCGCACGTGCAGGTTGCGGTTGAGCTGGCGGACGTCCCGGCCCTTCACGCCCGCGTGCAGGGCACGGTAGGCCGGGACCGTGCCGCACAGCAGCACCACCGGCCGGTCGTCCACGCGATACAGCACGCCGCCGCAGCCGACCTTGTGCCCCCTCTCGGGCAGCTTGGTGTACACGCCGCGGGCCTGGTTGATCACGGAATACGGCGAGCCATCCGGCCGCGCGCGGTAGGTCAGGGTCCCACCCTGGGAGACCATCGCCGAGAGATCGCCGCGCTCCACCTTGACGGTGTCTGCCGCCGGCGCGCCCGCGGCCGCGGTCGGGTGCTCGGCACCCGACACCGCGACCACGCCGCAGGTCGCCACGACCAGCACGGCCGCTGCAGCCAGCGCCCAACGCGTCCGCGTCATCCTTGACCCCCCGCCGCCGCTCCCAAGCCCTTGCCGCACTTCTGCATCGCGGCGTTGAGAATGTCCATGCCACCGGGCTTGTTGCTGGACGGGATCTTGTACGTGTTGACGAGCGGCTCGCCGTTGACGGGGTCCGGAAAGTCCTTGACGCCGTTGTCGCGGATGCACCGGGCGAACCTCAGGCTCGCGGACTGCTGCTTGGGCGTCCGCTTCGAGGACAACGTGCGCGGTGGCTGCAGGTCCTTGCAGGCGGTGGTGGCCCGCTTCCACACTGTCGGCGTCACGCTGACCCCGTACTCGAAGTCGTTCTTCGCGTTCGGGTCCGGGAAGTCGCGGACGCCGTGGGCCCGGATGCACTCGGCGAACTTCACCGCCTTGTCCCGAGCGGTGACCGTCTTGTCGGCGCCGGTGTCGGCGCTGGTCCCGGAAGGTTCGCTCCCCCCACAGCCGGCGCTGATCAGGGCGACCATGGCGAGGGCGACCAACGTGCGTGTGTTCACTGCTGCATCCTTGGATCGTGGGTGGGGTCGGCGTACGTGGGAGGGCAGCCCTGAGCGATCGCCTCCGGGCGTCGTTCGTAGTGCCACGGCTCGTTGCCGTAGATCCGGCACAGCCCGTACGCGGCGCCGTGCTCTGAGAGCCACGCCGCGGCAGCGGACGGCCCGATGTCGACCGCGTCTCCCGACACGTGAGCCGACGTGTTGGGGGTGGCCACCCATCGCGCGGCTTCCTGCTCTGAGCCGTACTTGGCGACCGCCTCACGGAGAAGCTGGTTCTGGTACTCCGGGGAACGCCAGCCGCTGTCGACGAACAGCTCCACCCCGTCGTCCGCGGCATCCGTCGCGGCTTGGCGCAGGGCGTGGAGGAGCGCCGGATCGAGTTTGGCGACGCCCGGAACCTCGTCATCGAAGACCGTCGTTCCGTCGGGGACGGCACTGCGAAGCTCACGATGCTCGCTGCGAGGGATGTCGATCAGTGGTGCAGGCGAGGACGAGGACTCCAGCAACTGGTGGCCGAGGGCTGCCCAGATCGCCCCGAGGCCGACCACCAGGGCGGCGACTCGGCCCCAGCGAATCCGCGTCCGATAGATCGTTCGTGCTGGTTCTCGGTAGCTCACGCCCGCCAGTCAAGGGAGCGTGGCGTTGCCAGCACGTATGGGGTTTTCGATACGCCGACGATATGCGCCGGCCCTAGCATCGGAGCATGCGCGTGTTGGTCGTCGAGGACGAGCCCTACATGGCGGAGGCCATCCGCGATGGGCTCCGCCTGGAAGCGATCGCGGCCGACATCGCCGGTGACGGCGACGCCGCTCTCGAGCTGCTGAGCGTCAACGCCTACGACATCGCCGTCCTCGACCGCGACATCCCCGGGCCCTCCGGTGACGAGATCGCCAAGCGCATCGTCGCCGCCGGCAGTGGCATGCCGGTCCTCATGCTCACGGCTGCCGACCGGCTCGACGACAAGGTCTCCGGGTTCGAGCTCGGCGCCGACGACTACCTCACCAAGCCCTTCGAGCTCCGAGAGCTCGTGCTGCGTCTCCGAGCGCTCGACCGCCGGCGTGCGCACCACAGGCCGCCCGTGCGAGAGATCGCCGGCCTGCGACTGGATCCGTTCCGCCGCGAGGTCTACCGCGACGGCCGCTACGTCGCGCTCACCCGCAAGCAGTTCGCCGTGCTCGAAGTGCTCGTCGCCGCCGAGGGCGGTGTCGTCAGCGCCGAAGAGCTCCTGAATCGGGCGTGGGATGAAAACGCCGACCCCTTCACCAACGCCGTGCGCATCACCGTCTCGGCATTGCGCAAACGACTCGGTGAGCCCTGGATCATCACCACCGTCGCCGGCGCCGGGTACCGCATCGACACCCAACCAGAGGGAGGCGACCGTGGATAGAGCCCCGGGTCTGAGTGTTCGCCTCAAGCTCACCCTCAGCTACGTCGGCTTCCTCATGCTCGCGGGCGCCCTGCTGCTCGCCGTCGTGTGGGTGTTCCTCCTGCGCTACGTCCCCGATGTCCTCGTCGGACCCGGCCCCCGCAGTCCCGACCGCTCCGACCTCCAGGACGCGTTCGCTCCAAAGGCGGCCCTCATGCTGGCGTTCCTGCTGGTGTTCGGTCTCGTGGGAGGGTGGCTGCTCGCCGGCCACATGCTCGCCCCCCTGACGCGCATCACCCACGCCACGCGCATCGCCGCGACCGGATCCCTCTCCCACCGGATCCACCTGGAAGGCCGCAACGACGAGTTCCGCGAGCTCGCCGACGCCTTCGACACCATGCTCGCGCGGCTCGAAGCACAGGTCGCCGAGCAGCAGCGGTTCGCCGCCAACGCCTCCCACGAGCTGCGCACCCCGCTGGCGGTCACGCAAACGCTCCTCGACGTGGCCCGCAACGACCCGAACCGCGAAGGAGGCGAGCTCGTGGACCGACTCCACGTCGTCAACGCTCGAGCGATCGACCTCACCGAAACACTGCTCCTGCTCAGCCGCGCCGACCAGCGGTCCTTCACCCCAGAGCAGGTCGACCTGTCCCTCTTGGCCGAAGAAGCCACCGAAACGCTCCTCCCCCTCGCAGAGCAACGCGGCGCCACGATCGAGACCTCCGGCGACACGAGCCCCACCATCGGGTCAGCCGCGCTCCTGCTGCAGATGACGACGAACCTCGTGCACAACGCGATCGTCCACAACCTGCCCGACCAGGGCACCGTGTGGGTCACGACCGCCGTTCATCCCGAGAGCGTGGTGCTCACCGTCGAGAACACCGGCGAGCAGCTGAGCCCACAGTTGGTCGCCACGCTTGGCGAGCCGTTTCTTCGCGGGCCCGGACGCATACGCACCGAGCACGCAGGTGTCGGCCTCGGCCTGGCGATCGTCAACAGCATCACCCAGGCACACGACGGGACTCTCACCCTCACCCCCCGGGCCGCCGGCGGGCTCTGCGTCACGGTGCAACTCCCCGCCTCGTGATGTAACGTATAACCTAGTGGTTGTAGGTACCGACGAGACCGAGCAGGCGGACGCGATCTTTCATGCGCTGGCCGACCCCACCCGCCGCGACATCCTGTCCGTGGTTCTGCGGGACGCACATTCCGTATCCGAGCTGGCCCGCAGGTATCCGATCAGCTTCGCCGCGGTGCACAAGCACGTGGGAGCGCTCGAGCGCGCGAGGCTGGTCACCAAGACCCGCCACGGCCGGGAGCAGCGAGTACGCGGCGACGTCGCGACGCTGCGGAACGCCCATCTGCTGCTCGACGATCTCGAGGCGCTCTGGCGCGAGCGCATCGACCGCATCGAGCAGGTCCTCGCCGATCCGACAGAAAGCGCGCCGCAGTGACCGTGATCAGCGTGGTCAAGGACGCACAGGCCAGGACCTTGACGGTCACGGCGCGCTTCGACGCGCCGATCGCCCGCGTCTGGCAGGTCTGGAGCGATCCGCGCCAATTGGAGCGCTGGTGGGGGCCGCCGAGCCATCCCGCGACGGTGTTGGAGCACGATCCGGCGCCGGGCGGCAGCATCCGCTACGTCATGACGGGCCCCGACGGCGAGCGGCACGGCGGGTGGTTTGGCGTGCGTGCGGCCGACCCGCCCCACATGCTGGAGCTCGACGCCGGCTTCGGCGACGCGGACGGCCACCCGATTCCCAACGGGCACACGGCGCTGATTCGCGTCGACCTCGCCGAACTGACCGACGACGCCACGCAAATGACCATCACCACGACATGGACGAGCGACCAGGCGATGGAAGAGGCGCTCGCCACCGGCATGCAAGCCGGCATGACCGCCGCCGTCGGCCAGATCGACGAGCTACTCGAGGAGGCACCATGACCGCTACGTACACCTTCGACGTCTTTTCCACCCTCGACGGCTTCGGCTCCTACACCAGCGACGGCGACTGGGGCGGCTACTGGAGCAAGGAAGGGCCCGAGTTCGTCGATCACCGCCTCACCCTCTACAACGAAGAGCAGCGGCTGATCCTCGGGGCCAACACCTTCCGGGACTTCATGCAGCTGCTCCCCGCGGGCACAGCGGAGTCCGACCCACTGGCCCACCGGATGAGGACCATGCCGACAACGGTGGTGTCGTCGACGCTGGAAGGAGCCGTCGACTGGCCGGACGCGACGCTCGTGAGCGGCGACGCAATCGACGTCATCGCGCGGCTCAAGGAGGAGTCAGACGTGCCGTTGCGCTCGCACGGCAGCTTGTCGCTGAACCGCGCCCTGATGGCCGCCGGCCTCGTCGACCGCGTCCAGGTGTCGCTCTTCCCTGTCGTCTCCGGTCAGACCGGGTCGGACCCGATATTCCGAGGTGCGGCCGACTTCGACCTCGAGCTGATCGAGAGCCGGCTGTTCGACGGTCGCATCCAGGAGCTGATCTACCGACCCACCCTCCATTGACCGACGATGACCCGGTCCGATGAACGCCACCTCCGCAGGGCGATCGAGCTTGCCGCCGAGGCACGCGCCGCGGGTGACATGCCGTTCGGGTCGCTGCTGGTCGGACCCGACGGTGAAGTGCTGGTCGAGGATCGCAACACGGTCGTGACCGGAGACGACATCACCGCCCACCCGGAGCTGAAGACGGCGCTCTGGGCGTCGCGCAACCTCGAGCGCGAGGTTGCGGCCCAGACGACGATGTACACGAGCACGGAGCCGTGCCCGATGTGCAGGGGCGCCATCGCGCGCTCGGGCCTGGGGCGCGTGGTCTTCGCGCTCTCAGGCGAGCAGTTCGCGGGCCTCAAGCCGTCCGGGTCGCCGAGCCCGGACGCGGCCGAGGTGACCTACGAGGGCCCGGCGTTGTTCGACGAGGCCAGGATCCCGATCGACGGTTACTACGACGAGCGGTGACCTGATCGCGGTCAGCCGCCCAGAACGCGGCGCTTCTGCTCCTCGAACTCCGCTTCCGTGAGGACACC
The DNA here is from genome assembly GCA_963761995.1 of uncultured delta proteobacterium. Lineage (GTDB taxonomy): Bacteria > Desulfobacterota > Binatia > UTPRO1 > UTPRO1 > UTPRO1. The sequence continues at coordinate 124,824 of CAVXIU010000014.1, read as the reverse complement.
GGAAGCGCGCAGCGCGCCGAGCCGCTCGAGCTTCGCGAGCTGATCGTCCGGCTCCGGCGTGGGCGCGGGCGCCGCGGCGCCCTGGACCGCGCCGGAATCGATACCGAGCATGCGCAGCTTGGCCGCCTGCTCCTCCGTCAGCTGCCCTCCGGAGAGGTTGATCACCTGCGCGCCGCCCAAGCCGCCGACGGCGCCGCCCTCGCCGCGCATCATCGCCGCCATCGCCTCCGCGTTCGCCCGCGAGCGATCGCGCGAGTCCGGGACCTCGTCCCACTCGATCGAGACCTTCTGCGGGTTCGCGCCATCCGCGGTCACCGGCAGCGTCATGCCCGGCTGCGGCCAGCGCTTGCGGTGCACGAGACCCTCGAACTCCACTGCCGTCGGCGCGACGCCCTCCGCCTGGACGATCAGCTGCATGCGGCACATGGAGTAGACGCCCCTGCCCTGATACTGCGAGCACGACGTCACCTGGGCGGTTCCGCGAACGCCGCCGCCCCCACCCATGAGTTTGCTGAGGAAGCCCACGGCGGTGAGCCTAATCGGCTCGCCACGAGCTGCGGAAAATCTTGGTCGGGCTCGCGTGCGGCTTCAAGGACGCTCGCCGGAGCGCCGTTAAGTCACTGATGACCCCGACCCAGACCGCCACCAAGACCGACGACCGGCCGCTCGTCCGCCTCACCGGCGAGGCCGCGGTCGCCCTCCGCGACACGTTCGGGGGGCCCGTCAAGAAGAAGCTGCTCGCCGGAAAGGCCGCGCAGTTCACCGAGGACACCTACCGCGTGGTCCTTTCTCTAGAGCAGAAGAAGGCGCTCAAGGAAGGCACGCAGGTCTGGGCAAATCCCGGGAAGGGCGACAAGAGCCTGCGTCTTCGTGACGCCGTCACGGGAAAGCCCATGCCGGAGGCCAGTCTGGAGAAGGTGAACGACTCCGCGAAAACCGTGGCTCGTCCGTCGGTGACGAAGGTGCTCGGGCCGGCCGCATGGGAAGCGATGGCGATGGCGACCCAGCAGCACTACCTCGTGGAAATCAACGACAAGCTCGAAGGCATCGCGACGAACGTCGAGGAGGTCCTGCAGCGCCTCGACGACGACAAGCGGGGCACGCTGAGCCACGTCGCCAAGATCGTGGCGGACTCCCACGCCCGGCTTGCCGACCACGGTTCGCTGTCCTCCGGCCGCATCGACGAACTCCGTGACGTCACCCACGACGCCGACCGCATCTGGCATCAGCTCCACGAGCGGTTCCGGCGCCACCTCACCGGTTACGGCGCGGGCAGCACCACCCGCGAGGAGGTGGAGCGGTCATGGGAGTTGCTGCTGTGCGCCACGCGCGTGCTCACCGAGTCCAGTGCCCTGCTCACCGCGCTGCCACTCGACACCGTCGAGGACCTGGAGAACACCGCGTTCGAGGAGCGCGAGCGCGTGCTCGACGCCATCAACACCCTGCAGGAGCTCGCCTACGAGTTCGCCGCCTGGCACCTGGAGTTTCGGAAGCAGTGGTTCCAGTGGGACACCTATGGCTCGCGCAACCCGGTCGCCCGCAAGTACCGCACGGCCCGCGGCCTGCCCGCCGCCGTCAAGCCCGAGACCGAGATGCTCACCAGCGCGGTCGCCAAGCAAGCCGCACAGCTGGCGCTCCCCGCGCCGGCACCGGCCGCGCTGTTCATCACCACCCACGCCAATGGCGAGGTATCGGTCATGGCCGAACCCGTCATCCGGCGCAACTGACGGCCGCGGGCGACGAGTTTCGAGCGCCGTCGAAGCACGGGTGCAACGCCTGACCACAACGACCGGGCAGAGCTTCCGTGCCTCGCGCAACGAAAGCCAGCGGTCGCAAGAGAGAGTCGCGCGAAGCGACCAAGACTGGTCGCGACATTCGCGAGACAGGATTTGAACCTGCGACCGCCCGGCCCCCAGCCGGAACGATCCGGTTGCCCCTGGGCGGGATTCGGCGGCCGAGAGCGGTTCGAGCCGAGCTGAGTTGAGTCGACTTGCGCTCAGTTTGTTCCCCGGATCGTTCCCCGTCGCAAGCTGCGTGGTGCACTGCGCCGGCGCGACCGCCTGACGGCGCGACGGCGACAGCTCGAGAGCGTGCTGATCGAGCACGAGGCGGTCGACGAGGCCGCGATCGTCCCATCCCCCGACCGAGCGGCGGTAGGGTCGGTGGATGCCCGATCCGATCCGCTTGCAGGGACTGCACGTCGCGATCACGGGCGGCGCGCGGGGCATCGGCGCTGCAACTGCGGAGCGCTTGCGCCGGGACGGCGCACGCGTGACGTTGGGAGACGTCGACGTCCCAGCGGTCGAGGCGACAGCCGCGCGTTTAGGGCTGGTGGGGCTGGGCCTGGACGTCACGCAGCGCGAGTCGTTCGCGGCGTTTCTCGACGCCGCTGAGGCCGCGCATGGCCCGCTCGACGTCCTGGTCAACAACGCCGGCATCATGCCGATCGGTCCGTTTCTGGAGGAGGCAGACGATGTCGCGCGGCGCCTGTTCGACGTCAACGTCCACGGCGTGATCCTCGGGATGAAGCTTGCGCTTCCGCGGATGCTCGCGCGCGGCCACGGGCGGGTCGTGAACCTGGCATCCGCGGCCGGCCGGTTGGCATCGCTGCCCGGCGAGGCCACCTACGTCGGCACGAAGCACGCCGTCGTGGGCGTGAGCGAGGCGGTGCGCTGCGAGCTCGAGGGCACCGGCGTCGGTGTGACGACCGTACTCCCGAACCTGGCGAACACGCGCCTTGGCTCCGGCATGCACGCGGCGCGGGGCATGAAGAAGCTCGACGCGGCAGAGGTCGCGGACGCGATCGTCGACGGGCTGCGCGAGCAGCGTGCCGAGGTCTATGTCCCTCGGTCGCTGCGCCCGCTGAGCATCCTCGACATCGCGCTGCCGCGCCGGCTCAAGCGCATTGTCCACCGCGCGTTCGGCAGCGACCAGGTCGCGCAGGACTTCGATCGCGCGCGGCGCGCGGCGTACCAGGATGCGATGGGGCGGCCGCTGCGCCGGCCGTCGACCCGGGAGTAATTGAGTGAGCGGGTTCCTGCTCGTCTTCGACGGGTTCGATCCCGTCCAGGAGGGGCTGCGGGAGGCTCTCACCTCAACGGGCAACGGCTACTTCTGCTCCAGAGGATGCGCGGAGTGGGAGGACGCCGACGACACGCACTATCCGGGCACCTACGCGCACGGGGTCTACGACCGCAAGACGTCCGTCATGGGCATCCACCCGGTGCCCAACGAGGACCTCGTCAACCTCCCCAACTGGCTCGTGCTCAAGCTCCGCATCGAGGGCGACGAGCCCGTCCGGCTCAGCGACATCGAGCTCCTCTCCTACCGGCACGCGTACGACTTCCGCAACGCGCTGGTGGAGCGCGAGCTGAGGTTCCGGGATCGCGCCGGCCGGGAGACAAGCCTGCGGAGCCGACGCTTCGTGAGCATGCACCGCATGCACCAAGCGGCGATCGCCTGGGACCTCACGCCGCTGAACTGGTCGGGGAACGTCGAGGTGGTGTCGGCGCTCGACGGCCGCGTCGTCAACCAGGGCGTTGACCGCTACCGCCAGCTCGAGAGCCGTCACCTCGATCCGCAGGGCCCGCGGATCGAAGGCACCGACGTGATCGCGCTGAAGTCGCGCACGCGCCAGTCCAGGATCGAGATCGCCGAGGCCGCCCGCACCCGCGCGTACAGCGGCGACCAGGAGCTCGAGGTCACGCGCAGCACGTTCCAGAGCGAGGACTACATCCAGCAGGTCCTGGCGTTCGAGGTCGAAGCGGGGGCGACGGCGCGGGTGGAGAAGAACGTCGCGTTCTACAGCTCGCGCGACAGGGGCATCAGCGAGCCGCTCGAGGCCGCGGTCAGGAGCGCCGGGCGGTATCCCGCATTCGATCAGGCATTCGGCGGCAACGTGGGCGCGTGGGACGAGCTGTGGGAGGTCTGCAACCCGGAGCTCCCGAACGAGGAGCGCGTCGAGTTCCTGCTGCGCTTCCACACCTCGCACCTCCTGCAGGTGTGCTCGCGGCAGACCGCCCACCACGACGCCGGCGTCCCGGCTCGCGGCCTCAACGGCGAGGCGTACCGAGGGCACGTGTTCTGGGACGAGCTGTTCGTCTACCCGTTCCTCAACTTCCGGCTGCCGCTGATCACGCGCGGGCTGCTGCTCTACCGCTACCGCCGGATCGGCGAGGCCCGGGAGGCGGCGCGTCGGGCCGGCTACCGCGGTGCGATGTACCCCTGGCAGAGCGGCAGCGACGGGCAGGAGCAGACGCAGCGCATCCACCTCAACCCGCTGTCCGGGCACTGGGAGCCGGACCTCAGCCGCAACCAGCGCCACGTCGGCGCGGCGATCTTCTACACCGTCTGGCACTACCACCTGGCGACGCACGAGTTCGACTTCCTGCGCGACTGCGGCGCCGAGATGATGCTGGAGATCGCGCGCTTCTGGGGCTCCCTCGCGCGCTACAACCGGGAGCGCGACCGCTGGGAGATCCACGGCGTCATGGGTCCGGACGAGTTCCACGAGCGATATCCGGGAGCCGCCGAGGGGGGCCTGCGCAACAACGCGTACACAAATGTCATGGCGGCCTGGATCTGCGAGACCGCGCTGCGGGTCATGGAGCTCCTGCCGGCGAGCCGCCGCGACGCCCTCCGGGCGAGGATCGGGCTGACGGACGAGGAGGTCGAGCGCTGGACCGAGCTCAGCCGCAGGCTGTTCGTGCCGTTCCACGCCGACGGGATCATCAGCCAGTTCGAGGGCTACGAGGACCTGGAGGAGCTCGACTGGGAGGGGCTACGGGCCAGGTACGGCAACATCCAGCGGCTCGACCGGATCCTGCGTGCCGAGGGCGACGATCCCAACCGCTACAAAGCGGCGAAGCAGGCCGACACGGTCATGCTGTTCTACCTATTCCCGGACGCTGAGCTGCAGCGGCTGTTCGCCCAGCTCGGCTACGACCTCTCGCCCGAGCTGATCCGCAGGACGATCGAGTACTACGACCGTCGCACCTCACACGGGTCGACCCTGAGCATGATCGTCCACGCCGGTGTCCTCGCGGGGCTCGACCCCGAGAGCTCGTGGGAGCGGTTCCTCGTCGCGCTGGAGAGCGACATCGGCGACATCCAGGGCGGCACGACCGCGGAAGGGATCCACACCGGCGTGATGGCCGGCACGCTCGACCTCGTCCAGCGGATCTACCTCGGCACGGAGATCCGCGACGGTGTGGTCCACTTCGAGCCGCGGCTGCGCGAGAGGCTCGACGGGCTGTCGCTGCCGATGCAGTTCCGCGGCACCCCGATCCGGGTGCGGTTCGGCGCGGGCGAGCTCGAGGTCGAGGCGCTGGCAGAGGGCTTCAGCCTCCCCGTGCGGGTCGGCGTCGGCGACGACGTTCGCGAACTCAGCGCCGGCGAGCGCTGCACGTTCACCATCGGGCCTGCAGCGCAGCGCGCCTGACCCATGCGGGCGGGGTTTCGCGGCGCCATCTTCGACGTCGACGGCGTGCTCGTCGACTCGCCGCACGAGCGCGCCTGGCGCGAAACCCTGCGGGAGCTGATGGAGACGCGCTGGAGCGACATTCGCTCGCGCGCCACGTACGCGCCGGAGCGGTTCACCCCGCGCTTCTACCAGGACGTCATCGCGGGCCGGCCGCGGCTCGACGGCGCCCGCGCGGCACTCGACCGCTTCGACGTCCCCGACGCCGCGGTCAGGGCCGAGGAGTACGCGGAGCGCAAGCAGCAGATGGTCGTCGCGCTGATCGAGGCGGCCGAGTTCACGGCCTTCCCGGACGCGTTGCGCTTCGTACGCGCGCTGTCGGACCGCGGGGTCCGGCTGGCAGCCGCGTCGTCGTCGAAGAACGCCGGGCTGATCCTGCGGCGGATCCGGCTCGGCGACGGCCCGCACGCGCTGGGCCCGCCACTGCGCGACCTCTTCGACGTCGAGGTCTCGGGCCGGGACTTCGCGCGCGGCAAGCCCGATCCGGAGATCTTCGTGACCGCCGCCTCCGAGCTGGGCGTCCCAGCGCGCGAGTGCTTCGTCGTCGAGGACGCCGTTGTGGGCATCGAGGCTGCCCGTGCGTCCGGCATGGCCGCGCTCGGCGTTGCGCGGGGCGACGATGCCGAGCGTCTCGCGGTCGCCGGGGCCGACCTCGTCGTCAGGACGCTCGACGACGTCGCGCTCGATGGGCTTGCGGAGGGTGGGCTGTCAAGCCGGACTGAGTGATGTCCGCGATGTCGCGGGCGACCTCGCGCGTGTCTCCCGTGGCCGCGTAGACGCTGAGCTGGCGATCGGCCCCGTTCCCGTCGCGCAGGATCCGGCGGATGCCGTCCAGCTCTCGGTCGCATCCGACGTCGCGTGCGTGCGGGGCGATCTCGCGAAGCGTCCGCTCGACGAGACGAGCGACGGGCACGGGCCCGCCGCGCGCGAGGTCGATGACGGTTGCCTGCAATCCATAGCGCGCGGCCCGCCACTTGTTCTCGTGTGTCAGCACCGGATGGAAGCCGGGCAGTACTTCGCCAGCCCGGTCGGCGGCGACGTAACGCGCGATGAGCGCCTGCACGTAGGCGGTCAGCCCGACGGTGTCCTCCACGCGGCTCACGGCGTCCATCACCCGCACCTCTACAGTGCCGAAGCGCGGATGCGGCCGCACGTCCCACCAGATCCGCGTGTAGTCCTCGAGGCAGCCGCACGCCTCGAGCTCCGCGACAACCGCGGCGAACTCTTCGTAGTCGCGGAAATGGGGTGAGGGACCCGAGCGCGGGAATGCGGAGAAGATCAGGTGTCGGCAGGACGCGAGACCCGTCGGCCGGCCGCGCCAGAACGGGGAGCTGGCCGACAGTGCGACCAACTCGCAGAGGTGTGCCTGCAGCGCGCCGAGGATCCGGACCGCCCGGTCGGGATCATCCACGGCGACATGGACGTGCAGGCCGAAGATCAGCTCCCGGCGCGCCGCGTACTGAAGTTCGTCGACGAGCGCGCGGTACCGCTCGCGACCGGTCACCCGCTGTCGTTCGAACAGGCTGAACGGATGCGTGCCGGCCGAGCCGAGCCGCAGGCCCTCCGCGTCGGCGACGTCGAGGGCGTTTGCGCGCAGGCGGCGCAGCTCGTGCCCGGCCTCGGCAACGGTCGCACACACGGGCGTGTGGAGTTCGACCAGCGACTCGAACAGCTCGGCCGACGTCAGGTCGCCGAAGCCGGCCCGCTGTTCAGACCGGAGGAATGACTCGATCCCCTGAACGAGGTCGAACGACTCCGCGTCGAGGAGCATGAACTCCTCCTCGACGCCGACCGTCAGCTCCGGACCGGCCCCGAAGCGATGATCGAGCACGTCGGCCGCGGCCGCCAACCGAGACATGAGGCCAGGCTAAGGCGACGGCTGTGCCGCTGCATCGGTGGTTGCCCCTCGGCCGCGGCGGACAACCCGCAGCGATCAGCGGCTTCAGCGCACCGGCCGTCGCGCGATCGGGGAGACAGGATTTGAACCTGCGACCGCCCGGCCCCCAGCCGGAGGGATCTGGTTGCGTGGAGCTGTATCCGGCGGCGTAGGGCGGCTTCAAGTTGCCCTGAGTTGGCCTCGGTTGCGCTCAATTTGTTCCCCGGATTGATCCCCCGGCGCTCGGCAACACAGCGATTGCGCTGCGTGCCCAAATCGGTAATCGCGGGCTCTGCGCAGGCGTGACCGTGCAAACGGCGGATGGCGGGCGTGCCACGCGAGCGTACGTTCAGCGTGGCCGCATACCGCCAAACGCCGGCTCCGATCGCACCGGAGGTTCCCACCATGCACCGGCCGAATATCGCCGCACGCGCCGCCGCCTGGAGCGCGGCGCATTCTCGCCTCGCCATCCTCGGCTGGGTGGCGCTCGTCGTCTTCGCCTTCGTCTTGGCGGGTGCGGTCGGGCAGAACAGCCTCGACCCGAGCCAAGCTGGCAACGGCGACTCCCAGCGTGCCGACCTCGCGATCGACCGGGCCGGCTTCCCCGAGCGCGTCGACGAGCAGGTCCTCGTTCAGGCGCGCGGCAGCATGAGGGCGACGGACGCGGCCTTCGCGGCCGGTGTTCGCGACGTCGTCGCCCGCCTGGAGCGCACCCGCTACGTGCAGGACGTGCGCTCGCCGCTGGACGCCCGCAACGCCAACCAGATGTCGCGCGACGGACGCTCGGCGCTGGTGACCTTCAAGCTGCTCGGCAAGAACGACACGGCAAAGGACCGCGTGCAGCGCTCGCTGGACGCCACCGCCGCCGCGCAGCGGGCGCACCCGGACCTGCGCATCGAGCAGTTCGGCGATGCCAGCTCGAACAAGGCCCTGTCGGCGGCGTTTGCGAAGGACTTCCATCGTGCGGAGTTCCTGTCGCTGCCGGTGACGCTCGCGATCCTGGTGGTGGCCTTCGGATCGCTGGTCGCCGCCGGCATTCCGCTGCTGCTCGGGCTCTCGTCCGTGTTCATTGCGCTGGGGATCATCGCCCCGCTGAGCCAGATCTGGCCGGTCGAGGAATCGATCTCGTCGGTGATCTTGCTGATCGGCCTGGCGGTCGGCGTCGATTACTCGATGTTCTACCTGCGCCGCCGTATGGAGGAGCGCGACGCTGGCCGGCCGCCGGCCGAGGCGCTGGCGGTCGCCGCCGCCACGTCGGGGCGCGCGGTCCTGGTCTCCGGGATCACGGTCATGATCGCGATGGCCGGCATGCTGCTGGCCGGCAACGCGGTCTTCACTTCATTCGGGATCGGCACGATGATCGTCGTTGCCGTCGCCGTGGCCGGCTCGATGACCGTGCTGCCCGCGACGCTGTCGAAGCTCGGCGACCGGGTCGAGAAGGGCCGTGTGCCCGTCATCGCCAAGCACCGGCACCGCTCGCACGAGAACCGCGCGTGGAGCTTCGTGCTCGACCACACGCTGCGCCGGCCCGTGCTCTCGCTCGCCCTCGGCGCGGGGCTGCTGCTCCTGCTGGCCAGCCCGGCCCTCCATCTCGAGACGGTCAACACCGGCGTGCAGGGCCTGCCGCGCGACCTCCCGATCATGAAGACCTACGACCGCATCCAGACGGCCTTCCCCGGCGGGCCACTGCCGGCGTTCGTGACCGTGCAAGCGCGCGACGTCACCTCGCCGTCCGTCGACGGCGCGATCGAGCGCCTGCGCATCGACGCCGTCACCACCGGGCTCATGAGCGACCCGACGCAGGTCACGGTCAACCCCCGCCGCGACCTCGCGATCGTGTCCATCCCGCTGAAGGGCACCGGCACGAACAGCACCTCCAACCGGGCGCTCAGCGTGCTGCGCGACCAGATCATCCCGGACACGCTCGGGGCGATCCCCGGGGTCCGCGCGCACACCACCGGCCTGACCGCCGGATCGCGCGACTTCAACGACACCATGGAGGCCCACCTGCCGTTGGTCATCGGCTTCGTGCTGTCGCTCGCGTTCCTGCTGCTGCTGGTGACGTTCCGGTCGATCGTCGTCCCGATCAAGGCGATCGTCTTGAACCTGCTCTCCGTCGCCGCCGCTTACGGCGTCCTGACCTGGGTGTTCCAGGAAGGGCACCTGCAGGGCCTGCTCGGCTTCACGGCGATCGGTGGGATCACCGCGTGGCTGCCCCTGTTCCTGTTCGTGATCCTGTTCGGGCTCTCGATGGACTACCACGTGTTCATCCTCAGCCGGATCCGCGAGGCGGTCGACCGCGGCGAGCGCACCGATCAGGCGGTGCTGCACGGCATCAAGTCCACCGCCGGGATCGTGACCAGCGCGGCCGTGGTGATGATCGCCGTGTTCTCGATCTTCGGGACCCTGGGCGCGCTGGACTTCAAGATGATGGGCGTCGGCCTGGCAGTCGCGGTGCTGATCGATGCGACGGTCGTCCGCGCCGTGCTGCTGCCGTCCGCGATGAAGCTCCTCGGCGAGTGGAACTGGTACCTGCCGCGGTGGCTCCAATGGCTGCCCGAGCTCCGGCTCGAGGCACCGCCGCCGGCGCCGACCGCGGCGGACGTCGACTTCGACCAGGTCCCCATCAGCGCATCGGCCGCGCGGCGGCCGCGGGTACGCTGACGCCCGTGACCTCGCGGACCGACGCGGACGAGGCGGTCCAGGCCGAGGACCGTCACGGCGCCCACAACTACGACCCTCTCCGCGTCGTGCTCTGCCGTGGCGAGGGGGTCTGGGTGCACGACGTCGAGGACCGCCGCTACTACGACGCGCTCTCGGCCTACTCGGCGATGAACTTCGGTCATCGCCATCCGCGGCTCGTCCGCGCTGCCGCGGAGCAGCTCGAGCGGCTGACGCTGACGAGCCGCGCCTTCCACAACGATCAGCTCGGACCCTTCTGCGCCGAGCTGGCCGAGTTCTGCGGAAGCGATCGCGTTCTGCCGATGAACACGGGCGCCGAGGCGGTCGAGACGGCGATCAAGCTCGCGCGGAAGTGGGGCTACGAGCGCAAGGGCGTCGAACCGGGTCGCGCCGAGATCGTCGTGTGCGCCGGCAACTTCCATGGCCGGACGACCACGATCGTCGGCTTCTCTGACGACCCGCTGGCGCGGACCGGCTTTGGCCCCTTCGCTCCCGGGTTCGTCCGGGTGCCCTACGGTGACCCGGAGGCGCTGGGCTCGGCCGTCGGCGAGAACACCGTCGCCTTCCTCGTCGAGCCGGTCCAAGGGGAGGCCGGAGTCATCATCCCGCCCGACGGCTACCTCGCCGCCGCGCGGTCGATCTGCGACGAGGCCGGCGTCCTGCTCGTCGCCGACGAGGTCCAGTCCGGTCTCGGCCGCGCCGGCCGGCGCTTTGCGTGCGACCACGAGCATGTGCGGCCCGACCTCTACGTGCTCGGAAAGGCGCTCGGTGGGGGCATTCTGCCGGTCTCGGCGGTCGTGGGCACCGACGAGGTCCTCGGCGTCCTGCGCCCAGGTGAGCACGGCAGCACGTTCGGCGGCAACCCGCTCGCCTGCGCCGTCGGCCGCGAGGTCCTGCGCCTGCTGGCGGACGACCTGCTCATCCACGAGTCTGCGGCGCTGGGCGAGGCGGCGGCCGCCCGACTGTGCGCCGCCGCCCACCCGTCCGTCCGTGAGGTGCGACAACGCGGCCTGTGGCTCGGGATCGATCTGGCCGACGACGCTCTCCCGGCCCGCCGGGCCAGCGAGCGGCTCATGGAGCGCGGCGTGCTGGCCAAGGACACACACGAGACGACGCTGCGTATCGCGCCACCGCTCACCACCACCGCCGCCGAGCTCGACTGGGCGCTCGAGCGCCTCGACGAGGTGCTCGCGGGCCTGCTCTGATCAACCGCCGAGTTCGCGCGAACGCTGCGTGGCCGCCATCACGGCCTCCAAGAACGCCGCTCGCACCCCGTGGCGCTCGAGCTCACGCAGGCCGGCGGCGGTCGTCCCGCCCGGACTGGTGACCGCAGCTCGCAGCGCCGCCGGACTGGCGCCACGATCCACGAGCAGCTGCGCGGAGCCCAGCAGCGTCTGGAACGCCAATGTCTCGGCGACGTCGCGCGACAGGCCACCCAGCACACCCGCCTCGGCCATCGCTTCCGCGACCAGGAACACGTACGCGGGACCGGATCCCGACAGGCCAGTGACCGCGTCCAGGTCCTTCTCCGGCACGCGCACGACCACGCCGACGGCGCCGAGAATCTCCTCCGCCCACGCCAGGTCCTCCTCACCGGCCGCCGAGCCCGCGCAGATGGCGGCCGCGCCGGCGCCGACCAGTGCGGGCGTGTTCGGCATCGCGCGAACGACGCGGACGCGTCCACCCACCGCGCGCTCGATGGCTTGCGTCGTGACGCCGGCGGCGACGGAGACCAGACGCTCGGCCCCGGCATCTGCGACGGCTACAGCAGCATCCGCGACGTCGGCCGGCTTGACGGCCAGCACCGCGCCCGCCGCGGGGATCGGAGCCGGGACGACGGTGACCCCCGGATGCGCAGCCGCGAGCTCATCGAGGCGCGATGACGAGACTTCGGCGACCGCCAGCTCATCGGCGGCACGACCGGCGGCGAGGAGCCCCACCAGGAGCGCCTCTCCCATCCGCCCGCCACCGACGATCAACAGGGCGCGCTCGTCCGGTGTCGCGGCCATGCGGGCAGCCTACCCGCGGTCGCGCCCCGCGCTCCTGCCCCAGTGGTCCGCGGCGCGGTCCGCGGTCGCGGGCAGCGATGATGGCGACGAGCTCGCGCACGCCCTGGATCCGAGTGTCAGGGTCGAGTTCGACGCGCTCGGCGAGCGGTGCGGGCCTGGCGATGTGGTAGCCCTGGGCCAGGTCCACGCCGAGCTCGCCCAGCAGCTCGAGCGTCGCGGCGTCCTCAACGCCCTCCGCGACCGTCTGCAGGCCGAACCCGCGCGCCAGCGCGACGACCGCCTGGACGACATGGGAGCTGGCCGGGTTCGTCGCCAGGTCGCCGACGAACTCGATGTCGATCATCGGAGAGGAGCCCGCCGGATGACCGACCACGACGCAGACCAGAAGCGCCTGGAGCAGGAGCAGGCGCTGTCCGACCTCGACCAGAGCATCGCCGACCGTGAGCAGGCGCTGGCCAACGTGGACCAGGCCACGATCGAGCGCGACCAGTCGAAGCTCGACGAGGAGCGCGCCGAGGTGGATCCATCGGACTTCGCGCGCTCGGTGGGTTTCGCGCATCGGCAGTCGGAGGTGGACCGGCGCCAGGAGCGCAGCGACGCGCGTCAGGACCTCGAGCAGCGTCTGGCGCTGATCGCCGCCCGTCTGCGCCTGATCGACCTGACGACCAGCAGCTCGACCTCGAGCGGCCACGACCGGTCGCCCTGACCGCGGCGCAGATCCAGGCCGAGCGGGAGGCCCGCGGGCGGGCGGCCACGGAGCGCGCCGCAAACGCGCGCGCCCGCGCCCAAGACGCGCTGCGGCGCGCAGAGGCGGCGGAGCTGCGCGCGCAGGCACTGCACGAGCGGGAGGACGCGCCGGCGACCTGACCTCGCAGTCCTACAGCCTCAGATTGGCTCGGCCGCTCTGTCGGTCTTGCGGCCCAGCCACCCGAGGCCAGCTTCGGTAGATCCGATCGGACTGTATTCGCAGCCCAAGAAGCCGTCGTAGCTCGCCTCCTGCAGGGCAAGCTCGATCTCGTTGAAGTCGATTGTCGCCGATCCCGGTTCATGCCGGCCGGGGAAATCCGCGATGTGCACGTGTGCCAGAAGCGCCGCATGCTTGGCGATCTCCTGCTGCACGTCCAAACCGACACTCGCCGTGTGGAAGACATCCAGCAGGAGGCCGAGGTTCTCTTCGCCGGCCTCTTCGATGGCGCTGGCCGCTTGATCGGGAGCGGCGATGAAGTAGTCCGGCACTGCGCCCTGGCTCATCGCTTCGACGATGATCTTGATGCCCCGCGGCCTTGCCTCGGTGGCGGCGAAGGCGAGGTTCTCCACGTAGCAGTCCCAATGATGCTGAGCCCGCTGCGCAGGCGGCAAGATCCCGGCCATCGCATGCACCATCGATGCCCCAACCGCCTCGGCATAGTCAAGAGCCTCAGCGACGCTCTTGCGAAAATCGTCACGCCGGTCGGGGAAGATGCCGAGCCCCTTCTCTCCCTTCGACGCGTCGCCCGAGCAGAGGCCGAGTTGCACGTATTCAAGTCTTCCTCGATGGCAGCCGCACCGGGCTGGAACACGCGCTCGCTCAGCGCAGACTGCGGCGACAAGTGGTCGCTGAGATCGCCGACGTCCTCGCGATCCCCGGATACGTCGCCACCGGGATGGGGGTCGCCGTCGTCCCGGACATCATCGACCCCAGCGGTTGCGCCAAGCTCGCGCTCGCCGAACCGATCGCGCCGTGGACCGTCAACCTCGCCACCCGGCCAAATGCCGACGATCGCCCCATGGTCGCGGCCCTGATCGACGCGCTGCGGTCCCACACCCGCCAACAACATCGTCAGCGCCTCGAGGAGCAAGATGCCCACTCGCGTTGACGACGCTCCCGCTCCTGCCAGACGCGACCGGCGCCTAGGGGCGGCGCGAGATCCGGAAGACCGGGTGCAGTGGCGCGATCCGGCGCAGATCGTCGTCTGGCGCATCGGCGCCGACACCCTGAAAGAAGGCGCCGACCTCCCAAGCCCATTTCTTCAGGTACGCGCGCAGGAGTAGCAGCTTCTCGTCGTCGGGAAGCTCGGTGGCGGTGAACTCCTCGATCCTGCGGCCCTTCCGCAGGCGCCCCTCGCCACTCGCTCGCAGGTTGCGCACCCACTGCGTCTCGCCACGGGGCGCCACGATGTAGCGCTCGCCCTCATACCCGAGCGGGTTCACCGGCGTGCTCCGCCACTCGCCGCTCTTCCGGCCACGCACCTCCAGCACCCGAGAGCCCACCAGACTCACGCCGAGCCGCGTCAGTCCAGCGACGATCGGGTTGAAGACGTGCTTGGTGAACCTCCCGGGGCGCTGATAGTCGGTCGCCATCCGCTCACATTGTGAGCGATCGGCGCGGAGATGCCGTGTCGCAGGACTCCGCGTGCGAATGCCGGATCGCGCACTTCAGTTCCGTGCGGCGATCCACCAGGTCAGCGCGGTGGCGAACGCGACCCAGGCGCCGTACGGAGCCAGCGCGAGCGCTGCCGTCCGGTTGTACGGGCGGACGAGCGCAATCAGCGCGACGATCGTGCCGAGCAGGAAGAGGATCTCCACGGCCGCGGCGGTCGGCGCGTGGCCCTGGAAGAAGATCCAGGTCCATGCAAGGTTCAGCGCGAGGTTGGCTGCGAACAGTCCCAGCACGAGGCGGCGGCGCGAGCCGCCGACGTCGCGGTAGGCAAGCGTGGCCGCGATCGCGATGAGGATGTAGAGCACGGTCCAGACCGGGCCGAACACCGCGCCCGGCGGCTGCCACTCCGGACGCTCCAGCTCGCGGTACCACTCGCTCTCGGTGTCGGTGGCAAGGCCACCGATCACGGCGACCGCGGTTACGGCCGCGGCCCAGCCCACCGCCACGGGCAGCGTGTGGTGGCGGCGGGTGGGAGCGGTCATCGGCTAGAGGTCGCGGTCCTTCGGGATGGATGATGCCGTTGGAGGCCCGCACGGGAGGAGATGGTCACCGAACCAGCCTCAGGCGCTGTGGCCGAGGTCATGGTCCCCGAAGGATCCCTGGCGCTGGCGATCGGGATCGCCGGCGAAGCCGCCGGCGCCCCGGCGCCGGAGGCGGGGCACGTTCCCGAAGCCGCCGACCGGGTCGTCGGGGGCGATGCGGCCGACGTAGCTGCCAACCGACTCGAGACGGACGTCCGGCAATGCTGAGCCGGGACTGATGTCGTACCGAGGGATGGCCCGGGCGGGGCGGGCCTGGGCTTGGGCTTGGGCTTGGGCTTGGGCCTCGGCCCGGCGGTCGGGATGGGTCTTCTCGAGCGTGGACATCATCGCCCTCCCATGATAGATATCGTACAGCGATATCGTATCACGATATATTGCGTCGGAAGCGCTCTCGCGGCAGCGGCGCGAAAATCCGCTCGCATGACGCCCACGCCCAGCGACGACGACTACCGACGGCTCCTCGGCTTCCGCACAGGACTCCGACGCTTCCTGCGCTGGAGCGAACGGCAGGCCCAGGCCGCCGGCCTGACCCCAACGCAGCATCAGCTCCTGCTCGCCGTCCGCGGCCACGCAGACCCGCGCGGCCCGACGGTCGGCGAGGTTGCCGACCACCTGCTGCTACGCCACCACAGCGCCGTCGGACTCATCGATCGCGCCGAGGCCGCCGGACTGGTATCCCGCCGCCCCGACGCGGACAACCAGAGCGTGGTACGCCTGCACCTCACCGAGACGGGCTCGCGACAGCTGGAGGCACTCAGCGAGCAGCACCTCGAGGAACTTGCCCATCTCGCGCCCACCATGCACGCACTGTGGGACGCGCTCGAGCGCGACACCGACGGGGGCCCGCGAGCCACCCCGCACCCCGCCGCGCCGCCGCACCACCCGACCGCCCCTTCCAACGGCGCTGCAGAGCCAAACGCGCCGAAATCGTAGTCCGCGTGCACGATGCCGTCGCGCGGCGGCTTCGCCGGCAGCTGAGCGGTGACCTCAGCGCTCCAGCACGACCTTCAGCCGTCCCGCGGTCGGCTTGACCGCCAGCTCGAAGGCGGCCTGCGCCTCGGCGACCGGGAAGACATTGGTGATGTAGACGTCGAGCAGCTCCCGGTGCGCGACCAGGTAATCGCGCGCGGCGACCAGCGCCTCCCGGCGCTCCTGGGTGACACCCGCCAGCAGCGTCGCGTCCTTGCGAAAGAAGCGAGCGAACGGAAACGCGTAATGCGTCTGATCCGGCACCCCGAACGCCAGCACGGTGCCGCCGTGCGCGACCGCCTCGACAGCGTCCTCGAGCGTCGCCGCCTGGTGGCCGACCGCCTCGACCACGATGTCGGGCCGAGCATCCCTCGCCAGCGATGCGGCCCACTCCGAGCTCGTGTTCCACTCCATCGTGTCGACGCCGAACGCGCCGGCGGCGTCGCGCCGGTCGATCGGGTCGACGCCGGTCACGTGCCCGGCACCCGCCGCCTTCAGCGCGTGCGAGAACAGCAGCCCGATCGACCCTTGCCCGATCACCGCCACCCGCGCGCCGCGCACGTCGCCGAGCCGGCGCACCGCGTACAGCACCGTACAGAGCGGCTGGATCACGGTCGCGTGGATCGGCGGGAGCTCGTCGGCGAGCGTGCTGACCTGATCCGCGCGCGCGACGAACTTCTCCGCCAGCCCCAGGTGCCCCTCGGCCCACCCGACCACGCGGGTGCCGAGCGGCAGGTCGTCGGCCGCGCTCGCCTCGACCACGCCGACCAGCTCGTGCATCGGGTAGCCCGGTTTGCCGTGCGAGGCGTGGAGCACCGCGTCACGGACGCCGAGGAAACTCGGCAGATCGCTGCCGCAGATGCCGCCCGCCTCGAACCGCACGACCACGCGCCCGCGGCGCGGCTCGCCCGGCTCATCGACATTGACCGCCTCGAACCGCCCTGGCGCGATCAGCCTGTGCGCCCACATCGGCGCCGAGCCTATCGCCGGCCGCCTGCGGCCATCCCCCCGGCCTCGAGACGCGACGAGCGGGATGCGGCGGTTCAGAGCGGTTTGAGTTGCCCTGAGTTGCACGAGCAGATCGCGACTGCCGCGCTGATCCCCGGCCGATCGATGAGTGACCCCGAGCCGTCAGCCAACTGCGAGGGCCTTGACGTCTTCGGTGCTGAGCGGCTTGCCGCCGACGCCCATGTCGCCGCTTGCGACCTCCTCGACGACGACCCAGGTCACCGGGCGTAGGTTCTCGCCTTCGATCGAGACCATCGCGTCGGTGAGGCGCTCGATGATCTCGCGCTTCTGGTCAGGCGTGAAGACATCCTCGATGAGCGTGACGTTGATGATTGGCATTGGTCCTCCTGGTGGTTGGATTGGGTCGCCGCGTCCTCAGGCAGGCGACGCATTAAGTGGTTGTCCCGGGTCGTCGAGTTGGAGTCGCCGGGCGTCGCCGGCGGCGATCGGGTTTCGGGTCAGGAACTCCGCCAGCGCCTGGGCGACCGGCTCGGGACGCTGCATCTGCAGGAGATGTCCGACCCTGTCGATCGTGCGTTCCTCGACGTGCGGGAGCGAGGAGCGCAGGAACTCCGCGATCTCCACCCACAGCGGCTGGGTTTGCGCCCCGATCACGGACAGGACCGGCGTGCGAATGGCGGCAGCCTGCTCGGGCCCGAACGTCCACTCGGTCACGGCGGGCAGCTCGACTCCGAAGAAGGTGTCGGCATCCTTGATCGACTGCGTAACGACACCCGGGATCCGCTCCTCCAGCAGCGCGCGACACGTTTCCCAGTCGAGGCCGCTTGCGGCGGACACGAACATGGCAAACGCGCCCGAGTGGTCACCGCTTCCGTATGCCTCGAACACCGGGCCGGCGGCCTTCAAGAACGCGCCGCCGAGAGGCAACGACACCAGCGTCGGCTCCAGCAGGGCGAGCGTGTGCACCTTCTCGGGGTGCTCGAGAGCCAGTTGGGCTGCGATCGACCCACCGGTGGAGTGGCCCGCGATGTGAGCGCGCCGGACACCGAGGTGCTCCAGCAACGCCGCGGCGTCGGCGGCGTGATCGGCGAAGCTCACCGGCGGCGGGGCGTGAGTGCTGCCGACCCAACCCCGCTTGTGGTACCGGATCAGCTGATAGCGGTCGGCCAGTGCCGGCTCTGCAAGGAGCGGCACGAAGCAGTCGGCGATCAGCATGTCGATCAGCAGCACGGGCTCCCCTGCTCCGCGCACCTCGTATTCCAGTTCGACGCCGTTGACGTTTACGCTCTGCATGGTCCTTCTCCTTTGGTGCGGGGTGTTGTGGTCCGCAACCCATATGCGTGAGCGAGACCGTTACAGCGGTAACACCCACGGTTACGCCCGGTGCCTGGTCGCCCTGCGTGTTGACGGCGTCGGGATCGATGGTGTGCAATGACCGACGCCGTCGGCGAGGCCGGCCTCCAGCGCGCACGTGATGCGGCAGCGCGAGGCGATTGGGAGGCGGCGTTCGCGCTTTTCATGAAGGCGGACGCGGACGGCCTCGCGGGTCGGGCCGATCTACCGGTCCTCGCCGAGGTCGCTTACGCGGCGGGGCATCTCGACGTCACCATCGAAGCGTGGGAGCGCGCGTACGCGCTGTGCGTGGAGGCCGGCGACACCGATGCGGCAGCAGGGGCGGCGGTTCGCGTGGCGATGCACCTGCTCTTCGATTCCGCCCTCATGGCACCGGTGCGGGGCTGGTTGGCACGAGCCGAGCGGCTTCTGGAGCCCGGCGGCGGGACGCCGGCGAGCGCTTGGCTTGCGGCGGTTCGGGCTTACGAGCGCATGCTGAGCGGGGACCTATCCAACGCTCGGCCGTGGGCCCGGCGGGCCATCGAGCTGGGCGCGAAGAACGAGCCGGCGGCGTGCGCGCTCGGCCGTGTGGCAGAAGCACGGCTGCTCATCCTGGATGGCGATGTCGAGCAAGGCCTGGCGCTGCTCGACGAGGTTGGGGTGGCGACGGTCTCCGGGGAGCTCGATCCTCTCTCGACCGGGGTCGTCTACTGCGAGCTGGTATGCGCCCTGCAGGGACTCGGGCAGTACGACGTGGCAGAGGAATGGACCGAGGCGATGGAGCGGTGGTGCAAGACGGACGCCATCGGGAGCGTGCGCGGGCGTTGTCGTGTCCACCGCGCAGAGATCCTCCGGCTGCGTGGGTCATGCAGCGAAGCAGAGACCGAGGCCCTGAGCGCGTGCGAGGAACTGCGCCCCTACTTGCGACGCGAGATGGGATGGCCGTTGAGCGAGCTGGGGCGGATCCGATTTCGCAGAGGGGATATCGAAGGCGCCGAGGACGCCTTTCTTGCTGCTCATCGCGCCGGCTGGGATCCGCAGCCTGGTCTCGCGCTCGTGCGGCTGGCCCAAGGAGACGCAGCGGCGGCGGCCGCGGCGATCCGAGACGCGCTTGAGCATCCGACGCGGGTGCCCTTCAAGGAGCAGCCGCCGGACACCGATCTGCAGCGGGCGCCGCTGCTCGAGGCTCAGGTCGAGATCGAGATCGCGGCCGGCAGCATCGCTCGAGCGCGCTCGGCCGCCGACGAGTTGACTCGGGTGGCCGCTCGGTTCGCGAGCAAGGCTCTGATCGCCAGCGCGACCCTCGCTCACGGAAGGGTGCGGCTCGCGGGCGGCGAGCCGGCGGATGCGGAACGACTCTGCGCCGAGGCCGCGCGGCTTTGGAGCGAGATCGGGGCGCCATACGAGGCGGCGCTGGCGCGGGCCGGTTTCGCCGAAGCCCTCCGCGCGAACGGCAATGACCGCCGGGCCGCCTTGGAGCTCGCAGCGGCCCGCACGGTACTCGACCAGATCGCGGCCGAACCAGAGACCGACGACGCGGTATCGGTTGAGCCGGACGACGGCGCGCAGGAGCTACCGGTCACCGGTATCAACGTGTTTCGCCGGGAGGGCGACTACTGGTCGGTGGTCTTTGAGGGGCACACGGTGCGAGTGCGTGACCTCAAGGGCATCCGGTACCTCGCGCGGTTGCTCGCCGACCCCGGCCGTGAGTTCCACGTGCTCGACCTCGTCGCCACCGAAAGCGGCCGGCTCTCCGCGCCCGAGAGTAGCCGTGCGGCCCACTTGCCGCACACAGGCCCCGGCGATGCCGGTGAGATGCTCGACTCGCGAGCCAAAGACGCGTACCGCCGGCGCCTCACCGAAATCGAGGACGACATTGAGCAAGCGCGCGCCTTCGGTGACACCGAGCGAGCCGCACAGGCAGACGCGGAACGCGATTTCCTCATACGAGAGCTCTCTCGCGCGGTCGGCCTCGGCGGTCGCGACCGGCGGGCCGCATCAACGTCCGAGAGGGCCCGAGTCAGCGTGACCCGCGCCGTCCGCCAAGCGATAGTCGCGGTTCGTGAGTACCACCCCGCGCTCGGCGCCCATCTTGAGCGGACGATCCGCACCGGGACATACTGCGCGTACGTTCCGGAACCAGGAGCTCCCGCCGTTTGGAGGTCGTGACATCGGACACGCCGGAGCACCGCGGCGCGAACGGGAACACGTGAGCGTCTGACGGAGGCGCAAGGATGGGCCATCGAACCCGATCCCGGGCCTGCCTTCCACAGGCAGGCGTCCGCTTGGACTCCGGAGCCGTACCCGTGCTTGAGCATCCGAACACGTCGCCGCCGCAGCCCTCTGGGCCGAGGTACAGCGCAAACGTCGCACTGACCTGCGAGCGCGGACACGCGCCCGGGCAGGTTCTTCACGCTCTTCAGGAGCTGCGCGGGGTCATCGACGACCGCCTGCGCCAGGACCTCGGCAGCCGCTATGACCGGCACAGCGCGCAATCCGTCGGGACCGACAAGCTGACGGTCACCTTCACGCTCCGCGCGGCCAGTCATGCGGAGGCGATCCGATCGGCGGGACTGGCCGCCGGGACGCTCGCCGAGCTCCTCACGCATCACGCGGCCGCCGTCGACCTCTCGGGCATCGCACTCGTCGTTCGCGCTCAGTAGACGAGCCGTGACTGGCCCCACAGTCGATCTCGACGCCGTTAGTGCGTTGCCTCGTCGCGTGGTTCGCTCCGTCGGCAGTACTACGCGCTTCGGCCGGGATTGTTGGCCGCAGGGCCAGCCTCACCCACCACCGTACTCTCAATCACGTCGCCGCGAGCGGAATCACGAGATTCCGAGGCGCCGGCCTGCTTCCCGAGAGCTGCGTCAAACTCGATACAAGAACGTGTAAGCGGCCGACGGCCCGGCCTGCGTCCAATCCGCGAGGCAGTAACGGCAGATGCTCCCGTCGTCCACGGGAGCGTCAATTGTCTTGGGCGGGCGACCCTCGACGATGGCTACGTCGATCTGCCGGCCGTCGAGCGGGCCCCCGTCGAGCACTGCACTGATCGTCGGTCCCGTGTCTCGCGCTTCAGCCACGCGACTCAGCCCCTCTGCTCCCCAGCCCGCTCAAACCCAGCCGCCGCTGCCATACCTGCGACCGCCCGGTTCCGGATCTGAGGCGCGCCCACACCGGAACCACGCACTTCGCGTAATAGAGCCAAACGAGTAACGCGCGAGTCACGGGATCGCGACAAGATTGTTCCCCGTTTGTTCCCTGGCTCCCGCGACGAACATCACGAAAAGACTCTCATTTGCAGCGCTGTCGCTCGATCGGGGAGACAGGATTTGAACCTGCGACCGCCCGGCCCCCAGCCGGAGGGCTCCGGTTGATCTGGGCCGGGTTCGGCGGCGTAGAGCGGCGTCGAGTTGGGCCCAGTTGCCCCCAGTTGCGCTCACTATGCACCCCGGATTGCACCCCGTCGGACCAGGAGCGCGAATAACTGTGTCGGCGACGATCTGGGGTGGCGCTCATGTCCTGTCGGCCGGCGTTGCGCTCTGCACGGTTGGCATCGACCATGCCGTGCACGGGCCAACTGGCTGGCGCGCTGATCCTCTCCGCGGGCCATGGGTCAGTGGCCGAAGCGGACGTCCGGGAGGATGCGGTCGAGCCACCTGGGCAGGTACCACGCCGTGGCCCCGGTGAGGCGCAGGAGGATCGGGACGAGCAGCAGCCGGACGAGCAGGGCGTCCAGGAGGACGGCGATGCCGAGGATGATGCCCATCTCCTTGGGCGGCAGCGGGCCGGAGAGCGCGAAGGTGAAGAA
Source organism: uncultured delta proteobacterium (assembly GCA_963761995.1). Lineage (GTDB taxonomy): Bacteria > Desulfobacterota > Binatia > UTPRO1 > UTPRO1 > UTPRO1. Next base: position 102,739 of record CAVXIU010000014.1, on the reverse strand, counting down.
CACCGCGACCATGACGGCGCCGGCGGCGAAGATCACGCGACCGGAGTGGGCAACGCCGCCGACCATCGCGTCCTTGGCGTCGCCGGTGCGGTCCCAGTGCTCCTTGGCCGAGCTGAGCAGGAACACCGTGTAGTCCATGCTGATCGCGAAGATCATCGCGAAGAAGAACACGGGTCCCCACGCGTCCAGGAAGCCCTGCGACTCGAAGCCGAGGAGCCCGGAGGCGTGGCCCTCCTGGAAGATGAGCTTGGCGACGCCGAACGCCGCGCCGGTGGCGAGCAGGTTGGTGACGACGCCGATCGCCGCGATCAGCGGCGCCTGCAGCGCGATCAGCAGCAACAGGAAGCCGAGGGCCAGGACGACGCCGATGACCAAGGGCGTCTTGCTCGCGAGCTCGGCCTCGAGGTCGTGGTTCTCCGCGGGCGCGCCGCCGACCATCGAGCCGGCGGGCAGCGACGCCCGGAGCCGGTCGATCGCCTTACCGAGCTGCTTGGAGGACGGGTCGACCTTCGGGACGGCCTGGAGCAGGACGACCTTCCCGGTCGCGCCGGGCTGGGGCGGGGTCACCTGGGCGATGGCGGGGTCGGCGGCCAGGTCCGCGCGGACCCGCGCGCCGTCGGCCGCGGGCGCGGTGATCTGCAGCGCGCCGGGGGCGCCGGCGCCGAAGGCCTGCTGGACGAGCTCGTAGCCCTGGCGGCTCGTGTCGGTCTCGGGGACGACCTTGATCGACGGCATGCCGGTGCTCAGCGAGAGCACCGGGACGGCCAGCGCGCCGAGGACCGCGACGGTGGCGACGCCCAGGGCCCACGGGCGCCGCCACAGATACTCGCCCCAGGCGGCGAACCGGGCGCTCCGATGTTCGCCCTGGTGGACCCACGGCAGCGAGAGGTTGTCGACCTTGGTGCCGAGCCGGCCGAGCACCGCGGGCAGCAGCGTCAGCGTCGCGACGAGCACGAAGATGACCGAGAGCATGATCCCGAGGGCCATCGAGCGGAACGCGGGGCTGTCGACCAGCATGACCGCCGACAGCGAGATGAGGACCGTGACACCGCTGAACAGGACGGCCTTGCCGGCGGTGTCCATGGTCTCCTCGACCGCGTCGACCCGATTCTCGTGCTGGCCGAACAGCGCGTTGCGAAAGCGGTAGACGATGAACAGGGCGTAGTCGATGCCGAGCGCGAGCGCGAACATCAGCGCGAAGTTCATGGCCCAGATCGAGATCGGCGAGAGCTTGGTGAGCAGGAACAGCGAGCCGGCCGAGGCCAGCAGGCCGAGCATCGTGAGCAGCAGCGGAAGCCCGGCGGCGACGAGCGAGCCGAACGCGAGCACGAGGATGCCGAGCGTGACCGGCCAGGAGAACAGCTCCGAGCGCATCATCGCGGCGCGGTTGGCCTCGTTGAAGTCCGACCACATGCCCGAGGCGCCGGTCAGTGCGACCTGCACCTGCCCCGTTCCGAGCGCGGTGACCGGGCCCTTGAGGTCGTCGGCGGCGCGGACCATCGTGTTCGCGTCGGCCTTGGCGCCGGCCATGACGATCGCGGTATGCCCGTCGCGCGAGATCGTCGTCCGGGCGGTCGGCAGGGAGACGGACGCGACGCGCGGGTCGGTCTTCAACCTCGCCGCGACGCGTCCGATCGTCTGCTGGAACGCCGGGGAGCTCGCGGTCTGGCCGGAGCTGTGGAGCACGACCATCAGGCCGGTGCTGTTCAGGCCGCCGAACTCGCGCTCGACCAGGTCGCGGACCTGCACCGATTCGGACCCGTTGGCCTGCCAGCCGGCCCCCGACAGCGCGGTCTCCACCCGCGGCGCGAAGAAGCCCAGGGCCACCGCGACGACCGCCCAGGCGATGAACACGGTCCGGGCGTTGGTGGCCGCGTAGCGGCCCAGCCGGCCGATCGGGCCGGAGCGGCGGGCGGGCGCCGGGAGGGGCGAAGCGGGCAGGGTGCCCGGCGGCTTGGGGGCGATGGTGCTCATCGCGTCCCCTCGACCAGGGCGGTCAGCTCGGCCAGCTGCGTCTGCAGTCCCCCGCAGACCTGCTCGCAGAGGTCGTAGACGCCCTGGTCGGCGACGCTGTAGAAGGAGCTCGTGCCCTCCTTGCGACGGGCGACGATGCCGGCCTGCAGCAGCACGCCGAGGTGCTTGGAGGCGTTCTGCTGGCTGGTGCCCAGCCGCTCGGTGATCTGCGCGACCGAGAGCTCGCCGTCGCGCAGCTGATCGAGGATGCGGATGCGGTTGGGATCGCCGATGACGCGCAGGCGCGCGGCGATCATCTCGGCGAGGTCCATCGGGATCGGGCGGGGCAGCTTCATCGGTGGGCTCCTCAGCGGGTCGAGCAGCTGTTGCCGCCCGTCTCCAGCTCGGGGTCGAAGGGGTGGGTGCCGGCGTTGACGGCGATGACGGCCTCGTAGTTGGCCGGGCGCGGCGGCATCTCGACCAGCAGCGCCTCGGCGAACTCGCCCGCGTCGCCGATCTGCAGCTCGGGCACGGCGGCGCGGACCGCCCCCAGTCGCGCCGTGACGGCATCGGCGTTGACGCCTGGATGGGTGTGGCCGGGCAGCAGGATCACGTCGTCACCGAGGGACAGGACCCGGGCGTGCAGCGTGGCGTGCAGCACGCGGCCCATGGCACGGGCGCCTGCTGGGTCGCCCTGCTGGAGGTCGGGCCGGGCGATCCCGTCGGCGAACAGCGAGTCGCCGCTGATCAGCGCGCGATCGCCGATCAGCAGGCCGGTCATGTCGGTGGTGTGGCCGGGGAGCGCCAGGGCGCGGACGGTGACGTCGCCGACGCGGATCGTGTCGCCGTCGTGCAGCGGTGAGACGGCGTACACCACGCCGCGCTCGAGCGCGAGTGCTGGCAGGCGCAGTCGTGCTCCGGTCCGCGCGGCGAGGGCACGGGCGCCGGAGAGGTGGTCGGCGTGCAGGTGCGTGTCGACGACATCGGTGACCGTCGCGCCGAGCCCGGCCGCGAGCGCGTCATAGAACTCGGCGTCCGGGGCGGGGTCGACGACGAGCGCCTGGCTGCCGGACGCGATCACGTAGGACAAGCAGCCGCGTCCGGGCCGCTGGACCTGGAGCACGGACAGCCCGGCGACGCCGAGGTCGACCGGTCGCGCCTGCAGGGTGCCGATCCAGCCGCGCATACCGCCCTCGACGAGCATCGCGTCGACGCCCTCGGCGCGAAGGGCTTGCGTCACCCGCTGCGCGGCGAGGCCGCGGTTGCACACCACGGCGACGGGACCGTCGAGGCCGCGCGCCGCGGCGCCGGGGTCGGCGAGCACCGCCGTGGCGGGCAGGTGGCGCGAGGTCGCACCGGGCGCCTCGATCCCCCACGCCGCATCGTCGCGGACGTCCAGCACGGTCAGCGGCACGCCGTGCGCCAGGCGCTCGGCGAGGTCCGAGGCGGTGATCGAGGTGACGGGCGGTGTCGAGGACGTCATGGCGCTCCTGGGGACAGGGACTCTCTACCTACTTCTACTGTACTGTACAACCGTACAGTGGTCAATGTGAACGATCAGCCTTCCGAGCGTCTCGCCCGTCGCAACCCGGTCGCGCGTCTGCCGCGCGCGGTCGCCGGTGAGCCGGGGCTGTTCATCGTCGACTCCACGTGGGGATTGATTCAGCCGCTGCAGCTGCCGGGCGGGGTGCAGACCGTCGGTGAGCTCGAGGTGCTCGAGCATGTGCGCGCCGGCGGCGCGCTCGTCGACACACGGCAGCCCGAGCACGTCGCGCACGGGACGCTCCCGGGCGCCGTCGCGATCCGCCACCAGGACATCGTCGACGGCCTGGCCGAGCTCCGGCCGGCCGGACCGGTGGTGCTGTTCTGCAACGGCCCGCAGTGCACCGCGACGCCGCAGGCCGTCGCCGCGCTGCTCGCCGCCGGCTGGGAGGCGGCACGGCTGCGCTACTACCGGGGCGGGGTTCACGACTGGGTCACGCTCGGTCTGCCGCTCACACGCTGACCCCGGCGATCGTCGCGCCCGCGATGCCGAGCGCCACGAACACCACGAGCACTGCGAAGCCCTGGCCGAGCGCCTGGGTGGAGACTCGGTCGGCGAAGCGCGGACCCAGCAGCGCGCCGGCGACGGCGGCGCCGCCCATGGCCGCGACGACGGGGACGTCCAGGTGACTGCCGGCCGCCAGATGCGCGAGCAGCCCGCAGAACGACACGATCGCGACGATGACCATCGAGGTGCCCATGGCCTCGCGCATCCCGAAGCTCAGGCCGATCGCCAGCGCGGGAACGACGACGAAGCCGCCGCCCACGCCGACCAGGCCCGTGAGCGCGCCGACCAGGAGCCCGGCGGGGAGCAGGACGCCGGCGCGCGCCTCGGGACATCCGCCGGCTGCGCACGCCGGCGAGCCCGCGCGCTGCCAGGTGGCGTGCGCGGCGAGCAGCATCACACCGCTGAACAGCAGCAGCAGCGCGCTGCCACCCAGTGCCCGGTTGGCCACGGTCCCGACAATGCTCCCGGCCGACGCGGCCACGGCGAACCACGCCGCCGAGCTCCAGCAGACCGCTCCCCGCCGCGCCTGGCCGACCGCTCCGGTCGCCGCGCCGGCGGCGACCACGGCGAGGCTCGCGGTGGTCGCCTCATGGACGCCGAGCCCGACGGCGTACACGAGGGCCGGGACCGCGAGCACCGCGCCGCCGCCGCCGACCATGCCCAGGATCAGGCCGATGAGAAGCCCGAAGGCGAGCGCCCCGATCATCGAAGGGTGGTGATGGTGTCGTCCACGATCATAACCACTCTACAACTGATCAGCAGTACATATGCACGGTAGTCGTGCGGAAGACCCGCACCGCCCCCGGGGCGAACCCCGATGACCCTTGCCCGCCGGCTCGCGACACTCGGAACATGGCTCGCCGCATCGTCATCCTCGGCGCCGGAACCGGCGGCACCCTGACCGCCAACCGACTGCGCCGCGCGTGCGGCGACGAGATCGAGGTCGTCGTGGTCGACCGCGACGACCGCCACGTCTACCAGCCCGGTCTGCTGTTCGTGCCGTTCGGCCTCGCCGATCCGGCCGAGATCGTCCGCTCGCGCCACGCGCAGCTGCACGACGGCATCGAGTTCCGCCTCGCCGAGATCGAGCACGTCGACACGGCAGCGAACATCGTCCACCTGGACGACGGGGAAGAGATCGCCTACGACGTCCTCGTCGTGGCGTCCGGGGCATCGCTGCTGCCCGAGGAGACCGAGGGCCTCACCGGGAGCGGCTGGGGGCAGCGGGTCTTCACGTTCTTCGAGCTCGATTCGGCGACCGCGCTGCGCGACGCGCTGGCCGGCTTCGAATCCGGCCGGCTGGTCGTCAACCCGATCGACATGCCGATCAAGTGCCCGGTCGCTCCGCTGGAGTTCTGCTTCCTGGCCGACTGGTATCTCCGCGAGCGCGGCGTCCGCGACGACGTCGAGATCACGTACGTCACGTCGCTGGACGGGGCCTTCACCAAGCCCGTCGCCGCCGGTCATCTCGCCGGCCTGCTGGCCGAGAAGGGGATCGTCCTGGAGACCGAGTTCGCCACCGGAGAGGTCGACGGCGAGGGCGGCCGGCTGGTCAGCTACGACGATCGCGAGGTGCCCTTCGACCTGCTCGTCACGATCCCGCTGCACGGCGGCCCGGCCTACGTCGACCGCTCACCGGGGCTCGGTGACGAGCTCGGGTTCGTGGCCACCGATCCGCACACCCTGCAGGCGAAGGCGGCCGCGAACGTCTTCGCGATCGGCGACGCGACGAACCTGCCCACCTCCAAGGCCGGCTCGGTGACCCACTTCGAGGGCGACACGCTCGTGGCGAACATCGCTCACTTCCTCGCGGGCGAGCCGCTGGCGGCGTCCTTCGACGGACACTCCAACTGCTTCATCGAGACCGGCTTCCACAAAGCACTGCTGATCGACTTCAACTACGACGTGGAGCCGCTCCCCGGGCGCTTCCCCGAACCGCACCTTGGGCCGCTGCCGCTGCTCAAGGAGTCGCGGCTGAACCACATGGCCAAGCTCGCCTTCCAGTGGGTCTACTGGCACATGCTGCTCCCCGGCCGCGACATGCCCGGCATCAGCTCGCAGCTGCAACTCCGCGGCAAGGACACCAGCCTGCTCACGACGACCCAAGGAGACCCGCGATGACGACCCTCGAAGGCACCCCGATCGAGCGCGACGCCGAGGGCTTCTTCCAGCGGCCCGAGCAGTGGACCCCCGAGATGGCCGGTGACATCGCCGCGGCCAACGGCATCCCCGAGCTCACCGAGCGCCACTGGCAGGTCATCGACTACATGCGCTCCACCTATCTCGAGACCGGATCGGCACCGACGATCCGCACGCTCGGAAAGGCCTCGGGCGTCCCGATCAAGGAGCTCTACCACCTCTTCCCCAAGGGGCCGGCCAAGCTCGCCGCGAAGGTCGCGGGCATCCCCAAGCCCCGCGGCTGCATCTAAGGAGACGACCATGTCCGAGATCCTCGACGAGCCGCTCACCGCGGCGACCGAGCAGCCCAAGACGATCGAGAAGGTCGCGATCGTGATCTCCAAGGGCTCGCTGGAGGGCATCTACCCCGGTCTGATCATGGCCAACGGCGCCCGCATGGAGGGCATCGAGGCGAACGTCTTCTTCACGTTCTTCGGCCTCGACGCGATCCGCAAGGACCGCCAGGCTCGCATCAAGGTCGCGACCGTCGGCAACCCCGCCATGCACATGCCGACCCTGCTCGGCGCCCTGCCTGGGATGTCCGCGATGGCCACCCGGATGATGCAGCGCCAGATGGAGAAGCTCGACATCCCGCCGATCGGCGAGTTCGTCGAGATGATCTCCGACTCCGGCGCCGGCCTCTATGCCTGCGAGGCGAGCGTCGACATGTTCAAGCTGACCGAGCAGGACTTCATCGAGCAGGTCGACGAGGTGCTCACGGTCGGAGAGTTCTACGAGCTCGCCGCCGGTGGCGAGATCATCTTCACCTGAGGCGACCGCCCCGACGGGCGAGGCGCTCGCGTCACTGGTCGGCGACGGGCTCATCGTTCCCTGTGTCGACGACATCTCCCGGCCCTATCTGAACCTCGACGCTGCGGCGTCGACAGGCGCGCTCCCCGCGGTCGCCGCGCGCGTCGCGGAGTTCCTGCCCTGGTACTCGAGCGTCCACCGCGGCGCCGGCTACAAGTCGCAGCTCGCGACCGCCGCCTACGAGGACGCCCGTCAAGCGGTCCTCGACTTCGCCGGCCGCGACGAGAACCGCGACGTGGCGATCATCTGCCGCAACACGACCGAGGCGATCAACCACCTCGCCCACCGTCTCGAGCTGCGGCGCAGCGACGTCGTCGTGACCACCGTCGTCGAGCACCACGCCAACCTGCTGCCCTGGGCGCGCGTCGCGACCCGCCGCTTCGTGGAGTGCGATAAGGACGGCACGTTCCAGTCCGAGGCAGTCGAGCAGGCGCTCGACACCCGGCCCGCGCCACGCCTGCTCGCCATCACCGGGGCGTCGAACATCACCGGCTGGGTGCCGCCGACCGAGGAGGTCATCGCGGCAGCACACGCACGCGGAGTCCAGGTCCTCATCGACGGCGCCCAGCTCGCGCCGCACCGGCCGCTCCCCGCGACAGCCGACTTCGTCGCCTTCAGCGGGCACAAGATGTACGCGCCGTTCGGCGCCGGCGCCCTGATCGGCCCACGTGTGGCGTTCGAGCACGGCGACCCGTTCCTGGTCGGCGGCGGCGCCGTCGACCTGGTCGACCTCGACGAGGTCGTCTGGAACGCCCCGCCCGATCGAGAGGAAGCCGGATCGCCCAACCTGCTCGGCGCGCTCGCCCTCGCCGCCGCCGCGCGCGAGCTCCAGCGCATCGGCTGGCCGGCGATCGCCGCGCACGACGCGCGCCTCGCGCACCAGCTGCGCGCCGGCGTCGCCGGCGTCCCCGGCGTCCGCCTGCTCGGCCCGCCCGCGGAGACCGACACGCTGCCGATCGCGACGTTCGTCGTGGACGACATGCCACACGCGCTGGTCGCGGCGCGGCTGAGCGCCGAGTTCGCAATCGGCGTCAGGCACGGCTGCTTCTGCGCGCACCCCTACCTCGTCCGCCTCCTCGGGCTCAGCGAGGATCAGCTGCGCGCGTTCAAGACCGCCGCGCGCGGCCACGACCGGCACGCGCTCCCGGGCGCCATCCGCGCGTCGGCGGGCATCTCCACCACGCAGGCCGACGTGGATCGGTTCCTCGACGCGCTGAGAACCGTCACGCGCGGACGGCCGTCCGAGCGCTATCTCTCCGACCCCGTCTCCGGCGACTACTGGCCAGAGGGCTTCCCCCACCCCGGCGCGGCCGTCGCCCGGCCGCACCCGCAGCCGACCGTCCAGATCTTCAACCGGACCTCGCTCGCCTGAGGCGATCGGCGAAGCTCGGCGAGTCCATCCACCAGCCGAGGCGCACCGGCGCGCCCTCGCCGTCGGCGAGCGGGACCCTCGGGTCGAGCTCGCGCGGGCCGCTCGCCCACCACTCGCCATTGCGCCAGACCACCTCGGTGAGGAGCTCGGCGTTGTGCTGTGGGCGGGCCCGGGCTCCCCAGCCGAACACGCGCTCGGACCCCAGTACCCGGTTGGCCTTCGCCCGACCGCGCACCACCAGCCGGTAGTCGTTGCGCTCGAGCTCGCCCTCGTGCGCGTCCAGCACGTGGATCGCGTGCGCCATGCGTTCGTCGTCGAACCCAACGTAGAGATTGGGATGCGGGAGATCCGCCCACAGGCCCCACATCCACAGGCGCGAGCCCAGCGGAGGCGCGGCCGAGACGGCATCCCGCACAGCCCGTCCCACCAACTCGTGCCCGTGGTGGCCGTCGTGCGGGCTGGGTGAGACGACGACGTCTACTCGTCGCTCGAGGATGAGCCGACCGACGGTGGCCGATAGCGCGCGCTGCGCCGAGGCCAGGTCGTCGCCGCCGGAGATGTGCAGAGGTGGCGCGTGCACGATGAGTTCGAACTCCGCCCGCTTGCACGCCGTCTCCAGCTCGACGCGCCGACGTTCCGGCTCCAGCCTCCCGAGGCTGCACGCCAGGTTGATCACCTCGTGTTGGGCGCGCCTGAGCGCGAGCAGGGTCGCAACGGCGCCGATCGACTCGTCATCGGGGTGGGGCGCGACATGCAGAACGGTCGCCATGGACGACGACATCATGCCGGGGGCTCAGCGACGCATGACGACCGCGCATGTGGCGCTCGATCCGACATGCCCCCGCGACGTCGCGATCCCTGGGCACCCGTGCGGGCGACCGCCGCGGGGGAGCGGGCTTCTACCGATGACCAGGTGACGCTCGCCGACGAGGCTGGGTGTCCGAATACACAAGAGCCGAGGTCGGTGAGGGAATGTCTGAGGTCCTGGTAGCGCGCGAGCCCGGTTCAACGCCGCTTGCGAAGGGTCCGGGACCGCCGTTGATCGAGCTGGCCGGCGTCGAGAAGGTCTACCGCACCGGCAAGGTCGAATACCGAGCGTTGCGCGGCGTCGACCTGGCGATCGAAAGCGGTGACATGGTCGCGATCGTGGGTCCGTCGGGCAGTGGCAAGTCGACGATCATGAACATGATCACCGGCATCGACCGCCCCTCGGCCGGCACGGTCACGGTCGACGGCCAGCGGATCGATGAGATGAGCGAGGAGGAGCTCGCGATCTGGCGCGGCCGCCGCGTCGGCGTGGTCTTCCAGTTCTTCCAGCTGCTGCCGACGCTGACGGCGCTGGAGAACGCGATGCTGCCGCTGGACTTCGCCCGCCGCGTGCCCAAGCGCGAGCGAGCCGCGCTCGCCATGCACAACCTCGAGCTCGTCGGCCTGGCGGACAAGGCGGCCAGTCTCCCGTCCGAGATGTCGGGTGGCCAGCAGCAGCGCGTGGCGATCGCCCGCGCGCTGGCGGCCGATCCGCCGCTGCTGATCGGCGACGAGCCGACCGGCAATCTCGACACGCACACCGCGGCCGAGATGTTCGACCTGCTGCTGCGGCTCAATGCCGAGGGGTCGACCGTCCTCTACGTGACCCACGACCGCGAGCTCGCCGCGAGGGCGCACCGCACGGTCACGATCCGCGACGGCGTCGTTGCGGCGTGAGGAGGCTGACATGTCGGCCATCGTTCGCAAGTCCGTCACGGACTTGACGCGCCGGAAGGCGCGCGCGTTCTTCACCGTCCTCTCGCTCGCGCTGGCGGTCGCGAGCGTGGGCATCTTCTCGGTGCCCCAGCTCATGCTGCAGTCCATGGAGCGTGAGGTCGCCGCCCACCGGCTGCCCGACGTGACCGTCTCGATGAAGCCGCTGCAGCTCACGCAGACCGAGCTGGCTGCGCTCGGCCGTCTGCCGAACGTCACCTCGGTCGAGCCCCGGAGCCTGTTCGCCACCCGCGTGTGGGTGGGTGAGCGGCGCGAGCGGGCGATCGTGATCGGCGTGTCCGACTACGCCCGCCAGCGCGCCGACGTGGTGACCGTCGACTCCGGCGCGGCGCCCGGCGCCGGCGCCGCTGCTCACCGATCGCAACAACGGCTCGCGCAAGGGCTTTGACGCGGACGCGGGCGCTGCGGCGCGGGTGATCGCCGCCGACGGCGCCGACCGCTCGCTGCAGATCAGCGGGGTCGGACGCAAGCTGACCGGCGGCCAGGATGACCCGAGCAACGACTGGATCACGTTCTACGCGACGCCGCAGACGGTGGCGACGCTGAGCGGCGCGCCAGGCTACACGTCGCTCGCGTTCCGCCTGCGCGACAACAGCCGGCCGGCGGCTGAGCGCACGATCGCCGCCGTCCGCGATCAGCTGCGCGCGACGACGGCGTTCACCGCCTTCGACGACATGCCCGTCGTCAACGAGCCCGGCAGCTACCCGGGGAAGGCCGACTTCGAGAACATCGCCGGAGTCCTGGGCATCATCAGCTTGCTGGCACTGCTGTCCGCGCTGGTGCTCGTCTCGAACACGATGACGACGCTGATCGGCGAGCAGACGGGCGAGATTGCCGCCATGAAGGCGATCGGCGCCCGCCGGCGCGACATCCGGCGCATCTACATGCGCACCGCGCTCCTGCTCGGGGCCGCCGGGGCGCTGCTCGGGGCCGTGCTCGGTGTCCTGCTCGCCAACGCGCTCGTCGGGTTCTTCGCGTCGGCGTTCTTCTACATCGACGCCGGCTTCGGCGTCTCGGTGCCGGCCCTCGTCGCGAGCGTCCTTGTCGGGCTGGCCGGGCCGCCGCTCGCCGCCCTGCCCGCGATCCGCCGCGCCGCCCGGCTCCCGCTCAACGAGGCGCTGCAGGCGTCCGGCTCCGCGGTCGGCGGCCAAGGGCGCCTGGACGCTGCGCTGCGGCGCGTGCGCTTCCTGCCGCGCGGCGCGCAGATCGGCTTGCGCGGGCTCGGCCGGCGCAAGCGGCGCAGCGCCGCCACGGCGCTGCAGATCTCGGTGGCCGTCGCGACGCTGCTGGCGCTGCTCTCGCTCGGCGCCGGCATGGCCCAGACGGGCCGTGCCCACTTCGATGACAACCACTTCGACGTGTGGATCCAGGCCGTGGCGAGCAAGCCGCTCGGCCCCGACGCCGGCCGTTTGATCGCAGCCACCGAGGGCGTGCGCGAGGCACAGCCGTGGGTGCAGAACAACGTCCGGCTCGAGGGCCGCGACGCCCAGGCGTGGGGGCTGCCCGCACGGCCGCTGATGAACACGCACCTGGACGCGGGACGCTGGTACACCGACGCCGAGGTCAGCGCACGCGCGAAGGTGGCCGTGCTCGGGGCCACGATCGCCAAGGCCACCGGCAAGCACGTCGGTGACCGCATCAGGATCAACTCCGGCAGTGGACCGGCGACGTTACGCGTGATCGGCGTCTCCGGCTACCAGGCCAACAACGGCGACGTCGCGTTCACGCCCGTGAGCACGCTGCAATCGGTGCTCGGCTCGCCCGGGGCGGTCAACAGCTACTGGATCACCACGACCACGAAGGACCACGGGCTGATCGATCGCACGACCACCCGGGTGGAGGACACGCTCGCTGCGCACGGCAACCAGGTCGGCAGCCTCGTCATGTATGACATGAAGGAGAAGACGGTCGCCGCCAACGCCCAGATCACCACGTCGATCACGATCCTCGGACTGGTGATCGTCGCGATCAGCATGGTCGCGCTCATCAACACCATCACCATGGCGGTCCTCGAGCGCACGCGAGAGGTCGGCATGCTCCGCAGCGTCGGCGCGCGCGCCCGCGACATCCGGCGCATCTTCGCCACCGAAGGCCTCGTCGTCGCGGTCGCCGGCTGGCTGTTCGGCGTCCCGCTCGGCTACCTCCTCGCGCGCGCGATCGGCTGGGCGGCGGGCGGAGCCACCGGACTTGACATCGCGTTCGTGTTCCCGCTCTCCTACGTCGCGATCGCGCTCGTCGGCACGGTCATCCTCGCCCTCGCGGTCATGCTCGCGCCGCTGCGGCGCGCCGTCAGGTTCAAGCCCGGCGAGGCGCTGCGCTACGCCTGAGGCTGAGCACCATCGCGACGGCCGTCGCGCAGAACATGGCCACCATCCGCGCCGGGTGCACGAGCGGCACGAAGCGCGAGCGCCCATCCTTGAGTTCGATGTAGCCGACCGGCGTCCCGCTGCCGGCGCCGCCGCCCCCCTCACCGTTCTGCCCGCCACTCGAGTCCTCCCCGCCGCCGCCGCCGAGGCCGAACCGCACGGTCGCGACGGGGATGACCGTCACGCCCTCGCGTTCGACCGGCGAGCCGAACACGGTCGACGCGCTGAACCGCCCGCCGAGGCGATCGGCAAGCGTCGTCAGGATGTCGTCGGTCCGCCGGCGCGGCAACTCGGTGGGTGGACGGACCGGGGTCTCGGTCGTCATGACTGCCTCCTCTGGATATCGCTGTCGAGAGCGTCCTGGAGCCCGCCGCGTGCCGCATCCGTGGAAACCACGACGGCGGTCGGTGCCGGCCTCTGCGTCAGGGGATCTCCACAGTGGCGATTGCGACCACGGTCGTTCGCTGGGCGATGTAGGAGGGCAACAGTTCCAGGGCTTGGGTTTCGGACGCGGCGTTGACGTCCCACCAGATCGCGTGTCCGCCGAACCGACACGAGCCGATGGTCGGCTGGTGACGTAGGGGGCTGGCGTGGCCGGCGAAAGATGCGAACACGGCCCCGCACTGGGCGGGACCGTGTTCGTGGTGCAGGAGATAGCGAGGCATCGCCTGGCTACTTCGCGGCGTGGTCATTGCGCACTGCGACGACGATGTCGCGGATGGCGCGGCTGGAGGCAGCGGCGTCCTTTTCGTCGTCGATCAGCGACTGGTGCGTGGATCCGGCCACCGTCCGGTGGAAGCTGTTGCTGGACAGCTTGGCGAGGTCGTTCTGGTGCGCGGTCCACCCCGGTTGGGAGCCCTTGCCGGCTGTGACGACGCCCAAGGGGCGGTCTCCGAGGCTCGTGAGCTTCGCTGCACGGGTCAGCTGGGCGGGCATCAGCTCGACGTCGCGAACGAGCTGTCGGGCTTGTGCCGTCGGCTCCCCGTCCTTCGGATCGACGAGCAGACGAGCGATGCCGGTCCGTGCGAGTGTGGGCACCACCGCCAGCAGGGGACCCATGTCGCTCGCAGCGGTGTGGGTCTGGTATGGGTGCATGGAGTCCAGGAGCACGACGCCGCCGACCTGGGACGGATAGCGGTGGGCATAGCTCAGGACGAGCGCGCCCCCGAGCGAGTGTCCGGCCATGACGTACGGCGCGGGCACACTTGCGCGCTCGAGCAGTACGTGCAGGTCCCGCGCGGCATCAGCATCGGGGGCGACGTCGCTGCGCCCATGGCCGGCGCGGTCGTACACGCACACCCGTGTCGTGTGAGCGACCTCTGGGGCGATCCGTCGTGCGACGGCCGACGCGGACTCGCCGAGTCCGGGCTCGAGCACGACTGTCGGGCTTCCCGAGCCGACGCAGCGGATGTTCAGCCGATGCCCGCCGACGTCGATGAGTCGGTCGCCGGCGATGGGTGCGGGTGTGCCGCCAGAGCCCGCCTCCACGGTCTGATAGCCGCAGCCGACGGCAGCGAACGCCATCACCGCGAACACGGGATAGAGCAGCCACGAACGAGTGCGGCTCGGGGCCTGGCGCCGGGTCTGAGCGGTCATCCAGAACACGAGGCCCAGCAGCAGCGGCGGCCAGATCCATCCGAGCGTGTCGAGCGCCTGCGTGGCCGGCGTGAGGATGATGAGTCCGGCGGCGCTGAGGCCCAGCACCGCAGCCGGCACTGCCGCCCAGCGGTGCGACCCGTCGCCGAGGCGCGTGGAGAGCACCGCCAGGAGTGCCCATCCGAGCGCGAAGCCGAGCAGGATCGCGCCGGTGATCGTGGCCTCGCCGCCGTCGGCAAACGGCACTGCGACGAGCGCGATGGCGGAGGCGACGCCTCCGAGCAGGGAGCCCGCGACGACTCTCGCCGAGGTCCTCCTGGTGGTGGGGCTCGAATGATCGGACATGACGCTCCTAGTGGATGGCGACGCGCGGGGCGAGTCGCAGCTTCGGGAGGAAGGTCGCCGCGGAGGGGATCACGACGAGGGCGGCGAGACTGGACAGCACGGCGAGACCGCTGAGCGCCAGGAAGGCATCACCGATGCCGGGCGCGACAAGGCCAGGCACGTTCAGGCCGCCTGAGCCGGCGGCGATCGTCGCGACGATCGCGATGCCGATCGACCCGCCGATCTCGTGTCCGGTCGTGTTGAGCCCGGACAGCATGCCGGTCTCCTCGTCCATGGCTCCGGTCATCACGGACACGGACACCGAAACGAGCACGAGGCCGAGTCCGAGGCCGGCGACGAGCATGCCGGGGAGGAGGTCGCCGAGATAGCTGCCGTGGGCGTCGACGCCTGAGAGCAGCAGCATCCCCGCGGCGGTGGCAGCGAACCCAGCCGCCATCGGCACGCGGACGCCGGCGAGCCGTCATCAATTGGCTGCCGACGTGGACACCCGCGGCAAGCGCGACGGCGAGCGGCAGGAACGACAGGCCGGTCTCCAACGGTCCGGTTCCCAGCACGTTCTGCAGGTACAGCGACGACAGCAGGAACAGCCCGAACAGCACTGCCGCGGCGGCGAGCATGGTGAGGAATCCGCCGCCCACACCGCGGTCGGCGAGGCGGTCGATGCGAAGCAGGGGATGAGTGGCGCGGAGCTCGACGATCACGAACGCGATCAGGCCGGCCACGCCCGCTGCGCCCGCGCCGAGGACCTCGGGCGAGGACCAGCCGGCGTCGGCGGTCTGGGAGAGCGCGAAGACGATCGCCCCGAGGCTGGTCGTGGCAAGCGCGGCGCCGCGAAGGTCGAATCCGCTCCAGCGCGGTTCGGCTGCGTCAGGAGCGATGAGCCTCCGCGCGGCAACCGCGAGGCCGATGCCGACGGGGACGTTGATCAGGAAGATCGCCTGCCAGCCGACGAGCTCGGTCAGCGCTCCGCCGAGCAGGACTCCGATCGCGGCGCCGGCCCCTCCGACGGCGCCCCAGGCGGCAAGCGCATGTGCACGCGGGGTGCCCTCGCGGAAGGTGCTCATCAGGATGGAGAGGGCGGCCGGCGAGAGCATCGCCGCCCCGAGTCCCTGCAGGGCTCGTGCGGCGAACAGCGTGCCGGCGCCGCCGGCCGTCGCGGCGGCGATCGAGGCCAACGTGAAGACCGCCAGCCC
Organism: uncultured delta proteobacterium; assembly: GCA_963761995.1. Taxonomy (GTDB): domain Bacteria; phylum Desulfobacterota; class Binatia; order UTPRO1; family UTPRO1; genus UTPRO1. The sequence continues at coordinate 87,115 of CAVXIU010000014.1, read as the reverse complement.
GGTCATGAACATGCGGCGCTGTCCGACGAGGTCGGCGGCGCGACCACCGAGCAGGAGCAGGCTTCCGAAGATCAGCGAGTAGCTCGTGATCGTCCAGCCGATGTCGCCGCCGTTGATGCCCAGGCCGTGAGCCAAATCGGGCAGCGCAACATTGACGGCGGTGATGTCGAGGATGACCATCAGCTGAGCGGCGCAGAGCACCAGCAGCAGCTGCTTCATGCGGCGAATGACGCCGGCGCGTCCGGCCTCGTCCTCGGGCTGCGGAGCTTCGTGGTGCGTGGCGTGCTTGGCGTGGAGGTTTGGCATGCCTCCACCCTGCTCGCCTTCGCGCGCCTCGACATCAGGGCAGCACCCTGAGATCGTCCGCGGACTCATCTTCACGATCGCTGACAGCCTCGTAGGCCGCCAGGAGGAGCTTCGGCGGATCGATGACGCCCTAGACGCCCTGGCAACCGGCAGTCCGGGTGCCGTCGAGATCGTGGGCGCCGCAGGGATCGGGAAGACGCGACTGCTCATCGAGGTCGCCGACCGGGCCGATGCTCGGGGCCACATCGTGCTCCGAGGAGCGGCGGCCGACCTCGAGCGCGACATCGCCTTCTGGGTGTTCATCGACGCGCTCGACGAGTACGTCGAGAGCTTCGAGCCGCGACGCCTCGGCAACCTGCCGGACGAGATGCGGACGGAGCTCGCGCGGGTGTTCCCTGCCCTCGCCCACCTCGGACACGACGACGCGCCGGGATTGCAGGGCGAGCGCTACCGGATCAACCGCGCCGTGCGAGAGCTCTTGGAGCGACTGGCGGCCACCAAGCCGCTGGTGCTCATCCTGGACGACTTCCACTGGGCCGACCCAGCCTCAGTGGACCTGCTCGGCAGCCTGCTCCGTCGTCCTCCCTCCGCGGCCGTACTGCTCGTCCTGGCCGCTCGTCCCCACCAGGGTCCGACACGACTGGCCGGCACGCTCGAACGCGCGCTCAGAGACGGCAGCCTCGCCCGGCTCGAGCTCAGCCCGCTCACCGCCGAGGAAGCCACTGCGATGCTCGGGCGAGCCGACCCCGACCAGGGGACGACGGCACTCTTCCAGGAATCCGGAGGAAATCCGTTCTATCTCGAGCAACTGGCCCGGTCGCCAGAATTGGCTGACCGGCTCTCCGGGCGCCCACTGGTCTCGGTCGACGGAGTCCACGTCCCGCCGCTGGTGATGGCGGCGTTGACCGAAGAGCTCGCGCTGCTTTCGCCGGCCGCCCGGCGCGTGCTGGAAGGAGCGTCAGTGGCCGGGGATCCCTTCGAGCCCGAGATGGCGGCAACGGCCGCCGACGTCAGCGAGCAGGGGGCGATGGACGCCATCGACGAGCTCCTCGCGCGGGACATCATTCGCCCGACCGACGTGCCGCGACGGTTCCGCTTCCGCCATCCCATCGTGCGCCGCGCGGTATACGAGTCGGCACCAGGCGGCTGGCGAATCGGAGCGCACGAGCGCGCGGCCGACGCGCTCAGGGCGCGGGGTGCCGGCCCCGCGACCCGAGCCCATCACGTCGACATCTCAGCCAGGATCGGTGACGCGGCCGCCGTGGCCACGCTGGCGGAGGCGGGCCGGATCTCCGCGCAGCGCGCACCGGCGATCGCGGTCCGCTGGTTCTCGGGAGCGTTGCGGCTGCTGCCCGAAAGCGCTCCGTACGGAGAGCGGGTTGATCTCCTCTTGACGAACGCAACATCCCTGGCGGCGACGGGCCGCTTCGGTGACGCCCATGCAGCGATCCTGGAAAGCCTCGCCATCGTTCCCGACGAGGAAACCGCCCTCCGGCTGAAGCTGTCCACGACGTGCGCACGCGTCGAGCATCTTCTCGGCCACCACGATCAGGCCCACACGCGCCTCGTGACCGCGCTGGAGTCGCTAGCCGACGCGGCCGGCGCTGATGCAGTCGGGCTCATGGTCGAACTCGCACGCGACGCCGTCTTCCGCTTGCAGTACGCCGCCGGCCAGGAATGGGCAGCCCGGGCCGTGGCAGCGTCACGAGCGCTCGCGGACCCTCTCCTGGTCCCGGTGTCGCTGGCGATCTACGCGCGGGCACTGGCATGGGGCGGCGACACGCAACGAGGGGAGGCGATTCGATCCGAGGCAGCCGCGCTGATCGACGCACTGTCAGACGACGATCTCGCTCGCCGGCTCGACGCCCTGGTCGATCTCGGCGGTGCGGAAATCTATCTTGACCGCTTCGGGGAAGCCGGCAGACACTGCGAACGCGCGCTGCAAGTCGGACGGGCAACCGGCCAGGACCAGCTGTTCCCAGGAGTCAACGCGACCCTCGGCGTGGCGTGGTGCATGCTCGGGCGACTCGCCGAAGCCGCCGAGCTCCTCGACGCCGCGATCGAAGCCGGTCGCTTGTCCGGGAACCCGCAGGCGCTGGCCTGGGCACTCTTCTGTCGCGCATTCGTGGCGGTTCCCGCCGGAGACACTCGTGTTGCGATCGCAACCGCCGAGGAAAGCCTGAATCTCGCCACTGCGGGCGGTCAGACCGTCATCGCCGCCCGCGCAGCATCGGTCCTGGCCATCGCTCGCATCAACGCCGGAGAGCTGACACCCGCGACCGAACCCCTGCGCGGTATGGGCACAGGTGCGTTCGACGCTCTCCCCGACACCTGGAAGGCCTACTTCCTGGAACTCATGACGCGGTACTGGCTTGCGCATGACGACCGCGACGCAGCCGCGCTCGCCGCTGCCGACGCTCGATCGAGCGCGACCGCTGTCGGACTGCGCTTGCCGACGGCGATGGCCTACCGGGCAGCCGCGGCAGTCGCCCTCGCCGAAGACGATGCGCGCACGTCTGCCGACCGGGCGCTGGCGTCCGCAGATCTTGCCGAGGCTGTCGGTGCGCCCGTCGAGGCCAGCCTCGCCCGGCTGGTCGCAGGCCGGGCACTGGGGCATCTCGGTGACCGCGATCGCGCCGTTGCGCTACTCGAGCAGGCGTCCGCCGAGCTGGATCGCTGCGGCGCCAGGCGCTATCGCGACGAGGCCCAGCAGGAGCTGCGCCGATTGGGACGTCGGATACATCGACGAACCCAACCCGGAGATTCCAGTCAGACGGGGGTCGGGACGCTCACCGCGCGTGAACTCGAGATCGCCCGGATGATCGTCGACCGCAAGACCAACGGCGAGATCGCGAGCGAACTGTTCCTGAGCACGAAGACGGTTGAGACGCACATCCGCAACATGTTCCGGAAGCTCGATGCCAGCTCACGGGTCGAGATCGCGCGGGCCGTCGAGAAGGCGGACAAGGAGCTCGCTGACCTCTCCCCACCGCGCTGATAATCGGAGCCGCTCCCGGGCGACGGCGTTGCTCAGCGGAGGTCGGTCGCCGGCGCGCGGGAGCTGGTGACGGCGCGGTCGGCATCCTCCATGCTCAGCCGCGCGTTGATGGCGACCGCGGCGGTGGCGCCGGAGCCGGCTGCGGCTGGGACGAGCGCCCTCGGGTCGGCGCAGTTGCCGGCGGCGTAGACACGGTCGACCGTGGTGGCCTGGCTTGCGTCGACCGCGATCGAGCCGTCGTCGTGCAGCCGGCAGCCCAGGCTGCGGGCGACGTCGCTGCGGAGCTGCCAGGCGACGTAGAAGAACAGCGCATCGCGGTCGAGCGTCTCCCCGTCATCCAGGCGAAGGCGACGGAGGCGGCCGCCCTCGTGGCTATCCAGCGCGACCACGCGCGTCTCGATGATCGGGATGCCGAGTGCCTGCACACGCGCGCGCTGATCCCCATCGAGGCCGTGCGGACCGTCGCTGAGCAGGACAACGTCGTTGGACCACTGGCGCAGCAGGATCGCGAGGTGCTCGCCGCGGGCGCCGGCGGCGAGGATGGCGAGCCGCTCGTCGCGGTGTTCGTAGCCGTCGCAGTACGGGCAGGTGTGCGCGCTGGTCCCCCAGACCTCGGCGAAGCCCGGGATGTCGGGCACGTCGTCGAGCATGCCCGTGGCCAGGAGCACGGTCCGCGCCAGGTCCGTGCCGCGGGACGAGCTGACGCGAACGGTGCCGTCGAGCGGCTCGGCGTCCTGGACCTCGGCGGTCACGACCTCGACGCCGTACCGGCCGAGCTCCGTGCGGCCGCGGGCGCGCAGGTCTGCCGGGTCGAGGCCATCGTGGCCGAGCACCCCGTGCATCTCATGGGTGGCGTAGTTGCGCGGCTGGGCGCCGTCGAGCACCAGGACGCGCCGGCGCGCACGGCCGAGCACGAGTGCGGCGTTGAGGCCGGCCGGCCCGGCACCGACGACGATGCAGTCCCAGGTCCCACTGTCGAAATCGCTGTCCATCGGCTCGTCCCGTCGTCGCTGATCGCGCCCAGCACCGCGGCACGGGCGCTCCCTGCCCATCCTCCTCGGCCGCGCGATCGGAACGCAACCCAGAGACCTCAAGCTTGTCGGCTATCCGCGAGGTCAAGGCGGGCATGCGCGCCACGTCCGGAGCGGTCGACGCCTTTGCGCGCCTCAGACGACGATGACGATCTTCCCTTGGGCGTGTCCTTCGCCCTGGTGCCGGAGAGCTTCAGGGACATCACTCAGGCGGTACTGCCTATCGATGACCGGTGCTGCCTTTCCAGCTTCGACGAGATCCTTCAGAACAGCCAGGTCCGCTCTGTTGTGCTTCACGACGAACACGCGCATCCGCTGGCGCACGAACGGCGATAGCAGGAGCGCGTTGATCTGACGAGCGAGTCCGAACCAACGACCCAGGTTCCGCACGCCGACCAAGACGTAGGTCCCCCGGGGGGTCAGCGCCCGCCTGCAGTCGGATAACGAACGGCTCCCGACCAGATCGAGCATCACGTCGTAACGCTGCGTGGTTTGGGCGAAGTCCTCCTTCGTGTAGTCGATGACCTGGTCCGCGCCAATCGATCGGACCAGGTCGAGATTCCTCGTGCCGCAGACGCCGGTCACGTGCGCTCCGAACGATTTCGCGATCTGCACGGCGAACGTGCCGACGCCGCCCGACGCGCCGTTGATCAACACCCTCTGCCCCGCCTTCACCTTCCCCTGATCGCGCACGGCAGCAAGGGCAGTAAACGCCGAGTCCCCAACGGCAGCCGACTGCTCGAACGTCAGGTTGGCCGGCCTCGGCAGGAGGTTTTCCTCTCCTACGCACACATACTCGGCGAAGGCGCCCTTGCACCAGCCGAACACCTCATCGCCGGGTCGAAACTGCGTCACGTTCGCGCCGACCGCCTCGATCTGCCCGGCCATATCGACTCCCGGTATCTCGCGCCTTGGCTTGAGCAGGCCAAACACCAGGCGCATGACGTATGGCACCCCCCTAAGGAGGTGCCAGTCACCGATATTGACCGCCGCTGCGCGAACGCCTACCAGCACCTCGTCGTCCTTGACGGCCGGCCTGTCGATGTCTCGGAGCTCCAAGACGTCAGGTGAGCCGTACGTGTGTTGGAGGATCGCCTTCATCTTGCTCTCCGGGGCCACCGGTCGCGCTCAGCCGACCCTATCCGCTAGGAGCTCGCGCGGCCCCCGGCCGGCCAAGCCATGGAGTGTCGGAGCGAGCGCTGGGAATACGGCTGTCGCCCATCGATAACCGGACGCGAACCGCTCGGTCCGCTTGACGGGAGCCCCGAGCGAGTGCGAGGCTGCGAAGCCGGGGTCGGACTCATCTTCGAGTGGGGTGTCCGTGCGTTCGGTCAGGTTCTGGCTAGCTCTTTGTCTGGCATGCGCGCCGGTCGTGCTGACATCCCCGGCCTTGGCTCAAGGCCTTTCGTCACCGGCCGAGTCGGGGTCGGTGGAGTTCTCGCGCGAGATCCTCGAGCTGGGGAAGCAGCGCTCCGCGCTCTACCAGGCTCGCGAGAAGGCGGCGGCGAGAAGGACCGCCAGGGTCCGGCCTCCGGAGGCGGAGGACTGGAGCGCCCAAATCGATGCAACTTGGGGGTCGGGCCTGCCGACCGAGCGCAAGTTGGAGATCTTCGACACGGTCTGGACGACGATCGACGAGCGGTACGCCTCGTTTCACAACATCGACGTCGACTGGACGGCCCTGCGGCGTCGCTACCGGCCCGAGGTCGCCGCCGGCGTGAGCCGGGGGCGCTTCGCGGCGATCATCGGCTACATGACCCTCGAGCTGCGGGACTCCCACGTGGCGCCGCAGGACCGGGCAACGATCTGGCCGCTGTTCCCAGGCTTCCCGATCCTGGGGGTCGGACCGTGGTTCGCCAACAACTCCGGCACCTGCGGGACCGTGCAGCCCGACGGCTCGACGCTGATCTACACCGCAGTGCCCGACCATCCCCTGGGCCTCGAGCCCGGTGACCGTGTCCTCGGCTTCGACGGCCGTCCGTGGAAGAAGAATCTGCGCGACCTTCTCCGCGCGCAGCTCCCGCTGTCTCCGATCTGGTGGGGCTCCTCGCCCACCTCGTTCGACGACACCTTCCTCGGCGTCGCGAACATCAACTGGCACCTGTTCAAGACGATCGACGTGCGCAAGTACCGGGGTGGCAGGGTGCGTCACCTCTCCACCGAGCCGCTCCAGGCCGAGCGCTTCAGCGACCTCTGCATGGACTCGATGGACATCCCGGGCATTCCGAAGCCCGACATATTCGCTGGTGACGAAGTGAGCTGGGGAGTCCTCCCCGGAACGCAGATCGGCTACATCTACACCTGGGGCTGGAGCGAGCAGACGGGCGCCGACTTCACTGCCGCCGTCAAGGCGCTCACGCAAGACCGCGATACGGACGGGCTGATCGTCGATCATCGCTTCGACGCAGGCGGCTACCTGCAAGCCGACGACGACGGGCTCGACATGCTGTTCAAGGGTCAACCCGAGGTCTTCGGCCTGGACATCCGCGCGAATCCGTTCCATCACTTCAAGATGGATCTCGACACACCGCCGGACCTCCTCCGGATCGGCGCTCGCGACGGGGTGGAAGACGTGCGCTTCTACGACCGCCCGATCGCGATCCTCGAGGGCGCGGGCACGGTGAGCATGGGTGACCATTCGGTCGTTCGGCTGGGCGAGCATCCGCGGGCGCGGACCTTCGGCCGGCCCCAGGCCTCGGCCTTCGGGCCCGTCGAGGAAGTCGATCTCGATCCCGTCTGGTCCTTTCGCTTCCCCGTTGCCGACGCGTGGCGGGTGGGCAACCGGCACCATTATGTGACGCACGACGAGCTGCCGCCGGACGAGTGGGTCTGGCTGAGGCCGAAGGATGTCGCCAACGGCCGCGACACGGTTGTCGAGGCCGCTGCGCGCTGGATCAATCGGGAGAACAAGCGGTAGCCGTCCCGCTAGCGGACCCTCTCTCACTCCTCAGGGAGCGAGGGCGCCGTCGGCTACCCTTGCTCCCGGCGCCGACGAGGTAGACGACTCCCTTGCCCCGACAGTCGTGTCGGGGCGGCACTGCGCGGGCGGCCTCGGACGACCAGCGAGCGTCTCCGCTCGGGTTCTCAGACGCCCGCTTGCGACGGTGAGGCCCGACAGCCCCACCAACAGCTCGTCACGGTGACGGCGGATCTCCGCCGGCTCGTGCCGGCTCATCGTCGCCGCCCACAGTGGCACGCTCGAATCGAGTGGGTTGAAAGACATGCTGAGCACGCCCGGTGGGTAGCGCGGCGCTATGCCGACCAGTACGCAACACGTGCCCCAACGAGCCGCGACGAGCGAGGCCCGCCCGCCGAAGCTCCCCGCATTTCTCATGGGGGTTGGGCTCGGCGGATTCGTCGACGGCATCCTGCTCCACCAGGTCCTGCAGTGGCACCACATGCTCACCGGCGACAACGGCGGCGAGCCGATGAACACCGTCGCCGGACTCGAGACCAACACGCTCGTCGACGGGTTCTTCCACATCACGACCTGGATCTTCGTCGCCGCCGCGAGCACCCTGGCCATCCGCGCCTGGCAACGTCGCGAGCTCGCCCCACCATGGCGCGCCCATATCGGAATGCTGCTGGCCGGCTGGGGCGTCTTCAATCTCGTCGAGGGCCTCATCGACCACCAGATCCTCGGCATCCACCACGTCCGCGACGATCTCGGCGCGCCGATCGGCTGGGATCTCGCGTTCCTCGGACTCGGCGCGCTCCTGGTCATCGTCGGCCTCGCGATGGCCCGCTCGGGCGAGCGCATCGCGGAACCCGCTGGGACGAGCGGAGCCGCGCCGGCGCGCGGGTCCTGATCGGGCGGGACACCGCGCGATCCCCGTTCGTAGCGCTAGGCACCAGATCGAAAGGACTCGGCTGTATCGGCTCGGCTCCGGCGGCGTAAGGCGGGTCCAGTCTGACCTGAGTTGCACTGGAGCGACTCACTTTGCACCCGGATTGGACCCGCCCACGAGCCAACCCCGGGGCGCCGTCCGTGCCAGTGCGGTGATGGTCCGCCACTCCCGAGGAGCTCGCTTGGTCCAGTTCCCGAGCGTCGCCGGCTGCTCGCCGCGAAGGACCGGGTGCACGACACGCGCTCGGAGCGGAGCTACTCCGTGAACCGCCACAGGGACGTGCGTGCAGTAATTGCACCCCGCGGCGCTGTTGCGCCCGCGAGCACGGCGTCGAAACAGCGCGATTTGCAGGGACTTTTAGTCGGGGAGATAGGATTTGAACCTGCGACCGCCCGGCCCCCAGCCGGAAGGTTCTGGTTGTACTGACGCTGATTCAGCTGTCCAGTGCGGGTTCGAGTTACTCCGGAATGGTCTCGGTTGCTCTCAATTTGGACCCCGGATTGGACCCCGTCGACCATCCGGCTCCGGAATGCGCCGACGCGCGAGGATCTCAACCGCGGCATCGCCCTGGTCGCCCGGATGATCGTTCACTGACTCGCCGGCGAGAGCGGCTAGCGATCCGGAACGGAGCGGACATCCTGGGTGGCTGCAGCCGAGCGCGTGCGATGCCCTCAGCACTATGAGCGATGACCGGCATCGTGCGAATCGCTCTCGCGCTGGACTCGCCAGTTGAACGCCCGACGCGATGCGGCACCGAGTTCCGCGAGAGCCAAGACGAGCCCTGCACTCGACGGAGTCCGGCCCTGCTGGCGACTTCTTATCGGCGACTGAGCAATTGTCCCCGGCGAGAGCGCCAGAAGCGACGGCTCAGCACTGCGTTCGGAAGCGTTGACGTCGCCGACGATGTCGCACAGCTGCCCAGGCGGGAGGCGGCGGGGCCCGACGGGGTCTGGCCACGCGCTTGTCGCCCGGCGCCGTTGAGTGCTAACGCCTGACGTACTCCAGCACCGTCGCCGGAGCGGGCCGCGCTCACGCGCACGACCTTCTGCAATCGCGCGCCCGGCGTCGATGCCGGGCGGAGTGGGCGACAGTTCAGCCGTCGCGAAGGGCGTAGTTGAGCACGATGGAGCCGCCGGTGGCGTAGTTCGGGACGTCCGCGCGCGCGGCCTGGCCCTCGCGTGATGCCGATCCCGCAGCATATGCCTCCGCATCGTCGAAGTCGGCCTCGAAGACGCAAAAATACGGCGACTCGCCCTGGGCGGCGGCCACGTCGAAGCTGTAGCGGTAGCTGCGCACGCCGGGGATCTTCTCCGCCAGTTTGAGGTGTGTGTTCTCGTAATAGCTTCGAAAGTGGTCCGGGTCAGCGGGAGCCGGATAAAGAACGAGGAGTCTGTGCATGCGAGACATGATCCGTGGTGGGAGCCCGCTTGAGGTAGAGCTGACCGGAGCCGCGAGGTCGGGTCAGTACCCGATAGCGCCCGTCGCGAGGAATTGACACCCCCGGTGCACAGTTGAAACCCCGTCGGGCGATCTTGGCGAGCGACGGAACGAAGAAAGGCCCGCGTTTGCGGGCCCTTCTGTGATCGGGGAGACAGGATTTGAACCTGCGACCGCCCGGCCCCCAGCCGGAACGATCCAGGCGTATCGGAGTGGATTCAGCCGCCTAGAGCGGACTGAGTTGCGCTGAGTTGCTCTCGGTTGCGCTCAATTTGGACCCCGTCGAGCTCAGGTCTCGACGCGATGCCGGTTGACGGCGACCTCGAGCTCGCTCGCCGGGCGGAACGTGACGGTCCGCCGCCGTCGCGGGGCCGGTGCCACGCCGAAGTGCCCCACCCCGGGCCAATCGAGCTCCTCGTGCTGCTCGAGCGAGTGCCAGATCGCCGACGCCAGGACGTCGAGGGCCGTCTCCGCGTCCTGCTGCGTCTCGACTGCTCCCTCGTTCACCAGCGCACGGGCCAGTTCTGTCCTGTTCATGATCAGGCACGCTGCCAGGGTCCCGGCCCGCTCGCATCGGTGAAAGGCAGAGCACCGGCTGCGGCGATGTACTTATCGGCGGGACCGGAGCCTGCGGAGCAAACGCAGCAGCGGGTCGTAGCGCTGGTCGACCACGCGCTCCTTGAGCGGGATGATCGCGTTGTCGGTGATGTGGATGCCCTCCGGGCACACCTCGCTGCAGCACTTCGTGATGTTGCACAGGCCGAGGCCGCCTTCGTCCACGACCGTGTCGAGCCGGTCGAGCGTGTCGAGCGGATGCATCTCCAGGCTTGCGATGCGCACCAGGAACCGCGGGCCGAAGTAGCGGGAATGCATGCCGTGGTCGCGCAGGATGTGGCAGACGTCCTGGCACAGGAAGCACTCGATGCACTTCCGGAACTCGCTCATGCGATCGACGTCCTCCTGGCCGATCGACCACTCGGCGTCGGGCGCTGGCGTGAAGGGCGGGATCCGCTTGTTGACCTCGTAGTTCCAGCTCACGTCGGTCACCAGGTCGCGGATGACCGGGAACGCGTGCAGCGGCTCGACGCGGACCGGCTCCTCCGCGGGCAGGTGGTCGAGCCGCGTCTTGCACATCAGGCGCGGGCGGCCGTTGACCTCGGCGCTGCAGGAGCCGCATTTCGCGGCCTTGCAGTTCCAGCGCACGGCGAGATCCGGCGCCTGGGTGCGCTGGACCTCGAGCACCGCGTCGAGCACGACCATGCCCGAGACGTCCTCGACCTCGTAGTCGACGAGCTCGCCGCCGGAGGCGTCGCCGCGCCACAGGCGCAGCGCACGTGCGGTCATGCCCGCTCCGCCTCCTTGCGCGCCTCGACCAGCGTGGCGAGCGTCGAGGTCTTGACGACGGGACGCGGCTCGACCGCCATGCCGTCCGGCGTCCTGCGCACCACGATGTTGTGCTCCGCCCAGTAGTCGTCGTAGTCGGGGAAGTCGAGCCGGCTGTGCGCGCCGCGACTCTCCTTGCGCAACAGCGCGGCGCGCGCCACGGCCTCTGACACGATCAGCATGTTGCGCAGGTCGCGGCAGAGGTTCCAGCCGGGGTTGTAAGCCGCCGACCCGGAGGGCGCGCGCGCCGAGCGGGCGCGTCGTTCCAGCTCCGTGATGCGGCCGAGGGCCGAGTCGAGGAGGCCCGCGTCGCGGTAGATGCCCGCGTCCTCCTGCATCACGGCCTTCAGCTCGTCGTGCAACCGGTACGGATCCTCGTCGCCCGGGCCGGTGAGGTGGCGACTCATCTCGGCCACGCCGTCGGCCACCTGCGCCTCGTCGATCCGCGGCTCCTGCGCGCCGGCGCCGTACTTCGCCGCGCTCTCACCGGTGCGTTTGCCGAACACGAGAAGGTCCGAGAGCGAGTTCCCACCGAGCCGGTTGGCGCCGTTCATCCCTCCCGAGCACTCGCCCGCCGCGAACAGGCCTTCGACGCTGCTCTGACCGGTCTCCGAGTCGACTCGGATCCCGCCCATGACGTAGTGGCAGGTGGGGCCGACCTCCATCGCCTCGCGAGTGATGTCGACGCCGGCGAGCTCGATGAACTGGTCGTACATGCTCGGCAGCTTGGTGCGCACCGTCTCGTCGCCGAGGTGGGAGACGTCGAGGAAGACGCCCCCGTGCGGGGTGCCGCGGCGCTCCTTGACTTCGGTGAATATCGCGCGCGACACGACGTCGCGCGTCGAGAGCTCCAGCCGCTTGGGGTCGTAGCGCTCCATGAAGCGCTCGCCGGTCGCGTTGCGCAGGATGCCTCCCTCGCCGCGCACGGCCTCCGTGACGAGCAGGCCGACGACACCGGGGGGCCACACCATCCCGGTGGGATGGAACTGGACGAACTCCATGTCGATCAGCTCGGCACCGGCCTCGTAGGCCAGCGCGTGGCCGTCGCCGGTGCACTCCCAGGAGTTCGAGGTGATCCGCCAGCAGCGCCCCGCGCCGCCGGTGGCGAGCACGAGCGCGCGCGCCGCGAAGCGGACGAACTCGCCCGTGGCGCGCCAGTAGGCGACGGCGCCGCACACGCGCTCCCCGTCCTTGAGCAGCCGCGTGATCGTGCACTCCATGTAGACGTCGATGCCCGAGTGCACGGCCTTGTCCTGCAGCGTGCGGATGAGCTCGAGGCCGGTGCGGTCGCCGATGTGCACGAGGCGCTTGTACGTGTGTCCGCCGAACGCGCGCTGCGACATCTTGCGATCGGGCGTGCGGTCGAAGACACCGCCCCACTGCTCGAGCTCGCGCACGCGCTCCGGCGCCTCGCGCGCGTGAAGCTCAGCCATGTGCCAGTTGTTGAGGTACTTGCCTCCGAACATCGTGTCCTGGAAGTGCACCTGCCAGCCGTCCTCGGGTGAGACGTTGCCGAACGAGGCCGCGACGCCGCCCTCCGCCATGACCGTGTGGGCCTTGCCGAGCAGCGACTTGCACACGAGCGCGGTGCGCGCGCCGGCTTCCGAGGCCGCGATCGCCGCGCGCAGCCCGGCGCCACCGGCGCCGATCACGACCACGTCGTAGTCGTGCCGCTCCACTCAGACGATCCTCGGGTCGTCGAAGACCCCAGCCGCCGCCAGGCGCACGTACAGGTCGGCGAGCGCGACCCAGACGAGGCTGATCCACGCCCACTCCATGTGCCGGCCATTGAGCACGCCGACCCCGCGCCACAGCGTGTGGCGCGCCCGTGCGCGCACGGAGCAGGTGAAGCAGTCCAGCCGGCCGCCGACCAGGTGGCGGACCGAGTTGCAGCCGAATGTGAACAGCGACAGGAGAACAGCGTTGGCGAGTAGCACCAGCGAGCCGACTCCCACCCCGAACGAGCCGTCGAAGAAGAACGCGCGCACGGCGTCGTACCAGAGAAACCCCAGCACGATCGTGGCGAGGAACAGGAAGTAGCGGTGGGCGTTCATGAGGATGTACGGGAATCCCGCCTCGCCGCGATAGCGCCCCTGGCGCGGCGACCGCACGGCGCAGGCCGGCGGAGCCATGAAGTACGCCCGGTAGTACGCCTTCCGGTAGTAGTAACACGTGGCCCGGAACGCGAGCGGGACCCAGATCACGAGGAAGGCCGAGGAGAACGGGACGTCGATCCCCCAGCCCGCCAGATCAGGCGAGTAGAAGGGCGACAGGTAGTCGGCGCCGCCCTCGATGTAGCGATAGTCGTCGCCCAGCGCGGCGGCCACGAGCGCGTAGACGCCGAAGGCCGCCAGCCCCAGCCCGCTCGCGAGGGGCGGCAACCACCAGCGGTCGTGCCGCGCCGTCTCGAAAGCCCGCCTCGCGGTCTCCGTCGCCACGTCGGGTGAAACCTACAGCGGTTGTCGCGTCCCCGAGCGAGCGGTGCGGCCACGGCTGAGAGGGAACCTCTCGCTCGACGCGGCTCGACCGGACTTTCCGCACCGGTCCTCGAACCGCCGAGGCCGATCTTCCGTCCACGGCTGGAACCCCTCAAACCGGCCGACCGCCCTGTCGTGCTCGCCGTCGCCGTGGAGTGCGTGTTCACGGCGTGCTCGCGATCGCGCCCGGGCCGCGAGGCGCGCCCGCTCAGCCGATCAGCGGCAGCGCGCGCGCCTCGTCGAGCTCACGCAGCGCGTGTTGCATCCGCCCTGTGACGAGCTCGTAGCCCTCGTCGGGATCGCCGCCGACGCCCCCGAGCTCCTCATAGAGGTCGATGGGCGGGAGCACCTCAATGGAGATCTTCGCCGGCAGCGGCACGCGGCCCGGGAGGTCGAGCACCGTGACGCCCCACGGCGGCGCGATCTGAACCGGCGCGACGTCGATCCGCAGCAGCCGGTGGAGGTGCAGCAGCCGCGCGATGTGCTCGCCCTGACCGAGGAACAGCGCCGTCTCCTGGCCGCCGATCGAAACGACGGGGACGATTCGTACGCCGTGCTTCAACGCGAGCCGGACGAAGCCGGTCCGGCGGGCGAAATCGATCTCGGCAGAGCGCCAGCTGGCCCGGTAGGTCTCGTGGTCGCCGCCGGGATAGACGAGCAACGCGGCGCCGCGTGCGAGCGCGCGCCGCATGTTCTCCGGTGACGCCGGCACCGTTCCGTACGGCGTGAGCATGGCCCGGATGCCCGGCGCCTTGAACACGAGGTCATGCGCGAGCTGGAAGAACTCACGCTCGGGACCGAAGTGGTCGTAGAACGCCTGCGAGAAGATGAACGTGTCGGCGATCAACGTGCCGCCCGAGTGGTTGCCGACGAGCAACACCGGTCCGCGCGACGGGATGTTCTCCAGCCCGCGCACCTCGGCGCGGAACCAGACGTCCGCCATGACTCGCAGCGCGGGCAGCGTGCGCGCGATGTACTCGGGGTCGCGCAGCTCGAAGGCGTCGCCGGCCGGGGGCCTGTGCGCGACACGTCGCGGGTCGGCGGCGTGGGCAACGTCTGCCGATATCGCGCGGAGCATCCGGGCATCCGCGGAGACCGCGCCGAGCATGCGGCCAATCCCGCCGCCGCGGCGGCCGCGCACGAGCACCGGAAGCGCGCGGCGCTGCGCGTGCCGGTCCGTGGTCTGTGGCATGAACGCCTCCTTGGTCGCCTTCGACCGTACGGCCGGGCCCGACCCCGAACATCGGTATGGAATACCCGGGGCGTCGGTACGGAGTACGGGTGTGCCTGGCACCGGGCCGTGGAACCGGGCGCGCTAGGCGGTATCGGCGACCGCGGCTGCCAGGTCGAGCGTGGAGATGATCCCGATCGGCTCCCGGTCGCGCTCGTCGACCACGACCAGGTGCGCGATGTCGTGCTCGCCCATGATGCGCGCGACGTCCGCCAGCGAGTCGGACGGCCGGGCGCTGACGAACTCGGTGGCTGCGATCTGTCCCGCGGTCGTCTCCTCACCGCCGGCGGCGGTGCGGACGAGGTCGAGGTCGGACACGACACCCCACAGGAAGCGTGTGCCGTGGCCGTCGACGGCGAGGCGGCCGACGACGACGCAGTGGATGCAGTGCTCGCTCATCAGCCGAGCCACCTCCGACAGTGGTGTGTCCGGCGCACAGCCGACGATTCCCTGATGCATCACCTCGTTGACACGGCGCTGACTGAGGTCGAGCAGAGTGGCGTTCGTGGTGGTCATGTCGGCACCTCCTTTCCCGATGCACGCTACGTGTGCGCCATGCCTCCCGCCATCGGCGAGGGTTCCCATGTCTGATCAGTAGTCCGCCACTCACCCGCGTCGACACCGGCCACGTCCTCACGATTTGAGTAGCTCACCCCGCCGCTCGTCGGCCATCACCCCGATGCGACGACACCTGCCGGCTGTGAACCTCGGCGCATGACGCAGGGCGACACGGCGGCGTTGACGCTCGGATTGGTCGGGACCTCACGCAAGACGCTCCGGAGCCGCCCGGGCGGCTCGTCGCGCTCGGCGGCGACGCGCCCCCCACGGTCGCCGAGTTCCTCGCCGCGCAGGACATTTCGTCAACTGCATCCTGCAGGACACCGATCACCCGCTCACGTTCGTCCACCGGGACGAGCTCAATCGGTTCGCGCCCGCCAGCCTCTTCGTCAACGTCTCCTGCGATGAGGCCGTCGACCACACCCCGTCCTACCTGTGGAGCTCGGCAAGTTGGGAGATCAGCGAGGCGCTGATCCCCTTCATCCCGGCGGTGATGGCCGGGGAGGCCGGGTGGGATCGCGATCCGACGATCCGGCGCGCCATCGAGCTCCGCCGCGGCGTGATCGAGAATCCTCCTTCCAGTCCCGCGCCGACGCCTACCCGCATCCAGTCAAGCCCGGGGCGATGACGGCGCCGACGCGCTGATCAGCCACGGAACGCGACCGTTGGCCGCGCGCGTGGCCACCGGCGCCATTGCCCGCATCCCCCGCAAACGCCGAGAGCCCGCTCGATCGAGCGGGCTCTGCGGTGGATCTGCGGCCCGTTCCTCTCCGGCTGGGGGCCCCTCTTCCGAGGTGGCCACTCCTTATGAGGCGAGCCGTTGCGTTGCATATTCGGCCACCGCGTCGCCGGCCGCAAGCGTAGGAACCACGGCTTTCGGCCCGTAGTTCTGGACAACCCCGAGCCATCCAGGCGGCCTTCTCGCCGGACGCTGCCGGCGTTCGGGACCGTGCAGGCGCGCGACGTCCCCGCGGGGTCGGTCGACGGCGTGATCGAGCGCCTGCGCATCGACGCCGTCGACACCGGTCTCATGAGCGATCGCACGCCGGTCATGGTCAACCCCGGCCGCGGGCTCGCGATCGTGTCCATCCCGCTGGAGGGCACCGGTACGAACACCACCTCCAACCGGGCGCTCTGCATGCTCCGGGACTAGATCATCCCGGACACGCTCGGGGCGAGCCCAGGCGGTGCTGTACCTCCCGCGGTGGCTCCGGTGACTGCCCGAGGTCCGGCTCGAGGCGCCGCCGCCGGCCCCGGCCCCGGCGGACTTCGACTTCGACGAACTCCCCGTGAGGGCATCGGCCGCGCGCCGGCCGCAGGCTAAGTAGAGTCGGGCGGTGGCGACCGCGCCGGAGTCGGGCGCGCCGCGGGCGCGGAAGTTGGAGCGGCTCCTGCCGCCGCTCAGCACACTGCACGGGTACCGCAGTCGCGACTTCCGCCGGGACGCGGGCGCCGGCTTGGCGGTGTGGGCGGCAGCGGTGCCCGGCGGTCTCGCGTATGCCGGCCTGGCGGGGCTGCCGCCGATTGTCGGCCTCTACGCGTCGGCGGTCGCCGGGCTCGCCTACGGGTTGGCGGGCTCGATCCGCCAAGCCCAGGTAGGACCGACATCGACGAGCTCGATCCTCACGGCGGCCGCGATCGCGCCCATGGCGCACGGGGACATCGCCCGCGCGACGGGGCTTGCATCCGTTCTCGCACTCGAGGTCGCGGCGGTCATGCTCCTCGCTTGGGTTCTCCACCTCGGGTTCCTCGCGGACCTGCTCTCGCGACCGGTGCTCGTTGGATTCACCGCAGCGATGTCGCTCGTCATCATCGCGGCGCAGCTTCCGAACCTCGTCGGCGTCAGCGGCATCAGCACCAGGACGTTCCAGAGGACAGTCGGTGGTCTGGGAAAGCACGCGGGCCAGATCGACGCCGCGTCGATGGCGATCGGCGTCGGTGCGCTGATCGCGCTGCTCGCCATACGCCGATGGCGCCCACGCTGGCCGCGGGAGCTGCTCGTGGTCGCCGCGGCGACGCTGCTGGTTGCCGTCCTCGGGCTCCAGGACGCAGTGCGCGTGGTCGGGGAGGTGCCGAGCGGACTGCCGGCACCGGCAATTCCGTCCATCGCCTATGAGGACATCGAGCGGCTCATCCCCGCCGCGGCGGGCATCGCGCTGATCGCGTTCGTGGAGACGGTCGCGATCGGGCGCACGTTCGGGAGGCAGCACCGCTACGAGATCGAGCCGCGCGACGAGTTCCTGGCCCTTGGCGTCGCGAACCTGGCCTCCGGCGCGTTCCAGGGCTATGCCTCCAACGCGAGCTTCGCGCAGACCGCCCTGGCGGACGGTGCCGGCGGGCGAACGGTGATCGCGGGGGTGACGACGAAGATGGCCATCCTCGCGACGCTGCTCGTGCTCACGCCGCTGTTCGCCAACCTCCCGTACCCGGTGCTGGCCGGCGTGGTGATCGCGGCGGTGCTCTCGTTCATCGACCTGCCGGAGTTTCGCCGGCTCCTGCGCTTTCAGCGCGCCGCGCAGCACTCGAAAGGCCGTCCGGCGGGGATCGTGCCGCGCCAGCCCGAGTTCTGGTCGGCGTTCGCGGCGTTCGCCGGCACACTCCTGTTCGGGATCCTCAACGGGATCCTGGTCGGCGTGCTCGTCACGCTGCTGGCCGTCCTGCACCGCCTCTCGCGCCCGCGCGTCTCGGTACTGGGGAAGGTCGCCGGAGGCAAGCGTCATCGCGACGTCCACCGCCATCCCGAGGCCAAGACGCGCGAGGGCGTGTTGATCGTGCGCTTCGAGGCACCGATCTTCTTCGGCAACGCGCACTACTTCCATCAGTCTGTCCTTGTCCTCGTCGACGAACACGTGCCGTCGCTCCACGCGCTCGTCCTCGTCTGCGACGCCGTTTCCGACATCGACCTCACCGGGCTGGATGCGGTGCGCGACCTGACCGAGCAGGTTCAGCGCGCCGGCATCGAGGTGCGGATGTGCCGGGTCAAGGGTCCGGTCCACGACGCGCTGCTCGAGAGCGGGCTCGTCGACCTCATCGGCGCGCCGCACTTCTATGACAGCGTGCGCGCCGCCAAGAAGGGCCGGGCGCCCGACGGCCTGCCGGTCGTGCCCTAAGCCGGCGCGACAGGATGCCGTTCGCCGGCGGTCGTGACGTTCAGTAGATTTGGGGCACGAACGTCTGCTCCTCCAGCGGAGGCCGGACGTAGGCGTCCTCGGCGCGCGGCGGCAGCTCGAGCGGGGGCGGGGTGAGATCTTCGTACTCGATCAGCGACAGCAGGTGCGCGATGCAGTTCAGCCGCGCGCGGCGCTTGTCGTCGGCTTCCACTACGTGCCACGGCGCGACCTTGATGTCGGTGTAGCGGAACATCTCATCCTTGGCCCGCGAGTAGGCGACCCAGCGGGCGCGCGACTCGAGGTCCATGGGGCTCAGCTTCCAGCGGCGCATCGGATCCCGCACGCGCGCCTGGAAGCGACGCTCCTGCTCCTCGTCGGAGACCGAGAACCAGTACTTGATCAACTGGATCCCCGAGCGCAGCAGCATGCGCTCGAACTCCGGGCAGGAGCGCATGAACTCCTCGTACTCGCGCTCGGTGCAGAACCCCATCACGCGCTCGACGCCGGCGCGGTTGTACCACGAGCGATCGAACAGGACGATCTCCCCGGCGGCGGGAAGGTGCGGGACATAGCGCTGGAAATACCATTGCGTCTTCTCGCGCTCGGTCGGCGCCGGGAGCGCGACGACGCGGCAGACACGGGGATTCGTCCGCTCGGCGATGCGCTTGATCACCCCGCCCTTACCGGCCGCGTCGCGCCCCTCGAAGATCACCACGATCCGCAGGCCCTTCGCCCTGACGTACTCCTGCATGATCACGAGCTCGCGCTGGAGCTTGAGCAGCTCCGTGTCGAACTGCTTGCGGGTCAGATCCCCGCCCTTGGGCCTACCGGCGCGGGCCGCCCCGTCCTGCGACGGCACCGCGTTCGTCGCCACCGTCCTGCGCTTGCCTCGCGTCGCGTCGTTGCCCTTGGGCTTGGCTTTGGCCATCGGTGCTCCTCGTCCAGCGCTCGGCCAAGTCTAGACCGCGTCAGCCCTCGTGAACGCCTAGGCGCAAGTACGCCAGCGCCCACGACGACTTCGCGCACCGACGCCGAGGAAGCGGTGCAAGCCGAGGACCGTCACGGCGCCCACAACTACGATCCTCTCCCCGTCGTGCTCTGCCGTGGCGAGGGCGTCTGGGTGCGCGACGTCGAGGACCGCCGCTACTAAGACGCGCTGCGCTCGGGCGTCGGCGAGAACACCGTCGCCTTCCTCGTCGAGCCGATCCAAGGGGAGGCCGGAGTCGTCATCCCGCCCGACGGCAAACTCGCCGCCGCGCGGTCGATCTGCGACGAGGCCGGCGTCCTTCTCGTCGCCGACGAGGTCCAGTCCGGTCTCGCCGCGCCAGCCGGCGCTGTGCGTGCGACCACGAACGTGTGCGGCCCGACCTCTACCTGCGCCGGAAAGGCGCTCACGGAAACGGGCAAGCACGCCGCACCGATGCAGTCGCCTGCCCGTCGCCCGCCGCGACTGTTCGGCGCGTGGGCTCGGCGGCGTTCGCTCAACGTGACCTTCATCCGGTCTCGTCCGTGACTGTGGGCTTCGACACCACTCAGCCTCCAGGGCCCCGCATTGGACTCGGTCTTCAGGACAGGAGCGCCCACCCGACATGAGCGCTCCAACACCGACGCCGCGAACCGGCGACAGACGTTCAGTTCGAACGTGGTCGACCCTGTGCGATCGAAACCGGGTGCGAACAAGCGCCCGCGAGCGACGTCGTGGCGCCATACACCGGTTCCCCGCTCGATTGTAGAACCGGACCCGCGGGCGAATTGGACCCCGGGAAGCCATTACACTGCGAGCCAGAACAATGCGATGAGCAGGAGCTTTCAGTCGGGGAGACAGGATTTGAACCTGCGACCGCCCGGCGCCCAGCCGGAGGGATCTGGTTGTACCCACGGGGTTTCGGGGTCTAGAGCGGGTTTGAGTTGTTCTAGGTTGGCGGCAGTTGCGCTCAATTTGTTCCCCGGATTGAACCGCGTCGACCGGCCGTCGAGTCGCGCGGAACGAGAGTTGGTCGGCGGCTCTGGAGACCGCCGGGGCCGGTTGGGGGTGCCTTGTCAGGCGACGCTCGTCGGGTGGTGCCGGTGCCGGGCATAGCCCAGGATTGGTCTACCGACCAGAAAGGCGAGGCCGAGCGGCACGGCGACGCTGAGCACGACGAGATCGAGCGGGAACCCGGTGTCGGTGGCCGCGCGCTCCGTCTGCGGCGCGGCCGCGTTCACGTAGGAGTCGAGCATTCGAGAGGAGCGCATTCCGCTTGTTGCCGTCCGGGAGCGTGTGGTCTGTCGCGATGCGGGCGCACCGCCGCCTTCATTACGAGGTCGCGCGGTAGAGCGACGGCATATTGACCACGAATCGTGCATTAGCGTTGGTCACATCTCGCGCGACGTGATCAGGCAGACCCGCCGCTACTGGGAAGAGGCGTTCAACCGACGGCGGCTGTCGGTTCTCGACGAGCTCATCGCGGAGGAGTACGTCAACGAGGCCGGGTTGCCCGAAACCCCGCGAGGACCCGCGGGACAGGCCGCCGTGTTCGAGCGTCTCTGGGCAGCGCTACACGACGCGCGCTTCGAGATCGCCCACCTCGCCGTCGACGGCGACGTTGTCATCTGCATCGGGACAATGTCGGGCCGGCACGAGGGCGAGTTGCTGGGGGTTCCGGCGTCTGGAAACCGCGTCAAGTGGCGTATGTGTCACGTCTTGAGGTTCGATGCCGATGGGCGCGCCGTCGAGCACAGCGCGATCCGGGACGACCTCGGACTCAGACGGCAGATGGGCGCGCCGTAATAGCACCGGAGCGACTCGGCCTCGTCGCCGCGGGCGCCTGTGTTGCTTAGCGTTCGAGGTATGCGGCGAGCTTTTCCAACGAGGACGACAGACCTGCCGCGTGGTCTGCCGCTGTGATGCCGTCGGGCACGTCATCGGCCTTGATCTCGACCCGCGATCCGATGTCGAGGGGTGTGATCGCCCAAGTCATGGTCATGGTGCCGTCGAAGGCGGGGTTCTCGGACACGAACTCGACGACCTGCACAACCCGCACGCCCGGAATGATCTCCAAGAACCGCGCGTCGACCGTGTCGGAGTCGGCCGCGGTCTTTCCGCGTGCGCTGGACGCGTCCACGTAGGTCAAGATGAGTCGATAGGAGCCGCCGGGACGAAGGTCGAAGTGCTCGAAATGACCGATCATGCCGTCCGGCGGCAGCCACACGGCGAGGGCTTCAGGGTCGATCAGTGCGGCGTACACCCGGTCCGGAGAGGTGCCAATTACCCGGCAGGCGGTGTCAGTCCGAGTCACGGCGGGCTCGCCCGTAACGTTCGTAGACGACGCGTGAGCCGAAGGTGCGCGTCTCGAGCAGATCCAGCTCGACTGCATCCTGGACCGGCGGCAGAAACGGCGTTCCGCCGCCGACGATGACGGGGTTGCGGAACATTCGCAGTTCGTCGACGAGGTCGAGCTCGATCGCTGCCATGGCGAGACCGGCCCCGCCGATCGAGACGAGCTTGTCGGTCGACGCGACTGCTGAGGTGACTTCATCGGTCAGCGGCCGGCGTGCGAGGCGGGCGTTGCCCTGGACGCGGTCAAGCGTGCGGCTGAACACGACCTTCGGGATCGCCGACCACAGCTCGGCGAACTCGGCTCCGAGCTTGTTGTCGCGCATCGATGGATCCGTCTCCCAGGGCAGCATCGTCTCGTAGAGCTTGCGGCCGCACACATGGCAACCGAGCTCACGCGTCTGCTCGATGTGGAAGCGAAGCAGCTCCTCGTCCGGAGCCGCCCACAAGAACGTGCCCTCGCGGTCGGCGATGAACCCGTCCGCGGACACGCCCATTGAGTAGATCACTTGACTCATGAGTTCACGCGTCTTTCGTTTGTGTTCCGGGAACCCCGTCAGATGGCCGCGCCCGTTGGGCGAACGACGACTGTGTTGACGTCAACGCCGGCGGGCTGGCGAACCGCCCACACGATCGACGCAGCGAGCTGGTCGCAACTGAGGATCTCGCCCTCGGGCGGGCCGCCTACGGGCACCCAGAACTCGGAAGCGACGCGGCCCGGTGAGACGAGCGTGACGCCGATTCCGTCCGGCGCGCACATCATGCGCGTATTTTCCGCAAGCCCCGTGACTGCCCACTTGGTGGCGCCATAGATGTTCGCGGCGATGCCGAGGTGACCAGCGACGCTGCCGACGAAGACGATCCGGCCGCGAGTTTTCCTGAGGTGCGCCAACGCGAAGCGGACCAGCAGGCCGGGGCCAAGCACGTTGGTGAGCACCATCTCCCGCCAGACGACCGGGTCACCGTCTGCGAGGCCGTCGTGGCTAGCGAGCCCGGCGTTGGCGACGGCGGCGTCCAGGCGTCCGAAGGCTTCCACCGTGTGCTCGACGGCGGCCGCCATCGCGTCGGCATCGGCGGCGTCCGCAGCGATTGTCGACACCTCGCCTGGCCGACCGAGACCGTCGGCGAACCGGTCGAGCCGGTCACGGTGGCGCCCGGTCACGGCGACTCGCCAGCCGTGATCGAGCAGTTGACGAGCGGTAGCGGCGCCGATGCCGCTCGAACCGCCCGTGATGAGAGCGACGGGGGCTGCGATGTGGGGCGGTGACATCCGGATGGAGGTTGTCGTTGACCACGGGCCGGCGCCAACGATTTAGTCTGGACCGAATGATCGAGCTGCGTTTCGGTTCGGAAAGCCTGTCGCATCTACGCTTCGCGATCTCGCCGCTGGCCGAGACGCTCCGCAGTCTGCGCGCGCTGGCCGACTCGGGCAGCCAAGCCGTCCATCTGCCTTGGGCAGTGGAGGCGCGTCGCGCCGTGGCTGATCTCGACCTCGCCCCTCTCGTCGCGCTGCTCCGGCCGCACGACACCTACACGCCCGATTTCTTCGCTCCGCCCCCGACCGGTCCGCTTGTCGACATAGAAGAAGAGCTGGAGTCGGTGCTTATCGTCACTCCGAGCCGCGTACGCGAAGAGCTGCGCACAGCCTTCGGCGCCCGGCCGCTGCCCGAAGCAGTCCTCCCGCTCATGCAGCGACCCAGGCAGGCGGTCCGCGAGCTGGTCGAGCTCATTCGCTCCTATTGGGACCGGACGCTCGCGCCACACTGGCCACGGCTGCGATCGTTGCTCGTGGGCGACATCATGTACCGAGCGCGCACGCTCGCTGACGGCGGCGCTTGCGCGCTGTTTGCCGACATCGACCCGTGCATCGAATGGACGGGTGGAGCGCTGCGGCTGCACAAGGTGTGGGAGCAGACGCTCGACCTCGACGATCGCGGATTGCTGCTCATTCCGAGCGCGTTCGTTTGGCCACGCGTCGTCGTGCTCCTCGATCCCACTTGGCAGCCCGCCGTTCTGTACCCCGCTCGCGGCATCAGCGGCCTCTGGGACCCGGGCGAGCGACACGGACCTGAAGCGCTCGGCAAGCTGATAGGCCGCCGACGGGCCGCGCTGCTGGCCATGTTGGAGCAACCCACATCGACGACCGATCTCGCGCGTGGTCTTGGAGCCTCTCCGGGCGGCGTCTCGCAACACCTGACGGTGCTCCGCGATGCGGGCCTTGTCAACGCCCACCGCGTCGGACGGGCCGTGCTCTACCTGCGCACACCTCTCGGCGAGTCGTTTCTGGAGCGATCGTCTACGGACTCGCACATGGCCGGCTGGTGATCGGGTTGTCGAGCGAGACGAGGACGAGGATGACGAGACGCGACGGAGCCGTGACTGCTCACGGGCCGGCGCCGCCCCCTATTCGCCGAGCAACATCGGGAGCGCACGGTGCAGCTCGCGCTCCCAGTAGGGCCAATCGTGGCGACCGCGTCCGTAGAGATCGGCGCGAACCCGCACACCAGAGCGCCGTGCTCGGCGCAGGAACGCCTTGGTCTGACGGAGCACGTACGCCTCGGTCCGGTCGGGAAAGGTTCCCTCGAGGTCCAGCGGACCGGGGCGCCCATCGCCCGACGACACGAACATGGGAAGGCCTCGTAGGCGGGTGACGAGACCGGTCGGGTCGTGCTCGGCCCATATGTCGCGGTCGCTGCGCGGATCGCCCCATAGCCCCTCTGCGTTGGCGTCGTAACCCTCCACGAGCCCCAGAATCGCGTCCGGCGCTCCGAGCGGATGCAGCAGGCCGGAGAAGGAGGCCGCCGCTCGGAAGCGGTCGCGGTGGCGCGCGGCGTAGCCGAGCGCGCCGAGCCCGCCCATCGAGAGTCCTGCGATCGACTGCCGCTCACCGGCGCCGTAGCGCTCCAGCACAGCCGGTAGCTCGCGCGTGTGAAACGTCTCCCAGCGCGGCCCGTCCTTCCAGTCCGAGTAGAAGCCGACGTCGCCGCCCTCCGGCATCACCACCAGCACGCCGCGTAGCGTCGGGAGCTGCTCGACGTCGGTCGAGCGCGTCCAGCTCACGTAGCTGTCGCAGCAGCCGTGCAGCAGATACAGGACCGGCCACGGCTCTGCGCCGCGGTCCGGCAGCAGCAGCCGCACCTTGGCAGTGCGGCCCAGCGCAGGCGAGCGTACGGTGATGTCAAGCAGGCGCGGACCGACGCGCTTTTCGGCCACCACGGCACGCCCGCGGTCCTTCGCCGCCGGGGCGCCATCTCCGCCGTCATGGCCTCCCCCGCACCCCACCATCACGGCAGATACGAGCACCGCCGCAAGCCGCCGCATCCAGTAATGATCGCCGATCGGATCGAGCGTGTCGACAACTACACAATGAGGTCGCGGTCGTGTCGCGACGGCGCTTCAACGTCCCACGCGCGGGTGGCTCGAGCTGCCAAGGACCCACCTCACCTGCGCCCAACCGCGAAGCGCCCGATTGGCGTTGCCCAGCTTCGCAGTCGTCGAGACTCCGACCCCGGCACGAGCCGTGACCCCGGGACATCTGCATCGGGCGCCGTGCGACGTCGAGCAGCCTCTCGCCTCGTATGCGGTCGCCATGGGCTCGCGTGGGCGGTCAGACCCGAACTGGGCCCGAGCCACCATCCCGGCGGGCCGCGGTTCTCGAAGCATGATCGCCGCCCGTTGAGGCGCGTTCTGCCGCCTTCGGAGGATGTCGGAGGCATCGGGCTGCCTCCGGGTTTCAGTCGAGGAGACAGGATTTGACCCGGTTCCCAGCCGGAACGATTCGGTGGGCGGGGCCGATCCGGCGGCGTAGAGCAGCTTCGAGTTGGTCGTAGTTGCCCACGGTTGCGCTCACTTTGCACCCCGCATTGCACCCCGTCGGGAACAGGAGCGCGATCAGCGCTTTCCGTCGCAGCGCCGCGGGGGCGCCGCACGCGTGTTTACCTCCTCGGGAGGCGACGCTGAGACTCCCCATCTCGCGATTGACGCCGGCTTCTCGATCTTGGTTCGTGAGATCTTGGAATGTCTGAGGGAGGCGGTGCGCGCAGGTCGACCTCGGTCCCCAATCGAGATCGATTCGATGCCGTTGCACTTTGTTGCGCGTCGTTCGGCGCGTCCGACGGCGATCCCATTGCGGCCCTCTGCGGGTTGTCGACGGCAATCGACCGCACAGAGCCCTACCCGCGTGCGCTCTCGGCTGGATGCGAGCGTGTCCTCGGCCGAGCCAGATGCGCTCGCTGCGGACGAGAGGCGGGCGCGACGCATCTGCGAGGGGCAGCGACGACGCGGCAATAGCTTCCGCGAGCGCTCGGTCTACTGCCGAGTCGGGGTCGTTCCGACGGTCTGGTCGACGTTCGCCAGGTGCTCCACCACGCCGTCGGGCAGGTGCACCGACTTCGCGGCATCCGCGGTGGTTGTGACCTCGGGCACCGGCGTGTGGCAGGTGGGGCAGCGGTCGGTAGGGCTTTCGAAGACGGTTCCGCAGAAACAGGCAACTGTCCAGCTCATGGCAACTCCTTGTGGTTCGGTTCCTAGGCGGTTGGGAGCTGCAGATCGATCATCGTGTCGGCGTGGCGGTGGACGATCTTCCAGTCACCGTGCTCGCGGCGGAAGAGCATCGTCACGCGCAGGATCTGCGGCACGCGCTCGGTCTGCCCGGCGTACAAGACGTTGGAGCGCTCGATCGCGACCGTGTATGCCAACCGGCCGCGCACGTCTTTGACCAGGTACTGGAAGTCGACGTCGGTGCCGCTCGGGCGGAACGCGGTCGCTGCGAGCACGTAGCGCTGCTGCACTGTGGCGATGCCCGCCTCGCCGAGGCCGCCGAAGCCGCCGAAGATCGACACCGGATCCTGTTCGGCGGTGATCGGTAGCCAGCGTGACGGATCGCCGTTGACGAAGGCCGTGTTGGCGGTCTCGTAGCGCTTGAGGAACCGCTCGAAGTCGTGTCCGTGCCTGGAGGTGATGTCGCCTGCCGTGGTCCGGGCGCCGGCGGACGCTGCGGGGAGCGCGAAGATGCAGAGGGCGGCGATTGCCGCGGCGAGCAGGAACGGCGAGCGTCGCCGGAGTGCGTTGGGCATGCTGGCTCCTTGGAGGGGTCGAGCGGGATGGATGGGTGACGACGGGTGGCGGCTGGCGCCCATGTGCGGCGTCTGGGCGGGGCTACGACCAGGCGGTGGGCAGTTGTGGCTGCGGCTGGCCGCCAAGGGTCACGTCGACGCGTTCGTTGAAGAAGCAGACGAGGCCGGCGACCGCCGCGGCGGCGGGCAGCGGCTCCACGTAGCTCCAGGCGAGATCGTCGAGTGTGCGGCCGTTGAGCTCGGCCGACCAGTAGGACGCCTCGCCCTTGGACGGGCAGCGTGTGCGCGTCGCGCTCGGCCACAGCGGCACGATGACGTCCTCGGCCGGCAGATAGGAGCGGACGGGGAGGATCGGGTGCTCGAACAGCAGCTGCGCGCGGGTGCTCTCGGCGAGCACGACCCCATCGAGCTCGATGCGTACCGTGCGTGAGCTAGGAAGGATCTCGAGCCGGCCGAGGACGTCGTGTGGATGGCCGACCACCGGGTGGTCCTCCTCGTACCAGGCGTCGAAGCCGGCGAAGTCGAGGATCACGTGGTCGTGGAGGTCGGGATCGATGGGAGCGAAGGCGACGTTCTCGCGGGTCTGGCCGGCGGCGCGGAGGCTGAGCGGGTCGCCGTCGGCGGTGTGGACAGCGAACGGAACCGACGGATCCAGGATCGTCTGCCCGTTGGGCAGCTGGAAGCCGTGCGGGCCGGGGGGCCCGCTGGTGTCGGGCGCGGGCAGCAGCTTTCCGCGGATATCCCCGCGCGGCACGGCGTAGGCGGGCAACACGCGCTGCGGCTCCCAGACCAGGAGCGCCCGGCCGCTGTCGACGACAACCTCGTCAGCGAAAGTCGCACGGACGCGTTTGCGGGCGGGCTGGTGGCGCAGCTGCGACAGCAGCGTCTCGAGTACCGGGGCGCTCATCGCGTCCCTCGGCGGCCGGAGCGCCACCACGGCACGCCGAACCACCAGCAGGCCTGGAGCGTCGGCGCGGTGGCCAGTGCTTCCAGGACCGAGGTGAGCGCGCCGCGGTGTTCGTCGTCAGGTGTCGGGGGGGTGGACTGCGAGGCGGGATGGCGTTGGGGATCAATCGACATGGCGGTGAGGTCCTCTGGGGCGAAGGTGACGATGCAGAGTCACTGTCTCGGGTCGCAACGAGGCGATCATCAGGGGCACCCCTGATCCCACCCCCGATCTGGTCCAGGCGTAGGCTCATGCCACGGTGTCGGAGCACGCGTGGCGATTGGTGGGGCGGGAGCCCGAGCTCCGGGCGTTAGCGCGGGCGCTGGCGCTCGTGGAGGGCGGGCGGAGTGCGCTGGTGGAGCTGGCAGGCGAGGCGGGGATCGGCAAGACGCGGCTGCTCGGCGAGCTGTCCCGGGAGGCCGAGCGGCGCGGCTGCCTGGTGCTCGGTGGGCGTGCCACCGAGTTCGAGCGCGACGCGCCCTATGGGCTGTGGGTCGATGCGCTCGGCCGGCACCTGGAGGCGCTGGAGGTGGCGCGGCTGCGGCGGCTGGCGGGCGATGAGCTCACGGCGCTCGCGGTGGCGTTGCCGGCGTTCGCTGATGTGCTCGGGGCGCCTGCCGCGCCGGCCGAGCGCTATGTCGTGCAGCGCGCGCTGCGCGGCCTGCTCACGCGAGTCGCATTCGCGCGTCCGCTGGTGCTGTGCCTCGATGACGTGCACTGGGCCGATCCGGCCTCGCTCGACCTGGTGGCGGCGCTGGCCCGTCGCCCACCCGAGGGCCGCGTGCTGCTCGCGCTCGCCTACCGCGAGGGCCAGGTTTCGGATGCGCTGGTCGCCGCGCTCGGCGAGGCGGTCCGCGCCGACCGTGCCCAGCGGCTCGCGCCGGGACCGCTCAGCCGGGCCGACGCGGCCGCCCTCTGCGGTGACGATCGCGTTTCAGCGCTCTACGAGCTGAGCGGCGGCAACCCGTTTTATCTTGAGCAGCTCGCGCGAGCGCGGCCTGACGGAGGGTCGGGCGCGACGGTCGGGCCGGGTGGCGCGGGGATCCCAGCCGCCGTGGCGGCAGCCCTGGCGGGCGAGCTCGACGCGCTGCCCGGCGAAGCCCGGCGCGCGGTGGAGGCCGCGGCGGTTGTCGGCGAGCCGTTCGAGCCCGAGCTGGTCGCCGACGTCGGCGAGCTGGATGAGGACGCCACGCTTGCGGCCCTCGACGCACTGCTCGAGCCCGCGCTGATCCGCCCCGCCGCGACGCCCCGCGGGTTCGTCTTCCGCCACCCGTTGCTTCGCCACGCCGTCTACGCCGCCGCTCCCGGCGCGTGGCGGCTGCGCGCGCACGCCCGCGCCGCGGACGCGCTCGCCCGCCATGGCGCCGGGCCGGTCGAGCGCGCACATCACGTCGAGCACGCGGCCCAGCGCGGCGATCGCGCGGCGATCGACCTGCTGGCCGACGCCGCCAACCGAGTGTTCGAGCAAGCACCCGCCACGGCGGCGCGCTACCTCCAGAGCGCTCTGCGGCTGCTGCCGCACGACGCCGACCCGACGGAACGGATCGAGCTGCTCGAGCAGCGGGCTTACGCGCTGTTCGGCGCCGGCCAGCTCAAGGCGGCTGACGCCGTGCTCGCCGAGACGCTGGAGCTGCTTCCGGTCGACGCGCGGGAGCAGCGCGGGTCGTTGATCTGCAGTCGTGCGGCGATCGAGGTGTGGTCGGGGCAACCGCTCTCAGAGCCGCGCCGTCGCATGCAGGCGGCATTCGCCGAGGAACCCGATGGCCCGTCTCGTGTCGGCTTCAAGCTGCGGATGTCGCTGGCGGGACTGGAGTTCTGCGAGCTGCGACTGGAACGCGTCGCGGCCCTCGCCACTGAAGCCGTGGCCGTTGCCCGCGGTCTCGAGGATCGCCTGCTCGAGCACGGCGGGTTCGGGGTGCTCGCGCTCGCGCTTGCCGCCGAGGGCAACGCCGAACACACACGCGCGCCCGTGGACCGCGTCCTCGCCTTCCTCGCCGAGGCGGACGACGCCGAGGTCGGCCAGTACTACCTGGGCTTCGGCGACCTCGGCTTGGCCCTGGGCTACGCCGGCCGCTACGAGGAAGCGCTCCGCCTGCTGCGCCGCGGAGTCACGATCGGGCATCAGAGCGGTCATGGGTACTTCATCCCCGTCCTGCTCGGAACGCAGCTGCATCCACTGATCCAGCTCGGCCGCATTCCCGAGGCGATCGCGATCGGGGAGGAGGCCGTCGAGGCCGCCCGAGCGTCCGGCAACCCCGGACTGCTGCTCGGCACTCATGATCAACTGGCGCTGGCCCGCCACTTGAGCGGCGACCGCGCGGGCGCGGAACGCGACGCGCGCGAGGCCGTGCGGCTCGGCGCCGCGCAACGACTCTGGCGCGCACGGGCCGGCTGGACGCTCGGCCTCATCCAGGCCGACACCCGGCCCGAGACGGGCATCGCCACCATCCTTGAGGCCGCCGGCGGCCCCGAGCTTCCCGACGTCGTGCCCGCCGAGCGCCCACTCGTCTGGGCCGCCCTCGCCGACGCCGCGCTGCAAGCCACGGACCTGGCGGCCGCCGAAGGAACCGCCGCCCGCCTCGACGCCGCCGCCGACGCGACTGGCATCCCCCTCGCGCACGCGCTCGCCGAGCGCACCCGCGCCGCGACGCTCCTCGCAGCAGAACGACCACAACAAGCTGCCCAGACGGCGGCGCGCGGCGCGGCAATCAGCGAGGCACCACTCGAAGCCACCCGCTCGCGCACGATCGAGGGTGTCGCGCTCGCGCGGACCGGCGACCGCAGCCGCGGCGCGGCCGCGCTCAAGCAGGCCGCCAGCGACTTCGATCGCTTCGGCGCACAACGACTGCGCGACGACGCCACCCGCGAGCTGCGCCGCCTCGGCGTCCGCACCTGGCGTCGTGGCCCCACCGCCCCTCGACACGCCGAAGGCATCGCATCGCTCTCGCCGCGCGAGCGCGAGGTCGCCGCGCTCGTGCGCGCCGGCAAACGCAACGCCGAGATCGCCCGAGAGCTCTACCTCAGCCTGAAGACCATCGAAACCCACACCCGCAACATCTACGCCAAGCTCGGCGTCAGCTCCCGCGTCGAATTCATCACGCGCCTCAGCCAACACGACCGCGACCCCTTCGAACGCCCGAGATCTACGGCCGCACCGGACCCGGGCGCCGAGTGAATCCTGGCCCGCCGGCCAAGCCGCCGCGTCGCTGAAGGATCGCCTTACGGGCCGGCGTCGCTTCGCGCAGGTACATCGAGACGCCCGCTTGAGGCGACGAGCGAGCGGGCGTCCCGCCGACGGACGCGCTCGCATCGCAATGCGCGAAAGCGAAACCGAAACGCGCGGCCAGTAACACGGCGACCGGCGGGGTGCAATTGGTCGACGGGGTGCAAGTGACCGGGTGGTCGCAGGTCCGCTGAAACGGTGCCGCCCCGCAATCGACCCCTTTCGCGCCATCCAGTCCGATTTGCACCCCGCAACGTACCCGCGATACACCGCAGTCGAGTTAAGCGATCTTTGCAGGGAGTTGATCGGGGAGACAGGATTTGAACCTGCGACCGCCCGGCCCCCAGCCGGAAGGTTCTGGTTGTGTGGAAGCGGAACCAGCCGTCTAGAGCGGGTTCGAGTTGTCCTGAGTTGGGCTCGGTGGCCCTCAGTTTGGACCCCGTATTGGACCCCGTGGTCACTCGACGCGCGCGGTCTTCGCTGCGAGCCGTCGCAGTGCCGCTTCGGTCGGCGAGCCCTGTTCCGCGGTGGCCAGGAGAAGAGTCAGGCCGGGGTCTGCCCGCAGCGCCGCGGCCTCGAAGACGAGATCGAGGTCGCCCACGAGCGGGTGGCGGAAACGGTGCAGGCCGGCTGCGGGGAGACGCACGTCGTGCTGTGACCAGAGCGCCTGGAACTCGGCGCTGGTCTGCGAAAGCTCCTGGATGAGCTCAGCGGGTCCTGGGTCGTGCGGGTCTCGTCCCGCTTCGGAGCGCAGGATGCGCGCCGTGTCATGCGCCACGGCCGGCCAGTCGTCGAAGAAGTCCCGGGCGCGGTCGTCGAGGAACACGTAGCGCACGTGGTTCGGCGGGCCGATCCGGCCGTCGAAAACCTCCGCATACACTGCGCGGGCCAGGTCGTTGGCGGCAAGGTAGTCGTAGCGTCGGTTGCGCACGAGCGCCAAGCCCCCGGTGAACGCGTCGAGTGCCCGCTGCACGCTCGGGCGGATCGCGCCGCCGGACGACGCCAGGCGTGTCGTCGCCTCCGGGCGGGCGAGGTCGAAGAGGTGCAGCCGTTCGGCGTCGTCGAGCCGCAGGGCGCGCGCGACGGCGTTGAGGACGCCGTCGGACGCTCCGTCGACGTCGCCCCGCTCGAGCTGGGTGTAGTAGTCCGCGCTCACGCCGGCGAGGGTGGCCACCTCCTCGCGGCGCAGCCCCGGCACCCGTCGAACGTCGCCCTCCGGCACGTAGAGCCCGGCCTGCTCGGGCGTCAGCCGCGCCCGGCGCGACATCAGGAACTCACGGATCTCGCGCCGGCGATCCACGCGCCCGAGGCTAGCTGAGGGGTGCTGGCAGCCCCTCTTTCCGAGCCAAGGGCCGATCTACTTTGACGCCCATGACGAAGACCTGGCTCATCACCGGCGCCGGTCGCGGCATGGGCGTGGAGTTCGCCCGCGCGGCCCTGTCCGCCGGTCACAACGTCGTGGCCACCGGCCGCGACCCCGACACCGTCCGCTCAGCCGTCGGCGAGCACGAGAAGCTGCTCGTGACCGCGCTCGACGTGACCGACCCGCACAGCGCGGAGGACGCCGCGGCGGCTGCCGTCGAGCGCTTCGGCCGTATCGACGTGCTGCTCAACAACGCCGGGAGCTTCCTGGCCGGCTTCTTCGAGGAGCTCACGACCGAGCAGGTGCGCGCGCAGCTCGAGGTGAACCTGTTCGGCCCGATGACGGTCACCCGTGCAGTGCTGCCCGTGATGCGCCGGCAGCGCTCCGGCCTGGTCGTATCGATCTCCTCGGGCGCCGGTGTGATCGGCAGCCCGTCCGGCTCGGCCTACGCGGCGTCGAAGTTCGCGCTGGAGGGCTGGATGGAATCCCTGACCGGCGAGGTGCAGCCGTTCGGGATCCGGACGATGATCGTGGAGCCCGGCTTCTTCCGCACCGAGCTGCTGACGCCCGAGTCGACCACCTTCGGCGAACTGTCGATCGACGACTACGACGACACCCGCGCGCAGATCAACGCGTTCTGGGCCTCGATGAATGGCACACAGGCGGGTGATCCGGCCAAGCTCGCCCAGGCGCTCGTGCAGCTGGCCGAGTCCGCCGAGCCGCCGCTGCGCTGGGCCGCCGGCGAGGACGTCGTCGAGGGCGTCGAGGACAAGGCGCTACTGCTGCTCGCGCAGGTCGACGCGCACCGCGAGCTGTCGACCAGCCTGGCCCACGAGGACGCGAAGGCGGTCGCCTGATGCGTCGTCTGGCGCGAATGAACGACTTCGAGAACAGGAGCTAGAGCCATGCGAGCCACCCTGATGTATGCCGCCGGCGACGTCCGCATCGAGGACGTCCCGGATCCTTCCATCGTCGAGCCGACCGACGCGATCATCCGCGTCACGAGCGCCTGCGTCTGCGGCAGCGACCTGTGGCCCTACGCCGACCTGGAGCCGACCGAGACCGGCCGACCGATGGGCCACGAGGCGATCGGCCTCGTCGAGGACGTCGGCGCGGACGTCCGCACGATCAAACGCGGCGATCTGGTCGTGATGCCATTCGCCTTCTCCGACGGAACGTGCGCCTTCTGTCATGAGGGGCTCCATACGGCGTGCGCGCACGGCGGCTTCTTCGACGGCCTCAGCACGGGCGCAGCCCAGGCCGAGGCCCTGCGAGTCCCCCTGGCCGACGGGACGCTGTACCCGCTGCCGGTCGGCGAGGAAGACGCGCTGATGCCGTCGCTGCTCACGCTCTCCGACGTGCTCGGGACCGGCCATCACGCCGCGGTGGTCGCCGGCGTCAAGGCCGGGGATGCCGTGGCGGTCGTCGGCGACGGCGCGGTCGGGCTGTGCGGCGTGATCGCCGCCAAGCGCCTCGGCGCCGAGCAGATCATCATCATGGGTCGTCACGAGGACCGCACCAGGCTGGCGCGCGAGCTCGGCGCCACCGACGTCGTCGCGGAACGCGGCGAGGAGGCCGTTCAGCGGGTCATGGAGCTCACGGGCGGCGCTGGCGTGCATGGCGTGCTGGAGTGCGTCGGCACCGACCACGCCACAGAGACATCGGTGGCGATCGCGCGGCCGGGCGGCGGGGTCGGGCGCGTCGGCGTCCCGCACTACGAGACCATCCCGCTGGCGCAGCCGATGTTCTTCAAGAACGTCAAAGTCGGCGGCGGGCCCGCGCCGGTGCGCGCCTACATCGGCGACCTGCTGCCCGACATCCTGGAGGGCACCATCGAGCCGGGCCGCGTCTTCGATCGCACCGTCGACCTCGATGGCGTGCCGGACGGCTACCGCGCGATGGCCGACCGCGAGTCGATCAAGGTGCTGGTGCGGCCATGACCGCGACCGCCTGGACCAGCGACGAACTCGCGCGCGTCGGCGAGGCGGAGGAGCTGACCGTCCAGCCGCTGCGCGCCGACGGTCGCGCCGGCCGGGCGGTGCTCATCTGGGTCGTCCGCGCCGGCGACGAGCTGTACGTGCGTTCCTGGCGCGGCGACGCCGGCGCCTGGTACCGCGCCGCGAAGGCGCGGCGCCAGGGACACATCAGCGCCGGCGGCGTCGAGCGCGACGTCGAGTTCGCCGAAGCCGACGACGCCGCCAACGATGCCGTCGACGCCGGCTACTTGAACAAGTACGCGCGCTACCCCAGCTACGTCCAGCCGATGGTCACCGCTGAAGCGCGCGCCACCACGCTTCGGCTCGTGCCCCGCCCCTAGGCCCGCGCAGACACCCTCAACAAACCCACACGGAACAGCGAGATGCAGATCACCCACAGCAGCATCGACACCCAGAAAGGGCCCGCCGACTGGTTCACCGGCGACGTCTACGTCGACGCCGTCGCGACCCCCGAGGCGACCTCCACCTTTGCCGCCGCGAGCGTGCATTTCACGCCCGGCGCGCGTACCGCGTGGCACACACATCCGCACGGCCAGACGATCTTCGTCACCGAAGGCGTTGGCCTGTGCCAGCGCGAAGGCGGCCCGATCGAGGAGATCCGTCCCGGCGACCGCGTCTTCTTCGAGCCCGGCGAGAACCACTGGCACGGCGCCGCGCCCAACCGCTTCATGGTGCACATCGCCATGCAGCAGAACGACGAGAACGGCAGCCCCGTCACCTGGGGCGAGCACGTCACCGACGAGCAGTACAGCGGCGGTCGGTCCGCGTGAACCCGACATACGACTTCACCGGTCAAGTCGCCGTCGTCACCGGCGCCGCCGGCGGCATGGGGCTCGACACGGCTCTCGCCTTCGCCCAGTCGGGCGCCGCCGTGGTCCTCGCCGACTTCAACGAGGACGCGCTGCGCGCGGCCACCGACAAGCTGACCGCGGCGGGCCATCAGGCGCTCGGCGTTGCCTGCGACGTGGCCGACGAGGCGCAGGTCGCGGCGCTCGTCACGCGCACCGTCGAGAGCTTCGGCCGTCTTGACATGGCCTTCAATAACGCGGGGATCATGATCCCGCCCTCCGACGCCGCCGACGAATCGGCCGAGCGCTTCGAGCGGGTCACGGCGATCAACCTCCGCGGCGTCTGGAACTGCATGAAGCACGAGCTCCGCCAGATGCGCGATCAGGGCAGCGGCGCGATCGTCAATTGCTCGTCGCTCGGCGGCCTCGTCGGCCTCCCCGGCCGCGCCTCCTACCACGCCACGAAGCACGGCGTTCTCGGCCTCACCAAGAGCGCCGCGCTGGAGTACGCGCCACGCGGCGTCCAGATCAACGCCGTCTGTCCCGGCACGATCGACACACCGATGGTCACCGACATGATCGCCAAGGGCGAGCTCGACCTCGCCGAAGCCGAGGCAAACCAGCCCATCGGCCGCCTCGGCCGCGGGGACGAGATCGCCGCCGCCGTCCTGTGGCTCTGCAGCCCGGGCGCGAGCTTCGTGCACGGGGTCGCGCTGCCCGTAGACGGGGGCTATACGGCGCAGTGAAGCGCAATGCGCGGATCATGCCGACGACGAACCGCACGCTCCGTCGCCACACACTCGCGATCGCGCTCTTCGCAGCCATGACACTCCCGGCCTGCGGAGGCGCAGACGACGACCAGGCCGCCGACACACCCGAGCGGAGCACGCCCGCCCCGGGCCCGACCTCCGCCCAGGAAGAGCCCGGCGCCCCGGATGGCACGCCGATCCGGATCACGTTCGGTGACACGCAGCTCACGGCGCGGCTGCACGAAAACGCCACGGCCCGCGATCTCGCCGCTCAACTGCCCCTGACGCTCACGTTTCGCGACCACAACAACGTGGAGAAGACCGCGCCCCTCCCCCGGAAGCTGTCGCTCGACGGTGCGCCCGACGGGCACGATCCCGCCGCCGGAGACATCGGTTACTGGGCACCCGGTGGCGACTTCGTCCTCTACTACGACAGCGACGCGCCGTACTTCGCCGGCATCGTGCGCATCGGCGAGTTCGACGGCGACATGAACGCGCTCAAGCGCCAACGCGACGCCTTCAGCGTGACCGTCGTCCGCGCGAGATGACACAGGACCGCCCACGCCATCAGCCCCTCATCGCGCGTGACGAGATCAGCCGCAGACTCGCTCTCTCCCGCCGCACCTGTGGGCTTTGGCGCTGGCCGACATCGAACATCGCGTCGGCACGCGTTCGGGCTCCTGCACGCGCACCCCCCGCGCATCGTGACCGAGAGCTTGAGTCTCGCGCGCTCTCGATAGACGTTCGAACATGGTCGATTCTGTGCGATCGGAACCGGGTGCGCACAATCGCCCGGAATCGGCACCACCGCGCCAAGCACCGTTTCTCGCCCGATTGCAGAAACTGGACCCCGGATGTCCAATTTGGACCCCGTATCGTCGCTACACCGTTTGTGCGAACAATGCTAGTTGCAGGAGCTTTGAGTCGGGGAGACAGGATTTGAACCTGCGACCGCCCGGCCCCCAGCCGGAAGGTTCTGGTTGTGTGGAAGCGGATTCAGCCGTCTAGAGCGGGTTCGAGTTGTCCTGAGTTGGGCTCGGTTGCCCTCAGTTTGGACCCCGGATTGGACCCCGTGGCCGGGGAACGAAGCGCTTGCGTGGCGCCGCGAACCGACCGCGAGGAGGCTTCGCTCCACGCGTCCTTGCTCGACCCGCTCGCTTGTAAGCGCGGCACCCGGCCGAGTGCCCCCTCCACGCGATAGGAGCACTCGCCGCGCGCAGCGCTTCGACTACGACCATCTCGGCCGCTGTTGCTTCTTATCCAGGCGGCCGCAGGCGCTTGCTTGTTATCGGCCCGGAAGGGAGTACTGTGGGTGGTGGCTGACCCTGCGGGCAGGACTTCAGCCTCGGAGCCGAAAGCCACCGAAGCGCGACCGCGCCGAGGAGCGGAGCTCGAGGCCATGATCGAGACCCGCGGGGCCGAGCCGAGTCGATTCACGCGTCTGGGTCTCGTTCCCTCTTCCTCTCGCGCGACACCCTCCACGAGGGTCGGGAGGTCACCGCAATGCAACCGCATCGCACCGTGGACGACGCACCCACCCCACTGCGGCCGACAGCGCCAGTGGTACCGCGACGTTCCGCGCGTCGAGCGACCGCGCGTCGCGCCCACAGTCGTCGAGCTACCGCGCGACTGCATAAGGACGACATAGAGGAGCGCGTCAGCAAATACCTGAACGAGCACCCGCTTTGCACGACCGGCGACCTCGCCAAGGGGCTGAACGCCGACCGGGGCAAAGTCGCCGCGGCGCGGTCGCACATCGCTGACGCCGGCGAGACCGCATAGGAGCGCACGACGAGATGACGAGTGCGCAGATGCTCCGCAAGCACTTGACGTTCGGGCCGCGCGGCTCCGACCAAGTGCGCGGGCCGACCATCACGGCCGTGTTGGTCGACGGCCCCCTGCACGGCATTCGCATCGACGCCGAGGTCGTCGAGGGTCGCCCGCCGAGCACGGTCGATGTGCCTTCCGACGACAGCAGCACCTGCCGCTACTGCCTCGCGGAGTGGGCCCAGAGCGGTCCGTCCGCGGCCTACACGTTCCTCTACCGCGTGTAGTACGCGCACGCTCTCGCAGCAGACGCGAACGTAGATCCGGGGGCCGCGCTGGTGAGTGCTGCTTTGCGCGAATTGCAGGAGCGAGGGCGCACCGCGCGACACGCCTGCTTGTCGTCCAGAGCGGGCGTCTCCCGAGTGTCGTCTGAGACGCCCGCTCGTCGCGCATTGCGACAGCGCGCTTGGGTTCCAACAGGACGAGCGGCTGCTACGAGCCGAAGCGGCTGCGGGGCACGCGTCGGCGTGGACTACCGCGGATTGTCAGCGCGACAACGCCCAGTGCGTCGAGCGGGGAGCTGAAGAGGGTTTCCTTCGTCGAAATCCAGGAGCTAGCGTCGCTCTCGCGCGCTACCCCGGACGGACGGGCGGTCGTGGTTCGGAAGCGAGACGGGTGGCGGGGGCTCGTCACGTGCGCTCTCACGGGGCGGTGGGCGTCGGCGCGTACTGGGTCGCGGGGCTGGCTCAGCAGGCGGGGTCGTAGTCGCGCCTGGGCAGGAACTCGCGCCACTCGGCGCGCGTGAGCCGTCGCCCGGCGATCTGGCAGGCGTGGCGGGTGAGCGACTCTGGCCCGATGTCCCAGAGGTAGGCGCGGCCGGTGCCGTATCTGGCGAGTAGCCGCGTGCCGTCGGGCATGAACGTCGGTGACACCTGCTGATTGGGCAGGCCCGGCAGCGGGGCGCCGATGGCTTGCTGGGTCGGGATGTCCCACAGTCGCACGGTGCCGTCCACACTGCCCGTGGCGAGCGTCCGGCCGTCGCGACTGAACGCCGCGCTGGAGAGCGCGCCGGCGTGGCCGACGAACGGATGGCCCACCGGCTTCCACGTGCTGGTTGACCGCAACTGCGCCGTGCCGCGGTTGTTGAGCACGATCAGCAGCCGGCCGTCGGGGCTGAACTGCGCATGAGCGGTGCCGGCACCGGGTCGCTCCCGGATCACGCGGCGGCGGCGCCGGACGTCCCATATCTCGAGCGTCTCGGGCACGTCGGTCTGGGCGATGAGAACGATCGAGAGCCAGCGACCGTCCGGGCTTAGCTGCGCGCTGTACACCATCCGGGGGAAGCGCAGCGGAGCTCCCAACTGGCGCCCGTCCGGCAGCGACCACAGGCGCACGCTGTTGTCGTCGGTGCCGGTGGCGACGAGCAGGCGCCCGTCGGCGCTGATGCCTGGGGTGAGGATGAACCCGCGGTGACCGGGCAGGCGCCGCACGACACGCCCTCGGTCGGCGTCGACGAGCGCGACAAAGTCGCTATCGCTGCCCACGATCAGCAGGTGGCTGCCGGGGACGAAGGCGATCCTCGAGATCGAGCCGTCGCGAACGATTCGGAAGGTCCCGCGCGGTCTCAGCGTGCGTGCGTCGACGATGCTGATCGCGCCGTCGTCCTGTCCCGCCGCGATCAGCCGGCCGTCCCCGCTAACGACGCTTCCTGGCTGCCCGGCAGCGCCGATCTTGAACGGCCGGCCGAGCCGCCGTGAGCCAAGGAGGTCCCACACGAAGACGGTGCCGTTCAGGGACGTCGTGTAGAGGGTTCGCCCGTCGCGCGTCAGCCGCGGCGAGAAGATGCTCCCGGACTGGCCCGACAGCGTCTCGCCGGCCGCCGCTTTGCGGACGTCCCAAAGGATCGTGGTTCCGTCGTCCGCCGTCGTGAGGAGCCAGCGACCGTCGGTCGTGAAGCGCGCGCCGGTCACCGCGGCGGCATGACGGCCGGAGGCCGGGAGCGATCGCCCGCTGCGCAGGTCGAGAAACCGCACGGAGCCGTCCTCGCCGCCGATCGCCAGCGTGCGATCGTCGCGACTCAGTGCGTAGGCCGTCGAGAAGCTGTCGTAGGCGCCCGTGTCGAAGCGGTCCCGGACCGCGCCGGTTGCCGCATCCCTGACCGAGATCTTGCGGTCCTCGGCGACCACCATCCGGCGCCCGTCGCTCGTGATCAGCACGGGCGAGTCGGGCCGCGTCTGGACGGCCGGCGAGAACCGTCCGCTGTGGTTCACGCGCACCGGGCCGAGCACCCGACGGCCGGTCCCTGCGTCGAAGCGGGTGAACGTCGCAGCCTCGGGCACGGGGAAGCCCTGCGTGAACAGCGTGACGTCGATCGTCCGTCCGTCCGGTGAAAAGCGGACCCCGTTGAACGGCCGCTCGCGGGGAAGCGTCACGCGGAGCAAGGTCCGGCGAGTGCGGACATCGACCACCACGACTACGAACCCGAAAGGCCCCGCGTAGTGCAGGGTCTCGCCCGGGATGTCGCTGTGCGCGACCGCCAGGCGACGACCATCGGGGCTGTAGGCCAGCCCGAAGACGGGGGCGCGCGCCGGGGTGGTCCGCAGCGTGGCCGAGCGGCGCCGCGCGCGCGTGTCGAAGAACCGCACCTCGCCGGAGTTGGTCCCGACCGCGAGCGTGCCGCCGTCCGGGCTGAGCTCCGTCGTGAGCGGATCGCCGGCGACGCGCATCACGCCGATGGCGGCGGGGCCCTTGAGCAGCGCGGCGAGCAGGTTGCCGCGCGTCCGCACCGTGTCGTCGAGCGCCGCGCCCTGGCGCGCGAGCAGCAACGCGCGATCGAAGTCCTCCTCGACGAGGGCGCGCGAGCCCAGCCGCTGGGCATCGGCCGCGCGTCGCCTCGTCGCGCGCGCTGCCGCGCTGGTCAAGCGCGACGACGCCGGCGATCACCGCGAGCACCAGCAGCGCCGCGACGCCCGCCAGCACGCCTCGCACGCGGCGCTCCGAGCGTTCGCTCGCCGCGCGGCTCTCCCCCAGGAAGCCGCGCTCGCCGGCGTTGAGCTCGACGTCGTGATCGGCCGCCCACTCCAGCGTCGAGGCCAGTCGCGCGCCTCGGTAGAGCTCGCCGGGGTCGCGCCCCCCGGCGTCCCACTCGCGTGCGGCGTTGCTGAGCTGCTGGTGCAGGCGCCGGCCCTGGACGTCCTCCTCGAGCCACGCACGCAGGCGCGGCCACTCGCGCAGCAGCGCCTCGTGGGCGACCTCCACCGCGCCCTCGCCGATCGTCACCAGCCGGTCGTCGGCGAGCACGTCGAGGACCTCCGCCACACCCTCTCCCTGCAGCTCGTCGAGGGGCACGCGCCGCCGCACGACGGCGTCGCCCTCGCCGCCTCCCGCCAAGCGCAGGAGAATGCGGCGCGCGACGTCGCGGCGGTCGGGATCCAGTCGCTCGTAGGCACGCTCGGCCAGGCGTGCGACCGCGCCGCGCACGCCGCCTGCCTGCTCGTAGGCGTGCATACGAATGCGCCGGCCGTCACGCTGCTCCCACAGCTCCAGCAGCGTCGTCGACAGCAGCGGCAGCGCTCCGGGTTCGTCCCTGACGTCGGCGATCAGGGCGTCGACGAGGTCGGGCTCGACGTGGAGGGCCGCGCGCTGCGCCGGGAGCTCGATCGCGCGGCGCAACTCGTCGCGGCGCATCGGGCCGACGAGCAAGTGGTTGGCGTCGAGCAACGTCGACAGCTCGGCGTAGGCCGCACAGCGGCCGTAGAAGTCGGCGCGGATGGCAACGAGCACGAGTGAGCGGCGGCGAGGACCGCGCGCGCGGGTGACTAACGCTTCGACGAACGCGCTGCGTTCGCGCTCGTCGCGACAGGCGGTGAAGACCTCCTCGAACTGATCGACCGCGAGGATCATCCGGCTCTCCGGGGAGATACCGACCGTCGCCTGCTCGAGCGTGCGCAGCGGATGCTCCCCCGGGCGCATGAGGGCCAGCGGCCACCCCTCGCTGCCGGGGAGCACGCCCGCGCGCAGCGCCGCGAGCAGGCCGGCGCGCAGTGCCGAGGACTTGCCGCTCCCCGACGGGCCGACGACCGCCATGAGCGGTGCGCCCGCCAGGCGCGCCACCATCCTGGCCACCAGCCGCTCGCGCCCGAAGAACATATCGGCGTCCTCGACATCAAACGAGGCGAGACCCTTGAAGGGACACGCCACGACGCCAGCGTCGCGGTCCTGCGCCTCGCTGCGCTCTCGGACCGCCTGCAGCTCGACCATGTCGCCCGCGAGGTCATCCTCGGTCGCGCGCAAACCCGAGCGCTCGCTCGCCGCGCGAGCTGCGGTCACGCTCAGGCGCCGTGCTGCCTCCGCGCGGGCCCACTGGGCTGCGGCGCGGTGCACCCGCTGGGGGACACCGCCGCTGGCCTCGGCGAGCTGCTCGACAGGCACCTCGGCGTCGTCGCGCGCATACAGACGGGCGACCGTGGCCACGCCAGAGAGGTCCAGCGGCCCGAGCCTGACCACCACCGCGTCCGCATGCAGGTCGGCCAGCGCACCCGGGTCCTCAGCAGTGGCGAGCACGAGCACGGGCAGCGAGGCCAGGCCGCGGGCGAGCTCGTCGAGCAACGCCCGCACCTCCTCAGGGACCTGGTCGACGTCGTCGAGCACGAGCAGCGTCGGGCGCCGTGCCGCCGCGGTGGCTTGGAGCGCGGCGCGCGCGGCGTCCGGCAAGCCGGCACCGGACGCGTAGCGCACGACGCCGCGGTCGCGATGGACATCGTCGGCCAGCTGGGCCACAAGCCGCGTCTTGCCCATCCCGCGCCCGCCCGCGATCAGGACGATCCGGCCGGCGCCACCGTGGGCGTGGCGCCGGTGCTCGCGCAGTGACGTCAGCTCGTCGTCGCGCCCGACCAGCGGTGTCGCGGCGTCGAGCTCGAGCGGCAGCTCGATCGCCTCCTCCGCGGGGAGGTCGAGCGCTCGGTCCTGGCGCAGGATCGCCTCGTGCAGTCGCCGTAGCTCCGGCCCGGGCTCGACGCCGATCGCGTCCACGAGCGCGGTTCGCGCCTGGCGGTAGGCGTCCAGCGCGTCGGCCTGGCGGCCGCAGCGATACAGCGCCAGCATCCGCTGGGCATGGAGCCGCTCACGCAGCGGCTCCTCGGCCACCAGCACCTCGAGCTCGCCGATCACCTCGTGGTGCCGGCCCGCGGCTAGGTCGTGCTCGATCGCAAGCTCGATCGCTGCGACCCGCAGCTCCTCGAGCCGGCGGATCTCCAGCGGGGCGAACGGCTCCGCTGGCGACATCGTCGAGCGGCGGC
Source organism: uncultured delta proteobacterium (assembly GCA_963761995.1). Taxonomy (GTDB): domain Bacteria; phylum Desulfobacterota; class Binatia; order UTPRO1; family UTPRO1; genus UTPRO1. The sequence goes on along the minus strand of CAVXIU010000014.1, from coordinate 44,215 downwards.
CCACGCCACAACGCCAGCGCGGCGCGCGGCGCCCCCTCCGCCACCAAACGCTCGAAGCGCCGGACGTCGAGATCGCCGCCGCCGAGCCGCAGCTCGTAGCCGCGCCCGCGGGTGACGATCTCCGCGCCGTTCCCGCTGCCCGCCAGCGCCTTGCGCAGCTGCGACACGTAGACCTGCACCATCTTGGGCGCGGTCGCCGGCGGCTTCTCGCCCCACAACCCGTCAATCAGGCGCTCTGCCGAGACCGGCGAACCCTCGTTCAACGCGAGCATCGCCAGAAGCGCGCGCGGCTTGCCCGCACCGATAGCGACCTCCCGCTCATCGACGCTGGCCTCAACGGGTCCCAGAACACGAAGGTCCATGCCACCCCGGCAGCGCTTGCCTAGGTCGACCCTACCCGCGCGCGAGCGGTGACCGCAAGGAGCGACTACCAGCGTTTACCGGGCTTCCCACCGGCGGCCCTACCGGCGGGCGCAAGCCTCCCCAGCGTCCACTCAGCACCGCTCAGGAGGCCGCCATGCCCACCACGTCCCAGCTCGTCCCGCCGTACAACCCCCACCACGCCTACGGACTGCCGCGCGTGCGTGAGCTGTCACTCCGCCTCGAGCCCGTCTCGCACGACACCTTCGGCGGCCTGGTCGGCCGTCCCAGCAGCGCCTCCCGCGTCGCTTCACCCACCAACCACCCGAGGAGAGCCCCCTCATGACTTCCCATCGCCGTTCCCTCCGCCGCATCCGCACCGCGGCCGTCCTCGCGCTCTGCGTGCCCCTGTCAGCGTCCGCCGGCGCACTCGCCCAGACGCCGGGCGACACCAAGGCCGACTACCCGAAGTCCGCGCCGACGCCGAGGATCGGCGACACCCCCGCCGACTTCGCCCAGCCCGTCGCCCCGGCCCCGAAGGCCGGCGACACCCCGATCGACCACCCGGGCGCGAGCCGCGCGCCCGAGTACGACCCGCCCACCACGATCACCGTCAACCGGCCCGAGCGCACGATCGTGCGCGACGTCGATGACGCGCTGCCGACCATCCTGGCCGGCTTCGCGCTGCTCGTCGCGCTGGGCGGCGCGGGCTTCGCGCTGATCCGCACGCGCTCCCTGCAGCGCGGCGTCGTCGGGCGCTCGCACTGACGCCCGAGGAGCACCCACGCTCGATCACAGCGGCCCGCGCAAGCGGGCCCCTGTGTCCCCCCAAATTCCAGGGGCGCTTCGCCGAGCGGCTGCATGACGGCCGGGACGATCAACGAGCGGATCACGGTTCCACTTCGCAGCTGCAAGCGAGTGTCACGCCCAGCCCAAACCAGACGCCTGCAAGGGACGAGCACGAAGTGTCATGGATCGACCTCCGCTGACGTGAGCGTCGCAGGGAGCGCATGGTTGCTTGAGCGCGAACGCGGGCTCGCGGCGCCGGCGCAGACGGCGAGGGTAGGGGGCGCGCTCGTCGTGTCTTGACTCGCGTGGCGCCCGGGCGTAGCGTCGAGTTTGCCTTCGCGCGAAAGGACTGTAATGCGCTGGACCTTGTCTCCGCTGGTCGCGTTTGTCCTCCTTTTCTCCGCTGTCGAGGCGGCGGCGTGGCCCTCCGCACGGCCGCCGGATGTGACCGCGCCGCGTCCGTGGAACGCCGCGTCGCTGATCCGCTCCGCCGCGGCGGACGGCGTGCCCGCGTCTCCGCCCGCCCTGTCGGGCACGGACCTCCGTCCGTGTGACGAGGTGCCGGGCGCGCTGTGCGGCCGCGTCTCCGTGCCGCTCGATCGCGATCGACCGGACGGCGAGAGCATCGGGATCTTCTTCGCGGTGTTTCCGCACACGGACGCCGCGGCCGTGCCGGGACGGCCGATCTTCGTCACGTTCGGAGGCCCGGGGGTCTCGGCCACGCAGGCCGGCGGCGAGGGGTTCGTGTCCTACCTCTTCGGGCCGCTTCGGGACCGCCGCGACGTCGTCCTGATCGACTATCGCGGCACCGGCCTGTCGCAGGCCATCGACTGCCCGTCGGTACAGCAGCCCGGCGGCGAGCCGCTACGAGGCGGTCCGCGCGTGCGGCGCCCAGCTCGGGACCCGGTCGGACCTTTACGGCAGCGCGGACGTCGCGCAGGACATCGAGGCCGTCCGCGCCGCCCTGGACGTCAAGCGCTTTGACTTCTACGGCTTCTCCTACGCCGCCGCCGACGCCCAGGCCTACGCGGTCCGGTATCCGAGGCGTATGGGCTCGGTGGTGCTCGACTCCCCGTTCCCGCTCGTCGACTTCGACCCGTGGGCGACACAGGTCGCCCGGAACCTCCCGCGGCTGGTGACACGCATCTGCCGGCGATCCGAGCACTGCCGCCGCGATCATCGTCACCCGGCCGCCGAGCTGGCGTGGCTGGCGAAGCGCCTGCGCGCCGCGCCGGTCGACGGGTCCGCGTTTGACTCGCTCGGGAACCCGCACACGGTCCACGTCGACGAAGCGACGCTGATCCAGCGGCTCTTGGGCGACTCGGGAGGCTTCACGGCGCAGAGCGAGGTGGCGGCCGCCGCGCGAGCGTTGCGCCGCGGCGATCCCGCGCCGCTGTTGCGGCTCGCCGCCGAGCCGCTCGTCACCTTCCCGCCCGATCCGCCGGAGATCTTCTCGGCCGGCCTCAACGCCGCCCGCTTCTGCAGCGACCAGCCCTTCCAGTGGGACCCGCGGGCGTCCCTCGAGGAGCGCCAGAGGCAGTTCGAGGCCGCCCGTAGGAGCCTCGGTCGGCGGCAGTTCGCACCGTTCTCCTCGACGGCTGGGTATCGCCGGCGCCGCTCGGCGCTTGGCTGCCTGACCCGTGCATCGGTTGGCCGTCGCCCTCGCACGAGCGCGAGCGACCGGTTCCGGACGGCGCGACCGCCCGCGGCGTCCCCGCGCTCGTGCTCACCGCCGAGTACGACATCTTCCTGCACCGGCGAGATCGCCGGAGCCGTCCGCAAGGTCTTCCCGAGCAACCGGCTCATCGACATCGGCTCCTCCGGGCATGTCACCATCTTCGGCGTCAACTCCGAATGCGCCGTCGGCCTTGTCCAGCGGTTCTTCCTGACCGGGGCCGCGGGCGACGCGAGCTGCGCTCCCCGGCGCGCCCTTCGAGATTCCCCGGCGTCGGTCGGTTCGCACGCACGAGCGACGCGCCTCCGACCGGCGCTGCCCGCTTCCGACGAGGACCAGTCGACGCGCGCCGACCGCCGGCTCGCCGCCGCGGCAGCCGCCACGGTCGTCGACGCGTTCCGGCGCGTCTTCATCGCCGGACCGACCGATCACGGCGTCGGCCTGCGTGGCGGCGTGGTCAACTCCGCCGACGACGGACACCGGCGTGTCCGTCGATCTCGCGCACGCCCGCTTCGTCGAAGACGTCGGCGTGACCGGCCACGGCCGCTACGACTTCGAGACCAGCACGATCGATGCCAACGTTGCCCTCGTCGTCCCCGGCTCCTTCGGCCAGGTCCAGGTCAGCGGCGTCTGGTTTGGCCCAGGCGCGACCAAGCTCCGAATCGACGGCCAGATCGGCGGACGCCGCGTCGTCGTGGAGGTACCGGCGACCTAAGCGCTCCCGCACCACGCAAGGTCACCGAGGCTGAGGAGCGAGCGTCTCAGATCAGACGAGCTTGGGCAGGCGCTCGCTCAGGACGAGAAGCGAGTGTCTCCGCTCTGGCGCCCGAAACGCCCTGCTTCGACAAGAACCAGTACCGAGCGGCCGCGCCTTGTGAGTGCCGCTGTGCGTGCCGCTGTGCGCGAAACGCGGCAGCCATGAGGACGCGACGACCTGCTGCTCCTCAACCGCCGTAGTCGCACCTTCTGGATCGACACGATCACGGCTCCGCCATGCTCATCGCCGCATCGGCCCCACGAGTCCGCCGGTCGACACCACTTCCCCACCGACGCTGAGGGCGTATTCGTAGCCGCGTCGCGAGGCCCCTTTGGGCAACGGGAGCGGCGCCTGCACAGGTCGCGTGATCGTCGCGATCGGTCGGCCGCGGCGACCCTGCGAGCCCCACAACTGCAGTCGCGCGACCTCGGGCGTCCGTGGGCCGCCTGCGCCGTTCCGCAGAATCAGGCTCTGACTCTGTCCGTTGGTCGCGAGCACCAACACTCGCCATGGGGGTTGCTCCAGTGTCGAGAGCCCCAACAGCCCGCTCTCCTCGCTCCTCAGGGGGACGTCGATCCGCTCGATGCCTCCTGGCCTGAACGACAACTCGAGCGTCAGCGACGTCCGCGAGGCCTGTTTGATGCGCCGCTCAAGGCGCCGGACCAACCCGTCTCTTACTTCACCAACGTCGAGCACGAGTTCCACGTTCGCGGTGAGGCTTGACTGCCCCGGCAACGTGTACGGGAGGTCGCGCGGCGACGCCGCACCCGACGCCTCGTCTGGAAGGAGCCGGCTCACGGTGCCGATCTTGCGGCCAAATGCGAGCACGCGCCCACGATCTAGCACCACGCCGCGCTGTGACGAATTCACGATTCCGACATGCAGCACGCTCGAGTCCTCGAAAAAGTTGACCTCGTGCGGCTCGGCGACGAGTCGAATGTCCACACGCCGCGCTTCCTGCCACGCCTTTGTGCCGGTGTACGCGCCCACGACTGACAGCACGAACGTCACTGTTGCGCCGCTCCAGCCCGCGATGCGGCGCACCCGGTCCCAGCGCGACGCGCTCACGAACGCTCTCCCGAGGGATCCATCTGCGCGACGCTACGACCAACGTCGGATGCCAAGTCGGAGCGCGTCCGGCCACACCCAGCAGCCGTCGAGTCGAGCAAGCCTTGCGAGTGCCTCTTCGCGCGAAACGCGAAAGCGCCGGCTGGGTTGCTTTATGGCTCCAAGCGGCATCCGGCGCGTCCGGCGACTAGCGCCACAATGATGGCTCTCTCGGGTGAGCGTTAGGGCGACCGCAGCCGAGCGTAGACGACATTGTCGACGAAGCGCCCGCGCTCGAACGCGTAGTCCCGCAGGACGCCTTCGCGGCGGAAGCCGGCCGCCTCAGCGAGCCGCTGCATGGCGACGTTCTCTGGGTAGGTGTGCAGGTGCACCCGGTGCAGATCGAGCTCGTCCTGCGCCCAGCCCACCAACAGCTCGATCGCCTCGCGCCCGACCCCGGCACGTCGGAATCCGGGCAGCACGAGCACGCTGAGCCCCGCGCGTCGGTTCGGTCGCGAGATACCGACGAGCCCGATCTCGCCGACCAGCTCCCCGCTCGCGGGATCGTCGATCGCGAACCAGTACGAGGTGGGTTCCTCGGCGTCGTGGTGCTCCGCCGACGCACGGTCCCGCGCAGCCACTCGGCGTTCTCCTGCTCGGGCTCCATGCCGAGCATCGCACCCATGGTCGGGTCCTCCTGAAAGCCTTGAGCAAGCACGTCGGCGTCCTCACGGCGCGCGGGTCGCAGCACCACGCGCTTCCCCACCAGCCTCACTGAAGCTCCTCGGGGAACATCGGCGGGCTATGCCCTGCCGCTTGCGCGCTCACGGTCTCGTCAGTCGCCATGCCCGAACCCTACGAGCGCTTCTGCTATCGCCGACCAGGGGACTCCGCGGCGCCGCCGCCTTGAGCGCTGCGTTGCGCGACAAGCAGTAGGCGGCGACAACACGGCTCTAATGCCTCTCGTGCCTGGAACCGTCACTGAGTGCCACGGATCCGAAAACGCCGTTTGGTCGGGTGACCAGCGCTACAACAGGGGCCAGAGGTCGTATCCCCACGGCAGATTCATCGTCCCACCGCCGTACTTGGTCTTGGTGTGGAGCTTCGAATAGGCGCGCATGCCGTAGACGCTCCGCGGCCGGTACGCCACAACTTTGGTCCGAACGCGCGAGGTGCGATAGAGCACGATCGCCGTAGCGGTCGCCCGCCGCGAACCCCAATGGCGCCAGCGCAGTTGCGTCAACCTCCCGGCCGACTCCGCGTGCGAAAGCCACGGGTACCAGGTGTTGCACGTCTTGGGCGCCGCGCGCGGCTTAACGTCGTGCGCGTCCGTCGCACATCCGATGTAGGTCTTGGCGTGGGCGGCGGGCGTCACCGTAAAAACGACTGCCGCGACGGAGATGAGGATCACGATCTTCAGCTTCATTGTGTTCGTGTCGGCGCATTTGTCGGGACCTTCATGGCCTAGCAACGCGGGCGGCTTGCTATTTCTGCCGGAGCCGTCGACATGGTTGGGCTCATCCACCCCGCGCAGGACCCATCAGACCGCGTTTGCCTGCCGGCGCGTCGGGGGGCGGACCCTGCGAGTGCTGCTTTGCGCGAGAAGCGACAGCGGGGGCGCATCCCGATCAACTGCCCCTTGTGCCTCGGTGCTAGAGCGCGAGTCCGCGCGGTTCCGAGGCGGCGCTGGTTCAGCGCCACAAAGCCAGTGGCGCGCGAGCAGAATCCGACCGACGGGCCGGCGTCGACCGACAGCGCCGACCCGTGTCGACGGTGAACTCAACGCGGAGTGACGAAGCGGAACGTGACCTCGTCACGGGCAGGCGCCGGTTTGTCGACGAAGGTGACCTCGCCGGTGGCACCGAAATAGGCGCGCGTACCGCCGGTGATCGCAAAATGACCCGGGTCGGGTGACGTAAAATCACCGAGGAACTGGACCGTCAGGTCTCCCTTCTCAAACGAGTTCGTTGCGACGCACTGAAACCACTCGGGGGCACGGACCTTGGTGCAGACCACGCCGTCCTTACCGACCTCGCGGTCGCCGATGAAGAATTCAGCGGTGCCCACCGTCTCATCGCCGATCGTCAGGGCACTTGTTGACCCGGAATGGTCGAGATCGAGGACCTTGTCCGTCCCCGCGTTCCGCTCCACCCGTAGGACATGGAAGCGTGCACCATGGCCGTGGTCGCCACGGTGCCCGCCGGAGCCTGGTGACGACGCGGCCACCCCAATCCCCGTGACTGCCACCACAACTGTGAGCACCGCGCTCAGCACGAGTGTCCGACGCATGGCAAAGCTCCTTCGGTTCGATCAGATGATTGGAGCCGGGAGCCGACCGGGGGCGAGCGCGCGCACGGACGGTAGGACTGGGTCACCGACCGACCCTACGCTCCTCTCCGCGGTGGACAGCCGCGGCGTCAAGTTGGTGACCGTCAACAGCCAAGCGGTGTCGGCCGGGCGTACATCCGCGGCGCGCCTGCGCTTGCGCGTATCGGCCGGTCAGGCATCGACATCGATATCCGCTCCGACCGGCCCCTGCTTACTTCGCCGCACTCCGGCGGTGCGCCGTTCGGTGATCGAGTGCTGCTTTGCGCGAATCTGAGCACTCCACGACTGCGACTTCGTTTCGCGTACAAGCCATCGCTTAGCCAGCCCATCGGGCGCTACGCGCTCTATCTCCGCGCGCTGCTCTTGGAGCCAACGCGGCCCTCGGTCGAACCCACGCCGAGCGGTTGAGCCGGATCCGCGCGGCGCGATCGTGAGCGGCCTCGCGTGGGTAGGAGGAGTCACATGCGTCGGATGGTCGCGGCGGTGCTCTGGTTGGCCTTCGTACCAGCCGCGGCGCATGGCGCGACGGTCACGTCTCTGAGCGTCAACAGCGACGCTGACAACTTCCTCGGCAAAGGGATCCCGCGGAATGCGTACGGCGCCGGAGTCACCTCGACATCCGACGACTATGGACACGGCGGCGCTGCGGTCGGCGCGGTGGCCGCCGGGGAGGGGATGAGCCTCGAGGTCGCGCCGCCGCCGGGCGAGAAGTTGCGCCCGTTCAACTGGACGCAGGTGGAGCGCTACCCATTTGAGGAGGCGCCGCGGCCCGGGCTTGCGCTCAGCGTCGGCAACCGCGGCTGCAACGTCGTCGCCGGCCGCATGGAGGTGCTGGACGTGGCGTTCGACACGGCCGGGGCGCCGACGCGCCTGTGGGCGATCTTCGACCACCACTGCGAGGGCTCCCGGTCGTCGGCGTTCGGTGAGGTGCGCTGGCGAGCGTGGGTGCCGGACTCCGCCGCCGACGTGACGCCCGGGATCCTGCGCTGGCCGGTGACGGACGGCTGGTGGCCGGCGGCGCCGGCGACCGTCGTCTACCACGGCACCGCCGCGGCCGTTCATGTGGCGGTCGCCGGGGACGACTCGTTCAAGGTCGTCGACGACGCGTGCACGGGCCACGCCCCGCCGTGCATGGTGCGGGTCGGGTTCAACCCGGTCGCTCCGGGCTCGCACACGGCTCGCCTGGAGATCGCCGACAGCGCCGGTGCAACTCACGCGACGACGCTAGAGGGCTTCCTCCACGGTGGGACGACCAGTGCCGACATCGAGGTCCTGGACGGCGACGTCGCCGCCCCGGCCGATGACCGCGGCATGCACTCCTATCGGCCGGCTGACAGCAGCTTCACCGGCTGGGAATTCTCGCCGAACCCGATCGTCCGGCTGCACGTGGACAACCACGACGACTCGCACGAGTGGTGGAACCTCGACCTTTACGCCGGCAACGGTCAGAAGCTCAAGCCCGGGATGACGTTCTCCGGCGCGCAGGGCAACGCCGACGGGCCGGGACCGGGCGTCCGCGTCGACGGCGGCCCCGCCTGGTGCAACCAGACCGCGAGCGCGTTCACGGTGAACTCGATGTCGTACATGCCGGATGGCACGCTCCGGTCGTTCGACACGAGCTTCGAGCGGCGGTGCTACGACGACAAGCGACTCGCGGCGCGCGGCACCTTCAAGTTCCGCGCGGGCGACGACGTCGCGCTGCCGGACTGGCTCGTGCCGGCGCCGCGGCCGGCGATCGAGGTGCCGGCCGAGGCTCCGGCGGCTCCGGCACCGTCCGCGCCCTCATCGCCCATGACGCCGGCGAACACGATCCTCCTCGCTGGGGCGACGCCGGCCGGGGCGGTCGCCGCGTCGGCAGCCGGCGTCCGGCTTCCTCGCGGCTGCCGCGCCCCGTCGACCGCGCGCATCTGGCGCGGGACGCGGCGCGCCGACCGCCTCCGCGGCACCGCCCGCTCAGACGTCATCTTCGGCGGCCGCGGTAACGACGTCATCCGCGCCGGCCGCGGCAACGACTGCGTCGTCGGCGGCCCCGGCAGCGACCTCCTCATCGGCGGCCCCGGCCGCGACCTGCTCGACTGCGGTCCCGGTCGAAAAGACCGCGTGCGCGCCGACCGCCGCGATCGCGTGCGGGGATGCGAGCGGCGCGTGCGGTAAGCCGGCGCCTCCCCGGCGTGTCCGTCCTCGGCCGTCCTCGGCCGGCTCTCGCCGGTCTGGTCGACTGTGAGCTCGAAGTAGTCCGCCGTCCGGAGTGCCCGTCGTGCCTCGCAGCGCAGCGTTCGGTTTCGCGGATAACCCGGTATGGGCGAGCGACGACGGCGAACACTCGCCGTCCATGCGCAGTCGGCACCAGCTACTCGAGAGGGCTCGCACGAGTGCTGCTTTGCGCGATGAGGATCTGCGGCGCCGTTCAGGGCGCGAGTGGCAGGCGCCGCTCGAAGACCAGTTCCAGTCCGTCGATCTCGTCGATCTGGTCGCCGACATGCCGGAATCCGAACGAGCGGATGAGGGAGAGGGAGGGCGCATTGTGCGGACTCACGGAAGCGACGCACGTCCGCACGCGTCCGGTCGCCCACGCCCAGTCGAGCAGCGCCCGGATCCCCTCGCGCGCATACCCTTTTCGGCGCTCGGCCGCCACGATGTCGTAGCCGATCTCCACGCGGCCGTCGTCATCTGGCGGCGCGTGGAAGCCGACGCATCCGATCACCCGTCGAGGCGTCGAGGCGACCATGGCGCGAACCAGCCATGGCTGCTCCGAGGGGTCGGCTGCGAGCTGTTCGAGTCGTAGCTTTGCCGGCACGCCCTCCTCCCACCCCTTCCCCACACGAGCGCCGAGTTGCCGCTCGACCTCAGCCAGATCGCCGCCGGCCACGGCGCGCAGCAACGACGGCGTTAGCGGGAGGAGTCTGAGGCGAGGCGTGGCAATCGAGTCAGCCACAGTGCCATCCATACCACGCTCGATCGCGGCGAGCGCAAGCGACGAAGCGCACCGGGCGCGGCACCTACCGCTAAGAACGCGAACGAAGAGCGCGACCGAGCCGCACGGCTGAGTGCCCCTTTGCGCGAAGAGCAGCACCGGTGTGTAGCTCGCCGACGAAGGTGGACTTGGGCGGGCTCTATCTGGGCTGCACCGGTGCGCGCGGCGACTCGTCGACCGTGAGCGAGAAGACGTCGGGTCGGGCGTAGTGCCCGACGACGTCGAAGTCGAACTTGCCACGCACGATCTGATCTCGGTCGAGGTCCGCCACCAGGATCCCCTCTCCCTCGGTCAGCGGGCCCGCCAGCACGTCGCCGAGCGGACCGAGGATGACGCTGCCGCCACTGCAGATCACGGCGTCCGGATCGTCGTCCGGCAGCGGGTGATCCGCCGGGTAGTCGCTGCGGCGCGCGAACTGGTTGGCGGACAGTACGAAGCACCGCCCCTCTAGCGCGATATGCCGGACCGTCGCCTGCCACGCCTCGCGCGCGTCCGCGGTCGGAGCGCAATAGATCTCGATGCCCTTCGCGTACATCGCCATGCGCAGCAGCGGCATGTAGTTCTCCCAGCAGATGACCGCGCCCAACTGGCCGAGCGACGTGTCGAACACCGGCATGGTCGAGCCGTCCCCGAATCCCCACACCAGCCGCTCGGAGGCGGTCGGCATCAGCTTGCGATGCTTGCCCAGATACGCCCCGCCGTCGTCGAAGAAGAGGACGGTGCAGTACAGGGTGCCGCCGGCGCGCTCGACGACGCCCATGACGATGAACACCCCGCTCTCCGCCGCGACACGACTCAGTTCCTCCACTACGGGACCCGGAACGTCGACCGCGCCGTCCCAGTAGCGCCGGTATTCCTCGCGTCCCTCCTCACTGCGATCGCCGATGACGGCACCGAAGCCTGACCCACGCGGGTAGCCGCCCACGAAGGCCTCGGGGAACACCACCAGCTGGGCGCCCTGGCCGGCAGCCTCACGAGTGAGCGCTTCTGCCTTGGCCAGCGTCTTGTCCTGGTCAAAGCCAACGCTGGCGGCCTGAACGACGGCCGCTCGAAACGAAGTGGACTCGCCCATCGCCAAATCCTTACATGACCCGCTTGGGCGTTCCCTTTTGCCGGCGACGAGTGTCGCGTTGGGCGAGACGCGCGGCAGTCGCGAGGACGCGGTGGCGAGGTGCTGCTCCCTAGCCGCGGCGAACGCACCCACGAGCTCGCAGCCACGAGAATCGACAAGCGACGTGTGGTTTGCTTCGCGCATGGCGCAGACGGCCAATCGGAGTCGCTGAGACGCGATGGCCTCGGTACGGGCCGCGACCGCGCAAGATGCCGACGCGTGCGTGGCGATCGTCCTCGGCCTGCCCGACTTCTTTACCGAGGACGTGCCTGACAGGGTGCGGCGTGAGCTGCGCGAGCACGATGGCTGGGTCATCGATGACGCAGGTGTCGTCGTCGGCTTCATCGTTGCGGAGCGCCGCGGCGCGCGTGCGGCGGAGATCTTGTGGGCTGCAATCGCCCCCGACCGCCGAGGAGCCGGTCTCGGCACCCGGCTTGTCGACCACGTGTTGGACGAATTGAGCGCTGACGGTGTGCAGATCGTCGAAACCAAGACGCTCGACGCGTCCGCTGACTATCCGCCTTACGAGGCGACGCGCGCCTTCTGGCTGGCTCGCGGGTTTGTGCAATTCGACGTGATCGATCCTCTTCCGGGCCAGCCGCCGGGCAATCCGGCGGCGATCATGGCCGTCGCGCTCGCGACGACGCGGTAACGCGCTCCGCGGGCGCAGGAAGCTGACGGGCTGAGCGCCCGTCTGGCTTCTCGCTCGCGCCAGCGCCACACGAGCTAGCCGAAGGGCGCCACGGCCGGCTGGACCTTGTACTACCCGTCGGAGAGGTCCACGCCGAAGGCCGCGAGCGGGTTCGGAGAGTTCCGACCTCGCGCCACGACTCATATGACGGCTGACGTGGCGAACGTAGACTCAGCTTGTGTCCGGCTTGGGGGAGTCGATCGACGAGCTCGCCGCGTCGACCGGCTTCTCCGGGGTGGCGCGCGTTGACCGAGCTGACGAGACGGTGTTCGCCGGCGCGTATGGCCTGGCGCATCGCGGCCTCGGCGTCCCTAACAGCGTCGACACGCGGTTCGGCATCGCCAGCGGCACCAAGGGGATCACCGCCGCGACGGTGATGACGCTCGTGGAAACAGGGGAACTCGAGCTTGCGACCTCGGCTCGCTCGCTGTTGAGAGACGACCTGCCGCTGATCGATGAGCGTGTGACCGTCGAGCATCTGCTGAGTCACCGGTCCGGCATCGGCGACTACTTCGACGAGGAGGTGATCCAGGATCCGTCCGAGTATGTGATGCCGGTTCCTGTCCACCTGCTGGCGAGCAGCGAGGACTATCTGCGGGTGCTGGGCGGATATGAGCAGGTGTTCGCGCCAGGCGAGCGCTTTGCGTACAACAACAGCGGCTTCGTCGTGCTGGCGCTGGTCGCCGAGCGAGCAAGCGGCATCCCCTTCGAGCTCCTGGTTCGAGAGCGCGTCTGCGAGCCGGCCGGCATGCGCGACACCACGTTTCTGCGCTCGGACGAGCCGGCCGGGAATGCGGCTCTCGGTTACCTCGCTGCCGATGGCCTCAGGACGAATGTGCTGCACCTTCCGGTGCTGGGCAGCGGAGACGGCGGTCTTCATTCGACGGCGGCTGACATGCGCGCGTTCTGGCTGGCGCTGTTCTCCGGGCGCATCGTCGGGTCGGATCACGTCGACGAGATGGTGCGGCCCCGAAGCGAGGTGTCAACGGAGTCGATGGGCTACGGGCTGGGAATGTGGCTCCACGCGAGCGGCAATGCCGCGATGCTGGAGGGCTATGACGCGGGCGTGTCGTTTCGGACGCTGCACCACACGGATGGGTCGCTCACCTACACCGTGCTGTCCAACACAACCGATGGCGCATGGCCGATCGTCCGGCGACTCGATGAGCTCTTGGCGAGCTAGTCCCCGTACTCGTCGGACTGCGGCAGGTCGCACGAAGGAGAACAGCAGCGAGCCGCACGACGCGCACCGGGTGTCGCTGAGCTTGTCGTCGCCGACCACGAGGAGTGCGTCGGCTCCAGCGTGCAACTCGAGCTTGTCCCGCTCGATGCCGGCGACGCCTTGATCGCTGATCCGACCCGGTAGCGCACGCACTGCGCCGCACCAGCACCCGCGGTGAGCTGTCTACTTCACGATGATCGTCGTCGTGATGGTCGTTTCCGCGTCGATCTCGATCGTGATCGTGTGCGTACCGCGCGCCAGTCGCTTCAGGAGCACGACCCAGGCATGAGCGACGGATCGCCCTCTGCGATCTGCGCCCGTCACCTCGAAGACGTTGTCCTCGGGCAGGTAGATCCTCAGGAGCCGCGTCTCGACCGCAGTGCTCGTCACGCACCGGCCATCAACGGTGACCTGGGGGGCGACTTGCGCGTCGGTCTGGCGGGCACACTCCCGCAACTCGGCTTCTGTGGTCCCGAAGCCAAGGTGATCCCCAGGAAGGAACGAGCTGCACTCGTACGTGCTCCCCACGACAAAGATCTTGGTGCCGCGCCTCACGGTGCACGTGGAATCCTGAGGGAACCCGTCCGGCGTGAACGGCGCCACGGTGTTGCCGCGGAGGTCAACACACGCGGCCTCACCGGTGACAAATGGGTTCTCGGCGCCCGGCGTCTCGAGCACCGTCGTCCACAAATCTCCCAGGAGCAGGCCGGTCGGGGCGGCGTTAGCTGAAGGTGCGATCAAGCAGAACGCGACCGCCGCTAGGAGCAGCACAGGACGAAGACGCGACACGGCGAACCTCCTCGGTTTTCAGTGCCGCGACACTCCCACACCGCGAGCCGGTCCCGCCTACGTCGGGTATCAAATCCGACAGTGGAGCTCTCGCGCAACCTACGGTCGGGCTTTGTCGGCGCCGGAGTGCTGCTTTGCGCGAGGAGCAGCAGCCGACGCTAGCTCTCGCTCACTGCTCTTCGTGCCTTGATGCAGCGTCGGCTAGATCGTGAGTCGGCGTGACGGACCGAAACCGCATTGACGCACGCGCGCGAACGACCGGTACGCCTCGAGCAGCGCGTCGCGGGCCGCGCGTCAGCCGCTCGTAGAGCGTCACCTCTGAGACCTTGAGCCTTTGCGCTCGCCCGCAGCATGGGAGTATCGGATCCCCTCGACACAAAGGAGTTCTCGTGAGGAAATGGGTTCTCGCGGCTGTCGCAGCCGCAGCGCTGGCCGCCCCTTCCGCCGCGTCGGCGCAGGGGCTCCCGGACGGCGGCATCGGCTTCGCTCGCACCATCGGCCCGGCTCATATGAGCAAGGGCGGCCACCAGGCCGTCCTGACCGTCCGCTACTCGTGCTCGTCGGGCGATCACCTGTGGGTGTCGCTGAAGCAGTCGCGCAGCGGTCGCCGCGATCGCGCCATCAAGAAGGAAGGCAGCGGCGCGGGCCACGTCAGCGCCACCTGGCTGGATTCGCACCGCGAGCTGGCGGTGTGCGACGGCCGCAAGCGCACGGCGCAGTTCTACGTCGATCAGCTCGAACCGGGCAAGTACGGACACCTGCGTCGAGGCGTGGCCTGGTTGCAGTTCTGCGTGACCGACTCAAAGCTCCCCGAGGCGCAGTCGCTCACTACGTACCTGCCCACGTGGGTGCGCGTCCGCCGCTAGTTCTCGATGTCACGCGCCGGTGCCTGCGAGCACGCCGGGCACCGGCAGCGTGGCGCGAACACGCGGGCCGCGGCACTACCACCGGGCGCGGCGCGCACCAAGTGCTCCTTTGCGCGACAGGCCACAGTCGTCGCGGCCGGGCTCGCGGCGCAGGTCGCTAACTGCCTGCGTTAGGACTCCGGCGGCCAGAGGAACAGGCGCAGTTCGAGTAGCAGCTCGCGCAACTGCGCGAGCCGCTCCCCGCCGAGCGCTGTGGACCACTCGGTCTCGATCTCGACGAGCGCCGCGCGGCCGGCGTGGCGCGCCGCCCGGCCGCGCTCGGTGAGCCGCACCAGCTTTGCGCGTCCGTCGTCTGGATCGGGGATCCGCTCGACATAGCCCATCGCCTCCAGATCGTTGACGAGGTAGACCACCGTCGGCTTGGTCAACTGCGCGCGTTCGGCCAACTCGGTGATTCGCGAGCCCGCGTCAAGCACGTGCTGGAACACCGCCGTGTGGGCGATGCGGATGTCTGCGAAGCCGGCGGCGGCGACGCGCTCGAGCAGCCGCTCGTTCATGAAGAACGCCGGATCACGCAGAAGGTTCCCCAGGTTGGGCGTCCCCACCGGTCGGAGTCGACGATCCGGCACTGGACACAGGCTAGCGATGGTGAGATCATCGAACCAAATAGTTCGACCATCGAATCGAAAACGGAGGTCATGATGGCGCACCCGGGCCAGACCATGAGCCATCCCAAGACGGGCGAGCGGGTCACGTTCGGCAACACCGCAGCCGAGACGGGTGGACGCTTCTGCGAGCTGGAGCTGTGGGCCGAGCCCAAGACGAAGCCGGCCGCCGCGCACATCCACCCGGACCAGGTCGAGCGCTTCACCATCCACTCCGGCCGCGTCCGCGTGCGCCTCGGCGACGAGGAGCGCGACCATGGCGCCCGCGAGACCGTCGTCATCCCACCCGGCGCTCCCCACACGTGGACGGCGATCGGCGACGACGAACTGCACCTCACCGTGACGATCGAGCCAGCACTCAACGCCGAGCGCTTCTTCGAGGACTTCTTCACGCTCGCCGAGGCCGGGAAAACCAACCGCGCGGGAGTGCCGACGCCGCTCCGCTTCGCGGTCCTGCAAGCCGACAATCCCGGCTTCCTCTACCTCGAGAAACCTCCGGTGCGCCTGCAGAAAGCGATGGTCCGCATGCTGGCGCCACTCGCCCGCGCCCTCGGCTATGGGCGCCGGCACGCTGCCGGCGCAGTCCCACCGGTGAGCTAGCAGTCGAACAACCCCGAGACGAAGGCCGCTCCGTGGAGCCAAGGAGAGTGCCGCTTTGCGCGAGAAGCAGGACGCGCCGGGGCTGCGCGTGGTGGGGTTGGGCGGGGGGCTTCAGCGTCGCGTGGGGAGTGGGCCAAGCACCGTGACGGTGCCGGTGGCGACGCCGTCGGTGTAGGTGCAGTCCTTCGCCAGACGCTTGAGGCCGCGCGGCACGCCGGGCTTCTCCTCCTGAAAGACGAGTTGGCCATCGACCGCAACGTCCCAGGCGATCGGCAGGTACTGCCGGTGGCGCTCGAGGTCCACCAGCGGCGCCCAGAGGTCTTGCTCGGAAACGACAGCCACGGGGCCGCGGCCGCAGTCGATCGTGGCGGCGAAGACGTAGTCCGGCATGTGGCGGTCCTTGCCGTGCGCGAGCGAGGGGGCGGCGCCGAGCGCCAGGGCGAGCATGACGGCGACCGCCGTGGCCGCGAGCATCTTGGGTGACTTCGTCACTGCGGCGATGACCACCATCGCCCTCCTCGAAGCCTGCGTGGACCCCATGACCGCCTCTTTCGTTCGTCCTCGGCGGCAACGCACCACTGCGTCACCGGGAGCCGCGTCGCGCGGAGCTGTGGCCGAAGTGTCCTGGCGGCCGCTCTGCTATCAGGAGCAGTGAAGCTGGAGCCGCTGTTCGCGTAGGCCATGAGGGACGCGTCCAAGCGCTAGTCGGCGCGCTGCGGGTGGTGGATTCGAACCGGCGGCTGTGCTGCTTCGGACCCGCTTCCGGTTTAGACGGAGCTGAGCTCCGGGAGAACCTGCTCTCCCACGATTCGAACCTGTTCTCCGAGATCGGGCAGGCCTTCCACTTCAATCCCGGCCCAGGCTCGCAACGTGAAGGGATCCGCAAACGAGACCAGTGCGTGGTTGAGGCCCGCGGGGGCGTAGGTCTCCGTAAGCCATCTCACCCACTCCTCTGGCGTGCCGGCGACCATGATCCGGTCGACGATGTCTTGAGGCGTGGCCTTGAGCGCGCGCGGGATGTCCCCGGCGGCGAATGCCTCGGAGACCGGCGCCACCCGTTCGGGCTCGATTCCGTGCCGTTCGAGCAGCGCCGGCGGCATAGACGGGATGTAGAACGCCGTCAGCGTTCGCCCAGCGCGACGGGCCGCCTCGCCATCCGGCGCGATCGCGCCGAGCAGGGAGTCGCCGAGATCGAGGCCGTTGATGCTGCGGCCGGCGCGTTCGGCGCCGGCCGAAAAGTGCTCGACCGCGTAGCGCAGCGCCTCGGGCGAATAGGCGCACGCGGTGTGTAAGCCGTCGGCGATCTCGCCCGCCAGTTGCATCGACTTGGGACCGCCCATCGCGCCGACCTTCAGCGGCAGGTGTTCCTGTACCGGGCGAGCTGCCGTGGTCACGCCGGTGTAGCTGTAGAAGTCGCCCTTGAAGTCGATCGAGCCCTCGTCGAGAAGCGCCCGCATCACCTCGTGAGCCTCGCGCAACCGAGCTATCGGCCGGGTTCCACGCCACTCAACGCCGTATTGCTCGAGCATCGCAATGTTTCCGATCCCGAATACAACCTCGGCACGTCCGCCGCTCAACTCGTCGAGCGTCGCTGCGAGTTGCGCGACATAGGTGGGCTCTCGCATGTAGACCGGAGCCGCGCACGGCCCGAGCCTGATCCGTTCCGTGCGCTGCGCGGCGGCGGCGAACAGCAGCCAAGCGTCCTTGTGGTAGATCTCGTCGGCGCTGTAGCACCCGTAGTAACCCAGCCCGTCCGCGCGCGCAACCGCATCCAGGAGCTCGGACGCCGGCTGCTCGGGCAGCATCTGGAAGCTGAGCAGCATGCCGGCAAACCGTAACTCCATTCGTCTGCCACCGACACTCCGGCGCTGACCGCGCGCGAGTGCCCCTTTGTGCGAGGAGCCGCAGCCAGGGACCGGTCTGGCGGCGGCTCGCTCCCCGACTAGGGCCCGGCGCGCAGGTAGGCGAGCACCGAGAGGACGCGGCGGTGGTCGGCCTCGCCCGCGGGCAGGCCGAGCTTCGCGAAGATCGCCGTCACGTACTTCTGCACCGATCCCTCGCTGATCACCAGCCGCTCGGCGATGCCGCGGTTCGTCCGGCCCTCGGCGACCAGCGCCAGCACCTCGCGCTCGCGCTGGGTGAGTGCAGATAGCGGATCCGCCGCGGGTACGCGCTCGAGCAGGGTCGCGAGCACCTTCGGGTCGAGCGCCGAGCCGCCCTCGGCGACGCGATGCAACGTGGCCACGAAGTCCTCGAGCTCGGTGAGACGGTCCTTGAGCAGATAGCCGAGGCCCTCGGCGCCCTGCTCGATCAGGCGGTTGACGGTGCCCACCTCGACGTACTGCGAGAGGATCAGGATGCCCACCCGCGGGTGCCGGGCCCGGATCGCGAGCGCCGCCTGGAGGCCTTCGTCGGTATGCGTGGGCGGCATGCGGACGTCGACAATGGCGACGTCCGGCGCGTGGCGGTCGACCTCGCGCAGCAGGTCGTCGACCGCGCCGACCTGCGCGGTGACCTCGACGTTGGCCTCGCGCAGCAGCGCGGCGAGCCCGTCGCGGACGATCAGGTTGTCGTCGGCGATCACGACGCGCACGGCAGCTCCGCGGTCACCGTCGTGCCGCCGCCGGCCGGGCTGCTCACGCGCAACGCCCCGTCGAGCGCCGCCACGCGGTCCTCCAGGCCGCGCAGCCCCGAGCCGCGTGTCGGGTCGGCACCGCCGACGCCGTTGTCGGCGATCTCGACGCTGACCGACGCGCCGTTACGGGCCACGCGCAGCGTGACCGCGGTGGCCTGCGCGTACTTGGCGACGTTGGCGAGTGCCTCCGACGCCACGAAGTACGTCGCGAGCTCGATCGGCTTGGGCAGCGGACGAGCCACGTCGACGGTCAGCGAGGTGAGCACCGGCGAGCGTGCCGCGAGCGACTCGAGCGCCGCGCCGAGCCCGTGGTCCAGGACGGCGGGATGGATGCCGCGGGCCAGCTCGCGCAGCTCGTCGAGCGAGGAGGCGAGCTCATCGCCCGCCTTGATTGCGAGCGCCTCGACCTCGGCCGGCTCGGCTGCGCGCGCGCGGATCAACCGCAGCTGCATCGCGACGGCGACCAGCCGCTGCTGCGCGCCGTCGTGGAGGTTGCGCTCGAGCCGCCGCCGCTCAGCGTCGCCGGCCTCGACGATCCGCGCGCGCGAGGCCTGCAGCTCGCTGAGCCGTGCGCGCGACTCGGTCTGCAGCGCCTCGTTCTCGAGCGCGAGCGCGGCGGCGGCGCAGACCGCCTCGAGCGCCTCGGGGTCGTCGTCGAGCGAGCGGTCGTGGACGAGCATGGCGACCGGGCGGCCGTCGCGCTCGATCGGCGTGGAGCGGCGGTCGCCGTCCGGGGCCGGCGGCAACACCACCCGGCCCTCGGCGTCGACGTAGGCCTGGTACTCCGGCAGCCAGCCGGCGAGGACCAGCGTCGGGTCGCGCAGCGTCCGCGCCAGGGCGGCCTGCAGCGCCCCGCCACGGAGCCCTCTGAGCTCGACGACCAGCTCCGCGAAGCCGCCGCGGGCGAGCCGGGTCTGCAGCAGGCCGGCGAGGAACGCCGCAGGCGTGAGCAGGAACCCGATGATGCACGCCCACGTGAGCCCGCGCAGCGGGTGAGGCTCGCCGGTCACGATGTCGCTCGCCAGCAGTGCAGCGAACAGCAGCAGGCTCACCCCGCCGGCGAAGCTCGGCAGCAGCGCGCGCCGCTGTGGCGTCGTCGCGACCAGCCACCGGTGCGTGAGCACCGCGAACGTCGCCACAGAGGCGCAGAACCCGAGCGCGCGCTGCACGGTGTCGATCGCGTCGGCGACGTCGGCATCGGGGAACGCCGACAGCAGGTTGCCGGGCACGTCGAGGAACAGCAGCCAGACGACGCCCAGGACGACGTAGGCGACGGCGAAGGCGCCCACGAGTGCGCGGTCGGTCGCGGACCGCAGCCGGCGGCCGCTGGGGAACGACAGCAGCAGCACGACCAGCAGCACGATCCAGATGTCCCCCAGCAGCAGCGCGAGCGTCTGCATGACGGGGGCGTCGAACTGGTCGAACAGCGGCCTGGCGAGGAAGCTCAGCCCCGTCGCGACCATCAGCGGCCCGGTCCGGTTCTGCGGTCGCCGCCGCCAGGCGATGAGCCCGCAGGCCGCGAACGATCCGCCGACGAGGCGGAACGCGATGTCCCACGCGGGGAGCGCGGGGCCGGAGCCGGCGAAGGCGGGCAGCAGCGCTCCCAGCTCGGCCGCGATCGTCACCCCCCAGAGGAGGATCCAGACCCCCGGCGGATGCCGCGATGCGGCGCGCATGGGGCGAGCCTAAGTGCGGCTGCCCGCACCTGCAATCGCCCATGGAGCGGGGAGCGCCGGACACCGGGCAGGGCCATACCGCGCGAGCCGCCGACGGATGACGCTGTCGGCATGACCATCACCGCAATCAACGACGCCGTCCGGCTCGACCACGTCAGCAAGGTCTACGGCCGCGGCGAAGGCGCCGTCGTCGCACTCGACGACGTGTCCCTCGGGCTCCGCAGCGGCAGCTTCACCGCCGTCATGGGCCCCTCCGGCTCCGGCAAGAGCACGTTCCTCCACCTCGCGGCCGGGCTCGATACACCCACCTCCGGCAACGTGCGGCTCGGAGGCGTCGACGTCGGCGGCCTCAGCGAGGCCAAGCGCACCGCCCTGCGGCGCGAGCGCGTCGGCTTCATCTTCCAGGCGTTCAACCTCATGCCGTCGCTGACGGTCGAGCAGAACATGGGGCTTCCGCTGCGGCTCGCCGGCCAACGCCCCGACCGTGCCTGGAAGCGCGAGATCGTCGAGCGGGTCGGGCTCGAGAAGCGCCTCAAGCACCGCCCCGGGCAGCTCTCGGGCGGCCAGCAGCAGCGCGTCGCGATCGCCCGCGCCCTGCTCACGCGGCCGGATGTCGTGTTCGCCGACGAGCCGACCGGCGCGCTCGACACGCGCACGGGCGGCGACATCCTCGACCTCCTGCGCCACGTCGTCGACGCCGTCGGCCAGACCGTCGTCATGGTCACGCACGACCCACGGGCCGCGGCCTATGCGGACCGGGTCCTCTACCTCGCCGACGGCGCGATCGTGGCCGCTGACGACGCGCCCACCGCGGACGTTGTCGCCGAGCGCATGACGCACCTGGGGGCGTGAGCATGCTCCGCCTCGCGCTCCTCGGAATCCGCGGTCACCGCAGCGCCTTCGCCGGCGCTGCCGCCGCCCTCTTCTTCGCCGCGGTGCTCGTCACCGCGTCCGGCGTCCTGCTCGCCTCCGGCGTGCGCAGCGCGCCGACGCCCGAGCGGTACGCGGGCGCCCCCGTCGTCGTGGCGGGCAAGCAGACGCTCCATCATCGGGTCAACGAGATCGACTCGGAGGACGTGCTGCTGTCCGAGCGCGTCCGCATCTCCTCCGCGCTCGCCGGACGGCTCGCCGCGGTGCCGGGCGTCCGCCGCGTCGTGCAGGACGTCTCCGTCCGCACGCAGGTCCTCGGGGCCGACGGGGCGGTGCCGGGCCCGGATGGGCACGACACCTTCGCCCACGGCTGGTCGAGCGCCGAGCTGACCCCGCTCGCGCTGCGCTCGGGCCGCGCACCCTCGCGGCCCGGGGAGCTCGTGGTCGACGCGGGGCTCGCCCGGCGCGGCGGCCTGCGGGTCGGCGCGCATGTGCGGCTCGCGTCGCTCGCCCCCGCGCGGGCGTACACGATCGTCGGCATCGCCGGGTCGGCGTCGGCGCTCGAGCGCCAGGCGGCGGTCTTCGTGTCCGACGCCGAGGCCGCGCGCCTCGCCGGCCACCCCGGCCGCGCCGACGCGATCGCGCTCCTCACCGAGCGCGGCGCCGACACCGCGGCGGTCGCCGCGGGCGCGCGCCGCGTCGCCGGGCCGGGTGTCTCGGTCCTCACCGGGGATCGTCGCGGCGGCCCGGAGTTCCTCGAGTTCGCCGACGCCCGCGAGGGCCTGATGGCGGTCACCGGCATGTTCGGCGTGCTCGCGCTGGTCATCGCGCTGTTCGTGATCGCCGGCACGCTCGGCCTGGCCATCCAGCTCCGCGAGCGCGAGATCGCGCTGTTGCGGGCGATCGCCGCCACGCCGCGACAGGTTCGCCGGATGCTGCGCTGGGAGGCGATCGTGCTCGCACTCGCCGCGTCGGCGGCGGGCTACCTCCCGGGCGTCGCGCTCGCCCATGCCCTCATCGACGCGTTCTCGCAGCGTGGGCTCGCGCCCGAGGGGATGGCGGTCTCCGCGGGCGTGCTGCCGGCGCTCGTCACCGTCGTCTCGACCGCGCTCGCCGCGCTGGTCGCCGCCTGGGCCGGGTCGCGCCGAGCCGCGAGGGTCGCGCCCACCCGCGCGCTGCAGGAGGCCGCGGTCGAGCCGCGCATGATCGGGCGGCGGCGGCTCGTGGCCGGCCTCGCCGCGGCCGCCGGCGGTGCGATCGCGCTCAACGTGGCGCTGGCGTCGCGGGACCCGGACACCGCGATCGCCGCCGCCGGCGCCGTGGCACTCGTGCTCGTGATCGCCGTGTCGCTGCTCGGTCCGCTGGTGGCGCGCGCCGCCTCGGTGGTGCCCGGGCGCCTCGTCGCACGCGTCTCGCCCGTGGGCGGCTTCCTCGCCACCGCCGCGACGCGCACGGCTCCGCGGCGGGTCGCCTCCGCCATGACGCCGCTCGTGCTCGCGGTCGCGATGGGCGGCACGCTGCTGTTCTCCGGCACGACCCAGAGCCACGAGACAGCGCGCCAGACGGACGACCGGCAGCTCGCCCAGCTCGTGCTCAGCGCTCCGGGCGGTGTGCCCGAGAGCGCGGTGCAGCAGGCCCGGGCGCTGCCGGGCGTCGCGGCTGCGACCGGGATCAGCTCGACCGGCATCCTGCCGCTCGGCAACGAGAGCCTCGGCTCGGGATACGTGTCGGAGGCCGCGCAGATGGCCGACGCGACCGGGCTGACGCGGACGCTCGACCTCGACGTCCGCTCGGGCTCGCTCGCCGACCTGCACGGCAACGCGATTGCGCTCGGCGCGCGGCGCGCGGAGCTCGCGCACGTCGCGGTCGGCGACCGGGTCGCCGTCGCGCTCGGCGACGGCACGCGGGCCCGCCTGCGGGTCGTCGCGACCTACGAGCGCTCGCTCGGGTTCGGCGAGTTCCTGCTCCCGCGGGCGCTCGCCGCGCCGCACGCGACCGACCCGCTCGCCGCGGCCGTGCTCGTGCGGACCGAGCCGGGCGCGCTCGCCCGCGCCGAGGCCGGGCTGCGGCAGGTGGCCGCCGCCCACCCGGGCGTCCGGGTGGCCGGCGGGGCCGCGCTGCGCAGCGCCGATGGCGCCAAGCAGCGGATGGTGGTGTGGCTCAACCGGGTGCTGGCCGGGCTGATCTTCGTCTTCACCGCGATCGCCGCGGTGAACACGCTGGCGATGATCGCCCTCTCCCGCGGGCGCGAGCTCGCCCTCCTGCGCCTGGTCGGCGCCACGCCCCGGCAGCTCGCGCGGATGGCGCGCTGGGAGGCCGGGCTCGTGGTGATCGTCGGGATCGGGCTCGGCGCGGCGATCGCCGCGGCCTCACTGCTGCCATTCAGCAAGGCGCTGACGGGCACGCCGCTCCCCGACGTCGAGCCGCTGCTGCTGGCGGGCCTCCTCGGCGGGACCGCGCTGCTCGGCCTCGTGGCAAGCCTGCTCCCGACCCGGCTCGCGCTCCGAACTCGGCCTGTGGACGCGATCGGGCTGAAGGAGTAGGCAGACAGGAGCGATGCGCGCGCTCACGGTGCTCCCGGCCAGCCGGCTCGGCCCGCCTCGACGAGGCGTCCGAGCCGGCCGAGGCGGGGACCGTCGTCATCCAAACACCACGGGTTCGCTCGGTGAGGTGGCCGTCGGTGCTCGGTGGAGTCGGTCGCGGATTTCAGTGGTACCTCTGATGATCTCCGCGCCGGGACGCGGCAGAGTTGCGTGGCCATCGCCGCCAGCTTCCTCGACACGACTTACCGCGCCGAGTGCTCGATGCGCTGGATCTCCCAGACTCGCCCGGAGCGTCCCGTCGCTCGCTGAACCATTTCTGCCCCCCAACACGAAGGTGTTGTGATGGAGAACTACCTGCTTGCTGACCAGTCGTCGGAACTGGATCGCCTACGGCTGCAGTCGCTGGTGTGGGAGCCAAGCGGTCGGCAGCTTCTATCGAAGCTTGGGAGCGGATCCGGCCGACGCGCTCAGGACGTCGGTTGCGGAGCCCTGGGCTGGCTTCGAATCCTCAGCGACTGGGTCGGTCCGTCCGGTCAGGTGGTGGGCACCGACATCGACGAGAGCATGCTCAACGTCGCTCGGTCGTTCCTGGAGAACGAAGAAATCACCAACGTCGAACTGGTCCTCGATGATCTCTTCGACAGCAGCCTGGAGCCGGAATCGTTCGATCTCGTTCATGCTCGCTACGAGATCGCTCCGCTCGGGCGCGGACGTGAACAGGTGGCCGCGCACCGACGCCTGGTCAAGCCCGGTGGCTCACTGATCCTCGAGGAGTGGGATGTCGCCTCGTGGCACTTCAATCCACCTGCCACCGCGGCCGAGCGTCTGATCCGTCTGATCTCCAACATCTTTGCCGGCTTGGGCGGTCAAGCCGGTCGCGAACTTCCCCAATTGCTCCGCGAGATCGGTATCGAGGAGCCGGAGGTCGACGCACACGTGATCGCGCTCAAGCCGGGGCATCCCTACCTGCGCATGCTGCTTCAGTTCAGCGTCGCGCTCGAATCGCGCCTGCTAGAGGTCCTCCCGGCGGACGAGCTTGCTTTGCTCCGCCAAGAGGCCGAGGCCGAGCTGGCCGAGCCGGGTAGATGGGGCACGACCTTCACCCTGATCCAGAGCTGGGGCACGCTCGAAGGCCGCGCGCCAGCGGAACCTCGCGCGGCGTGACATGAACGCGCGACCCGAGCTGAGAACGCGTCGCCGCTCGGATCCACGCCTGAATACCCCGAGACGCGACAGTCGTCCACCCTGATCACGTTGGTGGCTCAGCGCTCGCTCGCCGGCGTCCCGGGGCCGAGGAGGGCGTCCTCGTCCTCCGCGGCGAAGACGTGGACGCCGAGCTGGGTGGCGATCTCGTAACAGACGCCTGTGCCGCGCACGCTGTTGCCGTAGACGTCCAGACCTGGCGAGAAGACGCCGATGCCCATCTTGCCTGGGACGACGGCGAGGATGCCTCCGCTGACGCCGCTCTTGGCCGGCACGCCGACCTCGTACGCCCACTGCCCGGCGGCGTCGTACATACCGCACGTGTACATGACGCTCAGAAGGTCGCGGACCCTGTCGCGTGGGAGCGCGCGCTCGCCGGTGAAGGGGTTGACCGCTCCGTTGGCGAGCGTGGCTGCCATGACCGCCAGCTGCGCGCAGGTCACCTCGACCGAGCACTGGTGCAGGTACAGCGCCAGCAGCTCCTCGACGTCCCCGTCGAGCATCCCCTCAGCGCGCATCAGGTACGCCGTGGCGCGATTGCGATCGGCGTGGCGCAGCTCGCGCGCGAGCGTCCGCTCGTTGACCTCCAGGCCGGTGTCGCCCGCGCATGCCTGCATGACGCCGAGCAGTCGCTCGATCTTGCGCTCGCCGCTCGCGCCGTGCACAAGGTCGGTGGTCACCAGCGCGCCTGCGTTGACCATCGGGTTGTACGGACGGTGGTATCGCTCGTCGAACACGATCGAGTTGAACGCGTCGCCGCTGGGCTCGACGCCGACGCGGGCGAGGACGTCCTCCCGGCGGTTGTCGGCCAGCGCGAGAGCGTAGGCGAACACCTTGGAGATCGACTGGAGCGCGAACGGCCGCTCGTGGTCGCCTTCGCAGTACAGCTCGCCGTCGACCGATGCCAGGCAGATCGCGAAGTGGTCGCGCTCATCGCCCGCCTCCTCAGGCGGGTAGTAGCCGCGCTCGGAGTCATAGAAGCGATCCAGGCGAGCCCGGTCGACGACACGATGACGCTCGAACAGCTCCCTCAGGCGGGCCCTGATCCGAGTGCTCACCTCGACATCTGGCACGCCCGGCGAACGCTACACCGTTGGCGTTCGATCGAGCGATCGGGGAGGAGAGTCAGCGGCGGCGGGCTCGACGCCGGCCCCCGGCCAGTGCTGGAAGCGGCACTGAGCGCCCGGCGCCGGTAGCGCGGATTCGGCAGAATCGCGTTGTGCGAGTGGATCGGGCTCGTGAGAACGTCTTCACGGTCACGGCAACGGGGCAAGAGCTCTCCGCCCTGGTCGCCGGCGCGCGACTGGCGCTCGATGCGATGCGCGCCTCTCCCGACGCTCCTGCGAGCGCCATCGAGCTGCTGGAGCAGGTCCTGGCCGACTTCGATCGGGCCCGTCAGCGACTGTCCGCATCGCCGCCGAACGGCGACCGGCGCTGAGTCGACGCAGCAGGCCGGCCGCCGGGGCGAATCAGGCGGGCGCGCCCGCGGCCATCTGGTCACGCACGTGCGTCGTGACCTGGTCGAACTCCTCGACGAACTGGTCGTAGTCGAACTGGAGCGTGTTGAGATACGTGCTCCAGCCCATCGTGTTCTTCGCGATCAGCGCCGTCTCGGTGATCTCGTCCTCGCTGGCACCGAAGAGCCGCGCCGCCTCGGTGTGGAAGTAGCAGCAGTAGCGGCACCGCGTCGCGCCGGATACGGCGAGCCCGATCAGCTCCTTGTACTTGTTCGGGATCGCGGTCTGGTCGGAGAGCTCGAGGCTCTTGAAGCTCGCCCACTCGGTGGGGATCAGGTAGTCGGGAACCTGCCTGAAGAACTCGGGCACCAGCCCAAGCGTCGCCTCCATGTCGCGATCTACGTCCGCACGGCTTTCGGGGATCATCAGCCCCTCCTTGCTCGCAAGAATGAGTTCCGGCTGCACCGGCGGGCTGCATCACCTCCTCGCCCCCGAACGGCGCAGGACGATCAGCGTCTTGATGCCATTCGACTCCGTCCAATCGCGGAAGTCAAGAGCCACACGGGCACCCGGGATTGGGTCACGCGGACGCGGCGGTGGCGTGCCAGCTGAAGGGCGGAGCGGATGATCATTTCCCTCGGGGCGACCGAGCTCCTGGCTTCCTTTGGCGACATCCTGCGGGGGTTCCGCCGATAGCCGGCCAGCCCAGCGACTGCGGCGCGCACGAGTGCTGCTTTTCGCGACAAGCGGAAGTGAGAACGGCGCATGCGATACGCCTGCTTGTCGTCCGGCGCGAGCGTGCTGCTGCGCTGAACGGATACGCTCGTTCGGCGCAAACGCAGTCTGCGGACGGGGGATTGATGCCGCTCCAGAGGGCGAATGAGGCAGAGCTCTACTACGAGGTCAGGGGCGATGGGCCTCCGCTCTTGCTGATGATGGGTGCCAGCGGGTATGGGGGCGTTTTTGGGCGGTTCGCGGAGTTCCTGGCCGACGAGTTCACGGTCGTCACCTACGACCGCCGCGGCAACGGGCAGAGTCCCAGGCCCGCGGGCTGGAATGCCACCTCGCCGGAGGAGCAGGCCGATGACGCGGCCGCGCTGCTCGCGGGCCTCGGTCTGGCCCCGGCGGCGATCTTCGGCACCAGTAGCGCGGGGATCTTCGCGCTTGCGGCGCTGATCCGCCACCCGGAGTCCGTGCGCGGCGCAGTGCTCCATGAGCCAGGGCTGTTCGCACTCTTCGATGACCCGAAAGCCGTGCGCACTCGGTTGACTCAGCTGGTGAAGCAGGGCACGGAGGCAGGAGGGCCAGCGGGGGGCTTCGAGCGCTTCCTTCGCTTCGGCGCAGGAGACGCAAACTGGGAGCGCCTGGAATCGGGCGTCCAGAAGGAGATGCTGGCGAGCGCGGATACCTACTTCGGCGTCGAGAGCGGCGCGTTCGATTCCTACCTTCCCGACGAGGAGACGCTTGCCTCGATCACCATCCCGATCCAGGTTCTCGTGAGCGAGCAGAGCCACGCGTTCTTCTCTGAAGCCGCAGCTCGGCTCGCCGCGCTGCTCGGCGTCGAGGTCGCACGGACGCCCGGAACGCACTTTCCCTATCTCGACCACCCCCAGGAGCTCGCGCAGACGGTCATGCCGTTCCTTCGGCGCGTCAGCCCGTGACCGCAAAGACCCGCTGAGCCAAGCCCGGCGTAAGCCACGTCTCGGTGTGAGAGCCGGCGTCTAAGCGAAGTCGCCAGAGACGACCGGAAGCGACGTCAGCGGAGGCGGGGGCGCCGCTGCCGCGACGCGGTGCATGCGAGCGTCTCGCGTCGCCCGCCACAGACGCTCGCTCGGATCGACAACAAGCCTCTCCGCCCGGGTGCCTGAGACGCCCGCTTGCACGAGGACGAAGAGCCGAGCAGAGCCGAGCCAGGCGAGTGCTGCTTTGCGCGAGACGCGCCACTGGGCGATCCCGCGCGGTCAGCCTTCACGCGGTGAGTGATCGCGACAGAAGCTCCGGAGTGCACCGGCGAATGCTCGCGGCCGCTCGAGGTTGCTGAGGTGCCCGGCTCCCGCGAGGACGACGAGCTCGGCGCCGGGGATCGCGTCGGCGAATTGGCGTGCGACGCCGAGGGGCGAGCGGGTGTCGGCTTCGCCCCAGATCAGCAAGGTCGGCACGGCAATCGCAGGCAGCAGCGCCCGCTGGTCCGTCTCGGCCATCACGGCCACCTGCACTGCCAAGCTCTCGGGCCGGCTCGTCCCGGCCATCTCCACAAGCAGCGAAGCGAACTCAGCCGGAGGCTCGCCGGCGAACAGTCCCGGCGGGTCAAAGCGCTCGCCGGCTGCCGAGATCGCGCGCAGACCCTCGACGCGGACGCACACTTCTTCAGCCGGCAGCGACCCCTTCCAACCGGCGTAGGTGTCCGCAAGGATCAGCGTCCTCACCTGCTCGGGATAGCGCCGGTAGAGCTCAAGAACCACGGTCCCGCCCCAGGACAGACCCGCGACGTGCGCCGGGCCAAGCGCGAGCGCGTCGATCACCGCTGCTAGGCAGTCCGCGTAATCCGCCAGGACGAAGCCCTCAGGCAGATCGTCCGAGCGCCCGGCGCCTGGCTCATCCCAAGCGACCACCGTGAACTCATCCGCCAGCGCCGCGAGCTGCGGCTGCCATACCCGGCCATCGTCACCGGCGCCGTGCACCAGCACGAGCGGCGGCCCCGCGCCCACGCGCTCGTACACGATCCTGAGCCCGCTCACCTGAACGACGTCCACGGCCGAAAAACCTAACGGGGCGCGACGCCGCGAACACCCCCACCAAAAGTGCCCCTTTGCGCGACGAGCAACGCTCAGCTCCCGCAGACGGGTGAGTGCCTGCCTACCTCGGTGAAGCAGCGCTTCCGGGACCTATCTGGATCGGCATGTAGCTGAGCGAGGTTGGACGTGCGCGGCGCCTGCGGCTAGCGTGGCCGCCATGGCTGCCGCTCGCGAGCAGGTGGCGGACTCGACGCCGGCCGCGGAGGCGGTGAGCGTCCCTCCAGCGCAAGCGGCGTCGCTGGTCGGGCCCTTCGCGGTCGTCGCGCGGCAGCGCCAGATCGGTAACCGCGCGTTAGGGCAAGTGCTCGCGCGCTACGAGGACGAGGCGGCCAAGAAGGCACGCGAGACAGCCGCGTGGGAAGCCGACGAGGCGCCCGTGAAGAAGATCGAGACGACAGGCGGCGCCGACCTCGTCAAGCAGGCCGAAGGCGATGTCGGGCGCGAGGGGGGCTGGCGGACACCATCTATTCGAGCCGGCGCGGCTACCGCGTCGCCCACGCGCTCGTGACGGCGGCTGACGCGGCCGGGCGCAGCGAGAGCCAGATCGACGCGATGTTCGCCAAGCTCGGCTTCACCGGGTTGATGCTGCCGTCCAGCGTCAAGGCGTTCGTCGCCGACGGCAACGCGCTCAAAGACGAGTTCCTCGCGGCCAGCGGCGGGACGGCGCGCGCGACGCTGTTGATGAAGCTCTGCAACAAGCACCTCGCCAGGGTCGGCCTCCCGCAGTTCCGCGACACGTATCTCGGCGCGGCCAGCGCGGAGTTCGACTCCGAGAAGTGGAAGCTTGGCTGCCCAGACCGCCCCGCCACGCTCGGCGCCGACAGCATGGGCAAGATCATCGGCACGATCTACCACGAGATGCGCCACGCAGAGCAGGCCTGCCTGCGCGCGCGCGTGCTGGCGGCCGACGCGAGCAACAAGCTCGAAGACATCGCGACCGAGCTCGAGATGCCGGTCGACCTCGTGCGCGAGGCCAAGACCAAGGGCGCGCCGAAGCTCAACGCCGAGCAACTGGCGCGCGTCAACAGCTACTACGCCGGCCAGCGGCTGCTGATCGCGCACGCGCCCGGCACGTCGGATGACCAGAAGGACTACCTGAGCCGCCCCACCGAGCACGAGGGGCACCTGCTCACGTCCTGGATCGCGCAGTTCGGCGGCCGCTGAGCCGCTCATCGGCTATCCGCGCGTGAGTGCTGCTTTGCGCGAGAGCGCTAGCCGCAGCCGCTGTTGCATTCTTATCCAGGCGGCCGCAGGCGCTTCCTTGTTATCGGCCCGGAAGGGAGTAGTGTGGGTGTTGGCTGACCCTGCGGGCAGGACTTCAGCCTCGGAGCCGAGAGCCGCCGAAGCGCGACCGCGCCGAGGAGCGGAGCTCGAGGCCATGATCGAGACCCGCGGGGCCGAGCCGATTCGTTCACGCGTCGGGTCTCGTTCCCTCTTCCTCTCGCGCGACACCCTCACGAGGGTCGGGAGGTCACCGCAATGCAACCGCATCGCACCGTGGACGACGCACCCACCCCACTGCGGCCGACAGCGCCAGTGGTACCGCGACGTTCCGCGCGTCGAGCGACCGCGCGTCGCGCCCGCAGTCGTCGAGCTACCGCGCGACTGCATAAGGACGACATCGAGGAGCGCGTCAGCGAATACCTGAACGAGCACCCGCTTTGCACGACCGGCGACCTCGCCAAGGGGCTGAACGCCGACCGGGGCAAAGTCGCCGCGGCGCGGTCGCACATCGCTGACGCCGGCGAGACCGCATCGGACCCCACGACCCGATGACGAGTGCGCAGATGCTCCGCAAGCACTTGACGTCCGGGCCGCGCGGCTCCGACGAAGCGCGCGGGCCGACCATCACGGCCGTGTTGGTCGACGGCCCCCTGCACGGCATTCGCATCGACATCGAGGTCGTCGAGGGTCGCCCGCCGAGCACGGTCGATGTGCCTTCCGACGACAGCAGCACCTGCCGCTACTGCCTCGCGGAGTGGGCCCAGAGCGGTCCGTCCGCGGCCTACACGTTCCTCTACCGCGTGTAGTACGCGCCAGCTCTCGCAACAGACGCGAACGTAGATCCGGGGGGCCGCCCTGGCGAGTGCCGCGTTGCGCGAGAAGCACTAGCGCGGCTTGTGGGCACCGCCGACTTCCGCTTTCTCGTGTGGAGCGGCCGCCTGGCCGGAAGGGCGAGGGACGCTCGCATCCCTGACAGAGCGGGCGCGTCGTCCCGTAGCGGGATCCTCCCGCGGGACGCCTGGTGCCTAACCGTGATCGGAGCGGGCGCGGGCGATGCAGTCGCGATACCAGTGCGCGCTGCGCTTCTGCGTGCGCTCTTGCGTAGCGGCATCGACGTGGATGAGGCCGAACGGCGCGCGGTAGCCGAGCTCCCATTCGAAGCTGTCAAGCAGCGACCAGACGAAGTACCGGCGGACGTCGACGCCGTCGGCGAGTGCGGTGGCGAGCGCCTCGAGGTGGGCGGCGAGGTAGGCCACGCGTCCGTCGTCCTCGAGCCGCTGCTCGAGCGCGGCCGTGGCGTCGTCGGAGATGCCGTTCTCGGTGATCCAGATGGGCGGCGCGTCGTATGCGGACGCCAGGCGGCCGAGGATGTCGCGCAGGTTCTGCGGGTCGATCTGCCAGCCGAGCGGGCTGTGCGGTGGCGGCGCGGGGGCAGGCTCGAGCCGCAGTGGCGTGGACCCGCCGGCGTGGACCCATTCGGGGTGATAGACGTTGATCCCGAGGAAGTCGATCGGCGTGGCAATCGTGGCCATGTCCTCGTCGAGGACCGCGAAGCAGCCGGCATGGCGCGCGAACCACTCCAGCATGTCGTCTGGGTAGCGGCCGAGCAGCAGAGGGTCAAGGAACCAGCGATTGACGAAACCGTCCTGACGCTGCGCGGCGGCGACGTCGGCGGGCGAGACGGACGCGGGCCGGCTGCTCGCGAGGTTGAGCGCGATGCCGACACTCGCGGCCGGCCGGGCGGCCCGAAGCGCTCCGACGGCGAGCCCGTGGGAGACCAGCAGGTGGTGGGCGACCTGCAGCGCTGTTGGCCAGTCGCGCAGGCCGGGCGCCTTGATCCCGTCGGCGTGGCCGCTGAACGCAACTCCCCATGGCTCGTTGTGGGTGATCCAGTGCGCGACGACGTCGCCCAGAGTGTCGGCCATCGCGCAGGCATAGGCGGCGAAGCGCTCGGCCGTGTCGCGCGCCGCCCATCCGCCGCGGTCCTGCAGCGCCGCGGGAAGGTCCGCGTGATACAGCGTGACGACCGGCTCGATACCACGCTCGCCGAGTCCGGTCGCGAGTCGACGGTAGAAGTCGACGCCCTTGCGGTTGAGCCGACCGCGGCCATCAGGCTGCACGCGCGGCCAGGCGATCGAGAACCGGTAGGACTCGAGCCCAAGCTCGACCATCAGGTCGAGGTCCTCTTCCCAGCGGTGGTAGTGGTCACACGCGACGGCGCCAGTGGCGCCGCCCGCGACCGCGCCCGGCTGGCGGCAGAAGCGATCCCAGATCGACTCGCCGCGCCCGTCCTCCGAGGCGGCGCCCTCGATCTGGTAGGCGGCTGACGAGGCGCCGAAGCGAAACCCCGCCGGAAATGATCGCTTAGGAGGTCGGTTCATCCAGATGCTCGGCCCGCCCCGCAACTACCCAGCGGGTTGACCTGCACATCCGGCCGCCCGAGCGGTTCGTCATCGCCTGAACCGTAACGGTGGCTCAGCCCCCATACTTTGCGGGCACCCGCCCGCATACGGCGCCTCTTCCGGGTCGAGGGTGCCGCGTATCCCGTGACATCCGCCGATGCTGGTCGGCCGGTGAGTGCTGCTTTGCGCGACGAGCAGCAGTGACCCTTGACAGCACTCTGACGCGAAGCTTGACACCCGACCCGCGTGGTGGGGGAATCGCTCGGCCGGCACCTATCGCCGGTCTTCGATGCTCTGGAGGTAGCGATGTTCGCCCGCTTGCTGCCGGTGCCCTGGACTCGGACCTGCCTCGCCGTTCTGGCGACCGCTTGTCTCCTCGCCTGGCCGGCCCACGCGTCGGCGGCGCAGACCGGCACGCGCGGGATCGCGTGGAAACCGTGCAACGAGCAGTTCCAGTGCGCGACGGTGAGGGTGCCGCTCGACTACGACCGGCCCCGCAGCGGGACGATCTCGATCGCGCTCGCGCGTCTGCCCGCGACCGACCCGGCGCATCGGATCGGCTCGCTCTTTCTCAACCCGGGCGGGCCGGGCGGCTCGGGCGTCGACTTCCTGTTCGGCGCCGGCCCGTTCCTCTACACCGATGAAGTGCGTGCCCGGTTCGACCTGGTCGGGTTCGACCCGCGCGGCATCATCCGCAGCACCCCGCTGCGGTGCTTCAACAGCCCGGAGGAGTGGGAGCCGTACTTCACGCCGTTCGCCTTCCCGCTGACCCGCGAGGAGGAGCAGGCGTGGATCGCGGGCGACCGCTATCTGCTGCGCGCGTGCGACCGCAAGGCGGGCCGCATCATCGACCACATGTCGACCGCCAACGCGGCGCGCGACCTCGACGTGCTGCGCGCCGCGGTCGGCGACAGGCGGCTCAGCTATGCCGGCGTGTCGTACGGGTCCTACCTCGGCGTGACCTACGCCAACCTGTTCCCCGGCCGAGTCCGCGCGCTCGTCGTCGACGGCGTGCTCGACCCGATCGCATGGTCGACCGGCCGCGGCGGCGAGGCGCGGCGGCTGCCGTTCTCGACTCGGCTTCGCAGCGACGCCGGCGCGCAGGCGACGCTCAACGAGTTCTTCCGGCTGTGTGACGCGGGCGGTGACGCCTGCGCGTTCTCCGGCGACTCCGCCGACCGCTTCGCGGCGCTCGCGCAGCGCCTGCGGGAGGAGCCGGCCGAGATCACCTTCCCGGACGGCACGACCGGGCTGCTCGACTACTCCAACCTGATCGGCATCACGCTCGGCGCGCTCTACGACTCGCTGTCGTGGAGTGACTTCGCGCTCGCGCTGGCCGACGTCGAAGCCCAGGTCTCGCCCGCGAGGCTCGGCGCCCGGCTTCAGCGCTTCTACCAGCGCGGCCGGCCGTCCTACACGCCGACGCGCGGCATGCGCGAGCACATCACCACGGACTACGAGAACTTCGTCGAGGGCTTCCCCGGTGTCGCGTGCTCGGACAGCGACAACCCGGACGACTATGCCGCCTGGTCGATCGCCGGGGCGCAGGCCGACGCCCAGTTCGGCTACTTCGGTCGCCTCTGGACCTGGGCCAGCAGCCTCTGCGCCGAGTGGCGGGGCTTCGACCGGGACCGCTACATGGGCCCGTTCACCCGCAGTACGGCCAACCCGATCCTCGTCGTCGGCAACAAGTTCGATCCGGCGACCCGCTACGAGGGTGCGCAGATCGTCGACCGGCTGATGCCACGCTCCAGTCTCCTGACCGTGCACGGCTGGGGCCACACCTCGCTGTTCCTCTCGCAGTGCGCCGACGCGGCCATCGCGCGCTACCTGGTCCACCAGGCGACGCCACCGCCGGGCGCGACCTGCGAACAGGACGCGGTGCCGTTCGCCAGCGGCTGACGAGCTAGCGGGCGCCGCGCTCGGCGAACTCCGGCCCCGCGTGTGCGCGGCCGGGATCA
This sequence comes from uncultured delta proteobacterium, assembly GCA_963761995.1. Classification (GTDB taxonomy): domain Bacteria; phylum Desulfobacterota; class Binatia; order UTPRO1; family UTPRO1; genus UTPRO1. The sequence continues at coordinate 9,575 of CAVXIU010000014.1, read as the reverse complement.
GCCGCGACGGCCCCTTCAGCTCATGGGCACTGCTTGTGGGCGCGATCGCCATAACCGAGGGATAGCGCGTAGAAGACGGGGTCCTCCGGCCTGGCCGCGAAGGGGGTTGGCCAGGAGCTCCTCCGAGAGCGGGTTGAAGCCCTCGTGCACGGGACAGCCCGCGCCGCGGACGGTACCGCGCGGCCGCCGAAGGAGGGTGGTGGCGGCCGCGCGGCGCGAGTGGGTCGCGCTAGTGCGCGACGCTCGGCCGTCCTTCAGCGTCGACTCATCATCGCTTCGCGAAGTCGTAAGGGAACGACGATCGCCGACCGCGCGATGCCGCGGCAGCGCCCGGGACTTGGGCGAGCGGGAGCCCCGCCGGCTTGGCGCCCGTGTACAGCCACTCGGCCAACAGGTCATCGAGCTGCTGACCCGACACGCTTTCGGCCAACGCGATGAAGTCGTCGGTGGTGACCGCTTCGCCACTGTATCGGGCGATCCAGAGGTGGAGCAGGCGCATGAAGGCTCGTCGCCGATCCGCTGCCGGAGTGCCTGCAGGGTCATCGCGCCGCGCAGGTACACGGGGTACGCGAACAGCGCATCCGGACCGGGATCCCCGATCGTCAGAGACCAGAACGGGTCGTCCGCCGGGATCTGCGACACGGAGTCGTCGAAGATCTGCTGCGGCGTCTCGCGGCCCTGCGCCTCCGACCACAGCCATTCCGCGTACGTCGCGAAGCCCTCGTTGAGCCAGATGTCCTGCCAGCGCGCCAGTCGCACGGCAGTCGCCGGTCCACTGGTGCGCGAGCTCATGGACCACAACGTCCGTTCGATCGACACGATCGCCAACCCAGAAGTCCGGCGAGTACACCGGCCGCGTCTGCGTCTCCAGCGCGAAGCCGACCTGCACGAGGTCGACAACCCCGCCGGCCTGGTGGAATGGATACGGCCCGAACTGCTCGGCGAGGAAGCGCAGCGCCTCCGGCTCGCGCGCCAGTGATGCCGCGGCACGTTCACCGAGCGACGGCGGTGCGTCCGCGCTGTCGAGCACGGTCCAGTCGGACGTCGTTGCCGGGGCTGCCTGCCGCGCGCCAGGCACGGTCCAGCCGTCGAGCGGGTCACCGTCGTCCTCGAACGACGTGGATCCGTCACCCGACGAGACTGCGATGTCGTCGAGGTACACACCATCGAAGTCGAAGAAACCAGTCGTCGCGTACGTGATCGACACCTCGACCTGCTTGCCGGCGTAACGGGACAAGTCGACCGACCACGGCTCGAAGGCGTAGCCCGAGCCCGTCGCGGCATTCCACCGCCGTTCGTACCCATGGGCGAGCACCCGCCGTCGTCCGTGCGCGACTCATAGTGGGCCAGGAAGGGATGGAAGTCCAGCCAGTCCGGGCACGAGCACCCGTGGAGGGGGTCGTATGGCCGTTGGCGTCCGGCAGGGTCGTCCAGTCGTCGGCGCCCACGGTGTGCGCCTCGACGAAGAAGTAGTCCAAGTCGTTGAGAGTGCTCCGGTTGACGCGGAACGACAGCGTCGCACCGCTAGCAGGCACCGTGATCGTGCGCGTCAGCCGTCGGTACCCGGCCCCGCCACCCGCTCCGGAGAACATGAAGCGATCGCCCGTGGTCGGAGCGATCGGCGCGAACAGGTCCGGGTCGATCGCGTCGAGGAACCGGATGCCGTCGCGCGAGTACCGCGTCACGTCGAATCGCCCTACGGCGATGAAGCTCAGGTACGACGCCATCGGGGACGCGCGCCACGTCCACGTCGACCAGCCGCCGACTGTCCTGGACCGGACGAGGTCGCCGTTGGAGATGGCCTGCAGGCCGGCCGGGACCGTGATCCGGACGCGATAGCTCGCCGCGTCGAACGGGTGCTCGTTGGCCGGGTACCAGAAGCGGGCGGAATCGGGCTGGCCCACGACGATGCCGCCATCGTGCGTGTGGAAGAAGCCCTCGGCACCCAGCGTCGGACTGTTGACGGAGCTCGGCACGCCGTCGTACTTGACTTTGACGGTGAAGGACGCGCGCTTGCGGATACCGCCGGCGGGTGTCACAACCAGCTCCTGACCTTCGCGCGTCCACGTTGCGCGCCTGGTTCACACGGACCGACCTGACGGTCAGACCCTCGAAGTCGAGGTCAAAGCGTGAGAGGCCCTGGGTCGCACGTGCATGGACGAGCGCCCTGCCCGCAAGCTGGTCCGTCGCTGGGTCGTAGGAGACGTCGATGTCGTAGCTCCGGACGTCATAGCCGCCGTTCCCGGCCAGTGGGAAGTACGGGTCCCCGATGCCTGGCGCACCGGACTGGAAGCGCGGAGGTGGGCGGCGGCAACCTCTGGCACCGCGAGCAGCGCGAGCGCGACGGCGACGACGACGACCAGGCGAGGTGACACCGAAATCCTCTCCCCGAAATTGGCGGCGGAGCAATACGCGACCGACACGCCACGCTAGATGGTGACCCAGGCCCTGTACAGGCTGTAATACGGTGCTACGTCGGAAACCGTCCGACGTCTGACGGTGTGCGCCGAGCGATGCGTCGGGGCGGGCGAAGGTTCCCGCGGCCATCGGCCGTCCACATGTCATTGCCTGTGAATTAATTGTTCAGCCGACTCAGTGCTTCATCTCTCTCGGTGCGAGCCGCGAGCCCCGCAGTGCTGCTTTGCGCGATATTGCAGGAGTGAGGTGGAGTCACCACATGCCGCGGGGTGAACGCGCGCGACGCGCGGCGGCGCGGGGGGTGCGGGCGGGGCGGGTCGAGCGAGACCATCGACGCCTGCGGCCGGTGGCCGCCCTCGGCAGGATCGTGAGCGCCTCCGGCTCGAGCTGGACGAGCGGCAGCTGCGCGGTCGGCGCCGAGTAGTTCTCCGGGTCGAGGAAGACCTGCTCTACGTGGGCGTAGCGGGTGACGACGTAGTACCGCGCGGCCGCCGAAGGAGGGTGGTGGCGGCCGCGCGGAGTTGGAGTCGCGCCTTAGTGCGCGATGCCGACGTGCTCGTGGCGGTGGCGGTAGGTCACGCCGCCCCAACCGATGAGCAGGATGAGTCCGCCGGCGATGCCGGCGCCGATCGCGGCGGAGGCCCAGTCGAACCCGTTGTCGACGCTCTGCACGACCGGCGCGGACTCCGGCTCGATCGCGACCCGCTCGGCGGGCTGGGCGTCCCGCGCCGCCGGGACCGCGCTCGCCATCGGGGCGGCGACGGCGAGGACCGCGAGGGCGATCAGGACCAGGCGGGTGATGCGCTGTGAGACCTTCATGACGGCCTCCTTTCGAGGCGGTCGGGTTTGACGCCGACGACGCTCTCGGAGGCGGGTAGACAGCCGGTCTACGCGCGGTTTACTCGGCGATCTACCAGGCGTAGGGTCGGCTCGTGCGTGGATCGTGCGGCTCCTAGGGCCGATCGAGATCCGCCTCGAGGATCGGCCCATCGAGTTGGGCCCCCGCAAGCAGCGGGCGGTGCTCGCGATGCTCGCGCTGGAGGCGGGGCGCACGGTCTCCGCCGACCGTCTGGCCGAGGGGCTGTGGGGCGACGAGCCGCCGGCGAGCGCGGCGAAGATGGTGCAGCTCTACGTGTCGCACCTGCGGCGGCTGCTCGACGGCGACGGCGTCCGGATTGTGACCCACGGCCGCGGCTACGAGCTGCAGATGACCGACGGCGAGGTCGATGCGCGTGCGCTTCGAGCGCCTGCTGGGCGAGGGCCGCCCGCGCGAGGCGCTCGCCCTCTGGCACGGAGACGCGCTCGCCGATCTCGCCGACGAACCGTTCGCTGCCGCCGAGATCCGGCGTCTCGAGCGACCTGCGCCTGCGCGCGGCCGAGATGGCGATCGACGCCGATCTCGAGGCCGGGCGGCACGCCGACGTGATCGCCGAGCTCGAGCGCGCTCGTCGCCGAGCAGCCGCTGCGCGAGCACCTGCACGCGCAGCGGATGCTCGCGCTGTACCGCTCCGGGCGGCAGTCCGACGCGCTCGCCGCGTACCGCGATGCACGCGCGGCGCTCGTCGAGCAGGTCGGCGTCGAGCCGGGCGCGGAGCTGCGGGCGCTGCACGAGGCGGTCCTCGGGCAGGATCCGGCGCTCGACCTGCCCGCGGCGCCCGAGCCGCTCCGGCGCTCGCGCCGCGGCCTCCGCCGCCCCGGCGCTCGCGCAGATTGCTCTTCGCCGCGGCCGCCGTCCTCCTCGCCGGCATCGCGGCGTTCGGCCTCATCCGGGTCCTCGAGCCCGAGGGCCTCGCCCGGCATCCACGAGGACGCCGTCGGCGTGATCGATCCGGGCGGCGCGCGCATCACCGCGCAGTACCGGGTCGGCCGCGCCCCCGGCGCCGTCGCCGCCGGCGGCGGCTCGGTGTGGGTCGCGAACCAGCTCGACGGCACGGTCTCGCGCATCGACCGCGGGGACGACCAGGTGGTGACATCCCGGTCGGCGGCGCGCCCGCCGCGCTCGCGTTCGGCGCCGGCTCGTTGTGGGTGGCCGACGGCGACGGGCGCGACGTCGCACAGGTCGATCCGGGCTCGAACAAGGTCCTGCAGCAGATCGAGGTCGTCAACGCGCCGCGTCGCTGGCGGTCGCGGCGGGCGCGCTGTGGGTCGTTTCCGGCGCCGACGGCAGCGTGCGGCGGATCGAGATCGGCCGCGCCGGCGCCTCGCGCGCGATCCCCCTCGGCGTGAAGGCGACCGCGATCGCCGCCGGCGCCGGGGCGATCTGGGTGACGAGCGAGGAGGCCGGCACCGTCACCCGCATCGACCCGCGCACCGGCGCGTCGTCGCCGGAGTCCCCGTCGGCAACGGGCCGACCGCCGTCGCGGCGGGGGAGGGCGCGGTGTGGGTCGTCAACCGCGGCGACGGCACGCTCTCGCGCGTCGATCCCGCCGACGAACGCGGTGTCAGGACCGTCCGGTCGGCAGCGACCCGCGGGCGGTCGCCGTCGGCGGAGGGCGGGTGTGGGTCGCGGGCGGCGAGGACGGCACCGTCGTCCGCGTCGATCCCGTGCGGCCCGCGCGTGCTCGACGCGACTCGCACACGGGCAGCAGCCCGGCCGCGCTCACGGTCGCGGACGGCTCGGTGTGGACGGCGGCGACCGCTCCGGCGGCGGCGCACCGTGGCGGCACGCTCCGCCTGGTCATCCCCGAGCACGCTGCCGATCCCGCCAACTGGCTCAACCGGCGACGGCTACGGCTCCGAGACCTGGATGCTGACGTCGCTCGCCTACGACGGCCTCGTGGCCTACCGCCGCGCCGACGGCGTCGCGGGCGCCACGCTGGTCGGCGCGCTCGCCACGCGCCCGCCGCCGCCGAGTCCCGATGGCCGCACCTACGTCTTCACGTTGCGCAAGGGCTGCGCTACTCCGACGGCAGTCCTGTCCGCCCGGGGACTTCCGCGCGTCGATGGAGCGCGTCCTGCGCGTCACGCGTGACGGCTTCCCGCCGCTCTACGCCGGGATCGTCGGCGCGCGGCGCTGCATGCGCCGGCCGGCCCGCTGCGACCTGTCGCGCGGGATCGAGTCGGATCCGCCGACGCGGACCATCACCATCCATCTCGCGGCGCCGGACGCGGACTTCCTGCACAAGCTCACGCTCGCCGTTCGCGTTCGTCGTGCCCGCCGGCACGCCGTCGAGCGATCCGGGAACCTCGCGCCGCCGGGCACCGGCCCGTACCGGATCGCCGCGCTGGGACTCGCGGCGGGGAGGGGCGACTCGTCCGCAACCCGCACTTCCGCCCGACCGCGCGGCGCGGCCGGCGGGGTTCGCCGACCGGATCGAGTTCACGCGCACCACGTCCAGCGACAGCGAGAAGAGCGATCGCCGCGGTCGAGCGCGGCAAGACGGACGTGCTGCTCATCGCCCCGCCGTTCGACAGCTTGCTCAGCGCGCGGCGGCCTCGAGGCGCTCGTCGCGCGCGCGCCGGGTCGGTGCACAGCCTCCCGACGCCGAACTCGGAGTGGATGTTCCTCAACGTCCGGCGCCCGCCGTTCGACGACCCCCGGGTGCGCGAGGCGGTCAACCTCGCCACCGACCGCGCCGCCCTCGTCGAGCTCTCCGGCGGGCCCGAGCTCGCGCGCCCGAGCTGCCAGTTCCTGCCCGCCCGCGTTCCCGGGCTTCGAGCCGTACTGCCCCTACTCCGCCAACCCGGCGCGCGGGCGCGGGTGGACGGCGCCGGACCTCGAGCGCGCGCGCCGGCTGATCGCGGAGTCCGGGCGGGCGGGCGCGACCGTCGTCGTCGACGTGTTCCCGTACGAGCGGGACCGTCACGGCCGCTACTTCGTCGCGCTGCTGCGCGACCTCGGCTTCCACGCGCGGCTGCGCGTGCTCTCCGACGAGCGGTACTTCGGGCCGATCTACGCCCGCGGCTCGCGCGACCAGATGGGCATCGTCGGCTGGGCGGCCGACTACTTGAGCCCGTCGACGTTCATCGATCCGAACTTCACCTGCGCGTCCCCCGACGACACCAGCAGCGAGAACGCGTCGCACCTGTGCGATCGGGGCGTGACCCGCGCGGTGGCGCGTGCGCGCGCGGCGACGGGCGCGGACGCGGCGGCGGCCTGGGCGGCGGTCGACCGCCGCCTCGTCGACCTCGCGCCGGCGGTGCCGACCATCAACCTCCGCACGGCGATCCTCGTGTCCAAGCGGGTCGGCAACGTCACCCACCACGCGCAGTGGACGACGCTGCTCGACCAGATGTGGGTGCGCTGAGTCTGGATTCATTCCAGACTGGAATCCATCTGGTCCCTACGAGTGTCGCTCGACCATGCGGACCAGAACCGAGCGGCCGCGCCTGTGAGTGCTTTCGTGCCGGAGTTGCGCGGGTTCAGCCCGTCGCGGGCTTGTAGACCGATTCAGCTGCCTGGCGCATCGCCTGCATCGCCTCCTCCGGCGTCAGCAGGACCGTGGTCGTGTAGGACGAAACCGCACCGCCGGCGCCGACCGCGAGCGCCATAGCCGCCGCCGCGGAATTGTCCGGCATCTCGACGGTCAACACGATGTCGTGCTCGCCGAAGGCGTAGTACGCGCACTCGATCCGTCCGCCAAGCGCCTCGATCGCGGGCCTGACCTTCTCGATCCGGTCCTGAGGCTCATTGACCAGCGCAGCCACGCCGCTGCTGTTGTAGCCCACCTGGATCAGGTAGTGAGGCATACGGGCCTCCTTGAGTTGAAGTGGGGCGCCTCGCCCTGCCTCCGACTGGGTTCGACCCTACACCCGATCGCCGGCACTCCGCAAAGCTGCGCCGCGCTGCTTTGCGCGAGATCCGGTAGCGCCGCTCGCGTGGCCAACGGGTCTAGATTTTCGTTGTGGCCACGACTTACGCGTGGATCGGGGACGGCGCGCCCCGGATGGAAGTCGCCCACGTGGAGCGCCACGGACGTCAGCTCACGGCCTCCGGCACCCAACTGGAGCGGGCTACGAGCTGCGCTACCGGCTCGAACCGCAGGCCTTGTCGCTCGACTTGGTCGGCGAGCGATCCGTCGAGATCGCGCTCGGCGAGGCGGACTTCTTTGATCTGGGCTGGTCACCGCTCTTCAACTCCCTCCCGGTCATCCGCGACGGACTGCTGCACTCTGGAGCGCCACGCGACTACGTGATGCGTTGGGTCGACGTCCCGTCGCTTGAGCTCAGCGAGTCCCGCCAGCGATATGAACCGCTCGGAAACGCCCGCGTGCGCTTTCGATCCGGCTCATTCAGCGCCGACATCCAGTTCGACAGCGACGGGTTCGTCGTGAGCTACCCCGGCATCGCCCGCCGCGCCTGATCGCTTGCGCGTCGCTCAGCACGACTCGCGATCCCACCACTTCGGCCCGCGCTCGCCGAGCGCGAGCTTGGCGGCATGGACACGCTCGCGCGCGAGCCGCTCCGCTTTGGGGTCCGCACGGCGCTTTGCCCAGCCCACCGCCGAGCGCGCCGACATCAGCTCGCGCACAAGTGCTCTGCGGCGCGCCTCTGGCAGCTCGGGATCACTCGCGCGCCACCGGCGGCCGTCGATGACGACGTAGCGGCCATCGGGCGTCCGCTCGGGCTCCACGTCCTTGTTACGGGGGCGCCCCACGGTGGGATCGATGGAGCCGACCCGCGAGCAGGCCGGTCCGCGATTCCCGACTTGGGTGCCCGCCGCGACCCCGGCAAGACGATCTGCCCGTCGGACGCCGCCCGGGTACTCGGCGGCGACTCGAGGTCACGCAATCGGGCAACGGGTCGACCTCGACACGGCGCGCGGCGCCATCCGGCTCCGGGCGCTCGGAACGGAGCCGGAGGGCGCCTGCCGAACGTCCGTTCGGGGTATCCGGCGGGGAACCAAACGAAAGGCCGTCCACCGCTCATGCTCACCATCTTGCTCATCGTGGTCCTGGTGCTTCTCCTCGTCGGCGGCTTCGGCTTCAGCCGTCGCGGACGCGGGGTCTGAGCCGCGCGGTGGTCGGCGCGCCCGAGGCGCGCCGACCACCTCAGGCAGCGGCTAGTGGATGCCGCTGACCTTCATGACCTTGCCGGTGAGCGTCACCACGTACGCGTTCCGGCGGCTGAACGCGACGGAGGTCGGACGGTCGAGCGGTCCGGCGACCGTCGTGAGCCCGCCGTGCCCGTTCACGCGCGTGAGGCTCCCGGTGTTCGGCGACGCGGGAGCGCCGGCGTTGGCCGGGTCGTCGGGCAGCGTGAAGATGCCCTGCGAGAGCGCGTATAGACGGCGGTCGAAGCCGAGCTCGACGTCGGTTACGAGCGGGGCGCCGGAGGCGATCTCGAACGGATCCGAGTGCGGCAGGAGCGCGAGCACCTTGCCCTGCTCGGGGCGGTGCGGGACGGGGCCGGCGAGGCCGACGAAGAGCACCGGGCCCCAGGCCGCGAGGCCGGTGGGGACGACGTTGCCGAACGCCTGCAGCTCGCTCACCGTGCCGTCACGCCGGACGCGGATCACGCGGTTGTGGTGCCCGTCGGTCACCGCGAACCCGCCTCGGTAGGGCTCCAGCGCGTACTGGACGCCGCCCTTGAGGACGAAGGCCGTCGCCGGCGGGTTGGCGACCGCCCAGCTGCCGATGTCGGCGACCGGCGTGGCCGTTCCGTCCCGGTTGATGCGGTAGATGCCCTGGACCACGTCGGGCTCGCCGAACGTGGGCCCGACGTTGGCGACGAGCACGTAGGCCGTCCCGCCGACGAACGCGATGTCGATCGGGCCGCCGATGCCCGGCGGGGTGTGGAGCCGCGGGAGCCCCGCGGCGAACGTGCTCACCGCGCCGCTGTGACGATCGACGCGCATGACCCGGCCGAGCTGGCCGTCGGTCGCGTAGATCGCGCCGTCGGGTCCGATCGTGCTGCCCGAGCCGCACGTGCCGGTGCATCCGGCCGCGGCGAACGTGGCCAGCTCCGTCACGTGCGCACCCTTGTGCGCGGCTGCCACCGAGGGCAGCGCCATCAGTACGACACCAACGACCAGCAACGCCGTCATCGGCGCCCGCCTGGAGCTCATGACCGTCTCCTTCGCAGTGGTGTGCAAGGTGCCGGCCGGCGAATCCACCCTCCCCAACGCTCCGTCCCGGGTCAACGCTCCGGGTCAGAAGATCGACGTCGCCAGAGCCCAGGGATGAGCCGAGCACGCGCTCAGGCGCGCGGCGCTCCGA
>CAVXIU010000013.1:0-8934 GCA_963761995.1 uncultured delta proteobacterium | reverse complement strand
ACGGGGAGCAGGGCGCAAGCGCTATCCGCACCATCGCGTCCGGCGCCGTGTCGTGCCAGCGGTCGATCGCGGCCTCGCATGCGGTGAGGATCTCGTCACGGTCCTCGGTCACCTCGTCGGGCGGAAGGCCGCCCTGGGAGCGGCCGAGGTCCATCGAGCCGCGGCAGGGGTGAAAGCGCAGGCCGATCTCCCGGGCGGCCCCGATCTCCGTCTCGAGCAGGTTCCCCGCGCCGGCCGGGAACACGTAGTGGTGGTCGGACGCGGTGGTGCACCCCGAGCGGGCGAGCGCGGCCAGGCCGGCACGTGCGGCCGCGCGCTCGACCTCCTCGTCCACGTGCGCCCACACGGGGTACAGCTCGCCCAGCCACTCGAACAGCGTGGCCTCCTGCGCTAGCCCGCGCGTGGCCCACTGGTAGAGGTGGTGGTGGCAGTTGACGAGGCCCGGCGTGGCCAGACACCCGCGACCGTTGATCCGGAGGTCGTCACCGGGCGGCGCGGCACCGGGGCCGATGGCCACGATCCAGCCCTCTTCGATCACGATGTGACCATCGGGGTGCTCCGTGCGCTCGCCGTTGACCGTGGCGATCGCGCAGCCCTCGATCACCGTGCGCCTCATCGCGCCGAGGCCGCCATCCGGACCGCGTCCAGGATCTTCTCGTAGCCGGTGCAGCGGCACAGGTTGCCGGCCAGCGCCTCGCGGATCTCGTCGTCCGACGGGCTCGGGTTGCGGACCAGCAGGTCATGCGTCGCGACGATCAGCCCGGGCGTGCAGAAGCCGCATTGGACGGCGCCTGCGGCAACGAAGGCCTCCTGCACCGGGTGCAGCTCCCCCTCGCCGGCCAGCCCCTCAACGGTGATGATCTCGCGGTCCTCGGCCTGGCCCGCGAGCACCAGGCAGGCGCACACGAGCTGGCCGTCCAGGTACACCGAGCACGAGCCGCACTCACCCTGCTCGCACGCGTTTTTCGCGCCCGGGAGCCCCAGCCGCTCGCGGAGTACGTGGAGCAGGCTCTCGCCCTCCCAGAGGCCGTCGACCTCGCGGCGATCGCCGTTGATCCTGCAGGTCAGGCGCACTGCTCGCTCCAGGCCCAGCCGAGCGTGCGGCGCGCGAGCACCGCGATCGCGTGGCGCCGGTAGGCGGCGCTGCCACGGACGTCGTCGATCGGGCTCGCCGCCGCGGCGACCAGCTCACCGAAGCGGGCGAGCGAGCCCGGATCGACCCGTGTGCCGCCATCCCAGTCGAGGGCCTCTGCCGCGAAGCGCTCCGCCTCGCCGGCCCGCAGCGGGGTCGGCGCCGCCGAGCCGATGCACGCGCCGACGCGGCGGTTATCGGCGTCGAGGGCGACGGCGAACGAGCAGACCGCGATGACCATCGCGTTGCGGGTGCCGATCTTGGCGAACTGCTGGGAGCCCGACGCGGGCGCCACGTGGAAGGCCGCGATCAGCTCGTCGTCGGCGAGCACGTTCTCCTTGGGGCCGGTGACGAAATCGGCGACGGGTAAGCGGCGGGTGCCGGCGGTGGACGCCAGCTCCACCTCCGCCCCCGAGGCGTACAGCGGCGGCAGCGCGTCGCCGGCCGGCGACGACGAGCCGAGGTTGCCGCCGATCGTGCCGCGGTTGCGGATCTGCGGGGAGCCGACCGTGCGCGAGGCCGCCGCCAGGCCGGGCAGCCTCTCGCCGAGCTCCGTGATCGCTCGCGCGTAGCTGACGCCCGCGCCCACGCGCAGCGAGCCGTCGCGCTCCTCCCACTCGGCCAGCTCCTGCACCCGGGTCAGGTCGAGGATCGCCTCCGGTCGCTCGCGGCCAAAGTTGACGTCGACCATCACGTCGGTGCCGCCCCAGAGCGGGAGCGCACCGCGGTGGGCGGCGCGCATCTCGAGCGCCTCTCGCCAGTCGCCCGGTTGCAACAGCTCCATGGAAGCAGTCTACGAACGGGGGCGCGCCCGAACACGAGCCCTGCCGGGGCCGATGCTGTTGCACGAACGCCCGACGAGGCCGCTGGATGGTTTCTAAGGGTGGGTTCCGAATCGACCACCGCATCCGTCACGCGAGGTGTGTCCGCCCCGAGGTCGTCACACCCAGCCGGTCCAGCCGAGGGCTGCTGGCGGCCGGGGCTGGCCCGCCGTCGGGATCGCCCGATGCGGGTGACGACGGGGCTCGTGCAGGGTGAGAAAGTACGTCGCGATGAAGCGATCGCTGGTCACCGTGCTCCTGCTAGGGACCTTGCTGGGCGCGTGCGGGGAGTCCGACGAGGAGCAGGCGCAGGACGCCGTCTGCGACGCGCGCGCGAGCATCCAGAAGCAGGTTGACAAGCTCTCCGGCCTCACGCTCGACACCGCGACGGTGGCCAGCGTGGGGGACAGCCTGAACGCGATCCGGGATGACCTCGAGCAGATCGCGGAAGCACAGGGAGACCTGAACGACGAGCGCAAGCAGCAGGTCGAGTCCGCGAACAAGGAGTTCACCTCGCAGTTCCAGTCGATCGCGAAGGACCTCAGCTCGAGCCTCTCCGTGAGCGGAGCCAAGGAGCAGTTCCAGGCCGCGCTGAAACAGCTGGCGGACGCGTACAGGCAGTCGTTCGCTGGGGTCGACTGCAGCTGACCACGGACGAGTGGGGAGTCGTGCGCGTCCCTCGGCTGCAGCTTGCGCCCCCAGGGTTGGACGGTCGTGATCATGAGGAGGACTGGACCACCGGGGGCAAGACCGACGGCGCGGCATGACCGAGGATGAGGCGCGCAGTGACGCCAGCGTCCAGAATCTCGGTCAGATGAGCGAACCCACGGAGCAGCCGCCGGCGATTGCGAACTCCCGTGGCGAGCTGAACGCACCCGCCCGCCGCGCTCTGCGCGAGGCGCGCACCGAGGCAGTCGTCGTTCTGGCGGTTGACGTGGCGCTGTTGGCGGGCCTCGCGGCGATCGACAAGGCGAAGGGCTGGGGCATCATCGACCTCCCGTGGTGGGCGTGGCTGCTGCTCGCCTCGCCTGCCCTGCTGATGATGATCTTGTTGCTCGCCGTGCCGCTCGCCGAGCTGAGCCCCGGCCGGGTGCGAAATGCCGGCGTCGCGCTGCTCGGCCTCCTGGTCGCCGCGGATGCGTTCGGCGTCGGGGTGCTGCTCGCCGCCCTCGCGGGGAGCAGTGCGGCGAGCCTCAGCTCCGGCGACCTGCTCGCCCACGGGGCGGTCGTCTGGCTGTCCAACATCATCACCTTCGGGCTGCTGTTCTGGCTGCTCGACGAGGGCGGACCGCGCCTGCGCGCCGAGCGCGGGCGGACCGACCCCGACTTCCAGTTCCCCCAGGACACCGTTCGACGGTCCGGCTGGAACCCACGGCTGAGCGACTACCTCTACGTGTCGCTCACCAACGCGATTGCGGTCAGCCCGACGGACACGATGCCGCTGACGCGGCGGGCCAAGGGCCTCATGGCCGTCGAGTCGCTGATCTCCTACGCCGTGGTGATCCTCGTTGTCGCCCGCGCCGTCAACGCCCTCGGCTAGAGCGCCTGACCACCCAGCCGCGGTCAGGACCTCATTTTCCCCGTCCCGGCGGCATATCAGCCGCTCTCGTCCGCGCGGACTACGACGACCGGTCGCTGGCAGCGCGCGAGCACCTGCCGCGAGGTGCTTCCGAGCAGATGCGATCGCAGTCCGGAGATGCCATGCGAGCCGACCACGACCGCCGCTGCATCGCGCTCGACGGCAAGGTCGACGATCGTTTCGGCCACGTGGACCTCGTCCGGGATCGCGTGAGGCTCGGCATCCAGCCCGAGAGAATCGGCGAGCCGGGCACCGTCTCGGGCGACGACCGCGGCGTGATGCTCCCCCGCCTCGTCAACCTCCGACACGAGCTCCGGATCTAGCGGGACCTGGACGGTCCCGGCTGCGTCCAAACCGCGGTTGACCGCCACCATCGCGGCCAGTCCGGGCTCCCACACGGTGACAACAAACGCGACGCTGCCGGGGAAGAGCTCGGCAGCACTGCGCACCGCGGCGTTGGCGAGATCAGAGCCGTCGAAGGCAATCAGCACACGCGGCTTCGGCACAGACACGGGCCATAGCGTAAAACGCGCAGGCCGGCAATGTCAGAGCGGCGCCGCGCTGGGGCTCACCCTCACGCATTCGGGTGGCCTCTCGACGCACCGTAATGCCGACCGGTCCCGCGCTCGCCGGCGGGTTGGAGGATGTGGCGCCGGTCAGTCGAGGACTTCCAGGTCGAGCCGGTTGAGGCGCTCTGGGTCGGCGATGATGTCCATCTCGACGATCCTACGGTTTCGGATCGTGAAGCCCGCGATTGCGAACGGCCGCCCCTCTCGGAGGGTGACCGTGCCGACCGCGCCGTTCACGAGCGCCGGCCGCACCGCGATGTCGAGGCGCGAGAAGGCGAGCGCTCCGCGCGCCACATTGGCCGCTCCGCGGACAACCCTCGCGGAGCCGATGGCGACGGCGCCGCGGTCGGCCCTGAGGACCACGTCCGGGTCCAGCACCTCGAGGAGCCCCTCGAAGTCCCCGTCGCGCGCGGCCGCGAGGAACGCGTCGACGACCTCGCGCTGGGTGTCGAGGTCGGCGTCGGGGATCGCTTGCTCGCCCTGGACGCGGCGGCGGGCCCGGCTCGCGAGCTGGCGCGCCGCTTCGGGCGAGCGGTCGACGATCGGCGCGATCTCGTCGAAGGGCACGGCGAACATGTCGTGCAGGACGAACGCGAGCCGCTCAGCGGGGTTCAGCGTCTCGAGGACCACGAGCAGCGCCAGGCCGACGGAGTCGGCCAAGAGCGCCTCGTGCTCGGGGTCGGTGCCGTCGGCGCGATCGACGATCGGCTCCGGCATACGCGCATCGAGGGGCACCTCGGGCCGCGATCGACGCGAGCGCAGCATGTTCAGCGACACGCGCGCGACGACGGTCGTCAGCCATCCGCCGAGGTTCTCCACCTCGTCCGAGTCGATCCGGTTGAGACGCAGCCACGTCTCCTGCACGGCATCGTCGGCCTCGCTCAGCGAGCCGAGCATCCGGTAGGCCACGGCACGCAGCCGGTTTCGGTGCTCCTCGAATTGCTGCGCCAGAAACTCGTGTTCATCCATCTGTCACATCCGGTCGTCTGGGTGGGTCATAGCAGTAGACCCGCCCGATGCGGGCGATGTGACCAAAGGAGAGAACAATGCGAGTTTTTGTTGCAGGAGCGAGCGGTGCGATCGGCACCAGGCTGGTCCCTCAGCTCGTCGACCGAGGCCATGAGGTCATCGGGACCTCGACATCGGCCACCAAAGCAGAACAGATACGGGCGCTCGGCGCCGATCCCGTCGCGCTCGATCTGCTCGACGGCGCGGCCGTGCGCCGGACGGTGATCGAGGCCGCGCCGGACGCGATCGTCCATCAGGCGACGGCCCTGGCGGACGCGACCTTCTCGCGCAATTTCGACCGCACGTTCGCGCAGACGAACAGGCTGCGAACCGAGGGCACCGACGCGCTGCTCACGGCCGCCCGCGAGGCGGGGGTCGACCGGTTCGTCGCCCAGAGCTTTGCCAGCTACCGGAGCGCGCGCGAGGGTGGGCCGGTCAAGACCGAGGACGACCCGCTCGATCCCACCCCGCCCGCGTCGACGCGCAAATCGAACGCGGCGATGCGCCACCTCGAGGAGGCGGTCACGAACGCCGGTGGGATCGTGCTGCGCTACGGCCTCTTCTACGGCGCTGCGAACGACGGGCTGATCGAGCCTGTGCGCAAGCGGCAGTACCCGATCATCGGCCAGGGCGGGGGCATCACCTCGTTCATCCACCTCGACGACGCCGCCGCGGCGACCGTGCTCGCGCTCGACCACGACGGGTCGGGCATCTTCAACATCGTGGACGACGAGCCCGCCCCGGCGCGTGAGTGGCTGCCGGCCTTCGCCGAGGCGCTCGGCGCCGGGCCACCCCGCCGTTTTCCGCATTGGCTCGCGCGGCTGGTCGCCGGCGAGGCCGCGGTTGTGACGGGGACCGAGGCCCGCGGGGCGTCGAACGCCAAGGCAAAGCGGGAGCTCGGCTGGGTGCCGCGCTATCCCAGCTGGCGAGGGGGTTTCATGGCCGCCTACGCGTCGAAAGGAGGAGGAATCAACGATGGCCAGCGCATCCCCCAACCCTGACACGCAGTACGACGAGCTCAGGGGGCCGGACCTCGACTCTGAGCGCTGGAGCCCGGCACGCTTGCCCCTCCCGACGGGCGGCGAGCACATCCCGCTGGACCCCAACGCGGAGCTGGCTGTCGGCGAGGGCGAGGTGCAAGTGACGATTCCGCGCTTCTCGCTGTCGCACGACACTCTTCAGGCCGTCGACAGCCCCAAGTACCTCGTCTTCTCGAACCGCGACTTCGTGTTGCCGCCGGATCGGCCCGCGACGTTCGCGGTCGGCCTCGCGGTCGAGAACATCGGCGGCGAACCTGGGGACTACCGAGCGGGGATGGGCGCCTTCCACGTCTTCGACCTCGCCGTGACCAAGCGCGTGTTCGCCGTCTGCGGCACCTCCACCCGCGTGTTCGCGCTGCACGAGCAGCTGGGCCTCGGCGATGGCGGAGCAGGCGAGCCGTTCTACCACGTAGTCGAGTCGCCGTACGAGGACTTCAACGACGACTTCACCGGGCTTCGCGCGTGCGAGATCACGCTCGACCGGAGCACCTCGACCGCCGCCTGGCGCGTCGACGGCCACACGGTGTACGAGGCCCACGGCACAGTGATCCCCGAACGCGCTCGCATCGGGTTCGGGATTTGGACGATGCTGCCGATCCGCGACGGTCGCAGTCGCTCGCTCGACGGGCAGGGCATGAACGCGCGGTGGCGCCAGTTCCGAGTACGCGGGGTCGACGCGTGAGCTGCCACGACGGCCGCCACGGTCGAGCCCCCGGGCGGCCGTTTGGATTAAGTGACCGTCGCCCCAGCCGCCGCGTCGCGCCTACCCGCCCTAGAAGGTGTGGTCATGGATTTGCTGGGACTGCGGCGGCGGCCCTGCCTGGAGGTCGATCCCATGTACGTCCTGGACCCGCCCGCGGAACCACTGGTGGAACGGGTCGTCGGACGACGCGACCCCTTCCATCGCCCGCGGGATGTCGTCGGCCTCCATGTACACGACCGCGACCATGCCGTCGGGGGTTTGCTGATGCCAAACCGTGTGCCGGCTGACGCCCAGCTGCCGCCATGACGACTCGTACTCCTCACGGCGCGGACCGGTCATCTCTTTCATCCAGTCAAGGTCGGCTTGCTCCTTGCCCGGCAGAACCGGAACCACAAAGCCCAGAGCAGGCATAAATCTCTCCTCCCGTCGTGCGTGCCACGCGCAGCGTACCTGCTGGGACTGCCGCTCGCGACATCGTCCACTCCCGGCACCGGCCTTTTTGGAACGGCCCGGAGAAGCGGAGAGAACGAGCGGGCGTCCTCGTGCGTGTTGTGTTGCCAAGGACGCCCGCCCACGGGGAGGGTGCACCGTCGCCGGTCTCGCTCAGTAGGCGGACCCGGAGCTGCCCCCACCACCGTGCGCGTAGACCACCACGAGCACAATGGCGAGGATCACGGCGGCCGCGGCCGTGGCCGCGATGAACCAGCGGCGATGCGGGTTCTGAAGCAGTGACCTCATTTCAGGTCACCCCCTTCCTGTACAAATCGTCGTCCCGTCTCGTCGGGGCGGCTGTCGTGTCTGCTGAGGTCCGCAAGACACCCGCCAACGTATGGCGGCTGGATGAGCGAACGATGAGTACGGGCCGCGGCTATGGGCCGCTCACACGATCGCCGCAGTTGGCTCGACCACCCGCGGCTGCTCGGCGAGCGAACGATCCAGGTCGCGCGTACATTGGCGCGACCGCTGGCCGACACTGGTCGCCCGTTGACATGTTCCCGAGCGGCGTCGAGGCGTGACGCCGCCTGAACGCGATGATCGGCTAGCCGCGGGCCGCGGCTAGCCGCGCCGGGCTACCGTCGCCATCGTCACCGGGAGGACCAACGCAGCGGAGGCCACGCCGCCCGCAACGACCACGAAGGCCGTGTGCTCGCGGGCGAAGCAGGTTGCCGCGCTCATGTCCGTGAGCAGCAGGCCGCCCGTGGCGAGCACACCCACCGTGGTCGCGCCAGCCGCGGCGAGCGCGAGTCCGCTGGTCGCGATCTTGTCGCTCGCCCGCGCGATCGCGCTGCTCGCCCAGCGCTCCCTGGCCGGGAAGCGACGGTCGGCCTCGTACAGCGCCGCCGTCAGGCCGAGCGCCCAGCCGGTCGCCAGCAGGTAGCCGGCCAGCACGTCGCTCGGATAGTGCCAGCCCCAGGACACGACCGCGGCGCCGACCGCCAGCGCCAGCAGTGACCCGATCAGCGCCGCGGGCAGCCGGCCGCGGCGCGGAGCCGCGAGCACGCCCGCCAGCGCCAGCGACATCGCGGCCGTGGCGTGACCGCTCGGCAGCGCCGCCGGCCCGAGCTCGTAGCCCAGGATCGGCGGGAAGCGCGGATGCGCCAGCAGCGCCTTGAGCACCTGGCTCGAGACGCTGGTCGCCGCGACCAGCGTGACCACCGTCACCGCGACCCGCGGACGGCCGCGCACCAGCGCCAGAGCCGCGAGCGCGAGAGTGATCGTCGCTACCTGCGCCGGGTCGCCGAGCGCCATCAGCCGCCACGTGATCTCCCGCACCCCGCCGTCGCCGGCCGAGACGAACCCGGCCAACCCCTCGTAGTCGAGCGACTGCCCGGGGCCCCAGAAGTAGGCACCCAGAACCACCAGGGCGAACAGGAATGCGCAGCCAGTGGCCATCCAGAGCAGCGTCTTGGCGCGGCGGTCCATCCTTCTAAGGTAGCTGGCACCCCGTGGGGCCTTGCGCCAGTGGCCAGCGCAGGCGCAGGATCCGGGCGTGCCATCCTGAGGTCGCCGCGGCCTGGGGGCCCTGAGCACGGAGCCAGCGTCTCCAGCTGGCCGCGGTTCCGCTTGCGAAGCGGCCTCCTG
>CAVXIU010000012.1:0-14488 GCA_963761995.1 uncultured delta proteobacterium | reverse complement strand
CCGCAGACTCAGCTTACGCCGACCAGTGGAGCGCCGGATGACTCGCTTTCGCCACTGAAAGGAGGCGTACGCGGGAGCTGCACCCCCAGGTGCGTACGTTGGAGTCATCGACCAGGCTTGGAATATCCGGCGTCGGTCCGACGTCTTTGACATTGAGCTCGTGCACCGCGTGGCGCGCGAGCTGAAAGCCGCCGGCTGGCGCCTTAAGGAGGTCACGACCGACAATGGATCGGACGAATTGCCCCGCAAACTGGGCGTTATCGCTCACAACGTCCCCCGGACTCGGTGGGAGGGTGCGCCCGTGGCAAAGCGCTGCCACTTGATTCCCACGCCGGGCGCTGCTCTAGTGCCGTTCATGGACTTCGCGGTGGCATCCGGCTGGCCGGAAACGGTGCCTCGTGGATGAGACCACGGAGCGTCTGGGCAGGCTAGAGCCGGGCTCGCTGTTCGCCGGCTACCGCATCGATGGCATCCTCGACCGTGGCGGGATGGGCCTGGTCTACAAGGCCACGGATGCGGAACTCGAGCGCATGGTGGCACTGAAGATCATCGCGCCCGAGCACACCCAAAACCCGGACGCGGTGACCCGCTTCAAGTCGGAGGCCCGCCTGGCGGCGTCGCTCGAGCATCCCAACATCGTCCCGATCCACCGCGGCGGCGAGTACCAGGGCGTCCTCTATCTGGCGATGCGTTACGTGCCAGGCACGAACCTGCGACAGGTCATCGACCGGGGCCAGCTCGGTCTCGACCGGATCCAGCGGGTGGTGCGCTCGGTGGCGTCGGCCCTCGACGCGGCGCACGAGCGCGGACTGGTGCACCGCGACGTCAAGCCGGCCAACATCCTGATCACCGGAGAGGGCCCGAACGAGCAGGTCTACCTGACCGACTTCGGGCTCACCAAGAAGCTGGGATCGCCCGGCAGCCTCACCCGGACCGGCGCCTGGGTCGGAACCGCAGACTACGTCGCGCCGGAGCAGATCCAGGGTGGGGCGGTGGATGGACGCACTGACGTCTACTCGCTCGGCTGCGTGGTCTACGAGATGCTCACGGGGAGCGTCGCGTACCCGAAGGACAACGACATGGCAAAGCTGTGGGCGCACGTTCAGGATCCGCCGCCCTCGCCGCGCCTGAAGCGCCCCGAGCTCGTCGCGGCGTTCGACGATGTGGTGTCGCGCGCGACCGCCAAAGATCCAAGCGATCGGTTCGTCAAGGCCTCCGACCTCGCCGGCGCGGTCGATCGCGCCGTCGCCGAGCAGAGCGTGGCGCTCGGCCCGGATGCCGTTGACGCCACCAGTGCGGCCGGCGTCGCTCCCTCGACCGACGAGCACGACGTGTTCGTCGCGGGGCCCACCCGCGGCTCGGGATCGGACGGCCGTGACACGGTGCCGCCGCCGACCCCACCGCCCGGCGGCGGCGACAGGTCGGAAGGTGCCCCTGCTGCTTCCGGCGGGCGCGGCGCGAGAACGCGCCTGGTGGCCGCGGTCGCCGGCCTCGTCGTGGTGCTGGGCGTGCTGGCCGCCGTCCTGTTGACCGGGGGCGATGGCGGGAGCGAGGAGGAAGCCTCCCCCTCGGCAGTGGCCGGGCCGGTGGCGACGAAGCTGCCCTCGGACCTCGCGTGGCGTCCGATCGCGAGCCCGCCGTTTCAGCGTCAGTACGCGGCGACCACCGCGGTGGACGGCAAGGTGATCATGACCGGCGGGATCGGGGTCAGGGACGCGAGCACCACCACGAAGATCTATGACCCCGCGACGGACAGCTGGACCACGGGGCCGGGGCTGCCGGCTGCACTGCACCACGCCTCGGCCGTGACGTATGAAGGCGAGGCGGTGGTGATCGGCGGCTTCATACCGGGCGAGGAGCTGACGTCCGAGCAATCTGACCGCGCGTATGCCCTGCGTGGAGGCTCCTGGGAGCGGCTGCCCTCTCTGAACCATCCCCGCGCCGCGGCGGCAGCCGCGGTCGTGGGCGACAAGATCGTCGTGGTCGGAGGCCAGGCGGACGGCAAGCTGGTGCCCCAGACGGAGGTGTTCGACGGCGAGCGCTGGACGGACGTGGCAGAGATACCCACGCCGCGCGAGCACCTCGCCGCGGCCTCCGACGGCCGCTACCTGTACGCGGTCGGCGGCCGCGACCTGTCGGCGGACAACAACTCGACAGCGATCGAGCGCTACGACCCGGCCGACGACAGCTGGACGGAGCTCGATCGGATGCCGGAGGCGGCCGGAGGCCTGAGCGCGGCGTATGCGGGCGGTCGAGTGGTCGCGATCGGCGGTGAGGGGACGACGGCGGCGTTGGACACCGTCCAGGCGTATGACATCCGGGACGAAACGTGGTCGCGACTGCCGGCCCTGTCCCGGGCGCGGCACGGGGTCGCCGTGGCTGCCGTCGGCGACGCCGTCTACGCGATCGGCGGCGCGACGGCGGCCGGCCATCTCGGGTCGACGAAGGAAGCGGAGGTGCTCGACCTGTCCGGCAAGCCGGCCGCGGCTCAGGGCACCCCGAGCCTCGAGTGGCGCGCGCTCGCGCCCGCGCGGTCCAGGCGTGAGTACGCCGCCTCGACCGAAGTGGGGGGCCGACTGTGGCTGTTCGGCGGGATCGGCGCCGACGGGGACGCGGTCACCGAAACTGCAGCCTACGACCGGGCGATCAACACCTGGACGCCCGGACCCGAGCTGCCCGCGCCACTGCACCATGCATCGGCGGTGACTTATGAAGGCGAGGCGGTGGTGATCGGCGGCTTCATACCGGGCGAGGAGCTGACGTCCGAGCAATCGGACCGCGTGTATGCCCTGCGTGGAGGCTCCTGGGAGCGGCTGCCCTCCCTGAACCATCCTCGTGCCGCGGCGGCCGCGGCGGTCGCCGGCGACAAGATCGTCGTGGTCGGCGGCCAGGCGGACGGCAAGCTGGTGCGTGAGACAGAGGTGTTCGACGGCCGGCGCTGGAGGGACGCGGCCGACATCCCGACGCCACGCGAGCATCTGGCCGCGGCTTCGGACGGGCGCTACCTGTACGCGCTGGGAGGACGCGATCTGACGGCCGCCAAGAACCTGCCGACGCTCGAGCGCTACGACCCCGCGGATGACTCCTGGACGGCGCTGGACGACATGCCCGACAACGCCGGCAGCGTGGGGGCCGCCTACGCCGACGGCCTCGTGATCGCCGTTGGTGGGGAGGGCGTCACGGAGCCCTCCGACGCGGTGCAGGCGTTCGACGTGGAGTCGGAACGATGGTCGCAGCTCCCGGCGCTGCCCGCCGCGCGCCACGGGCTCGCCGTGGCCACGTCCGGGGATTCGCTCTACGCGATCGGCGGCGCCGCCGCTGCCGGTCACGTCAAGGCGACGGACACCGTGAGCGTGCTCGACTTCGACTGAGTCGCGTGGCCTATTCCGCGTCCGGCTTCGGCGCGTGCGTGGAGGTCTGGCCCATGTACGTGACCTGCTCGGGCTCGAGGAACACTCTCCGTGCGCGGTGCTCGTCCTGCACCGGCGCACGGAAGAGCACGACGGTATCGCCGAACCGGAACACGTCGCCGTCACGCAGCGGGCGTTGCCGGGTGACGCGCTCGCCGTTCAGGTAAGACCCATTGCGGGACTCGTCGTCGACGAGCGCCCAGCCCTGCTCGGTGTGCAGCAGGTGGGCGTGCCGCCGGGAGACCTCGCTGTCCCACGACAGCACGATGTCGTTGTCCAGGCGCCGGCCGATTGTGATCGGCGAGCGCTCGTTCTCGAGTGTGACGACTTGCTGGCTTCCACCGCCGTCGTGCAAGGCCACGAACGCCCTCCCTCGCCGCTCACCCCGGATCCGGTCTGCGAGCAGCGCGTCGGCACGGGACAGGTCGCCGCTCTCGGCCAGGCCGATCCCCAGCTTGAGCGTGAGGTCGCGGCGGGCTGGGTCATCGTCCGGAAGCAGCGACACGGCTCGCTCGAGCAGGTTGACCGCCGGGCGAATGTCGCCTCGCGCGAGGGCGCGGGTACCGGACGCGCCCAGGTGGCGGGCAGCGCGAGTGGCCAGCTCGCGTCGCCCCTCGGCGATCGGCGCCAGCTCGGCGTGATTGCGGAAGGAACGCTCGAGGTGGTGTCCGAGGAGCTCCTGATACTCGCTGACTCGCTCGCCCGCCTCGCGCTCCAGCCAGTCCGCGTAGCGCTCATGGAGATCGGCGCGCTGGGCCTTGAGGATGCCCTGGTAGGCCACGTCGCACAGGAGGATGTGCTTGAAGCTGAACGTCCTTCGCCCGCGGAAGCGTCCGCCGTCCGCCTCGATGATCTGCTGGCGCACCAGCGCGCCGAGGTGGGACTCCAGCTCGTGGTGGTTGTGTCGACCGGCCAGCAGCAGCGCCGCCTCGTCGCTGAACGACTTGCCGATGACGGCCGCGGCCTTCACGATCGCGAGCTCGGCGGAGTCAAGTCGATCAAGGCGCGCGGCCAGCACCGCGTGGATCGTGGCCGGCATGGGCAGAGCGGATGCGTCCTTCCCCAGGTGGCGCTCGTCGATCAGCATGCGGACGAGCTCCTCGACGAACAGCGGATTCCCCTCGGCGCTCACGGCTACGCGATCCGAGAGTTCCGTGGCCACGCCCGCCGCACCGGCCAGCTGCTCCATGAGCGCCCGGCTGTCGGCTTCACTCAGCGGCTCCACATCGATTCGCCGGGTGCCGGGGACGCCCTGGGCGAATTTCGGTCTGACGTCGAAGAGCTCGGCTCGGGTGACGGCGATGATCAGGACAGGGACGGAGCCGATCGCCATCGGCAGGTACTCGATGAGCTCGAGAAACGTGGGCTCGGCCCACTGGACGTCCTCCAGGACGACCACGAGCGGGCGCTCGCTCGCGACCGCCTCCAGCAGCTCGCGCACCGCCCAAAAGGTGTCCTCCGGATAGGCGGCGGAGTCCACCACCCCGAGCGCCCCGGCGACGCGCTCGGCCACCGTGGCCCGGTCGTCGTCCGCCGGCAACAGGCGGGCGATCCTCGTCAGAACCTCGTCGGAGCTGTCGCCGTCCTCGGTGTCGGCCAGGTCAGCGACGATCTCTCGCAGCGGCCAGAAGGTCAGGCCTTGCCCGTATGAGAGGCAGCGCCCGGTCACCGCCGTGGCTGCGCCGCCCAGGGATCGGACGAAGTCGCTCGTCAGCCGGGTCTTGCCGACTCCGGCAGGTCCGACGACGCTCACCAGCTCGCAGGTTCCCGAGCTGACCGCGCGGTCGAAGGCCTCGCGCAGCACCTGCAGCTCGCGTTCGCGGCCGACCAGAGGCGAGCTGGGGCCGCGGTCGATCCCCCGGTCCGGGCTCGCGACGTCGAGCAGCCGGAACGCCCGCACGGGTTGCCTCTTCCCCTCGACCTTGAGCGGCGCGACCGCCTGCACCAACACCGCACCCCGGACCAGCTCCAGCGTCTGCTCTCCGATCAGGATCTCCCGCGACGGCGCCGACCGCTCGAGCTGCGTGACGACGTTGACGGCCTCACCGCTCACGAAGTCCTCCCCCTGCGAAGGGTCTCCGACGATCACCTCGCCGGTGTTGACTCCCGTTCTGGCCTGCAAGCGAACGCCCCAACGGACGTCGAGCTGCTCGTTCAGCTCGCGGAGAGCCGCGCGCATCTCGTTCGCGGCCCGGACCGCGCGCAGGGCGTCGTCCTCGTGCACGGTCGGAATGCCGAAGACGGCCATAACGGCATCGCCGATGAACCTCTGGGATGCCCCCTCGTGGCGCATGAGCACCTCGCTCATGGCGTCGAAGTAGCTGGCCAGCACCTGGCCCAGCGTCTCAGGACTGAGCCCCTCCCCGAGCTTGGTCGAGCCAACCAGGTCGGCGCGCACGATCGTGACGATCTTCCTGAGGCCCTGGGCCGTCGGCGCGGTGCGGAGCGCCGTTCCGCACACAGGACAGAACCTCGCTTCGTCGGGCGCCTGCTCGCCACAGCTGGGACACGCGCGCACAGGCTGAGTCTACGGCCGGCTGGTCGTGCCGCCGCATGACAGCGCCCGCGACGTTCGACTGCGAGGCGATGGGCGGGGCCGCCTGACGAAGACCCGAACGGCGAGGGCACGGTCGGCCCCCGGGACGCGACGCCTGGCCTGCGGCACGCCGGGACCGCCGCCTGCGCGCGGCCTGAGCGGTCCCCCGACCGGGAGCTGCCAGTGGCGCTGTGGCGCTGATCGCGCCCGGCCATGCGGGCGACACACAAATTACGACAGTCGCACCGTGGTGCCGTTCGTGGTTCCATGTTGAGCGGATCTGGGCTGATCTGGGAGCACCTGAGCCGCCCTGTTATGCGGCTGCAGGCCTGAGGTGAGGCGTTTCGGGCGATCTCATAACCCGAAGGTCGCGGGTTCGAATCCCGCCCCCGATTCGGCACCCGCGCCGACATCGGCCTGAGGAGCGAAGCCTGGTGGTCGCAGTGGCGCCGCCCCCTGCTCGAGTACGTCATCCGTTTGGCCTAGGTCGGTGTCCAGCCGGGCATAATCTCCGGAGGCATGGAAGCCCGGACCGTATCGCGGGACGCTGTGAGCAGGGATGTTTGATCCGGCGGTCGGACGGTGATGCCGGAGCTCGAAGCGCAGACGGTTGTCCCCTACCTGCGGACGCGTGGCCTCGTGCCGGCGACTGTAAGAGACGAGGATCTCACGGTTCGCGATCGCTCGAGCGCACACCTGAACTACGCGGTGGCGACACGAGGGGAAGACAATCCCGCTGGCTGGTTCGTGAAGCAGGGCCTCGGAGTCGCCGGCCGGCGGGCGCTCGCCGTTGAGAGCGCCGCATACCGGGAGCTGGAGGCGGCTGGCAAGGCTGCGGGCCCGGGTGCGCTCTCACCAGCGCTCTTGCACCACGACGTCGAGCGCGACGTCCTCGTCGTCGAGCTCCTCGGTTCCGGAGTCGATCTCCGCGAGTACCGTCTTCGCGGGAGCGGGTTCGAATCGCTAGTCGGGCAGGCCGTCGGGGAGGTGCTCGCCGATCTCCATGGGCTGCCGGCGCCGGTCATCGATCAGTCGGGAGGTCCGTGGGCGTCCCGGGCGCCGTGGGTCCTTCACGCCCATCGCCCCCGTCCCGCGACGCTTCGGCACGTGAGTCCCGCGGACGTCGAGGTGATCAAGCTGCTACAGGGCTCTGTGCCGATGCGCGAGGGCCTGGAACGCCTGCGTTTAGTTTGGCGGCAAGACGGGTTCATCCATGGCGACCTGCGGTGGGAGAACTGCATCGTTGCGCCGGATCCCGGCTCGTACTCGGGCGTCACCGTCCGGCTCGTGGACTGGGAGCGCGCGTCCCCCGGGGACCCATGCTTCGACCTGGGCGCGGCGGCCGCCGAATACCTGCGCTCGTGGCTGTCGTCGGTGGCGGAGGGCTCTCCCGCCGACCTGGAGCACGTCGTGCGGTCCGCGGATGCACCGTTCGAAGCGATGACGCCGGAGCTGCGCTCGATGTGGCAGGCCTACGCCCACCGCCGTCAGCTGGACGCGACGGCCAGACGCAATACGCTCGCCCGCTTCTTGCCCTTCGTCGCCGTCCGGCTGATCGTTTCCGCGTTCGAACAGACGCAGGACAATGAGCGCCTGACCTCGGAGGTCGTGCTCACGCTCCAGGCCGCGGAGAACCTCTTCGCGTGGCCTTGGCAGGCGATCGCACGGACGCTCGCACTCGACCCTTGACCCGTGAGCGGCGAGACCGACCCTAGACGGCAGGTCGCGCTGGCGCTCCAAGCCCTGGAGGTCGCGCCGACTGGCTTAACTTGGTTCGGCCGCCGCGTCGCTCGGGCCGGAGACCCCGGCGGCGACCGGCCAGCGCTCGTCGCTGCCCTCGCTGATCTGCTCTACCGCGACTTCTACTCCGCGGGGACCGCGGTACCGAGCACGGCGATCCCAAAGAGCCCGCCCGCCGTCCGAGCAGCGCTCCGCGAGCGGCTGTGCGTCGCAAACTCGGGGAGCGTAACGTGGGCGCCGGGGTGGCGCGTGAACTCGATCCGGGACGACGAGGTGCGCGTCGAGCGCAGCGGTCTTGAGCTCGTGGTCGGGGCGGACGAGCTGGAGCCGGGTCGTGCGGTCCCTGAGGTAGGAGAGCGGGTGACGATCGCCCTTCCGGCCGAGCTCATGGGGATATCCCCCGGCTACTACGTCGCCACGGGAGAAGCGGGGGACGGTGGCGACGTCGGCGCGGAGGCCGTCCGGGTCTACTTCAACATCACCACCGTGGGCGCCGCCGAACTCGTCGCCGTGGTGACGGAGACGCTCAACCGCCGTGCGATCCCCTTCCGCATGAAAATCCTGGACGATCCACTGCTCTTCAGCCGCTGCGACGCCGCGCTCATAGCTGTCCCCCGGAGGCTCTTCTCGAGTATCGCCGAGCCGCTCCGTCGGGTCATCTACCGGATCGAGGAGTATCTCGCATCACCGGTCCCTGTCTTCACGAAGCGCCTCTGTCCCGGTGTGGGACTCGCTGAAGATCCGGAATGGAAGGGGGGGAGCTTCGGTGCACACCGCTGCCGCCTCGTCGCGGAGGGAGTCATGGACGCGGCACATCGTGGTGAGGCGGCGCTCGAAGCTCGGCTGCAAGCTGTCGAGGCGAGCTTCGCGCACCGCGGCCTGAGGCTAACTGCACCCCACCTGAACCGCGGGTCCCCGGATGCGTACCGCCTCTGACGCGGCGTTCAGTTTGAGGTCTTGACTAGTCACCAACACTCCCCGTAACGTTCGGCCTGACGGACCTCCCCAGGGCCGGCGAATGCAAGGAGGCAGGCCACCATGCCCGACATGTCGACAGAACCTCACGGTCGGCCGGGGAGTGTTGAAGAGCTCAAGAGGTTGGCGGTGGGATCTCCAGGCGCGGCGGTGGGATCTCAAGGCGCGCTTTCCCGCTACCACGTCCTGTGTGGCGTCCCCGGCGAGACGGGCTCCGGGCGCCGGCGGCTCTACTCCTCGACCTTCGGCCGGTACGTCGACATCGAGACGAGCAAGGTCAGATACGAGGAGGAAGTTCCCTCCGGTCCCTCAAGCGTCGCCGGGGTGCGGATCTGGGTTGACCGTGACACAACCGTAAAACCGAAAAACGTCCTCGTGTCCGACCTCCTGAGGGGGGACCTGACTCTCTCGTCGCGGCTTCGACTGCTGGCGCAGGAGACCCAGAAGTGTTACCTGTCCAAGAGCAAGAGCGCGTGGTGCAACCCGTGGTCCCGTTTCCTCGACGCTTGATGAGCCGTCGTGGACATCGCCTTTGACAGGGCAGAGAACCCCCGTCGGCAGCAGCGCTACGATGTCTTCCTCTCGTACAACCGCCGTGAATCTTCGACGATTGAGCGGATCGCGCATCGCCTAAGCGCGGAGGGCCTTACCGTCTTCTTCGACCGCTGGGCCGCGACCCCAGGTCGGCGGTGGCAGGACGAGATCCTCGAAGCGATGCGGCAGGCAACCGCATGCGCGGTGCTCATCGGGCGTGAGGGTCTCGGCGACTGGGCGCGCGAGGAGCTCGCGGTGGCACAGGCCCGGGCGGCGAAAGATCCGCGGTTTCGGCTGTTCATGGTTCTATTGGCCGGGGCCCCGAGTCCGCTCGACCCCACACTCGCGTTCTTGAGCACGCGGACCTGGGTCGACCTCCGGCCTGGCGAGGGCAACGGCAGTGGATTTGAGCCACTCCTCACCGCCATCACGGGCGTGCCCCGCGGGCGCACGCCGCGACGCTCGGACGGGACGTCCTGTCCATACCGCGGGCTTGAGCCCTTCCGGGAGCAGCACGCAGCCTTGTTCTTCGGCCGCGACGACGACACGCGCCGCCTCTGCGAGCAGCTTCGCGGCACCCGCTTCGTCGCTGTGGTCGCCCCCTCGGGCAGCGGCAAGACCTCCGTGGTGAGGGCGGGCCTGATCCCGGCTCTCCGCGCCGGCGCGCTTCCGGACAGCGCCGAATGGACGATCCTCCGGATGACTCCCGGCGACCGGCCGCTCGCGGGACTGGCGGCCCAGCTAGCGAACGTAACCGGCGAAGCGATGCAGAAGACCCTCGACGCCATCGCCACAGACGACCGCACGCTGGACCTTGCCGTGGCGCTGGCCCTCGGCGAGAGGCCAGCTGGGCACCGGTTCGTCCTCGTGGTTGACCAACTCGAGGAGATGTTCACGCTGTGCAGCGACGAAAGCGAGCGCGTCACGTTCCTGGCCAACCTGGTATACGCCGCCACGATTCCCGGAGGCCGGACGGTCGTTCTAGCCACGCTGCGGTCGGACTTCTACTCCCGGTGTGCTGCCTACCCCGGACTGCGGAACCTCCTGGTGCTCCAGCAGCTGCTGATCGGACCCCTTGGTGCGGAGGGACTGCGACGGACAATCGAAGAGCCGGCGTGGGCGGTCGGTCTCACTCTCGAACCGGGCCTGGTTGAGACGATGTTGGCCGACGTCGGCAACCGCCCGGGCACGCTGCCGCTGCTCCAGCACGTCCTGCTGCAGGTCTGGCGACGCCGTCGTGGGCGGCTGCTGACGCTCGAGGCCTACGTCGAGAGCGGAGGCGTTGAGGGCGCCTTGGCGAAGCATGCGGAGACCGTCTATAGCAGGCTCTCCGAGCAGCAGCGCCGCCTCGCCGAGCGGGTTCTTCTCCGGCTCGTGCAGCCCGGCCAGGGCACGGAGGACGCGCGGCGGCGCTGCGAGGCGCAAGAGCTCCTCACGCTGGAGAACGACCCCGTGGGCGTCGAGGCCGTCGTTCACGCGCTGGCGAACGAGCGGCTCCTCACCACCAGCCGCGACGAGACCTCGGGAACGCGGCTTGTCGAGATCACGCACGAGGCGCTGCTGCAGGGATGGCCACGCCTCCGGCGCTGGATCGAACGCGACCGGGAATGGATGCTCGTCCATCGACGCCTCTCCGAGGCCAGCCAGGAGTGGGAGCGAGCGGAACGCGACGACGCCCTTCTTTACCGTGGTACGAGCCTTGCACGGTGGGCGGAGCACGACCTCTCCGAGCTGAGCCGCCGAGAGCGCGCGTTCCTCGCATCCAGCCGCACCCAGCACGCCCGCGAGCGCGCCATCCGCCGCCGGCGCGTCCGTCTGGTTCTGGCCGGCGGCGGCCTGGCGGTCACGCTGGTCACCGCCGCCGCCGTTGTCGCCCTCTCCCAGCGCGCCCGGGCGGAGGAGGAGCGAAACGTCGCGCGGTCCAGGCAGCTCGCAATCAGCGCGACCGCGCGCCTCGAAAGCGACCCCCAGCTCAGCCTGCTGCTTTCCCAGCGGGCTCACCGCGTTTCGCCCACCCCTGAGGCGGAGACCGCGCTGCGACAGGCAACATGGCAGTCCCGTGCCGTAGCGGCCGGCAGGGGCCACCGAGGGCGTGCGCTCGCCGTGGCAGTGTCGCCTAACGGTCACCGCATCGCAACTACCGGCGACGACGGCACGCTCCTGATCTGGGGGTGGCCCGGGTACCGGCTGGCCGCGGTGAAGAACAGCCCGCCTGCACGGCTATGGGGCCTCGCCTTCAGCCCGGATGGTAGCCGGCTGGCCACGGGCGGGAGCGACGGCGCCGTCCGCCTCTGGACCGCTGGCGCTGATGGCGCTTCGCGCGTACTGTCCCGTCGTCCGGCTCCCGTGCGCGCCGTGGCCTTCACCGCCGACGGCAAGACGGTCGCCGGCGCCTCCGAGGATGGATCGGTGGTGCTCTGGCCGCTCAACGGGGACAAGCCCACGGTGCTGGTTCCCGGCGGGGTCCCAGATGCTGGCCCTCGCGACCAGTTCCCGGGGTGGGGGCGTGGCGGTGGCCGGCGCGACGGGCAGGGTGCAAGTGTGGTCCACCCGCACGCGCACGCTGGTGCGCGAGCTGTCGGCGGGCAGGCAGCCGATCTACCGGCTGGCGTTCAGCCCCGACGGGCGGCGTCTCGCTGCCGTCGGCGCGGACGGCGTCGGGCGCGTATGGGCGCTGCGGCGACCGGTCGGCCCGATACGCCTGACAACGACGGGGGACGGCCAGCCGCTCAACGGCGTGGCCTTCTCGGCGGACCTCACCCGGCTAGCGACCGGAGGAGAGGACGGCACGGTCCGAGTCTGGAGCGTCCGTGGCGACGAGCTGGCAGTGATGCGGGGACAGGATGGCCGCACCCAATCGGTCGCCTGGCTGCCCGACGGCCGCCACGTCGCCAGCGCAGGAGAGGACGGGACGACGTGGGTGTGGCGCCCCGCCGGCCCGGCGACGCTACGGGTCGACCGTGCTCCCGTGTACTCCGTGAGCTTCGCTCCGGATGGCGAGCACCTCGTCACCGGGAATGCGGACGGTGCCGTCCGCCTCTGGGACGTCGGCGCCGGAACCTCCGCGACGGTCGCGCGCTTGGGCAACGCCGTGAACGGCGTCGACGTCTCCGCGGATGGCTCCCGCATCGGCGTCGGCATGGGGGACGGCACCGCCCGGCTCGTCGACGTCCGAAGCCGCGATGACGATGTGATTGCCGAGTACCCGGATCCGCTGTATCGCGTTGCCTTCTCGCCGGACGGCCGTTGGCTCGCGACGGCGGGCGGCGACGGCACGGTGCGGCTGCACGATGTTCACCGGCGTGGGGAGGGTCGCGTCGTGGCCCGTCATCTCCCAGAGGCGACCGCGGTCTCCTTCAGTTCCGACAGCCGCGTCCTGGCCAGCGCCGGGGAGGACGGGGCGGTGCGCATCACGGAGCTGGGCGGCCGCGAGGTCGGCGTCATTCCCCGCCAAGGAGCGAGCGTCTACAGCGTCGCGCTTCGGCCTGGCACCCGTGAGCTCGCGACCGGCGCCAGCGACGGCAGCGTCGGCGTGTGGACCTCGACCGGGCGCCAGCGCGACCTATTTCAGGAGCATCTCGGGACGGCCTGGGACGTCGCCTTCGGGCCGCGGGGCATTCTGGTAAGCGCCGGAGAGGACGGCTCGGTCCGTGTATGGAACGCGGCTGCGGGCGCGGCGGTCGGGCTCGGAGGCAGCGGAGTCGCGCTCCGCGCGGCCGGGGACGTGCTGCTCGACGTGGATGTCAGCGCCCAGGGGAAGATTGCCACCGCATCGGTGGACGGAGCGGTCCGCGTCTGGCGCTGCGAAGTCTGCGGACCCATCGACGAGGTACTCCGGATCGCGCGCGGGCGGGCCGCGCCGCCGCTTACCCATGCCGAGCGCCGAGTCCTACAGCAGGCCGAGCGGTGACAGCAGCTGGAGCGGCGGGGTGAACTCCAGCGCAGGAGGCGGCGTCATGATCAAGGCGGATCTGCTCGCCAACCCGAGTCCTGCGCCGTCCGCTCAAGAGCAGGTGCGCCGACCTGCCCGCGCGCTGGTGGCGGTCTACCTCGCAGGTCTCAACGCAGCTGACGGAAGTCGTAATTGCCTCGTCCTACTCGCCCATCGGGCGCGCGTGGCGAGACGGCGCGGCGGCTGAAGCGACTCGATACTGCTGCACGATCCGAGCGTCGCTCCAATGGACGAATCGGGCCCCCGCTATTTCACGAATGCCCCGCAAAGGCGGGGTTTTCGTCTTTCTAAGGCGCACACAACGGGGTTCAGAATGGGGTGTGGGGCAAGCTCTGGGGCAAGGTGAGGTTCGAGCGAGGTCGATCCCAGCCCTTGAGAGGCGCCCCCCGGTCCACCTACGTTCGCCCGCGAAATCGCAAACGAAAGTACAGCAGGAACTCGCCGACATCGATGAGGGCGAGCCGGTCGTCCTCGCGCAGCAGGATGTTGGGCCTACCGCCCTCGGGCCTGCTCCAGGTTCGACTGGTGGGGGCCCGAGAGCCACTCCGCATCCGGCCCCAGACGCGCGTCGACCGGTTCCTCTCCTCGCCGCAGCGCGTCGATGTAGGCGCGATCGGCGGCGACGCGGGCCGCCACTTCGGGACCTTCGGCGACGGTGCCGTGGCCGGGGACCAGGACATCGACGTGCCTGGCGGCCTCACCCACCCGGTCGAGTGCCGTCTCGTAGGCGCCCACCTGATCGGGGCGGCGAGCGTCGAGGAAAGGGATCAGGACATCGGAGAGCATGTCGCCGGCGAGCAGGACGCCACGGTCCGCGAGGAGGACCGCGGCGTGGCCGACGGCGTGCGCCTGGTGCTCGATGATCTCGCCCGGCACGGGTCCGCCGTCCGCGGGCAGCGGGGTGACGAGCGCGATCAGCTCGAGAGGGATGCCCGACGCGCTTTCCGCCGCCATCGCCTGCGCCCGCTCTCGGGCTTCACCGGCAGCGTTGGCGCCGGCAGGGGTGGCGTAGCGCGGCACGTCGCCGAACCGGGCATGCCAGAGCAGGTGGTCCCAGTGGGGATGGGTGGAGAACCCGGCGACCACCGGAATGCCGAGCCGGTCCAGGTCATCGGCGAGCTGGTTCAGCTCGGAACCGTCGATGCCGGGATCGACCAGGATCAACCCATCCTCCCCGCGCACCACGATGGAATTGGTCCGGCCCCACTCACTCTGCCGGACCCAGACGCCGTCGGCCACCTGAGTCAGCATCGGTTCACTCTATGTCGGGATCATCGGCGCCGCGCTCGCCGGGCTGGGCGTCGCCGTCGTGATCGCGGTCGTCGCGGCGGGGTGATCTGG
>CAVXIU010000011.1:0-27573 GCA_963761995.1 uncultured delta proteobacterium | reverse complement strand
GACCGGGAATCCATCCGCGGTGTCGCACCTACAAACGGGCGCTCACTGTGCGACAGAGCCGCCTGACCGACCGTGTCTCCACCATCCGTCTCGCCAACCCGGTCGAGGGCCCGTGGAGTCGTGCAAGCTCCGAGTTTCTGGCGAGTTTTTGGCGAGTTGGGCCGCGAGATTTGGCTTGCTAGAGCCAAAGTCGAGTCTCCAAAGCCGCGGTCTACGGAACCGAAGGTCAGAGGTTCGAATCCTCTCGGGCCGCTTCTTCCCTGGGGTTTCGGCCGATTTGAGCGTCGGTCTGACACCAAAGGTCAACTGCTTGATCTCTGGTTTCATGGAACCAGGGAGCGACCGTATTTGATTTCTGGCGCACTTTTTGGCGCCCCCCCGCCGGCGTGGCCGGAGTCCTTCTTCGAGGGACCGATCGACTCGATTCGATGCCGGCGCGCGATCGCTTGTGCTGCGAAAGTGCGTCCCGCGGGACGGGTGAGCTGCGGCGGCTGTTCGCGGTGCGCTCGAAGGAGAGCTTCTCGGAGAAGGATCCGAAGGTGCGCTCTGGCGTCTATTTCGTCTCCGGCAATATCGGCGCCGCCGTCTTCACCTGGGCGGTCAACCTTCAGGCATGGCGGACCGGCAACGGTCTGATCGTCGCGGTGGACCGCGAGACGCGCGCGGTCTCGCCGCGCCGTTGGGTCGTGCGCCCCCCGTGCTCAGGGAGCGCTATGACATCGGCGGGAGATTCGACGGCTTACGGCCGGGCTCGCGCATGCGCCAATCCGACACGTCACTGACCTTTTGGCGCGCCGGACTTAGTTGCGCGACGGTGGCCTTGACTTCTTGTCGGGACGCGCCGGGTACAGTTGGTGAGAGGCGATGAAACCCGCCTGAACCGCCGCCGTGGCTAATGGCTTGCATCACCGCCAGGAGGCCCTGCGCGACCTCGAACCGCGTCGGCCGTGTGCTCCAGCAGCTCGATGCCCATGCGGCCGCAGCCGACGGCGCGGGTCGCTGCGCCGGACGTGGTCGCGAACCCGGTTGCGTTTGGTCTATTGGGGGCGGTCAGGTGGTCCACTTGGATGGGCAGCCGCATTCGCGGCTCGCGAGGCGTTCGCGCTGCGCGTCCACGGAATCGATCAGCTCGGTCTGCTGGCTCGCTCCGGTGGCGAGTCGGGAATTGAGCGGGCTGGCATGGCGGAAGCCGCGCCGGGTCATCTCGGCGACCTGTGCGTCGTGGCGGGCGTAGAGCGCGGCGAGACGGCCGCGCCAGCGCAGTGTCTCGGGGTGGTGGGCGTAGCTCTTCTTGCCCGTTGTCAGGATCGCCCAGATCGCGTGGAGTTCGCGGTGCTCGCCCAGCAGGTGCCGGTCGCACAGGCGAGCGGGTTCGAGATCCCAGATGCGCACAGTTCGAGGAGGGGCGCTGGAGGGCGGCGTTCGCGCTGCCGCCCTCCAGTGGAGACTGCTCGATCCCGGTTAGGCGGCGGCCACTCGGTGGTCGCGGCTGGAGCGTCGCCGGACGCCGGCGAGCGTGGCCAGCTGGTAGGCCGCGGCGAGGCCGACGAGTCCGTAGACGACCCGGCTCGCGGCGTTCGTCTCGCCGAAGTCGAGGCCGACGAGCGTCGCGACGAGGTCGAACTCTGCGATCGCGACCAGACCCCAGTTCAATCCGCCGACGATGAGCAGCGCGGCGGTGAGCATGTCGAGTTTCTTCATGGGAATCCCTCCTGTAGAACGTTTGTAGAGAGATCGTACAGTGTATGCACAAACTGTCAAAGAGGTTGTCGAGGTTCTGTATAGTCACGCGGTGTGGAAGCGACTGGGCATGTCCGCATCGGCGAGCTCAGTCGACGCTCGGGCGTGAGCGCGGAGCTGTTGCGCGCCTGGGAGCACCGCTACGGCCTGGTGCGTCCCATGCGCTCCGACGGCGGCTTTCGCCTCTACTCGCCGCAGGACGAGCGGCGCGTCGCCGTCATGCGGTCCCACCTCGAGCGCGGGCTGTCGGCCGCGGAAGCGGCGCGCCTGACGCTCGATGAGGAGAGCGTGGCCGTTCCGCGTCCGAGACGCCGGTGTTGGAGCGCGGCGCCGGCGAGTTGCGCGTCGCGCTCGATGCGTTCGACGAGAGCGCGGCTCAGTCGGCGCTCGACCGGTTGCTGTCGGGTCTCTCGGTCGAGATCGTGTTGCGAGAAGTCGTCCTCGCGTACCTGCGGGAGCTGGGCGATCGCTGGGAGCGCGGCGAGGCGTCTGTCGCGCACGAGCACTTCGCCAGCCAGGTCTTGCGCGGGCGCCTGCTCGGGCTTGCGCGCGACTGGGACCGGGGCTCGGGGCCACGCGCCTTGCTCGCGTGCATGCCGCGTGAGCAGCACGACCTCGGTCTGATCGCGTTCGGCCTCGGGTTACGCGACCGCGGCTGGCGGATTACCTTCCTCGGCCCCGACACGCCGCTCGACACGCTGAATGACGCCGTCACGACGCTTCGGCCCGAAGTGCTCGTCCTGGCGGCGACGACGCCGGATCGCTTTGAGAGCGGCCTCGAGCCCCTGCGGCGGCTCGCGCGCGCGATGCCGGTCTGGGTCGCGGGAGCCGGGGCGACGCCCGCCTTTGCCACGGACGCCGGCGCCCACCTGCTCGACGTCGACCCACTCGCCGCCGCGGAGCGCGTCGCGGCGGCAGCTCGAGGCTGATCGAACCCTCAGGCCCGTCACTTGGGGCGGCAGCTGCTCGGTGAACTTGGCCGTGTCCGGTGCGTCGTCAAGTACTGGGCCAGGAGGCCTGCGGGCTGCACTGCCGTTTCCGCGTCTCGATGCGCCGGCGCGACTGCGTAAGGTCCGCGCCTCGCCGCGTGTTGGTTTTGTCGAGAGCCCGATTCGCGGCTGGTCGGCCGTGCTAGTCGAGCGCGCGGCGCGGGTCCGTGTGCTCGACGATCTCGGCCTCCGGATCGCCGGCCTTCTCGACGACGAGGTACCGGTCGTGTCGCTCGACGATTTCCTCCGCTTCCAGGATCTCGTGGCCGTCGAGGATCGCGAATCTGCGTGGATTCTTGCGGATGGCCTCGTATTCGGCGCGAGTGAGCTGAATGAGCTTGGTGCAGCCCAGCCGGCCGCACTCGCACACGAAGGTCAGCAGGCCCGAGGGATCCTGGCCGACCTCCATCCCTTCGTTGACCTTGCGGAAGGTCGCCTCGTTCATGGCGACGCGCTGCTTGCCTTCGCGTTTCATGCGTGACGTCAGCCTAGTCCAACCGCCGCGCGGCCGGTCAACGGCAGCCCGCGCGGGTAGGCCGAGCCGATGGCCATCTCGTTCGAGGCGAGAATTCCCGGCACGCCGCTGGGAGTCCGCATGCTGCGCCGCGAGATGACGGGAATCGCGAAGGACTGCGGTATGGATGCCGAAGCGATCGCCGATGTGCGGCTTGCCGTGACGGAGGCCGCTACGAACGCCGTGATTCACGCATACGCCAAGGCAGGAAGGCGAATTGAGCGTCACCGCCGCCATGCAGGACGGCGAACTCGCGATCGTCATCGGCGACACTGGCCCCGGGCTCGTCAAGAGACGCGACAGCCCCGGCTTGGGGGCCGGCCTCTCTGTCATCGCAAGCGTCGCCGAGCGGCTGAAGATCGTCAGCCATCCGGGAGGCACCGAGATCCATATGGCGTTCCCGTGTCCGAACGCCGACTAGCCAAGCGCGACGACGAAAACGCGCCGTTTCGCCGGACCAAGGGAGAGAACGAGCGATCGGGCCTGGTGCATTGAATCCGACTGCTCGACTGGCCGGATAGGGCGCGCCGCGGCGCCCTTCACGACTTTCCCCGCGCCTCACGAGGGCGCCGCAGCTCGGCCCCCAAACCGCGAGGCTTGATGCGCGAGTGCCATGGGGTGCGAAGCCGAAGACCGCCGCGTCAGTCGTCGCTTCGGCGCTGAACCTTCGAACACCTTGCGCTGTTCACTGCCACTCCTGCTCCTTCCTCCTGCTCCTCCTCCTCCTCCTCCTCCTCCTCCTCTTCCTCCTCCTCCTCCTCCTCCTCCTCCTCCTCCTCCTCCTCCTCCTCCTCCTCCTCCTCCTCCTCCTCCTCCTCCTCCTCCTCCTCCTCCTCCTCCTCCTCCTCCTCCTCCTCCTCCTCCTCCTCCTCCTCCTCCTCCTCCTCCTCCTCCGACTGCTGTGAACGGATCATCTGCGCGAGCGCCTCAAGCCGATCAGCCGACTCGACGCCGCCGCACGTCAAGGACGCGAGCAGAGCGCCCAAGAGGCCGGCCCGATCGGCGGTAATACGAGTCTGTTCGATCTCGACGTTAAGACCGAGAAGGTTCAACCGAAGCCCTTCCGGTAAATCGAGAATCACGCAGTCCTCATCCATCCTGACGCTCCTCACTGCCGGTGTACGTTCGGACGCGGGCTACCCACGACCGCGGGATCCGGCGCAGTGCCAGTTAGAAGCCCGACCCTCCCCCAAAAGACTGATCATTTTGTAGTCCAATCTGAGTAGGGCTGGGGTGGCTAGCCGCGCTCGATGCGCCGCTCGGCAGCCTGGATGACTCCGGCGCGGTCCTTGTGATCGCGCTCGTAGCGCCTGACCTCGCGGGCAGTCGCGGTGTCGACCTCGTTGAGCCTGCTCGTGACGGCCTCTACGCTCTGCTCGTCATAGCCGGCCCACGGCTGCTCGCCGAGCAGCTTTGCGACGCGGTCGATGATCGTCGCGCGGTTGCCGCGCTTGCGCTCGTAGGCATCGATCGTGCGCAGTTGGCGCTGGGTGAAGCCGTTCAGGCGCGACGCGATCTCCTCCGGCGGTGCGCTCGTCGTAGCCGGCGATCGGCAGGTCGTCCTCGGTCGCCAGCGCGCCGGTGAGGGCGCCCTCGGCGGCGACGACGCCGGGAATCTTGCGGGCGTTATCAGAGATGCTCATTGGTGCTCCTGGGGTGAGGTCCGACGAAGAGAGGACGGGTGCGCCGCCGGCTGTTCGGCGGCCGGCGGCGCGGGGAGTACCGGTTAGGAGCGGTCCTCGGTGTAGGGCTGGCGGCTGCCGGCCTTGGCGAGGCCGCGGCTGACCATGTAGCCGACGGTCAGGATCGTCGCATACAGCCACGCCTGCCTGGCGCCGAGGCCGCCGTTGTTGGGCTCGTCGACGACGCCGGCCGAGATCAGGATGCCGGCCAGCACGGCGAGGAAGGCGAAGAACTCTGTCGTCTTGAACGACGCCTTCGTCTCGGTGTTCAGACGGCGCACACGGTTGGGCTCTGCGTGGTTGCGCTCGAGGCCATCGGCCCGTGCGGGGGTGCGAACTGCGCTCATGGTTCCTCCAAGGGAATCGCGGGAGTGATGTGACTGGACCGTCTCTCGAACTCCGCGATACGGCGAGCGAGTCGTTCCCAGCAGACAGAAAGGACGCGCGGCAACGACCGGGCGCGTCCTCACTCCGAGGCTACCGTGAGCGCCCCGCGATCAAACACGCCGTCCGGGAACCCGACCAATCCATCCCGGCTCCTGGAGCTGCCGCGGCCAACACGGTGAACGCGCCCTGCGGCGGGCACCGCCTTCGACTTACCTGTCGACTACCACTGGAGCAATCGTGTTCTTGTTCTTCTCCAACCGCCTGGGCTGCCTCGGCTCGCTGCTCGCGTCAGCGCTCATGACGATCGTGCTGCTGCTGATCCGCGGCGTGCTGTAAGCGCTCTGGAGGTTTGCCGTGCTCATCGGCGCTGCCCACGTTTCCGGCAGCCCGGCGAGCCGCGGTCGTCGGCGGCTAATTGGCTCGAGCTTCGGCACCGGCCGGGTGCTCCCCGCGCAGCGCCTCGATCGTCAGCTCGCGAATGCGCCGGCATGCCGATATCAGGTACCGGCGTCGCTGCCTCTGACCGAACAGCCAGACGCCGACGAGCGTGAACGGGTTCTTGGAACCCACCATCCGCGAGTAGGAGTGAACGCGGA
Organism: uncultured delta proteobacterium; assembly: GCA_963761995.1. Classification (GTDB taxonomy): domain Bacteria; phylum Desulfobacterota; class Binatia; order UTPRO1; family UTPRO1; genus UTPRO1. The sequence goes on along the minus strand of CAVXIU010000011.1, from coordinate 21,665 downwards.
ACTGGATCTCGCCGGTGTCGAGCCACTTCCATACCTCCCAGGACATCTCGCCCTGCTCGATGTGGCCCTCGAGCGTCTGGTAGGGCCAGCCCCAGACCTTCACCGGCCGGCCGTCGACCATCCGCCCCTCGTCGGTGATCCGACCGACGCGACAACCGCCGAAGGTTCGGAAGACCAGGAAGCGCAACTCGAGCAGCATGTCGCGGCCCTCCAGCGGCGCGTCCCGGTCGTAGTGGGCGCGCACGATGCTCGGGTCCGCGATCCGGTAGTCGCGCAACAGCGTCTGGGCGATCTGAAACGGTCCGCGGTCGATCGGCGGCCCGGGCGGCTCGGGCGGCAGCACCTCGCAGAAGTCATCGATACGCCAGCCCTCGGACTCCGGATGCGGGGCGCTCGGGTCGTAGTTGATCGGCCGGTCGTGAAGGGCGGCGAGGCGCCGCGCGATCCCGGCGGCAGCACCCTCCGCGACGCGACGCGTGTGGATGTCGATGCCGCCGGTCACGCGACCGCCCGCCAGCTCGGCGATGCGCTGGAGCATCGAGGTCCACATGTGAAGCTGGACCTCCTTGGCCATGCGCAACCGGTCGTAGAGCAGGTGGACGACGCGTCCGGAGCTGCGCGCCCACGACTCGATCTCGAACACGACCAGGCCGTTCCGCGGCTCTGCGGAGAAGCGGATCTGCCCAGCCTCGAGGTGTCCGTCGAGTGTGACGAGGCTGAACGACGTCGCCGTGCGACCGATGACGCGCACCGGTCCGTCCCACGGGCCGGCCATGCGCACCAGGTACTCGTCGCCGACGCGCATCCGCCCCGGCTCGCCGTGGAGCTTGACGAAGGAGGCGAACTCGGTCGGCGAGGCGCGGTCGGGGTCCGCGGCGACCCGCTCCATCAGCTCCTCGGCCGTCAGCTGCGCCTCCCGGATGCGCGTTCGGTAAACGCGATGGAAGAGCGGTCCGAATCCGTCGTCGGGGTGCTGGACGTCCTCGACCTCGATCCCGGCGGGCAGCGGGGGCGGATGGTCGGCCTCCGGGTTCCCCTCCTCTTCGGTGCGGTGCAGCGGCACCGTGCGCCAGAGATAGCGCCACGAGGTCAGGCTGACGCCGACCGGCCAGCGCGCGGCGGTCGACAGCCGGCGGCGAAGCGACAGCCTACGGGGCATCCGCATCCCCCTACCCTGGGTATTGGATCTCTCATGCTCACGAACGCCCTCTATCGCGCGGGTATGCGCGGCTGGATGCTTCACAGCGCGTCGCTCGGCTCGATCGCGCTGTGCGTGCTGCTCTGGCAGCGCGCCAAGACGGTCGACCAGGACGAGCGCGGCAACGCCGAACGGCGCGCCCTGTTCGTCGGCCTGTGGCCTCCGACGTTCTGGCTGATCGGCGACTCGGTCGAGCGGCCGACATCGTCACCGGCGCCCGTGGCGCTGAACGTCGACGGGTCGCAGCGCCTGACCGGGCGCTTTCGGGCGCGACTGGCCGAGCGCGTCATTGACGGCGCCGCGCATGCCGAGGTCGCGCGCGAACAGCGCACCAGGTCGCTACCAGGTCGCTCGCGCCTTCGCCGACTGCACCCACCAGCGCGGGGCGCCCGACGGCGACCGCCGGCCGCGCCACGTATCGTTTCGATGAGGCTCACCACCGGCGGCCGGGAGCTGACCGGGAGGCTTCCCCGGAGGTGTCCGGGGCCACGTTGCAGGCGTGCCAGCTCCGATTTCTGGCGAGTTTTGGCGACTTTAGGCCCCGGATTTGGCTTGCGAGAGCCAAATGATTCGCCAGGCCGCGATCTACGGAACCGAAGGTCAGAGGTTCGAATCCTCTCGGGCGCGCTCAGTTGCAGGGTTTCTCCCGGTTTGAGCGTCGGTCTGTGCACCGAAGGTCAGGCGCTCGAAGCCACGCTATTACGGCTCTGAGCAGGGGTTGACGTGCTCCCCGCTCGCGTTGACGGTTCAGGCCGCTGGGGGGGAGGGGGAGTAGGGGGGGGTTAAGTGGTCTTGTCCGTCTCTCCAGGTTGCCGCGACCTCGCGCGGCGTGTTGTAGTTCAGCCGCGAGTGCGGCCGGTCGTGGTAGCGGTCGACGTAGTCGCCGATCGCTTGGCGGGCCTGGTCGAGCGTCTCGAACTCCTCGCGCCCGCCCCGGTAACGAGGTCGCCGAGCGTCGACGCTTCCACGGCGCTCAGCCGAGCAGGCTGGCGAGCGCCGCGCCGGTCAACTCGCCCTTGAAGATGAAGCCGAGCGCCGGGCTCTTCACCCTCCGCCGTGAGCAGCTCACGGGCCGCGCGGCGGAACGGCTTGTGATCATCGACGATGAGAACGGTCCGGCCCACCGGCCGATCGTCGCACAGCCCGCCTTTAACCGACACGAGGGTCAGCCCTTGACACGCCCGCGGGTCCCTTGGCCAAGCTTGGTCAAGTTGATAACCTCAAGTCATGCGCGTCAACGTCGGTCAGGCAAAGACGGATCTCTCGAAGCTCCTCGCGCGCGTGGAAGCCGGAGAGGATGTGGAGATCGCGCGCGACGGCGTACCAGTCGCGCGTCTGGTCCGCGTGGAGCCATCGACGCCGGGCTCACGCTTCCTTGCGTCGCACGGGAAGCTGGCAGGCTCGATCACGATCGCTGAGGACTTCGAGTTCTCCGACGCGGAGATCGAGGCCCTGCTCGACGATCCCGAGTGAGGCTCCTGCTCGATACTCACGTCGTGCTCTGGCAACTCTCCGGCGAACGCGCGCTCGGAGTCAGGGCCCGGGAACTGATCGGCGCATCCACGGAATTCGCGTTCAGCGTCGTCTCGTTCGCGGAGATCGGCGTGAAGGCGGCGATCGGCAAGCTCGAAGTTCCTCGCGATCTATACGCGCACGTCCTCGAGACCGGGGTACGCGTCCTCGGACTGTCCGCAGACCATGGACTCGCCGTCGCAAGCCTTCCGCTGCATCACCGCGACCCGTTCGACCGGCTGCTCATCGCCCAGGCGCGGCAGGAAGGATTCACGCTCGTGACCGCCGACACGAGGATTCACGCCTATGACGTCACGGTGCTCGACCCCCGCGCGTGAACAGGTCTTTCTGGGTTCTGACGCACACGCGGGCCGACCCTCCGAGAACGGTCGCGATTCTTGATTTCTGGCGGTTTTCTGGCGACTCGACCCCGCGCATTTGGCTTGTTAGAGCCAAATTCGCTGCGTAGGCGTCGGTCTACGGAACCGAAGATCAGAGGTTCGAATCCTCTCGGGCGCGTCACCAAAAGGCCCTGTTAACGCGGGGCTTTGTGTGTCTGCCCGGTTACGGTCAAGTGCAGGACCAGGGTGCAGGACGCCCGGCGGTTCTTGAACGGCTACCGCGCCCGCTGGCGCAGCGCAGCCAGGTCGAGCACGGTGATGCGGCGCCTGCCGGTCGCGACGATGTCGAGCGACCGCAAGAGCTGCCTGGAGCGCCTTGCTCGACGGCCTCGCGCGAGGAGCCGGTCCACGACGCGAGCTCCTCCTGCGAGAGCGGCAGCGCGATCTCGATCCGGTCGCCTTCGCGCTCGCCGAAGCGCTCGCCCAGCTCGACGAGCCGCTGCGCCACGCGGCCGACCACGTCGTGGGTCGCGAACTGCGGATCACCGTTGGTGGCGAGCAGGCGGACCAGGCAGATGTGCTCACCTATCGCGGCGGCGAGCTGGTCAAGTTCCAGACGGCGGGAGACACTGCCCTCTACGAGCGCGTGTTCGGCTCCAAGTAGCGCTCAACACAGACGTCCCGCTCGCGCCATCCGCCCTCCGACACGACCCAGAGCCCGGCCTTCGAGCGTTCGTGGAAGCGCTCGAGGCGGCTGAGCTGAGCTGGGGGACGCGATTTGCGCACGGGAGGCCGTGTGGGAGCGCAGGCGGGCGCCGGCCAGTCGACCGTCAGATGCTCCGAGCGTGAAACGAGTGGTGCTCACGCTCGCGCTGGTCTTCGGTGGCGTCGGCGTCGGCACCGGCCGCCGCGCTTGCGGTGCGACCGCCCCGGCTAGGCAACTGGGAGGGCGTCGGCTCGCGCGGGACCGCGATCAGCTTCCCGCCTGGTCCGCAGCGGCCACCGCGTCGCGATCGGCGACGGCCTGACCGTGACGCTGCCGACGAGCCCGGTCCTCTGCCCAGCCGGCCCGATGGAAGCCGCCGCCCTGCACTTCAACCAGGTCTCGTACACGGCCCCGGGCTCGCCGCCGATCGCCATCTTCCACTTCAGGCCCCGCGACGTGGACCTCGACGTCTACGACCGTGGGATCCCCGCCACCTTCTCAGGCACGTTGCGCGACCGCCGCACGATGGTCCTTCGGACTCGCGGCGTCGACGAGCAGCCCCGCGGGTGTGGTTGGCCGAAGCGGCTGCGCTTCGTCGTTCACCCCAAGCGCCGAACACCAGTCACGGCGGGCACGTGGTCGGGAACCTTCACCGGGGACGCCGGTGTCACCGGGACGGTGAGCACGCACGTCAGCGATGACGGCCACATCGTCGATGACTTCTCGGCCAATCTGACCTGCGACGGCGGCCCCAGCACCGGCGCCTCCGCCCCCATGGCCGAGGAGTTGATCGACAGGGACGGCTCGTTCTCGGGCCCGCTCGGTCCGCCCTCCAGGCTTAATGGGCAGCCGTTCGGCTGGACCGGTCGCTTCTCCGGCGACACCCTCACGGGCACCTTGAGCACCTGGAACCTGTGCACCGGCGGCGGACCCCTCCTCGCCTCGTTCGCCGCCGACCCCGTCTGAACATCATCCAACGCCAGCCCGGGCACCCGAACCTCGGCACCACCTCGATCGACCTCCAAGGCCCGCCCCCTACGGAGATCAACGCCACAGTCCACGCCCGACGCCCACCGATCTCACGGACCGAGAGGAGCGCTCGGCGCTCCCGACTCGTCCCGAAACAGCAGGCGTCTGCGGCCCGACCGCCTGATACTCGCGCCTCGTCCGGAGCGGGCGGCCACGGCGAGAACTGACTAGCCCTCCCGCTGCCGGTTCCTGCTCCGGCAAGCGGCACGGAGTGCACGAGCGCGATGCGCCAGGCGTCGCCGTCGCGGCGCAGGACGATTGAGGTCGGGGCGTGCAGCGAGGTCTGCTGGCCGCCCATCGAGTAGGCTTTGGTCGAGCACCGCTGTGACCAACGCGGTGTCGCCCCAATCCTCGGTGTGGATGTCGCTGATCTTGGTGTGAATCTCAGCGATGCCGGACTCCTTCAGCATGTCGAAGTACTCGCGCAGGCCGTCGCGGCCGCGGCGCCAGCCGCCGGAGAGCTCGTCGACGCCCTGCGGATTGTCGGCGAGCATCGACTCGATCGCGTCGGTGTCGAGGGCGTCGAGCGCGCGAACAGTCTCGTCGACGGTCTGCTCCGGCGTGCTTGTGGCGGGGGCGGGCATGTCTCGCTCCTTTCTGGAACTTTTGGACATCAGCGACGCTACATGCAGCCTCGCCCGGCGCAAATGAAGCTTCCACGACGGTCCTCGAGCGCACGGCGTCCTCGTTGGCGTCAACGCGGGTGTCCGCAGGGTGTCCTCGGTCTTCACGCGGAACGAGCCTGTGCCCGAGCCGTTGGAAGCAGGGGGCGGGCGGTCAGAGGTTCGAATCCTCTCGGGCGCGCTTAGATCAGCTGGGATTTCGCCTGTTTGAGCGTCGGTCTCCGGACCGAAGGTCAAACGTTTCGGACCCGTCTACCACGGGCTTTTCCGGCCATGCGCGATTTTCTGGCGCACTTTCTGGCGCACCGCCAAGACGGTTGGTGCCAGCGGCCCTCGCGCTCGGACCCTCGACGGCGCGGTTGGCGCCGCACGTATCGACTGCGCTCCCTCCCGTGGTCAGCGGCGGCGAGGCGGAGATTCGCGCGCGCCGCGATGAGCGCGATGCGGAGCTGGCGCGGGTCGCGGCGGACCTGGGCGACGAGGAGGCCGCCTTGGATGCTGGCCATGGTGGCGGTCGTGAGCGCGCCGGTGGCCTCAGTAGCGCACCTGGATGCTCACGTAGCGGTTGCGCGCGCGTCCTTGCGGGGTGGCGTTTGATGCGCGCGGGTTGGTTTCGCCTTGGCTGCGCACGGTGCGCGTGATCGAGGTGTTGTCGGTCAGGAATGCGCAGACGGCCCGGGCCCGGGCGAGCCCGAGCTTGTGGTTGCTCGCCGAGGAGCCGACGGAGTCGGTGTGGCCGATGCACCGGAGTCGGCGCGCGCCGCTGACGAGTTCGCGCAGCCGGCGCAGGTAGGCGGTGCCGTTGCGTGGGAGCTTGGCGCTGCCGGTCTTGAACATGCCGTCGCTGGGTGCGCTGACGACCGCCTTCGGGAGCAGTTGGAGCGGGATCGAGGCTTGCAGCGCGCCGCCGCGCGTTTGGGTTGCGTGGGCCGCGAGCGTGGCGGCGAGTCCGCCCGGGCGGCGCGCCCGTTTGCGCACGCGTCGGCTGAGCGGCAGGGTGAGTGTGGTGCTCGCGCTCTGCGCGGCGGCGTGTGCGTCGGCGGTCGCGAGTGTGCGCCGGCCCGCGCGCAGTGTCAGCGCGCAGGTGTCGAGCGCGGGCTGGTCGAGCGTGCAGGTGACCGTGATCGAGCGCGTGTTGCGCTTGATCACCACGATCCGTCGTGTCTGCAGCGTCAGCTCGCTCGCCGCCGGCGCGACGACGACGTAGGGGCAGTTCTGCGTGGTCATGTTTCCGGCCCGGTCTGTGCCGGTCAGGTTCTTCGACTTGGTACCGGCGCCGGCCACGTCGGCCGCCGTGACGTCCTCGGCGACCAGGGCGGCGAGCGCTCCCGACAGGCCGTCGGTGACCGACGCGGTGACGTCGGTGGTGTGTGAGCCGCCGAGCACGAAGGTCGGCGCGGTCGCGCAGGTGACGGTCGGCGCGGTCTTGTCGACCTTGACCGTGTGGGTCGCGTTGCGCGTGTTGCCGGCCAGGTCGGTGCAGCTCGCGCCAAGCTCGATCGCCGCGCCCTGCCCCGCCGACGTGCTCGAGCTCGTGCACTCGCCGCCGTCGATGCCCGCCCCGCCGGGCTCGTCGACCCAGTTCCACTGCACCGTCACGTCCTGATTGCTCCAGCCCGCGGCGTTGGGAGCCGGTGCCGCCGTCGGCGCGGCCGTCGGGGCCGTGAAATCGACCACGATCGTGAACTGCGCGCCTGCCGATCCGATCAGGTTCTGCGCCGTGACCGTGAACGTGTAAGAGCCCGCCACGGTCGGCGTGCCCGCCAGCACACCCGCGGCACTGAGCGCCAGCCCCGGCGGCAGGCTCCCCGCGCTGACCGAGAACACGCCGCTCGGAGTCCCCGTCCCGGACGTGAACACGTGGCTGAATGCGCCCTCACCCGCCGCCGCCGCGGGCGCGCCCGCCGGCGCGGCCGGTGCCGCGCCGACCTGCCCGGAAGAATTGTCACCCCAGCATTCCAGGCCGCCCGCCGTCTTGATCGCGCACGTATGGACCACGCCGGCGCTCGCCTGCGTGAACGTGCCGCCCTCAGCGTTCGGGCCCGACACCTGCCCGGAATCGTCGAAGCCCCAGCACTCGAGGCTCCCGTCGGTCTTGATCGCGCACGTGTGGTTCACGTTGGCGCCGGCGATGACCTGCGTGAAAGTGCCGCCCTCCGCGTTCGGTCCCGACACTCGCCCATCCGCGGGAAAGCCGTCGAAGCCCCAGCACTCGAGGCTGCCGCCGGTCTTGATCGCGCACGTGTGGTCAAGGCCGGCGCTGACCTGCGTGAACGTGCCGCCCTCCGCGTTCGGTCCCGACACCTGCCCGTCGCCGTCGTAGCCCCAGCACTCGAGAGTGCCGTCGGTCTTGATCGCGCACGTGTGGTTGGTGGCGGCGCTGACCTGCGTGAACGTGCCGCCCTCCGCGTTCGGGCCCCGTGACCTGCCCGGAGCCGTCGAAGCCCCAGCATTCGAGGCTGCCGTTGGTCTTGATCGCGCACGTCAGGAACGAGCCGGCGCTGACCTGCTTGAACGTGCCGCCCTCCGCGTTCGGTCCCGACACCTGCCCCTCGCCGTCGAAGCCCCAGCACTCGAGGCTGCCGTCGGTCTTGATCGCGCACGTATGGAGGCCGCCGGCGCTGACCTGCGTGAACGTGCCGCCCTCCGCGTTCGGCTCCGACACCTGCCCCTCGCCGTCGTTGCCCCAGCACTCGAGCGTGCCGTCGGTCTTGATCGCGCACGTGTGGAAGAAGCTGCCCGCCTCGACGGCCGGCGCGCTGAACGTGCCGCCCTCCGCGTTCGGGCCCGACACCTGCCCGGAGCCGTTGAAGCCCCAGCATTCGAGGCTGCCGTCGGTCTTGATCGCGCACGTATGGTCGCGGCCGGCGCTGAGCTGGGTGAACGTGCCGCCCTCGGCGTTCGGGCCCGACACCTGCCCGGAGCCGTTGAAGCCCCAGCATTCGAGGCTGCCGTCGGTCTTGATCGCGCACGTATGGTCGCGAGCGGCGCTGAGCTGGGTGAAGGTGCCGCCCTCGGCGTTCGGGCCCGACACCTGCCCGGAGCCGTTGAAGCCCCAGCATTCGAGGCTGCCGTCGGTCTTGATCGCGCACGTATGCAAGGCGGCGGCGCTGACCTGGGTGAACGTGCCGCCCTCGGCGTTCGGGCCCGACACCTGCCCGGAGCCGTTGAAGCCCCAGCATTCGAGGCTGCCGTCGGTCTTGATCGCGCACGTATGGTCGCCGCCGGCGCTGACGTGGGTGAAGGTGCCGCCCTCGGCGTTCGGTCCCGACACCTGCCCGGAGCCGTTGAAGCCCCAGCATTCGAGGCTGCCGTCGGTCTTGATCGCGCACGTATGGTCGCGGCCGGCGCTGAGCTGGGTGAACGTGCCGCCCTCGGCGTTCGGGCCCGACACCTGCCCGGAGCCGTTGAAGCCCCAGCATTCGAGGCTGCCGTCGGTCTTGATCGCACACGTATGCAAGGCGGCGGCGCTGACCTGGGTGAACGTGCCGCCCTCGGCGTTCGGTCCCGACACCTGCCCCTCGCCGTTGAAGCCCCAGCATTCGAGGCTGCCGTCGGTCTTGATCGCGCACGTATGGTCGCCGCCGGCGCTGACCACGCCCCTAACGGCACCCTCGCCCGACAGCAGTCGAACCCTCCGCTGCCGCGGACGAAGGCAGCACAAGCACGATCAACGCGGCCGCGGCAAGCAGCAACGGCCGATGCGGTCGACCGCTCGGCCCCCGACCGAAACGGACCGGGCGCCCCACGAGACGCCGAAGCGCTCTGGCACAGGCAATCAAATCAGCAATCGCCTTAAGCCGTCCCATCCCGACCTCCTCATCAAAGAAGGCCTACCAGCGCAGGGCCGACCCGACGGGACGCAAATCGCCCCACCGGCGGTCTCGCCCGCAAGCCGTGACCGATCCAACCACCATCGAGCGCCCCCTGTCAACCGCGGATCCAGGCGCCCGGAACGGCCGCTCCAGATCCGCCTGTCCTCGGATCCCAGGCGTGGCGTGCCAGCCAGCCACGCGGTGGACCCGAGCTCTTGCGCCTCCGGCTATGGGGAGGCGAAACTCTGATCGGACCTGGGCGGTCCCCTGAAGCTGTAATCGCTCGCCGGACGGGTGAGCGAGAAGCGCCAGACGACCTCGTCGTCCTCCTGAGCCTCTCCTTCGAACCGGAAGCCGGCCTTCTCGAGGACGCGGTTCGAAGGCGTTGCGCTCCGGCAGCGTGTGGGCGATCACCGCCGTGACCCGCTCGTCGGCGAACGCCTCCGCGAGCATCGCCCGCGTCGCCGCCGTGGCGAGACCGCGCCCCCGCCGCGCTTCGGCGATCTCGAATCCGACCTCGACGACGCCGTCTTTCGGCAAACCTTTGAAACCGCCCCAGCCGACCAGCTCCGGCGGATCTCGTGCCACGAAAAGGCGAGCGCCCCAGGCCGATCCGCTTGGGTTCGCGGCAAGGGCATCGCGGGTGGGCTGCAGCGCCTCGGTAAACGTCGCCCAGCCGGCGACGACGTCGTGGCCGAGCGCTTTTGCGAGCGCGTCGTCACCCGCCAGCGCGGCCTCCATCAGATGAAGCTCGGCACGGACGAGACGGATCACGGAGGTCAGCTTCTACACGATTGGCGCGACGAGCGGGCGTCTCCGCCACGGGCCCAGTACCGCCTGACGACCGGCGAAGAGGTCGCTCAAGAGAACATCACGGTCGCGCTGCTCGCCTCTCCTGAACGCGGCGCGCGTTCCGAAAGCAGCAGAACACTTAGGCAGCTGCCTAAGTGTGCGCTACGATGCGGCCCATGCCGACCGCCGACGCAGCACAGCTCGACCGGGCGTTCCACGCGCTCGCCGACGAGAGCCGCCGCGCGATGGTCGTCCGCCTGTCGCGCGGCGCGGCGTCCGTGAGCGAGCTCGCCGCACCGCTGGACATGTCGCTGCCGTCCGTGATGCAGCACCTCGACGTGCTGCAGCGCAGCGGCCTCGTGCGCTCGGAGAAGGTCGGCCGCGTCCGGACGTGCCGGCTCGAGCCCGGCCCGATGCGCACGCTCGAGCAGTGGATCGCCGAGCACCGCGCGATCTGGGAGAGGCACTTCGACCGCCTCTCCGACGTCCTCGACGACGCCTTTCCCACCGACCAAGGAGACCGCCGATGAGCATCCGCCAGCACGACTTCACGATCGAGCGACGGTTCCGCCAGACCCCGGCGCAGGCGTTCCGCGCGTTCGCGGACCCGGAGCTCAAGCAGCGCTGGTTCGGCGTGCCCGAGGGCTGGACCGACGCCAATTGGGAGCTCGACTTCCGTGTCGGCGGCAGCGAGGTGAGCGTGGGACGCGATCCGCGCGGGGCGCTGCACGAGTTCCGCAGCCGGTACCACGACATCGTCGACGGTGAGCGGATCGTCTTCGCCTACGACCTCCTGCTCGACGGGCGGCTCATCTCCGTGTCGCTGACGACCGTCGAGGTGCGGCCCGACGGCGACGGCACGCGGCTCGTCTTCACCGAGCACGGCGCGTTCTTCGACGACCTCGAGGATCCGGCGGAGCGCGAGCACGGCACCGGCCTGCTGCTCGACGGGCTCGCCGCCTTCCTCGGTGAGCAGGTCGCCGCGTGAGCCTCGCGCTCCACCAGCACCCCTTCGCCGCCTGGTAGATCGCGGGCCACTACTTGCAAATCGTCAACGCCTTCGGAGGAGTCGCGATGCCGGACACCACCTGCCACATGTCGATCTCGCTCGACGGTTTCGTCGCCGGGCCGGACCAGAGTCGCGAGCACCCGCTTGGGAAGCGCGGAAGGGAGCTCCACGGCTGGCACCTCGGCGACGAGCGCGCCAACGAGGCCGACGAGACCGCTGTCGGCTGGCTCATGCGCCCGCGCGGCGCCTACGTCATGGGCCGCAACATGTTCGGGCCGATCCGCGGTGAGTGGGAGGAGGACTGGCGCGGCTGGTGGGGGCCCGAGCCGCCGTACCACGCACCGGTGTTCGTGCTCACCCATCACGCCCGCGAGCCGATCGAGATGGAGGGCGGGACGACCTTCCACTTCGTCACCGACGGCTTCGACGCCGCCTACGCACAGGCGCGTGAGACGGCCGGCGACGACGGCGTGGACATCGCGGGCGGCGCCTCCACCGTTCGGCAGGCGCTCGTCGCCGGGGTCGTCGACGAGCTCACGCTCGACATCGCCCCGGTCCTGCTCGGGTCCGGCGAGCGGATCTTCGACGGCGTCGGATCTTTGGGGTTGGAGCCCGTCGAGGTGCTGCATTCGCCGCTGGCCACGCACATCCGCTACCGCCGGGCGAGCTGAAGGCCAGCTTCCGATACGTCTACGAATGCGAGCAGCAGCCGCCACGCGACGTGGGGCGAGACGCCCGCTGCTCCTTTGGTGAGCGGGCGTCTTCACCGGCCGGGAGCTCTCGCCCGCTCCGGACGACACCCGGTCGTCCGCGGCGGTGCTGGGCTCGCGCCTGCGTTCCGCGGTCGGGCGAGCATGTCCGACGCCCCGTGCGTGCGGCCAGGACCCCGTGGGACCGGCGGCCGGAGGGCGTGACCGACGTGCGCTGTAATCACCGTCCGCAAGCCGCCTCCACGCGCGCTGCTCCCGGGCGCGGCGCGGCTCGGTGCACTTGGCCCAATAGCAGCACACGCAGCCCGGCCGGCCGCAGTCCCACGGATCGCGATCCGCGAGCAGCCCGTACGGCAGCGGCTGCGGCCAGGCGGTCGAGTTCCCAGTCGGGGGTCTCGCGCCGGTAGCGTGCGCGGCGGTTGCGAACGATGCGGTCGGTGTGGCACCGGCGGCGGTCGCGGGAGTTGACGCCCCCATGGGGACGCCAACTCGCCTGGCGCGACGCGGCGGCCTGCCGCGGAGTCGTCCTCTGCGGTCCAGCCGAGGTCGCGGGCCGCGCTGACCCATGTTCTGACGACGTGTCAATGAGCGTGGGGGTGAACCTGCTCACCCGAGGGCTGACGGAGTTCATCCGTGTGGTCCGGTCCGGCGGGAGGGCGTGCCGTGGATGCTGGCGCCTCCCTCCCCCCGCGCTCTCGAAAGGAGCACACCCCCGTGATCTCATCCAAGCTTCGCGCCGCCCTCGTCGGCGCCGCGGCTGTGGCGACGCTCGCGCTCCCCGCTTCCGCGCTCGCCAACTCGGGCGACGACAGCCTCGTCTCGACGCTGAAGAAGCCGGCGGTCGTCGACGGCAAGTTCTACACCGCCAAGCAGGCCAAGCAGCGCTTCGCCGACACGAAGCTGTTCTTCGTGCTCGGCTCCCGCGAGGAGTCCCGCGGAGCCATCGCCGGGTTCACGTCGCGTGCCGCGCTGCGCGAGTACCTGCGCGACACCGACCGCAAGGCGGGTGCCGCTAAGAAGAACACGGCCCGGGCGTCGTGGAACGGCTACGAATCCGTCTTCTACTCGGACAGGTTCCTCGAGGGGCCGGCGATCTCCGTCGCCGCCAACAGCGCAAACGGCAACCTCGCGAACAACTGCATGGCCTGGTCGTGGTGGACCTGCATCGCCACATTCGACAACGCGATCTCGTCGGCCAAGACGGGCTATAACGGCGCGTACCTCTACAACTGGCCGTTCCTCAACACGTCGGGCGGCTATGTCTACATCCCGGGCGTGGACTCGGTCGAGGTGTGGCGCTTCTTCAACGACATGACATCGTCGATCTTCGTCCCCTAGGGCGAAGCCGATCGTCTCTCGAAGGGCCCGGCTCTGGCCGGGCCCTTTGTCGTTTCAGAGTTTGAGCGCGTACCCGCCGCGCGAGTTGTCCCCGACCTCGCGCTTCCTCAGGGCGAAGCGGCCCAGCGCGGCGCCGTGATGCACGGATACGGGAATCGCAGCGCCACGACCCAGCGGCCCACGAACGGCCGCGCCGAGGGTGCCGCCGAACACACGGTGCGGCCGATCGGCGGTTGTCTGTGGCAGCGTGCGGGGCCCGTTGCAGGCGTGCAAGCTGCCGAGTTTCTGGCGACTTCTTGGCGAGTTGGGGCGTCAGATTTCGCTCGCTAGGAACTACGGCTAGAGCTTCTCGGGAAGCCCGAACCAGCCGAACACGGAGCCGTCGAAGGTGACGATGTCGGCGACCGCGCCGCCGGCGATGCCCAGGACGTCGAGCGCCATCGGCGTGTACGCGTCGTCGCCGGGGCGGCGGATGTAGCACGCGACGGCGGGCTGGCGGTTGGCGCGCGTGACCACGCACCGCATCGAGCCGAACGGCTCCGTGCCGAAGCCGCCGTCGATCCAGGACTGCACGACCTCGTCGCGGCCCTCCCAGACGCCCGGCTGCGGCGGCATCGAGAAGCGCACGTCCTCGCTGAGCAGCCGCTTGAGCGCGAGCGGGTCGGGGCTCTCGCTGTATTCCACGTAGCGGTCGAGCAACTCGCGCTCGGCCGCCGTCGCGTCGGTGCCGGCGGGCCACTCGGTGCGCTGCCGGGGCAGGTGGTCGTGCATCGCGGAGCGCGCGCGCTGGAGCGCGCTGTTGACGGCCGGCACGCTCGTCTCGAGCACGTCGGCTGTCTCCTTCGCCGAGCAGCCGAGCACGTCGCGCAGGATCAGCACCGCGCGCTGGAGCGGGACCAGCCGCTGGATCGAGACGAGGTAAGCCAGCTCGACCGTCTCCTTGGCGACGACGGCGGCCTCGGGGTCGTCCTCCTCGCCGGCCAGCTCGTCGAGCAGCCCGTCCGGGTAAGGCTGGAGCCACAGCACCTCGCCCGACGCGGACACGCTGCGCGGGCGCTTGTCGAGCGCGTCGAGGCACGCGTTGGTGGCGATCTTGTACAGCCAGGCGCGCAGCGAGGAGCGCGCGGCGAACGTCTCGCGCCGGCGCCACGCGCGCAGGAACGTCTCCTGGACGGCATCCTCGGACTCCTCGAAGGAACCGAGCATCCGGTAGCAGTGGACGTGCAGCTCGCGGCGGTGACGCTCGACGCTGTTGGTGAACGACGTGCGGTCGAGAAGTGTGGTGGTCATGCTCGTGTGACGGCGGGTCCCGTGAAAAGTAATCGCGGGAGCGCGCGGACGAGCGGGAGGTCGTCGGCGGGCTCTGCGTCGGGCCGCGCGCCGTCAAGCTTCGTTCTTCGCCTCGCCGAAGCGCGTCGTGGCCCAAACGTCCGGCCAAACACTGCGACTGCGAGTATCCGCTGTCGGGCGCCCGAGGAGCCGCTACTCGCGGTGGTCGCCGGCGGGAAACGTGCGGTTTCTCCGCTGCGGGACGTCTCGCAGGGAGACGCGTACGAACTGTGCGCAGAGCGCGACACCGCCGGCCGTCAGCGCCCAGGCGGCGAACTGGCCGCCGGCGAACGGCGCGAGCACGAAGCAGCTCACCGATCCCGCGGCGGGCACGAACAGCTGCCGGCTGATCGGCTCCCAGCGTCGCTCGCGCTCATCGTCGGGGTCGGGACCGTCCCGGTACCTGGGATCGGGCGTATCGACGAGCATCAACAGCATCGCTGGGACCAGGCTACCGCCCACGGCTCAGCTCGGCGCGCGTGTCCGAGGCTCTAGCCTGCCAGCGGGAGCGCGGGTCGCCGCCCGGCGATCTGCGCGACACAGGCGGCGAGGGTGGACCGCTCGGTGTGTTCGGGCGTCACGGCGTGAGGGCCTGTTCGAGATCGCGCCAGAGGTCGTCGGGATGTTCGCATCCGACGCTGAGCCGCAACAGTCCGGGCGGCAGGTGGGTCTGGCCCGGAATGGCTGCTCGGCGCTCGATGGTCGACTCGACGCCGCCGAGGCTCGTGGCGTGGCGGATGATTCGCACCGATCGGCAGACGGCGTCGGCGCGTTTGGCCCCACCCTCCACGTCGAAGGACACGACGGCGCCGAAGCCCGCCATGAACCCGCGCGCCGTCGCGTGGGTCGGATGGTCAGCTCGTCCGGGGTAGCGCACGACCTCCACACCGGGGTGGCGGGCGAGGCGCTCCGCGAGCGCAGCAGCCGACGCGCTCGCGCGCTGCAGCCGCAACGGAAGGGTGCGCATGCCGCGCACGGCGAGGTAGGCCTCGAGCGCTCCGGGCGTGGCTCCGGCCAGTTCGCGCCGCTCGCGCAGCTGGCGGGCCCGCTCGTCCGACGCCGCGACCACGGCTCCAAGCAGGAGGTCTGAATGGCCTCCCAGGTACTTCGTGGCCGAGTGCATGACCAGATCGGCGCCCAGTTCCAGCGGCCGTTGGACCAGCGGCGTGGCCAGCGTGCCGTCGATCACCACCAATGCGTCCGCCTTGCGCCTCGCCGCGCAGATGGTGCGCAGGTCAGCCACCGCCAGCAGGGGGTTGGACGGCGATTCCAGCCACAACAGGTCGGCGTCGACGGCGAGCTCGACCCAGCGTGATGTGTCCTCGACGCCAACGCGGACCAGGTCCCACCGGCCCTGCGCAGCACCCGCCGCGGCCAAGCCGGCGACACCCTGATAGCAGTCATCGCCGAGCACGACGGTGGCGCCGACCGGGAGCAGATCGAAGACCGCCGCCGCGGCTCCCATGCCCGAGGCGAACGCGATCGCGTTGCCGCCCTCCAGCCCGCCGAGCAAGTCCTCGAACGCCTCCCATGTCGGTGTCGCGTCGTCGCGGCTGTAGGCCCGCCCGGAGCCGAGCTGGAAATTCGATGCCAGGACCGGCGGAACGTTCAGCGGCGTCCCGGCGCCCGGCGTCCCCCGACCCGCCATCACGGCCCACGTCTCGGGCGCCACCTCCAAACGATGCACCATGCTGAGCACTATAGTGCACTCACGTGAGCACAACTCAGGACCGCGTCACAGCCGAGATCGCAGCCCGAGTCCGCATCGAGCGGGCGCAGCGCCGATGGACGCTGGACGACCTCGCGGCGCGCAGCGGCGTCAGCCGGCGCCTGCTCGTCCAGATCGAGCACGCCGGCGCCAACCCGAGCCTCGCCACCCTGCTCAAGCTCGCCGCAGCGTTCGGCCTCACCCTGACCGACGTCATCGCGGAGGAGCCGGAGCCCCGGCCGGTCGCCCTCGTCCCGGCACAGGACGCGATGACGCTGTGGTCAACGCCGGCAGGAAGCTCCGCACGCCTGCTCGTCAGCCATGGCGCTCTCGAACTGTGGTCGTGGACGCTCGCGCCCGGCGATCGACGCGCAAGCGAACCACATCGTCCCGGATCGCTCGAGCTGCTCGCCATCCAGACCGGCACCGTCGTG
Source organism: uncultured delta proteobacterium (assembly GCA_963761995.1). Classification (GTDB taxonomy): domain Bacteria; phylum Desulfobacterota; class Binatia; order UTPRO1; family UTPRO1; genus UTPRO1. The sequence continues at coordinate 5,121 of CAVXIU010000011.1, read as the reverse complement.
CTCGATGTCGGCGAACACCGGATCGAAATACCTGCCGGCGACAGCGCCTGGTTCGAGGCGACATGGCCTCACGCCTACACCAACTCGGGTGCGGCCGCCGCGACCTTCACCCTCGTCGTGCTAGAGCCTGCGTGACGCCCAAATGTCAGGCCACGTCGAGTCGGCGCGCCCGAGCGGCAGTCGCGCGGTGACCTCGGTGCCTTGCCCTGGCGCACTGTGGACCGATAGCGAGCCGCGCAGCGCCTCGGCTCGGTCGGCGAGGCCGCGGAGTCCTGACCCTGCGCCGGTGTCGGCGCCGCCTCTGCCGTCGTCGTTGATGCGGACGAGCAGCGTTCGCTCCGTCTGCTCGACGGTGACCACCGCGCTGCTGGCGTCCGCGTACTTGACGATGTTGGTAAGCGCCTCGGCGACGACGTAGTACGCGGTAGCCTCGATCGCCGGCGCAAGCCGACCGCCGGGCGCAAGCCGTAGCTCGACGGGCACCGCCGCGCGCGCGGCAAGCGCCTCGATCGCCGCGACCAGCCCGTGATCGGTCAGTACCGCCGGGTGGATGCCCCGTGCGAGCTGGCGGAGCTCCTGTAGCGCCGACGCGAGCTCCTCGGCGATCTGGGCCAGAGCTGCGACCGCTTCCGGGTGGTTGCTCAGCCGGCGCTCTTCGAGCCGCGTCCAGAGGGAGAGGTTGACGAGCCGTTGCTGGGCGCCGTCGTGGAGGTTGCGCTCGATGCGCCGGCGCGCGGCGTCCCCGGCCTCGACGAGGCGTTCACGCGATGCGCCCAGCTCTTCGCGCGCCTCCGCGTTGGCGATCGCCTGCGCTGCGAGCTCCGCGAACGCGCCGAGCCGCGTCTCCGCACCCGCAGGCAGCGGCGTGGTGCCGGTGCGCGCGGCTCGGACGACACCCCACTTGCGTCCGGCGACGTCGATCGGTGCTACGGCGGCGGAGCGGGCGCCGACTTCCGACTTGAACGCCTCGTTGGCGCGCAGCTCGGGCTCGTCAGCGCGCATCGATCGTCCGTCGCGCAGGACCCGGCGTGTGAGGGGCGCGGTTTCGAGGTCGAAGTCGCGCCCGACCGGTACCGCGGGCGCTCCCGCGGCGCTCCAGCCGGCGACGATCTGGCCGCGGTGGCCGTCGGCCCGGACCAGGCTCGCCACCTCGGCCTCCAGCAGGGGGCCGGCCTCGGCCACGACGCGGTCGAGCACTTCCTGCTGCGGCGCCCCCGCGGCCACGAGAATCGCGACGCGGCGGAGCGCCGCCTGCTCCTCGGCGAGTGCCCGGTGGGCGCGCTCGCGATCGCGAAGCATGCGCTCCGAGCGCCGGCGCACGAGCTCCGCGGCCGCCCGCGCGGCGAAGATCCGCAGCGCGGCCAGCTTCTCCTCGTCGGGCCGCAGCGGCGTAGACGCAAGCACGCCGAGATGGCCCAGGTGCTCGCCATCGGCTCCTCGCAGCGCGACCGCCAGGAGGCCTGCGCGATCCGCTCGACGAGTCGCTGGAAGAACCGTTCTCCGACCGTGCCGGCCGTTTCCTCCGCGATGAACCACAGCAGATCCTTGCCGCCCGCTCCGCCGGCCTGCGGAGCGTCCGCGGCCCGTGTCTCGCCCATTGTCGGCGACGCTACCCGTGGACGCGGCTAAGGCGCAAGACGATCGCGCGTGACACGGGGCCGATCCTGCGTGGGTAGACGACGGTCAGCGGGCGAGGTAGCCGCCGTCGACGGCGAGTTCGGCGCCGGTGATGTAGATGGCGTCGTCGGAGGCGAGGAAGGCGACGGCGGATGAGATCTCTTCGGGTTCGGCGCGGCGGCGGAGCGGGGTGATGTCGACGGAGTCGTCGCCTTCCTGCTCGCTCATGCCGTAGAAGACATCGCCTCGAGTCGGGCGTAGCGGACGTCGGCGCTCATGACGTGGCCTCCGCGCGGCCGGCGATCAGCGGCTGGACGATCCGGGGCATGCCGCGCCAGCGCTGCCGGGACAGCGCCGTGATCGTGAAGTGGCGCTCGAGGAGCGCGGCGGTGTCACGGGTGCAACGGCAGCCGCCGGCGATAGCGGCCCAGGGGCGATCCCAGCGGTGCTGGCGGGCGGCTGCGCCGTGCTCGGCGGCGCGCACGTGCTCGATGAAGAGCAGCGTGCCGCCGGGCTCCAGGACGCGGCGGAGCTCGGCCGCAGCGGCCTCCGGGTCCGCGACCGTGCAGAGGACCATCGTGGTGACCGCGGTGGCGAAGGTGGCGTCGGCGAAGGGCAGCCGCTCGGCGCCGGCGGCCGTCACCGTGACACGACCGGGGGCCGCCGATGCTGGGGCGTGTCCGGCGTCCTCGACGCGCCGGCGGAGCCGTCGCGCCATGCCCGGATCCGGCTCGGTGAGCACGAGCTCGGTGACGTCGGCCGAGTAGTGAGGGAGGTTCAGACCGGTGCCGGCGCCGATCTCCAGCGTCGCACCGCGGGCAGCGGCGAGGGTCTGGGCCCGCAAGGCGCGCATGCCACGGCGCTCGCCGTGGCTGAGGACGACGTCGTAGAGCAGGGCCATGCCGGGGAGCGCCGCGGGGATGCGGCCCGGTTCAGCCGGAAGGGCAAGAGCGGACATGCCCGCATGCTCGCCGGCTGCCGTCCCGTCTCCGTCCCGTGCACCGTCCCTTCTCCGCGCCCGGGACAGGGGGTCAGACCCCGTGTTCCCGGCTATGGTCGCGGCCCGTGATCGAGGTGCGCGTACTTGGTGGACTGGCCGCCCGGATCGATGGAGAGGACGTGGCGCTCCCCGCCGACGCCCGTGCCCGCGAGCTCCTCGCGTGGCTCGCGCTCCACCCCGGACGCCACCCGCGCGCCGCCCTCGCCGGGCGGCTCCGCCCCGACGTGCTCGACGAGAGCGCCCGCAAGACCCTCCGCGACGCCGTCTACGAGCTGCGGCGCACGCTGGGCCCGGACGCGATCGACGCCACCCGCGAGGAGGTCGGGCTCGGCCGCGCAGTCGTGGTCGACCTGCAGCAGGCCGCCGCCGCCGCAGCTGCCGGCGACCTCGCGGCAGCGGTCGAGGGCGGCCCGCTTCTCGCCGGACTCGACGCCGACTGGGCGATCGCCGCCCGCGAGGAGCACGCCCGCGACATGAGCGTCCGGCTCGCCGCGCTCGTCGAAGCCGACCCCACCCGCGCGCTCGACTGGGCGCACCGTCGCACCGAGATCGAGCCCCACTCCGAGGCGGCCCACCGCGACCTCCTCCGCCTCCACGCCGAGCGCGGCGACCGCCCCGCCGCGCTCGCCGCCCACGACGCCTTCGCGGCCCGGCTGCGGCGGGAGCTGGGCGTCGCGCCCGCGACGGAGACCCGGGCGCTAGTCGAGCGGATCCGCCGGGGAGGCGCGCGCCCGTCCTTCGAGCAGGAGATCCGCTTCACGTCCGTCCGCGGTCGCCGCGTGGCCTACGCGACGGTCGGCGACGCCGGCCCGCGGCTCGTGCTGCCGGCCATGTGGATCTCACACCTCGAAGAGGAGTGGACGTTCCCCGAGCTGCGCGCGTTCATCGAGGCGCTCGCGGCCGAGCACACCGTGATCCGCTACGACCGCCTGGGCACTGGGCTGTCCGACCGCGAGCACCCGGCGCCGGGCATGCCGGCGGAGCTCGAGACGCTCGCGGCCGTGATCGGCGCGGCGGACGGCCCCGCCCGCACCCGGCGGCAAGCGGAGGCGCCCGCCCTACTCGGCATCTCCCGCGGCGGCGCGACCGCGATCGCCTACGCCGCGGCGCACCCCGTGCGCAGGCTGGCGCTCGTCGGCACCTACGCCGATGGCGCCGCCATCGCCCCGCCCCCGCTGCAGGACGCCCTCGCGGCGACGGTCCGCGCCCACTGGGGCGCGGGCGCGCGCGTCCTCGCCGACATCTGGATGCCGGGCGCCGACCCCGAGCTCCGCGAGCGCTTCGCCGCCTACCAGCGCGCCGCGGCCAGTCCGGAGACAGCGGCCGCGCTCCTCGCCGAGGTCTACGCGTGCGACGTGCGCGCGCTCCTCCCCGCCGTCGCCGCCCCCGCGCTCGTCCTCCATCGCCGCGAGGACCGCGCCATGCCCTTCTCCGGCGCGCGTGCGCTCGCCGCCGGCCTCCCCGACGCGCGACTGGTTGCGCTCGACGGCGATGTCCACCCGCCCTGGCTGGGGGATCCCGAGCCGGTCCTCGTCGCGCTGCTCGCCTTCCTGCGAAGCGGGTAGCGCGATCGTGTTCCAGCTCGCTAGGCGGTTGCCGAGGCGAGCAGCACCACGTTCGAGAAGCTCAGCGGCTTCGAGCCACCCCCCGCATCCGCTGCGGCCTGCGTGATCGCGTCCCAGGCCTCTTCCTGGGCCTCGCCTGCGTGCTGCTCGATCATCGCCCGGATCGGGGCGGAGATCGCCCTGATGTAGGCGGTGAAGTGCTCCGGGGAGTCGAACTCGAAGGTGACCTCGTCCTGCTCCACGGCGACCTTCGAGAACCCACCTCCTTCGAGCAACCCGCCGATGGCAGCGGGGGTGGGCCGGGAGAGGGGCCCGGGCGTTCCGGCCGGGGGCGGGGGCACGTCCAGCCGCTCCATCGTCGTCCTCATCGGAATCGAGAGGAAGGGGACCTGATCGGGCTCGCCCCACGAGCTGATCGCCATCCGCGCGCCCGGCTTGAGGAAGCCTCGGATGCGCCCCGCGGCGGCCTCCGCGTCAGGCTCGAAGATGATTCCCCAGCGCGAGACGGCGGCGTCGAAGCTCGCGTGCGGAAAATCGAGGCTGGAGGCGTCCGACTCCATGAACTCGACGTTGCCCAAGCCGGCCGCCGCCGCGCGTTCACGCCCGAACGCGAGCATCTCGGCGGAGATGTCCGTGGCCACGACGCGGCCCTCCGGGCCGGCCTTACGCGCGGCGGTGAGCGCCGGCTCGCCATAGCCGGCGGCGACGTCCAGGACCCGGCTTCCCGACTGCACGCCAGCGAGCTCCACCAGCCGCTCGCTGATGTGCCCGTCTGCGCGGTCATTGAACTCGCTCCACTCCTTCCATCCCACCGCAGCGGAGTCCCAGTGCTTGTGCTGCGCCTCGCGGAAGTCGACCGGGTCGATCGCCTTGGATTCCATGCTCGCTCCTCCTTACCACCCCATTGCTCCATTCGCGCGGACGGCTTGCAGTTCGTAT
>CAVXIU010000010.1:0-18512 GCA_963761995.1 uncultured delta proteobacterium | reverse complement strand
ACTCGAACCGGGGACACCACGATTTTCAGTCGTGGATCAGAATCCCTCTAACAGTCGCAGAATCCCTGCATTGAGCGGGGTTCTCGCGAGTGAGCCGCACCGGCACGCTGTACGCAAATTGCGTTCTTTTCGCGCCGATTTGGGCACTGAGATGCGTTCCGGTGCCCAATGGGCGCTGGTCCGGGCCGCTTCACCGCGGAGGTGGAGTTCCCCCGCTTCGGTGGACACGGGGTGATTAGGCGACGGCAGCTGCCGATCGTGCGCGGGCTCGCCAGGTTCCGTGGTCCCGACGGCAGCTACCGCCTCCAGAACACACCGCTCCCTGATCGCGCGCGCACGATGAGCGCCGACCCCGTCATCCGCGAAGCAGGCCCGGGCTGGACCGACGGCGGGATCGCCGACCAGCCCGCCGTGGCCGATCACGCCGCGTTCATGAACGTCCTCGCCGACGACGGGTTCCTGCTCTTCGCCGGACCGCTCGCCGGCAGCGAAGGCGGCCGCTTGCGCGCACCGCTGGTAGTCGACGCCGACAGCGAGGACCAGATCCGCAACCGCGTGGTGACGATACCTGGGTCGACTCGGACCGGCTCGTGCACAGGAGCATCGAGCCGTGGAAACCTCGTCATCGGGGCCGAGCGGCTCCCCACGCTCGCGAGCGGCATCCTCCTCAGGGGGCGGCGAGCACGCACCCGACGCTGACGCCGCCGACGACGACCAATGGGCCTAGATCGTCGACCCCATCTCGTCGCTCACCACACCGACCGCAAGCCAGCCGGGTCTGGAGGCTGGGCGGGGACCTCGCGCACCACAGGAAGGGTGTAGACGTGCTCACGGATGGGACGAGTCCTGTCGTCTGCCGCGTTGCGCTTGATGGTCATCAGGGCTCCTCGTAAACTGAACTGAAGTCAGATCATATTCGCACGACCCACATCTGTCAAGGGCGCTGAGTCCCTCGCGGCAGGACTCATCGGCGATCGCGAAGGACACAGAGTGCGCCGTCCAGCGATCACGGTGCGGCTCGGAAGGCTCGAGCGTCGCCGCGCGCCGTAGCCCTCGCGCTGGTCGCGCGGATCGTCCGGCTCTGAAAGAGTGCCGGCGATGCCAGAGCGCGCCGCGATCGTCACGGGGGCCTCGCGGGGCATCGGCCTCGCGCTCGCCGGGGTCTTGGCGGAAGAGGGCTATGGGGTCACCCTGACCGCCCGCAAGCCGGACACGCTCGAGCAGGCCGCCGGCGCTCTGCGAGCCCTGGGGGCGGAGGTCGCGCTCGTCGCGGCGAACCTCGCGGACGAGGAGGCCGTGGGCGCCGTCGTGACCCGCCATCGCGAGGCCTTCGGGCGACTCGATGTGCTCGTCAACAACGCTGGCGTCGGCATCGGCGCAGCGGTCGACGAACACCGGACCAGGTACGTCGACATGCAGTTCGACGTGAACATCCGCGCCATCGTGCTCATCTATCGGGAGTGCGCCGAGCTGTTGCGGGCCGCCGGCGCCGAGCACCGCAACGCGCTGGTGGTGAACATGGCGTCCATGGCCGGCAAGTCACCGCAGCCGTGGCTTTCGGTGTACTCGGCCACCAAAGCGGCGGTCGTCGCCTACACGAACGCGATGAACAAGGAGCTCAACGCGGCCGGCGTCAAGTCGGTGGCGTTCTGCCCTGGATTCGTCGACACCGACATGAGCGAGTTCGTGAAGAGCTCGATTCCGGCCGAGGACATGATCCGAACGAGCGACATCGCGGAGGCTCTGCGGTTCGTCCTGCGCCTCTCACCGAACTGCGTGGTCCCCGAGATCGTCTTCGGGCGCCCCGGCGAAGCGTTCTAGGGGCTCGCGGGCTCAGCGGGAATCCATGTCACGCAGCGTCTCGCACGCGAGGCGCACTCCGGTTGCCCAGCCTGCGAGCTGGATCAGCGCGTCAGTCAAGCGAGCATCCGCTCCGCGCTCGCCGGGTAGATCATCAAAGGGGGTCTCGCTCAATGCGCGATCGAGCGAGTCGATCGCGTTGAGCGCCTCGAGGGTAGGAGCCTGCGCCGCGAACTCCTCCGCCGTCGCCCAGTGGTGCCGATCATTGAGGCCGACTGCTTCGACCCGCAGGGCGGCATAGCGCTCGGCGAGATCGTCGCCCGAATCGTGAGCGTGCCAGCAGGCCTCCTCCAGGCCACGCAGCGCGTCGATGACGTCAGCGGGCATGAACGCAGCCTGCCGATCCGGGACTCGACGTGCGACAACGAGACGCCTGGCTTCTGAGGAACGTCAGGCGGCGTGCACGCCGGCCACGGCGAGCATCTCGGGCACGCGCACGAGCTTGACCCGGGGGCGGCCGTGGGGAGCGCCGAGGCCCTGCTCGTGCTCGTCGATCGCCTGCCAGCCGCTCCAGCTGACGAGGCCGGGCACGCGCGCGCGCAGCCACGCCTCGACCGCGTCGCCGCCCGGTGCCGCGGGCTCCGGGAGCCGGCCGGCGTGCAGGTCGTCGAGCAGCTGCGCGACGGTGTCCGAGGCGCACTTCTTGTTGGTCCCGATCACGCCGGACGGGCCGCGCTTGATCCAGCCCACGGCGTACTCGGCGGTCCGCGGCGTGCCGTCCTCTTCGCACACCCGGCCGCCGTCGTTGCGGATCAGGCCGCGGCGCTCGTCGAACGGGACGCCCGGGAGCGGGCGCCCGCGATAGCCGATCGCCCGGATCACCAGCCCGCAGGGGATGACCTCCTCCTCGCCGGTGGGCACGGCGCGACCGTCCTCGAGCCGGTTGCGCACGACGCGCAAGCCGGTGACCGGGCCGCCGTCACCGTCGCCGAGGATCTCGACCGGCGAGCTGCAGAAGCGCAGCTCGATCCGGTGCGAGCGGCCCACCGGCCGCCGCCCCGCGAGCTCGCGCAGCATCTCGAGGTTGCGCCGCACGGTGGGCGAGGCGTCGCCGGCATCGACCTCGACCTGAGCCGGATCCACCACCACGTCGGCGCGCGCCAGCTCGCCGAGCTCGCGCAGCTCCGGGTTCGTGAACGCGGCCTGGGCGGGACCACGCCGGCCGAGGATGACGACCTTGGTGACCGACGCGCCCGCGAAGGCGGCGAGCGCGTGGTCGGCCGTGTCGGTCGGCGCCAGCTCCGCCGGATCGAGCACCAGCATGCGGGCGACGTCGAGCGCGACGTTGCCGTTGCCGATCACCACCGCGCGCGAGGGCGAGAGGTCGAACGCCTCATCCGCGTGACGCGGATGGCCGTTGTACCAGGCGACGAACTCGGTCGCGGCGACCGACCCCGGACGGTCGTCGCCGGGGATCCCGAGCCGCTTGTCGGTCGACGTGCCGACCGCGTACACGACCGCGTGATAGCGCTCGAGCAGGTCCTCGCGCGCGACGTCGGCGCCGAGCTCCACGCCCCCGAAGAAACGGAAGTCCGCGTGCAGAGCGGTCTTCTCGAAGATGCGCGTGACGGACTTGATCTTCGGGTGGTCGGGGGCGACACCGGCTCGCACGAGGCCGTAGGGCGTCGGCAGCGCGTCGAAGAGGTCGACGGCGACGCCCTGCCGGAGCAGATGCTCGGTCGCGTAGAACCCGGACGGGCCGGCTCCCACGACAGCGGCTCGCGCGGTCATCGGATCAGGGTGATGGCCTGTTCCGGGCAGGTGCCGGCCGCCTCCTCGGCGGCCCCCACCTGGTCGGACGGCACGTCGATCGTCTGGTCGCGGATCGTGACGAAGCCCTCGTCGTCGTCCGTGAGCAGGTCCGGCGCCAGCAGGTAGCAGCGGCCGTGGCCCATGCAGCCCTTCCCGTCAACCGTGAGCCTCACGACGTGGTCTCCCACACGAGCGGCAGCCGCGTCAGCGTCATCATCGCCCCGCCGCCGCGCTCGGTCAGCTCCTCGCCGGTGGCGATGCGGAAGTCCGGGATCGCCCGCAGCCACTCCTGGACCGCGATCTGGAGCTCGCGCCGCGCCAGGTGCATGCCCAGGCAGCGGTGCGGGCCGTTCGCGAAGCCCATGTGGTTGTTGCGCTTGCGATCGACGACGAACTCGTCAGCCTGCTCGTACGCGCGCGGGTCGCGGTTGGCCCCCGCGACGAGCGCGTACACCATGTCGCCCTTCTTCAGCTGCACGCCGTAGAACTCGGCATCGCGTGTGACCTTGCGCCCGTCGCCGAAGACGATCGGGTAGTAGCGAAGCGCCTCCTCGACGAACGTCGGGATCAGCTCGGGCTCGTCGATCAGCCGCCGGCGGTGCTCGGGACGCGTCGCAAGGTGCCAGACGATGTAGCCGAGCGTGGCCCGTGTCGTGTCGAGACCGGCCAGCACGAGGACGGTGAGCATGTCGAGCAGCTCGTCGTCGGTCAGCGGGCGGTCGTCGAACGTGGAATGCAGCAGATGCGAGGCGAGATCGCCCTCGCGCGGCTCGGGCTCCCCCCGCCGTTCCTCGAGCGCGTCGACCCAGTACGCGCGGATCGATGCGAGCGCGTTCGTCATCGCCTCCAGACCGGCGGGGTCGCCGCTGAAGCCGCTGAAGAAGTCCTCGACCCACTCCACGAAGTGGTCCGCGTCGGCGGTGTCCATCCCGGCCACGCTCAGGAACGCCTCCGTCGGGAAGCGCAGCCCGAACTCGGTGACGAAGTCGCACTCGCCGCGTGCCGCGACGTCCTCGACGAGCTGCCGGCAGAGGGCGCGCATCGCCGGCTCGGCCGCCTCCATCGCCCGCGGCGAGAACCACGGGTTGACGATCCGGCGGTACTTGATGTGGTCGGGCGCGTCGATCTGCGTCGGCACGAAGCGGTAGATCGGATCCGGCTGCCACGGCGTGATCGACTCGCTGGAGAACAGCTCCGGCGTCTTGTAGATGTCGCGCACAGCGTCGTGGCGCGTGAACACCCAGTAGCCCTGCGCAAAGGTGTTGAAGAACACCGGGCCCGCCTCGCGCAGCTCGTCGCCGAGCTCCCAGTGGCAGCCGGCCGCCTGCTCGGGGGCGAAGTCGCGGTGCATGACCGGGCAGCCCCCCAGCTCGCGCCCGACCGCCTCGTGGTTCATCGCCATGTCGGTCACGTCGCTCTCCCAACTGAAGTCAGATCAGGGGCCGCTACGTCGAGATCGAAGAGACGGGCGGCGTTGAGGCCGAGGATGTTCCGCTTCGCCTGCTCGCCCAGGAACGGAAGGTGGAGGAAGATGCTCGGGAGGTCGAAGTCCCAGTGCGGCCAGTCCGACGCGTAGACGAGCTGCGTCTCCGCGTTGATCGCCTCGAACGTCGACTCGAGCAGGCGGAGATTGTCCATCTCCATCGGCTGCGACGTGTAGTACATCTCGCGCATGTAGTCGCTCGGCGGGCGCTTGAGCAGCGGCGCCTCGGACGTGCGCTTGAGGTACTCGTGGTCGAGGCGCTGCATCAGGAACGGCACCCACGCGAGTCCGCTCTCGACCCAGATCACCTTGAGCTTCGGGAACCGCTCCGGCAGGCCGTTGACCAGCCAGTTCGTCATGTGGACGATGTTGCAGTGCACGAACGAGATCGCGTGCATGGAGAGGAAGCGGTTCATCGTCTTCATCCACTCGTCCTCCCACGTCGGGCCCGCGTGGAAGGCGAGCGGCAGCCCGGTGTCCTCGATCGCCGCGTACACCGGCATGTACCGGTTGTCGTGGACGGGGTCGTTGCGGATGCTCGTCACCAGGAAGCCGCACACGCTCGGGCTGCCGGCGAACTCGCGGATCATGCGCAGGCACATGTCCGGGTCGTTGAGCGGGAGGAACGGGAGGAACTTCAGCCGCGGCTCCTGGCTGCAGAACTCCTCGATCATCCAGCGGTTGTACGCGTAGGCGACCTGCGACTCGCCCATCGGCATCGGCGACATCCCGAGCGACAGCAGCGAGGTCGGGAACACGACCTGCACGTCGATGCTCATCGCGTCCATCGCACGCCGGCACAGCTCGACGTCGCGCGGGACGTCGATCGGCCCGAGGTTCTCGCGCGTCAGCTCCTGGTGGGGGATCCGGCCGTGCATGGCCTGGAACTGGAACCCGCGGCCGCCCGGCGTCGGCACGTACTGGGTGACGCCCATGGCCTCGAGGTCGTGCTGCGAGTTGGACCGCATGACCGGGTTCTCCATGTACTCGAGCACGGCCGGCCACACCGAGCCGGGATCGCGGTGCGAGTCGACGTCGACCACGAAGTAGTCGTCGAGCCCGAGCTCGTCGGCCTCGCGGCGGGCGTGCGCGAGCATCTCGCGCTCGGGGGTGAAGCGGTCGTGCATCGGCGGCAGCGCCTTGACACGTGGATCGACGGGCATCGCGCCTACCTCCCGTTGCCGGCGAACCAGACGGAGAACTCGAACGGTGTGAGGCCCTGTGCACGAAGCAACGCCGTGGCCACGGTGCACGCCTCGGTCGTGGTGACGTCGTCGAGCCCGGCAAGCGCCTCGTCGCCGTACGGGTCGGAAAGCGTCGCGTACCGCTTCACCGCGTCCGCCAGCAGCGCGTGCGTCTCAGAGGCGGACAAGGATCTCACCCTCCCGCTCCTCGACCTCGACGCTGCGCAGCCGCACGCTCGCGTCGGCCGGATGCTCTCCCGTCCGCACGTCGTACTCGTAGCCGTGCCACGGGCAGACGATGTGCAGCTGGTCGGAGAAGTCGTCGCCGAGGCTGCGCTTGGAGTCGTCGAGCCGCTCGACGACCCGGTTCATCAGCTTGCCCTGGCAGACGGGGCCGCCGGCGTGCATGCAGCGGTTCTCCCACGCGTACAGCTCGCCGTCAAGGCGGAAGATGCCGATCTCGAGGCCGTCGACGTCGACGACCACACGGCCACCTTCGAGCACGTCCTCCTCGAGTCCGACCACGATCGCTCCGTTCATCGCTCGATCCTACTCCTAAACTGAAGTCAGGTCAAGAACTGGTTTGACCGTCTTGCCGCTCGCCACGTCGGCGAACGCGACGTCGATGTCACCGAACTCGTAGCGGCGGATCAGCTTCTCGATCGGCAGCCGGCCATCGTGGTGGAGGGCGACCAGGCGCGGGATCAGGTCGTGCGGCACCGCGTCTCCCTCGATCACCCCGCGGACGGTCTTGCCGCCGCTCATGACGCTCTGGATGTTCAGCGCGAACTCCGGCACGTGGATCCCCACCAGCGCGAGCGTCCCGAGCGGGGCGAGCGCCTCGACCGCCTGGTTGATGACCGCGCCCTTGGCGGTGGTGTCGATCGCGTGCGTGGCTCCGGCACCGGTGAGCCGGCGGATCTCGTCGACGACGTCGACGCCGGCCGGATCGATCGTCGCGCTCGCGCCGAGCTCCGTTGCCAGCCGCCGGCGGCTGGGCACGGGATCGACGGCGATGACCGTGCCGACGCCGGAAGCGGAGGCGGCCATCACCGCCGACAGCCCGACGCCGCCGGCGCCGAACACGACCAGCGACGCCTCCGGCGGCGGAGCGAGGACGTTGAGCACGGTCCCCGCGCCGGTCTGCACGCCGCACCCCAGCGGCGCCGCCACGCCGGGGTCGATCTTCTCGCCGACCACCACGACGTTCGACTCGTAGGCCAGCGCGTGCGAGGCGAAGCTCGACTGCCCGAAGTACGAGCCGTACAGCGGCGAGCCGTTGCGCCGCATGGTCGGCGAGCCGTCCGGGCGCGAGCCGATCCCGTTCAGCGTCCGGAAGTCGCGGCAGTACGGTGGGTGCCCGGACGCGCACTGCGGGCAGGACCCGCAGCTGCGATAGCTGAGCACGACGTGATCGCCGGGGCGCACGCCGCTGACGTCCGCGCCCACCGCCGCCACGACGCCGGCCCCCTCGTGGCCGAGGACGATAGGCGAGATCGCCTGCGGCCAGACCGCTTTCATCGTCAGGTCGCTGTGACAGACGCCGACCGCGCTGAGCCTGACGAGCACCTCGTCGGGCCGGGGGTCGTCGAGCTCGACCTCGGCGATCTCGAACGGGGCCTCGGCGCTGGCCGAGATGGCGGCCTGGATCCTCATCGCACGTACGGGATGGTCTGGAGCTCGGTGTACGCCGCGATGCCCTCGAGCCCGTTCTCGCGCCCGATCCCGGACTGCTTGAAGCCGCCGAACGGGCCGGCGGGGTCGAGCGTGTGCTGGTTGACCGCGACGTTGCCGCTGCGGATCCGGCGTGCGACGTCCTTGGCATGCTCCGCGTCCGGCCCCCACACGCTGCCCGAGAGCCCGTAGCTGGAGTCGTTGGCGATCGCGACCGCCCGGTCCTCGTCGTCGTAGGGGATCACGCACACCACCGGACCGAAGATCTCCTCCTGCGCGATCGTCATCGCGTTGTCGACGTCCGCGAAGATCGTCGGCTCGACGAAGTAGCCGCGGTCGCGGTCCGGCCGGCCGCCGCCGAGCACGAGCCGGGCGCCCTCGTCGCGGCCCGTGGCGATGTAGCGCTCGACGCGCTCGCGCTGCGCGGCGCTGACCAGCGGCCCGACGGCGACGTCGGGATCCGCGGGGTCACCCACGACGAAGGCGCCGATCTGCTCCCGCAGTGCCTCGACCACCTCCGGATAGTGCTCGCGGTGAGCGAGCACGCGCGTCGCATTCGTGCACGTCTGCCCGTTGTTGCGCATCGTGTTCGGCGCCAGCGCCGGGATGACGGCGTCGAGGTCGGCCCCGGGCAGCACGATCGCGGCCGACTTGCCGCCCAGCTCGAGGCTGCAGCGCTTGATCTGCTCGCCGCACAGCGCAGCGATCCGGCGCCCGGCGCCCGTGCTGCCGGTGAAGCTGATCTTGTCGACCAGCGGATGGCGCACCAGCTGCTCGCCGACCTCGCGGTCGGCGGCCACGACGTTGAGCACGCCGGGCGGCAGGCCGGCCTCCTCGAACGCCTCCGCCAGCAGGAAGCCGAACAGCGGCGTCTGCGTGGGCGGCTTGAGGATCACGGAGCAGCCGGTCAGCAGCGCCGGAGCGAGCTTCGGGAACGAGAGCGCGAGCGGGAAGTTCCACGGCACGATGGCGCCCACCACCCCGACGGCGCCGCGGCGGACCAGCATGGGACCGCGGATGCCTTCGCGCTCCTCCTCCCACGGGTAGGTCTCGGCCTGCGCGGCGTGCCAGTCGAGGTACAGCTTCGCGGCCACCACCTGCCAGGCGGCGAGGGCCAGCGGCGAGCCGACCTCGAGCGTGATCGTGCGCGTGAAGGCCTCCGCGCGCTCGGCGATCAGCTCCCCGGCCCGGACCATGGTCACCGCGCGCTCGGCAGGCGTCCGCGCGGCCCACGGGCCTGAGTCGAAGGCGGCGCGCGCGGCCTGGACGGCGCGGTCCATGTCCGACGGGCCGGCCAGGTCGACGCGGCCGATCGGCTCCTCGGTGGTGGGATTGACGACGTCCACCGCGCGGCCGGCGCTCGGCTCGACCCACTCGCCGCCGATGTACAGCCGGGTCTGCTCCCCGATCGCCGTCATCGCTGCACGAAGCCCTGGTAGCCATTCGAAGCGACGGTCTCGCAGTGCGTCCGGTACGCGCCGACGCCGCCCAGGTAGGGCATGAACACCCGCGGCTTGCCGGGGATGTTCGCGCCCACGTACCAGGAGCCGGCCCGCGGGAACAGCGTGGCCTCGGCGACCTCGGCGACGTGCGCCACCCAGCCGTCCTCGGCCTCGGGCGTCGCCTCGATCGTGTCGAGCGCCTGCTCTCGCAGGTGGCCGATGCAGTCCGCGATCCAGTCGACGTGCTGCTCGATCGACAGCACCATGTTGCTCAGCACCGACGGGCTGCCCGGGCCGGTGACGAGGAACAGGTTGGGGAACCCCGCGGTCGCCAGGCCGAGGTAGGTGCGCGGCCCGCCGGCCCACTTGTCCTGCAGCGAGCGGCCGTCGCGGCCCCGGACGTCGATGTCCAGCAGCGCACCCGTCATCGCGTCGAAGCCGGTCGCGAACACGATCACGTCGAGCTCGTACTCGGCGCTCGCGGTCTCGATCCCGCGCGCGGTGAGCCGCTCGATCGGCGCGCTGCCGACGTCGACGAGCGTCACGTTGTCGCGGTTGTACGTCTCGTAGTAGCCGGTGTCGACGCAGATGCGCTTGGTGCCGACCGGGTGGCTGGTCGGGCACAGAGCCTCCGCGGTGGCGGCATCGCGGACGATCGAGCGGATCTTGTCGCGCACGAAGTCGGCGGCCGTGGCGTTCGCCTCGGCGCTGGTGATGACGTCGTTGAACGCCAGCGTGACGCCCCCGATCCCGCCCTGCGCCCAGCCCCGCTCGTAGGCGCGCTCGCGCTGCTCGGGCGTCACCTCGAGCGCCGAGCGCTGCGGCAGCACGTCGGGATGTGACGTCGGCGCTCCGCTCAGCGACTCGCGCGACCGGCGCCGCCGCTCGCCATAGTCCGCCTTGATCGCCTGCTGGACCGCGGGATCGAGCGGCTCGTTGTGCGCGGGCATGCTGAAGTTCGCCGTCCGCTGGAAGACGTACAGGTGCTCCGCCTCCTTGGCGACCTGCGGGATCAGCTGGATGCCCGTCGAGCCCGTGCCGACGACGCCTACGCGCCTGCCGGCGAGCTCGACGCCCTCGTCCGGCCAGCGCGCGCTGTGGTACCAGTCTCCCTCGAAGTCGTCGAGCCCCTCGAACGCCGGCCGGTGCACCGACGACAGGCACCCCGATGCCATGACGCAGTAGGTCGCCGTGTACCGCGTGCCGTCCTCGGTGGTGACCTCCCAGCGCTCGTCGACGTAGCGCGCGGCTGCGACGCGCGTGCGCAGCTCGACGTCGCAGCGGAGGTCGAAGCGGTCGGCGACGTGATTGAGGTAGCGCAGGATTTCCGGCTGGGCCGGATAGCGCTCGCTCCACTCCCACTCCTGCTCGAGCTCCTCCGAGAACGAGTACGAGTAGTCCATCGACTCGATGTCGCAGCGGGCGCCGGGGTAGCGGTTCCAGTACCACGTGCCGCCGATCGCGTCGCCCTGCTCGAGCACGCGCACGTTGAGGCCGAGGCCGCGCAGGCGGTGCAGCGCGTACAGGCCGGCGAAACCGGCGCCGACGACGATCGCGTCGAGCTGCGCGGGCGCCAGCTCGCGGTCGATCGCCTCCGCGACGAAGTCGAGCCCGGCGGCGCTGGACGGCAGGAGGTCGCCCATCATGAAGAAGCCGTGCATCTGGCCGTCGAAGCGCCGGTGGGAGACGCGCACACCGTCCTGCACCAGTCGCGCGGCGTAGGCCTCGCCCTCGTCGCGCAGCGGGTCGTGCTCGGCCGTGAGCACGACCGCCGGCGGCAGGCCGGCAAGGCTCGTAGCGCGCAGCGGCGACGCATCCGGGCTCGTGCGCGCCGCGGGATCGGGCGCGTAGTGATCCCAGAACCACGTCATCGCGTCGCGGCTGATGATCAGCTGGTTGGAAGGCTCGAGGTAGGAGTCGGTGTCGAGATCGCAGTCGGTGACCGGGTACACGAGCACCTGCAGCGCGATCTCCGGGCCGGCCTCGCACGCCTGCTGGGCCACGACCGCGGCGAGGCATCCGCCGGCGCTGTCGCCGGCGACGATCAGGGGAACCGGGACGCCTGCGATCCGCTCGAGGTTCGCCGCCGTCCACTCCAGCGCCGTCCAGGCGTCGTCGACCGCGGTCGGGTAGCGGTGCTCGGGAGCGAGCCGGTAATCGACGAGCGCGACCGCGCAGCCTGTCTTCTCGGCCAGCCGGCGCCCGAGCGCGTCGAACTGGTCCGGCGAGCCGAGGACCCAGCCCCCGCCGTGGTAGTACACGATCACGCCGCGTACGCGCCCACCCGGGACGAGCAGCCGCAGCCGCGCCGCGCCGAGTTCGACGTCCTGCACACGGGCCATCTGCGGTCCGCGGCCGTAGAGCGCGACCATCTGGCCCCCGGCCTCGCGGGCGTCGTGCGGGCTCAACGTGTGCAGTGGTGGCAGGCCGCTCGCCGCCAGGTCGGCGAGGAAGCGCGTGCTTGCTTCATCCAGCATCGGGTCTTCTCCCTCGACGAACCTAAACTGAAGTCACATCATTATCGATGTGCGCCCCTGGTGTCAAGGCCGGCACCGTGTGCGCGACCTCATCTCAGTTCAGTCGCGCGGGAGGCCGCACGCGGCGCTGGCCTCCCGCGCGCGCCGTTCACGCGGCGACGGCGGCCTGCTGCAGCTCGAGCACGGAGCGCAGGGTCGCGGGCGCGCGACCGGTCAGCTGCTGCACGTTGGAGCTGATCACGTCCAGCCACCCGTCGCGGGTGCCGGCGCCGAAGCTGGCCAGCACCCGCCCGGCCTCGAGCGGCAGCCCCGTCGCGTCGGCGACGCCGGCGGCGAACGCCTCGTCGTCGACGTGCAGGACGTCGACCGGCCGGCCGGCGAGCTCGGCGAAGATCGCGGCGCGACCCTCGGCGTCCAGCAGCTCCGGGCCGGTGATGTCGTACGCCCGGCCGGCGTGGTCGCCCCCGGTGACGACCGCGGCCGCGGCGGCCGCGCAGTCGTCCCGCGCCACGTACGCGACGCGCCCGGCGCCGCCATTGGTCACGAGCGTGCCGCCGGCGAGCGCCGTCGCCGCGTTGGGACGCTCGAAGTCCGCGTAGACGGAGTTGCGCAGGAAGCTCCACTCGAGCCCGCTTTCGCGCAGCTTCTGCTCGGTCGCGCGGTGGTCGGGGACGACCCCCACGGGGCTGCCCGCCTCCGGCCGGACGATCGACGTGTAGGCGACGAACCTCACGCCCGCGGCGGCGGCCGCGTCGATCGCGGCGTGGTGCTGGGCGACCCGTGCGCCGACCTGGTCGGTGCTGATCAGCAGCAGCCGCTCCCCGCCGGCGAACGCGCGCGCCAGCGTCGACGGGTCCGTGAAGTCGCCCCCGCGCACGTCCGCACCGCGCTCGGCGTACTCGGCGAGCACGTCGGGAGTGCGGGTGACGAGGATCAGCTCCGACGGATCGACGCGCTCCAGCGCATGCTCGACGACGCCCCGCCCGAGGTGCCCGGAGGCTCCGGTGATGACGATGCTCATTCGTGTTCCCCTTGATTTGTAACTGTGACGGCTACGAATGTTAAACGTAGCAGGTTCAGTTACGAATCGTCTAGACTGAAGGTCCGATGGGCCGGCCCACCAACACGCAGTTCGCTCTCGCCGTCCACGTGCTGACGATGCTCGCCGCGCTCCCGCGGGAGCTGCGCAACTCCGAGGAGATGGCCGGCAGCGCAGGGTCCAATCCGGTCCACATCCGGCGCGTGCTCGGGCGCCTGCGCGCCGCGGGCCTGGTCGCCTCGCGCCCCGGGCCGCACGGGGGATGGCGACTGCTTCGGGCGCCCGAGCAGACCACGCTCGCCGACGTCTGGCGGGCGATGAACGGAGACGAGCAGGTGCTCGGCCTGCACGAGGCCAATCCCGACTGCGTGGTCGGTCAGCGCATCCAGCGCAGCCTCGAGGCGATCGACCGCCGGACGCTCGGCGCGATCGAGGCCGAGCTCGGGACGACCACGCTGGCCGACCTCGCCGCGGCGAGCGATCCAGCCGCGCCGCTCACGTCGACGGCCTGAACTTGGGAACGGCGACGTCCTCGGAGACGCGCTCGAAGGTGACCTCGAGCGGCATCCCGATCTGGAGCTCCTCGTTCGCGCAGCCGACGACGTTCGTCGTCATGCGCACGCCCTCCTCGAGCTCGACGACGGCGATGTTGTAGGGGACCTCGCCGGCGAAGGCGGGGTCGTACACCTGGTGCATGAGCGCGAAGCTGTAGAGCGTGCCGCGCCCGGTCGCGGGCGCCCACTCGAGGTCGGCCGAGAAGCACGTCACGCACCGGGGCCGCAGCGGCGCGCCGATCCCGCCGGTCGGCGACGTGAAGGTGCCGCAGTCGCGGCAGCGCCGCAGCAGCAGCACGCCCCGAAGCGCGCCGTCGAAGAACGGGCGGCTCTCCTCGTCCAGGACCGGGACGGGCTTCGACGGCGTCTCGACGAGCCCGGCCATCACGCCGCCAGCACCGTCGTCGAATGCCAGTTGAGCGTGCCCCCGTTGCCGCTGACGAGCACGAGATCGTGCTCGGGGACCTGGCGCTCGCCGCCGTGGCCGCGCGCCTGGATCACGCCCTCGGAGAGCGGCGTGAAGCCCCACATGTAGAACGACGAAAGCTGGCCGCCGCCGGTGTTCGTCGGCAGCGAGCCGCCCGGGCCCAGCCTGCCGTCCGCGACGAACGCGCCGCCCTCGCCCTTCTCGCAGAAGCCGTAGTCCTCGAGCGTGACGAGGACCGTGTACGTGTAGCAG
This sequence comes from uncultured delta proteobacterium, assembly GCA_963761995.1. Classification (GTDB taxonomy): domain Bacteria; phylum Desulfobacterota; class Binatia; order UTPRO1; family UTPRO1; genus UTPRO1. Next base: position 4,368 of record CAVXIU010000010.1, on the reverse strand, counting down.
TCGTAGAGCTCGAGCACGTCGATGTCGTCGAGCGCGACGTCCGCCATCCGCAGCGCGAGCTCGCCCGAGCGCTTGGCGCCGGTGTGCACGGCCGGCTCGCGGCCCGCGCGCTGGGTGTCGCCGGGCGCCGCCTGCCCGAAGCCGAGCAGGTGCACCGGCGGCTGCCGCAGGGCCCGCGCGCGCTCCGCCGACGTGACGATCACGGCGACGGCGCCGTTCGAGACCAGGCAGCAGTCGAGCAGGTGCAGGGGCTCGACGATCCAGCGCGAGGCGTGGTAGTCGTCGAGCGTCATCGGCCTGCCGTGCATCTGCGCCTGCGGGTTCAGCTGAGCCCACGCGCGCTGGCCGACGGCGATCGTCCCCAGCTGGTCGTGCGTCGTGCCGTACAGGTGCATGTGCCGGCGGCAGGCGAGCGCATAGCTCGTGTTCGCGGGCCCGTAGTCGCCGTAGGCGAAGCGCAGGCTCGAGAAGCCGGTCCCGGTCCCGAGCCCGCGCCCGTTGTACGACTGCGAGGCCGAGCCGCCCTCTGCGAGCGGGGCGTCGGCGTACAGGCACGCGACGACGTTCGCCTGCCCGGCCGCGATCGCGTGCGCGGCGTACTGGAGCATCGCCCCCGCGCTCGAGCCGTAGGCGTTCATCGCGCTCACGAGCGTCAGGTCCTCGAGCCCGAGCGACATCTGCAGCATCGGCCCCATCTCCGGCGAGTGGTTCGCGTTCACCAGCAGGCCGTCGACGTCGGCCTTCGCCAGCCCCGCGTCGTCGAGCGCCAGCGCGAGCGCCTCGGCGGCGAAGTCCGTGGCGGTGCGCCCGTAGACCTTGCCCATCTCGGTCACCCCGAGGCCGGCGATGGCGGTCTGACCCTTCATGCCGCGATCGCCATCGGCGTCGGCTCCTCGAGCACGCCGGCCGCGAACAGCGTCTCGATCTCCGGCGGCGAGAGGCCCAGCACCGTGGCACAGATCTCGCGCGTGTGCTCGCCGTGCTCCGGCGCCGGGGTGACGCGGACCGGCGGAATGTGGCGTGAGCGGAACGGGCCGTCCTCCAGGCGCACGCGGCCGAGCCCGGGCTGGTCGAGCTCGCGATGGACGCCGCGCGCGCGCAGGTGCGGGTCGCGCTCGTGGTCGTCGGGGCGCATCATCATCGCCGCTGGGACGCCGGCGGCCTGCAGGCGCTCCATCACGGCGCGCGGCGGAAGCGTGCGGGTCCACTCGGCCAGGTCGGCGGACGCGTCGCCGACGACGCGGCGGAGGGCACGCCGCTGCTCGTCGCTGGACGCCGAGATGACGCACCACTCGTCGTCGCCGGCGCACAGGTAGACGCCCGGCGGCTCGTCGCCTCGCGCAACCCCGAGCGAGGCGGCGAGAAAGACGTCGGCGAGCTGGTTGACGATCATCTCGGCCTGGGCGCTCTCGACGTACGCGCCGGCCGCCGTGCGGCGGCGTCGGATGAGCGCGGCCAGGACGGTCGCAGCGCACACGCGGGCGCCGTAGTGGTCCGGGTAGATCGTGGTCGGCTCGCCGAATCCGAGCTCATCGTCGGGGTAGCGCCACAGGCTCGTGATCCCCGACACGCAGCGCACGAGCGGGCCGTAGCCGAGCCAGCGGCTCCACGGCCCGGTCGAGCCGAGCGCGTTGGTGCTCAGCATCACCAGATCGGGCTTCACGACGCGCAGCGACTCGTAGCCGAGCCCGAGCTTCTCGAGCGTTCCCGGCTTGAAGTTCTCGAGCACGACGTCCGCCCCGGCGACGAGCCGCTTGAGCAGCGCCACGCCCTCCGGGGTGCGCAGATTCACGCCGAAGCTGCGCTTGTTGCGGCTGCCGGCGACGAAGCTGTGCGAGAGCCTGCCGCCGTAGCCGACGCGCGCCGCATCGGGGAACGCGCGGTTCTCGATCTTGATCACGTCGGCGCCCTGGTCGGCCAGCAGGCGCCCGATCTCGTTGCCGATGACGATGTTCCCGAAGTCGACGACGCGCAGACCGGCGAGCGGCCGGCTCGGCGCCGTGGACGCCTCCCCCGTTCGCGCCGCCGGCCAGGCCGGCCGCTCGCACGGCGCGCCCTCGAGCTCGTCGTCGTGCTCGCCCGGCTCGGGCGCGCGGTGACGGAAGCCGACGCGCGCGCCATCGATTTCACAGAACCCGCTCGGCAGCCGGCCGTGCACCCCCGGCGCGACCTCGGCGTCGACGAACGCGCCGCGCGCCTCGAAATGGGGGCCGGCGAGCACGTCGGCGACCCCGAGGACGGGCGCGACCGGCACGCCGCGCTCCTGGCCCTCGGCCGCGATCGCGTCCTTCGTCAGGCCGGCGAAGAGCGCGGCGTAGAGGTCGTGCAGCTCGGCCGCCGCCTCGAGCCGGGCCGGGATGGCGTCGAACCGCTCGTCCTGGAACGCCTCCGGCTCGCCCAGCCAGGCGCGCATCGCCCGCCACTGGCGCGGCGCCAGGACGACGACGCGCACGTGGCCGTCGGCGCAGGGGAAGATCGGGTAGAGGCCGGCCTCCGGACGCCCGCGGGTCGAGGGGAAGGCCGAGGCGCGGCTCACCGAGGCGGTGCCGTAGGCCGGGTCCATGGTCTGCGTCGCTGCCTCGAGGATCGAGAAGTCGACGTGGTCCCCGCGGCCGGTTTCGAGCCGGTTCCAGTAGGCGACGAGCGTCGCCCACGCCGCCTGGATCGCGGCCGTCTCGGTCGCCATCCCGCGGGGCGCGGGAAGCGGGTCGCGCCCGGCGAGCCCCGAGCGGCTGAGGATGCCGCTCATCGCCGCGTGGATGGCGTCGTCGGCCTGCCAGTCGCGGTAGTCGCCGCTCTGACCGAAGTCGGTGATCGACGTGATCACGAGCTGCGGGTTGCGCGCCAGGACGGCGTCGGGGCCGAGCCCGAGCGCGGCCAGCGTGCCCGGGTGCGTCGTCTCGATCCAGACGTCAGCCGACTCGAGCAGCGACAGCAGGCGCTCGCGCTCGGTCTCGATGTCGATCGTGACCCCGCGCTTGTTCGCGTTGCGGACGGCGAACGAGAGCGGCAGACGGCGGGAGCGGGCGCCGCCGGGAGGTTCGACGCGGATGACGTCGGCGCCCAGGTCGGCGAGGAAGCGGCCGCACATCTCACCCTTCTCGTCCGCCATGTCGATCACCCGCAGGTCCGCGAGCGGCAGGCTCAGCGCCCGGTCCACCGTGGCCTCCGCTTCTCGGAGAACGCCTTCGGGCCCTCGACGAAGTCGGCGGACTCGAGCAGCCGCTCGACACGCTCGTGGTCGCGGCCGAGCGCGTCGTCGACGCTGTGCTGCAGGCCGTCGAGCGCGGACTCCTTCGTCAGCTGGACCGAGAGCGGGGAGCACTCGAGGATCTCCCCGGCCCAGCGTTCGGCCGTCGCCGTCAGGTCGGCGAGCGGCACCACCTCGTTGACCAGCCCGATCCGGTGCGCCTCCTCGGCGCCGAACAGGCGGCCGGTCAGCAGCAGGCCCATCGCGACCTTGAACGGCAGCTGGCGCGCGAGCCGGTGGATGCCGCCGGCGCCCGCGAACAGGCCGACGCGCGGCTCGGGCAGCCCGAAGCGGGCGTGGTCGGCGGCGACGATGATGTCGCACGCGAGCGCCAGCTCCAGGCCCCCGCCGACGGCGACGCCGTTGACCGCCGCGATGATCGGCTTCGGGCAGTCGAAGTCGCGCGTGATGCGCCCGAACGGCGGCCGCGCATCGCCTTGGACGTCGCTGCCGTTGGCCGTCCGCTCGGCCGTCGCCTTGAGATCGTTGCCGGCCGAGAACGCGCGCTCGCCGGCCCCGGTGAGGATCGCGACCCAGACCTCGGGGTCGTCGCGGAAGTCCTCCCAGATCTCGGCCAGCTCGAGGTGCGCCTCGAGGTGGAGCGCGTTCATGACCTCGGGCCGCTTGAGCGTGACGTACGCGACCCGCCCGCGCTTCTCGTACGTCGCAAAGGTCATCCGAGCACCAGCTCCGCCGCCTGCCGCAGCGTCTCCGGCGGGCCGGCGATCAGCAGCGACGTGACGCTCGACTCGCGCCAGGCCTCGAGGTCGTGGCGGATCTTGTCGGGAGGGCCGATCAGCGCGAGCTCCTCGATCAGCTTCGTGGGGACGGCGGCGGCGGCCTCGTCCTTGAAGCCGTCGAGGTAGAGGTCCTGGATCTTCTCGGCCTCGGCCTCGTAGCCCATCCGCACCGCCACCTCGCGATGGAAGTTCGCGCTGCGCGCGCCCATCCCGCCGAAGTAGAGGGCGAAGCGCGGGCGGATCATGTCCGCGGCCCGCTCGACGTCGTCGTCGACGATGAACGGGATCGAGGCGAGGACCTCGAAGTCGTCGTGCCCGCCGGCGCGCCGGGCGAAGCCCTCCTCGAGCCGCGGCCGGTAGAGCTCCGCGTCGTGGTGC
>CAVXIU010000009.1:0-80776 GCA_963761995.1 uncultured delta proteobacterium | reverse complement strand
CCGTCTCGGCGATTTGCAGGGAAAACGCCGCTTCATCGCTCCCCTCCGCGGATCGCCGCTGGCTCGGGCACCGTCGGCATCTGCCCAATCCTGTGCCCAATCCCTCCGCGGCGAGGTGCCTGCCAGGCCTCCGGCTCGTCGTTGAAACGCATGAGCCTCCACACCAGGTCGTAGTCGACGCGCTGGCGCTGGATCACCTGCGCGTAGACCTGCAAGGTCAGCGACGCGTCCTCGTGGCCCATCTGCGCCATCACCCAGCGCACGTCCCGGCCGGCGGTCAGCGCGAGCATCGCCCACGTCCGCCGCAGCGTGTGCGGCGTGACGCGCTTCGGCAGCAGCATCCGGCCCTCCGCTGCGCGCTTCTCGTTCACACGCTCGACCAGACCCTTGATGGCCGGATGCGCCCTGCGCGTCTCCGTGGCCGGCCTGGCGGGCTCGCCGTTGAGCAACCGGTTGCGGATGTTCGAGTCGTTGAGCCGACCGCCAGGCCAGGTCGGAAACAGCGGCGAGCTCGCCGTCAGCGGCCGGCGAGCGAGATGCGCGCGCATCTCGTCGAGCGTGAACGCTGTCAGCTCGACGTCGCGCTCGCCCGCCGGGGTCTTGGCCTCGGGGATCCGCCACCGCGCTGAGTGGATGTCGAGCTCGCCGCGGTCGGCGAGGATGACCTCGTTGATCCGCGGCCCGCCGGAGAGCAGCAGCAGCGCGAGCAGCGCACGGCGACCGTAGCGCTGGTGCTCAAGCAGCCCGTCCTCCCACTGGCCAGCGGCCTCGAGTAGGTCGACGACCATGTCCGGCTCAAGGAACGACCGCGACGGCTTGGGTACCTTCATGCGCCGGCGCTTGCCGCGCGCGGGGTTTGCGTCGAGCAGCTTGTAGTCGACGGCGTCGTCGAGGATCTGGGCGAGCAGCCCGAGCACCATGTTCACGGCGCGCGGCCCGAGCCCGCGCCCGACCAGCGCGAGACGGAAATCGTCGACGCGACGCACGTCGATGCTCGCCGTCGCCGTGTGCGCGAGGTCCAGATCAACAAGGATGTGATCGAGGCGCCACCGGTAATCCTTCTTCGTCTTAGGCGCGAGCTGCTCGCTGTCGCGGCGGTGCCACCAGCGCGACGCTGTGAGGTGCAGCGTCTCCTCCTCCGGGCTCTCCGTGGCGGCTGGCGCGGGCTTCAGCTCTGGGGGCGTCCAGGTGCCGCGGGCGATCCGCTCGAGCATCCCGTCGAGCTCGACCTGCGCGCGGTGCTCGTTCCATCCCTCGTGGTTGGTGCCGAGCTTCAGCTGGTGACGCTCCCCGTAGGCGCGCACGCGCAGCGAATAGCTGACCGTACGGCCGTCCGCCCAGACGTGCGTCCTGATTTCGCCGGAGGCCCGCGGCGGCATGGGCGCGAGCGTATCTCTCACCTGGCGGCCTCCGGGAACGGCAGCAGCTCGAATCCGCGCTCCTTGCGGGAACCTCTGGGCGGTCCCGGCCGCGCCGGCGCACGTCGGGGCTGCCCGGGCGCGACGCGGTGCTCGCGCACGTACGCGCGCACCCCGGAGGCGTCGAACCGCACCGCCCCGCCGACCTTGACCGCGCCGAGCTCGGCCTTGTGGTCGTAGACCCAGCTGCGATCGACGCTGAGGAACGCCGCGACCTGGTCGGCGCGGACGTGGCCTCGCGCCGGGAAGCGCGGCTCGTCGGGGACGAGCCACTCCGAGTAGTTCTGGGCCGTTACGAGGTAGCGGCCGCGGATCTTGCGCGCGAGCAGCCGGCCGGAGTGGATCTCTGCGAGTACCCCGCCGTGCTCGATCCCGGTGAGCTCGGCGATTTCGTCAACGGTCAGTGGCGACTGGATGCGCTCGTCCATGCGCTGCCGCTCCGCGCGAAGGTGTGGCTCATGGGGTTCACACTCGTTAAGCCGCCGAGAGCCCGCCGCGAGCAACAAATACGACGCCCCAACGAGCCTGCTCGCCTCTATGCCAGGGCCCGCGCCGAGTGTTGCCTCTCGCGCAAAGCAGCACTCACGCGGCCCCGCAGGCGGAGTGCTGTGGGCAGGCGGACGCAGCAGTCGGTTCTCTTTATCGCGCGATGTCACGCAGCTCTAAGCGCTGCGGCTGTCGTGGCTCACACTCCGCCGGCCCCACCGGCGCCGTCGAAGTGCCGGTGGTGGGCGGGCAGCGGGCCGGCGGGCGTCGGCTGCGTGGCGTGCGGGACGGTCGCCTTGACCGGATCGAGCCGCGCACCAGGTGGCAGCGCCACCTTGACGACCTCCCAGCCATCCTGGCCCTTGCGGGCGAACCACCGGTGACGGGAGCCCTTCGCGCTGAGGGCCGCCGCGCGGCGCTCGGCCTGTTCGCGGGTCATCGGCGGCTACTCGGGTTGACGGCCTGGTCCTTGGTCATCACGACGCTCAGCCGCCGCCGCCGCCGTCACCACCGCCGCCGTCCCCACCGCCGAGGCCGGCCCAGAACCAGAAGCCGTTGGTGTGCTGGTAGGCGTTCGGAGTCGACTCCGGAGTGAGGGTCTCTCGGGCGCGACGGCGCCGGAAGTAGTCGCGCTCACGCCGTTCCTGTGCCTTGACGTAGCGGCGTTCGCGGCTGCGCGTGAACCAGTGGGGAGTGCGGCGCACGCTCGTTCCTCCTGGGACCGGGGGGCGCGAACTATGCGCTCCCACCGCGGCTCGTGTCAATAGTCACAAGCCTAAAAGCTCCTTCAAGGCCGAGCCGCCGCCAGCGGCACCGGTCGCTTTGACGCAGGCGGAGCAGCGACGCCGGACTCGCGAGCACCGATGCTCATCGCGCGAAGCGGCAACCGACGACGACGGTGTGATCCCGCAGCCGTGCCGTGTGACCACATATGCGTCTCGTGGGAATGGGCCGAGAACGCCGCACGTCCTCTCCGTCATGACCGACCTCCTCCTCAACCGCGCCCGCCTGCACGTCGCGGCACCAACCGGCGACGGCGACCCGATGATCCTCGTCCACGGCGGCTGGACCGACCACCGCACGTGGTCCATGCTCGTGCCGCTGCTCGTGCAGCGCCACCGGGTCATCAGCTATGACCGGCGCGGCCACAGCCTCAGCGACTACGGCCCCGGGCCGTCCCCGCGGCGCCGGGACGAGGACGACCTGGCGGCGCTGATCGACGAGCTCGGCGCGGCGCGGGTGCACCTCGTCGGCTCGTCCTACGGGGCGTCGATCGCGCTCGGGCTCGCCGGGCGCCGGCCGGAGCTGGTGCGCTCAGTGATCGCGCACGAGCCGCCGCTCACGGCGCTCTGCCCGCAGCCCGCGGTGGAGGCCCAGTTCGCCAGCGTGCAGGACCAGATCGAAGCCGGCGACGTCGAAGGCGGCACGCGGCGGTTCTTCGAGGACGTCATCCTCGGGCCCGGCGGTTGGGAGCTCGTGCCCGAGCACGTCCGGGAGGCGTCGATCGCGAACGCGCAGACGTTCGTCGACCTACGCGAGGACCCGCTGGCGAGCGAGCTCGACGTCGAGGCGGTCCAGCGCTTCCCCGGCCCGATCACCATCACGCGCGGTGAGATCAGCCCCGCGTGGCTGCAGGAGACCGCGACCGCGACCGCCGAGCGCCTGCAGCGGCCGCTGCGGGTGATCTCAGGCGCCGGCCACTCCCCGCATCTCACGACACCGCAAACGTTTGCGGCCGCGATCGCCGAAGCCGTCGACGGGCCGCCACTCCACGCCGCGGCCTAGTAGCGCCCTCAGCGGAAGCTCAGGAGCGCGCCGCCGGCCGAGCGTAGCGCCGACCTCGGTCGCGGCGTGCTCCACGACGGTGAGAACTTCGGCTTCGTCGTGCGAGTCGGCGAGGAGTGGGACCGGGCCGAGTGGACGGTGCTGTGCCGCCAGTGGTGGTCGCACTTAGTGACAGACGCCCACCCGCCACCGTGATCCGCGGGCTGGCGGTGATGGTGTTGCTGACGACTCGCCACGCGTCGAACCATCCAGCGTCGAGTCCCGCCCCCACGCCGTGCTCACCCGTTGGACGCGCCCGGCAGCGCCGCGGCCGGTGCAGCGCGCCGCCGGGAGCGATCGGCCGCTTCGCTGCTTCTCGGGTGCCGGAGGAACACGGACCCGCTGTTCTGTGCGAACGAGCGACGCGGCCGGTCGCTCGCTTGCGCGGGCGCCGGCCACGCCGCAGTGATGCAGCAATCGAGGCGGTCCGCCGGGCCGGCGAACCAGATGCTCGTTCGGCCGCAGAAGCAGTCGTGCCATCCAAACGCCCGCTGCGGACGACCTCCGAGAGCGCACCGATGATCGGCGCACGCCTGCTTCGCCCTGCCAGAGCGAGCGTCAGAGGAGGCCGGTCGCGCGCACCTGCTGCTCGTCCACTGCGGGCGCGTCAACCGGAGTGGCGCTGGCGCTCGCTCCCACGCGGATACCTGCGTCCTGCGCGGACTCCGACATAGCTCACCGCGTCGTCGGATGCGGCCGGAGTCGAGCCCCGCGACGAAGTGGTACGGCGACCGCTCGCGACACCGGCGCTGGGACGTTCACCTCAGGGGTGGTCCGGGCCTGCCACCCCCGCCGCGGGTGTGGCGCCTGGGCGGGAACCACGAAGGACTACGTGCACTTTTCGTCCGGCGCAGCGTGACCGACCCGCCGCCCGACTCGACCACTGCCGCCTTGCGTGAGGAGCAGCTGCCCGCGTGATGCGCGGACCGCTCTCGCTTGTGCGTGCGGGCAGCAGTCAAGCGGTCCAGCAGCCGACCGCGTCATCGAGCGAGGTCGTGTCCTCGAGCAGCTGCACGGCTTTGCTCACATTCCGGAGCAAGCTCTTTGGCGAGGCAAGCGGGCGCCTGACCCGCGGGTGCTGGATTGGCCGCGGAATCGAGACCGGTAGGCTCGGGTCGGGCGACACGGCATGGAGGCCACCCCGATTCGCTCCTGGAGGTCTCATGCACGACTTGGTTGGGAACGGCGTCGGCGATACGAAGATGTTGAGTTCCGCACAGCGCGAGTGGATCCGGCGGCAGGGCCGTGTTGCGCGCGCAATCGAAGCCTCGCAACGCCGGGCCACTGGCCGGTTCCCGCGAAGCGTCGCGCCTCCCGAGCTGACGAGCCTCGGAGCGCGTGGGACGGTATCCGCAAAGCCCTGAACAGAACAACGGTCGGTGTTCGGATCGCCGTCCGCCCGTGATGTCGCCGCGATGCAGGGAGGCCACCGCGCGCCAGCTCAGCTCCGGTCCTTGCTGAACCGTGCGCGGCGCGGTGTCACCTCTAGCCTGAGGCGCCGTGATGCTTACGCGTTCGGCGGAGGCTTCGCGACTGAGCGGTCGCTGCTCGCCACCCGCCGCTGACGCGACGTCGCCCGAAGCCGACCGCGGACTCCGTCGCTCCTCGGCGCCAGGGGTCCGGCGGCGGCAAGGCCGCCGCCGGTGCCCTGGAGCAGCTGCGGGTCGGGTTATGCGGTGGCGAGCTCGCGCTCGGTGGCGTTGAGGACACCGGCGCGCGCCTTGTGGGCCCGCTCGTAGGAGCGGATCGCCTTGACGCGGTCCTCGTCGGCCTCACCGACGGCCGCCTGGACCTCGGCGGCGGTCAGCTCGTCGTAGCCCGGCCACGGCTCGTCGCCGCGCAGGGAGCTGACGCGCTCGAGGACCGTCGTGCGGTTCTCGTGCCGGCGCTCGTAGGAGTCGACCTTGGCCAGCTCGATCTGCGACAGATCGGAGAGCTTGGCGACGATCTCCTCCGCCGTCAGCTTGTCGTAGCCGGCGATCGCGAGATCGGACTGCGACGCCACGGCGCCCTTGACCTGGCCCTCCGCCTGCGCGACACCCGGCACCTTGCGGGCCTGGCGCGTGCTGCGCTTGGCCTTCGCGCCGGTCTTGCGCGCCGACTTCGCGGCGGCCTTCCCGGTCGCCCGCGCGGCGTCGGCCGCGCCGGTCTTGCTGAGCTCATAGGACGGATCGCCCTCGATCTCGGCGCCCACGACCGCCCCGGTGAGCTTCGGGATCTCGCGCAGGATCCGCTCGAGCATCTTCTCCTCGTCGGCGCGGATCGAGGCGGCGAGCTTCGCGGTCTGCTCATCGCCGACCGAACGGGCGAGCCGCTCGATCGAGGTGTAGGTCGCGATCTCCAGCGCCTCGGTGGCGCAGGCGTCCTTGGCGTTCTTGAGCACCTTCTCCTCGCCCCCGGAACCGCGGACGAGATCGAGCGGCGTCTTGGCGAACGCCAGCGCCTGGCCGGCGACGGACTCGGCGATGCCGCCCAGGAACTGCAGCGGGTTGCCGCCCTGGCCCAGCTCGGTCAGCCGCGTCTGCACGCGCTCGGCGTGGTTGCGCGTCTCGTCCAGGTGCGTCTCCAGCCCGCTGCGGTACGTGCCGCGGGGCGTCATGGCGATCTGCGACTGCAGCACGCGGACGAGAGCCATCTCGCTGGCGTGCGCCTCGTTGAGGTACTGAACGACCTTCTGCTCGGATCGACTCATATGGTCGGCTCCTTCAAGTTGGGGTGTTCGAGGTACGGCACTGCGGCACCGCCGGCCCAGAACGTGCCGGCGGCGCGGGGACTGCGGACTAGGAGCGGTCCTCGTCATACGGCTGCGAGCTGCCGGACTTGGCCAGGCCGCGGCTGACCATGTAGCCGACCGTCAGGATCGTCACGTAGAGCCACGCCTGCTTGGCGCCCAGGCCACCGGCGTCGGCCTGGTCGACCACGGCAGCGGCGATCAGGATGCCGACGAGCACGGCGAGGAACGCCATGAACTCGGTCGTCTTGAACGACGCCTTCGTCTCGGTGGTCAGGCGGCGTGCCGGCGTGTGATCGGTGGTGCCGTTGCGGACGATGCCGTCCTCGCGGGCGGGGGTGCGTACTGACATGAGTCCCTCCAGGGGAATATGAGATTGCGAATACGGGCCGTCTCACGGTCGCCGTGACTCGGCGAGCGGCTGCGGCCCTTCAAGCAGAGGGGACGCGCGGAGAACCCCGGCGCGTCCTTACTTCTAAGTATCCCCTGGCCATCCAGACCGCAAACAAAGTTCGGTCCACCGTCCGAACACGGACCGTTCCGCCTCAGCGCCTGGTCAATAGCCGCACTGCCAACGCAAGCGAGCCGAGGACGCCGATCGGGATGGGCAGGCAGCAGCCTGACACCGTCACCCTCGATCCCCCGCGCGTCTGCCTCGAGTGATACGGAAACGGGCCGAAGAAGCCGCCCCCGCCCGACGATCGACGCGATCGACGCCCAAAGGGCTGCGGACGTATCCCCACGAGCGCTGCGCCGCGCGACGCCAGTCACCCCGGGCAAGCCGATTGATCACAGAGGCGCGCGTCAGCGGGCGAAACAAGCTCATGAAGACGCGGCCTAACCCAACCCGGGCCGCCTGGAACGAGGCTCGACGTCGCCGCTCTGCGACACCCACAGCTCGGAAGAGGCCTGAGCTGGGTACCTCAATACTTCGAGCTCGACCCCCCTCCGGCCACTAGGGCCAACTCGGCGAGACCCTGACGGCGGCTCGTGGGGGTAGCGCTCGCGCTCGGGGCAGCGGCCACCTGTTCTGGGGCACCAGCCGCCTGCTTTCGCCCAGATGCGAGCGCCTGAGTGACGGTCCGCGGCGCGCCTGCTGCGGACGACAAGCAGGCGTGTCGCGCGGTGCGCCCTCGCTCCTGCATTCGCGCAAAGGAGCACTCGCGCTCTCAGGCGCGGCAAGTGCCGGTGCCAGGCGAAAACAGCACGGTCCGCTTGCCGCCGCGGTGGTTATGTCTGACGCGACGCGCCGGTGCACACAACGATTCCAGATCGGTGCGCCAGGCCGGCGCAGGCGCTGCTGGGTTCTCGCGTAGACGTCACTGCGGGGTCGTGCGCAGGAGGGTCGAAACGCGTTGGCGTGTGACGCCGAAGCCCTCGGCGATCTGGTCCATCGTCAGCCCTTCGGCGTACAGCGCCCGTGCTTCGGCGCGGCGCACGCTTGCTCCGCTGGTGTCGAGCGCCCTTGAGCTCTCGGTGAGCAATTGCACGAGCAGCGGCCCGTTCCTGGTGGCGACGATCTCGGCGTACGAGGCGCCTTGCGCACGCAACCGTCGGAGCTGCGTGATCCGTTTCTTGATCAGCTTCGTCCGCTCCTGGTTGTCGGCGAGCGTCGCCTCGAGCGCTGTCAGAGCTTTAAGGAATGCGTCATCGGCCATGGTTCGGTTCCGTGAGGGTGCGATTGTCGATGCCCGGTCGTGCATTTTGTCATTCCGCAACCACCGTTGCGGCAACCCGCGTTGCGGCAACCGGTATTGCGGGTACCTGGTCCTGCAGCCCTATTCGCTCGCTTCCGGGCCGGACGCGAACGACACGCAACCTAGGTCAGTACGGACCGAACACGCGCTGGCGCATGTCCACGACACCGAACCCGCTTTCGATCGTCCCGGGTGTGTCATTGCTTTCCGCTCGCGTTCCCGTCGCTCCGCGCTGGGGCGTTCGATCGCGTCGCGCCGTGGGGAACCACGACCGCGGCAGCGCCGGCGGGGGCGACGGACGCGCGCGCAGACTGCGGGAGCGGCAGCTGTTCGCCCGCTATCGCGGGCGCAACGATCTGACGGCCCGCGACGAGCTGGTGGAGCGATTTCTCCCGTTGGCCACGCAGCTGGCGCGGCGTTACCGCCGTAGCGCCGAGCCGCTGGAGGACCTCGTTCAGGTCGCCTCAGTGGGTTTGCTGAAGGCCATCGACCGGTTCGACCCGGAGCGAGGGACCGCGTTCTCGTCGTTCGCTGTGCCGACGATCGCGGGAGAGCTCAAGCGCTATTTCCGGGACAAGGGCTGGGCGATCAGGGTTCCGCGCGACCTCCAGGAGTTGGCACAGCGCGTAGACCGCACGACCGATCGCCTCACGCATGAACTCAGCCGCGCGCCCACCGTGTCCGAGATCGCTGACGACCTCGGGATCACGCTCGAGCAGGTGCTCGACGCGCGGGAGGCGGCAGCCGCTTACCGAGCCGACTCGCTCGATCAGCCCTGCTGCGACGACCAGGACGCCACGCGGCTCGCCGACACGCTGGGCGCGCCCGAGCCTGGCTACCTTCAGGCCGAGCACGCCGCCACGCTCGAGGCAATGATGTCGGTCCTCAGCGATCGGGAGCGAGAAATCCTGAGGCTGCGCTTCGCAGAGGACCTCACGCAGTCCGAGATCGGCCAGCGCGTCGGCGCCTCACAGATGCACATCTCGCGGCTGCTTCGACAGGCCGTTTCGCGCCTGCGCGAAACCGCGCAGGCAAGCGAGAACCCGACAGCCACTCAATCTACGGGTCCCAACCGCACGCAACGGCGGACCTAATCAAGCTCGACGGCATCGCCAGCGCGCCAGTGGCCGGCATGACACTGCCGTTCCTCCGGCGGTCACTCTCCCCTTGAGGCACATGCGAAAGTGCCGCCGAGCGACCCGCCGGTGCTGCTCCTCGCGCAAAGGAGCACTCGTCGCGCCGAACGGTCGCACTGGTGATCCCAGGGGCAAGCAGCACTCGCGGCGTCGGGCTTCGATTAGCGCCGGCGCGCCGACGGCTCGAGTGCCGGGTTCGCGAACGAGTTGTCCGCCGGGTTGAGGGTCGTGCCGGGCGGGACGATCTCGTCTATGCGGTCGAGCAGCCCCTCGTCCAGGACGACCTCCGCCGCGGCAAGTTGGCCCTCGAGCTGCTCCATGGTGCGCGGCCCGATCAGGGCGGCGGTGATGGCGGGATGGTTGAGCACGAACGCGATCGCGAGCTGGATGAGCGTGATCCCCGCCTGCTCGGCGAGCTGGGCGAGCTGCTCGACGGCGTCGAGCTTGCGCTGGTTGGCCGGCTCTGAGAGATCGAAGCGCTCGGGCAGCCGGCCGGCGCGTGAAGAGGACTGCTGCCCGGTGTCCTTACGCCAGCGCCCCGACAGCCACCCGCCCGTAAGCGGGCTGTAGGACATGACCGCCATGCCGTGGCGCAGGCACGTGGGCAGGACGTCGGCCTCGACGGCACGGACGAGGATCGAGTACGGCGGCTGCTCGGTGACGAACCGCTGCAGCTGCCGGTCCCGCGCGACCCACTGCGCCTCCACGATCTGGCTCGCCGGGAAGGTGGAGGCGCCGATGTAGCGGACCTTGCCTTGCTCCACGAGGTCGCTGAGCGCCGACAAGGTCTCGTCGATGTCCGTGCGCGGATCGGGCCGGTGCACCTGGTAGAGGTCGATCCAGTCGGTTCCCAGTCGCCGCAGCGAGTCCTCCACCGCACGGACGATCCAGCGGCGCGAGTTGCCCTGCCAGTTGGGGTCCTCGCCCATGGCGTTGTGGAACTTGGTGGCGAGGACCACGTCATCGCGCCGCCCGCCCGCAAGCGCCTTGCCGACGATCTCCTCGGACTCGCCCTGCCCGTAGACATCGGCGGTGTCGACGAAGTTGATCCCGGCATCCAGCGCGGCGTGGATGATCCGAATCGACTCGTCGTGATCAGCGTTGCCCCAGGCGCCGAACATCATCGCGCCGAGACAGAACTTGCTCACCGAGACGCCAGTGCGTCCGAGCTGGCGGTGCTCCATGAACTGCTCCTTCCCTCGCGCGATGATCCTTGCCATCTGACGTGGTGTGAGTCGCCGCTCGGAAGCATCCCGCACATCTCATCCGGAGACCTAAGAGACATACTTGACTGCTCCTTTGAGGGACGAAGCGCAGTCGACTGGACCTCGCGCGGCCTGCCGCTTCTCGCGCAAGCAGCACTCAGTCGCGGTCGAGCGCGGAGTGTCGGGTGCCGGGCGCAACGAACACACCGCACCGCGGCGCACCGGTGAGGACCGGACGCGCGGGCCTCCTAGGAAGCCGCGCGCATCTCGGTTTCCGTCGCTGGTTCCAGGGCCGTCCGTGGCTCACCCGCGGGATTCTCCGCTCGTCCGGCGGCAGGAAACAGCCGTAGCCCGATGCCAGTCGGAGCGCTGACTCCCCAGACCACCTGGGCGGTCGCCAATCGAACCACCCTGCCGACGGGTGTGGTTGCCCGGCGCAGCGGCGGGGGTTTGACGCGGGTCGCTGTCTAAGAACCCGACTGCTGCCCGCAGGCGGGAGGCGGCGGGGCGACTGCTGCTCCTCGCGCACGGTGACCCTGTCGCCAGAGTATCGGTGGAAGGCGAGGGAGGGAGCGACGCTTAGGCGTCCCGTGCTGGGGCGAGTGGGGTGTAGCGTCTGGTCATGCCCCGGCCTCGCGAGGGCGTGCTGATTGCGGCCTTCGCCGCCATCGCCGTGTTGGTCGGGGGGAACGCGGTTGGGATCCGGTTCAGCAACCGTGAGCTCGACCCGCTGTGGGGAGCGGGCCTGCGGTTTGCTCTGGCGGCGATCCTGCTCGTCGCTGCCATGGCGGTGCTGAGGCTTGAGCTGCCGCGTGGGCGGGCACTGGCGGGTGCGCTCTTGTTCGGGGTCCTCGATGTTGGTGGCGCCTTCGCCCTCGGCTATTACGCGCTCGTCGAGTTGCACGCGGGGTTCGGTTCGATCCTCCTTGCGCTCGTGCCGCTCGTGACGCTTCTGCTCGCCGCGCTCGTGGGCCAGGAGCGTCTCCGCGTTGTGGCTGTGGCCGGGACTGTCGTGGCGCTTGTCGGGGTCGCCTTGATGTCGCGCGCCCCGCTGCGGGAGTCGCTGCCGCTGCAATCCGTCTTCGCTGCACTGGGCAGTGCGTTGTGCATCGCGCAAGCGACCGTGGTGGTACGCCGATTCCCACCTGTTCACCCGGTGACGATGAACGCGGTGGCCATGACCGCTGGAGCGGCGGTACTGATCGCCGGATCGGTGCTCGCAGGCGAGTCGCTCGTGGTCCCGCAGCGCGCCGCGACATGGGTCGCGCTCGGCTACCTCGTTGTCGTCGGCTCAGTGATCGTGTTCGTGCTCTTCCTCTTCGTGCTCCGATACTGGGTCGCGTCGCGCACGGCATATGTCTATGTGCTCGTGCCGTTCGTCACCGTCGCGCTCTCCGCGTGGCTCGACGACGAGCCGGTGGGTGCCGGACTGGTGCTCGGGGGTCTTCTCGTTCTGGCCGGCGTCTACGTCGGCGCCCTGCGCCCGGCGCGAACTCCCTCGATGCTCCCGCAACCCGCCTTGGGTCCATCGCTTCACGGTCCTACGACGGACTCGGGGCGGCCTGGGGCTCCTCCCCCCTGACCAGGAACGCTCACCCGGCGCGAGGGGCGCCGCGCGTCGTCGGAATCGTTTGTGCAGTAACCGCAAGCCAACCCGTCCCCTGCTCCCGCATCACGAGACTCAATCTTTCGAGCGGCTCCGCCTAAGCGAGGTGGGACGGCCACAACTCATGGGTCGGTGAGGTGCTGCGGGATCGATGCGGAGATTGTTGCGCACGCCGGCGTCCTACTCGGGGTCCACCTGATCGGGCAACTGGGTGTCGGTCCGCCTGGTCGGACTTGCCCTCCGTTCGCCGCCCCGGTGGAAGTCGTCCGGGCGGAGTCTGGCCCGTAGCTGAGCTCCCCGAGTGCCAATCGTGGGGCCGCGGCCCCACTGGTGATATTTGACACTTTGACATAGAGTGTCAGCGCGGGCGCGTGCCTGCGCGCGCCTGGTCGGCGGGGCCGGAAAAGTGGGTGGTCGACTCGGAGCGTGGTGTGAAATCCACAATCAGGGGAGGCGTCATGTCTCGGTTCGTTGACCGCAAGTGGAAGGTCGGCGTGGTGGCTGTGTGCGCGTTCGCAATCGCGGGCGTCGCGTACGCGTACTGGACGTCGTCGGGAAGCGGAACGGGCAGCGCGTCGACCTCCGCGCCCGACGTGATCACGGTCAATCAGACCTCGACGGTTTCGGGTCTCTACCCGGGCGGTCCGGCCCAGCCGCTGTCCGGTAACTTCGATAACCCGAACCCCGGCAGCATCTTCGTCGGCTCGATTAGCGCGACGATCTCTGGAGTCACGGGGCCGAACATCGGTACCGGCACGCCGTGCACGGCGGCCGACTACCAGCTCAACGGCTTCCCTGTGACGGTGAACGCGCAAATCGCGTCCGGCAGCGGCGTCGGTGCCTGGAGCGGCGGCTCGCTGCAGCTGCTCAACACGGGCTCGAATCAGAACGGCTGCAAGGGCGCGACGGTGACGATCAGCTACACGGTCGTGTAGGAGACAGTCGATCGGCTGAAGGCGGCCGGCTGTGCCGCCTGCTCGAGGCATGCCCATGATCCGCGCGCCCGCGCGGCGGGTTGCTGTCGCTCTGATCGCCGGACTGGCCGCGCTGGGGGGCGGCGCCGTCGCGATGCAGAGACTGCAGCAGGCCGAGCGCGGGCGGGGTGCCTTCAGGATCTCGGTGGTCCCGCGGCAGCAGGTCGCCGCGCCAGGCGAGCGGATCAGCTACAGCGTCACAATTCGGCGCAGCCGGGGGTTCCACGGGCGGGTCAGGCTGCGCGTACGAGGGCTGCCGCCAAGGACGCGGGCGATCTGGCTGCGCAACGACGGACGCCGGAGCTCGCTCGTGCCGGCCAGGCAAGACGGCGCCGTGCTGATCCTCCGCACGTCGACCTCGACGCCGACGGGCCGTCGGCGGATGACGGTCCGGGCATCCGGGGGCGGCCGCACACGGCGACAACGATTCGCCGTCAGGCTCGCACCCCGGGCCTCGCGGCTGTTCTCGCTCGCTCCCACCCCCAGGCGACGCGTCGTCGCGCCGGGTCAAACCGCGACCTACCGGATCCGCGTGGCGCGCTCGCCAGACTTTCGACGGCGCGTTCGGCTGCGCGTCGCGGCACTTCCCGCGGGCACGCGCGCCGTCCGGGTGCGCGCGGGCAAGCGGAGTTCGCGCCGCCGGCTGCGCATCCGGGTCGCCAAGGACGCCAAACCGGCCTCCGCGCGCCTGGTGGTGACCGGCCGCAGCCGTGTCGGCGGCAGGTGGATTCGGCGCTACACGGTGGTCGTGCTCGAGGTCCGGCGGCCCGTCCCGTTCCGGATCGGCGGCGACCTGGGCGCGCGGCTCTACCCAGGAGCCAGCGTCCCGCTGGATCTCACGCTCACGAACCCGCACGCGTTCGCGATCCGCATCACGCAGCTGACCGTGAGCGTGGAGGCGGGCACGACGAGAGCGGGCTGCGGCGGCAGCGAGAACTTCACGGTCAGCGAATACGCGGGCCCCTACCCGATGAGGCTCGCTCCCGGCCGCACCACGCTTGGCGAGCTGGTGCCCGACCGCGCGCTCTGGCCGCGGGTGGCCATGCTCGATCTGCCGCACAACCAGGACGCCTGCAAGGGCACCGGTCTGACCCTGCGGTACGAGGGGACTGCGGTGCGATGATCCGGATCAGCTCCCTCGCCGCGTCCGCGCTCGCTCTCGCTGTGCTCGCCGCCAGCGCCTGGGCCTTCTGGACCGTACAGGGGGCCGGACGTGCCGTCGCGAGTTCGAGCAGCTTGGCGCCCGCGGCAATCAGCGTGCCCGGCAGCGCGAGCGGCGCCGTCACCGTCACGTGGACGCAGCAGGCCGCGCTCGTGCCCAACGCCGCTGCGAGCAGCTCGATCACCTACACGGTCGAGCGCCGGCTCGGCGCCGGCAGCTTCGCACCGGTGACCGGCGGCGGCTGCGCCGGTCGGCTTCCGCATGGCACTACCAGCTGCACCGACACCGTGACGTCGAACGGCGCCTACACGTACCGGGTCGTCGCGGCGCTCGGGTCGTGGACCGCCACCTCCGCCGAGGCCGGGCCCGTGACGGTGACGCTCGACACGACGCCGCCGTCCGTGCAGTCGATCAACCGCGCGGACGCGACCCCGACGAGCGCGGCGAGCGTGAGCTGGACGGTCAGCTTCAGCGAGCCGGTCACCGGCGTCGACGCCACCGACTTCGCACTCGTGCGCACGGGCGGCCTGGCGGGCGGCGCGATCACCTCGGTCACCGGCACCGGCACGACCCGGACGGTGACCGCCAGCACCGGCACTGGCTCAGGCACGCTCGGCCTCAACCTCGTCGACGACGACACGATCCACGACACGGTGGGCAATCCGCTGGCAGGCGCTGGCAGCGGCAACGGGAACTTCACGGGCCAGCCGTACACCGTCGACCTCGCGCCACCGACAGCCCAGTCGATCGTCCGCGCGACCGCCGACCCGACCAACGCGGCGAACCTGAGCTGGACGGTCAGCTTCAGCGAGCCGGTCACCGGCGTCGACGCCACCGACCTCGCACTCGTGCGCACGGGTGGCCTGACGGGCGGCGCGATCACCTCGGTCACCGGCACCGGCACGACCCGTACCGTGACCGCCAGCACCGGCACCGGCTCGGGCACGCTCGGCCTCAACCTGGTCGATGACGACACGATCCGCGACACGGTCGGCAACCCGCTGGCCGGCGCCGGCAACGGCAGCTTCACGGGCCAGTCCTACACCGTCGACCGCGCGGCACCCGCGGTAAGCGCGAGCGTGATCGCCAAGGCATCCGGATGGACGCCGGGCTACATCAAGCAGGGCGGCAGCTACTACGTCTACGCGAACGTGAGCGACATCGGCAGCCCGGCCGGCGGCGTCGCGAGCGTCACCGCCAACGTGTCCGCAGCCACCGGCGGGCAGACGGCGGTGGCGCTGAGCGCCGGCAGCTACTCGGCCGGCGGCATCGCTTACAACCGCCGCAGCGCCGCACTGACCGCCGCCAGCCCGCTGTCGGAGGGCGCGAAGAGCTACACGATCAGCGCCGCCGACAACGTCGGCAACAGCAGCACGCAAGCGGGCTTCTCGGTGACCGTTGACAACACGGCCCCGAGCGCCGCCGACATCCAGACCGCCAACGGCGGCGCGGTCGCGGGCCGCGCCGAGCACCGCGACACGATCATCTACAGCTTCAGCGAGCCGGTCGACCCCGGTTCGATCCTCAGCGGCTGGGACGGAAACGCCGTCGACGTCGTGGTCCGCCTCAACAATGGCAACCCCGTGCAGTCGGACACGGTGCTCGTCTACAACGCGGCCAACTCGACCCAGCTCAGCCTCGGCACGGCCGCGCTCGGAGACAGCGGCTACGCCGCGGCGAACCGCACGTTCGGCGTCACCGGGACGAAGTCCCGCATGGTGCTGGCCGGGAACGCGATCACGGTCACCCTCGGTACCGCGAGCGGCAGCGTGAACAGCCCGCTGGTTGGCGCCACGATGACCTGGACGCCCACGAGCGCCGCCTACGACCGCGCCGCCAACGCCATGAGCACCGCACAGCGCAACGAATCGGGCCCACTCGACAGAGAGTTTTAGCCGCGAGCGCCCTCTCGATCAACGCGCCGGCCGATTTGGCGGGTCTTGGCCCGGACCCCGGCTGCGTCGTCACTCTAGACCGCCTGTTAGCTCGTCTCGGTGATCATGCGAGGTGGCGCGACCTCTCGCGGCGTGCGGCAGCAAGCCCGGATGGGCCCGGTTGTGGTAGCGATCGATGTAGGCGCAGATAGCCTCGCGCGCCTGCTCGAGCGTCTCGAACTTCTCACGCCAGATCAGGCGGGGTTTGAGCCTGCTAAATCAGGACTCGATGAAGGCCTGGCTCTCGGGGTCGCGGCCGCGGCGCGGTGGAGGATGCCGTGCTCTGCCGTCGGGACGGGAACGCGTGCGACGAAAACGCTGTGCGTCACCAGAGCCGAGGTAAGCGTGCCGGGCTTGATGCCGCGCTCGGCGACCGCGGCGTCGATGACCGCCGTGACTTCATGTAGCGCGGGCGCCGTTAGCGAGGATCAGCTCGCTGACCGTGTCGGAGGTCGAGTCCGTGTGCCCATTCGTGCGCCCGAACGTGGGTGCCGTCGCCCGCCTACGGCGACGCCGTGGCATCCGCGCAACACCGCAACGATGGGCCCGTCGAGGGCTGATTTCGGCGCTTTAGCGTACGATCCGGGATGTTTGCCCCCGTAGCTCAGCTGGACAGAGCGGCTGCCTTCTAAGCAGCGGGTCGCAGGTTCGAGTCCTGCCGGGGCCGTCCCCTCCGCGGCGAGGTGCCTGGCCGGGTGCGTCCTGCGCGTCTCCGTGGCCGGCCTGGCCGGCTCGCCGTTGAGCAGCCGGTTGCGGATGTTCGAGTCGTTGAGCCGACCGCCAGACGAGGTCGGAAACACCGGCGAGCTCGCAGTCAGCGGCCGGCGCGCGAGAGCGGATCTCGGTCCGACTACACGGCCCGTAGTTCCGAGTAAGACGTCCGCGGACCGTTGCGGATGGCGCTGGGATACGCCGGACGTAGGTTGCAGGCATGGAAGCAAGCCGCGTGCATGTGCCGCATCGCCTTCCCGCCCACGCCCACCGGAGCGCCCATCCAGAGTCCTGGAGCACACAGCTGGGCTGGTTCGGCGCGTCAGCCGTCGTGGGATTCGCCGTTCCATACCTCGGGTCCACCGTCCTCGACCTGCCCCACGATGTGTACCTCGCGATCTACTTCGCCTCGGTCCTAGCGCTATGCGCCTCGTACGTGAGCAGCACCGGCCTCGACCTCCGAACAACGCTGTCGCGCCACTGGAAGCTCAGCAGTCTGCTCGGCCTCGTCTTCGGTCTCGCGCTGGTGCGG
Organism: uncultured delta proteobacterium; assembly: GCA_963761995.1. Lineage (GTDB taxonomy): Bacteria > Desulfobacterota > Binatia > UTPRO1 > UTPRO1 > UTPRO1. The sequence goes on along the minus strand of CAVXIU010000009.1, from coordinate 63,360 downwards.
AACGTCTTGAGCGAAGTCGCCACCCCCCGCCCCGACGGTGCGTACTTCGTCTTCGAGCTGTTCTGGCGCGGCGGCATATACGGCGCGATCGACGCGCTCTTGCTGACCGTCCTTCCCTGCCTGATCGTCTATCGGTCGCTAGGCGGCCGACTTGCGACGTGGCGGCGCCGGCTGGCGTACTTCGGCGCGTCGCTGGCGCTCGTGATGACCATGACCGCCTTCTACCACCTCGGCTACTCGCAGTACCGCGAAGACGGGATCGGCGCCCCCGAGACCGGCAACACGATCATCTCGATGCCGATGCTCCTCACCACGAACCCGATCGGGTCGGTCGTCGATCACGTCGCGATGCACATCTCAGCGGTGGCCCACAACTACGAGACAGAGGTGCGCCTGCCTCCGCCGACGAAGGCAGACTGACAGGAGCCGCGGAATGGCCAAACGCGCGTCCATCGAGTGGCATGGAACCGACACCGCCATCGCGGCACCGATGGGCAGCTCAACGATGAGGGGGACCTCGCCGACGGTCGCCTCATCGGGATCACAAGAGCCTGACGCGCGGCGGCTGATCGCCGAGTACGAAAATGCCTTGACCGCCGCACTCGCGGAAACCGACCAGACCCGGGCCTCACAGGCCTTTGATCGTGCCGACCGCCTGCAGGCGCGGCTCCTTCGCCTCACCCGAACGCGACCGACGTGACGCTCGCCGTTTTATCGGCGTCGCCTCGATCACTACCCGTACAAACTTGAGGTCGAGGCCCTCATGAGACGCCCGGATCCGCGTGGAGCGAGCGCCGGTGACGGTTCGGAAGAGGCGCCCGCTGCTCGTCCAAGGCGAGCCGTGGCCTCACGCGCAGCGCGGCCGCGAATCGAGCCGGCTTGACATCGGCGCGAATGCGAGGAGAGTCGGCAGTATTCAATCGGGAGTCACGCGGTCGGATCGGCTGCCGAGACGCCCGAGAAAGGGGCGCTCATGCCCCCCGCCAGCAGGTTCTCGTCTGTGTCTTTGCCGGATGACGCACATGCGTCGGGAGATCCGGTTGCGACGCAAAGCTACGAGCTGTGCTGCGCCGACGTGCATCCGCAGGGGTGTGCGGAGATACTGCAAGCCCGGCATTTCAGTGACCTGGTCGAGATCGCGCGCGAGCACGGCGGGCGGATTCACGGCTTCACTCCGGCCTGGTACAGCCAGCAACGCCTCGCGGCGATGGCCGCTGTCGTTGCGCGGAGCTACGGCTGAGCCCGTCCGACCCGAGATGTGGACAACTACGCCGCAGGGCCTAGCAGTTGCTGCCGATGCTCAACGTCGGACATGGCGCTAGCGTCGCGACCATGAGGAAGTCCGCCCTCTCCGAGCGCCACGGAGGACGACCATGAGCGGCCACACTCCGTCCTATGACGGAGAGCTCGCGGCGAAGATCTCGACCACCGTCGTCCGGGCGCTCGCGCGCACGACCGGCCGCGGCCCGACCAAGGCCCGGACCACGCTCGGCGACAACGGCATCTTCGTGGTCCTCCAGGACAGTCTCACCCGCGGCGAGCAGACGCTCGCCAACGCCGGCGAGGGCAACGTGGTGCTGGATCTGCGCCGACGCTGGCAGCGCGTCATGCAAGCCGACGTCAGCCGCGAGATCGAGCAGCTGACCGGACGCAAGGTGATCGGCTTCATGAGCGACAACCACATCGACCCCGACCTCGCCGTCGAGGTCTTCGTGCTCGAACCGCTGCCCCCCGCCGCGCAATAGACCCGCATCTCTCACGTCCCACCCACAGCCGATCGCCTGGCCGAGTTACCGCGTGCGGCCGCGGGCGAGCTGGCGAGCGCGTTCTTGGACGAGCGCCGGCTGGCGTGCGCGCGCGGTCGGGGATGTACCGCAGTGGTCGATTGTGTCCGCAGCCCCGTGATCGCGACGTTCGGCGATCGGGTCCGCAGGAGTTGGTACTCGGATGCGGGCAAGGCGGCTACGGCTGACCGCACCCCGTGCCGGGAGATGGCACCGTGGCGCGGCGGGCGCCGGGACGGGAGCATCGTCGGCATGACCCCGTTCTTCCTCTCAGACCGCGATCGGCTGCTGCTCGCGTTCGCCAACCTCGCCTCTTACGGCATCGCCGCGCGCGACGCCTACGGCGACAACGCGACCGAGGCCCACGCCGCCGTTGCCGCGGACCTCCGCCTCCGCCACCCGCACGGTCTCGGCGCCTACGTCTTCTGGACCCGCACCGACGACGCCCGCTCCTTCGACGCCTACGGCCGCCTGATCGCCGAGCTCCCGCTCCACACCGGGGGCGACGGCACGGTCGAGGCGGTGCGCACCGCCGTCGCGCTCGAGGGCATCGAGCTCGCCATCGACGGCGACGACCTGCGCGCGCTCGGCAGCGGCACGCTCACCCCCAATTAAGGCAGCGGCGCGCCGCCCAGCAGCGCGAGCTTCTGTGTGCGCGTCAGCTGCTTGATGCGCCACTCGAGGCTGCGCGCGGCGCGTTCGCTCTCGAGCTCCCACGACGCCGCCAGCACGACGGGGAGCCGGCGCGCGGTGTAGCGGCTCGCGCGGCCGGTGTTGTGGACCGCCACGCGACGGTCGACGTCGGTCGTCCAGCCACAGTAGAGCGAGCCGTCGGCGCAGCGCAGGAGGTAGACGAACGCCACCGCGCCGGACCCTAGGGGGCGAACCGGACCGGCCGGTGTCCTAGTGTCGATGACCGTGACCACCGCCGCCACCGCCATCGACGACCGCGCCGCCGAGCTCCTCCGCGAGCTCGCGGGGCCCAACGCTGCGTTCCGCGAGCATCAGCTCGAGGCGGTGCGCGACCTCGTGGTCGACCGCGCGCGGGTGCTGTGCGTGCAGCGCACCGGCTGGGGCAAGTCGGCCGTCTACTTCCTCAGCACCGTGCTGGGGCGCGAGGCCGGCGCCGGCCCGACGCTCATCGTCTCGCCGCTGCTCGCGCTGATGCGCAACCAGATCGCGGCCGCCGAGCGGATCGGGATCCGCGCGCACACGATCAACTCGACCAATCGCGACGCGTGGGCCGAGGTCCGCGACCTGCTGGCGGAGGACGCCGTCGACGTGCTCCTGATCAGCCCCGAGCGGCTCAACAACCCGCAGTTCCGGGCCGAGATGATGCCGCTGTTCGCCGAGCGCGTCGGGCTGCTGGTGATCGACGAGGCGCACTGCATCTCCGACTGGGGCCATGACTTCCGCCCCGACTACCGCCGCATCGCCGACATGCTCGAGCGGCTGCCCGAGGGCGTGCCGGTGCTCTGCACGACCGCGACCGCCAACGATCGCGTCGTCGGCGACGTCGAGGAGCAGCTGAGCATCGGCCGCGCCGCCTCGCTGCGGACCTACCGCGGGCCGCTCGGGCGCACGAGCCTGCGCTTCGAGGTCGTCGACCTGCCCGGTCAGGCCGACCGCCTCGCCTGGCTCGCCCAGAACCTGCCGGACCTGCCGGGCAGCGGGATCGTCTACACGCTCACGAAGCGCGACTCGGAGATGGTCGCGGAGTGGCTGAGTGGCCACGGCGTCGCCGCCGAGGCCTACAGCGGCGACTCCGCCACGGAGGACCGCGTCGCGGTCGAGGAGCGGCTGCTGCGCAACGACCTCAAGGCCGTCGTCGCCACGAGCGCGCTCGGGATGGGCTACGACAAGCCCGACCTCGGCTTCGTCGTGCACTACCAGGCGCCCGGCTCCGTGATCGCCTACTACCAGCAGGTCGGTCGTGCGGGGCGCGCGATCGAGCACGCCGAGGTGGTGCTGCTGCGCGGCCGCGAGGACCGGCGGATCCAGGACTTCTTCATCGAGCAGGCGTTCCCGCGCCGCGAGCTCGTCGACCGCGTGCTCGCCCGGCTCGGCGAGGGCGACGGTGCCACGACCCAGGCGCTGATGGCCGAGGTCAACCTCGGCAAGGGCCGCGTCGAGGCGATGCTCAAGGTGCTCGACGTCGAGGGCGCGGTCGCCCGCGACGGCACGCGCTGGCTCGCGCAACCGGACAGTGACTGGCACTACGACGCCGAGCGCTACGAGCGCATCACCGCGCTGCGCCGCCGCGAGCAGGCGGCAATGGCCCAGCTCGGCGCCGACGGGCGATGCCTGATGCGCGCGCTGCAGGAGGAGCTCGACGACCCGGCGCCGGAAGACTGCGGGCGCTGCTCGGTCTGCGCCGGCCCGCGCCACGACGGGCCGCTCGACCCGGAGCTCGTCCGCGAGGCGTCGCTGCACCTGCGCTCGCGCCCGCTGGTGCTCGAGGTCAAGAAGATGGCGCCCGACGCCGAAGGCGCGATGCGCAAGATCCCCGAGGCCGTGCGCGCCGAGGAGGGCCGCGCGCTGGCGCGGCTCGGCGACGGCGGCTGGGACCCGCTCGTGCAGGCGGGCCGCCAGGCCGGGAGCTTCGACGAGCAGCTGGTGGCGGCCGCCACCGAGGTGGTGAAGGGCTGGGGCATCGGCCCGCAGTGGATCGCCGCCATCCCCTCGCTGCGGACGGGCGAGCTCGTCCCCGGCTTCGCCCGCGCGCTCGCCGAGCGGCTGGGGATCGCCTACGTCGACGTGCTCGAGCGCGTCGCCGACCGCCCGCCCCAGCGCGAGATGGCCAACTCCCACCAGCAGGTCGCCAACGTGCGCGGCAGCTTCGCGGTCACCGCGGCGCCGCCCGCGGGCGCCGGCCTGCTCGTCGACGACATCCGCTTCTCGGGCTGGACGCTGGCGATGGTGGCCGGCCAGCTGCGCGGCAAGGGCGCGGCGGCGGTCTACCCGCTCGCCCTGAGTACCGCGTTCTGAATCCGGGGAACGCAGCGAGGTCATGGAGGACCTCCTGGCCGACCTGACGCGCGGCAACCCGCTGGCGGTGAAGACCGTGCTGGCGTCGGTGATGTTCGCGCTCGCGATCTACCAGCTCGTGCTCGCCGCGGTCGGCTACGGCAAGCTACGCCCGCGCTTCCTGGACTCCGGCCCGGCCTTCCTCACGCATCGCAGCTCCGGCGACGCGATCGCCGTCCTGCTGCTCGTGGTCGGCGCGATGTGCCTGGCCACGGGTGAGGACGAGGACGACGCGACCTTCCACGCGATCACCGGCGTCCTGCTGCTCGCGGTGCTCACGCTGAAGGTGATCGTGGTGCGCTGGTGGCACGGCGCCGGGCGCGTCCTGCCGCTGCTCGGCTCGGCGGTCTTCCTCCTGCTCGGCCTCACGTGGGTGGGATCCGCGGGGGAGTACCTCTCGTGAACCGCCAGCTCATCGGCTCGATCCTCGTGGCGCTCGCCATCGTCGCGATCACGATCGTCGTCGTCACCGCGCAGCTCGGCCCGAACGCCGGCGACGACAGCGGGAAGCGCACGGAGCAGCGCGACAACAGCTCCGGCAAGGGCGGCGACGAGGACTAGCGAACCTGGGCGGTCTGCGGCGCCTTGTTGGGCGCGAAGCGGATGACCGCCTCGCCGCCGGTCTTGTGGCGGGCCATGATGGCGTCGAAGACGCCCTGCTCGGCCGGGGTCATCGTCCGGCCTTCGGCGGCCATCAGATCCTCGCCCCAGCGCATGTGCGCGCCGTGCAGCACGCCCATGCCGCCCTCCTTGAGGTCCTTGAGGACCGCCTGGTACTCCTCGCGGCTGAGCGGGCTCCCGTCGCCCTTGCGGATGTCGAAGACGTCGTGGTCGCCGGTGATCATCCGCGGCGCGCCGCCGGCGGGGTCGACCGCCTTGACGGTCCCGTCCGGGCCGACGACGACCTGGACCGCGCCGTGGGTGCCCTGCTGCTGCGGGATCCCCTTCTGCAGCTCGGTCATCTTCTTCGCGTTGTCCCAGAACTCCATGTCGCGCTGCCACCAGCGCGCGGCGTCGCCGCCCGACAGGTCTGGGCGTGGACGGGATTGCGAGGCGGAGCGGCCTTGGCTGCCGCTTCAGCGGGCGCTTCCGTGCGCGATACGGCGACCGACTGACCATCTGGCCCGGCATGATGAACCAGCGCCCGGAGCATTCACAAGTAGGGCTAGCTCCCGCTTGTGCCCAGGAACTTCAGGACGGCGAGCACGCGGCGGTGGTCGCTGTCGGACGGCGGCAGGTCGAGCTTCATGAAGACCTGCTTGACGTGCTTCTCGATCGCGCTCGCCGAGATCCCGAGCTCGGCGCCGATGCCGGTGTTCGAGCGGCCCTCGGCCATCAGCGTCAGTACCTCGAGCTCGCGCGGGGTCAGCTCGCCCAGCGGGCCGCGGTTGTCGCGGCGGCCGAGCAGCTGCGCCACGACCTCCGGGTCCATCGCGGTGCCGCCGCCCGCCACGCGCTGCAGCGACTCCGTGAACTGGCGGACGTCGGCGACGCGGTCCTTGAGCAGGTAGCCGACACCGCCCTCGTCGCTGGCCAGCAGGTCTCCGGCGTAGCTCTCCTCGACGTACTGGGAGAGGATCAGCACCGGCGTGCCCGGCACGCGCTCGCGCGCCTCGATCGCCGCGCGCACGCCCTCATCGGTGAAGCTCGGCGGGAGCCGGACGTCGACGAGCGCGAGATCGGGCTTGTGCTCGACGATCGCGGCGACGAGGGCGGGGCCGGTGTCGACGGCCGCGACGATCTCCCACCCGCGGTCGCGCAGCAGGCGGGTCAGGCCCTCGCGCAGGAGGGTCAGGTCTTCGGCGATGACGATGCGCACGGCAGCTCCGCCCTGATTGTGGTCCCCAGCTCGCCGGACTCCACGGCGAGCCGCCCGTCAAGTGCCTCCACGCGCTGGCGCAGGCCGGTCAGCCCCGCGCCCTGCGGGTCGGCCCCGCCGTCGCCGTCGTCGGCGATCTCGACGCGCAGGATCTCACCGCGGCGCGCGATGCGCACGCGGACGTTCTCGGCGCCGGAGTGCTTGGCGACGTTGGTGAGCGCCTCGACGGTGACGAAGTAGGCGGCCGCCTCGGTGGCGGCCGGCAGGCGGCCGTGGGTGTCGACGTCGAGCGCGACCTCGACCGGGTTGCGGGCGGCGATCGAGGAGAGCGCCGGCCCGAGCCCGCGGTCGGTGAGGATCGCGGGGTAGATGCCGCGGGAGAGGTCGCGCAGCTCGGCGATCGCCTTCTTGGCCTCACTGTGGGCGCCGGTGATCAGCGCCTGCGCGCCCTCGGGGTCGCTGGCCATCTTCTCCTGCGCCATGCCGAGGTCCATGGCGAGCGCGACGAGCCGGGCCTGCGCGCCGTCGTGGAGGTCGCGCTCGATGCGCTGCAGCTCGGCGGCCTGGGCGTCGACGGCGCCGGCGCGCGTGCGCTCGAGCTCGGCGACGCGGCGCCGCTCGCTCGGAGCGAGCAGCGCGCGGGCGAGGGAGCCCATGCCGAGGGCGAGTCCGCGGGTGGCGGGAACGGCGAGCGCGAACAGCACGAGCCCGACGGGCACGATCGCGAACGCCTCGTGGATCTCGTCCACCGTGAGCAGCCCGTACTGGACGCCGTCGGGGATCGACCAGTACCACGCGGGCAGGAAGATCATCCCGAGCGCCGTCGCCCAGAGCGTGACGGCGATGATGAACCCCGCGAGGCCGAGCACGGGGAGCAGGAAGCCCAACCACAGCAGGTCCTTCCAGACCGCGGTGTCGCCGATCTTCGTGTGCAGGAAGCCGAGCATCCCGCGGCGGTGCTGCGGCAGGTAGAGCGACGGGATCGACGTGCGCAACAGCCAGCCCGCACGGCGGCGCTCGAGCGTGGCCAACCCGCGGTTGCCCTCGATCAGCGCGATCAGGATCGGGACGCCGATCCAGATGATCAGCGTGCCGAGGCCGAGCGAGAACGCCGTGACGACCCACACGAACGTCGCGATCCCGAGCGGGAACGAAACGAGGAGGTAAGCGTTGCTGCGCCAGACGCCGGGCATGGCGGCGACTTTAGAACCGCCCAGGGACCGCCGCCATCCTGCGGGCCGAACGCCCCGCTGGGGAGAACCTCACCCCCGCGGCGAGAGGATGACCACGGGGATCTCGCGCTCGGTACGCGCCTGGTAGTTGTCGAACGCCGGGTAGGCCGCGACCAGCAGCGGCCACAGCCGGGCCCGCTCCTGCGCGTTCGCGACGCGGGCCCGCACCGCGCGGCGCTCGCGGCCGATCTCGGCTTCGGTGTCAGGCGCGGCCCGCAGGTTGTGGACCCACGCCGGGTCCTTGGGCGTGCCGCCCATCGAGCCGACCACCACGAGGTCGTCGCCGTCGCGCAGGTAGATCAGCGGTGTCACGCGCGCCTCGCCCGAGCGACGCCCGACGTGGTGCAGCAGCAAGGCCGGATTGCCGTCGAAGGAGCCCAGGATCCGCCCGTCCGAGGCGCGGTAGACCAAGGTGTTGAGCGCGTTGAACCGCTTCCAGACGGCAAAGCCGAGGCTGCCGGGCCGCGGGGGCGGGCGCAGCGAGGTCAGCGTGCCGAACGGTTTGCGCAGGAAGGACGCCACGTGGGTACGGTCTCATAAGAACACCGAGGAGGAGAACGCACTACATGACCAACCTGGCCGGCATCGTCACGGAGACCGCTGAGCGGATCCCCGAGGGCATCGCCTACAAGCTGGACGACACCGAGGTCAACTGGCAGGCCGTCGACGAGGGCAGCGCGCGGGTGGCGGGCCTGCTGAAGGAGAAGGGCATCGAACCCGGCGACCGCGTCGGCGTGATGCTCCCGAACGTGCCGTACTTCCCGATCGCCTACTACGGCATCCTGCGCGCGGGCGGCACCGTCGTGCCGATGAACGTGCTGCTCAAGGGCCGCGAGGTCAAGTTCTACCTCGAGGACCCGGAGGCCAAGGTGGTGTTCGCCTGGCACGACTTCGCCGAGGCGGCCGAGAAGGGCGCCGAGGAGGCCGGCGCCGAGGTCATCCTCGTCAAGCCCGGCGAGTTCGAGAAGCTGCTCGGCGATGCCGAGCCGGAGCGCGAGGTCGCCGACCGCGACGGCGACGACACCGCGGTGATCCTCTACACGTCGGGCACCACCGGCCAGCCCAAGGGCGCCGAGCTGACCCACGACAACATGCTCAAGAACGCGCAGGCGTCGCGCGATCTGTTCGGGATCGACACCGACGAGATCGTGCTCGGCGCGCTGCCGCTGTTCCATTCCTTCGGTCAGACGTGCTGCATGAACGCGTGTGCGCTGTGCGGCGCGACGCTCACGTTCATCCCGCGCTTCGACCCGGCCAAGGCGCTCGAGATCATCGAGCGCGACAAGGTGACGCTGTTCGCCGGCGTGCCGACGATGTACAACGCGATGCTCAACAGCGACGCGCGCGAGCAGCACGACCACTCGTCGCTGAGGATCTGCTGCTCCGGCGGCTCGGCCATGCCCGGCGAGCTGATGCGGGGGTTCGAGAAGGCCTTCGACACCATGATCCTCGAGGGCTACGGGCTCTCGGAGACCTCGCCGGTCGCCTCCTTCAACCACCCCGACAAGGAGCGCAAGGTCGGCTCCATCGGCACCCCGATCGAGGGCGTCGAGATGAAGGTGGTCGACGACGACGGCAACGACGTCGAGCAGGGCGAGGTCGGCGAGATCGCCATCAAGGGCCACAACGTCATGAAGGGCTACTGGAACCGCGAGGACGCCACGAAGGAGGCGATCGTCGACGGCTGGTTCCATTCCGGCGACATGGCCAAGGTGGACGAGGACGGCTACTTCTTCATCGTGGACCGCAAGAAGGAGCTGATCATCCGCGGCGGCTACAACGTCTACCCGCGCGAGATCGAAGAGGTCCTCTACGAGCACGAGGGCGTGCTCGAGGCGGCCGTGGTCGGCGTCCCCGACGACTCGATGGGCGAGGAGGTCGGCGCCGCCGTGGTCCTCAAGGAGGGCCAGGACGTCTCCGCCGACGACCTCAAGGCCTACGTCAAGGACGAGGTCGCCAACTACAAGTACCCGCGCAAGATCTGGTTCGTCGACGAGCTCCCCAAGGGCCCGACCGGCAAGATCCTCAAGCGCGAGATCGAAGTGCCCGAGGAGGCCAAGACCTCCTGATGGCCGAGCGCTCCGCGAGCCTCGACACCCTCCTGGCGGACGCCGGCGGCGGGGCCACCCGCCGCTGGTTCCCCGGGGTGGCGGGGGCGAAGCTCGCGGCCCGCCTCGCCACGCGGCCGTGGAAGGTCGCGCGCCGCGGGGCGGGCTACGGCGCCGAGCTGGCCAAGATCACCATCGGCCAGTCCGACGTCGCGCCGTCGAAGAAGGACCGCCGCTTCAAGGATGACGCCTGGCGCGGGAACCCGGGCTTCCGCCGGCTCGCCCAGGTCTATCTCGCCGCGGGCAAGACGGTCGACGACCTGATCTCCGACGCCGGGCTCGACGAGCGCTCCGAGCGCCGGGTGCGCTTCAGCGCGGAGAACGTCCTCGACGCGCTCGCGCCGACGAACTTCCCGGCTTTGAATCCGGCGGCGCTGAAGGCGACGCTCGACACCGGCGGGCGCAACCTCGTGCAGGGCAGCGCCAACCTCGTCCACGATCTCCGCAAGCCGCCGCACATCCCGGCGATGGTCGACACGAAGGCGTTCACGGTCGGGAAGGACCTGGCGGTCACGCCCGGGGCGGTCGTGCTGCGGACCGAGCTGATCGAGCTCATCCAGTACGAGCCGAGCACGCCGAAGGTGCGCGAGATTCCGCTGCTGCTCGTCCCGCCGATGATCAACAAGTTCTATATCGCCGACGTCGCGCCGGGCCGGAGCATGCTCGAGTACTTCGTCGGCTCCGGCCAGCAGTGCTTCACGATCTCCTGGCGCAACCCCGACGAGCGCCATGCCGAGTGGGGGCTGGACGACTACGTCTCCGCCGTGCTCGAGGCGCTCGAGGCGGTCGAGACGATCAGCGGCTCCTCGAAGTCGCACGTGATGGGCCTGTGCGCGGGCGGGATCACCGCGAGCTGCGCCGTCGGCCACCTCGCGGCGACCAAGCAGCTCGACCGGATCGCCGGGCTGACGCTCGGCGTCTGCGTGCTGGACAACGAGAACGCCGGCACGATCGGCGCGCTCGTCGACAACCCGACGGCGGCCGCGTCGGTTGCGGAGTCGCAGCGCAAGGGCTACCTCGACGGCCGCGCGCTGGCGGGCGTGTTCGCCTGGCTGCGCCCCAACGACCTGGTCTGGAACTACTGGGTCAACAACTACCTGCTCGGCAAGGACCCGCCGGCCTTCGACGTCCTCTACTGGAACGGCGACTCGACCAACATGCCGGCCGGGCTGCACCGCGACTTCATGGAGCTCTCGCTCGCCAACGACCTCGTGCGGCCGGGCGAGCGCGAGGTGCTGGGCACGCCGATCGACCTCTCGAAGATCACGGTCGACTCGTACCAGGTGGCGGGGATCGCCGACCACATCACGCCGTGGCAGAGCAACTACCGCTCGACGCAGCTGCTCGGCTCCGATCCGCGCTTCGTGCTCTCCACCAGCGGCCACATCGCATCGCTCGTCAACCCGCCCGGCAACGAGAAGTCCAGCTACCAGGTGAACGATTCCAACCCGCCCGAGGCGGAGACCTGGCTGCGCGAGGCGACCCAGCACAAGGGCACGTGGTGGGACGACTACGTGGCGTGGCTGGGCGAGCGCTCGGGGGCGGAGAAGCCGGCGCGCAAGCGGCTCGGCGGCAAGGGCTACAAGCCGCTCGAGCCCGCGCCGGGCACCTACGTGCTCGACTGAGCATGGGGCTCTACCACGAGCGCCACGGCGCGGGCGAGCCGCTGCTGCTGATCACCGGCTGGACGATCAGCGCCGCGGTGTTCGAACCGGTGATCGACGCGTATGCCGAGCACTTCGAGTGCATCGTCTACGACCATCGCGGGTCGGCGCGATCGGGCGGCACGTCGCCGTCGTCGATGGGGGTGCTCGCCGACGACGCGGCGGCGCTGCTGACGGAGCTGGGGATCCCGCGCGCGCACGTCTACGGCGTCTCGATGGGCGGGATGGTGGCTCAGGAGCTCGCCCTGCGGCACCCCGACCGGGTGCGCGGCCTCGTGCTCGGCGGCTCGACGCCGGGCGGCCCGTTCGCGCCGCGGCTCGGGCCGGCGGACGTGCTCGCGATCGCGCGCGGGGGCGTGGAGGAGCGCGGCCTGCGCGCGCCGCTGCTGTTCTCGCCCGAGTTCCGGCGCGAGCAGCCCGAGCGCGTGCGCGAGCTGGTGCGGCACTTCAAGGCGCACCGCAGCTCGGTCGCGACGATCGCCGCCCAGACGTTCGCGAGCGCGACGTTCTCGACCGAGGCGCGGCTCGGGCGCCTACGCGCGCCGACGCTCGTCATGCACGGCGAGCGCGACCGCCTCGTCCCGCTGGCCGCGTCGAAGCTGCTGGCGTCGCGGATCCCAGACGCGGAGCTCGCCGTCGTGCCCGGTGCCGGGCACGCCTACGCCCTTGAAGCCCCCGACGCGTCGCTCGAGCTCCTGCTCGACTGGCGCGAGCGGCGGCTGCCCCGATCCCATCAGAGAGAGGAAGCACATGTGGCGTCTGACCGATGAGGAGCGCGAGCTGCGCGAGCACATCCGCGGCGTCGTGCTGGAGCAGATCCGCCCGCGCGTGCGCGAGATGGACGAGAACTGCGACTACCCGCACGACATCCACGAGACGCTGGCCAGCGAGGGGCTGATGGGCCTCGCCCTGCCGTCCGCCTACGGCGGGCGCGAGTCGACCGAGGTGTCGTGGTGCGCCTACGTCGAGGAGCTGGCGAAGATCTCCGGCACGGTCTCGCTGATGGCGGCCTACGTGAAGCTCGTCGCGCTGCCGATCCTGATCGCCGGCAGCGAGGAGCAGAAGCAGCAGTGGCTGCCGCCGCTCGTGAGCGGCGAGCGCTACGGCTCCTACGCGCTGACCGAGCCCGCGGTCGGCTCCGACCCCGCCGCGCTGCAGACGCGCGCCGAGCGCCACGGCGACACGTGGGTGCTCAACGGGGAGAAGCGCTTCATCGGCAACGCCGGCCACGCGCAGACCTACGTCGTGTTCGCGCGCACGGGTGACCCGGGCGCGGGCGGCATCAGCGCGTTCGTGGTCGAGGGCGACTCGCCCGGCGTCAGCGCCGAGCCGCTGCGGACGATGGGCATGCCGGGGTGGAAGCTCGGCGCGCCGAAGTTCGAGGACGTCGAGGTGCCGAACGAGAACCTGCTCGGCCGCGAGGGCGACGGCTTCAAGATCGCGATGATGACCTTCGACCGCTCGCGCCCGACGGTCGCGGCGCAGGCGGTCGGCGTGGGGCAGGGCGCGATCGACCTCGCGATGGACTACGCGGCCCGGCGCGAGACGATGGGGGAGCCCCTGCTCGCCCACCAGGGCCTGCAGTTCAAGCTCGCCGGGATGGAGGCCGACGTCGCCGCGGCGCGAGCGCTGACCTTCCAGGCGGCGACGTTCGTCGCCGAGGGCGACCCGCGGATGACGAAGCTGTCGGCGATGGCGAAGCTCGTCGCCTCGGACACTGCGATGCGCGTGACGACCGAGGCCGTGCAGGTGCTGGGCGGCAACGGCTACCTCAAGGACTTCCCGGCCGAGCGGATGATGCGCGACGCCAAGGTGCTGCAGATCTACGAGGGCGCGAACGAGATCCAGCGGCTGGTCATCGCCCGGCAGATGGCGAAGGCGCTCGAGGAGCGCGAGCCGGTGTGGCCGGAGATCATGCCCGGGGCGCCCGGGGTCGCGGTGGGCGCCTCGACCTGATCAATCACGGAAGGGCGCGAGCCGAATGCTCACGTCGCTCAGGGCGAAGCGGTGCAGGTACCAGGCGCGGCCGCGAGGGACTTGCTTGGCCTCGGCTCGGAGAAGCCCGGCGAACTCCCGCTTGAAGCCCAGCCGCGGGTACTCCTGGATGACGCTCTCGCGGACTGCGTCGGGTATCTCGTTGCTGCGGAGGCCGAACACATCGACCGCTGCGCCGGCGGAGAGGAGGTAGGCCTCGGCACCGGATTCGAGGCCGACGCCGGGGGTGTAGTGCATGGCGATCGCGTTGGCAACGAGCTCGCGGATGTCGGCCGGCACGTCGTGGCTGTCGGTGAACTCGCGTGCCACCGCGGCGCTGCGAACCGTGAAGTCGACGTCGGGCACCGGGCTCGGGATCCCGGTGTCGTGGAACATCGCAGCCAGGTACAGGAGCTCACGATCGAACGTGATCCCGTTGAGTGCGGCGATGGCCGCGCCCCACGTGTAGGCACGACTGGAATGGTTGAGGAGCACCGGTGTCAACAGGTCCTGCGCGGCGACCTCGGCATCTCTTGCGAGAGCGGAGTCGGGAGGCGCCAGTCTCGCCGGATCGATCGAACTCCGGCGTCCCGAGTGCATTCGGAGCACCATCGCGAGACGGCCGGCAAGCATGCTGAGCTCCCCCCGCAGCAGGGGCCGGGCGAGCGTCAGGCATTCCCGGGCGGTCAGCGCGCCCCCGGTGCGTTCGGTCCATCCAATGGATCCGATCGGCTCGGTGGGTCGTGGCTGGCTCATGGGCGCCTCGTGGTTCGGTGGTGTCGCGGTCAGGTGGCGGGATAGCATGGCGAGATGCTGCTCAGGCCGCTGAGGCGCGCACCGATGATGCTCGGCGGCGTCGGCTTCCAGGCCGGCTTGGACAAGGCGCGACAGGAGCAGCTCGCGGCCCAGCGGCAGGCCCGCGCCGAGGCGCCGGCGGCGCCCGGGCGCGACGTCGTCGAGCAGCTCAAGGACCTCAAGGCGCTCCTCGACGACGGCGTTCTGTCGCCGGAGGAGTTCCAGACGGCGAAGCGCAAGGTGCTCGGCGGCTGAGCGCGATGCCGCTCGGACCCGTCCAACTCCTCGTCGTCGGCTTCGACCGGCCCGACTTCAGCGTCGAGGTGCTCGCCGAGCTCGAGCGCCTGCGCGACAGCGACGCCGTCCGCGTCATCGACCTGCTGGTCGTCCGCAAGGGCGCCGACGGTGTCGTCCAGCGCCTGGACCACGCCGGCGCGACCGAGGGCGCGGGCGCCGTTGTCGGCGCGCTGATCGGCCTCGGCGCGACGGAGGTCGAGGCGAACGGCGGCCACCTCTCGGCCGAGGAGGAGTTCTGGTCTCTCGACGAGGCCATCCCGAACGACTCCGCCGCCGCGATCGCGCTCGTCGAGCACCGCTGGGCGATCGGCACGCGCGACGCGATCCGCGCCGCGGGGGGCGTCGCGGTCGCCGACGCGTGGATCCATCCAACCGACCTCGTCGCCGCCGGCCTCATCGACGCCTTCGTTCCTGACGACTTCCAACCGCCACTCGGGCTCGTTGCGGATGACTTCCTGCTCGAGCCGCTGGGCCCCGAGCACAACGAGGACGACTACGAGGCGTGGTCGTCGTCGATCGAGCACATCCGGGCAACGCCGGGCTTCGTCGGCGGTCGCTGGCCGCGCCCGATGACGCTGGAGGAGAACCGCGCGGACCTCGAGCGACACGCCCGCGACTTCGCGGCGCGTGCCGGCTTCACCTACACCGTCCTGGACCCGTCAGATCGCAGCGTGATCGGCTGCGTCTACATCTATCCCGACAAGCACGGCGGAGACGACGCCGCGGTTACCTCGTGGGTGCGTGCGACCCACGCCGCCTCCGACGTCGCGCTTCGGGAGGTTGTCTCGCGCTGGCTCGACGAGGCGTGGCCGTTCGGGCGGGTCGGATACGCCTTGCGCTAGGCAGGCCTGAGGCGCAGCAGCCGCGCCAGCGCGGCCAGGTGGGACGCCATGGCGTTCAGCAGGCGCCCTGCCGCTCGCGAGTGTTCCGGGTACTCGTCGACGAGCATGGCGATGTAAAGGAGCGAGCGGAGATTGCGAAGATCGCCGAGGCTGCGCTCGTTCGCCGTCCTGCAGAGTCGTTGGATATACGGCTCGAAGTCGCGCGCCGGTCGGTGCACGTTGCGAACCCGCGTGGGGTCGGAGCCGACGCGGAAGGTGTGGATGGTCCCGGGCGGCACCGCGGCGTGGTCGCCCTGCCGCAGCAGACGCCACTCTCGGCCGATGAGGAGATCCAACGACCCCTCCAGGACCTCGTACTCCTCCGTGAGGCTCGGATGTACGTGGGGCTGTGGCGCCCAGCCGCGGGCGGGCAGCGACCACTCCATCTCGAGCTCGGCGCCTGCCGTCTCGTGACTGGAGCGGATGATCGTGTACACCGTCCCGTCAGGCCAGACGAGTGTCCGGGTCATGGGTCGGCGGGGGCGCTGAGCTGGGCGGCTGCAGTGCCACCGTCGAGCCACAGGTTCTCGCGGCTGATGCGCCCGTCGGAGAACTCCCAGAGGTGAAGCATCCGGAACGACACACGGCGGCCATGGCCCGGGAGACCGAGGAACGTGCCCTGCACGGTGCCGGTCCACTGGTGCTCGGTCACGCAGAAGTCCGGGCCGTGGTAGGTACGCCTCGGGGTCATCGACTCGGTATCGATCTCGCGCGTGAGCTGCTCGTAGAAGCCACGGGCGGCGTCGCGACCCGTGAGGGGCCCGTGCGGCGCGCCGACGACGTCGTGCTCGACGTCATCCGTGTACATGGCCACTGAGCCGTCCGGGTCGCCGGCGACCTCGGCGGCGAGGTGCTGCTCGATGAGCCGGTCCATGTCCGCAGCGTCCACGACCCCTCCCAGTAGTACAGTTGCTTTACCATCTCCGACCGTACCATGTTTTTACTATGTCCGCCAAGATGACGTCGGTGCCCCCTCGGCTCCCCGCGCTCTTCCGCATGCTCTGGCAGCAGACGTATCCCGAGATGCTGCGCCAGGTCAGCGCTGCCGGCTTCGACGACATCCGCCTCGCCCACTGGCCGGTGCTCCAATGGCCGGGCCCTGACGGACAGCGTCCGTCGGTCATCGCCGAACGCGCCGGTACCAGCAAGCAGGCCGTCAACCACGTGCTGCGAGACCTCGAGCGCCTCGGCTACGTCGAGCTCCGCTCCGACCCGCGCGACAG
Source organism: uncultured delta proteobacterium (assembly GCA_963761995.1). Taxonomy (GTDB): domain Bacteria; phylum Desulfobacterota; class Binatia; order UTPRO1; family UTPRO1; genus UTPRO1. The sequence continues at coordinate 46,556 of CAVXIU010000009.1, read as the reverse complement.
CCGCGCGCGACTGGTCCAGCTGACCGCGCGCGGGCACGCGCTGGTCGAGGCGATGTTCGACGCCGCGGCCGCCGCCGAACGGGAACTCGAGTCGACGCTCACACCGGGCCAACGACGCGAGCTCAAGAAAACATTGACCGCGCTGTGGCAGCGCGACGTCTTCGGCGCATCACCCGCTGCCGACACCGCCGACTCCTGAGTCGCGGCGGAATTTCCGGGACAGGCCGGCGTCCTGAGGGGCAACGTCGTCCTCACACCCAGGGAAGGAAGCACGCCATGTATCGCCGCAAGCTGCTTGTGCTCGCCGTTTCACTCGCCGCGCTCGCGGCCACCGCCGCCCCCGCCGGCGCGGCTCCGGTCGGCCCAGACCACCCCGACCAGATCATCGCCGTCCTCATCGGACTCCAGGTTCAACCTCGCGGTCCGGTCCCCGCTTCCTCGCCGGCATCAGCGGGCTTCTTCAAGTCCGTCAGTGGGATGGACTCGGAGATCGAGTTCATGGACTACACCGACGACGCGCTGCTGGACTCAGTCGGGACGACCGGTCTCAAGCTCGAGACCGAGGTCACGGACTATCTGCGGAACCGCACCGCCTCGGGCTCGGACCTCGACAAGCGCCTGTTCTCCGGCGACGCCTACGACAACGAGATGGGTATCACGACCAGAAGCCCACGCTGACCGCCGCTTCTCGCGCAAAGCAGCACTCACGAGCGTGGCGGGCTCGGCGCCTGCTTCTCGTCTGGAGCAGGAGTCTGCGGACTACGGCGCTCGCCGGTGCAGCGCGGAGCCCGAGGAGCCTGCACGGTGTGCGCCCGGTCGGCTCCGCCGGCTGGATGCTGTGTGCCCGTACGTCCCCGCTCAGGCGGGAATGATGCCCTCAACCGTGTCGCGCAGGATCGCCGTGTCCGCGTACACGCGCCCGCGAGTCAACTTACTCTCGCTGAACTCATAGACCCAGACGTTGTGCACGTCCATGGCCTTGCCATTCCTGGCTCGCGCCTGGACGTGGACCGGGACGACGATCTGATCGCCGCCGTCGATGAAGCCCTCGGGCGTTGAGGTGAACACGTCGAACCAGCGCCACAGCTCGCGGGTGAACCAGCTGATAATCGCATCGGGTCCATGGAAGGTGCCCCCATAGGGGATCGAATCCGGGACCACGAGCTCGCACTTGGAGTGCAGGACATCCCTGATCCTGGCGGGGTTTTCCTTACCCCAGCCCGCGAAGGCCCGGGCGAGCAGCTCGACGGTCGATGCGCTCATGTTCCCTCCGTTCGAAGGATCGTCGTTCGCTGCAGGTCGCTCCGATGCCGCGCCCCGGCGCGCGAGCGGCCCTGCGTCAGGGCGCCACAGCCGTGCCGCCCGTGCTCTGTTGCCGCGCGTTCGCTGCTCAGCACCGGCTCGCCTTGGTCGCTCGGTTGCCCAGGTAAGCCTCGATCGCGTCGGCGACCGTCGCGGCATCAACAGGGAAGCCGTGCAAGAGGCCTGAGCCGCGGCGGGTCAGCCAGCGCAGCCCGACGTACCAGACGCCGGGCGCGGGTGCCGCTCCGTCGTCGTGCAGGGGTTGGTTGTCGGCGTCGACGAGGGCGGGATCGAGCCAGGAGAAGTCGCCGGTGAACCCGGTGCACCACACGACGCTGGCGATCTCGTGGGCGCGGAGGTCGAGCGCCACCGGCGAGGTCAGCTTGATAGGCGGCCCGGTGTCGTCGGGCTCGGCGGGCGGCGCGTCGAGACCGTGGCGCCGGATGATGTCGTCGACCATGTGTCGGGCACGCTCCGCGAAGGCGTCGCCGGCGGCCACATTGGCCGCGACGCTGGCGTCGAAGCTGACCCGCTCTCGGTCGGTTGCAACCGGGCGCCCGACCAGCGTGACGCCGACCCGGGCCAGCGCCTGCAGGCTCAGGCTGCGGCCTCCGGGGGCGAGCAGCGGGTTCGGGGCGCGCATCATCGACGGGTCGGATAGGTCTTGCGGGCGCTGGTCGAAGAACCCGGCTTCGACGAGCCAGTCGATCGTGTCCCGCCCTCGATAGGGCGTGGGCGCGCGACCGACGGGGCTGGTAGCAAGGACAACCTCACGGCCGCCGGCCCTCAGGTCCTCGGCGATCTGGCAGCCCGACTGGCCGCTGCCCACCACGAGCACACCGCCCTCTTCCAGCAGCCCGGCACGGCGGTAGTCGGCGGCGTGATACTGCGCGACCCGGTCGGGGAACGCCCCGGCCAGCGCCGGTATCCGCGGCACGTTCGCGTCGCCCGTGGCGGCCACGACGGTGCGAGCACGGAGGTCACCGTCGGACGTCCGCAGGACGTACCCGTGGGCGGCGGGAGCCAGCCGTGCAACCCCCACGCGAGCATGGATCGGGCAGTCCGCGGCGAGCTGGTCGAGTCGCTCAACGACTTCCGCGCCGGTCGCATATGCGTCCCGCGCTTGACCGCCGAGCATCTCGTTCATCCAGCCCGGCGTGTTCAGCCGGAAGGAATCCCAGCGCTGCGTGCGCCAACTCTCGCCGACGCGGCCCCGCTCGAAGACCTCGTGCTCGACGCCGCGGTCGGTGAGCGCGGCGCTCGCCGCAAGCCCGGCTGGCCCGGCGCCCACGACGACGCAATCGAGCACCCGCCTCGCGATCGGTCTGCGATTTTGCCTCTTTGCCGACTCGCTCATCTCGGCGAGCCTGGCACGCCGGCGAGGAGCGAACATCGGCAAGAACCCCTATCTCATGGCGCGATTTCGCAGTGCCGCGCCTCCAGCCGGCGATCAGCGCTCGAGGCGGCGCAGCGCGTACGCCGTCGCCTCGCCGCGACCGCTCAGCTCGAGCTTCGAAAGCACGCTCGCGACGTGATGTTCGACGGTCTTGCGCGCGAGGAACAGGCGCGCGGCGATCTCGCGATTGGAGAGCCCTTCGCCGAGCAGTCGCAGCACCTCGAGTTCGCGCTTGGTGAGCAGACCGAGCCCTCTTGGGCCCGAGCGGGCCGCCCTGACCCCGAGCGAGCGCAGCATGGCGGCCGCCAGATCGGCGTCGCGGCCGGCGCCGAGTTCCTCGAAGGTGGTCAGGGCACGCCGCGACTCGGCGATCGCCACCTCGCGCTCGGGTGCGCCGAGCGCGGCTGCCAGCAGCAGGCGCGTGCGGCCCACCTCGAGGGGCATTTCAAGGCGCGCGAACGCCTCGAGCGCCCGCTCCAGGTGGTCCGACGCCCCTTCGCGCTCGGGTGTCGCGGCGAGCGTGCGTCCGAGCGCGCGCTCGCCGCGCGCGACGATCATCGCGCAGCTGAGGGTCGCGCCCAGCTCCGCTAGCCGCCGAGCGAGCCGCATCGCTGCCTCGATCTCGCCCTGCTCGAGCGTCGCCTCGGTCAACAGCTCCAGCAGCGCGGCGCACTCCAGGCAGTCCTCGCCGATCTCATCGATACGGCGGCGGAGGATCGAGGCGGCCACGATCGGCTCTCCACGGGCCAGGTGGAGCAAGCCGAGCGCGTAGGTGGTCGTGTGATGGTCCTCGAAGCCGTCCAGCAGCCGCGTCGCCTCCGCGAGCCTCCCCTGCGCGAGGCGCAACTCGGCGAGCTTGGCAACTGCCTCGGCATGGAGCACCGGCTCGGCCACCGTTGAGACCGCCAGGGCGGCTTGCAGCTCATCCTCGGCGGCGGTCCACTTGCCGGTTGCCAGCAGCACGCTGCCGTAGTGAGTGCGGCAAACGGTGTAGAGGTGGGCCGAGCCGTAGTGACGGTTGAACGCTTCGGCTGCGCGGACCCACTGCGCGGCTCGCTCGAGCTCAAAGGCGCGGCTGCAGCTGGTGATCGTCTTGCAGCTCGTGTGAACGATCGTCTCCGGGCGCTCGCCCTCGCCGCCGAGAGCGCCGGCCATCGCTTCGTCGAGCAGCGCGGTCCCCTCCTCCACCCTGCCCATCTCGACCAGCGCCCCGCCGATCTCGCTCAGCGCGCAAAGCTCCAGGTCGGAGTCAAGAAACCGGCGGGCGCACTCGCGCGCCTGACGCGCAAAGCTCTCAGCCGCCCGTGGGTCGCCGCTGGCGGCGGACGAAGCGGCCCGACCCAGCAGCACCCAGCCTTCCAGCGCGGCGAGCTCGAACTCCTCGACAAGCCGCTCCTGGCGAGCGAGCCACCCCAGCGCGGCGGTGCGGTTGCCGAGGCTGCCCCCGTACTGCGCGGCCAGCCCGCCCGCGAGCATCGCGGCCTGGACCGGGTCCGGGCGACGGCGAAACGCGGCGTAAGCGCGCTCCCGGTAGCGAAGCGAGGCTCCGATCTCCTCGAGCCACCACAGCGCGTCGCCGAGCCCGAGGAGCGCCTCCGCCGTCTCCTCGCGCTCGAGCGCGGCCTCGAACGAACTCTTGGCCGTCGCCCAATCGCCGGCCTCCATGGCCTTGTGAGCCGCGCCGATCAAGGACTCGGTGTCGCTCGCCACAAGCCGATCGTACGACGTCCGATCAGGCCCGCGACGCGCCCCGCCGGGCGCGCTGCTCCCATGTGCAGCACAGCATCGAAGCGCTGACTACTGCTACCAGGCAGACCGCCCTCGCCACCGCTGCTCGCGCGAAGCGGCAGCGAGTGGCGACGGGCATGCGCTGTAGCTACCGCGGCGTGTGTGGGCGCAAGGTTGGTGCAGGACGAGCGTTCGCGGCTATCGTGGTGTGCTGAACGCGGCGTTGTTCTGACGCTGCTCACCAGGCAAGGATGGCCAGGCGGTGTCGGCACGGATGTCAACGGAAGCGCCGTTGCGCGTGATCATCGCGGACGACGACCCACTCGCTCGCCGCATGATCAAGGGCGCGCTGCAGGCCGCGGGCATGACCGTGGTCGCGGAGGCCAAGAACGGGCACGAGGCCGTGGAGCTCGGCCTGCACTACCAGCCTGACGTCGTGCTAATGGACGTCGTGATGCCCGGGCTCGATGGAATCCTGGCGACCCGTCGGATCCTCAAGGCGAATCCAGATCAGCGCGTGGTGGCGCTCACCCGCGGCGACGAGGGCGAGCTCGGCCTGCTGGCTCTGCGGGCCGGCGCCGTGGGATTCCTCTCCAAGCACGTTGACATTGACGCGCTGCCCCGTGCGCTGCAGGGGGTCAGGGAAGGGGAGGCGGCGATCTCGCGCCAGATGACGCGTCGGCTGATCGAACGATTTCGCGATGCGGAGGATCGCCCGTCGGGCCTGCGACCGATAAAGAGCCCTCTCACCGCGCGCGAATGGGAGGTCATCGATCTCCTCAAGTCCGACCGCTCCCCAGACGACGTTGCCGACACCCTCGTCCTCTCCCGCGAAACCGTGCGCTCCCACATCAAGAACATCATGCGAAAGCTCAACGTCCACTCGCGCGCAGACGCCGTCTCTGCAACCGAACGGCTGCGGATCGCCACATCCGACCCAGCCGACTAAAGCTGGGCCTTGGTCCTCCGCTCGGCCTCAACCCCGCGAGACGATTCGGCCGTGCCCGCCCTAGGCGCAAGCGACCCAGCGTCGCCGCCGCTTCTCGCGCAAGCAGCAGTCGGCGCGCCGCCGTCGACGGGGTCGCTACACACGCGAGAGGACCGAGAGCGCCGGCGGCGTGCTCGCTGCTGCTCGTCGCGCAAAGCGGCACTCACCAGCGCGGCCGGCTCGGCGCTTGGTCTTGTCCGGAGCGAGCGTCCCGCGCGCCCGACCAGGCGCGCCCGGTCATCGTCCGTTGCGCGAGTGAGATCCGTCGCCATCGAGACTGCGCTTCCGACCGGAGCGGGACGTCTGTGTTGAGCATTACTTGGAGCCGAACACTCGCTCGTAGAGAGCAGAGTCTCCCGCCGTCTGGAACTTGACCAGTTCGCCGTCGCGGTAGGTGGGCACGTCGGCCTGGTCCGCCTGCTCGCCTCCAACGGTGATCTGCGTGAGCACGACGACACGGTCCTCGTCGGAGAGCCGGTTTGCGGCGAAGTCGCAAAGCCCTTCTCGGCAAGCTTCGCCCACAAGGCTCCGAGCGCTCGCTTGCCGTGCACGGTGCCGCTGATCGCGCTGTTGCGGGGCGTTATCCAGTCGACGTCGTCCGCGATCCTGGCCATCGCGGCCTCGGCGTCACCGCTGAGAACGCGGCGTAGGCCTTCTTGGCGGTCTCGACGTTCTGCTCTCCGGCCATCGTCAACCTCTTCTCATATCGGCGAGAAACGATGTTCCCCCGGTTCGAATACGAAGCTAATCGAGGGGCGCCGGAACACGCACGCGGATACATGGCAGCCCCCGAGCCAAGCTCGTGGCTTGCGTCCCCCGCGGCGCCGCGGGCGTGATCCGCTAATCCGTCGGCGGAATTTCGCCCGGAGCGAGGCGTCGTATGAGGCATGCAACCTGCGCTTTCACCCCATGGGACCGTCGCGTTGCCGGCGCCGATCCGGCGCCCGCGCCTGATCGCGTACCACCGGCTGATCCTCGCGGTCGCGCTGGTCAACCTCGGAGTGCTCTGGTACCACCTCGCACGCGGCGACTGGTCCGTCGACGATGGCAGCGCGCTGTCGGGACTCGCGTCGCTGACGCTCGTGAATCTCGCCGCGGCGGTGCTGATCCGGCAGCAGAACGTTCTCAACCTCCTCTTCGCGCTCGCGGGACGCGGTTCGCGCTCGTGGCCGCTGTGGCTGCGCTCGAGCGTCTCGAACGTGCACCACGTCGGCGGGATCCACGCCGGCGGCGCGCTGGCCGGGACCGTGTGGCTGTGCGCCTTCGCCGGGGTGGCGGTTGCGGCTCCGGCGGACGGCGCGACGCTCGTGCTGACTGGGTCCCTCTTCGGCCTGATGGTGCTCGTCGTCGCCTGCGCAGCTCCGCAGGTGCGCAGCCGCGCGCACAACGTGTTCGAGCTTTCGCACCGCTTTGGCGGCTGGACCGCGATCGGGCTCTTCTGGGCGCTGACGCTTCACCTCGCGCCGGCCGCCCCGGGGTGGCACGTCTGGGCCCTCGCGGTCGTGACCGCGAGCATCGCCTCGCCGTGGCTGCGGCTGCGGCGTGTCCCCATCACGGTTGAGCGCCCTTCGTCGCATGCGGTGATCGTGCATTTCGACTACGGTGTGAGCCCGGCGTTCGCGTCGGCGGTCGGGATCAGCCGCAGCCCGTTGGGCGAGTGGCACTCGTTCGCGACCGTGACGACTCCCGAGCGGCCCGGCTTCCGCCTCCTGGTCTCACGCGCGGGCGACTGGACCGGCCGGTTCATCGACGACCCGCCGTCGCACGTCTGGGTGCGCGGCACGCCGGTCTCGGCGCCGATGGCCAAGGTCGCGCTGCTCTACGAGCGCGTCGTCTATGTCGTCACGGGCAGCGGGATCGGGCCGGTGCTCGGGCAGCTCTTGGCCGCTCGTGTGCCCGCGCGGCTTGTGTGGTCGACGCGCACCACGCGCGCCACCTACGGAGACGCGCTCGTGGACGAGGTCGAGGCGGCGCAGCCCGGCGCGCTCATCTGGGACACCACGGAGCGCGGCAAGCCCGACCTCGTGCGGCTCGCCCACGAGGCGTATCGCGACTTCGACGCGGAGGCTGTCTTCATCGTCAGCAACAAACCGATGACCTGGCGGCTCGTCCATGCAATGGAGGAGCTCGGCATCCCAGCCTTCGGGCCGATCTGGGACTCCTAGAACGGCAGCTAATCAGCCAACGCACGCGCGAGGCCCTGTCCGTCAGGAAAGCTCAGGGCGTTCTCCTGGGTCGCCCGCGCGAAATCCCGTCAGACGTTCAGGCAAAGGTGCAGTCGACTATTCCGCGTCTTCCTCGTCCACTTCAAGGCGTCGGCGCCAGAACATCGTGTACTCCTTCTGCGATTTTCCGTACTGATCGGCCCACATTGAACTGGCGCCGGAGACTAACTCCCAGCCATCACTGGCTTGGTGGTCCATGCTTATCCCCGCGCGGACAACGTGGTCAGCCTGCGTAATAGCGAACTCCCAACCAGCCATTGCGCTGCATTCGACAGCAAGCTCCATGCCACCTTCGAATTCCTCCGCCTACTGGGTTCCGGGATTCCTCGCAAGCGACTGGACGACCCGTCGGGCCAATGCACTGCGCACTGCTCGCCCACTGACTGCGGTATCGAAGCGGAGCGCTGCAGGACCAAGGCCGCTGCTGCGTTTCGCGCAAAGCGGCACTGACTCGGCCGGCAAAGGCGGGTGCTGGTGGCAGGCGAGGCAGCACGAGTCGCCGTTGCAACCAGACCTGAGCGAGTGACCTTGCGCGCGCATCACCGGTCCGCGAGGATCGCTCTGTCCCCAACAAACCCCAGTCGCGTGGAGGCTTCGCATGCCGCTGTACCTCGGCCGCTTCAGCTACACGCCGGACGCCATGAAGGCGCTGCTCAGCCAACCAGAGGACAGGAGCGCCGCAGCGCGGGAAGTGGCGGAGTCGCTTGGCGGCAAGCTCTTGGGCTTCTGGTACGCCTTTGGCGAGTTCGACGGAGTGTTTCTCATGGAGGCGCCCGATAACGCGTCGGCGGCGGCGCTGGCTATGGCCGTTGGCGCCGGCGGAGCGCTGTCGGAGGTCGAGACCACCGTTCTGCTCGACATGGACGAAGCCCAGGACGCGATGCGGAAGGCCGCCGCAGCAACGTATCGGCCGCCAAGTTCATAGAGCACTGCGTCGGCTCGATCGGCTAGGCAGTCGCGGCGTATGCAGTCGCGCTGCTGCTTGCGGCAGCCGCGGTAGCGCGAAGCTGACCGAGCCAGCTATCGCTCGTCGCGCAAAGCAGCACTCGCGGACCAGCTCCGCGGAGCCCGTGCCATGCGAAAGCGGCAGCGGAGCTGAAGATGGTTCGCCGCTGTCGCTTTGCATGGAAGCGATAGTCAGGCGTATCCGATGGATCCGAGCTGCGGATGAGAATTATCGCGGAGTGGCACTCGCTTTATCCCAGCATCCGGGGATGTCGCGCAACGCTTATCGCCGAGGCCCGAGGCGCCGCGGCTTCGGCCTAGGAGGCTCGCGAAACGGCTAGCGAAACGCTTTTGGTAGGCGTAGGGTCGGTGCTTAGCGAACCCCGGAGGTCGGTCGTGGGCGAACAGAAGGAATCCCAACTCCGTTGGCTGGCGAGATGGCGCGCGAAGCACCCGCGCAAGGCCCACCGCACCGCGATGGACAAGCTTTTTGGTGGGGCCGAGGGGGACTCCGAAGAGAAGCTCGCCCAGCGTCACACCAGTCGGGGCGAGGAGCTTGCGGCCGAGGACCGGGCGCGCATCATCAAGGGCAGCAGCGGGGGCGGCTGATACGCGGGGTCCTGAAACAGCTTCTAAGCCGCGAGCGGTACGGCTCGCGCTCGACTGAGCGCGCAGAAGAGCTTGGCGACGCCGGCCTCGCCGCAGTCGCCGCAGTTCTTCGAGATGCCTACACGAGCGTCTCGACTCGGCCGCCATAGACACCTGCTCGGACGACGAGCAGCTGGCTCGCGTAAGCCGCCCTCACCGCTGCTTTTCGCGCAAAGCAGCACTCCGTGCAACTGCGGCACGTCCCATGTATCTCCCCGCGCGCGAGGCCCTCTGAGTGCGTAGAGCCATCCACCCGCACAAGGAGGTCCCCGTGCACCGATCCAGTCATCCTCGCGGCGTCATGCCGCGCCGATCCGTCCGCATGGCGCTCACCGGCGCGCTCGCGGTCGCGGTGATCGCGGCGGTCCCCGCCGCCGGCGCGGCGACAGCACCGGCGAAGCCGTCTCACCGGCTCGCACCGACGAAGGCCCATCCCCCGAAGAAGCCGAAGCGGAGCGTCCGGCTCAAGCACCGTAGGCCAATCGGGCGCGCCTCCCTGTGCAGCGTGCCGATGGTCGGCGACTGGCGCAACATCAACGCGAGCACCAATGCCATGACGCGCGCGCTGGTGTCGTTCACCTGCAGCGACGTCATCCTCTGCGACACCACCGGCCACTGCACGGGGGGCGACTCGTACTACTCGACCCAGATGTTCGGCAAGTGCTTTCCGGCGGACTGCAACTGGGGCACCAGACGCGCCTACCCGCAATACGACGGGTGGATCAAGTCGACGTACAACTTCGGCTTCAAGACGAGCTCCGTGTGGCTGAAGACCTACAGCTACTACGGGCTCACGTATCTGCGGGTGTGGGTCTCCAACGACTTCACGCCTGCCGACGGCCGCACGGACTACACGACCGACGAGTGGTTCCTGCGCTAGCTGCAGCCGTCGCCGCGCGAGTCGCACCGCCGGTGCGGCGCGCGCGGCTGCGAAGTGTCAAGTGGCCAGCGTCGTCGACGATTCAGGACCATCGAGGGCGCGAGTCAACTCGATGCCGGAGCAGCGCATCCGCGGTTATTTGTCCAGCGACCCCTTCCGACTGAGAGCGACGTGTTGATGTGATGAATAGAGCAGACCTCGTCGCCCTGGCCTCACCTCCCTGCCACGACTGCGGCGCGCCCGTGCAGCAGGTAGAGATGCCGTGGCACCTTGACGAGGACCACAACTGGCGTGCCGGCCCGTTCTACATGGTCTGCGGTCGCGGGCATCGCGTGCTCGTCGAAGCGCTGGCGTGAGCAACAGACCGCGATAGCGTCTGGGCGCATGGCGCGGATGCGGGCAGTGGTCGCGGAGCGGCCGGATGGGCCTGACGGGCTCGTCGTATGCGAGGTGCCGCGACCCGAGCCCCGTCCGGGCTGGGCGCTGGTCAGGGTCGAGGCGTTCGGGCTCAACCGGTCCGAGTACAAGACGCTCAAGGGCTACGCCGGCGACGCGGTGACGTTCCCGCGGATCCTCGGGATCGAGCTGGTCGGCGTGGTTGAAGCTGTGCACGGGGACGCGCCCGCCGTGGCGCCGGGTGAGACGGTCGCGGCGCTGATGGGGGACATGGGCCGCGCGTTCGACGGCGGCTACGCCGAATACGCGCTCGTACCCGAGCACCAGCTGATCACGCTCGACACCACGCTGCCCTGGGACGTGCTCGGCGCGCTGCCCGAGACGTTCGTGACCGCCGCCGGCTCGCTCGAGCACCTGGACCTGGAGGAGGGCGAGACGCTGCTGCTGCGCGGCGCGACGTCCTCGGTCGGCCTTGCCTGCTTGGAACTCGCCCGCGCCGCCGGCGTGCGGGTGATCGCGACGACGCGCAGCGAGGCGAAGGCCCGGCGGCTGGCCCAGCTCGGCGCCGTGGACACCGTGCTCGAGGGCGACGGCTTCACCGAGCGCGCCCGAGGCGCGCTGCCCGACGGCGGCGCCGACGGCGCCGTCGACCTCATCGGCGGCCCCGCGGTGCTCGAGACGCTGCGCCTGCTGCGCCCCGGCGCGACGGCCTGCAACTCCGGCTCACTGTCTGACACCTGGGTGATTGCGGACTTCGAGCCGATCGCGATGATCCCATCGGGACGCAAGCTGACGGCGTTCCATTCCGACGACGTGCACGACGCGCAGGTCGGCGGACCGCTGCTGCGCGCCGTCGTCGAGCAGGTCGAGCGCGGCAAGGTGGCGCCGAACATCGACGCGGTCTACACACTCGAGCAGACGATCGACGCGCACCGCCGGATGGCGGCGAACGAGGCGACCGGCAAGCTCGTCGTGCTGCCGCGCAAAGCGGCCGCCTGAGCGGTCGCCGCACCGGCTACTTCCTCCACAACTCTCATAACGGGAGGCGCGCTGTCCGTCGCGGCTTTGGCAGACGCTCGCTCGGGACGAGGGGGCAGGAGTCTCCAGTGTGGCCGCCCCGGCTCCTGCCTTTCGCGCAGAGCAGCACTCGGCGAGGGCTGCCCGCGACTGCTGATTCGCATGGAAAGCGACACTTAGCATGTGTCGCATGGCTGAGACGAAGAAGGGCACGAAGAGCGGGTTCAGCGCCGAGGAGCGCGCCGCGATGAAGGCGGCCGCCGCCGAGCGGAAGGCGTCGCAGAAGCAGCAGGACCTCGACAAGGCGCTCGCGGAGGCGATCGCCAAGCTCCCCGACGACGAGCGGAAGATGGCGGAGAAGATCGACGCGATCGTGCGCGAGCACGCGCCGATGCTCGCCTCGAAGACGTACTACGGCATGCCCGGCTGGGCGCGCAACGGCAAGGTCTGCGTCTTCATGCAGCCGGCGAGCAAGTTCAAGGTGCGCTACAGCACCATCGGCTTCGATCCGAGCTCGAACCTGGACGACGGCGACATGTGGCCGACCTCGTTCGCGATCCTCAAGCTCGGCCCCGCCGAGGAGAGAAAGATCACCGCCCTCGTGAAGAAGGCCGTCTCCTAGTCGCAGCCGTCCTTGGCAGGCCTGGCGACGGGGCCGCCGAGCCGCCCGATGGCGAACGGACCCTTGCGGCGCGCGACGACAGATCCGCTCCGCGCACCGACACCGATCGCGCCATCGGCGCGGCCCGCTGCGGTGCACCGCAGCGTGAGCGCGTAGAGGCGAGTGCCGCTCGCGACCGGTGCCGACGCCGCAGCCGGCGCAGACGGGTGCTCGGCGACGAGCGCGAGATGGTTGTCGTAGAAGCGGCTGCCCAGACCGACCGCAACGCCGCCGGCGACCGGCGTCAGCCAGCCGCCCGGCGCGTCGGTGACCTCACGGCTGACCGTGAGCGCCCGACGGTCGAGGCTGGCCAGCTTGCCCTCGGCATCGGCGACGATGCTGGGTGTCACGAACCGGTAGACCGCGCCGGTCAGCCCGATGGGATGAGCGGCGCCGCCGAGCGGGACCAGATCGTGGCGGTACGGCGCGACCGCGGCGGTGGTGGTCGAGAGGAGCACGATGCCGTCGCGCAGTGAGCCGCCCATGAAGCTCGGGGGGACGCCGGCGGGCAGAGCGAAGCGGTGCCGGCGAACCCGCTGCCCCTCGGCGCGGAACGTATCCAGCTCGAGGCCACTGCGGGTGCGCTGGAGCACGCGGACGCGCTTGCCGCTGACCTCGGCATCGAGGCGCTCGGTGAGCCGGACGCGGCGCGTGATGCGGCCGGTCGCCACCAGCACTGCTCGCAGCTGCTCGTTGCCGGCGGCGTCGACGCCGAACGTCACGAGCCGATGCTGCGTCGGCCAGAGCGCAGCGATCGCCCCGTGGGCGGGCAGAGTGGCAACGCGCCGGCCCGAGCGTCGGTTGAACACGACGAGCTTCCGCCGGGTGAGAGCGGCAAATCGCCGGCGGTCAGGTGACAGCACCGTCGCGAAGGTGTCTCGCGGCAGCACGGGGCCGCCGCGGCGCGCGGTCAAGTCGGGCCGAAGCAGACGCAAAGGCGACCCCGCCGGCGCGCCAATCAGAGGGCTGGCGGTGGCGGCACTCGGCGTCGGAACGGCGAACACCAGCACCAGCATCAGCGCATAAGGGCGTGAGGTCATAGGCGCGCCATGATCCTGTCCTACCGACGAGGCCCCTGAAAGTCGCGGTCTTTCACGACTTCCGCCAGCCGCCTCGTAACGCTTTCCGGACGCCGGCCACCGACAGTTGGCGTCGCAGATTCCAACGAAAGGAGAGGACATGAATCGTCTTCTCGTAGGTGTCGTGTGCGCCTTGACCGGTGGCGTCATCGCTACGTCCGCGATCGGCCAGGGGACCGGAGGAACGGTCGGCCCCGCCGCGGTCGGCACCAAGACGTTCGAGGTGCGGGTGAAGGAGAGCAACATCGGGTTCAACTGCGTCGCATCAAAGCCGCGCAAGTGCCTGCAGCAGCGACCCCGGATCGCGAACATCTTCGCGGGCAATGGCGCGATCTACGACGGCAGCACCCGCGTCGGAACGGCCGGCTTCGGCACGCTCACGACGAAGGTGAAGCGGCCGTCGCTCGACGTGTTCATGGCGACCATCCTGTTCACCAACAAGGCCGACTCGATCACCGTCATGGGCCCGGCATCGGATCAGGGTGCAACCCTTCCCTACTCGATCGTGGGCGGTACGGGCGCCTACGCCGGGGCGAGGGGCACGGTGAGCGAGGGCAAGGAAACCAGTCCCGTCAAGGGTGAGTTCCGGATCCCGCTCACCCTCACATTCATCCCGTAGCCGTCCGCGAGGCCCCGCTTCGGCGGGGCCTCACTCTCACCCGATCGTCTGAAGTCCTTCGATCATCAGCAGCAAGCCGGTGCCGAGCAGGAGCACTGCCGACGCGCGCAGGACGATGGCGTAGCCGCGGCCTTGGAGGAGACGCTCGCGGCCCACATAGAGGACGCCTGCGATGGTGACCTTGCTGCCGATGAGAAGGAGGTAGAAGGCGACGAGGAACAGCACCCCACCTCCCGTCGTCTGCTCCGCCAGGATCGGGGCGCCCACGGTGATCCAGAACACCCAGGGATGGGGGCTGAGCGCGTTCGTCAGCGCACCCCGCAGGAGGTCGCGTTGTGGGCGGGCGGCGCCGACGGCTGCGTCGACTGGCGCGGGCGACTCGCGGATGGCTTCCACGCCGAGCCAGATCACAAAGGCCCCGCCGACGATGCCCAGCGCCCCGAGCGCGCTCTCTGGCAGCGACGAGGCCACGACGACGGCCAGGACGATGATGGGGATGTCGGTCACCAGCGGGCTGAAGGCGACCCGGATGCCGGCGGCGATGCCGTCCTGCAGCGTCGAGCGGATCACGAGCGCGAGCAGCGGTCCTGGCGCGAGCCCCGCGCCCAGGCCCAGCGACAGTCCCAACAGCAGCGCGTCCACCTCTGCGCAGCGTATCCGCGCGCCGCCAAGCCTCCGGAGCGCCGAGTCTGCGCGGTAGCCTGCCGGCGTGGACGATCGTGCCCGCCTGCTGATCCGCTACGGAGGCGATTTCGTGGAGGGGGTCGTGGCTCGGGCGTCGGGGTCGTTCGTGGAGACGGTGGACGGCCAGCGGGTGCTCGATTTCACGGCAGGCCAGATCTGCGCCACCGTCGGGCACAACCACCCGCGGGTGGTCGCAGCGATCGAGGCGGCATGCCGTGAGGTGCTGCACCTCAACTCGTGGATGCTGTCCGAGCCGGTGCTCGCGCTCGCCGACCGCCTGGTCGGGACGCTGCCCGAGCCGCTTCGCCGGGTGATGCTGCTCTCGACGGGCGGCGAGGGGATCGAGGCTGCGCTGCGCATGGCCAAGCTGTCCAGCGGGCGCTTCGAGGTCGCCGCGTTGACGCGCAGCTGGCACGGGGTGACCGCCGGGGCCTCGGCGGTCACGTACGCGGCGGGTCGCAGCGGTTACGGCCCGGCCGCGGCCGGGGCCTTTGCGCTGCCCGCGCCGTACGCCTACCGCTGCCCGATCCGTCATTGCGACGGTGCCTGTGACTGCACGTGCCTGGAGGCGGGCTTCGACCTCTTCGACCAGGCCTCCGTCGGCTCGCCGGCGGCCGTGGTGGCCGAGCCGGTGCTGTCGGCCGGTGGGGTGATCGTCCCGCCGCCGGGCTACTTCCTGCGCCTGGCCGAGCTCGCGCGCGAGCGCGGGATGCTGCTCGTGCTCGACGAGTGCCAGACCGGGCTCGGGCGACTCGGTCGGATGTACGGCTTCGAGGTCTACGACGTGGTGCCCGATCTGCTCGTGCTCTCGAAGACGCTGGGTGGGGGCGTGCCGATCAGCGCCGTCATGACCAGCGCCGCGATCGAGGAGGAGTGCCACGCGCGCGGCTTCGTGCACGTGACCTCGCACGTCTCAGACCCGATGCCGGCCGCCGCCGCGCTGGCGGTGATCGACGTCGTCGAGGAGGAGGGGCTCGCCGACCGCGCGCGCTCGCGCGGCGAGTACCTGCTCGCTCGCCTCAACGAGCTCCAAGAGCGTCACGAGCACATCGGTGACGTGCGCGGCCTCGGTCTCCTGTGCGGTCTCGAGCTCGTCGAGGACCGCGACACGCGCGAGCCGGCCGACGACCTCGGCCTGGCCCTCACCGACGAGTGCCAGCGCTGCGGGCTCTCCATCAACCTCGTGCGCGGCGGTACCGGCGGCCAGGCCAGCTGCCTGCGCATGGCGCCTCCGCTCACCGTCGCCGAAGACGAGATCGACCTCGCGGTGACCATCATCGACGAAGCGCTCCAGACGGTCACCGACCGCCGCGCGGCGGGCGTCTCCAGCTGAGTAGCGTCGCCCGCGTGCGCTCAGGCCTGTTCCTGCCCCTCTTCGACCCGCTTGCCGACCCGGCGCTGGTGGCGCGTCTGGCCGGCGAGGCGGAGGAGGCCGGCTGGCACGGGGTCTTCGTGTGGGATCACGTGCGCTGGCGGGAGCCGGTCGTCGAGGTGGCCGACCCGTGGATCACGCTGGCGGCGATCGCCACCGCGACCGCGGGCGTGCGGCTCGGGCCGATGGTGACGCCGCTCGCACGGCGGCGACCGGTCAAGGTCGCCAGGGAGACCGCGACGCTCGACCGGCTCAGCAGCGGCAGGCTGACGCTCGGGGTCGGCCTCGGCAGCGACGAGTTCGGAAGCGAGTACTCGATGACGGGCGAAGAGGTCGACGACAAGCGGCGCGCGCGGATGCTCGACGAGTCGCTGGAGATCCTGGCGGCCGCATGGTCGGGTGAGCCAGTGCACCACCAGGGCGAGCACTACACGGTCGACGGCATGCGCTTCCTGCCGCGCCCGGTCCAACGGCCCGGCGTGCCGGTGTGGGTGGCCGGGTTCTACGGCAAGCCCAGGCCGCTGCGCCGGGCGGCTCGGCACCAGGGGTTCTTCCCCGTCAACCTCGAGCATCCCGATCAGCTCGCCGAGATCGTCGCCCAGCTCAGCGTGCTGCGTGAGGAGGCGGGCAGGGACGTCGCTGAGCCCTACGACGTCATCGCCGCGCTGCCGCCTGGAGGCGATCCGGCGCCCTATGCCGCGGCGGGGGCCACGTGGTGGGTGGTGGACTTCCCGGGGGATGCGGTATCGGTGGATCAGGTGCGCGGGGTGATCCGCGACGGACCATTCGGCCACGGCGAACCGAGGCGATCTGCGGGTTGACCCGCGCTGCCGCTCCGCCGCGGATCGAGCAGTCGGATTTCCGACAACTGATTACCGCTAGCGTGGTGCGTCGAGCGGCGTTGTTGTCAGAGCGGCTCGCGTTACCAGGGACTGGGAGAAGGGGTGGTTACACGGATGTCAGCGGATACGCCGTTGCGCGTGGTCATCGCGGGCGATGACGCCGTCGCTCGACGCGTGATCAAGCGCGCGCTCCGAGCTAGAGGGATGACGGTCGTCGCAGAGGCCGAGGACGGGCGCGAGGCGGTCAGGCTCGGCCTGCTCGACCGGCCTGATGTCGTGGTCGTCGATGTCGTGATGCCGGGGCTCGACGGGATCCTGGTGACGCGTGAGCTCCTCAACGCTGATCCTGAGCTGCTCGTGGTCGTGCTGACGGGCGCCGGCGAGGACAAGCTTGGACTCCAGGCGCTTCGGGCCGGAGCCGTCGCTGTGATTCCCGAAGACGCGGAGTTCGACGCGCTGGCTCGCGCGGTCGAAGGGGCAGGCCGAGGAGAGTGGGCGATCTCCCGCGCAGCGGGCTGACGCGAATCCGCGGCAGCCGACCCCGGATCGACGGCGCCGCTACGCGAGGGGAATCATCGCGGCTTCGAACTCCTTCCTGTCGGTGAGTCCCTCGCCGGTCGCGCGGGGTGTGACGGTGGTGACCGGGAGCCCGAGGCCCTCGATCTTTCGGACAAGGTCGCGTCGCAGCCACTTCGACGTCTTCTTCGACAGGGTCGAGACGACGATCTCGTCGAAGTGGCCGTCGCGCACCGCGTCGGACACGGAGAGGAACGGATCGGCGCCACCGACGATGCCCTCCACCGGGCCGCCGGCGGCGCGCCCAAGCAGCGGGAGCGCGTTGTCAAGCGTCCAGTCGGCCCGCTTGCGGTCGCTCACGTCGGGGATCAGTAGCGCGAACTCGCAAGGGCCGCTCGCGCGCCGGTGTGCGACCTCGTCCAACAGCCGGTGTGTGGCGGCCGTGCGGTTGGCGACGACGAGAACGCGCTTCTTCGACGGGGTTTCCATCTCAACTCCTTCAGCCGGAGGGCAGGAGCCGGTGCGCTGAGCCGACGATTCACACTCCCACGGACGTCACGCCAACGCAATGTCTGATCGCGCAGAGGAGCAGTGGCACTGGGGCGGGCGAAGGGTGGTTTGGGCCGCCGTCGGCGTGTAGGTTGCGGCCGTGGAGGTCGTTCGGGCGAACGGCATTCAGATCGCCTACGAGCGTGTCGGCGATGGGCCGGCGCTCGTGCTCGTGCATGGCGCCGGGGTGGACGGACGCATGTGGCAGCCGCAGATCTCCGCGCTGGCAGACGAGTTCACGGTCGTCGCCTGGGACGAGCCAGGTGCGGGCCGCTCAGACGATCTGCCTGCGGACTTCGGCCTGGCCGATTACGCGCACTGCCTCGCGGCGGTTATCGACGCGCTCGACCTGGGTCCGGCGCACGTCGCGGGTCTTTCCTGGGGCGGCACCGTGGTGCTGGAGCTCTACCGCCACCATCCCGAGTGGGTGGGGTCGCTGACGTTCGCAGACACTTACGCCGGGTGGAAGGGATCGCTGCCGGCCGAGGAGGTGCGGAGGCGGATCGAGGGCGTGCGCGAGATGCTCGCGGCAGGGGAGCGCTATGACCCACCCGGGCTGTTCGCCGGCGAGCCTCCGTCCGAGTTCGCCACCCTTCTGGAGGAGATGACCGTTGCGGCCCGCCCCGCGAGCCTCGAAAGCCAGCTGTCCAAGATGGCCGAGGCCGACGAGCGCGATCTGCTGCCGCGCATCGCCGTGCCCACCCTGCTGATCTGGGGCGACGCGGACACGCGCTCCCCGCTCGACGTTGCACGCCAGTTCGAGAATGCGATCCCGGATGCCGAACTCGTGGTGATCCCGGGCGCGGGTCATGTCAGCAATCTCGAGAAGCCCCGCCCGTTCAACGACGCCCTCCGCAGGTTCTGCCGCGATCATCCGCCTGCCGCACGTTGAACAAAGCGGCGTGGGCTCAGCGCTGCTTGCTCTCTCGACTCGTAAGGGCCGTCCGTCTTACGACCAGTGTCTGGCGCGTGCGACGCTACGGTCGGCCGCGCCGGTGGGGCACTCGCAGCGTGGCGACCACGCCGGCATGGTCGGAGGGCCACAGACCCGACGGGTCGAGCCGATCTGCTGGCTCGTCGCCGACGACCTCGGCGCTCGTCGCCAGAAATCCGCCGTCGCGTTCTCGCTGACGCCCGCCGCGACGGTGGTGGCCACGGAGGAGTATGAGATCGATCCGCCGGTTGAGCGTCGGAAGCGGGTTGAGCAGGTCGGATGCGTGGCAGCAGGTGAAGCCCTCTGCTCCCGGCTCGGCCTGGCTCCAGGCGTCCGCAAAGCCCGCTGCGCGCAGGTTGGCGTAGGTCGGCGTTCCCGTGCCCGCTGCGGGAGAGTTGAAGTCGCCGAGGAGAATCAGCGGGAGTCGGGTGTTGGCCGGACCTGCGAGAAGCTCGTTCGCCTGCGCGACCTGGACCGGGGCCGAGGACGCCTCGAGGTGCGTATTGAGGAACCGCACACGCCGGCCGCGGAGCTTGACGTCGACGGCCGACCAACCACGCACGATCGTGACCGGCCCGCCAAGCGTCGGAAGTGTGAGGTTCGTCGCGAAGTTCTGCTCCAGAACATTTCGGATCTTCCTGACCGTGCGCCCACGGGCGAGAATGACGTCGCGATCGGTGGCGCGCACGTCGAGGCCGAGCGCGCTTGGAGCCTCGACATCCGCGTTGACGTTAATCGCCACGGGCATGTAGTCCAGACCGCGCGCCCTAAGCGCCGCGAGCAGCAACTCGAGGTAGTCGCCCACCACGGTGGTGGCCGGCGCCGCGTTGGCGACCGGGCCGGTCCTGATGAGCTCAACCTCCTGGAGCCCGACGAGGTCGGGCTGCGCAGCGGCGATCTCACCGGCCAGCGCCTGCGCACGAGCCGGGAAGTCCGTCGCCTGAACGTTCTGGAACGCAGTCGCCGTCGCCGACAGCAGCGCCGCTTGGGTGCGCGCAGCGAAGATCGGGTCGAGATCCGTCCCGATGTAGACATTCCGGGTCATGACGGTCACGACCCGGCCGTCCCCATTTCTGGCCTCTGCCGCCCCGGCGATCCCAAGCCAGGCGCAACCACCCGCGATGAGCACGGCTACGAATCCCACGCGTCGCATCCCAACCTCCCGGTTCCGCACGGAAACGCCCGGCAAGCCGACTATCCCGCGAATCCGAGCGCCGATCAAGCAGCAATCGAGGACGCGGCGACGTCCTCTTGGCGGTGGCACTCTGCTGACGCGGCGTCACCTCACTACTCTGTCAGTCCCTGGTTACTCGAGTTACTTGCGTTGAAACGGGGACCCGGATACGACCTCCACGCACGGCTCCGCTAGAGGGCCCCGGCCGAGCTTTGAGCAGAAGCAGCGGCCGGCCACGCTCAGGAGACTGAGCCAGCCGCGCATCCGTGCGCGGCGGCTCGACCATTCCTGGAGAGCTCGGCATCTGTGCCGGGCATCCGCTGCCGTGTCACAGAGAACGCATCAAGTGGCGCAACGGTTCGCCACGTCCCGATCGCGCGTATGGATGCGGACGTCTCGGGCGAACATCAGCGTTTCCGCACCAACCACCCGACTGGCAGCGCCCACGGTTGAATGAGCGCTGCTCACCGCGCGAGGGGAAGCGTGAACGCGTCCGTGTTGGCCAGTCTGATCGCCCTCGCGATGCAGTGGGTAGCACTGAGCGGTGCCCTCGGAGCAAGACGACCGTTCAGTAGTCGGTGCGCGCGCCGCATCCGTCCGCGCGGACGGTGCGCGGCCGCACGGCGACGCTGCGATGCCGGGGTGGTATCGGACGGCGGGCGCGGCGAGCTGGCGCTTCCTGGCGATCGCGGGCGCGGTGGCCGTGGTGGTCTACGCCCTCGTGCATCTCCGGGTGATCGTGATCCCGATCATCGTCGCCGTCCTCGCCAGCACGCTGCTCCTGCCGATCGTCAGCTGGCTGAAGCAGCACAGCGTCCCGGACGGGCTCGCCGCGGCGCTCGCCATGCTCGGCGCGGTGCTCGTGCTCGCCGCGGTGGCCACCGCGGTGGCGCCCTCGCTGGGCAGCCAGCTCGGCGATCTGCGCACGCAGGCCGAGGACGGCGTCCGCCAGGCGACGGATCAGCTCGCGAAGTCGCCGTTCAATCTCAGCGAGCGGGAGCTCCGCGACCGCGTCGACGAGGGCCTGCAGACGCTGCGCGAGAACAGCGGGCCGCTCGCGCGCGGCTTGGGTTCCGGTGCGGTTCTGCTCGGCGAGGTGCTGACGGGCTTGATCGTCGCCGTGCTGCTCTGCTTCTTCCTGCTCAAGGACGGCGCGGAGATGTGGGCGTGGGTGCTCCGCCTCGTGCGCAAGGGCAGCCGCGGCGACGCGGATGAGGTGGGCAACCGCGTCTACACCGCGCTCGCCGGCTATGTCCGTGGTATCGCGATGGTGGGGTTCGTCGACGCCGTTCTGATCGCCATTGCGCTCGTTGTCATCGGCGTCCCGCTGGTTGTGCCGCTGGCGGTCATCACGTTCTTCGCGGCCTTCGTCCCGCTCATCGGCGCGTTCGTGGCCGGGCTGCTCGCGGTGCTGGTCGCGCTCGTCTCGGGCGGCCTGCTGGATGCGGCGCTCGTGCTCGGCGCGATCATCCTCGTCCAGCAGGTGGAGGGCCATCTCCTCTACCCGCTTCTGATGTCGCGTGCGGTGCACCTCCACCCGGCCGTCATCGTGGTCGCCCTCGGCGCCGGCGGCATCCTCGCCGGCATCGTCGGCGTGTTCCTGGCGGTACCCGTCGCCGGAGTCGTCTCCGTGGTCCTCCAGTACGCGCAAGACCGCCCACCACCCGAGACCCCGCTGAGCGAGTCGCCCGCCGCCGCAGGTTGAACGCGTTGCCACCGCCGAGTCGTACGGGTACGAACTCGTTGGCAGCGTGCGGGGACTCGGGCTGACCGATGTTGCCGAAGGATCGATCTATCCCGCACTATCGCGCCTGGAGCGCGACGGGCTGCTCGAATCACGTGTCGTAAACAGTGGGGAGGGACCGCCTCGCAAGTACTACCGGCTATCAGCGGACGGGGCCCAGCAGCTCGAGGTCCGCACTGCGGCGTGGCGCGCGCTCGTGACTGCCGTCGACCCGCTCTTGCGCCGAGAGCGCGCTGCGCCGTCAAGCTCGCGAACGCGCACCAACGATCCGGTACTTGACCATGCGCCAACCTCGCTACAGGCGTCCCGGACGTGAGTGGCCCGCGCACCCGCTTCGCGCTGATGCGACTGCGCTGGGCGCTGCAGCGGCGCGACATTCCGTGCGCGCGCCGTCGTCAGATCATCGCCGAGGTCCGGGCCAACCTGCATGAGGCGAGCGCCGACTTTGGCGAGCGCGAAGCTCTCAGGCGCCTCGGGAACCTCGAGGAACTGGGCGCCGAATACGGCGCGGGTCAAGGACGGACTGCCCTACGCGTGCATGCCGGCATCAGGGCCGCACTCATCACCGTCGCCGTCCTCGCCGCACTCACGGTGATCCGTGTGCCGACCTTCAACACCATGGACACGTTTGACCGCCATACGGGTGCGACGACATGGGAGTGGGAGGTCTGGCGGCTCTGGCGTTTCGGCGGCGACATCGCGACTGACACGCTGTTCGAAGGCACGGTCTACAGCTACGCCTTCATCCTGCTGCCCGCAGTCGCGTTTGGTCTCTGGTCCCGCCCGTGGCGGCTGGCGCGCGTCGGGCGTACCCGGCCCGGCCGGCGACGTCCGCCCGCCTCCGCGTAGCAGGACTCCGAGTCACGGGGAGTGAGCCGAGCAGCGCGGCCTCACGCGTCCGAAGCGGACACCTGTGCCGAGCTCGCCGAGGCGCTTGCTCAGCGCGCGCGAAGCGGGAGGCTGGTCATTTGCGCTGAGGCCCTGACCGGCGCGGCCGGCGGGCGCCCGCTAGTTGCGGGCGCCCGGGCTGCTCCTCAGGAGGACGCGGACTCCATTTCCTCCATGTTCTTGGTCACGACCTCCATGGTCCGGCCGAGCTCCTCGGTGGGGCTGAACTCCACCACCTCGGTGCCGGCGTAGAGGATCGGGGTGTGGCCTGGGCCGACGTAGTACGCGTCGCCGCCCTGGAAGACCTCCTCGGTGTCGCCTGAGCGAAACGCGACCTTTCCCTTGATCACGTAGCCCATGTGCTCGCACTGGCACTCGTCATTCGTGAGCCCCTTGAAGAACGGGGACAGATCCGCGTCCTGCGTGTAGGTCTCGAAACCCACGGTCCAGCCGTCTGCGAAGTGCTCGAAGTGGCCTTCGTAGCCATCGAGCGTCTCATGCTCAGACGCCGTTTCCTTCGATGCCTTCGGCATTGCCTACCTCCTGTTCGGTCGGTTTGGCGGGTACTGACGCCGCGTGCGTCCTCGGCGCACGCAAAGGTGGTCGGCTTGCTACTTCGGATCGCCTGACAGGACTTGCCGCTCGCGGACGATGCGAGCATCGTTGAGCTCGAAGATCCCGTTCGCGACGACC
The DNA here is from genome assembly GCA_963761995.1 of uncultured delta proteobacterium. GTDB lineage: Bacteria > Desulfobacterota > Binatia > UTPRO1 > UTPRO1 > UTPRO1. The sequence continues at coordinate 23,276 of CAVXIU010000009.1, read as the reverse complement.
TTGCGGCCGCCCGGGAACTCGCAGGTGACGGTCGCGGCGGCGCGATGCTCACCCGCAACCGCGTTCTCCACCGTCGCTTTGACGCCGGCGGAGGCGCAGTGCTCGAACATGCCCTTGAACATCTCCTTGCCGTGCCGAACGCGCGGGGCGCTCGGTGGGTTGTCGCGATCGATCTGGATCAACTCGACGTCGTCGGCGTAGAGCGCGAGCAGGGCGTCGATGTCCCACTCCTCATAGCCGCGTCGGAACGCCTCGAGATCGAACGATGTGCGGGTCTTGACGGTCATCTGTCTACCTCCCCGGGTCTTGTCGGTTGGACCGTTCGCGGACTACCATCGGCCTTGAACCGCGGTTCAAGTCAAGGGCCTCATTCAGAATGGATGGATTCCCGGAGCTGACGATCGGCGAGGTGGCGCGACGCGCCGGAGTGGCGACGTCCTCGATCCGCTACTACGAGCGGATCGGCCTGCTTCCCAAGCCCGATCGTTCGGGGGGCCAGAGGCGCTACGACGCGGATGTGCTGGGCAAGCTCGGGTTCATCGGCGTCGCCCAGAGCGCCGGCTTCAAACTGCGCGAGATCAAGGAGCTGATCGACGGAGCCGACGGCCTCGGCGAGCCGATGCGCTCGCTCTCGAGCCAGAAGCTCGACGAGGTCGAGGCGCTCCTCGAGCGCACCAAGGCGATGAAGGGATGGCTCGAAGTCGCGCAGCAGTGCGGCTGCGTGACCCCTGCGGAGTGCGCCCTCTTCCCGGCACCGGGCGAGGAGCACCCGGGCGCCGACCTGGCGCTGCGAGTCGTCCAGGTGGGCGGCAAGGACTGTCGCCGGGCGCCCGCGGGCTAAGTTCTGCCCACAGTCGCGCGCGCCGGATGCGAGCGCCGAGAAGCTGGCATCAAACCCTCTCGTACGGCACGAAGAGCAGGCGGGATGCGTGACAGGAGGTGCTCGGAGTCAGGTCGGGTGACGCGGGCCTCGCATCCCTTTGACCGGCGCTGGCGGGTCGTGAGAGCGTTGGAGAAATCTCGACTTGGCGCTGCCGCCGGTCGGTCTTCCGCGGCGCGCACCAGGAGGTAGCGATGTCCGCTGAGCAAGTTCGTGCAGCAGTACCCGGAGGTGGTGCTCGCGCGCGGCTCGTACGGCCGATTCTTTGACGACGACACCGAGTTCGCGCTCATTTGCACCGACCAACAGACGCGGGGTGCCGAGGCGGCCGAGCAGACGATCCGCTACCTGCACGAAACGGCGTTCGACGCTGAGCCCGAGTTCACCAGCCTGGTGGTCGACGAGCACGGCGCGGCCGCAGAGGCTTTCTTCGTCGGCACTCACATCGGCGATTTCTCAGGCGTGAGCGCAACCGGCAATCCAGTTCGCGTGCCGTACTCGGTGTTCTATGACGTCGATGGCGGCAAGATCAAGTCGCTGCGGATCTACATGCCGATGGACCAGCTCATCGCTCAGATCGCCACGCGACCGAACCGGAAGTGGCCCGCTCCAAGGGCTGACAGGCCGGTGCGGCGGTAAGCGACTCGCCGAACGTACTGCTCCTTGTCGCGCAAAGGAGCAGTGAGGTTGGGGGCGCGAAGCACGGTTTGGGCCGCCGTTGGCGTGTAGGTTGCGGTCGTGGAGGTCGTTCGGGCGAACGGCGTTCAGATCGCCTTCGAACGCGTCGGCGATGGGCCGGCGCTCGTGCTCGTGCATGGCGCCGGGGTGGACGGACGCATGTGGCAGCCGCAGATCTCCGCGCTGGCAGACGAGTTCACAGTCGTCGCCTGGGACGAGCCAGGTGCGGGCCGCTCAGACGATCTGCCTGCGGACTTCGGCCTGGCCGATTACGCGCACTGCCTCGCGGCGGTTATCGACGCGCTCGACCTGGGTCCGGCGCACGTCGCGGGTCTTTCCTGGGGCGGCACCGTCGTGCTCGAGCTCTACCGCCACCATCCCGCGTGGGTGGGGTCGCTGACGTTCGCAGACACGTACGCCGGGTGGAAGGGATCGCTGCCCGCGGAGGAGGTGCTGACGCGGATCGAGGGCGTGCGCGAGATGCTCGCGGCAGGGGAGCGCTATGACCCACCCGGGCTGTTCGCCGGCAAGCCTCCGTCGGAGTTCGCGCTCCTTCTGGAGGAGATGACCGTTGCGGCCCGCCCCGCGAGCCTCGAAAGCCAGCTGTCCAAGATGGCCGAGGCCGACGAGCGCGATCTGCTGCCGCGCATCGCCGTGCCCACCCTGCTGATCTGGGGCGACGCGGACACGCGCTCCCCGCTCGACGTTGCACGCCAGTTCGAGAATGCGATCCCGGATGCCGAACTCGTGGTGATCCCGGGCGCGGGTCATGTCAGCAATCTCGAGAACCCGCGCCCGTTCAACGACGCACTCCGCAGGTTCTGTCGCGATCATCCGCCCCGCGCACGGTGAAGCACCCGGCTGTCGTTGTAGCGCTTCTCGCGCAGAGGAGCGGTGTCGGATGGCAGAACCCTGCGCTCGCGAGCGTGATGCGACGAAGACCAGTCCCGTCGGGCGGAAGCTGACCGATAACCCATTGACCTCGACGAGATCGTCCAGCTCTCTAAGCGACAGGCGGTGTGCCGGCGGAGTGTGCTCCCGACGGGGGGCGACCGCAGTTGCGTGCTAGCCAGGTGCGGGCAGCCGAATCGCGCGAGGCGGCTTCCCGAACCAAGCCACACGTGGCCGCACCGCTGTGCGGGGACCCCGGACCGACGAAAGTTGTCGGACAACTTCGACGAAAGACCGGGTATGACCGTACTGGCTGATCACGAGCGAGACATCGAAGCATCGACGGCGTCGGCGGGCAGGCTGCTGATGCGCGTCGAGAACCTGATCGTGATCGGGCCCAAGGCGGCGTAGGACGTGGGCGGAAGCGCATGCCCGGGCGGCGACACATGACACGGGCGAGCGCGCGGGTACGCACGCTCGGACATCCCAGCGCAGTGCTGTTTGCGTGCTTGTTCGCGTCGCAGTCGGCGCTGCTCGTCCTGTCGCCCATCCTTGTGGACGTCGCGCGGGAGTTCGGCGTCTCGGCCGCCGCCGCCGGCCAGCTGCGCGCGATCTCGGGCGCCACGGGCGGCGTGGCCGCGCTGATCGTCGCGATCGCGCCTCGGCGGCCGGGGCTGCGCGCGCTGCTCAGCCTCGGGACCGCGCTCGTGGTGGCCGGATCGCTTCTGAGCGCCGCGGCACCGTCGTTCTTCGTGCTTGCCGCCGCGCAGACCGTGCTCGGCGTTGGCGTCGGGCTGCTCGTCGCGGTCGGAATCGCGGCTGCAGGCGAATGGCCGACGCCGGCCAACCGGCCACACGTGCTCGCCTGGACGATCGTCGGCATGCCGGCCGCGTGGATCGTCGGCATGCCGGTGATCGGCGCCGTCGCCGAGCACGGGTGGCGGTGGGCGTTCGTCGCCGTGCCGGCCGTGGCCGGACTCGTTGCTCTCGCGCTCGTACGCCTGCGGCCCCCGGAGGTGTCCTCCCGGCGCACGGGCGAGGCGATGAGCGCGTGGCGACGGCCTGATGTGGCGCGCTTCGCCTTCGGTGAGCTGCTGGCGAACGCGGCCTGGGCCGCCGTGCTCACCTACTCGGGGGCGCTCCTGCGCGAGAGCTACTCGATCTCGTCGACCATCGTCGCGCTCAGTCTCGCGTTGATGGCGACCGCGATGCTGCCGGGCGCGTTTGGCGCGCGGCGTCGGGCAGCGCACCCGACGCGCGGGCTCCTCGCCGGCGTGACCGCCTTCCAGGGGGGCGCGGTCCTCGCCCTCGGCGCCGTCCGGCTCGACGTGCCTGTGACGATCGCTGTGCTCGCGACGATGGCGTTCGTGAACGGACGCCGCACGATGGTCGCCAGCGCGCTCGGCATGGACACCGCATCCGAGGACCGCGTCGCCGTCATGTCACTGCGCGCGGCGGCAAATCAGTTCGGCTACCTACTGGGCGCAGCCGCCGGCGGGCTAGCGCTTGCGCTCGGCGGCTTCTCCCTGCTCGGCATCACCCTCGCCGCACTGTTCCTGACCGCCGCCGTCATCCACGTGCCGCCTCCCATAGGCACGCCGACGGCCGTCCCCCAGGAGGCCTGAGGCTCGCGAGCCGGCCACCGCAGAGGCGCTCACCGCCAAACCATCAACAGTGCCGAGACTCGAACGAGCGGACGCCGCTCGTCGCGCAAAGCAGCACTGAGTGGGCTGCGGATCAGCGCTTTTGGTGCAATCGCTCCCCGGGTCGTGGCACCTGACCCTCGCGCCACCGTTGACCGTCCCGCAGCGAGATGGGACGCTCGCACCCATGGCCGCAGCCGAGCCATTTCATCTGGCCCGGAGGAAGGCCCGTCCGTCGAGAACCCGACGGGCGGCCGACTCACGTTCAAGGCGATGGCGGACGCGACCGGCGGCGCGTTGACCGTCATCGAGGGGACGGCTGCGCCGGGCGAAGGGCCGCCGCTGCACGTTCACCGCGACCAGGACGAGACCATCTACGTTCTAAAGGGGCGCTACCGGGTGAGACTCGGCTCGCGCGACGTCGACGCGCCCGCGGGCGCGTTCGTGTTCATTCCGCGCGGCACGCCACACACCTGGCAGAACGTTGGTGCCGAGGTCGCGCGCTTCGTGGCCACGCTAGCCCCCGCCGACGTCAGATTCGAGCGGTTCTTCCTCCGCTACTCGGAGCTCACGCCGGACGAGCGCGGCGTCGACGCGTTCGCGCGCATCGCGCGCGAAACCCAGGGCATGGAGGTACTGGGCCCGCCACTCGCTGCCGGGACCGCGACGTAGCAGTCCTCCCCGACCGCTACGCCCAGCTGCCCACGCTCCACCCGCGCCAGTTGCGCTGAGTGTCAGCAATTGGGCAAGCGCCTGACAGCTCTGGTCCGGGTGACGGATCGCTGTCGCGACGGACGAACAGGAGCGGCAACTGGCCCAAGAGCGATGTCTCGCCTGCCGAGAGCGCCCGCCTGGTGGGACGACAGGCACGCGTGGCGCGCGCTGCCAGCCGGCGCTCCTGCAATTCGCGCAAAGCAGCACTTGCCGCCCTCAGCATGCGGAAGCGGAAGTCGTGTGACGGGCGCCTCCGTTGGTGGCTGATCGGGCGCCGCCCTAGGATTGCTCTGTGGCGCTTGGTGAGCGTGGACGTAACCCGCTGCGGCCTCGCAGTACGGCCGAAGGGACAGCGGCGGTTCGCGCCGCGGGCGCGCTCGAGCACGACCCGGCCGTTCGGTGCCCAGATGACATGGCGGCCTGCTTCCTCGGCGGTGTCAACGTGACGACGTTCGCGAAACACAGGCCGACCCGCCCGCTCTTCCTGCGGCGGTTGAACCGGATGCTGCCGGGCGCATATGCGGGCGAGATCGCCCGTGTCAAGTTCATGGACGAGATCATGGTGAGTGAGGTCGGTGGCGGCTTGGACGAGCTCGTGCTGCTGGGCGCTGGCTTTGACTCGCGTCCGTACCGGTTCGCCGACCGACTCGTGGGACTGCGCGTGTTTGAGGTCGACCACCCTGCGAGCCAGGCGAGCAAGCTCTTGCGGCTTCGCCGGCTGCTGCGCGAGGAGCCGCGAGGGGTCTCTTTTGTGTCGATCGACTTCGCGCGCGAGGACCTTGCGATGGAGCTGGCGCGCGCGGGGCATGATGAGAGTGCTGCGACGTTGTTTATCTGGTGCGGCGTGGCCTCGTATTTGCCCGGCGAGGCCGTCAGCGCGGTCCTCTCGTGGGTCGGCGCTCACACCTCGCCGCGCACGTCGGTCGTCTTCGACGCTACGTGGGCTAGCGTGCTGCGCGGCGGCAGCGACCTATACGGGGCCCGTGAACTTGTGCGGTCGGTCGCCGCGGTCGGGGAACGCCTGCGCTGGGGCATCCCCGATGGCCATCTCGATGACACGCTGGCGAGCGCCGGGCTACGAGCCGAGCGGATCGCCGACGAGAAGGCGCTGGCGGCCTACGTGACGCGCACAGACGGCTCGTTGCTTGGCCGCCCTAACGCCAGCGGTGTCCTCGTGCACGCCCGCGTCGTATCGACGCGCGCGTGCCCCGAGCGTGCAGGCGCCGCGAAGCGGGGCGACTGAGCGCCCCCCAATTGCACACGTGCGATCAGCCGCAGCGCGGGATCGGCCTGACAAGCCCTCGTCCGCGTTCTCGCATCGACGCACAGGCACCGCGACTGAGCGGCTGCGGGCTATCACTTCTCGCGCAAAGCTCCAGCGGGCGTGCGTTGGCGGGACAGCGCCGAGTGCCGGACCGCGGAGCGCAATCACCCGGCCTGCCGCCAACTCGCTCCGCTGGCACCGCTCGGCTCCCGTCAGCCAACGTCTCCGATCTGCTCAAGCGTCGCCGTGCGCAGGTCGGTGATCGCGCGGGCTAGATAGAGCGCGAGGTCGGACGCCTCGAGCGAGTACGAATACGACGCGCTCGACGATGCCGTCGTTGGTGGTGCGAAACCTCGCCGGGGACGGGGTGGCTCACTTCACTGGGAAATTCCGCGTGCGGAGGGTCTTGAGCGCAATGATCCCTCGCGGCTCGTAGAGCTGGACCTGAATGAACACCCGCCGGTGCTGGGCCTTCCGCAGCGGCACCCAGATCGGCCAGTTTCCGCTGTCCTTGGTCGCTTCGGGCGTGAGCGAGATGTCGCGGTCCTCGCCGAGCACGTCGCCGCCGCGCGCGTCAATGAGCTGCCGCACCAGCGGCAACCGGCGGCCCTTAAAGCCCTCGATGACGAAGTCAAATGAGACGAGCGCGCCGCGCTCATTCAACACGGCGTCCGCCAACCCGCCGGGCGGCTGGTGAATGCGTCTGAGGTATGCGCCGAAGGTCACGGGCCGTTCGACCTTCAGCCCGCTCATGGCGACGCGGCGTGTGGGCGACGGCGCCTCGGGCTTCGGCGATGACCCGTCGCGACCGTCTTCGCCGCCTCGTAACAACAGCACGCCCGCCAACGCGGCAGGGAGCAGCAGGAAGCCGAGCACAACGGCTGCGACGGTGCGACCCGTGGGGCGCGATCGCGGGGAGTGCGGCGGGCGGTCCGCTGCGTCCGCTGCCGCGGGGTGATCAGGATGCTGTCCCCCCACGGCCTCCAGTTGCCGGATCAAGCGCCCCACGTCGTCCCTCCAGCCCGTGTCGCTGAGGTGGATCCCCTGCCGACTGGTCAGCGGGGCCAGCGAGGGTGGAAGGTCGTGCGGCCGCGGAATCTCGGCACCCTGAATGCAAGCCGGGACCACGACGATGTCTTGCGCTAGCGCGCTCTCGATCTCGCTCCGGACGAAGTCGTCAGGGTCGTCGAGCCGTCGGTGACCATCGGAGTCCGTCGCTTGCAGCCAGCCGCGGCCGATGAGCGCGATGAGAACGTCGCATGATGCTACGGCTCGGCTGATCGCCTCGCCGAACTCTGACCCCAACGGGACGGCGTCGATGTCCATGAAGACCCGCTCGGCGCCATAGCGCGCGGCGAGCAGGTCATAGAGGCGCCCCGCGTGCCCGCTTGCATCCTCGCGGCGATAGCTCAAGAACACCCGGAGCGAGCCCCTCCCCGGCTCTCGTGTCGACGGGAGCCCACGCCGGTCGGGCGACTGGGGTTCACGCGAACGCACAGCTACCGCACAGTCTCCCCTGACGCTCGTGATGCCGCAAGCCGCGACTGAGCCGGACCGGGACGTTCCACCGGTCGCTCTCATCCCGCTGCCCCCGGACGATCGGCTCACGCTCACATCCGTCGGCGTTTGCGGAAGTCTGGAAGGCGACGCCATGACGCCTGGTGGTCATCCGCCCTTGACACTGCTCTCGGCCGGTGAGACGGTCGATGTCTCTCGAATAATGCGCAGTCTGGCCTCCAATCCCTCACCCGCGCGCAAGCGTTGCGACGGGCGCGCGCCGAGGCCCACCACGGGCTCCGGTCCGCGCGCATGGCTCGCTGTGTGCCTTGTCGTTTCCGCCGCCCTCCTGGTGGTCCCGACTGCGGCGCACGCGCAAGCGATCGGCGTGACCGTGTCCGACGGCCTCGGCCGCGTGACGAGTGACCCGCCGGGGATCGACTGCCCCGGCACGTGCACCGCCCCGTTCGCCGCCGACAACGACGTCACGTTGATTGCGACGCCGGCACCCGGCTACGCCTTCGGTGTCCCGGATCAGCAGGGCGACCCGGTGGACGAATCGGGCTGGCGGTTCGGCTGCGAGGAGGTGCCGAGCGATCCCTTGCGCTGCACCGTCGACGTGCTTCCGTCCGGTGAGACGGGCGTCGACGCCGCCTTCCGCCCGGCGGCGCTGCTGCTCGTCGTCGCCAACGGCGGCGGCGGATCGGTCACCGCCACGGTGTCGAATCCGCAGGTGGGAGAGACCGGCCAGCAGACCTGTAACAGCGACCAGCGCGGCGGTGTGGTTTGCCCGTTCCCATACCTTCCCGGACGTGCGGTGGCGCTGACGCCGTCGCCATTCGCCGCCCCCTTCCCGGTCTGGAGTGACGACGACTGCCTCGACGCGGCGCCCTGCACCCTCGTTCTCGACGAGCTGCGGCGGTCGATCACAGCGACCTTTGCCACCCAGAACGTCTTCGTACGGGTAAACGGCCCCGGGCGCGTGTTCAGCACCCCGGCGGGACTCGATTGCACATTCGCCGAAGACGAGGTCCCGGCGGACTGCCCCGACGAGGCGACGGCGTCCTTCCCGACGGGGGAGGAGGTGACGCTCACGGCGGTCGGCACGACCCCGGTCTGGGAGACAGATCCGTCACCCACGCGCGCGGGGTGCGACTCAACCGACGGGGCGGTCTGCCGCGTGGTGGCAGAGCGCACGCGCTGGGCCGCGGTCGAGTTCGCCGGCGCCCAGAACGACGGGCAGTACCCGCCCAGGGCCAGCGCCCGCTTCAGGGCCCGCAAAGCGGGCGACGGCTCCGGCAAAGTGAGCGGCAGCGGGATCAACTGCGGGTCGCGTTGCTCGGTCGAGACCAGCTACGGAGAGCGGTTCGTCCTCGTCGCCGACGCGTCGCCCGGCTCCCGGTTCGTGCGCTGGCGCCGCGGGTGCGGCAAGAGCGCGCGCTGCGCGCTGACCGTCGGGCCGATCACCCGCGTGACGGCCGTGTTCGACGCTGTGGCGCGCGCGGCGACCGTGCCGCCTCCCACGATCAGGACCGTGCCGCCTCCAACGATCACGACGCTCCGGGCGGTGCTGAACCGCGTCCGCGTGCGGCGCGTTCGTGGAGGATTCCGGCTCGGGCTGGCGATCCGCACCAACCTGGCCGCGAGGGTGGGTGCCCGCGTGACGACGCGACGCGGCCGGACCGTGGCCCGGCGCAGCTGGCAAGTCCGTGCGGGCCATCGGCGGCTTGCGATGCGCGTGCGGGCCCGCCGCGGCCGCTACCGGCTCATCGTGGCGGTCCGGAGCGTCGACGGCCAGGTCCAGCGCATCAACCGGAGGCTGCGACTGCGCTGACGACCGAGGCCCCGGTCCCGTCCACCGCGTGCTGCCCCGACCGCCATTGGTACAAGCGCTGTTCCTGGAGATAACGACCGGTGCGGGCATGATCCCGGCTATGGCGCCGCCGGGCTGGTCAGCGTTTGACCCGCAGCGGGTCGATGAACTTCGTCGCTCAGTCAAGAGCGCTGAGCTCCGTGCCCGTTCAAGACGCATGACGGCCATCGGCTCTCGTGGCGCTCTGATCGCCGCGAGTGCCCCTTCCGCGTGACAGGAGCACTCACAGCGTGAGATCACGGTCGCGGGAGACCAGCCCCGCTTCTTGCCTAGTCAACGCCCGGCCGTCACCGTTCCTCCGGCGGGTGGCAGAAACGAGCGCTTCGGGCCGGCGAGCAATATTTCGAAAATTCGACGGCGGGCCCCATCTCCTGACGGGACCCGCCGGCCACCAAGGCCGATCCCTAGTCCGAAGCGCCGCGCAAAGACGTCGACTAAGGCCGGACGAACGTGTCCGGATCCGGCCCGATCCGCTCGCCGCGATCGACGGCCTCGAGCTGCTCCATCTCGGCGGCCGAGAGCGCGAAGTCGAAGATGTCGATGTTCTCCTGGAGCCGCTCGACGGTGACCGACTTCGGGAACACGACGTTGCCGAGCTCGATGTGCCAGCGCAGCACGATCTGCGCGGGGGTCTTGCCGTGCGCTTCCGCGATCTCGCCGATGACCGGGTCGTCGAGCACCTCGCCCTGCGCCAGCGGGCTCCACGCCTCGGTGACGATGCCGCGGTCGGCGTGCTCGCGGCGCAGGCCGGCTTGCTGCAGGTAGGGATGCAGCTCGATCTGGTTGACCGCCGGCGTGACGCCCGTCTCGTCGACGATCCGGCGCAGGTGGTCGGCCTGGAAGTTCGACACGCCGATGGCGCGCGCGAGGCCGGCCTGCTGGCCCTCGATGAACGCCTGCCAGGTCTCGACGTAGCGGTCCTGGGACGGCACCGGCCAGTGGATCAGGTACAGGTCGACGTACTCCATCTCGAGCTGGTCGAGGCTCGTCTTGAGCGCGCGCGTCGCCGAGTCGTAGCCGTGGTCGTCGTTGAAGCACTTCGTGGTGATGAAGAACTCGGAGCGGTCGAGGCCCGAGGCGCGGACGGCCTGGCCGACACCCGCCTCGTTGCCGTACGCCTTGGCGGTGTCGATGTGGCGGTAGCCCATCTCGATCGCCTGGAGGACGTTCGCGGCCGTGTCCTTGGGCGGGACCTGGAACACGCCGAGGCCGAACTGGGGGATGGAGACCTCGCCGGGGAGGTCGATGGTCGGAATCTCAAGGCTTTTCGTCATCCCCTAGCCCTATCCGACCTCGCGCCGGACCAATCATGTTCTGGCGCGCACCTCACCAGCCGAGCGTGCCCGGCGGCCCCTTGAACGGGCCGACGAGGTCGGCGGTGATCCAGCCGCCGTAGAAGTCTCCCGCTTGGGCGAGGACACGTTCTTCGCCGAGCCACGCGGCGTCGACGCGTCCGGGATAGAACGCGACGTGATCGCGCAGCGGTTCGTAGCCCGGCGACGGTTCGGGGAACGCCCACGCCACGGCGCGCGAGCGCTCGCCACCGACCACCGCGTCGAAGTAGCGCGCCGCGCCCTTGAACTCGCACCATGACGACGGCGCGGAGCTCCCCACCAGGAAATCGAGGCGGACGTCGTCAGGCGGCACGTAGATCGTCGGCGGATGGCTCGTCTCGAGCACGCGCAGCGCACGCGTCGAGTCGGCCAGCGTCTCGCCGCCGAGCTCCACGCGCACCCGCTGCGAGCACGCTTGCAGAGCCGGTGGCCGGGGGTAGTCCCACACGCGCTCAGTCATGACCACGGATACGGCGCGCGGCGCTCCGTGGATCCCACGTGCGATGCTCGATCGATGGGCTATCGCGTCATCGCGCCACCGGAGCAGGAGTGGGAAACGCGCCCGCAAGGCGAGGGGGAGCCGGCCCGCCATGTCGCGGAGCTGAGCGAGCTCGCCGGGATGGAGCACGTGCGAGCGAACGTGTGGCGCTACGAACCTGGCGCGGCGGGGAAGCGACATCGGCACCCGACGCAGGACGAGACGTTCGTCGTGCTCGCCGGGACGCTGTCGATCTACCTGGGCGAGCCGCCGGAGCGGCGCGACGTCCCGGCCGGCAGCCTCGTCCACGTCACCGCCGGAACGGCGCTCCAGAGCGTCAACCATGGCGGGGAGGACCTGGTCGTCTACGCCCACGGGTGGCCGCCCGAGGACCATCACGCCGAGCTGCTCCCGCCGGCGGTCTGAGCGTCGTGCCGGCTGTCACGTACACCACGCACGGGCTCGTCCTGACCGAGCACGAGTTCTCGCTGCCGCTCGACCACGACCGTCCGGGCGGACCCGCGATCGGGGTGTTCGCGCGGGAGATCGCCGATCCGGACGGGCGGGAGCGGCCGTTCCTCGTCTTCCTCCAGGGCGGCCCGGGATACGAGGCCACGCGGCCGACGCGGCATCCGAGCTCGCCCGGCTTTCTCGACCGGGCGCTGCAGGACTTCCGCGTGCTGATGCTCGACCAGCGCGGCACGGGTCGCTCCACGCCGGTCGGCACAGCTGCCCGGGCTCAGCGCGGCTGAGCAGGCCGAGTACCTGAGCCACTTCCGCGCCGACTCGATCGTGCGCGACGCGGAGGCGATCCGCGCCGAGCTGGGCGTGGAGCAGTGGAGCGTCCTCGGTCAGAGCTTCGGCGGCTTCTGCGTCATGAGCTACCTCTCGCTCGCGCCGGAAGGCCTGCGCGAGGCGTTCGTGACCGGCGGGCTCGCGCCGGTCGGGCGCCACACCGACGACGTCTACCGCGCGACGTACGAGCGCATCCTGGAGCGCAACCGGCGCTACTACGAGCGCTACCCGGAGGACCGCGCGCGCGTCCTCGCCCTGCTCGAGCGGCTCGCCGGCGAGGGCGTCACGCTGCCGACCGGCGACCGCCTCACCGCCCGCCGCTTCCGCCAGGCGGGCAACCTGCTCGGCATGAGCGACGGCGCCGAGGCGCTGCACGCCCTCGTCGAGCTACCGCCCGACTCGCCCGCCTTCCGCCATGACGTCCAGGACGTCATGGGCTTCGAGCGCAACCCGATCTACGCGATCCTGCACGAGGCGTCCTACGCCGACGGCGTCGCCACCCGCTGGTCGGCGCAGCGCGTCATGCCGCCCGAGTACGCGGACACACCGGAGCTGCTCACCGGCGAGCACGTGTATCCGTGGATGTTCGAGGACTACGGCGCGCTCGCGCCGTTGCGCGAGGCCGCCGAGCTGCTCGCCGCGCGCGAGTGGCCGCGCCTCTACGACCCCGAAAAACTCCGGGCCAACGAGGTCCCCGTCGCCGCGGCGATCTACGCCGACGATCCCTACGTCGAGCGCGCGTTCTCCGAGGAGACGGCCGCGCTGATCCGCGGCACGCGCGCGTGGGTGACCAGCGAGTACGAGCACAACGGCCTGCGCGCCGACGGCGACCGCATCCTCGGGCGCCTGATCGACCTCGCGCGCGGGCGCGCCTGAAGCTCGCTGACCCGCCAGGTGCCGTCGACGCGACGGAATCGCGGGAGCCTGCCGTGCCCGAGCCGGCCGACGGCTTCGTCGCCCTCGACGCGTGATGAAATGCGCCGGACGCGCGAGCGAAAGGAGCGTCACATGAACGAGGAGCATCCGGTCCGGTTCTCGGTTGAGTACCCCGACCGCCCCCTCGACCGCCTGTCCACCGCGTTCCGGATCTTCTGGATCATCCCGATCGCGATCGTGGCGTCCAGCATCGGCGGCTACGCCAGCAGCGGCCATTACGACGCCGACGGCCACGCGCAGACGATCGTCATCGGAGGCACGGGGCTGCTGTTCCTCCCCCCGTTGCTGATGATCGTCTTCCGCGAGAAGTACCCGCGCTGGTGGTTTGACTGGAACCTCGAGTTGATGCGGTTCACCAACCGCGTCGGGACGTACTTCGCGCTGATGAGCGACCGCTATCCGTCGACGGACGAGCACCAGTGGGTGACGCTGGACATCCCGTACCCGGACGTCCAGCGCGACCTCAACCGCTGGCTGCCGCTCGTCAAGTGGCTGCTCGCCATCCCGCACTTCATCGTGCTGGCCTTCCTCTACCTGGCGGCGATCTTCGTGGTGATCGCCGTCTGGTTCGCGATCCTGTTCACCAGTCGCTACCCGCGGAGCCTCTTCGGCTTCATCGAGGGCGTGACCCGGTGGCAGAACCGCGTGATCGCCTACGCGTTCATTCTCGTCACCGACCGTTACCCGCCGTTCTCGCTGCGGCCCTGAGCGTAGGCGTCGTGGTAGTTCCACCACCCGTAGGGCGGGGTCTGCGGGGTGCCCTCGGGTGAGTCCTCCCACGCCTCCTGGCGCCCGAGCGCGGTCATGTCGAGGTAGCTCCAGGTGGAGCCGATCGCCTCGTCGCCGCGCGCGTCGATGAAGTACGTGCGGAAGATCCTGTCGCCTTCGCGGATGAAGGCGTTGTGTCCGTGCCACTCGTCGACGTCGAAGTCCTTGTCGAACTCGTCGGTCAGCGTGTACCAGGGGATGTGCTGCCAGCCCATGCGCTCCTGCAAGCCCCGGATCTCCCGCTGGGGAGCTCGCGAGACGTAGGCGAGCGTCGTGTCGCGCGCGTTCAGGTGGGCGGGGTGGGCGACCTGGTCGGCGACCATCGAGCAGCCCACGCAGGCCCGCTCCGGGTACGCGCCGCCGGCCTCCGCGTACGTGGTGACCTCCGGCTCGTACCACGCGCGGTACACGATCAGCTGGCGGCGTCCCTCGAACAGGTCGAGCAGGCTCGCCGAGCCGTCTGGGCCCTCGAAGCGGTACTCCTTCTCCACCGCCATCCAGGGCATCCGGCGCCGCTCGGCGGCGAGGGCGTCGCGGGCGCGCATGAGCTCCTTCTCCTTCACCAGGAGTTGCTCGCGCTCGGCCTTCCACTCCTGCGGCGAAACGATCGATGCCATGGTGACGTGTCTCCTTTGGGTTGGACGCGGCGAGCGGTCTGCCGCCGCGAGACAGCGAGGAACGGGATGCCGAGTACCGCGATGCCCGCGGACATGGCGTAGGACGGCGCATAGCCCCAGGCGTCGGCCGCGCGGCCGAGCACCGGCTGGGCCCAGGCGCCGCCGGCGGAGCTCATCAGCGAGTCGAACGAGAGGATCGTCGCCCGCTGCTGGGAGGGGATCATGTCGTTGATGTAGGCCTGCCGGATCGGCATCGTCGCCGAGAACAACAGGCTCCAGACGACGGTGAGCCCGATCACGGCCCAGAAGCTCTCGACGAGAGCGATCGCGCCGATCGCGATCACGCTGGCGGCGGCCATCGCGATCAGGGCGGACACGCGGTGCTCGAAGAGGCCGCGGATCCGGGCGGCGAGCATGCCGCCGAACATCTGGGCGCCGGCCACGATCGCCGCCGAGAGGCCGGCGATGAGGTACGCGTGCGGGTCCCCGTAGAGCTCGAGCAGGTACGGCTGCAGGGCGTAGAAACCGTAGATGGCGACGCCGCCGGTGAACAGCGCCTCGACCATCAGCCACTTGATCGCCGGCACCCGCCAGCCGTGGTCGATCGAGGCGGCGGCGACGTGGCGCATCGCGGCCAGCGGCCGCCCGGTCCGGGCGGGGGTGAAGCCGATGTCGCGCATCAGCTTGAACGCGACGACGAACGTCACCGCGAGCACGACGCCGCGGAGCGCGAACGGGACGCCGAGGCTGGTCTGCTGAGCGATGAAGCCGCCCGCGACCGAGCCGGTGAGCATCGCCGCGCCGGTGACGGCCTGGCCGCGCCCGAACACCGACTCCAACTCGCCGGTGAAGCCGGCCGCGGTGAGCGCGTCGACGACCCAGGCCTGCAGCGACCCGGAGAAGAACGTGAACCCGAGGCCGATCAGGGCCGACACCACCGCCCACGCCCAGAACGGCGCTCCGATCTGCCAGAGGAGCAGATAGAGCAGCGTCGAGACGCTCAGCGTGACGGTGCCGAGCAGGTACGAGGCCCGGCGCCCGACGGTGTCGGCGATGACGCCGGTCGGTACCTCGAACAGCACCATGCCCGCCGTGAAGCATGCGTTGGCCGCGAAGGCCTCGGCGTTCGAGAGCCCGGCGTCGAGCAGGAAGATCGTGTTGATGCCCCAGATGAACGACGCGGCGAGCGTGTTCCCGAGGAGCAGCACGAGATAGGTGCGCTGGATGGACCGGGGGTTGGGCATGGTCTACCAAGACGTCGGAGCAGCGACCCCGATTTGGACAGCCCCTCGGAAATTCGCTAGCGCAGCGCGCTGAGGCGCCGCTCGAGCTCCGCGCGCTCGACGGCGTTGGCGTTGAGCGCGATCGCGCGCTCGTAGGCGCCCGCGGCGCCCGCGGCGTCACCCGTGCGGCTGAGCAGCTCGGCGTGCGCCGCGTGCAGCGGCTGGTAGCGCTCGAGCGCCGGATCGGCGAGCAGCGGCTGGAGCAGCTCCAGGCCGACGGCGGGCCCGGAGGCCATGCCGACCGCGACCACGCGGTTGAGCTCGACCACCGGCGACGGGGTGAGCTCGCCGAGCGCGCCGTAGAGCTCGGCGATCTGCGCCCAGTCGGTGGCGTCGGCGTCCGGGGCCTGGATCTGCAGGGCCGTGATTGCAGCCTGCAGCTGGTACTCGCCGGGACGCCGCAGGCGCACCGCGCGCTCCAGCATCGCCAGCCCTTCGCCGATCCGGTCGTGATCCCAGCGCGACCGATCCTGGGCGTCGAGCGCCACGTAGCGCCCGCTCGGATCCACGCGCGCGGCGCGGCGCGCGTCGTGCAGCAGCATCAGCGCCAGCAGTCCGCGCACCTCGGCGTCGTCGGGCATCAGCTGGGCCAGGAGCTCGCCGAGGCGGATCGCCTCGTCGCACAGCTCCTCGCGGACGAGGCGATCGCCCTCGGCGGCCGCGTAGCCCTCGTTGAAGATCAGGTACACGACCTGGAGCACGCCGCGCAGGCGCTTGGGCAGCTCCGCGTCGGCCGGCACCCGGTAGGGGATGTGGGCGTCGGCGATCTTGCGCTTGGCCCGCACGATCCGCTTGCCCATGGTCGGCTCCGCGACCAGGAAGGCGCGGGCGATCTCGCCCGTCGTCATGCCGCCGAGCGCCCGCAGCGTGAGCGCCACGCGCGCCGGCATCGCCAGCGCCGGATGGCAGCAGGTGAAGATCAGCCGCAGCCGGTCGTCGACGATCGTGCTCTCCTCGTCGACGGATGGCTCCTCGTGCGCGACGTCCAGGCGAGTCAGCTCCGCCAGTCGCTCGGCGCGGTTGGTCACCGACTGGTCCCGGCGCAGGCGATCGATCGCCCGCCGCCGGGCGGCGGTGGTGATCCACGCCCCCGGATTGGCCGGGATCCCGTCGCGCTTCCACACCGTCACGGCCGCCTCGAACGCGTCCTGCACCGCGTCCTCGGCCACCTGGAAGTCACCGGCCTGCCGGATCAGGGTGGCCAGCACGATCGCTCGCTCGTCGCGAAACGCGCGGGCGATCGCGGCCGAGACGGGATCGGCCGGCCTCACGCCAGGTTGCTCACGTCCTCGTCGGACAGGTCGACGCCGGCCCGGCGCGCCGTGTTCAGCCAGTCGTCGGGCGCCATGACCGGGCGCACCTCGATCGTCGCCCACGGCGCCATGGGCAGCCGCGCGGCCTGCTCGAGCGCCTCGTCGAGGTCGGCGCACTCCAGCACGTAGTAGCCGGCCAGGATCTCCTTGGTCACCGCGAACGGGCCGTCGGTGATCTCGGCCTCCCCGTCGCGCACGCGGACCGACGTCGCGCTCTCGGTCGAGTGCAGGCGCTGGACGCCCACCAGCAGCCCGGCCTCACGCAGGCCGGCGTGCAGCTCCACCAGCAGCGGTGTCACCTTCTCGCGCTCGGCCTGCCCGGCCGCGTCGAGCTCCTCCTCATAGACCAGCAACATGTACTGAGACATCACGCTCCGATCGTTCCTGCTCGTCGCACTCACCTTATGGACAACCCCTGGATTGCCGACCGCCTGGAGGCGTTCGCCTCGCTGCTCGAGCTCGCCGATGCGAACCCCTACACGGCGCGGGCCTACCGCCGCGCCGCCGACACGATCCGCGCGGCGCCCGTCCCGGTCCCGGAGCTCATCCGCACCGGCCGGATCCGCGAGCTGCGCGGGATCGGGTCCGGGATCGAGGCGCGGCTGCGCGAGCTGGTGGAGACCGGCGAGATCGCCGAGCTCGCCGAGCTGGAGCGCGAGCTCGCGCCCGGCCTGGTGGGGCTGGGGCGCTATCTCGGGCTCAGCGCCAGGCGGTCGGTGGACATCGCCCGCGCGCTGGGCGTCAGCACCCCCGACGAGTTCCGCGCCGCCGCGGCCGCCGGCCGGCTCCGGACCGTGCCCGGCATCGGCCCGAAGCACGAGGCGCGGATCCTCGAGGCGCTCGCGCGCGAGTCCGAGCCGCGGCCGCAGCGCGGCCTGCTGCTCAACCAGGCGTGGGAGCTCGTCAGCGGGATCGCCGACCACCTCGGCGGCGAGGTCGCCGGCGACGTGCGGCGGTGGCGCGATTCGTGCGAGCGGCTCGCGGTCGTCTGCGCGGCCGCGGAGCCGTCCGCCGTGCTGGCGCGGTTCGCCGAGCTGCCGCAGATCGTGGCGATGATCGAGCAGGAGGACCGGCGCGCGGTCGGGCTGACGATCGAAGGCCTGCCGGTCGAGCTCGTCGCCGCGGAGCCTGAGCGGTTCGGGACCGCGCTGCTGCGCGCGACGGGCGCGCCCGCCTTCGTGGCGCCGCTGGAGCCGCTGCCCGACGCGCCGGACGAGGCGGCCGTCTTCGCCGCGCTCGGGCTCCCGTGGTGGCCGCCGGAGCTGCGCGAGGAGCCGCCGGAGGGCGAGCCGCCCGCGCTCGTCGAGACCGGCCGGATCCGCGGCGACCTGCACTGCCACACGACCTGGTCGGACGGCCGCGCGAGCGTCGTCGAGATGGGGCGCGCGGCGCAGGAGCGAGGCTATGACTACGTCGCGATCTGCGACCACACGCCGGCCGTCGGCGCCGTGCCGGGGCTCCTGCCCGACGACGTCCGCCGCCAGGCCGAGGAGATCCACGCCGCGAACGAGCTGCTGGCGCCGTTCCGCGTCCTGCGCGGCATCGAGTGCGACATCCTGCCCGACGGCCGGCTCGACCTCCCCGACGACGTGCTGGCCGAGCTCGACTGGGTCCAGGCGAGCGTCCACGGCGGCCAGCGCATGCCGCGCGCGGAGATGACCCGGCGGGTCGAGGCGGCGCTGCGCAATCCCTACGTGCGCTGCCTCAGCCACCCGACCGGCCGGCTGATCGGCCGCCGTCCGGAGAGCGCGCTCGACCTCGATCACATCTACGGCGTCGCGCTCGAGGAGGGTGTCGCGCTCGAGGTGAACGGGCTGACACCGCGCCTCGATCTGAGTGGCGAGCACGTGCGGCGCGCGCTGCGCGCGGGCGTGCGGATCGTCTGCTCCACCGACGCGCACTCGACGCTCGGGCTGGCGAACATGACGTTCTCGGTCCAGACCGCACGCCGCGGCTGGGCGACGAGCGCGGACGTCGTCAACACCGGGCCACTGCAGGCGATCCTGGACTGGCGCCGGTCGAGCCGCTGAGCGCTGCAACATCTCGAGTGTCTCGCGGCCTCTTAGTTGGTATGAACCGCGCACTCACGCTGGCCGCCCCCATGGCCGTGCCCGATACTCAGCAGGAGGTCCTGGCCCGCGCGCTGCGCGTCGGGCTCCGGACTGCTCTCGGCGTACTCGGTGATCGCGAGGCGGCCGCGGAGGTCGCCCAGGAAGTGGCGATCGTCGCGTACCGGCGCCACGGGTCGCTGCGCGACCCGAACGCGCTCGACGGCTGGCTGTACCGCACCGCGGTGCGGGCTGCACTGCGCGAGGCGAAGCGGACCCGCACGCGACAGGACGCCGAGCGCGCGGCGGCGCTGCCGGAAGCGTCGGCCGACGCCGACGCGCTCGCGGCCGCGCAGCTGCTCGCCGGGCTTCCCCCGCGCCAGCGCGCCGCGCTGACCCTGCGCTACGTGCACGACCTCGACGACCACGCGATCGCCAGAGCGCTCGGCTGCCGCCGCGGCACCGTGCGCTCCTTGCTCTCGCGCGGGCTGTCGACCCTGCGCGAGCAAGCCGACTTCGACGAGGGGACGATCTCATGAGCAACGACCTGCAGACACTCCTCCGCCCGCTGCGCGAGGTTGAGCCGACGGCTGACGAGCTCGCCCGCGCGCGGGCCGCGGTCGCCACCCGCCGTAGCTTCCGCTTCCGTCCCACCGGCCGCCGCCTGGCGGTGCTCGCCGCCGCCTCGCTCGCGATTGCGGTGGCCGTGGCCTCGCTCCCGGCCGGCGAGGACGACAGCTCGCTCAGCGGCGCGCTGCGGGCCGCCGCCGCAGCCGCCGCCGAGGCGCCCGCGGGCAAGCCGTTCACCGGCTACCGGCACATCGTCGAGCGCGTGCGCGACGCGGTGTCGGGGTCGAAGCCGCGCGAGTTCCGCCGCGAGGTGTGGATCAGCGCGAACTGGCGCGGCGCCGAGCGCATCGACGGCGAGACGACGCCGCTGGCTCAGTACGCGGGACCGTTCGGCAACGCGCCGCTCGCCGACCTGCCGACCGATCCCGACGCGTTGCTGCGCGCGCTGAACGCCGCTTACGACGACGGGAGCTACGCGGCGTCCGCCGAGGAGTGGAAGCAGCAGCCGAAGCGCAGCGCGACCGTCCGCCGCGCCGAGATGACGATGCTCACGGCGCAGCTGATGGTCGAGTCAAACGCCACGCCTGAGCTGCGGGCCGCCGGCTTCGGCGTGCTCGAGCGCCTCGGCGGGGCCAAGGACCTCGGCACCGTCCGCGACGCCGAGGGCCGTGCGGGCCGCGGGCTCGAGGTCGCGTGGGGCGGCACCCTGCCCGACGGCGAGCGCTGGGCGTCGACCATGCGTCTCATCTTCGACACTGGGACCGGCGAGGTCCTCAGCATCAGGACCGCCGGCAACGTCGGTGGCCGGCGCAACTCCACCGAGCGCACGTATCTCAGCGCCGAGCAGACCCGATCGCTGCCGCGGGGCGTGGGCGGCTAGGCGTCTCTGAGCGTCTCGAGACCCGCGAGGATGAGGTCGAGGCCGAAGAGGAACTCGGTGGCGTAGTCGTAGCCCTCCTTCGCGACGAAGCCACCGACCACCTCGACCAGGTGGGGGAAGTCCGCCAGCACGTCCTTGTAGGTGTCCATCTGCTGCTCGGCCACCGCCGCGAAGTCGTCGGACGTCTCGGGTGACAGGTCGGTCTCCTGGAGTGCGAAGCCGTAGATGTAGGCGTCCTGGACCGAGTACGCGTGGACCGTCATCTCCAGCGAGAAGCCGGCTCCGCGCAGGCAGCCGAGCACGGCGTTGTGGAGGGCGAGGTTCGCCGGCCCGTGGGTGCTGCGCCCCTCCATCAGGCCAACCGCCCAGCGGTGGCGCCCGAGGACTTCGCGCGTGGAGAGCGCGCGCGCCCGCATCGCCGTCTTCCAGTCGTCGTCGGGTGACGGCAGTTCGATCTCGCCGAAGACGATGTCGATCATCCCGTCGAGGAGGTCGACCTTGTTCGGCACGTAGTAGTAGAGCGACATCGCGGCGACGCTGCAGCTCGTCGGCGAGCTTGCGCATCGACAGCCACTCGATCCCGTGACGGTCGGCGAGGGCTACGGCCGTCTCGAGCACGAGCTCCTTGCTCAGCGGCGCGCGGGGTTCGGTGGCTGGTTCGGCTCGCATTTCTCGGAGGTTCGGTTTACCCCCCTTGCCGCATCTTACACCGTAAGTCTAGGCTGCCTTACACCGTAAGAATCCCCTTCCGAGGAGCCGCAGATGCCCTCTCGAAATCTCGCAGCACGCGCCGGTCGATGGAGCGCCCAGCACCGCAAGGCGGCCATCCTCGGCTGGATCCTGTTCGTCGTCCTGGCCACCGTGCTCGGCGGCAAGGTCGGGCAGAACGACCTCGACGACTCGGCGCGGGGCAGCGGCGAGTCCAAGCGCGGCGACATGATCATCAAGGCCGCCGGCTTCCCCGAGCAGGCCGGCGAGCAGGTGCTCGTGCAGGGCACAGGTCCTGAGCGCACCGCCGCCGTGAGTGATGTCGTCACCCGCCTCCGGGGGATCGAGGGCGTGACCGGGATCGAGCGCCCGCTCGGCTCCACGGACGGCCGCTCGGTCGTCGTGCGCTTCAAGCTGGCGGGCACGGACGAGCAGGCCGAGAAGCTCGTCGGCAAGCCGCTCGCCGCCGTGGCCGCCATCCAGGCCGCTCATCCCGACGTGCGCGTCGAGCAGTTCGGCGACGCCTCGGCGGCGAAGGAGATCGCCGCCCAGGACACGAAGGACGGCAAGAAGTCGGAGGGCATCTCCTACGCCCTGCTCCTGATCATCCTGCTGGTCGCGTTCGGCGCGCTCGTCGCCGCCGGGGTCCCGCTCATCCTCGGCGCGACCGCCGTCGCCGCCACGGTCGGCCTGCTCGGCCCGGTCAGCCAGCTCTACGCGCTCCCGCCCGACGTGGCCGAGCTCGTGGTGATCATCGGTCTTGCCGTCGGCGTGGACTACGCGATGTTCTACTCGCGCCGGATGATGGAGGAGCGCGACCGCGGCCACTCGCCGCAGGCCGCGGTGGAGATCGCCGCCGCCACGTCCGGTCGCGCCGTGCTGATCTCGGGCCTGACCGTGATGACCGCGATGGCGGGGCTGCTGTTCGCCGGCAACCCGATCTTCGTCGGCTTCGGGATCGGCACGACGCTCGTGGTCGCCGTCGCGGTGCTCGGGTCGATGACCTTCCTGCCGGCGATGCTCGCGTTCCTGAGCCGCAAGAACTGGCTCGAGAAGGGCCGCGTGCCGTGGGTCACGAAGCGCCGCCACCAGGCGAAGGGCGAGTCCCGCGTCTGGGGCGCGATCCTGACCCGCGTCCTCAAGCGCCCGCTGCTGTCGACGGTGATCGCCGGCGGTCTCCTCGTCGCCCTCTCCGTCCCCGCGCTCGGCATCCAGTTCAAGCAGCCCGGCTACGACGGATACTCGCGCAGCCAGCCGGTCATCCAGACCTACGACCGGCTCGAGGCCGCCTTCCCCGGCGGCGCCATCCCGGCCACGACCGTCATCAAGGCGAAGGACGTCACAGCCGCGCCGGTCCAGGCCGCGATCCAGCAGCTGCACGACCGCGCGCTGGCCAGCGGTCAGCTCTCCGAGCCCTCGCACGTCGAGGTGAGCCCCGACAAGACCGTCGCCGTCGTCGGCCTGTCGGTCAGGGGCAACGGCACCGACGCTGCCTCCGAGCACTCGCTCGACGTGCTGCGCTCCGAGGTCGTCCCCGCCACGGTCGGCAAGCTGGCCGACGCCGAGGTCGCCGTGACGGGCACCACCGCGAGCTCGAAGGACTTCGTCGACGTCCTCACCTCGCACGCGCCGATCGTGTTCCTGTTCGTGCTCAGCCTCGCCTTCATCCTGCTGCTGGTCACGTTCCGCTCGATCGTGGTGCCGATCAAGGCGATCGTGCTGAACCTGCTGTCGGTCGGCTCGGCCTACGGCGTGCTCGTGCTCGTCTTCCAGGACGGCCACGGCGAGAAGCTGCTCGACTTCCAGTCGGTCGGCGGCATCGCCCCGTGGATCCCGCTCTTCCTCTTCGTGATCCTGTTCGGGCTGTCGATGGACTACCACGTGTTCGTGGTCAGCCGGATCCGCGAGGCCGTGGACCGCGGGATGAGCAACGACGACGCCGTCGCCCACGGCATCAAGAGCACCGCGGGCGTCGTGACCAGCGCGGCGCTCGTGATGGTCGCGGTCTTCGGCTCCTTCGCGCTCGCCAGCGATCAGCTGGCCAAGCAGATCGGTGTCGGCCTCGCCGCCGCGATCCTGATCGACGCGACGATCATCCGCGCCATC
>CAVXIU010000008.1:0-17449 GCA_963761995.1 uncultured delta proteobacterium | reverse complement strand
TGGTCCTCGGTGTGTTGCTCGCGCTCTATGTCGTGTCGCGGCTGGTCGTGGTGTGGCCGCTCGCGCATGCCGAGCCGGTCGACGCGATCGGTGTGATCGCGAAGCTGTTCGAGACGGCGGGGCTTGTGCTCGCGCTCGGCCTCCTGCAGGCCGCCATGGGTAGCGGCGAGACGCTGCCCGCCCTACGAGAAGGAGTTGCCCCATGAGCACCGCAGCGCACCCCACCCGACGACGTTCGAGCCTGCCGCTCGCCGCCCTCGTGGCGACGGCAAGCGCCGCGCTCGCCCTCGCCCTGGCCGGCGGCCACGCCGCGCAGGGACATTCCGACGGCCATGCCGACGCCGCCAAGCGGTCCGGCCCGAGCGCGAAGCAGGTGGCGTTGCACGATGACATGCGCCGGCTCTGGGAGGACCACATCACCTGGACGCGGCTGTTCATCGTCAGCGCCTCGGCCGACCTGCCCGACCGGCAGGCCACCACCGAGCGGCTGCTGCGCAACCAGCAGGACATCGGCGATGCGATCAAGCCGTTCTACGGACGCGCCGCCGGCGAGCGGCTGAGCTCGCTGCTGACCGAGCACATCCTCGTGGCCGCCGATCTATTGGGCGCGGCCAAGGCCGGCGACCAGGCCGCCGTCGAGCGCCACAGCCGCGTCTGGTACCGCAACGGCAACCAGATCGGCGACTTCCTGCACAATGCGAACCCGCGCCACTGGGCACGCAGGGAGATGCGCACGATGATGCGCGACCACCTCGACCTCACGCTTGCCGAGGCCGTAGCGCACCTGACCCACGACCACCGCGCCGACATCCGCGCCTACGACCGCATCCACCGCCAGATCCTCTCGATGGCCGACATGCTCAGCGACGGGATCGCGGCCCAGTTCCCGAGGCACTTCCGCTGATCGTCCGCGCAGGAACTCCGGGCGGCGCGCCAGACGGAGCGCCGCCCGGGTGGTCCCTCGGGCGCGAGCGTCATGTGCCAGCGTCATCAACCGAGGGCGCCCGACTGCGATGAGGGCCACCTCGCGCTCGGCCGCGCGCTGGTCCTGCGAGCCCTGATCGGCGCACTCACCGTCGCGCTGCTGGCGCTCGGGGCGGCGCTGGCGAGTGGAGCTCCTGCACGGCCTCATCGGCCAGTGGTCCCTTGAGCTGGATCAGACATCCGGCCGCGTACGGATCCTTCGGGACGAAGCCGACCAGCTTGGTTCGTGGCGACATCTCGTCAAGTAGACCGCGGGTTAGTCCGCGGTGCAGGGCGCATACGACCGTCTGGTTTTCGCGGACCGCGTCGCGGTAGGGGCAGTTGGCGAGGGTGTAGGTGAGCGCTCCCTCGCGGTCGATCTTGCTCGTGGGCCGGAACCCGAGGGCTCCGAGCACGTCGCGCATCCCCTCCGCTGTCGACGCCGGTCCTTCGGCGGCCAGTTCGCGACCGATCTCACGCCCCGCGGACTCGACATCCCGCACGCGGGTCTTGCCCGCGGAGATGCTCCGCACCAGCCAGCGGCCCAGGTCCGCGTACGCCGTCGGCGGGTCGCCGCCCGGCTGCGCGTGCGGATTGATCGACCACGCGTCGCGCGGCCTCCCTTGGGGTCGGCGCTCACGCTCGCGGACGACCAACCCGGCATCCGCGAGGCGATCGAGGTGCATGCGGACGCCGTTCCGATGGAGCCCGAGCTCCTTCGCGAGCTCATCCGTGGTCGCCGCTCGGCGGAGCTCGCCAAGGCGGGCGAAGAGCCGCGCTCTGGTCGGTTGGGCAAGTACGTCGCCGGGGATCTTCGGGACGTCCATCCGTCATGAGTTTCGCACAGCATGAGTGTGTAAACCAGGGATGTCGGTGATAGAGTTTGCACAGCACGAGTGGGCAAACCGTCGAGGAAGGTCGGCATGGCGTACGTGATCAACGAGCCCTGCATCGGAACCAAGGACACATCCTGCGTCGAGGTCTGCCCGGTTGACTGCATCCATCCGACGGCGGAGGAACCGGGCTTCGAGGAAGCGGGCCAGCTCTACATCGATCCTGAGGAGTGCATCGACTGCGATGCCTGCGTTGAGGCCTGCCCCGTGGATGCCATCACCCCGGAGGACATGGTTCCGCCGGAGTGGCACGACTACATCGAGCGCAACGCCGCCTACTACCGAAGGGAGCGCATATGACTGCTTCAGCCGCCTCACCGAACGGGCACAGGCTGCTGGCGGTGATCGCTCCCGGTGCGGGGCCGCACTTGGTCGGACCGCCGGCCACGGCCGGCCACTGGACCACCCGGCCGCCGAGGTCGCACGTCTCGCTCGCCGACGAGCTCACCAACTGCCTCACCATGCTCGAGGAGGATCCCGAGCGCTTCCGGTGCGCAGCGGCGAGCTGGCACGCCCGCTGGTGCATCGATCTGGCACCGCTCACGCTGACCGAAAGCCAGACGGCACTCACGGCTCTGCAGGCGGTCGCCGGCCCCCGGGGCACCGATGCCGCGGGCGTCCTTCGGTACCTATGCCTGCTCCATGGCCAGCGCGGCACGCCCGAGGTGCTCCAGCGCTGGATCGCTCAGCGCGACGGTGGAGCGGCGCCGGCCAGGTGATCGGCTCGCGCGTCAGCGCAGGCCGCGGCGCAGGACGTCGCCGAGCACGGTCGCGTTGCTGTGCTCCGCGTCGCGTGCTGCGAAGACCAGCGTGACGACGCCCGTCCGCGAGCGGCGGCGCAGTTCGCTCAGCCGCTCCCGCTGGGCGCCCAGCTCGGCGCGATAGCGGTCAGCGAAATCCTCGAAGCGGTCCGGCTCGTGCCCGTACCACCGGCGCAGCTGCGTGCTGGGCGCCAGCTCGCGCGCCCACTCGTCGACGGCGGCCCGCTCGCGCGTGATGCCTCGGGGCCAGATGCCGTCGATGAGAACCCGGTAGCCGTCGCCGTGTGACGGCGGATCGTAGATGCGCTTGGTCCGGACCGGCATCGGATCACGCAGCCTTGGCGATCCGATCCCCCGCGCCGTCGCTGACCCCCAGCACGGTCAAGCTGCGCTCGCGCCCGTTCGGGAGGCCGACGTGGACGACGATCGCCGGTCCGGGCGCCGGCGAGCGCCTTCCCGACGGGCGACCCGAGGGACACCTCGTGGGCCGGGGACTCGGACGTGCGCCGTCCGATCAGCAGGTACTTCCTCGTGCGGCCGGCCTCGTCGGCCACCTCGACCGTCGAGCCCAGCCCGGCTGCGCCGTCGAACGACGGCGTCGTCGTCGAGCACGGTCGCGCATCGGACGAGATCCTCGAGCTGAGCGATTCGCGCCTGGTCGATCGCGGCCTCCTCCAGCACGGCGAGCCGGTCGTCGTCGTCGCTCGTGGTGCCGTGCGCCCGCACGTCATGAAGCCGCTGCGCCAGTTCGGTGCGATGCGCAGCGCTCAGGCTCTCGAGCTCGCGCACGAGCGCGGTGTACTCGGCGCTTGACATGACGATGCCGGTCGGCGCGACGTCGCGCGAGATGGGCATGGCGATGGGATGTGCGTCCATGCCGGACACCATCGCTGCGCCGCGCGGCGCCGGCGATGAGGCCGCGACCGCATTTCGTCGCGTCCGGCGCTCCACGGCCAGCGCGATCGACTACCGCATGGGCTCGTGGCGAGCGGCGAATGGACTGCGCACCCAATGGAGCGCGCGATGCCCCGGCGGCACGCTTGTCGCCTCAGTCATGGAACGTTTCGACAAGAGCTCCACGGCGCGCCCATCGCGCGACGACTTCGCGGCGTCAGCCTTCGGTCTGCCTCATGGGCTTGATTGCGACGCAGCAGCGCCCGGGCCCTGGCTCGAGCACGGCCTCTACGTCGGCGTCAAGGCCCGCGAGGATCGATCCGAGCAGGCTGAGGTTCATGTCGCAGACGACCTCGGGGTGGCTCTGGGCGACGGCGTGGAAGGGACAGTTGCGCAGGCGCATGACGCCGGCGTCGTCCTCGTAGGGCTCGTAGCCGCGCTCGCGCAGCAGCCGGTCGAGGTCGGGCGGTGCGGGGGCGGTGGTGGCGATCTCGCGGCCGAGCGCCTCGGCGGCGCCGCGCAGGGCACGCCGCGTTGCCCCGTCCTCGTCTTGCGCCGCGGCGTGCGCGAGCAGTCGCGCCGCGAGGCCGTAGTCGCGCGGGGGAACGCTCACCGCCAGTTCACGGTCGGAGCGCTCGTAGAGCTTGGCGGGCCGTCCGGCGCCCGGACCGGTCCGGCCGGAGCGCCTGGCGTAGGCGACGGACAGCAGCCCCTCCTTCGCCAGGCGGTCGAGGTGGTAGGCGGCGAGCGTGCGCCCGATGCCGAGCGCGGTCGCGACCTCGTCGCGACCGACGGGGCGCCCTTGGGCGGAGACGTGGTCGTAGGCGCGGCGGCGGGTCGGATCGCCGAGCGCGCTCAGCGCACCGACGGGCTCGAGCGGATCGTCCATGTGGTCAGTCTATCGACAAGATCGATTGACAAACGCTCGTATCCGCGCCATCTTCTACCTATATCCATTGTCGATAGAAGGGAATGGCACCATGGAAGCCTCCGCATTTCACGATCGGACCGCGAGTCGCTCGACCTCGCCGCTCGCCGCGCTGAGAGGGCGCGAGGCCGGCTATCAGGCGTTCCTATTGCTCCGGATCGCGTTCACGGTCGCGCCGATCGCCTTCGGCCTGGACAAGTTCTTCAACGTCATGGTCGACTGGCCGATCTACCTCGCCCCGTGGATCAACGACATCGCGCCCGGGTCGGGCCAGGACTTCATGTACCTCGTCGGCGGCGTCGAGATCCTCGCCGGCGTGCTGGTGGCGATCAAGCCCCGCTACGGCGCGCCGGTGGTCGCCGCATGGCTCGCCGGGATCATCTTCAACCTGCTCACCGCGTCGGGCTTCTACGACGTGGCCCTGCGCGACTTCGGACTGCTGCTCGGGGCGCTCACGCTGGCGCGACTGGCGCTTGCCTACGACCCGCCGCTGAAGCGCGACCGGTCCTGACCAGCGCGATGGCCCTCCTCGAGTCCCACACGGGCCTCGCCCTCGTCGACGACGGCGCGGCGGGTCCGAAGATCGACCGCGATGCGGTGGAGCGCGCCGTCGCCGACCTGCTGCGGGCACTCGGCGCCGATACGGGCGCCGATGGC
Organism: uncultured delta proteobacterium; assembly: GCA_963761995.1. Classification (GTDB taxonomy): domain Bacteria; phylum Desulfobacterota; class Binatia; order UTPRO1; family UTPRO1; genus UTPRO1. The sequence goes on along the minus strand of CAVXIU010000008.1, from coordinate 12,353 downwards.
CTGCAGGAGACGCCACGCCGGGTCGCCGAGGCCTATGCCGAGCTGCTCACGCCACCGGCCTTCCGGGCGACCACGTTCCCGAACGAGGACGGCTATGAGGGTCTGATCGTCGCGCAGGCGATCCCGTTCCACTCGCTGTGCATGCATCACCTGCTGCCGTTCCGCGGCCTGGCGCACGTCGGCTACCTGCCCGGGGAGCGGATCATCGGGCTGAGCAAGCTCGCGCGGGTGGTCGAGCTGTTCGCCCGCGACCTGCAGATCCAGGAGCGCCTGACGGTGCAGATCGTCGACTGGCTGCAGGCCGAGCTGCGGCCGGCCGGCGTCGGCGTCGTCCTCGAGGCCGAGCACATGTGCATGTCGCTGCGTGGCGTCCAGCAACCGGGCGCTCGAACCGTGACGTCGGCGCTGCGCGGCGCGATCCGCGACGACGCCGAGACCCGCCAGGAGTTCCTGGCTCTGACCGGGAGGACTTCCCATGACCGGTAAGCAGACGTTCCTGATCGTCGGCGCCAGCCTGGCGGGCGCGAAGGCCGCCGAGACCCTGCGCCACGAAGGCTTCGAGGGCCGCGTGGTGCTCGTCGGCGCCGAGGACGAGCGGCCGTACGAGCGTCCGCCGTTGTCGAAGGACTACCTGCGCGGCGAGGCTGGGCGCGAGCGGGTGTACGTCCACGGCGAGGACTTCTACGCCGAGCACGACATCGAGCTGCGTCTTGGCCGCGCCGCCGTGGACATGAACGCGTCGCTGAGGGAGGTTGCGCTCGACGACGGCGAGCGGCTGCGGTACGACCGGCTGCTGCTCGCCACCGGGGCCGAGCCGCGGCGACTCGCCATCCCCGGCGGGGAGCTCGACGGCGTGCATTACCTGCGCAGCGTGGAGGACTCCGACGCGCTGCGCGAGCGGCTCGACCGCGGCGGGACAGTGGTCGTGGTCGGTGCCGGTTGGATCGGCGCCGAGGTCGCCGCCTCGGCGAGGCAGCGCGGACTTCGAGGTCATCCTCGTCGCCCCGGATCAGGTGCCGCTGGAGCGGGTCCTGGGGCGCGAGGTTGGGGGCGTCTACCGCGACATCCACACCGATCACGGCGTCCGCATGCTGCTGGAGACCAGGGTCGAGGCCTTCGAGGGCGACGGTGCCGTCGAGCGTGTGCGGACGAGCGACGGGCGGCATCTCGAGTGCGACTTCGTCGTCGTCGGCATCGGCGTTCAGCCACGCACGCAGCTCGCCGCCCGGGCCGGGCTTTCCATCGGCGACGGTGATCCTCGTCGACGAGCATCTGCAGACCACTGCGCCCGGCGTGTTCGCCGCCGGCGACGTCGCCGGCGCCCAGCACCCGTTCTACCGGCGAACGGATCCGCGTCGAGCACTGGGCCAACGCCCTGCGCCAGGGGCCGGCGGCCGCGCGCAACATGCTCGGCGCTGGGCGAGGCCTACGACTGCCTGCCGTACTTCTTCTCCGACCAGTACGACGTCGGGATGGAGTACTCGGGCTTCGCTCGCACGCTGGGACCGGGTCGTGTTTCGCGGCGACCCCGCCAGCCGGGAGTTCATCGCCTTCTGGCTCGCCGGCGACCGCGTGCAGGCTGGCATGAACGTCGGCGTCTGGGATGTCGTGGACCCGATCCAGCGGCTGATCCGCGACCGAGTCGCCGTCGACGACTGGCGCCTGTCCGACCCCGACGTGCCGCTCGAGCAGCTCGCACCCATCGAGGGAGGCACGGCCGCATGAACCGCCTCAAGCAACTTCAGGACGCCGGCGTCTCGATCTGGCTCGACACGCTCTCACGCGAGCTGCTCGACAGCGGCGCCTTCGCGGAATTGATCGCCGAGAGTGCTGTGACAGGCGCGACGTCGAATCCGACGATCTTCGCCAAGGCGATCACCGGCTCGGACCGCTATGACGACCAGCTTCGCGCGGCTGTCGCCGCCGGTGTCCGTGACCCGCAGGAGCTGTTCTTCTCCCTCGCGCTCGAGGACGTCCGCCGCGCCGCCGATCTTCTGCGCCCGGCGTACGACGCGAGCGGCGGGCGCGACGGCTTCGTCTCCTTCGAGTGCACTCCCGACCTCGCGGACGACACGGCGGCGACCGTCGCACAGGCGGTCGAGCTGTGGCACCGGCTCGCACGTCCGAACGTGATGATCAAGGTCCCCGCGACCGAGGCCGGGCTGCCCGCGATCGAGGAGCTGACCGCCCGTGGGATCAACGTCAACGTCACGCTCCTGTTCTCCCTCGCGCGCTACGAGCAGGTCATCGACGCCTACCTCACGGGCCTCGAACGGCGCGCGAGCGGCGGGCAACCGATCGACGCGATCGCCTCGGTCGCCTCGTTCTTCGTCTCACGCGTCGACGCGAAGACCGATCCCCGGCTCCCCGATGCGTCGGACCTGCGCGGCCGCATCGCGATCGCCAACGCCCGACTCGCGTACGCCCGCTACCGCGACCGGTTCTCCGACCAGCGCTGGCTCGCGGTGCGCGACGCCGGCGGGCAGCCTCAGCGACCGCTGTGGGCGAGCACCGCCACCAAGGACCCCGCCTATTCCGATGTGCTCTACGTCGAAGAGCTGATCAATGCCGACGTCATCAACACCATGCCCGAGGCCACCCTGCGTGCCTTCGCCGACCACGGCGACGCCACGCGTGCGTTCGACCCGAGTTCCACTGCGGCCGAGGAGACAGTCCGACGCGCCGCGGACGCGGGCATCGACCTGACCGCCGTTACGACTGAGCTGGAACGCGAAGGCGTCCGCTCCTTCTGCGACTCCTACCGCGACCTGCTCGACTGCATCGAGACCAAGCTGCAGGCCACCCTCGACCACCCTGCACGCCTCGCGGCGCGCCGCTGACCGCGCTGCGCCCGAAATGCGGCGCGGACCCCATGGCTCAGAGCCGCCATGGCGAGCAACGTGTCAGCCATGACCGACGGACTCGCGACCGAGCGCTGGATCAACGAAGGCGGCCACCTCGCTCCCGAATCCGTAATCGAGCGCGAGCTGCGCTCCCGCGATCATCGGCGGGCTGCACGGCGACGCGGTCGTGCGCGCCCGCGCGTGCTGATCGCCGGCGGTGGGGTCGCGGGGCTCGAGACGCTGCTCGCACTGCGTTCCCTCGCCGGCGATCGCGTCAGCATCACGCTCGTCACGCCCGAGCGGCGGTTCGTTGACCGCTCGATGGCCATCGCCCAACTGTTCGGGCCCGCGCGCGAGCGCAGCGTTTGGATGCAGGACGTCACCGACGACTACGGCGCTCGCTGGCATCGCGGCAACGTCGCTCGTGTCGAGCACGAACGGCGGTCCGTCGTCATGGAGGATGGCGACGAGCTGGGCTATGACCTGCTGGTGCTCGCGCTCGGGGCCCGACGCGGTCGGCAGTTGCACCCACAAGACGTGCTGACGTTTCGCTTCGGCCGCTATGGGGCTGGCTATCGGCAGCTCCTGCGCCACCTCCGCGAAGGCCGGATCGGCAGATTGGCGTTCGTCAAGCCGGCTGGGCCGACCTGGACGCTGCCGCTGTACGAACTGGCATTGATGACCGCGGCCGACAGCGCCGCACACGACCGGCCCGAGACCGAGCTGAGCCTGATCACGCCCGAGAAGGAGCCGCTCGCGAGCTTCGGCGCTCAGGCCAGCGCCGCAGTCCGTGGACTCCTCGAGCAAGCCGGCGTGGCACTGCACACGAGCAGCATCGTGGTAGGCAGGCACCCGGGATGGCTGGACCTCGCCCCGGGCGACCGCGGCATCCCCGCCGATCGCATCGTCATCGAACCCCGCCTGGTGGGGCCGCGCATCCGCGGCATTCCCCGCGGACGCGACGGGTTTCTCCCGACCGACCGTCACGGCCGGCTGCCCGGGCTCGACGGCGTGTTCGCCGCCGGCGACGCGACGGCCTTTCCGATCAAGCAGGGAGGCCTCGCCGCCCAACAGGCCGACGCGGTCGCCGAGGCGATCGCGGCCACGGTCGGCGTCGACATCGATCCGCAGCCGTTCCAGCCCGTCCTGCGCGGCGTGCTGCTGACCGGCGCCGCCGCGCACTATCTGCGCGCGGACATCAGCGGCGGCGCCGGCGACGACTCCACCATCTCGACCGAGCCCTTGTGGTGGCCGCCGAACAAGCTCTGCGGCCGCTACCTCGCGCCCTACCTCAGCCGCCAGACCGGCGAGGCCGCCGACGTCCTGCCCGAGCCCGAGGACGGCATCCCTGCAGACATCGCCCTTGACCGCGTCAGCGAGCTGGCGGACGTACGGCCCACCCCGGCGGCGCGGCCGAGCATTGCCGAGCATCCGCTCGAAAGGAGCGCATCATGAATGGCCCGCACGGCACAACGTCCGACTCGCGTCCGAGGACCTACATCCCGGCGATCCAGCGGCTTCTGTTCGTCTCCGACGCCGCTGTCGCCGATGTCGACGAACTGCCGCCCGCGGTGCGCACGATCATCGACGCCGCGAGCGAGATCTACGTCCTCACGCCGACGCTCCCAGGACGACTCGCCTGGCTCGCCGACGACGTCGATCGGTTCCGGCACTACGCCGACGAGCGCCTCGACACGGTCCTGAGCCACATGCACGAGATCGGCGCGGACGCAGGCGGCGCAGCTGCACGTGGGGGCGTCCTGACGGTCATCGCAGACGCTGCCACGGAGTTCGAGCCCGACCACATCCTGATCGCCCTGCACGTCTCAGATCACGCCAACTGGCAGGAGCGCCGGCTCATCGAGCACGTCGAGAAGCGCTTCCGGCTACCGGTGACGACGTTCGCGGTCGATCCCGCCGGACACACTCCGACCGCCGACGGGCCGCTGCTGCTCTGCTACGACGGATCCGAGGACGCCAAGCATGCGATCGAGTTCGCCGGCCCCCTGCTCGGCGGCCGGGATGCGCTCGTCGTGACCGTCTGGCAACCCACGCCTGCCCTCGGCAGCTTCGCATTCTCCGGCGCCACCGACAGCATGTTCCCCTTCGTAGAAGCCGATCGCGCCGCCGCCGAACTCGGCGGCCGCGTCGCCGACGACGGCGTCCGCATCGCGGAGCGGGCGGGCCTGCACGCCGAGCCGGTCACCGTCGAGGCCACCGGACCGGTGTGGAAGACGATCGTCGAGATCGCCGACGGCCACGACGCAGCCACCATCGTCATGGGCTCCCGCGGACTGACCGGTCTGCAGTCGATGCTGCTCGGCAGCGTCTCAAATGCGGTCGTGCATCACGCCGACCGACCCACGCTCGTCATCCGGCAGCCCGCGTGACCTCATGGCCACGCTCGGGGTCATCCTCGTCGTCCTTGGCGCAGCGCTCATGGTCGCGGAGGCACATCTGCCGTCCCATGGGGTGCTGGGCACTGGTGCGGCAGCGGCGCTCACCGCCGGAGTCGTGGTTGCACTCTCGGGAACCGGCATCGCCGCCGGCGCCGTCGTCGTGTCAGGGGTCATCGTCGCGCTAGCCACCCTCGCGCTTGCCTGGTTGCTGCTCCGGACGTCGCTCACCGCACACCGCCTGGCGGTGCGCAGCGGGTCGCCGGCGCTGGCAGGCCGGGTGGCGACGGTGCGCACCGTGCCGGCCCCGGTCGGCCTGGTGCAGCTCGACGGCGCGCTCTGGCGCGCTCGCATGTGGGAACTCGAGGGGGAAGGCGCGCCGGTGGCCGAAGGCAGCGCTGTGGTCGTCGAGTCGATCGACGGTCTCACCCTTACTGTTCGACCGGCCGAGGAATGGGAGGTGCGTTGATATGACCGCTGTTCTTGTGGTGTTGGTGGTCCTCGCCCTGCTGGTGCTGTCGATCGCGGGCGCGTCGGTGCGCGTGCTTCGCGAATACGAGCGGGGCGTCGTCTTCCGCTTCGGTCGACTGGTTGCCCAGAAGGGCCCGGGCCTCGTGCTGCTCGTGCCGATCGCTGACCGCATGGTGCGGGTGTCCCTGCGCACGATCACCCATACGATCCCCCCGCAGGACGTGATCACCCGTGACAATGTGCCCGCCCGCGTGGACGCCGTCGCGTACTTCCGCGTCGTGGACGCCGACGCGTCGGTCGTCGACATCGAGGACTACCTGCGGGCGACCTCCGAGATCGCGAAGACGACGCTGCGCTCCGTGCTCGGCAAGGCCGAGCTCGACACGCTGCTCTCCGAGCGCGAGCACCTCAACGAGGACCTCCAGCGCATCATCGACGAGCAGACCGAACCCTGGGGGATCAAGGTGGTCACGGTCGAGATCAAGGACGTGGGGATCCCCCAGGACATGCAACGCGCGATGGCCCGCCAAGCGGAAGCCGATCTGGAACGAGATCCCCGCCGCCGGCCCGTGCGGCGTGATCGCCGAGCTCGAGGCAGGCGCGCGATGAGCACGCACGAGGATCACGGCTCCGGGGAGCCGCAGCTGACCGAGCAGGACCTCGTGATCGCCACGCCCGTCGGACGCTACGTCGAGCGTCGCGAGCAGGGCGGCGCCCCGTGCGCGCATGACCTGATCGCGGTCGCCGCGGAGTTCGGTGACGCCGCGGTCGACCATCTGCGCACCGTGCTGATCGCGTACGAGGCGATGCGCGCGAGCGAGGGCGGCTGCCGCTGACGCGCCGACCGCCCACCCGAGGATGGCACGCCCTGGCGGGCGTGCGGGTGGGCGGGGATCGGCGCGCCAGCTGGGCACGCCACCGTCAAGAGGGAGGACCACATGTCCACAGTCACCGAGGACGTCGGGCGCCAGGTCGCGCTCGAGCAGATCCGCGTCCCGGACAACGTGCGCGCGCTCGACGAGGCACATGTCGAGGCGCTGGCGGGATCGATCGCGCTGCAGGGCATGCTCGTCCCAGTCGTCGTGCGCAGCGAAGGCGAGAGCTTCGAGCTCGTCGCCGGCTTCCATCGCATCGCTGCGGCGCGCTCGCTCGGACTGGCCGAGGTGCCGGTCGTCGTCCGCGACGCCGAGACCGAGGACGCCGACCGCGCGGTGGAGAACATCACGCGCAAGCAGCTCAACCCGTACGAGGAGGCCAAGGCCGTCCACGCGATGCTCGGCCGAGGCCTGACCGAGGACGGCGCCGCGCAAGCGCTCGGGTGGCCCAAGAGCCGTGTCACGGCGCGGGTGAAGATCCTCGAGCTGCCCGAGCGCGCCCAGCAGCTGATCGGCGAGGGCGTGATCGCGCTGTCGGCCGTCGACCAGCTGCGCGCCATCGGCGCGGTCGCGCCGGCGCTGCTGGACGCCGTGATCGCCTACCTGGACGACGGCAACGCCTGGGCCGCCGAGCGCCTTGTCCGCGAGCCCGGCTGGGTACTCGACGCCGCCATGCGCCACACCGGCGACAAGACATTCGCCGCCTACCTGGACAGCGCGAGCTCGCACGAGATCGCCGAGCTGCGGCTCGGCAAGAAGACCGAGCAGCTGCACGCCGAGGCGAACAAGCTGCATCGCCAGCTCGACCGCTACGCCTACGGGCCGCCGCCGATCCGCTTCACCGAGGCCGACGTTGACCAGGCGCGCGCCGCCGACGTGCTCATCGAGTTCGAGCGCGGCCGCCCGATCATCGTCGACCGCTCCATCTACCGCGAGCTCGTCAAGGGCGTGATCAAGCGCACCCACGACGGCCTGCAGACCAAGGCGACCGCTGCGGCCCAGGAGAAGAAGGCCGCGCGCTCGAGCAAGTCGCGCGTCGACCCGCTCGCGGTCGCCAAGCGCGACCGCGATGCGCAGCTGCGCGAGCTCACCGACCAGGCGCACGGCGCCAACCTCGACCTCGGCGCCGCACTGATCCACGGCCTGGCCACCGTCGACCCGAGCGACATCGACGTCGCGCGGTTCTTCGTCTACGCGCTACTCGGCGCCGACTACGACAAGTCGCCGTACACGCAGACCGGCGAGCGCATCGCCCGTCTGGCAGCCGGCGGCATCCGGCTCGTCGTCGAGGACCTCCGCACCGACGTCACGAAGACGCGCAAGGACGGCAGCCGCGGACGGCTGCGCATCGACTACGGCGACCACCGGGACCCGCAGGCCGCGATCGCGTGGCTGTGGAAGTTCGTCGACGGCGCCAAGACCGCCGGCGAGCTCTACGGCCGCGCGCTCGTCGTGATCGCCGCCGAGCAGTACGCCACGCGCTTGGTCGTGTCCGCGAGCCAGCGGATGCCCGCCACCCGCTGGAGCTCCCACAAGGACCTGGCCGCCAAGGCGCTGCGCAAGCTCGCCGGACCGCACCTGCCCACGTCGCTGACCAAGCTCGAGCAGGCCGTCAAGCGCGCCCACACCGCTTACGCGAAGGCCGAGCGCACGCAACACGAGCAGCGCGCGGCCAGCACCGACTCCGTCGACGAGTCCGAGGCGGCGTAGCCGCTGCCCGGGCGCGGGCCGACCCGTCGGCCGAGGATGGCACGCCCTGACGGGCGTGCGGCACGGACGGGGATCGGCCCGCGCACCGGGCGCAGGCCATCCGAGATCAAGGAGCGCGACATGCCCGAGCGCCGGACCCGTCGACGGCTGACCGAAAGCGAACGCGACGCGCGCCGCCAGGCCGACCGCGAGCGCATCGAACAGGCCGCCCGCGCGCTGCTCACCAGCGAGGGCTGGAAACGCTGGATCCGCGTCCGCGCCACCAACGGCCTCTCGCGCTACAGCCTGCGGAACCAGTGGCTGATCGCGTGCGAGTGCCACGCCCGCGGCATCACGCCCACGTACGTCGCCGGCTTCCGCGCCTTCATCGCCCTCAACCGTTGCGTGCGCAAGGGCGAGACCGCCATCAGAATCCTCGCGCCCGTCGCGGTCAAGCAGCGCAACGACGACGGCGAGGAGAACAGCGAGAAGCGGATCCTCTTCCGCACCGTGCCGGTCTTCGACGTCTCGATGACTGAACCGCTACCCAGCGTCGAGCCCGTGCCCCTGACTCCATCTGCGGAGCCAATCGATGGCGACAGCCACCACCACGTGATCGCGCCACTGCAGGAGCTCGCGCGCGAGCTCCACTATCGCGTCGAGATTCGCGAGCTGCCGGAGACAGGACCCGGCGGCTGGTGTGACGAGAGTCGCCGGGAGATCGTCGTGGCCTGCGGGCCGGCGAACCGCCAGGTCCGCACGCTCGTCCACGAGCTCGCCCATGCGCTCGGCGTCGGTTACGCCCGGTACGGGCGCGATAAGGCCGAAGTGCTGGTCGATTTCGTCACGTACGTCGTCTGCTCCTCCGTCGGACTCAACGTCGGCGGCGAGTCGATCCCCTACGTCGCCGGGTGGGGCGAAGACGGCGCCCTGGATGCGATCCGCGAGTACGCGGAGACGATCGACACCATCGCCCGCCGCATCGAGGACGCGCTCGCTGACCGCTCGGCTGTGTCGCCGGCGGCGCCGGCTCAGCAGGCGGCCTGAACGGCGAACGAGCTCACCGCCCGCTCGGGGCTGCTCGCCGCCCAAGTGTCGGGCGAGCCCGGCCGGCCGAGGACGGCACATCCTCGCTTCGTGCACTGATGGCCGGCCGGTCTCGCCCGTGGACGGGCGCGCAAGCAGCCCCGACCGACGGAGCGACCGTGACCACAGTTTCAGATCGTCGAGTAGCGCCCCACAAGATCGCCGATCTCTACGGGCGCATCAGCGCGACCTACAGCGTGCTGTCGCAGCGGTGGTTCGCGCGCCCCGCGAGCTCATCGAAAACGCCTGCCAGAGCGCCTGGACGGCCCTCCTGCGATCCCGGCCGCGACGGGCCACGTGGTTCCCCTGGCTACGGGTCGTCGCCATCCACGAGGCGTACCACCTCTGCAAGACACACCGCGACGTGTATTTGGAGGACTTCGGCGACGGTGACGGATGGGAAGCCGCCATCGGGGGCAGCACCACGATCGACGACGCGCTCGAGGCTCGCCGAGCGCTGCGTCGCCTCGCCGAGCTCCCCGTACGAGAGCGCCGGGATCTCACGCTCAAAGTCGCAGGCTTTGGCTACGTCGAGATCGCCGAGAGGACGGGCGGCCGGACCTACACCAACGTGAATCGGCACCTCACAAAGGCCCGTGCGCGGATCCGTCGCGCCGAGCTCGAGGAAGCGGGGCCAGGTCGAGGCGAGGAGCCTCTTCATGAGTGAGATGCCAGCCGTGGATGCACTCTGCAGGATCGCGAGGTGACGCAGCTCTCTATCGAGCTGGACGTGCTGCAGCCCGCCGAGCGGCGCGATCTCGCGAACGCGCTTCTGCGAGCCGCCTGGAGCGCAACGCTCGAGGAGACGCGGATCCTGCTGCTCGACCTGCTAGTCGAGGCAGATCAGGCGACCCTGGGAGACTTCGCGTGACGGATCCGTGGCGATCGGCAACCGCGAGGTCTTCTCGAGACCCGCTCACGGCGCCTCGATCACGATCGGGTAGCTCGAATGAGTCCGCGCCGCCAATGCCGGACTTGCGCGTCCTGCCGGAGCTGCTGACCGTCGTTGAGACCGCGACCGTGCTCCGTGTCGGGCGCAATTGGGTCTACGAGCATGCGACTGAGCTTGCGGCGGTCAAGCTCGGGTGTGGGCGAACGGCGCCGCTGCGCATTCCTCGGGATGCTGTCCAGCAGTTCATGGGGCTACTTCCCGGGCGCGAACGGCAATCGATGCCGGCAAGAAGAGCCAATGAGGCGACCACAGCGGACAGCGAGTTGCGAGCGCGTCCTCGTCTGTAGCAGTCTCCTTCGTATGCCCCGCCAGCCGACCGGCCAGATTCGCGAGCACACCGATATCAACGGCGTCGTTAGCTACTGCGTGCGCTTCCGCGGCCGCGGCTACCCGACGGAGACCATCCGACTTGGTCGCAGCGACGAAGGGATGACTCGCGCCAGCGCCGAACACGAAGCGCGGCTGATCACCAGCCAGATCCTCGCCGGGACGTGGACCTCCCCGTTGAGGGCCGACTACGTGGAGCGCGAGGTTCCGACGATCGCCCAGCTCGCCGACGAGCACTACCAGCGCAAGATCCGCAAAGGCCTGCGGCCGAACAGCCTGGCCGACATGAAGCGGAAGCTTGAGATCCATCTGCTCCCGCACTTCGGACACATGCCGGTGACCGAGCTCACGAGCCGCGACGTCGAGGCTTACCTAGATCGCAAGCTCGCGGAGAATCGCCGGATCGAGGCAGCGCTCGCGATCGGCGAGCCGCTGATCGACGGTCGCGGCCGCGCCCTCCAGCCGCTTCAGCCACAGACGATCAACTCGCACCTGCACCTGCTGTCGGAGATCCTCGCGCGCACAGTGCGCGAGGGCCTGCTGACTCGCAACCCTGCCGAGGGCGAGGACCTTCGGCTCGAAGTGCGGCGCGATAAGAAGTACGGCCTCGAGCTCGACGAAGCGATGGCACTTATCGAGGGCGCCGGCACACTTGACCAGCGGCCTGCGCCGAGCGACGAGCTGCGCCGCCGGATAGTTGGCATGCGTGCTGCGGGCAAGACGTGGAAGGAACTTGCGGCCGACCTGGGCATCGCTGAGTCGACCGCCATCTACCACGCCAACCGCGTCGCCGGTCGGCCCGTGCCGCGCTATCGGCCGGTCGTCGCGACGCTTACGCTCGCAGGGCTCCGCGTGAGCGAGCTCTGCGGACTCGACTGCGAGTATGTCGACCTCGCCCGTCGCGAGCTGCGTGTCCTCGACGCAAAGACCCGCGGGGGTCCGGCGCGTCGACATCCACGACGACCTGCAGGAGGAGCTCGCCGCGTACAAAGCGGCTCGCGGCGGCACGTGGCAGCCCGGCAAGCCCGCGTTCCTCAACGCACGACGGAAGCGCTGGACGCGTAACGCGATCGCCCAGCACGTCATCCCGCCTGTACTGGAGGAGGCCAACCGGCAGCGCGCGAAGGCGGGTCTCCCCGCGATCCGCGAGCAGGTCACGCCGCACACGCTGCGCTACACGTGCATCGCATCGCTATTCGCCGCTGGCGCCGACCAGGAGTACGTCGCCAACCAGGTGGGACACGAGGACGTCACGACGACGAACCGCATCTACCGGTACGTGCTTCAGCGCCGTCGGCGCGGCGAGATCGGGCGTCGCCGGCAGCTCGCGATGCGCGAGTCAGCCGCCGAAGTTGGCGGAGCGGCCCTCTTCTTGCCCGAGCAGGCGGAAGGCCGCTGAATCCCTACGCGGGCGATGTCGTTTGAAGGGGCCGGTACGCCTGGCTGTCCGTACCCGCTCCAGGGCGACAGAGGCGACAGCATCAGCGCGGCACCGAGTTGCGCAAATCGTCCGAGGCAATAGTGAGCCAGACCGCGAAACCGGCCGGAAACCGGTTCGGCGGGAAGGGGCAGTCTGGCTCGCGCTCCTGCACGTCGTCCACTTCGAGCGTCTCGCGAGGCGGAACTGGTCTGCCTCCTTTCATGGGCGAGCGACACTCTGACGGAGCCGTAGTGCCGGATGCCACGGCTGGCTCTGCCGAGACCCCTCGGGCGC
>CAVXIU010000007.1:0-23037 GCA_963761995.1 uncultured delta proteobacterium | reverse complement strand
GCGCGAGGGGACTCAGGTCGGCGACTCGAGCTCGACGACCGGCGAGCCGAGATCCTGAAAGCCGATACGCCGGTAGAGGCCGGCGGCCATCTCCGAGGCTCCGAGCCACGCTGCGTGGGCGCCCATCTCGAATCCCGCGCGGGCGGCCATGCGGGTGAGCGCGTCACCGAGACCACGCCTGCGCGCGTGCTCCACCGTCGCGACGTAGAACACGCCCGCGACGCGGTGGCTGAGGAGCGTCATCGCGCAGGCCACCGGCTCGGCGCCGAGGTACGCAACAAACGCGGCGATGTGCGGCGCCACGATCGTCTCGTCGTGGAACAGCAGCGGTGCTCGTTCGCGCTCGCCCGGATCGTCGTTGGCCAGCGCGACGACGCGGCCGTAGTCGACGACGGCGCGTTCGTCGGCGACGAAGCGCAGCTCGATCTCGCCGGGCACGTCGCGTGCGGACGGCGCGGCGGTCAGCGCCATCGGCCGCTCGGTCCAGCCTGGGCGGAAGCCCCGGGCCACGGCGGCGCGCTCGATGTCCTCGTCATCGGGTCGCCGGACGAGGACGATGAAGCCTGACGGCTCGCCTGCGAAGAACTCGGTGGCTCGGGCGACCATGGCCTCGCCGTCGACCATTGGATCGGTGCGGATCGCGACCCGCAGATAGGGGCTCGGCCCGCTGACGAGCAGGACGCCCCGTTCCTCGACGACGCGACCACCCGACCAGCGCACCATCTCCCGCCACAGCTCCTGCTCGTTGAGAGCCGCACCGCGCGCTTGGTCGACAGGAGTCACCATCGCGCGCGGAGCATCTCACCACGCATGGGGCGCCGGACGAGCCGGCGCCCCATGCGAGTGTGCGATCAGCCGTTGGTGTGCGCCCACCCGACGAAGGTGGAGCGCGCGCAGCGGAAGTTGATCACCTTGACCTCGTACGTGCCGGCCACCGGCGCGTCGAAGTCCACGATCTCGCTCGTGTTGTCCCAGCTCGACGAGAACACCGAGCCGTTCGGACCGCGCACCTCGAGGTCCAGGTCGGCGCTCGGCCGGTTGGCGTGGTCCGCGGCGGACGGGTCGGCCGTCCAGGAGATCGCGGCGCGAAGCCGCTGACCCCTGCGGAGCACGGTCGAGGACACGATCTGCGAGGGACCGAACGTGGCGCAGTCGACGCGCTGGCCGCCGTGGCGGTTGTCGTCCAGGATCCGGGCGGCCGTGTTGACGGCCATCATGCCCGCGCCGTCGACGTCGGAGAGCCGTGTCGCGCCTTCGACGTTGTTCACCGCGCTCGACATCAGGATCGCCCGGAGCTGCTCGGGCCAGATGCCCAGGAACGGCTTCTTCTGGATCAGGCGGGCAGCCGTCCCGGCGACCATCGGTGCGGCCATGCTGGTGCCGGTGTCGGTCTGGCCGCCCCACGGGAACCCGTTCGACAGCATCCGGATGTTCGTCCCGGGCGCCGAGATCTCCGGCTTCTCGCGGTCGCCGACCGTCGAGGTCGGGTCGACGAAGCTGGACGACGGCGCCATGACGTCGTCGGCCCGCGCGGTGGTCCCGCTCAGGTCGACGTTTCCGACGGCCAGGACGTTGTAGCCGTTGCCCGGCGAGGTGACGCGGCCGTCACCCGTGCCGCGGTTGCCGGCGGACTTGACGAAGAGCCGCCAGCGGTCGTGCACGAGACCGTCGGCGTGGCGGTCGTTGGCGGTCACCGCGCCCGTCGTGTCGGTGAAGTACGAGTTGGTGATGACGCGTGCGCCCCAGGTGGCCGCCGAGTCGGCGCGGGTCCGGTTGTCACCGGTGTTGCACCAGCCCCCGACGGACAGGCGCGACGCCGGCGCGAAGCCCTGGAGCGTGTTCGTGATCGAGATGAAGGGCCAGATCCGGAACACTCCGGGCCGGGCGCCGATGATCCCGGCGACGCCGGTCGCGTGGGCGGTCGTCCCGCCGCACGACGGGCCGGGGTCGTTGCGCTCGATCGTCATGAACGGGTTGCTCGTGTCCGCGCCGCCGCCGCTCTCCACGATGCCGACCTGGACACCCGAGCCGTTGAGGGTGTTGGCGGGCGCGAGGTTCGCGCCGGTGACATCACGCGACAGGTTGGTCTCGGGGCCACCCTTCTCGAGATCGCCGTAGATCGTGTCGACCTGCTCGTCCCGCGCCAGCTCGCGGACGAGGCCGGCCGGCAGCTCGGCCGACACGAGCGGGCTCGAGGTCGACGCCGCGGCGTCCCTGTCGAACTTGCGCAGTCGCTCGAGGAACGGGCTCGTCACCTCGGCGACCTCGGCGGCGCGTCGCTCCGTCTGGAGCCCGGCGAGCCTGTCGACCTCTTCTGGGCCGGCGCCTTCCTTCGGCCGCCTGCCGAGTGCACGCTCGGGCTCGACGAGCCAGATCGCGACGTGCACGAGCTCGTCGTCGGCGAGGCCGTCGAGGTGGCGCGCGAGCGGGGCGTCGAGCGCACCGAACGCGTCGCGCTGCTTGGCGCGGTCCTCGCCGAGCAGCGCCTCGACGTCGACGGACCGTCCGTCGGAACCCACGGCCCGGAGCTCGAGGCCATCCCTGCCCTCGATCTTCTCGACCGTTGCGGTGGTGGCGAGCGTCGGGAAGTCGGCCTCGGCCTTGTTCACGACGTCGCCTGGGGCCGCCGACGCCGCTGCGGGCGCCAACGCCGCCAACCCCGCCACGAGGGCGAGGATGGGTGTCCTGCGATGCATGTGGTGTCCTTCCGGTCTGATAGGTGGTACCGGGAGGACGGACGGCGCCGTCGCGGTGATACGCCTAGCGCGGGACCACGACCACCGGCACCGGCGCGTGCTGGACGATCTTGGCCGAGCGCGAGCCGAGGAACACGCGGGCGATGGGGCCGATCGAGCTCGAGCCGACGACGAGCACGTCGCCGTCCTCCCACTCGATGTCCTCCAGCGCGTCCTCCCAGCTCTCGCCGCGGCCGACCGTCGCCTCGCACTCCTCTGGCACGACGGGCAGCTCGCGGACGCGTTCGAGCACCTCCTGCTGCGCCGCCTCGATCTCGCTCACCCACTCGCGGACGGCCGAGTCGTCGGCCTCGCGCCCGACAGCGACGGTGTACGGCGCCCGCGGCCGCACGGCGAAGGAGGCGAGCCGCAGCGTGGCGCCGACTCGCGCGGCCACGCCCGCCGCGCCGACCACGAGGTCGTCACCCGAGCCGCCGAACGCAGCCGTCACGCGCGTCACCCGCGCCCCGGGACCGGCGCGGAAGCCGCGCGGGGCGAGCGCGACCGGGATCGGCGAGCTGTGCAGGAGGCGGCTCGTCGCGCTGCCGAGCGTGACCGACCCGTGGCCGCCGGACGGCGACGAGCCCGCGACGATCAGGCTTGCGTCGTGCTGCTCGGCCAGCTCGAGCAGGCCGGCCGGGGTGGAGCGCGCACGGTGGACGATGGTCGTGACGGGGATGTCTTCGGGCAGCCGCTCGCGCGCGGCCGCCACGGCGTCCTCGGCCGCGCGATCGATCGCGTCCTGGTACTCGGCGTCCACGCGCGCCGGGCTCGGCGGCCACGACGTCGGCACGACTGCGCACACCAGCAGGTCGTCGCCCGCCGACCTCGCGAGCATGCCCGCGAGGTGGAGCACCGCCCGGCCGCGTCCGTCGGGGGCGTAGGCCACGAGCATCGTCATGATTTCTTCCCCAGCACCGAGTGGTGGCGGCTGTAGAAGAAGTACCAGAGCAGCGCGACCGCGGACCAGCCGAAGAACACGTAGATCGTCACCGCTCGCAGGTAGGTGATGATCCAGATGCAGCCGACGATCGAGAGGATCGGGAGCACCGGGTAGAACGGCACCTTGAAGCCGCGCGGGAGGTCCGGCGCGGTGCGCCGGAGGATCATCACGCCGACCGACACGATCAGGAACGCGGTCAGCGTCCCGATGCTGGTCATCTCGGCCAGGAAGTTGATGGGCAGCAGCCCGGCCAGCAGCGAGACCACGACCGCCACGACGATCGTGGCCGGCACCGGCGTCAACGTGCGCGGGTTCAGGCGGTGGAAGAACGCGGGCACCATGCCGTCGCGGCCCATCGCGAAGAGGATGCGCGTCTGGCCGTAGATCACGACCAGCGTGACGCTGAAGATCGAGACCACGGCGCCGGCGGCCAGCAGGGTGGACGGCCAGGTCGCGCCGGTAACGTCCTCGAGGATGGCCGCGAGGCCCGCCTCCTGGCCGTCGAAGTCGGCCGCCGGCTGGGCGGCGACGGCGACGATGGCCACGAGCACGTAGATGCTCGTCACCACCACCAGGGCGATGAGGATCGCCAGCGGCAGGTTCCGGCGTGGGTTCTTGACCTCCTCCCCCGCGGTCGAGACCGCATCGAGACCGATGTAGGAGAAGAAGATGATGCTCGCGCCCGTCATCACGCCGCCGAGCCCGAACGGCGCGAAGTCCGACAGGTTGTCGGAGTCCCAGCCGGTGACGCCAACGAGGATGAACAGCACCAGCACGCCCAGCTTGATCAGCACCATGATCGCGTTGACCTTGGCCGACTCGCTGGCGCCGCGGATCAGCAGCAGCGTGCAGAGCCCGACGAGCAGGATCGCGGGCAGGTTGATGATGCCGTCGGCCTCCGGCGCGTTCGAGAAGTTGTCCGGGATCGTGAAGCCGAACAGGTTGTCGAGCAGCTCGTTGAGGTACTGCGACCAGCCGACGGCGACCGCCGCCGCCGAGACGCCGTACTCCAGCAGAAGGCACGCGGCGACGATCATCGCGATGCCCTCGCCGAGCGTCGCGTAGGCGTATGAATACGACGAGCCGGAGACCGGCACGGCGCCGGCCAACTCGGCGTAGCAGATGGCGGTCAGGCCGGCGACGACGCCGGCGACCACGAACGAGATGATGACCGCCGGGCCGACCTCCGGCACCGCCACGGTCAGCACGATGAAGATGCCCGTGCCGATCGTGGCGCCGATGCCGAACAGCGAGAGCTGGAAAAGCCCGATCGTGCGCGCCAGCTCACCTTCGCCGGTGTCGGTCCCCGTCTCCTCGGTCATCGCCGTCACCGGCTTGCGGCGCCAGATCTGCTGCCACAGCGTCGGCGACGAGACCTCATCCCCGTGAACGGACGTCATCTCTCCTCCTCGACCCGTGTGCGGCGACACTCTTGCACTCGACGGTTGGACACGCGGACACGTGCGCGAGAGGATCGGCCCATGCTCCGGGGCATCTCCGAGATCCGGGCGTTCTTCCGGACCAACCAGACGCCGGTCTACTTCGTCTCGCCGACCGCGTTCAACCTGCTCGGCATCGACCGCTGGCTGCGGAACTTCTTCTACGTCAACTACTTCGACTCGTTCGAGGGCAACCACCCGCGCGTGTTCGTCCCCAAGGAGCGGCCGTACCGCGAGTTCGAGTCGATGGAGGACGTCTGCAACTACCTGCTCGAGCACAAGGAGGTGCTCGATCTGGTCAACAGCCGCGGCGAGGGCGGCAAGGCCGTGTTCGTCATGTTCGACGACGAGACCGAGCGGGCGGCGGCGGCCGCCGGCCTCGAGGTCGCGCATCCGTCGGCCGAGCTGCGCCACCGGCTGGACTCCAAGATCGTCACCACCCAGCTCGGCAACGAGGCGGGCGTGCCGAGCGCGCCGAACACGCTCGGGCGCGCGACGAGCTACGAGGAGCTGACCGCGCTCGCCGAGGGCGCCGGCCTCGGCGACGACCTCGTGGTCCAGACCCCGTACGGCGACTCGGGCAAGACGACGTTCTTCATTCGCGGCGAGCGCGACTGGGATCGCTACGCGGGCGACATGAAGGATCAGGAGCTGAAGGTCATGAAGCGGATCAACAACCGCGCGGCGGCCGTCGAGGCGGTGCTCACCCGCCACGGCACCGTGGTCGGGCCGCTGATGACCGACCTCACCGGCCACCCGGAGCTGACCCCGCACAAGGGCGGCTGGTGCGGCAACGACATCTTCCCCGAGGTCCTGTCACCGGAGCACCGCGAGCGCGCGCGGGTGCTGACCCAGAAGCTCGGCGACCGCCTCGCGGGCGAGGGCTACCGCGGCTTCCTCGAGATCGACTACCTCGCCGACGTCGACAGCGGTGAGCTCTACCTGGGGGAGATCAATCCGCGCATCAGCGGCGTGACGTCGATGACCAACGTGACGGCCGGCGCCTACGCCGACATGCCGCTGTTCCTCTTCCACCTGCTCGAGTACATGGACGTCGAGTACGAGATCGACGTCGACGACATCAACCGCCGCTGGGCCGAGGCCTCGAGCGTCGACGTCTGGAGCCAGGTGATCCTCAAGGACATCGGCGACGACGTCGAGCAGCTCAGCGAGGCGCCGCGGACGGGGATCTACCGGATCGAGGACGGCGGGATCTCCTTCGCCCGCTGGGGGCACGACTGGCACAGCCTGCACGACGACAGCGAGGCCTTCTTCCTGCGCGTGCTCGCACCGGGCGACTACACCTACCCGGGCGCCGACCTCGGCGTCCTCGTCGCGCGCTCGCGCATGCAGACCGAGGACAACGTGCTGACGCCGCGCGCGCACGAGTGGATCGACGGCGTCCACGCGCACTTCGCCGGGGCGGCCGCGGCGGCTCCGGCGCCCACGGGCGCGATGGCCTTCAAGACATCCTGACGGTCCGCGAACCGCTCTCGAAGCGCTCGAACGACTGCTCCCAGGTCAGGCCCGGCCAGCGGTAGCGGACGACTCCGCGCGCGGGCTCGTACGCCGCCGTGTAGAGGGTGCCGAAGCCGCGCTCGTGGGCGGTGCTGTGCAGCGGCGGCTCGAGGAACGCGTCCTCGAAGCGGTCGCGGTCCTCCTGCAGCAGCTCGAGCACGCAGCGCTCGCGCTCCTCGCTGCGGATCGCCTCCGCGTACTCCGGCCACTCGACCTCGCCCTGGTGGTTGGTGGTGGCCGGCGTGTCGACGAACCGCGGCTCGCGGCCGGGGCCGACGTAGGCGGTGATGTAGGCGCCGGTCCGG
The DNA here is from genome assembly GCA_963761995.1 of uncultured delta proteobacterium. Taxonomy (GTDB): domain Bacteria; phylum Desulfobacterota; class Binatia; order UTPRO1; family UTPRO1; genus UTPRO1. The sequence goes on along the minus strand of CAVXIU010000007.1, from coordinate 16,097 downwards.
TCGATCAGCGTGAGGTTCTGCGGCGCGTGGACCGGGATGCGCGCGAGCGCCGTGCGGGCCTGTTCGACGTCGTCGCACGTCTCGAGCAGGTAGCGGACGACGAGCGGGACCGCGAAGCCGTCGCCGACGTCAGGCCGGCCACCGAAGGTCAGCGAGACGGCGAGCCCGCGGTCGTTCATCCCGTCGAGCAGGCCCCACAGGCAGTCGCTCATCCCGATCACGCGCCGCTCGCCCCAGTGCGTGAGGTCGACGATGCCCTCCAGCCGGTCGGCCGGGTAGTCGTAGTTGCGGACCAGCAGCGGCTCGCCGCGCGTCCAGGCCCCCTGCGAGCAGCCGACGATGAAGCCCGGCGGGCGCCAGAGCGAGAGCAGCCGGGCGGCGAGGTCGCCCCCGCCGGCCAGCTCCGTCAGCCGCTCGTAGATCGGCAGCAGCTCGGGCATGTGCTCCTCGAGCGCCCGGCAGCAGGCCGCGTAGCTGGGCCGCGCGGCGTCGCCCTCCTGCAGGTACCACGCCTGATAGGTCGGCCACATGGCCTCGAACCGCTCGCGCCAGGCCGCGCCGGGTGTGAGCTCCTCGATCGCCTCGAACTCGAGCTCGCCGGGCGTCGGCTGCCGCTCGGGGAGCAGCCGGATCTGGTCCCACAGCGGCTTCCACCAGCGGTCGATGGCCGCCACGGCCTCGGCCGGCAGCCACTTCGCCCACTCTGGGCTACTCACTGACGTCCCCTGCAGCCACACGGTCAGGATGGCATGGTCGCTTCCGATGACCGCCGCCGTACTGCTCGCCCTGGCCTGCTCGGTCGCCTACGGCGCCGCCGATTTCCTCGGCGGCCTGGCCGCCCGAGGCGCTCATGTGCTGCTCGTCGTGGTCATCGCCGCGCCGGTGAGCCTGCTCGTCGAGCTGGTGCTATGGCCGGTGGCCGGGGCGACCTTCGTCACCGGCGCCGTGACGTGGGGCGCCGCGTCGGGCCTTGCGTCGGCGGCGGCGTTCGCCCTGCTGTACCGCACCCTGGCGATCGGGCCGATGAGCGTGCTCTCGCCCGTGACCGCGCTCGTGTCGGCGGCGCTGCCGGTCACCGTCGGCCTCATCGACGGCGAGACCCTCAGCGCGCTCGCCGTGGGCGGCATGGCCCTCGCCTTCGTGGCCATCGTGGTCGTCAGCGGCGGCACCGACACCGTCGGTGTCCGCCCGAGCCGGACGGCGCTCGTCCTGGCCTTCGGCGCCGGCGCGGCCATCGCGCTGCAGCTCGTCTGCCTCGACCAGGCGCCCAGCGACAGCGGCATCGCCCCGCTGCTCGTCGGCCGCGCGGTGTCCTCCGTCGTCGTCCTCGGCGCCGCCTTCGCGGTGCGAAGTCGCCTCGGCGACGCCCGGCCTAGCCTGCCGGCCTCCGCGGGCGCCGGCGCGCTCGACTCGCTCGCCAACTTCGCGTTCCTGCTCGCCGTCCGCGAGGGCGACCTTGCCATCGTCGCGGTGATCACCGCGCTCTACCCCGCCGGCACCGTCCTGCTCGCGCGCGCTTTCCTCGCCGAGCGCATCGGACGCACGCAGCTCGCCGGACTCGGCCTCGCCGCCGTGGCCGTCAGCCTGCTCGCCGTCGGATGATCCCGCCCTGATCGCTGCGCTTCGCCGGCGGGAGAGCGACGGCGAACGCCACGGCCAATCCGCCGACGACCGCGGCAAACCAACCGTTCACGACGACGTCGGTCCGGGCCGGCTCGCCATAGCTGCAACGCGCGCCGGGCGGCCAAGCGGAGAATCCGTCCGACTCGACGAACGTGGACCGTTCGCACGCCGCATCACCGGGCGCGCCCGTGTGCAGCCATACGAACGCCCCCACCGCGACGAACAAGCAAGCGGCCGCGATCAGAGCCAGCCGGACCCTCACGCCTGCAATCTAGCCGACGTCCCCACGCTGGTCGCCGAGGCCACGGCGCATTAGTGTCGCGTCATCGCCGTGTTCGTCGTAAGGAGGGGCGATGTCTGCACCAGCAGCCGAGCTTCGACGGGCCACCGATCTCATAGATGCCTTCAATCAGGCGGACTGGGACCGGTTCCGGGGACTTCTTGCTCCCGCCGTCCGCTACACCGAAACGGGAACGGGACGGGAGGTGGAGGGCGCCGACGCCTACCTGCAGTTGTGCCAGGGCTGGAAGGAGGCGTTCAACGACGTCGCTGGCACGGTGACCAACGCGGTCGGCGGCCATGACGTCGCCGCGTTGGAGATCCGCTGGGAGGGGACGCACACGGGTCCCCTGGAGACGCCTGGGGGCACCGTGCCGGCGTCGGGGAACCGGATCTCGGTCGACGCGTCGCTCTGGACGCGCGACGAAGGCGACGCCATCGAGGAGATCCACCATCACCTCGACGTCCTGACCCTGCTGCAGCAGGTCGGCGCTCTCGCCGGCTAGCCCGCGATGCACATCGAGCAGTTCGCCCTCATCGTCGACGACTACGACGACGCGATCCGGTTCTTCGTGGACGCTCTCGGCTTCGAGCTCGTCGAGGACTCCCCGTCGCTGACCAACGACGGACGCCCGAAGCGCTGGGTGGTCGTGCGACCGCCCGGCGCGACGACGGCGATCCTGCTCGCGCAGGCCGACGGTGAGCGGCAGGAGCGGGCCGTCGGCGACCAGTTCGCCGGTCGCGTCGGGCTGTTCCTCCGCGTCGACGACTTCGAGGCGTCGTACGACCGGATGCGCGAGGCCGGCGTCGAGTTCGTCTCCGAGCCGCGCCAGGAGCCGTACGGGAGCGTCGCCGTGTTCGTCGACGTCGCCGGGAACCGGTGGGACCTTCTAGGGAGCTAGAACGCCGCGTACGCGTGCCAGACGAACTCATACACAGCGTGCGCCTCGAGGAACGGCTCCAGGTCTTCGACACCCGGGTCGCCGTAGCCGGCGAGCAGCTCTTCTGCGCTCTGCCCGCGAGCCCTGGCGCTCGCCATGAGCCCGGCCACATCCCACGCAACGGGTCCTACGCATACGTCCTCGAGATCGTTCCAGACCAGCCCGCTCTCGGTCCGCAGCAGATTCGACAACGAGGCATCGCCATGAAGCGGCTGCGCCGGCAGTGAGCTCTCGAAGACCGCTGGGGTCAGAGCGTCCAACTTGGAGCGAAGCCGGTCGATGTCCGGCGACGGAGGGAGCTCGGCCAGCAGGCGCTCGAGCCAGTCGCGCGTTTCGCTGAGCGGTGGCAGGTCGCGCGGGAAGTCGGCGAGCGCGGCATGCAGTCGCCGCAGCGAACGGCCGAGCTCCCGTGGCTCCGGCGGCGGAGCCTGCGCATCGTGTGGGACGAACTTCCACATCGTCATCCACAACCCGTCCTGCTCGTGCGGACCCGGCGGCACGATGTCGCTCGGCGGAACGACCAGGTCGGTCCGCTCGGCCAGGAAGGTCCCGACGGCGACCTCGCGCGCCAACCATCGCTCGACGTCATCGTGCAGGACCGCCGTCCCGGTCATGACTCGCGCCACGACCGGGGCCGGCTTCAGATGCACCAGCACGTTGCTGCCCGCGGCGATCCGCACTGCCTCGTCGCAGGCGACGCCGTGCTCACGCGCCACGGCTTGCGCGGCCGCGAGCGCGGAGGCTTCGCCAGTCTTGTCGGCCGTCACGGCGCACAAATATGCCGGGCCGGCCCGGCGGGAGCCGGGCCGGCCGAGTACGGCGATGCGCTATCAGGCGACGCACGACGCGACGACGCGCAGCGACCAGAAGTCGTCGTTGAGGATCTCCTCGCGGGCGACGGCGGTGTACTCGTCACCGGGGAAACCGCCGACGAGGAACTCCGGGAGGATGCGCTCCATCACCACCCTGCCCGTGGAAGCACCGATCTCTGCCCCGCCACCAGTGATCGTCATGCCGGCCGGGCACGTCACGTTGGCGACCTTCCGGTCTGCGGAGCCGGGTTCCGGCGCGAAGCTGCTGAGATACACCTGTCGCTCCGGTGCGATCGTGGCGCACACCGCGAACGCGTCGAGGCTCCAGTCTCCTCCGAAGCCATCGTGGTTCTCCTGCGCGGTCACGAACGAGGACGTCCGCCCGTCGGCAAACGCGCCCATGGTCATCTCGGTGACGTGAACCTGGCCGGCCCCGCCGTTGACGCGGACGCCGGAGCCGATCGCCCTTCTGCCCGCCGGGCAGTCGGCGATCTCCCGCTCGCTGTTCCCGGAGTCGGTCGGGCTGCGCGAGACGACGATCGTCTGACCCGGCAGCGGGTCCGAGCACAGCGCATAGGCGGTGACGGCCCACTGCCCGTCGGGTTCGGTCTCGTCTTCGATGGCGGTGACGATGTAACTGTCCGGGACGTCGGGATTGTTGGTGTGTCGGGGCTGCATCCGGGTCAGCACCACGTGGCTCGTGATCCCGGTGACCCGGCCGCTTCCCCCGGTGACCCGCTTTCCGATCGGGCAGGTCGCCTCGACGGTCTTCGCGGGCTTGGAGTCGAACGCCGACTGGGCCGATCTGGCCACGGCGCCAGGCAGCGCCGCGGCGGCGGGCGCCGGCGCGACGATCTGGAAGGCCACCAGCAGACCGGCGATGAGGGCGAACGCCCCCACGGTGCGTGATGCGTGCTTGAGACCAGGGTGCATGGCGGTGCTCCTGTCTGATGTACGGGTGGTCAAGGTCCGGCGACGGTACGCGCGCGGCCAGGACCCGACATCGGGAGCGGCGCCCTATGTTGGGCGATGCCCCTCCCTAGATTGCTGTGAGCCCGAGGCGGGTGACTGCCGCATGGACCTCTCGCCGCGAGGCGAGGCCCAGCTTGGCGAGCACGGCCGAGACGTGGTGCCCCGCCGTCTTCGGGCTCACGACCAGCACGCGAGCGATCTCCGCGTTCGTCGCGCCGGTGGTGATGAGGCGGGCCACCTCGACCTGGCGCGGCGTCAGACCGGCCGGCGCGGCCCGAGAGGCGGGTCGCGGGCCGCGCGGCACCCGCCGCACCCCACGCGCCTGGAGCCTGCGGCGCAGGCGCCGCGCGGCGGCCAGGGCGCCAAGCCGGTCGAACGTCTCCAGTGCCGTGAGCGCCGCGGCCTTGTCGCCGTGGGACGCGGCGTCGGCGGTTTCGTAGGGGAAGCCCAGCGCCTGCCAGGTCGCGGCCGCTCCTCGCGGGTCACCGGCGATCGAGCGCGCGTAGCCGCCGCCGTTGAGTGGCGATCGACGGCATGCGCCGACGCGCCAGAGCCAGAACGCGAGCTCGGCGTTGACGAGTGGGTGGCGGACGGCCACGCGCGCGGTGTCGACATCGCGGACCGCGGCGACGACGCCGCGGGTGTCGCCTCCGAGCCACGCGTGCTCGGCGCGCGCCGCCGCCACGGCCGCGACGCGGTGGGGCTCGCCGGTGGCGTCCGCGAGCCGTCCCGCCTCGTCGAGTGTCGCGCTCGCGTCAGGGTCGCCGCGCCGGGCGCGCAGGCGGCCCAGCACCAGCATCGCCACGCCGGCGCCCGGGCCGGCGCTTGCGGTGGCCAGTGACGTCCTCGCGTCGTCTTCCGCGCCGTCCCAATTTCCGCGCAGCAGCCGAAACTGCGCTCGCGCGCCGAGCAGGTACTGCAACGGACCGTCGAGCTCGTGCTCGCGAGCGTACGCCAGCGCCCGCTCGAGGTCGTCGCCGATCCGGGGATCGCCGGGATCGCGCTGCTGCGTGACCATCGCCAGGTTGGCGAGCGCCCGTACGGCGTGCTCGCAGTCATCGGCCGCGAGCGCGAACGCCTGCTCGAGCTCGGCACGGCCGCGCTCGGTCTCGTGCCCGCCGATGCGTGCCGCGCCCACGTTGGTCAGCGCATGCGCCAGGGCCGCGCGATCGTTCAGCCGGCGGGCAAGGGCCATCGACTCCTCGCCGAAGGCGATCGCCTCGTCGGGACGGTCGGCCAGCATCGCCAGCTGCGATCGGGTGCTGAGCGCCATCGCCAGCTCGCGGCCGGGCCCCACGCTACGCAGCAGGCTCACCGCCTTCGCGACGGTCTCGGCGGCGTCGGCGCTCCGGCCGAGCAGCCACTGAAGCCGTGCTATCCAGCGGGTCACCTCGCCCGCCCGGACGCGGTCGCCGTTCGCACGAGCGCAGTCGAGCTCCGCCCGCCGCGCCTCGAGCGCCCGGTCGTCGCGCCCGCACAGGTAGGCCTCGAACGCGACACCGCCGAGCGCCCTCGGGTCGTCACCACGGCCGGCCGCCAGCGCGGCCTCCCAGTGTGCGAGCGCCTGTCGATGAGCACCGGCGCGGCTCGCCTGAGCGGCCGCGGCCGGCGCGAGGCGCCTGATGGCGGCGTCATCGCCCGCCGCCTGTGCATGGTGCGCCAGCCGGGCGTCGTCGATGCCGCCCTGACGCTCGAGCGTCTCCAGCACTGCCGCGTTGAGCTGCCGGCCCAGCAGCGGTCCGAGCGACGCCTCGACGGCGCTGCGCGCCAGTTCGTGGCGGAACGACAGCGCGACGTCGCGCAGCTCGAGGATGCCTGCGGCCAGGCAGTCGTCGATCGCCGCCGGCGTGGCATGCACGGCTTCGCGGACGAGCCACAGCTCGGCCTGACCAGGCACCACCGAGACGAGCTCCGCCACCGATCGCGACTGCGGCGGCAGGTCGGCCAGCCGCACTCGCAGCGCTCCCTGCACGCTCCGTGGCACGCTGTCGTCCGACGCGAGCACCTCGGTGACGAGGAACGGATTGCCACCCGTCAGGGCGTACAGATCGGCCGCGTCACGTCGCGCGCGCCGCGCCAGCCGCTGCACCGCGGCCACCGACAGAGGTGCCGGCTCGATCCGTGTCACGTGCGCAGCCGGCAGCGACTCGAGCACCCGCCGCACGTCCTCACGGGCGGCCAGCGCCTCCGACCGGCACGTCAGCACCAAACAGCCGCGAGTCTCGGGCAGCCGCCGCGACAGCAGGGCGATGACGTCGAGCGTGGCCTCATCGGCCCAGTGCAGATCCTCGATCGCGATCGTCGTCGGTCGAAGCGCGGAGAGCTCGTCCAGCAGCGCGGCCAGGAGCGGCTCGCGCCCAGCGCCGTTCTCCACCGCCTCCGCGAGCGCTCCGCCGGTCAGACGCGCGACATCGTGCACAGGCCCCAACGACCGCGCGACCACCAGCGCGTCGCAGGCCCCCCACAGCACGCGCATCCCGTCCGCGGCGCCGAGCACGCTGCGCACGAGCGTCGTCTTGCCGATCCCGGCCTCGCCGGCCACGAGCACGATCCGGCCCGCCGAACGCGCCTCGGCGAGCGCCTCCTCGAAGTCTGCGACGTCGGACTCCCGCTCCAGCAACATCACCCCCACGGACGCCCGGCACGCGCCGACATTCCGCCGGAAGCGCACCCCACGGGCCGGTGAGAAGATCCGACGTCGAGTGGCCAGGTGTCGAGTGGAGGTGCGACCCATGACCGGCGCGGAGGATGTCGAGGCGATCCACGCAGTGGTGCTCGACTACGTGGAGGGCTGGTTCGACGGCGATGGCGACCGAATGGAGCGCGCGCTTCACCCGGAGTTGGTGAAGCGATCGCGAGCCGCGGGCTCCGGCATCCGGACGCTGTCGGCGCGTCAGATGATCGACGCCACCGCGGAGGGGGAGGGACGCCGCGAGGATGCCGACGATCGGCGGATCGAGATCGAGCTCGAGCACGTCAGCGGCGACATCGCGAGCGTCACGTGTCTCTGCCATCTCTACGTCGACCTCCTTCACCTCATCCGCGGGCCGGACGGGTGGAAGATCGTCAACGCAGCGTGGCGCTGGCGGTGATGCCCGCCGACTACGCGCTGTGAGCGCGTGGCGACGAGAGGCGGCTGTACGACTGCCGGAGCTGTGGCGCACCGAGGACGCGAGGGAGTCGATCTACCTGTTCTTCTTCGAGGTGCTCCCCTTTGTCCGCGACGCCCATCGGAGCGGCGATGAAGGCGCCCTTCGGCGTGGCTACGGCTTCGCCGAGTGGTGTTTCGCGCAAGGCGGCCGCCTGGAAAACGCGGCTGCCGTGGCGTTCTACGAACATCTCTTCGACTCGTGGGACCTCCATGACGAGGTCCTGCGCTGGCTCGATCCGCGCATCGCGCGCAGCTGCTGGTCGCTGTTCGAGGCTCGCCTCGACGGGGAGCAGCTCGCCTACTTGCAGGAGCGCCTCGACCTCTAGCTGAACGATCCGCGCAAGTTGTTTCGGTCGGCGAACTGCGGCTGGGTGGGGGACAGGATGCTTCGAGGAATACCGGCGCGGCCGGCCCCTCAGGCGTTCCCGCGGGAACGCCTGAGTGCCGGCCACGATCCGATGCGGGAGGTCGACGGCGCCCTCCGCTGACGCTCACTCGCCGAGGTATGACAGTCGATGCGGCGGCTGCTCGGGTCGGTCTGCCTGGCGGTGGTGCTCGGCGCCCGCGGGGAGAGCGGTCGAGCTCTTTTGAGCGCTGGCGGCGGGCGTGAACGTGCCTGTGCGTGACGTTGGGGGCGGGTAGGGACAGGTCGTCGCGGGCCCGTCGCTCGTTAGGGCTTGCGTGCGATGACTGCGCCGTTGGCACCGGGGGCTTCGAACCGGACGGTGCGGGGCTCGACGAAGCCGGCGTCCTTCAGCCATGCGGTGTACTCGGATGCGGTGTAGTTGCGGCCCTCGGTCTCGATCAGCATGTTGAGGCTCATGAGCGCGGCCGCTGCAGGCCCGCTCTTGTCGTCGTCCACGAGCAGCTCGCTGATGATGATCATGCCGCCGTTCGAGAGCGCATCGAAGGATTTGCGCAGCAGGAGCCGGTCGTGCTCCTGGTTCCAGTCGTGCATGATCATCGAGTACACGTGCACGTCGTGCCCGGGCGGCAGCGCGTCGGCGAAGAAGTCGCCGCCGTGCACAGCGATGCGATCGCGCAGCTCGGCGTCGGCGATCTTGTCGGCTGCGATGTCGATCACGTGAGGCAGATCGAAGACGGTCGCGCGCAGCGACGGGTAGCGCCGGCAGAGCTCGATGGCGAACGCGCCGGAGCCGCCGCCGACGTCGAGCAGTCGCGTCGCGGCGTCGAGATCGATCGCGTCCCCGAGCGTGCGTGCGGTGAAGCCCGACATCGAGTGCATCGCTTCCCAGAAGGTCTCGAGGACGGCTGGGTCCTCGCGCTCGAACATGGAGCGCTGACGCTCCGGGTCCCATGTGGTCGGTCGGTTGGTGCGGATCGCCTCCGTGAGCTCCGCCCACCCCGGGTAGAGCCGCCGGTCGAACATCGTCACCAGGCCGCCGAAGTAGTAGGGGGTGCCGCGCACGAGAAACCGCTCGCTGAGCGCCGTATTGCGGTAGCCGTGGCGGCCGCGTTCGAGCAGGCCGAGCGACGCGCAGCCGGTCAGCAGCATCTCCGCCGGTCGCTGCTCGATGCCGAGCTCGCGCGCGAGCGCCTGCGCCGTCGTCTCGGCGCCGCCGGCCAAGCGCGTGAAGAGGTCGAGCTCGTGGGCGGCCGCGAGCGTCTTGAACGCCCAGAAGCCGGTCGCGATCTGCATCAGCGGCACCGGGGTCACGGGCGCGCCGAGCGCGTCCAGCTCACTGGAGTGGGTGTGTCCCGGGTACGTCCGCTCTCTGGTCGCCATTGCCTTCGCTCCTTCTTGCGTTTCGCGGCCCGCGGCGCAACGGTCGCCTCGGGCGATGGACAACTCGGTCCCGGAAGCGTGCGGCGTGCGCTCGTCGATGTCGATCCCAGGAACCTGGGGTCTTCCGGCGGTCGCCCGTGCCACCGGCCGAGTGTCCGCTGACCGACACCTCGAGAGGTGCAATGGAATAGTTCTCTCCTGGTGGGCATCGTGGATGGTGAACGAGCGAACGGGTACTACTTCTCCGTTGTGCTCGCGATCCGAAGGAGTTAGATGGATGCCGGCCCACGACGCGATCCGCGGCGCGATCCTCCGTCTCGCAGACCGCGATCTGGACCGCTACGACTTCGCCCGTGAGGGGGCGCGCGTACTGCGCCGCGCCGTGCCATTCGACGCGATCGCCGGCGTCTGGTTCGACCCGGAGACCGGGTTGCCGGTCGACGAGTGGATCGACAACTCCCTCGCCGGCGGCGCGGGTTCCCGCCTACCGGAGATCGGGCTCCACGAGACGGACATCCCTGCGTTCAGGCAGCTCGCCGCTTCGGGCCGACCGGCGGCCAGCCTGAGCGAAGCGACCGGTGGGACCCTCGACCGCAGTCGCCAGCCTCCCGGTTTGGGCGACGAGCTTCGATCCGTTTATTTCGGCGACTCAGGCATGTGGTGCGGGTACGTGCTGTATCGCGAACGCGGAGCTCCCGACTTCGCGGGGCGGGAGGTGGATCTGATCGCCTCGCTCAGTGGCGGGCGCCCGGACCTCCACCGCGTGAGACTCCGGCAGGATCTCGCGTCGGATGTGGGCGACGGCGATCCCGGCCTGCTGCTCCTCGACGACCAGGACGGCGTCGAGATGGCCAACCCTGCCGCAGCCGCGTGGCTCGATGAGCTGCGCGCTCGCCGGCGGCGGCTTCCGGTGGTCGTGTCGGCGGTCGCCGAGCGCGCTCGGGAGATCGCGTCCGGAGACAACGGTCTCGAGGCGACGGCGCGCGCCCGGACGGCGTCCGGGCGATGGATCACCGTGCGCGGATGGGTGCTGCAGAACGGCAGCGAAGCCCGTACGGCGATCACGCTCGAGCCGGCGCAAGGCCCCGAGCTCGCCGAGCTCTTCGCGGAGGCCTACGGCCTCACGGCGCGTGAGCGGCGCGTGTCCAAGCTCGTCGCGCAAGGCCTGCCCAACGCCGCGATCGCCACCCGGCTGTACCTGTCGACCTACACGGTCCAGGACCACCTCAAGTCGATCTTCGAGAAGCTCGATGTATCCAACCGTGGACAGCTCGTCGCCAGGCTGTTCCTTGATCCCTACCAGCGGTCGGCGGGTGCCTGAACGAGCCCGCCGCCGGTTCTCAGCCCGGCTCGACCGCCAAAGCATGCTTGAAGACCTGGCGGGGATCCCATCGGCCCTTCGCTTCCTGGAGCTTCTTGTAGTTCCCGCCGTAGTACAGCTCGAACCATGGGACGCCCGATCGGTTCCATTCCTCTTCCAGAAGATCCGGGTCTAGCCAATTGATGTAGCAGCCGCCGGTCCGATCGTTGGGTACCGGCACGCCACCGGTGGCTGCGAACACGTCCCGATAGAGGGTCCGGGCCCACGTCAGGTGCTTCTCGTCGTCATCTGGGTCGTCCCAGAAATTGCCCACCGAGAACAGCGCTACCGAGTCTCGCTCGGCGACGGCAGTGTCCTGCGGACTCAAAGCGTTGATCTGCCCACCCCAAGTCACGAATACAGCCGCGGCGCCACGCCATCCATAGTCGTCACTGGTCAAGCGTTCGAAGATCGTCCCAATCTGTGACGCGTCCAACGCGGATCGCAGGAACGCGCCTTTGGCCTTCGAACGCAGTTGCGTCGCCGGTATGCCCAACGCGTCGGCGATTTCCGGAGCGTGGAGCGTGGTGTACTGCCATGGCGCATCATCTTGCGTCGTCTTCATGCCGTACGGCACGTTCGCTGTCACCTCGGCAAGGTACGTTTCCAGCGCTTCACTGCTTCGCGGCTGCGCGGGGTCGACCTGGCCGGTCAAGGTCACCACGCCGAATTCCTTGCGAAACAACACCAAGTTGCCATTCACGGATGCCGCCGGGCTTCCGGGCGAACTGTTCCGTTCACACCAGCGCATGTAGTTGTTGACCAGCGTGGCGAATTTCGCTTCGTCGAGGTCCGCCCAACGCCACGCAACGGAGGCCATCATGTAGCCGGAAGGCCGCTTCGGCAGAAGTAGCGTCGGGTCGTCGCCCTGGCGGTCTCGGCTGCGGAACCAGAATTTCGTCGCCACACCGAAATTCCCACCACCGCCACCGGTGTGCGCCCACCACAGGTCACGACGCGGGTCGTCCTCTTCTCGCGTCGCGATCACCGCCTTCGCCGTGCTGTTCTCGTCGACCACGACGGTCTCCACCGCGTACAGGTGATCGGATATCTGGCCGTACAACCGCGACAACGGGCCGAAACCGCCGCCGGCCACGTGCCCTCCCATGCCGACACCGGTCCCGATACCTCCTGGCAAGGTCACGCCCCAGCGCATATCCAGCGCTTGGTACACACGACCGAGCGTCGCCCCTGCTCCCACGGCAAATGCACGCCGAAGACGGTCGTAGTACACCGAATCCATCTGACCGAGGTCGATCACGCACTGGATGGCGGGATCGTCGACGAACCCCTCCGTGCTGTGGCCGCCACTGCGTACCGCGAGCTTCTGTCCAGATGCGACGGCCGTGTCCACCGCATGCACCACCTGGTCCGTGTCGTCCACGACGAGCACGCGGTCCGGTGTGCCGACAAAACGTCGGTTGTACCCGCGTAGCTGCAGGTCCCGGTAAAGCGGATCGCCGGGATTCACTTCCGCGAATTGAGCTTTTGACGTCACGAGGAGGACAAGCTGCCGACCCGCGCCCCAGCCCGCAATCCCTGGATCCAGGGTGATCTCGGATCGATCCGCATCCTGCTCCTCGCGATGCTCATCGGCGCCGTGCTGCCGACGGCCGCGGACGCCCGTCCGAGAGTCGTCGTGGACGCGGACATGAGCTTCGACGACGCCGCGACTCTCGCTTACCTGGCGCAAGCCGACCGGCGCCACATCATCGACCTTGCCGCCCTGACCGTCTCGCTGTCGGGGGCGGGCTACACGGGCCGGGGCCTGAGCCACGCGCGTTGCCTGTTGCGCAAGCATGGCCTGCGCGGCGTCCCCGTCTCCGACGGCGACGCTCTCGGCGCCAACCCGCTCCCGGAGGCGATCCGCAGTTACGTGGATCACGTGGTCCACAATGCGGCCGCGCTCGGCTCGGCGGGCTGTCCCGACGTGCCCACGGAGGGCCGCGCGGCACGGGTCCTGACCTCGCGGCGTGGCCCGTTCACGCTCATCGCCCTGGGTCCCCTGACCAACGTCGCGCAGGCGCTCGCGCGCGACCGCTCGCTCGCTCGGCGCATCGAGCGGATCTACATCATGGGCGGCGGCACCACGCACGGCAACCTGTGCTGCGGCGCCGGCGACGGGACCGATCACGGGCAGGAGTTCAACTTCTGGGCTGATCCGGCCGCCGCCCAGAGGGTCTTCTCCGCCCTGTCGGGCAGGGTCTACCTCACCGCGCTCAACGCCACGGACTTCGTGCCAATCACGTTCGACTTCTTCGATCGGCTCAGGGCGGAGAACACGACCGTGGCCACCGCGACCGTGGTCGCGATCCTCTCCGACCCCGACGTGCAGGAGTTCATGCGGCAGGGCCTCATGTACTGGTGGGACCCGCTCGACGCGGCCGCGGCGATCACCGGCCGCTTCGTGACGTACGAACGCACCAGGCTCAGCGTCGTGCAGAGCGGGGTGGAGGCCGGCCGAACGGTCGTCGACCCCTGGGGCGCCCGGGTCCAGCTGGGCGTCGCCGCTGACGCCCGCGCGTTCGAGAACCACTTCCTGGCCATGCTTCGCTCACGCGCTGCCGACCCGATGGCGATCCAGAAATAGCCTGGCGACGAGCTCTCCTCGGCTCGACACGTCGAGCTTCTCGAAGATGGCTTTGAGGTGGTCCTGGACCGTGTAGGTCGAGAGGTGAAGCCGGGCGGCGATCGCCGCGGTGGGCAGGCCCTGTGCGACGAGCTTCGTCACGCACCGCTCGCGCGGAGTGAGGCCGTAGGCGTGCGCGAGGATCTCGGCGAGCTCGGAACCTCGCGCCGGCTCCAGCGTGACCGCGGTGCGCACACGCGTGCCGTTGCGGAGCACTGATCCGGACACCAGCACCCAGCGACCGGACGCCGCCCGCACGCGCGCCGTCGCCGCAGGCTCACTCTTCCCGGCGGCGATGGCTCGCGCCCGTTGGGCCACCGCCGTCACGACAACGGGAAGCTGCCGTCCGTGGTCGGGCAGGTCTTCGAGCCACGCGGCCGCGCCGGCATTGGCCATGTCGACGCCATCGTCGTCGTCCAGCAGCAGCAGGCCGGGATCGCGGTCGTCCGCATCCGCGGCGAGGTGCCGCTCGAGCTTCGCGCGCTGCACGTCGGGATGGCCGCCGGAGAGCGACGCGAGCAGGTCCACGTCGCGCGTCGTGAATGCGGGAGCGCCGGGTTCACGACGCATCAGGATCGCGCCCCACATGCCTGTATCGCCTACGCACACGGCCCGGAGCTCGCCGCTCATGCGGGCCGCCCGCCGGCCCGAGGCGGCAAGTTGCCTGAACGTCTCGACGTCGGTCTCGTGGAGCTCGATTTCCTCGTCGCTCCAGTTGTCGACAGGCACGCCCGTCGAGGGGTCGAATGCCGCGACGGACACCGCGTCGAACGGCACGGCACGTCGCAGCACGCGCATTCCGGCACGAGCGAACTCCTGAAAGTCGAGACCGCTGTGCGCGAGACGGAGGATCTCGCCGCGAACCGCGTCAGGCGCCGGAAGGCCCATCTCCCTCAAAGAGAGCACGCGCCGCCGGCTCATTCCGTGCTGGGCGTCGATGTGTCAGGCAAACAACCCAGATTCTCGGGATGGACTGCCGCACGGCGTCGGCACACCCTTTCGCGACGATGAAGTCCGATCCCGACGTGCTGATCGCGGGCGCCGGCCCCACTGGACTGGCGCTTGCGTGTGGGCTGCTTGCCAACGGCGTCGCGGTCCGCGTCGTCGACAAGGCGTTCCGACCTGCGGAGACCTCCCGGGCACTCGGGCTCCAGCCGCGAGGGATCGAGGTGATCGAGCGCCTCGGTGCGCTGAACGGCCTGCCCGAACGCGCGCTGCAGGTCGAGCGCATCGTCGTGCACATCAACGGCAAGCAGGCGGCGAGCGTCAGCGTCGGCCGGCGCACCTCGCTGGTCACGAGGCCGGGTCTGGTGATCTCACAGGCGGAGGTCGAGGCCGAGCTGCGGCGGCGCGTCAGCGAGCTGGGCGGCGAGATCGTCTGGGGCCGCGAGGTGACAGCCGCCAAACAGGATGCGCACGGCGTCCGCGTGGGCCTCGCGGACGGTGGCCAGAGCAGAGTCGGCTGGCTCGTGGGGTGCGACGGGGCGCACAGCCGCGTGCGCGACCTGGCCGGCGTCGGCTTCCCAGGAGCGCCGCTCGCCGAGCGCTTCCTGCTCGTCGATGCTCACGCAGACCTCCCCCTGTCACGGCAGTCGATCTACGTGTGGCTCGCGGGCACCAGCGTGTTCGGGGCATTTCCGCTGCCCGGAGAGGACCTGTGGCGGCTGATGGCGCCGGCCGCCGACCCGGGAAGCGAGGCGGACCTGGTCACCGACGATGTCGTGCTCGCCGAGGTCGCCCGCCTGCTGGCGGAGCGGACCGGCTGCGATCGATCGCTGATCCGCGATCCCGAGTGGATCACGTCGTTCCGGGTCCACCGCCGGCTCGCCGACACGTACCGCACCGGCCGGATCCTGCTCGCAGGTGACGCGGCCCATGTCCATAGTCCGTTCGGCGGTCAAGGCATGAACACCGGCATCGGCGACGCCGAGAACCTCGCCTGGAAGCTCGCGATGGTCGTCACCGGGACCGCGGCGCCCGCGCTCCTGGACAGCTACGAGGCCGAACGGCGGCCGATCGCCACGGACGTGCTCAAGTGGACCGGTGGGGCGGGCAACCTGATCCTCGGCGAGCACGTCTTCGCCCGGCTGCTGCGCGATCGGGTGATCGTCCCGCTGATGAACACGGCGTCGATGCAGCGCCGTGTCTGGGAGACGGTGTCCCAACTGAAGGTGACCTATCGAGACGGCCCGCTGGGCCGCCGGGCGCGAAGGCTGTTCTCCGTCCAGGCACCGCTGCCCGGCGACCGCGTGCCGGACATCGAGTGCGTACGGGCCGACGGCGGCGTCCGGACCACCCTGCACGCCGAGCTCGGCAAGCGGTGGGCGCTGGTCATGCCCCGCCGGATGGCGAGCGACGAGTGCGCCGCGGTCGCGGCCGAGCGGCTTGGCAACGACGGGGTGGCCACATTGGTCGCGGACGACGGAGAGCTCATGCTGGTGCGGCCCGACGCGCACCTCGGTTGGCGCGGACCCGCGGATCCCGACGCTCTCGACCGCTGGCTCGCCGCCGTGATCTGCCACGCGGGCGGAGGGTCAACGAGACCCTCCGCCTGACGCGCACGTTGAACGACGAGCCGAAGCT
>CAVXIU010000006.1:2822500-6995498 GCA_963761995.1 uncultured delta proteobacterium | reverse complement strand
CCCAACCTACAGATTCGAAGTCTGCCGCTCTATCCAATTGAGCTACGGGCGCATGCCTGTCGGAGCAGGTACTTAGCTTGACTCGCCGACCGGCGCCAGTCGCGGCGAGGTCCTTCCCCAGATCGGCTCGACGACCAGCCGAGGGTCGATGGCCAGTAGGTCAAAGGCATCCGAGCTGAGCACCGGCAACCGCGCTCGCGCGGAGGAGAACCACGTGGCATCGATCGGGTCCGCCGTACCCGCGAGGCCGAGGATTCGCCGTAGGGTCTTCGCGACGGCATGGCTGAGGCCGGTCCGTCTCCAGAAGGAAGGCGACCGGAGCCTGGGCGCGCCCGCGACCCGCCAGACCTGTGGAACGACGCCCGCCGCAGTGCATCCCAGTGGTCCGAAGGTACTCGAAGCGTTCGGGGGGAGCTTGAACCTGTCGGACGTCCTGCTTCGACTGCCTTCGGAAGTCCTCGAGCAGTACAGCGTCCACTCCTTCACCCTGCGTCATCTCCGCGCGATCGTTCCGCCGTCTTGCTGGGTCCCTCGGTCTCACTGGCTTTCGGACCCGGCGTAACATGCGAGGTGGCGTTGCTGCGCTCTGCCGGGTGGCTGAGTACGCCACGCTGAAACCGCTATTCGCGAGCAGGTGCTACCGGCGCGACGTCAACCGCCGATGGGCACCACGCGCGCATGCTCTCGTGGCGCGGATACATCGCGAGCAAGGCGACCGTCTCGCATCTCCACGGTCCGATGACCATAGGTCGCTGCCAAGGTATTGTGCGTCACCATGACCACCGTGAGGTGACGTTGAGTATTCAGCTTCCTCAGCAGATCGAGAATCGCCTGGCCAGTCTGTGAGTCGAGGTTCCCGGTGGGCTCGTCTGCCAATAAGAACTGAGGCTCGGTCGCCAACGCCCGCGCAATTGCAATACGCTGTTGTTCGCCACCGGACAGCTCGGCGGGCCGTCGGTCGAGCGAGCCTATCTCGATGCCCACCTGATTCAGCGCATCCCGCGCACGATCACGTGCAGCCTGTCGTCCAACTCCAAGGAACCTCAGCGGCCATGCAACATTCTCACCAACGGTGAAATTCGGGAACAGATTGAAGCTTTGGAAAACGAACCCTATCCGCTGCAGTCGTAGGTCGCTCCGAGCGTCGTCGGACATGCGCGAGAGATCCTGACCGTTCACGTAGACGCGCCCCTCGCTGGGGGCATCCAGTCCGGCGATCAAGTTGAGAAGGGTACTCTTTCCAGAGCCGCTGGGACCCATAACCGACAGGAATTGTCCCACCGGTACGTGGAGGTTCACGTCCACGAGCGCAGCGACGGGGTGCGCACCTCCCTCGTAGCGCTTGCTGACTCGCTCGAGAACTATGGCCGAAGCGGCCTCCATGGACTACTCGTACCGCATGGCGACGGCCGGCTGCAGACGTGCCGCGCGGAATGCCGGGACCAGGGCTGCGATGAGACACACCGCGATGCTCATTGCCGCCACAACGGCCAACTGCCCGTACGGAATTTGCAGGTCGAGAACCCACCCCAGCATCTGCGGGATGATGGCTTGCACCCAAAATACGCCCAACGTGAAGCCGATCCCCACCGCGAGAGTCAGCCCCAACAGACCAAGAATGAATGCCTCCGTCAGCACCATCCGGCGAAGATACCGGGAGCGGACACCGGTTGCACGCATGGCACCCAACCCCCGCTGTTGCTCCATGACGCCCGCCGCCAGCGTATCGGCCGCGCCGACCAGAACAACCAGCATGATCAGCGCTACCAGCGCATAGAGTCCCGCGAACGCCTGGCGGACCTGGCCGGCCACCCACTGAGTCAACTCCTTCGCGGTCAGGATCTTGAGGCTGTACCTCTCTCCGAGACGCTCGGCGATGGCCGTTCGGACTGGGTCGACGTCACCGTGCGTGCGCACCAGTGCGTGGATGATGTGCGAATCCTTCCAGAACCGCTTGTACACCTCTCGGCCCATGATCACTGACCCTCGAGGTGAGGCGAGAGTGGCAACAATGCCGCCGATGCGGAGCGAAAGGGCGCCGCTCGGTGTGTCTAATGTGAGCGTATCTCCGACGTCCGCATCGAGGTGGACCACGAAGTTCGTCGAGACCAACGCCGTGTCCCCACGAGCGAAGCCTTCCCAAACATCGGGGTCGTGTTTCCCTACCAGGGGCCATTCTCCGAACTCGCCATCGCGCACGTAGGCGGCGTCGAAAGCCTGGAGCATGATCGGGCCGTCCTTGTAATGCCATTCGGCCATTGCCTCCCCGACGGCCGCTCGGACCCCGCTCACCGTTCGAAGCTCGGCAATGACAGAGTCGGCGATCGGAGCCTCGAAGATCCCCGAGCCCATGTGCGTCGAGCTGACACTCAAGTCGCCGCGCAATACACCTTGCACGGCATCGAGCACCGACTGTTGGAAGCTCTGCGCGACGATCCACAACCAGATGACGGTACCGAACCCCACACCCAAGGTGGCGACCGTGAGAGAGGCCCTACGAGGTTTGCGAGTCAAAGCGACAAGGGCAAAAAGCCCAGACGCCGTAACGCTTCCTAGCTCACGCACCCACGGAAGAGAGAGGATCCTCACCAGCGGCCGAGCGGCCAACGCCGCGCTGATCATTACTCCAAAGGTGGCTGCGAGACCCCATCCCGGGGACGCACCCGCAATCTGCATCCCGATCGCGCCTGCAGTTCCGGCAACCGCAATCGCACGGACGATCCGTACGCCAACGCTCGTCGTGTCCGGCTGCTCGGTGCCACGGCCGCGTATGGTGTCCATCGCGCTGACACGCGACGCCCGCCATGCGGGGCCAGTGGCGGCTAGCAGGGCCGTGACTACGCCGAGACCCATCGCAAGCGCGATCGACGACGGGCTCAGCACGAGCGCGGCATCCGGCGCAGCGAGCCGCGAGTTGAGGGCAGTCGTGGTGGTGATCAATGGCAGCAGCAGACGGCCGAGGACTATGCCGATGGGAATTCCAACGACAACACCTACCAAACCGACCATGAGGCTCTCTTTCAGAAGTTCCCACCACACGGCTCGAGTGCGAACCCCGAGCGCGCGCATCACGCCAAGCTGCCATGCGCGCTCCTCGAAGACCGTCGCCAGCCGGTTGAACGCGATCAGGAATGCCGCGGCGAGCCCCAAGAGTCCCACGGCTTGCAAGATCAGCTGCAAGGATCGCATTACCTTGTGGATGTCGGCCTTCCGTTGAGCGGGCGGCTCGACGCGCAAGCCCTTCGGTAGGGCTGCGGCAATCGCTTGGCTGACGCGCGTCACATCAGCATCACGACGCACGACGACGTCCACGCGGTTGATCAATTCCTGTTCGGCAAAGGCCAGCTCGGCCGCCTGAAGGTCCATGACGGCGAAGTTCCCGCCGTACACACGCGCCACCCCTTCCGGATCGAGCAAGCCGCGAATTGTAAACTGCCGTTGTCCCGTCGGTGTTTCGAGCACGACCTGATCCCCGACCGCCAGCTTCTTTCGGCGAGCAAACTCGTTCGTGAGCAATACAGAGTCGGGATGGTTCAAGAAGCCCAGTGGATCCTTCAACCGCGACCCGTTTGCGTCGCGTGCCTCGTAGATCCGAATTGCCGCGTCGTTCGCGATGTCGACGCCGTGCACGGTAATGGACTCGCCGCTTCCGTCGGTCATGAATGCGCTCGCACTGACCACCGGAACGGCCAACTCCACTCCTTCGACCGCTGCGACCGTGTCTGCAATGTTCTCTGCGAAGAGGCCACCCGAGCCACCGCTCACCTGCAGCGCCGCACGCCCGGTCATCGTGTCGACGACCTCAACGAAGGCACGCAGCACTGACTGGTTGACGAGGTCGATCGCGCAGACGAGCGCCACACCCGAGGCAAGGGCGCCGATGGTCAGGATCAACCGACTGTAACTAGCGCGGAGGAAGCAGAGCGGAATCCAGAAGCTGTCGAGGAGTCGGTTCACGTCGAGGGGACGGTACTGAAATAGTCCGATTGGTCTCGGTCCAGAATTGGGATCAGGTGTCGTCAGCGCGGTCGCGTTGTTTTCGAGCTTCCCAACGGCGATGCGACGCGGCGTTTTCGCGTTTGATCCATCGGAGCGACGTCATCAACCCACTTCCTGTAGGCGCTACTCAGTTCCTCCAGGAACTCGATGTCCGCTGTGACGTGCTTCATGTTGCGGGCCAACAGGAGTGGAAGCGTCGCAAACGACCTGGAAGGCACATCACTCCCGGGGACCAACGTCGATCGGGCACGCTCGTGAACTTTGCTCCTGAGCCAGAGCTCCTCCTTCCAGGCATCCAGAAGCCGCAGTACGATGTTCGGTTCAGCATCCGCGAGAAACATCGCACGCGACGACAACTCGTCCTCGTATCTTCCCACGCCCGCCCCGGTAGGACCTGAGAGCCACGCGTCGAAACATGCCGAACCGGCGTCGGTGATCTGGTATGGGGCGCGTCGAGGATCCGCATCCGCAGGATTGGCAACGGTCTGCACGAGCCCCTCGGCCACGAGACGTTGGAGCTCGCGGTAGAAGCTCCCGGTGTTCACCTGGAGACCCGACCGTTCCCGGTACTCCTTCATCACGGCATAGCCGTGGCGCCGCTCGCCGTCACGAAGAAGCCCAAGAACCAAGAATCGAAACATTCGGTTCTCCTTGGAGGCTCGTTCGGAGCGGATACCAGGCGGGTCGCTGCAACGTCAACGAAGAAACTGGCTGCAAAGCATCGATGCCGCGACTGGAGCCGCGCCGTTTACGGCGTTCGGATGCGCATCCGGCTTTCGAGGATTGAGCGCCATTCTGATACAGCGACGCACATGCGCGTTCTCAGTAGTGTCCTGCGGGTCGTTCTCGCGGCACTCTTTGCGAGCGCGTCGGCAATGAAGCTCACCGGCAAACCGGATGTGGTGGCGACGTTCGAGCATCTCGGTCTTGGTCAAGGGTTCCGCGTCTTCATCGGTGTGAGCGAACTCCTAGGCGCTGTAGGACTTCTCGTGGGTCCAGTGGCAGCACTTGCGGCGCTCTGCCTGGCGTCCCTGATGGTGGGTGCTGTGGTCTCGCACGCGCTCATCCTCGGTCCGCCGATGGCACCCGCCGCCTTGGTTCTCATGGCGTGCCTCGTGGTGGCTTGGCTCGAGCGCAGTACACTTGGTCTGGTTCGTCTGTTGCGTTCCGGCAAGGGGCCGATGGACGGCTGGGTAGCGCGGGCATACGACCGTAGCGTCCAGGCGGCTTTCCGCGACGTCTTTCCGGTGATCGCACGAGACATCCTTCCCGAAATGCAGAGCGTGAGACGCGCCCTCGATGCTGGTTGTGGGCCGGGGCAGTTCACGATCATGGCGGCGGAGGCGGCACCCTCGGCAAGTGTCACTGGTATCGATCTCGCCCCGACGATGATCGAGCTGGCGCGTGCCCATGCGGCAGTGTCGACGGCGGCGGCGCGCTTGCATTTCGAGGTTGCCGACGTCATGCACCTGCCGTTTCCTGACAACCATTTCGATGTGGTGATGAGCAGTGGCTCGATCAAGCACTGGCCGGATCCTGCCGCAGGTTTGCGCGAGCTGCATCGCGTGCTCGTGCCGGGAGGTCGTGCCTACATCGTCGAGATGAACCGCATCGCCTCGCCAGAAGCTGTGGCAGCACAGAGGAGGCGCCTACGGAGCTGGTTCTTCCGCCGCATCTACCCTACGGTTTTCACGCACGCCCTGTCGCCGGAAGAGGCACGGGCTGTCTTCGAAGCCTCGCCCTTTGGCTCGCCGGTAGGCGAGCGCATGCTCCTCGATGGCTGCCTTTGGCTCTTCGAAGCGCGCAAGCACGACTGACGGCAATCGACGGTTCGCCACGTCCGGTAGCGGGTCAGGAGCTACTCAGCCAACCACAGGCTCGCAATAGGACCATCTCGCACGTGAGCCCCGGACCGAAAGCGAGCATCATCCCAAGATCTCCTGGATTCGGAGGCGTGGACTCCTGGATGCGATTGAGAACGAAGAATACCGTGCTCGACGAGAGATTTCCGCTGTCTTCCCACACATCCCAGGCTGGTTGCATGGCACGATCAGCAAGATCCAGGCTTTCGGCTATGGCCTGAAGGATCTTTGGTCCGCCGGGGTGAATAGCCCAGAACTTGACGTCCGTCGTCCTTGCACCTCGGTCGTTGAGGAAGCGCTCCAGCATCGGCCGCAGGCTCTGTCGGATCAGTTGCGGAAGTCGATTGGACAGTACGATGCGGAAACCCGCATCCGTCATTCGCATCCCGAGATGGTCCAGGCTGGTGGGCAAGAGGATGCTTTGGCTCGCAACGACCAGCGGCCCCGCGCCGGTCGTTCGATTCGTGAGAACCACGCCGACGGCTCCGTCTCCGAAGAGCAAGTTCGCGATCATGTCCGTCATCGACGGTTCCGCCACTTGTACACTCGGGGAAGACACCTCAACGCTGACGAGCAGCACGTATCCCGTACAGGTCGTTGCGAGCAGATCGGCGGCGAGACCCACGGCACTGACGCCAGCTGAGCATCCAAGCTCGGTGAGTGGGATTCGCCGAACCGTCGCTGGCAATCCCAAGCGCCCGACAAGATGCGCATCGAGAGAAGGCATCATGTAGCCGGTGCACGACACCGACAGCACTCCCGTGATTCTGTCCGGGGCAGTTCCACTCATTGAGAGTGCACGCTGCGCCACCGCTTCACCCAGGCGCTGCGCGTGCTCGGCGTACATCTCATTTCGCTCGTGAAGCGCCCTAAGCTTCCAAAGGTCCGTGACGGGGGCGACCGTGTAGCGCCTCCGGACTCGCGAACCGTCGACCATCTCGCGATAGCGCCTGGCTGCGGACGAGCCGAAGTACGCATCCAGGTGGCGCTTCGCCTCATCGGCGTCGATGCAGTGAGGCGGCAACGCAGTCGCGATTGGCAGCAGCTCAACCATCGGGCCCTGGGTACACCTTCTCCGCGCTGGGAGGAAGAGTGCGGAGTCATTCAATCACTCGCGTGTCTCGCTGCAGTGCATGCATGCGCGTCGTGGAGACGCGGGCGTCATTGACCCATGCAGTACCGCTGCTCTACCTCGCATCAATGCGCGGATCGGGCGCGGTGGACGCAACTGCCATCCGATCCCATCTGACAGACCACAACCTCCCGACGCCAAGGAGAGCCGTGACATGTTGCTCCGCTACGCGATTCTGAGCCTGCTCGACGGGGAAGAAATGCATGGGTACCGCATCAAGTCGGTTTTCGAGCGACGGCTCGGGACTTTGTGGTCCGCCAACTTTGGTCAGGTCTACGCCTCGCTCAAGCACTTGCGACGCCGTGGGCTCGTCACTGGGCGCCTCGAAACGGGCACGGGTCACGTGAGCCGATGGACGTATACGATCACCGCCAAGGGTCGGCGCGCTCTCACGACTTGGCTCAGCCGTGCGCCGCGGCGCCCCGAATTCGTGCGCGACGAAATCTTCATCCGTCTCCTTGGAACTATTCGGAAGCCCGACGCGAGCCTCGCCCAGCTCGTCAGCCAAGAGAGAGTGTATGGCGCCTATCTCGTCGAGCTCGACAAACGACGCCGATCCTTTGCTCAGCAACCGTGCACTGAACCACTCGAACAGTTCGTGCTCGATGCGATGGTCCTTCAAGTGGAGACGCGCCTAAAGTGGCTCCAACAGTGCGGTGCGCTCTTGCAGCGGGCGCGAGCCGGCCGCGTGTATCCCGACGGGCCGCGTTCGCCGTCGTAAGCACGAGCTGCCGCGGGTGGTCGAAAGCGTCTGCGCGGCTAGCGTCCCCGCGAAGTGCTCACCGGCGCCCGTGGGCATCGCTGTTGGGCGGCATGACAGATCGAGAAGCGGACGTCCGTCAATTTCGAACGCGGAGTCGTCGGCATGAACCCGGACGCGGAGCGCGCGGACCGGGAGATAGCGCCGGAAGTTGTCCCGGCCGAGGAGCTTCTGGTCGGGCCTGCTGCTTCTGCTCCTCGGCCGTCTGACGCTCGACCCCCCGCCGCTGGAGCCAGCCCGCGAGCTGCATCGCCTTCTGGACGTCGGGCGGCGGCGCGTCGAGCGACGGGTCCACCTCGCAGGAGCTGAGAAGATCGTCGAGCGTCGCCCCGGACCCGCTCGGCGGCACGCCGCCGCCGTCAGCTCCCCGGGACGATCCTGAAGATGTCACCGTCGTAGTCGACGATGTAGATCTCACCGCGGGCGTCCTCGCCGAAGCTGCTCACGTTGCCGATCGAGCCGGCGCCCGGCAGGGCGTGGCTCTGGAGGCTCTGCGCGTCACCGCCGCTCACGCCCAGGAACGAGCGGATGAAGGCCGTATAGAAGTCGGAGTAGAAGTACCGGCCGTGCACGTCGGGCATGGCGCAGCCCCGGTACACGAAGCCACCGGTGACCGCTTGACCCTTCTCCGGCTGGAAGGCGCTGCAGGCGGCATCCGAGAACCCGCTGTTGCAGTACTCCAAGACGGGTGGTGTCCGTCCGGCCGTCAGGCAGCCGGTCAACGGCTCGAAGCAGTGACGACCTTCCATGTCGTCCCAGCCGTAGTTCACGCCGGAGGGATTGGCGGCGCTGTAGCTGATCTCTTCCCACCGTCCCTGGCCGACGTCGCCGATGTAGATGTCGCCGTTGGCGCGGTCGAAGCTGAAGCGGTAGGGGTTGCGCAAGCCCTTGCCCCAGGTCGTGACCGCGTCGGTCTCCGGGTCGATGCGCAAGAGCTTGCCGAGCTGACTCAGGTCGTTCTGGGCATTCTCGCTGGGGTCGCCGCCGCCGCCGCCGTCACCGGTCGCCGCGTAGAGGAAGCCGTCGGGGCCGAAGTTCAAGTTGCCGCCATTGTGATTGCCCTGTCCGGGATGCGGAATCGTGTGCACGATGTGGGCACTCGACTCGTCGGCGTCGTCGGGGTTGCCGAGGGTCGCCTCGTAGCGCGCGATCTCGAGGTCGCCGGCGTTGTTGTTGTAGTAGACGAAGAAGCGTCGGTTGGTCTCGTAGTCCGGATGGAAGGCGACGCTGAGGAGCCCCTGCTCGCCGCCGGATAGGACGATGCCCTCGATGGCGAGGAACGGCGCGCCGAGCTGGACGCCGTCCTTGATGAGCTGAATGCGGCCGTCCTGCTCGACCACGAAGACGCGGCTCGGATCGAGCCGGGGCGCGGCGACGTGCACCGGCGCGTCGTACCCACTCGCGACGAGCACCTTGGCGAGGCTGGTGCCCGCGACCGCGGGCACGCCGGCGCAGAGCGCGGGGTTCAGGCTCTCGAGCTCGCAGGTCGGCGAGCAACCGTCGCCGGGTGCGATGCCGCCGTCGTCACATTCCTCGGCACCGTCCGCGCTGCCGTCTCCGCACGCGGGCGGCTCGGGGGTCGCCGTCGCCGTCGGCGTCCCGGGCGTGGCGGTCATGGTCGGGGTGGGACTCAGCGTCGGCGTCGGCGTGGCGAAGGTCGGATCGAGCTCGGCCACGACGTCGCTCACGAATGCGTCGACCTTGGCCTCGAATGCCGCCGTATCATCGAACGTGGGACACGGCCCGTCGTTCTTCGTCTCCCGCTTCTCGAAGCAGCCCGCGCTCGGTTTGCTACCGCCGTCGAACTTGTTCTCGGCCTTCTGGATGCAGACGGGATCGAGGACGACGCCCTTTCTCTCGGCCTTGGCGTGACATTTGAGGAGCGCCTTCGTCTTGTCGCTGACGCACTTCTTCTTGCCCGCAGAGCATTTGTTCCGCACCGGCGTCGGAAACGCGGGATCGAGCTCTTGCACGACATCGAGGACGAACGCGTCGACCTTCGCTTCGAGGGCGGTCGTATCGCCGAAGGTGAGGCAATTGTCGTCCCTGGCCTCGAGCCGCGCGAAGCACCCCTTCGCGGGATCATCGCCGCCGTCGAACTTGTCCATGCATTTCTGCGTACACCCAGGATCGACCGCCAGTCCGGTCTGCTCGGCCTTGGTGTGGCACTTGAGCAGGCAGGTCGTCTTCTTCGCGACGCAGTCCTTCTTCTTGGACGAGCACAGGCTGAGCGTTTGCGCATCGCTGCGCGGTACCGCGACCACGGCGATCGCGGCGGCTGCACCCATCAGCAAGACACCGGCGGTGAAAGCCTTCATCGTTGTCCCCCTCTCGGACGGGCCGCGTGATCGATCGCTCCTTCCTCCATGAGGAAGCGATCAGGCTCCACGGCCTCCCTACCGTTGTGGGGTTCGCAACTCGTTGGTGTCAACCAACGCGCCGGTCCGTGGGTGCGCCGATTGGAGAATCTACATCACGTGTTGCGCGCATTCGGCGCGCAGACGCCATTTTGAACCGCGCGGGACGTCGGCGACGGTGGCGCGGCGCGTGCTACGGCAATGGCTGGGGGAGCTCGCCTACTTCATCGCCGTCGCCTCGATCTCCACCATGATGTCCGGGTGGAAGAGTCGGGCCACGCCGAGCAGCGTCGACGCCGGGACGCAGTTGGCCTGCACGAGCCGCGGCAATGCTATGGGTGCGGCGGCCATGAAGGCGTCGACGTCGGTGGTGTAGTAGTTGAGACGCACGACGTCCGAGAGGTCCATGCCGCCGGCCTTGAGGACGGTCTCGAGGTTGGCGATCGCCTGCGTCAGCTGGGCCGCCATGTCGCCGGCGTGGAGCGGTTTGCCGTTGCCGTCGACCGAGGTCTGACCGGAGCAGACGAGCGTCTTCTTGGCGCCGCCGAGCTCGAAGGCCTGCACGAAGCCGAGTGCGTCCTGCCACTTCCAGGGATTGATCGCATGTCGTTCCATGGCGCCGTACATAGGCGATCGCACCAGGTGACACCAGGCGGTTCACTCGGTGTCGGTGCTGGGGGTCGGTTGGCAGGCCGGTGCTCGCCCGCGTCCGATGTGGGAACGCCGCCGGGTCCGGTCTCGGCCGTGAGCGCGCAGCATTGTCTCTGCTTCGAGCCCGCCCGCCCTGCACGCGCGGCAAGGCCGCAGGACCCGCCGGCGTTCCCACATCGGACGCGGGCGCCGCAGGGTCGGCTGACCTACCGTGCCCCGGCTTGACACCGCCACCCCTTCCGGCGATTTTCCGCGTTCTGCCAACTCCCCGAGGCGAGGTTTGAGACCATGCACACGTACGGATGGAAGCTCGGATTGATCGCGGCGCTGCTGGCGCTCGTTCCCACGACGGCCCCGGCCCAGGAGAACAAGACCATCACCGTCCAGGTGCCCCCAGTGGGCGCGTCGCCCCAGCCGTCTCCGGCGGCGGGAGCCGCTTCGAAGTTCGACATGACGGTGGTCGTCGCCGACTCGTCCACCAAGCTCATCAAGATGGAGCGGACGGGGCCGGCCAGGGACTTCATCCAGCGCGCGGCGGTCTACCTCCGCTACGTGCCGCTCAAGGAGAAGACCCGCGTCCACCCGGCCTTCATCAACATGCACAACTATCTGACCTGCCCCGACAAGGGCGACAAGAAGTGGTACCTCGAGGGCGTGAGCCGCGTCGACTTCGACAAGGCGTCGGGGGTTGGGATCTACGGCTTCTTCTTCAGCCGCCCGGAATGCGACGACCCGACCTTCAAGATGGAGGCGATCGTCGCCGACGACGAGCCCGCGAAGGAAACGGGGAAGAAGAGCTAACGGAGGATCTCGCGCTCGGGCTCCGGCACGACGACGCCGGCGTTCCCACCGCTTCCCCAATAGGGTCGCGTCGAGTTCCAGTACGGCTGGGTGGTTCCCCAGTAGTTGCCGGGGGCGGGACGCTGCGACGGGCGCGTCGCCCGGAGACCGTGGCGGTGGTGACCGCGACCGCCGTGATCGGCGCCGTGCCGCCCGAAATGCCCGCGTCCGCCGTGACCGTGAGCC
The DNA here is from genome assembly GCA_963761995.1 of uncultured delta proteobacterium. Taxonomy (GTDB): domain Bacteria; phylum Desulfobacterota; class Binatia; order UTPRO1; family UTPRO1; genus UTPRO1. The sequence goes on along the minus strand of CAVXIU010000006.1, from coordinate 6,983,711 downwards.
GCGCCGTCACCGGCGAGGACGGGAGCGGCGACGCCGATCATCGACGCCAGTGCCGCAACCAGGACGAGTCGCCCGAGCATCGGGAGTAGTCTCCCTCAGCTCTGCACCACAGTCCAGGTCGTGCCCTCGGCGCCGTCCTTCAGCACCACGCCCCGAGCCAGCAGCTCGTCGCGGATGGCGTCGCCGCGCTTGAAGTCGCGCGCCTTCCGCGCCGCGGCGCGCTCGGCGATCAGGCGCTCGATCGCGGCGACGTCGAGACCCTCGGCGGCGAGGTGCTTCCCCTTCCCGGCCTCGAGATAGCTCCGCGCCGGGTGGCGCAGCACGCCGAGGACGCCGCCGAGACGACGGAAGGCGGCCTGATGCTCGCCGAGCGCGGCGTCGGCGGCGCCGGCGTCGAGCAGGCGATTGATCTCGCGCGCCTCGTCGAAGAGCACGCCGAGGGCGCGGGCCGTGTTGAGGTCGTCGTCCATGGCGGCCACGAACTGCTCGTGGAACGGCCGCACGCTCGCGGGCAGCGACTCGGCGGCCGGCCCTCGCTCGGCGCCGCCCGGCGCCGCGCCGCCGCTCCCGACCTTCTCCTCGACGCGCGCCAGCGTCTCGTGCAGGCGCGCGCACGCCCGCTGGGCGTCGATCAGCGACTGATCGGTGAAGTCGACCGGGCTCCGGTAGTGGGTCGACACCAGGAAGAGCCGGAGCGCCTCGGACGGCACGCGCTCCAGGATCTGCTCGATGGTGAGGAAGTTGCCGAGCGACTTCGACATCTTCTCTTCGTTGATGCGGACGAAGGCGTGGTGCAGCCAGTGGCGCACGAAGGGCGTGCCGGTGGCGCCCTCCGACTGGGCGATCTCGTTCTCGTGGTGCGGGAAGATCAGGTCCTCGCCGCCGCCGTGGAGATCGAAGGGCTGGCCGAGGTACTTGCTGGACATCGCCGAGCACTCGAGGTGCCAGCCGGGACGCCCCGGTCCCCACGGGCTCTCCCAGAACGGCTCGCCGGGCTTGTGCGCCTTCCAGAGCGCGAAGTCGAGCGCCTCGCGCTTGCGCTCGCCGACCTCGACCCGCGAGCCGGCGATCAGCTCGTCGAGCTTCCGCTTCGAGAGCTTGCCGTAGCCGGGGATCTTGCCGACCGCGCAGTAGACGTCGCCGTCCGCGGCGTAGGCGATCCCGCGGCCCTCGAGCGCGCGGATGAGCTCGAGCATCTCCGGGATGTGCTCGGTCGCGCGCGGCTCGATGTCGGGCTGCAGGCAGCCGAGCGCGGCGACGTCGGCACGGAAGGTGCCGATGTAGCGCGACGCCAGCTCCTCGGACGGAATGGTCTCTTCCTGGGCGCGCTTGATGATCTTGTCGTCGATGTCGGTGATGTTGCGGACGAAGCGCACCTCGTAGCCGGTGAAACGGAGGTAGCGCACCACCGTGTCGAAGAAGACCAGCGAGCGGGCGTGGCCGACGTGGCAGCGGTCGTAGACCGTGACGCCGCACACGTACAGGCCGACCTTGCCCGGGACGAGCGGCGTCAGGGGCTCGAGTCGTCCCGAGAGCGTGTTGTGAAGGGCGAGCGCCACGGCGGCCTACTCGTCCTCCTCGCGGAGCTTGGCGAGCACGGAGAGGTCCTCGAGCGTGGTGGTGTCGCCGACGCTCTCCTTGCCGGCGGCGATGTCGCGCAAGAGGCGCCGCATGATCTTGCCGCTGCGGGTCTTCGGCAGCGCGTCGGTGAAGCGGATGTCGTCGGGCTTGGCGAAGGCGCCGATCTCCTTGCCGACGTGCTCGCGCAGCTCCTTCTTGAGCGCGTCGTCCGCCTGGGTGCCGGCCGTCGAGCGTGACGAAGGCGGCGAGCGCCTCGCCCTTCATCTCGTCGGGCCGGCCGACGACGGCGGCCTCGGCGACGCGCGGGTGGCTGACCAGCGCGCTCTCGACCTCCATGGTGCCGAGCCGGTGGCCGGCGACGTTCACCACGTCGTCGATGCGGCCCATGACCCAGAAGTAGCCGTCCTGCGTCGCGGCGGGCGCCGTCGCCGGTGAAGTACATGCCGGGGATCTGGCTCCAGTACTGCTGCTTGTAGCGCTCGGTGTCGCCTAGACCGTGCGCAGCATGCCGGGCCAGGGCTTGGTGATGACGAGGTAGCCGCCCTCGTTCGGGCCCGACCGACTTGCCCTCGCGCGTCACGACCTCGGGGACGATGCCGGGGAACGGCCGCGTGCACGAGCCGGGCTTCGTCGGGATCGCGCCCGGCAGCGGCGTGATCATGATGCCGCCGGTCTCGGTCTGCCACCAGGTGTCGACGATCGGGCAGCGCTCGCCGCCGATGACCCGGTGGTACCACATCCACGCCTCGGGGTTGATCGGCTCGCCGACCGTGCCGAGGAGGCGCAGGCTCGAGAGGTCGTGCTTCTCCGGCCACTCGTCGCCCCACTTGATGAAGGCGCGGATCGCCGTCGGCGCGGTGTAGAGGATGGTGACCTTGTAGCGCTCGATGATCTCCCAGAAGCGGTCCGTTCTGCGGCTGGTTCGGCGCGCCCTCGTACATCAGCGTGGTCGCGCCGTTGGCGAGCGGGCCGTAGACGACGTAGCTGTGGCCGGTCACCCAGCCGATGTCGGCGGTGCACCAGTAGACGTCGTCTCCTTGAGGTCGAAGACCCACTTGGTGGTCTAGGTGACGTGCCGGCGAGGTAGCCGGCGGTGGTGTGGACGACGCCCTTCGGCTTCCCGGTGGTGCCGCTGGTGTAGAGGATGAAGAGCGGGTGCTCGCTGTCGAGCGGCTCGGCGGCGCAGTCCGCGGGACGCCGGCCATCAGCGTCGTGCCACCAGACGTCGCGGCCCGGCCTTCATCGTGACCTCGGTGCCGGTGCGCTTCACCACGACGACCTTCTCGATCGACGGCGTCTCGTTCACCGCCGCGTCGACCGTCGGCCTTCAGCGGCACGACCGTGCCGCGCCGCCAGCCGCCGTCGGCGGTGATCACGACCGCGCGCCTCGGCGTCGTTGATGCGGTCGCGGAGCGCCTCGGCGCTGAAGCCGCCGAAGACCACCGAGTGCGTCGCGCCGATGCGGGCGCAGGCCAGCATCGCGATCGCCGCCTCGGGGATCATCGGCATGTAGATGGCGACCCGGTCGCCGGTCTTGATGCCGAGCTGCTTCAGCGCGTTGGCGAAGCGGCACACCTCGCGAGTGCAGCATCTGGTAGGTGAGCACGCGGACGTCGCCCGGCTCGCCCTCCCAGATGATCGCCGCCTTGTTGCGGCGCGCGGTCGTCAGATGGCGGTCGAGGCAGTTGTAGGAGAGGTTGAGCTGGCCGCCGACGAACCACTTGGCGTCCGGGCAGTTCCACTCGAGCGTCTTCTCGGGCGGCGTGAACCACGCGAGCTCGCTTCCGACCTTGGCCCAGAAGGCCTCCGGATCCGCGATCGACTCGCGATAGATGCGCTCGTACTCGTCCGTGCTCTTGACGTGCGCCGCCTCGGCGAAGGCCGGGTCGCAGGTGAACACACGCTGCTCGTTCAGCACGGACTCGATGTCGATCTCGGACGCCATGGATTCCTCCCAAAGGAAGCGACTCCCGGCAGGTTTCTCTGCGGGAGGCCCGGCTGTCAACCCATTCGATTTCGGCGCCTGACTGTATGCGAACCTCGGTTGCCCTCGCCGATCGCGATTGTTATGCGGGGCTCGTGATGAGGGAGAGCCGCGCGCGGCGAGCTCGGCTCGTCGTCGCGCTGATCGTGATCCTCGCCGCGGGTGGCGTCGCGATGCGCGCCGGCGCCGCCGACGAGGCACTGGCGCCGGCCGCAGCCGGCGGCGTCAGCGGACCGCCGGCACCCGCCGTGCCCGCGATCGCGGCCACACCCGAGCCGGCTGCCGCGCCGGCGGTGCCTGGCGCGCCGCTCGAGCCCGGCGTCTCGGAGCGCACCGAGCCCGCCGAGCCGCCGAGTCCGAGCAAACCGCGCCGGATCAACTTCTGGCCCTGGTTCGACTACCAGTCCGACCCTGCCGCACGGATGCGGCGCGTTCGCATCCTCGGCGCGCTGCTCGAGTACCACGGCGAGGCCGACTACCTGACGCTCGCCTTCCGTCCGTTCATCTCGATCCGGCAGGCCCGCGTCGGCCACGACGACGACGTCCAGGTGCTCGGCCCGCTCCTGCGCTCGCACTGGGGCCAGACCGAGCAGCAGACGACGGGCCTCCTCGGCCTCGTCACCTACCGCACCCGCACCAGCGAGGACGGCCGCACCCTCGAGTCCCAGCGCGCCCGCGTCCTGCCCTTCTATTTCTACGACTGGGAGCCCTCGTCGCGGTACGGCCAGGTCTCGCTCGCCCCGTTCTACGCCGACGTCGACGATCTCTTCGGCTACGAGCGCGTGCAGATGGTGATGTTCCCGGCTTACCTCCGCTTGCGGAAGGCCGAGCGCGACCGCCGCTATTATCTCTTCTTCCCCGTCGACGAGTCCGAGCGCGACGCCGGCCGCGCCGACGACGCGATCGCGACCTTGCACCGCACCGCCGACGACGGCCTCGACGACGTCGCGTTGCAACGTATCGACTACGTTGCGACCCAACCCAACGATCGGCCGCCGGTGTCGCTCCTGGACGCGCGCCTCATCGAGCTCCTCTAGCCCACGATCTCGACGCAATCCCGAACCACGCAGCAGCTGCGCGTGCTGAGCAGGTCGTCTTCGCAGCCGGGTCCGCAGATGAACCTGCACACGCTCCCGGCATCGCAATGGGCGTTGGTCGTGCAACTATGGCAGACGAGAAGCTGTCCATCGCGGTAGGCTTCCGTCGTGCCCGACGGGCACGCGTCTCCGGGCAGTGTCGTCCCATTCGCGTATACCAAAAACGCGCCGCCGTTCTCGTTCTCGTTGTCGCCGCAACCCTGGAACGGCACGGCGGCCGCGACGAGCGCGAGCGCCGCGAACGCGGCGAGACTTCCGATGTTCATGACTGGACCTCCCTTCACGGGCGTAGCGACGATGCTCGCGACGGGTCCACGGTGACCGCGCTATTCGGACGTCATATTCCGTTCCGGACGGCTTCCGGCGCGGCACCGCTGTCGCAGGTGCACGGGCCGAGGCTCGGAAAATCCACGCGCGCCTGGCCGCGCGACCGAACCGCAGCGGCAAGGCGACTCAGCGGGCGATTGCACCCGCCGCCCGCAGCCTCTCGAGGCCGGCGTCGTCGAAGCCGGCGGCGCGGAGCGCGGTCTCGGTGTGCTCGCCGAGGGCGGGGGTCGGACGGGTGGGGACGGTCGGAGCGCCGAGGAACTCGACCGGGCTCGCGACCTCCCGCTGGGTGCCGCCGTCGGGTGTCGGCGCGTCGACGAAGGCGCCCGCGGCCGCCGCCTGCGGGTCCCGCACCACCTCGTCGAGCGACTGCACCGGCGCCCACCACACGCCCTCGCGATCGAAGCGCTCCGCCCAGTCGGCCCGCGAGCGGGTCGCGAAGGCGGCGTCGAGCTCGGCGATCAGGTCGCGGCAGTTGCGGCGGCGCTCGCGCGCCTTCGCGAAGCGCGGATCGTCGATGAGGTCGGGGCGCTCGATGCTGCGCGCCACCCCCGGAAAGTGGCGGTCGGCCTCGAGGCCGATCAGCCAGAACCAGCGGCCGCAGCCGGCGCGATAGCAGTTGACGAGCGGGGTCTCGATCTCGGTGCGCGGCACCGGCGCGCGGGTCTTGCCGAAGACGAGCTGGATGCCGAGATCCCAGCCGAGACAGTAGGCGCCGGTGCGCAGCAGCGAGGTCTCGACCACACGCCCCTTGCCGCTGCGCTCGCGCTCGTAGAGGGCGGCGACGATGCCGGCGACGGTCGCGATCGCCGTCACGTGATCCCCGAAGCCGCCGCGGATCTGCGGCGGCGGCGCGCCCTCGGGCGCCAGCGTGTGGGCGACGCCGGAACGCGCCCAGAAGGCGCCGACGTCGTATCCCGGCCGGTCGCGCTCGGGCCCCGTCCGGCCGTAGCCGGTGATGCCCGCGTACACCAGTCGGGGCAGGCGCGCGGTCAGGGTCTCGGCGTCGAGCCCGAGCCGCGCCAGGGCGTCGGGCCGGAGGTTGGTGACGAAGACGTCGGCCCGCTCGAGGAGCCGCTCGGCGGCGTCGCGACCCTCGGGCACGCGGAGGTCGAGCACGACGCTCTGCTTGCCGCGGTTGTCGAGGTCGAAGGGCGGGTTCCGATCGACCTTGCTGCCGGTCGCGAGCTGGAAGAAGGCCCGCATCGGATCGCCCGCGGGCGCCTCGATCTTGACCACCTCGGCACCCCAGTCGGCGAGGATGCCCGCCGCAGCGGGTCCCGCGACCCAGAGCCCCATTTCGACGACACGAATCCCTTCGAGCATCGCCTGCCTCCGTCCGTACTCGGCTGGCGAAGACCGGACACCGGACGAACGGTCAGGTCAAGGGCTGCCGCTCAGCCGGGCAGGTCTGCCGGATCGAGGAGGCCGTAACGGCGCCAGCCCACGGTCAACAGCCACGTCCGCGCCCGCGCTACCGGCGGCCGGTCGAGATCCACTCTCGAATCTTCCCTTACTACTTCTTTCAGCTTCTCCCGCTTCCACCCGTCGAACCACCGCGCCGACGACGCCGGATCCAGCCGCAGCGCGCCCTTGATCTTCGCGCCCGCCGCCGCGGCATGCCGGCGCGCGTTCAGCAGCACGCAACGGAGCGCATTCCGCACCTCCCGCGGCGTCGGCAGGAGCCGCACCTGATAGCGCTCGGCGAGCACCCGCCCGCTGCGCCGCGCGAGCCGATTCACCGCCCGCGCCAGGCGCGCCCCGATCGCCTTCATCCCGCGTCCCAACGCCACGCGGTCGCGCGCCTCGACGATCAGGTGGGCGTGATTTCCCTGCAGGGAATACTGCACCAGCCGAAACCCCGGCCGCTCGCACCCCGCGGCGAAACTCCGCTCGATTTCGTGCACGATACGGACGGTTCGCAGCGAGGGAACGTCGCGCCGAAGGCGGAGGGTCACGTGCGCGGGCAGCACCTTCGCGAAATGGGGGCGGCGCGCATGCGGGACGATGGGGCGAGGTCCGGGCGTGCGGCCGGCGCCGGGTCGGCGTCCTCCCCACCGCCGAGGCGCGGGCAAGGACAAATCGAGCTGCGCAGACCGGGGTGGCACTTGAATTAAGCTATGTTTAGTACCACGCGACCCCGATGTCGAGCACACACCACGGCGACGAGGACGCGGCCCCAGGGTGCGACGGCTGACGTCGAGCATGGGTCCCTGCCCTCCCCATCGAGCCCTCCGGCGCGCCCACCCCTCCCTACCAACCGCCTTTTCGACGACTCGCCCTCACAGCCCACCCCACCCCGACGGCCGCATGCCCGATGCGTTGCACCCTCGGCCCGCCTCCTCTACTTTGTCGCCGCCGGACGCCCCCCGGTCGATCCGACGAGCTGCTGAGACGAGATGCAACGAGTTTTCGGAGCACGAAGTGCCTGGGTGGTCGCCGGCGAGCGCCAGATCCCGATCAAGCGGGATGCGCACGGCGTCCCGCACGTCTATGCGCAGACCGAAGCCGACCTCTATCGCGGCCTCGGCAACTGCCATGGCGTCGATCGCGGCCTGCAGATCCTGCTCACCCGCATCATCGCCCGGGGGCGTGCCTCGGAGATCCTCGACGGCAGCGACGAGATGCTGCGGCTCGACCGCTTCTTTCGCCGGCTGAACCTCGCCGGCGGCGCCGAGGACGAGATCGCCAAGCTGGCGCCGCGCGCGCACGACCTCGCCCTCGCCTATTGCGACGGCGTGACCCAGGCCTTCGCGGAGCGCGGCCCCTGGGAGCTCCGGCTCGTCGGATACCGTCCGACCCCGTGGACGATCGCCGACATGATCGTGACCTCGCGCGTGATCGGCTACCTCGGCCTCGCGCAGTCCCAGGGCGACATGGAGCGCCTCCTGATCGAGATGGTCCAGGCGGGCGTATCGCGCGCGCACTTGGAGGAGCTCTTTCCGGGCAAGCTCGGGCTCCTCGATCCGGAGCTGATCGGCCGCGTCGTGCTCGGCGAGCGCCTGATTCCCGAGGAGCTGCGCTGGACCAACGTCATCCCGCGCGCCGTCGCCTCCAACAACTGGGCGATCGCGGGGCGGAAGACGAAGAAGGGCTTCCCCATCCTCGCCAACGATCCCCACCTCGAGGTCAATCGCCTGCCGAACGTCTGGTACGAGGTGGTGGTCGAGCTCTTCGAGCGCTTCTGCCTGGCGGCGACCCTGCCGGGCATTCCCGGTCTCCTGATCGGCCGCAACAACGACCTCGCCTGGGGCGCCACCTACAGCTTCCTCGACGGCATCGACTCGTGGATCGAGGATTGCCGCGACGGCCGCTACCGGCGGGTCAAGAAGGGGCGCGAACGCTGGATACCGTTCGAGGTCCGCACCGAGGTCATCAAGCGCAAACGCAAGCCCGACGTGAAGGTCACCTTCTACGAGAGCGAGCACGGGGTCCTCGACGGCGACCCCAACACACCCGGCCTCTATCTCACGACCCGTTGGGCATCGGGCGGCGGCACCGGCGCCGCCTCGCTGGAGGCGTCGTTCGGCATGTTCCAGGCGAGCGACGTCTCGAGCGGCATGGCCGAGCTCGGCCGGCTCGAGCCCTCCTTCAACTGGGTGCTCGCCGACCGCAACGGCAGCATCGGCTACCAGATGTCGGGGTGCATGCCGCTCAGGCGCGAGGGCTGGAGCGGGCTCGTGCCGCTCCCCGGCTGGGATCCGGCGAACGACTGGCAGGGCTTCGTCCCGATCGAGGACCTGCCGCGCACGAAGAATCCCGAGAGCGGCTTCCTCACCACCGCCAACCACGACCTGAACGACCTCGGCCGCGCCCACCCGATCAACCTGCCGATGGGACCCTACCGCGCCGAGCGCATCGAGGGCCTGCTGGCGGCGCGCGACGATTGGACCGTCGCGATGTGCGCGGCCATGCAGATGGACGTGCTCTCCCTGCACGCCGAGCGCTTCATGGCCATTCTCCGGCCGCTCCTGCCAACGACGCCCGCCGCCGACCTGCTGCGCACCTGGGACTGCGAGTACGAGCCGAGCTCGGTCGGCGCCACGCTCTTCGAGCGCTTCTATCGCGGCCTGGTGCGCGAGGTCTTCGGCAGCGTCTGCGGCGCCGAGGTGATCCGCCACGTGATGGGCGAGACCGCCATCCTCGCCGACTTCTACTACAACCTGGACCGCGTTCTCCTCGCCGAGCGCAGCGTCTGGTTCGGCGCCGAGTCGCGCGACCAGATCTTCGCGCGGGTGCTGACGCGCTCGCTCGACGGCCCCCTCACCACCTGGGGCAGCGAGCAGCGCGTGATGCTGAAGCACCTGATGCTGGGCGGCCGGCTGCCGGTGTGGCTCGGCTTCGACTACGGGCCGGTCACCCTCAGGGGCAACCGCGCCACCATCCATCAGGGCCAGGTCTACCGCGCCGGCGGACGAGTCACGAGCTTCGCGCCCTCCTATCGCATGGTCACCGACCTCGGCGTGCCATACATCCACACCGCGATCGCGGGCGGCCCCTCCGATCGGCGCTTCTCACCGTGGTATCTCTCGGGGCTCGCGGGTTGGCTGGCCGGACGCTTCAAGACGCTCGCCCCCGGGCCGGCGCTGCCGTCATGATGCCCGACCTCGATCACGACCCGCCGCTCCCGCCGGCGCCGGAAGGGCTCGAGATCCCGTCGCTGCCGGCGACGAGCGGGGCGCCGTCCGCGACCCGCAAGGATCTGCAGCTCGGCCGCCGGCTCGTCCACCTCGCCAACGGCAGCGCCATCGCCACCGCCTACGCGCTCCTCTTCACCCACCAGCAGATCGTGCACGTGTTCGGCTCGATCGCCTGCGTCGTCTACATCCTCGATCGCGTCCGCATCCACTATCCCGAGCTGCTCGTGCGCGTGCCCTGGATCAACAGCCTCTTCTTCCGCGCCGAGGAGCAGTTCAAGGAATCGGCGATGACCCCGTACGCGATCGCCATCCTGCTCACCCTGCTCACCTTCCCGAAGACGCTGGCGTTGATCGCGATCTACACGCTCGCCATCGCCGACCCGCTCTCGGCGCTGGTCGGGATCACCTGGGGCCGGCGGCGGATCGTCCAGGGCAAGTCCCTCGAAGGCTCGGCGGCGTTCTTCGTCGCCAACGCCGTCATCGCGGCCGTCGTGCTGCGGATGACGACGCTGGTCGCCACCGGCCCGCTCGCGCTGGTGTCGATCGCGATCGGGCTCGCGGGGGCGATCTTCGAGATGCTGCCGCTCCGCCTCGACGACAACCTCACCATCCCGCTCTTCGTCGGCTTCGCGGGCTGGGTGGTGTGCGCGCTCGCCGGCATCGTGCCGGGCTGACGGGTCGATGCACGTCGTCTACGTGCTGCGCTGCGCCGACGGCACCCTCTATACCGGCGCCGCCAAGGACCTGACGCGCCGCCTGGCGCAGCACGCCGCCGGACGGGCCTCGCGCTACACCCGGGCGCGCTTACCGGTGACCCTCATGTGGTCGCGTCGGGTCCGGACCTGGGGCGACGCGCTTCGCACCGAGCACTGGATCAAGTCGCTCGCGCGTGCCGAGAAGGACGCCCTCGTCGCCGGCGCTCGAATGCGCCGGCCGAGGAGGCCAACCGCCTAACGCCCGTGCAGCAAGACCTTGTGACCGTCCACGAACTGCACATCGATCTTGGTGCTGTCGCGCTCGCCCGTGACCACGCCGAGGCCGAAGGAGCTGTGCGAGATCAGCTCTCCGGGGGCGAAGCGCTGGGAGGTGGCGTAGGGACGCGCCGCGGCCGCGGTCCGGCCGCGCAGCAGGGTCTCGTACTCACTCCGCGCCGGCGGCTTTTCCACCTTGCGTTTCGGGGCCTTGCCGGTTCCGGCGGCGGCCGTTCCCGGCGCCGACGCCCGGTAGGCGTGCTGCCCATTGCAGGTATTGCAGTGGACGCGGGTGATTTTGGTCCCCACCATCGCCTCGACGGTGTGGGCCAGGACGAGCTTGCACTTGGTGCACCAGCCGTCGACGATGGAGCCGGCCTTGGTCTTCGCGGTCGCCATTGACCGGTGGGCGTAGCACGTTCCGGCCCAAAGGGCGACCGACCGCCCGAGGCCTAGAGCCAGCGCCTGACGCGGCGCTTGTAGGACAGGTAGGTCTCGCCGAACTTGCGCTCGAGGTATTGCTCTTCGGGCAGGATCGCGAGCCGTTGCAGCACCCACGCCCCGACCGGAGCCAGCAGGAGGATCCACCAGTTCATCGCGAACACGGCTGCCCCGACCGTCACCAGGACCATCTGTAGATACATCGGATTGCGCGTGAACCTGAACGGACCGCGCTCCATGATCACCGGGGTCGGCTTCCAGGGATTCTCGTTCTGGCCGCTCCGGCGGAAGAGCACCACCGACCAGAGACCGAGGCCGAGAATGGCGCCCACCACGATCGCGCCCCCGAGCCAGTGACGCAGCGGCGCCGGAATCTCGAAGCCGAGGTCGATCGGCCACAGGCGGTTCAGCCCGATCCCGAGCAGGATCGCGGCGAGCGGCACGGCGGGCGGGAAGATGCGGACGGCCGCGGCGTCTTCGTGCCCCGGCATCGGCACCCTCGTCAGCGCCGGAGGAACGCCCGGTTGCCGTGCCGATCGAGCGACACCACCTCCTCGACCGGCTTCCGCGTCGTCGGGCCGTAGCGCCCGGTCGGCCACCCCAGCGGCACGATCGCGACCGGCGTGACGTTCCACGGCAGGCCGAGCGCCCAGCGCGCCAGCGTCTTGCTCCAGAGCGGCAGCGTGATGAGCGCGGCGCCGAGACCGGCGGCGCGCGCCGCCAGGAGGAGGTTCTGCACCGAAGGATAAATGGAGCCGTACAGACTGCCGCTCGCGATCGACGGCCAGGGAGGGATCCAGGCGTTCAGGCAGGCGACGACCAGAACGGGAATCTCCTCGAAGTGATCGGCCTGCCACTGCACGGCGTCGATGATGCGCATCATCTTGTCGTCGCCCGACCGGCGGGCCATCCAGCGCCCGATGCCGCCGTACGCCGTCCACGCCCTCGCGGTTCAGACGCGCCAGCTTGGCCTTCACCTCGGGATCCTTGACGACGATGAACTCCCAGTTCTGGGCGTTCGAGCCGGTCGGCGCCTTCAGCGCCAGCTCGATGCACTTCAAGACCAATTGATCGTCGACCGGATCGGGCTTGAGACGGCGGATCGCGCGCTGCGTCCGCATCGCCTCCTCCAGCGTCATCGCGAAGGGCTCGGGTCTCGGCATCGCCATGATCAGGCTCCTTTTTTGAGCAACGGTTTCACCTCGCGCACGAAGCGCTCGGCCATCGAGGTGCCGCTGCCGACGTCGGCGAGATCCTGGAACCAGAGGATGATCAGCTCGGTCCCGCGCTCGATGTAGAAGTTGAGCTCCTTGGCGATCTGCTCGGGCGTGCCGGTGCAGGACTCGTCGAGGAAGCCCTTGATGCGATCGGGATTCACCCCCGGCCAGCAGCGCGCGATGTGGGCCTGGCGCTCGCCGTCGTCGTTGAAAATGGCGCAGGTGCGTTCGACCGAGACCCGCATGGTCTTGGGGTCGCGCCCGAGGTCGCGGCAGTGCTGGTGCAGGATGCCGAGCTTCTCCTCGAAGGGCGCCATGCCGCGGTTGTGGTTCCAGCCCTCGGCGAGCTCGGCCACCATGCGGAGGCCGACCTTCGGCCCCTGCGAGCCGATCCAGAGCGGCGGGTGCGGGCGCTGCAGCGGCTTCGGCTCGTTCACCGCGTCCTTCACCGAGAGGTACTTGCCGCCGACGGTCGCCTTCTGCTCGGTCCACATCGCCTTCAGGATGCGGGCGGTGTCGGCCATGCGGTCGAGGCGCTCGCGGATCTTCGGGAAGGGATAGTCGTAGGCGTCGAACTCGTCCTGCTTCCAGCCGGCGCCGAGCCCGACGTCGACGCGGCCGCCGCTGATGACGTCGACGCAGGCGCTCACCTTCGCGAGGTAGCCGGGGTTGCGGTAGAGCGCGCAGGTGACGAGCTGGCCGAGGCGGATCGTCTTGGTCGCCTCGGCGAGCGCCGCCATCGTCGTCCAGCACTCGAAGGTGGGCTGGATCTCGGTCCGCGGCACGGTGTGGAAGTGGTCGTAGAGCCAGAGCGAGTCGTAGCCGAGCTGCTCGAGCGTCTGCGCGACCTTTTTGAGCCGCGCCCACTGCGCCGCGCCGCCCTCGACGCCGCGGAGCTCGAGCCGCCATCCCTGCGGTGCGAACGTGCCGAACTGGACCATGCCGAAGCCTCCGTCCTTGGGGTGTGACGGTGAACCTGCGGGACGGAGCGGCGAGAAGCAAGGGCCTCGCGGCTTGCCCGCGGCGGCGCGATCGCGCTAGCGGGACGCGACCGTTCGGCATGAAAGGGGTGACGGCATGGACGAGCGACAGCAGGCACGGCTGACGGCGCACGGCGCCCTGGTCTTCCTCCTCGGCATGGTCGCGGGATTTCCCTTCGCCTTCGCGATCCTCGGCAGGGTCGCCCTCTGGCCCCTGAACATCCAGTGGGTCGTGCCGGGCGAGCCGCGCGCCTGGCACATGGCCCACCTGGAGGGCATCCTGAACGGCGTCATGCTGTTCGCGATCGCCGCCGTCGGACCCCGGCTCCGCCTCGACGCCTCCCGGCAGCGCCTGCTGGCCACCTCGCTCCTGGTCACGGCCTGGGGCAACATGATCGCGTCCTTGATCGCGCCGTTCTTCGGCGTCCGCGGCCTCGAGCTCGGCGGCGGCGTCGCCAACACGGTCGTGTTCCTGCTCTTCATGATCGCGATCGTCACCGTCTTCATCGCGCTCGGCCTCGTCTACCGCGGCGCGCGGAGCACGATGACGGCGGCCGGCGGCTGATCGTGGCGGTGCTGCGCGTCGACGTGAGCTGCAAGAAGTGCGGCGGGCGCCGCCGCCTCGAGCTCGGCGACCCCGGCACCCGTCCGACCGAGGAGTTCGTGCACTACGTCGCCGAGCGGCTCTCCCACAAGCCGAGCTTCGAGTGCTTCGGCGGCCACCTCGAGCTGCGCCCGCCGCTCCCGGAGTTCTGGGAGATCCACTGGGACACCCTCGGCGAGTGACTCACGCCGCGACCGAGCGCGCCGCCCGCGCATCGTGCGGCCCGAGCCCGGGCAGGCGTTCGGCGGCCCGGAGCCAGGCGACGGCGTCGCGCAGCGTTTCCTCGAGCGGCCGGAACGCGACGCCGAGCTCGCGCTCGGCCTTGCCGGAGTCGTAGAGATTGTGCGGCCCGGTCTCGCGTAGGTTGCGGTAGGTCGCGAGGCCGATCAGCACCGGGCGGCCCGAGCAGCGCGCCCACGCCTCGTTGAGGGCCGCGACGACCGCGAGGAGACCGAACGGAATCCGGCGCGCCGGCGCGGCTACGCCCGTGAGGCGCGCCAGCAGCGCGTAGGCGTCGCGCAGGTGCAGCCGCCGGCCCGCCACCACGTAGCGGCCGCCGCGCGGGGCGCGTGTCTCCGCCTCGACGCAGGCGCGCGCCACGTCGCGCGCGTCGACGAACGAGAGGTGCGCATCGACGATGCCCGGCAGGCGGCCGGCCGCGAAGTCCATGATCATCTGGCCGGCGGCGGTGGGCCCGGCGTCGCCCGGGCCGTTCATGAAGCCGGGAAGGACGAACGCCGCCCACAGCTCGGGGTGCCGCCGGAGCGCCTCCTCGACGACCGCGTCGGCGAGGATCTTGGAGCGGAAGTAGTCGTTGCGGGTGGCGTCGGCATCGGCCCGACACGACTCGTCGACCGGCCGGCCGTCGGGGCGGCAGGTCGCGAGCGTGCCGATGCTGCCGACGTGCAGGAAGCGACGAACGCCGGCGGCGAGCGCCTGGGCGATCAAGCCGCGCGTGCCGTCGACGTTGACGGCGTGGAGCTCGGCCCAGTGCGACCCGCCGCGATAGCTCTCGCGGAAATAGGCGGCGGCGTGGAAGACGGCGTCGACGCCTCGCAACGCCGGCGCGAAGGCGGCGGCGTCCTCGACGACCCCCGCCACCAGGGTCAGGTGGGGGACGCCGGCGAGCAGGCGACGGGCTCGCTCCTGGTCACGCACCAGCGCGCGCACCGCCCAGTCGCGGGCGGCGAGCTCCCGCACCAGGTTGCTGCCGAGGAGGCCGGTCGCGCCGGTGACGAACGCCGTCCTCATCGCCCGCCCTCGCCGTCGAGCCCGAGCTGCCGGAGGAGGTCGAGGCGGTCGTAGTAGACGCGCTCGCGGCGGACGAGCCCCGCCTCGAACTCGAACACCCCGACGAAGCGGATCGCGACCGACCGACCCGTGGGCGGCACGCTCGCCGGACCGAGCCTCAGCACGCCGTCATGCCTTCCGCGGAGCGTGCCTTCGATCACCAGACGGTCCCGAGTGGCGAGCGTGGGCGCGAGCGCGGCCCGGAGATCGGGGAACGCCGTCCACAACCTCTGCTCACGCGCAATCGCCTCCGCGCGCGTGCAGGTCGCCTCGTCGGGCGCCTCGTAGTGGAAGTCCGGCGCCCACAGGGCCGCCAGGGCATCGAGGTCGCGTCGGTTGAACGCCTCCTCGGCGGCGCGGGGGTAGTCCTTCGGTTCGAGCATCGTGTCCTCCTTGGTTGCCGCCTCGGATAGCCGTCGCGGCGTGTTGCGTGGAAGAGCCTGCGATGCAACATCGTTTTGCATGCACGCAAAACGCGACGACGGCCACGTACGCTGGGACGACCTCAAGCTGCTCCTGGCGGTGGCGCGGAGCGGGAGCCTGCTCGCCGCCGCGCGCGAGGCCGAGGCCGCGACCTCGACCCTCTCCCGCCGCCTCACCGCGCTCGAGCGCGCGACCGGCGTCCGACTCCTCGAACGCCGGAACGACGGCGCGCGTCTCACCGAGGCCGGACGCCGTCTCGTCGAGGTGGCCGAGGATCTCGAGCTCCGCCTGGCAGCGCGCCTCCGCGACCTACCGTCGACCTCCCGCGCCCTCGAGGGCACGATCCGCGTGACGGCGGGCGACGGCTTCGCCGAGCTCGTCATCGGCGCGATCGCCGAGTTCGCCGGCCGTCATCCCGGCGTTTCCTTCGAGGTCGCGGTCGACGCACGCGAGCTCGATCTTCGGCGGCGCGAGGCCGACGTCGCGATTCGCACCGGGACGCGCCGCGAGCCGTCGCTGATCTATCGGCCGCTCGGTCGCCTGCCCTACGGTCTCTACGTCGCGCCCGCCTACGCGGCCCGCCGCGGCCTGCCGCGCGCGGAGGCGGACCTCGCCAAGCACGACGTCCTCGGCTTCGCCGGCCCCGCCGAGAGGCTGCCGATCGTGGGCTGGTTCCGGGCTCGGGGCGTCACCCGCTACGCCTTCCGAGCCACGAGCTTCACGGCCTTTCTCGTCGCGGCGCGCGCCGGCCTCGGCATCGCCGCCCTCCCCGGCCCCGCGCCCGCCGATCTCCAGCGCGTCCTCCCGCGGGCGCGCCCCGACGCGCTGCCGGTCGCCCTCGTCACCCACCCCGACGCGCGCCGCCAACCGCACGTCCGCGCCTTCAGCGATCACCTCGCGAAGCGCTTCGTGTAGCCCATTGTCGCCCCGTGCGCGTGCCAGCCACCCGCGCCGCACTGGTTGGATCAGCGCGGCGGACCAATCCCCGAGGCCGTCTCGAAGCGGACGAGCCACGCGGGCTTCCGCGCGATGCCACGCGCCTCGATCACTACGAAGCAGAACAGCGAGAACAGCAGCGTCGACGCGAAGAAGCCGATGGCCTGCACGGGATCGAGCATGTCGAGGCGCGGCTGGGAGAGCTGCAAGATGAATACGTGCGTGAGATAGATCGAGAAGCACATCTGTCCCACGACGACGAGCGGCCCAAGCCAACGACTCTCCGTCCAGGCTGATCCGTAGAGGCGACAGATGACGACCAGCGAGGACAGCGAGAACGCGAGGTGGAGCACCGACGCCAGTAGCGAGACTCCCGGGGTGCGCGGCCAGACTAGGACGAGGTTCCACCCGTAGCCGATGGCCACGAGCGCGACGAGGGCGGGCCACAGCCCCCTCGCCACCTGGGCTCGCTCGCGACCGCTGCACAGGCGCGCCGCCACCATGCCGATGACGAAATCGTCGAGACGGCCGAAGACGTTGTCCTTGAGGGGATTGATCATCGGATTGCGCCACCGCGGATCGTAGGCGAACCACAGCGCGTCGGCCGTGGCACGATAGATCAGGCAGAACACGATGATCGACACGCTCGTCCGCCAGAAGCCGAAGCGACCCTGCACCCGGAGCAGCGCGGGGAGCAGGAGCGAAAATAGGATCTCGACCCCCAACGACCAGACGACACCGAGCTGCGGGTACCACAGCGAGGGAACGAGGTTGTTGAGGCCGGTGCAATACAGCGCCGCGAAGCCGAGGGCCTGCGGGGCGCTGCCCTGGTGCGCGAGATTGAATGCGAAGACGAAGAGAATCAGCAGCGGCCAGAGCCGCCAGGCGCGGTGCCGATAGTAGCGCCACACGCTCGTCGCGTCGGTGGCGAGCGACGGCCGATAGAGCACGAAGCCCGACAGGATGAAGAACAAGTTGACGCCGAGCCAACCGTTGAAGACGAACGGGTAGATCGTGACCCCGCCGAGCTGCAGCGACCACACGCTGGGATTGGTATAGGGGGTGTACGTGTGCTGAAAGATCGTCCCCAGCACGGCGATCGCCCGCAACAGATCGATCGCGTCGGAACGGCGCCCCTTGACGGTCAATCGGAGGTCGCCGCTAACCGGACATCGTGAGGCCGCCGCTGACCGACAACACCTGCCCCGTGATGAACCCCGCCGCCGGCGACGCGAAGAAGGCGACGGCGTCGGCGATCTCCTCGGGCGTGCCGAGACGGTGGAACGGGATGGCGCGGCTCATGCCGGCGACGACCTTGGCGCCCCGTTCGCTTTCCCCTACCGCGCGCAGGAGCGCGGTGTCGATCGGGCCCGGGCAGACGACGTTGACGGTGACGAGGTCGCGCGCCAGCTCGCGGGCGAGCGCCTTCGAGAAGCCGACGATCGCCGCCTTGCAGCCCGAGTAGACCGCCTCGCCCGAGCTCCCGATGCGCCCGGCATCGGAGCCGATGCTGATGATGCGCCCCCGGTTGCCGGCGGCGACGACGTCGGCAAGCGCGGCGTGCGTGCAGGCGAGCATGCCGCGGTAGTTGATGTCGATGACCTTGTTCCATACCGCCGGCTCGCTCTCCGCGAACGGGCCGAAGACGTCCCAACCGGCATTGTTCACCAGCACGCGGGTCGGGCCGAGCCGGGCCTTGAGGTCGCCGAAGGCGCGTGCCACCTGCGCCTCGTCGGTGATGTCGGCCGTGACCGCGACGGCCCGGCCGGCCGCCTGCGTCACGGCCTCGACGACCGCGTCGGCGCCGGCGCGGTCGCGGTCGAGCACGCCGATCGCGAAGCCGTCGCGCGCGAGCCGGAGCGCGAGCGCGCGCCCGATGCCGCCGGCGCCACCCGTCACGACCGCAACCGAACCAGTCCCGTCAGCCATGGCCGTCGTCTGACCCGACCCAGGGTTGCGAGTCAAGCGGCGAGTTGGCTAGGAGTCCCCGACATGTTGAGCACGATGCAGGATCATCCCCTCACCATCACCGACCTCTTCACGCACGGCCGCGCCGTGCACGGCGGCAGCACCGTCGTCACCTTCGAGGGCGAGCGCACCCGCCGCGCCACCTTCGCCGCCGTCGCCGAGCGCGCCGAGCGGCTCGCCGCGGCGCTGGCGCGCCTCGGCATCGGCGCGGGCGACCGGGTCGGCGACCTTCGGCTGGAACACCCAGGAGCACCTCGAGGCCTACTTCGCGGTGCCGTGCATGGGCGCGGTGCTGCACACGCTCAACATCCGCCTCTTCCCGGAGCAGCTGGTCTACATCGCGAACCACGCCGAGGACCGGGTGGTCATCGTCGACGACTCGCTGGTGCCGCTGCTCGCCAAGGTCCGCGACCAGCTGAAGACGGTCGAGCACGTGATCGTGGTCGGCGGCGGCGACGCGTCGCGCGCTCGGACCGGACGTGCTGCGCTACGAGGAGCTGCTCGCCGCCGAGCGGCCCGGCTTCGCGTGGCCGGCGATCGACGAGCGCGCGGCGGCCGCCATGTGCTACACGAGCGGCACCACCGGCAACCCGAAGGGCGTCGTCTACAGCCACCGCTCGACCTGCCTGCACTCGCTCGCGGTCACGAGCGGCGCCGCCTACTCGCTGAACGACCGCGACCGCATCCTCCTGATCGTCCCGATGTTCCACGCCAACGCCTGGGGCCTGCCCTACGCCGCCTGGCAGTCGGGCGCCGACCTCGTGCTGCCGGGGCGCTTCCTCCAAGCGGCGCCGCTCGCGGGCCTGATCGCGAGCGAGAAGCCGACGATCGCCGCCGCGGTGCCGACGATCTGGAACGACCTGCTGCGCCACGGCGAGGAGACCACGCTCGACCTCTCGTCGCTCCGCCTGGTCGTGTGCGGCGGCTCGGCCGTGCCGCGCATCCTGATGGAGCGCTTCCAGGAGCGTCACGGCGTCCGCATCATCCAGGCCTGGGGCATGACCGAGACGAGCCCGTTCGCCTCGATCGCCCTGCCGCCGAAGTGCTGCACGCCGGCCGACGAGATGGACTGGCGCTCCAAGACCGGCCGGATCGTGCGCCGGCGTCGAGCTCCGCATCGTCGACGACGCAGGGGAAGCCGCTCGCCTGGGACGGCGCCACCGCCGGCGAGATCGAGGTGCGCGGCCCGTGGATCACCGCCGCCTACTACCGCGATCCGGCGCCGGACAAGTTCCACGACGGCTGGCTCCGCACCGGCGACGTCGGCACCGTCGACGCGCACGGCTTCATCCAGATCACCGACCGCGCCAAGGACGTCATCAAGTCGGGCGGCGAGTGGATCTCGTCGGTCGAGCTCGAGAACGCGATCATGGCGCACCCCGACGTGGTCGAGGCCGCGGTCATCGGCATCCCCGACGAGCGCTGGCAGGAGCGCCCGCTCGCCTGCGTGGTGCGGAAGCCCGGCGCGACCACGACGCCCGCCGACCTGCACGGCTTCCTCGCCGCGCGGGTCGCGCGCTGGTGGTTGCCCGAGCGCTTCGCGTTCATCGCCGAGGTTCCGAAGACGAGCGTCGGCAAGTTCGACAAGAAGGTCCTGCGGGCGCGGCACGCCGAGGGCGGGCTCGAGGTCGTGGGCGTAGAGGGCTGACGGCGACCCAGTCGGCATGAGGGTCGAACACTTCGTACGTCTCGCCTGGCGCTCGCTGCGGGACGCGCCGGTCTTGCATCCGCCCGCGGGCTCACCGCTGATCGCCGATCCGACCTTCCTCCTGCCCGACGACACCCCGGATCGCCGCTGGCACCTCTTCGCGCACTCGACGTGGGGCGTGCACCACTTCACCTCCGACGACGGCGTCGCCTGGTCGCGGCCGCGCCTGGCGGTGCGCCACGCGATGCGGCCCCATCTCTTCCGAGACGGGGCGACGTATCACCTCTTCTACGAGCGCTATCCCGCCTTTCGCCTGCCGCTCGCGATCGTCCCGAGCCTCGGGTGGTCGTCGTGGATCGAGCAGCGCTCGTCGCCGGATCTCGTCCACTGGAGCACGCCGCACACCGTCCTCAGGCCGAGCCTGCCGTGGCATCGCACGCTCGGCCTCGGCGAGGCGGTCGGCAACCCGACCGTGGTCCGCGCCGACCCGGGCTTCATCCTCTATTACAGCGCCGGCCTCGTCCGCGTCCCCGACTGCGGCTTCAACGAGCCGCTGCACATCGGAAGGGCGTATGCCGAGACGGTCGACGGCCCTTACCGCCCCGAGCCGCAACCCGTGATCTCGCCCGAGACGGACGACCCGCGCTGCAACCTCGGCGCCGGCGCGCTGCGGGTGCTCCGCCTCGCGGACGGTTTCGTCGGGCTGCAGAACGGCATCGCGTATGATCGCGCGACGCACACGAGCCGCTCGGCGCTCTCCGTCCTCCGCTCCGACGACGGCCGCGTCTGGCACTACGCGCACGCGGAGCCGATCGTCGCGCCGACCACCGGCTGGCGCGCCCGCTTCGTCTACGCCTGCGACGTGCGTCGGGACCCGCGCGGGCGCTGGTACCTCTACTTCAACGCCCGCGACCAGGCGCCGATGTTGAAGGGGCGCGAGGCCATCGGCTTCGTCGTCGCCGACGAGTCCTGAGCCCGTGCCGGCGCCGCTCCCCGCGATCGAGCCGATGCCGCCGGTAGCCCGGGGCATGCTGCCGTGGGTCGGCGCGGGCCTCCAGCTCCTGCGCGATCCGACGGCCTTCTTCACGCGCTGCCGCGAGCGCCTCGGCGACACCTTCGTCGTCGACGCCTTCGGCTATCGGCTGTTCTGCGTCTTTTCCCCCGCCGGCGTGCGCGCGCTCTACGCGCTTCCCGAGCGCCTGGCGAGCAAGGGCTTCGCCGACTACTCGCTGCTCCGCCACAAGCTTCCCGACGAGCTCTTCTCGGGTCGCCGCAACTTTCCGCACGGCCTCTTCGGCAGCCAGGAGATCGAGACCTATCTCGACCACGTCGAGGAGGCCGTCCGCCGCGAGCTCGACGAGCTCGGCCCCCGCGGGCGCCTCGAGATCTTCGCCTTCACCCGCCGCCTCGGGCATCGCGTCGGGCTCGCCTCGTGGGGCGGCATCGACGGCCCATCGGCGTCCGAGCTCGATCGCCTGATCCCGCACTTCGAGGCCCTCGATGCCTCGGAGTCGTTCGTGCACCCGTCGCGCGCGTTCCTCGCCTGGGCGACCGACAAGCGCCGCGAGCGCGCCGCGATGGCGGCGATCGAGGCGATCTTCGCCCGTGTGCTGCGCGCGCGCGCGGCGGACGGCGCCCGGCGCGGCGACTTCTTCGAACGCATCGCCGACTCCTGGGCCGACGCCCCGCCGGCCGAGCGCGCGACGGGCATCGCCCGCGACGTGATGCTGATCCACATGGGCTCGCAGTCCAATCTGTTCGCGGCCATGGCGTGGACGCTGGTAAATCTCCTGCAGCACCCCGACCTCCTCGCACGCATCCGCGCCGGCGACCTCGAGCTCCTCGAGCGCACCGCGCACGAGTCGATCCGCATGGGGCAGCGCTCGATCACGCTCCGCCGCGTGCTCGGGCCGGTCGAGGTCGACGACGGCGAGCGCGCCTACCGCCTCGATCCCGACGTCTTCCTGACCACCATGCTGTCGGCGACCAACACGTCGGCGGCGCCCGGCCTCGAGCGCTTCGATCCCGAGCGCTACCAGGGTCATCGCCTGCGCGACGTCCCCGGGCTCGCGACACAAGAGTTGGTGAGCACCTTCGGTCACGGCCGCCACTCGTGTCCGGCGCGTCGTTTCTCGATCTCGACCATCCGGATCGCGCTCTCGCGGCTGCTGGAGCGCTACGAGCTCACGCCGCGCTTCCGGAGCGCCCGCCCGCTCCGCGCCCAGCTGGGCGGCGTCGCGCGCGCGCACCCCTGCGAGGTCGACTACCGCGTGTGCTCGAGCCAGGCGGCGCAGTCGGGCGGCAGCGCCTCGGCGACGCGACCGGCGTAGGCCGCGAGCTCGTCCGCCGTCAGCACGTCGCGCCAGCGGCCGTTCGTGCCCTTGAAGACGAAGCTCTTGACGCCGCCCTCGAAGATCGCGTCGATCTCGCCGAGGCGCTCGCCGCTCTCGCGCATCGCCTCGAAGGTGCAGCGCTCGACGACGGCCGGCCACGCCGCCTCCGGCACCTCGGCGCCGATGAAGTCGGCGATCCGCCGCATCTCGCCCGCGAGGTCGGCCTTGAGATCGTTGTAGTGCACGAGCAGGAGATTCGGCCGCTGCCGGCGGGCCCAGAAGCTCGCGACGTGGTGGAAGAAGACGGCGTCGTCGGCGAGCCAGTTCTGGAAGAACGCGTGCACGTCGCCGTCCCAGGGCGGGAACTGGTGCACGCCCTCGGGGGCCTGCGAGTTCAGAAAGGCCCGCACGTCGTCGCGGAAGTGCTCGAGGTGATTGCAGAGCGACATGAAGGCGTCACGGCCGTCGCGCGCGACGAAGACGTAGCGGGCCTCGTCGTACCATGGGATGCCGTCGGCGGGCGTGTGGCTCTTCATGAAGCGGCGGTGCGCCTGCGCGCCCAGCATCGCGTGCATGGCATCGGCCGGCATGATCTTCATCTCGATCCACGGGCTGATCGAGAGGATCGGTCCCGGCGGGTTGCCGTCGGGCCAGAGCACGCTCGCGACGATCGCCTGCGTCCAGGTGGTGCCGCACTTCGGCGGCGTGCACACGAAGACGTCGCCCGGCCGCGGCTCGAATCCCTCCCAGCGCGCGGTGTCGAAGACGGCGGTGTGATACGCGCGTCGCTCCATGGGGTCTCTCTGACCCCACCCGCGCAATGCTGTCAATGCTCCGCCCGCATGGACGCACCTCCGCGCCTCGGGTATCGAGCCGACTTGGGAGGGCTCGCCATGCTGACGCTCTACGACAACGCGTTCAGTCCGTTCGCGCGCAAGGTTCGGATGGTGCTCGAGCTGAAGGGCCTCAAGTTCGAGTCCGTCGACGGGCTCGCGCCCGCCGGCCACGCGCGGCTGGCGGCGGTCAATCCGCGCGTGGAGGTGCCGGTGTTGCTGGACGGCGACCTGGTGGTCGTGAACTCGTCGCACATCGTCGCCTACCTCGAGCACCGCCATCCCGAGCGGCCGGTGTACCCCGCCGACCCGGCGACCCGCAGCACCGCGCTCGCGTGGGAGCGGCTCGGCGACACGCTGCTCGACGCCATCACCCACGACGTCTCGAACGGCGGCTTCGGCTTCCCCGAGGGGACGCGGCCGCCCGGACTGCTGGAGGCGGCGCGCGAGGATCTGGCGCCCGTCTACGCCGATCTCGAGCGCACGCTCGCCGACCGGGACTATCTCTGCGGCGACCTCTCGATCGCCGACCTGGCGCTCTTCCCGCACTTGACCGCCGTCAGGTTCCTCGACGTCGCCTTCGACGGCGCCACCCATCCACGCCTGCTCGCCTGGTACAAGCGACTCCGTCAGCAAGGCGTCTGCCGCGCCGACCTCGAGCGGACGCAGGCGTTTCTCCGCCACGCCGCCGGCAACCTGCAGCGCCCCGACCGTCTGGTGTGGCGCGGCGACCGCATCGAATGGCTCCTGGCGCGCGGCTTCCACGACTGGTTCCTCGGCGAGATCCGCGCCGGCCGCGTCGCCTGGCCGCGGGCGAGCTAGGAGCCTGACCCGAGACTCGAGCCTCCGCGCGAGCCGCGCCCTGCGAGGAAGGCGCGCGATGCGTCTTGACGCCGCGGGCGGCCCGCACCTAAGTGCAGAAGATGCAAAGCCGATCTGCACTGACCGTCCTGCCTTTGGTCCTCGCTCTCGTGACGTTCGGTGCGGGCTCTCGCGTGGGCGCTCAGCAACAGAGCACCACGCAGCAGCGCTGCATCACGGGCGTGAATGCGGCCACCCGCAACGTGGCGCGAGCCCAGGGGAAGAGCAACGGGCTCTGCCTCAAGGTGCCGAACCCCGCCACCATCGAGAGCTGCCTGAGCGGCGATCCGAAGGGCCTCGTCGAGAAGGCGCTGACCAAGCTCGAGAACGCCGTCGCGTCGAAGTGTACGACGCCTCCCGATTTCGGCGTCACCAGCGCCGCGGCTGCCGGCGCGAGCGCCAGCGGTCACGACATCGGGCTCTTCCGCGACCTCTTCGGTGATCTCAGCCAGGCCATGAGTAACGGCGCCAGCGACCCCAGCGTCGCCGTTTGTCAGCGCGGGGGCCAAAAGGCGTATGAGAGCATGTTTCAGGCACAGCTCAAGGAGTTCGCGCTCTGCAAGAAAGAGCGCCTCGCGAGCGGCGCCATCACGTCGCGGGCGAGCCTCGCCGAGTGCTTGGACGTCATGAGGACGGATGCGCGCTTCAGGATCGGAAGAAAGCAGGCGAAGCTGTTCGACGTGTTCGACCGATGCGGCACCCCCGCGCGTCAGGCCGCGTTCCCCGGACGCTGCTTGTCGCCGTACGTCAGCAACTGCTTTCAGATCGTGTCGCTCTGCCGCGCCTGCCTGCTCTTGAGCCAGGCCGACGATTTGGATGCGTCGTGCGACCTGGTCGACGACGGCGTCGCCAACGTCAGTTGCGGATGCGGGAACGGCGTCGTCGAGCCCGGAGAGGAGTGCGACGACGGTAACTTCTTCGAGGGCGACTGCTGCTCGAGCGGCTGTACGGTGGAACCCGCACATCCGTGCACCGATGACCGCAATGCCTGCACGGACGATCAGTGCGATGGCGGAGGCACGTGCGCCCACCCGCTGCTCCCGATCTGCGACGGCGTCACGCTCCACGAGCACGTCGCCGCCTCCAATCTGGTGGTCGTCTACACGAAGACCTTCGTGCCGAACGCCCCGGGCGGATTCGAGGAGCAGCATCCGCTGGACAAGCGCAGCATCGAGACCGTCGTCCGCGTCGACCCGACGGTCGATTTCAATTACGGCTTCGACACCGGACCGCCGGGCACGTTCTTCTACCCGTACATGTACTCGATCCGCTGGGTCGGCGGTCTCGAGGCGCCCTCGACGGGGAGCTATGCGTTCGAGGTGACGACGGGCCACGACGGCGTCGGCCGCCTCTACGTCGACGGCGGACTGGTCGCAGAGAAGACCGCCTTCAACACCGATCCGGTGACGGCCGCGGTCGTTCTCACGGCCGGACGTCACGAGATCCGCTTCGACTACATCAACTACTTCTACGGCGGCGTGGTGCGGCTGCAGTGGCAGCCGCCCGGGGAAGGAAGCCCGGCGCCCATCCCTGCCGAGAGTCTGTACCCGGTCGTCGACGGCGCGACGAGCGGCGGCCTCACCGGCACGTACTACGCGACGCCGCTCTTCATCGACAAGCTCGAGCAGCTCCGCAAGTTCTACCGCGACATGCGGCGCTGGATCTGGATCAACAGCGACCTGCAGCTCGACACGGAGTTCGACGTGCGGGTGATCGACGCGCCCCTGAATTTGTCGCGGTTCGACGAGGGGTTCATGGGGCCGTTCTTCATCGACGAGGAAGGACGCTCGGTGTCGAGCGACATCGTCGCTCTCGGGATCGATCGCCACGCGTTCGCCAGTCTCGCGGCTTGGTCGCCCCCGCTGCTCCGCCCGGACAGCCTCGGCAACGTGGGGAACCGCACCGGGTTCTTCGCCGCCGGCGCGACGATGGGGGGTACCCAGCCCACGTACTCGTCGATTCAGACCAACATCATCCCGGCAGACGTCGTCGAGTTCGGACTTCGGGTGTTCAACTGGTTCGGTGATCCGCCGATCGTCCAATACGACATCTATCCGAACAATCACGCGTTCGCATTCATCGCGGCCACTCCGGCCGGATTCGGGGACAGCTCGCTGTTTCCGTACAACGCGATCAGCTACCGACGGCTCGGGTTGCAGGACTGGGAGATGCTGCTGGTGAAGCCCGGCTTCTATGCCGGCATCACTCCCGACTCCGACGGCGACGGTATCCCGGACGGCGGCACCGAGGTGCCGGTGAACGAGGCGGACTTCGGCTCCGACCCGTTCTCCGCGGACACCGATCTCGACGGGCTCAGCGACTTCGCGGAGCTCACGCGCGGCTTCAGCCAGCCGACCGATCCCCTGGAAGCGGATACCGACGGCGACGGAACACCGGACGCCGACGACAAGCATCCGCGCTTCGCGATCGAGGAGTCGATTCTGAGCTCGACGCCGGTGCGCGATGGCACCATCGGTGTCGGCGAGTACGGCAGCCCCTTCGTCGCGGTCGGCGATCCCGACGATCCGAGCGACTTCAGCGCCACGATCTGGGTCACGTGGAACGCCGCGGGACTGAACGTCGCGATCAAGGTGGTGGACGAGTCCATCGATCCACCCGATTTCACATACCCTCAGGCCTTCAGCGAGGGCGGCGACAACGTGCGGGTGCGCCTCGATCTGGCGAGCGACGGATTCCTGAGCAATCCCTCCTCGCTGTACTCGGACAACCTCGAGATCGCGGTGGCGCCCTCGGACGCCGCCGACTCGCCGAACCGCTTCGTGGCCCTCCATCGCCTGGCGCCGGAGGGCTACGTCGTCGACTACGACATGGTGCCGGAGAGCTCGATCCCGACGTACTACCAGCTCACGCCCGACGGCTACGTCGTGGAGCTGCTCGTGCCCGCCAACGCGGCGCTCGGCTTCACGCCCGCCGCCTGCCGCCCCTTCGCCCTGCAGGTGCAGGTCCACGACCGCGACCTGCGCCAGACGAGCGAGCAGCTGATCTACCAGGTCCTCCGCGAAGGCGCCGTCGCCCTCGTCCACCATCAGGACTACCAGGCCGACTTTCCGACCGGCTTCGGGACGGGGGGCTTGGGCGCCTTCGCCAGCCTCGTCATGGCGGACACGCTCGGCCAGGACTGCAATCACGCCCCGACCGTCGAGGCGGTGGCCGACCAGACGGTCACCATCGGCGAGCCGCTGCAGCGCCTGTTCATCACCGCGCGCGATGACGATCGCGACCGGCTGACCTTGAGCGCGACGGTCGACGGCGGCCAGCCGCTCTCCACCATCGGTGCGACCTTCGAGGACCGCGGCGTCAACCTCGGCATTCTTCGCTGGGATCCCGCGAGCCCGGCCGATCACCTCGTCACGGTGACCGCAACCGACCCCCAGGGCATGACCGGTCAGTCGAGCTTCACGATCAGCGGAGAGCCGTAGATCCGTCCCTCGCCGCTTCGGTCAGGCTCCTCCGCCCTCTAGCTCCGCCAGGTCATCGCGAAGAGCCAGACGGAACCGCCGGGGCGCGCGGGATACTTCTTGGTGGCCGCGGCGACCACCTCGTCGACGACCGCCTGGTCCTCGACCTTGGTGAGTTTCACCGGGTAGCGTTTGCCGGCGATCCGCACCACGGCGCGCCCGTCCTCGAGGGCCGCCCGATGCCAGGTCTTGCCGGGCGGGTAGTCGGTCGCCGCCGGCACGTAGGCCTTGCCGTTCACGACGATGATCCACGTGATTCGCGACTTCGACTGCGACTCGAGCTGGAGCTCGATCTCCTGCACGTTGGTCACGAACGCCCAGTCGGGTGGGGGCTCCGTCACCAGCGGCCCGCTCGCGAGCGGCCCGCCCGGCAGCGGTCCGAGGGGGCCGTCGTGGAAGCGAGCCCCCACCGCGACCAGCACCACCAGCGCCACCAGAGCGACGACGATCCGAACGATCCAACGCACCACGGTCATGCGACGCACCTCCGCTTTGCGATCTGTCGCGGCACTCTGTAGCGGGGACGCTCGCGAGAGTGAAGCCGGCGGGGCGTCGCCGTGATGGAGCGATCAATCGTCTCGCTCCGAAAGATTTTTGTATCAGTCTGAGCCAACGGCTCCCGCCGATCCTTGACCGCGCGTCGCGCGCGGGCGCTAGCATCGATCTGCCTAGCCGCTTCGACCAGGCTCGGCACGGGCGCTTCCCCCACGCGCTCTCGAGCGCCGAACCTACCAGCCCGTCACCTCCACGACTGATTTCACGTCGGACGCATTTTTCGAAGGAGGGACGATCATGAAGCACGACAGCTCTGACCAAATCATGACACGGGCACTGCGATGCCTCGCGATGATGGTGGCCGCCGGCATGCTCCTCGGCCGGCCGAGCTTCGCCGCCACCGGATGCGGCGTGACGGTCAACGAGACCGACGGCACGATCAAGGTGTCGGCAAACTCCACCAATTCGACGTTGCGCTGGGGAATCGCCGCGGGTCAGGAGAACACGGTGTTCGCGAACGCCGGCACCTGCATCTCCGGCAGCAGCGCCAACAACTGCATGCTCGGCACCTCGGGAACGCTCGCGGCCAACACACCGCCCGCCGGCTGCACGATCTACCTGGCGGACAACACCGCCTCGTGCTCGAAGTGGCTCCCCCGCTGCATTCCCGGCGTCCGGCTTCGCGACTCGTCGTTCGCAGCCGGCGACCCGCGGATCGCGGCGGTGTCGCTGGAGGACGGCGGCACGACGCTGCGTTTTTCCGGGGTCAATCTGCAGCTGGTGTCGGGCTCGGGCTCGACCGAGGGCACGGTGAACGGCCTCGGCAACCTGATCGTCGGGTACAACGAGTCCGGATCCCATGGGCGCGGCGGGTCGCACAACGTCGTGGTCGGGGTCGAGAACGGGTACACGGGCTACGCCGGCCTGGTCACCGGCGAGGACAACGTCGTCGGCAACTTCTCGGCCGTGATCGCCGGATACGCCAACAGCGCCGTCGACTACTCGGCCGTGACGGGCGGCGCGTTGAACCTGGCCACCGGCACGGCGGACCTGGTGGGCGGTGGCTATGGGAATCAGGCCAACGGCATCGGCGCGGTGGTGAGCGGCGGCACCGGCAACTACGCGACGGCGGCCGGCGGATGGGTAGGGGGCGGCGATGGCAACTACGCCACGGCCAACTCCTCTGCCGTCGTCGGCGGGCTCGTCAACACGGCGAGCGGATACGGCGCCACCGTGGCCGGAGGGACCTACAACGAGGCGAGTGGCGACTATTCGGCCGTGCTCGGCGGAACCGAGAACACGGCGAGTGCGGACTATTCGACCGCGGTCGGAGGCGACACCTGCACGGTCACGACCGCGCACCAGCTGCAGGCGGGACCGGACTGTCTGGTCATCGAGCAGTAGGCGGCTCGAGCCCGACGCGGGCCGTTCCTTGGTTCGCGTCGGGCTCGGAGACCTCCGCGCGCGCGAGGGAGAGTTCCCTCGGATGAACGACGCAGCGCGCGGTTGACTTGGGTCGGCGCAGCGTGAATCTGACCCACGTGCGAACCCAACAGCCGCTCAAGCCCGTCGAAGCCTTTGCGCTGGCCCTCGTGGAAGCGAGCTCGCGTCTCACCGCCGAGAGCTTCCCCGTGAGCGCCGAGGGTGCGCTCGAGCACGGCGCGCTCGAGGTCGAGCTGGACGACGTCGGCGGCGCATCCTCGTAACCAGCTCCCCGACGGTGGCGGCCACGGGTCGCGCGTGACTGACCCGATGTGGGCGTCGATCGAACGGGCGATGGAGCGACAGGTGCGCCGCGTTCGGCCGCTGCCGCTCCGCGACGCCGACCCGACGGTGCAGGCGATCGCGGCCGAGATCGCACGCGACTTCGGCGCCTTCGTTCCGCCGTTCGCGCTGCACGCCCCGGCGCCCACCGTGCTCGCAGCCTGCTGGACGATGGTGCGCGAGTCGCTCGTCACCGGCCACCTCGATCGTCGCGCCAAGGAGGCGGTGGCCTCGGCGGTCTCGCGTCTGAACGCCTGCACCTACTGCGTCGACGCCCACACCACGGCGCTGCACGCCCTCGGCGACGCGGCGACCGCCGACGCGCTCGCCGATCCGGCGGCGGCGCTCCACCGCGACGATCCGCTGCTGTCGACCGTGGCCTGGGCCTCGGCGACCCGCTCGCCCGGCGCGGCGATCCTCGCGAAGCCGCCGTTCACTGCCGCCCAGATGCCGGAGGCCATCGGGATCGCGCTCTCGTTCCACTACATCAATCGGATGGTTGCGATCTTCCTGACACCCGCGCTGCTGCCGATCCGTGGCCGAGCATTGAAGACGCTGGCGCGGCGTCTGCTCCGACCGGCGTTCACGCGCATGGTCACGCGCCGCCTGCGGCCGGACGATGGGATCCGCTGGCTACCGGACGCGCCTGCCGCATCCGACCTCGCGTGGGCGGCCCGCAGTCCGACGATCGCCGCCGCCTTCGCCCGCTCCGCCGCCAGCTTCGACGCGGCGGCGCGTGGCCTGGTCGCGCCGCGTGTGCGGGAGCTCGTGACCTCCCGCCTGCGCGTCTGGCGCGCTGAGGAGCCCGGGCTCGGGCGCGGTTGGCTCGACGATGCGACGGCCGGCCTCGCGCCGGATGAGCGCGCGGCGGCTCGCTTGCTGCTTCTCACTGCGCTCGCGCCCTCCCAGGTCGACGACGCGGTCGTGGCCGACTTCGCGCGTGTCCACCCCGGTGACGCCGCGCTGATCGCGGCTACTGCCTGGGCGAGTTTCGCTGCCGCCCGCCGGATTGGCGAATGGCTGCTGCCACGAGAGACCGGGCTAAAGGAAGGTTGGTAAGGGAAGGAAGCGTGTTGCGTCGGATGTAGTGCGGGCGCGGGCGCGCGATGTGCCGAGCTTTCAGCCGGGCACGTCGGCGGGGTCGAGGAGCCCGTGACGGCGCCATCCGATCGTTAGAAGCCACGTCCTCGCCCGGGCCACTGCAGCCGGTGCCGCGCGGGCGGTCGCTTCGATCGGTGCGCTCCGCCGCCAACCGTCGAACCAACGCGCCGACGAGGCCGGATCGAATGATACGGCCTTACTCACCGTCTTGCGCGCGTTCGCGGCGTGGCGGCGCGCGTTCAACAGCACGTACCGTAGCGCCGAGCGCACCTCCCGCGGCGTCGGCAGAAGTCGCAGATGGTAGCGATCGGCGAGGACGCGCCCGCTTCGCCCCGCCACGCGGTTCACGGCCCGGGCGAGCCGGGAACCGATGGCCATCATGCCGCGCCCGAGCGCGTCGCGGTCGTGGGCCTCGACGATGAGATGCGCGTGGTTGCCTTGCAGCGAGTAGTGGACGAGCCGGAAACCTCCGCGCTCGCAGCCCTTGGCGAAGGACGCCTCGATCGCGTGCACGAGGCGAACCGTGCGGAGGGACGGCAAGCCCGGACGGAGGCGGAGCGTGACGTGCGCCGGCAGGGTGTTTCGGAAGCGCTCGCGGGAGACGTGGCGCATGCTCGGATTCGGACCCGGCTTCCGACCGGCGCCGGGCCGGCGGCCACCCCAGCGTCGGGGCGCGGACAAGGGCAACAGTAGTTGCGGAGCTCGACGTGGCATCTTGAACTCGGCTACCTTTTACACCTTTACCACATGCAACGCAAGAACGGAGAGGTATGGGACGGACCTGCCTTTGGAGGCGCTCGAGCCCGGCTGCCCGCCACGGCGATCCGCGACCGGCACCGAAACCACGCGCAACCTCTGCGCCCTTACCAACCGATTTTTCTTCCTCGTGACCGCCGCTCAGTTCACAAACGGCAACGACAGCCGGAAGTAGATCTCGCGAGCGCTACCGCAGGTGGTGCATTTGACCCGCGCCACCCGCAGCCGCTCGCCTTCGATCGTCTCGGCGGCATGCTCGAGGAGATGCAGGCTCCCCTGGCAGAGCGGGCACGGGCGCTGCTCCGCCATGATGTCGACCACGGGCGGCGCCTCGACCTCGATCGGACGGTCGGGTGCTCCGCCGGGCTCGAGGCCGGCGAGTCGTTCGAGGTCGCGGACGTGCTGGCGCGCCGCCATCCCGCGTGAGGGTTTCGGTGCCTTGCGGCCCACGCCCTCTGGCTACAGCGCGCGTATGGCCACGTTCAAGCCCTGCCCCGCGCGCTCGGGCGGACGCGGATGCGGCGGGTCGCCGATCGGCGGGCGCTCGCCGGGCGGTGGATCGCCGGGCGGTCGCGGCGGGGGCGGCTCCTCGATCGGACCGGGATGGGGATCGGGCTCGTTGGGCGGCACCCGCGACGGCTCGGGAGGCGGATCCTCGACCGGTCCGCGATCCGGAAGCTCGCGCGGGCTGAGCGACGCCGGGGCCTCAGCCAATGAGCGCGCTCTCGTGCGCACGGCCGATCTGCAGCGGCAGTCGCGCCAGGAGCGCGTCGCAGAAGGCGTCGAGATCGTCCGGGCGGCGCGACGTGATCAGGTTGCCGTCCTCGACGACCTCGCGATCCACCCACTTGGCGCCCGCGTTCTCGAGATCCTTCCGGATCGACGGCCAGGAGGTGAGCTCGCGGCCCTCCACCACCTCGGCCTCGATCAGGAGCTGGGGTCCGTGACAGATGGCGGCGACCGGCCTGCCGCTCTCGGCGAAGCGCCGCACGAACGACACCATCGCCTGATCGGTCCGGAGATGATCCGGCGAGGACCCGCCGGGAATGACGAGCGCATCGAACTGCTCGGGCTCGACGTCGGCCGGAATGCGCTCGATCGTCGCCATGGTCTCGCCTCGTTTGCCCCACAGGCGCTCGTCGCGCTCGAGGCCGAGGATCACGACCTCGTGTCCGGCATCTTTCAATCGCGCGAGGGGCTCGCTCAGCTCCGAATCCTCGAAGCCTTCTCCGACTGGTATCGCGACCTTTGCCATCTTGGGGGGTCCTCCACGGGCGAACCGTGCAAGTCCGAGACCAGGCCGGCGGCTCGGAACCGGCACCGGATTTCGGCGCGCCCGCCGCGCGCCGGTGTGCAAAGTCTCCAATCTGCACCGCGCGCGCCTTGAGACGCCAAAATCCGCGTGCCATCCTCGCCGCCGCCATGCCCCGCGACGATCGCGAGCTCCGAGCGCGCCTCGAACGTTTTCTCGCCGCCGAGCTCGGCGCGAGCGATGTGCGGATCACCACCTTCGCGCGCTCGACCGAGGGCTTCTCGCAGGAGACCTTCAGCTTCGACGCCGAGGTCACGCGCGCGACGGGCTCCCGCGAGAGCCGCGGCTACGTCGCGAAGCGCGAGCCGGTGGCGGGACTGCTCGAGCCCTACGATCTCGAGCCCGAGTTCCGGGTGCTGCACGCCCTCTCGGACCACCCCCTGCCCTCGCCGCCGACGCCGTGGTTCAGCCGCGATCCGGCCGTCCTCGATCGGGCCTTCTATATAATGGAGCGCCTGCCGGGCGAGGTGCCGATCCCCGCGGTTTCGCTCGACGGCCGCGGCCCCTTCAGCGATGCCGAGCGCCTCCGGCTCGGCCCGGAGGTGGCGCGCGCGCTGGCGCAACTGCACACGGTCGATTGGCGCGGGCTCGGCCTCGGCTTTCTGGACGCGCCGCCACCCGGGCCGGCGGCCGCGGCGCGCGAGCTCGCGCGCTGGGAGGCCCGCATCAGCAGGAGCGGGCTCGCCGCCGATCCGGCGGTCACCGCGGCGCTCGTCTGGCTCCGCGCCCGCATCCCGAGCACCGACGAGATCACGCTCGTCCACGGCGACTACCGGCTCGGCAACTTCCTGGTCGTCCGCGACGGCGACGGCGGCGCGCACCTCACCGGCATCCTCGACTGGGAGATGGTCCACCTCGGCGACCCGCTGGAGGACCTGGCCTGGCTCTCGTCGCCGCTCTGGCGGGCCGGCACCGACCACGCCTCGGCGCTCCTCCCTCCCGACGAGATGGCGGCGGCCTACGGCGCCGCGGCCGGACGCGCCGTCGACCCGGCGCGCATGCGCTTCTACGACGTCCTCACCATCGTCAAGATGATCGCGATCATGCAGACCGGCATCCGCGCCTTCAACGACGCGCGCACCGACGACCTCCGGATGGCGATCTTCGATCACCAGCTGCCCTATCTCCTGGTCATGCTCGCCGTGACCCTCGACTTCTTCGGCGGAGGTCTCTGATGCGCGTCTCGGTGGAGCGCCTGATCGACGGCGTCGTGCAGACGCTCACGGACGCCGTGCTCCCGGACGTCGCGACGCCATTCGCGCGCGGCCAGCTCTACGCCGCCGTCGACGTGCTGAAGAACCTCCGCGACCGCGTCGAGCCGCGCGCCGATCTCGCCGTCGCCGAGAGCGAGTCCGCGGTCGCCGCGCTCGAGCGCGCCGCCGCAGCGCTCCCGAGCGCCCCGGCCCTGGCGCTCCGCATCGCCGACGCGATCCGGAGCGCGCCCACGGCGCCGCCGGTCGCGCGCGCCGCGGCGCTCCGCGCCGCGCTCGTCGAGACGCTGGTGAGCCTCGCCGCGCTGCCCGAGGACGAGGCCCACCCCGCCCGCGTGCCCATCGCCGAGCACCTGGGCGCCCAGGCGATGCGCGAGGTCGCGGTCCTGAAACCATCGATGCTGAGCGAGATCTCCCGGGGGTGATCCCATGCTGACGCGCCTCGACGACTATCCCTTGCACCAGACCGCGGAGCCGATCGCGCAGCCGGCGACCGGCGACCGCAATTTCTACGACCGCTACTTCTTCAACGGCTACAGCCGGAACGGCGAGCTCTTCTTCGCGGCGGCCCTCGGCGTCTACCCGAACCGCCGGGTGATGGACGCGGCCTTCAGCGTCGTCCGCGACGGCCGCCAGCACGTGGTGCGCGCCTCGCGGCTCGCCCCCCAGGAGCGCACCGAGACGGCGGTCGGGCCGATCACGGTCGAGGTGGTGGAGCCGCTTCGTGTGCTGCGGCTCCGCGTCGCCGACAACCCGCACGGGCTCGCCGCCGACCTCACCTTCACCGCCCGCACGGCGGCGATCGAGGAGCCGCGCTTCACGCACCGGGTGGCGGGGCGGCTGATCATGGACTCGACGCGGCTCACCCAGTTCGGGAGCTGGGAGGGATCGCTCTCCGTCGGCGACGCCCGGATCGCGGTCGCGCCGGCCGACGTGCTCGGGTCGCGCGATCGCTCCTGGGGCGTCCGCCCGATCGGCGAGCCGGAGGGCGGCGCCCCCGGCATGCTGCCGCAGTTCTTCTGGCTCTGGGCCCCGCTCAACTTCGACGACCGCTGCGTGCACTTCGACGTCAACGAGGACGGCGAGGGCCGGCGCTGGCACGCCAACGGCAACCTGGCGCGCGTCGGCGCCTTCGGCGAGGACGCGGTCGAGTACGTGCGGGCGGTCGAGCATCGCATCCGCTGGCGCCCCGGCACGCGGCGCGCCGACGGCGCCGAGGTCACGCTCGTTCCACACGGGCGGGCGCCGCTGACGATCACGCTCGAGCCCCTGCTGACCTTCCAGATGCTGGGGCTCGGCTACCTCAACCCCGAGTGGGGTCACGGCATGTGGAAGGGCGACGAGGCCGTCGGCGGCGACGTCTGGACGCTCGCCGACCTCGACCCGCTCGATCCCCGCCACCTGCACGTGCAGCAGCTCTGCCGGGCGCGGCTCGACGGGCGGGAGGGCATCGGCGTGCTCGAGCAGCTCGTGATCGGCCCGCACGCGCCCTCCGGTTTCACTTCCATTCTCGACGGGGCAATATGATTACGGCCCCGTGCGCTCGGGCGCTTCGCGCCCGATGCTCCGATGGCCCTCAGCCCGCGAGATCAACTCGCGGGCTTCGCTGACACGCTGCGCGTAGGAGAGACCATGCGCCCACGTTGGCAAACGCTCGGTGTGGCGGTGGTGCTGCCGCTCCTGGCCGGCGGCTGCGTCTTCAACCTCGGGTGCGAGATCTTCGGCTCGCTCAATCAGGCCAAGTTTCCGCAGCTCGACGTCTGCGGAGCCTTCAGCGGCGAATGCTGCGGCGATCAGGACGGCGACGGCCTCCCCGACGAGTGTTCGGGCTTCCTCGGACAACCGCCGTGTGGCCGCTTCGATACCTCCGGCTGCTTCTGCTTCGGCGGCGGCGACTTCGGCGGCGTCGGCCAGACGCTGCTCCCCGAGCCCGCGGCGTACGCGCTGCCGCCGAACGCCTTCTTCGACCTCCGGCTCCCGCTCGCCGGCTTCAGCAGCGGTCACGTTCTCTCCTTCGACGTCGTGGCCAACGACCTCGAGACCTTTCGCGCGGTCCTCACCTACCCGAGCGGCTTCGGCTTCGACGGCTTCCTCGCCCTCGGACCCGCGGAGACCCAGATCGGCGCCTACGGCGTCGACTTCAACCAGGACGGCATCGTCGATCTCACCTTGCCGCTCCGCGCGCTCACCGCAGACGCCGCCTACGTCGACGGCAACGGCAACGGCCGTCTCGACGCCTCCGACCCGACGCTCGCGCACTCCGGCGCGCACGTCTTCACGACCACCCTGCCGCGCGGCGGCGATGGGCTCGCGCGCGTCAAGCTCGGACGGGTGGCGATGCGCGCCACCGCCGCGCTCTACGCCGGGATTCTCACCAATCCCGTGACGCCGGGCGACCAGCAGGTGACGAGCAGCTTCACCTCCGTCGACCCCGACTCCGGCGACGCCGACGACGGTCTGAACCAGGCGCCGGTCACGTTCGCACCGTCGCCGGCGGACGTCACGGTCTTTCCGTCCGGCGTCGAGGGCCTGCCGCCCTTCCTCTGCTACAAGACCAAGCCGACCAAGGGCACGCTCTGCTCCGAGGTCTGCGGCGGCCAACGCGGGCGGCGCCTGCGCGAGCGACGCCGAGTGCGGCGGCACCGCCGGCGCCTGCGTGAAGACGCCGCTTCCCAAAGGCCTCACCGGTAGCGTCGAGGATCAGGTGGGCGGGCTCGGGCCCCGCACGTTCACGATCGCGAAGGGCGCCAGCCTCTGCGCACCGGCGGAGCTGAACGGCGGCGGCCAGCCGCTCGATCCCGCCCGGCACTTCCGCGGGCATCCGGAGAAGCTCGCCAAGGGCCAGCCGACGACCGACGCGATCCGGCTGCTGCCGGTGGTGACCGAGCTCGGAACCGTGATCGTCGACGTCAAGAAGCCGCTCCGCCTGCTCGCGCCGAGCGCCAAGTCGCTGAACGGACCCGTGGATCCGCTGCCCGGGACCGACGGCGACCACTTCAACTGCTACGGGGTGAAGACCAACAAGAAGCGCTGCGCCTCGAACCCCGAGCGCAAGTGCAAGCGCTCCGCCGACTGCGGCGTCGACGGGCCGTGCCTGACCGGCTTTCCGAAGAACCTCACCGTCCAGATCGGCGACCAGTTCACCGGCTTCGCGACGCCGAAGGCGCTCGCGGTCAAGAAGCCGTCGCGCCTCTGCTTCGCCGCCGACGCGCGCGGCGGCTATCTGCAGCCCGGTGCGCTCCTGCTCTGCTACCAGGCCAAGCCCGCCGCCGGCGCGCCCACGCACGAGAAGATCGTCGGGCGGATCCACCTCGCCACCGCGCTCGCACGCGAGCGCGTCGACACGGTGAAGGAGGATGAGCTCTGTCTCCCGGCGGTGCAGGCCGGCGCGCGCTGACGTCCGGCGCTCGCCTAACGGCGCCGCTCGGTGTAGGCAATCCCCAGGACGCATGACCGACCCCACCGACGACAAGCCCGCCGCCGAGGAAGAAGACTTCGCTACACTCTTCGCGAAGAGCGAAGCCAAGGACGCGACCGAGCGCCGCATCCGCGCCGGCGACGTGGTGCGCGGCCGCGTCATCGCGCTCGGTGCCGAGACCGCGTTCATCGCGATCGGCGGCAAGTCCGAGGGGGTGATCAACCTCGGCGAGTTCCGCAACGACGAGACCGGTGAGCTCACCATCGCGGTCGGCGACGATCTCGAGGCCACGGTCACCGACGACGGCAGCCGCTCGGGCTCGATCACGCTGAAGCGCAC
Organism: uncultured delta proteobacterium; assembly: GCA_963761995.1. Classification (GTDB taxonomy): domain Bacteria; phylum Desulfobacterota; class Binatia; order UTPRO1; family UTPRO1; genus UTPRO1. Next base: position 6,945,702 of record CAVXIU010000006.1, on the reverse strand, counting down.
GCTCGGCCGCGGCGGCCACGTGCCCGGCGAGCTCGAGCAGGCACTGGCGCACGGCATCGCCGTCGAGGGCCTGGTGACCGGTCAGAACAAGGGCGGCTTCGACGTCCAGGTGGTCGGCCAGCGCGCCTTCTGCCCCGCGTCGCAGATCGACCTTCGCCGTCGCGAGCCCGGCGAGTACGTCGGGCAGCGCTTCCGCTTCAACGTCACCAAGATCGAGAGCGGCGGCCGCAACATCGTCGTGTCGCGCCGCCAGCTCCTGGAGGAGGAGTCGGCCAAGCTGGCGGCCGAGACCTGGGAGCGCCTGACGGTCGGCGCGACGGTGACGGGCACCGTCACCTCGGTGCGCGACTTCGGCGCCTTCGTCGACCTCGGCGGCGTCGACGGGCTGATCCACGTGAGCGAGCTCGGCTACGGCCGCTCCCGTCATCCCTCCGAGGTGGTAACGGTCGGCGAGACCGTGCAGGCGCAGATCGTCAAGATCGAGCCCGATCCGAAGACGGGCCAGCGGCGTGTCGGCCTCTCGCTCCGCGCCCTCGCACCCGACCCATGGACGACCGCCGTCGAGCAGTTCCCGACCGGCACCACGCTCCGCGGCACGGTCCGCCGCCTGGAAAGCTTCGGCGCCTTCGTCGAGCTCGTGCCCGGTGTCGACGGCCTGGTGCACGTCTCGCGCCTGGCCATGGATCGGCGCGTGTCGCACCCGAAGCAGGTCGTCACCGTCGGCGACGAGGTCGAGGTGACGGTGATCGCGATCGAGCCCGAGCAGCGCCGCATCGCCCTCTCGATGGTGGAGGCGGCGAAGCGCGAGCGCGACGCCAGCGAGCAGAGCGAGCGCAAGGAGCACGCCGCCGCCATGGCAAAGTCGAACGAGCCGCGCGGCCTTGGAACGCTCGGCGAGCTCCTCACGCGGAAGCTGAAGAAGGACTGATCGCGGCTCGAGCGCCGCGTCGAATTGCGGCTCGAACGCCGCGTCGAATTGCGGCTCGAGCGCCGCGTCCAATCGCAGCTCAGGCGCCGCGTCCGATCGCCGTCCCGATCTCGGCGCGACGAGCGGGCGCCAGCTCGGGATTGATGAACTGCGCCACGTCGAGCGCGGAGACGGTCGTGCCGGCCGCGCCCCACGAGCCCTCGCGCACCTCGTGCACCAGCACCCAGACGCGGAGCGCCAGCATGGGGTCGGCGCCGGCGACCCCGGCGAAGGCGCGCTGAAAGGCCTCCGTCACCCGGCGGTGCGTCGCCTGCCGGCGCTCGCCTTCGAGGAGCCCCTGCAGCACGACGACGTCGACGATGAAGTGGTTCGGCCCGCCGGGCGCGCTCGCTCGGAGCTCACCGCCGACCGCCCAGTCCTCGGGCGCCGCCTCCTGGAACTGCACGACGGTGACCATCTTGCCGCTCGCGGTCACCGCGTCGACCTCGGCGTCGAGCACGACGTCGGTGAGATCGGCCGCGAGCATCTGCTTCTGGGCCTGGGTGAGCGCGCCTTTCGGGTAGGCGAGTCGGACGACGGGCATGGTGACCTCCGTTCACAAGAGCGTTCCGTGCAAGAGCACGCTGGCGACGGTGAAATAGATGACCAGCCCGCTGACGTCGACCAGCGTGGCGACGAAGGGCGCGCAGGCGCTCGCCGGGTCGAAGCCGAGCCGCCGCAGCACGAACGGCAGCATCGACCCCGCGAGTGTGCCGAAGGTGACGACGCCGACCAGGCTGATCGCCACGGTCGCCGCGATCAGGACGTAGTGCTCGCCGTAGACGTGGAAGATCCCCTGCCAGACGAGGATGCGGACGAGGCCGATCACGGCGAGGATGCCGCCCAGCACCACCCCCGAGCCGAGCTCGCGCCGGATGACCCGCCACCAGTCGCGGAGACCGACCTCGCCGAGCGCCATGGCGCGGATCACCAGCGTCGAGGCCTGCGATCCCGAGTTGCCGCCGCTGCTGATGATGAGCGGCACGAAGAGCGCCAGCACCACCGCGCGCGCGATCTCGTCCTCGTAGCGACTCATCGCGGTCGCCGTCAGCATCTCGCCGAGGAAGAGCGCCGAGAGCCAGCCGGCGCGCTTCCGGACCATGCTGGCGAAGTCGGTCGCGAGGTAGGGCGCATCGAGCGCCGCGGTGCCGCCGATCTTCTGGATGTCCTCGGTCGCCTCCTCGCGCACGACGTCGACGATGTCGTCGATCGTGACCACGCCCTTCATCCGCCCCTCGGCGTCGACGACCGGGAGCGCGAGGAAGTGATGGGCGGCGAGGATGCGGCTCACCTCCTCCTGATCCAGATGCTCGGCGATCGTGATGGGGTCGCGGCGCATCACGTCGGCGATCCGGGCGCCGGGGTCGGCCGCGAAGAGCTCGCGGAACGACACGGTCCCGAGCAGGTGCCGGTCGTCGTCGAGCACGTAGGCGTAGTAGGTGGCGTCGCGGTGCTCGCGGGCGAAGCGTCGGAGGTAGCTGATCGCCTCGGAGACCGTCATGTCGGGCCGGAGCCGTGCGTAGTGCGGGTTCATGAGGCCGCCGGCTTGATCCTCGGCGTAGACCAGCAGACCGGCGACCTCGCTCCGGGTCGGTCCGTCGAGGAGGCCGAGCAGTCCCGGCCGCTCCTCCGCGGGCGCATGCTGGATCAGGTCGGCGGCGTCGTCGGGCGCGAGCAGGCGGAGCCACATCCGGCGCTCCTCCGGCCGCATGCCGAGCAGGATCTCGACCTGGTCGCGCGTCGGCAGGGTGAGAAAGAGATCCTCCGCCTCGGGCCGAGGCAACATCGCAAACGCCTGCCGGCGCTCTTCCGTGTCGAGGACGGGCCACGCCTCGGCGACCTCGGTCGCGGTCGGACGCTCGACGGCGCGCGCGTCCGCCGAGCCTGCCGCGTCGGGTGGAGCATCGTGGAGCGCCATCGGATCGAACCTCCCCACCACGCGGAGAGTCGACCCCTGAGCGCGTGGCGACTAGATGGAGCGGCTTCCGAAGCCGCGACTACTTGGGCCGTCGCCGTTCATTCCGGTCGGGGCATAGCCCTGGTCAGCGGCCCTTGCAACCGCCGGGTTCGACCAAGAAAGCGTTGGTAAGGATGGTTTTCGCGAGCCGCCATCGAGGCGTCCGTCGACGACGCCGGCGGGGACGTCAGCCGGGGACGTCGGCGGGATCGAGGAGGCCGTGCCGACGCCAGCCCACCGTCAGGAGCCAGGTCCGCGCCCGTGCTACGGCGGGGCGGTCGCGGTCCGTACGGTTGATCATCCCTTACTAGGTCTTCCAATCCTTCTCGCTTCCAACCGTCGAACCATCGCGCCGAGGATGCGGGATCCAGCCGCACCGCCTTCGAGATCTTCTTCGCAGCCGCGGCCGCGTGCCGGCGCGCGTTCAGCAGCACGTAGCGGAGCGCCGCCCGCACCTCCCGCGGCGTGGGCAGCATCCGTACATGATAGCGATCGGCGAGCACCTTTCCCGTGCGCCCCGCGACGCGGTTCACCGCGCGCGCCAGCCGTGCCGCGATCGACTTCATCCCGCGGCCGAGCGCCGCTCGATCCTGGGTCTCGACGATCAGGTGCGCGTGGCTCCCCTGCAGGGAGTACTGCACCAGGCGGAAGCCTGGGCGCTCACACCCCGCGGCGAACGTGCGCTCGATTTCGTGGACGATCCGGACCGTTCGGAGGGATGGAACATCGCGCCGCAGACGAAGGGTCACGTGCGCCGGAAGCGTTTTCGCGAACTGAGCGCGGCGGGCGTGTCGGACGGCGGGACGAGGTCCCGGCTTGCGACCGGCGCCGGGCCGGCGACCACCCCACCGCCGAGGCGCGGGCAGTGACAAGTCGAGTTGTGTGGGTCGGTACGGCATTTTGAATGCGGCTATGTTTATCACCGCAGCAATTTTGTCGAGGCGATGGCTCGCCCTACCGGCCGGCGATCAGTCCAGAGAAGCGCGGGCCTGACGCGGGTCGACGAGGGGCGCGGTGCGGGCCGCGCCGACCTCGGCGGCGGTGAAACGCGGAGCACGGACGCCGTCGCCGAAGCGGGGAAGCACCCAGTTCAAGAGCGCGGCGAGGCGCTGGTCGGAGAGCGGGGCCTGGGCGACGCCCGGGACTCGCAACAGGTAATCGCGCCCCCCGGGACGATCCAGTAGGCCATCGACGCCGTGGAGCGTCGGCACGGTGGCCGATCCAGTGCCGTCGAGCTTGTGGCAACCGGCGCAGCTCAGCACGTAATCGTGCTCCGCCGTCGGGTCCGCCGCGACGGCAACGGACGACCCCGAGGCGATCACCGTCACCAGCGCGAGGACGAGGCGGCGTCTCACCGCTCGGGCTGCCCTTCCTCGGCGAGACCGATCACGAGCGCGGTCGAGCAATGATAGAGCTGCGACGAGGCGGCGGCGCACCAGTTGATGTCGTTGCTGCGGTACGGGTGGTAGACGGGGCGGTCGCCCTCGTTGCGATTGCAGAAACAGCGCCCGCAGAAGGCGCGCCCGCAGCAGTCGTTGTACCAGATCGCGTAATCCTTCCCGTCGGTGGGATTGCGGCAGGTGCCGATCCAGGTGAGCGGCGACATCTCGGTGCCGGGCGGACAGGCCGTCTGCGACCCGCCGCAGCAGCTGCAGAGGAAGCCGTCGATGGCGCAGTGCCGCCAGTACTCGCAGCGCTTCGGATCGCCCTCGGGTCCGGCGACGTCCGCGGGCGCGGCGGGCGACGCCGGCACGGCGAAGCCGCGCGCGACCGGGAGGAGCGGAATCATCACGGCGCCGCCGGCGATCCAGGTGCCGAAGCGCGCGACGAAGCTCCGGCGGTCGCTCCGCCGCGCCAAGCCCCGCGCCCAGCGTTCGACGAGACCATCGATGCCTTTCGCGCTCATGCGACCTCCTGCCTCCCGGCCGCCGTCTGTTGCAGGTACTCCTGCATCGACGCGACCCCGAGACGCGCCGCCTCGAAAAGGCTCTCGACGTGCTCGCGGGTGTTGACGAGGCCCTTGGCGCGCAGCACGCCGGTCGCGTCGATCAGGACGGCGTGCGGCAGCTTGCCGACCTGATGGGCGAGCCCGAGCTCGGTCGAGAGCACGTACGGATGCTCGCCGAGGCCGGCGCGCGCGACGAAGGCGCGGTGCTCGGCCGGGTCGCCGTCGCTCGCGAGCACGACGCGGGTCGGCGGCCGCGCCGTCCGCGCCAGCGCCGTCACCACCGGGAGGAGGGTCTTGCAGACGGGACAGGTCGGCGAGACGAAAAAGAGCAGCGTATGGCGACCCTGCTCGTCGGCGCCGCCGACGCGCACCGCGCGTCCCGCGAGGTCGGTGAGCGCCAGCACGGGCGCCGGATCGCCGACCCGCGGTCCGCCCGGCATCACGAGCGCGCCCACCGGAAACACCCGCTCGTGGAGCACGCCGATCTGTCTCGTCAGGGCCACCACGACGGCGGCGAGGATCACGACCGCGATCCACAACACCGCGTTCGACACCACGAGGGCCTCGATCACGACGGGGCTCCGAGGGCCGGCACGCGCGCGGCGGCCGCCGCGAGCCCGTGCGCGGCCGTCCAGCCTGCCGCGATGACGACGAGACCGCCCACGCCCGTCAGCCAATCGACCCACAGGAGCGGGCGCGCGGCCGCCGGCGCGAGCGTGAACAGCGCCGCGCCGGTGAGGAGCGCGTTCCGCAGCACCAGCCATTCGCTGATCGGCTGGCGCGCGCCGGGACCGCCGCAGCCGCAGTCGATCGCCCGCCGTCCGCGCGCGAGGTTGATCGCGATCGCGAACGAGTAGGCGGTGAGCAGCGCGGCGGCGCCGAGCCCCGCGAGCGACCGGGTCGCCGGCAACACCAAGGCGGCGGCGAGGCCGAGCTCGATGCCGACGACGACGGGCGCCGTCACCGCCACGAGCCGCTCGGGCAGGAGGCGATAAGCCTGCAGCACGCCGCGGAACCCTGCCAGGTCCCGGAGCTTGTGGCGGGCGGCGCTCGCGAAGAGCAGCGCCAGCGCCGCGCGCAGCACGACGTCGACCACGGGATCCTGCATCATGGCACCGGCGGCACGACCAGCTGCGGGCCCGAGATGCCGGCCTCGTCGATGTCGCGGAGGCGCGCGCCCGAGAGCCCGTCCAGGACCCCGATCGCGCCGATCTCGTCGTGGCGGACGAAGAGCAGCGGTTGCGCGTCCTGCGTCACCGCGATGCTGTGGAGGCCCGGATTCGGCAACAATCGCTCGAGCAGCCACTCGCCCCAGCTGCCGCGCTCGATCTCCACCAGCGGCCGCACGAACGCCGGGAGAAGCCCCGGGGCGGCGATCTCCTGCACGCGCTTCTGGGTGGCGAGGTCGTAGACCCAGATCACGCTGCCCTCCTGCTTGTGCGAGCCGGAGCCGCCCTGGTGCACGAGCGAGTAGAGCCTCTTGGTCGCGCGGTGGAGAGCGAGGTGTTGCATGCCGCCGACGCGCCACGAGTCCTTGCGCTCGGCGTCGCTGAAGAGCGACCAGCGCGTCGCCAGGACCGGCGTCTCGCCGCTGAAGTCGATGCCGTGCAGGTAGCCCTCGAACGACGCGAAGTACCAGTGAGCGCCGTCGCGCACGCCCTTCTCGGTGAGCGGATCCTTGACGGTGTCGAAGAAGGGCTCGCTGCGGGTCGCGCGCAGCTTGCGGCCCTCGGCGTCCAGCTCGACCGCGATCGCGGTGCCGTTCCCGCAGAGCGTCCCGAAGCGGCGCCCGCCGACCGGGTAGACCAGAGCGCAGCCGCCGATCACGACCTCCTCGACGAAGCGGCGGGCCTCGAGGTCGACCACCGACACCGAGTTCGACGGGTCCTGGTTGAAGACGACGAGGAAGCGATCGTCGTCGAGCACGGCCGCGATCGCGTGGCCGTGGCCGATGCTCGCCGCCCGCGGGGGGATCTCGATCTCGCCGCGCACCGCCAGCGTCGTGGCGTCGTAGATGGTGACGTAGTCGTGGCGCTCGCCGCGGTGGCCGCGCGCGTACACCTGATCGACGACGTAGATCTCGCCGCGCCGCGGCGCCACGAGCGGCGACGGGCCGCTCAGGCTGAAGCTGCCGTCGAGGATGCCGAGCGCGTTCCCGGTGTCGCCGTCGAAGAGCACGCTGTGGCGCAGCACGCGATCGGGCACCCACACCCAATGCGCCCCGGTGGCGGCCGGCAGGGTCGCGACCTGGCCGTGCTCATCGGGGTCGAGGCCGGCGCGTGCCGGCGCGTCGAGCGCGGACGCGAACGAAAGTACGAGCGTCAGCGCGAACGCGAGCACGATCGCCGCCGCGCGTCGCGTGCTCCTCGTCATGCAACTCAGCCTAGGAGCCTGACTCGAGATGGCGATCGTCGCGAGAAGCGCCCGGCGCCCGGCTCGCAAGGAGCCGACCACGACCGCGTATCTCCTTGATGCGCCGAGTGGTCGGCGACGCCGTCGAGGCGGGATGCCGGGCCCTTCGCAGCAGATCGTCCATCTCGAGTCAGGCTCCTAGCTGCTTCTCGAGCGCGCCTACGACCTCCTCGGAGACAGGGGCCGTGGTCGGATTGAAGCGCGCCACCACCTTGCCCTGCCGGTCGACCAGGAACTTGGCGAAGTTCCATTTGATGTCGCCGGGACCGTCGGGACTGGTCGGCTCGCCGGTCAGAAACGTGTAGAGCGGGTGACGGTTCGGACCATTGACGTCGATCTTGCCGAACAGCGGGAAGGTGACGCCGAACTTGGTCTCGCAGAAGGTCTTGATCTCGCCCTCGCTGCCCGGCTCCTGTCCGCCGAACTGATTGCACGGGAAGCCCAGGACGACGAGCCCGCGGTCCTTGAAGTTGCCGTAGAGCTCCTCGAGACCGCCGTACTGCGGCGTGAGCCCGCATTGCGACGCGACGTTCACCACCAGCGCCACCTTGCCGGCGTAGTCGCGCAGCGATTGGTCCTTGCCGTCGATCGTCTTCGCCGAAAAATCGTAGAGGGTCGCCATGCGCGTCTCATGGCACCACCCGAAAGCCGGTGCAAGGCGCGACGACGTCATCGTTCATTGGCGGTCGCTTCGCGGGGGTGTGGTGGGTCGCTTTTCCGCTCGTGGGATTCCGGCGCCCAGCGCTTACGGCCCGCCGGAGCCTCTCTGGCTTGCGCACGACGCGAGGCGCTACTCGCTTCAAAGCGACCCACCACACCCCCGCGAAGCGACGGCCGCTGCGTCGCATGGCTTTGCCTTAGCGCGGTGGGGAGCGGGTTAGGGGTCGTTTCGGAGGTCGTGCAGCTCGCGTCGTGCGCAAGCCAGAGAGGCTGCGGCGGGCCGTAAGTGTTGGGCAGCTGAAGCCCACGAGCGGAGAAACGACCCCGCACCCGCCCACCAACGCGGCGGACTCGACAGCACGACGCTCGCGCAGGCTTCCGAGGCGCTAGTACGGAATCTTTTCGGGGGCGACGCGCCAGCGTTCGAGCACCCCTCGGGCGGGCTCGACGAGGAGGCGCGACGTGGGAAGCGTGCGCTCGGCGGCGGCCGTGCCGAGCTCGCGATAGATGTGGCCGTCGTCGAAGCCCGCCTGCTCGGCGTCCTCGCGCCCGGCGGCGAAGTAGAGACGGTCGAGGCGCGCCCAGTAGATCGCTCCGAGGCACATCGGACACGGCTCGCAACTGGCGTAGATCTCGCAGCCGGCGAGCCGGAAGGTGCCGAGAGTGCGACAGGCATTCCGGATCGCGACCACCTCCGCGTGCGCCGTCGGGTCGTTGGTGGAGGTCACCTCGTTGGCGCCCTCGGCGACGATTGCCCCGGCGCGCGCCACCACCGCGCCGAAGGGTCCGCCCCGTCCGGCGCGCACGCCCTCGTCCGCGAGCTCGATGGCGCGGCGCATGAGCTCGTCGGCGGTCACGACGTCACCGGCTCAGGACATTCCGCGCAACGCCTCGATCGACTCGCTCACGTGCTTGGTCGCCTGGAACTGCGAGTTGAAGGTGCGTCGCACCACGCCCTGCTTGTCGATGACGAAGGTGACGCGACCGGGCAGGAGGCCGAGCGTCGCGGGCACGCCGTATTGCTTTCGCACCACGCCGCCGCGATCCGAGAGCAGGACGAACGGCAGGTGGTACTTGCCGGCGAACTTCTCGTGCGCCTCGCCGCCGTCGGAGCTGACGCCGATCACCTCGGCGCCGGCCGCCTTGAAGTCCTCGTACTGATCGCGAAAGGCGCACGCCTCTTTGGTGCAGCCCGGGGTGTCGTCCTTCGGGTAGAAGTAGAGGACGACCGCCTTCTTGCCGCGATAGTCGCTGAGACGAACCGTCTTGCCGGCCGCGTCCGGAAGCGCGAAGTCCGGAGCCTGCTGACCGGCCGTGATGGCGGGATCGCCGCCGCCCGTGATCGCATCGAGAAGTCCCATGCGGCGGTCACTGCCACACTTCACGGCCCGCCGTCCATGGCCGCAGGGCGGCGATGGACCGCGCTGAAAAAGGAATGGCGGTTCATCGCCGCAGGACGACCGGCCCCGATGCACTCAGTCCGTGCAATCGGGAGCTGGGATTCCGGGGTTCTGCTTCAGATTGCAAGCGTTGGCTATGTTCTGGGGAGGAGGGTCCGTGAAGAGCTTGTGACTCGAGAACTTGTTGTTCCAAAAGCCACCATCGCCGGTTTTCAAGTTGTATGAATTCGGCTTGTTCGGGCCTATGCAGAAGAACGCGCCTTTGCAATTGGGAAGTTCATACAACACCAGCATCTTGTTCGATCGATTCCACACGGAGGTGATGGTGTTGTCCATCTCGGTCTCAGTGCGAATGTACTCATACTTATTGTTGGCATAGGTCCCGTCGTCGTCGAAGCCCGAGCCCGGCGAGCTCCAGAACGAGAACGATCCTTCGGGCGCGCCGTTGCTCTCGTTTACGCCGCTCCAGAAGCAGAGTTGTCCGGCTTCGCATACTGGGTCGCACTGAGCGAGCGCTGGGACGACGCCAATCGAGATCGCGGAGAGTGCGGCAAACAGAGAGAGCATCCCGCGGATCCAGATGCGCCGACTGCGATACGGAAGCTTCACTTCGAGCATCAATCGATTCGTCATCTCAGTCCTCCATTTGATTTGACCACCTGACCGGCTCGCGCCGTGCAGATCGTCAAAGCAATGTCGGTGCCGACTCTGATCGACCGTTTCGGATTGGTACGTGGCTTCGTCGACGGGTCGAACGTGAACGATCGATCGTTCCGATCGCCGATCCCCGTCGCCGATCATTCACACGCGCGCAAAGGGCGAACATGGCGCCCTTGTCGTTACAACTCAGAACCGCCAGCTGACGCCGCCGCGCACGCGGTACTCGGGGATCAGTCCCTCGTCCGGTCGCGAGACCGGCAGATCGCCGGCGACCTCGACGGCGAGCGACGAGCCCCAGGTGAAGGTCAGACCGGGTCCGAGGTAGGCGAAGGTCACGTCGGTGGACTCGCCGTCGGCGGCGGTGCTGCGGCCCTCGAGAGTGTCGGTGCCCTGGTGCTTGCCGGAGGTCACGACCTGGAGCGCGAGCGTGTAGTCGGGATCGAGGAGCGCGTAGGCGCCGAGGCTCACGAACCAATTGGTCTCGTCGCCGTACTGATAGCGATAAGCGCCCTCGCTGCGAATCGCGTGCTGCACGGCGACGGTCGCGAACAGCCGATTCCAGCTGCCGAAGAACGAGCCGCCGACGATGCCGTCGATCGAGCCCGAGCCGAGCGCCAGGTCGTGGCCGTTGATGCCGCTCGGGCTGCCCTCCGGGATGTGGTGCGCCGAGGCGACGCGGCGGACGGGTGCGGCGGTCGTCGCCGCGGGGGTGGCGGCGGCCTCGGCCTCGCGCCGGAGCTTCTGCTCCTCGACGAGCTTCCCGGGATCGCCGCTCGGGAGCTTGAGGCCGCCGAGCAGCGTGAAGCGAATCACGCTGTGCTCGCTGACGCGGCTCCATGGTCGCACGACGCCGAGCAGCGACACGTCGCCGAAGCCGCTCACCTCGCCCTTGGTGAGGACGCCGTCCTTGATGCGGTCGTCGACCAGGCGGCGGTTGCGGAGGCGATGGTAGTCGCGGGAGATGATCGGCAGGTTCACCTGCACGCCGAGCGTCGAGTTGAAGTCGTAGCCCGCGAACACCTGAGTGATGAAGCTGTTGAGTCGCTCGCCCTTGTCGACCGGCTCGCCCGTCGCATCCGGGACGCCGGTCTTGTAGCGCGTCGCCTGCTCGCCGACGCCGAGCTGGAGTCCGGGTCGGGTCTCGCGGAGCTCGGTCGCGGTGTAGACCGCGCAGACGTCGCAGGCATGCGCCGGCGTCGCCGTCGCCACCAAGACCACCAGCGACAACCAGAACGCGATCAACCCCGGCTCAGAGATCCGGACAGGCGAGCTCCGCCGACAGCCCGGCCGCGCGGCGGAGCACGTTGACGCCGTCGCTGACGCCGACCGCGCCGCTACCGTCGGCATCGCAGGCGGCCGCCGCCGCGCACGCGCCGCTCAGGCCGGCCGCGGAGCGCAGCACGTTGACCCCGTCGCTGACCGTGATCGTGCCGTTGGCGTCGGCGTCGCCGCATGCCGGCTCGCCGCCGCCCGGACACGTCGAAGGGTCGTTGGTCACGAACGCCGTGTAGGTCTCGGAGCTCTCGTAGGCCGGCGAGGTGGTCGTCAGGCGGAAGCTGATCGTCTGACAGGCGGTCGCTCCCTCCGGCAGCGTCAACTGCCATTCCGGGTGGCGATGGAGCGTAGGCGCGGTGCCGAGGACGACCGACGCGCCCACGTGGTCGAGCTCGACGCCGGCGAGCTTCATCGCGACCGTGTCGCCGAGCGCCGTGATCTCGACGCTGACGGTCGTGCCGTCGGCGAGCAGGAAGAGGTCGTCGTCCTCGTGCTCGGGCGGCTCGAAGCTCGGCTCGTTCGCGGCGTAGAGGACACGATCGCCGACGCGCACGTCCTCGCTGACGATCACGGGATGGGAGAAGTCGTGGTCGATCACCAACGTACCGCCGCCGGCGGCGCCGGCACCGACGAAGAGGAACGGCTCGCCGGTCTCATGGGCCGCCACCGTCGCAGCCACTGCGAGCCCTAGCCCGACGACCGCCACCCGAATCCATCCGCCGCTCGAAGTCATGCCGATCCTCCCGAAACGCCGGCATGTCTATCGACGGGCGGCCTGGCACGAAATGCGACACGTCGTCGCAGGGGGAAGACTAGCTTCGTGGCGGATACTTCTGCAGTTTTCGCTGCAGCGAGCGGCGATGCAGGCCGAGCCGGCGGGCCGCCTCGGAGATGCTGCCGCCGCAATCGGAGAGCACGCGGCTGATGTGCTCCCATTCCGCCCGCGCCAGCGACGGCGCGGCATAGTCGCTCGGCGGCGGCTCGAGCGGCGGCGCCTCGCCGCGCGCGAAGGCGGCGAGGATGTCGTCGACGTCGGCGGGCTTCGGGAGGTAGTAGGTGGCGCCGATCCGCACCGCCTCGATGGCGGTCGCGATGCTGCCGTAGCCGGTCAGCACGACGATGCGGGTGGCGGGATCGAGCGCCAGGAGGTCGCGCACCAGCTCGAGACCGGAGGGTCCCGGCATGCGGAGGTCGACGACCGCCATCTCGGGCGAGTCCTCGCCGGCGCGCGCCAGCGCCTCGGCATGGTTGGCGGCGGCGGCGACGTCGTAGCCGCGGTCGCGAAAGGCTCGCGCCAAGCGGGTCCGAAACACCTCGTCGTCGTCGACGATCAGGATGGAGGGCGCGGTCGGCCGGTCATCGCTCATTGGGGCGTCTCGGTCATGATGCGCGCGCGATCGTCGCGTCTCCACTGCGACCGATCGCCGGAGGACCGCCGGCGGGGAGCACGAGCGTGACGGTGGTGCCGCGGCCGGGCGCCGAGTCGAGCGCGAGCTCGCCGCCCAGCCGCTCGAGCACGACGCGCGCGAGGAAGAGTCCGAGCCCCATGCCGCGCGCGAGCCCGTCACCGTTCTTGGTGCTGAAGAAGGGCTCGCCGGCGCGGGCCAGCACCTCGGGCGCCATGCCGCCGCCGCGGTCCTCGACCGCGAGCCGCCACCGGCCCGGCTCGCCGCCGAGGCGGAGGTGTACCTCGCCCATGCCGGCGGAGGCCTCGAGCGCGTTCTTGACGACGCCGCGCACGGCCTGCGTGACGGCGCGGGGCGGGACGTGCACCAGCGCCGCGGCCGCCTCCGCCGCGATCTCGCGCCGGACGCGCTCGCCGCCGGCGAGATCGGCGACGGCGCCGTCGACGAGCGCCGCGAGCGGGACCGTGACCAATGCCTCGCCGGCGCTCTCACCCGCGTCGGCCGCCATCTGCACCAGGATCTCGCGGCAGCGCGCGACCTGCTCGCGGATCAAGCGGGCGTCGCCGACGGCCGGCGCATCGGGATCGTCGGCGCCGAGCGCGCGCTCGAGCTCCTTGGCGACGACCGCGATGGTGGAGAGCGGCGTCGCGAGCTCGTGCGCCGCTCCGGCCGCCAGGGTCGCGAGCGAGGCGAGCTTCTCGTGGCGCGCCGCCGCGCTCCGCGCCTCGCCGAGCTCGGCGTCGCGCTCGGCGAGCGCGTGCCGTACCCGTTGGATGAAGTAGACGATGAACGCGGCCGCGACGCCGAACGCCACCCACATGCCCTGGATGTGCATCGAGATCGGGTGCTCGTCGTGCCCCATGTGGTCGAGCGCGAGCGGCACGTGCGCGAAGAAGAGGCCGCCGAAGAGCGCGAGCGAGCAGCCCGCGAGCGCCCAGGTCCAACCGGGGGGCAGGATCATCGCCGCGAGCGCGACGTTGACGAGGTAGAGGAAGCTGAAGGGGTTGAAGGGGCCGCCGGTGAAATAGAGCACCGCCGTCAGCAGCACGACGTCGAGCAGCATGACCGCCGCGAGCGTGCCGTCCTGCACGTCGGCACGGCGCCGCCAGGACCCGAGCGCCAGGTTGCTGGCCACGCCGACCGCGAGCACCACCGCGAGGGGCACGAGCGGCAAGCGGATCCCCATCAGCCGATCGACCGCCAGGATGGTCGCGAGCTGCCCCGCCAGCGCCCCCCAACGCAGGGTCAGGAGCCACGAGAGGTCGATGCGCTGGCCACTCGCCGCCATCGCCTCTGGACTACTCGACAACGCGGACCGCATCCACTACCGCAGGGATCTCAAGGAGGACACTCGATGACCATCAGCCGTCGTGAGCTGCTCGCGTCCGGAGCGACCCTGACCGCGTCGTACGGGCTCGGGCTCGGTGCCGCGTTCGCCGCCGAGGCGCCCGCCAAGGCGTCCGCCGCCCCCAGCGGGCTCGCCCGCGCCGCCGCCGAATGCGTCCGCGTCGGCGAGGAGTGCCTCCAGCACTGCCTGGTCCTGCTGGCGGAGGGCGACAAATCGCTCGGCAACTGCGCCAAGTCGGTCCAGCAGATGCTCGCCGTCTGCCGCGCCGCGGGTCCGCTCACGTACGCCGAGTCGAAGCACCTCCGCACCTTCGCCAAGCTCTGCGCCGACGTCTGCAGCGACTGCGAGACCGCCTGCCGGGAGCACGAGAGCCACCACGCCGTCTGCAAGGCGTGCGGCGACGCCTGCGCGAAGACGGTCGCCGAGGCGCGGAAGTTAGCGGGGTGAGTCGGGCTCGGCGGCCGCACGCTCGTCGACGGCGAGCGGGAAGGCCTCGAGCCACGACACGTACTCGGCGGGAAGCGCCAGCTCGCGGGCGCCGGCGAGGATGAGGCCGAGGTAGCGCGCCGACGGCTTCCGGCGCGGATCGCGGCCGTCACCCTGATACGCGAACGCCACGACCCGTTCGCCGTCGTCGGTCACGACCTCGATCGCGAGCCGGCGATAGAAGCCGCGGTGGACGCCCTCGGTGCGGTCGAGGAAGTCGCAGGTGGCGTCGTCGAGGCGGTAGACGACGCCCCAGGTGCGGGCGCCCGTCTCGGGCACGAGGTTGGCGACGCCGCGCTCGCCCGGACCGATCGGCAGGTCGAAGCAGAGCCGCCAATCGTCCAGATAGGCGCGGCGCGCTGCGAGCGGCTGGATGCGGCGGCGTTCGACGAAGGTGGCACGACCCATGTTGCTGCCGTAGGCGAAATACCAACAGCCGGTGTCTGGAGTCGCGTCGTTCAGGCTCAACCCGCCACCTCGGCCGAGCGGCCGCGGTGGCGACGATACATCTCGGCGACCCACTGCAGCGCGGGGCGCCCGGCCACCTCGGCACGGTACTCGCTGATCTCGGGCGGGTACGGCGGCGCCGGAGGGTACTGCATCTCCGGGGGCCCGATGAGAATGGCGAGCAGCGACGCCGCGGTGAGATCCGCGACGCTGAAGCGGTCGCCGGCGAGGTACCCCGAGGGGCCGAGCTCGGCCTCGATGCGGTCCATGGCGGCCGCCACCTGCCCGCGGCTCGCCGCGATGGTGTCGTCGTTGATGGTGTGGCGCGACCGATAGTAGGCGCGGAAGACGCGGGTCGCCCCGTGCATCATGCGCCGGTTGCTCGGCGCCATGCCGGTGGTGAGGACGTCGATCGCCGCCGCCGGATCGCGTTTGAAGGCCGGACCGAGGAGCGCGGTACGGAGGGCGTGCCCGAGCTCCTCGTCGAGGAAATCCTCGAGTGCGAGCGCGCGGCGGCGCTCCTCCGGATCGGCCGGATAGAGCGGCGGATCCGGATAGCGCTCCTCGAGCGCGGCGATGATGCGGGTCGAGTCGGCGACCGCCCGGCCGTCGAGGAACAGGATGGGCAGGCGCCCCTGCCCCGACGCCCAGAGCGCGCGCGGCAGGTAGCTGGCGCCGAGCGCTCGCCGCACGTGCGGAACGCCTTTCCAATCGAGCGTCCAGCGCACCTTCTCGTTGAAGTGCGAGATCGGGAAATGCCAGAGCAGTGGCGTCGTCACGACGGGGCGAAGGCACCACGTCGGCGAGGTTCACGCAAGATGCCCGTAGGTCCCGTCGCGACCGTCATGATCGATCATACCGAGTAGGCCGATCGTTCACGGCATCGTCAGCACGAGCCCGGCGGTCGGAGTTGGACCGCCTCTTGCAAAGCTCCGCTCGCGACGAAGGAGATTCCATGATGTCACGTAGGCTGCCGAGCACGACCTGATGGAGCGCCACGAATGGTTCGGGACGAGGGCGGATGCGCTCGGCGCCGCGGAGAAAAAGATGCTGCGCTCATGGTCGTCACATGGCTTGACAGAACAGGGGACCGCTGACGTACCCTCCGCGGCGACGGACCTTCACATGTCTGCACCCGGAAACGCCACCGCCGCCGTGCTCTTCGTCGACGACGAGCCCGACCTGATCGACACGTTCGTCAACAACTTCGAGAACGACTTCACGATTTTCACCGCGAGCAACGGGCCGGAGGCATTGGCCCTGCTGCGCCAGCACGACGTCGCGGTGATGGTGACCGACCAGCGCATGCCGGACATGCACGGGCTCGAGGTGATCCGCCAGGGTACCGAAATCCGACCCGACCTCGTGCCGATCATCCTCACCGGCTTCACCAACGACCACGACCTGATCGCGGCGATCAACCTGCAGGGCATCTACCGTTACGTCCCGAAGCCGTGGGGACGCGACGAGCTCCGGCAGAGCATCGAGGGGGCGCTCGACAGGCACCGGCTCGTCCGTGAGAATCGCCGGCTCGCCGACGGTCTCCGCGAGGCGAACGAGCGACTGCAGGCGGAGAACGCGTATCTGAAGACCGCCGAGGTGCCACGCATCCTCGTCGGTGACTCGGCGCCGATGCGGCGGCTCCTCGAGGAGATCCGGCGGGTGGCGGCGAAGAACGTGACCGTGCTGATCCACGGCGAGACCGGCACCGGCAAGGAGCTGGTGGCGCGGTCGATCCATGCGGCGAGCCGCCGTCGCGACCGGATCTTCGTCGCGGTCAACTGCGCCGAGATCACGCAGGAGGCGACGGAGAGCCGCCTGTTCGGCCACCGCAAGGGATCGTTCACCGGCGCCACGGAGGATCACAAGGGTTTCTTCGAGGTCGCCGACGGCGGCACGCTCTTTCTCGACGAGATCACCGAGCTCCCGCTGCAGATCCAGTCGAAGCTCCTGCGCGTCCTGCAGGAAGGCGAGATCGTCCGCTTCGGCGACAGCAAGCCGCGCCAGGTCGACGTGCGCATCCTGGCGGCGAGCAACCGCAACCTCGACGCGGAGGTCAAAGGGGGGCGTTTCCGCGCCGACTTGCACTACCGTCTGAACGTCGTCCCGATTCGCACGCCGTCGTTGCGAGAGCGCCGGGAGGACGTGCCCGTGCTGGTCGACCACTTCCTCGCGATGCACGCGCGGAAGCTCGGCATCCCGCTGCCGAGTCTCACGCCCGAGGCGCGGGCGGCGCTGATCGCCTGCGACTTTCTCGGCAACGTGCGGGATCTCGAGAACGTCGTGGTGCGGGCCTTGGTCATGGCCGATCCCGGAGAGCCCCTGCGCGCGTCCGACCTCTTCGGCGTGATTCCCGAGGACGTGCTCGCGTCCATCGCGGCCGACCCGTCCGAGTCGGACGCGCCCGCTCTCCGGAGCGTGGCGAGCGGCGTGAACGGCGACGGCGGGCTGCTCGACATGGTGGCCCGCTTCGAGCGGGAATGCATCGAGCGCGCGCTCACCGATACGGCCGGCAACCGCGCCAAGGCGGCGCGTCAGCTGAAAATCAGCTACCGCTGGCTGCTCAAGAAGCTCGAACGTTACGGGGTCGCGAGCGAGGAAGATCCCTCTCAGAGTTGACCCGATGATGATCGATCGTTCGTAGGATAGGGAACGATCGTTCAGGGCCGAGCAACGTGGCCACGGTCCGAGGCACCACTCCGACGGCGCCGCGCCGCTCGCGTCCGGGCTCGAGCTGGCACGTCCCCTGCTCTCGTCACCCGACCGACGAGTGTTATGGTGAGGTGCGCAAATACCGCGGAGCTCTCGACCACCGTGCTGCCACGCGTCACTCCACCCATCTCGACCGGCACCGGCGCCCCGGTCGCCCGCGCGGCAGGAGCCCGCACCTCGGAGCGTCACTGGGTGCTCGACCGCCTCGTGCCGTTCTCGCTGCTCGCGATCGCCTTTCCGATCGCGCTGCTGACGGCGTGGAAGACCCTCGATTGGCTCGAGCCCGGAGGCAAGCGGTTTCCCGGCTTCTTCGTGATGGAGAACGGCGTCGTGCCGACCATCGGGCTCTTCCACTGGACCGGCATGACGCACCGGATGCCGTTTGCGGCGCGCGTGGTGGCAGCGGACGGCCGGCCCGTGCACTCCAATGCCGACGTCTATGCGCACGTCGCCGCGCTGCCGCCCGGAACCGTCGTCGACTACACGATCGAGAAGGATGGGAGGCGCGACACACGGCGCATCCCGACGATGCTCTTCCAGCCGTTCGACTATGCCGCCACCCTCGGCCTCTTCGTCCTGAACGGCCTCATGGGGCTGCTCGCGGGATTCGTCGTCAGCCTCCTCAAGCCCCGCAACGCCGCCGCGCGCGCCTTTCTCCTGTACGGGTTCTTCTGGGGCTTGTTTCCGCTGACCGGCACCGCGCTCTACGACCCCGATCTCGCGTGGCTATCGCCGTTCTACTTCGTGACCCAGGCGGTCTTCCCGGCGACCTTCATCCACTTGGGGCTCGTGTTTCCGACCGAGCGGAATTTCGTGCGCCGACATCCGGCCTCGCTGTACGTTCCGTATGTGGTCTCGGCCGCCCTCTTCGCATGGATCTCCCACTCCTACTTCGCGGAGCCGCCCTCGTGGCGGCCCCTGCAGGCCGCGTTTCTCTACAACGGCATCTCGATGCCGATCTTCCTCGGGCTGCTCGCCTACTCGTACTGGGAGAACCGCAGCCCTATGGTCCGCCCGCGCCTGCAGGCGATCATCCCGTCGTTCGTGATCGCAGCGGCTCTCGCCATCTACGGCTTCCTGAACACCGGCGTCGACGGCGATTTTCCGATCAACCTGGTCGCGGTCACGCCGATCTTCTTCTTTGCCTCGATCGCCTACGCGATCACGGCGCACGACGCCTTCGACATCAATCGCCTGTTGCGTCGCACCGCGCTCTACTTCGCGCTCAGCCTCGTCATCGCCGTCGCCTACGCGGCGATCATCGCACTGGTGAGCGTGTTCCTGCCGCCGGCGGAGTTGGTGGCCTCGGTCGGTTTCCAGGTCCCCGTCTTCGTGCTGTTCGGACTCTTCTTCCATCCCCTCCGTGACCGGCTGCAAGATCTCATCGACACCACGTTTTTCCGGCACGGTGTCGACTTTCGGCGCACGGTGAGCGACGTGAGCGCGGCGCTCACGTCGGTGCTCGACCTGCGCGAGATCTTCGAGCGTGTCGGCGCCACGGTCGTGCCCTGCTTCGCGCTCGAGAGCTTCAGCGCCGTGCTCTGGGTCGACGACGGCGTGATGGTATGGCGCTACGACGCCGCCCGTCGCCGCATGAGCGAGGAGACCGACGTCCACGGTTTCGACCTCGTTCGCGATCGGCTCCTCGAGCGGGACCTGCGGCCCATCGTCCTCATCGACTACGAGAACGGCGCACCGATGGATCCGGCGCTCGCGGCGGAGGCCGGCCCAGGGACGCCCGCGATCATCATGCCCCTCGCCGCCGGCGAGCATTTGCTCGGTGCCATTCTGCTGGGCGGCAAGCGCTCCGGCCTGCCCTTCAGCCGCGACGACTTGGACCTCCTCGATACGCTCGCGGCGCAGAGCGCGATCGCGATCCAGAACGCCCTGTCGTACCGTTCGCTCCAGGCGTTGAATGCATCGCTCGAGGACCGCGTCCACGAGCGCACCAGCGCGCTCGTGCGCTCGCACGCGGCGCTCGCCCACAAGCACGAGGAGGTCGAGCGCGCCTACGACGAGCTCCGGGCGGCGCAGCGCCAGCTCGTGCAGAGCGAGAAGATGGCGTCGCTCGGCCAACTGGTCGCCGGCGTCGCCCACGAGATCAACAACCCGGTCAGCTTCATCGTCGGCAATCTCGAGCCGCTGCACGACAAGCTGGCGGCGCTCGACGCCGCGGTCGCCCGCAGCGGCAACGCGGAGATCCTGGCCCTCGTCCGGCGCGTCTCCGCCATCATCGAGACGATCGGCCGCGGCGCCGAGCGTACCGCCGGGATCGTGCAAGACCTCCGCACCTTCTCCCGCGTCGGCGACGCCGAGCGTAAGCCGTGCGACCTGCACGAGAGCATCGAGGTGAGCCTCCGGCTCCTGAAGCCGAAGTGGACCGCCCGCGTCCAGATCGAGCGCGACTACGGCGAGATTCCGCCGCTTTCGGTCGTGCCCGGGCAGATCAATCAGGTCCTGATGAATCTCCTCGCCAACGCCTTCGACGCGATCGCCGACCGCGGCATCGTCCGCATCACGACCAGGCGCGTCGGCGACGTGGTCCGCATCAGCATCGCGGACGACGGCACCGGCATCCCCGCGCATCAGCTCGACCGCATCTTCGATCCCTTTTTCACCACCAAGCCGCAAGGCGCGGGAACGGGCCTCGGACTCTCGATCAGCCATGGCATCGTCGAGGACCACCACGGGCGCATCGAGGTGGAGAGCCGGATGGGTGAAGGAACGACGTTCACGGTGTGCCTACCAATGGAGCCACAATGAGCTCTCGCGACCGAACCGTACTGATCCTGCTGCTGCTGATCGGCGGCGTCCTCCAGCTCGGCGACGCGGGCGAGGCGCGCGCGGCCTGCGACGTGATCCCCTCGGCGAGCACGCAGTTCGCGGGCGCCCGCGGCACGCTCGGCACGCCGTTCGCCGGCCCCGGCGACTGGGTCGACGTCCGGGTGGCACCGCTCTGCGAAGGCGCCGGCGGCGGCCTCACGGGGGCGGTCGGCGATTACGCGGTGGCCATCGTCTTCACGCCGCCCGCCGGCCCGCGCACCTTACGCGTCCTGGCGGAGAGCTGTGCGGCGTTCGCGGCCTCGATCCCGGCGTGCGAAACGGAGGCTCTCGCGCCCGGCGGCGCCTGCTGCAAGCAGGTCGCGACCTCGAATACGCCGGGCGTCGTTCCACGCTTGGACCTCAGCGGGGACGCGAAAGGAGAGCCCCGCCTGCGCTTCGCGTTTCCGGACACCGACGACAGCCTCGGCACGGTCGACGACGACGTGACGCTCGCGGGGCCGGCGATCATCGCGGTGCTGCGGAACGATGCCGGAGCGCCCGCCGCCGCGGCCGCGCTCCACGCGCCCGGCCACACCTGCAACTCGGCGTCCGGGACCGTCGCCTGCATCGACGAGCTCTTCGAGCCCGACGGCTCCTGCGTCCCCGCCGGCCGCGACCGCACGTTCGGGGGCTTCACCGCGCTGCCGCCGTCGAACAGCTACGCGTCGCTCTGCACGTCGGAGAACGTATGTCGGGCGACCGCGACCGAGCTCCGCTTCACCGTCGACGCCGACGGCAATGTACTCGCGCCGATCGACTGGGAGGACATCCTGAGGTCGCAACGCGGCGTGCCGGTGCCCATGCAGCTGCATTTTTCAACACCGGTACGGGCCTTCGAGAATCAAACGACCCGGGTCCGCATCCCGAATCGCACGTTCGTCGGCTCGTACGACGTAAAGGGAAGGAAGCTGGCGCCGGTATTCGATCCCCAGGTACATGCCGCCACGAACCAAGACCTCACCCTCTTCGGGACCGCCGACGCACCGCGGAGCGTGGTGCGGATCGCCCGACGCGCCTGCGGTACCGACAGCACGGCGGCAGTCTGCAGGAGCGACGCGGACTGCGTCGCGCCGACGACCTGCGTGCCACTCTTCGATTTCGCCGGCCGCCTCGAGGACGATGCCGGGCCGGTCGTCCTCACGCGCCGTGGACGCTTGGGGGCCTCGTTCGAGGCCGAGGCCCGGGATCCTGTGCCGCTCGAAGGTCTCACTCAGACCGAAAAACTGAACGCGTTCACGGTCTCGGAACCGCTCGCATTGGAATCGTTGAACGGCGACCCCGACGACGAAGACCTGGTGATCAAGCTCAGCGAGCGCGAGAGCGGCGCCCGGACCCGAATCGGCAGGGGGGGGTCACCGGGTCGCGCGGTTCTGAACGTGCTCGAGGGCGCGTTCGGCGCACCCGTGGCGCGGACGTTCCGCGCCCCCGCGGTCGCCGCCGAGGGCAATCTCGTCGCGTTCTTGGAGTCGGAGGCGGGTCAGTGGCACCCGAACCGATCCGACGCCAACAATGATCCGAATAGGAATGGGCGCGTGGTCGACGGCCTGCTGCGCGTGTACCGCGTCGGCGGCGGACGCGCCTTGGATGTCTTTGCGGACGAGCGGGCCGCGGACGGCGCACCGCGCATCAACGAGCGCAGCCTCGTGGTCTCCGCAGGCCGCGTCTTCTACCGGCGCTCCGAGGCCGGCGAGGCGAGACGGATCACGGAGCGCGTGAGCCTCGGACCCACGGGACAGGAGCTCCAGAGCGGAGCATTCCGCCCCGCGCTCTCGACGGACGGCCGTTTCGTCGGCTTCCACACCACGGACCGCCTCTTCGGTACCGTGCCCGACACTCGCATCGACTACTTCCGCCGTGACCTCGCCAAGCACCCCGACGACCCGGGTTTCGTCGAGCTCGTCAGCGCCGATACCGACGGTAACGAGGGCGGAGGCCTCGCCCTCCCCCGCGCCTGGTCGAGCGACGGCAATCAGGTCGTGTTCGCGAGAACGCTCGCCGTGTCGTCGGAGGAGGGCGTGTTCTGGCGAGACATGACTCGCGGGCGCACGCGGCGGGTGTCGAATGGCACCCGCGGCGCGATCTCGGCGGACGGCACGACGGCCTGCTTCACCGCGGGAGGCACTCCGCCGGGCATCGTCGACCTCGAGACGGGATCCGTGACGACCTACCCGTTGTGGTCGGACCTCGCCGCCAGCACCTGCGCGGTCGCGAATGCGGGGGCTGTCTCTGCGTTCAATCTCTATCCCAACAACCAGTTCACTTTTTTCATCACCGGCATCGAGGTCGTCGCGGGATCGAGCAGACGGCTCATCGAGGGAGCCTTTCACGTCGATCCATCACTGGCGGCGGACGGTCGCTTCCTCGCCTTCTCCAGCTGGTGGCCGGAGCTCGTGGACGGCGACACCAACGACGCGTTCGACGCGTTCGTCCTCGACCGCAAGAACAGCACGATCGAACGCGTCAGCGTCAACGCGCAAGGGCAGCAGGCGAACGGTCTCTCGACGTCTCCCGACATGTCCGCGGACGGTCGATGGATCTCATTCGTGAGCGAGGCGACCAACCTGGTGCCGCGGGACGCCAACGGCACGTTGGACGTGTTCGTGCACGATCGCATCACCGGTGTGACCGAGCGTGTGAGCGTCAGCACCGCCGGGGCCGAGACCACCTCCCCCGAGACCCGCGACCAGGTGAACGACCTTGGCATGACCGCGGTGGCGCGCGACGGCATCGTCGCCTTCGAGCGCACGAGCGACACACTGGTCGCCGGCGACGGCAACGGCGTCACGGACGTGTTCGTCCGGCGCCCGGACCCGACCGACCTCGCGCACGACTTCTTTCCGGACGGCGTTCTCGACGACGTCGTGCTCGAGGTGTTCGACGGCACCAGCGTGACGAGGCTCTGCCCGGCCGAGGATGTCGCGGTCGGGTCGGGTCGGGCGGCCTTCCTCCGCCCCGAGTCGGAGCTGGGAACGACCGACTGTCCGGAGGGCTCATTGAACGACGACCACGACACCGACGACCTCGTGGCCCAGCTCTGGCGCGGGCCGGGAACGAAGGTCGAGAATCTCGGACGGGCGGCGACCGCGGTCGCCCTCTCCGACGAGTTCGTCGCGGCGCTCGTGTCCGAGGCGGGCGAACGCAACCGCGACCTCAACGACGACGGCGCGGCGAACGACCGGGTCGTCGAGCTCTACTCCCCGAGCGCAGGCCGGTGGCTCGGCCGTCAGCCCTTCCCCGCAGCCGAGGAGATGCGCTTCTGCGGCGACGATGCGGTCGCATTCGTCACCCCCGAGGAAACCGACCTCAACGGCGATGGAGACACCGACGATCGCGTGCTCGGGCTCGTCACGGCACAGGGGGAAAGTCTGGGCCCGGCGTTTCATCTCGGACAAGCTGTCGAGGATTTCGTCTGCAGCGGCTCCCTCTTGGCGCTACGCACGCGCGAGCGCGCCCAGGGCCAGGATCTGAACGGCGACCGCGACGCAAGCGACGACGTGCTGCAGGTCTTCGACCTCGCGCGTGACGAGTGCCGACGTGGGCTCGCACCCGGCTGCCTCCGCAACACCGGAAAAACCATCGTGCCCTGCAATCGACCGGGGTGCGATCCCCGCATTCCCTACCGTGTCCTCGAGCACACGGTGCGCTTCCTGACAGCGGAAAGTAACGAGGGTCACGACCTGAACGGGGACGGCGACACCGATGACGTCGTGCTGCAGGTCTTCAACGCCGCCACCGCACCGGTGACCGTCGGAAGCTCGTCGCTCGAAGCGGTCGCCTTGCAGGCGGCGCCGAACGTCCTCGCCGCCGCACCCGTCGGCACCTGCACCAACACGGGCGAGGCGTGTGTCAAGCCTGGGGACTGCGGGATCGGACTCTGCCTCGTTCCGCCCGGGGAGTGCGTCCATTTCGACGTTGCGTGCGAACGCCGCCACCCCGACTGCAGCTCCGGCTACACGTGCAGTCCCCCGAGAGACGCGCCGACCGCGGAGTGCCCCGAAAACCCGAACGAGCCGTGCCCGGGCATATGCCGCGAGATCGGCGGCCCCTGCGGCGTGGATGCCGATTGTCCGCGCGGCGAATGCCTCGTACGTGACGTGATCGCGAGAAGCCTCGTGAGCCCCCTCACCGACGATCCGCTGGGATCGGTGGTCGTGGTGAGCAGCGGTCGCTGCTCGGAGGACCTGAAGGAGCCTTGTGTGTGCGCGGGAGCCGATTGCAGTTGCAGCGCGGGAGGGTTCTGCGAGCAGGGTAGCTGCGTCCAATTCCATGGCACGTGTCGCACGGCGGACGATTGCCCGCCGACCGCTACCTGCAAGCTCGAGCTGGTCAGCGCCGGCACGGTGGACTCGGACGGCGACGAGCTACCCGACCCGATCGACAACTGTCCGCATGTTGCGAACCCGGACCAGGCGGACACGGATCGAGACGGCTTCGGCGACGCCTGCGGCGGCTGTTCCGGCGAGGAGTGCAGCGGCTGTCCGGCCGAGCCCGACGACTGCAGCGCGGCGCCGACGGCGAGCCTTGCGATCAGGGGCGGCGCGAAGCGGAAACTGACGTGGCAATGGCGCGGCCCCACCGTCCAAGCTGGAGACTTCGCGATCGCCACCCACCACGTCTGCGTCTACAGGCGCAACGCCGGCCAATGGACCCTGCGCGCGCGACTCTCGATCGCCGCCGACGGTACGTGCAACGGACGCCCGTGCTGGCAAGAGACGGGAAGGAACGGCCTCCGATACCGCAACCCGTCGGGCGGCATGAGCGGGGTCACAGAGCTCGCGTTCAAGCGCAGCGCAAATGGGCTCGCCATCACCTTGAATGGGAAGGGCCCGGAGCTCGAGCTCCCGTCGCTGCCCATCGGCGCTGATGAGGTCGGCGTGGAGCTGCGGAGAGGGGACGGCGTCTGCTGGTCGTCCACGTTCACGACGTCGGATGTCAACGATGCGCGCGACTATCGCGCGTCGACGCCCTGACACGAGCGGGCATTCATTGCGGTCGATTCCGATACCAATGATGGCGGGTCACCGCCCGGCGCGGCACCGCGGGATCGGGCCGGCACGCGACGATCTGGTGCAGGTCGATCCAGCCGGCGCGGAACGCCGCCGTCGCCGCGGCGAGGTAGGCGATCCACGTGCGGTAGACGCGCTCGCCGACGATGGCGCGCGCCTCGCCGGCGCGCGCCTGCAGCCGTGCCAGCCAGTCCGCCGTCGTGCGGGCGTAGTGGCCGCCGAGCGCCTCCACGTCGACGATGTGAAAGCCGGCTTCCTCGATCCGCGCCGCCACGTGGCTCACGCGCTCGAACTCGGCGCCCGGAAAGACGTGGCGGGTGAGGAATTCCATGCCGGTCGAATACCGTCCCGGCGCGGAGTGGGTGATCCCGTGGCTCAGGAGCAGCCCACCGGGACGGAGGAGGCCGTAGAGGTGCGCGAAGTACCCCGGGTAGTTGGCGACCCCGACGTGCTCGATGAGACCGAGCGCGGCGATCTTGTCGAACGCCTCGCGGTCGGTCACGGACCGATAGTCCCGGTGCTCGATCCGGGCGCGCGGCGCCACGCCGCGCGCCACCAGCATGCGGCTCGCCCACTCCGCCTGCGGCGCCGAAAGGGTCACGCCGAGCGCGCGCGCGCCGTAGCGCTCCGCCGCCCACGCCGTGAGCGCACCCCAGCCGCAGCCAGCATCGAGGAGCCGCTCTCCCGGCGCGAGCTCGAGCTTGCGGCACGCGAGGTCGAGCTTCGCCGCTTGGGCCTGGTCGAGGTCCACGTCGGCGTGCTCGTAGTAGGCGCAAGTGTAGACCATGCTGCGATCGAGGAAGAGCGCGAAGAACTCGGCCGGGAGATCGTAGTGATGAGCGATGGCTGCGGTGTCGGCGGGACGCGCGTCGGGGTTCGGCAGCGGCGACGACACCAGCGCGTCGGCGGCATATGCGGCCTCGAGCGCGGCGACCAGGTCGCCCTCGATGTCGATCTCGCGCGCGACGAAGGCCTCTCCGAAAGCGAGCAGCGTCGGCGCCGCGACCAGTTTCGCCGCGGCGGCGTCGCTCCGGAAGATCACGGTCGCCGCGGGAGTCCCGCCGCCGTGCGCCACCCGGCGTCCGTCCGCCAACACGAGCGCGATCGGCGTCGGCAGCAGTGCCAGCAGCCCGCGTGCGGCGTCGTTCATGCGCGCGATCCTCGCCGATCGGTCGCGACGCGGCAACGAGAATCCCGGTGCGCGAGGGAACGGTCGATCCCGGATCCCGCGCCGAATGGAACGATCGTTCGAGATGACACGTACAAATGCGCAGGCACCTCCATCTTCCGACCATGGCACGCACCGTGCTCTACGCCATTCGGAGTACGGGACGACGATGACTGACTCCCCGCTGACGACACTCGGCACGATGATCGTGTGGCTCGCCGCCGCGCTCGGCTTCCTGACCGTGCTCCTCGGCATCGCCGACGTGCGCCGACGGCGACGCGCCCGTGACGAGGAGAGCCCGCCAATGCGGTCGGTGCCAGCCCCGCCGGGGTCGTCACCCGCCGGCGCGAAGGCACGCCGCGTCCGGCTTCGTCGGCGCCCGCCATTGTGAGTCGGAGCGGTTCTCGGGTCGTCGCCGCTCGCATCGGCGCCGTCGCGGGCTCGGCCGGGCTCTACGGCTGGGCCTTCCCGCCCGAGCCGCATCCCTGGCTGTCGTGGCTCGCGCTCGCGCCGCTGTTCTTCGTGCTGCGCGAGATGCCGACGCGGAGCCGCCTGGTCGCCGCCTGGGCGTGGTCGGTCGCGATGGCGTACACGGTGAATGATTGGTTCCCGCGCGCCGTGTCCGGCTACTTTGGGCAGCCGTTCGCGGTCGGCATAGGGCTCTTCCTGGGCGTCGCGACCTTGACGGCGGGCCTTCAGTACATGGTCTTCGCCGCCGTGTATCCGCGTCTGGTGGCGAGTCCGGGCGCCGCGCGCTCGGGGCATCCCACCGCCACTGGGGCGCTCGGCTCCCTCATGGCACCCCTCCTGGTCGCCGCGGCGTGGGTCGCCGCCGATCTGCTCCGCCTCCGCGTCTTCGGCGGCGATCCGTGGGCGATCCTCGGCTACTCGCAGGCCCGCGTGCTGCCGCTGGTGCAGATCGCGGACGTCGGCGGCGTCCACGCCGTCACCTTCGTCGTCGTCGCCGTCAACGCAGCCATCGTGGAGGTCGTGGCGGCGCTCCGCGCGCGACGAGCATTGCCCGCCGTCGCCGCCTGCGCCTCCGCCGTCGCCCTGGTGCTCGGCGTCTCGGGCTACGGCGCGTATCGCCTACGCGCCGCCTCGCTCGTCGCATCCGATGCGACCGTCCCGCCGGTCCCGGTCGCCGTCGTCCAGGCCCATCTGCCGTTCGGCTCGCAGTGGCACCGTGATTTCTACGGACGAAATCTCGAGACGTATCTGGAGGCGACGGCCGCGGTCCTGCGCGCGTCCCGCCCGCGCCTCGTAGTGTGGCCCGAGAACGCGATGACCTTCTTCGTCGCCGACGAGCCGGGATACCGACGCGCCATCGCGGGGGTGCTGCGACCCTACGACGCCGAGCTCGTGGCCGGGGGCCCCCAGGCGCTCGACGGCGCGCCGGAGCGCTACCTGAACGCGGCCTTCCTGATCGCGCCCGACGGCGAGATCCGCGCCCGCTACGACAAGCGCCTGCTGCTGCCGTTCGCCGAGTACTTCCCGTTCGGCACCGTCGACCTGCTGCGCCGGAGCTTCGGGCGCGTCAGGGAGTTCACGCCGGGCGACGGTCCCCTGCTCCTCACGACCGCCGCCGGACCCGCGGGCATGCTGATCTGCAACGAGGCCTTCTTCGCCGAGACCGCGGCCACGCGGGTGCGCGCCGGCGCGACCGTGCTCCTGAACCTGTCGAACGACTCGTGGCTCGCCGACCCGAAGTACTCCGAGCCCGCCTTCGACATGGTGACCTTCCGCGCCGTCGAGCAGCGCCGGTGGATCGTCCGCGCCTCGACGGCGGGACCGTCGGCGATCGTGGACCCGTTCGGCCGCGTCGTCGCGCGGACGCGCCTCTTCGAGACCACGACGCTCGCCGGCTCCGTCGAGCCGCGCACCGATGGTACGCTCTACGGTCGGATCGGCGACGCCTTCGCCTGGGCATGCGGCGCCGCCACCGCGCTGGCGTCGTTCGCATTCCGACGCCGCGCACGCTGAGCGGGAGCTCCCGGGCGGAGCGCCTGCCAGCTCCGCGCCACGTGTGCCATCCACGCCGGGTAGACGACGAGGTGACGAAACGGCCGGATCAGCGCCAGGTAGGCCCGGCTGTACCAGCCGCGCGACTTCACGTAGATCGCGAGGACGACGCCGCGGCGCCCGCCCGCCGTCTCGACCCACGAGAGGTGCAGGAGCGCATGGATCGTGCGGTTGGCGATCTCGAGCAGCGCCTCGTCGGCGAAGGCGTAGACCGGCTCGAAGGCGCCGCCGACCCGCGCCGGCAACACGCCGCTGTCGCGGCGGCGCGTCGGCGTCGTCGAGGCGCGCCCGGACGCGGGTCTCCGCTCGGCCGGGGATCGGCAGGACGTCCCGATCGCCGTCGAGCGCGAACAGCCGTCCGAGCGCGCGGCGGAAGCCGATCAACGCCACCGCTCCCGCGACCCGCGCGCAGTGCACGGCGTCGGCGGCCGAGGTCGGCCGGAGCCCGTAGACCACGTGCGTGAACGACATCCCGTGCTCCACGAACACGCGCAGGAACGCGTCGAAGGTCTCGCCGCGCTCCGGGTCGGCGTCGAGCGGCAGCCACCAGAGGTCGAGGAGCTCGAAGTCGGGGGCCAGGGTGTGGACGCGCCACGGGCGCGCCCGATGCGCGGCGGCGTCGCCGGTCACGGCCGCACCTGGCTCGGCCGCGCCCGGGCGAGGTTGCGGCGCGAGCGCAGCCAGCTCTGCAGGCTCGCGACCGCGCCGCCGCCGGCCACCGCCAGCACGAGCCAGCGCCCCCCGCCGGCAAAGAGGCCGTCGTGCACGAACCGGAGCCCGACCGCGACGCCGATGCCGAGCGCGAGCTCGCGGAACGGGAGCTCGCGCCACGCGAGGCGCTGCCGCCCCGCGAGGATCGCCGCGAACGGGACGATCGAGGTGACCGCGAGATAGTCGGCATAGGGCCGCCCGCGTCTCGCGAGGTACTTCGCGTCCTGATGACGGGAGCCGACGACCGCGAGGAGTGCGAGCCCTCCCATCAGCACCGCGCCGGCGGCGTGCGTCGCGAGCAGCGCGTGGGCGCCGCCGACGAGCGCCATGCCGGCGAAGAACGGGTGGCGCGTGACGCGCTCGATGCCGCGCGGCTCCTCGATCGGCTGCCCGAAGAGCGCGACCGGCAGCCGCGGATAGACGGCGAGCCCGGCGACGATCAGCGCGACCCCGAACGCGATCGTCCCCATGAGCAGCCAGCGCAGCAGGGGAACGGCGCCGGCCGCGAGGCCGAGGGCGCCCTCGTAGCGATGGCCGGCGTAGTAGGCGACGAGCGCCCAGAACGACAGCGTCGCCACCAGCGAGTAGAGGCCGAAGAACCCCCCTTCGCCGAGCAAGGCAACCAGCCGGGCGCGCACGGCGCGGGTCGCGAGCCCGACGTGGGTGCCGACGAACAGCAGCGAGAGCAGAGCGATCGCGAGCGCGGGTTCCATGACGACCTCCCGTCAGCGGCGCTTGTGCGCCGGTGCCACCAAGGGCACGACGTTGCGAAGCGTTTCGCCGTCGACGCTCTTGCCCTGGGTGAAGGCACCGATGGCGGCGTCGACCGCGGTGAAGAAGAGCTTGAGCCCCATGAGCCGTCCGGTGATGAACGCCGCCGCCTCGCGCCCGGGGGCATCGCTGCCGCGTCCGGCCTGCTCGAGCGCGCGCTCGGCCTCGGCGGCGGCGGCGAGCGCCTGGCGCAGGTTCCAGCGAAAGCGCCGTTCCATGACCTCTTGCATGACGCGCCAGAAGTTGGTGGCGGCCTCGTAATGATCCTTGCGCGAGCCGCCGACCGGCGTCCGCCGCACCAGGTGCCACTCCACCAGGCCGCGAATGGTGACCGAGATGTTGCTCTTGCTCTGCTGCAGCTCGGCGGCGATCTCGTCGAGCGCGAGCGCCCGCGGTTGCAGATAGAGGAGTGCGAAGATGCGCCCCTGCAGCTGGGTGAGGATGCCCGAGGTCGCCGCCGCGTTGCCGATGCCGTCCACGAAGATCGCCGTCACTCTGTCCATCGAGATCCCCTTATGTTCCGTATGATACGTGCGTTTAGAATTTTCAGAACGCTGAGTCAAGCACCGTTCGCGATCGCGTTGAGCGGTCCGCTGGGGATCGTGTTAGGACGGGGCGGATGCCTGTGGTGGCGGCGTGGCTCGCCCTCGTTATCCTCCTCTTGTCGGTTGCGGCGGGCGCCGAGGACCTCCGTACGCCCTCGCCGGCCGTCAAGGTAGCGTGCCGCTGCGACCTGTTCTCGGAGGAGCTCGCCGCCGCCCGGGCGATCTTCGCCAGTCGTCAGGACGACGTCGCCATGCCGCTCACGCCGGTGATGCACGATCGCTATCGGGCGCGCGTCGACGCGGCCTACGGGCGCGCCGACTGCCTCGTCGCCTGCAAGGACGTTCCCGAGCGGGAGCGCAATCGCGCCCGCCTCCTGCTCGCCGAGGCCGGCTTCAAGGACTCGAGCCTGGGCGCCCCGGAGTGGCGGGCGCGTCTCACGGTCGTGCTGGCGGAAATGACCCGCTGCCTCGAGATCGATCCGAAAGAGCATGCCTGCCAGCTCTGGCACGCGAGCTCACGCGGGCTCCTCGCCCGCGGCAGCTGGAACCCCCTGAACCTACGACTGCCGCTGCAGCTGATGGCCGAGTTCCGGGCCGCGCGCGGCGGCTCGGCGCCGGGCACCGACCACAGTGACGGCGCCGCGACCCGCGCCGAGGCGTCCATGCTGCTCAAGGTGCCGCGCTTCGCCGGCGGCGACCCGCAGGCCGGGCGCCTACTGATCGAACAGGCCGCGACCGTTCCGCGGTTTCGGTGTCGCGTCCGCAATCGCCTGGTGCTCGTCGAGGCGCTGGCGCGCACCGGGGATCTCAGGGCGGCCGAGAGCGAGCTCAAGTCGATCGTCGCCACCGGCTTGCCCGACTGCGGCCCGGAGCGCTACGAGAACGCTCTTACGCTGGAGGAAGCGGAGCGCTGTCTGACCCGTCTCGCCGAGGAGCCCGACACCGAGCCCGACTGGAACGAGGATTGTCGACGACCGCAGTAGCCCCGACCATGGATCTCGAGCTGACCGACACCGAGCGACTCCTCCGCGATACCTTCCGCGGCTATTTCACCCGCGAGCTCGAGCCGCACGTCCCCGCCATGGAGAACGGCAGCGAGCTGCCGTATCCATTGATGCGGCCGATGCACCAGGCGCTCGGCCTCGATGCCCTCCTCAGCCGGACCCCGCGCGACGCGGAGGAGGGCGCCGACGCAACCGGCCTCGGCGCCAACGCCGCCCGCTACGCCCGCACCACCTTCACGGTCGAGATGTCGCGCGTCAGCCCGTCGTTCACGCTCAGCTATGGGGCCAGCCTCGGCCTCTTCGCCGGCAACGTCCTCGGCAAGGGCACGCCCGAGCAGATCGAGCGCTTCGCCCGGCCGGTGCTGCGCTGCGAGAAGATCGGCTGCTGGGGCCTGACCGAGCCGGGGAGCGGCAGCGACGCGCTCGGCGGCATGAAGACTACCGCGCGCCGCGACGGCGATCATTTCGTGCTGAACGGCAGCAAGACCTTCATCACCAACGCGCCGTACGCCGACCTGTTCCTGGTCCTGGCCCGGCTCGGCGACGGGAATGACGCGGGCTCGATCCAGTCGTTCATCGTCGAGCGCGGCACGCCGGGGCTCACCACCGGCCCGGCGATGAAGAAGATGGGCATGCGCGGCTCCCCGACCGGCGAGATCTTTCTCGACGACGTGCGCGTGCCCGCCGATCAGCTGCTCGGCGGCGGCGTCACCGACCGTGCCCACGTCAAGTCGAGCCTCGCGAGCGAGCGGGTCGGCCTCGCCGTGATGTCGTACGGCATCGCCGAGCGCTGCTTCGAGATCGCGCGCGACTACGCGCTCGCGCGCCGCCAGTTCGGCCGCGCCATCGCCGAGTACCAGATGGTGCAGAGCCGGCTCGCCCGCATGTACGTGGCGCTCTCCAACAGCCGGCGGATCGTCTACGCCGATTGGCTCGCCGGGCGGACGCTCCGCGAGTCGGTCGCCGACGTCTGCGCCGGCAAGCTCTACTGCGCCGAGATGGGCACCTTCGTCGCCTTCGAGGCGATCCACATCCTCGCCGGCAACGGCTACATGGAAGAGTACGTCGTCGAGCGCCTGGCGCGGGACGCCAAGCTGATCGAGCTCGGCGGCGGCACCACCGAGATGCAGATCCTGACCATCGCCCGCGAGCTCCTGCGGGCATGAGCGCGAGCTGGCGAGCGCGAGTTCACAGAGCCGCGGAGCATCAGGAGTTCCTTTCAGTGCCACCGCGACCTCCAGCAGCGGACACGGGGACCCCGTGAGCAAGGTCGACATCTTCACCGACGGCGCCTGCTTCGGAAACCCCGGCCCCGGCGGCTGGGCGGCGGTCCTGGTCGCCGGTGAGCATCGCCGCGAGATCACCGGCTACGAGCCCGCCACCACCAACAACCGCATGGAGCTGCAGGCCGCGATCGAGGGCTTCCGCAACCTGAAGCAGGCGTGCGAGGTCGATATCTACACCGACTCGCAGTACGTGAAGAACGGCATGGAGCAGTGGCTCGCCAAGTGGAAGAAGAACGGCTGGCGGACGGCCGCCAAGCAGCCCGTCAAGAACGCCGACCTCTGGCAGCGGCTCGAGGAGGCCGCGGGCACGCACCGGGTGCGCTGGCATTGGGTGCGCGGCCACGACGGCCACGTCGAGAACGAGCGCTGCGACTTCCTCGCCAACGAGGCGATCCGCCGCCGTGGGCCGGTCACCTGAGCGGATGCGGCCGGCGCCGGTCCTGATCGCCTACGGCTCGTTGATGAGCGGGCTCGGCCTCACGTCGCTGGCGCCGTTGCCGGTGCTCGACGCGGCGCGCGTCCGGCTCCACGGTGCGCGGCGCGGCTTCGGGAAGCTCTCGCAGTACGGCGACCGCTTCGCGATGGTGCTGGAGCCGACCGTCGCGGGCGAGCCGCTCCGCGCCGAGCCGATCACGGCGACGACCGCGATCGCCGGCGGCGTCGACGCGCTCGCCCTCACGCTCTCGATGGCCGACCTGGCGCGGGTGGCGCAACGCGAGGGCTACCGGCCCGACGCGCTGCTCGCGCTCGCGCGCGCCGCCGAGGGCCGCGGCCAGAGCCTCGGCTCGCATCTCTGGGCGCTTCTCGAGGCGGCCGACTTCGACGTCGCGGCCTACCGGCGTGCGCTCGCCGGCGCGGTCGACTACGCCTCGCCGCACTACCTGCCGCATCCGGTCGCGACCGCCGGCGAGCCGGCGATCACCTTCCTCCCGCCCGGCGCCGAGGGCAGCGGTCGCGACGACGTGGTGCCGATCCGCGTGCAGAGCGCGGTCACGGGCGTCTCCACGTTCCGGGAGGTGTGGGCGCTGAAGCCGAACCCGAGCCAGCTCGACTACGCGGCGATGTGCGTCCTCGCCGAGGTGCACAATCTGTCGCTCGCCGACGTCCTGGCCGACCTGCCCGCGTACCCGCCGCTCGCGAGACGACTTGCGACGCGTCTCGCGCCGGAGCTCGCCGCCGAGCCGGCGCGCTTCCGCGACGCCCTCGGGCTCACGCCCGAGGGCTATGCCGCCCGCTTTCCGAGCGAGCCGCGGCGCGCGGTGTTCGTCGGCTCCTGACGGCGTGCTCGGTGAACGGGCGTAGGGTTTCGCGGCCGGGCTTGAACACCCGTGTCGCGGCTGATCATCACGGGCGGCACCGGCGGCGGCGGTCTGCCGCGCGCGGTGCCACCCCTGAACGACGCTTACTTGCCGTGCGGATCGGGGACGACCTTGCCGCCCTTCTCCTTGCACTCCTTCTCGGTGCTCTTGACGATGCCCTGCCCCTTGCACGCGTTCTTACCGGCGCACCCGTGGTTCGCGCCCGAACAGGCTCCCGCGCCCTTGCAGGAGTTGATGCCCGAGCAGTAGACGTCGCCGCCCGTCTTCTCGTCGGCGCGCGCGCTGACGGCGCCCGTGAGCACCAGCCCCGCCGCCGCCGACGCGATCAGAAATCCCGTGACTTTGTTCATGTGATTGTTCCTCCTTTGATGGGTTCGACCCGCGCGATCGCTCGCGGGAGCCATCTACCAGTTGTCGCGGAGTGGATGCCAGAGGGGTTCCCTGGTTGCGCCGCGACCACCACCGCACCGCTCCTACGGTAGCGGGACGCGCTCGGATGCGCAGAGGGATCGACGGAAGGGAGGCGGGCCGCCCGTTCTGCGCGCCCCGCCTCGCCCGCCTCGAGCCCGTCGGCCGCGGATCACGGTGCGGAGATCGTGTTCACGCTCAGCTTCGAGGTTGCCTTGGAGTAGGGATTCTTCGCCAACATGTCCTTGACGGCGTGGAAGTACACGACGCCGCAATCGCCGGCGACGATCTGACCGATCGCGAGCGGACCGAGGCCCGTGTACGCGACGATCGGCCCCCCGCTGTCCCCGCCCTTCACCGCGCAGAATCCGTTCCCGGCCTGCGCCACCCACAAGTGGGAGATCTTGCGGACGCTCCCGTCGTGATAGCGCACCTTGACCCACGTGTTGGCCTTGATCACCTTCATCGCTCCGCTCTGCCACGCCGTGCCCGTATTGCTCGTGGCGCCCTCGTTGATCACCTGATTCCGATCGTTCTTGACCGGCGTGTAGCTCGCCGTGATGTAGCTCCGGGAGTCGAACGCCGTCCACGAGATGGTGCTGCTCGGGGCATCGATGAGCTGCGTGTCCCAGCCCTTGCCGAAGGACACCCCGGTCGAGAACCCCATGCCGTGACGGCGCGAATTGGAGTTGTCACCGTTCCAGAAGAAGTCCTGCAGTCCGGGCGAGGAGGAGCAATGCGCGGCCGTCAACAGGTAGTGATGCCCCGCCTTGTTGTGCACCCCGAAGCCCGCGGTGCACATGAACCGAGGGCTGTTCTCGTTGAAGATGCGATCGCCGGCATTCCAGGCTGGAACGTCGTCGAAGCGATTGGCGAGCGCCGGCACCGGCGCCTGCGTCTCGAACACGATCTCCTCGCGCGTCGCGCGCAAGGTCCTCAGCACCGCCTCTTCCGCCGCGGGCGAGTCGTCGGCCAAACCGACGACGAGCCGATTCGCGCTGTCGTCGAGCTCGATCGCGGTCACGTCGACGCCGGCCTCCTCGAGTCCACGCGTCGCCCGCTGCAAGCGCTTGTCGAGACGCGCAAGGCGCACGAACGAGTTCCGCACGACCCGGTAGTCGACCACAGGAGGGTCGTCCGTGTCCGAAGCCGCTTGTGCCGCAGCCACCTCGGAGCGTGCCTCGAGGCTCGCACCGTCCGAGGTGGTGGAGACGACGATGGCATCGCCGTCGCCGTGCAGCCCTCCAAAACGCGAGCGCAATTTCTTCGCCAGACGCTCCCGCAGCTCCCAAGCGTCGAACGGTTGGCCGCGACCGCTCAACTCGTCGACGATCGCGCTCGGCGGACTCTTGTCGTCCGCTGCGTCCGCGGACCCCGATGCGACGACACCCGGGGCCTGGATGTCGTTCGCGTCGACCCCAACGGCCAACGTCGACGACGTCAGCGCCACGATCGCCGCGACTATGAGTCGCAGCGCTCCATTCCCTCTCGTTGCCAGAGTGTGTTTCATGACCGCCTCCCTTTGGTTTGAGCCCGAAACTGTTTCGGGCATCGTTTCGGGTTGCGGTCAGAGCAACGGCGATGCCACCGGCTGCGCACTCGATAATTCGCGAGGGCAGAACGACGGCGATGAAGGGCGGGGTTGCGCGATCGTTCACGCTTCGGATGCGAACGTGAACGATCCGGCGCCGGCTAACTCAGCCGAAAGACCTTCTGGAAGTTTCGGAGGGCGCGCTTGCTGCCGGCGGCCGTGGCGGCGCCCGACTCGAGCGCCGCGGCGAGCGTGGTCTCGCCGTGGCGGGCCGCCAGGATCACGTGCGCGGGCGCCGTCACCACGAGGTCGGGCTCGCGGCCGAGGGCGGCGCGCCGGCCGCCGCGGGCGCTGGTGAGCGTGAAGTCCGCGCCGTCGACCACGAGGCGGTAGACCTCGTCGAGACCGACGGCCGCCTCGGCATCGTACCAGGGTGTCACCGCGCCGTAGGCGGCGGTCTCGGGGCGGACCTTGGTCGAGGCGCGTGGTGACGGCAGGAGGTCCATGCCGAAGCGCGCCATGGCCTGCAGGATCGGCACCACCTCGCGCGCCTTCGGCGTCGCGGTGTAGACGGTGCGCGCCGCCGGCGGCGGCAGCTCGGTGGTGGTCACCAGCCCGTGGGCCGCGAGCACCTGCAGGCGCTCGGTGAGGAGCGTCGGCGAGATGCCCGGCAGGTTGCCGCGGAGATCGGAGAAGCGCTGGTCGCCGAAGAGCAGCTCGCGGAGGATGAGCAGGCTCCAGCGATCGCCGACCAGATCGAGCGTACGCGCGATCGGGCAATAGTGGCCGTGGCGCTTCTTCATGCGCTCGCCGCCGCGCCCGCCGTCGCGCGGGGCAGCGCCGCGATCGCCGCGGCGGCGAAGGCGCGCACCCGCTCGGACGCGGCCTCGGCCGCCTCGGCCTCGGCCCCGACCACGGGCGCCAGATGGACGGCGACGTTCTTGTGGTACGGGGTCGCGGCGATCGGATCGCAGTCGTCGTGGGCCGTGATGAGGTTCAGACGCGGGCCGTCGACGAGCCGGTTGCCCTGGCCGTCGGGAAACGCCTGCCCGTAGCCGTGCGGCAACGCGACCAGGCGGCGCCGCATCGACGCGTCCACCTCGACCCGCACCACCAGGCGCCCGGTCTTGGTCGCGACCGCCATCCAGCCGCCGTCGCGCCCGCCGAGCTCGGCGAGATCGTCGGGGTGAATGCGGAGCGCGCCGTCGGGGTCGCTCTTTCGCCAGGCCGGCGTCCGAAAGATCTGGTTGGCGTTGTGCATGCGACGCTGACCGGCGACCAGCACGAACGGGTAGGCCGGATCGACCGCCTCGGCGGCCGGGTCGAGGCGGCGGATCCAGTCGAGCATCTCGGGCACCGCGAGGCGGATCTTGCCGTCGGGATGTTTCACGAGCTGAAAGATCTCGTCGTACTCGTGGGCGGTGAAGACGAAGCCGGAGCGGCTCGCGAGCAGCTTCTCGAACAGCAGCTCGCCGAGCGCGGGCGCCTCGGCCGTGGTGCCGAGCGCACGCTGCACCGCGCTCCCGTGCTCCATCGCCGTCCGGTGACAGGCCGCCCAGAGCGGCGCCGCGGCCGCGGCCCCCTCGGGGAGCGTCGGGCCGAGGGTGACGTAGAGCAAGACCGGCGCGATCGGCACCAGCTTCGGGTTCTCGCCGAACATCTGGAAGGCGCGCTTCATCATCCTGCCGCGATCCTCGGCGGCAAGCGCGCGGAGCTCGCCGAGCTGATCGTCGGGCGGCAGGTCGCCCATGGCGCGGAGCAGGCGGGTGTAGATCTCGGGCTCCGGCAGGGTGCCGGGGAGCGGCGCGAAGAGCGGCGACCGCAGGTGGAAGAAATTGCGCGGCCACTCGAAAGTGAAGAGCGTCCCCTCCCATTTCTCGTACTGGCCCGAGGCCGGCAGCACGTAGTCGGCGAGCGCCGCGGTCTCGGTGTAGGCGACGTCCACCACGACCGAGAGCTCGAGAGCCCGGAAGGCCTGCTCGAAGCGGAGGGTGTCGGCCGCCGTGTTCGCCGGGTTGTTGGAGTCCACCCAGACCGCGCGCACCCGGCGCGGATCGTCGGTCAGCACCTCGTCGGCGAAGCGATTGGTGGGGAGCAGGCCGCCGATGATCTCCTGGCCGGTCACGCTCGATCGCTCGCCGTGCGAATCCCGGAAGAGCGGCTGGAGCCAGGTGTGGAGGCCGTTGCTGCCGGGCCGGCCGAAGTTTCCCGTCAGGAGATACAGCAGCTTCTCCAGATAGGAGTTCAGAGTCGAGTGCCGGCTCTGCTGGATGCCGAGCTCGACCCGCACCACCATCGACGTCGCCGCGAGGATCATCTCGACGGCGCGCTCGACGTCCGCCATCGCCACGCCGCTGTGCGCGACCCACGATTCGACCGGCACCGCGAGCAGCACGTCCCGCACCTCCTCGAAGCCGAGCGTGCGCCGGGCAATGAACTCCGCCGCCTCGCCGCCGCGCCGCAGGATCAGCGCCAGCATCGCCGAGAGCAGGAAGGCGTCGGTGCCGGGGCGCAGCTGGAGGTGGAGCTCGGCGACGTCGGCGACCTCGGTGCGGCGCGGGTCGATCACGATCATTTTGCGATCGGGCGCCTTCTTGATCTCGTTGACCGCATTCCGCGCCGCCTGGAAGCCGTGCGCCATCCAGGGATTGCAGCCGAGCACGACCAGGAGCTCGGTGTGCTCGATGTCCTCGGCGGTGTGACAGAGCTGGTCCCCGTAGAGCCGGCCGTTGACCCAGAAGTCGCCGGTCTTCTCCTGCGAGAGCGCGTTGAAGAGCTTGACGGTGCCGACCGCGCCGCGGAGCGCCGAGAAGTACGCGCCGCCGAGGTGGTTGCCCTGCCCGCCCCCGCCGTAGAAGGCGAAGGCCTCGGGACCGTGGGCGTCGCGGAGCGCGTTCAGCTTGGCGGCGATCTCGGCGAAGGCGGTCTCCCACGAGATCGGCTCGTGGGTGCCGTCGGGACGGCGGCGGAGCGGCGTCGTCAGGCGGTCGGCGTGGTCGCCGTACCACTGCAGGCGCTGGGCCTTCTGGCAGAGGTAGCCGTCGGAGCGGGTGTTGGCGCGGTCGCCGCGCACCTTGACGAACCGCCGCCCCTCGGTCGTGACCTCGAGGCCGCAATTCACGTAACAGAGAATGCAGGCGGTCTGTTTCCAGCTCTGATCCGGCATGGCGCCCTCCTCGACGGCTGTCTCAGTACAGAATCTGTACTGTCTCATACACAAACATGACGCAAGAGGACGGCCCGAATTTACGCTATGAGAGTCGGGGAGCCATGACCGACCGCCCTCACCGCCCCCCGCCACGCGGACGCCGGGTCTACACGCTGGCGGCGCTCGCGCTGGTGCTGAGCGCCTGCGCCGTGGCCCTGGATCCCGACGGCGCTTCGACCTCGCAGCGGAGGTTGCCCAAGGGCGCCGCCGCCGGTCCTCCGCCGCGCGCGACGCCGACGCCGATGACGGGGACGACGCCGCGCATCATCCCGACGCTGGTGAAGCTCCCGGTCCCGACCTTCGACGTCATCCCGCCGTTGCCGCTCGCGCCGACCGAGATCCCGCCCGGGACACCGGCGCCGGCGGCCACGCCCGCACCCGCGGCGCCCGTCGTTCCGCCGCCGCCACCGCCCCCGCCGACGCTCCGCACCGGCACCGCGCGCCTCGAGCGCCGCGGCGACCTGCTGGTGGCGCGCGCCGAGCTCGGCGCGCGTGCCGTCGGAGACTTCCTCCTCGATACCGGCGCCGGCGCGACCTTCGTCGACCAGCGCCTCGCCGACGAGCTCGCGCTCCCCGAGATCATCCCGGCCTCGACCGAGAAGAAGGCCGCCGAGACCGAGCCCGGCAAACGCGAGCTCATCGGGCTCACGGTGAGCGGCCTGGCGCTCACGACCGACCCCACCTACGCGGTCGACCTCGCGAGGCCCGACGCGCCGATCGGCGGCCCGTTCGCGGGCGTCATCGGGTTCCCAACGCTCGGCTCGGGGCCGTTCACGCTCGATTTCACGACCGGCACCCTGACCGTCCACGACGACGTGCTGTTCGAGCCGCCGCCGAACGCGGCGGCCGAGGCGCTGCGCATCGATCGGGGACTGCCGTTCGTCGAGGCGACGCTGGAGAACGGCTCGCCGGTCTGGCTCTTGCTCGACACCACGGCGCCGTCGGCGATCACCGTCTGGCGTGGTTTCGCCAAGCAGCATCCCGGCCTGCTGCACGGAGCACACTTGCCTGGATCGCAAGCGAGCGCCGCCGCCGACACGCCGGGAAGCGAGGCGGAGCTCCACTCTCTCCGCCTGCTCGGGAGCCAGCACGCCGCGGTCGCCGTGCTCGTGCAGGACGCGCCGACG
Source organism: uncultured delta proteobacterium (assembly GCA_963761995.1). GTDB lineage: Bacteria > Desulfobacterota > Binatia > UTPRO1 > UTPRO1 > UTPRO1. The sequence goes on along the minus strand of CAVXIU010000006.1, from coordinate 6,905,095 downwards.
CGTCCGTGGGAGCGTGCGCGCGTCGTCGGCCGCGTCGGGATGGAATACCTCCGCGCCCTCCGTCTCACGCTGCATCCGGCCGCCCAAAAGATCTGGGTGGAGCGCCCCTAGGGCAGCGATTTCCGTTGACCGTCAGGCGACCGCCGGAGTAAGCCTCACCCGCACGCCGCACCGTGAGCGCGCGCCCACCCCTTGCCCGGAGCCGTCATGGTCTCGAAGATTCCCGTAGCCGGCAATCGTCCGCTCCCGACCGTGCTCGTGCTGGCGATCCTGGTCGGTGTCACGCCCGCCGCGGCGCTCGAAGTGCGACAGCCGGACGGCGGCGCGCGTTATCATGTCGAGCTGACGCGCGCCTACGCGCCGTGCCTCGCCCCCAACACGATCACGTTCGCCGGCTACCCCGCGTGCGTCCCGGCCGTCACGTCCGTCTGCAAGTTCTACGGCGGCACCGTCGACATCGAGAGCGACGACGACGTCACCCCGCAGATCAGGGTCCAGTTCAGCCGCAGCGTCCAATCGGCGTGCAACGGTGACTACTTCGCCGACGTGACGGTGCGGGCGAGCGGCGAGTACTCGACCGACGACTCGCCCGAGGGCGGCCTCGAGGCCCCCTGTGCGAGCGGCCGCTGCACCGCCGAGGACGTCGTCGTCCGCGTGCGAATCGGCGCCTCCGCGGTCAACCTTCCGACCCTTCCCGGCATCGACCTGAGGGACGGCAACGTCGAGATCCGCGGCATCACGATCGTCGCGCCCGACGGCCTGCCGCTGGCGGCCGCCGGGATCGGCCACACGTTCGTCGGGATCGGGAGCAAGCCCGCCGACGAGCTCGTCGCCAACCTCTCGGTTCCGTATCCCGAGTGTCCCGCCGGCTCCGGGTACTGCGACGTTCCGCCCTGGAGCTCGCCCTGCGACTTCGAGACCGGCGAGCTCGCGTGGACGCGCGCCGGCTCCGAGAGCGGCGTCCACGTCACGCTGAAGGACCTCACGGGCTCGTCGCCGCTCTGCACCACCGGCACCTACATGCTGGAAGCGACCTTCCGCTCGACGGTCGAGGCCTGCGGCGACGTCCAGGATCCGACCACCTGCACCGCCGTCGACCGCACCATGCTGGTGCCGCTCGCGGCCGACGGCCGCGACCTCGACGCGACCGGCATCATTCCCGTGGGGACCTCCGGCATGTTCGCGAACGGCATCGAGATCCTGAGCACGCGCATCCTCGACCCGAGCGGCGAGGCCGTCGCCGCGATCGGCCTCCCGAGCGTCACGTCCGCACCGGGGCTGCAGATCGCCGCCAAGGGCGACGTCCTCAGGGTGCGCGCGCTCATCCCCATCGAGTTCGACACCACGATCGACCCGACGCTGGAAGAAGGCCTCACGTTCACGCTCTCCGACCGCGACACCGAGGTCTACGGCGTCAACATCCCCGCCGTCCGCTGGCAGCTGCAGCCGCCGCTCGGCTCGCGCTGGGACTACGTCGACCCGGACGGCGTCCTGAACGGCGTCCGGAAGATCCGCGTGAAGCGCGTGGCCAAGAAGGGGCTCGTGATCGGTTACAAGCTCGACCTCACCGCGAGGGGCGTCGTCCTGCCGGCCGTCCCCGAGGTCACGATGACGCTCGACGTCCGTCGCGTGGTGCAGGGCATCGACGACCTGCTGCGCGTGCAGAACAACCGGACTTGCCGCGCCAGCAGCGGCAAGCTGGTCTGCAAGTAGGATCATGGGCGCGCGGCGATCCCCCCTGACGGGTCTCCTGGCGCTGGCGCTGCTGCTCGCCACGTCGATCAGAACCACGGCGGCCTTCGCGGTGGAGGTACGGCAGAACGATGCCGGCGGGCGCTACCACGCCGTCTTCGGGCGCGCCTACGCTCCCTGCCTCGCGCCGAACGACGTCACGAGCAACGGCTTCCCGGCGTGCAATCCGGCCGTGACGTCGGCCTGCGGCTTCGTCTCGGGGGTGCTCGACATCGAGTCGCGGCTCTTCGTGAACCCACAGGGGCACATCGACCTCGAGCTGTCGGAAGAGAACGTCGGGCCGCCGGAGTGCCAGACCGGCACCTACATGTTGCACGTCGCCGTCCGCGTGAGCGCCGACGACGCCGCCGCCATCGGCGGGCCGGAGCTCGCCTGCGCCAGCGGCCAGTGCACGTTCGAGGACACCGTCATCGTCGTCCCGCTGTTCAGCCCCTTCTTCGTCCTCCCGCTCCGCGACGTCCAGGAGGTTCGCAGCAACATCGAGATCATGGGCGTCACGGTGGTCGCGCCGGACGGCCTGCCGATCGCGGCGATCGGTACGGACGGCATCGACCACGTGCTCGCGAGCAACCTGACGGTCCCCCATCCCCAATGCACCGCGCCCGAGCCGCTCTCGGGCGGCCTCTGCAGCGTCGCCCCGTGGGCATCGCCGTGCGACTACGAGAGCGCCGCGCTGACGCTCGGGCGTGACCCCGGGACCTTCGCGTGGGAGGCCCACGCCACCTTCACCGGCGTCGCGGGCTCGTCCCCGCTCTGCAAGAGCGGAACGCACCGGCTCCAGGCGGTCGTCCGCCCCACCGTGCGCGCCTGCGGCACCCCTCCGAACTCGGCTGTCTGCACGGTCGTCGATCAGACCCTCGACGTCCCGATGACAGCGCGTGGCCGCGAGCTCTCGGCCCCGCTCGCGATCGGCGCCTTCGGCGGCACCTACGTCGTGAACCAGGTCGTGTCCGCCCGCATCCTCGACCCGACGGGGAGCGCGCTTGCCGCTCCCGGCGTCACCAGCGTGCGGAGCCCGAGCAAGCTCCTCGTCACGCGCAAACGCGATCAGTTGCGCGTGAAGGCGGTCATCCCAGTCACGCCCGACGAGCTGCCGCTCGACCCGACGCTCGACGCGGGCGTGAGGGTCACGGTGAGCGACCGGAGCGGCGTCTTCTACGACGTCACCGTCCCCGGCGTGCGTTGGCAGCTGCAGCCGCCGATCGGCTCGCGCTGGGACTACGTGGACGAGGGCGGCATCCTCGCCGGCCTCCGCACGATACGCATCAAGCGCGTCACCAAGGCGGGCGTGACGGCTGGCTACCAGGTCGATCTGCGCGCGCGCGGCGTCGACCTTTCCGCCGCCGACTTCCCGGGCGCGACCGTCGCGATCCGGATCGCCCGCCCGCTGCACGTGCTGCCGTTCGACGCTCAGGGGAACCGCACGTGCCGCCTCGGGATCGACAAGTTGAATTGCAGTTGAACGCCAGCAACGAGGAGCGCCGCATGAGATCCACACCAACCTCGATCCCGGTACTACTCTCGCTGCTGGCGCTCGCCGCGCCGCTCTCGGCCGCCGAGCTAGAGACCCGCGCCGGCGACACCCGGACGAGCCTCTCGGCCAACCTCACGCAGGCGTACCTGCCGTGCCTCGCCCCCAACACCGTGTCGCGAAACGGCATTCCCGCCTGCAATCCGCCGGCGACGTCGATGTGCTCGACGGGCGATGCGACGGCGAGCATCCGCAGCTCGGTCGAATTCCTGCCGCTGGTCACCGTCAACGGCCCGCGGCGCGGACCCGGCATCTGCCAGACCGGCCAGTACTACCTCGACGTCGGCGTGCGGACGACGGCCGAGCCGATGGAGTCGGACGAGGTCATCTGCACGAGCGGGCTCTGCACCTTCCAGGACATCGTCAATCCCGTCTTCCTCAACAACCGGCCCACCAGCTTCAACACGGTGAACCTCCTGGTCGAGCTGCAGAACATCGACCTGATTCGCGCCAACTACGAGATCTCCCGCATCGCCGTGATCGCCCCCGACGGCCATCCGATCGCGGCGGCCGGCCTCGGCGCGACCACCCGGGAGACCTTCGCGAGCAACCTGACCGTGCCCTACGAGCCCTGCAGCACGCCCGATCCGGGCGGCGCGCCCTATGCCTGCAACATGGTGCCGATATACGGGCCCTGCGACTTCGAGTCGGGCCGGATCGAATGGCGCATGTCGGACTTCCCGCGGGTGCCGCTCGTGCGCCTCGTCCTGAACGGCATCGTGGGCTCGTCGCCGTTCTGCACCACCGGCTTCTACCGCGTCGAGGCGACGGTGCGCGCCACCATGGAGACCTGCGGCACGGCCGCGGACCCCGAGGCGTGCACGCTCGTCGACACGCCGATCTCCGTCTGGCTGGAGGCGGACGGCGAGGATCTGGACGCGCTCGGGCTCGTGCAGGTCGGGAGCGGCCTCTCCGCCGGCCAGTACCGGAGCCTCGAGATCCTCTCGACGCGCGTCTACGACCCGACCGGCGCGCTCGTCGCCACGCCCGGCGTGAACCAAGTGGAAGCGCTCGTCGAGCCGCGCGTCGACATGTCCGAGGACCAGATCCGCGTGCAGGCGGGCATCCCCGTCGCCTTCGACGACTTCGCGATCGACCCCACCCTGGACGAGGGCTTCACGCTCACGGTGTCCGATCGGAGCGGCGTGCTCTTCACCGCGACCATTCCGCCGGAGCGCTGGCAGCTCCAGCCGCCGGTCGGCGCGCGCTGGGAATACAAGGACAAGCTCGGCGTGATCGCGGGCGTCCGGAAGGCGCGCCTACGGCGGGTGATCAAGAAGGACGCGCCGCCCGTCTACCAGCTCGATCTCCGCGCCAAGGGCGTCCCGCTGCCGAGCCCGAGCTTTCCGGCGGTGACCGTCGCCGTCACGGTCGCTCGCCCGGCGTTCCCGGGCATCTTGGGCCCGCTCCGCGAGCAGCGCCATCGCACCTGCACGATCAAGGGCCCGAAGCTGCGCTGCCGCTGACGTGATCCGCGCGCCGATCGCCGCCCTGCTCCTCGCCGCCGGGTGTGCCGGTGGTGTCTCGCCCGCGAGAGTGCCTCTGCCACCGTCCGCGGTCGCGGTCACCGCCCCTGCCGCCGACGCGCTCGGCGCTCGGACGATTCCACTCGTCCGCCGCGACGGCTACGTGTTCGCGCCGACCCGCATCGACGATCGCGAGGTCGGAGACTTTCTCGTCGACACCGGCGCCGGAGCACTCTTGATCGATCTGCAGCTCGCCGACGAGCTGCAGCTCCCCGCGGTCATCGACACCAGGGTCGCGGGAGCGCTTGCGGAGTCGCAGGCGAGCTTCCGCCAAGTGCGGAGCCTGACCGCCGCCGGGCTGCCCCTCGAGAGCACGCCGGCCGTCGCCGTCGACCTCGGCGATGTCAACTCGATGGGCCAGTTCAGCGGCTTGATCGGCTTCCCCACCCTGGGCTCCGCTCCCTTCACGATCGACTTCGCTCGCGGCAGCCTGACGATCCACGATAGCGAGCGCTTCGTACCGCCGCCCAGCCAATCGGCGCTCCTGCGCATCAATCAACTCCCCTACGTCGAGGCGACGCTCGAAGGCGGCCTCGATGTCTGGCTCCTCCTCGATTCGGGTCAGGGCGCAGCGGTCACGCTCTGGCAGGATTTCGTCAAGCAGCATCCCGACGTGCTCACCGTTCCGCAGAAGCGCTGGGCGCAAGCAACGGGAATCGGCGGCGGGACCCAGGTCATGGTCTCGGAGCTCCGCTCATTGCGCGCGCTCGGAGAGGAGCATGGGAAGACGCAGGTGTTGATCCAGGAGCAACCGCAGGGCGGGTGGCATCATCCGCGCGTCGCCGGACGCGTCGGGATGGCATTGTTGGATCAGCTGCGCATCACCATTCATCCCGCGCACAAGAGAATCTGGATCGAGCGGCCCTGACCGGAGGCGGCGTCGACTTTTCTCTTGTCCGGGTCGGGGGCGCCGGTTTAAGGTCGGCGCCTCACATTCCTCGACCCTACTCGGAGGATCCGCATGCGCCGCCACCCCCCCTTGCAATTCGCGCTCGCCGCGATCGCGGCCTGCACCCTCGCCGCCTCGACGGCGCTCGCGCAACACGTCGAGGTCCCGAGCTTCACCGTCGGCCTGACGGTCGAGGACTACGGACTCGAGAGCTCGGACGTCGCCGCCGGCGACGACGGCAGCTTCGTCGCGGTCTGGCACGAGTACCTGACCACCGACCACACGGCACCGCTGCCGCGCGCCGTCGTAACCCGTCGCGCGACGCCGCTGGGCCCGACCGGACTCGCGCACCGCACCGAGGGCAACATCAACACCGTCCGGGCGCCGACGATCGCGTCGATCGCGGGCGGCTACCTCGCCGCCTGGATTCACCACGACAACGGCGCGCGCATGCTGGGAGCCCGGCTCGATGAGAGCGGTGCGGGGATCGAGGACCAGTTCGAGATCACCGACGCCGCCGGCGTCGAGTGGCTGGGCCGCGAGGTTGCCGCGGCCGGCATCGGCATCGGCGCGGTCGTCTTCTGGTACGAGAGCCTGCGGTCGCCAGTGGCCGTTACCCAGCACGTGGTGGCGCGCCTCTACGATCTCGAGAGCAACCCGCGCGGCCCGTCCGTCGAGGTCGGTGCCGGCATCCCCGATCCCTACCTCGACGTGGTGCGGCTCGCCGACGGCGGCTTCATGGTGGGCTGGGGCGGCCAGATCGGTGGGAACGCGCGGGCATTCGGCCGCTCGTACCTCTCGGACGGGCAGCCGCGCGGCCCGCAATTCGACTTCAGCACCGCCAGCCAGTTCCGTCGACTCGCCGTCAGCCCCGACGGCGCCACGGTCGCGATGATCGGGGTGCGCTCCCCGGGGGGCCCGATCCCTCGGGAGATCTGGGCGCGTCGATTCGCCATCGACGGCACCCCGCTCGCCCCCGAGTTTCTGGTGCACGCGACTGCCCCGGAGATCGCCGTGCGTCCGGACGCCGCGTTCGACCTCGCGGGCAACCTCTACGTGACCTGGGCCGAGGCCCTCAGCGGTACGCGCGCGCGCGGCTTCGACCCGAACGACGTGCCCTTCGGTCCCCCGATCACCGTCTCGACCGCCGCCACGCTCGACATCCGGACGGATCGCTTGACGAGCGGCAGCTTCGTCAACGTCACGAGCTACTTCGGCACGGACTTCGTGCAGGCGACGGTGGTGTCGCTCTGCACGCCCGGAACCTCGGTCTGCGGCGACGGCGCGATCGACGCCCGTTGCGAGCTCTGCGACGACGCCGGCGCCAACAGCGACGTCACACCCGACGCCTGCCGCACCAACTGCCGCCCCGCGGGATGCGGGGACGGCGTGATCGACGGCGGCGAGACCTGCGACGACGGCAACCGCGAGGACTGCGACGGCTGCAGCGCGAGCTGCGCGGTCGAGGCGGGGATCGGCTGCGGCGACGGGGTGCCCTATCCGGCCTGCGGCGAGCTCTGCGACGACGGCAATGCCGTCGCCGGCGACGGCTGCTCGCCGACCTGCGCGCTCGAGCGCGTGCCCGGCGGCGGCTCGAGCACGACCGAGTGCTACACCGAATGGTCGGTGGAGAACCCCGCCAATGATCCGCTCCTCGAGAAGGGCAAGTTCCGGCGGACCCAAACCTGCACCGACGGCGACTCGCGCTGCGACTTCGACGGCGCCGCCGGCACCTGCACCTTCCACATCCGGCAGTGCGCCAACAACACCGACATCCCCGGCTGCACTGCGGGGAGCCGCCTGTCCTCCTGGCAGCTGCGCGCCCCGTCGACGAGCCAGGCGGCCAAGCTGCCCGTGGTCGCCGCGGCGCGCGCCGCGCTCGCCGGCACCATTCCCTCCACGATCGTCGGTCCGTCGGCGCGCGACGTCTGCAGCCCGGCGGCGGCGGTTCCGGTTGGGCTCCGCGGCAGCGCCGGGGCCTATCGCGTCGGCAAGCTCGTCCTCAAGACGATTGCGACGCAATACGACGGGACGCGCGACACCGACATGCTGAAATTGATCTGCCTGCCCGCGACACCCTGAGAGCCCGCGCGGCGGTCGCGGGCGCCGAGTACAGGCGGTTACGGAGCCGGCGTGGCCGCGGTGCCGAGATAGCGGGCGATCACGATCTCGAACGGCGAGATGTCCTCGGCGAAGCCCGCGACCAGGATCTTGCCGTCGGGCTGCAGCGCGGCCCCGCTCGTGAAGGTGGCGGCGCGGACGGGCGTCGTGACGACGCCGCCGTCTCCGAAGCCGCGGTCGAGCACGCCGTCCGGCTCGAAGCGGGCGACCGCGAAGCGCAGGCGCTCGTCGACGTTGACGTGCGCGGCCACCACCAGCCTGCCGTCGGGCTGCTGCACGAGATCGGTGGGAAAGGTGTTGCCGCCGAGGCCTTGCCGCACCAGGCCGTCGCTGCCGAAGCTCGGATCGAGGCGGCCGTCGCGATCGAAGCGGACGAGCGCGAGCCACGGCGGCTGATCGACGAAGCCGAACGGATTCGCCGATCCGAGGGCGACGATCGACCCGTCGGCCTGCACGACGAGCGCGGCGAGCAGGCTGCCGAAGCCCCGGGCCGGGGTGACGGCGGCGACCCCGCGCTCGCCGAAGCTTCGTTCGAGCGTTCCGTCGGACGCATAGCGGACCACGGCGAAGGTGCCGGCGCCGTCGGCGTCCGTGACCGTGCCGCCGACGACGAGACGCCCGTCCGCTTGGATCACGACGGCCTGCGCCTCGGCGCTGCCGCCGACGTTGGTCGTCACCAAGCCGTCACGCCCGAAACCCTCGTCGGGCGAGCCGTCGGAGTGCCAGCGCGCGACGGCGAACCGCGATCGCGTGACCGCCCCGGCGGTGGACCCGACGGCGACGATGCGGTCGTCCGCCTGCACCACCACGTCGAGAGCGTGGCTCAGCTCGCCGACGCGTCGGGTGACGATGCCGCCCCGACCGAAGCTCGGGTCCAGCGTGCCGTCGGCGTCGAAGCGCGCGATGACCGCACCGACCCCGTCCGATCCTCCGGCGGCGAGGATCTTGCCGTCACGCGCGATCGCGATCGCCTCGACGACCGTCGATCCACCGACGGTGAGGGTGACCGCGCCGCCCCGACCGAAGCTCGGGTCGGGCGACCCGTCGGGCTCGAGCCGCAGCAGCAGGCCGGTGCTTCCCGGAGCATCCAGCGGGCTCGCGCCACCTCCGACCACGATCTTACCGTCGGTCTGGACGGCGATCGCGGTCGCGAGGCTCTCGAAGGTGCCGTCGACGGAGGTCGTCACGAGGCCGCCCGCACCGAAGCTCGGATCGAGCGCGCCTGCCGGCAGCACCGTCGCCACCGGCGTCGGCGTCGGGAGCGTCGGAGTGCCGGTCGGCACCGGACGTTCATCGCCTCCGTCGTTCCCGCACGCGAGCACCGCGCAGGCGAGCACGACGACGACGAGATCACGCCCTCGCAACATCGGAACCCCTGCTCTCACACGCCGCGTTTGAGGAGGGCCCCGAGCCTGCGATACGCGGGCACGGCCCAGCGCTGCTTGACGCGTCCGTAGCCACGCCGGAGGCGAGTGCTCAACGAGGCGTCACGGTCCAGCTGCTCGCCCAGCCGCTCGCACTCGGCGCGCCAGCGCTCGCGCTCGATCCCGGCGGCGATGGCACGGCTGTCGACGGCGTAGACGTCGGTCAACGTCGGCGCGAGCCAGCGCAGATACGCCGCGGTGGCGCGCATCTCGTCGAGGGGATCGGACGCGCCGCGGGCGCGCTGGGCGGCGATCACCTGCTGGTAGATCGCGACGATCTCGTCGGCGACCGTGTCCAGCCCGGCGGTCTCGCGAATCCGCCGCGACACGCGGGCGGCGTCGGCGGCGTCGTAGCGGGACAGCTCGCCGTGCAGGACCTCCGCGGTGAGCGGTCGCCGCGTCGTCCGGATGCCGAGATTGAGCGCGCGCAGCTCGTCGAGATTTTCGGTCGTGACCAGCGAGGCCACGCCGCGCGCCCCGCACACGACGACCGCCGTCCCGACCGCGAGCGCCTCGAGCGCGCTCCTGCCCTTCGCGAACACCACGTCGTAATCGCGGAGAACGTCCTCGGGTGCTCCGGACACCTTGTCGACGCCGAGTCCGAGCGCGTCGAGTGCGATCCCCGCGCGCGCACACGCCTCGCGGATCTCCCACAGGCCGGTATCTTCCCTGAGGTAGTTGCTGAGGCTGAGCGCGCGCACCGGCCGCGCGGGAAGCGGCCCGCGCGGCTGGAAGCGCTTCAGGTCGACGAAGTTCAAGACCACGCGAATCCGGTCCGCCGGAATGGCGTGCTCGTAGAGCAGGCGATCCCGACCCAGATCGTCCACGGCCACGTATTGGAGGATGCGCGGGAAGCGCGGCGCCGCCGCTTCCCAGGCGGTCCAGCCGTGACAGAAGAACACCGCCGGGACCGTGGGAAACCGCAACAGCGCCGTCATCGTCTGCACGTGGTCCTGGCCGTGAATCACGTCCGGCGCCTCCGCCAGCGCCTCGAGGTCGTCGATCACCGGGATGGTGAGCGCGCGGATCTCGCGCGAGACCTCGCCCGGGTCGGTGCTGTACACGACGGGCAGATGGCCGCGGTCGAGCAGCGCGCCGGCGAGGTCGCGCACGTAGAGCTCCGCGCCCCCACGGACGCGAAAGCTCTTGTTGGTGATCAGGACCCTCACGCGCGCTCGCGGGCGCTCGCGTCGACGTGGCGCCGGAGCGCCTCGGCGATCGGCTCGATGTGCTCGCGAAAGCGGATCACCTGACGGTAACGGCCGGCGGCGACCAGCTGCTCGCCGTAGAGCTCGTAGAAGGGCGCCTCGCCGGCACGCTCCCGCCGGCGCGCTCGCCGCCGGCGCGACCGCGAACCGGCCGCAGGCATTCGTGCCGGAAGGCCTCGATGGCGATGCCGCCGAGCGCGTGCTGCAGCTTCGCCTCGAGCTCGGGGCGGGACTGCAATGCGGCGACGACCTTGTCGACCACCTCGACGTCGACGCGGCCCTCGATCTCGGGCTCGGAGAAGCGCCGCGTGCCGTGCAGCGCCGCGCCCGCCAGCGCCGTCTCGACCTCGGCCGCGAGCTTGGGATGATAGCCGCGCGCCGCGTGGACCTTGCGGAGGAACATCGCGTCGTCGAGGTGAATCCAGACGTCGCCGCCGTTCGCTCCCGGCCCGAACGTTTCCGGCGCGCTCACCACCAGGAAGTCGAAGCGCGGAATGGAACGGCCGTCCGTCGCCTCCAGGAGCGCGACCGCGGCATCGACGAGAACGGCGGCGAGATCGTGCGCCGCGCTGTAGCCCTCCTCGGCGTCGCGCACCACGTAGTCGACGCCAGCGTCGCCGAGATCCGCGGCGATCAGCTCGACCAGCTCGACGAAGAAGGCGACGTCCCGGCCGAGAACGGCCGCATAGAGGTCGAGGTCGGAGATCCGGCCAAAGAGCGCGCCGGGCACGGCACCGACCTCCGAGACGACCGCGCTCGTCGACGCGAGGCGCGGCGCGCCGGACCGCCCGGAACCGTCCGTCAACACGAGCACGCGCGGCCGCGCGATCTGCAGCCAGCCGTGCACGCGCAACTCGTGACTGGGGTGGGCGACGACGAGGGCGGCCCTGGCACCGGGTAGGGCGTGCGGCACGGAATGCTGCATGTCCGTCGGCGCTACCATGGATTCGGAACGAGTGAAAATTCGACTCCCGTCACTCCTTCTCGTCGAGCATCCGCGTCAGCGCGCGAGCACGGAGCGACAGGGGATGGGACCGGGTGTCAGGCGCGGCGCACGGGCGGCGCCGAGGCGGGATACAGCGCCAGCACCTCGTCGAAGCCGCGCACCAGGCACTGCCCGAAGAGCTCGGTCTCGGTCACGGCGGCCGGGTCGATGTTGGCGGCGACGCAGCAGGTATCGCCGTGGGTGTTGAGCGTGATCATCGCGGCGCAGCCCGGGAGCGGGCCGAAGCCGTAGACGCGCTCGATGCGCGCGCCGGCGAGATAGAGCTCCTCGCGCAGGCCGGGCACGTTGCTCGCCTGCAGATCGTTCGACTTGGTCATGCCGCCCGCGACGGCGCTCAGCAGCGCGGCGGGCAGGCGCGCCAGCGCCGGGGCGAGCACCGACATGCCGTCGAGCGCCGGCTCGCTCCGGATGGAGCGGACGAGCGCACCGATGGCCTGCATGCGCTGGCGGGGATCGGCGATGCCGACCGGCCCGGCGAAGCGGGCACCGGCGATGCGGTTGCCGCCGGCCGCGTCGCCCTCGCGACGGACCGAGATCGGGATCGCCATCGGCATCTCGTCGATCGGATGACCGAGCGCCTGGTGATAGAAGCGAAAGGCGCCGAGCAGCGCCGCGACGAAGGCGTCGTTGATCGAGGCGTCGACGGTCTTGGCGGCCGCGCGGAGATCCGCGAAGGCGACGTCGAGCGCGAGAAAATGCCAGGAGAGGCTCCGCCGGCGGAGCAGCGGCGAGCCCGTCGCGGCGGGCTCGGCGGTGACGCGCGCCATCGAGCTCCCGAAGCGCCACAGCGCCGTGATCGTCTGACGCGGCCGCATGAGCGCGCCGAAGGCCGCCGCACCGGCCTGTTGCACGAGCCCGGGCACGGCCTGCACGTCGCGCGCGAGCTGTTCGAGCAGCAACCCGACCGGCGTCTGCCGTTCCGGCAACGGCGACGGCGGTTGCGGCTTGAAGGGATTCGACTCGCGCGTCCGCGAGTGCAGCTGCGAGAAGAGCTGCACGCCGCCCATGCCGTCGGTCGTCGAGTGGTGCATCTTCAGCATGTGGGCGGCCCGCCCGTCGGGGAGCCCCTCGAAGAGATACGACTCCCACGGCGAGCGGGCGCGATCGAAGGGCGTCATTGCGACCTGCTCGGCGGCCGCGAAGAGCGCACGCCAGCCGCCGCCCAGGGGAAGACGCATGCGCCGCACGTGGTAGTGCAGGTCGAAGTCGGGATCGTTCACCCAGCACGGATTGCCGATCCCGAGCGCGGGCTCGACGACCTTCTGACGGAAGCGCGGCACCATGCGCGTGCCCCAATCGGCGGCCGCGAGAAAGCGCTCCCAATCCGGCGTGCAGTCGAGGATCTCGAGCCCGGAGATCGTCGAGCGGAGACGCGGATCGATCTCGACGCGCCACATCAGAGTCTCGAGCGCGCTCATCTCGCGCGACTCGCCCCAATGGAGCCGTCCGTCCGCCGCGCTGGGCTGTCGCGTCAAGCCGCGCCCCGGACGATGCGGTCAGGCATGGCCCTGCTCTAGCAGGCGGCCCGCGTCGGGGGTAGCGCGCCTCACCGCCGAAACGACATGCCGACGAAGCCGCTCACGTCCTCGGCGTCGGCCGTGATGCCGAGCGTCGCTCCGCAGTCCAGCACCCAGTCGTCGGAGAGCGCGTACGCGAGGCCGGCGCGGGCGAAGGTCTGGTAGGCGCCCCGGGGCACGTCGCGCGCGACCCCGATGTACTCGACGAAGCTGCCGAGTCTCGGGATGCCCGGGACGTCGCGGCCCACCTCGGCCGTATGGAGGAGCTCGGCGTCGTAGTCGGACGTCTCGTCGTCCCAGACGAGATCGACCTCGGCCATGAGCCCGAGCCCGATCTCGGCCGGGAGCGCGAGCGCATAGGGCAGGATCAGGCCTGCCTCGACGTGATCGTTCGAGAGCTCGCCCGATCCGGTCGGGAACTCGACGAACGGCATGATCGCCATCGCGCTCGGCCCCGGTCCGTCGTTGCCCCAGAGATTCACCTTGACGCGGATCTGGGTGTCGTCGCCGAAACCGTCGCTCGCGTCGTCGCCGTCGCCCTCGCCTTCGATCGACTCGCGCAGATAGGGCGTCAGCACGAGCTGGACGTCGACGTCGTTCAACACGCCGAGCTTGAGGTTCGACGGCAGGACCGCGAGCGTGGTGGTCTCGACGCCGCGGTGCTGGTCGTGGGCGAGGTCGAAGAGGCTGAGCTCGACCTGCACGTGGCCGGCATCGACGGTGTAGGGACTCTCGGTCGCGTCGGGCCGGTCGGTGCTCATCTCGCGCATGTGCGCGCGCGGGGTCGGGTGGAGGAGCGTGTAGCGGCCCTTCTCCGTGAGCGCGGGCCCGCAGCCCGCGACCCCCGTCAGCACCAGGGCGAGGATGCGGGCCGACCGACACGCACCCTCGATGCATCGCATGAACGGGCTCTACCCGAGGCGGAACGTCGGACTCAAGAAGCGCGGCGACGATTTGCGATCGGCGGGCCGGCGCGATAGCTCACCCCGGATGTCCCGGACCCACTACCGCACCCACACCTGCGGCGCGCTCCGCGACGGGGACGCCGGCCAGAGCGTACGCCTGGCAGGCTGGGTCCATCGCATGCGCGATCACGGACAGCTGCTGTTCGTCGACCTCCGCGACCACTACGGCATCACCCAATGCGTGGTCGACGTCACGAGCCCGATCTTCGCGCGCGCCGAGGCGCTCAGACCCGAGACCGTCGTCGCGATCGGCGGCGAGGTCACGCGGCGCTCGGCGGAGACGGTGAACTCCGAGCTCGCGACCGGGACCATCGAGATCGCGATCCGCGAGCTCGAGGTGCTGGGCGGCGCCGAGCAGGTGCCGTTTCCGGTGAACGCCGACACCGAGACGCCGGAGGAGCTCAGGCTTCGCTACCGCTTCCTCGATCTCCGCCACGAGCGGCTGCACCGCAACATCGTGCTCCGGAGCCAGGTGATCGCGACCATCCGCCGCCGCATGACCGACCAGGGCTTCATGGAGATCCAGACGCCCATCCTGACCTCGAGCTCGCCCGAGGGCGCGCGCGACTACCTGGTGCCGTCGCGGCTCTATCCCGGCTCGTTCTACGCGCTCCCGCAGGCGCCGCAGCAGTTCAAGCAGCTGCTGATGGTCGCCGGCTTCGACCGCTATTTCCAGATCGCGCCCTGCTTCCGCGACGAGGACAGCCGCGCCGACCGCTCGCCGGGCGAGTTCTACCAGCTCGACCTCGAGATGTCCTTCGTGTCGCAGGACGACGTGTTCGCCGCGGTCGAGCCGGTGATGCACGGCGTGTTCGAGGAGTTCGGCCGCGGCCGCGCCGTCACCGCCCCGCCCTTCCCGCGCATCGCCTACGACGAGGCGATGCTGCGCTTCGGATCCGACAAGCCCGACCTCCGCAACCCGATCCGCATCACCGACCTGACCGAGATCTTCCGCGGCTCCGAGTTCAAGGCCTTCGCATCGGCGATCGCCGCCGGCGCGGTGGTGCGCGGCATCCCCGCCCCGGGCGCCGCGCGCTGGTCGCGGAGCCAGTTCGACAAGCTGAACGACTGGGGGAAGGAGCTCGGCCTGCCGGGTCTCGGCTACATCATCTTCGCCGAGGGCCAGGCGCGCGGGCCGATCGCCAAGTTCCTGAAGGAGCCCGAGCTGGCCGCGCTCCGCGAGGCGGCGGGGCTCGCCGACGGCGACGCGGTGTTCTTCGTCTGCCGGCCGCGCGCCGATGCCGAGCGCGCGGCGGGGCAGGTGCGGACGCGGCTCGGCACCGACCTCGAGCTGATCGAGAAGGATGCCTACCGCTTCTGCTGGATCGTCGACTTCCCGATGTACGAGTGGAACGACGAGACCAAGAGGATCGACTTCAGCCACAACCCGTTCTCGATGCCGCAGGGCGGGTTGGAAGCGCTCGAGGGCCAGGACCCGCTCACCATCAAGGCCTACCAGTACGACATCGTCTGCAACGGCGTGGAGCTGTCGTCGGGCGCGATCCGCAACCACCGCCCCGACGTCATGTACAAGGCCTTCGCGATCGCGGGCTACTCGCAAGAGGACGTCGAGGAGCGCTTCGGCGGCCTACTGAACGCCTTCAAGTTCGGCGCGCCGCCGCACGGCGGCACGGCGCCCGGCATCGACCGCATCGTCATGCTGCTCGCCGACGAGCCGAACATCCGCGAGGTGATCGCGTTTCCGCTGAACCAGAAGGCGCAGGATCTGCTGATGCAGGCGCCGGCGCCCGTCCCTCCCGAGCGCCTGCGCGAGCTCCATTTGAAGATCGATCTGCCGCCGGCGAAGAAGACCCCACTTCCCAGCTAGAGCTTGAGCGACGGCGGCCGTCGGGAGCATCAAGCGCGGCTCAGGCAATCGCGCGCTTCCGCACGAGACCCATCGGGACCATACCCGTCGAGATCTCGGGGTTCATCGCCCCAGAAGAAAAACTGTTCCATCGCGATACGCTCTTCCCATGCCCGGCACCGATTACGGTTGATCTTCCGAGGAATTCGATTGAAGGAGACGGTCACTTCGAAAACAGGAGGGATCAGATGAAGCGTTGGGAGATGTTCGAGCGGCTCATTCGAGCGCTAAAGACTATTCCCACCGCGGACATCGACGAGGTGGTCGCGGAGCGCGGCTTTTCGGACGATGCCGACGACAGAGATCTGCGAGTCATGATCTCGTCACCGCATCACGGTTTCGAGGACGAGCGTAAAGCGCTCGATGAAGCCCTGAAACCCTTCGCGACTCTCGAGACGCGACTTTTCGAGAAGATCCCTGATTCGGGGGCCACCAATGTCGCAGAGTCGGTGCGATTGGTGGACCAGTGCGACCTCTTCGTCGCGCTGTTCGATCCATCGCACGAAGGATCCGAAATCCCGCAGGCCCAGCGACCCCCCGGATACGACGCTCGCTATTTCTCGGAATTGGAAATCGAATGCGCTCTCAGAAAACAACGGAAGGGAGGCTGGCCGCTCATCTTCATCTACGAGAGGCTCCTCGATCCGCCCCAGCCTGCTACCGCGACCAGTTGGCATGCGCCCTACAGGACCATGATCGCACCCAAACCGTATACGAGCGTCGATGAGCTCGTTACCAAGGTGCAGTTCGACCTGCTCGGCAATGTCATCGAGATTCGGTCGTCCAGAGCGCATGTCCTCTCGAAGAAGCTGGCGAATGTAGAGCGGGAATTCGCCGCGACCGAGGCACGACTCAAGCTCGAGCTCGCCGAGGCAAAGGCGGTCAGCCAGCGCGCGTTGTCGGATGCGACGACGGCCTTTCAACGAGATCTCTCGGCCGCTCAGCTGAGTGGCCAGCTGGCAGCCGATGCACAAACGATGCTCACGTCACAGGTAAACGACCTGACGAACGAGATCGAGTCGCAACGTAAGTCTCTGACGGAGTCGCACACTCGCACGATCAACGCTCTGCACGAGGATCGCGACCGGGTCATCGGGCAGCTCACCTCAGAACGCGTGCGGTTGGCTCAAGAGAATCACGACGAGCGCGCGCGGTTGCGGTGTGACCACATGGAAGAGATGAAGGATCTCCACACGCGTCTCCGACAGGGCGAAATGCGCACCGCAACGGCAATGGTGCGCGGCGCAGCCATTGGTACGATACCGTTGCTCGTGTTGATCCTTTCATTGATGGCGTGGTTCGGACGCGACGACATCGCCGGTTCGATCGACCAAGCCGGTCGCCTCGTGGCATCCGCCACGGGATACCAGCCTGTGCACGTGAGCAGTACGGCGACTGATCCCATGCTGCTATCGGCCAAGATCGAATTGGCCAGATTGCTCACGGATGGAATGTTCGATTGCAATCGACGCGACAAGCGTGTCGCCGTCAGCGGATGGCCAAGCACAAACCTATTCGTGGTACGGGACAATGCCTGCTCCTCGGTGGGGCCGTTCTTGCTGGAGGGAGATGGCGCGGAATCGGAGAGCTGCGACTACGACCCTTTGGCAAAAAGCGACTGGTGGAAGCATTTCTTGGCGAAAACTCGGGAGACCAAGGACGGTCGGCTGGCGATCAAGAAGATCACGCTCATCGGTCACGCGTCGGAGGAGAAAATCCTCTCAAGGTGCCTGAAGCGCGCCCCTGATTGGCTACCGATAGGCCATCGAGCTGAGGTCCGCGATCTCGATCTTGCTGACCTCGATATCCAAACCAACGTCCAGCTCGCCTATGTCCGAGCCCGAGTAGTGCAGAGAGAGATCGAGAAAGCAGGGGGAGATCCACCCCTACCGTTCAAGATGTCGTCCGAAACCATGGGGATTCTCCAGCCGGCCGAGGGCGAGGAGTCCGCCAGAAGGGTTTCAATCGCCATCGACCTGTCCGGCCGTAGCGACGAGCAGGTCGAGGGCGATACGCCGGTCACGGCGTTGGCGCCTCGCTGAGGTCGATGCGAGGATCGCTCATCCCTCCACGGAGAAGAGACGCCACGCTCCCGGCACACCGTGGAGGTCGTGCGAGCCACGATCCTCGAAGCAGAGACCCGAGCCCGTCACCAGGTCCTTGACGGTGCTCGAGACCAGCACCTGACCGCTGGCGGCGCCGGCCGCCACCCGCGCGGCGATGTGGACGGCGATGCCGCCCACGTCGTCGCCCATCAGCTCGCACTCCCCCGTGTGGAGGCCGGCGCGGATCTCGATGCCGAGGGCGCGGACGGCGTCGCGGACGGCGGAGGCGCAGCGAATCGCCCGCGCCGGACCGTCGAAGGTCGCGAGGAAACCGTCGCCGACCGTCTTCACCTCGCGGCCGCGGAAGCGCGCGAGCTCACGGCGCACCACGGCGTGGTGACTGGCGAGGAGATCGCGCCAGCGCTGGTCGCCGAGCTCGACGGCGAGACGGGTCGAGCCGACGATGTCCGTGAACAGCACGGTCAACAACTGGCGATCCGACACGGCGGTCGGACGCGCGCCGGTGATGAACTCCTCGACTTCGGCGAGGATGTCCTCCGAGTCGTCGTCGAACCAGTAGCTGCCTCCGCGGGGCAGCTCCACGTACTTCGCCCCTGGGATCTCCGTGGCGAGGTACCTGCCGTGCGCGACCGGCACGACCATGTCGTCGGCCCGATGCAGGACCAGCGTGGGCACGCGGATGGTCGGGAGCACGTGGCGGACGTCGATCTCGCCGCTCAGGCGATACCAGGCGAGCGCCGACCCCGGGCTGGCCCCGTAGCGTTGCAAGCGCGCGTACCAGGCCCGGAACGCGGGATCGTCGGCGCGCGTCGGCGCGTACGCGCGGGTGGCGACCGCGGTTCGTCCCCAGCGCTCCTCGAACACCTTCAGGATACGTTCGTGCTGGGCATGCGAGTAGCCGGCGGGATAGTCTGGCGCCTCGAGGCGCCGAGGGAACGTCCCGATCAAGATTAGCGCGGACACCCGCTGCGGGAAGGTGGCGGCGAACAGCATGCACATGGGTCCGCCCTCGGCCCCACCCAGCAAGACCGCCCGTTCGACACCGGCCGCGTCCATCACCGCCCTGATGTCGTCCATGGCATCGTCGACGGTCGTTCCCGCGCCCATGCCGTCGGAAAGTCCCGTGCCGCGACGGTCGAGAAGAACGACGCGCGAGAACGACGCGAGCCGATCCATGAAGCGCGAGAACGGCAACCACTCGCGCGCCACCTCGAGGTGGAAGAAGTGGCCGGTGGTGACGACCAAATTCGGCGGGCCGCTGCCCTCCGCCGTGTAAGCGATGAAGGTCTCGCCGCTCCGCGCGTATCGGGTCTCGGGCTGCACGGTCGGCAGCTTGCCCTCGCGCGCGCGCCGCCGTCAACGCCGCGGCGTTGCATCGCGACGGCCCGGCTGACAAGCTCCGGCCGCGACCCGATGGCGGCCGTGCTCCACAATCCCCTCTCGCTGTTCCTGCTCCAGACGATCGTGATCGTCGGAGCCTCGCGCCTGATCGGCATCCTCACGCGCGGCGCCCGGCAGCCGATGGTGATCGCGGAGGTCGTGGCCGGGATCGTGCTCGGCCCCTCGCTGCTCGGCTGGATCGCGCCGTCGATCGAGGCCGCGCTTTTTCCGGCCGCCGGCATGCCGCTCCTCGGGATGCTGAGCCAGGTCGGCCTCGTCCTCTTCATGTTCCTGGTCGGGCTGGAGTTCGACGCTCGTTTGCTCCGCGGCCGCGGCCACGCCGCGGTCGCGATCAGCCACACCAGCATCATCGTGCCCTTCGCGCTCGGCGCCGTGCTGGCTCGATATCTCTATCCACGGCTCGCCCCCGAGGGCGTTCCGTTCAGCTCGTTCACGCTCTTCATGGGCGTGGCGATGAGCATCACCGCGTTCCCCGTGCTGGCGCGCATCCTGGCCGAGCGCCGGCTCCTGAAGACGAAGATCGGCGCGATCGCGATCACCTGCGCCGCCGTCGACGACGTCACCGCCTGGTGCATCCTCGCGTTCGTGGTCTCGATCGTCCGCGCGGCGAGCCTCGCCGACGGCGTCCAGACCACGGTGCTCGCCGTCGTGTACGTCGTGTTCGTGCTCCGCGTCGTGCGGCCGCTGCTCGAGCGCCTGGCGGCGCGAAGCGCCAACAAGGAAGGGCTCAGCCAGAACCTCGTGGCCTTCGTGCTCATGCTCGTGCTGGCGTCGAGCTGGACCACGGAGGTGATCGGCATCCACGCCCTCTTCGGCGCCTTCGTGCTCGGCGCCGTCATGCCGAAGCGCGAGGGCTTCGCGCAGCTGCTGGCGGACAAGCTCGAGGATCTGGTCGTGGTCCTGCTGCTGCCGCTCTTCTTCGCCTACAGCGGACTGCGCACCCAGATCGGCCTCCTCGACACCGCGCAGGCCTGGGTGATGTGCGCCCTGATCATCGCGGTCGCCTGCCTCGGCAAGTTCGGCGGCACGGTCGTCGCCGCGCGACTGACCGGCCTCGGAGGGCGCGAATCGGCGGCGCTCGGCATCCTCATGAACACGCGCGGGCTGATGGAGCTGATCGTCCTCAACATCGGCCTCGACCTCGGGGTCATCTCGCCGACGCT
The DNA here is from genome assembly GCA_963761995.1 of uncultured delta proteobacterium. GTDB lineage: Bacteria > Desulfobacterota > Binatia > UTPRO1 > UTPRO1 > UTPRO1. The sequence goes on along the minus strand of CAVXIU010000006.1, from coordinate 6,884,659 downwards.
CTTCACGATGATGGTGCTGATGGCGCTGGTGACGACGTTCATGACCAGCCCGCTGCTCGAGCGGATCTATCCCGTCGAGTCCCTCGCCGACGACCCCGCGCAGTCGCTCGCCGACGAGGCGATCGGCGAGCTCGAAGGCTCCGGGTCGGATGGCTTCCGCGTCCTGATGTGCGTCGCCTACGACCGCTCCGGGCCGGCGATGGTCACGGTGGCCGGCGCGCTCGCCGGCCGCACCGACGACGCCCATCGCCTCTATGCCCTCCGCCTCGTCCCGCCGAACGATCGCGCGTCGTTCGTGCTCGCGCACGAGCGTTCGGCCGGGGAGGCGACCGCCCTCGGACCGCTCCTCGAACGCGCCGACACGCTCGACCTCGCGGTCCGCCCGCTCGCGTTCGTCTCCGCCCATCCCGCGCGCGACATCTGCAACGTCGCGAGCGTCAAGCGTGCCGACCTCGTCCTGCTCGGCTGGCACAAGCCGATCATCGGACGCGCGGTTCTGAGCGGCACGGTGAACGACGTGATGCGGGCGGCCGACACGAACGTGGCGGTGCTGGTCGACCGCGGGCTCGGCTGGACGAGCCGCGTCCTCGTGCCCTATCTCGGCGGGCCCCACGATCGGGGCGCGCTTTTCCTCGCCGCGCGCCTGGCGCGCCAGGCGGGTGCCAGCGTGACGATCCTGCAGATCTGCGAGCCCGACCCCAAGCGCACGGGCGCTCCCAGCGCGGCCGACGCCGTGCGCCAGGTGCTGCGTGAGACGCGGCGTGACGGCGGCGGTCGGCTCGAGCTCAAGCTGGTCGAGCACACGCGGCCGGCCGACGCGGTCATCGACGAGTGCGAAAACGGCTACGATCTCGTGGTGGTCGGCATCGGGGCGGCCTGGGGTCTCGAGCACCGCTCGTTCGGCCTGCAGGCGGAGCGACTCATTCGCGACTGCCCGGCGTCACTGTTGATCGTCCGGCAGCGTCCCGCCGCGAGCGACCGGGCACGCGGCGACGACCCGACGCCGGCGTCCCACGCCGGCGTCGGGCCTGCTTAGTCGACCGCGCTACAACAGCCCCTTCGCCAGTCCCATGAGCTTGTCGGTGTCGAGGTTGACGCCGATGTGGCCGATGATCTTGTCGTCGTCGTCGAGCAGGTCCTCGTGGTTCGCCCACGTGATCGAGATCGGCATGCGCACACCCTCGCTGACGGGGATCTCGAGCTTGCCCTGGAGCTTCGCGGTCGTCGTATGCTCCACGTCCGGCGTGTCGTTGTAGATCTCGAGGGCGAATGCGAGCGACGCATCGATGCCGTTCTTGAGCCAGCCCTGGCTGGGCTTGTCCGGGTCGGCGCCCTTCTTGAACGACCAACCCTTCAAGATCTGGGTGCCGTACTCCACCGCGACGCGATACTCGTCGATGTCCTCGCCGTCGTTGGTCAGGCCGTCCATGTGGGTCCAGTCGAAATTGGCGTTCAGGTCCTTCCACGTGGCACGAACCCCGATGCCGTGCTTGTCGGAGCCGAACTCCTCCTTGCGCTCCACGCCGGTGAGGACGGCGGTGATCAGCAGGCGCTCGTCGATGCGTTTGAGCGCGTCGAGGTACGCCTGGTTGGCCTCGATCGATGGCGCCAGCGGGCTGTCGATCAGCGTTTGGTACTTGTCCCATTGCTCGACGTAGACGCACGCCGGATCGTCCTCATGCGACGCCTTTTCCTCGCGCAACGTCTTCAACACTCGGACCTTGGCGTCGCCCTGCTCCTCGATCTTCACGGCCGCGAAGATCTCCTTGTAGTTCTCGCGCCGATCACGGCTTCCCCAGAGGCGCGCTCGCAGCTCCCACGTCACGATGTCGTCCAGCGCCGAGGATTCGAGCGCGTCGTCCGCCTGGCCGTCGCCGTCACGATCGAAGGACTCGCCCTTGCCGCCGAAGGTCACCGTGCCCCCGAATCGTCGCATGATCTTGTAGGGCTCCTCGAGATAGCGGCTCGGGCTGTAGTAGATGTCGTTGTTGGCGATCACGGCCAGGAGGAAGGGATTCACGTTGAGCGTGAATCCCTCGTTGTCGTCGCCCTCCCCATCACCCGCGGTCTGGTCGAACGCGGCGCTCAGGAGCTTGGTGAATGCGGCGGCGTTCACCAAGGTGGCGTCGGTCCCGTTCGCGCTCGGCGAGGAATCCTGCTGCGACCGCGTGGTGAAGGTCGGCGTGTCGCGGAGCAGGAGGTCCAGGTAGTCGCCGTCGTACTTGAGCTCCTTCTTGACGGCGGTCGTCCAATACTCCTCGAGGGACTTCGTCCCCGCCGGACACGCCTCCTCCCCTTCCTCCTCCGCGGCCCATGCATGCGGCGACATCGCGCTCAGCAGCGCCAGAGCCACCGCCACGCCGACGACTCGTCGAAGCGGCATCACGCGATCACCATCGAACCCGTGACCGTATCGACGGGGAGGCTGTCGTTGAACGTTCGCGTCTTCCGGAAGCGCGTCGTGCCGTCGACCTGCAATTCGACGACGAGCTGGAACGGACCGGCGACCGCGTAGTGCCACGCGACGATGTAGTCACCGGGCGGCAACGGCGTCAGTGTCACGACGAGCGGGTTGGGACCCGGTGGAATCTCGATGAGCGAGCGCACCGTGTCGCCGAGAGCGTCCGACCCGATCTTGGTGATCGTGACGCGCACCTTCGCGGAGGCGGCGCAGACGAGGAAGAACGCGTCGACTCGTTGCGTCGGATTGACCTTGATCGTGCGGCGTTTGTCGGGTCCGCGATCGCATGGGCTCGCGCCGAGGATCTCGGGGGTCTTCAACTCTCCTCTGGTGGCCGCACCCTTCTTCTTGTCCTTTCTATCCTTCTTGTCCTTCTTGCTTTTCTTGCTCGTCTTCGAGGCCATGCGATCTCCTAGGAGGTTTCCGACGCGAGGGTGCGGCGGCGTGGCGGAGCGTCGTACTATCCGCCGCAATCGCACCTCAAGACGTCGCGACGAGATTTGTGGTCCATAACGAGTCGAAATGGCGCCGTTTCGGGGTCGAAAGCATGACTTGACCGGGCTCGACGACCGGCAGTAGCGTCGCACCGTGGCTGCGAGCCAGCCGAGACCCTCCCCCAGCACCGCACCCGCACCGGCGATCGACTTAGCACTCTTCCGCCGCATGGCGGATCTTTCGACCGAGGGGTTCTACCTCCTCGACGAGCGCGGCCGCTTTCTCTACTGCAACGCCCAGGCGCACGCGCAGATGGGCGGCTATTCCATGGAGGAGCTGCTCGGCCTGACGGTGTGCGACATCTCGCCGGACATGACGCCGGAGCGCTTCGCCGCCCAGGTCTCCGCGCTCGCGATCGGACCGTTGCCGCGCCTCGAGGCCACCACCCGGCGCAAGGACGGGACGACCTTCCCCGCGGAGGTCAGCATGGCGCGCCTCGACTACCGGGGCGACGTCTACATCTTCGGGGTCGCGCGCGACGTCAGCGAGCGCAAGGCAGTCGAGGCGAGCCGGAAGCGCCTCGCCTCGCAACTGCTCGCGACGATCGAGCGCGAGCGACAACGAGTCGCGCGCGAGCTTCATGACGACGTCGGTCAGGCGGTCGCCACCATCGGCGTCCTGCTCGACACGCTCGACGTCGATCCTGGGATCGTGCCCGCGTCCGCCAAGGCGTCGCTCGCAGCGACCCGCACCACGATCGCCGACATCACCGAATCGCTCGCCCGCATCGTCCGCGAGTACCATCCGGCGGAGCTCCTCGGTCTCGGGCTCGCGGACACGGTCCGGGCGCACGCGCGGCAGCTCGCGGAGCGTCACCGGCTGGCGCTCCGTCTCAATACGGTTCGCATCGAGGGCTGGCTCACCCCCGAGCAGGAGCTGCACGTCTACCGCATCGTGCAAGAGGCGCTCGCCAACACGGCCCACCACGCCCGCGCGGAGTCCGTCACCATCGACATCTCGCGGCTGATCGACGCGACGCAGAACACGGACCAACTGGTCGTCGTCGTCCGTGACGACGGCGTCGGCTTCGATCCCGGCGGGACGGAGGGACACGGCGTCGGGCTCGCCACCATGCGCGAGCGCGCCATGTTGATCCACGGCTCGCTCAGCGTCGAGAGCGAGCCGACGCGGGGCACGGAGATCCGCCTGGCGATACCGTTGGCACCTCCGCCGTCGGAGTCCGAGCAGACCTGGAAGGCGCAGGCCCCGATTCGCGTCGCGGCGGCGGATCTCGAGCGGCCTCCGCCGCTCCCGGCCATGCTCGATCTCGCGGTCTTCCGGCAGATGGCGGACATGGCGAGCGAGGCCTTCCAGCTCTGCGCCGCGGATGGGCGTCTGTTGTACGTGAACGACCGCGTCTGTTCGCAGGTCGGATACACCCGCGAGGAGCTCCTCGCGATGACCGTCTCCGACCTGAATCCCGATTTCACTCCGGCGGTGTGGCGGGATTGGGTCGCGGCGACGCGAACGGCGGTGCCGCCCTTCGAGGCGCGGAACCGCCACAAAGACGGCACGCGGATCCCGATCGAGGTCTGCGCCACGCCGATCGACGTGCAGGGCGAGCGCTACTTCTTCGCCGTGATCCGCGACATCACCGACCGCAAGGAGGCCGAGGCGGCCGAGCGCGGCTTCACCCGCCGCCTGCTGCACACCCTCGAGGCGGAGCGGCGCCGCGTCGCCCGCGAGCTGCACGACGAGGTCGGACAGGCGAGCGCCGCCGTCGGCGTCCTGTTGCACACGATCGAGAACGCCGCGCACGCGAGCTCGCGGGAGCCGCACCCGGAGCTCGCCGCCGCCCACGCCACCATCCGACAGATCACCGAGTCGGTGGCGCGCGTGGTACGCGACTACCATCCCGCCGAGCTGCTCGGGCTCGGCCTCGAGGAGACGCTCCGCACCCATGCGCGGCAGTTCACGCAACGGCACGGTCTCACGCTCCGACTCTCGACCACGTCCGTCGACGGCCTGTTCTCGGACGAGCACGCGCTGCACGTCTATCGGATCGTGCAAGAGGCGCTCGCGAACATCGTCCGCCACGGGCAAGCGCGTCGCGTCAGCGTGCAGCTGGCGCGCCACGGGCCGCGCGTCATGGCGACCGTTCGCGACGACGGCGTCGGCTTCGACCCGAGGAAGAGCCGGAACCGCGGTCTCGGTCTCGTCACCATGCGCGAGCGCGCCGAGCTGATCGGCGGCACCCTCGACGTCCGCTCGGCACCGGGACGCGGCACCGAGATCCGGCTGACGGTGACGGGCGAGTAGTCCATCCGAGGGATCTCCCTCGCGCGCGGAGTTTGGAGTCTTGGGTCAGGCTCCTAGCTGCGAGCGGATCCGGACTCGACCCGCCCGCACCCGATTCTCCGCGCGCCGAGCGAGCGAGCTGGCGAATGAATCGACGCCCCGGCGTTCGACGCTCCGCGCGCAAGCGAGCTGAGGGATGAACTGACGCCCCGGCGTTCGATTCTCCGCGCGCAGCGCGCGGCCGAGCGCGAGCGAGCCGGGGGATGAGCCGCCGCGGCTTAGCCGCGGCGGCGAAGGGGGAGCGATCCCCCTTTTGAATTGACGCGCCAACGGCCCCCATGATGAGAGCAGCGGGTGCGAACCATCGTGGCCCTGCTGCTGCTGTCCGCCTGCGCCCCGCGCCTGTCACCGCCCGCCGCTCCCGTGACGGGCACCACCCATGCCGTGGGTGCGGCGGCATCCGCGTCGTCCACGCGCCCGCCCGTCGGCGTGACGACCCGGGAATTCCGCGATCGCGCCCGTGATCGCGCCCTCGTGACCACCATCTGGTATCCCGCCGTCGACGGGACGGCCGAGCACACCATCTACTGGGACGGGATCTTTCCCGGTCGCGGGGCTTGGAACGTGCCATTCCGGCCGACGCCCCAACGCCGGCCATTGGTCCTGCTCTCGCACGGCAGCGGCGGCGACGGCAGCAACCTCGCGTGGCTCGCGGAGGCCCTCGCCTCGCATGGTTACGTCGCGGCCGCCGTCGATCATCCCGGCGATCGCTTCGGCGACTCGAGCCTCGAGGCCCGTCTCGCCGCCTGGCGACGCCCGCCGGATCTGACGGTGGTCCTGAGCGAGCTCCTCGCCGACCCGGCACTCGGCTCGCGCCTCGATCCGCGACGCGTGGTCGCGGCGGGTCATTCCTCGGGCGCGCTGACGGTCCTGGCACTCGCGGGCGCCCGCCTCCAGCCGAAGGCCTTCTTCGCGTATTGCCACCGCGCGGGCGCCGGTCCGGATTGCGCCGTCTTCGACGGGTTCGATCCGGCGACCATTCCGGACATCGCCGACGCCGGGAAGTCGTTTCGCGACCGCCGCGTCCGCGCCGTCGTCGCCCTGGCGCCCGTCCTCGGTCCGGGTGTCACGGCGGCGAGCCTCCGAAGCATCGCCCTGCCCGTCCTGCTCGTCGCATCCCGGAGCGACGAGCTCATCCCCTTCGATCGCAACGCCGCCCGCTTCCAACGCCTGATCCCGGGCGCCCGGCTCACGACCGTCCCGGGCGCCGGGCACTTCGTCTTCATGCCGGTCTGCAACGAGCCCGGGCGATTCGTCGCGGCCAACGTCTGCGTCGACCGTACCCCAGAGGTCGATCGGGCCGCCGTGCACGCCCGCACGGCGAGGGAGGTGATCGCGTTCTTCGATCGCGTGCTCCGGCCGAAGGGGCGCCCCGGTTTCGCCGCGCGAAAACTGTAGACAACGCGCGGCCGACCATGCCAAGGTCCTGCCGTCCCGCCGGGTGCCCACTACCCCGCCACCACTCACACCGAGGAGGAGAAACCCCATGTCCCGTTCGAGATTGGCGCTCGCCGCAGCGCTCGCCCTCGCCATCACCAGCGCGTCCCCAGCAGCGGCGGCCCCGTTGCCGTCGGGCACGATCGACTGCCAGGTCGTTTCCACCAACGTGGACGGCCTCCGGTTTCAACCGTTCATCAGCAGCGACCCGAGCCCGAGTCGCATCCGGGTCACGACCACCATGCATGGCACCTGCGACAACTCCGGGGTGAGCGGCGGCAAGGCGCCGATCACCGAGGTCGACGCGAAGCTGGTCGGCAGGCTCGTGCCGGGAAGCACCTGTGAGACCCTGACGAGCGCGCCGCACTTCGATCGCCTGAAGCTCAAGATCAAATGGAAGGCGGTCATCCATGGCCGTCTGCAGACGGTCGCGAGCAGCACGGCGTTCTTCGTGGACGCGAACTGGGACGACGTCGTCGAGGGCCTGGTCCTGGATTCGCAGCCGCTCAAGGGTGCGTTCACGGGCAGCACCTCGACGGCGACCCTGACGCTGAACAACCCCGCGATGTTCAACTCTACGTGCCCGCGCATCCAGGGCGACGCCTACGGCGCCGACGGCGACTCCTCGATCACCATTCCGTAACCAATCGGTCCATCCCGGTCGCGGTGTGCGCCGCGACCGGCGTGGTTGACGCGAGTGGCACCGAGACGGCAAAAGCTCTCGCCATGAACCGAGACCATTGCCTCGTCGAGCGACAGGGTCACGTGCTCGTCGTCACCCTGAACCGTCCCGAAGCCAAGAACGCGCTCAGTCCCGGCATGCTCGCGGGCATGTATCGGGCCTGGCGCCTCCTCGACGACGACCCCGAGCTGCGCGTCGCCGTGCTGACGGGACGCGGCGACGTGTTCTGCGCCGGCGCCGACCTGAAGGCGATGGGCAAGGGCGATACCGACGACGATTTCCTGCAATTGATGTCCGAGGTCCCGGACGTGCACTGGCAGGCGCTGCTCCGCCACAACCGTCCGCAGAAACCCATCGTCGCGGCGGTGGAAGGCTTCGCCGTCGCCGGCGGCACCGAGATCCTGCAGGGCACCGACATCCGGGTCGCCGCCGAGGACGCCACCTTCGGCATCACCGAGGCCCGGCGCGGCCTCTTTCCGCTCGGCGGGTCGAGCGTCCGCCTGCGCCGGCAGATCCCGTACACCCTGGCGGCGGAAATTCTCCTGACCGGCCGGCACGTGAGCGCCCGGGAAGCGCTCGACTTCGGGCTGGTCGGCCGGCTCGTCCCGAAGGGGCAGGCGCTCGCCGCGGCACTGAAGCTCGCGGCGGACGTCGCGGCCAATGCGCCGCTCTCGATCCGCGCCTTGATGCGCATGCTGCGCGAGGTCGACGAGAGCCATTCCGAGAGCGAGGCGCTGGCGCTCGAGCTCGAGTACGGCAGCCCGGTCTTCGGCACGCACGACGCCCGCGAAGGCATGAAGGCCTTCGCCGAGAAGCGCACGCCGGTCTACACGGGCGAGTAGCGTGCGCGCCCTCTCGGACGTCGCGCCGCGCACGCCGGTGATCGTCGGCGTCGGCTTCCAGCAAGAGAAGCACGAGGACCCGGACGCCTCTGCCGAGCCCTATCGACTCATGGTCGAAGCGGTGCGGATCGCGGCCGCCGACGCCGGCTCGGAGCGCCTGCTCGGCGCGATCGAGTCGATCTCGGTCCCGCAGGGGATGTGGGAGTATCGGAACCCGGGACGGCTGATCGCCGATGCGCTCGGCTGCGACGGCGCGTCGAGCATTCTCGCCGGCCTGGGCGTGCTCCAGATCCAGCTGCTCTCCGATCTCTGCTCCGCCATCGCCGCCGGCGAGCGCGACGTCGGCGTGATCACGGCCGGGGAAGCCAAGTATCGGCGCCTCCGCAGCACGATCACCGGCCGGCCGGTCGCCGACACCGCGCAGGGCAAGGAGACGCCGCCGCCCGACCTGCACCAGACGTCGACCGACATGTGGTGCTCGGAGCTGGAAGCGCGGCGCGGCATCTCCTCGCCCGTCGAGTTCTTCGCCATCATCGAGTCGGCCTTGCGGCACGAGCGCGGCCTCGACGTCGAGCGTCATCGCGACGAGCTCGCGGAGCTCTACAGCCGGTTCAGCGCGATCGCGGCGGAGAATCCCCACGCCTGGCGGCGCGAGCCGGTCGCCGCCGAGGCGATTCGGGATCCCTCGGCGCGAAACGCCATGCTCGCGTTCCCCTACACCAAGCTGCACGCGAGCCAGTGGAACGTGAACCAGGCGGTGGCGCTGATCGTGTGCTCGCTCGAGCGCGCCCGCGAGCTCGGGCTCGAGCCGGAGCGCTGGATCTACCCGCTCTCGGGCGCGCACTCGAAGCACGTCGTGCCGCTCGCCCAGATGCGTCGGCTCACGAGCCACCTCGGCACGATCGTGTGCGGCGAGCGCGCGCTCGCACTCGCCGGCGTCGGCATGGACGAGGTGACGGCGACGGAGCTCTACAGCTGCTTCCCCGCCGCCATCCAATCGTTCGCGCGCGATCTCCGGGTGCCCGAGCGGCTGCCCTGGACGGTGACCGGCACGATGGCCTTCGCCGGCGGCCCGTTCAACAACGCGAGCGTCGATGGCCTGGCACGGATGGCGGAGGTGCTGCGCGCGGACGCCGCGACCCGGCAAGTCGGTCTGGTCTCCAACCTGAGCGGCATTTTCAGCAAGCAGGCCTGCGCCGTCCTCTCGAACCGGCCCAACCGCGACGGCTATCGCTTCGAGGACGTCACCGCCGAGGTCGCGGCCCGCGACCTCCCCGTCCCGCTCCGCGACGACTACAGCGGCCCCGCGACGGTGGTCGGCTACACCGTCGTCTTCCAGGGCGGCACGCCCTCGCACGCGATCGCGATCTGCGACCTCCCGGACGGCGCCCGCACCGTGGTCCGGAGTGAAGACCCCGCCGTGCTCGCCGCGCTGATGCGCGAGGAGCACTGCGGCCGCACGATCGAGGCCGGCGCCGGCGGAGCGCTGCTCCTTCGCCCCTGACCCACCGCCCCCCCGGACACGGGTGAAGACGATCGCAAGCAGGTGAATTGGGCAAGCGGGAAGTTGCGAGCGGCGGGAGACCCCCACTATCGAGAGACGATTCCCGAGTTTTCAGGGGTCGCATCCCGACCCGAGGTGATAACCGCCGAACGTCCCGAACGCTAGACGCTTGACCAGCGAGGAGGTCGCGTCGTGCGCTCAATCCGTCTGCATCAAAGCGTGTTTCCCCTCATCGTCCTGGTGCTGCTCGGTGTGTCCGATGGGACCGCACGAGCGGAGGCCCAACGCTGCCAGCGCGAGATCGCGCGGGCGGCCGCCAAGTTCAGCCAGAGCCGGATCGCGGCGCTGCAGCGATGCGAGGACGGCGTCCTCGTGGGCAAGATCACGGGTCCGTGCCCCGACGCCACGGCCAGCGCGAAGATCGGGAAAGCGGCCTCCAAGGTCCAGAGCGCCATCGCCAAACGCTGCGGCGGTGCCGATGGTGAGTGCGCGACGACGGGCGACAACGACTCGTTGGCGTCGATCGGGTGGAATCTCGGCACGTGTCCCGGGATCGACGGCGGCTCGTGCAACAACCCGCTCGCGACCTGCAGCGACGTCGCGACCTGCGTGCTGTGTATCGACGGGGTGGCATCCGACGCGGCGATCGACCTCAGCTACGACGCCCTCGCCAACACGACCGATCAGAGCGTTCGCGCCTGCCAGCGTGCGCTCGGTCGCGAGGTCGCAAAGTTCTTCCGCGCCGCCCGGAAGGCGCTCGCCAAATGCGAGGACGGCCGCTTCACGGGTGCCACGACGGCACCCTGCCCCGATGGCAAGACCGCCGCGGCCATCGCCAAGGCCGAGGCGAAGAAGGTCGCCAAGATCTGCGCGGCCTGCGGTGGTCCCAGCGCCAGCTGCGGCGGCGGCGACGACCTCTCTCCCGGGACGATCGGTTTCGCGGCGACGTGTCCGGAGGTCGCTCCGCCGGGCGCGCCCGCGTGCGGGGCCGCGATCACGACGCTGCAGGACATCGTGACCTGCGTCGATTGCGTGGCGGAGTTCGCCACCGATTGCGGCGACGCGGCCGCGGTGCCGGGGCTCCAGAGCTACCCCACGACGTGTGCGGCCTCGGCCGTGTGTGGGGACGGAGTCGCGGAATCTCCGGAGGCCTGCGACGGCGCCGACGACGCCACGTGTCCCGGCCTCTGTCAGGGCGACTGTTCGTGCGGACCGTTCTGCGGCAACGGCACCGTCGATCCCGGCGAGCAATGCGACGGGACCAACGCCAGCCAATGTCCGGGGCAATGCGCCGCCGACTGCACCTGCCCGTGCACCCTGCCGAACCCGATACCGCAGGTCGCCGCCTTCACGTTTCTCCCCGGCCTCGACTCGGATTCCGGATGGACCGGCATCGTCAACGACGTGCCCTACACCAACAACGCCCCGTTCGGCGCCGCGAGCCTCGCCAACTGCGACCTCGACACGCAGTCCCCCACCTGTGGACAGTGCGAGCTCACCGGACTGGTCCAGTTCCCGGGTCAGCCGAAGAACTGCCGCTGCTTGAACTTGAACGATCGGGACTCGAGCTCACGCGCGCTGTGCGATCCCACCGCGCCGGCGTGCTCCGCTGGGGAGACCTGCGAGTGCTTCAACGGACCGATTCTTCCCGTCTCCTCCGGGGGCGCTCCGGTGTGCATCATCAATCGCTTTACCGCGCCGCTGAGCGGCACGGTCAACGTCGCGCTCACGGGTCCGCATGCGGGCGAAAGCGACACCTTCGTGCGCGTCGAATCCGCCGTCCACAACGGTCTCGACATCGCGCGGCCGTGCCCGAGCTGCGAGGGCGATCCGGTCTTCCGCGACGGGATTCCGGGCGGCACCTGCAACGGCGGCCTTCGCGACGGCCTCGCGTGCGACGTCGCCGCGACCCATGATCTCTTCGGAACCGCCACCTTCGACTGCCCCCCGGCGTCGGCCGCGAACATCGGGTATCTCGACATCCGGATTCCACACGAGACGACGGGAACCACCACGCTGATCCGCGGGACCCGCTGCTCCGGCCAGGCGGGCGAGCTGTGCCCTTGCAGCACGTGCGCGACGGCGGCGGCCGAGCCCTGCAACGACAATGCGGACTGCCCGGGTGGGGCGGTCTGCGGCGGGCGGCGTTGCCTCGGCGGCCCGACGCCCGGCATCGCCTGCGCGCAGTCCGCCGACTGCGGCGCCGGCGGGCAATGCAATCGTCCCGGCGAGCCGAGCCGACAAAACGCCTGCCTCGACGGCATCTGTTCTCCGGATCCGAGCGACACCGACAACCCCAACGAGGGCGTCTGCGAGGCCGGCCCGGTGGATCAATTCTGCGACCTCGAGACCTTCCGCTCGTGCTCGAGCGACGGCGACTGCAATCCCCCTCCCGCCGGCGGCTGTCTCGACTGCCTCCCGAATCAGACCTGCGTCGTTCAAAACCGGCAGTGCTTCCTCGATCCCATCGTCCGCACCGGCGTGCCGGGGCGCGATACCACGCGCGTGGCCGCCACCTATTGCATCGGGCCGGTCGCCAGCCAGTCGATCAACCAGGTGACGGGCCTGCCCGGGCCGGGGACGGTCATCGTTCCGCTCCGCAAGTTCTTCGGTCCGGCCTCGTGCGGCAACGGCGGCCTCGATGCCGGCGAGCAATGCGATCCGCCGAGCGACGGTGGCTGCCCCGGCGACTGCCAGCCCGACTGCCGCTGCGCGACCGCCGTCTGCGGCGACAGCCTCGCGACTCCGCCCGAGCAGTGCGACGGCGGCGACGACACGGCGTGTCCGGGCGCCTGCGCGAGCGACTGCACGTGCGGGAGCTTCTGCGGCGACGGCACGACGGACCCCGGTGAGGTCTGCGACGACGGCAATCCGGTGGACGGCGACGGCTGCGACCACAACTGCACGCCCACCACTTGCGGCAACGCCATCCGCACCGCGGGCGAGGAATGCGACGGGGCGGACGCCTCGAGCTGCCCCGGAGCCTGTCAGGGCGACTGCACCTGCGGACCCTTCTGCGGCGACGGCGCGATCGATGCCGGCGAGCAGTGCGACGGCACCGCCACCGGTACGTGCGCGGGTACCTGCGAGGCGGATTGCAGCTGCGCGGCCTTCTGCGGCAACGCCGATCGCGAAGGCTCCGAGCTTTGCGACGGCGCGGATGCCACCGCCTGTCCGGGTGAGTGTCGGCCCGATTGCACCTGCCCCTCGATCGGCACCGTCACGCTGGTCGTGAGCCCGGGCGCCGATCTCGATGCGGGCTGGACCGGCACCTCGCACGACTTCCCATGGCAGGTCGGCGCCACCATTCCCGGCGAGATCGGCGGGTGTCAGCCTCCCGCCGACCCGGTCTGCACCTTCTTCGCGAACGTCGGCTCCTACTGCTCGGGCGATCCGAGCCGGAACTGCACCGCGAGCGCGCAGTGTGCGGTCGGGCAGACCTGCCAGCTGATCACGTACGGGCCGCCGCTCGGGTTGTCCTCGGGAGGCGTGCCGGCCTGCGCCATCCCGCGCTTCAGCAAGGACATCACCGGCACCTTCAACGCCGTCACGGGCGACATGGAGTTCGAGCTGCCGGCGAGCGTCACGGTCTACCTCGGCACCGACGTCAACTTCCCGTGTCCCTACTGCGATTGTGGGCAGGCGGATCCCAACGATTGCCAACTCGGCGATCCCGGCACCTGCAGCAGCAACCCGTTGCTGAGCTGCACCGTCGAAGGCACGGGGCCGTTCGGTCCAACCTCGAACGCCTGTCAGCCGACCGGAGCCGAGGTCACCAACGGCGGCCTCGATCTCTCGCTGAGGCCGGCCACGACCGAGACCTCGACCTACCCGTCGAGCACGCCCTGCACCGGCAACGGCTATCAGCAGTACGGGTGCTGGGGGGCGGGGCAGACCCAGCCGAATAGCTGTCTCACCGCCTGCGACGGCGGCAGCAACGATGCGGAGGCCTGCAGCGACGACGGCGATTGCCCGGGCGCACCGGCGGGCGCGTGCAAGCCGCTCTGTCGGCCGATCGTGGGCGAGGACGTCGGCGAGGGCTTCTGCCCGGCGGGTCCGATCAGCCAAACCTGCGCCGGTGCTCCCCAGCTCTCCTGCTCGTCGGCGCAACCCTGTCCGCTCGGCGTCGGGCCGTGTCTCGCCAGCCAGCAACGCTGCTTCATGGACCCGATCGTGCGCGTCGGCGTCGCGGGGCTCACGAGCAACGTCATCGCCGGCACCTTCTTCGTCCCGGCGACCTCGAGCGCCGCCATCAATCAGGTGGCCGGGCTCCCGGGGCCGGCCGGGATCAAGCTCCCCCACACCGTCACCGTTCGCTACTGCGGTGACGGTACGATCAACCGCGCTTCCGAGCAGTGCGACGGCAGCGACGACGCCAACTGCCCGGGCGCCTGTGACGATACGACGTGCACCTGCGACGTGAGCTGCGGCAACGACGTCGTCGAGTTCGGCGAGCAATGCGACGGCACCGCCGACGCGGCCTGCCCCACCCTCTGCAACGCTCCGGGCGGCCCCAACGAGTGCGAATGTCCGGCCCTCTGCGGCGACGGCTTCCTCGCCGCCGGCGAGCAATGCGACCCCGGAGGCACGCCGCCGGGGACACCCGCCAACGACGACGCGTGCCCGGGTGAATGCCTCCCGACCTGTCAGTGTCAGCCCCCGGTGTGCGGCGACGGCATCATCGAGGGAGCGGAGACCTGCGAGCTGCCGACGCTCGGCTGCGGGCCGTTGCAGGTCTGCGTGGCCTGCACACAGTGCGCCCCGTGAGTGGGCTAGCCTGGATGTGACAGAAACGCGCGCGGTGGAGGGGTCGCCCGCGGGGCCGATCTCGGTGAGGAGCGCTACGCGCCGATCAACCGTGACGCGCAGATTGCCCGATGAGGGCCATGCGCTGCAGCGAAACGCCGATCGCGCAATGACTGACGTGTGCTCACGATACGCCGATCGCAGCGCTCCGCCGCCGTAGGACCCGCGGGCGACCCCTCCACCGCGCGCGCTTCCCGACGGCCGCCGTCGCACGCTCGGCGCCATGACAAGCGAACTCGATCTGAGTTAGCTCACAGGCAATCACTAGCCGAGCTTGCCTTCCTGCATGAGCGTGACGGGATCGCGAAGACCCAGCATGCCGAGATAGCCGCCGCCGCTCTGGATCGCGTCGTGCACCGCGTAGCCGAGCACCTCCTGGGCGGCGCGCGGCAGCGTCGCCGCGATCTCGGGCGGCACCGCCAGGTAATTGTTCTCCTCGGTCCGCAACCAGCCGAGCACGTAGCTCACGTGCAGGCCGAACCGCCACTCGTCGCTGGTCGCGTTGGCGCCGCCACCGTGGATCGTCGAGCCCAGGTAGAGCACGGCGGATCCGGCGGCCATCTCGGCGTCGGCCATCTCGTCGGGCTCGGCCGCTCGCTCGAGCGGCCAGCGGTGGCTCCCTGGCGCCACGCGCGTCGCGCCGTTCTCGGCGCGAAAGTCCACCAGCGCCACCATCGAGGCCACCTGCAGCTCGGGGTGCGGGCGCGGCACGTGACTCCAGACCAGCTCGTCGCGGTGCAGCAGCTGCGCCTCGGAGCCGGGCCCGCGCACGATCAGGTGCCCGAGGTTCAATTGGTAGCGGGCGCACGACGGCAGCAGCACGCGGTCGCAGATCCCCATGTAGACGGGATGGGTGAGGACTTCGGTCGCGAACGTGCGTGAGTGCGCGGCCATCCCCGAGACGTGCCGCGTCTTGTCGCCGAAGAAGAACTGGAGCGCGGCGTTCAGGTACCTCATCTCCGGATCGGCCGCGGCAAACGGCGCCTCGATCTCGCGCCGGATCGCGTCGACCGCGCCACGCTCGAGAAAGCCGTCGACGATCACGGCGCCGTCCTCGTTCAGCGCCGCATGGATGACGTCGATCGACTCGCTGGCGGGTAGATGGCTGACCGTGGCGCGCATGGGTTTACCCAAACCACGGCGCGCCCGTCATGAAAAGAGGCTGCGCCGCGCGACGTTGGGCCGTCGCGACGCGCCGCCGGACGACGCCTATTTCACCTTCACGGGCGCGACCTGGCCGCGGATCTCGCCGCTCGGGAACCTGGTGGTGTCGTCATCGGTGTCGCGAGCGCGAGCGATTACGCTCGGGCGTACGCCAGTGACGATGCACGCCGTCACTATTTTCGTTGACGACTCCTCCGTGCGCTCGGGTACAGTGCGATTCCCCGGAACCCGATCCGGCCGCCACACGACGCTGAACCCGAAAGGCCCCCCGTGCATCCCACACTGCAGCTCCGCCCTGCTCTCGGTCTCTTGCTCGCGGCGTTCGTCTTGCTGGTCGCGACACCCTCGTTCGCGAGCGAGCTGACGCTCACCAAGGCGAGCGTCAAGTTCAGCGCCAAGAAGGGCGACGCGTTCGTGCTGAGCGGTACGTTGCAGAACCTGTCGCTCGAGAACGTCGACGCGGTTCGCATCGACGTCGGAAACTTTTCGGAGACGGTTCCCACGGCCGCGTTCACGGCGGCCAAAGGCAAGTTCGTCTTCAAGGCACCGAAGGGCGCTACCGGCCTCGTGCAGGTGGTGATCGACACCGTCAAGGGCACGCTCGGCGCCAAAGCCAAGGGCCTCACGCTCGGCAATTTTCCGGATCCGGCTCCGGTGCGAATCGTCGCGGGCGGCTTCGATGCCTGCACCATGGTGGCGCTGACCGCCAAGCGCACGAAGAGCGGAAGCTTCAGCGCGCTCTCGTTCGGCAAGAAGGGACGCCAGTTCGCGTGCATCATCGTCGACGCGCCGGCGGCGGAACCGGATGCCTTCTTCGTGAATGTGCCGACGGGGGTACGCATCCGCGCGCGCGTCGGATCCGATCCCGGCCTGGCCGCGACCAACGTGAGGCTGTGGCGTCTGGACGCGGCGCTGAATCCGGCCGCCGCCCTCGGCGCCCTCGTGGACGACGGCAACCTCGGCGCCGGCGACGACATCGCGGGCGACGGGGTCTTCAGCGCGTTCCCTTCCTTCACCGAGGCGGTGCCCGGCTCGGTGCACCTCGGGGTATCCGCCGACGTGATCGTCGGCGGCGCGCCGGAGACCGTCTGGTCCCCGGCGTTTGCGCTCTCCGTCGTGGCTCCGCTCAGCAGCCTGCAGATCGATACCATCCGCACGGCGCAGGAGACGGCCCGGTCCCTGTGGGATCAGTACCGCGCCGAGCTCGGAGACAGCCTGAAGGCCCGCAAGAAAGCGGCCAAGGCGATCAAGGCGCTGGACGGCGTCAGCGATGCGGGCGTCTCCAGCGACAATCTGACGATCTGGATCGAGTACGACGGCGGCCCGAGCGGCGTCGTGTTGTCACCCGAGCCGGCCACCGGGGATGCACCGGCGGCGCCACACGCCGCTCTCGCCGCGGAGGCGCCGACCGCCGCCGTCAGAGCCGCGGCAAGCGCGACCGACGCCAAGGACATCGGCAACAACCGGGTGCTCTTCTGGGAGCCGTTCGCGGACAGCTACCCCGAGTACGGATCGTTCCATTCCAAGCTGAAGCCGATGTTCGACGCCTCGGTCTGTCCGGTGTTCCAGCTCAGCACCATCAAGGACACGGCGTGCACGGTGGCATCGGTGAAGCAATTCGCCGGCTACGGCACCATCATCATCACCGGCCACGGCGGCGTGAAGAAGGGCGACGTGATCTTCGTGACGCGTCAGAAGCTCACGTGGTCGGAATGGTGGAACTCGGCGCCGACGGACAGTCGGCTGATCATCGCCTCGGTCGACGGCACGGAATACCTCGCCATCACGCCGGCGTTCATCGCGAGCCAGCAGTACCCGCAGTCGCTGGTCTTCAACACGGCGTGCAACGGCCTCGACAACCCGAGCATGAAGGCCGCCTTCCTCGGGAGCGGCGCGGCCACCTACTACGCGTACCGCGGCCAGGGCGTGTACACGTTCTCGCTCGGGCTCGCAGAGCAGGTCTTCCAGGCGCTGGTCGCCGGCCAGAAGAAGACCGGCGAGGCCCACGCCGCGCTCGCCGCCACCAAGGCGCCCGTCGTCCCGATCGTGCTGAAGGGCGGCGGTGTCTTCGACATCTCCGAGGAGGGCCGCGACTTCGCCTACACCGGACGGTTTCGGAACGGCGACTTCGAGACCGGCGATCTCAGCGCCTGGTCGCGCGAAGGCGACGCCCAGGTGGTCACGTCGCTCGGCAACCTGAACCCGAAAAGCGGGACCTACTCGGGGCTGGTCTCGACGGGGCTCGGCTTCGCGACCCAATCGGGAACGATCTACCAGAGCTTCTGTCTCCCCGAGAAAGCCACGTCGCTGGAGTTCGACTGGGCGTTCAGCTCGGAGGAGTTCAAGGAGTATTGCGGCTCGACGTTCCAGGACACGTTTCGCGTCGCGGTCACCGACGACGCCGACGTGCACGATCTCCAGACCACCACGGTCGACGCCGTCTGCGGCGAGGTCGTGCCGTCGTCGATCACCCTCGACCGCAGCGGCGGCTCCTGCGAGCCGACACCGGACGTCGGCGTCGGCACCGGCGGCAACGACTGCAAGGTGTGGACCACGGGGTGGAAGCACCAATCGATCAGCCTCGCCGCCCTGGTCGCCAGCAACGCCAACGAGGGCGTCACCCTCACGTTCTCGGCCACCGACGTCGGCGACAGCTCCTACGACACCGCCGTCCTGATCGACAACATCGAGATCAAGACGACGCCGTAGCAGCGCCGCGGCCTTCACCCTCCTGCCGGCGGCGTCGCTGGTCGTTCGAGCGGGTCCTTGACATCTCGAGCCCGTCTGGGCCATCCACGGGACGACCGAACCGTCCGATGGAGGGTGCCCCATGACGCGAAGCCGGCGTGCCGCGCTGCTCGGGTTGGTTTTGGGTGTGTTGGTCTCGGTGTGCCTGTATCCGCGGCCCGCATCGAGCTGCGTAGGCCCCTCGTACGGATGTCAGTACGAGATCGGCAAGGCGTCGGCCGCGTTGATCGCGGCCAAATTGAAGGCGTGGCAACGCTGCTACAACGCCGTGCTCGGCGGCAAGACCTGCAAGGTCGCCGCTCGGGACGAGGCGCTGGCCGAGGCCGAGGCGGCGTTCCATGCCGCAATCGAAGAACACTGCACCGAGCCGGGACTCTCGCCCGCCGACCTCGGCTTCGTCGGCAACTGCCCCGAACCGTGCTCGACGATCGAGATCGACGGCTACCCGGCGGTCGGCACCTGCTTGGCGTGCCTGCAGGAGCACTCGGTCGACGCCATCCTCGACGACGAGTACGGCGCACGGCCCCCCGCGCTGCCGACGAACGGGCCGCTCGGAGACGAGCCCCTCGCCTGTCAGCGCGCGATCGCCAAGGCGGGCGTCGGGTTCGCCAATGGCACCGCCAAGGCGCTCCGCAAGTGCGAGAACTTCGTCGCACTCTCCGATCCGAGCGAGGTCTGCCCCACCGAGTCGATCGAGAGCAAACGCACGGCGCTCGCGGCTACCGTCGGCGACCGCATGGATCGCTGTGTCGATTTCAGCGGCGTGGAGGCGTGCGGTGACGACCTCGTGAGCGCGACCGATTGCGTCGTCGCCGGCCACGAGCAGCAGATCGACGACGTCTTCCGCGCCGCCTATCCGAGCTTCCCGCTCGGGGCGCCGAACGCCGTCATCTTCAGCCCCGAGGAGGGCGAGGATCTCGAGGATGGAGGTCTCGTCTTCGTGGGAGAGGAACACGGCCGGAGCGACATCGCCGACGTCATCGTGGAGCTGAACTCCCAGGTGGTCGGCACTCTGGCCGACGCCAATCCCTACTTCGGTGGGACCCTCTTCGCCATTCCCGTGAACGCGAGCGGCATCGCGCCGGGCGACGCCGTCCTCAGCGTCACGCTGGCCGCCACGAAGGGGTCGAAAAAGAACGAGAAGGGCAAGAAGACCGAGAAGAACGTGAAGATCGTCCCGAAGAAGACGCCGGCCCCGGCGCCCGCACCGCCCGCGGCGACGCCGCTACCGCCAGGCGGCTGTCAGTGCGGCGTGTCGATGTCGGTGAACGAGGACCAAAACGCGTCGACCGCCGCAACACAGGGACCCCCGCGCCACGAAGGCCAGGGGCTCGCGAACGTGCAGCTGGGACCCGTCTCGTTCGAGCGGACCGAGAAAGACGACAAGCAAAAAGAGGAGAAGCGAGTCGCCGCGTTCTGGCGCTCGCAGATCGAGGCGGCGATCGAGGGCGACTTCACGAAATGCGTCCGCAAGCAGCACAGCAATTGGACGAACGTCTACGAATACGGAAAGGTGACCGACACCGAGCACAAGATGACGGCCAAGGTCGAAGTGCCCTTCAAGAACGTGGGAGAGAACGGCTTCAAGGTGACCGAGGACACCCGCGAAGAGGCTCCCACGATCGTCGATACGATCAAGTGGGCATTCGAGCAGGGCGCGATCAACCGCCCCAAGGTCTTCAAGGGCAACACGATCACGAAGGTGTCGTCGCGGGGACACTACGAGGCGATCGTGAACAGCAACGTCCAGGGCGGCAAGTCGTGCAAGTGCGTGTGGAACATCGAGTTCACGAAGACCGTCGGCAAAGACGAGTTCGCGGTCGCCGCCAGCTTCGTGACGGGAGCGCTGCCGCCCGGCGTCCCGGCCAACCCGGGGATACCGGCGGGCGCGAAATGCCGCAGCAAATCCACACCCTGGGCGACGACCGGAACGGGAACGTTCGAGTAGGCGCGCTCGGGCTCCCTCAGCGCGGCGCGAGCACGACGACCGGAATCTTGCGCTGCGTGCGCGCCTGGTAGGCGCCGTAGTCGGGGTTCACCGCCACCAGCCTCGGCCAGTAGTCGGCCCGCTCGGCATCGTCCGCGGTGTGGGCCCGCATCGGCCGCACGTCGGAGCCCGTCTGCACGTCGACGTCGGGATTGGCGACCAGGTTCAGGTACCAGAGCGGATGCTGGTCCATGCCAGCCCGAGAGGCCGCGACGATCATCCGCTCACCGTCCTGCAGATACGTGAGCGGGACGGTCAGCCGGCGGCCGCTCTTCCGGCCGACGACGGTCAGCAGCAGGACCGGCACGCCGTGCAGATAGGTCCCGCCGAGGCGGCCGTTGGTGAGCCGATAGACCCAGGTGTTGAGACGGCTGAGGACGCGAATCACCGGCTTGGCGATCGCGACCTGGGTGGGCGTGTATGGTCGAGCGCTCATGACGCGTCGGTGGCTACCAGTCGCCGAGCGCCGAGGTCAACCGCGGGCCGACCCGGTCTTGGGATCACGCCGGGGTACGCGAATCTGACTCAATTCGGCGCAACCTTTGTTCACTGCCGTCGCAATTTCCTGACGCTAATGTTCGCGTGCCGGCGGGGGTTTGCTAGCTCTCACGGCTCCAACGTCGGGCAAAACGAGGAACGAGCCAATGCGGAAACGGGCGAGAGCATGCGCGAGGATACACGAGCTGGCAGCGGTCTGTTTCGTTGGCTCGATCGTCATGGGCTGTACGACGTACGGCAACGTACGCGTCGGCGGGCCAGAGGTGTTCACACGCGAGCACCTCGTCAATCAGCGCATGCGCGATCACGAGTGGGCATACTCGCAGTTGAGGGACTCGAAGAACGTCGACCCGACCTTTGCAGGTCTCCGCGACGTCAGCGTCTTTCAAGGCTTCGCCAACAATCTCAAGCTCTCCCTGGTGCCCAACCCCACGAAGGCCAAGGGAGGCGACGGCGAAGCCGAGGATCCAACCCCGCCGGCCGAAAGCGGTGACGCCAAGGAACCGACACCCCCCGCCGAGGGCGGCTCTGCCGCTACGGGTGGTGACGGCGGCGGGGATGTCGCCGCGGACGGCGAAGCCGGCAAAGCCGACGAACACGCCGAAGACGGTGGTAAGACAAGCGGCGCCGGTCTCGAGATTCCGAAGACGTTACTGCGCGGATCCGATGCGAAGGTGACGACGACCAAACCGGACGCTCTGCAGATCTTCGAGTATCGGTCGGTTGTACGCGGTCGCATCAACGCGGCACTCCGCGAGGCCGAGCTGGACGACACGCACGATCTCCGAGGGTCGACGCTCTACACGCTGCAGTTTCCGGTGACGATCATGCCGGGGACCTCGACGGGCCAGTTCGCCGGCGTCGAGCTGCAGGTGATGCCACCCGGTGAGACCGAGAGCGAGTGCCAAAACCGGGACACCGACACCGCGGAACGAACGCGGGACTATGCGGCGTGGCTCCGGAATCTCCAGGAACAGATACAAGACGAACAAATCGCTCTCCAAGAGTCCCTGCGCGACCACACGAGTCTTCGTCAGGCGGCGCACTTGAAGTCGTGCGCGTCGCGCCAGGAGTTCGAGGCGGATTGCGGATCCGGGAAACCCGACATCGCGTGCGTGGCGGCGGCCTGTATCCGTAGAAGCTACCAGCGGCGGTTGGCCTATTGGTGGGACGATGGCCAGCGCGACCTCGTGCTCGCGAACATCGATCCGCCGCTGCCGATCGGACGTCGAGGGAGCTACGTGAGTCAGGTCACGGGCAACCGTGAGACGCGACGCGATTTCGGGACGCGCCTGTGGTTCATCGGCTGTAACAACGCGAACCCGCCGACCTTGCGCGTCGTCGGAGTCGAGCCGAAGGAATACGTGCAGAACGTCTCGGAGGTCGCCGCCAACGAGACGATGCTGCGTATGACGGCGGCGGTTCATGCTCTGTTGCCGAACGGTGGCGGCGATCTGCAGGACGACGCCGAGTATGCGCGGAAGTCGCAAGCGTTGCTGCAGTCGATCACCAACGCACCATTGGTCGTCGGCTACAGTGATTCGGCCACGACGTTCGGGTGGCTTCTGGGTCCAACGTTCACGATCAAGGACGCCAAGGCCGCCTTTCTCCATCGACCCGCGACGCGAATCGTCTCGGCCGACCTGTCAGTTCCGGCGTGGTGGCCGGCGCTGCGACTGTCGGGCACCGTGTTCTGGCTCGATCGCTGGGGTCGTCGGACGCACCGTCAGGCACTCTGGACCGATCGAGGGGGCGTGCTGCAGCTGGATCTGCCCGGCGACGTGCGTGCGCTTGCCACGACGCTCATGAGTGCACGCGTCTCGGAGCGGCCGCGCCCGTCAATTCAGTTCGTATCGCCGCAATTCGACTGTCCGGTCTCGCGATGGGAAAAAGGCACGGCCGAGAAGTGCGTGTATCTGCATGCGACCGATTCGAAGGCACGCGGGAAGAGCGCTGAGCAGGTTGTGAATCTTCGCGGCACGGATCTGTGGAGAAGTCCCGAGGTCTATCTCGGTGCCCAGCGTGCCGACGAGGTGGAGGTCATGTCCGACATGGGCGGCATCATCGCCCACTTCAGACGGGTGCGAATGCCGGGACCGAACGGAGCGTCGCTGGTCAGGGTCAACCTGTCCGTCGTCACGAGCGTCGGCGAGGCGACCCTCTATCGGAAGGCAGTCATAGAGAAATAGCGATGCATTCGGGGAGCCCTGTGAGACGACCCACGAATACGGATGGACTGACGCAAGCCGCTCGTCGTCCCCTCAAGATCTTCGCGTCCGATCCGCTGCAGGGAAGACCTTGGGCAATCGTGCCCGCATCGACGTCGCCAACGAGCCCCTGACGCCCGGTCCGATCGGACAACGGCTCGAGGTGATCGACTACGACGGAGCGCGCCGGTTCACTCTCAGAGCTCGCCGTCGCGGTCCTCGCCATGGCATCGACACTCACACGCAACATCTTGCCCGACGTTCCGAGAGCCCCGCTTCTCGCCGAGCTGCTGGTGCACGACCAGCTCTGACCGATTCCCTAGCGGGCTGGCCGCGCCTATCACGTGCGACCGCGCACCGCGCGCACGTAGCGGAAGCTGATCTTCTGGTCGGGGTCCACCGATCCCGAGCCGAAGACCACGACCCACGCGAAGAGCGGGCTGCCGACCGAGGTGGTCGAGGTCCAGTAGTGGAACGCGGAGGTGCAACTGCAGGTGAGGACGGAGCAGCCCGGCACGCACCCCGCATTGAAGGCGGGATCGATCGCCGGATCGACGTGCTCGTAGTCGACGAGGCTGGCGAGCTCCTTCGCGTTCGGAATCCGCCAGTCGCCGTGACCGGCGAAGCCGACGCCGCCCTCCGCGTTCACGTCCTCGAGCCAATCCCAGATGGTGTCCTGCGTGCCGGTCTCCGAGGACCAGGTATGGGTGTCGTCATGGTCGTGCAGCCCGCCGTCGTCGCTCTTCTTCTCCCACATGAGCCCGGTATTGAGGTCGGTGATCGTGCCGTCGCCGTTGTCGGCGTAGCGCAGCGTCGCGCCGACGCGGAGGGTGCCGTCGTCGGGTACCGCGACCGGGGCGACGATGCCGTCGTTCTTGTCGGAGGTGTAGGCGGTCAGTTGACCGGTGGCGGGCAGGTCGCCGGCGCCGCATCCGATGTGGATCTGGTCATCGTCGACCGGTCCCTCGAGGGCGGCGTTGGCGGCGTCGAGCGTGGCGAGTGCCGCCGTCGGCGTCGGCACCAGGGCGGCGATCGCGGGGCGCACCAGGTCGAGCCACTCGAGGGCGCGCGGAAACTGCGCGGCGATGGCCGAGTCGAGCGCGCACTCGTTCGCGGCCCGAATGCAGTCGATCCATTCCCCGGCGGTGTCGAGCGTGCCGTCGCCGCCGTACGCCGCGCACCACACGTCCAGGTTGCGCGTGGCGAGCGGCTCTGCGACCCCGGCCCCGATGCCGCGCAGGTCGCCGAGCGTGTGCTCGACCCCCGCGGCGGGATCGCACTTGGCCGCGATGTCGGCGATCGTCTTCTGCTCCGTCGGGCCCACCTTGCCGAGCATGGCGGCGCAGGCGTCGGCCGCGCCCACGGCGTTCGGCGCGCCGTCCTGAACGATCTCTTGTGACACCTTGGTGAGGCACGTGCCGAAGGCCTTGAGCGCCTTCGCGACGAACTTCACCGAGCTCTTCTGGACGGTGCGCTGGCATCGCTGCAGGCTGCTCGCGGGCGAAGCGGCGGCCTCCCCCGGCAGGGCGGCGGCGAATGCGAACGCGAGGGCGACGGCGAAGCGTGCGAGTGCGGTGGATGACATCGTGTCTCTCCCATGCAGGGGGTGGGTGACGTGATCGCGCCACCGCGCTTAAGATCACGCGCGGTCGGCGTCAAGGGAAACGGGTGGGCCAACCAGTTTATTGGCTCGCCGTCACCCCTTGCCGGTCGGGGAGTCACGACTGTCCGTCCCGTGTCGTTCCCTTCCGCCGACGCCGACGCTACTGTCGGGGGATGGAACGGATCATTTTCTACCACAACCCGATGTCGCGCGGTCGCATCGTGCATTGGATGCTCGAGGAAGTCGGCGCGCCGTACGAGACCAAGGTCTTGAGCTTCGACGCGGGCGAGCACAAAGCCCCCGAGTTTCTCGCCTTGAATCCGATGGGGAAGATTCCGACGATCGTCCATCGCGGCGTCGTCGTCACCGAGGCCGCGGCGATCTGCACCTACCTCGCCGACGCCTTCCCGGCGGCCGGCCTCGCGCCGCCCGTCGACGACCCGCGACGCGGCACCTATCTGCGCTGGCTGTTCTTCGGTGCCGGCTGCGTCGAGCCCGCGCTCATCGACCGGATGTTCTCGCGGCCCCCGGTGGAGCGCCCGACCGCCCTCGGCTACGGCAGCTACGAGGCCACGCTGGCCGCGCTCGAGCAGGCGGTCGCACCCGGCTGGATCCTCGGCTCGCAGTTCAGCGCCGCCGACGTGTACATCGGCTCGGAGATCAACTGGGGCTTGGCGACGAAGGCTCTCGAGCCGCGCCCCGCGTTCCAGCAATACGCCGCCCGCTGCGTCGAGCGGCCGGCGCTGCAGCGGGTGATGGCCGCCGACAAGTAGCGCTCGTCGAACGGACCTGGGGAAGCTCGGCTAGCGCTTCGCCTGAGCGCCCTTTCGGCGCCGTGACGTCCGCCGGCGCGGCGGGGCTTTTTTCACGGGAGCCGAGCGCGACTTGCCGGTCGGGGCCGCGGTTGCGTCGCTCCAGCGTTTGGTGAGGCCGAGCTCTGCGAGCGCAACCCGCATGGCCGAGAGGTGGGGTTTCGTCGGTGCCAGGAAATAGACGCGCTCGATGCGCGTGAAGTCGGCACGGCTTTGCACATAGGAGATCGCCGCGCTCATCTGGCGCCGCGCGCTCGGAATCATCTCCGCACGGGCCGTACCGGTGCCGAAAAGGGGGAACAGGATCGAGGCTCCGCTCGTCTTGTCCTTCTCCCGATGCTCGCGGTCGGCGCGGGCGAGTGCGTTGGTCACGCAGTGCTCGACGCTGACGATCGGATGGAAGCCGGTACCGACGACACCGTACACGGACGCGGCGTGATAGATCCGCTTCACCTTGTGGGTCTCGGCGAGACAACCCGAGCCCGTCGCGACCACCTCTCCCGGGTTCACGATCTGCCGAGCACCCATCACCTTGGCCAGCTCCTTCGCAATGGTGTCGTCGACGATGTGCCCCGTCTCGTCCTTCTGCGCACCCAGATAGCGAATCAGCCCCGACATCGACGCCTCGTACGAGCGGGCCATTTGCATGTTGATGTTCTCGGAGCTGACCCAAATCGCGATCGGATGCTCGGCGAGAAACGAGCTCAAATTGACGCTGCGCAGACTGCCGGTCACGATGCCGATCCGACGACCTTTGGCATTCGGAATCTCGTACTCCTCCACCTCGTTGGTGCCGATGCGTTCGGGCTCCAATGACGACTTGAGTCCCGGCATCATCGAGTACACCAAGCTGTCCTTGGCCCCGGACATCAACCCGTTGAAGACGTGATTGGCGATCACGGTGCGAGCGAGCGCGACGGCTTTCTCTGGCTTGGTGCGATAGTCGATCGTTTCCATGCCGGTGATGTTGAACGGGTTCGGCGTCGTGGCTCGCCGTAGAATCACGGTCACGCGGTCCCGCAGAGCGTGACGAATGCCGAGCTCGTAGAAGACGTTGGCGTTCCACGTCGTGATGTCCACGACCGCCACGTCGGCCTCGGCGATGAAACGGATCATGCGTTCGTGGATCAGTCCTGCTTGCGCGATCTTGTCGCTCCGAATGCATTTCACGTGCAGGCCGCGGCGCCTCAGATCCTTCTCGATGGCCGGCCGAATGATCTGTTCATACACGAAGTCGAAGTCGATGACGGCCTTGCTCGTCGGATCCATCTTTTTGTTGAACGGCATGATTACGAAACACGTTCGCATCTCCTGGAGCGTCATCGTCACCTCCGTGGTCGACGCCGCGCCGCCTTGGGCCGTGCGGCACGTTGGGCCTCCCGAGCGAGAAGCCACTGCAATCCGACGAGCGTCTTCGCATCCTCGACCTTGCGCCGCGCGACCGCGTCGGCCGCTTCCTTCAGCGACCACGTGACGAGCCGAATGTCCTCGTGCTCCGCCGCGATCCCGCCGGCCTTGCCACGCGGCGCGGACGCGTCCACGTCCGCACCGTACAGCCAGATGCGCTCCGATGAGCCGCCTGGCGAGAGGTAGAAGGTGGCGATGTGCTCGAGACGCGTGGCTCGGAATCCCGTCTCCTCTTCCAGCTCGCGTCGCATTGCGACAGCGGGCTTCTCCTTCCCGTCGATCATCCCCGCCACCAGCTCGGTGACCCAGCCCGGGCCCTTTTCCCACGTCGGAAACCGAAACTGCTCGACGAGGACGACGCGCTGGGTGTCGCGGAGAAAGACGACGGCCGCCACGGAGTCTCCGCGCTCGAAGACGAGGCGGCGCGCCGGCCCCTCCATGGCGCCGTCGAAACGCTCGAAGACGATCGTCGCTTCGTCGATCTTGAAGAAGTCGTCATGCACTCGCCGCCGTTGGAGGATCTCGACCTTGCGAGGAGAACGTCGCCGCTTCGAGGTGGGCATGTCGTCGGCATCTCATACCGAAGCCGATGGAGGCAAACGTGGCGCTCAGTACTTGAGCCGCGTGACCGCGCCGGTCGCCGGCGCCAGCACGAAGAGATCGTCGAACTCGTCGTCGTCGATGGTCACGAGCGGACCGCCGAACGCCTTGATGACGTCGGGAACCGTATCGGAGTGGCCGACCACCAGCACCGTCTCGCTGCCGTGCTCACGCAGCTTGGCGACGAGCTGGACCGTATCGCTCTCCTCGATCGGCGTGAGCCGGAGGAGATCGGCCGTGGGTTTGGCCGTGTCCTGGGTGCGTCGAAACCTGGTCGTGAACACCGTCCGAATCCCGGACTTCGAAAGCATGGCGGCGAGCCGCTCTGCGCGGGCCTTGCCCGCATCGGTCAAGGGAGGATCGTCGGTCGAGTCCGACTGCACGCGCTCGGCGTGCCGCACCAGAATGATCACGGCCTTACCCGAAGGCGCGGGCGATGGACCCGCGAAGGCGAGCCCGACCACGAGGGTCACGAGGAGCGCGACGAACGATTTCACGCTGGCGAGCCCAGAGCGCAGTCAATCGCAGCGCAGCCGAACCGTGTCGGTGTCGACGCGTCCGCCGCCGCTGGTCGCGCGCAGCTGGATGTGGAGCGTTTTCCGGGCCGGCACGCCGATCAACATGCGCCCGCTGCAGACCTCACCCGGTCCCGTCGCGACGTAGGCCCCGAGCTTGTCCAGCAGCTCGAGACGCGCCGCGGCGGCCGCGCCCACGGCATTGGCCTTGGGCTGCCGGATCTCGAGCGCGGCGACGTGCTCCGCGGCGCAGGCGATGCGCGTATCCTCCCCCGCGACGCAGACCCAGAACGCGAAGCTGCACGCGCCCGGCGCCGGATCGCGGTCGCACCCCGGGTCGCCGTCGACGCAGCGCTGCCGCCGTGACGGCAGGCCACCGTGGTCGAGGCGGGGCACGGCGAGGTCGAAGACCGTCTCGACCTGGCAGTCGCTGGACTTCATGCCGCCGCCCGGCACGCGCAGCGCCGGGACGGCCTCCGCACAGACGGCGGTGCAATCGCTGCCCGGCGTGCCGTTCGCCGCACCGTCGTCGCATTGCTCGGGCGGCTCTACGACGCCGTCACCACAGACGGCGGCGGAGGCAACGGCCGGGAGGAGGGCGAGCGCAAGGATGAGAGCGGACGACCAACACGAGTGGCGCATGGTCCCGCCGCCTAACACGGCGTCACGCGTCGTGCCAGTGATTTCTGCGCTGCCACTGGAGCGACTCTTGCGCCGGCGCCGCTGGCACCGCCAAGACGCCCGCGGCGTCACTTCAGGAAATAGTCGACGTAGGTCCCGGTCGCCACGATGCCGGCGCTCTTCGCTTCGGGTGTGAGCGTTTCCGTGACGTCGGAGATGACGACGCGCTTCGCGGTCTTCGCCTGCAACGCCTTGAAGAGAGGACCCGCGGGCATGTCCCAACCCTTCTTCCCCATCTTCTGGGCGGTCGCCTTATCCAAGGGGATGAAGGCCACGAGGTCGTCGCGGTTCATGAGCTCGAGGCCGCCCGTTCTGAGTGTGGCGTTGTGGCTGCAGTGATGACCGACTTTGTAGAATGCGGTTCGGCCGAGGAGCTCGTGCGCCGACAACGGCTCCTGCTGCTCGGGCACCGCGAACTCCACCTTGGCCCACGAGAGCCAGCTCCCGACCTGCGCATCGGCGACGAAGAGCAGCACGTCCTGCGTCTTCTCGAACTCGAACGCGAGTACCAACCCGGTGTTGTTCGTGTCGTTGTCGAGGTCGAGCGCCAGTTGCCCGACGGCGCTCAGCCAGTCGTGGTCGATGCGTCGCCATTCCGAGGGAGGGGCGTCGTAGGTCTGGGTCACGAAAGGCTGGATGCCGGGGAAATAGGGATTGGGGATCGACCCCGAGGGCTTCAGCGGATCGGGGACCTGGCGTGGAATGCGGTGCTCGGCGGAGAACGGATGGTAGCGCTCCTGGTCCTCCGTGCCCCCATCGCTGAGCGCGGCGCTGACGGCGTTCATGCTCGCCTCGCCCGCACGCGAGAGGTGATAGATGATCCCGTCCCGCTTCATCGCCTCGGTGACTTCACTCGTCTTGATCATCGACGGATCGTGCGGGGGACCAAGGACGTAGACGCGAACGCCTTCGACCCCATTCAGCGTAAAGGGCTTGGTCCCGGGCTCGAGATAGCGGAGATCCCCGGCATCGTCGCCGCGTTGCTTGAGATATGCGATCGCGTCGGCGACCTTGCCGGAGCCGGTCTTGTCGTCGTCGTCGCTGAAGCCCATGATCTCGGCGACCCCGTCGAGCGCGCCGGCCGCGAGGGCGGGTCCCGCGAGGGGGCTCGTGAGCGCGTTCAGCAGCTTGTCGTACGCGCGCTTCTTGGCGTCCTTGATCTTCTTGATTTCCGGCTTCGTGAGATTCTCGGTCCATGCCAGCCAGACGGACCCGAAGTCGAAGTCGTCGTTGAAGAGTGGGCGCGCCTGATTGAATCCCGAGACATGGTCCTTGTGCTCGTGAGTGCCGACGACCACGTCGAGGCGCGCCTTGCCGCTGGACGTACCGTTCCGGACGGTATCGCGGATGTGCTCGACGATCCGAGTCATGAACGCCTTGTCGCGATGCAGGGCGCCGCAGTCGATGAGAATCTGAAAGGGAGCCTTGTTCTTGCGAGGAAACGTGACCAAAAAGCAGTCGCCGAGCCCGTGCCGATACATGCGAACACGAGCGCGGAACTTCGTCGGGCTCCCCGGCGCGACGATCGCGTCGAGGGCGGCGGCGGCAGCCTTGCTGGTGCGGGACGGCTTCGGCTTTTTCCGGGACGGCATGATCGGTCTCCTCGTCACGCGCCGAGGTTGTGCAGCGCGGCGAAGGGCTCGCCGCGATCATCGAAGTACGTCGAGGCGAGCGAGGCGCGGGCCTCCTGGCTCTCTTTGTAGGCGATCGTGCGCATCAGACGCTGCTTGTCGTGCAATCCCTTGCGGATCACGTACACGACACGAGCCTCGTCGAGGTCGATCACGAGCGTGCTGCCACAACGAATGGTGTGTCGTTGGCCTTCGTGGATCATGGTCTCCTTCTGCAGGAGCGTGATGAACACTTGGTTGAGTGCCCGTCCATCCTCGCGTAGCCGGCGGGCTTCACGGAACGCCTGCACGGAGAACGCCGGGACACCGTTGCGAAGGACCTGGACACCCTCGGGAGCCTGGTACTCCGCGAGCGCCAGTCCCGTGAGCCGTTGCAACACCTCGGCCTTCTGTACCGCGCCGGCAATCTCGTCGTGCCAGTCCGCCCGAATCGAGCGCGTCGCAGTCCAGATGTCGTGGCGGTTCTTCTTGTAGCGCAATTTGTCGACTTGGCGGCGGAGTGCGACGTTCTCGATGAATTGCTGCAGCAGGAGCTCCATGGCGCCCGGTTGCAGCGATGGGTCTTCGCCCGGCCGCGCCCAACGCAGGCTGTCCTCCGCCAGGGTGCGGACGTCGCGCGGGTAGATCCCGCGACGACGGAAGGCCTCGATGAACGCCACCCGGTATCCATGGCGATCCTCTGGCATCAGGTCCATGTCGGCCGTGATGAGAGCCCGGAGATACTCGCCGAAGGTGAGATCGACCGGCGGACAATAGTCGAGCGCGCGGATGCACATGCTGAGGACGTGCTCGGCGGACTTGGCTGCTTCATTCGCGAGGCGGGTGGTGAGATCGGGATGGAGCTCGCCGCGCTGCAAGACGCCCGTGCCGCCGCTGGCGAGACGAAACAAGTCACGGGTTCGATTCCGATAGATCGACAGGAACGCATCGAATACGGCGGCAACGAGAATGGCTCCGCGCGCGTGCACGGTGTGCGTCTCGTCGAGCTCGGCGGGGTCGGGCTGATGCTTGATCCACTTCTTTTCGACCGGGTCGTAGCTGCCGATGGCGTCGCGGAGCGCGCCGTGGGCGCCGCGCGCATGCCCGAACTGCGTTGCGAGCTGGCCGAGCAGATTCTCACTCCCGAGGTCGCCGCGCGTTCGCGCGATCTGATGGGTCAGCACCTCGGGAAACGTGAAATGCTGGAACAGCGCGACGATGTCCGCGAAGGCCTCGTGGAACGCCAGAACGTCCTCATTGGTTGCTTCCATGAAATGTTGGTGGAAGCCGTCCAGCAACGCATGCGTGGTCTCGTGCGCGATCACGTCGTGCGAGAGACACGTGAAGACCATGCCGCCTGGAAACTCACCGGAGCTGCGATCCTCGGTCGCGGGAAAGTAGCCGAAGAGCAAGGCCCCCTTGTTCCGGCTGTAGTACGCATTCGCCATCCGCAACGCGTGCGGGTAGATGCGCAAGCGCGGCACGTACTGGTCGGCGGCCGCTAGGCCCTTCTCGAACCGATCCGCCCAAAACGCCCGCCGTCCGAGCGCGCGTTCGAAGTGATCGATCGTCCGCATGGCCGCCGCGTACACCATCTGTTGATGGAACTGCGGATTGCCCTCGGAGGGCGCGAGCCCGTTCTGCGCCAGGACGTCCGGGTGATCGAGATACACGGGGGCGTAGAAGCACCCACTGGCGGGATCGAAATCGACCACCTCCACGTATTCGCCGATGGGCCCAGGATGCAGGCGCTCCCACGGCACGCGATACGTGACCTCGCTGACCAGCGCGGTCTCGAGGTTGGTCGCGAGGCTCGGATCGAAGGCGTAGCCGCGGAGCAATCGATGGGTGGGCTGCGACGGCTGCGACGGCAGATGACGTCTGGACTCCTCGGTGATCCAGAGGCTCGCGTCGGGGAGGGTCGGAGCTTGCGACGATGGAGCGGATCGAGCCGGCGTGCGGCTGGCACTCGTGCTGGCGCGGCGGCTCGTGACCTTCTTGGCTTTGACCTTCCGCTTCGACGATGTGCGTGCCATGTCTTCCGTGCTACCGCCGCCACGGGCCATCCTCAAGCGCAGCGGCGGAGTGCACGAGACTTTAGTGTTCCATTGTGAGGCAGGAGCCAGGAGCTCGACGAAGAAATCGACGAGCCGAGGTTACAAGTCGTTCCTCACTGCGCGCGCCGAGTGCTCATTGGTCTTGGCGCTGTTGAACGACTCCGCGGGATCGTAGAAGTCGATCTGCCACGCGCCGATCGTGCTGGTGGCGGTGGACGACCAGTGCCGGTCTGCCGCCGTCGGCCCGAAGGTCGGATCGATACACGGCTCTCCTTCGGTACAGTTGTGGACGGTGGTGTCGACGATGCCTTGGAGCTCGACGGCCGTCGGCAAGCGCCAGTCGGAGTGCCCGGCGAGGCCGACTTGCGACGCGGGAATCGAGCTGAAGCCGTTCAGCTCGGAGATGAAGTCGGCCACGGCGGGAACCCATTGGGAGGTTCGGGTGACGCACGACACGAAGCCGAGCAACGCGCAGGGTAGGCCTTGGCTGGTTTCGATCTTCCTCTCCCACATGAGCCCGGTCGCGAGATCCGAGATGGTGCCGTCGCCGTTGTCGCGGTAGCGACAGGCGACTCCCGCCTTGACGGCCCTGGCATCGATCTTTGCCAGTGCGACCTGGAACTTCGTCGTACACTTCGCGAGGTCGGCGGGCTTGGCAACGAACCGCTTGGCGTCCTCGTTCGCCTGACACTTACGGAGGGTGCCCCACACTTTACGTTTCTGCGCCAGGCATTTCGCCGTCGTCAGTGCGGCCCCGGCGTCGTTGACGAGTGAGAGCACGAGGGCAACGAGCGCGATCGCGGCGAGTGCGCTGCACGGGCCGCGCGGTCGGAGCATGGTTGCGTGCGCCATGATCGAGTTCCTCCTTCCGGGGGTGGACGTGCGCTCGATCCTGCGAGACCGCCATGCCGGCGTCAATCCGCGCGATCACGCTCACCGCGCCGTGCTGCTCGATTCCGTCAGCTCGGATCGCAGCGGAGGTGGAGCGTGTCGGTATCGACGATGCCGCTATACGCCGCGGCGCGCGACTTGAGCTTGAGCTTGCCGGCCTTGAAGGCCCCGGGTCCGCCGCGGAGCGGGACGACGACGTCCGCCGCCGGGCTGCACTGGTTGGCGTCGCTCGTGCCGACGACCGTCGTGAGCACGGCGGCGTCGAGGGCGGCGCGAACGGCCGCGAGATCCGGGCGCGCGAGCGCTTGCTTGGCGTTCGGGGTCGCCAGCGTCCACGACAGCAGCCGGCTCGGCGTGCACTCGCTCGGCTCGCTGTTGTTGACGCAGACCCCGAGGTGGAAGGTACAGGAGCCGGCGAGACCACCGTCGAAGTCGCACGCCGGATCGTTGTCGCGGCACGCTTGCTTCGGGTTCACGGTGCCGCGCTTGCCGTACCGCGGGTCGTTGCTCGGATTGTCGATGCGCCATGCCGCCCAGCAGTCGGTGGTGCTCGATCCTCCCCCGGGAATGCGCTCGACCTGGCAGCCCGACGAGCAGCCGTCGCCGTCGCTGGCGTTGGCGTCGTCGCATTGCTCGCGGCAGGTCTGGGGCGCGACGATGCCGTCGCCGCACGTGGTGCCGACCTCGCTGGCGCAGAACTCGTCGCAACCGTCGCAATTCTCGGCGTTGCCGTCGTCGCATTGCTCGCCGGCGTCGACGACGGCGTCACCGCAGCGGGCGGGACGGCAGTCGCTGCGGCAGGCATCCGCGACCACGTCGCTGTTGCCGGCGCCGGCGTCGCAGATCTCGCACGTGGTCGAGAGCGTGCCGTCGCCGCACACCGCGGAGCCGGGCACGCACAGGGTGACGCGTGCCACGCGCAGACGCTGATCGTAGCCGCCCCACGCGATCAGGAAGCCGCCCTCTCGACGGCCGGTGACGACGGCCCGCCTCGGCTCCGAAAAGATGTCGAGCGCCACCACCGGCCCGAGCGGAACGCCGTTCGGATCGTAGGCGCGGACCTGGAGGGGCGAGCCGAAGGCCACGAGAAAGTTACCGTGGGGATCGGTGCCGACGCCGGGTATGCCGTAGCCGAGGACGATGTCGTTCCCGACGAACGAGCCGTTGGGCGCGAAAAATCGCAGACGGCTCTCGTGGGGGTTGGGGTCGCTGGAGTGCGCCTTGCCGACGATGGCCGCGAGGGTGCCGGCGGCGTTCACCGCGAGGGCGCTCGGCTCGAAGCTCTCGGCGACCGTGAAGCGCGGGCCGAGGGCCGTGCCGTTGCTCGCGAACAGCCGGGCGCCGATGTCGAAGTCCCTCCCGAACGTCATGAGGAACCCGGCACCGACCGCGGCCATCCGCACATCCGAAACGCCGGCGGCACCGGCGTCGAAGGGGCCGCCGATCGGCGAGCCGGTTACGTCGAAGCGTCGATGGAATATGTCATCCTCTACCCATCCCGCCACGAAGCCGTCGTCGAGCGCCGCGATCCCCGGGCGACCCAGCGAGTCGGCGGGGCCGGACGCCGCGTGCGGGAACCCGAAAGGCACGCCGCGCGACGACAGCCGCTGGGTGGTGATGTAGTGGGGGGTCTCGCCCGACACCAAGGGAACGGCGAGCAGCCAGACCGCCGCGAAACCGCCCCCGGCGAGCGCGGTGATCTTGGCGTCACCGCCATCCTCGGTCACGGGCACGCCGGGATCCAGCCGGACCGTACCGCGGGCGATGCGGATCGTCCGGGGGAGACCACCGGATTGACTCGTGAGCAGGAGCGCGTCGCCGTTGCGCCCGGTCACGAGGCCGTCGGGAAGATGCGGGTTGTTGTAGACCCCTATCGATCCTTCGAGCCTCTGCGCCGACGCCGGCGCGACCGAGAAGGCTAGGATGCAGAACACCGAGGCGATTCCGAGGCGAAGGGGGTCGACCGACATGCGCTCCTCCAGGCGAAGCTCTCGCGGGAACGTCGCCGCTACTACGAGTGCCGATCCCGGCGCAAGGCGCAGAGTGTCGGTGCCGCGCGGTGGTAGTGTCCCATCTTGGCGGGAATCACCGAAGGATCGATCACGGGCCGTTACGCACTGCCCGCACGTGAAAGTCACTGTTCTTGTAGCCGTTGCCCACAAACCCATTGGCGAAGTAGACGCCGTGCGCGCTGTCCGGGAAGCCCACAAAGGTAGAGGTCGACCAATAGTAGCTGGAGATCGTCGGACCAAAGACCGGATCGATGCAGGGGTTTGTAAAGCACGGGTCCGGGGCAAGCAGGATCGTCTGTAGCTCCTCAATCGTCGGTAGCCGCCAATCGCATTTGTTGGCAAAACACGTTCCGTCGTCTGCGCCGGTGAGCTTGGCGAGAAAATCGGTGAAGGCTGTGCCGTTCGGGGTCGTCCCGCCGAAAGTGGTGTTCCACGTGTAGGTGTTGTTTACGTCGTGTGGGTTGCTGAAGTTCGCACCTCCGCCCGCACTGTCCTTCTTCTCCCACTGCAACCCCGTCCGATGGTCCGTCACCGTGCCATCGCCGTTGTCCTCGAACCGTATCCCGCCGACGAGCGTGGCAGCGGTGTTAGTCGTACAGTCAGTCACTATGTCGCCAATATTCGTCGCGTCGCCCATACTCGGGCATGTGGCGCCCTTCTTCACTGCCTTCTCCTCCAGCCCTAGCCACGCATCCACGAACTTGTCGGTGCACTTGGTGATCGCCTGGCCGTACTTCGTGGTGTCGCCTGACGTGGCGAGCCCCGCCTCGGCGTTCTGCCGGCATGCCGCGTACTTGCCTGCGACCCTATTCTTTCCTGCCTGACACTGCTGCGCAGGCGTCAGGCTAGCGTGCGAACCAGCGGCGGTTACAAACGAGACTAGAGCGGACAGCGCGGCGATGGAGCGGCGAGTGGAGCGACGATGCATGGCGATCTCCTTAGTGGGCCAGAGCAACGGCGGCCCGAGATTGTGGGCGCCGGGAGCCTGCCACATTGACCCGCCGAGGGTCTATCCGGCGATCACCCGATCGCCAAAGCACCCAACCGATGAGGCGTGCGCCAAAACGAGACGGCTATGCAAGTATTTTGCTGCCCCAATTCTGCGCTATGCCGCGATCCGACTTCGCTACACGACGCGCTTGCGATCTCGGTTGCGTCCATCGGCTGGCGCTGCTTCCCTCGGGTTCATGACTCGTCGACGCTTCCGGTGGCTCGCCACGTTCGCGGCCCTCGTCCTCACGGGTGCCGCCGAGGCACCGGCCCGCGAGGCGGCCGATCCGATCACGCTCACCTGGATCGAGGGCGACGTCGCCGGCTACAGCCGCATTCTCACCCCCGACGCCAAGAAAACGCTCGGCACCGTCGAGTACCATCAGTACCGCAAGGGCGACGTGCTGGAGACCGTGCGGGTGGCGCGCTTCACCGACGGATCGAGCGACGAGGACCGCGCCACGGCGCGGGTCGGGAAGACGCTCGAGACCATCGGCGGCCGCTCGATCATTCGCGACACGCACGGCAAGCCGATCGTCGACCTCACGATCGACGTCGCGAGCGGCCACGTCACGGGCTTCTCCGGGGTCGGCAAGGACCGCGAGACCTACGACCAGCACGAGAAGCTCTCACCCGGGACGTACTTCGGACCGCTGATCGCGATCGTCGCGAAGAACTTCGAGGCCAACGCCATAGGGGACAAGATGGTGTTCCAGACCGTGGTCGCGACGCCGAAGCCGCGCGTCCTCGACATGGAGCTCACGCGGAAGGCGGCGACGGCACTCGCGAAGCCGGGCGGACGGGTGAACGTCACCCCGATCGGCATGCTCCCGACCGTCAACTTCCTCCTCGATCCCATCATCCAGAGCCTCGCCCCGGAGACCACCTTCTTCATGCAAACCGGAAAGCCGCCCGCGCTCGTTCGCTTCGCCGGCCCGCGGAACTACGCCGGCCAGAAGATCGTCATCGAGTGACGTACGGTTTTTGTTGACACTTCGATGAATCCTGGCAGATTGGCCGTCGTCTCGTAGTTTGGCGGCATTCACCTCCTCCAGGAAGCATCCGAGATCGCCTCATGACGCCGCTGTCATACGCCGCCGGTCGGCTCCGGCATCGCCTGCTGTCCTTCGCGGCGTTCCTGTTCGTTGTCTGCGCGTCCGCGCCCGCGGCCCTCGCGCAATCCGCCCTCGATCTCGGCGGCACGGGCGCCAACACCAATGCCTACGTCGACTTCGAGAGCGCCGGGCTCCGGCCGGCGCTCGGGCTCGCGACCTTCACCATCGAGACCTGGTTCAAGCGCCAGGGCCCCGGCGTCGCGACCGGCACCGGCAGCGGCGGCATCGCCTCGTTCGTCCCCTTGCTCACCAAGGGCGCGTCGCAGAGCGATGGGAGCACCGCCGACGCCAACTACATGCTCGGCATCAACACCACCGGCAACGTCATCGCCGCGGACTTCGAGCAGCGGGTTCAGGCCTGCAACGGCGGCAGCGGCGGCTGCACCACCGCGCCCTTCGGAGCGGGCTGCGCCTGCAGCGCCAACGCCAACTGCGCGAGCAGCGTCTGCGCCGCCGCAGGCCTGAACCACCCGATCTCCGGCGTCACCGAGATCCGCGACGGCGTGTGGTACCACGCGGCCGCCACCTATGATGGCGCCACCTGGCGTCTCTACCTGAACGCCGTCCTCGAGGCCGAGCTGCTGGTGGGGTCGCAGCCGCGCTCCGACAGCGCCCAGCACGCGGCGCTCGGAAGCACGCTCAACACCTCCGGAACCCCGAGCGGGTTCTTCGACGGGGTCCTCGACGAGGCGCGCCTCTGGAACGGCGCGCGGAGCGCCGCGGGCATTCGTGCGCTGATGAACGTCGAGAACCCGAGCGGGCCGTCGGCCGCGGGCCTGGTCGCGCGCTGGGGATTGAACGAGGGCTCGGGGACGACCGTCGCCGACTCGACCGGCACCGCGAACGGCGTCCTCTTCGGCACGAGCTTCGGCTGGACGGGTCCGCCGGGCGCGCCGTTCGACGTGGCGCCGTGTGCCGGCACCACCAACTCGATGATCCGCTTCGACGGCGTGAACGACTACGTCACGTTCGGCAACGCCGCCGAGCTCGGCTTGTCGACCTTCACCGTCGAGACCTGGTTCAAGCGCGAGGGCGCCGGAGCCAGCGCCGGCACCGGCACGGGAGGCATCACTCAGCTCGTGCCCCTGGTGGCGAAGGGCTCCTCGGAGTCGGACGGCACCGGTTGTCCGAGCGGCGACGGACGCTGCGACGCCAACTACGTCCTCGGCATCAATACGGCCGCCAACGTCCTGGCCGCCGACTTCGAGCAGATCGGCCGCTGCAGTGGGGGAACCAACGCCGGCGCCAACTGCACCCTCGCCTCCACCTGCACCGGCGGCGGCGCCTGCTCCAATCAGGGCCTCAATCATCCGGTCTCGGGCACGACCGCGATCGTCGCCAATCGCTGGTACCACGCCGCCGTCACCTACGACGGCTCGACGCTGCGCCTGTACCTGAACGGCGTGCTCGAGGGCTCGGCCTCGACCGGGGGCGTGACGCCGCGCTTCGACAGCCTGCAGCCCGCTGCGCTCGCGGCCATGGTGCGCACCACCGGCGTGGCGAACGGGTTCTACAGCGGTCTCCTCGATGAAACGCGCATCTGGAACGTGGCGCGCACGGCGGCGGAGATTCAGGGCAGTATGCTCGGGCCGGTGATCTCGGGGGCCGGCCTCGTGGCGCGCTGGGGCGTGAGCGAGGCCGGCGGCTCGACGATCGCCGACTCGGTGGCCCCACCGACGACGGGTACGCTCACCAACGGCCCGACCTGGACGCAGAGCGACGCGCTCTTCGACGCGCGCGGCGCGTGCGACGACGGCATCGCCTGCAACGGCGCGGACCGCTGCGACCCTGCGACGCTCAGCTGCACCGTGCACGCGAGTACGTGCCCGACGGTCGCGCCGACGCCGGGCGCCACCGCAACGATGACGCGCACGGCGACGCGCACCGCGACGCCGCTCGCGACCGGTCCGACCCCGACGCCGACCCGCACCGTGACACCGACACGGACGGCGACCCGCACGCCGACCCGCACCGCCACGCCCACCGCCTCGCACAGCGCGACGCCCACCGTAGCCCCGACGAGCCAGATCACCCTGGTCGCGCCGCCGAACGGCGCCGTCGACGTGTCGCGCTCGCCGACGCTCGACGTGACCGTCGGCACCGGGAGCGGCGGTCCGGCGACCGTCACCTTCTACGGCCGGAAGGCCCCGCCGCCGGATTTCACACTGATCGCCCTTCCCGACACGCAGTTCTACACCTCGAGCATGAACGGCGGGACGCCCGACATCCTGTGGACGCAGACGCAATGGATCGTCGATCAGCGGGCCGCGCGCAACATCGTCTTCGTCACCCAGCTCGGCGATTGCACGCAGCACGGCGACAACGGCAGCCCGAGCGGCCAGTGCACGAGCCCACAGAACGTCGAGTGGGTCGCCGCCGACACCGGGTTCGCGAAGATCGAGAACCCCGCGACCACCGGGCTTCCCCAGGGCATCCCCTACGGCATCGCGGTCGGAAACCACGATCAGTCGCCCGCCGCCAATCCGGACGGAACCACCGCGTGCTTCAATCAGTTCTTCGGGATCAACCGCTTCACCGGCCGCAGCTACTACGGCGGTCATTTCCCGGCGACCAGCAACGACAACCACTACGAGCTCTTCAGCGCGAGCGGCATGGACTTCATCGTCATTCATTTCGAGTACGACACCACGCCGGACGCGGCGGTGCTCGCGTGGGCGAACGGCGTGCTGCAGGCGAACCCGAGCCGGCGCGCGATCATCGTCAGCCACTACATCCTGAACGCGGGCGCCGACGCGCCCGGCAACCTCGCGACCTTCGGCGCGCAGGGGCAGGCGATCTACGACAACCTGAAGGGCAACCCGAACCTCTTCCTGATGCTGTCGGGGCACGTGACCCCGCCGGAAGGGCGGCGTCAGGACACCTTCAACGGCCGGACCGTGCACTCGCTGCTCTCGGACTACCAGGGGCGCGCGCGCGGCGGCGACGGCTGGCTCAGGATCATGCGGTTCTCGCCGCGCGACGACCGGATCTACGTCCAGACCTACTCGCCGACGCTCCTCCAGTTCGAGACCGACGACAGCAGCCAGTTCACCGTCGACTATGCGATGGGAGGCGCCTTCGAGGTCGTCGCCACCCGCACCGACGTGCCCTCGGGCGGCCACGCGACCGCGCCGTGGCCGAGCCTCGCGCCGGCGAGCGCGTACGAATGGTACGCCGTCGTCAACGACGGCACGAGCACGGTCACGGGACCGCTGTGGACCTTCACCACGCTCGCCGACGGTACGACGCCGACGCGCACGGCGACCCGCACGCCGACCGTCAGCCCGACGCCGAGCCGAACGCCGACCGCCACGCGCACCCCCACGCGGACGCCGACCCCGACGCTCGCGGCGTCGCGGACGGCGACACCCACGCCGAGCGCGGCGCGCACCCCGACGCGAACGCCGACCCGCACGCCGACCCCGACTCCGTCCGTGAGCATCACGCCGACGCCGGCCGCCGGTACGCTCGATCTCCCGGCGGCGGCCGACACCTACATCGAGGCGGGCACCCAGGCGCGGTGGGACCACGGCGTCTCCACCAACCTCGAGGCCGATCTCTCCCCGCTCGGCTTCACCTACCTCGAGTTCGATCTGACCGCGGTCAGCGTGCCGATCCAGCGTGCCACCCTGACGCTCTGGTGCACCAATCCCTCGGCCGACGGCGGCACGTTCTATCCGGTCGCAAGCTCGGCCTGGATCGAGGGCGACCGCACCGGCACGAGCAGCGCCAGCCTCGACGGACCGGGCCTCAAGTGGGTCGACGTGGACACGAACGGCGACGGCGCCGTCGATGCGCTCGACGGCTCGCCCTACGTGCCGGCCTTCGGCGCCCCGCTCGCGACGGTCGGCGCGGTCACCACCAACAGCGCCGTCACGGTGGACCTGACGTCGGCGTTCCAGGCCGGCGCGGGCCTCTACTCGCTCGCGCTTCGGAACGGCAGCACCGACGGCGCGACGTACGCCTCGGCGGAGGCGCCGACCGCGAGCCAGCGCCCACGCCTCCGCCTCGAGCTGGCGCCGGCCGCGGCGCTCGTCGCGGACTCGCCGCTCCCCGCGCGCGCGTCCGGCTGTGCCACCGGGATCGTGGAGAGCGATGTCGTGGCCTCGGCCGCTCGGCCGACGACGAGCTTCGGTGCGCGCCGTCAGATCGGCACCGGCGCGTCCCCCGCGAAGCGGACGTTCCTCCGCCTGATGGTGAGCGGCCTCGGCGACCGGCGCCCGAGCAACGTCTCGCTCCGCCTGACGGTCGACGACCGGCCCGGCGCCGGCAGCGTCTCGGGCGGCGCGCTCTCGTGGATCGGCGACTGCGCGTGGGACGAGCTCGCGGCGACGTGGGCGACGCAGCCGAACACGGCCGATGCCGTCTTGCTCGACGCCAAGGGCCCCGTTCAGCCAGGCGAGACCGTCGATTTCGACGTCACCGCCGCGGTCGGCGGCGACGGCACCTACTGCTTCGTCCTCGACGGCACGTCGGACGACGAGGTGACCTACCGCTCCTCCGAGGCCAACGGCGGCGGCCCGACGATCGAGATCGAGTCCGACGCCGCCTGCAACGGCGACTAGGCCCCGGTGCCTAACTGCGACGGCGGCCTGCGGGAAGCGCGCGCGGTGGAGGGGCCGCCCGCGGGTCCTACGGCGGCGGAGCGCTTGCGATCGGCGCACCTCGACCAAACGGCAGTCATTACTCGATCGGCGTATCGCAGCAGCGCATGGCCCTCATCGGGCGAACGGCGCGTCATGATCGATCGGCGCGTAGCGCTCCTTGCCGAGATCGGACCCGCGGGCGACCCCTCCACCGCGCGCCCTCATCGCCGCAGCTCGGAAGACTCCTGGTGCGTTTGTGCGTCTTGCGAGCTGTGACGGCGG
The DNA here is from genome assembly GCA_963761995.1 of uncultured delta proteobacterium. Lineage (GTDB taxonomy): Bacteria > Desulfobacterota > Binatia > UTPRO1 > UTPRO1 > UTPRO1. The sequence continues at coordinate 6,842,369 of CAVXIU010000006.1, read as the reverse complement.
GGGCGGACGGTGGAGGGCTCGGCGGCGGGTCCGATCTCGGCAAGGAGCGCAACCGCGTCAGTCGTGCGCGATGCGCCAATCGCCCGATGAGGGCCATGCGCTACTGCGAAACGCCGATCGATTGATGCCTGGCGTTTGCCCGCCGATGCGCCGCTCGGAGCGCTCCGCCGCCGTAGGACCCGCCGCCGAGCCCTCCACCGTCCGCTTTTCCCGACGGCCGCCGTCGCAGCAACTTCTCGGCGCCTACGGAATCGTCACCATCGACGGGACGCAGAAATCGCGCGGGCCGAAGATGTCGTAGGTATCGGGGCCGAACTGGTTCAGCGTGTTGACCTGCGGAAGCACCGCGGGCGGCAGACCGTTCACCTTGTAGCACATGAGCGCCGTGGCGGGATCGACGAGCGGGCCCTCGTTCTTCTTGACGGCCGGCAGGCACAGGTGGAGCGGCTTCTTGATGTCGACCTCGATGCTGCCGAACTGGTCCGTCACCATGAGCCCCGAGCGTTTGAGCTTCGTGGCGCCGACCTTGTAGCACTTGTAGTGGTCGATCGGCTGGGTGAGTGGCGCCGGCGGGCCGGTGAGGCTCTTCGCGGTCGGCACCAGCATCCGATCGGGCTTCGAGAGCGTCATGGTCTGCGGGCCGAATTGATTGTCGACCGTCACGTTCTTCACCTTGGTGAAGTGCGAGGTCTGCTTGATGGTGTAGTACGTGAAGTGCTCGGGGGCGCCGGGTGCGCTCGGGTCCTCGCCGTTCTTGTCGGCGGGGGCGCAGAGCCGCTTGGCGCGCTTGATCGTGACCGTTCCCGGTCCGAGCACGTCGTCGAGCGACACGCCGGTCTCGTTGAAGTTCTGGCGATGGATCTCGTAGCACTGGAAATGGGCGAGCCCGTCGAGCCAGTTTCCGAAATCGTTGTCCGGATAGTTTCCGGAGCTCGCGAAGGTCTCCTCGTGGTAGCAGCCGAAGGCGTCGCTGGTGGGCGGGAAGGAGCACGTCCAGCCGACCTGACCGACCTCCCGCACCTTCCAGCTCCCGGGAACGATGCCGGTGATCTCGTAGGCGCCGGTGCCGTCGGTCACGTCGAAGGGCTCGTCCGGATCGAGCGCGCCGTCGTCGTCGTAGTCGACGAAGATCGTCCAGCCCGCGAGACCCTGCTCGCCGGCCTCGCGGGGGCTGCCGTCGCGATCGCCGTCGGCGAACTTCGTCCCCGACTTGGTCGCCTCGCGCCAGTTGCCGAAGTTGTTGTTCGGGTACGCCGTCCCCGTAACGAAGGTCTCCTCGTGGTAGCAGCCGAAGGCGTCGCTGGCCGACGGGAAGGAGCAGGTCCAGTCGGGCTGACCCGCCTCGCGCACCTTCCAGGTGCCGGGCGTGATGTTGACGATCGCGTACGCGCCGCTGGCGTCGGTCACGGCGGAGGGCTCGCCGGGATCGAGGGCACCGTCGCCGTCATAGTCGACCCAGATCGACCAGCCGGCGAGGCCGGGCTCGCCGGCCTCGCGATCGCTGCCATCGGCGTCGAGGTCCTCGAATTTCGTGCCGGTCTTGGTGATGCCGCTCCAGTTGGCGAAGTCGAGGCCGGTCACGAGCTGCCCGTCGCCGACCGTCACCTCGTAGGAGCAGGAGGCGGGAAACGAGCAGACGAAGTTCGGATTGCCGAGCTCGCGGAGCGGCCACGTCCCCGGCACGACGTTGTCGATCACGTAGTCGCCGTTCCCGTCGCTCACGCCGCTCGGCTCTCCCGGATCGAGCACGCCGTCGTCGTCGTAGTCGACGTAGAAGGTCAGCCCGGCGACGCCGCCCTCGCCCGCATCGATCTGCCCATTGGCGTCCGCATCCAGGAACTTCGTTCCGCCGAGCGTCGCGGCGGCGCGGTAGGTGACGTTGATGTTGGTGTCGTTGCGGATCGTGTCGGCCCAGACGCGACCGAAGATGTTGGTGCAATCGCCGAGGTTGATGCGTCCGTTGGGGATGAAGAACTGCCCGTGTATGGCGATCGTCGTCGGACAATCGGGGAGGGAATTGAACCCGAGCGTGAACGAGAAGGACGCCGGGCCGAGGCCGTCGGAGCGGATGTAGAAACGCGCCAGGTCGGAGCCCTGGATGGTGAGGTCGTTGTTGCTGCGGAAATCGACGGCGATCCGGACGTCGGTTCCCGCGGTCGTGTTGACGATCACGTCCCGGCCGGTCTGCAGGGAGTGGAGATTGTAGACGCCGTTGGTCAGGTTGAGCGTGCCGTCGTCGTTGACGTCGACGTCGCCGTAGCTTCCCGGCGCGAGGTTCATCGTGGATCCGGGGGCGACGTTCACGTCGGGCAGCGCGTTCAGCGCGGCCGCCGAGGGGAAGCTCGGAAGTATCGGCTGGTACGGACCGCTCGAGTGCGTGAACGCCACGAAGCTCGGGAGACTCACGTCGATGATCGGCGGCCCGAAGCAGATCGGGCCCGCGTTCCGCACCGACGACGGCGTGAAGTCGTTGTTGGTGATCTCGTTGGTGAAGAGGTCCCAGACGCTCGTCGGCAAGAGCGGATGACCGGGTCCGAGCGTGATCCGGTCGGCGACGGCGGCATTGCCGTCCGAGAGATACACGCCGTAGTTCGTTCCGAGGGTCGCGTTCGGATCACCGACCGTCGCGACGCCGTTCGAGCCGAGATTACCGCCGTTGAAGAGCCCGCGGCCGGGAACCGCCGCCGTGCCGCCCTTCACGTAGAGATCCGTGTAGGCGAAGAGCATGTAGGTGTTGATGTCGCGCGGCGGTTGCGGACCGCTGGTGCATGCGGGAGGCACCGCATCGGCGCGTGCGGCGACTCCGAGCATCGCCACCACCACCGCCACGGAACAGAAAGACCGCATGGGCGCCGTCAGGCGCAGATGACCCGAAATTCGCATCGCCGGCTCCAGCGCGCGACCAGGTATCGCGTCGCAAAAAAGGGCCCCGACTACGAGCCCTGTAAGGGGGTGCAACGACTGACCGGCGAACTATTCTTGGGTTCCGACCGAACTGTCAAGAAACTTCGTATACACGACGGCAGAAAACGTGATCCATTTTGGAATACTCACGTCACAAATACGAAGAGATCTTCTCTGCCACAGCGTCCGCCCTTCGCGCGCGCAGCGCGCGGCCGAGCGCGAGCGAGCCAGAGCGAGGGGCCCGAGTTGACCTCGGGCCCCGAGGGCCATCGGAGCATTCGGCGCGAAGCGCCGAAGCGCACGGGGCCGAAATCTACTTGGTCTTCGCCTTGTAGCGGGTCGCGGTGTTCTTGAGCGCGCCGCCGAAACGGACGTTCCAGCACCCGCCCGCCGTGTTGCGAAGCTGAACGACGACGTGGTCGTCCTGCGCGAAGTAGCGATCCGCTGCGACCGGACCGGGAAGCGGAAGGTTCGCTCGGGCGGCACTCAGCGTGAGCTTGTCGCCGTCGGGCCTGGCGTCGATGCGTAGACGATCCACCCCGTCCGCGCTCCGGGTGGGGTCTTTGTACTGATAGCGCGTTCCACCCGAGCCGATCGCCTGCCAGTTGGCTCCCGCCGGTACGTCGAGCCGGGTTGCGAGGGTGGGAACGTCGCCGACCTCGTCGTAGATGCACAGAGCATAGTCCGTATCGACGGTCGGATTGCCGACGGGGGTGGGATCCGAGTGGGAGAACAGCGACCACCCGAGCTTGTGCTTGTTGGCGTCCGGTCCGTCGCGCAGATCGATCGCGGCGCGGCGATCGTGCGCGCACTGCTGAGCCGGTGCGGGCACGAGATCGGACCCACACCCGGAGAGCGGATTGCAGAAGTCGGTCGAGCACGGGTCGCCGTCGTCACACGTGATGGTCGAATCCGGTATGCAGCCTCCCACGGCGTCGCAGCTCTCGCTCGGCGTGCAGACGCTGTCGTCGTCGCAGGCCGTCCCGGCGGCGTCGAGGAGACACGTGGAGGAGCAGCAGTCACCGTCCGCCACGTTGCCGTCGTCGCATGCCTCGGTGCCCTCTTGGAAGCCGTCACCGCATACCGGGGTGCGCGGCGTCACGACGATCTGGAGTGCCGGCAACGGTGGCGCCGGAAAGGGGGTGGGCGCGAGAGGCGGGAACTCGGCATCCGTCACCACGAAGGCGGAGGGCGCCGGACACGGGAATCCGCCGTCGGGGACGAAGACACACGAGATCAGCGCCTGCGTCGGAGGGATACCGGCTTCTGAGGCGACGAAGTTGGAGAGCAGTCCCGCATCGTCGTCGTAGATGGTGTTTTCCGAGCCGGCGAAGAGACGAGTGCAGGCGGGCGAGAAGCCGCTCCCGATGAACGACCCGCCAGCCGACCCGTAGTCGAGCCCGTACATCACGAGCTGCATCGGTGCCGCCTCGTCGAGGCTCACCACGACGTCGCAGGTATCCTGGCCACGGCTCGGGCTCGGATGGGCAAGAACGCAGGCGAAGACGAGGTACGACAGAGTGCGGAGGGCGGGATGACGCATGATGTTCTCCTGTTGGGGCGAAGGAAGGGCCGCTCCCGATGGGAACGGCCGCCGGCACCAACCGTCCTCTCCAACGGACACCTCCCCTCTGTCAATCGAAAATAGCGGCCCGCAGCCCACTTCCATCCCGACCGGCGGGTGAGGTACCAGCCAATGCCATGCCGACCCGTAAACGGGCCTCGCGCCATCCCGTACGCGCGCCGCAGAGCCGCTCTGAGGCCGCGGCCATCAAGCGCCTGCGCGCCATCTGCCTGGCACTTCCGGAGGTCACCGAGAAGATCGCGTGGGGTGAGCCTACCTGGCGCGCGGGTAAGATCTTCGCCCAGATGGACACGCATCATCACGGCGCCGATCACGTCGCGGTCTGGTTGCCGGCGCGGCCCGGCATGCAGGAGGCCCTGGTTCAGGAGGACCAGACGCGCTTCTTCCGGCCGCCGTACGTCGGGGCCAAGGGCTGGATCGGCGTGCGGATCGACCGCAAGCCGGACTGGCGGATCGTCGCCGGGCTGGTCCGAGAGGCGTACCGCGAGGTGGCGTCGCCGCGACTGATCGCGCGCCTGGACGCGGAACGGCAGCAGCCGAAGCGCGGCTGGCGTGCGAGCTGGCTCGACAACGAGGCGCCGGCCGTGTCGCGGCGCGGAAGCACGATCGGTCGAACGTGAACGCGTGCAGGACGAGCGTGCCGCTCGTGAGATCCGCGCAGCCGACGAGCGCGAGCAGTCAGTCGATCGTGCAGCCGCCGGAGAAGCTGTCGGCCAGACACGGCGGCGCGGCGAGCTCGACGACGACGTTCCCCTCGCCGTCGGTCGTCCGGACGAGACCGACGCCCGGAGCGAAGAAGTGCGTCCCGCCCGAGAACGCGACCTCGGCACACCGGTACTGGCGGCGCGAGCCATCATCGAAGGAAACACCGAGGTCGGCGAAGCCGAGGAACGTCAGCGCCTCGCCGCTGACCGCATCCGTCCACTCCGCGCCTTCTTCGAGAGCGGCGGGAACGTAGGTGCGGCCGTTTTCATCCTCGGCGCCCGCGCCGAACACGCCTTGGAAGCGGTTGCCGCACGCGGGGCTCGTACAGGCGGGAGTGGCTTCGATCGCAAAGGCCAAGAGCCCGTCGGCGCGGCGTACGGCGCGCTCCAGCGGCGCCACCGTGTAGGCCAGCACCGTCGGCGGCTCCGTCCGCAGGTCGCTCAGAACCACCGCGCTCCCCGGCAGGGTCGGAAACCGGCCGATCGCGGCGCGTGCCAGGTCGATGCCGGCCAGCAGCGAGGTCTCGAAGCGTAACCGGCGGTCGCCGGTGTCGATGCTCACCTCGAGCGTCTGGAGACCGAAGGACGACGGCGTGTCGTAGACCAGCGTGTAGACGCTGCGGACCTCGCGCGCGACCTCGTCGAACAGACCCACCAACGACGGCCGGACGCCGAGGAACTTTCCGAACGCGGAGAGCGCCCGCATCTCGTCGGGGTCGACGCTGCCGAAGCCGACGGAGAAGACGACCGTCTTCTCGTCCTCGATCAGCTCGAGCGCCTCCTCGCGCGCGCCTTCGGGGCTCGAATTCTCCTGACCGTCGGAGAACAGCACGATGACGTCGTCACGCTCGGGGTCCTCCAGGATGGCGGTACGGACGGCGTGGAAGAGCGCGGTCGAGTTGCTGCCGCCGTCGATGGTGTCGATGTCGGGGGTCGGCGACGGCACCCACGTCAACCCGCTGTCCGCGTCCCCGCTGGCCTCGTAGCGTCCGAGGAGCCGGGTCTCGCTCCGCGAGGCGAACTCGTAGATGCGGAGCGTGTCGGTGATCGCCAAGAGCTCGGCGACCAGATCCTTGGCGCTCGCCTTGACGTTCGCCAGATCGGTGGGCGTGAGGCTTCCCGACACGTCCAGGATCAGGGTGACGTCGCTCTTTTCCGTCGCCTCGTCGGCGAGCGTGACGTGCGCCTCGACGTCGACCCGACCGTCGCGGCTCACCTCGACGTCCGCATCGGTCAGCCGGCTCTCGGGGTTGCTCGAGCCGCGCACGATGAATTGCACCTGATGGGCGGTGCGCGGATCGGCGTCGGGCGACGCACCCGCCTCGCGCGAGAGAAACGTCGCCACGTCGAGCACCTGCAGATCGGCATCGGCGGACGGCCCGCCGTCACCGCCGCCGCCACCACCACCCCCGCCTCCGCAGGCCACGACCTGCACGGCGATCAGGACGAGCGCGAGGCGAGGAAGGCACCAGCTCCTCCCCCCTGCCCTCTCCGCCTCCGGTCCGCACATCGATCCCATCATCCCCTCCCCACACGGCCGAGCAGCCGCACCAGCCGACCCGAGTCTCCTCCATGTGCGCACGGAACGCGAGCACGCCGGCGGCCGGTCGCCGCCGCCCGCTCATGCCCTGACCCTCGCGGGCTTCGGACGCTGTCTCAAGAGCAAGGGCGCCACCTTCTACGGCGCGTCGTGGTGCCCGCACTGCGTGGCGCAGCGCGAGACGCTGGGAGACGCGATGGACTACGTGCGCTACGTCGAATGCTCCGTCGACGGCGAACGGGGTCAGTCGTCCGCCGCCTGCAAGAAGGCCGAGGTCGACGGCTATCCGACGTGGACGTTCGCCGACGGCTCGCGCGCCGGTGGCGAGCAATCGCTCGAGGAGTTGGCCGAGAAGACGGGATGCACGCTTCCGCGCGGCGCCACGCGCTAGACTGCTCGCCCTGAAGCTCAGCGGCTCCGTGCCCGCGGCGCGGAGCCATGGGACGGCACGCGCAGTCGCGGCTCGGTTCCGCTCCGTGCCTCCAGAGCCGCGACCGCCTTCTTCAGGCGCTCGATCTCGCGGGCTTGGGTCTGCACCGCCGCGACCGCCATGCTGGTGTAGCCATAGAGATCCACCCGGTCGCCGTTCTCCGCGATCGAGGGGCTCGGCGCCACGTCGTCGATGATGAAGCCGAGGTGGCTCGCCGACGCCGGATCGCGGAGCGTGTACCGATAGGTCGCGAGACGGTAGGTGAGGAGCTCGTCGTGGAGGCGCTTCAGCTCGGCCTCGCTCAGGTACTCGATGTTCCTCTTGGCGGCGCGCCGCGACACCACGAATTGGCAGCTCGTCGGGACGCCGGGATCGGCCGAGGCGGTGCGGGTGAGCTTCCACTTGCAGGTGCCGTGGCTCGGACTGGCGACGCTGTCGTCGGCAACGATCGTGATGCCGCTGATCGTCGCCTTCACCTTTCCGGTCTTGGTCTTCACCGCAAAGCGCCCGAGGGCGTCGAAGGGCGTGGGGTCGGCGAAGTCGTGGTCGCGGCAGTGGCGCACGGAGAGCTCGCCCTTGTCGGGCTTCTCGGTCCCGAAGTTGGCGACCCCGGAGTAGAGGTGCGTGCTGCCGATCGCGGTGTCGAAGCCCACCGCATTGCCGTCCTGCGTGATCTCGACCGTTCCGCTGCGATCGACCTTGGATTTGACGCCGGCGATCAGGAACTTGCACTTGCGAGTGCCGGTCCATGTTCCCGTGAGATCGAAGGCCGAGGCCGACGAGACGAGCGCGAGCAGCAGCGGGGCGACGAGCACGACACGGCGGTAGTTCATGACGGTCCTCCTGTCGGATGGATGTGTGTCCAGCGCGAGGCTTCTGTCCAACGCCGGCCGACGGGATACAATGCCTCGGATGGCCTGGTCCTCCACCGCGTTCGAATCCTTCTACGTCGCGTATCGCGCCCAACACGCGCAGCCGGCGAACCGCGCCCTGCACCTGCTGGCCAAGATTCTCGCGCTGGCATGTCTCGGAGCCGCGTTCTCCCGGCAGAGCTTGGCGGCGTTGCTGGCCGCGCCCGTCCTGGCGGTCGCGCCGTGCTGGATCGGCCACCTGCTGTTCGAGCGGAATCGCCCGGCCTCGTGGGACGATCCCGCGACGAGCGTGCTCGGCACGCTGGCGCGGCTGCTGCAACGGGGCAACGCCGGACGCTCCGGGCGCTGGTACTACAGCGTGCTCGCCGATCTCAGGATGTGCGCGGAGATGGTGGGCTTGGCGCGGGCCGGCGCCGCCAGCGAGCGGGCGTAGTCCTTCGCCGACCGCAGCTGGTCGTGCATGTGGCTGTACCAGAAGAGCCCGTTCCGCCCGAGCACGTCGAGATTCTCGATGGACTCGAGGGCGCGCAGGATGGTGCCGACGTCTCCCTGATGGTCGAGCCCGTAGACCGGATACGCGTTCGCCAGCATTCGGTGCTCCCACGCGATCACCGACGCGGCCGTGATGAGTCCGATGCCGGTGAGCTCGGCGATGACGCGCGCCGCGAGGGCGGCGTCGGTGAGGCCGTGGAGCGCGTCGCCGGCGCTGCACGGCACCTCGGCCACGAGCGCGCTTTCGTGCTGCGGCGCCATCGCCGCCGATCGGTTCTTGGGCTCGGTGACGCGCGAGATCGCGAGCGCCGGGTCCGGTAGATAGAGCGTGGCGCTGGTCGTGCACCGAGGCATGGCGAGGCGCAGGAACACCAAGCGCACCTGTCGAAAACGCAGCCTGCCGGCCGCAGCGTGCGCCGCCGTGGGAAGCGCGTCCCCCAGAAAGCGAACGAGGTGGGTGAGCGGCAACGTGCTGGCGACGCGGCCCTCGACGGCGACGGCGGGACGCCCGGCGAAGTGCAGCGCGCGCACGCGGCCGCCTTCGCAGTCGAGCCCGCTGATCGCGTGCTCGATCCGTACCGTTCCGGGCGGCAGCGTCCCAGCGAGCGCCGCGGCGATCGCGCCGTACCCGTTCCGCGGGTACCAGAACTCGCCGTCGAGGTGCGCCGTGCGGCCCCGCGGCCAGAGCGTCTCGACCAGCAACGCCGCCAGCGACAGCCCCGCCAGACGCCGGCTCGCCGCTTCGGGTGCGAGCTCGCAGGCGGGAAGACCCCAGAGCTTTTCCGAGTAGTCGAGGAGCAACGGCTTCCCGAGGCGCCGCCCGTAGCGATTGGTCGCGAGGTCCTCGAACGTCCGCTCGGGACGCGCCCGCAAGCGCGAGCCGAGCACGTCGGCCGCGACGCGCGCGCCTTCGAGAAGCCCCTGTCCGCGCACCCAGGCGAGCGGCGAGGGCGGAAACTCCAGGAGACGGCCGCGGTGATGAATGTGGCTGGCGGCACGCACGGGCTGCAGCTCGGCTCCGAGCAGCGCGCGCAGGTCGGCGGTCACGTCCGGATCGCGATCGTGGAACCGGTGCGCGCCCGAATCGTAGCGGTGCTCACCGCTTCGAAAGGTGCGGCAGAGCCCGCCGAGCTCCGCCGAGCGCTCGTAGAGCGTGCAGGGCAGACCCTCGCGATGGGCGTAGAACGCGATCGCCAGCCCGGCGGCGCCACCACCGAGGATGGCGAGAGGCGGCTGACGGCTCGTTCGCGCGTCCCGGGTCATTGTATGGGTGTGCCTCGCATGACCGACCCCTCGTCCGAGCGCGACGGCACGACCACGGTCCGCCGCGGCTTCCGTCTCGGGCTCGGAGCGCTCCTCATCGCCCTCTACGTACTGGCAGCCGATCTCGCGAATGTCGAACTCGGCCGAGCGGACAATGGGGATTTCACGCGCCTCGTCGGCCATTGGATCGCGAAGCCGGTGGGCTTTGCGGTCAACTGGCCGCCTCGCGAGGCGCCGGAGTGGCAGCGTCGCTTCTTCACCTGTTTTCATCCGGTGTGGGAGAGCCAGCCGGGGGCGGAAGCGCGCCCGGCCGTGGCATGGGATGCCGGGAGCGCCAATCTCGTCTGGGCCCCCGCGTTTTGGCTTCAGCGCCCGCTCCGCGGCGACCGTCTTCTCGACGTGCGCGTGCTCGGTGGATTCCTCCGCGGCCTCAGGCTCCTGACGCTGCTCGCCCTCTACGGCGCCCTCGCCCTCCTCCTTCCCGGGCGAAGCGCGTGGTGGCCGATCGTGGTTGCGGCTCCGTGTGTGCTCGCACTCGCCGACCCACGCGCGACGACGTACTTCAACAGCTTCTATCGTGAGGGGGTGACCCTGGCTTATGCTCCGACGGCGATCGCGGCGCTGCTCACCTTCGCCGTGCTACCGCCACGCTGGTCGGTCCTCCTGTTCGCGGTCGCCACGGCGCTGGTCGCGGGCAGCGCGACGGCGCACGTGCCGATCGCGCTGCTCGGCGCCGCCATGCTGCCGCTTGCGGCTTGGGCATGTGCGCGGGCGCCGCGGAACCGCCTCGCGGTCGCGCTCGGCGTCGCGACGCTGCTGGCGGTCGCCGTCCTGCTGCCGAAGGCCACGCCGGCCTCGGTGCGATCGAACGTCGCCTTTCAAGCGCTCTTTCGTGGGGCGCTCGAGATGAGCGACGATCCGGCGCGCGACGTGGCCGAGCTCGGTCTCCCGCTGGAAGCGCGCGCCTTGGTCGGGAAGAGCGGCTTCGAGCCGGCGTCGCAGCCGTTCCGGAGTGCCCACGGCGCCTTGCTCGATCACCGTCTCGTGGCCGAGCTGCTCTGGCGCCGGCCGGCGATCGCCTGGCGCCTCCTGACCCGCACCGCCGAGGACGTGTGGGGCGGCGATCAGGCCTTCGTCTTCGTGGCCGACGCGACCTGCGCTTCGCCCCCGCCGCGTCTCGCCTGGTGGACCGAGCTCAAGCGCGCGCTGGCGCCGCGCGGGGCCGTCGTGCTCGTGCTGCTGAGTCTCGCCGCGGCGGCCGGGACCTGGCGGGCGCGCCGGCGAGGAGCCGAGAGCGTGGCCGGGATCGCCCTCGCCGTGGCGGCACTCGCGGCACTCGCCGAGATCGCGGCGACGGCGTTCGGCAACGGGCTCCAGGATCTCGGACGCCATCTGGTGGCCGCCTCCTTCTTCGCCGACGCGACGCTCGGTCTCGCCGTCCTCCAGTTGGCATTCTGGCGCCGGCCCCTCCCATCAACTCGGACACGCGTGTAGGGCGGTGCATCGGAGGACGGAACCATGATCGATCTCTACACGTGGACGACACCGAACGGCCGCAAGATCTCCATCATGCTCGAGGAGTGCGGGCTGCCCTACAAGGTGATGCCGGTGAACCTCGGCACGGACGAGCAGATGAAGCCCGAGTTCCTCGCCATCAACCCCAACCACAAGATCCCGGCCATCATCGACCACGACGCGAAGGGCGGGCCCCGGAAGCTTTTCGAGTCCGGAGCCATCCTCATTTACCTGGCGGAGAAGACCGGGAGATTTCTCCCGACCAGCGAGCCCGACCGCAGCGAGGTGATCCAATGGCTCATGTACCAGATGAGCCACGTCGGACCGATCATCGGACAGGCGGGACACTTCATCAATCAGGCCGAGGAAAAGATCCCGTATGCCATCCAGCGTTTCGTGAACGAGTCGGCGCGCATCGTCGGCGTGCTGAACACCGGCCTCGCCGGGCGCGAGTATCTGGGCGGGGACTACTCCATCGCCGACATGGCGACCTTTCCCTGGGTGAGAGCGGCGTGGGATCCCTTCAAGTCGATGATGCCAGAGCGCATCGGGACGCTCGCCAACGTCCAGGCCTGGCTCGATCGCGTCGGAGCGCGACCCGCCGTCGTCAAGGGCATGGCCGTGCCGCAGGCGTGAGGTGTAAGTCGCATCGCTCGGGCGTCTGCTCACGCAGATGCCGTGCGCTGCGCGTGGCGCGACGCGTGCGAGACGTTTTGCGCCTTGCGATCTCGCCATCCGTGAGATCCAATTGAGACCGCAGGCAGGAGTGACGCCGCCGCAACGGCGCTGCCTGCGATCCTCCGATGCCACCTCCTCCAGCTCGCGCTCGCGCGGCCATCGCGGCCGTCCTCGCTCTCGTCGTCACGCTCTGCGTGCGTCCGTCGACCGCCACGGCGCTCGTGCTGCCGAGCGGATTTCAACAGACCAGCTATTTCTCCGGCCTGACCCAGCCGACGGCGGTCGAGTTCGCGAGCGACGGCCGGGTCTTCATCGCGGAGAAGAGCGGGCTCATCAAGGTCTTCGACTCGCTCAGCGATACGACGCCGACCACCTTCGCCGATCTCCGGACCGGCACGCACAATTTCTGGGACCGCGGCCTGCTCGGTCTGACGCTGCATCCGAACTTTCCGACGACGCCCTACGTCTACGTGCTCTACACGCTCGATGCCGCGATCGGCGGAACCCCGCCGCGCTGGGGCTCGTTCGGCGGCACCTCGGACGGCTGTCCGAACCCCCCCGGCGACACCGCCGAGGGCTGCGTGGTCGCCGGCCGCGTCTCCCGCCTGACCGCGTCCGGCAACGTCATGGTCGGGAGCGAGTCCGTCTTCGTCGAGAACTGGTGCCAGCAGTTCCCGAGCCACTCGATCGGCACGATCACGTTCGGCAACGACGGGGCGCTCTACGTGAGCGGCGGCGACGGCGCCAGCTTCAACTTCGTCGACTACGGCCAGAACGGCTTCCCTCAGAAGAACCCGTGCGGCGATCCGCCGACCGGAGTGGGCGGGACGCAGACGCCGCCGAGCGCCGAGGGTGGCGCGCTCAGGAGCCAGGATCTGCTCACCAGCGGTGACCCGGTGACCTACGACGGCACCGTGCTCCGACTCGATCCGCTCACCGGCACGCCGCTTCCCGACAATCCGCTCGCGGGCGGCGCCACCGTCGAGGACGACCCCATCGTCGCCTACGGCCTCCGCAACCCCTTCCGCATGGCCCCCCGACCCGGAACCAACGAGCTCTGGATCGGCGACGTGGGGTGGAACCTGTGGGAGGAGATCAACCGGATCGGCCACAGCGGCGACCTCACGATCGAGAACTTCGGATGGCCCTGCTACGAGGGCATCGGACCGCAGGCGGGCTACGCGAGCGGGCTCACGCTCTGCCAGACGCTCTACGGCGCGGCCGGTACGGCGACCGATCCCTTCTACGCCTACCACCACAATGCGCGGGTCGTGCCGGGCGAGGCCTGCGGCACCGGCAGCTCGTCGATCACCGGCCTCGCCTTCTACGAGAGCGGCGGTTACCCGACCCTGTACGACGGCGCGCTCTTCTTCGCCGACTACTCCCGCGGCTGCATCTGGGCGGCCCCGCTCGGGCCGGACGGCGATCCCGACATCGCGGAAACCATCACCTTCGCCTCGGCGGCCCTCTCACCCGTCGAGCTCGACATCGGTCCGGGCGGCGACCTCTTCTATGTCTCCATCAACAGCGGCGCGCTCCTCCGCATCAGCTACGTCGCGGTCAGTCAGCCCCCGGTCGCGGTGATCGCGGCCAACAAGACCGACGGGCCGACGCCGCTCGCGGTGCAGTTCAACGGCTCGGGGTCCAGCGATCCCGACCCCGGCGACACGCTCACCTACAGCTGGGACCTCGACGGCAACGGCACCTTCGGCGACTCGACCCAGGTGGCGCCGTCGCGGACCTATTCCACCTCCGGAACGCGCACCGTGAGGCTGCGGGTGACGGACCCCCATGGCGCCACCGACACCGCCACCATCGTCATCACCGCCGGAAACTCCCGCCCGACCGCCACCATCACGAGCCCGACGGGCGCCACCACCTGGCACGCCGGCAGCACGATCGGCTTCGCGGGCAGCGCGACCGATCCCCAGCAAGGGACGCTGTCGGCCTCGGCGCTCTCGTGGACGCTGGTGATCCACCACTGCCCGTCCAACTGTCACGAGCACACCACGCAGACCATCACCGGGGTGGCGAGCGGGTCGTTCACGGCGCCGGCCCACGAGTATCCGACCCACCTCGAGGTCCGGCTGACCGCGACCGATTCCGGAGGGCTCAGCGACACCAAGAGCGTCTTCCTCTACCCCGAGACCGTCGAGCTCTCCTTTGCCACCGACCCGCCGGGGCTCGAGCTGGTGGTGGGCGCGAATCGCGAGGCGACCCCGTTCGTCAGAACCGAGATCGTGGGCTCGATCGTCTCATTGACGGCTCCCTCGCCGCAGACCCTCGCCGGCGTGCCCTACGCGTTCGTCGCCTGGTCGGACGGAGGAGCGCAGAGCCACGACCTGACCGCACCGGCAACCGCTACGAGCTACGTGGCGCTCTTCGCGTCCACGCTGCCGACCGCGACGCCGAGCGTGACCGCCACGCCGACTCCGACCGCCACCCCGAGCGCCACCGAGACCCCGACGGCAACCGCGACGACGACGCCCACGGTCACACCGACCGCGACCGCCACGCCGACGCCGACCGCCACACCGACCGCCACCGCGACGGCGACCGCCACCCCGACGGCCACGGCGACGCCCACCGTCACGCCGACCGCGACCGCCACCCCGACGCCGACCGCCACACCGACCGCCACCGCGACCGCGACGGCCACCCCGACGGCCACGGCGACGCCCACCGTCACGCCGACCGCGACCGCCACCCCGACGCCGACCGCCACACCGACCGCCACCGCGACCGCGACGGCCACCCCGACGGCCACGGCGACGCCCACCGTCACGCCGACCGCGACCGCCACCCCGACGCCGACCGCCACAGCGACCGCGACCGCGACCGCGACGGCCACCCCGACGGCCACGGCGACGCCCACCGTCACGCCGACCGAGACCACCACCCCGACAGCCGACCGCCACAGCGAGCGCGACCGCGACGGCGACCGCCACCCCGACGGCCACGGCGACGCCCACCGTCACGCCGACCGAGACCGCCACCCCGACGCCGACCGCCACACCGACTGCGACCGCGACCGCCACCCCGACGGCCACGGCGACGCCCACCGCCACGCCGACCGCGACCACCACTCCGACGCCGACCGTCACGGCGACCGCGACCGCCACCGCAACGGCGACCGTGACGGCGACACCGACCCCGACCTGGACCGTGACACCGATCTGCGCCGCCGCGCCGGTCGCCGGGTGTCGGACCCCGTCGGCGCCGCAACACGCGCGGCTCAGCCTCACCGACCGACCGGCGAACACGAAGGATCAGCTGCAGTGGAAGTGGCGCGGCGACTCGCCGACGCCCTTCAGCGACTTCGGTGCTCCGACCAGCACGACGAGCTATCACCTCTGCGTCTACGACGGGACCTCGACCGTCGTGGTCGACGCGAGAATCCCGGCCGGTGGCATGTGCAGCGGCGCGGACCCGAAGCCGTGTTGGCGGCGGCGCACGAACGGCTTCGAGTACTGGAATCGCGATCGCACCCCGGACGGGATCGAGCGGCTGAAGCTCCGCGGCGGACACTCTCCCGGAACGGTGAGGCTCGAGGTCAAGGGCAAGGGTCAGTTTCTCGATGACCCCACCCTTCCGATCGCCCAGCCGGTGATCGTACAGCTCCACAACGACGACAGCGGTCTCTGCTGGGAGGCGGTCTACGCCGCGCCCGCGATCGCGAACAGCGCCGGTCCGCCCGCGCTATTCAAGGACAAAGCCGATTAGCTGAGAAGGGCGCGCGGCGAGGGGCTGGTCCGGTTGAACGCCGGCTGTGCATGGGGAATCCTGGGCTCTGGGTGAGAGCCCTACGAGACCTGCGCGTCGGCGTCGCGTTCCCTTGGCCTGGCATCGTCGAGCGCGAGCACGGCTCCGCGCAGCGCATCGGCCTGCTCCTCGACCTTCTGCGCGAGCACGTCGGACGCGTCTCCGTCCTCTCGCCCGGCTTCGGTCCGGACGAGACGCGGGAGAACGTCGCCTACGCCTACCATCAACCGACGGCCGCCGAGCGGGCGCGCGAGGAACGCGCGCGTCGCCGCCTCCGGCAGGTCCTGGAGGCCGTCGAACGGACGCCGCTCGGAGCCGACGAGGACCTCTGGCTGTGGCGACACCTGGAGTGCCGTTTTCGACCGTCGCTCACGCGCGCCCTCACGGCCCTGGTCGAGTCGTCGGACGTCGTGCTGGTCTCCTTTTCCTTCTGGGCCGGGACCCTCGGCCGACTCGGCCGTCGGCACGGCGTCCCGACCGTCGCGACCGCTCACGATCGGATCTCGGGCCAGGTGCGATCGAGCCGCGTGTTGCGCTGGCTCACGCGCCGGGCCGAGATCCGCGCCTTGCGGAGGGCCGATCGCTGCTTCGTCAGCAGCGCAGAGGACCGCGCGGCCTTCGCGCACGCGGGCCTGGACACCGAGGTGCTGCGCTCCGGGGTGGACCTCCGCCGCGGCGCGTCCCCCATCGACGGCGCGACGCGTGCGTGGCTGCACGAGCGGCTCGCCCTCGCCGAGGGCGACCGGATGTGTCTCTTCATCGGCGCGGTCCATGGTCCGAACTACGAGGCCGCGGCCGCCGTCCGCGCGATGGCCCGTGCCGTCGCCGAGCGCGGACGCCACGACGTTCGTTTCGTGATCGCCGGCGAGGTGATGGCGCCGGTACGCGACGGTACTCTGACGGCGCTCGGGCGCGTCGACGAGCCCGTGCTCGACGAGCTCCACCGCATGGCGGATGTCGTCCTCGTGCCGCTGACCGCCGGCACGGGGATCTCGCGGAAGACCCTCGAGGCGATGGCCTTCGGCAAGGCCATCGTGGCGACGAGCGTCGGCTTTCGCGGCCTTCCGATCGAGCCCGGCACGCACGGGATCGTGTGCGACGATCTCGCGGCCTATCCGGATCGGATCGTCGAGCTCCTCGCGGACGCGGATCTACGGCGACGGCTCGGCGCGGGAGCGCGCGCCGCCGTTCAGCCCTACGACTACCGTCTCGTCTATCGCCGCTACCTCGAGATCATCGCGGCCGGCTAGATCGATCAAGATCTGGTCCGCTCGGAGCCGTCCGGCCAGCCCCGCGAGCTCGGCATCGCCGTTGGCGACGACGAGCACGTCGCTCTCGCGGAGCACCGCATCGATGCTCGCTCGCAGCAGCGTCGCGAGCTGCGGCAGACGGCGGTCGACGTGCTCGCGGTTGGCGCCGACGAGCGCTGCGAGCGAGACGCGTCCATCGTAGATCGCGACCTGCAAGCCGTTCGCGAGAAGCGCTTCGACGATGGCGATGGTGGGGCTCTCCCGCACGTCGTCCGTGCCGGCCTTGAAGGCCATGCCGAAGATCCCGACACGGGGGCGCCCGTGCGTCAGGATCCGCTGCACGCACGTCTCGGCGTGCCGCCGGTTGCTCTCGAGGATCGACTCGAGGAGCGACACCGGCACGTTCCGACTCCGTCCGAACTGCGCGACTGCCCGCACGTCCTTCGGCAGGCACGAGCCGCCGAACGGCATGCCGGGGCGGAGGTACGCGGCCGAGAGGTTCAGCTTCTCGTCCATGCAGAGGAGCTGCATGACGGCTTCGCCGTCGCCGTCCGCCGCGCGCGCCACGCCGGCCACCTCGTTCGCGAAGGCCACCTTGAGCGCGTGAAAGGCATTGCACGCATACTTGGCGAGCGCGGCGGTCGGCGGGTCGACCACCACGACGGGCGACGCCAAGAACTCGTACAGCCGCATCATCACGGCCGCGCTGCGATCCTCGCTCGTGCCGAGCACGGTGAACGGCGGGTCGTCGAAATCCTCGACGCCGCTCCCCTCGCGCAGGAGCTCCGGATTGACGACGAACCCGAAATCGACCCCGAGCCGCATGCCGGACGCCCGCTCGAGGGTCGCGACGACGACGCCGTCGATGACGGCCGGAAGCGCGGTGCTACGGAGCGCGACCACGGGAAAGTCGCGGCGCCCGCTGACGCCGACCCCGATGTCGGTCGCGACTCGTTCCAAGGCCGTGACGTCCGTCGCCCCGTCCGCGGCGCTCGGCGTTCCCACGCACACGAAAATCACCTCCGCACTGCCGGCGGCGGCCGCGCCGTCCGACGTCGCCGTCAGCCGGCCGCCGGCGTGCGCGCGCCGCACCAGGTCGCCGAGGCTCGGCTCGAGCACGGGCGATTCGCCCCGCAGCAGCGCCTCGACCTTGGCATGGCTGGTGTCGACGCCGACCACGTCGTGTCCCTCCCGCGCCAGGACGGCGGCGCTGACGCAGCCGACGTAGCCCATCCCGAACACCGCGACCCTCATCGCGTGCGGACGCTCATCCCCAGACCGTTCTCGAACGGCAGCGTCATCGTCGAGAACGCGTTGGCGGGATCGTCGATGTAGTCGAAATAGTCCGCGTAGGCCTCGGCGAATTGGCTGACGTTGTCGGCGATGACGACGGCGCCGGCGCGGAGGCGCGGGCCGACGAGCTCGATCGCCGGGCGTGCCATCTCCGTCCAGATGTCCATCAGCATGAAATCGACCGGACCGTCGATCGTCTGCAGCGTCTCGCGCAGATCGCCTTCCCGGAGATCGATCACGTCGGCGAGGCCCGCCTCGGCGAAGTTGGCGCGCGCGACTTTTGCCTTTTCGGGCTCGTATTCGGTGGCGATCACGACGCCGCCGCCGTTCGCGCGGACCGCGCTCGCGAGATAGAGCGTCGACACGCCATGGGAGGTACCGGCCTCCACCACGCGCGTGGCGCGGAGCGCGCGGCAGAGCTGATGACAGAAGAGCGCTTTGTCGCGATCGAATGCGACGAGCTTGTCGGCCATGAAGCGATGCGCGTCCGCGTCGAGTCCCTTCCAATCGAGATCGCCGGCCTGCACCCGCCGACCGAAATACTCACCCAGCGCCGGCCCTTGCTCATCACTTCGCGCATGCAAGCGCTCCAGCACCGCAGCCACTCGCGGCTCGAGCTCGATCGTCATCGCCATTGCCGTCTCCTTGCAGTGACCGCGAGCTCCTCAGGCGCCGCTGCGCAACGACTCCACCGCTTGATCGACCAATTCGTCGAACTCGTCGCTGATCTGGGCCCGGAGGTTCTGCCCTGTGCTTTCTTCCGTCATCGGCTCCTCGAGATCGATGTCACCGGGGATCTCCATCGATACCGTTCCGGAGAGCGTCCCGAGATCCGCATCCCACGACAAGCCGCTCCGGAGCTCACCCTGAACCGCGGTGACGATCTGTGCGATGGCGGCGCTCATGCGCTCGGCATTTGCCTGCGGAAAGATCTCCTCGATCCTTTCCATCAGCTCCGCTCGATCGAGAACCGTTTCGTCGACGTCAAAGGTGAAAATCTGATCTTCCATGGCGGCCTCCGCTTCGATTGGGGACGGGATCGTAGGAAGAGCGTGCCACACGTTGCGAGCACGTGTCCACGTTTCGGGTCGCGAATCGACGCGGACTTGTAGCGACACGGCGCACTCAAATGTCGAACGCGGACAGCGCGCGCGCAATACGCCGCTTGGTGCGCGGATCGGCGAAGGGGAAGGATCGGAAGAAGCTCGCCGCGCTGATGCCGGTGGCGCGCTGGCGCACGTTGGCGGCCCACGCCGCTGCCCGATGGCGATCGCCGTTGAGCACGTGCGCGGCAACCGCGATCACGGCGATGAACACATGGGCGCCGGGTTCTCGCGCAGCTTTCTCCGCCCAGTCGGCCGCATCGCCATCCTCGGCACAGACGATGTGGGACAAGGCGCGAGTCGCCGCCATGGCGTAGTGCAGCGGATCGACCGGGCTGAGCGCCATCGCCTGGTCGGCGTCGGTCTTTCCGGCGCCGCCGCGGCCGGAAAGCGCGTGGGTCCACGCCCGCGCATAGATGCCTTGCGCGTAGCTCGGACTGAGGACCGTGGCCCGCTCCAGCCAACCGAGACTGGTGTCGAGGTCGCCGGCGAGCCAATAGCTCCGGCCCATCGTGAGATTGGCGAAGGGGTCGAGCGGATCGAGCTCGACACTGCGTTCGGCGGCGCGGCGCGCCTCGTCGGCCTCCGCCGCGGGATCCGGCGTGTACCCCAAGAAGGCGTTCTGGAAATGCACGAACGAAAGCCCCGCATGGGCGCGCGCGAAGCGCGGATCCGCCGCGACCGCGCGCGCGAAGAGCTCGCCTGCCACCGCGTTGTCGCTGCGATGAAAGCGAAACATGTGTTGCAAGCCGAGATGGTAGGCCGACCAGGCATCGAGGCCCTCCGGCGCGACCAGACGCGCGGCTCGCGCCTCGTGCAACGGGATCTGCAGCTCGAGCGCGCTGGTCACGCGGGTGACGATCTCGGCGCGCGTCTCGTGGATGCCGTCGATGGCCGACGACAGACGATCGGCCCAGACGACACCCCCGTCCCTCGTGTCGACCAGCTCCACGGTGACGACGAGCCTCGTGTCCGAGAGCTCGACGGTCCCGGACAGGCAGTAGCGGACCCCGAGCACCTTCCCGACCAGGGCGGGATCGGCGGTCTCCGAGCGGAAACGAAACGACGATCCGCGCGCGATGACGAACAGCCACCGTAGGCGGGAGAGCTCGGCGATGAGCTCGTCGGGCAGCGCCTCGGCGACGGCGGCGTAACGCTCGGCCGTTCCGATCAAGCGGAACGGCAGCACGGCGATCGACGGGCGGGCGGCGGCGACGGGATCCGTCGGAGCGGCCGCCGCCTGCGCGGTCGGTGCGACGCTGACGTCGGCGACGAACCGGAAGCCCTGGCCGTGAACGGTGCGGACGAGGCGCTGCGTCTTGCCGTCGTCGCCGAGCGCGCGCCGCAGGGACTTGATGCGACTATCGAGCGCGGAGTCGGAGACGGCGCGTCCGTCCCACACCTTCTCGATGATCTCGTCGCGGGACACGAGGCGGTCGCGATTCTCGACCAGCAGATGCAGCAGCGCGAACACCTGCGGCTCGACCGGGATCACCGCGCCCTTGCCGCGGAGCTCGATCTTCGAGCGGTCGAGCTCGAAGCCGTCGAAAAGGTACAGCATCGGCGGTCACGATAGCCCAATCGCCGCCGCCCTCCCACCAAGTCTCCAGGAAATCTCCAGGAGGTCTCCAAGCATCGAGCCGTCCTCCCCCGCTAGGTACTCGGGCCATGGTCGCCGGAATGATCCGACGCCAAATCGCGAAAGGAGAATCACCATGCCGCTCGTAACCATCGATCTGATCAAGGACGTCTTCAGCGCTCGCCAGAAGCAGGACCTCATCGACAAAGTGACCGAGGCCATGATCACCGTCGAAGGCGAGAGCATGCGCCCCGTCACCTGGGTGCGCATCCAGGAGTTCGAGCAGGGCGATTGGGCAATCGGCGGCAAACGCCTCCAGGCCGCCGACGTCCACGCCATGGCGTCGGGCGCGGGCCGTCGCTGATTCACCGTCGAACCAGAGGGCCGGCGTTCCGCCGGCCCTCGAAGGAGAACCCCATGCGTATCGTGATTGCAGCACTCGCCGCCGCGCTCGTCGCGACGGTGGCCGAGGCCGGCGTGCCGGACAACCTCCCAACCCGCTGAACCGCACCATCCACCGCGGCGACAGCTACCAGACCGACGAGGAGTGCCTGGCGGTCGGCTATTTCTTCCCGGCGACCCGCCCGCTCAAATGCTACGGCGGCTTCGGACCGTATCGACCGCGAGGCGTTTGCCGACGCGAGCGCGCTCCGGCATGAGGTCTCGCCGTGCGCCTCGCCGCCAACCCTCGCCTGCTCGTCGTCACGGCCGCATTGCGCATGACGCTCTTTCCGATCCCCGTCATCACGCTCTTCTGGACCGAGCAGATCGGGATCACGCTCGCCGACGCCATGCAGCTGCAGGCGATCTTCGGCCTGGCGGTGGTCGTGTGCGAGTTTCCGTCCGGCTACCTCGCCGACCGGATCGGCTACCGCCGCTCGCAGATCCTCGGCTACGCGCTCGCGGTCGCCGGATGGGTGGCATACGCGGAAGGCACGACGTTCGCGGGCATCGCCCTCGCCGAGATCCTGCTCGGTGCCGGGGCGGCGTTCGTCTCGGGTGCCGACGCCGCCCTCCTCTACGAGTCGCTCGCCGAAGGCGACGCGCAGACCGACTATCCGCGCTGGGAGGGGCGCGTGCGGGCGGCGTCGCAGCTCGCGGAGGCGGGCTCGTCGGCCGCCGGCGGGTGGCTCTATGCGCTCGCGCCGCGGCTCCCTTTCTGGCTCCAGCTTCCGGTGGCCTGCGGCGCGCTCGCCGCGTCGGCGGCGCTCGCGGAGTCGCCGCGCCCTCCCCACGGCGAGCGGGTCTCGCACGTCGTGCGCGCCGTCGCGATCGTACGGCACTCGTTGCTGCACCACCGCCGTCTGCGGACCGCGATGGCGCTCAGCGTCGTGCTCGGCCAGGCGAGCTTCCTCATGGTGTGGTTGATCCAGCCCTGGATGCAACGCCGCGGCATCCCGACGCCGTGGTTCGGCCCGATCTGGGCGGCGGCGCACCTCTGGCTCGCGGGAGTGTCGCTCGCGAGCGCGCGGGTCGTCGCGCACCTGGGCCGGCGCGGGACACTCCTCGTGTGCTGCGCGCTGATCGCCGGGAGCTACGCCGCCCTCGCCACGATTACCGTGCCGATCGGGGTCGTCGCCTATCTCGGTTTGATGACGGTGCGCGGTCTGCAGGGACCCATCCTCACGACCGTCATGCAAGCCGACGCGCCCCCCGCCGACCGCGCCAGCGTGCTGTCGCTCAACTCGCTGCTTTTCCGGCTCGCCTTCGTGGCGATCGGCCCGCCCGCCGGCGCGCTCGTCGATCACATCGGACTCGAGTCCGCGCTCGCGGTGATCGGTACCCTCACGACGCTCCTCGCCTGCCTCGCCTGGCGCGCCTTCGCGGCCGCGCACGATGACGCGGCAGGCCAGATCCGACCATCTGCCCCATTTTCGATCACCCCATCGGTTCACCGCTGACGGTAGCGTTCAACAGATTGGCGTTGCAGGATCACGGCGGACGAATTCAAGGAGCGCTACCTGGTGCAACCCGCGGAAAGAAGGAGAACGATATGAGAAAAGGCATCACGCTCAGTCTCGGAGTGGCGTTGGCGGCGGTCGCGTCGGCGACCGTTCCGGTCCAGGCGCAAGAGCTCGGTGGCACGGTCAGCATCCTGCAGCCGGCTGTCGCATTGATCATGCCGTTCGACGCGACCGAAGGGAGAGTGAGTTTCGAGTTGGTGAGCCGCATCGGCGGCGAGGATTCGGATCCGATCGCGACCCACTGGTCGTTCTGGTCCGAGAGCTGCGATCACCTCGCGGACGTGTTCATCTGCTTGACCCCGCGTGACACCGTGGTCGTTGATCCGACGGCGCTCCAGGGCCAGATCCAGATCGCGCAGGACAACATCAACACGGGGCCCGTCATCAACCTCTCGGGTGAGAAGGGCTTCGTCACCGTCACGGCCTTCGACGCCGACGTCAACAGCCAGACCTGCGAGCCCGAGGACCCGGAGGCCGCGTCCGGGACACCCAGCCTGATCGGCAGCTGGGTCGTGTCGAACACGTCGACCAACGCCACCTTCGGCGACAACGCGATCGGCATCGTCGACGGCCTGACGCTCCCGGCGGGCGGGGATTTCTTCCTCACCGGTCCGGTGGCCGGCGGTCTCTTCCTGAACACCTACAACCCGCTCGACCTCACCGACTCCGAGGTCTTCTTCATCGGCGTGGCGTCCCCGGCGGGCAATGCGCAGTTCGCGGAATCCGAGATCGGTCCGATCCCGGCCGCCCTCACCAGCGGCGACGCCGTCTGCTGCAACGCCCAGTACTACGACAACGTCGAGTCGTTCGTGTCGCTGCCCGACGTCTGTCTGGCATGCTCGACGACGGCAAAGGTCGCGGACAACGAGCCGTTGGCGGACATCGACCTCCCCGTCATCATCCCGGGCTCGATCGTCGCCGAGACCTCCGGGTTCATTCGTCTCACCAACTGCCAGGTCGGCAGTGACGACGGCAACGTGCCGATCGGCGACACCACGATCAACGGCGCCGACCTCACGACGTTCCTCTTCGGCTTCCACGGCATGGCCGTGGGTCCGTTCGGCACGTCGGCGATGGCCCGGTACACCGCCGAGTAGGACGGCGCCCGAGCCCCCATCGGGCCGGAAGCGATGAACGGGGGCGATCGCCGTGCGGCCGATCGCCCCCCGTACATCGCCTACGGCCGGTCGGCCGTCACTTGCATTCCCATTCCGACGCGGGCCGCTTGCGAGTAGGCTAGCGATCGCCGTGCGCTCCAAAACATGCGGGACGTTCGCCGCGCTCCTGGCGCTGCTGACACTCGCCCAACCGGGCGTAGCGCACGAGCTCGCCGGCATGTGGGTCCCGCAGGGCGTCACTGTGGAGATGCTCACGCGTCAGCCGCAGAGCGTGCAACTGCTCGCCATTCGAGAGGCGCGCGGTGGTCTGACCGGAAAGATCATCGTGCCGACGCTCGCCGGCATGCCGGTGGCGGTGGAGCGGCACGGCGACCGCGTCCGGCTGATCATCCAAATGGCGCGCGGGATGGAAACGCCGCTCGACGGCACCCTCACGGCCGATCAGCTGAGCATCGCGACACCGGGCAGCACGGAGCCGCCGTCGCTCCTGCGGAGACCCTCCGCGGACGAGCGCCAGGTGCTCGAGCGCCTCGCGCCCAAAAAGGAGCCGCTTCCGCCCATGAAGGCACTGCCCGCGAACGGTCTCGCGCGCACGCCGCCGATGGGCTTCAGCACGTGGAATCGCTTCCAGACCTCGATCGACGATCGCACCATCCGCAACGTCGCCGCCGCTCTGGTGACCACCGGCATGCGCGATGCCGGCTACGTCTACGTCAACATCGACGACGGCTGGCAGGGCGAGCGCGACGAGGACGGCGCCATTCGCCCCAATCACAAGTTTCCGGACATGAAGGGTCTCGCCGATCATCTGCACGGCCTCGGCTTGAAATTCGGAATCTATACCTCCCCCGGACCGAAGAGCTGCGCCGGATTCGAAGGCAGCTACGGCCACGAGGAGCAGGACGCGCGCACGTTCGCGGCGTGGGGCGTCGACTACCTCAAGTACGACTGGTGCAGCGCCGGGCTGATCTACGACGATGCCGAGATGCCGGCGGTGTACCTCAAGATGGCCGCGGCAATCCGTGCCACCGGCAGGCCCATGGTGTTCAGCATCTGCCAATACGGGCGCGCCGACGTTTGGAAATGGGGCGCCGATGCGGGCGGGAACCTGTGGCGCACGACGGGCGACATCGCCGATCGCTGGGACGTCATGTCGACGATCGGCTTCGCGCAGGACGAGCTCGCGGGGTTCGGCGGACCCGGTCGGTGGAACGACCCGGACATGCTCGAGGTCGGCAACGGACACATGACCGCCGCCGAGTACCGCACCCACATGAGCCTCTGGGCCGTGCTGGCGGCGCCCCTCATCGCCGGCCACGACGTCAGCAGCTCCTCGCCGGAAACGATCGCGCTCCTGACCAACCGCAACCTGATCGCGATCGATCAGGATCCGCTCGGGCGGCCGGGCCGGCGCGTCGTGCAGCGCGGACCGCTCGAGATCTGGACGCGGCCCCTCGAAGGCAAGAGAACCGCGGTGGCGCTCTTCAACCGCGGCGCGGCGCCGGCCACGATCGCGGCGAGCTTCGCCGAGCTCGGAATCGACGGCCGAGCGAGCGCGATCGACGTGTGGGCGGAGCGCTCGCTCAGCGCGCTGGACGGACGCGTCGCGGCCGAGGTCGAGCCGCACGGGGTCGTGCTGCTGGTGCTCGAGCCGGCGACGTAATCATCGGCGGGGTCGGCAGCAGCGAGCGAACGGAAAGGTGCCGGCACGGCGCCCACTGGTCGGCGCGGGCACGCATGGCGCGTCCGACAAACGGTCTGACACGCGGCCCCTGACATCGAGTCGAACGGCGCGTCTCCTCACCTCGGCGCCGCCGGTCTCGGTCGCCGTCATCTTTGCATCGCTCGTGACGTGCCGGGTCGAGCGGGCGCCTTGCTCGTCTACATCGCTCGCCGAGGCGAACACCTGCACGATCGCGGTCTCCCGGCCGCGGCGCGGCCCTTGCTCCTCCAGAGCCACGAAGCTGCCTCGGTTGCGGATCGCAGCCAGGGGGAAGGATGGCCGCGCACATGAGATCGCAGAGAGCCCATCGCAGTTGCACGTTCCTGGTCGCACTCGTCGTGGCGGTGCTCGGAGGTCCCGAGCGAACGGCCGCCGCTCCCTTCCCGGGCACCCTTGCCTGGGAGCTCCGCGCGGACCTTCCTGGAGGCGTGTCCGGAGCCGCCGGCGCCGTCATCGACGGCACGCTCCTCGTGAGTCAGGGGTTCCGCGGCTCCGCGAGCAACGAGCTCTCCACCTATGAGCCGACGCTCGACCAGTGGTCGGTCGGCACCGCCGCGCCTTCGTCGCGCTTCGCGCTCGCCGGCACCGTGCTCGCGGGCAAGCTGTTCACGATGGGCGGACTCCCGGGACCGAGCGACGAGGTGAACGTCTTCGATCCATCGGCCGCCGTCGATCCCTGGTCGACCGTGGCGAGCCTCTCGGATGCACGCGGCGGCCTCGCGGCGGTGACGATCGACGGCCTGATCTACGCCGTCGGCGGGCGCAGCGGCTCGAACCCGGGTCAGGGAAACATCTTCGACACCGTCGAGGTGTACGACCCCGGCATGGATGAATGGACGCTCCTCACCCCGCTGCCGCGGCCGGTCTCCGATCCCGCCGCGGTCGCCTTCGGCGGCAAGCTGTACGTGATCGGCGGCGCGCTCAGCGCGGGCCGGACGACCAACGCGCTGCAGATCTACGATCCGGCCAGCGACGAATGGTCCTTCGGGGCGCCGATATCCGGGCCGCGCACCGGCGCGCTCGCGGGCGTGCTCTGCGATCGCATCGTGGCGTTCGGCGGCTTCGACTTCGAGCTCGGAGGCTTGCCGTTCACCCAGATTTACGACCCCGCGGACGACACGTGGAGCAGCGGACCCGACATGCTCGTGCCGGCGAGCGTCATGGCACAGGGTCCGGTCCAGAGCGACGACACGATCTTCGCCGTCGGAATGCATCCGTTCGGCCCCGCGTCGATCGCGGTCCAGGCTCTCGTGGCGACGTGCGACGACGCGACGGCGACGCCGACGCCCACCCCGGACGCGACCCCGACGCCGGAGCCTTCCGCCACGCCCATGCCGACCGCGACGGTGACGGCGACGCCCACGGTCACCGCGACCGAGACCCCGACCCCGACGCCCACGGAGACCGCGACCGCCGTACCGACATCAACCGAAACCCCAGTGCCCACGACGACTCGGACGGCGATGCCGACGGCCACGCAGACCGTCGTGCCGACGGTGCTGCCCACGAGCACGCCGCTGCCGAGCGTCACCCGCACCGCCACGCCCATTCGCACCGCCACGCCCGTGCGCACGGCGACGGCCACGGCCACGCGCACGGTCACGCCGACGGCGACGCGGACCAGCACGCCGCGCCCGACGGCGACGGCGACCCCGAGCGGGAATCACGCGCCCGATTGCAGCGGCGCCCGCGCCGACGATCCCGTGATCTGGCCGCCCAACCACCAGCTCGTCCCGGTCTCGATCGTCGGCATCCGCGATCGCGACCGCGATCCCCTCGCGATCGTGGTCACACGCATCGAGCAGGACGAGCCGCTCGACGGCCGCTTGGACGGCCACACCTGTCCCGACGCGACCGGCGTCGGCACGGCGACGCCACGCGTGCGCGCCGAGCGCGCACTCCTCCGCGACGGACGCATCTACCGGTTGCGTTTCACCGCCGACGACCGCCGCGGCGGCCGCTGCACGGGCACGGTCGAAGTCTGCGTTCCCGGCCTCTTCTTCACCTGCCGCGATCAGGGGCGGCACATCGACTCCACGGGCCCCTGCGACTGATGCTGCCGCGGGACTGAGAAGGCGGCGCCGGCTCCTCCATTCCTTCTCGCCGCGCTCGACCCCGGTGCGTCTCGCGCCCACGCCTTCCCCGGCCGAGGGCCCTCTCAGTAGGCCTACGTATGGATCGCCCCGGAGCGGTTTTTCTTTGCCCCACGCGATCGTTCCTGCGACACTGAAAGCCGACACGTTGGGTGGCCTCGACTCTGCTTCGAGCCGGTTGGGCTGGGGTGGCAGAAGCCAGAAGGAGGTGACACGTGACCATGCAGCAACTGCGGGATTGGTTCCTCGACCACCGTTCGTGGTGCATGGACCTGATCCGCATCTATCTCGGCGTCGGTCTCTTCGCGAAGGGACTCGCATTCCTGGCGCATCGTGAAGCGCTCGTGCAGACGATGATCGATCACGACATCGTCTGGTCCGGGCTCGCCCTCGCACACCTCGTGATCCTGACCCACGTCTTCGGCGGGCTCCTCATGGCGCTCGGCATCGGCACGCGTGCCGGCGCGCTGATCCAGATTCCCAACCTCATCGGCGCCACGTTCTTCGTGAACTGGTCCGGCGGGATCTGGGGGTTTGCGGAGGAGCTCCGGTTCTCGGCGCTCGTGCTCTTCCTCTTGATCATGTTCGTCTGGTACGGCGCCGGGCCCTTGTCGCTCGACGCGCGACTGAAGCGCAGCGGAGAAGCCTTGCCCGACGCGGCCTTCCCGCGACGCCCGCTACCGGCGTCGCGTTCAGCCTGACTCGAAGCAGGACGACGACGCGTCGTCTCGATCGAGCTACGAACAGGGGGGAACGACGAAGCCGTTGTCCTTCCCGCAATTGCCTGTGCCGCTGTCGGCGTACGGCGTCTCGTCGGCCTCCGGATCGGTCCAGCTGTTCTTGAGGAAGAGGTTGCGGTCCGAGCCGGCGTCGAGGGAGTAGCCGACGAAGCCGAAGTCGGGGAGCGGGTTCACGACCGTCTGGTTCTTGAGAAACTTCACGCCGTCGGTGTTGACGAGGCGGACGCCGGTGGCGTTCGGACCCGCCATCGGGAAGATGCTCTGCGCGATCGAGATGCCGCTCTTCCCGAGCAGCGCGCCGGCGCCGCTGTTCTCGATCAGGAGCCCGGTCTCGTTCAACCCGACCAACGTTTGCATGCGCTTGAATTGGACCTTCGACCCGAGCGCCAGGCCGGTGAGGTGCATGCCGGCCACCGCCTCCGCCGGAAAGTAGCTCTCGTCGACCTTGATGCCGTAGCTGGTGCCGTTGATCGCGAGCCCGGCCTGCTCGGTTCCGCAGGGCGCCCCGAGATAGCCGTTCACGACCTGGACGCGCGAGAGCTTGACGATGTTCCTGCCGGCGATGCGGATGCCGGTGGACGTGCCGCGTGCGATCACCAGCGGCCCGCCGCCCGCCCCGGAGATTTTCTTCTTCGACAGCTTCAGCGTCACCTTGTCGGCCGCGATGTCGACCGCGATCGGGGCCGCGCACTGGGCGTCGATGAGACACCCACCGTCGTTGGGGGCGGTGTGCAGGCACTCGATGGTGAGCCGCTTGTTGACCACGACGGCCCCGAGGTAGACGCCCGGGTTCATCAGCAACCGATCGCCTTCGGCGGCGACGTTGATGCCGTTTTGCAGCGTGCCGTTGCCGGGCAGGATCTCGATGGTGCCGGCATCGGCATCCGCCGTCGTGAGGGCGATGCCGCAGGCGACGAGAGCGACGAGCGTGGCACGAACCATGGTGGCCTCCGAAGAACGGTTGGGATGGAGGCGCACGATGCCACGACGGCCCGGGATCTGGAAAGCGGAATGGGAGCCGTTGAACGCCCGCGACGGATGGGGGATCTTGGCCCCCATGGCCGATCGCGCGATGGTGACGAGCCCATTGTGACGCGTGCGGCGCGAGCCACGCCGTTAGGGCACGACACCCCGCTCACGCTCGCCGAGTTGATCGATCTCGAGGTGCAGCTGGCCGCGGACGCCGACCGCGACCCACGCGAGCTGGTCGAGCGGGACGCCGTGGTCGGCGAGCGGATTGGAGCGGGGCGGATGGCGGATCGGCGCCACGCGCTCCTGCGCGAGTGGCTGTCCGCCCTGGGCGCGACGGGCCCGGGATCCACCGGGCGGCGGGTGCACACGTTCTACCGCGTCGTCGGGTGGATCGCCGCGGCGGCGTCGCTGCTCGGCGGCGCGGGCGCGGCGGCCGCCCTGCTCCGCTACGACGGGCGCGACCCGGTGAACATCATCGACTTTCTCGCCGTGCTCGTCGGGCTGCAGCTGCTGCTGATGGCCGCGAGCGTGCTCGCGCTCCTGCCCGCTCCGTGGCGCGGACGCGCCGTGCGGCTCTCCGGCCTGCAGGAGATCGTGCGCGACCTCGGGTACCGGTGGGCGGGCGTCACGGCCGCGCTGCAGAACCGGGGCGTACTCGGCGCGAAGGGCGCCGCGACGGTCGGCAGGCTCGCCGCGCTGCACGGGGTGTACGGGAGCGTCGAGCGCTGGTCGCTCACCGCCCTCACGCAACGCGCCGCGGTCGCGTTCAACGTCGGCGCGCTCGCCGTGACGCTCTATCTCGTCACCGTCCGTGCGCTCGCCTTCGCGTGGAGCACGACGCTCGAGATCGACCCCGAGCGCATGACGCGGGTCTTTCACGCCATCGCGACGCCGTGGAGCTTTCTCACGGGCGCGGTACCCGATCGCGAGCTCGTCGACATGAGCCGCTACTTTCCCGGCCGCGCCTACGACGCCGATCGATTGGGCGATTGGTGGCCGTTTCTCTTCGCGGCACTCGCCACCTACGGCCTGCTGCCGCGACTCGTGCTGGCGGCCTACGCCACGCACCGGCAGCGCGCGGCGCGCCGGGCGCTGGCGCTCGATCACGGCGAGTGCTCTCTCGTGCACTCCCGCCTGCTCCGCACGGCGGCGGGGTGGGGACCGGGGGTCCAGGAAGGCTCGGAGATCCCCGCCGAGGCGGGTCGCGACGCGGACCCTGCCGGGGCGCCGCTGCCCTCCGACCTCCCGGTGCACGTCATCCGCTGGGCGGACGCCGCGGTGACGCGCGCGGCCGCGGAGCGTCTCGCCGCCGCGCGGTATCGCTGGCGCCTCGACTCGTTCGACCCGGCGAACGGTGACGGCGGCGACGCGGAGGCCGCCGTCTTGTCGCGGCTCCGGGCGGACGCGAGCCGCTCCCCGGTGCTGCTGCTCGCCGAGGCCTGGGAGCCGCCGAGCAAGAATCTCATGCACTTCCTTCGCGCGCTGCGCGCGAGCCTGGGCCCGGAGCGCGCCATCGTGATCGGCCTGCTGACGGGCGGCCCCGAGCGATCCGGCGCGAACATGGACGACGTGCGGATCTGGCGGCGGCGAGTCGCAGCGCTCGGCGACCCGCGCCTGCGTGTGGAGGCGCTCGACGCATGAGCGAAGGGAGACCGCCGACGTTCGCGGTCGTCGGCCGCGTGAACAAGGGCAAGTCGAGCGTAGTGTCGACGCTCGTCGAGGACGACTCGATCCGCGTCGACAAAGAGCCCGGCACGACCCGGGTCTGTACGCGGTTCCCGTTTCGCGCGGACGACGGGCGGACCCTGTGTGTCGTCGTCGACACTCCCGGCTTCGAGGAGGCCCCGCGCGCGCTCACATGGCTGCGGGCACGCGAGGGAACCGCCGCCGATCGCGCCGCGCTGGTGGCGAATTTCGTCGAGACCTTTCGCGACAGCGGCGAGTTCGCCGACGAGCGTGCGCTGCTCGAGCCGATCCTCGCCGGGGCGGCGATCCTGTACGTCGTCGACGCCTCGCTGCCCTACCGCGCCAACTACGAGGCGGAGATGGACATCCTGCGCTGGACCGGACGGCCGCGCATGGCGCTCATCAATCGCATCGGCGGCGACGACCACGTGGACGAGTGGCGACGGGCGCTTTCCCAGTACTTCAGCGTCGTGCGACTCTTCGATGCCCACCGCTCGGGACTCGCCGAACGGGTGTCGCTGCTACGCGCGTTTCGCGAGCTCGACGACGACGCGCGAGGAGCGATCGACGAGGCGATCGCCGTGCTCCGTGCGGATTGGGCGCGGCGGCGCGAGCGCGCCGGCCGCGTGATCGCGGAGCTCGTCGCCGATGCGCTCACCTACACCGAGGAGCACCCGCTCGCCGAGCACGAGAGCCCGGACGCGCACCGCGCGGAGTGGCAAGCGGCGTTCCTCGAGTCGCTGCGACGTCGCGAGCGCCGGGCTCGGCGAGAGGTCGAGACCCTCTACCGCCATGAGCGCCTCCGCAGAGACGAGGGCGATCTCGGCGCCGAGGATTTCGATCGCGACTTGTTCGCCGAGGAAAGCCGTCGCGTCTTCGGTCTCGACACGTGGCAGCTCGTGCGCGCGGGCGCCGTCGGCGGCGCGGCGATCGGCGGGACCATCGACGCCGCGACCCTCGGTCATTCGTTTCTCTTGGGCACCGTCATCGGCGGCGTCCTCGGGGGCGCGGCGGCGTATTGGGGCGGGCTCACGATCGCGGAGGTGACGGTGCTGGGTCAAAGCGTCGGCGGACGCGTGGCGATCGTCGGTCCCGTGCACGATGCGAACTTTCCGTGGATCGTCCTCGACCGCGCGCTGGCCCACTTCGAGTCGGTCGCCAAGCGCGCGCACGCGCAACGCGACGTCCTCGCGATTGCGCGGCCGCCGGGAAAGCTCGGAGCATCGAGCCGCATCGACGCGTCCGAGCGGTCGAGCCTGGGCGCGCTCTTCGCGACGATTCGCGGCGGCGGGGTGCCGGTCGCTGAAGAGAGCATCGAGGCGCTCGCCGAGCGGGTCGCGGCGCTGCTTTCCGTCGTGACGGAGGAAGCTCGCTAGGGTCGTCGCGGGAATCCCTCGTATCGCCGCTCGCGCGGTGGGGAGTTTGTTTCATCGAGAGCGAGCGAACCAGAAGCCGAAGCTCGCGAGGCCGGCGACGTAGACCAGATGCTTGGCCGCTCGCGGCGCCCCGGCCTGGCTCGCGACGATCGAAAAATCGAGCCCGGCGATCAGCGCCGCGGCGAAGAAAAGCGCCGCGAGTCCGAGCCGAGCGTCGAGGAGGATCAGCGCCAGCGCGACCACGCTCAAGCCGACGTTGCGGGCCCCGAACACGCGGACGAAAGCAAGGCCGTCGCCGCCGCTCAACGGTACGCCGAAGAACGCCGCCGCCCCGGCCGGCTCGAGCAGTGCGCGTAAGCCGAGGCCGAGAAAGACGAGGGCGGCGAATGCCGCGACCCAGGTGGACGCGGCGTTGAATGGGAGAGCGCGAGCAACGGAATGCGTCATACCGACCTCCTGTATGCACGGACCATGGCGGTGGCGGGCCTGGTCGACAAGCCTCATCCGTGCAAAGTGGAATGCCGTTTTCGAGACACCATGCCGGACATGGATTGGGATGACGTTCGCGTCTTCTGTGCCGTGGCACAGGCGTCGACACTCTCTGCCGCGGCGCGCCGCATGGGTACGTCGGTGGCGACGGTGGCGCGGAGGATCACCGAGCTCGAGGATGCGCTCGCGATCCGTCTCTTCGATCGCGCCCGCCAGGGCGTACGCCTGACGACGCATGGGCGCGCGCTGCTCCCGCGCGCGACGGCGGCCGCCGCGGCCATGGCGGACGTCGGCCGCCTCGCCGCCACGCTGCATGGCAGTGTCTGGCCCGACCCGATCCGGATCTCCGCCACCGAGCCCATCATCAGCGAGGTGCTCGCGCCGGCGTTGGCCAAGCTTCTCGCGGCGGCGCCGGGCCTCCGCATCGACCTGTCCTCGACCACCGAGGTCGTCAGCCTCGCGGCCCGCGAGGCCGACGTCGCCGTCCGCTTCGCCCGTCCGGTCGGCGACAGCCTGATCATTCGTCGATTGCCGGCTTTCGACTTCGCGCTCTTCGCAGCGCGATCCTATCTCGCCGGACGGCGAGTCGACGCGCTCGACCTGAAGCGCGAGCGGATGCTCGGATTCGATGCCAGCTACGGCCGCATCGCCGAGGTCGTGTGGATGGACGACGCCGGGCTCACGCCGGCGGTCGTCGCGCGGAGCTCGAGCACGCGCGCGCTCATTCAGGCCGCGAGCGCCGGTGCGGGGATCGCCCTGTTGCCGCGCATGCTCGCCCGCGCGCACCCCACCCTGGTCGAGATCCCCGCACCGTTGCCGATCGCGAAGCGACCGGCATGGCTGGTCACGCATCGTGACCTCGGGAAGGCGCGCCCACTGCGCGTCGTCCGCGATTGGATCATCGCCGCGTTCGCGTCCGCCCTAGGACGCTGAAGCCGCTGCTCCGAGGCTCGTGGCGCTTCAGGTCCGGGGCCCGCCTCCGGGCGTGAACTCGCACGGCAGGTGCTTGATGCCGTTGATGAAGTTCGAGGCCAGATACGCCGGCGCGCCGGCGACCTCGAGGTCGGGGAGACGGCGGAACAGCTCGCGGAACATCACGGTGATCTCGCGGCGCGCGAGCTGGGCGCCGAGACAGAAGTGCGGACCCGGGCCGCCGAAGCCGACGTGGTCGTTGGGCGCGCGGGTGACGTCGAATCGTTCGGGCGCGTCGAACACGGCCTCGTCGCGGTTCGCGGAGCTGTACCACATGACGACCTTCTCGCCGGCGCGGATCGGGTGGCCGGCGATCGTGGTGTCCTCGGTCGCGGTGCGGCGGAAGTGGATGACGGGCGTCGCCCAGCGCACGATCTCCTCGACCGCCGTCGGCGCGACCTTCTCGAAGTCGTCCATCCAGCGCCGGCGTTGTTCGGGGTGATCGGAGAGCACCTTCAGGCCGTGGCCGATCGCGTTTCGCGTGGTCTCGTTGCCGGCCGCCGTCAAGAGGACGAAGAACGACCCGATCTCCTGCTTCGTCAGGCGCTCGCCGTCGATCTCGGCGTGGAGCAACACCGACGTGAGGTCGTCGGTCGGCTGGCGCTCGCGGAAGCCGGCGAGATCCTCCGCCAAGGTGGCGAGCTCCTGGCCGGCCTGCATGATGGCCGGGATCGCCAGCGTGAGATCGGCGACGTACTCGGGATCCGTGGCGCCGAGGATCACGTTGGTGCGGTCGAAGACGTAGCGGTACTCGCTCGCCGGAATGCCCATCATCTCGCAGATGATCCTGAGCGGCAGCATGGCGGCGATGTCGGTAATGAAATCACAGCGCCCGCGATCGATGACGGCATCGACGATCTCGACGGCGGCGCGCTCGACGTCGGCGAGGACGTTGCGGAGCCGGGCCGGCGTGAAGCCGTGCGAGACGATCCGGCGGAGCCGCGCGTGCCGCGGGTCGTCCATGGCGATCATCGACCCGAAGAACTCGGCGAAGTACTCCGGTTGGTCGACCATGTTCACGCCGCCGCGCGCGGAAGAGAAGAGCTGCCCGTTGCGACTCGCCTCCAGCACGTCGGCGTGACGGGTCAGCGACCAGAACCCCGGCCCCCGGCCGAGGCCCGGCACCTCGGGCTCCTGGTGAAACGAGATCGGCCGCTCACGGCGGAGGATCGCAAAAGCGCGCTCGCGCTCGTCGCGGCCCCGCATCCAGAACTCGGGATCACCGAGATGGATGTCGTCGGGTGTCGATATCGCGGGTGCTGTCATCGCGTTCCTCCCTCGGGCAGTACTTGAAGCAGCGCGCGGAGCTGCTCCATGGCGGGACGGTGGTCCTCCTCGACCAGGATGCCGCGCATCCCGAGACGCTCGGCCGCGGCGACGTTGCCGTGGAAGTCGTCGAGGAACACGGCCGCCTCGGGCGCGGTGCCGCCGAGGCGCTCGAGCGCCAGGCGAAAGATACGCGGGTCCGGCTTCCGCATGCCGACGTGCGCGGAGTCCACCACCGCGTCGAAGAGCTCGTCGACCGGCAGCATCGAGCGCCAGGCGTCGCCGAACTCGCGCACGTTGTTGCTGACGATCGCCGTCTTGACGCCGCTCGCGCGCGCGTCCCGTGCGACCTGGACGACGTCCGGACGGACGCTCGTGTCGCGGAGGGCGCCGAGCGCCTCGAAGAGGTCGATGCGGTGCTCGGGCGCACCGAGGTCCATGATCGCTTGCCGTGCGGCGACGAGCGACAGCTCACCGCGCTCGAGACGGTGCCAGGGATGGTCGGTGTCCCGGTCGTAGGCGCCGAAGAGCAGCTCGAGCGCGCGCTCGGGGTCGATGCCCTGGCGCGCACCGAACTCGCGGACGGCCGCGAAGGGCGATGGCATGAAGACCCCGCCGAAGTCGAAGAGCACCGCCTGCACGGATGGCATCACCCTCGGTCCTTGCCGGTGTCCGCCGCCATCGACTGCGCGTAGCCGGCGCGGACGACCGCCGACATCTGATCGAAGAGCGCCTCGGGATCGCGCCGGCGCAGCATCACGACCTCGTGCTCCATGCCGGTCGCGAGGACGAGCTCGCGCCGGCCGGCGGCGATCGCCGCCAGCATCGCCTCGGCGGCCTCCGCCGCCGGCATGCCGTTGTCGATCGCCGCGTCGCTCACCCCGCGGGTCGAGCCGTCGGCCATCAGCGCGTTCCGCGACACGTTGGTCTGCACCGACCCCGGCGCAAACACGTGCACCTGGACCCCGAGATGCTCGTTCTCGGCGCGGACGGAGTCGTGATAGCCGACGAGCCCGTGTTTGGCGGCGCTGTAGGCCGAGCGGAGCGGCGCTCCGACGAAGCCCGCAACGCTCGACATCGCGACGATCCTGCCGCCGCCGGCCCGCACCATCCGCGGCAGCACCGCCTGCGTGAGCGCGATCGGCGCCAGCAGGTCGATCGCGATCATCCTCTGGTAGACCGCGAACCCGGTCTCGACCGCGAGCGAGCGCTGCGAGACCCCGGCGTTGTTGACGAGCCCGTGGAGGCGCCCCTTCCACGACCAGGCCCGCTCGGCGATCCCCGGGATGGCGTCGAAGTCGGTGGCCTCGAACGGCAGCACGAGCGCCTCGCCGCACGCCCGGGCCACCGCCTCCAGGGCCGCGACGTTGCGCCCCGACAGGACGACGCTCGCGCCCTGGGCCGCGAGGGCGCGGGCGAGACCTTCGCCGATTCCGGACGATGCCCCGGTGATCCACCAACATTCGTTCGCGAACATGCGCCTTGGCCTCCTTCGATCGGTTCTCTTGTGTTTCCTGCCGGGCGCGCCCATGCAAGCTCCCGGGTCACGCCGGCACCGCCGATCCGAGAAAAAAAGCTTGCGCGAGAACGCGTCCGCCGCTAGCTAGCGTCCACTCGCGCCCCTTCGGCGAGCCCGTAGCACCAGCTTCCGATCCCCGGAGATTCGCATGTCCCCCTCCCGACTCCTCGCAGTCCTGCTCCTCGGCCTCTGGCTGGCAGCCGCCCCCCCTCCGACCCACGCCAGGTTCCTGGCCTACGGGGGAGCCGTTCTGGACGGCGTCGACGGCGTCGACGGCCTGGCGTTCGTGATCCAGGAGGTCGTGAGCCCCGACGGCCGCCACGTCTACGCGCAAGGCGGCTCGGACGACGCCGTCGCGGCCTTCGAGCGCGACCCACTGACCGGCGCGCTCTCGTTCATCGAGGCCGAGGTCGACGGGGTGAACGGCGTCGACGGCCTCGACTTCGCGACCTCCCTCGCGATCAGCCCCGACGGCGCCAACGTCTACGTGACGGGCTCCGACGACGACGCCGTCGCGGTCTTCGCGCGCTCGGCCGCGAGCGGCGCGCTCACCTTCGTCGAGGCCGAGTTCGACGGCGTGAACGGCGTCGAGGGCCTCGACCAGGCCCGCGGCGTCACCGTCAGCCCCGATGGCCGTCACGTCTACGTCGCCGGTCAGGTCGACCACGCCCTCGCGGTCTTCGAGCGCGACCCGATCCTCGGCAGCCTCACGTTCGTGGCCGCCTACCACGACGGCGTCGACGGCATCGACGGTCTCGAGGGCGTGCTCTACGTCACCGTCAGCGCCGACGGCGCCAACGTCTACACGGCGTCCTACGGCGAGAACGCGGTCGCGTCGTTCCGGCGCGACCCCGACAGCGGGCTGCTGACTTTTCTCCAGGTGCTGACCGACGGCGTGGACGGCGTCGACGGCCTCGGCAGCGTCCACTCGATCGCGGTCAGCGCCGACGGGCGGAACGCCTACGCCGCCTCCCAGAGCGACGCCGCGCTCGCGGTCTTCGCGCGCAACCTTTCGGACGGCTCGCTCACCTGGACGGGCATCGTGCAGAACGGGGTCGACGGCGTCCTCGGGTTGAACGGCGCGCTCTGGGTCGCGATCGGCCCCGACGACACCCGGGTGTTCGTCGCCAGCACGTTCGACAGCGCCATCGTCGTCTTCCAGCGCGACCCCCTGACCGGAGCGCTCACCTTCCTCGACACCAAACGGGAGGGCGTCGACGGGTATTTCGGCCTCTCGTTCGCGCGCTCGGTGGCGGTGAGCCCCGACGGATCCTGGGTGTACGTCGGCGGTGCCAGCTCGAACGCGATCGCGATCTTCCGGGTCGCGCGCTGCGGCACCCCCCAGGCGGCGTGTCGCCCGCCCGTCGCGCCCGGCGCGGCGATCCTCACCCTGAAGGACGGCGGCGTGGACGCGGGCGACGCGCTCGCGTGGCAATGGCGGAAGGGCAGCGCGACGGACCGCAGCGACTTCGGCGATCCCCTCGCGGTCGATCCCTACACGTTCTGCGTCTACGACGAATCGGCCGCGACGCCGGCGCTGCTGCTCTCGGCCACGGTGACGCCGAACGGCGGCGCGTGTGGGCCGGGCGTCGGTCCGTGCTGGCGGCCGACCCGCACGGGTCATCACTATCGCGACGCGACCCGGGGCCGCGACGGCATCAGCCGCATCGACCTCCTCGCCGGGGCCGCCGGGAAGGCGAAGATCACGGTCGCCGGCCAGGGCCACGCGCTCGACCTGCCCGCGCTGCCGCTGGCGGCGCCGCTGCGCGTCCAGCTGCAGTCCGGAACGGGCGTCTGCTGGGAGGCCCGCTATCCGGCTACCGGCGTTCGCCGGAACGACGGGCGACGGTTCTCGGCGCGCTCCGAGTGACATCGTCGTCGCGAGTGGGCCATCTCATCCGGAGCGAAGCGCCGCCCGTCCCGCCGCCGCACGCGCCTGCGGGACGTGGCGGACGAGGGCCGGGAGAAACGGCAACGTCGCTCGCACGCCGGCCGCGAAAGCATCGAGCGCGAGCTGCTGGACCGCGCTCCAGCGGAGCGCGTAGCGGCGGCGGAGCGGCGGCGGCAGCAGCCCGATCGTAACGGGATTGGTCGCCCGGAAGAGGTGCTGGAGCCCGGGCGCCATCGGCGGGCGCAAGATCGCGGCGGCGATGGCGCGTCCGTCACCGCCGATCGTGAGCACGTCGCCGGCGATCGTGCGGCGCAGGTAGCGGCGGAACTCGCCGAGCGTCGGCGGGATCATGGCGTCCGGGATGCCGAAGAGCCGGGCCGTGCGGATCGACTCCGCGTAGTACGCGGCGCGGGCTCGCGGCGAGAGCGGTCCGACGAACGTCTCGTAGGCGACGAGCGCGCTGTCGACGAGCGTCGCGTGCACCCACAGCAAGAGGGCGGGGTCCGCCGCGTCGTAGCGCGTGCCGCGGCGGAAGGGGCCGACGTCGGCCTCGAGCCGGCCGCGCACGCGGCGGTGGACGCGCTCGATCGCCTGCACCGCGGCGAGCGCGGCGCGGCCGTCGGCGAACGCGATCGTGAGCATCAGCTCGAGCGTCCGCGTGAGACGCTCGATCGGCGCCTGTTGGAACCGGCTGTGCGCCGCGACCCCGGCCGCGACCAACGGATGCGCGACCTGCATCAAGAGCGCGCGGCCGCCGCCGAGCATCGTCACCGCCTCGCGGTTCACTCGCCATGCGACACCCAGAGGATCGCCGAGCGGCCGGTCGAGCCCGGCGCGGTCCCCATATGCCGCCCGCAGGCGCTCCTGGTCGCGGGCCTCGATCGTCATACGAATGCGGGTTTGGCAGATCCCGACGCCGAGCGCACCCCGGCAGACGCCGTGCGATCTTCGAGCTCACGAAACTCGCGCACAACGCCGATATTGCATCCAGGATGGCGCTCTTTTCCAAGGATCGCGATCGGGAACGGGGACCAGGCCCGTCAGAGGCCCGCCCCGACGCCGGCGCGCGGGCGCCCCGGGAGGTCGAGATGTCGGATCGCGATCAGGGCACGACGCGCGGGATCGACGGCGGCACGCTGACCGCGTTCCTCGGAAAGGGCAGCCGCATCACGGGCACACTGGTGCTCGAGGGGCCGAGCCGCATCGAGGGACAGGTCGAAGGCGAGGTGTCGGCGAAGGACACGTTGACGGTCGGCGAGAGCGCGGTCGTGAACGCCCGCATCAAGGGCTCGGTAGTGCTGATTCACGGCACGGTGACCGGCGACGTCGAGGCAGAGACCCGCCTCGAGATCCGCGCGCCGGGCAAGGTGATCGGCGACGTCACCACCCCGACGCTCGTGGTCAACGAGGGCGCGATCCTCGAAGGTCGGTGCTCCATGCGCTCCGGCGCGCCGGCCAATGAGACCCGCGAGGTGCCGGCGCCCGCGGCCCCGACCTCATCCCAGCTGAAGACGGGCTGACGCCGGAGCGCGCGCGCCCGCCGCGCCGCCGCACGCGACGATCACCCGCTCGAAGTCGAGCCGTCATCTACGTCGACGCCTTGGCTTCCCCGCCAGCCCTGAGAGTTCTAGAAGTTCTCTCCGAGTCGAGGCATGTAAGAAGCGCGCCGCAGCGCACATCCCCCTGCCATCAGAGGAGCGAGCCCAGCATGTTCGAACGCGACACCCTGTACATCGGCGGCAACCACGAAAAGCCGTCTTCCGCCGGACGCATCGACGTCCGCTCCCCCTTCAGCGAGGAGATCGTCGGGCGCGTCCCCGAGGCGCGCGAGGCCGACGTCGACCGCGCCGTCGCGGCGGCGCGCGACGCCTTCGAGAACGGCCCATGGGCGCGGTCGACCCCCTCCGAGCGCGCCGACGTCCTCGATCGCCTGCTCGCCGGGCTGCAGGCGCGCTCGGGCGAGATC
This sequence comes from uncultured delta proteobacterium, assembly GCA_963761995.1. Lineage (GTDB taxonomy): Bacteria > Desulfobacterota > Binatia > UTPRO1 > UTPRO1 > UTPRO1. Next base: position 6,801,624 of record CAVXIU010000006.1, on the reverse strand, counting down.
GCCTCGCTGATCTCGCTCGAGATGGGCTGCCCGCTCAGCTTCGCGCATGCCGGCCAGGCCTTCGCCACCACGATGGTGCTCGAGTTCTACGCGCAGCTCACCCGCAGCTTCGCCTTCGAGGAGCTCCGGCCCGCGATGGTCGGCTCGGCCCTGGTGCGCCAGGAGCCGGTCGGAGTCGCGGCCGCGATCGTGCCGTGGAACGTGCCGCTCTTCACGATCATGCTGAAGCTCGCCCCAGCACTCGCCGCGGGCTGCTCGATCGTCGTGAAGCCCGCGCCCGAGACGCCGCTCGACGCCTATCTCCTCGCCGACGCGCTCGACGAGGCCGGCGTCCCGAAGGGCGTCGTGAGCCTCCTCCCCGGCGGCCGCGAGGTCGGCGAGCACCTGGTCACGCACCCGGGCATCGACAAGGTCGGCTTCACCGGCAGCACCGCCGCCGGCCGCCGGATCGCCGCCCTCTGCGGCGAGCGCCTCCGCCGCGTCACGCTCGAGCTCGGCGGCAAGTCGGCCGCCATCGTCTGCGACGACGCCGACCTCGACGAGGTGATCGGGCCGATCGTCGGCGCCGGCACGATGAACAACGGGCAGGCCTGCGTCGCCCAGACGCGCATCCTGCTGCCGCGCGCACGCTACAAGGAAGGCGTCGAGGCGCTCGCCGCCGCCGTCGGCAACCTCAAGGTCGGCGATCCCGCCGACTTCGCGACCGAGGTCGGGCCGCTCGTCGCCGAGCGCCAGCGCGACCGCGTGCTCGGCTACGTCGCCAAGGGGAAGGCCGAGGGCGCGCGCCTGGTCGTCGGCGGCGGCCGTCCCAAGGCGTTCGAGCGCGGCTACTTCGTCGAGCCGACGCTCTTCGCCGACGTCGACAACGGCATGACGGTCGCGCGCGAGGAGATCTTCGGCCCGGTCCTCTGCGCCATCCCCTACGACGACGAGGCCGACGCCATCCGCATCGCCAACGACTCGGAGTACGGCCTCTCCGGATCGGTCTGGACCAGCGACCCCAAGCGCGGCGTCGCCATCGCGCGCCGCATCCGGAGCGGCACCCACAACGTCAACTTCTTCATGATGGCGATGACCGGGCCGTTCGGCGGCTTCAAGAATTCGGGGCTCGGCCGCGAGCTCGGCCCGGAGGGTCTCCGCGCCTACCTCGAGCCGAAGACGATCTGCCTCGCGCCGGGCATCGAGCCCTAGCGCGGTGCAGGGACCTCACGACCGGCGGCGGCGGTCGAGGGTGCTCGCCGCGTGCGCGATGCTGGCGGCTCTCACGGGCGCCGTGGGTGCGGACGCGGCCGCCGAGCCTCCCGGCCGCGTCGAGTCCATCCAGCTCAAGACCGAGGTGTCGTCGACCAAAGTCTTCATCATGTTGTCGCGGCCGCTGCCCTTCGACGTCCGGGTCCTCGACGGGGACGCCGCCCGCAAGAGCGCGCGGCGATTGGTGCTGGACTTCGAGAACGCGACGCTCGCCCCCGCGGCCGCGACCCCGATCGATGTCAAGGACGGGCTCGTGCAACGGATCCGGACCGGACAGTTCACGGCCAGCACGGCGCGCATCGTGCTCGACCTCGCGAGCGACACCACCCACTCGGTCGACGCGTACGAGACTCCTCCGCACGTCACGGTCGCCATCACGGGCCCACCGACGGCGGCTCCGCCCGCGCGACCGGCCCCCGTCCCGCCGCCTGGAGTGTCCGAGCCCTTTTGAGTCGCGGTCGCTCTAGGCGCCGTCCGGGATCGTCGGCTCGACCAGCTGCGCGAGCTGCGCCAACGACTCCTGCCACCCGAGGTAGCAGGCCTCGGCAGGGATCACGGCTGGGATCCCTTCCTGCACGATCGCGAGCTCGGTGCCGGTGGAGACCGTCCGGAGCGTGACCGTCACCTGCATCTCGCCCGGCAGGTTGGGGTCGTCGAACTTGTCCGTGTACCGGAGGCGCTCGTTCGGCGTAAGCTCGACGTAGGTGCCGCGGAACGAATGACTGGAGCCGGTGCCGAAGTTCGTGAACGACATCCGGTAACCGCCTCCGACCCGAGCGCTCATCTCGTGGACCTTGCCCGTGAAGCCGTAGGGGGGCAGCCATTTGGCCATCGCATCGGGGTCGAGGAAGGCGCGGTACAGTCGCTCGGCGGGTGCGCGCAGAACGCGGTGGAGCCGGACGGTGTTGGCGGGTTGTGACATCACGAATCTCCTCTCTATTTTTGACCTTCACCTCTAAGACGAACGAGCCACGCCGGAATCGACATGCGGCGATAAGCGCGGCCTATGGGCCCCGAAGTCTTTACTTATTCCGCGCATTCTGGTGAATGCTCCCGCCCATGCCAACTCCCAGTGCGGTCTCGTTCATGCTCGTCCTGGTATCGATCTTCACCGTCACGGCCGCGGAGGCCGCCGACCCGCCCGCGATCGACACCGGCGACAACGCCTGGCTGCTCGTCAGCTCGGCGCTCGTCCTGATGATGACGGGCCCGGGCCTGGCACTCTTCTACGGCGGGCTAGTGCGGACCAAGAACGTCCTCGCGACCATGATGCAGAGCATGTTCCTCATGTCCCTCATGTCGATCGCCTGGTTCGTCTTCGGATACGGCCTCGCGTTCGGCGAGGGCAACGCCGTCTTCGGCAGTCTGACGCAGCATCTCTTCCTCAGCGGAGTCGGCGCCGCGCCCGCCGCCGACTATGCGGCCACCATCCCGGCCACGACGTTCATGCTCTTCCAGATGATGTTCGCGATCATCACCCCCGCGCTCATCACCGGCGCCTTCGCGGAGCGGATGAGGTTCAGCGCCTTCGTCCTGCTGATGCTGCTCTGGCTGCCGCTCGTCTACTGTCCGCTGGCCCACATGATCTGGGGCAAGGGCGGCTACTTCAACTGGGCGCTCGGCGGCAGCATTCCGGTGCTCGACTTCGCGGGCGGCACCGTCGTCCACATCAGCTCCGGCGCCTCGGCGCTCGTCTGCGCGCTCGTCCTCGGCCATCGTCGCGGCTTTCCCAACGAGCCCATGCCGCCCCACAACGTCGTGCTGTCGCTGATCGGCGCGGGACTGCTGTGGGTGGGCTGGTTCGGCTTCAACGCCGGCAGCGCGCTCAACGCCGGGGCGCTCGCGACCAGCGCCTTCGCCGCGACCCACTTCGCCGGGGCGGCGGGCGGGCTCAGCTGGACGCTCGCCGAATGGCTCGACAAGGGCAAGCCGAGCGTGCTCGGCACCGCCTCCGGCATGGTCGCCGGGCTCGCCACCATCACCCCGGCCTCGGGGTTCGTGAGCGTCGCGAGCGCCGTCCTGATCGGCCTGGCCGGCGGCGCCGCATGCTACCTCGCCGTGACGCGACTGAAGACGACCTTCCGCTACGACGACTCACTCGACGTCTTCGGCGTCCACTGCGTCGGCAGCGTCGTCGGGATGTGCATGGTCGGCTGGCTCGCGAGCGCCGAGGTGAATCCGGCCATCGCGAGCACCTTCAAGGTCGGCGACGAGGTCGTCTCGCTCGCCGGCGGACCGGCGCAATTCCTGAATCAGCTGCTGGCCGTGCTGTTCACGGTGGCGCTCGCGAGCGCCGTCACCTTCGTGCTGTTGAAGGCCATCGACGCCGCCATCGGCCTCCGGGTCGACGCCGAGCAGGAGCACGCCGGTCTCGACATCAGCGAGCACGGCGAAAGCGCCTACAACTGACCCCGGCTCGCCGGGCTCACGCCACGGCGAGAATCTCGCCCGCCGCGCGCTCGCCGGAGCGGACGGCTCCGTCGATCGCGCCGTACGAGATGGTCGCGGTCTCGGTGCCCGCCCAGTGGACGCGCCCCAAGGGCTGACGCAGCAGCGCTCCGTACTGCGTCAGGATCCCCGGCGACCAGTGCGCCATCGAGCACCCACGCGTCCACTCCTCTTTCCACCACGGCGTCTCGATGAACGCCGACGGGGAGCCGGCGCGTGGGCCGAAGCGCTCGACCATGCCGGCGAGGACGAGGCGACGGCGCTCGGCGGCGTCGAGCGCGTCGATGCGTTCGGCGACCGGTCCGAAGGTGAAGGACGCCAGCACCCCCGGCGTCCCGGCGGCGGGTGAGGCGTCGATCGTGACCTCCGACGCCGACTTCGGATCGGCGGACTGCCCGCTGAAGCCGTTCGCCCGCCAGAACGGCTCGTCGTAGACGAGCAGGGTCTTGGTCTCGGGACCCGCGGTCGAGTGACGGTACAACGCCTGGCGGTCCGGCGGCAGGACGGGATCGAACTCGATCTCGAGCGCCAGCGCGGGCGGAACGGTGACGATGGCGTGACGCGCCGACACGGTGAGCGCGGCGCTCTCCACCGCGACGTGATCGGCCTTCTGCCTGATGGCCCGCACCGGCGCATTCAGGCGAATGGCGCCGCCGAGCTCGTCCGCCACGCGCCGCGCGATCGACCCGGCACCGCCGACCACGAGGTTCTCCTGCGAGCCGCCGCTGATGGAAAACAAGGTGTTGATGCTCCCGTGGGCGCGGATCAGGAAGAGCATGTTGAGCAGCGAAATGCGGTGCAGGTCGCCGGGGAACAAGCCGCGCACCGCCGACTCGAACAGGTCGCGCGCGATCGTCGTGCGAATGCCGGAGCGCTCGAGGAACCAGCCGACCGAGAGCGCGTCCCATTCCGCGGCGCGCTTGGCCGTCCAGGGGGCGTCGACGGGCACGCGCTTGGCCATGCGATCGAGCCTGGCGTTCGCGAGGACGAGCGTGAGGATGGCGGCCGGGCTGATCTTCGGGATCAGGCCGCGATAGCGCCGGATCCGTCCGTCGCCGACGAGAAGATGCTCGCCGGCAACCCAGGTCTTGTAGGTCGAGACGCCGACCTCGCGCGCCAGCGCGAAGATCGCGTCGTGCTTCGGCGCGAGCCAGCCGCCGCCGCGGTCGATCGGCGCGCCGTCGGGGAGGTGGTAGGTCCAGATGCGCCCGCCGACTCGGTCCCGCGCTTCCAGGACGACGACCGACTTTCCGGCCTGCGCAAGACGGCGCGCGGCGGTGAGGCCCGCGTATCCCGCGCCCACGACACAGACGTCCGCATCCATGCGCTCAGGCATCGGTGAGCCCCGAAGGGAGAGGGCACCGTCTCTCACGAAACGATCTCGTCACACAAGGCCGTGGGTAATGGGTCGGTTCGAAGCGAGCGTCTAGTGGGCGCGCACGGTGTGGGGGTCGCCCGCAGGGGCCTGCGCGCTTGCCGCGGTCTTGCAGGCTGCCTCGCTGGAGGCCGGTGGCCGCTCACGCACGAGGCGGCCCCTGCGGGCGACCCCCACACCGGGCGCGCGCGACCGTCTGGATTTGGAACCCCACTAACGACCCGTGGGTGCGGCTTGACCGCGCCGAGCCTTCCACGCTAGCGGCCAGCGTCCGTAAGGAGTTCTCCGATGACGCGGTCCGCTCGATACCTGCCGGCTGCAGCGGCACTGCTGCTCCTCCTCGCTCCCGCGCCGGCCCGCGCCTGGGTGGCCGCTCCCGAGCTCGGCTACGGCCGCGGCATCGTGCTGACGCCGGCCGGCGACGTGCTGACCTGCGGACAATCGATCGGCACCGACGGATACGACTTCAGCATACGCCTGCAGCGCGCGGTCGACGGGACCGACCTCTGGCTCTACCGGCTCGACGGCTCCGCCACCGGGTTTCCCGGCTCGTACGACTCCGCCGCCGAGGTCGCGCTCGACCTCGGCGGAGACATCCTCGCTGGTGGATCGACGTCCAACGTCGGGACGAACCAGGACGTGCAGGTCGCCAAGCTGACCCCCGACGGGACCGCGCTCTGGACGCGGCAGATCGACTCGGCGGCCCCCGCGGACGACTTTTTCGAGGACATGGCGGTCGGTCCCGGCGGTGACGTGGTCGTCGCGGGCACGTTCTCCGGCAGCCTGTTCTCGATCGTGCGACTCGCCGGGGCGACGGGCGTGCCGCACTGGCAGCACGACGTCCCGGCGCCGGCGTATTCCCGCGGCGTCACGGTCGGTTTCGACGCCGGCGGCGACGTCTTGGCGTCGGGCGATTACGTCACCTCGGCCGAGACGCGGGACGTCGTCGCCGTCAAGCTCGACGGCGCGACCGGCGAGGAGCGCTGGCGAACGATCCTGAACGGCGGCAACGCGGCCTTCGACGTCGACGAGGCGAGGGCCGCCGCGATCGACGGCGACGGAAGCTTCTACGTCGGCGTTCGCGCCAGCACGACGGACGGCGACGGGTTCACCGTCTACAAGCTCTCGGGCGTGACCGGTGGCGTGCTCTGGCGCTACGACCATGCCTCGCACGACTACGGCGAGACGTTGATGCTGGCGCTCGACGGTGCCGGCCATCTCTACGCGGGCGGCGACGTGACCGGCGTGTTCGTGCACGACCGATTCGTGCTCGCAAAATTGTCCACCGCCTCGGGCATGCCGGTCTGGACGAGCAGGATGCAGAACCTGTTCCTCACGTCGGCCGCCTTCGATCCCGCCGGCGATCTGATTCTCGCCGGCACCAACCGTCGCGGTCTCTTCACGCTTCAGAAGATTGGCGCCGGCGACGGCCGCAAGCGCTGGCAGCGGAAGCTGCCGGGCAACCTCTACAACGGCGGCTTCGCGATGGGCGTGACGACGGACGCGATCGGCGCCGTCTACGCCGTCGGCGGCGACGTCGCGGGGTTGCCGAAACCGGCGTTGGAGAACGGACCGCCCAGCTACACGGTCGTGAAGGCGTGCGGCAGGGACGGCCGCACCGGCCACACGGACCAGTGCCGCTGAGTCGGTGCACGATCCCCGCTCGACTGCCGGCATGAGCGCCGGCGGCAAGGCCCTGGTGTTGGGGGCGAGCGGGTTCCTCGGCAGCCACGTGACGCGGCAGCTCGCACGCGCCGGCCGCGACGTCCGCATCCTGGTGCGCGCCACCAGCGACACGCGCGCGCTCGCCGGCCTCGCCGTCGAGCGCTCCATCGGCGACGTGCTCGATCCGCCCTCGCTGCGGGCGGCGATGGACGGCTGCGCCACCGTGTTCCACTGCGTCGTCGACACGCGCGCCTGGCTGCACGACCCGGCGCCGCTCTTCCGCACGAACGTCGAGGGATTGCGGCACACGATCGACGCGGCGCTCGCCACCCGGGTGGCGCGCTTCGTCTTCACCAGCACCATCGGCACGATCGGCCGCGGCACGGCGGGTCCGGCGACCGAGCGCGACGAGATCGATCCCGACGAGGTCGTGCCGGCGTACGTGCGCTCGCGCCTCGAGGCCGAGCGCCTCCTCCTCGCCGCCTGCCGGGAGCGCGGCCTTGCGGGCATCGCGCTCTGCGTCGGCAACACCTACGGCACAGGCGACTACGGGTCGACCCCGCACGGCCAGCTCGTGCAGAGCGCGGCCAAGGGTCGGATGCTCTTCTCGTGGGACGGCGGCGGCCCGTCCGTCGACGTCGAGGACGCCGCGCGCGCCCTCATCCTGGCGGAAACCAAAGGCCGCGTCGGCGAGCGCTACATCATCGCCGAGCGCTGGGTCTCGTTCCGCGAGTTGCTCGAGCTCGCGGCCCGCGCCGGCGGCGCCCGGCCGCCGCTCTGGCACGTGCCGACCGCGGTGATGGAAGCGGGCATCCGGGTCATCGAGACCGCGGCGCGTCTCGTCGGCGTCGAGACCCACGCCACCATGGCGTCGCTCGAATGCTCGCGCCGCATGGGCGAGATGGACAGCACCAAGGCGCGAAGCGAGCTCGGCTGGACCCCGCGGCCGATCGAGGACGCGATCCGCGACGCGGTCGCGTTCTACGCGCGCTGAACGGCGACCGCTACTTCTTCTTGGCCTTGTACAAGCCGGGGGCGTCCTTGGTGACCTTGTTCATCTTGGCGCCGACGCAGAAGCCGGAGTTGGTGACGAGCTGGATCGTCGGCATCGTGTTGCCGGTGAGGAGGCCCGTGAGACCGACCGGGAGAGTGCTGGGAACCTTGGGGGCGTTGTTCTTTCCCTGCGCGGCGGCCTTGCCTTTGGTCGCGGCGCCGCCACCGAAGGTGATCTTGGCGATGCCGTCCGCCGAGGCGGCCTTGTCCTTGTAGGCCAAGCCCTGCTTGCCGGTGAGCTTCCAGCACGGCTTGGTGCCGCAGTCCTGACCACCGCGATCGACGATGTACTCGCCCACCAGCGCGCCGCCGTCGTTGAAGACGCATGCCACGGCGACGGTGGCGCCGGTCACGGGATCGCCGAAGCCGGCGCGACTGGTGGGGTCGGCGATCTTCTTCCATTGCAGCTGCAGCTTCTCTTTCCCGGGCTTCTTCTCGTTCGATTGCAGCTGCGCCTGGGCGGCGACGAAGCAGGACGCATCCGGCTCGATGCCGCAGAGCGACTGGCACTCCCCGCCGACCAGCTTCTGGGTCGACACGCAGCTCGTGCACTGGCTCGGCCCGCTGCCGTTGCAGGTGAGGCACGAGGCGTCGCAGGCGGTGCAGACGGCGTCGCTGCTGGCCATGCAGGCGGAGCTCGTGAACTCGTCGGTGTCGCAGGTCGCGCAGGTGTCGCACGCGGCCTGACCGATCGTCGCCGCGAACGTTCCCGGGTCACAGCTGCTGCACGAGGTCGAGCCCGACGAGCCCGCAAACGTGCCGGCGGCGCAGCTCGGACACGACGCCTGACCGAGGTTCGGGTTGGCGCTGCCCGCCGCGCAATTGGTGCAGGAGGTCTGACCGCTCGCCGCCTGGAACGAGCCGGCGCCGCAGCTCGAGCACGTGGCCTGCCCGCTCGTCGCCGCGAAGCTGCCCGGATCGCACCCGCTGCAGGTGGTCGAGCCGGGGGTGCCCGTGAACGTGCCGGCGGCGCAGCTCGTGCACACGGTATGACCGCTGGTCGACGCGAAGCTGCCCGGATCGCAGTTGTCGCAGACGGTCGATCCGGCGGAGCCGGTGAAGCGACCCGGAGCGCAATTCGTACAGATGCTCTGCCCGTCCGTCGCCGCGAAGGTGCCCGGATCGCAGCTGCTGCAGCTGGTCGACCCGGACGAGTCCGCGAACGAGCCGGCGGCGCAGCTCGTGCACACGGTGTGACCACTGGTCGAGGCGAAGGTGCCCGGATCGCAGCTGCCGCAGGCGGTCGACCCGGACGAGTCCGTGAACGAGCCGGCGGCGCAATTGGAGCACAACGCCTGACCGCTCGTCGACGCGAAGGTACCCGGATCGCAGCTGCTGCAGCTGGTCGACCCGGACGCGTTCGCGAACGAGCCGGGGTCGCAATTGGTGCACGTGCTGTGGCCGCCCGCCGCCGCGAACGTGCCCGGATCGCAGCTGCTGCAGCTGGTCGACCCGGGCGCGTCGGCGAACGAGCCGGCGGCGCAATTCGAGCACACCGTCTGACCGCTGGTCGACCCGAAGGTGCCCGGACTGCAGCTGCTACAGACCGTCGAACCGAAGACGTCCGAGAACTTGCCGGGATCGCAGTCGGGACACGACGCCGCACCGATGTCCGGGTTGGCGGTGCCGGGATCGCACGCCGTGCACGAGGTCTGACCGCTCGACGCCTGGAAGCTGCCGGTCGAGCAGCTCAGGCAGGAGGTCCGACCCGTGACCGCATTGAAGGTGCCCGGGTTGCAGTCGAGGCACGTGGTCTGGCCTGGCGCCGGTTGGTATTGCCCGACCCCGCACGGGTCGCAGGTCTCTTCGCCGGTCGGGCTCGAGCTCCCGGGCGCGCAGGGTTGCGCCTGGACGGGCGCGGCACTGGTGCAAAGGAGAATGGACAGCAGACCGAGGAGCGCGCGGATCCGGAATGGGTGTGCCATCGATTCTTCCCCCTGAGTTGCTGGTCACTGCCAAGTGGAGCGGCGGAGCTGCGCGACGACGGATGAGCCTAGCACACGGCCCGGGCCGACCTCCAGGCTAAAACGACGGTGGGGCGCGGAGTTGGCGGAGCTGCGCCCAGCCGACCCGGAGATAGTTCCCGAGCTCCCGCGGCGAGCGGGTCGAGAGCAGCGTGCGGACGATCTTCCGCGGTCGAACGTAGAAGGCCTTGAGCGCGGCCGTCCGATAGGCGGCCAGCTCTTCCTTGCCGAGCGTCGTCGTCGCAACCGCCGGATAGGCATACGATTGTTTCGGGATCTCGCCCGGCGCGAGCAGGCCGAGCTCGATGCATTGCCGCTGCAGCGGCGTTCCCGGGAAGGGATACGGATAGAAGAACTCGACGATGTCGGGGTCGAGCTCGCAGGCGAAGGCGATCAGCGCCTCCAGGGACTCACGGGTGTCCCAGGGGAGGCCCATCAATAGATAGACGCTCGATTTGATGCCCGCCGCCCGGCAGAGCGCCACGGCGCGGCGCGCCTCGTCGACGGTCGCGTTCTTCTCGAGGCGGTCGAGCGTCGCCTGGTCCCCGCTCTCGACGCCGAAGGCGATGATCCAGCAACCGGCGCGCTTCATCCAGGCGAGCGTCTCGGCGTCGACGGTGTCGACGCGGGCATTGCAGGCCCACGACACGGCCATGCCGGAGTCGAGCATGCCCTGGCAGAGGCGGCGCACCCAGGCGGCGTCCTGCGTGAAGAGGTCGGAGCGAAACAGAAAGCTCGTGATGCCATGGCGCTCGACGCACTCGCGGATTTCGGCGAGCACGTTCTCGACCGAGCGATAGCGATTGGCGAGGCCGGCCACCTGGTTGGCGAGACAGTAGGTGCAGCGATGGGGACAGCCGCGGTTGGTGATCAGCGTGGTCTGGGGCTCGCCGGTATCGGGACGGACGTAGAGCTCGTTCCGGCACAGGTGGCGCGCGGGGAACGGCAGCGCGTCGAGGTCGCGGCTGAACCCGCGCCCCGGATTGCGGACGATCTCGCCGTCGTCGCGCCGCCAGCTGACGCCGGCGGTTGTCGCGACGGCTTCGCCGCGGGCGAGCTCGCGGCACGTCTCCTCGATCTCCTCGCGGAGCGCCAGGTCGAGCGCGGGATGCCGTGCCATGACCTCGAGGTCGAGGACGTTGAAGTGGGCACCCTTGGCGATCGTCAGCACGGCGGGATCGATGCGCTTGGCAACCGCGGCGGTCGCGAGGTCCTCGTCGACCGTCTGGGTGGTGCAGCTCAAGAGGATGGCGTCCGGCTTCAGCGCGAGAAGACGGGCCTCGAGCGCCGCCGCATCGACGCCCTCGGCGGGACAGTCGACGAGCGTGCACGTCCATCCCTCCGCTTCGAACGAGGCCGCCGCGTACATGAGGTCGATGGGCGGCCGGAGCGCGATCGTGCGAAACGCTTCGAGCGGGGTCTGGCAACGGTCCTCGCGCACGTAGACGCCCGTCGGCGGCACGATGGCGAGGAGGCGGCGGGATGCGGTCGGACGGGACAACGGCGCGTATCCTAAGGTGCGGACCCCGCTTCTGACAAACGGATCGGGCGTCCGCTCACGAGCCCGGCCGCGCGGTGGCGAGCTGCTCCTCGCGCTCGGCCTCCGCGGTCCGTCCGGCCTGCCGCAGCGTGCGCGCGAGCGCGAGACGAGCCCGCTCCGACTCGGGCGCCCAGCGGAGCGCCTCCCGATAGCGCGCGATCGCCTCGTCGAGACGACCGAGGAGCACCAGCGAATCGGCCATGCTCTCGTGGGCGACGGCGTTCGTCGGCGCGAGCGCGATCGCGCGCCGGTAGTGGGCGATCGCGTCCTCGTAGTCGCCGCGGCGGGCGCGCGCCGTGCCGAGGTTGCTTTCCGCGAGCGCCATGCTCGGGTCGACCGCGAGCGCGGCGCGGAACTCCTGCTCGGCCTCCGCATAGCGACCTTGGTTGGCGAGCACGATGCCTTGGTTGTTGCGGGCGGGCGCGTAGCCGGGGTGGATGCGGACGGCCTCGGCATAGTGAACGGCCGCCTCGTCGCGGCGCCCGGCGGAGGCGAGGGCTTCGCCGAGGTTGTTGTGGGCGAAGAAGTTGCGTTCGGTGACGGCGACGGCGCGCTCGAAGAGCGTGATGCTGTCGCGCCAGTACGCGACTTGCTGCCGGGTCGCGAGCGCGGCGAGCACGACCGTCGCCGCGGCCGCCGCGGCGAGCGGACGCCCATCGCCGGCGGCCGGAAGCCGCGCGGAGAGGAGCGGCACGCCCCACGCCACCAGGATGAAGATGCCGATCGACGGCACGTAGCTGTAGCGGTCGGCGATCTGCTGACCTCCGACCTGCACGAGACCGATCACCGGCAGCAAGGTGACGAGGAACCAGAGCCAGCCGACGAGCAACGCCGGAGCGCGCCGCCGGAACGCGACGACCACCGCCGTGATCGCGAGCAGCAAGAGCGTCGCCGACGCCGCCAGTCCCACGTCGCCGGGCGCGAGCGGGTAGAAGACGGCGAGGTTCACGGGCCAGACGAGCTTCCCGAGATAGAGGCCGTAGTTGACGAGCGCGGTCGCGACGCGATCGCCGAGCCCGCGGGTCGCGAGCGCGGAGACCGCGCCGGCGCCGTGCTGCGTCCAGATCGTGACCGCGCTCGCCGCGACCGAGAGGGCGAGCAGCGGCACCTTCTCGGCGGCGAGCGCCGCGAGCCCGCGGTCGCGCCGAGCGAGCGGCCAGACGTCGAGCAGCAAGAGGGTGATCGGCAGCGTCACCAGCATCGGCTTCGCGAGCAACCCGAGCGCGAAGACCAGCAGCACGGCGAGGTAGCGCCCGACCCCGGGCCGCCGCGTGTAGCGGACGTACAGCAGGGTGGTGACCATCCAGAAGAGCGTGCTCAGCACGTCCTTCCGCTGCGACACCCACGCCACCGACTCGACGTGCAGGGGATGGAGCGCGAAGAGGGCCGCGACCCAGGCGCTCCGGCCGACCGCCCCGGTGGTCGTCACCAGGAGCGCGTAGAGGAGGACGCTGTCGGTGGCGTGCAGCGCCACGTTCTCGAGCAGATGGGCCCCGGCGTGCACCCCGAACAATCGGCAGTCGAGGGCGAGCGACATCCACGTGAGCGGGATCCAGTAGGCCTCGTAGACGGTCGTGAACGCCCAGCGGACCGTGCCCCAGCCGAGACCGCCGCGAATCCAGGGATTCTGCAGCACGTACACGTCGTCATCGAGGTTCAGGTAGGCGTGCGAGCCGACCTGCGCGTAGACGGCGACGGTCGCGAGCACCAGGAGCGCGCAGATGACGACGTGTCGAGCCCGGCGCACGCGGAAGCTCGTAGCAGGATCGGGGTGTGCTTTCTATTTGACGCGCGCCGCGTGGCGCGGCTTCGTCGCCCGCGCATCCGTCGGGTGCGACGTTGGACAGACCCGACGGCATTCCCTAAGACTGCCGCGCGTGCCGACGACCGCGGTGCGATGGTTGCGTGACGGGTGGGTGCTGACGGGCGTCCTGTTTCTGCTCGCCGCGAGCTTCGTCACGTTCTTCCAGTGGAATCAGCTGCACATCGACGCCACCGCGTACTGGCGCGCCGGCACCCAGCTCCGGACCGGCGGGCCGCTCTACGCCGCGGCGGTCGCGACCTTGGACAAGGCCTACCTCTATCCGCCGGCCTTCGCCGCCGCGTTCGCGCCGATCACGCTGCTGACGCCGCTCTGGGGCTACGCCGTCTGGATGGCGCTCGAGGTGTGTTTCGCGCTCCTGCTCGCGCGCATCGTGGCCGCCCTCGCGGGTCTCGGCGCGGCGTCCAGCGACGCGCGCCGCACGGCCTTGGCGATCGCGCTCGCCGTGCTGATCGTCCCCGTGTTCGACAACTTCGCCGAGGGGCAGGTCAATCTCCTGGTCGCGCTGCTCTCTGCCATCGCACTCCTCGAGGCGGAGCGCGGGCGCAACGGGCGCGCCGCCTTCGCCTTGGCCGCCGCCGTCCACATCAAGCTCGTGCCGATCGTGCTCGCCGGCGCCTTCCTGACGTGGCGGCGCGTCCGGCTCCTCGTCTCGTTGGGTGCCGCGCTCGTCGCGGTCGGGCTGTTGCCGCTCGTCTGGCGCGTCGGGACGATGGGCGTCGGTGCCGGAACGACGGCGTTCGTGGGAGACTACGCGGACTTCGGGCGCGCGATCCTCTGGCCGGCGGCATCCGCAAGCCAGATCGCGGGCGCCGAGCAGATGTTCGCCCCGAACTACTCGCTCCGTGGAACCCTGTCGCGCTTGTTCGTCGACGGGGTAGCGCTGTCGCCGTTTCCGCACTTGGCGGACCGGCGCGGGCCGCTCCTCTTCGCGGTGCCGCGGGGAGCGGTCGATGCCGCGAGCAGCGTTCTCGGCCTCGCCGCGATCGCCACCGCCCTCTGGACCTGCCGGCGGGCGGCGGGCGACCCGACCCGTCGCGTCGCCGCGGCGGGTCTGCTCTTGCTGGCGGGCGCGCTCGCGGGTCCGACGTTCTGGCAACACCATTTCGTCGTGCTCGGCGTCGCCGGCGCCGGACTCTGGCGCATGCTGGCGAGCCAGCCCGGAGGTCGACGCGTGCTGACGTGGACCGGCGCGCTCATGCCCCTCGTCGTAACCATCACCCTGCCCTTCTTCGCCGCGCTGCTTGCCATCGGCTTCGACGCCGAGATCTACCGGCGCGTGAGCGAGCTCGGCCTGCCGACCGCCGCCGCCGTCGCGTTCTTCGTCGTCGCGACGGTCGCGACGCTCCGCCGATGACCGCTCCGGGCTCGACGCGGGTGAGCGTCGTCATTCCGGTCTACAACGAGGGGGCGCGGCTGCCCGGCTTGGTGAGGTCGCTGGTCGAGCGCTTGGCGGACGTCGACGGAGCCTCCGTCGAGACGGTGGTGGTCGACGACGGCAGCACTGCCGAAGACTCCGAAGCGAGCCGCCAGGCCGTCGATGCCGCCGCCCGACTGCTCTCCGAGCGCGGCGCGACCCACACGTTTCGATTCGTCCGGGCGCCGCGGAACCGCGGCAAGGGGCACGCCATCCGGCTCGGCTGGGAGCACGGCGACCCCGACGCGCGGTGGATGGGCTGGATCGATGGCGACGGCGCGGTGAGCGCCGCCGAGCTCGTCCGCATGATCGGTCTCCTGCGCACCGTCGGACCGGAGGTCGCCGTCGTGGCGGGCTCGCGCGTCAAGATGGCCGGTCGCCGGATCGATCGCCGCGCCTTCCGTCACGTTCAGGGACGCGTGTTCGCCACCATCGTCGAGCGCTGGCTCCAGCTCGGCGTCTACGACACCCAATGCGGCGTCAAGCTGATACGCGCCGACCGGCTCCGCCCGCTGCTGCCCGCGCTCCAGGAAGACGGGTGGATGCTCGACGTCGAGGTGTTCGCCCTGCTGCAGGCGCGCGGCGGCCGGTTTCTCGAGGTGCCGATCGATTGGACGGACGCCGGGACGTCGAAGGTCCGCTTCGGCATCGACCCGCTCCGGATGCTGTGGGCGCTCCGGGGAATCCGCGCGCGCACCCGACGATGACGCGGGCCGGGTCCTGCAGGGGGTCCGTAGTCCTCGCCGTCAGGAGGTACGCTGTCTCATTCTGGAGCACCCCAAAAAGCGCATACGCGCCTCGCTAGGCGTGATTTATGATTCCTATCGTGCTGTAACCCATCTCCACCGTCCACTTTTGTCTAGGGGGAACGCATGCAATTGGGTCGGTTCAGCGTCATCGTGTTGTTGGGGTTGAGCACGGGTTGCTCCTTCTCTCCGCTCGTCCGACGTGCGGCGGTGGAATACAACCGTACGCTCGAGGACGTGCAGAACTCGATGCTTCTCCTCAACGTCATTCGGGGCTCCAAGCGGGTACCGTTCCACTACTCGGCGCTCAACAAGCTCACCGGCAACGTCAAAGGCAGCGTGGGTCTCAGCGGTGAGTTCCCGACGAGCGGTGCGAGCAAGTTCACGCCCGGGCTGACGCTCGAGGGTGGAACGGCATCGTTCGACGTCGCGCCCCTGGACACTCAAGAGTTCTACCGGGGCGTGATGAAGCCCATCGAGCCCAAGCTGTTCACCTACTACTGGCAACAGGGGTGGCCTCACGACCTCCTGCTCTACGCCCTGGTCGACCACATCGATGTCGTGAGCCGCCTGAATCACCGCACGAGGACGTACACGAACTACCCGGGCGACCATTGCAAGTTCCGTGAATACAGCGCCCTCGTGCGATGCCTCGTACACGCTCGCATGGGAATAACGGTGCACCCGTACTCGGAACCCATCGTCTCGGGACATTCGTGTGACGGCAAGATCATCGTGGCTGGATTGAAGAAGGACGACCTCGAGGTCAAAGCGGACCCTTGCCACAAAGATCGCTGCATTCTGGCCAAACCTAAGAAGTCGTACGGGTTGTGTTTCGATAGAGCATGCGTCGATGCCGGTGAGAAGACGCCGAAGAAGAAATCCACCGACAAAGGGAAATCCTGCGACGGCGACGATGTGCGACCAGCAGACCACGCGACCAACACCCTTCCCATCGAAGCAAGCGTCGGGGCTGCCGAAGCGTGCGCGAGCGACATCGAATCCATCGAGCTGACGCTACGCTCACCGGAAGCCGTGCTGTACTACTTGGGACAATTGCAACGTGAAACCGAGCCACTCGATCGCGAGGACGTCTGTATCCAGCGCGATGCGACCTCCTGTTTCCTCCACGCAACCCGCAACCCGGAGCAGTGTACGGCGGGCGACAAATTCACGCCTCCCATGATCGAGACGCGAATCGACGACAAGCCCACTTGCATACCGATGCTATCGATTCAGCGTGGAGGCGGCCGTGGCAAGATTCCGACGAGCCGACTCGATCGGGGCGCCTTGGAGGTTCGCTACGACAACGCCTACTACCGCATTCCCACCAGCGACGGGACCTGCCGCAATCAGAGTCTCCATGCGCTCTCGTTGATCGGCCAGCTCATCGGGCTGCAGAAATCCGCGAAGGATCTGCCGTCGCAGGAGACGATCACGGTGCTGCCGGTGCAGTGATTCGCTGTCAGCGCAGCTCGTTGCGGGTCCACGACCCGTAGACGGGGTTGGGCAGGACGAAGAAGTCGCGCCCGAAGCGCGCGAAGACGTTGTCGGGTTCACCCAACAACGTCGCTTGCTTCAGGCCGGGGAAGTCCTCGATGTTGTCGCCGAGCCACATCACGACGGTGAGGGCTGGCAGGGTCGATGGCGCGCGGCCGTCTTGCACGGCGAGAAACCTGGCGTTCTTGTCGTTGCTGTCCCGACGACACAGCACATCGTCGAAGTGCAGTTGCTGCTTGCGGAGGTTGTTGCGGGTATGGTCGCAAATGCGCTCCGAACGATTCGTGACCAGCGCAACCAGCCCACCAAGATCGTGGACCTCGCCCAAGAAGGCCCGCGCGCCCGGTAAAGCCGTCGCCGCCTCGTGCGCGCACCACTCTTCGAACGCCTCGTCGCTGTAGGGTCGGCCGAGCCTCTGGAGACGGAAATCTGAGTCGTCGAGTATCGTTTCGTCGACGTCGAGGATCACGCCCCAGCGTCGATGCCCACCCGCCGGACGCAATCGTCCGAGTTGTTTTCGCGCAGACTCGAACGTCTGGATGTACGACGCCCGATGCTCCGCCGCCGTCCGAGCCCAGAGCAAAGGTAGGCGATTGTCCAGAGCGCCGTCGCCGACTGGACGCGACGACCTCGCCGTACAGCCCGCGACCAGAACCATCAACACCAAGGTCACAACCAGACCCCGCGTGAGTCGACGATCCACCACCGAAGTATGCCGATACGCGCGACATGCCGGCAAGCGACACGACTCGGCATCTGGGAATGGCCTCGCCAGCCGCGGTCGGTTGCCGGCACGACGCAGGGGCTGCGAGGCCTCATTCATGCATGCCGCGCATGATCACATGCCGCCGTCGGCAGTGGCACGACGGCAGCCGTTCGCTTAACCGGTGAAGCCCGCGCGCGTTCGGCGCGCACACCGGAGGGACAGCGCATGAAGATCGGAACCGTCACCGGACCGCTCCTGAACGGCATCGCAACGGAGCTCGAAGGGCTCGGCTACGACACCGTCCTCTTCACCGACAACCAAGGCGCCGCGCCGGACGTCTGGACGGCGCTCGGATGCGCGGCGGCGCAGACGACCCGCGTGCGACTCGGCACCGGAGTCACGAACACGCTGACGCGCGACGTCTCGGTCACGGCCGATGCGGCCCTGACGTTGCAGGCGCTGTCGATGGGTCGCTGCGTGCTCGCGGTCGGTCGCGGCGACGCCTCGGCGCACTACATGGGCACGGTCCCGGAACGGCTGGCGAGCTACGAGCAGAAGGTCGCCGCACTGCGGACGTATCTCCGTGGCGACGTCGTGCGGAGGGGCGACGTGGAAAGTCGGATCGAATGGCTGCGGCTTCTCCCCGGGTTGCCGCCCGTGCCGCTCGAGCTGGTGCCGTCCGGTCCGCGCGTCACGCGGATCGCGGCCCGCTTCGCCGATCGCATCTCCTTCGCCGTCGGTGCCGACCCCGAGTACGTCGCCGGCTTCATCGCCGACGCCAAGGCGCATGCCGGGGCCGCCGGACGCGATCCGTCCGCGATTCGGTTCGGCGCGTGGGTGAACGTCGTGCTGAACGACGACGAAACCATCGCACGCAACGCCGTCCGCGGCACTGCCGCCCTGTGGGCTCGCTTCTCCGCCTTTCGCGGGCGGGACCTGCGAAGCCTGCCGGCTCCGCTCGGACGGGCCGCGCAGCAGCTGCGAGACCACTACGACATCACGGCCCACGGCGACGGGCTCGCCGCGCATGCCCGCGACCTGCCGGACGAGTTTCTCGATTGGTTCACGGTGACCGGGTCCGCCGACCGCGTGCAACGGCGCCTCCACGCGCTGGCCACGACCGGACTCGACTACTGCTATGTGGTTCCGGGCGCGCTCGGCTTCGCCGACGCGGTGGGAGCAGAGTCGATCGCGCGCATCGCGCGCGAGGTGCTGCCGCGGCTTGATCGAGACTCACGAACGTAGCAGGTTGTGCCGCATGCCTCGCTCGGTTCGCCCCGTCGTCATGGCCGCTTCCATCCTGCCGCTCGCGCGGATCCTCGCGGTGGTGGCGCCGTTCCTCCTCGCCGCGACGGCGCTCGCCGCGACGCTTCCATCACACGACCCGCTGCGGATCCTCATCGTCAGCGACGAGGTGAACCCACACGGCCTCACGAATGCGGAGCTCACCCAACCGGGTGACATCTCGGCGGCGCTCGTCGCGCCGGACAGCGGCGTCTCGATCGACGTCGTGACCGAGATCGCCACCGACGACCTTCCGGACGCCACGGCGGCGCTCGCCGTGCTGCCGCCAAATCCGGCGGCCTACGACGTCCTGATCTACTTCGCCCATCGCATTCCGAACGGCGCCGGCGGGGCGGCCGCCCAGGCCGCGTTCGTCGCCGCGGTCGACGCCTTCCTCGTCGCCGGCGGCGGCGTCGTGTCGTTCCACCACGGCGCGTATCTCACGGCGGGGAAAGAGGGGATCCTCGATCTCATCGGCGGAACCGCCGCGGGCGCCGTTCCGTGGAATACCGTCGACGGTCAGAACGTGATCAACGTGGCGCCGGCGCACTTCGTCACGTCCAACGCCGTCACATACCCGTCGACGACGGCGTACGCGGACGTGCCGCGCGGCGTGCCCGCGGACACGTACGGATTCTTCAACAACACCCCCGACGAGCGTTACATCAATTTCGAGATCAACGCGGGCGCGGGCGACGTCGAGATGCTCTTCGGAAGCGACTACAACGAGAACGGGACGACGCACGTGCTCGGGTTCACCCACCGCCGTCCGGCGTGGGCGGGAGTGGTGGTCGCGTATCAGCCGGGCGAGTACCAGCCGAACGCCCTCGACGATCGGAGCGGCAACAATTTCCAGATTCTCGCCAACGCGATCCTCTACGCGGCAGGCGGCGTGCCGGGATGCACGTGCGACGATGACGGCGACCCGTGCACCCGCGAGACCTGCGTCGGAAACGTGTGTCAGCATGCGGCGGCACCTGCCGACACCTGCGACGACGCGTGGGGCAAGGCGTCGCTGCTCGTGAAGGAGAGCACGCCGGGCAAGGAATCGCTGCTCGCCAAGCTCGGGCGCGGACCCGCGCTCGCCCAGGCCGACTTCGGAACGCCGCTCGTGCTCGGCGCCACGGCCTACACGCTCTGCATTTACAATGAGGCCGGGGCGCTCGCCGGCAAGACCGTCGTCGACCGCGCGGGAGAGCAATGCGGCCCGCAGCCGTGCTGGAAGCCGATCGGCGGCGCGCCACCGGACGGCAAGGGCTACCAGTACAAGGACCCGGTCACGGCGTCCGACGGCATCCTGAAGATGCAGCTCCGCGGCGGTGCGGTCGGAAAGTCGAGCCTGCAGATCCAGGGCCGCAACAAAGGCGAGCGCCAGCCAGACCGCGCTCCCGACGGGCATCGCAGCAGAGCTCGCGGGATCGGAGGCAGCCACGCTCCAGCTCCACGTAAGCGATCCCGGCCGGTGCTTTTCGGTCGAGCTCGGCAACGTGAGCCGGAACGACACCACGTTCTTCAAGGCGACGCGCTGATCGCCTAGGCCGCGTCGTCGAAGTCGACGATTGAATCTCCTCGTCAATGCAGCGTGCGCGGCCGTCCCTCGCTCGCCGACGTCGCCACGCGTCCGAGGAGCTCGCGCGAGCTGCGCGAGATCGGGCGGCTTCACGAGGTGGTGGTCGAAGCCGGCCTCGAGCGCGCGGCGCTGGTCCTCGGGGCGTCCGTATCCCGACAGCGCGACCAGCACGACTTTCCCGAACGCCGGCTCGGCGCGCAGCCGGCGCGCCAGCTCGTAGCCGTCCATGCCCGGCAGGCCGAGATCGGAGAGGATGATCTCCGGCCGCGCGCGAGCGGCCACCTCGAGGGCGCTCGCGGCGTCGTAGGCGAGCTGCACCTGGTGACCCCAGTGCGCGAGGAGCGTCGCGAGGCTCTCCGCCATGTCGACGTTGTCCTCGACGATCAGCACGCGGAGGCCGCCCGCGGCAACGACGGCGGACGGCGCGTCGGGCTCGGCGGGCGACATCAGCTCGTCGGGCAACCTCGGCAACGTGACCGTGAACTCGCTGCCGCGACCCGCACCTTCGCTCCGCACCTCGACGCGGCCGCCGTGCAGCGCGACCAGGCGGTCGACGATCGTGAGGCCGATGCCGAGCCCACCCGCGGTGCGCGCGAGCGACGCATCGCCCTGCACGAAGAGATCGAAGACGTGGGGGAGGAGATCGGGCGCGATGCCGGCGCCGGTGTCGCGGACGCGCAGCACGACCTCGCCCTCGAGCCGCTCGGCGGTCAGCCAGATGGACCCGCCCGGCGACGTGTACTTGGACGCGTTGCCGAGGAGGTTGGCGATCACCTGCGCGAGGCGCGTCGGATCGGCGAGCAGGCGGATGGGGGCGGCGGGCAACGAGACCGTGAACACCTGCGAGCGCGCCTCCACTTCGACGCGCACCATCTCGACCGCCCGTCCGACCACGTCGGCGAACACCACCGGCTCGCGGCGGAGCGTGATCATGCCGCGCGTGATGCGCGACACGTCGAGCAGATCGTCGACGAGGCGCACGAGCTGGGTCACTTGCCGGCTCGCCATGGCGACGAAGCGGTCGCGGTCGGGAGCATTCCGCGCCAGGAGGTGAAGCGCCGTGCTGAGCGGCGCCATCGGGTTGCGCAGCTCGTGCGCGAGCATGGCGAGGAACTCGTCTTTCCTCCGATCCCCGTCGGCGAGCCGCTCGGCCTGGGCGCGGAGCTCGTCGGTCAGCTGCTGGCGCTCGGTCACGTCGATCGCGACGCCGAGCATGCGAGCCGGGCGGCCGCCGGCGTCGGCAAGCACGCGGCCGCGCGCCGCGACCCAGCGCACGTCGCCGCCGGGGCCGACCATCCGGAACTGGACCACGTAGTCGGCGTGCCGCTCGACGGCCGCCACGATCGCGGCCTGCACCGCCGGGCGGTCGTCGGCTTGCACGAGATCGAGGAACGCCTCGGGCGTGCCGGCGAAGGCGCCGGGCGGAAGCCCGATCATGGCCTCCGTATAGCCTTCCCAGGCGACCTCGCCCGTCGCGACGTTCCAGTCCCAGACCGCCATGTGACCGGCATCGAGCGCGAGCCGTAAGCGCTCTTCGCCGGTCCGGAGACGCTCGTACTCGGCCGCCGCCCGGCGCTCCGCGGCGTCGCGCTCGCACACCGCCGCCGCGAGGAGGAGCCCGGTCACGGCAACGACCGCCGTGAACGTCTGCAGCAGCAGGAGATTCTCGTGCGTGCTCGCGACGGCGAAGGGCCCGAGCCCCTGCGCCGTGCTCCAGATCGCGATCGCCGACGTGACCAGCGTGGTCGTCGCCGCGCCGCGCAGTCCGAAACGCATCGCCGCCCAGACCACGAGCGGAAAGGCGGCGTACTGCAGGGGATAGCCCGCCGGCGCCAGACCGATCCGGCCCGTGAAGACGATCGCGTCGACGACGAGGAGCACGAGGCCGAACGCCGCCGCCTCGCTGCGCGTGCCCCGGCCGCGCGCATGGCGCCCGGGCGCGAGCCACGTGAGCAGCACGGGCGCCATCACGAGGGCGCCGATCGCGTCGCCGATCCACCAGACCGACCACAGTGCCGGAAACCGCGACCACGGCTGGAGCCCGCCGGCGCAGAGGCTCGTCGCGCCGATCGTCGCGCTGACGACGGTGCTCGCGAAGGCGGCGAGCAAGACGAGCGCCGCCACGTCGACGACGCGCTCGAGCGCGGGCTGCATGCCCGCGCGCCGGAGGAGCCAGCCGCCGAGGAGCGCTTCGAGCGTGTTGCCGACCGCGATGCCCGCGGCGACCGCCGGTGACGCGTCGGTGTACAGGTTGGCGAGGAAGGCGCCGAGCGCGATCCCCGGCCAGATGCGCGGTCCGAGCAGCACGACGGCCGCGAGAGCGATGCCCGTCGGCGGCCACACGGCCGTCACCTGCTCGGCGACGAAGGCGAGCGAAAGGCCGAGCTCCGCGGCGGCGAAGTAGACGGCGGCGACGAGGGCGACCGACCATGGGCTCGCCACGGACCACGATCGCGGGGTCGGTGCGAAATCGCCGGCCGTCACGACCTCATAATGACGCGCGGCGCCCGTGCGTGCGAGCCCTTCCCCGAGCTCGCGCCGACGGATTTCCGCGCCCGACAAGCGCGAAGGGGGACGAGATCCCCCTCATGAGCTCAATTCCGCGCCGTGCCCGAGCCCGCGGCGTCCTCGGCTCCGTGCGGGGGCACGATCACCTGGAACGCGTACAGCACCGGCTTGCCCCGTACCGCGGTGAGACGCTCGTCCGTCGCCGCAAAGCCGACCTCGCCCGGCATCTTTCCGGGATCGAAGGGGCGCACCTCGCCGACGACCTGCACGGCATCGCTGTCCTCGAGCGCCTTGGCGCGCGGCATCGCGTCGGGCGCGGCCGCCACAACGAGCATTTCGCTGCCAGGACCTTTGTCCTCCATGATGAAGGCGCGCGATCCGAGCATGTTCTCGACCTCGCCCCGCACCGTGACCGTCCGACCGACGTAGTCGCTCGGGTTCTCGGTGACCGCGGCAACCTTGACGCCGCCGCTCTCGCGCGTCTTCGCCTCCCTGAAGTAAAAACCGACTCCGATCATCAGGGCGACGAGCCCGCCGACGATCCAGATCGCCGTGCCCGGAAAATGTCTCGGATCTTCCAATGGGTTGGTGTCTTCCATGATCCTTTCCTCCCGGTGAGGAGGGGAGCAAGACGCGTACCTCGGTCGCACCCAGCATTTCGCGCGGCTTTTGAATGCATGCGCTGCAGAATCTGCACTCGACACCCCGGGGCGACGGGCGTGCGATTCCGACCGTTTCCTTGCGCGGCGCCGCCGAGTGTGAGACACGCCGAGCGCGTCTCACCGAAACGGAGGTAGTGATGGGATCGAGGGTCGCCGTACGGACGAGTCTTCTGGCCCTGGCGCTCGCGCTGATCGGCGTCGCTTGCGGCGGCGGTG
Organism: uncultured delta proteobacterium; assembly: GCA_963761995.1. Lineage (GTDB taxonomy): Bacteria > Desulfobacterota > Binatia > UTPRO1 > UTPRO1 > UTPRO1. The sequence continues at coordinate 6,777,897 of CAVXIU010000006.1, read as the reverse complement.
GCGACGATGACCTCCAGTGCAGCCCCTGCACGGTGAGCGAGAACTGTGAGAGCGACCAGGAGTGCGTGCTGGCCGTCGACGGGAATCTCCGCTGCTTCGAGACCGACAAGGCGAGCTGCACGCTCGATCGGGTCCCCGTCGAGCGCGCCTCGACCCCGGTCCCGGTCCCGACACCGACCCCGTAGCCCCCACTCGCCGGGAGCTACAAGACGGCCGCGACCGGCTCCATCACGATCGGCTCCGCAGGAACGCTGACGTAGAGGCGCGTGCCCGTACCGATGCGCGAGGTCACCCGGAAGACCCCGCCGAAGTGGGCGACACGCTCCCGCATGCCGATCAGCCCGAGACCGGCGGACGCCGGCGGCCTCCGGAAGTACGCGCGGGAGTCGAATCCTTTGCCGTCGTCGCCGATCTCGAGCACCATGGCATCGTCCTCGAGCGCCACCCGCACCACCATCCGCCGCGCTTCCGAATGCTTCACGACGTTGATCAGCGCCTCCTGGAAGGTACGGAAGAGCATGAGCTCGATCGGGGCGGCGCAGCGGATCGTCGGGTCCGGGGCCGTCACCCGGATCTCCAGCTCCGACGTCGCGCGATACTTCTCGGCGACCGACTCGATTGCCGCGACCACGCCGAAATCGTCCAGAACCGGTGGATGGATGAGATGCGACATCTGCCGAACGCCCTGCACGACGTCGATCACCTGCGCGCGCATGCCGTCGACGGCGCCATGGAGCTCCTCCGGCAGGCGCCGGTGCAAGAGCGTGAGGTCGAGCTTGATCGCCATCAGCGCCTGACAGGTGCCGTCGTGGAGTTCGCGCGAGATGCGTTGCATCCCCTCCTCCACGACGTCGATCCGCTTGTTCGAGAGCCGTTGCAGCTCGGCGCGGTTCGCGAGCACGATGGCGTGGAGGCGCGCGTTCGCGATGGCCATCGCCGCCGAGTTGCCGAGGGTCGCCGCGAAGTCCAGCAGGCTCGCCTCGGACGCGAAGCGCTCGACGTCGCCCGCGGCGAGGATCATGCCGACGAGCTTCGATTGAACGGTCAGCGGGACCCGCAGCAGCATCTCCGGAACGTCGTCGCCACCGAGCGCCGCCTGCTGCTCGGCCGTCACGTCGAGAACGACGGGCGTCGCGTTCGCCTGGCCATCGAAAAAGGCCTCCCAGCGCGACGCCTCACCGGCGAGATCCGCCACTGCGATGCGCTCGCCGCGACGCACCGCCTCGAGTGCCTGCAGGTCACGATCCGGAACCTCGCGCCACAGGAGCCACAAGCGGTCGAGCCCGAGCGCATCGAGCACGCGTTGGCACACGAGCCACAGCACCTGCTGGAGCTCGAGCGTCGCCGCGACGGTGCGGGTGACGTCGTAGAGCACGGCCATCTGCTGATCGCGCGTGCGCGCGAGGAGCAGACGTTGCTCGAAGATCGCGCGGCGGTGCCAATCGAGCAACACCGCGCCGACCATCGAGCTCACGGCCGCACCGGCGACGCTGACGATGCCGTAGGCGGCCGGCAACTCGCCGCGCACGCCGAGCGCGAGCGCGACGAGGTAGCCGACGAAGACGGAGAGCGCGAGCGGGATCTGTCCGGGTGCACCCCAAGGGTACAGCAGCGGTACGCCGGTCAGGAAGACGATCAGGGCGAACGCCAGCGCGCCACCGCTACCGCCGACGACCACCATGTAACCGGTGATGGAAAACGCGATGCCGATCGTCATGCAGGTGACGATGCCGACGATGTATCGCTCGAGCCGCTTGATGCGCCGGGCGACGAGACCGGTCACGCACAGCCCCACCTCGATGACCAGGCTCCACACCAGCGGTCGTACGCGCTCGGGATAGTACGCAACCTCCATCAACCCCGCGGCGGCGACGAACCCGAGAAAGAGGCCGATTCCGAACGGCCCGCGACGCGCGATGACGCCCCGAGACTCCGCACGGAACGCCTCGAGAACGTGGGGGTCGACCGAACGCATCATTGGGGGTTGCGCTCGAAGGTGCTGGCAACACGGCCCCTATGTCAAGCCGTGTCCTAGGTCGCGCTCATTGCTCGACGCAATAGAGCCGCGCATTGAGGACGTTGCAGTTGTCCGTTCCGGAGTTCCAGAAGCCGGGCATCGTGAAGCTGCTCCGACCTATCCGTCCGGTTCCCGTGGTCGCGGTCCAGTCGGTGCAGGTCTCGGCGTTGGGAACGGTCGGGATCCCCGTCGATCCCGTCCAGGCGATCACGTCGAGGTAGGTACCGGCGCCGGTCTGCCATATGCCGCTCACGAGCGGGGTGAACGGGGCCACGGTGGCCTCGATGAGCTCCTGCCCGGTTCCGACGACGACGCCGTCGGGACGGACGTACGTCGCCATCGCATCGAGCACCGCCGACGCCGCCGCGGTCGTGGTCGAGAGCAGCGCCACGGCGGTGCCGGCGCCGGCCGGCTTCTCCGCCTCGCAGAGCGCGTCGGGGTCGCCGCTCCCCGGCACGAACGGCGTCGCGGTCAGGAAGATACGCTTGCCGGCCGCCGGAACCGGCGCCACGACCGCGTTCTGCGTCTTCTGAAAACAGTAGACCCGATACTTGTTGCCGCAGCTGCCGGCGCTGAAGGACGTCCACGTCTGCACGCCGGCCTGGAGCAGACCGACGGTCGTCGTGCCGGCACCGGTCCAGTCGCCGCAGGTGAAGAAGACGGTGCCGCTCGGGCTCGTGCCGGTCATCGGCGCCTGGTCGGTGAACAGCGTGGCCCCGTTCTCGTCGATGAGGATCGGATGGAAGAGCTTGCCGGCGAGCAGGTCGGCGACCGTGTCGGCGACCGGCAGCCCGTCGACGCGCACGAAACCGCGCGCGGATCCGAGACGCGTGACGGCGTTCGACGTCGAGTCGGAGATCCAGGCCATGAAGGCGTCGCCGGCGACGTTGTTGATGCCGGCGGTGTTCGCGAGGGCGTTGCACTGCGCATCGTACGCGGCGGCGCTGCCGAGAGTCGTCGCGTACGTCTCTGAGGACACGAAGACGAGATTCGGCGGTTGCGGTGACGGCGTCGCCCCGGTCGCGGTCGGGGTGAGACCGGCGGTGGGCGTCGGTGTGATGGGCGCGGTCGGCGTCGGCGTCGGCGTCACCGTCGGGACCGTGGTGCTCGTCGCCGTTGGCGTTTCACCAGGGGTCGAGGTCGGGGTGGCCGTCGGAGACGCGGTGCTCGTCGCCGTGGGCGTGCCGCCGGCGGACGGGGTCGCCGTCGGTGTGGGCGTCGCGAGGCCGGCGCAGAACCCGCTCGTCGCCGACTGGCCGAGGTCGCCGAGCAGCGCGGCGAAGCGCGGGGCCAGGAACGGCTGCATCGCCTCGACCGCACACTGGTGCTGGCGCATCACGCAGCGTCCCCAATCGCTTGCCGACGCGAGTACTCCGACGCCGACCTGCTGACAGAACAATGCGAGCGCATCGACGCCGAGCGCGTTCGCCGCACCCGCTTCTGCGAAGATCGCACCGCATCCGCCGGCGATCTTCTCTTCCACCTTCGCCTCGGCGGCGGGGATGTCGCTGCTGATCACCTTGGCGCACAGCGCCGCCGCCTTGTCGGTGCACTTCGTGTCGCCCGGCTTCTTCTGGATGCAGCCGAAGATCGCCGTGGCGCACTTGCCGAGGCCCTTCAGCTTCGCCGCCGTGAACGCGGCCGCGGCCTTCTTGGCGAGGGTCTGGCACTTGTCGAGCGGCTTCCCGACGGCCTTCGGATCGGCGACGTGTCCGCCGCCGCCGAGATCCTGGAGGCACGAGCCGGCGCGGGTCGCGATCGCGTGCTCCGTCGCGAGGCCGAGCGCCCGCGGCATCGCGATCGAGAAGGCGCGCTCGGCCCGACACTCGAGCTGCTCGCGCACGCAGTCGGCGACGGCGGCGACGTCGGTGAAGGCTCCCGTGCCCACGCACGCGCCCGCGAGCGCGGCGTAGCCGAGGCCGTCCGGCGCCTCGAGGTCGGCGAGGCTGGCGCACTTGGCGGTGACGACGCCGACGAGCTTCGCGACCCGCCCGTCACGCCCGGCGTTGCGCTCCTTCGCGCAGCGCGCGACCGCCTTCGGGATGCACTTGTCGTCGGCGGGCTTCGTCTGCACGCACTTGAAGACGCCGTCGAAGCACGCGCCGAGGCTCTTTGCCGTCGCGGCGACGAACACGGCGCCACTCTTGGCGACCGCCTTCTGACACGTGTCGGCCGCCTTGGCGGCGGCGGGATCGGTGAGCTGCGCCGACGCGGGAGCATCGTCGCCCGCGAGGGCAAGGACCACGAGCAAGAGCACGAGGATGGGAACGGTCGACGGGCGAGACATGGTCCTCCGGGGCGTTCGCGGGTTGGGCATCAGTGGGTGTGGCGCGCCGTCTTTCGTTCATAGGCCCCGTCGCGCAGCTCGCCGAAGAGCTCCCCGACCTGCGGATGACGCACGGGACGGCCGGTCTCGTCGGGGAGCAGATTCTGCTCCGAGACGTACGCGATGTACGTGGTCTCCTCGTTCTCGGCGAGGAGGTGGTAGTAGGGTTGGTCCTTCCGCGGTCGCACGTCCTCGGGAATCGCCAGCCACCATTCCTCCGTGTTGGCGAATACCGGATCGACGTCGAAGATGACGCCGCGGAACGGGAAGAACCGGTGCCGCACCACCTGGCCGAGGTGGAACTTCGCATCGCGCGCGACGGACGTCATGGCTGCGGCAGCGCTAGCCGCTTCGTCAGCGCGAGTAAAGCAACGAGTACGGCCTGCGCCCGCGCGCCCTGATGGGAATCGTCCGTGCAGCCGCCTTCGGCGCCTCCGCGGCGCCGGGCGACGCGGTCGGGCTCGGCGCATCCGGAGCGCCGGTGGCGGACCTTCCCACCGTCCCCGTGCCCGCAGCAAGGGCGATCGTCACGCGGGGCGGTGATTCGGAGGCGTCGACCGAGTGCGTCGTATCGCTCGCGAGGTCGAGCACGATCCGCGCGGTCTTGGCGTTGAACTGTCCCGGCCGAATCTGCCGCAGCAGGTCGTTCGCCACCTCGATCGGCTTCGTGGCCTCGGGTCCGAGCGTCGTGTCGTCGAAGTCGAGCACGAGACGCCGCGCGCTCTTCCGGGCCGCGTCGCCGTCGAGCACCTGGACGTCGAACGCGAGCGGCCGCGACAGCCTGATGACGACCTTCGTCGACGGTCCGTCGCTCTCGAGCTCGATGCGCTCGATGCGGCCTGCACCCTCCGCGGCCGCATGCGTCGGCATGCCCGCCGCGAGCAGCGCCAGCGTTCCGAGCATCGCGAGCGCGCCCGCGCGCCTTCGACGGTGGCTCATCCGCCGCTCCCCCCAGCTCCTCACAGCGGTAAGGATTGGTTCCTCATACCTTCCTATGACGCAGAATCCACGGCACGACGCAACCGCGTCGCAGGGGTCAGACGGCGACGCGGCGCTGCCGGCGCAGGATCTCGCCGAGCCCCGCCACGACGACGACCGTCGCGCAGCCGATGACGTTGTACCAGAGGAAGCCGAGGTCGGACGTCAGGAAGAGCCCGACGACCAGCGCCTGCGCGACGAGCGCGCCGACGAGCACCGGCGTCGCCGTCACCGAGGCGACGAAGAACGCCACCACGAAGAGCCCGAGCATCGTGCCGTAGAAGATCGAGCCGAGGATGTTGACGGCCTGGATGAGGTTGTCGAGCAGCGCGGCGAACGCCGCGAAGCTCACCGCGACCGCGCCCCACAGCACGGTGAAGAGCTTCGAGACGAGGAGGTCGTGCCGGCGGTCGCGACGCGTCCGCGGTGCGCAGCAGACGCTTGTAGAGGTCGACCGTGCGTCGTCGAGCCGAGCGCGGCGAGCTCGCTCGACGTCGAGCTCATCGCGGCGCAGAGGATGACCGCGAGCAGCAGCCCGACGAGGCCGCTCGGGCACGTACGCCAGGACGAAGCTGAGGAAGACGTAGTCGGCGTCCTTGGTCTCGGCGTCGGGCAGCGGCGCGCGCGACCAGCGCCTTGGCCTCGGTCGCGGAGCGCGGCGACGTCGGCGGCGGCCGCCCGCAGCGTCGCTTTGGCCGCGCCCCGCGCGGGTCTCGTCGCCGTCGAGCGCGGCGACGTACGCGCTCGCCGGCGTCGCGCTGCGTCGCGAATGCCTCGTCGTAGCGGCGCTGCGAGCGCGGCGAGCATCCGGCGCGTGCGCGCTCGCCGCGACGCGCGCGAGCGCCGGCGCGTTGAAGAAGATCGGCGGCGGCGTGAACAGGTAGAAGACGAAGACCATCACGCCCGATGAACAGGATCACGAACTGCATCGGGACCTTGAACATGCCGTTGAAGAGCAGCCCGAGCCGGCTCTCGGCGACCGAGCGTCCCGAGAGGTAGCGCTGCACCTGCGACTGGTCGGTGCCGAAGTACGACAGCGCCAGGAAGAAGCCGCCGGTGATGCCCGACCAGAAGTTGTAGCGGTCGTCGAGGTCGAGCTCGAAGCTCACGACGTTCATGCGGTCGAGCGCGCCGGCGAGCTTGACGGCCGCCGGCAGCGACACCCCGTCGGGCAGGCGTCACGACGATCGAGCAGCGCCGCGATCACCATGCCCGCGAGCATGACGATCATCTGCTGCTTCTGGGTCTGGCTCACGGCCTGCGTGCCGCCCGAGCACGGTGTAGATGACCACGAACGCGCCCATGCGATGTTGGTCGCGCTCGAGCGGCCAGCCCAGGATCGTGCTCAGGATGATCGCCGGCGCGTAGATGGTGATGCCGGCCGCGAGCCCGCGCTGGATCAGGAACAGCACGGCGCCGAGGTAGCGGACGCGCGCGTCGAAGCGGTGCTCGAGGTACTCGTAGGCGGTGTAGACCTTGAGGCGGTAGTAGATCGGCACGAAGACCGCGCTGATCACGATCATCGCGAGCGGCAGGCCGAAGTAGAACTGCACGAAGCGCATGCCGTCCTCGTAGGCCTGGCCGGGCGTCGAGAGGAACGTGATGGCGCTCGCCTGCGTCGCCATGATGCTGAGGCCGATGGTCGGCCACGGCAGCGTGTTGCCGCCGCGGAAGTAGGCTTCCATGTCGCTGCACGCCGCGCGTCTTCCACGCGCCGTAGACGACGATGAAGCCGATGCGTGCCGACCAGCACCACCCAGTCGAGCGTCGTCACGAGGCCCACCGCGTCAGGACGGCGAAGAGCGCGACGAGCGCGGCGAGCTCGACGAGCACGAGCACGTAGAGGTTCCGCCAGCTGCCGAGGAGCGGCGGCGGCGCGTCGGGCGGCGTCGGCTCGCGCACGCTCACCGTTCCGCGAGCAGGTTCGCGAACAGCCGGTAGGCGCCCGGCACGCCCGCGGGCAGCTGCCGGAAGAACGCGAGCCCGGTGTAGACGTAGCGTCCCTTGCCGTGGCGCGCGACCAGCAGCCCGCCGTGCGAGCGGCTTCTCGCCGGGATCGGCGGCGCGGAAGATCGGCTCGTAGCGCTGGTCCCACGTCTCGGCGTAGTAGAGCCCGCGCTCCTGCACCCAGCCGTCGAAGTCGGCGGCGACCGATCGCGTTCGGCAGCGTGCAGCACCGGATGCTTCGGGTTCGAGCGCCGTCATCGCCGCGCGTCTCGTCGGTCACGCGGTCGCGGCCGATCGTCGAGCGGGAAGGGGCCGATCGGCGTCGTCGAGCGGCGCCAGGCGGTTGTTGGTGTTGTACTGCACGACGAGCGTGCCGCCCTGCTCGACGTAGCGCATGAGCCGCGCGTGCGCGCTCCGGAGCGCCGGCGCGCGTGTTGTAGGCGCGGACGCCGACGACGATCGCCGCGTAGCGCTCGAGGTCGCCGCTCGCGGAGCGTCTCGTCGTCGAGCGTCTCGACCGTCAGGCCGACGTGCGCGAGGTCGTCGGCCGACGGTGTCGCCCGAGCCCGGGACGTAGCCGACCCGGCCCTTCGGAAGCTGCGAGCGCGAGCGGCACGAGCCGCAGCGTCGGCGGGCTGGAGGACGACCTGCATCGGGATGTGCGGGTAGTCGATGACGTCCTCGCGGAGCGCCCAGCGCTTGCCCGTCGACCGTCGATCGCCGGGCGGATCTCGACGGCGGCCGCCTTGGCGGGCGGCGTCACGGCGAAGCGCACGGTGGTCTCGTCGCCGGCGTGCGCCAGCGTGACCGGAGCGCGCGCGGGCTCGGCCCGCCACCCTGCGGGAAGGTCGAGCGTCACGTCGCCCGCGAGCGCGTCGCGGCTCGGCGCGCACGCGCAGCGCCGACCGTCGTCGCGGCGCCGTTCGGGAACAGCACCGCCTGGCGCGAGCGGCGTGACCGTCGCGGGCGGCGCGATCAGGAAGCGGCGGATGCGCTCGCCGTGCACGGGATCGGTCCAGGCGTAGACGCACGGGCGTCGCGAGGCGGAGCGGCCGGCCGCTCGATGCGCGAGCTCGACGTCGACCGCGAGCGCGGGCGGACCGCTCGGGCTCGCCGACGAGGCGCGGATCGCGCACGACCTGGCGACCGGCGAGCGACGGCTCGGCGAGCCAGTACGGCGCCGACGGCGGCGCGTCGGCCGGCGATCGGCACGTCGCGCGCGATCTCCTTCTTCTCGTTCGAGCGCCAGCGCCGCGTCGACCGCGACCGGCGCCGGCCGCCCGGGAAGCACGACGCCGCGCGAGCGTCAGCGCCGCCGGCCGGCGCTGCACGATCTCGACCGCGACGTCGGCGCCGTCCGCCCGGCACGACGCATCGGTCGCGCCGCCGTCGCGCGCACGAAGAGCCCGGCGGCGCGCCGCGATGACGTCGCTCGAGCGCCAGCGCGCGCATCGCGCACGCGCGGCTCGTCGGGCAGCGCGTCGAGGGCGCGTCGCGCGCTCGAGCAGCGCCGGCAGCGCCCGCTCGGGCCGGTCGCGCTCGAGCGCGCCGCGCGCGTCGTCGGAGGGCCGCATCGAGCGCGGCGCCGCGGCGTGCCGAAGCGCTTCCAGCCGAGCGTCGACGCCGTCGAGGATGTCCTGCGCGGGCCGCGACCCGGCGACCGTGACGAAGCGCTCGATCAGGGGCCCGCGCTCGCCGGCGACGCCGAAGCCCTGGCTCTTGTGCTGGCTCCGCGAGCGCGCCGCGAGCTCGCCGTAGCCGAGCCCGAGGCGCGGCGTCGTAGCCGCCGACGTCGAGCGCCAACGCGTCCGGCGGCGGCGGCTTGTCGCTCCAGGTCGAGACGTTCCAGAGCAGGCGCTTCGCCTGCCACGGCTCGACGCCGCCCGGGAGCTGCTCGGGGAAGCGCGCCGGGTCGGCCGCCGCCGCGAACGCCTCGCGCGCGAGGATCGCCGACGCCGTGTGGTGCCCGTGGTTCGGCGGCTGCTCGTCGAAGCGGCGTGATGATCACGTCGGGCTGGAAGCGTGCGGATCACCCACACGACGTCGGCGAGCGCCTCGTCGTGGCCCCAGATCGCGAGCGTCTCGGCCGCGCTCTTCGAGTAGCCGAAGTCGCGCATGCGGGTGAAGCGCTGGGTCGCGCCGTCGAGCCGGCGCGCCGCGAGCAGCTCCTCGGTGCGGATCACGTCGAGCAGCTCGGCCTGCTCGACGCCGATCAGGTTCTGACCGCCGCCGCCGCGGGTCATCGAGAGATACGCCGCGGTCACGTGCCGGGCGTTGGCGAGGTAGGCGAGGAGGCGCGTGTTCTCGTCGTCGGGGTGGGCGGCGACGTAGAGGACGCGGGCCGTCGTCGGCGAGCGCGATCGAGCGCGTGGGCGAGGGTTCCGGCATGCATGACGGTCTCCGACGAGTGCGCGGACGCGGCGAGCGCGAGCAGGAAGACGAACGACACCGCGGCGACGGCGCGGCGGGATCTCATGGATGCTCCCGGCGGGGACGCGCCGCGACGTCGCGCAGGTACGCTTCGTAGCGCTCGAGCGCGGCGGCGCGGCCGAAGCGATCGACGGCACGCGCCCGTGCCGCCGCGGCGAACACGGCGTGCCGCGCCGGGTCGGCGACGACCGCGAGCACGGCGTCCGCCAGCGCCGCCGTATCGAACGGCTCGACGAGGACGCCCGCGCCGTCCGCGACGACCTCGGGGAGCCCGCCGACGCGGTAGGCGCAGACCGGCACGCCGGCGCTCAGCGCCTCGAGCGCGGCGACGCCGAAGCTCTCGGTCTCGCTCGGCAGCAGGAAGGCGTCGGCGTGCGGGAGATAGGTCGCGAAGTCGGCGCGCTGGCCGACGAACGCGACGTGCGGGTCGAGCCCGAGCGCGCGCGCGCGCGCCTCGACCGCCGGGCGCTCGGGACCGTCGCCGACGAGCACCAGCCGGGCCGGCAGCGTGCGCCGCACGCGCGCCAGCACGTCGAGCAGGTCGGCGACGCGCTTCACGGGTCGGAAGCTCGAGACGTGGAACAGGACGGGACCGTCACCATCGCCCGCCGCGCGCGTCGCGAAGAAGCCGTCGAAGCGCGAGCGCTCCCGCGGCGACGCGGGCGCGAACCGCTCGGTGTCGACGAAGTTCGGAATCACGGCGATCGGCACCGCCTCGCCGAGGGCGAACCGCTCCTCGGCTTCGCGCCGCAAGAACTCCGACGGCACCGTGAGACCGTCCGACGCGGCCACCGCGAAGCGCGTGACCGCGTCGTAGCGCTCCGCCACCCCGTAGCCCGTCACGTCGGTGCCGTGCAGCGTGTTCACGAGCCGCGGCGCCGCCGCGCCGAGCGTCCGACACGCGAGGTACGCGCTCGCCGCGTGCGGCACCGCGTAGTGCACGTGCAGCAGGTCGAGCGGGTGCCGTCGGCAGACGTCGACGATCGTCTCGGCGAGCGCCAGCCCGTAGAGCGTCTGCCCCGCCACCGGGTGAGGCGACACCGCGACCTCGTGGAACGCGAACCCCGGAACCGCCGCGGCCCGGCTCGGCCGCGCGGTCGCGATCAGGTGCACGCTCGTGGCCGCGTCCGGCGAGCCCGCCGGCGATCTCGGTCGCGACGACGCCGCTGCCGCCGAGGCTCGCCCAGCAGACGACGCCGATCGCGAGCGGCGGACGCTCGGTCACCATGCCAGGTCTCGCGGCGTCGGGTCGAAAGGGTCGATGGCGGCGAGGACGCGGGTCACGAAGGCCCGCTCGCCGTAGCGCGCGGCGAAGTAGGAGAGACCGTAGGAGCGCTCTTGCGGCCCACCGTGCGGCGCCAACGCCCACCGCACCCGCTCCACCTCCTCGACGCGCCCGCGCTCGCGCTGACCCTCGGCGTTGCGGATCTTGCGCGCGAGCTTCGCGACGGCGCCCGCGACGGTGGCGCGGGTCTTGGCGACCGCCGTGTCGAGTCCGGGACCGGCCTGCTCGATGCGGGTCCGCAGCGTCTCCAGCGTGGCCTCGAACGGCGCGACGAGCGCGCGCGCGAGCGCCCCCTCGTCGAGGCTTGCGTCGGAGGCGACCGCCGCGGGCAGCAGCTCGTGGAGCGGCCGATCGACGCGGTCCGGGTCGATCCCAAGTCGAGCGCAGAGCGCGCGTGTCCGTTCCTCCACGATGCGGAGCCGCGCCCGCGGGACGACGAGCGGCATCGGCACGTCGAACGCCTCGTAGAGCGGCGCGAGCTGCGCGAAGTACCCCACCTCGCCCGGCCCCGCGACGTACGCCGCCGTCGGCAGGAGGGCATCCTGGAGGACCGGGCGCAGCAGCGCGCTCGTGCTGAAGCGGAGCGGCTCGGATGCGAGCGTGGCGAGCAGCCGCTCCAGGTCGTAGGTGCCGTCGCCGCCGACCTCGACGAACCCGCCGTCCGGGCCCGGAGCGAGCCGGCGGCGCGGTCCCGTGACGCCGTCCGGGTGGAAGAACGAGAGCGGCGCACCGGCCCGCACGTGCACCGTCGGGCCGTAGCCGGCCGCCGTGAGCGCGTTGCCGCGCGCCAGCAGCAGGTCGGCAATGCGGACCGCGTCCGTGAGCGCGCGCCGGTGGATCGGCGCCGTCGCCTCCGCGATCGCCGGGTCGCGCGCGTCGACGAAGACGAGCCCCTCGTCCGCGAAGAGCTCGGCGAGCGTCCCCGCGAACGCGGCGTCCCACCCCGCGCCGGGGCGGTAGTGACGCGCGAGCCGCGCCAGGTGTGCCTCCGCATGCGGCAACGTGCCGAGCGCGGTGCGCAAGTCCGCGAGGCGATCCACGACCTCGGCGGGGAGCGTGCGATGCGCGACCGAGACGCGATCTTCCGGCGACGCGGGAAGCGCGAGCGCGAGCGGCGCCCCGTGGGCGCGCGCCACGTGGCAGGTCGCGATCTCCGGGAGATCGTGGTCCTCGTTCTGGATCCAGAAGACCGGCACGACCGGCCGGCCCGTCTCGGCCGCGAGCGCGCGTGCCGCAACGATCGCCGACGCCGTCTTGTAGAGCGTGAAGAGCGGGCCGAGGAAGAGCCCGCATTGCTGCCCCGTCACGACCGCGGCGGCCCCCCGGCTGAGCGCCGCGAGGTGCGCGGCGCGCGCCGCCGACGGACCGAGCAGCGCGTTTTGCGCCGCGAGCGCGGCGGCGACGGGCGGGGCGAGCGGCCGCGTCACGCGCGCGACCATCCGCCCCCGCACCGCGCGGTCCCGGAAGTCTCCCGCGTAGAACGTCGCCGCGCGCCCCGACAGGTAATCCGCGAAGATGGCGCTCGGCGCCGTCACCCCGTCAGGACCCCTTTTTCTTCCAGCCCGCGATCGTCGTCGCGACCTGCTCCTTGAAGAAGCCGTCGTAGACGCGGTCGCCTGCGCCGAGCCGCTGCGCCTGCTCGCCGGCCGCGATCGCGTCGGCCCGCTTCCCCTGCTTGGCGAGGATCTGCGCCCGCTGCCAGTGGTTCCACCACACGCCCTTGATCTCGATCGACGTGTCGATGAGCTCGAGCGCACGGTTCAGGTCGCCGCCGGTGTCGAGCAGGTAGCGCGCCGACGCGAAGTGCGGCCGCCAGCTGTCGTTGAGGGTGGCGTCGATGTTGGCCATCGCCTGCGTCGCGGTGTCGACCGCGATGGGAATCGAGATCCGGCGCTTCTCCCACTCGATGTCGAGGCTCGTCGTGTCGTCGGTCGTGTCGGAGAAGAGGAAGACGAGGCGCTCGCGGAACGACGCCGACCCCGGCTTGACGCTGACGCGCGCCACGTCCTTGGCCGAGTCGTAGTCGTTGACGCTGGCGGTCGCGGCGCTGTTGAGGATGACCTGCCAGCTGCCCTTCCCCGGGATGGTGTAGAGCGCGTAGGTGCCGGCCGCGATCGGCTTGCCGCCGAAGCGGAAGTCGCGGCTCGCCTGCAGCGTCGTCGCCGCGTTGGCGCCCGTCCGCCAGACCTTGTCCCACGGCACGAGCTCGCCCCAGATCTTCCGATCCTTCACGGCCGGGCTCGAGTACTTGACGGTGAAGTCGGTGAGACCGACGCGCTGATCGACGCGCGCCGCGGGGCTCAATTGGGGCAGCTCGGGCGGTGTCTGCTGCGCACGCACCGTCGCGGGCAAGGCGATACTCGCCGCGAGCAACAGGGCCGCCACGGCGGCACGGGACCAGGAAGCGGCAGAACGCTCGTCTCGACGCATCGATACCTCCACGTTTGGAATGCGCGGAGAGTGCCACGCGGGAGGGTTCGATTCTAGGTACGCTGGCGCAATCAGGGTGCCGGACGATCGTGGCGCGCTGGCGCGCCGTCTCTCAGGCGGCGTCCCGCAGGTCGGCGAGCTGCGCCTCGAACGCACGCTGGAAGGCAGGCCGCGCGGTGCAGCGCTCGATGTACGCGGCGAGACGCTGATCGCTCGTGACGATGTCGGTGTGCTTCAGGATCCGCAGCACGGTCGTCATCATCAGGTCGCCGGCGGTGAAGCGGCTGCCGTCGAGGTAGGGCTTGTCGCCGAGCGCATTGGAGAGGGCGGAGAGGCGCCGCTTGGCGAACTCGACCGCTCCCGGGCGGCGCAATTTCGCCCACTCCTCGTTCGCGTAGAAGAGATCGATCACCGCGACGTTCATGATGAACGGCTCGATGGAATTGAGCGCCGCCACCAGCCATTGCGTCGCGCGGGCGCGCGAGCGCGGGTCGTTCGGCAGCAGCGTCTCGCTGCGCTCCCCGAGGTGGAGGACGATGGCCCCGGTCTCGAAGAGGACGAAGCCGTCCTCGTCGAAGATCGGCACCTGCCCGAAGGGCTGCAGCGCCCGATAGTCCGGCTTCTCCTGGTCGCCCTGCTCGAGGAGCCGTGTCGTGTAGGGCAGCCCGGCCTCTTCGAGCGCCCAGCGGACGCGCAGGTCGCGTACCTGGCCCCGGGCGAAGTCCGGAACCCACTTGAAAGCGGAGATCGTGATCATGCGATGCCCTCCCTTGGACGGATGTGTCGTTTCATCCACCCGTCGGACGGGCGAGCCCGAAATCGACACGGCAGGACCCGTCACCGCGCGGAAGCGGCAACCGTCCCGAGCTCTACTGACCTTGACCCTTGTACTGCTGGTAGGTGTTCTTCTTGAGGGTCGTGAACGTGGCCGTCCAGCACTGCCCGTTGCTGTTCCGGAGCTGGGCGGTGACGGGGAGCTGTACGACGGGCAGCATCGGCATGCCGAGGAACCTCCCCCTGCCCTTCACCTGCGCCTTCGCCTTGCCGTTCACGAGCGAGGCGCTGAGCTGCACCTGATGGAGGCCGGTCGGCGTGAGCTCCTTGTCCTTGTAACGGACCTTCTTGGCGTCGACCTTCCAGCATGGCTTGCCGGCGCAGGTGCCGCCGGCGGGCGCCGTCGCCTTGAAGAACACGCTCGGGGTGGAGTCGTATACGCAGAGCTCGTAGTCGGTGCCGAGATCGGGATCGCCGAGATCCATGCGTGGCGTCGCCTGGCCTTTCCCCCACTTCCAATTCACCTGGTCCTTCTTGTTGCGGACGTCGTTCTTGAGAAAGAGCGACGACTTCTTCACGGCGATCGGTGCCTTGCATCCGAGCGACGGCGCCGCGCTGCCGACGCAGACGCTCGCGAGGCAGGCGTCGTTGGTGGTGCAGAGCGTGCCGTCGTCGCACGGAGTCGTGTTGGGCAGCGGCGTGCACGTCGACGGCCCGCCGCTGCACGTGAAACAGGGCTCCTCCTGGCACGCGGTGCTGCAACCGTCGCCGCTCGTGATGTTGCCGTCGTCACAAGTCTCGCCGCTGTCGATCACGCCGTCGCCGCAGATCAGCTCCGACGCCAGGTCCGCCATGCCCGCCACGGTATTCATCACGAACGTGAAGCTCCCGGTCATGGGATCGATCTCGTAGAGTGCGCCGTTGTTCCCCAGCGACGCGTACAGGCGGCCGTCGCGGGCGAAGGCGAGCCCAAATCCATAGAAAAGGGAGGAGCCGATCGGGGTTTGCACGCCGGTCGTCTTGTCGACGGTGACGAACGTGTGCGTGCCGGTGGACACGTTGCCGTACATGATGCCGGTCGCCGGGTCGGCGGCGATGTCGCCGCTGTAGAAGTTCGCGCCGTCGCCCTCTTCGGGGCCGAGGAGCGCCGTGTCCCCGAAGGGATCGAGCGGGTCGATCCGTACCAGCGAGGCGCCGTACGCCCCATAGAGAAAGCCGTCCCGCCCCTCCGAGATGCCGAGGAAGTTCTGAGAATTGTCGATGCCGAGCTGCCCGACGAGGGTGGTCCCGACGCCGGGCGTGTAGCGGTAGAGATTGATGTCACTGAAGGCCATGTTCAGCAGGTAGATGCCGCCGGGATCGATTGTCCCGATCGTCAGACCCGAGAACGGCAGCGTCGGGCTGAGCGCCGTCACCGTCTGCGCCGCGACGTCGATCCGGTAGACGGTGTTGCCGACGATGCCGAGGAGCCGCTGGGCGTGGGCGTCGCCCGCCGTACCCAGGATGGCGGCCGTGCCGATCGCGATCACGAGGCGGCGGAACACACTGAGACGGGCAGGTAGCCACATAGGTCGTTCCCTCTCGCTGGAGTGGTCGGCGCGCCATAGCCCTCGCGCGCGAGCTGGGTCAAGGCTCACCGCGCCATTCGGGTGGCGGGCTAGTGTCCTCGTTTTAGCGGGCGAGTGTCCTACTTGACCCGCGCGAGCGTCACGGCGTGCCCGCGAACGCTTCGTGTAGGGCAGGCAGGAAGCCCGCCAGGTGATTCATCCTGCGTACGGTGGCGTACTCGCGGGACCTTGTCGATGTCCAGCCTCGTTGCCATCAAGTTTCGCATCCGCACCGCGACGCACGCCGCGTGCGCGGATGCGTGCACTCCGAGAGCGAAATTGCCGCACCTTCCGCGTTGCCTATGGCGAAACGCGTCCTGATGCTGATCGTGCCCCCTACAAACCGGCGATGGAGGTGACCATGCGTACGCTTCGATGTCTCGCCCTCGTTGCATTCTTGGTTTCGATTTCGACCGCCGACGCGCTCGCGAAGGACGTCTGCGTAGCGAACAGCCCGCAGCCGACCAACGGATCGGGCCGCATCATCTTTCAGAACGTGAAGCCGCTGAAGCCCGGGAAAGTGATTCCGCTGACCGGAGTATGGACCGACGGATTCGGAAGCCACGGCCCGGTCGACGGCACCGCGACGATGCTCAGCGATGGGCGCGTGAGGTTCGGCGTCTTCGTGTACCGCGCGTCGATCTCGAGCTACAGCGCCAATTACACCGCCGCCCTCACGGGCGACGCCGACTTCAACGCCATCGGCGGCTACGACGGCGACGGCGACTACGTGAACGGCGCCACCTACACCTGGACGAACGTGGCCTGCGACACGGTCGCGCTGCCCTGACGCGCGCGTCGTGGCTGCGAGGTCCGGTTGGATGATAGCGGCTTGAATGCAGGGTATAGCCCTGTCCTCGAACCAGCCGTGAGCGCGCCGATCCTCCATACCCCGCGACTCCGCCTACGACCCTTCGACGCCGGCGACGTCGACCGGCTGCACGCGCACTGGACCAATCCCGACGTGCGCCGCTACCTCTGGGACGGCGTCGTCATCACCCGCGAGCAGGCCGTCGCCGTCGTCGACGAGAGCATCGCGTCGTTCGAGCAACGCCGGTTCGGGTTCTGGGTGATCGAGAGCGGCGAGACCTTCGTGGGGTTCGCCGGCCTCCGTGCGATCCCGGACGCGGAGGACGTCGAGCTCTACTACGGGCTCGATCCGGGGCACTGGGGCCGCGGCTACGCGACCGAAGCGTCGCGCGCCGTCCTCCAGTACGGCTTCGACGTCGCGGGGCTCGACCCGATCTACATTCGCACCGACGGCCCGAACGTCGCGTCCGTCGGCGTCATGAAGCGGCTCGGCGCCGACTACGTGCGGACCGATCCGATCGGCGCCTTCGGCACCACGATCGTCTACGTCCTGTCCCGTGATCGATCGCGGTGATCGAACGCACCCACGCGCGACTCCGTCTTCAGGCGCCCTTTCATGTCGGCGTACGCCGTTTCGATCAGCTTCGTGAGAGCGGCGGCATCCACGTCACGTCCAGGCCCGAGCTTTACGTGGCGCATGTACTTGCCAGTGCCTTCCAAGAGGCCGTGGGGATCGGCAATCTCGGCGCCGCGAAAGAACCCGACATTGACGTGAGCCGTGAAGGCATTGACGTAGGCGAATGCCGCATCACCCACACACGCGGTGGGATGGCCGTCATGCAACAACTCTCGCACATCGTCTCCACACTCGCGCATGACCACGAACCAGCGCTGCGCGATCGCGCCCAGCTCACCCGCGTGCGCACGCATCCAGACCTCGATGGCTGGATCGCGCTCGACCGAGCTCGGGAACCGGAACAGTTGGCTGTCGCGCGGCATCGGCGAACGGGGTATTCGTAGCCTGGATGGCGAACGATCGCACGCCTAGAGCCTCGGTCGTGGGCATTACCTTCACCAAGGCGCGGCTTTCGAACCCTCGGCGTCCCGATCTCGCCGAGCTCGAGATCGAGCTACTCGTCGACAGCGGTGCCCTCTTCAGCGTCGTGCCGGCGAGCATCCTCGATGCGCTCGGGGTCACTCGCACGCATCGTCAAGAGTTCACGTTGGCGGACGGCACGCACGTCGCGTACGACGTCGGCGAGGTGAGCTTCGCCGTCGGGGATCTCGACGCGACGTCGAAGGTCGTGTTCGCGCCGGAGGGGGTGACGCCGCTCCTCGGCGTCGTCACACTCGAGAGTCTCGCGCTGATGCTGAACCCCGTGACGCGCGAGCTCCTGCCCATGCGACTGTTCTTGGCCCGCGCGAGCTGCTCACAAGAGGGACCTCTCTCCCCCCGCGGGGGTCGTAGTCTTATTGCACCCCTTCATCGGCGAGCTTCAGCGTCGCCGGCACGTCCGTTTCGATGAGGGCGCTCTCGATGCCGGTCAGCGCTAGAGGTACCGTGGCGCTGATCTCCAGATGGTCGGCGAGGAACGTGGCGCCACTGGGCGAGGTAACCGGCACGCAATCGGGACCGAACGTGAAGCTCATCTGGATATCGGTCGAGGCTGCGCCGGGAGTGATCGAGCCGCTGTAGACGACCGGCATGATCGCGCTTCGATACTCGAACAACCATGTGGCGTTGTCCTCGGCCTGCTTGTCGGTCTCGTGGTTGCTGCACCGGGCCTTGCCCGTCCGTAGGCCGCTCCCCGGAAAGCTCGCGGAGAGTGCGACCTCCGAGCCGCCATCGACCGTCGACGCGGTCGCGACGGTCGTGGGGTGCCCCGAGAGCGACGCGACCAGCTGCCAGCGAATGGCGTTCCCCGTCGCGAGCTTTTCGGGCGTGAACGGATCGTCGCTGAAAACCTCTTTCTGCCAGAAATAGCTGGTGTAGCCTCCCTGCCCGCCGCCGAGCTGGAACGAGACGAGGAGACCCTTCTTGTTGTCGATGATCTTGGGTTGCTCGCTCTTGAGCGCGAGCGTGTCGGCTGGTGCCGTGCCCTCGACGGTGAGGAGCGCCGAGCCCACGGGAAAGTGTTTCAGCCCGCGGAACGCGACCGGTGCCCCTGCGAACGCGGGCGTGCACACCCGGTTTGCTTTCAGCTTTGTGAGCGTCCGGGAGCCGAACTGGTCGGTCATCGCCTGGTCGGGCGGCTGGGGTTTCGGGCAACTGACCTGGTAACAGATGCGGTCGCCGGGCGCCGGCAATCCGACCGCGTCGAGCGGGTCGATCGGCGCCTTGGTCGCGTTGCTGCGCGCGTTCACGACGCGCTTCTCGGTCGGGACACAGAGCTCGACCGCTTTGCCGAGCTTGCAGCCGCTCGCGAGCCCGAGGCGCGAGGTATCGAGGTCGACGATGCCGGCGACCTTCAGCGGATCGGTGATCTTGTAGCAGACGTAATGATCCGTGGTGGGAAGCTGCGCATGCGAGCGTGCAGCGGTCGCGCAGACACCGAGGATCACGACGACGAAGACGCAGAGCCGCATCGGTACCTCCTTGCGAACGGGGAATGCTGCATTGAACCGCCGCCGCGGGTCAAGCGAAATGAGAGCGCGTGTCGACGTGGCCCATTTCGGCACCGCGCCCTGATACAGATTGGCGCAAGAATTCTGGCGCGCCGCACGCTTTTCCGGGCGAATCTGAGGCGTGCCGACTTCATGTCCGGCCGTCCTCCGCAGCCTCGGGCCCAATCATCATGAAGCCGTTTCGCGGGCGAGCTCCGCGCGCCCGGCGTCTCGGCGAGGAGATTCGATGACGGGGCGCCGCGGCTGCTCCCCTCGTAGCGGTGCCAATCATCACCTGTATTTTTCCTTGCTGGCGACGCTTTCACCGGATAGCGTCCGCGTCTCACCGAGTTTGGGCCTGCAACCTCTCCCGGAGGACGGGAGAGCGCACCGGAGGCAATCATGCGAAGAAGGTCCAACCTGGGCGTCGCGTTCAGCGCCGCGCTCCTTGCCATCGCCGTAGTCGGACCCGCGTCGGCGACCATCTGCATCGTGCCGGACAACGGCGGCACCGCCACTCTTCCGCCGCAGGGGCCGCAGTGCACGAGCGGTTACTTGAGCCCGAGCGACGTCCACATGATCGTGGACGGACTCGCCCCGCCGCCGCACCAGATCAACGTGGGGGTCGAGCACTTCGAGTTCATCTGCCCGGGCTCGTACACCGTGTGCAGCTTCCCGCCGCCGATGACGCCGGGCACGTGCAGCCAGCCGGGCGGCACGCTCGGGGGCGAGCAGGAGTGCAACGACTCCATGCTGCAAATGACCATGACCGGCGCCGGAGGGTTGGTCTACAACCGCATCATCAACATGCCGGTCCAGTTCGAGACCCACATCGCGCCCCGCACGCCGGGAGCGGCGGTGCAGAGCTTCGACACCGAGATGTTCCGCCTCTTCGGGCAACGGGTGAACCCTAGTGCGGGCGATCCCGATTTCGATTTGCTGCGCGTCACGGCCGGGAGCGATTTCGGGTATCCGAGCCCGGGCCACACCACGCTGACCCGAACGCAGAGCGGGACCTGGGCCGTCGACAGCTTCTTCGACATCACCTACCGCATCGACTTCGTCGGCGCGCCGGGCGGTCCGTTCTCCGGAATGTCGGGCAGCACGACCGGCACCATCCGCATGCAGGCCGGTGAGACGGCCGTGTTCGATCACCTCGAGTGCTTCAAGCCGAAGGACACCGTCAAGCTGAAAGCGCTGGCAGACATGCTCGCACCGGGCCTCTACGCCTCCACCGGCTGCAAGCTCGGGAACGCGATCAACTACTGCACGCCCGCCATCAAGCAGGTCACCACCAGCAACGTGCCGGTGGTGCCGCTCCCGGGTCAGAACCTCACCAACGACTTCGTGTGCTACAAGATGAAATGTCCGAAGGTCAGCCTGACGCAGGGGGTCGCCGATCAATTCGGCACCCGCACGCTCACCAAGCTGAAGCAGCAGCAGCTCTGCGTCCCGGCAGTCAAGACACCGTGACCATGGCGCGATCCGGCCGCCCGCAGCGGCGCACCGGATCCGCGTGAGAAAGGCTCATCGTTCCGCCGTCGGGCCGGGGAGAACCCCCGGCCCGACGCTTCTGGGGAGCGCGCGGCGCAACGTTTTGTGGCTTAGGCGGCGGGCGGATCGTCGACCGATCCCATGTCGAAAAAGTAATTGCCGTAGAGCTCCTTTGCCTTCCTGAAAGCGGCTGGCTCCAGCGCCTGCATGATCTCCTCGCCTTCTGCCGCCGTGCTGTGTCTAGCCTTCTTCCAGGCTGCCCTGGTCGTTTCATCGTCGAGATGCGAAAGGCCAGACGAGCCATACCGGCGAAACTTGCCGCGCTCTCCGCAGAATCGCCCCACAACTCCACGAGCGAATTCGATCTCGCGTCGTGCCTTGGGTCTGGCGAGAAAAGCGACGAGGTCTCCGCTGAGCCGATTTGCGAGTCGCTGCGTCAATCGAAAGGAGCCGATGTAAACGGTGAATGTCTTTCCGTCTTCGATCTCTCCGCCCGAGAGATACTTGTGCAGATAGCCGTTCGTACGCAGATACTTCGATATCGTCTCGACATCTTTTGGCATAGCATTCAAATGGACCTTCCAAGCTATGTTGCCATTGTCAGGATACAGAAAGTCTGCCTTTGCCGAATCCCGATGGCTTTCGTTGTATTGCGCGAACGCCCTCCAGTCAGCTTGGTACTCCGCCAGCATACTCACGTACTGCCCACGGCCCTCCCTTGAGTCAGTCGCCGGAAGAGCCGCCGAGAGACAATGCTTCGCCCTCGGACGGAAGAACTCACGGAGCGCCCGTTCCGTCTCAACGTCCATGCCTTTACTCCCTACCCTCGTAGATGCGGGATGCCTTCGCCATCGTGCTCGATGCCAGTTCCTCTAATTGATTACTGCTTACACCATCAATCGAAAACGTAAGCTGATATGAGGAGACGCGGAAAACCTGCTCCACAATGATACGACGTGCGGGATTGACGGGGAGACTCGACTGGCAAAGGACTTCCGCGATCCGTTGCGGGAGCCCGGTACGGTTTCACCACGAGCGACGAGTGATGAAGGGCGCGGATGCCGACGTGATGCCCCACCCCGGCGCCTGTCATCCGTTGTCACGGTCTTCGCGCCGTCGGGGATCTTCGTATATCGAAGACGACCTTCACCCAGGAGCAAGAACCGTGGCGCGCCTCGACACGAAGAAACGCGGAAAGCTGCCCGACCGGGCGTTCGCCTGCGTCGACTCGCGCGGCCATCGCCGGCTACCGATCCACGACGCCGCCCACGTCCGGAACGCGCTCGCCCGGTTCAATCAAGTTGCGTTCGAGGACGATCGTTCCCGCGAGCAGGCGCGGCGGCGGCTGCTGAATGCGGCCAAGCGGTTCAAGATCGTACCGGTCGGATTCATCACCGGCCAGCTCGAGTCGGAGCGCGAGCTCGGACGCCGCAGCGGCAAGCCGGCAACGCTTCCCTCTGGATTCGTGACGATGCTGCTGACCGACATCGAGAGCTCGACGGGCCTGCTCCACCGTCTCGGCAACGAGTATGGCAAGCTGCTGCGAGATGTACGGGCGCTGCTGACGGAGACGGCTCGGGGTTCCGGCGGCCGTGTCGTCGAGACGCGAGCCGACGAATTCTTCGCGGTGTTCGCGCAGCCGGCTGGTGCGCTCGTGACCGCAATCGCGGTTCAACGCGAGCTGCGCGATCGTCGCTGGGTCGAGGGGCAGGCGGTCCGGCTTCGGATCGGCATCCATAGCGGGTACCCGACGCTCGCGGAGGCGAACTACATCGGCATGGCCGTGCACACGGCGGCGAGAATCTGTACGGCGGCGCATGGCGGCCAGGTGATCGTGTCCGCCGACACGCGCACCGCGCTCGGCACACCGACGCCGCTCGGAGTGCGGTTCCGTCGACTCGGTACGTTCGCGCTTCGCGGCATACCCGACGAGGTGGAGCTGTTCCAGGTGGCGGCGAAAGGCGTGCTGTCGCGCTTCCCACCGCCGCGGACGTCGAAATAGCGACCCCGGCTTTGCATCGGCGGGATTACTCGGACGTCGCGCCCGTGGTGCAGCTCGCGCCGCACGTCGACGCGACGGCGTCGACGCAGGCCTGGCTCCAGCCGTCCGCACAGCATGAGGGATCGGCGGTGCAGATCACCGTCACGCAAGGGGTACAGCCCGAATCGAGCGCCTCACCCACGGTGCATGCGTCGTGCGGGCAGGAAAGGACGTTCAGCGTCGCCGCGTTCGTCACGAGGCCGGTGATGGGCTCGGTCGCGGTGATCAGCGCCCTTCCCCGCCCCACCGTGAGGACGCGGCCGAGGTTGGGGGGCTCGTTGGGAGTGACGGCGACCGACTCGTCGCTCGAGGAGTACACCACGCGCTGAGTGAGGTTGCGGGAGGCACCATCGGCATAGTCGCCGATGACGCTGTAGTTCTGCACTTGGCCGACCAGGCGTTTGATGGATTCCGGGACGATCCTCAGAGCTATGGGCAGCGGGCTCGGCGAGGGCGTTGGCTCCGGCGTCGACTCCGGCGGGTATTCGATGTCGAGCAGCCTTTTTGAGACTCCGTGGTGCGTCTCCCGCAGGCAGCGTTGCACGTCGTCGACCCCGAGGTCGCCAAGCGGAGGAGGACAGGAGCCCGGAAAGCCCAGCGCGGCAACGTCCGCTCGGAAGCATGCCTCGGCGAGACGGCTGTAGAAAAGAGTCGTCACGCGCGTGAGGGCGCGGTCGGTGCGCGCGTCACCGGTCCCCGGCCCGTAGGGCTGCGCCTGGGCACGGCAGTCGACGGCTTCCGGAATCAGGCCGCCCAGCTGCGCGTCGAGGCAGCGGCCGCGTACGCGCATGCTCGCCGCGAGGAAGGCGCTGCTCGCGCGCCCGAGCATACGCTGGCAACGCCGCTCGTGTCCGAGCGACGTCTGCACCAGGTGATACTCGGAACTGACCGCGGTGTCGGTGTCGTAGCGGTGCTGGATCTCGATGCAAGACGTCAGGTCTTCGACGACGAAGCTTCCGCCGGTGTTGTCGTAACAGACCACCGGGAATCGCAGGTCCTCGAACGCGACGTCGCGACAGGCCGCGGAGATCCGCCTGACGAGCTTGTCCGTGGCCCCGGCGATCACCCGATCGCGACGCGCCACGTCGCACGTGTCGCCCGCGACGACCTGGTTGTTGCACGCGACCAGCGCCTTCAGGCGCGCGGCCGCGAACTCGCGGCCGGCCTCGCCAACGGCCGACTGGCACTCGAGGTCGGCGTCCGTGAGGGCACGCGCCCCGGACACGAGGCCGAGTGCCAGGACGCCGATGACGGCGACAAGGGGGACGTGGCGATGCATGAGGGGCTCCGTGAGCGCGGCGACTGAGAAGAGACAGCCGGCCGGCGCAGAGCTAAGTGGAGTTCTTTTTCGTAGTCAAGAAAATTCGAGCCGCCGTCTTACGGACACGCCGAGGGCGGCGGCACACACGCCCCGGGCTCTGCCGCGCGCGCCTGAAAGCGTCCGACGACGTCCTGCGTCACCGACGGCGGCGCGAAGGCGACGCAGTAGCGGAGCGATCCCGTCCCGAACGCCACATGGACCGTTCCCTGCGACGGCTCGTCGAGCGAGAAGCCGATCCCCGCGCCTTTGCAGCGCATCCGGATCTCCCCCGGCTTCCAGCGTCCGACGGTACACGCGCCGCTCGCGTGCGCCGAGTCCCGGTAGCCGTACCAGGTGCCCTCCGACGTCCACTGGCCCGCCCCGAGCGCGATGCAGGCGGAGTCGGTCGCGCTGTAGACGTGAAGGAACGAGGCGACCGCCGTCGGGTCCTCGCGCGCACTGTCGACGAGGAGGTCGCGGGCCTCGAACTGGAGGAAACGCTTGCTCGGGTCGCCGAGCTTGTCGCGGAGCACGAGCTTGCGGCCGCCGATCGGCAGCTCCGGCGGGCTCGGAGGAATCGGCGAGCCGGTCGCGGCGGTGAGCACGCGGATGCGGTCGCCGGGACGCGAGGCCGCGAGCGCGAAGGAGAGCGTCGCCGGGTAGAGCGTCAGCTTGTCCGGCTTGTCCTCGATGCCGAGCTTGTTGATCCCGTCGGGATAGAGCGTGCCGGGAGCGCCGAGGACGTTGCTCGGGCCGAGCGTGTCGCCGGGCGGATCGACCGTCGCCTGGCAGCACGACTCGTCCCCCTCCGCGATCACGCCGAGGATCGGCTCGGCGAAGCTGACCGATCCCAGCACCTCGCCGCCACCCGTCGGATCGTAGTGGACGTAGTAGCTGCTCACGACCGTCCCCATCGGGATGGTGCCGAGGCTCCGCCCGACGAGCGGATCGTAGCCGGAGAAGTGCGTCGTCATGTCGACGGTGACGTCCATCGGGAGCGGGACGTCGGTCTGCTCGACGAACACGTGGACGACGCCGTCCTCCGCGAATGCCGGCGGGACGACGCTCGGCGGCGCCGCGACGACCTGTGCGTGGCCCGTCGTGCCGACGATGCCGGCGGCAGCCCCCTCCGCCGAGAGCGCGACGGCGAGCAGGGCGATGATCGGGCGCGAGATCATGGTGGATCCTCGATAGCAACGCGCGCACGCAGCGGCAAAGGGCTAACCGGTCCGCTCATCGGCGACGCGACGTGCTTCTCGCTGGGTGCTGGGCTCCCCTCGCCGCCATCGGCGTGCGACGCGCGAGAGGGGTGCGGTCAGCATCACGACGACCACGACGAGGGTCGCGATCGTGATGGAGATGCCGAGCGCGAAGCTGCGCGGCGCATACGCGAACCGGACGACGTGGCGTCCGGCGGCGACCGGCACGGCACGGAACAGGTAGTTGGCCTGCAGGATCGGCGCGTCCTCGCCGTCGACGGTCGCGGTCCAGCCGGGATAGAACGTGTCGGTGAGCACGAGATGGCCCGCCGTGGTCGCGGTCGTCTCGATGACCACCGAGCTCGGATCGTAACGGACGATGCGCGCCGGCTCGAACGGTGCCGAGGTCGTGCCGGTCGGCTCCAAGGGCGGCGCATCCTCGAGTACGACGGTCCGTCGTGGATCGAAGCCCGGCGCGGCGATGGCGGCCAGCGCTGCCTCGCCGTCCGCCGCCCGTACGACGCCGTGCGCGACGAAGGCGCGGGGCAGCACGTCGCGGTTCTCGAGCACGAACACCTTGCGGCCGAACGCCGAGGCCGGTGACACGAACCATGAGGGATGATGAGGCAAGAGCGCCCTACGGAATCCGCTCTCGCGTTTGGGCGCGACGATGTAGCGCACGCTCATGAGGTCGATCAGCCCGAACGTCGGCTCAGTGGGATCGGCGGTGAGGAGCCCGGTGAAGGGGAACACGTCGGGGCGACGGGTCTTCGCCGACTCGAGGAGGCGAAAGAACCGAGCGTAGCGCCACAGGCTCAACGGCTCATAGTCGGTGATCGAGTAGATCTCGCGGAGTGATCCCTGTTTCGCCATGAGGGCAGGCGTCGGCAGCGACGCCAAGAAGTAGGTACGTGCGTAGCCTTGATTGGCCTTGATGAAGTCGAACACGCCTTGCTCGGCGTCGAAGGCGACGGGGTCGTTGTACGGATGGAGCAAGTCGTTCCGCGTGTTCGAGAAGAGGTTCCACCAGACGGTAGCCAGGAGCGCGGCAGTGATGGCGATCCGTGCCCGCGGCGGCGTGGTCCAGAGGGCGGCGGCGATCAGGATTCCTCCGAGGAGCAGGAACACGCGACCGCGCCCTCCGATGGGCACGATCGAGAAGAGGGCGATGAGGATCGCGATGGCGATCGCGGTCGCCGACAGGCGGGCGCCGCTCGTGCCGTCCGCGCGACGCGCCGTCAGGATCTCCATGCCGATGCCGCAGAGGGCCGCCGCCGCGAAGGTCTGCAGGTAGAGGATGCGCAGCGGGGCTCGAAACCATGACAGGCCGGGGAGCGCGCGATAGAGCGTGAACAACGGCGACTCGGCATCCGCGGCGACCCCCGTGCTGAACAGCAGCAGCACCCAGAAATACACGGCCCGGGCTCGGAAACGCCGTGCCAGGAGCGACAGCGGGATCAGTAAGAAGGCCGCCATGCCGAACGCAACCATGGGGGGCTCGCCCGGATCCGATCTGACGGCCTCCTGCAGCATCCACGTGAGCCACGTCGGTCCACCGAGGACGAGTGTCTGGTCCAGCGAAAGGCCGCCGGCGCGGCGCGGGCCGAGGCCCTGAAGCTCGAGACCCGGCAGCAGTTGCCCCGCCATCAGCCCGACGCCCACCATCGCCGCCAGAATGAGGAGCCCGACGGCCTTGCCGACGTGCGGGCGCTCCGTCGGACTTCCGAGCGCGACGACGAGACGCATCGTCGCGTAAGCCGCGATCGCGTACATGGCGTACAGCCAGATCTGCGGCCAGCCGGCGAGGAACGCCAACGCGATGGTCGCACCCAGGACCACCGACCACGCCACCGCCCCTTTCCCCGCGCCGCCGACGATCCGCTCGATCGCCAACAACGCGAGCGGCAGCCACGCCGCGGCACAGACGGACGGCATGAACCACAGCGACTGCATCACCATGTACCCGGAGAACATGAACGTGACCCCGCTCATCGCCGCCGCGGCGCGGCCGAGATCGATGCCGCGCGCGAAGGCGTACATGAAGACGCCCGCAGCTCCGAGATGCAGCACGGACACGACTTCCATCGCGAGCGCGGTCGGCAGGATCAGGTAGGGGAAGTTGAACGGATAGAGCACCCCATAGATCCCGGTCGCGAGGAACGGATGGCCGCAGTACTGGAACGGATTCCACAGAGGCATCTGGCCGGCTCGGATCCAGGCCGCGCCCCGCAACGCCATCGGATAGATCTGCGTGTAGAGGTCGCCATTGGAGCCCATCAGCCTGTACGGCTGCGTCGCCGGGTCCATGAGGCGGAGCTTCCAGAGCAGCACGGCGCTGAGCGCGAGCGCGGCGGCGACCGCAGCGTCGCCCCAGCCCCATCGTCGGGTCATGCCCGCAGCGTCCGGCGCGCGCGTCTGCTCCACTCGGGTCTCGTGAGCATCGCGTATTACACCGGATTCCCCGCTGCCCGCCATTGCGTCGGGAACGAGGATGGAGATAGACACCAGGCCCACTCGCCGCTCCGGCTGAGCGGTCGTGCGCTGGTGTGCAATCGCCGTGAACGGCTCGGAGCTCAAGCAGTACGCCGCGTCCGCCGCGCTCGCACTGGCACTGGGCCTGGCCGTCGCCCTGATCGGCGCCGAGATCGTACTCCGGCAATCGGGATACGGTCCGTGGAAAGAGCTCAGCCTCGATCTCGACATGCCGCCGATGCATGAGCCCGATCCCGAGCTCGGCTGGCGCAACAAGGAGGGGGCGTACGTTTTCGGCAGTCCCCCGATCCACATGACGTTCTGGGCGGACCACACGCGCGCGACCGCACCGTCGCCGGTGAACGCCGACGCGACGGTCGTCGTGCTCGGCTGCTCGTTCGTGCAAGGGTTCGCGCTTTCCGACGAGGACACGTTCGCGTGGAGGCTCCAAGAGCGCTTCCCGCGCGCGCGGGTGCGGAACTTCGGAACCGCCGCCTACGGCACCACGCAGTCGCTGCTCGCGCTCGAGCGTTTTCTCGACGAGAGACGACGCGCGGGCACGACGGGAGCGTTGCTCGTCGTCTACGGGTTCAGCGATTTCCACGCGGCGCGTAGCGTCGCGACGGCGTCCTGGCTCAAGCACCTTGCGCAGCTCGCATCGCGAGGCCACGTCGCAACTCCCTATGCCGACCTGACCGCCAGCGGCGCGTTGCAGCTCCATGGCCCGAGGGCGTTCCCCGCCTGGTGGCTTCACCGCCGGCTCGCCATGGTTGCCTTCTTGGAGGATCGGTGGACGCGACTCGAGGCCGGCGAGCGCACGTCGCAGGAGATCGCCGTCGGCCAACAGCTCCTGGTGGAGCTCGATGCCGCGGCGCGCCGGAGCGGAGGCACCTTGCTGGTCGCACTGCTCTCGCAGTTCCAGAAGAAGAGCATGCAGCCGTTTCGCGCCACGCTCGGCTCGCGCCACATCGCCACGGTCGACTGCGTGCATCGGGGCGTGTGGCAACAGGACATGCAGGTGCCTGTGTATGGACATCCGAACGCCACGATCAATGAGCATTGGGCTCGGTGCATCGCGCCGGCGATGGCCAAGCTGATCGGAGCCGTCGACCGCGAGTCGGAACGCGCGGGCGCGTCGCCTCAGTGACGGCGAACGAGACGTGCGGGGCGGCGCCGCCGGCGAGGGAGAGATCCCTCGCATGACGGAGCGAGCTACACGGTCGCGATCAGGTTGCCGAGGCTCTCCAACCCTTTGGTGATGCCCTCCGGATCGAAGGCCGGGGGCGGCAGGATGAAGCGCGAGACGCCGAGATCCCGCAGGCGCTTCACGCCGTCGGCGTCGGGGATCGCGCGGCCCGACGTGACCTCGATCGTCGCCGGGTCGCGGCCGAGCTTCCGACACTCGTCGCGCATGACGTCGAGGAGCCATCGCAGCTTCTCCTCGTCGGCGACACCGGGGAAGAAGCCGTCGCCATAGCGGGCGGCACGACGCGCGGCGAGCTCCGTATGCCCGCCGACGACGATCGGAACCCCCGGCTTCTGGACGGGCTTCGGATGCGACTCGAGCTTCTCCCAGCGGTGGAAGGCCCCGTGGAACGGCTCGGCCTCGTCCTTCCACAGCGACCGGATGGCGCGCACCATCTCGGAGGTGCGAGCCGCCCGCTCCGCGAACGGAATCCCGAGCGCGTCGAACTCTTCCTCCAGCCAGCCGACGCCGATCCCGAAGATCACCCGCCCGTGCGAAAGCACGTCCAGGGTCGCCACCTCCTTCGCGACGTACAAGGGGTGGCGCTGCGGGAGGATGACGATGCCGGTCGCGAGCTTGATCGTCTTGGTCACCGCCGCGACGTACGAGAGCCACACCAGCGGATCCGGAATCGGCATCTGCTCCGGCGCCGGTATCTTCCCCGACGGATCGTACGGATAGGTCGACTTGTACCCGACGGGAATGACGACGTGCTCGACGGTCCAGAGCGACTCGATCCCGACCCGCTCCGCCGTCGTTGCGAGATGGGTCGAAAGCTCGGGGAACGCAAACGGCCCGGCATTGGCGTACATCAGTCCGAATTTCATGACGGCCAGATACTACGATCCTGGGCCCGATGGAAAATCGGCACGGACGCGACGTTCACCTCCGCGCGAAGGGGGAGAGATCCCGAATTGTGATCAATCGCTCTTGCCCTTGAAGGCGCCCGCATCATTGGTACCGGCGGAGCTGAAGACGGAGTCCCAACAAGTGCCGATGCTGTTTGCCACCTGCATCCTCACCGGCAACGTCAGCGGTAAGAATGGCGGCGTGCTCGCATGCTCGAACAGATGCGCGCCCTTGCCCTTGAACACCAAGTGCGACGACGAGCCCGCCCGCAGCATCACTTGCCGCAAGCCATCGGGGGTCATGAGTAGATCCAAATAGTTGAACGAGCTGACCCCCTTCCAACACGGCTTGCCTCTGCACATGCCGTCGTTCGGCGCCGCGAGCGCTATCCGGGGCTGGGGCGCACCCGAGCTGTCGTAGACGCAGAACAGATAACCCGTGGTCGTCACCGGATTGCCGAGGGCGGCAACGGGCGTAGCGCCGCCATGGTACGTCCAGGACAACGAGTCCGCGGCGTCGTTGGCGACGTTCTTGAGCGTCACGCTCGCCCCGTGCGCGCGCGCGTGGATGCAACCGCTCTGCGGCATGGCGGGACACCCCTCGAGGTGACAGGTCGCCGAGCACCCGTCGCCAGAAGCGACGTTGCCGTCGTCGCACTGCTCGTTCGAGCCGAGCGCGCCGTCGCCGCAGACGGAGATCCTGAGTACCCCGACGGCATTCTCCCCACGCGCGGCACTGTAGAGGCTCTTCCCGTCCTGAGTGAGCGCCAATTGATAGACCCCGGCCAACCCGTCGAAGCCGAGCGTGTTGTCCTTGTGGCTCTCGAAAAAGGTGAGCGCGCCGGCATTCATCGGATCGCGGCTGAAGGACGCGACTGCGTCCGAGAACTCGCCGGCGACATACACCGCGCTGCCATCGGAGCTCACTACGGGGGACTTTGCACCCTTGATGCCCTGTACCTCGCCCTGCCCGTCGCGGTCGAGCTCGCGGAAGGTGAGCGCGCCGGTAGCGGCGTCCCGCTCGAAGGTCGCGACCGCGTTGTCGTGCTCGCCCGTCGCGTAGACGTTCGCACCGTCGGGGCTCACGGTGACCCCTGAGCAACGTCCGATGCCGTTGACCCCGCCGACGCCGTCGAGCTCGGCCTGGACGAAGGTGAGCTCGCCGGTGCCCAGGTCCCGACTGAAGACCGCGACCCCCTCGTCCCCCTGCCCCGCCACGTACGCGTTCTTCCCGTCCGGGCTCAGGGCGATCGCGACTGGCCGCGCCAGGCCATTGGTGCCGCCGACACCGTCCTGCTCCCGCTCGACGAACGTGAGCGCGCAGGTGCTGCGACTGAAGACGACGACCGAGTCATCCTCCTGCCCGGTTACGTAGACGCTGGACCCAACTGGGCTCACGGCCACCGCCGTCGCGTTTTTGAGTCCCGCCACGCCCCCCACACCGTTCCTCTGCGACTCGACGAACGTGAGCGTCCCAGTCACGAGATTCCGACTGAAGACGACCACGGCATCGTCGGTGAAGCTGGTGACGTAGAGACAGCCGCCATCGGCGCTCATGGCAATGCCGGTCGGCTCGGCCATGTTCACGACGCCGCCCGTGCCGTCCTCCTGCTGCTCGACGAAGGTGAGCGCGCCGGTGATCGCATCGCGGCCGAACACGGCCACCGTGCTGTCACCATGACTGGCGGCGTAGACGAAGCCGTCGTCGGAGCTCACGGCGACCGCGTCGGGTTGCCGGCCCACGCCATCACGCTGCTCCTCGACGAAGTCGAGCCCGCTCGCCGAGGTCGACGTCACGAGCGCCATGAAACACACCGGCACGATCCAGGCGACCCGAGACCACACATGAACCGAAGACGATGATGTCATGACGGATCCTCCCTTCGCTGCAGCCCTCAATGAAAAGTATGAGCGTCGTCGGCGGCGCCGCTCAACGAGAATCGGCAACGAGCGGAAGCGAAACCAACGATCGTGATCCGTTTCGAAATACGCCTCGCCGGCGCACGTTCATCCCACGGGCACGACGAGCGTGATCAGCAGCATTCGTGCCGCGCGAATCCGTTGGCGCGGCAGATGCCGGTGAGAACGCGCGTTCACCCTACGAGTGCACCGCCGTGAACCGAGGGGCAGATGCGGCGCCCCCGCGAAGGCGCGGCTACGGCTCGGACTACCCGCGCGTCGGCGGTGACGTCGGCAAGGCCGGGCTCGTCGTAAAGCCGCTCCCGCCTAGGGAAGCGCGACGCCGCCGAGCCCGAGCAGCTCTTTCAGCCGCGGCGTCGTGTTCTCGAGCAGATGGTCCACGCTGCACTCGAGTTGCGATTGGAGACACGCGGTGACGTCGGCAACGGTCTCGAGGCTGGCGATGCCGAGCGCCGCGCAGCGCGCGGTGAGCGCCGACGCGCCGAGGCCCTCGGACGCCAACAGATCGGCCGCGATGAGCGGGCTTCCGCCGCAGGCTTTCGCTACGGACGTGGTGAAGCTCGCCTCGAGCTTCGGAATTCCCGCGATGGCCTTGGTGCACGTATCGCCGGCTTTGGTCACACACGCCGGATCGGCGAGCTTTGGCTGGAGGCAGGTGAAGACGGTGGCTCCGCAGGCTTGACCGGCTTTCGCGCGGCCCGCCAGCAGCTTGGTCGCGGCCTTTTGGATCGCGGCGTCGCACTTGCGGAGGGCCTTCCGCTTCTCGGCGGCGATCGCCGATCCGCCGCCGTTGGCGCCGGCCTCGAGACAGCCGAAGTCGGTCGCGGGATCGAAACCGCCGAGCACGAGCAGCTCGCGCGCCCGCGGCACCGCGGCGCCGAAGACGCGCTCGGCGGCGCACTGATTTTGTCGGCGAACGCACTCGGCGACGTCGGCGACGGTGGTCAGTCCGGCGACCCCGCGCCCCACGCACGCGGCCGTTTCGCCGTCGAAGCCGAGGCCGGTAGCCCCGAAGAGATTCGCCGCCGTGAGGGTGGGCTCGCCGCAGGCCGTGACGACGGTCGCGGTCAGCTTGGCTTCGGCATTCGGCAGCGCCGTCCGCGCCTTCGTGCATTTCCCCTGCGCCTTCGCGAGGCAGGCGTCATCGCCGTTCTTCAGCTGCACGCAATCCGCGACCGCCTTCTGACACGCGCCGAGCTGCTTGAGACGATTGCTCGCGAGCTTGCTGCCGACCTTGCGGATCGCCTTGGCGCACTTGTCGACGGCCTTCCCGATCGTGGTGTCGCCGACGCCCACGCCGGCGCCGTTGGCGGGCGCCGCGCAATCGGGATCAGCCCGGTCGACGAGCGTGTCGCCGTCGTCGTCGATGCAGTTCTCGCAATCCTCGGGCGACCCGATCGTGTTGCAGAACTCGTTGGTGACGATGGGCGGATTGAAGTCGAAGATGATGCTCGCGTCGTTGCAGACGGTCGTGCCGAGGCCGAGGCCGGGCTTCAGGCCGACGGTGAACAGCATCTCGCCCTCGCCTTCGGGCGACGTCACGTTCGGCGGCAGGAAGCCGTCTTCCGGATCCTCGGGAAACTCGTGGGTCGCCGGGTCGAGCGTCGTGAACTTCCAGGTGACGATGCCCGTCGCGGTGTCGAGCGCGGCATCGATGCCGACCAGGATGTTCACGCCGGGGCGCATGTCCACCTCGGTCGAGAAGCTCTTCAGACCCGGCGGCACGAGCACCAATTTGTCGGCGAACGAGATCGGCCCGAGGCTGAACGTGTCGAGGTCGTACTTCGCCACATCCAGCTGGTCGGTGACCTTCACCTCGAAGGCGTCGCCCGTCGCGGTCGCGACGTTCTCGAAGGTGACCGTGTAGCTGAGCGGCGACACGCCGTCGATGAAACCACCCGGTCCGCCCGGCCCGGCCTTGTAGTTCGGATCGTGCGCGGCTTCGAACGGCACCGGTTTGGGTGTAGGTCTGGGTTTGGGTTTGGGCACAACGGGGTTCGGGGGTTTGCACGGGGCCCCCAGGAGATCGAGGACAAACTTGATCGACCCCTCACACGGGACGGTCGGCGGGACGGCCGGCGCATCGTCGTCGGGGCAGCCGTGCCGGCAGGGATCGATCTCCGATTCGCAGGCAATTTTGGCGACGGGATCGGTATAGCCCGCGCATGGGTCGACGCCGCCGTCGCCGGCGCGATAGGCCTCTGCCACGCCGACGACGAGCTCCGCGAAGACGCGCGCGAGCCACCCGCGGTCACCGGACGTCGCCGAGGCCGTTGCGCTTTCGCCTGCGATGAACTGCCCCGCGTCGATGATGAGCTGAGCCTGGCTGTAGATGGGGAGACTTCCACTCTCGTCCTCGACGGCCGCGAGCCGACCGGCCGCGACGACCGCGGCGAGCTGCGTTCGGACGTACGCGTCGATCGCCGCGTCGGCCGGGAACGTGGTCGTGCCGTGCGCCCTGACCGCGTAATCCTTCGCCTGCGACACATAGAAGGCGACGACCTCCGCCGCGAGATCCGGTTGGAAGTACGGGTCGCCGATGTTCGTCCCGACGTGGATGGCCACCGGAGCGGGCTCGACGAAGGGCGGGCTCTTCACGCGGATTCTGAACGCACTGCTCGAGCCCGCGGGCACGATCGGCAGCAGGAAGTAAAACGAGTCGGCCTCCTCGGGGAGCTCGGGGGACGGAGGGCGCCAGACGTCGATGCCGATCTGTGACCAGTCCGTCGCAATCTGTCCGGGCTGCGCCGGCGGCGGGCTCACGACGAACGGGACGAACCACCGCAGCGCCTCCCCGAACGCCACCGAGAGCGGGACGCCGTAGGCATCGACGGTGCCGCGGTTGCCGACGAGCACGTAGATCGACTGGAGCCGGCCGGCTTGGAACCCGCCTGGGGTCAGGAGCTCGACCCAGAGGTCCGATTCGCCGCCGGCCACGACCGTGAACGCGTCGGTGAGGGTCGCGACCGTTGCATCCGGGTTTTCCACCTCCACGCTCCAGGCACCCGGCGCGACGCCGCGGAGATCGAGCGAGGTGGTGACCACCGGTCCCAGGACACTCGTTGCCCCTCCGACCACGTCGGCGAAGCCCGCGCGCACGAGCCGCACCACGGCACCCGTGACGAAGCCGTCGCCGTAGACGCGCAACTGCACCGTCCCGGCCGTGCCGCCGGACGCCGGTTGCACGGAGGACGCCGCGATCGCGCCGCCGCCAATACTTTCGACGGAACCCACGTCGCACGCGGCGCCGCTCGGCCGCGTCTCACCGCGCTGATCCGTCGTCGGACATGCGGTGCCGCCGCTTCCCGGCGCCGCCGGGTTGGCGCCGTCGATCGCGGGGCTGCCGCTGACGAGCGCGTGCGTGAGCGTCGGCCCGCCGTAGTCGGCGAGCGGGCCGAGCTTGGCGTCGATCGGGGCCGCGTGCGTGCCGATCTGGTCGCCGTTGGCGCCGTCGACGAGGCCCGGACACTGCGACCCGTCACCGACGAGGCTGTATCCCTCGGAGACGGGGAATGTGAACGAGCCCGACACGCAGTCGGGCGCGTTCACCGCCGGATTCGGATCGTCGTGGAAGTTGCCGGCGATGATCGTGTTGCGGAGAACCATGGGGCCGGAGGCCCAGATCCCGCCGGCACCATGCGAGGGAAAGAGCAGCCGGTTGGCGGTGACGGTAGTGCTCCGGAGGTTCATGGTGCCGCCGACAGTGTAGATTCCGCCGGCAATGTCTGCCGCCTGGTTGCCGCTGATGGTGCAGTTGGTGAGCGTGGCCGTGCCGCTGTCGTTCAAGAAGGCGGCGGGGCCGCTGATCTCCGTACGGTTGCCGCTGATGGTGCTGTCGGTGAGCGTCATCACGGCAGGCAGGGAGGGATGCGTGGTGAAATTCAGGATGCCGCCGCCCTTGTGTGCCGCCACGTTGTCGCTGACGGTGCAGCCGGTGAACGTGGCCGTGGCGGCGATGTTGAGGAAGCCGGCGCCGCCGTTGGTGTACGCGTCGTTGACGTTGCGGTCCGTCCGGTTGCCGCTGATGGTGCTGGTGGTGCACGTCACCACAGCGTGGTCCTCATTGTAGATGCCGCCGCCGCTGAGCGCCGTGTTGCCGCTCACGATGCTGTCGGTCATGACGACCGTCGCGGTGCCGGAGGCGTCGCTAAATCTGTTCGAAATGCCGCCACCCGCGCTGGCCTGGTTGCCGCTGATCGTCGCCCTCGTGAGCGTGAGCGTGCCGTTCCAGTTCGCGATGCCACCGCCTTCGCTGTTCCCGACGGCGTCGCCGTTCTTCGTGACGACGACGTCGGTGAGTGTGAGGGCGGCCCCGATGTTGGCCCGCTGCATCCAGATGCCACTCCCTATTCGACTCCCGCTCTGGACGGGGGCGCGGCCGTGCCGGATGGTGACGCCGCTGATCGCGACGTGGGCATCGAAGACGTTCAGCACGCGGTCGACGATCCCCTGACCCGCCGGGCAGTCCGCCGAGAGCTGCTCGACGGCGCAGGCCTGGATGATCGTCGTCGCCGCGCCGGCGCCGGTGATGACGAGGTCGTCGACGGCGGCGTTGTCCCGGAGGTCCAGGTCGCCGACGGTGGCATCGTTGTCGCTCCCGACGAGCGTCAGCGTGTACGTGCCGGCCGGCACCGTGATGGTGTCGGTCTGGGCGTTCTCGCCCGCGTCGCAATCGTCCACCGCGACGTTCGTATTGGCGGCGCGTATTGCTTCGCGGAGCGAGCAGTCGCCGTCGGTGTTGAGCTCGTCCGCGGTCGTCGTGACCGCGATGGTCGCGGCCTCCACGAGTCGTAGCGGAAGGGCGGCCGAGGCGACGATGGCCAGCAGGATGCCGAGGAAAGGTTTCGGAGACATGAGCCCTCCAGGGTTTGGAGCTGTGCTCATGCCTCGCCTTCATGGATCCGACAAGGAGCCACTTTCCCCCCCTGGCGATGGAGCCACGCGGCGCTATAGATTGAGCCACAGCTACAGCCGCTGCAGCCGCGCCGAACACCGCGTGGCTTCACGTCATGGGATGCCGTAGATGAGGATCCCAGGGAGCGAGCCATGGTCGACGCGATGACGGAGTTCAATCAAAAGGTGATCGAGGAGTTCCGTGCCAACGGGGGCAAGGTCGGGGGCGCCTTCGCGGGCGCGCCGATGATGATCCTCACCCACACCGGCGCCAAGAGCGGGAAGACGCACACGACGCCGCTCGTCTACAGCCTGGACAGCGACCGCTTCGTCATCATCGCCTCGAAGGCGGGCGCGCCGACGAACCCGGCTTGGTACCACAACCTGGTTGCGCACCCCGAGGTGACCGTCGAGGTCGGGACGGAGCGGTTCTCGGCCAAGGCCGTCGAGGCACGTGGTGCCGACCGCGACCGGTTGTTCGCCGCCCAGGCGCGCCTCATGCCTCAGTTCAACGAGTACGAGAAGAGCACCACGCGCACGATTCCGGTCTTCACGCTCGAGCGGGCACGCTAACCGCGCGGTACATTCGCTGTGGCGAACGGCAGCTGAGCTACGGCGCGCGCCAACGCGTATGGATGCGGTCGCGTTCGGCGCCGGGCGCGCGTGAAGCCCATCTGACGACTGGCGCGCGATCGCCGCGGTTCGAAGCCGCCAAAGTTGCTACTAGTCGAGCGGGACGATCTTGAACGCGTTGTCGG
This sequence comes from uncultured delta proteobacterium, assembly GCA_963761995.1. Taxonomy (GTDB): domain Bacteria; phylum Desulfobacterota; class Binatia; order UTPRO1; family UTPRO1; genus UTPRO1. Next base: position 6,740,518 of record CAVXIU010000006.1, on the reverse strand, counting down.
ACTCTGCGCCCGCCACGTAGACGTTGCCCTGGGGATCGACGGCGATCGCGCGCGGCTCCATGAGCCGGTGGCCGGTGATGCCGTCGCCCAAAAAGCTGATGATTTGGACGGGCGTGCCGCCTGGCGGAATCTTGGACGCGTTGTCGCTTCCCTCGCCGGCCACGTAGACGTTGGCGTCGCCGTCCACGGCGACGCCAATGGGATCGAGGAGGCCGAAAGCGGTCCCCGAGAATTCCATCTTGCTGATCGTGCCGTTGGACTCGATCTTGAAGCCGTCGGTGCCGCTGTCGCTCATGTAGACGGTGCCCGCCGCATCCACCGCGATCCCGCCAGGCGGAAAATTCAGCACATGGATGGTGCCGGGCAACCCATCGCCGTCCGGCCCGATGATCCGGGTGATGGTGCCGCCGGAGTCGATCTTGAACGCGTTGCTGCTGTCGCGTCCGACCACGAAGGCCGTGCCTGCCCCGTACGTCGCGATCCCGACCGGGAACTCGAGCTTGTGATCCGAGCCGGCGAGCCCGTCGCCGTTCGCATCGATGATCTGCGTGATGGTGCCGCCGGACGTGATCTTGAACGCATTCTCGCTGAAGAAGCCGGTCACGAAGACCGTGCCGGCCGTGTCGACCGCGATCGCCGTCGGCTGGTTCAGCGCATGGCCGCCGCCACCACTGGCGTCGATGATCTGCGTGATCGTGCCGTTGGACGTGATCTTGAACACATTGTCGCTGAACGCCCCGGCCACGTAGGCGGTGCCGTCGCGCACCGCCACCGACGCCGCGCACTCGAGCGGATGAAGGCCGTCACCGCTCGGACCGATGATCTGCGTGATCGTGCCGTTGGAGGCGATCCTGAAGACGTTGTGGGAGCCGCAGCCACCGACGTACACGGTGCCGTCGACGTCGACCGCGATCGATTGCGGGCTGTCGAGCACATGACCCGCGCCGTCGCCGTTGGCGGCGATGATCCGCGTGACGTTCGCAACGCCGGGTGTCGGCGACGCCGTCGGAACCGGACCGCACGTGCCGCCGACGTCGCAGCCGACCTGCGCGAGCAGGTTCTCGGCACGGGGTGACTGAAAGCGCAAAAGATCGGCGGTCAGGATCCCGATCTCGGCGAGGATGCAGGCGCGGAAATGCGCAACGCTGGTGAGCGGCGGCGCGCATCCTTGCACCAACGCTGCCCGCACGACGGCGCTCGGCAGCAGCGCCTGGAAATTGGCCCCGGCCGGAGTGAGCAATGCCGCGAACAGCGCGGGGTCGCCGCACGGCTTCTCCAGCGAGCCGGCTAGCGCCGCATTCTGCTCGGCGCTCTTGGTGAACGCCTTGTCGCAGGCGACGCGGGCCTTGTCGCGGCAGGCCGTCAAGTCGGTCAGGATCTTGGTGGCGGCGCAATTGAAGAGCGCGTCGACGCATTTCTCGAGGATCTTGAGCCGAGCGCCGGCGAGCTTCTTCCCGGTCTTGGCGACCGCCGTCTGGCACTTGACGATGCTCTTCCCGAGGACCAGGTCGTTGACGTCGGCGCCGGTCCCACCCGTGTCCTCGAGGCAGGCGAGCCCGGCCAGATCGGCGGACGGGATCGTCACCGCGTCCGGCGGCGTGAACTGGAGCATCTCCCGCACACGGGGTTCCCCGAGCTGGAAGAGCCGGCTGGCGAGGCAATCGTGCTGCTTCGCCAGGCAGGCAGCCAGCGTCGCGACGTTGGTCACCGGCGCGGCGAACTCCGAACAATCATTGGCCGTAAAGCCGAGCCCGGGGATGCCCGTGACCTGCGTCGGGTCGAGGTCGGCGCAGGCTTTGCCCACTCCGTCGACGAAAGCCTGTCGGCTGAGCGTGATGGTTGCGAGCGACTTCGTGCACCCGCCTCGCCCCTTGGTGATACACGCGTTGCGCTTGGCGCCGGCGTCGGCGGTCTCGTCGACCGTCTGCACGCACTTGAAGACACCGCCGGCGCACTTCGCCAGCGCGCCGAGCTTCTTGCCGATGAATTTCGCGCCGAGCTTCTTCAGCGCCGCCTGGCATTTGACGATGGCCTTGGCATCCGCCGCGGCGCGCGCGTCGTCGGACGGCGAGAGCAGGGCCACGACGAGGGTCGCGACACTGACGACACGGAGGAAGGGGGACATGAGGACCTCCTTACGCAGGAGCGCTGGTTCGAGGTGCGTTGCGGACGAGCGACGCACCCTAGCGACGGGTCGATCCTCGTGTCAACGAAAGCGCGTGTGCCGTCCGGCACATATTTTGGTGTACGAGTGGTGAGCACGACCGGAGTGTGCGCCCTCCGCGCCACGCGACGGAATGAATCAGCTTGGCCAGGCGAGACCACCCGTGGGCGGTTGCGCCATGGATCCTTGCAAAGGGCCCCTCTCCACGCTGTAGATGGAGCCACATGTACATCCGCCGCAGCCGCGCCCAGCCCCTCACCACCCAACTCTATCGAGGCATTCGCGAAGCCATTCTGAGTGGCGCGCTGGCCCCGGACTCGCGAGTGCCGTCGACCCGCGATCTCGCGCTGAGCGAAGGCGTGGCGCGGAACACCGCGCTGCGGGTCTACGAGAAATTGCTTTCGGAAGGGTACCTGGTTCAGCGGCGCGGCGCCGGAACCTTCGTGGCCCCCGAGCTTCCGGAGAACCTCGTTACCCGACTCCGCACGACACCCCCCACTCCGACGGCCCCGCCCGATCCCCCGCGGCTCTCACGCCGGGGCCAGCGTCTCGTGCCACTGGCGCCAACCACCTGGGCGCCCGTCACGCCGGCGGTCGCCGTCGATTTTCGCTACGGACCCACCGCGCTCGACGACTTTCCCCGACAGATCTGGCGGCGTCAGCTGAGCCGCGCCGCGCGGGAGACCACCGCACCGCATCTCGACTATGGCGCGCCCGCCGGCCTCCCGGAGTTGCGGGAAGCGGTCTGCGAATACCTGACGCACTCCCGCGCCGTCGGCTGCCGCCCCGACCAGGTCATCATCGTGCACGGATCGCAGCAGGCCTTGGCGCTGACCGGCGAGGTCTTGCTCGACCCCGGCGACCGCGTGCTCGTCGAAGAGCCGGGATATCCGGGTGCCACCTTCAGCTTTTGGGCCGCGGGGGCCACCGTCGTCCCGGGCGCCGCTGGACCGGAAGGGCTCGATGTCCGCGCCCTCGCGGCCAGCATGCGGCGGGTGCGCCTCGCCTACGTCACGCCGTCACACCAGTTCCCGACCGGCGTCATCATGACCCTCGCCCGTCGCCTCGCTCTGCTCGCCTGGGCGGAGCAGAACGGCGCATGGATCTTCGAGGACGATTACGACAGCGAGTTCCGTTACGGTGTCCGCCCCGTCGAATCCCTGCAGGGACTCGATCGTCACGAGCGCGTCATCTACGCCGGCACCTTCTCGAAGGTACTGTTTCCGTCCCTCCGCCTCGGATACCTGGTGCTACCGACGGCGCTCGTCGCTCCCTTCCGCGCCGCCAAGGCGCTGGCCGACACCGGGACGGGTGGCCTCGAACAACGGGCTCTCGCCCGCTTCATCCGCGACGGACACTTCGACCGGCACCTGCGTCGCGCTCGAACCCGCAATGGCCAGCGGCGCGCCGCCCTCGTCGCCGCGCTCGAGGAGCGCGTGGGAGACCAGGTGGAGGTGCTCGGTGCCAACGCCGGCCTGCACGTGATGCTGCGCCTCCGGGACGTGCCGCTCGCCCACGAACCCGAGCTGATCGCCGACGCGGAACGCGCCGGCGTCCGCGTCTATTCTCCGGCGCTCTTCTACCACGCGCCGCGCGACCGCCCCGAGGCCGAGCTTCTGCTCGGCTACGCCTCCCTCTCGCTCGCCCAGATCCGCCGGGGCATCGCTCGCCTTGCGGGCGTGCTGAATGGCGTTACCGGACGGAGTCGTCGGAGCCTTCGTCGATGACCAATCCGCGAACATCCGCACGAGAACGGCACGGGGACGCCGCCAGGGGCCTCAATCGGTCGCGGTCGATGGCACGCAGAGCTCGACCAGCGACTTCGCGCGCACCACCTCGGCACCGAATTGATTCGTGGTCGACACCACCTGCGGCACGAGCTTCGGCTGCTTCGGCGTCTGCTTGGCGAGCTTGGCCTGGTAGCAGACGAGGTGATCCGGGTGAGATGGCGCGGCGGGATCCTCGCCGTTCTTGTTCGCGGGCGCACAGAGGCGCGTCGGTTTCTTCAGGTCGAACGTCCGCGGGCCGCCGAACTGGTCGGTGACGGCGACGGTGGTGCGCGTGAAGACGGGGAGGATCGGCTCGCCGCGCTTCGCCTTGGCGACCTTGGCCTTGTAGCACTTGAAATGATCGACGCCGGTCGGACCGAGCGGCGTCGCGCCGCCGTCGCCTGGTACCTTCGCGGACGGCACGAGCAGGCTGTCGGGCTTGGAGATCTGGAGGGAGAGCGGGCCGAGCTGGTTCGTGATCGCGCGCACCGACTTCGCCGGCTTCGGCTGCTTGGGATCGGTCTTGGTGATCTTCGCCGCGTACCCCTCGAGGTGCGCCGCGTGGTCCGGCGCGGTCGGGTCCTCGCCGTTCTTGTCGGAGGGATTGCAGACCACGAGCGGCTTCTTGAGGTCGAGGCGGCCCTGGTCGTTCGGTTCGCTGGTCGTGAAGCGGTCGACCGCAGTCACCGTCGTCGGCGCGAACTTCGGGTACGGGGCGGCCCCGCGCGGGGCCTTCGCGGCGGCCGTCTTGTAGCAGGTGAAGTGATCGAGCGGCGCCACCTCTGTCGGCTGGAAGAGCTGCCTCACGAACGTCGTCGTGAACGTGCTGAGGGTGATGTGCACGGTGCCGGTGGGGACGAAGCACACCTGGCCCTGGTCCTCTCCGGTGAGAATCGTCGCGGGTCCGATGAGGGTGTTGCGGCTCGTGCTCGTGGCGCTGCCCACCAGGAACTCTCCCACCTGCACGCTCGGGCCGGTCGCGGTCGGGCTCGGCGGTGGGAGATCGACGCGCGTGAAGGAGCTGGTGCGCGTCGCCGAGCTTCCGGTGCTCACCGTCCCCGAGCAGCCCTCGACGCTCAACTGACAGCAGAGCTGCCCGACCTCGGTCGCGAGGCCGGAGAGGGCTGCCACGTGCGGGCTGCCGGGCGCGTCGCTGGTGACCGTGACCGCGCCGCTGCGGAGGCCGATGACCGTCGGCGCGAACAGCGCCTCGATCGTGCAGCGCGCACCGCCCGCGAGCGTCGCCGGGCAGTCGTTGCTCTGGGCAAAATCTCCGCTCGCGACGATGCCGGCAATGGCGACCGGCGCCGCGCCGTAGTTCACCACGGTGATGGTCCGGCCCGTCCCGCTGGTGCCGACCGCCTGCTCACCGAGGTCGAGGGTCGCGGGTGAGAGGCCGATCGCGAAGCCGCCTCCCGTCGACGGCGACAGCGCCGCGAGCCCGTCGCGGTCCTCCCCGAGCAGCCGCGAGAACGAGCCGCCCGCATGCACGTCGCTCGCCGAGACGAGCTGGGCGAGCACCGTCGTCCCGCCGAGCTCCGCACCCGCCGCCGCGTCGGGATCCCACGTCGTCGCGCTCCCCAGGGCGGCGTCGAGCGCGGCGATCCGACTCCGCGCCTGGCCGCCGATGCTCGTGAAGCCGCCGCCCGCGTACACCGTGCCGCCGGCGGCGACCACGGTCGCGACGGCGCCGTCCGCGTCCGGGTCCCACGCCGTGGCCGCGCCGGTCGCGGCGTCGAGGGCGGCAATGCGGTTCCGCGCCTGGCCGCCGATCGTGGTGAAGAGCCCGCCGGCGTACACGATGCCGCCGGCCACGGCGAGCTCGTCGACCGCGCCGTTCGGGCTCGGGTTCCAGGCGGTGGCCGCGCCGGTCGCGGTGTCGAGCGCGGCGAGGCCGATGCGGAGCGCGTCGTCGACGACCGTGAAGCCGCCGGCCACGTAGAGCGTGGCGCCCGCGAGGGCGGCGGCGTCCACCCCGCCGTTCAGCGCCGGCGCCCACGCGGTGGCCGCGCCCGTGACGGCGTCGAGGGCGGCGAGGTTGGCACGTGCGACGCCGGCGATGGTGGTGAAGCCGCCGCCGGCGTACACGGTCGCGCCGTCGATCGCGAGCGCCGTGACCGGCTGGTCGGCGTCGGGATTCCAGGCGGTGGCGTTGCCGGTCGCGCCGTCGAGTGCCGCGATGCGGTTCCGCGCGGCGCCGCCGATCGTGAGGAAGTTGCCGGCCGCGTACACGGTGGTGCCCGAGGTGGCGAGCGCACGCACTGCTCGCTCCGGCGCCGGGTTCCAGCCGAGGTCGAGGGTGCCGTCGACGTTCAACCGGAGAAGGAACCGCCGCGCCACCCCGGCCTTTCCCGCCCAGAGGAAGTTGCCGGCCGCCGCGATCTTGCCATCCGACTGCTCGGCGAGGACCGACACGGTGCCGGTCGTGCCCGCGGCGGGCCGGAAGCCCGCGACGTGGACCCCCGTATCCGCCGTCAGCCGGGCGAACAGCAAGGCGGCTTCGCCCGCGATCGCGCGGAACGTGCCGCCGACGTGCACGGTGCCGTTCGCGACCGCGAACGCACGCACGTCGGCGTCAGGGCTCGGGTTCCAGGCGGTGGCGGCACCCGTCGTCGGGTCGAGCGCGGCGAGGAAGCTGCGCGTCGCGCCGCCGGCGCTCGTGAAGTTGCCGCCCAGGTAGACGGCGCCCGCGGAGGCATCGAGCGCCGAGAAACTCGCGTTGCTCGGCGTCACCCCCGGATTCCACGCGGTGGCGTTGCCGGTCGCGGCGTCGAGCGCCGCGAGGTTCGTGCGCGCCTGGCCGCCGATGGCGGTGAACTCGCCGGTCACGTACACGGTGCCGGCGGCGACCGCGATCTCGCGGATCCGGACGTCCCCGGCGCCGGTCGGGTTCGGGTTCCATGCCGTCGCGTTGCCGGTCACGGCGTCGAGCGCGGCGAGCTTGCTCCGCGCCGCGCCGCCGATGACGCTGAAGCTGCCTCCGGCGTACACGGTGTTGCCGGAGACCGCGAGCGCGATCACGGCGGTGTTCGACGACAGCAGCGTCGCATTGGGGTTCCACGCGGTGGCCGCGCCGGTCACGGCGTCCAGGGCGGCGATCTGCCGCCGTGTCGCGCCACCGATGGTGCTGAAGCCACCGCCGACGTAGACGATGCCGCCGACCGGGACGACCGCGGTCGCGACGGTGTCCGGGTTCGGATTCCACGCGGTCGCGGCGCCGGTCGTGTCATCGAGCGCCGCGAGGAAGCGGCGCACCTCGCCGCCGATCCGGCCGAAGAAGCCGACGGCGTAGACGGTATCGGCAGTCGCCGCGAGGGCGGTCACGTGACTGTCCGCGTCCGGGTTCCACGCCGCGTCGAGCGTCCCGTCCGCGTTCAGGCGCGCGATGTTGTTCCGCCGGACGCCGTTCACGTGCGTGAATTCGCCCCCGATGACGACCTTGCCGTCCGGCTGCACGGCGATGGCCTGCACAGTCCCGCGCGCTTCCATGAGCCCGAGGTCCGGATCGGACTCGAGCGTCTGAGCGGACGGTACTTCCGGCCAGAGTCCCGCCGCGAGAATGCACAGTGCGACGAGTCGGGTTGGTAGGCGGGACGCGAGACCCATGCGGGATCGGATGAGTCTCGCCGAGTCACCCTCACAGAGTCAAGAATTCGGAAGACGCTCACGGGCCATCGACGGCCGATGAGCGCGCAGAATGCGCACCCCTATGGCACTGAAAAGCGCCGCGGCCGGCTGACGTTTGCACCATCGGCATCGTCCTGCCAGTGTGCCGTCGCCGCTGCACCAACTGGGGCGACCGAGGAGACGCGTGATGACGACCGGACGGCTTTTGGCAATGGCGATGACGGCCGCAACGCTGGCCGCGGGCACGGTCGAGGCGCGTGAGACGCTCAAGCTCACGTTGACCGCGACCGGCGTCGAAGCCGCGGCGCGCGGGAAGGCAAGCTTCTCGGTGCGCAGCTCGTCGGACGGACGCTTCGACGTCAACGTGCGACGCCTGAGCGGCGACAGCAGCTACGACCTGCTCGTGGACGGCATCAAGGTCCTCACCTTGCGCACCAATCGCGGCGGGCGGGCCAAGATCCGCTTCGGTACCGCGCCACGCCGCCATGACGTCGTGCTCGGCTTCGATCCGCGCGGCGCGGCGGTCGAAGTACGCAACGCCGGCGGCGACGACGTGCTGGTCGGGACCCTACCCCCGGGTACCGGCGGCGGCGACGACGACGTTACCTGCTGCCTTCCCGACGACGAGGGCAGCGAGTGCGACGATCGCACGGCCGTCGAGTGCGTGATCGCGGGCGGCACCATCTCCTCCGCGCCGTCGTGCATGCCCGATCCCTGCGGCGCCGAGCCACCCGTCGATCGCGACGTCGTGTGCTGCATCCCAGACGACGAGAGCGCACCGGAATGCGAGGATCGCACGCAGGCGGAGTGTCTCGCGGAGGGCGGCAGCGTCGTAGAAGCGCCGTCGTGCGCATCGAATCCGTGCGCCGGCGCGCCGCCGCCCACTCCGACGGCGACCACGACCCCACCACCGCTTCCGACGTCGACGCCGCACCCGACCTCGACCCCGGCGCCCACATCCACTCCAGCGCCCGCGATCTGCTGTCTCCCGGACATTTTCACGAATACCGTCTCCTGCATCGCCCGTCCCGCGGACGCGTGCGTCGCGAGCGGCGGCATCAGCAAGGGGGCCGGACTCTGCGCCGCCGACTCCTGTGCCGACGTGCCGCCGCCGAACGCGTCATGCGAGGAGATCTGCTGGGCGGGCTTCCTGCAGTGCCTGAACGGCTGCACGACCACCTACTGCGCGCCGTTCTGCCAGGTCGACTACGGCCACTGCCTGAACGCCTGCCCCTAGGAGCGCGCCCCCGAGCGTTCGATCCGGTCGCCAGGTCGAGCTGTCGTCCGCGTCGACGATCCACTCGCGGCTTCACACTCCGTCACGCCATGAACCCCTTCTTCGCCGGACTCGGCGCCACCGTCCTCGCACGCTGGGAGCGCGAGGGCTTCGCGCCGGCATCGTTTCCCGCCGTCGCGCGCGCCGCGCTCGACGAGCGACCGCCGGTCGCGCACGTCGACGTTGCGGCGTTCGTGCGCGAGTTCCTGCTGAACGACGCCCAGCCGTCGCAGACCCGGTCGGGCTTCGGCCAACCGGAGCTCGTCGTCTACGAGCACCCTCGGTTCTACGTCCAGGTGTTGTTCTGGCTGGACGGGACGACCGACATCCATCAACACGGCTTCTCCGGCGCCTTCCACGTGCTCGCCGGCTCGAGCATCCACGCGCGCTTCGCCTTCAGCGATGCCCGGATGATCGCGCCGCACTTCTTCCTCGGCGACGTCCGCATGACGACGATCGAGCTGCTGGAGACCGGGCGGACCGTCGCGATCGAGTCGGGCGGCGGGTTCATCCACTCGCTCTTCCATCTCGACACGCCCTCGATCACCGTCGTCGTGCGGACGCAGCACGATCCCGGATCCGATCCCCAGCTCAACTACCTCCCGCCCCACGTGGCCCTCGACCCGACGCACTTCGACGGGCTGACGGCGCGCCGCACCCAGCTTCTCGACGTGCTCGAGCACGTCGCGGATCCCGCCTATCCCGAGCTCGTGCTGGCAATGCTCGCCGAGCTGGATTTCGTCCGCGGCTTCGCGCTGCTGCAGCACGGCATGCACCATCTCCGCGACCTCGACGCATGGGAGCTCGCGCTCGGCGCGTTCCAGCACCGGCACGGCGCTCTCGCGGCGGGAGTCGCCGCGACGTTCGACGCGCTCGCGCGCCGCGACGTCGTGATCGCGCTTCGCAGCAGGGTCGGCGACCCGCAGCACCGCTTCTTCCTCGCGCTGCTCCTGACGGTGCCGGCCGCGGATGCGCTGCTCGCGCTGGTGACGGCGCGCGTTCCCGGTCGCCCCGCCCGCGACACGGTCGCCAGGTGGATGGCCGAGCTCGGTACAACGCTCGACGAGGAGGACCTCGCGGACTTGCGCGCGGCCTTCGCCCAGTCGGGGCTCGACGCGCGGCTCGGCTGACCGTCGCTACGTCGCGGGTCGTCCCTGCCGGCGCCCGTACCACTCCATCAGTGGGGTGACTGACACGCCATGCATCACGATCGAGGTGGCAACGACGACGATCGTGATGCCGACGAGCTGTTCGGCGAGCGCCCGCGGCAGACCATGATTCACGGCATACATGAGGTAGTAGATCGAGCCGATGCCACGAATGCCGAACCACGCGATCAGGCCGCGCTGTACGCCCGTCGACCGCGAGCCCAGGAGCCCCAGCCAGACCGACGCGGGGCGTATGCCCCCGAACAGCAAGGGCGCGAACCACACCAGCGAGGAGGGCGCCGACACGGAGGAGAGCATGGCGCCGATGATCAGCACGACCGCAATCTCACCGATGCGCTCGAGCTGCTGGTTGAAGCCCAAAGCGGCGCGCACCATGAAAGCCGTCGCGTGCGCGGGATCGGTGGCGACGACGTCTTCGGGTTCGATCTCGTCGCGCTCGTGGTCCCGCGACGCCGCTCCCAGCGCCTCGTGCAGCTCGACCGGGTCGTCCGGTTGCTCCTGGATGCGGCGGAGCGCCAGGCCCGCCGCGATGACCGCGAGAAATCCGTAGGCATGGATCGACAGGGCCACGCCGTAGGCGAGCGCGATCAGGCCGAGCGCCAGCAGCTCATCCAATCCAATCGCTTCCCGGTGATGCACGCGCAGATACAGCACCAACGAGCCGACCGCGTAGCCGAGACCGCCTCCGACGAGAAAACCGGCCGCAATCGCCCAGACCACGTCCACGACCACCCAACGCCAGCCGCCGGGTCCGAGCTCGTGCAGTCCCAGCAACCCCAATCCGAGCATGACGAAGGGAAACGCCGTGCCATCGTTGAGTCCGGCTTCCCCGCTCAGGCCGAAACGCAATCGGTCACGATCGGCCGCATTCGCCACCTGCACATCGGAAGCCAGCACCGGATCGGTGGGCGCGAGGATCGCACCCAGCAGCACCGCCGCGCCGAGCGACAGTCCCAGCCCGAGCATGCCGCACACCGCGATCAAGGCGACCGTCAGCGTCATGGAGACGATGGCAAGACGGAGCGGGACGTGCCAACGGGAATCGCGGAGCGGCACGCTCAGCTTCATGCCGGTCACGAAGAGCGAGATGAGCACGGCGATCTCCGCCATCTTTTCGAAGAGCCTCGACTGCTCGAAGGGATCGCCCGCGAGCAAACCCAGCCCAGCAGGCCCCAAGCCGGCGCCGACGGCGAGATACAGCATCGCGGTCGAGAGCGGCAGGCGCGACAGCAGCGTCCCGCTCAACGCCATGGTGATGAGCAGCACGCCGATGATGGCGCACCACAGGGCGAACGCATCGGGAGACGACGGGTGAGTGGGCGGCATCCTGAGCGCGGTTCTCCGATCTCCTTTTCCCATCGGGGAGCATTACTCGGAAGCCGTCGCCGTCAACACGCAGGATCGCCGAACGCCTTCGGTGTCGGCGGTGGTCTATGGCTTCGACCATGCCTTCACATTGTCGATGTGCACAGTGCCGTTCCAGGCGTTGATGCCGAACCGGCCGGCACCGTAAGCGCCGTCCGTATATACGATGACCGGCGCTGCTTTGTTGTCGATGTACACCGTGATGACGTTACCGCTGACGTTTACGCGCAAGTGGTACCATGTGCCGGTCGTGAGCGTCCGGTTTGCCGTCGCGAGCAGCACGTATGGGAATTTGAACAGCTTGATGAACTGCCCGGACGAATCCAGATTCACGGCATAAGCGTTCGAGGCGTTGGCGTTGCTTCGGAATACGAGCGCACCGGCTGCGCCGGCCGTCTGCAGCCGGATGTTGGCCTCGTAGGTGAAGTTGGTTCCGGTGTTGGCGCGCATCAGGAAGCCATCGGCCCCCGCGCTGGTCCTGCCTTGGGCGACGGCGCTCGCATTGGTCCACGTTCCGGACACGGAGGTCCAGCCGCTGAGCGCGCCGCCGCTGAAGTCGTCAGACAACCACATGCTGATCGGCCGCACCTCGATGCCATTGATTATCGGATTGCCGTCCGCGATCGTCCCGTGCAGCAATCCGACCAGGATGTGGCCGAACGCATCCGCTTTCACCACATACTCCTTGATGACGGCCTTGTTGGGCCCCCCGGCGTCCGCAAGCGGATCATAGTTCGTAAGAACCTGGGTTCCGTTCAAGGTGACGTGGAACGACCGCCTGCCGGGGGTCGAGTAGTGGATCTCCGCGAAATGCAGTCGCACCAAATATTCCTTGCTCGGTTCGAAGCTCGGGAAGTCGTAATACATGCGCGTGTCGCTATAGCGCTGGGTGCCATACACGCCCGCCGGCGCGGGGTCCGTTACACCGCTCGTGTCGATCGTCGCCGTCGTACTGTCGAGCTTCCCGCCGATGCTCAGTGGATCGAACTCGCCGACCCTCCCCGGAACGAATTCCCCCTCTGGCGTGGTGCTGCCCGCCGCAATCGCGAACCCCTTCGTGCTCGGTCCGCCGTAAAACCCGCCCCACGACGGCCTGTTCTGCTTGATCAGGACGTTGTCGTAGCGCCCAACGGCACCGCCCCACATTCGCAACCCCGCTTTGCCATAGGTGTACGTATTGTCGTTGACGGATCCGAGCATCTGATAGTTGACGCCATCGACCGAATACAGGGCGGTGAGTGTCTGTTCCGTCACGTCGAAGCGGAGCCAATAACGCGCGTTCACGTTCCAGCTCAGCGGCCCACTCTTCAGCGTCGTATACGCTCCCCCCACGTTTTTGTTGATGCGCCACTCTCGCCCCCCACCTCCAGTGGTATAAAACGCCAGCTGATAGAAATGGGTGTTGTCGACCATCCGCGCAAGTAGATCAAAGTCGCTGTTGTTCGGGGCGACGGTCGCCACCGCTGACGCTTGCAGCGCATAATCTGCCCATCGCAGCTCGCCCGTCGTGGCAATGTTTTCCGACGCGCTCGACGCCTGGTATTCCCCGCCGGATACGCTCCAGCTGCCGTTGACGACCGTCCAATTGCCGCTGCCGGAGGAGAAGGAATCGTTCAGCAGCACAGTTCCAGGCGTCAAAGCCGACGGGGAGCCAGCCTCTCCGGATGGTGTCGCATACGAGCTGATCAAGTTGTAGGGAGTGCCGAACTTCGGTGTGCCGTCGGCGTTCCAGGTGAACCTCTGCACAAACGTCTTCCGGTAGTTGAAGTCGTTGTGCAGATTGTCGCCGGCGTTGAACACGATCCAATCCTGATTGTTTCGTGGCGATTTGAAATGGCTGACGGCCAGCATGCGATACAGCCCCGAATCCGGACCCCCGTGCATGAGCGGAGTGGACAGCTTGCTCCACGAGCTCGGGTTCAGAATGTTGCCGTCGGTATTGACCATGCCACCGATTGCCCAGCTCCACCCGTCCGGACCGTCGCTTGCGGAAATGATGTGGTTCTCCGTGGTAAATGGAATGGTGACCGTGGTTCGCCCGTTTGCGGTGCGCACGAATGGGCTCGACGCTTCCCAGGTTCCGCCCTCCCACGCATAGGTCGTGTCGTCGTACCCGTTACGGATCGTGACGAGCGAGCCGGTCACCGTCCACGGATTGCTCATCCGCTGGATGTACAGACCGAATGTCGTGGAGCAGAGATACAGCTGCCCGTTGGGCATCTGCAGAACGGAGGGACCGAGAATCGTGAACGCCTCCGCCGCGGAACGCAGCCTGGACTTGAAGACATAGGGTCCGATCGGATCCGCGGTCGTGCCCTCGAGGGCATAATTGCCGTAGGCACCCGACTGCCTGTCTTTCCCGCCAAAATACAAGTACCAGCGCCCTTGCAGGTACGCGATCGTGGGCGATTCGGCGAACGCCGGTCCTGTGGCACCGAAGGTGTACACATATGTTTTCGGTGCCGAGCGAAGTGCCGCAAGGGTGGCCGACTTCTGAATATAGACACCCGTGGTGTAGGAGGTGCCCGTCAAATAGTAAGAGCCGTTGTACGTCACGACATGCGGATCGAAAGCGTCAGCGACGGGATTCGTGAAGCTTCCGGCGTTGGCGATGCCACTGCCAAGGAGAAGAGCAATGCCGCAGAGCAGCTGGAACACGCGAACGATTGCCGGCGAACGCCGCAGACTCGTTATCCGTGCGAATGGCGATGGCGACTTCCAAATTGGGCGTGACGACCGGGTCATAGACGCCGCCTCCCTGGTCGACGTAGAGCAACGCGAATGCCATCACGCAGACCGCCATTGGCGCGATGCCAATCGAGCTAGTGTGAACGACCGATCGATCTGAGGATGATCAACCGTTCATGAGGCCAAGCTGGTCGCAGCGAACCGAGCCGTGCGATCTCGCTCTGCGGGAGCGTGGTTGTCGAGCGCTGCCGGCTTGGTCGACTAACTTCGGCTGGTAGGTGGCGCGGCGCTACGGCCGCTCCCGCGCGACGAGCTTCTCCGCGGTGTTCCTCGTCGGCGCGGTCACGAAGTCGGCGCCCCAGCAGGCCCCGGCGCTGTTGACCACCTGCACGGTGATCGTCGGGTCCCGACGGAACGGCATCGGCGGATCGGGCATCTCGTCCCCGAGCGCCTTCACCACGATCCTGGACCGTCCGAGCGGGCCCGGTTTCACGGCGAGCTCGCGGAGGCCGTTCGGGAGCAGGCCGGCGTCGAAATACCTGAACCCATGCGCGAAGCCGGTCGACCGCCAGCACGAGCGACCGATGCAGCTGCCGGCCGGCGGCGCCACCATCTCCATGACGAGCGTGGGCGTTCCGCCGACGTCGTCCCACACGCACACCGCATACTGCGTGTCGCGCGTCGGATCGCCGAGCTCCGCCATGGTGGTGGCATCGCCGCGCGCCCACGTGAACTCGAAGCGATCCCGCCTGTCATCCGTCCGGTTCTCGATGCGGAGGCTCGCCTTGCCGGCCGCCTTGCAGACGAAGGGTCGGTCGCCGCAGACCGACGCAGTCACCGTGAGCGTCGTCGACCCGCTGACTCCGCCCGTCTCTGCGCGGATGGTCGTCATACCGGGAGCAACGCCGGTCGCGATCCCCTTGAGGCCGGGGGCGTTCGACACCGTCGCCACCGCGGTGTCGCTGGAATCCCACGCGGCCTCTTCGGTCACGTCCGCGCTGCTGCCGTCGGAGAAGGTGGCGGTCGCGGTGAAGGCCCGCGCCAGCCCGACCATCACCGTCGGGTCGATCGGCGTCACCTCGATAGACACCAGCGTGGGCGCGGCGGTCACGGTGAGCGTCGTCGCGCCGGCGATGCCGTCGAGCTCGGCGCGGATGGTCGCCGTGCCGGGGGCGACGCCGGTCGCGCGGCCCTTGATGCCGGACGCATTCGAAACGGTGGCCGTCCCCGGCGCACTGGACGACCAGACGACGGTTTGCGTCAGGTTCCTCGTCGCTCCATTGGCGTACGTGCCAATCGCGGTGAAGAAACGGACGGACCCGACGGTCATGCTCGGGTCGATGGGTGACACGGAGATCGCGACCGGCGCCGCCTCGGTCACGGTGAGGCTCGTCCCGCCGGAGGTGCCACCGAACGCCGCACGGATCGTCGTCATTCCGGGCGCGACGCCGGTCGCGATGCCCCTGGTGCCGGCCGTGTTCGACACGGTCGCGACCGCGTCGTCGTCGGAGCTCCACGACGCGTCCTCGGTGACGTCCGTCGTGCTACCGTCCGCGAAGATCGCGATCGCCGTGAGCTGTCGGGACGCGCCTTCCTCCACGCTCGACCCGGCCGGCGTCACCTCGATCGCCACCAGCGCGGCGGCCGACGTCACCGTCAGCACCGTGGACCCGGTGATCCCATCCAACTCCATCGAGATGGTCGACGTGCCGGGCGCAATACCCGTTGCCAGGCCCTTGGACCCGGAGGCGTTCGACACCGACGCCACCGCGCCGGTAGCGGACGCCCACGATCCTTGTTCGGTGAGGTCGGCCGACGAGCCGTCCGAGAAGGTGCCGATCGCGGTGAATTGCACCGTCCTCCCCGCGGCCACGCTGGGGTTGCTCGGCACTACCGCGACCGACACCAGCGCCGCGTTCGTCACGGTGAGCGACGTCGCGCCGTTGACGCTACCGAAGCGTGCGCCGATGATCGTCGTGCCGGGCGCGAGGCCCGTGGCGAGGCCTGCGGAGCCGCCGGCATTCGAGATGCGCGCCGTCGTCTGCTCGCTCGATGACCATGTGACGTCGTCGCTCAAGTCTTGCGACGATCCGTCGGAGAAGAGGCCCGTCGCGGTGTACTGCAGGGTGAAGTCGACGGCCAGTTGCGCGCTCTCCGGCGTGACCTCGATCGCGATCAACGTCGGGTCGGTCACGGTCAGGGTCGTGGCGCCGCTCACACCGTCCAACTGGGCACTGATCGTCGCCGTACCCGACGCGATGCCCGTCGCGACGCCTTCGGAGCCCGCGGCGTTCGACACGCGCGCGACCGCACGATCGCTGGATGCCCACGTCGCGTCGGCGGTGACGTCGGCCGTCGTGCCGTCCGAGAACGTGGCGGTCGCAATCAGCTGCAGCGTCCGGCCCGTTGGGACCGTGGGATCGACAGGCGTCACCTCGATCGCGGTCAGGTCGGCCGCCCCGGCGATGCCGGCCGCCAGCGTCAGGGTCGCCAGCACGGCGGAGAGCGTGAGCCGGAGGAGCGTGGCGCGTAGGGTCAGGGAACGGAGGAAAGAAGGAGCTCGGCGCATGAGGTACCCCGCGGTCGAAAGGTCATGAAGCCTTGCCTCATCCGGGGGCCGTGGGTCAACCGATTCCCCATTTTGTTGACGACGTCGGTTGCCGTCCCGACCTTCGTGTGGACGCTACCGCTCGAAATCTACATTGACTGCATCATCGGATTGGTCGTACTCGTCGCGAGCAACACGCTGACAGGTCATCGCGATGCTGATTCCAGGAGCCCTTCCCTTCGCCGTTCTCGCGGCCCTCGTGCTCGGCGTGCGGGTAGGCATGGCGTCTGCGCAGACGCTGGCGCCGCTCCCCGACCTCGGCCTCATGGAGCCCCGCGGGTCCGTGCGCGCGATCGCGGTGCAGCCGGACGGCAAGGTCGTGATCGGCGGCGACTTCACGATGGTGAACGGGGTGCCGCGGAACCACCTCGCGCGCCTGAACGCCGATGGCACCCTCGACGCCGCATGGAATCCCGATCCCGACGTCGAGGTGTACGCGCTCGCGGTGGCGGGGACCACCGTGTACGCCGCCGGCTTCTTCGGCCGGATCGGCGGACAGCCGCGCCGGTTCCTCGCTGCGCTCGACGGCACGACCGGCGCCGCGACGGCGTGGAACCCCGATCCGGATAAGCTGGTGCTTGCAATCGCCGCCGCGGGCAGTGTCGTCTACGCGGGAGGCGACTTCGACGCGATCGGCGGCGCGACGCGCCGGAAAATCGCCGCGCTCGATGCCGCAACCGGCAACGCCACCGCCTGGAATCCCAACGCAACGCTCGCCAGCAGCAATCTCGCCGTGCAAACCATCGCCGTCGACGGCAACACCGTATATGCCGGCGGCGACTTCACCATCATCGGCGGGCAGTCGCGGAACAAGCTCGCCGCGCTCGACGCGGCGAGCGGCGCCGCAACCCCGTGGAACCCGAGCCCGACGGGCCCATCGGACGTGGGGGTCGACCAGATCGCGGTCTTGGCCGGTACGGTCTACGTGGCCGGCGCGTTCACCTCGATCGGCGGCCAAGCGCGCCACCGACTCGCCGCGATCGACGCCGCGACCGGCAATGCCACGGGATGGAATCCGAATCCCGCTCCGGCGAACGCCTTCGTCTTCGCGCTGGCAGCCGGCGGCAGCACGGTCTACACGGGCGGCACGTTCACGACCATCGGCGGCGCGGCGCGGAGCTTCCTCGCCGCCCTCGACGCCACGACCGGCAATGCGACCGCCTGGAATCCGAGTCCCAACAACGAGGTGCGGGCACTCGCGGCGTCGGGCGGTACGGTGCACGTCGGCGGCTCGTTCCACAGCATCGCGGGCGAGGTGTCCTTGATGTTCGCTCGCCTGGACGCGACGACCGGTCTCCACGTCGCCGGCTTCCGTCCCGCCGCCGGGATCGGAAGCGGCGTCTCGAAGCTCGCCCGCCAGAGCGACGCCAAGATCGTCGCGGCCGGCGCTTTCCGGTGGGCGGGCAAGGCCGGCGTCGCGCGCTCGTTCCTCCTCCGCTTGAACGCCGACGGCACGCTCGATGTCGGGTGGGACCCGGCCCCGAACGGCGTCGTTCGGGCCCTCGCGACCGCCGGCACCATCACCTACGTCGGCGGCGGCTTCACGACCATCGCAGGCGTGACCCGGAATCGCCTCGCGGCGCTCGACGGCGCGACCGGGAACGCCACCGCATGGCATCCCGATGCCGATCAGTCCGTCGGGGCGCTCGCGCTCGACGGCAACACGCTGTACGCCGGCGGCGAATTCACCACCATCGGCGGCGCGAGCCGGCGCGGCCTCGTCGCGCTCGACGCGACGACCGGCGGCGCCACCGCTTGGACGCCCAACGTCGACGGCACGGCCAGCGCGCTCGCGCTGTCGGATGGCACCATCTACGCGTCCGGCATCTTCACCGGCGCCGGGATTCTGCGGATCGGCCTCGCCGCGCTCGACGCGGTGACCGGCGAGGTCACGGCGTGGAATCCCAGCCCGAACGGCGTCGTCAACGACATCGAGGTGGCGGGCGGGACCGTCTTGGTCGGCGGCACCTTCACCAGCGTCGGCGGCTCTCCACGGAACCGGATCGCCGCGCTCGACGCCGTGACCGGTGCCGCCCTGCCCTGGAATCCCGACGCCGACGCCGACGTCGCCGACCTCGCGCGGGACGGCGGCACCGTGTACGCCGGCGGCGGCTTCACGAGCATCGGTGGACAAGCGCGATCGGCCGCGGCGGCGCTCGACGCCGCGAGCGGGGGCGCGACGACCTGGGACGCGGATCTCATCAGCGGTAGCTTCTTCAGGCAGCTCAGCGTCCTCGCGCAGCTCGTCGCGGGCGGGAGCGTGCACACCGGCGGTTTCTTCACCAGCGTGCTGGGCGAGGAACGAACCGCGCTCGCGGCGCTCTCCCTCTCCGCGGGCGATGGCCTTCCCGTCGGTTTCTCGCCGGCGGTGCTTCACTTGGGCGAGGCAGAGGTCGGCACGTCGGGCGCCGGGCACAGCATCCGATTGACCAACTTCGGCGCCACGGCCCTCGCCATCGCGAGCATCGTCGCCTCGGGCGACTACACGCAGACCAATGAGTGCGGGCCGACGCTCGCCTCGGGCGCGAGCTGCGCCGTCGAGGTGACCTTCGCGCCGACCGTCGTCGGTCCGCGATTGGGCGCGATCACCGTCACGAGCGACGCGCCGGGAAGCCCTCACGCCGCGAGCCTGACGGGGCTCGCGACCCAGCCGGGGCAGTTCTGCTGCGACCTCAGCGTCGAAGGCTGCGTCGTCACCGTCAGCCGCAGCACCTCGTACGTGCCCTTCGTCCACCGAACGCGCGTCGACCTGCCGCCGCCGACGCCGACCGCGACCGGCCCGAGCGTGCTCATCGGCGAGTTCCCCCAGGGAAGCGCGACATCACTGACGAGGACGGTCGCCGTGGGCCCGGCATCGATCCTCGTCGGCGAGGACATGGCGCAGGTGTGCTTCGTCCCGGCCGGCTTCGTCCACGTGAACGAGCACACCTTCGACAGCATTTTCATCAGCGAGCTCTTCCAGCCGACCGAGGTGCCGCCGCTCGATCACTTCACCTGCTACAAGAGCAAGCCCGCCAAGGCTCCGAAAGGCGTCGCGTCGTATCCGAAGTTCGCGCCGACGACCGCGACGCTCGTCGACCGCTTCGGCACCACCGAAGCGAACGACCAGCACGCGCTCGATCTCAAGAAGCCGCTCGTCGTCTGCAATCCGACCGACCCGAACGGCGAGGATCCGACGGCGCCGACGCACGCCCCGCACCTCGAGGGTTACTCGGTGAAGATCACGAAGACCGCGCCGAAGCAGCCGAAGCCGGTCACGTCGGTGCGCTCGATCGAGAACCGGCTCGGTCCATTGAAGCTGACGATCAAGGCGCCCGATCGCGTGCTGGTACCGTCGGCGAAGGCGCTCGGCGACGGCGGCGCGACGCCGCTCGCGTCGACCGGCGTCGACCACTACAAGTGCTACAGGGCCAAGGTCGCGAAGGCGAAGAAGGGCCAAGGGCCGTTCCCCGTCTTCACCCGCACCAGCGTCACCTTGACGGATCAGTTCGGCGGGCCGCTCCAGTTCGATCTCAAGAAGCCGACCCGCCTCTGCGCCCCCGCCGACAAGAACGGCGAGAACCCGGGCGCCCCCTCGCACGTCGATCACCTCGTCTGCTACCAGGCGAAGCTCACGAAACAGGCGCCGAAGCAGCCGAAGTTCGTGGCGCAGACGGTGTCGACCGCGAATCAGTTCGGTGCCGAAGTGCTGCGCGCCAAGTCGATCGAGGAGCTCTGCGTGCCGTCGACGGCGACGGATTGAGTCCCGACACCCGTCTCAAGCGATCTTGGGCGGCTAAACGGTCGGCGAGGAACGTAGCGCCATTGGGCGCGGCAAGCGGCGTACAGGCGGCGCCGAACGTGAAGCTCATCTGGATCTCGGTCGATGCTGCGCCGGGCGTGATCGAGCCGCCGTAGAGGATCGGCATGAGCGCTTCGATACTCGAACAAACTGCCCAACCTTCCTTGACCTCGCCGCCGACGCGCGCCTAGGGTCATCCGCGCGCGCCATCGACGCTCCGCATCGGGTGGACGAGTTGATGAGACGGGTTGCGCCCGTGAGGAGGCAGTGATGCGAAGAATCGTCGCAGTGTTGTCGGTGATGCTCGCACTGCTGGTGGCGAGTCGGGCCCAGGCAGGCAACGCCGGGTTCGTCGCGCGAGAGGCACCCGTGGCGCAGGGCGATCAGCTGATTTTCTACTACGACGCGCGCCCCGATTACACGACCTTCATTACGATCCGGAACAACAGCAACCTCGATCTCACCGTCAACATCCTCTTCTACGGGCCGACATTCGGCGCGCCCTTCTCGAGGACTCTGCCACTCACGGGCGGCGCCTTCACGATCGTCGACATCGGGAGCCTACGCGATTCCGGCCTTCCGGCGCAGCCCGGAATCGCGCTCGCAGCGGCCGTGAACGTGGCCGGACAGCCGATCGTCTCACGGGCCCTCACCGGCAATTCCACGGTCGCGAACCTGCTGACCGGCTCGGCCTTCGGCGCCGCCGCGGCTGGGCGTTTTGCTCTCGACGCCAACGGTGTCGGGCCTCTCACGGAGAGGGTCATCGACGGCAATCCCGTCAGGTTCCAACCCGTCCGAGCGAGCACGGCCCTGCTCGCGGGCTACTACAACCCCGACTCCCTCGCGCCAGCCGCAAACGGCGGCAATCAGCTCATCTTCATCAACTTCGAGGACGTCTACCAACCGACCTACGGCGTGACGTCCGGCTCGACGACGTGGCAGATCGTCGCGACACGCGACGACGGCTCCGGCGTCGCGGCAGTTACGTTCACGGCGAACGGCGTGACGGTGTCCGACCTGGCAACCGTGCTCGGTCCGGGCGTGAACGGCGCCGCGGGGGGCATCAACTTCGCCACTCAGACCGACACCCCGGGCCTGACTCGCCTCGTCTACTTCACCGAGGCACTCGGTACGTTCGGCACCGGCTACCTGTTGCCGGCGCTTCCGGAGTTTCCATGACTCTGCCGGCAGCTCGAGGGTGACGCCTAGGTCGTAGACGAGGCGATCACACACCTCCTTGGCAACCGGTGCGCGAGTCGGCGCTACGCCGGTTGAACGCCCGCGGGGAATGGTCAATCTTGGCCTGCATGGCCGACCCCAAGACGCCCGCCGACCTGACGAAGTGGACCGACCTCGCCACCAAGGAACGCAAAGGCAAGGACCCCGCCGACCTCGTCTGGCACACCCCCGAAGGCCTCGACGTCAAGCCCCTCTACACCGCCGCCGACGTCGCAAGATCTCGATTTCACTGACACCATCCCCGGCACCTTCCCCTTCATTCGCGGCCCCCGCGCCACCATGTACGCCGGCCAGCCCTGGACCATCCGCCAGTACGCCGGCTTCTCCACCGCCGAGGAGTCGAACGCCTTCTATCGAGCGAACCTCGCCGCCGGGCAGATGGGCCTCTCGGTCGCCTTCGACCTCGCCACCCACCGCGGCTACGACTCGCGACCACCCGCGCGTCGTCGGCGACGTCGGCAAGGCGGGCGTCGCCATCGACTCGGTCGAGGACATGAAGATCCTCTTCGACGGCGTCCCGCTCGACAAGATGTCGGTGTCGATGACGATGAACGGCGCCGTGCTGCCGGTGCTCGCGAGCTTCATCGTCGCCGGCGAGGAGCAAGGCGTCCCGCGCGCGCAGCTCACCGGCACCATCCAGAACGACATCCTGAAAGAGTTCATGGTGCGGAACACCTACATCTATCCGCCCACGCCCTCGATGCGGATCTGCGCCGACATCATTGAGTACACGTCGCAGGAGATGCCGAAGTTCAACTCGATCTCGATCAGCGGCTACCACATGCAGGAAGCCGGAGCGACGTGCGACCTCGAGCTCGCGTTCACCCTCGCCGACGGCCTCGACTACGTGCGCGCCGCGCTCTCGAAGGGCCTCGACGTCGACCAGTTCGCCGGCCGCCTCTCGTTCTTCTTGGCGATCGGCATGAACTTCTACATGGAGATCGCGAAAATGCGCGCCGCGCGCCTGCTGTGGGCGACCCTGATGAAGAAGCACTTCAACCCGAAGAACCAGTCGTCGCTGATGCTGCGGACGCACTGCCAGACGTCGGGCGCGTCGCTCACCGAGCAGGACCCCTACAACAACATCATTCGCACCACCGTCGAGGCGATGGCGTCGGTCTTCGGCGGCACGCAGAGCCTCCACACCAACTCCTTCGACGAGGCGATCGCGCTGCCCGACCGACGCCTCGGCGCGCATCGCGCGCAACACGCAGTTGATCCTGCAGCTCGAGACCGGGATCCCGAAGGTCGTCGACCCGTGGGCCGGCTCGTACTTCATGGAGTCGCTGACGCACGCGCTGGCACGGAAGGCGCTCGGCATCATCGAGGAGGTCGAGAAGCTCGGCGGCATGACCAAGGCGATCGAGGCCGGCATGCCGAAGCTCCGGATCGAGGAGACCGCCGCGCGCCGCCAGGCCCGCATCGACCGCGGCGAGGACGTCATCGTCGGCGTCAACAAGTTCAAGCTCGCCGAGGAGCCCGAGATCGACACGCGCGAGATCGACAACAAGGCGGTGCGCGAGTCGCAGGTCGCGCGGCTCGAAGAAGATCCGCGAGACGCGCGACGGTAAGAAGGTCGCCGCTGCGTTGGAAGCGCTGACCAACGCCGCGGCGAATGGTCAGGGAAATCTCCTGGCGCTCGGCATCGAGGCCGCGCGCGTCCGCGCCACCGTCGGCGAGATCTCCGACGCGATGGAGAAGGTGTGGGGCCGCTACCACGCCGAGATCCGCTCGATCAGCGGCGTCTACGGCAAGGCATTCGACGACGACAACGAGTGGAAGGCGCTCCGCGGCGAGGTCGACCAGTTCGCCGGCCGAGCACGGCCGCCGGCCGCGCATGCTGGTCGCGAAGATCGGACAGGACGGCCACGACCGCGGCGCCAAGGTGATCGCGACCGCGTTCGCCGACCTCGGCTTCGACGTCGACGTCGGGACGCTCTTCCAGACGCCCGAGGAGGTCGCGCGCCAGGCGGTCGAGAATGACGTGCACGTGATCGGCATCTCGACGCAGTCGGGCGGGCACAAGACGCTCGTGCCGCAGCTCGATCGACGAGCTGAAGAAGCATGGGCGCCGGCGACATCGTGGTCACCGTCGGCGGGATCATCCCGTCGAAGGACTACAAGATGCTCGAAAAGGCGGGAGTGAAGGCGATCTTCGGGCCGGGGACGCAGATCCCGGTGGCGGCGAAGAAGGTGCTGAATCTGATCGCCGAGATCGGCCGATAGCGTCGAGCGATCGGCTACTGCTTCACAGGTCCGTGGTCTCGCTCAAGGGCTCGTGCATTCGAAATAGCATTCCCCATCGGCCAGCGCGCACAGCGACCCGGGCGGGCACTCGCTCGTGCCATCGAAACAGAAGGGAATATTCAACCGATCCGGAAACAGCATTGCACACAGGATATTCTGGCTTGCATCGGTCGGGTTGTCGGGCGTACCCGCGATCTCGTCACACGATGCGCCGCAGTTGGTCCCGGCGTCCGGAATGATTCTGAAGCAGCCGCCATTGATCGACTCGTACCCAGTGGCACAGGTGCAACTGCAGTCTGAGTTGATCGTGCCTCCGTTCAGGCACCCGTTCGGGCAGGCGAGTCCACCCTTGAGAGCTGTGACGAAGGTGTCGACGACCACCTCGATCGCAGCCGCGTCGCCGGTCGTCCTGCAGTCACCCTTTTCCTCGAGCTTCGCGAACGCCTCGGAAAACTGCGACTCACATTTTGCGAGCTTCTCCGGGTCGATCGGCTTGTCGGTCGCCGCTCGGTTCGCTTCGAGCGTGGCCTTGCATTGAGCCTTTTTGACCGCCGCTTTGATCTTCGCGGCAGCGCACTTTTGCTTCGCGAAACTCACTGCGGGAACCAGGACCACCAACAGTGCAGCGATGAAGAGCACGCGTCGCGATGGCATACATCCACCTCCTGAGGTTCTCGCCGATGGCGTTCGGGGATGGGACGAGTCCTGTATGATCCGAGGGCCGTCGAGTAATCCCGAGAACTGGTGAGGTGCGGTGGCGACTATCGGGGACATGACTGCTCGCGCATGCAACCGCGCTCGGGTCGAGCGTCTCGCTGGCGCCACCTCCGGCTGGAGACGGCGGGGGTGAAGGCGATCTTCGGACCCGGTACGCAGATACCCAGTGCGGCGAGAAGGGTTCTCTCGCTGATCTGAGCTTCTCTTACGGCTCGCAGCGCAGGAGCAGCGCGTCCTTGTCGGCAAGCCCGCTGTAGAGCGTCGCCACCGTCTTGATCGTGAGCTTGCCGGACTTGTACGCGCCGGGAGTCCCGCGGAGCGGCACGACGACGTCGGCCGGCGGGCTGCAATCGTCGAGGTCGCCCGAGCCGACGACGTTCGGCACCACGGCGGCCGAAAGCGCCGCGCGCGCGGCGGCCAGTGCCGGCTTCGCGAGCGCCTGCTTCTCGCTCGGGGTGCGGATCGTCCACGACTGGAGGCGGGCCGCCAGACAGCCGCTCGGCTCGCTGTTGTTGACGCACACTCCGACGTGGAAGGTGCACGACCCGGCGACGCCGCCGTCGAAGTCGCAGCCGGCATCGTTGTCTCGGCAGGCTTGCTTGGCGCTGATGAAGCCATGCTTGTCGTAGAGCGGCACGTTGCTCGGGTTCTCGAGGTGCCACGCGGCCCAGCAGTCGGTCGTCGGGCTGCCGCCGCCGGGCGCGCGCTCGACGCTGCAGGTCGGCGCGCAGCCGTCGCCGGCGACGACGTTGCCGTCGTCGCACTGCTCGCCGCAGGCGGGCGGCGCGATGACGCCGTCGCCGCACACCGTGCCGGCTTCGGACTCGCAGAACGGGTTGCAGCCGTCGCACGCCGTCAGGTTGCCGTCGTCGCACGACTCGCCCGTGTCGGTCACACCGTCGCCGCAGCGCGCGGGGCGGCAGTCGCTCCGGCAGGCGTCGGGCACGACGTCGCTGTTGGCGGCGCCGGCGTCGCAGACCTCGCACGTCGTGCTGACCGCACCGTCGCCGCAGACGCTGGAGCCGGCGGCGCAGATCGAGATGATCGCGCCACGGGAGGTATTCTCGTTGCGCCAGGCGGCGAAGAAGCGTCCATCCTTCCGCCGCGTGATGTGGAGCTTCTGCGGCCGGCTCTCGGCCGCCACCCCGACGATCGGGCCGATCGGTGCGCCCGCCGCGTCGAAGAGGCGGCCCAAAAGCGCGCCCGCGCCGGAGATGCGCTGGCCCCAGAGCACGAGCAGCGCCCCGCCGTCTCCGAAGGCGGCGGTGGAACCCGTGATTTCCCCGCCCGGCAGCGAGTGCACCAGCACCTCGGTCACGGCGCTGCCGTCGAGCGCGAACACCTGCATGCGGAGCTCGGTCAGGTTGGGCGGCGCCGGGGGATTGTACGGCCGGCCGACGAGCACGCCGACGGATCCGTCGGGGCTCACCGTCACGTCGGTGGGGAGGAAGTCGGTCGCGATGTCGAACTGTGGGCCGACCGGCACGAGATCGGGACCGAGCACGAGGGCCGAGCTCTCGTCGTTCGCTCCGAAACCACTGAACACCACGAGCACGCCGCCGTTCGGCAGACCCCGCGCCCAGAGCGCCGCTCCATTCGGGGTCCCGCCGATCTCGACCGCGCTCCCCACCGGCGTGCTGGTGGCATCGAACGCCCAGAGCATGAGCCGTCCGACGTCCGTCCAGACGACGACGAAGCCGTCGCCATGAGGCGCGACCGCCGCATCGATGGCGAAGAGCTGATGGGTGGCGATCACGGTCTCGAGGCCGACGGGAGCGCCGTGAGGACCGAGACGGCGCATCTTCACGTCGGCGTAGAACGGGTCGTCGGGGAACTGCGTCCAGGCCGTGATGTAGTCGCCGCGGGCGAGGGGCGCGATCGGTACGAAGGCGTCGAGCTCATAGACGTCGTAGTGCTCGACGAGCCGGTGGTTGGCGAGAGCCGGCGGACCGCCGCCGTCGTACCAAAGCACCCCTACCGGGCCGTCAACCGCGGAGGGCGGGGGCGGCGAGAACGGTGGGGGCGGGGCGACTGTCGCGGTCGTGGCCACGACATCGCCGTCGTAACCGGTCGCCAGGCCCAGGACGTTGACGGCGCCGATTGGGAAGGGGGATCCCACCACCTGCTGCGCCTCGGCGCGTGTCACCACCGTCGCCGCGAGGACCAGGGCAAGGAGCGGCCTCATGAGGCGGTGCTGCGAACGAGTCTGGCGTGGCATGTGCCCTCCGGCGCGGGCAGAGAATTGCCGCAGTGAGGACCTAGTACGGTCCCGGATAGGTCGGCAAGGCATTTCTGCAGCAGCGGTCAGTCGTTCTTGACCTTCCACTTCACCGTGCTGCTCGGGTCCGTCGGCGGGGCGCTGTAGGAGGCCGTCCAGCACACACTGGTGTCCTCGTTCACCAGGACGACGCGCACCGGATCCGGAGCCTGGATCAACGGGAGGCCGGGCATGCTCAGGTTCGCGCCCTTCGCCTTCAGCTTCAGCGCCGCCTTGCCGTCGGCCCCCGCCTTGAGCGCGAGCTCGGTCACGCCGCCGGCGGAGCCGAGCTTGTCCTTGTAGGTGTACTTCGTGCTCGCCGCTTTCCAGCACGGCTTGGTGCCACAGAAGCCCCCGGCCGCCACGGGCAGATCGAAGACGACGTCGGTGGCGCCGTCGTAGACGCAGACGCGATAGTCGGTGGTCGCGGTCGGATCGGCGAGCTCCGCCAGCAGCGTGGCCTGTCCCTTCCACGTCCAGAGGAGGCTGTTCTTGGCGAGATCGCCGGCCTTCCGAGCGAGCGCCAGGGCGCCCTTGCTCGGCGTCGCGGTCTTGCAGCCGGCGGGCGGCACGGCCGGGCACGGACTGAGCGGAGTGGCGTCCAAGCGCACGTCGTCGAAGTTCACCTCGATCCCGGGTGCGGCATCGAGGTTCACCAGGCGGATGCTCAACGCCTCGCCCGCGTTCGGGTGCGTCGCCCCGGTCGAGAATTCCACCGTCGAGGTGAGGAAGCGTCCTTCCCCGGGCAACAGGGTGTCGTCATCGGAAGCGAGCACGCTGGTGCCGGCCAGGAGGTCGATGCGGTAGCCGGGAAAGCCGGTGAAGGGGAACGGCCCACCGTCGTAGGCGAGATTTCCGACCTCGACGGTCAGGGTGTACTGCGTGAGCACCTGCAACGTCGCCGCGAGCGTTTGCTGCAGGCCGGCTTCGTCGTTCATCTGCGGCTGCAGAAACGTCACGCCGACGTTGCTGCCGTCCGGGACCGGGTCGGCGTACAGGACGGTGCTGTTGGGATTGAGGACGCCGATCGTGCGTCCCGATGAAGTCGAGGCTGTCGCCATACGCGGCCCACCCGGGCGGTGGGGCGTTGGTGATGAAGGTACCGGGGCCGGTCACCGGCAGCTCGAAGCTGTGGTTGGTGACGGGGATGGGGGCTGCCTCCGCCGTGACGATCGTCATGCAGCGCCAGGGCGGCGGTCGCGAGGAGATGCCGGTACCAGCGGGAAGGTTGCAAGGACTCGACCATGGTTCGCGGCTCCTGGGCCCAGTCCTAGGCATTTCGAGGGACCCGTACAACCTGAAGCGGATCTCTTCCGTGGATGCTCGGACCCGAGCACCACCTGGTCACCATCGCCGGTTGAACGTCCGGGGCGAATGGTCAATCGTACGGGATCGTGCCCGACGCGAAACAGCCCGCCCAATGTGTTCGGTTCGACCGGCCTCGCCATCAGGGAACCCGAAGGGACAGAGGCCGCCGATCGCGCCTCGCATACCCCCAATCACATCGACGCAGCCGCCTGCAAGGCGGACGCCGGGCCGGCACCATCCAGAACGACATCCTCAAAGAGTTCATGGTGCGGAACACCTACTACATCCATCCGCCCACGCCCTCGGTGCGGATCTGCGCCGACATCATTCAATACACGTCGCAGGAGATGCTGAAGTTCAACTCGATCTCGATCAGCGGCTACCACATGCAGGAAGCCGGAGCGACGTGCGACCTCGAGCTCGCGTTCACCCTCGCCGACGGCCTCGACTACGTGTCCGCCGCCCCCTCGAAGGGCCTCGACGTCGACCAGTTTGCCGGCCGCCTCTCCTTCTTCTGGGCGATCGGTAATCAACTTTATACATGGAGATCGCCAAAATGCGCGCCGCGCGCCTTCTGGCCAGAACCTGATTGACCATTTTTGAGCGACCAATTGCCTAGGTTTTCCGATGCTACCGTTCGAATCCGTCAACGTCCACGCATATACATTGATGTTGCGTCTCGAAGTCGCATTGCGCGAACTGATTCGCTCACATATGGAGTCCACTCTAGGGCTACGCTGGCGACGCCGGCTACCCGGCATTTTACTTGCAAAGATTCGCGAGGCAGAGCGCGACGAAGAGGTGCAGCGCCATTTGTCGTTCGCGAAACTGGGCCCCTTATATTACCTAACCTTGGGTGAACTAACTGAGATTCTTTCTCGAGCTGAGACCCGAGGTCTGCAAGAGCGGCTCGGCGGCACTACCTTTCTTGAGCAGCTTCGCAACCTCCTACCGGTTCGCAATGCGGTAAGTCATGGCCGGCCTGTGTCGCCGGTGGGTTTCGCCTGCGTTAAGGCACTCTACGATCAACTGATTGCGGCCGTCGGGGGCGCCGATACGTTCAACGAACTCGTCGCAGCTCCAGACGTTGGGTTGCGTTCCGATATTGGCCTGCAAGAGCTCTCCGCTTGGCTTGAACGTTGCCGCATAGCGATGGAGACACTCGCTCCGGAGTGCCCGAGTGATCCGATTGTCGAACAGTGCCGAAGTCAACATTGGTGGGGCCACAACGATCTTCACCGCACTTTCACTGAGCTTGACGATGCTATCGCCTGTATCGCAGGATACATTGCTATTCCTGCTGGCGTTGGCTCGGCAGCCCAGCGACAACAATACCTTGTCGCCACAGATGCTCATACTAAACTGAGACGCGCGCTGGTGCGTTGCACTCCCCAACCATAGCATGCTGCTCCCGCCAAATCCCTACACACTACGCCCGGTTGGCAGTGGGTCCAAATTGGCTGGTCGTGCGTCAGAGATACAGAATATTACCTATTATCTCTCGCTGACAGCGGCCTCCGACAGTCCTCACATTGCCCTGATCGGCACTCGAGGTGTCGGCAAGACTAGCTTGCTGAATGCGACCGAGAAGATTGCGCATGACTATGCGCTTTTGCCGGTTCGTATAGATCTCAACGAAGCGAAAGCGTCAACAGCCGGGACATTCTGGTATGACGTCTACTCCTCCCTGCTGCTAGCCGCGGCATCGGCAGGATGTTGGGGTGGGGTCTCCGGACCTATCTATGCTGGGCTATTCACGATGCTACACGCCCGTCAGCGAGTTAGTGTGGACTTAGCGATCCTCCAGTGGCCACTTGTTCTAGCATCTTCACCTGCACTCCTTGCTGAGGTTGTATGTCCAGACGCCCTCATCGCACATGACATCGCCACCACGGTTACTGAACTCCGCAGACATCAACTGAACGGGATCGTCTTCATTGTTGATGAGGGAGACTGCCTCGCACACAATCGATCGCTTCTGCAGATGTGTCGGAATCTCTTTCAGAGACTGGATAGCTGCTCGCTGATTCTCGCAGGTACCGAGGCGGTGTTTCCTGCGCTTACGGAGGTATTTTCGCCGATCCCACGCCAGTTTCATCGGATTTCAGTTAGCCCTTTCCGGAGCTGGGCAGACACGGAGGAGCTGGCGCGCGACCTCTCCGCAAGCTGGACGCCGAGCAAGGACAGTCCATCCTACCCTCTGACTCCACGATTCAAGAGCTGCACAAGATTTGCGGTGGAGAACCGGCTGAGCTGCAACTGTACTGCCAATCACATGTATCGCTTGGTGCAATCTGGGGAGCAGAAACAGATGAGCCTGGCGCCTCAAGTGTTCAGGGAGGTAGCCAGGGCGTATCGAGCCAATTCGCCCTCTAACCTCGCCTCAGTATTAGACAAAGTTGATGGACTAGCTGACGAGGCGATGCCACCCTGGACCCGTCGACGGCGGATATCGGCGATAGAGAATGTTACTCTTCGCATTCTTGAGAAAGAGTTGACACTTAAGCGATTCCTAGCCGAAGATGAAAAACGGTCAATCGCGACAGAGACTCTTGCGTGGTACAAACGCTTGCAGGAATTGGGCATAACAACATCCGCCGATGCACTGGAGTTCGTTGGCGGCTCCGTCACTGCTGGGTATTGGAAATCGCGTGTCGATGCCTCGACTGGGTCACGTTGGTCGTGGGACGACAATCACGAGCCGTTTCTAACGCATCTCGCTGTGATCGATAGATTTGATGATGCTGCCGATTCTACGCTGGCATTTCCCGTTGCGAACGGGCGGCCCAGCGGCACTGAGGCGCTCGAAAAGCTACGGACCAATCGCCCGACGCATGTTGATGCAATCGGCGTGATGGGACTTATTGCCATGCGCTCATTGTCGCAGGTTAGGAGTCTGGACCATGGGACGATCGCGCGCGTAGTGACAAGCTACACGACGTCTCCCGCGATAGGTGTGATCGAGATGACACCACCCGACCTGAACGTAACTTACATTGGCGTGAGGAGGTGAAGTTGCTACTCGAGGCACGTGGAATTACTATTAATGCTGGAGCCTGGCAGCATGTGGAATTTCCCACGGACCTAGAGTTGCAAAAGTTGGCTTACGTGGCGCGAATGACTGGCGCGCATTGATCGCGGCGGTGGACGTCATCGTCGGAGTCAACAAGTTTAAGCTGCCGAAGAGCCGGACGCAGAGCAGCTTCTCGAATGGATGGTCGCCAATAGACCGACTGATGATACACGCAATAGCTTGGCCTATTGTAAGATGCTCCGTGGCGACGTCGAAGGCGCCCAAATGATCGTCGCGGGTATTGATTTCTCGCGACGCAATGAGCTCAGCATCATATATCAACATAATAGAGCACTGATTACTTGGTTACGCGGCAGCCGCGATGAAGCGACGCGATTAATACTTGATGCGAGGAAATGGACTACAGAGGCGCCAGCGGATTGGGACTTCGAGGCATTGTGCATGGGGGTGTTGGACTCAGACCGACGGAAGGTGATTTCACATTTATACATGCCGTCGGATATCGCTGTTTTGCTGAATGCGTATAGAATGGGAGCGATTACCGCAAGCGATATCAGGGAAGTAATCTCGCGGCAGGAACCGCGCCAGTGGGACAAATGGCTAAGCATTTGCGAGATTGAGATCCGGGACTAGACCTTTTCTTGATCGTGGCAGCAGGTAGTGTCGCGATACTGGCGTGCCGACCGGGAACTGCATCATGCGAGAGGCCGCGACGAGTGCGTCGGGGTGGTGAGTGGCTCGGTCACGCGCGCGACGAACCCGTCGTCGGCGGAGTCGAGAGCGATGCGGCGCGGGCGGCCCCGCGCCCCGCCGAGTGTAGGTGAGCAGGATCTGCTTCGGCTTCAAGCGGCTCCCGACGACCTCGAGCGTGTCCGGTTGACCCTCGCGCCCGAGGAGCACCTCCAGCGACGGCTCACGCAGCAGGGCCTGGAACACTTGCTGGTCGGGGCTCGTCGGGTCCGCCCCGAAGAACTTGGAGCGGGCCACTGTCGGCGTGGCGGTCCCATGGTCCAGGTCGGACCACTGGCCGCACGGTGCCGCATCCCCCGGCGAGCACGAGTAGCGCGAGCATCGTCAACTTTGCGGCCGGTGGCCGAGCACCATCGCGTCTCATCGGTCGGGCCTCCCGCTCGTCGAGCATCTTGATGGCGTCGTCCACGAGCTTCGAGACACGCGCATCGGTCTCGCGGCCGCGTCGCGCCGCGAGGCGTCGCGCGCCCGATCGCAGCCCTCTACACCGAGGATCTTGGCGGCCACGCTCGGCGTTACACTCCTCGTCGGCCAGCAGCGCGGTGAGCGGCCCCACGATCCGCGCGCACGGCCGCGTTCGCCCGCGATCGCGAGCACGCTCGTCAGGTCACTTGCACGGCGCTGGCCTCTCAGTGGCAAAACCGAACGCTGCCTGACGCGCGGGCGCCGTCGGCACTGGCCGCGGCGCGGCGGCCTCGAGCTCGAGCATCCACATCTTGGTGTCGGCCTTGGGTGCCGAGAATCCACCGATCTTCCCCCCCGCCGCGAGCACGCGGTGGCAAGGGACGATCAGCGGAATCGGATTCGACGCCATCTCCTTCCCCACGTCGCGCGCCGCTTCGGGGCCTGCGCCGAGCGCCTTCGCGATCGCGCCGTACGTCGTCGTCTCCGCCCAGCTGAGCTTTCGAACGACCCTGGAGGAGTACCTGAACAGCCTCTTCGGACCGGCGGAGTACGGCTGCTGCGATGGTAGCTGCGTCCGATTTCGATGGACGCCACTCGCGCCGCCGTGACACAGTGCCGTCAGCCTGGCCGTTTGTTCCCACGCAGTCGCGGCGCTCTGGCACCTCGATAGGAGAGTCCATGAGCCCGCCCAGATGTGTGATTCTCGCCGCCGTGATCCTCGCCGGCCTCGCTGACGCCCATAGCGCGTCGGCGTCGACCTTCATCCCGTCTCGGGCCCCGGCCGCGCTGAACGGCAACGCCGCGATCGACTCCGGCGATGACACGAGCCCACAGATCGCGACCGATGGCGCCGGCATCTGGATTGCGGTGTGGGAGTCGCACGATACGCTCGGCGGCACCATCGGCTCCGACTACGACGTTCTTACGGCACGATCCGTCGACGCCGGTGCCACCTGGAGCTCGCCGGTGGCGCTGAACACCAATGCCGCCACCGACGTCGGCAACGACCTGAGGCCGGAGATCACCACCGATGGATCAGGGACGTGGTTGGCCGTGTGGTATGCCGACGACCCGTCGCTCGGTGGCACCGTCAATTTCGAGAGCGACGTCGTGTTCGCACGATCCGTCGACGGCGGGCTGACCTGGACGCCGCCTGCTCCCTTGAAACCGAACGGGTCCACGGACTCAGGGCAGGACTACTTTCCGCAAATCACCACGGACGGCCAGGGCACCTGGCTCGTCGCATGGAACTCGACCGATACGTTCGGCGGCACCGCGGGAATCGACTGGGACATCGTCGTGGTGCGCTCGACCGACAATGGAGCGACGTGGACCGCACCTGCACTGCTCAACGACAACGCCACCACCGACGTCGGCAACGATACCGGCATCGATCTCGCCACCGACGGCGCGGGCACCTGGATCGCGGCGTGGACCTCCGACGGTCCGGTCGGCGGGACCATGCGCGCGGACGAGGACATCCTGATGGCGCGATCGGTCGACGGCGGCGTTACATGGAGCACGCCGGTCCCGCTCAACGTCGGTGCGACAGGCGACACGGCCTACGACAATTTCGTAGACCTTGCCGTCGACCACGACGGCACGTGGATCGCGGTATGGAGCTCGATGGGTGGGCCGCTCGGCATCGACGGGGACGTGGTCTTCGCGCGCTCGCTCGACGCGGGCCTGACGTGGACCGTCCCGATGGCGCTCAACGACCTAGCGACCACCGACGACGACCTCTGGGACTTTGGACCGGACGTCGCTACGGATGACAGCGGTCTCTGGGTTGCGACGTGGGGCACGTCTCACCGGTCTCGCCTGCGAACGTCCACCGATGGGGGCGCGACATGGACCGCCACGGCGATGGTGTGGCCTCCCCCGGTCGTCTTGTGGCAGCAGGACGCCGCGATCCGTGCGAGGAGCGATGGGCACGGCAACTGGGTGCTCGCTTGGTATTCGATAGACACCCTCGGCGGCACGATCGGCACCGACCGCGACATCCTGTTCGTGCAGGCCGGTGTCTGCGGTGACGGTGCCATCACCTCCGGTCAGCAGTGCGACGATGGCAACGACGTCAGCGGTGACGGCTGCGATGCCAACTGTACGACGACCCGGTGCGGAAACGGCGTCGTGACGACGGGTGAGAGTTGTGACGACGGCAACGCCGTGCCCGGCGACGGTTGCGAGGTGGATTGCAGCGTGACGGTCCCGACCCCCACACCGACGCTCCTCCGTACGACGACGCCCACCCTCACGCCGACGCGCAGCCCGACATCGACACCGACGCCGACGCCCAGCCGGACACCGACGCCGACGCCCAGCCGGACACCGACGCCGACGCCCAGCCCGACACCGACGCCGACGCCCAGCACGACATCGACGCCGACGCCCAGCACGACATCGACGCCGACGCCCAGCCCGACACCGACGCCGACGCCCAGCCCGACACGGACGCCGACGCCCAGCGTGACGCCGATACCGACGCGGTCCCCGAGCCCCACGCGGACCCGGACGCCCATCGCCACACGCACCGCAATCCCGACCCGGACGCGGACGCCCATCGCCACACGCACTACGACGCCGATCCAGACGACGACGCCCACCCGGACCGCAAGTGCCATTCGAACACCGACCGCGACGGTCACGCCGATACCAATGCCGGATCTGATCGCCGTTCAGCTCGGCCCGAATAGCGCGCGAGCGGGCCGATCCGTCATGTTGACGTGGACGGTCACCAACACCGGGGGCGCAACGTTGCCGGTGGCATGGACGGATGTCGTGTACCTCTCGTCCGATAGCGTCCTGGATTCCTCGGACGTGCCCCTGACCGGCCAGACCCGCAGCCCGATCTCCCTGCCGCCCGGTGGCACCTATACGGCCAACGGCGGGAGGCTCACACCGAGTACGCCTGGACCGTACTTCCTGATCCTGGTCGCCGACCGCCACAGCCAGCTCGCCGAGAGCAACGAAAACAACAATCAGCTCGTCATCCCGTTCACGATTACGGCGCCGGATCTGAGACCCACCGCGCTCGGCGGTAGCGGTGTCGCGCCGTCGGGTAGCTGGACAGCGTTGACGTGGCAAGTCTCGAACGACGGCGGCATCGCAACCTTGACCGGCGAGTCGCAAGATCGGCTCTATCTCTCCGCCGATGCGGTACTCGACGGCACGGATACGCTACTCCACGTCGTGCCGGCGAGCGGACTCGTTCCCGGGGCGGGATATACGGCCAATCAATGGATCTGGATACCGATGATTTCGGGCGGGAACTATCACGTTCTGCTGGTGGTGGACGGGGCCCAGAACGTGCTCGAAACCAACGAGGAAAACAACGTACGTTCCCTGCCCTTCCTGATCTCCACCCCCGATCTCGTGCCGATCTGGTTCGGCGCGCCGGCCGAGACTCGTGTCGGCCAGACGCTGCCATTCACCTGGGCCGTGAGGAATCAAGGCACCGGCCCCACGCCGAGCGGTTCCGGGTGGACCGATCGGTTGTACCTGTCGAGCAACGCCGTACTGGATGACGCGGACACCCCGCTCTCGGAGACGCCGAATCCACGTCCGTTGAATCCCGGCGGTGACACTTACACGCGCTTTGGCTCCGCCGTCGTTCCGAACCTACCGTCCGGCACCTACTCGCTGATCCTCGCGACCGACGCGGACCGTCAAGTGCTCGAGACCGACGAGGTCAACAACGTGTCGACGCGACTGCTGACCATTCTCCCTTGACCGGACTCGCGCACCAAAGCCGTGGCTCTGCAGGTCACTTGCGCGCCGCTGGCCGCTCCGTGGCAAAACCAAACGCGGCCTGACGCGCGGGTGCCGGCGGCACGGGCCGCGGCGCGGCGCCCTCGAGCTCGAGCATCCACGTCTTGGTATCGGAGCCTCCGGGTGCCGAGAATCCACCGATCTTCCCACCCGCCGCGAGCACGCGGTGGCAAGGGACGATCAGCGGAACCGGATTCGACGCCATCGCCTTCCCCACGTCGCGCGCCGCTTCGGGTCCGGCGCCGAGCGCCTTCGCGATCGCGCCGTACGTCGTCGTCTCCCCCCAGCCGAGCTTGCGAACGAGGGCGTAGACGCTCGCGAAGAAAGGATCCTGCTCACCGAGGTCGACGGTGACGCCGCTGAAGTCGACGTGCTCACCGATGAAATAGCGCTTGGCGGCATCGATGATCGCGGCGATTTCGGCCGACGGGTTCGCCCGACCGGCCGGCGCGACCCGCTTCAAGACCGCATGCTCCGCCGCCACGGACGATCCGACCGGTAGGCGGAGACTCGTGATGCCGTTCGCGCCCCACGCGATCGCGACGAAGCCGCGTGCGGTCTCGAAGACGTCGTAGCATTGCAATTCACGCATGCTGGCAGGATTTGCCGCCGCGGGCCGAGACGCAACGGGGCCACGGCATCGACGTCCGAAAACGGCCGATCGTGCCGTTGGCGAAGATTTTTCTTGACTCTCGGTGAGGTTTCGTCTAATCTTCGCCTCTCTACTACCGAGACAGTCTCGATAGGGTTTTCGTATCGCACACCGGGGTCGTCCGCAGATGATCTCTCCAGCCCACCGCGCAGAACGCCCGCGACGTTTCTTCGGGTTGCGCGGAGTCGTGCGCCGGCTGCGGCGCCCCGAGGCGGGGCAACCATCCGTCGACGCCGACCGCGATCGCGCCCTGCAGTCGGAGCGCGCGCGCTTCGCGGCGGGCCTGGACCTCGAGCTCCGGCTCGCGTGCCGGAACGAAGCGGCGATGCGTCGCGAGCTCGGCTGTGCGGCGCGCGCGTTCGTGCGCGGCCGGGCATATCGCCGGCTCGGGTTCGTTCGGCTGAGCGACTATGCGCGCGAGCGCCTCGGCGTGTCGGCGCGAACGCTCCAGAGCGCCGCCTGGCTGGCGGCGCGTCTCGACGCGCTGCCGGCCGTCTCGACCGCCTACGACCGCTCGGAGCTCTCGTGGGCGGCGGCGCGCGCGATCTGCACGGTCGCCGTCGCCGCGGACCAGGAACAGTGGCTCGCAATCGCCCGCCGTTCGACCGTCGAAACGTTGGAACGCCTCGTCGCGCGCGCCCGCCACCCGGACGGCGTCCCCGCCGATCCGGACGGCGATCCCAACGAGATCGACGGCGAGCCCGCGGTACGCTGGCGCTTCGTCTGCCCGGCCCGCGTCCGCGCCCTCTGGCGCCGCGCCCTCGAGCTCGCGTCGCGCGCCGCCGGCGAGCCGCTCTCCGACTGGCGCGCCGCCGAGATCGTCGCCGCCGAGGGCTCCTCGGGCGCGCCGCGCGGCACGTCGATGGGCGACCGCGTGTTACTGGAGGCGCTTCGGCTGGCGCGCCGCGCTCGCCGGCGAGAGGCGGGCACCCGTGCGCACGACCAGAACGCCGCTACGCTCGGCGGCGAGGTGCCGCCCACACGATCGAGCGACGTGCCACCTACACCGAGGGGCCACGAGCCATTCGCGCCGCCCTCCGATCCATTTGCCCTCGACGCACGCTTGGTCGAAGCCGTGCGCGTCCTCCGGACCACCGAGCCGCGCATCGGCCGGCTGCTGCGCGTCGTGGTCGATCAGCGCATCTATAGATCATTCGGCTATCCGGCTTTCGACGACTACGTCCGCGAGCGCCTCGGCATCGGAGTCCGGAAAGCCTGGGCGCTGTTGAAGATCGAGAAGGCGACCCTCCGGAGCGCCGATTTCGACCGCGCCTACCGCGACGGCCGCCTTTCGTGGGTCCGCGCGCTCGCGCTGCTTCCGGTGCTCGACCGTACGACCGCGCCGGCGTGGATCGCGCGGGCGGAGTCCGTGACCGTGCGCCGCCTCTGCGACGAGGTCGATTGGGTGCTGGCCTCCCGCGACGCGCTCGGGTCCAGCGTCTCGCTGGCGCCGCCTGCGGTCGACAGCCGCTTGCCGTCGCCGATTCCCGTCACACCCCCGGATCAGTGCCGCGATTTGTCACCGCACGCGCGACTGCAAATCCGTGCGCACGAGGTTTCGGACGCCGAGATCCGATTCACGGGACCGACATCCGTCGTGGCGCTGCTACGCGACGTGCTCGATGCGTTTGCGCGTCCAGAAGAGCCGCGCTGGACGGCCCTCGAACACTTGTTGCGCCACGTCATCACGCATTGGGAGAGCACGCCGCGCCACCACGATCCCGTCTTCGCCCGCGACGGCTGGCGCTGCACGGTCCCCGCCTGCAGCTCGCGCCGGAATCTCCACGACCACCACATCCGCTTCCGCTCGCGCGGCGGCGACAACCGCCGCGACAACCGTACGGCCGTCTGCGCGGCGCATCATCTCCACGGCCTCCACGACGGCACGATCCGCGCATCCGGGGTCGCGCCGCGCGCGATCGAATGGCAGCTCGGCGTCCGGCCGGGCGCACCACCCTTCCTCACATACGTGGGTGATCGCCTCTGCCTTCCTGGACATTCGACGATGATCGGCGGTATCTCCGACAACCTCCCAATGAAACGAGGTCCGTCATGACGCTATCGCGGCGCGCATCGATCATTGTCTGCCTGACCGTCGCAACGGTCGTGCTGTCCTCATCGTCGGGAGCCCACGCCACGACGATCGTGCCGAACACCTTCAGCGACGAGCTCAACGCGGACGGTGACTGCTCACTCCGCGAAGCCATTCAGGCCGCCAACATCAACGCTGCCGTCGACGGTTGTCCCGCCGGGTCGAGCGCCGACGTGATCGAGCTCGCAGCGGGAACCTACGTGCTCACCATCACGGGCGACGAAGAAGATCTCAACGCGACCGGCGACCTCGACGTCCGGAGCGACGTGACGCTGCAGGGCATGGGGGTCTCGCCGACGACGATCGACGCCGTCGGCCTCGGCGATCGCGTGCTCGACGCCCAGCCCCCGAACGGAGTCCCGCCGCTCGGTCCGGCCTCCAGCATCGCCGTGACGCTCCGCAACTTGCGTTTCGCAAACGGGACTCTCACCGCGATCGAAAGCGGCGGCGGGGCGCGGATCGATGGAACCCTCACCCGGCACGTGGCGCTCCTCGCCGAAGACTGTCTCTTCGAGGGAAACTCCGGCGCCGTGACGGGCGGTGGGCTCGCCGTCCAGACCGAAGGCATGGCGACCATCCGGCGCAGCGTCTTCCGCAACAACACGGCGCATACGGACGCCGGCGGGCTGTACATCTTCGCGCCGACGTTGGTCGAGGACAGCACGTTCGACGACAAC
Source organism: uncultured delta proteobacterium (assembly GCA_963761995.1). GTDB lineage: Bacteria > Desulfobacterota > Binatia > UTPRO1 > UTPRO1 > UTPRO1. Next base: position 6,700,922 of record CAVXIU010000006.1, on the reverse strand, counting down.
GACCTGGATGCCGCGATCGCCTTCGACGCCGGCGGCGGCGGCATCATGGTCAACCGGCCGGCGACGATCCGGCGGAGCACCGTCTCCAACAACGATGCCGGCGGCGCGGGCGGCGGCGGCATCGCCTGCCAGAACACGACGTACACGCTCGAGAACAGCACCGTCACAGGAAACACGTCGACCGGGCTAGGCGGTGGCGGCGTCATCCAGGGCCTGAACGGTTCCAATCCGTGCACCGTGACCATCGACTCGAGCACGATCACCGACAACACCGGCAACAAGGGCGGCGGCTACTTCCGCGACACCGGAACCGCGACCATCCGCAACACCATCATCGCCGGTAACGCGACGACCGGCACGGGGCCGGACGTGCAGGGCGCCTTCGCCAGCGCGGGTCACAACCTGATCGGCGACGGCACCGCCAGCACCGGCTTCGTGCACCCGGACGACCTCGTCGGCACGGGGGGAAGCCCCATCGACCCACTCCTCGAAGCGCTCGACGAGAATGGCGGACCGACCGCGACCCATCGCCTGGCAGCCGGCAGCCCCGCGCGCGACACGGGCACTTGCAGTCTCGGCGAGGACCAGCGCGGCGAGACTCGTCCGGAGGGCGCGGCCTGCGATCGCGGCTCGGTGGAAGCGGCCGCCTCGCTCTGCGGCCCGGCGCCGGCGACCGGCTGCCACGTCGCTGCGGCGCTGGCCTCGTCGCTGCAGATCAAGGACAACGCCGAACCCGCCAAAGACCAGTTGCAATGGAAATGGACGAAGGGCGCCGCGACCGCCGTCGGCGAGTTCGCCGACCCGGTGAACGGGTCCGCCAGCTATCGCGTGTGCCTCTACGATGCGTCGGCGAACCCACAGCCGCTGCAGGATGCCGAGCTGCTTCCGGGCGGGATCTGCGGCAACCAACCGTGCTGGAAGACGATCGGCCAACCGGCCGCCCCCAAGGGTTTCAAGTACAAGAACAAGCCCGGCGCTCCCAACGGCTTGACGAGCGTGCAGCTCCAGGCCGGAACCGCCGGCAAGGCCAAGCTACAGGTGCAGGGTAAAGGCACGAACCTCGCGCTCCCGACCCTCGGGCTCACGCTGCCCGTGACGGTGCAGCTGATCATCGACGACGGCGTGAGCTCCGCCTGCTGGCAGACCGAGTTCGCGACCGCCCAGAAGAACACGCCGGCGCTATTCAAGGCGAAGGGACCCTGACACACCACTCATAGGAGGCGCCGGGTCCGCAGAGCGCCTTGCAATCGGGCCGGGTGGCGTCGATGGGGCATTCCAACTGCTGTCGCGCCGTCGGGGTCGGCTCTGCACTGGGGTCGCTCTCGCGAACGGCCGCCGGCTCCGGCGACTTCTTACCCGACGGCTTGGGGCCACGGCCGCGCCGCGCCGCCGGTGTCGGAGTGGCGAGCGGCTCGGGCGCGCGCGCGACGAACCCGTCGTTGGCGGAGTCGAGAACGATGCGGCGAGGGCGCCCCGCGCCCCGCCGCTTGTAGGTGAGCAGGATCTGCTTCGGCTTCAAGCGGCTCCCGACGACCTCGAGCGTGTCCGGTTGACCCTCGCGTTTGAGGAGCGCCTCCACCGACGGCTCACGCAGCAAGGCCTGGAACACTTGCTGGCCGGGGCTCGCCGGGTCCGCGCCGAAGACCTGGAGCGGTCCACTGTCGGCCTGGCGGTCCCAGGGTTTGGGTTGGACCACTGGCCGCACGGTGGCGCATCCCGCGACCAGCACGACGAGCGCGAGCATCGTCGACGTTGCGAATCTCATCGGTCGGCCTCCTTCTCGTCGAGCATCTCGATGGCGTCGTCCACGAGCTTCGCGACGCGCGCGTCGGTCTCGCGGCCGCGTCGCGCCGCGAGGGCGTCGCGCGCCCCGATGCAGCCCTCTCCCCCGAGGATCTTGGCGGCCCACGCACGGCGTTGCCACTCCTCGTCGACCAGCAGCGCGGTGAGCGGCTCCACGATCCGCGCGCACGGCCGCCCCGCGAGGGCCTTCACGGCCGCCATCGATACCAGGATCGACGCGTTCCGGGTCGACGCCAGGAGGACGTCGGTGGCGGCGTCGCTCGAGTCGTTGGCGAGCGTGGCGACGACGGCGAGCTTCGTCGCGTCGGTTTGCTCGGGATCTCCGAGGGTGGCGCCGGCTTCGCGGTAGGCCGACCCGACCGCCGGCGTAGCTGCGGCGGCGGTGACCGTCGCTGCGACGGACGGAGTTGCCTCGACGCGTGCGACGGCAACAGGTGCTGCCGTGACGACCGCGCGGGGCGGAGGCATGGGCAAGGAGCGTCGCGGCGGCATCGCCCACCAGACGCCCGCGATCGCGAGCGCGATCACGCCGAGCGCGGCGGTCGCGAGCGCGATCCTGCGGCCCGGCACGAAGCCGGGCTCGCCTTCCGTTGCCTCTTCCGGTTGGGAGCCGAGGACGGTGACGGCATCCTCGAACCCGGCGTCCGGCGCCACGACCGCGTCGGTCACGAACGGCGCCAGCGCCCGCGCGAGCTCTCCGGCGGTGGCATGACGCTCGGCCGGCTCGCGCGCGATCGCGCGTCGCACGATGGGATCGATGGCGGCGGGGAGCGCGGGATTCACCCGCGAGGGAGGGACCGGTTCCTCGTGCAACACCCGATCCCGGAGCTCGCTCGGCGATTTCGTGGCGAAGGTTGGGCCACCGGTCAGCAGCTCATAGAGGATGATCCCAACCGCGTAGACGTCGGCGCGGCCGTCGACCGGGTCGCCGCGCCATTGCTCCGGCGCCATGTAGCGCGGCGTGCCCCGCGCCGGACCGGTGTGCGTTGCCGGCCCCGAGACTATGCGCGCGATGCCGAAGTCCGTCAGCTTCACGTCTCCATTGGCGCAGCACATGATGTTGTCCGGCTTGACGTCGCGGTGGATCACCCCGTGGGCATGGGCGTACTCGAGCGCCTCGCAGACGCCCGTGACGATGCGCGCCGCCTCCGCCACCGCCATGCGGGGCGTTGCACGCATGCGTGCGCCGAGCGGCTCGCCGTCCACGAACTCCATCGCGATGTAGAGGTCGTCCCCCGCCTCGCTGATGTCGTAGATGGTGACGATCCCGGGGTGCGAGAGCTTGCCGGCGGCCCTGGCCTCGCGCCGAAAGCGTTCCAGCACTTGTTGCTCGGGCTCGGCCGCGACGTAGTGGTCTTTGCGGATCGTCTTCAGCGCGATCACGCGGTCGAGGCGCTCGTCGTGCGCCTTGTAGACGATGCCCATCGCGCCCCGCCCGAGCTCGCCGAGCACGCGATAGCGCTCGAGGATCAGCCATTGGGCGAGCACGGCTCGATTTACCAGTTGGTGGGAATCGTTGAAATGCTTCCGTTCTTCGCCGGGCCCGGCCGCGACCCGCGAGCGAAGTCGCACCGGCATCGGCGCGCACGTGATGCGCGCTTTTTCATTGACACCCGGCAGCTCCGCGAGGCACGGTGCCGGCCGGTCAGCTATCGCGCTCACCTGAAGGGGGTCTCCGTGTCCATTCGTCTCCGCTTGCTCGCCGGCGTACTGCTGGGAGCCCTGCTGCTGACCGCCGATGTCGCCGCACTCGCCGCGAGCCTGGACCATTTCCAGTGCTACGCGGTTCGCCGCCAATCGTTTCGGCGCCCCGGGGTCGAGCTCGTCGACGCGCAGGGGGCGTCCACCGTCGACGTCTCGCAGCCGCGACGCATCTGCACGCCGGCGGACAAGAACGGGGAAGACCCTTCCGCGCCGACGGACCTCGATCATCTGATCGCCTATCGCATCCGGCAACGAACGCCGGCATTCGCTCCCGTGAGCCAAGTGGTCGTGAATCAGTTCGGATCGACGACGGTCACGATCCGGAGGCCCGAGATGCTGCTCGTCCCGAGCCGGAAGGACCTCGCCACGACGCCGCCCACACCGGCCGTACCGACGCTCGATCACTTCAAGTGCTACCGCGTCAAAGGGCCGCGCACTCCCGTATCCAACGTGCAGCTGGTGGACCAGTTCGGCACGCGCAAGGTGAACGTCATCCGGCCGCGACGCCTGTGCCTCGCGGCCGACAAGAACGGCGAAGGCATCAGCGGCCCCGGCTCCTCTCTCCTCTGCTACGAGGTCCGACTGGCGGCGGGGTCGCGGTCGTTCCGGCCCGGCGCCATGTTCTTCACCAACAACCAGTTCGGCCCCGACACCCTGCAGACCTTCCGACCCCGGGAGCTCTGCGTGCCGAGCGATCCCACAGGGCCGACACCGTCGCCCACCACCACGGACGCAGCGACCGCCACGCCGACACCGACGACCGACACCGACACCGACCGAGATCTCGACGGCGATCGAAACCCCGACGCCGACGGTCACGCCAGACGTCACGGCGACGGCCACCGAGACGCCGACCCCGAGCCCGACGGCCACCGAGACGGAGACGCCGACCGACACGCCGACCCCGACCGAGACGCCGACGGAGACACCGACACCGACGGCAACCGACGAGGAGACACCGACCGCGACCCCGACGCCCGGCTGCGGGAACGGTGCCGTCGATCCCGGCGAGGACTGCGACGACGGCAACACTGACGAGAACGACGGTTGCAAGAACGATTGCACGTTCAACGTCTGCGGCGACGGTGTCCTCAACCCCTTCGATGCCGGTTGCTTCGACGACTGCACCGGGTCCTGTTTCCCTGGCGATTTTGGGTGTCTCCTCGGCTGCTTCTTCGAATGCGGTGGCTTCGGCGAGCAGTGCGACGACGGCAACACGACCGATTGCGACGGCTGCTCCTCGGTCTGCACGACCGAACCGACACCCGCGTGCGGCAACGGCAGCATCGAGTGCGGTGAGCAGTGCGACGACGCCAACACAACCAATTGCGACGGCTGTTCCGCCACCTGTCAAAGCGAGCCGACGTCCGTGTGCGGCAACAACGTCCTCGAGTGTGGCGAAGTCTGTGACGACGGCAACACCGTCAATTTCGACGGCTGCGCGGCGGATTGCAGCGGACCGAGCTTCGACTGAACCCGCGAATTAGGGGTTGATCCACCAGTTGTGCCGCCACACCGCGTACGTCGGCGCGCTCGCGCAGACGTTCGGCATCGCGATGAGCGGGCGCATCGCGGCGTCGGTCGCCTTTTTCGCGTCGACGTAGAGATCGAAATCGACGAACGTCTTACCGTGCTCGGGACTCCGGCAGAGCGCCTGGGCCCGGTTCAGAAACACGATCGGGATCGCAGCGGATCCGTGACGACAACGGCCGGTTGAAGCCAATGCCGCTGGCGCGATCCGTCCGGCAGTTGCAAGTCGACCGACGCCTCACAGCGAACCGCGGCATCGAACATGTGGAGCGCGAACATCCGGCCTTCGCCCGTCACGGCGGACTCGCCCGGGAAGAGGAGCGGCACGAGCTGGAGCAGACACACCGTCAGGAGGAACGCCGTGGCCGCCGGGGCCTCGCGTCCGCGCGCGAATCGCAGCGGCAGGACGGCGTTCCCGTCCGACGGACGCGCCATGGGATAGATCGCGAGCAGCGCCAACATCATCAACGGGTAATAGAAGCCGACACGCTGCCACGACACGATCTGAAAGAGCACCAGCTGCGCGAAGGTCGCCCAGAAGAGCCACGCGCGCCGGCTGAACAGGCCCCAGACGAGCACCACCTCGAGCACGACGACGTAGCCGCACGCGAGCGGGAGCAGCGGTCCGGGAAACGGGCGTATGGGCGTCTCCAGCGCCGCTCCCGAGAGCCATTCGTAGTTGGTCTTGAGGAGGCCGGCCCAGAAGTAGAAGAGCGCGATCAGCATCCGCATCGTGTCGCGTTTGCCGGGCACGAAGAGGAAGGCGAACCAGGCGAGCGTCGCCATGTAGTGCTGATTCGAGCGGAGCCGGAAGTCCTGCGCGACGATCGCGAGCTCGACCAGGCTCGCGGCGAGCAACGACCACCACGCCAGCGCCGTCCAACGTCGCCGTGCGAAGAGAACGATCGGGAGGACGGCGAGCACGCCGTAGCTCCAGACGACGATGCGGAGCGAAGTCAGGTCGTGGAAGCGATGGCGCCAGCAGCTCTCCCAGAACGGCCAGCAGATCGGCTCGGCATCCGGTCCGAGCACCGCCGCGAGATCCGCCGACTGATGCCAGAACCAGAACGTCAGCACGTGGATCGCCGCGAGCAGCGCTCCATAGACCCGCAAGACGGGGTCGTCGGCTATCTCACGGACGTTTCGGCGCATAGAGCTCGATCGCCTCGCGCGACCACCAGTTGCCGGTGTCGAGGAGCGTGCGCGCGTCGGTGAAGCGGTAGCGGTAGACCGGCGTCCGAATCATCTCGGGGTGCGCGTCCGGAAACGGGTTTCCGGCGAAGAGCGCTATCACGGACGGCTCGCCTTCGAGAAGCCTCCGGGCCGTGCGGAGAACGAACGGGAACGACTCGTACGGGAGCGGCGGCTCCGACTCGAAGGGGAGCGTCGCATTGCGATCGAAGCGGGGATGGGCGGGCGCGATGAAGCGCGGCCTCGCGTCCAAACGCTGCGGCTGAACCCGATACTCGTAGGGTCGCCACGTGCTGCCCCCGTCGTTCGATCCCTCGAAGATGACCACCCGGCGCTCCAGCGGAATGGTGGGATAGAGCACGTAGTGGTTGGCGCTCCGAAAGGCACGGGTGGCGTCGACGAGGCGCGTCGTCGGAAGCCCGAAGAACTCGCCCGTCACGACGACGGTGACGACGAAGTAGACGCACAGGAACGCCCCGCTCGAGCGAGCGAGACGATCCTTGGTCGCGCCAGCGACGGCCGGCACGAAGCGCAGCACACGGCCGAGCATGGCGTCGTCCGCGACCAGAATGGCGAGCGCGATCGCGTGGTAGTTGAAGGTGTTGAAGTTGCCGGTGAGCAGGATGCCCGTCTGCATGAGCGTCCACACCGCGAGCGCGAAGCCGCGAAGCCGCCGGCCGAGGAGCACGAGCACGCTGCACGCGATCTCGCTGAAGAGCACGTATCCGGTCATGACCCGATGCACCGCATGCGGAAGCTGGTGGGCGAGCCATCCGAGCCACGTCGGGAAAGGCGAGGTCTCGAAGAAGAAGTCCATGGTCCGGAGCGATCGCCAGGTCGGATCGCCGCTCAGGATCTTCGACAGGCCGGTCTCGAGCATCAGGCGGAAGAGGAGCCAGCGCCAGAGGAGCACCATGACGGTGCCCGGCGACGCGCCGAGCCCGGGTCGTATGCCGGCGGGCGCGAGGAACGTCGCGAGCAGCGTCGCCTCGATCAGCAGTCGGTCGGCCGCGTACCACGAGAACTGCGGCGCGATCGTGACGAAGGAGAGGTAGCACGCCCAGCAGAGCGCGAGGGCGAAGCGCGGGACACGGTTGACGACGACCAGAAGGCCGGCCGCGGCGCCGATCCAACAGAGCCCATGGAGCACCCACACGTCGGTCCCGAGCCAGAGGACCGTCGGTGCGGCCAGGAACCGATCCCACACATTCGGCTCGCGACGCGCGACGACCGCCAGCTGCTCCGCGGCCGGAAAGATGCCGCGTGGACCGACGAGACCGGCGATCTCCGGAGCCAGCGAGAGGAAGGTCGCGGTATGCAGCGCGCCGAGGATGCGGAGATACAGCCAGCGAGACCACATGTGGCTGGTTCGGGCAGGAGTCCCCATCTCGGCGGCCGGCGATCCTGCCACCGGCCGTGTCTGCGGCGCAACCTTCATGGGGATCCATGGCGCTGGTTCCCGACCTCTCCGCGTAGTACAAGGGCGCACGTCTTCCGGTCGCACTGGGCCAACCGGTGCGGCGCCCTCACGAGCTCCGGTTCGTCAGCCCGGAGTCGAGGAGAAGGAAGATGCGCGTACCGGACAGCCTCACCGCCCTGAAAGCCGAGGGCATCATTACAGAGGTTGTGCGCCCCCTGCGGAGCGGCAAGGAGGCGCAGATCTATCTGGTGTCGGTCGACGGCGGGGAACGCGTCGCCAAGATCTACAAGGATGCCGACAGCCGGACGTTCAAGCACCGCAGCGACTATCTCGAAGGGCGGCGCGTGCGGAACAGCCGCGACCAGCGCGCCATGAGCAAGCACACGAGCTACGGGCGCTCGAAGGACGAGGACGCGTGGCGATCCGCCGAGGTCGAGGCGATCTATCGCTTGCGGGATGCCGGCGTCCGCGTCCCGGAGCCTTTCCACTTCTTCGATGGCGTCCTCATCATGGAGCTGGTCACGGACGCCGCGGGCCACCCGGCGCCGCGCCTCGGGGAAGTGGCGATGACCGCGGGCGAGGCTCGCACCGTCTTCGAGCAACTCCTCCGCGAGGTGGTGCGGATGCTCTCTGCCGGCGTCGTGCACGGCGATCTTTCCGACTTCAACGTCTTGATGGGCGTCAGCGGGCCGGTGCTGATCGACTTCCCGCAATGGGTCGACGCGTCTCGCAACCAGAACGCGCGCGAGCTCCTGATCCGCGACGTCGACAACCTGACGAGCTTTCTCGGTCGCTTCGATCCGACGGCGATCGGGCTCCCCTACGGGCAGGAGCTCTGGAGCATCTACGAGCGCAGCGAGCTGACGGCGGACACGGTGCTCACCGGTCGCTGGCAGCCCGACGAGACGACGGCCGACACGAGCGCGATCCTCCGCGAGATCGAGGCGGTGGAGCTGGACGAGCAGCGGCGTCGCGTCGCACGCGGGCTGCCTCCGCTGGCGCGGCCGCAATCAGACGACCGCCCACCCGCGGCACGAGCAGCGCCGCCGGCCGCCCCCCGGAAGCGGAAGCGACGAGGCCGCCGGCGTGGCCGCGGAACCGCCGTCCCCGGTTCGAACGCGCCTCAGGCCACGCGGCCTTCGAGCCCGTAGGCGACTGCCGCATGCCTCTGTCGCCACTTCGCTCGCTCGCGTAGTACGGGGCCCATGCCCCCACTACACCGATGGCTGACCCTGGCCCTCCTCGCCGTGACCCTTGCCGGCTGCGGCCCCGACGGCGTCGGGCGCGCCGGCGACCCCGACCCGACGTTCGGCAGTGGCGGCGAGACGGCGGTCAATCTCGGCGCGTCGCGCTACGATACCCCGGCCGGCATCGCGGTCCTCGCCGACGGCCGGATCGTCGTCGGCGGCACGTCGACCGACTCGAAAGATCCGTTTTGGGCCTTCGCCGTGACGCGCCTCCTTCCGGACGGGCGCCTCGACCCGACCTTCGGCGCTCCCGACGGCTTCGTCCTCACCAACTTCGGTCCCGTTGGTGGCGCCGAGGCCAACGCCATGGTCGTGCAGCCGGACGGCAAGATCCTGCTCGTCGGCGGCGTCAACGAGCTGCGCTTTGACGGCAACACCTTCGGCTTCGGCCTGGCGCGTTACCTGCCCGACGGCGAGCTCGACCCGAGCTTCGGGGAGGGCGGCGTCGTGTACACACGGCCGCGCGGCGCTCCCGTCGACGAGCTGAGCGGCAAGCTCATGGGCGTGACACTCCAGCCCGACGGCAAGATCGTCACGGCGGGCTACCTCGTCTCGCCGCGGGTCGGCGGCGGCGTCGATGCCAGGATGGTCGTCGCCCGTTACGAGGCCGACGGCACCCTCGACCGCGGGTTCGGGAGCGACGGGCTCGCCGAGCCCGACGTGACGATGCACGCGCTGGCCGACGGTGTCGTCGTGCAGGCGAGCGGCCGCATCGTGGTGGGCGGCGCATTGTACGACCTCCCGGCGAACGAGATCATTCTGGTCGGCTTCGACCCGCAGGGTCGCGTCGATCCGTCGTTCGGCGATGGCGGCATGACCATCACGCGAATCCCGCAGGTCGAATTCCTGCCCCAGGTGTGGTTCCAGTCGCTGGCACTCGCCCGCGGCGACGCGCTCGTGGTCCTCACCAGCGAAGAGATCCGCCGCTACGATGTCGACGGCCGCCTCGAGGCCGGCTTCGGCGGCACGCTCCCGTCGACGTTCAGCGGCCGGTCGCTGATCGTGCTCGACGACGACGAGCTCGCCGTCAGCGGCCCCGCCGCGCTGCCGGACGGCGACGGGGACGACGGCGTCGCCGTCCTCCGACTCCACCGCGACGGCACGCCCGATCCGACCTTCGGCGTCGCCGGCCTCACGACGACACGGCTCCGCGTCAACGACTACCCCGAGGTCGTGGTCGCCAGAGAGCCCGGCGGCAGGCTCGTCGCCGCGGGCGTCCTCTGGCTACCAGAACGCGCCGACATGCTGGTCGCGCGCTTCCTGCCGTAACGCCTCAGGGTCGCCGCTGAGCGAAGTCACACGAGGGCTCGTGGAAATCAGGGATGCGTCAAACCCGCGATCGCGTCCCGCCAGCGCTCCATCACGGCCGGACCGCGCTCCCACGCGTCGGTCGCGAAGTAGAGGATCAGGCACTCGGCGACGTCGCCGTACTTCTCGACGAGCCGCGCCGGCAGGTCGGCCCACGTGCTGGTCACGGCGTACACCGCGAGCATCTCGTCGGTGATGCAGTCCGCCATGCCGGCGAGATCGCCTTGGCGCTGGAGCTGCGTCAGTCGCTCCGACACGCCGTCCCACCCGTGCAGCTCGAAGACGCCCTTGTACGCGGGCGTCGAGCCGTAGAACGCGATCTGGAAGCGGGCGCGCTGGCGCCACTCGGCGCGCTCGTCCTCGCTGTCGCCGACGATCGTGAAGACCGGACACGCGAGCTTCACCGCGCCGGGGTCGCGGCCGGCCTTGGCGGCGCCGGCGGCCACGTTCGGACGCACGACCTCGTCGAGGTAACGGCGCGAGTGGAACGGGTGCACGTGCACGCCGTCGGCGACCTCGCCACAGGCGCGCAGCATCCATGGCCGGACCGCCGCCAGATAGATCGGCACGTCGGGATGCTCGATCGGGCCGGGAGTCCAGAGACCCAGTAGATTGAAGCGGTAGAACTCGCCCTGGAAGTCGAGGCGCTCTTCGCCCTGGAAGGCGCGAAAGATCGCGCGGAGCGCCAGCACGTACTCGCGGAGGCGCGCGCCCGGCCGGTCGTACGCCGTCGAGAAGCGCCGCTCGATGTGCGCCTTGATCTGCGTGCCGAGCCCGAGCACGAACCGCCCGCGAGTCGCCTCCGCGAGCTCCCAGGCGATCTGCGCCGTCACCATCGGGCTCCGTGGAAACGCGGTCGCGACGGCGGTGCCGATGCGGAGCTCGGGCGCGGCGAGCGCCGAGGCCGCGCACGTGAGATAGGCGGTGCGCCCGGCCTCGGCGAGCCAGAGGCCGTCGAACCCGGCGCGCGCGAAGTCGGCGGCGCGCGCGCCGGCGCGGTGCAGCTCCATCCCGGCTCCGAATGCCTCGATCCTCATGGTGTTCTCCTCCGACCGCCATCTAGTCGGATCGCGGGAGGGCGACAATCGTGCGCGTCTCCCGCGCCACGCCACTTGCGTAGGGCGTGGCTCGCGTGCACGGATGGCACCCCCATGAGCTGGCTCACGACGACCCTCGCGATGTACGGGCGCGCTTTCCGCCGCGCCGGCACGCTGACGCTCCGCAACTGGCCGGTCGCGGGCACGACCTTCGCCTACTCGCTCGCGCTCGCGGCGGCGGCGATCGTCGCCTCGGGCCTCGGCCTCGTGGGCGGCTTCCTCATGAGCCTCGTCTGGGCGGCCTGCGTCAGCTCGTTCCTCTCCATGGTCGAGATGATGCTGCGGACGGGCTCGGTCTCGTGGGCCGACTTCCGGCGGAGCTTCGGCGTCTACCTCTGGGACGTCGTCGGCGTGACGTTCATCCTGTGGGTGGTGTTCGCGGTCGCGACGCCGGCGCTCGACTCGCTCCCGCAAGGGACCGGCCTGATCCTCGGCATGAACCTCGTGATCGTCGTGCTCTTCAACGCCGTCCCGGAGCTGATCTATCTCGGCCATCGCTCGTCGCTCGAGCTCCTGACCGAGAGCTATCGGTTCATCGCCGACAACTGGATCGAGTGGTTCCCGGCGACGATCGCCATGGCGATCCCGCTCGTCCTGCTCGCCGGGGCGGAGCTGCCGGTCGGGCTCGCCCTCGCACGAACGGCGCTCCTCGCCTTGTGGGTCTACTTCATGATGGTCGCGCGCGGTCTCTTGTTCCTCGAGCTGGACGGATCGAGCCGGCGCGCCCGCGCCTTCCGTCACCGCGCCGGGGGATGACGTCTCGGCCTCAATTCAACGGGGCGCCGGCGCCCCGGATCAGGCGCTTCGAGACGCTGACGGAGTGACGCTCGCTACGGCGCCGTGAGCGCCGGCAGGCACAGCACGTCTTCCTTCGCCGCATCCATCCTGCCCGTGTCGAGATCGTTCGCCACGTGCAACCCCGCCACCGCCGCATACTTCGCCTGCGGCGCGCAGAGGGTGGTCTGCCCCTTGGTGCCCCCGCAGTCCACTTCCTTCTTGCATCCGCCGCCAGCGTTCGACGGCGCGGCTTCGGCGCAGCGGCCCTTGGTGGCGCTCACCTGGAAGCAGAGCAGGTGGTCGACGTGCTTGGTGGATCCGCCGTCCGCGCCGGTAGGAATGCAGAGACGCGCCAGCTTCTTCAGCAACACGCGCCGCGGGACATCCGTCATCTGGTCCCTGACGGTGAGCTGAAGGTTCGCCGCGAGCTTCGGCTGCCCCTTGGCGAGCTTCGCCTTCGAGCACAGGAAGCGATCGACCTGACTGGTCGTCAACGCGGGCGCCGCGGCCGGATCTGCAGCGGCGGGCAGGAGCACCACGTCCGGCTTCGCCCCGTCGACCACGAGGGTGCCGATCTGGCTGGTGAGCGCGAGCCCCGCCGGCGGCACCGGCTTCGGCTGGCCCTTCTGCGGCTTCACGGCGTAGCCCTCGAGATGGGTGGCGGCATCACGCTCGCTCTCGCCCTTGGTGTCGGCCGGCGCGCACAGCAGCTGCGGCGACTTGAAATCCACCAGCAGGTCGCCGAAGGCGTTGGCGACGCGCACGCCGCTGATCGGCGCGAACTTGGGCTCGCCCTTCGAGGGCTTGCCGCGGTAGCAGCGGAAGGCGTCGATCGCGACGCCCTTGCAGATGCCGGCGGCGCGGCAGAGATCGAACGGCACCGGCACGGCGACGTCGGGCTTCTCGGGGGCGTGATTGTCGCTGTACGTGTTGTTGAACGTGAAGATCGCGACGGCGGCCGCAAGCGCGCCGCCCTCGTCGTCGGCCGCGTTGCCGTCGAAGGTGCAGTTGACGACGACCAGGCCGCCGGTGGCGCCGGGCGCGGCGAGGCCGTCGGCCGCGATCGCGCCGCCCGCGCCGCCGAACGCCTGGTTGCCGGTGAAGGTCGAGCCGGCGATGGAATACGACGCCGCCTGCCCGGCGCCCGACGCGTACACCGCCCCGCCGGAGTGCTCGGCGACGTTGCCGGTGAAGGTGTTGCCGACCCCGATCGCGAACACCTTCATGCCGAAGGCCGCGATCGCGCCGCCGACGTCGGTCGCGAGGTTGCCGGTGAAGGTCGAGCCGGTCACGATCAGCTTGCCGCCGAGCGCGGCGATCGCGCCGCCCGCGAGCCCGGTGTCGTCGTCGAAGAGCGAGGCGGTGATCTTGAGGTCGGCGCCGCCGGCGTAGATGCCGCCGCCGAAGCCGCCCGTCGCCGACGACGTCACCGCGACGTCGTTCAGCACCAAGGCCGCGTCGACCGCGCGGATCGCGCCGCCCTCCTGCTCGCCGCCGCCCTTCGTGACCGTCAGCGTCTCGAGGCTCAAGCTGGCGCCGCCGAGGACGTCGAAGATCCGGCCCGCGTCGTCGCCGTCGAGCACGGTCGTGGCGCGGGCCGCGCCCCGCATGGTGACGACGCCGCTCGGCAGCTCGAGCGCGGACCCGAGCACGTAGTGGCCGGCCGGCACGTCGATCACGACCGGCAACGTCGTGAGCGCGGCCTCCTGCACGGCCGCCCGCAGCGTGCACTCCGCCGCCGCCGTCGCACACGCCTCGTCCCCCGGCGCGGCGTCGGGCGCGTCGGCGAGCGAGTCGACGGTGAACGTCGCCGGCGTCACCTCGCTGGTCGCGCGCACGACGACGAAATGCAGGGCGACCACGACCGCCAGCCAGGTACGCAGCCAGCGCCTCATCGGATGCCCGCCCCGTAGCCGACCCGCAGGTCCGTGCCGTTGAACTTCACCACGAAATTCCCCGGCCGGAACTTGTCGAGCAGCTTGTCGACGATCTGCTCGTGCGTCGGCGTGGCGCCGAGATCGGCGGCGAGCTTGGTGGTGATCTCCTGCAACCACTCGGGCGGATTGCCCTTACCGACGAACCAGGCGAGCGTCCGCCGTCCCGCCTCGGGACTGGTGTACTCGGTGACGAACTGGATGAACGACTTCGAGTACTGGGATTTGAAATCGAAGCCCGAATGCGACCAGCCGTGGCCGCCGAAGCTCGCCGTGTCCTTGCCGAAGCGCTCCATCACCTCGCGCTCGATCTGCCCGCGTACCTTCGCGGGAAGGTGCCGGCCGGTGGTGGCGTCGATCACCGCCTGGTAGTCGGCGTCGGAGAGCACGAACTTGCCTCCTGCCGCCTCGTCGATGACGACGAACGCCTCCTGTCCGGGCTCCCCGACCTGCCGGAGGCTGTAGCGGAGCCCCGAGATGTCCCTCTGGCCCGTGCCGATGCCGACGTGGGCGGTCGCGCCCTCGGGAGTCTGCGAGTCGGCGATGAGCTTGGCGAACTTGCCGTCCGCCGAGGTCGCGTCCTTGAAGAGCTCGAGCTGGGTATCGTAGCGCGAGAGGATCGTCTGCTGCTGCGCCTGCGTGAATTTCGAGAGTGTCTGGGGGCTCGGCTTCACCGGCTTGAACACGGTGGCCTTGCCGAGCGACTCCTGGGGCGCGCCCAGCACCACGTCCATCCATTCGGTGTTCTTCGGCTTGACCCACTCCGGCTTCGGGACGCCGGTGCCGTTCCGGTAGAACTCGAGCGACGCCGGGTTGCCGGGGCGGCACTGGATCTCGATCTCGACGCCGTACTTGGCGTTGATGTCGGCGATGATCTGCTGCACCTTCTGGGCGTCCCCGGCGTAGAACCCGCCGAGCGCCTCGAGCTGCTCGACGGTGATCACCGCGTTGTCGCCGAGCGACTCGAGCGACTGGCGGAGGACGACCCCGCTGGTGCCCTCCGTGGTGCCGGCGAGCACCTCGGCGGCCGGCTCGAGCGCCGCGATGCCGGACTCGAGCCGCTGGCCGGTGCGCGCGAGCGGCATCGTGGCCTCGACGACTTTCGTGAGCTTCGAGACGCCGGAGAGGCCCACCTCGGTGAGCACGATGTCGCGCGCCAGCGACGTCATCGCCGTCCCGTTGATGTCGCCGAGGTCGCCGGCGGCGCCGACCGGGTCGACCTTGGCCTTGCGGACGAGCTGCGCCGTCTTGTCGCCGATCGCGTGGACGCCGGTGTCGACGACCTCGGCAGTCTTCTCCTGAAAGGCCCTGAGCGCCGGCGAGTGCTCGTAGAGGTCGAGGTCGCCGCCGAGCGGGTCTTCCCGCGCGAAGGCGCTGATCTCGCTCAACAGCTTGAGCGTATCGAACCCGAACACGCCGAGGTCGTCGACGAGGCCGTTCAGCTCGCGCTCGGCGGCGGCGCGGTAGGCGTCGTTCCCCGCCGCCAGCTGGCTGTAGAAGGAGCCGCACTCCTTCAGCCCGCCGAAGGCGGCGTTGCCGGTGTCGTCGATCACCTTGCCGCCCGCGAGCGCGAAGCGATGCGAGTACTCGAGGTAGGCCTCGAGGGCGAGCGCCGGCTCGTCGGGCAGCCAGGCGAGCGCGCGATCGTCGAGGCCGAGCGAGCGCGCGGCGCTGATCTTCCAGCCCGCCGGCTCGGCGACGGCGACGCCGACCGGCATGAGCGGCTTCGCGTCGACCGGCACGTCGAGCCAGGGCGGGATCGTGTCGGCGCCGTCCGGACCGGCGGCCCAAGCCGTGATGTCGCCGAGGCGACGGAGCGCGCGGTTCATCCTGGCGCCGGATTCCCGCGACGCGTCGTTGAGCGCGTCGGCCATCACGCGCTTGAGCTCGTCCTCGGTGAGCCGTCGGCGGCCGATCTCGACCAGCCCCTGGGAGACGTCCTTCTGCTCGACGCCGTCGCCGTCGAGCGCCTTCACCTCGGTGAGCACGTCGACGCTTCCCGGCTTCGCCGCCGCGAACGTCACCGTCGATTTGACCGACTCGCCCGGCTCGAGGTGCGTCGGCAGCGGCGGATTCGGCGGGATGAGCAGCGCGATCGGACCGTCGGCGGCGTAGATCACGCCGTTCGGCTGCGTGAAGGCGACCTGTGTCAGATGACCCGCGGTCGTGTTCTTGACGTTCACCTCGACCGAGAAGACCTGGCCGTTGCTGACGCCCGGTGCGAGCGTCACGTCGAGCGCCGAGTCCGGCAGGCACTGGTGGGCGTCCATCTCGGCATCGGTCGCGAGCCGCGCCTTGAAGACGACGCCCGCGAACTGGGCCTGGGTGTCGGCGAGGCATTTCACCTCGTTGGAGTCGCCGCTGACCGGACCGGCGCAGCCGCCGAAGCGAAGCCCGATCCGACCGGCGCGCTGACGATTGCAGTAGCTGAGGTTCAGGTTGCCGTCGCGGCAGACGTCGTACGCGCCTTGCAGCAGGGCCGCGGGCGGCGGCGGCGCGAACAGCGGCGAGCCTTGCAGGTTGGTCTGGAAGCAGAACCAGGTGCCTTCGAAGTCATGGGCGTTGCTGCCGTACTCCGTCGCGTCGATCTCGAAGAGGGCGCGGACGACGAACATCGTCGTTCCCGCGCTCGGTCCCTGACTCTCGACCCAGGTCTCCGAGAAGAAGCTGACGGGCGAGAAGGCGGCGCGGGACTCGGCGGCGGGCGCGAGCAGCAGGCAGGCGAGCGCGACGGTGCGAAGGAGGCGGCGGACGAGGAGCGGTCGCACCCGCGGAGGGTACAGACACTCGCGCCCGACGCGCAACTCATTTTCCACGCCGATCGCGTAGCGGAAGCGCTCGACGTCGCATCCGCCTCGGCGACCGCTATCGCGAGGCGGGACTCAGGCCATTTGACCAACACCGGCGGCGGGCCTAGCGAGAACCCATGCCGCACAGCCGCCACGCGAGCACACCCGAAGATTGGCCACGCGCCTTCACGGAGCACGTGAACGCCGGCGATCTCGAGGCGGTCGTCGCGCTCTACGATGCGGATGCCCGCTTCGTGGCGCGCTCGGGCGAAACGATCGTCGGCCGCGAGCAGATGCGCGAGGTCTTGCGCGGCTTGATCGACGCCAAGACGCGACTGCAGGCGCACGTCGTCAGGGCGGTTACCCTGGGCGATGTCGCGCTCCTCTACAGCGACTTCGACGGAACGACGCTCGATGCGTCGGGAAGGCAGACCGAGCTCCACCACCGGGCGATCGAGGTCCTCCGCCGTCAGCCCGACGGAGCCTGGACGCTCATCTTCGGCGACCCGAGCGCACGCGCCGGCGAGAAAGGATGATGCGATGGCCGTCCGTTTGAACCACACGATCGTCGCCGCGCGCGACAAGGACGCCGCCGCGCGCTTCGTGGCCGAGATCCTCGGACTCCCCGCAGCGGTGTCGGTCGGGCCGTTCGCGGTGATGCAGGTGGGCGACACGTCGCTCGACTTCATCGACAGCAGCGACGAGATCGCGCCCCAGCACTACGCCTTCCTCGCGAACGAGGACGAGTTCGACGCGATCTTCGCCCGCATTCGCGCCCGCGGCCTCACCTACTGGGCCGACCCGGCCCGTAGCGAGCGCGGCCGCATCAACGAATGGGACGGCGGCCGCGGCGTGTACTTCGACGACCCCAACGGTCACCTGCTGGAGGTCATTACCCGGCCGTACGGCAGCGGCGGGACGACCACGTCGAGCACACATCCCCTGTTCGCCTCGACCAAATGACCACGTCGCGGACGACTGCACCAATCTCGGCAACGGGCCGATGGGCACGCCGACCTGTTCCCCGGCGGCGAGATCCGGACCCAGCTGAAGTAACTCAGTAGCGCGCGATCACCTGCTCCGCGAACTCGCGGAGCGCGGTGCGCGCGACCGCCATCGTCGGCATCAGGCCGAGCTCGCGGAGCCCGGCGGCCTCGGCCGCCCGGATCTCGGCGATCAGCTCGTCCGGCTCGCCGACGAGGGCGGCGGCGCGGATCGTTTCCGGCGTCACGAAGCGGCGCTCGGCGGGGACGAGATAGGTGCAGTGGCCCTCGTGCACCTCGAGGTAGCGCTCGTCCGCCGGCGTCTGCATGGCCGCGACGTGGTCGACGTACTCCTGCCACACGTTCGCGTAGGCGCGCGGGACGGCGGCGTCGTCGCGCGTCGCCGTCCACGTTTCGTACGCGAAGTGCAGGCCGGCCGCGACCTGCGAGCCGCATTGCGCGACGACCCGCTCCGAGTCGACGGCCTCGCCGGGTCGCAACACGACCGCGGAGGTGAGCGCCGTGGTGTGGAACCCGTCCGGCAGCGCCCGGCCCGCCTTCGCGGCGCCGCCGCGCATCGCCTCGAGATGGCGGGCGAGCACGCGCGGCCGCTCGTTCCCCATCGCCACGTGGCCGTCCGCGAGCTCGCCGGTGAGCGCGAGCATGCGCGGCGCGTTGGCGGCGACGTAGATCGGGATCGGCGGATCGAGCGCGACGAAGCCGCGGTCGAGGTGCAGGAAGCGGATCGTCCGCGTGACCCCGTCGTGCGTGTAGTCGACCTCGTCGCCGCGGAGCAGCGCCCGGACGACCCGCAGGTACTCGCGGAACGCGCCGAGCGCCATCGGCGGCATGCCCATCACGCGCATCGCGGTGTGGCCGGTGCCGATGCCGAGGAAGGTGCGTCCCGGCGCCAGGCGGTTGATCGATGCGATGGAGTGCGCCGTCACGGGCGCGAGCCGCGTCCCGGGAATGGCGACGCCGGTCCCGAGCTTGATCCGCGTCGTGTTGGCCGCCGCGAGCGCCAGCACCGCGTAGCAGTCGGACCAGATCATCTGCGAGTCGGGGACCCACGCCCGGTCGTACCCGAGCGCCTCCGCCTCGCGGATGAGCTGCCAGTCGTCGATCTTGGTCGCGATGAAGACGCCGAATTCCATGCTGAGACCACGGCCTAGCCGGCGGCGCGCTTCGACTCAATCCGCCTTGTCGTTGCACTGACCGCGTCGCGAGCCCGGCGAAAGAGCAACCGGAGCGACGTCCACGGGTCGAAAACCATCGTGCGCTGTGCAAGGGTCGCCCCATGACTCTCTCCCTCGAGGATCGAGCCCAGATCGGCGATCTCGTCGTCGGCTACGCGTTCGCCGTCGACGAGCGGGATTGGCAGGCGTTCGAGGCGTTGTTCACGCCCGAGGCGCACATCGACTACAAGTCGGCGGGCGGGATCGCGGGCACGCCCGCGGAGGTGGCGGCCTGGATGCCGCAGGCGATGTCGCTCTTCACCTGGACGCTCCACTCGGTGCTGACGCACCGACTCGCGGCGACCGGTGCGGACACCGCCGACGGGTCACTCCACATGTTCGCGCGCCACGGGGTGCTCTGGGAGGGGGCGAGCGAGGTGATGGACGTGAGCGGCGTCTACTACGACCAGTACGTCCGGACGCCGGCCGGATGGCGCTTCGCCGCCCGACGCGAGCATACGCTCAGCATCACCGGCGGTCGTTTCGCCGAGATGGCCGCCGCTCGCATACGAGCCTGAGATTTCCGGCGCGAGGCGCGGGTCAGGGAATGGTGATCGACGACTCGCCGTCGCTGCCGTAGGCCAGACCGAGGAGCCCGGGACAGTTTTCGTCCAAGATCTCCGTGCCCTCGAGGGTGAGGGTGGTCGTCGACGTGCTGCCGGCGAACCCGCCCTTCAACGGCTGACTCGCGAGCACCAGCTTCTTGGCGACGTCGTCCCACGTCGCGTCGACGAAGTAGGCCGTGCTGGTCGCGACCGGTTTGCTGCGGCCGTTGCCGTCGATCGTCCGCCACTTGATCTTGAGCTTCAGGCGCTCGAACTGCGGGGGGTTGAGTAGGCTCGTACAGTTGGTGCCACGAACGAGCCTGCCGATCAGCGACGCTTCCACGGTGGTGATCGGAGCCTTCCCCCCGCTCACACCCGAGTTGTCGCACGTGCCCACCATGGTGGTTTGCACGCGCAGGCGATTCGGGCTCGGATCGGCGTTGATGAAGGGCTTGATGCGCAGGTAGGTGTCGGCCTCGGGGAACACCTGGCAGGAGATCGTCCCCGACGGCAGGGGCGCCGCCGTCGCTCCGGCGACGGGGATGACGAGACCGGCGAAGGCTGCGGCAAGCGCGAGCACGAAACGGCGCATGGAGGGCTCCTTGGCGAAGAACTGTGAGATGGTCGGCAACAGCTCCGACGCGCGACCTCTCGCACGGTTCCCCGCGTCCTGTCCAGCGATTTTTCATCGACGCCGGCGGGGCCCCGGCGCCCTTGCCATAACCGACGCGCACCGCCAAATAGGTCCCATCCTGGCCGACCACGAACGGAGCCACCCATGACCGACGCGCCCGACTACACGCCGCCGAAAGTTTGGACCTGGAACAAGGAGAGCGGCGGTCGCTTCGCGAACATCAACCGCCCGATCGCGGGCGCGACGCACGAGAAGGAGCTGCCCGTCGGCCGTCACCCGTTCCAGCTCTATTCGCTGGCGACGCCGAACGGCGTGAAGGTCACGGTGATGTTCGAGGAGTTGCTCGCCAAGGGCCACGCCGGCGCCGAGTACGACGCCTGGATCATCCCGATCAACGTCGGCGAGCAGTTCGGCTCGGGCTTCGTCGCGGTGAACCCGAACTCGAAGATCCCCGCCCTCCTCGACCGCTCGAATCCCGACGAGCCGACACGCATCTTCGAATCCGGGGCCATCTTGATGTACCTCGCCGAGAAGTTCGGCGAGTTCCTGCCGAGCGAGCCGGCGGAGCGCGCCGAGTGTCTCTCGTGGCTGTTCTGGCAGATGGGCGCGGCGCCCTATCTCGGCGGCGGCTTCGGACACTTCTACGCCTACGCGCCGAGCAAGATCGAGTACGCGATCGACCGCTTCGCGATGGAGGTGAAGCGGCAGCTCGACGTGCTGAATCGCCAGCTCGCGACCCGCGAGTACATCGCGGGCCCCGACTACACGATCGCCGACATGGCGATCTGGCCGTGGTACGGATCCCTGGTGAAGGGCCTGCTCTACGAAGGCGGTGAGTTCCTGAGCGTGCACGAGTACGAGCACGTGATCCGCTGGACCGACCAGATCGCCACGCGCCCCGCCGTGCAACGGGGCCGGATGGTCAACCGGGCCTGGGGCGACCCCGCGAGCCAACTCTTCGAACGGCACGACGCGAGCGACTTCGACAAGGTCGAGACGGCGGAGTCGCACTCTACCCCATGAGCAAAGCCTTCACGAAGGAATCCGACGACGACGACGGGCCCGAGCTCCCCGACGACGGCGGGGTGCCCGCCGGCTTCACGAACTACATCACGCCGGCGGGGCACAAGCGCCTGAACGACGAGCTCTCACAGCTCTGGAAGGTCGACCGGCCGAAGCTGGTCGACACCATCGCGTGGGCGGCCAGCAACGGCGATCGGTCCGAGAACGGCGACTACATCTACGGCAAGCGGAAGTTGCGCGAGATCGATCGCCGCATCCGCTACCTGTCCAAGCATCTCGACAGCGCGGTCGTGGTGAACAATGCGGGCAAGACCCACGACCGGGTCTACTTCGGCGCCACCGTCACGGTGGCCGACGAGTCCGGCGCCGAACGCACCGTCAGCATCGTCGGCGTCGACGAGTTGGATCCCGCGCACGGCCGCGTCTCGTGGATCTCGCCCATCGCGACCGCGCTCCTGAAGGCGTCGGTCGGCGACGTCGTCACGATGCGAACGCCGCGCGGTCGCGAAGAGCTCGAGGTTCTCGCGATCCGCTACGACGAGCTGCCCTGAAGGGCCGCCCCCGCCGCTGGTTCTCGCCGATTCGCTCGACTACGGTTGAGTCGACGTCATCGACGTCGAGGTGCCGAGAGGAGGGCGCAATGTCGGAGCACATCTACAAGGTGATCGAGTTGGTCGGGTCGTCCACCACGAGCAGCGACGACGCGATTCAGAACGCCATCGAGCGCGCGTCCAAGACGTTGCACAACCTGGATTGGTTCGAGGTCGCCGAGACGCGGGGCCACCTCGTCGACGGGCGGATCGCGCACTTCCAGGTGACGTTGAAGGTCGGCTTCCGGTTGGAGTGAGCGCTCAGCGCTCGTCGGCACGCAGAAGCTTGGCGAGCATCTCGTGGAAGTGCACGATCCCGACCTCCTGGACGGGGTTCAGCATCGCCTCGCGGAAGCCGCGTGACTTCACGCCGCGGTTCACCGCGGCGATGTTGGAGAAATCCTCCTCGAGAAACTCGCACTGGCCCCGAAACGCCTCGAAACCGTGGAAGATCTCCTGCTGCACCACCGGCTCCCGGCCCGGCGCGAAACGGCCGAGGGACCAGATGTCGACGATGCTGCTGTCGTGATCGTCGCCGTTCGGCCGCATGCGATACCAGAGCGCGCCGTCGAAGGTCGGCAGCACGATGCTGTTGGGGAAGAGGTGCCAATCGAGGCCGGCCGCCGCCCAGGTCTCCAAGGTCAACGCCTCGGGCCAGGCGATCCCGCGCGCGGCCATCTCCTCGCGGTGGTACTCGAGCAGCTTGGTGAGCACCTCGTCGACCGGCGTCTCCTCCGGGAGCGCCCGCAGGCGCTCGTAGGCCGCCATGCCGGGCGCCAAGGTCATCGCCCCGAGCGTCCGGCCGAGATGCGTGAAGTTGGCCCAGAGATTCTCCTGCAGCGAGCGCGGCGTGACCCAGCGGCCGTCCGCGGCCTTGTACTCGGTGAACGGACCGGGCTCGCCGTACAGCATCGAGTGATTGCCGAGCACCAAGCCCGGCACGCGCGCGCTCCGGTAGTTGATGCCCGAGAGATGCGTGGCGCCGCTGTGGTACGCCTCGATGAACGCCTCGACCAGGATCTTCCAGTTGGCCGGCGCGATGATGGTCTTCCACCAGAGCGGCCGCATCGCGTCGGGCGCGAACGGGTCGAGAAAGCGCGGCGCCTCGCCGAGCCACTGCGCCAAGGGCTCCGCGCGCGGATCCTGATTGACCCAGATCCACCCGCCCCAGCGCGCCGCCTGCAGCCGCGGCAAGCCGAGCGTCGACTTGTCGAAGGTCGGGCAGCCGCGCCAGTCGTCCTCGAAGTGCACGTGCACGAGCTCGCCCGTCGGGGCGTACTGCCAGCCGTGGAAGCGGCAGTGGATGGCCTTGCCGATGCGCCCGCGGGGCTCGTCGCGGAGGCGCCGACCGCGATGCTGGCAGACGTTGTACATCGCCGCGACCTCGTCCGCGCCGGTCCCGGTGCGGACGATCAGAATCGAGTCGTCGAGGATGTCGTAGACGACGAAGTCTCCCGGCGCCGCGACCTCGGCCTCGCGGCACGCCATCTGCCACACCCGCGGCCAGAGACGCTCGCGCTCGAGCCGGTCGAATCCGCGATCGTCGTAGAGGGACATCGGCTGCTTTTCGCGCGCGCGTCCCCCGCGCGTCAATCGCCCGGACAATTGAGCGGGACGCGCAGACCATCTATGAGGCAGACCCGAAAGGACCCCGCATGAAGACCCGTCGCCTCGGCACCAGCCCCATCGTCGTCTCCGACATCTGCATGGGCACCATGACCTTCGGCGCCCAGGCCGACGAGGCGACGGCCTTTCGCGTGCTCGACCAGAGCCTCGACGCCGGCATCAACTTCTACGACACCGCCGAGAACTACCCGGTGCCGCCCGATCCCAAGTGGGCGGGGCGGACCGAGGAGATCCTCGGGCGCTGGATGAAGACCAAGAACCGCGACGCGCTCATCATCGCGACCAAGGTGTCGGGACCGAGCCACGGCTGGATCGCGTCGGCGCAGCGCGCTGGGATGACGGCGCTCGACCGCCACAACATCACCCGCGCGCTCGACGCCAGCCTCGAGCGCCTGCAGACCGATTACGTCGACCTCTACCAGACCCACTGGCCCGACCACGGAACCGCGTACGAGGAGACGATGGAGGTGCTCGACGAGCAGATCCGCGCCGGCAAGGTGCGGGTCGTCGGCTGCTCGAACGAGACCAGCTGGGGCCTGATGAAGAGCATCCAGGCCTCCGAGCGCCTCGGGGTCGCGCGCTACCAGACGATCCAGAACAACTTCAGCATGAACAACCGCCGCTTCGAGGACGAGCTGGCACAGGTCTGTCGGCAGGAGGGCGTGAGCCTGATCCCCTATTCGCCGCTCGGGGGCGGCGTGCTGACGGGCAAGTACCAGGGCGGCGCCACGCCCGAGGGCGCGCGCTTCTCCGCCTACCTCACCAAGGGCGGCCGCTTCACCGCCATGGCGCAGCGCTTCGTCAGCGAGAAGGCGCTCGCCTCGACCGAGCGCTTCCACGCGCTCGCGCGCGAGGCCGGCCTCGACCCGGTGACGCTCGCGGTCGCGTGGTCGAAGCAGCACGATTTCGTGGCGTCGACGATCGTCGGCGTGACGCGCGTCGAGCACCTGCCGCCGATCCTCGCCGCGGCCGATCTCGTGCTCTCCGACGACGTGATGAAGGCCGTGAAGGCGGTGACGCGCGAGATCATGTATCCGATGGGCTGAAGGTCACACGCCATGTACCTCGCCTACACCCCCGAAGAGGAAGCCCTCCGCACCGAGCTCCGCGCCTATTTCGCGACCATCATGACCCCCGAGGTCGAGGCCGAGGTCGCGAACGGCGACACCGGCGGGCCGCACTGTCTCGCCGCCGCGAAGAAGATGGGCCACGACGGCTGGCTCGGCATCGGCTGGCCGAAGGAGTACGGCGGTCAGGGGCGCGGGCTCGTCGACCAGTTCATCTTCTACGACGAGGCCTGGCGCGCGCTGGCGCCGATCCCGGCGCTCACGATCAACGCGATCGCGCAGACCATCATGGCCTACGGCAGCGAGGAGCAGAAACGGTTCTTCCTGCCGCGCATCCTCAAGGGCGAGCTGCACTTCGCGGTCGGCTACACCGAGCCGCAGGCCGGCACCGACCTCGCGTCCTTGAAGACCCGCGCGGTACGCGACGGCGACGACTGGGTGATCACCGGCCAGAAGATCTACACGAGCCTCGCCGCCTACGCGGATTACATCTGGCTCGCCGCCCGCACCGACCCGGACGCGCCGAAGCACCAGGGCATCTCGATCTTCGCCGTGCCGACGACGACGCCGGGCTTCTCCTACTCGACGATCCACACGCTGGTCTCGTCGGGCACGACCAACACCTTCTACGACAACCTGCGGGTGCCGGCGTCGGCGCTGATCGGCAAGGTGAACAAGGGCTGGAAGCTCATCACCAACCAGCTGAACTACGAGCGCGTGGCGATCGCGCCGCCCGGCATGGTCGACAAGGTCTACCAGGACACCGTCACCTGGGCGCGCGCGACGCGGCTCCCCGACGGGCGGCGCGTGATCGACCAGGACTGGGTGCGGACGAGCCTCGCGCGCGTGCACGCGCAAGCTCGAGTATCTGAAGCTCGCCAACTGGAAGGCCGTCACCTGCGCCGAGCCCAACCCGGGCATCTCGAGCACGACCAAAGTCTTCGGCAGCGAGTTCTTCTGCGAGGCCTACCGCCTCCTGCAGGAGATCTACGGCCCCGCCGGCATGCTGCGGAGCGACGCGCCCGGAGCGCCGCTCCGCGGCCGGCTCGAGCGCGCCTACCAGGGCACCCTCTTCCTGACCTTCGGCGGCGGCGTCAACGAGGTGCAGCGCGACCTCATCGCGCTCTTCGGCCTCGGCATGCCGCGCGTGCCGCGGCACTAGGACCAGGACCCCGACCATGGACCTCGAGCTCGACGAGAACCAACGATCGATCGCGGACCTGACCCTGCAGATCCTCCGCGAGTCGCTGACCCGCGAGCGTCTGCGCGCCATCGAGGCGAGCGCCGACCACGTCGCCGCCGATGAATGGCAGAAGCTCGCGACCGCCGGGCTTCTCGGCGTGCCGCTCGCCGAGGACGTGGGCGGCGGCGGCTTCGGGCTCGTCGAGGCCTGCCTGGTGCTGGAGCAGGTCGGCCGGACGGTGGCGCCCCTGCCCTATCTCCAGACCGTGGTCGGCGCGGCGATGACGATCGACGCGTCCGGCACGCCGGCGCAGCGGCAGGGGCTGCTGCCGCGCGTCGTCGACGGCTCGCTCGTCCTCGCGGTGGCGTTCGCGGAGTTCGGCGACGAGCTCGCCGCGTCGCTGCCGGCGACGACCGCCGCGCGCGACGGCGCCGCATGGCGCCTCGACGGCGAGAAGCCGCTCGTCCCGACGGCGCACGTCGCCGACCGTGTGCTCGTCTCCGCGCGGACGGCTGCGGGCGCCTGCGGCGTCTTCCTCGTCGACCCGCGCGCCGCCGGGATCACCCTCGCGACGACCGAGACCACGGCGCGCGAGCTGCGCGCGACCGTCCGACTCGCGGACGTGCGCGTCGCCGCCGAGGACGTGGTCGGCGATCCGCGCGCCGGCACGGCGATCGTCGCCGCAACCGTTCGACGGATGATCGCCGGCCTCTGCGCGACCCAGGCGGGCGTCTCCGCCGAGGCGCTCAGGCTGACGGCCGCGCACGTATCGGAGCGCGAGCAGTTCGGACAGAAGATCGCGACCTTCCAGGCCGTCGCGCAGCGCGCCGCCGACGCCTACATCGACACCGAGGCGATCACGCTGACGGCGCGCCAGGCGGCCTGGCTCCTCGCCAACGGGCACCCCGCGGACGAGGCGCTCCACACCGCGAAGCTGTGGGCGGCCGAGGCCGGGTTCCGCGTCGCGCACGCCGCACAGCACCTGCACGGCGGCATCGGCGTCGACACGGAGTATCCGCTCTTCCGCTATTTCCGGACGACGCGCCAGATCGAGCTCACGCTCGGCGGCGCCGCGCTGCACCTGCAGGCGCTCGGCGACCGCATCGCGGGACCGTAGCGCCTCAGTCGCTGTGCCCCGCGGACGCGAGCGGCGCGCCGAAGGCGCCGAGCATGCCGAGGTTCATCACGACGCGCTCCGACGTGAGCAGCCCGCTCGCGTCGAAGCGATAGAAGGTGACGAACGGCAGCTCGACGTCGCGCGCGGTCGGCGGGTAGCCCTGGAACTCGCCGGTGTGCTTCCCGCAGAGACGGCCCTCGACCACGATCTCGTCGGCGGTGACGTGCTCGTGGTCGCGGATCGCCTCGAGCGCGGTGAAGGCGCCGGCGATGGCGCTCATGCCGATGTAGCCGTGGGCCCAGCGGATGCTCTCGGGGTCGGAGAAGCGCTGGCCGTTGTAGATCATCTCGGCGCCGCTCGCGAAGGTCGCCATGATGCGATCGAGGTCGCGATCGTTCTCGGCGGCGTAGTGGGCGGCGAGCAACGCTCGCCGGCGATTCTGCTCGTCGGTACTGATTGGCATCGTATCCCTCCGTATTGGTCGTGACGGCGTAGTCAGAAGGCTCATGGCTCGACGGCGCGGCGGACGGCCGCCGTCGCCCCGTTGGCGATCTCCTGCAAGAGCCGGCGGTCCTGACCCGCGCGCCCGAGCACACGGATCGCGACGGCGGCCGCGAAGCAGAGCGCGGTCAGCTGGTCGAGGTCGAGGCGCACGCCCGCATCGTCTTGCGCCTCGCGCAGGCGATCGCGGAGCAGGCGCCGCATCTCCTTCAGGCCGCCCTGGAGCGCCGTGCGCGTCTCGTCCGAGAGCGTCGACGACTCGGGGATCGCGTTCAGGACCAGACAGCCGCGCCGGTCGGGATCCGCGACGGTGATGCGGACGACCGTGTCGAGGATGCTCCGGATGCCGTCGGCGCCGCGCACGCCGGTCGTCAGGGCGGCGCGGATCTGCCCGATGTAACGCGCCACGGCGACCCGGAACATGTCCTCCTTGCTGCCGAACGCCGCGTAGAGGCTACCCGGCAGGAGGCCGGTGGCTTCGGTGAGGTTCGGGATGGCGGTGCGCGCGTAGCCGCGCAGCCAGAAGGTGTTCAGCAATCCTTCGGCGACGTCGTCGAGCTCGAATCCGCGCGGTCGCACCATGCAGGTACCGCAATGCCAGTTCTTGAGTGTTCAGTCAAGAACCCTACGAGCCGCTCGAAGAGCGATCAGTCGCGCGTGAAGTCCTCGGCACCGGCGCCCGGCGGAAACGGCATGTAGGGCGTGGCGAAGAACGGGAAGACGCTCCGCATGGACTGCTCGTCGTCGTTGACGGCATCGCCCTGCAACACGCCGCCGTTGATGGCCGTCACGATCACGTCGACGACGTCGTCATTCGGCCGGCGACCGTTCGGAAATCCGGCCGCATTCTTGCCCCCTTCGCTCCCGGTGTTCGGCAGCGTGACGTCCATGCGCAGGATGTCGCCGAGCTTGGCAACGGTGCCGTAGATGATGCCGATCGAGAAGAGGTCGGTTTGCAGTGCTTCCAGCGTCGCGACGATGTCCGCCAGGAACTTGCCCTTGGCGTCCTGCGCCGTCGTCGCGGCATTGTAGGCGACCCGCCTGGCGAACGGGATCAGCACGGTGTTGACGAGCGGATTGGCGGCCCGATCCTTGACGCCGCCCGCCTTCGACGAGACGGCGAGGCCGATGAAGTTGTCCTCGCCCTTCAGGAGCGTCACCGGCACCCGCAGCACGACCGCCAGCGTGTTGTAGCCGGCGAAGCTGTCGCGGCCGCGCGTCAGGATCGCCGGATTGGTCTGGTTCGCGAGGCGCGAGGCGAGATACGCCTCGAACGCCGCGGCGTCGAAGAAGAAGGGGTCTTCGATCAGGCCGGCGAAGAGGCTGATGCTGCTCTCGCCGTCGGTGGTGACGGTCGGAAGCTGCTGCGCCGATGTCCCGCCGCCGAACGTCGGCGGCCCCTGAGGGCCGAACCCGGAACGCGAGACCGTCGTCGGGGCCTGGAAGGCGTTGACGGGGGTCTTCACGGTGGCGATCTGCGGGGCCCCCGGCGACGTCCTCGCTCCGAACTTCACCGTGATCTTCTCGTCCGGCTTGGCGTCGCCGCTGTTCTCGATCTCGAATCTCAGCAGGAGCGTGGGATCGAAGAAGCCGAGGCTCGCGTTGTGCGCCGGCGGGATGAGCCCCCCGAGCGTCGCCGCGAGCACCACGAAGCCGTTGTCGTTGGGATCGAGAAAGAAATAGACGTCGCCGAGGTCCGCGGACGGCCGCGCCGCGGTCAGCGGCGAATCCGCAAAATCGGATGCCTGGGTGGCCGGAACATGCGACATGGCAGCTGCGAGCACGGTCGCCAGCGCAACGACGAGAATGGTCGAAGACGAGCTCGAACGCATGGGTCTCCTCCTCGGCGCAACCTAGTCGGAGGGCCCGAGCGCGGCAAATCGACGTTCCCGAGCGGCTCGTCAGTCGTCGAGCAGGAAACGACAGACCGACGCGGCGTACATCTCGGGCGCCGTGGTCATCGCTTCGTGCGCCTGACTCGCCAGCTCCTCGATCCTGACGTTCGGCAGGACGGCGGCGAGGGCATCGGTGACGTAGAGGTCACGCGGGCTCTCCGTACCGATCTGCAGCATCACGGGCGTGTTGACGCCGGCAAAGCGCTCCGGTCGGAAGTCGTACCGGCTGATCGCACGGAGATCGCGCCAGGACGCCTCCGCGTCGGCGACGATCGGCGGCCAGATCTCGCTGGATCGCATGCGGTCGATCTCTTGGACGGGGACAGTGAGTAGATCGCGAAAGAACGTCACCGCGAAATCGTCCCAGTCCCCCGCGCGCGCCAGCGCTTCGAGGGGCGCCAGCGCCTCGGGCGCGACGACGTGGGGCCACGCGGGCTCGTAGAGCACGAGCTTGCGCACGCGATCGGGGACGCGCGCCGCGGCGCCGAGCGCGGTATGTGCGCCGTACGAATGGCCGAGCAGGAACACCGGCTCGGCGATCGATTCGATCACCGCCACCACGTCCCAACTTTCGTCCTCGAGACCGTGGCCTTCAGTTCGGTCCGTCTCGCCCCGACCGCGACGCGCGATCGCGTGGACGGCGAACCGCTTCTCGAGCAGCGGCTTCACGAGCTCCCAGTTCGTCGCGTGATCGCTGAAGGCGCCGTGGACGAGCAGGAGGGGCGGTCCGCTCCCGTAACGGTCGAAGGAGACCTTGGTACCTGCGGATGAGTAGACGTGCTGCATCGAAGGTCGAGATGCTCAGCGCGCTTGGCTGTAGCGGTCCCACGACACGACCGCCTGCGGCGGCGGGCGCTTCACGGGCCCGAACTTTCCGAGCGGGTAGCCGAGCGGGATGATGGCGGCGAGCGTGACGGTCTTCGGGATGCCCAGCACGCGCTCGAACACGCCGGGGACGAAGAAATGCGGAGTGGTCAGCACGGCGCCGAGACCGAGCGCGCGCGCCGCCAGCAGCAGGTTCTGCACGGCCGGGTACGCCGTCGAGCCGTCGGCGATCGCGCTCGTGCGCGTACCGTTCGTGATCAGCCGGAGCGCGCCGCCGACACCGAGGTGGCGCACCGCCGCGCCCAGCGTCGCGGGCGACGCCAGGACCTTGGCGAGCGCCTCGTCGCGCTTCACGCCGACGCACATGATGGCGGGGATCTCCGCCAGGCGCTCCACCATCTGCGTGCCGACGGCGATCATGCGCTCGCGCGCGGCGACGTCCTCGCCCTCGCGGGCGGGAGCCTTCGCGAACGTCTCGAGGTAGAAATCCCAGGTCGGCTTCCAGGCGGCGGCGATCCGCTCCTTCTGCGCGCGGTCGCGGACGACGATGAACGTCCAGTTCTGGGCGTTGCTGCCGCTCGGACCCTGCAAGGCGGCGTCGACCAGCTGCAACAGCACCGTCTCCGGTATCGGGTCGGGCTTGAGGCGCCGCATGGCGCGGCAGGTGTAGAGGACGTCGAAGAGCAGCTCACCGTTCTCGGGCTTGGCCATCGTCGATCCTTTCCGACCGTTCGAATCGTGTCCGTCCTCTTTCGCACGCGAGCCGGGACGTCGTCCAGAATCCAGGGCGGGGAGTCACGAGCGGCGCGCTTCGGCGCGCCGCTGCGCGAGCGTGAGCCCGATCCCGGCGAGCACCACGCACGCGTACTGCGCCGGCGTGAGCCCGAGGTAGCGCGCATCGGGAGTGGGCAAGTCGGTGTGGCGAAGGAAATCGCCGAGGAAGCGGGCGGGAGCGTAGAGGAGCGCGATCACCCAGATCGTGGTGCCGGGAGGACGCGGGCGTCGATTCAGCACGAGGATGGCCGGCACGAGCACGAGCACCGTGTACAGAAGCTCGTAGAGACCGAGGTCGTGTCGCGCCCCGTCCGGGAACTGCACGGCGAGCGGGAAGTGCGAAAGCCTGCCGACGTGATCGTGGACCAACGTGCAGCCGAGGCGGCCGAAGATCCATCCGACCACGAGCGCCTGCACGAGGACGTCGGCTTCGAGCCGCCAATCGACATGCCGCCGCCGGCGGAAATGGATCACCAACCCGACGAGCGCGCCGAAGAATCCGCCGAAGGCGCTCATGCCGCTCCAGAACTCGACGAGGCTCCGGAGGCCGTGCGCGAACGCGTCCGGCTCGGTCAGCAGCACGACGAGGTGCGAGCCGGCGAATCCCGCGACCAGCGCCCACGCCATCGCGACGTTGATCTCGCCGTCGGCGATACCGAGCCGCCGCGCCCGCGCCTGCGCGAAGCGGATGCCGGCGCCGACACCGACGGCCACGAGGACGCCGAAGGCCGCGATCGAGCGACCGCCGCCGATCGGGATCTCCCGCAGCTCGAAGTACGGCAGCACCGCGAGCGTGCTGCCCCGAAGGCGCCGGCGCGTCAAGCGAGCGAGCCTCCGCGCGCTGCGAGGGAGAGATTCCTCGTATGAACTAAACGTCCCAGTCGATCCGGTCGGTGGGTGCGTAGACGCAGACGGTTCCCATCCGAACCGCATGCCGGAGGTGCCGTCCGAGCCTCGGGTGCTGGGCGAGGAGCCTGCCGATCTGGGTGCGCAGCGCCTTCGTCACCGCCTTCCGCGCCGTTTCCGCGGGGCCGTGGAGCCGGGCGCGGCTCCGGAAGCGCGCCGAGAGCTGTGTCATCAGCTGATCGATCTCGGCACGCAGCCGCTCGGCGCGTCCGAGGTCGCCGAAGCGCTCGGCCTCGTCGAGGCCTGCACGGACCTCGTCGAGGCGCGCGGCGTACGCGCTCCGAGCGCGGGCGTCGGGCGTGTCGTCGAGCGCGACGCCGAAGGCGTCGAATGGCAGCTCCTCACCCGCACCGCCCGCGGCCAGTGCTCCGCGGCCCACTCCCGCGAGCTGGAGCACGTGGAGCTCGCGTCCGGGGGTGGCCAGCAGCGCCGCCAGGTAGTGGAGACCGCGCGCGTCCTTCACCCGGAGAACCGTGCCGCCGAAGCTCACCACCCAGAAATCGCCCTCGCGCCGGAGGACGTTGGTCTCGGCGGCGCGCGGTCGCGGCAGCTTCGCGCGCAACCGCTCGAGGCGCGCGCGCACGTCGGCGAGATCGAGCTCGCGCGCCGCTTGCTCCGCCTCGGCCAGCATCTCGTCGGCACGCGCGTAGGTGGCGCCGTCGGCGTCGCCGGCGAGCTCCAGCGCGACGAGCAGGCTCTCGGCCTGCGCGACGACGGGCCGCGAGCGCATGCGCCGCCCGAGCGCGACCGCCTGCTCGAAGTGGGAGGCCGCGTCCGCGCGCCGGCCGCAGAGGCGGGCGAGCGACCCCAGCAGCAGCGCCCACGGTCCGAGCGTCATGCAGCCGTCCACGGCCCACGGCTCCGGCCGCCGCGCCACCATGTCGTAGAGCCGGGGCGCCAACTCGCGATCACGGAGGCCGACGCAGAGCGCGCCGAGACCCGCGAGGTGCGAGCGGAGGTTCACGCCCCGCTTGGCCGGCGTGAGACCCGCGGCGAGCAGCGTGTGGTACTCGGAGCGGGCCCCGACCTCGTCGCCGCGCGCGAGACGGGCGAGCGCGCGAAACGACCGCCAGGCGAGCACGCGTGGATGGCGCTCCACGAACTCGTCCAGTGCCGGCAAGAGCTCGGCGAGTCGACCACAGGCGGCATGCCACATGACCTGCTGGCCGAGGTGCACGCCGGCGGCGTTCGGGAGCTGCATGCGCGTACCGATGGCGAGCGCCCGCTCGCTGAGACGCCGACCGTCGGCGAAGCGTCCCTCGACGGTGGCGCGCATGGCGCCGATCGCGTCGGCGAGCCACAGCGCTTCGGGAACACGCGACGCCGCCGCGACCGTGACGAGCGCGTCGTGCTCCGCCTGATACGCGTCGGGCTCTCCGAGCGCGAACATCGCGACCGTGCGCGTGTGGCGCAGCTCCGCCGCGAGCTCGAGATCGTCCGCCTGCTCCGCCGCGTCGAGCAGCTCTTGGAGGCTCGGCAGCGTCGGCGGCACGATGACGTGTGTGCCGCTCGTGCGGGGGCGAGTCCCGAGCGCCGCGAGGTAGAATCCCGCGAAGACCGCGCGCGCCAGTGCGCCGGCGTCGCCGATCCGACGCGCCGCCGACGCGGCCTCGTCGCCGAGCACCGCCGCGCGGTCGAATTGGTCGATCTCGTTCGCCGCGATGATGTCGGAGGCCAGGCGCGCCTGGAGCCGGGCTCGGAGCGCGTCGTCGACCTGCTCCGCCGCGCGGCACGCCTCCTCGAGCGCGGCGCGGCCCTCGGGATCGACGCGATAGAAGTCGGGAACGGGCCCCGCGGTGATGAGCGCCGCGCGGCCGAGCAGGTCGGAGCGGCCGATGGCGCGAGCGCGCTCCGCGGCTTCGCGGCATTGCTCGCGGGCGGCGGCGACGTCACCCGATCTCCGGAGCGCGTCCGCGAGCGCCAGCCGGAGCTCGATCGTACCGGCCTCGTCGAGCAGCGCCGCGCGCGTGCCGACGTCGAGGGCGATCGCATGGAGGCGCGCCGCCTCCTCGAACCCGAGCTTCCGGGCCGCGTACTCGGCGCCGCGACACGCGTAGGTGAACGCCTTTGCGAGCCCTTCGGCCGTGCCCGCGCCCACGTAGTGCCGGACGAGCTCACCCGCGACCGCTTCCCCGCGCGAGCCCGCGGCGTGCTCGATCGCGGCGGCGATGCGACCGTGCCAGGCGGCTCGTCGCGACGGCTCGATCTCGTCGAGCACGACGCGCCGGATGAGGGCGTGGGCGAAGGCATATCCGCCCGCGCCGGCGACCAGGACACGGTCGCGTACCGCGCGCTCGGCCACGTCGGCGACCGTCGCCACCAGCTCGGACCCGAGGACCGCCCCGAGACGCCCGGCGTCGAAGGTGTCGCCGATGAGCGCGCCGACGGCGAGGGCGGTGCGGCACTCCTCGCCCAGACGCTCGAGCCGGCGGGCAACGACCTCGCGCACACCGGGCGGAACGGGACGCGGCTCCGAGGTGGATTCGAGGTGGCCTTCGCTCGCGAGAAAGCTCACGATCTCACCGAGAAAGAACGGGTTGCCGTTGGTCTCGCGATGGAGGCCGTCGCCGAGTGCGTCGCCGTCGCCGCCGGCCAGGGTGACGTAGCGGGCGCATTCGGGCGCCGAGAGACCGGAGAGGAGCAGGCGACGCGTCGACGGTTCGCGTGCCACGCTCGCGAGCGTCGCGAAGAACGGGTGCTGCCGTCCGACCTCGCTGTCGCGGTAGGTGGCGATCAGGAGCAGGCGGATGCGCGGGAGGTCGGCGGCGAGAAACTCGAGCAGCTTCCGCGACGAGCCGTCCGCCCACTGGACGTCGTCGAGCACGACGACGAGGCCCGCCGGACGCGCCACCTCGGCGACGAAGCGCGCCACGGCGTCGAAGAGACGAAAACGCGCCTGGTCCGAGTCCCAGGCCGGGGCGGCGGGAAGCCCCGGCATGCGCTCGCGCAGCACCGCGAAGACGCGCGCGATCTCGCCCGCAAAGGACCCCGCCGCTCGGACGGCGGGGTCGGGCCCGGCCTCGTCGATCCAGCGCCGGAGCGCGGCGTTCCACGGCCAGAACGCCGGCGCCGAGCCGTCCTCCCAGCAGCGCGCCGACCATACGGCCATCCCGCGTTCCGCGGCCTCCGCCGCGACGACGGCCGCGAGGCGGGTCTTCCCGATTCCGGGCTCACCGCCGACGAGCACGAGCCGTCCGCTGCCGGCTTCCGCGGCGTCACAGGCGGTACGAAGCACGTCGCGCTCTGAATCGCGACCGACGAACGGTGCCGAGACGAGCTCGCCACCGCGCGTGGCGGGATGGCCGTCCACGCCGCGGGTATACAAACTCGCGGTTTTGCTCGCCACTCACGAAGGCGCGATCCGCGACCACGAAAGTAGCGGCTTCTAGGTGGGGGCGGATGCGTACCGCTTGGGGTGCGCCATCCTGGGCTCAGGTCGGCTCGATGGGCCCGCTTCGCTGCGTCGAAGACACAAGACATTCGACAAGGAGGACGTCATGACGTCACGTAGCCTCTGGCTGCTGCTGACCCTGCTCGCGACTCCGCTCATTCTCTACTCGACCACCGGCTGCGAGATCGTCTTCCCGCTCGTGGATCCGGGCCCGACGACCAACGCCTACATCTGCCAGTGCTCGTGCACCCCGCCCCGCGACGTGGCGACGCCGGTCGGGGTCGGCAACGACGACGCCGAAGAGAACCGGACCGACGGCAACGTCCTCCTCGGCGGCAACGACCTCCGGATGACGTCGCAGTTCCTGGTGGGCGTGCGCTTCGCCGCCCTCGGGATCCCGCAGGCGGCGACCATCGAGAGCGCCTACGTCCAGTTCACCTCGGCCCAGACCGACCCCAACCCGGCCACTGTCGCGATCCGTATCGAGGCCGCCGACGACGCGGCGCCGTTCGCCGCGACCGCAACCAACGTCAGCGGCCGCCTGAGCGTCATCGCACCGGTCGTCTGGACCTCGGGCGCCTGGGCCAACAACGACCAGGGCACCGCGCAGCAGACGCCCGACTTGTCGGCGTCGATCAAGTCGGTCGTCGACCGGCCCCTCTGGACGACCGCGAGCTCGCTCGTCCTGATCTTCGACGCGACCAGCGGCAGCCGGATCGCCGCGAGCGCCAACGCCGCGGGCAATCGCGCCCCGGTCCTCCACCTCGTTTACAGCTCCGACGGCGAGACGTTCAAGGCCGACATCCCCGTGTGTCTCGCCGAGGTCGACAACCCGGTGGTGACCCCGGGCGCCGGCAACCCCGACACCGACGGCGACGGCAACGACGTCCCGGATCTGCTGGAGGGCGACTGCGCCAACCGGGTCACGAACACCTTCAAGGGCATGATCGACGCGTGCGGCATCGTCGCCGATGCCGCCGACCATTGCGGCTGCCACATCGTCCCGACGGGAACCCACGCGGACACGGGCGACGAGTACTTCGGATTCACCCGCGAGGTCTGCAATACCCAACCGGAGGTCTGTCCGGAGGTCCCGGTGGACACGACGCCGGGGAGCGAGTGCTCGAACTTCGATCCGACGGCGTTCAACCTCTGCCGCGAGACCGAGCTCGACGGCTGCGAGCAAAACAGCATCCCGCCGGAGGACTGCAACCTCGACGATTGCCTGCAGTTCGTCGCGGCGACCAACGCGGAGGACGCCGGCGAGCCGATCTGCGTCGCGCATGCCAGCGAGGGCCCGCAACCGTTTGCCTTCCAGCTCCTCGGCCGGCGCAGCACCTGCGAGGTCTCCGGCATCACCGAGATCCAGGTCGGTGACGAGGCCCGCGAGCCGAAACAGCAGCCGTTCACGCAGGGCACGATCGAGATCATCGGCGGCCCGTGCCCCGGTGCCGAGTGTGCGGTCGGCATCTCGACCCAGCTCGCCATGAACTCCGTCACGTTCGCGGTCAGCTGGGCGAAGGATCCGACGTTCAGCAACCTGATCGAGGCCGGGAACAGCAGCCTGAGCGCCGCCTCGCTCTCGTCGCTTGGCGCCGGCAACGTGGCGGTCGGGACGACGGCGAACGTCGGGCGCGGCCAGCGCGGCTCGAGCAAGAAGGCGTTCCTCGGATCGAACGACGTGCCGCTCGGGCTCACGGTCAACTGGGGCGGCTTCGCCTGCAGCCTCGACGGCAACCTGGCCGGTGGGGTCGAGGCCGAGGGCGCGGCCGGGACGTGCGACGGCGACGAGACGGTCGAATGCTTCGCGTCCTCGCCGGATTGCGACGGGGTCGGCGGACCCTGCAACCTCCCGGCGGACACGCAGCAAATGGTCGTGAACGTCTCGCTCGCGGGCACGCTCGTGAACCAGCCGCCGACGGCCGACGCCGGCGACGAGACCGTCGAGTGCACGTCGCCGGCGGGCGCGAGCTTCGCCCTCGACTCCGCGGACAGCACCGATCCCGACGGCGACATCCGGATCCTGAGCTGGCGGCTCGGCACTCGGGTCGGGCCGGAGGTCGGCTTCCATCCGCAGCTGCCGGTCTCCGTGGGCGTCGGTCAATCGCAGGACTACGTGCTGCGCGTGATCGATCGTTTCGGGCAGGCGGACGAGGACGGCGCGACGGCGGCGGTCGTCGACACCACGCCGCCCGACGTCTTCTGCAACGCGCCGGCGACCATCGTGCCGCCGAAGAAGCCGGTGTCGTTCAGCGCGACCGCGAGCGACGTCTGCACGGTGAGCGTCGTGCCGCAGCTCCTCGACCTCGAGTGCTTCAAGATCAACGGGGCGGGCAAGGTGATCGACAAGAAGTGCAAGGTCACCCTGAACGGGCCGACCATCACGATCAACAACACGGGCGGCGTCGGCCAGCACATCGCGTGGACGGCGCGCGGAGTGGACGGCTCCGGCAACGTGCGCGAGGTCCCGTGCGAGGTCGTGGTCGCGAACCCCGGTCATTCATAGAACCAGAACCAAGCCTGGAAGCGGCCATCGTCGCGCGCACGCGTGGACGGTGGCCGCTCCGCTCCGTCCGAGATCCGCAAAGCGCGTCTGGACAATTTCCTCCGTTCGCTTACCCTGCGTCGCCATGGCGATCGTCCGAAGATCCCGGCGCCGATCGATGCCGCTCGACCCCGCGCGCCGCGCCGTCGCCGAGGTGAGCCGCCGGCTCGCAAGCTCGCGGATGGTGCCGGCGACGGCCGGCAACGTCAGCGTACGCCAGGGCGACCTCGTCGCCATCACGCCGACGGGCGCGAACCTCGCCGAGCTCACCCCGGCGGAGGTGTCGGTGGTGGACCTCGACGGCCGCCTCGTCCACGGCGACCTCGAGCCGAGCTCGGAGCTCGGCCTCCACCTCGGCATCTACCTCGAGCACGGGGCCGGCGCCGTGGTCCACACCCATGCGCCCGCCTGCACGGCCGTCGCGAGCGTCCGCAACGAGCTGCCGTGCATCCACTACGCCATGCTCGGCTTCGGCGGCGCGGTGCCGGTCGCACCCTACGCCACCTACGGCAGTCCGGAGCTCGCCGCCAACGTGGTGACCGCGCTCCGAGGCCGGAGCGCGATCCTGATGGCGAGCCATGGTGCCATCACCTACGGCCCGACGCTGGCCAAGGCCTTCGAGGCCATGGAGCTCCTCGAGTGGGCCTCCGACCTCTATCTCCGGACGCTGCCCCTGGGCGAGGCGCGCGTGCTCACCCCCGAGCAGACCGAGGCGGTCGTAATCACCTCCCGCGAGCGCAAGTACGGCACGATCAAGCGCGTGCCGAAGAACCCCGCGTCACGGGGCTGAGAGCTCACGGCCGCTTCCGGTGAACCGAGAACGTGAGGAGCGGGATCTCGCCGTACGCGGCGAGGATGCGGTTGTCGTACGGGTAGCTGTCGTGTCGCAGCACGAGTGAGCAGTCCGACGCGCGTCGCAAAGAGCCCGATGTTCTTCATCCGCTCCAGGAGCGCGTCGCAATCGACGCTCATCGCCGGCGAGTGCCGTCCGTCAGTCCAAGCGCTCGATGATCGTGGCGTTCGCCATGCCGCCGCCCTCGCACATGGTCTGCAGGCCGTAGCGGCCACCGGTGCGCTCGAGGATGTTGACGAGCGTCGTCATGAGCCGCGCGCCGCTGCAGCCGAGCGGGTGGCCGAGCGCGATCGCGCCGCCGTTCAGGTTCACCTTGTCGAGGTCGGCGTCGAATTCGCGCTGCCAGGCGAGCACGACCGGCGCGAAGGCCTCGTTGATCTCGACGGCGTCGATGTCTTCGAGCGAGAGCTTGGCGCGCTGGAGGGCGCTCTTGGTCGCCGGGATCGGGCCGGTGAGCATGATCACCGGATCGACGCCGCCGAGCGCGAAGGTATGGAAACGGGCGCGCGGGCGGAGGCCGAGCGCGAGCGCCTTCTGCTTCTCCATCACCAGCACCGCCGCGGCGCCGTCGGTCAGCTGGCTCGAGTTGCCGGCGGTGATGACGCCGTCGTCCTTGAACGCGGGCTTCAGGCTCAAGAGCTTCGCGAGCGAGCTGTCGGGCCGGATGCCTTCGTCGGTGGTGATGACGTCGCGACTGCCGTCCGGGCGGCGCACCTCGACGGGCACGATCTCGTTCGTGAACCAGCCGTTCCGGGTCGCCGCGGCCGCCTTGTGGTGCGAGCCGACCGAGAACTCGTCGAGCGTCTCGCGCGCGAGCTCCCACTTCTCGGCGATGATCTCGGCCGAGATGCCCTGCTGCACGAGGCCGCCGACGCCGTACAGGTTCTGCTCGATGTAGCGCTTCACCATGGTCGGCCCGAAGGGCTGGCCGCCGATGCCGACGCTCGTGCCCATCGGCACGCGGCTCATGGACTCGACGCCGGCCGCGATCACGACGTCGTACGCGCCCGCGATCACCCCCTGCGCGGCGAAGTGCAGCGACTGCTGGCTCGACCCGCACTGCCGGTCGACGGTCGTCCCGCAGACGGTCTCGGGGAAGCCGGCCGCGAGCGCCGCGTTGCGGCCGACGTTCAGGCCCTGCTCGCCGACCTGGCTCACGCACCCCATGATCACGTCCTCGACGACGGCGGGATCGATGCCCGACTTCTCGATCAGGCCGGCGAGCGCCTTGGCGGCGAGATCGACGGCGTGGACGGGATAGAGCGCCCCGGTCTGCTTGCCTCGTCCGAGAGGGGTCCGCACGGCTTCGACGATCACGGCTTCACGCATGGCATCTCCTTCGCTTGGTCACGGGGCTGACCTTCGCACTTTGCTGCATGCGCCATGAAGGTTCAACCGCAGTCTTCGTGCGTCACGCGATCGTTCACCAGGCGGCACGCACTGCGCGAACGGCACGGGAGGTCACCTTATTGGTGTGGGCGAGGCCGCCGCCCTCGAAGGTCACGATGAACGCCGAGCTCGCCGCCGAAGGAGGGGGCGTAACCGACCAGTAGTAGTCGGCGAGCGTCGGCCCGAAGATCGGATCGATGCAGGGCTCCTGGTCGCAACCGACCTCCGAGACGATGCTCTGCAACTCCCGGAGCGTCGGCAGGCGCCAGTCGAAATAGCCGGCGAGGAACGGCACGGGCGTCGTGCCCATGGGCAACGTGCTGCCGGCGACGTAGGTCTGCGCATCGACCCAGGTGAACGTGGAATTCACGCAGTGGTTGATCTGATCCACGAAGATGAGACACACGCCGCCGACCTCCCCATCCTTCGTTTCCCACATGAGTCCGCTGTCGTAGTCCGTCACCGTCCCGTCACCGTTGCCGCCGTAGCGACATGCAATCGCGGCCTTCGTGGCCTTGGCGGCGATCTTCCCGAGCTTCTCCTGAAACTTCGTCTGGCACTTGGGAAGATCGGTCGGTTTCCCTTTGAGGCGCTTCACGTCGGCGTTCGCCTGGCATTTGCGCAGCGTGCTCCATGCTTGGCGTTTCTGGACGAGGCACTTGTCGGTCGTGAGCGCCGCGTCCGCCGCGCCGGCCGCTGCGCAAAGGGTGGCGGCGAGCACGAGGACGGCCCCGAGCGGGCGGGTGACAGAGGGGGTGCGGTTCGTGCGCGGGGCCATGTCGAGTCTCCTTCTAGGAGGTAGGGTCGCTCGTGGTGGTGCGCGCTTCCGTCTTCCGGGCGCGGCGGCGAAGCGCCCGGGCACGGCGCAGGTAGAGCTCTTCCACCTTGTTGCGTGCCCAGGGGGTACGGCGGAGGAAGGTGAGACTCGACTTGATGCTGGGGTCGACCTGGAAGCACTTGATGTCGACCCGGCGGCCGAGCTCGGCGAAGCCGTGGTGCTCGACCAGCTCGGTGAGGATGGTGGCGAGCGTCACGCCGTCGAGGGGTCGTCGGTCCATGGGGCGGATCATCCTATGGGCGTTCCAGTATAGCGAATCGCGTCGTTGCTGATCGACGGCGTCACCTGTCGAGAGCGCATATGCCGTTCGGCATATTGACGACAGCGGCGGGGTTTCTGTTCCTGCTCCGGACGCCGCCGTACTCACCTTGATGAGATCCGGTCACCGTTTGATCGAGCACGCGAAGTGCGCCATAGGGGCCAACACATGAAAACCCTTCGCTGGTCTCGATCCATCGCCGCGCTCGTGGGCGGCGGCCTCTTTGCCGTCACGTTGCCGGCACGCGCGTTCGCTGCCCCACCCGCGGTCGACATCCGTGGCGACTGGGCGGGTCAAGCGGTGGGTGGCGGCCCGTATGTCGAGCACTTCCTCACCGAGGACTGCACCACAGGGGCGATCACCGGCACCGGCGGCGGCGGCAATACCACGTGGCCGGTCTCAGGCGTGCTCGATGGACACAACCTGACGATTCAGGATGGCCCGTACGACACCGTGCCGAGCTACATTTCCTACGTGACGGTCACGGTTTCCAAAAACGGCAAGTCCATGAAGGGCACGTTCACCGATACGTTCGGACACGAAGACAAAATAGCCTTGAAGCGTATCAGCGGACCGCCGAGCGACGGCGCCGGATGCGACGGTGGTCCGGTCGGGCCCTCGCCGACGCCGCGACCGACGCCCCCCACCCTCGATCACTTCGTGTCGTACGGCGTGAAAGGTGCAAAGGGAGCGGCGGCCTTCGCACCGCTCGGCCCCGTGCACCTGCAAGCCAGCAACTTCGACGTCGCCAAGGTCACCAAGCTGCTGGTGCCCGCCGACAAGAACGCCGAGGGCCGTCAGGACGCCACCACGCATCTGCTCGAGTACGCGGTGAAGCTTGCCAAGGGCGAGACCAAGACAGGTAAGATCGCGGACGTGCGTGTGCTGAATCAGTGCAGCGACGTATTCCTCACCCTCGGAAAGCCGGTGTCGCTGATGGTCCCGACGGCCAAGGATCTCGCGAATCCAGTGACGGCGCCGGTCGAAGCCGATCATCAACGCGATCATTTTCTCTGCTTCCAGGCCAAGGCCGAGAGCAAGCTTCTGAACGGCACGGCCCTGCCGAAGCTGCCGAAGGGTATGCAGGTCGACGCCGTCGATCAGTTCCAAACGCGGCGCTACGACCTCGGCAAGATCAGCAAGCTCTGCGTTCCGACCGACAAGTCGGGGACGCCGATCTTCCTCAAAGGCGCGAGCCAGGGTCAGCCGGCGACGATCACGCCGGCGAGCGTTCGTCACCCGACCGAGCACCTGCTCTGCTACAAGGCGAAGGCCGCGTCGAGCACGATCCCCCAGCTCCAATGCGGAAGCGCGGATCCGAAGGCCAAGGGCACGAAGATCGTCCCGAAACCGCCGAAGCACACGCCCAAGATCGGCATGTTCACCGCGAACCAGCTCGGCTCGCTGCAGCTCGACAGCACGAAAGAGGTCGAGTTCTGCGTGCCGTCGTTCGCGGAGTTTCCGATCAATTGAAACGACGAGGGCGCCTTCGCGACACGGAGCCGGCTGATCGTTTCGGCGGCTTCGTCTCAATCGGCGAACGGCGTGACCCACGCAACCTCACTGGCGGAGGCACCATGACTCGAGCTCGTGCAACGGTTTTGGCGTTGTTGGTTCTCGTGGGAACCGGCCTCGATGTGGGCCGAGCCCGCGCGCAGTCGTTGATCGCGACTCCCGGAACGAGCGGCGATCAGCTGCTGTTCTTCTACGACGCCACGGCTGGGCACGCCCCTTTCCTGGTGGTCGCCAACTTGTCGCCGGCCGCGCTCACGCTCGAGGTCGCCTGGTACTCGCAGAGCCTGAGCCAGCGCCTCGCGACCCAGTTTCAGACGCTACCGTCCGGCGGCAACGTGATCCTCGACCCCTCCCAGGTGCAGGGCGTGACGGGAAACGCGGGGCTCACCGTGGTGACGCCGGTCCTGAGCGCGGCCGACGCGCGGCCGGTGGTGCCGGCGCCGCTGACCGACACCCTGGCATCGTCCTCGGGACCGCTGGCGGGGGGCTTCACGCTCGCCGATTTCTCGACCAACAGCGCCTTCGGACAGAATCCGCTCGCCCGCGCCGCCGTCGACGCCACCGGCAAGCGCGCCACGCCCGGCACCATCGTCGACGGCGCCGCGATTCGCTACCAGCGCATCGCGCCGGACGCCTTGGTGATCCCGTTCTATTTCAATCCCGCCGGCGCCGCCCAGCTCGCCAATCGCGCGCTCCTCGGCGCCTTCGAGGACCGTTACGACGCGACCGGCTTCGGCATCGGCCCGGTCAGCCTGAACCTCGGATTCTCACTCGTCGACGCCGGCGGCAACGACGTCGCCAGCGGGTCCTTGCCCGTGAACGGCGTCGCCTTCACCGACGTGCAGTCGCTCGCGGGCGCGACGGCGCTCACGAGCAGCGGCAAGGTGCTCTTCGCGAGCGACCCCACGCCGCTCCCGGCCAACGCCAACCTGCTCGGGCTGATGAGCCAGTCGCTCGGCACCTTCGCGGTCGGGCAAGGGCTGCCCGGTTACTTCGCGACGCAGGCGCGTTTCGTCGACAACGGCGACGGCACGGTCACGGACCGCCAGACGGGGCTCCAGTGGGAGAAGAAGATCGACCTCGATGGCGTGGTGGTCAACCCCAGCCCGCACGACGCGGACAACCGATACCTGTGGAACAGCGGCCCTGGGACGAGCCCGGACGGGGGCGTGTTCGTGACCTTCCTCGCCCTGCTGAACAATTGCACCACGACCGACGGCACCACGGCGACCGCTGCGGGCTTTGCCGGCCACTGCGACTGGCGGCTGCCGACGATTCTCGAGTTGCAGACGATCCTGCTCGATCCTTTCCCCTGCGGAACGAGCCCCTGCATCCCTCCGGTCTTTGGTCCGACGGCCGCCACCGGCCATTGGTCGAGCAGTACCGACGCCGTGGACCCGAGCCTGGCGTGGCTCGTGTACTTCAACAACGGCCTCGTGGACAGCTTCGCCAAGGGGGCAGCCGGTTTCAGCTTCGCCGCTCGGGCGGTCCGCGGCGGCTCGTGAGCACTCGGCGCGTCGTGAGCTGGGAGGTGGTCGACGTGCGCGTAATGCCGATCGCCCTGCTGTCGTTCCTGTTGAGCATGCCGACCCCGACGCTCGCAGGTTGGTTCAAGGAGCCGTGCCCGAAGGGGCCGGACGGGCGCTGCGTACAGGTCCCCTGTGAGCCGTTCCTCGACGAGATGCGGAGTCTCGCCGCCTACCGACGCAAGGCCGACGATCCTCGCTGTCCCGGACACGCGCAGTCGAGCCGCCAAGCCGACGTCCATCAAGAGAAAATCGACCGGGAACAGGCCAAGATGTCGAAGGAGTGCATCGGGAAGGCGGTTGCCATCCTGCGCCCCGTGGCGTCGATCGACGTCCAGCGCTCCTACCAGAACGACGTCGGCAACGCCGTTGCCCTGGTCCGCTACACCAACAACAGCCATCGCACGCTGCAAGACGCGACGATCTCGTGCTCGGCAATGCGTGACGCCGACGTGGTCGCCGTCGGCAAGAGCGTCACGCCGGGCCCGATCCCCGATGGATCGAGCCGCGATCTGCAGGTGACGATCGAGCTCGCAGGGGCGGCGTTCTCGTGCGTCCAGTGCGACCTCACCCTCGAGCGCTGAGTCCCTCCGCGCCTCGCGATCCCCGCGCC
This sequence comes from uncultured delta proteobacterium, assembly GCA_963761995.1. Lineage (GTDB taxonomy): Bacteria > Desulfobacterota > Binatia > UTPRO1 > UTPRO1 > UTPRO1. Next base: position 6,656,289 of record CAVXIU010000006.1, on the reverse strand, counting down.
GCTCCATCCTCGGACGGCAGCGCGAACGAGAACGTCGCCCCCCGATCGACCTCCCCCTCCGCCCACACCCGCCCGCCGTGCCGCTGGACGATGCGCTGGACGATGGCGAGGCCGACGCCCGTGCCCTCGAACTCGTCGGGTCCATGCAGCCGCTGGAAGACTCCGAACAGCTTGCCCGCATACTGCATGTCGAAGCCGGCGCCGTTGTCCGTCACGAAGTAAGTCGTCTCGCCGGCCGCGCGGCGGCAGCCCACTTCGATGACCGCCTCGGGGCGGCGCCCCGTGAACTTCCAGGCGTTGCCGATGAGATTTGCGACCACCTGGCGGAGCATGCTGGCGTCGGCGCGGGCCGGCGGCAGCGCGCCGACGGTGACCGTCACGACGCGGTCCGGCTCGAGCCGCCGGAGCTCGTCCACGACGTCGTGCACGAGCCCCGTCATGTCGACCGAGGACTTGTCGATCTCGCTCCGTCCGAGACGCGAGAAGGTGAGGAGATCGTCGATGAGCCGCGCCATCTGACTGGCGTTGTCGGAGATGACGCCGAGGAGGCGCTGGGCGTCGGCGTCGAGGTAGGGAGCATGATCCTCGACCAGCATGTGGGCGTACCCGTTGATGGCCCGGAGCGGTGCGCGCAGGTCGTGGGAGACCGTGTACGTGAAGGAGCCGAGGGCCTCGTTGGCCGCCTCGAGCTGCAGCGTGCGCTGTCGGAGCAGCGCCTCGGCTTCCTTGCGCTCGGTGACGTCCGCGATCAATCCCATCAGGCGGGCCGGCTCGTCCTGATCGTTCCGGAACGCACGTCCCTGCAGCGAGATCCAGCGCACCGCCCGATCGTCGTGGCGGACGATCCGGCACTCGATGCCGAAGTGGCCGGTGATGAAGGCCTTCTGCAGTGAATCCTCGACCAGCGCGCGATCCTCGCGGATCACGTGCTCGAAGAATTTCGCGTGGCCCCACTCGGGCTGCAGCTCGGCGTAGCCGAAGATCTGGTCGTGCGTGCGGGTGCGGTGGGTGGTGTCGGTCGCGAGATCGAAGTCCCAGAGTCCCATCCGCGCCGCGTCGAGCGCGAGCGTGAGGCGGGCCTCGCTCTCCTGGAGGGCGGTCTCCACCCGCTTCCGGGCACTGATGTCGGTCGACATGCCGCAGATGCCGTACGTGACCCCCCGCGAGTCGACGAGGGGAAACTTGAGCGAGACGTAGGTGTGCAGCCCGTCGTCGGCGGCGGCGAGCTCCTCGAACTCCAGGGGCTGACCGCTGGCGAGGATCTGCAGATCGTGGGCGCGAAGCGCGTCGGCCACCTCGCCGGGAAAGAAGTCGTCGTACCTCTTGCCGAGCGCCTGCTCGCGCGTGACGTGGAAGACCTGCTCGCACCGCCGGTTGATGAAAAGGAGACGACCGTCCAGATCCTTCAGGTAAATGAGGGCGTTGGCGTTGTCGAGAATCGCGCGCAGCCTCTCCTCGCTGTCCCGGAGGGCGGCGGCCGCCTGCTCGCGGTTGCGGTCTCCCTCGCCCAAGGACGTCGCGTGCCGCCACGCCACGGCGGCGAGCAGGACCGTGGTCGCGATCGCGACGAGCGCGACCCCGACCTCGGCGTCATAGAGGCCCGCCCGCTGACCCCAGAGGCTCGCCCAGCCGAGCCCGGAGGGAACGGCGATCACCGCGACCAGCAGGTGACGGGCGGTCACGCGAGGGACCGACGATGCATGGCGTCCAGCGCAGCATGGAATGTGCCAGGGTCGGCTGCGTCGGCAGGTGGGACAATCGGTGCGCGCCCCCGGTCCGGAGGGTCAGGAATCTGACCGGGGCCAGTACACTGGCGCCGGATGGTCGCGGTTCTTTCCCAACCGGCGCGTCGATTCTATATTCCGCCGTCATGCTCAGAGACGCGTTCGGCAACCTCCGTCCCGTTCGTTGGGGAATGATCAATCTCGGCGGCTATCTCACCGTGCTGCAGTTGCGCGTCCTGAACCGTCTTCGCATCGAAGGCGTCGAGCACCTGAGAGACCTGCCGTCCCGCGGCGTGCTGCTCGTCTCGAACCACCTGACCCACTTCATGGACTCGATCGTCGTGTTCCACTCGGTGAGCTATCTCCGACGGCCGTACCTCGTCTGGCCGCGCACCAACCTCTACATCGTGGCCGCGCTCGAGACGATGAAATCGCGCGGCTGGCTGCCGCGGCTGATGGCGTACAACGGCACCATCTGCGTCAAACGCACCTGGAAGGAGGGCGACCAGACCGTCGAGCGCGCGGTCGACCCCGCCGACGTCGACAAGATCCACACCGGGCTGAGGGGCGGCTGGGTGCTGACCTACCCGCAGGGGACGACCAAGCCCGGCGCGCCGGGTCGGATCGGCTGCGCGCGGATCATCAAGGAGTTCCGACCCATCGTCGTGCCGGTGCAGCTGAAGGGTCTCCGGGAAGCGTTCGACGTGACGGGGCTCAAGCTGCGCAAGACCAGGGTCGAGCTGGGCGTCCGCTACGGTCGCCCGCTCGACATCCCCTACGATCAATCGCCCGCCACGATCCTCGGCGCCGTCATGGAAGGCATCGGCGAGCTCTGACGCGCCTCGCTCCGCATTGCTTTCGAACGATCAGAGGATCAACACTTGTGGGCGGAGGATGACCAAATGGCGGACAAATCGAGTTTCACTCCGGATGAATGGAAGCTCGTCCTCGAAGGCGTGATGATGGCGAGTGTCGCCGTCACCGCCGCCGAGCCGAGCGGGATGTGGGGCCTGCTCAAGGAGAGCTTCGCGGCCGGCACCACTCTGGCTACGGCCAAGACGGACGCCGGGTCGAATGCCCTGATCAAGGCCGTCGTCGCCGATTTCGAGACCGCCGAAGGGCGAAGCGTGGCGCGGGACGGCCTCAAGGAAAAGTTCTTGCGGAGCAATCCCGCCGAGATCAAAGCCAAGTGCCTCGCAGCGCTCAGCCAAGTCGGGGCGCTACTCGACACCAAGGCTCCAGGGGATGCGGCGGCCTTCAAGGGCTGGCTGCGACAGATCAGCCAGCATGTAGCCGAGGCCGCCAAGGAGGGCGGATTCCTGGGGATCGGCGGTGTACGGGTGAGCGAAGCGGAAAAGGCCACGCTGACGGAGATCGCGAGCGCGCTCAAGGTGTGAGCCGAGCAGCCACGTAGAACTACGCGCGTAGAAACCACGCCTAGACGGCTTCCGCGCCGACGAGAATGATCCCGCGCGGTGCGGAATATCTCGTTGCTGTGCGTTCGGGTGGGGGTGTGATGCGGGTCGTCCTGGTACACGTCCGCGACCCGCAGTTCTATGCGTTGCCCGCGGCGACGCGCGCCGCGAACGGCAACATCCGCGTCATGGGCTTTCCGCCGATCGGCATCATGTCGCTCTCGGCCGTGCTGAAGCGCGCCGGCCATGAGTGCCTGATGTTCGATCAGGCGAATCCCGAGACGCCGAACGACGTCATCCTCGCCGAGATCGAGCGCCAGCGGCCGGACCTGGTCGGGCCTCAGCTTCCTCAGCACGACCAGCTACCCCTACGCCAAGATGCTGGCGCGGCAGATCCGCGCGGCCGATGCGCAGGTGCAGCTCGCCTTCGGCGGCGTCTTCGCGACCCTGAACGCCGCAGCTCGTGAAGCTGCAGTGCCCCGAAGTGGACTTCGTCTGCCGCGGCGACGGCGAGCAGCTCATCCTCGACCTGCTCGAGCAGCTCGACGATCCCGGAGAGGTCCAGGGCCTCACCTGGGAGAAGGACGGCAAGGTCGTCAGCAACCCCAACCGCATGCTCGATCGCAACCTCGATCAGTGGCCGTTTCCCGATCGCGAGAGCCTGCCGCTCGACTTCGTCGAGTCGATGCCGCTCGACGTCCCGGCCGTGCTGTCGATGGAGCGCTTCACGACCATGCAGACGTCGCGCGGCTGCCCCTGGCCGTGCGTCTTCTGCGACATCCCGATCTTCAACGAGGGCAAGTGGCGCTCGCGGAGCGCCGCAGCACGTCGTCGAGGAGTTCAAGCATCTGCAGGACGCACGGCTACGGCTCGGTCTATTTCGTCGACGATCACTTCCTGCTGCAGCCCAAGCGCATCGAGGCGATCTGCAAGGGCATCACCGACGCCGGCGTCACGATTCAATGGGGCTGCGAGGGCCGCGTCGACTCGGTGGCGCAGCACCTCTTCCCGGCGATGGCGAAGGCGCATTGCCGCACGATCATGTTCGGCATCGAGAGCGGCAGCCAGAAGGTCCTCGACCGCCTGAAGAAGGAGCAGACCCTCGCCGAGGTCGAGATCGGCGGTCGACCAACGCCAAGGATGCCGGCATCGAGATCGTGCACGGCTTCTTCGTCGTCGGCACGCCCGACGAGACCGTCGAGGACATGCGCGCCACCTTCGACTTCGCGGCGCCGCTTACGTCTCGACACCTTCGGTTCAACCGCCTGTGCGTCTATCGCGGCACGCCGCTCTGGCACGAGTACGTGAAGCGCGGCTTGGTCGACGACGTCGAGGATTGGTACAAGTACTTCAAGTGCTCGGAGATCGATCCGACGTGCCTCCCCGGACGAGACCATCAACGAGGAGCGCACCGCGGGCCTGAAGCGACTCTTCGCCTACAAGGTCATGTACCGCCCCCTGCAGACCTTCCGTCTTGCTGCGGCGCTTCCTCCGTCACATGCCGTTGCGTGACGTCTTCCACCTGCTCGTGAAGCCCTTCCTCGGCGAGAACGCAGGGACCGACGAAGAACGAGGTGCTGTCGCGCGCCGTCGAGCATGGCGGCGCTGAAGGATGCGGCGGCGCATCTGACGCAGCTTCCCGACACGCTGCTCGCGCACGTGATGGCGGAGTCGCAGGCCGAGCGGCTGCGGCTCCAGGCAGAGAACCCTTCCTAGTCCCGGCGAAGCGCCCTCGAGAACTAGCCGCGGGTGCCCCAGTATTCGAACCGGGGCACCCGGGCTAACCGTCAAACCTTGGTTACGTTGGCGGCCTGGAGTCCCTTCGGACCTTTGACGATCTCGAATTCGACCTTCTGGCCTTCGTCGAGCGACTTGAAGCCGTCACCGGCGATCGCCTTGAAGTGCACGAAGACGTCTTCGCCGCCGGCCTGGGTGATGAACCCGAACCCCTTCTCGGCGTTGAACCATTTCACGGTACCTGTTGGCATGAGCTGACCCTCCTTTCCAAAGACTCGTCCTTGAGAAGAAGGTTGCGCGTTACAGGGAGCCGCGAGATCGCGGCCCGAACTCGTCCATCGCCTCAAGACTGCCGGCACCTAATATGTCGCCCGCCACCGGCCCACAAGCGAAAACGAAGCCGCGATGCGTTGACCTCGGGCACCCCCGCATCCATAGACTGGGAGGGCATGCGCCGCCCCCGGACGACCCCTGGTCGGCTCGCGAAGGCCGAGTCCCAGGCGTTCGACGAGGCCCGGAAACGCTATCAGGCCGGCCACCTGGCCGCCGGCCGCCCGGCTCCCACGTCCGCCGCTCGACCCCGGCAGAGGCTGGGGGACGACTCGCTTCGCGACGCCCCTCCGCCGGAGGTCACCGAGGACGAGAAGCTCCTGCAGTTCCCCCCGGCCGTCGGCGGGGATTTCACGCACACCGACACCTGGCGCGTGCTGCGCATCATGGGGGAGCTCATCGAGGGGTTCGACACCCTCGCCGGCCTCGACAAGGCCGTAACGATCTTCGGCTCGGCGCGCGTCGCCCCGACGGACCGGCACTATCGGGCCGCGGAGGAGATCGCGTTTCGGCTCGCCCGCTCCAGCTTCGCGATCATCACCGGCGGCGGTCCGGGGATCATGGAGGCGGGCAATCGCGGCGCCCAACGCGGCGGCGGGCGCTCGATCGGCTGCAACATCGAGCTGCCCTTCGAGCAGCGGGCGAATCCCTACGTCGATACCCTGATCACGTTTCGCTATTTCCTCGTGCGCCGCACGATGTTCATCAAGTACTCGTCGGCCTTCATCATCTTTCCGGGCGGGTTCGGCACGCTCGACGAGATGTTCGAGGCGCTGACGCTGATCCAGACCGGCAAGATCTACCACTTTCCCGTCGTGCTCTTCGGGCGCGCCTACTGGTCCGGCCTGCTCGAGTGGATGCGGGGACCAATGCTCGCCGAGGGCAAGATCGCACGCGCCGACCTCGATCTCATTCTCCTGACCGACGACGTCGCCGAGGTGGTACGCCTGGTGATCGACGCCTGCGAGGCGCAGGGCCGCGCGATTCGCGGCCGGGCAAGGCGCTGGCTCGCCGCGGGCCGCCACCCGCTTGCCAAGGGCGGCCGAAAGCGCCGGCGCTGATGCCACGCCGGCACGCGGATCTGACCGCGATCGCGTGGCGCGCCATGGTCGCGTACGGCCTCGAGCCGGCGTTCCCGCCCGCCGCGCTCGACGAGATCGCGGAGCTGCGCGGACCCGCGGTCGCCGACGCGGCGATCGGCGACCTCCGCCGGCTGCCCTGGTTCTCGATCGACAACGACGACTCGCGCGACCTCGACCAGCTGACGGCGGCGGAGCCCTTGGCCGACGGCGCCGTGCGCCTCCGGGTGGCGATCGCCGACGTCGACGCGCTGGTGGCGCCCGGGAGCGCCGTCGACGGGCACGCCGGCCGCAACACGACGTCGGTCTACACGGCGGCGCGCATCTTTCCGATGTTGCCCGAACGCCTGTCGACCGACCTGACCTCGCTCGCGGAGGGCGAGGACCGCGTGGCGGTGGTCACCGAGATCGACGTCGACGGCGGCGGCGAGGTGCTGCGCTCGGCGCTGTCGCGCGCCCTCGTCCACAACCACGCCAAGCTCGCCTACGACTCGGTGGCGGCGTGGCTGGAGGGATCGGCGCCGTTGCCGGCGGCGGCGGCGCGCGTGCCCGGTATCGACGCGCAGCTCCGGCTCCAGGACGGCCTGGCAGAGAGGCTGCGACGGGTCCGGCACGAGCGCGGCGCGCTCGACCTCGAGACCATCGAGCCGAAGGTCGTGCTGCAGGGCGGGAACGTGGTGGAGCTCCAGCAGGTGCGGAAGAATCGGGCTCGGAACCTGATCGAGGACGTGATGATCGCCGCCAACGGCGCGACGGCGCGCTACCTGGCCGATCGCGGTCTCCCGTCGCTCCGGCGCGTGGTCCGTACGCCGCGCCGCTGGGACCGCATCGTGGCGCTCGCGGCCGGTCTCGGCACCGACCTGCCCGACGACCCCGATGCCGCCGCGCTCGAGCGCTTTCTCGTGGCGCGGCGCGGCGCCGATCCCCTGCGCTTTCCGGATCTCTCGCTCGCGATCGTGAAGCTGATCGGCGCCGGCGAGTACGTCGCCGAGCCGCCCGGCGGCACGAGCCCCGGGCACTTCGGGCTCGCGGTTCGCGACTACGTCCATTCGACCGCGCCCAATCGTCGCTATCCCGATCTCGTGACGCAACGGCTGCTGAAGGCCGCCATCGCCGGCACCGCCGCGCCTTACGACCTGGCGACCTTGGGCGCGATCGCGACGCGTTGCACCGTGCAGGAAAACGCCGCCGACAAGGTCGAGCGCCAGGTCCGGAAGTCGGCCGCCGCGCTCCTCTTGTCGTCGCGGATCGGCGCCCGCTTCGACGCGATCGTCACCGGCGCATCGTCGAAGGGCACGTGGGCGCGCGCCCTCGATCCGCCCGTCGAGGGCCGCGTCGTCCACGGCTTCGAAGGGCTCGACGTCGGCGATCGGGTGCGGGTGAAGCTGGTGTCGGTCGACGTCGAACGAGGCTTCATCGACTTCGTGCGGTAGGCCAAGAGAAGGTTGGTGAGGAGCGCGGCGTGGCGGTCGGCGCCCCAGCATTCGAAAAACCGCTCGTCCTCGGATATCGCACGGTTCGTGGCGCTCACTGCGACGATCTACAACTTCGAGGTCCAGCTCTCCGACGTCGACCGCGGCGTCTACGAGCCGCTCGCCTTTCGGGTCGCCCGTCAGCCGTCGGAGACGGCGGAATATCTCCTCACGCGCGTGCTGGCGTACTGTCTCGAGTACGGCGAAGGGATCGCCTTCTCGCGTGGTCTCGCCGAGCCGGACGAGCCGCCGCTCGCGATCCGCGACCTGACGGGGGCGTTGCTGACCTGGATCGAGATCGGCGCGCCGGACGCGGCGCGGGTCCACAAGGCCAGCAAGGCGTCGCCGCGCGTGGTCGTCTACACCCACAAGGACGCGGCGCTGCTGGTGCGACAGCTCGAGACCGAGCGCATCCATCGCGCCGACGCCGTCGAGATCTACGCCGTCGATCGGACGTTGCTGGCGGAGCTGGCCGCGCGCCTCGAGCGCCGCATGGTGCTCGAGCTGGCCGTCACCGATCGCCACCTCTTCGTGACCCTCGGCGGCGCGACCTTGGACGGCGTGCTCACGCCGTACGTGCTGACCGCCCCCTAGAGCAGCTCGACTCAAAGCTCCGCGTCGGGAAACCGTTCTCGAATGCTCCGCTCCACCTTCACGACCTCCTCCGGCCGCAGCAATCTCCGACCGACTCGGCGCCGGACGCCGTCCAAGAGCTCGAGCCAATCCTCCAAGGGCGGGTGCTCTACTGGCTGGCGTTGCTCGTAACGCGCATCGCGTACGAAGAACTGCCAGCGATCGCCGAAGTGTTGCGCGTACACCCGGACCGTCTCCCCGTCGGGCGTCTGCCGTCGCCAGCTGATCTCAGCTCTGGGCATGGGCGGGAGCATAGCTCAACAGCTCGCACGCGATGGGTCCATTCCACAGCTCGCGCCTGCCGGTGGGCCGCCGATGGAACGCGCTCTCGAAGGCGACGTTCCCCGCCAGGATGACGATGCGCCAGCCGTCGAGGTGGCGGAAGTTCTCGCCGAGCTGGAAATAGAACGTCTTCATGCCCTGCTGGCCCCCGGCCTTCAGACGATCGCCGTACGGCGGATTGCTGATCAGCAGGCCGGCAGGTGACGCCGGAATCGGCAGGGGCTTGGTGGCGTCGGTCTGCACGATGCGGACGTCCTCCGCCAAGCCGGCCGCGGCCACGTTCTGGACCGCGGCGGCGGCGGCTTCCTCCTGGCGATCGAGTCCGTGGATCGGGCACGGGGCCGGGCGCTCGCCGGCGCGGGCCTCGTCGCGGAGCGCCGCGAGCGTACGCGCGGCGTCCGCGCCCATGCGCGGCCAGCGCTCGACCGCGAACGTGCGGGTCAGCCCGGGGGCGCGCCGCCGCGCGATCAGCCCGGCCTCGATCACGAACGTGCCGGAGCCGCACATGGGATCGACGAGCGGCTCGTCACCCGTGTACCTCGCCGCGCGCAGGATCGCCGCCGCCAGCGTCTCCTTGAGGGGCGTCACGATCGGGCTCACCCGGTAGCCCCGGCGGTTCAACGGCTCCCCGCAGAGATCGAGCGAGAGCGAGAGCTTCTCCTTGGCGAGGTGCGCGACGACTCGGAAGACGGGATGCCGCGTGTCGACGTCGGGCCGAGCGCCGAGCTTGGTCCGCAAACGATCCGCGATCGCATCCTTGATCTTGAGGCCGACGAACCCCGAATGGTTGTGCTCGCTCTCCCGCAGCGTCGCCTCGACCATGAAGGTCGAGTCGGCCGTGAAATGCTCCTCCCAGGCAACGCTCGCCGCGGCCTCGTAGAGGCCATCGGCGCCCCGCGACTCGAACTCACCCAGCGGATACAGCACCCGCATGGCAATGCGGGTCCAGAGGCAGATCCGGAGAGCCTCGTTGAGGTTGGCGGCGAACCGCACGCCGCCACGGTCCTGTCGGATCTTGACGCCGCCGAGCTCGGCGAGCTCCTCGGCGAGCAGATCCTCGGTGCCACGCGCGGTGGTCGCGAACAGGGCAAGACGCCGGGGCATTCGGTCGCTTAACCCGCATCGTTCGCCAGGTCCACGGGCGTATCCTTTTTGCCGCCCACTCCGTCTTTGCTGTAGAGGCACAATGCCTCCAACGGCCGAAGGAGGACGATATGGACCTGCCACTGGATTTCGCCCAGGAAGTGAAACAGACCTGGCATCGCTTCCTGCAGCGCACGGAACCGCTGCGTCCCGACCTGCACCGTTTCTGCCGCTCACTCACCGGCTCCACGTGGGACGCGGAGGATCTGCTGCAGGACACCCTCCTGCGCGCGTTCGGCAAGCTGGCCGAGGTCTCGCACTCGATCGACAATCCGCGCGCGTACCTCTTCCGCATCGCCAGTAATCTCTGGACGGACCGGTTCCGCCGCGGCGAGGCCGTCGCCCCGGATTCCCACCCGGCCGACGGCAACCCCGAGCGCGCGGTGGAAGTGCGCGACGCGGCCCGCCACTTGCTCCGCCTCCTGCCGTCGCAAGAGCGCGCCGCGATCGTGTTGAAGGACGTGTTCGATTTCCGCCTCGAGGAGATCGCAACGGTCCTCCAGACGACCACCGGCGCGATCAAGTCGGCTCTGCACCGCGGCCGCGAGAAGCTCGCCGCGCCGGTGCCGCTGCGTCCCCCGGCACCGCCGAGCGAGTCGCTGCTCGACCAGTTCGTGACCGCCTTCAACGCCCGCGATCTCGATCGCCTCGCTGCCCTCTTGCGCGAAGACGCCGTCGTCGAGGTCGTCGGCATCGGGGCCTCGTATGGTCGCAGCGCCGCCCGCGAGAGCTCGCTCTACTACAGCCTCTATCTCGAGAAGGGCGAGCCGCGTGCCGAGCAACGCAGCTATCTCGATGAGTCGATCGTCCTGATCTGGTACGCCCTCGACCCCTCCCGGCCGATCGTCCGCGACGTCCTCCGCTTCGAGGAGGTCGAAGGGCGGATCTCGCGCATGCGCTTCTTCGCGTTCTGTCCCGAGACGATGACGGAAGTGGCCGCCGCGCTGCGGACGGTGATGAAGCCGAACGGCTACGGCGCCTGGGCACCCGAGTTCCTCGAGCTCCAGAAACGCGAGGAATTCGAGCGGTGGATCGAGGGCGGCGCGAATCAGCCCAGCACAGCCCTCCTTCGCCGTTGACTCCCCGCGGCATACCGGAGCTAGAATGCGCCCGCCCTCGGGCCCCCAACCGACGTGCGTACCGCCACGAGCAGAACGAGCGCGGAAGCCGAGCTCCTCGCCGACCGCGTACCACTCTTTGCCGGCGCCTGGCTCTGCGTCGTCGCGCTGATCACGGTCATCGAGACGCTGCAGGGCCATCTCCATCCCGGGCTCGGCGCGGCGTTCGTCGTTTTGCACGCGGCGATCGTCGGCGGCGCGGTGGCCTTGCGGAAGGCGGCGAACGCGCAGGCGATCGTCATCGCCCTCTGCGGCGGGCTCGCGGTCTCGATCACGGGCACGTTCGCGTCCTTCGGCGGGTCGGCGGAGATCCTCGGGGTCTTGCTCTTCGCGCTGACGGCGAGCGCCGCCGCCTTCTTCGTCTGGGGCTGGCGCCCGCAAGTCGCATTGAACGGCGTGGCCGGCGCCGTCTGGCTGCTCGCCCTGCCCTGGCTCGGCATCTCCTCGTCGCCGCTCGAGCTGGCGGGCGTCACCACGATCGGCTGGGTGATCACCGTCGGCCTCGCCGAGAGCATGGCGCGGACGTTCCGCCTGGGCGTCCAGCTCCGCGAGCGCGAGCGCGTCGCCACCGACGCGCTGAAGGCGTCGCACGACGCCTACCGCGACCTCGCCGAGAATGCGCGCGACTTTCTCTGGACGGCGGACCTCGAGGGCCGGCTCACCTACGTGAACGAGTCCACGGCGCGACTCCTCGGCGATACGCCCGCCGCGCTCGTCGGCCGCTCGACGTTCGACTTCGCCACCGACCACCCCGACAACCTCGACATCGCGGCGACGCTCGCCAAGGTGGCGACGGGCGAGGTGATCCCGCCGCTGCCGATCCAGTGCACGACGACGCTCGGCATCCGCTGGTTCGAGATCGCCGGGACCGGGATTCGCGACGAGCACGGACGGGTGGTCGGCATTCGCGCCATCGGACGCGACATCACGGAGCGCCGCTCGGCCGAGGAGGAGCAGGGCCGCGCCGAGGAGGCGCTCCACGAGAGCGAGGCCCGCTACCGCGGCATCGTCGAGTCGACGCAGGCGGTGTTCACGCGCACGGATCTCGAAGGCCGGTTGCTGTACGCGAACGACGCGATCTGCCGGCTGATCGGCGTGCCGCTCGAGGCGATCCTCGGCCAGAGCTTCTTCCAGTGGGTGCACCCCGACGATCAGGCCGCGACCCTCGCCGCCATGGAGTCGGTGACGCGCCCGCCCTATCGGGTGTTGGTCGAGAACCGTGTGCCGACGCTGCAGGGCTGGCGGTGGTTCGAGTGGGATGCCGGTGTGGTCCGCGACGCGGACGGCGCGATCCGGGAGTTCCAGACCATCGGGATCGACGTCACCGAGCGCAAGGAGGCTGAGCGCGCGCTCCAGACGAGCGAGTCCCGCTACCGCGGCCTCGTCGAGTCGGGTCTCGAGCTGATCGCCCGCGCCGACCCGAGCGGGCGGCTGCTCTTCGCCAACGACGCCTACCTGCGCGCGTTCGGCTACCGCCGCGAGGACGTGGAGGCCGGCTCCGCCACGATCCGTCCCCACATCCACGAAGACGACGTGCCGCTGGTGCTGGAGAGCTTCCAGCAGGTGCAGCGGCCTCCCTACCGCAACGTCATCGTCAACCGGGTTCGCATCGGCGACACCTGGCGTTGGTTCGAGTGGGAGCAGGGCGTGGTCCGCGACGAGCACGGCACGATCACCGAGATCCAGGGCGCCGGCCGCGACGTCACCGAACGACACGTCGCCGAGGAGGCGCTCCGCGACTCGCTCGTGGAGCTCCGGCGCAGCGAGGAGACGCTGCGGCGGCTGGCGCGCCGGCAGGCGGCGATCCGCGAGGAGGAGCGCCGGCGGCTCGGGCTCGACCTCCACGACAACGTCTGCCAGGAGCTCGCCGCCGTCGGCATCCTGCTGGAGGCGGCGCGCGTGCGGAAGGGCGAGGGCTCCGAGCTGGAACGCGCCACGCGGCATCTCACGGAGGTGATCGAGCACCTCCGCCTGGTCGGCCGCGATCTCCGGCCGATGCTGCTCACCGACCTCGGCCTGACGGAGAGCCTGCGGGCGTTCACCACCAAGGTGTCGTCGCTCCAGCGCCGCGTCGGGGCGATGTTTCCGACGCCGATCCCGCGGCTCGACGACGAGACCGAGATCGCCGTCTATCGGGTCGCGCAGGAGGCTCTCGGAAACGCCCTCCGCCACGCCGAGGCGCGCAACATCGACCTCCTCATGCGCAGCGACGAGGGCCGGCTGCTCCTCGAGGTGCGCGACGACGGACGCGGCTTCGACCGCACCGCGCATCGCACCGACTCCCTCGGCCTCGCCAGCATGGAAGAGCGCGCGCTGGCGCTCGGCGGCCGCCTCGAGATCGTCTCGCGCCCCGGCCAGGGCACCTGCATACGGTTGGAGTGCCCCTTGAAGGTCAGGAATCCCGCGAGCGCGGCCTGACGGCTCCGCTGGCGGTGCGGCGCTACAGCGAGCTCAGGATCCCACGCCCGCGAGCTCGCGGGTCAGATCGCCGGCCGGAATCTCCTTGCAGCCGCTCACGTTCTGACCGGCCCACAAAGGGGAGAAATCGCCGCGCCCCTGTGCCTCGGCCCTGGCGCGGAGCGGCGCGAGGGCGGCCGACGCGAGCGGAAACGCGGGCGGCACGTCGCTCCGAGGCGAGAGCTCGCGCATCAGGCGGTTGACGATGCCGCGCGCCGCCCCGCCGCTGAACAGGTTGGTCATCGCCGTGTGTCGGCCGTCCGGAGACTGGAGCGCCGCCCGATGCGGTGCCGACGTCGTGGCCTCGGGGCAGAGGAGATAGGCGGTTCCCACCTGCACGGCCGTGGCCCCGAGCCCGAGCGCGGCCTTCGCGGTCGGGCGATCGACGATGCCGCCCGCGGCGATGACCGGGACGCGCACGGCGCGCAGAATCTGAGGAAGCAGCGCGAACGTTCCCAGCTGCTCCGTCAGGTCGTCCGAGAGAAAGTGACCGCGGTGGCCGCCGGCCTCGAGGCCTTGCGCGATGATCGCATCGACGCCGCGCGCTTCGAGCCAGCGCGCCTCGTCGACCGTGGTCGCGGAGGACAGGATCTTCGCCCCGCTCGCGCGGGCGCGCGCCAGCAGGTCGGGGGAGGGAAGCCCGAAGTGGAAGCTCACGACCGCGGGACGAAACTCGTCGAGCAGTTGCGCGGCCTCCGCGCCGAACGGCGTGCGGCCCGGTCCGGCGGGAATGCTCGCGGGATCGATCCCGTACTCCTCGTAGTAGGGCGCGAGGGCCGCACGCCACGCCGCTTCACGTTCCGCGCTCGGCGTGGGCGGCGTGTGGCAGAAGAAGTTCACGTTGTACGGCCGGCGCGTCCCTGCACGGACGGCCCCGAGCTCGGCGCGGAGCGCATCCACGCCGAGCAGCGCGGACGGCAACGACCCGAGCCCGCCCGCATTGCCGACCGCCACCGCCAGCGCGCTCCCCTGGGAACCGGCCATCGGCGCCTGGATGATCGGCAACGCTGTCCCGAGAAACGACGTCATTCCGCGGCTCGCGCTTGAGGATCGTGCACGCACCCCCAGCTGGGTCAACAGGCCGCCGACGGCCGAGGATCGCCAGCAGGCGATCCGGACGATCGGTCACGATCCCGTCGACGCCCATGGCGAGGATGCGGCGGAGGTCGCGGTCCTCGTCGAACACCCAGGCGTGCACCTGGAGATGCCGTCCGTGCGCCGCTTCCACCACCGAGGGCGTCAGCACCGGGACGCCGCGATAGCGCTCGGGGAGCTGCAGGGCGGCGGCGGGGAGGCGCGGGAGCGGCACGATTCGGAGCGCCCGCGCCGTGACGAACCGTCCGACCTCGTGCGGCGTGGCGCCGGTCGCGACGGCGGGACAGTCGCGACGGAAACGCAGCATGGCGCGGGTCGCGAATGACGCCACCATCACACGCTCGCGCCGACCCGGTGCCGCGAGGAGGCGGCAGATCTCGGAGACCAGCGGTATCGCCGTCGCCTTGATCTCGATCAGCAGCCTGGCGGTGGGGAGCTCGCCCAGCACCTCCTCGAGCGTCGGAACGGCAAGGCCGCGCCCGCGGTACGGAAACGTGCCCTGCCCTTCCGGCGACCAGCGATGCCCCGCATCCAGCCGGCGCAAGTCGCCGAGCGTGAGCGCATCGACGCTGCCGCTGCCGTCGGTGGTGCGATCGACCGTCGCGTCGTGAAGCACCACCGGCACCCCGTCGGCGCTGGCCTGCACGTCGAGCTCGAGGACGTCGACGCCGAGCGCGAGCGCGCCGCGGAAGGCCGCGAGCGTGTTCTCGGGCCAGAGGTCGGCGCCGCCGCGGTGCGCGATCACGAGCGGCCGCTCGAGATCGCGGAAATACGGGTGGAGCACCGCATGCGGACCCGTGCCTCCGCAGGCGGAGACCGCGAGCGCGAGCGTCAGCCACCCGAGAAAGCACCGCCAGCTCCGCATGTCCCGAGTGTGGCACGACGATGCGCGCACGCGACAGGGCGAAGAGTCGCATCGTGCACTGCGGTCGAAACCCGGCTAAAGAGCATGGCTCGTAGGCATGGCGACACTCGGGAAGCGCTCGCTCGGTCGGCAGGGCCTCACGGTCTCGGCGCTCGGGCTCGGCTGCGTCGGGATCTCGGAGCTCTACGGGCCGCGTGAGCTCGACGAGTCGCGCGCCATGCTGCGACGCGCACTCGAGCTCGGCGTCGACTTCTTCGACACCTCCGACGTGTACGGCGACGGACACAACGAGCGCTTCCTCGGCGAGGTGCTCGGCCCGGAGCGGCGCGCGGTCGTCCTGGCCACCAAGTTCGGCGCCGTGCGCGCGAGCGACGGTCGCGGCTATCGCGTCGACGGCAGCCCGCGCCACGTCCGTGAGGCCTGCGAGGCCAGCCTCGCGCGCCTCGGCACCGACGTCATCGATCTCTACTACCAGCATCGGGTCGACCCCGAGACGCCGATCGAGGAGACGGTGGGCGCCATGGCCCGGCTGGTCGAGGCCGGCAAGGTGCGCTTCCTCGGGCTCTCCGAGTGCTCGGCGGCGACGCTGCGGCGTGCCGCAGCGGTGCACCCGATCAGCGCGGTGCAGAGCGAGTACTCGATCTTCACGCGCGACGTCGAGGACGCGGTTCTGCCCGCGTGTCGCGAGCTCGGCGTCGGCTTCGTAGCGTACAGTCCGCTCGGGCGTGGGCTCCTGGCGCGCGCCGTCGCCGCGCCTCCCGGGTCCTCCGCGCGCGACGTCCGCGCCTTTCTGCCCCGCTTCCGCGCCGAGAACCTCGGCCGCAATCTCGCGCTCGTCGACGAGCTGGCGCGGCGCGCTGCCACCCATCGTCTCTCACCCGCCCAGCTCGCGCTCGGCTGGCTGCTCGCCACGAGCCCGGACGTGGTGCCTATCCCTGGCACGAAGCGGCGACGCCACCTCGAGGAGAACGTCGCCGCCGCGGCCGCGGTGCTCGGCGCGGACGAGGTGGCGGCGATCCGCGCCGCGATCCCGCGCGATGCCGTCGCGGGCGCGCGCTACGCGGACGACGAGCTCGGACGCGTCGGGCTATGAGCGCCGGCCGAACGCGGATGACGGTTGCGGTGCTGGCCCTCGCCGCGGCGTGCAGCGGCGGGAGCGACGGGTCGCGCGCCCCGGCGCCCGATCGCCTGGTCGCCCTCGGCAACGGGGCCGTTCTCGACTCGCGCACCCGTCTCGAATGGACGAGCCGCGATCACGAGCAGTCGCTGCCGTGGGAGGAGGCCGACCGCTACTGCCGCGGCCTCGCGGCGGGCGGGCAACGGGAATGGCGCCTGCCCGAGATCGGCGAGCTCGAGGCCCTCTACGACACGCGCTTCGACGAGCCCTGCGGCGACCGCACGTGCCACCTCGATCCCGCCATCCGGGTCGGGGGGCCGTATCTCTGGGCCGTCACGAGCCGCGGCGCGGGCACGCGCTTCTACTTCGACGCCGCGTTCGGCAACAGCTTCTCACCCAGCCTCAGCCCCCGCCTCGTCCGTCGAGTCATCTGTGTCCGCGCGGCCGCCGAGGAGCAGCGCTAGCTACCCGCGAGCATACCGCAGCAGGACGTCGCCCGACGGCAGCGGCTTCGCTTCCAGCAGCTCGAGCTTCGCGCGCACGGACACGTTGCCGAGCAGACTGCGACCGCGGCCGATGAGCACTGGGCAGACGGCCAGCTGATACTCGTCGATCAGCCCGTGCTGCGTCAGCTGCTCGACGATGGACCCGCTGCCGAAGACGATCATGTCCTTGCCGGACTCCCTCTTCAGGGAGTCGATCTCGCTCGGGTCGAGCTCCCGGACGAGTCTGGCATTGCGCCACGTGACCTCCCGCAGGCTCCTGGAGAAGACCAGCTTGGTCATCGCGTTCAACGCGACGGCCATGGCGCCCATCTCCCGCGACCGCCGTCCGGGGTCGTGGGGATCCGGCGCGCCGCCGGAGGCGTCGACGGCGACGTGCGGCCAGAATGCCGCGAAGAGCTCGTAGGTGCGCCGCCCGAGGAGCACTGTGTCATAGCCCGGGAGGCTCGCCGCCGCCGCCTTCGCCTGCTCGTCGTCCGGCACGACCCAATCCAGGTTGCCGTCGGTCGCGGCGAAGTAGCCGTCGGCCGTCACCCAGTTGAACATCACGATCCGCCGCATGGCCGCGAGCTGGACGCGATCAGGCATCCCGTACGACGCCGATCGCGTCCATCAGGCGGCGCGTCTCGAGCGTCAGCTGCTCCTCCTTGAAGAGCGTCTTCCAGGTGTCGGCTGTCTTGGCCTCGATACGGTCGTGGAGGTGGAAGTTCGGGTCGCCGAGGCTGGTGTTCATCACCTTGCGCGCGCCGCAGGCCTCGAGCATCGCCGGCTCGACGGGGATGCCGAGGGCGGCGCACAGGCGATCGATCACGGGCTCGGGATCGCGCACCAGGTGCTCGAACTTGATGATCACCTTCTGCTCGTCCGGCACCGTCGCCAGGAACTCGCGGATGATCGTCTGCTGCAGCACCCACTTCACCTCGCGGCCGCGCGCGACCGGCAGCATGCCTTTGGCCGTCCGGACGACCTGGTCGACGACGTAGTCGTGCAGCGTGCGGCCGACGCCCCGCAGGTCCTTGGTGTGGCGCTCGCGGAACTTGAGCCGCACGTGCGACTCGATCACGCCGAGCGGATGGCGGATGAGCCAGATGTAGAGCGGCGCCAGCGGCCGCGAGCGGCGGAGCGTGTCGCCGTCGTTGGCATAGGCCGGCGTCTTGTCGAGCAGGAAGTGGCCCTCGGGGAGAAACCCGAAGAGCCAGCGGTAGACGTCGAGGATCGAGAGGTCGCGGCAGGCGGCGTCGACCGCGGCCTGGTCTTTCGGCTGTCCCAGCAACTGGAAGAGCTCGGTCAGGCTCTCGATCGCCACCCCCTTCTGCTCCCGGAACGTGCGGTAATCGGGGTAGCGCATCAGGAACATCTCCTGCGGCGCGACGATCCGGCTGTGCGCGCCCAGGACGACCCGGGTGAGCGTCGAGCCGGATCGCTCCGAGCTGAGAATGAGGATGAGGCGTCGTTCGTCGGATCCGCTGGCCATGGCCCCTCTTTTTACGCGAGCGCGCCGCCGCCTTCTAGTGACCGCCGAACATCGTCCGGCGTTCGTCCGTCGAGGGGTGCGTGCTCAAGAAGCTCGGAAACGCGTCCTTGCCCCCATGGGATGCCTCCAGACGCCCGAGCACGTTGGTGAAGCTCGCGAGATCGAGGCCTCTGGCCTGCAGGTAGCCGAGCGCCTGTCGATCGGCCTCGCGCTCGAAGTCCCGCGAGTAGGTCATCTGGACGAGCAGCGTGGGAAGGGCCGCGGCGAACGACGAGACCGCTCCGGCATCACCGCTGATGGCAAGCACGATCAAGGCCACCGTCGAGTTCTGGAGCAGGCTCCGGAGCGCGTGGCGATGGACGACGTGGCCGGCCTCGTGCGCGAGGACGGCGGCGATCTCCTCGTCCCGCTCGGCGAGCGCCACGAGCTCGTCCGTCATCACCACGTCCCCGGAGGGCAGCGCGAACGCGTTGGCTCCGAGCGTCGGCGAGGCGCGGAAGCGCAGCCGGAACAGCTCGCCCGAGCTCGCGTGCGCGACCACGTCGTCGAACATCATCCCGATCTGGTCCTGGCGCTCTTGCGGCAGCGTCGACGGATTGAAGATCGTCCGATCGAGCACGTCGAGGGCGCCGTGCGACAGCGCCTGCGCCGCCTCCGGAGGCAGCGCGTAGGCCACGCGCGACGCCACCACGGGCAGACCGATCGCCACGAACCAGCGGATCGCCACGGCGGTGATCAGGAGGCCGACGACGACGGCGCCCCACCGGCTCTCGAGCGCATGCACCCGCGATTCGGCGCCCGCGTGCCCGAACTCGGCGAGCACGCGATCGACCACGTCGTTCTCACGAGTCTGAAATCTCCCGATGCCTCCGTACGCGATCGAGCGTGGGATGCTTCCCACCCGGTCCGAGACCGCGAGCTCCCGGACGGGGGCGGCCCACACCGCGCGTGTGCCGACCACCAGCGTCGCGAGCCCATCGGGCCCGATCTCGATCCTGGCCTGCTCACGTTCCGACGACCTGCCGTCGTAGTAGTCGCCCGCGATCGACGCGCCGGCACCGGCGCCTCCGGGATCAGAAGCCGAGATCGACATCGAAGATGTCCGCCACTTCCGAGCCGACGGCCGAGACGTCACCGGCCTGCGCGGCCAGCAAGCCGCCGAGTCCTCCCGTCGTCGCGAGCACGAGACGCGAGGCGCGATAGCGGGCCGTCCGGATCCGCGCCCACGGAACCAGGAGCCCGAACGAGCCGAGCATGGCGACGGTATTCACCGCGTACAGGGCGAAGAGCGAGCTCCCGTCGAGCGTGCTGATCAAACGGTGCGCTCCGAGCCTCGTGCGGTCGTAGACCAGATTCTGAAAGCTCGCGGAGAGGTCGAAGTACGCCCACCACAGGAACAACGCGGCGGGGATGGCGATGACGAGCATTCCCAGCACGAGCGACACCAGCGCGACCACGCCGCCGATGAAGACGCAGAGGGCGTACTTCACGTACATCTCGTAGAAGTCGCCCGCGGTCGCGTCGAGATGGAAGCGGCTCGCGCCGATCGCCGCATGATCGACGACGAAGCGTTGCTGATGGAAGCGGGCCGCCGGGTAGAGCAGCCCGAGCGTCACGAGGGCGAGGAGGGGTCGGAGCACGTAGGCGACGGCCGCCTCGAGGTAGCGGGCACCGAATCGGAAACGCAGGTTCCGGTAGGCGCTGTTGTGCGCCCGGAAGGCGAGCCCTCGCACCATCATCCACGGGAGGGCGCAGGTGAAGGCGAGGGAGAGCGCGATGTTGGCGGCGAGGAGGTCGCCGGCAAGCCAGTAGAGACCGAAGATGAGCGCCGCGAGCAGACGCCCCTTCAGGATGGCGAGCGGGTTGGCGAGGTACTCGAAGCTGGCGTCGCCGACGCGCGTGTTGCCGTAGAAGTAGCGCGTGGTCCGCACCTTGGCCCAGGCCGAATAGATGCCGACGGTCGCGATCGTGAGGGCGACGTTGACGAACCAGATCCGGAAGTACTCCGGCGTCTCGCCGGTGAACTCGAACGGCCAGCGCTCGATGGTCGGCGCCGCTGCGTCGTCCTCCTCGTACGCGGCGGTGGTGGCGCGCTCCTCGGCTGCCGGCGCCTCGGCATCGTCGTCGAATCGAAGGGGCTCGGGCTCCGGCGCGGAAAACAGCTCGGCGCCGCAGAGCTGACACCGGAGCGCGTCCAGGCCGAGCTCGGTTCGACAGTAGTCGTTGGGACAGATCATGGGTCCGCCGCCGCGGGTAGCGATGGCGGACTTTTGAACGGGAGCGCGCGCGATGTCCAGGCGAACCGCGTCAGCCGCCGTCGCCTCCGAGACCCCGGGCACCATAGCGATCCGCCGGGCCTGCGCCGCCTTCGCCGAGCCGACCCCCGGGACCGAGATGCCCCTTCCCCGGAACGTGATTCACCTCGACGCGGATGCCGTCGGGGTCCTCGAACAGCACCGAGTAGTAGCCGGGCGCGAATTGCGAGCCGTCCTCGGGCGGATGGACGATCCGCGCCTGGAGCTCGTCGACGAGAAAGCGATGGGCCGCGTCGACGTCGTCGCGACTGCGGGCGCGGAAGCAGAAGTGGTGGAGCCCGGCACGGTCCTGGTCGAAGCGTCCACCGTCGCGGTCGGCGGGCGCGCCGCGGACGAGAATGCCGGTGCGGCTACCGATGCAATAGACGACGTCGGCCCCGCGTATCAGCGTCCGCATGCCGAAGAAGTGGCAGAGCCGCTCCCAGAACGGCAGGCAGCGCGCGGGGTCGTTCACCGTCAGCTGGATGTGGGCGATGCCATTCAGCTCGATGGTCACGCGCCGCTTCTGCCGCCACGAAGCCGAGGAGTCAACGCGCGCGAGCGTCGATCAGCTCCCCGTCGTGTGGACGCCTCCCCCGCGCATCGTCGCCTCCTCGCAGGCTATGTGACCGCACTCGCAACTCGGTCGCGTCTCGCCGCGACGAGCGATCTCGGCGCACTGCGTCCCGCAGTACTCCCCCTCCGCAGGATCGCAGAAGCAGACTTCGTGGGCACACGTCAGAGCCATGGCGCACCTCCGCCGACGAGAGATGCACCGCGCGTGCCAAACCGACGACGTCCGTCACCGGTGGAAGCTCTTGCTTCTACACCGTCTCCGCAGCCGTCAGTCGTCACCCAGCAAAGTACGGATGGCCGAGCGATGTAGTTCGCACAAGCCGCCGAGCGGACGACGCTAGACCTTGACGGCGACCGCCTTCGCCGGCTGAGCCTGCGGTGACGGGCGGGAATGATCCGCCATCAGGAACGTGGCGCGCGTGACCTCGACCAGCTTGCGGCAGCTAGGACATTTGGGGGTCATCGTGCTGCCGGTGACGCCCTGAAGGTACGACAGCGCGGTGCGGCAGTGCGGACAGGGTCCGAACCATGCGGTTGCCATCAACTCACCTCGGCGAAATTCGCGGGCTCGAGGGAGGCGGGATCGACGCGGAATGCGTCCCCTGAGATCCGTGCGTGAGAGCCGTGCGCGGGCGAACCCCAGAGTCGAAGCTCCGATCAGACTAGCCCGATAGGCCCTGGGCCACAACCGCCAATCGGCCCCCGGCGGTTTCGTTTGAGGTCCCGCCCGGCGGCTGGTAGGGTCGTGGTCGCCACTGATTGTACGGCGCGCCTCCGTTTCCCTTCGCTCCCGCAACCAGCAGCGCTACATCGGCGTCTCTACGCGCGTGGAATTGGCCACGCGAGCCCTGCGCCGCAACGCTCGCAACAGTCGTCGTAGATAGGGAGTGCGCTCATGGGACGGAAACTTCATGTCGGGAACCTCGGATTCGACGTGACGAATCAGGAGCTCCAGGACGAATTCACCACGGTCGGCGCCATCGAATCGGTCTCGGTCATCACCGATCGCGACACCGGTCGGAGCCGCGGCTTCGCCTTCGTCGAAATGGCCTCGAACGCGGACGCGCAGAAGGCGATTCAAGAGCTGAACGGTCGCGAGATCAAAGGCCGGGCGATCCGAGTCAGCGCCGCGCAGGAGCGCGAGGGCGGCGATCGCCGAGGCGGTGGTGGCGGCGGCGGTGGTGGCGGCGGCGGCCGTGGTCGCTGGTAGTCACCTGCCATAGCGTCAGCGTTACCGCGGCCAGCCCGGGACCGCCTGCTGCATCCGCCACGTCGGCCCATCGACGTAGAGCGGCCCCTGGAACCGCACGAACACCGGCGCACGTCCCTGTGTCAGCCAGAAGTTGACCGACGGGGGCTGCTTGCCGGTGAGGCTGGCCAGGACACCGGTCACGCCGGGAACTTTCGGCTTCACGAGAAAGCGCGTCGCCTTCCCCGCGATGCTGCCGACGGAAAACGCATCCGTCCCTGCGGGCGAGAGGTGGAGCTCGAGCACGCGGGGCTCGGGGGTGAACGCCAGCAGGTGAGTCGTCGCCGAGGCCCCGGCGGGCAGATTGCGGAGCAACGTGGAGACCATGCCGTTGCTGACGTCGTCGGGGATCTCCGTCGTTCCCGACGCCGTTTCCTCCTCGCCGTCGGGCCCCGCACGCTGACGCACGTCGTACCGATCGGGACGCTCGAACTTCACCTCGCTCGAGGTCGCGAACGATGGACCGCGCTGCAGCAGATGATAGGCGAGCAGGCGAAACACCCCGGTCTGTGAGAAGCGCAGGCGCTCGTCGTAGAGCGAGCCGTCGTCGAAGCGAATCACCAGGCGATTGGCGACCGCGCGCTGCTCGAACCACTGGGTGAGCTCGCCGTGCCCGAGCACCTTGCCGCCGAGATCGGTCACCTCGATCCAGCCCTGCGTGACGGTCTCGGCGAAGCGAACCTTGACGGGCTCGGCGGCGACGCCGACGGCCCCGAGGAGCGGAACGATCAGCGCCACGACGGCCGCCAGCACGGGCATGCGACCGCGCCGAGGTGTCGCGTAGGACATGCATGATCGTCGTCGACGGGCAGGTGCTGGTCAACGTCACTCGCCGACGTGCAGCGTGTGGTGGCTGACGCGCTCGCCGTCACCCGCCCGCAGGTCGCGAAAGACGAGCGCGGACAGGATGGTGAGCCCGCCGAGCGCCACCAGCGCGTGGTGCAGGCCGTGGACCATCTCGGCCGGATCGGAGCGAAAGCGATCGGGGATGAAGACCGCCGTGGCGAGCGAGGCCGCGGCCACGCCGAAGCTCAGCGACATCTGCTGCAGCGTGCTCGCGATCGTGCTCGCCATGCTCTCGTCCGGCTTGTCGACGTCGGCGTAGGCCAGCGTGTTCATGCTCGTGTACTGCAGCGACGCGAAGAACCCGAAGCACATCGCCAGCACCACGATCACCGACACGCTCGTCCCCGGACCGATGGTCGCAAAGAGCGCGATCGTCCCTCCCATCAGGATCGTGTTGGCCAGGAGCACGGTGCGATAGCCGAGCCTCGTCAGGATCATCGGCATCGTCATCTTGAGCCCGATCGCCGCGAGTGACTGGGGCATCAGGAGGAGGCCGGAATGGACCGGCGTGAACCCCATGCCCACCTGGTAGAGGAGCGGCAGCAGGAACGGGATGCCGCCGGCGCCGAGTCGCGTGACGAAGCTGCCCGCGACGGCCGAGCGAAACGTGCGAATGCGGAAGAGGTCGAGGCGCAAGAGCGGGTGCGCGACCGCGCGCGCGTGGCGGAAGTACCCGGCGAGCAGCGCCAGCGAGAGCGCGAGCAGCCCGACGATCTCGGAACGGCCGAGCGTGTGCTCGCCGAACACCTCCAGCACGTAGGAGAGCAGCCCGACCCCCGCGCCGAAGAGGATCAGGCCGGTCACGTCGAGCGGATCCACGCGCTCGGCGCGGTAGTCGGGGAGGTGGCGGTGCACGAGGTAGAGACCCAGGATCCCGATCGGCAGGTTGACGAAGAAGATCATCCGCCAGTGGAGATAGGCCACGATGAATCCCCCCACGACCGGTCCGAGCATCGGACCGATCAGCGCCGGAATCGACACGAAGCTCATCGCCCGCACCAACTCGGAGCGCTCGAAGGTGCGGACGATCGCCAGCCGGCCGACCGGTACCATCAGCGCGCCGGCCATCCCTTGCAGGATGCGGCAGGCGACCAGCACGTGAATGTCGGTCGAGATCCCGCACAGCAGCGAGCCGAGCGTGAAGAGCGCGATGGCGGAGGAGAACACGCGGCGCGTCCCGAAGCGGTCCGCCACCCATCCGCTGATCGGAATGCAGACGGCGAGACTCAGCGTGTAGCTGGACAGCACCGCCTTCATGCTGAGCGGCATCACCTGCAGCGCCGCGGCGACCGTCGGAACCGCGGTGTTGAGGATCGTGGTGTCGAGCGACTCCATCAAGAACGCCACCGCGACGAGCCACGGCAGCAGCCGCTTGACGGAGGCTTCCGGGGAGACCGTTGCCACCCCGCTACTTTTCGATCGGACCCAACTCGCTCGGCGGCTGGCCGAGGACGTAGCCGAGCGCCTCGAGCTTGGCGCGGGTCACCGGGTCGTAGGCCGGCTCCGCCGCGCTCGGTCCCGTCCAGCGCGCGCGGAACTCGCGGGTCGCCTGCGCCAGCCGGCTCTGGACGGGATTGGTCGGGCTCCAGACGTTCTGACGCTCCTTCGTGTCCTCGGGCATGTAGTAGGCGATCGCGGTGTTGACGTCCTCGACGTACGACCCCTCGTCCGAGGTGGCGCGGTAGCCCATCCTCTCCGGCGGAACGTGGCGCATCGAGAACAGGATCCGGTTCGGATTGTCCCAGGCGCCGCGCTCGATCAGCGGCAACATGGAGAGCCCGTCGATGTCGGCGGAGATGGGGATGCCCACCCGCTCCAGCACGGTCGGGACGACGTCGATGAGCGCGACGCGCTGGTCGACCATGTGGCGCGGCAGGCCGGGCTCCGCCCACACGCAGGGGACGTGGAGGACCTCGCGGTAGAGGGTCTTCGCATGCTGACCCCAGCGGTTGTGCTCGCCCATTTCCTCCCCGTGGTCGGCGACGACGATCATGACGAAGCTGCGGTCGCGCCGCGCGGGGAGGTGCTCCATCGCGTCCCAGACCAGGCCGACGATGCGGTCGGCCTCGCGGATGTCGGCGTCGTAGCGGTCACTCATCTTGTCGCCCCAGCGATCGCTCAGGTACGGCTGGTGGGCGAGAAAGGTGTGGACGAACAGGAAGAGCGGCGGCGCGCCGCGTTTCGGAAAGGGCTTCTGGCGCCAGCGCTCGAACCAACGTCGAGTGAGACCGACCTCGTCGCCGACCTCCCACTTGGCCGCCTCCTCGAAGTAGTCGAAGCCCCGCGCCGGCCCCCACCGCTTGCCCATGAAGCCGCCCGCCGTGATCGCCGCCGTGTAGTAGCCGGCGTCGTGGAGGATCTCCGGCAGGACCCGCTCGGCGGCGGCGAAGTACCGCTTGCTGACCCCGTAGTGGACGGCGGACTTGTACTGCCCGGAGAGCAGCGAGGCGTGCGACGCCGCGGTGTAGGGCGCGTGCGACCAGCAGTTGCGGAAGCGTGCGCCCGGCAGACGCGCGAGGTACGGCGTGGTGTCGTGCTCCAGGTCGGGAAACAGCGCGCTCACCCGGTCGGCGCGCACCGTGTCGAGCGAGATCAGGACGATGTCGGGCGGCGACTCCGGAGACGTCGACACGAGAACGGCGACGAGCCCGGCCAGCACGGCCCCGACTGCCCCGATCCCGACGATCCCGCGGTGAGAGAACACCACGTCGCTATGGGCACAAAATCGCTCGATAGTGAAACGGATCGAGGCCGTGATCACCTTCGTGGGCGATCGCTGGTAGCATCCGGGCATCGCCGCGCCGACGCCAGCCCACACCATCTTCCTGCTTTCGCCCGCCAACCTCCGCGGTGAGCGGGCCGCGCTCGTCTTCAAGCCAAAAACCGCCTTCCCGCTGGCCCAGCAGCTGCGCGCTCCGGAGGGCGCGCCCCTCGACGCCGTCTTCACGTTTCTGAGCGGCCTCTACTTCCGCGGCAAGGTCGCGTACGCCGCGGCCTTCGGCCGGCCGCCGGCGGATCTGACGGGAGCGCTGGTGATCAGCGCCGGTGAGGGACTGCGCTTCCCCCACGAGCCGGTCACGCTGGCGCGCCTGGCGCGGTGGGCGCCGGTCGAGATCGACGCCGCCAATCCGTCGTTCACCCGCCCGCTCGTCGAGCACGCCCAGGCGCTCGAGCGGGCGCACGGCGCGACGACGCGCTTCGTGCTGCTCGGCAGCATCGCGACCGACAAGTACGTGCAGCCGCTCACGAGCGTGTTCGGCGACCGTTTGCTCTTCCCGACCGACTTCATCGGACGCGGCGACATGAGCCGGGGCGCGCTCTTGCTGCGCGCCGCCCGCGCCGGCCACGAGCTCGCGTACGAGCCCGTCGCCGGCGCCCGCCGCCACGGCCCGCGCGCGCCCGGGGTCGCCCGGGATCGGCGCTTTGCCGCGACCCGCCGGGCTCGGGCCGAGGTCGTGGTGCTGGTGGGGCTCCAGGGTGCGGGAAAGACCACGTTCTTTCAGCAGCGCTTCGCGGACACTCACGCGCACGTCAGCAAGGATCTCTTCCCCAACGATCGGAGCCCGGCTCGGCGGCAGGCACGGCTGATCGACGAGGCGCTCGGCGCCGGTCGCTCCGTGGTCGTCGACAACACCAACGTCACCGTGCGCGAGCGTGCCGTCGTGATCGAGCAGGCGCGCGCACACGGGGCGCGCGTGCTCGGCTTCGTCTTCGATTGCACGACCCGCGAGTGCCTGGCGCGAAACGCCCTCCGGGAAGGACGGGCCCGCATCCCGAAGGTCGGCATCTTCGCGACCGCGAAGCGCTTCGTGTCTCCCACGCGTGAGGAGGGCTTCGACGAGCTCTTCGTCGTGCGTTCCGCTCCGGAGCGAAGCTTCGAGGTGGAGCCCGCGTGAGCCGTCGACTCGCGAGCGCGCCGCGGCTATAGGGCGCGACATCACCACCGCATCCCACGGAGGCCACCATGCGAGACCCTGCGACGTTCGGACCCACGACCACCACCGAGGAGGTGCTCGAGGGCATCGACCTGCGCGGACGCGTCGCCCTGGTCACCGGCGGCTCGAGCGGCCTCGGGCAGGAGACCGCACGCGCCCTCGCCGCCCACGGCGCCGAGGTGATCCTCACCGCCCGCGACGTACCGAAGGGTGAGGCCGTGGCCGCCGCCATCCGCGCCGCGACCGGCAACGAGCGCGTCGGCGTCGAGGCGCTCGAGCTCGGCTCGCTGGCGAGCGTCCGCGCCTTCGCGGAGCGCGTACTGGCTCGCCATCCCCGCATCGACATCCTGGTCAACAACGCCGGGGTCATGGCGTGCCCGGCGGCCAAGACGTCGGACGGCTTCGAGCTCCAGTTCGGCTCGAACCACCTCGGTCACTTCCTCGCCACCTGCCTGCTCGTCCCGGTGCTCCGCCGGAGCGCCGCGTGCCGGGTCGTGTGTCTCAGCTCCCGCGGGCACCACATCTCGCCGGTCGTCTTCGACGACGTCCACTTCGAGCACCGGCCCTACGACAAGTGGCTCTCGTACGGGCAGGCCAAGACCGCCAACGTGCTCTTCGCGGTCGGCCTCGAGCGACGGCTCGGCGCGCGCGGCGTCCACGCCCTCGCCGTCCACCCGGGGGCGATCGTGACCGAGCTCGGCCGCCACCTCCAGGCGGAGGACATCCAATACCTCCAGACCCGGAGCCGCGGCATGCAGTTCAAGTCGGTCGAGCAAGGCGCCGCGACCTCCTGCTTCGCGGCGACCGCCCCGGAGCTCGAGGGGCGCGGCGGCGTCTACCTGGAGGATTGCCACCTCGCCGCGATCGACGACGCGCCCGACGCGCTCGAGGGCGTGAAGTCCTACGCCCTCGACGCCGAGAATGCCGAGCGCCTGTGGCAGCTCTCGGAACGCCTGATCGGAACCAAGTTCGACCTCCAGTAGCGCCTGTCGAATCCGCTCCCTTCCAAACGACTGCTCGTGAGGAGGAGAGAGCAATGCCGCAGATTCAAAGCATCAGCCCGTGTCTCTGGTTCGACGACCAGGCCGAGGACGCCGCCCGCTTCTATACCGCCATCTTTCCGAATTCCCGGATCACCGCCATCGTCCGCTACGGCAAGGCCGGCCGCGAGATCCATGGCCGCCCGGCGGGATCGGTGATGACGGTCGCGTTCGAGCTCGACGGAAAGCCCTTCACGGCGCTGAACGGCGGGCCGGTGTTCAAGTTCACCGAGGCCGTCTCCTTTCAGATCCACTGCAACACGCAGTCCGACGTCGACTACTTCTGGGAGCGGCTCTCCGAGGGCGGCGACCGGAACGCGCAGCAGTGCGGCTGGCTGAAGGACAAATTCGGCCTCTCGTGGCAGGTGGTCCCGACCGTGCTGCCCGAGCTGATGACGAGCCCCGACCCGGCGAAATCCGAGCGCACGATGTCGGCGATGCTGCAGATGAAGAAGCTCGACATCGCGGCGCTGGAGCGTGCCGCCGCGGGCTGAGCTTCAGCGCGGCTTGAGGAGAACGACCGGAATGTCGCGCGGGGTGCCGGCCTGGTACTCGTCGTAGCCGGGCCATTGCTTGGTCATGATCGGCCAGACGCGCTTCTTGTCGGCGGCGCTGCCGGTGCGCGCCGTGACCGGGATGACCTTGTCCCACACCTGGATCTCGACGTCCGGGTGCGCGACCAGGTTGTCGTACCAGCCGGGGTTCTTCGGGTAGCCGCCCTTCGAGGCGACCAGCACGTAGTCGTCGCCGTCGCGACCATAGATGAGCGGGAACTTCCGGACCTGGCCGGTCTTCCGGCCCGTGGTGCGCAGGATGAGGCAATCGGTGCCGTTCCAATCGTGACCGACCTTGCCGCCGGTCGCCTCGTACTGCCGCACGTGCTCGTCGCCGAAGAGAGTGAAGTCAGGCATGGACGCAACCTGCCACGCCCGCCGAGGCTTGGCGAGCCCGCGGGCGAGCGATTCGCCTAAAACGGACTGAACCAGCCGCCGTTGGGTAGCGGGGTAAAGGTCTCCTCGAGCACGGCGCGCGGACGGCCGTTGATCGTGATGACGATCATCATCTCCGCCTGATCCGCTCGCGAGAGATCGCCGTAGCTTTCGAGCCAGACCCGGTTGCCGTGGCCACGGCGGGCATACTGTATTCTCAGAAGGCGTATCCCGTCGGCCCTGGACGGAACCCCGGAGTCGCGGAAGTAGCACGAGCGGCCGTGATCGATGCAGGTGTCGGACGGCAGCTCGACCGAGTACACGAGGTCGGCGAGCCTGTAGCCCGTGTCCGCGTCCCAGTCGCAGACGACGAGCGGCTCGCGATCGGGGATGAACACCGGCCTCTCGCCGCCGCTACAGTTCCAGATCTGGATGCCGAAGGCGTCGCTCGGCAGAAACGGCACCTGGGAATAGTTCGCGTGAAAGAAGAAGACGTCGGACGCCGAGCGGGGCCGAATGGTGATGTTGCTCTCACCGACGTCGGCAAAGCCGGCCACGATCAGGATGGACAGGAGCAGCGCGCGGCAACCGACGGTCCTCGACTTGGCCATGAGCGACCCCCTCCGGGTTTCGACGTACCGCAGAGGCTGCCACGTTCGGCAAAGAATGGCGACCCGACGGGCGGGACTAGCGACAGAGAATCCTATGGACCGAGGGGCGGGCGCGGCAGTCCGCCGGCGCGAAGGTGGTGTCGCCGCACTTCCCGGCCGTGCTCGCCGTCTGACCGCCGAAGGCGACGGTCACCCGGAGCGGGAGCTCGGCCGCCGGAAACGCGAACCCAGCGCTCTTGCCGGCGATGGTCAGCTGCACCTCACCGTTGCGGCGGTCGGCGATGACGATCCTGGTGATGCCGGCGGTGCCGCCGGGCCGCGTGTCCTTGAACGTGAAGCGGCGATTCCGGGAGCCGGCGACCCAGCCGGGTCCGGGCGACACGTAGGCGCCGGGCGGAATCGTGACCGCCAGCAGGCTGCTTCCCGACACCCCGAGGATCTCGATGCGCGCGCCGTCGGCGAGTGGATCGACGCCGAGGCCGCCCCCGGCGACCGCGAACCGCCCGATGAGGCCGAGCTTGTCGGTCGGCCGGGTGACACCGTCGGCGAGACCGGCCTGCACCCGCACGCTCTCCCAGAGCGTCTGCGCGGGCACGCGCGCGGTGCAGAGATCGCAGGCGTCGCCACGACCGTCGTGGTCCGCGTCCGCCTGATCCGGATTGGCGACGGCCGGGCAGTCGTCGATCTCGTTGCAGATGCCGTCGCCGTCGGGGTCACCCGAGCACGCCGTCGACCCGTACACCGCGTTCAGCTCGGCGCCGCCCTCCGGCGCGACGTAGGTGTGCACGCGGGTGCCGTCGTCGGACCACGCCCAGAAGAGATAGGGCGTGCCCCCGAGCACGTAGGACGCCTGCGCCTCGAGGCCGTGGCGGAACCCGACCAGGCTCTCGATCACGGCCGGCGTGCTCACCGCCTCGCCGTCGACGAAGACCGGGATGCCGCTCGGAGAGGTGTCGAGCGCGAGGGTGGCCACGACCGGCAAGATGGTCACGGCCGCCGCGCCCGTGAGGCCGTCGGAGTCCGTCACCGTGACGAGGACCTCGTAGTGCGTGTTCTCGGGTGCGTGCCCGCTGGCCGGGATGGTGAAGGTGCCCGCGGTGATCCCGCTCGTCGGGCCGAAGAACGGATGGGTGTGCGCCGCGTGCCGCATCACCGCCTGCCACGAGAAAGCCGACGCGGGGAGCGTGCCGTCCTCGGCGTCGGTCGCCGTGGCCGCGAACGCGATCACGTCGCCGGCGCGGTACGGCATCTCAGCCGTCGGCGCCGAGATCGTGACCACCGGCGCGGCGCCGGCGCGGATGGCGATCGGCGGCGTCGCGACGCGATCGGCACCGTCGTCGACCGTCAAGGTCGCCTGGTACTGGCCGGGCGTCGCGTAGGTATGCTGGGGATTCGGAAGCGTCGACGAGCCGCCGTCGCCGAAGGTCCAGGCATAGGTGAGCGGCATTGGGCCGCCGTCGGGATCGGAGGTGCCGGTGCTGCTGAAGCTCACGGTGAGCGGCGCGCCGCCGACGGTCACGTCGGCAGTCGCCACCGGCGCCGGCGGCTGATTGCCGATTCCGACCCAGGCGATGCGGTACACGGCCCCGACGTCGGCGGCACCGCTCCACGGCACCCCGATGTCGAGGTAGTAGAGGGCGCCATCGGATCCGACGGCGAGATCGACGATCGTGCCGGCGCCGGGCGCACCGTCGAAGGCCTCGACCGCCGCGACGTTGCCGGCGCCGTCGAAGCGCGCACGGCGGATCCAGCGATTGGCGTAGTCGCCGAAGAACAGCGAGCCGCGGTAGTCCGCCGGAAACATCGTGCCGCGATACACCGGGCCCATGATGATCGAGGCCTGCGTGCCGCTCGCGTAGGTCGCGTTCGTGTTCTGGTAGCTGAAGACCGGATAGACCACGCCGGCGCAGCTGGTCACCTTGCAGGCGGTGCCTTCCTGGTTCGGCCAGCCGTAGTTCGCGCCGGCGAAGCCGCGGTTGATCTCCTCCGCCGAGCCGACGACGTTGCCGCCGACGTCGCCGATCCAGAGCGTGCCGGTCGTCGGGTCGAATTTCAGCCGGAACGGGTTGCGGAGGCCGTAGGCCCAGATCGCCGGCTCGATCCCGGTCATGCCGACGAACGGGTTGTCGGACGGGATGGTGCCGTCCGGCCGGACGCGCAGGATTTTTCCGTGCATGGTGTTCAGCGCCTGTGCGTTGGCGCTGTTCTGCTGGTCGCCGGTCGCGATGTAGAGGTTGCCGTCGGGGCCGAAGGCGATCCCGCCGCCGTGATGGTAGTCGGCGGCGAGCGCGATGTTCTGCCAAATCGTGACCTCGGAGGCCGGCGAGGCGGCGTTGCCGACCACCGTGACGCGCCCCACGCGGTTCCGCGGCGCAGAGCTCGTGTAGTAGGCGTAGAGGTAGCCGTTGCTGGCGAACGCCGGATCGACCGCCAGCCCGACGAGACCGCGCTCGCCGTTCACGGTGTTGACGGTCATCTGGATCAACTGCTGGGGCGTCGAGGAGCCGTTCGGCAGCACCAGGATCCGGCCGCCGCGCTCGCCGATCAGCAGACGCCCGTCGGGCGTGAAAGCGATCGCCGTCGGCTCGGTGAGACCGCTCGCCACCAGCGAGCGGGAGAAATTCGCCGGCAAGGCGGCCCCCGCGAGATCGGGTACCCCCAGCAGGACGAGCACGAGCAGGAGGAAGCGGAGGCGCATCGGCCCCGAAAAACTACCATGGCGATTTCGGTAGGCTAGCCGCAGAAGCGCTAGTCGCCGCCCACGGCACGCGGCGCGCATGCAGCACGCCAGCGCCTTCCCTATGGCGCGGCGCTCGCGATCTCACTTCGCGCCGCTCCGGCCGTCTCGTCGCTACGCCCCCCGCGGAGAAGCCGCTCGTCGATCCGACGACGGCGCGGCCTGCGGGCCCCGGATGACGATGCCCGGCAGCGGCCCCTGCATCACGCCGTCGCGGAACGTCACGCGGCCCGACTTGATGGTCGCGACGTAGCCGTCGGCCTTTTGGAGAAGGCGACGGCCGCCCGCGGGCAGATCGAAGGCGAGCCAGGGCTTGCCGAGCTTCAGGCGCTCCATGTCGATGACGTTCAGGTCGGCGAGGTATCCCGGCGCGACCAGACCGCGATCGGCGAGCCCGTAGAGCAGCGCGGTGTCGCGGCACTGGCGCTTGATCGCGCTCTCGAGCGGAATCCGCGCCCGCGCCCGGTCGCGCACCCAGTGCTGCAACATGAAGGTGGGCGAGGCCGCGTCGCAGATGGTGCCGCAATGGGCGCCGCCGTCGGAGAGGCTGTTGACGCAATCCTCGCGCGCCTGGAGATCCTCGAGGAAGTTCAGGTTACCGTCGCGGTAGTTGAGGACCGGAAAGTAGATGAAGCCGCGTCCCTCGTCCGCCATCAAGAGGTCGTAGGCGACCTCCGCGCCGCTCCTACCCTGCGCCGCCGCGAGCGCCATGATCGTCTCGGCCTCGGTCGGCTCGTAGTTGAAATCCGGGCCCATCGCGTACTGCATGAACCAGCCCTCGGCGACGATGCGGAGGAGCTGCACCACGTCGGACTCGGGGAAGACCGACTCCTCGGCGAGCATGCGGGCGCGGAAGGCCGGGTCCCGGAGCCTCGCGAGCTGATCGGGCCACGAGAGCGTCGCGATCTCGGTCCACGCCGGCTTCCAGAGAAAGGGATGCACCGTCCCGCGCCACGCCATCACGATGCCGTTGCCGCGGAGCGCGATCTGGGCGACCAGCTTGGCGCCCTTGGCGTTCTCGCGCTCCATCGCCTCGATCTGCTCCTCGAGCGAGAGCTCCTTGGCGATCGATTGCAGCGCCGCGAAGGTGACCGGCAGTCCGGTCTCGCGGCTGAGCGCGCCCATCCATTCGAACTCGTTCCAGTCGCGGCGGAGATCGGACACCAGCTCGAACACGCCGTAGCCGACGCGGCCCATGGCGCGGCCGATGCCGATCAACTCCTCCTTGGTGGCGGTGGTGCCGGGCACGAGCTCGCCGTCGATCGACTTGTGGAGGATGGTGCGCGAGGTCGAGAACCCGAGCGCACCGGCGCGGAGACCTTCTTCGACGATCGCGGACATGCGCGCGATGTCGGTCTCGGTCGGCGGCTCGTTGCGCGCCCCGCGGTCGCCCATCACGTAGGCGCGGACGGCGCCGTGCGGCACGTGGGTGGCGACGTCGACGGTGCGCGACAGCTTCTCCAGCGCGTCGAGGTACTCGGGGAAGCTCTCCCATTCCCACGTCAGGCCCTCGGCGAGGGCGGTGCCGGGAATGTCCTCGACGCCTTCCATCAGGCCGATCAACCACTGGTGGCGATCGGGCGCGGCCGGCGCGAAGCCGACGCCGCAATTCCCCATGACCACGGTGGTCACGCCGTGCCAGGCCGACGGCGCCATCTCCGGATCCCACGTCGCCTGCCCGTCGTAGTGGGTGTGGATGTCGACGAATCCTGGCGTCACGATCTTGCCCGCGGCGTCGATCTCCTCGCGGCCCTGCGGCAGGTCGGGACCGACCGCCGTGATCAATCCACCGTCGACGGCGACGTCGGCGTCGAAGGCCGCCTTTCCCGTCCCGTCGATCACGCGTGCGCCTCGGATCACCAGATCGTGCATGCTTCGTCTCCGTTCCCCGACTCGAGCTCTGCCGCAGGCCTGCCAAGGCGGCACGCCTGCGTCAAGGATTTTGTGAGATGCCTGCCGCAGTGGCTTCCATGCATCTCGACGTGGCGTGACCGCAGCGGCCGTCATGCGCGGGCCGCGAGGGCATACGACATTTCGCGGGATTATCGCGCATCCCCTTCTGGCACGGGGCTTGGAACTCCGACCGGCGAGCACAGCCACACCGGAGGGCACGACCATGAGCCAGCTGCTGGAGATCCTCGGAGCACCCTTCTTCGCGATCGTCGACCTGACACTCGCGACGCCGCTTGCCACCGTCGGGACGGTCGCCGTCGTGTGGATCGCGGTCGCGATGCTGCTCGCGGTCGCGTGACGGCGACCGCTCAGCCGAACGCGATCACAGGCCGCCGCGCACCGCGCGCACGGGGTACGCGGCGTCCTTGGTGTTGGTGTAGACACCGCCGCCCGCCATGTCGACGCCGAACGCGACGCCCGGATCGGTGGCGTAGGTGGTGGACGTCCAGAAGCCCAAGGCGAACGGGCCGACCGGGCCGAACACGGCGGTATCCATGCAGGGATTGGTCGTACACGGATGCGCCTCGGGCAGCAGGATCGTCTGCAGCTCGGCGCGCGTCGGGAGGCGCCAGTCGCACCCGCCGACGAGGCAGGGCACGGTGTTCAGTGACTCGAGGAACGTCGTGTACGCGGTTCCATTCGCGTCGATGAAGGCCGAAGGGCTGGCGCTCCACGTGTAGGTGTTGTCCTTGTCGTGGATGGTCCCGTCGTCGGTCTTCCGCTCCCACTCGAGACCCGTCAGGTTGTCGGTCACGGTGCCGAAGAGGCCGACGACGAAGCGCGACTGATCGCACGTCGATCCGTTTCCCAACGCCTTGGCCTGCAGCTTGGCCCAGGTCTGCACGTAGCGGACGCGACACTTCGAGACCTTCGCCGCGAACACGGGGAAGTCGACGCCGCCGAAGTGCGACCCGGCGGTCTTCTGCTCGCAGGCGGCATACTTGGCGGCCGCCGCATGGCGAGCCTTCTGGCAGGCCTCCTCGGGTGTGGCGGCGTCGGCGGCGCCGGTGTGGATCGAGACCAGGGCGGCAACGAGCGTGGCTGCCCATACCGGGATCGGTTGACGGCGCATGATGGGGTTCCTCCTTTGGGCTAGCGGTCACCCTGACACCGCCCGGCGACCGCTGGCAAGACGCACCGCACCGTGCCGGGTCGCTCACACCATGTGCCGAAAGGTGAGGTTCACACGCGGACCCACGGGCCGGCTCGTCTTCGCCAATCGGTGCCACCAGCGCGCGATCGCCTCGCCGGTCATGAGCAGCACGCTGCCGGACTCGAGGTCGATGGCGATCCGCTCACCGCCGGCGCGATCGCGCAGCTCGAAGCGGCGGGTGGCCCCGAAGCTCACCGACGCGATGTCGGGCTGGCCGCCGTGCGCATAGTCGCTGTCGCGGTGCCATCCGACCGAGTCGCGCCCGTCGCGATAGAGGTTGGCGAGCACCGAGTTGAAGGCGCGCCCCGTGACGGCCTCGGCGCGCCGGCGAATCTCGTCGAGACGCGGCGGCAGGGCGCGCGCCGGGTGGACGACTCCCGAGTAGCGGTAGCCGACCGGCCCGTACATGGCGATCAGGCGCGGCATCGGCACCGTGCGCCCGTAGATCGTGAAGCGCTGCTCCTCCCAGGCGAGCTCGGCGAGCAGTCCGTGGAGGTGCTGCGCGCCCGCGGCGGCGTCGAAGCACTCCGCGATCAGGGTGAAGCCGTCCGGCAACGGCATGTCGCATCCCTACCGTGATCCGCATTCACGAGCTATGACCGCCGGCGTGAGGTGGCGACGGGGCGCGAGCGTCGGCGTGGCGATCCTGGCCGCGCTGACCGCGGTGGGATCGGCAGGCACGGCGGCGGCCCGGCCGGCGTTCGCCGAGTGGTTGGCGTCGCTTCGGCCGCGCGCCCTCGCCCGCGGCGTCTCGGCGGAGACCTACGTGCGCGTGACCGGCGGGCTCGAGCCCGACACCCGCGTCCTCGACGACATCAAGCACCAGCCGGAGTTCACCGAGCAGCTCTGGCAGTACCTGAACCGCCGGGTCTCCGAGTGGCGCCTCGTCACCGGCAAGGAAAAGCTCCGCGAGCACGCGGCGCTGCTCGAGCGGATCGAGCGCGAGTTCGGCGTGCCGCCGGCGGTGATGCTCGGGCTCTGGGGCATCGAGTCGGCCTACGGCGACCCGATCGTGCACAAGAACCACTCGCGTCCCGTCATCCCGGCGCTGGCCGCGCTCGCCTGGGGCGAGCCGCGCCGCCGCGACTACTGGGAGCGCGAGCTGCTCGACACGCTGGTCATCGTCGAGCGCGGCTGGTCCGAGCCGGCGGAGATGCGCGGGTCGTGGGCGGGGGCGATGGGTCACACGCAATGGATGCCGGACATCTGGCTCACGCTCGGCATCGACTACGACCGCGACGGCCGCGTGTCGCCCTTCGGCCCCCCCGACGACGCGCTCGGCTCGAGCGCGCGCTACCTGGTCCAGCGCGGCAAGTACCGCCGCGGCGAGCCGTGGGGATGCGAGGTGCGGCTGCCCGAGGGCTTCACCGCCGGCAAGAAGGCGCAGAGCTATCGCGCGTGGGAGAAGGCGGGACTGACACGCGCCGACCGCGAGCCGTTCCCCCGTCCGCAGGCGACGGCGCGGCTGTGGGTGCCGGCGAAGGGTGGGCCGGCATTCCTCCTCGAGCCCAACTTCGATGCCATCTATTCCTACAACCCGTCGATGCACTACGTGCTGGCCCTCCTGCACCTCGGAGACCGCGTGCTCGGCGGCGAGCCCTTCGTCCAGCAGTTCCCCGGCAGCGAGCGTCCCCCGACCTTGGCCGAGCTGCAGGAGATCCAGCGCCGCTTGACCGCGCTCGGCTTCGACACCGGCGGCACCGACGGCCGGGTCGGCAACGACACGCGGCTGGCGGCGCAGCGCTTCCAACGTCAGATCGGCATGAAACCCGCCGACGGCTACACCGGCGTGACGCTGCTCACCAGGCTGCGGGAGCGCAACCCGGAACGTTAGCCCGGCACGTCGGCGGGATCGAGAAGCCCGTGCCGGCGCCATCCCACCCTGAGGAGCCACGTCCGCGCGCGCGCGACGGCCGTCGGACCGCGGGGCATTTCTCTCGACAAAGCGCGCGAACGCGCCGAACGGGGGCAGTTGGCTAGCACCGCTCGCAACGGCAAGATGCAGCACATGACGAGGCGGGGGGTCAGTCGCCGCTCCTTCATCTCGAGCGCCGTCACGACGGGCGTCGCAGCCGCGATCGTCGGCCGTCAGTCGCTGGCAGCGACGCCGCCGACCGACCCCGAATCGCCCGGCGGCAGCGACAGTCCGCGGATAGAAGGATCCGTGCCGCTGACCTTGCGGGTGAACGGCACGGAACACCGCCTCGACGTCGATCCCCGCACCACCCTGCTCGACTGCCTCCGCGAGCGCCTCGCGCTCACCGGCACCAAGAAGGGCTGCGACCACGGCCAGTGCGGCGCCTGCACCGTGCACGTCAACGGTCGCCGGGTGAACTCGTGTCTCAGCCTCGCCCTCATGCACGAGGGCGACGAGATCACCACCATCGAAGGGCTCGGGACGTCCGACGCCCTGCACCCGATGCAGGCGGCGTTCGTGGCTCACGACGGCTACCAGTGCGGCTACTGCACCTCGGGACAGATCATGTCCGCCGTGGCCCTCTTGAAGGAGCCCTGCGGACCCGACGACGCGGCCGTGAAGGAGCTGATGAGCGGCAACATCTGCCGCTGCGGCGCCTACCCGAACATCGTGACGGCGATCCAGCAGGTCCGGCGCTCGTGAATCGCTTCGAGTTCACCCGGGCGACCGACCCCGCCGCCGCGATCGCCGCGGGAGCCAAGGCGACGACGGCCCAGCAGGGTGCCGACGTGCGCTTCGTCGCCGGCGGGACGACGCTGCTCGACCTGATGAAGCTGAACGTCGAGCGCCCTGCCCTTCTGATCGACGTCAATCGCCTGCCGCTCGCCGCCATCGAGCCGACGGCCGACGGCGGCCTCCGGATCGGCGCCACCGCCCGCAACTCCGACCTCGCGCACCACCCGAAGGTCGCCCGCGACTACGCCGTGCTTTCCCAGGCCATCCTCGCCGGCGCCTCGGCGCAGCTCCGCAACATGGCGACGACGGCCGGGAACCTCCTGCAGCGGACCCGCTGCATGTACTTCCGCGACGTCGCCATGCCCTGCAACAAGCGCGAGCCCGGCGCCGGCTGCGGCGCGATCGGCGGGGCCAACCGCTCGCTCGCCGTGCTCGGCACGAGCGAGCATTGCATCGCGACCAACCCCTCGGACATGTGCGTGGCGCTGGCCGCGCTCGAGGCGACGATCACGGTGCGCGCTCCGAAGGGCGAGCGCACGATCCTCTTCGGCGACTTCCATCTGCTTCCCGGCGACACGCCGCACCGCGAGACGGTCCTCGAGCCGGGCGACCTGGTCACGCACGTCACGCTGCCGCCGCCGATCGCGGGCGCGAAGCAGCTCTACCTGAAGCTCCGCGACCGGGCCTCCTACGAGTTCGCGCTCGCCTCGGCGGCGCTGGTCGTGAGCCTCGACGGCGCGGGCAAGATCACGCGCGCCAGGGTCGCCCTCGGCGGCGTCGCCACCAAGCCGTGGCGATCGCCCGAGGCCGAGGCGGCGCTGGTCGGCCACGCGGCGAGCGTCGCCCTCTTCCGGACGGCCGCCGAGGCGGCGCTCGCGGGCGCCAAGCCGCAGAGTCAGAACGGCTTCAAGATCGAGCTCGCGAAGCGCTGTCTCACTCACGCCCTGACGACGGCGACGGGTGTCACCGCCTGAGCCCCGGCATGCCGCCCACTGCCCCTACCTCGCCGATCGGCCGTGACACCCCGCGCATCATCGGCCGCGATACGCCCCGTATCGACGGCCCGCGGAAGGTGACCGGGGCGGCGCAGTACACGTCGGACTTTCGCTTCCCGGGCCAGCTCTACGCCGTGCCCGTCGAGGCCACCATCGCCGCCGGCCGCGTGACCAAGCTCGACACCGCGGACGCGGAGAAGCTGCCGAACGTGCGCGCGATCCTGCATCGCGGCAACATCGGCAAGATCTTCCGCGCCCCCAAGGGCGAGGACCTCGTGAGCATGACCGACGAGCGGCGCCCGCCGCTCGAGGACGACGTCGTCCGCTACTACGGCCAGTACGTCGCGCTCGCGGTCGCCGACACCTTCGAGGCGGCGAAGGCCGCGGCCGACGCGGTGCGCGTGACCTACGCACCCGAGCGGCCGAACGTCGACACCGAGCTCGCGGTCGAGGGCGAGCCCGAGGTCGACAGCGAGCGCGGCGACCCGGAGCGCGCCTTCCGCGACGCAGCGGTCACGCTCGACCAGACCTACGTCACGCCCGTCGAGACCCACAACCCGATCGAGCTGCACTCGACGACCGCCGTGTGGGACGGGACGGGCCTCACGCTCTACGAGTCGACGCAGGCGGTCGGCAACACGCGCGACGTGGTCGCGCAGATGCTCGGCCTGCCCCCCGAGCAGGTGCGTGTGGTGTCCCGCTTCCTCGGCTCCGGCTTCGGCGGCAAGCTCTGGCCCTGGTCACACTGCCTGCTCGCCGCAGCGGCGGCGCGGAAGCTCGCCCGGCCCGTGAAGCTCGTGCTGAGCCGCAAGATGATGTTCCAGGCGGTCGGCCACCGGCCGCGGACGGTGCAACGCGTCCGCCTCGGCGCGACGCGCGACGGCAAGCTGGTCTCCCTCCAGCACGACGTCGTCAATCACACCGCGATGCTCGACGACTACAAGGAGAATTGCGGCGAGGCGACGCCGTTCCAGTACAGCGTCCCGAACCTCCGCGTCACGGCCGGCCGGGCGCGGCGCAACGTCGGCTCGCCGACGTCCATGCGCGGACCGGGCGCCGTGCCCGGTCTCTATGCCACCGAGTCGGCGATGAACGAGCTCGCGGACGCGCTCGGGATCGATCCGATGCGGCTGCGCATCCTGAACGAGCCGACGATCGACGAGGGTCTCGGCGTTCCGTTCTCGTCCCGCCACCTGCTCGAGTGCTTCGAGGTCGGCGCCGAGCGCTTCGGCTGGG
This sequence comes from uncultured delta proteobacterium, assembly GCA_963761995.1. Lineage (GTDB taxonomy): Bacteria > Desulfobacterota > Binatia > UTPRO1 > UTPRO1 > UTPRO1. The sequence goes on along the minus strand of CAVXIU010000006.1, from coordinate 6,615,638 downwards.
CGCGGCGCGATCCCAAGGTCGGCGCGATGCGGAAGGACGGGCTCACGCTCGGCTGGGGCATGGCGGGCTGCTCGTGGATCGCCGCCCGCTTCCCCGCGGCCGCGAACGTGCAGCTCCGCGACGACGGCAGCGCGCGCGTCGCTTGCGGCACGCAGGACATCGGCACCGGCACCTACACCATCCTCGCGCAGCTCGTCGCCGAGAAGACCGGCCTCCCGCTCGCCAGGATCGAGGTGGTGCTCGGCGACACGTCGCTGCCCGCGGGTCCGATCTCCGGCGGCTCGATGGTGACCGGCTCGCTCGTCCCGGCCGTCTTCGCGGCCGCCGACAAGGCGATCGCGGCGCTGCTCGAGACGGCCACCAACGCCCCGGGCTCGCCGTTCCAGAAACGCAAGCCCGAGGAGCTCGTGTTCGAGAGCGGCCGCGTCCGCGCCAAGGCCGAGCGGGAGGGCAACGGCGTGCCGTTCGGCGAGCTGCTCCACCGCGCCAACGTGCAGGTCGTCACCGGCGACGGCCGGTCCGAGGGCACCTTCGACACGCTCGACGACGCGAAGGTCTCGACGCACTCGTTCGGCGCGCATTTCGTCGAGGTGGCCTGGCAACCGGAGATCGCGCGCCTGCGGGTGAGTCGCGTCGTCACCGTCATCGACGCCGGCAGGATCTTGAACCCGCTCGCCGGGCGCAACCAGATCGAGGGCGCCGTCGTCATGGGGATCGGCATGGCGCTCCTCGAGGAGACCTCGTACGACCCGCGGAACGGCGCTCCGATCAACAGCAACCTCGCCGACTACGTCGTCGCCGTGAACGCCGACGTTCCGCAGCTCGAGGTTCACTTCCTCGACTACCCGGACACGGAGATCAACGCGCTCGGCGCCCGCGGCATCGGCGAGATCGGCCTCGCCGGGATCGCCGCCGCCATCACCGCGGCCGTGCACCACGCGACCGGGGTGCGCGTCCGGGAGCTGCCGGTGAAGATCGAGCACCTGCTGGCGTGAGGCGTCGTCCGTCGACCGCGGTCCTCGTGCTCGCGCTCACCGCGCTCGTCGGCTGCGGGTCGGCGACCGAGCTCGCCAAGATGACGGCGCTCGGACGGGCGCGCGAGCTGCGCGAGCAGGACGGCTCCGCGCGGTCGCAGCGACCCGCGGTGCTGATCGTCGCGATCGACGGCATGAAACGCGACGTCCTCTACGATCTGTTGCACGCCGGCGAGCTCCCCGGGCTGGCGTCGCTCCTCGGCGGCGGCGGCGGCAGCGCAGGCTTCCCGCACGCCCACTTCGAGCAATCCATGCTGGCGGGCCTGCCGTCGATCACGATCGTCGGCTGGTCCTCGATCTTCACGGGAGCGCCGCCGTCGCTGAGCGGCGTGAGCGGCAACGAGTTCTTCATCCGCGAGCAGCGCCGGCTGGCGGCGCCGATCCCGGGCACCTTCGAGAACGTCGAGTCCACCCTCGCCACCTACACCGACGACTACGTCAACCGGCTGCTCGAGGTGCCGACGCTCTACGAGCGGTTGCGTGCGGCCGATCCCGGCGTCTCCATCTGGGTCTCGGTCAATCAGTTCTTTCGCGGCGCCGATCGCCTACTGATCGCGCAGCGCCGCGCCATCGTCGGCAAGGTGTACACCAGCGCCAAGAGCACCGCCGTTTGGCAGGACTTCGAGTCGTACGAGGAGCGCGATCAAGAGGTGCTCGACAACGTCCTCGACGAGCTCGCCGACGACGACCGGCCGGTACCCGACGTCCTCACGGTGTACGTGAGCGGCACCGACAGCTACGCGCACGTCGCGCCGGAGGGCCCCGATGGCGCGCTCCGCCGCTTCGCGACCGGCAAGCTCGATCGCTCGTTCGCCCGGCTCGCGGCGACGCTCGCGGAGCGCGACGCGCTCGCCAATCGCTACGTCGTGGTGGTGGCGGATCACGGCCACAGCCCGGTGCCGGAGGACGGCAGCACCCTGCTCTCGACCGACGCCGAGCGCGACCCGCCGGCGGTCCTCCGTCATGCCGGCTTCCGGGTGCGGCCGTTCCGGCTCGAGGTCGACGAGGACGACGACTTCCAATCCGTGCTCGCCTACCAGGGGCCCATGGCCTACGTGTACCTGGCCGATCGCTCGGGCTGCGCGCGGAGCGGCCAGGTCTGCGACTGGCGGCGCCCGCCGCGCTTTCGGGAGGACGTGCTCCCGGTCGCCGAGGCGTTCTTCCAGGCGAACCGCCGCGGCACGCACGCGGCCGCGCTGCACGGCGCGCTCGACATGATCCTGACGCGCCGGCCGCGCCCGTTCGCCGAGGACGACCTGCCGTTCGAGGTCTACGTCGGCAAGGGACGACTCATGGCGATCGGCGCGTACCTGCGACGCCACCCGCACCCCACCTGGGTGGACGTCGAGTCGCGCCTCCGCGAGCTCGCGACCGGACGCTACGGCGAGCGTGCCGGCGACGTGCTCCTGATGGCGCGGAACGGCGACAGCCGCGGCCCGGAGGGACGGTACTACTTCAACGGCAGCGCGCAGCGCTCGGTGCACGGCAGCCCGTCCCGGCAGGACGGAGAGGTGCCGTTCATCGTGGCGCACCCCGGCCGCAGCAGGGAGGAGCTTCGTACGCTGGTCGCCGGCGTGCTCGGCGAGCACTCGCGGGTGCGGCAGGTGACGAACGTGGTCCTGACCCTACGCGACCAAGGGCCGGATCGGTCGCGCCGCTAGCGTCGCGCAGGGGAGCGAAATCCCCGGGTGGGCTACTTGGCCGGGCCCGGTACCGCCGGCGCTGGAATCTTCGGAACGTTCAGGTCGACGTCGATGGTCTTGCCCGGACCGCCGCCACCGACGTTCATGAACACGAACATGCCTGCCGCCAGCACCAAGACGACGATCGCGACGATCGCCACGCTCGACGAGCTGTTGCCCTCTGCCATGACCGATCCCTCCTTCGGCGCCCAGACGAGGCGCACCACCAAAAGCAGACGGCGTGCCTAAAGGCGCCGGTGTGGTCGGGGCAACGATTCCATCGCCACGTGCGCCCCAGCGAGCGAACTGGCACATCCGGGAGGCGGCTTCTTACAAACCCACTCGTACAAACGGGGAGCGCGCCACGTCCTCAGGCGGCGATGGGAAGATGCACCTCGACGGTCGTGCCGCGACCCGGGGCGCTGTCGACCTGGATGAACCCTCCGGCGCGCTCGACCAACGCGTGCACGATCGCGAGCCCGAGGCCGGTGCCGTGGTCGCGTTTGGTCGTGAAATAGGGCTCGAAGATGCGGGGCCGGGTTTCGGCGTCGATGCCGGCGCCGTCGTCGCTGACGCGCAGCACGACGTATCTGCCCTCGGCGCCGTCGACGACGGTGCTGCCGATGCGTACCGTGCAGCCCTCGCGGGTCGCATCGAGGGCGTTCCCCACCAGGTTCATCAGGAGCTGGTCGAGGTGCGTCCGGTCGAGTCGCACCCGCGCCTCACCGGCGTCGAGCTCGAGCTCGATGCGTTGGCCGTGCCGCGGCATCGCGCGCAGGAAGTCGGCGGCGGTGGCGACGGCGGCATCGATGAGCACCGACTCGGTGGCGGCCTCGCCGTTCCGTCCGAGCTCGGCGAGCTGACGCGTCAGCTCGCGGCTGCGCTCGATCGCGTCGAGCACCGCCCGCGCATGCGTCGCAGCGGGCGCCGGCAGCCCCGGCACCGCGAGGATCTCCTGTGCGTGCGCCAGGACCATGGTCAGCAGGTGACCGAAGTCGTGGCCGACGGCCGCGGCGACCCGCCCGAGCGAGACCATCCGTTGCTCCTCGCTGGCACGGCGCGCGGGCTCCTCGAGCGCGCGTCGCGCCTCGATGTGGGCCGCCTGCTCCATGGCGAGCGCAACCAGGTCGGCGACCGCGGCGACGAAGCGCGTCTCGGCATGCGTCCAGGCCCGGGGTGGCCCGACGTGCTCGTGGCAGACGACGCCGACCACCTCGCCGTGGCGCAAGAGCGGCGCGTCGAGCATCGAGGTGATGCCGCCCGGCACCAGATAGGCGACGGCGAGCTCGCGCGTCAGTGGGTGGGTGCACGCGTCGTCGGCGACGATCGCCCGGTAGTCGCCGAGGGCGCCAATGTACGTCGGGTAGTCGTCACGGCGCAGCACGTCGCCGGAGCGATAGGCGTCGCGCCCGCGCTCGTACTGGCACGCGCAATGGAGACGCGCGCCGCCCTCGTCGAAGAGCCACACCCCGACACGCTCGACGTCGAGCGTGCAGGCGATGAGCTTGGTGGCTTGCGCGAACATGCGCTCGAGAGAGCGCTGCTCGTCGACCGGCAAGCGCGCGAGATCTTCCAGCGCGGCCTCGTACGCCGCGACTGGATGCGCGAACCGATGCAGAGCGCGTCCCACGTTGCCGCTGGTGGGTGGCCCCGATCGAGCCGCCCACAAGCCCTCTCGCACACGCCCCGCGCGGGCGTCAACCGCCGGGCCGAATCAAACCGGCTCGGGCCGGATCCGATCGCAATGCCGCTCCACCGCCGCCACCAAGCGCCGACCGTCCACGGGCTTGCGGAGGAACTCGCGGATGCCGACCGCCCGCGCCCGCGCGTGGTCCGCCGCGTTCGCCGACAGGATCACGACGGCAGTTCGTGCCAGCTCGTCGTGGGCCTTCATGCGATCCCAGACCTCCCACCCGTCGATGTCGGGTAGCCTGAGGTCGAGCAGGACGACACAGGGACGGAGACCCGCCTGCATGAGGTCGAGCGCCTGCGATCCCGAACCCGCGCCGATCACGTCGAAGCCCTTGACCTGGAGCATCGACACGATCGCCTCGCGTCCATCGTCGTAGTCGTCGAGGACGAGGACACTGTGACGAGAATGCAAAAGGTCGGCCCGGCCCGACCGAGGAAGCATCCTCCCTCGATACGGGCGCGGTCCGTCCTAGTCAAAAGTCGAAATGCGAACGTCGTTCGCGTACGGCTCACCCCATGAAGAAGGCGTTCAGCTTGTTGCCGTCGAGATCCCGGAAGTACCCGGCGTAGAAGCCCGGGCCTCTCGGGCCGGGAGCGCCCTCGTCCTTGCCGCCGAGCTCGAGGGCCTTCTTGTGGATGGCGTCGACCTGCGCCTTGCTCGAGGCGGCGAGCGCGACCATGACGCCGTTGCCGACGGTCGCCGGCTTGCCGTCGAAGGGCTTGATCACCGACACCATCGGCGGCGCGCCGCCGACCGACCAGGCGATGAAGGTCTCCATCTCCATGGCCCGCGTGGCGCCGAGCACGCCGAGGAGCTGGTCGTAGAAGCCGGCGGCGCGCGCCAGGTCGTTGGTTCCAACAGTCGTGTAACCGATCATGTGATCCTCCTTGCCGTTCGAGGTCGAATGCGCGCGCACTCTAGACCGCGGGAAAACCTGGTTGAAGGGGGGCCGCGCTACTTGGAGCGTCGCGGCCTTTGCGCTACGACCCCGCGTGACCGTCATGGCCGCCGACACCGCGACCCACCTCGCCCAGATCGAGCGCGAAGGCTACACGATCGTCGAGGACGTCTTCTCCGCCGACGAGGCCGAGGCCGTCCTCGCGGAGGTGGCGCGGCTCGAGACCGCGCTCGGCATCGACTTCGCGAGCAACGACTTCGAGGGCCGGCGCACCAAGCGGGTCTACAATCTCCTGGTCCACGGGCCGCGCTTCGAGGCGATCCCCGTGCACGCGCGGGTGCTGCCGATCGTCGAGGGCGTGCTCGACGCCGGCTGCCTGATCTCGTCGCTCTCGTCCATCGCCATTCATCCCGGCGAGAGCGCGCAGCCGATCCACGCCGACGACCAGCTGCTGCCGCTCCCGAAGCCGCACGTGCCGACCGTCTGCAACACCATGTGGGCGCTCACCGACTTCACCGAGCCGAACGGCGCGACCCGGCTGGTCCCGGGGTCGCACGTCTGGGATCACAGTCCGATCTACGGCTCCGAGCACGCGTCGATCCCTGCCACCATGCGGCGCGGCAGCGTGTTGGTCTGGCACGGCAGCCTCTGGCACGGCGGCGGCGCCAACCGGAGCGACGGCGTGCGCGTCGGCATCGCCATGAACTACTGCGCCGGCTGGGTGCGCCAGCAGGAGAACCAGCAGCTCGGCATCCCGCGCGAGACCGCGCGCGGCTTCGCGCCGCGCCTCCGTGCAGCTCGTCGGCTACGGGGTGTATCGCGGCCTGATCGGCCACATCGACAAACGCGATCCCGTCGAGCTGCTCGGCGAGCCGGGCGCGCTCGAGACGGTGTGGGAGACCGCCAACCGCATGCGGACCGACGGGGCGACGTAAGCCCGCGATTGACTGCGTCGGATCCCACACGCATCCAATCGTGTGAGGGAAACGGCGAGGATGGCCGACACGCGAGCGCTCCATTCGAAGCCTTGGCACGTGCAGGCGAAGACTGCGCTCGAGCGGATCCGTTCCTTCGCGCCGCGGGAGAGCCGGATTCTCCTGATCGCCCTCGGGGTCGTGGCGAGCCTGTGGGTCTTCCTCGTGGTCGCGAGCCTGATGACGGCCGGGCGGACGCAGGCCTTCGACGAGCGGGTGCTGCTGGCCCTCCGCCAAACAGCCGATCCCGCCGTGCCGATCGGCCCGCGCTGGTGTCAGCTGATGGCGCTCGAGTTCACCGCGCTCGGGAGCAGCGCGGTTCTCCTCACCATCATCCTCGTCGTGGCGGGCTACCTCCTGATCGAGCGGCGCTTCGCGATGATGGGCCTCATGCTCAGCGCGAGCGTGGGCGGCATGCTGCTCTCCACGCTCCTGAAGGCGCTCTTCGCGCGCCCGCGACCGACGGTCGTCCCGCAACTCGCCGTCGTCGGCTCCACGAGCTTTCCGAGCGGCCACTCGATGGCCGCCGCCGCGGTCTACCTCACGCTCGGGGCGCTGCTGGCCCGCACGACGACGCGCTGGCGGCTTCGCCTCTATTACCTCGGCGTGGCCCTCGCCCTGAGCTTTCTGATCGGGCTCTCGCGCCTCTACCTCGGTGTCCATTACCCGAGCGACGTCGTCGCGGGCTGGGCCGGTGGCGCGCTCTGGGCTCTCCTCTGCGAGCTCGTCGCCCAGATGCTGCAGCGCCGCGGGGTGGTGACGCCGCCGACGCGTTAGCTACCGGAGGGCCTCGGCTCAGCGGGTCTCGCGCTCGACCGCGCTCACCGCCATCACACCACCCACCCCCGGCTCGAGACTGACGCGCGTGGGCGGGCTCCAGCTCGCTCCACCGTCGTGGCTGGTCGCGAGCTCGATCACGACGGGAGACGCCGTCGCCTGCACCTGGAGCGGGAGGCCGGTCGCCGTCCAGCCGCCTCCCGGCGCGCGCCAGCGGTAACGCGCGGCGTCCGCCGCGGCGACGCCGTTCTCCACCGCGAGATCGCGCGCGCCGAGACGGTCGCCTGCGACGACGAAACCGTCGAGCGGGTTGACCCGCCGCCAGTCGAAGTAGGCGCGGGCGATCTTCCGCTGGCGCTCGCGCAGGATGCGCGCCAGGATCTCCGCCGTTCGCGGATCCGACCACTCGCCGGCGCGCGTCACCACGGCGAGGTCGTCGTCGTCGAGGGCGCTCACGAGCTTGGCGCCCCAGAACGCGTCGCGCACCGTGGCGTGGTCGAAGAGCGGGTTCGGGTAGGTGGTGCGCCACTCCTCGGGGTCGAAGCTCTCGGCGTCGAGGTAACCGAGAGCCGGGTGCGCGAGCGGCACGCGCGCCCAGGCCGGCCGCAGCAAGCCGAGCGTCACCACGCGAAGAAGCGCCGCCGGCGGGTCGAAGTAGTACTCGTGGCCATAGCGCCGCGGCTTCCAGTCGTCGTTGCCGGAGCCGAGGGCGCTCGAGAAGTCGAGCAGATAGTGCACGAGATGCCCGCGCCCCTCGCCGCGCGGGTCCGGCACGAAGGTGTCGAGAAAGTTGCCGCGGCGGGCGTCGGTGTAGTTGATCCACGCCGCGACCACGCGCAGCCCGCGGAGCTCGCGGCGGTCCTCGTGCGGCACCGTGTCGTCCGGATCGTCGGCGCGCCGGCCGAGGGTCAGGAAGCCGCCCTTCGCGGTCCCCGGCACCCAGCGGCTCGCGAGCGCGCGGACGCGGCCGTCGGGGAGCCGACCCGCGTGAGCCATCAGCTCGCGGAGATCCGCCGCCGTGAGCGGCCGCTTCCGACCGTTACCGTCCTTCAGCCACGCATCGGGCGCGACGACGAGCCGAGCCGGATCGAAGCGAACGAGGTAATTCTCGGGCACGTTCCAGCCGAGCGCGTGCACGATCTTGGTGCACACCATCTCCGCGCCGGTCGGCACCTCGGGGTAGGCCGGCGGGTCGAGCTTGACGACGTAGCGATCGCCCTTGGCGTCGCGCATGACGAAGCCGGGGGTCATGCCGCTCGGCTTCCCCGAGAGAACCACGAGCGGCCCGCGCTCCGACGGCGAGCGGTCGCGGTTCGGGCCGCGCGCGAGCTCGGCCGGCGAGAGACGGTGGCGACCGTGGCGGTTGGTGAACCAGGTCGAGTCCGGCACCTCGTCGAGCGCGTTCACGTTCGCCGCCTCGCGCGACCCGGCGAAGAGCCTGCGCAGCTGGTAGACCGTCATCGTCCAGGCGCCGTCGCGCCACAGGTGCTCGCTCGTCGGGTCGGCGGCGGGCTCGGCGATCGGCAGGTCGTCGTGCGCCTGCCACTGGACGTCGACGACTGCTCTCGCCGCCGTCGCGACGGTCAGCAACCCGCAGAGCGCGAGCGCTACGACCGACCCACCACGATCGCTCCGGTCTGCCAACGAACGATCAGTAAAGCACGGCCGATGCCGAGCTCGGAAGAGCGCGCGCGTCGCCGCGGAGCTGCGTCTTCAGGGCCGGAGGTCGACCGCGGCGCGAAAGCTGCCGTCCATGTAGAAGGGCACCGAGGCGTGCTCGTGCACGACCCGCCACTCGCCGTCGATCTTGCGGAGACCGACCGTGGCGCGAAACCAGACGTCGGTCGCCTCGCCGTCGCGGCGCTTTCCGGTCAGGCGATTCAGGCTGTGCGTGAACGCGACGTCGCCGCCGACCGTCACGGCCAGCTCGGTGATCTCGTAGCCGATGGGTCCGTCCCAGGTCGGAAACCACTCCGTGAGGCCGCGGGCGACAGCCTCTCGGTGGTGCTGCAGCGGTGGGGCAAGGTCGAAGCTCACGACGTCACTCGCGTAGTGAGACATGACCCCGGGCAGGTCCTTGGCGCGGAGCGCCCTCGCCCAGCTCTCGATGCGATCGCGAATTCGCGTGTCGTCCGTCATCGCCGATCCTCCTTTCGAGGTGCCATTCCGTTCTACAGCCTCGTCGAACCGTAGGCGCGGAGATCGACACCCTCGGCACTGGACTCGGGACCCCCCGCGGCGTGACAATTCGGGGATCGGAACGTGCCGGCGAAGGGGGGCTCCATGATCGCTCGCGTCGTACCGCTCGTACTCGTGATGCTGCTCGCGCACCTCGCCGCCGATCGCGGCGCGCGCGCCGACGTCGTGCCCGGCGACGTCATCACCAAGGCCAACGCCGAGAAGGTCGAGGAGCTCACCTCGCCGGGACTCTACTGGTGCGTGCGCCACGGCTTGCCGATGCGCATCGTCGCGCCCCGGCCGCTCGCCTGGCCGATCGCCTACAAGGAGGCGACCGAGAAGTACTGGGCGCAGGTGAAGCTCTCGAAGGACGGGCTCCGTCTCGAGGGCTACGTCGCCGGCGCACCCTTCCCGCGCATCGACCCAAAGGACGAGCAGGTCGCGCTCAAGCTCGTGTGGAACTACAACTACAAGTCGATCAACAACGACGACTTCGACCTCCACAACTTCGACGCCGACACCGGCGCGATCGACGACGAGCGCGCCATGACGATCGAGCGTCATTTCCTGATCGATCACTTCCGGCGGCTCTGGTACGTGAACCGCCTCTACGTCGATCCGAAGCCGCTGCGCGATCCCAACCCGGAGGGCGTCGCCTACAAGGAGACGCTGCACCCGCTGATCGAGCCCTTCGACCTGAAGGGCGTCGGCTTCCTCTACTACCGCTACATCGACCCCGGCCGACAGGACGACAGCTGGCTCTATCTGCCGTCGCTCCGGCGCGTGCGCCGGCTCTCCACCGCGCAGCGCTCCGACGCGCTCTTCGGCCAGGACACCGACATCGACAGCTACTACGGCTTCAGCGGCCAGCCCGCGTGGATCGATTGGAAGTACCTCGGCGAGAAGACCATCCTCGCCATCACCCACGCCGAGCACTTTCCCGTCAAGTGGGCCGAGCCGCCCGCCGACTGGGCGTTCGACGAGGTGTGGGAGAAGGGCGACGTCTACGTCGTCGAGGGCGTCTCACGGCTCCCGCAATACGCCTACTCGAAGCGCGTGCTCTACATCTCGAAGGACATCTTCGCGATTCCGTACTCCGACATGTACGACAAGGCCGGCGAGCTCTGGAAGATCTGGATCAACAACGTCAACTACGGCCGGAAGCCCTTCCCCGAAGCCAAGGTCGCCGTCTACGACTACGACGTGCCTTTCGCCCCCGCGATCACGATGATCGACATGCAGCTCGGCCACGCCACGCGCGCCGCTCTCCCGAGCCACCGCTTCCCGGGCGAGGAAGGCTGGTACTACAACTTCGGCGACGCCAAGGGCACGAACGAGGAGCAGTTCACGATCGCGGAGCTGATCAAGTCCGGTCATTAGCGTGACCGCGGCCGCGCGCCGCCAGAATCTTGCGCCAGGTTGATACAGCGCGCCCGCATTTGGCGCTGCTTTTCGTCCTGCCCTCATTGACCCGATGCAGCCGCCGGTGTGATGGCGACAGAGGTCGCACATCACCTCGGAGGCCGAGCTCGCGCCGGCCGATCTGCAAAAAGGAAGAGAGGGCTCTCGTGGCAAGAAAACGAACGACTCGCGGTCGCGCAGCGCGCAAGACCAAGACCCGCGCGGCGCGTACACGGCCGACGAAGAAGGTCGCAACGCCGTCGGCGCGCAGCGCCGGAACCCGCGTGGCAATGGGACCGACGGCACCGGCAGGCGTCGTACCGGTATGGGTGACCGGCACGATCCCGCCGGCGGGCGTCGCGTCGCGGAAGCAGCGCCAGCTCCACAAACAGATCGAGAAGATTCTCGACGAACGGGAAGGCGACGTGCACACGGTGATCGTGCAAGGCCACGCGCCCGACGACCATACGGCGCGCCTGATGAAGGCCGCCACCGAGTCGATCAGACGGGAAGCCGCCAACCGGTCCGCACGGTCTCTGTTCCCCTTGTCGCCCGACGCCCTCCTGCCGGGCGTCAAGCTGCGCGGGTACACGACGTCGCGCTCGGCCGCCCGGCCCCAGCTCCGCACCCGCACGAGCGCGCGCCCGAGCGCCGCGTCCGCCAAGAAGGCCAACCTGCAAGCGCTGAGGCCGCTGCTGGCGCTCGCGCAGCGCCCGATCGTCGACGACGGGGGAAGCGCGCGAGCGAGACGTGCACGGTCCAATGAATCAGGCGCGTTGCCGCTGTGGGCGGCACGGTCCGTCGTTCTCCGCCTCACCACCGACGAGCTCTGGCGCTTGCCCGACGCCTCGGCGCCGATCGCCGGCGTCTTCCCCAATCGCAAGGTGCGCATCCCGCCGATCGCCCGTACCGACGCGGCACAGCTCCCATGGGAGGTGCAGGAGAACAAGGCCTCGACGTGGGGACTCCACACCATCGGCGCCCTCGCGGTGTGGGGTGCGTACGGCGCGCGCGGCGCCGGCTCGAAGGTCGCGATCCTCGATACCGGCGTCGACGACACCCATCCCGACCTGCAGGACGCCAGCGGGAAGAAGAAGGTGACCGACTTCGCGCAGTTCGCCGACGACGGCAGTCAGGTCGCCGGCGCGGTGCCGCACGACTCGGACGAGCACGGCACGCACTGCTCGGGCACCGTCGCGGGCGGCAACGCCAGCGGGCGGTGGATCGGCGTCGCGCCGGAGGCCACCCTCGCGATGGGTCTCGTTCTCGATGCCGGCTTCGGAACCGACGCCGGGATCCTCGCCGGCATGGAGTGGGCCATCGACCTCGACGTCGACGTGATCAGCATGTCGCTCGGCGGCTTCAGCTCCGACATCGAGATGCCGCCCACGTACACGGAGGCGATGATCAACGCCTACCTCCGCGGCATCCCCGTGGCCGTGGCGATCGGCAACGACGGCAGTCAGACCGCCGGCTCGCCCGGCAGCGATCTGTTCGCGCTCACCATCGGCGCCACGGACCATCGCGATCGCGCCGCGGGATTTTCGGGCGGCCGGACGCTGGTCTGCTCGGAGTCGCCGTTCGTCAATCCCGACGCGCTGCCGCTCGTCTATTCGAAGCCCGACGTCTCCGCGCCCGGCGTCGACGTCCTCTCCTCGATTCCGAACGGCGAGTACGACGTGTTCAACGGCACGTCGATGGCGACCCCGCACACCGCCGGCGCGATCGCCCTCCTCCTCTCCGCCACCGACATCAAGAAGAAGACGAGCAAGGACGACAAGCGGACGGAGCTGATTCTGAGTGCGCTGATGGGCTCCGCCATGTCGCTCGGCGAGGCCGGACAGAACCACCGTTTCGGATGGGGCCGGATCGACGTGCTGAAGGCGGTCGGCTTCGTGAAGGAGGCCGGCTTCTAGCTGAGAAGGGGGATCTCTCCCTTCGCGCTCCGCGCGCGGAGGTTCAGCCCTAGCTTCGCGCTGGCCACCATCCGTGTGTCGGGCTAGGCTCGCTCCGTGGCGAAGGACGTTCCCGCCGACGCCCGGATCGCACCCGAGCTCGCCGTGCAGGCGCGCGATCGGCCCGACCAGCCGATCAGCGTCCTGATCGAAGCCGACCTGCCATCGGCGGCGACGGCGACGGCGCGGGGCACGCGCCCCGGCACCCGCGGCCCGGCGGTGACCGTCGAGCCGCTGAGCCGTGACCAGAGCCGCGAGCGCGATCGCCACATCGCGGAGCTCGGTGCCGATCTCGCCAAGCTCCTCGGCACCGAGCCGCGTTTCTTCAAATACTCGAACGCGTTCGTGGCGACGGTGACGGCGGAGCAACTGCAGCGCATCGCCGAGCTCCCGCTGGTTCGGATCGTGCGCCCGAACCGCAGGATCGGACGCTAGGACACCGCCGCGATCGCGGCTGCCACCTTCTCGAGGTTGCGCTCGTTGAGCGCGGCGACGCAGATGCGACCCGAGTCGATGGCGTAGATCGAGTAGCGTTCACGGAGGGCCTGGACCTGGTCCTTCGTGAGCCCGGAGTACGAGAACATGCCGCGCTGGCGGGTGATGAAGCCGTAGTCGACGCCGGGGGCGCGCGCCGCGAGCAGCGCCGTCAGTTGCTCTCGCATGCGGCGGATGCGGCCTCGCATCCCCGCGAGCTCCTGGTCCCAGAGCCGGCCGAGCTCCGCGTCGTTCAGGACGGTCGCGACGATCTGTCCGCCGTGGGTCGGAGGATTGGAGTAGTTGGTGCGCACCAATCGCTTCAACTGGCTGAGGGCCCGCGCGGCCTCGTCGGCGCTGGCCGTGACGACGCTGAGCGCGCCGACGCGCTCGCCGTAGAGCGAGAACGACTTCGAGAACGAGCTCGACACGAACACCGGAGAGGTCGCGGCGGCGAACGCACGCACGGCGACGGCGTCGGCGTCGATCCCGTCGGCGAAACCCTGGTACGCCATGTCGAGGAAGGGCACCAAACCGCGCGCCATCACGACCTCGCGCACGCCGTCCCATTGCTCGGGGGTGAGATCGGCGCCGGTCGGGTTGTGACAACAGGCGTGCAGCACGACGATCGCGCCCGCGGGAATGGTCTCGAGGCCGCGCACCATCGCCGCGAAGTCGAGACCCTTGGTCGCGGGATCGTAATAGGGATAGCTGTTGACGGTGAAGCCGGCGTTCTCGAAGAGCGCGCGGTGATTCTCCCAGCTCGGCTCGCTGATCCAGACCTCGGCCTCGGGGGCGATGCGACGGAGAAAGTCGGCTCCGACCTTGAGACCGCCCGTGCCGCCGAGCGCCTGCACCGTCACGACGCGCTTCTCGGCGAGCGCCGGGTGTGCCGCCCCGAACACCAGCTGCCGGACGGCCTGGTCGTAGGCCGGCATGCCGTCGATGGGGAGGTAGCCGCGCGGCAGCGGCGTCTCGACGAGCCGGCGCTCGGCGCGCTTCACGCACTCGAGCAGCGGCACCTTGCCGTTCTCGTCGTAGTAGACGCCGACGCCGAGGTTCACCTTTGCGGGGTTCTCGTCGGCGTTGAAGGCCTCTGTGACGCCGAGGATCGGGTCACGCGGAGCCATCGGGACGTTCGCCAGCACTGAAACCGTCATGTCGTTCTCTTCGGGTCGAGACGGGGATTCGTCGGAAAATCTATAGCGGTAAAACGCCGGGCACGCACCTCGGCGGTCCAGCGCGCCGATTGCGGCCAGCCGGGAGCGAAGTCAGTTGCAGAGGGCCGTTTTCGCCCACGATCGGTGAGCAAGACCCATGGCAACCACTGATCGCGACATCCCGCCGAGCGTGCCGCGCCCTCGGTCGTCTTGCAAGCCAAAGCTCCTCTCGTTCCTCACCCGTCAGTCGAGGTCGAAGAGGAGTAGCTCCGAGCGCGCGTCGCCACCCGTGATCCGGACCGCCGACTCGTTCGAGAGCGCGGCCGCGTCGCCGGCGGAGAGCGTCCGGCCGTTGACGTCGACGGTGCCCGAGATCAGCTGCACCCAGGCGTGGCGCGCCGGGGCGAGCGTGTGGGTCACGGTCTCGCCAGCCGCGAGCACGCTCGCGTGGATCGCCGCGTCCTGGTGGATCGTGACCGAGCCGTCCCGGCCGTCGCGGGTCGCGATCGGCAACAGGCGACCGCGCTTGTCCTCCTCGCGGAAGGTTTTCTCCTCGTAGCCCGGCTCGAGGCCGTCCCGCTCGGGCAGGATCCAGATCTGCAGCAGGTGGGCGTCCTCGTGGCCCGCCGGGCTGGACTCGCTGTGGACGACGCCCGTGCCCGCCGTCATGCGCTGCACCTCGCCGGCGTGGATGGTGGAGCCGTTCCCCATGCTGTCGCGGTGCTCGAGGGCACCGGTGAGCATGTAGGTGACGATCTCCATGTCGCGATGCGGATGCGGGCCGAAGCCGGTCCCGGACTCGACGCGGTCCTCGTTGATCACGCGCAGCGTGCGGAAGCCCATGTGCCGGGGATCGTGGTACTCCCCGAACGAGAACGAGTGATAGGTGTCGAGCCAGCCGTGCCGGAGGTGCCCACGCTCGTCGCTCTTGCGGATGGTGATCATGTTGGTCGTCTCCTTTCGACGGCTCAGCGTAAGCGCGGCGTCGTCGGTTGAGAACCACCGCGCCGGGATCTAGACCGTTGCCGGTGAGGAAACGGTCGCTCGACGCCCTGGCGGCGATGGCCGAGATCGGGGTGTTCGTGCGGGTGGTGGAGGCGCGCGGTTTCGCGAGCGCCGCCCGGACGCTCGGCACCACGACGTCGGCGGTCAGCAAGAGCATCGGGCGGCTCGAGGCCGCGCTCGGCACGCGCCTCCTCCATCGCACCACCCGCCGCCTCGGTCTGACCGAGTCCGGCGCAACCTTCTACCAGCGCTGCCTCCGCATCCTCGCCGAGGTCGAGGCCGCCGAGGAGGCGGTGAGCCAGCTCCAGCGCGAGCCGCGCGGCACGCTCAGGGTTTCGGCACCGATGTCGTTCGGGCAGCTGCACGTGGCGCCGCTGGTGCCGGAGTTCCTCGCTCGCCACCCCGACGTGCGCATCGAGCTCGCCCTCGCCGACCGCATGGTCGATCTCGTCGAGGAGGGCTTCGACCTCGCGATCCGCATCGGCCGCCTCGCCGACTCCTCACTGGTCGCGCGCCGGCTGGCGCCCTCGCGGCGGGTGGTGTGCGGCGCGCCGGCGTACCTCGAGCGCCGCGGCGTGCCGCAGGAGCCGCACGACCTCGTGCAGCACGACTGCCTCGTCTACACCTACCAGACCGAGCCCGCGTGGACGCTGCGCGACGGCCCGAAAGAGATTCGGGTGGTCGTGTCCGGACGCCTCCGTGCCAACAACGGCGACGTGCTGCGCGCGGCGGCGCTCGCGGGCGCCGGGCTGGCGCTGCTCCCCACCTTCATCGTCGGCGACGACCTCCGCGCCGGCACGCTCCGCACGGTGCTCGACGACTACGAGTGCACGGAGACGGCGATCTACACCGTCCACCCGTCGGGCCGGAATCCGCCGCCCAAGGTGCGCGCCTTCGTCGACTTCCTGCAGGCGCGCTGCGGCGCGCACCCGTCGTGGGAACGCGGCCTCGACGAGCTCCACCGGCCGCGGCGGGGCGCCCGCCGCGGCCGGTGAACACTCTCTCTACTGCAGCTCGACTTTGAACGGCGTCGCGAAGACGCTCAGGTCGATCGTCTGAGCCGGGCCGAGCTGCCCGGATCCGCTCGCCGAAAGGCAGCAGCCGGTCGGCGGCACGTAGGTGGAGAGGCCGATGCCGAAGTTGTTGTCGCACTGGGTCTGATCCGTGTAGAGGGGCGAGACCTGCATGTTGCTGTTGATGCTCAGGTTCGAGGTCGAGGTCGGCGCGTAGTAGCCGGTGGTGCCCAACACGAACACGTTCTTCACCATCGAGGGGTCGGTGCTCATCAGCGGCGATCCGGTGCAGTTGGCCGACGCGAAGAGGAAGGCGGCGTACGAGAAGAAACCGCTGCCGTCGTAGTTGACCGACAGGCGCAGCAGTGTTCCCGCCTCGTTGCGGATGGGGTTCTGACCCCCGGGGTCGAGGGCCGTGCCGATCAGCACGCCGTTCGCATCCTTCACCAGCGCTCCTGCGTCGCTACGGACGCCGGGCGAGCAACCGGAAATCCACGCCGAGCACGGCGCCACGGTGTCGGTGAGGTAGATCGTGCAGCCCGAGGGCGCGGTCTTGGCGGCGAGGGTGGTGGGATTGGCGAGCTGGCACTTCTTGGCCTTGCCGCCGACGTTGCAGGTCGCGTCGTTGAAGAAGACGTTGGTCTCCGAGCCCGAGGCCGCGCCCCAGGTGAGCGGTCCGCCGACGTCGGTCGCGTCGACGTTGATCACGCCGGTGCGTTTGTCGACCTTCACCTTGCATTTCTCGATCGCCGCGGCGTGCGACGCCGTCATCAGGAGCACGAATGCGGACACTATGGCGCCAGCGAGGCGCGCGGGGCGTGAGGTGGTCATGGTGGTCTCCTTCGGCGAGGTGATCTGCGCGGAGAACGCGCAGTCGTGGAGGCGGGGACTATAGCGTCGATCGTACGCCGCCTGGCAAGCGAAAAATGCGGGCGCATTCGGCGAGATCTTTCTTGACGAGCCACGCGAGAGTTTGCGAAAGCAGAGCTCCCCCTCGTGATCACCCCGGCCCGAAGCGTCCTCCTCGCAAGCACCCTCGTCGTCCTCGGCGGCAGCAGCGTCGCGCGCGCGGCAACCGTGAACGTCTGCGTCGGCAAGAAGCTGGCGTGCGTGAAAACGTTCGCCCTCGCGCTCGACGGTTGCTACGCGAAGGCCGCAAAGGCGGGGAAAGCGCTCGACCCTGCGTGCGCCCAGAAGGCGACCGACAAGCTCGCAAGCGTCAAAGGCTGCATCGCGAAGGCGGAGAAGAAGGGCGGCTGCCTGACGACCGGCGACGCGGCGAGCCTGCTGGCTGTCGTCCAGCAGTTCGTCGGCGAGCTCGTCGCCGCCCTCGACCCGAGCTTCCCGACGCTGGTGAAGAACAAGTGCACGGGGGGCAAGCACGCCTGCGTCGCCGCCAAGGTGAAGGGCCTGCTCGGGTGTCACGGCAAGGCCGCCAAGAAGGGCGTGCTCGACCCGCTCTGCGTGCAGAAGGTGATCGCCAAGTTCGACGGCGGCGCGAAGCCCGAGAAGGCTTGCTTCACCAAGCTCGAGCAGAAGCCCGGCTGCGTGACGACCGGCGACCTCGCGGCGCGCGAGATCCACGCTGACGACTTCGTGCAGGCGATCGTCTGCGCGCTCGACGCCGCGGCGCCGGGGTGCGCGCCGGTGGCGACGCCGACGCTCACCACGACCCCACTCCCCCCGACGCCGACCGGCCCCACCGCGACGCCGACGCTGACGCCGACCGCGACCGGCCTGACGGCGACGCCGACTCCAACCACCACACCCACCGCCACGGCGACGCCCGACGGCGGCGGCGTGTGTCCGTCGAGCTACGAGCTCACGGTGAGCGCGAGCGGCACCGACCGCGACCTCGGCTGGACCGGCGCGGCGCACGACCGGCCGCTCAACTCGAACGTCCGCTTCACCATGGCCGCCACCAACTGCGCCAATCCGACCCCGCCCTGCGGGATCTGCTCGCTCTCCGGGCCGATCGCGAACGGGGGCGGCGCGACCTTTCAGAACCGCCGCTGCCGCGGCGACAGCACCGGTCAGAACGGCAGCTGGATCACCTGCACGTCGGATGCGCAATGTTCCGGAACGGGCAATGCCTGCGTCTACTTCGCCGGCTCGCCCGAGCCCAGCAACGACGGGGCCGCGTTCTGTCTGGTGAACGAGGTCGTCGGCGCGATCACCGGAACGCTCCGACCCGCCGACGGTGCCGGGTCCATCCAGGTGGCGCTCAGCTCGTCCTACTACTTCCCGATCTCCGCGACCCAGCCGTGCCCGCTCTGCGTGGGTGGCTTCTGCCAGGGTGGCGCGCGCAACACGCTCGCCTGCGTCGCCGGCGGAACCAACCCGCGCTTCAATCAGACCACGAGCTTCGACTGCCCGCCGGCGGGCACCGCGTTCGCCAAGCATCTCCAGCGGGTCAACCTCGGCACGGGCACCCAGACCCGGACGCTCAGCGCCTCGAGCCTGGTTTGCGCCGGCGACTCCGGGAGCCGCTGCTTCTGCGGCACCTGCAACGACGCCGCCGGCTCGCCCTGCATGGCCAACATCGATTGCACCGCCGTCGGGGCCACGACCTGCAGCAACACGGGCGGCACGCAGTCGCGTCCGAACGGCTGCAGCGACGGCACCTGCACGCCCAACACGCCGCCCGACCTCGACTCGGTGGACGAAGGCGTGTGCGCGAACGGTCCGAGCTTCGGCTTCTGCGCGATCGAGGGATTCCGACCCTGCTTCGGAGCGAGCGACTGTCCCGCGGTCGGCGACTCGTGCAGCTCTCAGCCGTTGGAGTGTTTCCCCGACAACGGCACAATCGGCGAGACCGTGAGCGTCGGCGGCACCGCCAGCACCACCGCACCGACGTTCGGGGGCATCGGCTGCGTCTCGTCGTCGGGCGTCTTGGGGATCGATGCGGCGCTCGGGCTTCCGGGCCTGGCGCGCTTCACGCTGCCCGCCACCGCCGTCATGCAGTAACGATCGCGCCAGCGTAAATTTTGACTAGCAACGAATCGCGCCGCTATCTCATGGGGATATGCGACCCGTTGCTCTCTCGCTCCTGATCTTCCTCGCCCTCGCTCTCCCCCAGAACTGCCGCGCCTTCTCGGTGCTGGCGCACCAGGCCGTCGTGGATCGGAGCTGGGACGACACCCTCGCCCCCGAGATCCGTCGGCGCTTTCCCGGCGGCGACCTCGCGCGCGCGCGCGCCTTCGCCTACGGCGGCTCCCACGTCGCCGACCTCGGGTACTTCCCGCTCGGAAACGAGCTCTTCACCGAGCTGCTGCACTACGTGCGGACGGGCGATTTCATCACCAACCTGCTCGCCGCGGCGCGCGACGCCGACGAGTACGCCTTCGCGCTCGGCGCCCTCGCGCACTACGTCGCCGACACCGTCGGCCATCCCGAGGCGACCAATCGCGTGGTCCCTGAGATCTATCCGAAGCTCCGCGAGGAGTTCGGCGATCGCGTCACGTACGCCGACGACGCCTCCTCGCACCTCCAGACCGAGTTCCGCTTCGACGTCTTCCAGATGGCGGAGACGCGCGGCGGCCACGACGTCTTCCACCATTCACTCCAGTTCGAGGTCGCGACCCGCGCGCTCGACGAGGCGTTCGAAAAGACCTACGGCCTCCGCCTCGACAACCTGTTCGCGAGCACCGACGCCGCGATTCTCTCCTATCGCTGGGCCTTCCGCGGCCTGATCCACGAGGCGACCGGCATCGCCTGGGAGCTCTACCGCGCCGACATCGAGAAGCTCGATCCCGAGATGACCCCGGCGGGCTTCCTCTACGACCTCTCGCGCGAGGACTTCGAAAAGGAGTTCGGCAAGATCGTCGCCGAGCCCGGCTACTTCGCCAAGTTCTTCGGCTTCCTGGTGAAGCTGGTGCCGAACATCGGGCCGTTCGAGCGCACGATTTTCAAACCCCTCCCGCCCGAGGCGCAAGAGCGGTTCCGGACGGCCCTCGGTCATGCACTCGACCGCTATCGCTCCTACGTGCGCTCCGCCGCGGGGAAGCGCCTCGACCTGCCGGAGCACAACCTCGACACCGCCGAGCCCGTGGTCTTCGGTACCTACGCACCCGCCGACGAGGCGTACGCGGGGCTGGTCGAGAAGCTCGCCGAGGGCAATCCCGCCAGCGTGCCACCAGGGCTGCGCGCCGACCTGCGGCGGTTCTACGCGCAGCGGCCGAATGATTCCGAGATCGACGAGGCACTGCAGCGGCTGGATGTCGCGAGTCGGCGGTAGGGAACCGCCCCACCGCCTATTCCCAACGCTTTCACCGGATTTTGCACCCCGACTCCCTGCCTCGCGTGATGTTCGTGCGCTTCCGGGCCGCCTACGCTCGCCGCCCATGAAACCAACGTCGCTGGCCGTGGTCTGCGCGCTCCTCGCCGCGCTGTCGTCTCCGACCGTCGCCGAAGCCGCTCTTCTTGACTCGCTCCCCGCGGTCGCGAGCGGCGTTCCCCCTGGCCCGTCGGTGCTCTACGCGCCGGCCCCCGCAGCCCCCCAGCTCGAAAACCGCGATCCGCGCTTCACCGCGCCGCCGCTCCTGGTCTCCGGCACCGAGGCTTACGCCGCTGGCGAGTACCTCTACCAAGACTATCTCTACGACGATTACGGCAGCGACACCGACGGGCTCGGCGCCATCCCGCAGTCGGCGCGCGCCGGCGACGTCGAGTACCCGACCGACCGCGCCCGCTACGGCAACAACGCCGCCGATCTGGTCGAGCTCCGCATCAAGGTGTCGGCGACCGAGGTCGCGTATCGCATCACGTTGAACACCCTGCTCGCCGCCGACAGCACGATCGTGACGATCGCCTTCGACACCGACCAGAACCCGCTGACCGGCGCGGCGATCCTGCCGCGCGATCCGGGCGCACCCTTTCCGGGCACCGACGAGGCGATCACGACCTGGGGCACCGGCGCCGAGCACACCCGCTTCCCGCTGCTCGGCGCCCCGCTGACGACGCCGCTCGTCGTCGCGACCGACCTCGAGGCCAACCAGATCACGATCACCGTGCCGCGCACGGTCTCCGATCCGACCGGCACCTGGCGGGCGATCGTGGCGACCGGCCTCTACGACGCCGCGACCGGCGGCTGGCTCCGCCCGCAGCAGACCGCCGACGCCACCCATCCCGGCGGCGCCAACGTCCTCGACCTCACGCCGTCGGGCATCTTCAACCAGGCGTTCCGCTTCGACGAGTTCTCGCCGCTGCTCACCACCCAGGATCGGCCGCCCGACTCGCAGCAGTCGGCCGCGATCCGCGCCAAGACGCCGGCGACCTACGCCCACCCCATCGACTTCGATGCGCTCGACGCCGGGGCGGTCAGCTCGACGGTGCCGGCCACCGGTTACCAGATCCGCATCTTCCCGAGCCGCCTCGCGCTCGGCGAGGGCCGCGACACCGTGACCGCGATCGGCGCCTTCAACGATCCCTTTCCGCAGTACCTGGGACAGCTGCAGCAGTACCTGCTCTACGTACCGACGACCTACGCGCCCGGCACGCCCGCCGGCTTCGTGATGCTCCTGCACTCGCTCGGCGAGCACCACTGGCAGTACCTCGGCTCGACCCTGGTGCAGCAGATCGGCGAGGGGCGCGGCGACTTCGTCGCCACCTCCGAGTCGCGCGGCTCGAACGGCTGGTACCAGCACTCGGGCGAGTACGACGTCTTCGAGATGTGGAACGACGTCGCGGCGCACTTCGACCTCGACCCGGACCGCACGGTCATGAGCGGCTATTCGATGGGAGGCTACGCCACCTACCGCCTCCCGACGCTCTATCCCGGCATCGTCGCCAAGGCGTTCTCGCAGGTCGGGCCGCCGGCGGACGGCATCTGGTTGCCGCCGTCCGATCCCACCGGCGGCGCCGAGACGTTGACCAATCTCTGGCTCGAGAACGCCCGCAACATCTCCTACCTGAACGTCGCGGCGAGCGCCGACGAGCTGGTGCCGCTGCCCGGCCCGCTGGCGCAGAACCTCGGCAACGCCGCGCTCGGGGTGCGCGGCTTCGACCAGCTGGGCTATCGCTTCCGCTTCCTGATCTTCAGCCCGTCCGACCACTTCGCGCAGGCCGCGCTGGGTTACAACTATCCCTTCGCCGCCGACTTCCTGGGCGACGGCCTGGTCGATCGCGATCCGCCGCACGTGAGCTTCGCCTACGTGCCCGCGAGCGACGATCCCGCGCTCGGCCTGATTCACGATCACGCGTACTGGATCTCGGACGTCGTGCTGCGCGACGAGACCGCCGGGACGACACCCGCCAAGGGCGTGATCGACGTGCGCTCGCACGGCTTCGGCGTCGGCGACCCGGCGAGCACGCCGGGCGCGACCGCCGGCGCGGTGCCGCCCTTCACCTACGTCGAGACCAACCGCAGCTGGGGCGAGCCGCCGGCCGAGCCGGTCGAGAACGTCGCCGACGTGCAGCTCACCAACGTCGGCTCGGCACGCATCGACCTGGCGCGCGCCGCGCTCGATCCCGGCGCGACGCTGACCTTGCCGACGACGTCCGACGGAGACGCCACCCTGCTGCTCGACGGCGCGTTCCCGACCGGACGGCAGGTGCTGGAGGACGGCGCCGTGCTCGCCGGCGCTGCGGCCGGCCCGGGCGGCGCGGTCGTGCCGGTGAAGAGCGGGACCCACACCTACGTCATCACCGCGGGGGCCGGGTGCACCGCGAGCCCGCTCGCCGGCTGCCGCCGTCCGGTCCAGGCCGGCGGCGCCTTGCTCCAGCTCCGCAACGTCAGCCCCGACGCCAAGGATCGCCTGCTCTGGAAGTGGACGCGCGGCCCGGCCACCACCACCGCCGAATTCGGCGACCCGCTCGCGGGCACCGATTACCGGCTCTGCGTCTACGACGGCGGCGGCGCGCTGCTCGCGAGCGCGAGCGCGCCCGCGGGCGGCGTCTGCGGCGCCCACGGCCGCCCGTGCTGGAAGGCGACGGGTCACGGCTACCGCTACCTCGACAAGGAGCTGACGCCGAGCGGCATCCGGCAGATCGTCCTCAAGTCGGGCGCGGCCGGCAAGGCGCAGATCGTCGTCAAGGGACAGGGAGCCGGGCTCGGGCTGCCGGCTCTGCCGATCACGAGCCTGCCGGTCGTGGTGCAGCTCGCCGCCGGCGGCGGCACCTGCTTCGAGGCGACCTACGCGGGCACGCTCAAGAACCTCGCCGACCGCTTCAAGGCGAAGAGCGACTGAGGCGCCTCAGTGCCGCGGCCACGCCCCGTGGAGGTGCGTCGCGTGCCCTGGGTCGCCCGGTCCGAGTACTTCGGTCGCGCCGAGATCGCGAAGCTTCTGCTTGACGACCGGCACGTCGGGATGGCCCGCGTTGACCGGGCTTCCCTGCAACCGATCGATGTCGAACGCCACGCCGACGTAGTGCCGCGAGGTCGCCGAGTGGCTTCCGCCCGCCACCTCGCTCACCCGGAACGCGAAATCGGCGGCGAGCGCCAGCATGCCGTCGAGCAGCGGCGCCTCGAGGTCGATGGTCCCGCCGGGCGCATTGCCGTACGCGCTGCGCTTCGCCGCCTGACCGGCGGCAGTATCCACGATGTTCTGCCTGACGTTGGCATCGTCGACGTTGCCGCTGGAATGCACGGTCGCCAGCGTGACGTTGGCGTGGTCGAGAATCAGCTGGGCCGTCTCGGCCGGCGTGCGGGCCGCGCGCGGCGCGGCGCGCGTACGCGCCGCACGGCGTCTCGCCGTCCCTCCCCCTCTCGTTCGCGTGACCGTTCGAGCCACCCGGACGCGGCGTCGCTTGGCGGCCGGTGCTGCCTTCGCGGTTTTGCGCTTCTTCTTCCGAGCCGGGACGGCGGCGCGAGCCTTCGTCGCCTTTTTGGCAGGAGCCTTCTTACGGCGGGTCGGCATGTCGCGAACCCGTAGCACCGCAGGCCCGGCTCATGTCAACGAAGCGCGCCGATGGCGTCAGCCGCGGCACCGGCGTAGACCACGGACATGAAGCTCGGACTCTACCTCCGCAACATGGGACCCCAGTCGACCCGCGCCACGGTGCTCGGCTGCGCGCGGGCGGCCGAGGCGGCCGGCCTCGACGACCTCTGGCTCGCCGACCACATCGCGATTCCTCCCGACGACGCCGAGGGCTCGGGCGGACGCTATCTCGATCCGCTCGCCACGCTCGCCTTCCTGGCGGGCGCGACCGAGCGCATCGGCCTCGGCACCGCCGTCCTCGTGCTGCCGTATCGGCCGTCGCTCCCCACCGCCAAGTGGGCGGCGACGATCCAGGAGCTCTCGGCGGGGCGGTTCCTCTTCGGGGTCGGCGTCGGGTGGATGGAGCCCGAGTTCCGCGCCGTCGGGGTGCCGTACGGCGCGCGGGCACGAGTGACCGACGAGACGCTCGCCTTCCTCGGCGACTGCTTCGCGAACGACGAGGTCGAGCTGAACGGTCAACGCTTTCTCTTCCTGCCGCGTCCGGCCCGTCCGCCGATCCTGATCGGCGGCGCGCCGCCGCATGCGTTCAGGCGCGCCGTCCGCTACGGCGACGGCTGGATGCCGATGATCCCGAAGGCGGGCGATCCCGAGCTGCTGCGCGCCCCGATCGCGACCCTGCGGGATCAGATGGCGGCCGCCGGCAAGCCGCCGCCCGAGGTCGCCGTGCTCACCGAGCTGCCGCTCGACGACTCCGCGGCGACGGCGGCGCGTCTCCGCGCCTTCGCCGCCGTCGGGGCGACGCGCGTCGCGCACGCCTGGCGCTATCCCGACGTCGCGGCGTTCGCGGCGGCGGCACGCGCCCTCGCCGCGGCCCGCGCCTGAGCGCCGCCCTCAGATCAGCGGGCCGCCGACGGTCTTGAACTTGACCGTGAAGCCTTCCCCGATGACGAGCGGGCTCGAGAGCAGGCAGCTGGCCGTGCCGCTGATCTTGGTGGGATTGAACGTGTCCTTCGCGAACTTCGCCTTGCCGGTCACGAAGCAGCTGCCGATCGCTCCCAGCATCGGCGGCGAGTAGGAGCCGGAGAGGAAGAACACGCCGTCCTGAGTGATGATGCCCTGGAGCGTCGTCGCCAGCGTCCCGCTCTGGTTGGTGGCGACCCGCCAGGTGGTGCGGCCGTCGGCGCCGCGGCCGTCGAAGAAGAGATAGAACTTCCCGCCCGGGTCGAGGTTCAGAAAATCCCTCGCGAAGTCCGGCAACTCCTGGCGCAGGATGCCGCCGAGGATCTTGTCGTTGATCTTGCCGGGCTTCACCTTGAAGCCCGGGCCGAACGCGATGTCGGTCTGCCAAACCTTGCCCTTGATCGAGAGCGGGAACACCAGGCTGGCGCCCGTTTCGGCGCGCCGCGGCAGCAGCCATGCGGCGGCGAAGAGGACGACTACCAGAACGAGTAGGATTCGCTTCATGACGACCTCCGAGTTGGTAGTGCAGGCATAGCAAGCAACGACCCGATTCGAAAAGCACCTTTGTCGTTCGCATGCTCGACGGCTCGACGCCCGCAAGAGGCTTCTGCAATCATGGGCGGCGATGGGCGCCGCGCCGAACGCCAACGCCGACCTGCTCCGGCTCGCGGAGCGGCTGATGGCGCACGTCAGGGACGACCGGCTCGAGCTCGCGGCGGAGTCGAGCGTGCTGCCGGTCGCCAACTACTTCGCGCCGGAGCGCCTGGCGCGCGAGCGGGCGACGCTCTTCCGGCGCTACCCGATCGCGATCGCGGCGGCCTCCGAGCTCGCCGCGACCGGAGACTGCGTCCGGCGCGACGTGCTCGGCCTGCCGCTCGTGCTGGTGCGGGACGAGGAGGGACGCGCGCGCTGCTTCCTGAACGTCTGCCGGCATCGCGGCATGCGGCTGGTCGGCGACGAGGCACCGTGCCGGAAGAAGGCCTTCGTCTGCCCGTATCACGGCTGGACCTACGGGCTCGACGGCGCGCTTCGCCACGTCCCGCATGCGGAGGCCTTCCCCGATCTCGAGGCCGAGGGGCGCGGACTGGTCGCCGTGCCGGTCGCGAGTCGCCACGGCCTCCTGTGGGTGCATCCGACGCCGGGAGCGGCGCTCGACCTCGACGCCTTCCTCGGCACGATCGGTGACGACCTCGCGTCGTTCGACCTCGCGGGGCACGTCCTCCACCGGCGCATCGACACCCTCCGCCGAGCCAACTGGAAGCTCGTGATCGACGCCTTCCTCGAGGCGTACCACATACGCGTGCTGCACCGGGACACGATCTACCGCTTCTTCCTCGACGCGCGCGCCGTCTCGGACTTCGTCGGCCCGCACGTCCGTTCGGTCGCGGCGCGGCGGGCGGCGACGACCTCGGCAACGCGCCCGCCCGCGAGCTGGGATCTCCGCGAGGACTTCACCTTCACGCACTTCGTCTTCCCGAACTCGGTCTTCATCTTTCATCCCGACTACGTGAGCCACATCGCGGTCTTCCCGGCCGAGGTCGATCAGGTGCGGTGGGTGCACTCGATGCTGATTCCGGCGGCCGAGGCGACCCCCGAGCGCGACGCCCACTGGGAGCGCACGCTCGCGCTCATCGAGGAGACGGTCTTCCAGCGCGAAGATTTGTTCGCGGCCGAGGGCATCCAGGCCGGCCTCTGCTCGGGCGCCAACGAGGGCCTCCTGCTCGGCCGGCTCGAGGGCAGCGTGCGGCACTTCCACGCCACGATCGAGCGCGCGCTCGACGCCAGCTGATTCGCCCCCGAGACCAGACGGCTCGACCTGCGCCACTTTGGCTCACCTCGCGCGGCGCCGATTATGTCCTTGGTTGGGCTCGTCTCACCGTGTTACACGCGCTTCGGAAAGGGGGGCCTTCCCATGGCTCGTTTCGCTGCGTCGGCCATCATTCTCCTTGCGCTCGTCATCGCGGTTCCCACCGTCGGACACGGCGCCGATCCGGGACAGACCTGCTCGAAGGCGAAGCTCGGCGCGACCGCCAAGAAGATCGCCGACAAGCTGAAGTGCCATGCCACGGCGGCCAGCAAGGCAGTGGTCGTGAGCCCGACCTGCCTGACGAAGGCCGAGACCAAGTTCTCGTCGGCCTTCACCAAGGCCGAGGCCAAGGGCGGCTGCGTCACCATCGGCGACGCCGCCGCGGTCGAGGCGCTCGTCGACGATTGCGTCGATGCGGTTCGCACCGCGCTCGGCACGTCGATGCAGAAGAACCCGTGCCTGAAGGGCAAGCTCAATGCCGCCGGCAAGAAGGCGTCGAGCAAGCTGAAATGCTCCGCCAAGGCGGTCACCAAGGGTCAGGCAGCCGATCCGACCTGTCTCACGAAGGCGGAGACGAAGTTCGACCAGGCCTTCGCCAAGCTCGACGCCAAGGGCGGCTGCGTCACGACCGCCGACGCGGCGGCGGTCGAGATGATCGTCGACAGCGACTGCGTCGACGCGATCGTCCCGGTGCTGCCGGCTCCGACGGCGACGCCGACCGCGACGAAGACGGCGACGCCGGCCGCGACCAAGACCGCGACCCCGACGAAGACCAAGACGCCGACGCCGACCCCCACCTCCACACCCTACGTCTGCACCGAGACGGCACCCGCGCTCTGGACCGCGAACCTCACGGAGCACAACGACGTGCGCGCCAACGCGCAGCCGGTTCCCGCTCCGACGCTGCATCCGTACTGTTGGAAGGCGACGGTCGCCGCGACGGCTCAGGCGTGGGCGGACGGCTGCAACTTCTCCCACAACCCGAATCTCGGGAGCCTCGGGCTCGGCGAGAACATCTACGCCTGTTACAGCTTCGACTCGAGCTGTCCGACCAACGCCCCCACCGATTCCGTCACCCTGTGGGCGCTCGAGGACGCGAGCTACGACTACGGGACCAACTCGTGCTCGCTCCACTGCCAGGGCGGCCCCAACGACGGCGCGGTCTGCTCCTCGGACAGCGAGTGTCCCGGCAGCGACCGCTGCTCGGACGTGTGTGGCCACTACACCCAGCTCGTCTGGCGATCGACGAGCCACGTCGGCTGCGGGGTCAAGAATTGCAGCACCGGCAGTCCGTTCCCGGGTGAAACCAACTGGACGATCGTGGTCTGCGACTACGAGCCGCCGGGGAACTTCATCGGCCAGCAACCCTATTAGTCACATACGAGGGATCTCTCCCTCGCCCCGGACGGGCAAAGCCCGTCCGGGTTTCCCTACTCCCGGCTCGCTTCCGCTCGGCCGCGCGCTGCGCGCGCGGAGCCTCCTAGTCGCTGGGCTCGGCAAGCGCGGCCAGCAGCACCCCCGCCCCGAGCGCGCCGAGCGTACGGCGGGCCCGTTCTGGGTCGACGCTCGTCGTCTCGGCCTTGACGCCGTCGAGCCGGAGCGCGCTTCGCGGCAGCTCCGGCGTACGCGCCGGGCCCGCCGCGAAGGACGCCAGGAGCTCGGAGCTGAACCACACCCAGAAGCAGCGCACGCAGACCTTGATCTGCGGCGGCATGGCGGGGCTCCGGCGGCCGAGCTCGGCGAACGGTTGCGTGCAGGCGGGGCAGCGTCGGCGCGACGGCCGGCTGTCGTGCAGCGCCGCTTGCCAGAGCTGATTGACGAAGCCGCGCGGCGCCACCTGCCGGAGCACCGGCAACGTCACCGCCCCGGCGCGGCACTGGCGGCAAAACCAGACCAGGCCGTGCCGGCCGGCGCCGCGCTCGAGGTAGCTGCCGCAGATGGGACAGGGGAGCTCCTCGAGCTCCGAGATCTTCGGGCGTCGCACGGCGGATGCTCTTGCGATCTCCTATCATTCCTCGAATATGTGGACATCCCCCGCACCCGAAGGAGAGAGACCATGTCGGACGTCCACACCGAGACCGTGACCTATTCCGCCGGCGCCACCACGCTCCGCGGCCATCTCGCCCGCCCGACGGAGGCGGCGACCAAGCGTCCCGGCGTTCTCGTCGTGCACGAGTGGTGGGGCCTGAACGACTACATCCGGCGCCGGGCCGGGATGCTGGCCGAGCTCGGCTACACCGCGCTCGCGGTCGACATGTACGGCGACGGCCAGGTGGCCGACGATCCCGCGGGCGCCGGGAAGCTCATGAACGGCGTGCTCGCCGATCGCGCCGGCCTCGAGGCGCGCTTCCGGGCCGGCCTCGATCTCTTGAAGAAGCAGCCGGGCGTCGCGGCCGACCGGATCGCCGCCATCGGCTACTGCTTCGGCGGGGCCGTGGTCCTGCACGCCGCCCGCATCGGTCTGCCGCTCGCCGCGGTCGTGAGCTTCCACGGCGCGCTCGGCTCCTTCCACAAGCCCGCGCCGGGGAGCGTGAAGGCGAAGGTGCTGGTGTGTCACGGTGCCGCCGACGGGTTCGTGCCCGACGCCGAGCTCGCCGCCTTCGAGCAGGAGATGAAGGACGCCAGGGTCGACTACCGGATCGTGAAGTATCCCGGCGCGCTCCACGGCTTCACCAACCCCGAGGCCGACGCCAATGGCAAACGCTATGGCATCCCCCTTGCCTACGACGCGGCGGCGGATCGGCAGTCGTGGGAGGACATGCGCCAGCTCTTCGCACGCACGCTCGGCTGAGCGCCTCGGCTCCGACGAAAATCCTTGGCCCGCGGGAAAACCATTGCTAAGGAACGCGGCGACGGGAAGACGCCGCATGAGCCCACGGTCGGACATCCGCATCGACGACCTCGCGGAGCCAGCGCTCTCCGCGGAACAGCAAGCGGCCATCGACTACGCCGAGACCGAGCCCATCGATCTCAGCGAGCACGGGGTGCTCGAGGCGGCACGTCAGCACACGGGCCTCACCGACTTCGGCGCCGACGGTTTCCGCTCGCGCCTGCAGACGTGGCTGCAGGCCGTGAACGAGGACACCGAGCTGAACGCGCTCGGCCGGCTCGGGCTCTACTCGCATTGCGTCCGCGCGCTCTCCAACCGGCTCCGGGTCGAGGACATGATCGCGCACCATCCCGAGATCCTGACGGTCGAGATCGAGCGTCCGATCGTCGTCGCCGGACTCCCCGATTCGGGCAGCCGTCACCTCGTCGACCTCCTCGCCGCCGACACGCGCCTGCGCTCGCTGCCGTACTGGGAGAGCCTGGAGCCGGTGCCCGCGCCCGGTGACGGGCCCGGCCGCGACGGCCGCGATCCGCGCTACGAGCGTTGCCTCCGCACCTACGAGGAGCGCGTCACGCAGATGCCGCACCTGCAGGCCATGGACGACCTGCCGCCCGAGCACGTCCACGAAGAGACGGTGCTCCAGGAGCTCGACTTCGGCACCTACCTCCTCGAGTGGCCGGCGCGCGCCCCGCGCTGGCGCGACTACTACCTCGGGCTCGACCTCCGGTCGTCGTACGCCTATCTGAAGAAGGTCCTGCAGCTGCTCACCTGGCGGCGCGGCCCACGGCGCTGGCTCCTGAAATCGTCGCAGCACCTCGAGCAACTCGGGCCGCTCGGCGAGACCTTCCCGGACGCGACGATCGTGCTCACGCATCGCGACCCCGTCGCGGCAATTCAGTCGACCATCACGATGCTGGCGTACGCCGACCGCATGCGGCGCACCCGGATCGACCTCGCGGCGCTCGCGCAGTACTGGATCGACCGGAGCGAGAAGCTGCTGCGCGCCTGCGTGCGCGACCGCGAGGCGCTCGCCGCCGAGCGCGCCATCGACGTCCGCTTCGACGAGCTGGTCGCCGACGACCTCGACGTGGCGACGCAGATCTACGCCCGCGCCGGCCTCGAGATGACGCGCGCGGTGCGCGCGGCGTTGACGACCTTCCGCTCGCACAACCCGCGCGGCAAGCACGGCAAGGTCGCCTGCGACCTCAAGGCGGACTTCGGCCTCGACCCCGCCGAGGTGCGAACCCGCTTCGCCTTCTACCTCGACCGCTTCGCAGTGCGCTCCGAAGGTTGAGCGCGGCGCCCGCACTGCGCTAAGGCGGTCGCCATGCCCGCGCATTTCGGAGCCATCTGGGAATCGATCGCCGACGCCACGCCCGACGCACCCGCGGTCGTGCAAGGCACCCGTCGCTTCAGCTGGCGCGAGTACGACCAACGCGCGCCGCCCGCCTCGCCCGCGCCCTGCTCGACGCCGGGCTCGGACCGCACGCCAAGGTCGGAATGTATCTCTACAACTCGCCCGAGTACTGCGAGACCAACTTCGCGGCGATGAAGATCCGGGGCATCCCGATCAACGTCAACTACCGCTACCTCGAGGACGAGCTCGCCTACCTGCTCGACAACGCCGACGTCGAGGCGCTGGTCTTCCACTCCTCGCTCGGGGACCGCGTGGCACGCGTGCGGCGGCGCCTTCCGAAGCTCCGCCTTCTGGTCGAGGTCGACGACGGTCCGGCCGCGGACGGCTCGACGCACCAGGACGGCGCGTTGCCCT
Source organism: uncultured delta proteobacterium (assembly GCA_963761995.1). GTDB lineage: Bacteria > Desulfobacterota > Binatia > UTPRO1 > UTPRO1 > UTPRO1. The sequence continues at coordinate 6,584,149 of CAVXIU010000006.1, read as the reverse complement.
ATGCCGAGCTGCAGGCGACGCTTGCGCCCGCCGAGCGCATCGCCCCCGCGGGCGACGAGATCTACATGTTCTACACCGGCGGGACCACCGGCATGCCGAAGGGCGTGATGTACTCGATGACCGACTTCACGACCTTCTTCCTCCGCACCTATCCGACGATGATCGGGCAGAAGAGAATCGACGACCCCGCGAGCTTGCCGGCGATGGCGCGCGAGCTCCGGGCACGCGGCGAGGCGACCGTCAGCATGTCGGGCCCGCCGCTGATGCACGGCACCGGCTGCTGGCTCGGCATGATGGTGCCGCAGCTGCTCGGCGGCACCGCCGTGCTGCTCGAAGGTCGCGGGCTCGACCCTGCGGAGCTCTGGTCCACCGTCGCCCGCGAGCGCGTGAGCCTCGTGGTCATCGTGGGCGACGCCTTCGCCAAGCCGCTGTTGCGCGTGCTGGACGAGGGCGGCGTCGCGGACGACGTCTCGTGCCTCCGCCTCATGGTGTCGTCGGGCGCGATGTTCTCGCTCGAGGTGAAGCAGGGGCTCATCCGTCATCTGCCGGAGCTCGTGATCGCCGACGTGCTCGGCTCGACCGAGGGCGGGATGGGCCAGTCCACCGTGCGCGCGGGCGCCACCGCCGAGACCGCCAAGTTCAAGCTCAACCCCACCACCAAGGTGTTCACCGAGGACGGGCGCGAGGTCCAGCCGGGCTCCGGCGATATCGGCCTGGTGGCGAACGGCGGCATGGTGCCGCTCGCCTATTACAAGGACCCCGAGAAGTCGGCGCGCACCTTCCGCGAGGTCGGCGGCGTCCGCTACTCGTTTCCCGGCGACATGGCGACGGTCGAGGCGGACGGCCGGATCACGCTCCTCGGCCGCGGCTCCAACTGCATCAACACCGGCGGCGAGAAGGTCTTCCCCGAGGAGGTCGAGGAGGCGCTGAAGGTGCATCCGGCCGTGGAGGACGCGCTCGTGTTCGGAGTCCCGGACGAGCGCTTCGGCCAGCGCATCGTCGGCGTCGCGTCGTTCGAGGCCGGAGCGACGGCAACGCCCGCAGAGGTCGTCGCCGACGCGCGCCGCCGCCTCTCGAGCTACAAGCTCCCGAAGCAGCTGGTGGTGGTGGCACGCGTCCCGCGCGCGCCGAACGGCAAGCCCGATTACGCCGCCGCCAAGCGTCTCTTCGAGGACGCCGCCGGCTGACGAGGCGCACACGGTGCTGACGACCGATCCGCGCCACGCCGAGCCGCGCTTCCACGGACCGGCCTCCGAGGTGGCGCCGGACGTCTTCATGCACCCGGTCTTCGTCAACACCTACGCGGTGCGGACGCCGGCGGGCCTATTGCTCGTCGACCCGGGCCTCGCCGATCGCGCGCCCAAGGTGCACGCGGCGATCCGCGCCTGGTCGGCGGCGCCGCTCCACACCGTCGTCTACACGCACGGGCACGCCGACCACGCCTTCGGGCTGGCGCCCTTCCTCGACGCCGGCGAGCGGCCGGCGATCGTGGCGCAGGCGAACTGCCCGCGTCGCTTCGCGCGCTACCGGGAGATGCACGGCTGGAACGCGCGCATCAATCAGCGTCAGTTCGGTCTGGCGCGGCCGAGCTTCCCCGAGCGCTTCGACTGGCCGACGGTGCTGGTCGACGAGCACTGGACGACGATGCTCGGCGACCTCGAGGTGCGGGCGACCGCCGCCAAGGGCGAGACCGACGACCATCTGTTCGTGTGGGTGCCGGCGCGCGGCTACCTGTTCTGCGGCGACCTGGTGATCTGGCAGGCGCCGAACTGCGGCAATCCGCAAAAGGTGCAGCGCTATCCGGTCGAGTGGGCCGCGGCCCTCGAGCAGATGGCCGGGCTCGACGCCGAGTGGCTCTTCCCGGGACACGGGCTCGCGGTGCGCGGGCGTGAGGCGGTCCGCACGCTGCTGCTCGACACCGCGGCCTATCTCCGCGGCCTGGCCGAGCAGGTGCGGGCTCGCATGAACGCCGGCGAGTCGCCCGAGACGATCGCGCACGCGGTCCGCCCCGATCCCGCGCTCGCCGCGCTTCCCTATCTGCGCGCGACCTACGATCACCCGGCCTTCATCGTCCGCAACCTCTTGCGCGCCTGGGGCGGATGGTGGGACGGCAACGCCGCCCATCTGCTCCCCGCGACCAGCGCGGAGCAGGCCGCCGAGATCACGAGCCTCGCCGGCGGCGTCGCCGCCCTCGTCGCCCGCGGCCGGGCGCTCCTCGCCGAAGGCAAGAGCGCGCTCGCCGCCCACCTCGCCGAGTGGGCGACGCGCGCCGCTCCCGCCGATCGCGACGCACAGACCCTGAAGCGCGACGTCTACGCGCGCCGCCTGGAGGAGGAGCCCGCGCTCATGGCGCAGGGCATCTTCCGCGCCGCCAAGGAGGACGCCGAGCACGCGCTCGGCGAGACCCCCGCACCGCGCCCGCCGCGGCGACCCGACCGCATGGAGCTGTGACGCGGCGATTTTCCGCTCCAATCTGAGGCAGTCGTCATACGTCCTCGTTGACCTTGCTCTGCCCGTGGAGTCAGGATCGCGCCCATGAACCGCGCCCGGGCATCGCGGCGGTTGGCAACCCTGAGCGCCGCGCTCGGACTCGGCTTCATCAGGATCTCCACATCCATGGCACAAGTCTGCGGCGACGCCGACGGCAACGGCTTGGTCAGCGTCACCGACGGCGTGCTCACGTTGCGGACCGCGGCCGGCCTCTCGAGCGAGTGCACCATCCAAGCCTGCGACGTCGACGACAATGGGGCCGTCACGATCACCGACGGCGTGAACGTGCTGCGAATTGCCGCCGGTCTCGCCGCGATCGCCGACTGCGGCATCGCCGCGCCCACACCTACACCGACTCCGGGCGCCGATCCGGCCATCGGGTGCTACGTCCTCGACCGCCGGGGATGCTTCGAGGTCCGCTTCGAAGATCAAGACACTCCCGACCCCAGCCGAAAGGTCGTGGCCTTCGCGGCAGATTGCGCCAGCACGACGCCCGCGGACACGTGCGCCACGGGCTGCTTTCGCACCGACACCTTCCTCGTCACCGACGGCCGCTTCTCGCACCGCCACGGCGAGATCGGCGGCACCGACTGTCCCACCGATGGCTACGCCATCACCGGCTCCTTCGTCTCGACGACCAGGGCCGAAGGGACGATCGAGTACAGCCGCGACTGCGCGGTCGTCGCGGAGCTGACCTTCGCGGCCGCGATTCCGTCGACACCGCAACCGACCCCCGCGGCACCCGCGCCGGGGCCGCGGGTCACGATCGGTGGAGGAGGAAGCGTTTCGTGCCTCGCTCCTCCGCCGTAGCGCCCGCCAAAATGCCTTTCGGGAGGTGCACCATGCTGCGTCCCATCTTCATCGCCGTCGCGTCCGTCATCGTTTGCATGACGAGCGACCCGCCGGCCGACGCCGCCGTCACGACCGTGGTGGTCGCGGGCGGAGATTGCGGCGACATCCAGTCGGCGATCGCGACTTTGCCCGACAAGGGCGGCCGAGTGGTCGTCGAGCCGGGCATCTACGCCTGCGCCGGCCCGATCATCATAGACCGCGACAAGGTTCAGCTGGTCGGCAACGCGGGAACCGTGCTCCGTCTCGCCGACGGCGCGAACTCCCCGGTGCTGATCGTCGGCGACGCCGCTCCCGTGCCTGCCCACGTGGTGAAGCACGTCAAGGTGTCGGACCTGACGATCGACGGCAACCGCCTGAATCAGTCCGTCGAAACCTGGCCCGTCATTCCCGAGATCCGCAACAACGGCATCACCCTCCGGGGTGTCAAGAACGTCGTGATCGAGCGTGTGGTGGTGCAGCGGGCACGGTCGGGCGGCCTCGTGGTCGAGCGCGAGTCGCGGGGCGTCATCGTCCGCCAGTTCGCCGCCTACGACAACCATTTCGACGGTCTCGCCGGATACCGCACGACGAAGAGCAAGTTCACGGACCTCTATCTGCGCGACAACCTCGCGGCCGGTCTGTCGTTCGACTTGGATTTCGACCGCAACCTGATCAGCAACGTGCTCATCGTCGGATCGGGAACCGTCGGGATCTTCATGCGGAACGCCACCAAGAACACGTTCAAGAACGTGGCCATAGCCGGAAGCGGCGAGCACGGCGTTTTCTTGGCCGAGAACGTCGACCTCCCCGGCCTGCAACCCGCCATTGCGAACTTCTTCCGCTGGCTCTTCGTCGTCGATTCGAGCGGCGCCGCGTTTCGCGTCAACGACCCCTCGTGCGTCGACAACAAGATCCAGCACGGCCACTTCGCCGACAACGGCGCATGCCTCAGCGAGACGACTCCGGGGCTCGTGAAGGTCGTCGACGTCTTCTGTCACTGAAACGGGACTCGGCGCTGGTTCGGGATGCCAGCGGGGCGATCTCGAGCGTCGGGCAGGGCGCCGCGGCGCGCGTGATCGCACGGCCGAGCGCGTCAATTCCGTTTCGGCCCCAGGGGCTCGCTCGATCGCCGCGTCTGTTACAAGGACGGAGCCCCGACGTCATGCACCCCCGCGGACACATGCGAACCCGCCGGACCCCGAGACGATCGCCGCCCGCCAGGCGCCCCCCGCCGCTCTCCCCCGAGCTGCGCCGGCTGATCGAGCGCGCCTACCGCGACCGCGAGCGCGACGCGCGAAAGATCTTCACGGAGTGCCGGCGGCTCTACCCGGAATACCGCGCCCTCTCCGGGGCCGCGCTCGAGGGGTTGTGGAGGAACGTCCGCTACCTGGTCGGCGGCTTCTACGAGTTCAACCTGATCGAGAGCCGATCGCCGACCATGGACGAGCTCGAGATGACGATCGCGAGCGCGCGGGCGCGCGCCGCGCAGGGCGTCTCGCTCCGTGCCATGATCGGCACCTACCAGCTGGCGCTGCCGATCCTGTGGGAGCACCTGATCGAGACCGTGGCCCCCCACGCCGGGGTCCGGATGGAGCTGCTGCAGCGCGTTCCCGTCACGTTCGCGAGCATCAACCGGGTGACGACGGTCGTGACCGAGGCCTATCTCGCCGAGCGCGAGCGCTTGCTGCGGTCGCGGGGCGAGGCGATCGGGGATTTCCTGAGGGTCCTGCTGTCGGCCGACGCGCCGCTCGACACCGTCGAGTCCCGCGCGCGCGAGCTCGGGCTCGATCTCGACGTCGCGCGCGTCGCCGTCCAGTTTCGTCGCGTCGCCGCCAGGGACCCGCGCCGCGCCCCGGACCTCGACGTCACGTCGCGCCTGCTCGCCGCCTGCGAGGCGGAACGCGACGCGATCGTCGGGCGCATCGATGAGGGCGTGCTCGCGCTCTTGCCCCGCGACGGTCATCAAAGCGTGCTGGCCGAGGTCGACGCCGATTTCGCGCGGCTGGGATGGCGGGCCGGCGTCGGCGCCGTCGCCGCGGACGCGGCCGGGCTGCGCCGCTCGGCACTCGAGGCGCGACGCGCCCTCGAGCTCGGCACGCTCTTGCGGCGCGCATCCGCGACCCATCGCTACGCCGATCTGGCGCTCCACGATCTCGTCGACACCGGCTCGTCGCGCGCCCAGGCGTTCGCGGAGCAGACCCTCGGGTCGCTGGCGCGCTCGGGCGCGCGCGGCATCTACCGCGAGACCTTGCGGGCACTGTGCGCGCAGGGCTTCCGCCTGAAGCCGGCCGCCGCGGCCCTCGGCATCCATCCGCACACGCTCTCCTATCGTGTGAAGCAGATGCAGCGCCGCCACGGGCTCGATCTCGGCGACGTCCAGACGCGCCTCCGCGTGGCGCTCGCCCTTCTCATACTCGGCGGCTAGCAGCCTGACCCAAGACTAGCCCTCCGCGCGCGCAGCGCGCGGCCGAGCGAAGCGAAGCCGGGGGATGAGCCGACGCGGCTTCGCCGCGGCGGCGAAGGGGGAGAGATCCCCCTTTTCAGTTGACGCAGAGCGGCTTTGTGCCCCAGGCACAAGATCGGAGGCCGCAAATGTGTCGAGAAGCGGATTGAGCAGACGCCATGGCGTTCGCTATCTCGACTCCTGTCGCTCGCCTCCCCCACTCGAACCGTGTCGCGCCGCCTTGCCGCGCGCGATACCCGAAAGGATTCCCGATGACCCTTCGACCCCAGCGCCGGCTGCTTGCCTCGTTGCTCGGGCTGTTCATCTTGGCCACCGCCGCGGTCGCGCGTGCGGACGAGCTCGCCATCGAGGTGCTGTCGAATCGCGCCGACCTGGTGTCGGCCGGCGATGCGCTCGTCGAGGTGATCGTGCCGCCCGACGTCACGGCGACCGACGTCAACGTGTCCTTGAACGGCTCGGACGTCACGGGTGCGTTCGGTCTCGACGGGAGCGGCCGCTTCCTCGGCCTGGTGAACGGCCTCGCGATCGGGGACAACATCGTCGAGGCGCACGTCACGCCGCCGACCCAGAAGCAGGCCGCCGCGATCGTGGTCAGCAACCATCCCGTCGGCGGCCCGATCTTCTCCGGCGCGCAGCTCCTGCCCTTCATCTGCGCCCGCACGACCGCGACGTCGGTCGTGGTCACGGTGCCGGGCACCGCGCTCAGCGGCACGGCGACCACCAAGGTCAGCGGCCTGAACGCCGATCCGATCGACGACCAGTGCAACACGCCCTCGAAGTTCAGCTTCTTCTACCAGCCGAAGGCCCTCGAGGGCGGCAGCTGCACCTTCACCACGCCCAACGTCGGGAGCTCGTGCTTCGTCACCTACAACCTCGCGAGCCCGCCGGCCGAGGTCGACATCGCCAACTTCACCAACGACCGCGGCGAGACGGTGAAGAGCATCATCCTGGTGGAGCGCGGCACCTTCGACCGCGGCATCTACGAGCTCGTCACCTTCTACGATCCGAACCAGCCGAACGCGCCGACGGATCGCCAGCACGGCTGGAACCGCAAGCTGGTGTGGGCGATGGGCGCGGCGTCGGGCCCGCGGCGCTTCGAGATGCCGCCGACCGTGAGCGTGTTCAATGCCAACGCGCTCTCGCGCGGCTTCATGATCGCGTCGGGATCACTGACCGACCACGACACCAACTCCAACGACACGCTCGCCGCCGAATTCTTGATGATGGTGAAGGAGCACATCATCGAGACCTACGGCGAGATCCGCTACACCATCGGCACCGGCTGCTCGGGCGGCTCGATCCTGCAGTACAACATCGCGGCCGCCTATCCCGGCCTGCTGAACGGCATCCAACCGAACTGCACCTTCCCCGACACGCTGACGACGGCGATCGAGGTGACGGACTGCGGTCTGCTGGGCCGCTACTACGCCACCGCGACCGGCAGCGGGCTCTCGACGCCCAAACGCGTCGCCATCAACGGCCACGCCAACGCCAACCAATGCCCGGCCTGGGTCGGGTCGTTCCTGAACTTCGGCAATCCGAGCGTCGCCGGCAACTGCGGCAGCGGCTTCCCGACCTCGATCACCTACGATCCCGTGCTGCGCGGCAACGGCGTGCGCTGCACGAGCTTCGACCACGACGCCTCGATGCTCGGCACCTTCGTCGACACCGACGGCAACGCCAAGGCGCAGTCGCCGATCGACAACGTCGGCGTTCAGTACGGCCTGAAGGCGCTCGCCGCCGGCACGATCTCTGCCGAGGAGTTCGTCGCCTTGAACGAGGGCGTCAGCAGCTACAGCGCGGACCTGGTCTGGCAGCAGCCCGCCAAGCGCTCCGCCGCCTCGCCGTTCGCGCTCGACACGGCGTACTCGGCGGGCCTGGTCTCCGACGGCGCCCAGCTCGCCAAGACCGCCATCATCGACCTCCGCGGCCAAGAGGGCGGGATCGACATTCATTTGAACTGGCGCGCCCTGCAAGCCCGCGCCCGCCTCGACGCCGCCAACGGCCACCACGACAACCAGGTGATCTGGGCCTCGGGCGGCGGCATCACGCCCGGCGCGGCGCTGATCCTCAAATCCTTCCTCACGATGGACCAGTGGCTGCGGAACATCGAGCTCGACGGCAGCAACACGCCGATCCAGACCAAGATCGTCGCCAACAAGCCGGCGGACGCCCACGACTTCTGTCTCACCACCAACGGCGCGACCAACGCGCAGCTCACGCCCGAGCTCGCGCTCGACGCGCCCACCTGCCCGGTGAAGTTCAACTCGTCGCCGCACCAGGTCGCGGGCGGGCCGCGCGCCGAGAACGTCTTCAAGTGCCAGTTGAAGGCGCTCAACGTCGCGAGCTCGGACTACAACGGCGTGGCGTTCAGCGTGGCGCAGGAGGCGCGTCTCGCCGCCGTGTTCCCGACCGGCGTGTGCGACTGGACGCTCCCCGGCGTCGGCCAGGTACCGTCGGACGGCGGCTCGACCTTCAAGAACGGCCCGGGCGGCGAGCCGCTCGGCGACGCTCCCGAGTCGGATCTCGTGTCGCCGGTCTGCGGCGACGGCGACGTCATCGGCGAGGAGTGCGACGACGGCGACACGGCGCCCGGCGACGGCTGCTCCGCGACCTGCACCGTCGAGACCGGCTTCGACTGCAGCGGCAGCCCCTCGGCCTGCGAGCCGATCTGCGGCGACGGTCTGGTGCTCGGCGACGAGGGCTGCGACGACGGCGACCTCGACGGCGGCGACGGCTGCTCGGCGGCCTGCATCGTCGAGATCGGCTTCCAGTGCGGCGGCAGCCCGTCGGTCTGCACGGCGATCTGCGGCGACGGCCTGATTCACGGCGCCGAGACCTGCGACGACAACAACGTCGCGGCCGGCGACGGCTGCTCGGCGACGTGCACGACCGAGGCCGGCTGGAACTGCAGCGGCACCCCTTCGACCTGCACCGCGATCTGCGGCGACGGCCTGCTCCGCGACGGCGAGGCCTGCGACGACGGCGACCTGACGTCCGGCGACGGCTGTTCGGCCACATGCACCATCGAGACCGGCTTCGCCTGCAGCGGCGAGCCGTCGGCGTGCGACGGCATCTGCGGCGACGGCCTCATCAAGGGAACCGAAGCGTGCGACGACGCCGGCGGCAACGGCTCGCTCGCGAGCTGCTGCGCGGTCACGTGCCAGCTCGATGCCGGCGGCACCGCCTGCGACGACGGCAACGCCTGCACCACCTCCGACGCCTGCAGCGGCGGCGCCAACAGCTGTGTCGGCGGCCCGCCGCCCAACTGCGACGACCAGAACACCTGCACCGCCGACTCCTGCAACCCGGCTACCGGCTGCGTCAACGACGGCCCCGCCCGCGACGGCTTCGCCTGCGCGGACGCCGATCCCTGCACGCAGAACGAGGTCTGCAGCGGCGGCATCTGCACCGGTCCGGTGGGCGGCGACGCCGACGCGGACGGCTACTGCGACGCGCACGAGGCCCTGGTCGGGTGCAATCCGAACGACGGCAACGAGATCCCGCCGCAGGGCACTCTCTTCGGCGGCAAGCCGGTGAACGGGAGCGGGAATCTCCTGGTGACGTTCCTGGCGCCGGCGAACGACAAGGTCCTGAAGGCCAGCGATCCGAGCTGCGCCACGGCCGGCGTCTGCGGCGGCACCGGCTTCTGCACGGTCGGCAAGATCGCCGATCCGTGCTCCACCAATGCCGAGTGCAACCAGCCGGCGGGCACCTGCCGCGTGGTCGCCAACTACGCCGAGACCCCCGACCTGGCGGTGCGGAAGCCGTTCAAGCTGAACCGCACCGAGATCACCGCCGCCTTCGAGCCGCTCACCCCCGGCTGCTCGCGCAAGGTCGACATCACGATGGATCCCGCGTTCCGCACCAACTCGCTGAAGATCAACGTGACGGGCACCTCCGGCGGGCACGCGCGCCGGGACGCCGACTACTTCCGGTACCGCTAGCTCAGAAGGGGATCCCCCCTTCGCCGCCGCGGCCGCGAGAGCCGCGGGCGGCGGACCTCGGCCTCGACGCCTTCACGCTCGCGAGGCTTGCGGCGCTTCGGCGATCAGCGCCTGGTACTTGATCGCCGGCTGCCGTCCCTGAATCACGCCTGACGCTCGGGGGGAGTGTCAATCGCCAACGCGCGGGGCGCCCGCGACGGCGAGCGCCCCACGCGGCGTGTGACTATTGCGGAGGGAGAAAGGTGCCCGTGGTGGCGAACGGATTGGCGTTCTCGTCGGACACGACCGCCGACACCACCTCGACCACCGCGCACCCGGGAAGACCGGGCTGTCCGATGGCGTTCAGGAGCGCGTTCACGGTGGTCCTGAGCGAGGCGTTGCCGTTGTTGACGGTCAGCTGGAAGACGACGGGAAAGTCGACGATGGTCATGTCGCCGGAGTCACGATCGTCCATCGTGATGCGCAGCACGAGCCCGACCGTTCCGAGGCCGTCGGCGGGGCCGTTGGCGTCGATGACACCGCGGAGCCGCACGTTGACGGTGACGTCCACGGTGTCGCCGGGTGGATTCAGGGGGGAGGAAACGAAGTTCCTGGTGGGGAAAACCTCGATCTCGCCCTGCGCCCTGCCCTCGTCCCACATCCAGCCGCCCGTCGGAGATCCTGCCTGCTGATGCATGGTCTGGGGTGGGGCGCAGCTCGGCACACCGCCTTCGGTCGTCGCGTTCGGCACGTTGCCGCCCGGGTTGCCGCACGAGACGAACGCGGGGACCAAACCAGAGAGGAATTGATTGTTGTTCCTCGGATGCCGTCCGATCGAGAACCTTCGCGGGTGCTCGAACGAGCACTGCGCGGCGGCCGAGCCGACCGTCGAGGCCAGCATCAGGGCGGCGATACCTGCAACGAGAACGCGTCGATCCATGACGACCCTCCTTCGTGGGTGCTGCGCGAAGGGGGATCCTTTCGAGACGGGCATCCGCGCGTCAACGAAAAGCGTTGCGGGTGCCAGCGAATTGCTGCGCCAAAATGGCACAGCCTACTCGGTCTCCGCATCCGCCAGCACCGTAGCGAGCGTGCGCCGTCCCATGGCCGCCAAGAGCGGAGCGTCGGCGGAGCGCGCGAGGCAGGCGAGCGCATGCGCGAGCGCGTTGCCGGCGGCGCGCCGCCACGTGCATTCGTCGACGCCGCCGAGCGCGGCGCGGAAGCGCGCGCGCTCGGCGGGAGCGAAGAGCATCCAGGCGATCGCGAGGTCGGTCGCGAGATCGCCGCCCGTGAGATCGCCCCAATCGATGACCGCCGCGATGGCGGCGTCTCGCACGACGAGATTGGCGGGATGGAGGTCGCCGTGGAGCCAGAGCGGGGGCCCATCGTAGGGCGGAAGCGAGCGGGCGGCGTCCCAGCGCCGGCACACCGCCCGCCGATCGACGGCGGCACCCAGCGTGTCGAGGTAGCCCCGCACGCGCTCGTCGCGGGCCGCGAGCGGCACGCCCCGAAAGGGATTGACGGGAGCGTCGGCCGGCGCCGGGCGATGCAGTGCGGAGAGCAAGGTCGCGAGCGACAGGGCCGCGCCGTCCGGATCCGCCGGCGGGCTCGCGGCGGCGGTCTCGCCCGGATACCAGGGGCAGACGCTCCACGCCCACGGGAAACCGTCGCCGGCGACCCCGGTGCGAAGCGGTACGGGGATCGGCAGCGGCAACCGCGGCGCCAGCAGCGGGAGCCAGCGTTGCTCGTGCAGGACCAGCGCCGCCGCGAGCGCGCGGCGCGGCACGCGCACGACCAGACCGTCGCCGAGGCGCGCCAGCACGTTGTCCCACCCGTGGGCGACGATGCGAATGGGCAGCTCGGCGAGGTCGGGGTGCTGCCGCCGCAGCAAGCGCCGGATCAGACCCTCGTCGATCTCGACCTCGGCCGGCGGCATGGTCTCGATCGCCATCCCTGCCGGATAGCGAGCGGTCTGCCTGCTTGCCAGCCTCGAAGAGCGCGCGTGGGTCGATGGTGGGCGTGGGGGTGGGGAGTCGCCGTCAACTAGTCGCAGGTTTTCGTGTTCGATCTACTCACCTCCGCGGCGACTCCCCACCCCCACGCACCCCCGCCGCTGCGCGACGCTCGAGAGAGCTCGAACCATTGGCGCGCGCGCGCACCGTCGAGATTTTGGCGGTGCCGGCTTGCGGCGTCGAGCGTTTCCGCAGGGGTCGCGACAGAACGTCGCTTGTCGCGGGCGCCGCCAGTCGGTAGATCGGAAGGCGCGTCCGTTCCGCGGGCGATCCCCATGGACCGAAGCGCGACGGATCACGTCCCTCTCTCGTTACCGCGTCCCACCAATTGGACGCCGGTCGCCGCGCTCGCGTTCGCGACCGTCCTCGGCTCGCTCGGCTATCGCGCCTACGGAGCGCTCCCCGGGGCGTACGGTAGCGAAGGGTGGCTGCTCCACGATTTCTGGGACACCGTCTACTACCCGGCGCGCGCGCTCCTCGACGGCCGCAATCCCTACGACACGGTCGCCTACATGCGGGACTATCCGGCCGACAAGCCGTTCCCGGCGTTCGCGCCGTTCTCGCTCGCGCTCTGGGCACCCCTCGCGCTGCTGCCGGCGGTGACCGCCGGTCAGATCTGGTTCGCGTTCACCGCGTTCCTCACGGTCGCGGTGGCATGGGTGGCGCTCGCGGTCGCGCGCGGCTCGAGCGTCGCCGCCGTCCTCGCTCTGAGCGCGGCGCTGCTCGCCAGCCGGCCCGGTCACTCCAACCTGTTGCTCGGGCAACAGACGCTGGTGGTCGCGCTCGGGATCTATGCGGCGTTCCTCTGCGCCCGCACGCGGCCGTGGCTCGCCGTTCTGGGCGTGGTCGCGAGCACGATCAAGCCCCAGTTCGGCGCGCCGCTCGTGATCCTCCTGCTCGCCGCGGGGCACTTCCGCGTCGCCCTGCTCGGCGCGGCGCTCTCCGGCCTCGCGTCGCTCGCGGTCCTCGCGCTCATGCCGGGGAGCGCCGACGCGGGATCGCTCGGCACCTTCCTCCACGCCGTCATGGGCAGCGCCAGCCGCATCGATCAGTCCGCCACCACCTTCTGGGGGCAAATCGACCTCCGCTACCTGCTGCACCACCTGCAGGGAGGAGTGTCCGGTCCGGCCGACGGGATCGCGGCCGTGCTCCTCCTCGCCGCCGGCGCCCTCGCGGTGCGCCGGACGTGGCGGCGGGACCTCCCGGGAGACGACGAGCTCACGATCGGACTCGGCTGCCTGACGATCCTGCTCGCCGTCTATCATCAGATCTACGACGTGCTGCTCCTCACCCTGCCGCTCGTCCTCCTGGTCGCGCGGAAAGGCGCGCCGCCCTGGCGGCGGTGGCCCTCGGTCCGGCTGGCGCTGATCGCGCTGCTCGCGCTCCCCTCGGTCAACTACCTCGCCACCTGGAGCGGTCTCGTGCGGCTCGGGATCCACGACGGCGGCCCGTGGTGGCTGGCGGTCACGGCCATCAATGCGGCGGCCTTGTCGATCGCGTGGTTACTCTATACCGTGACCGCTCACCGCCGCCCGGCATGAGCGGGCGGCGCCCATTTTCCGCCACGACGCTGCCGTCCGGATGCTGTAGAACCTCCGGTAGCGCTCATGGGTCAATCGCGCCTGCTTTCCGCCTTGTCATACGACACGTCACGCCCGGTCCTCGATACCTATCGTCCCGGTGACGAGGAGGCGATTCTCGTCTGCCTGCGCGCGACGTTCGGCGCCGAGCCGCACGCCGATCGCTGGCGCCATCTCCACCTGGAGAACCCGGCGGGCCGCTCGCTGATCGTGCTGGCCCGCGATCAGGACGAGGTCATCGGCCAGATCGCGACGCTCCGCCGGAAGATCCGCTTCTTCGACGACGCGTGCGCCGTCGGACACGTCGTCGACACCATGGTCCATCCGCGCTGGCAGGGTCGCGGGGTGTTCCAGGAGATGATCGCCGCCTCGGAGTCGCTCACCACCGAGGCCGGCCTGGTGGCGTCGTACGGTGTCGCCAACGACAACGCACGGCACGGGGCCGCCAAGTACGAGCTCCGACGCCCGCTCGGTCCGTTTCCGATCCTGGTGCGACCGTTACGGCCGATCGCGAGCCTCGCCGCCCTGGCGCGGCGGTCGTTCGCGGGCGACGCCACGATGACCGAGGCGATCCCCGAGTGCGCCGCCGCCGGGCCGGTGGCGCACCCGCCGGACGGGCCCCGCCTGGCCGACGTAGCGACCAACCTGTGGACTCCGCCGCGCTTCGACGTCCGTCACAGCGGGCTCTTCGCCGACGCGGACGGGCTCCCGCCCATCGCCTTCGTCCGCGACGCCGACCACCTGCGCTGGCGCTACGGCGGCGGCAACGACCCGATGCTCTACGCACAGCGTGACATCGTCGCCGGCGGCGAGGTCGCGGCGACTGCGATCGTGCGGCTGGTGCCGCTCGGCGGCCTCCGCCTGTTGTTCGTCATGGAATGGCACTGGCGTCGGGGAGCCGCCGCCGCCGGCCAGACGGTGCTGCGCGACGCGCTCGCGCTCGCTCGACGTGCGGATGCCCACGGCGTCGCCGCCATGGCGGGACGCGGCACGCCGCATCGGCGTCTGCTGCAGCGCCAGGGCTTCCTCGCCGTTCCGTCGCGCCTCTTCCCCAAGGGTGCCTGGCCCGGCGTCCACCCGCGCGGTCGTCACGCCGACGATCCGCGCTGGCTCGACCCGGCCAACTGGTATTCGACGTGGGGCGACGGCCTCGTCATCTGATCCCTCGCCTCGCCGCCCTCCTCGTGGTGTCGGCGGCGGTCGCGGCCTGCGAGCGCTACGAGTCCCTCCAGAGCTTGCCACCGCCGAGCCTCCGCACCCACTACCTGATCGATTTCACGTACGACCACGACGAGACCACCCGCTTCACCAGCCTCGGGCACCTGGTGGTCTTCAATCCCGCGTCGCGCCCGGCCGATCTCGACGTCACGGTCTACTTCGAGGACCGCGACCCGGGGCATTTCGCGCTGCGCGCCGAGCCGGGGGGGTCGACCGAGTCCAACTATCGCAATTGGCCCGTCGAGCCGGGGCAACGCTTCGCGCTCGGCATCACCAGCAGCGAGCCGGTGATCGCGCAGGCGACGGTCGGCTGGAACAACGTCGGCAGCGACTTCTCGGCCGGCGTCCGCGCCGCCGACGGCGGCCCTCCCCGCGAGGCCGCCAACTCCTACACCGCCATTCCCGCCCTGGCGCCGCGCTGGTACCTGGCGGACGGCATCGTCCTCGATCGCGCCAGCAAGATCTGGCTCCGGGAATCCGAGTGGGCGGTGATGCTGAACCCCGGCGACGCGCCGGCCCGGGTCGATCTCTCGCTCTTCTATCGCCACTTCACGCGCACGCACACGGTCGAGGTGGCGGCGCGGCGGGTGCGCGCCGTCCGCATGGACGACCTGGTCATCCTGCGTAATCGCCACTACGGGATTCGCCTGGCGAGCAGCGTCCCGATCGCCGCCCAATGGCGCCGGACGGTCAACTGGTACGACTCGCCCGAGCTGATGTCGTTCTGGTCGCTGCCGATGGTTCCACTCGCGACCGCGGCGGGCGACGGCTAGCCGCGGTCCGTGACCCTGATCGATCGGTCCTCACTCGAGAACGATCGGTCATGCCTATTCGTAGCGTTGCTCTCCAACTGAGCCTCGACACTCACGGCGCGCTCCGCGCTCCCGTGACGTGGAGTCAGGCACGGTACCTGCAAAGCAGGAAAATGCCGGCCGCCTCCTACAGGCCGGAAAGGAGAGTTGCCATGGCTCAGGGACAAGGAAGATCGACCATCGCCGCCATCGTCATCGCCGCCGTTGCCGGCGTTGCTCTCGCTACTACGGCCTTCGCTCAGTGCACCACGCTCGGCAACTGCGCGTGCGATGCGGGTGAGGTCTGCGTATGGCGGGACAGCAATTACAAGTTCGACGACTGCTTCCACGACTTTCTCGCGCCGAATGACGACGGGGACTACACGGACGGCTCGCCGAGCTGGAACTGCCAAACCGGCGGCCGCTGCAACGTGAGCACCCTGAATGACAAGATCAGCTCCTACCAAAACCGCAGCTCGCACTGGGTGATCTTCGGACAAAACAAGTCCGACCAGAGCGGTCAGCATTTCTGTGCAGCTCCCGGCGCGAATAGCCCGAACCTTTCCAACTTCGAGGGCATCGGCGGCATCGGGTGGAACCCGAACGATTCGTTCACCAGCCACTACACGCGACCGACGGAGCCTGGGGAGAACCCCAATCATCCGCTCTGCAACTACAGGGACAGGGACTAGGAGGCTGACCCAACACGCCGACCTCCGCGCGCGCGAGGGAGAGATCCCTCGTATGAGCTAGAACAGCTCTTTCAGATCCTTCTTCATGATCTTGCCGTTGGGGTTGCGCGGCAAGGTCTCGGGCAGGAAGAGGATCTGCACCGGCACCTTGAAGGCGGCGATCTTCTGCGCCACGAAATGTCGGAGCTCGTCCTCGTCGGTCTTCTGGCCGGCCTTCAGGTGCACGACGGCGACCGGCTCCTCGCCGAGCGTGCGATGCGGCCGGCCGATCACCGCCGCGTCCATCACCGCCGGGTGGTCGTAGAGCGCGTTCTCGACCTCGACGCAGTAGATGTTCTCGCCGCCGCGGATCAGCATGTCCTTGGCGCGGTCGACGATGTAGACGAAGCCCTCGTCGTCGACGCGCGCCAGGTCGCCGGTCTTGACCCAGCCGTCGACGAAGGTCTCGGCCGTGGCCTGCGGCTTGTTCCAGTAGCCGCGCACCACGATCGGCCCGCGATACCAGAGCTCGCCGACCTCGCCGAGCGGCATGTCGCGATCACCGTCGCCGACGATGCGGACCTCGCCGGTCGGCGACGGCACGCCGCAGCTCGAGGGCTTGCGTTCGTAGTCCTCGGCGACGTTGCTGGTGGCGGTGGCGGAGGTCTCGGTCATGCCCCAGCCCTGCCCCGGCTGCAGCTTCGGGAAGGTTTCTTTCAAACGCCGCACCAGCTCGGGCGCCGCGGGCGCGCCGCCGTACGAGATGTTTTCGAGCGACGAGAGGTCGTACTCCTCGAAGCGGGGGTGCTCGAGGATCTGCCAGGCGATGGTCGGCACGCCGCCGGCGTTGGTGATGCGCTCGCGCGCGATCAGCTCGAGCGCCTGATCGACGTTCCAGCGTCGCTGCATGACGAGCTTGGCGCCGCCGAGGAGCGACGGGATCATGACCGCGAAGCAGCCGGTGGCATGGAAGAACGGCACCGAGATCAGGATCCCCCGCTGCGGCGCGCCGGGATCGGGCGCGGGCGGCTTCTCGCCGCGCCGGAGCGAGCCGCGCGCCTGCGCCGCGAGCGCGTTCCAGATGTTGGAGATGATGTTGCGGTGGGTATGGACCGCGCCCTTCGGCTTCCCGGTGGTGCCGGAGGTGTAGAAGATCGTCACGTCGTCGTCGGGCGCGAGCGCGACCGCCGGCAGCGAGCCCGGGTCGAGGGCCGCCCACGTGTTGGGAGCGCCGATCACCTCCTCGAGCCGCTGCACGCGCGGGTCGGAGATCTTCTCCTCGTTCGAGCGGCTGACGTAGATGCGCGCGAGGGCGGGGCAACGGTCGACGTGCTCGCGCAGGCGCTCCCAGCGCTCGGCGTCGGCGATCGCGAGGACGGCGCCCGAGTCGGTGAGCCCGTACTCGAGCTCGGGGCCCGTCCACCAGGCGTTGAGCGGCGTCACGATCGCCCCCACCGACACCGCGGCCCAGAAGGCGACCGACCACTCGGGGAGGTTCCGCATCACGATCGCGACCCGGTCGCCCTTCTGCACGCCGTCGGCCACCAGGCGCTCGGCGAGCCGGCAGACGGCGCGCCGATGAGCGTCGAAGGTCACCCGCTCCTGGTCGTTCACCAGGTGGATGCGATCCCCGAAGAGACCGCTGATCGCGAAGACCTCGGCGAGCGTCGGCGGGGCGTTCTTCCAGGTCTTGATGCGGACGCCGCGGATCTCGCGCTCCTCGACCTCGAGCATCGAGCCGGGCGTCGTGGTCAGGACCGCGTGCGCCTGCGCGATGGACACGGCGGGAAAGGCGCTCTGGGTCGTTGGTTCGGCACTCGACATGGGGGAGCCCTCGCTTCCTGGATTGGGAGTCGCTGTCCACTAACGCGGGTGCGGGCTCGGTCTCAAGAGCGGATTGCCGGGGCCGGCGTCCTGGGCTAGCCGTCCTCGGGATGACCGCACGCAGGAGGTCTTCCAGCCTCGCCCTCGCCTTCCTCGGGCTCGCGACCCTGCTCGCAGCGAGCGCCTGCACCACAGCGCCGCCGGCCGCCACCTTCGAGGTGCCGGACGCGATCGTACTGATCTCGCTCGACACGCTCCGGGCGGACTACCTGAACACCTACGGCTACACCCGCTTCGCGACCACGCCCTTTCTCGACCGCTTCGCCGCCGAAAACGCGCTCTTCGAGCGCGCCTACATCACCGAGCCGTGGACGCTCACCTCGCACATGAGCCTGCTGACCGGCCTGCACTGGCGACACGGGGTGCGTGTGGGGGCGCCGCTCGCGCCCGGCATCCCCACGCTCGCCGCCCGGCTGAAGGCCCACGGCTATCGCACCCAGGCCTTCGTCGACGGCGGTTGGGTGAAGCCGAGCTGGGGCTTCGACCGCGGCTTCGACGGCTTCGGCGTGCACGAGAACGCGGGCCTGGCGCGCATCCGACCCGACGCGGAGGCGTGGCTCGAGCAGCACCGCGCGGAGCGCTTCTTCCTCTTTCTCCACACCTACGACGTGCACTCCGCCGGACCGATCCCGCTCTACGTGAGCCCCGAGCCGATCGGCGGCTCGTTCTCCGGGGCCAACCAACCCGGGCTCTGTCAGGAGACCTTCCAACGCATCCCTCGCGAGAACCTGACCAAAGGATTCTCCGCGGAGGAGATCGAGTGCATCCGCGCGGCGTACGCCGAGGGCGTGCGCTACGTCGACTCGCAGCTCGAGGAGCTCTTCACCTTTCTGAAAAAGATCGGGCGCTACGACCGGACGCTGATCGTCGTCTGGTCGGACCACGGCGACGGCCTCTTCGACCACGAGGACTGGAGCCACGGCGAGGTCTTCGAGCACACCATTCACGTGCCGTTCGTCATGAAGATCCCGGGCCAGGCGACCGGCGGCCGCCGCTTCCGCACCATGACCAGCTCGCCCGACATCATGCCGACGATCCTGGAGCTCGCCGGCGCGCCGGTTCCGCCCGGACTCGACGGCACGTCGCTGCTGCCGCTCTTCCGCGACGATCCCGGCGGCGGCCTCGCGCTCAGCAAGCGGGTCAAGGAGCCCACCCGCGTCTACTCCGTCCGCGGGCCGCGCTATCACTACGTGCGCGACGCGGTTCGCGACCGCACCTACTTCTTCGACCTCGAGCGCGACCCGCGCGAGGCGAAGAACCTCCACCCGTCGACGCTCCCCGAGGAGAAGGACATGGCCGGCCGTGTCACGGCGTGGATCGAGGAGATGGCAGCCGCGGAACAGGTGAAGGTGCCGGTTCCGCAGCTGACGCTCGACCGCGCGACCGAGGAGCGGCTGAAGGCGCTGGGATATCTCGGCGACAAGCAGTAAGAGTCGCCGCGTGAGCGACTCCGACCGCGACCGCTACGCCGAGGCCGGCGTCGATTACGGCGTGCTCGACCCGGGGAAGCTCTTGGCGCAGCGGACGGCGGCGGCGACCGCGGCGCAGCTCGGCGCGCGCGGTGCGCGCGAGGTCGAGGCGAGCCGCGGCGAGAGCGCCTACGTCGTCGAGGTCGGCGGGCTGCTGCTCGCGACCGTCACCGAGGCCCTCGGCACCAAGAACCTGGTCGCCGACGCCGTCCGTTCGTACGCCGGGCGAAGCTTCTACGACGCGATCGCGCGCGACACCGCCGCGACCATCCTGAACGACCTCGCGACCGTCGGCGCGCGCCCGCTCACGTTGACCGCGTACTGGGGCGCCGGCGGCTCCGACTGGTTCGCCGATCAGGAGCGCCTCCGCGATCTCGTGTCCGGCTGGGGCGCGGCATGCGCCGAGGCGCGCTGCGCCTGGGGGGGCGGCGAGACCCAGGTCCTGCCCGGCATGATCGAGCCCGGCGTCGTCGTCCTCGGCGGCTCCGCGACGGGCGTGATCGCCTCGCACCGCGAGCTCCTGCTGGGCTCACGCGTCGCGCCGGGCGACGCGATCCTGTTTGCTCCCGCGACCGGCATCCACGCCAACGGGCTCACGCTGGCGCGGCAGACCGCGGAGCGTCTGCCGGACGGCTACCGCACGCCGGTCCCCGACGATCCGCAGGGTCGCAGCTACGGGGAGGCGTTGCTCGACCCGACGCCGCTCTACGGGGTTCTTCTCGAGGCCCTCCTCGATGCCGGCGTCGAGCTCCATTACGCCGTCCACGTGACCGGCCACGGCTGGCGGAAGCTGATGCGCGCCCCGCAGGCGCTCACCTACGCGATCGACCGCCTGCCCACGGTGCCGCCCGTCCTCACGCATGTTGGCCGACGCCGCCGGTATGAGCCCGGCCGAGGCCTACGGCACCCTCAACATGGGCGCCGGCTTCGCCTTCTACGTCCCGCCCGGCTCGCGCGACCGTGCGCTCGAGGTCGCCGCCGCGCGCGGCACGCCGCTGCTGGAGGCGGGTCGCGTCGAGACGGGGCCGCGGCGGGTGGTGATCGCGCCGCTCGGCATCGCGTTCGAGGGGGAGTCGCTCACGATTCGCTGATACGATCCTCGGTTTCGAGCCCGGAAGGGCAAGGCAAAGTCCTACTCGAGCGGGAGCCTCTACGCAGAGATCGGCAGACCACCAGCGGGTTGCGCCGCATAACGTCCTTTTGATGCGTACCAAGTGCGGCGTTTGGGTCAGGAACAACCACTGGGATGTGCGAACAACTTCCAGACTGGTTCCGGAGGTCTTGGTTTGCGCCTCTTCGATCAGGAAGCAGCACGCTGTTCCAGCGTGGGTCTCGGCAGCCCCAGGTTCTGCGCATTTGCAGATGGCTCCGAACCTACCAGTCATCCGAGGGCGTCTCCTCGGTTATCTCCGGTATTTCCGGCACGCCATCGGGGACATCCATGCCAAGCTTTTCGTTGTACTGGGTGGTTCGCATTTCGGCGCAGAGGCTGCTTCAATTTGAGGAGAACATCCTCATTGAAGCGCCCTGCGAGTGCAGCGCGGAGGCAAACCGGTCCGATCATGAATACCCTGGGAGCCCTGGTCTTGAGAAATCGCAGCAACCACGCGTACCCCAGCTCTCCCAAGACTCCCTCAGTGAGCTCTTGCGGCTCCGTAGTACGGCCAACCAGCACGAACATGACCTCGGCGCGCCGAATCGCTGGAGCCACCACGGAGACGTCCTTGGGCAGGTCCGTAGTGAGTATATTGCCGGCCACGTCCGAAACGGACGTCTCCCCAAGCTTGGCGTCTGCGCGGTAGGCGTACGCCTCGAATCCGCGGGACCGCAGTTGCTCTTGTATCGTCTCCGCGTAGGGGCGAAGAAGCTCTTCGAACGAAATGAAGGCGGGTCGCGCCACGGGCAAAGGATTACTCTGTCCCGTACTGGGTGCGAAAACCGCTGCGGTTATGCCTATCAGCAACCATCGTGATCCCAACCTTCGCCCGGTGATGATCAGGGTGCTGGGACCGCATACCACAGCCATTCGAGGCGCACGCAGGGCGGCGCACTCTTTTCAGGGCTACCGCTCTGCTACCGTTCCATCCCGAACCACCCCACACCAGGCGAAAGTCTACTCACTCCATCTCGTCGAGATTCCAGAGCGATGACATGTCCTGAGTCGCGTCGGTTTCGCCTGCGCCGCACCTCTTAATCAGCGAGTTGGGAGTTCGATCCTCCCCCGGCCCATTTTCTAGATCCACCACTTGCGCCGCGGCTGCGGCATTTCCCGAAGTGAAAGTCACCATCATATTAGCGGGTAGCCGCCACGGCCGAGAGGGCGATCGCGTCGACACCGGTGCGTTTCGCTGCCCGCGTAGATAGGCGACCGAGTATATCTTGCGGGTCACCTTCGAGTGTCTGACCGGCAAAGCTGCACGATGCGGCAGTCACTTGGGTTGGTCAGGTGGTTCCTCCTCGATCAGCGTGAACAACTTCTGATCTTCAGGAGGGAGACGCTCGTACTCAGCTCGCTCAACATAGACGAGCTCCTCATCTCCGAACCCTCGCATCTCAACCCTGGCAAGAACGAACAATGAGGCGGCCTTCGGGATGAAGTATTTGGTCTTGCTGAATCCCCGCCCTGAGAAGGCGAATCCAAGTTGGCCAAGCTTCTGCAGTCTGGCTGCAGAATTTATGCAGGGACCTACGAAATCTCGCCCTTCGCCGATCGACGTGACCTGATCGCGTCTACGCCGCAGCGCAACCTGCGAGGCAGCCAGCTTTGCTTACCCTGCTCCTTGAGCTTGGTTCGGTACCCCCCACAGCCACTGCGCAGCAGATCTCGGCGTGCCAATCTGAGCCGTCGACATGTCGCTGGTGTCCCATAGAAAGAGCACACCATCGCCGAGAAATTTGGCGAAGAAGGGAAGTCGACAGTGGAGGTGAGAGAATCCCTCTTTCGTAGATGCGGTTGAGCCCTTGGCGATAGCTGAGAAAATCCAAGAAAGGAAAGCTTCCAGAAAATCAGGAATGACCAAGTAAGGGTCGATCTGATTGCAGAAGGAAGTGAACCCTTCCAGATCGAAGATCGCTGCGAGTGCATCCTTGTAGCGACCTTCCGCACTCACATCGCCGATTTCCAAGAGTGAAGGATTGAATCGCTCCATTTCGGAGGCCGCCAGACGAACGCGTGCGCGCGGCGTCTCGGAATTCTGCTCGTAGTTGATTACATAGCTTCCCACGACCGCCCTCTCTTTGAGCGGGGCTATCTAGCCTACGACCTTCGAGCGAGACAACTGAGAAGTTGGATCTGGTTCGATTCTCGGTCACCACTCCACCCCTGACCACCCCGGGTCACGAGCGTTCCGACGGTATTCTCGAGCTGAGCTCTTCTGCGGTGATGATCCGGCGTGCCCTATGGTGGCGGTCGTCTCGGGCGGCCTCTTAATCAGCGGGTTCGGAGTCCGATCCTCCGCCCAACTTCGTAGGCGCGCGATGGTTGTCTCTTGGGATCCCACCAATCACACTAGGCTCGCATCTCGGTCAAAGTTGAATCCCGAAGTACTCGAAGAACCGCCGGTTGTACTCCTCGTCCGGGAGATCCTCGCCCATCGCGACCCACGCCTCGTCGGTGATCTTGCGGCGCCCCTCGCGGAGACCGACGCGTCCGTGCCGACCGGCCAGCGCAAGCGGTACTCGGGCGTCGTGATCGCCGTCAGGATCGTCGCCGCGACGTCGTCGGGCTGCGCCGGCTCGCGGAAGCCGGCGCGAGAACATCTTGCCGTTCCGCCGCATGATCGGCTGGTAGGGCGAGGTCTTGTCGTAGCGCGTCGCGGCCTGCGAGTTCTCGAAGATGCTGGTCATCACGACGCCGGGCTCGATGTTGACGACCCGGATGCCGAAGCGGCGCACCTCGTGGGCGAGCGCCTCGCCGAGACACTCGAGCGCCCACTTGGACGCCGAGTACGGGATCTGATTGGGGGTCGCCTGCAGCCCGGCGATCGAGGTGATGTTGACGATCGCCCCCGAGCGGCGCTCGCGCATGCCGGGGAGGACGGCCTGGATGCAGCGCGCGGCGCCGAAGTAGTTGGTCTCGAACATCTGCTTGTGCTCGTCCTCGGGCACGAGCTCGAGCGGGGCGGCGCCGCCGATGCCGGCGTTGTTGACCAGCACCTCGACCGGCCCCTGCGCCGCGACGGCGGCGAAGGCGGCCGCGACCGACGACGGCGACGTGACGTCGAGGGCGATCACCTCGATCGGCAGCTTCTCCGCGTCGGCCGCGGCACGGAGCGGGTCCGCCTTGGCGAGGTTCCGCATGCCCGCGAAGACCCGGTAGCCGTGGCGCGCCAGGTGGAGGCTGGTGGCGAGGCCGATTCCGCTGCTGGTACCCGTGACGACGGCGATCTTCATGCTGGCTCCCTCGCGGCTGGATGTGACGCGCGGGAGTTCAGCAGGGTCGGCTCGGCTTGGCAACCTACCGATGAGCTTGCTGGCATCGGTTGCCCAAAACATGCGAGGGTCCGCGGCATGCGCTACCACTCGCTGGTTTATGACAGCGCGCGCTGGGACGGCTTCGAGTTTCGTCCCGACGACATCGTCATCAGCACGCCGCCCAAATGCGGCACGACCTGGATGCAGATGCTCTGCGCACTCCTGATCTTCGACGGCCCCGAGTTTCCGGCCGCGCTCGACGAGATCTCGCCCTGGCTCGACATGTGCAACCGTCCCATCGCCGCCGTCCGGAGCACGTACGCCGCCCAGACCCATCGCCGCTTCATCAAGACCCACACGCCGCTCGACGGCCTGCCGATGGACCCGCGCGTCACGTACGTCGTCATCGCGCGCGATCCCCGCGACGTCGCGATCTCGTTCGATCACCACCGCGACAACATGGACTTCGAGCGCTTCATGGCACTCAGGGCCGAGGCCGTGGGCCTCGACGATCTCGCCGATCTCCCGCCGCGGCCTGAGGTCAGCGACGATCCGGCTGAGCGCTTTCGCCTCTTCATGACCGACCCCGGTCTCGCAGGGCCGACCAATCTCACCGTGGTGCTGCGCCACCTGGTCGCGGCGTGGGAGCGACGCCGGCAGCCCAACGTCGTGCTCTTCCACTACGCCGACCTGAGCGCCGATCTCGCCGCCGAGCTTCTGCGGCTGGCCGCGGCGCTCGGGATCCCCTGCACACCGGCGCGCGCCGCCGCGCTCGCCGAGGAAGCGCGCCTCGATCGCATGCGCGAACGCGCCACGGAGCTGGCGCCGTCCGCGTCGGTTCAGAACTGGAAGGACACCCGCCGCTTCTTCCGCCGCGGCGGCTTCGGCGAGTGGCGCGCCCTCGCCACCCCCGCCGATCTCGCCGCCTACGAGGCGCGCATCGCCGCCGAGCTTCCGCCCGAGCTCGCGGCCTGGCTGCACCAGGGATGCTTGGATTCAGGCATCGATCCGCGTACGAGCTGAGTTGCTCATTCCGGTGGGAGCGTGCGCTTCCACGCGGGCAAGCCGACGATGCCGGCGTACCAGCGGGTGATCTCGCGGTACCTGTCGAGGGGGAAGCCGGCCTGCCCGCCATAGACCATCCAGGCGGCGAGCGAGAAGTCGGCGATGGTCAGGCGATCGCCGGTCACCCAGCGCTTGCCGCGCAGCTGCCCGTCCAGCACGTCGGCGTACTTGTGGAAGTCGGGCTCGGCCTTCGCGACCTCGGCCTCGTTGGCGGGGCCGATCGCCGCGATGCGCTTCACCACGCGCTCGAAGATGTAGACGCCGCAGGTCGGTCCGAAGTGCGCCGTCTGCCAGAATTGCCAGCGTGCGACGTCGGCCTGGGCCTTGGGCTCGGCCGGCCAGAGGCCGCTCTCCGGGCGCTGCGCGGCCAGGTACTGCATGATCGCGTTCGACTCCCAGAGGACGAAGCCGTCGTCGTCCTCGAGAACCGGCATCTTCTGGTTCGGGTTCAGAGCCGCAAAGGCCGGGCTGTTCTGGTCGCCCTTGAAGAGGTCGACCATCACGAGCTCGAAGGGGAGGTCGAGGTGGTGGGCGGTGGCGAGGACTTTGATCGCGTTCGGCGAAGGTGGCAACACGTGCAGCTTCATGGCCGTGCTCTCCTTTCGATCGGCTGTCGATCGCACGCCGCCCATTTCGACAAGGAGACGGAGCCGAGGAGGATGACGCCATGCAGTATCTCTTGATCATCTACGAGGACGCGACGGAGCGGGAGGGGATGAGCGAGGCCGAGAGCGCCGAGGTCACACCCGCGTACCGGACGTTCACCGGCGAGATCGTGGCGACCGGCAACTTCCGCGCCGGGGACGCGCTCGAGCCGACCACCACCGCGACGACGATCCGCATCCGGCGCGGCCAGCGACTGGTCACCGACGGCCCCTTCGCCGAGACCAAGGAGCACCTCGTCGGCTACTATCTGATCGAGGCCGCCGACCTCGACGAGGCGATCGGGATCGCCGCGCGCATCCCGTCGGCGCGCTTCGGTGCCGTCGAGGTCAGGCCGGTTCGGAAGGTCTCGTAACGACCGTCACTGCTCGTAACAGGGGCCGACCTCGCGGACCTCGACGCTCGACCACTCGGAGGCGGGGCATTGCGCCGCGATCGCGAGTGCCTCCTCCCGCGTGTCGCAGTCGAGCAGGAAGAACCCGCCGACGACCTCCTTGGCCTCAGCGAACGGACCGTCGACGACCACGGGCTTGCCTCCGCGCCGCTGCACACGTACTCCGTCGCGGAGGGACTTGAGCGACTCGCTGGCGAGCAGCACGCCCCGCGTCTTCAAGTCGTCGGAGAACCGCATCATGCGCTCGAATCGATTTCGCCGCTGCTCGATCGGACCGCTGCGGCTGTCCTGGTCCTCCACGATCAGCAGTACATACGACATGACGTCCTCCTTTCGACAACACCGTTGCAGATCGACACGACCGTCACCATGACCCCGGACGATATCGCAGCGCTCTATCGACGAGAATCGGGGCCGGTGCTTGCCACCCTGATCCGCCGCCTCGGCGACTTCGACGTCGCCGAGGAGGCGCTGCAGGAGGCGTTCGCGGCGGCGATCGAGCAATGGCCCAGCGAGGGCGCGCCCGACGAGCCGATCGCGTGGATCATCCAGACCGCCAAGCACAAGGCGATCGATCGGCTGCGCCGCGGCAGCCTCTACACGGAGAAGCTCGGCAAGCTGGCGGTGATCGCGGAGCTCGAACGCAGCGAGCACGGCGGCGACGAGGACCACCCGATCCAGGACGACCTCCTGCGCCTGCTCTTCACCTGTTGCCATCCGGCGCTCGCGATCGACGCCCAGGTGGCGCTCGCGCTCCGCACCCTCGCCGGCCTCACCACCGAGGAGATCGCGAGCGCCTTTCTGCTCCCGGTCCCCACCCTGGCGCAGCGCCTGGTGCGCGCCAAGAAGAAGATCCGCGACGCCGGCATTCCCTATCGCATCCCCGACCCGGGCGAGCTGCCGCAGCGGCTCGAGGCGGTGATGGCGGTCGTGTACCTGATTTTCACCGAGGGCCACGCCGCCACCTACGGCGACACGCCGATCCGCGCCGATCTCTGCGCCGAGGCGATTCGCCTGGCGCGGCTCCTGGTGCGGCTCTTCGAGCAATCGAGCGAGGCCCGCGGCCTCCTCGCCCTCCTGCTCCTCACCGACGCGCGCCGCCGGGCGCGTCTCGATGCCGACGGCGAGATCATCCCGCTCGAGGAGCAGGACCGGACGCAGTGGGACCAACGGAAGATCGCCGAGGGCATCGCGGCGCTCGAATCGGTGGTGCGCGGCGGCACGCTCGGTCCCTACACGCTGCAGGCCGCCATCGCGGCGGTCCACGCTCGTGCCGAGCGAGCGGAGGACACGGCCTGGGGCGAGATCGCGGCGCTCTACGGCCTGTTGGCGGAGGTCGCACCGTCGCCGGTCGTCGAGCTGAACCGCGCCATCGCCGTCGCCATGGCCGACGGTCCGGATCAGGGACTCGCGCTGCTCGACGCGCTCGAGGCGGGCGGCGCGCTCGACGACTATCGCCTCCTCGCCGCGGCGCGGGCGGATCTGCTGCGCCGCGCCGGCCGCCCGGGCGAGGCGGCGGCGAGCTACCGGCGCGCAATCGAGCTCGCGGCCAACGACGGCGAGCGGCGGTTTCTCGAGCGCCGGCTCGGCGAGGTGAGTTAGACCCTCGTCAATCGATCGGCGGATCGATTACGAACTCGAATGGGGTCGGACCCGGTGGCAGAGGGCGCCGGCCCTCCACTAGATGCGCGATCGCGAGGCGGATGTCGCAGCCGATCAGCACATGTTGTGGCCGCTGCTCCATGATCGCGCGCACTGCCCCTATTTCGAATGAAAGGATTTCATCGAGCAAGGGAATGCTGGGCTGCTCGGTGCGCAGAAACTCCGCGAAGCCGATGGCCTCGGCCGCTGCGGACATTTCCGGCTGGCTGCGGCGCCAGAAACGGGAAAGCAGCTGGCGCATGCCCTTCTCGCCAATGTGAAGAAGCAGCAGGCGAGTCGTCAGTCCCAGTGCCGTACCGATCATCGATGCGCGAAACTCTTCCAGCAGCTCGCTGTACAAGCCGAGGGCCGAGTCCCCTGCCAGCGTCCTCCCGACTTCTGTTCTCGGCGACAGCCGTAGGATGCCGTCGGCGAGTGCCTGCTCCCAGTCAGCGACACGCGGGGCGGTTCCGCAAGGCATGGCTGCAGCCTGCGACACGCGACCTGTGAAAGGGCGCCTACTCAGGCTCAAGATTTCGCGTATGCCCTCCAGCTCGCGGTGAAGGCCGTCAGCCACGAAGGCCGGTAAGTACGCAGGAAAGACTTCCAGAGTGACCGCACCAAGGTTGGGCAAGCACGGAATGATCTCACGAGCGAGTACGCGTACCTCGGCTGGCAGCGACCCACAGTGGCCATCGATCCAGTAGCCGCTCCGCTCCTCGCCCCCCGCTACATGCACTTCCCAAACGCGAGAGAGCGGCAACTCGGCGATGACGTCGAGGGCCTTTTGACGTCCGTTTCGTTCGTTGGTCCAGAGATTGTGCAAATCGAGGAGGATGCCGCAATCGGCTTCCTCAACGACGCGGCGAATGAAGCTTCCGTCACTCAATTCGAACGGCCTGGGCTCGAGGTAGTTCACGCCGGTTTCGATTGCCAACGGCCGATTGAGCGCTGCCGCGTAGCGGCGTATTCCCCGCACGGCAGCGTCGACACCCTCCGACGTTTGCAGCGGAGGCAGTAACATTCCGGTCCGCCTGATCTCGCCACCGACCCGCGCCGTATTGAAGCTCAGATGCTCGCTGATCCACGGACTCTTCAGTACGTCCGCCATGCCGTTCAGCAGCGCCACATGACCGAGGTCGGGCGGGCAAGAGCCTCCCACCGGAAATCCTATGCTGTGCAATAGTTTCGCGCAGGGGAGGATGCGCAGGCGCTCGAGCTCGCTGGCGCTCATGCGGAAATCCCACGCTCCGGGAGCCGACTGAATCCACACTGTCTCGGGCTCGATCTCGACGAAATCGATCAGTCCAGGATCACGGTCGATCAGCTCGACAAGAAACGAGCTGTACACGAGACCGGCGCCGAGATGGGGTGGTTGGAACATTGTGAGAGCCTACGGGCGCGAGCGATTCGAACCGCTCGCGCCCATTGCGTCGATCACGCGTGCTGAATATCGCCGCGCACGTTGACTTTGAGACTCACCGGGTCGACCTCGAATTCATTGATAATATGGAACGTGCAATTGGCTCCGGAGATGCAGGGTCCGCAGCCAAGACGCTCCCCTAGATTTGCGATGACTCTGCCGAACTTCGACAGGTCGAAGGTGACCTCAGCCGGAATGTGAACGACGACGGATGACTGAATTGCCGCTCTCGCTTTCGCTGACTCTTGTGCCATGACGTCCTCCCATCGGGTTGTGAACGCGTGAATGTCGTTCCCTACTCACTCTTCCCCTCGATTCAGTACGTAGCGAGCAGTGCGGCCCATGACAATTGAGAACTGCCGACGGGACACGCGGTTGTCTCGTTCCGGAACAGAGTTTTTTGAAGCCGCCCCAGAACGGCGCACTTACAATCATCGCAGAAGACGGCCGGCCGATAGTGACGATTCCCTGCGCCATTCCGATACGTACGCCGTTATTTTTCATTGACTATGATGGATTCATTACGCACCCTGAGAGCCACATTCATTCTCGTACGAACCACACGAACAGGTGAGGAGAGACGAATGCACATCACCAGAAGCCATTGGCAGATCATCCTCGCATGCGCAGCGGCGCTGTGGTCGACCTGCTGCTGCTCCCCAGCCACCATCAGCTCGCTCGCCGTGGGTCTTCGACCGCAGGAAACCTCGATGTGGTGCTGGGCAGCGAGCGGCGAGATGGTCATGGATTTTCTCGGGACCAACGTCACCCAGTGCGACGAGGCCAACAAGCGGTTCGGTCGCACCGACTGTCCCTGCAGCCAGTGCAGCAATCCGATCGCAGATCCGCCGTGTGTCATCGGCGGCTGGCCCGAGTTCGACAAATACGGGTTCAAATTCAAGCGGACCAGCGATACCGCTCTGACCTGGGCGCAGCTGCAAGAGGA
The DNA here is from genome assembly GCA_963761995.1 of uncultured delta proteobacterium. GTDB lineage: Bacteria > Desulfobacterota > Binatia > UTPRO1 > UTPRO1 > UTPRO1. The sequence goes on along the minus strand of CAVXIU010000006.1, from coordinate 6,554,268 downwards.
GCTCGCCGAGGACACCTACTGCGGCAAGACACCCATTGCCTACTCGTGGCACTGGACCGGGGGTGGGGGACACATGATGGTCGCGCGCGGCTACGTCACCGCGAACAACCAGAACTTCGTTGCCATTCTCGATCCGTGGGGGCCCTGCGCGGGAGACGATCGGATCATAACGTATGCCGCCTACGTGAGCGGCGGCGGCTACACGCATTGGGACGATTTCTACGAAATTCGCAAATAGGCAGGCATTGCGCGAGCCAATCAGCTAGAGGAGGCCATGATGAAGCCGCTCTCGAGGACCAACGCCATCGTGATAGTGTCGCTCCTGCTCATCGGGCCGGGAGCGTCGATCGTGCAGGCGCAATACACGTCACTCCGCGAGGACCAGCGCGAGGCAGCTGTCGTCGCAGCTCGTACCGGGCTGCGGACGTTCGCTGCGCTCGTCAATAGCAAGAACTTTCAGGCGATGGGCTTCGACTCGGCCGAGCAGGTCCAGTCGGCGACGCTCGGGACGCCATCGCAGGAATTCATGATTCGCCTCGACGAGCTGCAGCGCTACAAGCCCGGAACGGATGTGAGCACGTTGCTGCATCCCACTGGTCGGGTCACGTTTCCCGTCGTCGTCGGCGATCGAGCTCGATCCTCGATGGTCGTGCAACTCGCCGAGCAGCGATGGCAGGTGGTCTCCTACGGCGCGCCTCGCTACATCGGCATGCTGACGCGGGTGCGGGAGCGGCTGGCCGCGCAGGATCGCCGGCCGGCGACCGATTACTTCGAGGTGCGGGCGCCGGCGTTGAACGTCGTCCTGCTCGGGCAGATGGACCGCGGCCGGATCATGCTCACCCCCGTCCTCGACGACCCGCGGCTCGGTCTCAAGAGCGGCGAGCGGATGCCGAGTGAACGGGTGATGGAGACCCTCGCTGCGGCCGCTCGCGAGCACAACGGTCTGCCGAGCTGACGAGAAAGCCGCGCGCGGGCAGGGTCCCGACGCGCGATTGGGCGGGGGCCTGACCCCCGAAGGCGCGTAGATCGCCGGCGCATCCTCGCGTATGCTGGGCGTTGCGTGGGTCGGGTCGTCTGGGATCGCTGGGTGGTGGGCGCCGTCGGGGTCGGCATCGTGCTCCGCTTCGTCAATCTCGGCACGGCGCCGCTCTGGTTCGACGAGACCTACACCTCGGATCTGATGCGCGCGCCGTGGGACGGCTACCTGGCGTCGCTGATCCGGGACAACCAGGCGCCGGCCTACTACGTGTCGGCGAAGGCATGGACGGAGCTGACGGGCCTGTCGCCGTGGCTCCTCCGCATCCCGGGCGTGCTCGCATCGATCGCGTTCATCCCGCTGGTGGCGGCGACGGCCGAGCTCGCCGCCGGCACACGACGCGCGGCCCGCACCGCGGCATGGCTCGCCGCGATCTCGCCCTTCCTCATCCAGCACGGGCAGGACGCGCGCCCGTATGCGTTGCTCGCCACCTTCGCGGTGACCGCCCTGCTCCTCGTGCTGCGCTTCGTCACGGGCCGCTCGCGCCGGCTCGGCGTGCTCTGGGTGGTGCTCGCGTTCGCGGTGGTGGCGACCCACTACTACGGCATCTTCTTCCTCGCCGGCCAGGGTCTGGCGCTGTTGATGCTGCGCCCGCGGCCGCTCCGCAACTGGTTGCCGGCGGGCATCGCCGCTGGGCTGCTCTCGGGCGCGCTGGTCTTGTTGGCGCTGGAATCGGCGATGGGGAAGTTCGCCGGCGAGTACGTCTTCGGCGTGGCCGCGCTGCCGGGCGTGGTGTGGTCGCTGCTCACCGGCTACACGCTCATGCCGACCTCGGAGGAGCTCCACTTGCTCGGCCCGCGCTCGGTGATTCCGGACCTGCCCATGGCGCTCGCCTTGATCCCGTCGTTTCTATTGATCGCCCTCGCCGGGACGCGCGCCCTCGACAGGCCCGCCCGCACGGTGCTGTTGACGAGCTTCGGCGTCGCGCTGCTGGCGCCGTTCGCCTACCGCCTCTTGGCCGGCGCGGGGGTGCACCCACGCTACTTCGCCGCCGCCTTCGCCCCGTTTCTCGTCGTGGTCGCGGCCGGAATGGTTCCGGACGGGACGCGCACGTGGCAAGGTGCATCGACGATACTCATGGTCGTGGTCATGTTCGTTGCGACGGCTCTCCACTTGCACGACACCACACACGGACGCGAGGACATCCGCTCCGCCGGCCAGTGGCTCGACCACCACGTCCCCGTCGACGAGGAGATCCTGGTCACCTCGGCCGAGATGGAGCACCTCGCACGCTTCCACTGGCCGAACCGCAAGTTCCGCCTCTACCCCCCGCAAGCGACGCCGCTCGACGCCGACGACGTCGGCACCGTCGCCGAGGACCTGCCGTTCCCCGGCAAGCGGCGCGCGATCTTCATGGTCGGGCGCTGGTGGATCACCGATCCCGACGGCCAGTTCCGGGCCGCCCTCGCCGAGCGCTACCGGCCCTGTCAGGGCGTGCGCGTGCCGGGCATCCAGATCTACTGCTATCAGGCGCGCAACGACGGCGCCGCCATCGCGCACGCGACGCAATGATCGACGTCGACGAGCTCGTGACCGGCGTCCAGAGCGGCGATCGGCGCCTGCTCGCCAAGGCCATCACGCTGGTCGAGAGCACGCGCGACGACCACCAGGAGGCGGCCCAGCACGTCCTCGAGCGCCTGCTGCCCGCCACCGGCGCCGCGGTTCGGATCGGCATCACGGGCGTCCCCGGCGTCGGCAAGAGCACCTTCATCGAGGCCTTCGGGCTCTACCTGATCGGACTCGGCAAACGGGTCGCGGTGCTGGCGGTCGATCCGTCGAGCTCGCGGAGCGGCGGCAGCATCCTCGGCGACAAGACCCGCATGGCGCGGCTCTCCGCCGCGCCCGAGGCGTTCATTCGCCCGAGCCCGTCCGGCGGCTCGCTCGGCGGCGTCGCGCGGCGCACCCGCGAGGCGATGCTGGTCGCCGAGGCCGGCGGCTACGACGTCGTGATCGTCGAGACGGTCGGCGTCGGCCAGAGCGAGGTCGCCGTCAACTCGATGGTCGATTTCTTCTTGGTGCTGATGCTCGCCGGTGCGGGTGACGAGCTGCAGGGCATCAAGAAGGGCATCCTCGAGCTCGCCGACGCGCTCGCGATCAACAAGGCCGACGGCGACAACGTGGCCCACGCCCAGCAAGCCGCGACGCAATACATCGCGGCGCTGAACCTGTTTCGTCACACCAGCCCGACGTGGGATCCGCCGGTGGTGACGCTTTCCGCGCTCGAGTCGCGCGGCATGGACACGGTCTGGACCATCGTCCAAGACCACCGCGCCAAGCTCGGCGCCACCGGCGAGCTCGACGCGAAGCGGCGCGAGCAGCAACGGGTGTGGTTCTGGAACGTCGTCGAGGACGGCATCCGATCGCGCTTCCTTGCACGAGCGGATGTGCGCAGCTTGCTCGACGAGCTCGAGTCGGCGGTCGTCGCGGGGCAGGTTTCGCCGACCGCCGCCGCGCGCCGTGTGCTTGCGCTCGCTTCGCGCGGCGCCTGACGCGAGAATCTCGCACTCGCGATCGATCGAACGGCCGTCATCGACATCGCGTCGATGATCGTCTCTCGTTTCGTCGACGTTTCACGCTCTGGGAACGCTCGCGACGGGATTTTCTCCGGATGAAATGAAACAATCATGCCCGCCGTGCAGTCATGCCCGTCGTGACGGCCCCTTCGTCCGCGCTTTTGGCCTAGTTTGCCACTCGCGGGCGGGCGATCGCCCTTGCGCGCGCGTCGTCTCACACGCTCCGACACGCGACGCGACCCCGTATGCAGGTGGCATCGATCTTGAAGGCATCATGACCGCTCGGCGCGCGCGTCTCGCGCTTCGCTGACGCCCCGACGCAACAATCCTATTCCAACTCCGACGCCGCCGGCGCGCCGCGCGAATTTGCGCTCTCGATCGGAGGAAGAAATCATGCGTACGACCCCCTTGTGCTGCGCCGTCGTTGCGACGGCGCTGGCGTTCAGCGCCGCCGATGCGGCGGACTTCAGAGCACCCACGCTACGGTTCGGATTGCCCATCTCGGGCTTGACCGACACGCAGCAGGAACGTTTCACCGAAGGCAAGGACGCCTTCGAGGAGGTCGAGGTGGCCGCCGATGGTCTCGGTCCCGTCTTCAACGACACGTCGTGCGCCGCGTGCCACACGCTCGGCGGCATCGGCGGCGCGAGCGACATCGTCGAGACCCGCTTCGGCACCACCGGCACCGACGGTGCGTTCGACGCGATGTCGTACATCGGCGGCTCCCTCATCCAGACGACCGGCATCGGCGTCGCCGGCGACTGTGACTACGTCGGCGAGCTCGTTCCACCCGACGCCACCGTCGTCGCCGGGCGGCGTACGACGTCGCTCTTCGGGCTCGGCCTCGTCGACGCGGTCCCCGACGCGTACTTCCTCGCCCTCTCGCACCTGCAGCGGCGCTATCAACACGAGACCGCCGGACGGCCGAACCTGGTGCAGAGCGTGTCGACCGGAAAACAGCAGGTCGGCAAGTTCGGGTGGAAGGGCCAGGTCGCGAACCTCTTCGACTTCGCGGGCGACGCCTATCTGAACGAGATGGGCATCACGACGCCGTTCTTCCCCGAGGAGAGCTGTCCGCAGGGCGATTGCGAGGTTCTCGCCTGCGATCCGGTTCCCGGCGTCGACGACGACCTCGAGGACCTCGAGCTCTTCCGGGACTTCATGCAGTTCCTGGCGCCGCCGCCGCGCCTCCCGAGCCGGAGCTGGGCGGTCGCGGAGGGCGGTCGGCTGTTCAACGGCGTCGGCTGCGCCAACTGCCATCTGCCGCTCTTGAAGACCGGCCCGAGCCCGGTCAAGGCGCTCGCCTACCGAACGTTCGCGCCCTACTCCGACTTCCTGCTCCACGACATGGGCGCGCTCGGCGACGGCATCGCACAGGGGCGGGCCTCGGGACGCGACATGCGCACGGCGCCGCTCTGGGGCGTCCGCCTGCTGACGACGCTCATGCACGACGGACGCGCCCGCTCGCTGAAGGAGGCGATCCTGGCGCACGACGGCCAGGGGCGGCGCTCACGCCAACGCTTCACGGCGCTCTCGGCGCACCAGCAGTCGTCGCTGCTGGCGTTCCTCGGCACGCTCTAAAAGGAGGCCCCCGGCGGGCGGCGAGCACGGGTGACCTTCGCACCCGGCGCCGTCCGCCGTCGGCGGGCACGGAATAGAGGCATGCGGTCCTGCACGACCCGGCGTGTCGTCGTGCAAAAACCGCGCAGCGCAGCCCCGGAAACCCAGGAAATATGCACTCGCCGTGGCAGGGCGCTTGCTCCTGCCACACGCGCTTGCGCTCTCTCCCCCTTTATCTCGCCCTCGGCCTCGGCCTGCTGGTGGCCGTCGAGGCCGTCGCACAGCCGGAACCGGCACCCGGCGAGCTCCTCTGCCTGCGCGGCGGAGCGGCGCGCCACGCCGACCGTTCGCTGCGCTTCGGAGCGCGGAGCGCGATCGCATTGAAGGATCGGGTGGTCGGTTCGTCCGGGCTCACGATCGACGTCAAGAAGCCGCTCGGCCTCTGCCTGCCGACGCGTAGCGCCGACGCGAGCCCGGCCCTCGAGCTCTACAACGCACGCATCGCGCGGACGCGCCCGGCGCAGGCCCGACCGGCGATCGCGAACCAGCGCGTCACCAATCGCTTCGGTACCGACGAGCTCGACGTGCAGAGCCTCGACGCCGTGCTCGTCCCGTCGTCGGCCCTGCTCGATCCGCCGCCCGCGCCGTCGTCGGTGCCGAGCGCGCTCGACGCCTTCGCCTGCTACGAGGTCGAACGCAGCAGCGGCCGCGCCTCCGCGGCCGCCCCGGCGCCGCTCACGCTGGAGAGCGCGATCGGCACCTGGCAATTCGACGTCCGCGCCCCGACCCGGCTCTGCTTCCCCGCCGACCTCGACGGCAGCGACGCGGACGCCCCGTCCCACCCGAACGCCCTCGCCTGCTATCGCGCCAAGCTCACCCGCACCAAGCCGCCGCAGGGAAAGCCGTTTCCGCGTAGTGCCGCGGTGCTCAACCGCTTCGGCTCGGAGCAACTGAAGCTCACGGCGAGCCTCGACTTCTGCGTACCCTCGGACGCGAGCGCCGTCGGCGCCACCCCGACGCCAGGGCGGACGGCGAGCGGCCCGACGCCGACCCCGACCTTCACGCCGCCCCCCGACTTCACGCTCCGCATCGACCCGGCGAGCGCCAGCGTCGACATCGGCACGAGCGCCCACCTGAAGGCGACGGCCGTTTTCACGAACGGCGACACCGAGGACTTCACCGAGCGCGTCCTCTGGTCGTCGAGCAGCGAGGCGATCGAAGCGCCGAACGTCGCGGGCGACCGCGGCCGCGTCGACGCGGTCGACGCCGGCTCCGCCACGATCTCGGTGGTCGACGCCGCGACCGGCGTCAACTCGGCCAGCACCGGTGACGACGCCATCCTCACCGTCAACTGGACGCTCGAGCGCCTCGAGCTGCAGCCGCCGATCATCACGCGCGGCGAAGGCGAGTCCTTTCGCTTGCGCGCCGTCGGCCACTTCGCGGGCGGCTATGCGCGCTCGATCGCGAAGCGCGTGGTCTACGCCTCGAGCGATCCGAGCGTCGGCAAGCCGACCAACGACGTCGTGCCCTCCGAGCACGCCCGCGTGCTGGCGCTGGCTCCGGGCACCGCCATCCTCTCGGCGACCGACCCGCTCTCGAACGTGAGCTCGACGGCCTCGGGTGACGACGTCGCGCTGACCGTCGCGCCGCCGCTCGAGCGCTGCGCGATCACCCGGATCGAGCCGGTCCCGCTCGCCACCAACCACGAGTATCAGCTGACCGCGCGCGGCTTTTACCCAGGGGGATTCGAGCGCAACCTGACGCAGCAGGTGGTCTGGTCGAGCGACGCGCCCGCGGTTCTGGAAGCGCCCAACACGGAGGGCGACCGCTCGCGCGTGAAGGCCCTCTTCCCCGGCGAGGCCCACGTCAGCGCCAGCGACTCGGTCACCGGCAAGGTCTGCGAGAACGCCGTCACCTTCCAGGTCGGCGAGGCGTTGGGTCTCGGCCTCTACACGACCGCCGATCCACTCTCCGCGGCCCCGCGCCGCGTCGGCGACACGTGGCATCTGCGCGTGACCCAGAGCCTCTCGGCGCCCGCCTACTACAAGTACGTCACGGAGAAGGTCCTCTTCTCGTCGAGCGATCCCACGGTGGTGAGCGCGCCCAACACCCAAGGCGATCACGGGCGCGTGGACGCCGTCGGCAGCGGCACCGCGTTCGTCAAGGCCACCGACCCCGTCGACGGTCAGACCACGTACGAGATTCCCCTGCGGAGCCTCGCCGGCCTCTCCCGCGTCGAGGTCCTGCATCGGCAGGCGGACGGCGGCCCGCTGTTGCTGTTGAAGGGGTACGTTTTCAAGATCGAGACGCGCGGACACTACGCCGACGGTCCGGGCCCGCTCTGGGACAAGGACGTCGTCTACGCCTCCGACAACCCCGCCGTGGTCGAGATCGTCCCGTCGGGATTTCCGTACGATCAAGGATCGATGCGCGGCATCGACTACGGGTTCGCGACGATCTCCGTCGTCGACACTCAGACGGGCCTCAGCTCCGACGCTTTCGGGACGAGCCTTCGGGTCGCCGTGCCCGGCCCGCTCCAGCGCATCGAGCTCGTGCCGGCACAGACGACGCGCCGGGTGAGCGGCTCGCAGGCGTTCGCGGCGATCGGGCACTACGAGGGCGGGGTGACCGATCTCATCACACAGAACCTGACCTATTCGTCGAGCGATCCGGTGATCGCCGTCGCGACCAACACCTCCGGGAACCGCAGCCTGATCGAAGCCGTCGCGCCCGGGAGCGCCGTCATCGACGCGACCGATCCCTCCACCGGCATCTCGACCGCCGACAGCGGCGACGGCGCGACGCTCACGATCGTCGGTCCGCTCGTGAATCTCCGAGTCCTGCCGACGGACGAGACCCGGAGCGTCGGGCGCTCGTTCAGCTTCACCGCGATCGGCACCGACGCGGACGGCCGCGAGATCAACGTGACACAGACGGTGACGTGGTCGTCGAGCGATCCGAGCGTCGCCGTCGCCACCAATCCCGACGGCAACAAGAGCCGGGTCGACGCCGTCGCCGAGGGCACGACGACGATTTCGGCCTACGACCCGCAGGACGACATCTCGTCGAGCGCGAGCGGCGACGACGCCACCCTGGTCGTGAGCGGCATCCTCGAGAGCATCACGCTCGGCGCCGAGAAGACGGCGCTCACGGTGGGCGAGCCCATCCAGCTGACGGCGACCGGACACCTGGTCGGCGGCGGCGAGATCAACCTCACCCAGCAGCTCGAGTACGGCTCGAGCGCCCCGGCGATCGCCAAGGCGGAGAACCCGCCCGGGGACCGCAGCCGCGTGCTGGCGCTCGCGCCCGGCACCGCAATCATCTCCGCCTTCGACCCCGGAACGGGTATCGCGACCACGCCCGCCGGCAACCTCACCCTGACCATCACCGCGCCCTGACGGCGCTGCCGCCCCACATGCGCATCTCCCAGATCGGTCCCACGCGGCGCTCCGCCTGCTGCATCGCGGGCCTGGCCCTCCTGTTCGCCGCCGCGGCGCGCGTCGAGGCCGCGCCGGGCGACCTCGATCCGTCGTTCGCGGGCGACGGCATCGTGGAGACCGACCTCCCAGGCAACACCTTGACGTTTCCGTCGGGCCTCGTGCTGCAGCCCGACGGCAAGATCGTCGCCATCGGCATGGACTCGGGCGGCAACGGCTTGGTCGCCGTCCTGCGCTACCTCCCCGACGGGACGCTCGACCCCTCGTTCGGGAGCGGCGGGGTCGTCGTGACCGACGGGGTCCAGCGCGGCACCGCGGGCGCGTTGCAAGCGGACGGCAAGCTCCTCGTCCTCGCCGCCGCCTGCGTGCTCCTGCGCTTCGATCCCGACGGCACGCTCGACGACTCGTTCGCCGATCACGGCAAGTTGCTCCTCCGGCCCGACGGGAGCTTCCTCACGAGCGCCGCGCTGCTCGTCCAGTCCGACGGCAGGATCCTGGTGCTCGGCAACATCGAGCAGCCGTATCCGACGCCGTCCAAGTTCGTGCTCGCACGGCTCGACGAGGACGGGGCGACCGACATGCTCGTCCGCGGCGCCTGGACCGGCCGCGCGCTCGCCCTCCAGCCGGACGGCAAGATCCTGGTCGGCGGCGACCGCCTCGCGCGCTATCACGCGAACGGCACGCTCGACGACTCCTTCGGCTCCGGCGGCGAGGTCGCCGGCGCGAACGCGTACGAGCTCGCGCTGAACCCGGACGGCACCATCACGGCCATCTGCAGCGGGACGTGCATGGAACGCTTCACCGCCGACGGGGCGTTCGACGCGAGCTTCGGCGACGGCGGGCGGACGGCGATCCCGCTGGATCAGCTCGGCGTCGACGTGGGGGTCCTGTCGCTCTTCGGGCTCGTCGCACAGCCCGACGGGCGCACGATCGCGGTCGGGCGCAGCACGCACGAAGGCTTCGTGGTGCGCGTCGATCGGAAGCGGACGCCCGGACGCGTCGTTCGGCCCCGGCGGGGGCGTGCGCGTAGCGAGCGTCGCCAACGCCTTCTTCGCCGTCGCGCTCCAGCCGGACGGCAAGGCCGTCGCGGTCGGCGGCGACCGCACGTTCAACGTGGCGCGCTTCCTCGGCGACGTCTGCGGCGACGGCATCCAGCAAGACCCCGAGACCTGCGACGACGGCGACCTCGTCGACGGCGACGGCTGCGACTCCAACTGCCGCCCGACGGGGTGCGGTAACGGGATCGTGACCGCGGGCGAGGCGTGCGACGACGGCAACCTCGCCGGCGGCGACTGCTGTGGGCCGAGCTGCACGGTCGAGCCCGCCGGCGGCGCATGCGACGACGGCGACGCCTGCACGCTCGGCGACACGTGCCTGGACGGCGCGTGCGCCGGCGGCGCGCCGCGCGACTGCGACGACGGCGACGGCTGCACCGCCGACGCCTGCGAGACCTTCTCCGGCCTCTGCCGCCACGACCCGAGCACCGCCCTCACCTGCACGTCACCGCTCGAGCGGCTGGCGTGGTTCCGGCAGCTCTGGGGCCGCGGCAGCGGCGTCCCGGACGCGGAGCCGCACTTCGGGGCGCAGACGGTGCTGGCGGGCGACCGGCTCTTCGTGCTGGCGCCCGGCGAGTACTACGGCACCAACGTCCAGATCCTCGATCGCGAGACCGGCGAGCTCCTCCACTACTTCATGGTCGACATGCCCGACGAGGAGCTCTCCCGGATGGGACCGATCGCGGCGCTCGGCGACGATCTGGTGGTCGTGAGCACCGCGCCGTTCGACGGCCCCTTCGACCCCGAGGTCGAGCCGGTCGGCGAGACGACCGTCGACGTCTACGACGGCACGACCTTCGCGCTCCGCCAGCAGCTCGCCGACCCGACGCCGGACACGCCGTGGGACCGCTTCGGCACGGGCCTGTCCGCGATCGCCGGCCGCGTGCTGGTCTATGACCCCCCAGAGCACGCGATCTACGTCTTCGATCCGGAGAGCGGCGAGCTCGCGCACACGCTCTTGCCGCCGCCGCCCGAGGATCCGAGCGAGTTCGGCGGGCGGATCGTCGCGCTCGGCTCGAGCGTGCTGGTTCGCGGCGCCGGCGCCGTGCACCTCTTCGACGTCCAATCGGGAACGCTCCTCCGGACCTTCGCCGACCCCACGCCGGGAGTCGGAGAGTTCGGCGACGCGATCGTTCCCTACGGCAACGACGTCCTGATCGGCGGCCGCCGCGAGGACGCCGTCTACCTCTTCGACGCCGCGACCGGCGCGATCCTCCGAGTCTTCGCAGACCCCGATCACGTCGATCGCCTCTTCGGCGACAGTGTGGTGGTCGTCGGCGATCGCGTCGTGGTGGGACGCGGCAAGGGCCGCGTCCACGTGTTCGATGCCGCCGACGGTGCGTTCCTCCGCACCATCCTCGATCCGGGCTCCTCACCCTCCGGCTGCTTCGGCGGGCTCCTGCCGGTGCTCGGCGACAAGCTCGCCGTGAGCGACGGCTGCGCGGACTACGGCCCCTATGCCCACGAGACCGACGCCGGCGTGGTGTACGTCTTCGATCCCGAGACCGGCGAGCTGATCGGCATCATCCCCGACGCGCCCCCGGAGTACCGCGATCAGCTGCAGGCCGTCGCCGCCTGGGATCAGACGATCCTCACCCACGTCTTCGCCGACCACAACGGCGGTCTTCGCGCCTACACCTCGTGCATCGACGGCGCCGTCGCGACCGGCGAGGAATGCGACGACGGCAACTACGTGAGCGGCGACGGCTGCGACGCCAACTGCACCGCCACCGGCTGCGGCAACGGCCTCGTGACCGACGGCGAGGCCTGCGACGACGGGAACCAGGTCGACGACGACGACTGCTCGAACCAGTGCGTCAGAAACGTCTGCGGCGACGGCGTGCTGCGCCCGAACGCCGAGCAATGCGACGACGGCGCGGCGAACGGCACCGAGACGTCGTGCTGCATGCCGTGGTGCGGGTTCCGCGGGAACGGCGCGTCCTGCACGATCCCCGGCGCGTGCGGCGGCGCCGGCGTCTGCGCCGCGAACACCTGCATAGCGACCTCGGGTCCGTGCTGGCCCTGCGGCACCTGCGACCCCGAGCTCGGTTGCGTCGCGGCGCCCAGAGACGATTGCCGCGCCTCGCTGGATCCGCGCCAGTCGACGCTGACGATCGACCGCAACGCCGACTCCGGCCGCGGCCGCCTGGCGTGGCGCTGGCGGAAGGGTGCGACGACCTGGGGCGGCGACTTCGGCGAGCCGGCGATCCGCGACGCCTACGAGCTCTGTCTCTACGACGAGTCGCAAGGATCGCCACGGACCTTGCTCGGCATCGGCGTTCCCCCCGCGGGCCTCTGCCGTGATCGGAAGTTCTGCTGGCAGCGGTTCTTCTCCGGCGCGATGTACCGCTACCGCGACGCCGGCGGCTCCGCCGGCGGCCTCACCTCGATCGACCTCACCCCAGGAGACGACGGCCAGGCACGGGTAACCCTCACCGCCCGCGGCCGCTTCTTCCACCCCCCGACGCTGCCTTTGGCGTCGCCGGTGCGCATGCAGCTCCGCGCCAGCACCGGCGCCTGCTGGGAGCAGACCTACTCCGCGGACGGGACGGGTCGGAACGATCCCAACCGCTTCCGCGCCAGAGGAAACTGATGTCGCCCATACGCCGCTTCCGTCCATCCGCCCTGCTGCTCTCGCTCACCCTGCTGGCCGGTCTCGGGGGCGCTGCCCCGAGGGCGCACGCCCAGGCGCCGACGCTCGACGACTTTCTCTGCCTGAAGGGTGGACCGGCGCGGAAGATCGAGCGCAGCCTGCGCTTCGCGCCCCAGGCCGGCCTCGACGTGCGCGACCGGGTGATCGGCGCGGAGGCGCTCAAGGTCGACCTCAAGAAGTCGCTCGGGCTCTGCCTGCCCGCGGGCTCGTCCGCCGACGCGGGGAGCGGGCTCGAGCCGTACGGCGCCAAGATCACGCGCACCCGCCCGGCGCAGAAGAAGCCGGCGGCCGAGACCCAGCGCGTCACCAACCGCTTCGGCACCTCCGACCTCCGGGTGAAGGGCCTCGACGACCTGATGGTCGCGACCACGTTCGTCGTCGACCCGCCGCCCGCCGCCTCGGCGGCGCCGGGCGAGCTCGACGCGTTCGCGTGCTACGACGCCGAGCCGGCCGCGGGGTCGGCCGACCCGTCGCCCGTGCCGCTCACGATCGAGAGCGCGATCGGCTCCTGGCAATTCGACGTGCGCGCGCCGACCCGGCTCTGCTTCCCCGCCGACGTCGGCGGCGCCGACCCGAGCGCCCCGTCCGAGCCGACGGCGCTCGCCTGCTATCGCGCCAAGCTCACCAAGACGAAGCCGCCGCAGAAGCCGTTTCCGCGCGGCGCAGCCACCACCAATCGCTTCGGCGCCGAGCAGCTGGCGCTCACCGCGGCCGTCGACTTCTGCGTGGTCTCCGACGTGCGCGGGATCGGCGCCACGCCGACGCCGCAGCAGACGGCCGTCCCCACGCCGACGCCGACCCTGACGCCGCCGCCGGGCTTCACCCTCCGCATCGACCCGCCGCAGACGAGCGTCGACATCGGCAAGAGCGTCCACTTCACCGCGACCGCGGTCTACGACGGCGGCGACCAGGTCGACTTCACCGAGCGCGTGCTGTGGAGCAGCACCGCGGCGGCGGAGGCACCGAACGTCGCCGGCGACCGCGGCCGCATCGACGCCGTCGACGGCGGCTCGGCCGTGATCTCCGTGCTCGACGAGGCGACCGGCGTCACCTCGACCGCGACCGGCGACGATGCCGTCCTCACCGTCAACTGGACGCTCGAGCGGGTCGAGCTCCTGCCGGTCGAGATCACCCGCGGCAAGGGCGAGTCGTTCCTGCTGCGCGCGACCGGCCATTTCGCCGGCGGCTACACGCGCTCGATCGCCGAGCGCCTGATCTACGCCTCGGACACCCCGGGCGTCGGCGCCCCCACCAACGACGCCGACCCCGCCGAGCACAGCCGCGTGCGCGCGGTATCCGAGGGCACCGCCGTGCTGTCGGCGACCGAGCCGCTCTCGGGCATCACGTCGACCGCCTCCGGCGACGACGTCACGTTCACGGTCGTAGGGCCGCTGGAGCGCTGCGAGATCACCGAGACCGTCGTCAAGATCGGCCTCGGGGACTACCACCAGCTGACGGCGCGCGGCTTCTATCCGGGCGGCTTCGAGCGCGCGATCACGCAGCAGGTGACGTGGGAGAGCGACGACCCGACGATCGTATCGGCGCCGAACACTGCCGGCGATCGCAGCCGGATCCTGCCGGTCGCGCCGGGCGAGGCGCACGTCACCGCCACCGATCCGATCACCGGCGTCGCGTGCGACGAGCCCTCCACCGTGACGGTCGGTGAGGCGTCGTCGCTCTTCCTGCAGCGGCCGAACCCCAGCTCCTGGCTCCCGATCCGCGCGTCGCGCTCGTGGCACGCCATCGCCGTCCTCAAGTTCCCGCCGCCGATCGGCAAGCAATACGTCACCGAGCGCGCGGTCTTCACGTCGAGCAACCCGTCGATCGTCGCGGCCCCGAACGTCGCCGGCGACCGCGGCCGCCTGGACGCGGTCGGCAGCGGCACGGCGTTCGTGAAGGCCACCGACCCCGTGACGGGATTGGTCTCGCAGACGATCGCGTTGCGCTCGCTCGCGAATCTCCAGAGCCTGAAGCTGCCGGCGCCGCGCTTCTATCCGAATTCCTCGCTGCTCTCGGTCGGCAACGGCTACTACACGAGCGCGATCGGCGAATTCCCCGACGGGCCGGCGCCGCTCGACGCGACCGACGTGACGCTGGTCTCCAGTGATCCGAGCGTCGCGACCGTCACCTTTGGCGTGTTCGGGTGGTTCGTGCGGGCCGTGGGTCCGGGCGTGACGACCATCTCCGCCACCGACCACCTCACCGGCTTCAACACCGACACGTTCGGTCAGAGCCTCCGGCTCGGGGTCCGCGGCCCGCTCGAGCGTATCGTGCTGGTGCCGCCCACCGTGACGCGCCGTCCGGGCGCGTACGCGTCGTTCGCCGCCGTCGGCTACTACGTCGGCGGCGCCAGCGAGGTGGTGACCCAGGACCTCGTCTACGAGAGCAGCGATCCGGCGGTCGTCGTCGCGTTGAACTACGGCGGCAACCTGAGCCTCACCCAGGCGGTGGCGCAGGGCACGGCGGTGATCACGGCGGTCGATCCCGTGACCGGCGTGCGAAGCGACGACACTGGCGAGAGCGCCACCGTGACGGTGGTCGGTCCGCTGACGCGGATCCGCGTGTCGCCGTCGTTGGTGACCCGCAGCCGCGGCCGCTCTTTCTCCTTCACCGCCGTCGGCACCGACGCGCTCGGCCGCGAGATCAACGTCACCCAAGGCGTCACCTGGTCGTCGAGCAATACCAACGTGGCGGTCGCCACCAACGAGGAGGGCAATCGCAGCCGCATCCAGTCGCTCGAGATCGGCACGACGACCATCTCGGCGTTCGATCCCCAGGACGGCATCTCGTCGACCAGCTCGGGTGACGACGCGACCTTCGAGATCGACAAGTCGCTGCTCGCGATCTTCCTCAGCACCGACGACAACCAGCTCAAAGTCGGCGAGACCATCCAGCTGACCTGCACCGGCCAGCTCCTCCACCGCGGGCAGGTGAACCTGACCCAGGAGGTCGTGTACTCGTCGAGCGATCCGTCGGTTGCGCGCGCCGACAACCCGCCCGGCGACCGCAGCCGCATCATCGCGCTGAAGCCCGGCGTCGCCGTGATCTCGGCGCACGATCCGGGCACCGGGCTCGACACCACCGGCAACGGCCGGGTGACCCTGATCGTCACGGCACCCTGACGGCGGAGCCATGTCGTCGAGACCTCTGGGCGGCATCCTCGCCCTCGCGCTCACGGTCGCGGTTCCCGCGGCCGCGCGCGCCGGTGCGCCCGCGGAGGCGCGCTGTCTCGACGTCGTCGCTCGCTACGGTCTCCAGATCGTCGCGACGGCGAGCAAGAACGCGCTCGCCTGTGCGCGCCCGATCGACGGCAACCACCTCGGGGTCAACGACGCGGAGATCTGTCTCACGAGCGGCCTCGACTTCCGGCTCGCGACCACGCTCCGCCGCCTCGCCGCCGCCGACGCGCGCTGGTGCCGCCGCGACCCCGCGCAACGTCCCGCCGCCGGTTACGCCGGAGCCGCCGCCCTCGCAGACGCCGCGCGCTTCGCGGGCACGGAGATCGTGACGATCGTGCTCGGACCGGTCCTCAACATGCTGGCCGCTCCCGGCAGCGACGAGGCGCGCTGCCAGAAGGCGGTCGCGGCCGGCGCGGCCCGACTGCTGCGTGCGCTGTGGGCCGAGGCGGCCGGCATCCACGGCCCGAGCGTCGCATCGGCGACGCGCCGGCTCGAGGCCAAGACCGCGTTCGCCTGCGGACGCGTGACGACGCCGTTCGAGCGGCTCTTCCAGCTTCATTGCGTGGACGTCACGACGCCCGACGCGCTCGCCGCCTGCGCCGTCCGCATGGCCCGGATGGAGCTCTACCGCGGGCGCGCCGGCGCCTACGGGCTCACGATCCCCTGCGACCTCACCGACAACGGCACGGCCGATCTCAGCTGCCCCTCGCCCGAGCTCGCGGCCCACGTGCTGAATCGCCTCGGCTACGGACCCGACTCCTACACGCGGAAGCGTCTCAAGACCCTCGGCGTCCGCGGCTATATCGCGGAGCAGCTCCATCCGGAGACGATTCCCAACGACGAATTCGAGGACATGCTGAGGCGGTTTCCGAGCCTCGGCATGAATTTTCTCGAGCTCCGCATCCACTACCCGAACCGCGTCGTCCCCGGGCAGCCGCAGTCGGGTGACGTGCTGAAGGAGCTGCAGAACGCCAAGGTCCTGCGCGCGATCGCGAGCCATCGCCAGCTCGAGCAGGTGTTGGTCGACTTCTGGTTCAACCACTTCAACATCGTCGCGACCGACCGCCGCGACTACGACATCAGCCCCTACGAGCGCATCGCCATCCGGCCGTACGTCTTCGGCCGCTTCCGCGACCTCCTGCTCGCGGTGGCGCGCAGCCCCGGCATGGGCGACTACCTCGACGGGCGGCGGAACAAGGTCGACGGCCTGAACGAGAACTTCGCGCGCGAAGTGATGGAGCTGCACACGATCGGCGCCGACGGCGGCTTCGCCGAGGCCGACGTGAACGACGTCGCGCGCGCCTTCACCGGCTGGAGGGAGGACCAGAGCGCGGTCGACGGCTTCGAGTTCTTCCCCGCCTGGCACGACCTCGGGCCGAAACAGGTGCTCGGCCTCGCCCTTCCGGCGAACGGCGGCTACGAGGACGGCCTCGCGGTCATCGATCTCCTGGCGGCCCACCCCGCGACCGCGGCACGGATCGCGCGGAAGCTGGTGATCCGCTTCGTCTCCGAGCGTCCGCCCCAGCGCCTGGTCGAGGCGGCGGCCGCGACCTTCCTCGCGACGGGCGGCGACCTCCGCGCCGTGATGGAGACGATCCTGCTCTCGCCGGAGTTCCTCGAGGAGCCCGCCAACCGCGGCGCCAAGGTGAAACGCCCGCTGCACCTGATGGCGAGCCTGGCGCGCGCCGTTCACGCCGATCCGGCGACGCTCAACCTCGACCGCATCCGCCGCCGCATCCGTGAGCTCGGCGAGGATCTCTACGGCTTCCCGGCGCCGAGCGGCTTTCCCGACGTCTCCGCCGCCTGGACGAGCCCGGGGACGATGCTGCTGCGCTTCAACGTCATCGAGCTCGCGACGCGCGGCGTGGACGGGATCGTGCCGGCGCTGCCGGCGAGCGACGGCACGGCGACCGGCATCGTCGACGCCTTCGGCGCCGACTTCTTCCCGGGCGGCGTCTCCGCCTCGACCCGCGACACCGCGATCGCGTTCCTCGACGTGCTCGGCAGCTCCGGCGATCCGGGACGGCGCGCCGCCGCCGCCGCCGTCCTGCTCTCGAGCCCGGAGTTCCTGGTGCACTGATGGCGAACGTCTCCACCATGACCTTCACGCGCCGCGACTTCCTGCGCACCGCCACCGCCGCGCTCAGTGCCTTCATTCTGCCCGCGGGCGCGCGGCGCGCCGCCGCCGCCATGCACACGCCGGTTCTGGTCGCACTCTACCTGCGCGGCGGCGCCGACGGCTTGAACCTGGTCGTCCCGGCCGGCGACCCCGCGTACTACACGAGCCGGCCGACCATCCAGGTCCCGCCCGGCCACGAGCTCGCCCTCGACGGCTTCTTCGGCCTGAACCCGGTGCTGGCACCGCTGGCGCCTCTGTACACGTCGGGCGCCCTCGCGTTCATTCACGCCGCCGGCAGCCCCGATCCGTCGCGCTCGCACTTCGATTGCCAGGACTTCATGGAGCGCGCCGCCCCCGGCAACCGCTCGATCGTCGACGGCTGGCTCGCCCGCTACCTGGCGATCGCGGGCGGCGCCAAGGCGATCGCGGGCGTCACCCTGCGACACACTCGCGCCAAGGCGCTCCAGGGCTCGGCGCCCTCCCTTGCGTTCCCGAGCCTCGGCGGCTTCACGCTCACCGGCAACGCCATCGACGAGCGGCGCGCCGCCCTCGCCGCCCGCTACGAGGACGTGGAGGCCGGAACCGCCGGCGCCGTGCTCGGCCAGGCGAGTGCCCTCGCCTTCGAGGCGATCGACGTGCTCGCCACCGTCGATCGCGCGACCGGCGTCGTCTACCCGCCGAGCGAGCTTGGTGGCGCGCTCCAGGACGCCGCCGCGCTCGTCAAGGCGGAGGTCGGCGTCCGCGCCATCGCCATCGACCTCGGCGGCTGGGATCATCACACCGATACGATCAACCGGACGCACGACGTCGCCGGCGACCTCGCCGCGAGCCTGGCGGCCTTTCACGCCGACCTGGGATCGCACGCCGCCACCACGCTCACGCTCGCCATGACGGAGTTCGGCCGCCGCGTCGCCGAGAACGGCGGCGAGGGCACCGACCACGGCCACGGCGGCGTGATGATGGCGCTCGGCGGCGGCATCGCCGGCGGGCGCGTGCTCTTGAAGGACGGCGCGTGGCCCGGCCTCGCGCCGAGCGGCCTCTACCGCGGCCAGGATCTCCCCGTCACCACCGACTTCCGAAGCGTCTTCGCCGAGGCGCTCGAGCGGCACCTGTTGGTGAAGACGTCGGACCTGGCGACGATCCTGCCCGGATTCACCGTCGACGCCGACGCCTTCCCCGGCCTCTGGTCGTAGCCGCGCGCGCATCCGCCGCTCTCGCGAAGCGAAGCGGCAATCGCTTGCGCCGACGACAACCCACATCACAACGCGTTTCCTCGCCTTTTTTCGCGTCGTCGATTTTTGATTCAGAGTGACACAGTTTCGTCGGCGCTCACGGGTTTTTCATTGCGACAGAGTAACCCGATCAGTACTGCGCAGAGTTGTCACCGCAGCGGGACCTGGTCACCCAATCACATTTCGAGGAGGACGTGAGAATGAAAACCCCCGTTATAGCCATTGGTGTGCTGTTGCTCGGTTGCGTCGCGTCGACAAATGCCTACGCGGCCAACTGCTGTGTCGACGGCGTATGCAATGTGTACGCCACCACTTTGAATACCGGTACCGCGCCCTTCGCAGCGGGTTTGTGCGGTCACACGATCTCGGGGTCAGGCGCCACCTGCAGAATCATCATGCAGCAGGACGACTCGTTGAGCAGCGGATCGTGCGTCACGCTCGGCGATCGCGTGACGCTCGACATGAACGGCCACAGCATCACGTGCACCGGCTATTGCGACACGGCGATCGCCAGCACCGACACGACCACGTCGAACCCCGTCAAGATCGAGGGCGGCGGCGACATCCTCGGCTGCTGGACCGACGCCGCGACGGCCGTTGCCGACACCTACAACTCCACGATCACCGACGTGCACATCGACTTGGCGACCTGTGGCGCCAACGGCCTCGGACCGTACAAGACGATCACGCGAGTCTCGATCGGGGACGGCGGCGGTACCGGCGTCGATGCCGGCGCAGGGACCTCGATCGTGGACAGCATCATCCACAACTCGACGGTCGGCGTGAAGGTACGCGGGAGCGGTGGGGCCGGCACCAGCATCTCCGGCAGCCTCCTCTACAACAACTCGACGAACATCCAGACCATGACGACCGTCAGCGGCAGCGGCGGGCCGCAGACGCTCACCGGCTCGACCGTGCTCGCGCCTCCTACGTGCGCTTTCAAGGATTACAGCGGCAGTTGCGGACCCGCCGTCAACACCATCGACCTGACCGGCGTCAATTTCCTCGCATTCATCGGCGGCCTCACCACCTACTCCTACGAAGTAGTGCAGTGACGATCATATTCCAGGAGGATATGAGAATGAAAACCACAATTGTTGCCATTGGCATGATATTGCTCGGCTGCTTTGCGTCGACGAACGCCCTCGCGGCCAACTGCTGTGTCGACGGCGTATGCAATGTGTACGCCACTACCTTGAATACGGGCACCGCGCCTTTTGCCTCGGGATTGTGCGGCCATGTGATCTCGGGCTCGGGCGCCACGTGCAAAATCATCATGCAGCAGGACGAAGCCGTGAGCAGCGGCGACTGTGTCGAGCTCGCCGATCGCGTGACGCTCGACATGAACGGCCACACCCTCGAGTGCACCGGGACGTGCGGCAAGGCGATCGACAACACCGACACGAGCACGTCGAACGCCGTCAAGATCGAGGGCGGCGGCTCCATCATCGGCTGCTGGAGCGACGGCGCCACGGCCGTTGCCGACACCTACAACGCCACGATCACCGACGTGCACATCGACTTGTTGAACTACACCTGCTTCGGCACCAGCGGCCTCGGACCGTACAAGACCATCACGCGGGTCTCGGTCGGGGGCGCCAGTACCGGCGTCACCGCCGGTAGCACGACCTCGATCGTGGACAGCTTCATCCACAACTCCCAAGTGGGCGTGCTGGTACGCGGCTCCGGGAGTGCCGGCACCGACATCTCCGACACGCTCATCTACAACAACGATGTCAGCGTGCAGACCGCGACGATCCCGAACGGCAGCGGCGGCCCGCAGACGATGACGGGCTCGACCGTGCTCACCGGGACGTGCCAGTTCAAGGACTACTACGGGAACTGCAGCACGACGGCCGGCAGCGTCATCGATCTGAACGGCGTCAATTTCCTCAACTTCGAAATCGTACAGTGACGACGGCTCGGCGTCGGAGCGCACCGTCTCGGACGGCATCGCTCCGACGCCGGGCATTTCATTCGCGCCTGCTGGATCGCGGCCGGCGCGGTCGAGGTGCTGGCGTCGCGCGTGGTCCGTGATCTGGTCGCGGGCTCCGGGCTCGTCATCGCCGTGCGCGGCCGCGAGACCTGAAAGGCATCCCCCGTGCCCCTTGATGGGCGCTTGACGGTGGTGCTCGGCCTCCGTACGGTTCACGTCGAGGCACGATGGGTCTCGGAAGCTCGCTACTGCGACGCCTCGCGAGTGGTCGCCGCTCGCGACCGGCGCGCCCGCCCACGGTGTGGCCCGACGCTGCTCGCGCCCGCTATGCCGTCGCGCTGGCCTCGGTCGCCGCCGCAACCGTCCTGCGGTACGGACTGTCGACCGCGTTCGCGACCGCCGTGCCTCCCATCCTCGACTACGCGGTGCTGGCGGCGGTCGGTTACGTGTGCGGGCTCGCGCCCGCCGTGGCCGCGCTCGTGGTCAGCGCCACGGCGGCGGCGTACGTCGATCCGATTCCGATGCACGAAGAGTGGGTCGGTCTCAGCCTGCACATCATCGTCGGTATCATGGCCGGATCGTTCGGTGACGCCCACCGCCGCGCGCGCGCGGCGATGAACGAGAGCCGGCGGGCGGCCGAACGAGCGGCGTTCCTCGCCGACGCCGGCAACCTCCTCGCCGCCACCCTCGACTACGACACCACGCTCGCCAGCATCGCCCGCTTGGCGGTGCCGTTCCTCGGGGATTGGTGCTCGGTCGACGGCCTGGGGGACGACGGCTCGGTACGACGGGTGGCGATCACGCATGCCGATCCTAGCAAGACGTCGCTGGCGCGGGTCGCGTCCACCTTCATGCCGGATCCCGAGCATCGCCACCCACGGACGGGCGTGATCGAGACCGGTCGCTCGGTACTGATCACCGAGGTCACCGATGCGACGCTGATCGCCATCGCCAACGACCAGCGTCACCTCGAGGCGCTGCGCGCCTTCGGCTACCGCTCGGCGATGTTCGTGGCGCTCCGAGCCCGCGACCGGACGCTCGGCGTCATCACGCTGGCGACGGCCGAATCCGGTCGGCGGTACGATCGCCGAGATCTCGCCTTCGCCGAGGAGTTGGCGGCGCGTGCAGGGCTCGCGCTCGACAATGCCAGCCTCTACCGCGCCGCCCAGGTCGAGATCGCGGGGCGCGTTCGGACCGCGCAGCGCCTCCACGCCCAGCACGACATCACTCGGGTGCTGTCGGAGGCGGCGTCGCTCACGGAGGCCATGCCCCGCATCCTCGCCGCCATCGGCGAGCACCTGGTGGCCGAATGGGCGGCGCTCTGGCGGGTCGACGAGCAGGCCAGTGTGCTGCGCTGCGCGGAGACCTGGCACGCGACGGACGAATCGTTCGCGGCATTCGAGACCGCCAGCCGCTCCCGGACGTTCGCCTCCGGCGAGGGCTTGCCGGGACGGGTGTGGCAGCACGGCGCCGCCACCTGGATTCCGGACGTGGCGCACGACCCGAACTTCCCGCGCGCCCAGTTCGCGGAACGTGTCGGGTTCCGCGGCGGCTTCGCGTTTCCGCTGCTGCTGGGACGCGAGGTGCTGGGCGTGATGGAGTTCTTCAGCCGCAACGATCGCGAGCCGGACCAGGGACTCCGCGATCTGATGGCGAGCGTCGGTCACCAGATCGGCCAGTTCATCGAGCGCAAGGATGCCGAGGCCGCGGCGCGCGTCAGCGAGGAACGCATGCAGGCGGTGTTCGACTCCGCGCTCGACGCGATCATCACCATCGATGCCGCGGGTCGCGTCATGGAGATCAATGCCGCGGGCGAGCGCATGTTCGGCCTCGACCGCGAGTCCGTTCGCGGCAAGGAGATGGCGGCCTTGGTCATACCGCCCGAGCTCAGAGAGCGACATCGCGCGGGGCTGGCGCGTCATCTCGCCACCGGGACGCGCTCGGTCATCGGCCGCAGGACGGAGCTGACGGCGCTGCGCGCCGACGGCACGACGTTCGCGGTCGAGGTCGCGATCGCACGCGTCGGATCGGGAAACCGCCCGCTGTTCACCGGATTCCTCCGTGACATCACCGCCACCAAGGCGGCCGAGCGGGAGCGCGCCGACCTTCTGGAGCGCGAGCGCACGGCCCGCGCCGAGGCCGAGGAGGCCAACCGCATCAAGGACGAGTTTCTGGCCACCGTCTCGCACGAGCTGCGGACCCCGCTCACGCCGATATTGATCTGGACGCGGATGCTGCGCAGCGGGCGCCTCGACACCGAGACCGCCGCACGCGGGGTCGCCACCATCGAGAACAGCGCCAAGGCTCAGGTCCAGCTCATCGAGGACCTCCTGGACGTCTCGCGCATCATCACCGGCAAGCTCAGGATGAAGCGCGAGAGCTTCGAGCTGGCCCCGGTGATCCATGCCGCCATCCAGTCGGTCAGGCTCGCCGCCGAGGCCAAGGGGGTGGAGGTCTCGGTCGACCTCGATCCGGCGGCGGGAGTGCTGTTCGGCGATCCCAACCGCTTGCAACAGGTGGTGTGGAACCTGCTCTCGAACGCCATCAAGTTCACGCCGGCGGGCGGGCACGTCGAGATCGGCCTGGTCCGCGCCGCCGGGGCGATCGAGCTCACCGTGAGCGACACGGGCAAGGGCATTTCCGAGTCCTTCCTCCCTCACGTCTTCGACCGCTTTCGGCAGGCCGACAGCTCGACGACACGCGCGCACGGCGGCCTCGGTCTCGGCCTCGCCATCGTTCGCCACCTGGTGGAGCAGCACGGCGGCACGGTCGAGGCGACGAGCCCCGGCGAGAATCGCGGCGCGCGCTTCACGGTGCGCCTGCCGGCTCCGATGGACGCTCCGCTCAGACCGGATGAGTCCGCGACGCCGAGCGTGCCGCCGTCGAACGCGCTCGCCGGAACCCGCGTCCTCGCGGTCGACGACGATCCCGACACCTGCACCGCGCTCGCCATGCTGCTCGAGAGCCATGGCGCCGACGTGCGGACGGCGCAGTCGGCCGACGACGCGCTCCGGGCCCTCCGCGCCTGGCACGCCGACGTCGTGGTCTCGGACATCGCCATGCCCGACGTCGACGGTTACGAGCTCCTGCAACGGCTGCAACGCTTCGAGCGCGAAGGCGGCGTCAGACTTCCCGCCATTGCCCTCACGGCGCAGGCTCGCGCCGAGGATCGCGCCTCGGCGTTGGCGGCGGGTTTTGCCGTCCACCTCGCGAAGCCGGTCGAGCCGGCGCAGCTGATCGGCGCCGTCGCCGCCTTGATCGCGGACGCCGAAGATTAGCCCACGCCCGAGGCCGTTACGGCTTCCGGCAATGCCGCTCGACCATGTCGAGCAGGCAGTCGAAGTCGATCGGCTTCGGGAGGTAATCGGCGGCGCGCAGCCAGTGGGCACGCGTCAACTGCGCGTAAGCGGAGATCACGATCAGCGGGATCTCCGCCACCTCGGGCCGCTCCAGCTGCTGCATCCGAAAGTGCACGCCGTCCATGATCGGCATCATGAGGTCCAAGAGGATGAGGCACGGGCGGTTTCCGAGCTCGAGCAACTCGAGCGCCTCGAGGCCGTGCGACGCCGCGAGCACCTGGTACCCTTCGGCCTCGAGGCCGAGCACGATGGCGTCGCGAGTGTCCTCGTCGTCCTCGACGACCAGGATCGGAGCGATGGGACGCGCGACCTTCTCCACGGATGCTCCCATCGTGCCCTCATAGCCTCCGGGCGATTCGTAGCCAATCCGGTCGTCTGTCGTCCGGTACGACGCTCACGCGCGCACCGATGCAATCGGCAAAGCGTTCGTCGCCCGCCGCCGGCCAGCCTGGGTCCCAACGCGGCGTCGCCTGCGCCGCGGCGACATGGTGCAGGATGAGGTCGCGCATGCGGACGCTTCTAGGGTCGGACGACGGGTGCGGCCATCCGGATCTTGCGAGCGTTTCCCTTTGATTTCGACCGCAAGCCTCGGATGGCAGCGGCCGGCGGGTTGCATGATGTATCGTCCCGGGAGGAAACGTCATGGACGAGAAGTCAGCCTGGAAGGCGGTCGTCACCCACGATCGCGCGCACGATGGACGGCTCTACTACGGGGTGCTCACGACCGGGGTCTACTGCCGGCCGTCGTGTCCGGCGCGGCGGCCGAAGCGTGAGAACGTCCGCTTCTACGACACGCCGGAGGCGGCGGAAGCCGCGGGGCTCCGCGCCTGCTTGCGCTGCCATCCGCGCGCGCTCACCGGCACCGATCCCGCCACACGCCGGATCGCCGACGTCTGCCGCTACATCGAAGGCCACCTCGACGAGCCCCTGACCTTGGCCGTCCTGGCCGAGACGTCGGGAGTGAGCCCCTTTCATCTCCAGCGCAGCTTCAAGGCGATCGTCGGCGTGACGCCGCGGGAGTACGCGGAGGCGTGCCGCATGAAGCGCCTGCGCGGCGAGCTCCGGGTCGCGACCTCGGTCACCGACGCGATCTACGGCGCCGGCTTCGGATCGGGAAGCCGCGTCTACGAGCGCAGCGACGGACGGCTCGGCATGACGCCGGCCCAGTATCGGAAGGGCGGCGAAGGCGTGGCGATCTCCTTCGCGAGCGGGCGGACCGCGCTCGGGCTCACCATGATCGGCGCGACCGATCGCGGCATCTGCTTCCTGCAATTCGGGGAGAGCGAGCCGGAGCTGCGCGCGGCGCTCGCCGCCGAGTTTCCGCGCGCCGTCTGCTCGCCGATGGGTGGCGAGGGCGCGTCCGACTTCGCGGCCTGGATGAAGATCCTGGCGGCCCGGCTCGAAGGCCGCGAGCCGCATCGCGACCTGCCGCTCGACGTCCGCGGCACCGCCTTTCAGCTCGAGGTCTGGAAGGCCCTGCAGGCGATCCCGGCCGGCGACGTGCGCTCGTACGCCGAGGTCGCGACGGCGCTCGGCGCGCCGCTTGCCGCCCGTGCCGTCGCGCGCGCCTGCGCGACCAATCGCATCGCGGTCCTGATCCCCTGTCACCGGGTGATCCGCGGGAACGGGGAGCTCGGCGGCTACCGCTGGGGCACGGCGCGGAAGCGGGCGCTGCTGGACCTCGAGAAGCGCGCGGCGAGCGGCGCCGCCGCGCGCGCGCTCAGAAGCTGACCTGGAGCTGCACGCCGCCGAGCGTCGGGCCGACCGTCCACGACACCGGCTTCACCGCCGGAACGCCGCTCGGCTCGAAGCGGCTCTCGTACTCGGCGAGGTCGTCGTCGGCCTTCCACGGGTGCGAGAACGTGAAGGCCTCGCCGACGGCGATGCCGATCCCGGCCGAGCGCCAGCCGCGCGACTCGTCGAAGCCCTCGGCGACGATCAGGCCGCCGGCGACGTTGATCCCGACGTTCGCGGCGTGGCGTTTCCAGTCCCAGCGCGACTTCGACTCGCGTGCATTTCTCCGCAGGAGCTCCTCGCCGATCCGCAGGCGCTCGCGACAGGCGGGCTCGTCGACCGGATCGACGACCCGCATGGGGTCGGCACCCTTCTTGGCGGTGATCGGCCACACCAGGAGCCGCGTGACCCCGAAGCTCGCCTTGGCGGCGCTCACGATGTAGTCGGCGCGCTTGCCGCCGTCGTCCTCGGTGCCGGCCTGGACGCTCTGCACCACCACGCCGATGCCGTAGAAGCCGGTCCAACCGCGCCACCACCAGGTGGCGTACGGCCGCCGCTGCTCGAGGCGCTCCTCGATGAAGCCGAGCCGCTCCGCGGTTCCTGCGCTGCACCGCCCGAGGGCGGCCGACTCCTCCGCCCCCACCATGCCCGCCGGCCCGACCACGGCCGCGAGCGCCAACGCCGTCAGCGTCCGTCGCATGAGGAACTGTTGTAGCGATCCGTCCGCCCTAGGCTACCTCACAAAAGCATGCCGTCGACGACGAGCCGATCGACGATCGCCACCTCCGCGCCGGCATCGGCCCCGAGCCGACGGCCTCGGCGAGGAGCTCGTCGCGTCGCGCCCGCGCCGGCGGCGCGCTCGAGCAGAGCCGCCAGCTCCGGCTCGAGACCCTCGATCTCCACTTCGGTCGCACCGGGCGCGGCGGCGACCAGAGCCGCCTCCTCGCCGTCGCCGAGCGAGCCGCCGCTCTCGCCCCGACGCGCCGCCGCGAGCAGGTCGAGCGTCCCGCGCGGGAGCCGCAGCACGACGGCGCGCGGCGAAAGCCGCAAGCGGCCGGCCGGGCTCGGCGCCGGCGCCCGCGGCGCGCGCCGGACCGCCGCGATGGCGCGCTCGAGGCGCGCGAGCGCGACGACGTCCGGGTCGGTCCCGCTCGCCAGGTGATCGCCGAAGGCGAGCGCCAGCGAGCCCCGCTCCTGCACCGCACGGTGGAAGTGCGGCGAGCGCAGGAACTCGGCGGCGTGCGCCGTCGCGCGCGCGACGGTCGCCGGATACTCCTCGGCGAGCGCGGCCACGAGGCGGACGGGTCGCGCCGGATCGGTGCGCCACGCCGCCGGTGGCGCCGCGAGGAGCCAGGCGCGCTCGGCGGCCGTGAGGTCGACGTCCGCGAGCGCGTCCTCGTGGCCGGCGTACAGCGCCGCCACCAGACGCGGATCGTGGAGGAGCCGGATCATCACGCGCCGGAGCGCTAGGTGGCTCATGCCGATGCGTCGGCGGCGAAGGCGGGAGCGACCGGCGCCAGCAGCCGGCCGAGGCGCGCGAACCCGGGAAGGCACTGGGCCAGCGGGTTGCGCTCGCACTCGAACACGACCGCCCGGAGCTCGGGCGCGCGCGGGACGATCGTCTCGACGATCGTCCAGGTGTCGGCGAGGACGGCCGGCGTGTGGTCGTCCTCGACCCAGACGAAGCCGTCGTGGCGGCGCTCGCTGCCGCCGGCGACGTGCAGCTCGACGACGCGCTCGCGCGGGAAGCCGTCGAGCCCGGTCGTCGGCGCGTGGCCCGCCAGGCGCTGGTAGATCGCGAGGTGCGCGCAGTCGAGCAGCATGCCGGTGTCGGCGCGCTCGAGCGACGCGCGCGAAGAAGTCGAGGAGATGCAGGTCGCCGAGGTAGACCTGTCCGGGCGGGTTCTCCGGCAGCACCTCGAAGCCGGTCGCGTCGCGGAGGCGCACGATGCCGTCGGCCATCGCGTCGGCGGCCTCGCGGGTCAGGATGGGCGGCAAGAGCAGCATGTGCCCCCGCTCGCGCCGGCCGAGGTGCCACATGCCGGCGTCGCCGCAGAGCCACGCCGGCCGGATCGCCGCCGCGAGCGCGCGCACCTCGTCGAGCCAGGCGTCGTCGAAGTCCTCCGGCTCGTCGAGGTTGACGTCGAGGTAGTGGTACGTGGTCGGGAGGCCGCGCGCGACCCACGCCTGGGCGTGACGATCGAGCCCGCGCGCGGTCTCGACGCCGATCTCGAGGAAGCGCGCGTACTCGGGATGGGCGTCGCGCAGCGCCAGCACGTCGAGCGCGCCCGCGGCGTCGCCGGCGCCGTACTCGGTGGAGACGCCGAGCCCGAGGCGCGGCAAGTTTTTGACTCGCTCCGCGAAGCGCATCGCCCGGAAAACGGATACCACGTGCATCGACGACTTGTCGCCCGCGTTCTCCACTGATACGCGACAGGGGTCCGATGGTGCCGTCCCCGGGTCTTCGTTTCTGCCGCGCGCTGGTCTACGCGGCCGCGCTTTCGCTGCTCGCGAGCTCGAGCGCGCTCGCCGCGCCCGAGAGCGCCGGCGAGATGGCCGCGCAGGCGATGCGCGATTGCGAGCAGGGTCAGGTCGCGCCGACCCGCGATCAACGGGTCGCGCACTACGAGCGCGGTCAGGCACTGGCGGAGCGGGCCGTCGAGCTCGACGACACGAGCGCGGCGGCGCACTTCGCGATCTTCTGCAATCTCGGCGAGCTCCTGCGCGTCGACGGCGAGAGCATCACCTCGGTCCTCAAGTTTCGCTACATGATGCGCGAGCTCGATCGCACGCTCGAGCTCGATCCGAACAACCTCGATGCGCTCTCGTCGAAGGGCGTGCTGCTGATGCGTCTGCCCGCGCTCCTCGGCGGCGACCCGCCCGTGGGGGAGAAGATGCTCGAGCGCGTTCTTCGCGAGGACCCCGGCTGCATCACCGCGCGCATCACCCTCGCCGACCTCTACGCCGGGCGCGGCGCCCGTACCGACGCGGTCGCCCTCGCCGCCCAGGCCCGCGAGCTCGCGCGGGCCAGCGGTCGCGCCGACAAGGTCGCCAAGGCGGAGGCCGAGCTCACCAAGCTGAAGGCGAGCCCCGACGAGATCACCGCCGGCCTCGCCGTCACGACGTGCCCGGGGCAGCCCGGGAAGAGCTGCCCGGCGAAGATCGCCACCGCCTCACGCGCCACGACCGACTGAGCGCTTCCGCCACCCGCGGTCCGCACGGAAACGCGACCGTTACTCAAATGGACGGCGCGTACGGTTCTGAACCGTTTCGTTCTGCGCGCGATCAAAACTGAACCGCAAACGGACGCGAACCGACGGCACGCAAGATGCTGATCGACCGCTTCGTGAACAAGCGCGTCATCGGCATCCTGTTGTTGGCTTTGGTCGTCGGAAGCGTGGGCCTCGCGGCCGCGCGCGGCAGCTTCGACACCACCAGCGTCCGCGGTCGCTATACCGGAAGTCTGAGCCTGACCCAGAACTTCTCCGACGGCGACGACCGAGTTCCGCGTCGAGGCACGCCAGCTCTTGGCGTTGATGTTCGATGGGAAGTCCGGGGTGTCGGGCGCCACCAGCGCGACCGTCGCCGTGCCCGGTCAGAACAGCTTCACGTGCGCGTATCGCGCGACCGGCGTGTACGAGATCGGAGACGAAGGCCTGGGAACGGCCACGCTCGATCTGGCCCCGGCGGGCGACGCCTGCCCGGGCGGCGTCACCCTGAAGCTCAGCATGCTGGTCGGCGGCCGCAACCGGGGCCGCCTCGACGTGACCATCGACGCCGCCACCACCATCCCCGACGGCCAGCAGCTGCCGATCGTCGGCGCGGGCGTCCTGGTCAAGTAGCGCCGCGCCGACGCGGCGCGACCCGACGCCGTCTACAGCTTGTAGCCGAGCTGGACGAGATACTTGAAGTCGTTCTTCTTCCGTCCCTCGGCCGGCAGGTTGTCGAAGTCGTCGAGCAGCGCGAGCTCGACGAAGATCCCCTTCATGAGCGACTGCCGGAAGCCCACCTCGGCGTGGAGCAGGACGTCCTTCCCCTCCTCGAAGCTCGGGAAGACGTCGAGCAGCTGGTAGAACGACTGCGTCTCCGAGATCGTCCAGCGGAGCTCGTCGCCGACGACGCCGGTGATGTAGTCGCGGTCGCTCTGCTCGCTGAAGTTCTCGTTCACGTACGCGACCCCGGCGTGCACCCTGAAGAGCATGGTCTTGGTGTCGATGAAGCGGTAGCCCGGACCGGCGCCGACCATGGTGCGGAGATCGAGATCCTTGAAGCGGTCGTACTCGAGGGTGACGAAGGCGCCGAGGTCCCAATGGTCGGTGAGATGGTAGTCGTAATAGCCCCAGCCGCGCGTGTTCTTGACCGTGTCCTCGTCGTCCTTGGACTCGCGGGCGATCAGGCCTCCGAAGCGGAGGCGGTCGTCGTCGGTCTCGCGAAAGGCCTCGGCCGCCGCTCCGAAGGTGAAGGTCTGGGTGTTGCCCTCCGAGCCGTTGACGATGACCTTGGCGTCGGCGCTCCAGCGCGCGCCGGGCGGGATGCCGATCGTGACCACCTCGGCGAGCGCCACCGGCCGGGCCCCCTCGACCGCCTCCGACTCGAGGTAGACCCCGTCGGCACGCGGCGCGAAGCGCGCCGAGACGTACTCGCCGCTGGTGAGCTTGACCCAGTAGGGCGTGTCGGTGGTGAGGGTCGCGACCTCGGCCCAAGCGATCGGAATCTCCTTGGCGTACGGGGTGGTGAAGACCAGGGTCTCGCCGGTGTACTTGACGACCGCGCCCGAGAGCCGATCGCCGTTCTTGAGCTCGACCTGGTCGGCGGCTTCCACGACGGCGGCGCAACTGAGGACGAGAGCCACGGCGACAAACCGAGCCACGAAGCTACGCATAGAGTCTCCTCGACTGTGGGGGTGCGGGACCGCTCCGGCGGGGGTTCCTGCCAGGCCGTCAAGGGGTTCGCAAGGGATGGGCTTTCGGGCCCGGCCGGGCGATCCGGCACGCCGAGTCGCACACTATTGGTACGTAATCTCCCTGACTGTCAGGCTCCCATACGATGGTTGCCGCAACTACGCTCGCAGCATGCGGGGGCATGATCACGTCGTGCTGCTGGTCGATGACGACGGCGAAACGCGGGACGCGATTCGCGATCATCTGGCGTCGATCGGCACGGAAGTCTTCTGCGCGCGACATGGTCGCGCCGCCCTGCAATTGATCGCCCTCGGCATCGCACCGTGTGTGATCGTCGTCGACGTCGTGAAGCCCAGCGTCGCCGGGACGGAGTTCCGGCGCGCCCTGCAGTACGACGTCGCGCTCCGCGACATTCCCGTCGCCGTGATCACGTGCGATCGGCTCCTCGATGCCGTGGATTTCGATCACCTGCGCACGGCCGCGAGCGAGTACTGCCCGCACGAGGCGTCGCTCCGCCGCGACGCCACGCCGCGGAGCTTCGCCACGGCGTTCGCGCGACCGGCGCGTGAGCGCGACACCAGCAGGCGCCTCCGCAGCGGCGCCTTCGAATGCAGTAGCTGAGTCACGTCGACGCGAAGTAGCGCGCCGTCACCCTCTCGACGTAGCCGACGAGATTCCTCCGCCCGAGGGCCTCGTCCTTCACGGGGCTCGCGATCGGCACGTGCATGACGTTCGGCAGCAGGCCGTAGGCGATCGCGTCGATCTCCGTCGGCGCGTCGCCCATCAGGAACGGCTTCTCCCCGAGGACGTCGGCGATCGCGGCGATGTCGCGCCGCCCGACCGCGTGGATCTCGTCCCGCGAGTGCAGCCCGATCCCGTGTCCCTTCAGCTGCGCGCGCACGCCGCGCCGCGCGAGCGGGGCGATGAGCGGGCGCAAGGGGGCGGGGACCCCGCCCAGCACCACGGCGCGGAAGCGTTGCCAGTTCTCCTCCACCACCCAGCGGTCGTACACCATCACCCAGTAGAGGTTCTCTTCGATCAGGCGCCGCAGCGAGAGCGCGAGCGCGCGCTCCGCGGGGGAAAGGCCGGCGTTCGGGTCGCGGCCGAACGTCCGCTCCAGGTAGTCGATGATGAATCCCGAATCCCCGATCTTCTTCCCGTCGTGCTCGATCCACGGCAGCTTTCCCTTCGGGCCGCGGAAGGGCGTCGCGTCGACGACGCTTCGGAACGGGATGCCGGTGATGCGGAGGTAGAGCTCGAGCTTCAGGCAGAACGGGCTGATCGAGGGCAGGCCCCAGGCGGGCGGCAGCTGATGGACGACGAGATCGGACATGGCGCCAGCAGCTACTGCGAATGCGTGCTCGACGGAAGCGCTCGCGCTACGCCCCCGCCTCCGCTCGCTCGCCGACGATGAAGACGTGGACGCTCCGGCGGGCGTGGACGGCACCCCATTCCGCCTCGCGAATCACTTCCGCGCCCGCGACGGCTCCCACCACCGCACGCCGCTCGAGCATCGCGCGGTAGGTCGCGACGGCGCGTTCATCCCAACTCGCGATCCGATCGTACGCGACCACCCGAAAGCCCGCCGCCTCGAGGAGCGGCCTGCTGTCCGGTACGAGCTCCCGCCCCGGAAGCAGCGCCTCGCGCGGCACGTCTCCCGGGTGGTCCCAGCTCGTCAGCACGAGCCGCGCCGACGGGCGGAGCACGCGAGCACACTCGCGAAACGCCGCCAGGCGGTCCGGAACCAGCTGCAGGGCGTCGATGCTCATCGCCGCGTCGAAGAACGCATCCGGCAAGCCCGTCGCCGCCATGTCCGCGACGCGATACTCGGCCGCGACCTGTCCGTACCGCGTCGCCGCGCGCCGTCCCGCCGCGGCGCACCCTTCGGGCGAGCAATCGATCCCCGTCAAGCGGGCGCCCGTGCGATCCGCCACCCAGAGTCCCGGCCCCCCGCCGCCGCACCCGAGGTCGAGAAGACGCGCGCCGGCACCGACGCGGAGCTCCGCGGGGAAACGCCTGAGCTCGTCCCAGGTGATGAAGTTGGTCGGGGCGACCTCGTAGGGACGGTCGTCGCCCCACACGCCCTGCCAGATCTCGGCGACCGCCGCGCGGTCCTCCGCGGTGACGCGCGGGGCTTGCCCGTAGATGTCCGCGTACTTCTCTCGCTCGCTCATGGCCGCCTGCGGCAGAGCCGAGGTGGTGGCCGTGTCACGGGAGCGGCGTACCGCCGAGCTCGATCAGCTCGCGGAGGCGCGGGGTCTCGCGCTCGAGCAGCTGTTCGACGCGGCACTCGTGCTGGCGGACGACGCAGGTCGCGAGGGCCGACGACGAGTCGAGCGGACCGGCGCCGAGGCCGGCGCAGGTGGACGCGACGGCCCCGTAGCCGAGGCCGGTCTCGGCGAGGACATCGGCGAACGCCGCCGGCGACGCGCACGCGGACGCGATCGCCGACGCGAGCTTCGCTTCGACGCCCTTCCCCGGGCGCGTGAGCGTGTCGATCGCCTTGGCGCAGCCCGCGACGGCGTCATCGAGGCAGGGCGGCGCGGCGCTGCCGTCCTGGTAGAGGCAGTCTTCGAGGGCGCGGAGGCACTTCGCCACCGCCTTGGTCTTGCCGCGCGTGAACTTCGCCGCCGCGGAGTGGAGCGCCTTGCTGCAGCGCTCGAGGGCCTGGGCGCGCGCTGCGTCGCCGACGCCCGCGCCGCCGCCGCTCGTGAGCGCCGGCAGGCAAGGATAGGCGGGGTCGGGCGCTTGACCGACCAACGCCAACAGCTCGGCCGCCCGCGGGCT
The DNA here is from genome assembly GCA_963761995.1 of uncultured delta proteobacterium. Lineage (GTDB taxonomy): Bacteria > Desulfobacterota > Binatia > UTPRO1 > UTPRO1 > UTPRO1. Next base: position 6,520,767 of record CAVXIU010000006.1, on the reverse strand, counting down.
CTCGAACGCGAGCAGCTCGTCGACCCGACACGCGTGACCGCGCTGGACGCAAGCCGCGAGCGCGGACGGATCGAGGGGCGCGCTCGAGCCCTCGTCGAGGCAGGGCGCGTCCTCGCCGGCGAAGCCGAGGCCGGCGGCGGCGCGGAGGTCGGGGCTCGCGACGCCGCCGCACGATTTCGCGATCCCGCCCGCGAGCACGGCCTCGTCGACCGCGAAGGCCGCGCGCTCCTTGGCGCAGCCGGCGCTCGCCCGCTCGAGACAGCTCGCGTCGCCGGGCTTCCGCTGCACGCACTTGGTGGTCGCGGCGACGCATTTCTGCATCCGGGCGAGGCGGCGGGTCGCGTAGCGGGCGCCCGCCTTCCGAAGCGTGGTCGCGCAGCGCGCGAGGTCGCGGCCCGCGTCGCCGGCGATCCCGAGCGCGGCGCCGTCCGCGGGCGCGGGGCAGTCGGCGTCGGCGCGGTCGACGTCGGCGTCGCCGTCGTCGTCGAGGCAGTTGTCGCAGACCTCGGCGGTCGGAGTCGGCTGGGGCGTGGCGGTCTTGGTCGGCGTCGGCGTGACGGTCGGGGTGACCGTCCGCGTCGGGGTCGGCGTATGGGTCGGCGTCTTCGTCGCGGTCGCCGTCGGCGTCGCGGTGCGGGTCGGCGTGGCGCTCAATGTCGGGGTCGCGCTCGGCGTCGCGGTCTTGGTCGCGGTCGGTCCCGGCGTCGCGCCGGAGTCGAACTCGTAGGCGCCGATGTCGAGCGTCCCATCGACCGGCCGAGCCGTACTGGCCTGATGCTTTTCGTACTCGCGGACGACGGCGTGGGTGGGCAGCACGCCGGCGTTCAGGCTCGTGCCGGCGTCGCGACAGGCCGAGCCGCTCGTCAGGTGGAAGTCCTGCCCGGCCTCGTTCACGAACCCCGGCGAGCTTCCGGTGACGTTCGGGACCGGCGTCGTGATCGTGCCGGTGAGCCCGCTGTGGCTCGACACCCAGCCGGTCTTGAACCAGTTGGCGCGGAGCGCGAGCTGCCCGGCGCCGTCGAGCATGGCGAGGCGGTTGCCGGTCGCGGTCACGTAGACGACGTTGTTGCGGACGTCGGCGCTCTCGTCGTTGGTCGAGAGCCGGAGCAGCGTGGTGTTGCCGCTGCGGGTCGAGACGACGGTGTTCTCGTAGAAGTGCAGCGTGCCCTTCCGGTAGATGTCGGTGTCGCCGCTGTCGCCGCCGTAGTGGACGATCTGGCTGTTGCCGGCGCCGTCGGGCTCGATCAGCACGTTGCCGTAGACGTACGTCGTCCGGTACGCGGGGTCGACGATCAGCGAGGGGTCGTCCTCGGCGTCGACCAGGTCGAGCTGGCGGTTGCCGCTCTCGATCCAGTTGTAGCGCACCACCGTGCCGATCGAGCGGTCCTTGAGGCCGTTGCCGCCGCAGCCGGTGCAGAGTGGCCCGTAGCGGTTGTACTGGAACGTGATGCCGACCGCCGCCGTGTAGCTGTTGTGCTCGAAGGCGCTGCCACTGTTGCCGTTGTCGTGGATGTAGTTGCCCTCGACGAGGATGTCCTGGGTGTCGCCGTCGTAGATCCCGATGAAGAGCCCGTTGCCGGCGTCGTGCAGGATGCAGTCGCGGATCGTGACGTGCTGGCCGCGCTCGACGTAGACGGCGGCGGCGTTGGCGATGTAGGCGACACCCGCGGTGCCGGCGTCGTCGGTGAAGGTGTAGCCGGGCTTGGCGTTCCGCACGTCGAGGCTCTCGATCACGATGTGCTGCGGCAGCACGTCCGGGCTCGCGGTGCCGATCTTGATGATGCCGCGCTGCTCGTTCGTGTAATTGAGGGCGAGCCGGGTGGTGGCGCCGTCACCGCTGATCACCGGCCGGTTGCCGCTCGCGTCGGGGATGCCGCGCACCGTGATCGGCTGCGCCGCGGTTCCGGCGCGGCTGATCACCCACTTCTCTCTGTAAGGCGTGGGACGGGCGTAGATGAGGACGGTGTCGCCGGCCGCGAGCGACTCCCAGGGCACGTCGCCGATCGCGGCGAGCGGCTTCCCGGGGCCGACCTCGAAGGTCGTGGCGTCGGCGACCGCAGCGACGAGCGTTGCGACCAACAGGACGAAGACACGTAGGAAAGACATTGCCGACGGCACCTCTCGAGGTTAGTAGAGCGACCGCCATAGGGCTACCCGTGGAAGCATTGTCAGGCAATGCGCCGATCGCGTGCGCCTTCGCGCGGCATTCGCGAGCGTTCGGAATCCGACGTCCATCGTCGCGTCACAATGAGTGATCCGACCGGCCTGTGCGACGAATTTACTTGACGCGCACGGGCCGATGGGTCGATACGCAATCAACACCGCCGTGGCACCCACCGACCTCTTTCTGCCTCCCCTCCGCTTCACGCTCGCGGCTCTCGTGCTGCTGTTCGGTACTCCTCCGGCCGCCGCCGACGTCACGCCGACGGGCGATTCTCATCGGGTCGAAGCCGTCGCAGGCGATGCGGTCGATCGGTCGATCCTCGCTTCCTGGTCGCGGATGAAGGATCTCCTGCGTGCCGGCGACGTTTCGAGCGCCGTCACCTTCATCGTCCGCGACAAGCGAGAGACCTATCGCCGCGCCTTCGAAGCGCTCACCATTCCGCTCCACGACATCGACAAGGCGCTCGGGGACATCCGATTCGTGACGGAGCGCGGACCCTATCGCGAGTACGAGATGACGCGCGTCAAGGACGGTACGACCTACTCGTTCGCCGTGATCTTCGTCCTGGAGCCGGACGGCGTCTGGCGCCTCTCCTCATTCTGAATGCCCGGCGCGGCGGCGCACTCTAGGTCGGACGGCATCTCACTGCGGATGGCAATCGAGGAAAGGACGTTGACGGTGCACGGGCGACCGGGTTAACCGAGAACACCATCCCGTACGGGTTGGCGCGCGTTGGGGGGCTCACCAAACCTTTCTTGCTCTTGCAGCGGCACGGCCGGCGCGCCCGCGCTCAGCGCGCGACGCGGAACACCGGCAGCTGCAGATCCCACGCGATCGCGACCAGCCGGAGCGCGGCGATCGCGGCGATGCTGGCCCAGAACGCCGGCCGGCGCGACAGGCCGAGCCGTTGCAGGACGAGATAGAGCGCGACGCCGGCGATCGCCGCGGTGGCGTAGATGTCGCGGCGGAGAATCAACGGCACCTGCTGAGTCAGCACGTCGCGGAGCACGCCGCCCGCCGATCCGCTCATCGTTCCCATCAACACCACGATGATCGGCGAGAGGCGCGCGGCCTCCGCTATCTGCGCCCCCGACATGGCGAAGAGCGCGAGGCCGAGCGCGTCCGCGATCAGGAGCGTGTCGCCGGGCGGCGGGAGCCAGCGGACGTAGAGCACCGTCGCGAGCGCCGTCGCCGCGATCACGAGCAGATAGGTCGGATCGCGGATCCAGAAGATGGGATGGCGGTTCATCAGGAGATCGCGCACCGTGCCGCCGCCGATCGCGGTGAGCGCGGCGATCACCAGGACGCCGAAGAGATCGAGCTCGAGCCGGCCGGCGGCGAGCGCTCCGCTCACCGCGAACACGGCGACCCCGAAGAGATCGAGCCAGTAGAGCAGCACCAGCTAGCGGTTCACGGGATCGGCGTGGCGGTGCACGAGCCGCCACTCGCCCCGCTCGCAGCGGAAGATCTCGGTGACGCGGAGCGCGAGCTCGACCGGCTCGCTCGCGCCGGCGAGGCGGGCGTGGCCGCGTTGAATGGCGACCGTGTAGCCGACGCTGTCGTCGGCGGCGGCCTGCAGGAGCTCGACCTCGTAGTCGCCGCTCGCGAACATGGTGGCGTTCCGCGCGAACACCGCGCACACCGTGTCGCCGCCCCGGTGACAGCCGCCGAAGGGGTCGAAGAAGGTGGTCTCCGCACCCTTCGAGGTGAGGAGGTTCGCGGGGGCGGCGTCGCCCTGCACGAAGGCGCGTCCGGCGGCGTCGCGGCGACGGAGAAAGGTGACGAAATCCTCTGGCGCGTGCTCGCTCATGGGTGCCTCCTCATTGCCCGAGGTGGTCCAGCGCATAGCGCACCGGCGCGCTCGAGACCTTCATCATGCCGGTGTACGGGTCGTCCATCTCGACGATCAGGAACATCGAGGCGGCGACCGAGAGCGCGCACACGAAGAGCACCGCGACGACCGTGCCGTTCCGCGGCGCGAAGAGGCCGAAGCTGCCGAAGATCATGGTCAACCAGAAGACGACGATGCCGAGAAACGGCGTCTGCACGGAGCTGCCCATGCCGCCGAGGATCTGCCAGCGCGTCTCCTGGAGGCGGCCCGCCATGTCGAGCGCGCGCGACTGGAGCGACCGCTGCGCGTCCGTGGTGGGCGTCAAGGCGTGGATCGCGGTGGCCATGGCCTCGACGGTGATCGTCATGTTGGGTGAGTCCGGCGGGATCGTCTCGCGGCCTCCCGCCTCCTCCGGCCAGGTGAGCGCGAGCCGGTAGGCCGCAAGCTCCTTCAGGCGAGCGCGAAGCGCGGCGGTCTCGGGTCCATACTGCGCGAGCGTGCGGTCGAGCTGGAGGATGCCGGCCGCACCCGTCTTGATGGCGTTGTCGTGATGGTCGAACGCGCCCTTCGCCGAGGCCGTCACGAGACCGAGGATGAGCGCCGTCATGGTGGCGACGAGCCCCATGCCGAGCTTCACGACGTCCTTGGTCTCCTCAGTGAGGTGCGTCCGCGGGAGCACCCACTGCAGCGCCATGCCGACGAGCGCGCCGGTGAAGACGCAGACGAAGACGATCATCCCGACCGCGATCGGGCTCACGCCGCCGTCCTCAGGCCGTCATCGCGACATCGCATCGGGCGGCGTTGCGAGATAGCCGGCGACCGTCTTCCGCGCAAACGCCCGCGCGTCGGCGGCGCCGAACGGCGCGCCGTCCGCGAGCTTCTCGGCGTACTCGAAGAGCGGCACGAACAGCTGCGCCTGATCGGGCGCGGCGCGGAGGGTGAAGCTCGGGTGGCGGTAGGCGACGTCGGCCCAGGCGGCGCGGACCTCGGCCCAAAAAGGCTCGGTGCGCTCCTGGTAGCGGCGGCCCGCCGAGTCGTCGAAGCCGGCGACGCGCTCGTAGCGGCTGAGCCCGAGCTCCTGCGCGACGACGGGGAGCTCCACGCCCGGTCGGCCCTCGGCGTCGAGGGCGACCTTCAGGTTGTCCTCCTCGTAGACCCAGCCGGTCGGCGTGACGATGACCTTGTTGGTGCCGATCAGGACGTCGTAGTCCTTCCTGACCGACCACTCGCGGCGCGGCAGCGGCCTCCAGGTGCGCGTGCTCTGCCATGTCGAGGCGTTCCCGAAGTGCTCCCAGCGCCCGCTCGCCTCGTAGCGGGGAGAATCGTCGACCTGGTACACGGCCTGCGTCCAGGTGCCGCGCGCCTCCGCGCGGGGCCGCCGCTCGCGGCCCCAGGTGAGACGGCCGCGGTAGGTGAGCAGGTCGGTGTCCTCGTAGCGCCAGTCCTGCCGCCAGTGCTTGGTGACGAACGGGCCGACGACCTTGCCGTCGTCCTCCATGAACATCACCAGCAGGTGCTGCAGGCTGATGAAGCGCGGCTCGTCGTGCACGACGTAGACGTATTCCGTGCCCCACGACTGGTACGGGCGGTCGGGCTTGAAGCCGGGACGGAACCCCACCACCTCGAGGAAGTCGAAGCTCGCGCGGTAGGTGCCGGCCATGGCGATGATGGCGCGGCGATCACGCTCGAGGCTCGTGAGACCGGGCGCGCCGAGGCGTTGCCACGCCGCGCCGGGCGCGGCGTCGAGCGTCACGGCCGGGCCCTTGGAGGTGCCGCCGCGCGGCGCCATCGTGTCGTCGTCGGCGTCGTAGCGCCAGGCGAAGGTGAACTGCCGCGGCGCCGCCTTCGCCGCGACGGCCTTGCCGCCCGGCGGCGGCGCCTTCACGGGGCCGCACGCGGCCGCGGCGACGACGAGCAGCACGAGAACCAAACGGAGGATGGACATGCGCGCCATGGTGCCGCCGGATGCGCCGGCGTGCAACGGAGCGCAGATCCGACGACTCGTCCGTCCGCGCTCGGCCGCGATTGTGGCGTCGATTGCCGCCGTGTTACGGCCGATCCGATGAAGGCCGGAGAGGCGAGTGCGACGGCGATCGCGGCCGCTCGAGCCCGCGCGGCACACCTGACGCGCTACGCGGGACCCAAGATCCACGAGGACACCTTCGCGCTCCGTCTCACCGGCGACACGGTCGCAGAGCTGCACCAGCTCTGGCATCCATCGCTCGCCGCCCAGCGTGTCGCCGCGTACTTCGCGATGCGGCACCGCTTCTCGGAGGAGCGCCTCGTCGATGCCCTCGCGCGGGGCGTTCGCCAGGTCGTCCTCCTGGGAGCCGGGCTCGACACCTTCGCCCTCCGTCGTCCCGACGTCGTACGCCGCGTCACCTACGTCGAGGTCGATCACCCGGACTCGCAATCCTTCAAGCTGGAGCGCCTCGCCGAGGAGGGCCTGGCGACCCCCGACGTCGTCTACCTGCCTCTGGATTTCGCCAGGCAAGACCTCGCCACCGAGCTCGCCGGAGCCGGCGTGCGGAGGACCGTGCCGACGTTCTTCGCGTGGCTCGGCGTGACGCAGTACATCCCCGAGGTAGCCACCCTCGAGACGCTGTGGTTCGTCGCGACGCATGCACGGGGATCGGAGGTGGTGTTCGACGTGATCCGGCCGGACGACTCGATTCCACCCGACGAGCGTCCGATCCAGCAGCTCGCGCGCGCCAGCTCCGAGGCGCGGGGGGAACCGTGGCTCGCCTATTTCGAGCCCGAGCAATTGACCCGGACCGTGTTGGCGCGAGACTTTCGCCAGGTCGACCGCCTCGACGTCGAGGCGGCCGGCCGTTACTTCGGCGGCCAACCCGACGGGGTCACACCCCTGGCCGCGTGGAGTCTATTGGCGGCAATCGTCTGAGCGGCATCCGCCGCCGGGTACCCCGGGTCGCATTGCGACACGATGAGCCGGTGGCTAGACACCGAGGCAGAGACCCGCGGTAGGGGCGGCCGTGTGTCTCGCAGCTTCACCGCGCCCATGTTCTCGGAAGGAGGCTCATCATGACGAGAACCCTGAAACGCGGCGCGCAGGTCGGCGCCATCCTGGCGGTGTTCGGCACCGGCTATCTCTGCGGCACCGTGACGGAGCGGCGCGCGATCGCCGACATGAACGATCTCGGCGGTGCCGTCGGCGGCGCCGTCGTGAAGGAGGCCGCCGGCGGCGGCGGCGCCATCGGCCAGGCCGCCAAGCTCGGGACCGCCATCACCGACATGCAGGGCCAAGTCGACGGCCTCCAGAAGAATCTGGAGATGCTGAAGGGCATCAAAGGCGCCCTCGGCGGCTGATTGAGTCAACAAGGGGGATCTCTCCCCCTTCGCGCGGTGGTCCCATCGCTGGCCGGCTGGCCGGTTCCCGCTATCGGCCGCCGGCCAGCTCGTTGATCGTGGTCGCCATCTCGTCGGCCAGATCGCCGACGGTGGCACTCAGCGCCGCCACGCCGCCTTCCGTGGTCGCTGCCTTGGCCTCGCGCGCGTGCTGCGACTGCCGGATGCGCTGGACCTTGCGGGTGGCATCGCGGACCGCCCAGCGCGCCGTCAGCTGCGCGCTGCCGTCCGTACTGGCCTCGAAGCGCACCACGACGACCTCGATCGTGTAGTCGGGGATCGTGCCGGCGCTCGCCGCGAGCGGCACCACCCGGGCGCCGTCGAGCGCGCGCGCGAGATCCTCGGCGAGCACCCGGATGAAGCCGTCGGCGAGCGGCCCGGCCCAGCGCTCGGTCGAACGGTACTCGAGCTCCGTCGGGCTGACGCGCACCGCGACCTCGTTGCGATCGAGGTAGGCCGGGAAGATCACCGGCCCGAGGACGATGGCGGGCGCGGATGCGTGTGCCGACGGGGGGCTCCCGGCGTCACGGACCGCGAGCGTGAAGAAACGCGAGCGATCGTGCTGCGGCGCCAAGAGCGCGCAGCCGGCGAGCAGCACTGCCAGCACTGCGACGGCGATCTTCATTCTGGGCTCACCTCCCGGCCCCGCAGGAGTGCCGCGGGATTCCGTTCGAGATAGTCGGCAAGAAGCCGGATCGAGCGCGCCGTGCCGCGCAGCTCCTCGAGCACTCCCGCCAGCTGACCCGCGAGCGGCGAGCCGGAGTCGACGAGGACCTGCATGCTCTGCATGGTGGCGCGCGCCTGCTCGATGGCGAGCGTCGAGCGATCCGACGCGGCCTGCACGCTTTGCAGCAGCGGTCCGGTGCGCTGGTCGAGCGTCCCGGCCAGCTGGTGCACGCTCGCGAGCGTCTTGTTGAGGTTGGCGAGGGTCTCGGGCAGCGATTCCAGGGCGGACTGCAAGCCGGGGGCGTTGACGGTCCGGTTGAAGCCGTCGAGCGCGGCGCGCACCGCCTTGCCGAAGCCGTCGAAGTCGATCTGCTTCAGGTTGGCGATGATCTCGGCCGCCGCCTGTTGGGCCTGCTCGAGGGTGGTCGGGATGGTGGGGATCTCGAGCGCGCGATCCTCCGGGGGCAGCACGAACACCGCCGGCGTTTCGGGATGGTAGTCGAGCTGCACGAACAGCATGCCGGTCACGAGGCTCTGGGCGTTCAGTTGGGCGCGGAGGCCGCGCTCGACGGCCTGCCGGAGGCGCTCCGCGTCGCGCGCGAATCCCTCGGCGCCGTGGGCTATGATCTTCTTGTTGTCGATCTCGATCCACACCGGGATGCGGGCCTCGTCGCCGAGGTCGAGCTGGATGCTGGTGACGGCGCCGATCTCGACGCCCTTGAACTTGACGGGCGACCCGACGTTCAGGCCGTCCACCGAGCCCGAAAAATAGAGCACGAAGGGCGTCGTGTCGGCGAAGAACCGGCCCGAGCCGAACACCACGATACCGACCACGGCCAGCGCGATCGCGCCGACCACGAAGGCACCGATCACCACCGGATTCGCCCGTCTACCCATGCGCGTCGCTCCCCGTCCCCGCCTGCTCCTCACCACGCGTGAGGAAGCGCCGCACCTTGGGATCGATGTCCCGGTCCAGCATTTCCTTGGGGGACCCCTCGGCGATGATGGTCTTGCTCTCGATGTCCAGGAACACGCTGTTGGTCCCGATCGCGAAGATGCTCGGCAGCTCGTGGGTCACCACGACGATCGTGCCTTTGAGGCTCTCGCTGAGCGAGAGGATCAGGTCGTCGAGCAGGCGCGCGCTGATCGGGTCGAGGCCGGCCGACGGCTCGTCGAGGAAGAGCACGTCGGGATCGAGCGCCATGGCGCGCGCGATGCCGGCGCGCTTCCACATGCCACCGCTGATCTCGGCGGGAAAGAAGTCCTCGAAGCCCCTGAGCCCGACGAGCGCGAGCTTGAGCGTGGCGATCTCGCGGATCTCGGCCTCGCTGAGCGTCGTGTACTCGCCGAGCGGCAGGCCGACGTTCTCGGCCAGGGTCATCGAGCTGAAGAGCGCGCCGCCCTGGTACATCACCCCGAAGCGCTGCAGCATGCGCTGGCGAATGGCCGGCTCGGCGCGCGTGAAGCTCTCGCCGTCGTAGAGCACCTCGCCCTTCACGGGCTCGTTCAGCCCGATCATGTTGCGGAGCAGCGTGCTCTTGCCGGAGCCGCTCGCCCCCATGACGATGAAGATGTCGCCGTGGCGGACGGTGAAGTTGAGGTCGCGCATGATCACGAAGTCGCCGTAGGCGAGCGTCAGATCCCGAACCGTGATGTGGGCGTCGCCCTGCTCCGCCATCTCAGATCCCCAGCACGTAGAACACCACGGCAAAGACGCCGCAGGCGCTGATGATGAACACCATGCCGGTCACGACCGCGGAGGTCGCGGCGTCGCCGACCGCCGAGGCGCTGTTGCCGCACTGCAAGCCGCGGATGCATCCCGACACCGCGACCAGCACGCCGTAGACCGAGGCCTTGAGCACGCCGCCGGTGAGGTCGGAGATCGCGACGGCGCGGAAGGTCTCCTGCAGATACGTCTGGGGCGGGATCTTCAGCATGCCGACGCCGATGACGGTGCCGCCGGCGATGCCGACGGCGTCGGCGTAGAGGCAGAGGAGCGGCATCATCAAGGAGAGCGCGATCAGCCGCGGCAGGACCAAGAAGTCGAGGATGGAGATGCCCATGGTGGTGAGCGCGTCGAGCTCCTGCGTCACCTTCATGGTGCCGAGCTGCGCCGCGAAGGCGGCGCCGGTCCGGCCGGCGAGGACGATCGCGGTCATCACCGCCCCCATTTCTCGGACGATCGCGATGCCGACCAGGTCGGCGACGTAGATGGTGGCGCCGAAGCGCTCGAGCTGCACGGCCCCGACGAAGGCGAAGATCGTCCCGACCAGGAAGCTGATGAGGGTGACGATCGGCAACGCGTCGGCACCCGTCTGCTGGATCAGCAGCCAGAAGTCGCGGGCGCGGAAACGGGCCGCGCCGCGGAAGAGCCGTCCGAACGCGAGCGTGATCTCGCCGAGGAAGCGCAGCATCTCGACCCCGTCGTCGGCGGCCGCGATCGCGAGCACGCCGACGCGGCCGAGCCAGGTCGGCGGCACGACGGTGCGCCGGGCGTCGCGCTTGTCGGGCACGGCCTTGGCGAGCGCCATCAGGCGCCGGAGGCCCGCCGGCAGCGTGGTCTCGTCGACCGGGATCTTGCGCTCGCCCGCGAGGACCCCGACCGCGACCACGAAGCTCACGAGACCGCTGTCCCAGGCCCCGAGACGCTCGAGGTCGAAGGCCACCCGGGTGGGCCGCGGGCTCGCCACCAGGCCCCGCTCGACCTCGGCCACGGGCGGCATGCCGGTCTCGAGCGTCCAGTCCCCGCTCACGCGAACCAAGAGGACGCCGTCGCTCGCCCGGCTCACCGCCAACTCGCCCCGCTTGCGCGCCGCCTGGGCCATCGTTTCGCGCGTCAAGAGTTACCACGTTTCGAGGATGGCGCCACGCGCGCGCGGCGTGCTAGCGACTGCCCGATGCGACGCTCTGGAAGGGGTGAGGCCATGAAGAAGGTGTTGATCGTTGCGCTCGCAGTCCTGCCGCTCGGATGCTCTTTCTATTACAGCTCCGAGAGCAGCGTGAAGACGCTGACCAGCCCGTGCCGGTCGAGCGGCAGCTCGGCGGATGACGACGACGAGAAGGAGGCCTATCGCGACGACGTCCGCGACCTCACGGCGGCCTACGCCGCGGCGCATCGCGATCTCGGCGCCTTCGAGCGCGAGCTCGGCGCGCTCGCCCGCCGCCATGGCATCAGCGACTGGGAAGCCGACGATACGACCTACACGGCGATCGGCGCCGGCCTCCGACGTGCGCGACTCGGCGACTTGGAGATCGAGCGGTTCGCGACCGCGATCTCGCGCGGGGTTGCTGCCAAGCTCGCGCTCATCCGCAACGGCTGACTCGCCTCGGCGGCGGGCGGGAGGGGGGTCATTTCTCCGCTCGCGAGTTCGAGGTCCCCAGCGCCTAGAGCCTGCCGCGGCGTATCCGTCCTGCGGACGGCGCGCGGCGCTGCTCGCTCCGAAACGACCCCCCTCCCGCCCGGCGACTGTTGGGAAAGCAAAGACGCGATCATGTGGTCGCTCGGCGCCACGCAGTTGCGGTGGCTCCGCGGGGGTGGTGGGTCGCTGTGGAGCGAGCAGCGCCTCGCGTGGTGCGCAAGACGGACGAGCCGCGGCGAGCCGTAGGCGCTGGGAACCTCGAACTCGCGAGCGGAAAAGCGACCCGCCACCCCCGCGGAATGGCACTGCGACCGCGCCACGGAATCAACTTGACCGGCGGCGTCCGGCCGACGTAGGACACCTCAAATTCCGGGTGCCTCGTGCCTCTCGGAGGCGCACCATCGCGGCCGCCCCCGCTCGAGAAGGGCCGACAGATGATCACCTCCAAACCCCCGCACCGAAGCCGGTATTGCGTCGCGTCACTGCTCGCGGTCGCCGTGATCTCGGCCTCGGCCTATGGCGCGCGTGCGCAGACCTCGTTCGTCAACTTCGAGTCGGGCCAGGTGCGCCCGCTGGCGCTCGCGCCGGGCGGCGGAACGCTCTTCGCGGTCAACACGCCCGACAACCGGCTCGAGATCTTCGCGGTCGGCGCGGGCGGTCTGACCCACACCGGGTCGGTGCCGGTCGGCCTCGAGCCGGTCGCGGTCGCGGCGCGCACCGCCTCGGAGGTGTGGGTGGTGAACCACCTCTCCGACTCGATCAGCATCGTCGACGTGGGATCCAACCCGCCGCGCGTGGTGCGGACGCTGCTCGTGGGCGACGAGCCGCGCGACATCGTGTTCGCCGGCCCGGGCGGCAACCGCGCCTTCATCACCACCGCGCACCGCGGGCAGAACACGCCGCTCCAGACCGCCACGTGCGAGGGCGGGTCGAATGACGGCGCGTCCTGCACGGCCCTCTCCGCCTGTCCGGGCGGCACCTGCTCGCCGGCCGAGCTCACGACCGAGGGTGTGGGGCGCGCCGACGTCTGGGTCTTCAACGCGCTCGCGCTCGGCACCTCGCTCGGCGGCACGCCGCTCACCATCCTGACGCTCTTCGGCGACACCCCGCGCGCGCTCGCGGCGAGCGCCGACGGGAGTCGGGTCTATGCCGCCGTCTTCTACTCGGGGAACCGCACCACCGCGGTCTCCGAGGGCGTGGTGTGCAACGGCGGCGCCGGCGCGGCGGCGTGCAGCGTCTCGGGCTTCACGATGCCCGGTGGGCTCCCGGCTCCGAACGCCAACGTCCAGGGCATCGCCGCCCCCGAGGTGGGTCTCATCGTCAAGTTCAATGCCGGCGCCGGCCAGTGGCGTGACGAGCTCGGCCGCAACTGGAACAACGCCGTCCGCTTCACGCTCCCCGACCTCGACGTCTTCGCGATCGACGCCAACGCGGCGACCCCGGCGCAGGTGCAGAGCTACGTGGGGGTCGGCACCACGCTCTTCAACATGGTCGCGAGCCCGACCGATCCCGACAAGGTCTACGTCAGCAACACCGAGTCGCGGAACGAGGTCCGCTTCGAGGGTCCGGGCGTGGCGCTCGGCTCGACCACGGTCCGCGGGCACCTGGCCGAGTCACGCATCACGGTGCTCGACGGCACCAGCGTCACGCCGCGGCACCTGAACAAGCACATCAATTACAGTGTGATTCCGAGCCCGCCCGGCACCATCGACAAGAGCCTGGCGACGCCGACCGGCATGGCGGTGAGCTCGAACGGAACGACGCTCTACGTCGCCGCCTTCGGCTCGAGCAAGGTCGGTATCTTCACGACCGCGACCCTGGAGAACGACACCTTCGTGCCGAACGCGGCCAACCACGTCGTCGTGAGCGGCGGCGGCCCCTCGGGCCTCGTGCTCGACGAGGCGCACGGGCGTCTCTACGTCTTCACCCGCTTCGACGACGGCATCTCGGTCGTCGACACGACGACGCGCACCGAGATCGCGCACCACTCCGTCTACAGCCCCGAGCCGCCCGCGGTCCTGCTCGGCCGCCCGTTCCTCTACGACGCCGCGCTCTCCTCCAGCAACGGCGAGGCGTCGTGCTCGAGCTGCCACGTCTTCGGCGACCTGGATCAGCTGGCCTGGGACCTCGGCAACCCCGACGACAACGTCACCTCGAACCCGATGAGCATCAAGCTCGCGATCGCCGCCGGCGGGAACGTCAACGGCGGCGCCGACGTCGACGAGTTCCACCCCATGAAGGGCCCGATGACGACGCAGACGCTGCGCGGGCTCTCCAACAGCGGCCCGATGCACTGGCGCGGCGACCGCGCCAACGGCTTCTTCGGCGTCGGCACCGACGAGGCGCTCTCGTTCGACAACTTCATCGTCGCCTTCGAGGGGCTACTGGGGCGCGAGGACGTGATCGACACGCCCGACATGCAGGCCTTCACCGACTTCGCGCTCACGATGACGCTGCCGCCGAACCCGATCCGCGGCCTCGACAACTCGCTCACCATCGACCAGCAGGCGGGCCGCGACTTCTTCTTCGGCAGCCGCCGCTCGGACGGCTTCCCGATCGACGGCTTCGGCTTCAACTGCAACGGCTGCCACGTGACCGACCCGAGCCAGGGCTTCTTCGGCACCAACGGCGACGCGAGCTTCGAGAACGAGGAGCAGATCGTCAAGATCGCGCACCTTCGGAACCTGTACCAGAAGGTCGGCATGTTCGGGATGCCGGCGATCTCGTTCCTGAACCCCGGCAACAACGGCGCCATGGGCGATCAGGTGCGCGGCTTCGGCTTCCTCCACGACGGCAGCATCGACACCGTCTTCCGCTTCCTGCAGGCGACCGTCTTCGACAACCAGAACGGCGTCGGCTTCGACGGCCCGTCGAACGGCGACCCGAAGCGCCGCCAGATGGAGCAGTTCGTGCTGGCGTTCGACACCGACCTGGCGCCGATCGTCGGCCAGCAGGTGACGCTCACCTCGAGCAACGCCGGCGTCGTCGCACAGCGCATCGACCTCCTGATCGCTCGTGCCGGGGCCTCGTTCACGTCGCAGGTCCTGGGCGGCAACGTCACCGAGTGTGACCTGATCGTGAAGGGCACGGTCGGCGGCCTCGCGCGCGGCTGGGTGCGGAACGCGGGCGGCACCTTCACCAGCGATCGCTCCTCCGAGGCGACGCTCTCCGACTTCGCGCTCCGCGCGCTCGCCACCACGTCGGGACAGGAGCTCACCTACACCTGCGTCCCGCCCGGATCGGGCACGCGCATGGGCATCGACCGCGACCTCGACTCGCACCGCGACCGCGACGAGCTCGACGCCGGCTCCGATCCCGCCGACCCGTTCAGCATTCCGCCGAACGTGACGCCGACGCCGACCCCGACGGCCACCCGCACGCCCACGCCGACACGCACCGCGACCCCCACGCGCACGGCGACGCCGACGGCGACGCTGACCGGCGGCCCGACGCCGACCCCGACCCTGAGCGCTACGCCGACCGCCACCAGCACGGCGACCGCGACCACGACCGCGACCCGCACGCCGACGCCGACCGCGACGCTCACGGCGACGCCGACGACGACCGCCACGCCGACGTCCACCCGCACCGCCACCCCGACGACGACCTTCACCCCGTCGCCCGTGCCGACGCTCGCCGTCACCGGCATCCGCGCCGGCAAGCTCCAGGTGCGCGACGACGACACGCCGCCAATCGCGGTCAGCAAGCGCTCGATCCGCTTCCGCTCCGGCCCGTACAAGGGCATCGCCAGCGGCGTCGTCACGCCCGTCGCGGGCTCGAGCGCCGACCCGACGATCGGCGGCGCCCTGCTCACGGTCTACAACCCGACGAGCAGCGAGCAGACCGTGATCCCCCTCCCCGCCGGCAACTGGACCGTGAGCGGCTCGCCCACCAAGGAGCGCTACCGCTATCTCGTGCCGACCGGCCTCGCCGGGACGGTGGTGAAGATCAAGCTCGGAGCCGGCCGCGTGACCGTGGGCGTAAGCGGCGCCGACTCGTTCCCGCTGACGGGCGCGCCGCAGGGAAGCCTCGCCGTTCGCCTGCGCCTCGGAAGCAGCATCGAGTACTGCGCCGCCGCGCCGGCCAAGGCGCCCGCCGCGTCCAGCGACACGACGGCGAAGTTCGTCGCCGTGCCGAACTCGCCGGCCGTCGCCTGTCCGCCGCTACCGTGAGGTCTTTCTCCGCGTAGCACCGCCCCAGAGGCGGAAGCCGGCGACGACGAAGTCGCGGTCGTGGGGGCGCGTCCGAAATCGATCCGCACCCGGCTGCTGGCTTCGATCCGCTCGAGCGCCACGGCGGCAGCCCGGATGCGCGCGCTGAAGAGCGCGATCCACCCCCCCACCATCGACGAGGACGTTGCCGACTCGTCCGTGTCTTGCCACGATACGCCGATGCCCGCTCGGCGACGAAGGTCGCATCGAGAGTCTCCATACAATTCGATCATGATCCTGCTCGGGCTCGTACTGACGACGTTCCTCGGCTTCGAGGCGCACGCAACGGCCGCCGACGAGCCACGGTTCGTCGATTACCTCTACATGGAGCCCAACGAAGGCGGGGCCAGCGCGGGGCACGTCGCGCTCGCGTTCGAGGATCGGACCTATGCCTTCCAGCGGAGCCCCGAGGGCCGCCTCATCCTCGAGCGCGACGCGACCGCGCACGTGCGGTACCTCTACGCCGTCCTCGGCAATCGCGCGGTCGAGCGGTCCCGCATCGCGGTGTCGCCGGCCACCTTCGAGCGCCTGCGCGAGGGCTTCAATCGCCGCTATCTCGTCCAGCAGCGGCAGCTCGCCCTGCAGGGTCGCCTGGCCGAGCAGCGCCGCGTGCTCGACCTCTTGCGCGCGCGGGCGCGCGGCGCCGGCGCTGACGGCGGCGACGGGCTCGCGCTCGAGGCCGCCGGCTACTTTCAGAGCGCCCCGACCGGGGGAGCGGAATCGCCGGCGCTCCGGGTGCTCCGCGCCGAGGTCGCACGCTCGTACGGTCGCGCCTTCGTCGAGCGTCGGATCGCGGAGCTGCGAGTCCGCCTGAGCGCGACGGCGCCGGAATCGGCCGCGACGCCGCCGCCCGTGCTCTCGGTCGACGAGTACCCCGCGGACGCCGATCTCTTCGTCAACCGCTACGCGGCGCTCGCGATCGGCATCGCCGCGCTCGAGACGTTGCAGGCGGCAACGGCCCTCGATCCGGATGGACTGATCGCGGTGGACGAGGCGCTCGACGAGGCCGGGGCGGCCGCGCTCGGCCGCCATGCCGAGCGGTTGCGCGGGGACCTGGTGCGGCTCGCGGCCTCCGAGCGCGAGGATTTCGGCGCATCGCTCCTGATCGGCATGGCGCGCCTCGCGGCGATCGAGCGCTCCCGTGCCGAGCATCGGCTGGTCGTCCTCGACGCCTTTCCGCCCCACGGCCGGCGCCTTCCCCGCGAGGCGCTGGCGCGCGCGCCCGCCGCCGCACGGGGCCTGCTCGACGACGCGCGCGCGGAGCTCGCCGCGAGCCTGCGTTCGCTGACGGCCGCCTCCGAGCCGAGCGAGCGCGACTACGTCGGCGTCGAGAGCGCCGCCAATCGCGTCGGCGAGCTCGCGCGCGGCGTCGCCGGCGGGCACGACGTCCGCCTGGCGCCCGAGACCATGCTGCCGACCCGTTCCCGACTGCTACGACGACTGGTCCTTCCAGAGATGCCGGCGGCGCAGCTGACGGCCGCCGCGGACGCGGCGGCGCGGGCGGCCGATGCCCACGCGCGCGCCTTCGACGAGCTCTATCGCTACGACCTGCTACGGCGGAACTGCGTCACCGAGATGCTCCGCACGGTCGACGCCGTCCTCGGTCCCGACGCCGCGGAGGCGCTCGGCGGCCGGGTCGACGCCGACGGCGGCTGGCGCTTCATCCCCAAGGTCGCCACCCGCGCCATTCGCCGCAGCTGGCAGGTCGTCGCCTCCGATACGATCCCGTCGTACCGCCAGGCAACGGTCGCCGCGCTCGCGCGCACCGGCAACCCGGCCGTCGTGCGGCTCCGCGAGTCGAACACCCTCACCTCGACCGTCTACCGGCGAAGCCGCGACGACTCGACCTTCCTCTTCTTCACCGACGACGTCGTGCTGCTCCGGCCGCTCCTCGGCGCCGCCAATCTCGCGGTCGGTGCCGGCGCGAGCCTGATCGGCGTCGCGCTCGTGCCCTTCGATCGCGGCGAGTCGCTCGCGGCGGGCCTCCGCGGAATGCTCTGGAGCGTTCCCGAGCTCGCCTTCGTGAACGTCCGCAAGGGCTCCTTCGACTACGTGCCTCGCGAGCTCGGAAACGCGCCGCTCGAGCCGCTCGGCGCCGCGCTCCTGGTCGGCCGAAAAGAGGTTCGCTAGGCTCCCGGCGCGTCGTGGGGAAAGCATCGCGATCACGGAAGACCGGCAGCGAACCCGCGAAGCGCTCACGCGAGCCGCGCCCGGAGACGCCGCCGACCCGTGCCGCGGCATACCCGCGGCGGCCGCGGACCGCCGTGGCGCGCTACGGTTCGGCGGCCGCGGTGGCGGCGCTCGCCGCACTCTGTCACGCCAACACGCTCGGCGGCGCCCTGGTGATGGACGACGTGCCGACGATCCTCGAAAACGACTGGGTCGTCCGCGGCGATCTGCTCGGAATCCTCACCAAGCCCTCGTGGTGGGGTCCGCACACCAGCGTCAAAGCCTGGCGTCCGCTGACGACGCTGTCGTTCGCGCTCGACTGGGCCGTCCACGGCGCCCATCCGCTCGGCTACCACCTGGTGAACGTCGGGCTCCACGTCGGCGTAGCGCTGCTGGTGCTCGCCGTCTTCGCGCGCCTCGGCGCGCGCGCCGTCGCCGTCGGCGCAGCGCTCCTGTTCGCGGTCCACCCGATCCACACCGAGGCCGTCGCGAGCGTGGTCGGCCGCGCCGAGCTCCTGGCCGCGGCCGGAGTGCTCTCGGCCTGGGCCTGCTTCCTGCTGGCCGACGCGGCACGCGATCGTGCCGGCTCCCAACACCCGGGGGCGGCGTGGGAGGCCGCGGGAATGATCGCGTTCTTCCTGGGGCTCCTCGCCAAGGAGAACGCCATCACGCTCGTGCCCGTGCTGCTGCTCGCCGACGCGCTCGCGAGCCCGCCCGGGGGGACGGTGGCGACCTGGCGCCGTCACGGTGGGCGCTACGCGGCACTGATCGCCGTCGCGGCCCTCTATCTCGCGCTCCGGACGGTCGTGGTGGGCGGCCTCGGCTCCGAGGTTCCCGCCCTCGACAATCCTCTGGTGACGCTGCCCGTGACCCAGCGCTGGCTCACCGCCGTCGGCGTCGTCGGCCTCTACGCGGAGCGCTTGCTGCTGCCGCTCCGCCTCTCCGCCGACTACTCGGCCTGGCAGATCCCGCCCGTCACCTCGGTGCTCGATCCGCGCTTCCTGGCCGGGGTCGCGGTGCTGACGCTCGTCCCCGCGCTCGCCTGGCGGTACCGCCGCCGCGTCCCGCTGATCGCGCTCGGGCTCGGCTTCATGGCGATCACCTTCGCCCTGATCTCGAACCTGCTCTTCCTGGTCGGAACCCTGATGGCGGAGCGCTGGCTCTACCTGCCATCGGCCGGCTTCTGCGTCGCCGGCGCGGCGGCCTGCACGCTCGTGGCGCCGGGCCTCGCCGCCACGCCGGCGCGGGTGCCGCGCGGGCTCGCGATCGCGGCCGCAGTGCTGCTCGTCGCCGCGGGGGCGCGCACCTGGAACCGGAGTCGCGTCTGGGCGACACCCGAGTCGTTCTTCACGGCGATGGTGCGGGACGCCCCGGGCTCCAGTCGCGCCCACTCCGCGTTCGCCGACGTGCTCGCGGATCGCGGACAGCTGCAGGAGGCGCTCGCGGAGTACGAGCGTGCGCTCGCGATCGAGCCCAAGAACTGGCAGGCCGAGTACAACCTCGGGAACGCGCGGCTGAAGCTCGGAGACGTGGACGGCGCCGTCGCCGCCTACGAGCGCGCCCTCGCCGTCGAGCCCACCTTCTCGAAGGCCGTCATCAACCTCGGGGCGGCGGAGAGCCGGCGCGGCAACTTCGCGAAGGCGATCGCGACGCTCCGCCGGGCCCTCATCCTGGAGCCCGACCTGCCCTCGTTGCACGTGAGCCTCGCGAACGTGCTCGCGGCCGCGGGCGATCGACCCGGCGCCCGCGTCGAGTTCGAGACGGCGCTCACCCTCGCCCCGGGCTCGCCCGACGCGCTCGCCGACTTCGGCGCGTTCCTGGTCGACGACGGGCGGCCCGCGGAGGCGATACCAATCCTGCGGCGCTCGCTCGCGATCCGCCCCGACGTCCCCGAGCGCCACGTCAACCTGGGCTATGCGCTGGTCCGCAGCGGCGACCTCGCCGCCGCCGAAGTCGCGTACCGGCGCGCCCTCGAGCTCCGTCCCGGATACGCGCGTCCGATGGAGGATCTCGGCAACGTCGCGAGCATGCGCGGCGACCACGAGGGCGCGCTCGCGTGGTTCCGGCGCGCCGAGGCGGCGGGGCCCGCGTCGGCCCTGCTCCACGGCAACATCGCCAACGAGCTCGGCCGCCTCGGCCGCCGCGACGAGGCCCGCGCCGAATACGAGACGGCGCTCGCATTGGATCCGAATGCCGGCGCCGTGCGAGCCAACTACTCGGCCTTCCTCGCCGCCGAGGGCGGCACGCCCGGGCCGCGCTAGCCGAGCGGGCCAGGGCGACTCGGGCGGCTCGTCGGAAGAAGGGAAAAAGCTGGTTGGTAGGGTAGGCTCGATCGAGCGGTCGCGGCCGTTGGCGTGCCGTCCGCGATCAGCCGGGGACGTCCGCGGGGTCGAGGAGGCCGTAGCGGCGCCAGCCCACGGTCAGGAGCCACGTCCGCGCCCGCGCCACCGCCGGCCTCGCGAGACCGGCGATCGGGCCTTCCCTTACTACTGCGAGCTTTTCTCTCTTCCACCCGTCGAACCACCGCGCCGACGAGGCGGGATCCAGCCGGATGGCTCCTGCGAGCTTCGCGCGCGCGCTCGCCGCATGCCGGCGGGCGTTCAGCAGCACGTAGCGGAGCGCGCTACGAACCTCCCGCGGCGTCGGCAGGAGCCGCAGGTGGTAGCGATCGGCAAGCACCCGCCCCTTCCGCCCGGCGATCCGGTTCACCGCCCGCGCCACCCGGATGCCGACCGCCCGCATGCCGCGCCCGAGCGCGAACCGATCCTGCGCCTCGACGATGAGATGCGCGTGATTCCCCTGCAAGGAGTAGTGCACGAGGCGAAACCCCGGCCGCTCGCAGCCTGCGGCAAACGTGCGCTCGAGCGCGCGGACGAGCTTCCCGATGCGGAGCGACGGCAGGTCCTTCCGCAGACGGACCGTCACGTGCGCCGGCAGCGTCTTTGCGAAAGCCGTTCGCGAGACATGCGGCATCCCCGCCCGCGGGCCGGCGGGCTTGCGTCCGGCGCCGACCCGGCGTCCACCCCAGCGCCGGGGCGCCGGCAACGACAAGCGGAGCTGTGCAGGCCGGCGTGGCATCTTGAAACAGCGTAATTCTACTCCGCGCGCGCATGCGTTGTCAAGCTGCCGGAATCCGAACAGCCCCGCGCGGGCGGACCAGCACCGCGGACGCGGGGACGCCGCCGGCCCTGCCCCCGTCTGACCCCCTTACCAACCTTCTTCCGATCGAGCCGAAGCGGACCAGCCAGGCAGCGCAGCAGCCCGCAGACCGCCCCACGAGCTACCCGGAGTGCCCCGCCAACCTCGCGGCCGTCGCCCGAAACCCCGCCACCGTCTCGGCGATGATCTGCGCGACGGGCTTCACCTCGTCGATCCGCCCGACCACCTGACCGCCGAGCGCGATCGACGCTTCCATGTCGCCGCCGAAGTAGAGGTCCTGGACGCGCGCGAAGACGTCGAAGCCGACGTGGTCCTGGCGCTCGAGCTCGGTCGTCTTGCCGGTGCGGAGCGCGCGCAGGCCCGGCCGGCTGAAGCGATTGAGGAAGACGGTGTCGGTCTCGGCGGCGCCGAGGATCGCCTGCTTCCAGTTCTCGTGCACCGGCGACTCGGCCGCCGACACCATGCGCGACCCCATCTGCACGCCCTCGGCGCCGAGCGCGAACGCCGCCGCCATGCTCGGCCCGTCGCAGATGCCGCCGGCCGCGATCACCGGCACGTCGACCTTGGAGCAGACCAGCGGCAAGAGCACCATGGTCGCGACGTCGCGCGGGTTCTTGAAGCCGCCGCCCTCGCCGCCCTCGACCACGAGGCCGTCGACGCCGGCCGCGACCGCCTTCAGCGCCGCCGCCAGCGACGGCACGACGTGAAAGACGGTGAGCCCGGCCTCCTTCAGCTGCTTGGTGTACTGACGCGGGTCGCCGGCCGAGGTGGTGACGAAGCGCACCCCTTGCGCCACCACGAAGTCGACGATCCCGGGATCGCGCACGAAGAGCTGCGCGATGTTGACGCCGAACGGCTCGTCGGTGAGATCGCGCATCTTGCGGATCTCGTCGCGGACGTTGTCGAGCTCGCCCGACGAGGTCTCGATGATGCCGAGGCCGCCCGCGTTGGAAACGGCGGAGGCGAGCTGGGCGCGCGCGATCCAACCCATCGGCGCCTGCACGATCGGATACCGGACGCCGAGCAAACGCGTCACCCGGGAGTCGATGCGATCGATGGCCTCGCTCATCGCGGTCGTCGCGCCGTGACGACCCACGACGAGGTGTCGAGGCGGACGCCGTCGGAGGTCATGTAGGGTCCCAGCGCCTCGCGCACGCTCGCCCGCACCTTGGCGATGGTCTCCGGCGTGGCCTCGCGGATCGCGATCGACGCCGGCCCCATCTGGAGCGCGAAGTCGGTCGCGTCGTCGAGCGACCCGCTGCCCACCCCGATGGGATCGCCCCGCGACTCGAACTCGATCGCGTCGAGCCCCGCGTCGGCGAGGATGCCGCGCACCCGATCGGCGTCGGCGAACGCGAAGGGACCGGGCGCATCCGGAGGCGGCGGCGTCGGCGGCGGCACGTGCTGCAGCGCCGCGAAGAGCGGCACCGTCATCCAGGGATTCTCGGGCAGCGACTTCCAGCAATGGAAGCCGAGGCGCCCACCCGGTGCGAGCGCCCGCGCCAGGTTCGTGAACGCGGCGCGCGGATCCTTGAAGAACATCACGCCGAAGCGCGAGAAGAGCGCCGCGAAGCTCGCCGGCGCGAAGGCATGGGTCTGCGCGTCGGCGACCAGAAACTCGACGTTGGCAACGCCGGCGCCGCGCGCGCGGGCGCGCTCGAGCATCACGGTCGAGATGTCGATGCCGAGGACGGAGCCCTTGGCGCCGACGCGCCGCCCGAGCTCGAGCGAGGTCTCGCCGCAGCCGCAGCCGATGTCGAGCACGCGCTCGCCGGAGGCGATCTCCAGGCGATCCATGACCACGCGGCCGAAGGAGGCGAGCTGCTGGTCGAGCGCCTCCTGCAGCTTGACCCAGCGTGGGCCGCCCTGCTCGTTCCAGTAGGTGATCTGCTCGGCGTTCGGTCCGCTTGCTTCGAGTCGTTCCATGCCGAAAGCAGGTCGCACAGCCACGGAGGCCATTCAACCCAGCCGCGGCTGCCTTCGATCGCGAGCGACGCGCGCCCCGTCGGTCGAGAGGTTGACCCAAGACTCCGAAGGGGGAGAGATCCCCCTTCTGCGCTAGTCGGATTTGGCCTTGAAGCGCTCCGGCGTGTTGGTCGTCGGTGTCTCGAACCGCGACGACCAGCAGGCGCCGGAGCGGCGCCGGAGCTCGACCACGACCCCCGGATCCTTCACGAGCGGCAAAGCGGGCGTCGCGAGGTTCGTCCCCTTGGCCTTCACCTTGAGCTGCGCCTTCCCGGCCTTGACCTTGAACTGCATGCCGGTGAGACCGTCGCCCGCGGCACCGCTCGGATCGCGGTAGCGGGCGAAGGTGGAGCCGGCGGACCAGCACGGCTTGTTCCCGCAGAAGCCGATGCTCGGGCGCGCGCCCAGCACCAGGTTCGGCGTGCTGGCGGTCTCGTCGAAGACGCAGAGCTCGTAGTCCGGGTAGATGAATTGCGCCGGAAGCTCGTTCGCGGTGGTACCGCCGGCGCTGCGCCACCTCCATTGCAGCGCGTCCGACTTGTCGTTCGCCTTGTCCGTGATCTGCAGCGCCGCCCCGGCCGGCTGGGTCGGGAGGCGACAGTCGGTGCGCGGCGCCACGGTGCAGCCGATGCCGTCGATGCAGGCCTCGCACGTCGCCGGGCACGCGAGCGGCTCTCCCGATTGGCAGCTGCCGGAGTCGCAGTGGTCGCCTCCGGTGCAGGTGTCGCCGTCGTCGCACGGCGCCGAGTTCGGCGTGCCGAAACAATGGTCGCTGCCGCAGCTGTCGCCGTCGGTGCAGGGGTTGCCGTCGTCGCACGGAGCCCCGGTGGGCGTGCCGCGGCAAAAACCGACTTGGCAGGCGTCGGACCCGGTGCAGGCGTTGCCGTCGTCGCAGGCCGGTCCTGTGAGCGCCGGGTTGTAGCAACCGTTCAAGGAATCGCAGACGTCGCCGGTGCAGATCTTGCCGTCGGTGCAATCGCGCGGCGGACCCGGCACGCACGTCCCCCCCGCGCACGCCTCGGGACCGAGCGTGCAGACGCTGCCGTCCGTGCAGGGGGCGGTATTCGCCGCGTGCAGGCACGTCCCCGCGCCGTCGCAGGTGTCGTCGGTGCAGGGATCGCCGTCGGAGCACGAGGCCCCGGCGCTCTCCAGCTGACAGAGATGGCTGCAGCAGTCCCCGTCCCGCACATTGCCGTCGTCGCACGCCTCGCCGCCGTCGAGGGCGCCGTTGCCGCACGCGGTCGCGACGTAGACTTGCTCGACCGCGCCGATGTCGCAGCCGGGGCCGTGTGGACGCGCGATGCCGCGCTGGTCGGTCGGGCTGCAGCCCGCGCCGGCGTCCAACGCCGGGCTGCCGGGCAGGAGCGCGTGGGTGAGCGTCGCGCCGCCGTTGCTCGCGAGCGGCGCGAGCCCGGCGCCGAGCCCGACGACGTTGCCGGTGAGGTCGCCGCCGAGGAGGCACCCGGACGGGTCGGCGAGCAGGTTGTGGCCGGCCGAGCGCAGCTCCCCGGTGCAGTCGGGGCTCTCGCCGCCGGCGTCCTGGTTGCCGGCGATGATGGTGTCGCGCATCTGCGTTCCCGGGTACACGCCCTCGGACGACGAATCGAACGGCACCCAGACACCGCCGCCGTCGCCGCTGCCGTCGCTGTCGGCGTCGGCGAGATTGTTCGTGATGGTGGCCCCTTGGAGCTCGTAGCCGAATCCCGAGTAGAGGCCGCCGCCGTCGCCGTCGGCGCGGTTGCCACTGATCGTGCTGTCGACGAGCTCCCCGTAGTGGTACAGACCGCCGCCGTTCCGGCTGGCCTCGTTGTCGGTGACGGTGCTGTGCGTCAGCGTGTAGACCCACCCGTAGACGCCGCCCCCATCCCTCGCCCGGTTGCCGCTGATGGTCGTGTCGACGGCGTCGAAGCGGGCGGCCGAGGTGAAGATGAGGATGATGCCGGTTCCCACGAGACGGACTCCGCCGCCGTCCACTCCCGCCTCGTTGTCGCGAATCGTGCTGCCCACGCTGTCGACGTCCGCCAAGCCGAGGTCGGCATGAATCAAGAGTCCGCCGCCGCTCCCGGTTGCGGCGTTGGCGGCGACGAGGCTCTGCACGAGCGAGATCGTCGCGGTCCCGTGGTTGAATGGAAAGTTGATGTCGCTGTGGGTCTGGTTCGCGATGCCGCCGCCCTCCTGGGCGAAGTTGCCGGTCACCGTGACGTTGGTGAGGGCGAGGGTCGCGGTCGCACCCGGACCCGGGTCGTTGCAGATCCCGCCGCCGCGCACCGCATTGTTGCCGCTCACGATCGCGTCGTCGATCGTGAGCGCACCCACGTTCCGCAGGCCACCGCCGCACGCGATCGAGTCACCGCCGCGGATCGTGAGCGCGCCGAGCGACACGCCGCCGCCCCGGACCTCGAACGCACGATCGAGACCGTGGGCATCGACGATCGTCGTCGCCGCCCCGGCGCCGGAGAGCGTGAGCGGTCCGACGATGTCGAGGTCGCCACGGAGCGCGGCGTCCTCGTTCTGGCCGGCGATCGTCAGGTCGTACGTCCCGGCCGGCAGGGTGATCGTGTCGGCGCCCGCGAGGGCCCTGGTCTCCTGGATCGCCGCCCGCAGGCTGCACGCCGCGCCGGCGGTGGCGCAGACGCCGTCGCCCGGCGACGCGTCGACCGCATCCACGACCGTGTCGACCACGAAGGTCGCGGCGTCGACAGGCGCCGACGATGCGAGCAGCGCGGCAAGGAGAAGGATCGCACGGAATCTCGACATGGAAGCCCTCGGGGGTCAGGACGTTCGGGCCGAAACCCTATCCCCGACGCCTGGCCGGCGACAAGGCAAATCGTCGGCTCGGGACGGCATGCCCATCGCGTCGCGCAGCGCCCGGAAGGCGCTCGACCACTGCCCGTCGAGCTCGCGCACCACGAGCGACGTCGTGTCCTCCGCCCGCTCCTCGACTGCGTGCCGCGGAATGAGCGTATAGACGTCGAAGAGCGGACGCTTGCCTCGTCGCGGCACCACGTCGAGCCGCCGGGCGATCGCGAGGCCGGCGGCGGTCGCGCCTCGCTGGACGCGCTCGCGCTGAAAGGACGCGGCGCAGACGACGAAGCGCCCGGCGGGAGCCACGAGGCGCGCCGCCGCGAGGCAGTAGTCCTCGACGCCGCCGCGCTCCTCGAAGTGACACGGCCCGCACTGGGCACGGCGCGATGCGGTGGCCTGTCCGGGCGTGAGATACGGCGGCGTCCCGGTGACGAGATCGAAGACGGCGCCGTCGGCTGCGAGCGCCGGGGCGCGGAAGTCGCCGTGACGGACCTCCGCACGCTCGGCCGCACCGTTCCACGCGAGCGAGCGGCGCGCCAGGCCGACGCTCGCGGCCTGCGCCTCGATGCCGACGCCGTGGGCGGTTGGAAAGCGCCAGGCGAGGAGCATGAGCACGGTCCCGATGCCGCAGCCGAGGTCGAGGAAGCGCACGGGCGGACGCGACGCGCTCGCTTCGGCGGCGACCCATGCCGTCACGAGGTCGTCGAGCGACCAGCGGTGTCCGCTCGTTTGCTGGAGAATGCGCCACTCGCCGGCGAGATAGCAGAGGTCCTCGCCCGCATGCGGACCGAGAGCGACGTCGGCGACCGGAGCCGGCGGCGGACCCGGCGCCCGCCAGCCCAACGGACGCCGCGCCGGCCGGACGATGCCCTCGATCATCTCACTCCGACGCCGCGGCGACGCAGCGATTTCGCATCGTGCCGATGCCTTCGATGGTGCTGACGATCTCCTCGCCGGCCTTGAGATAGCGCCGCGGCTCGCGGGTCGAGCCGACCCCCGCCGGCGTGCCGGTGAAGATCAGATCCCCCGGCTCGAGCGTGCACCAGCGCGACAGGAACGCCACCAGCGCCCGCACCCCGAAGATCATGTCGCCGGTCCGGCCGTCCTGCATGCGCTCGCCGCCGACGTCGCAGCTGAGCGCGAGATCATCGGGGTCGCGGAAGGCGTCGAGCGACACCACCGCCGGGCCGATCGGGCCGTAGCCGTCGAGCGACTTCCCGAGAGAGAACTGCGGCGGCTTGTCGGCGAACTGCATGCGGCGCTCGGAGATGTCCTGGCCGACCGTGTAGCCGGCGACGTGCGCGAGCGCGTCCTTCTCGGCGATCCGCTTCCCGCGCCGGCCGATCACGACCACGAGCTCGACCTCCCAATCGACGCGGTCCGAGACCAGCGCCACGTCGGCGGTCGGCCCGCTGAGACAGTTGGGGAACTTGGTGAAGACGACCGGCGCCTGCGGGATCTCGAGCTTCGCCTCGGCGGCGTGCGCCCGATAGTTCATGCCGATCCCGAACACCTTCGACGGCCGCGGCACCGGCGGGCCGAGGTCGGTCTCGGCGTAGGGCGTGGTGGCGGTCGCCTCGGTGATCTCGCTCGCCCACTCGACGAAGGCATCCCAGCGGCGCAGCACCTCCATCGGGTCGGCGGAGAAGCGCTCGCCCGAGGCGCGCGCGACGTCGGTGGCGCCCTTGCCGGCGAACAGCACGGCGCGGCCGGCGAGGTTGGCGAGGCGAACGCTCATCCTTTTGGGAAATGCCCGACCCCTTGCCGTGCCGTCAAGTAATGCGAGCGCTCCTATTTCTTCTCGCCGAGGAAGCTGCGGATGCCGGCGCGGAGCTTCTTCGCCTGCTCGTCGGTGAGCTTCCGTGCCCTGCGGCGGGCTCTGCAGCAGGTTGTCGACCGAGGGAACGACCGGCAGGCCGAAAAGCCGGCAGAGCCCGTGCGCCGCCACGATTGCCGCACGGTATTTCCCGGCCTCGTACTGGCCGAGGCCGGCGACGAAGATGCCCTTGTCGGGCACGACGGTCACCTCGGGGCTCGTGGTGCCCGGCGACAGCACCCCGGGAACGAGCACGACCAACGGCGCTCCGACCTGGCGATTCTGCATCAGCTTGACCGGATCGAACTCGCCGTAGGACGCGATCCTCTCCCTGATCGGCTTCCGGGCGCCGGCGACGAGCGTCACCTTGTACGGCTGGAAGATCGAGGCCAGCGCCGCGTAGAAGACGCTGACGATGTCGCTCGGCCAGTACCTGTGCGCGCTCCGGCCCTCGAGCACGTCGAGCTCGATGACGGCGCCGGTCGGAGACTCCTCGGCAACCTGACGCGCGCGCACGATGCCGTATCCGTAGTAGGCCGTGACCAGGATGCCGACGATGATGATTCCCGCGTAGACGCCGACCAGGTTGCCCTCGGTCGTCTCGCCCGAGGGGTCGGCGTACCGTACCGGATCGGCGTTGGCGTAGAGGTAGCGGTGCAGCGAGACCGGATCGGTGGCGCTTCCCTCGGCGGGATCCGTGCTGATGAACCGGCCGCTCGCCTGATCGTAGTAGCGGGCACGGAGGTAGTAGAAGCCGACGTTCGGATCGAGCTGCTGGCCGTCGTAGAGATAGAGATTCGGCGTCGTGCCGTCGGACTCGAGCAGCACCCCGAAGGCATCGAAGACGTAGTGGTCGCTGACGGTGCCCGCTTCCGTGGTCAGCTGGCGGGTCGAGAGCTGGCCGTCGGTGAGCCGGAAGCGCGGAGCTTCGCCGCTGCGGGTCTGGCTGATCAGCTGGTGGCCGTAGGTGTACGTCGTCGTCGTCGCGCCGGTGGTCTCGATCAGCACCTCGGCGCGCTCGCGGTTCTTGTCGGTGAGGAAGGTCGTCGTGATTCCGCCGACCGTCTTGCTGGTCCGGACGCCGTCGGCGTCGTAGGTGTAGGTGACGAGGCCCGGCGTGGCGCCGATCTGCACGTCGGCGGAGAGCAGCCGGTGGTCGGCGTCCCAGATGTAGGTATCGACGTCGCCGCCGTCGGTCCGGGTCTTCAGGTTGCCGCTGGCGTCGTACGTCGAGGTGATCGTCTGCAGGCTGCTCGACTCGGTAAGGAGCCGATCGTTGGCGTCGTAGCCGTAGGTCACGAGGACGCCGTTCCGGTCGAGCGACGTCCGGTTGCCGACGTCGTCGTAGCCGTAGGTGAAGGTCTCGTCGTTGGCGACGCCCGGGGCGTCGATCTGCTCCGCGGTCAAGCGATAGAGGTCGTCGTAGCCGTACGTCACCGTGCGCGGCGTGACCGCCGTGCCGGCTTCCACGAGCCGCTCGCGCGTGCCGGTCGCCCCGAGCGTGTAGGTGTACGAGGAGAGCACGCCGCCGGGTCCCGTGTTCTCGACCTTGGTGAGCCGGTTCAGCCCGTCGTAGGTGTACGCGGTCGCGGTGCCGTTCGGATAGGCGACGCTCGCGAGGTTGCCGACGTCGTCGTAGCCGTAGGTGGTCGTGCCGGTGGCGTCGACGACGGTCGCGAGGCGGTTCAGCTCGTCGTAGCCGTAGGTGGTGGTGCCAGCCGGCGTCGTCACCGAGGTGCGGTTTCCCGCCTGGTCGTACCCGTACGTGAGGACGTCGCCGGACTCCTTGGTCTCCTGCAAGAGGCGGCCGATCGGATCGTAGGCCGAGACGTCGCCGCCGTGCTGCTCCTCCATCCCGCCGTCGGTGTAGGTCGAGATCACGGGCGGGCTGCCGGGCAGCGTCTTCTCCGTCTCGCGGTTGTTGGCGTCGTAGTCGAAGGTCGTCGTGTCGCCGTTGAAGTCGGTGTGGGTGCGGCGGTTGTTGAGGGCGTCGTAGGTGAAGCTCTCCTGCTGGCCGAGCGGCAGCGTGCGCGTGAGCACGTTGCCGGCGGCGTCGTAGGTCATGGTGGTGGTGTGGCTGTTGGCGTCGGTCTGCGTCAGGCGATTGCCGACCGCGTCGTAGGTGTACGACGTCACGTTGCCCGCGGCGTCGGTGACCGAGACCAGGCGGCCGTCGTCGTCGTACCCGAACTGGGTCGTCCGCCCGGCCTGGTCGGTCTCGGCGATCTTCCGGTGGGCGGCGTCGTAGGACGACACGCGGGTCGTGCCGTCGTCGTAGGTGACGACGGTCGGGTTGCCGGCGCCGTCGTACTCGAAGAGGGTGACGTGCCCGAGGGCGTCGGTCGTGGCGATGCGACGGTGCCGGCTGTCGAACTGGTGCACGGTCGCGTGCCCGAGCGCGTCGGTGACCGTCTGCTGGTTCGGCGCGTAGGCGTAGGTCGTGACGTGGCCGCGCTCGTCCGTCCTGGTGAGGACGCGCCCCGCGTCGTCGTAGGAGGTGAGCGTGGTCGCGCCGCCGGGGTGCGTGACCTTGGTCTCGCGCCCGAGCGCGTCGTACTCGAAGCTGGTGGTGCGCCCGTCGCGGTCGGTACTGGTGAGGACGCGGCCTTCGGGATCGTAGGTGGTGGCGTCGAAGCTGCCGTCGGGCAGCGTCGTCGCGATCAGGTTGCCGCGGGCGTCGTAGGCGTACTGGGTCGTGCCGCCCCCCGCGTCGAGCGACGTCGCGAGCTTCCGGCCGACGCCGAGCAGATCGTAGGTGAAGGTGGTGACGCCGGCCCGCTTGTCGGTGGCCGTCAGGACCCGACCGGCGCCGTCGAAGGAATAGAGCGTGGTGCCCTTGGCGTCGGTCTCGCTCGTGCGCTGCCCGTTGGCGTCGTAGCCGTAAGTGGTGACGAAGCCGAGCGGCGACTCGGCCGAGGTGCGGTGGCCGAACCCGTCGTAGCCGTACGTGGTCGTGTGGCTCAGCGGGTCGGTGGTGGTGAGGCGGTTGCCGCTCGAGTCGTAGGTGTGGTGGGTGAGCCCGCCCTCGGGGTCGATCGTGTCGGTGAGGTTGCCGTTGCCGTCGTAGACGTTGGTGGTCGTCCGGCCCTCGGAATCGGTGGTGGTGAGGAGCTGCTGCCGCGCGTTGTAGGTATAGACCGTCAGGTTGCCGTCGAAGTCGGTGCTGGTGAGGACGTTGTGGTCGGCGTCGTAGGTCTTGGTCGCCGTTCGGCCGAGTGGGTCGGTCTCCGTGAGCAGGTTGCCGCGCGCGTCGTAGGAGTAGGTCGTGACGTGGCTCAGGGCGTCGGTCTTGGAGAGGATGTTGCCGTCCGCGTCGTAGGTCAGCACGGTCAGGTGGCCGAGCCGGTCCTTGATGATCTCCTGCGAGGCGCCCGCGTCGTGGGTGTACTCGATGCGGTGTCCCTCGGCGTCGATCGTGGCCTTGAGACGGCCGGTGTCGTCGTACTCGTTCCGGGTCGCGTGGTGCCCGGCCGGATCGACGATGTCGATCAGCCCGTGGGACTTGTCGTACTTGTACCGCGCGACGCCGACCGCGTCGGTGTGGCGCACGAGATCGCCGCGGACATCGTACTCGTAGGTCTGCGTGTGGCCGTTCGGGTCGGTGACCTGCGTGATCCGACCCTGGGCATCGCGAACGAATGCGACGCTCTTGCCGGACGAGTGGGTGATGCCGTTCGGCCCGAAGGTGAGCTGGTTGCCGTTGGGGTCCCGCACGGCGAGCACGCCCTTGGTGCGGTCGAGGTCGACGATCTGACCGTCACCGGCGACGTAGCGGAAGGTCTCCGGGTCGAAGGTGTCGAACGTCGAGTCGTCGACGAGCTCGACGTCGCCGGGCTGCGGGTCGAGGATCAGGAGGTTCGGGTTGTCGAGCGTCGTCAGCTGGCCGATCGTCCCGAAGCGCGGCACGTAGCTCGCGATCACGTTGGTGAACGGCACGAACGGCGACGCGTTCGGCGTCACCACCAGGTCGAACTCCTCGACCTTGCCGCTCGGCAGGGTGAGGCTCACCTTGTGCTCGGCCGTCGGCGCGATCACGAAGGTCTGCCCGGCCTTGCCGACGGTCCAGCCTGTGCCCTGCACGCGGTTCGAGCGCACGCGGAGCGTCTGGACGTCGAGGCGCCAGCCGACGCCGAAGTCGCCGACGCCCTTGTCGCGGCTGTCGTAGCTGCGGACGATCGTGATCGGAATCCCGCCCACCGGCACCTTCAGGTCCTCGTAGGCGACCGTGAAGAGCCCGGCCTTCTGCTCGCGTGACACCTGGACCGTGACCGTCGCCACGCTCTCGTTGCCGCCGCGGTCGCGCACGGTGAGGCGGAGGTCGTACTGGTCGTTCAACAGGAGCGACGGGTCGAGCGACCCGAGGACGCCGTCGGTGACGGGGCTCGTGCCGGTCGTGAGCACCGTGAAGCTCGCGCCGCCCGCCGGGGCATAGGCGAGCTCGTAGTCGAGGAAGTTGGCGTCGGTCGCGGTGCCGACGACGTCGATCGGCGCGGTCACCTCGGCGCCGGCGCCCGGTGCCGTGATGATCGCGCTCGGATCGGTCTGGTCGCCGGCGACGCGGGCCGCGACCGTGAGCGTGGTCGAGCCGGTGACGCCGCTCCGCTCGGCCCCGATGGTCGTGGTGCCGGCGGCGACGCCGGTCGCGACGCCGGTGGTCGTGATCGAGGCGATTCCCGGCTGGCTGCTGCTCCACACCACGATGCTCGTCACGTCGGCGCTCGTGCCGTCGCTCAGGATCGCCGTGGCGGTGAAGGCGCGCTGCTCGCCGGTGAGGATCACCGGCGCCGCGGGCTCGACGACGATCGAGTCGATCGCGAGCACGCCGTCGATGCCGTCGCAGTTCTCGTCGACGGCGTTGCCGACCGAGTCGGCGGCGCCGGGATTCCGGCCGGGGACCCCGTCGTCGCAGTCGCCCTGGTTCTCGCTGTAGCCGTCGCCGTCGTCGTCGACGTCGCGCGGGTCGAGCGGTGGGCCGAGCGAGATCGCGAACCGCACCTGCGAATTGTTGAGGGCGTCACGCCCCGCGGGAGGCGACTGGCTCAGCACCTGCCCCGCCGGATACGGGCTCTCGTAGGCGATGATGGTGCCGACCTGCAGAGTGGCGGCGGTGATGGCGTTCTCGGCGTCGGCCTGCTGGAGGCCCACGATGTCCGGAACGATCGTCTTCCCGGTGCTCGGGAGGAGCCGGACGATCTGCGACGCGGTGCCGCCCTGGTCGTCGCGCGCCAGGATGACGAACCGCAGATCGACGTAGCCGAAGGACTGCGGGATGGGGTTGCAGTGGAAGGCGCCGCTGGCGCTGATGCTGCACGAGCTCGCGTTGTCGCCGATCGCCGCGAGCAGCGAGTAGGTCACGGTGTCGCCCGGATCGGGGTCGACCGCGACCGCCTGATAGTCGACCGAATTGTTGACGGCATAGACCGTTGGCGGCGTGCTGGTGAACGCCGGCGGACGGTTGAGCGGCAGGATGTCGATCGCCACCTGCGCCGACGCCGTGAAGGTGCCGTCGCTCGCCTCGTAGAGGAACCGCGTCTCGTCGCGGCCGGCGAAGGTTTGGAGGTAGGGGTACGGTGCCTGGGTGCCGAAGACGTTGGTGCGCCCGCTCGCGAAGACGTTCGACTGCGGGAACGGAATCGACGCGTCGTCCTCGACGTTGGCGCCGTAATACGAGTACTGCGTCATCAGGCCGTGCTGCACGGGCCGCCAATCGTCGTTCTGCGCTTCCAGGACGAAGAGGCCTCCCAGGTTGGCATTCTCGGGGCTCGCGCCCGAGCCCGCCGGCCGCGAGAACACCACCTCGGCGTGGTCATTCCCGTCGAGGTCGGCGATGGTTGGGATCAACCCATCGAAGTAGTTGGCGCGCGGGTACGTATAGGAATGCTTGGTCGTGCCGTCGGTGCCGTCGAGGAAGTAGAGCTGGTCGGCGGCTTGTACCATGACCTCGGGAACGCCGTCGTCGTCGAGGTCGTACACCGCCGGCCGGCCGTCGCTGCCGAGCACACCCGAGTTGTCCAGCGGGAAGTTTCGGATCCACTTCACCTGACCGTCACGATCGAGCACGATCATGACGTCTCCGGGCCGGCCGTAGTCGTAGAGACCGAGCAACACTTCCGGGAAGCCGTCGCGGTCGACGTCGGCGATGGTGAATCGCTGGTAGATGTTGGTGTGGAAGAGCGGGAAGCTCCAGAGCACGTCGCCGTTCGACTTGACGGCCTGGATCGAATCCAACGACCCGTTGCCGCCGCCGAGGAGCATGACGATCTCGGTGTCCGGCGTATCGTCGAGGTTGGCGACGGCCGTCCGGTAGACCGATTGGCTCTCGTTCCACAGCAGGGAGCCGTCGCGGTGAAAGACGGCACCGGCCGACACGATTTCGACCTCGCCGTCGCCGTCGAGGTCGAACACGATCGGCGGGACCCAGCGATGATTCGGACCGTCGAACCGACCTTCGGTCGTCCCGACCGCGAACATGCGCTTGCGAACGGCGCCGGTCGCGCCGTCGAAGGTCACGGCGACGCGACAATACGTTCCTTGCCCAGGAGCACCGTCGGCGTAGGCGGAGCAGTCGCCGAAATTCGCGTTGGCCGTGCCTCCGACCACGATGCTCGGGCTCTCGTTCGGCGCGAGCCGCGCGATCGTCGGGAAGGTCTCCCACGCGTAGCCGTTGGTGCGCGACACATCCACCGAGAGCAGGTCGGTCAGGTACTTCGGAACGCCCGTCAACGCGTTCAGCACGATGTAACGATCATGGAGGCCACCGTCGCGCCCGCAGCCGACCGGCAGGACGATGTCGGGGATGCCGTCGTCGTCGACGTCGCCGACGGCGAGGTTGACGGTGACGATGAAGGCATAGGTGCAATCGCTGTAGGGCGCCGGCAGACCGCCGATCGACCACAGCGGGGTGGTCGTCGCCCCGTCGATCGCGCTCAGGCCCGCGTTGCCGTGCCGCAAGATCACGTCCGGATGGCCGTCGCCGGTAACGTCGACGACCCGATGCGCGTGGGCGAACGAGTCGTCGAACGACCGGAAGCGCACGACCGGTTGGAAGGGCGGCGCCGGATACGTCGGCGGCGCGTCGTAGGAGAATCCGCCGTCGGCGAGAAAGCTCGTGAGCGTGCCCTTGGTCGGATCGGAGAGCTTGCTCGCCGCGAGCGGGTGGCCGAGGCCGTCGAGGTCGTTCTCGAGCACGCCCGGAGCCGCCACGTTCAACGACTGACCGAGCACGACCTCGTAGCGGTCGTCGGCGGCCGCGATGTGGTTCACCGGCGTGGCGGTCGCGGTCACCGTCGGGGTCGCCGTGATCGTCGGGGTCGGCGTCCGCGTCCGGGTCGAGGTGGCGGTGCGGGTGGGCGTCTCCGTCCCGTCGCCGACGATCGGCGTGGCCGTCGGCGTCGGCGTACCGTCCGTGAACGGCGTCGCCGTCCGCGTCGCGGTCGTCGTCGTCGGCGTCGGCGACGCGCTCGGGGTGGTGGTCGTGGTCGCGCTCGGCGTCGGCGACGGCGTGGCGCTCACGGTCGGGGACGGCGTCGCCGGGCTCGCTGTCGGAGTGGCCGTCGGGCGCGGACCGCCGATCTCGACCGCTCCCATGTCGAACCGTTCGCCACCGGGCCGGACCGCGGGCAGCAGATAGTCGGCCTCGAAGAGCGCGTTCGGAAACGTCGCGCCCTGGAGGCGCGGATCGAGGCCGGCCTCCAGCGCCGGAGAGTCCTCGGCGAGACGGAAATCGTCGTCGACCGACTCGACGGTATCGTCGGACCCGTCGAGGTCCCGGAACACCTTCTCCGGAAGGGCGCAGTCCGGGGTGGCCGTCGTGCCCGGCCCCTCGTTCCCCGTCGGCGTCAGATTGCCGAGGTCGTCCATCTCGAGCGGAGGACCCTGGATCTCGCCGCGGGCGTTCCCGCAGATCAGATTGCTCCGGATGTCGACGTCACCGGCGGCGGCCGGCCGCGGAACCTGGAGCCGGCGAATGCCGTATTTCCGGCCGCCCCGGCCGTTCCGGCGGGCGCCGTTGAACGAGACGATGTTGTTCCAGATCGACGCGAGCGCGCCGCGAGCGAGATAGATGCCGTTCCCCTCGTTCCGGATGATCGTGTTGCCGGCCACGACGACCCGGCCCGACTTGTTCCGCAAGCGGAGGGCGTGGCGGCGCACGCCGGAGACGACGTTGTTGGCGATCAGCGTATCGGCGTTGCCGCGCGCGACCTCGATGCCGCCGATGCACTCGCGCTCGCCGCCGCCCTGCAGGCGATTGCGCTCGAGGTGGATGCCGCGGGTCTGGCGCGAGCCCCCGCGCAGCACGATCCCGCGGCGCCCCGCGCCCGCGATGCGGAGGCCGCGCAGCGTGACGAACTGCGAGCGCTGAAACGTGACGGCATAGCCGTGCTGGCACTGGCCGGCGGGTCCGCGCAGCAGCACGGCGCCGATCGGCGCCGCCGGGTCGGCCTCGATCGTGATGCGGCTGCTTTCGGTGGCGCCCGTTCCGGCGTTCTTGCCGGAGACGACGAGCTGCTCGACGTACTCGCCGGCGAGCACGCGCACGGTCTGGCCGGCGGTCGCGGCGTCGATCGCGGCCTGGATGCGCGTGAAGCATGGAGCCTCGCCGCCGCACGCACCGAGCGCGTCGACCCAGAGGACGTCGCCGGCCGCGTGCGCTCCCTCGCTACGAAAGCTCGGGAGCGGAAAATTCTGAAAAGCGAGAACGAAGATCAGGACGCGGGCAACAGCCCGAAAGAACGCCGTCCGCGAAAGACGAGAGAAGTCCAGGCGCATGAATGAGTCTCCGGAGCATTCGAATGTGGATCGGCAGTGGGGGCATCGGACGGCCGCGCAACGTCTCACGGCGGAAGGGACCCCGCAAGCAGAATCCGTCGTGTGCGCGGTCGCACGGAAAGGAGTTGCGCGCGTTCCTGTGATAGAGGGTCCGACCCATCGTGTCCGACTACGCCGAGACCCTTAGCGACACGCTGCCCCGCCCTGGAATAGGCCAGTCGGCCTATGACGCCCGATGAGTGAGAAGCTCACTCACGAGGAGCACCTCGAGCTGCTCGCCTGCATCGCCGAGCTCCACGCCTGCCGTTCGCTGACCGCCTTTCCCGAGCACGCGCTGCGGACGCTCGCGACGTTGGTCCCGAGCAACCTCTCCGCATTCAATGAAGTGAACGTGCCGCGGAAGCGCATCGTCTACGTCATGGATCATCCCCCCGCGGGCCACGATCGCATCCGCGTCGAGTGGGAGCGCCACAGCGGACAGCATCCCCTCGTGCGCTACATCGCCGAGACCGGCGACGGGCAGGCCATCAAGATCTCCGACTTCCTGAGCGAGCAGGCGTTCCATCGCCTCGACATCTACCGCGCCTGCTATCGGGCGCTGGGCGCCGAGGACCAGATGAGCATCTCCATCCGATCGGACAACGGCGTCCTGCTGGCATTCGCCTTCAATCGCGCGCACCGCGACTTCACCGAAAGCGACCGTGTGAAGCTGAATCTGGTGCGCCCGCACCTGCTGCAGGCCTACGCCAACGTCGAGGAGCTGTCCGGACACGTCGAGGAGAAGAACGACCTGCAAACGGCCCTCCGCGAGACCGGTCAGGGCGTGATCGCGCTCGAGAGCGACACGCAGGTGGCGCACGCGACCCCCGGCATCGACGAGTGCCTGGCGCGCTACTTCCCCGTCCCGACGCCGATGCGCTCGCTGCCGCTCCCGCTCGTCGAGTGGCTGGACTCGGATCCGACCCAAGCGCTCGTCGCGCGCGCCGCCGACGCGAAGCTCATCGTCCGAAGGCCGCGCCACACCGAACGGCGCCTCTTGTTCCTCAGCGAGGAGCGTGTCGGCGGCTTGCCGGGCGACCAGCGCCTGACCGCCCGGGAGGCCGAGGTGCTGCACTGGCTCGCCGCGGGCAAGTCCAATCCCGAGATCGGCGCCATACTCGGGATCGCGCTCGGCACGGTGAAGCAGCACGTCGAGCACATCCTCGCCAAGCTCGGCGTCGAGAACCGCACGGCGGCGACGGCGGTCGCACGCGAGCGCGGGCTCGTTCGTTGACTCGGAGCCCGAGACTCGGGCTCCGAGTCGCAAAGCCGGACCCGTCCGTTGCTCGTCAAGGAACGCTACATGCGTCCGGATGTGTCCGCACCCAGGCCTGGGCCTGATCGGCCTGGCTCTCGTTCATCGCCGACCCGGGCGGCGTGGCCATGAGGTTGCCGCTCGAAAAGAACCCTGCGTGCCCGAGCCCGAAGCAATGACCGAGCAGGTGGTTCGCGGCGAGGTTGACGTCGGTGCCCTTGGCCGTGTTCCGGTTGCGCGAGATCGTTCCCCCTTTGGCATTGCCGGCGAGGTTCACGTGAAGCGACGCGTCGGGACCGTTGTCGTAGAAATGGTTGTTGTTCACGTCGCTCACGCTGTCCTCGTCCACGAGCAGGATGACCGCCTGCCCGTTCCCGTAGACGGCCGTCAGCTGTTCGGCGCTGCCGACGGTTGCGCGCGGCTTGACGTCGAAGAGCCCCCGTCCGGTGATCGCGATGTTCGCTTGCTTGAACGTCGTCTTCAGGTCGTCCAGCACCTCTTGGGACTTCGTTTTGTCCCAGGGATCGCCGCTGCGGGCGAGGTCCAGGTCGTGATAGATCGACACGACGTTGAGCTTGAATTGCGCCTCGCCCTGGGCGACGACCTTCGCCTTCGGAAACGCCAGATAGTAGATGCTGCCGAGGAAGAGCAGCCCGAGGCTGCTGATGAGGACCACGGTACTGATCCCGAACTCGCCGCTCGGGTCCGAGACGTTCATCGGGTTCGCGTTGGCGTAGAGGTAGCGATGCAATGACGGCGGGTCGAACGCGCTCCCCTGCTGCGGGTCCGTGCTGACGAAGCGTCCGACGGCAGGGTCGTAGTAGCGGGCGCGGAGATAGTAGAAGCCCGTGCTCCGATCGACCTGCTCGCCGCCGTAGAGGTAGCTGTTCGGCGTCGTGCCCGCGCTCGCGAGCGTCCGGCCGTAGGCGTCGAACGAGTAGTCGTCGGTGACGGCGCCGGCGTCGTCGGCGAGCTGGCGGGTCGAGAGCTGGCCGTCGTGCAGGTAGAAGGACGTGCCCGTCGTCGGTCGCGTCTGTGCCACGAGATCGTGCCCGTGCGTGTAGGTGACCGTCGATCCGCCGGTCGTCTCGACCAGGACCTCGCCGAATGCCCGGTTCTTGTCGACGACGAAGCTCGTCGTCGTACCGCCGTGGCTCCGGCTCGTACGAAGCCCGTCGCTGTCGTAGCCGTATTGCGTGAGCCCGGCGG
The DNA here is from genome assembly GCA_963761995.1 of uncultured delta proteobacterium. Classification (GTDB taxonomy): domain Bacteria; phylum Desulfobacterota; class Binatia; order UTPRO1; family UTPRO1; genus UTPRO1. The sequence continues at coordinate 6,481,984 of CAVXIU010000006.1, read as the reverse complement.
CCGGGCCGGTCTGGAGGTCCGCGGACACGAGCCGGTTCTCGGCGTCGTAGTCGTACTGGTCGACGATCGCGCCGGTCGTACGGTCGCGGACGTTGCCGTTGGCATCGTAGCCGTAGCCCGTGGTGACGCCGCCCGTGGTCTCCGAGAGCAACCGGTCGTTGTCGTCGTAGGCGTAGGTCGTGACCGTGCCGTTGCGGTCGACCGACGTGCGATTACCGACGTCGTCGTAGTCGTAGATCACGAGCGCGTCGTTGGCGTTGCCGGGCGCGTCGATCGTCTCGCTGGTGAGACGGTAGAGCGCGTCGTAGCCCCAGGTGACGGTGCGGTTCGCGACGGCGAGTCCGGCCTCGACGACGCCGGTGCGGTTGCCGACGAGGCCGAGCGTGTAGGTGTACGACGAAAGCGTGCCGCCGGCGTCGGCGTTGGTGAGCTTCGTCAGGCGATTGGCGTCGTCGTACTCGTAGGTGGTCGTGACGCCGTTCGGATAGCTCATCGACGTCAGGTTGCCGACGGCGTCGTAGCCGTAGCCCGTCGTGCCGGTCGCATCGGTGACCGACGTCAGGCGGTCGATTTCGTCGTAGGCGTAGGTCGTCGTGCCCTCGGACGTCGTGACCGACGTGCGGTTGCCCTTGGCGTCGTAACCGTACGTAATCACCGCGCCGCTCGCTTTGGTCTCGGTGTCGAGTCGATGCCGGGACTCGTAGGCGTAGGTATCGCCGCCGGCCTGCGTCCGCGGTCCGGCGGGCGAGAAGGCATAGGACACGACGACGTTCCCGGGCAGCGTCTTCGCCGTGAGCTGGTCGTTCACGTCGTAGTCGAAGGTCGTGACGTCGCCGTTGAAGTCGACGTGAGTGGTTCGATTGCCGTTCGGATCGTACCCGAAGCTCTCGAGCTGGCCGAGCGGACGGATGCGCTTCGTGAGGCGGCCGAGGCCGTCGTACTCGAGCTGCGTGACGTGGCCGTTCGCGTCGGTCTGGGTGATTTGGTTCCCGACCTCGTCGTAGCCGACCGTCGTCGTCTTCCCGGCGCCGTCGGTCACGCTCGTGAGCCGCCCGAGCGCGTCGTAGCCGAACGTCGTCACGACCCCGGCCTGGTCGGTGTCGGTCCTCTTCTGGCGCGCGGCATCGTAGGTCGTCGTGCGCGTCGTGCCGTCGGGGTAGTGGCTCTCGACGACGTTCCCGTTCCGGTCGGAGACGAAGTCGTAGACGTGGCCGTTGGCGTCGGTCGTCTGAATCCGCCGGCCCTCGCCGTCGAGCAGGTCGACGGTCGCGTGGCCGAGGGCGTCGGTCACGGTGCGTTGGTTCGGGGCGTACCCGTACGTCGTCGTGTGTCCGCGCTCGTCGGTCACGGTCTCCACGCGGCCGACGGCGTCGTAGGCCTTGCTCGTCGTCGTGGCGTCGGGGTTCGTCGTGCCGGTCTGCTGGCCGACGGCGTCGTACGTGTAGCCGGTGGTGTGGCCGTCCCGATCGGTCACCGTCAGCACGCGGCCTTCGAAGTCGTAGGCCGTCGTCTTCGTCGTCGCGTCCGCGTACGTCGTGGTCGTGAGCCGGCCCGTGGGATCGTAGCCGTAGGTCGTCACGTGCCCCTTCGGGTCGGTCGTCGTCTTCTTGAGCCCGCGGACGTCGTAGGTCGTGAGCGTGACGCCGCCGAGCGGGTCGATCGTCTTGGTCGGCCGGCCCGCGGCGTCGTACTCGTCGATGGTGGTGAGCGTCTGCGTGCCGCCGCCGGGAAGCGTGCGCGTGCGGGTCTCGGTCAACTGCTTCCCGTTCCCGTCGTAGGTGGAGGTCGTCACGTGGCCCAAGGCGTCGGTCACGGACGTGCGATTCCCCACGGCGTCGTACCCGTACGTCGTGACGCGCAGGAGCGGGTCGGTGACGGTCGCGAGATTGCCCGCGGGATCGTAGGTGTACTTCGTGACGCCGCCCTCGGGGTCGGTCGTCTGCTTCAGGTTCCCCGCCGCGTCGTAGACGTTGGTCGTCACCTCGCCGTCGGCGTCGGTCGCGGTCAGGACGTGCCCGTGCGCGTCGTAGGTGTACGTCGTCGTGTTGCCGTCGAAGTCGGTCCGGGAGAGGACGTTGTCCTGGGCATCGTACGACTGCGTGGCGATCCGGTCGAGCGCGTCCTTCCGCGTGACCTCGTTGCCGCGATCGTCGTACCCGAGCTCCGTGCGATGGCCGAGCGCGTCGACGATCGCCGTGACGTTGCCCGCGGCGTCGTACTCGTGGGTGGTCTCGTGGCCGAGGCGGTCACGGGTGATCTCCTTCTTGGCGCCGAGGTCGTGCGTGTAGAGGATCGTCCGCCCGTCGGCGTCGGTGGACGCGATCAACCGTCCGGCGTCGTCGTACTCGTTCCGAACCTGCGGCGTGCCGCTCGGGTCGACGACGCGCAGGAGTCCGTGGGCCGCGTCGTACGTGTAGTGGGTCACCGCGCCGCCCTGGTCCGTCGACGTGACGAGGTCGCCGCGCGCGTCGTACCCGTAGGTGCGCGTGTGCCCTTCGGGATCGGTGATCGACGTGATGCGCCCTTTGGCGTCGCGGATCATCGTGACGGCCGCGCCGGCGGAGTGCGTGATGCCGCCGGGACCGAACGTCAGCGTGTTGCCGTTCGGGTCGGTGATCTTCTGGACGCCCGCCGTGGGCGAGATCTCGACCTGCGTGCCGTCGACCGCGGTGTAGCGATAGAGCTGCGGGTCGTAGGTGTTGAATGTCGTGTCGTCGACGATCTCGTCCTCGGGACTGCCGTTCACGATCGCGAGGTTCGGATTCGCGAGCGCCTCGAGCGTGCCGAGCGTCCCCGGCCGTGGCGCGAAGCCGACCACGTGCGTGAAGTCGAGGCCGCCGAGCGCCGACGTCGGCGAGACGACGAGGTCGAAGGTCTCGATCTTGCCGTTGGCCAACGTGAGGCTCACGAGGTGCTGGTCCGTCGGCGTCAGCGAAACGATGGCGCCCGCCTGACCATGGAGCCAGCCCGTGCCGAGCACGCGGTTGGTGCGCAGACGGAGCGTCTCGACGTCGAGGCGCCAGCCGACGCCGAAGTCTCCCGTGCGCTTGTCGCGGCTGTCGTACGTGCGGTTGACCACGATCGGGATCCCGGACACCGCGACGCCGAGGTCGCGGAAGCCGATCGTGAAGAGCCCGATCTTCTGCTCGCGGGCGACCTGCACGGGAACGTCGAGCACGGCAGCGTTGTCGGCGCGGTCGAAGACCGTGAGTCGGAGCGTATGGAGGTCGTTCAGGAGGAGCGTCGGGTCGAGCCGGCCGAGGACCCCGTTCACGACCGGCGCCGCGCCGGTCGCGATGGTCGTGAACGTCGTGTCGCCGGCGGGCGCAAACGCGAGCTCGTACTTCAAGAAATTCGCGTCGTCGGCCGTACCGATCACGTCGACCGGCTCGGTCACCTGCGCGTTCTTCGCGGGGGTCGTGATGATCGCGGTCGGGTCCGTCTGATCGCCGACCGAGCGCGTGAACACGCTGAGCGACGTCGAGCCGCTGACGGCGCCGCGCGTGGCGCTGATCGTCGTCGTGCCGACCGAGACGCCGTGCGCCTCGCCGGTCGTCGCGATCGTCGCGACGCCCGGAGCGCTGCTCTGCCACACGACGACGGCCGTGACGTCGGCGCTCGTGCCGTCGGTCAGGATCGCGGTTGCGGTGTATTGCTTGAAGTTGCCGGTCACCATCACGTCGTTTGCCGGCTCCACGACGATCGAGTCGATCGGCAGCACGCCGTCGATGCCGTCGCAGTTCTCGTCGACGGCGTTGCCGACCGTGTCGGCGGCGCCGGGGTTGCGGGCGGGGAGCGCGTCGTCGCAGTCGCCCTGGTTCTCGGTGTAGCCGTCGCCGTCGTCGTCGACGTCGCGCGGGTCGAGCGGCGGGCCGAGCGACACCGAGAAGCGCACGGCCGAATTCAGTTTCGCCTTCCGGCCGGCGGTGGGCGACTGCGTGATCACTTGCCCGGCCGGGAACGGGCTCTGCACGGAATGGACGCTGCCGACCTGGAAGCCCGCGCCGGTGATGGCGGTCTCGGCGGCGGCCCGCTGCAAGCCGACGACGTTCGGGACGGTGGCGGCGCCGGAGCTCGGGTCGAGACGCAGGACCTGGGACGCGATCGCGCCGTGGCTATCGGTCGCGATGAGCGTGAAGGTTTGCGTGACGAACGAGAACGGAGCGCCCAGGAAGTCGCAGAAGAACACCCCGCTGGTGCTGCCGATGTTGCAGTGGTCGCCGTAGTCGCCCAGCTTGACGAGGATCGAGTAGATGACCGTGTCGCCGGCGTCGGGATCGACGGCGACCGCGTTGTAGGTGAACGACTGGTTCACGGTGTAGGCGGTCGGCGCCGTGCTCGTGAAACGCGGCGGCCGGTTCGTCGGCAGGATGTCGATCGACACCTGCGCCGGCGCCGATTCCGAGCCGTCGGTCGCTTCGTAGAGAAAGCTCGTCAGGTCGCGGCCGAGGAACGACGACAGATACGGCCACTCGGCCTGCGTCCCGTAGACGTTGCGTGCGCGGGTTCGCGAACACGTTCGCCTGCGGATACGGGATCGTACCGTCGACGCCGCCATTGGCGCCGTAGTACGAGATTTGGTTGTCGATGCCCTGGACGGGGCGCCAGTCGTCGTTCAGCCCCCGGAGGACCCAGAGCCCGCCGTCATTGTCGTTTCCGGGAGTGAATCCCGATTGGAAGATCACCTCGGCGTGGCCGTTGCCGTCGAGGTCGGCGACCGTGGGAATGAGCGAGAACGCGCCGCCACCGTTCGTGCTGTAGGGGAACGTGGTTTCGACCTGACCGTCGGTGCCGTCGAGGAACCACAATTGATAGTGGGTTTGGACGATGACCTCGGGCACGCCGTCGTCGTCGAGGTCGTAGACCGCCGGGCGATTGTTGTCGCCGGTGGCGGAGAACTGCGGCAGGGTAACCGGGAAATAGTGCAGCCACTTCACCTGACCCTCGCGATCGAGGACGAGCAGATAGTCGCGGTTCACGCCGTAGTCGAAGGCCGTGAGCAGGATGTCGGGGAACCCGTCGCGGTCGACGTCGGCGACCCCGAGGTAGCCGAAGATGTTGGTGTCGACCAGCGGGAAGCTCCAGAGCTCCTCGCCGTTCGCCTTGAAGGCATGCAGCCCGTCGAGATGGCCGCTGCCCGGTATCGTCGTCAGCATCACGACCTCGGCGTCGGGCGTGTCGTCGAGGTTGGCGATGGCGGTGCGAGAAACCCCGGTCGGCCATTCCCAGGCGACGGTGCCATCCTGGTGAAAGACCGCACCGGCCGAGATGATCTCGAGCACCCCGTCACCGTCGAGGTCGAAAACGATCGGCGGCACCCACTGGCGTCCGATGCCGTCGCGGGTCCCGTCGATCCCGGCCGACGTCGCGAACATCCGCTGCTTCACCGCGCCGGTGACACCGTCGACGACGAAGAGGACGCGACAGTAGTTTCCCTGGCCGGGGGCCCCTGCGACGTACAAGGAACAATTTCCGAAATCGGCGCCGGCCGTCGTACCGACGATCACGCTCGGCGGCTCCCCGGGCGCAAGCCGCGCGATCGTCGGATACGCGTCGTTCGTGAACCCGCCCGTCGCGACCGGATTGACCGACAGCGGGTCGCTGATGCGCTCGGTGACGCCCGTCCGCGCGTTGATGAACACGTACCTGTCGATGATGCTGGCGCCGTCGCGCGCGCACTGTAGCGCTTGCACGATCTCGGGGACGCCGTCGTCGTCGACGTCGCCGACGACGAGCTGGCGGGCGACGGTGTTGATGGCGCAGTCGTTGTTCGGCGGTGGCAGCGCCCCGTCGTTGGTCGCCCAGAGGGTGTTACCCGTCGCCCCGTCGACCGCATAGAGAAAGCGGTTCGCCCCGTGGAAGATCACGTCGGGCTTGCCGTCGCCGTTCACGTCGACGACGCGATGCACGGTGCCCTGCTGACCCGTGGGGTTGTGGAAGCGCACCACCGGCTGCAGCGGCGGCACCGGGTAGGTCGGCGGCGCCGTGAACGTGAAGCTGCCGTCGCTGCCGAACGCGTCGAGGCTGCCCTTGTCGGGATCGCTGAGCTTGTTCGCCGTGAGCGGGTGGCCGAGCTGATCGAGGTCGTTCACGAGCACGCCCGGCGCCGGGATCGTGACCGTCTGGCCGAGCACGACCTCGTAGTGATCGTTGTCTGGGACGACGTGAATGACGGGCGTCGCGGTCGCCGTGACGGTGGGAGTGGCGGTGACCGTCGCGGTCGGCGTCCGCGTTCGGGTCGGGGTGGCGCTCCGCGTGGGCGTCGCCGTGCCGCCGCCGACGATCGGCGTCGTCGTGGGCGTCGCGGTGAGAGCGACGCCGGTTTCGGTGTGGGTCGGCGTCGCGGGACTCGGCGTCGGCGACGGGGTCAGACTCGGGGTCGGCGACAGGGTCGCGGTCGGGCTCGGCGTCGGTGACAGCGTCGGTGACGGCGTCGCCGGGCTCGGCGTCGCGGTCGCGGTCGAGCGCGGGCCCCCGATCTCGACGGCGCCGATGTCGAACTGCGCCCCGCCCGGCCGGACCGCGGTCAGCAGATAGTCCGCCTCGAAGAGCGCGCTCGGCACGTCCGTGCCCTGGAGACGAGGATCGAGCCCCACCTCCAGAGCCGGGGAGCCCTCGGCGAGACGGAAATTATCGTCGAGCGAATCGAGGACGTCGTCCGGCCCGTCGAGGTCCTGAAATACCTTCGCCGCGAGCGCGCAGTCCGGGCTCGCCGTCGTCCCGGGACCTTCGCTCCCGGTCGGCGTCAGGTTGCCGAGATCGTCCATCTCGAGCGGCGGCCCCTGGATCTCGCCGCGGGCGTTCCCGCAGATCAGGTTGTGGCGAATGTCTACGTCGGCATCGGCGGCCGGCCGGGGAACCCGCAAGCGGCGGACGCCGTACTTCCGCCCGCCCCTGCCCTTACGCCGAGCGCCGTTGAACGAGACGACGTTGTTCCACACCGACGCCTGCGCGCCGCGGGCGAGATAGATGCCGTTGCCCTCGTTCCGAATGACCGTGTTCCCGACGACGAAGACGCGGCCGGACTTGTTCCGGAGGCGGAGGGCGTGGTGGCGGACGCCGGCGATGACGTTGTTGGCGATCAGCGTGTCGGCGTTGCCGCGCGCGACCTCGATGCCGCCGATGCACTCGCGCTCGCTGCCCCCCTGCAGGCGGTTGCGCTCGAGATGGATGCCGCGCGTCTGGCGCGCGCCGCCGCGGAGCACGATCCCGCGCCGCCCCGCCCCCTCGATGCGGAAGCCGCGGAGCGTGACGAACTTGGAGCCCTGGAAGGTGACCGCGTAGCCGTGCGCACACTGGCCGTGCGGCCCGCGCAGCAGCACCGCGCCGATGGCCGCCGTCGGGTCGGCCTCGATCGTGATGCGACTGCTCTCGGTCGCGCTCGCGTCCGCGTTCTTGCCCGAGACGACGAGCTGCTCGGCGTACTCGCCTGGGCGGACCCGCACGGTGTCACCCGCGGCCGCGGCGTCGATCGCGCCCTGGATGGTCGCGAAGCACGGCGTCTCCCCGCCGCAATCGCCGGTCGCATCGACCCACAGGACGCCGCCCGCCGCCTCGGCTGCACCATTGCGGAACACCCCGACGGGCGCGTTCTGGGCGATCAGCAGGACGATCAGGAGGCGCGCGACCGACCGAAAGAAGCTGGTTCGTGACAGCCGAGAGAAATCAGCACGCATGGGTCGGATCTCCGGGGGGCCGGGCGTCGACGAACGGAAGGCCGCCGCCGAGCGAATGAGCGGGCGCACGCAGCGCGGATATCTGGAGAATGCCCGGCACAAATGTTACTGACGTCGAGCCCTTATCCGAGAGAAACGGCGCACGGGAATATGCCGATCGGCATAGTCCACGACATCCGAACGCCCGACCACAACCGCGACCGATGAATCCGATCCTCTCGCACCAACAGCACCTCGAGCTGCTCGCGTGCATCACCGAGCTTCATCGTTGCCGCTCGCTGACGGCGTTTCCCGAGCACGCCGCACACGCGCTGGCGCGGCTCATCCCCTGCAGCCTCTCCGCCTTCAACGAGGTGAACCTCCCGCGCGGGCGGATCGTCTCCATCACCAACCGGCCGATCGCCGACTACGACCGCATGATGAAGATCTGGGAGCGCTACAGCTCGCAGCATCCCCTGCTGAGCTACGCGGTCGAGTCCGGCGACGGTCAGGCCGTCAAGATCTCCGACTTCCTCTCCGAGGACGACTATCACCAGCTCGACATCTACCGGTCCTTCTACCGGCTGATAGAGGCGGAGGATCAATTCAGCATCGTGGTGCGCTCGGACACGGGCATCATGATCGCGGCCGCCTTCAATCGCGGCCGGCGCGACTTCACCGAGAGCGACCGCTTGAAGTTGAACCTCGTCCGGCCGCACCTCCTGCAGGCGTACGCCAACGTCGAGGAGCTGGCGGGACATCTCGAAGAGAAGCGTGACCTCGCGACCGCGCTCCGCGAGACCGGCCACGGCCTGATCACGCTCGACGACGACGGCCAGGTCGTCACCGCGACGCCGGGCGCCTCCGATTGCCTCGCGCGCTACTTCCCCGTCGCCGAGCCGCTCGGCGCGTTGCCGCCGCCGATCGCGGAGTGGCTCGACTCCGATTCGACCGCGCCGTTCACCACTCGCGGCTCGGACTGCCAGCTGATCGTGCGGAGGCCGCGGCACACGGAACGGAGGCTCCTGCTCGTCAGCGAGGAGCGCTACACCCGCTTCCCGGCCGGAAAGCCCTTGACGGCCCGCGAGAGCGAAGTGCTGCGGTGGGTCGCCAGGGGTAAATCCAACGCGGAGATCGCGACCATTCTCGGGGTCGCGACCGGTACCGTGAAACAGCACGTCGAGCACGTGCTGGAGAAGCTCGGCGTCGAGAACCGCACCGCGGCGGCCGCCATGGCCCTCGCGCTGGGCCTAGCGGGAATGCCGTAGCGTTTCGGCCCCGGCGCCTCGATTCTACTTGCCCCCGGGCGCCGTCCCTATCTATACCGGTCCCGATGAGCATGGCCCGTCCGCAGTCCGCGCCGGCGGAGACGGCGCGCGCAAGCCGCACCGTCCCGCAGCCGGTCGAGACGCCGCTCTCTCTGGAGCGTCGGACCGCGCTCCGCGAGGAGCTCCTGGCGGAGATCCCGCGCTGGTACGTGCCGTGGGTGCACCTCTTGGTACCGTCGAGCATCGGCATCACGGCCATCATCGTCGCGCTCGGCTGGATCCAGGACCTGAAGGCCGTCGAGCTCCTGACGGTGCCGTTCGTCTACCTCTTCGCCAACGCCTTCGAGTGGTGGATCCACGCCAACGCCCTGCACCGCCGGAACCCGCTGGCGCCCGTGCTCTACGACCAGCACACCCCGCGGCACCACATGCTCTACCTGACCGACGACATGGCGATCCGCGACAAGCGCGAATACCGCCTGGTGCTGATCCCCGGCTACGGCCTCTTTCTCATCTTCGTCGGCCAGGGCGTGGTGAGCTCGGTGCTGTGGTGGCTCGGCTTCCACAACGTCGCCTGCCTCTACGTCGCGACCGCGATCGCCTACGCCGTCAGCTACGAGTGGCTGCACTTCTCCTACCACCTGCCGCACGACCACCCGGTGGCGAAGAACCCGATCATCCTCCGCCTCGCCCGCCATCACGCGATCCACCACGACCCGCGCATCATGCAGCGCTACAACCTGAACGTGACGGTGCCGCTGATGGACTGGGTGATGGGCACCACGGTGGACAGCGCGCCGCGCGAGCGCTGAGCCGTCAGTCCGACGGCAAGAGGTCGGCTGCGCCGAACGACAACGCGGGCAACGCGCCGACCGTGAGGCGATCGCTTCCCGTCGCGATCCACGACTCATCGTAGCGGCGCTCCTCACGGATCGGCTTGCGATACACTTCGACCGTTCGCGATCGTAGATTCACCAACCAGTAGTCTTCGATGCCCGCCGCCGCGTAGAGCGCCGCCTTGGTCAGGCGATCCTGCAGCACCGAGCTGTCCGCGACCTCGACCACGAGGAGCGCGGTGGTCGGATGCGCGCGCTCGTAGTCTCTCGGCTGGCCGGACACGACCGCAACGTCGGGTTCCGGCACCGAGTGCTCGCCGAGCTCGAGCGGGAGCTGAATCCGGATCGATGCGTCCCGACCGAGCACCGTACTCAACCGCTGCGTGAGCGTCGCGACAACGGACGCATGCGGAGGGTTCTGCGGCGCCATCGAAACGATCACGCCTTCCAGCAGCTCGACGCGATCGTCCGGCCCGATGACTCCGTCCTCGACGAGCTGCCAATAGCGCTCGCGGGTGACGCGACCGTCGCCGAGTAAGGGCGATGCCATGGACCGAACAGTACCAGCTGCCTCCATGGCGGAGAAGTAGCGCGGCACGCGAGTGACCGCGCCGCTCCGAATAGCTACAGGTCCGTGACGGCGCCGAGGCTGCTGCTCGAGACCTGGCGGGCGTACTTGGCGAGCACGCCGCTTCGGTAACGCGGCGCGGGCGGGCTCCAGGCGGCGCGGCGGCGGGCGAGCTCCGGCTCCGGCACCTCGAGGTCGAGGCGCTGCGCCTCGGCGTCGATGGTGATGCGGTCGCCCTCCTGCACCAGCGCGATCGTGCCGCCGACCGCGGCCTCGGGGGCGACGTGCCCCACCACCAGGCCGTAGGTACCGCCCGAGAAGCGGCCGTCGGTGATGAGACCGACCGAGTCGCCGAGGCCGGCGCCGATGATCGCCGAGGTCGGCGACAGCATCTCGCGCATGCCGGGACCGCCCTTCGGGCCCTCGTAGCGGATCACGAGCACGTCGCCGGCCGCGATCCGTCCGGCCAGGATGGCGTCCAGGCACTCCTCCTCCGAGTCGAAGACGCGGGCCGGCCCGCTCAAGCGGGACGACTTGATGCCGCTGATCTTCGCGACCGAGCCCTCGCTCGCGAGGTTGCCGCGCAGGATGGCGAGGTGGCCCTCGGCATAGACGGGATTGTCCCACGGCCGGATCACGGACTGATCCGTGCGCGGCTCGTCGGGGACGTCGCGCAGCACCTCGGCGACGGTCTGGCCGCCGACGGTCGGCGCGTCGCCGTGCAGCAACCCGTGCACGAGCAGCATGCGCATCACCTGCGGCACGCCGCCGGCGCGGTGCAGCTCGGTGGTGACGAAGCGGCCCGAGGGCTTCAGGTCGCAGAGCACCGGGACGCGCCGCCGCATCGCCTCGAAGTCGTCGAGCGCGAGCGGCACCTCGGACGCGTGCGCGATCGCGAGCAGGTGCAGCACCGCGTTGGTCGAGCCGCCGAGCGCCATCACGACCGCGATGGCGTTTTCGAAGGCCTGGCGGGTGAGCATGCGGCGGGCCGTGCGCCCGTGGCGGACGGCGTCGATCAGCACCTCGGCCGAGCGCGCCGCGCTCTCGACCTTCTCGGCGTCCTCGGCGGCCATCGTCGACGAGTACGGCAGGCTGAGCCCCATCGCCTCGATCGCCGACGACATGGTGTTGGCGGTGTACATGCCGCCGCAGGCACCGGCCCCGGGGCAGGCCCGGCGCTCGACCTCGAGCAGCCGGCCCGCGTCGATCTTGTGCGCGGTGTAGGCGCCGACCGCCTCGAAGGCGCTCACGACGGTGAGATCCTCGCCGCCGAGGTGGCCCGGCTTGATGGTGCCGCCGTAGACGAAGATCGCCGGCACGTCGAGGCGCGCGAGCGCGATCATCGCGCCCGGCATGTTCTTGTCGCAGCCGCCGATCGCGAGCATGCCGTCCATGCTCTGGGCGTTGCAGACGGTCTCGATCGAGTCGGCGATCACCTCGCGCGAGACCAGCGAGTACTTCATGCCCTCGGTGCCCATCGAGATGCCGTCGCTCACCGTGATGGTGCCGAAGACCTGCGGCATGACGCCGCCGGCCTTGAGCGCCGCCTCGGCGCGGCGCGCCAGCCCATCCAGACTGGCGTTGCAGGGCGTGAGATTGCTGTGGGCGTTCGCGACGCCGACGATCGCCTTCTCGAAATCGGCGTCGCCGAAGCCGACGGCGCGCAGCATGGCGCGGTTCGGCGTCCGCTGCACGCCGGCGGTGATGGTCTTGCTGCGAGAGTTGTCCGCCATGAGCTCGTCTTATGCCATCGTCGCGGAGCTTGGTAGGCGCGCGGGGCGACGGCTGGGCGCGCGCACGCAGGAGCGCTTCTGCAGCGCGAGCCGCACGAAGGGCAGATTGTCCTGCTCAGGTGCGTTCTTCGCGGGCGAAGCGGCGGAACGCCCATGCGTGCTGGGCGAAGTACACCGGGAGCATGCGCCCGAGCCTCTCGTGCCAGAGCGTGCCCGACTCGAAGAGCGGCTCTTCCGGATAGTCGGACGTCGGCGCGAGGCCGTAGGCGGACGGCCGTGCGTGCCGGGGGTTGTGCGCGGTGCCGAACACGAAGTCCCAGCACGCGAGCTTGGTCGCGAAGTTGAAGGTCGGGTTGCCGAGGACGTGGTGCCAGCGGTGCATCTCGGGCCCGTTGATCAGCCATTGCAGCCTGCCGCTCCGTACGTTCACGTTCGAGTGGATCCACATGCCCCAGACGGCGTCGAGCGTCGCCTTCCAGATCGCGACCTCGGGGGCGGCGCCGAGCAGGACGATGGGAGCGAACTCGACGGTCTGGTTGATCAGGATCTCGAGCGCGTGGGACCGCGACCCCGCGACCCAGTCCACGTCCCTGACCGAATGGTGCGCCTCGTGGCTCCGCCACAGGATGGGATTGGAGTGCTGCCAGCGGTGGAACCAGTAGATGTACAGGTCGTGCGTGACCACGAAGAAGAGGAACTGGATCCACGGCGGCCAGGCGGTGACCAGCTGCAGGCGCGAGACGCCGGTCCCGTGATCGATCCATTGGATCAAGGCGGCGATGGACACGCCCATCCACCACGAGTGGAAGAGCGAGTACATCACGAAGTCGGTGAAGAAACCGCGGCGCAAGACCTTCTGCCCCGGCTCGTAGGGACGGAGTCGCTCCGCGACGACCATGGAGATCGCCCACCCCACGATGATCGACAGCGAGATCAGCTCGGGGCTCACGCGGACCTCAGGCTTCCGAACGGACGCGCCGCAGGCGGAGCCGCGTCGGCCGCTCGCAGTCGAGCACCCGTTCCAGGCCGTCTCCCATCGCCTTCTCCAGGTCGCGGATGCCGGCGACGAGCCGCGCGAGGTCGGCGATCTCGATCGACGCGGCCTGGTCCGAGCCCCACATCGCTCGGTCGAGCGTGATGTGTCGCTCCACGAAGGCGGCGCCGAGCGCGACCGCCGCCCAAGTGGGCGCCAGGCCTTCCTCGTGGCCGGAATAGCCGATCGGGATGCCCGGGAAGCGCCTCTGCAAGGTGTCGATCATGCGCAGGTTCAACGACTCGACCGGGCAAGGATAGGTCGAGACCGCATGGGCGATGAGCAGGTTGCGCGTGCCGAGCGTTGCGACCGCCGCGTCGATCTCCGCCATCGTCGACATGCCGCTGGACAGGATCGTGGTCCGGCGTTTCCGCCGACAATGCTCGAGGAGCGGCAGATCGGTCACCGACGCCGAGGCGATCTTGAAGGCCGGCGGGTCGAACCGCTCGATGAAATCGACCGAGGGCTCGTCCCAGCAGGAGGCGAACCAGTCGATGCCCTTCGCCTTGCAGTGGGCGTCGATGGCCTCGTAGTCGGCCTCGGACAGCTCCAGCCGGTGTCGATATTCGATGTAGCTCATGCGACCCCACGGGGTGTCGCGCTCGACGTGCCACTGGTCCCTCGGCGTGGCGAGCTCGGGGGTGCGCTTCTGAAACTTGACCGCGTCGCAGCCGGCGGCGGACGCGCCGTCGATCATCCGTTTCGCGATCTCGAGCGAGCCGTTGTGGTTGATGCCGCTCTCCGCGATCACGTACACGGGTCGGCCCGGACCCACCGTCTTGCGGCCGATCCTGACGACGGAATGGCTCGTCATCACCAGGCGGTCCATCCCCCGTCCACCACGAGGTTGGCGCCCGTCATGTAGGACGAGGCGTCGCTCGCGAGAAAGACGAGCGCACCCCGGTACTCGTCGGCTCGAGCCATGCGACCGAGGGGCGTGCGCTTCGCGTAGTTGCCGACGAAGTACTCCTCCTGCGCGTTCTCCACGCCGCCGGGCGAGAGCGCGTTGACGCGCACGCCGGCACCGCCCCAATAGGCCGCGAGAAAGCGGGTGAAGCCGATCACCGCGCCCTTGGTGGCCGGATAGCTCGCCGACTTGTGAAAGGCCTGGCTGCCGTCGGGTCGCTCGTACAGCGACTGGTCCGGGCCCACCATGCCGTAGGTCGAGGCCACGTTGATGATGCTCCCGCCCGCGTGCCGCGCCATCCAGGCGCCGAAGCTCTGGCAGCAGAGAAACATGCCGGTCACGTTGACCTCGAAGGAGCGCCGCCAGAGCGCGAGCGGATAGCTCTCGAACGCGCTCGCCTCGGCGCCGGCGTCGGACGACTCGAACTTGTCGTCGATGGCGGCGTTGTTGACGAGCACGTCCACCCGCTCGAAGGCACCCAGCGTTGCGGCGAGCGCCGTGGCCACTTGCTCGGGCTCGGTGACGTCGAAGGCCACGCCGAGCGCGCGCCGGCCGTGGCGGCGGGTGAGGTCGGCGGCGAAGTCACGGACGCCGTCCTCCGCCAGGTCGGCCACGACCACGTTGGCACCGGCCTCGGCCAGTGCGCCGGCGTGGTGGCGACCGAGCAACCCGAGGGCGCCGGTCACGAGCGCGACCCGGCCGTCGAGGGCGAAGAGCGCGCTCATGGGCGAGTCGTCCTTCGGAACACGGGCTCCACCGGCGCGCCGCGCAACAGCTGCGCCACGGTCCCCTCCTCGACCGCAGTCTTCAGGATGGGCAGCACCTCGCGGTAGGCGGCGAGCACGTGGGCCACATCCGCGTCGCCGTGGCTGTAGCAGAGGTTGTGGAAGCCGCCCCACAGCACCCCGCGCTTGATCATCTCCTGCTGCACCAGCGACTTCATCTCCAACGGGTTTCCGGCGGCGGCGTCGAAGGTGACCATCGAGCGAAACTCGTAGCCGACGCATCGGCTGTACCAGAGTTCGAGATCGCGAGCGATCTGGTTGTAGCCGTCGCGCAGCTTCCGCCCCTGCATCGCCAGGACGTTCGGTACGTCCTTGTCCTGCAGCTCCTGGATCGTGGCCTTGGCCGCGGCGAGCGAGAGCGCCTCGCCCCCGAAGGTCGTGAAGAAGAACACGTCCCGGTCGAAGAGCCGCATCACCTCCGTACGACCCGTGATCGCGGAGATGGGCATGCCGTTGGCCATCGCCTTGCTGAACACCGCCAGGTCGGCGCACACGTCGAAGTACTGCTGGGCGCCGCCCAAGGACATGCGGAAGCCGGTCCACATCTCGTCGAAGACCAGCAGGGCGCCCCGCGACGCGCACAGCTCCTTCACCTCGCGCAGGTAGTCGGGCCGTGGTGGCTGGAACGCGACGGGCTCGAGGATCACGCACGCGGTGTCGGCGTCGAGCGCGGCGGCGAGACGGTCCAGATCGTCGTACTCGAAGGTGGACGAAAGGCTCTGCACCACTTGCGGGATCCCACGGCTGCGATCGGTCACGCCGACGTACCAGTCGTGCCATCCGTGGTACCCGCAACACAGTACCTTCTCCCGGCCGGTGAAGGCGCGCGCGGCTCGGACGGCGGCCGTGGTGACGTCGCAGCCGGTCTTGGAGAACCGCACCATGTCGGCGCCGGGCACGACCGCACGCACCAGCTCGGCGACCTCGACCTCGAGCGGCGACATCAGGCTGAAGGTGATGCCCCTTTCGAGCTGAGCCCTGATGGCGTCGTCGACCCGGTCGTAGGCGTAGCCGAGCGAGAGCGGACCGACGGCCATGCTGAGATCGACGTATTCGTTGCCGTCGACGTCCCAGACGCGACAACCCTTGCCGCGCTCCAGGTACTTGGGGGCCGCGCCGTTCACCCATTGCCCGGGGCCCTTGGCGAGGGTCTGGGTATGCGCGGGGATGAGCCCGCTCGAGCGGGCGTAGAGCGCGTTCGAGCGCTCGATGCTCGGGTAGTCCGCGTTCATCCGCACACCGTTCGGCATGGCTAGCGCATCTCCCTCGTGATCCTCTCCGCGATCTTCTCGCCCGTGAACCCTTCGTACGCGAGCACGTCGGGTAACCGTGCAGGCTTGAACCAGCGCCCCTCGAGCGCGATGGGCAGGGTCTTCTTGGGTGCCACGCCGTGCTTCAGGCAGACCTCACCGAGGATCGAGTACAGGCCGCCCGTCAGCAGGTGATCCTCGACCGTCACCACCAGGAGGGCCGAGCGCACGGCCTCCACGATCGCGACCTCGTCGACGGGCTTCGGCATGCGCAGATTCACGAGCCGAACCGACACGCCCCGAGCCTCGAGAATTCGCGCCGCCACCAGGGCCTCGCCGAGCATGAAGCCGTACGTCAAGAGCGCGACCTCGCGGCCCTCCGAGAGCACCTCGGCCTTGCCGATCGCGAAGGCGCCGTGCACGACGGCCGCGGGCAGGGCGCAGTGGCGAACGTAGGTCGGGTGGGGACTGGCCAGGATGGCGGGCAGACCCAGCTCCAACTCGGCCTCGTCCGCCGGAGTGAACACCTGGACGTGGGGCAACGTCCGCATCAGGGCCACGTCCTCGATCGCCTGATGGGTCGGTCCGTTGGCGTCCGAGAGGAAGCCCGGCACCGCGCCCACCAGCTTCACGGGCAAGCCGGGGATCGCGATGTCGTTCCGAATGAACTCGTAGGCGCGGAACACGAGAAAGCTGGCGAGGGCATGCACCACCGGTCGCCGGCCACGGAGCGCGAGCCCGGCGGCCGCACCGATCATCGTCGTCTCGGCGATTCCCACGTCGATGAAGCGCGGTCCGAGCGCACGCGGGAGGCTCGACACGAGCGAGCGATTCTCGGCGGTGAGCACCACCAGGCTGGGATCGCGCTCGGCCGCCGCGCCGAGGACGGACTCGTAGCTCATGCGACGCGCCGCCCCGCGCGGAGCTCGAGCAGCAAGCGGTCGGCTTCCTCCTTCCCGAGGCTCACGAACCAGCGATCGGCACGGGCCTCGATCGACGGCAGGCCCTTGCCGCGCACGGTGTCGGCGATGACGCACGTGGGGGCGCCGGCCGCCACCGGCAGGCCGCCGAAGGCGCCGTCGAGGGCGGCGAAGTCGTGGCCGTTCACGCGCCGCACCTTCCAGCCGAAGGCCTCGAACTTGAGCCCGAGCGGCTCGAGCGGGATCAGCTCCTCGGTCCGCAGGTTGGCCTGAAAGTCGTTGCGGTCCACGATCGCGATCAGGTTGTCGAGGCCTTTCGCCTTCGCCACCAGGCAGGCCTCCCAGATCGATCCTTCGTTGCACTCGCCGTCGCCGAGCACCACGAAGCAGCGGTTTGTCGTCCCGCTGAGCTTCAGGTCGAGCGCCACGCCCACGGCGACCGCGAGCAGGTGACCGAGCGAGCCCGAGTGGAGCTCGACGCCCGGCAGCGCCCGATTGGGATGCCAGTAGATCGAATCGTCGGTCGTCAGATGACGCGCGAGGCGGGCTGCGGGAAAGAAGCCCAGCTCGGCCAGCGTGCCGTACAGCGCCGGCACGGCGTGGCCCTTGGAAAGGAACAGGTAGTCTCGCGTCGGGTCGCCGACGCGCGCGGGAGTCACGTCCAGCACGCGCGCGTAGAGGTGTGCCAGCAGGTCGGTACACGAGAGGGCGGCACCGAGGAAGCAGCCGCCGGCCGCGGCCATGTCGATGACGTGCTCGCGCACGCGGAGCGCGAGGCTCTCGAGCCGTTCGTCGTTCACGTTTCGAGCGTCCGCGTCTCGCCGGCCGCGACCGTGCGCAGATCCGCCAGGTGGTGTCGGTACCAGTTGACGCCGCGGTACTTCTCGTTGAGCGCGTGGATCCCGGGGTGGGCTTCCAGAAACGCCAGGATGCGAGCGAGGGGAAAGATGGGACGCTCGGGCGTGTAGAGCGCGTCGAACACCGCCCGGATGAGCTCGTAGTCCTCCGCGTAGTCGATGGTGAGGCGATGGCTGAGGGAGAGGTCGAGACCCGTTTCCCACGTCACGTTCCGACAGGCGAACCGCTCGGGCCGGTCCCAGATGAACGGCGTGGTGTGCTCGCGCTCATGGGGCTTCGTCGCCTCGCGCCACGCGCTCTCGAGGACCGCGAACGACATCGCCTCCACGTCGTTGCCGTCCGGGTAGCTGGCCGGGTGGAGGTTCGAGGTGAAGTCGCACGGCCGCGCGGCCGTCAGGTGAGCCGCGAGCACGCGATCGATCACCGCCGGATCGATCAGCGGACAGTCGGACGGGATCTTCACCACCACGTCGGCACCGCGCGCCTTCGCCGCGGCGTAGTGGCGATCGAGCAGATCGGTGGGGTGTCCGCGGTGCACGTCGTGACCCGCGCCCTTGGCCAGCTCGACCACGGCATCGTCCGCCGCGTCGGTGGTGGTGGCGACCACCAGGTCGAAGGGCGTCCGCGCCGCGCCCACGCGCTCGAGCATGCGGAGGAGGAGCGGCGCTCCGGCGAGCGGGCGCAGGATCTTGTCCGGGAGCCTGGTCGATCCCCGGCGGGCCTGGACCACGACCAGCGTCCTCATCGCGAACGCTCGGCCGACGGCCTGAGAACCGGGGCGCGAAGACGGCGGTCGGCCCGCGCTCCGGCCAGCGCCAACACCTCGCGGCAGACGGCGGCGATGTTCGCGGCGCTCTCGCCGCGATTTTGGATCGGCAGCAGGCGCGCGAGCTCGGCGCGGTCGAAGTAGCTGTGCACCTCCTTGCCGAGGGCCATGGCCACGAAGGCGAGCGACGAGTACTGCACGACCACGACGTCGGCGTTGGCCACCATCTCCTCGGCCGCGCCGTCTCGATAGATCAGGGAACCGGGCGCGTGCTCGTGAATCTCACGCTCGGCGCGCTCGACCCACTCGGCCGGGTGGAGCTTGAAGACGAGTGGTCTGCCCTTCGCCAACACCTTGCAACGCTCGATGAAGCCCCGGCGGTCGTCGCGCTTCAATGAGGTTTCGCGCGCGTCGGAGGTGCACACCAAGCAGTACCCGCGGTGCGGAAAGTCGTTCCGGCGATAGCGCTCGCAGTCGTCGAAGTTGGGAATTCCCGTGACCGCGATCTTCGTGGGATCGACGCCGTGTCGAATGAAGTACTCGCGGTAGCCGTGCGAGGCGACGCAGATCCGCTCGTAGCGGAAGGACAAGCCCGTCGCGGCCGTCCCGACGGCCCAGCGCGGGATGAAGCGGAGCACCTTGCGGAGGCGAAAGAGGGCGTTGACGGGGTCGAGCATGCCCTCCTGCACCAGGACAATCGGTCTCCGTAGAATGTTGGACGGCAGCACCTGATCGGTGCAGGTCACGACCAGGTCGTAGGCGTTGCGCGCGCCCCGGAAATCGACCGGCAGACCATGGTCGTCCAGGTATCGGCGGCAGCGGGCGTTCAACTTGTGGCCGCCGATGCTGGTCTCGAGGAGGCCGCACCAGCGCACGAGCCTGCCGACGCCGCTCACGTAGAAGGGCGTGAACCACGCGTCCACCTCCGGCATGCGCTCGGCGATCGCATGCATCTGGGTGGTCTGGTTGATCGATCCGCAGATGAAGAGGACCTTCGTGCGGCGCATCGTCGCTCAGTGGGGCGCGCTTCCGAGCACGTGGTCCGCGAGGTAGCCCGTCGCGAGCCCCATCATCAGCGGATGGCCTCCGAGGGGAGCGGCGACGACGCCCAAGAGCCAGCGGAAGAGGAGCGCGAGCGGGACCGAAACCATCGGCGGGAACACCAGGCGGAGCGCGTCGTCGGGCCAGTCGTGGTGGAGGAAGAGCGACGGTGCAACCAGTACGCGAGAAAGGTCCAGATCAGCACGCCGGCGAGCGCGAGCGCCACGAACGCCCCCGGCGCGAGGAGATCGCTCTCGAACATGCGCCGGGTGTCGGCCATCACGGGATCTCCTAGCAGGTTGCTGAAAAAGCGGCATCTCCCGCTGGGTAGTGTCTCGGTTTTGATGTGAAGCCCGGGAAACCTTCGAAGGCGCGCGAGTTTGCAGGTGCCTGGGCTTCGGAGAAGATCTCGTCGCGGGATAGTACTGAATTTTGAGGCAGTCGAGTTCTCCTTGGAGGCGAGGGATCTCGTCCTCCATGAAGCTGCCCATCTGCCGTCAATTCACACCCGCATATAGACGCTACAGCTCGCGGGCTATCATCGCTATCACTTTATCCCCCGCCCCAATCGCGCGCATGGCAGCTGCCCTGTCCTCTGGACGTATGGCAAGTACCGACATTTCACGCCGCGTCTGCTCACCCGCACCAACGTCACTCGCGATTTGGGTCAACACTCCGATCAACTGCGGCACCATCGGACCGTACTGTTTTGCAAATGGGGGCCTGCTAAACGTAAGCACCTGCTCTTCCGTCGCGACAAACGCGAACATTCTCCTCCAATGCACTGAATAGCGTCGCTCCAGTTGTTGCTCGACATGCACCGAGATCATCATGGCAATCTCAACATTGCGATTCGCGATCCTAAGAACCGACCGCATCTCGGCTGGGACATCAATACCCAATTCCTCCATGTACGTGAGCATGGCATCCCCGAGATCCGTCAGCATCTCTTTGTACTTCCCCCCACTGGCACCATCTCTGGCCATGCGCTCATACGCTGCCCACATAGGCACCCACGACGCCGATAAGCACCCTAAATCATACGTCGCCTCAGCCTTCTTCACCTTCTCCGCCGATACTGTCGCCGACATTTCCCGCAAGCGTCGCTCGCGCGCACCCAACACCAGCTCATCCACAACAAACCGCCCAATCCCCATCGCACCGCGACCATCCCGCGCCGGCACAGGGGACGTCGACTCCCGAGGCCCTCCGACTGCCACGATCATTACGACCACACATACTGCGCCTACGCACAGCAATACGACCAGCGCACCGATTCGTCGCATACACTACCTCCGTGATCGCATTCGCAAGGTCGTCACGAAGCCTCAGCCATCACGCTCCGCAGGCGGGTTGATAAATTTGTCCAGTCCTCCATCCACGACCTGGGAGGCCACCAAGATGAAATCCAGCAATAATCGCCCATCCGTATCAGCGCCCGGCTCCATGCCCATCAAGATCCTGACCGCTCGCAGTTTCGCATCGATCTCCCGTGGATCGTACAACGCAAACGATTCATCGAACTCCTGCTTACGTCCCTTGCCTTCTTGGAGTTCGCTCAAGGCCTTGCCTAGTATGACAGATGATCGCCTGTCAGGAGAAAATGCAATGCGCGGCAACCGCTCCCATTTTATACCACTCTCAGGATCCAGCACGAGCATTCCCTTGTCGCGTAGGTCATACAATTCCCGCGATGCCAGATCCAACAACGCCAATTCATAATAGATGCTTCCGAGCCCATAATGAGGATCCGCACTGTCCGGCTCGACCTTAATTGCAGCTTCGAAATCTTGCGCAGCCTGACGGTACCCAGAACCACCTCCACTCCGCGCAAAGACACAATAGAATTGCCCTCGCATCATAAGAGCACGAAAGTTATATGGGTTCTTGCGAAGAGTCTCCGTCGCGCTATCGATTAGCTCCGAACCTGGCCGCATACGCTCAGTACCGATCGTCGGCCGCTCCGAAACAGCAAGCAACTGGCCAATGATCTCTTTCGCCTCGCCCCCGGGGTGATCCCGTTGCTTCAAGGTGTCCCGGAGAGAGTCATAAATCCCGCTTGCGACAATGCTCGTTACAATTCCAAAGATCGTCACACCCAGAATGTGGCCCTGCAGGAAACGAACCAGTCGCTTTAGTGGCTCTCTCAGCAACTCGCGACCTTTCTCCATCGGCGCAGCCAATTAGCTAAACTCAAACACTTTCCACGCGTAATATCCAGGGAGGGCGAAGATAAGCCCCGCCGTGCCGCGGGATTCGTGATTCCCGAGGAAGCAACGCGGAGGCGTAGCGGAGCCACGCCGCACAAGTGCGCGCCCGAGCAACGACGCAGATGACCCTTTGTCAGCAACCTACCAAAGGCAACCGGTACAGGCGGTAGACGCGGTCGAGCCGGCCGCTCATCGACTCGATGGCACGATTGATCAGGACGTTGTCGTCGAGCGTCCAGCTGATCTCGCCGCTCGTGTAGCCGAGGGCGCGGTAGCGCATCGCGGTCTCGATGAAGAGCAGCGACTCGAGGCCGCGCTTGCGGAAGCCGGGCAACACGCCGAGCAGGATGAGCCGGGCGTGGCGGATGCGCCGGAGGCCGAAGGCGAGCTTGGCCCAGCCGAACGGCAGCAGGCGGCCGTTCCGCGGCGCCGCCTCGTTGACGTCGGGCACCGTGAGCGCGAAGCCGGCCGGGCGCCCGCGCACCTCGACGAGCAGCACCAGCTCCTCGCGCATCACCGGCAACAGGCTCTCGGCGATCTGCCCGAACTCCTCCCGGCTGATCGGGCTGTAGCCCCAGTTGTCGCGCCACGAGCCCTCGTAGATCTCGAAGAGCAGCGGCCACTCCTCGTGGAAGCGCTTCTTCACGGCGTTCCGGATGACGATGCCCTCGCGCACCTTGACGCGCTCGGCGAGCGCCGCGACCCGTGCGATCTTGGGATCGTTCTCCGGCGCCCCGACGTCGATCCACCACCCGTAGAGCTCCTTGATGGACCGGAAGCCGCAGCCCGTGAGAAGCGCCTCGTAGTAGGGCGGGTTGTAGGTGGTGCCCGCCATGGGCGGGCGGTCGAAGTTCGTGACCAAGAGGCCGCACTCCTGGTTGGTGGTGAAGCTCATCGGCCCCACCACCTCCGTGGCGCCGCGCTCCGCGAGCCAGCGCGTCGCCGCCGCCAACAGCGCCTGTGCCACCGCGGGGTCGTCGACGCTCTCGAAGAAACCGAACCAGCCCGCGCGCACGCCGTGGTGGCGGTCGTAGGCGCGATCGACGTGGGCCGTGACGCGGCCGACGTCGCGCCCGCCGCGGCGCGCGATCAGCGCGTGGATCTCGAGCTCGCGAAGAGCAGGATTCCGCGCCGGATCCAGGAACTTCATGCGGTCGTGCCGAAGCGGCTCGACGTAGTTGGGATACGAACGATAGAGCGGCCAGGCGACGTCGAGAAAGCGCCGCCGCTCGGCGCGACGCCGGAGATCGATCACATCGATCTCGACGTCGGACGCCATCGGGCTCAAAACCCGTAGGCTGCTTTCAGCTCCGGATCCTTCGTCGCCAGCATCTTGGCGAGATTCACCATCACGCGACACTGCTTCCACGTGGCATCGTCCTGCATCTTGCCGTCGAGCATCATGACGCCGCGTCCGTCCGGCATGGCCTCGAGCACCTTCTTGGCGAACGCGACCTCCGCGGGCGGCGGGCTGAACACCTTCTTGGCGATCGCCACCTGGCTCGGGTGCAGCGACCAGGCACCGACGCAGCCGAGGAGAAAGGCGGCGCGGAACTGGTCCTCGCAGCCGAGCGGGTCGGAGATGTCGCCGAACGGCCCGTAGAACGGCAGTGCGCCGGTCGCGGCGCAGGCGTCGACCATGCGCGCGATCGAGTAGTGCCACGGGTCCTGCTGGGCGGTCGGGCGCGGCGCGTCCGGGTTCTTGGGATCGGGATCGTTGCGAACGAGATAAGCCGGATGGCCGCCGCCGACGCGCGTCGTCTTCATGCGGCGCGAGGCGGCGAGGTCGGCGGGGCCGAAGCTCACGCCCTGCATGCGCGGGCTCGCGGCGCAGATCTCCTCGACGTTGGCGACGCCGAGCGCGGTCTCGAGGATGGCGTGGACGAGGATCGGCCGCTCGACCTTGTGCTTGGCCTCGAGCTGCGCCAGCAGACGGTCGACGTAGTGGATGTCCCAGGGTCCCTCGACCTTGGGGATGAGCATGACCTCGAGCCGGTTGCCGATGCCGGCGACCAGCGTCGAAATGTCGTCGAGGCACCACGGCGAGTCGAGCGAGTTGACGCGCGTCCAGAGCGGCGTCGAGCCGAAGTCGACCTCGCGCCCGATCGTCACCAACCCCTCGCGCGCCGCGATCTTGCGGTCGGCGGGAATCGCGTCCTCGAGGTTGCCGAGCAGGATGTCGGCCTGCAGCGCCAGCTCGGGCACCTTGGCGAGCATCTTGGGATTGGAGGGGTCGAAGAAGTGGATCATGCGCGACGGCTTGATCGGGATCTCGCGCACCGGATCGGGCGCGCCGATGGCCAGGGGCTTGAAGAAATCTCGCGGGCTCCGCATCCGACCTACCTAGCGATTTCGCCGCCGATCCGCCAGAAGCGAGATCCTCCGCAGGTCTATTTCGCCGCCGCAGTAGACGTCGAACGCTATGGCGGCCTCGCAGGCGCGGCGGGCGAGCGTTCCGGCGTCGCGCTCGGCGGCGTACAGCGCGTGCAGGACGCCGAGCGCGTAGGAGGCGCCCGAGCCGATCGCGTAGTACTCGCGGAACGCCATCACGCTCATGTCGCCGGAGACGTGGAAGATGCCGTGCCGGTTCGCGATCAGGAACGACGAGTCGAGGTCGGCGAACGGCGAGCGGTCCTCCTCGGCGACCTGATCGTCGACGAAGGAGTAGCGCTTGCGAAGATCCTTCCAGAGCCGCACGAAGAACGTGAAGATCTCGCGCTCGCTCGCGAAGCGCGGTGCGCGGCGTCCGTCGAGGTAGTCGTGGAAGACGTTGTCGTAGACGCCCCAGCCGGTCATGGCGAGCTGCGAGCCCCCGAGCTGGATGATCTTGCTGGCGCGGTGGTTGGTGCCGACGACCTTGCGGTCGCCGAAATTCTCCTGCGAGTCGGCGGCGACGGCGACGGTGTTGCCCTTGCGGACGGCGACGGCGATCGACATGGGTCAGTTGACCGTGTCGGAACCCTTGCCGTTGGCGATGGTCTTGACCCCGCCGACGGTGGTGCCGCCCGTGCCTATCACGTCGTTGTCGTTGCCGGTCTTGACCGTGAGGTCGCCTCCGACCGTCGAGGTGCCGAGCTGGATCACGTTGGCGCCCGCCCCGTATTTGACGGTCGCGTCGCCCTGCACCGTGAGCGCATCGGCCATGAGATCGTCCTGATTCTTCCCGGCCTTCGCGAGCAGGCGTCGCCGTCTGCACCTCGTCGAAGAAGACCGCCGTGACGTCGGCGAGGGCCGGGGTGGCGACGAGGAGCGCGCAGATCACGGAGACGAGACGGCGCATGAGGGAGCCTCCAGGAAGCGCCGGCCCGTCAGCGCGCGGCGCTCTTCTTGCGCGGATCGTCCGCGGGGTTCACGAAGTTCACCAGGAAGGGTCCCATGCCGTGAATCTGCACCACGGTCGCCGTCTTGCTGATCGCGAAGTGCCGCATCTCGCGCGGCAGGAGCGCGTACGAGCCGGCCGGCACGACCTGCATCGCCTTCCAGTCGAACTTCTCCCCCATCCCGAGCGCGAAGGTCCCCGAGATCACCGTCAGGTGCTCGTCGGTGGTGTGCCAGTGCGGCGGCACCTTGGTACGCGCCGGGCTCTTGATGCGCAGCACGAAGGGACCGGGCTTCTCGGGATCGCCCGAGAGCACGCTGACGGTCACGCCGGGGCCACCGGGAACGAACGGCTGCCACTTCATCGCGCTCGGCGGCAGCACCGCGTGCGGGGGCGTCGCTTCGGCCGCGGCCGCCTCCGCGATGGCAACCCCGCTGGGACGCACGCCGGTCGCGCTCGACTCGATCTTGGGATTGGGTCGGGTGCAGCCAGCGACGCTGCCGACCACCACCGCCGCCACCACCAGCCGAGACCAGAGATTCAGCATGCCCCCTCCTGCGAGAGGAGCGATGCATAGCTGAGGTCGGCGAGAGTGCCAACCTAATGAGCGACCGCGCTACACGAGGATTTTTTGAGCGCTTTTCACCAGCTCCTCGGCGTCCGGCGCCTGCGGAATCTCGGGCACGGCGCGGCCGCGCTGCACCGCGGGACGACCGCCGACCGCCGCGAGCCAGCGTTGCAGATGATCGAGCCCGTCGACCGGAATCCCGGACCACGGGTAGATGTGCACCCAGCTCCAGTTGGCGATGTCGGCGATCGAGTAGTCGCCCGCGAGGTACTCGTGCGTGGCGAGCCGCGCGTTGAGCACCTCGAAGAGCCGCCGGCACTCGCGCTGATAGCGCTCGATGGCGTAGGGAATCTTCTCCGGCGCGTAGCGGAAGAAGACGTTCGCCTGGCCCATCATCGGTCCGATCCCGCCCATCTGGAACATCAGCCACTGCACCACCAGCGAGCGGCCCTTGTCGTCGCGCGGCATGAGCTTGCCGGTCTTCTCGGCGAGGTACATGAGGATGGCGCCCGACTCGAAGACCGCGAAGTCGCCGTCGTCGTGATCGACGATGGTCGGGATGCGGCCGTTCGGGTTGAGAGCGACGTACCAGTCCGCCTTCTGCTCGCCCTTGTTGAGCGAGATCGGCGTGACCTTGTAAGGCAGCTCCATCTCCTCGAGCGCGATGGAGGCCTTCCAACCGTTGGGCGTGGCGGACGTGAAAAGCTCGATCATTGGCGATCTCCTTCCTGGCGCGATCGCGCGACCCTAGCGGGGTGTCATGCTCGAAGCGAGGGCAAGGATCGACCGGGCGATGGTCGACAAGTTCGAAGAGGCGCAGCCGCGACAGAAGCCGGGGGAAGCGAAGGCTCAGGTGTGACATGACAAAGATAGAACTACTGCGGCACGCGATTCGCGATCAGCACGGGCTCGACAGTCAACATGTCGAGTCCGTGACCTTACGTGAAACGCACGAAGGCGAGACGGTCCGGGAAGGCACCGTGCACGTGTTTCGCCTGGTTGGGCATCCGCAAGCGGAGCTGGCCTACGCGTGGAGCTACAAAGCGGACGACGGCGAGGTTCGGCACATTGCTGTTCTAGGAGTGCCGCCGATCAACAGTGCGCAGCGAGCCTATGAGGCTGCGGTCCTTGCGGAACTGCGCGGGGACCGACCTGAGACTGAAACCGATCCGGATTTGCTAGCTGTTTTCCGTCAGGAGCATGCCGCCTGGGAGGCGAAGTCGTACGACGACCTCCGGGCGGCGCTGGCGGTTGAGAACGCGGAAGTCTGCTACCGGCGCGGACCAGACGACCGCTACAAAGTGGAAGCGCAGATCCTGGCGCGCGGATCCGACTACCTCCACGTGTGGGTATCCGTGGGCACCGCGCCGCACGACAAGGTCTTCGCTGGCTTCATTCGCCATGCGGACGGTCGAGTGGAGGCTTGTCCGGATTTGGCAGCCGTCTTTAACGCGGAGTGGGCGGAATGGACGGCAAAGTCATACGCCGAGCTCCGAGAAGCGTTTGCCGAGGTGAGCGCTGGAACGACCTGCTGCATCAACTACCTGCGCGGGCCAGACGACCTGTATCAGGTGGAAGTGCAGCCGCTGGAAGACCGACCCGGCTACCTGCACGTGCTTGTGGCCGTGTGCGCACCGTACGATGCGGTCGACCGCAGTTTCCTCCGTTACGCTGATGGCCGACTGGACGCGTGATAGGCGAGGCGCCCGGAATCAAACTGAGACACTACCCTGGATCGTCGCTCGCGGCTCGTCTGAAGGAAAAGAGGGTTGGTAGCGATGGCTCGCTCGTGGGGCCTGTTTCGTATTCGGGCTCGGCGTGACGTGAGCGGGTTAGCCGGGGACCTCGGCGGGGTCGAGAAGGCCGTGGCGACGCCAGCCGACCGTGAGCAGCCACGTCCGCGCCCGTGACACCGGCCGCTGCGAGACGTCCTCGGTACCTCCCCTAGACATTTCTTCTCGAAGCTTTTCTCTCTTCCACCCATCGAACCACCGCGCCGAGGAGGCGGGATCGAGCCGGACGGCGCCTTTGAGCTTCGCGCCTGCCGCCGCCGCGTGCCGCCGGGCGTTCAGGAGCACGTAGCGAAGCGCGTTCCGCACCTCGCGCGGCGTCGCGAGCAGCCGGGCATGGTAGCGATCGGCGAGCACCCGCCCGGTCCGTTCCGCCAGGCGATTCACCGCCCGCGCGACCCGGATGCCGAGCGCCCGCATGCCGCGCCCGAGCGCGTCGCGATCGCGTGCCTCGACGATGAAGTGCGCGTGGTTCCCGAGGAACGAGTAGTGGACGAGACGAAAGTCCGGCCGCTCACGGCCGGCGGCGAACGTCCGCTCGAGCGAGCGGACGAGCTTCTTCACGCGGAGCGACGGGAGATCTTTGCAGAGCCGGACCGTGACGTGCGCGGGCAAGGGCCGCGCGAAGGGTTGGCGCGAGACGTGAGGCATCCCGGCCTTGGCGCCCGCGGGCTTCCGCCCGGCCCCGGCACGCCGTCCGCCCCAGCGCCGGGGCGCGGGCAACGACAAGTCGAGCTGTGCCGGTCGGCGTGCCATTTGAAACAGCTAAACTCTATCACGTACGTCGCGTCATTCAAACCTAACATGCGGCCGACGATGCGGGCCGCGCCGGCTGGTAGTCCCCGCCCGCCACCGCCGCGGCCCCTTACCAACCCTCTTCAAGCTCGGCGCGCGAAACCCAGTGCCCGTCTGGGCGAGCGAGAGGTCCCTCGTATGAGCTAGGAGAAGCCGCCGCGGTGGGTGAGCGCGGCGGCGCCGGCGCGGGCGGCGAACGCGACGGCCTCGTCCACCGATGGGAGCGTCGCCAGGCCCCATGCGAGCGCGGCTGCGAAGCTGTCGCCGGCGCCGTAGGTATCGACGACGGGGCCGGGCGGCGGACACGGCGCGTAGCGCCGTTCCGTCTCACCATCCGCACGGTAGGTGCCGCCGTCGGCGCCCTCGGTCCGCACGACGAGCCGCGGCCGCGGCTCGAGATCGCCGTCGGCAAATTGCTCCGAGGGATCGCTCCGGCTGCCGACGAGCGCGTCGACGACGATGCCCGCCTCGCGCAGGACCGGAAGGATGCGCGCGGTCGCGACCACGACGCGCGCCTGGCGCGCGAGCCGTATCGCCGCCGCATCGCCGGCGCAGACGTAGACGGCGTCGGTCGCGGCGAGCTCTGCCCACGGCAACGGATCGCCCGCCGCGGCGGCGATCCGGTTGCCGATCACCGTGATCGTGCGCTCGCCGCTCGCCTCGATGAACGTCACGGCGCGGCGCTGCGGCTCGGCGCGCGTCGCCGCCTCGACCCGGATGCCGTGCAGCGGCAGCACCTCGCGGGCCCGCGCCCCGCGCGCGTCGTTGCCGAGCGCGGTGAAGAGGGTGCAACTTCCCGCCAGGCGCGCCAGCTGGCCGGCGGCGACGCCGCCGCCTCCGGCGGGCTCCTCCCACGCCGCCAGCGCGCGTACGATCTCTCCCGCCCGCGGCAGCCGCTCGACGGCGACGAAGTCGACCCACTCGACGTGCCCGAGAACCGCGGCGCGCATGCCGCGAGCTTACGGCGCCGCCAACAGCGGGCGCACGACCTCGGCGAGCGCCCGCCCGAGCACGGCGTGCTGGTCGGCGTCGAGGTGGATGCCGTCGACCCGGCTCGCCGGCGTGACGCTGCCGGCATCGAAGTAGGCGCAGCCGAGCTCGCCCGCGACGACGCGGAAGGCGTCGGCGAGGCCGCTGCTCTTGGCGGCGCCACCGGCGAACTTCGGGCCGAGCGGGCCGCGCGGATCGTCGAAGGGCGGCGGGGCCACCACCAGGACCGGCGGCACCGGCATGCCCGGCTCGATCGGCGCGCGGCGGATCGCCTGCACCAGGGCCGCGATCCCCTGCGCCGAGTGCCAGGCCTCGTGCGGGTGCATCGACTGGAAGTCGTTGGTGCCGAGCAGCAGGATCACGAGCGCCAGCGGCGAGTGCGCCTCGATGCGCTCGGCGATCCCGGCGAGACCGTTCCGTCCGGGCTTGTAGGGATCGTCCCACACCGTTCGCCGCCCGTTCACGCAGTCCTCGATCACCCGGACCGTCCGCCCGCCGGCGTTCAGCGCCTGCTCCATGACGCCGGGCCAGCGCTCGTCGAAGGCGAGCCGGCGCCGCGTGAGCGGGATGATGCCCCAGGAGAGGGAGTCGGCGTAGACGAGGATTTGCTGCATGGACGGTCAGCTATCCAGCGTATCGCGAGCCGACTCAAGCCTCGGTCGGCGCGCGACGGGCATCAGCGCGGCGACGAGTGCGCGGCGCCCGGGCGCGCACACCGGAGCGCGGGGGGCTTACCGACCCAACGAGATCGTCGCACTCGGAACTCGCGACGCCGAAATTGCCCCGGTCGTTCCACCTCGAGCACGACACCCGTCCCGGGCGGACCCTGCAACTCGTACATGGCGACTGCCCAGGCATCCTCGCCTGCCACGGCATTCTGGTTCACGGTGTGGAGGACGTCACCCGCGCGGATGCCGGCCCGTTCCGCCCCGCTTCCCCGGAAGACCTCGGCGATCTGCAGATCGCCGAGGCTCGAGACGAGTCGCACCCCGACGATTCCGATCTCGCCGCTCCGCTGCCACTTCCGCGGCAGCGTCGCGGCCCGCTCGCGATACCAGCGACGCCAGCGTGCGAGCGCGGCGCGATTCTTCGTGATCGACTCGCGATGGCGATAGCCGAGCTCCGTGCCTGCCAGCAGACCCAACTCCTTGATGACCACGTAGCGAACGCGAGCGTCGCGATCCGTGAGAAGCTCGATGTACGTCGGCGCCAAGGCGCGGGCATCGACGCTCAGCGTCCTTCGCAACAAGTCGGTCCGGGCCTCCGTCGAGGCGCTCGGATCCGAGAGGGCCGCGACCATCTCGGACAGCACCTCCTCGTGACCGCCCCAATACAGCACGTCCCACGCCCGGTAGCGCCGAAAGGCGTTGCCGGTGTGCACTTGTTGGCGGAGCGCCCCCTCGACCTCGGGATCCAGACAATGCTGGAGCGCCGAGGCGGCGGCGCTGAACACGTCGTCCGTCGGGGCGCCGAGGAATCGTAGACCCTCGACCCGCTGACCGGCCACGCATCCGGGCTTGTCGCCGAGGGACCAGAGCGGTGCCTGTGCGCACGGGTCGTCCAGCCTCATCCGTTGCAGCTCGGAGACGATGTCGGTGGACTCCGCGCGCTGCAGCCGCTGGAGACGGAGCGGCTCGGACTCGGCCTCGGCGGCGGGCTTCGGAGCCGCGCGGGGCGTACATCCGGGAGCGAGCAGCAGCACACCCGCCAGCGTGAGGGTAAGGAGCTCCCGCACACGACCGCGTGATCGTCTCATGGCGCGAGCCGCTCGCGAAAATGGTCGCGCCAGCTCTCGGGCAGGCTCGGCAGCTCGCCGGCCCGGCGGAGCAGCTCGGGATCGGGCGACTCGGCGACGTAGAGCCGCACCACGTCGGTGACGGTCATGCCGCCAGTGTCTTCGTGGACCCGCTCGATCGCGTCGCCGGCGCCGAGCTCGCCCTCGCGGACGACGGCGAAGTAGAAGCCGCTCCGCTCCGAGCGCAGGAACTCCTTCACGATCGTCGGGCGATCGAATTTGATGCCGAGCTTGAAGCACGGCATGCGCGGCTGCGTCACCGTGAGCTCCGCCGAGCCGATCCGGAAGCGGTCGCCGATGTGGACGCGATCCTCGCGGAGGCCCTCGGTCGTGAGGTTCTCGCCGAAGGCGCCCCACCCGAGCTCGACGCCCGAAAGCTGCTCGCGCCACCACGGATAGTGCTCCGCGGGGTAGCCGTAGACCGCCTTGTCGCGGCCGCCGTGCACGCGAAGGTCGGCCTGGCGATCGCCGGCGAGGTTGGTGCGCGTGACTGCGACTCGGCCGGAGACGGGAGCCTTCCAGATTCCGGTCTCGACCTGCTTTCCGTGCCACGTGACGAGGCGCGGCAGGCCGACCTGCACGGAGATCACCCGCATGCGCAACCTCTAACCCGCAGCGCGAGGGGTGCAAAGCACGGGCCCCGCCGACGGCGAGGAGATCCGAGGATCTCCTCGCCGTCCGGAGCGCCGAGAAAACGACCGTCAGAAGTCGCCGATCGCGACCCCGCGGCTTTCCTTCACGTCCGCGCTCACGTCTTGACAGGTGAGCGTGCCGTGGCCGTTGCCGAGACAGAGGCGGCTCTTCTCCGACCCGCCGGGGTTGGCGTTGGCGAATACGACGTCGGGGGCGCAGTCGTGGTTGAAGTCCCCCGCCACGACGTGCTTGGCCGAGAGGTTGTCGGCGCTCGCGTCGGAGCAGGTGAACGCGCCGGTGCCGTTGCCGAAGCACTTCCGGTCCTTCTGCGACGAGTACGTCGCGAACACGAGGTCCAGGAACGGGTCCTCGTCGAGCTTCAGGATCGCGACGCCGAACGAGAGCAGCGTGTCGGTGCTGACGTCGCTGCACGTGAAGGCCCCGGCCCCGTTGCCCAGACAGACCCGGTTGCGGTTGCCCTGGTTGCCGAAGACGACGTCGAGGTCTCCGTCGCCGTTCACGTCGCCGGCCGCGATCGCCACGGAATCGAGGTTGTCGGTGCTGACGTCGCTGCACGTGAAGCCGCCCGCGCCGTTGCCGAGACAAATGCGGTTGCGGGCGCCCGCGCGCGCGAACACGACGTCGAGCTTGTTGTCACCGTTGAAGTCGCCGGCGGCGACCTCGTAGCTGTCCCCGGTGGTGGCGCTGACGTCGCCGCAGCTGTAGCTGCCGCCCCCGGTACCGAGGCAGATCCGGTTGGTGGCGCCGCTCGCGCGCGCGAACACCAGGTCGAGGACACCGTCGCCGTCGAAGTTGCCGATCGCGACGCCGTGGCTGTAGCCGGCCGAATCGACCGTGCCGCACGTGAAGCTGCCCGTGCCGTCGTTCAGGCACGCCGAGTTCGAAATGCCGTTGTTCGCGAACGCCAAGTCGCTGTCGCCGTCGTTGTCGAGGTCGCCGACCGCGACGCCGTTGCTGGCGTAGGTCGTGCCGTCGACGTTGCTGCAGGTGAAGGACCCGGTGCCGTCGTTCTGGCAGACGCGATTCGGGGCGTCGAAGTTCGCGAACACCAGATCCTGGGCTGGCGGCGGCGTTCCCGTGATACGGGCGGGGAGCTCGATGCGCGTCAGGCCGGGGAGGCCGAGGAATATGTCGGCGACTTGGACGTTGCTCGCCGGCGCACAGCCGAGGCCGGGAATCGTCGCGTCCCAGTCGTACGTGCCGAGCGTGCTGAGGGAGGGGGTCGCCGAGACGGTGTCGCCGTTCTCCCCGTTGTCGTAACAGGCCAGGTGTTGCAACACGCACGTGTCGGCGACGCAGGCGGACGACGAAGGCGGACAGTCGCTCGCGGCGCCGCATTTCTCGCCGGTCCGCGTGCCGCCGCTGCAGGTCTTGAACGCGCTGCAATCGCTGTCGAACAGGCAGCTCTGCCATCCGGCGGAGGGACCACAGTAGTTGGCGCCGGGGCCGACGACGCAGATGCCGCTCGCGCAGTCCAGATCCGGCGTCGCGCTGTCGTCCGTGCAGGCGTTCGGCCGCGTCGGGGCGCCGGCGGCTCCGCACCCGCCCCCCGGACACTGCGACGGGACGGTGCACGGCGCCCCATTGTTCGAGCCAGCCACGCAGCGCTTGCCTCCGCACACCGTCGCGCCGACCGCGACGCAGTCGGCATTGGTCGCGCACGGCGACCCCGCCGAGTTGTTGCAGCTGTCGCAATGGCAGCGCAGGCCCGTGAACCCGGTCTCGCGGCAGGCCGGGCTCGAGGCGCCGATGACGTGCGTCAGCGTCGTCGACGTCTGCACGACCAACGGCGACGTCGAGGCCTGACCGAGATCGGCATCGGCGTTCGGACAATCGAGACTGGTCTCGTCGAGCGAAGGATAGCCGCGCCCGTTGGCGTCGCACGCCTTGCCGGATCGGAGACCGCCGCTGCAGGTGCCGTCGCGGACGCCGTCGTTCCGGATTGGGTCGTTGCCGCAACTGGCGCACGCGATGTTGGCTGTGCCGATCCGGGTCGTCACCGGAATCGTGATGCTGCTGGCGCCGGTGTCGACGTTGATGGTGCCGGTGATGTCGTGGCTCGAGACGGTGTCTTGCACGTAGGTGGTGATGCAGACGCTCGAGCCGCCGATCTTTTGCGGCAGATAACTGCCGAAGTAGGTCTGGCAGATGCCCGCGCCCTGACACGCGCCACCACTGGGGCATTGGCTGGGGGCGGTACAGGCCGCGCCGTCGTTCGAGCCGCCGACGCACTGACGGAAGCACGGGTTGTCGTCGGCGCAGCCGACGGCGGTGTTGTTGGAGCACCGCCCGGATTGGATGTCGATCGACGACGTGTTGGGAACCGGCCCGGAGACCTGACACACGCCGCACGGTCCGGCTCCGGCGCAGCTCTCGACGCGCATGGTGAGCGCGGCCTCGACCGGGAACGAGCTGAGGTCGTGTCCGGCGCCCGACCAACCGGTGTCGAAGTTACGTAGGGCGTCGTGGGGCGCGAGACGGATCGTCTCCGGGCAGGTCGAGCTGACCGCCGGGCAGCCGGGGGCATCCCACGTC
Organism: uncultured delta proteobacterium; assembly: GCA_963761995.1. GTDB lineage: Bacteria > Desulfobacterota > Binatia > UTPRO1 > UTPRO1 > UTPRO1. The sequence goes on along the minus strand of CAVXIU010000006.1, from coordinate 6,447,708 downwards.
ACCTCGAGCTTCGCCGCCTGCGACGAATTCGCATTGTAGGTCTTGATGCGACGGGAGACGGCCGTGGAGTTGGCGATCAGGAAGATCGTGACGGCGTTGTCGTACTCGTAGTCCTCGCGAACGACGATCTCCTGCAGGATCGGCGCGACGTCGACCAGATCGTTGAAGGTGTTGTTGGTCCAGCTGGGGAGGCCGCTGATCGCGACGGTCGCGACCGTCTTCGGTGTGTTGGTGATCTCGTTGGTCGCGCCCGTCCACGCGTGCGAGTCGCCGCTCGCCTCGCCGACGGCGAAGCCGTTGATGGCCGCGGTCAGGTTGGTCGTGGCGTACACCTTGAGGACCGCCGAGACGATGTGGGCCCCCGCCGGCACGTTCAGGCCGTCGAACCGGTAGGCCTGCTTCTGATCGTTGACGACCCAGAGGTCGTGTTGAGTGTCGCCGCGTTGCGACAGTCCCCCCGATGTCTCCTTGTAGTCGTCGTCGCCGGTCGAGACTTGGGCCGTTGTCGTCGTGCTCGTCACGGCGCGCGCGTGTGACGGCAATCCCAGCACGAACGCGCAGAGCACGGTTGCTCCGGCGACGTGCGCCAAACTTCTTCGCTGATCCGTCATGAGATCCCTCCTGAAGCTCGCGGTGTTCCCGCGGCACACCTTGGCGGTTACAGGAGGGCGTCGATCTCAGACAATAAAAATTCGACGCGCGTCGACGCGCGGCAAACTTTTTTGTGTCGATATGAAGCAGCCCGAGCGCGAGGCTTCAGCTGCTCGTCACTTCGCTTTGAATTGTGACGTGCTGTCGATCAGCACCGCCGCGTGCGTGCTCTGCCAGCACGCGCCGGCGCTGCTCCGGAGCTGGACGGTGACGGGCAACGTCGAGATCGGCAGCGACGGCGGGACGAAGTGGATGCCCTGCGCCTTCAGGCTCACCTGCGCCTTGCCGGCGGGGCCGGAGCGGAGGTCGAGACGCTGCACGCCGTCCGGCGTGCGGTCCTTGTCGTCGTAGCGGAAGCCCTTCGCGGTCGTGCGCCAGCACGGCTTGCCGCGGCAGAGGCCGCCGGCCGGGGCGGTGAGGGTCGCGATCAGCTGCGAGTCGCCGTCGTAGACGCAGAGCGCGTAGCCGGTCGTGGTCGACGGCGTGCCGAAGTCTCCCGTCGCCGTCGCCGCGCCCTTGAACCACTTCCATTGCAGGCGATCGCCCGTGTTCGGTGTCCGGTCCTTGATGAGGATGCGCGCCGCGCCGGCGAGCTTGCAGCCGGTGAGCGGCGCCGCGCCGCACGTGCCGGGCGTCCCGCCGCCACCCGGCACCACGGGCGGCTCCGGCTCCTGCACGACGCCGCCGTCGGGCGTCTCGAGCACCGGGAGGCGGAGGTCCATGTCCGTGACGGTGACCGTGAAGGTACCGTTCGAGGCGCGGCCGAAAGGCGAGCTCTGACCGAGGAGCTCGAGCTTGAAGAGGTGTCCCGCGACGAGCTTCCAGCCGTTGGCGGGGAGCTGGAACACCTGCACGTCATCGTCGATGTCGGGACGATAGAAGCCCTGCGTGACGAGCGCCTGCGTGCTGTCGGGTGCTACGTCCCAGAGCCGCGCCGCGATCTCGGGAAAGGTCCCGGTGATCCCGAGGTCCGCGATCACGGTCGGCGAACCCATGAGCGTGTAGCCGGCGCCGACGGCCGCCGGGAGCTTGTAGGTCGCCGCCGCCGGATCGTCGGCGGCGAGGCCGGTGCGGCACGCCGTGAGACCGCCGCCCACCGGATTCACCAGCGTCGCGTTCAAGGCGTCGCCGGCGCCCGAGCCGAACGCCTTCGGCGCGGCCTCCTGCAGGCGCACCTCGCCGGGGTGGATCGACGCCCAGTCGGCGGCCGTGAACGGGCCCTGCTCGGTCGAGGCACCGCAGGCCTGCGTGAAGGTCTCGACCCCGGGGAGCGGGCCGCCCACGCCCTTCAGATGGCGCGCGAAGAGCTCGTCGACGCGCTGGCTGGCGCGCGTCATGTCGCCGGTCAGATTCGCGCGCGGGTGGCCGAAGGCGTCGGCGAACATGAGCGTGATCTCGGCGCCGGGGTGGTTGGCGCGCGTCTTGTTGTAGAAGCGCAGCGCCTCGTCGCGGGGAAGAGGTCGTCGGTGAAGGCGTTGTAGATGAAGAGCGGCGCGGGCGGGATCGAGTCGTCGATGTAGTAGGCGGAGTGGTGGCTCGTCACCTCGTCGACGATGTCCTGCAGCACGGGATCGGTATCGTAGGGCTCGCCGGCCTCGAGCCGCGTCTTCCAGCCGCCGATGTCGGCGTCGGGATCGGCGCCGGCCGGCGCGTAGAACCCGGTCGCGAGGCCGAGCGTGTGGAGGGCCTGCACCCACGACAGCTTCTCGACCCCGCCGATCAGGCCGTAGGGATTGAGATCGCGATAGTCGAGCGTGCGGCCGTTCGGCACGAGCGCGTAGGCGAGATCGGACCAGGGGATCAGCGGCGCCGCGGCGGCGATCTCCATCGGCAGCCCGCCCGGGCTCTGCCACGGCACGAGCGAGCCGTCGGGCAGCATGACGCGGTTCCGGAGCGCGGCGAGGATCATCGACTGGCCGCCGCCGTACGAGCTGCCGGTGGCCGCGATCTTGTCGGGGATGACGAGGCCCTCGTCGGCGAGGAGGCCGGCGAGATACTGGGTGTCGCGCACCTCGTAGCGCGCGTCGGCGAGGCGGATCCAGCCGCGATCGTTGCAGGCGTTCGGGTCGGAGATGGTGAAGTCGGGGAGGCGCGCCGCCGGCAGGCCGCACGAGAAGTGGAAGCCGCGGGCCGAGTAGCTCATCGTGACGTAGCCGGCCGCGGCGCGATCGGTGAAGGGCTGCGGCGACTTGCCGATGCCCCAGCCGTGGATGTCGACGATCAAGGGAAAGGGACCGTTCATCGCCGCCGGCGGCAAGGTCACGTTGACGTCCGAGCGGCACGCCGTCGAAGCTCTCGACCCGCGTCAGCAGGGTGCCGGAGCAGAACTGCGAGGTGCCGAGGTCGAGGCACGGCACGCGCCCGCCGAAGACGCTGGCGACGGGGGCGCCCGTCGCCGGCTGCGCGGCGAGCAGCAGGAGGCCGACGAGCGACGAGATGGCGGTGGCAATTCTGATCATGGGGGTCCTCCTGCGAATCGGATCGCGCGGGGGGAGCGTAGCGAAGCGCGGCGCTCGCGGCACCGCCGAGGACCGGGACTGGCGGCGGGAAAAGCGGTGACTCGGGGCGAGAAAATCAGTGGGACGGGGACGAGGGTTTCCCTGTCGCAGCGAGCCGAGTAAGCTCCACCCCCCGCGGGGCAGGAGGCTTTCAAGATGGCGGCGACACGACGCATTCTGATCATCGGCAGCGGCTTCGGGGGCCTCGGCCTCGCGATTCGCCTGAAGCGCGCCGGGATCGAGAGCTTCACGATCCTCGAGAAGGCCACCACGCTCGGCGGCACCTGGCGCGAGAACACCTATCCCGGTGCAGCCTGCGACGTCCCGTCGATCCTCTATTGTCTCTCGTCGGAGCCCAAGACCGACTGGACGCGCAAGTGGTCGAGCCAGGCGGAGATCCGCGCCTACATGGAGGAGTGCGCGCGCCGGAACGACCTGCTCCGGCACATCCGTTTCGGGGTCGAGGTGGCGAGCGCGCGCTTCGACGAGCACGCGGGCACCTGGACGGTCCGCTCCACCGCCGGCGAGGAGCTCGTTGCCGAGGTGCTGGTGAGCGCGGTCGGGCAGCTCCATCGGACCTCGACCCCGCGGATCCCGGGTCTCGAGACCTTCCGGGGGCCGAGCTTCCACTCGGCGGAGTGGAACCACGACCACGACCTCACCGGGAAGCGCGTCGCCGTGATCGGCAACGCCGCGAGCGCGATCCAGCTCATTCCCGAGATCGCCAAGCTGGTCGAGCGGCTCACCATCTTCCAGCGGAGCGCCAACTGGATGATCGCGCGCGGCGACCGACCGTTCCGGCCGTGGGAGACGAAGCTGCTGACACACGTCCCCGGCCTCGCCCGTCTCTATCGCGGCTTCCTATGGGCGCGGGCCGAGCTCCTGCTCTACCCCGTGATGCGCCGCCAACCCGTCCTCACACGCCTCTACACCAAGTGGGCGATGCGCAATCTCGAGGACAACGTGTCCGATCCCGTGCTGCGCGCACGGCTGGTTCCGGACTATCCGATCGGCGCCAAGCGCATCCTGATCCACGACGACTACTATCCCGCGCTCGACCGCCCGAACGTCGAGCTGATCACCACCCCGATCGAGCGCGTCGCCGAGCACGGCGTGGTCACCTCGGACGGCGTCACCCATCCCGCCGACGTGATCGTGCTCGCCACCGGCTTCCGCACCAACCCCTTCCTCGCACCCATGCGCATCCACGGCGCCGGCGGTCGCAGCCTCGACGCCGACTGGGCGCACGGCGCGCGGGCCTACTTCGGGATGACCATGACGGGCTACCCGAACCTCTTCATGCTCTACGGCCCCAACACCAACCTCGGTCACAACTCGATCATCTTCATGCTCGAGTGCCAGATCGCCTACGTGATGAACGCGATCCAGTGGCTGATCCGCGACGACCTGAAGTCCATCGATCTCCGGCCCGAGGTCATGGAGGCCTTCAACGAGCAGATCCAACGCGACCTCGCGGGCTCCTCGTGGAACGCCGTCGACGCGAGCTGGTACAAGGACGGCGGCCGCGTCACCAACAACTGGCCCTACTCCACCTTCCACTACTGGCGCCGCACCCGCGCCATGGTGCACGCCGACTACCGCGCCGAGCGCGGCGACGCGGAGTCGACCGGCGACTCCGAGCGCGCGCGTACGGCGGCTTAGCTCGCTGCGACGGCGGCTTGCGGGAAACGCGCGCGGCGGAGGGGTCGCCCGCGGGTCCTACGGCGGCGGAGCGCGGAGATCGGCGTAGCCGCGAGCACATGTCTGTCATTCATCGATCGGCGTATCGCAGCAGCGCATGGCCCTCATCGGGCGATCGGCGCGTCATGATCGATCGGCGCGTAGCGCTCCTTGCCGAGATCGGCCCCGCGGGCGACCCCTCCACCGCGCGCCCTCATCGCCGCAGCTCGGAAGACCGTGTCCTCTGAGTGTCTTACGAGCTGCGACGGTGTGGGCGGACGGTGGAGGGCTCGGCGGCGGGTCCGATCTCGGCAAGGAGCGCTACGCGCCAGCCGCGCGCGACGCTCCAGTCGCCCGATGAGTGCCATGCGCTGCTGCGATACGCCGGTCGATTGATGCCTGGCGTTTGCCCGCCGATGCACCGATCGCAGCGCGACGCCGCCGTAGGACCCGCCGCCGAGCCCTCCACCGTCCGCTCTTCCCGACGGCCGCCGTCGCAGCACTCCTTCACCGGGGTCACGAGATCGAACCCATGCGCGCGCGCTCGCTAGGCGCCGTTCACCACACGCCGGGGATCAGACGAGAGCGCACCCGCGCGCTGTAGCCCTCGTAGCCGGCAAGCTCGCGGCGGAGGAAGCGCTCCTCGATGGCGATCCGCACGACCAGGATCGCGATCGGGATGCCGGCCGCGAGCACGGCGGCGGTGGACTCGAGCCAGAGCGGCAGCCCGATCAGCAGCAGCGCGCCGCCGACGTACATCGGATGCCGCACGACGGCGTAGGGACCGGTGTCGACGACGTGATGGCGGCGCTCGGTCTGATGTCGCACGACCGGCGCCGCAAAGGTGTTCTCCCGCATCGCCCGAACCGTCAGCCACCAGCCGCCGAGGAAGAGGCCGAGCCCCACGGCCGCGAGCCAAGGGGGCGGCGGCGGCAGCAGGCGCAGGCGGAAGACGTCGATGGGCACGAGGAGAATCGTCGCCAGGAACGACGCGAGGAAGAGCAGCACGACGATCCTGTCGGCGAGCGGCTGCCCGCGCTGCAGCGGCGGCTTGAAGCGCTCGTCGAGGAGATCCGGGTCGTCGCGCGCCAACGCGACGAGGCTCACGGCCGAGGCGACGGCGACCACTCCGATCACGACCCAGGCGCGCCACCAAACGAACGTCGGGGCGGGCCCGAAGAGCAGCACCGTGAAGATCGCCGGCTGCAACAGCGCACCGAGGACCAGCCTCGCGCGCAGCCACCAGCGCGAGCGGCGTTCTGGTGCGAGCATCGCTGGTGGTGAGCAGTACACGTCGCGACGACGGGCGCAACTGCACCGAGGTCGCCGCTTCCTCCGCCCCGCGAGTGCAGCGCTGCATGACGCGGTGGCTGCGCGCCGTCGCGACCGCCGCCACGCGCCACGTCACGTGGGAGGTGAAAAGGTGACGTGGCGGAGCTTTGGTGACGACGGCACGTCGCGAACGCCGCTGCCACCGGCGTGCGTTCTGCGGCACGCCGTGTGCTTGGTCCTCGCCGTGCGCTGCGCGTGAACTCTCTTTCCGCTTTCCCCCTTCCCCCTCTTTTTCCTTCGGCCGCTCTCCGCTCCCGCACGTGAGTGCAACACGTTCGAACGGGAGGACTGCGCCACATGCGCATGCAGCCGAAGTGTGTCTTGGTGATGGGTGTGGTGCTGGGCGTCAGCGCTCACGCGCTGCCGGCGCGAGCGGCGCGGCTCTACCTCGGGCTGCCGGGCGGCACCAACGTCGCCTACGTCTCGAACGCCGCGGGGACGGGCTGGGTGCGAGAGAGCCGCGCCGACCTGCCCGACGTCGGCTACTACGGCGCGCCGGCGTTCGCCGATCTCGACGCCGACGGTGATCGCGACGCGTTGGTGGGAGAGACCGCCGGGCGCATCCTCGCCTACCAGAACAGCGGCGGCGACGGCGCGCCGACGTGGATCCGTCAGCCCGGCTGGGATCCCGGCTACGACGTCGGCGATCGCGCGGCGCCCGCGCTCGCCGACCTCGACGGCGACGGCGATCTCGATCTCCTGGTCGGCAACACGGTCGGCGTCCTCGCCGGCTTCGAGAACATCGGCTCGGCGGGCGCCCCCGCCTGGCGCCCGCGTCACGCCTGGGACCTGATCGACCTCGGCGGCGACGTGCACCCCGCCCTCGGCGACGTCGATCGCGACGGCCGGCCCGATCTCTTGATCGGCCGCGAGCAGGGCGACGTGCTGGCGTACGCCGGCAGCGCGGGCGCGTTCCCGTTCGTGCGCCGCGCCGAATGGGATCCGCCGAGCGGCGACCGCGTGGCGCCCGGCCTCGGCGATCTCGACGGCGACGGCCGGCTCGATCTCCTGGTCTCGGACGGGCGCGCGGTGACGGTCGGCTACCGCTTCACCGGCTCGGGCTGGAGCGTGGTCGCGGCCTTCACGCCGCCCGATCCCGGCTCCGGGCCGGCGGTGCCGGCGATCGTGCGGGGTCCGACCGGCGGAACGGCCGCGACGCCCGGAGGACCGGTCGCGACCGCGCGACCCGCGACGGCCGTGCCGACCGCCGCGACCGCCACGGCACGAGCGCCGACGCCGACCGCGACGCCGCTCGCGTCGCCGCGTCCGACCGCGACCGGCGTCGCCGGCAACCGGCCGCCGGTCGCGCGTCTCTCGGCCTCGCCGACGAGCGGCGCCCCGCCGCTGGCGGTCGCCTTCGACGCCGGCGCCTCGACCGATCCCGAGGGCGCGGCCCTGCGCTTCCGCTGGGACTTCGGCGACGGGACGTCCGCGGGCGGTACGGTGCCCGCCGATCCGGCGGCGACGCTCACGGCCGGCGCCACGGCCTACGAGGATGCCAAGGCGGTGCGCGACGCGGGCGACTTCGCGGAGGCCGTGACGCTCTATCTCGACGACGTGGATCTCCTCCTGCCGCTCACCACGGTCACCGGCGCCGGACCGATCACGATCGGCAGCACCAATCGCATCGACCGCGTCGCGCGCTGGTACCTGCAGCGCATCGGCCACGACCTGGGTGCGATCTACCTCTATCGCGATCTCGGCGTATCCACATGCGAGCGCTATGCGCTGGCGCTGCAGTACTCGCGGGAGTCGGCGAGCCAGGCCGTCGCCGGCGGCTTTCCGCAGCAACCCGGGCTGAACGGCACCAACGAGAACATCGCCGCCACGCTGCAGAAGCTCGCCGACCACGGCTGCGCCGTGCCGGCACCGCAGCCGATGTTCGTCGCCGTGGGGAACGCGCCCGCGCGCATCAGCCACACCTACGCCGCGGCCGGACGCTACGTCGCGGAGGTCACGGTCGGCGACGGCGTCCAGGAGACGACCGCGTCCGTGACGATCACGGTCGGCAACAGCGCACCACCGCCGCCGCCGGGCGGCGGCGACGGCAACGCCGACGCGCTCGAGGGCTTCGGCGCCACCACCCGGGGCGGCACCGGCGGCCGCGTGATCCGCGTCGCCGAGGCGACCGACGCCGCCGTGCAGGCGGCCTTCAAGACGGCCAACGCCGGCAACGCCGTCGTGGTCTTCGACGTCACCGGGCCGATCGAGCTCCGGAAGGAGCTCGTGCTCACCGGGAGCTTCGTCACCATCGAGGGCAACGGCGTCACCTTGCTCGGTCACCGTCTCGGCTGGCAACCCATCCTCGAGGTGAAGGGCCACGACGTGATCGCCCGCAACCTGCGCCTCCGGAACGGCTCCGACAATCTGCGTGCCCAGGGGAACGGCGCCTACAACATCGTCTTCAGTCACATCTCGTCGACCGGCGCGCTCGACGATGGCGTCTCGATCGGCTACGGCGCGCACGACGTGACGCTGCAGCACAGCTTCCTCGCCGGCAACACGCGCTCGCTCTTCATCAAGTACGGGACGACCACCAACGTCTCCGTGCACCACACCTGGATCATGAAGCAGTGGGCGCGCGGCCCGCTGGTCTCGGGCGCCGTGGTCGCCGACCTCCGTAACCTGATCGTCGAGGACTGGACGTCGTGGGGCGTGCGCTTCGAGTCGACCGCGAGCGGCAACCTGGTGCACTCGCTCTTCACCCAGAGCGCCGCGGCACGCGCGCTCGGCGGGAGCGGCGCGAACGCGCTCCGCTTGATCCAGAAGGGACCCGTCTTCACCGCCGGCAATGTCTACGAAGGGGTCGCGCTCGACGGTCCCGACGGCAAGGCGACGGCGCCGATCGCCGCCCCGCCGGTCACCACCCTGCCCGTCGGCGCGATGGAGGACGGGGTCCGCGCCCGCGCGGGCTGTCTCCCGCGCGACGCCGTCGACGCCAAGTACGTCGCGACCACCAGCGGCTGGCGTGTCAACGCGACGACCGCGCTGCGGCTGACCGTGCCATAGGACGCCTCGCCGGCTATGGTCGGTCGAGGAGCGACACCATGGCGGACAAGGACGGTCTGAACGCGGACGGCGGCTGCGCCGTGGATTGGAGCTGGCTCGTCGGCGAGGAGATCGCCGAGGTCCGGAGCAGCCTCGACGCCATCACGTTCCGGTTCCGGAGCGGCCGGACCTTCGAGGTGACGGCGCGGCTCTGGAAAGGCGCGCCCTTCGTCGCCTTTCGGCCGCACGAGCGTCCGGCGACCTAGGGTCGTCGGGCCGGCCGGCTTCGTATAGAAGACCAGCCATGGCCAACCCCATCGCGATGCGCTCCGGGAATCCCGCTCTCACCGCCGACACCTTCCGCGGCACCCGCGCCGGCTTCGGCGAGGAGACGATGTCGATCCAGGGCACGGTCAACAAGACGGCGCTCAGCCTCGTCATTCTGATGGTGACCGCCTCCTACACCTGGAACCTCGGAATCGACGACGCCCGCATCCCCATGTTCACCATGGTCGGCATGATCGGCGGCTTGATCGCCGCGATGGTGACGATCTTCAAGAAGGAATGGGCGGGCACCACGACGCCGATCTACGCCGGCCTCGAAGGCCTCGCCCTCGGCGGCATCTCGGCCGTGTTCGAGGCGCGCTTTCCCGGCCTGGTGAGCCAGGCGATATTCCTCACCTTCGGCACCCTCGGCGCGCTCCTGCTCGCCTACCGCTCCGGCCTCATCAAGGTGACCGAGAACTTCAAGCTCGGCATCTTCGCCGCGACCGGCGGCATCGCGATCGTCTACCTGATCAACTTCGTCATGAGCTTCTTCGGGAGCGGCATCCCGATGATCCACTCGAGCAGCCCGATCGGCATCGGCTTCAGCCTGATCGTGGTCGGGGTCGCGGCGCTGAACCTGGTGCTCGACTTCGACTTCATCGAGCACGGCGCCGCCAGCGGCGCGCCGAAGTACATGGAGTGGTACGGCGCCTTCGGCCTCCTGGTGACGCTGGTCTGGCTCTACCTCGAGATCCTGCGCTTGCTCTCGAAGCTGCAAGAGCGGCGTTGATCAGGCCTCGAGCAGCTGCTCGAGCTGCGAGACGGTGATCGCGAGGCGCCAGCACACCCAGGCCGTGACGCCGATCACGAGCAGCGTCCCGATCCATTTGGCGGCGCGGCCGAGGAGCGGCGTCCGCCAGATCAGGGGCAGCACGAACGGACCGAGGGCGGTGACGGCCAGCAGCGCGATCCAGATCGGGCGGTAGTACCAGCGCAGAAACGCACCCTGCCCCTGGGAGCAGTACGCGCAGTAGCGATCGTCGGGAGCGATCCCGTGACCACAGCTCCAACATCGAGCCTCCGGTGCTCGCCGCTCCGTGCGCAGCGCGCCGCCACTCTCGTCCACGGCGCGAGCGTAACACCAACGCGGCTCGGTTGCGTTCCCCGTTCCGCGTTGTACCCTCTCGCGCCGTGGATCCCTTTCTCCCGATGTGGCTGATCGTCGTCGCCTGCGCGGGAGCCGGCATCCTTGCCGGCGTCCTGCTCGAGCGCTCCTTCGGCGCCGCCGCCAAGCGCGCCGCCAAATTCGAAGCCGACCTGGTGCAGGCGCGTACCGATCTCATGCGCTACCGGGAGGAGACGAAGGGTCATTTCGGAAAGACCGCCGAGCTGCTCGGCCGCATGGCGACCGACTACCGCGAGCTCGTCGATCACTTCGTGACGGGCGCCGAGCAACTCTGCGGGTCGAATCTGACGGAGATCAACGCCAACGGGCTCGACCGACCCCTGCTCGAGGCCGAGAGTCGGCCGCTGGAGCCGATGGTGACGGCGCCGGCGGCCAGCGAGCCGCCGACGGACGAGTTCGTGAAGTAAAGAAGGGGATCGTTTCCCCCTTCGGCTCCTAGTCTAGTCCAACGTGCAGATGCCGAGCGGAGTCCCCGGAACGCCGGACTCGAGTTGATAGCTGTGCTCGCAGGTCGAGCCCTTGAGCTTCGGGAGCCGCCCGCAGGTGGCGACGTCGGCGCAGGTCTCGGTGACCCCGCAGTCGCCGCCCGTGCCGTTGCCGGTGAGCGTCGCGCTCCGACCCTTGATGGTGGCCTTGGCCGTCTCGGTGCACGGGGCGCCGCCCGGCACCACCCCGTCGGGACGCGTGCTGACGCCGTAACGGCCGTTGCCCGTCACGGTCACGCCGTCGAGCAGGATGGCTCGATAGGCGGCGAGCCCGTCGATCCCGTTCCCGGTGATCGTCGAGTCGGTCACCTTCATCTTGCCCGCGAGCGACACGATGCCGTAACGCGTGCAGCCCGTGATGGTGACATCCTCGACCCTGAGCTGCCCCGCGCTGTGACGGATGCAGTCGTTGGGCGCGCCAGCGATGGTGCCGGGTCCGAGGATCTTGGTGTTGCCGCTGGCGGTGACGTGCATTCCGGTCAGCGTGTACCCACGGAGCTCCAGGCGATCGCTGCTCGTCAGCTGAACGAAAGACCCCATCCCGCTGCAATCGAGGTCGCCGGCGAGGAAGTAGGTTTGCGCGGCATTATCGGTCCCGATCGCGGAGCACGTGAGCTCGATCTGGGGACGCGCCGACGCGGGGACGGCGGTGCCGAGCAGCAAACTCCCGACGGCGACGAGTCGAACGACGGTTCCGAATACGGTCATGGGGGATCCTTCCCGGGAAACTGAGGTGTGCGTCGGCTAGCACGCGCCGTCGCGAGCGGACAAGACGCGGCGCACCGGAGCGCCGGGCCGGAAATCCCCGACCACGGTGCACGATCCCCCTTGTTTTCCGGACCGTCGCCCCAGCTGCACGGGATTGTCGGCGAGTGTCGGGCTCGGCGACAACGTGCGGCATGAAAAACGCCGTCGCGCTGCTCGCCACCGTTCTGACCCTGGCGCTCGCCCCCGTCGCGCACGCCACCATCGCCTCCGTCCTCGGGGGCGCCGCTCCCTGCACCGTGCAGGGCGACGGCGAGCGTCACTGCGCCGGCATCTTCACGAGCTTCGACGGCGCGCCGATCGACGTCAACGTCGGCTTTCCGCCGGTGCCGGCGAGCGGCCCCGACGGCGACTTCCCGATCGTCGGCATCTTTCACGGCTGGGGCGGCTCGAAGATCGACTTGAGCGACGGCTCGGCGCAGGAGTGGCTCGACGCCGGCTATGCGGTCTTCTCGATGAGCGATCGCGGCTGGGGCAACTCGTGCGGCGCCCTCGACCCGAAGCGGCTGATCCCGGGCGTCTGCGACGAGGGCTACAACCATCTGATGGACACGCGCTTCGAGGTCCGGGACGCGCAGGAGGCGTTCGAGGCGCTGGCGGACCAGGCGGCGGATGGTGCGACCGGCGGCGAGGGACTGATCGACCCGCAGAAGATCGCGTCGATGGGCGGGTCCTACGGCGGCGGCCTGTCGATGGCGCTCGGCGCCCTCAAGAACCGCCAGATGCAACCCGACGGCTCGCTCGTGCCGTGGGTGAGCGCCGGCGGCAAGGCGATGCAGATCGCCGCCGCCCAGCCCGACATCCCGTGGACCGACCTCGCCTACGCCCTCACGCCGAACGGCCACACGCTCGACTACGTGGCCGACGCGCCCTACCTCGCGCGCGGGCGGGTCGGGGTCATGAAGCAGTCGTTCGTCGCCGGGCTCTTCGCGACCGGCCTCGCCATCAGCAACTACGCGCCACCCGGCACCGATCCCGACGCCGACCTGGTCACCTGGTTCGCCGCGATCAACGCCGGCGAGCCCTACGACACCAATCCGCTCTCGCAGGACATCGTCGACGAGACGACGACGCACCACTCGTCGTACTACATCGACGACGCCACGGCGCCGGCGCCGCTCCTGATCTCGAACGGCTGGACCGACGACCTCTTCCCGCCCGACGAGGCGCTGCGCTTCTACAACCGGACGCGCGCCACTCACCCCGGCACGCCGATCGCGCTCATTTTCAGCGACCACGGCCACCAGCGCGGCCAGAACAAGGTTCCCGATGCCGCCTTCCGCGGCAAGCAGCGCCGCGCCTGGATCGACTTCTACGTGCGCGGCATCGGCGCGCAGCCCTTCCTCGGCGTGCAGACGCTGACCCAGACCTGCGGCGGTCCGTCGGGCGGCCTCGGCGGCGACTTCGACGACGCCGACACCGACCTGCCCTTCTCCGCCCCGACCTGGGCCGCGCTCGCCCCCGGCGAGATCCGCCACGAGAGCGCGGCGGCTCAGACGATCGCGCCCGCGGTTCCGACCGACGTGACGGTCGGCCAGGCCTTCGACCCCATCACCGGGAGCGGCGCCTGCGCGACCGCGAGCGCCGCCGACCAGACCGGCGCCGCGACCTACCGCCTCGACCCCGCGCCGGCCGGCGGCTTCACGCTCATGGGCTCGCCGACGATCGTCGCCGACATCGCCTCACCCGGATCGACCTCGCAGATCGCCGCCCGCCTCCTCGACGTCGACCCCGCCACCAACATGGAGACGCTGGTCGCACGCGGGCTCTATCGACCCGAGATCGGCGCCGCCGCCACCCGTCAGGTCTTCCAGCTCCACCCGAACGGCTGGAAATTCGCCGCGGGCCACGTCGCCAAGCTCGAGCTGCTGCCGGCCGACCAGCCGTACGGCCGGAACTCGAACGGCCAGCTCACCATCACCGTCTCGAACCTCGAGCTCAGGCTCCCGGTGATCGATCAACCGGGCTGCGGCCTGGTCAAGGATCCCGCCCCCAAGGTCGTGCCGGCCGGCTACACGCTGTCGGCCGACTACGCCGACGACGGCAGCGGCTGCGCCTCCTGCCCGCTCTCGGGATGCCGACTCCCCGCCGTCTCCGGCAAGGGCCTGCTTGCCATCAAGGACAGGCCCGGCCAGGCGGCGGATCGCATTCTGTGGAACTGGTCGAAGGGATCCGCCACCAGCAAGGCCGACTTCGGGACCCCGCTCACCACGACCGGCTACACGCTCTGCGTCTACGACGGCACGAGCGCCGTCGTCGGCAGCGCCCACGCCCCCGGCGGCGGCACCTGCGACGGCCGCCCGTGCTGGAAGGAGAGCTCGCACGGCTTCAAGTACCGGAAGCGCGACATCTCCGGTTCCGGCCTCGTGAACTCCCTCCAGCTCGTCCTCAAGGAGGGCACGGCCGGGAAAGCCAAGATCGTCGTCACCGAGAAGGGTGGCCCCGTTCCGGCGCTCCCGCTCAGCCAACCCGCGCGCGTCCAGTTGGTCAACGCCGCCGGCACCTGCTGGGAAGCCACCTACGGCGCCCCAGCGACGAAGAACGCCCCCGGCCAGTTCAAGGACAAAGCCGACTAGGGTTTGTCCGTACCGCTGGGGTGAAATTCCAAGGAAATCTTCGTACTGGCCGTCAATCTCCTGCGGCTACCATTGAGCCCCCTTCGGGAAGGGTGTTAGGACACCCGGTCGCCGCTTCGATATCCATTCCCAGGAGAGCAATCGATGGCCGAGAAGTCCGTCAGTCCCGCAGGAGAAGCCTTTCCCCTTCCGACCCGTGAGGAATACGCCGCCGAGATGAAGCGGCTGGAAGGGCTCGCCAAGGCGGCCCGCGCGGAAGGCAAGGAAGTCGTGGTCGTCATGGGCGTCGGGTTCGTGGGCGCCGTCATGGCCGCCATCGTCGCCGACACGGTCGACAAGAAGACCGGCAAGCCGAGCAAGTTCGTGATCGGCTGCCAGCGCCCGAGCACGCGCAGCTACTGGAAGATCCCGCTGCTGAACCGCGGCGAGTCGCCGGTCAAGGCGGAAGACCCCGAGGTCGACCCCATGATCCACCGCTGCGTGGTCGACAAGAAGACCCTGACGGCGACGTTCAACCCCGACTGCCTGGCGCTCGCCGACTGCGTCGTCGTCGACGTGCAGTGCGACTACTCCAAGAACGACTTGGGGCAGATGCGCACCGGCGAGGTCGAGATGGCCGCCCTCGAGGCCACCATCAAGACCATCGGCGAGAAGATCCCGCCGAAGTGCCTGACCCTGATCGAGACCACGGTCGCCCCGGGCACGACGGAGTTCGTCGCGATGCCGATTCTCCTCAAGGCGTTCGCGGCACGCGGCATCGACAGCGAACCGCTCCTCGCCCACTCCTACGAGCGCGTCATGCCCGGCCGCGAGTACGTCGCCAGCATCCGCGACTTCTGGCGCGTCTGCAGCGGCGTCGGGCCCGAGGCGCGCGAGCGGGTCGTGAAGTTCCTGAACGAGGTGCTGAACACCGCCAAGTTCCCGCTCACCGTCATGGACCGGCCGATCGAGTCCGAGACCGCGAAGATCGTCGAGAACTCCTATCGCGCCACCATCCTCGCCTTCCTGAACGAGTGGAGCCTGTTCTCGGAACGGAACGGCGTCGACCTGGTGAAGGTGATCAAGGCGATCAAGGTGCGCCCGACCCACTCGAACCTGATCTTCCCCGGCCCCGGCATCGGCGGCTACTGCCTGCCGAAGGACGGCGGCCTCGGCTACTGGGCCTACAAGCACATCCTCGGCTTCGACGACGGCGACCAGGTGTTCAAGATGAGCACCGCCGCGATCGACATCAACGACACCCGCGGCCTCCACGTCGCCACCCTGACGCGCGACGCCCTCCGCAACATGGGCCGCTACATCGCCGGCGCCGAGGTGGCGCTGCTCGGCGCCAGCTACCGGCAGGACGTCGGCGACACCCGCTACTCGGGCTCCGAGGTCGTGCTGCGCCGCCTCACCGAGATGGGCGCCGACGTGCGGGTCCACGATCCCTACGTCGAGCACTGGTGGGAGTTCGAGTCGCAGGACGACTACCCCGCGCCCGGCCACTCGCTCTCGCGCTTCTTCCGCAACCAGGACGGTCTCACCGAGCTGCGCGTGCAGCCCGATCTCGGCGCGGCGCTGAAGGGCGTCGAGGCCGTCGTCCTCGCCGTGCCCCACGAGCCCTATCTGAAGCTCACACCCGAAGAGGTCCTGAAGATGACCGGCGGCCCGGTCGCCGTCGTCGATTGCTTCGGCATTCTCGACGACGACAAGATCCGCCGCTTCTTCGAGCTCGGCTGCGAGGTGAAGGGCCTCGGCCGCGGGCACATTCAGCGCTTGAAGGCGGAGGTCCGCGCCGAGCGCTGACGCCGGTCTTCTCCTCACGGAGTACAATGGACCGCTCGTCCAGGTGAACGAGCACCGGCAGCGCCTCGCAGATGTCCGCGTCGCCCGGCCCGACCGGTCGCGAACGCGGAGGTCACGAGTCTCCGGGGCCGTCGGGCGGCGGATACCGTCTCTCGAAGTCGCGCTCGTCGCGAGCGATCCACCAATGCAGCAGGCGACCGCCCAGCAACGCCACGGGTATCAGACCCACCACCACGAGCACGCCGATCGCGTTCATCCGGATGCCGAATCCATTGAAGAAGTAGTCGAGTCCTCTGCCCTCGCGAACGTCGAGCACCAGCTCGAGGACCACGCCGACGAGACACATGAGGCCGAGGACGATCAGAGTCACGGTCTCGATCGGGCGTTGTCGAAGCTCGCGTATCCAACCGCCGTCGTTCCGTGAAGCGCTCACGAATCGCGGGTTCGTGTCGACGGGCCGAGCCCCGATCGCGCCGTCTCGTCGCGCTCGAGGGAGCCCCGATCCCACCCGCCGAGGCTCGCCGCCGCCTCGTACGTCGATCGCAGAAAGTCGAGCAGCGTGTCGTCGGGCGAAGCCGACTCGCGGACGACGTCGTACGGCAGCAGGAACTCCCGCAGCTCGCCGCTGTAGAACGCTCCCGCCGGTCGGACCTCTGCCGCCGAAAAACCGGGCGGCTCCGGGTAGGCGTAGGAATAGAACGCGGCATGAGGAACGGGTCCGCCGCCGGGCCAGAAGCCGCAACTGCTGACCTCGTGCGAGTACGCCTCGCGCGCCACCCAATCGGGCAGGTTGGGAACGCCGCCCGGATGCTCGGGGGCGAGGCGTCCCGAAAAGCGCGTCACCGCCAGATCCGGCGCCCCCCAGAAGAAGTGGACGGGGCTGCACTTCCCGATGAAGCGGGCGCGAAACGCCTTGAAGACCCGGTCGGCCTGCACCAGCACCCGCCAGAAGCGGTTGGCATACTCCGGATCATACGCACGGTGGGTCTCGTCCTGGTCGAAAGGAATGGGATCGGACACCTCGTTCGGTCGCGGGTGGATCTGCACGCGCAGGTCGAGCGCGGCCATCTCCTCCATCAGACGCCGATGGAAGGCGGCCACCGATTGTGGTTGCAGCGAAAAGCCGGCGACGCCGCCGTCGCTCGACTGCACGACGGCGCGATGATCGATGAAGTCGAGGTCGATCTGGAACGTGCGAGGGCCGTACGGAATCGGCGACGTGGTCAATCCTCGACCGGTCACGTAGAGCGTCACGTGCCAGGAGTGGTTGACCCAGGGACTCTGCGCGAGGCGAACCTTGCCGACGATTTGCGTCCAGAGATGCAGGGTCGCATAGGTCTCGCTCCACGCCTCGAGCGGCAGACTCGGCCAGGGCTCGGTCATTCGACGATCCTCCCTCGCCCAGCGATCGGACAAGATGCGCCGAGGATAGACCAGGCCGCGCTCGGCGATCCAGTCGTTCGCGATCCGGCTAGGAGCCGGGGCGTGCGATCGCGAAGGCACCGACGATACACGCCACCGCGCTCCAGCCGGCCCAACGCTTCCGCCGCAACAAGGCCACCGGCGTCAAAAAGCAGGCGCCGCTAGCAGCAGAACTCGGCGCCACGCTTCAGGCGGGTGGCGTGTCGCGAGAGGCGGGCCGTTCGAGGCCGAGCTCTTCGAACATCCAGTCCGGGCGCGAATCGAACTCGTCCTTCCGGACCTCGGTCAGCACGTCCTCGAGCCCGCAGATGCCGTCCCGCACCTTCTCCATCGCGTCCCAGTAGAGCGTCGTCGTGCCGCAGGTCTCGACCGCCATCCGCTTCAGCGACTCGGCGGTGGCGCCCTTGGTCGCGATGACCTTGCGCAGACGATCGTCGGGCACGATGATCTCGTGGCAGCCGATGCGGCCGCGGTAGCCGATCTCGTTGCACTTCGCGCAGCCGCGTCCGCGGTAGAGCGTGGCCGCGGCGTTGGGCGCGATGCCCGCGAGCAGCCGCTCGTTGTCGTTCGGCGTGTACGGCTCCTTGCACTCGCGACAGAGCCGGCGCAGCAGGCGCTGCGCGCACACCAGCACGATCGACGAGCTCACCATGAAGGGCTCGATGCCCATCTCGACGAGGCGGACGATGGTCGACGCGGCGTCGTTGGTGTGCAGGGTCGAAAGCAGCACGTGGCCGGTGAGCGCGGCCTCGACGGCGATCTCGGCGGTCTCGAGGTCGCGGATCTCGCCGACCAGGATGACGTCGGGGTCCTGGCGGAGATAGCTCCGGAGCGCGCGCTGGAAGGTGAGACCGATGTCGCGGTTCACCTGCATCTGGTTGACGCCGGGCAGCGTGTACTCGATGGGATCCTCGGCGGTCTGGATGTTGAGATCGGGCCGCTGGATCTCGTTGAGCGCGGCGTAGAGCGTCATCGACTTGCCCGAGCCGGTCGGACCGACGTGCAGGATCATCCCGTACGGCGTCGCCAAGCGCTCGTGGTAGAGCTTGAGGTGGCGTTTCGACATGCCGAGCTCGGTCAGCGGCAACACCGCCTTCCGCTTGTCGAGGATGCGCATCACGACCTTCTCGCCGTGATTCATCGGCGCCGTGGCGATGCGCAGGTCGATGTCGAGGTTCTTCTGCGAGAACTTCTTGAAGACGATGCGGCCGTCCTGCGGCAGGCGGCGCTCGACGATGTCGAGCTCGGCCATGATCTTGAGCCGCGACACCAGCGGCAGAATGAGCCGGGCCTGCGGGAAACGGTTGACGACCCGCATGTTGCCGTCGATGCGGTAGCGCACGACGACCTCGTTCTCCCACGGCTCGACGTGGATGTCGGACGCGCCCATGGCGTGCGCGTTCTCGATCAGCTGATTGACGAGATGAATGATGGGACCCGACTTCTCGTTGGCGATCGAGCCGACGCTCTCGTCGACCGCGACCGCGACCGGCCGCGCCGACTCGGCCATCTCCGACGCCGCGGTCGAGCGCGCGCCCGTGCCGTCGAAGAGCGCCGTGATGTTGGCCGGCTCGGTGATCCCGATCTGGACCGCCTGTCCCGCGCCGGCGACGCGCCGCAGGATCTGTTGCAGCTCCCAGTTGAGCGGGTCGCTGACCACGAAGGTGCGGCGGCCGGCGTCGTCCTTCAACGCCGCGACGAGGTTCGCCTTGCAGAACGGCACCGGCAGCACGCCGAGCGCGACGGCGTCGGGCGGCAGACGTCCGCGATAGGGAAGCCCGAGGAAGCGCGCCAGCTCCTCCGCCAGCCTGGCCGGCGTCACGCCGAGCGTGCCGGCCGTGGCGTACATCTCGAGCGGCGTGAGGCCGCCGATCGCGTCCACCTTGTCGCGAGCGAGCGACAGCTCCGCCGCGAGGTGCTGCCGGAACCGCATGACGTTCGAGGTGGCGCCGGTCTTCGGCGGCGCCTTCTGGCGCTCGAGGTCGCGCCACCAGGCGTTGGTCTTGACGTGCGCCGCCACCTTCTCGAGCAGGAGCGCGTCGGCCACCGGCTTGGTCAGGCATTCGGCGGCCCCGAGCGCGACGGCCCGTGCCGTGTCGACCGGCGCCTCGGCGGTGCCGAGCAACACGACCGGCAGATACGAAAGCTCCTTGCTCTGCTGCAGCGTCGCACAGACCGCGTACCCGTCGACGTCCGTCATCGAGACGTCGAGCAGGAGGAGGTCCGGCCGCACGGTCGAGATCACGCGGAGCGCGCGCTCGCCGCCTTCGGCCACCATGACGTCGTAGCCGGCGTCGCCGAGGAGGGCCTCGGACGCCTGCAGCACCTCGAGATCGTCGTCGACGACGAGCACCAGCGCCGGCAGAGCGGTGGGCTGAGCAGCGGGGCGCGGCGAGGCCATCAGCCGCGCGCGGCCGGCGCCGCGTCCCTTTCGACCGTCTCCTCGTCGTGCGGGAAGTAGTGCTTGGAGCAGCCCATGCTCGGATAGCTCGGGTCGTCGGGATGACCCGCGATCCAGACGTACCTCCCGCCCGAGGCACACGTCGGTCTGCCCTCGAGGTAGCCGCTCTTGACGAGTGTGTTCATGCCGAGGCACGCCTTTCCGTTGCTGTCGAGCGAGCAGGCACGCTCGGCCGCCTCGAGCGCGTGCCGATTGCTCGCGCACTGCGCCTCACGGCCCGCCTCGGTGTAGACGAGGTAGCTCGGCGCCCCCATGGCGGCGAGCGCCACCAGGACCGAGATCCCGACCACGACCTCGACCATCGTCGAGCCGCGCGGCCTCATTGCACGGCTCGCGGCACCGGCGCGCTCGAGCTGACACGGAGCTGTCGGAGGCCGTGCACGGACGGATTGGGACAGTCGACCACCGTCTCGCCGTCGTCGGCGACCGCGATCGTGTAGCCGGCGCGGGTGACGGGCTCGACGAAGGGAAGGCGTGCCAGCGCGGCGCCGGACTCGCCCTCCCGGAGCACCGCCGACATCGCCCACAGCGTGTCGATGCAGGCCTCGGTCTCGGCGTCCGCCGCCTCGATTCCCGTCTTGAGCGACGGCATCGGGGCGAGCGCCGCCTTGAGGCTCGGGATCTGTACCAGGATGATCGCGAGGCTCGCGAGCGCGACGATCCACGGCGTGCGCGCACCCGCGCGCTCGTCGCGCGCCGCGGTGAGCCCCGTCGGCGTCCGCTCTTCCTGGATACACTTGGCCGCCAGCTCGTCGGCGAGCCGGGAGCCGTCGTCCCCCCCATCCACCATCACCACCCCACCTCTCAGTCGAACAGCGTGCGCTCGCTCTCGAAGAGGGCCTTCACGCGGTCGGCCGCGGCCTCGAACTCCGCGTCGTGTGCCTCCGGCGTCTCCGGCGCCGCGCTCGGCACCGAGCCGTACCCGATCTCGATCGCGAGGCGATCGGCGGTGGCGACGCACGCCGCGAGCGGCGAGCCGTCGCCGGCGTGGTGCCCCTGGATCGCCTGCACGATCTCGGGCTCGAGCCCCCACTTCTCCGCGAGCGAGCCGCCGATCTCGGCGTGCGTCGCCCCGAAGAGTCGCCGCTCCGCCTCCTCGTCGTAGACACCGAGGGTCGCGAACGCGGTCGGATTCGAGAGATGCAGAATCAACTTGCCGATGTCGTGTAGAAGGCCGGCGATGAAGGCGTCGCCGTTGTTCGCACCACCCTTGACCTTGCCGAGCTCCTCGGCGGCGAGGCCGGTCGCGAGCGAGTGCGCCCACAGTGCCTGCGCGACGGCGTCGTCGGCGCGATAGGCGGCGCGGGCCGAGGCGGCGATCAGGATGCGGCGGAGCGCCCGCATGCCGACGGTCGCGATCGCCTCCTGGAGGGTGCGCGGCGGCTGCCGGCGGAGATAGGTCACTGAACGGGACATCGCGAGCACGCGCGCCGCGAGCGCGGGGTCGGTCGCGACGACGCGCGCGAGATCCTCGGAGCTGCTTTCGGCGTCGCGCGCGAGCGCCAGTGCGCGCGCGGCGGCCGCCGGCAAGGGCGGGAGATCGCAGGTGCTCGCGATCTCCTCGACGAGTGCAGAGACGCTCTGGGTTCCGGGCGTAGAGGCGGTCACGGGGTTGTTCATCCAGACAGCGCGCAGCAAGCGACGTGCCTGCCCTCTGCTGCAGCGTCTGCGGGCGTCAACTCCCCGACGGGCTGTCAGTCCTGGCCTTTGGACGTTCGCGACGGCGTCACACAACCGGTCACGGCGTTCAGGAATGGACACCCGACTCGCCGGGCCCACCCCTGTCAGATTTCCGACTGGGAGCCCAGGTCCTTGCTCATGCAGACGCTGAGCGGCGAGTCGACGTATTCGCCGAAGGGATCGACGACCGTGAATCCCGACCGCGCATAGAGCGCCATCGCCTCGGGTTGGCGCTCGCCGGTCTCGAGGACGAGCCGCGTGACTCCGAGCCGGCGCGCCTCCGACTCGAGCGCCGCGAGAACCGCTTCGCCGATCCGCCTGCCGCGCACGGCGGGCACGACGTACATGCGCTTGATCTCGGCGACCTCGTCGTCGAGGCGTCGCACCGCTCCGCACCCAACGGCCTCCGCGTCCGCCCAGGCCACGACGAACGCTCCGCGCCCGGCCCGCACCTCCTCGGGGTCGAGCCGGAAATGCGTGGCGCCCTCCTCGGGATAGCGCGCCAGCAGCTCGGCGTTGAGCGCCTCGATCAGCACGCGCGCCGCCTCCGAGTCGAGCGCCTCGCGCCGGACGTCGATCACCAACACGATCCGACTGTAACAGCATCGGGTCGGCCGCACGTAGAGCCTCCGCGCGCGCAACGCGCGGCCGAGCGCAGCGAGCCGGGGATGAGCTGACGCGGTGCCTTGCCGCGGCGGCGAAGGGGGAGAGATCCCCCTTCTTTACACTACGCCGCCCGCGCGACGTCGATCGGCAACGCCAGCGTGAAGGTCGAGCCGTGGCCCACCTGGCTCTCGAGCGCAACCGTGCCGCCGAGCTGCTCGACGAAACGCCGCACGATGTGGAGCCCGAGACCGGCGCCACCGTAGCGTCGCGACTCCGAGCCGTCGGCCTGGCGGAACATCTCGAAGACGATCTCGCGATCCTCCGGACGGATGCCGATGCCGGTGTCCTTGACGGCGATGACGACCGCGAGCTCGCTCGCCGCGGCCTCGACCTGCACCAGGCCGTGGTGGGTGAACTTGAGCGCGTTGCCGACCAGGTTGCGAAGCACGACCGCGAGCTTCCGCGGATCCGACCGCACGACGACGTCCGGCGGCTCGCTCCAGGCCAGCACGACCTCGGCGTCGCGGGGAAAGACGCCGCACGAGTCGCGCACGGCCCCCCACCAGGCCTTGAGCCCGAAGGGCCGGAGGTCGACCTCGGTGTCGCCCGCCTCCGCCCGGCCGATGTCGAGGGCGCCCTCGATGAGCTCGAGCAATCCCCGTCCCGCCGTTTCGATGCGGCCGACCATCTGCGTGCGGTCGGCGACGTCGAAGTCGGGATCCTTCGCCATCTCGGCGTAGCCCAGAATGGCGTTCAGCGGCGTGCGGAGCTCGTGCGACATGGTCGAGAGGAACTCCGACTTGATGCGGCTGGCATGCGTGAGATCGCTGACCAGGCGCGCGTTGGTGAGCGCCATGCCGGCGGCCTGCGCCATGCCGAGCAGCAGGCCCTGCTGCTGGATGCCGAGCTCGAGGCTGCCGTCGGCGAACGTGAGCACGTGCAGGCCGATGATCTCGTCGACGCGGCGGAGCGCCACGGTGACCGCGGCCGGCGCCTCTCGTGTCCAGCCGAGCCAGGCATTGCCGGTGACCACGGCCGTGCGCTCGAGCTGCGCCAGCATGTCGCCGATCGCGGTGCGCGCGACCCTCTCGGGCCAGCGGGTGTGCACCTCGCCGGAGCGCTCGTAGGCGCCACCGTCCGCCGTGAGGAGAAACGTGGCGGCGCTCGCGCACGGCAGCAGCTCGCGCGAGAACGCCTGCAGGCGCTCGACGATCATCGTCGGCTCGAGCAAGGCCATCATCTCCCGCCCCACGCGCACCAGCGCGGCCGAGGTGTGCGCCTCCTCGGCGAGACGGCGATCGGTGAGATCGCGGATGTAGGCCGTGAAGAGCTGCTCGTCGCCGGCGCCGATCGGCGTGATCGCAAGCTCGACCGGAAACTCCTGCCCGTCGGCGCGCATCGCCGTCACCTCGACGCGCGTCCCGAGGACCGGACCCTCGCCGGTGGTGAGATAGCGCTCCATGCCGTGCTGGTGGGCGCGGCGAAGCGCCGGCGGAATGATGCGCTCGGCGACGGAGTGACCGATCGCCTCGGCGCGGGCGTAGCCGAAGGTGCGCTCGGCGGCGGGGTTGAACTCGACGATCAGCCCCGCGCGGTCCATGGTGACGATCGGGTCGAGCGCGGCGGCGATGATCGCGGCCGAGCGCGCGGCCTCGTTGCGGAGGCGCTGCTCCGACGCCGCGAGCGCGAAGCGTCGCTGCTCGAGCTGCGCCGCGATGACGATCGAGGTCACGCCCGCGAGCGTCGCGGCCACGACCTCGTTGACCACCGTCCCGAAGCCCGCGCCGTGCAAGAGCAGCTGGGCCGCGGCGGCTCCGAGCCCGGCCGCGACGCACAGCGACTGCGCCACGGCACCCCACGGCAGGAGCGAGGCGGTCGCCATTTGCATCACGATCGCGAGCAGGAACGTGGAGGCGACGTCGCCGGTGATCGTCCCCGTCGCCGCCGTCGTCAGGCTCACCTCGATCGCCACCACGAGCGCGACCGCGACGGCCGCGCGCCAGCCGGTGCGGCGCTCGATCACCGCGAGCGCCCAGACGAGGGTCAGGAGCTGCACGAGCTTGATCGCGAGCAGCCAGCCGGCGTCCGCGCCCGCCGCGCGACCGTTCAGCTGCACCGCGGCGAAGAGCAGCAGTGCGGCGAGCAGGATGCGGAGGCCCGCCTGCACCCGCTCTACCAGGAGGGGCACGACCGAGGCGCGAAACTCGGCGAGCGTCAGGTCGGCCTGTCCCGAGGCTGATGCCGGATCGATGCGTGTCTCCATTCGACTCTCGGGCAAGCCCTCGTTAGCAACGGCCAGGCCAGGCCCGTTCTGCTGCGGCCGACGGATTTCCGCGCGGCGGGGGCGGTGCGAAAAGGGCCGACCGCGTCGGATCCCTGACACCATGAGTTTGCGCCGCAGAAGCCGGTCCCCTAGGAGCCCCGTGCATGCGCGTGCCGCCGCGAATTCCCCTCCCCTCGCCTGCGCTGATCGCGGCCGCGCTGGTCGTCGTCGCCGCTTGCGGTCACGGGAGTGGCGGCGACGGCACCGGCGCGAGCTTCACGACCGTCGTCGGCGGGTTTGGATACGGCGACGGCGGCGCGCCGACGGCGACCTTCGTCGCGCCCGCGGCGGTCACGAGCGACGGCGACGGCAACGCCTTCGTCCTCGACTACAACCCCGTTGCCGACGGCGGCCGGGTCCGCCGGATCGATGCGCGGAGCGGGACGATCACGACCGTAGCCGGCGGGTGCGAGCGTCTTCCCGAGGGCAAGCAACCGACCGACGCCTGCCATCTCCACGACCTCCATACGATCGTCGCGACGCGCGCCGGCGACCTCTTCGCCGCGAGGAACGTCGACGGGCGCGTGTTCCGGATCGACGGACGAAACGGGACGCTCCGCCACATCGCCGGCGCGGCCGGGGCCGGGCCGTGCTTCGAGCACGACCGTTCCGACGCCCTCGAGACCTGCCTCGGCGGGACGACCGCCCTCGCCCTCGACGCCGACGAGAACCTCTTCCTCGCCCAGCAGGATCTCGGCATCGTCAGGCGCCTCGACACTCGGAGCGGACGTCTCACCGTCGTCTCCGGCAAGGGCTTCGGCGGGCACTGCGAGCCGGGACCGCGCGGTCCGGACGGACTCCGCGCCGTCGACGCCTGTCTCGAGCCGCGCGGCATCGCCGTCGATCCGAACGGCAACCTCGTGATCGCGAGCGGGCGCCGGGTGCATCGGGTCGAGCGCGAGACCGGGATCATCACGCCGATCGCGGGCACGGGCGGCCCGTGCCACGGCGAGTTCGGCGACGGCGGCCCGGCCGCGACCGCCTGCTTCGGGGTCCCGACCGACGTCACCGCCGCGAGCAACGGCGACCTCTTCGTCGCCGACGTCTCCCGCCTCCGGCGGATCGACGCGGCAACGGAAATGATCACGACCGTCGCGGTGATCGACCGCATCGTCGACCTCGCGGCGGCGCCGGCGCGGCGCGTGCTCGTGGCGTCGCCGCTCCAGGTCGACCGTCTGGACGTCGCGTCGGGCGCGCTCGCGCGGGTCGCGGGCAACGGCACCGCGTCGATCTGCGGCGAGGGCGACCCCGCGGGCCCAGGCTGCGCCGGTCAGCCGGCCGGCGTCGCCGCCGACGCGGCCGGCAACGTCTACTTCAGCGACCTCGAGAACTTCCGGGTCGCACGCGTCGACGCCGCGAGCGGCGCGCTCACGACCGTCGCCGGCGGCCGGCGCGGCTTCTGCGGCGACGGCGGACCCGCGATCGACGCCTGCCTCCGCACGCCGACGGATCTCGTGGTCGATGCGGGCGGCAACGTCTTCCTCGCCGATCGCGGCGACGACGATCGGGACGGGCCCCCCTCCGAGATCGTCGGCCGTATCCGGCGCATCGACGCTGCGACCGGGACGATCACGACCGTCGCGGGCAACTGCGTGGGCATCGAGACCGATCGCGCCATCGACGCCTGTTTCGCTCATCCGCAGGCCCTCGTGCTCGACGGAGCGGACGGCCTCCTGGTGGGCGACGACTTCGGCGTCTGGCGCATCGACCTCGCGGCGGGATCCATCGCGAGGATCGCCGGCAACCCGTTCCTCGACCCGGGCTGCGAGGGCGAGGGCATCGCCGCCCTCGGCGCCTGCATGATCGTGACGGACCTCGCGCGCGACGACGCGGGAACGCTCTACCTGATCGATGCCGGCCGTACGAGCATCCGCCGCGTCGACGCCGCAACCGGCCTCATCACGACGGTCGCCGGCAACGGGGCGTACGGCTCATGCTTCGAGGACGACGTGCCGGCGACCGCGACCTGCCTCATCCCGACCGCGATCGCCCTCGACGCGAGCGGCCGTCTCGTGATCGCGAGCGCCGGCGTGCTGCGCGCCGTCGATCCTGTGACCGGCCTCATCCGGACGGTCGCCGGCGACCCGGCTATCGGCGACCGCTGCTTCCAAGGCGATTTCAATCGCTGCCTGATTGCGAGCGACCTGGAGCGCGATCCCGAGGGCCGGCTGCTGTTCTCGGATGCCTTCGGCCGCCGCGTCGGCAGGGTCACGCTCCCATGACCGACGCCGTCCGCTACGACCCGTTCTCCTACGCGATCCACGCCGATCCCTATCCGATCTACCGCCGCCTCCGCGACGAGGCGCCGGCCTACCACGACGACACCCACGGCTTCTACGCGCTCTCGCGCTACGAGGACGTGCGCCGCGCGCTGCACGATCCGGCGACCTACTGCTCCGGCCGCGGCTTCCTCCTCGAGGACATCGACGACTTCACGCTGCCCATGCTGCTCGGGATGGATCCGCCCGACCACACGCGGCTCCGCGCGACCATCAGCCGCGCCATGACCCCACGGCGAGTGGCGCTGCTCGAGGCGCCGATCCGGGAGCGTTGCCGCGCGCTGATCGACGGCTTCGCCGCGCGCGGCTCGGTCGAGCTGATCGGCGACTTCGCCGGGCGGCTGCCGATGTGGGTGATCGCGCGGCTCCTGGGCGTGCCGGAGGCCGACCAGGACGAGCTCCGGGTCCTCGCCGACACGATGGTGCACCGCGACGACCGGACGCGCGGCGTGCCGGCGACCGGAAAGGATGCCGCGGCGCGGATCTACGCCTACTTCGAGCAGCTCTTGGCCGAGCGCGGCGCCGACGATGCCGACGACCTGCTCTCCCTGCTCATCGCCGCCGAGCGCGCCGGCGAGATCTCGCACCTCGAGATCGTCGGCTTCTGCTTCCTGCTCATCATCGCCGGCAACGAGACCACCACCAAGCTGCTCGGCAACCTCGCCTGCGAGCTGACGCGCCATCCCGAGGCCAAGGCGCGCCTCCTCGCCGATCCGAACCTCGTGCCGAACGCCGTCGAGGAGATGCTGCGCTACGACACCTCGACCCACATGATGGCGCGCACGCTGACGCGCGACGTCGAGCTGCACGGACGGCGGCTCGAGGCCGGCCGCAAGGTCGCCCTGCTGCTCGCATCCGCCAATCGCGACGAGCGCCGCTGGCCCGACGCCGACCGCTTCGACGTCGGCCGCGACACCGCCGACCACGTCGCCTTCGGCTTCGGCGTTCATTTCTGCCTCGGCGCCGCCCTCGCGCGCCTGGAGGCGCGCGTCGCGCTCGAGGAGCTCCTCGCGCGCCTCCCGGACTTCGCCGTCGACGAGCCCGGCTTGGTACGTGTCCACTCGGGCAACGTGCGAGGCTACAGCGCGGTCCCGATCCACTTCTCGCAGCAGCGGAGCTAGTCTCGGCTCGCTATCCTGCACTTCGATTCGCCCGCGCTCGGTCCGCGTTGCGCGGTGCGAATCGCGCGATCACTCCTGGCCTAGATCACACGTCGTTAATGGCGACGATCAAGCACTGATGGAAGTGCCCTGGGGGCAAACATGCATAGTCGGAGGGGGGAAATTCGGGGGGGAGGGTTTCGTTGCCATCGCATTCCTCGGGACAGGGCGTTCCGGCTTCGTCACACACCGTGGTCGTACAGGTCGAGTCGTTGCACACCAGGCCGTCGCCACAGACCGCGTTGTTGCACGACGCCGTGCAAGGCTTGTTGTCTGCGTTGTTGACTCCGTCGTCACATTCCTCGCCCGCTTCTACGACGCCGTTGCCGCAGACGACGCCGCAGTCGGAGTCCGCGGCATCGACGGCGCCGTCGCAGTCGTTGTCGAGACCGTCGGCGCACGAAGTCTCGGGCGTCTCCGGCGGAGTCGCCGTCGGCTCGTTGGTGCAACCGCTGGCGGGATCGCAGCCGTCGTCGGTGCAGACGTCGAAGTCGTCGCAGCTGATCAGCGTCGTTTCGCACTCGCCGGCGGCGTCGCAGAAACCGGCGACGCACTGATCGCCGACGGAGCAGTCCATCGCCTCGTTAGTGCAACGGTTGCTGCTGCAGACGTCGACGGTGCACGGATCCTGGTCGCCGCAACCGAGGTCCGTCGTGCAGCAGCCGAGGATCGCCGTGCCCGCGCAGGTCGTCACGGCGCACGTGTCGCCGCCGGTGCAGGCGTTCCCGTCGTCGCACGCCACGCCGTCGTTGGCCAGCGGAACGCACCCCACCGCTGGGTCGCAGAGGTCCGCCGTGCACGGGTTGTCGTCGTCGCAGTCGACTGGATCGTTCGCGCACTCGCCGTTCGCGCCGCACGTGTCCGAGCTGCAGGCGTTGCCATCGTCGCAGAGCGAGGCGTTTGCTTGGCAGCCCGTCGGGCACTCGCCGACCTGGTCGCCGTGAGCGAGGTGGGCGGTCACCGCCGACTCGCCGACCGAGATCGTGTGCGCGTTCGCCGGATTGCCCGGCGGGACGTGACAGACCGTGACCTTCTTCTCACCCTTGCCGGCATGGGCTGCACCGAGGGTCAGCGGAAGGAAGCAGACGAACGTCAGCAGCGCACTCAGAACCAGCCTGTACTCGCCCATCGAGATCCCCCTTGCGGGGCCGGGCAGTGATCGCAGCAAGGATCACACTTGCGGCCCGACCGATTCATACGAGAACGTGAAAGGGGGTGACAAAATGACGGGCGAGCCACGCACCCCTCGGCAGAAGGCCGACGAGAACGCCGGCCGTACGGCCGAGGTTGGGAATCAGGACCGTTGGAGAGCCATGCATGCACGCATCCCAACTGCTTCCCCGCCTTCGTGTTCGCTTTGCACACCACCGTCAATCCCGAAACCAAGGGAGACGCACTGCGGACTATCGGGGAGACACCTGACTCCGTCTGCCCACGGGGTCCGCCTTGGGGCACTTCATCAGCAGCCCAATTGAGCGACCCTCACCGAAAGTTCCTCGAAGGCCAGAGAGCAGGGCGCCACATCCGCGTCCGATACGGCCGTCGCGTCAGTCGATCCTCTCGAAATCGCCGAGCGGCCAACTTCTGTCGAAGTAGCTCGCCGTCGGTTCGTACAAGCGGAAATACGCGAACCAGCTCTTGCCGGGGACGGTCGGAATCCAGTTCGCCTCGAAGCCCCGCGGAGCGGTGGGACCGACATAGATGTCTACGGAGCCGTCGCCGTTCTTCTTCAGATCCATCCGCGACGAGCGGTCGGCGACCTTCTGATCGTTGACCAGCAGCGAGCGCGTATCGACGTCGTAGAGGGTGACCGACCAAAACATCCTCGCCGGCGGAGCGGGCGGAACGTGCAGGCGGTAGCTGCGCGCACCGTCGAGCCAGTCGCCCGACTGGTCGGTGTAGGCACCGAGGTAGGCCGACGAGGGACCGGGGCGCTTCGGCGCCATGTCGGGACCGGCGCCGACGGCTTCGTAGAACCACGCGGCGCGTTCGTCGAGCCGATACCAGAACGCGTCCGGGTCGTCGGCGTCGAGCTGGAGCGCGTAGTGCCAGTGCGCGTCGGGACGATACATCATGCCGGCGAACCGGCGCTCGAACGTATTCGCTCTCGCCATGGCCTCGCCGACCAGCGCGGCTTCGGTCAGGATTTTCGTCTGCCGTGCGTCGGGCGCGAACGGCTTGCCTTTCGCGATGCCGAGCGGCTCGAGCATCGCGTGGAAGAAACGATCGCGCTCGTCGATCGGTTCGCGCTGGATCACGTCGTCGAGTCGCCGCCAGTACGCCATTCCTCGCGGCGGCATGCCGGTCCACGGCTTGCCCTGCGGCGCGACGATGCGAGCCGCGGGAGGGTTGGCGCGCGCCGCATACGGATAGGCCCGAAACTGTGCGAGCAGCGCGGCGGCCTCTTTCGGATCGGTGACCGTGATGCGGATGCCGACGAACATGTTGAACGTCGGGGACCGGCGGACCTCGAATCCCGCGACGTCGCTGGGGGGTTTCTGTCCGGGGCCGAGCACGAGGTACTTCGCCGGCTTGGTCGTGGCGGGCAGAGCCCGTTGCCAAGCGTCGCTCAACCCGCCGCGCACGTTGGGCGGCAAGCTGATGACGAGCGGGCCGGCGCTCAGGTCGGCGAAGACGATATAGTACGGCGTGGTCGCGTTGGGCGTGAGGACGCCGAGCCGATCGTCGTACCCGAGCAACGCGGCGATGTCGCCGTTGCCCGCGCCGAAGGATGCATGCCCGTGCTGCCATTCGGCGAACGACACGGCCGGAATCGCCCACAGGTACGCCTGACACGCGCGTTGGAAATCCCGCTCGTCGTAGAGCGCCACAACGGTTTCACGCGTGGGATAGCCGGTGGCGAAGTCATGGGTGAACTCGAGCGTGCCGATCCGCGTGTCGAGCGTCGTGGGACCGGCGCCGCGTACTCGACTCGAGTGAACACACCCTGCGGCGACGATCACCTGCGTCGCGACTCCAACCGCGACCAGGATCATACGGGCTTTCATCGCTTCACTTCCTCGACATCCCCTAGCTTCCACTGCTTGTCGAAGAACGCTTGCGTCGGCCCGTACAGCCGCACCATCAGCTCGAACCCTCGGGCCGGGTCGGTTGGGATCCAGTTCGTGTCCTTGCCCGTCGGTGCTCTGGGACCGACGTACAGGTCCACCGACCCGTCGGCGTTCTTCTGCACGTCGGCCGCGTTGGATGCCCGACTGGCGCGGCTCACGTTCTTGATCAGCGCGTGCGTCGCCCGGTCGTACGCCGTCAGCGACCAGTACTGCTCGACGGGCGCGTCCGGCGGGACGTGCAGGCGATAGGTCTTGGCGCCGTCGTAATTCTTCCCTGCCCTGTCTTTGATCGAGATCATGTAGAACTGGCCGGCGCCGAGCCGCTTGATGCCGATGAAGGCGTAGTGGTACGCGAGGCCGCGCGCGTCGATCGGGTAGCGGTCGGGTTCGTCGAAGTCGTGCGCCGCCGCCTCGAGGAGCTCGCGCGGCGCGGGGTACGTCCAGTGCGTGCCCTCGAAGAACGGCGTGAGGCCCGCGTCGTACCGGGCCGCGAGCAGCGCGTGCGCCTCACGGATCGCGGCGTCCAACGTCTTCTTGGTGTCCGCGCTCGGGGCGTACGGCTTGCCCTTCTCGATCCCCAGCGTTCTCAGCGGATCGATCATGGCCCGGTCGCGCGCGAGCCACGGCTCGTCCTGCACGATCCGGTTCAGGTGCTCGAAGAAGCTCGCGTCGTAGCGAATGGTCGAGTCGAAATCGACGTCCTTCACGTCGGTGAACTTGGTGTCGGGCGGTGTCGCCGCCTGCGACAACGGATACACCTTCACGCGCTTGGCGAACGCCGTCGACGCCGCGACGTCCGCGGCAGCGTGGCTCTTCAGATTCGAACGGATCAGCGCGTAGCTCCCCCAGGTGCCTGGCCGGAGCGCCACGTAGTCAGCGGGGACCGGGGCCTCGTGGTCAGGCGGCAGCATCAGAAGTTTGACGCCCTTCCCTTTGTCCACGCCGAGCAGCCCCGCGTCCTCCAACGGGCTCTGCCAGATGTTCACGAAGTTCGCGTTCAGCGACGCGCCGGCGACCGCGGCGGGAATCTCGATCACGATCGGCCCGACGTCCTTGGTGCTCAGGAACGTCATGAAGTAGAGCGTGTCGGGGTTGGGCGTGAGCGTCTGGTTGTGCCAGTCGAGCGGCTTGCCCCAATAGATGACCTCGTTGACCTTGCCCGCGGTCTTCGTGAGCATCTCCTGGAGCATGAGCTGGTAGTTCACCGCAGGCATCCCCCAGATCGCCGCTTCGACGGCGCGCCGCTCGAGCGCGCGGTTGGTCAGCTCCGTCGGAGACGGCGTTCCTGCGTTCGCCGAAGCAACGGCGCCGATCGAGACCAGTGCGATGACCAGTGCTCTCTGCATGCTCTTTGCCCTCCGCGTGGAATCGACGTCCACTCAGTGGCCCAACGGAAATTGCAAGTTGATGCCGGAGAAGAGCTGCCAATGCGGCGCCACCCCGTCGTTGGCCACCGTGTACTGCGGCTCGGCGAAGACGTTGATGGTGATGCTCGCAACAGCACGGCATTCGAATCGCTGTCGGGCAGCCCGTAGTAGTTGAAGATGTACTGATCCTGCAGATTGACGCCGATGGAAGCCCCGCCCTCGGCGAGAGCGTTTCCGGCGGGACCCACGACCAGGACGACGAATGAGATTCCGACGATGGATCTCATTGAATCTCGCCTGTGAAGCGAACGAGCCGAACCTACCAGGCGAACTCGGTTCGAGTCGCCCGCTCGAGTCCGTCCAGCGTCGAGAATTTCGCGACTTCCCAGTAACTTCCGCCGATTGGACGCTTGGTGCGCCGCGCCGTCGTACGCTGCTGACGCCTAGGCGATCGACCAAGCCGTAGGAGGATGACCGGGACGCATCTCCGTCCCCGATTGGGACGGTTTCGGGCTCTTCATGTTCTCCTGTGCGGTCGCGACGTTGAGATCGCTCCGCGGCGCCAATTATTCCTTGACATGTCGCGCAGCGACCGTGCTATGGCCGCGATGCGTTCGGTGGTCCTGTGGCGGAAGCCCCATGGAGGCGATGAATGACACGTCGCGGCGTGGTTCGCGTAGGTAGCCTCGCGTCCGCGGCGGTACTGGTGATCGTGGGTGTCGCCGCGATTGCCGCACCGCCGGCGCACGCACAGCTCATCCCGTCCAAGGAGCAGGCGTGCATCACGACCTTCAACAAGACGCTGTGGAAGGTCGCGCGCACCCAAGCGGATCTGGTGAAGCGATGCCTCCGCGAGTTCGCGGCGGGGATCCCGACGGCGATCGACATCGAGACCTGCATGCGCAGCAACCGCGGCGGCAAGCTCGCCAACGCGGTCGTGAAGGGAGCCGCGAGGATCGCGTCCAAGTGCTCCGGTGTGTCGCCGGCCTTCGGCGTCAGTCCGGTCGATGGTGCGGCCGTCGCCGCCGCGCTGGCACCGATCCACCTCGTGCACGCGACGCTGGCACCGGACTTGACCGGCGGTATTCTCCCCAGCAGCGCCGACGCGACCTGCCAATCGCGCGTCGCGGCGACGATCCTCAGGTGCCACGACACGCGCCTTCAGACCTTCCTCAAATGTCAGAAGGTCACGATGAAGCAAGGCCTCGTCAACGACGGCGCGTCGCTCACCGACGTCTGCCTCGGTACCGACAACCATCCGCAACCGGACCTCGGCCGGATCGCGATCGACTGCAATCTCAAGATCGCCGACGAGATCGCGCGCTCGTGCGCCAGCACGCCGTTGGCCCTGGCCTTCTCCGCGTGCGCCACCACCGATCCGGAGGCGCTCGGTGCCTGCGTCCAGAGAGCGGCCGCCTGTAGGGCGTGCCGCTACCTCGGCGGCGCCAACGGACTCGCGCGCGACTGCGACCGGTTCGACGACGGCAATGGCACGAACGGCAGCTGCGGCCCCGAGTGCGGCGATGGCATTCAGCAGATCGAGGAAGCGTGTGACGACGGCAACACCTCGAGCGGTGACGGCTGCTCGGACTCGTGCACGATCGAGGGCGGCTGGACCTGCAGCGGCGCACCCAGCGTCTGCACCCCGAACTGCGGCAACGGCGCCCTCGACGCCGGCGAAACCTGCGACGACGGCGCGACGGCCGACGGCGACGGCTGCTCGGAGGCGTGCCTGGTCGAGGACCACTGGTCGTGCAGCGGCGCGCCCAGCGTTTGCACCCCGAACTGCGGCAACGGGACGCTCGAGGTCGCCGACGGAGAGACCTGCGACGACGGCGACGTTGCCGACGGCGACGGCTGCTCGAGCATCTGCGGGATCGAGGAGGCATGGATCTGCAGCGGTGAGCCGAGCATCTGCACCTTGGCCTGCGGCAACAACGTCTTCGACGCCGGGGAAACCTGCGACGACGGCAACGCCGGCGCCGGCGACGGCTGCAGTGTGCTGTGCAGGATCGAGCCGGGCTGGCTCTGCTCCGGCCTGCCGAGCACCTGCACGCCTCTCTGCGGTGACGGCCTCCTCCGCGGTGCCGAAGCCTGCGACGACGACGACATCACGAGCGGTGACGGGTGCTCGTCGGCGTGCCAGATCGAGGCCGGCTTCACGTGCGAGTCGGAGCCGAGCAATTGCATCGCCGTCTGCGGCGACGGCTTCGTCCGCGGCTCGGAGAACTGCGACGACGGCAACACGGCGAGCGAGGACGGCTGCTCGGGTGATTTCTGCCGGCAGGAGATCGGCTGGACCTGCGTCGGGCAGCCGAGCGTCTGCACCTTCAACTGCGGTGACGGCAACCTCGACGCGGACGAGGAATGCGACGACGGCGACACGACGTCGAATGACGGTTGCAGCGAGGACTGCGTGAGCGAGCCGGGCTACGCCTGTGGCGGCGAGCCGAGCGTGTGCGTCCCCACCTGCGGCAACGGCCTCCTCAACACGAACGAGACCTGCGACGACGGCAACACCGTGAGCCGCGATGGATGCGACGCGAGCTGCCGGAACGAGGCGGGGTGGCTGTGTGCCGTCCCCGGCCTGGCCTGCCAGCCGTTCGAGATCTTCATCGACTCCCCGGCGCACGGGATATTCACCACCGCGAGCTCCATCGCCATCACCGGGCACTACACGACGCTCCTGCCCGGCCAGGCGGCGGTCACCATCAACGGAGTCCCGGCCAGCTCGGTCGATCTCGTCAACCGAACCTTCTCACACACCCTGTCGCTGAGCGCGTCGGCGATCTTCAATCCGGCGGTCGTCACGCTCACGAACACGGCGAACGGCGACGACGTACGCGATCGCGTGGTCGTGATCCGAGGACCCTCGGTCGCCGACGGCGCCCTCTCGCCGCAGAGCGTCGCGATGCGCGTCAACGATTCGGGTCTGGATAGGATCGAGCCCTTGGTGGCGATGCTGGCGGGGGACCAGCTCAACCTGGCCGACCTGTTGCCCGCGGGCACGGTGTTGGCGGACGAATGCTTCATCGACGTCATCGGCTGCTGGGGCAGCGCCAAGGTCCGTATCGCAAATCCACCTCCGTCCTTCGGAGGCTTCTCACTCGCGCTCGATTCGAAGCCCAACGCGGTCGGTGCGAACATCGCCGTCCGCAATCTGCGGCTCGACATCGACATCGATGGGAGCGGCCTGGTCCCGGACTGCGGCCTGCGCCTGACCGCGACCCAGATGTCGCTGAATGGCGACTACGCGCTCGACCCGGCCGCGAATCCCAGGGACGTCGACGTCAACCTGTCCGGGCCGATGGGCGCGGGCTTCGTCGGCTTCAACCACCAGTTCACCTATGGCCTCTGCAGCGCGCCGATCATCGGCGACATCATCCAGGCCTTTCTCCCCGACATCGAGGAGTTCGCGACCGACGGGATCAAGGGCTTCCTCGGCGACCCGGACGGCGGGGGGCCACAGGACAGCCCGATCGCGGAAGCGATGGAGACGACGCTGGCCGGGATATCCATCTCCGGCGCCATCGGCTCGGGCTTGGGAATGACGCTCGACGCCCCGCTTTTCCAGATCGCCGAGGACGCGACCGGCATCACGTTCGGCTCGGCCGCGAGCTTCACCGTGAGCACCGGGAGCGGTCCGGGGCAGTGCCTGCCACCGCCCGGCACGCCGAATTTCCCGGCCTCGTACGCGCCCCCCGAGCCGTTCCCCAGCTTCGGGGCCACCGCCCCGGTCAGCCACGCGCCCTACGGCCTCGGTCTCGGCATCTCGAGCGCCGCATTCAATCAGCTGCTGCGCGGACAGACCGAGTGCGGTCTCATGCGGACCTCCCTCACCACCATCGACGTCGACGGGCCAGGTGGCGCCCCGCCGGTACCGATCACGTCTTCGCTGCTTTCGCTGTTCGTGCCGGAGTTCGGCAAGCTGCCGGCGGACACGCCGCTTCGCATCGACATCGCGCCCACGCTGGCGCCGGTCGTCACGGGCGCTGCCGGTCCGGGCGGTGAGCTCGCCGAGCTCAGGGTCGCGCACATCTACCTGGAGATCGTCGAGCCCGGGCCCGAGACCGTCTGGCTGAGCGGCGCCATGGACGTTCGCCTCGGCCTCAACATGAGCTTCCTGCCCGACGGCTCGGGCCTGGCCGTGACCGTCGCGGTACCGGACGCTGCCAACATGGTCATGACGGTCATTTACAATCCCCTCGGGACCAACGAGGCGGAGCTCGAAGCAACGCTGCCCGCGGTCTTCCGGCCGCTCATTCCGGGGCTTGCGGGAGCGCTCTCCGGCTTCCCGGTCCCGCAGTTCTTCGGTCTCGGTCTCCAGGGTGTGGAGGTGTCCAGGAATGGCGGTTTCCTGGCGCTGTTCGCGAACCTGACGCCAACCCCATGAAGGAGTGTCGCATGCCCCGCACGCTGACGAACCGTCTATCGATCCTGGCGACGCTGCTCTCGCTTGGCCTCGCCTCGAATGCGTCGGCGCTCACCCTGACCGGGGGGCCGGTCTACGCGCTACCGGGCGGCGGCACTTGTACGTTCGCCGGTTTCGCCTGCCAAACCGGCGGCGCCACGCTGTCGTGCACGGGCGTGAACCTCGCGGCTCACACACACGTCTACTTCGGCATCAAGAACAACGTCCACGTCAACGGTAATACGATGACGGGCGCCGCTCCGGCCGCCGGTTCGCCGGCGGTCTTCGACTACTCGAGCAGCACCGCCACCTCGATCACGTACAACAGCACGACGTCCGTCGCCGATCAGGTCCACGGCACGCAGGCGGTGAGCAACCAGCTGGTGCTCACGCTCACGGGGGGAACGGCATCGGTCGTCGCGACGGGCGGAATTCCGGCGAGCAACAGCTTCGGGGACATCGAGAGGCTGTTTCGCGTCACCAGCGGCAGTTTCTCGATCCGCGTCGACGTGAGAGCAAGCGATCCGTTCTTCGGACTCGGCCAAGCCTGTCCGGCGGTCTTCGACCCCAGTCACGCGCCGACCGGCCACGCGGACATCAACATCGTCGATCTTGCCTTTTACTATTCGGACTGCGGCGACGGCCAGGTCGACAGTCCCGAGCAGTGCGACATCGGCGCTGGCAACGGTGCCCCAGGCACCTGCTGCGCGAGCAATTGCACGTTCCGGCCGGGCGGCGCGGTCTGTCGCACCGGCGTCGATCTGCAGTGCGACACGAGCGAGACGTGCACGGGCTCCGCGGCCACCTGCCCGCCCGACGACGCCCCCATCAACGGCGGCAACGTCTGCCGGACGGGCTCCGGCGACACCTGCGATGAGAACGAGTCGTGTACCGGAGTCCCGGGACAGGTTTGTCCGCCGGACGACGCGCCGGGGAAGGCGGGCACCCTCTGCCGATTGTCACCGGTACCCGGTTCCGGCTGCGACGAGCACGAGTACTGCCTCGGCACACCGGGAAGCACGTGTCCGGCGGATGACGCGCCCGGCAATCTCAATGACGTCTGCCGCCCGGGCTCCGGAGACATGTGCGACCCCGACGAGCGCTGCACCGGCGTCGTCGGAGAAGGTTGTCCGGCCGACGTGGTCACGGATCCGAGCACCGTCTGCCGGGTGGGCTCGGGTGACAGCTGCGATCCCGACGAGACCTGCACCGCGATTCCCGCAGAACCCTGTCCGGCCGACGTGGTGCAGCCCGCGGGGACCGAATGTCGCGCCGGGAACGGCACCTGCGACCCCGCCGAGCAGTGCAGCGGGACGGCCGACGAGGCGTGTCCCGCCGACGCGCTCGCGCCTGCCGAGACGTCCTGTGATGCCGACAGCGACATGTGCACCGTCGACGTGTGCGACGGCAGCGGCATGTGCGTGCAGGAGAGCCCGACGACGTGTGGTGACCATACGGTCCAGGCCGGCTGTGGTGAGGAATGCGACGACGGCAACGTCGAGCCCGGCGACGGCTGCGACGCGACGTGCCTCACCGAGACCACCCTCGCGTGTACGCTGGCGCCACTCACGGGATGTCGCCAGCCCGTGGTATCCGGCAAAGCGGCGCTGCTGATCCAGCGCGGCGCGACGGTGTTCAAGGATCAGCTCAAGTGGCGGTGGCTGGCCGGAGCTGAGACCACGCTCGGCGACTACGCCAATCCCCTCGGCGCGACGCAGTATCAGCTCTGCGTCTACGACAACTCCGGACTCCTTCTGGACGCCAACGTCCCCGCCGGCGGCCAGTGCGGCACCAAGCCGTGCTGGAAAGCGACCGGCAGCTCGGGCTTCCGGTACAGCGACAAGCAGCTCACACCCGACGGCGTCCAGAAGCTGAACCTCAAGCGCGGCGCCAACGGCAAAGCGCAGATCAAGCTCTCGGCACGCGGTGACAACCTCGAATTGCCCGACCTCTCGACCGTGGCGCAGCCGGTCACCGTTCAGATCAAGAACAGCACCGGCACCTGCTGGGAGGCGATCTACAGCGCGCCGCCGCGCTACCAGTCGAGCACGGTCTTCAAAGACAAAGCCGATTGAGATCACGGCGACGGCGGGCTCGTGCCGCCGTCGCCGATCATCACCAAGCTGGCACTGCGACCGCCGGCGCGTGCTTTCGATCACTCGGCAGAATTACCGATCATTCTGATACAGCTTTCGTAGTCGTCGGCGATTTTTTGTTGACCTATATTTGTCCGCGGCGCATCACATTAGCGGACGACCCGGCACCCCCTGCCGCCCCCCTTGATTGCTCCGCGTTCTCCACGGGGAAGTACCCGGTCCGTGTGGCGAGATGGGTAGTGCGCCGTCGCGACCGCCGTCGATCGGTCGCCGGCGCTGGCCAATCGAAGAGATTCACTTCAAAGGAGGCTATCATGCGCAGGACTTCGTCTTTTCTCTCACTGTCGACCTTGGCAATTTCGATCCTCGTCCAACAGCCGCAGCAAGCAATGGCGTGTCCGGTTGGTGGGTGTACGAATGCGAGCTTCTACGGCGACTACGCGCTCAGCGCTTCATCCAATGGAAGCTCGCCCAATATTGCCGTCGTTGGCGTGTTTCATGCCGACGGTGCCGGCGGTCTGACGGGTCAGCAAACCAACATCGATGATTCATCGAATCCGGTGAACGTCGTGGGGCCGCTCTACATATGCAATGGTACCTACAGCATCGCCTCGGACGGCACGGGCACTGCTCAAGTGTACGTGTTCACGGACGCTGGGTGTACGGTTGGCCCGGTTGCATCCCCCACGATGGCTCTCGTTCTCGAGGATGGCGGCCGCAGTGTCCGCACAGTGAATACCAACGGGAGCATCGTCATAACTGGGACTGCACGCCTGCAATAGCGTGGGTCGACCGGGACCGCGAACATAGGTTCACGAGACCGCTGGGGTTGGTGCCGTGTCCGGATAGTCGACGCTTTTGCGTCTACACTCGTCCGGACACGGTATCGATATCTCTCCTCGACACGCTGACGCACTGACGTCCGCTGAGCGTGTCATACACACAGGCCCGTTGCCGAGGTCCACGGCGACATGAACGCCGCTGCAAGCTGACGCCTAGTTTTTGCCTCGGTACCGGAGGTAGTGTCGGGCGATGAGCAGCGTCGGCCAGCAGACGTGCCCGCTGCCCGCGGACCCGGTCCTCCACGCGATGGCGGTCGCCATGCGTGATGCCGGCCAGTGGGGCGAGATCGTCGACCGGGACTGGCGGTGGACCTACATGACCGACGATCTTCGTCTCAGCTACGGCGGTCTGCTCGAGCTCGCGGATGTCGTGCTCGGCGAGCACTACTTCGGACCCGAGGCGGTTGCAGCGCGGCTGACGTGGCGCACGGGTCAGAACACGCTGGACACGGCTCGCAGCGCGTTCGTGCAAATGGGCGACCTCGTGCTCGCTGACACAGCGGGCGGCCGTGACGAGCTGCGCGCGCGCGTTCATCCCGAGTTGCGCGAGCTGGTCGACCGGATGTCGCCTCGCCGCGTGCCGGCCCAGTCGTTCGAGGGACGCTACTGGCACAGCGGCAACGAGTGGCCGGCCCGCGTTACCGCCGTGCGCCTGCACGACGATACGGGGCGATTCGCCGGAACCGCGCTCACCTACAAGCCCGCCGCCAGCATGACGGTGCTCGGGACCATCGCCGGGGCGGGCGATCTGCGGCATTTCGAACGCATGCAGCGCGTCGCCAAGCCGGCCAGACGACCCGCCGCGATCCTGTTCGCCGACCTCGAAGCCTCCTCACCGCTCGCGCGGCGCCTCTCGACCGCTAGCTACTTCGCACTCGGCCGCCGCCTGGTGCGCGCCGCGGACCAGTGCATCATCGATGCCGGCGGCCTGGTCGGCCGCCACATCGGAGACGGGGTCGTCGCGTTCTTTCTCGCCGAGATTGCAGGGTCGGAATCCGCCGCCGCCCGCGCGAGCATCGAAGCCGCGCGAGCGCTCCGCGGAACGCTCAGCGGGGTCGCCGAGCGCAGCGGTCTCGCGCCGGAGGACGTCGTCCTGCGGTTCGGCCTGCACTGGGGCTCCAGGCTCTACGTCGGCCAGATCACCACCGGCGGACGCTCGGAGGTCAACGCGCTCGGCGACGAGGTCAACGAGACCGCCCGCATCGAGGCGTGCGCCAGCGGCGGACGCGCGCTGGCATCGAAGGACCTGATGGAACGCCTGGAGCCCGGGGACGCGGCCGCGCTCGACCTCGACCCCGACCGCGTCACCTACACGCCACTCGGCGACCTCGGTACCGCGACCGAAAAGGCCAGGCGGGACGCCCCCGCCATCGCCGTCTGCCACGTCTAGGATTGTACTGGCAGGGTGCCGCCGTGCTACGCCCTGGTCGGGTCCGCCGTGGGGCGGACGTTGCGTGGCGGGAGGTGGATGATGGCCATGACGCATACGCGTCGGAGGAAGCCTCGTGACATCGGCAGTGCGAGCGTTGCTTCCAGCGAGCCGCTCTGGGTCTCGCTGATCCGGCTACCCAATCGCGTGGCGTTCGTGCTGCTGGCGATCGTCCAGATCGCCGTGGAGCTCGGCGTCGCGGCGCTACGGACGGCGCGGTCGGAACGCGGACGGCGCGCGTAGTGTCGACCTCCCGGACCTCGACGCTCGCGGACACCCCGC
The DNA here is from genome assembly GCA_963761995.1 of uncultured delta proteobacterium. Taxonomy (GTDB): domain Bacteria; phylum Desulfobacterota; class Binatia; order UTPRO1; family UTPRO1; genus UTPRO1. The sequence goes on along the minus strand of CAVXIU010000006.1, from coordinate 6,406,063 downwards.
ACGGCCGGATGGGAGTCCGGGCTGCTGCGCGCCTTCGATCGAGGCGTGGATTGCGTGTCGAGAATCGAATACGGATGACCGCGAGAATGGGCTCACCGCGATGAGTCAGCTCTTCGAAGCGTTGAAAACCATCCGAACCAAACGCGGCACCGCCGGTCGTGAGTATACGCGCGTGGCAATTCGGGTCCGCGAGCCCACGCCGCTGAGGCAATCGCTGCCGTCGAGTCGCTGGAACCCAGGCATCGCCCGCGGTGTGCTCACGTTCATCGCCGGGGTGATCGTGGCCGCGTTCGCGACAGCACTATGGTGGGACTGGCCCACTCAGGATTCGGCGGTGCGAACGGTGTCGGTCGCGAAGGCACCCGAGGCACTTCCGTCCCCTGCGGCACCCGCCGACGACGTCCCCGAGCCGGCAGGCATGGCCATGGTGGCGGTCGCCGTCCCGACGCCCGAACCGGCGGCGAGTGCTGCGTCCGAGCCCGGCCAACCAGCGATCGCGAACCAGCCCGCGGCGGCCGATGCGCTACCCGCGCCGTCGCCCGCTGGTGGGTTCTGGGTGCAGCTCGGAGCGTTCAAGGAGCACGACAACGCCGACCGTTTCCGCGCGCACCTGCTGCGGGAGCGACGAAGCGCCGTGATTCGCCCCGGACGGCCGAACACACCGCCATGGGTGGTGGCGGTCGGACCGTATCCGGACGAACGGGCCGCCTCCGAGGCCAGGATCGTGCTCGCCCGTGATGGCCTCGCTGGCTTCGTGATCCGCGACAAGGATGGGGACTGAGCCATTTGGCACCGCCTGCGCCGACGACGATGACGTTGATGCGGGGATCGTTCGCGAGCGTGGCCGCTACGGGAACACCGCCGTCGACGGGATGCAGAGCTCGACCTCCTTGGCGGTGTCGAGCGTGGTGGGACCGAGCGGACCGTTGATCGCGACGCCGAGCCGCTTCGCATGCTTCGGCTGTTTCGGGACGATCTTGGTGCCCTTGCTCGTCGGGTCGACCGGCCCGCAGCCGTTCTGGGCGATCGCCTTCGATGCGGCCTTCGCCTGGTAGCAGACCAGGTGGCCGGCGGGGTGGCGGCGCGCGGTCGCGGTGAAGGCCACGGTCGTGCCGGCCTTCGTGGTCGGCGTGCCCGCGGTCGCGACGGGGATGCAGAGACGCGTCGGCTTCTTCAAATCGTAGCGACGGGTCTGGAAATCGTCGACGACGTCGACCTGCGTGCCCTTCGCGAGCTTGGTCGCCGCCTTCGCCTTGTAGCAGAGGAGGTGGTCGACCTCGGCGGTCAGCGGATCGAATGGCTCCGTCTGCCGTTTCACCGGTACGACTAGGCTCTCGGGTTTGGTGAGCGTGAGGGTGAGCGCGCCGCACTGATTCGTCGTCGCGACGTTCGCGATCTTCTGGAACTTGGGGGCGCCCTTCCGGCGCTTCATGGCGTACTGCGCGAGCGAGGTGGTCGCGTCGGCGCGGCCCTCGACGTTCTTGTCGGCGGGGAGGCCGAGCGCGGGGAGCTTCGTCACGTCGTAATCGGCGGCGCCGAGCGCGTCGGTGAGGGTCACCGGCCCGAAGGCGACGAGCTTGGGTGCCGCCGCGCTGCCCTTCACCTTGTAGAGGACGAAATGATCCAAGAACGAGCCGCGGAGCGCGTACGTCTTCGTCGTCAGGTACGTCTCGGTCGTCGTCTGGAGCTCCTCGATCACGGTGTGTGTGCGGGTGTGCGAGTTGATGTTGATCGTATTGGCGGCGACGCAGAACGGGGTGCCGGCCGCCGGTACCGGTACCGGCGGCTGAGGAGGGCTCGTGCAGCCTCCACACGGCGCCGTGTTCGGGACGTCGCGGTCGCCGATGCCGATGCAGTCCGGCCCGAGCCTCTCCTCCGTGGTCTCGGTTTCGGTGTCCATGCGACCGGTCTCGACCGTGTGCACGTCCGTGTCGACGAGCACCTCCGTCGTCGCGACGAGCGCCGGACCCTTGACGAAGAGGCTCGCCGGGGAGCCGGCGAGGAGCGCCGCCGTGGCGTCGGCGATCGCGGTCTGCACCGCGCCGTCGGCGAGCTGGACGGGAAGGGTCTCGTCCGAGACCACGGTACCGACGGGATCGATGGCCACGAGGCGGGTTGCGTGGGTGTCCACGCGCTGGGTCTCGGTCGTGGTGACGATTTCGGTCGAGGTGGCCGTCGACGTGGTATTCGTGATGCTGATGCTCCCGCCGGCGATGGCCTCGCGTCCGAGCGGCGAACGGTCGAGCATGGCCGAAAGCACCAACGCGGCGAGCAGGGCGCCGCTCAAGGCGACCCGGGTCACGGCGCGGCTCCGGATGCGGCTCATATGCGGCCAGGTAGCACAATGACACCGTCGCGGTCAGCATCCGCCTGAGGTCCCATTTGAGGAGAGTTGAACAAGGCGCTACGAGGATTCCGGTGGCGCGTGAACCCATGACGGCGAAAGCGCCGAGAGCCGCCGCGTGACGAAGCCGCCGATGAGTGCTGGCAGCCGACAAAGGCGGGTGACGGCGGGCGATGCGGGCGCGTTCGATCAGTCGGCGCGCACGCAACTCCACGATGGCTACGTGCTCCTCGCATCCTTCGTCGTCGGAGCGTGCATCCTCGTCATCGAAATCCTCGGCACCCGAGTCGTGAGCCCGTACTACGGCGTCAGCATCTACGTGTGGTCATCGTTGATCGCGGTGACGCTGGGATCTCTTGCCGTTGGCTATTGGGTTGGAGGGTACGCAGCCGATCGCTGGCCCCAGGTCGAGACTCTTGCGCTCGAGATCGTGGGCGGCGCGCTCTGCGTGCTGTTGCTCACCTCGATTCGCCGGAACGTGCTGGTCTGGACTACTCCGCTGGGCCTGAAGGCGGGATCGCTCGTCGGCGCAACCGTTCTGTTCGCGCCGACTCTGGTCGTGCTGAGCATGACGGGCCCCCTCGCCATTCGACTGGTGACCGCCGAATTGGCGGGTCTCGGGCGCGGTGTCGGATGGATCTACGGCGTTTCCACGGTGGGCAGCATGTTCGGGGCTGTCATGACGGGATTCGTTCTCATCCCGAATTTCTCCGTGCGCACGTTGCTCGTGGGCGTGGCGGTCGTATTGCTGGTTTTGGGCGCACTCGGGTTTCTACTCGCTCGGCGTCCGGGTACCGCCACCGCAGTGGGGGCATTGACCTTCCTTGCCGCCATCTCCGCTCCGGCGGCCAGTCGATCTCCCGACGTCCTGTTCTTGGCGCAGTCCTTTTACGGCGAGCTGAAGGTCGTCGACATGGGGCAGTTGCGGATGTTGTTGATCAACGGCATCGCCAACGGCTACGTCGATCGCACGAGCTTCGAATCGTTTGCCCCGTACATCGCCTACAGCGACTATCTGCCAGGGGCGCGACGTCGAGCGACGCGCGCGCTCTTCATCGGGCTCGGCTCCGGAAGTGCGCCGCGTGCGCTTCGGTCCCGATACGGCATCGCGTCCACGGTGGTCGAGATCGACCCGGCCGTAGTCGACGTGGCGCGCCGATACTTCGACTTTCCGGCCGACGTGCCGGTGGTCGTCGCGGATGGCAGGCGGTATGTGGAGAGCACGACCGACAAGTACGATTTCATCGTCCTGGATGCCTTCAACACCGAGACCCATCCGGTGCATCTTTTTACACGTGAGTTCTTCGCCGCCGTGGCCAATACGCTCACGCCGGAGGGAATATTCGCCCTCAACATGGCGAGCATGCCCTACGGCGAGCCATCTGCTTGGCATGCGGTTCATGCAACCTTGGCAGAGCGTTTCCCGTTCGTCAGAGGCTTTCTCGGAGACGACCTCCCGCCCGGCGACGAGACGAGCTTCGCGAACCTCTTCCTCGTAGCGTCACGCGAAGCGCTGCCGTCACCTGGCGAGCTCCAGGGACGAGATGCACACGAGACCAAAGTGTTCGCGCAGATGGCGACGCGCGAGCTCGGCATGCCGGCTGAACAGGGGGGAAGACTCGTGCTCACCGACGACTACAACCCGCTCGATGACCTGCAGCGTCACCTCTTCGTCCTACTTCGTCAGGACTGGATCCAGAAGGTCCGAGGGGTGCTGCTCTTCGATGGTTCCGGATAGAGGCGGCCATTGCCCGTGCGCTACCGCGCAGCCCTCAGCGTGCAGCGCATAGCGCTCACGACGTTCGTTCGTCTCGCGGCACTATTTTCTTGACCGCCGCCGTTCGCATGATCGACAGTCGCGTTCCATGACGTCTCTCACCCGCGTCGCAGCGCTTGCCGCGGCGATCGTTCTTTTCGCCCCGCGCACGAGCGGAGCGTTCGCCGTCAACTCGACGGGTGACATCACCGACAACAATCCCGGGAACGGCGAGTGCTGGACGGGCGCCATGGACGGCGCGACCAAGGTCTGCACGCTGCGCGCCGCCATCATGGAGGTGAACGCGACCGCCGCGGGCGGCACGATCACGTTCGCGATCCCGTCGGTCACCGCGAACTTCCTGCCCGCCATCACCAAGCCGGTGACGATCGACGGCACGGCGCAGGGACGGGCGGAGGTGCGCGGCGTCTTCAACGGCGCCGACGTGACGTTGGTCTTGACCGGCGGCGCCAGCACGGTTCGGAAGCTCGTGCTCGGGAACGGCATCCGGTTCGAGAACGGCGACGGCAACCTCCTCGAGGACTGCTACATCGGGACCGATCCGACGAGCACGATCGCCCGCGGCGGCTCCGGAGCGCAGTTCAAGGACTCGGCCAACAACGTCATCCGGAAGAACGTCATCTCCGGCAACGGGCAGGCGAGCGTGGGGCTGCTGATCACGGGCGCGACCGCCTCCGACAACACCGTGGTCGGCAACTTCATCGGCTGTGACGCGGGCGGCACGATCAAGGTGACGAACGGGATCAACGCGGCGGGCGTCCACATCGTGAACGCGCCCCGCAACACGATCGGTGGTCCCACCGAAGCGGATCGGAACGTCATCTCGGGCACGGGCAGCGGCGTGGTGATCTTCGGGGCGACGGCGTCCGAGAACGTCGTCGTCGGCAACATCATCGGCACCGACATCACGGGCACCGTGCCACTCGAGGAGTTCGGCGGCAGCGGCGTCAGGATCTCGGAAGCCCCGAACAACCTCGTGGAGTCGAACCTCATCTCGGGGAACAACAACAACGGCGTCCAGATCGCCGACGCGAGCGGCAACAAGGTCCTCGACAACCTCATCGGCACCGACGCGAGCGGCCTGACCGACGTCGTGAGCTCGATCAACCACGTGCAATACGTCGGCGTGCGCCTGACCGACGCGGTCAACAACGTGATCGGCGAGCCCGGCGCCGGCAACACGATCTCCGGCAACGAGTTCGGCGTCGCCATCGAGGGCGTGGAATCGACCGGCAACCGCGTCGAGTCGAACAGGATCGGGCCGAACGACGACGACGATCCCCTGGGAAACCGGGTCCAGGGCGTCTACATCCTCGCCAACGGCAACGTGATCGGAGGGTTCGACCCGACCAAGAGCAATACGATCGCGTACAACGGCCACAACGGGGTCGCCGTTCTCGGCGGCGTCGACAACGCGATCGTGAACAACACGATCTTCGCCAACGACAAGCTCGGCATCGACCTCGGCATCGACGACGTGACGCCGAACGACGACGACGACGCCGACGGCGGCCCGAACGGCTCGCTGAACTTTCCCGAGTTCGAGCCGGTGAACGGGGTGCTGCAAGGGACGCTCACGACCAAGCCGGGAACCTACCGCGTGGAGCTCTTCGTGGTGAACCAATGCGACGGTTCGGGGCACGGCGAGGGCGACCAGCCGCTCGGCGGCATGAACGTGACCGTCGGCGCCTCGGGGTTCGCGACCTTCACGCCGCCGGCGCCCGAGCGCGGGCGCTTCCTGACGGCAACCGCGACCGAGCTCGTCGGCGGCGAGCCGAAGAGCACGTCGGAGTTCTCGGCCTGTGCCGCCGCGCCCGGCGCGGCGCCGCCGGCGAAGGGCGATTTCACCGTCGACTCGCTCGGCGACGAGCCCGACGCCAACCCCGGCAACGGCGCCTGCGCGACCGCCGACGGCAAATGCACGCTCCGGGCCGCGATCCAGGAGGCGAACGTGCTTCCGAAGCGCCAGCGCGTCGTCTTCAACGTCGGCGGCGGTGGACCGTTCACGATCAGGCCCGGGCCCCCCGGCTTGCCGGTCGTCGACCGCCCCCTCGTCATCGACGCCACGACGCAGCCGGGCGCCGCGCTCGCGCCGCTGATCGAGCTCGACGGCAGCAATGCGGGCCCGGGCGCCAACGGCCTCGAGCTCAGCGACGACAAGAATGCCGTCCGGGGGCTCGTCATCAATCGCTTCGCCGGCCACGGGATCTCGCTCACCGGACAGTCCGGCAAGAGCGTCGTCCAGGGCAACTACATCGGGACCGACGTGACCGGGACGCTCGCCCGCGGCAACGGCGGCGACGGCATCCACGTCTCCGGATCACCGAAGAACCTGATCGGCGGGCCCGCAGTGAACCTCGGAAACGTGGTCTCCGGCAATCTCGGCCACGGCATGGCGTTCGAGTTCCAGGCCAACGGCAACATCGTGATGGGTAACGCCGTCGGGACCAACGCGGCGCGCACCGCGGCGGTCGCCAACCTCGGCAGCGGCATCGTCCTCGCGGGCACGACCGCGAAGAACGTCGTCGGCAGCGACAGCCTGGTCCCGAACGTCGTGTCCGGCAACGCCGGCGCGGGCGTCGCCATCGGCCCCGGCGCCGCCAAGCACAAGCTCCTCGGCAACCGCATCGGCACCGACGGCGCGGGAAACGCCAAAGTGCCCAATCGCATCGGCATCGTGGTCGAAGGAGCCAAGAAGATCGACATCGGTGACGGTGAGAACTCGAACGTCGTCTCCGGGAACACGGAGGCCGGCATTCGGATCGCCGCCGGCGCCACCAAGATCGACATCGTCGCCAACTACGTCGGGACGAACGCCGAGGGCACGGCGGCGCTCGGCAACGGCGGCCCCGGCATCGCCATCGACGGCGCGTCGGACAACACGATCGAGGGGAACCTCATCGGCGACAACGATTTCGGCATCGGCATCAGCGGCAGCGGCGCCTTCGAGAACACCGTCAAGGCGAACCTCATCGGCACCGACGAGGATCGCGCCATCCAGCTCGGCAACAAGGGCTACGGCGTCTACTTCCTGAACGACGCCCACGACAACCTGATCGGCGGCAGGAAGAAGGACGGCAACGTCATCGCCTTCAACGGCTCGGCGACGAGCGGCGGCGGGGTCGCGGTCGTGGGCGGCGTGCGCAACGCCATCCGCGTGAACGCCGTCTTCTCCAACGCGCCGCTCAACATCGATCTCGGCGGCGACGGGATCACGACGAGCGATCTCGGCGATGCCGACGTCGGCCCCAACGCGCTGCAGAATGCGCCGGAGCTCCTGCAAGCGAACCGCAACGGCGACGTCCTCGAGCTGAACGGCCGGCTCCGCAGCAGCCCGAAGGGCAAGTTCGTCCTCGACCTCTTCCTGACCGACGCCTGTCCCGCCGCGAGCGGCGACGGCGCGCGCTACTGGCGGAGCTTCAAGCTCTCGACGGGCGACGACGGCACGGTCGAGTTTCTCTCGAAAGCCAAGGAGAAGGGAGTGACCGGCGGATTCCTCGCGGCGACGGTGACCGACAAGGTCGGGAACACGTCGGAGCTTCTCGGCGTGCGTCTTGATCGCCGGAAGTCCCTGAGACTCAGGGGCCGCGCACGGCACGCACGGCTCTGGAGTTGCTCTTGAAACTGTAATCCACGTTGCCGCTGGTGAAATTCACCCAGTATGCTTCGTCCGCTGCACCGGCACGCGTCGTACCAGACCAGTAGCGCGTGTCCGCGGTCGGCCCGAAGATGGCCGCGATGCACGCCTGCGGACCGCATCCGAACACGCTTTCGTCGATGATGCTCTCCAGCTCTTTCGAATCGCCGTCGCGCTCTACCGTCGGAAGCCGCCAGTCGCAACGGTTCGCGAAGCAAGGTGAGGTGTTGAGCTCGTTGATGAACTGCGCCTGCAGCTCGGTCCATTTGTAGCGATTGTCGACGTCGTGTGGATCGCCGAGGTTTTCCCCGCCTGCACCCGGCGCCTTCTTCTCCCATTGAAGTCCGGTCAGGTTGTCGGTGACCGTGTCGTCGCCGTTATCGAGAAAACGCCCGCCGGGCGGAGGCGTCGGGGTGGACGTCGGCGCGGCGCAGATGCACGAAGGCAGGCACGGCGCTCCCTGACACGCGACGGCGTCGCCGCCATCGCACTGTTCGGCTCCCTCCCGCGTGCCGTTCGGGCAGCTCGGCGTCTGGCACTTGCAGCTGCCGTCGGAGCGACATTGGAGCGGCGGCTCGCAATTTGCGGCATCGGGGCCGTCGCACTGCTCGGTGCCCGTCGGATTCCGTCCCCACACGGGGCCGGCGTCGGAGTGGGCAGCGGATCGGGCCCGGTCCGACACACGCACGTCTGGTCACAGAAGCCCTGGGTACAATCCGAGCCCGGCGGTTCGCACTCTTCCCCCGTGTCGAACACGCGGTTGCCGCAGGTCGGAGACTGGGCGGGAATGACGATCACGATCACCGAGACCACCTCGCCGGTGACGGCCCCGTCCGACCCGGTGGCGAAATCGATCCGTGGCTCTCGGCACCGCCTCGCAGACCGACGTGAATCGTTGCTCGACCTTCGTCACCCTCGAGCGGCACCTGAAAGGAGCTGCCGGTCGGCGGCGACCCGTCCGGCCGCGAGGCGACGAAGAGTTGCGGGCTATCGCCGGTGCCGGCGGCCGTCGCAACACCGACGTAGGTGACGCTGAAGCTGATTCTGCTGCCCGGCAGCACCTCGGTGGGAGGCTCGATCGCCAGCGTCTCGGGCGCATTGATCGGCGACCTCAGCGGAATCTTCGTGAGCACACCGAACAGTCCGTCGGAGCGCTCGACGTTCTCGATGAAGGAGTCGCCGGCGGGGCAATCGCGCGTAACCGGAAGGCCGGCGGCGTCGCGGAGGACGTTGACGCCGTCAGAAAGCGTGACGTCGCCGTTGCCATCCATGTCGCACGTCGATTCCCCGCAGGGGCTCGATAGGCCGGCCGCGCGCCGCAGGACCTGGACACCGTCCGACAACGTCACCGCGCCGTTGCCATCCGCATCACCGCAGAGCTGCCCCTGCGCCGTGCAGACAGTCGAACCAAGCATCACGATTGCAATGAAGGCTCGCAAGAGCATGTCCATGCGCATCGACGTCTCCGTTGCAGACGCGTTCGGCCCAACGGCCGTGGGTTCGGGCGAGTCACTCTGCGTAGCGGCGTGCACGACCGGCTGTCAAATGCAGCACTGAATCGAACCGATGGACGATCACGAACCGTCTCGTCTCGGTCAGAGCCGGAAGTCGCCGGGGTCGTAGGCGTATTGTACCGCGCCGGCGCGCTCCATCCAGCCTTCGGGACCGTAGCGCATGATGCCGTCACGGAGCGCGACCAGCGCTGGGTGCTTCCAGAGGCCGGCGCGGCCCCACCAGCGCGAGAGCCGCACGATCTGCGCCGTGCGCCGGGCGCGGGCGCGATGGAAGCGCGTGAACGCCTGCTCGGCGTCGGCGGCCTGGACGAGCGAGCGCGCCAGCACGACGGCGTCCTCGATCGCCATGCAGGCGCCTTGACCGAGGTTCGGCGTCGTCGGGTGGGCGGCGTCGCCGAGGAGGACGGCGCGGCCGCGGTGCCAGCGCCGCGCCGGCGGACGGTCGAAGATGTCGTTCTGGAGGATGCTCGCCTCGGGGGTGCGCGCGAAGATCTCGGGGAGGCCGAACGCCCAGCCGGCGAAGGCGTCGGCGAGAAACGCGCGCCGCCCTCCCTCCGGCACGACGGTGCCCTGCGCGAGCGGCGCCGTCGCCCACCAGTAGACTCGGCCCGGGCCGAGCTCGTAGTACGCCGTGCGGCGGCCCCGTCCGAAGAGCTCGCGGCAGATCTCCGGGCGCTCGAGGTGGTGCTCGCTGATGCCGCGGAAGATGGTCTCGCCGGCATAGCGCGGCGGGCCGTCGCCGAGCACGTGGCGGCGGACGACGGAGTTGAGACCGTCGGCACCGACCAGCAGGTCGCCGACGATCGGGCTCGGGTCATCGCGGAGCGCGACGCGCACCTCGCCGTCGCCTTGCTCGATCGCAACGACCTCGGCACCGGTGCGGACCGCGTCCGGCCGCACCCGTGCGGCGAGGGCGGCGTGCAAGGCGCCGCGATGGAGGACCCAGCCGCCGCAGCCCGCTTGCGCGAAGACGCGGCCGAAATCGACCCCGGCGAGCTCGTCGCCGCGGCTCGAGCACACGAAGAAGCGCCGGAACGGCGCGCCGCGCGCGAAGAGCTCCTCGCCGACGCCGAGGGTGCGGAGCGCGCGCACCGCGCCCGGCAGGATCCCGAGGCCCGAGCCGACCTCGCCGAGCGCGGGTGCGCGTTCGAGGAGGACGAACGGCAGGCCGAGCCGCTGCAACGCCGCCGCGAGCGCCATGCCGCCGACGCCGCCGCCGACGATGATCGTGCGCGCGGGCTTCAGGAACGGCCTCTCATGCCGGGGCCTTGCGCTGCCGCGCGACGCTGCGGAGCGCGGGGTTGTCGGGTGCGCCGACGCTGCGGCGGCAGAAGCGCACCAGGCTCGCGATGAGATCGGTCTCGGCGGTCACCTGCCCCGCCACCGGAGAAAGCGGACCGACCAGCGATTCGGCGATCGCCCCGATCACCGCCGCCGCGCTGAGCTCGACGTTCTGCTCGGGGATCTCCCCGGCCGCGATCGCGTGACGGAGGAGCCCGGCCATGTGACGGCAGTAGGTGCGGCGGTAGACCAGGCGCTCGGTGTCGACCAGGGGATCGACCGGCTCGTGGAGAAGCGCCCACGCGAGGCGGCGGTGGCGAAGCGCGCGCCGGGCGTGCGTGGAGACCGCCGCCTCGAGGCGCTCGATGTAGCCGCCGGAAGAGGCCGCCTCGTCGGCCGCCGCGAGGTCGCGCTTGGCCGCGTCCCGGAAGACCTCGACGAAGAGCTCCGCCTTGGACGGAAAGTGCCGGTACAGCGCGCCGGCCGAGACCCCGACCCGGTCCGCGATCGCCTGCACCGACGCCGCCCCGTAACCGCCGTCCTCGAGCAGCGCGCGCGCCGCCTGCACCAGCCGCTCACGCGTGCCGAGCTCGGGCCCCTTGGCTGCGCGCGCCTTCCCCTTGCGCTTGCGCGCGCGCATCATCGACATGCGAGCGCCGCCTCGAGCGTGCGATGGAAATGCACGATCGCGGCCTCGAAGCGTCCGAACTCGAAGAACTCGTTGGCGCCGCTCCCGAGGCTCTGCTGGATGGCGCACGCCATCTCGCGGTCCTCCGCCCCGCCGGCGGCGATCAGCTGCGCGCCCTTCGAGAGGTTCTTCTGCGCGTGCTCGTCGTGCGGCGGGCGGTCGCTGAGCGTGTAGGTCACCATGCGGGTGCGATCGACGGCCGTCGGCTCGAGCACGACCATGATGATGCGTCCCGGGAAGGTCGCGATCATGACGTTCGGAAAGAGGTGGTAGACGTAGGTGAGCTTGCCGTCGGCGGAGCGCTCGGCGGGCGGCAGCGCGCGCAGCTTCTCGACGGCCCGGAACGGGAACGCGATCCGGTTGTTCGGCCCGAAGGTCTCGACGACGTTCACGTTGTCGTATTGCACCGCGTAGAAGGTCGTGAGGTGCGTCGAGCGGATGTGGTAGCCCTCGAGGAAGCCCTCGGCGAGGATCTTCCAGTTGGCGGGAACCTCGCCCTCGAAGGTGTCGAGGAAGCGGAAGCCCGGCGGGATCACCGGCGGCAGCGCGGTCTGCGGCGGCGCCGCGGGATGAGGGGCGTCCTGGGTGACGAAGACGAGGCCCTCCGCCTCGCTGGTCTCGACCGGCACGAGCCCGCGCGTGCTCTTGTCGAGCCCCGGAAAGCCGTACTCGTGCGGCACGTGCCGGAGCCGGCCGTCGAGCTCGTAGGTCCAGCCGTGGTAGCGGCAGACGAACGCCTTCTCGCAGCCCGCGCCGCTCGCGACCTGCGTGCCGCGATGCCGGCAGGCGTTCCGGAAGGCGCGGACCCGGCCGTCGTTGCCGCGCACCGCGAGGAGCGGTGTTCCTGCCGCCTCGCGTGCCACGTACATGCCCGGCTCGGCGAGCGCGGCCGACGGACAGAAGGCGACCGGATGGCGGCGCATGAGGTCACGCTCGGCGGCGAGACGCGCCTCCGAACGATAGTGCTCGACCGGCTCGCGCCAGACGGCGTCGCCGAGATCGGTGGTCTTGTTGTCGATGTGGTCGAGGAGGCGTTGCACCACGGTCGGGTCGTCGGCCAGCTGCGTGCTCGTGCCCATCACTGATCTCCTTGTCGTGTCACGTGGCGTCGCCGCGCCGCCAGCCGCCCGCGGCGTAGTTGGCGAGCCCGCCGATCATCTCGCCGGTGCCGATCGTGGCCATGCCGTGGCGGTACTCGTTGGCGAGCGCGGCCTCGAGCCCGAGCGGCCACTGCTCGTACGAGCTCAGGCGATCGCTGCGGAGCGCCGCCTGCGGCAGCGCCGCCAGCTCGCGCGCCAGCGCGATCGCCGCCGGCAACGCCTGTCCGGGCGGGACGAGGCGGTTCGCGAGCCCCATCCGCCGCGCCTCCTCGCCGGCGACGCCGCGCCCGCTGAGCAGCAGGTCGAGGGCGTGGCTGTGGCCGATGAGACGCGCCAGCCGGATCGTCCCGCCGTCCATCAACGGGATGCCCCAGCGCCGGCAGAAGACGCCGAAGACCGCGTTTTCCGCGGCGACCCTGAGGTCGCACCAGACGGCGACCTCGAGGCCGCCGGCGACCGCGTGGCCCTCGATGGCGGCGATGACGGGCTTGCCGAGCAGCATACGGGTCACGCCGCAGGGCCCGTCGCCGTCGGGCGCGACCCGGATCCGCCGCGCCGGGTCGCCGTCGATCATCGATTTCAAGTCGTTGCCGGCGCAGAACTTGCCGTTGGCGCCGGTCAGCACGGCCACCGCGAGCGCCTCGTCGGCGTCGAAGCGGCGAAAGGCGTCGGCGAGCGCCCGACCCGTCGGGCCGTCGATGGCGTTGGCGACCTCCGGCCGGTCGATGGTGACGACCACGATCGGGCCGTCGGGCTGGTAGTGGACGGTCATCGATCCCTCCAGTGAATCCTGATTCACGCCGATAGTGAACCCGCATTCACATGTCAAGCGGCGAAGATTTTTCTCGACGCCGGGGTGCCGATGGGACTAGGTTGGCAGCCGCGGGGGATGCCCTTTCCCACCGCAGGAGGCCACCATGCGTTCTGTCTTTTCGCGCTCGGCCCTTCCCTTGCGCCGCATCCTCGTCGCGACGCTACTCGTGCTCGGTTCGTCCTCGCCGGCCGCCAGTCTCGAGGCCGGCGACGTCATTACCCGCGACGACGTCGCGAAGGCAGCGTCCTGGCTGCCGCCGAGCGTCGAGATCATGGTCAAGCTCGGGATGACGATGAAGGTCGTCCCCTACGAGCAGTGCCCGTTGCAGCGCGCCTATCTCGACGCCACCGAGAAGTACGCCGCGCAGGTGAAGCTCGGCGCCGACGGCAAGACCGTCGAGAACTACGTCGCGGGCATGCCGTTTCCCGGCGTCGACGCCAAGGATCCGCAGGTCGCGTGGAAGGTCATGTGGAACCACGAGTACAAGCCCGCGTACACCGACGACGTCTTCACCTCGTGGTTGGTCGAGAACCAGGACGAGCACGGCACCATCGAGAAGCAGCTCTCGTCCGACACCTGGCGGCGCCTCCGCTGGACGGGCCGGATCCATCTCGATCCGAAGCCGATCATCGTGCACGACCCGCCGGTGCGCTACACCGAGCAATGGGGTCCCATCGACTCGCCCTTCGACCTGAAGGGCTCGGGCTTCCTTCTCTACCGCTACATGGAGTCCGGGCGCGCCGACGACTCCTGGCTCTACCTGCCCGCGCTCCGGCGGGTGCGCCGCTACTCCACGGCCGCACGCAGCGACACGCTCTTCGGCACCGACATCGACCAGGACTCGATCTGGGGTTTCAACAGCAAGCCCGAGTGGTGGGAGTTCCGGCTGCTGGCCGAGAAGGAGATCCTGGTGCCGATGCACGGCGGCAAGTACGCCTCCAAGGAGATCTGGTGCGGCGAGAAGGGCACCGAGAGCTGGGTCCCGTGCGTCAACTGGGAGAAGCGCTCGGTGTGGCTGATCGAGGGCATCCCGAAGCTCCCGCAGTACGCCTTCGGCAAGCGCCATCTATGGATCGACAAGGAGGTGCTGAACGTCTCCGCCTCCGAGATCTTCGACCGTAACGGCGAGCTCTGGAAGGTCTGGCACAACGTCTTCTGGTACACCAAGAGCCCGCGGAGCGGCCTCGCCTACGAGGAGCCGCGCCTCTTCACCCCCGCGGTCGCGGTCATCGACTTCCAGCTGATGCACTCCTCGCGCATCACACCGCCCACCTACCTCCACCCGCCGTTCAAGGACTGGCTCTTCGAGAAGGGCAAGGAGAGCGAGAACACGCCGGAGTACTACACGGTCGGGCACCTGATCGCATCGGGCACGTAGCGCCGCTTGCTCACTGGGCGTGGTCGACGATCCGTCACCGCGCCGCCGGCATCGGCGTCGCCACGCTCGCCGGCAAGCCGTTCAGCGCCACGTCGATGCCGCCGGCGTAGCCACCGCTGCCGTCGCTCGTCAGCGCGAGTTGCGTGGCCGCCATGTAGAGCTGGTCGTCGGTGTTGAAGGTGTCGCGCGTGCGATGCTTATACGCGGAGTTGTTCGCGAACACCTGATTGCTGATCGCGTCGTCGAAATACAACTGGGTGGTGAAGTTCGTGGTGGCCGCCGAACCGCTGAACGTCCGGGCGCGGACGTGGATGTGGATGGTCCGTCCCATGTACCAGCCGGGATAGATCGTCGTGAACCGCACAGTGCCGTTCGCGTCGGTGAGTTGATGGCCGCGGAGGAACCTCTGACCGGCCGTGCCGTTCGAGGCCTCGTCGGAGTAGAGACCGGCAGCATTACAATGCCAGACGTCCACCTGCACTCCGGCGGCGGGAGCGCAGTCGGCGTCGGCGCGCAACACGTTGATCGCGAGCGCGAGCGGCACGCCGGCACTCACGCTCCCATTGCCGGGATCCATCCGGATGTCGGAGCGATGGAGCTTCTCGTCGACCCAGAACGGACCCGCTGTCTCCGGCGACGTGACCGCGCACGCCGCCCACGCCCGCGACACCGCCCTGGTGAGCATGCTCGCGACGCTCACCGCGCACACGCCGATCAAGACTCGCCGACGGGTAACGTCGCCACCCATCTCGCACCTCCGAGCATGCCATCCTCACGGCGAGCGCGCTGGGAGGCAATCCCCCTTCGATGTCGGGAACGCCGGCGCTACTCGCAGAGCTTGACGACCTTCACTTTGCCCGGGAAGGCCTGCGTGCAGAGGTCGCAGAGCGTGGCGCCGATGATGCGCACGCCGCGAAGCCCGCGCGAGCTCGACCATCTGGGCGACGGCGGCGCGCTCGTCGCAGTCTAGTCTACGGCTCTCCTCAGCGCTCCGTACCCACGCCCCGTTCCTGGATGAGCATCGTGTTGACCGATCAGGTGGAGATACTTTTCTGGGACCTCGCTCACTGGCTCAGGATCCGGGATCCTTCGCCGCAATGGTGGAAGCAATGTAGGTGCGTGCGATGAGGCACGGTGGTCTAGCAGCTGTCGGCGGATCTCCAGAGCAAGAACCTCGGCAAGAAGACTGGGCACAGCGTTTCCCAGTTGCTTTTGCGCATCTGACAGCGACCCAGTGATCGTGTAACCCTCCGGAAAGGTTTGAATACGAAGCATCTCAAGACGAGAGAGCCGACGATTCTTCCAATGGAAGGGACCGATCGCCGGACCTGGCTGCGCCGTTAGCGTCCATGCTGGTCTCCTTTTGGAGAGCTTCAGCAAAAAGGACCAGTATCGCCGTCGCCAGCCGAAGATCGAGTACCCGCCTCCGCGGTCTGTGTGATGAAGGTAGTTGCCACCTTCAGGTATCGTTGGGAGAAGATCCGCCCACCGGCCCTGGATCGCGGTTTCTCGGGAATCCTCCGGCGCCGTCAATCCTCCGATCGCATCCCATGCCGTTCGATAGCGCTCGAACGGACTGAGGAGCGCACCCTCCTCTGTGTCGAAGAATCTCGGTTCGGGGAATTTGAACGTTCTTCCGTCTCGACTTCCGATGAGGATCATCCGCTCGCGGGTCTGCGGCACCCCGAAATCCGCCGCATTGAGCATTGCGACCGACACCGCGTACTTCGATCCGGTCGTGGCGTTCACGCGCCCGATCTCGTCGAGCAAGAACAAAAGGCCCTCTTCTTTCCCGGTGTAGGCAAGCCCACTTACGTTCTCGAGCAGGAAGCACTTCGGCTGCGTGTCTCGTAGGACGCGGATGTACTCAGCAAGCGTGTTGGCTCGGGGATCGTTCAACCTTCCGGAATCGCCTCGTGACCAGTAGCCGCTTTTTGAGAACGGCTGGCACGGAGGTCCGCCGATGAGAACATCTGCTTCGCCTTTCCTTAGGCCTGCCGCCTTGAGAATGTCCCGAGAGGAGACCTCCTCTACCCGAGACTCCAGAACTTCGGGGGAAAAGCCTCGGCGCTTGTTGGCCCGCAGGGTTTCGCAAGAAGCGTGGTCGGTTTCGACTGCAACTGCAGTGCGCAACCCGGCCGCATGGAAACCTAGGTCAAGGCCGCCTGCCCCAGTGAATAAAGAGATGACCGTCGGCTTCTTCACAGAACCTCGGCCGTATCAAACTGACCTGTCGTCCTCAACGACGTTCCCTCGCTACTCGTCGCCCCCTCTTAGAGCAGGCGTTCGGGCTTGTGAGAAGAGCGACGACAGCCGCTGCTACCCTGTCAGGATCCGCGGTGACGTCCGTTTCCCACACCCGAAGAACCCGCCATCCGGCGCCGGCCAGGATTGCATCGGTCCGTCGATCACGTTCCACATTTCCACGGATCTTTCGGGTCCAGTAGTCAGCGTTGTGCCCCTTGGAGAGTTTCTCCAGGCGGATCGCCAACTGTCGCCCGTGCCAAAAGTCACCGTCACAGAAAATCGCCAGACGGGCTCTCGTGAAGACGATATCCGGCCGACCCGGCAAGCTTGTGACGTCGACTCGATACCTCAATCCTTTCGACCAGAGGGCACGGCGGAGCAGAAGCTCCGGGTTCGTGTCGCGCTTTCTGCTCGCGGCGCTCGCGGTCTTGCTCGCAAGCGCTGACGCAGGGACGAGATGCTGGTAGCTCGGAGTCTGCCGCTTCGGCTTCACTCGGGCTTACAGGCTGCTGCGGCCGCCAAGGCCACCCCTGGGTCGGACGTCCAACGATGGTCAAGCTTTACGTTGTTAGAGATTCGGCCCTGGCACTTAGGGTTGGGATGCTCGTCGAGATCTCGAGTGGCAGCAAACTTGAACTCCCATTTTCCGGTCACCGCATGCACGCAAGCCGCGACGACATCGAATTCCGTTCGTTTGTAGTATCTTGAGCACGCATCAGCTTTTGCAGCCCGAGTTCGCTGAAGGTCAATCTTCTCGCAATTGTCGGCTGTCTTGACGCGAGAGCTATTCTTGCATTCCACGGTCAGCGACCGGCCAGCGAAAGTGACCTCCACGTCAGGACCGCGATCATCCAAGAGCCTCCTGCAATCGCTTACGCCCGGAACGCCCTGAAGCCTCTTCAGGAGATGCTCCTCCGCGACCGAGCCTCGGACAGCCATCTTCAGCATGCGCCGTTCCGCAATCAGATCTAGAACTTTCGCTTCAGGTAGCTCGAATTCGGCAGCGAGCGCGTGAAGGCGTTCGGGACTGATGGAGAAGGAAGGGGCGACAAGCGCAGGCGACGCTGTCACCAAGGTCGACTCGTCAAAGTTCTCTGCCAGGTAATGCCGAACTCCAGGTTCCTCGTCGAGAGCCTCGCGTTCGAACCGGATCAAGCGCAAGAAGTGCTCCGGTGTACCACCGACAAGCACCTCGAAAGCCGGCTCCCCCTGCTCGGCTGACGCCATCGACGTTCGTTTCTTCGTAGCATCCGCAGCCCCACCCTTTCGATCTCTTTCCCAAGCACACCACTTCTGTTGACCGATACGATCAGCGTGCTCGTCCTTGAACTCGACGGAAACCGAGAATCGGGTCGGATCGTGGAGCACGGGATCAGCCGCCACGAAGAATCCCAACTTCGGATTGATGCCTAGAAAGAGCGTCACGTAAAGGTCGTAAGGGTCCCGCCACACTTGATGAACACCCGAAAGATCGGTGCCGTACTTAACTTGGAACCGATGCTCGTCGGGAGGCCGATTCCTAGTCCTCTTGTTGTTGGCCAAAAACGCGTACGCCATCACGCCAAGACGCTCTCCTTGAGAGGTTTCGAAGGTAATCCGAAACGGAGCCATGTTTGGCTTCGGCTCGTGAAGAATTCGACATCCTTGATCCTTCAGCGCAGCGACCATGAATTCGATCAGTTGCTTACGGTTCGACGGGCGCGTCCGATAGAATTTGGGGATGTCGGGACGCGGCGCGTACCGAAGGGGGATGCGTAGAAGCTTGGCCACGAGGCTCGTCGGACTACGCATCCGTAGAGTCAAGGTCAAGAGACTGCGGCAGCGTCGCTCCGGGGCCGAGACCACGGCCTCTAGCGCGCACGAAGTCGATCAGCGACGCGTTGGGTGACAGCGAGCCGAGCTACTCGTACAGCTTGACGACCTTCACCTTGCCCGGGAAGGCCTGCATGCAGAGGTCGCAGAGCGTGCACTCGTCGAGGTTCTCGTCGACGATGCGGAGCGCGCCGTCCTTCTCCTGGGCGAAGATGTTGACCGGGCAGACCTCGGTGAGCTTCTTGGCGACGGCGGCGTCCTTGGCCGCGGCGGGGTCGACGTCGACCCGGATGAACATGCCGTTCGGCATCGCGCGCTCCTAGTGCCCCGCCTTGGCGAGGCGCTCCTTCACGAGCGCCGGAATGTCCTCGATGCGCTCGGCGACCGAGATGCCGGCGGCGTTCATGCGCTCGATCTTGTCGGCGGTGGTGTCGGCCTTGCCCTCGACGATGGTGCCGGCGTGGCCGAAGCGCATGCCGGGCATCTCGTCCATGAAGCGGCCGGCCATGAAGGCGATGATGGGGAGCCGCGACTTGTGCTCGCGCACCCAGTCGGCGAGCTCGGCCTCCATGCGGCCGCCGGGCTCGGAGTAGATGGCGATCGCCTTGGTCTCGGGGTCGGCCTCGAAGAGCGGCATGAGCTCGGCGTAGGTGGAGCCGATGATGGCGTCGCCGCCGATCGAGACGCAGGTGCTCTGGCCGAAGCCGGCGGCGGAGAGCGTGTTGGCGATCTCGGTGGTCATGCCGCCCGAGCGCGACATGATGCCGATCGAGCCCTTCTTGAAGGCGCGCCGCACGTTCACCGCGGGTCCACCGAGACCACCCATCTTCGCTTCGTCGGGTGACAACACGCCGAGGCAGTTCGGCCCGATGATGCGGGCGCCGCGGAGCTTGGCGAGCTCGACCATCTGGGCCACGTCGGCGCGCGGGATGCGCTCGGTGACGATGACGATCAGCTTGACGCCGGCCTCGATCGCCTCGAAGACGGCGTCCTTGGTGAAGCGTGGCGGGACGGTGACGATCGAGCCGTCGACGTGCTGCTTGGCTGTGATGTCGCGCACGCAGTCGTAGACCGGCACGCCGTAGACGTCGCGGCCGGCGCGCCCGGGGGTGACGCCGCCGACGATCTTGGTGCCGTAGTCGAGGCCCTCGCGGGTCAGGTTCACCGCCTCGCGGCCGGTGATGCCCTGGATGATGACGGTCGTGTCTTTGTTGATCAGGATCGACATGTTGGGGCTCTCGGGGGCCGCGGCCGATAGCGCGACGCGTTCAAGTACACGCGCGCCCGGAGACGGTCAAGCGCGCCCGCCGGCAGGTAGTGGGTCAGTTTGATTCCGGATCACCGTAGGGCGCGCAACGTCTCGATCACGAGCTTTAGGTTCGCAAGCACCATGAGGTAGCCCACCGACACGAGGAGCGATGCCACCTCGATGGCGCGCTGGCGCCCTGAGAGCTGCCACACAAGCCTGACCGTCAATCCAATATGCGCGAGGCTAAGGGCGGGGAGCGCGACAAACACGAGGCCGATGAACTGCGCCGACCAATCCCGAGTCGCGTCCCGCCCTGTGCCGAACACGACTGGAAGAGCGATCGCGAAGGCAATGAACAACAGCAGGTAGCGCGCGCCTTGCCACCCGGCGAGATGTCGCGCCGTCATTCTGGCGCCGTGGCTTTCGGCTTCGGCCCCGGCTTCTCGTGTGGCTGCTTCGCTTCCCACTCCTCGACCACGCGCAGCGTCTGATGCACCCGCACGAAGTTGTAGTGCAGGGAGTAGAGCGCGATCGCGTGAATGTGGTTCTCCAGCTTCTTGCTGAACGCGTTCGTCAGTCTGGTGAACCGGCGGCAATGAGGCGCTCGGCGATCACGGGGGCAAAGGCGGCTGCCGATCCGGGATCGAATTGCGCGGTCCACACGGATTCGATCGCGGTCGCGAGGGCCTCTAGCGACATACCGTCCTTCCAGCGAGCCGCGATCAATGCAGCCTCGGGGGAGTACTCGTCGGCGGGGGCGCCGCCCGCAAGCAAGCTGTACGGGTCAAGCTCGCACAACACGCGTTCTACCAGCGCCATCCGCGCCCGTGCCTCCCGCTTGAGGCGCTTGTGATGATCCTTCTCGGCGCGCGCCGACATGGCCGTACGATCGCACAACTACGGCCGTAGCTCATCCCGATTCCGGGCACCGTCAGGAGGCGCCCGGAACCGTCGCGACTTCGACGTCGCGACCTTCCGTGCTACGAGGCGCGAACATGACCACCGGCGCCGACGCTACCCAAGCCGCCGTCGACGAGACCATTCGCTTTCTCACCGTTCGCCCGGATGGTGAGCGCTGGATCGGTGATGCGCCGCCGTGGTTCGGCGCGTACCTCTTCGGCGGCGTCGTGATCGCGCAAGCCGTTCACGCGGCCACACACGATGCGCCCGACGGGAAGCGTATCCACTCCTTGCACGCCTACTTTCTGCGTCCCGCACGCGCCACGCTGCCGCTGCACTACCGCGTCACTACACTGCGCGAAGGCCGCACCTTCGCCACCCGCTCGATCGAGGCCGAACAGGACGGCTCGGCCGTGCTCTCGATGACGTGCTCCTTCTCCGCGGACACCGACGGCGGCTACGAGTATGAGCTTCGACTCGGTCGGGACGCGCCCGGCCACGACGAGGTTCCGCCGAGCCACGGACCCGGACCCTGGCTCGCGGCCGACGTCGGACCCACGCCACCGGCCGCCGACGGCACGCGCCAGTCGACCCACCGTCACTGGTTTCGCATGCCCGGCGCGCTTCCCGACGACCCGCAGCTGCACGCCGCCCTCATCGCCTTCGCCACCGACTGGACCGGCACCGCCGGCCGCCCGCTCCATCTCGAGGGCGACATCACCGGGATGGTGAGCCTCGACCACGCGGTGTGGTTCCATCGCCCGGTACGCGCCGACGCATGGCATCTCTACGATGTGCATTCGTTGGTGAACACCGGGGGACGCGGCGTTCTGCGTGGGACGATGCACGACGTCGACCGGCACATCGTCGTTTCGGTGGCGCAGGAGATGCGCCTCCGTCCGGTCGAGTGATTCGAAGCGAACGGCGACGTCGAGGATCTCCCGGTCGCAAGACACCCAGATCTCCACCCTTCGGCGGACCCGGAGACCATTCGCTGCACGTACTCGGGGCACCGGGTGCCCAGGACTCGGGCATCTCGGCGTATGGATTCACGACATCCCCAAGCCTTATGCGAGTCATTGGCGGCACAGGGCTTGCTCGATTTCCCGCGGACCTGGCCGTCGGCAGCGTCGCACCCCAGCGAGGCGCATCGTTCGTGACACGAAACACCGCATCCGACCTGAAACCCCCCGATGATCCCTTCGCCGGCTACCAGGTCGAGGGCTTCTTCGACGAGGTCTTCGACGGCGCGGGCGAGGTGCGCCCGCCCTACCGGAGCTTGATCGCACGCCTGCGCGCGATCGCCTCCGAGGAGCTCGGACGGCGCGAGCGCCTGCGCGACGCCATCTTCCGGAGCCTCGGCATCACCTTCGCGGTGTACGGCGAGGCGGCGGGCGTCGAGCGGGTGTGGCCGATGGACCTGGTGCCGCGCATCATTCCCCACGAGGAATGGGCGCCGGTCGAGAAGGGCCTCATCCAGCGCGTGACGGCGCTGAACCGCTTCCTCGATGACGTCTACGTCGGCGAGCAGGCGGCGATCGCCGACGGCATCGTGCCGCGCGCGCTCGTGATGTCGGCCGACGGCTTCGAGCGCGAGGCCTTCGGGATCGCGGTGCCGCACGCCGCCCGTTGCATGGTGTCGGGCGTCGACCTGGTGCGCGACGGCGAGGGCGTCTACCGCGTGCTGGAGGACAACCTCAGGACGCCGAGCGGCATCTCCTACGTCCTCGAGAACCGCGCCACCCTGACGCGCGTGCTGCCGCTCGCCTTCGCGCAACACCGGGTGCGGGCCGTCAGCCACTACCCGGCGTCGCTCCTGACGGCGCTTCGGAGCGTCGCGCCGGCGGCCGCCGGCAACCCGCGCGTCGTCGTGCTGACGCCGGGGGCCTACAACTCGGCGTATTTCGAGCACGCCTTCCTGGCGCGCCAGATGGGGGTCGAGCTGGTCGAGGGCCGCGATCTGGTGGTCGACGAGCACGTCGTCTACCTCCGGACCACGCGCGGCCTCGAGCGCGTCGACGTGGTCTATCGCCGCATCGACGACGCCTTTCTCGATCCGGCGGTCTTCCGCAGCGACTCGACGCTCGGCGTGCCCGGCATCGTCGGCGCCGCGCGCGCCGGCAACGTCACCATCGCCAATGCGGTCGGAAACGGCGTCGCCGACGACAAGGCGATCTACGCCTACGTCCCGGCGCTCATCCGCTACTACCTCGGCGAGGAGCCGATCCTCCCGAACGTCGAGACCTATCTCCTCTGGCAGCCCGAGCAGCGCGCCGCGGCGCTCGACCGCCTCGATCAGCTCGTCATCAAGCCGGTCGCGGCCTCGGGTGGCTACGGCATCGTCATCGGGCCGCGCGCCAGCGACGAGCAGCTCGCCGAGTGCCGGCGGAAGATCGAGGCCGACCCGCGCGGCTTCATCGCCCAGGAGGTGATCTCGCTGTCGCGCCACCCGACGCTCATCGACGGCCGGATCGAGGGCCGCCACATCGACCTCCGCCCGTTCGTGCTCTCGGGCGAGAAGGTCGAGGTCATCCCCGGCGGCCTCACGCGCGTCGCGCTCCCCAAGGGCTCGCTGGTGGTGAACTCGTCGCAGGGCGGCGGCTCCAAGGACACCTGGGTCCTCGCCGCCGACGGCGCGGAGACCTGAACGCATGCTCGCCCGCCACGCAGAGGATCTGTTCTGGACCGGACGCTACCTCGAGCGCGCCGAGGACACGGCGCGCCTCCTCGACGTCACCTACCACGGGCTCCTCGAGTCCTCGGTCGAGGACCCGACGGTGGTCTGGCGCGAGCTCGTGAAGGTGCTGCATCTCGAGCAGACCTTCGACACCCGCGGCGGCGAGTGTGCCGAGGTGCCGGTGACCGAGTTCCTGGTGCTCGACGACCAGAACGGCGGCTCGATCGTCTCGTCGGTGGCGTGCGCGCGCGACAACGCCCGCACCGTCCGCGAGCGCATCTCGACCGAGCTCTGGGAGGCGATCAACACCTTCTATCTGGAGCTCCGCGCCCGCGACCTTCGCGCCGACTTGCAGCGCCAGCCCTACGAGCTCTACCGCATGGTGAAGGCGCGCTGTCAGATGATCACCGGGGTCGCCGCCGAGACCATGCCGCGCGACGACGGCTGGCGTTTCATGGTGCTCGGCCGCATGCTGGAGCGCGCCGAGATGACGTGCCGCCTGCTGTCGGTGCGCTGGGTACAGCGCGGCTCGCCCGATCCGCAGGCGACCTACCAGCACTGGGGCGCCGTGCTCAAATCGGTGTCGGCCTTCGAGGCCTACGTGCGGGTGCACCAGGACGTCATGGGGGTCGCCGAGGTGCTCGAGTTCCTGCTGCTGTCGCGCGACTTCCCGCGCGGCGTGCTTTTCTGCCTGCGCTCGGCCGAGGACCAGCTGGCGAAGCTCGGGACCGGCGACCGTCCGATCCCGCCCCACCGTCTGCTCGGCCGCATGCGCTCCACGCTCGAGTACCTCGACGTGCCCGAGCTCGTGAACGACGGCCTGCAACGCTCCCTCGATCAGCTGCAGGACGGCATCTGGCAGGTCGCCGACGCGGTCGGCGCCCACTTCTTCCAACGCGGAACGGAGCACGAGCTCCATGCCCTGGGGTCGATCTGATGCGTTTGGACATTCGCTATCTCACCTGCTTCTCGTACCCGGAGCCGGTGCGCGAGTCGCACAACGTGCTGCGCGCCTGCCCCGTCAGCGACGCGCGCCAGGAGCTGCTCTCCTACCGGGTGGCGACGACGCCGGCGTCGCGCATCTTCTCGTACGTCGACTACTGGGGGACGCGCGTCGACGCCTTCGGCGTGGCCGCGCCACACACACGGCTCGAGGTGCTGGTCGAGGCCACCGTGCAGACCCGCGACACCGGGCGCCTGACGGCATGTCCCAGGCTCGCGAGCCTCAGCGACCCCGACTTCCTCTCCGAGCACCAGGAGTACCTCGAGCCCTCGCCGCACGCGGCGTGGAACGAGCCGCTCCGGCGCGACGCCGAGATCCGCGCCGCCAACGCTGGCGACGACGTCGTGGGCGCCGTGCTGGCGTTGCACCGTGCCGCCGCCACCTCGCTCACCTATGTCCCGGGCAGCACCTACATCGGGGTAGACGTGAACCAGGTGTTCGCGCGCAAGACCGGCGTCTGCCAGGACTACGCGCACCTCATGGTCGCGATGTGCCGCAGCGTCGGCATCCCGGCGCGCTACGTCACGGGCTACCTCCCCACGGCCCTCGGGCCGCGCGCCAAGAGCGCCGACGCCAACACCGCCGAGGTCACGACCCACGCCTGGACCGAGGTCGCGATCCCGGGCGCGGGCTGGTGGGGCCTCGATCCCACCAACCAGCAGGAGGTCGGCGGGTCGCACGTCAAGATCGCGCACGGCCGCGACTACGACGACGTCGCGCCGCTCCGCGGCATCTATCACGGGCCGGCGGTGCACCGCCTCGACGTCTCGGTGAAGATCGCCCCGCACGCGAACGGCGGGCAGCAGCAACAACAGCGGCGCGGCACCCAGCCGGCGGCGCGGCGCAGCGCCGATCGCCTGGCGATGCAGCGGCAGCAGAACCAGTAACGACGCACCGCGGCCGACGAAAACGCTTGACGGTGTGGGGGCGGTGCCTCTAAGCGTCTCACCAACCACAACCGGAGGTGAGCCATGTGCCGTGCCGCCCGCCGTCTCTCGATCGCCCTCGCCCTGATCGTCATCGGTCTCGGATTCGCCGTGCGCTCGGCATCGGCCCAAACGGCGGTCTCCGGCTGCGGTCAAATCGCATCCGGCGACGCCTACCTGACCAACGATCTCGACTGCTCCCAGGATTTCCTCGCTGCCGTCATCATCGAGCAGGGCCGCCTCGATCTCCGCGGCTTCACCGTCAAAGGTGGGCAGGCCGGCGTCTACTGCGTGAAGCCGATCTGGGAGGAGAACCGCTTCCCGAAACGCAACTGCGAGGTCTTCAACGGCACGATCGAGGGCTCCGTCGTCGTGGGTATCTCCGGTAAGAACGTCGACGTGCACGACCTCACCGTGCGCGACGTCGACACCATCGCGATCGCCGCCTTGAACCGGCTGCGTTTCACCAACCTCACCCTCGTGCTGCCCCCGGGAACGCTGGGAATCTGGTCTCCCACGAGCAAGCTGTGGGTCGACGGGGTCGGCCTCACCGTCGAGGGCGGTGAGAACGTCGTCTCGCTCGCGCGCAAGGCGCGTCTGCGGGACGTCGCGATGTCCGGTTACAGCGGGATTGCGATCTCGGCCGGCAAATCGATCGAAGTCACCAACGGATCGTTCGCGGGCGGCAACCGCGGGATCGACACCCAGAGAGCCTCGATCACCAACGCGACCATCACCGGCCACGCGAGCTCGGGCATCCGCGCCCGCAAGCTGAAGATCGCCGACTCGTCGCTCTCGGACAACGGCATCGACATCGAAACCGAGAAGCCGCCGAAGGTCGAGAACACGAGCTGCGAGACCAGCAACGGCTGGGGGGTGTGCAGCGGCGACTGATCCGGGCTCGCGGGCCAGGGGGTGGAGAGGCGGATGCGTGGAGGGTGAGGACGACGACGCCACGGCTCGCCTGCATGCGCTGGCGCGGGCGCGGACGCGCATCGGGCTCGCGCTGACGGCCGCGGTCGTCGCGGTCTACTTCGGGTTCATCGGGGCGGTCGCGTTCGCGCGCCCGGCGCTCGGCCTCATGCTGGCGCCGGGTCTGAGCCTCGGGATCGTGCTCGGCGCCTCGGTGATCGTCGCGGCCTGGCTCCTCACCTGGGTCTACGTGCGCTGGGCCAACCGCTACTACGACCCGGCGCTCAAGGCCCTTCGCGGCCGAGACTGAGCGCGTGCCCCACGCATCGACCATCGGCGAGCCCAGTGCGATCGCGATCGCGTTCTTCTTCGTGTTCATCGCGATCACCCTCGGGATCACCTGGTGGGCGGCGCGTCGCACGCGCACCACCGAGCAGTTCTACGCGGCCGGCCGCAGCATCACGGCGGGCCAGAACGGCTTCGCGCTCGCCGGCGACTACATGAGCGCGGCCTCCTTCCTCGGCATCGCCGGCCTGGTCTCGACCAGCGGCTTCGACGGGCTCATCTACTCGACCGGCTGGCTGGTCGGCTGGCCGGTCGTGCTGTTCCTGATCGCCGAGCCGCTCCGCAATCTCGGCCGCTACACCTTCTCCGACGTGCTGGCCGTCCGCTTCCGCCAGACGCCGGTCCGGATCGCCGCCGCCGTCGGGACGCTCGCGACGGTCGTCTTCTACCTGATCGCGCAGATGGTGGGCGCAGGCGGTCTGATCAAGTTGATGTTCGGCCTCCCCTACGAGCACGCGATCGTGATCGTCGGCGTGGTGATGATCGCCTACGTGCTGTTCGGCGGCATGATCGCCACCACCTGGGTGCAGATCGTGAAGGCGGTGCTGCTGCTCTCCGGCGCCTCGGCGTTGGCGCTGCTCGTGCTGGCACGCTTCGGGATGAACCCGGCGCGGCTCTTCGCCGCCGCCGCCGAGCGCTACGGCGAGCGCGTGCTCGTCCCGGGCAGCCTCGTCGCGAAGCCGCTCGACGCCGTCTCGCTCGGGATGGCGCTGATGTTCGGGACGGCGGGACTGCCGCACATCCTGATGCGCTTCTACACCGTCCCCGACGCGCGGGCCGCGCGCACCTCCGTCTTCTACGCCACGGGCCTGATCGGCTTCTTCTATCTCATGACCTTCATCCTCGGGTTCGGCGCCATGGTGCTGGTCGGACCCGACGCCGTCCGCGCCGCCGACGCGGGCGGCAACATGGCGGCGCCGCTGCTCGCCGAGCTGCTCGGCGGCACGCCGTTTCTCGGCTTCATCGCCGCGGTCGCCTTCGCGACCATCCTGGCCGTCGTCGCCGGCCTCACGCTCTCGGGCGCGGCGGCCCTGTCGCACGACCTGTGGGTGAACGTCGTCCGCGGCGGCCACGCCGAGCAGCGCGAGCAGCTGGTGGTGGCGCGGATCGCGACCGTCGTGCTCGGCGTCCTCGCGGTCGGCCTCGGCATCGCCTTCAAGGGCCAGAACGTGGCCTTCATGGTGTCGCTCGCGTTCGCGATCGCGGCCAGCAGCAACTTTCCCGGCGCTCGTGCTGTCGATCTTCTGGTCGCGCTGCACGACGAACGGGGCGGTCGCGAGCATGGTCGTCGGCACCACCGCCACGCTCGCGCTGATCGTGCTCTCGCCGACCGTGCAGGTGGATCTCCTGAAACAGCCGAGCGCCGCATTTCCACTGAAGAATCCCGCGCTGGTGACGATCCCGCTCTCGTTCGCGGTCGGCGTCGTCGTGTCGCTTCTCCGACCCGAGGCCGGCGGCGCGGCCCGGCACGCGGCGCTGACGCGGCAGGTACACTTCGGCCACGCCGACGAGTGACCCTCGCCCCGCCCTCGCCGAACCTGCTATCGACGTCGCAGGAGGACCACCCATGTCCGAGCCGCTCGGCGACGTCGCCAACCGCCTCTTGTTCGAGAACGAGCACGTCAAGGTCTGGGAGATGACGTTGGCGCCGGGCGAGGCGTCGGCCCTCCATCGCCACGACCGCCCCTACGTCATGTGCATCGTCGAGGGGACGCGCATCGACGCCGACCTGGTCGGCAAGGGCCACCTCGAGATTCCCGTCCAGCCCGGCAGCGTGCTGTTCGTGCCGCCCGGCGAGACCGAGCGAGCCGTCAACGGCACCGACGGCCCCTTCCGCGAGATCCTGATCGAGCTGAAGGTGCCGCCCGCCGGCGCGACACCCGAGGTCGCCGTCGCGAACCTCCCCGGGCCGCCGACGCTCACACCCGCGTGAAACGCGCCGCGCGTCAGACGTGCGGCAGCACCTCGCGCATGAAGCGCTCGATGACGGCGGCGTGCCAGCGGGTGCCGGAGACGATCGTGAGCGTCATGCCCCACTCGCGCTCGCGGCGTTTCAGCTCGGTGATGATCTCGTCGGGGGTGCCGATGAGGGCGAGCGGGACGCGACGGGCATCGGCCGCGTTGACGCCGAAGATCGGCGCCAAGTTGGCGGCGAGCGCGTCGCCCTCGGCCTTGCTGTCGGTGATCGAGAGGTTGAAGACGATGCTCGACATCGCGATCGCTGCCGGGTCGCGGCCGGCGGCGCGCGCCTCGGCGCGGACGAACTCGCCCTTGGCGACGAATGCGGCCTCGTCGAAGCGTGCCACCTCGCGCATGTCGACGGTGCCGGCCCGCCCGACGTCGGCCGTCAGGTTCACGACGTCGGCGTGGCGGGCGGCGACGCGCAGGAGGCCCTTGCCGCTGCCGCCGATCAGGATCGGCGGGTGCGGCCGTTGCACCGGCTTCGGCACGCTGATGGCGTCGGTCAGGCGATAGAACTCGCCGCTCATGGTGGCGCGCTCCTCCTTCCAGAGGAGCTTGATCACCGTGACCGCCTCGTCGAGCATGCGAAGACGGACCTTCACGTCGGGGAACGGCAGCCCCATCATCTCGAACTCGGCGCGGGTCCAGCCGGCCCCGATGCCGAGGAAGGCACGACCGCCGCTCAGATGGTCGAGCGCGCTCACCGCCTGGGCCGTGAGCGCGGGATGGCGAAAGAGGTTGCAGAGCACCATGCCGCCGATCCGAACGCGCGTCGTGGAGACCGCAAGCGCGCCGAGGATCGCGATCGCCTCGAGCGAGGGGGTGTCAGGATCGATGCCCGAGCCGGGCTGCTCGAGCACGAAATGATCCGGCACCGTGACGTACCGAAAGCCGCCGCCGTCGGCCATCGCCGCGAGCTCGCGGAGCGCGCCGACCTGCATGCCACCGACCTGGAGTCCGAAGTCCATGCGCCGTCATACGCACGGCGGCAGACAGCGAGTCCATAACGGCGACGCGGAGGGAGTACGCCCGCCCTCTCAATGCCGTTTGAAGTATTGGACCTCGCGCTCGTGCTTCTCGGCGGCGGCGCGGGTCTTGAACGTCCCGAGATTTCTCCGCTTGCCCGTCTTGGGGTCGAGCTTGCGGGAATAGAGCCGGTACTCTCCCGAGCTGAGCTTGCGAATCATGAGAGTCTCCTCCGGCGCTACTTGCCGCCGTAGCTCGCGTGGGGCGGCGCGACGTAGGGAAAGCTCGGCAGGAACGCGACGTCGTTCTTGACGGTCTTGTCGCCGACCGGACCGAGGGCCTTGGCGTCGAAGACGAAGCCGGTGTCGCCGGTGAGAGCCGTGAAGAGGCCGCCGGCCAGGATCCGCAGCATGATGTCGCTGGCGTCGTCGGCGAGCCGGCGTCCGTTCGGGAAGCCGCAGAGGTCGCCGCCGAGAAGCCCGCGTTTGTGGTCGGGCTTGGGCGCGCAGACGCTGCCCGGCGTCCCCGGGCGGTATTGCGGATCGACGTTCACCCGCAGCATCTCGGCGGGCACGCGCCCCACGCTGGTCGGGCGGTTGAGCGCGACCCCGGCCGGCAGCAGCGTCTTGCCGAGCGGCGTCACGGCCGTGAGGGGCGCGGCGAGCTGGATCCCCTGGAAGAGCACGTCGAAGAGGTCGTTGCGCGCCGCCGCGGGAACCGGAACGCCGTAGCGCGCCGCCATCGTCGTCGCGGCCTCGGACGTCAGCACGGCCTGCTGGAAGAGCGCGATGCTCATGTAGACGGAGAAGTCGAAGAGGGGCTCGATGCCGTTCAGCGCGTCCTTCAACGAGAGTGGCAGCACCACGTCGTGGAAGAGCGGCATCCCCGTGCGCGCGACCTGGACGTACGGCCCGCTGTCGATCACCGCGCCGAGGCTGAAGGTACGTTGCGATTGACGGGAGCTCGCGGCCCAGACGCCGAGCACGGTGTTGCCCGCGGCGCCGGCCAGCAGACGCGCGAGCGGCAGTTGAATGGCGATGGTGCGGACGTTGAAGCCCGCCGAGCCGTCGGCGAGCTTCAGCTTCTTCGCACCCGGACCCGCCGGCAGGTCGTAGAGCGGCCCCAGGTCGCCGAACGCGGGATCGTCGGTCTGCCCGGCGAAGAGCGCGATCGGGCCCTCGAACGTCGCCACGTTGTGCACCGCGGAGGCGAAGAGCGCCGCGAAGCCCGGCATGGACCGCGGCCCGACGTTCGGCGGCGAGACGCGCACGCCGAGCGCGAGGTCCGTCGGGCTGCCGTTCACGACCTCCTGCACCCGGTAGGTCTGCCGCACGTTCAGATTGGGGTCGCCGAGCAGCGCGATCGGCCCGCGCGCGTACTGATACGTGTTGGCGTCGAGGATGTCGGTGTCGAACGTGAACTGGTAGCTCAGGTGCGCGACGCCGTCGCCGATGGGATCGATGTTCAAGTCGTAGCGGACGGTGGGGTCGAAGCCGTACAACATCGGGCCGCTCCGTTTCGCCTCGAAGCCCTGCCAGGTCCCGATGACGGTGAGGCTGTCGGGACGGTCGGGGCTGACGAAGGCGTAGACGTCGAGCGTGTCGGCGGCGGGATCCAGGCTGATGAGCGGCGAGGAGCGATGGGCCGCGCGGACCGGCGGCGCGGCGAGCGCGATCGCAACGAGCGCCAGAGCCACATGCAAGCGAGGTGGGCGGCGACGGCTGTTCGTGATCATGGGAGCGAGGATCTACGCCGCTCGTTTCGGAGCGGTCAAGCGGGACGATCGGAACGCTTGTCCGTCCCGCCCGCTTGCGCTACCAACGCGCCCGACGGGCCGCGCGCCGCGGCCCGCGGTTGGAGTCGAGCGCGATGCGGGACACCGTTTTCATCCACACCAATCGGAAGCAGCGGCTCGGGGCGCTCGTCTCCGCCTACTCCCTGAAGGCGCGCTCCGCCGAGCCCGACGCCTTCGACGTCCGCATCCTGTGGGCCGAGGACTATCCGTTCATCGCCGCACGCGACGGCGAGGCCTATCTCCGCGAGGGTCGGAAGGTGGTGTGGAGCGCCGACGACCTGCAGTCGTTCCCGCCGCTCCGCTTCGACGTCCCACGCGTGATGGAGTACTCCGGCCGCGCCGTCGTCATCGACCCCGATGTGTTCGCGGTCGGCGACGTGCACGAGCTGCTCCGCCGCGACATGGGGGGCCGCGCCGTGCTCGCGAAGCGCATGCCGGCGAACGGGCGGAAGCCCCTCCACTGGGCGACCAGCGTCATGCTCCTCGAGTGCGCACGCCTCCGCCACTGGCGCTGCGAGGAGGACTTCGGGCGTCTCTTCGCCTTCGAACGCGACTACAACGACTGGATGTGGCTGCTCCTCGAGCCGGACGGGTCGGTGGGCGAGGTCGAGGAGCACTGGAATCACTTCGACACGCTCGACGCGACGACCAAGCTGCTGCACAACACGCATCGGCGGACGCAGCCCTGGAAGACCGGCCTGCCGGCGGACTTCACGCCGCGCGGGCAGCACGTCGATGCCGCCGATCGCTCCGTGCTGGCGCGCCTCCTCGGACGGCTGCGCGGACGACACGAAGGGCCGCGCGGGCGTTACAAGCCGCATCCGGATCCGGCGCAGGAGCGGTTCTTCTTCGGCTTGTTGCGCGAGTGCCTCTCCGAAGGTGTGATCGCGCGAGCGGTGGTCGAAGAAGAGATCGAATGTCGACATGTGCGGCGCGATGCGTTGGCGCTCGTCGACTCGATGCCTGCTTCGAACTGACGGCGAGCGCGCCCAGACGCTGGTTGCCGCGGAGGTGGGCGACGAGTGACTACTCGAAGAGGCCTCGGACGCGGGACGCGGCGTGTTCGGTTTCGTCGACGACGGCCGGCGGCATCGTCGTGAATGGCTGGCCGAGAGGTCGCGCACGGCCTGCTTCGATCAACGCGGCGTGCAGGCGTCTGAGATCGCGGGGGTAGCGGATCCGTCCTTTGGCGGGGAGGTCGGCGAGGCGGCTCACGAGCGGCAGGCGCGCGACGCTCGGGTGCTCGGCCAGCGTCAACGCGAGGTTCCGGAAGACGTTCTTCGCGAGCGATTTCCACGTCCGGTGCACGGGAAGATCGGCGATCCAGACGCGGCGGCCGGTGCCGCAGGCTTCGGCCAGCATCGAGGCGCTGTCGGCGGTGACCACGAAGGCGTCGGCCATGGTCAGGTAGGCGAGATAGGGATTGGCGCCGCCGTCGGGCGTCCAGCGATGCACGTAGGCTGGCGCCTCGAGACCCTCCTCGAGCGCCCGGGCCGCGGCCTCGGGGGTGCGACGGCTGGTGCTGACGAGCAGCGAGCCGCCCTCGGCGCGCGCGAGCGCGCTGGCCTCTGCGGCGAGACGGTGGGCGGCCGCGACGTCGAAGACCCACGGCTTCGCGCTGCCGCCGACGAGGAGCGCGATGCGCGGGCTCGGGAGCGACGCGAGTCGCGGCTCCCACGCCGCGCGGGCGCGCGACTCGGCGTCGCGGTCGACGCGATGCAGGGGCAGCGCCAGGTGGAGGACGTTCGCACGTCCGGGCAGACGATATTGCGGCGTGGTCACGACGAGATCGAAGAGCGCGAGATCGGCGCGTGGGCGGCCGAGCTGGACGAGACGGGTGGCGGCGCCGGCGCGGGCGCGAATGTCGCAGGCGACGGGGACGCTCCGTCGCCCGCAGCCGATCACGAGATCGGGCCAGGGCGGCTCGAGCGCGCTCGAGGCCTCGCGGTCGAGCGGAAAGCGCTTGGGGCCGAGGCCGCTTTCGGCCGCGCGATAGCGGAGCTGCTTGACCTCGGTCGGCCAGCCGACCGCCGCCGCGAGCGAAAGGCACTGGGCGTTGTCGCCGGGCTTGTCGCCCGCCAAGACCCAGATGCGCCGCGGCGCCGCGCGCGTCACCGGCGATCGCTCCGGCTGCGTGCGGCTCACCGTTCCGCCCCGCGTTTCCGGGACACCACCAGGCAGGGCTGCAGCCAGATCTCGCCCGGCAGATCGTCCGTCACCAGGATCGGCTCGAGGCCGTATGCCGGCAGCTCGTCGATCCGTCCGCGGAAATGATCGCGCGTGAGCAGGTAGTCGCGGCGGAGGCCGTGGTCGTTGCACTCCCAGAAGGGCTCCAGCATGAGCGTGTGCCGCGCGCTCACCCGCGCCATCTCCGCGAGCGCCTGGGCGCGCACCTGCTCCATCTGCTCGAGCGCGAGCGAGGAGTAGACGAGGTCGACGCCGCCGTCGGGGAACGGCAGGACGGCGGCGCTGCCGCGGTGCAGCTCGACCTTCCGGTGCGCGGTCGGATCGACCAGCGGCTCGGGCGCGAACCGTCGCAGCACCGCCGGCAGCTCGCTCTCCGCTTGCACCGCGCGCGCCACGGCGACGCCGCCCGGCGTGAGCTCGACGCCTCGGAACGCGATCTCCGGAAACCGGCAGGCGAGCACGAGCAGGTTGAGCCCGTTGCCGCACCCCACCTCGAGCACGCTCGCGGGCCGCAGCCGATCGATCGCGCGCATCAGCACGAGGAGGCGCGCCCGCGCCCCCGCGGCGCTGGTCGCGAACATCACGTCGCCGTCGTATTGCCACGCCGCCCCGCGGGTCGGGCGCGGCTCCATCTCGTAGGGCGCCAGACGCTTCCGCGCCCAGGACGCGTCGTACTCCTCGGCGATCCGCCCTTGATCGCGCCGCCGCGTGCCGAGCCATCCGAGCCAGCGCCGCCGGCGGAGCTGGCGCTTGGTCTTGGCGCCCTTGCGGGCGAGCTCGGCCTGCCATTCGGGATCGGCCTCGGTCACATGCCGCGCCACGAACGGCTCCATGGCGGCGAGGATGCCCGCCCGGTCGATCCCGAGGCCGGTGGCGGCGAGCGGTGTGAAGGTCTTGGGCACGCGACGGGATCGGATGATGGCGAAGCCCGGATCAGGTCACAAGGGGGATCTCTCCCCTTCGCCGCCGCGGCAAAGCCGCGTCGACTCATCCCCCGGCTCGCTTTCGCTCGGCCGCGCGCTTCGCGCGCGGAGGTCCGTGGATCACCCTCCGGCCTTGCACCCTCGAGCCCGAGCGGTTAACCAGACCGCCGTGCTCGACTCCCTCCGCATCGCCGCGGCCGCCGGGCTCGACATCGCATCCGCGCTCGGGCGCCTCCCCGGCTCCGGCAAAAAGGGCCGGAAGCGCGTCAAGAAGGCCGTGAACCGCGTCTACGCCCGCTGCGAGGACGCCGGGCTGATCCCGCGCCTGCCCGCCTTCGATGAGGAGTACGCGGATTATCCGGAGCTGCGCACCCTCGAGGCCGGCTACGCCGACATCCGCAGCGAGTGCGAGCGCCTGCTCGCCTTCCGCACCCAGATCACCGACATGGCGGCGCTCGGCGGCCAATACACCGAGCGCGGCATCCACACCATTCAGTGGAAGGCGTTCATGCTGAAGTCCGGGAGCTTCATCGCGGAGAACTGCGCGCTCGCCCCGAAGACGGCCGCCCTCCTGCGCCCGCTCGGCAACGTCTACAACGCGTTCTTCTCGATCCTCGAGCCGCGCCAGTACGTGAGCCCGCACTGGGGCTACTACAAGGGCTTCGTGCGCTATCACCTGGCCGTGGTCATCCCCGGCGACAACGCCGAGCGGAAGTGCTGGCTCCGCGTCAACACCGACCGCGCCGACAACGCCCGCCGCGACAAGGCGCTGATCGAGCGCGGCCCGAAGCACTACTGGCGAAACGGCCGCGGGGTGATCTTCGACGACACCAATCTGCACGACGCCGCCAACGAGAGCGACGAGGTGCGGGTCGTGCTCTGGCTGGACGTGGCGCGGAAGATGACGCCGGCGCTCGACCTCTACAACCGTGCACTGCTCCGGGCGGTCTACTACGAGCCGTCGGTCCGCCGCTTTCGCGAGAACGCCGTGGTGCGGCTGCCCGGCGCCGCCGGTGCTCCGGCCTGAGCGCTCCTGGCGTCGGCGTGGACGTCTCGCCGCCCGCGCGCTCGCCGCGCTGATCGCGCTGCTCGTTTCGGCGACCGCGACCGCCGCGGCGACGGTCACGCCGAGCGCGGCGGCGACGCCGGCCTCCTCGCTCGAGCCCGCGGGCGATCTCGGCGCCCGGCTATCGATCGCCGCCGGCGCCATGGAGTATTGGGATCTCTCCGCGTGGCTCGATTCCGACTTCCGGCTGTTCGCGCGCTTTCTCGTCACCAATCAGGGACCGGGCGTGCGGACCGCGGCGGCGGTCGGCCACCTCGTCCTCCCGGGAAACGAGCTGGTGCCCTTTCAATGGGGTCGCCGGAGCGACGACTGGACGCTCGGTCCGGGCGGAGGGAGCCTGAAGATCGCCAAGGCGCGGCTCCAGCTCGACGGGCCGACGATCGTGCTCGACGTCGACAGCAAGAAGCACAACGTGGTGATCCACCTCGAGCTCGCCCGGAGCGGCGCGCCGATCGCGACGCGGCCGCTCGGCGACGACTACGCGATCGC
The DNA here is from genome assembly GCA_963761995.1 of uncultured delta proteobacterium. GTDB lineage: Bacteria > Desulfobacterota > Binatia > UTPRO1 > UTPRO1 > UTPRO1. Next base: position 6,370,071 of record CAVXIU010000006.1, on the reverse strand, counting down.
CGTCGTCATGCCGGCGCCGGCGGAAGGCCGCGTCCAGGTGCGCGGCATGAACGCGCCGCGCGCGGTCACCGGCACGGCGGCGCTCACCCACACCTGGATGGAGGTCCCCGAAGGCGAGCTTCTGCGCCAACGCAACGAGCTGTTCGCGCGCGCCGGGGACGTCGCGTTCTGGGCCGCCGACCTGATCCGGGCGGACGGTGGTCAGCGCGGCGTCGCGATCGCGAGCCGAGCCGGCCGCGTGCTCGCCCGCGCCGACGACGCCCTGGTCGGCTACGGCGCGGCTCGGACCGGCGGTGATCGCGAGTATCCCGTGGCGACGGAGTGGCAGATCCGCGGCGGCGCGCTCCAGGCGCGGGCGAAGCTCCGCCGGGAGCTCTTGCGGATGAATCCCCTCGACCTCCTGCCGCAGCCGTTCCGGTTCCTCCTCGCGCTCGGCGCACAACCGCAACGGGTGTGGGCGGATGCGGAGGTCGATCTGACGGTCGCTCTCCCGGGTAATGCGACACCGTCACCCATGACTGCCACCGGCGTCGCGGCGCTCGCGTTCGCGCGGCCGGTAGAGACGCCGGCGAGTCGCTAACCCCGGGCGACGTCGCGCTCGGCCAGCGCGTTCGATCGCACCAGCTCGATGCGCGCGTCGTCGACCCGGTAGACGAGGTCGGCGACCTCGACGAGGTGGCCGTGGTGGCAGATCGCGACCAGGGTCACCATGCCGCGCAGCGCCCGCAGCGTCTCGCAGATGCTGCGCTCGGTCGCGGGATCGAGGGCGGTCGTCGCCTCGTCGAGCACGAGCAGGGCGGGCTTGCGGACGAGCGCGCGCGCGATCGCGAGGCGCTGGCGTTGACCGCCCGAGAGCCGGAGCCCGCGCTCGCCGACGACGGTGTCGGCTCCCTCGGGCAAGGCCTCGACGAACTCGAGGGCGCCCGCGGCCCGCAGCGCGGCCGTGACGTCGGCGGGCGGCACCGAGGGATCGCCGAGCGTGACGTTCTGCGCCACGCTCTGGTGCAGCATCAGCGTCTCCTGCGGCACGTAGCCGATCTGGGTCCGCCAGTCCCGGGTCGCGATCTCGCCGAGCGGGATGCCGTCGACCAGCACCGTGCCGGCGTCGGGCTGGAGGAGGCCGATCACGAGGTCGACGAGGGTCGTCTTCCCCGCCCCCGACGGGCCGGTGATGACGGTGAGCGAGCCCGCCGGGATCACCATGTCGGCGCCGCGCAGCACCGGCTGCACGTCGTGCGTGAAGCTCACGCCCTCGAGACGAATCTCGCGCATGAAGTGCGCCCCGCGATTTCCGGTCGGCACCTCGACCTCGCCGCGCGCCTCCGCGATCAGCTCCTCGATCGACCAGTAGGCGCTCTCGCGCACCGCCAGGCGTTGCAGCCCCTTCTGCACCTTACCGAGATCGCCGACGATGCGGGCGCAGAGGAAGACGAGGATGACGACCTCCGCGAGCGGCATCGCGAGCACCGCGAGCCCGGCGTAGAGCGCGACCGCGAGGAAGAGCAGGATGAGCGGGTCCTGCAGCGCCTCGAGCGCGGCCCGGCTCATCACCTCGCGCTCGAGCGCCTCGTTGAGCTTCCGGGTTTCCCCCTCCAGGACGGGGGCGATCAGCGGCTCGCGCGCCATCGCCTTCAGCGGCTTCACCGCCTGCAGGCTGTCGCTGAGCCGCGCGAGCAGCGCCCGCATCCGACCCGTCTGTCGCTTGCCCGCTTTGCGCGACAGTCGCACCAGCCGGTTCAGCACGATGGTGATGATCGACCCCGCCGCGAGCGCGCCGAGCGTCGCCTGCCACGACACCAGACAGGCGACCGCCGCGAACACCACGCACTGCACGAGCAGCGCCAAGACCGTCGTGCCGTGCAGGTAGGCGTCCGCCGCGTGCTGCGCCTCGACCGCGACCGAGTTCGCGATCACGCCGATCGGCTTGTGGACGTAGTACGACCAGCGCGTCGCCAACAGCGCCTCGATGAGCTTCAAGCGGAGCGACGTCGCCACGTGCGCCACCGCGTACCCGACCTGGCGGTTGGCGAGCAGCAGCAACACCGCCTTCAGGAGGATTCCCACGAGCACGATCGCGAAGAGCGTGTGGGTCGTCGGCGTCAGGCCGACGTAGCCGAGCGCGGTCGCGACCCCGCGCTCGAGCGCCGTGTCGCCCGCACCCGCCGCCTGATCGTGCGCCGCGACCCGCACGACCGGCAGCAGGCTCGAGATCCCGATCCCCTCCGCCAGCCCCGCGAACACGAGACACGCCAAGGCCAGCAGCGTCCGCCGCGGGTAGGCGCGGACGATGACCAGGAGGAGCTTCACGCGGGGCGTCTTATCAGGGACGGCGGCGGACCGGTAACGGGCCACCGGCCTCCCCGCGCTACCGATAGAAGACGTCGGACCAGTTTCCTGCTGCTTGGTACACCTCGCCAAGGGTATCGGGGATCTTGTCGATCTCGACCCACAACGTCGCCACGCCGAGCTCCGCCAGCGATTCGGCGATCGTCTTCTCCACTTCGGGGTTGCGCGGTGGGGGCACGATCGCGAAGTGCCGAGGCCTCCGCGTCTCCCTCAACGCCCGTTTGTCGTCGTGCTCGTCCCGGTAGCCCGCAATCCGTTCGGTCCGGGAGTAGTGCAGCAAACGCCGGAGATTCTCGTCGGTCATCGAAAGGCCGACGAACAAGAAAGACGACTCGCGGAGGAGATGGAGCATGGTGTACGTGAAGATGCTGTTCGGATCATTGAAGACGTCGAAGTAATCCCGCTCGGTCAAGACGATCAGATCCGGCGCCTCGTACCTGAGATCGCCGGCGTGCTTGTCGAATCGGAGAAGACCGTGGGGATGATACGTCGAGATCCGCTCGCCGATCGGGTGGGAAGAGGCCCGCTCGATCGTCCGCAACAGGGTTTTCTTGTACCTTGCCCGGGTGTACTTCTGCAGCAGCTGGTCGAGGTTGTAGTTGACGATCGCCTTGATCAGGGAATTGACGCCGTATTTTCCATTCGGTTCTCGGCGCGCGCACATTGCCCCGACGGCGTGCAGCGTCGAGTTTTCTTCCTGCACGAATTTGACGAGCTCGGTTCGGTCGCTCCTGCAAATGGACGGAAACGTCCCATAGAGCGCTTCGCGCACGCCTTCCGCGAAGGCGCGCCGGCTAGGGTAGTCGCGTTCGAGCAGCGTGCAGATTGCCGGCAAGTTCACGCGCGCGTCTTCCAGGCTCTTGACGGGCAGGGCATCAGTCCCACGTCGATCGTTCAATTCGACGACCAGATTGCGCCATGAGGGAATCCTCGAGCTCATCGACACTCCGGCGCCAACACCCAGCGCCAAACGCCCCTCGGTGTACGCGTCCTGCAGCCGCTCCATGATGACGTCACGACTCCAGACGATTGCCGGTGAAAAGCTTTCACGCCTGCGCATGCGCGAAGGATAGACGCCCCCCTTTCGATCTCAATCGGATTCGTAGGCGCTGACGCGCGATCGTCTCGATCTGGCGCACACAAGTGCCATCATCGCTTTTGCTTGACCGATCCGCGCCTCTGCCATATGGCGCTTGACGCGTGGCGACATCATGAGCAGCAAGACGGGGGCGGTTCCCGCGTCGGTTGCGGGGGCGGTGCGGGAGGAGCGGAGTTCGGCACGGGTCGAGGTGAGGCCGGTGCACTCGCGGCGCGATCTCAGAGCGTTCGTCGACTTCCCGTACGCGCTCTACGCCGACGACCCGGCGTGGGTGGCGCCCCTCCGGCTCGAGCAGCACCACCAGTTCTCGCCGAAGAGCGCCTTCTTCCAGCACGCCCGGGTGCAGCTCTGGGTGGCGTATCGCGACGGCAAGCCGGTCGGGCGGATCAGCGCCCAGATCGACGATCTCCGGATGGAGCACTACGGCGACGCGACGGGACACTTCGGCGTGCTGGAGGCGATCGACGATCCGGCCGTCTTCGCGGCGCTGCTCGCGAGCGCGGAGGAGTGGCTGCGAGCCCAGGGCATGCGGCGCGTGATCGGCCCCTTCAACCTCTCCATCAACGGCGACATCGGTCTCCTGATCGAGGGCTTCGATCAGCCGCCGGTGTTCCTGACCGGGCACGGGCGACCGTACTACGACCCGCGCGTGCAGGCGCTCGGCTACCGCAAGGCGAAGGACGTGGTGGCGTACTCCTTGGATCCGACGGCGACGCCGCCGCGCGTGATGGTGGAGTCGGCGCGGCGCGCCCGCGAGACCGCGCGCGTCAGCATCCGCCCCCTCGACAAATCGCGTCTCGATGCCGAAACGGCAATCATCAGCGACATCTTCTGCGACGCATGGGAGCACAACTGGAGCTTCGTGCCGTTCACCCAGGCCGAGTTCGCGGAGCTGGCGGGGGCGCTCAAGTACCTGGTGCCGCGCGAGATGGTGCAATTCGCCGAGGTCGACGGCGAGCCCGCGGCGATGCTGGTCGTGGTGCCCAACCTGAACGAGCTGATCGCCGACCTGCGCGGGCGCCTGTTGCCGTTCGGGTGGGCGCGCCTTTTGTGGCGGCTTCGCATGCGCTCGCCGAAGTCGGCACGGGTCGCGCTCATGGGGGTCCGCCAGAAGTACCAGGACAGCTCGCTCGCGATGGCGATGGTCTTCGGCCTGATCGAGGCGATCCGGATCTCCGGGCGGGCGAGCGGCATGCGTTACATCGAGATGGGGTGGGTACTCGAGGACAACTTCGCGCTCTTGCGGCTGATGCGCCTCCTCGGCGGCCGGCAGTACAAGAGCTATCGCGTCTACGAGAAGTCCCTCTCCTGAGGGCGGCTTGGATTCCATGCCCTTCACCGCACTGGTCATGGCGGGAAGCCGGGCGACGGGCGATCCGGTAGCCGTCGCGACCGGCGTAGCGCACAAGGCGCTCGCCCCGGTCGGCGGGGTCGCGATGTTCGCGCGGGTCGTCCGCACGCTCCGCGCGTCGTCGTGGATCGAGCGGATCGTGGTGTGCGGGCTCGACGAGACGGTGGCGCGCGATCTCGCCGACGAGACCGGCGGCACCGCGCCCGCCGTCGAGCTGGTGCGGGGCGATTCCACGCCGGGTGCCAGCGCGGCGCTCGCAATCGCGACCCTCGGCCTCACCCCGCCGATCCTGATCACGACCGCCGATCACCCGCTGCTCTCGTCGGAGGCGCTGGACGCGTTCTGCGAGCGCGCCACCACGATGAATGCCGACGCCGCCTTCGGCCTGGTTCCGGCCGGACTGGTACAGGCGGCGTTCCCGGGGTTCCGCCGCACCGCCTTTCGCTTCAGGGACGGCGGCTTCTGCGGGTGCAACCTCTACGCGCTGCTGAGCGCGGCGGGCTGCGAGGCGCCGCGGATTTGGACGCAGGTCGAGGCGCACCGGAAGCGGCCCTGGCGCATGCTCGGTACGCTCGGCTACGGGACGCTCGCGCGCTTCCTGCTCGGCCGCCTGGCACTCGCCGATCTCACCGGCCTGGTGTTCGCTCGCACCGGCCTCCGCGTGCGCCCGATCTTCCTCACGGATCCTGCCGCCGGCTTCGACGTCGATACGCCGGAGCAACGGAGCGCGGCCGAAGCCTTCCTGACCGCGCGCGGTTAGTCGACTACTGCCGCGCGCGCGTGCGCGCCGCCTTTTTGGCGGACGCCGAGCGTTCCTTCGCGCTCCGACGACGCGCGGCCTTCCGCGCCTGTCGTGCCAGCGCCGTCTTCGAGGCCGCTGCGCGGCCCTCGTGCTCGAGCGCCTCTTTGGTGGCCCTCGAGCGTGTGCGGGATACCGGCGTGCGCCGCCGCCCCTTCGCGAGCTCGCGCTTGGCGCTCCGTCGCGTCTCCTCCGAGACTTTTCCCTTCTCCGGCGGCGGCAGGTCGACACCAGCCCGGCGCGCCTTCGAGAGCGCTATCGCGATCGCCTGTTTGGTCGACCGCGCCCCATGCTTCCCCTCGCGGATGTGATGGATCTCCTCACGCACGAACTCGCCCGCCTGCGTGCTCGGCGACTTCCCCTCGCGTCGATCCTGCGCCACACGCTCCAACGTCCGTTTCTCCGGCATTGAGAGCCTCCTTTCGCGAACGAAAGGGAGCAAACCGCGTGCCCAGAACGTCCGCGGACGAAGGCGTTCGGAGCTGGACGCGCTGTAACAATTGCGCGCAATCCGAAGCCGCGTTTGCAACTACGCGACTGCTGCGACTTCGGGCTCGACCGCCGGCAGCGCTCGCTCACGCGTGATGCGCGTGAACAGATCGAGCTTCCGATCGAAGAGCCACTGCAGCAACACCCGCGTCAGCGAACGATGCGCATGCAGATGATCGTAGAAGTCCGGCGCCAGCGCCTTCACCTTGGGAAGGTGCACCCACGGCACCCGCACCAGGTCGTGGTGCTCGTTGTGGTAGCCGATGTTGAAGGACAGCCGGTTGAGGATGCCGTAGTAGGAGTAGGTCTCCTGGCCTTCCACGAAGGTGTAGTGCTCCTGGATCCAGCGCGCGCCGAGCGGGTGGAGGCCGATCCCGAAGAAGGTCGAGAGCAGCACGTAGACGAGGCCATGCGCACCGCACCACTGCCAGATGAGGAAGTCGGTGGCGGCGATCACGAGCACGTTGCCGACCAGCCACGGATCGAAGAACTGGCCCTTGATGCGAAGCGGCCGGACGATCTCGACGGCGCCGAACACGAGAAGCCAAAGCGCCTTCCGCACGGGCGAGTTGCCGACCAGACGCGCCTCCCAATGGAAGGCGAGATCGGCGTCGTAGTCGTACTCGTCGAGGTGGAAATGGTGCAACAGATGATAGGTGCGGAACGACATCGCGCTCGGAAATCCTTGGCCGACGTTGCAGAGGATGCCGAGAAGCCGGTTCGGCCGCGTCGTCTTGACGATCAGGTTGTGGGTCGCGTCGTGGATCAGCACGAAGAGCGCGTGACTCGCGAAGGCGCCGACCAGGTAGGCGGCGAGAATCACCCAGAGCCAGCTCGCGCCGGCGAGCAGATGGGCGAATGCGAGCTGGAAGGTCACCACCCCGACGGCGTACGCGGCGGACAGCGGGTAAGGACCGAAGTAGGAGCGCACCTCGGGATGACGCTTGATCAGCTCCCGCGCCCGCTGCACGTGCGGGCTCGGTCCCTCGCTGACGATATAGCCGCTACGCACCGGCCGATTACCGTGCGCCGCCGGCGCTGCCGGCGCGGAGCGCCTGCCGCCGGGAGCTCTGATCGCGCGACGCGGCGTCGGCCCACGGCATCGCGGCGATGAACGCCGGCTGCTCCGCGAGGCTCGCCACCAGCGCCTGCGCGCGCGGGAGGTCGTGCGGATAGTCGATCTCCGCCCACCCTGCGCCTTCGACCGCCACGGTGTGCACCTGCCCCCGGGCCGCCAAGAGGTTCACCGCCGAGAGATACCAGCGGCGCGTTCCCTCGGGCTCGCGCAGGATGTCGGCGAGCGCCTCGGTGAAGAGCTCGGGGCCGCGACCGCGATAGAGCGAGAAGCCGATCGCCTCGCCGTGGGTGTCCTCCGCCGCGAGGTCCTTGCCGACGCGGATCACCCGCGCCCCGGCGCACGACACCTTCATGTCGTCGGCGTCGTACTCGGCCTTCCGGGCGACGGCCATCGCGACCGGCTTCCGCGGGCTCGCCAGGAGCCGCGTCAGGATGGCCGGATCGGCGAGGGTGTCGCCGTTCATCAGCAGGAAGTCCTCCCCCATCTCCGGGGCCGCGACCGCGCAGCTCACCAGGTTGTCGGCCCGGTCGTAGAGCTCGTTGAAGAGGGTCCGGGCCCGCATCCCGGCCGGGGTGAGGTCGGCGAGCTGACGCTCCACGGCATCGGCCCCGAAGCCCACGACCACGACGACCTCGTCCACGCCCGCCGTGGCGAGCATGCGAAGCTGCCACTCCAGCACCGTCAAACCACCGATGCGAAGCAGGCACTTCGGACGATCCTTTGTCAGGGGAAGCAAGCGCTTACCCTGACCCGCACTGAGAATGATCCCCTTCAAACCCCGTCCTTAGGTATCCCTCGTCGACCCGCCAGCAACCGGAATCATCCGGGCGGCAACCGAAGTGCTACGGTCGTGTGACAGACAAAGGGCCCAGCGTCAAACAGTCCGAGGGGGCCGCTGCGGCCTCCCGGGCTCCGAACCCTGCAATTTCTAGCGAAAAGCCCGCGCCCGATAGAGACGCCAGGCCTCTGCGCCGAGCGCCAGATAGGGGTAACGCTTGCGGCGCCAGCCCTGGTCGACGGCCACCCCGGAGTGGCGCTGGATCTTCCAGAGCACGTAGTCGATACCGCCCTCGAAGATGAGCGCGTTGCGGAGAATGCGGAGGAGAAAGAGCGCCTTGGCCTGCAAGCGGCGGCGGCGCCAGCTCCTGCTCGCCTGGCGCCGCTCATCCGCCGGGATCGCGACACGGAAGCACGCACGCCCGTCCTCGAGGGCGGTCTCGACCCGCCACGGGACGTGCGCGACCGCGAGCGCCGTCGTCCGCTCGTAGCGCTCGGCGTTGTCGGCGTAGAGCGCGGCGGCGGCCGCTCGGCGCTCGGGTCTGATCTCGGCGCCGTAGGTCTCCCGCCAGGCGGTGGTCCAGAGCGCACGGCCGTCGAAGGTGCCCGGCGCGAAGGGAATGCCGAAGCCGACGAACGTGGTCACCGCATTCGCGAGCGCGGCCACGACCGAGTCCCGTACCCGCTCGTCGGCGGCGAAGACCAAGGCGCACGGCTGGGCGAAGCGCGCCCAGAAGTAGGGCTCGGAGGTCGCCGGCGAGCAGAGGCGCCCGAGATCGCCCTCCGCCAGCACCGCGTACTTGCAGCGGACGACGCGCGCTCCGACCTCGGCCTCGAGGTAGAAGACGTTGGGCGGGAGGAGGCGGTTCAGGGCGGCGAGCACCACGCTCCGGTGGGCGGCGCGATAGCTCGAAACGAGCACGTAGAGATCGACGACGCCGTCGCGATCGTCGCGCCGGCGGAGGCAGGAGCCGTAGAGGAGCACGGCGCGGAGCTCGCTCCCGTAGCGCTCGCGGAGGCGATCGACGAGCGCGCGCACCCCGGCGGGTGCCGGCTCCGCCAGCTCCGCGCGGATCGCGCGCTCGAGCGAGATCCTGGCCTCGTTCACGCGTGCCCCCGGAGGAAATACGCCGATCGGCGGGCCGTCAGGACGACGCGACGCTCGGACTGCGCCGGCGCGAAGAGCTCGCCGTCGAGCGTGAAGCCGCCCGTGAAGGTGAGCTCGACCTCGTCGGCGTTCAGGCTCTGATAGCCGAAGTCGGGGCGGAGCCACGGGCTCGGCCGGCCGCGCAGCGCCGGCACGATGGCGCGCGCCAGGTATCGCGGTCGATCGCGGAGCGCGCTGAAGCGGAGCCGTCCGGGTCCGGTACCCCAGTACGGCTTGACGCCCAGGAACTGCCGATCGATCGTCGAGGTGAGCATGCCGACGTACGAGGCCGACGGCAGCAACGTCCCGTCGACGCGCACGGCGGCCTCGAGCGGAGGAAAAAGGGTCCCCGCCCTCCCGGTCAGCGCCTTGGTCAGAAAGGTTGCGAGCGCGATGCCGGCACCGAGCTGGCCGCGCATGCCGTGCGACGCCAGCTGCTCACGGGCGAAGACGATGCCGTGGTACACGCCGCCCGCGCCGAACATCATCGCGTACTGCGGTCCGTCCTCGAGATCGGCCTGCACGACCGGATGCGGCTCGATGCTGCCGGCGACGACGCCGCCCGCCGACTCGACGAGCAGGCGCTGCAACGCCGCGAGCGGCCGGCTGCCGTACCCGACGTTCCGCGCGGTCGTGTTGGTGGTCCCGCCGGGGAGCACCGCGAGCACGGGCAGGCGGTCGGCGGGCATCGTCAGCATGCTGGTGAGCACCGCCTGCACGGTGCCGTCGCCGCCGTTCACCGCGATGATGCCGGTGTCGCCGTCCATGAGCTCGCGGGTCGCGCTCGTGATGCCGTCGAAGGTGCGCTCCTGGAGGTGCGGCACCCCCGGGTGCGCGCGCAGGAGGTCCTGGATGCCGGTGAGGAGACCGCGGCGCGCGTTCTGACCGCTCGTCGGGTTGCTGATGAGGCCGACCCGGATCGGGTTCCGGCGCGGCTCACTCCCGGTGACGCGCGGCGCGGGCACCTCCCAACCGGGGGGCGGCGAATCGAGGCGCCGGGCGTGTCGTCCCGTGGCGGAGGGCACGCTGCTTACTGCACGAGATGGCGTACGGCGGCAAGGTCTCGGATGAAGGGGCGAGCCCAGGCCGGCACCGGGCCGGGCGTGCTGCCGAGCTCTTCGAGCCACGGCTGCACCGATCCCCGACGCGAACGGACGTGAATCCCCTGCATCAGCCTGATCCCGAGCACGAGCGTGGAAAGGACCGTCCACACCGCCACCGCCTTCAGACCGACGCCTGGAATTCCCGCCAGATAGGAGGCGCTGAGGAGCAAAAGGTTGGGATTTCTTCGGGCCATGATCAGGCGGAAATACGAGTCGAAAGGACGCCAGGTAAAGAGCGAATAGCCGCTGACCGCATGTTTGAAGGTGCTCTCGATCAGGCGTCCGGCGATGTAAGCGACGAGGATCGCAGCCAGCATCGGCACCAGCGGCACGATCCCGGCCAACCCGCCCGTCAGTCCCCACGCCCACGCGAAGTACCAGATCGGCGGATGCACGGAGTCGATGGTGTGGTCGAAGAAGTGCCCGGCCGGGGTCGAGCTGACGGTGACGCGCGCGAGCTTGCCGTCGACGGTGTCGAGGAAGGTCATGATCCACGCCAGCACGAGGCCGGCGCCGAAACGGCCCTCTGCGAAGAGCAGCGTCACGAGCAGCACCAGCGCCAGGCTCACGCTCGTCACCGCGTTCGGACGGATGCCGAGACTGGCACAGACCCGGGTCACCGCACGCGCCGGCGCCGGCCACACCCATTTGGTCACGAGGTCGGTCACGCCCTTGTACGAGCCGGCGAAGAGGTGGCGCTCGAGCGCCGCGGCGCGCTCCGCTCGCACCGGCAGCACGACCGGGGGGACGGCCTTGTGGAGCTTCCGGACGAAGGGCGTCGAGAGCGTATCGGCGGTCTCGGTCACGATCCCCGGTAGCGCCCGGGTATCGGCCGTGCCTTCGAGCAATGCGCGCGCGACGGCGAGATCACGCGCGTCGACGTGCGCCGCCACCGGGGCGCCGCTGCCGTTGAAGCTCGAGGCCGTGATCACCACCCCGGGGCGCCGGGCGAGGTCGGCGATCGTGCGATCCTCGAACAAGTAGTCGCTCCGCAGCAGCACGACCGAGCCCTGCGAGGGTAGCGACTCGTCGCGGCGCACGATGCCGGAGACCCCGGCCAAGCGGAGCTGACGCGCGATCCGTTCGGCGCCGTCCAGTCCCCAGAGACGAACCCCGTTCTGCCCGACGATGTAGCCGGTCTCGGCGATGGTCTCGCTCATCGCAACCCCTGCCCTCGGAGTACCGCGCCCACGGCGACCACCGCGATCAGCGCGGGCACGAGCGCCGTCAACACCGGTGAAAGGCCGATGACCAGACCGAGGTTCGTGAACATCTCCTGGAACATCTGGAACCCGAGCCCCACCAGCGCGCCCAGCATGGCGCGCTCGCCGAGCCGAACGGTACGGCCGCCGACCAATACCAGCGGTACCGCCAGGAGGACCATCACTCCCATGTACACCGGAGCACTGACGCGCCGCCAGAAGGCGACCTGATGGGCGAGAGGATTTTGACCCTGCTCGCGGAGCGAGCGAATGGTGCGGTGGAGCTCGGCGAGCGACAGATCGCGCGGCTCGAGCCACAGCGACTGGAGCTGGCGGGGGTCGACCGCGGTGGGCCACGGCGCCGTCGCGGCCGTCCGGTTGGTGGCGAGGTCGCGCTCGAACGTGCTCTCGCGAAGGTCCTGCAGGCGCCACTCCCCGTCGACCTCGGCCGCGGCGCGCGCGTGCGCGAAGCGGGTGAGCCGGCGTTCGGCGTCGAAGTCGAAGATGTAGAGGTCGCCGAGCGAGCCGTCGGGGCGGAGGGTGCCGACGTTGACGAAGCGCGGCCCGTCGCGGAGCCAGAGACCCGAGGTCGTGGTGAGCGCGCGGCCGCCCGAGAGCGCCAGCGCCCGTTGCACGTGCGCGCGCTGACTGAGCGGCGCGGCGACGAGCTCACCGAGCGCCGCGCCGACGACGGCGAGCGCGACGGTCGCCATCAGCGCCGCGAGCGCGAGGCGAACGGGCGCGACGCCCGCCGCCTGCAGGGCCACGATCTCGCTGTCGCCCGCGAGACGGCCGAACGCCAGGACCGTGCCCAGCAGGGCGGCGGCGGGAAACAGCGTGTAGGCCTCGGACGGAAGCGTGAGCAGCACGAACCAGAGCCCGCGCCCGACGCCCCAGCCGGGACTACCCACGACCCGGAGCTCCTCGGTGAGGTTGATGACCACGAAGACCGCGAGCAAGGCGGCGAGCGCGTACGCGAAGTGCCGGATGACGGTGCCCGCGATGTAGCGATCGACGATGCTCATGCGGTCACCCGGCGCTGCAGACGCCCGAGTGCGAGCGCGGCGAGCAGCACGGTGCCATGCACCAGCCAAAGGCCCGGCGCCGGCGGCAGAACGCCGTCGGCGACCCAGCTCTTGGCGGTGCCGAGCAGCGTGCGATAGCCGACGTAGAGAAAGGCGGCGAGGAAGATGCGAGCCGCGCGGCCGCTGCGGGGGTCGCTGTGCCCGAGCGGAATGGCGAGGAGACAGAGCAGGATCGCCGAGATCGGCATGGCGCTCCGCCATTGCAGCTCGGCCCGCGCCTCGGGATCGGAGCTCCGCGCCAAGGCGCCGAGCGAGAGGCCCTTCCGCGGGTCGATGTCGGGCTCCGGCGGCGTGAAGGGCAGCTGCATCGCCAGGCGCTCGAACTGGGTGATGGTGTGCTTCTCGCCATCCGGGTCGAGGTCGTACTCGTAGCCGTCCTGGAGGACGAGATGGCGGATCCCGGCGGCGGCGTCGCGCGACTCGACGGCGCGCCGGGCCGAGAACACCGCGATGCCGTTCTTGCTACGGCGCTGGACGAAGACGTTCTCGAGATACTCCGGCTCGCGCGTCGAGCGGGACTCGGCGAACACCACCTCGTGCGCCGTCGACTGCAGCTCGTAGAAGACCCCCGGGGTGATGTCGTCGAGCCCCGAGTCGGCGACGGCCCGATCACGCACCTCGTTGAAACGCGCCGCCGCCCATGGCCGGCCGGCGAACGACAGGATGGCGACGACCAGGGCTGCCGCGAGCGCGAAGCCGAGGACGGCCCGCTCGAGCCGGCCGGGCGTCACGCCCGCGCACGCCATCGCCAAGAGCTCGCGGTCGCGCGACAGTCGATTCATGGCGAGCAGCACGCCGAGGTAGAGCACGGCCGGCAGCAGGGAGGGCAGCGCCATCATCGTGCGGAGCGCGAGCAGCGTCGCGACGATGCCACCTGGCAGGCTGCCGACCGCCGCGTCCGAGAGCAGATTGCTGAGCCGCGTCACCAGGAAGATGGCGAGCACGACCAGAAACCCGCCGGCGGCGTGCGACAAGACCTCTTTGACCACGTAGCGGTCGAGGACGGAGACGCTTCCGAGGTCGACCCGCACACTCACTCGCGAAACGTCGAACCGAGATCGCAGCCACGCACACCGATTGCCATGAGCCACCCGCGCCCGACGTCCGACTCTCCGCGACGACCCGAGCGGCGTGCGGTGCATCGCATGGGGTGGGACGGAGCGTCAAGGTCAGAAGGGGGATCTCTCCCCCTTCGCCGCCGCGGCAAAGCCGCGGCGACTCATCCCCCGGCTCGCTTCGCTCGGCCGCGCGCGCCGCGCGCGCGGAGGCTCCCACGTCCGGCTCGCTCGGAGGTCGTGGTGCGCTCCTCCTGCTCGCTTCGCTCGCGGAGGTTCGTGGCTGGGGTCGACCTTCTAGTATAGGTGCGGGCCGTGAAGGTGTTTGTTACCGGCGGGACGGGATTCGTCGGGATGCACGTGGTGGATGCGTTGCAGGCGGGTGGGCACGCGGTGCGCTGCTTGGTGCGCGATCCGACGAGGGCGCGCGTGCTGTTCGCGGAGCCTTTGCCCGAGCTCGTGCCGGGCGACCTCGATGATCGAGACGCGCTCGTACGAGGATGCGCCGGCGCCGACGCCGTCGTGCATCTCGCGGGGCTGACGGCGGCGCGGAGCCGCGCCGAGCTCTTCCACGTCAATGCCGGCGGAACGGTCGCGCTGGTCGAGGCCCTCCGCGCCGCCGCTCCCGAGCTGCGACGCTACCTGCACGTGAGCAGTCTCGCCGCCGCCGGACCCGCCGACGGCGGGGCGGTGCCCGAGCTCGGGGACGAGGCCCAACCGGTCAGTGACTACGGCCGCAGCAAGCTCGCGGGGGAAGCACCGGTCCGCGGGCTCGATCTCCCGTGGACGATCCTCCGACCACCGGCGGTCTACGGACCGCGCGACCGCGAGTTCCTGCGCCTCTTCCGCGCCGCTCGCTACGGCGTGTCCCCGCTCTTCGGCGACGGCTCGCAACGGCTCTCGCTGGTCTTCGCGCATGACCTCGCCGATGCGGTCGTGCGCTGCCTTGACGCCGAGTCCACCGCGGGCGGCGTCTACTACCCGGCGCATTCCGTGCCGACGACGGCGCGCGCCCTGGTCCTGGGGATCGGCGCGGCGCTCGGGACCCGCGTCCGCATCCTGCCGCTTCCGCGCGGCGTGGTGCGCCCGCTGTTCTGGCTGACAGGCACCGCCGCCCGCACGACCGGCCGGGCGACGCTGCTCTCGGCGGACAAGGCCAACGAGATCCTCGCCGACGCTTGGCTCTGCTCCCCCGCCCCGCTCGCGGCAAAGACCGGCTGGCGCGCCCGCACCGACTTGGTAGACGGCCTCCGCCGCACCGCCGCCTGGTACCGCACCGTCGGCTGGATTTAGTTCATTTCGGCCCCGTGGCTTCGGCGCTAACGCGCCGAATGCTCCGATGGCCCTCGGAGCGCGAGGTCAACTCGCGCTCCTCGCCCTTTAGCAGTCGTGATGTGCTGCCGATTCGGTCGTGGGCTCGTCGCGCAGCGGCGGGCGTTCGCGGGGACGTGGGGATCGTCTCGGAGGTGAGTAGATCGACCACGAAAACCTGCGACTAGTTAAAAGGTGTCGGTTCATACGTGAGATCTGCCGAGCCGGAGAGACGATCCCCACGTCCCCGCGTGCACCGACCCAACGCGCGCGCGAGTCCCAATCCTTCCAAGGAAACGTCTACGCCGCCGGTTGGGCGGACTTGGTCGTGTCGGGCATGAACCACGACCAATCTTCCTTGTCGGCAACCGGCAGGTTCTCGGGATCGAACTCGGGGATGTCGTAGCGCTTGCGGACCTGCGCGAACGCGTCGAGCGCGCGATCGAGGTGCTCACGGGTGTGGGTCGGCATCACGCTCGTGCGGATCAGGGACCGGCCGAACGGCACGACGGGATAGGGAACCGGGATCGCGAAGACGCCGAGGTCGAGGAGATCGCGCGCCACCCGGAACGCCAGCGACTCGGAGCCGATCATCGCCGGCACGATCGGGGTGGTCGAGCCCATCGTGTAGTAGCCGATCGCGTCGAGACCCTCGCGCCAGTAACGGGCGTTGGCCCAGACCTGCGTCCGGAGCTCGCCGGCCTCGTCCTTCATGACCGCGAGCGCGGCGAGCGCGGCGGCGACCGACGCCGGCGGCAGGCCGGCGGTGAAGATCAGCGAGCGAGTCTTGTGGCGAAGGTAGTCGATGACGAGCTTCTCGCCGCAGACGAAGCCGCCGAGGCTCGCGAGTGACTTGCTGAAGGTGCCGAACAGTAGATCAACGTCGGCTCGCACGCCTTGATCGAAGACGGTGCCGCGGCCGTCCGGCCCGAGCACGCCGATGCCGTGGGCATCGTCGACGTAGAGCTTGAACTTGTGGCGGCGCTTCAGCTCGGCGAGCCGGCGGAGATCCATGACCCGTCCCGTCATCGAGAAGACGGCGTCGCTCACCACGAGCGCATGGGACCAGTCGGCCTCCGTGGCGAGCTGGCGCGCCAGGTCTTCGAGGTCGGTGAAGAGGCGCACCTGGCCGCGCGCGAGGCGCGTGCCGTCGATCAGGCTCGCGTGGTTTTCCTTCTCGGAGAAGATCACCGCGCCCGGAATCGAGCCGAGCGCCGCGATCACGCCGACGTTGGCGAGGAATCCCGACGCGAACACCAGCGCCTCGTCGTAGCCGAAGAACTTGGCGAGCTCGTGCTCGAGGCGGTCGTGGAGGTCGAGGTTGCCGTTCAGGAAGCGCGAGCCGGTGCAGCCGGTCCCGTACTGGTCGATGGCCCGCTTGGCCGCCTCGCGGACCTTGGGGTGATGGGTGAGCCCGAGGTAATTGTTGGACCCCATCATCACGACGTCCTTCCCCTGGAAGGTGACGATCGGACCCTCGGAGCCCTCGAGCGGAAGGAAAAACGGGTAGGCACCCGCACTCCGCGCAAAGACCGCATCGACGTAGTCGTAGCAGGTCTGAAACAGATCCATCGCGTCCGCCTCCTCTGGGAGTGACCCCCCGGGACCCCTCCCTGTAAGGAGTAAGCGCCCGAGAATCAAATGCCCCCACCGGCGGCCCCCGCCTCATCCGCCACCGGTCAGGACGCTCCTTATCATGTCCGTGGCGCGGCGCCGAAGGCCCGGGACGGCCACGCGGATGGCG
This sequence comes from uncultured delta proteobacterium, assembly GCA_963761995.1. Lineage (GTDB taxonomy): Bacteria > Desulfobacterota > Binatia > UTPRO1 > UTPRO1 > UTPRO1. Next base: position 6,353,485 of record CAVXIU010000006.1, on the reverse strand, counting down.
GCTCGGACCTCCTCCGAGCGCTCGAGAGCGTCCGCGACCCGGGCCGCGATCGTCGCCGGGGCGAGGCCTCCCTGGCAGCGGATCCAGAACTCCTCGAGGCCCGAGACGCGGAGCACCCCCAGCATCTTGTCCTGGTACTCGAGCGCCACGATCGGCGTTCCGGCGATGAGGGCCATGACCAACGCGTGGAAGCGGGCCCCGACGACCAGGTCGAGATGCCGAAAGAGCTCGACGAGGATCGCGGCGGGCAGCGGCGCCGGAACCAGATAGACGTCGTCGCGCAGCTCGGCGGGCACGGCGGCGGCGACCGCCGAGGCGAGCTCGAGGTCGCCGACCGCGGGGCGCGCGTCGTTGGGGATCACGACGAAGCGAAATGCTCCGGGCGCGCTCCGGGCAACCCTCTCGATCACCTCGACGTACGGCGCCGGATCGCGGTTGGGGGCGCGCAGCGGCTCGTCGGTTCCCACCATGGGGTTCGGCACCAGGGCGACGACGGTCTTCCCCGCATCCTTCTGGCGCGCCACCCAGGCGACGGGCGAGCAGTCGGCGGCGGGCCGCGCCCCGGTGAGGAACGCGATCTCCGCGCCCAGGTGCGGCGGACGCCCCGTGGAGGCGGCGAACGACGCGGCCGACAACGCGTCGCGGAACCAGAAGGCGATGCGCGCCGGCAGCTCCTGGAGCGCCCGCACGACGCCGGCGGTCGGCCTCGCGTTGTAGCTGCAGTTCACGAAGCTGACGCGGCAACCGCACTCGTCGACGAGGCGGGCAAGCTCGAGAAGGGCGATCGTACCCTCGTCGGAGTAACCTCCGTCGATGCAGTCGTTGCCGGCGATCAGCACGAGGTCGAAGGCGCGGAACGCGGCGTCGACGGACGGCACCGACCAGCGGTCGCGATCGAAGGGCCACGTCGGCACGGGGACGAGCTCGACCGCGGGCACGGCGGAGCCGAGCCCCCAATCGTCGTCCGGCCCGTAGGTCACGACGCCGATCCTCGACGCCCCGAGGGCCTGGGCCGACGCGACGAGCATCTGCACGACCGCCTCGTCCCCGACACCTCCCGGAGGCCCCGGCGGTACGATCAAGACGTGCCGCCGCGGGAAGAGGGCGCGCAGGCGGAGCCGATCCACCCACGCTCGATTCGGAGCAGCCCTCACCACTTCCCACCCCCCTTGATCAAGGAATCTCGTTCGCGGGGCCCGACCGCGATAACTCGGTCGTGTTTCCCCGGTCAAGCACGACGTCTCTACAAAGTGCCGCGTGCCGACTGTCACATCCGCCGGAAAACACGCCAGCACATTGGGGAAATCGTGCCGCCAAGCGTCCCGGGCCTGGCATGGATTCTGCCTCTCCCATCGAGATGACCCCGATCGCGGTACGACGCTGGCGGCGGCTGTTCATCGTCCTCGGCGTCGTGGCCGTCGCCGCCTGGGCGATTTCGTTCACGCTCGACGAGCCGATCCGGCGCCGCCTCGAAGCCCAGATGAACGCGAATCTGGTGGGATACAAGGCGAAGATCCGCGCCGTCCGCTTTCATCCCTTCGGCTTCGCAATCACCTTGAAAGACACGGTGATCACGCAGGACAAGCATCCGAAGCCGCCGGTCGCCGACTTTCCGCGCCTGGACGCCAGTGTGCATTGGCGAGCCCTCCTCTCACTTCGTTTGGTCGCCGACTTCATCTTCGACCGCCCGAAGATCCACGTCGACCGCACCCACGTCGTCGCCGAGGCGAACGATCCCGTGCCGGTCGAGGAGCGTGGCTGGCAACGGGCCCTGGAGTCGATCTACCCGCTGAAGATCAACCAGTTCGTGGTCCGGAGCGGCGAGATCACCTACGTCGAGGACAAGAAGTCGAAGCCGATTCGGATCGACGAGCTGCAGGTCCGCGCCACCAACATCCGGAACGTGCGCTCGCGCGAGCGCACCTATCCGTCCGACTTGACGGTCCGCGCCCGCGTCCTCGACACCGGGCGGCTGAAGGTCGATGGGCACGCCGATTTCCTGGCCGAGCCGTACGCCGGCGTGAAGGTGGCGGTCGATCTCGCCGACGCCGGCATCGACCGGTTTCGCCCCGTGCTCGAGCGTTACAACCTCACGATCGCGAAGGGCCGGCTGAGCGTCGCGGGCGACGTCGAGTTCAGTCCGAAAGTGAAGACCGCCGACGTCCGCACGGTGAGCTTCCGCGACCTCGACGTCGCCTACCTGAACCGTCCGGCACACGCCGCCGACGCCGAGCGCCTGCGCGAGGAGACGGCGGAGGCCGCGCGCGAGGTGTCGAACGAGCCGGGAGTGCTGATCAAGGTCGACGAGGTGATCGCGACCCCCGTGCGCCTGAGATACGTCAACGAGCAGACCGATCCTCCCTACGCGCTCGAGATCAGCGACGGCAGGCTCAGGGTCACCAACCTCAGCAACCACTCCAAGCGCGGGCCGGCCGCCGGCGAGCTCGCCGGCCGCTTCATGGGGTCGGGTCCGGCGCGCGCGACCTTTGCGTTCCGCCCGGAGAAGAACGGCCCCGACTTCGACCTCGCGGTGCAGATCGACGACACCGACCTCATGGCCCTGAACGACCTGTTCCGCGCCTACGGCGACTTCGACGTGGCGGCGGGCCGCTTCAGCTTCTACACCGAGCTCAAGGTGCACGACGGACGGATCGACGGCTACCTGAAGCCGCTATTCGCCGACATGAAGGTCTACGACCGCAGACAGGACGCGCACGAGGGCGTGTTGCACCAGGTCTACGAGGGACTCGTGGGCGGCGTCGCCAAGTTGCTGGAGAATCCGCCGCGGGATTCGGTCGCCACCAAGGCGACCATCTCCGGCCCCGTCGACGACGCCAAGCTGAACACGCTGCAGGTGATCCTCCGCCTCATCCAGAACGCGTTCTTTCGCGCCATCCTTCCCGGCTTCGAGGAGAAGGCGCGCGAGAGCGCGTGAGCCGGCTCGGCGCCCGTTTTTCGTTGACGGCGAGCCGCGATCGGGCGTAGCGTCCGTCCGCGCCGAGGGGACGACGTCGACGCCCCGACGCCGGAGGTTGCCGATGAAGACCGCCCTCGTTCTCGCGCTCGCGTGCGCCGCCGGGGCCATGCTCGGGTCGACGTCCCTGGTCTCGGCCCAGTCTTTCGATCACCTCGAGTGCTACGCGATCAAGGACACGCTCGCGCGCGGCAGCGCCCGGGCCGACCTCGTCCCCGACGCGCCGCCGTTCGTGGCCGCCCTCGGATGCAAGATCAAGCTGCCGGCCCGCGAGTACTGCACCCGGACGGCGAAGGAGAATCTGCAGCCGCCGCCGGCCTCGACCATCGGCGGCGACGAGCCCGGCGACTACTTCTGCTACCGGATCGCCTGTCCGCGCGGTGCCGACCTCCGCGGCGCCACCGTCGAGTCGGAGGATCAGTTCGGGCGCAGGACGATCTTCGTGCGAAGGCCGCAGCGTCTGTGCGTGCCCGCGAACCGCGCGACGCCGACGCCGACACCGATCGTCACGCCGACGGGGTTGACGCCGACGCCGACGGGCGCCACGCCGACGTCGACACCCGGCGGCCATGATCCCGGTTGCTTCTTCGACGGCAACGAGTGCCAGGGCTTCTGCAACACGGCGAACCGCTGTCTCTGGGAGCCGAATCAGCAGCGCTGCGTCTGCCCGGCCGCGTTCGACGCCGACTGCGACCACGCGATCGTCACCTGCGCCGGCGGCCTCTGCTACGGCCCCGGCCAGGTGTGTCGTCCGAACCCCATGTCGACGTCGCAGATCTGTGCCTGCGTCGCGCCGACGCCCACCCCGACACCGTGAGCTGAGCGCAGGCTTGGAGATCGGACTGGAGACCGCGGCGCCGCCGCGTCGCGCCGCGGAGCTCGCGCGCAGCTTCGAAGGACTCGGCTTTTCGACCCTCCTCTTTCCGGACAGCCAGAACCTGGCCCCCGAGGTGTGGCAGCAGCTGGCCCTCGCGGCCCAGGCGACGACCCGCATCCGGCTCGGTCCCGGCGTCACCAATCCCGTCACCCGCGATGCCGCCGTGACCGCGAGCGCCGCCGCGACCCTGCAGATCGAGAGCCGCGGGCGTGCCGTGCTGGGACTCGGACGCGGCGACTCGGCCGTGCAGCGCATCGGCAAGGCCACGATGGGGCTCGCCGACTTCGAGCGCTACGTCGTGATGCTGCAGTCGTACCTCGGCGGCGGCGAGGTAGTGCGCGAGGGCTTTCCGAGCCGGCTCGAATGGCTGCGCGTCGCCGACGTCGCCAAGGTGCCGCTCGAGATCGCGGCGACCGGTCCCAAGGTGATCGCGCTCGCTGCCCGCCATGCCGAGCGCATCGGCTTCGCCGTCGGCGCCGACCCCGGCCACCTCGGCTGGGCGCTCGAGACCGCCCGCACCGCGGCCCGCGTGGCGGGACGCGATCCGGCGTCGCTCCGCTACGGCGCCTTCGTGAACTGCGTCGTCCATCCCGACGCCGCCGTGGCGCGCGCCGCGATGCGCGGCACCGTCGCGACCTTCGCGCGCTTCTCGTCCTTCGGCGGCGCACCGCTCGATCACCTGCCGCCGCCGCTGCGCGCCGCCGCCGCCACCATGCATCGCGCCTACGACATGAGGTCCCACACCCAGGCGACGGCGGCGCATGCCCAGGAGCTCGAAGACGCGTTCCTCGACTGGTACGGCATCGCCGGGCCGGTGGCACACGCGCGCGAACGCCTGACACGGCTCGCCGCGCTCGGCCTCGACTTCGTGCACGTCGTGCCCGGCTCGTTCGATACGCCGCGCGACGTGCTGCGGGAGTCGCTGCGACTGCTCGGGACCGAGGTGCTGCCGGCGTTCCGCCCCTGAAGGGCTACTGCATCTTCGCGACGGCCCGACCGGCGGCCTCGTACATCGACACGGTGCGGTCGCAATACTCGACGCCGTACTTCTTGAGGATCTTGAAGCCGTCGTCCTCCCAGGCGCCGGGGATGCGGAAGATGGCGATGGTGTCGGCCGGGTTGCGGCCGGATTCGACGCAACCCTTGATGACGCCGCGGGCGACGATGTCGACGCGGGTGTTGGAGACGACGTTCATCATGACGGCGATCTTCTTCACGCCGGGCTTGGAGAGGATGAGCTTGGTGAGGCCGCAGGCCTTCTTGACGCTCGGGTTGCCGCCGATCTCGCAGTAATTGGCGGGCTTGCCGCCATGCTTGCGGATGGCGTCGAAAAGCGTGAGCGAGCCGCCGCCGGCCCCGATCACGAGGCCGAGGTCGCCGTCGAACTCCTTCACGTTGCCCGCGACGCCGCGATGGTCGGAGGCGTCGACCTCGGCGCCCTTGATCTCGAACTCGGTCGGCGGGCGCGCCTCGCGCGTCTCCTCCTTGCCGATGCCGAGCTCGGCGAGGAGCTTCTGGTACTTGTCGCGGGCGTCGCCCTCCATGTCGACGTGGCCGTCGAGCACGAGGAACTTGCCGTCGGCGGTCTTGCCGAGCGGGTTGATCTCGGCGAGCGTGAGATCGTAGCGGAGGAAGATCTCGACCAGGGTCGCGACGATCGGCGTCAGCTTGGTGAGGTCGTCGCCGCTGACGCCGGTCGCGGCGATCGCCTGCTTGGCGACGTAGGGCGAGAACGGCACCAGCGTCGAGAAGTGCGTGCGCGACACGTGCTCGGGGTGCTTCTCGGCGACCTCCTCGATGTCGATGCCGCCCATGTCGCTGAAGATCACGACCGGCTGCTTGCGGCGCCCGTCCCAGGTGACGGCGGCGAAGTACTCCTGCTTGACGGGCGCGCACTCCTCGACGAGCACCCCGCGCGCCTTCTGGCCGTTGATCTCGAGCTTCAGGATGGCTTCCGCCGCCTTCTCGGCCTCGGCCGGCGTCTCGGCGAACTTGACGCCGCCCGCCTTCATGCGGCCGCCGGTCAGCACCTGCGACTTGAGCACGACCTTGCCGCCGATCTCCGCGGCGATGGCCTTGGCCTCGGCCGCGGTCTTGGCGACGCGGCCCTTGAGCAACGGGGTGTTGTGCTTGGCGAAAAGGGCCTTGGCCTCGTACTCGTAGAAGCGCATGCGGGGCCTCGTACACGCGAGGTTTCAGACGGTCAAGGCAGCGGCGCGACCATGAAGACCTGTCGTCGCCCAGATCCTCACACCTCGGACTGCCCGACGGGTTCGACTTCGCCTGACGCCCCGCGGCAGTGTCGATATGAGCTCACCCTATGGAATTCTCCTTGACATTCCGCATGGCATAGCGCTACGCGCGACGATCGTGCGAGCCCTTCTCTCCACGATCCGAAGCCCCTTGGTACTCCTCCTGACGGTGACGTGGCTCGCCTCGCCGCTCGTGGCGGAGGCACACTTCAAAACCAAGACCCCGACGCCGACACCGACCAAGGCGAAGACCAAGACGCCCACGCCGACACCGACCAAGTCGGCCGCAAAGACCAAGACGCCTACGCCGACACCGACCAAGGCAAAGACCAAGACGCCCACGCCGACGCCGACCAAGTCGGCGGCGAAGACCGCGACCCCCACGAAGACGGCCACGCCGACCGTCGCGGTCAGGACGGCGACCCCGGTCCTTACGCCGACCGCGACCGTCACCGTCACCGCCACGCGCACACCGACCGTGACGCCGACGCGTACCCGCACGCCCACGCCCGCCGTGGCGACGCGGACGCCCGTGCCGTCTGCGACGGTCACACCCTCGGGACCGCCGATCAACCACTTCGAGTGCTACGAGTCTCACCGGCCGACGCTCATTCCCGAGGAGACGACGCTCGAGGACGTCTTCGGACCGAGCACGGTGACGCTGAAGTCGTCGAAGCGGATCTGCCTACCGGCCGACAAGAACGACGAGGACGACACGGCGCCGTCCGATCCCGAGCACCTCACCAACTACACGCTCAAGCAGCGGAGCCCGCGCTTCCTGCGCCAGCCGGGCGTCACGGTCCGCAACCAGTTCGGGATCCAGATCATGGACGTCGTGAAGCCGGATCGTCTGATGGTGCCGACCGTGAAGAGCCTGGTCGGACCGCCGGCGCTGCCGCCGTCCTTCGCGATCGACCACTTCAAGTGCTACCGCATCCAGTTCCTCAAGCTCCGCGTCTTCGGGATCAAGGTGGACGATCAGTTCGACTCCACCGAGATCGACCTGAAGAAGCCCATCCACCTCTGCGCGCCCGCGAGCAAGAACGGCGAAGGCATCAACGACCCGAGCCAGTTCCTCATGTGCTACCAGGCCCGCGTCAACTCGCGCGCGCCGCTGCCGACCCTGCCCGACCTGATCTACACCACGAACCAGATCCAATCCGATCAGTACGAGGTGTTCGGCGTGCGGGACTTCTGCGTCCCGACCGAGGTGCTGGAGCTGAAGCCGCCGTTTTGATGCTCGCGGGCGATCTCGGTCATGGGTGTCCGAGATACTGGTGCTCGACGTCGCGCCATCCGTCGGATTCGGTGATGCGGAGCAGCGCGCGATCGATCGGTTTCCGAAGCGGGCTGTCGGTGGGCAGCCCGATCGCATAGCGGATCGGCTCGATCACGATCGGCGACACCCGCAGCACGCCCTGCCAGCGTCGGCTGACGAAGTAGCGGAGAGCGGGCACCGGACCGAGGGTCGCGTCGACCTCGCCGTCGGCGAGCGCGGCAAGCGCGTCCTCGGTGGACGCATGGGCGCTGAAGCTCACGTGATGGCGCGCGAGGAACCCCGACGCCGGCCCGTCGGCGATGGCCGCGAGCCGCACGTGCAAGAGGTCGTCGGCATGTTGCACGCTTCCCACGAGCGATCCGACCGTCAGTACGGACGTGATCGTCGCGGTGAAGATGGAGACCGCGGCGACCCCGACGAACATCCACAGCAAGGCGAGCGATCGCCCGGGCGCGGTCTTGGGCGTCGCATCGCCGTAGCCGACGGTCGTCATGGTGACCGCGGCCCACCACACGCCGGTCGCGATCCCGCGCGGCAACGAGCCGCCGAAATCGCCGGAGCCTCCGGCGCCGCTCGAGGAACGTGATGAGGGTCCCGGTCACCAGGATCGCGATCGCGATCGCCGCCATGATCGAGAGCAGACCCGACTCGGCGAGGGAGGCGAGGGTCGTGCGCCACGACGGCCTGCCGCGCGGCCGCTCTGCAAACCCTAGACCCGTGGTGAGGTAGGAGTACGAGTAGTCGTGCAGCGCCTGGCCGCTGGCGGAGATGGGAATCGCTCCGAGCGCCAGGTCGACCGCGTGATCCCGCAACAGGCCGTCGACGTCCGCGAGCGCAACCCGACGGAACTCCCAGCGGCGGAGATCGAGATCCGACGCAATTCGCCGCCAGAGCTCGATGCTGATGCCGGACCAGGAGCCGTCGTCCTCCGCGATCGCGAAGGGCGGGACCTCGGCGACGGCGACGATCAACGGCCGCGCCCCGTCGTCGGGCTCCGTGGCCGGTGCAGGCGTCGCCGCCAGCAGCACGAGGACTCCCATGGCGAACACACTCGCGCGCACGCGCCGACTCGAGCCTTCAGTGCGTCTCAGTCGCGCACACGCAAGACGACCTTGCCGAAGTTCTTGTTGGCGGCGACGTAGGCGTGCGCCGCGTCGGCCTCGGTGATCGGATAGGTCGCGTCGACGATCGGCCTGAGCTCGCCGTTCCCGAAGAGCGGGAGGACCTCGGCGCGGAAGGCGTCGGTGATCGCGACCTTCTCGGCGAGCGAGCGCGTGCGCAGCACCGAGCCGATCATGCGCAGGCGCCGTGACACCAGGAGGCCGAGATTGACGTCGCCCTTGGTGCCGCCCATGAGGCCGATGATGACGAGGCGGCCGCGCGAACGGAGCGCTCCGACGTTGCCCTCGAGGTAGGATCCTCCGACGCAGTCGAGGATGACGTCCACGCCCGCGCCTTGGGTGAGCTCGGCGATGCGCTCGGGGAAGCTCTCGGTCTTGTAGTTGATGCCGGCAGCGGCACCGAGCTCCTTGCAGCGCGCAAGCTTGTCGTCGCTGCCGGCGGTGACGTAGGCGACGGCGCCGCGCGCCTTCACGAGCTGGATCGCCGCCGTGCCGACGCCGCTCGCGCCGGCGTGGATCAGGACGCGTTCGTCCGCGGCGAGACCCGCCTCCTGCACGATGTTGACGAACGCGGTGTAGAACGCCTCGGGGATCGCCGCCGCCTGGACGAAGTCGAGGCCGGCCGGGATGGGCAGCGCCATCGCCTGATGCACGACGACCTGCTCCGCGTAGCCGCCGCCGGCGAGCAGGCAGCAGACGCGCTCGCCGACGCGCACCGTCTTCACCTGCGCGCCGACCGCGGCGACCACCCCGGCCGCCTCCAGTCCGAGGATCTCGGACTCGCCGGGCGGCGGCGGATAGAAGCCGCGGCGCTGCAGCAGGTCGGCGCGGTTGACGGCGGTGGCAACGACGTCGACCAGCACGTCGTCGGCGCCGGGTCGCGGCGCCGCGGCGTCACCCCAGGTGAGCGCGCCCGAGCCGTCGGGGCTCACCAGGATCGCCTTCATGCGACGTAGTGACTGCGGCGCTTCAGCGCCTGCTCGAGCTCGAGGTAGAAGATCTCGACCTTCTCCGCCTTGCCGTCCTTGCGCACGAACTTGTGGCCGCGGAGCGTCGAGGCGAGGATGCCGAGGTCGGGGCGGCCCGGGAAGTCGCGCTTCTCGCGGATCTCGGTGGCGGCGAAGACGGTGTCGCCGGCGAAGATCGGCGCGGTGTGGCGGCCGGTCGCATAGCGCACGTCGGCGAGCGCGTTGTCGGCGATGTCGGCGGAGGCGATGCCGAGGCAGAGGTTGAAGGGCAGACCGCCGAAGACGATCAGCTGGCCGCCGACGTAGCGCTCGGGATTCTCCGACACCATCCATTGATTGCAGTGCACCTGGGAGGTGTTGTCGAGGATGCCGGTCAGCATGATGTGATCGGTGGTGACGACGCGGCCGCGGGTGTGCTCGTAGACGTCGCCGACGGTGAAGTCCTCGAAGTAGGTGTCGGGGCTGCTGAAGTGCGCGAGGCTCTTGCGGCCGGCGTCGTAGGCGGGAATCGCGAGGGTCGCGGCGACGTCCTGCGGCGCCGCCTCGCCGTCGGCGAGCTTGGCGTTCACGTCCTTCTTCCAGACCTGCACCTTGCGCTGGAAGGTGAGGACGACCTCGCCGCGCTGGTTCCGACCGCTGGTCTGCACGTGCACGACCCCGAGCGTCGGGTCCTTGGACGAGGCCTTCACGCCCAGGACCAGCGTCTCGGCCTCGAGCGTGTCGCCGACGCACACCGGGACGCCGAAGCGCATGTCGATGTACTCGAGGTTGGCGCGCGCGTTCTCGGAGATGTCCTCGACGCTCTGGCTGAACACCACCGCCATGACGATGCCGGGGGGAACGACCAGGTCACGGTAGCCGTAGGCCTGGGCGTAGCGCCGGTTCTTGGCGAGCGGGCTCGCCGTCATGGAGAAGTCGGTGAAGATCGCGAACAGGCCCTCGGTGACGGTCTTGCCGCCCTTGTGACGGAGCAGCGCGCCCGGTCGGAAGTCCTCGAGGAAGTGGCCGTGCTGCTTCCGGATGATCGCCATGCGTGCCGATTTCTATTGGGGGGCTCCGGGGCCGTCAACCGCGCGCCCAGCCCCTTGGCACCGGCCGCGCGCGTGATCTAGAAGCGCCCGCATGGCCGAGAACTTCGAGATCACCGAGGAGATGCGGGCGCACATCGGCAGCGAGTCACCGCCCTGGACCTACGAGGTCACGACCACCAGCGTGCGCGCCTTCGCGCGCGGCGTCGGCTACACCGACCCGGTGTACTTCGACGTCGAGGCGGCGCGCCGTGCCGGCTATCGCAGCCTGCCCGCGCCGCCGACGTATCTCGGAACGGCCGTATTCGTGCCGGGCCGAACGCACGACGTCTTCAGCATTCCGACCGAGGGCCAGCCGTCGGTGAAGCACGGCTTGAAGGGCTTGCTCGACGGCGGCACCGAGACCGAGTACTTCGGCGACATCTGCGCCGGCGACGCGCTCACGGTGGTGGGTCGCCTCGAGAACCTCGAGGTCCGCGAGAGCAAGGCCCTCGGCAAGATGTTGATCACGACGCAGCGGACGACCTTCACCGATCAGGACGGCAAGGTCGTCGCGGTGCAGACCGGTCAAGCGATTTACTACTAGTCGGAAGGAACGGCGGCCATGGCGGTCACCTGGCAAGACATCAAGGAAGGCGACGCGCTTCCCGAGCTGAAGAAGCGTCCCGGCGTCACGCAGCTCGTGAAGTACGCGGCGGGCTCGGGCGACTTCAACCCGCTGCATCACGACTATCAGTTCCCGCAGTCGAAGCAGCTCGGCTCGATCATCGTCCACGGGCGGTTCAAGTACGCCGCGCTCGGAGAGCTGGTGTCCAACTGGCTCGGCCACGCTGGCCGCGTGAAGAAGATCTCGTGCCAGTACCGCGGCATGGACTTTCCCGATCGTGAGTTCGTCTGCCGCGGCACCGTCACCCGCAAGTGGGAGGAGAACGGCGAGCGCCTGGCGGCGCTGTCGATCTGGACCGAGAGCGACGACGGCAAGAAGACGACGCCCGGCGAGGCCGTCGTCGTGTTGCGATCGTAAGGAGCTACAGTGCCCTCGCGACGAGCTCGCGATTCCAGCGTGCGTCGCCGAACGTCACTTCGCTCGACATCGCCCGCTTGTAATAGATGTGCAGGTCGTGCTCCCAGGTGAAGCCGATGCCGCCGTGGAGCTGGATCGCCTTGGCGGTGACCTGACGGTAGGCATCACCGGCGGTCGCCTTGGCGGTGGCGGCGGCGATCGCGGCATCGTCCGCACCCTCGGCGAGCGCCCAGGCGGCGTAGGTGGTCGCGGCCTTGGCGCACTCGACCGCCACCATCATGTCGGCGCAGGCGTGCTGGACGGCCTGGAACCCGCCGATCGCCTGGCCGAACTGCTGGCGCACCTTGACGTGCTCGACCGTGAGCTCGAGCACCCGCTCGGCGCCGCCGCTCATCTCGGCGGCGAGCGCGACCCGCGCCTCGTCGAGCACCGCGGCGAGCGTCGGTGCCGCATCGCCGACGAGCACGCGATCGGCAGGAACGTGCACGCCGTCGAGCGCCAGCGCGAAGATCTTGCGGGTGCCGTCGACGCTCGGCTGCGACGTCGCCACCGCGCCGTCCCGTTCGAGCACGACCAGCGCCGGCTCCCCGTCGTCGGCGCGCCGCACCGCGCACACGATGAGGTCGGCGAGGTGCGCGTCGGGCACGAAGAGCTTGGTTCCCGCGAGACCGAATCCGCCCGGCTCGGGGCGCGCGACCGCCGTCACACCGTCGAAGCTCCACATGGCGCTCGCTTCGAGCAACGCCAGACTCGCGATCCGGCTGCCGTCACAGATGCCGGGAAGCCAACGGCGGCGCTGAGCGTCGTCCCCGGCGCGCGCGATCATGCGCCCGCCCACGATCGTGGCGAGGAACGGGCCGGGCATGACGACGCGTCCCATTTCGGCGAGCACGATCGCGAGCTCCTGCATCCCGAGCCCGCTGCCGCCATGCTCCTCGGCGAACGGCATGCCCATCCAGCCGAGGTCGGAGAGGCGGCGCCACACGGCGTCGGTGGTGCCTCGCGGGTCGGCCATCATGGACCGCACGAAGGTCATCGGCACCGTCGCGGCGAGCACCTCTCGCGCCGTCCGTTGCAGCAGCGCTTGTTCCGGGCTCTGCGCAAAGTCCATGGCTTCGTCTTGCGAGCGGCGGTCAAACCCGTTAGGCAGGCGGCGTGACGGCGTGCCTCTTCTGCCGAATCTCGTCCGGCGAGGCAAGAGCGGATCGCGTGCACGAGGACGAGCATGCGGTCGCGTTTCGCGACATCAATCCCGCCTCACCAACGCACATCCTGGTGATCCCGCGGAAGCACATCGCGACGCTCGCCGACCTGACTCCCGAGGACGACGCGCTGATCGGCCATCTCGTGCGGGTCGCGGCGAAGGTCGCCGGCGACGATGGTCGCAGCGACTTTCGCGTCGCCGTCAATTGCGGCGCGGGCGCCGGGCAGAGCGTGTTCCACCTGCATCTGCACGTCCTCGGCGGCCGCGCGTTCGCTTGGCCGCCGGGCTGAGCGCGGCGCAACGCCACGTCACGTTCCACGCCGCGTCGCACGCGTCGCGCTCGCACAGATCCCCTTGACCACCCAACATCAAAACCGTAGGTGTAGTCACGTCCGGCGCGAGTTTTCTCCCCTCGAACGCGACACGCGCGACGGCGCCATCAGCCATAGTGAGCACGCATACGAGGTCGACCATGAAGGAACGGAAGCTCAAGCTCGCCGACTTGAAGCAACGGGCCGCCACCGAGACCTCGCTGCTGGCCGTACGCCTTCCCGGAAAGACCATGAGCGAGATCCGCGACGTCGCGCGCGCACTCAACATTCGGATGCGTGCTCTCGTGCTGGCACTGCTCAACGAAGGCCTCGACGCCTACGAAGCGTCCGGGTCGGCCGCGAAGAACGGCAAACGGCGCGCGCGCTAGCGTCCGGTGCCCGACGGACCTCCGCGCGTCCGTCCCGAGAGTGATGCGGTGAAGTCGAGCTTTCGCTCCGCCCTCGTCAATGGGCCCTTCCAGGATCCTGCCCTCTACGTCGCGCTCCGCTGGCAGGGTGACGCGCTGCTCTTCGACCTGGGCCGCATCGATCGCCTGAATCCCGCCAACTGCCTTCGTCTCTCGCACGTGTGCGTGTCGCACACCCACATGGACCACTTCATGGGCTTCGATCAGCTGCTGCGACTGACGCTGCCGCGCGATCGCGAGCTCACGTTCTGCGGACCGCCCGGGTTGATCGACAACGTCGCGGGCAAGCTCGCCGGCTACACCTGGAACTTGACCGAGAGCTATCTGTTCCGCCTGGTGGTCGTCGAGCGCCATGCCGACCGATTGGTGCGGGCCGGCTTCCGCGCCTCGCACGGCTTCGCGCGTGAGCCGCTTCCGGACCTCCCCGCCGCCCCCGGTCATCTCGTCGAGACCGAGGCGTTTCGAATCGACACCGTGACCCTCGACCACCGGATCCCGTGCCTGGCTTTCGCGGTGAGCGAGCCGCACCATTTGAACGTCCGGAGCGACGTGCTGGCGGCGCGCGGCTGGCGGCCCGGACCGTGGCTCTCGCTGCTGAAGGCCGCGATCCGCGCCGGCGACGACGACCGGGTGATCACCGTCTCCGAAACCCAGGGCGCGCTCCGCGTCGACGCCGGCACGCTCCGGCGCGAGGTGATGATCGAGCACCCGGGTCAGCGGATCGCGTACGTCGTCGACACGCGCTTCGACCGCGAGAACGCCGAGCACGTGATCGCGCTGGCGCGGAGCGCCGACGTCCTCTACTGCGAGGCGCGTTTCCTCGATGTCGATCGCGACGAGGCCGACAAGCGGCATCATCTGACGGCGCGACAGGCCGGCTTTCTCGCGCGCGCCGCCGGCGTGCGCCGCCTCGAGGTTTTCCACTTCTCGCCGCGCTATCAAGGCATGGCGCAGGCCTTCAACGCCGAGGCCCGCGCAGAGTACGGCGGCGAGACGCGACTCGAGGACGAGGAGCCGTGGGTGGCGGACCTGCTCGCATCGTCAGGGGTCCCGGCGGCGGTCGCGCTGACCGCCGAAGCGGACAGTGGCCGCGGTCCTTGATCGCCGCGCGCGGGCGTTCCTGGCGCGCCACCGCATTGCCCGGCTGGCCACCGCCGACGCCGCCGGCACACCGCACGTGGTGCCGTTCTGCTATGCGCTCGTGGGCGACCGCCTCTATTTCGTCGTCGACGCCAAGCCGAAACGCCGGACGGGGCTCGGGTTGAAACGCATGCGCAACATCGCCGCGAACCCCGCGGTTGCCGTGGTCGCCGACGACTACGACGAGGACTGGAGCGCGCTCGCGTATCTGCTGGTGCGGGGACGAGCCGAGATCGTGACCACCGCCGCGGAGCGACGGCGGGCGCTCGCGGCGCTCCGCGCCCGCTATCCCCAGTACCGCACGATGCCGCTCGTCGGCGTCGCGCACCCGGTGGTGCGCATCACGCCGACCCATGCCCACCACTGGCGCGCGGCCGATGCCGTGGCCGTCACGTCCCGAGCCGCAGACGCGCCGCGCGCGCCGCGCGGCGCAGGCCCGGATCGTCCGAAGCCGCCGCGGCGGCGACGACCGCGCTCGCCTCGCTGACCCCACGGCCGACGACCCCGAGCGCGTGCATCGCGGCCCGCCGGAGACCGCGGTCGGGATCCTCACGCACCAACCCGAGAACGAGCGCGCAGGCGTCGGCCGGCAAAGGCCGCAAGCGCGCCAGCGTCGAGAGGGCGGCGAATCGCACTCCGACGGCGGAATCCTGCAGGCCCTGAATCGTGGCGTCCCGGACGGCCGCATCGGTGGCGGCGCTGTCACGGAGGACGTAGAGCGCCATCTTGCGGCGCTCGGGCTCCGGGTCGCCGGCCGCCGCGAGGAGGGCGGCGATCACCGGTTCGCCGTGGATGCGCGCGCAGGCGGTGAGGATCTCGGCGGCGGCCCACCGCTCGTCGCCGTCGCGCCGTCCGAGCACCTCGAGCAACGGTGCGATCATCGCCGGCTCGAGGATGCCGAGGCGGCTGAGCGCATAGCTGGCGCCCCATGCGAGGCGCGGGTCGGACGCTCCGCCGGCGCGCCGGAGCCGTGGCACGACCGCCGCGCGCAGATCGTCGTCCAGCCGCGGAAGCAGATCCGCCGCGGCCCGCTGCACGGCCTTGTGCGTGGCGCCAAGGCACACGATCAGCGCGTCCAGCACCTCGGCGGTGAGGGTTCCAGGCGCCGCCGCGAGCCTGTCCAGCGCCGCGCGCTGCCGACGTGGGTCGCCGGAGGTCAGCTCGGCGAGCGCGGCATCGTGGCTCACGACGGCAGGCCCTTGATGATCGTGTCGGCGATCACGCGCAGCGGCCCGACGCCCAAGAGATAGTTCGACGGCTCGCCGAAGACCGCGTCGACCACCCGGCCGATGGCTCCTCGCTCGGCGGGACACAACCGGAGGCGATACTCCAGCATCGCCACCGCGGGCGAGTTGGCGATGAAGTCGCCCGCGAGACACACCTCCTTCAGGAATCGTCCCTGCTCGAGCGCGAAATGCGCCTCGAGCACGCCGGTCTGGATCCCCGAGCTCCCCACCAGCGGGAGGTCCTCGCGGGTCTGCCGGGCGAGGTTCCAGGCCCGCCCTTCGCGCGCCGCGAGCGCCGTCACGGCCTGGACCTCGAGCGTCGACAGCGGCTCGTCGGCGATCGCCACCCCGAATTGCTCGGCGAAGGCGTCCCGCACCAGGATACCGAGCTCCTCGAGGTCGGGGCTCTCTCCCAACTCCTCGCGCAGGCTCGTGCCCGCCTCGAGGGCGAGCAGATCGCCCTTGATGACGCCGCCGCCGTCCCAGCGGTCGAGGAGCTGCGCCACCGCGCTGAGAGGACGATCGACGGCCACGATCGCCTCGAAGAGCAGCCGGCCCTCCTCGTCGGTCTCGAAGCTGACGGCGGCGACCGGCCTTCGGTTGACGGTCACCAGGTCGCGCCCGGGGTAGAAGGCGGGAATGCCGAGCTGCTTGAACGCCCGCATCACCCCGCGAACGTAACGGTTGGGAACCTGAAAGGGAGCCAACGTGAGGGGATCATCGGCGACGAGCGCGGAGCGATGCGGCAGCAGCAACGAGATGCCGAGATAGCCCTCACCGAGGGCGAGCGCGCGACCACCGGTCGGGCGGCGGACGAAAGCCTCACCGAGCTCGGCGGCTCTCGTGGGCGCGAGGTGCCAGCGTCCTGCGGCGAGGACGTCACCGGGAAAAGCGTACACCCTGAGGACGCCGGGGCGCGCCCGCTTGCCGAGCGTTCCGAGCAGGTAACGATCGGTGGCGACGCCGATCGACGGCTGCACGTCGCGTTGAAATACGTACCCCAGCGCGGCCACCCGCCCCACCTGCGGCACCTTCATTGGACGCCTATACCACAGACCAACGGGCCCGTCGGATGACGTGCTCGAAGCGTCGGATGCAAGATCGAAATCCCGGCTTTTCCCAAGAGGCACTCACTTCTTGTAGGGACGCACAGCTTCCGCTTGCGGCAACGCAGTGGGGCGCATCTGCAAGATCGTGTCCGGCAGCGCCAGTTCGTCGCACATCTTCGTACGGCGGAATGTCCGACCGTTTTGCCGAAACTCGGTCGTCCGTTGATCTTCCACGACCGTGCCCTCGCGTGCTCCATGCGAGCTCACCGGCACAAAGGTTGCTCCCAAAACGCTCGATCATGATGACCAAAACTGCCGAAGCTGTGCGACCCGTTTTCGACGTCTCCGTACCCGATGCGCTGCTGCCGGAGCAATATTTCGACCGCCTGGCGGCCCGCACCTCCGATACTCCGGAGCGCCGTCTCCTGTTCGCGGTGCTGCTCGATGCCGTCATCCAACTGCAGCGTCGCAACACCTCCGGCTCCGCGGAAGCGGAGCGCTGGATCCGCAACGATGCGGAAACGGATTCTCCGTTCGCCTTCCGCAACGTATGTGAGGCCCTCGGGATCGAGCCCGGATACCTCGCCCGCGGACTCCTCTCGTGGAGACGGAGGGAGCTGGGGACCGTTCCGGGGATTCCGGTACGCCAGCTGCGAACGTCACACCGCAGGGTGACGCCGCTCGGACGTCGTCGTCGCCGCGCGGTCGCCGGCTAAGCCAAAAAAGGGGATCCAACCCCTTCATCGCCGCGACGAAGCCGCGGCGGTGCATCCCCCGGCTCGCTTCGCCCGGCCGCGCGCCGGCGCGCGAATCCCGGCTCACGCCGGGACATCAGGCCTCGGCGGCGGCCTCGTCCTCCAGCGAAATGCCGTGTTTCCGGAGCTTTCGCTGGAGCGCCCAACGACTGAGGCCGAGGATCCGGGCCGCACGGGATTTGTTGCCGCGGGTCTCCTCCAACACCTGGCGCAAATGCTGGATCTCGAGATCCCTGAGGCGGCGGGTGGTCACCGCCTGACCCGTTCCTCCGGCGTGCTCGGCGAGCGGCGGCGGAAGGTCGTGCACCTCGATCGTCGGTCCGTTGGCGGTGGTCGCGGCCGTCACCACGACGGCCTTCAGCTCGTCGAGGTTCCCGGGCCACGGATAGCTCCGCAGTGCATCCTCGACCGACCGCGCCAGAGTGAGGGCGCGACCACGGTCGCGACCGACCCCGGCGGCGAGCTCGCGGGCCACCAGCACCGCATCGTCCCTTCGCTCGCGAAGCGGCGGGAGCATGAGCGTCGTGCCCGCGAGACGGGCATGGAGCTCGGCGCGCGGATCCCCCGGCTCGAGGGCGGGAGGTGCCGCATGCGGGAGTCCGACCACGAGCCGTGGCGCGTGCTCGTCGGTGGTGCGACTCGCCTCCTCCAGCCACGCGGTCAAGGCCGCGCTCACGTCGGCGGCGAGCACGCTGATGTCGTTGACGAACATCGTACCGCCGGCTGCCGCCGCCTGACACTCGCGGAGCTCGGCGACCGTGAGCGGCGTTGCGTCGCACACCACGAACGGCCCGTCCGGCCGGCCGAGGTCGTGCAGCGCTCGCGCCACCTCCTCCTGCTCCGTGCCTCGCTCGCCGGTGATCAGAACGGGCGTCCGATAGCGCGCCAGCCGGCGCACCGCGTGCACGACCGCGATCACGCGCGGATCGCGGGTCAGCAGCGCGCCGAGGTGTGCGCCTCCATTCATCATCTTGTCGAAGACCGCGCTCCGCGCCCGCAGGCGCAGCGTCTCGTCGATGTGGCGGAACACCACACCGAATCTCTCGGCGTCGATCGGCGAGAGAAAGATGTCGTAGGCACCCGCTGCGAGCGCGCGTTTTCCGCACTCCGCGGTATCGACCACGGGCACGACGGCAGTCTCCTGATCGAACGCGTGCAAATCGGCGATCAGCGTAGCGCCACCCCCGTACATCACCTCGTCGACGGGCACGACGACGTCGAAGGGCTCTCTGTTCAAAGTCTCCCACGCACCCGAGAGGTCCTCGACCTCGCGCACTCGCGCACCATGTGCGTTCAGCACTGAGGCGAGCTCTCGGCGTTTCCCTGCATCGGAGGCAACGATCAGGGCGCGCCGCGGCGCACCCGGCGATTCCGTCCTGTTGCGTTCGGCGTCCATACGGAGTGCATCTTGCCAACGCAAACCGCGCTGGCCAATCCCGCCGAGCTGCGGCGCAAGTAACGAGTATCGGCACGCACTTCTCACCCCGATGGGTGAGGAAAAGCCGCAATCCGTCGTCGATTCGACTCCGTTGCTCGTAGCGCCACTCGATCGGGCCTCACGCATGAGCGGAATCTCGGCGCGACACCCGCCGGGATCACACGCTCGATCGCGTGAACTCGCACCTCGTCCGCGCAGTGTCCGTCGTCACGATCTCGGTCGCCGAGCCACACGAGGACGGCAAGCCAGCCTACCGCGTGGCACACGACCTTCCCGCCCTCATCCGAAGAGCTCTCGAATCTTGGCGTGGCGGAAGGCGAAGATTCCTTCGAGGTCCGCCTCGACCCTCGATCCCGCGACCAGTTGCCCGAGGGCACCGAGGGGCAGCTCGTAGCGTACGCGATCGCGAATGACGGTACCGCCGCGCTCGGGCTCGAACTCGTGGGTGTGCTCCCACGACCGATAGGGTCCGCGCGTCTGCGTGTCGACGAAGGATCGATTCGGCTCCCAATCGCGGATGAGGCTCTGCCATCGCAGCGGAATGCCGTGCAGCGACAATCGGTAGTCGATCCGCGTACCCTCCCGTAGCTCGGGCGTGCTGACGAGGAGGATGCGAAAATTCAGGAACGGCGGGGTGATGCGCTCGAGGTTCCGCGCATCGGCAAAAAAGGCAAACACCTCGGCCGGCGGCCGCGGCACCCACTGCTCCATTTCGCGCGTGGAGGCCAGGTCGGCCGTGAGCTCGGCGAGCGCGGGGCCGATCTCCGGATGGCGAAATCGAAACCCGTGGCGTAGCGCGACCTCGGGGTGCACGCGTTGACCCTCGAGCAGCACCCCCGCCATCTCGCCGAGGGCCAAGCGGAGCGCGACGGCCGGCGCCGGCAGCACGGCCGGTCTGCCGAGCGCGGCGGCGAGCGCCCCGGTGAAATCGGCATTGGTCACGGCCTCTGGCGCGACGCCGTTGACGATGCCCCGCACCTCGTCGTGGCGGAGCGCAAACTCGAAGAGCGCGACCACGTCGTCGAGGTGGATCCAGCTCATCCATTGCCGGCCGTCGCCGAGGCGCCCACCGAGTCCGAGCCGGAAGGGAGGCAGCATGCGCGCGAGCGCGCCGCCGCCGCGGCCGAGGACGACGCCGAGTCGGACCAGCACCGTGCGAACACCGAGCGCCTCCGCGGCGGAGGCCTCGCGCTCCCAGTCCCGGCACACCTCGGCGAGGAAGCCCGTTCCCGGCGCGGCCTCCTCGCTGACGACCGCGTCGCCCCGATCGCCGTAGAAGCCGATCGCCGACGCCGACACCATGACACGCGGGCGCGGCTCCGGCGTCGCCGCGATCGCCGCGATCAGCGCCCGCGTTCCATCGACCCGCGACCCGCGAATGCGCGCCTTCCGCTGCTCGCTCCAGCGCCCGTCGGCGACCCCGGCGCCGGCGAGGTGCACGATGGCATCGACCCCCGCGAGCACGCCGGGTGCGGCGACGCCGCGCTCCGGATCCCACGCCACCACCTCGGCGCGCGCCGGGAGCAAGCGCGCCGCCCGCTCGGGATCGCGCGCCAGAGCGACCACGTGATCTCCGGTCGCGAGGAGATGCGTCGTGAGGCGGCTGCCGACGAATCCGGTCGCTCCGGTTACGGCGATTCTCATGATTGGGCGATCGTTGCGGCGGCTGATCTCACGCGGGCGGCGGCGTTCCGTCGTCGCGACGAGCATGACGGGCGGCTCATTGGCTGTCCAGTCGAGCCTCGACGAGCCGCGCCGAGCGGACTAGCCTCTCGCCCCGGAATGACGACGCGGCATGCGGTGATGCGATGCGCTTCCTCCTGATCTGCCTCTCGGGCGCCGTCGGCACCGGCGCCCGCTTCGTGCTCGCGTCCGGCGTCGCCGGCATGCTCGGGACCGAGTTCCCGTACGGCACCTTGGTCGTGAACGTCGTCGGCTCGTTCCTGATCGGCGCGGTCATGTACGTGAGCACGGCGACGGAGCTCATCACTCCCACCCTCCGTCTCATGCTCTCGACCGGTTTTCTCGGCGGCTTCACCACCTACTCCGCGTTCAACTACGAAACGATGGTGTTCGTGCAGAGCAGGATGTGGGGGCGTGCCGCGGCCAACGTCGTCGCGACACTCGTCGTGTGCCTGGCAGCCGGTTTCGCCGGCGCCGCCGGCGCCCGCCGCTTACTCGGGTAACGCGGCGGCAAGACGGAGGCCGGCGACCGCGAAGCGACGGGGCACGCCCTCGGCCAGCACCGCGATCCCCACCTCGTTCCTGCCGGCGTGAACGAGACCCGGCGGAATCGTCACCCGGTACTGTCGCCAACCCTCGAACGGGACGAAGCGTGCGAGCACTTGGCCGTTGACGGCGATGGTTGCCGTCGTGCCAGCGCCGAGCGGCACCGCCGGACGACCGTTGAGCGCGAGGCGGAGCCCCGAGGAGCCAGCGATCGGCTTCCCGTTCGCGGGGGTTTCGGCCGGCACGTCGATCGCGATCGTGCCCGCGCCTTCGAGCCACACCAGCGAGCCCCCCGGCTGTTCCGTGGCCGCCTCGCGCCAGTCTCCCGACAGCTGCGAGCGGAGATCGGCGCCGACGTCGACCTCCACGAGGGCCCGGCGATATCCCACCAAAGGAGTCGGCAGGCGCAGACCGGCGTCTTCGAGCCGGCGGTCGGCCGCGAGAATGGCGGTGAGGACGAGCGCGAGCGCGAGCGGGCCGACCAGCGGACGACGGATCACGATCGGCACCACGAGACCGACGAGAGCGAACGCCGCAAGCACGCCGCCCGCGACGTCGAACGCCCAGTGGCGTGCGAGAAGGATCCGACCCACCATTACCGTCGAGGCCAGCGCCGCGGCCGCGGCCCACCAGAGACGGCGGTGGCGGAGCGCGTAGGTGAGCCCCACGACCGCCAGCACGGCCGCGAGACTGTTCATCACGTGCGCGCTCGGAAAACTGTAGCCGAGAGCGACGTCGGGGAGGCTGCTCGGGCGCTCGCGCGTCAGCACGTGCTTCAAGGTCTTGCTGCCGAGGAGACCGAGCCCGCACGTCACGAGCCAGGGCCACGCCGAAACGACGCCCCGAGCCCGGACGTGCGCGACGACGGCCGCCGCGAGGAGGAGCGTCAGCGCCGGCGTGGCGAGATCGACGACGCGATCGACGGCGACGTCGGTATGGGTGCCGCGCAGCAGCAGGACGGTCCGCCACACGCGCTCGTCGAAGCCGACCCAATGGTCGAGGAGGAGGACCAGCAGTGCCAGCGAGGCGAGCGCGACGACACCCACGGTCGTGAGCAATCGGACGCGGACGACCGGCGTCCCCAGAGCGCTCGCCACGATGACGGCAGGGCGTATCACAGATGATGGGTCGCCGCCTTCCGAGTCGTCGACGGCATGGTATCGTCGGCGCCGCGAAGGAGGCGCGCCGGATGGCGTCAGTTCAGTTCTGGTTCGAGTTCGCGAGCACGTACTCCTACCCGGCGGCCATGCGGATCGCCGAACGCGCCGAGGCGGCCGGGGTCGCAATCGAGTGGCGTCCCTTCCTCCTCGGACCGATCTTTCAAGCCCAGGGGTGGAACGACTCGCCCTTCAACGTCTACCCGGTGAAGGGACGCTACATGTGGCGCGATCTCGAGCGCATCTGCGAAAAGGAGTCGCTCGTGTTCAGCCGTCCGACGCGCTTCCCGCGTCCGAGTCTGGTCGCAGCTCGCGTCGCCTGCGTCGGGGCGACGGAGGCGTGGGAACCCGACTTCGTCCGAGCAGTGTACCGCGCGAACTTCGTCGACGACCGCGAGATCGGCGACGTTG
Source organism: uncultured delta proteobacterium (assembly GCA_963761995.1). Lineage (GTDB taxonomy): Bacteria > Desulfobacterota > Binatia > UTPRO1 > UTPRO1 > UTPRO1. The sequence goes on along the minus strand of CAVXIU010000006.1, from coordinate 6,330,614 downwards.
CCGTCGTCCGGAGCCTCCTCGACGGCCTCGGTCTCGACGGCAAGACCCTCGTCGCGCGGGCCGAGACCCCCGAGATCAAGGGCCACCTCCGCGCCAACACCGAGGAGGCCGTCGCCGCCGGCATCTTTGGCGCCCCGAGCTTCGTCGCACGCGGCGAGCTCTTCTGGGGCAACGACCGCCTGGAAGACGCGCTCGCGTGGGCCACTGCCGATTAGGAGAGCGAAATGAAATTGCGAATGGTCGCACCAGGGATCGAACCTGGGACCTCCTGCGTGTGAAGCAGGCGCTCTAACCAGCTGAGCTATGCGACCGTGGCCGGTTTTCGTAGCACAGCGCCCCGCGAGTGGCGAGATCGGCGGTTAGCGTTTCCGCGATCCGATCTTTCGCTCCCGCTCCTCCAGCCGTCCGGAGCGCGTGTCGAGCACGACGTAGCACCAGCGCCGGCCGTCGTCGTCCTCGCGCTGCGCCTGACAGGGGACGTCGTCCTTCACGAGCACGTAGCGACCGTTCACCTCGGGAGGCTTCCCGCCCGTGAAGCGCCAGATCAGGAACAGCACGACGAACGCGGCGGCGATCCAGCGCCAGTGGTCCTGCATCCAGATGAGGACGTCGCCGTCGCGTGATTCAGCCAATGACCGCGACCTCTTCGGTGAAGAGCAGCAGGGTGTGATCGAGATCGATGAAGCGCCCTTCATCCTCGCGGGCCGCCGCGTACTCGGGTGACGCGACCGCCCGTCGAACCGCGTCCATGTCGTCGAACCACGCCTCGGCGGCGCCGTCGAAGTCGGTGCTCGCACCGGCACCGTCGATCGCATGACACTGTACATAGCGGCGAAGACCGGGGATCCGCGCCGCGATGGCGCCGTGCACCTCCCGCCAATAGCGATGGAAATCCGCCTCGGAGAGGCCCGGCTTGCGACGAATAAGGTAGATCGCCTTCACCATCCGTGGAACCGGCGAGGATCCTAGCGAAGCCCGCGCACCGGCTCAACGACACTGCCAAGGATTGGCGCTTCGGTGGGCAGTGCTGCGTCGAGATGGTCAGCGACGCGGCACGACCGTCACCTCGGCAACGCCGGGGGAGCGTCCGCCCCCACCAGAGTCCAAGGCTTATGCACCGGACCGATCGCGACCCTGCCGGCATGCGGCTTGCTCCCGTTCGTCCCCAGGAGGACCACTGGGTGATCAACCGATTCTTCACCGGCAGTCGCTGCCGAATCGTCCGACCGGTCGCCTATCCTGGTGGCGCCATCGATCGCCACACGCACGGCACGATTCGTTACGGTCTGGAGAACCTCGGGCGCGATCTCGTCATGGTCGATTGGGACACCGGCAAGGCGACGATGGTATTCCCATCCGACATCGAGCTGCTGGCACCGGCTCTCGAAGCGCTCGGCGCGTAGGCCCACGGGCTAGCGATTCGGCACGTCGCGGCGGAGCGTCAGACCGCCGTCGACCGTCAGGACCTGTCCGGTCACGTAGCCGTCCGGCTCGAGGAAGAATCGTATTGCGCGCGCCACGTCTTCGGCGCGGCCAAAGCGGTGCACGACGCCGCCCGCGATGAAGCGATCGTACTTGCCGGCGCGAATGCTCGCCTCGGCCATGCCCGCCGCGGTGACGCCCGGAGCGACGACGTTGACGCGCACCTGCTTCGGTCCCCCGTACTCCTTGGCGAGCAGTCGCGCCGCATGAACGAGCGCCGCCTTCGGTACGGCGTAGGCGAGACTGCCCTCGAAGAGCGCCACGCCTTGCATGGTCGACAGGAGGACGATCGAGCCGCCACCGGACGCGCCGAGCTCGTCGGCGAACCGGCGCGCGAGCAGGATCGGCCCGAGGTAGTTGTCGGCGAGGGACGCTTCCATCTCCCGTTGCGTCGCCGTCCCTGCCGCCGGACGCGCCGGATCGCCGGCAAGAACCACCAATCCATAGGGTGTGCCGAGCGAATGCGCCGCCCGCGACACGCGCTCGCGAACGTCCTCGTCGGTCAGGTCGCCCCCGACGGTGACGACTGCCGCCGACCCCGTCGTCCCGAGCTCGGCCGCGAGCGCCTCGGCGCGTTCGCGCGATCGCCGATAGCCGATGACGAGCGGCGCGCCCTCGGTGTGCAATTGCCGCGCGACCACGCTGCCGATGCCGCCGCTGCCGCCGGCGAGGACGCAGACCCGTCCGGCGAGCGTCGTCGACTCAGGCATGCGCGCCTCCGACGCCCACCAGCTCGCCGTTGCCGAACACACAAAGCTCGGAGGCGCGGCACTTGGTCCACGCTTCGTCGCGGGTGAGAGGCTGCGTCGCGACGACGATGACCTTGTCGTGGGGGGTCGTGTGCTGGCTGAAGTCGACCTCGAGCTCGGCGTCGACGAGTGCCGCGCGTGCAAAGGGCGCCCGCCGCTGGATCCAACAGAGGGCATTGGTGCAGTAGGCATAGAGGTGGCGCGAGTCGCACATGAGGAAGTTGAAACGCCCGAGGGTCGCGATCTCGTCGGCCAGGCGTGCAATGTGTGCCCGCAATTGTCGCGCCGGAGGCGGCTCGCGGAAGCGCCGGCGAATCGCGTCCAGCATGTAGCAGAACGCGTGCTCGGAATCGGTGGTGCCGACCGGTCGATAGAAGGTGAGCGGCTTGCGCTTGATGCCGCTCAGATAGCCGTTGTGCGCGAACACCCAGGTCCGGCCCCAGAGCTCGCGCTGAAATGGATGGGTGTTCTCGATGCAGACGCGCGAGCGCGTGCGCCGACGGATGTGCGAGATCACGTTCGTGCTCTTGATGGGGTAGGACTCGACGAGGCGCGCCAGCTCGCTCGACATCGAGGGCGCGACGTCATGAAAGAGTCGCGCGCCCTTGCCCTCGTAGAAGGCGATGCCCCAGCCGTCCTGATGCGGACCCGTCCGACCTCCGCGCTGGCGAAACCCGGTGAACGAGAACGTGATGTCGGTCGGCACGTTGCAGTTCATGCCGAGCAGTTCGCACATGCTGTGGAACGATAAAGGAAGGCCGTCGGGTCCTCAACTCGATATCGGCGAAGCGGGGCTCGGCGGCGACGGAGCGCTGGCGATGCGCGCGCCGAGGTTCTCCGCGACGGAGCGCGGCAGCGCCGCGTACACGAGGCTGCTTTCGCGCTTGTAGAAGCCCTCGGTATGCGGCGAGCCCGAAAGCTTCAAGTGCTCGTAGTCGAGATGGTGACAGAGCTCATGCAGCAGCGTGCGCAGGAAGGTCTTGAAGGCGACGACCTGGCCGCGGCGCGCCGTGTGCATCCAGACGTCGACGCGATCGCGCCCGCCGGCCGCGCCCGGCCGGTACAGGCCGTGGAGCTCGCCATAGTCGTTGGTGGGGCGCGTACCGCCGACCGCGACGCGAAGGGGCTGCACGCCGAGGGCACGGCAGAAGGCGTCGAGCAACGCCTGGCTCGCCGCCTGCACACGCAGTCGCTCGCCGGTGGCCAGCGCATCGGCGATGCGCAGCGCGAGGGCCGTGAGGTTGGCGACGCGCGGCACGCGGATCGCGGAGACGGCGTTGCTGCGAGCCCACAGCCGCTGATCGGTTCGGCTCGGCTTCCGTCGTGCCCAGGCCATTCCCCACCTCCCGTCCGCCGGTTTTGGCACGGTAGAGCCGATCGCGCCGGGGTGCAATCGGCGCTCGGTCTTTTCCAGGAGATGGAATTGCCTGCCTTCCTGCCCTTTGCTAAGCACACGCGGTCTTTGGAGCCGCTACCTAGAGAGCCGAGGAGGTACTCGATGAAGCGAACGACTGCGTCGCAAGGGTTCGGGTTCGTGCTGGCCGCGTTGCTGCTGGCCGCCTGCACGCAGACGCCAGAGAAGCCGGCCGCCAAGGCGACGACCACTCCGGGTGCCGTGGCCGCGGCGACGCCCATGCAGGCTCCCGCGGGCCAGGCTGCTGCCCCCGCCGAGGCCGAGGAGCTGTACGTCGACCTGGAAGGCGAGCCGGACGAAGGCGCGCCCCCCTTGTCGGTCAAGTGGACGAGCACGGTAGAGGACGGCACGCCCCCGTATACGTACAAATGGGACTACGGGGACGGGACGCCGGCGGGCACGGAAGCAAATCCGACGCACGTTTACCAGAAGGAAGGCGAGTTCACGGCGACCCTCACCGTGACCGATTCCAAGGGTCTGACGGGCTCGGAGGAGTACGACATCCTGGTCGAGAAGGAAGAAGAATAAGAAATCTCGATCAGGGGGGATTGACGCCTTTGACGCGGCGTGTTAACTGCCTCCCCGTCTGAACGTCAAGCGGGAGGTAGCGATTTCATGGTTGAAGCGAAGACCGACGGGGGGCTGCGAGCGCGTCTGGAGCAGGTTCAGGGTACGCTCAAGCGCGTACGGGCCGAAGGAGAGCGCGTCGTCGGACGGATCCGCAAGGATGCGGGTGAGCTCCTCAGCAAGAACCAACGGAAAGCGATGCAGGATCTCGTGGCACAGGCGCAAAAGCTGCGCGGCGATCTCCAGAAGCGAGCCGAGCGCGCCATGAAGGATCTCGATGAGCGTCGTCAGAGCATCGTGACGTTGATCGAGAAGCAGGCGGAAAAGAGCGTGGAGCCGATCATCCGCGGCCTCAATCTTCCGACCCGCGACGAGATCGACAAGCTCAAGAAGCGGATGGCGCAGCTGGAGAAGCGCCTCGACGAGATCGCAGGTAGCAAGGCGGCCTGAGGCCGCTCCTAGGCGTCAATCGACCCGGCTCGCTGGCTCCGCCCGCGAGTCGCGTCGTTCGAGTTGCAAGGCTTGCTCGCCGGCAGGGGGGAAGGGTCAATAGTTAGGCCGGCATTGGTCGCTCGCAAGAGCGACTGCCGGTGAGCAAGGTTTCACATTGACGTTCGAGCCGTGGCTCCGTCCGGAGCCTCAGGGTCGGTGCCCACGGGATCCGGAGCGTCCCGGCCGTCCCCAGCCGCCCCCACCGGGGGTCTCGACGCGAATCGCGTCACCGGCGCCTACACGCAGGTTGAGCTTGCTCGGGAGCCGCCGTCTCCGTCCCTGGTGGACGAGGAAATTGCGTCCCGGCTTCCCCGCTTCCCCACCCGCGAGCCCCCAGGGAGCCACGCGCCGGCGCTCGCTCAGCAGGGTCACGTCGGCGGCCTCGAGGAAGCGGATCTCGCGCACCAAGCCGTCCCCGCCGCGACCGGCACCCCGGCCGCCGCTTCCGGGGCGGAGGGCGTATGCCGTGACTAGAAACGGATAGTACGCCTCCAGCGCCTCGATCGGCGTATTGAGCGTATTGGTCATGTGGGTGTGGATTCCCGACACCCCAGGGCCGTGCGGTCCGGCGCCCGCACCTCCCGCGACGGTCTCGTAGTACGAAAAGGCGCGGCCGCGCCGACGATCGTATCCGCCGACGGCGAGGTTGTTCATCGACCCCGTGCTCGCCGCCGGGATGCGGTCGGGCGCGGCCGGAGCCAGCGCCCGTAGCAGCACGTCGACGATGCGTTGTGACGTCTCGACGTTGCCGCCCGCGACCGCGGCGGGAAACTCGGCGTTGACCACGCTGCCCGGCGGCGCGTGGACCTCGAGACGGCGGAGGACGCCGTCGTTCGCCGGGATGGGCTCGCGCGCGAGCGCCGTGAACACGTAGAACACCGCCGAGAGGGTGATCGCGTAGTTGGCGTTCAGGCTGCCCTCGACCTGCGGCGACGAGCCGGTGAAATCGACGTGCGCGCGCCCGTTCCCGAGACGGATGGCGACGCGGATCGGAACGGGATCCTCGCTCATGCCGTCGTCGTCGAGTACGTCCTCGGCCCGGTACACGCCGCGGGGCAGCGCGCGCAGCGTCGCCGCCATCAAGCGCTCGCTGTAGCGCTGCAGCGCGGTCATGCCGTGCGCCAAGCCTGCGGGGCCGAGCTCGCCGGCGAGCTCGATCATCCGCTCGGCGCCGACCGCGAGCGCACCGCGCTGCGCATCCAGGTCGCCGCGCCGTTCCTCGGGCACGCGCGTATTGGCGAGGAAGAGCGTCACGACATCGGCCTCGAGTCGGCCTCGCCGCACCAAGTGTACCGGCGGCATGCGAAAGCCCTCTTGGTAGATTTCCCGCGCCAGCGGCATCGACCCCGGCGTCATGCCGCCGATGTCGGCGTGATGGGCGCGATTCGCGACGAAGCCGAGCAGGGTCCCGCGCCGGGAGTGCACGGGCGCCACCAACGTGAGGTCCGGGAGGTGGGTGCCGCCGGCGTAGGGATCGTTCAGTGCCACCACGTCGCCGCGCTCGGGACGGCAGGCGGCGAGCGCCGCGCGGACCGAGAGCGGCGTCGAGCCGAGGTGCACCGGGATGTGCGCGGCCTGAGCGACCATGCGGGCGGTCGCGTCGAAGAGCGCGCACGAGTAGTCGCGGCGCTCCTTGATGTTGGGGGAAAAGCCGGTGTGCCCGAGACGGACGCCCATCTCCTCCGCGATCGCGGCGAGACGATGATGCAACACCGCGAGCGCGATCGGATCGAGGTCGGCGCGTCGGCTCATCGCACCCCCTCGGCGAGGTGCAGGTGACCCTCGGCGTCGACGTGCGCGCGCCACCCCGGGGGGATCATGATGGTCGAGCTGTACTCGACGATCAGCGCGGGGCCGCGAAGACGCGTCCCGCTGACGAGCGCATCGCGCTCCCAACGCGTGACCGCGGTCCGCCGCCCGCGCCAGATCAACTCGTGCCGTTCCCCCTGCGGCGGAGGTCGGCGCGCCGGCATCCGCGCCGGTCCGGCTTCGCGCGCGGCGACGCTTGCGACCTCGAGCCGAAGCGCCAGGACCTCGACCGAACGCTCGGGCGCGGCGTGACCGTAGAGGCGCGCGTGCGCGGCATCGAAGCGTCGGCGAAAACCCGGACCGAGTGTCACCTCGATCTCGTGCGACTGGCCGAGATAGCGCACCTGCGCGAAGGCACGGACCGCGATGCGTGCGCGGGCGACGCCGTCCTTCACGAGGGCGGCGATGCCGCGCCGACGCCAGGGGAGCGCCAGGCGCGCGAGCTCGGCGTCGGTCGGATCGACGCGCCGAATCGTCGTCAGGTAGTCGCGCGAGAGCGGCGCCGCCGCCATGCCGGCCGCCGACGACACCCCCGGATCGCGCGGGATCAGCACGTGGCGCATCCCGAGCTGGTCCGCGAGCTCGCAGGCATGGAGCGCCGCGGCGCCGCCGAACGCCACCAGCGTGAAGGCGCGAGGATCGTGGCCCCGCTCGACCGATATCACTCGCAGCGCGCGCGCCATCGCCGCGTTCACCACCCGCACGATCCCCTCCGCGGTACGGACGAGATCGAGCCCGAGCTCGCGCGCGAGCCGCCCGACCGCCGTTCGCGCCCGTTCCGGATCGAGACGCATGCGCCCGCCGAGGAAGTGCCGAGGATCGAGCCGTCCGAGTACGAGGTTGGCGTCGGTGACGGTGGCCGCCGCCCCGCGCCCGTAGCACGCCGGCCCGGGATCGGCGCCCGCGCTTTCCGGACCGACCTGCAGCGATCCACCCGCGTCGCGCCGCGCGATCGACCCGCCGCCGGCGCCGACCGTGTGGATGTCGATGACGGGGACGCGGAGCGCCATGCGATCGAGCGTCCAGTCGCTGCGTCGCGGCACCTCGCCGTCGACCATCGCGACGTCGGTCGAGGTGCCGCCCATGTCGAGGGTGAGGAGGCGGCGGACTCGCGCCCTCGCGGCCACCCGCGCCGCGCCGACGACACCGCCCGCGGGACCGGAGAGAATCGTCCGCACGGGCTCGCGCGCCGCCAGCGCGGGCGTGACGGCGCCCCCGTTGGACTGCATCACTCGGAGGCGGCCGCGCGGAATGCCGCGTGCCAGCCTCGCGAGGTGACGCCCCATCAGCGGCGCGACGTAGGCGTTGACCACCGAGGTGCTGGTGCGTTCGTACTCGCGATGCTCGCGCACCAAGCCGTGCGAGAGCGTGATGGGAACGCCGAGCGGCGCCAGCAGCCGCCCGATCGCACGCTCGTGCTGGGGCCGCGCGTACGAGTGCAGCAACACGACCGCGATTGCCTCCGGCTTGCGCGCCCGCACGCGCGCCAACAGGCGGCGGAGCTCGGCGGTGGCGAGCGGCGTCAGCACGCTGCCATCGAATGCGACCCGCTCACGAACGCCGAGACGGTCGGCGCGACCGACGAGCGGCGGCGGCACCCGCGGCTCCAGGTCGTAGAGGAGCGGACGCGCCTGCCGGCCGATCTCCAGCACGTCCTCGAAGCCGGCCGTCGTGATCAGACAGACGCGCGCCCCCCGGCGCTCGAGCAGTGCGTTGGTCGCGACCGTGCTGCCGTAGGTGATCTCCCCCAGAAGCCCGTCCGGCAACAGCTCCGCGAGGCCCGTCAAGACGGCGCGCGCAGGATCGTCGGGCGTCGACAGCACCTTGTGGATGCGGGCGCGGCCCCGCTCCTGGACGACGAAATCGGTAAAGGTCCCGCCGGTATCGATCCCGATCTGCACGAAGCGTGGACTCGAGCGCCGCGACCTCATCGGATCGGGACCGTCAGACACAAAAACGCCGCAGGATCCCGTAGGGTCCTGCGGCGTGTAGCCTCACCGGAGAGGCGGTCAGGCCGCGGCCGCTTTCTCGGACTTCTTGCTGGATTTCTTCTCGCTGCTCTTGCCCGCCGAGGCGTCTTTGGACGGGGTGCCCTCGGATTCCTTGCCCGTGGAGGCATCGCCGGCCGTGGCCTCGCCGCCGCTGCCCTCGCCCTTCTTCTCGCTCTTGTCGCCCTTGGCGCCGCCACCTTCGCCCTTACGGGCATAGTCGGTGATGTACCAACCGCTGCCCTTCAACTGGAACGTCGTCGAAGAAATCAGCTTGGACACCTTGCGGCGACACGTCGGGCAGTGCGTGAGCGGCTTGTCGCTGATCTTCTGCAGGGTCTCGAAATCGCCGCACTTGCTGCAGCGATACTCGTAAATAGGCATGCTGCCTCCGGTTTTTGGTTGGTCATCCTTAGCCACCGGGCTACGCCTTGTCAACGTCGGATGCGTCGAGGGCGCGCAGGCGGTCGGCCAGATCCGCCTCCGAGCAGCCCCGGACCCGCACCCGCTTGTCGCGGCCGCGCGCTCCATGGACGACCTCGAGGTCGCCGCGCTTCACGCCGAGATGCTTCGCCAAGAGCTCGATCAGCGCGCGGTTGGCGGCACCCTCGACCGGCGGCGCCCTCAGCCGGACGCGCAGGGTGCCGGAGGCGTCGCGACTGACGCCGTCGGTGCGCGCTCGCGGCATCACCCGCACTTGCAGCACGCAGTCCACCCGACCGCCGTCAGCGCATCTGATAGGCCAGTTGCCGCAAGGTCTGAACCAGGAAGCTCTGCAGGAACATGATGCCGATGAAGACGACGATCGGCGAAAAATCGATGCCGCCCGCGAACACCGGAATCGTCCGACGGATGCGATAGAGAACCGGCTCCGTCAGATTGTAGATGGCGCGCACGATGGGATTGTACGGGTCGGCGTTCACCCACGAGATGACGACACGGGCGATCACGATCCACGAGTAGATCTGGAGGACGTACTCGACGACCAGCGCGAGCGCGTCGAGAAAATTGCTCAGGACGAACATCCCTTCCTCCTCAGCCGCGTCCGAGCTCGCGACCGCGGTTGGTCGCGGCCGACACGGCTCCGGCGACGGCGTCGACGAAACCCCTCGTGTCGAGCGCGCCGAGGCCCGCGAGCGTCGTGCCGCCGGGAGACGACACCATGGCACGGAGCTCCTCCGGCGAGCGGCCCGTCTCCTGCAACATCGCCGCGGCGCCGCGAATGGTCTGGTAGGTGAGACGGCGCGCGACGGCTTCGGAGAGTCCTTCCGCGCACGCTCCGGCGATCAGTCCCTCCGCAAAGCGGTAGACGTACGCTGGCCCGCTCCCGGAAAGACCCGTGACCGCATCCATCAGCGCCTCGTCCTTAACACGGACCACCTCGCCCACACCACCGAAGAGCGCGGCGGCGCGCCGTTCATCGGCGAGGCTCGCGTTGGCGCCTCGCACCACCACGGTCATGCCGGCTCCGACCAGCGCGGGCGTGTTCGGCATGGCCCGTACGACCCGGGCACGACCGCCGAGGCCGTCCTCGATCCGGGCGGTCGGAATGCCGGCTGCGATCGAGACGAAGAGCTGCCGGCGCGTCACGTGCGGACGGATCTCGGCCAGCACGGCCGCCATCACCTGGGGCTTCACGGCCAGGACGACCATCTCGCTGCCCCCGACCAGCGTTCCGTTGTCGGGAGCCCGTTCCACGCCGTACGCCCGTGCCAAGCGCGTCAACTGACGAGACTCGGCATCGCTGGCCCAGAGCTCCCGCGGCCGATGACGCTTGGCGGCCAGCAATCCTTTGATGAGCGCACCGGCCATGTTGCCGGCGCCGATGAATCCGATCCGCTTCACGTCGCCCCCTTTCGCGGTCCGAAGATGGCGGTGCCGACCCGGATCAGCGTCGCGCCCTCCTCGATCGCCGTCTCGAAGTCCCCGCTCATGCCCATGGAGAGCTCCGCGAGCTCCTCCGCCTGCGCCTGCCCGTCCCTGAGCGCGCGCAGCTCGCGATAGAGTCCCCGTACGCTCTCTGCGGGCAGGAGCGGAGGAATCGTCATCAGCCCGACGACCCGCAGCCATTGCAGGCGACGAAGCACGAGCAGAAGCTCCGCGAGCGCCGCCGGCGCGACGCCGCCCTTCGTGGCCTCGCCGATGAGGTTCACCTGCACCAACGCCCGCACCGGTGCCCCGTGGCGCTCGCCCGCGGCATCGAGCGCGGCCGCGGCCCGCGCGTCGGCCAGCGAGTGTACCAGCGCCGCCGACGCGACGGTGGCGGCCTTGTTGCGCTGCAAACGTCCGATGAAATGCCACTCGAGGTCGGGCAGGTCGGCGAGCAGCGCCTGCTTCGCCGTCCATTCCTGCGCGTAGTTCTCGCCGAAGCACGAGAGACCCGCGGCGGCCGCGGCGCGCACCCGTTCGGCATCGACCCCCTTCGTCACCGCGACCAGGCGCACGTCGGCGCGCCGCCGGTCGGCGCGGCGACAGGCCGCCACGATCCGGCCCTCGAGCGCGGCGATACGCTCGGTCAGAGGATCCGCCACCGTCGGAGCCACGCCGCCACCTCCGGCAGCGGCAAGCCGATCACGTTGGTGTACGAGCCCTCGACCCGATCGACGAGATGCGCACCCTCTCCCTGGATGGCGTAGGCACCGGCGCGATCGAACGGCTCACCGGTCGCGATGTAAGCGCGGATCTCGCCATCGGAGAGCTCCCGAAAGGCCACCGGGGTTCCGACGACGGCCCGCTCCGCGGCAGCACCGCCGGGCCGGAGGAAGGTCACGCCGGTGAAGACGACGTGCCGACGGCCGGCGAGCGTCGTCAGCATCGTCACCGCCTCGGCCGCGTCGCGCGGCTTTCCGAGCGCGGCCTGATCGAGCGCGACCACGGTGTCGGCCGCGAGAATCCACGCGTCGGCGCGGCGGCGGGCGACGTTCGCCGCCTTCTCGTCCGCCATCCGCTGCGCGAAGACGTCGGGCTGCTCACCCGGCCGTGCGGCCTCGTCGACGTCGGGTGCGAGCACGTCGAACTCACGGCCGAGCTTCGCGAGCAGCCAACGACGACGCGGCGACGTCGACGCCAACACGAGCGGGGCCGCAGCGTCCGTCGGCATCGCGACCTCGTGCCGAAGCGTTCCCGAGGTGTCAAGCGCTCTCCTCGTATTGCAGTGTCGTCCGACCCCATGTAGCCGAGGAGCGATGCGGTCGCTTCGGAGGTGCGCGGCCGGCGCCGTGATGCTCGCGTGCGTCGCCCTGGGTGGTTGTCTGCGGGAGGCGACCAACCCCCCCGTGCCGACGCCGCCGGCTGCCGCAGCGAGGGACGTGAGCGGCGCGCCGCGCGACGTCTTCGTGCGCGCGGTCGGGTCGTACGATCGAGGCGCGCTCGACGAGGCGCGTCCGCTCTTCCGCGCGCTCCTCGCCTCGTACCCCGCGCTCGAGGACTACCACCTCGCCTATCTGGCCGCGATCGAGGAGCGCACGGGGCGCGCGCGCGAAGCGATGGCGCTCGATCAACGCTTGCTGGCGGCGCACCCGGCGAGCGTGTGGGCGCCCGAAGCGGCGGCCCGGCTGGCGCGGGAAGCCTTCGCCCTCGGCGATCCGCGGGCCGCGGAGCTCGCCGAACGGGCGCGGGCGGGCGCGGCCGACGACGCGAACGCTCGCGGCATCGCGACGTCGGTGCTCGCCGGGCTCCGGGCAGTCACCGAGCCGCGCGCGGCCTACGAGCTCTACCAGGCCGTGCGGCGAGGCGGAGGCAGCGCGGCAGAAGGGGCTCGCGAGGCGAGCCGAACCCTCGAACGCGAGCATCCCGAGCTGCTCTCCGACCCCACCCTCCTCCTCGCCGAAGGCCGCCTTCTGCTCGCCGAGGGATCCCTCGACCTCGCGATCCAGCGTCTCGACGCCGCCGCCGCGCTCACGACCGGCGCCGAGCGCGGCGAGGCCCTCCGGATGCTCGCCAAGGCGGATCAGCAAGGAGGCCGGCTGGAGGACGCGATCGCGACGTATCGCCTCGCGGTCGCGACCGAGCCGCCGGCGGGGATGGCTCGCTTCGAGCTGGCCAGCCTGCTGTGGAATCGCGATCGCGACGCCGAGGCGCGCCCGCTCTTCGCGGAGGTCGCCGACGAGAGGCGCGGCCATCCCAAGCGCGACGTCGCCCGCTACGCGCTCGGCCGCATCGCGGAGCAGGATGGCCGCGGCGGCGAGGCGATCGACCACTATCGCCGGCTGGTCAAGGGCGGCGACGACCCGGAGATGATCCGCGAGGCACGATGGCGGCTCGCCTGGATCCCGTACCAGCGCGGCGACCTCGCCGCCGCGCTCGAGGGCTTCGCGGCCATGGAGGTGAGCGACGGCGCGAGCGATCGCGCCGCCTCCAAGTATTGGCGCGGACGCATCCTCGCCCGTCTCCATCGCGAGACGGAGAGTCGGGAACTGTTCGCCGCCGTTCTCGACGAGACGCCCGATGGATACTACGCCGACCTCGCCGAGCAGGTGCTCGCGACCGCGCTGCCGCCGCCCGACGCGCCGACTCCCTTCCCCCTCGAATCCGCCGCCGCTCTCAGCGCCCACGACTACCACTGGAGCCGCAGCCGCGAGCTCGCCGCCGCCGGAATGAGTCGCGCGGCCGTGCGGGAGCTCGCGGCGCTTGCCGCCGAGATTCCCGAAGGCGACGACCTCGAGCCGTCCCTGCTCGCCGCATGCATCGACGTCGAGGCATATACGCGCGCCCTCAAGCTCGTGCAGCGTCTCGGGGGGAGCAGGCTCACGGCGTCGACGCTCGCCGCCTATACCCACCCTCGCGCGTACTGGCCGCGCGTCACCGCCGCCGCCGCCGCGAACCGCCTCGATCCCTACGTCGTGCTCGCCCTCATGCGGCAGGAGAGTCTCTTCGATCCGAACGCGGTCTCGCCCGCCGCGGCCTACGGTCTCATGCAGCTACTCCCCAGCACTGCGGCGGGGGTCGCTGGGCGTCCGATCGAAACGGCGGCGCTGATCGATCCGGAGACCAACATCGAGCTCGGGACGCGCTATCTGCGCGGGCTGCTCGACCGCTACGACGGCAACCTGCCCAAGGCGCTCGCCGCCTACAACGGCGGCGAGGAGGCGGTGGCGAAATGGGAACGGCGCGCCGCCGGCGCCGCCACCGACGAGTTCGTCGAGAGCATCAGCTACCGAGAGACCAAGAACTACGTGAAGCAGGTGCTCGCGCAACTATCGGCGCTACCGCCGGCTCTATGGCGCGCTCGGCGAGCGTCGCGCCGTCGAGCCCGTCGCCGGGATCTACGAGGATTCGAGCCCCAGCGCCGCGATCAGCTTGCCCGCGAGCCCCCCGAAGCCGCCGTTCGACATCAGCACCACCACGTCGCCCGACGCCACCTGAGCCGCGACGAGGGCGGCGATCGCCTCGGCGTCCTCGCAGCTCTCGGACGCCACGCCGCGGCGGGCGAGGGTCGCCATCAACTCGTCGATCGAGAGCCGCTCATCCTCCGCCAGTTGCTCGCGACGGTGCACGGCACCGAAGGTGACGCGGTTCGCGGCCGCAAAGGCATCGGCGAAGGCCTCCTGGAAGACCCGCCGCCGCGTGGTGTTGGAGCGCGGCTCGAAGAGCGCCCAGAGGCGGCGCGCGGGGTAGCGGGCGCGGAGCGCCGCGAGGGTGGCCGCGACCGCCGTCGGGTGATGGGCGAAGTCGTCGATCACCGTGATCCCCCGCCCCTCGGCGATGACCTCCTGCCGGCGCTTGACCCCGCGAAAGCTCGCGAAGGCCTCGACCACGCCCCGGAGCGGCAGATCCATGGCGCGCGTGAGGGCGGCGACGCCAAGCGCGTTGGCGACGTTCATCGCGCCGGGGACCGCCAGGACGGCGACGAAACGCTCCCCTTCGGGCGTCACGATCGTGAAGTGCGTGACGGCGCCGTCGTCGCGCACCTCCTCCGCACGCCACGACGCCGCGGGTCCGTCGCCGAAGAACACCGCCCTGCGCCCGCTGGCCGCGACGACCGCGCGCACCTCGGGGAAGTCGGCGCTCGCGGCGACGACCGCCGACGGACCGAGACGCTCGAGTAGCGTGCGGAACGCGCTCTTCACATGGTCGAGGTCGCGATAGATGTCGGCGTGGTCGAACTCGATCGCGTTCAGCAGCAGCGCGTCGGGATCGTAGTGGAGGAACTTCGGACCCTTGTCGAAGAAGGCGGTGTCGTACTCGTCGCCCTCGGCGACGAACCACGGTCCGCTGCCCAGGCGAAAATTCTGAGGGAAGTTGCGCGTCGCCCCGCCGATCATGAAGCTCGGGTCGCCGCCGGTCTCATGCAGCACCCAGGCGAGCAAGGCACTGGTGGTGGTCTTGCCGTGGGTACCGACGACGACGGCGCGACGGCGGTCCGCCATGAAGAAGCGCATCAGCGCCTCGGGCATGGAACAGTATGGAATCCCGGCGCTCAGCATCGCCTCGACCTCGGGATTGCCGCGCGACATGGCGTTGCCGACCACCACGAGGTCCGGCCGGGGCAGCAGGTTCTCCGGCCGATAGCCCTCGCGCACCGCGATGCCGAGATCGGCGAGGACCGTGCTCATCGGCGGATAGACGGCCTGATCCGAGCCCGTGACGTGATAGCCCCCCGCGCGCAGCATGCCGGCGAGCGAGGCCATCCCGACGCCGGCGACGGCGATCAGGTGCACGTGCCGGGGCGCGGCCGGAAGCTCAGGACGCGGCGAGGGCGCGGATGACGAGGTCATGGATCTGCGGGCGAAATTCGCGGATGGCGTCGTTGTCACGACTCGGATGGACGCGGTTGGAGAGCACGATGACGTGCAGCTGGCGGTCGAGGTCGATCCACAACGAGGTGCCGGTGAAGCCGACGTGACCGACGGCATTCCGCGACAGCTCGGTCCCCGCCGTCGAACCCTTGAGCGAGGGCGTGTCCCAGCCGAGCGCCCACGTCGACGAGCCGATCGGATCGTCGCGGCGCCAGAACTCGCTGACGATGCCGGACGGCAGGAAGACGTTCTGGCCGAGCCACGACTCGCGGAGCGTCGTCGCCAGGCGATCGATGTCGCGGGCGCACGAGAACAGGCCGGCGTGACCGGCGACGCCACCCATGGCGTAGGCGTTGTCGTCGTGCACCTCGCCGCACAGGACCCGGCGGCGCCACGGGCACCGCTCGGTGGGCGCGATCATCTCGGCGATCGGCTCGAGCCGGCGCGTGCGCAGGACCGACAGATCGACGAACGACGTCGCGCGGAGACCGAGCGGCTTGAAGACCTTCTCGTGACAGTAGCGATCGAGCGTGAGTCCGCTCACCTGTTCGATGGCCGCGCCCAGCAGCATGAAGCCGAGATCGCTGTAGAGCGTGCGGGCGCCGGCGGGCGCCTCGGGCTTCTCACGCTGGATCGCCTCGAACACCCATTCCTTGGCGCCGCGGCTGGCCGTGAAGTTGATTCGCCCTTCGCGCTCGATCTTGATGATGTCGCGATAGTAAGGACGCCAGCCGGGCAGGCCCGAGGTGTGGGCGAGGAGATGCCGGAACGTCACGTGCGTTTTCCCGTGGACGCCGAAGTTGTGGAAGAACCGGGTCACGCGGTCGTCGAGACCGATCTTGCGCTCGCGAACGCTGATCATCATGGCGGTCGCGGTCGCGAGCGGCTTGGTGAGCGACGCGATGTCGAAGATCGTGTCCTCGCGCATCGGGGATTGGTCGCCCTCGTCGACGGTGCGACGCCCCGCCGCCCGTAAGAAAACGACTTGCCCGCCGACGTTGACGAGCACCACGACGCCGGGGAAGACCCCGCGCGCGACCGCCGCATCCATCGCCTGCTCGACCGCGGCGAAGCTCACGCTGCGAGCGCCTCCACGTAGCCGCTGTCGGTGTCGACGCGGACCGGCAATCCGAGCGCGAGCGGCAGATTCTCGGAGAGATGACCGGCTGGAAAGCCGGCGATCACCGGGAAGGCGGCGTCCGCAAAGAATTCCCGGAAGACCGCGGCCGCATCATCGTCGTCACCCCCTGGGCCCTGACAATCGGCGAACGATCCGAGAATGACGGCGGCAACCCGCTCGAGCTTCCCGGCGAGGCGGAGGTGGGTCAGCATGCGGTCGATCCGATACGGGCGCTCGGCCACATCTTCGAGAAAGAGCACGGCGCCGTCGGTCTCGACCGCGTAGGGCGTACCGAGCAGCGCGACCAGCGACGAGAGACATCCCCCGACCAGCCGACCGGTCGCCGTTCCCTGCGCCACGACCTCGCCGACGGGCTCGCGCCAGGCGCTCGTCGGGGCGGCCAGGAGCGCCGAGAAACGCTCGCTCGCCCGCGCCGTCAGTCCCTTGGCGAGATCCGTCGCCACCATCGGACCATGGATGGCGACGATGCCGCAGCGTTCGACCAGCATCCCCAGCAGCGGCGATACGTCGCTGTAACCGACCAGCAGCTTCGGATGCTCGAGGACGAGCCCGGGATCCAGCAGCGGCAGCAAGTGCGTGGTGCCGTAGCCGCCGCGGGCGCACACGATGGCGCCGACATCCGGATCGCGCACCATGCGCTCGAAGTCGGCGAGCCGGAGCGCCGTCTCGCCGGCGAAATATCGGCGTCGCGCCAGCACGTGCTCGCCGAGCCGCACACGAAATCCCCGACCTTCGAGCCACGCGACGCCGGCGGCGAGCGCATCCGGCTTGACGGCACCGCCGGGCGCGATGACGCCGATGGTCCCGCCGGATGCCACGGCAGGCGGAACGATCATCGACGAGGTCGGCGTGGTCAGCCCTCGCCGAAGAATCGCGCGCGGTCGGCCTGCATGCGAGCCTCGTAGGTGCGCTGCAGGGCCACGGTGGCGACGTATTCGCGGTCGGTGCGTTGGCGGAGCGCCCAGGTATCGCGCGCCGCGCGCACGAGGCCCTTCAGCTGCTCCGGAAACAATCCCTGCATGCCGTCCGACTTGGCGACGAGCGGATTCGGATGCGCTTCGACCAGCACCACCGAGGCACCGGCCATGATGCCGGCCAGGGTGAGCGGGAACACCAGGTCGCGAATCCCGGTGCCGTGCGAGGCATCGACGGCGACGGGCAGCCCGGACAATTGGTAGTGAAAGGCGGCGACGCTGCCGAGATCGAGCGTGTTTCTGGTGTAGCGATTGCAGCTCGTGATGCCGCGCTCGCAGAGGATGACGTTCTCCTTGCCGGTCGTCATGACGCGCTCGACCCAGAGGAGATACGCCTCGGTGTCGAGCGAGTTGCCCCGCTTGTGGATCACCGGCAGCTTGGTGTCGCGCAGTCGATTGAGCAGCGCCTGATTCTTGCTGTTCGGCTCTCCCACCTGCAGGCAGGCGACGCCTGTGTCCTCGTAGAGCGCCACGTCGGCCTGGTCGAGGATCTCGACCACCGTCGGCATCTCGAACTCTCGCCCGGCCCGGACGATCAGCTCGAGACCCTTCCGCAACGACTCGTGATCCGACGAGCCCAGGCCTTCCCAACCGCTGTACGGGCTCGAGCGGTACTTGACGACGCCGCCGCGCAAGCACTGCGCCCCCGCCTCCTTCACCATCCGCGCCGCGTCCATGATCTGTCGTTCGCTCTCGACCGAGCACGGGCCCGCGATCACCACCAAGTCCGCTCCGCCGACCGGGACGCCGCCGATGTCGAACACGGCATGGATCGGTTGGCCGGGCTCGCCCTTCTGCGCGGCCCGCTTGTAGGCGCGCGAGATCGGGATCAGGCGCTCGACGCCCGGCATCTGCGCGAGCTCCTCCTGGGGGAGACGCGAGATGTCGCCGTAGACGCCGATCAGCGTCACCTGCTCGCCGATCATCTTGCCCGTCGTGTATCCGAGGGTGTGGAGCTTGGCCTCGACCGCGCCGATCTCGTCGGGCGTCGCGATGGTCTGCATCTTGATGATCATCGACGAGGGCCTCGGGGTGGAACCGCAATCGGGCGGCTGGAAAAGCCCGCGACGGCGGCCGGTTTCGCGTCGAGTGAAGGGATAGCGACATTGCTCCGAAGGGTCAATCGAAGCGGCGCGGGCGGCCGTGGATCCTGCTTGCGTCGGGGCACGTCGCCGTCTACTCGTAGCGACGGATGAAGCTTCGAGACGGCGAGATGCAACGCCTCGCGACCTCCGTGCTCACTCGCCTGGAAAAGGCGGGGCTGCTCCGGATCACCGGCCAGCGTGCCAAGGTCGAACAACGCATCGTCTCGGCATTCCGCGCCAATATCCGCGCCGAGGAGGACATCGAGGCCGAGGCGGCGCGCTTCGCCGAGTCGCATAGTCGGGATCTCGTCGGCATGGATCGGCACAAGGTGTTGCAACTCGTGAAGGAGCGCATCGCCAAGGAGCGGGGGTTCACGCTGTGAGCCGCGCCAGCGATGGCCGCATCTCGGCGCTGGCCCACCTGGCGTTCGAGGCCATCAAGCAGGGCCCCGAGGTCGCGGATCTCAGAACCGATCGCCTGGTGCTCGGCGAGATCAAGGCCGCCTTGACCGATTTCTTCAACGTCGACGACGCCCTCGACGCCAAGGTTCGCCGCAAGATCGCGAGCCTCTCGCGACGCGTCCCGGAGGGGTCGGGCGAGTGGGACGTCCTCTACCGGCAGTATCTCGAGGAAGAGAAGCGGAAACTCGGTCGCTGAAGTCGCCCACGCCCGTTGACAAGCCGTTTCTGATGTTTATGGTGCGCCCGGGTTTCATCCCGCGCGTATCCGGCCCCTTCGGCTCCGCCCTGGAATTCGATGGACCGCCGGTCGAAAAAACTCAGTAATTCCAGTAGGAAGGAAAGGAGATCTCGATGAAGATTCGCCCACTTCAGGATCGGGTGATCGTGAAGCGCATCGCCGAGGAGGAGAAGTCCAAAGGCGGCATCATCATCCCCGATACGGCCAAGGAAAAGCCCCAGGAGGGGAAGGTCGTCGCCGTCGGCAAGGGCAAACTCAACGACGACGGCAAGCTGATCACGCTCGACGTCAAGGTTGGCGACAAGATCCTGTTCGGGAAGTACTCGGGCAGCGAGATCAAACTCAACGGTGAGGAACACCTGATCATGCGCGAGGATGACATCCTCGGCGTGGTCGAAGGCTAGGAGGACGAAGCAGATGCCAGCCAAGCATGTAAGATTCGGACAGGATGCGCGTGATCGCATCCTGCGAGGTGTGAACGTCCTGGCGGACGCCGTCACCGTGACCCTCGGCCCCAAGGGCCGGAACGTGGTCCTGGAGAAGTCGTTCGGCGCCCCCAACATCACCAAGGACGGCGTCACCGTCGCGAAGGAAATCGAGCTCGAGGACAAGTTCGAGAACATGGGCGCCCAGATGGTCAAGGAGGTCGCCAGCAAGACCTCCGACGTCGCCGGTGACGGCACGACGACGGCCACGGTGCTCGCCCGCGCCATCTTCGCCGAGGGCATCAAGATGGTCGCGGCCGGCCACGACCCCATGAGCCTGAAGCGCGGCATCGACCGCGCCGTCGGCGCCATCGTGGAGGAGCTGAAGTCGCTCTCCAAGCCCACGAAGGACCAAAAGGAAATCGCCCAGGTCGGCACGATCTCGGCGAACAACGACACCACCGTCGGCGAGATCATCGCCGAGGCCATGAACAAGGTCGGCAAGGAAGGCGTGATCACGGTCGAGGAGGCCAAGGGCCTCGAGACCACGCTCGAGGTCGTCGAAGGCATGCAGTTCGACCGCGGCTACCTCTCGCCTTACTTCGTCACCGATCCGGAGCGCATGGAGGTCGTCCTCGAGGACCCCTATCTGCTCATCAACGAGAAGAAGATCAGCAACATGAAGGATCTGCTGCCGATCCTGGAGCAGATCGCCAAGACCGGGCAGTCCGTTCATCATCGTCGCCGAGGACGTCGAAGGTGAGGCGCTGGCGACGCTGGTCGTCAACAAGATCCGCGGCACGCTCCAGTGCGTCGCCGTGAAGGCTCCCGGCTTCGGTGACCGTCGGAAGGCCATGCTCGAGGACATCGCGATCCTCACCGGCGGCAAGGTGATCGCCGAGGAGCTCGGGATCAAGCTCGAGAGCATCACGCTCAACGACCTCGGTAAGGCGAAGCGGATCGTCGTCGACAAGGACAACCGCACGATCGTCGACGGCGCCGGCAAGAGGGCCGACATCGAGGGCCGGATCAAGCAGATCCGCGCCCAGATCGAGGAGACCACCTCCGATTACGACCGCGAGAAGCTTCAGGAGCGTCTCGCCAAGCTGATCGGCGGCGTCGCCGTCATCCGCGTCGGGGCGGCGACCGAGGTCGAGATGAAGGAGAAGAAGGCACGCGTCGAGGACGCGCTGCACGCCACTCGGGCGGCCGTCGAGGAGGGCATCGTTCCCGGCGGCGGCGTCGCGCTCATCCGCGCGTCGGCGGCGCTCGACAAGCTCTCGGGCGGCTCCGAGGAGGAGAAGGTCGGCGTCAACATCATCCGCCGGGCGGTGGAGGAGCCCTGCCGGCAGATCGCCAACAACGCCGGCTGGGAAGGCTCGATCGTCCTCGACAAGGTCCGGAATTCGGCAAGGGTGCTTACGGCTTCAACGCCCACACCGAGGAGTTCGAGGACCTGATCAAGGCGGGCATCATCGATCCCGACCAAGGTGGTGCGGACGGCGTTGCTGAACGCGGCGTCGGTAGCGGGTCTCCTGCTCACGACCGAGGCCACGGTGGCGGAGAAGCCGGAAGAGAAACAGGCCGCCGGCGGCCCGCCGCCGGGCATGGGCGGTATGGGGGGCATGGGCGGCATGATGTAGTCGCCACCCCTTCTAAGCGATTCAGTTTAGGAACCCCCGGGATCGGGGGGCGCTGGTCAAAACGACCCGTGCCCCCTCGAATCTCCGGGGGTTTCCTCTTTCAGAACTTCTCCTATAGGGTCTCCCGCTTTATCCGATTCCCGTTATGTTCGACGCGCTAGGCGACAAACTCGAGCAGGTATTCAAGCGGCTACGCGGCCACGGCAGGATCACCGAGCGCCACATGACCGAGGCGCTGCGCGAGGTCCGCATGGCGCTCCTCGAGGCCGACGTCGCGCTCCCGGTGGTGCAGCCCTTCATCGCCGCGATCCGCGATCAGGCCCTCGGGCAAGAGGTCCTGCGGAGCCTGACCCCCGAGCAGCACCTCCTGAAGTTCATCCACCAGGAGCTGATCCGGGTCATGGGGGAGAAGGCCGAGGCCCTCGACCTCGGCGTTCCGCCGCCGGTCGTCATCATGCTGGTCGGCCTGCAGGGCTCGGGTAAGACCACGAGCGCCGCCAAGCTCGCGCGCCATCTCAAGATCGAGCGCGGCCGACGGCCCTACCTCGTGCCGGCCGACGTCTACCGTCCCGCGGCGATCGATCAGCTGACGGCACTCGGCGCGCAGGTGGACTGTCCCGTCCATCCATCCACCACCGACGCGAATCCCGTCGACCTGGCACGAGACGGCGTCAAGGCGGCACGGACGGGTGGCTTGGATACGGTGATCGTCGACACCGCAGGACGCCTGCACATCGACGAGACGTTGATGGCCGAGCTCTCGGCCATCAAGGCCGCGGTCACGCCCAAGTACGTATTCCTGGTCGCCGACGCGATGACCGGTCAGGATGCCGTCAACGTCGCCCAGGGATTTCACGACCAACTTCACATCGACGGCGTCATCCTGACCAAGCTCGACGGCGACGCGCGGGGCGGCGCCGCCCTCTCCATCCGCGCCGTCACCGGCGCCCCGATCTTCTTCGTCGGCATGGGCGAGAAGAACGACGCGCTGGAGCCCTTCCATCCCGACCGCATGGCCTCGCGTATCCTCGGCAAGGGCGACGTCCTCTCGCTGATCGAGAAGGTCGAGAAAGCCTACGACGAGAAGCAGGCCGAGGCCCTCGAGCGCAAGCTCCGCAAGAACGAGTTCACGCTGGAGGACTTCCGCGATCAGCTGCAAGTGGTGAAAAAGCTTGGCTCGATGGGAGACCTGCTCGGAATGATCCCCGGCATGAAGAAGCTCGCCGGCAAGGTCGACCCGGGAGTCGCGGACTCCGAGCTGAAACGCGTCGAAGCCATCATCAATTCCATGACCAAGGAAGAGCGCCGGAACGATGCCCTGATCAACGGCAGTAGACGCCGTCGCATCGCTCTCGGTAGCGGAACCAACGTCTCCGACGTCAACCGCTTCCTCAAGCAATACGCCCAGACCAAGAAGATGATGAAGAAGTTCACCAAGATGGGTCCGGGCGGCCTCAATCGCTTCGCGAATCTACTCCCCGGCTAGACCGGCACGAAAGGGACCCTCATGAGCGTCACCATCCGACTCGCCCGACGGGGCACCAAGAAGCGCGCATACTATCGCATCGTCGTCGCCGACAAGCGCGCACCACGGGGCGGGCGCACCATCGATCAGGTGGGCACCTACGACCCGCTTCCAAACCCACCTCTGGTTGACTTCAAAAAAGAAAAACTCCATGAGTGGATCCGCCGTGGGGCCCTGCCGTCGCAGACGGTTGCCCAGCTGATCAAGCGGGCGGGAATCGCTCCGGGGGAGACGACATGAAGGAACTGGTGCAGTACCTGGCCCGGTACCTCGTCAACAATCCGGACGCCGTCGAGGTCAAGGAGACGCAGGGAGACACCGCCTCCGTCCTCGAGCTCAAGGTCGCACGCGAAGACCTCGGGCGCATCATCGGCAAACAGGGACGCACCGCCAAGTCGATTCGTACCATCCTGAACGCCGCCGCCTCGCGCACCAACCGCAAGGTGGTTCTGGAGATCGTCGAGGACAAGTAGCGACCGCATGATGCCGCGTCGTACCTACCCCATGCAGTATGAAGGACGAGACCCACAGATCTCCAGCCGAACGGCTGATCGCGCTCGGCGAAATCGTCGGCCCGCATGGCATCCGGGGTCTCCTCCGCTTCCATCCCTACGGGCCGGCAACTAGCCCGCTCCCTAGCGACCGTCCTCTCTTCCTGACGCCTCGTCCCGCTTCGGACGGGCATCCCGATCCGGCCAGCGCCCATCCGATCGAGCTGATCAGCGCTCGCCCGCACGGCAACGTGCTGCTGCTGCAGATTCGCGGCATCGGGAGCATCGACGAGGCCACCCGGGTCGTCGGCACGACGCTCGCCGTCGCCGAGACCGATCTACCGGCGCCCGCCCCCGGTGAGTTCTACGTCTATCAGCTCGAGGGCCTGGACGTGGTGACCAAGGCCGGCGCCCATCTCGGAACCATCGATCGCTCGTTCTCGACGGGCGCCAACGAGGTGCTGGTCGTCCGCGGCGACGATCGCGAGTACCTCATCCCGGTGATCGCGGACGTGGTGCAGGCGATCGACCTGGCCGGCGGGCGCGTCGTGATCGACCCGATCGACGGTTTGCTCGAGGGCTGACGATGCGCGTCCACGTCGTCACCATCTTTCCCGAGCTCTTCGCCTCGCCATTGACGGTCGGCGTTCCGAAACGCGCCCGCGATGCCGGACTGCTCGAGGTGTCGCTGGTCGACCTGCGGGAGTACACGCACGATCGCCATCGCTCGACCGACGATACCCCCTACGGCGGCGGTCACGGCATGGTGATGAAGGTCGCGCCGATCGTCGAGGCGCTCGAGGCCGTGGCCGCGGTCGCCCCGCGAGCCCACCGCGTCCTGCTTTCGCCGCGCGGGGCTGCGCTCGATCATCGCAAGGTGATGGCGCTCGCCGCGCTCGACGACCTCGTCTTGGTATGCGGCCGCTACGAGGGCGTCGACGAGCGCGTGCGCGATTTCGTCGACGAGGAGCTGTCGATCGGCGACTACGTCCTCTCCGGAGGAGAGCCCGCGGCGCTCGTCGTCATCGACGCGGTGGTGCGCCAGATCCCCGGGGCGCTCGGCAATCTCGAATCCGCCGGTCACGAGTCGTTCGTCGACGATCGGTTGGAGTATCCGCAGTACACCCGTCCGGAGACGTTCCGAGGCCGGAGCGTTCCCCCCGTGTTGCTCTCGGGCGATCATGCGGCGGTTGCCGCGTGGCGTGCCGAGGCCGCGCGCGAGGTGACCGCTCGCATCCGACCCGACCTGCTCGAGCGCGGGAAGGAGCTCTGAGATGGCGCCCCTCTACCTCGCGTTGCTGCACTTCCCGGTCTACGACAAGAACGGCGACGTGGTGACGACGGCGGTGACCCACCTCGACATCCACGACATCGCGCGCGCCGCCTGCACGTACGGCGTCCGGCGCTTCTACGTCGTGACGCCGGTGCAGGCACTGCGCGACCTCTCGGCCCGCATCCTCGCGCACTGGGAGTCCGGCTGGGGTGCGACCTACAACGAGACCCGCAAGGACGCGCTGGCCCTGGTCGGCCTCAGCGAGGATCTCGATCGCACCATCGTCGACGTCGAGCGGGACGCCGGAGAAACGCCGCTGTTGCTGGCCACCTCGGCACGCACGCGCCAACCGACGATCTCGTACGCCGCGCTCCGCGGTCTGGCGGCGACCACCGCCCGACCGTTGCTCTTCCTTTTCGGTACCGGCTGGGGCCTGACCCACGAGGTCATGCAACGGGCCGACCACCAGCTCCCTCCCGTGTTGGGAACCGGAGACTACAACCACCTCTCCGTACGCAGCGCCGCAGCCATCATCCTCGATCGGATGTGTGGCCGGCAGGACGAATTACAGGAGGCACACCCGTGAACATCATCGATTCCATCGAGCGCCAACAACTGAAGGAGTCGCAGCCCGCGTTCCGCGCCGGCGACGCCTTGCGCATCCACGTTCGCATCGTCGAAGGCGACAAGGAGCGCATCCAGCTCTTCGAAGGCGTCTGCATCCGGCGGAGCGGAGCCAGCGTGCGCGAGACCTTCACGGTCCGCAAGATGTCGTACGGGGTCGGGGTCGAGCGGACGTTTCCTCTCCATTCTCCGCGTGTCGACAAGATCGAGGTCGTCTCGTTCGGCAAGGTGCGCCGAGCGAAGCTCTACTATCTGCGCGACCTCTCCGGCAAAGCGGCCCGCATCGAGGAGGACACCTCGAGCCGCACCACGAAGAGCAGTTAGCTCAGCCGCGAGCGGGTCGCTCCATGAGGGCGGGCGACTCCTCGCGGTTCATGCGCAGGTCGCCTTCGAAGATCGCGCCGTCGACCACCACGAGGGCGCGCGTCTCGACGAGTCCGAAGACGCGCCCTCCGGCTTGAATCTCCACTCGTTCGGCCCCCAGCACCTGCCCGCGGACCTCGCCGGCGACGACCAGGGTCTTGGCCCAGATCGAGCCGTGGACTACCCCGCATTTCGCGATCTCGAGGAGGTCGGTCGATCGCACCTCGCCGCGGAGGCGGCCCTCGATGCGCGTCGGGGCCGCGAAGCTGAGCTTTCCGTTGACCTGCGTCCCCTGATCGAGCACGGTGCGGATCTCACGCCAGCCGATCATGCCGGCTTCCGGAGCGCGAATCGGCAGAGGCCTCGGCGCGACCGGTCTCGCCACTCCCCCCCGCCCTGGCCGCCAGCGATCCACCATGCCGTCTTCCTAAACGATTATGGTGGAGCGGGGAAGACGTGACATGCGACCGCGTGTCCGCCGGCTCCCTCGATGAGTGCGGGCGTCTCGGCGCGACAGCGCGGCTCGGCGAACGGACAGCGCGGATGAAAGGCGCAGCCGCTCGGAGGATGCAACGGGCTCGGCACGTCTCCGCGGAGCGGCTCCCGATGCGCCCGCCGCCGCGGATCCGGCACCGGCACGGCGGCGAGCAAAGCGCGCGTATAGGGATGCCGTGGATTCGCGTACAGCGTCTCGCGTGGGGCCTGTTCGACGATGCGCCCGAGGTACATCACGGCGACCCGGTGGCTGATGTGCTCGACGACGCGGAGGTCGTGCGAGATGAAGAGATAGGCGAGACCCATCTGCTCCTGCAGGTCGGCGAGAAGATTCAGCACCTGGGCCTGGATCGAAAGATCGAGCGCCGAGACCGGCTCGTCGGCAACGATGAACCGCGGCCCGACCGCGAGGGCGCGGGCGATGCCGATGCGTTGGCGCTGACCGCCGCTGAACTCGTGGGGGTAGCGATCGTAGTGCTCGGGGCCGAGGCCGACCTTGACCAGCAGCTCCTCGACGCGCCGCCGCTTCTCGTGGCCGTGCGCGAGGTCATGGACCTCCAGACCTTCGGCCACGATGCGACCGACGCGCATGCGGGGGTTCAACGACGCATACGGGTCCTGGAAGATGATCTGCATCTCGCGTCGCATCTGCCGCATCGCGCTCGCGGACAACGTGAGGAGGTCGTGACCATCGAATCGCACCTCGCCGCCGGTGGGCTCGACGAGCCGCAGCAGACAGCGGCCGAGCGTCGACTTGCCGCAACCCGACTCTCCGACCACCCCCAGGGTCTCACCGGCCGCGATCGTGATGTCCACGCCGTCGAGCGCGCGCACGGCGAGTCGCTCACGCGAGAGGAATCCGCTCGCGACGGGATAGTGCTTGCGGAGCCCGCGCGCGACGAGCAAGGGACCGCCGTCTCGCTCGTTGGCGCTCATACCCGAATACAGGCGACGGTGTGCCCGGGCGCCTTCTCCTCCAACATCGGATCGATCTCCGAGCAGGCCGCGATCGCCCGAGCGCAACGATCGCGGAAGCGACATCCGCTCGGCCGGCGAAAGAGACTCGGAACCGTGCCGGGCAGAGCCTCGAGGCGGCGCCGCCGCTCGCCATGACGCTGGCCGGCCGCCTGCATGAGCGCGATCGTGTAGGGATGAAGCGGACGCTCGAACACGTCGAGCACCGTGGCGTGCTCGACGATGCGACCCGCGTACATGACCGCCACCTCGTCGGCCTGCTCGGCGACGATGCCGAGATCGTGGGTGATGAGGATCATCGCCATCCCGAGGGAGTCACGGAGCCCGCGGAGAAGCTCGAGGATCTGCGCCTGGATCGTGACGTCGAGCGCGGTCGTCGGCTCGTCCGCGATCAATAGGCTCGGCCTGCAGGCGAGCGCCATTGCGATCATCACTCGCTGGCGCATCCCGCCCGAGAGCTCGTGCGGGTAGCTCCCCATGCGGCGCTCGGGCTCGGGGATCTCGACCCTGCGCAACGCCTCGACGACACGGGAGCGGACGGTCGTGCGATCGGCCCGCTGGTGGAGTCGCACCGCCTCGCCGATCTGGTTGCCGATGGTGAAGACGGGGTTCAGCGAGGTCATGGGCTCCTGGAAGATCATCGCGATCTCGCCGCCGCGGATCTCGCGCATCGCCCGCTCGGAGCGTTGCAGGAGATCCTCGCCCCGATAGCGAATCTCGCCGGCGGCGATCCGCCCCGGAGGCGCCACCAGTCGCAGGATCGAGAGCGCCGTCACGCTCTTGCCGCACCCCGACTCCCCGAGCAGACCGAGCGTCCGCCCCGACGACACCGAGAAGCTGACGCCGTCGACCGCCCGCCCGCAGCCGTCCTCGGTCTCGAAGTAGGTGTGCAGATCGCGCACCTCGAGCAAGGGCATCGTGTCGCTCATCCGCGGACTCCGACGCTGCGGGGATCGAGCATGTCGCGCAGATAGTCCCCGAGAAAGTTGAACGACATGATCGTGAGGAAGATGAAGACCCCCGGCGACAGGATCCACGGAAACTGCGCGATGCTCTGCACGTTCTGCGCATCGGCCAGCAGGTTGCCCCAGCTGGCATCCGGCTCCTGGATGCCGAGCCCGAGCAACGAGAGCGCGCTCTCCCCGAGGATGAAGCCGGGAATGCTGAGGGTCGCGGCGACGATCGTGTAGCCGAACGTCGCCGGGATCACGTGGCGCACGATGATACGCGCGCGACCCGCACCGAGCGCGCGCGCGCTCTGCACGTACTCGAGCTCACGGATCGACGCGACCATGCCGCGGATGATACGCGCGAAGCCCGCCCAGCGAATGAAGCTCATGATGACCACGATCATCACGAAGGTCTCGGCGGAGCTGAGCGACGGGGGGATCACGGCGGCGAGCGCCAACAGAAAGTAGAACGACGGCAGCGACATCAGGATCTCGGTGGCGCGCATCACGACGTCGTCGAAGCGGCCCCCGACGTACCCCGCCACCGCGCCGACGCTGAGACCGATCGCGAAGCTGATGGCGACTCCGAGCAGGCCGACCGTGAGACTGATGCGGCCGCCGTAGACGATCCGCGAGAAGAGATCGCGGCCGAGCCCGTCGGTCCCGAGAAGGAAGAGGCGCCGGCCGGGATCGCGCGTCGTGAGGAGGCTGCCGCGCTCGAGCCATGCGAGCGCCACCTTGTCGGTGCTCTCCGTGTAGCGACGCCCGGTTCCGGGCGCCAGGACGTACGGATGGGTGTACAGGAGGCCTTCGCTCGCCCACAGCCGCGGCGGATTCACATGCAGCGGAGAGGGCGGGCAATTCGGGAAGTCCCGCGTCTGCTCGGCGTAGTGATACGGCGCGAGCACGGGCGCGAAGAGCGCGCTCCCGTAGAGGACGATCAGGATCGCGATGCTCGCCCGAACGGGCCAGCTCATCCGCGCCCGGCCTTTCATCTCAGCGAGCGGCCTCGAGGCGCGAGAAGTCGATGCGCGGATCGACCATGGTGAGGGCGACGTCGGCCAGCAGGTTGCCGAGCAAGAGCAACATCGACCCCATCAGGACCGATCCCATGACGAGGTAGAGGTCGAGCGAACGGACGGCATCCAGCATCAAGGTGCCGAGACCCTGCAGGTTCATCACGGCCTCGACCAGCGCCGCGCCGCCGAGCAGCGTGCCGAGCTCGTAGCCGGCGAGGGTCACGAACGGGTTGAGCGCATTGCGGAGCACGTGCTTGGTGATCACCAGCCATTCCGGCACGCCCTTGGCCCGCGCCGTCCGGACGTAGTCGGCGCTTTGAATCTCGAGCAGCTGGCTCCGCATGAGGCGCATGAGGCTCGCCATGCCCCCCGTCCCGAGCACGATCACCGGCAGCACCAGGTGCGACGCTCGATCCGCGATCCGCTCGAACGGTCCGAGCAAGGGGTAGTCGAGCGACGTCGTTCCTCCGACGGGAAACCATCCGGTTTCGAGCGCCACGTACATCAAGAGGAAGGCGAGGAAGAAGCTCGGCACCGACATGCCGAAGAACGCAACGAACGAGAGCGACCGGTCGAGGAGCGTGCCGCGTCGAAGCGCGACGATGATGCCGATCGGAATCGCGAGCGCCCAGGTGAAGACCATGCTCGCGACCGCCAGGATCACGGTATTGAGCGCCCGGCTCTCGATCAGGTCCAGCACGCCGACTCGATACGCGATCGAGATGCCGAGGTCGAGATGCACGGCGCGCCAGAGCCAACGCGCGTATCGGACCGGCAGGGGCTGGCCGTAGCCGAACTCCGTCTTCATCTCGCGCACCAGCTCGGGCGAGATCGAGGGGTTCATGCTGAGCGCATCGAAGAAGTCGCCCGGTGCCAGATCGATCACGACGAACGACAGGAAGGTGATCCCGATCAGCAGCGGGATCATCTGCAGCAGGCGGCGGGCCACGAACCGCGCCATGGCTCAGGGTCGGATCGCGATGCGCTCGGGCTGGTACAGGCCCCAGACCGTCGGGTTGAAGTCGACGAGGTAACTCTTGGCGGCGACGAACCGCTCCTGGCGTACCAGCTGGATCATGGGCAGCTCGCGATGGAGGATCTCCTGGATGCGCCAGTAGTGGGCGCGGCGGCGCTCGCCGTCGAGCTCGCGGGCGCCGCGCGCGAGTTCCTCGTCGATCTCGGCCTCCCAGGGGGTCGCGGGCTTCGCCTGATTGGGATGCCAGAGGTGGAGGTTGCCGGACGAGCGGAGGAGGTTGGCACCGTTGTGCGGCTCGACCCCACCCGTGAATCCCATCACCATCGCGTCCCAGTCGTAGTTGACCGAGAGCTTCTCGACCAGCGTGGCAAAGTCGAGCGGCCGGTAGTTGACCTTGATCCCGATCTTCGTCCAGTCCTCCTTGAGGATCGAGCACAGGCGCTCGCGCACCTGATTCCCCGCGTTGGTCGAGAGCTCGAACTCGAGGGGATGGCCCTCGGAGTCCTCGCGCACGCCGTCCCCGTCGCGATCGCGATAGCCGCCCTCGTCGAGCAAGCGGCGCGCGGTCTCGAGGTCGTAGGCGTAGGGCGTCAGGTTGGGATTGTAGAAGACCTTGTTCTCCGGTGAGATCGAGGAGGTCGCCGCTTGGCCGTACCCGAAGTAGGTGTTCTGGATCATGCTCTTGGTGTCGGCGCTGTGGGCGATCGCCTGCACGAACTTCGGATCGGTGAACCACGCGAGGCGCGGGTCACTCTTGCCGTCCTTCACGTAGTGCGCCGGATTGCGGTTGAAGCTCACGAACAGCATCCCGGTATCGAGGCCGATCTTGGTGAGCGTCGCCTCGAGCTCCTCGGTCCGACCGCGAATGTCGTCGACCTCCTCGGGACGAGGGGAATAGAGGTGCAGCTGCCGGTCGAGGAACTTGAGGTACATGGTGTTCTGGTCCGGCACGATCAAGAGCGTCCGCTCCGCGAGCCGCGGCAGCTCGCCGCCGTTCTCGTCGCGCATCCAGTAGCGGGGATGGCGCTGCAGCTGCACGAGCTGCGCCGGCACGTACCGCACCAGGCGATACGGTCCCGTGCCGACGATCTTCTCCGGCGGCGTGTCGATCCCCCACATCTGGGCGAACGTACCGTCGGCCAGGGCCGGGCCGAGGATGTGCTTGGGAAGGATTCCGAAGCCGATGCTGTTGAGAAGCGGCGCGAACGGCTCGGCCAGGTGGAGCCGGATCGTGTGCGCATCGACGACCTCGGGGCGGATCGGCGCGCCGCCGACGGTGAGCACGTGCTTGGAGCTGTTGGGGACCTTGGGATCGAAGATCGCCTGCAGCGTGAACGCGACGTCGTCGGCGGTGAAGGGCTGGCCGTCGTGCCAGGTGACGTCGCTGCGAAGGTGGAACGTCCAGGTGGTGCCGGCGTCGTCGTGCTCCCAGGACGACGCCAGCATCGGCTCGGCAAGGGTCGTCCGCGGATTCATGCGCAGGAGACCGTCGAAGACGTCGCCCAGCGCCTCGCTCGAGGCGCCGTCGACGGAGAGGATGGGATTGAAGGTCTTGGGGTCGCTGATCATGGCCGTGACCAGCCGATCCCCCTGCCGGAGCCGATCGGTCGTGCTCCGACGGCACCCGGGCGCGACGGCGACCACCGTCGCGAGCAGAATGACGGCGAGGATCCCCCTCCGCGTCATCCGCCGACCTCCGCCCCGTACTGCTCGATCGTCAGCTCCTTCAGCCCCTCCCGGGGCGGAAAGCTGAAGAGCGTGTCGGTGATCGGGACGTTGACCGACGGCGACTCGTAGCGTACCCGCAGCAGCCGATCTCCCGGCTCGACCTGCATGTCGATGGCATGCGGAAACCGGAGCGAACCGATGGCGCGATACTCGCCGAACGCGACACGGAGCTTGTGCCCGTCGGGAAGCGGGATCTCGCTGGCGACGGGCATGAGGGTTTCGGGCTCGAACCACACGAGCTCGCGCCCGCCCTCGACGGGGATCGTCAATTTGTAGGAGCCGACCGCGTCGTCGCGAGTGACGCTCGCTTGACCCGCGGCCGGGCGCTCTGGAGGCAGACCGAGCAGGATCGCGGTCACGTCCGCGACCGGCACCGGAACCTGGGTGTAGGCCTCGACGCTCTCCGCGGTCGCCGGGCCGCGGTAGATCTTGGCCTCACGACGGGCGTAGACGACGAGCTCGCGCGCATCGCTCGCGACCACGGCGAGCGCACCGAAGGGCGACAACACCTCGAGGCGAAAGTGATCGGGGCGCCGGGCCAATACCGCATGCCGCGCCCCGAGATTCTCCTCACCGCTGCGATAGGCGACCTGCGCAAAGCCGCGAACCGACGTCACCGCGGTACGGCGGCCGGCCAGCGCCTCGAGCAGCCGCGAGGCCGAGGGCTCCACGCCGGGCCACGCCGGGCGCGTCCTGACCGGCTGACACGCCGTCACGAGCGCGCACGCGACCAGCACCCCCAAGAGCCACGCGTGCGCGCTAGGACTCGGTCGCACCCGCACGCGTCCCGGCACCGAGGGCCCGAAGCTTCCCCTTGAGGCGATTGATCTGCTCCGGTTCCTTTGCCTTGCCGAGCGCTTCCTCGTAGACGCGAATGGCGTCGCGGGTCTTGCCGCTCTTCTCGTAGGCATCGCCGAGATGCTCGGTGACCGTGGGGTCGTCACCGGCATGCTCGATCGCACGCTCCAATTGCTCGATCGCCCGCCCGTAGTCGCCGCGCTGGTAGTACACCCACCCGAGCGAATCGATGTAAAAGCCGTCGTCGGGCTCGATCGAGAGGGCTCGGCGAATCAACTTCTCGGCCTCGTCGAGTCGCTCGCCCAGCTCCGCGTACGTGTAGCCGAGATAGTTGAGGGCCGCGGCGTTCTGCGGATTGAGCGCGATGGCGCGCTCCATCATCTCGATCGCCTTCGGCTTGTTCTTGGCCTCGTCGTAGGTCGCGCCCAGCGAGAAGACGTGCTGGTCATTGTCGGGCTCGAGGCTCACGGCTTGCTCGAGCACCGCGATGGCCTGGGGGTATTCCTTCTGCTCGCGGTGCAGGGCGGCGAGGTAGGCGAGCAGCTCCGCGTTCTGTCCCTTCGCCTTCACGGCCTGCTCGATCTCGTGAATCGCCTCGGCGGTCTTGTCCTCGCGCTGGTACACGGATGCCAGCTGGATGCGGGCGTCGACGTAGTATTCCGACGAGACGTCGATCCGTTGCAGCTGCTCGATCGCCTTCGAGAACTCCTGGGTCTGCGCGTAGATCGCCCCCAGGTAGTAGTGCACGCGCTGGTTCTCGGGCTCGGCCGCCAGCACCAGGTTCAGCTCGGTGGCCGCACGGTCGTACTCGCCCTTCTCCAGGTAGATCAGCGCGATCTTGATCCGTGTCTCCTCGGGATCGTTCTCGATCTTCTCGAGCGCGTGGTACTGCAGCAGCGCCTCGTCGAGCTTCTTTTGCCCGATGTAGAGGCCGCCGAGTCGTTTGCGGACGAGCGCGCTGTTCGGGTTCTGGGAGAGGATCTGCTGGTAGAGCTCGATGGCGTGCGGGTAGTCCTTGCGGAGCTCGTAGAGCGTGGCGAGGTCCATGAGGATGAGCTCGGATTGGGGATTCCGCGCCAGCGCCTCGCGGAACGCGTGCTCGGCTTTGTCGAGCTGGCCCGCCGAGGTGTACACCCGTCCGAGGTAGTAGTAGCCGAGCACCGACCGCTGGTTGAGCTCGATCAGCTTGCCGAGCGTCGCCACCGCCTCGTCGTACTTGCCCTGCTTTCCATAGAGCGCGCCGAGGTAGAGGTAGGCCTCTTGATTGCGGGGCTCGAGCTCGATGACCTTCCGGTACTCCGCGACCGACTCGTCGTGGCGGTTCAGCGCCGAGAGGATGCCCGCCAACAGCAGGCGGGTCTCGCTGTTCTGCGGCTGCAGCTCGACGACCCTCTCGCAGTGCGCGAGCGCCTCGGTGAGCATGCCCTTCCGCACCAGCAGCATGGCGAGACGTTGGCGGAGCAACGGGCTGTCGGGGTCGTTCTCGACGGCCGAGCGGAACGCCTTCAAACCGACGTCGTAGTTCCCCTCGTTGAGCGCCACTTCGCCGACGAGAAAATCGCCCATGGCGGCAACCTTCGGCTCGACCGGCGCCGGGTGACCCGGGAGCAGGGCCGTATGAGGACTCCATTCCAGATCCGAAGGGGGTGCCGGCAGCCCTCTGCGGGCGGGTCCGCATCCGGCAGCGAGCAGCAGCCCCATGATCATCAGGCCGACGCTGACGGAGCGAGACATGGTTGCGAGGAACGAAGGTATCACGGCGATTCAAAAACGGTCAACGCGACTTCCGGAATTTCGCGATTCCGGAGCATCGTGTCGCCGCTCCGTCGACTACGCCGGATCGCCGATCGCCTGAATGCGCTCGATGACCTGATCCATGAGCCATCCCGGCGTCGAGGCGCCCGCCGTGACGCCGACGTTCTGTCGACCCCTCACCCAGGCGGGATCGAGCTCGGTCGCATCCTCGATGTGATGGGCAACCGCACCCTCCTCGCGACAGACCTCGGCGAGGTGGCGGGTATTGGAGCTGTTCTTGCCGCCCACCACGATGACCACCTCGACCTCGCGGGCGAGCTCGCGCGCCGCTTCCTGGCGCTCGATCGTCGGGTTGCAAATGGTGTTGAAGATCTTGACCTCTTTGCAGCGCGGTGCGAGCTCGGCGAGGAACGACGCCAGGAGCTCGATCTCCTGTGTGGTTTGTACGACGACGCCGACGCGCTTCGGCAGCGTCACGCCTGCGATGTCTTCCGGCTTCTCGATGACCGTGGCCTTGCCGCCGGCGTGACCGATGGTGCCGATCACCTCGGGGTGACGCGGGTTGCCGAAGATGACGAGATGGTAGCCCTCCTGCACCAGCTGCCGTGCCTTGTTCTGCACCAGGGTCACGAGCGGACACGTGGCGTCGACGACGTTCAGGCCTTGGCTGCGTGCCTGTTCGTAGGTCTCCGGGGGGACGCCGTGGGTACGGATGATGACGGTGTCGCCTTGGGTCATCTCGTCGAGTCCGTTGACCGATCGAACGCCCTTGTCCTCGAGCGACTGCACCACGTGAGGATTGTGAATGATCGGTCCGAGCGTACGCACCGTCTCACCGGGATGGCTGGCCGCCGTGTCGTTGACGATGTCGAGCGCGCGCTCGACCCCCCAGCAGTATCCCGCGTGCACCGCCTTCCGAATGTTCATCTCATCCTCGTACGGGCGCGTCGTGCGTGTGGCACGGGCCCACCCAACGCTCACCGCCCAGATAATATTCCTTCTTCCAGATCGGAACGGTGGCCTTGAGCGTGTCGATGCCGTACCGACAGGCGGCGAACGCTTCCTCGCGATGGGCCGCCGAGACGGCGACCGCCACGCTCGCCTGCCCCACCGGCACGACCCCTATCCTGTGCACCATGGCGACCGCAACCACGCGCCACCGCCGCAGGATCTCCTCGCCGATCAGCCGCATCTCGTCGACCGCCATGGCCTCGTAGGCCTCGTACTCGAGGCGCTCGACGACCCGGCCCTCGTTCTCGTCGCGCGTCGTTCCGACGAAGAGCGCCGTTCCGCCCGCGCCAGGATCGCCCACGGCGGCGAGGAGCACGCTCGTATCGAGAGGCTGTTCGGTGACGCGGTAGAACGAATTCACAATTAGTTTCCGCCGCTTACGGGTGGAATCAGCGCGAGCTCGTCATTGTCGTGGAGGGCATGGCCCTTGTCAACGTAGACACGGTTGACCGCGAAGCGCGGCGACTCCGCGGGGAGGCGCTCGAAGCGCTCGCGCAATCGCCGCCAGAGGTCGTCGACCACGGCGCCTTCCGCCACCTCCACGGTGGTCTCGCGGATTCCCACCCGCTCCCGCAGATAGGCGAAGAAGAGGACGCGGACGGTCATGCCTCGATCAGCTCCGCGATGTGGCCGAGCTCCGGGATCACGAGACGCTCCAGCGCCAACCGGCAGGCCGCCGGCGACCCCGGGAGCACCGCCACGAAGGCTCCGGCGATGATCCCGGCGGTCGCGCGGCTGAGAAACGCGGCGGCCCCGATCTCGGCGAAGCTGAGCGCGCGGAAGATCTCCCCGAAGCCCGGCAACTCCTTGGTCCACAATGGAGCCAGGCTCTCGATGGTGACGTCGCGGGAAGCGATGCCGGTGCCGCCGGTGACGATGACGGCCACGACCCGTTGCCGCTCCACGGCCGCCGTCACCGCCTCGCGAATGGCTTCGGACTCGTCCGGGACGATCACGGCCGAGGACACGGCGTGACCCGCTCGTTCGAGTGCCGCACGGATGACGGATCCGCTCCGGTCATCACCCGAGCTCCGCGTGTCGCTGACCGTGACGATGGCGCAAGAAACGCTGCGCGATTCGGAGGATCGATGATGCGGCGGCATCCACTCGGGGCTTAGCCGAGTGACCGTGTCGAATCAAAATCCGGGAAACTCAGCCGCGTAGGGGTGCGAGCCTTCTGGAGAGCCCCTCTGGGGGTGACGTTCTCGGGTGCCGTGTCCGTTAACGCCACCCCCCAGAGAGAAGGAGGATAAGCCATGAGGCACTCGGTGTTCTGGATAAGGCATTGAGGAATGCCCGAACACACCTCCCCACGACGGAACCGTTATCTCGCGAGCCCAAAGCTATGTAAATGCATCCATTTCCCTATCGGCTAAGAAATTTTTCCCTAGAACACTGGACTTGAGTACCGCGATTGGCTCTCAGCATTCCCGTACAACTAGAATCCGCTGAGAAAACCGGCACTTACTCGGAGTCCGGGGTTACCCCTTCGCGCAAAGCAAACTTCACGAGCTCTGCTGTGCGGCGACAGTGGAGCTTCTGCATCAGACGGTCCCGATGCTGTCCCACCGTCTTCGGGCTGATCTTGAGCGCGGAGGCGATCTCCTTGTAGCTGTTGCCCTCGGCGATCAGCTGCAGCACCTCTCGCTCCCGCGGAGTGAGGACGGAGAGCTTCTCCGCCGTGGCCACCTTGCTGGTTTCGAGATAGCCCTCGACGATCATGCGGGAGACCGGCGCGCTGAAGTAGCTGCCGCCGTTGCGAACGCTCTCCAGGGCCGCCACCAGCTCGCTGCCGGCGGCGCTCTTCAGCAGATAGCCCGCGGCGCCGGCCTCGAGTGCCTGGCGGACGTAAGACTCGAGCAGGTGCATGGAAAGCATCACCACCTGCGTGTTCGGGAACCGGCTGCGTACCTGGCGAGTCGCCTCGATCCCGTTCAGTCCCTTCATCGCGATGTCCATGACTACGACGTCGGGATGCAGCTCCTCGACGAGCGTCACCCCCCGCCGCCCGTCCTCGGCCTCGCCGACGACCTGAAAGGCACCATGCTTTTCGAGTAGGGTCCGCAGGCCCTGACGGAAGAGCGTATGATCGTCAACCAAGAGGACGCGCACTCACACCTCGATCGGACGTGGGTCTTATCGACCACACGTCATCGGATCGCGGTCGCGACCCGTCGCCGACCGTACTAACCTTCGTTTTCGAGTGTCAAGTTAATGCGAGGGATCTCTCCCTCGCCCGGGACGGGCGAAGCCCGTCCGGGGCCCCACTCCCGGCTCGCTCGCGCTCGGCCGCGCGCTTCACGCGCGGAGGCTCAGAGCGCGCTAGATCGCCCTTTCCGGCTAGAGGCAGGCGATCGGCTCGACCGTGTCGGGTGTCGCCCACGCGCCGCACTCCCTCGGATGCAGCAAGGCGGCGAGGATCTCGGCGCTTTCGACCAGCCGAGGCCCCGGTCGGTTGAAGTAGGCGTTGCCGTCGACGACGCTCGCCCGCTGGCGCCGCACCGCGTGAAGCGCTCGCCACTCCGGTCGCATCCGCACCCGGTCGAGCTCCCGTCGTGTCTGCGCAATCGGGAACCCGCAGGGCATGAGCACGACGACGTCGGGTTGCGCGGTCACCAGCGTCTGCCACTCACCGACCACGCTCGACTCACCGGCCGTTCCGAACGGATAGGTGCCGCCCGCGACCTCGACCAGCTCCGGCATCCAGTTGCCCGCCAGCATCAGCGGCTCGAGCCACTCGAGGCACGCGACCGTCGGACGGTCGAGGCCGCGCGTCAGGTCCGCGACACGCCCGAGGCGCTCCAAGGCGCGCGCCGTCACCTCGCGACCCGCGTCGACGCGCCCCAGTGCCATGGCCACGCGCTCGATGTCGCGCCACACGTCGCCGAGCACACGCGGCGCCAGCGACACGATCGTGACCGCGCCCCCGACGACCGCGCGCGCCGCCGCCTCGACCTCGGCAAACGGAACCGCGCAAACGTCGCATTGATGCTGCGTCACGATCACGTCCGGCCGAAGGGCCCGCAGCCTGTCGACGTCGATCTCGTAGATCCCGAGCCCCGCGCGAACGAGCGCGCGTATGTCGGCATCGATCGCGGCGCTCGTGCCGCGCGGGTCGATCTTCGGGCGCGTCACGGCCGGACGGCCGCGCACCTCGGGAGGGTAGTCGCATTCGTGCGACACGCCGACCAGGGAATCAGAGGCTCCGAGGGCGCAGACGATCTCGGTCGCGCTCGGCAACATCGAGACGATGCGCATCCTCAGAGTCCGAACCGTGGAGGCGGCGGGCGCTCGATCTTGGTCCCGCAGGTGGAGCCGCACCGCGAACAGACGTACTCGAACTTGTCGCCCTCGGGGAGGACGAGCAAGAGGCGCTTCCTGACCGGGACCGCCACGTTGCAGCGCGGACAGAGCAGCAACGTCGCTTCGAGGTCGCGAAACTGGCGCCGCGGGTCGTCGTGCGCGCTCGGCACGCCTCACCGTCTAACACATCGCCTCGGCACACGCGCCAACGAGGACGAGACTCACGATTCGAACCTCCGCGTGCGAAGGGGGAGAGATCCCCCGTTGGAATGAACGCGCGTTGCCGCAGCGAAACACCATCGCTATAGTCCCGCCGCCGTGGCGCCCGCCATCTACCTCGAGACGTATGGCTGCCAGATGAACTTCGCCGACGCCGAGCTGATCCTCGGACAGGTCGAGGCCTCCGGCTATACGCGCACCAGCGAGCCCGCCGTCGCCGACGTGATTCTCCTCAACACCTGCGCCATCCGCGAGCATGCCGAAGAGCGAGTCGTCGGTCGTCTCACCGACCTCGCACGCCTGAAGGCGAGCCGCCCCGGGCTCGTGCTCGGAATGTCGGGATGCATGGCTCAGCACCATCGCGCCGCGGTCACGCGCCGCGTCCCCATGCTCGACCTGGTCGTCGGCCCGGACGCCTATCGCCGACTGCCTGCGTTGCTGGACGCGATTCGCGCCACTCGTCCGGCCGGGACCGACTACACCCGCGCCGCCGACGGCGATCCGAACACCGGCGCGCGGCGGAACCATTCTCGCGCCGTCACCGACGTCCGGCTGGATCCGGACGAGACCTACGCCGACCTGCGGAGCACGCGCACGCCCGGTGCCGTCCGGGCCTTGGTCACCGTGATGCGGGGCTGCGACAAGTTCTGCACCTTCTGCGTCGTGCCCTACGTTCGGGGCCGCGAGCGAAGCCTGCCGGTCGACGCGGTGCTGCGCGAGGTGCGCGCGGCGGTCGCGGATGGTGCCCGCGAGATCGTCTTCCTGGGGCAGACCGTCAACGCCTACCGCGACGGCGCGTGTGACTTCGCCGAGCTGCTTCGTCGCGCGGCCGAGGTCGAGGGCGTCGCGCGCCTTCGGTTCACCTCGCCTCATCCGGCCGACGTCACCCCGGAGCTGATCAGGGTGATGCGCGAGGTGCCGGCGGTCGCACCGCAGCTCCACCTCCCCGTCCAGTCCGGTTCGGACGCGGTGCTCGAGCGCATGGCTCGCGGCTACACGATCGCGGCCTTCCGCGACCTGGTCGCCTCGGTGCGCGACGCGATCCCGGAGATCGCGCTCTCGACCGACGTCATCGTCGGCTTTCCCGACGAGTCCGCGGAAGATTTCGACGCCACCCATGGCCTGCTCGACGAGCTGCGGTTCGACCAGGCGTTTCTCTACAAGTACTCGCCGCGTACCCTGACCCGCGCCGCCAACTGGCCCGACTCGGTGCCCGAGGCGGAGAAGGCACGACGTCTCACGGCCGTGATCGCACTGCAGGAGGCGATTTCCGCCGAGCGGAACCGGCGTTGGATCGGGCGGCGCACCGAGATCCTGGTCGAACGTCGGGCGCGTCGGCCTCCGGGTCACGTCTCCGGCAAGACACCGCAATTCACGACCGCGATCGTCGACGCCAGCGCCGCACCGGGAAGTCTCGTCGAGGGCACGGTCGTCGCCGCGACCGGCCACACGCTGATCGCGATCAGCGACGAGGCGCGGCGGTTGGATCTCGCCGGCTGATCACTTCACCGAGCGCAGAAAATCCAGCACGAGCGCGTTGAATCCCGTGGGATCCTCGTGGAAGAGCGCATGGCCGCGCTCCTTCACGATCTCGAGGCGCGCGCCGGCGATGCGACGGCTGATGATCACCGAGCCGCCGACGCCGAGGAAGTCCTTCTCGCCGACCACCACCAACGTGGGGCAGCGGATGCGCTCGAGCTCGGCCGTGAGCGGCGCGGTGTGCAGGCCGCCCATGGCGCGCGAGATCCGCGCGAAGCCCCGCGGCTCGGGAGGCGCGTCGGTCGCATCGCGGGAGCCGAGCTTCTTGAGAAGCGCTTCCCCGCCGTGAGTCTCGGCCGTGACGGCGAGTGACTCGTACCAGGCGTGCGCCTTGGCGTTGCACTCGCTCGCGGTGCCGACCAGGACGAGACTGCGGAGCAGAGCGGGATGATCGAGCGCGAAGCGCATCGTGATCACCCCACCGGCGGAATGGCCGAGCGCATGAGCAGGGCCGCCGCCTACCGCCTCGACGACGGCCGCGAGATCGTCCCCCAGCGTCGCGGTCGTGATCGGCTCGTCGGGGGAATCCGGACGCCCCATGGGCGCGGAGCTCCCACGTGACGACGCGGTAGTGCGCTGCCAGCGCCGGCACCTGGTGCCGCCAAGTGCCGACGGTCGCCCCGAACCCGTGCGTCAGGACGACCAGCTCGGGACCCGAGCCCGTCACCTCGTAGTGGAGCTTCCAACCGCCGCGGTCGAGCTCAGCCATGCGTGAACGGCGCCTCGAGAAAGTCCTGGGCCGCCTCGTCCCAGGCGAACGTCTTGCGATCGCGGACGACGCGGTCGTACACCGAGACCACGAGGTAGGCGACGCCGGGAAACGCCGGGCCGAGCTCGACCTCGCCGCCGAAGAGCGCCCGCGCCTTGTCGGTGTCCGAGAAGTAGGCGCCGTGTTGCGGGTGCGAGTGGTAGAAGAGCACGATCCGCCACCCCGGCGCGTCCCCCTGCCGGGAGACCTCGAGCAACTCGCCGGTGTCGAACTGATACGCCGTGCGGGCGTCGCGCGGGTTGGCGACAGGATCCGCCGCATGCAGCGCGTTCTGGACGTTCTGCATGCGCCGCACCACCTGGCCGTCCGGACCCTCGAAGAGCACCCCGCAGACCTCCTCGGGAAACCCCTCGACGGCGTGCGCGTGCATGGCATCGAGCGCGGCCGCTTTGATCTCGATCATCGACCGCCGGCCTCCTGGACGATGCGCTCACGCCAGCGCACGAGCCTCGTCATGGTCGCGTTCACAGGGGTCGAGATACCCGCGTCACGTCCGTAGCGCCAGATGCACCCGTTGATCGCCTCGATCTCGGTCGGCCGGCCGCGTTCCAGGTCCTGCAGCATCGACGAACGGTGATGCTCGGTCGCCGGCACGAGACGCCCGTAGAAGAGCGCGCGATAGGCGTCGGCCGTCGGCACGAGCGGCGTCACGGCGCGCGCCGCCGCGACGGCGAAGCACTCGTCGATGACCGCGTCCATGGTGGCGCGCGCGTCGGGGTCGGCGGCCAACGCACCGTAAGGCTGTCCGAAGAGCGCGCCGAGGGGATTCAGGGCCGCGTTGTAGAACACCTTGGTCCAGAGGTGCGCCTGGAGATCGTGGGTGTACTCGGTCGGAATTCCGGCCGCTGAGAAGCGCGCCGCCCACTCGCGTGCCGCGCGCTCGGCGGGCGGCGTTCCCGCCACCGCCGCTCCGAGCGCGATCGGGTCGGCGAAGACGGTGACCCGGGCGACGCCGGGCCTTGGAAGAGCCGCGCCGAAGATGACCCGTCCGCCGAGCGCGCGCTCCGGCCCGACCGCGAGCGACGACCTGCTCGACGTTGCCGAGGCCGTTCTGCAGCGCGATCACGATCCCCTCGGCGGCGACCAGAGGAACGATCGCGTCCAGCATGGCGGCGGTGTCATAGGCCTTGACCGTCAAGAGAATTGCGTCGAAAGGAGGCCGCAACTCGGAAACCTCGGACGCCAGGGCGAGATCGTGAATCCTGCGCTCGCCCCAGAGACCCTCGAGCGCGAGCCCGTGCTCGGCGATCGCGGCGAGGTGGCCGGCGCGACCGAGCAGCGTGACGCGGTGGCCGTCCGCCGCCAAGAGGCCGCCGACGACGGATCCCACCGCGCCGGCGCCGGCTACCAGAAGGCACTGTCCCATCCCGCAACCCCATATAGAGCCTGGCCGGAGACCCGGGAAGGCCGCGATCGGGCCATTGGAACCCCACCGAGGTGTTTGCTACTATCCGCCCCCTTCGAGCCACCGGCCGCGTACCCCAAAGCGCCGTCTTCGATTCCACTGCGAGGAGAGGTTCAACCCCATGCCCGACAATCGTGCCGCCGCCTCCAAAGAAGGCGATTCCCCCACGACCAACACGCACCTCCTGAACTGGGTCGACGAGATGGCCCGGCTCACCAAGCCCGATCGCATCGTCTGGTGCGACGGCTCGGAGGAGGAGAAGCGACGCCTCACCGACGGAAGCCGTCGACAAGGGCATCCTCGATCCCGCTGAACCAGGAAAAGCTTCCCGGCTGCTACCTGCATCGCTCCAACCCGAACGACGTCGCGCGCGTCGAGCACCTCACCTTCATCTGCACGCCGCACGCAAGGAGGAGGCCGGGCCCAACAACAACTGGATGGACCCCGAAGGACGCCTACGCCAAGCTCGGCAAGCTCTTCGACGGCTCGATGAAGGGCCGCACGATGTACGTCGTCCCGTACGTCATGGGGCCCGCCGGGCTCGCCGTTCTCGAAGGTCGGCGTCGAGCTCACCGACAGCGTCTACGTCGTGCTCAACATGCGGATCATGACGCGCATGGGACGGGTCGCGCTCGAGATGCTCGGCGAAGCTCGAACGACTTCAACCGCGGCCTGCACTGCACGCTCGATCTCGACCCCGAGCAGCGCTTCATCTGCCACTTCCCGCAGGACAACACGATCTGGTCGATCGGCAGCGGCTACGGCGGCAACGTGCTGCTCGGCAAGAAGTGCCTGGCGCTCCGCATCGGCTCGTACCTCGGTCGCGAGGAGGGCTGGCTCGCCGAGCACATGCTGATCCTCGGCGTCGAGATCCCCGAGGGCGAGAAGCACTACGTCGCGGCGGCGTTCCCGAGCGCCTGCGGCAAGACCAACTTCGCGATGATGATCCCCCCGGCCCGCTTCAAGGGCTGGAAGATCACCACGGTCGGCGACGACATCGCGTGGATGCGCGTCGGCGAGGACGGACGCCTGTGGGCCGTGAACCCCGAGAACGGCTACTTCGGCGTCGCGCCCGGTACCAACTCGAAGACCAATCCGAACGCGATGGCCTCGATCCGCCGCGACACCATCTTACACCAACGTCGCGATGACCAAGGACGGCGACGTCTGGTGGGAAGGCAAGGACGGCGAGACGCCGGCCGAGCTCACCGACTGGCACGGGGACGCCTGGACGCGCGACTCGAAGAAGCCGCCGCCCACCCGAACTCCCGCTTCACCGCGCCCGATGCGCAACAACCCGATCCTCTCCGAAAAGGCCGACGATCCCGACGGCGTTCCGATCTCGGCGATCATCTTCGGCGGGCGGCGCGCCACGACGGTTCCGCTCGTGATGCAGAGCTTCAACTGGGCCCACGGCGTCTATCTCGGCGCCACGATGGGCTCCGAGACCACGGCCGCGGCCGCCGGTCAGGTCGGCGTCGTGCGTCGCGATCCGATGGCGATGCTGCCCTTCTGCGGCTACGACATGGGCGACTACTTCGCCCACTGGCTCTCGATGCAGCAGCGCCTCACCGATGCACCGCCGATCTTCCTGGTGAACTGGTTCCGCAAGGACTCGAACGGCAAGTTCCTCTGGCCCGGGCTACGGCGAGAACATGCGCGTCCTCGACTGGATCCT
Source organism: uncultured delta proteobacterium (assembly GCA_963761995.1). Taxonomy (GTDB): domain Bacteria; phylum Desulfobacterota; class Binatia; order UTPRO1; family UTPRO1; genus UTPRO1. The sequence goes on along the minus strand of CAVXIU010000006.1, from coordinate 6,286,512 downwards.
GTCCCGGGCCGCGGGCACCGCGGGCGCGGCCGAGACGCCGCTCGGCTGGGTACCGCGCGCGGGCGACATCGACGTCGAGGGTTTGGGCATGAGCCCGGACCAGGTTCGCGCCGCCACCGGCATCGACCTCGCCGAGTGGGGCCCGGAGCTCGAATCGCAAGGCGAGCTCTTCGGCAAGTTGGAGCGCACGCTTCCCGCGACCATCCGCCTCGAGCGCGAGCTCCTGATCTCGAGACTGAAACAGTAGTCCTGCGGATTTGCCACTCGATGTAGCGTTCGCCATGAGCCTCTCGGCCCGTCGCGGGTGGAAGTGAGCTCCGCCGCGACGAGCAGAGAGTGTCACTGTGCAACTCGCGAACGCGAGTGTGCAGTCGGACGTTGACAAATCTTGGCATCGACCGTCATCGCCACCGTCCTCGAATGCTGTACGAGTCGAACTTTCCTCGATTGCGCTGAGGAAATTCCCCCATTGGGACGCGGCGCACGATCCGTCGATCGCCGCGGCGACCGGTGGCACCGCCCTTGCTGCGAACGGCGGTCATGGCAACGCGAACCAACGCAGGATTCACCCTGCTGGAGCTGCTGGTCGTCACCTCGATCGTCGGCATCCTGGCCAGCATCGCGATTCCGCAATACGCGTCGTACCGGGCGCGCGGTTTCGACTCGATCGTCGAGTCGCAGGTCCGTCACGTCGCGACCGGTGAAGAGGCCCATTTCATCAACAACGGTCGTTACACGGATTCCGTCGGCGATATGGCCCCCATGGTCATCGACGAGGGCGTGACGGTGTCGATCAGCGCCGGCAACAGCGGCGATCTCGCGACCTCCTTCAAGGTCCACGGCAGCCATCCGCAGGCCGCCCATGAGTACGACTGGGTGAGCGATCCGCTGCCCGGCGAGCCCAACTTCATCGTCATCGACTGAGCTGCTTCACCCCCCCGCTCCACCACCCCAACCGCGCCGGCGGCCCGCAAGGACCGCCGGCGTTTTCTATTCTGTTTCGGGCCCCGTGCCGTGCGCTTCGTGCTCCGGATGCCGATCGCCCTCGCGGCTTCCGGTGATCGAGGCGGGTGTGTAGAGTGCGCGGATCGTGGCCGCGGGTATCGTTTCGCGTGAGCGACTGACGGCGCTTTTTCTCGAGCTGGTTCGCATCGACAGCCTCTCGCGGCGCGAACGGGAGATCGCCGAGCGCCTCTCGGGCGAGCTCGCGACACTCGGTGCCGAGGTGTGGCTCGACGATGCCGGCACCACGGTCGGCGGCACGACCGGCAACGTCCTGGCCCGTGTGCGGGGGACGGTGGACGTGCCACCCCTTCTGCTCTCGGCACACATGGATACGGTCGCGCCCGGCGAGGGCGTTCGGCCGGTCGTCGACGGCGACGTGATCCGGAGCGACGGCCGTACCGTCCTCGGCGGCGACGACAAGTCGGGCTGCGCCATCATCTGCGAGGTGCTCCGCGTGCTGCGGGAGGCCGCGATCCCGCACGGCGACGTCGAGATCGCGTTCACGATCTGCGAGGAGGTTGGCCTGCTCGGCGCCAAGCACCTCGACGTGAGCCGCCTCGCCTCACGCACCGGTCTCGTCCTCGACAGCGACGCGCCCGGATACCTCTTCACGCGCGCCCCGGCAGCCAACCACCTGGAGTTCGTCGTGCGCGGTCTCGAGTCGCACGCCGGCATGGCGCCGGAGCGCGGCATAAACGCCATCCAGGTCGCCGCCGAAGGCGTGGCCGCGATGCGCCTCGGGCGGATCGACGCCGAGACCACCGCCAACATCGGCGTGATCCAGGGCGGGAGCGCGACCAACGTCGTGCCCAACCTGGTGCGCCTGCACGGCGAGGCGAGGAGCCACGACGAGGCCAAGCTGGCGGCACAATGCGAGCACATGCAGCGCTGCCTCGAGGACGCCGCCGCCCGGCACGCGCTGGAGCTCGACGGGCGGCGCGTGAGCGCCGAGGTCGAGAGCTCGATCGTCCGCAGTTACGACGCCATGGCGGTCCCCGACGCCGCGCCCATCGTCGAGCTCGTGCTGCGCGCGGCCGCCAGCCTCGGGCACCAGGTCGAGAGCGCGCCGATGGGTGGGGGCTGCGACGCCAACGTGCTGAACCGCCGCGGCTTCCAGGTCGCGAACCTCGGCACCGGCATGCGCGACATCCACACCGTCAACGAATGGCTGCGCGTCAGCGACATGGTGCGCACCGCCGAGGTGATCGTGGAAATGCTGCGGCTGCACGCGCGGGAATCGTGAGCGTCAGCGCTCGCCTTCCCGCAACGCCGGAAGCCGCGCTCCGTTGGCGAGAAATACGATCCCGCCGATCACGCTGTTGGCGACGATCACCAGGAACCAGAGCACGCCGTAGGCGACGGCGCTCGGCTCGTCCACCCCGATCCTGGTGAGAAAGTAGAGGTAGCCGCCCTCTCGGAGCCCGATGCCGGAGAGGCTGATCGGGATCGAGGCGATGGCGCTCACCAACGGGTGGAAGACACAGATGTACGAGACCGGGACGGAGAGCCCGAGGGCCAGGCTCACGGTGAGCTGCCCCGCGACCTGTACGAGGTGGAAGAAGAACGACACCGTCGAGACCGCGAGCAGCATACGGTGGTCGCTCCAGAACGGACCGAGATCGACCTCGACGAAGCGGCGGATGCGATGCTCGGCGGGGAGGAAGAGTCGCACCAGCCGCGGCGCCAAGAGCCAGCCGACGAAGAGCGCGATCCCGAACGAGACCGTCACGTAGAACATCAACGCGAACTCCGGAGCGAGCGCGCGATAACGCGGAAAGAGCAGAAACGCCGCCGCGCCGATCGCGATCAGGATCACCAGGCCGTTCAGGCGATCGAAGATCACCGAGTTGAAGGCGCGGGCCCGCCGCCCGCCGCCCTCCGCAAGATAGAGGCTCCGCACGACGTCGCCACCGAGCGTGCTCGGTCCGAAGAACATGAAGAACATCGCGATGAAATAGAAGCGGAGATATGGGGTGAACGTCTGCGTGAGTCCGACCGAGCGGCCGATCAGATACCAGCGGTACGCGCTCATTACCTGGCCGACGAGGTAGATCGCGATCGCCGCGAACACCCAGCCGAGGTTGGCCGCTGCCAAGGCCCCGCCCGCCTGGCGGAGGTCGACGTGGCGCGCGATCAGCACCACCGCTGCGACGCTGAAGGCGATCTGCAGCAATCGCCGCAACCCCCCACCACCTCGCCCCTTCCCGTCCGCCATCCGCGTGCACAGTTTCACCCTCGCTTGGCGAAAAGCAAGCCTGTCAACTGGATTGCGTTCCGAGCCGCCTGCGCCACAATGGCCAGCACCACGACACGGTCATTTACGGCAGCGATGCCGTCATTCGAAGGAGGAAAACATGAGGACAGAAGTACGCGTGCGACCCTGGCACCTGGCGCTGGTCAGCCTGAGCGGCGGGGCAGTCGGGGCGCTCGTCTTCGCGGCGTTCACGCCCGCGAGGATCGAGTCGCAGATGGACGGGCTGATACCGTCCTTTGCCGCGCTCGCGCAGCAAGTCATGCCCGCGGTCGTCAACATCAATACCACCAAGAACGTTCCGGCCCGCACGCCGCGCCGGCAGTATCCACGCGGCCAGGACCCGTTCGAGCAGTTCTTCGGCGAGGATTTCTGGGAGCGCTTCGGTGGGCGGCGGGGCCCGTCGAAGCAACGCAGCCTCGGCTCCGGCTTCGTAATCGACGATGCCGGCTACATCGTGACCAACCGCCACGTCGTCGACGGGGCGGACGACATCGAGGTGCAATTCTCGAGCGGCAAGCAGTTCAAGGCGAAGCTCGTCGGTGAGGACGCCAAGACCGACGTCGCGCTCCTGAAGATCGAGCCGAAGGGCAAGATCCCGAGCGTGCCGCTCGGCGACTCCGATCGCCTGCAGGTCGGCGACTGGGTGCTGGCCGCCGGCAACCCCTTCGGCCTCTCCCACACGCTGACCGCGGGCATCGTCTCGGCGCGCGACCGGGTGATCGGCGCCGGACCCTACGACGACTTCATCCAGACCGACGCCTCGATCAACCCGGGCAATTCCGGCGGTCCGCTCTTCGATCAGCACGGCCGCGTGGTCGGCATCAATACGGCGATCTTCAGTCAGAGCGGCGGCAACATCGGCATCGGCTTCGCCACCCCGATCAACCTCGCGCGCGTGATCTTCGACCAGCTGCGGAGCACCGGCAAGGTCACGCGCGGATGGCTCGGCGTCAGCATCCAACCGCTCGGTCCCGACCTCCGACAAGCGCTCGGCCTCGGCGACACCGAAGGAGCGTTGATCGCCGACGTCATCGCCAAGAGTCCCGCGGAAGCGGGCGGATTGAAGCGCGGCGACGTGGTGATCGGCATCGACGGAAAACCGGTGAGCGAGCCGGGTCAGTTGTCACGCACCATCGCCACCCTGCAGCCCGGCGCCAAGACCGAGCTGCGCGTCATCCGTGACGGCAAGGAGCGCACGCTCGAGATCAAGGTCGGACGCCAGCCCGAAGGCGAGCGCGGGCAGCCGGACGAGCTCGGGGAGGAGACCCACGACGGCGGCTCCGAGAGCTCGGCGGCCAGTCTCGGTCTCAAGTTGGAGACCCTTTCCGATCCGGCGCGACGCCAGCTCGGCTACGGGCGCGAAGTCGTCGGAGCCCTCGTCACCGGCGTCGCCAACGGCAGCCCGGCGGACGATGCCGGCATGCGACCCGGCGACGTCATCCTGCAGGTCGACCGGCGCGAGGTCGACTCGGCACGCGCCGCGACGGCCGCGCTCGCCAAGGCCAACCCGCCGATCCTCCTCTTGGTGAAGCGCGGCGACAGCACCGTCTTCTTGACCCTCTCACCCCCGAAGGGCTGATCGGACACCGGAGGCGGCGGCACGCCGCCTCCGGTCCCTCACTGGCCTCGTTCCACCCGGGCGATGGTCTCTCTCACCCGTTCGTTGGTGGGATCGCGGCGGAGGAGATCGCGCCACTCCCTGAGGGCGGCCTCGCGACGATCGGAATACCAGTACGCGAACCCGAGCGAGTAGCGCGCATCGACCTGATCCGGGTCGAGCGCCAGCGAGCGCTCGTAGGCCGCCGCCGCCTCGGCTTGATTGCCGAAGTTGCGGAGAAAGTTTCCGTACACGCGCTGCCGCCAGGTCTCGGCGACCGGAACCCTCAGGACGCGCGCGAGCGCGCCCGGCGGCGTCGGCGCGCCGCTCGCCTGGCGCTCGCGCTGGACGTCGGCGAAGACGCCGAGCGCGCGCTCGCGGGTCTCCCGATGGGCCGCGTCGTCCGGAACGAACACCGAGGCGATCTCGTCGTAGTAGACCATCGTCCAGCCGTGATCCCGCGCCAGGTACCCGACCAGCGGCAGACGATTCGACCAGCCGTGATAGAGGAGCGCGTAGTCGAGGCGGTAGGGCGCAACCGTCTGCGGCCACGCCTCCGGCGCGTCCATCGCACGAAAGTAGTTGCGGAAGACCTGCTCGGGGAACGCCTCCAAGCGACCGTCGACGAAGACGGCGTCGCGCGGTCGCGACCAGATCAGATAGCCGCCCATGGCGAGACAGTTGAAGGCCCGCCCCGAGATGTCCGCGCGCTCGAGGAAGGCGACGGCGCCCGCGGGGAAACGGGCTCGCGACACGCCGAGCCCGAACTCGCGCTCGGTCGCCATCGCGTGCGAGAAATGATTGGTCGCGATCGCGACGGAGAGCGCCCCGATGCCGGCGAAGCACGCGCCGGCGAGCGCGCCGCCGAGACGGGAAGGGAGCCGGCGGCGTTCGAGGAGCGGTCCGAGGTTGGCGGCGAGAGCCGGCACCGCGATCCACCCGAAGAAGGCGACGTTGCGGAGCGACCGGGTCGACAGGAATCCGAAGGCCGCGACCGCGAGCAGCCGGCCGAGGTGCCAGCGTCGCGGGCTCAGCAGGAACGACAGGCCCGTTGCCACCAGCAGAGCGAGCCAGGTGTAGACCAAGGGCGGCGCGTAGCCTGAGGTGAGCGGCGGACGGAACTCGCCGATGCGGTCGGAGAACAGCGAGCTCCCGGTCACGCGCGGCAGCAGCTGGATCGGGAAAAGGGCGCCCTCGATGCCCCACGGGTTCAGGACACATCCGAGCGTGGCGAGGATCAGGACCAGCGTGAGACGTTTCCACTCGGCGATCCCGAGACCGCTCGCCCGCCTCCAACCGGACGGCAGCGGCAGAAAGGCGAGCGTGGCCCCGAGCCAGTAGCACCCCATCAACGCCAGCCCGACCGCGAAGATTCCCTGGGTGTTGGCCCAGAGGATCTGCAGCGGCACGAGCCAATAGATCGCCCGCCCGTTCGCGGGGTAGCCCTCGAGCAGCACCAAGTACAACGCGAAAAGCAGAAACGAGACCAGCTCGGGACGAGGCACGAAGCGCGGGGACGAGACGACGAGCGCGAGTGCCAAGAGAAACGCCGCCAGCCCGGGAGGTACCCAGCGCCGCGCGAGCCCATAGAGCACGAGCGTCATCGCCAGCACCAGGACGGCGGCAAGCACGATGCAGCCGTCGATGCCCGCCACCTTCCACGCGCCGTAGAGCAGCAGCTGAAAGATCCAGTGCAGGTCGATCCAGGGATGGTCGGGCGCGGTGAGCGCGAAGGTATTGCTCGCCGGCCAGCGCCAGCTCTCCGTCATCAGGCGACCGGCCGCGAGGTGGTACCAGGTGTCGAAGTCCTCCATGCGATGGAGGGTGAAGCAGACCGCCAGCACGCCGACCGCGATGGGTGCGATCCGTGTGAAGCGCGGCGCCGGCGCGGCGGGCATGGCGCGGCTACTTACCGCAGGGCGGGCGCGGCGGGAAGGAGAAGGCGCGGCGCGCAGCGCCGAAGGGCACGGCCGCAGAGCCGATGCGGCACTCGTCGTGGCGGCAGCGAAAGGGGAGCGATCCCGCTTCTGAGCTAGTTCTGCGACGGCGGCCGTCGGGAAGAGGACGGTTGAGGGCTCGCGGCGGGTCCTACGGTGGCGGAGCGCTCCGATCGGCGCGTCGGCGGGCAAACGCCGGGCATCGAGCGATCGGCGTATCGCAGCAGCGCATGGCCCTCATCGGGCGATTGGCGCATCGCGCGCGATTGGCGCGGGTGCGCTCCTCGCCGAGATCGCCGTGTGCCCGGAGGGTAGCCCCGCCGCCGAGCCCTCCACCGTCCGCCCCCACCGTCGCAAATCGTAGGACAGACGATGGCAGCGGCGCAGCCGCAAAGAGTCTTCCGAGCTGCGGCGATGACGCCGCGCGGTGGAGGGGTCGCCGCCGCAGCTAGTGGGTCACTATGCTAGCCGCCGTGCCGCTTCCGAAGCTGGGGCGCGATCGGCGAGGTTTCGAGCGCCCGCACGCCGCGCGTCTCGCCCGCGAGCGCGCGGTAGGCGCGATAGTAGGGGAGAAGATTGCCGGTCAACGCCGACCCGCGCCCAGGCGCCAAGATCGCCGGTGCCGACGCCTCCAGACGATCGAGCGCGCGCTGCAGATAGTCCACCGGCGGCAGGCCGTAGAAGGTCTGGTAGAGCTGGACGGAGAGCGCCGAGCGATCGTCGCGCGACAACGCCTCGCCGCGTCCCGGCTGCATGAAGAGATCGGCGGTGAACGCGACCTGCGTCCGCTCGTCGGTGACGACGATGCCGTCCCAGGCGGGAAGATAGGGCACCTCGAGGATGCGGAGCGCGTGCGTCCCGATGTTGACGACCTCGCCGTCGCCGACCCCGCGCGGGGATCGCACGGCGAAGTCCGCGAGCGAGGCGATCACCGTGCGCATCGACGCGAGCGGCGTCGCCGCGGGCGCCCGCAACAACAGCTCGTTCAGCGCGCCGCACTCGTCGGCTTTGAAGTGCGGTACGACGATGTAACGGATGCGGGCGGGATCGATCACCTGGGCCAGCGCCGCCCAGGTATCCTCGAAGCGCTCGCGCAAGCCCGTCGCGATCAAGGTCGGCTCGCCGTCGACGATCAGGTACTGGTTGACCGTGCTGCGCCAGGGCTCGTGGTAGCTCGTGATTCGATAGGTGTCGGCGGCGATCTCCGACACGAACGCGCGTTCCCGCATGCGATCGATTGTCCTCCCTCGTCCGAGCGAACGCTAGCACGCTGGCCGGCGCGCGGGGAATGTCCGAAGTACACGGCGAAGCGCATGGAGCCGCCGCGGCCGGTATGCTAGACGCGCCTCCGCAGCGATGACCACTCGGAATTCCCGCCGTACGGTCCCGGGCTTGCTCGACGACGCGGCGGCGCGCGCGCCCCGGCGCCGCGCCGTCAGCGACGAGCACACCACGCTCGACTACGGAACCCTGCACACCCGCGTCGCCATCGCGGCGGCGCAGCTGACGGCCGCGGGCATCGGACCGGGAGACCGCGTCGCGATCGCGGTTCCGAATTCCGTCGGTTTCGTCGAGGCCTTTCTGGGCGTCCTGCGCGCCGGCGCCGCGGCCTTCCCCGTGCCGGCGACGGCCCGGGCCGCCGAGCTCCGCCGGCTCTTCCATGAGACGCCGGTCGCGGCGCTGGTCACGGCTCCGAGCGCCGGAGACCACCACCTGGCTCCGCTGCACCTCATCGCCACACACGACGGCCTCGCGCTCCAACGCCAGGACCTCGGACGCATCCGCGGCCGCTCCCTCGTCGACCCTCGGCCCGACGACGTCGCCGTGGTCGCCGCGTCGTCGGGGACCGTCGCCCGCCCGCACCTCGTCACCCGCACGCACGAGAACCTGTGGTGGGAGGCCGAGAACTTCTGGTCGTCGACCCGCCTAAACGACGACGATGTCGTCCTCGGCGTCGTACCGCTCTCGCATGCGCACGGCCTCGGCAACGCTCTCCTCGCGGCGCTCCGCGCCGGCGCGAGCTTGCTCGTGCGGGCGCGCTTCCTGCGCCGCCAGGTGCTCGACCTCCTGGCCGGCGAGCGGGTCACGGCATTTCCGGCGGTGCCCTTCATGCTGCGCATGCTGGCCGCGACCGACCGCCGGCGGCGCTGGGATCTTGCGGCGCTCCGCCTCTGCATCAGCGCGGGCGCGCCGCTGCCCTCCGAGGTCTTCACCGCATTCCGCGACCGCTTCGGCGTCACCGTGCGCCAGCTCTACGGGCTCACCGAGGCCGGGAGCGTCACCTGCGACCTCGCCGCCGACGCCGCCGTCGATCCGACGACCGTCGGCCGTCCGCTCGGCAACGTCGCGGTGACGATCGAGGACGCCGGCGGGCGGGCGTTACCGACGGGCGAGAGCGGGGAGATCGTCATCCGCAGCCCCGCCGCCGAGGGCGGCGCCGGGCGAGCGCTCCGCACCCGCGACCTCGGCCGCCTCGACGCGACGGGGGCGCTCACCATCACCGGACGCACCAGCCTCTTCATCAACGCGGGAGGCAACAAGGTCGATCCGGCCGAGGTCGAGGCCGCGCTGCGCACGCATCCGGCGGTCGCCGACGTCGCCGTCTACGGGCTCGCCGCCGCCCACGAGGAGCAGGTGGTCGCGGCCGCCGTGGTGCTCGGCGGCCCCACGACCGCCGACGCTCTGCGGGCGCATTGCCGGGAGCTGCTCGCCCCTCACAAGGTGCCGCGGGTCGTCACCTTCCGCGACGCTCTGCCGCGTTCGCCGCTCGGCAAGGTCCTGATCGGCCGCTTGCTGGCCGAGGCGTGAGCCGCCGGGAGCCTACCGCGGCGAGGCCACCACGTGCACCGTGCCGCCGCGACGCCATGCCGCCTCCACCAGCGAGGCGACGAGCGCGGGCAGCATGGCGAGCGCGAATCCGCCGAGCAAGCGGCGGCGCGTGCGCGCGTCGAAAGGCGGGGGCTCGCCGGCGGTGCGGTGGTAGAGCAGCGTATAGAGCCCGTTCCGCGGCAGGTCGGTGCGCCGGTTCTGCCAGCTCTGGATCCACCCGAATGGGTTCTGCCGTAGTGAGAAATGGTGCTCCGAGTGGACGGCGAAGCCGGTACCGTCGAGCAACCGTCGCAAGGCCTCGAGCGGGAAGTGGTAGAGGTGGCGCGGCGGATCGAGGTGGAACCAGGTGGGTCCGGCCCAGCGCGCCTGCAGACTCGAGAAGTTCGGCACCGCGACCAGCACGCGCGCACCCGGCTTGACGATCCGTCGTACCGCCTCGAGCGTGCGGCGCGGCTCGCGGACGTGCTCGAGCACGTGCCAGATCACGACGCCGTCGAAATACGCGTCGGGATACCCGGCCTCTTCCAGGCTCGGGGCGATCCGCACCTGCGTGCCGGCCGCGACCCCGAGCGCCGCAGCGGCGTTGACCTCGAAACCATGCGCCTCGTAACCGCGCCGACCGAGACCGGCGAGCAGCATTCCGCGTCCGCAGCCGACGTCGAGGACGCGCGCTCCGGGCGGCAATCCCTCGACCAGGAAGGCCGCGTGACGGGCCGTGACCAGCCGCAGCACCAGCTCGATGGGGCGCGCGAACTTGCGACCGAGGTCACCGTAGTAGTGCGGCGGATAGAAGGCGGCGATCTCGGCCGCGCTCGGCAGCGGATCGAAACGGCCGGTGCCGCAGTGCTCACAGACGACGATCGGCGAGGTGAGCCCTTCGACGTGGAGGCGCGGAACCGCCTGCTCGGCGGCACACACGGGACACGGCGAGGCGGCGACGGGTCCCGCGACGATCGCGGTGACGACGGACGCGTACAGTGACGGGTCGGCTGCTGGCGCGCTCTGATCCATCGAGAGCGCGGAAGCCTGAGCGCCCGCGGGGTCCGCGTCAAGTGGATTCGGCCCGTGGGCTCCGGTCTCGCGCGCATCGCCGGCGTGATTTGACACCGGCCGCCTCGCGTTGTTTAGCAGACCGGACACGCCGCGCAGCATCATCTGCGCACCCTGCAATGAGAAAGCTACACCTCTTCGCCGACACCACGGGGCCGTTCCGGCGCAGCCGGCAATCGTGAGCCGCGGCCGCGCTCCCCGCATGGCGCCGGTGGCGCCCAGCGCGCCGTTCGTCGTCCCCGACGCCCTGGCCGGCCGCAGCGCCCTCGTCACCGGCGGGACTCGAGGCATCGGACGTGCCATCGCGCTCGCGCTCGCGGCCGCCGGCGCCGAGGTCACGGCGACGTGGGCCCACGCCGCGCACGACGCCGAGAGCATGCGCACCGAGCTCTCGGCGCTCGGCGCCGGCCACGCGGTGGTGCGCTGCGACGCGAGCCGCGCCGAGGACGTGCGCGCGCTCTTCGCGGACCGCAGCGGCGCCCGCGCGATCGACATCCTGGTCAACAACGCCGCCGTCACGCACGATGCGCACCTCATGATGCTCTCCGACGAGGCCTGGCACGAGGTGTTGGCGACCAATCTGACGGGACCGTTCCTCTGTCTCCGCCCGGCCCTCCGCGGCATGATCGCGCGCGGCTTCGGTCGCATCATCAACGTGATCTCGCCGGCGGGAACGATGGGAAAGGCCGGGGCCGCCAACTACGCCGCCTCGAAGGGCGGGCTCCTGGCGCTGACGCGCTCGCTCGCCGCCGAGGTCGCGGGCTTCGGCATCACCGTGAACGCGCTCTGTCCCGGCGCGATCGACACCGCCATGCTCGCGGGGGTGGCCGCGGAAGCCCGCGAGGCGATGATCGCGCGCATCCCCGCCGGCCGGCTCGGCCGTCCCGAGGAGGTCGCGAGCGCGGCGCTCTTCCTGGCCTTGCCGCAGGCCGCGTACATCACTGGCGCAACGCTCGCCGTGGACGGAGGTTTGGTGACGGCATGACGATGGACCGCGCGACGTTGAAGCTGAAGCTGAAGGAGCTCCTGATCTCGGGACTGCGCCTGCAGGACGTGGCGCCCGGCGGCATCGCCGACGACCAACCCATCTTCGTGGACGGACTCGGGCTCGACTCGATCGACGCCCTCGAGCTCGTCGTGCTGATCGAGGAGCACTTCGGGATCGCGATACCCGACGAGGAGGTCGGCAAGAGCGCCTTCGCCTCGATCGACGCCCTGGCCGACTACATCGGCGCCGAGCAGGCTCGTGCCAGATGAGCGCACCGCGACCCTAGCGCCGGTGGTGGTGACCGGCGTCGGGACGGTCAACGCGCTCGCACACTCCGCCGACGCCTTCGCGGTGGCGCTCCGTGCCGGCGGTTGCGCCATCGGCCCCGTCACGAGCTTCGACGCAAGTGGCTACCGGAGCCGCATCGCCGCCGAGGTCAGGGCGCTCGCAGCACCCGCCTGGCTCGCCCCAGCGCTCCGGCGCCGCGCCTCGCGCTCCGATCTCTTCGCCTTGGTCGCGACCGCCGAGGCCCTGGCCTCGAGCCGTCTCGATGTCGCCGCGGCGGCGTCCCGCATCGGCGTCGTCCTCGGCGCCACGACCGGCGGCATGATGCGGGCGGAAACCTGCCTCGAGGATCGGATCGCGGGCCGCCTCCCACGCTATCGCAAGAGCGCGCTCGTCGGGACGCCGATCTCGACCAGCGCCGACGTGCTCGCCACCGTTTTCGGCCTCCACGGCCCACGTCTCGTGCTCAGCACGGCCTGCTCGTCGAGCGCCACCGCCCTCGGCATCGCGCTCGACTGGATCCGCCTCGGCCGCGCCGATGCCGTGATCGCGGGCGGCACGGAGTCACTCTGCCGCACCATCTTCGCCGGCTTCAACGCCCTGCACGCGCTCGCCCTCGAGCCCTGCCGCCCGTTCGATCGCCGACGCGCCGGATTGAGCCTCGGCGAGGGCGCCGCGATCATGGTGGTCGAGAGTGCGGCCTCGGCGGCGCGGCGCGGCGCCCGCGCGCACGCGGCGATCCTCGGCTACGGCACCAGCGCCGACGCCCACCATCTCACGGCACCGCATCCCGCCGGCGAAGGCGCAGCGCTGGCGATGCGTCGCGCCCTCGCGCGCGCCGGTGTCGCCGCCGCGGACGTCGACTACATCAACGCCCACGGCACCGGCACGCCGCTGAACGATGCCATCGAGGCGGTCGCGATCCGGTCCGTCTTCGGCGCCGCCGCCGACCGGGTGGCGGTGAGCTCGACGAAGGCGGCGCTCGGTCACACGCTCGGGGCGGCCGGCGCCATCGAGGCGCTCGCCACCGTGATCGCGCTCCGCGACGGGTTTCTTCCCCCGACGGTCAATCTCGACGATCCCGATCCGGCGTGGGGTCTCGACTTCGTCCCGCACCGGAGCCGTGCGGCCCGCCTCCGGTGCGCGCTCTCCAACTCCTACGGCTTCGGCGGCAACAACACCTCGGTGGTGCTCGGGCGTGCCTGAGAAGGTCGTCGTGACCGGGATCGGGGTGACGAGCCCGCTCGGGCCGCTGCCGACGTTCTGGCGCGGGCTCTGCGACGGCCGCTCGGGCATCGCGCCGATCGAGGAAGATGGGCCGGGCATGCCGCGGCTCGAGGCCAGGGTGCGCGACTGGCAGCCGCGCGACTCGATCGCGCCCGCGCTCCTCCGCCGCATGGATCGCTTCTCCCAGATGATCGTCTCGGCGAGCCGAGCGGCCCTCGCCGACGCCGCGCTGACGCTCGACGGTGCAACCGCCGAGTCGGCCGGGGTCGTCGTCGGCACCGCCTTCGGCAACCTCTGCGAGTCGGAGGACTTCCTGCGCGGGCTCTTCGCCAAGGGTCCGGCCCGCGCCAACCCGCTGACGTTTCCGAACCTGGTGATGAACGCGCCGACCGGCTACGTCGCGATCGACCTCGGCATCCGCGGACCGAATCTGACGGTCGTGCGCGGCGAGGCTTCCGGCGAGGCCGCCCTGGCCCTCGCCTACGACACGATCGTCGCGGGACAGGCGGAGCTCCTGATCGCCGGCGGCGGCGACGAGCTGGCGCCCGTGCTGCGCCAGATCTACGTTGACCTCGGCCTGCTCTCGCCGGGCGACGGCGGGGGTCGCGAGTGGAGCAGCCCCTTCGATCGGCGCCGCAACGGCTTCGTGATGGGCGAGGGCGCGGCGATGCTGGTGCTCGAGCGCGCCGCTCATGCCACGGCGCGGGGCGCACGCGTGTACGCGGAGCTCGTGGGGTACGCCGACGAGAGCCTGGCCGCGAGCCCGCACGATTGGCCGACGGTCGCGGCGGCCGAGACGGCGGGTGAGAGCGCGCGCCGACTCGCCGCGCTCGGATTTCCCCGCGACGACGGCGCCACCCTGGCGGTGTCGTGCGCCAACTCCACCCCGGCTCTCGACCGGGTCGAGGCGGCGCGCCTGGCCGCGCTCCTCGGCGCCGCCGCCTCGGACGCGCTGGTGACCTCCCTCAAGGGCGCGGTCGGCGAGTTCGGCGCGGCGGGTGCGCTCGCCGCCGCGGCCGGCGTCCTCGCGCTCGCGACGGGAGAGCTGCCGCGGCTCGGCAATCTCGAAGATGCCGACGACGTCGGCGTGCCGCTGGCGAGCCCCGGCACGCCCGCACCTCGCGGCGGATTCGGCGCGGCCCTGATCTCGGCGACGCCCCGCGGCGGCGGGTGCGTGACGCTGCTGTTACGGAGGATATGACCACATGTCGGAACGCCGTCGCGGGCTCGTCGCAGTCCTGCTGCTGCCGCTGCTCATCGCCGCCACGGCGCCGCCCCCGGGATCGGCGCCGGCCGCTCCCACGCTGGCCTCGCGCGCCGCGCGCTTTCCCGCGCTCCGCACCGCGACCGCCGACTTTTCCCAGGAGCGCGAGGTGTCGCTGGTCGACGAGACGCTCCGCGCCGAGGGCGTCCTCGCCCTCGCCGCCCCCGCGTCCTTCCGCCTCGATCTCACCACCCCCGAGCCGCTCGCCATGATCGTCGCGGGGACGAGCGTCGTCGCGGTGGACGCGCAGGGGAAGAGCCTGCCGCTCCCGCCCGAGGTGGCCGGTCTCGCGTCCTTCGCCCGTACGCTCACCGATCTCCTGCTCGGGGCGCGCTCACCCGCGGGCTTCGCCGAGACCTGGCGCGACCCCGACACCGTCGTGTTGGTCCCGGAGCGCGACGCCGCGAGCCCGTTCAACGAGATCACCCTGCACTTTCCGCCGAACGGTCCCCTTCCCGAGACCATCGTGCTCCGCGAGCGCGGCGGCGACCGCACCACCATCCGGCTCCGCTCGATCGCGCTCAATCCCCCGCTCGACCCGGCTCGCTTCCGGGCGCCGGACGCGAAAGGATCGGGACCCTCATGACCACCTCGCGCCTCGCGGCGGCCGGCGACGCCGCCGCCGACTTCCTCCCCCACACGGCCCCGTTCCTGCTGCTCGACCGCATCATCGCGATCGACGGCCCGACCGGCCGTTTCGTGAAGCACGTCACCGCCGCCGATCCGCTGCTCGGCCCCGACGGCGCGCTCGCCCCGACGCTGCTCGTCGAAGCGATGGCGCAGGGCGCAGGCATCGTGCTCGGCCGCCAGGAGCCGGAGCTCCGCGAGCGCGGCGCCGTGCTGGCGGCGATCGACCATTGTCGGGTGACGGACCGCGTCGGAGTCGGGGACCGGCTCGAGATCGAGATCACCGTGGTGCGGCGCTATGCGCAGATGGCACGCGTCCGAGCCTCCGCCACCGTGGGCACGCGCAGCTGCGCGACCGCCGCCCTGACGCTCGCGTTCGCGCCCGCCGTGACGGCGCCCGGCGAGTGAGCCGCCCGCTCCGCCGCGGCTCCCCGCATCGCCTGCTCGTGGCGCTCGCGCTCGCCCTGACGCTCACGTCGGCCGGCTGCGCCCGCCTCCTGGTGCGGCCGGGCGGACGGACCCCGCTCGACGCGGCGGCCGTCATCGCGGCCGGAGTCGAGCGCGAACGCGCAGAGCGCGGCCTCAGGCTCACCCTGTCCGTTCGGGCCACCGCCGGGCCGTTGGCGGCCCGCCTCACCTCGCCCGCCTATCTCGCGATCGAGGACCCCGAGCACCTGCGACTGCAAGTCCTGTCGCCCTTCGGCGTGACGGTGCTCGACCTCACCACCGCAGGCGACCGCTTCACGCTGACGTTGCCGCTCGCCAACGAGCGGCGCGAGGGCCGCATCGACTTGGAGGCGCTCACGAGCGGCTCCGTCGCCGAGGACGAGCGCATGATCGTGGCGCTGGCGGTGCTGTTCCGGCCGAAGATGAGCCCGGAGCGCTGCCGCATGGCCGGTCCGTTCGCCGTCCGCTGCCCCGTCGCGGACGATCTCGCCGCGACCGTCACCGTCGACCCGACGCTGCGTCCGATTCGTGAGGAATACCACACCCAGGGCGGCCGCACGCTCTTCGTAGCCGAGCTCGCCGACTATCCCGACGCCGGGCGCACGACCCTCCCGGGACGCATCACGATCTCGGACGGGCGCGACGGCCCGGCCCTCGTGATCCGGGTCATCCGCGCGCGTCGAGCCGGCGAGCGCCCGGAAACGGCGGGGAACGCGGCCGGGACGACGCGAGGCGTCGGCAACCCGTACTTTTTGCCTTCACCCGCGGCCGCTTGCGCGCTACGGTGAGCCCTCCGATGTCCCGCCACCCCCGGATCCGAGGTCGCATGGCGACAGCCATGCTGAGCACGCTCACCCTCCTCCTCGTCGTCGTCGGAGGCGCGGCGCGTGCCGAGGATTTCGACCGGCCGAAGCCGCGGATCGTGAACGGCGTGCTCGCCGGTGACCATCCTTCGACCGGGGCCCTCCTCCGGGGCCTCACCGCCGACACCGCGTCGACCTGGTGCTCCGGAACGCTGATCGGTTGCTCGACCTTTCTGACCGCGGGGCATTGCGTCGCGGGTCGAACCGCGAGCGAGTTCCATGTCTACCTGCCGAACGCCGGGATCTTCGCGGTCCAGAGCATCGCGCACCATCCGGCCTACGATTTCCCCGCGGCCGACGTCGCGGTCTTGAAGCTCGCCACGCCCGTCGTGGGGGTCGCGCCGAGCGCGATCGAGACCACCTCGGCACCACCGCCCGGAACGGCGGGCGTGATCGTCGGCTACGGACGGAGCGGCGACCCGTTCTTCGACTACGGACTGAAGCGCGCCGGCAACGTCGTCACCGCGACCTGCTCGGGCATTCCGTCGCCGGGCTCGGATACCACCTCGGTGTGCTGGAACTTCACCGCGCCGCAGGGTCCACCGGGCAGCAACTCGAACACGTGCAACGCCGATTCCGGGGGTCCGCTCTTCGTCGATCAGGGCGACGGCGTGCGCGTCGCCGGCGTCACCTCGGGCGGCGCGAGCGGCAGCTGCCTTCCGACCGACCACAGCTACGACGCCAACGTCTTCACCTACCGCTCCTTCATCGAGACCGCGGGCGGCGCCGACCTCGCGAACACCACCTGCGGCAACGTACCCCAGGCGGGCGCCCCCGGAACCGTCGTCGAGGTCGTCTCGGGCACCGTGAGCGGCGCGGTCCCACAAGCGACCCACAGCTTCGAGGTCACCAACGGCACCACGCTGCTGCGGGTGGCGATGAACGGCGTCGACGACGGGCCGAGCGACTTCGACCTCTACGTCAAGGCGGGCAGCGCGCCGACCACGAGCGTCTACGATTGCGGCCGCTTCGGCCAGAACCAGTTCGCCGTCTGCGAGTTCCCCGCGCCGGTGCTGGGGACGTGGCACGTGCTGGTGCAGCGCTACTCCGGCGGCGGCACCTATCAGCTCACCGCCACGCAGTTCGCGACCAATTGCACCGGACCCGAGACCGACGGCAACCCGTGCGACGACGACAATGCCTGCACCAGCGACGACGCCTGTCTGGGGAGCGCCTGCGTCGGCGCGCCCGTCGACGACGGCTCGCCGTGCAACGACGACAACGTCTGCACCGGGCCCGACGGCTGTCAGGCCGGCAGCTGCGTCGGCGGCGATCTTGCCGACGGGACGCCGTGCGACGACGGCGATCCGTGCAGTCGCCCCGACGTCTGTGTCGCGGGAGCGTGTGACAGCGCGGCGCCTGCCCTCGGGTGCAAGGTGGCTCCGGCGCAGACGGCGCTCCTCCAAGTCGAGAACCGTGCGCCCGACAGCCGGGATCGCCTGACCTGGA
This sequence comes from uncultured delta proteobacterium, assembly GCA_963761995.1. Taxonomy (GTDB): domain Bacteria; phylum Desulfobacterota; class Binatia; order UTPRO1; family UTPRO1; genus UTPRO1. The sequence continues at coordinate 6,268,690 of CAVXIU010000006.1, read as the reverse complement.
CGCTCCGCAAGGGTCCGCTGACGACGTCAGCGGAGCTCGGGAACCCCACCCTCGCCACGCCCTACACGCTCTGTCTCTACGACAACGTCGGCGGCGTCCCGCAACGGCGCCTGACCACCACGATCCCCGCCGGCAGCCGCTGGAAGCGCTACACGCGCGGCTACCGCTATCGCGCCTCGACGCTCGGCGCCGGCGGCCTCCAGTCGATCGTGCTCACCGAAGGGGCCTCCGGTAGGTCGAGCGTGCAGGTGCGGGGTCGCGGCCCAGAGCTCGCGCTGCCGACGCTCCCGTTCGCGCGCCAGCCGAGCGTGATCGTCCAGCTGCTCAACGACACGACCTGCTGGAGCTCGACGTACTCGACCAGCGTCGACAACGGCATCGCCCGCTTCAAGGCCAAGAGCGACTAGCACCACGCACAAGGCAAACGATCGGACGATCCAGCGAAAGCGCTGGACGGACGGTACGCCGAAGTGCTCTGCTCCGACCGCGAGGAGATCAGCGATGCGTCTTTGTGCTCAAGTCGTGGGGTTCATGCTCGTGGGCTCGCTGCTGGCGTTCTCGGCGCCGGTCAGGGCGCAGGTCTGCGGCGACGGCGTCATCGACCCCGGAGAGACGTGCGATCCGCCGAACCTGGCGATCGACCCCGTCAGCGGTCAGGTCGCATGCCGGCTCGACTGTACCTCCTGTGGCGATGGCATCGTCGATGTCGCGGACCAGGAGACCTGCGACGCCGGCCCAAATCTCATCTGCGGAGCGTGCCTCCACCATTGCAATGAACGCATCTCCCCAGGCGGGGGGTACGGCGGGTGCCCCTGCGCCTTTGATACCCCGGCCATGGCGAACCTCCGCGCGGAGATCGTGGCGGCATGCGAGTGCACCACCGCGTCGTCGCACGGTGCCTTCGCGCGCTGCGCTCGCGCCAAGCTCGCTCTCATTTCCCCGGAGCTCCTCCTTCCCCCATGCCGACATGCGGCGCTCAAATTCCTGGCACGCTCGGTGTGCGGAAAACACGGGCGGGTCACCTGTTGTCGCACGGATGCTACGGGGCGGCGGCGATGCGTGATCAAGCCCGATGCTGCCCACTGCACGGCGCCCCGGGATGGATCGGCGTCGCTCGGAGTGAGCGAGAACTGCTACGACGCGTGCCCGTGAGGACCGGCGCCACGAACGATTCGTAGCCGATCGGGTTTGGGCTCGTCGCGCAGATCCCACGCGCGCGCAACCGACCGGCTTGTCGGCGACGTGCTGCTTCGCTAGACGCAGTCGATGGCGGAAGCGCGCGGGCTGCGCGTCGCGATCGTCGGCGGTGGGCCGGCGGGCGCGGCGGTTGCGACCTTGCTCACTCAAGATGGGCACGACGTCGTGCTCCTCGACGATGGGCGCCGGCCCGAGCTCGTCGTCGGCGAGTCGTTGATACCGGCGGGAATCCCGCCGCTCCGCCGTCTCGGCGTCGAGGACGCCGTCGGCAAGATCGGGATGCACAAGCCCGGAGCGACCTTCACCTGGTCGCCGACGCATCGCTTCGCGTTCACCTTCGCCCGCTATCGCAAGTGGATGGTGCCCTACGCCTACAACGTGCCGCGCCGCGAGTTCGACCAGGTGCTGCTCCGCCGCGCCGAGGAGGTGGGCGCGCGCCGGCTGGCATTGCGCGCCGGGCTCGAGCGCGGCCGCATCCCCGACGGACCGGAGCTGACCCTCGGCGCCGAGGCGCTCGCGGCGACCGGCTGGACCGCCCCGGACCTCATCGTCGACGCGACCGGACGCTCGCGGGCTTCGGCGCGGCTCCTCGAGATCCCGGCGACGATCGGACCGCGAAACGACGTCGCCCACTTCGCGCACTTCGAGGGCTATGCCTGGGACGAGGCCCCCGGGCAGGTCTTGATCGGCCGTCTCGACGGTGGCTGGAGCTGGCGCATCCCGCTGCACGAGCGTGTCTCCGTCGGGGTCGTCCTCAATCGCGCCGCCGCCGCGCGCCTCGGTGCCACACCCGACGCGCGGCTCGACGCGGCGATCGCGGGCTCGGAGGCGCTCGCGACGACGCTCGGTGGCGCGCGGCGCGTGACCGGCGTCGCGACCTACAGCAACTACCAGTTGATCTCCACGCGCGGCCACGGACGCGGCTGGGTCGCCGTCGGCGATGCCTTCGGCTTCGCGGATCCCATGCTGTCGCCGGGCGTCATGGTGGCGTTGCGCTCGGCGGAGATGCTGACGGCGTGCCTCCGGCCGTGGCGGACGCGACCGAGCACGCTCGATTCGGCGACGCTCGCCGCCGCCATGGCACCCTATGCCCGCGAGCTCACCGCTCTCCTCACGTCGTGGATGGAGCTCGTCGGCTACCTGTACGACGGCCGCATGCTGGCGCTCTTCCGCGCCGGCAACGACATGATGGCCGACCGCGGCGGTCGCCTCGCACAGGTGCTGCAGGATCACATCGAGGCCAACGTCGCCGGCCTCGCCTCGGGCACCTCGATCACGTCGCGCTACAGCCGCGGTTTGCTCCGCTTCCTCGGACGACACGGCCTCCGCGGCGTCGCCCCCGGTGCGCTCGCGATCGAATGATGTCGGCGGACCCTGGTCTCTCGGTCGAGAGCGTCGCGGCGGCGATCGTGCGCTTCCTCAACACCGAGATCATGGCCGAGGCGAACGCCGTCGCGGCCGACGACCTGCTCGCCGCGGCGGGCGTCGACTCCATGGCGCTGCTGAAGGTGCTGGTGTTCCTCGAGCGCGAGTACGGCGTCTGGATCCCCGACGAGGACCTGACCGACGAGATCGTCGCCTCGGCACGGAGCCTCGCGACCCACGTCTGCAGCCTCAATCCGGCGTGATGGCGCTTCCGCGCTCGGTGCCGCTGCTCGGTCCCGACGTCGTCCTGCTCGCGATGGAGACGCGAACCGGCGGCGGCGGCAACGCCGTCCTCGTCGTCGAGCTCGACGCGGCGGTCGAGGCCGCGCGCCTCGAGCGCGCGCTCGAGCGCTTCCTGCCCCTCTGTCCGTGGCTCGGCGGACGCCTCTCTCGGCCGCGCCCCTGGGGCAAGCTCGCGTGGCGGGTGGCGGCGCGCGGTCCGACCCGTCCAGAGGTGCGGCGGACGCCGCTCGCGGCCGGCGGCCTCGCGGCGCTCGTCGATCACGAGCTGGACGTGCCCATCGATCCCCGCCGCGAGACCCCGCTCCGCTTCACGCTCGCCGACTCCGGCGGCGGCTGTGCGCTCGTCCTCACCTGGTCGCACCCGTTGATGGATCCGCGCGGCGGCGAATACCTGGTGCGCTTGCTCGCCGAGCTCGACGAGCACGACGGGGCCACGCCGCCCTGGCCGCGACCGCCGCGGCTGGTCGCACCGCCCGAGACCCGCTCGTGGCGCGAGCAGGCCGCACTCGCCAGCCGCGGCGCCGCGCACCTCCGCGGCTTGGCACCGGTTCCGCCGGTGTCGTTGGCCGGGACGCGCGCCGGTGGGACCACCCGCCGGCACCGGCGCGTGTGCTTCGTCGCGGAGCCGCCGGCGAGTGATCGCACCCGGCGTGGCATGCCGTGGCGCCTTGCCGTCGTCGCCAAGGCGATGACGGCTCTCTGGGTCCGGCGCGGCCTACCGACCGACGTCCCGTTCCTGATTCCCGTTTCGATCGACCGCCGTCCGCGCGGCGAGCCCGGCCCATTGCTCGGCAACTACCTCGGGTTCCACTTCGCGCGTTGCCTGCCGCCGCTCGACGGCGATGTACCCACCCTGGCGCGGGCGCTCCGCGCCGAGCTCGCCGAGGCCGTGCGCCGCGACGACCTCGAGGCCGGGTGGGTCGGAATGCGCTTCGCGCGTTACCGGCCCCCGAGCGGCATGTTTCGCGAGCTGCCGTGGGCCGCGGGCGGCGACTTCTGCTCCTTCAACTTCGCGGACACCGGCACGCTCCTGCCGGAGCGGACACATCTCTTCGGGAGCCGGATCCGCGGCGGCTATCATGTCGCGGCCGTACCGGCGCGTCCCGGCGCCGGCGTGTTCTTCACGCGCGCCGGGGCGACCGAGAACCTGGTGGTGAGCTGGGCAGGCGACGTGCTGGACGACGCCGACGCCGAACAAATCGCCGGCGTCGTCCAGCGTGAGATGGGGTGGGATCGTATCTAGAGCCGGTTACGGAACGTCATCCGCGACCAAGATGGGCGCGCCGCCGCCGCCCGGCTTCGTGACCACCAAACGATATTTGCCGCCGACGCAGCTGTTGGCGCCGCTCGCCCCGACCGCGATGTAGAAAGTCCCCGTGAACGGCAGCGTGCGCTGGAACTGCGGACACTCCGAGCTGCACGTGTTGGGGACCGCGCACGGCACGCTGTTGATCAGGGTGTCGGCGACCGCCGTCGTCGCATCGGCCGCGAGCAGCTGAATGGTCGGCTCGAGCGTCGACTCGCCGCTCAAGTCGTTCCGCGTCTTCACTCGCACGATGATCTTGTCGCCGGCCTGGCCCGTGATCGACCAGCGGTCCATCTCGCCGGCGGCCGGCAGATCCTCACGGACCTTGTAGGTGACGGGGAGGTCGGGGAAAGCCGACTGCAGATTGCCCGCCTTCACCGCGTCGCTCGCGCGCGGGCTCAGGAGGCCGCTGATCTGGTCGATCAGCTGCCGCTGCAGCGGGCCGCCGAGGCAATTGATCAGGTTCTGAATATTGCAGGTGTAGCCGGGATTGAGGGCGAGACAGCCCGCGTTCACCAACGCGAAGTTGAGCCCGTTGCCCGTGGCCCCGCACAGCTCGTCCGTCGTCAATGCGGTGCAGGCGTCGAGGATCTTGTTCTGCTTGGTCTCCTCGTATTTGGCGATCTTCGCCTCCTGGCCGGCGCAGAACTCGTCGGTGTCGGCCATGCACGCGTCGAAGGTGGCATTGGAGTTGCGGTCGTCGGAGTCGCAGCAGGGCGGCGGATTGGTCTCACAGGAGGGACCGAACACCCCCTCGTCGCACTGCACCTGGCACTCGGCGATCTCCTCCGTGCACTTGAGCGTGGTGACGATCACTCGCTTGGCGAAGTCGGCGCCGGCGGTGGCGATCTTTTTCTGACAGCGAGCGACCGACGAGATGTCGGCGCTCGCGAAGGGCGCGGACGCGAGCAGCAAGGCTCCCGTCACCGCGGCGACTCGGATGACGATGCGCATGACCAGTCCTCCTCGAGGTGCGTTCTAGCGTTGGACGGCTTCAGACCACGGCGGGAGCAGGAACTACCGGCACGGAGGGGACAGTGCCACAGCGGTCGCTTCGTTGACAACGAAAAAACGCCGGCCGACGCATCGTTCGATGACGTCGGCGCGCCGTGCTAGCCACGTTCCATGACGACCCGGCGCTACGACGTGGTGGTCGCGGGCGGCGGGACGGCGGGGATCGCGGCGGCGGTGGCCGCCGCACGGGCGGGCGCGCACACGCTTCTGGTCGAACGCTACGGATTCCTGGGCGGCATGGCGACCGCCGGCATGGTCGGCACCGTCTGCGGCCTCTACCTGACCCGCGCCGACGGGCCCCCCGAGCGCCTGAACGACGGCCTCGTCGGCGAGATCGCCGACCGGATCGCCGCCGCCCCGGGCACCGAGCCGCCGCTCCGCCGCGGCCGCGCCTGGGTGCTGCCCTACGTCCCGCACGAGCTCGCCCTCGTGGCGGACGCGATCACGAGCGCCGAGCCGGAGCTCGACGTGCTGCTGCACGGCTGGGTGCTCGACATCGGGACCCGCGATCGGGTCGTCGAGAGCCTGCGGATCGCGACCTGGGAAGGATCCGTCGAGGTCGAGACACGCGCCCTCGTCGACGCGAGCGGTGACGCGATCGCCGCGGCCGCGGCCGGCGCCGCCACCGAGTCGCCGCCCCCGGACGCCCGCCAACTGTGCTCGCTCGTCTTCACCCTCCAAGGGGCCGCGGAGGGCGTGCTCGACGGCGGGGCCGGCCTCGCGATCCTCCGGAAGGTCGCCGCGGCCGAGACCGCCGGCAGCTTGCCGCTCGGATCGAGCAACGTGAGCTGGCGGCACACGGCTCGGCCGGGCGAGATCGTCGTCAAGGTGGCGCTCGGGCTCCTCGACGTCACCGCGCATGGAAGCTGGCTGACGGCGGCGGAGCGCGAGGGCCGGCGCCGCGCCGCCGCCATCGCCACCTTTCTGCAACGCGAGGTCGCCGGTTTCGCGCACGCCTTCGTCTCGCACGTCGCCCCTCAGGTCGGCGTCCGCGAGAGCCGGCGCATCGTCGGGCGCTACCGGCTGACGCGCGAAGACGTGCTCGCGGGTCGCCGTTTTCCCGACGCCGTCGCGCGCGCGGCCTGGCCGATCGAGCTCTGGCGCGAGGGCGCCAGCGGCGCCCACTACGAGTACCTCGCCGACGGCGCGTGGTACGACGTGCCGCTCGGCTGTCTCGAGGCGGACGGCATGAGAGGCCTGGTCGCCGCCGGGCGCTGCATCAGCGGCAGCTCCGAGGCGCTCGGGTCCGCCCGCGTCATCGGCACCTGCCTCGCAACCGGCGAGGCCGCCGGCCGCGCGGCGGCGCGGATCGCGGCGTCGTGAGCCTCGTCGACCTGCTGCGCGTCGCGGCGGCGCGTCACCCCGATCGGCCGGCGCTCAGCGATCTCGCGAGCGGTCGTTCGCTCACCTACGGCGCCCTCCTCGCCGAGGTCGACGCGGTGGCCCGCGCGCTCGTCGCGGCGGGCGTCCGCGCCCCGCAACGGATCGCGCTCGTCGGCTCGAACTCGTTCGCCTACGTCGGGGTCGCCTTCGGGATCGTCGCCGCCGGCGGCTGTCTGACCCCGATCGCCGGCACGCTCCGCGACCCCGAGCGCCACGCGATCCTCGAGGCGATCGACGTCAACGGCGAGGTGCGCGTACCCGAGGACGGCTCGCCCTGGACCTTCGCATGGGTCGAACGCGAGCGGCCGTGCCCCCCCGCGCTCGCCGATCTCGACGCGGCCTTCATTCGTTTCAGCTCCGGAACGACGGCCGAGGCCAAGGGCGTCGTGCTCTCGCACGCGACCACGCTGGCGCGCATCGTCGCCGCCGATGCCGTGCTGCGCCTCGGCGCCGACGACCGCGTGCTCTGGACGCTGCCCCTGGCCTATCACTTCGCCGTCACGATCCCGGCGTATCTCCGCGCGGGCGCCCACATCCTGCTCTGCCCCGAGTCGCTGCCGGCGCGGATGGCGGCCGCGCTCGCCGCCCACGAAGCGACCGTGCTCTACGCCTCGCCGATCCAGCTCGAGCGTCTCGCCGCCGTCCCCGACCCGCCGCGGCTTCCGGCCCTCCGCCTGGCGCTCTCGACCGCGGCCCCGCTCGCCGCCGAGACCGCCGTGCGTTTCGAGGCGAGGCTCGGCGTCCGGCTCGGCCAGGCCTACGGCATCATCGAGTGCGGGCTTCCGTGCATCAACCTGCGCGACGACGACGCCATCCCGCCGACATCGGTCGGCCGGCCGATCCCCGGCTACGAGATCGGCATCTTTTCCGAGACCGGCGCGGCGCTCCCGACCGGCAGCGCCGGCGAGGTCTCCGTCCGCGGCCCCGGGCTCTTCGACGCCTACTACCACCCCTGGCGTCCTCGTCGTGCCGTGTTGCGCGACGGCTGGTTCGCGACCGGCGACGTCGGCGCGCTCGACGCGCGCGGTGCCCTCACCCTGCACGGCCGCCGGAAGTCGACGATCGTCGTCGCCGGCATGAAATTCTTCCCCGAGGAGGTGGAGGACTGTCTCGCCACCTTCCCCGGCGTTCTCGAGTCCCGCGTCTTCGCCCGCCCGCACCCGCGCCTCGGCGAGCTCCCGCATGCCGAGCTGGTCCTCGAGCCCGGCGCGCGCTTCGACCGCGACGCCCTCGCCTCACATTGCGCGCGTCGGTTGTCGCCCTACAAGGTCCCCGTCGCGTTCACCGAGGTGACGACGATCCCGAAAACCCCCGGCGGCAAGATCCTGCGTCGTTAGCAACGGCGGGCGGTGACGAAACGGATGGGCATGCGGGTGTCGTCCTCCAGCAGCTCGAAGCCGCGCGCGGCGAGCCAGCCCGCGACGTCGCGGCGATGCCAGCCCTCGACGAAGGGCTCGTACATCCAGCGCGCGATCAGCGCGAAATAGACCCCGAGGCCGCCGTGGCGCGCGACGAACCGCCGGAGCGCGCGGACGTCGAACTGCAACGGCGACGGCTCGGCGATCACGAGCGTTCCGGCGGGCGCGAGCACGCGGCGGATCTCGTCGAGGCCGTCGTCGGCGATCCGCGGCGGCAGCTCGTGGAAGAGAAAGCACGCACCGACGCCGTCGAAGTGCGCCGTCGGCAGCTCGCTCCGCTCGATGACGCCCTGGACGAAGCGCACCGCGGGAAAGCGGCGGGCGGCGATCTGCAGGAGATACGGCGAGGGATCGAGGCCCCACACCTCGCCGCCACCGGCCACGCGCATGGCGCCGGCGAGACCGCCCGTGCCGCATCCGGCGTCGAGCACGGTGCGACAGTCGGCGAGCCGCGCCGCGATCCGTCTCCGACCGCGCGCGGTGTGGCCGAGCATGAGGCGATCGAACCAGCGCGCGTAGCCGTCCGTCATGCGCTTCGAGTAGAAGCCGTTCGGCAGGTGATGGAACTCCTGGCGGACGTAGGTCGGGATGCGGTCGCGACCCGGCAGGTCGTCGGGGAGCTCGACCTTGCGGCGCGATCCGAGGCAGCGGGCCGCGAAGCGCAGCACGTCCCGTGGACGGCGGAGATCGAGGCGGTCGGGCCACGCGTCGGGAAGCTCGACGCGCCCCCAGTCGACGGCGATCGGGTCGCTCGCGACGTCTCCAGCGAGGCGCCCGCAATTGCCATCGTGTCGCATGCGCCGTCGGGTCTACTACGGAATGCGGCGGGAAGCTGTCAAACCCGATCGATGGTAGGTTCCGCTCATGCCGGCTCCCGCCCGCGACGACGAGAGCGCCGCCATCGCGCCGCCCTCTCCGCGCGTTCGGCGACGCTGGGTGTGGATGCGCCGCGGCCTCCTCGCGGCCGTGGTCGTGACCCTCGGAGCGGTGCTCTTCGACCGCGCCACCGTCATCGCGCCGCCTGCTCTGCCGGCACCACCCGCCGAGCAGGTCACGTACGAGGGCGCAACCGCTCGCGTCGGCGACGCGTATCTCGCGCGACGCGGCGCGCTCTGGGTCATGCAGCTCGGCGGCACGCCGGCCACGCTCGGCTATCGGCACGCGCGCCTCGCGGGCCCGCTCATGGCCGAAGGCGACGCACGGATGCTCGAGCTCTTCGCCGACACGGTGCCGTCGCGCGCGCTCCGCGCGGCCGTGAGCGCGATCGTGCGCGCGCGCTACCGCCGCCTCGACCGCTCCTTTCCCCCCGACCGGCGCGCCGAGATCTTCGGCGAGAGCGTCGGCTACGCCGATCCCTTCACGCACGTCTTCCCCACCTATCAGCGCCTGGTCTACCTGCACGCGCTCTACGACATCGCGCTCGCCTTCGAGCACTCGCCGCTCCTCGCCTGCACGGCGTTCGTCGCCTCGGGCCCCGCGACGGTCGGCGGCGACGCATCCGGGCACACCATCGTCGGCCGCAACTTCGACTTCGACGTCGATCCCTGGTTCGACGACGACAAGATCGTCGAGATCGTCGCCGGACGCGACAAGATCCCGTTCGCATCGGTCGCGTGGCCGGGGATGACCGGTGTCGTGACCGGCATGAACGCCGAGGGCATCTGGGTGAGCGTCAACGGCGGCCGCGCCGGCGAGCTCGACAGCGCCGGCGTGCCGGTGGTGTTCACCACCCGCGCCGTGCTGGAGGACGCCCGCTCGATCGACGAGGCGATCGCCATCATCGAGCACGACGCGCCGATGGCGTCCCACATACTCCTGCTCGCCGACGGCAAGACCGGCGAGTCGGCAGTGGTCGAGCGGGCGCCCGCTCGCGCGCTCGGCATCGTGCGTGACCCGAGCGTGACCGTGCTCGCCAACCACTATCGCACCACGCCGCTCAGGGACGATCCCAAGGACGCGCGCATCCGCGACCTCACCACCACGCTCGCCCGCGACGCCCGCATGCGCGAGCTGGTCGCCGCCCGCCACGGCGCCATCGACCCCGGCGCCGCCGCCGCGATCCTCCGCGATCGGCGCGGCGCCGGCGGCGCGCCCCTCCCGCTCGGCAGCCGGAACGCGCTCGATGCCGTGGTCGCGACGCACTCGGTGATCGCCGACGCCACCGCGGGCGTGCTGTGGGTCTCGGAGGGACCCCACACGTTCGGCCGCTACGTCCGCATCGACTTGCCCGCGCGCCTGCGCGAGGGCGAGCGCGCCGCCGTCGCCGAGGCCGCGGGCGACGTGCCCGAAGATCCGGCGCTCCGCGACGGCACGTGGGCGCGCTTCGAGTTCGGCGCCCGTCTCCGGCGCGACGCCCGCGCCGCCGTGGCCGCCGGCCACCTCGAGGCGGCGCTCGACCTCTATCGCCGCGCCACCGCGCTCCGTCCCGACGATCACCTGGCATGGCGCGGCCTCGCCGACGCCGCGGAGCGCGCCGACGCACGCGACCTCGCGCGCGCCGCATGGCAACGCGTCCTGGCCCTATCCCCCGAAGGCCCCGCCGCCGAACGCAACGCCCGCGAGCACCTCGAGTCCCTGGAGGCTCGCCACCACGAGCACGAGTAGCCCGTCTTAGCAGCCCGCCTCGACGAGAACCTCCGCGCGCGCAGCGCGCGGCCGAGCGCAGCGAGCCGGGGGATGAGCCGACGCGGCTTCGCCGCGGCGGCGAAGGGGGAGAGATCCCCCTTGTGGTTGGATTGACCCGCTCGGACCAGCACGTTAACACCGACCCGATGGACGACTTCCGGCTCGACGAGGACGCCGTCCGCGCGCTGCTGCGAGACGCGAGCACCGCTTCAGCGCAGCAAGCCGAGGCCCTGCTCGAGCGCGCCCGTACCGGGACGCGTCTCGGTGCCGACGAGATCGCCGTGCTCTGGTACGCACGGGCGATACCGACCGACACCCTCACGACGGCGGCGCGCGCGGCGAGGGGCGCACGCACGACGCGGCTCGAGACCTTCTCGCCCCTCTACATGACCAACACCTGTGACGCCGCCTGTCGCATGTGCGGCATGCGGCGCGACAACGACGCGTTGCTGCGCGAGACCGCCGACCAGGGCACCGTCGCGGCGCAGCTCGAGGTCCTGCTCGAGCGCGGCATGCAGGCGGTGGCGTTGCTGACCGGCGAGTACGCGCGCCCGCGCCGTCCCTGGGCGATGCGCTACGTCAACGCCGCGTTGCAGACGGCCGAGCGCCTCGGCTTCAACCACGTGCTGGTGAACGTCGGGTCGCTCGACGACGACGAGCTGCCGGTCGTGCTCGACGGCATCGCCCGCCGGCCGGACGGCGCGCTCGCGCGCAAGGTCACCATGTGCACCTTCCAGGAGACCTACGACCGCCGGGCCTACGGCAAGTTCATGGGTCGCGATCCCGAGAACCCGCGCAGCGATTACGAGCGCCGCCTGACCAACTTCGATCGGGCGCGCCGGGCCGGCTTCCGCGTCGCCAATCCCGGAGTGCTGCTCGGCCTCTCCGCCGACGTCGCCTTCGAGATGGTGGCGATGACGTGGCACGTCGAGCATCTGCTGCGGGCCGGCATGGAGGTCTACGTCTCGACCCCGCGTCTCCGCCGCGTGGCGGGCGGCGGCGCCGGTCGCGGCATCGACGACGACGAGTTCGTACGCCTCCTGGCGCTGCTCTCGCTGGCGCTGCCGGAGGCGAAGCTCGTGATCACGACCCGCGAGCCGCGCGACGTCCAGCGTCTGGTGGCGCCGCTCGTGAGCGTGCTCTCCGCCGGCTCCTCGGCGGTGACGCCCTACACCGAGGACGGGGCGCGCTTTCCGCTCGAGGCGAGCCAGTTCGAGGTCATCGACCAGCGGCCGTTCGAGGCCATCCTGCAAGAGCACCTCGACGCGGGCGTCACCATCGAGAACTTCGCACCGCCCGCGTGAGCGGCGGACGGCGGCCCGTCAACCGCCGCGGCGTTGCTTCTGGGCTTCGACCAGCCTCTGCATCTTCTCCAGGTCGACCGAGATGAAGAGGCCCTCGGCCTCGGCGAGCAGCAGCTCGGCGAGGTAGAGCCGACCCTCGGCGAAGATCTTGCGGCCCTCGACGCGCTGGACCGTCGCCTCGAAACGAAGGTCGGTGTCGAGCGGGGTCGGCTTGCGGTAGCGGATGGTGAGCGTGCCGGTCATGCCGGGTTGGCCCGTGGTCGACTGCACGAAGCCGAGCACCTCGTCGAAGGCGGCGGCGACGAAGCCCCCGTGCACGTGTCCCGGCGGTCCCTCGTAGGCCGCCCCGAAGCGCACGCTGCCGTGCACCGCCTTGTTCTCGTCGACCTTGAGCACGATCGGCGGCGCGAGCGGGTTCGAGAGCCCGATCAGGGGGCTGTAGTCGAAGAAGGCGGCGACGTCGCCGGCATTGGCGCTCTCACCGTAGCCGAGAGGGAGCGTGCGACGCGCGTGCGTCGAGAGACGCTTGGCGTAGCGCTCGAGCCCGTCGGCGGCGGCACGCAGCTCGTCCTCGGGTGCGTCGCTGGTGATGAGCCGGTCGATGACCTCGCGCATTGCCTTGGCAAGCCGGCGGCGCTCAGCCCACGCTCCCGTCGCCTCGAAGTCGGTCGGTAACCAGAAGCTGTACTTGCGCTCGCGCGGCGCCTCGTCGTCGCCCATGCGCGCCATGACTACCGGAGGCACGCACGTGCCGCCAGCGGAGGACGGCTACGTCGGCGTCTCTTCGGGCGTGGGAGACTCCGTCGGGGTTTCGGTCGGTGTCTCCGTCGGCGTTTCCGTCGGCGTCTCGGTCGGGGTCGGCGTGTCGGTCGCGGTCGGGGTCGCCGTCGGCTCGGGGGTGTCGGTCGGCGTCGGGCTGAGCGTCGGCGTCGGCGTCCGGGTTGGTGTCAGCGTGACGGTGGGCGTCGGCGTCTCGGTGTCCGTGGGCGTCGCCGTGAGAACCGGCGTCGCGGTCGGCGTCGGCGTCGCGGTGCGAGTGGGCGTCACGGTCGGGGTGGCGGTCGGCGTCTCCGTATCCGCGGGTGTCGCGGTCTCGGTCTCGGTGGGCGTCGCGCTCGTTGCAGTCGGCGTCGCGCTCGTCGCGGTCGGCGTGGGTGTCAACGTCGGCGTCAACGTCGGCGTCGGGGTGTCGCCCTCCGTCGCGCTGACCGTCGGAGTGGGCTCCGCCGTCGGCGTGACCGTCAGCGTCGGCGTGGGCTCGGTCGACGTAGCCGTCGGAGTCGGCGTCGGGGTCTCCGCCGTGGCGGTCGGCTCCGGGGTCGCCGTCGGGGTCTCGCCCGGCGTTCCCGTCGGCGTCGCGCTCGCGGTGGGCGTCGGCGTCTCCGTGGGGAGAGCCGTCGCGGTGACCGTAGGCGTCGCCGTCGGCGTCTCGTCACCCGGTTGCGGAGTCGGGGTGCGGGTCGGCGTCGGGGTGCGGGTCCTCGTCGGCGTGCGGGTGCGGGTCGGGGTCGGCGTCGGCGTCGCACGAGGACAGAACGTGCTCCCGAGAGGGATGCCGACGCGACCCAGAAGCTCCTCGGCCCGCGGCACGCCGAACTTGATCGCTTGCTCGACCCGGCAGCGCGCGTTCCGGATCGCGCACTCCTCGAAGAAGAACAGATTGACGACCGGCCCGGCGCTCAGGCGCTGGCAATCGGAGTCGAGGAGCCCGAGATTGGCGCCTTCGGAGGAGCGCAGGGTCGCGAACGGGATCTGGCTCTCACTGCACTTCTTGTCCATCGCGGTGCGGACCTTCTGCGCCTGCGCATCGATCTTCTGCACCGCCTTGTTGCACTTCACCTGGGCCTTCGGGATGCACCCATCGTCGAACGGCTTCAGCTGCACGCAGGTAAACACGGCATCGATGCAGGACTTGAAGTTCTTGGACGCGACGCTGGCATAGGACCCGATCGCCTTGGTCGCGATCTTGTGGCACGTATTCGCCGCCTTCGCCGCGACCGGATCCAGCAGCCCGACCTGGGCCGCAACGGAAGCCGCAGAGACGAGCAAGACGACCGCGCCGATCAGACAACGGCGCATCATGGTGGAAATTGGCAGACGGCTCACCGAGAGTCCGCAGCCTACGAACGCATCTTCCGTGGGTCAAGCTCAGAAGGGGGATCTCTCCCCCTTCTGAGCTTGCTTTGCTCGGCCGCGCGCTGCGCGCGCGGAGGTCGGAACCGCTCGCCTCCGGCTTTCGCTGTGCTTCTCGCCCGTATAGCGCGCCGCACGCTGCTCGATGCCGCGTGGACGCGGTGCGCGCGTCGGGTTAGAAGCGCGGCGCCATGCGGTTTCTCGACCTCGGAGCCCCGCTGCGTGGTGCGCTCGCCGCCGGCCTGGTGGGCGTCGCGGGAGCGTGGAACGGCCCTGCCGTACTGGCCCTGGCGCTCACGGGAGGCCTTGCCTTCTTCGATCTGGGCAGGCGCCGGCGCGTCGAGCACGCCGCCACCATCACACGCGATCCCTACGGCGCGGCGATGCAGCTCGCCTTCCTCGCCCTCTTGTGCGCGGGGGCGTGGGAGAACCGCTCCCCCGAGGCGACCTGGCGCTCACCGGGACTCCTCGGGGTCGCGGGCTCCGGGCTCCTCCTCGCCGGCGTCGGCCTGAGACACTCGGCGGCACGTGCGCTCGGGCGGCACTTCACGGTCGCGCTCGCCCTCCTCGACGACCACGAGCTGGTGGCGAGCGGCCCCTATCGCTGGATCCGCCACCCGAATTACGCCGCCCTCCTCCTGATCGCCCTCGGCACCGCCATGATGGTGGGCAGCACGCTCGCGCTCGGCGTCGCGATCGCGCTCTGGCTCCCCCTCGCGCTCCTCCGCATCCGCGCCGAGGAGCGCGTCCTGGAGGCTCGCCTCGGCCCCCGCTGGACCGAGTACGCGAGCACGCGCTGGTCGTTGCTCCCCGGCGTGTATTGAACGCCGCGGCGTTCTTACTGCGCGAACACCGGCCACCGATCGAGGATCGTCGCCCCACGCACGACGACGAGATCCCCGAACTGCAACATCACCGCCTCGCTCTGCGTCGGCCGCAGGAACACGTGGTCGTCGACGTCGAGCTCGACGCGCGCCGACCCGTTCAACATCTCCTGATTCGAGCTCCGCCCGAAGAGCCCGTTGTTGTGCAAGCCCTCCGGCGACACCGGCCTTGCCATCCAATAGCCGCCGTAGAGGAAGAAGGTGCGCGCCAGGTTGGGATTCCACCAGTCGAGCAGCGTCGAGAGCCAGTCGAGCCCCGGAAGGCGCGCGCTCGCTCCGGACTTCAGCACGGGGGTCGCGATGAAGAGCGCGGGCACGTGCGGGGCGAGCGTGTCGAGGTCGAAGTCGGTCGGCTTCACCAGCGCCGAGCCGACCGAGAGATCGTCGAGCAGCGTGTCGTCCTCGTAGAGCCTGTAGGTCGGGCTGCCGGCGCCGTTCAAGGTCACGTGCTCGCTCCACAGCTCGGGATGGCGGGCGCGCACGTAGTCGACGTAGCCGCGATAGGTGGTCCGTACCTCCTCGATGAGCGACGCCCGCGAGCGCGCCCACGACGGCACCTTGGCGACGTGCGGGTCGTAGCCCATGAAGCCCGCGAACTCGAGGCGCGTCGGCGCCGCGGCGATCGCGGCGAGGATGCGCTCGAGCGTGGCGGTGTCGTGCACCCCGCCGCGGTGGAGGCCGACGTCGATCTCGACGTTGATCCGCATGCGCCGGCCGAGCCGCTCGGCGAGCTCGTGATACTCGGCGAGCCGTTCCGGCGTATCGACCAGCCACTGCAGCTGCCGATCCGGATCGAAGGGGCCGCGAAGCTCGGCATAGAAGCGCTCCGCCGAGCGGACGGGCATCGGCTTCCCGAGCAGCACGTCCGCCTCCGGGAGCGCCTCCGCCACCTGGTTCAGGAAGGGCTGGTGAAACGACATCACGCGGTTGGTGCCGGCGTGCTCGAAGATGTAGCGGAGGAGCGGGATCGACGGCAGCGACTTGTCGACGACCCGGAAGTGCTTCGGAGGCCGAATCGACTCGCGGAGCACGCGCAGGTTGGCGTCCAGCCGATCGAGATCGAGGATCAACGACGGCCGCGCCGGGCCGCCGCGCCGCAGAGTCGCGTTGAGCGCGCGGAAATACGGGTCGTAGGCGCCGCCGTCGTCACGCGGGCGGACGGCGTAGAGCAGGATGCCGAGACCCGCCGCCGCGACCATCCCCATGCGCGCGACCCTCGACACGCGGCCCACCTATCCGAGCCCGCCCGCCGCGACAAGAGAACGACGAGCCTACACGTACGACGGATCGAAGGGCATGCCGTTCTGCTGCATCCACGCCGCCGCCTTCGGGCCCTCGCTCGGATCGTAGCGGTCGGCGAGATGCACGATCCTGCCGTCCCGGTAGCGCACCTCGCTCCGGCCGTTCAACACGTACGGGGTCTTGCCTTCCTTCCGATACGTCACCTGCCAGCCCATGCGCAGGCCGTCCGCGTCGACGTCGGGACCGCTCGTGACGGCGAGGTCACGGCCGTCGAACTTGCGGTCCATACCGTCGAGCGACTTCTTGATGCCCGTGAAGATCGCGTCCGGCCCACGGAGCGAGCAGCCGAAGCCCTCGGAGTCGACCTCGTAGACGGCGTCGTCGGCGAAGTACTGGCGGAGGCGCGACCAGTCGTCGTCGGCGAGCGTCTTCTCGAAGTCGGCGGCGTACTTCATGAAGCGAGCGAGATTGTCCATGACCGACGGGCTAGCAGCCCCGCCGCGCCGTCGGAAGTCCCGCGACGACTCACGGCGTGATGACGACGCGCGCCGGCATCACGAACGCCGCCGGGCCGGGAAGACCGACGGCGGCGTTCACGCCCGCCTGCGCGACGGGGAGCATGCAGAACGCGCCGACCAGGGTCGGCTCGGCGACGTCGTTCGAGGGTGGATCCGCGCTGCCCTCGCGCACGATCGGATCCAAGAAGCACGGTCTCCGGCGAGGCACACACGCCCCCGTCGGACAGTCGATGGCGTCGAAGCAGAAGCGCCACGGCGCATCGGCGCATATGAGGTCGTATTTATCGGGGCAAACACCGTCGTCGCCCTCGACGTCGAGGCACTTCGATCCGACCTCCGGAGTCGAGCTGTCGTCGACGCAGGCGTTCGGACGCGTCGGCTCGCCTGCCCCCGACGGACAGAGGCACTTCTGACCCGAAAACCCGGAGGCGGTACAGTTCGGGCTCCCGGGGTCCGTGCCGCGCGTCACGCGCCCCGTCGTCACCGGGACCGCGAGGTGCATGAGCGTGAGGACGGCGGCCGGGGGGCAATCCCTGCTCGTACCGGCGCCGCTGCCGTAGCCGGGGTCCGCGAGGCCCTCGACGCGACAGGTCGTGCCGCTCCGCGGGCCGCCGGAGCAGACGCCGAGCTCGCCGAGACTCGGGATGCCGTCGGAGGTCACGCACGCCGGGCAGGGTTGATCCGACGAGGGGCTGAGATGCACGCGCACCGCCAGCGGAAGCGTGGTGTCGAGCGTGCCGGTCGTCGTGTCGAAGGTGCCGACGACCGGGCCCTCGAAGGTCCGCGCCGTCGAGCAGCACTTGCACGGTGATGGAGTGCGGCTTGGGTGTCGGCGTGGCGACCGGTGTGGGCCCAGGGAATCGCGGTGGCGTAGGTGTCGGGCTCGGGGGCCAGCGCGGGGGAGCCCGCGCCCGACAGCAACGGCACACAGCAGAGCAACACGATCCATTTCGAATACGTCATGGCATCCTCCTTCGTTTGATGACGCGCATGATGGCGTCGTCATGCACTCGCTGGAGAGCAACGCCCGTGCCCATCGATGAACCGACGTATTGCAGCGAATTGTCGGCGCTCTCGCCGTGCCGTCGGCCCGGAGGGACGCGAGGCTGTGAACGTCGCCCGCTTGGCCCTGCAGCAGCGTGCATATTCCGAAGCGGAAGGACGCGCGGCTCAGGCGACGATCGAGCGCAGATCCGGCGCGCGATCCTCTCGCGACATGAGCGGCGCGAAGCGACCGAGCATGCGCTCGTACTCCCGATGGTAGAACTCCGGCAGCTCGCGGCTCCGGCCCTCGTGAAAATCGCGGAAGGCGCGGTCGGAGGCGAGGAGGACGAGGATGCGGCGGAACGCCGCGAGACGGCGGCGCTTCACCTGGGTGCGGACGCGGTGCACGAGCCCGATGAAGGCGTGCCGGCTGGTGCGGAGGCGTGCGGCCAACATGGCTGGTGACGTGAAGTGCGCGAAGAGCTCGGCCAGACGCTCGTAGTACGAGGCGGGAGAGTAATGGCGGGGGACGGTGACGAGGTGGGGTGAGTAGTAGAAGCTGAACGGCATCGCCTCCAGCACGCGGCCCTCGGCCCGCTGGCGCGCGAAGAGCCGGGTCCCGCCGAAGGGATGCGGGATGTTGACGACCGGCCAGACGAACGGCGTCCGGGTCATGAACGCCTTGGTGAGCGCGACCGGCTCGTCGCCGGCATCGCCGTCGAGGCCGAAGAGAAAATTCGCCTGCAGATAGGGGACGTGGGCGTGGAGGCGCGCGAAGTGATCGACCAGGCGCTCGACCTTCTCGCCGCCCGTCAGACTGCCGACCCCCGACTTGCCGGCATAGTCCGACCACGACTCGACGCCGGGCGCGAGGAACGCGCAGCCCGTCGCACCGAGGCGCCGCGGGCGCTCGCCGCGCAGGATGCCGAGCGAGGTCTCGACGATGTAGGGGCTCCGGCGTTCCTCCGGAACGGTCTCGAGCGCGTCCAGCACCTGGTCGAACTTCACCGCGAAGTTGGGGTCGTGGAAGGCGACGAGCGTGTTCGGCAGCTCGCGCGCGATCCAGCGCAGATCCTCGCGCAGGCGGTCGAGCGGCAGCTGGCGATAGGGGCGGTCGGCGTCGACGCAGAAGTCGCAGCCGTAGGGACAGCCGAGGCTGGCGAGGAGCGGGATCGTCGTTGCGGTGGTGCGCCGGCGGCCGAAGGCGAAGGCCGAGGCGCGGATCTCGGGCAGGCGGGCCTCGACCGACGGGACGTCCGCGAGCGGCCGCGGGCTCGAGACCACCGTGCCGGGATCGAAGACGCCGTCGAGGATGTCGCCGACGAGCTCGGCGTCGCACTCGCCCACCACGAGGTCGAAGAAGCGGAGGCAGTCGGCGGGAAACGCGACCGCGTGCGGTCCCCCGATCACCGTGCGAGTGCCGGCGGCGCGGTAGAGCTTGGCGAGCGCGTAGGCGAGCGCGCTCACCTGCGTGTAGGCCGAGACGAACACCACGTCGAGGTCGTCCGGGAGGCGGCGCCGCGGATCGCCGAGCCCACAGTAGGTCGCGTAGAAGGTCCGGTGCCCGCGGGCGCGGCACCAGACCGCGATCGCCTGCGGCATGATCGCCGCGTATTGCTTGGTGAGGACGGCGTGGTACGCGCGCTCGGCCCAACCCTCTGCCGGCGAGGTGAGGAGATCGAGGACGCCGACGCGGAGGCCGGCGCGGTGCCTCGCGGCCGTCACGCGGGCTCCCGCGACGGACGGGCTCTCAGCGCGAATCCCGCCCACAGCCACGCCGCGAAGGCGGCGCCCGCACAGAGTCCCGCGAAGAGGTCGCCGACGCGCGCGTAGGGCGTGACGTCGGTGCGCGGCTCGATCTGCCCGGCGAGCGAGGCGCGCGAGAAGAAGCCGGAGCGGAGCACGGCGCGGCCGAGCGGATCGACGACCGCCGAGGGGCCCGAGGTCGAGGCCCGTGCCAGGTAGCGGCGCTGCTCGACCGTGCGGAGGCGGACGATGTCGAACTGCTGGGCCGAGAACTTGGGCGTGAGCCAGGTGTCGTGGGCCGGATCGACGAAGAACTCCGCCCCTGCGCGTACGCGCTCGGCCGCGAGCTCCGGAAACATGGCTTCGCTGCAGATGACGATCCCGGCGCGGCCCGCGCTGGTCGCGAACGGCTCCGAGAACGGCCCGGCGCTGAGCTCGCGGACCCGCTCGAAGCGTCGCGCCAGACCGGCGAGCGCCGGGAACGGGAAGCGCTCGCCGAGGGGCACGAGCCATTGCTTGTCGTAGCGCGCCAGGATCTCGCCGGCGGCGTCGATGAGGAACATCGAGTTGTAGTAGCGCGGCACCCCCGCCTCGAGGACGGTGCGCGGCCCGCCCGCCAAGAGCTGCGCGCCCGACGCGCCGAGGACGTGGGCGATGGCGGCGCGATAGATCGGCTCCGTTTCCATGAAGAAGGTGAGCGCGTTCTCCGGCCAGATCACGAGCGTCGGCCGGTGCACCCGCAAGACCTCCGCCGTGAGCCGCAGGTAGGCGTCGAGGTTCTGGCCATACATCTCCTCGCGCCACTGGGTGCCGACGTCGAGGTTCGCCTGGACCAGGCCGATCTTGATCGGCGCGCCGGCGGGCGCGAAGGTCGCGAGGCGCCACCAGCCGTAGCCGAACGTCAGGACGACGAGCAGCGCGGCGGCGGCGCCGGCGCGCACCAGCGCCGGCGGCCGCTCCGGCAGCACCGGGAGCGCCTCGGCGACGACGGCGTTGACGGCGACGAGCACGAAGCTCACGCCGTAGACGCTCGCGAGATCCGCGATCTGCACCACGGAGTCGATGCCCATCTGCGAGTAGCCGAAGAGCGCCCAGGGATTGCCCCCGAGGCGGGCGCGGGCGAGCTCGGCGGCGACCCAGGCCGCGGCCGTGAGGAACGGCAAGGCGGCCGTCGATGTCCGCGCGCAGGTCCGGTACCACGCCGCGAAGAGCATGTAGTAGGGCGCCGCGAGGAACGTGGAGACGCCGAAGAAGAGCGCCGTGCCGATCCAAAGCGGCTGCTGGTAGTAGCTCGCGACCGAGCCCGCGAACCAGTCGCCGACGGCGTAGGCGGCCGCGAGCGTCCACACCCAGCCGAGCGCGAGCGCCCGGGCGAGGGTCGCGTCGCGGAGCGCCAGGAGGAACGGCACCAGCGCCACCCACGCCAGGAGCTGGATGCTCCGGGTCGGAAAGGCGAGGCCGTAGAGGCCGCCGGACGCGAGCGTCAGGACGAGCGCCGGCACGAGCCCCATTGGTGTAGAGGCATTCGTCGCCGCGGGGCGCGCTGTCAATGGGACGCTGGCCAGCCGGCGACACTCTGATGTAGAGCCGGCGCATGGACTGCGACCTGAAGCTCACCGGCGGCGACGTCATCGACGGCAGCGGCAGCCCGGCGCGCCGCGCCGACGTCGCCCTCCGCGGCGACCGCATCACGGCGGTCGGCGACCTCACCGGCCTCGCCGCCGCCCGCACGATCGATTGCGCCGGCAAGACCATCACGCCCGGCTTCATCGACATCCACTCGCACTCCGACTGGCTCGTGCCGGGCGCCGATCACGGGAGCCTCATCGAGCCCTTCGTCCGCCAAGGCATGACCACGCTCGTCGGCGGCAACTGCGGCTTCAGCCCGGCGCCCATCACCGCGCGAAACCGCGGCGCCGCCCACGACGCGAGCCGGCTGATCGTCGACGAGGCGATCGATCTCCGCTGGCAGTCGATGGACGAGTTCCTGGCCGGCCTCGACGAGGGCGGCGTGTCGCTGAACGTCGCCGAGCTGGTCGGGCACGGCACCGTTCGCGCGGCGGTCACCGGTGCGCTGAACCCGGCGCCGCCGACCGCGGAGGAGCTCGGCGAGATGGAGCGCCTGGTGCGGGGCGCCCTCGACGCCGGCTGCGTCGGCGTCTCGACGGGCCTCGGCTATCCGCCCGGCATCTTTTCCGCCGAGGACGAGCTCGCGGCGTTCGCCGGCTGGGCCGAGCGCGCCGGCAAGCTCTTCACGTCGCACTTGAAGGCCTACAGCTGGATGAGCGGCGTCTTCGCCACCGACCCCGCGACCGAGCCGCACAACCTGGCCGCGATCGACGAGATCCTGCGCGTCGGCGCCAAGAGCGAGGCGCGGGTCCAGATCAGCCATCTGATCTTCGTCGGCCGTGCCACCTGGCCGAGCTGGCCGGCCGCGATCGCCCGCATCGACGCCGCCCGCGCCGCCGGCCTCGACGTCGCCTTCGACGCCTTCCCGTACACCGCCGGCAACACCACCGCGAGCGTCATCTTCCCCGCCCACATCCTGCCGCGCCTGGAAGAGGTGCTGGCGAGCCCCGAGGAGCGCGCGTCGCTCCGGAGCTTCGCCGAGTTCGCCTTCGCGAGCCTCGGCTTCGGCCTCCCCGACATCCAGATCATGCGCGCCAACGCGTCCGCCCTGAATCAGTACGACGGCCTCCGCATTCCCGACGCCGCCGCCCGCGAGGGCATGGACCCGTTCGACTTCTATTGCCGGCTCGTCATCGAGAGCGGCCGCCAGGCCCGCGTACTGAACCACACCTACAGCGGCGACCGCGGCGAGGAGGATGCGTTGCGAGCGGTCCTCGCCCACCCGCAATGCCTGATCGAGACCGACACCTTCGTGACCCGCGAGGGGCATCAGAACCCCGCGAGCTACGGCACCTTCCCGCGCGTGCTCAGCACCTACGTCGAGCAGGGCCTGTTCACGCTCGAGGAGGGCGTCCGCAAGATGACGGGCGCCGTCGCCGAGCGCCTCGGTTGGAAGGACCGCGGCTGGGTGCGACCCGACTGCGCCGCCGACCTCGTCGTCCTCGACGGCGCGACGCTGAAGGACACCGCGACCTTCGAGGAGCCGGCCCGCTTCCCGACCGGCATCGAGCGGGTGTTCGTGAACGGTCGCGCGGTGCTGGAGGATGGTCGCTACGATACGGCGGCGCGCGCGGGTCGCGTGCTGCGCGGGTGACTTCGCGTCATCGATACGAGTAGACGATCTTCTTCCTGGTTCCCGCGCGTCGAGATTGGTATCGTCTCGTCCATGCGGCCAAGCGCAAAACCGACCACGCGAAGGATGGACTGGAGGCGGCAGCTTACCGCCACGCGACAGGTGTGCGGCGGTCAGCTATGCGCCAAGGGCACCCGCGTGCCCGTGGTCGTCATCCTCGATTCGCTCGCCGAGGGAGCAAGCGAGGAAGAGATTTTGCGGTCCTATCCGTCGCTGACTCCTCTCCACATCCGAGCGGCGATCGCGTACGCGGCCGCCCTCGCGCGCGAAGAATCCCTGACGCCGTTGTCGGACGATGCGTATCAAGCTCGACGAGAACCTCCCCGCAGAGCTGGCTGAGGATCTCCAGTCGCTCGGGCACGATGCTGATTCCGTCGTCTCCGAACAGCTGACAGGCGAACCCGATCGGATCGTAGCCGCAGCCGCAAAACGGACGGGCCGCATTCTTTTCACTCTCGACAAGGGTCTGGGCGACGTTCGGATGTTCGCACCGTCGCGTCACGCGGGCATCGTCGTCTTTCGACTCGGCACGCGTGGGCGCGGCTCGATACGGCGCCAGATCCTGCGCGCGATACCGAGGCTCGTCCGTCAACCCTCCCTGGCCAAGCGATTGGTGGTCGTGACAGAGTCCGCGTTGAGAATACGTTCCTAGGAGTCGTGACTCATGGGCGTTGATTTCGATCTGACGGGTAAAGTCATCGTCGTCACCGGCGGCAGCCGCGGGCTCGGGCTCGCGATGGCGCGCGCCTTCGCCGAGCACGGCGCCGATCTGGTGATCGCGAGCCGGAAGCGGGAGTCGTGCGAGGCCGTCGCGGCGGAGCTGCGGCAGCGCTGCGGACGCCGCGTGCTCGCCGTCCCGTTCCACGCCGCGAACTGGGACGACTGCGGCCGGCTGATCGAGACGACCTACGCGGAGCTCGGCCGTCTCGACGTGCTCGTCAACAACGCCGGCATGTCGCCGCTCTACCCGTCGCTCGACAAGATCAGCGAGGAGCTCTGGGACAAGGTGATCGGCGTCAACCTGAAAGGTCCCTTCCGGCTCGCCGCCCTCGCCGCCGAGCGCATGAGCAAGGCCGGCGGCGGCAGCATCATCAACGTCAGCAGCGTCGGCGCCGTGCAGCCGACCACGCTCGAGCTGCCCTACGCGATGGCGAAGCAGGCGCTGCACGCCATGACCGCCGGCATGTCGCACGCCTACGGCGGCACGGTGCGCGTCAACGTCATCATGCCCGGCGCCTTCCTCACCGACATCAGCAAGGCCTGGCCCGACGAGATGCGCCGCGAGATGGAGCGCACCATTCCGATGGGCCGCTGCGGCGAGCCCGACGACATCGTCGGCGCCGCGCTCTACCTGGCGTCCGATGCGTCGTCGTACACGAGCGGCGCCGTCATCAAGATCGACGGCGGCTGGGCGTACCGGGCAGGCTAAGACATCGTCGAAGGCTCCCGGCCCGGTACGCACCGCCCGAACGGACTGCGCGGCTGCCATTTGAGCTCGCGTAGCTACTAGGGCGCGGCTTGCAGCGGCTGCGGCTCGAAGACGAACACCGCGAGGTCGAGCGCGCTGGACTTCGCGTTGACCACGAAGTTCTTGACGCTCACGTTCGCATCGTCGTTGCTGACCGTTGCGATCACGAATCCCTGCACGACGGGACTCGGGAAGCCACCCTGGGCCCTGATCTGGGTGTCGATGTTGAAGCTGCGTTTGCGAGGAGCCGGATCTCCTTCGCCACCGGTACCCAGGGCAAATGTGCACGGGTTGCAGATCGCTAGGCCGGTCTGGCTGACCATCGGCTGCCCGGTCACTTGATCGTAGAGGTAGAGGTCCACCGTCGCACCGACGACGCTGCCTCCGCTCACCGCCCCCGGAAGCCCGCCCACGTACGACATGACGAAGATGGTATCGAGGGCTGCGTCCGACTTCTTGCCTTTGCCCTTCGTCAGGATGACTCCATTCGGAACCAGATTGGTTTGGGTCAGGCTCGACAGCAGGACCGCGCCGTTCGTGTCGATCACATGCGGAAAGACAAATGATTTCGCGTCACTGATCGACACCGTCGCACACACGGCGATGGCGACGGCCGCAATACGCCCGAGAACGAATCGGATACTCATGGCTTCTCCTTTTTCTTGCTGCTTGAGTGGTGGGTTCGCACCCTCGCTGCGCCGTTGGCATCTCGCCGGCCCGTAGCACGGGAGGCGGCGAAGTGACTAGCGTCGACCAAACCGCGACTGATTCTACGGATGGTGGCGAAGCGTTCCGATCCCCACGGGATTGAAGGAGTCCCGTAGGTCTCGGAGCTCGTCCGGCCTACTTGTCCGTCGCCGCGAGCTTCTTCCGCCGCCGCGCGTTCTTGATCTCGCGCGTCACGATGCCGCCCAGCGTCCCGAGGCCGAACTTCGGCCACTCGAGGAGGGCCTCCATGATCGTGATGGTCTTGCGGCCCTCGCCGCGCCAGTCGCTGACCTGGCCGGGCTTGTAGATCTTCGGCGTCCGGAAGAGGGCGGTGCGGTCGAAGACGTCGCCCTCGGCGAGCCATTGCACCGTGACGGGGACGCCGAGGGTCTCGGCGAGGCGGACCTCCTCGAGCGCGGTGGTGGCGGGGCGCGGCGACGGTGTCTCGACCAGCAGCTCGATGCCGCGCTTCAGCACCACGACGAAGAAGACGCGGGCGCCGACGGCGGTGATGAACTCGTAGCAGGCGTCGACCAGAGCCGAGGGCGTGATGGTGCGGCCGCCGATCGTGACGAGCTCGGTGGCGCGGCCGAGGACACGGGCGGTCGGCGTCGCGCGGCCGCAGGGACACGGCTCGGCGTCGATCTGGACGAGGTCGCCGGTGACGTAGCGCACCAGCGGCATCACTTCGTGGACGAGCGACGTGATCGTGAAAACGCCCGGTGATCCCGGCGGAACGGCTTGCAACGTCCCCGGGTCGAGCAGCTCGACCTCGAGCAGGTCGGTCGCGAGGTGGAGGCGTCCCTCGGGGCAGCCGATGCCGAGCAGCATGGTCTCGTTCGAGCCGTAGATCTCGACGACGCGCACGTTCCACGCCTGCTCGATCCAGCGCTTGAAGGCGGGCGGCAGGACGGCGCCGCCGAGGATGACGGTCTTTAGCTTGGCGCAGTCGCGGACGACGTCGATCCCGAGCTCACGGCCGGCCTCGCGGAGCAGCACCATCTCGAAGGGCAGCGTCGCGAGCACGCTGACCGGCAGGTCGCGGAGGAAGGCGAGGGCGCGGCCGAACGGCACGTCCCAGCTCATGCTGCCGGCGGCGATGTGGCAGCGCCCGGTGCCGCGCAGCACCTCCTCCATCAGGAAATGGATGGGCGCGAAGGACGGGAAGCGATTCAGCAGCATCGCCTCGGGGGCGCCGAGCTCGGGCACCGACGTCGTGATGATCTCCGCCATGCGGGCGAGCTCGGCGAGCCCGCACCACGTGGAGACCGGCTTCCCGGTGGTGCCGCTCGACTCGTGGTAGTGCCAGGCGCGCGAGGGCGGCACGGCCAGGAAATCGAACGAGCCGGCCTCGGCGACGTCCTGCTTCCGGGTGACGGGCAAGCGCGCGAAGTCCGCCGGCTCGTCGAGGCGCGCGCCCGCGAGCGTCCGCGCGTAGTAGCTGCTCTTCCGCGCCCGCTCGACCGCGGCGCGGATCTCGTCCCAGCGCGACCCGCCGATCGACCCAGTGCGCGCCGGATCACTCATTCGCCGACCCGCACGACACCCTACGCGGAGCTTCTCTGCGAACGCCGCATCTCGCCGAGCGTGCTCGCCACCCGCATGAGGTGGATGCCCGGCGCCATGTCCGGACGCGACTGCGCGAGGCTGGCGCGCCAGCGCTCGTCGACCTGCTGGATGGCGCCGACGTCGGTCGGGATGTCGCTCGTGCCCGAGATGAGCCGCACGAAGGCCTCGCGGAGCTCGAGCGTCCCGGCGGGGTCGACGAGCTTGCGTGCCTGCCAGAAGTAGGAGTCGGTCGCGCTGTGGTGGTTGTAGAAAAAGGTGACGAAGCGGCGGTAGCGCTCGAAGGCGTTCCGGTAGGCGGTGTCGTAGGCCGGGAACGCGACGTCGACGCCGCGACGGCCGGCGAGCACGTCCTCGAGACAGTCGGCGGCGAGGAGCCCGGAGAGACAGGCCAGGTGCACGCCGGTCGAGAAGACGGGATCGATGAAGCAGGCGGCGTCGCCGGCGAGGAGCGCACCGCCGGTGTAGAAGCGCTTGCTCGAGTAGGAGTAGTCGCGGATCACGCGCACCGGCGCGGTCTGGCGGGCGCCGGCGAGCATGCGGGCGACCGGCGCACAGCCGGCGATCAGCTCCCGGTACGTTGCGTCGAGGGTCGCCGGCTTGGCGTGCTCGCGCCAGCGGGCGGCGTCGACGACAGCGCCGACGCTGATCGTGCCGTCGTGGAGCGGGATGTACCAGCACCAGCCCTCGCTGAACGCCGCCGAGAGGATGTTGTCACGGAGCGGCGGGTCCATGCGCGCCGCGTCCGCGAAGTAGCTCCAGAGCGCCAGGTTCTTGAAGAAGGGATTGAACTCGCGGAGACGCTCGCGGCGGCCGAGGAGCGCGTTCTGACCGCTCGCATCGACCACGTGCGCGGCCTCGACCTCGAGCCCGCCGCCGGTGTCGAGGCGGGCGAACACCCGGAAGGGTCCCTCGCCGTCGACCCGCTCGACCGCGGCGCCCTCGTGGACGTCCGCACCCTGGCGGGCCGCGTGGCGGAGCAGGATGTGGTCGAACTCGGAGCGCAGCACGTGAAAGGCGTGGGTGTAGCCGCCCGGATCCTCGTGGAACCAAAAGCTCCAGGGCTCGTGGTTCGAGCCCCACACGAAGGTGCCGCCGGGCTTCTGGACGAAGCCGGCGGCCTCGACGTCGGGCAGGACGCCGACGTGCTGCAGGATCGGCAGCGTCGCCGAAAGCAACGACTCGCCGATGTGGTAGCGCGGGAAGTGCTCGCGCTCGAGCACCAGCACGCGGCGTCCGGCGCGGGCCAGCAGCGCGGCCACGGTCGAGCCCGCGGGGCCGCCGCCGATGACGACCACGTCGTAGGACGTACGGGGAGGGGTCACGGTCGTGATGGTTTAGCCGCTTCGTCCCCGACCGACAAGTTTCCCACGACGATTCGATGGCGTAAGCTCGCCCCTCGCATGGCGATCGCGCACGCGCTCACGGTCGACGTCGAGGAGTGGTTCCACGACGACTGGCGGCCGGATCGCGGCCTCGACTGGGATCGCCTGCCGAGCACGGTCGAGAGCGACGTCGGCGTGCTGCTCGATCTCCTCGCGAGCGCCGGCGCCCGGGCGACCTTCTTCGTGCTGGGCGACGTCGCTCGCCGCCATCCGGCCCTGGTGAAGCGACTCGCCGCCGCCGGACACGAGGTGGCGAGCCACGGCAACGCGCATCGCAAGGTGACGTCGCAGAATCGCGAGGAGTTCACGGCCGACGTGCGGACGTCGCTGGCAGTGCTCGCCGACCTGGTGGGCGCCCGCGTGGCCGGCTACCGCGCCCCTTACTTCCTCCGCGACGCCGGCGATCTCTGGGTGATCGAGGTGCTCGCCGCGCTCGGCCTGCGCTACGACGCGAGCTACGTGCCGGTGCGGTGGATGCCGTATCTCGGCCGCAGCATCCCGCGCGTGCCCTACCGTCACCCGTGCGGCGTCTGGGAGTTCCCGTTGCCGTTCGCCGAGCGCTTCGGCGGTTGGAACCTGCCGTACGCCGGCGGCGGCCCGCTCTTGCGCTTCCTTCCCTATCCGGTCATCGCGGAGGCGCTCCGAACGCACGAGACCGAGGTCGGCGCGGCGGTGGTCTATTGTCACCCCTGGGAGCTCGATCCCGAGGCGCGCACGCTGCCGGGCACGCCGCGCCACGTCCGGCTGTGGAAGCGCCTCGGCCGGGGACGCACGCTGCCGGCACTCCGCCGGCTGCTCGCCGACTTCACCTTTCGGCCGATCCGCGAGGTCTACGCGGACGAGCTCGCGCGCTGAGACGGCGACGCTGGCGACCTCGAACACGCCGGGGCTCCGGCTGCTGCTGCCCGCCGTCGCCGGCGTCGGCGCGACGTGGGTGCTGTGGCGGCTCGCAAGCAACGCCACGGTGGTGCCGCCGCGCCTGGTGGTCGCGGCTCTGCCGATCTATCTCGCGCTCTGGCTCGCGACGGTCGTCCTCCACGCCGTGCGCTGGCGGATGGTGCTCCGCCGCCTCGGCACCGACCTGCCCGTCGCACGACTCGCGCGCCTCTGGCTCGCGGCCCGCGCCGTCGGGTCGCTGGTGCCGTCCGGCACGCTCGCCGGCGAGCCGGTACGGGCGCAGCTGCTGGTCGCGAACGGCATGCCGGCGGCGAGCGCCGCGGGCGCGGTCGTGCTCGATCGCGCCCTCGAGCTCGCCGGCAACATGATCGTGGCTCCGGCCTGCGTGGCGGCGGCGCTGACGCTCGGAGCGGGATCGGCCGCCGGCATGGGGACTGCCGCCGGGATCGCGCTCCTCGGGCTCGCGATGCTGCTCGGGATCTACGTGCGTGCACGCCGCGGCAGGCCGGCGCTGGTGCCGCTGGCGCGACCGCTCAGGTTTCTGCCCCGGCGCTGGCGGGACTGGATCCTACGCGGGGCGGCCCGCGCCGACACGGCGCTGCAGGAGGTGCTCGTGGAGCACCCGCGGCTCGTCCCGGCCGGCCTCGCGGTGTCGCTCGTGATCGAGGGCCTGCACGTCCTCGAGATGGTGGCACTCTTCGCGGCCTTCGCGATCGCCGTGCCCCTGCCGCTCGTGTTGCTGAGCTCGCTCGGCATCGGGGTGGCGCACGCCGTGCCGGTGACCGCCGCCCTCGGCACCCTCGAGGCGACCCAGGTCGGTCTCTTCACCGTGAGCGGCGAGCCGCTCGCGACCGGGCTCGCGGTCGCGATGGCGACCCGTTTCGCCGAGACGATCGCGATCCTGATCGGGCTCGTCTGTCTCGCGACGGCGCCCTCCTCCGCGACGCGGCGAGCGGGCGCGTGCTGACGACGATCGCGCGCGCGAGCTTCGTGCTCGGCTGGATCCCCGTCTTCCTGCTGCGGAGCGAGCGCTTCCACGAACGCCGCGCCGTCGCCACACCGGAGCAACGACGGGCGATGTGGAACGCGGCCGCCGCGGTGACGGTGCACGTGACGCTCGCCGAGGTGCAGCTGCGGAACGCCGCCGCCCCCTCGCCCACACGGCTCGTGATCGCCTTGCTCGTCTTCGCGCTCGGGCTCGTCTTCTGGGCGCACGCCCGTCGGACGCTGGTCGGCAGCGGCCGCCGGCTCGATCCGAGCACGGCGCCGCCGGCGCTCGTCACCACGGGACCGTTCGCGCTCGTCCGGCATCCGCTCGCGCTCGGAATGCTCATCCTCGCGCTCGGTCCGGCGATCGCTGCGGACGCCGGCATCACGTGGGCGAGCTTCGCGGCCGTCGTCATGACCATGGCGCGACGCTGCCTGCAAGACGAAGACGAGCTCCACACGATCTTCGGCGACGCCTACGCGCGCTACGCCGCGAGCACTAGACGGCTCGTCCCGTTCGTGTGGTAGAGCCGCCGCGGCGTCTCATGCCTTCCCGCTCGCCCACGCCCACACCTGACGGAGCTCACGTGGCGCCATGAGCGCCAGGCCGAGCACGTAGAGCGCACCACCGGCCAGAAGATAGACGCCGAGCTCCACGAGGCTGCCGCAGGGACGGACCCGCGCCGCCACGTGCACCACGGCGCCGACCGTCGCGGCCCAGAGCCAGGTCGGCGCCAGCGCCGGCAAGAGCGCGAACCGCAGCCGGGCGCGTGCGACCCGGAAGAGCATGAGGTGGGTCGCCAGCACGCCGGCGTTGGCGAGCGCGTAGCCGATCCCCTCGGCGGCCAGCACGAGCGGTACGCCGAGCAGCCAGGTCACGACCAGCCAGACGAGCGCGAAGCGAAGATTGGTGCGGGTGTCGCCGAGCGCCGCCAGAAAGGCGAGCACCGCGGCCGTGGTGGGGAGGATCAGATTCCCGATCCACAGGATCCGGAAGATCGGGATCGCCGGCAGCCACTGCTCGCCGAATACGAGCCGCGTGATGGGATCGATGAGCGCCAGCACCAGCGCCGCGCACGGCGCCACCAGCGCGTGGGTGGCGCGCACCGCGCCCTCGACGAAGCGCGCCAGCGTCGGGCCGTCGCGCTGCACCCGTGCGAAGGTCGGGAGGTAGACGCGGCTCAGCACCATCGACGCCCAGAGCGGTGCCGTGGCCAGCGTCTGCGCCCACTGCACGTAGCCGACGGCCGCGGCGCCGGCGGCGATGCCGATGAAGATCGGCGTGATGCTGTCCTTCAGCTGATTGACGAGCAGGCTGCCCTGGAGCGGCAGGCCGACGCGGAGGAACGCGCGGGCGCGCGGCCAATCCCAGGCGAGCCGCGCCGACCACGGGCTCGCGAGGCTCGCGAGCACGGCGCCGGTCACGGCGCGGGCGAGGAGTGCCCATCCGAAGCTCGCCGTGCCCCAACCGACCCACACCAGCGCGACCGCGACGACGTTGTAGGCAAGGGCCTGCGACACCTCGACGAGCGCGACGGTGCCGAAGTCGAGACGGCGCTCCAGCATCGCGGCGGGCACCGCCTGAAACGAGGTGACGAGCAGCGTGACGCCGACCAGCCGAAAGAGCCACGCCTCCTCGGGTGGACGGCCGTAGAGGGCGGCGAGCGACGGCGCCGCGACGAACGCTCCCACCGCGACCGCCGTCATGATCACCTCCTGCAGGGTGAAGACGGCACGGTAGTCGTCCGCCGTCGGCTCGTCGGGAAGCCGGATCAGGCTCGCCTGCAGGCCGGCGCCGCCACAGGTCCCGAGGAAGGCGACGACGAAGGCGGCGATGCCGAGAACACCGATCTCGGCGGGACCGAGGAGGCGCGCCAGGATCGCGTAGCCCGCGAGGTTCAGGCCCTGGGCGACGATCTGGCGGAGGCCGAGCAGCCCGCCGCCCCGAACCGCCTCACGCGCGAGCGCGTTGGAAGTCCCCTCCTCCATCCCCGCCAGCCTGTATCACGAGGTGATCAAAACGCCTGGCGGGTGCCGAAGAGGAACTGCACGCCGCTCTCGTCGACGTCGTCCACGCGCTGCGCGACCGCGAGGTAGGCGACCGACGGGTAGAACCCCATGAAGTCGTACATGCCCGCCACCCCGACCCCGACGCCGATCGCGAAGTCGCTCGGACGGTAGAGCGAGCTGCGGCGATCCTCGACCCGACCGGCGTCGACGAAGAGACGGAGCTGGCCGTGCCGGAAGGTGATCCAGTCGAAGAAGTTGTGATCGACCTCGGGATAAATGGTCTGGCGGAGCTCGAGGCGCGCCAGCGCGACGTTCTCGGCGAGACGCTCGTCGACCGGCACGGCGCGGACCGCGAGGTCGCCGCCGAGCGAGTAGCGCCCCTGGTTGGGAACCCGGCTCGAGTCGATGGGGGCGCTGAAGGCGTTCATCAGCTGGACGGCGACCAGCGTGCGGTGCGTGAAGAGCGGCTTGACGACGCTCAGCCGCACGCCCCAGTCGACATACTCGTACGAGCTGCCGAGCGCCTCGCCGTAGTAGTCGCCGAAGAGCCGAAGCTTGGTCTCGTCGGTCGGATTGTCCCAGGCGTACTCGTCCGTGTAGTCGTAGCGGAGGCCGACGCCGCCGAGCCTGCCGTCGTCGCCGCGGCCGCGCCGCGAGTCGTCGCGGAAGTCGCCGCGGAGCGCGGCGAGCGTGTAGAAGCCGTAGAAGTTGTGACGGTAGGTGGTGGCGTCGTTCTTGGGTCCGAAGTGCAGGCGCGGCCCGACGTGCATGCCGACGCTGCGGTCGGAGAAGAAGGCGACGAGGCCGATGTCCTTCGTGTAGTCGTAGCGCCGGCGCGCCACGAAGAGGCCCGAGAGGCCGAACTCGCTCGAGGTGACGGTGACGTCGGCGCTGTCGAGCACCACCTGCGCCGGCGCCGGCACGGCGTCGTCGACGCGGTCGTCCTCGAGGAGACGGCGATCGGGATCGAGCACGAGGCGGCGCGCCCGCCAGGGGGTCGCGATGCTGAGATCGGTGCGCGCGCCGTCGGCGTTCCAGGTGACGCGCTCGCGCTCGTCCGCTGATCGGCCCTGTGCCTCGACCTCGACGGCCTCGCGCACCGGGCGCGCGGAGCGACGGAGAAGGCTGAAGCGCTGGGTGTACGCCTCGCCTCCCGCGGGCTCGGCGGCGGCCGCGTTCAGCTCGACCTGGGCGAGCCCGTAGTCGAGCGGCTCCGGATAGGGCGCCGTCCAGTCGGCGAACAGGCGGTCGAGCGGCGCGCCGTGTACTGCGGCGGCGACGTCGCGGAAAGGGGCGTCGCCGGTGAGATAGCGATCGATGGTGGCGTCGAATCGCTCCGTCCCGACGTCGTTCCGGAGCTTGGTGAAGATGGTGCGGCCCGGGGGGCGGTCGCGGCCGAGGCTCTCGCGGTCGTCGCGGAGCACCGCGGCATGCCGCGACTCCGGAAAGAAGGCGCGCGCAAAGGGCAGCTTCGGCGCCGACTCGAAGCGGTCGACGATCGCGAATACGTTGAAGAGCCCGATCCAGTCGTAGACCGTCCGGTGCCGCGGGTGGGCGGTCGCGAGCCAGCGGTCGGCGAGCGCCGCGCTCACTCCTTCGATGATCCAGGGCGTGTCGGCGGCGCTCTCGCGGGCGGCGATGCGCTCCCAGAGAATCGCCGCGTACACCGCCTGCGCGAGCTCGCGCTCGTGGAACTCGCGGAGCAGGCGATGCACCCGAAGCGTGCGGTCGGAGATGACGACCAGGTGGGGTCCGCCGGGAGCGGTGAGCTCGAGGCGCAGCGGCGCCTCGACGACCAGAATGGCGCGCCCCGGCAACGGCACGCCGGCGGGCCGCTCTCGCAGAATGCGCTCGATCGCGTCGAGC
The DNA here is from genome assembly GCA_963761995.1 of uncultured delta proteobacterium. GTDB lineage: Bacteria > Desulfobacterota > Binatia > UTPRO1 > UTPRO1 > UTPRO1. The sequence goes on along the minus strand of CAVXIU010000006.1, from coordinate 6,235,119 downwards.
ACGCGCTCGGCGTGCGGCTGACGCGGCCAGAGCGCGAAGGCGCGCCGCGCCGGCAGCTCCGCGAGGGCGACGATGCCGTTGTCGACGTCGCGCTGCGCGGCGCGATAGTCCTCGGCGGCCAAGAGGCTCGGCGGCGCGCCCGCGGGGATCTCGAAGTCGAAGCTCTCGGCGGGCGGCTCCGGTCCGAGGGTCTCGCCGACGAACACCTGGTAGGACGTCGGCGCGCGCAGGCGGCCGCGCACGCTCGCGGGCCGCGGCGGCGTCGCCGTGTCCCAGGTGCCGTCGGGCGTGAGCGACGGAAGCGACGGAAACCAGCCGTCGAGCGCCGTCAGCCGTCCATCGGCGACGCCGAAGGGACCGTAACGCTCGGGGAGAACCGTGCGAAACCGGGCTCGGAGCGTCGTCGTCGCACCGGGCGCGAGTGCTGCGGGAAGCGCCATGCGGAGCAACGTCTCCGCGTGGCCGTCGATCGCCTCGAGCTGCGGCGCGCCGAGTGCCGCCGACGACGGCGCCACCACCTCGACGCGCTCGACCGTGATCCCGCCCGGGACGAACCGCTCGCGCGGATAGACGTAGGGACGATTGAGATCGTCGATGCGCTCGTCGGGCCGCGCGAAGCGGTTCGGGTACAGCACGAGCGCGACCTCGCGGAGCGGCATGCGGGCGACGTTGCTGAACCGCACCTCCACCGTCCCGGCGATCGTCCGCGCGACGGGATCGAGCGTCGCGTCGATCGTGTAGGCGGGAAGCGGCGGCGGCGAGGATCGCGCAGCCGTCTCGGCTCGTGCCCCTCCCCACCCGAGCATCAGCGTTCCCCAGACCAACACTACGCCGACCGCACCGCCGCGCGACATCGCGCACGCATCGCACAGCGCCGCCGTGGCGACAAGCTCGGGTGGCCGCTGCGCGCGGCGCCCGAGGATCCCTGGCGAATCGGCCGCCCCCCGAGTGGCTTGAGCGCGAGACGGACGGCGCGTATGCAATCCGCACGCGTCGCGCTCGACTCACACTCGCCTCTCGCGCATTCGTCGCGCTTGCGCTCGTGGTCGCGCTGGCGCCCGCGCCCACGTTCGCCGAGGATCCGTACGCGCTCGAGGACGAGAGCCCGCTTCGCCTGCGCGGCTTGCTCGACACCCGTGTCGTGCACGGCGCCCGCGACCTCGGCTGGACCGATCGCGGCCCCGGGAAGACCCGCTACGGCGGCAACCCGAGCGGCGACGGTGCCGGGCGCGACACCCGCCTCGTGCTCTCGCACCTGGCACTCGAGATCGGCGGCACGTTGCCGTTCGGCCTCGTGCCGCGCGCCCAGCTCGAGCTCGAGACCGATGCCGACTCGAGCACCCGGCCGCTTTTGATCGAGACCTTCCTCCGCCGCGAATGGGGCGGCGCGCAGAACGGCATCGGCCTCCAGATCGGCACCATGAATCCGCCGCTCTCGCTGGAGCACACCGGACCGGCGTGGACGCCGGCCTTCACGCTGACCCCCTCGGCGCTCGGCACCTGGCAGTGGGAGGAGATGCGCTCGACCGGGATAGAGGCCGAGTGGTGGCGGCGCTTCGGCGAGCTCCGTCTCGACGTGCTGGCCGGCAGCGGCTTCGGCGGTGACGACATGGGGGCGCTGATCGGGCAGCGCGGCTGGGTGCTGAGCGATTACCTCGCCGGCGTCAACGTCGAGCTGCCATTGCCGCGACGCGGCCGCACCATGGCGGTCTTCCGCGAGCGCGATCGTCGCCCCGGCGTGTACGCGCGTGCCGTCCTCGCCGACCGCCGCGACACCGCCGCGCTCCACCTCGGGTACTTCGACAACCTCGCCGAGCAGGAGCGGAGCGGCGGCTGGGCGACGCGCTTCGGAACGGTCGGCGCCGTGGTGCACCCGTTGCCGCACCTGACGGTCGTGGCGCAGTACCTCGAGGGCGTGACCCACACCCGCGTCGACGACTTCGACAGCGCCTTCCGGGCGGTCTACGGGCTCGTCTCCGTCGACTACCGGCGCCATCGCCTGAGCGCGCGCTACGACTTCTTCCGCGTCGACGACCACGACGGGACACCGATCACCCGCGAGCACGGCTCCGCGCTCACCTTCGCGTACATGGTCGAGATCGGGCTCCGGCACCGCCTCGCCATCGAGTACCTACGGGTCACGAGCCACCGCCCGGCGACCGGCTTCGACGATCCATCGGACGGCGGCTGGCAGTTCAGCTACCGCTTCCGTTACTAGTTCATACGAGGGATCTCTCCCTCGCCGACACTCCCGGCGCGCTCACGCTCGGCCGCGCGCGGGGTTCGTGTTGCGCCCCTCCGTCTCAACCCTCCGCCGAGCGCGGCGCGAGCAGACGGAGCACGGTGTCGCGCAGTGGCGCGGGCACGAGCGGCAGCCCGACGTCGAGCGCCACCATGACGCCGAGCGAGACCAGCACGAGAAGAGCGCCCACCTGCGTCGGATCGAGGTCGGCACGGATCGCGCCCGCACGCTGACTCTCGCTCGTGACCGCGGCGAGGCGCGCGGTCGCGCCGGCGAGAAGCGCCGTGAAGCCGTCGCGCAGACGGGGGTCGCGGGTCACGCCTTCGAGGACGCGGGCGAAGGGGACGGCGGACGGCAGCGGCAACGACGGTCGACCGTCGGGCTTGCCGCGCTCGGCTTCGGATGCGCCGGGCTCGGCGACCGTACCGGCGACGGCGTCGGCGAAGCGGGCGACCGTACGCTCGAGATCGTGGCCCTCGCCGCCGCGAGCGATCATGGCGTCGATGAAGGTCGTCATGGCGTGCTCGACGACCGCCACCATCAGGTCGGCGCGATCGCGGAAGTGCACGTAGAAGGCGCCGCGCGTGTACCCGGCCCGGGCGCAGATCGCGTCCAGGCTGGGGGCGTCGAGACCATGCTCACCGAACTCGGCGAGTGCGGCCGCGATCAGCGCCTCCCGCGTTTCCTGCTTGGCTTCTGCCCTTTTGCGAGTTGGTTCCGCCACCGCTTTCCATTCTTGACATACGGTACCGTATGTGGGAAGTTCAGCCCTGCATACGGAACCGTATGTGAAATACCCCCGTCGAGGAGCGTGAGATGAGCGTTGCCGTCGAAGTTTCCGAAAGCAACTCGTCCGCCGGGCTGCTCGACACCCTCCGTGTCTGGGCCCTCCATCAGCTTTGCTTCGTCCTGCCGATCGCCTCGTTCGTGTTCCTCGTGAGCGCGCCGCATGCCTGGTTCGGGTCGCTGCCGTGGCTGCTGGTGCTCCTGGGATCGATCGTCGCCGACATGCGGAGTCCGGGCGAGCATCGCCAACCGGCCACCACGCTCCCGGGCTGGCCCTTCGACGGGGTGCTCTACGCGCTCTTCGCGCTCCAGCTCGCGAACGTAGCGCTCCTGGTCGGCATGGTGGCGGAACACGGCTTCTTCACGACCGACACCTTCGTCGGCCTCGCCCTGGTCGGCATCAACTCCGGCTATTCCGGCTTCGTGGTGGCGCACGAGCTGATCCACCGGGCGTCCTCTTCGATGCAGCAGCTCGGGCGACTCATGCTGGTGTCGGTCCTCTACGAGCACTTCTACACCGAGCACGTCCGCGGCCATCACGCGCGGGTCGGTACCGGCGAGGATCCGGCGACGGCGCGCTTCGGCGAGTGGTCGGGCGAGTTCTTCCTCCGCACCGTGCCGGCACAGTTCCGGAGCGCCTGGCGCCTCGAGGCGAAGCGGCTCGGCGACGCCGACATGCCCTGGTGGGACCCGCGTCTCGTGCGGAGCCGCGTCGTGCACGGCCTCGCCCTCGAGTGGGGCATCGCGCTCGCGATCCTGGTGGCGCTCGGACCGGGCGCCTTCGCGATCTTCGTGCTGCAGGCCTTCGTCGCGATCCGCCTCCTGGAGGCGGTCAACTACTTCGAGCACTGGGGCCTCGCGCGCACCAGCCGTCGCGTCCGCACCATCGACTCGTGGGACACCGACTCGTGGTTCACGCTCTACACCCTGGTCGGGCTCTCGCGCCACGCCGACCATCACGCCTACGCGTCGCGGCCCTTCCAACAGCTGCGCTACTTCGAGGAGAGCCCGAAGCTCCCCTACGGCTACTTCGGGACGACGTTCATGACGATCTTCGTGAAGCGCCGGCTGCGGCGCCTGCTCACCGCCGAGCTGGAGCGCCGGCAACTCGGTCCGTTCGCCGTCACCTAGCCGATTCGAAAGACGGGGTACCCGGGCGCGATCCTTCTGATCTCCGCCTCCGGCGCGTCGGCGCCGACGCCCTGAAAGAACTGGTTCACCTCGAAGGCCCACTTCTCGAGGTAGGCGCGCAGCACCGCCGGCTTGTCGGCGTCGGCGAGCTCGGTGGCGCGGAAGACCTCGCGGCGACGGCCGAGGCGGAGCTCGCCGCTGCCGGAGACGCGGAGGTTTCGGACCCAGTGGGTCTCGCCCCGCGGCGCGACCAGATAGCGGACGCCCTCGTGCTCGAGCAGGTTCACCGGGACGGTGCGCCACTCGCCGCTCGTGCGGCCGCGGACGGCGAGGACGCGTGAGCCCCACACGCTGACCCCGAGGCGGGCAAGGCCGGACGGGATCAGGTTGAAGACCTTGGTACCGAGGCTCGGGGCGACGTAGCGACGTTCGGGCATGAGCCGGAGCCTAATGTCGGCGCGCGCCCATGACCAGACTTTGCGCAGCGCTCGAGCCGCTGGTACGGAATCGCGCATGTCGCGAACGCTGCCGCGAGCGGGCCAGGGCCCGAGGCACGCGGGTCGCGGCGCGGTCCTTCTCCTCGCCGTGCTCGCGATCCTCGTCGCGCCGGCGCGCGCGGCCGAGGTCCGCGGGCGGGTGGTCGCGACCGACGGCACCGGCGTGGCCGGCGCGGTGGTGTTCGTGCGGACGCCGGTGTCGCCCGCTGCGGCGGGCACGCCGCCGCGCGCGGTGGAGATGGATCAGATCGAAAAACAATTCGTACCTCACGTCCTGCCGATCGCGATCGGCACCGAGGTGCGCTTCCCGAACCACGACCAGATCCACCATCACGTCTACTCGTTCTCGCGCGTGAAGAGCTTCGACCTGCCGCTCTCGAAGGGCGAGCAGGCGCCGCCGATCCTGTTCGACGCGCCGGGGGTGGTGAAGGTCGGCTGCAACATCCACGACTGGATGATGGGCGTGATCCTGGTGGTGCCGACGCCGTTCTTCGCCGTGAGCGACGACGGCGGCGCCTTCGTGCTCCGCGATGTCCCGCGCGGCGAGCTCACGATCGCGGCCTGGCACGAGGCGAGCGACACCCCGATGGACGAGGCGACCCAGCGTGTGACGCTCGAGGGTTCCGAGGTTCCCGACCTCTCCTTCACGCTCGCCGTCAAGCCGGAGCGCGCCCGGCCCGCGACACACGGGGGCCGGATGCCATGAGCTGGTGGGCCGCGAGCCGGCTGCGCACCAAGATCTTCGTCGCCTTTTCGACCCTCATCGTCGCCGTCTTGCTGACCACGCTCCTGCTGGTCGAGCTGGCCGTGCGCCGCCAGGCGGAGCGGTCGCTGACCCACGAGTTGATGGTGACCGGCAAGGTGTTCCAGCGCCTCCTCGCGGAGCGCGAGGGGCGGCTGACCTCGAGCAGCGTGCTCCTGACCGGCGATTTCGCGCTGAAGCGCGCGATCGCCACCTACGACCCTGCGACGCTCGCGACCGTGGCCGTGAACTACCGCGAGCGGAGCGGCCTGGATCTCTTGTGGATCCTCGACGAAGCGGGCCGGCTGCTCGCCGACGCCGCCGGCCGCGAGCGCGCCGGCACGAGCTTCGGCGAGCGCGCGCCCGTGGCCGAGGCCCGCGCCACCAGCAAGCCCGCGGCCGCGATCACGGCGGTCGGCGACGCCCTCGTGCAGCTGATCGCGGTCCCGGTGCTCGGACCCGACGTCATCGGCATCCTCGTGCTGGGAACCGCGATCGACGACGCCACCGCCCGCGATCTCGAGGCGCGCACCGGCTCGTCGGTGTCGTTCCTGACCGCCGAACGCCTGTTCGCGTCGTCGTGGGACGGCGCGACCCGCGGCCGCCTGGTGCTCCCGAGCGGGCTTCCCGAGCGGCCGGTGCTGACCAAGCTCCCGAGCGGACGGCATCTCTCGCTCCTCGTGCCGGTCGCCGCCAGCCTGCCGTCGCCGCTCTACGCGCTCGTCCAGCGCTCCTGGGACGAGGCCCTGGCGCCGCTCCACGCGCTCCGGCGACGGATGACGGTGATCGGGCTCGGCGCGCTCCTGGTGGCGCTCGCGCTCGGCGTCGCGGTCGCGCACGGGGTGACGGCGCCGATCGCGACGCTGGTGGCGGGCATGCGCGAGGTGCTGCAGGGCAATCTCGGCCACCGGGTCGCGGTCGCGCGCAAGGACGAGATCGGCTTCCTCGCGACCTCGTTCAACGAGATGACGGGCGGGCTCGAGGAGCGGGCACGCATCCGCGACGTGATCGACAAGGTGGTCTCGCCCGAGGTCGCGCACGAGCTGCTCGCGCGCGGGCTCGCGCTCGGCGGCGAGCTCCGCGAGGTCTCGGTGTTGTTCGCCGACCTCCGCGACTCGACCGCGCTCGGCGAGCGCCTGGCGCCGAGCAGCCTGCTCGAGCTCTTGAACGCGTTCCTGAGCCGCATGGGCCGGGCGATCGAGCGTCAGGGCGGCATCGTCGACAAGTACGTCGGCGACGAGATCATGGCGGTGTTCGGAGCGCCCAACGATCTCCCCGACCACGCCGAGCGCGCGATCGCGGCGGCGACCGGCATGCTGGACGAGCTGCGCGCCCTGAACGAAGAGCGCGCTCCGGCGGCGCCGCTCCGCATGGGGATCGGCATCGCCAGCGGCACGGTGATCGCCGGCAACGTCGGCTCGCCGGAGCGCCTCAACTACACGGTGCTGGGCGACGTCGTGAACCTCGCCGCCCGCCTGGAGGCGCTCACCAAGGAGTACGACGTCGCGCTGCTGATGAACGAGGCGACACGCGCCGGGGCCGAGCCGCGCTTTGCGGCCCGCTGTCTCGGCACCGTGACGGTTCGCGGCCGCGCGGCGCCGACGACGCTCTATACGGTCGAAACCCCGACGGCGCCCGGCGCTTGACCGCCCGGCGGCTGGGGACTAGCCGTCGCGCATGCGCAAGCGCCACCGGAATCGGCTCCCGTCACGGGCGGAGTTCGTCGGCCGCCTCGCAGGCAACGCGCTGATCGCCGGGGTGATGGTGATGGGATCGCTCGCGATCGGCGTGATCGGCTATCACGTCACGGCCCATCTGCCGTGGGTCGACGCGCTCCTGAACGCGAGCATGATCCTGACCGGCATGGGCCCGGTCGACCCGCTGACCTCGACGACGGCGAAGCTGTTCGCGTCGGCGTACGCGATCTTCAGCGGGGTCGCGTTTCTCACCATCGTCGCGGTCCTGCTGGCGCCGCTCGTGCATCGCTTCCTGCACCGCTTCCACCTCGAGCTCGCCGACGACGAATAGACGTCGGGGTGGGCGTGGGGGTGGGGAGTCGCCGCCCCGCCGGCCAGAAACGCGCACGCCTCTACCATCGTCCCAGCGGCCTGCATAAAACTCGAAGCATGAGCGTACGGCAGAACGTCTCGAGCGGCGCGCCCTGGGAGCCGATCGTCGGCTACTCGCGGGCCGTGCGGGTCGGCGCCGTCGTCCACGTCGCCGGCACCACCGCGATCGGCCCCGACGGCGCGCTGGTCGGCGTGGGCGACGCCCACGCCCAGACCGTCCAAATCCTCCGCAACATCGAGAGCGCGCTCACGCGTGCCGGCGCCCGCCTCGCCGACGTCGTCCGTACTCGCATGTTCGTCGTCGACATCACGCAGTGGGAAGCGATCGGCCGTGCCCACGGCGAGGTCTTTCGCGACATCCGGCCGGCGACCTCGATGGTCGAGGTGCGGCGCCTGATCGATCCGGAGATGCTGGTCGAGATCGAGGCCGAGGCGATCGTGACGGAGACCCCGTGATCATCGCCGAGCAATACCGCTGGCTCGCCCGCTACAACACCTGGATGAACGAGAAGCTCTACGCAGCCGCCGCGACGCTCGACGACGCCGCCCGTAAGCGCGATCTCGGCGCGTTCTTCCGTACCCTGCACGGCACGTTGAATCACCTGTTGTGGGCCGATCGCATCTGGCTCTGGCGCTTCACAGAGGATCCGGAGATCGGCGAGTCGCGCGATCGTGACGGCAATCGCATCACGCTCGCCCTGCACGACCAGGTGCTCTACGAGGACTTCGACGACCTCCGCCGCGAGCGCGTCAAGACCGACGGCCACATCGAGACCTGGATCGCCGGCCTCGACGCCGAGCGCCTCGCCGCCCCGATCCGCTACGGCAGCCTGACCGGCGGCCCGCGCGAGCACCCGCTCTGGCAGGCGGTCACGCACTTCTTCAACCACGAGACCCACCATCGCGGGCAGGCGACCACCTTGCTGATGCAGCTCGGCCGCGACCCCGGCGTGACCGATTTCATGGTGTACCTGTGGCAGGAGCAGGACCGGCAGGCGAAGACGTGACCATCCGCGACGCCACCGCGGCCGACCTGCCGGTGATCGTCGCGATCTACAACGCCGCGATCCCGGGCCGGATGGCGACCGCCGACACCCACCCCGTCGGCGTCGAGAGCCGACGCGCGTGGTTCGCGGCGCACGCACCGGCGACGCATCCGCTCTGGGTGTGGGAGGCCGATGACACGATCGGCGGCTGGCTGAGCTTCCAACCCTTCTACGGGCGGCCCGCGTATGCCGCGACCGCCGAGCTCAGCGTCTACGTGGCACCGACGCACCGCCGGCACGGCATCGGCCGGCGCCTCGTCGGGCACGCGCTCCGACGGAGCCCGGCCCTCGGGCTCGCGACCCTCCTCGGGTTCGTCTTCGGCCACAACGCCCCGAGCCTGGCGCTCTTCGCGAGCTTCGGCTTCGCGCGCTGGGGTCACCTGCCGCGCATCGCCGTCCTCGACGGCATCGAGCGCGACCTCGTGATCCTCGGCTGGCGCGTCGACGGCGCACGGTGAGAGTCCTCGCCATCCCCGGAAGCCTGCGGTCGGGCTCCGCGACGACCGCGCTGGCGGGCGCCCTCGTCGTCCTGGCACCGCCCGGCGTGGAGGTCGTGGTGTACGACGAGCTCGAGACGATCCCCCCCTTCGACCCCGACCGCGACCGCGAGGGCGACGTGCCGCCCCCGCCGGTCGCCCGCCTCCGGGCGGCGCTCGCGGCCGCCGACGCGGTCGTGGTCTGCACGCCGGAGTACGCCTTCGGCGTCCCCGGCGTCCTCAAGAACGCCCTCGACTGGACCGTCGCGTCCGGCGACTTCGCGGACAAGCCGACGGCGGCGATCAGCTCGTCACCCTCCGACCTCGGCGGCGACAAGGCCCACGCCTCGCTCGTGTTGACGCTCGGCGCGATGCAGGGTCGACTGGTCGGCGCCGGCGGCCTGATCGTGCCGTTCGTGCGGAAGAAGCTCGACGCAGGCGGCGCGCTCGTCGACCCCGATACGGTCCGCGCCTTTCGCGCCCTGCTCGCCGAGCTCGGACGTCTGGTCGGAGAGCGCCGCGATCGGCCGGACTAGGAAGCTGGCTCGAGACTCGGATCTCCGCGCGGGGAGCGAGCGGCCGAGCGAAGCGAGCCGGGGGATGAGCCGACGCGGCTTTGCCGTGGCGGCGAAGGGGGAGAGATCCCCCTTCTGAGCTAGAGATCGAAGTCGAAGGCCCACTCGAGCGAGCGCTTCATCATCGACTCGGGGACGATCCGCAGCGCGAGATTCCGCACGCCGATGAGTAGCGGATTCGACGACTGGGCGATCTGTCCGAAGCGCCACGACTCGTCGACGAAGCGGCGGGTGCGGGCAGCACGGGTCGCCTCGTAATGCCGGAGGCCCGCCGCCGAGGGATCGTGGGCGAGCGCGCGCGCCAACACCCACGCATCCTCGACCGCCTGGCAGCCGCCCTGACCGAGGTTCGGAGTCATGGGATGGGCGGCGTCGCCGAGGAGCGTGATCGGGCCGCGACCCCACCCGTCGATCGGCGGGCGATCGAAGAGCTCGGTGCGAATGACGCGGGCCGGATCGGTCGCGCGTAGGAGATCGGGGATCGGAGCGTGCCAGTCGCGATAGAAGCCGACGAGCGCCGCGTGCTGATCGGCGCTGGGCGGCGGCGCGGCGGGCGTGTCGAGGACCGCGAACCAGTAGACCTCGGCGGCACCGATGGCGACGAAGCCGAAACGCGCCCCGCGTCCCCACGATTCACCGCCGCTGTCGTCCGCGGCGAGCCGGTGCGGGCACACGCCGCGCCAGGTGATCTGCCCGGCGGCGCGCGGCGGCTCGGGTCCGAAGAGCCCGGCACGAACCGTCGAGTGCAGGCCGTCGGCACCGATCACGATCGCGCCCTCGTGGCGCGAGCCGTCCGTGAGGGTGACGGTCGCGCCGTCGCCGGCCGCCTCGACGGTCGCCACCGCCGCGCCGGTCACGACGAGGTCGGAGCCGAGCGCGCGCAGCAACACGTCCTGGAGCCGCGCCCGGTGGATCGCCACGAACGGGACGCCGTACTTCCGGACCAGATCGCTCTGATCCATCGCGCGCAGCACCCGGCCGTCGGAGGTGCGAATCGCGCCCCGCTCGACCGTGGCACCGGCAGCGGCGATCGCCCGATCGAGCCCGAGCCGCTGCATCACCCGCATCGCGTTGATCTGCACCGTGATGCCCGCGCCGACCGGCTCGAGCACGGCCGCCCGCTCGAAGATCCGCACCGCGAAGCCGCGCTCGGCAAGCGCGATCCCCGCCGTCAGGCCGCCGATGCCGGCACCGCAGATCAAGATCGGTCGAGTCACTGGAGGGCGGTCAGCGCTGCAACTCGAAGGGATCGCGGCCGTAGCAGGGATTCCGCCGCAGGTGGCCGCTGTCGTCGACGATCTGCGCGTTGGTGACGTTCCGCCCGACGCAGAGCTCGCGGAGACAACGATCGGCCGAACCGTACCAGCGCTCGCCGACCGGCGTGTCGCACTCGAAGATGCTGCGCGGCCGGTTCACCTCGAGCGGCACGGCTTGCGCGGCCGCGCCGCCGGCGGCCGCGAGCGCGACCGCCAATGCCGCGCCACCGATCCACGTCGTCGTACGCGCCATGTGCGGACGAGCCTCCGCCATTGAACGCATCCTTGCAATCATCCTCCGCCGTCGACACTCCAGATGCCGGAGCCCCGGGCGCTGATGAAGAGGAAGAGGAAGCAGTAGAGCGCCGCGAGCTCGCCGTGGTTCAGGAGCGGCAGCCACGCGTTCATGCCGTGACCCATCCAGTACGCAAATGCCATGAGCCCGCTCAGCACGAACGCCACCGGACGGGTGAAGAGCCCGATCATGACCAGCACGCCGCCGAAGAGCTCGAGCGGCCCGGCGACGTAGATGATGAAGGCCGGCACGCCCTCGGGCATCGTACCGGGGAAGCCGAAGAGCTTCTGCATCCCGTGCCAGAGAAAGAGAAAGCCGGTGACGATGCGAAGCAACGCATAGGTTTCCGCTTCACGTGCCCTCATGAACTCCATCGCTCCACCTCCTTGGCGACGTTCCGCGCGCCGCCCGTTGCCCGCTAACCGACCCGCGCGCGCGCCGCAAGGGCAACGATCGCAGGGGCGTGCCGAGACTGAGTAGACACTGTTTGAACGCCTCTGCTACACCCACCGGTATGGCGCCGCGGATCGTCCTGCTCGAGCCGCCCTACGTGTTCTGGGACCGAGCAATGGACCGGATCCGCGACGGCGAGGAGAGCGTCACGGGTTGGGGCGTGCTGGTGCTGGCGGCCGTCGCTCGGCAACGCGGCTACGAGGTCGAGATCGTCGACGCCAAGGGCGGCGGCATCACCCTCGAGGAGGCGGCGGCGCGCGTCGCCGCGCTCGCGCCCGACGTTCTCGGCGTCTCCGCCACCACGATCTCCATTCACAACGGCGCCCGCATCGCGGCCGCGGTGAAGGATGCCCTGCCGCATCTGACGACCGTCGTCGGCGGCCCGCACGTGAGCGCGGTGCCGGAGGCCACGCTCGCCGCATTCCCGGAGTTCGACTACGGGATCTCGGGCGAGGGCGAGGTCGCGTTCTTCGCGCTCCTCGACGCGCTCGGAAGCGGCTCGCCGGTCTCGAGCCTTCCCGGCGTCGTCGGCCGCGACGTCGCCGGCGCGGTCCACGCCAACTGCCGCGCGCCCTACATCGACGACCTCGACAGCCTGCCGTTTCCGGCCTGGGACGTCCTCGGCGACGCCTTCCCGCACCGCTTCGGACCGTCGATCTTCAACTATCGCCGCACGCCGATGGCGACCCTCGTCACCTCGCGCGGCTGCCCCTTCTCGTGCACCTTCTGCGACCGCTCCACCTCCGGCAAGCTCGGGCGCTATCACAGCGTCGAGTACGTGATGGCGATGTGCCGCATGCTGGCTGTGCGCGGCGCCCGCCACGTCATCTTCTACGACGACCTCTTCACGGTGAAGAGGAAGCGCGTCGTCGAGCTCTGCGAGGCAATGGTTCGCGCCAAGCTGCCCTTCACCTGGAGCTGCAACAGCCACCCGAACCTGCTCGATCTCGCGACCATGAAGCTCATGAAGCGCGCCGGCTGCTGGCAGATCGCCTACGGCGTCGAGTCGGGCTCGCAGCGGGTGCTGAACGTCGTGAAGCACGAGGTCAAGCTGCCGCGCCTCCGCGAGACGCTGCGCGTGACGCGCGCCGCCGGCATTCGCGCCAAGGGCTACCTGATGCTCGGCCACCCGACCGAGGATTTGGCGAGCCTCGAGGAGACCCGCGCCTTTCTGGCGGACGTCGACCTCGACGTCGCGCAGGTCACCAAGTTCACCCCCTACCCCGGGACGCCGTCGTACCCGACCATCCGTCAATACGGCACCTTCACCGAGGACTGGGAGCGGATGAACGCGATGAACTTCATCTTCATCCCGAACGGCCTGAACGAGGAGATCCTCGAGGACTACTTCCAGCGCTGCTACCAGGCGTTCTACACCCGGCCGCGCGTTCTCTGGGGCCTGGCGCGCTCCTTCGCGGTGCAGCCGAGCTACATCCCGCGCTTTCTCGGCTACGCGCGCGCCTACTTCGCGGGCGAGCGCGCGCGCAGGACCGAGCGCACGGCTCCCCGCGCGACGGCCCCCGATTCGATTCCCGCTCACCTCGCCTCGCCGGCGGCCACCGCCCGCACGCACTCCGACGCTCAGGCCCCCGCCGCTCCGTGACCGGCTTCTTGCGCGCGCTCCGCGCCCTTCGCTTCGACGGGCTGTGGTGGCGAAAGTTCGCCTACCTCGGCAGCGTCTACGGACCGGAATGGTGGAAGCGCTGGTCGCCGCCGTGGATCGCCGCCATCATCTACCTCTGCGTCGGCCGCAACCGCCGCGGCGCGCTCGCCAACATTCGCCGCGTGCTCGGACGGCGCGGCTTGATACGCGACAACCTCGCGGCGCTCGACGTCTTCATCGCCTTCGCCCACTGCATGAACGAGACGCTCGAGTACTTCAGCCCGCGTGCACGGCCGGTGCGTGTCGACGAGCCGACCGACGACCCCATCAAGGCCGCGATCGCGCGCGGCCAGGGCGCCGTCCTGGTCACCTGTCACTTCGGTAACTGGGACGTGGGCGCGCGCACGTTGGCGCGCTTCGGGTGTGCCTTCAACCTGGTGATGGCTCGCGAGGCCAACGAGACCACCGCCGAGTACGTCCGCCGAGCCCGCGAGGATGCCGGCGTCCGCGTGCTCCTCTCCGACAGCTCCGTCTACGGCTCCTTCAACATGCTCCGCGCCCTCAAGCGGAACGAGATCCTCGCCATGCAGCTCGACCGTCCGCTCGGCGGCGACGGTGCGCGCCTGGTCGACTTCTTCGGGTCGCGGGCGTGGTTCCAGGCCGGTCCGCTCCGCCTCGCGCGGCTCGCCGGCGCGCCGATCTTTCCCGTGTTCGCCGTGCGCGTCGGCGTCCGGCACTACCGGATCGTGCTCGGCACCGAGCGCTCCGTCTCGCGGCACGCGAGCGTCGAGGAGATGGATCGCATCCTCGCCGGCATCGTCGGAGAGTTCGAGCGCCTCGTGCGGCAGCATCCCGACCAGTGGTTCCAGTTCGCGCCGTATTGGCCCGAGGACGCGGCGACGATTGCGGGCGAGGGTGGCGAGCCCGGCATCACGGCCATCGAGCCGAAGCGCGCCCGCGCCACGCGCTGACCGGCTCGACGCAACGGCGAGCCGGGCCGCGTGTTTCGCGCCGACCCACCGCACCCTGCCTTGCCGGATCCGAAGGGGCATGGTACCCGCGGCCGCTATCCAAAGGAGGATTCTCGATGAGGAATTTCGTGTTGGTGGCGGCGGCGTGCGCCGCGTTTGCAGGCTGCGCGACCGCGACGGTGGACAAGCAGTCGGTCCGCGCCACCGAGGGTCAGCCCGAGTCGACGCAGGTCGAGATCGTGCGCATCCCCTATGACCCGTCGCTACCGACCTTCGTCGTGACGGTCGCGCCGCTCGAGGTCGCCGTCGACGGCTCGCCGAGCGCTCCCCCGCCGCCTCCCGGTCGGCGCTACGGCTGGGGCCCGTGGGGCTATGGTCTTCTCCCCGAGGGCCCGCAGGCCGAGGCGTACAATCCGCCCCCGCCGGGCATGTCGGACCGCGTCGGCCACGGCGTCGCGGCGCAGCTGGTGAGCGCGCTCGGCAACGCCGGCAACGTCCAAGTGATCGACTACGAGTATTTCGTCGCCAACAAGGGCAAACCCGGCGTGCTGGTGAAGAAGGGCGAGATCGGACCGCTGGTGATCAAGGGCAACATCACCGAGTTCAACGAGGTCGCCGAGTCGCAGGGCAGCGCGCGCGGCGGCAGCCTCGGCTGGGTCGGAGCCGGCGTCGCGATCGGCGGCGCCATCGCCGGCAACACGCCGGCGACGATCGCCGGCTCGAGCCTGGCCCTCGCGAACCCGACCTACAACAACACCAGGCTCCGCCGCACCGGCTCGGTCGGCATGGATCTCCAGATGCTCGACCCGCGGAACGGCCGCATCGTCGGCACCGCGGTATGCGCCGGCAAGTTCACCTCGGAGGCGGCGACGAGCGGCTTCTCGGTCTTCGGCATCGGCGGCGCCGATACCGCGTATGCCGCGAGCGCGCTCGGTCAGGCGCAGCGCGCCGCGATGAACGACGCCGTCCGTCAGATCACGCAGCGCCTCGCGTCCGTGCGTTGATCCGTCCTTTCGTTGTCACCGCCAGGGTGTCGTGGTAGCGGCTCGGCCGTGATCGAGGTTGCACGCTACCGCGTCATCTTCGGCGACTGCGATCCGATGCGGATCGTCTACTACGGGAACTACTTCCGGCTCTTCGAGATCGGCCGTGCCGAGCTTTTTCGCCGCCTCGGGCATCCGTTCGCGGTCTACATCGCGCAGGGTCTCTACCTCGGGGTCATCGAGACCAACTGTCGCTACCGCCGTCCGTGCCGCTACGACGACGAGCTGGTGATCTCCGCCGGGGTCACCGACGTGCGTGGCGCCCGCCTCACCATCGTCTACGAGATCCGCGCGCTCGACGGCGAGCTCCGCGTCGAGGGCTCCACGACTCACGCCGTGATCGACGACAGCGGAAGACCGCAGCGCATTCCCCCGGAGTTTCGCGCCGCGGCCTTGGCGATTCCCGGCGCCTGACCGGCTACTCGTCGGCCGCGCCCGACGTGTGCAAGCCGCACTCCTCGGCGCGTCCGTCGAAGCGCGCCTGCTTGTCGTCGTCGGCGGCGGCACCGACGGGACTGCTGGAGTGCCAATCGCCGACGCGCGTAAAGCCCTTCTCCCACAGCGGATGCTGCGGCAGGCCGTAGTGCTCCATGTAGTAGTACACGTCCTGCGAGCGCCAGCGCAGGATCGGGTGCACTTTGACGATCCCGTCCTGCAGGGTGACGGCGTCGAGCGTACTGCGAAACGAGGTCTGATCGGCGCGGAGGCCGGCGATCCAGGCCCGCGCGTCGAGCTCGGCGAGGGCGCGTCGCATCGGCTCGACCTTGCGCATGCGGTGATACTCGTCGAGGTCCGTCTCCCAGAGCTTGCCGTGGCGCCGCTCCATCTCGGACGGGGTGAGCTCGGCGGCGTAGCGATGGACGTCGAGGCCGAGCAGCTCGGTGAGCTCGGCCGCGTAGCGGTAGGTCTCGGGCAGGAGGTAGCCGGTGTCGACGAAGACGACCGGGACAGCGGGCAGCATGCCGCTCACCAGGTGCAGGATCACGGCGCTCTGAATGCCGAAGCTCGTGCTGACGATCAGGTGCGAGCCGAACACACGGTCGGCCCATGCCACCTGCGCCCGGGTCGCCTCCTCGAGCGCCTCGCGATTGAACGTCTGGATCTGCTTCGGGTCGAATCGCTCCACGCCGTTCCTCCTTCACGCCTCGCGCGCATAGCGTCGCGCTACGAGCTGTGGCAAGCACCGGCCAGGAGAGTCTTCCATGAAAATGCTCCACACCATGATCAGGGTCGGAAACCTCGATCGCTCGCTGGCCTTCTATACTGAACTGCTCGGCATGCGGCTGTTACGCAAGAAGGACTACCCGGGCGGCCGTTTCACTCTCGCGTTCGTCGGGTACGGCGACGAGGCCGACCACACGGTCGTCGAGCTGACCCACAACTGGGATACGGAGCGCTACGAGCTCGGCAGCGGCTTCGGCCACATCGCGCTCGGAGTCGACGACATCTACGCCACCTGTGACGAGCTCCGCGCCAAGGCCGTCAAGATCACCCGCGAGCCCGGCCCGATGAAGCACGGCACCACCGAGATCGCCTTCATCGAGGACCCCGACGGCTACAAGATCGAGCTCATCCAGTTGAAGTAAGGATCTCTACGTCCGCATCGGCGGTGGGCGGGCGGGGGGTCGTTTCTCCGCTCGTGGGCTTCAGCCACCCAGCGCTTAGAGCCCGTCGCAGCCTCGCCGTGCTGCGTAATACGCGAGGTGCACGAGCTCCGAAACGACCCCCCGCCCGCCTGAATAACCGATGGGTTCCCATCTCCACTGAGGCGGTCGCCGCGTAGCGGGGGTGGTGGGTCGCTTTGGAGCGAGCAGCGCCTCGCGTATTACGCAAGGCGGATACGATGCGACGGGCTCTAAGCGCTGGGCAGCTGAAGCTCGCGAGCGGAGAAGCGACCCACCACCCCCGCTACGCGCCACCGCCTAAAACGAAACGAAAGGTTAGCTAATGGTCGCCCAGGCGCGCTCGTGGGAGCGGAGGTAGCGGTTCACCTTCAGGTTGGCGACGACGTAGGCGAGGCTCTCGAGCAGCTGACCGCGCGGCGGGGGACTGAAGCGGCGGAGAATGCTCTTGATCGAGTAGAAGCCCTCGTAGACGTACTTGAAGCCGTCCATCATCTGCTCGCTCGTCATGCCGGTCGGCTTGATGATGGGCGACCCGTAGTCGTAGCGCGCCCAGTTGCCGTCGAGGATGCGACCTTCGCGCGCCATGTCGTCGTAGTACTTCGTCCCGGGATACGGGCAGGGCGTGAAGAGCTTCAGGAACGAGACCTTGCTGTCGAGCAGAAACTGAAGCGTGCGGCCGAAGGTGCCAGGATCGTCGCCGTCGAGGCCGACCATGATGAGGGCGATGACCTGAATGCCCTTGGCGCGGAGCGCCCGGATGTCCTCGCGGAAGCGCCGCGCCTGGTTGAAATCCTTGCGGACGCCGTGGAGGCTCTCCTCGTTGATGCTCTCGAGCCCGATCGACAGGCTGACGCAGCCGCTCCGGGCGGCGAGGTCGAGGAGCTCGGGATCGCGGGCGATGTTGATGGTGGATTGCGAGGCCCACTTCATCCCGAGCGGGATCATGGCGCGGAAGAGCTCCTTGGCGTCGGCGGGGTGGGCGATCGGGTTGTCGTCCAGGAAGAGGACCCGACTGCCGCCGAGCGCCTTGATGCGCCGCAGGTCCTCGAGGACGTCGTCGACGGGGCGCGTGCGGTACGAGCGCTGGTAGTAGGTCTGGACCGCGCAGTACTCGCAGGGATGCGGGCAGCCGCGCGAGAAGATCACCGGCCAGTGGAAATACATGCGGTAGAGCGCGCTCTCGCGGAAGGCGTCGCGCTTCAAAAGCGGCAGGCTCTCGTAGTCGATCGACGCCATGCCGGCGAGCGACGTCCATCCCGACGCCCGATAGATCCCCCGCGAGCGTCCCTCGGCGAAGTCCGCCAGCAGCTCCGGCCAGACGGTCTCGGCCTCGCCGGCGACGACGGCGTCGGCGTGCGCCAGCGACGCCTCGGCGGTGAGCGTCACCCAGGTGCCTCCCAGGACGACCCGCCGGCCGCGGGCACGAAACTCCCGCGCCAAATCGTAGGCGCGCGCGATCTGCGGCCCCATGGCCGTGATGCCGACGACGTCGCACTCGTGATCGAGGTCGACGTCGGCCATCAGCTCGTCGACGAACGTCACCTCGTGGCCCGGCGGCGTGATCGCCTTGAGGTAGGGGAGCGTGAGAGCGCTCGTCCAATAGCGGGTCGTCTTGTGCAGACCGCCGTCCGCTTCGTAGTGCGTCGGCGAGACGAAATGGATTCGCATCCACGACGTTCCTACGACTTGAATGTGCCGTGCGCAAGGCGATCGCTCGCCTCGTCGACGCGCATCACCGTCGGTCGATCGGTAGGCGACTTGTCATGCGGGGCTCGCGCACGTATCGTCGGCGGGCGCCATGGGTCCGGTCGCCGATACTCAAGCCCTCGAGCAAGCCGAACGGTGGCGCGCGCGCGCGTTGATCAATCGCTGGATCTTCCGCGGCATGCTGTTCTCGATGGGCTCGATCGCGGTCGTCCTGCATCGCGTGTTGCCCTGGAAGAGCGTGGCGTGGGCGTTCGCGCGGCTCTCGGCGCGGAATCTGGCGCGCCTCTGCGGCGTGCGCGTGCGCGTGCACGGCCTCGAGCACGTGCGCGAGCCGGGGCCCTACATCTTCGCGCCCAACCATCAAAGCAACTTCGACATCGCGGCGTTGCTCGGTTACCTCCCGGGACAGAACCGTTTCGTCTCCAAGAAAGAGCTCTTCGCCGAGCCCGTGCTCGGCACCGTGATGCGCACGCTCGGCATGATTCCCGTCGATCGCGACAATCCGCTCGAGGCGATCGATCTCTTGAATGAGGCTGCGCGCGGGGGGTCGTCGCTGATCGTCTTTCCCGAAGGTACCCGCAGCCGGGACGGTCAGCTGCTGCCGTTCAAGAAGGGGCCCTTCATCGCGGCCATCCACCTGAAGCTGCCGATCGTGCCGGTGGCCTGCGTCGGCACCAGTGCCATCATGCCGAAGGGCGGCTATCTCTCGATCGTGCCGGGCGAGGTGGACATCTTCATCGAGCCGCCGATCGCGACCGAAGGTCTCGGCTACGACGACCGGACGACCCTCCGCGACCGCGTCCGCCACACCATCGCCACCCGTCTCGCCGAAACGGAAGCGCGAGAGGGCTGAGGCTCGGAGCGAGAGGCGCCCGGATTGGCTCCGGGCGCCCGCCCGTTCGTTACGGCACGTTCACCGTGAGCGTGTACGGCAGGATCAGGGTACCGAGGCCGGGGAGACCGGCGACGGTATCGACGGCCGGTGCCGAGGTGGGCGCGATGCAGAAGTCGCCGGCGTAGGCTCCGCCGCCAGGCCCCGGGGTTCCCGTGCGTGTCACCGTCGGGAGGAAGCACGGCCGATTCACCGACACACAGGTCCCAGTGATGGGACAATCCACCACTTGCGTGGGAACGGAGCAGCTGCGGAACGACTCGGGGGCCGCACACACGTTGTCGATTGGACCCTCGGGGCATCGTCCCTGGTCGCCGCCGACGTCCATGCAGACGCTGCCGTCCCCGGGAATCGCCGAGTCGTCGACGCAGGCCGTCGGGTTGCTGGGCACGCCGGGCCTGGCACAGCTGCCGCCCGGACACGAGCTCGAGGTGACGCACGGTTCGCCCGGGTTGCTGCCGCCGAGGCAACGCCGGCCTCCGCACACGCCGGGACTGCCGCCGCTGATGGGACAATCGGCGTTGCTGGCGCAGGCCTCGCCGCCGGGGCTGTTGCAGGTATCGCAGAAGCACTTCGGACCCACGACGGCGGTGCACGACGGGTTGCCGGCCGTGATCGTCCGGGTCTTGGTTCCGGTCGTGGCGTCGTTGAAGGTAATCGAGAGGTCCTTGATCGGGGCCTGCGGAGTGCAGTCGAACGAGACCGCGCCGAAGGAGGGGCTGAGCGCGTCGGCGTCGCAGGGATCGCCGTCGTTCGGACCACCGTCGCAGGTGCCGTCCTTGACGTCGTCGTCGACGGTGACGTCACCGACGCAGCTCGGACAGGGCTGCGCGATGTCGAGGCCGGAATGCACGTGCGAGATCAGGCGGTAATCGTAGACGAGATCGCCGGTGGCGACGTCGAGAGTCCCGTTGGTGACGCCGACCACCTCGTTCACCACGCAGATCGGGACGCCGCCCGACGAGAGCGGCAGCGACGGGCCGAAGAACGGCGTGTCGTAGCGCGCCGCGAAGCTGCAGAGCGTGTCGGGTCCGCCCCCCGAGCAGCCATAGGTGTCGGCGTCGAAGAGGTGACCGACCAAGGCGGGCTGATCGTGGGCGATGCCGGTCCAGCCGGTGTCGAGGTCGGCGCCCGCGATGGCGTCGATGGAGAACTCGCCGCTCGGGCAGGTACAGGCCTCGGGCAGGATCGACGGCGCGCAGCGACCGGGGCACGCGACGGCGTCGGAGCCGTCGCAGATCTCGCCCGCCTCGAGCAGGTTGTTGCCGCAGCCCGGGATGCACTGCGGCGGATACGCCACGGCCCACGGAACCGCGAGCCGATCCGAGCAGTCGACCTTGAACTCGGTGATGCAGTCGACGCACTCGACGATGTCCGCGAGCGTCAGGATCGACTGACTGCAGCTGGTGGCGCTTCCCGGAACGGTGAGGTCGTCGCAGCTCGCCGGAAAGCCGATCGCGGCGGGTGTCAGGTCGTCGCTGCCGCCCGTCCCGAGAACGGTGGTGGTGGGCGTCGTCACGGCCTGGTCGCAGCCTTTGTCGGCCCCGCCACAGGCCTTGCAGATGGCGGCGATCTTCTTCGCCTCCGCCCCGGCGATCGCGGCGGCGGCCTTGCCGTCGCCCGGTGCCGGGCAGGGACCGGGGAAGTCACCCTTGTTCACCGCAGCCCAGCATTTCGCGAGCGCCTTGGTCTTGGCCGCCAGGAACGCCGCCGACGCCTTCCCGATCGTCTGCTGGCATTTGTTGAGCGTCTTGTCGCTGGTGCTGGGCAGGACGAGGTCGTCGTAGTAGAGCGAAACCGCCTGATCGACGGCCTCGCTTTCCACGCACTCGAGGCACTCGCTGATGTCGTGGCAGTCGACGATGGGGGCGCCGCAGCCCTGGCTCTCGAAATCTGGGCAGGCGTCGATGTTCCACCCGATCGAGGTGAGCGGCTCGTCGTCACCGCCGCCGCAATCCTTGTCGGCGCCGCCGCACGCCTTGTCGATCGCCGACTCCATCTTGGCCTTGGCCTTGTCGATCGCGGCGTCGGTCTTCATCTCGTTGCTGCAGTCGGTCGCCATCGGCAGCTTCCCGGCCACCACGGCCCCCTCGCACTTCACGAGCGCCTTGGTGCGCGCCTGGACGTACTGGGACGAAGCCTTGGTGATCGTGGCCTTGCACTTCACGGGGTCGGCGTACGCCGGACCGGCGAGCATGAGAGCGACGGCCAGGAACGGCGTCAGATGGGCGACGAGACGCGTGATGCGCATGGGGATCTCCTCGAGCGACGTTGAAATCGGATGGCGGCTGACGGGGCCCACCTGCCGGCGCGGGGGCCCACCCTCTTAGGCCTTACGAGCGATAGCGCCACGAGTTTCACCCAGTCAAGGAAGAAATCCCGAGCGTGCGCGGGATGCGGAACCCCTTGCGGACGGCGCAAACGCGCTGGCGTCCGCCGCCCGGCTGGTTTTCCTCGGCTTCCTTCGCTACACCTCGGGGTCGATTTCGAGGGATCGAGCCCGGGATCCAAAGGAGGAGATCACATGAGAATCCGTAGCTTCGTCGGCGTCGCCCTGGCGGTGGCCTTGGCCGTGCCGGGATGCGCCCAGAAGAGTGACAGTGACTTCGCGGCCGTGCAGGAAGGCCAGAAACAGATCCTCGCCAAGCTCGACGAGCTCAAGAAGGACATCGCGGCCAAGCCCGCGGCCCCGGCGGCGCAGCGACCGCAGGTCGACCCCAACAAGGTCTACGAGATCCCGATCGCCAGCTCGGCCGTGCGCGGCCCGAAGGACGCGCCCGTCACACTCGTGATGTTCTCGGACTTTCAGTGTCCCTATTGCGCGCGATCCGCGCCCACCATCGAAGAGGTCCTGAAGAGCTACCCCAAGGACGTGAACTTCGTGATGAAGCAGTTCCCGCTGCCGATGCATGCGCAAGCCGATCCGGCCGCCCGCGCCGCGATCGCGGCCGGCAAGCAGGGGAAGTTCTGGGAGATGCACGACGAGCTCTACAAGACGACTCAGGTCCCGCCGGGAATCACCCCGGAATCGATCAAGGGCATCGCCGAGAAGATCGGCCTCGATTCCAAGAAGTTCGAGGCCGACTTGAACTCGGAAGAGGTGAAGACACAGGTGAAGACGGAGATCGCGCTCGGTCAAGCCTCCAACGTTCGTGGCACTCCGACGTTCTTTCTGAATGGCAAGGTCGCCCAGGTTCGCGATGTCCCAGGCTTCAAGGCGTTGATCGACGCCGAGCTGAAGGCGAAGGGTAAGAAGACCTCGTAGACTCCGCTTGAGCGACGGATCCGGGCTCGTTTCGATCGCGCCCGGATCCGTCCTTTCGAAGTGCGCTGCCCGCCTGCTGGTCTGTCTCGAAATGGACCAGGTCTCACGTTGACGATCGTCCGCGACTTCGGCTACGACCGCCGCTAGTCGGCCGATCTGACTCCGTGAACTCCATGCCTTCCTTCGTTTTCATCTCGTACAAGCACGGCGATCCGTCGACGAGGATCGCGCGCCACCTCTGCGATCATCTCCGCGCGGTGGGTGACGCGCTCGACTTCGAGATCTTCATGGACGAAAAGGACAATGTCGGCGGCGACGTCTGGAACGACAACATCGAAGAAGCGTTGGACAAAACGACGCACTTCATCGCCTTGCTCGATACGGCCTATTGGCTGTCGAAGGAGTGCAAGCGCGAGCTTCAGTTCGTCCTCGAGCGCTTCGAACGGTCGAAGTCTCCCCGTGTGCTGTTCGTCAAGTCTCAGGAGATCCGTCCCGACCTCTTTCGTTTCGACACCCAACGTCAAAAGGGACAGCTTCTCGATCCCGATTCCAAAATTCGAGCGGTCGGAGATCTCCACTTCTTGGGTCCCTACGACGGCAACAACCAATTGGTGCGTCTCGCGTGGGAAAACCCGGCCGCGCTGTCGGATCAGATTGCGCAGCTGCTGAACCGCCTCGAGCGCGTCCTGCCGAGCGCGGGCTAGTCCCACCCGAGGATGGAAGCCAAATTCATCAATACGGAACGGTCGGAATTCTCGACTCCCGTGGCGAAGCCATCGCAAAGCGTGAGAGTGGTCTACGCCTCATGGCACCCGGATCAGCTGACGCTGTCGATCAAGTGGATCCGTCAGTTCAAGGAGCGCATCGAGGGGTTCGAGGACGACCACTACGGCGTCCCGATCCGGTCCTCGATTCGGGATGAGCCCGGCGCCGCCGGAGACCGCAACGTGGCGACCAGGGATGCCGTCGACACGGCTACTCTCGGCGAAACGACGGACTTCGTCGCCGTGCTGACGGCGCACTATTTCTCGGTGCATAGGAACGCCAAGGTCAGCGAATTGAGTTGGGTCCTCGAGACGATCGAAGCGAAGCGCCAGTCGATCGTGGTTTGGATCGCCGTTCTCGAGCCGCATCTCGACCTCAAACGGCGGCTGGCCAACCGCGATCTCCGAACGTTCACGCTCTGGCACAGCCTCAAGGATGAGCTGCTCGCGCCGTTCGGCTTCTACAGTGAAACCGACGTTCAGAGCCTGGCGGACTTCGCGGGCGAGTTGAATGGCGCGATCCAACGCCTACGCCAACACGGCTCCGAATGCAGCGTCTGTAGCGCGCCGGGAGTGGCATAGGCCGCGAGGGAATGGGCTCCGCATGAAACATCGCACTCGAGATTTTGCGTTCGTGGGTTCGGGGCGCCGCACAGCGCTCGACTTGAA
Organism: uncultured delta proteobacterium; assembly: GCA_963761995.1. Taxonomy (GTDB): domain Bacteria; phylum Desulfobacterota; class Binatia; order UTPRO1; family UTPRO1; genus UTPRO1. Next base: position 6,211,012 of record CAVXIU010000006.1, on the reverse strand, counting down.
TCGGATCAATCCATGGGGCGAAGAGATCGGCCACTGGATTCCGGGCGAGGATCGGCAGCCGGAGCCCGACGAAGCGGCGCGCGATCACCCGGCGGGCTACGTTGCCAGCGGCGACCTCGTGGACGCCGTCAATACGGCGCTGCTTCTCCGCAAGCCGTTGCTGCTGACAGGCAATCCCGGAACGGGCAAGAGCCAGCTGGCCGACCGCATCGCGTGGGAGTTCAACCTCGGACCCGTCCTTCGTTTCGAATCGCAATCCCTCAGCGAGGCCGCCGACCTCTTCTACCGCTTCGATCTCGTGCGGCACGTGGCGGCGAGTCACGCGTCTCAATCACCGGCAGCTGGGACTGTCGTCCAACAAGAGCCGACGGAGTTCGTGACATTCGGTCCTCTCGGAAAAGCGATCCTGCGCTCGCATCCAAACGCCCCCGAGCACAGCGGGCTGTGGGCCGAGGCATTTCCTCAGCTGCCGCTGCCCGAAGCCGGCAGGCCGAGCGTCGTGCTGATCGACGAGATCGACAAAGCCAGTCGGGATTTTCCCAACGATCTGTTGAACGCGATCGAACGCCTCGAAGTGCCGCTCCGAGAGGTTCCCGGAAAAGTGCTTCGCGTGGCAGCGGACGACATGCTTCGGCCCATCATCGTCATCACCAGCAACTCGGAGCGTGAGCTTCCGCCACCGTTTCTCCGTCGATGCGTCTACTTCCACATTCCGGATCCCTCGGCGGACGCGCTTCGAATGATCGTCCAACGCCGAGTCTTCCCGGAAACATTGAAGGACCAATCCGCTCGATCCCCCGACGATCGGAGCCTCCCCCCGCTGTTCGACGAGATGCTGCGATTCTTCGTACAGCAACGGGACGACAGGTCCGGAGTCTTGGGCTACGCATCCGGACCGTCGGAGCTCATCGACTGGCTCCGAGCCGTGCGTCAGACCTTGCCGGCGGGTCCTTCCGGCGGGCTCAAGGAACACGAGTCCATCGTCACCCGCGCGCTCGGCGCCTTCGCGAAGCACCGGGACGATCGCGCCGTCCTCATCAAGAGCCTACAGGTTTGGTCCCGCACTCCGGCATCCTCTAGCTGACGTGCCCGTCTCCGAAGGTCTGCAGCGTAGCGGCCTCGACGATCTCGTCCAACGTTTGCGGAGCGCCGGCATCGCGGTGGGCGTCTCGGAGCTCATCGACGCCGGCCGGTTGCTGCGAGCCGTCGCGGAAACGCGGCCGGACATCCGGGAGACCGCGCGCCTCAAGACACTCTTGGGGCCCGTCTTCTGCAAGTCGCCGCGGCAGCAGGCGCAATTCGATCGCATCTTCGAGGAATGGGCCCGCCTCCATTCGGCCGACGCGCTCGTCGCCCCCGAGACCGTCGAGACGCCGACGGTCCCCTCGGCTTTCAAGTCGGAGGCGCCCCGACCGAGATTCCCGTTGGCCTTGTGGTTGGTGTTCGGCGCGCTGCTCGTGGCCGCTTTCGGCGGCGCGTTGCTCTATCTCGATCCCTTCTCGACCCCTGCACCGACACCTTCCGAACCGTCGCCGGTTCACCAGCCCACCAGCCTCCCCTCGGCGCAACCGACGCCTTTCGAGGAGAAACCGGCTCCCGAGCGCTCCACCCGAATCTACGGCTACTACCCGGTGACGCAATGGAACGAGGAGCTACGACCTGGTTGGCTCTGGCTCCTGCTCGGCGCGCCGCTTCTCTTGTTGCTCTTCAGCGTGCCCCAACGACTGTTGAGCGGCGGACGCGCGCTGCGCTCGGGCAGGCCGGTGCGACTGCGAGGTTGGTCCCACGAAATCGCCGCGCGCCGCTTGGTCTTGCCGTTGGCCGAGCACGTCGAGGGTCGCCTGCGGCGTCACAAGCGTGGACCCGCCTCCGAGGTCCGTCGACTCGAGCGGCGTCCGCAACTCCACGTGCGACGGACGCTCGAGGCCACGATTCGGAATCTCGGCGTGCCGACGCCGCGTTTTCGCGACGCCCGCCTCGTCCCCTCGTATCTGGTGCTGGTGGAGGCGGCGAGCGACCAGGAGCTCGCGGTCTACTGGGCCCAACGCTTCCTGACCCAAGGGTTGCCGGTCGACATCCGGCGGCTGGTGGTCGGGGACGATGGCGAGCCGCGCTTGCTGCGCCTGAACGCGCGACAGGAGGAGGCGGCGCTGCCGCTCACCGGTCTTCCTCCTCCGCCCTACGGCCAGCGGCTGGTGGTCGTTTCCGACGGCGCATGGATGGCGGACGACCAGGGCGTCCGGACGCCGCATTCGTTGCGCGCCGGGTTCCAGCGCTGGCCGAGCCGGGTGTTGTTCACGACGCGCGAGCCGCGGCGCTGGGGCAGCCTCGAAGCGGCGATCGAGCAGCCGGAGCACACGGGCGATCCCGGTTTCTTGGTGCTCCCCGTCGACGAGAACGCCGTCGATGCGTGGTCGAAGCTGCTGGTGACGGGACAGCTCCCGAGCATTCAGCTCGAGAGCCCCCAACAATACCCGCGGATGATCCACGACGCGGGCGACACCGACATGCTGAAGGACGAGGCACCGAGCGGCCTGTCGCAACTCATCGCCCAGCTCAAGCTCTACCTCGGGCCGAACGGCTACTTCTGGCTCTGTTGCTGCGCCGTGCCGCCGATCATTCATCCCCAGCTCGTGCTGCTCCTCGGCGAATCGTTCCTGAAGAGGAGCGGTGCCGAGGAGAGCGACCTCGGTTACTACGTCGCGCGCAACTACCGGCTGCTGGACAGGCTGCCGTGGATCCGCAAGCGGTACATGCCGCTCTGGCTGCGAGTGAGCCTGCTGGCGAGCATCTCACGAGACATCCAGCAAGAGATCCGCGTCGCCGTCGACGCGAAGCTCGCCGAGCAGGTTCCCGACGTCGCCGGAAGCCTGGCGATCGAGCTCGAACAGCCGCCCGAGGCGGGCAGTCGCACCTCCCCTCGCACCGGCGGCTCCGGCGACACGCTCTATTTGGGCTTCATGAGCGGTCTCGGCCCGCAGGAGCTCGCCTTTCGATTGCCGAAGGAGTGGTCGCGTTGGATCGGCGCGCTCGAGCCGCGGCGACGCTGGTGGCGCCTCTTGTCGGTGAGGGCGCGCGCATTCTGGGATCGCCTCCGCTTCCGCCACGGCCTGGTCTACCTCGGCCCGAGGTCGTGGGCGTTTCCCACCATGCTCGTCGGGCTCGCGGCCGCGCTCGCGATCCTCGTCGGTCTCTCGTCGGCTGGACCCCACCGCTACCCCGCGATCGTCCGAGACTCCCTGTTCGCAATGCGGCCTCACCCCCTGCTCCTCCAGCACTGGGGACTCGTCCGCTCCTGCGTCTTCAGCCCGGACGGAACGAAGATACTCACCGCCAGCGCCGACGGAACGGCGGCCGTTTGGGACGCCGCCGACGGAGGGCGCGTGGGCCCGACGCTCCGGCACGACGATGGCGTCAACTACGCCGTCTTCAGTCCCGACGGCCGGCTGATCGCGACGGCGAGCAACGATCACACGGCGCGCGTCTGGGACGCCACGACGGGCGAGGCGGTGGGGGCCGTTCTGCAGCACGAGGCGGCCGTGAACCACGTGGCGTTCAGCCCCGATGATGGTGCCCGCATCGTCACCTCGAGCGCCGACGGGATTGCCATCATCTGGAACGCGGCGACCGGTGCACCCGTGGGTCAACCGCTCCCACACGCCGCCGCCGTCAACCGCGCCGCGTTCGACTCCGCCGGGTCGCGCGTCGTCACCGCGAGCGCGGACCATACCGCGCGGGTGTGGGACGCGACCACAGGCGCACCAATCGGAGAGCCGATCTCCCACGACGACGCGGTCAACGACGCCAGGTTTTCACCGAGCGGACGCAGCGTCGTCACCGCGAGCGACGACAAGACCGCGCGCGCCACGATCCTCACGACCGGAAAGCGGATGGACTTTGAACACGCCGATGCGGTGACGACCGCCCTGGCCAACGCGGACGGAACACGAATCGTCACCGCGAGCCGGGATGGAAGCGCGCGAGTCTGGAACGTGGAGGACGCCGAGGCGCTCGCCCTTCTACGACACGATGGGGCGGTGACTCTCGCCACGATCAGTCCAGACGACGAACGCGTCCTGACCGCCAGCACCGACGGGACGGCGCGCGTGTGGCAGATGGCCGACGGAGCGCCGGTAGGACAACCCCTCCGACACGATGGCGCGGTCGCGTATGCGGCCTTCAGCCCGGACGGCGTGCGAGTCGCTACCGCGAGCGGCCAGACGGCGCGGGCATGGAGCATCGTCGGCACCTCGCGCCTGAGTGAGCCGCTGCAATACGAGGACGCCGTCGTCCAAGTTGCGTTCAGTCCCGATGATCGGAGCGTTGCGACCGCAAGCAGTGACGGGACCGCACACATTTGGGAGGTCCGCAGCGGCGCACTTTTGGGGCAGCCTCTCCTCCATGGAGGCGCCGTCAATGACGTCGCATTCAGCGCCGACGGCGCGCGTGTGGTCACCGCCAGTGAAGACAAGACCGCCCGCATATGGAACGCCGCGACGGGGGAGCCCGTCGGCGATCCGTTTCTAGACGAAGGGCCCGTGACCGCTGCGGCGTTCAGCACGGACGGCCGCCACGTAGTAACCACCGGGGCCGCCGGTACGCGCGTTTGGGACGTAGCTAGCAGAGACGTTCTTGCAACTTATGAGGCATCTGGGAGGTTGAGTCCGGACGGTAGGCGAGTCGTTACCACGGATAGCGACGGAGGCCTGCGGATACTCGATACTGTGACCGGCCTTTTCGCAGGAAAGCTTCCTCGCGAAGAGAAGGTTTACCACGTCGCGTTCAGTCGGGATGGTCGGCGCGTGCTGACAGCCGGCACCGATGGCTCGGCGCAAGTTTGGGATGCCACCACTGGCACGCCATTGATGCCCCCGCTCCGACACGAACGCTCGGTGACGTACGCGGCCTTCAGTCCGGACGGTACCCAGGTCGTGACCGCCAGCACCGACCGGACGGCCCGGATCTGGAACGCCGCCGGAGAGCCGGTGTCCCCGCCTCTTCGGCACGACGACACCGTGAACTCCGCGGAGTTCGACCCGGACGGACGCCGAATCGTAACCACGAGCGACGACGGGACCGTACGACTTTGGGACGCCACGAGCGGCGAGTTGCTGGAGGTACCGCTCCGGGTCGACGGCGTAACCCACCACGGCGTGTTCAGCCACGACCATGATCGTCTGATCGTCGTCGCTCGCACATGGCAGCAGGCCACCGACCGTGCCGGCCGCCCTCTCGAAACGCGCGTGGGGACACAGCCACTCGATGCCGCGTACGTGATGCACATCGCGCCGTCCACGTCACAGGTGAACGTCTCACGGACCCCGCTCTGGGCCGGGCTGGTCTCTGCGGCGGCACTTTTGGCTCTCGCCCTCGCAGGGGCGCTGCACACGGTGCGGCGTCTGCGTAAACGACTGACCGGTTTTGCCACCAGTGCGGCGGCCGTCGGATAGCATCGTGCCCTCGACGACATCGACCAACGACAGATTCTTCCGGCGGCGAATCCCCGCGAGCTGGGCGCGAGCGCTGTCGATCGTTGCCTGTACGATCCTCGGGGGCGTGGCAATCACGTGGCTTGCGCCAGAGAAGAAGGCCGCTAACCTCCTCTTGAATGCGGCGCCCCTCGCCCTGCTCGCGACCGGCATCGGTGGCCTCAGAACCGGTCCGACGGCGAGGCAGTTCAGGTTGCGCGCTTCGACGGGAATCTACAGTGAATCCTTCTTCCGAGTCTTCTCCTGGTCCGTCGCATTGTCCCTTGGCTGGTACACGTCGGTCGTGTCGCGGCATCCGCTCGATGCGACACTTTCGAATACCGCCCTCGGCGCCTTGCCCAACGTCGCCAGCGTCCTCGCCGGTTGCGTGGCGTTTCTGATCGTAGGCATGTCGCTTCACGTCGTACCGTCGTCGCTCGCCCGCATGCGGCTCGAGGGCGCCGTCGACTCGGAAGCCGCCGTCGAAGTCGTACGCTTCGGACGGTGGTGGGTTCTGGCCTATGTCGCGATCGCGGGCCTGCTCTTCTCGAACCCCGACGTGTGGCCCACGACGCCGTGGCTCGAACACAACCTCGGAACGTTCCGCGACAACATCGGGCGCTTTGCGCGCTTCTTCTTGGCCGGGATCGCAGCCATGCTGGCCTACGCGCTTCCTCGCTTGTGGCTCACGGGCACGCCGCGCGACCCTCGCGGCCTCTGGATCGTGCTGCTCCAGCCGCTCGAGAGAAGCCCCCTGCTCATCCGCGTGATCACTGTCCTCGGTCGCCTGTGGCGGCGCGGGCCGATCACCTTGGTGGTCCCGCCTGATCATCAGCTGTACACCGACCACGCACGCATCGCCGACGCGTGCGGCCGGCTGCAGGCGCTGTTTCCGCGCCTCGAGGTCGAGATCGGCGACTGGTCGCGAGCCACGCCGCCGCCGGAGCACTGGAACGGCATCCGCGTCCGTGAAATCCACCCCGCGCCGGCGCTCGCCCGCGCGACCGTTGCGCACCACCTGCAGCGCACCGATTCCGTCGTCTTGCTCACGAGCACGAGAGAAGGCGTGTCGGAGTGGCTGGACGGCCTGCGCGGCGTTTCTGCTCGCGTGATGTGGATCGGACCGGAAATGCCCACCGGTCCCGAAACAGCCGGCTGGATCGACTGCTCGCGTCGCGATTCCGATTGGCGTCGCCAATGGGTCGAGATCGCAGCTGGTCACGCTCAGGCGCAAACGAGCCGCACCTGGATGATCCGATCGGCGGCGATGATCCTGATCGGGATCGCCGCCGGGATCGTCGCGACGTACCTCATCACAATTCGACAAAAGGACGACACCACAGCGGCGGAGCTGCGCGCCAAGATCGAGAAGCTCGAGAAGGCCATCGCGGAACGGCCCGCGGCCCCAGCACAGCGACCGCAAATCGATCCCAATAAGGTCTACGAGCTACCCGTCGCCCAGTCCGCCGTCCGCGGACCAAGGAACGCGCCCGTCACGATCACGATGTTCTCCGACTTTCAATGCCCCTTCTGCGCCCAAGTCATACCCACGATGGAGGAGGTGCTGAAGGCGTACCCGAAGGACGTCAATTTCATGATGAAGCAATTTCCCCTGCGGCAGATTCACCCCAACGCCCAGCCGGCTGCGCAAGCGGCGCTCGCGGCACGGAATCAGGGCAAGTTTTGGGAAATGCACGACCAGCTCTTCAAGAACGGCCGCAACCTCACGCCCGAGACCATCGAGGACATCGCGAAAAGCCTCAAGCTCGATCTCAAGCGATGGAAGGCCGATCGAGACTCGGACAACGTCAAGAAGGAAATCGACGACGACATCGCGTTGGGTTCCCAGAGCAACGTACGCGGTACACCGAGCTTCTTCGTAAACGGCAAGATTGCTCAGAACCGCTCGGTCGATGGGTTCAAAGCTCAGATCGACGCCGAGCTGAAGGCCCAGGGAAACAAGATCTGATGGTGTAGCGTCGTTTGAGTTCAGGCTCGCTTTGGGGCATTCAACCCAGAGGCCGTGGCCGACATTTTCCTCAGCTACGCACGGGAGGATCTCGATCGCGTGTCAGTCCTCGCCGGCGCTCTCCAGACCCTCGGGTGGTCGGTGTGGTGGGATCGCACCATCCGTCCCGGCCGATCGTGGGATCAGGTGCTCGAAGGCGAGCTCGACTCGGCGCGCTGCATCGTGGTCGCCTGGTCGAAGTCCTCGGTGGGCTCGGATTGGGTGCGATCGGAGGCGGAGGAGGGCACGCGGCGCCAGATACTCATTCCGGTGCTCATCGACGAAGTCCGGGTTCCATTGGCGTTTCGCCGTATCCAAGGGGCGGATCTCACGGGGTGGAACGGCCACGAGGATCATGCGGGCTTTCGAAATCTCCAGGAAGCGGTAGCCGAGCTCCTCGCGCGGCCACCGGCGACGACGAGCCTCTCGCCTTCTCTCGGGCCGACCCCGGAAACCGACGAGGACCTCGACGAGGTGCGGCCGGTAGCGCCGCCGGCGGGAAACCCGTCTCGACTCGGAGCGGACGCGGCGCAGACGGATGCCGTGAAGACGCCGGGGGAGCGCCCGCCGAAGCCGGGCCCCCTCATCCCCCTTTCGGGCGTCGTTCTGAGCGTCGTCGCGGCGATCGCGACGATCGCGATCATCAGCTACGTCAATCCCGGCAAGCAAGAACCGTCCCCAACGTCCGAGCTCCTCGCCAAGATCGAGAAGCTCGAGAAGGACATCGCGGCTCGGCCGGCCGCACCGGCAGCAGCGGCGCGGCCGCAAATCGACCCCAACAAGGTCTATGAGATCCCCGTCGCCAGCTCGGCCGTGCGCGGACCGAGGAATGCGCCCGTCACGATCACGATGTTCTCCGACTTCCAATGCCCCTTCTGCGCCCAATCCATACCCATCATGGAGGAGGTGCTGAAGGCGTACCCCAAGGACGTCAACTTCGTGATGAAGCAGTTTCCCCTGCGGCAGATCCACCCCAACGCCCAGCCGGCAGCGCAAGCGGCGCTCGCGGCACGGAACCAGGGCAAGTTTTGGGAGATGCACGACGAGCTCTTCAAAAACGGTCGGAACCTTACACCCGAGACGATCAAAGGCATCGCCGAGAAGCTCGGGCTCGACTTGCAGAAGTGGGAGGCCGACATGATCTCGGACGACGTCAAGAAGGAAATCGACGGCGACCTCGCGCTCGGTGCCAAGAGCGACGTCCGTGGCACGCCGAGCTTCTTCGTGAACGGCAAGTACTCGCAGAATCGCTCGGTGGACGGCTTCAAGACTCAGATCGACGCCGAGCTGAAGGCCAAGGGCAAGGGGAGCTGAGCCGATGACGGCGTCCCGCCTACTGGTCTCGATCTTCACATGCTGCACGCTCGCGGCGTGCGCCACGCAGACGGTCGACACGGGCGAAACGCGCACGGTGCGGACCTCCGTCGGGACGGCGCCTCCGACGGCGACCAGCCCGCAAAGCCTGCACGGCTACATCGATGGCGAGCTGATCATCCGCTTCACACCCGACGGGGAGCGCGCCGTGGCGCCCTTGGTGGCGAAACCCCCGGGACGCCTCCGTTTCGGCATCCCATCGCTCGACCGCCTGAACGCAAAGTATCGGGCCAGTCAGCTGGTGAAGCTCGCCGACGTCCGCGGCGCCTATGTGCTTCGCCTGGCGCCCGACGCCAACATCTTCCGGGCCGTGGAGGAGTACAAGCAGGACCCGATGGTCGCGGGCACCGACCTGCACTACCTCTATCGTCTGCCCGCGCCCCAGGCCCCGGACGCCGTCCGCACCCAGACCGGGCCGCTCGAGCGCCAGCAGCGCTAGCGACCCAAGAGCGCCCCTACTCGCCGTCTTAGCGGCGTGCCGTGCGCGTCATCTCGATCATGGTGCGGCGAAATCCGAGTCGCTCGAAGAGGCGCTGCGCCGGCGCGTTCTTCTCCGCCGTCCACAGCATCACGCGCTCGACCCCGCGGGCCGCGAGCCACTCCGCCGCCGCCTCGACCAGGCGCTCGCCGGCGCCGCTGCCGCGTGCGTCCTCGACCACGTAGACGTCGTGCACGAAACCGGCGACGTCGCGCAGCTCCTTCCACGAGCGCGGCTCGACGCCGGCGAAGACGTAGCCGACGATCTCGCCGCCGCGCTCGGCGACCAACACCACGTCGTCCTCGCGGTCGAGCTGCGAGCCGAGGAAGCGCGCATAGCCGTCCTCGGGATGGGCGCCCGGCGCGAGAAAGCGATCGGCATCGAACCCGTGATGCAGGCGCAGCAAGGCGGCGCCGAGCCGCCCGAGCGCGGTGGCGTCGGCCGCGACGGCGCGTCGGATGACGATCCCACTCACGCCGTCGCGCCGACGCGTTGCTCGCGAGCCGTCTCCTCCTTCAGGCGCTCGAGATCCTCGCGGGTCACGCGCTGGTAGGACTTGGGCGCCCAGATGAGGAAGATGCCGCCCTGGAACGACAGCAAGAGCTTCTCGATCCAGAACCCGACGTGGCCGATGAGGAACGCCTTGGCGGTCGGGATCCGCCCGCCCAGGAGCTCGACGAACATGAGCTCGCGCACGCCCTCGCCGGCGGCCGTCGGGATGAGGAACGTGAACAGCGTCATCACGGCGGCGGCATAGAAGACCTGCAGCATCGTCACGCCCTCGACCTGGAGCGCCATGGCGTTGCCGAAATACATGGCCATCGTCGTGAGCTGTCCGAAGACGGCGCAGAGGAGCGCGATGACGAGGGTGCCGCGCCGGGTCGAGTAGGCGGTGGCGCTCCGGATGGCGCTGTCGAGGAAGCCCCGCACCTTGGCGATCGGCACGAGACGGGTGAGCGGCATGAACAGATCGGGCTTCAAGAGCAGGATGAGTCCGAAGCCGACGGCCGCCGTCAGCGGCAGGGCGAGCGCCTGCAGGACGTCGGCGACCCCGCGTCCGCCGAGGTCGGCGAAGGGCATGAAGAGCAGGATGGTGGCGATGAGCCCGATCAGGCCGGTGATGCGCTCGACCCCGAGCACCGTCGCGCACTCGACCGGCTTCCGCGAGATGCGAATCGTGTCGTAGAGCCGCCAGCCGTCGAGACCGAGCGTGGACGGCATCACGATGCCGAAGAAGCGGCCGACGAAATAGCTCGCGGTCAGCCACCCGAAGCCGAACTCCATCCCCTGCCCGGCGAGCAACACCTTCCAGCGGACGATGTTGGCCATGATGCCGAGGAACTTGATGAAGGTCGCGAACAGCAGCCATGGCAGGAAGACGCCGAGGTCGAGCCCGCGAACCTCGGTCCAGAGATCCGCGACCGACATCGGCACGCGCTGCACGCCCTGCTTCTCGACCCAGACCGTGGCGCCGGTCGCATCGGCGAGCGGGATCTTGCGGTCGCCGTCGGGGCCGGCGAGGACCGTGGCGAGGCGACCGCCGTCGCAGTGATGGAGGGCCCGGAGCTTCACGATGTCGTCCGCCGCGGTACGCACGAAGACCTGGCCGCCCTCGAGGGCGAGCGTGCAGGCGTACTCGCTCGAGACCGGGACGTGAGGCTCGGGCAGCGTCGCCCCCGTGAAGCGCGCCTTCAGGCGTCCCACGAATCCAGGGGTCGCCGGGTTGGCCCGATAGAAGATGGAGCCGTCCGCGAAGCCGGTGCGCGAGACCGCGACGGTGCCCCCACCGAACTCGACGAAGAGCGACACGAAGATGCCGACGGTGACGAGCGTCTTCACGACGGTGACGAGCATCTTCTTGAGGTTCATGGGGATTCCTTCCTGGCTCTGTCGCGGTCTCGCCGCTCGGACGTGCGGCGGGGGGATCGAGGCCGGAAGTTTACCTGAAGGGGCGGGGGGAATGCGACGGGAGGTTTCGGAATTGACTCACCCGTGGGGAGCGGACAGAACTGACCGGTCAGTTCTGACTCCCTCTATGGCAGGACGCAAGACCGAGGTCGGCAAGCGCTCGCAGATCCTGCGCGCGGCAACCGACGTGTTTTCCGCACGCGAGTTCCACACGGTGCCGGTCGACGACGTCGCCGCCGCGGCGGGCGTCGGCAAGGGTACGCTCTACCTCTACTTTCCGACCAAGGAGCAGCTCTTCTACGCGACCATCCTGGAAGCGCTCGACGTGCTGCTCGCCGAGCTCGCCGCCGCGACGCGCGGACGCCACGGCGAGGACGCGCTCGCGGCCTTCGTGCGTGGCCTGATCGGCTTCTTTTGGAACCGCCGCCACCTGGCGGTCTTGATGCATCGCTACGAGCACAAGCAGCGCGAGCCCGAGGGCGAGGCCTGGCGGCAGCGCCGCACCCGTCTCCTGGCGCTGGTCCGCACCCTGCTGCAGCCCGAAGCGCGAGCCGCCGGCCTCGGCGCGGCCGACCTCACCCTGGCGGCCGAGATGCTGCTCGCCCAGATCCGAGCCGCGATCCTGAACCAGCGCGAGCGCGAGGACCCGGAGCGCAGCGTCCGCCTGATCGTCGATCTCTTCCTGCACGGGCTGCGCGGCGCCCAGCGCGAACCGGCGCGGCGGCCGGAGCGCGCGCGGCGCGCCGCCGCGGGAGGACGCGCGTGAGGACGCGCGCCCTGCTCGCCGCCGCCGCCGTCGCTGCGAGCCTCGCCGGCTGCTCGCACGACTTGACCGACGCCGAGGCGACGTCGCACACCGCGCCGGCGCCGATCGCCGTCGCCGTCGTGCCGGCGGCGGTCGCCGAGGTCGAGCGCTCGGTGTCGCTGGTGGGGGCGTTCTTCGCCAACGAGGAGGTCGCGGTGGCGGCGCAGGTCGAGGCCAAGGTCGAATCCTTCGGTCCCGACATGGGCGACCACGTCGAGAAGGGCGACGTCCTCGTGCGCCTCGACGACGCCGACCTGCAGGCGTCGCTCCGCGAGATCCAGGCCCGCCTCGCCAAGGCCCATTCCGACAACGCGCGCGCCCAGGTGCTCCGCAGCCAGGGCATCATGGCGACGGAAGAGGCCGAGAAGATGCGCATGGAGTCCGCCGTCCTCGAGGCGCAGCTCGACGTCCTCAAGGTCAAGGTCGACCGCACGGTCCTCCGTGCGCCCTTCAGCGGCGCGGTCGCGGCGCGCGACACCGCGGCCGGCGCGGTCGTGAAGGTCGGGCAGACCCTCTACAAGCTGGTGCAGGACGATCCCCTCAAGTTCCGCACGCCGGTTCCCGAGCGCTTCGCCGGCTACCTCAAGGTCGGGCAGAAGATCCGCGTCAGCGTCGACGCCTATCCCGGACGGGTGTTCGAGGGCGAGATCACGCGCATCAACCCCACCTCCGAGACCGCCAACCGCTCGATCACGATCGAGGCCGTGGTGCCGAACGCCGAGCGCCTGCTTCGGCCCGGCTTCTTCGCCAAGGGCGATCTGGTCTACGACCTGCACGGCGACGCCGTGGTCGTCCCCGAAAAAGCGCTCATCACGTTCGCGGGCGTCACCAAGCTGTTCGTGATCGTGGACGGCAAGGCCGAGGAGCGCATGGTCCGCACCGGCATCGCGCTCGACGACCGGCGTGAGATCGCCGACGGCGTGAAGCAGGGTGAGCAGGTGGCGATCAGCAACCTCGACCGGCTGGAGCAGGGCGCCGCGGTCACCGTCACGCCCTGAGACCCATGTCGCTCGCCGACGTCTGCATCCGCAGGCCCGTCTTCGCCACCATGCTGATCATGGCGCTGGTGGTGCTCGGCTGGTTCTCGTTCGAGCGCCTCGGCCTCGACCTCTTCCCGAACGTCGACTTCCCGATCGTCACCGTCACCACCACGCTGAAGGGCGCGAGCGTCGAGGAGATGGAGACCGGCGTCACCAAGCCGATCGAGGAGATCGTCAACACCATCGAGGGCATCGACGACCTGCGCTCGACCACCAAGGAAGGCGTCTCCGTCGTCATCGTGCAGTTCGTGCTCAGAAGAACAGCGCGGTCGCCGCCCAGGAGGTGCGCGACAAGGTCTCGACCATCGTCTCGCGCCTGCCGGACGGCACCGATCCGCCGATCATCGACAAGTTCGACGTCGACGCGTCGCCGATCATGAGCGTCGTCGTCGCCGGCAACCGCGACCTCCGCGAGGTCACCGAGATCGCGAAGAAGCAGATCAAGGAACGCATCGAGACCGTCCAGGGCGTCGGCGCGGTCATCCTGGTCGGCGGCCGGGAGCGCGCGGTCAACGTCTACGTCGATCCCGACCGCCTGGCGGCCTACCAGATCTCGGTCGTGCAGGTGCGCGAGGCCCTCCAGAAGCAGAACCTCGAGATCCCGGGCGGCCGCGTCGACCAGGGGAACAGCGAGCTGGTGCTCCGCACGATGGGCCGCATGGAGGACGTGCCGGCCTTCGCCGACCTGATCGTCGCCGACCTCGAGGGCCGACCGATCCGCGTCCGCGACGTCGGCCGGGTCGAGGACGGGATCGACGAGCCGCGCAGCCGAGCCCGCCTCGACGACCGCAACGCCGTCAGCCTGATCGTGCAGAAGCAGTCGGGCACCAACACCGTGAGCGTCGTCGACGCGGTGAAGGCCAAGCTGGCGGAGCTGGCGCCGGTGCTGCCGGCCGACATCACGACCGAGGTCATCCGCGACCAGTCGCGCTTCATCAAGCGCACCATCGACGAGGTGAAGTTCCACCTGCTCCTGGGCGCGATCCTGGTCGCGCTGACGATCTTGCTCTTCATCCGCGACTGGCGCACCACGCTGATCGCGACGCTCGCGATCCCGACCTCGATCATCGCGACGTTCACGTTCATGCGGCTACATGGGCTTCACGCTCAACAACATCACCATGCTCGGCCTGGTCCTGGCGGTCGGCATCGTCATCGACGACGCCGTCGTGGTCCACGAGAACATCTTCCGCCACATCGAGGAGCGCGGTGAGGAGCCGTATCACGCAGCCTCCGGCGGGACGCGCGAGATCGCCCTGGCCGTGATGGCGACCACGCTCTCGCTGGTCGTCATCTTCCTGCCGGTCGCGTTCATGGGCGGCATCATCGGCCGGTTCTTCCACAGCTTCGGCCTGACGGTCGGCGTTCGCGATCGCTGATCTCGCTGTTCGTCTCGTTCACGCTGACGCCGATGCTGTGCTCGCGCTTCCTGCGGCCGAAGGAGCCCGCGCACTCGGCGAAGGAAGGGCGCGTTCTACCGCGCCATCGACCGCTTCTACGGCGCCTGCCTCGGCTGGTCGCTGCGGCATCGCGTCGCGATCCTCGCGCTCGCGCTGGCCGTGACGGCGACGACCTGGCCGCTGATCCGCGCCGTCGGCACGCAGTTCGTGCCGCAGGACGACCAGAGCGAGTTCGAGGTGATCATCCGACGCCCGGCGGCTTCAACCTCGAGCGCACCGACGCCCTGATGCAGGAGATCGAGAGCAAGCTCCGCGCGCTGCGCGGCGTCCGCCAGACCCTCACCACGATCGGCGACACCACCGGCAAGGCACGGCCGGGGGAGGGCGACGTCACCACGGGCTCGATCTACGTCCGCCTGATCGACCTCCACGAGCGCGACTTCAGCCAGCTCGACGTCATGGCGGACGCCCGCAGGATGCTCGCCGACTATCCCGACCTGCGGCTCAGCGTGCAGGACATCAACGCCTTCCGCGGCGGCGGCACGCGGCAGACCGAGCTCGAGTTCAGCCTGCTCGGGCCGACCTCGAGCGCCTCACCAACTACTCCGACCGGATCGCCGAGCGCATGCGCGCCGACCCGGCCTTCGTCGACGTCGACACCACGCTCTCGCTCCGCAAGCCCGAGCTGCGCGTCGCCATCGACCGCGAGCGGGCCTCGGCGCTCGGGCTCAGGGTCGACGACATCGCCTCGACCGCTGAGCCTCCTGGTCGGCGGCGAGCCGGTCTCGAAGTACAAGGAAGAGGACGAGCAGTACGACGTCTGGCTGCGCGCCGAGCCGACGAAGCGCAGCAATCCGGCCGACGTCTACGCCCTCACCGTCTGGTCGCCGGCGGCGCAGCTCGTGCAGCTCGACAGCCTGGTGAATCTCGAGGAGGCCCTCGGCCCGGCCCAGATCGAGCGCGAGAACCGCCAGCGCAAGGTGGGCTTCTTCGCCAACCTGCACGGCGTGCCGCTCTCGGTCGCGGTCGACAAGGTGGAGGCGATCGTCAAGGATCTGAGCCTGCCGCCGCAGTACGAGATCCGGCTCGGCGGCCGCGCCAAGACGCTCGACGAGACCATCGCGAAACTTCGTGATCGCCTTCCTCCTGAGCCTGCTCTTCATGTACATGATCCTGGCGGCGCAGTTCGAGAGCTTCCTGCACCCGATCACGATCCTGCTGGCGCTGCCGCTGACGCATCCCGTTCGCGCTGCTGCTCGCTGCTGCTGCTCGGCGAACCCGCTCGACATCTACGCGATGTTCGGCCTGTTCATGCTGTTCGGCATCGTCAAGAAGAACGGCATCCTGCAGGTCGACTACACCAACACGCTGCGGGCCCAGGGGGTCGACGCGCGACGCGGCGATCCTGGAGGCCAACCACACGCGGCTGCGGCCGATCCTGATGACGACGCGTGATGCTGGTGCTCGGCATGGTCCCGATCGCGCTCGGCGCGGGCCGGGCGCCGGCGTCGCGGGCCTCGATGGCGAAGGTGATCATCGGCGGCCAGACGCTCTCGCTGCTGCTGACGCCTGCTGGTGACGCCGGTCGCGTACTCGCTCTTCGACGACCTCGGTCGGCTCGGCTGGGTGGCGCGGGCGCGGCGGACGGCGCGCGGGCTCATCGATCGCGTGCGCGGGCGGGTCACGGCCGCCACCGACGGCGGCAACGGCCGCGTCCGGGACCTGCCCTGAGGCGCGGCGGCGTGGCGGCGGACCGACGGACCGGATCGGGGCGGCTGCTCGCCTTCGCCATCCTGCTGCCACTGCAGGTGGCGAACGGCGACCTGCTCCACCACGACTTCGGAACCCTCACCGAGCACCACGGCGAGACCCGTACGCTGGCGCTGGTCGACACCGGACGCGCCCCCGATCCGGAGGACACGCTCGCCGCCACCGCCTACGTCGACATTGCGCGCAACATCACGGCGAAGGTCGCCGTGATGACGTTCGCCGACACCCGCTGGCTCCCCCATGAGCTGGTCGGCGAGTTCATGGCGAAGGACGGAATGGCGTTCGACGAGGGCGTCGGCGTATACGGCGACGGCCCGACCCGCCGCCTCGAGAGCCGGGTCGAGACCTCCGACCGCACCACGTGGGTCGTCGGCTGGCCGACGATCAAGGGCAACAAGCTCGTCCGCATCGAGCTGTCGCTGAAGGGCCGCGGCCGCGCCGACGAGGTCCCGACCGAGATCGTCGACGAGTATCTCACGCTGCACCCCTCCGCGCTGCCCGCCGCCGTGGCCGACACGCGTGAGTATCGCCATGCCTGGCTCAAGGAGGAGCTGTCGCGGCTCCTCGCCTACGCCCAGCGCAACCTCGGCTACACACGCGAGCCCATGGGCGAGGATCTCGACGTGCCGGGGAGCCGCGAGCAGTGGCGCGCCGAGGCGGTGCGCCTCCTCCGTCGCTTCGTCGCCCTCCGCCAGAAGGCCTACGGAGTCGGCGACGAGGAGGCGTTCACGGCGTCGTTCCAGAAGGCGGAGATCGATGCCATCACGCCGGAGATGTCGCTCGACAAGTCGAAGATGATCGCCTTCACCGAGAAGCAGCTGCGGGATCTCCAGGCCTGGTGGGCGGCGCACCAGAGCGATGTTCCCGGCGGTCCCGCTCCGTCGCCGACGCCGCGGCGGCGCTCGGCGAAACGGTAGGCTAGGTCTTCAAGAGGTCGCCGTATCCCCATTGCGGCAGCACGTCGAGCTGGAAGTCGTACATTGGGCTGCCGGTCTTTTCCGCGAGCCGCCGGTCGCGCGCCAGTCGCTGCGCATCCTCGCGATGCCCCGCCTGCCAGAGCGTGACCGCATGCCCGAGGTCGATCATCTCGAGCGGCGTCGCACTCACGACGCGGCGGCTCCACGCGAACGCCTCGGCGACGAGCGCGGGATCGATGTCCGCCAGGCTCGCGGGTAGGCACACGACCGACGGGTCGAGCCGCCGGCGGCAGCGGAAGATCACCATGCAGGAGTCGGGGAGGGTGAACTCGAAGTCGAAGAACTCCCGCACCTGGTACATCAAGACGGCGAGAAACGCGTCGGTCGGCCAGAGATAGTCCTGATTGGCGAGCAACCCGACCTCGGGCAGCAGCGCCGGCAGGAAGCGGCGAAAGACGTTGTCGCCGATCGCCGGCGTCTTCACCGCGTCGTTCACCACCAGCTCGATGTCGCCGCCGTCCCAACCGCAGGACGAGAGGTCGGCGGCGCGCACCTCGAGGAAGCGCGCATAGGGCCGGTGCAAGGCCGTGAAGTAGTCGGCGAACGACTCGCCGACCGTGAGCCTGCCGGCGTGCTCGGTCCCTTGTACCTGCTCCTCGCACCACGGCTCCCAGCGAAAGAGGTCGTAGGCGTAGGCGACCTTGCCGGCCGGCGGCAGGCGCGGGTTCAGCGCCAGGCCCTCGCAATAGTTGGTGGTGAGCGAGCCGAGCCACGACCCCCACTCGACGATCGCGCCGCGCCCCTCGTAGGCCTCGGCCCCGTACCAGCGGCACCATGCCTGCTCCTCCTTGGTGGTGAGCCCGAGCCGTTTCGGACCGTCGGAGAGGTGCGCCGCGAAGTCCTCGTGTCGGAGCGGGGACATGGTCGACACCTTCTGTCACATGCGCGCGCGGCTGACACGCCGCAGCTTGCGGACCCCCGCCCCGTGACGTAGCGATCCCGAATGACCAGCCCCCTGAAATCGACTCGCTTGCTCGGCACCCTGGCGCTCGCGCTCGCCACCGCGTCGGCCGCCCCCGCACAGACGATCACCGCGACGCCGCCGACCGGCCCCGTCACGGGCGTGGTCACGCCGGTGATGCACAAATTCCTCGGTATCCCCTACGCCGTGCCGCCGGTCGGCGCGCTCCGCTGGGCGCCGCCGGCCGCCCACGCGTCGTGGACCACGCCGCTCGACGCCTCGAGCTTCGGCGACCACTGCCCGCAGAACGCGAGCCCGTTCGGGCAGCTCACCACCATGAGCGAGGATTGCCTCTTCCTGAACGTCTACACGCCGCATCGGAAGTCCGTTCCGGAGCGCGACCTGAAGCGCAAGCGTCCGGTGATGGTGTGGATCCACGGCGGCGCGTTCCAGGTCGGAGAGAGCGACGACTACGACCCGACGCGGCTCGTCGAGAGCGGTGACGTCGTAGTGGTGACGATCAACTACCGGCTCGGCACGCTCGGCTTCCTCGCCCACCCGGCGCTGAGCACCGAGTCTCCGGACGGCGTCTCCGGCAACTACGGCATCCTCGACCAGCAGCTGGCGCTCCGCTGGGTGCGCGACAACATCGCGGCCTTCGGCGGCAACCCGAAGCGGGTGACGATCTTCGGCGAGTCGGCCGGCGGGATCAGCGTGCACACCCAGATGGCGTCGCCGCTGGCGTCCGGGCTCTTCCATCGCGCCATCGTCCAGAGCGGCGCCGTCTTTCTGCAACCCACGCTGGCGGCCGCGGAGTCGACGGGCACGAGCCAGGCGGACACCCTCGGCTGCACCGACCAGACCGCGGCCTGCCTCCGCGGACTCTCGGTCGAGGACGTCCTGGCGGCCCAGCCCGCGGGTCTGAGCGGCGCCTCGCCCGTGATCGACGGCGTCGTGCTGCCGAGCCCGCTGCGTGACGCGTTCGAGAGCGGAGAATTCAACCAGGTGCCCGTCATCGAAGGCTCGAACCACGACGAGATGCGGCTCTTCGTGGCGCTCTTCTTCGACCTCATGGGCGGACCCGTCACCGCCGGCGGCTACGAGGCGGCCATCGCCTCGCTGCTCGGAGTCCCGCCGGCGATCGCCCCGGTCCTGGCCGCGCGCTATCCGCTCGCCGACTACCCGAGCCCCGATCTGGCGTTGAGCGCGCTCGCGACCGACGCCGCCTTCGCCTGCAACTCGCGGAGCGTGAGCCGGACCTTCTGCCTCTTCGTCCCGACCTACAGCTACGAGTTCGACGACGTGGACGCGCCGCAGCTCTTCCTTCCGCCGGTGAGCTTCCCCTACGGCGCGGCCCACGCCTCCGAGATCCAGTACCTCTTCAACCTGCCCTCGCCCTTCCCGCCGCAGCCGCTCGACGCCGACCAGACCACGCTCTCGGACACCATGGTGCAGTACTGGACCCGCTTCGCACGCACCGGCAAGCCGAGGGCACCGCGGTCGCCGCGCTGGCCGCGCTTCGACGGGACGGCCCCGGCCGGCGCCGTCATGCTCTCGCTCGTCGCGCCCGCACCGACCACGAAGACCGAGCTGACCTTCCAGCTCGACCACCAATGCAGCTTCTGGGATCCCTTCCTCGGCGGCTGAGAGGGAGGCGTCCGAATTCACTTCGGACGCCGACGCCATCGGAGCATTTGCGGCGCGCAGCGCCGCAGAGCGCACGGGGTCGAAATTCTACTTGACTAGAGCGGCACACGCGCCCAAACGTTGAGGTGACATCGCAGACTCCCTAAGGAGCGTCGTGGTAGGGAGCGAGGGGCGGATGGGATCGAAAGGTCTCATCCGCCTCTCCATTTTTGGGCTTATGGCCGCCGCTGGTCGTCTCGCGGAAACGCTCCGAGCGTCTATACTGGCGGCATGTTGCGCCGTTGGCGGCCCATGGTCGCCCTCCTGCTCGCGGTCGCCGCCGTCGCGGTGGCGGCCTGGGCGTTCATCGGGCGCGAGGACGAGACGCGCTACCGGAGCGAGCGCGTCAGCAGGGGCGATCTGGTCGCGAGCGTGACCGCCACCGGCACGGTCAACCCCGTGAAGACGGTCCAGGTCGGCACCTACGTCTCGGGGCCGATCCAGGCGATCGACGTCGACTTCAACTCGCCGGTGGAGCGCGGCCAGCGGGTGGCCAAGATCGATCCGCGCCCCTTCGAGCTCCGGGTCCGGCAGTCGGAGGCGCAGCTGGCGAACGCCCGCGCCGCGCTCGCAAAGGCCCGCGCCGACCTCGAGTACAAGAGCACCAATCTGATCCGCAACCGCAAGCTCGCCGCCGAGGGCATCGTCGCGGCCGACGCCGTCGACGTGCTGGCGAGCACCGTCGACCAGGCCCGCGCCGAGGTCGCCCTGCAGGAGGCGGAGGCGCGGCAGGCGGAGGCCCAGCTGGAGGAGGCGCGCGTCAACCTCGGCTATACCGACATCGTCTCGCCGGTCGACGGCGTGGTGGTCTCCCGCAACGTCGACGTCGGGCAGACGGTGGCGGCGAGCTTCCAGACCCCGACGCTGTTCGTGATCGCCGAGGACCTCACCAAGATGCAGGTCAACGCCAACGTCAGCGAGGCCGACATCGGCGTCGTCCGCGAGGGCCAGACGGCCTCGTTCACGGTCGACGCCTATCCGGAGCGTAGCTTCTCCGGCGCGGTGTCGCAGGTCCGGAACGCGCCGCTGAACGTCCAGAACGTCATCACCTACGACGTCGTCATCGACGCCGCCAACGCCGACCTGGCGCTCCGCCCCGGCATGACGGCCAACGTCGACGTCGTCACCGGGCGGCGCGACGCCGCGCTCCGCGTCCCGACCGCGGCCCTACGCTTCCGCCCGCCCGCGGAGAGCGGTGCCGCGATCGAGTCGCCGGCCGGCGCGGCGGTCTGGCGGCTCGTCGACGGGCGCCCGGAGCCGGTCGCGGTCGAGACCGGGCTCGCCGACGACAGCTACACCGAGGTACGCACCGACCGGCTCCGCGAGGGCGACGCGGTGATCGTCGCCGTCGAGCGCCCGCGGGGAAGCACGGAGACCGCCGGCACCCAGCGCCCTCCGGGCTTCAACATGGGCGGCGGCCGACGGCGCTGAGCGAGCGGTGGCCCTCGCTTCCAGCCCGCTGATCGAGGCGCACGCGCTCTCGCGCCGCTACGCGCTCGGCGCCGCGACGGTCGACGCCCTCGTAGACGCCACGCTCACCATCCACGCCGGCGAGCTGGTCGCGATCACCGGACCCTCGGGCTCCGGGAAGTCGACGTTCATGAACATCCTCGGCTGCCTCGATCGCCCGACCAGCGGCAGCTATCGCCTCGCCGGCCGCGAGGTCGCGACCCTCGACGGCGACGCCCGCGCCGAGATCCGCAATCGCCGCATCGGCTTCGTCTTCCAGAGCTTCAATCTGCTCGCCCGCACGACCGCGCTGGAGAACGTCGAGCTGCCGCTCTTCTACGGGCCGCTGCCGCTCGCCGAGCAGCACGCGCGGGCGCGCGCCGCGCTCGACAAGGCCGGGATCGCGCATCGCGCCGACCACCTGTCGAGCCAGCTCTCCGGTGGCGAGCAGCAGCGGGTGGCGATCGCGCGGGCGCTGGTCGGGGATCCCGACCTGGTCCTCGCCGACGAGCCGACCGGCAACCTCGACAGCAAGACCAGCACCGAGATCATGCGCATGCTGCGCGAGCTGAACCGCGCGCTCGGCGTCACCATGGTGATCGTCACCCACGATCCCGAGGTCGCCGCCGTGACCGACCGGGTGATCGCGTTCCGCGACGGCCGCGTGATCTCCGACACGGGGACGGGCGGCGCGCGCCGCGAGGTCGCATCGTGAGCCGCAACGCGGCGGTCCCGAAGCTGATCGCCATGACCGCCCGCACGGCCGGGCGCGCGCTCTGGCGAAACCGCCTCCGCTCCGGGCTCACCATGCTCGGCATGATCATCGGGGTGGCGTCGGTGATCGCGATGGTGAGCGTCGGCGCCGGCGCCGACCGCTTCGTGCAGCAGCAGATCGCGAGCTTCGGCACCAACATCATCATGGTGATCCCGGGCGCGGTGACCTCTGGCGGTGCGCGCTCGGGATCGGGCGGCGCCTCGACCCTCACCGTCGCCGACGGCGAAGCGCTGGCGCGGGTGCCGCGCGTCACCGCGGTGACCTACTCGCGGCGCCAGGTGCTGCAGATCATCTACGGCAACCTCAACTGGTCGACGGTGGTGCAGGGCGTGACCGACGAGTTCCAGCAGGTGCGCGACTGGCAGATCGCGAGCGGCAGCTTCTTCACCGAACGCCACGAGAAGGCCGGCGCCAAGGTCGCCGTCCTCGGACAGACCGTGGTGCGGAACCTGTTCGGCGCCGGCCAGGACCCGGTCGGTACCGTCGTCCGCATCAAGAACGTGCCGTTCAAGGTGATCGGGGTCCTCGCCGCCAAGGGCCAATCGTCATGGGGGCAAGACCAGGACGACGTCGTGATGATTCCCTTCTCGACCGCCGAGCGGCGCGTGATGGGGACCGAGATTCTGGGCAGCGTCGAGATGATCTACGCCAGCACCGAGCGCACCGCCGACCTTGCGGTGGCCAGCGAAGGCATCGCCGCGGCGCTCCGCCAGCAACACCGGCTCGGCCGCGGCCAGGACGACGACTTCACGGTGCGCACCCTCGAGGACATGGCGAGCGCCAGCGCCGACGCGAGCAAGGTGATGGGCAACCTGCTGCTCGCGATCGCCTCGATCTCGCTCCTGGTCGGCGGCATCGGCATCATGAACATCCTGCTCGTCTCGGTGACCGAGCGGACCCGCGAGATCGGGCTCCGGATGGCGGTCGGCGCCAAGGCGCGGCACATCCTGCTGCAGTTCCTCGCCGAGGCGACCGTCCTCAGCATGACCGGGGGGCTGATCGGCATCGCCACCGGCCTCGCCGCCACCTACCTGATCGGCAGGCTCGCCGAGTGGCCGACCGTGCTCGAGCCGGCGTCGGTCGCGGCGTCGTTCCTCTTCTCGGGGGCGGTCGGTGTCTTCTTCGGCTACTACCCCGCCTTCAAGGCGTCCCGCCTGGACCCGATCGAAGCGCTGCGCTGGGAGTGACGACCAGCACACAAGGGGGACTTCTAGGCCGCGCGCACGCCGGTCGGCTCGTGGCGCTCGACAGTTGCGGTCATCAGCGGCAGCCGGACGACGAACGTCGCACCGCGGCCGACGGCGCCCTCGACCGCGATCGAGCCGCCGTGATCGGCGATGATCTGTCGGGTCACCGGCAGGCCGAGCCCGGTGCCGTTCTCCTTGGTCGTGAAGAAGGGATGGAAGATGGTTTCGCGCTGCTCGACGGGGACGCCGGGTCCCTGGTCGTGGATCGCCAGCTCGACCACCGGCTGGTCGTTGGCGTCGACGCTGGTGGTGGTGGTGACCGTCACCGTCGTGCCGACCGGGCTCGCCTGGATCGCGTTCAGCACCAGGTTGACGAGCGCCTGCTTGAGCCGCGAGGCGTCCGCGGCGGCGGTCGGCAGCGGGTCGCCGGCGCGCGCGAGCACCACGTCCTTCTTGTGCGCCGAGACCTGGAGGAAGCGCACGACCTGCTCGACGACCGCCTCGAGGTCGGTCGAGGCGAAGTTGGCGACCGAGGCCCGTGCCATGCCGAGCAGCTCGTTCAGGAGCCGCGCCACGCGCTGCAGCTCGGTGAGGGCGACGGCACGGAGGTCGCCCGTCACCTCGGGATCGTCGAGGCGCTCGGGCAGGAGCTGAAGAAAGGTCTGGACGGCGACGAGCGGATTGCGGATCTCGTGCGCGAGCTCGGCGGCGAGCGTGCCGACCGTCGAGAGGCGCGTGGCCTGCTGCAACATGCGCTGCGACTCGCCGAGCATGGCGCTCACCCGAGCCCGCTCGACGACCAGCGCGAGATGGTCCGCGACCGCCGCGAGCTCGGCGACCTCGGTATCGCGATAGGGCCGGCCGTCGGCCCGCGCCCCGAGCGCGAGAAACCCGAGCGCACGGCCGCCGGAGCGAAGCGGGACGACCAGCACGGCCCCGGTGTCGCGGAGGACTCCGATCGTGCCGGCGTCCAACGCCAGCGGGTCGTCGTGCTGCCAGGCGGCTCCGAGCACGACCCATCGATCGAGATGCCGGGCGACGTCGGCCTCGATGTGGCCGCTCGGGCCGCGGTAGAGACCGTCCTCGCGACGCCACCACTCGACCCGCGCGACGCCGAGCCCGATCTGCACGTGCCGCGTCAGGAGAGCCGCAAGGTCGGCGGGATCGGTCACCATCGTGAGCGCGCGGAGCGCCCCCGGCAACCAGTCCCGGCGCTCCGAACGACGGGCCGTCCGCACGAGGCTCACGATCGCGACCGCGCCCGTGACCAGCGCAATGAGGAGCATCGTTCGCATGGCTACAATACCCGCCACGGGCGCGGGCTATCGGGCGTGCTAGAGCAATCGCCCCGCCAGCCCTCGCCGCGGCCGGCATCGCCGCGACGGTCCGCGAAGCTCGCGAACTCTCGACACAAGCGAGCCCGGCGCTCGGTTTCCGTCCGGGCCGGCATCACGAGGCCGGCCGCGCGAGTGTGCCAGCGCTGTGCCAGAATTGCTCGCGCTGGCACACCAGCGGGCGGATATGGCGCAGCGCTCGGCCGGGGACGGAAGCGCACGAGCCGCGTGTCTCGCGAGAAACGGCATGCGGGTGCGATACTCGGCGACGTGTCCCGCGAGTACGGTTCCCGGCTCGTCCGCATCCTGACGCGCTGGCTCAGCACCGCCGCGCCGGCGAGCACGGCCGGGATGCCGGTGCTCGATCTGCACGGGCTCGGCGTGCAGGACGCCCTCGCCGCCACCGAGCGCTTTCTCGCCGAGGCGGTGGCGGCGGGCGAGCCCGTCGTCCGCATCGTCTACGGCAAGGGTCGCCACAGCCCGGGCGGACGAGGCGTGCTGCGCGAGGTGATCCCGCGCTGGCTCGCCGACGAGGGCGGGCGCTGGGTCGCGGACGCCGCTCCCGAGCCCGACGCGCGGGCCGAGGACGCGGCCATCCGCGTCCACTTGCGGCGGTCTACCGCCGCGACCGGGTCGCCACGAAGACGCCGAGAGCTCCCATGAGAGCCTGGAGCGCGGTCAGGGGCGATCTCAGCGTCGCAGTGCCGAAGACGCCGGCGACCGTGACCCCGATCAGGAGCACACGCGCGAAGTCTCGAGCGCGCTCTCCGGCGAAGGCCGCCCAGACCAGAGCGCCTGCGAGTATGGCGTTGTAGATGCCGGCGTTGTGGACGATCGTCGCCACCAGCGGTTGCTGCAGGTCCGTCCATTTCTTCCCCTCCTGCACGTCCGGGAGTCGCCGACCGGCGACCTCGAGAAGAACGGGGGACGACCAGGGGAAGAGTTCGCAGACCATGAATCCGGCGTGCAGCAACGCGACGACGATCAGAAACCGTTTCAAGTTCATCGCGCCTCCCTAGCGTGACGTTCCTGCTCGTGTCCATGCGCTCGCCTTGACTTATTAACACTGTTAAGCTCTGCTGCCGTCGTGCTGCGCGCCGTCCGTTCGCCCCGCTCCCGACCGCAGAAGCGAGCGGCCGAGGGCCTCAAGCCCGCCATCCTCGACGCCGCCCGCCGGCTCTGCTTCACCGAGGGCGTCGAGGGCATCTCGGCCCGCAAGATCGCCCGCCGCGTCGGGTGCAGCGCGACGGCCATCTACCTCCACTACCGCAACCTCGACGATGTGCTGCATCACCTGCGGATGGAGGGCCACGCGCTCCTGGCGCGCTACTTCTCCGAGGTCGATGCGCGGCTGCCGCCGGCGCGGCGCCTCGTCGAGATGGGCCGCGCCTACCACCGCTTCGGCAGCGAGCATCCGAACTACTACGAGCTGATGTTCCTCTACCGCTTCGAGGACGCCCCGCAGCGGGAGATGGTGCAGCAGGAGATCTCGACGCTGCTCTCGGTGCGGGACGTGGTGCAGAGCGGCGTCGCCGCCGGCGCCGTGCGCGCGGATCTCGATCCCTTCACGATCGCCCACGGCCTCTGGTCGACGATGCACGGGATCACCTCGCTCGCGGTCACCGGATTGCTCGCCCGCACGGCGCCCGGACGGGACCACGATCTCCTCGACGGCGTGCTCGACGGCATCGCCCGCTGGATCGCGCCGGCGCGACCGGCGCCGGCGCGGCGCCGGAAGGGTTGACGGCCGTGTCGGTACACGAACGCGCCCTGCACTGGCTGACCTTGCGCCGTGACGATGCCGCGGACGCAGCCGGGACGGTGGGCCCGGCGACTCCCAACGGCCGGCGCCACTCGAACGCCGACTGGGACTTCCCTTTTCCGCTGCCGGGGCGCTGGCAAGGGAAAAAACGCCTCCCCGCCAACACCGAGCGCCGTCAGCCATGGGTCGACGTCGACGCGGTGGACCCCACGCACATCACGCCGCGCTTCGTGCCCTCGCCGGTCGCGCTCGCGGACGTCGTCGCGCACGTGAAGGGCATCGCCGACGACGCCGGCATCGTCTCGATCGACCATCCCGCGCTCGCCCACGAGCGCGACGAGATCCGCTACGTCTACCCGCACGCGCGTTCGCTGATAGTGATGATCGGCGAGGAGAACCGCGCCTCGCTGCAGTCGCGTTACCTGCCGAGCGCCAACCACGAGCTCTACGAGTGCGAGGAGCGGCTCTTCAAGTGGGGCCACGAGGTGCTGCGCTACGTGAAGGGACTCGGCGGCGACGGCCTCACCACCACCATCGGCTGGCCGCAAGAGGTCTCGGTGCGCTGGGCAGACAAGATCTGGCCGCTCAGCCACAAGCTCGTCGCCCAGGCGGCCGGCCTCGGCATCATCGGCACCAGCCGGAATTTCCTGCACCGGAAATACGGCGCCTACTGCCTGATCGACACGGTGGTCACGAACCTCGAGTTCGCGGAGGCCGAGTACGAGACGGCGCCGCGCGGGCTCGACTGGAATCCCTGTCTCGAGTGCAACCTCTGCGTCGCGTCGTGTCCGACCGACGCCATCAAGGCCGACGGCGAGTTCGACTTCTTCGCCTGCTACAACCACACCTATCGCGACTCGATCCCGGGCTTCATGGACCTGGTGCGCGACCTCGGCGAGGCCAAACCCGCGAAGTTCGAGCACCGCTGGTCGGACGCCGAGATCGCGGCGCTCTGGCAGTCGATGGCGTTTCGCGTCGAGTACCGCTGCTTCAACTGCGTCGCCACCTGCCCGGCCGAGATCCACGAGGCGTTCCACGCCGACAAGCAGGTGCGCGGCGCCTACGTGAAGGAGACGCTGAAGCCGCTGACCTACGTACGGCGCGAGGCGGACGAGCGATTCGTGATCGACACGCCGAGCGCCCGCGCCGAGCACGGCATCCCGCCGGGCGAGTACCGCACCCCCCACGACTCGACGCGGCCCGGGCACCGCGGGGTGCGCCTGGTGCAGTTGCAACGCATCCGCGTCTCCAACCTCGACACGATGATGCGCATGATGCCGTACTATTTTCGTCCCGAAGAGGCGGCCGGCCTCGATTTCACGTGCCAGTTCGAGCTCGCCGGTCCGGGCGGTGGGGCGTGGGTGCTGCGCGTCGCCGACGAGCGCTGCAACGTGCGTCCCGGCAGGGTCGAGAGCCCGGATTTGACGGTGCGCTGCAACGGACACGTCTTCCTGGCCGTCCACCGCGGCGAGCTCGGCGCACTATGGCAGATCCTGACGGGCGGCATTCGTCTCGCCGGCAACCGTCGGCTCTTCCACGCCTTCACCCGCATCTTCCCCGTCTATCCGAAGGAAGGCCGCCTGCACCGCTGGCTGTGGCAGCTCGCCCGCCGCCGCGCCGCCTCGTACTCGAGCCGACCGCGCCCAGGACGGAAGACGAGCTAGCTCACAAGGGGGATCTCTCCCCCTTGGGGCTAATCCTCGTCGCCGCCGCCGCCGTCGTCGTCGAGATCGCTGTCGAGGTCGCCATCGATCGCACCCCGACGCTGTCGGGTTGCCTTGCGATCCTCGCGGCGCTGTTCCTCGACCTCATCGTCATCGGACGCCTCTCGTCGTTGCGTCTGCGAGTCGGGAACGAGCTCCTTGCCGAACGCCGGGGGCAGCGGCTTTTCGCCGGCTTGGCTCGCCGTCGTGGCCCAGGCTCCGAGCGCGAGGACGCCGAGCACGATCGCAGAGAGGGCGCGCATGGACACAGCATGCCGCACCCGGCGTTCTCGGCATAGGGACTCAAGTCGTGGCCGCATCGGGCCGATGAAGGGGGGAGTCGCCCATGTCGCTCATCTTGGTTGCGCTCACGCTCTTCGCCCTCTTGCTGATGCTGGCGCATCTGCAACGGCCGCTCATCATCGCGCTCTCGGTCGCGGGGCTCGCGGCAGGCCTGTTTCTGCTGCCTGGTCCGGCCAAGGTCGCCGCGCCCTTGGTCGCGATCCTCAGCCTGGCACTCAGCGAGTCGCTGGCGGGTCTCCGGACACGCTGAGGCGGACGCCTCAGAACTCCGTATAGACGAAGCGCAACGGCTCCTCCGGCGCCATCAGCACGCAGAGGATGATGACGATCACGTAGAGCAGGGCCTTCCAGCCGTCGATCGCGAGGCCACGCCAGCCGCCGACGATGAGCGCCATCAGCATTCGCTTAGCCCTCCGAGGGAGCGGGGCGCAAGAGTAAAAGTCGGCCGATGATGCCGACCGCCGTGTCGAGGTCGCACGCGAACAGCACGAAGCCGATGCACACGACGTGGAAGGTGACGAGCGCACCGGCGATGCGGCCCGCCATGCTGCCTTCGCCGGCGACCGGACCGAACATCCGTTCGCGCCCAAGCCGCCAGAGCCGATGCAGATTGATCGCGACGCCGTGGTACGCGCCCCACACCATGAAGTGGAACCCGGCGCCGTGCCAGAGCCCGCAGAGCGTCATCGCGACCAGGCGATTCCACGCGGCTCGCAGCTCGCCGCGGCGATTGCCGCCGAGCGGGATGTACACGTAGTCGGTGATCCACGAGGTCAGCGACATGTGCCAGCTGCGCCAGTAGAGCGCGATGTTGGGCTGGAGGTAGGGGTAGTTGAAATTCTCGGGCACCGGATAGCCGAGGAGCCGGGCGCTGCCGATCGCGATGTCGGAGTAGCCCGAGAAGTCGAAGTAGATGTGCATGGCGTAGGCGTAGATCGCGAGCCAGAGCTCCGCGGTCGTGTGGAGGTCGGGAGTCGCGAGGACCGGCAGGCAATAGGGCGCGAGGACGTCGGCGATCAACGTCTTCTTGGCGAGACCGAAGAGGATGCGCTCGAGGCCGGCATGGACGTTCGCGGGGTCGAGCGGCCGGCTGGCGTAGTGGTCGGGGTCGAACAGCTGGAAGCGTTTGATCGGACCGCAGATCAGGGTCGGGAAGAACATGATGAAGAGCAGGAAGTTCTTCGGGCCCGCCGGCGCGAACGTCCCGCGATAGACCTCGACCAGGTAGTGCACGTACTCGAAGACGAAGAACGAGACGGCGAGCGGCGCACGGATCTCGAGCGAGTGGAGACTCGACGACACGCCGACGAGGCCGAACATCCAGTTGAGCGCGTCGGCGAGGAAGCCCTGATACTTGTAGAAGGCGAGGAAGCCGAGACAGGCGCTCACCGCCGCGGCGAAGACGAGCGGCCGTTGCACCCCGCCGCGCCGGACCAGAAAGCTCGCCGCGAACACGAGCAGCGACGCGGCCGTGATCAGGACGAGGTGCGGAGGATGGTAGTACCAGTAGAAATAGAAGCCTGCGGCGATCAGGCAGTGGGCTCGCCAGCGCGCCGGCAACAGCCAGTGAACCGCGAAGACGACCAGGAGAAAGGCCCCGTAGGCCCAGGTGTTGAAGATCATGAGGCGGAGACGTCCCGCCTCGCCTGCACCCCGTCCACGCGTCCGGTCCTAGCGAACCCCTGCATCGCGGTGCAAGCCGCGACGCGTGTGGTCAATTCGCGGCCACGCCGGAGTCGTGGACGCGGACGTGCGCTTCGAGATCCCCGGCAGGCTGGGGCGGGGCGGAACGCGCGGCCTTCCGCAGCAGCGCCGCGGCGTCACCGCCGAGGAGCTCCGCCACCCGTGAGCGGCCTCTGAAATTCATGTGGACCGCATCGGCCTTGAGGATGGAGGTCGGTGGTGGATGCGCAAATCCCGAGGCCTTGAGGATCATCGAGTAGTTGCGGAACTGAACCGAGCTCTCGCTCGTCCAATCGCGCACGTCGCGGCTGAATTGCGGCAACAGCCCCTCTTCGAATAGCTCTCGCGCCGCCGGATTTATCGGGCTGTGGTAGAGCAGACATCGCCCGCTTGCGGCGCACATCTCGATGATGCGCCGCAATGCCAGCACCTGCGCATTGGTCGGGTCGATGTTGCAGAGGGCCCGGGTAAAGATCGGGCCGGGTTTTCTGATCGGGTTGATCGTGGTCGGAGGATACGGGGATACCCAACGCCCGTGGTCCGCTGACGAGAACAGTGACGCGATCCCTGCTCGCACGTCACCGGCGATCTCGCGCCGAAATCGATAGAGATCCCAGTGCGAGATCAGAAAGGACCGCGCCAGGTCCTCGGGACCGAAGCTCCCGGAGAGGTACGACCACCCGAGCTCGCGGCGCGCGTCCCCGTCCATCACCCAGCGATCCACGTCGGAGGATCGCCGACCCGGCGAGCAGAGCACACGCGGGGTGAGCGAGTAGGTCACCAAGTCGACGCCCAGGCCGAGCGCCTTCGCGATGAATACGACGGCATCCGTGGCCGGCATCCCGGCGGCGCTGAACTCCATGACGTCGACCGGCAGATCCGTCCTCAGGCTGTCGTTCGCCACGCGTCTCACCCCGGCGACGAGGGTCGTCTCGCGCGGCTGGGTGCTGCTCATGATGGTCGAGTCACCAACCATCGCGATCAGGGGTGCGTGGGTCGCCGCCCGGCGTCGCTCCGCCAAGCGGAAGAGAATGCCCATGTTGTTGCCCGATGTCCGGTCGATCAGCGGAGCCCGCGGCGGCTCGTAGACCGTGACGATTCTCTCCGGAACGAACTTCTCCTTCACGTACCAGTCGACGGCCAGCAGCAGGACCAGCACCAATACCCACGGCCGCCAGGGGCGAGCCCGGGGCCACGTGAGGGGCGAAGATCTCGCCGACGCCTTCAGGCGGTCGAACATGGGGTCGTTCCGAAGGGGAAAAACGTTTCGCTGACTTACGAGGAAGCGGGCGTGGCACCAATCCCTGGAGTCAGGGAAAACGTTGTCTTATCACCAGTGATCTGGACCTCGTCTATCTGATGAGGGCGGGGTGTCATTTCGCACGGTTTGACAGGCGACCCTGCCCGCAAGTAACGGACGTGCGTTCGAGCGCCCACCGGCTCAGGAGGAGTTCGCCATGGCCAACCGCATCCCGTCTGCACTGCGTCGGCAACCGAGGGGGCTCGCCATCGCCCTCTTCTGCGCCGCGCTCCTGTTCTTCGCCGCTGCGCACGACGCCGCCGCCCAGCTCCCATCGGTGGCGATCGCGATCGGCGGCAACGCCACTCTCGGCAGCGTCAGCGTCACCAATGACGACGTCGTGGTCTGCGATCCGATCTCGTACGGACCCGGAACCACCTCGTGCAACTGGCGCATGCTCTTCGACGGCAGCCTCAATGGGCTGAACTCGAGCATCCGGGCGCTCGACGTGCTGCCGAACGGCAGCCTGGTGATCCGGGTCGGCGGCGACAACTCCATCCCCGATCTCTCGGCCATCAAGACCAAGGACCTGGCGCTCTTCATTCCGAGCGATCCCCTGAGCCCGCCCTACACCGACGGCGAATGGCGGCTCTACCTCGACGGCGACGCCGTCAAGGGCGCGAGCGACGCGCGCAGCTGGGACGCCGTCGACGTGCTGACCGACGGGAGCTGCGAGAACGCCTCGCCGCCGACCTGCGACGTGCTGCTGTCGCTGCCGAGCGGCGCCGCCCTCGGCGGGGTCGCGTTCAGTGACGAGGACATCGTGCGCTGTCACCCGACGGCGTGGAGCGTCGGCGGCGCGATCACCGCGTGCGACTACTCGCTCTTCCTCGACTCGAGCGCCATCAACGGCGGCAGCGCGGGCAGCTTCACCGGCAACCTGCACGCCATCGACGTCACGGCACCCGACACGCTGATCTTCCGCGCCAACAATCAGGTGACGCTGCCGCCGGCCTATGACGCCGCGCGCGATCTCCTGCGCTTCGTCGGCACCTTCGGCACCTCGCCGGCCGGGACGGTCGACATCTTCTTCGACGGCGGCGGCGCCGGCGGCGCCGGTCTCGACGGCGAGACCATCCAGGGATTCTCCTTCATTCCCGACGCCGACTTCGACGGCGTGCCCGACGGTGCCGACAACTGTCCCACGCTGGCGAACCCGGGTCAGGAGAACGCCGACGGCGACGCGCTCGGCGACGCCTGCGACTACTGCCCGTTCAATCCCGATCCGACCTGCGTCTGCGGCGACGCCGTCATCGACCCGCCGGCGGAGGAATGCGATCTCGGCTCGGCCGCCAACGGCGCCCCGGGCAGCCCGTGCTCCGCGACCTGTCAGATCCTCGGCACCTGCACCGGCAGCATGACCGCGTGCGACGAGGTCGGCGACTGCCCGCCCGGCGAGGGCTGCTGCGGCGACGCCGTCCGCGACGGCGACGAGGAGTGCGACGACGGCAACAACATCCCCGACGACCTCTGCGACGGCAGCTGCATCCTGACGCCGCAGGGCGTTCCGGTGCTCGGGTGCGAGGACGTCTCCGGCCCGCACCTGATGCCGAGCTTCGTGAAGACCGCCCGCTTCTTGGACACCAAGGCCAATCCGGGCTTCGGCCTCGACAAGTGGAAGGTGAAGGGCGACTTCAACCTCTCGACCGGCGTCACCGTCGACCCCGACAGCGAGGAGGTTCGCATCATCATCAATCAGGCCGGACCCGGCTCGCTCTACGAGGCCGTCCTTCCCCCCGGAAGCTTCGTCCAAAAGGGCTCGGTGAACGCGCCCAACTGGAAGTTCCAGGACAAGGAGGCTGACTTGCCCGGCGCCGTCGGCCTCAGGAAGGCGCAGGCCAAGCGCCAGCTGAACCGTCTCGCCTACCAGCTGCAGGGCCAGAACGTCGTCATCCCGATCGACTTCAACGCCCTCGGGGCGCCGCCGATTCGCATTCGCGAGACCATTCGCATCGGCGACGACTGCGGAACCGCGGTGCTGCGCTGCACGCTGGCGCCGAACGGCAACAGCCTGAAGTGCTCGTCGGCGCCGTGAGCCACTGAGCTCCTCCGGCCGCGGCGGACGCGCTCCTCGAGGGCGCCCGCCGCGGCCCGAGCGCTGGCTCGATCGGCTGCTCGCGCTCGCCGAGGATGCGCCGGCGACCGCGACGACGCGGCTCCGGACGCTCCGACGATTTCTCCTCCTGTGGGGCGCGGCACGGAGCTGGGTGTGGGTGAGCCTCGATGCGCCCGCCGATCCGTGGCTCTTCGTCCTGGCCGCGGTGCTCTACTCGGTCGCGGCGGCCCTCGCCTTCTCGCCGCGCTTCGCGGCGATGGCGAGCCGCGTCGCGCTCCCGGCCCTGCTCCTCCAGCTCGCCGTCACGTTCCCGCTCACCTACAATCACTTCTTCCTCGAGCTCTACGCGGTGACGATCCTGGCGCTCGCCGACGCCGACGGCCGCGACGATGCCCTCGCGTTGGCGGGGTTGCGTTGGCTGACGGCGATCGTGCTCTTCCACACCGGCTGGCAGAAGCTCGCCTACGGCCACTACTGGTCGGGTGATTTCCTGGCCTTCATGGTCGGTCGGGGCGATCGCTTCGCCGACCTCTTCCAGTGGATGCTACCGGCCCCCGAGGTGGCGCGGCTCGCGAGCTACGATCCCTTCCGGAACGGATCGGGCCCATTCCGGGTTTCGACGCCGCTCTTCGTCGTCCTGGCGAACGCGGTCTGGGTCGCCGAGGTGGCGCTCCCGATCGGCTTGCTCGTCCGGAGAACCCGCCCGCTCGCGGCCCTCGTCGCCCTCGCCTTCGTCCTGCTCATCCAGCTCGGCGCCCGCGAGGTCGGCTTCGCGCTCCTGTTCGCAAACCTGCTCCTCACCTTCGCGCCGCTGGCGGTCGCGGAGCGCCTGTCGGTGCTTTCCCTCGCGCTGGTCGCCTGCATTCCTCCGCTCGCCCTCGGCTCGGAAACGGGGAGCGCCTTCGTGCGCACGTGGCATCTCTGGTGAGGCGAAACGCCGTCATCGGAGTCCTGCTGTTCGTCGCGCTCTGGCCGCTCGCGCATCGCGCCGCCGTCGCGCGCTGGGAGATCGACCCCTGGAAGCTCTCGGGCTTCGCGATGTACGCCACCCCGAGCCTGCCGGTCCTGGTGGCCGCGATGGGCTCCGGTCCGAGCGGCTCCCAGGCGGTCGACGAGGCGGCCCTGCCGGCATGGACCCGGCAACGCCTCGATCGCTTTCGCGCCGAGCGCCTCGCCCTCGGCCGCCTCCGCGATCCCGCCGACGTCGGCCGCGCGCTTCTGATCGCCCGCCCGGATCTCGCGAGCGTCGACGTGCTGATCCAGCGCTCGCTGCTCGACCCGCGGACCGCGCTGATCGCGACGTCGGTCGAGCGCCACACCTACCGCCGCTGACGCCTACGCCGGCGTGAAATCGCCGGTGATCAGGTTCAGCACGAACGACGACTGGTGGCCGTCGTCGAAGGTCGCGACTACGGAGGCCGTGGTCGGACCCGTGACCGTGAACGTCATGCGCTCGAGCTCGAAGTTGTCGTCGGTGTCGGTGATCTCGCCGGAGCCGCCCGTCGGATGCCCTTCGTCGTCGAACGTGAGCTGGTCGAAGCTCAGGTCGAAGGCGCCCTGTGGCGTGGTGATGCGGATCGGACCCCCATCGGCGAAGAAGCCCCCGGCACCGTCCGACGAGAAGGATACGGCGCCTTCGAAATGCACCAGTCGACCGCTGCCGAGGTCGGTGACGTCGACGTTCAGCGCCACCTCGAGGCGACAAAAGTTCACCGAGATCGTCTTTTCGAACTCGAAGCTTCCGAGCGTCGGTGCGCTGTAGCGGCAGGCATCGAAGGCAACGTTGATGACGCAGCCGCCGGGACCTCCGAGCTGGACCTTGCGACGAACCCCGCTCACCGGGCAGTCGTCGACGTCGATTTGCATCACGCCCGCCGGGTCCACGGTCGCTGCTGCGGCCGGACTCACGTCCGAGATGGCCGTGAACCCGAAGATCAACAGTGGCGCGACGGCGTTC
This sequence comes from uncultured delta proteobacterium, assembly GCA_963761995.1. GTDB lineage: Bacteria > Desulfobacterota > Binatia > UTPRO1 > UTPRO1 > UTPRO1. Next base: position 6,175,688 of record CAVXIU010000006.1, on the reverse strand, counting down.
GTGATCTCCGCGGGCTCCTGGTCGCCGCCGCCTCCGCCGCACGCGTTCGGGGCGGAAAGCCCCGCCGCCTTGCGGAGCACGTTGACGCCGTCGGTGACGGTGATGCCGCCGCTGCCGTCGACGTCACACGTCGCGGTGGTGCACGAGCTCGAGAGCTGGGCAGCCGCCCGGAGCGTCTGCACGCCGTCGGTGACGGTCACGCTGCCTTCGCCGGTGGCGTCGCCGCAGACCTGCGCTGGGGCCGGTCGCGCCGAGAGCGTGATCGCCACCAGCGCCGCGCCGACCATGCCGAGAGCGCGGAGGCGGTTCGTGGGCGGAGAGGAATCGAGGGTCATGGGCGTGGGACCTCCTTCGGTCGATGAGGCTCGGCGTAGCGCACGCAGCCGGTGATCGGCAACCGCGACGCGACCGTTCAGCCCTCGAAGGACCCGCTGCGGCCCACGCCGGACGAAAACCTCGCCGCGCCCCGGCGCGCCTCCTCCAGCACGGCGCGACCGAGCCGCGCCTCGATCGCGAGGCCGTGCTCGAGCGGCAGTCCGGACCCGGCGAGCGCCGCCGCCCGATCGGCGAGCAGCGTCGGCCAGGGGAACTTCGCGAGGCTCTCGGCGAGCTCGAGCGCGCGCGTGACGTGTTGGCCTCGCGCCACCACCTCGTTCACGAGCCCGATGCGGAATGCCTCCTCCACCGGAACCGGCCGGCCGGTCATCATGATCTCGAGCGCACGCCCGAGCCCGACGACGCGCGGCAGGCGTTGCGTGCCGCCGTCGATGAGCGGCACGCCGAAACGGCGCTCGAAACAGCCGAAGGTCGAGCCCTCGGCGGCGATGCGGAGATCGCACCAGAGCGCGAGCTCGATGCCGCCCGCGACGCACCAGCCGGAGACCGCGGCGATGGTCGGCTTGGTCGGGGTGACGCGCGTGAACCCGAGCGGCCCCTCGTGACGATCGCGGACCGAGTCGATCGCCTTCAGATCCGCGCCGGCGCAGAACGCCTGCTCGCCGGCCCCGGTCAGCACCAGCACCTTGGCGTCGGCGTCGGCCTCGAAGCGGCGATAGCCGTCGAGCAACGCGGAGGCGACAGCGCCGTTCACCGCGTTCCGCGCCTCGGGACGATTGATGGTGAGCAGCGCGGCGGCGCCGCGACGCTCGTAGAGGACGGGGTCTGACGGCATCGATCGGCTCCCCTCAGTGCAATTTGGCGATCACCTGCTCGGCGAACACCTCGATGAACTCCTCCTGGTTCCGGCCCACGTTGTGGACGTGGATCTCGTCGAACCCGAGGTCGATGAAGTGCTGGATCTGGGCGCGGTGCTCGTCCATGTCGGTCGAGATGATCATGCGATCCTTGTAGCTCTCCGGCCGGACCAGCTTGGCGATCTCCGCGAAGTCGAACGGGGTCCGGACGTCGCCCTTGGGAAACGGCATGCCGCCGTTCGGCCACTCGACGAGGGCGTTCTTGGTGGCCTCCTCCTTGGTCCGTGCCCAGGACATGTGGAGCTGCAGCAGCTTCGGCATCTTCTTCGGATCCTTGCCCACGGACTTCGCGCCCTCCGCGAACTTGCCGAGCAGCATCTCGAGCTTCTTGGTGCCGGCACCGGGGGTGATGAACCCGTCGCAATTGGCTCCCGTCCACTTGGCGGCGACGGGGCCGGCCGTCGCGACGTAGATGGGCACCGGCTCCTTCGGCACCGTCCACAGACGCACGCGCTCCATCCGAAAGAACTTGCCGTCGTCGTGCTTGGCGATCTCGCCGGTCAGGAGCCGCTGGATGATGCCGATCGCCTCTTGCATCATCTGGAGACGCACGTGCGCCTCCGGCCAGGGCCCGCCCATGACGTGCTCGTTCAGGGCCTCGCCCGCCCCGAGGCCGAGCCAGAACCGCCCCGGCGTCATGGCCCCCTGCGTCGCCGCCGCCTGCGCGACGAGCGCCGGGTGATAGCGGAACGACGCGCAGGTCACGCCCGGCCCGAACGTCATCGACGTGGTCGTGGCCCCGAGCGCCGCCATCCACGACCACACGAACGCGTTGTGCCCCTGCGCCGGCACCCACGGCTGGAAGTGATCGGCCGCCATCACTCCCTTGAACCCACGCCGCTCCGCCAGCTGCGAATAGTGCAGCAGCTCGGTCGGATGAAACTGCTCCAACGCCGCCGCGTATCCGATGATCGCCATCGGGCCTACCTACACGGGACCCAATACCAACGCGACAGGGCGCGCCCCGATTGCAGCGGCGCTTCTGCTACTGCCCCTGCTCGATCAGCTTCGCGACCGTGAACGAGTCCGGCACGGCGCCGCCGGGCTTGTACTTGGTGCCCGACTCCGTCCCCTTGTTGAAGTACCAGCCCTCGTGGCCCGCCGGCTCGCTCCCGGGATGGGGCACGTAGGTCGCGTGCATCAGCTGCATGTCCACCATCGCGAGCCCCGCGTAGAAGTCCTTCTCCTCGTCGTATTTGTTGGGCGCGCCCGGGAAGGCCTGGGTTCGGAACTGGTGGTTGTCGATCCACACCTTCCAGAGCTCGTTGTTGCGGTCGAAGATGTCGGAGTAGGCGACGACCAGCGACTCCTTGTCGATGAAGATGACGCGCTTCCCGTAGGCGTACTGCGGCAGCTTGGAGACGCCCTCGATGATGTACATCTGCCGCTTCTCCCAGGCGTCGCACATCAGATAGTCCGCCTCGTTCGTGCAGCGCTTCTGCGGGAAGTTCTCGCCGTGCAGGATGCCGAGCATCTCCTTCTCGCCGAGGAACTTCCATTCCGACCAGGCGATGTGGCCGTTGTAGCCCCAGTACGAATCCGGATCGGTGTCCTGCCCGAAGAGCGCGTCGGAGCGCTGTGCGGTCGAGAGCCGGCGGACGCGGCGGAGCGAGGGCACGTAGAGCCAGGTGTCGTCCTGCTTGGACGCGTCGACGTAGCGGTACTCGAGGGCGCCGATGCCCTTCAGATCGAACGGCGCCACCAGGGGCCCGAGCACCTCTTTGAAGCGGATGCCCTCGGGATTCGGCAGCTCCGGCTTGGGATCCACGTAGAGCCGGCTGTTGTAGTACAGGCGCCGCGACTCGCCGATCCAATAGTACCGTTCCACCTCCATCGGCTTGCCGTTACCGACCGCGCCGGTCTCGGCCGGGAAGTCGTACTCGACGAAGTCGTCGGTGCCCGGATACGGCCGGTACTCGTAGTTCCACATCACCCTGAGGGCGATCTTGGGATCGGCCGGGTCGATCTTGGGAAACGGCGCGCCCGCGATGTGGCCGACGAGCGCGAGGCCGTTCTCGGAGAGCTTCACCTGGCTCGAGTACTTCTCGGTGGCCTCTTTGTACGCCTTCGGCCAGCCGATCGGCTTGGGGGCGATGATCTTCATGGTCATGCCCTGACTGACGCACCATTCGATGGCGGGCGAGACCAGGTCCTTGATCTTGGCGACGCTGGACTTGTCGATGGTATCGCCGGGCGCGACGTCGGCGCTTGCGGCCACTGCCAACCCGAGTGTCAGGGCGACGGCACCAACGCGGAGTGCTGTGATCATGAGACCCCCCTCCTTGTCCGATGTTCGCGGGCCCTTCTTAGGGAGGCCTCTTCCAGGAGTCAATCAAATAAGGGGGATCTCTCCCCCTTCGCCGCCGCGGCGAAGCCGCGGCGGCTCAACCCCCGGCTCGCTTGCGCTCGGCCGCGCGCTACGCGCGCGGAGGTTCGAGTCCCGAGTCAGGCTCCGGGGGCGGGCTCGCGGCGCACGATCGCCAGCGCGCCGTGGCGGGCGGCGACGGTGGCGCCTAGCGCGGCGGCGACGGCTTCGGCCTCGTGGTCGCGAGCGACGACGATCGACCCGGGCGGCGCATCGTCTCGGCAATCGCTTCGGCAGGTGTGGAGGAGCGGCGGCCCGTAGAAGCCGACGATCTTCCCGAGCTGGGGTGCGCCATATTGCACCTCGTTGGTGAGCCACACCGGATGGTCCGAGGGCAGCGCGGCCGCGACGGCGAGGGCGGCGGCCGTGTGCTCGCGCTGGGCTCGCGAGACGTGCTCGCCGAGCACCAGCACGAGCACGGTCGCGATCACCGCTCCGGTGAGCACGAACGACGTGACCGCGGGGGCGCGCCGCGCCGCGCGGGCAAGCGCGAGACCCGCGGCGGCGGCGAGCGCGGGGTAGAGCTGGAAGAGGTAGCGGCTCTTCTTGCCGACCGCGGCCGAGATCACCACCAGCACGATCGTGCCGTAGACGAGCCAGAGGCGCGCACCGAGCGCGGACGACCACGACCGAACGAGCATCGTCGCCCCGATCACGGCGACCGGAAGCCATGGCCAATACGTGCGGAGCAGCTTGCCGAGATACCAGAGCGGCCCGCGTCGCACCTCACCGCCCTCGAACAGCACCTGGCCGATCTGGCCCTCGAAGTAGGCACGACCGAAGTCGCTGCCCTCGTCGAGCCGCGCCGAGAGCCACGGGCCGACGGTCACGACCACGAGGACGATCGCCACGGCGCTCCACGGCGAGAGCAGGCGGCGGCGGAGCACGCCGGCGTGAGCCCAGAGCACGAGCGCCACCACGAGCGGAAAGAGTCCCTGCGGCCCCTTGGCGAACCAGCCGCCGATCGCCGCGGCGGCGAGCGCGAGCACGAACGGCGGCTCGCTGGTCGAGCGATAGGCGGCGAGGAGCCCGAGCAGCACCCACGTCGTCACCAGGGTCTCGAGATGCACGCCGCGGCTCCAGTGCGCGACCTCGGGCGTGGTCAGGTAGACGAGCCCGGCGAGAAAGGCCGCCTCGGGGTCGCCGAGGGTTCGCCGCACCAGGAGATACACCAGCAGCGTACACGCCACCCCGAGAAGACCCGGCAGGAGAATCGCGGCGAAGGTGCCGACGCCCATCATTCGGAAGACCAGCGCGTTCAGCCAGAAGTGCAGCGGCGGCTTGTTCACGTACGGCACGCCGTTGAACGTGAGGTGCGTCCATTCGCCGGTGTCGAGGATGGTGCGCGCGATCGTTCCGTACATCGCCGGATCGCCGTCGAGCGGATCGCGCGCTACACCGCCGATGCCGATCGCAAGCGCGAGCGCGGCAAGCGCCGCGACGTGCACCACGGGACGGTCGAGCACTCCGCGCGCGGACGGGTGACGCTCCTCCGCAACCGTCCTGTGCTCCGACCCCGTCATGCTCCGCGTCCCGTTATCACAAAGGGGGATCTCTCCCTTCGCGCGTGGAAGTTCCGCTGAATCGGGGGTGAGGGAGGGCGCCCGGGCAGGCGAGATCTCTCATGCGAGCCGGCCCGGGCGCCCTCCCTCACCCCCGACGCGACCGTTCACGTGTTCGGCTGCGCTGCGCGCGCGGAGGTCGAGCTCGAGCCAGCGTCCTAGTCAGCTCTGACCCGACCTGTTACATAGCCCGCGATGGAGTTTCGGGAGCTCGCGCGCATCAGCGGCGACTACGCCGCGGCGCGCATCCTGCACACCGCGGTGACGCTGGGGCTCTTCGACCGACTCGAGGCCTCGGGCCGCTCGGGCGCCGCGATCGCCGCCGCCGCCGGCACCGATGCGCGTGCGACCGAGCTGTTGCTGAATGCGCTCGTGGCGATGCGTCTGGTGCGGAAGGACGGCGATCTCTTCCGGGAGACCGAGGTGTCCCGGAACTTTCTCGGCAGCGCCTCGCCGACGTCGTACGCGGACTTCGTCCGCTTCGACGCCTCGCTGTGGCCGCTCTGGGGCGACCTCGCCGAGACCGTGCGGACCGGACGGCCGGCGCGCCAGCCCGACATGTTCCAGTCGAGCCCCGAGGACACCGCGCGCTTCATCGACGCGATGGCGAGCATCGTGCGGGCACGGGGCGACGCCCGCGTGCTCGCCGACACGCTCGACCTGGCGGGCGTCCGGCGCCTGCTCGACGTCGGGGCCGGACCCGGCACCTACGCCATCGAGCTCTGCCGCCGTCATCCCGAGCTGCGCGCGACCCTCTTCGACCTGCCCGGCACGCTCGCGGTCGCCCGCAAGTACGTCGAGGCGAGCGGCGTCGCCGATCGCATCGATCTGGTGGCCGGCGACTACCTGCGCGATCCGCTCCCCGATGGCCACGACCTCGTCTTTCTGTCGAACGTCATCCACGGCGAGGACGAGGACGGCAATCGTGGGCTGATGCGCAAGATCCACGGCGCGCTCGTTCCGGGCGGGCGCCTCATGATCAAGGACCACGTCACGGACGAGTCGGGCACCAGCCCGGCGCCGGCCGCGATCTTCTCGATCGCGATGCTGCTCTTCACGCGCGGGCGCGACTACGCGTTCGCGGAGATCCGCGACTGGCTCTCGACCGCCGGCTTCGCGCGCATCGAGGCCGACGTCCTGCCGCCGGGCCTGATCTCGACGCTCGTCGTCGCCCACAAATGAAGGGCGGAACGGGAACGGCGGCCGCGGCGCGCTTCTGCTCCGGGTGCGGCGAGCGGCTGGGTGCGAGCGCGCGCTTCTGTCCAAGCTGCGGCCAGGCGGTGGCCGAGCAGCCGCCCGCGGCGGCGGCCGGTTTCCGCGACCAGCTACCGGGCCTCGTGGTGTTGGCGTTCTTTCTCTTCGCGGGCCTCGCCGTCTGGGTGCGGGTGCTCGAGCCGAACGAGCGCATTTCGAGCGCGCCGGGCCGTGGCGCCCCGCCGGCGGCGGGCACGGCGGGCGGCGGCGAGATGCCCACCGATCATCCGCCGGTCGGGCTGCCCGACGAGGCCAAGCGCTTCGTCACCCAGCTCGCCGAGAAGGCAGCCGCCGCCCCGAGCGACGTCGCGGCCTGGAAGAGCCTGGCCCAGGTGCAGGCGCGCGCCGCCGAGATGGACCCGAGCTACGGGTCGCAGGCCCTCGACTCGTGGAAGCACGTGCTGTCGCTCGCCCCCGACGACGGCGAGGCGATCCGCGGCATCGGGAACGTCTACTACGACCAGCAGAAGTTCGACGCCGCGGCGGCGGAGTACGAGCGCTATCTCGAGAAGCACGGCGATGACCCGAGCGTCCGCACCGACCTCGCCACCGCCTATCTCTATCAACGGCAGGTCGACCGCGCCGTCGCCGCCTATCAACAGGTGATCGCCGCGAGCCCGGACTTCCTGCAGGCGCACTTCAACCTCGGGCTCGCCTACGAGGCCAAGGGCGACCGCGACAAGGCCCTGGCCGAGCTCGACAAGGCCCGCGAGCTCGCCAAGGACGACGAGACCCGGACCCGCATCGAGCGCGTGAAGACGCAGCTCGTGTCGACGCCGGTCGGGACGGCCGCCGCCGGCATGGCGAATACCGGCGCCGCACCGGGCGCGGGCGCCCCGGGCGCCGCCGCGCCGCTCCCGACGGGCTCCGACTTCCCGAGCCAGGTCGAGGCGCAGCTCCGCGCCCACGCGATCCTGGGTCCGAAGATCCAGCGCATCGAGTGGCCCGCGCCCGAGCGCGCGCGCGTGCTGGTCGCCGAGTTCCCGATGCAGAGCATGCCCGAGTTCGCGCGCACCGCCTTCCGCACCCGTCTCGAGACCATCCTCGGCGACGCCAAGAGCAAGTTCGGCGTCAGCGAGCCCCGCACCATCGAGATCGCCGACGCGGCGAGCGGCACGGTGATGGAGACGGTCACCAAGTAGCTTAGCGTGCCCTGAAGCTCTCTGGAAAAGAGAGATCTTTCGAGAGGGCGAGCGCCCGCTGTTCCCGACGGTCAGACTCGGCGCTCACGATCGTCGGTCCGAGCTCATCAATGTGCCGAAGACGCGCTGGTTCAGCGAGCGCGCCCCGAGCAACGAGCGCACCGTCTGGAGAACCTCGGCGCGGCGCCGCCACCAGACGCCGAGGGCGCGGGTCCGGAGCGCCCGCCGGAGCGGCAGGTAGCCGAGCTCCCAGATCGACAGCAGCCCCCAGAACGGGATGTCGACGCGCGAGCCGCCCGGCGCGAGCTCGATCGCGATGCGGAGCGAGATGTGGACGAAATAGAGGATGTGCTTCTCGATCGCGTCGGCCAAGACCGCCTCGGGAACGCGCACGAGCGACGCCCGGTCGGCGGGCGGCTCGCCCGCCTGTGAGACGCGCCGGCGGCGGAGGTCGACGATCCAGTACGGCAGTGGCGACGACGGTACGTGGAACACGATCGGACGACGGAAGGCGAGGCGCACCGGCAGCGGCAACGCGCGCGCGAAGGCGGTGAGGTACGCCGCGAAGGCCGCGAAATCGACGCGCCGTCCCTCTTCGGCGGCGCTGGTCGCCGCGATCGCCGGCGCCACCTCCGCCGCCAGGCGCGCCAGCGTCGCGTCGCGGGCGGCGTAGGGATCTGCCTCGCGCAAGCTGAAACCGGCGGCCGAGTCCCAGCGGTCGCCGGGCGCCATCACCACCAGCTCCGTGCCGGCGACGTCCGCCGCCGCGAACGCCGCCGCGACGTCGGGCGGCGTCACCGCGTGCGCGTTGTGGGCGCGCGTCTCGGGATGGAGAAACGCGACCATGCTCGCGAACGGCACGGCGTAGCGCGGCCGCATCTCGCGCACCGTCTCGACGAAGGTCGCGGCGTAGTCGGCGCGCGCGAGCAACCCGAGGTCGGCGGGGTCGGCCGCGGTGTAGCAATTCGGATAGGCCTGCGCCCACGAGTGGCTCTTGAAGAGGAAGGTCGGCGGACCGAAGGCCTCGAGGAGCGGCCGGGCGGCCGTGTCCTTGACCTTGCAGTCGTTGAGATCGGCGAGGACGACACCGTCGGCCGCGAGCAGGAGCGCGCTGTCGTCGACGGCATACTGAAAGGATGCCAGGCGAACGCCCCCGCCCAGGGCGACGACGTCGCCGTGGGGCAGCTCGTCGACCCGCGAGAACCCGAGTTGCCTGACCTCGTTCCGCATCACGTCGATCGCGAAACGCGGGATCAGCACCTGCGTCCGGCGGCTGAGTCGCCGCATCGACGGAAAGTGGAAGTGATCGAAGTGATGGTGCGAGAGATAGACGTAGTCGGGCTCGAGGTACTCGGGCCGGACCTCGATCGGCGGAAAATGCCACCACGATCGCCAGTAGCAGGACCCGGAAAGCCACGGGTCGACCAGGATGGTCGTCGTCCCCGTCTCGATGAAGAGGCAGGCATGGCCGATCACCGTAAACCGCATCGGCCCGGACTATAGCCCGGCGACGCCTGGCGGCCGCAATTCCACCCGTTGACGCGGCGGGCGGGCACATGGAGGATGCCCCCGCGGCCGATGGACCAGGAGTTCTACACCGAATACTCGCAGATCGAGGACACCCATTGGTGGTTCCGCGGGCGCCGCGAGATCTTCACCCGCATCCTCGCCCCCCTGGCGGACGGCAAGCCGCGGCAGATCCTCGACATCGGCTTCGGGACGGGCGCCATGCTCCGCTTCCTCTCCCGCTACGGCGCCGTGGTTGGGATGGACATGTCGGCCGACGCGATCCGCTTCGCGCGCACCCGCTGCGACAGCCCGATGCTGCTCGGCGACATCACGCAGGTGCCGCTCGAGTCGGCCTCGATCGACCTGGTGACGGCCTTCGACATCATCGAGCACGTCGACGACGACGCGGCGGCGCTCGGCGAGCTGGCCCGCGTCTGCCGCCCCGGCGGGCACGTGTTCATCACCGTCCCCGCCTTCCAGTTCCTGTGGGGCAATCAGGACGTCGTCAGCCACCACCGCCGGCGCTACACGCTCGCCCAGGTCGAGCAGCGGGTGCGGGCCGCCGGCTTCGAGCCGCGCCGCCTCTCCTACTTCAACGCCCTGCTGTTCCCGGTGGTGGCCGCGGTCCGCGTCGCGCGCCGGCTGCGCGGCGAGCCGAAGGGCGAGATCAAGTCCGACTTCACGATGACGAAGCCGGGGCTGGTGAACGACATGCTGGCACGCGTCTTCGCGGCCGAGGGTCGCATGCTGACGCGCTTCCGCCTGCCGGTCGGGGTCTCGGTGGTGTGCCTCGCGGAGCGCCGTGCCGCCTGAGACGCGCATGGCGGAAGCGGACACGAGGCCGCGCGTGCACGATGCGGCGACCCCGGAAATCTCGATCGTCGTCCCCATCTTCAACGAGGCCGCCGTGCTGCCCGAGCTGCAGCAGCGCCTCGGCACGATGGTCGCCGCGTCCTCGCTCGATCACGAGATCATCTTCGTCGACGACGGTTCGATCGACGAGTCGCCGGCGATGCTGCTCGCGGCCGCCGATCGCAACCCGCGGGTGCGGGTCCTGCGCTTCAGCCGAAACTTCGGCCATCAGGCCGCCGTCACCGCCGGCATCGAGCACGCCCGCGGCCGCGCCGTGGTGGTGATCGATGCCGACCTGCAGGACCCGCCCGAGGTCATCCCGGAGCTGGTGGCGAAATGGCGCGAGGGCTTCGACGTGGTGTCGGCGGTACGCACCGAGCGTCCCGGTGAGAGCGCGCTTCGGCTCTTCCTCATCAAGAACTTCTACCGGGTGCTGAAGCGCATCGCGTCGGTCGACATGACGCCGGACGTCGGCGACTTTCGCCTCCTCGACCGCCGCGTTGCCGACGCGCTGAACCGTCTGCCCGAGCGCAACCGCTACGTGCGCGGCCTGATCCGTTGGCTCGGCTTCCGCCACGCCGAGGTCGGCTACAAGCGTGCCGAGCGCTTCGCCGGCGAGACCAAGTATCCGTACACCAAGCTCGTGCGCCTGGCGCTCGACGGGGTGACGTCGTTCTCGACCTTGCCGCTCCGACTGGTGACCTACCTCGGGTTCGCGGTCTTCGGGCTGAGCCTTTTGCTCGTGCTCTTCGCCCTCGTCGGCCGGCTCGCGGGCGGCGCGACGCCGGCCGGTTGGACGTCGGTCTTCGTCGCCGTCGCCTTTCTGGCCGGCGTGCAGCTGGTCGCGACCGGAATCCTCGGCGCCTACGTCACCCGCATCTTCGAGGAGGTGAAGGCCCGGCCGATCTACATCGTCGCCTCCGACACCGCCCGCCCACTCGAGCCCGGCGCGCCGCCGTCACTTCCCCGCCGCCCGTAGCCCTTCCGGACACGGCCGGACGCGGCCGCCAGCCGCCACACAAGGACTTCAGGCCTTGGCACTGCCATTGCTCGGCCGAGTGCCGTGGACCTTCATCGGCAGCACGCCGCCGAGCTCGAGCGCCTGGCGCTCCGCCGGCTGCCGCTCGCCATGGGGATCCTCATGCTCTTCATCGGGGGCGCGCTCCCGATCGAGCTGCATTTCTACCCCGACCGCCTGCGACCGTACGTCACCGTGTACGTCGTCGAGCTGATCGTATGCGCCTTCGCATGGCTGGCCGCACGCCGCTGGCGCGATCATGCGCGGCGGATCGCCATGCTGTGGGGCGGTCTGATCGGGCTCTGCGTCGTCTCGTACTACCCGGTGGTGCAGGGCGACGCGACGCTCGCGATGGCGGCGCTCATCTGTCTCGTGACCGCCATCCCGGCGACCATGCCCTTCGATGCCCGCCACCAGCTCGTGTTCGGAGTCACCTGCACGGTGAGCTTCCTCGGCATCCTCGCCTGGGGCCTGCCGATGTCGTTGCCCTGGCAATACACCTTCATCGCTCTCGTCTCCGTCCTGACCACGTCGACGATCGGCGCGCGCACGATCTCGCGCTTCCGCTGGGAGGCCTTCGAGCGCGAGGCGACGCTGCGCCTGGCGCACGACCAGCTGCGCATCGCGCTCGGCCGCGCCGAGGACATCGTCGAGATGCGGGCGCGGCTGGTCGCCAACGTGTCGCACGAGCTGCGGACGCCGTTGAACGTGATCGTCGGTTACACCGACATGCTGCTCGACCCTGCCCTCGACGGCGCGGCGGTCGCCGACACCGCGCCCCGCATCCGGCACTACGCGGTCTCGCTCGAGGCGCTGGTCAGCGAGCTGCTCGACCTCTCACGGCTCACCTGCGGCAAGGTCGACCTGAACCTCGAGGAGGTGGAGGTGGAGCCCTTGCTCGCCGAGATCGCGCGCGGCGCGCGGGCGACGTTGCGCGCCAAGGCGGTGGTGGTCGAGGTGCGGTGCACGCTGGCTCGGCTCGTCTCGGACCGCATGCGCCTGCAGCAGATCCTCAACAACCTGGCGACCAACGCCGCCAAGTTCACCGATGAAGGGCGGATCGTGATCGAGGCCTGCGCGGAGCAGGACACGGTGGTGTTCACGGTGTCCGACAGCGGCTGCGGCATCCCGGAGGCGCGGCAGGAGGCGATCTTCGACGCCTTCGAGCAAGGGACGGCGCGTCGCGACGGTCCGACGGGGAGCGGCATCGGCCTCGGTCTCGCCATCGTCCGCCAGCTCACCGACCTCCTCGGCGGCAGCGTCACCGTCACGAGCACGGTCGGCGCGGGCTCGACCTTCACCGTCCGCCTGCCGATCATGACCGCCCCGCCCCTCGCCGCCGAACCGACGCCCCCCGCGATCCGCCGGGCCGGCTAACCGACCCGACCGTCACCAAAGAACGTCCACGGTCGGTTGTGGGCGTGGGGGTGGGGAGTCGCCGCTCCGGTTCGGCAGATCTCACGTGTGAACCGACACCCTTCAACTACTCGCAGGTTTGCGTGTTCGATCTACTCACCTCCGCAGCGACTCCCCACCCCCACGCAACACCGTCGCTGCGCGGCGCCCGAGATCGCGACCCGTAGTTGAAAGGGGCCGTTCCATACGTGAGATCTGCCGAGCCGGAGAGACGATCCCCACCTCCCCGCCGCCACCCCGACACGCGCGGTCTCTTCTAGACCGTGACCGCGGCAAGCCACTCGACCAGCGGCACCGTCTGCTTGGCGTGGGTGGTGAGCCAGTCGACCAGCTTCGGCGAGACGAGCATCGCGCGCGGCAGGTCCGGGAATGCGACGATGAGGCCTTTGCGCCGCAGCAGGTCGCCCGCGGGGTGTTCGGGATCGAAGCCGCGCGGCACGCGCTGCAGCTGCTCGTGCGAGCCGCGCGTGAAGCCGGCGCGCTCGAGCTTGGCGAGGATCGCCGCCAGCTCCTTGCCGCGCTTCGGGTCGACCACCGCCGCCCGGAAGCGCTTCAGCTGCTCGCCGTCCATCATGTATTGCCCCGCGCACGCGAAGAGCTCGTCGGCGGCCACGTGGAAGTAGAGCGCCGCGGCGCCGCCCGGACCCGCCGCCGTGCCGTCGATCGCGAGGTAGCCGCCGATGTGGGTCTTGTAGGGCGACTTGTCCTTCGAGAACCGCACGTCGCGGTGGATGCGGAACACCTTCGGCGCCGCCAGGTCCTCGTGCGCGTAACGCGCCGCCAGTCGCCCGCGAACCTCCGCGAGCAGCGCCTGCATCGGCGCGAGCCAGCCGCCCTCGTACTCCTCGCGGTGCATCGCGAACCAGTCGCGGCTCTGGTGCTTGGCGAGCGCCTTGAAGAAGCCGGCCCCGCGGTCGGCGAATCCGGTGAACCGAGCGGGCGCGGTCGACGTGGTCTTCGGCATGGCGGAAGCCTCTATGCGCGTCGATGTGGCGAGGCAAGGCGCCGCATTGCGTGACCCCCGAGCGGCCCCTACAATCCGCCCGCTTCCATGTCCGCTCCCTACTATCTGCCGATCGGCGACGAGGTCGAAGTCTTCACCGCGGCCTACGCGAAGCGGCTGCCCGTGCTGCTGAAGGGCCCGACCGGCTGCGGCAAGACCCGCTTCGTCGAGTACATGGCCTCGGTGCTGCAGCCGGCGCGCGAGGTCGCGCCGCGCCTGGTCACCGTCGCCTGCCACGAGGACCTGACGGGCAGCGACCTGGTCGGTCGCTACCTGATCGAGGGCGACGAGACGGTGTGGATCGACGGCCCGCTGACCCAGGCCGTGAAGCACGGCGCCATCTGCTACCTCGACGAGATCGTCGAGGCGCGGAAGGACACCATCGTCCTCATCCACCCGCTCACCGATCACCGTCGCATCCTGCCGATCGACAAGAAGGGCGAGATCCTCGAGGCCCATCCCGATTTCCTCCTGGTGATCTCCTACAACCCCGGCTACCAGAGCGTGCTGAAGGACCTGAAGCAGTCGACGCGCCAGCGCTTCGTGAGCCTCGAGTTCGACTACCCGCCGCGCGACAAGGAGGCCCAGATCGTCGCGCACGAAGGCGCGACCGACATGAGCACCGCGCTCGAGCTGGCGACGCTCGGCGAGAAGGTGCGGAACCTCCGCGGCGGCGGACTCTCGGAAGGCGTCAGCACGCGGCTTCTGGTCTACGCCGCCAAGCTGATGGCGAGCGGCATCCCGGCGCGACGCGCCTGCACGGCCGCGATCAGCCGCTCGCTCACCGACGACGTCGAGATGCGGCGCGCCCTCGACGAGATCGTCGGCTCCGTCTTTCCCTGATCGCGGGCTCCGAGATGAGCAGGCTGAGAAGTCTGTGGTTCGAGAGCCGCCATCTCGAGGCCGGCGCACCGGCGGTGCGTGCCGAGATCGCGGCGCTGGCGGAGACGGATCGCGAGAATCTCTTGGCCCACGGCGATCGTCTGGCCGCGATCTCGTTGACGCTGGCGCAGCAGTACTGCCGGCAGGCCCCGGCGGCATGGCGCCTCGGCGCCCCGGCGTTCGCACGCTGGATCGCGGCCGGCGAGCGGCTCGCGAGCGGGGAGCACGGGTCGCGCGCGGCGGCCGCCAGCTACTTCGCGCTCCCGCCCGCCTCGTTGACCGCGCTTCGACCGGCGCATCTCGCGCGCTGGCTCGAGCTCGCGACCGCGGTGCTGGCGGCGTCGCGCCGGCTCGGCGAGGCCTTCGTCACGGCGAGCGGCCCGCTCCTCCGAGACCTGCTGGACGGCAGCGAGCGCGTCGAGCGTTGGGTCGAGGCCGGGTTGGCGCTCGCCGGCCGCGGCTTCGAGAGCGAGGTGCTGGCGCTCCGCTTCTTCGAGGCGAGCGGCCTCGTACCGCCGCTGCTCGCACCGGCCGACTTCGGCGTCTTGGCCGCCCTCGGCCAGGCGGCGGAGCAGGGCGACGGCGGCCGCAGCGAGATCTTCGCGAGCGTGCCGCCGGCGCTGCACGAGCTCACCGAGGCCGAGCGTGGCGCGGTGCTGCGACTGGCGCTCGCGGCGGCGGGCCGCGTGCCGGCGGTCGGCCTCGAGCTCTATTTTTCGTTGCCGAGCGCGCTCGTCTCCGCCGCCGAGGCGCGCGCGAACTTGCTCGCGAGCCTGGCGCCGGTGGCACGCGACACGCCCGCGGCCTTGACCGAGCTGCTGCCGGTCCTGCGCGCCATCCTCGCGCGGACGCCCGCCGCGTTGCGCGCGCCGCTGATCGCGCTCGGCAAGGCGATCGCCGAGCGCTTCCCCGCGGGCGCGGTGCCCTTCTACCGCGTGCTGCCGCGCCTGCTCGAGCGCACGGGCGTCGAGGGCATCGAGCGCTGGGCGCAGGCGGGTCTCGCGATCGCCGCCGAGCACCCAGGGGCGGGCGCCGCGTTCTTCGGGCTCGACTCGCGCACCAGCCGGGCCGTGCTGGCGGCGGAATCGACGGCCGTCGAGCTCACGGAGGTGCAGGGCCTCTTGAAGCGCTACCTGCACATGATGACCGGCGAGACGTGGCAGGTCGGCGGCGCGCCCGAGGTCGGCTACCGGCCGCCGTTCGCGCTGCCGCCGGCGGAGGCCGACGCGCAGCGCCTGGCGCTCTTTCCGGTTCGCATCGACGTCTTCTCGGACGCCGAGACCAATCAGAGGCTCTATCGCCTGATCGCCGCCCAGCACATCGGGCGAACGGAGCTCGGGAGCCTCGCGCTCGAGCCGAGCGTGGAGGGGTTCCTCGCCGAGTTCGAGTACCCGGCGGTCGCCGCCGAGCTCTTCGCGGTCTTCGACGGCGTCCGGGTCGATGCCGGGATCGCGCGCCACTATCGCGGCCTCGCCGCCGAGCTCGCAGCCGTCGCCGACGACCTCGCCCACGGCGGGCGGCGCCTGCCGGGCACGCTGCCCCACCTGATCCACGTGCTGCGCGAGGCGCGTCTGCCCGAGCTGGCGCGCCGGCTGCCCGCGATCGCGTCCCGCTTGGCGGTGCCGGAGGCGACCGTCGCCGACAGCGCCGCGACCACGCGCGCGGTCTACCGCGAGATGATGCGCGGCGAGCACGGCGTGCTCCTCGCGAGCGCCATGCGGGCACCGGCCGACGACGACGATCTGGCGGCGCTCGCCGAGGACGCGCGCTTCTTCCTCGACGGCGGCGCCGAGGCGCTCGGCGAGGGCGAGCCGGAGGACGGCACGCCGGCGCGGAGGCCCGACCCGATCGACGAGCGTCCTCCGACTCTCGAGCTCAGCGACGAGGAGAGCGACGGCCCGGCCGGCGTCCCGCTCGATCCGGAAGAGTTGTTGAAGCTGCTGAGTCAGGGCGTCCGCATCAACGCCGCGCAGGGTAGCGGCGAGGATCTCGACGCCCTCGGCCTCTACGTCTCCGACCTCGCCGGCAAGCTGCCGCGCGAGCGCATCGCCGAGCTCCAGGGCCTCTTGCGCCAAGCCCAGGCGGGCCGAGACGTCGCACCGCCAGAGAGCGCCGGCGAGGGCGAGTTCCTCTACGACGAGTGGGACCACGAGATCGGCGACTACCGCCACGCCTGGTGCCGGCTCGCCGAGATCCCCCTCGAGAGCGACACCGGCGACTTCTTCCATCAGACCCTCGCGGCGCACGCCGACCTGCTCCCCGAGGTGCGCCGGCAGTTTCAGCGCATCCGCCCCGAGCGTTATCGCGTGATCCACGGGCTCGAGGACGGCGAGGACTTCGACCTCGACGCGGTGATCACGGCGCGCGCCGACCGGCGCTCGGGACATTCGCCGTCGCCGAAGCTCTACCAGGCGAAGCAGCGCGAGGAGCGCGACGTGGCGACGCTCTTCCTGGTCGACATGAGCGCTTCGACCGACGAGCCGGTGCCGGACGCGCCCGCCGGCCGGCGCGTCATCGACATCATCAAGGAGTCGCTGGTGGTGATGACCGAGGCGCTGGAGGAGATCGGCGACACCTACGGCATCTACGGCTTCTCGGGGCACGGCCGCCACCAGGTCGAGTTCTACCTCGTGAAGCACTTCAACGAACGGCTGTCGGGCGCCGTCAAGGGCCGGGTCGGCGCCATCGAGCCCAAGCGCTCGACGCGCATGGGGACCGCGCTCCGCCACGCCGTCGCCAAGATGCGGGGCATCGCCGCCCGCTCCAGGCACGTCATCCTGCTCTCGGACGGCTTCCCGCAGGACGTCGACTACGGCGACGACCGGCGCTCCAACGTCTACGGCATCCAGGACACCACCATGGCGTTCCAGGAGGCGGCGCGCGCCGGCGTCATCCCGTTCTGCATCACCGTCGACAAGGCGGGGCACGACTACCTGAAGGAGATGTGCGAGGCCTCGCGCTACCTCGTCATCGACGATATTACGGCGCTGCCGCGCGAGCTGCCGAAGATCTACCAACGCTTCGTGCGACCCTGAGCGCCGGCAGCACCTGGAGGTGAGGCGAATGAACTGGTTTGGACGCGTCGTCTTCAGCCGTCTCGGGATCCTCGCGGTGCTCTGGGTGGTCGGGATCACCGCGCTGCACTTCGCCCAGATCCGACACGATCGCCTCCCTCTCGACCTCGCCCGCGAGTTCCCGCTCGACGCCGCGCCGGCGCCCGGCGCGCTGCTCGGCACCACCCTCGCCCGGATCATGAGCCACGAGCTCTCCGGCGGCGCCGGCTGGCGTCCCAACGACTTCTTCCTGTGGGGCCCCGGTCTCCTCGCCGACAACAACGCCAACCGCCAGCTCGGCATCCTGCAAGCGCTCCGCCGCACCGTGCAGGTGATGAAGGAGCACCTCACCAAGATCTCGAGCGATCCCTTCGACCCGAACCTCGACAAGGCCGACAACGCCTTCCGCTACGACGAGCGCCGGCTCTGGCTGCCCTCGGCCGAGAGCCGCTTCCGCCTCGGCGTCCAGAACCTCGAGGACTACGTGCGCGGCCTGAAGCCCGAGCTGCAGACCTCGAAGCCGCTCACGCTCCGCCACATGGAGCTGCTCCGACTCTTCCAGGCCTGGAGCGATCTCCTCGGCGACGCCCACGCCAGCCTCTACCGCACCGAGATCGACGGCCACGCGATCCGGCCCTGGGAGAACGACGACCTCTTCTACCACGCGCAGGGCTACGCCCACGTCATGGCGTCGTGTCTGCGTGCGATCCAGCGCGAGTACGCGCGCTCGTTCGCGGAGCAGGGCACGCTGCCCATGTTGGTCGAGGAGGTGGCCGTCTCGCTCGAGCAGGCCGCGACCCTGAAGCCGTTCGTCGTGCTCGAGGGCGGTCCGGCGGGGCTCCGCGCCAACCACCGTCGCAATCTCGACACCTACATCGCGGAGGCGCGGCAGAAGATCTACTCGATCCGCGAGGAGCTCGAGAAGTAGGCACCGGAAACCGCCGATCGCAGTTGACTGCGCGAGTCGCCGCCGCTACGCCACGGCGTGTGCGCGACAGGGGTCGCGTCCGGGTCGACCGGTTTTCTGCAGGAGGTGTTCCGTGCTCGCGTACTCTCGTAGCCTCCGTCTCTCCTTCCTGACTCTCCTCACGACCGTATTGCTCACGGGCGCCGCGGCGGCGCAGTCCAACGGTCCGCTCATCATCAGCGGCCTCTCGCCGGACGCGGTTGGCCACTTCGACGCCGATCAGTGCCGCGGCTGCGACGGCTTCAGCCAGTCGCAAGCCCTCTGCACCAACGAGTGCCTGACGACGTGCGAGGACGCCGCCCGCACGATCTTCGCCCCCAACGGCTGTGCCGACTTCAACGACGACCAGAGCGAGTGCAACCAGGGATGGCAGCTGAGCGCCGATGGCCTGCCGCTCTCGTGCGTCTACGCCCCCGCGAACAACCTCTGTTCCGCGTGCGTCGCCGAAAGCGAGCGTGCCGGCGTCTGCACCAACTCCTGCCACCCTTGCGCCGACCCCGCGCGCACCGAGATGGTCGGCGGGGATTTTCTCCCCGACGGCTGCCGGGGCTTCGACGGCAACGCGGCGGGCTGCGCCACCGCCTACGTGCTGAACGGCTTCAGCAGCGCGCCAGTTTCGTGCTTCTTCGACGGCGACACGAGCGAGTGCCGTGCCTGCGACGTCGGCGCGCGTCTGCTGGGGGACTGTACCGAGGCCTGCGCGGCCTGCCCCGCGCGCGACACGTTCGCCAACGCCCCGGGCGACGAGGAGTGTCTCTCGCTCGCCGGCGATCAGACCGCCTGCGAGGACACCTGGCACTTCACCGGCGGCTTCGTCCCGGCCTCCTGCTTCTTCACCCCCGGGACCGAGGTCAACCAGGGCGGCTTCCTCTTCCTCCAGGACGGCTTCGACAGCCTGGGGCCGCTGGTCGCGAACGGCAAGAAGCTCGCCGTCTGCCTCGGCTGCAACGGCACGACGGCGGTCGAGGGCTTCGACGCCGGCTTCGACGAGTCGACGCTGCCCGGCCTCGGCTGGACGCGGACCACGATCAACGACCCGGCCGCGATCGCGGACTTCCTCGCGGGCACCGGAACGCCGGTGCTCGCCGACGCCGGCATCGTCTACATGCCGAGCCAGCAGACCGACGGTCCGCATTTCGGGATCGGCCCGGAACAGCTGGCCCCCATCAACGCCAACGCGGCGGCGCTCGCCGCCTTCGTCGCCGGCGGCGGCGGCATCTTCGCCCTCAACCAGTCCAGGCTCCCCGGCGGCTTCCGCTGGCTCGCCCCGATCCTCCCCGACCTCGGCGTCCGCTTCGCCGCGACCTGCATCGACCAGCCCGAGTTCACGCCCCAGGGGGAGGCGGCGTTTCCGAGCGTGAGCCCCGAGATCCTCGAGAGCGCCGACGATTTCAGCTCGGCCTACTTCGTCGGCACCTTCGGGACGCTGGCGGTGCTCGCGAGCGAGGAGTGTCACGACGTCACCTGCAAGGACCCCGAGCACCCGAGCTTCGCCGGCGGCCCGGGCGACGACATCTGTCAGCAGATCGAGAACGAGGCGACGTGCAACGACAGCTGGTACCTCACTCGGTCGGGTCCGCCGGCGCCCTGCTCCTTCATGGGCGCAGGCACGCTCGTCCCGCGAGGGCTCCCCCCGGTCATCGGCTGCATCGGCTGCGGCCGGAACGAGCAGGGCGAGGACCCCTGCCCGAACACCTGCTTCAAGTGCGACGACCCGACCCGCACCCTCAACAGCAGCGCGGAGTCGTTCGGATGCGAGTCCCTCGCCCAAGACGCCGAGGCGTGCGCGACGGCCTGGCAAGCCGGGTTCGACCTGAACGCGAGCTGCTTCTTCGACGGCGACGCCGGCTTCTGCCGGGCCTGCACCGCGGAAAACGAGGCGCTCGGAATTTGCACCAACACCTGCGAGCCGCCCGCCGGCACCCGCGCGGTGACGATCGGCCTGGGCGTCGGTCCCGAGCCCACGACGGAACCGACGGCGACGACGACCCCCGAGCCGACGGCGGAGCCCACGCCTCTTCCAACTGCGACGACGTCACCGACGGCGACCGCCGAGGCCACCGCGACCCCGACGCCGAGCGCCACCATCACACCGACCGCAACCCAGAGCGATGTGGCGACACCGGTGCCGACCACCACCGCAAGCCCCGTGCCCGGCGGACCACTACGAAGCTTCCAGTGCTACGCCGTCCAGCAAGGGCCCTACGACGAGATTCCCGGTGTCCAGCTCAGCGACGAGTTCGGGAGCGGCACGCTGACCCTCCGACGCAATCGCCGCCTGTGCGCGCCCGCCGACGTCGGCGGCGCCGACGCCGGCGCCCCGGCGGACGTCCGCCATCTCCTCGGCTATCACGTCAACGGGCGCGAGCCGCGCTTCCAAGGCGTCGACCACGTGCTCGTCACCAACGTGTTCGGGACGATCGACGTCAACGTGCTCCGTCCGGTCCTCCTGCTGACGCCGACTCTCAAGAGCCTCGCCGCCGACCCGGGTCCGCCCCCCTCCGACCTCGACCGCTTCCAGTGCTACCAGGTCGCCGGCGCCAAGCAGCGCGCCAGCGACCTCCAGGTCGTCGATCAGTTCGGCGCGCTCACCGTCGACGTGAAGCGTCCCGCCTTCCTCTGCGCGCCCGTCGCCGCCGAACAACCGGGGCTTCGACGTCGGCGGCCGCGCCCTCATGTGCTACGGCGTCCGCCCCGAGCGCCCGCCGCAGTTCCCGGGTCGGAAGCCGGTCTTCGTGCACGACGATTTCGGCCCGCGCGCGATCACGATGAAGCGCCCGACCGAGGTCTGCGTCCCATCGACGATCGGACCTCTCGGGGACTAGTTCCTGCGACGGCGGCAGTCGGGAAGAGCGGACGGTGGAGGGCTCGGCGGCGGGTCCTACGGCGGCGGAGCGCTCCGCTCGGCGCGTCGGCAGGCAAACGCCAGACATCAAGCGATCGGCGTATCGCAGCAGCACAGCGACGCGTGTGTCTAAAGTCTTCCGAGCTGCGGCAATGACGGCGCGCGGTGGAGGGGTCGCCCGCGGGTCCGATCTCGGTCAGGAGCGCTACGCGCCGATCGACCATGACGCGCAAGCCGCCCGATGAGGGCCATGCGCTGCTGCGATACGCCGATCGAGCAATGACTGTCGTCTGGTCGAGCTACGCCGATCGCAGCGCTCCGCCTCCGCAGGACCCGCGGGCGACCCATCCACCGCGCGCGTTCTCCGCAGGTCGCCGTCGCAGCTAGCCCTCACTAGGCTCCGAGCGCGCGGCGGTGGTGCCAAGCCCAGGCGATCGTTCCGGGCCCGACGACCAGCGCGAACAGATTGATCGCGATCTCCGCCATCATCTCGGGGTTCGCGAGGGCGTACATGTCGTGCTGCAGGTTGTAGAGCACGTCCATCAGGCCGAGGAAGATCATCGCGCTGCCGGCGGCGATCCCGAAGAGCACCGCCGCGGGCTTGCCGAGCCAGAGACCGCGCGCCGCGAGCAGCGAGGTCGCGATGCCCCATGCGTCCGCCGCCGGAAAGGCGCGCTCGAAAACCAGATAACATTCGTGGTCGGTCGCCTGGACGGATCCGGACGTGAAGAAGGCGACCCAGTAGAGAAGCCCGCCGATTGCGCCGATGAGTAGGGTGACGGCGAGCGCCCGCGCGCGGAACCGGATCTCGTCATATCCGGTTGGAATTACTGGCATATAGGCCTCTCTAGGGAGATTTTCATCCGCCACTACAGGAAAGACGTGATTTTTGTTGACACGTCAAAGCGTGAAAGCGTACGGTTCGTGGGCCCGGGAACCCCCTTCCCAGGTGCGTGAAGCCGTCGCAACCACTGGAGGATTCCCCATGTCGTGTCATCTTCGTCCCCGGCCGTGCCTCGTGCGAGCTCTCGCGACGGCTGCCATTTCCCTGGTCGCCTCGATCGCCGTCGCCGCCGGCCCCACCGTGAACTTCACGGTGCCGACCGAGGACATCAATCCGATGGTTTTCGGTAGCCTGCCGTTCCCGAGCGATCTCTACTTCCATCTGGGCGAGCCAGGCGACGGTGACGGCACGCTCCTGAACGTCGGGGCCAACATCGGGATGTCGGCGGACGTCGTCCGGAACCTCAACTACACGGCCGTCGTCGAGCGCGGCCTCGACGTCATGGACGGCTTCGGCACGACGACCGGCTGCTTCTTCTTCTTCAGCGGCTCCATCGACGTGAGCTCGCTGCCGACGTCGCCGAACCTGACGCCGAGCGCGAGCGACTCGGTCTTCCTGATGAACCTGAGCGACGCCACCCTGGTGCCGATCCAGCTGAAGGCGAACGTCGATACCCGCATCCCGAACACGCTCGCGGTCGTGCCCGTTCCCGGCCATCCGATGAAGCAGATGACCCGCTACGCCTGCGTTCTGAACGGCGGCGCCGGCGGCGTCACCGGCGGCGGCATGGCGATCGTCGCGTCGGGCGACTTCACGGCCGCCCGCACCGGCGGCTCGCTCAACAGCGACGCCAACAGCATCTACGGATCGGCGGCGACCTTCGTCTCGAGCAACGGCGGGCCGGCGATCGCCGACATCGCCGGCATGGCGGTGTTCACCACCCAGTCGACGACCGAGTCGCTGCGCCTCGTCCAGTCCACCGTGCTGCCGAGCCTGGCGATGCCGACGGCGGACTTCAGCAACACGGCGCTCGTGTTCAACGACCTGACGAATCCTGGAGCCGTGGACGACCTTTTCGGACCGACCACACACGAGAGCGTGAGCATCGTTGCGACCGGGTGGTACAACAGCCCGCGATTTCAGACCAACGACACGAGCTTCCCGTCAAACGGACCGCTCGAGGACTTCCCGAATCTGGGCAACCTCGGGGCGGTCTGCTCGGCGAACTCGTGCGAGCCGAATGATGAGCGCTTCGTGTATACGAGCGCCGTCGACAAGACGCCCGTCATTCAGAACGCGTCGGTCACGATCCCTTTCACCGTCGTCATTCCGAATTCTCCGGCGCCGGGAGGCGGCTATCCGATCGTAATCGATCAGCATGGCCTCGGCGGCGACCGCAAGACGACCGCCGATCTCGGTAACGTCCTCGCTCGTGAGGGGTTCGCGAGCATCGGCATCGACGCCGTGGCCCACGGGCTTCGCTTCCTCGATCCCCGCGGTGCCAATCGGGGCTCCGCGCTATCGACGAACGATAAGATCAACAATTTTGGCGGGTCGGCAGTTCCGGATGGCTTCTCCGACGGTACCTTCAACGGCCTGCCCCTGAGCAGCATCTCGGTGCAGCTCGGCTTCTTCCAGGCCTTCTACAATCTGGTCGGCGTCGCCGACAATTTCCGCCAGACCTGCGCCGACCTCATGCAGCTCGTGCGCCTGATCCAGTCGAACTCGATCGACGGCCAGCTCGGCGTCACCATCGACGAGAGCAACATCTTCTACCTCGGGCACTCGCTGGGCGGCATCATGGGCTCCTGTCTCGCGGCCTTCGAGCCCGACGTCCAGGCCTACGCGCTGAACGCGACCGGCGGCGGGCTCACTGCCCAGCTCCTCCTCAACTCTTCGATCGGCGCCGGCGCGCTCGGCACGCTGAACACGATCTTCACGCTCGACCCGGCGAACGTGCAGGACCAGTTCGCGATCTTCACCAACCTGGCCCAGGGCTTCATCGATCCGGGCGACCCCGCGGTCGAGGCCGAGGCGTGGGTCAAGAATCCCATCGTCGGTCTTGGCGGCCCGCGGAACTTGATGCAGATCAGCGACGACGCCGACGAGGTGGTGCCGAACCAGGCCAACGAGGCCGTCGGCGTCTCGGCCGGCCTCGAGCTCTTCGACCCGTTCCTCAAGAACCTCCTGATCAATCCGGATCAGCTGACGGTGGCCGGCACCACCGGCACGATCAGCGGCAACGGTCCGAGCGGCGTCACCGCCTTCTATCTCCAGCAGGGGAACGCGGCGCACGCGGCGACCGTCACGCCCTTCGTGAGCCGGCTCTCGTTCGTGCCCGGACACGCCATCGTCGCCGAATGGCCGAACGCCTTCCCCGGCTACCAGCGGAGCGTGCGCATCAAGAACGCCTTCGTGCTGCCGAGCATCCTCGATTGGTTCAACGACATCGTCGCCAGCGGCCCCCCGGGCACGTTCAATTACACCACCCCGCCCAACTTCAATCCGATCCAGAGCGTGAACGTTGCCTCCGGCGCGTCCACCACCACGTTCTTCGATCGCACGATCAATGCCGGCGGCGCCGTTCCCTACCAGGAGCCAACGTCGGACGTCGTCGTGGCGTTCACGGCGAACAGCGTCGCGTCGCGGGTCTCCGCCGACCGCTCCGTCCTCGGCACCACGCCGGACGGCAACAACGACGACCTCCCGCCCGGCATCGCGTTGCTCTCGACCGGCGTCCTGCCGTTCTTCACGGTGGTACAGAAGGCACCGGCGGGCGCGTTCACGGCCGACCTCACCATCGCCTACACCACGGCCGAGCTCGCCGCCGCCGCCATCGCCGACGGCTCGCCCGCCGAGGCGGCGCTGCAAGTCGTCCGCGTCGGCGGACCCGGCACCTGTCTCGTGAACGCTGCGGCGTGCGCCAACACGGCGGCCTGCGGCGTCAACGGGCCGTGCGTCGAGATCCTGTCCAGCAGCGTCGACACCGTCAACAACGAGGTGACGGCGACCGGGCTCACCGCCTTCTCCATCTTCGGCGTGGTGAACACCGCGGCGTACTCGCCGAGCGCGTCGATCATGGGCGGCGGCAGTGCCAAGATCGACTGCGGCGTCGAGTTCTTGCTGGCCAAGGATTCGTCACTCGTGACCCTCGACAAGAACGGCAACCCCGGGCCCAAGCAGAGCTGCACCGACGGCGACTCGACCTGCGACTTCGACGGCGTCGCCAACGGCCAGTGCGTCTTCCACGCCGCGCTCTGCATCAACAGCGTCGACTCCCGGATCCCCCTCTGCTCGAGCGACAGCACGGCCGCGCTGGTCGTGAAGAAGCCCTCGGCCAAGGACGCCATCAATCCGAACAAGCCGGGGGACAACCTGAATCGCGCCGCGCTGCTCGCGGCGATGGACGACGACGGACCGATCGTCCTGCCCGACGGCCGCGACAACAACTGCGCGCCGCTCTCCCTGGTGGTCGTGATGAAGCCGGCGGCCCCCTCCGGGTTCAAGAAGACCAGCAGGAACATCAACGTGCAGGGGTCGTTCTCGCAGACCGATTTCCTGAGCGGCAAGATCAAGATCAAGAAGGACACCGACGTGCTCAAGCTGACCTGCGAGCCCTGAACCTTCTCCACGCAGCTGGGAAGCCGTGGACTCCCCCCCACGCTTCCCGTCGGGCGCCACGATCCCCCTTGATGGCGCTCAACCGAAGGCCCCGACGCTCCCCCGCGCCGGGGCCTTTGGCTATCTGACTTCCGCCCCACGCGTTCGCGCCGCTCCGAGCGTTCCTGTAGAGCTGAGACCTCGGTGACGCTCTCGGTTCTCCTTTTCGGCTTCTTGCTCGGGATGAAGCATGCGCTCGAGGCCGATCACGTCGCGGCGGTGGCGTCGTTGGCGAGCCGGTCGTCGTCGCTGCGCGAGCACCTCGGGCTTGCCGGGCTGTGGGGGATTGGGCACGCGCTCACGCTCGGGTTGGTCGGCGCCGCGGTCGTGCTCCTCGGGCTCACCCTGCCGAGGGCGCTCGCCGACGGCTTCGAGGGTCTGGTCGGTTTGGTCCTGATCGGCCTCGGCGTCGACGTGATGCGCCGCCTCCGCCGCCGCCACGTCCACTTTCACGTGCACCGTCACGGCGACGGGCCGCCGCACCTGCACGCGCACGCGCACGCGGAGCATGCCGTTCACGATGCCGATCGCCATCATCACCACCACGTGCGCTCGACCGGCCTCCGCGCGCTCTTGGTCGGCGGCCTGCACGGTCTCGCCGGGTCGGCGGCGCTCGTACTGCTCTCGGCCGAGGCGACGCAGTCGACGGGCCAGGCGCTCCTCTACGTCGCCGTCTTCGGCTTCGGCTCGATCGCGGGCATGATGACGCTCTCGCTCGCGATCTCGATTCCGCTGCGGCTCTCCGTGGACGGGCTCGGGCGCTTCCGCCACGGCCTCGAAGGCGCCCTCGGCACGACGACGATCGCGCTCGGGGTGTGGATGGCCTTCACGGCGCTCACCGTGGGGTAGGCCCCGCATGACCCATCGCGTAACCTTGCTGCCCGGCGACGGGATCGGGCCCGAGGTCACCGCGGCGGCCCGCGCCGTCGTCGACGCGACCGGGGTAGCGGTCGAATGGATCGAGCGCGACGCCGGTCTCCCCGCAATCGAGCGCACCGGCGATCCCCTTCCCGAAGCGGTGCTCGCGGCGATCCGCGACACCGGCACCGCCCTCAAGGGCCCCGTCACGACCCCGATCGGCGGCGGGTTCCAGAGCGTCAACGTCCGCCTCCGAAAGGCGCTCGATCTCTATGCGAGCGTGCGGCCGGTGCGGACGATGCCCGGGGTCGCGACCCGTCACGACGACGTCGACCTCGTCGTCATCCGCGAGAACACCGAGGGGCTGTACGCCGGTCTCGAGCACGAGGTGGTGCCGGGCGTGATCGAGACCCTGAAGGTGTTCACCGAGAAGGCGTGCATGCGCATCGCCGAGTACGCCTTCATGCTGGCGCGCCGCGACGGCCGGCGCAAAGTCTCGGCCGCGCACAAGGCATCGATCATGAAGATGACCGACGGCCTCTTCCTCGATTGCTGTCGGATCGTGGCGGCCCGGCACCCCGACGTCGCCTACGAGGAGATCGCCGTCGATACGCTCTGCATGCGGCTCGTCCTCGACCCGACCCGCTTCGACGTCGTGCTGCTCGAGAACCTCTACGGCGACATCGTCTCGGACCTGTGCTCCGGACTGGTGGGCGGCCTCGGGGTCGTCCCGGGCGCCAACATCGGCGCCCACGCCGCCGTCTTCGAGGCGGTGCACGGCAGCGCTCCCGACATCGCCGGCAAGAACGTCGCCAACCCGCTGGCGCTGATCCTCTCCGCCGCTCTCATGCTGCGGCACCTCGGCGAGCAGGCGGCGGCGACGCGCGTGGTCGACGCGACGACCGCGGTGCTCGCGGCGGGCCGGGTGCGGACGCGCGACCTCGGCGGCACCGCCGGCACGACCGACGTCCGCGACGCCATCGTCGCCGCGCTGCTGGTGGCACCGTCGGCCATGACCATCTCGGACCGTGACGCTGATCCCCGGCGACGGCGCCGGTCCCGAGAGCGCCGACGCGGTCGTCCGCATCTTCGCCGCCGCCGCGGTGCCGATCGCGTGGGAGCGCGTCGCCGGCGGCGAGGAGGCGCTCCGCCGCCAGGGCTCGGCGATTCCCGCCGAGCTGATCGGCTCGGTGCTGCGGACGCGCGTCGCCTTGAAGGGGCACCTCGCGGCCCGCCTGGGCGAGAGCCAGGAGAACCCCAACGTGGCGCTCCGGAAGACGCTCGATCTCTACGCCAACGTCCGCCCCGTCAAGAGCTTTCCCGGACGCGCCAGCCGCTATCCCGACCTCGACCTGATCGTGGTGCGCGAGGCGACCGAGGGCGAGTACGCGGGCCTCGAGCATCGCGTCGTTCCCGGGGTGGTCGAGAGCATCAAGGTGACGACGGCGCGGGCCTGCACCCGGATCGCACGCTTCGCCTTCGCGCATGCCGCGGCCGCCGGCCGGAAGAAGGTCACCGCGGTCCACAAGGCCAACATCATGAAGCGCTCGGACGGGCTCTTCCTCGAGTGCTGCCGGGCGGTCGCCGCGGACTATCCCGCGCTCGCCTACCAGGAGCTGATCGTCGACAACACCTGCATGCAGCTGGTGATGAACCCCTACCAGTTCGACGTCATGGTGATGCAGAACTTCTACGGCGACCTGGTCTCGGACCTCACCGCCGGGCTCGCGGGCGGCGTCGGCGTGGTGCCGAGCGCGAGCTTCGGCGACGAGCTCGCGGTCTTCGAGGCGATCACCGAGGACGAGCCGGGGCTCGCGGCCCGCGACGGCGCGAGCCCGCTGCCGCTCCTGGTGTCGGCGCTGGCCCTCCTCCGTCACCTCGGGCTCGACGCCGAGGCGGAGCGCATCACGCGCGCGACGGCGGCGGTGCTCGGCGAGGGCACGCACCTGACGCGCGACCTCGGCGGCACGGCCGGGACGCGCGAGATGGCGGACGCAATAGCGGCGCGGCTGACGTGATCAGGGCGGTGGCGGCGCGGCCTCGACCACGAGCGCCGGCAGGCAGAGCTCGTCGGTCTTCGTGCTCGTGAGGCGGAGGCTGCCGAACACCGTGGTGACGTAGGTCGGCGGCGGGCTTGCGGCGCCGCCCAGCACTTTCACCCGATAGCAGAGCTGGGTCCTCGACGACGGCGGGCTGCTCGCGGGGCCCAGCGTCACACCCGTGCACCAGTGGCGCGGACGTTTCAGCGTGACCCGCGTCTCGGCGAGCGTCAGCGCGTCCCTGACCGTAATCGTCGGCGCCGCCTTCCCGAGCGTCGACCCCGCGGCCGGCTTCACGCGGTAGCATTTGTAGTCGACGCCGGCCGGCACGGCGGGCGGGGGCGGCTCGGCGTCGGGGTCGAGCGCGCTTCGCAGCAGGAGCAGCTCGGGCTTCAAGGTGTCGATCGCCCTCGTACCGAAGGCGTCGGAGATCGTCAGGCGACGGCGGACGTGCCGGGGCGACCCGGCTGCGGCGGCGATGCGGTAGCCGGTGAACGGCTCGGCCGACGCGGCGATCGTGCCCCCGTCGCGCGCGGCGGGGGCGCAGAGCGACGGCACCGACGACGCGACGAAGCTGTCGTCCTCGAGTGCGTCGCGCAGCTCGACGTCCGCGATCGGCGAGAAGCGCGCCGATCCGGATGCGGTCTTGGCGCGCCGACAATGCAAGGCGGTGAGACAGGCGGCGGGATCGATCGCGCCGCCGCAATCGCCCGCCGTACAGACGTCGGGCGCGCTACAGACGTCGCCGTCGTCGCACGTGCTGCCGTCGGCCTTCGGCGGACCGAGGCATTGATCGGTCGACTCGTCGCAGACGCCGCCGTGACACTGGTCGAGGTCGGCGGCGCAGTCGCGCGGCGGTCCGCCGCAGACGCCGTCCGCACAGGCGTCGGAGACGGTGCAGAAGAGACCATCGTCGCACGGCGACCCGCCGGGGTCGGGCAGCGTGCAGTCGTCGTTCGACTCGTCGCAGGACTCCCGGCAGTCGCCGTCGCCGTCGGGCCCGGAACAGGGATCGCCGGCGTGCGAGGCGCAGACGCCGCCCTCGCAACCGTCGGCGCCGTTGCAGAAGAGACCGTCGGTGCAGGAGCTTCCGGCGGGATCGGGAGCCGTGCAGTCGTCGCTCGCCTCGTTGCAGGACTCGGCGCAATCGGCGTCGCCGTCGGGGCCGCCACACGGATCGCCAGCGTGCGCGCCGCAGCTCCCGGCGCTGCAGGCGTCCGCCCCGTTGCAGAAGGCGCCGTCGTCGCAGGGCGCGGCGTTGGCGACGTGCGCGCAGCCGCCTGCGCCGTCGCAGCGGTCGTCGGTGCACGCGTTCCCGTCGTCGGCGCAGGCCTCTGCGCTCGGCTCGGCGGTGCACGCGGCGGAGCAACAATCGCCGCTCACGAGGTTGCCGTCGTCGCAGTGCTCGGCCGGATTCACGACGCCGTCGCCGCAAGGCGGGAGCGCCCAGAGCTCGAGACCGACGTGACCGTCGTCGGCGCTGACGAACAGAGTGCCGTCCCATGCGCCGAGGGCGGTCGTTCCTCCCTCCGCCCCGGGTCGCCAGTCCGCGACCAGAACGGTGCCCGCCGCCGTGCCGTCGCTCGTCCAGAGCTCGAGGCCGTGGGCGTCGTCGAGGGCCGAGAAGTAGATCCGGCCGCCCGCCTCCACGAACGACTGCGGCCACGACGCCTCCGCTCCGGGGCGGATGTCGCGCACCAGGACAGTCCCCGCCTCCGTGCCGTCGGTACGCCAGAGCTCGGTCCCGTGCTCCGTGTCGGACGCCGCGAAGAAGAGCGTGGCCCCGACGACGATCCCCGGGTAGGGAGACGAGCCGACCGGCCCGGGAACGATGTCCTTCACCAGCGTCGTGCCGGCCGCCGTGCCGTCGCTCCGCCAGAGCTCCTCGCCGTTCACGTCGTCCTCGGCGCTGAAGTAGACGACGCCGTTCACCACCCGGAGCCCGCTCGGATTGGAGCCGGTGCTCCCGGGCGCGATGTCCTTCACCACGGTCGTCGCCGCGGTGGTTCCGTCGCTCCGCCAGAGCTCCCGTCCCCCGGCGCCGGGTACGGTGGCGACGAAGAGGAGGGTGCCGTTCAGATCGGTCAGCTCGCTGGGGGAAGAGCCGCTCGATCCCGGCCGCAGATCCTTCACCAGGGTGGTGCCGGCGCTCGTTCCGTCGGTGCGCCAGAGCTCGAGGCCCGAGGTCCCTCCGGCGGCCGCGAAGAACGTCTCTGCGCCGACCGTCACCAGGTCTCGCGGGTCGCTCGCGAAGGAGCCGAGATGGAAGCTCTTCAGCTGCGTCGTCCCGGCGGTGGTGCCGTCGGTACGCCAGAGCCAGGCCTCGTTCAGATCGCCGCTCGCGATGAAGAGCGTGGTCGCGCCGAGGTTGGCGAAGTAGCGCGGGTTGGACCCGTATTGCGCGGCGCGCATGTCCTTCACGAGCCACGTGCCGGCGGCGGTACCGTCCGTCCGCCAGAGCTCGTTGCCGTTGATGGTCGCGGCGTTCAGCAGCCAGACGGTGCCGACCTGGATGGCGTAACGTCGGCTCGCATCCAGCCACGCCGGCGCGACGTCGCTCACGACCACCGTCCCGGCCGGCGTGCCGTCGCTCCGCCAGAGGTTCTGATCCCCGCTCTCGTCGGAGGACGAGAAGAGCACGCCACCGTTCACCCGCGCGATGCCGCGCGGGTAGCTGGAGCCCGTGGTCGAGAGGAGATCCCGGACGACGTGGGTGCCGGCGGCCGTTCCGTCGCTCCGCCAGAGCTCGGTCGCGCGGACCGGATCGCTCGCCGTGAAGAAGATCGAGCCGCCATGGCTCACGGGACCGTCCAGCACCGCCGAGGCGGGAGGAGCGAGGTCCATGAGCTTCATCGTCCCGGCCGTCGTGCCGTCGGTCCGCCAGAGTGCGATCGGCAGCGGATAGGTGAAGCCATCGTGCGTCATGAAGAGCAGCGCACCGTCCACCTCGGCGAACCCGCCTGGGTTCGAGCTGTTGCCGAGCGGCGGGATGTCCTTCACCTTCACCGTCCCGCTCGGTGTCCCGTCGCTCCGCCAGAGCTCGTTGCTGCCGTTGGCCGTGAAGATGAGCCTGCCGTCGAAGATCGTGAAGCTGGCGGGCCCCGAGCCGTCCCAGCCGGGGACGATGTCCTGCAGCTGGATGGTCCCCGCGGCGGTACCGTCGGTCCGCCAGAGCTCCGCGCCCGTCGACCCGTCGCTGGCGCCGAAGAACACGAGCCCGCCGAGCGCGGCCTCGCCGTCCGCGTAGGGATACGAGCTTCCGGCGCCCGGGTTGAGGTCCTTCACGAGCACGGTCCCGGCGGCGGTGCCGTCCGTCCTCCAGAGCTCGCTGCCGGCGACGCCGTCGTTCGCCTGGAAATAGAGCGCGCCGCCGGCGACGGCGAGCGGGTAGGGCCCGCTCCCGTAGGGTCCGGGGTAGATGTCCTTGACGAGCATCGTCCCGGCCGGCGTGCCGTCGCTCCGCCACAGCTCCGAGCCGATGAGAAGGTCGTCGGCTCCGAAGATGAGCAGGTCGCCGACGGCCGCCAGACCTTGGACCTGACTGAAGTACGGGGACGGTGGGAATGCCTTCACGACCGCCGTCCCGGCCGGCGTACCGTCACTCCGCCAGAGCTGGGTCTCGCCGCCGGAGCTGGTGGTGACGAAGAAGAGCAACGAGGCAACCGCGGTGAACTGGTCGGGATGGAAAGACCCGTCGTAACCGGGCTCGAGGCCGGCGAGAAAGACCGTCCCCTCGGCCGTACCGTCGCTCTTCCAGAGCGCCGGAGCGACCTCGGGGTCGCCGCTCACGAAGAACAAGGTCCCCGCGACGTCCGTCATGGACGACGGCGACGAGCCATTCGGACCGGGAACGACGTCCTTCACGAGGACGGTCCCGGCCTCCGTCCCATCGGTCCGCCAGAGCTCGGCGCCGTGCGTCTCGTCGGTGCCGACGAAGTAGAGGATGCCACCGGCCGTGACGGGGCTGCTGCCACCGACGCCCGTCGGCTTCGTGTTGATGTCCTTCAAAAAGACGGGCGCCGCCTCTGCCTGCGCGACCACGATCACACCGATCACGGCCGCAACCAGACCACGCGTCCTCGTTCCGAGCCCGCCACTCCGCAAGCGCCACCTCCCACTCGAGCCAAAGCGTTCGTCCATGAAGACGACGAGATCTCGAACCGTCAAGGCGCTTTCGGGCGCCGTTGCGATCCATTGCAAGTGCGCGGGAGTGCCCTACCGCGAACTCCATGTAGTTGGGCATGGTGAGTGAGGCGAGGATCTTGCAAAGAAGGCGCGCGGCGCCGAGGTGGCGCGGCGGGCCGCGACGAGGAGGGTTCCATGGTCGATACGGGGCGGCGTGGTTTCATCGGCCTCGCGATGCTGCTGACGATCGCGAGCGCGCCATCGGCGGCATTGGCCTGGCACATCGAGGGCACCGTGTTCTGCGACCAGAACACCAACAGCCTGATCGATGCGGGCGACACGCCGGTCTCCGGGGTCGGGGTGAGGATCACCGCGCTCACCGTCGCACCGGGCGGGACGTTCAACGCCACCACCGGGGCGCCCGGCTTCTACTCCATTCCCCTCCCCGACCATGACGACGACTACCGGGTCGCGATCGTGAGCGGCCTCCCGGCCGGCAGCAGCGTCGCGAGCCCGGCGAGCGGCGCCTACGGAGAGGCCCCGGTGCCGCCGATCTCGCTCGACACCAATCTCCGCCACGTGACCGGCATCGACTTCCTGTTGACCGGCTGCTCCACCCTGGTCATCCCTTCACCCACGGCGTCGCCGACGCCGACCCCCACCGAGGCGCCGACCAAGGTCGCGACCGCAACCGCCGTCAAGAAAGCGACCGCGACGCCGACGCCGACGGAGCAGCCAACCCCGATTCCGACCGAGACGGCCACCGCGACCGAGGTCGCGACCCCGACCGCGACGCCGACGTCTTCCCCGACGGCCATCCCCGAGACCACCGCGACCGTGACCTTCACCCCGCTCCCGAGCCCGACGGTCACCCCGACGCCGCCGGTCTCGACCGCCACTGCGACCCCCGCGCCGCCGACCGCCTCTCCGAGCCCGGGCGCGACCCCCGGCATCTTCATACCGTTCTTCCAGTGCTACGAGATCGACCGCGCCACGCTGCCCGCCATCAAGGGCCTGCCCGTCCTGGACCGCTACGGCGCGACCGCGATCGACATCGCCGGCAGGGGCAAGGTCAAGCGCATCTGCAACCCGGCCTCCGTGAACGGCGTCAACCCGGGTGCCCCGGCCGATCCGAATCACCTGACCGGATACGTGATCACCAAGCGCGTGCCGCGCGGCGACAGCAGCCCCGGGCAACAGGTGACGAACCAGTTCGGGACGATCACGCTCACCGCCCTCCGGCCGATCGTCCTCATGGTCCCGAGCGCCAAGAGCCTGATCGGACCGCCCGCTCCGCTGGCGCCGGCGGCGATCGACCATTTCCAGTGCTACGCGGTCGGCAGCGCCGGCAAGACGCGCGTCGACGACGTCGTCGTGGCCGACCAGTTCGGCACCATGACGGTCGACGTGAAGCGGCCCTCGCGGCTCTGCGTCGCCGCCGACAAGCGCGGCGAGGGCGTCCTCGATCCCAACGGCGCCCTCATGTGCTACGAGGTGCGTGCGGCGTCGGGAACGGCGCCCTTCCGCGGGCCGAGCGGGCCGGTCTACATCCAGAACCAGTTCGGCCCCGACACGCTCCTGGTCACCCGCCCGACCGAGCTCTGCGTCCCGTCGACCGTGGCCCAGACGCTCGTGCGGAGGAAATCGAGGCGGTGACTACAGGAGCGACCTGAGGCCGACGACGATCTTGGCGGCAACCGCCTCGACGCCCGCGTCGTCGCGCAAGAGGCCGTTGTTGACCTCGAGCTCGACGTAGCGAAGCCGGTGCCGGCGCCCGTGGACGCGGGCGCTGTAGATCAGGCCGTCGAGGCCGGAGTACGGCTCGTTGTGACGAACCACCAGGCCGGTCGTCCCGATCTCGTCGGCGAGGCGGCCGGCGAGCGCGAGGTGGTCGTCGTAGAGGACCCCCACCTCGAGCTCGCGGCGGCGTCCGCGCAGCTCGGGGGTGAAGCTGTGCACGCTCACCAGGATGGCCGCCGCCGGGCGAACGGCCAGCACCTCGTCGATCGCGTCGTGGTAGGGCCGGTGCCAAGACGCGATCCGCCCCTCCCGCTCGGCCGCGTCGAGAGCGTGGTTACCGGGCACGACCACCCCGTGGGTCTCGGCGACGATCAGATCGTGATCGCCGAGGTCGCGATTGCAATCGATCAGGAGCCGCGAGACGCCGCTCTCGACCAGCGGGGCCTCGAAGGCCGCCGCGAGCCGGCGCGCGAGGGGCGCCGCGCCGATGTCCCACGCCACGTGGTCGGCGAGGTCGGCCGCCCCGAGGCCGAGCCCGCGATAGCCCGCCGGCAGGTCCGGCGAGGCGTGCTCGCAGGTGAAGACGAAGGGGGCGGCGTGCCGGCCGGCTTGGACGTGGAACGCGGAAGGGGCCACGGGCGGTTTTCCGTACTATGCCCCGGCGGGGCCCGCCAACCCGAGTGTTCCGGCCAACAGCGAGCTGTGCTAGCCGGTTCTCATCATGCCCCACCCCCACCACGCCTTCGACCCCCTGCTGAGCGAAGCCGGTGCCGAGCGGATGGTCCGCATCTGCGAGCAGTTCGGCTCCTTCAAGATGTACTCCGAGGAGCCCACCTTCTCCGGGCTGATCGGAGAGGGCCTGCCGGCCCGCTGGGATGCCGTCCGGAACTTCGTCAAGACCGGCGGCCGCTTCGGACGGAGCGAGCCGCTGAACGTGCTGGCGGCGCGCACCAACTACTTCCGCGAGACCTACGCCTACGGCCGCGACGAGCGCGTCGAGGGCATCGGGCCCTTCCTCCACCACGAGGGCTTCATCGAAGCGGCGCGCCAGCTCTTCGGCCGGCCGATCATCGAGCCCGCGATCGTCTACGCCAACCTGCTGGTGCCGGGTCAGGAGCTCGCCGTCCACACCGACGTAGGGGAGTTCCGCGGCGTCAATCGCAAGCACCACCCGCAGTGGCTGATCGTCGTGATGCACCACTCCGGCCTCTTCGAGAACTGGCGCATGCCGATCGCGACCGGCGTGTCTTGGTTCCACGACTGCAGCGGCGGCGAGTTCGCGTTCTATCCCGACGGAGCGGAGGCGCCGCCGATCGCGCACCCGGTGCGCTACAACACCGCGCTCCTGATGGACACCGACAGCGTCTTCCACGGCGTCGACCGCGTCGCCGAGACGGCGGCCCCGGTCGACAAGCTGCGTCCCGGGATGAAGCTCCGCTTCGCGGGCGACGGCCGCTGGCACATGCGGGACGGCGACGAGGTCGTCGCGGAGTATCGCTGGAACGAGCTCCGCTACTCGATCTCGTGG
Organism: uncultured delta proteobacterium; assembly: GCA_963761995.1. Taxonomy (GTDB): domain Bacteria; phylum Desulfobacterota; class Binatia; order UTPRO1; family UTPRO1; genus UTPRO1. Next base: position 6,139,833 of record CAVXIU010000006.1, on the reverse strand, counting down.
AAGGCCTATTGTTTCGCCGACGAGGCGGAGCAGCGCGCCTGGAGCGAGAAGACCGACGACTTGAGCGTCACCACGGTCGTCGATCGGCTCGTCGGCGACCTGCGGCAGCGCGGGATCATCACCGGCGAGCGGCCGTCGGACACGGTGCTGGTCGACCTCTTGATCGACAGTTACGTGAAATACCCGGCCCCAGCCGCGGCGTAGCAGTCAGGGCTTCCCGGCGCTCGGGCGGAACGGCTCCGTCTCGCTGACCTTCCAGTTCGTCGCCTTGACGTACGCCGTGTCGACGGCATCGCGCGGCAGGCAGCCGGCGCGGGCGCGCACCAGCTTCTCCATCTCGGCGACCGAATGGGTCTGGACCTTCGGCGCCGGAATCGGCGCCGGCGCGGTGCCCTCGACCAGCGCCTGGGCGGCGCCGCGAACCACGTTGTCGGCGACGTAGACCGGCCCGGCCTCCTTCAGACGGAGCGCCGCGTGCGGCTTGCCGCCGGCCTTCGCCGCGTCGGGCGAGAGCGCGAACAGCGAGCCGACGACGTTGCCGGTGGCTCCGTCCTCGAAGCGGCTTCCCCACTCGCCCCAGTCCTCGACGATCACGTTCCGGACGTCGGCCGTGATCGACCCCGAGATGATCGGGCTCCGGATCGCGCCCTTCTGGATCCAATTGTGGTGCAGCGAGATGTTGTTGGTGCCGGAGTACTTGCAATAGATCGAGCGCGTGCTGCCGGCGATGAAGCTGTACTGCACGGTGACGTCGTGGGCGCCGTAGCCGATCGAGATGCCGTCGTCGTGCGACCCCGTCGACGAGAGGTGGGTGACGACGACGCGATAGGCCTCCGGCCCGTCGATCCTGAGGTTGTCGTCGCCGTTCCGGAGGCGAAGGTCGCGCACGATGACGTCGTTGGTGCGGATGTCGAGGATCGCGGAGCCCTCCTTCATCCCTCCGCCGTCGAGCGTCGCGCCGCCGCCTTCGATGGTGAGGCCGGGCTTGGTCAGGATGGGGAGCTTGTTGACGATCGCGATCGGGCGCTTCACCGCGAAGCGGATGACGGCGTGGCCGGTCGTCGCGGCGTCGGCGAAGGCGGCGCGCACCGCATCCTCGGTGGGCTCGGTGATGGTGATGACGCGGCCGCCCGCTCCCCCCGTGGTCTCGGCGCCGAAGCCCTCGAGCGGCTCGCGTCCCGCGGGCGGCGACGAGTCGCGCGCGAGCCCGAGGCGCGAGCACGCGGGGACGGCCACCAGCAGCACGAGCGCGATCGCCGCGGCGGGGGATCTCATGGCGTCCCACCATAGCGGGTCGTCGCCTCGCGCACAGCCCGTCCGGTGCCTTCGTCGCCGCACCTCGCTTGCACCCCCTGGGCCAGCGGGGCACATTGCCACGCATGGGCACATCAACGGATGCGTACGGGGCACGCACGCGCCTCGCCGGCTCGAGTCTCGGTGTCGATTACTACCGTCTCGGAGCGCTGGCATCGCAGCCGGGTGTCGCCCTGGATCGCCTGCCGTGCACCGTCAAAATCCTGCTCGAGAACGTGCTCCGCCATCACGACAAGGTGTTCGCCAACGCCGTCGACGTGCTCACGTTGGCGCGCTGGAACCCGAGCACGACCGTGGCGAGCGAGTTGCCCTTTCTGCCGTCGCGCGTCGTGCTCCAAGACTTCACCGGGGTGCCGGCCGTCGTCGACCTCGCGGCCATGCGCGCGGCGGTGGCGCGCGCGGGGGGCGATCCCGAGCGCATCAACCCGCTCGTCCCCGCCGACCTCGTGATCGACCATTCGGTACAGGTCGACGCCTACGGCAGCCCGAGCGCCTTCGCCGAGAACGTCGCGCGCGAGCACGAGCGCAACCGCGAGCGCTACCTCCTGCTGCGCTGGGGTCAGAAGGCGTTCGAGAATTTCCGCGTCGTCCCGCCCGGCACCGGCATCGTGCACCAGGTGAACCTCGAGTTCCTGGCGAGCGTGGTGGACGCGCGCGACGATGGCAACGGCTTCGTCGCCTTCCCCGACACGCTGGTCGGCACCGACTCGCACACCACCATGATCAACGGTCTCGGCGTCCTCGGCTGGGGCGTCGGCGGCATCGAGGCCGAGGCCGTCCTGCTCGGCCAGCCGCTCTATCAGCTGCTGCCGATCGTCGTCGGCTGCCGTCTGACGGGTCGGCTCCCGGCCGGCACCACGGCGACCGATCTGGTCCTCACGTTGACGCAGCTTCTCCGCAAGCACGGCGTGGTCGGAAAGTTCGTCGAGTTCTACGGCGAGGGCTGCGCCGACCTCGGGCTCGCCGATCGCGCCACCATCTCCAACATGGCGCCCGAGTACGGCGCCACCGCCGGCCTCTTCCCGGTCGACGACGAGACCTTGCGCTACCTCCGCACCACCGGCCGCGATCCCGCGCGGGTCGATCTGGTCGAGCGCTACTGCAAGGAGCAGGGCCTCTTCCGCACCGCCACGGCACCCGCCGCCGAGTTCTCCGAGCAGGTGGCGCTCGACCTCGGAACCGTCGAGCCGAGCCTCGCGGGACCGAAGCGGCCACAGGACCGCGCGCCGCTGGCGCGCGTGAAGGCGAGCTTCCACGACGCCTACGAGAAGCTGATCGCCAACGGCAAGGGCGCGAAGCCGGTGAGCGTCGGCGGCGCGAGCGCGCCGCTCGGCCACGGCAGCGTCGTGATCGCCGCGATCACCAGCTGCACCAACACCTCGAACCCGTCGGTCATGATCGCCGCCGGCCTGCTCGCCCAGAAGGCGGTCGCGCGCGGCCTCGCGCCCAAGCCCTACGTCAAGACGAGCCTCGCGCCCGGATCACGCGTCGTCACCGAGTACCTCCGCGACGCCGGCCTGCTCGAGTCGCTGAACGCGCTGCGCTTCGACCTGGTCGGCTACGGATGCACCACTTGCCTAGCGGCGGGAACACCGGTGCTACTCGGCAACGGGATGGCACGCAGCATCGAGCGGATGCCAGCCGCGGGCGGCTCAGCACTGTTCGGTCCCACGGCCGGCGGCGCACTCCGCACGGCGGCGCACACGCAAACCATCGATCAGGGCACGAGGGAATGCATCTCGCTCACCCTGGAGGACGGGCGCACGCTGACCTGCACACCCGATCACGAGATCCTCTGCGCCGACGGGCGTTGGATACGCGCCGACCAGTTGTCGCTCGCAAAGGATCGGGTGGTGATGGGACTCGAGGCGCCGCTCGACGAGCCGCAGCCCGACGAGGTCGAGTATCTGCTGCTCGCGGGCGGCATGCGGTTCACGCTCGATACCGCGGCAGAGCGCGATAAAACTCTGGCGTTCGCACGTCTGCTCGGACACCTTCTCGGTGACGGGTCGATCAGCGTCGCGGGGCAAGGCCGCATCACCGTCGGTCAGGCGCTCGACCGTGAGCTGGTCTTGAACGACGTGGAGCTGGTGACCGGCAAGCGACCCGCGGCCTCCCGGTACGACGAGCGCAAGTGGACGGTCGCGTTGCCGATGGAGCTGACCAACGCGATCGTCGCCCTCTCCGGGGTCCGCGTCGGCCGGCGGATTCATCAGTCTCCGACCTTGCCGGAGTTCATCGCGGACGAGCGGTGCCCGGTGGCGATCGTTCGCGAGTTCCTCGCCGGGGCCTTCGGGGCCGACGGCCAGGCACCCACCCTCCATCGCTACGCCGAGGGCGGCGAGGCGGCGACGCTGGAGCATCCGATGTACTCCCAAAGCGCGCCGCCGGAGTACGTGGAGCCGCTCGAAGAGCTCCTGCGCGAGGTGATCCGACTCCTCGACCGGTGCGGCGTCAAGACCGTGGGCTCGAAACTGTACGAGTACCCTGTCCGCCGCTCGGCGTCGTCGTATCCGTCGCCTCGCGACGGCATACCGCGCATCGAAATTCGCTTGGAGCTTCCCGATGGTCTTTCCTTCATCGAACGAGTGGGATTTCGCTACTGCGTCGACAAGTCCTTGCGGGCCAGTGCCGCCGCCGTCTACTGGCGCACCATCGACACGATCAACCGACAACGGCTCTGGATGGCGGACCGTCTGGAGAAGCTGCACAGGGAGCACCCGGAGCTCTCGTTCTCGCGAGCCCGCGCGTTGGCAGCATCCGAGCTCGCGCTCCGAGAAGCGATCGTGTTCCCTCACTACTCGCTCTTGGAAGGGTACGACCGGTTCGCCCGGCTGCCGCAGCCGAGCGACCGCAAGTTCCGTCCGCTGCATCGCGAAAGCTGCGACTTTCCGGCGCCTGTCGAGCTCTTCGAGCGTCTCGGCGTCCGTGAATGGTTCGCGCCGTTGCGAACGCGAACCTATACCGAACATGCAAAGCGCTATTGCGTGGAAAAGACGGCGCTGGAGCTCCCGACCTTCGCGCTCAGGGTCGTCGATCGACGACCCGCCGGCACGCGGCCCGTCTTCGACCTCAGCGTCGACGATCTGCATGCATTCGTGGCGGGCGGCGTATGCGTTCACAACTGCATCGGAAATAGCGGGCCGCTGCCCGAGCCGGTGGCGGCGGCGGTGAAGGACAACGATCTGGTCGTCGCCGCCGTGCTCTCGGGCAATCGCAACTTCGAGGGTCGCATCCACCCACAAGTGCGGGCCGCCTATCTGGCGTCGCCGCCGCTGGTGGTGGCGTACGCGCTCGCCGGCAGCGTCGACGTCGATCTCACGACCGAGCCGCTCGGCACCGGGCGCGACGGCAAGCCCGTCTACTTGAAGGACGTCTGGCCGACCAACGAGGAGGTGCGGAGCGCGCTCGACCGCTCCGTCACGGCGGAGCTCTTCCGCAAGACCTACGGCGAGGTCTTCACCGGCGATCCGGTCTGGCAGGGGCTGCCGGTTCCCGAGGGCAACCTCTACGCCTGGGACCCGAGCTCGACCTACATCCAGGAGCCGCCCTTCTTCGCGGGCCTGGCGCCGACGCCGAGCCCGCTCGCCGACGTCACGGGCGCGCGCGTCCTCGCCAAGCTCGGCGACTCGGTGACGACCGATCACATCTCGCCCGCCGGATCGATTCCCAAGGACGCCCCGGCCGGCCGCTTCCTGATCGCCCACGGCGTCGAGCCGCGCGACTTCAACAGCTTCGGCGCCCGCCGCGGCAATCACGAGGTGATGATGCGCGGCACGTTCGGCAACGTGCGGCTCAGGAACGAGCTGACGCCGACGCGCGAGGGTGATTGGACCGTCCACCTGCCCGCGGGCACCGAGATGCGCATCTTCGAGGCGTCGGAGCGCTATCGCGCCGACGGCGTCCCGCTGCTGGTGATCGCCGGCAAGGAATACGGCTCGGGCAGCTCGCGCGACTGGGCGGCCAAGGGCACGCTCCTTCTCGGGGTGAAGGTGGTGATCGCGGAGAGCTACGAGCGCATCCACCGCAGCAACCTGGTGGGGATGGGAGTGCTGCCGCTACAGTTCAAGCCGGGCGAGAGCCGGACCACGCTCGGCCTCGACGGCCGCGAGGTCTACGACGTCGTCGGCATCGCGACCCTCCAGCCGGGCGCCGAGCTGACGCTGCGGGCGCGGCGGGACGACGGGACGGAGCTCCGCTTCGGGGCGATCGCGCGCGTCGACAGCCCGATCGAGATCGATTACCTGCGGCACGGCGGCATCCTCCAGATGGTCCTCCGCGCCATGACACAGTCGTAGCTCGCGACGCCCGCGCACCTCACGAACGACGCGCCGCGCTGAGCCGGTCGTCCGACGTTTCCGGGACGGCGGGACCGTGGCCGATCAGCTCGTACACGCTGGGGGCGCCGCGGAGGAACCAGATCGCGATCAGCGCGTCGGTGATCGCGCAGCCCGCGGACGAGGTCGCCTGAAAGGGCACGATCGGGTTGCCGTAGAAATGGTGGGCGACGTCCCACACGGTGTGCAGGAGCCAGGCCGCGCCGATGAAGCGGTAGTCGTCGAGACCGCGATAGGCTAGCCAGGTCGCGACAGCGGTGAAGGGAAACTCCCAGACGCCGAAGCCGCCGTTCAGGTACGCCGAACCGGCCCCCGCGACGAAGATCGCGTTGAAGCGGCGCCGCGCCGGCTCGCGCAGCAGTGACACGAGAAACACGAAGACGACGGCGATCACGACCGGCATCACCCAGTCGAGCGCCGTCATGGTTCGGATTGCGTGCGCCTCCATGCCGTACACCTCCCGTCGGAAGCCGCGAGTGTAGTGAGCCCGGGGGTTCGCGCGCCAGAGGCGGGGCGGACAAGCTTCGCCGATTTCGCGCCACGGGCGGCGCGACCCCGGGGCGACCTTGGGGCCGCCAAGCCGACTTTGCTAGGCTCCCGGCGTGCACCGGGTGGCAGTCGTCGCGCTCGCCGACGTCAATCCCTTCGACCTCGCGATCCCATGCGAGGTCTTCGGGCGGGTGCGCCTGGGCGGCGGGCGGCCCGCGTATCGGGTCGAGGCGTGCGGGCTCACCAAGGTCGTCGCGGCCGGCGCGTACGCGGTGCGGGTCGGAGCGGACCTCGACGCGCTGGCACGCGCCGACACGATCGTCGTGCCCGGCATGGCCGATCCGAGCAGCCCCGTCCCGCGCGCGCTGGTCACGGCGTTGCGGGAAGCGGCGGCGAACGGCACCCGCATCGCGTCGATCTGCAGCGGCGCCTTCGTGCTGGCGGCGGCCGGCCTGCTCGACGGCCGGAGGGCGACGACCCATTGGCTCGCGACCGCCGAGCTCGCGCGCCGCTACCCCGCGATCGAGGTCGTCGCCGACGTGCTCTACGTCGACAACGGCGCGATCCTCACCTCGGCGGGCGCCGCCGCCGGCCTCGACCTCTGCCTCCACATGCTGCGGCGCGACCACGGCGCCGCCGTCGCCGCCGAGGCCGCCCGCCTGGCGGTGATGCCGCTCGAGCGCGACGGCGCCCAGGCCCAGTGCATCGTACACGCCGCGCCCGCGCCGAACGGCGACTCGCTCGAGCCGCTCTTGCGATGGCTCGACGCCAACCCGCGGGCACCGCTCTCGCTGCAGCGGATCGCACGCCGGGCGGGCATGAGCGCGCGCAGCCTGAGCCGGCGGTTTCGCGAGCAGACCGGGACGACGCCAGCGCGCTGGATCATGGGCGTGCGGGTGCGGCGGGCCCAGCACCTGATCGAGACCAGCCGCCTCTCGATCGAGCGCATCGCCGCCGAGGCCGGCTTCGGCTCGACCGCGACCTTCCGCGACCGCTTCCGCCAAATGGTCGGCACGAGCCCACAAACCTACCGCCGCAGCTTCCGCACCAGCCAGCGGCCGTAGAGCAAGGAGCCGCGAGTTCACCGTAGGGCGAGGAGCGCGAGTTGACCTCGCGCTCCGAGGGCCATCGGAGCTTCGGGGCGCGGAGCGCCCCGAAGCGCACGGGGCCGAAATCGATCAATGAATGAATGAACCCTGCGCGACGAGCCGGCGCGCAGGGTGACCCACTTCGGAGAGCCCCGAAGTAACGATTTGGAAGACGCGGGGCAGGTTTCAGGCGGCCCGTCGGGATCGAGTGTGCTCTCGGTCGACCGTACGCGGGCGCTCACCGGTCGGATTGGCGCGCCGTCACGGGCCCTGGTTGGCACGCGACGGCCATGCCGCCAGGACGTCGGCGACGGCGGCGCGTGCGGCCATCTCGTAGGCGACGCCGAGGGTGACGGCGCCTTGCGTCGGGATCGGGTACGGCGCGCGGTGCACGCTCCACAGCGTCTGCCCGCTCTCGACGTCGAAGAGCGTCGCGTCGAGCGCGACGATCACGGACGCGGGCTGCGTCTCGCTGTCGGGCTGCCAGCGCCAGACGTCGATGCGAAGCGCGGCGCCGCCGGTCCGCGTATCTCCGACCGTCACGCCGCGCTCGCGCAGCAGCCGACGCGCCTCGGCCGCGATCAGGTCCGGCACGGTGACCCGTGGGGTGTCGAGCGCGTAGCGCTCGAGCAGCGACGTACCGGCAACGAGCAGCGGATCGCCGGTGCGGTTGACCGGGGGCAGGACGGCGACCGCCGCGACCGGTGGCGGCGGCGCCGACGGGGGTGCCTGCACGCAGCCCGCCGCGATCGCGAGCAGGATGACGGCGGCGGCACCACCCATTCGGACGGTTCCTCCCGCGACGAGGCGCACCAGCGCCCGACCCGCCGCGACCACCAGGAGGAGGATGCTCGCAACCGCGACCTCGGCGGGTCCGAGCGGCAGGTCCCAGCGATAGGCGCCCGCGAAGCCGAGAAAGGCCGTCGCGCCGCCGAGGAGCGCCGCGACGAGCGAGAACGTCAGCATGCGGCGTGCCACCATACGGGCCGTCACCGGGGGGATGATGAGGAACCCGAAGGTCACCATCGGCCCCGCGGTCATGACGCCGAAGGAGATGGTGATGCCGATCAGGAGATAGAGGAGCGTGTCCCAGACCCGGGTGCGAAAGCCGAGGACCGCCGCCATGTCGCGATCGAATGAGACCAAGAGGAGCTCGCGACGGAAGACGAGGAGTGCCGCCACGACCCCGCCGAGCACGGTCGCGACCAGCGACAGGCTCGAGCGAGTGGTGGCCAGGATGTCACCCTTCAGAATGCCGACGAGCTGGGCCTCGGCGTAGGGATCGGCGGCGAGGAAGAGGATCGTCGCCGCCGCCGCCATCGCGTAGGTGACGCCGATCCTGACCTCGACGCTCTGGCGGGAACGGCGCTGCTCGAGGGCGGCGAGAAAGAGGAGGGCGAGGAGCGTGAAGCCGAGCGACCCGAAGAGCGCGATCGTGCGCTCGGCGACCTGGCCGTGCTCGTGCGGGCCCACCGCCAGACGATAGCCGAGGAAGGCGGCCGCGATCCCGGCGGCCGACACCTGCGGCAGGGCGACCCCGAGGAACACCATGCGGCGAAGCACGAAGTAGACGCCGACGAGCGGGCAGGCGAGGCCGACGAGCACGCTGCCCACCAGCGCGTCGCGGAGGAGAAAGCTCGGACTGAGGATCTCGCCGAAGGTGCTCATGGATCCGCCCGCCGCCGCGGCATGAAGTCGGCGTGTCGTTGGCCGTCGAGCACCACGTCGGCCGGACCCTTCACGGCGCGGCCGTCCTCGACCCAGATGACGCTGCCGATCGCGGCGCGCCCGCGGCGGAGCTGGTGGCTGACCAGCACGACGGTGAGGCCGCCCGCATGCAGGCGCTCGATCGCGGCCATGATCGCGTCCTCGGCCGCCGGGTCGACACCGGCGGTCGGCTCATCGAGGAGCATCAGCTCGGGCTCGACCGCGAGCGCCCGCGCGATCAGCACCCGCTGCTTCTGGCCGCCGGAAAGCTCCCAGAACGGCCCGCCGGCGAGGTCGGCGAGACCGACCGCGTCGAGGCACGCGAGCGCGTGGGCACGCTCGCGCCGTCCGACCGGGCGGAACGGCGAGAGGCGCGCGTACACCCCCATGGTCACCACCTCGGCGACGGTGAGGGGAAAGACCGCGTCGAGCGACTCGCGCTGCGGCACGTAGCCGGGCGGACGGCGGCGCCGATCGCTCCCCCAGACGACCTCGCCGGAGAGCACGGGGACGAGACCGAGGACGCCGCGCAGCAGTGTCGTCTTGCCGGCGCCGTTCGGCCCGAGGAGGGCCACGAACTCGCCGCGCTCGACGGCGAGCGAGACGTGCTGGAGCACCGGCGCACCCTCGTAGCCGAAGCTCGCGTCGCGAAGCGTGAGCACCGCGTCGCTCACGTACCACCGCTCTCGACGGCTTGCACCATCGTCCGGACGTTGTGATCGATGAAGCCGATGTAGTCGCGGCTGTCGGCCGACCCGCCGGCCATGCCGGGGAGCTCGACCAGCTTGGCGCCGGTGTGCTCGCTGATCGTCTCCGCCAGGCCGGCCGGATAGTGCAGCTCGCGCACGACGATCTTGACGCCCTCCGCCTTCATGCGCTGCTCGAGCTCGGCGACGTGCGCGGGCGTCGGATCCACGCCCGGCCGGAGCTCGATCGTCCCGACCGCCTCCATCCCGTAGCGCTCCGCGAAGTAGAGGAGATCGGGATGGTAGCTCACGAGCTTCACGCCCTTGAGCGGCGCCGCCAGCTTCGCCCAGCGCGCGATCGCGGCATCGAGCTCGGCGAGATAGGCGTCGCGGTTCTTCTCGAAGACGGCCGCGTGCTGGGGATATTTCCGGGACAGACCGTCGGCGATGGCGCGCACCATGTCTTTTCCGCGTACCGGATCGAGGTTGACGTGGGGGTTTCCCATCGGGTGCTGATCCCCGAGCGCACGGTCGATCTTGACCGGCACCTCGAGCGGCGTGACGGAGGTGGCGGCCTCGATGTAGCCGGGGGTGTCGGGGAGAATGGCGGGATTCCGCGCCGCCTCGAGGAGCGCGGGGAGGAAGGCGTGCTCGGCCGCGAGCCCGATCGACACCACCACGTCGGCGCGGTTCAGGAGCACGGCAAAGCTCGGCTTCAAGGGGATGGCGTGGATGTTCTCGACCCCGGTCGCGATGCTCGTCACCTCGACGAGGTCGCCGCCGATGTGGCGGGTCATGTCGGCGAGGTCGGGAATCGTGGTCACGACCCGGATCTTGTCCTCGGCGAGGAGGCGTCCGGCCGGCGCCAGGACGGTGACCGCCGCCAACAGCGCGAATGCGATGCGTCTCATGGTCCCGCTCCTCTCTCAGCGATCGCGGAAGCTGTGCGAGTGGGAGCCGATGATGACGGTCCACTGCAGGAAGAACTGGTTGTCGTGGTCCCGCGGCGCGTCGAGGTAGGTGTACTGCAGGCGGAAGCGCTGGAACTCCGAGGCCCAGATCGTGAGGTAGGGCGAGTAGGCGCGGGTCGAAGGCTCGCCGCCGTCGATCGCCTGGACGTAGTCGAAGAGAAAGCCCGGGTAGAGGCGGCGGGTGAGACGGGGCTCGAGGTAGCTGTAGAGGCCGACGGCGTCGCGCCGCGTGAAGCGCAGCGGCTCGTCGGGCTCCTGGTCGGGGAAGCCACCGACGGGGCGGTGCTCGCGATTCACCAGCACCTCCGTTCCCCATACCAGGCCGCGGTACGCGGACTGGCTGAGCGGCGTGTAGCGATAGGTGAGGTCGCCGCCGACCAGATGGCGCTCGTAGCCGTTGTCGACGTCGACCTTGGGCGTATAGGCGTAGCTGGCGCCGAGGTCGAGGCTCTGCTCGTCGGTCAGGTTCACGAACGTCGCGGCGCGGCCGAGGTACGTGAGCTTCGAGAAGTCGCGCGGGATCCCGTTGTCGACGCGGTCGTTGTCGCCGCCGAGCTTGTTGTAGAAGCCGGCGGTGAGCGTCAGGTAGTGCGGGATCGGCACCAGCCAGCTGGCCTCGAGGCCGTCCGCCTGCGATTCACCGCCCACGTACTCGTCGAGCACGCGCGGCCGGTTCACGAACGGTAGGTCGTGGTCGTGGAACTTCGAGATCCGTCCGAAGTCGGCGAAGAAGCGTCCGCCCTTCACCGCCAGGTTGTAGGGGAGCGAGGTGGTGACGATCGCCGCCTCCTCGACCTCGATCTCGTCTTGCGTGCCGTTGATGATCCCGTAAGCGCGCGCGAACGGGTCGACGTTGGCGGAGACGGCGAGCTCGCCCGAGCGGAACTCGTTGTTGGCGCGGTCGTGCTCGGAGTACGAGAACACGTCGTCGATGAAGAAGCCGATCGCCGGGTTGAACTGCGCCGCAAAGGTCTTGTTGGCGGCGGCGAGCTGCGGCTGAATGCGACGCGCGACCTCGTCCGCGACCCGCTCGACCTCGGCCGGCGAGGCCGGAGGCGTCGTCACCGCGGGCGCGGTGGCCGCCGGCGGAGCCGCCTGCGACGCCGCGGCGCCCGTGCCGCCGAGCTTCTCGAGCAGCTTCTCCTGGCGCTCCATCTTTTCCTGCATCTGCTGCATCTGGCGCTTCATCTCGCGGAGCTCGCGCTGCAAATCCTGGACGGACGGGTCGTCCGCCCGCACCGGCACCGGCATGGCGGTGATCACGACCACGAGCGCCGCGGCGCTCGTCCCGAGACACCTCTTCCACGATGACGTCATCGTCTCCTCCTTCGACTGGTTCGGCCGCCACGGGCGGTCGAACGCGCGAAGGCGCGGGACTACGACGTGGCGGTGTCTAGGAAATCGCGAGTATCGAGGAGGAGAGAGGGGGAGCGCGGCCGGCGATCGGCGAATGCACCCGGTGCGCGGGAACGACGCGGGCCGCCGCCGGCAGCGTGAGCGGCGCGAGAGCCAGGGCGAGCGCCGACGGGGCGGCCGCGAGCACGGCGGGCGTGTGGTGCGCCACCACACAGACGGCGCAACCGCTCGTGCTCGCGGTGTCGGTGACGTGATGGTGCCCGCACGTCACCAACGGCACGAGCAGGAGCGCGGCGAGAACGAGGCCGCTGAGACGCCGGCCTATTCCGCGGCTCCAATGCATCGTTCGCGTCCATACGGGCGAGGGACGGAGCTGTCAATCTGACGGTCGAGGGCAGGACGCCACGTCGGTTGGTATGCGACTCGTCACACGTGCTGCGGCGCGACGTTCTTGGCGCGCTGCGCCACACTGGCCTGCCCTTTTGAGCTAATGTGGCGCCCCATCTCGATTTTTTGCTTGCATATCTGAATTTTGCGTGTATAAGCGCCCGAGGTCGTTTCGGACTGGTAGCGCATCGGATCAGCCCGGTACCGTCAGTGGGTGGGGTCCAGAGGGGGATTCGGGGGTGTGATGACGATACCCAGGGGATTGACGTGGGGCCGCCGTGGCGGTCCGCACATCCTGCTCCCCGTGGTGGCGATGCTGATCAGCGGCTGCTTTCACGTCGGTCCGAGTGCAAAGCAGGCGATGACGAGCGCCGCACCCATGGGAGCTCCGTCGACGGCTCACGTGGCCAGCAAGTCGCATGGCGCCGCGGCGGCGGCCGAGGCACCGTTCGACCTCGAGAATCCGGCCGTCCAGCACCGGGTCGAGGCCTTTCAGACCCATCTCCGCGGGTTCTTCGACACCGCGCTCTCGCGCGGCGCCAAGTACCTGCCGTCGATGAGGGATATTCTGGTGCGCGAGGGCCTGCCGGCCGAGCTCGCCTATCTGCCGCTCATCGAAAGCGGCTACCGCACGCAGGCCGTCTCACCCGCGGGGGCAGCCGGGCCGTGGCAGTTCATCCCGGAAACCGGGCGGCGCTACGGTCTCCGGATCGACAGCCTGGTCGACGAGCGGCGCGACCCCATCAAGTCGACGCACGCCGCCTCGCAGTACCTCAAGGACCTGCACGAGATGTTCGGCGACTGGGAGCTCTCGCTCGCGGCCTACAACAGCGGCGAGTACAGAGTCGCGCGCATCCTGGCCGACAGGAAGGACGTCGACGACTTCTGGGACATGCGCGAGCGCGGCTACCTCCCGCGGGAGACGTCGGCCTACGTTCCGAGCTTCCTCGCGGCCGTCCAGATCGCGAAGGCGCCGCAGGAGTACGGCTTCGAGACCCCTACCCACGCGCCGCAGCCGCACTACGAGACCGTCGACGTCGACCGCCAGGTATCGCTGCGCGCGGCGGCCGATCTCTGCGGGGTCACGACCTCCGAGCTGGCCGAGCTCAATCCGGCGCTCCGGAGCGGCGTCACCCCGAGCGGGTACTCGCTCCGCGTGCCCGCCGGCAAGGCGGAGCCGCTCCGGGTCGGACTCGCCACCTACGTCGAGCCGGTGCACGCACGGCGCGGCGTCGCCCGCGCGACCCGCGGCGGCCGCACCACACGGAGCGTGGCGCGCGCCGGCGGTGGAACGCGACGCCCGATCGCGGTGGCCCAGGGCAAGAAGAGCGCCGGACGCGTCGGGCGCACGGCGCCGACCTTGCGCGCCGATCGTCCGCGCAAGTCGGCGGTGCAGCAGGCCCGCGGCAGCGCCGCTCCGACCCGCGAGGCGAAGCTCACGAAAACGCCGAGCGCCAAGTCTCCCGCCAAGAAGCGCGCCGTCGAGAGCGGGCGGAAGCAGAAGCCGCAGGCAAAGTCGAAGCCCCCGCGGCGCGCCCGTCGCGGCTGAGTAGTTTCCGCTCGTAACACCGGGAAACGTGTCCTGCGACGGCGGCCGTCGGGAAGAGCGGACGGTGGAGGGCTCGGCGGCGGGTCCTACGGCGGCGGAGCGCCGCGATCGGCGCATCGGCGGCGAACGACAGTCATTCCGCGAGCGGCGTTATCGCAGTAGCGCATGGCCCTCATCGGGCGATCGGCGCGGCGCGCGCGACTGGCGCGGTTGCGCTCCTTGCCGAGATCGGACCCACCGCCGAGCCCTCCACCGTCCGCCCACGCCGTCGCAGCTCGTAAAACAGGCATAGGACGCACGCGATGGCAGTGCCGGGGGGCAAAGAGTCTTCCGAGCTGCGGCGATGACGCGCGCGCGGTGGAGGGGTCGCCCGCGGGTCCGATCTCGGTTAGGAGCGCTACGCGCCGATCGATCGTGCCGCGCTGATCGCCCGATGAGGGCGCGCCGCGCTCCGGCTCCGTAGGACCCGCGGGCGACCCCTCCACCGCGCGCGTTTCCCGCAGGCCGCCGTCGCTGCTCGGCGCCGTGACTACGTGTTCGATCTACTCGGCGGCCGACGTCAGATACGCGACCAGCGTCCGGACGCCGAAGCCCGTGCCGCCCTTCGGCGCGTAGGCCAGGCCCTTCTCGAGGAAGGCGGGACCGGCGATGTCGAGGTGGACCCAGGGCGTGGTCCCGACGAACTCCTGCAGGAAGAGCGCCGCGGTGATGCTGCCGGCGTGACCGCCGCCGATGTTCTTGAGATCCGCGACCGCGCTCTTGATGTCGTCCTTGTACTCGGCGACGAGCGGAAGCTGCCAGAGCGGCTCGCCGGTCTCGGTGGCGATCGCGAGCAGTCGATCGGCGAGCGCCTGGTCGTTGGCGAAGAGACCGGCGACCTGAGTGCCGAGCGCCACGATGCAGGCGCCCGTCAGGGTGGCGAGATCGATGATGGCATCGGGCTCGCCCTCGGCGGCGAGCAGGAGCGCGTCCGCCAGGATCAGCCGCCCCTCGGCGTCGGTGTTCAGCACCTCGACGGTCTTGCCGTTCCGAAAGCGAATCACGTCGCCGGGCTTCTGCGCCTTGCCGCCGGGGAGGTTCTCGGTGATCGGGATGAAGGCGTCGACGTCGATCGCGGGCTTCAGGCGGCCGAGCACGGTCATGGTGGCGAGGACGGCCGCGCAGCCGGCCATGTCGCACTTCATGGTCTCCATGCTCTTGGCGGGCTTGAGGGAGAGGCCGCCGGAGTCGAAGGTGATGCCCTTGCCGACGAGCGCGACCCGCCGCTTGGCGCCCTTGCCCTTGTAGCGCAGGCGGACGAAGCGCGGCTCCTCGTTGCTGCCGCGCGCGACCGCGGTGAGACCCGCGAGCTTCTCGCTGGCGATGCGCTTGGGGTCCCAGACCTCGACCTCGATCCCGGCCTCCTTGCCCACCCGCTTGGCGAGGGTCGCGAGATAGGTCGGCGTCTTCACCGCTGCCGGCTCGTTCACGAGGTCGCGGGCGAGCGTGACGCCGGCAACCGTCGCATCGATCGCGGTCCACAGCGAGGCCAGTGCCTTTTCGGCGGGCGGCGCGGTCACGACCATCACGAGCTCGTCGACGGCGGTGGGGACCTCGGATTCCGACTTGTACTTGCCGAAGCGATAGCCGGCGAGCTGGAAACCCTCGGCGATCGCCGCGAATTGCGTCTGGTCGACGGCGTGCGCCGTGAGGTCGAGCACCACGCGCCGCGCGCCGACGGCGTGCGCCAGGTGGCGGGCGTGGCCGGCGGCGCGGCGCCAAGCGTCGAGATCGAGCCGGCCGCGCTCGCCGAGCCCGACGAGCGCGATCGCCTGGCGGCGCGGCCCCTGGAGCGGCAGCACGTTCGCCTGTCCCTCGCGGCCGCGAAAGCGCGCCGCCGCGACCGCCCGCTTGAAGGCGGCGCCGCCGGCGCGCCGCGCGATCGCACGGAGACGCGGCCCGTCCTCGTCGCCGGCGACGATCGGCACGATCACCACGTCGGCGGGGATCGCCGTCGCCTCGCCGCTTCGGACCCGGATTTTCATCGCGCCGCTTGTAGAGGCTTTGGTGGAGCCATGCAATTGCCGTCGTGCCCTCATTGATCGCAGCGGCACACGATCCCGCACTTCAGCTCCGCTTCGCGCGCGCAGGTCTCGTCCCAGGCGACGGCGCAGCAGAAGAGGTCCCGACCGCAGACGCATGCGCTGCACTCGTCGGCCTCGCACCCGGCGGTGGCGTGCGTCTCGCAACACGGTCCGAGCGGAGGAGTGTTGCACGCGTCCGGATAGCTCATGAACTCCGGCACGGTGACGGCATCGGCACAGGCGGCGTAGTGCTCGGCGACGCAGTCGACGCAGCCGATGAGGTCGCCGACGCTCGCGACCGGGCGCGCGCACGGTCGGCCACGCGGGGTCGTGACGGCCTCGCAGAAGGGGGTGAAGCCGATCGCGTCCGGCAGGAGGTCGTCGACGCCGTCGCAGAGGCCGTCGGGGCCGCCGCAGGCCTTGCAGATCTTCCGCACCAGCTTCGCCTGCAGGCGCTCCTCGCGAAGCGCCGCGGCACGAGCGGCCGGGCTCACCCCATTCAGGGTCGAGCAGTCGTCCTCGTGGCGTTGGCGAGCCCGGCCGTCCCAGCATTGCTGCAGGGCCCGTGAGCGGGCGACGAAGTCGGCGGCGGCCGCCTCTCCGATCGCCCGTTGGCACCTGTTGAGGCGCCGCGCGAGACGCGGGTCGCTCGGATTGAGCGCCCCGGAGGCCTGCATGCTGGTGCGCTCGGCGGCGGCTCCCTGCATACACTCGAGACAGGTGACGACGTCGCCGCAATCGCCGATCGGGTTGGTACAGCCGCCGTGATCGAGATCCGGACACGTCGCCGGCCATCGCAGGGTCGCCGCCGTGACCTCGTTGCGGTCGAAGGTGCCGCAGACCTTGTCGGCGCCGCCGCAGGCCGCCGCGATCTTCGCCGCCATCCGCGCCGAGGCCTTGGCGATCCTCCGCACCGTCACCGGCTCGCCGGCACACGCACCCGCCGCCGGCAGCGCGCCCGCGATCTTGGCGCTCTCGCACTTCGCGAGCGCGGTGGCCCGTGCCGCGGCCGCGCGGGCGCCCTCGGAGACGATCGCGCGAGTGCACTTGATGCATGCCTTGGCCGGGGGCACGCAGATCGACGGCTCCCCGGCGCAGCTCGCGCAGGCCTCGACCTCGCACGTCGGGCTGCAGCCGTCGCGGGCCTTCAGGCCGCCGTCGTCGCAGGACTCGTTCGGATCGAGCGCCCCGTTGCCGCACTGGATGGCGCGCGCCAAGTTCGGCAGCGGACCGATCGTTCCCGTCAGCGCGAAGGCGCCGAGCGTCTGCGGCGTCCCGGTCGCGCGCAGGTGCGCCCGGAGAGCCCGCGGCGTGAACGGATCGTTCCCCGCCGCGATCCGCGCTCCCTGGATCGCGGCGACGACGCCGGCCACGATCGCCGACGCGCTCGACGTGCCGCTGAAGGAGTCGGTATAGCGCTGCCGGACGTCGTCCGGATCGAAGAGGCCGCCGTAGCCCGTGGTGGTCACGAAGATGCCCCAGCCCTGGACGTCGACCCGGCTTCCGTACGACGAGAAGAAGAGCCGGCTGCGATCGAAGGGCGAGCCCGCGCCCACGATGATCGCGCCGGAATCCGCGCGCTGGCGGTCGAAGAGCCCGCCGCACGCCGGTCCGTCGAGGTCGACGTTGCCGTTGCCGGCCGCCTCGACGACCGTGATGCCGAGCGCGGTGGCGGTCGCGATCGCGTCGTACCACGGGAGATAGTACTCGACGGGTCCGCACCCCGTCGCCGCCGCGTTGTCGCAGAGGCTGCCGCAGACCCCGATCTGCTGCTCCAGCAGGATGACGTCACCCGGTCCGAGCACGCCCGTCGCGATGCTGACCGCGCGTCCGACGTCGTAGCCGAGCTCGGCCGTGAAGACGGGCGCCACGCGGTGCGACGCGGCGGGCGCGAGGCCGCCGACCCCGTACCCGTTCCGGCGCGCGCCCAGCACGCCGAGGACGGCCGTCCCGTGATTGCCGTCATCGGGAAAAGGGTCGACGCCGACGAGGCCGTCGATGCTCGCCGACGGCGGTAGCTCGAGATCCTCGTGAGCGAGCGTCCAGGAGAACTCGGCATCGACGATCGTGATCCCCGCTCCGTCCGCGCCCGGGACCGAGGCAACGTCGCTGGCGCCGACGCCGACCGGTGCCGAGGAGAGATACCCCTGTCCGCTCGTGAGGTCCGGGGTCGGCGGAGCGAGGTCGACCGGGGGTGGCGCCGGCAGGGGAACCGGCATCGCCAGCTCGACGATCGCGAGCCCGTTCAGCGCGTCGGCGACCTCGGCGACGCGCCGACCCGGGGGCAGCACGATCGCGTAATAAAGGCCGAGGTCGGCGAGCTCGCGGCCCGCGCGGCGCTCGCCCTCTCGGCGCTCGGCGGCGAGCGTGGCCGCGGGCCGATCGAAGAGCGGACGGACGGCGCCGCCGCCGATGCCGAGGGCGTCGAGCACGTCCGCGAGCGACGCGAGGTCGTGGGCCGGCGCCTCGAAGCCGCGGGCGCCGAGACGCACCCCCGTGCCCTCGGCGAACTTCACGACGATGCGATCGCTCGCCGAGCCGGGAGCGGGCAGCGTCCGCACCGGTTTCACGGGAACGGCGCGCGCGCTCGACTGCGCATCCGCCGGGGCCGAGGCCGCGGCGATCAGGCCCACGAAGCCCGCGGCGAGCGCGAGCCACCGACTCGCGCTCGTGCGTGGGCTCGGACGCGAAGCGGATCGCACGCGGCGATGGCAAGGAGCCGACAAGCTCGGCCAGGTAGCTCCGAGGCCGAGACGGAGTCAATCACGGCGCGCAAATGGTTGCGGCTGCCTGCCCTCCCCGGTAGCGTTCGCCGCCATGTCGCCCCGGGCTGCGTCGGCTCTCGCCTCGATCCTGCTCGTGGGGCTCGTCGGCTGCACGCAGGACACACCCGTGGGCGGGTTCAAGGTGGCGCTCCTGAGTCCTGGTCCGATCAGCGACGCCGGCTGGAACGCCGCCGCCTATGACGGCCTCATGGCCATCCGCGATCAGCTCGGGGCCGAGGTGAGCCAGGCCGAGACGCGCACGCCGCCCGAGTTCGAGCGGGCCTTCCGCGACTACGCGCGTCGCGGCTTCCGCCTGGTGATCGGTCACGGTTTCGAGTTCCAGGACGCCGCCGCGCGGGTGGCACCGGATTTTCCGGAGACCGTGTTCATCACGACCTCCGGCAACACCGTACGCCCGAACGTCGCGCCGATCGTCTTCCGCCTCGAGGAGGCGACCTTCGTCCTCGGCGAGCTCGCCGCCCGCATGGCTCCGGACGGCGCGGCCTGCGCCGTCGGCGGCATGGAGATCCCGTCGGTGAAGAGCACCTTCCTCGCCTTCGAGGCGGGAGCCGCGCACGGCCGCGCCGGCCATCCGGTGACGGTCTCGTACATCGGCAACTGGGACGACGTCGGGGCGGCGCGGACGGCGACCTTGGCGCTCGTCGATCGCGGCTGCCGCTTCGTGCTGCAGAACGCCGACGCCGCCGCCCCCGGCGTGTTCCAGGCCGCCGCCGAGCGCGGCATCTTCGCGTTCGGCTCGAATCGCGCCCAGCACGAGGTGAGCCCGACCGCGGTCTTGGCGAGCGCCGTCATCGACATCCCGGCAGCCTTCGTCGCCGTCGCCCGCGAGGTGAAGGACGGGACCTTTCGCGGTCGGGTGATCGAGAAGCACATGGCGGACGGCACGATCGCGGTGGTCTACAACCCGGCGCTCGCCGCGAAGATCCCCGCCGACGTGCGCGCGGCGGTCGACGCCACGACGGCCGCCGTGCGCGCCGGGAGCCTGAAGGTTCCGACGGCGGAGTTCTGAGTGCGGCTCGCGCTGCGAGCCCTCACCAAACGCTACGGCGCGCTCACCGCGCTGGCCCCGCTCGACCTCGACCTCCCCCCGGGAGAGATCCACGGCATCCTCGGCGAAAACGGCGCCGGCAAGTCGACGTTGGTGCGCCTGATCGCCGGCGCGCTCCGTCCCGACGGCGGCACGATCGCCATCGACGGCGTGCCGCTCCGCCCCGGCGATCCGAGCGCCGCGCGGGCCGCCGGCGTCGGCGTCGTGCATCAGCACTTCGCGCTGGTCGGCGCGCTGTCCGTCGCCGAGAACCTGGCGCTCGCCGACGTTGCCGCGGCGCGACGCCGCTGGCTCTCGCCCGCCCGGCTCGCCGCCGAGGCGCGTGCCCTCGCAGCGGCGCACGGGCTCGACATCGGCGATCCGACGGTGCCGTGCGACAGCCTGCCGGTCGGCGCGCAGGCCCGGGTCGAGATCCTGCGCGCGCTCGCGGCCGCGCCGCGCGTCCTCCTGCTCGACGAGCCGACGGCGGTGCTGACGCCGGCGGAGATCGACGATCTCTTCGCGACCCTGCGGCGCCTGCGGGACGAAGGGCTCCTCGTGCTCTTCGTCACCCACAAGCTCGCGGAGGCGCTCGCTCTCTCCGACCGTGTGAGCGTCTTCCGTCAGGGGAAGCTGGTCGCGACGGTCGCCGCCCGCGATCTTTCGGCGCCGGAGCTGGCGCGCTTGATGGTGGGAACGGCAGAGGCACTCTCGGAGACGCCGCGACGGCCGGCGCAGGTCCCGACGGCGGAGCCGTTCGCCCTCGTCGTCCGCGACGTCGCGACCGAGGCTGCCACCGGGCGCGTCGCCCTCGCCGGCGTCGGCCTGACCGTCGCGGCGGGCGAGATCGCGGGGATCGCCGGCGTCGACGGCAACGGCCAGCTCGAGCTCGCGGCGGCGCTCCGGGGCGCGATCCCGCGGCGCGGCACCGTCGTCGTGCACGGCACGACGATACCGGCCGCCGACCTGCACGCCGCCGAGCGCGCCGGCCTCGTCCTCATCCCGGGCGATCGCCATCGTGAGGGGCTCGCCCTGGGGCTCAGCGTCTGGGAGAACGCGATCCTCGCCGAGACCCAGCTGGCGCGCTGCACGCGTGCGGGCCGACTCGACGTCGCGGCGGCTCGCGCCTTCGCCGCCGGCTTGGTGCGCGACTTTCGGGTCACGGCCCCGAGCCTCGACCATCCGATCGGCGCGCTCTCCGGCGGCAACCAACAGCGCGTGGTGATCGGGCGCGCGCTCGCCATGGCACCGCGCGTGCTGATCGCCGTGAACCCGACACGCGGCCTCGACGTCGCCGCCAGCGCGCACGTGCACGATCTCCTCGCGGCGGCCGCGGCGGGCGGCACCGCGATCGTGCTGCTCTCGACCGATCTCGACGAGCTCGCGCGCGTCGCCGATCGGGTGTTCGTGCTCTACCGCGGCCGCCTCGCCGGACCGATGCCGCCGCTCGACCGGACGCGGATCGGCAACCTGATGGCCGGCCTGGCGTGATGGCACGTCGCCTCTGGGGCCTCGCCGTGCCCGCTCTGGTGGTCGCCGCGGCGCTCGCGGTGAGCGTCGTGGTGCTGCTCGCCGCCGGCGCCGATCCACTGCTCGCGCTGGCCGCGCTCGGACGCGGCGCCGCCGGCGACGGCTTCGCGCTCACCGACACCGCGCTCAAGACGTGCCCCTTGGTCCTGACCGGTCTCGCGGTCGCAATCGCCTTCAGGAGCGGCGCCTGGAACATCGGCGCCGAGGGCCAGCTTCTGATGGGCGCGCTCGCCGCGACCGCGACCGGCGGGCTGCTGGGCGCACTCCCCTTCCCGCTGCCGCTCCTCGCCGCGCTCTCGAGCGGCGCCGCGGCCGGCGCCGCGTGGGCGGGCATCGCCGCCGGGCTCAAGATCGCGCGCAATGTGAGCGAGGTGATCGCGACCATCATGCTGAACTTCGTGGCCGCGCGCCTGATCGGCTTCGCGGTCTACGGTCCGTTGATGGAGGCCGGCGCCCGCTATCCGCAGAGCGATCTCCTCCCGCCCGCCGCGCGTCTGCCGGCGGCGGACGGGCTCCACCTCGGCGTCGCCCTGGCGGTGCTGTTGGTTCCGGCCGTTTGGATGCTGCTGTATCGGACGGCGCTCGGGTTTCGCTGGCGAGCGGCCGGCGACAACCCGGTCGCGGCCCGTCTCGCGGGCCTCGAGCCGGGGCGCGCACTGGCGACCGCGATGATCGCGAGCGGCGCGCTCGCCGGGCTCGCCGGCGCCATCGAGGTGACCGGTGTGACCGGCCGGCTCTACGAGCAGTTCTCCGGCGGTCAGGGCTACACCGCGATCGCCGTCGCCCTTCTCGCGCGCCTGCATCCCGCCGGGGTGGCATTGTCGGCGCTCTTCTTCGGCGCGCTCGCCGCCGGCTCCGGCGCGATGCAGCGGACGGCGGGGGTGTCGGCGGTGTTCGTGGCGATCGTCCAGGCGACGGTGATCCTGGCGCTGCTCGCCGCCGACTCGCCGTGGCTCGCGCGCCGGCGTGCGGCGACGCGCGCCGCCGAGGCCCCGCCGTGAGCGACACCCTCCTCGTGCTCGCCGCCGCGGCGCTGGCGCTCGGAACCCCTCTGCTCTTCGCCGCCCTCGGCGAGCTGGTGAGCGAGCGCGCCGGCGTCATCAACATCGGCCTCGAGGGCCTGATGCTGACCGGCGCCTTCGCGGGCATGCTCGGCTGCTGGTGGACCGGGAGCCCACTCGCCGGCATGGCGGCCGCCTGCGGCGCCGCCGCACTATTGGGGGCGGTCTTCGCTCTCTGGGTGGTCGTGCTCGACGCCGATCAGGTGGTCGCCGGCGCGGCCCTCAACATCCTGGCGTTGGGTGCGACCGGCGTCGCCTATCGCGCCGTCTTCGGCGTCACCGGCGCGGCGCTGACCGTCCCGACCTTCCAGCCGCTCGCGATCGGCGGCGGCAGCGTGTGGCTCGCGCCGCTCCGCCAGCCGGCGCCGGTCTACGTCGCGCTGGCGCTGGTCCCGCTGGTGTGGGTCGTGCTTGCGCGGACGCGCATCGGCCTCGCACTCCGCGCCGTCGGCGAGGCGCCGGCGGCGGCCGCGAGCCTCGGCGTCCCGGTCGGCGCGATCCGCTTCGGCGCGGTGCTGGTGGCGGCGCTGCTCGCGGGCGCGGGCGGCGGCTATCTCTCGCTCGCCTACTCCAATACCTTCGTCGAGGGCATGTCGGCGGGTCGCGGCTTCATCGCGCTCGCGATCGTCGTGTTCGGACGCTGGCGCCCGCTCGGCATGCTCGCCGGCGCCGTGCTCTTCGGTGCCGCCAGCGCCGCCCAGTTCCACCTGCAGGCGGCCGGTGTCGCGGTGTCGTACCATCTCCTGCTGATGCTGCCCTACGTGCTGACCCTCGCCGTGCTCGCGCTCACGAGCGGCACCTCGGCGGCGCCCGCCGCGCTCGGCCGGCCCCGCGAGGAGCGCGCCTCGTGACGCGCGCGGCGAGCGGCGTACCCTCGCCGCTGGCACGCATCGTCTCGGGCGGACAGACCGGCGTCGACCGCGCCGCCCTCGACGTCGCGATCGCCCGCGACCTGCCGCACGGCGGGTGGTGCCCGCGCGGCCGGCGCGCCGAGGACGGCCGCGTCCC
Source organism: uncultured delta proteobacterium (assembly GCA_963761995.1). Taxonomy (GTDB): domain Bacteria; phylum Desulfobacterota; class Binatia; order UTPRO1; family UTPRO1; genus UTPRO1. Next base: position 6,116,474 of record CAVXIU010000006.1, on the reverse strand, counting down.
CGAGCGCTACGCGCTTCGCGAGCACGAGTCGCCGGACTACGCCTCCCGCACCGAACGAAACGTCGTCGACGCCGACGGCACGCTCGTGCTCACCCGCGGCCGGCCGCGCGACGGAACGGCGCTCACGGTCCGCTTGGCCGAGCGCCACGGGCGGCCGTTCCTGATCGTGGACCTCGACGATCCGCCCCCGCCCGCGACGGTCGTCGCCTGGATTGCGGCGCACGGCATCCACACCTTGAACGTCGCCGGGCCTCGCGAGAGCACGCAGCCTGGGATACACCAGCAAGCGATGGCGTACCTCGATCGAGTCGCGTCGCTCGCCCAGGGGGAATGACATCGAGACGCTGCCACAGGCGGAGATCGAGCGCGCCGCCGCTCTGCTCGGCGAGGCCCGCGCGCTCGTCGTGCTGACCGGCGCCGGCATCAGCACCGAGTCCGGCATTCCCGACTTCCGGAGCCCGGGCGGCCTGTGGACGCGCTACGACCCGACCAAGCTCACCTTCGACCGCTTCTGCGCCAGCGCCGAGACCCGCCGCCAGTACTGGGAGATGGGCAACGAGCTCTATCCCGCACTCCGCGACGCGCAGCCGAACGCCGCGCACCGCGTGCTCGCCGCCCTCGAGCGCCGCGGCGGCCTCCGCCGCCTCGTCACCCAGAACGTCGACGGCCTGCACCAGCGCGCCGGCACGTCGCGCGCGGCGATCATCGAGATCCACGGCACCGCGCTCGAGGTCGGTTGTCTCGACTGCGGCGCGCGTCAGGATCGCGGACCGGTGCAGGCGCGCGTCGCCGCCGGGGAGTACGATCTCCGCTGCGACTGCGGTGGGCTCCTGAAGCCCGCGACCATCTCCTTCGGGCAGGCCATGCCGGAGCGCGAGACCGCGATGGCGTTCGCCGACGCCGCGGCCGCCGACGTCTTCCTGGTGATCGGCTCGTCGCTGGTGGTCTACCCCGCGGCCGGCCTGCCGCGAACGGCGCTCGAGAACGGGGCGCGGCTCGTGGTCGTGAACCGCGAGCAGACGCCCTACGACCACTACGCCGACGTCGTGCTGCACGCGAGCGCGGGGCCGGCGCTCGGCGCGATCGCGGCCCGGCTCGGGCTCGCGCTCGCGGACGGCTAGTCTCTCCGATGGCGGCGAGCTTTTCCCCGACGGATCTCGCCCGCGCCGATCCGTATCCGCTGCTGGCGAGCCTGCGCGGCACGGCGCCCGTGCTCCGGCTCGAGAGCGGCTTCGTCGCGGTGACCGGCTACGACGCCGCGCTCGAGGTCTTCCGCGAGCGCGCCTGCGCCTCCGGGCCGATCGCCGGGCGCTACCTGGCCGGACTGCCTCCGGGCGCGGCGCGCGACGAGATGAGCCACCGCATCAACTTCCTCGACCCTCCCGACCACACCCGCGTGCGTGGGCTGGTGTCGAAGGCGTTCACGCCGCGGCGGGTGGCGAGCCTGCTGCCGTGGATCGAGGCGACGGCCGAGCGGCTGCTCGACGGCCTCGCGGGCGAGCGCGCGATCGACCTGCTGCACCGCTTCGCGCACCAGCTGCCGTCGCTGGTGATCTCGGAGCTGCTCGGGGTACCGAGCGCGGACCGTGATCGCCTGACGGCGTGGAGCGACGCCGTGTCGCCGTTGCTCGGTCTCGAGCTCGACGACGCCGATCGCGAGCGCGCGATTCGGGCCTCGGAGGAGTTCCACGCCTACCTGAGCGCGCTCCTCGAGGAGCGGCGGCGCGCGCCCGGCGACGATCTCCTCTCCGCGCTGCTCGCGGCCGAGGAGAACGGCGAGCGGCTGAACCGCGTCGAGCTGCTCTCGCTCGCCGCCACGCTCTACTCGGCCGGCCACCGTACCACCCGCGACCTGTTCTCGAACGGCATGTCGGTGTTGCTCGGCCGGCCGGAGCGTTACCGCGAGGTCGTGGCGGGACGATGGTCGGCGGCGGACGTCGTCGCGGAGTTCCTGCGCTACGAGACCCCGACGCTCTTCGTGGTGCGCATTCCGCTCGAGACGGTCACGATCACCGGCGTGGCGATCGCCCCGTACGAGCCGATCCTGGTCTTCCTGGCGGCCGCCAATCGCGACCCCGCGACCTACCCCGACCCCGACGTCTTTCGGCCGCGTCCGTCCGAGCCCGCGGCGCTCTCGTTCGCCCACGCCGCCCACTTCTGTCTCGGCGCCTCGCTGGCGCGAAGCGAGGCCGAGGTCATGTTGGCGGCGCTCGCCCGCCGCTGGCCGAAGCTGGCGCTCGTGCCGGATCGCCCGCTCCGCTGGCACCAGCGCGGACCCTTCCGCGGCCTCGACGAGCTCCTCGTGGCGCCGGGCGGCGACTGACGCGGATGCCGAGCCGAGCCCGCGGCGCCCGCAGCGTCACCCTCGCGATGGTGCTGGCGGCCGTGCTGGTCGTCTCGCCCGCCCGCGGCGAGCCCGCGAGCGGCTCCGTCCCGCGGCCCGATCTCCTGGCGCGCGCGCTCACGGCCTACCGGCAGATCGACGCCAGCGGGCTCGTCCGGAACCGCGTGCTCACCGTCATCGACTACTCGTTGCCGTCGCGCGAGCGCCGGCTCTGGGTGCTCGATCCGAAGCAGCTCCGCGTGCTGTTTCACGAGTTCGTCGCCCACGGGCGCGGCTCGACGACCGATGCCAATCCCGACGTCGCGACGAGCTTCGGGAACGCCCTCGCGAGCAAGCAATCGAGCCTCGGCACCTTTCTCACGGGCCATACCTACATCGGGATGCACGGCTACTCGCTCGAGCTGATCGGGCTCGAGCCGGGCGTCAACGACAACGCGCTGGAGCGCCGGATCGTGATCCATCCCGCCGACTACGTGAGCGCGGACTTCCGCGCGCAGAACGGCGGCCGGGTGGGACGGAGCTGGGGCTGTCCCGCCCTCGATCCCGCCGTCGCCGCCACGATCATCGATCGCATCCAGAGCGGCAGCGTCGTCTTCGTGGGCGGTGGAGCGAGCCGCGCCCCCGAAACGAAGACGGGCGGCGGAGCCTGAACGCTCCGCCGCCCGTTCGATCGTTCCCCGCAGCGGGATCAGGCGTTCGCCTGACGGAGTCCCTCGTCGTCACCCTCGCTGTCGGCCGTACCGTCCGTGCTCGCCGCCGCGCCGGCTCGCTGCCGGGCGGCATCCCGCCACTTCACGAGCCCCTCACGGAGGTAGTCGGAGTCGAGGTCGAGGGTGTCGCAGACGTTGCCGAACCCGAAGAACCAGGTGCGGTCGTCGGCCATGATCCATTCCTCGGCGTCCTGGTAGAGCTGGCGAGCCTTGGGATCGATCGCGTGGATCTGCTTCATGAAACAGTTCACGGCGTCCTCGAGCACGGCGATCATCAGGCGGCGCTCGCCGTCGAACTTACCCTTCGAGCGCAGCGACTGAAAAAACTGCATAGGTAGAATCGCGTCGGGCTGCATGAACCCGGCGAATCGGTCTTCGGTATTAGGGTCTGTCATCTCTTCTCCCCCCTTCTGCTCGAACCCGCGAACGCGCCCTTCGACGCGCCGAGTCCAAGCGTGGTCGCCCTGTCAACCTGTCGCAGCGTCGGCCACCGTCGGTATCGTCGTACGTTTCTGCAGGACGTCGGCCAGCGTCGTCGTCGCGAACACGTCCATCACCCGCTTCTGGGCCTCGCGCCACACCCAGAGCATCCCGCAGCGCGGGTACTGGGTACAGCAATCCATCGTCTCGCCGGCGTCGCCGACGCAGACGTTCAGTGAGACCGGACCCTCGATGGCCTCGATGACGTCCTTGAACGTCACCTTCTCCGCCTCGCGGGCGAGGGCGTAGCCACCCTGCGCGCCGCGCGTCGAGCGGACGAGGCCATGATGGATCAGGTCCTGAATGATCTTCTCCAAGAATTTCTTCGGGATGCTTTCCTGTGCCGCGATCTCGGTGACGGAGCACGGGCGGCGGTCGCTTTGGTAGGCGAGGTGTATCGCCGCGCGCAGCGCGTAGTCGACTTTTCGGCTGATTTGCATGATCGCCATGGCCGTCTCCTCAATCGTCTTTCCGGTCGCGATACTCTTCGAGCCACGCCATCTGAATGGCCTCCAGCTTGCCCTCGTTGGAGGCCTTGGGATCGTCGTCGAAATCCGCCAGGGCCACCACGAACCGATGGAGATCGGTGAAGCGGACGGTCAGGGGATCGACCCCGTCGTGCTCGTCCGCCAGCTCGATCGCCAGATCCTCCGCATCATCCCATTTCAGGCCCATGGGCCACCTCCCGCCGACTTGTGCTCGAGTGCCGTCTTGATCGACGCCGACATGATCCGGTGCGCAAAGGCCGCGCTCGCGTCGTCGAGGCTCTGGGTGAGGTCGCGAATGCGATGGTAATCACGATCCGCGGCCGCGCTCTCGAGCGTCGCGATCGCGGCCCGGATGGTCGCCTCTTCGCCGGGCTCGAGCAGGTCCCGTGAGTCCCGGAGCGTGCGCTCGATCTGGCGGACCAGCGTCGCCGCCTCGGTCCTGGCCTCGGCGAGCAGGCGTTCGGCGACGTCCTCCTCGGCGTGGTCGATCGACTCCTCGAGCATGCGCTCGATTTCCTCGTCGGTGAGGCCGTACGAGGGCTTGACGTCGAGCGAGCGCTCGCGGCCGCTGCGGACGTCGCGGGCGGTGACGTTCAAGATGCCGTTGGCGTCGATCATGAACACCACGTCGACGCGCGGGAACCCGGCCGTCGCGGGCTCGATCGGGATCGAGAAGCGCACCAGGCTGCGGCAGTCCTTGGCGATCTCGCGCTCGCCCTGGAGGACGTGGACGTCGACGGCGGTCTGGTTGTCGACCGCGGTGGTGAAGGTCTCGGTGACGCTGGTCGGGATCGTGGTGTTGCGCTCGATGAGACGGGTCATGACGCCGCCCATGGTCTCGATGCCGAGCGAAAGCGGCACGACGTCGAGCAGCAGCATGTCCTTCTGGCGGCCGGAGAGGATGCCGGCCTGCACGCCGGCGCCGAGCGCCACGACCTGATCGGGGTCGAGATCGCAGAGCGGCTCGCGCCCGAAGAGCTCCCGCACCTTGGACCGCACGAGCGGGATGCGCGTGCTGCCGCCGACCAGCACGATCGCGTCGACGTCCGCCGGGCGAAGGCCCGCGTCGGCGAGCGCCCGCCGGCAAGGGGCGAGCGTGCGCTCGACGATCGGGGCGATGAGATCGTCGAGCTCGGAGCGGGTGAGCGTCCGGCTTGCAGGCACGCCGTCGGAAAGCGTGACCGTCATTTCCGTCGACGCGGCCGCCGAGAGCCTGCACTTGGCGTCTTCGGCCGCCCGCCGCACCAGCGCCTGGACCTCGCGGCTGGCCGCCCGCTCGGGGTCGAGACCGATGCCCGCGAGGAACCACCCCGCGATCGCATCGTCGAGGTCGTCGCCGCCGAGCCGCGTGTCGCCGCCGGTCGCCTTCACCTCGAAGATCCCCCGCTCCATCTTGAGGATGGAGATGTCGAAGGTGCCGCCACCGAAGTCGTAGACGGCGACGGTGCCCTCGTTCTTGCGATCGAGCCCGTAGGCGAGCGCCGCCGCCGTCGGCTCGTTGACGAGCCGCAAGACCTCGAGCCCGGCGAGCCGGCCGGCGTCCTTGGTGGCCTGGCGCTGGCTGTCGTTGAAGTAGGCCGGGACGGTGATGACGGCCTTCCGCACCTCGCCCCCGAACGCGGCCTCGGCGCGGCGCTTCAGCTCCTTCAGGATCAGCGCCGAGATCTCGGGAGGCGTGTACGAGCGCTCGCCGATCACGAAGCGCAGCACGGTGGCGCCGTCGTCCGTGAAACGATAGCGGCGGCGATCGGCGTCGCTCAGGTGCTCGCGCCCGAGACCCATGAAGCGCTTCACCGACTGGATGGTGGTGGCCGGCGCGGTCGGGGCGAGCGCCCGCGCCGCGTCGCCGACGATCGGCTCGGCGCCGCTCGGGAACGCCACGACCGAGGGAACGATGGCGCGCCCGGTCGCCGCATCGACGATGACGCGCGGGGCCTCGCCGTCGAGGTAGGCGACGAGGCTGTTGGTCGTTCCGAGGTCGATTCCTACGATCCGCTCCACCTTCACAGCTCCTTCTCGACGTCGCGCAGCAGAGTGCGGACGTAGTGCAGCTCGGAGAGAATGCCCTTGGTCTCCGCGAGCGCGGCCTTGGCGTCGCCGTTGGTCCCCGCGGCATCGCTGCGATCGAAGTTGGCGGCGAGACGGTCGTCGCAGCCGCGGAGGTCGTCGCGGAGCTCGTCGCGAACGCCCTCGACCGCGCGGGCCAGCGCGCCCGCATCGCCGCCGCGCCGCGCCGCGCGCAGCTCCTCGAGCTGCTCCTGGACCTCGAAGACCCGCGCCGCCAGCTTCGGTGGCACCCGCTCGTTGTCGCGACCGAGCGACTCGCCGTGGAGCTCGAGCCAGTAGAGACCGCGCTGGACCGGGTCCTTCAGCATCCGATACGCCCGATTCACGAGCGCGCTCATGCGCAGGCTCGCCGCCTGCTCGGCCGGCGGTCGGTCGTGAAAGAGGTCGGGATGGAGCCGCCGCGAGAGCGCGTAATAGCGCTGCTCGAGGTCGGAGAGATCGATCGTGAGACGACGAGGAAGCGCGAAGATCGCGAAGTGATCAGACTCCCTTTCGAGCGGCTCGACGACGCCGCAGCCCGCGCACACGAGCTGGTCGGCGGCGGGCTTGCCGCAATGGAGACAGAGAGCCGTTTGGGTATTCGTCGTCATGGAAATCGATTTGCACTGCTCAGACCGTGAACGAGGCGCCGCATCCGCACTCGCGTTTGATGTTCGGGTTGCGAAGCTTGAAGCCGGACTCCATCAGCGTCTCTTCGTAATGGACCTGGGTGCCGTTCAAATAGAGAAAGCTCTTGCGATCGACGAGGATCTTGGCACCGGCGTGCTCGAAGATCTTGTCGCCGGCCCGCTCGACGTCGAGGTCCATCTTGTACTGCAGACCCGAGCACCCGCCGCCGACGACCTTCAGTCGGAGGCCGTGATCGGGCTTCTCTTGGGTCGCAATGAGGCCGTTGATCTTCTCGGCCGCCGAGTCGCTGAGGCTGATTGCCGCCACGTGGATTTCCTAGATCGCCTTCTTTTCCGAGTCGGCGCCGTCGCCGCTCTTCTTGCCCTTCCAGTCGCCGATCGCCGCCTTGATCGCGTCCTCGGCGAGCACCGAGCAGTGGATCTTGACCGGCGGCAGGTTCAGCTCCTCGACGATCTGCGTGTTCTTGATCGCGTAGGCCTCGTCGACGTTCTTGCCCTTGATGAGCTCGGTCACGTAGCTCGAGCTCGCGATCGCGCTGCCGCAACCGAAGGTCTTGAAGCGGGCGTCCTCGATGACGCCCTCGTCGGAGATCTTGAGCTGCAGCTTCATCACGTCGCCGCACTCGGGCGCGCCGACGATGCCAGTGCCGACACCGGGCTCGTCCTTCGCGAAGCTGCCGACGTTACGGGGGTTCTCGTAGTGATCGAGGACTTTGTCGCTGTACGCCATGACCGTTTCCTTTCCTCGCTCCGCGCTTAGTCGCGCGCCCAATTGAAGTTCTTGAGGTCGACGCCTTCCTTGGCCATCTCGTAGAGCGGCGACATGTCACGGAGGCGGTTGACCTCGTGCACGACCCGCTCGGCGACATAGTCGACCTCTTGCTCGGTGTTGAAGCGTCCGAGCCCGAAGCGGATCGAGGTGTGGGCGAGCTCGTCGCCGACCCCGAGCGCCTTCAGGACGTACGATGGCTCGAGCGTGGCCGAGGTGCACGCCGATCCCGACGAGACCGCGATGTCCTTGAGGCCCATGAGCAGCGACTCGCCCTCGACGTACGCGAAGCTGATGTTGAGGTTGCCCGGCAGACGCTGCATCGGGTGGCCGTTCAGGTAGACGTCGTCGAGCTTGCCCATGATGCTCTGACGGAGCCGCTCGCGGAGGCGGAGCAGGCGCTCGGTCTCGCTCTCCATTTCCTGGCCGCAGATCTCCATCGCCCGGCCGAGCCCGACGATGCCGGCAACGTTGAGCGTGCCCGAGCGCATGCCGCGTTCCTGGCCGCCGCCGTCGAGCTGCGGCGAGAGCCGGACCCGCGGGTTGCGAGCCCGGACGTAGAGCGCGCCTGTGCCCTTCGGGCCGTAGAGCTTGTGCGCCGAGAGCGACAGCAGGTCGATGCCCATCGCCTCGACGTCGACGGGAAGCTTGCCCGCGCCCTGGGTCGCGTCGGTATGGAAGAGGACGCCCTTCTCCTTGGCGAGCTTCCCGATCTCGTGCACCGGCTGGATGGTGCCGATCTCGTTGTTGGCGTGCATGATCGAGATCAGGATCGTCTTGTCGGTGATCGCCTTCCGGAGGTCGTCGAGATCGACGAAGCCGAACTTGTCGACCGCCAGATAGGTGACCGTCGCGAGCCCCTTCCGTTCGAGCGCCTTGCAGGTGTCGAGGATGGCCTTGTGCTCGGTCGTGGCGGTGATGATGTGGTTGCCCTTCTCCTTGTAGAACTCGACCACGCCCCTGAGCGCCAGGTTGTCGGACTCGGTAGCGCCGCTGGTGAAGATGATCTCCTTGGCCTTGGCGCCGATCACCTTGGCGACCTGCTCGCGAGCCGCATCGACCAGCGCCTCGGCCTCCCAGCCGAAGGAATGATTCCGACTGCCGGAGTTGCCGAACTGCTGGGTGAAGCAGGGCAGCATGGCGTCCACCACCCGCTGATCGACCTGGGTGGTCGCGTGATTATCCATGTACACTCGTTGAGTCATCGTAGACCCTCCGGCTTATCCGAGGCAGTTCGCGGGGTTCGAAGCGAATCCAGTCAATTCAGAGCTGATAGGTCTTTTATAACCGTGCCGCCAAATGTCAACCCACCTTCTGCGGTCGGCGGGCCTCCGGAAGGGGACTGAGGACCTCTCGGAGGTACCTTCCGGTGAAGGATTCCGGGATGGCGGCCACTTCCTCCGGGGTCCCGACCGCGACGACCCGGCCGCCGGCGTCGCCCCCCTCGGGACCGAGGTCGATGACTCGGTCGGCGGTCTTGATGACGTCGAGGTTGTGCTCGATCACCACCACCGTATTGCCTTGATCCGCCAGGCGTTCCAGGACGGCCAGCAGGCGGCGGACGTCCTCGAAATGGAGCCCGGTGGTGGGCTCGTCGAGGATGTAGAGGGTGCGGCCGGTGGCGCGGCGGGCGAGCTCGCGCGCGAGCTTGATGCGCTGGGCCTCGCCCCCCGAAAGCGTGGTGGCCGACTGACCGAGGCGAACGTAGTCGAGGCCAACGTCGTGGAGGGTCGCGAGCTTGGTGCGGATGGGCGGGAAGCTCGCCAAGAAATCGAGCGCTTCCGCAACCGTGAGATCGAGGACGTCGGCGATGCTCTTGCCGCGATAGAGCACCTCGAGGGTCTCGCGTGCGTAGCGGCGACCACGGCAGACCTCGCAGGTGACGTAGACGTCGGGGAGGAAGTGCATCTCGATGCGAATCACCCCGTCGCCGGCGCAGGCCTCGCAGCGTCCACCCTTGACGTTGAACGAGAAGCGTCCCGGCTCGTAGCCGCGAGCCCGCGCCTCGGGGAGCTGCGCGAAGACCTCGCGGATGTGGGTGAAGAGCCCCGTATAGGTGGCGGGGTTGGAGCGCGGGGTGCGGCCGATCGGCGCCTGGTCGACGTCGATGACCTTGTCGAGCAGCTGCCACCCGCTGAGCTCGTCGTGGGCGCCGGCGCGCTCGCGGCTGCCGTTCAGGTGCTGCGCGAGGGCGCGATAGAGCGTGTCGAGGACGAGGGAGCTCTTGCCGGATCCCGAGACGCCGGTCACGCAGGTGATGGTACCGAGCGGGATCTCCACCGTGACGTTCTTGAGGTTGTGCTCGCGGACGCCGCGGATGGTGAGATTCCAGCCCGTGCCGCCGCGGCGCGAGCTCGGGGTGGGGATCGCGAGCTCGCCCGCGAGGTAACGGCCGGTGACGGATGCCGGGTTGGCCATCACCGCGGCCGGCGTGCCCGCGGCGACGATCGTGCCGCCGTGACGGCCGGCACCGGGCCCCATGTCGATCAGGTGGTCGGCGGCGAGCATGGTGTCACGGTCGTGCTCGACGACCAGCACCGTGTTGCCGAGGTCGCGGAGGCGCTCGAGCGTCGCGAGCAGCCGCGCGTTGTCGCGCTGGTGGAGTCCGATCGACGGCTCGTCCAGGATGTAGAGCACACCCGAGAGGCTGGAGCCGATCTGGGTGGCGAGCCGGATGCGCTGGCCTTCGCCGCCGGAGAGCGTGGCGCTCGTGCGATCGAGGGTCAGGTAGTCGAGCCCGACCTGCACCAAGAAGCCCAGGCGCTCGCGGATCTCCTTGAGGAGTAGGCGCGCGATCTCGAGCTCCTGCTGCGACAGCTCGACGCGCGTGAAGAACTCGAGCGCGGCGGCGACCGAGAGTCGCGACACCTCGGCGATGGTGAGCCCGCCGACCCGGACCGCGAGGCTCTCGGGGCGGAGGCGCGCGCCGCCGCAGGCGGTGCAGGGCCGCGAGCTCATGAGATCCTCGAGCTCGTCCTTCAGCCACGCCGATTCGGTCGAGCGATAGCGGCGCTCGAAGAACGCCGCCAGGCCCTCCCAGGCGCGCCGGAAGGTGTGGAGCCTGCCGTCCTTCCGGAACTCGATCTCGAGCTCCTTCCCGCCGGTGCCGCCGAGCACGAGCTTGCGGGCCGCGGCCGGGAGATCGCCCCACGGCGTGCCGAGCTCGAAACGATGGCGCGCCGCCAGCGCCGCGAACACGCTGGCGAGCTGCCCTGCGGTCTTGCGGTCGACGCCCGTGACCGCGCCGTCGGCGAGGCTCTTCCGCGCGTCCGGGATGATGAGGTCGGGATCGAAGTAACGGCTGACCCCGAGGCCGTTGCAGCTGGGACACGCGCCCTGCGGGCTGTTGAAGGAGAACATCCGCGGGCTCAGCTCGGGCAGCGACGTGCCGCAGGCGACGCAGGCGAAGCGGCGGCTGAAGAGCCACTCCTCGGCGCCGCTCTCCCCGACGCGCTCGACGCTCACCACGTCGTCGCCGCGGCCGAACGCGGTCTCGAGCGAGTCGGCAAGCCGCTTCTCGAGCCCCGGCCGGACGGTCAGACGGTCGACCAGGACCTCGATCGTGTGCGGCACGGTCTTCGCGAGCACGATGTCGTCGGCGAGCTCGCGGAGCTCGCCGTCCACCCTGACGCGCACGAAGCCCGCCTGGCGAAGCTCCTGGAGCTCGCGGCGGTGCTCGCCCTTGCGGGCCCGCACCACCGGCGCATAGAGGTTGAGGCGGGTCTTCTCCGGAAGCGCCAGCAGCCGATCGACCACCTGCTGCACCGTCTGCGACGCGATCGCCCGCCCGCACGCGGGACAATGCGCCCGCCCCGCCCGCGCGAACAGGAGGCGGAGGTAGTCGTGGACCTCGGTGACGGTTGCGACCGTCGAGCGCGGGTTCTTGCTCGCCGTCTTCTGCTCGATCGCGATCGCCGGCGACAGACCTTCGATCGCGTCGACGTCCGGCTTCTCCATCTGCTCGAGAAACTGCCGCGCATAGGCCGACAGCGACTCGACGTAGCGCCGCTGCCCCTCGGCGTAGAGCGTGTCGAAGGCGAGCGACGACTTGCCGGAGCCCGAGAGTCCCGTGATCACCACGAGCTTCTCGCGCGGGATCTCGACGTCGATGCTCTGGAGATTGTGCTCGCGCGCGCCGCGAACGACGATGCGGTCGGGCATGCGGTTGGTGTAGCCCGCCCCGCCCGGGAGGTCCATGTCAGTCGCTGACGGGCGTGCGCTCGCGCCGGACTTCGGCTAGCGTGCTCGGCGATGCCGCCGACCCTGGAGGAGATCGTCCGCGACATGCACGTCGGCGCGATTCGGCGCCACATCCTGCTCTGCTGCGATCAGACCAAGCCGAAGTGCTGCGACAAGGCGAGCGGCCTCGAGTCCTGGGACTATCTGAAGACCCGCCTGAAGGAGCTCCAGTTGGTGGGCGCGGGTGGGATCTACCGCACCAAGGTCAACTGTCTGCAGATCTGCCAGGGCGGCCCGATCGCCGTCGTCTACCCGGAGGGCACCTGGTACCACTCGTGCACGCCGGCGGTCCTCGAGCGGATCATCCAGGAGCACCTGATCGCGGGCGAGCCGGTACGCGAGTACGTGCTGACGCAGCACCCGCTCCCCGTGGCGAAGGCGTAGCCCCCGATCAGGAAATCGGCAGCTCCAGCATCGCCGCCAGCATCTGCGTCGCCGGGTTGTTGCGCTCGAAGCCCGAGCCGGAAGGCATGATGCCGTACTCCGTCATCATGTCGGCGATCCGGATCAGGACGAGCGCGAAGCGAAAGGCGCCCCACACCTCGTAGTAGAAGAGATCGCGGGCGCGGCGCCCGACGATGTCCTCCCACTGGGCGACGACCTGGTCGCGGCTCGGGAAGCCGGGGAGGGGAGACGCCCCCACGCCCTCGGTGTGGTAGCGCTCGAGCACGAGCCACCAGGCGAGATCGACCTCGCCCGGGCCGACCGTGACCATCTCCCAGTCGAGGACGGCGACCGGCGCGAAGTCGCGGAAGATCATGTTGCCGATGCGGGCATCGCCCCAGACGAGGCTCGGCGACGGCTCGTCGGCGGGGCGGTGCGCATGCAGCCAGGCGAGCGCCGCCTCGTGGAGCGGCAGCGAGCGACCCGCCGCCGCCCAGCGCAGCATCATTTCGTAGTAGCCGAGCTGTTGCTGGAAGTGCGTCGCGCCGTACTCCGGACGTTCCAGGTAGCCGAAGCCGAGGCTCCGCCAGTCGAGCCGGTGCAGCTCGGCGAGGACCGCGAGGGCCGAGCGCGCGAGGCGTCCCTGCTGCTCGGGTGTCGCGTCGAAGAGCCAGCCGCCGGTGGTGAACGGCGGATGATCCGCGGGGATCACGCCGTCGACGCGATCCATCACGTAGAAGGCCTGGCCGAGCACGCTCGCGTCGTCCTCGTACCAGCGCATGCGCGGCACCGGGATCGCGGTCGTGCCGAGGATCTCCATCGTGCGGTACTGCCGGTGCAGGTCGTACTCCGGAAAGATCGCGTAGGCCGTCGGCCGGACCCGCACCACGAGGCGGGCATCGACCGGCTGCGCGCCCTCACGCCAGCTCGCGTCGACGAGCAGCGTCTCGTTCGAGAAGCCGCTGCCGCTCGGCAGGGTGAGCTCGCCGACCGCGACCTCGCGCGCCTGCGGAAGCTTCTGCGCGAGCCACGCGGTCAGCTGCGCGCGGGTGGCGTCGACGTCACGGGCCTGCGGGATCGGCATGATCGGGACGCCTATTCCACAAGTCGGCGCCGGTTGACAGTGGAATCCCACCGCGACTACAGCCCCGCCATGCTCTCACGGATGGACGACTACCCGCTGCACCAGATCGCCGACGTCATCCGCAACGTCGGCACCAGCGACCGCAATTTCTACGACCGCTACTACTTCAACCTGCACGGCTCGAGCGACGAGCTCTTCCTGGTCATGGGCATGGGGCAGTACCCGAACCTCGGCGTGCAGGACGCCTTCGCGGTGGCGCGCCGCGGCGACGCGCACCACGTGGTCCGCGCCTCGCGCGAGCTCGGCGACCGCATGGACACGACGGTCGGGCCGTTCCGCGTCGAGGTGCTCGAGGGCCTGAAGCGCGTCCGCGTGATCCTCGAGCCGAGCGAGCACTCCCTCGCCTTCGACCTCACGTGGGAGGGCGCGATTCCCGCGTTCGAGGAGCCGCAGCACTTCATCCGCAAGTACGGGCGGGTGCTCTTCGACAGCAAGCGCTTCGCCCAGACCGGTTGCTGGCGCGGCACGCTCACGATCGGCGGCGAGACCTTCGCCGTCACACACGACCGCTGGTGGGGCACCCGCGACCGCTCCTGGGGCGTCCGTCCGGTCGGCGAGCCCGAGCATCCCGGCATCCGCCAGGCCGAGGGCCAGATGTCCGGAATGTGGAACTACTCGCCGATGCAGTTCCGCGACTACTCCATCCTCTACATCCTGAACGAGACCAACGACGGCGAGCGCATGCTCGAGGAAGCGGTGCGCGTCTGGAACGACCCGGCGCGGAGGCCGCAGCAGCTCGGTCGCCCCGAGCACCGCCACGTGCTGACGCCCGGCACGCGCATGATCGAGTCGTCGGTGCTGTCGTTCCCGCACGCACCGGGCGGCGGCTTCGACGTGCGCGCGACGTTGCTCGAGACGTGCTTCATCACCGTCGGCACCGGCTACGGCATGGAGCAGGACTGGCGGCACGGCATGTACCAGGGACCGCTGGTCGTCCAGGGCTTCGTGAAGCCCGTCACCGAGGTGGCGTCGTTCGGCCAGTACGGCGTCGTCGACCACGTGGCGCGTTTCGAGACCTCGACCGGCGACGTGGGCTACGGTCTCCACGAGCACGGCTTCTTCGGGCCCTTCGAGAAGTACGGCATGACCGACGCGTACGGCGGCGCGAGCTGAGGGCTGCGTCGAAACGCGCAACTCGTGTCGGTGCCTGCGGGGACGTGGGGATGAGCCCACGCCCGCTCCGCCGCATTTTGCCTCTGGAAGAACACGCGTTCCGCGCGTCGCCCAGCCGTGAGGAGCGTCATGCAAGCGCCGCGCAGCGACGGTCGTGCGTGGGGGTGGGGAGTCGGCGCGGAGCGGAGTAGATCGAACACGCAAACCTGCGAGTAGTTGGAAGGGGTCGGTTCATACGTGAGATCTGCCGGAGCGGAGCGGCGACTCCCCACCCCCACGCCCACCGCCGACCTACGCGCGCTCTTATACGCGCTCGGCAGAATAGCTCAGGCAGCGGAACCGATCTCGATGATGATCTTGCCCGTGGCGCGCCCGCTCATCGAGCGCTTCCAGGCCGCCGGCAGCTCCGCAAGGGAAGCGCGGCCGTCGATCGCGGCCTTCAGCTTCTTGGCCACGAAGAGTCGATCGAGCTCGGCGAGGTCGGAGGCGTTGCTCTTCAGCATGACCGGGTAGACCTTGCGGCGCGCGAACGGGTTCGCGAGCAGGCGAAGGAAGGTTCCGAGGGCGGGCACGCACGAGAGATAACGTCCGCCGCGGGCGACGAGGCGTCGGTAGGGCCGCGGATCTCCCCCCACGCAGTCGTACACCAGGTCGAACGGCTGCACGTCGCGATAGGGATCGGGACGGGTGTAGTCGATCACGCCGGCGGCGCCGATCCGTGCCACGAAGTTCACGTTGCGGGTGCTGCAGACGCCGGTGACGTCGGCACCGGCCGCCGCCGCGATCTGGACCGCGAGGTGCCCGACGCCGCCCGACGCGCCGACGATCAGGACGCGCTCGGTGGCGTCGGTCATCGGGAGGCGCCCGCGATCGCGGAGACCCTGGAGCGCGGTCATGCCCGCGAGCGGCAGCGCCGCCGCCTGCTCCCAGGTCATCCCGTCGGGCATCGGAGTGGCGTGCGCGACGTCGGCGACGGCGTACTCGGCGGAGGCGCCGGGCTTGGCGATGCGCGCGTGTACCCGCATGCCCGGCGCGAAGCCCTTGACCGCGCTTCCCACCTCGACGACCTCGCCGGCCAGGTCGAAGCCGGGGATGCACGGGAGCTTCACCGGCATGATCAGGCGCATCGCGCCGCTCGCGATCTTCCAATCGATCGGGTTCACGCTGCTCGCCATGACCCGCACGAGAACCTGATCGGGACCGGGCGCGGGGCGCGGCACCTCCTCGAGGGCGAGACCCTCGGGGCCGCCGTACTTCCGGTACACCAGCGCGCGCATGGTCGTGGTCACGGCGCCGGAACCTAGCCTGCATTCCGGATGGCGTCGACGCCGTGCGCCGCAAAGAATCCCGTCGCGAGGCCGTTTGCAGTACCCCCGCGCGCCGTCTACGAGCCGGCCCATGGCTGACGACACCGTTCGCTACGTCGAGGCCAACGG
This sequence comes from uncultured delta proteobacterium, assembly GCA_963761995.1. Taxonomy (GTDB): domain Bacteria; phylum Desulfobacterota; class Binatia; order UTPRO1; family UTPRO1; genus UTPRO1. Next base: position 6,100,671 of record CAVXIU010000006.1, on the reverse strand, counting down.
CCTCCGCTTCGGCTACCTCGAGTCCGGGAGCGGCCCCCTCGTGCTGCTGGTGCACGGCTTCCCGGACACGGCGCACTCTTGGGACGCCACGAGACCCGCGCTCGCGGCGGCCGGCTTCCGCGCCGTCGCACCGTTCACGCGCGGCTACGCGCCGAGCGCCATACCGGAAACCGAAGCCTATGACGCCGACACCCTCGGCCGCGACGTGATCGCGCTCATCCGCGCCCTCGGCGGCGGGCCCGCGGTCGTGATCGGGCACGACTGGGGAGCGAGCGCCGCCTACTCCGCCGCCGCGCTCGAGCCCGCCGCCTTGAAGCTCCTGGTCACGCTCGCGATCCCCCATCCGGCATCGATCCAGGCGAAGCCGTCGACCATCTATGCCGTCCGTCATTTCTTCGCGCTGAACCGCCGGAGCGCCGTCCGCTGGGTCCCCAACGACGACTTCGCCTACCTCGACGAGCTCGTGCACCGCTGGTCGCCGAATTGGAAGGCCGGCCCCGCGGAGACCGCCGCCGTGAAGGCGACCTTCCGCGACCCGCGCTCGCTGAGCGCCGCCCTCGGCTACTACCGCGCGCTCCGACCCTGGCCGCCGCAGTCGCACCGCGTGAAGATCAGCGTTCCGACCGTCTGCTTCGCCGGCGAGGCCGACATCATGCCGCCCCCCGCGTACGAGCGGGCCCGCTCGCGCTTCACCGGCCCCTACGACGTCGAGCGCATGCCGGGCGGCCACTTCATGCACCGCGAGCACCCCGAGCTCTTCAACGAGAAGCTGCTGCGGATCCTCGAACGCGCTCGCTAGCAGGCGGAGCGCTCCTACCGGCGGTCGTCGCGACCGCGCGCGCACGGATTCGGTCGCAGGCGGCCGTCGCCGCCGATCACCGCCGCGTTGGTCAGGTTGCCGCCGCGGCAGAGCTCGGCGAGACAGCGCGAGGTCGAGCCGAACCAGGCGTTGGCGCGCGGGGTATCGCAATCGAACGGTGTGGCGGGCTCGAGGGTCTCGGCGGCGAGGCGCGTCGGTTTTCGGGGCTGCGTCTTCCTGGCGTCGACGGGCGCGGAGAGCAGCAGCAATACGGCGGCGAGCAACGCAAGCATTCTCGGCATGGGCAGGTCCCCCTTTTCGCGACGCCGGCTTGGCGTCGTGACGGGACGGTAGCCAGTGCACGCGGACGGCGCGTGGCGACTCGTATACGGTCGGAAAACTCGCTTTCGCCCTTGACCCCGTGCGAGCGGCTCGCGTAAGAAGGTCGCACCATGATCACTCGACCGACCGCGCCGCTCGCCGCCCTCGTCCTAGGACTAGGTTCGCCCAGGGCGGAAGAGTCGTAGCCGCGCGATCGTCGCGTCTATCAACCCTCTCCCGCCGTCCGGCCGGAGGGGGTTTTTCGTTTCTGGCATCCGCATCCTCCCCCGGCCGACCGCGGCGGGACTCGAAGCTGGAGGAGAAGATGAAGCAGATGCCGATTCAGAAGTACCGGCCGTTCACGCCGGTCGAGCTGCCGGACCGTACCTGGCCGAGCCGCACCATCACGCGCGCCCCGCGCTGGTGCAGCGTCGACCTCCGCGACGGCAACCAGGCGCTGGTCGAGCCGATGGGCCCGGACCGCAAGCGCCGGATGTTCGAGGCGCTGGTGGCGATGGGCTTCAAGGAGATCGAGGTCGGCTTCCCGAGCTCGTCGCAGCCCGACTTCGACTTCGTGCGCTGGCTGATCGAGGCCGACGTCGTGCCCGACGACGTCACCATCCAGATCCTGACCCAGGCCCGCGAGCCGCTCATCCGGCGCAGCTTCGAGGCGATCCGTGGCGCGCGCCGCGCCATCGTCCACCTCTACAACTCGACCTCGACGCTGCAGCGCCGCGTCGTCTTCGGCCTCGACCGCGACGGGATCCGCGCCATCGCGGTCGAGGGCACGCGGCTGGTGCGCGCGCTCGCCGCGGAGATGCCGGAAACGGACGTCCGCTTCGAGTACTCGCCGGAGAGCTTCACCGGCACCGAGCTCGACTTCGCGGTCGCGATCTGCGACGCGGTGATGGAGGTGTGGCAGCCGACGCCGGAGCGCCCGATCATCCTCAACCTGCCGGCGACCGTCGAGATGGCGACCCCCAACGTCTACGCCGACCAGATCGAGTGGTTCGGCCGGCACGTGAGTCGGCGTGAGTCGGTCGTCCTGAGCGTCCATCCCCACAACGACCGCGGCTCTGCCGTCGCCGCCGCCGAGCTCGCGATCATGGCGGGCGCCGACCGCGTCGAGGGCACGCTCTTCGGGAACGGCGAACGCACCGGCAACGTCGACGTGGTGACGCTCGCCCTGAACCTGTTCTCGCAGGGCGTCGATCCCGAGCTCGACGTCCACGACATCGACGCGCTGGTGGCGGTCGCCGAGCACTGCAACCGTCTGCCCGTCCATCCGCGCCATCCCTACGCGGGCACGCTCGTCTACACGGCGTTCTCCGGGTCGCACCAGGATGCCATCAACAAGGGGCTGGCGGCGCGGCGCGCGAACGCGAGCGAGGTGTGGGAGGTGCCGTATCTGCCGATCGATCCCGCCGACGTCGGGCGCAGCTACGAGGCCGTGATCCGCGTCAACAGCCAGTCGGGAAAGGGCGGAGTGGCCTACCTGCTGGAGCGGGACTACGGCTTCGTGCTGCCGCGCGGCCTCCAGGTGGAGCTCGCCGCGATCGTGCAGCGCATGACCGAGGACAGCGAGAGCGAGCTGTCGGCCGCGGAGATCTTCCGCGCCTTCGAGGCCGAGTACCTCGACGGCGTCGGCGACGATCTGGTCGAGCATCGCTTGACCGCGAACGAGGCCGCCGGCTGCGGGATCGAGGCGACGGTGGTCGTGGACGGGACGCGGCGCCACGTCGCCGGTCAGGGCAACGGGCCGATCGAGGCCTTCACGCGCGCGCTCCGCGCCGCCACCGGGGCGGACGTGCGAGTCGTCGACTACTCCGAGCACGCGCTCGGCGAAGGCGCGGGCGCGGCCGCCGTGGCCTACGTCGAGATCGTGGTCGCCGACGGGACGCGAACGTTCGGCGTCGGCCGCGATGCCAACTTGATCACCGCCTCGCTGCGCGCGGTGCTGAGCGCCGTCCAGCGCGCGCGACGAGGTCACTCGGCCAATGCCACGCCGCGCTTCCGCTCCGGGCGGCGAACGGGAGGTCGCATGAACCCCCAGAGCTGGAATCCCGACCGTTACGACAAGAACGCCCGCTTCGTGAGCGACCTCGGCATGCCGGTGGTCGAGCTCTTGGCCCCGCGGCCGGGTGAGCGCATCCTCGACATCGGCTGCGGCGACGGCGTCCTCACCGAGAAGCTGGTGGCGCTCGGCTGCGCGGTCGTCGGCGTCGACTCGAGCCCCGAGCAGGTCGCGGGCGCCTGCGCGCGCGGGCTCGATTGCCGGGTCGCGAGCGGCGAGAACCTCGCCTTCGTGCGCGAGTTCGACGCCGTCTTCTCGAACGCCGCCCTCCATTGGATGCGCCGGCCGGACGCCGTGATCGCGGGTGTGCGGCGCGCCCTCAAGCCCGGCGGTCGGTTCGTCGCCGAGATGGGCGGCGACGGCTGCGTCGCCACGATCGTCGCGGCCCTCACGACGGCGCTCGCCCGCCGCGACATCGACGCCACGGCCCATCATCCCTGGTTCTTTCCGAGCGCCGACGACTACCGCCGCCGACTCGAGTCGCACGGCTTCACGGTCGAGTCGATCGCGCTCTTCCCGCGCCCGACGCCGCTTCCCGGCGACGTCACCGCTTGGCTCGAGACCTTCGCCGAGAGTTTCATCCACGCCCTGCCGGCCGCGGAGCGTCCGAGCTTCCTCGCCGAGGTGCGCGAGGCCCTCCGGCCGCTGCTCGCCGACGCCGACGGCAATTGGACGGCGGACTACGTCCGCCTGCGGTTCGCCGCCCACCTGACGGGAGATGACGCATGAAGACAGCCGACCAGCTCGCCGCCGACCTCCGCGCCGCCTTCGATGCCGTGCATGTAGAGGTCGAGGACGAAAGCGCGCGCCATCGCGGCCACGCCGGCGCGCTCGAGGGCGGTCACTATCGAGCGGTCGTCGTGAGCGCGCGCTTCGAGGGGCTAGGACGAGTCGAGCGCCATCGCGCCGTCTACGCCGCCCTCGGCGACCTCGGCGCGCGTCGCGTCCACGCCCTCGCGCTCGGCACCTATACACCCGACGAATGGCAGCGCGCACGGTCCTGAGACGCGCTCAGCCGGCGGGTTCCGGCACGAGCTCCGAGCCCGAGTCGGCGACGTGGCAGGGACGACCGTCGGCGACGCCGACCCAGGCGAGCTTGGACGGCACCCAGATGTGACGGTCAGGCGCGACGCCATCGGCGTCATCGAGGCTGACGCTGGTGACGTCGATCTCGTCGGGGTGGCGCGTGCTCGCGAAGAAGAGCGAGGTGCCGCAACGCGCGCAGAAGCCGCGGCGAGCCCACGCGGACGACTCGAACCACGTCGGCGCGCCGCGGACGACGCGGAGGGCCCCGCTCGGATAGGTTGCCCAGGCGACCGGCGTGGCACCGACGCTCCGACGGCAAAGCGTGCAGTGACAGAGGCAGCACACCGTGGGCTCGCCCGACACCTCGTAGCGCACGTCACCGCAGAGACAACCGCCCGCTGCGAGCTCGGTGACGGAGCGGACCACGGCTTTCCCCCGTTCTCAGCCCGCCCCGACCTCGCGCTTCACCTCGTCGAGCACCTGCTCGACGATGCGGCGATACTCGGCGAGCTTCGCGTCGGTCGTCGCCTCGAAGCGCATGACCAGGATCGGCTGCGTGTTGGACGCCCGGATGAGGCCCCAGCCCTCCGGGAACTTCATCCGCACGCCGTCGGTGTCGATGATGTCGTAGCCGGCCCGGCGGAAGCGCTCCTTGGCCTTCTCCGCGATCGTGAACTTCTGCGCGTCGGGACAATCGACCCGGATCTCGGGCGTGTTCACGACGACCGGCAGATCGGCGAGCAGCTCGGCGAGCGGCTTCCCCGACTTCGCCACCACCTCGAGCATGCGGCAGGCGGCGTAGATCCCGTCGTCGTAGCCGTAGTAGCGGTCGGCGAAGAAGATGTGGCCGCTCATCTCGCCGCCGAGCGCGGCTTTGGTCTCGCGCATCTTGGCCTTCAAGAGCGAGTGGCCCGCCTTCCACATGATGCCCTTCCCGCCGCGCTTCGCGATGTCGTCGTAGAGGCGCTGCGAGCACTTCACCTCGGACACGATGACCGCGCCCGGCCGCTCGGCCAGGATGTCGCGGGCGAAGAGGATCAGCATCTCGTCGCCCCAGATGATGCGGCCGGTGTGATCGACGAGGCCGACGCGGTCGGCGTCGCCGTCGAAGGCGATGCCGAGGTCGGCGCCCTCCGCGCGCACCGTCCGGATCAGGTCGGCCAAGTTCTCCTCGACGGTCGGATCGGGATGGTGATTGGGGAAGCGACCGTCGGGCTCGGAGAAGAGGTCGTGGCTGTCGCAGCCGAGCGCCGCCACGATGCGCGGCGCGACCGGGCCGGCGGCGCCGTTCCCGGAGTCGACGACCACCTTGAGCCGGCGCGGCAAGGTCCCGAACTGGCGGATCAGCTCGTCCTGATAGGGCGGGATGATGGCGTAGTGCTCTTCCGTGCCGCGCGCCGCCTCGCGGAACGCGCCGCCTTCGATGATGCGGCGGAGCTCCTGGATCTCGTCGCCGTAGATCGAGATCTTGCCGACGCAGATCTTGAAGCCGTTGTGATCGGGCGGGTTGTGGCTGCCGGTCACCTGGATGCCGCCGTCGACCGCGAGATGGTGGAGCGAGTAGTAGACGAGCGGCGTCGGGGTCATGCCGAGGTCGACGACGTCGAGCCCGCCGGCGCGGAGGCCGTCCTTCAGCGCGTCGGCGTACTTGTTCGAGGTGAGTCGGCAGTCGCGTCCGACCGCGACGCGCTTCACGCCCTTGCCGCCGAAGGCGGTCGCGTAGGCGCGTCCCAGAAGCCGCGCGAAGCCGGCGTCGTAATCCTGATCGGCGACGCCGCGGATGTCGTACTCGCGAAAGATGGCCGGGTTCATGATCGTCCTCCGGCCGGACGTGAGCGGCTCATCGCGGCCGCGAGCGCGATCGCCGCGAGCATGCTCCCGGGATCCGCCTTGCCGGTGCCGGCGATGTCGTAGGCGGTGCCGTGGTCGGGCGAAGTGCGGATGATGGGAAGGCCGAGGGTCACGTTCACGCCGTCGTGGAAGTGCAGGAGCTTCAACGGGATCAATCCTTGGTCGTGGTACATCGCGATCACGGCGTCGTAGTCGCCGGCCACCGCCTGGAAGAACAGCGAGTCGGCCGGATGAGGTCCGCTCGCCAGGACGCCAGCTCGTCGCGCCTCCTCCACGGCCGGTGCGATCACCCGCCCCTCCTCTCGACCGAACAGCCCACCCTCACCGGCGTGAGGGTTCAGGGCCGCGACCGCGATGCGCGGCTGCGAGAGCCGATGATAACGGCGCAGGTGGGCAGCGGCAACGACGATTGTGCGGGCCACGTCGCGACGCCGGAGGGCCTTGGGAACGGCCGCGAGCGCGAGATGCATGGTGACGAGCACGACCCGGAGACGCCGCCCGGCGAGCATCATCCGGACGTCTCGGGCGCCGGTCAGTCGTTGCAGGAGCTCGGTGTGGCCGCTGATCGGAAAGCCGGCGCGTGTGACCCACGCCTTGTTGATCGGGGCGGTGACGATCCCCGAGACGGCGCCGGCCATGGCGAGCCGCGCCGCGGTCTCGATGTAGCGGTAGGACGCGCGCCCGCCCGCGAGCGACGGCCGCCCGGGGCGGCGGGCCGCGTCACCGAGACGGCTCGCCGCGAGCACGTGAACGGTCCGAGCGGCACCGGCCCGTGCGTCGGGAAGCGTCCGCACCAGCACGTCCGATTCGCTGACGGGGACGATCGTGTACGCGAGGCGTAGTCGGCGCGCCGTCTCCCGCAGCGTCGCGACGTCGCCGACGACCAGCGCCGGCGTGCGGCGTAGACGCGGATGCGCGAGCGACTTCAGGATCACCTCGGGACCGACGCCGGCGGGGTCGCCCAAGGTGATCGCCAGCGGCAGTCTCAAAGAAGGATCTCGACGTGGTGCCGCGCGCGCAGATCCTGATTCAGCCAGCGGTCGTACCGCTGCTCCATCGCTTCCTTGTAGAGCTTCTCTTTGATCTCCTCGCTGACCTCGGAGAGCGGGCGATGGGTCTCGCCGCTCTGCTGATCGATCTTGAGGATGTGGAAGCCATCCGCGGTGACGATCAGGTCGCTCACCTGGCCGCGCTTCAGCGACCGGGCCGCCGCCGCGAACTCCGGCGCCATCTGCTCGGGCTCGACCTCGCCGATGTCGCCGCCCTCGGCGGCGCCCGGACCCTGCGAGTGCTCCTTGGCGAGCTTCGCGAAGTCCTTGCCGTCCGCCGCCAGCGCCCGTACCTCCTCGGCCTTGGCACGGATCGCCGCCTTGTCGGCGTCGCTCGCGTCGGCGGGAACGAGGAAAGAGATCAGGCGCGCGTGGACCTTCGGCGAGGAGCCGTACTCCTCGAGGTGGGCCTGGTAGTAGCGCTCGACCTCCTCGGGCGACACGTTCACCTTGGTGCGGATCTCGCGGTTGATCAGATTGGCGCGCTCGATGTCCGCCCGTACCTGCACGCGGTACTGGTCCCAGGTCATGCCCTGCTGCTTCAGGGCCTCCATGAGCTGCTCCTCGCTCAGGTTGTTCCGGCTGCGAATCGACTCGATGTAGCCGTCGATCTGCTGCTCGTTCGCCTTGAGGCCGAGGACCTCGACCTGCTTGTTGATGATCTTGTCGAGCACGAGCTCGTCGAGCATGGCGCGTTGGTTGTCCGCGACCTGGTCCCCGCCCGGTCGCTTCTTGGCGATCTCGGCGTACCGTTCGAGCTCGATCAACGTCACGGGTTCGCCGTCGATGGTCGCCACGATTCGGTTCACCACCTCGGCGCACACCGAGGTGGGAACGAACGCGAGCAGGGCGATGACGACGAGAAGCTTGATTTGCATCGGGCGGACCTTAGCCGAGGTCGGCCACGGGGAAAAGGCGGCGGCTACGGCTTCGCTTCCTGACCGGCGGCATCGGCTTGGACCGCCGCCATCAGGCGGGGCTCCACCTCGGCGAGCAGCGCCTCCATGCTGGAGCGCGGCCGCACCATCACGGTGAGGTCGCGGATCATGCCGGCCTCGTCGAAGCGGATGAGGTCGATGCCCTCGACGTCGCGGTTCTTTACCTTGGTGCGAAACACCAGGATCTTGCTCGTGCCGTCGGCGGCGTCGAGCTCGTCGGTGTAATGAAAGTCCTGGAACACCTCGAAGATGATGCCGAGCAGGCGGCGCACCGCCGCCTTGCCCTCGAAGGGCCAGAACGTGATGGGGCTGTGGAGCACGGCGTCCTCGCGGAAGAGCCCGAGCAGGTCCTCCAGGCTCCCGGCTTCGACGGCGCGGCGAAAGGCACGACGGTCGGTCATCTTCGATCCTCCAGTTCAACGCGGGTGAGCTCCGTGAACGTGGGTTGCGACACGGCGCGGGATATTAGGAGGGTGACCGAAGAGGTCAAGCTGAGCGCGCTGCTGCGACGGCGGCTTGCGGGAAGCACGCGCGGCTCGGAAGACGCCGTCGCAGATGGCGTGGGCACGCAAAGCTCGCCGCGGTTCCGTCCCATCCGGTTGGCTAGACCGGACTTGTGTGGACCGGCGCGCGTGCCATAAGGCTCCGAGCGCCCGTCGCCCACCCCCGCACGAAGGAGACTCTCGATGGAGTACGGACTGCAAATCGCCAATCTCGACTGGCAGCATGTGCGCGACCGGGCGCAGGAGGCCGAGGGGCTCGGCTACAGCGTGATCACGGTTCCCGACCACATCGTGATGGAGGGACCGGAGCGTACCTTCGATCCGCACCACCTGGCGTACGACCCGATGGTCCTGGTGGCGGTGATCGCCGAGGCCACCAAGAAGGCGCAGGTGGGCCACTTGGTGCTCTGCAATCTCTTCCGCCATCCCGTCATCACGGCACAGAGCCTGGCCTCGCTCGACACGCTCTCCGGCGGCCGGTTGGTGGCCGGGCTCGGCACCGGCTGGACCGAGAGCGAGTTCAAGATGTCGGGGATTCCGTACCCCGACATCACGACCCGCATCCGCATGCTCGACGAGGCGCTCACCTGCATGCGCTCGCTATGGTCGCAGGAAGAGACCACGTTCGCCGGCGAGTTCTACAAGCTCGACAAGTGCATCCTGTGGCCGAAGACGGTGCAGCAACCCGCGCCGCCGATCCTGCTCGGCGGCGGCGGCAAGGGACTGCTGCGTGTCGCCGCCAAGCACGCCGACGTGGTCAACATCATCGCCGACGCCGGCAAGCCCGGCTACATCAAGCTCGACAACGTCGCCAAGCTGACCGACGACGCCTTCACCTCCAAGGTGCGGTTCCTCCGCGACGAGGCCGGACGCCACGGCCGCGACGGCAAGAAGATCCGCATCAGCAACATGATCTTCACCGCCATGCTGATGGACTCGCCGGAGGCGACCCGCGCCACGGTCGAAGGCATGGCACCGATGTTCAACACCACGCCCGAGGGCATGCTGCGCTCGCCGATGACCCTGATCGGCACGCCCGACGAGTGCGTCGCCGAGTTGAAACGCCGCGCCCGCGAGTGGGAGGTGTCGCAGGTCCTGTTCGGCCTTGGCGTCGATCAGCACACGCTCCGCCGGCTCGCGGAGGAAGTGCTGCGGCACGTCTGAACGGATGGCGACCGCCCTCGCCGAACGCCGGCCGCTGGTCTGGATCCTGCCGCTCAGCGCCGGCATCGCGGGATTTCTGATCTGGCTGATCTATCTGAAGACGACACGCGCCCCGGCGCCGCCCTGGATCGGGACGCTGCCGGCGGCGAACGCCTTCTTCAACGCCTGCAGTGCCTGCGCCCTCGCGGGCGGCTACGCCAGCATCAAGCGCGGCGACCGCCAGATGCATGCACGCTTCATGCTCTCGGCGGTCGCGTTCTCGGCGCTCTTCCTCGTGAGCTACGTCGTCTACCACAACTTCCACGGCGACACGCGCTTCCCCGGACAGGGCATCGTCCGGCCGATCTACTTCTTCATCTTGATCAGCCACATCGTGCTGTCGATCGCCGCGCTACCGATGATCCTGTCGACGCTCTTCTACGCCGCGAGCGGCCGCTTCGACTCGCACCGTCGGATCGCACGGGTCACGCTGCCGGTGTGGTTCTACGTCTCCGTGACGGGCGTCGTCGTCTTCGCGCTGCTGCGCGCCTACGTCTGACGTTCCCGCGGGCCACGGACGGAGCCTTCCGCTCCGTTTGATCGGCCGAAGGCGGCGTGCATCGCCCGATTTTGCTTGACCTCATCGCCCGATCCAGCGCAAAACGTGGTGCAGTTTTGCTCGATAGAGGTCGGGGGAGGGCGGAGAATGGGGGGATCCGAGATTCGGTCGATCGAATGCCCTCCGCTGCCGCCTGCCGCCGACGATCCCCACGATCGCACGTACGTAGCTGCTCGCGAATTCCAGAGGGAAGCTCTTGGGCGAAAGATTCGTCAACCTGTCGCGGTATCAGCGGCTCTTTCGGGACTACCGGAAGGATCGCGCCGTTACGGCCACGCAGGTCGCTCGTGAGCTAGGTCTCAACCCCTCTACCCTCTGTCCATACGCCCACGGCGATAAGGTCGACTTCCTTCCCGAGGTGGCCTTCAAGATCGGCCGGCTTCTGGGACGCGACGTTCGAGAGCTTCGCAACTTCGCCGGTTGGGATCGCTACGGGCATCTGTTCGGAGATCATCCCGAGCCGCCGCCCCTCGGCGACAACGTCCGTCTCTTCCTGCCGCCGTTCCAGCACCAGTTCCCGTTGTTCGTTCGCGGGCGATCGGCGTCGAATGCACGAGGGGCGATCGGTCGAAGAGCCGTCGCCACCGGCGCCACGACCTTGGCCGAGCAGCCGCGGGTCTTCATCTCGTATGCGACCCCCGACGGGATCGATTTCGCGGAGCTCGTCGAGAACAAGCTTCACATCGCGGGATTCAATCCGTGGCGGGACCAGAGCAGTCTCAAGGCCGGAGACCCGTGGGCGGAAACGATCCGCCGGACCATCGCGAGCTGCGCGGTGCTCTTGGTCGTGATCACCGCAGGAGCGGAACGCTCGTCACAGCTGGGTTGGGAGGTCGGCTTGGCGGATGCCCATCGAGTTCCCGTCATACCGTTGCGACGGCATGCGGAGGTCGGGATCTTGCCGCAGGTGGAGGGCTACCAAGAGGTGAGCTTCGTCGACGGGAAGGATCGCCCCTGGGATCGGCTGTTCGAGGAGATCCTGCGCTTGGCACCGCAGCTCCGAACCCACCGCAATGGTGCGCCCGCTTGATCCGTGCCCGCGCGACCGCTAGCGCGGGGACATGGCCGCGGATCCGGTCGTTCACCTGGTCGTTTGGTCGGACTACCTCTGCCCGTGGTGTCACCTCGGCTCGGCCCGGGTGCGGCGGATCGAGGAGGAGTTCGGCGACGCGGTGCGGGTCGAGTGGCGGGCGTTCTTGCTGCGGCCGGTCCCCGAGCCGCGTACGCTCGATCGCTTCCGCGCCTACACGCAGTCGTGGCTCCGCCCGGCGGCCGAGCCCGACGCCCCCGAGTTCCGCGTCTGGGCGAGCGACGAGGGACCGCCCACCCACAGCATCCCCGCGCAGGTCGTCGCCAAGGCCGCCGCCGCCCTCGGCGCCGAGGCGTTTCGCGCCATGCACGACCGTCTGCTGCGCGCCTATTTCGTCGAGAGCCACGACATCACGAAGCGCGAGACCCTGCTCGAGCTGTGGCGCGAGGTCGGCCTCGCCGAGGCGGAGTTCGCGGCCAGCGACGAGCCGGCGACCCGCGCAACCGTCCTCGCCGAGCACCAGGACGCGCTCGCCCGTGGCGTCACCGGCGTGCCCTCGGTCATGATGATCGGAAACGACGTGCCGACGCTCGGGGCCATGCCCTTCGAAACCTATCGCCGCTGGATCGCCCGCGCCCTCGAGCGGGAATAGTAGGAGGATTTCATGAGCTACCAGCAGATCACCTACGAACGGCGCGGCGCGGTGGCGCTCATCACGCTCGCCCGTCCCGAGAAGCTGAACGCCTGGACCCCGCACATGGGCATGGAGCAGGCCGACGCGATCGCCCGCGCCAACGCCGATCCGGCCGTCGGGGCGATCGTCATGACCGGCGCCGGTCGCGGCTTCTGTGCCGGCGCCGACATGGAGGCGACCTTCAAGAGCCGGATCGACGGCACCGATCCGGGCGGCAACACCGCCGCGGGTCAGGGCGGCATGCCGGCGGGCCTCGACTGGGTGAAGATGGCACGCGAGGCGAAGCCGCTGGTCGCCGCCGTGAACGGCGCGGCCGTCGGCATCGGCTTGACGATGATCCTGCCCTTCGACGTCATCGTCGCCGCGGAGAACGCCAAGCTCGGCATGCTCTTCATCAAGGTCGGCCTCGTGCCGGAGCTCGCCAGCACGCACTTCCTGGTGCAGCGCATGGGCTTCGGCCGCGCCAGCGAGATGTGCCTCTCGGGCCGGCTCTACTCGGCCGCCGAGGCCCACCAGGCCGGCCTCGTCGACGTGCTGACGACCCCCGACGAGCTCCTGCCGAAGGCGTTCGCAATCGCCGAGAGCTTCGCCGCCAACCCCGACCCGCAGCTCCGCATGACGAAGCAGCTCCTCACCGAGAACGGCAGCGCCACCGACCTCGGCGCGGTCCAGGAGCGCGAGAGCGTGCTGCTGCGCGAGTGCTGGAAGAGTCCCGAGCACAAGGAGGCCGTCGCGGCGTTTCTCGAGAAGCGGCCACCACGGTTTCGCGGCTGATCGTCAGAACTCGAGAGCGCGCGTCAACGCGGCCGCCAGCGGCTCGCCACTGAGCGACTCCAGGAAGCTCACGAGATCGCGCACGTCTTGGTCTCCCAGACCGAGCGGCTTCAGGAGGGTCGTCGAGTGGTCGACCGGGGAGGCGCCGTTCCGAGTCGAGTAGAAGCGCACCACGCTTTCGAGCGTGGGGAACCGTCCGTCATGCATGTAGGGAGCCGAGCCTGCCACGTCGCGCAACGTCGGGGTCTTGAATGCCGCGAGCTGATCGGTCTGAACGACGAGAAACGTGATCGGGGCGGTCGCCGCCCCGCCGTCGGCATACGGCCCCCGGCGACTGAAGTTGTCTCCGAGGAGGATTCTCGCCCCCGCGTAGCGTCCGGAGTCGATCCGCTGCTGGGGACCGAGGGCGATGCCGACGTCGTGAAACTCGCCGTCGGAGAGATTGGGGCCGCTGTGGCAGAGCGTGCACTGCCCACGGCCGACGAACAGCTGCAGGCCGCGCTGGGCCGACTCCGAGAGCAACGCCTCTCCCGCCGCGTCACCGGCTCGCAGCGCCGCGACGAAGCGGTCGAAGGGAGCGTTCCGCGACACGATGCGGCGCTCATAGGCGGCGATCGCCTTGCCGAGGTTGCTGAAGATCCGATCGACGGTCTCGCGGTCGGCGTCCGCCATGCTCGCCCAGGCCCGGTGGTAGGGATGAGACGGGTCGGCGACCACGGGCTTTGCGTCGGCGGGCCATCGCTTGCGGTCGTGGAGCGTGCGCGGCAGCGGTCCGAACACCGCTTCGTAAGCGCGTCGGAGGCGCCGGTCGGCATGCACGTGATGGGCGAGCCGTAGGCGCGTGGTGGCCATCTCGCGTTCGCTCTCGAGCGGCCAGAGCGCCTGGGACCAGGCCGAGTCCGCACGACCGTCCCAAAAGAACCATCGACCGTACGCGGCGACGTTCCACAGGCTCGGCACGTGCCGCGCGAAACGGATCTCGGGATCGGTGACCGTCTGGCCATTGCTCCAACCCCGCGCCGGATCGTGACACGTCGCGCACGCCGTCGTTCCGTTTCGCGAGAGGCGCGGATCGAAGAAGAGCATCTGCCCGAGCCGCGCCGCCGCGGGATCGTCGGCGAATCGGTTGCTGAGGTCGGGAGGCGGCGGCGGCAACGGTGACAGGCGCAGGATGCGGCTCACCTCCGCCGGCGTGAACGACGCGGCGGACGACGTCGCCGGAACGAGCACCACGACGAGGAGCAAGCGGGCGGCGAGGCGCAGCGACGGTCCAGTCATTCCAACGACACGTCGAACTTCACCCGCTCCATGCGTCCTCCGCGGGCGACGCCGAACCGCAGCTCCCAGTGGCCGGGCATGTGCAGCAGGAGCCCGGTCACGGTCGCGCTTCCGTCCGGACGCGACGCGACTCGCGGTTGGATCGTCGTGCCGTGGCCGTGCGCCGGCATGAACGCCGACGCGGTCACAACGGCACCGGCGGCGGGGGTCGAGCGATCGGACTCGAAGGTGCGGACCTCCAAGGTGACGATCTCGTTCAGCGGGATCGGGGACGGTTTGGACACGTACTCGACGTAGAACCCGCCCGCGTCGGTCGGCGCGCCGCGGGCCTGCTCGACCGCCTCGGCGGCGGCCGCTCCGCACACGGCCGTCGCGAGCGCTCCCACGATCCCGGCGAGGAGCGACGCCGGAATCATGGCAGCGAGAATTGCGTCTCGAACGCGTTGATCGTGCAACTCGCAATCGGGATCCCGACCGGGGTCGTGACCGGAACCACGTATCGCCCGTCCGCCAGGTCCTGCACGTCGGCCGGCGGGCACGAGCAGGCGGTCGGCGCGCAGGTCGGGCTCGGCGGCCGTCCGGGCCCCCAGACGTTGCCGAGCGCGTCCCGGGGTCGGATCGTGACGTCGTAGCGGACGGCCGGCGACGGGCCGCCCTGGGAGGGTATGGAGGTCGGCACGCCGGAGCCGACCTGAACATCCGACATGGCGGGGTCCACTTTCACGTCGACGAACAACGTCTGGACGAGCTCGCGGTGTACCGCGTTGGGCCCCGGCTGATCGAGGATGAAGCGGTACGTGTACATGCCGTCCACCGCGGCGCTGATCGGCAATACGGCGCTGAAATAGCCGTTGCCAGCGTAGAGGTCGCCGTTCACGCCGGCGTCGTTCAGGGTGTATTGCTCGGTGACCGTCGGCACGGTCTGGCGCTGCAGGGCGACCTCGCGGGCATCGAGCGGGTCGCCCGACGTCGTCTTCGACTTCTTGTAGCGGCTTTGGATCATGGCCCCGAGGCCGGCCGTCGGACGCTGCACCTCGACCGTGACGGTCGCGCCCGCGTATCCCCCGGCGCGGTTGAACGAGGGGAGGATGCGCACCTGCGGGTTGAGCGGCTGACCGGTCTTCGGCTTCGCGAGGGGCGCGACCGGTGTGAGCTTCGACAGGCCGCGGACGAGGACGTCGGCGAACCAGTGAAGATCGCTGCCGCTGAGGTTCGCGCCGACGATGCCCGCGGTCGGCGGGGACGCGTCCGTGAAGATGGCCTCGTCGCTGCGGAACGCCGGGCGCTTCCCGCCTCGCAATTGGAACAGCTGCGAGAACACCGGGCGACCGGGATCGGCGAGCTGGACGCAGCCGTCGTGGAGCAACGTCCCGTTGGGCGCGTCGCAGAGCGTCGTCGCATTGAACTGCGACTTGTTCGGCTTCGCTCCGGCGCAGCGCAGGATGGTCGAGCCGTACTTGGAGCGGGTGTCGGTCACGATCGCGCGTTGTCCCTTGCAGAGGCGCTTCTTCAACGTGACGTCGTACGGCTCCCGGACGTCGGGACCGAATTGGCGCGCGTACACGATCAGGTCCCACGACTCCGTGAGCCGGTTCGTCAAATCGACCGCGTCGACCGCCGTCGTGATGGTGCCGATCGAGACGCCGAGCTCGGCGGCGAGCGCATTTTGATAGACGGACACGCCCGCGTTTCCGTCCTCGTAGTACAGGACGCGGTCGCACGTCGGCGCGCCGTCGGGCGCGACCGGGCAGAGCCGATGGATCTCGCGGCGGACCAACGTCGTGCCGGCGGATGGGTCGACGAACGCGTCGGTCGCGAAGCCGTTCACGAATGCGCGCTGCGGGCGGACGAGCTGCATGTGCCAGGTCCCCGCCGATTGGCCCTCGTACGGCAAGCGCGCGCGTCGAAACGCCCACTTGGCTTCGTCCGACGACTCGCCGTAGGCGGGCTGCGGGCGCCACAGGTCGCCGTCCGGGGAGGTGACGACGAGCTGCAGCCGGTCACCGGGGAGGTCTGCGACGTCCCACCCGCCCACGAACGTGAGCCGCTCCTCGTCATCCGCCTCGAACGGCATGACCGGGGTCGCGGCCTGATAGGCGCCGAGGCTTCCCTTCGGATCCAGCCCGATGAACTCGTCGCTCAGCTGCGCGAAACACTTGACGAAGAAGTCCTTCAGGTCGTTGCCGAGCTGGTCGGTGTTGTTGAGGTAGATGCCGCCCTGCCGTTCGGCAAGCAGGGTGAGCAGGTCGCCGTTGACGGCCGCGGCGTTGCCGAGCCCGACCGCACACAGCTGCGTCGTCGACAGCGTCGTGTAGTCGATGGCCGTGCTCGAGGCCCCCTGACACCCGGCCTCCAGGCAGGGCGCGCGGTTCTCCTTGCCGTCGGTCAGCAGGATGATCGCCTTCCGCTCGTTCTCTCCCACCGCCGGGATGTAGTTCTCGCACGTGCCGCCCGGACAGAGCTGCGCGACCGCGGCGACGGTGCCGGCGCCGATGGAGGTGCTGCCGCTCGCCGTGATGGCGTTGAGCGCGGTCTCGAACGGGCCGCCGGCGTTCCGCAACGTGGCGTCGGCCACCGTCAACGGGAGGACGGTCGACGCGGTCCCGGAGAACGTCACCATGCCGATGCGATTGTCGGCGCCGTCGGCCCTGCCGTCCTCGAGGAGGTCGGCAAAGATGTCGGCGGCCTCCTTCGCGTTCGACAGTCGGGTCCCGACGCCCGTGCCCGAGGACGCCGACATGCTGCCCGAACGATCGATCACCACGGTCACGTCGACCGCGCTCACGTCCTGCCAGGCACGGACGACGTCGTCGAGCGCCTTGTGGAGGCGCCAGAACATCGGATCGCGCGGTGAGCAGCTCGGGTCGGCGGCGTCCATGTTCCAACCGCCGCCGTCCGCGTACGCGACGGCGCCGTGCATGGCCCCGTGGAAGTACACGTCGAGCAGGGTCGCGATCTCTTCGGTGCTCTGGAACTGGTCGAGCGACGTGTACGGAAAGGTGACTCCCGCGCTCGAACAGACCGGTGACGCGGGCGCGGGACAGGCGGACGGTCCCGAACCGTTCAAGTAGAGACATTTCGTGAACGGCTCGCACCAGAGACAGGTGGTGTTGGGTGGACGATTCGTACCAGTTCCACATCCGAGCGGATGCGAGGAAAGGCCCGCTCCGCCCTGGCCATGAGGCATCACCATGTTCGGGCACCATTCGAGCGACTCGATCTTCCCCAACGAAATCCCTTCTCGATATTCGTTGAAATCGGCCTCGAATTGTCGGTGAAAGGCGTACCAGCGCTGCCCGCGGCCCGGTGGGGGCGGGCTCGCCGACGTCCCGATGTTCCCGAAGCAGTCGTGCCACGCCACGTGCATCTCTCCGATCGTCTGGGGAGTCGCGGCGGGCACCGTTTTGCAACAGTCGCTCGGATCGAGATCGACGTTGCAGAATGCATTCCAGCTGCACGGCGTCGTGCCGTCCCCCTGCTCGACGCACGAGAGCGGCACCTTGGCATTCTCGATGTCGGTGTACACCCAGCAGAGCTCGGCCGCCGCGAAAGACGGCATCCCGAACGTGGCGTACGCCAATGCGATCATGAGCACCGCCGGACGGACGTTCGACGCTGACCAACGCGATTGCCTCGGTCGCATGGGCACCTCCTCGGACGCTATGGGGCGCTGTCGATACGTGGAGACAAAGGAGCGTCTCGCACGACGCTCGCTCGGCTGTCAATCTAAAACGTAGACGAAAATGGGTGTTTCACATTGAGCCATTATTTTGTGTCAATGACATCGTCGAACCCACACTGAATGCTTTTTGAACTTGACCCATTTCATGCAGTCGAGATACGCGCACAGAGACAACGAGAGGGGGCAACCCATGACGATCCACCGGCTCGCTCGATTGGTCTGGTCGAACCTCGTCATTTGGATCGCTCTCGGCGGCTTCGGAGTCGGCAGCGCCGCGGCCCAGACCCAAGGTCATGACGGCATCGGCAGCGCGGCGGTCGGCGAGTGCCTGTGCGGCAACGAGAGCGGCACGGCGTTCCCCGATGGGCAATGCTTCGTCGATCGCACCTGTGAGGAGGCACTGGCAGAGACGGGCGGCAACCCGTGCATGGGCGTCGGGCAGGGCAACTGTCCGGCGGGACAGTACTGCCTGGACGCCAACAACGGTTGCGGCATGCCGACCTGCGCGCTGCAAACGCTCGCGTGTGGCGGCGCCTGCAGCACCGGTACGGGGGTAGCGCCCTACGGGTCCTGCGGCGGAGGATCGCCGCAGGACGTCCCCGCGTCGTCGCCGGCAACGGTTGCGCTCGCCGTCCTGCTGCTCGGCGCGCTCGGCGTCATCACGCTGCGGCGTCTCACCGCAGGCGCGCGCAGAAGTCCTTGAGCTCGGCAACGAGCCCGTCGGCGTCCTTGGCAAGCGGCCGATAGCCGACGCGCGTGTCGGGGAAGACCTTGACGCGGTCCTTCATCTTCCGCTGCAACGGCAGCACGTAATCGATGGTGACCGGCGTGTCGGGATGGAACTCGAAGACGACCTGCTCGCCACGCACCCGGACGGCGGTGATGAGCAAGTCCTTCAAGCACCGACGGAGCTCCATGACGCGGATGAGACTGTCGACCAGCGGCGGGAGCGAGCCGAAGCGGTCGACCATCTCGTCGACGATCGACGCCAGGTCCTCGGCGGTCTTGAAGCCGGCGAGCCGCTTGTAGAGCACGAGACGCTGGTTGACGTCCTGGACGTAGGTGTCCGGGATGTAGGCGGGGAAGCCGAGTTGGATCTCGGGCTCGACGTCCTTGGCGACGGTCTCGCCTTGCACCTCGCGAACCGCCTCCTCCATCATCTGGGTGTAGAGCTCGAAGCCGACCGCGGTGATGTTGCCGCTCTGCTGCTTCCCGAGCATGTTGCCGGCGCCCCGGATCTCGAGGTCGTGGGCGGCGAGGCGGAAGCCGCCGCCGAGCTCGTCGAGCTCCTGCAGCGCCTCGAGCCGCTTGTGGGCGTCGGTGCCGATCAGGTGCTCGCCCGGTATCAATAGATACGCGTACGCACGGATGTTCGAGCGACCGACACGGCCACGCAATTGATACAGCTGCGCCAGGCCAAGGGCATCCGCACGGTTGATGAGGATGGTGTTGGCACGGGGGATGTCGAGGCCCGACTCGATGATGGTCGAGCACACCAGCACGTTGGCGCGCTGGTGGATGAAGTCGTCCATCACCTGCTCGAGCTGACGCTCCGCCATCTGGCCGTGGCCGACGATCACCTTCGCCTCCGGCACCAGCTCCTGCACGTGGCGGGCCTGGCGGTCGATGGTCTCGACCCGGTTGTGGACGAAGAACACCTGGCCGCCGCGCCGTAGCTCGCGCAGCACGGCCTCGCGGATGACGTGATCGTCGGCCTTGGTGACGTAGGTGCGGATCGCCAGGCGATCGACCGGCGGGCTCTCGATCACCGAGAGGTCGCGGATTCCGGTGAGCGCCATCTGGAGCGTGCGCGGGATCGGCGTCGCCGTCAGCGTCAGCACGTCGACCGTCGCGCGCAGCGCCTTGATGCGCTCCTTGTCGCGCACGCCGAAGCGGTGCTCCTCGTCGATCACGAGGAGACCGAGGCGCGCGACCGACACGTCCTTCTGCAGCAGGCGGTGCGTGCCGATCACGACGTCGACGGTACCGCCGGCGAGCCCGGCGATCGTCGCCTTGTTCTCGGCGTTGGAGCGGAAGCGTGACAGCATCTCGATCTTGACCGGGTAGCCGGCGAAGCGCGCCTGCATGGTGTCGTAGTGCTGCTGCGCCAGCACCGTGGTCGGCACCAGCACGGCGACCTGCCTCCCCGCCATCACGACCGCGAAGGCGGCCCGCATCGCCACCTCGGTCTTGCCGTAGCCGACGTCGCCACAGACCAGCCGATCCATCGGCTTGTCCCGTCCGAGATCGGCGAGCACGTCGTCGATGGCGCGCTGCTGGTCCGGCGTCTCGTCGAACGCGAAGCGGGCCTCGAACTCCTGGAAGAGCGGGTCGCCGCTCTCGAAGCTCTGACCCGAGAGTACCTGGCGCTTGGCGCCGATCTCGACGAGCTCGCGCGCCATCGACAGCAACGCCTCCTTGGTCTTGGCCTTGACGCGCTCCCACGCCGTACCGCCGAGCTTGTCGAGCGCCGGCACGACACCGTCGCCGCCGCCGACGTACTTCTGCACCAGATTGATGCGATCGACGGGCAGATAGAGCCGATCGCCGCCCTGGTACTCGAGGTGCAGGTAGTCGCCCTCCGTGCCGGCGACGTTCAGATGCTTCAAGCCGCGATAGAGGCCGATACCGTGATCGACGTGGACGACGAAGTCGTCGCTCTTGAGCTCGGCGAGGCTCGAGAGCACGTCGGCGGCGCTGACCTTGCGGACGCGGCGCTGGCGACGGCGCTCGCCGAAGATCTCCTCCTCGCCGACGAACACCCAGGGCTCGAGCGGCAGCCGGAAGCCCTGCGAGAGCGACCCGTCGACGATCAGCGGCGGTCCGCCGCCGGCGGCGAGCAGGACGGGGAGGGGCTCCGTCGCCATCCCGACGTCGACGCCGTGGGCGGTGAGCAGGCCCTGGAGCCGCGTGCGCTGGCCCGCCCCCGGAACGACGAGAAACGTCCGCCGTCCTTCGGCGCTCCACTCGCGGATGCGATCGGCGAGCGGCTTCAGGCTGGGAGTCGCATGCTGCTGCACGCGCGCCGCGCCGAGGTCGACGAGCGTGTAGCAGGGGACCCGGAGGCGGCCGGCGGTCCCCGCGAGCCCGATCAGCGGATCGAGCTCGACGGTGGCAAGGGGTGCGAGCGCGATCCGGACGTCGTGGGGCGTCATCGCGAAGCGCTCGGCGGGCGCGAAGAAGCGGCGCGCCGCCTCGGCCTCGCGCGCACGCGTGTCGACGAGCGCGTAGCCCGTCTCCCAGGCGCTCTCGACGGCGGCCGGATCGTCGATCCAGAGCCGCACGTCCGGCGCCAGGTATTCGAAGAGCGTCGCCAGGCCCTCGGGGTAGACGTAGGGCGCGACGAACTCGACGCCGGGGAAGAAGAGCCCGTTCTCGAGCGCGTCGCTCATGGCGTTCCGGTCGAGGCGGGCCATCTCGATCTCGATGGCGCGGGTCTCGACCGCGCGCCGCGCCTCGGAAGCCCCGAGGTGGGCGAGCGAGGCCTCGCGGACCGGGATGATGACGACCTCCTCGCGCTTGTCGGACGAGCGCTGGGTGTCGGGATCGAACGTCCGGATGCTCTCGATGCGGTCGCCGTCGAGCTCGAGGCGGAAGGGTTCGGCGTCGAGCGGCGTGAAGACGTCGATCAGGCCGCCGCGCACGCTGAACTCGCCGCAATCCTCCACCACCGGCACGCGTAGATAGCCCCACGCGACGAGGTGCGCGGTGAGCTCCTCGGCGTCGACCTCGTCGCCCTCGACGAGGTAGCGCATCGCCGCGTCGATGACCGTGCGCGGCAAGAGGCGCTGCATCATCGCCTCGGGCGTCGTGACGACGATCGGATCGCGGCCGTGGACGAGGTGAAAGAGCGCCCGCATGCGGTCGTGGACCACGGCCGCCGTCGGCGATACCGGCTCGAACGCCGGCACGTCCCAGGCCGGAAAGAGGTGTACGCGGCGCTCCAGCGCGGCAGTCGCACGATCCTCGCCGAGAAAGAGCGCGAGATCGGCGGCCAACCCCTCGGCCTCTCCGGCACCAGCGGCGAGGACGACGAACGGCGACGGCGCGCCGCGATGGGCCGCGGCAATCAAGAGCGCGCGGGACGCGCCGCGGAGTCCTTCGACACGCAGGTGCTCGCCGCGCGGCGTGGTGGACGCGCGCCTGACGGCGTCACGAAGCGACGATCCTTCCTCGTTCGGTAACGGCTGCATACACGACCGCCCACGCGGGCTTCGCCACCCGGCGGGTCAAGGGTGGCAAGCTACCAACGCCGATTGCATGCCGCAACGCAGGCGCGATCGCACGGCGCCTTCCAGCATGGACTTGTCCCGACATTTCGTGAGAGAGAACGCCTCATGGCGTGGTGGATGTGGATGGTCCTCGGCCTCGGCCTCGCCGTAGCCGAGGCGCTGATCCCAACCAATTTTTTTCTTTTGGCCTTTGGTATTGGCGGCCTCGCCATCGGCGCCCTCGACGGTCTCGGCTGGATCAACGAGCCGTGGCTCGAATGGCTCACGTTCACGCTGGTCTCGATCGCGGCGGTGGTGGTGTTCCAGCGCACACTCAGCCGCGTCCCTTCCGAGCGCAAGGTCGACCAGATCCAGGGCGAGCGGGCGACCGTGACGGAGGACATTCCCCCGAACGGCGTCGGGCGGGCCGAGCTCCGCGGGGCGACCTGGACCGCGCGCAGCAGCGGCGGCACCGCCCTCACCCGAGGTACGCTGGCACGGGTCGAGCGCGTCGACGGCCTCACGCTCTGGTTGCGGCCGGAATAGGAGTGGACATGTCAGGTGCACTGGTGGTGGTGTTGCTGTTGGCGGCCGCGGCGCTCTTCGTCGTATCGCGCATCGCGATCGTGGTACCGCAGCAGAACGCCTTCGTGGTCGAGCGGCTCGGCGAGTACAACCGCACCCTCGGCGCCGGCTTCCACATCCTCATTCCCTTCATCTACGTCATCCGCTACCGCCACAGCCTGAAGGAGGACGTCATCGACATCCCCGAGCAGGAGTGCATCACGCGCGACAACGTCCAGGTCGGCGTCGACGGCGTGCTCTACTCGAAGGTGATCGATCCCGAGCGCGCCTCGTACGGCATCACCAACCTGCCTTTCGCCATCATCCAGCTGGCGCAGACCACGCTCCGGAGCGAGATCGGCAAGCTCGACCTCGATCGCACCTTCGAGGAGCGCGCTACCATCAATCACCAGGTGGTGAGCGAGATCGACAAGGCGTCGGAGGCCTGGGGCGTGAAGGTGCTGCGCTACGAGATCAAGAACATCCGTCCGCCGAAGGACATCACCGAGGCGATGGAGAAGCAGATGCGCGCCGAGCGCGAGAAGCGCGCCGCCATCCTGAAGTCGGAGGGCGAGCGCGACGCCTTGATCAACACCGCCGAGGGCGTGAAGCAGCAGGAGATCAAGGCCTCGGAGGCGAAGCAGCAGCAGCAGATCAACGAGGCCGCGGGCGAAGCGGAGGCGATCCGTGCGGTGGCGCAGGCGACCGCCGACGGCATCCGCCAGGTGGCGCAGGCGATCCAGCTGCCGGGCGGCTTCGAGGCGGTGCAGCTCCGGGTGGCCGAGCAGTACGTCCAGGAGTTCGGCCGGTTGGCGAAGGAGAGCACCACGCTGGTCGTGCCGTCGACCGTGAGCGACGTCGCGTCGATGCTCGCGCTGGCGATGAACGTCGTGAAGCGGAAGGGCGGCGAGGCGATCTAGGTTTGGCTGCGACGGCGGCTTGCGGGAAACGCGCGCGGTGGAGGGGTCGCCCGCGGGTGCTACGGAGGCGGAGCGCGGCGACCGGAGCTTTGCAAGCACACGTCTGTCATTGATCGATCGGCGTTTCGCAGCAGCGCATGGCCCTCATCGGGCAACCTGCGCGTCATCATCGATCGGCGCGTAGCGCTCCTCACCGAGATCGCACCCGCGGGCGACCCCTCCACCGCGCGCCCTCGACGCCGTAGCTCGGAAGACGGTTGCGCCCGCGTCTCTTCCATCGCGGGCGTTCGTGAGTCCTACGAGCTGCGCCGGTGTGGGCGGACGGTGAAGGGCTCGGCGGCGGGTCTACCCTCCGGGCACACGCGATCTCGGCAAGGAGCGCAACCGCGCCAGTCGCGCGCGCCGCACCAATCGCCCGATGAGTGCCATGCGCTACTGCGCCGCGCCGATCGATCGATGACTGGCGTTCGCTCGCCGATGCGCCGATCGCGGCGCTCCGCCGCCGTAGGACCCGCCGCCGAGCCCTCCACCGTCCGCTTTTCCCGACGGCCGCCGTCGCAGGACACTCCTGCGCTCGCCGTCACGCCGCGTGCGCCGACGTGCCGTCTTCGGCCTTGAGGCGCGGTAGCACCTTTTCCGCGAAGAGCCGGATATTGGCCTTCGCCATCGCCGGCGGCATCGCGCCGTAGCTGAAGATGCCGATCACGCCCGGCGCCGCCGATGCGGCGGTTGTTCTCGATCATCTGCTCGACCACTTGCTCGGGCGTGCCCCAGACTTGGAGATCGGCGAGGAAGCGGCTGAAGCGCTCGCCGCCGTGCTTGGCGATGTTGGCGGCGAGCCCCGCGTAGTACTCGTAGCCGGGGATGTCGGCGAGGCGCACGTTCGCGAACTCGTAGTGCCCCATGGTCGAAGCGCAGTAGCCGACGACGTGACGCTCGAACATCTCGCGCGCGGTCTCGGCGTCCTCGTGGACCGCGGTGAAGCTCACCAGCAGCGGCTTCGGCGGCTCCTCGCCGTTCACCTCGCGGTAGATCGTCCGGTACTGCTCGAGGTCGGCGAGCGTCTTGTCCCACGGCTTCTGGGCGATGATCATGATGCCGACGCCGAGCTTCGCCATGATGCGCGACGACTCCGGCGAGACCGAGGAGGCGTAGACGCGCCCCTTGAACGAGCGGAAGGGCGCCGGACGGATCGCCGCGCGCGGCTGCCGATAGTACGTGCCCTGCGACTCGATCCAGCCGGTCTCGAGCGCGCCGAGAATCGCCTCGGCGTGCTCGACGAAACGCCCGCGCGACTCGCCCATCGGCGTGCGGAAGCCCTCGAACTCGACGCGCGCGAGGCCGCGGCCGATGCCGAGGATCGCCCGCCCGCGCGACATGTTGTCGAGCACCGAGAACCCCTCGGCGATCCGCACCGGGTCGTGCCAGGGCAGCACCATCACCATGCTGCCGAGCTGGACGCGCTCGGTGCGCCCCGCGAAGTAGGTCAGCAGCTGACACGGGTCGGGGCACATCGTGTAGTCGGTGAAGTGATGCTCGGCGGCCCACAGCGAGTCGAAGCCGAGCGGCTCGACGAGGTCGCCCATGGAGAGCTCGTGGGCGTAGACCTCCGCGTCCGGGTTGGCGTTGCCGAGGTTCTGGAAGAAGACTCCGCTGCCGACGTGCATGGGTGAGCTCCTCTAGTCGTGCGCCGGACGCGTGCCGAGCACGCGGTGAAGGGTGCGGTGGAAATGGGCGACACCCGGCTCGTTGCGGCCGAGTACGAGAAACGGGACGGCACCGGCCCGCAGGTTCGCCTGGATCTTCTGGCAGGCGGCGAAGTCCTCGCTGCTGGTGACGTGGTCGATGAGGTCGAGGTTCTTCTTCCAGTAGGCGCGCTCCGCGTCGTCGGCCGGGGCGGTCGGGGCGTAGAGGGTCACGCGCACCTCGCAGGCGTTCGGGTCGTGGAGGTCGGGGAACGATTGGTAGAGCTCGACGTGGTCCTGCTGGTAGATGAGGACCGCGTTCGGGAACAGCTGGTAGAGGAGGGTGACGTGGGGCAGCAGGTCGCCGTCGCCGGAGGACGCCGCCAGCTCGTCGAAGCTCCGGCGCACGCCGACGATGCGACAGTGCCGTCCGAAGCCGTCGAACGCCGAGAGGTTGCCGTGGAAGAGCGGCTTCAGCGTCTCCTTGTGGAGGGAATGGAGGTGATACGCCTCCATGAAAGAATCGATCGTGAGCTTCCAGTTGGTCGCGAAGCGATGCTCCCGTCGCTCGACCTGGCGATACGATCCGAGATCGAACGAGCCGAGCTCGCCCTCGGCGCCCTCGAGCAGCGACTCGCCGTCGAATGCGCTGGGCGCGAGGCCGACGAAGACGAGACCGGCCTCCTCGTGCACCGGCACGGGCATCAGGCCGAGCTCGGAGCGGTCGACGTCGGCGAAGCCCTCGTCGCCGGGAATCGCGTTCAGCGTGCCGTCGGGGGCGTAGCTCCACGAATGATAGGGGCAGACGAGGAGCCGCGCGTGACCACAGCCCGTCGCGACCCGCATGCCGCGGTGACGACAGGCGTTGACGAAGGCGCGCAGGCGTCCGTCCGGATGCCGCCACACCACCACCGAGCGGCCGCAGCCCTCGAAGCTGAACCAATCGCCCGGCGCGGGCGCGTCGCCCGCCAGGCCGGCCAGCAGCGGGCCCGACAGAAACAGGCGGTCGAGCTCGCCCGCGTGCTCGGCCGCGCCGGTGTAGTCCTCGGCGGGCACGCGATAGGTCGCGGCCGCGAGGTCGGTCGACCGACGGCGCTGCAGCTCGCGGATGCGCGCGATGAGTCGGGCTTGGGTCGCTCGCTCCATTGACGGCGACAGAATCTAACCCTAATTAGAAAACGTGGTCAAGGCGGCGGGACGACCGGCACGAGGGTCGGCACTCGACGGCGACGAGGGCGGCGAGCCGGCGTCGAAGTCGGCGCGCACGCGGCAGCGCGTGCTGGACGCCGCCGCTCATTGCTTTCGACGCGATGGCTTCGCGTCGGTGACCCTCAAGGACATCGCGGCGCGCGCCGGCATCCAGGCGGGAAGCCTCTACTACCACTTCGACTCGAAGGAGGAGATCGTCGCGGCGGTGCTCGCGACCGGCGTCGACACCGCCATGGCCGCGACGCGCGAGGCGATCGCGGCGCTCGGCCCCGGTTCGGACGCACTGGCACGGCTCCGGGTCGCGATCGCCGCCCACCTCCGGGTGGTGCTCACCGAGAGCAGCTACGCGTCGGCGAACCTCCGCATCCTGGGGCAGGTCCCCGATGCGATCCGGGCGCGGCATCTCCGCCGGCAGCGCGAGTACGGCGGCTTCTGGCGCTCGCTCTTCCGCGCGGCCGCGGATGCCGGCCTCGTCCGGACCGATATCGATCTCTCGGTGGTTCGCATGCTGACGCTCGGCGCGCTCAACTGGTCGGTCGAGTGGTACCACGCCGACGGGCGGAGCCCCGACGAGATCGCCGCCCTCGCCACGACCCTCGTCCTCGACGGCATCGCGACGCGCCCTTCGGCGCGGCGCGCGCGCCGCCGGCGTCCGCTGCGATCGCGACGGTCCTCGGCCTGACGCCGCGGGCGGGATTTGTTGCGCCAGTTCGAGACGAATCGCGACGGGCGCGTCCGATTCGCGCCCCCAAGCGTTGCAAAAGCACTTGCCGGCAGCCCTAACTGCGGCCGCACCCATGGCCGACCACCCGTCAGGCAACGACACCCGCGCCGCCGGCGCCGTGCCGACGTTCGCGGCCTTCATCAGCTATGCGCGCGAGGACGAGGCCTTCGCCCGCATGCTCGAGGCCGGCATCGAGGCGTTCCGACCCGAAGGCGCCGCGGCCGGGGCGCGCATCTTTCGCGACCGCTCGGATTTCACGGGCAGCGAGTACGCCCACGCGTTGGACGGACATCTGCGCGAGTCGGCGAGCCTGATCGT
Organism: uncultured delta proteobacterium; assembly: GCA_963761995.1. Lineage (GTDB taxonomy): Bacteria > Desulfobacterota > Binatia > UTPRO1 > UTPRO1 > UTPRO1. Next base: position 6,073,259 of record CAVXIU010000006.1, on the reverse strand, counting down.
GGTGTGCACGCCCGCAGCGCGCGCCAGCAGCTACGTCGCCGATGAGATCCGCCGCTTCGCCGCGATCCGTGGCGGCGATCGCATCTTCTCCGTTCTTCTCGACGGCCTCCCCAACGAGGAGGCCGACGAGCGGAAGGCGTTTCCGCAGGCGCTGATCGAGGTCACCGGCGGCAATCCTCTCGGCGCCGAGTACCGAGGGTTTCGGGCCGACAGGGACCACGTGAACGGCGAACGCTTCGAAACGGAGTGGTACAAGCTCCTCGCCAACGTCCACGGCACTGCGGCGGCCGAGCTCCGCGACCGCGACAAGCGGCATCAGCTGCGCGCCGTGCGTCGGAAGCTCTTCGTGTCCGTGGCCGGTGTGCTCGCGTTGTTGGTGGTCAGCATCGGCGCCCTCGGGCTCTGGCAGAGGGCCCTCCGGGCCGAGCAGCGGGCGGAAGCCGCCGAAGCGCGCCAGCGGGAGATCAGCGAACAGAGTCAGACCGCGCTGGCCGAGGCGAAACGCGAGTCGGGAGGCGACGCCGTTCCACCCCCACCGCCACCGCCGCTCCAACTGCCGGCGACCGGTCCCCAGGAGGAGAACGTCCCCGTCGCCGCGCCGCCGGCACGCGTCTACTTCCACATCCGCGACGCTGCCCAGCGCGGGCCAGCCGAGGCCATCGAGGCCGCCGTCGAGAAGCTGGACGGCGTCGTCGTTCCCGGCATCCAGCAGCTGGCCGCCGGTCCGGACGGCTCGGAGCTGCGGGTCTTCCGGGCGGCCGAACGGGACGAGGGGGAGCGCATCGCCGACGTGATCCGTCGGCAGGGCGTCGGCGATCTGACCGTGCGGCTGATCTCCGGCTACGAGCAGTCGACGACGATCCGCAAGCGCCACTTCGAGGTGTGGTTTTCGCCCAAGGGCCTGCGGGGTCGGTAGGGCGGGGCTAGCCGCGGGCAAGTCCCGGCGCTAGACCATCGTCCATGGACGGCGACGGTCCCGAGGCGCCGGGCACGGTCACGCGGCGCGAGTTCTTGGTCACGGCGCTCGCGGTCGGCTTCGCCGCCGCCGTCCGACCGACCGCCGCGGAAGCGGTGCTCACCACCGACACCGAGGGGCTGACGGCCGGCGAGGTGAAGATCCCGGCCGCCGGCGGCGAGATGCCCGCCTACCGCGCCATGCCGGCCACCGGCTCGTCGCATCCCGTCGTGCTGGTGGTCGAGGAGATCTTCGGCGTCCACGAGCACATCCGCGACGTCTGCCGTCGCTTCGCGAAACGCGGCTACTTCGCGGTGGCTCCCGAGCTGTTCGCGCGCCAGGGCGATCCCACCAAGATCACGGACGTGAAGCGCATCATCGAGGAGATCGTCGCCAAGACGCCGGATCGCGAGGTGATGGCCGACCTCGACGCCACCGTCGCTTGGGCCGGGAAGGCGGGCGCCGACGTCGCCAAGCTCGGCATCACCGGCTTCTGCTGGGGCGGACGCATCGTCTGGCTCTACGCCGCCCATGCGTCGAAGCTCCGCGCCGGCGTCGCCTGGTACGGCCGGCTCGACGGCGCGCGGAACGAGCTCCAGCCGAAGTATCCCCTCGACGTGGTCCGGGAGCTGAAGGCGCCGGTCCTCGGCCTCTACGGCGCCGCCGACGACGGCATCCCGGTCGAGCAGGTCGAGCGCATGCGGGCGGCGCTGAAGGCCGCGCAGGCCGATTCGCCCGCCGCGAAATCCGAGATCGTGCTCTACCCGGACACGCCGCACGGCTTCCACGCCGACTACCGCCCGAGCTATCGCGAGCGCGAGGCGCAGGACGGCTGGAAGCGCCTGCTGGAGTGGTTCGCCCGCCATGGCGTCGCCTGAAGAGACCGCCGCGCTGGCGGCGCGCCGGAAGGGCGCCCGCAAGGCAACCGCGACGACGTCCGCGACGCGGCCCGAGCTGCTCGCGCTCGCGGGGCGCGAGGTCGCGATCTCGAACCCGACCAAGATCTACTTTCCCCGCGCCGGCTACACCAAGCTCGATCTCGTGCGCTACTACGTCGCGGTCGGCGAGGCCGTGCTGCGCGCGGTCGCGGCGCGGCCCATCGTCCTCAAGCGCTACGTCGACGGCGCCGATCAGCCGGCCTTCTACCAGAAGCGCGCTCCGACCAGCCGGCCGGCGTGGATCGAGACCACGACGTTGCGCTTCCCGTCGGGCCGCAGCGCCGAGGAGATCGTGGTCCGGGATCTCGCGCAGCTGGCGTGGATCGTGAACCTCGGCTGCATCGATCTGCACCCGCACCCGATCCGCGTCGACGACCTCGAGCACCCCGACGAGCTGCGCGTCGACCTCGATCCCGTGCCCGGCGTGCCGTGGAACGACGTGCGGCGGACGGCACTTCTCTGCCGCGACGTGCTCGCGGAGCACGGTCTCACGGCATGGCCGAAGACCTCCGGATCGCGCGGCATGCATCTCTTCGTCCGCATCGAGCCGCGCTGGGGATTCGACGAGGTGCGGCGGGCGGCCTTGGCGCTGGCGCGTGAGGTCGAGCGCCGCGCGCCCGGGCTCGCCACCAGCAAGTGGTGGAAGGAGGAGCGCGAGGGCGTCTTCATCGACTACAACCAGAACGCCAAGGATCGGACGACGGCGGCGGCCTACTCGGTGCGACCGACGCCAGACGCTCGCGTCTCGACGCCGCTCTCGTGGGAGGAGGTGCCCGACTGCGATCCCGCGGAGTTCACGCTCGCGACCGTGCCGGCGCGCGTGGCACGCGTCGGCGATCCCGCCGCCGGCATCGACGACGCCGCGGGCTCGCTCGCCGGCCTGCTGGAGTTGGCGGACCGCCAGGCCGCGGACGGCCTCGGCGACGCCCCGTGGCCGCCGCACTACGAGAAGCGTGCCGACGAGCCGCCGCGCGTGGCCCCCGGACGCCGCGCCGGCGCCAAGAGCGCGACGCCGCGGAAACCGCCGGCGCGAGCCCGCCGCCGCACGGAATCGGACGACCTCGTCACGATCGCCCGTGCACGCCGGCGCGAGGAGGCGCTCGCCGGTCTCGAGCGCTGGAAGGCACGGCACGCGGCGGTGGCGCGACGCCTCCGCGACGCCGACGTGCTCGTCGACACGATGCGCGGCCGCTCGAGCACGTGGACCCGCGTCCGCGTCAACCTCCGCGACGTCCCCGCCGCCGACCGCCCGCCGGCGGAGCCGCCGGATCCCGACTTCGACCCACGGACGGCGCCATGAAGATCTCCGCCAGCTCGAACGCAGGGCGCTCCTCGAGCTGATCGTAGCGGCACTCGCCCGGCGCCTTGTCGGGGCGCCAGCGCAGGAAGTGGGTCGCATGCCGGAAGCGCGTGCCCTGCAGATGGTCGTACGCGACCTCGCAGACGCGCTCGGGCCGGAGCGGCTCCCACGAGAGGTCCTTGGCGCGGTTCCATCGGCTCGACGCGCCCGGCCGGCGCTGCGCGGACGACTCCACCCGCCACTCGCGCCAGGGGTGGTCGACGAGCGCGTTCCGACGAAGCGGCTCGAGCTCCTGCGCCAGCTCGGCCCGACGCGCGCGCGTGAAGCTCGCCGCGATCCCGACGTGGTGCAGCATGCCGTCCGCGTCATGAAGCCCGAGGAGCAGCGAGCCGACCAGCGTGCCCGGTCCGTCCTTGTGCCAGCGAAACCCGGCGACGACGCAATCGGCCGTCCGCTGGTGCTTCACCTTCACCATGGCGCGCTGCCCGGGGTGGTAGACGTCGTCGAGCCGCTTGGCGACGACGCCGTCGAGGCCGGCGCCCTCGAAGCGCAGGAACCAATCGAGCGCCGTCGCGCGATCGCGGGTCGCCGGCGTCAGGTGCACGGGCGGGTCGGCGCGGAGCGCCTTTTCGAGTCGCGACCGGCGCTCGACCAACGGCACGCTCCGGAGGTCGTCGGCGCCGAGCGCCAGGAGATCCCAGGCGACGTAGGAGGCCGGCGTCTCCTCCGCCAGACGCGCGACCCGCGACGCCGCGGGATGGATCCGCTGCAACAGGGCGTCGAAGTCGAGCCCGTTCGGCCCCGCGATCACGATCTCGCCGTCGAGCACCGCGCGCGGCGGCAGACACGCCCGCAAGGGATCCGCGAGCTCGGGGAAGTAGCGGTCGAGCGGCTTGCAGTCACGGCTCTGGACGTAGATCTCGTCGCCGTCCCGGAAGATGAGCGCGCGGAAGCCGTCCCACTTGGGCTCGTAGAGCCATCCGTCTCCATCGGGTACCGCGCTCGCGAGCTTGGCGAGCATGGGCTCGAGCGGCGGGGCGAAGGGCAGCGCCATGCTCGAATCATTTATCGCCTTCCTTTCTCGTGCTAGTCCCGGCCGCTCCGGGAGGAAGGCGATGGCCAAGGTACATTTCGGGGTGACGCTGCCGCAGATCAAGCGGCCGTGGCAGGACACGGAGGCGACGGCGATCGAGGTCGATCGCCTGGGATTCGACTCGGTGTGGTTCAACGACCACCTCTACGGGATCCCCATGCCGCAGCTGCCGATCCTCGAGGCTTGGACGGCGCTCGCCGCCGTCGCCGCGGTGACCGAACAGGTCGAGCTCGGCACGCTGGTGACGCCGGTCGGATTCCGCAACCCGGCGCTGCTGGCGAAAATGGCGGCGACGCTCGACACGATCAGCGGCGGCCGCGTCATCGTCGGCCTCGGCTCGGGATGGTTCCAGTCCGAGTTCGCGGGCTACGGCCTGCCGTTTCCGGCGCTCCGCGACCGCCTCGAGCAGCTCGACGAGACCGCGACCATTCTGAGGAAGCTCTGGACCGAGGAGCAGCCGACCTTCGAGGGCCGGCACTACCGGCTGGACGCCGCGTATTGCGAGCCGAAGCCGGTCCGGAAACCCCACCCGCCGATCCTGATCGGCGGCGGCGGCGAGAAGGTGCTGCTGCGCCTGGCGGCGCGCCACGCCGACGTCTGGAACAACCTCGCCGTCCACCAGAACGAGCTCGGCACCAAGGTCGCGAAGCTGCGCGAGCACTGCGCCGCGGTCGGCCGAGACCCGGCCGAGATTCGCGTCTCGCAGCAATGCCTGGTGGTGATCGGCGAGGACGAGGCCGACGCGCGCGCCAAGAGCGAGAAGGCCGCGAAGATCTACGGCGGTCACATGGGCGGCGGCGGCGCGCTCTCCATCAGCGGCACCCCGGAGCAGTGCATCGAGAAGATCGAGGCGCACGTCGCCCTCGGCTGCACGATGCTCGTGATCGAGTTCTTCGGGCGCGACACGCGCGAGCCGGCGCGGCTCTTTGCCGAGCGCGTCATGCCGGCGTTCGCGAGCTAGCTTCGGATCCGTCCGTGGCGGTGATCCGCGGGGGTGGCGGATCGCTTTTCCGCTCGCGGGTTCCAGGTCCCCAGCGCTTACGGCCCGCCGCGGCACGTCCGTCTTGCGTAAAACGCGAGGCGCTGCTCGCTCCAAAGCGACCCGCCACCCCCGCGGAGCGACCGCCGCTGCGTGAGCGTTGATGATCGCGCAGTCTTATTTGCCACCCACGGGTCGAGCGTCGGGGCGGGTGGGGGGTCGTTTCGGAGCGAGCAGCGCCGCGCGTATTGCGCAGGACAGACGAAGACGCGGCGGGCCGTAAGCGCTGGGAACCTCGAACCCGCGAGCGGAGAAACGACCCCCCACCCGCCCGCCAGCACGGACGCTACTCCCGGTAGAACGGACTGGTTCGGTAGAACCGCGAGGCGAGCGCCATCGCGACCCCAGGGCTCAGGCGGTGGAGCCACCACGAGATGCGCGCCGCCGGCGTGAACGGCACGATGGCGCGGTTGCGGGCGACGCCACGGAGCACGACCGCGGCAAGGCGATCCGACGAGTGCAGCTTGAACGGCAGCTCCGCGAGCACGCGCTCGCGGCTCGGCCCGACGATCTTCGCGGCCTCCACGATCGGCGTCTGGACGAGACCGGGGCAGACGACGGTGACGCGGACGCCGCGCAGCGCCGCCTCGGCGCGGAGCGTGAGCGAGAGGCCGACGACCGCGTGCTTGGTCGCGGCGTAGGCGATCATGGCGGGGGTCGCGATCAGGCCCGCGACCGAGGCGGTGTTGACGATGTGCCCGGAGCCCTGCCGCACCATGAGCGGATAGGCGGCCGCGACCCCGTGCACGACCCCGCGGAGGTTGACGTCGATCAGGCGGTTCCAGTCCTCGAGCGAGGTCTCGCGGGTGTCGGCGAAGAGCGCGATGCCGGCGTTGTTGAAGAGGAGGTCGAGACGGCCCTCGCGGCTGACGGTATCGTCGACGAGACGCTGCACCGCGCCGGCGTCGGTGACGTCGACCCGCGCCGCCCGCGCCCGTCCGTCACCGAGCTCGCGCGCCACGGTGTCGGCGAGCTCGCCGTTCAGGTCGGCGGCGACGACGCGCGCGCCCGCGCGATGGAGCGCGGTCACGAGCGAGCGCCCGATCCCCGACGCTCCCCCGGTGACGATCGCGGTGCGCCCGGCGAAGTCGCTCACGCGCCTCCGCCGGTCATTCGCCCCCGCCGCCCTGGTACATGGCCTCGATCTCGGCCGCGTACTTCTCGGCGATCGGTTTGCGCTTGAGCTTCATGGTCGGCGTCAGCTCGTCACCGCCCGGCATCCATTCCAGCGCCAGGACCGTGAACTTCTTGATCTGCTCGACGCGGGCGAGCCGCGCGTTGGCGGCGTCGACGCCCGCCTGCACGGCGGCCAGCATGGCGGGGGTTGCCGCGAGCTCGGCGATCGTCGCGCCGGAGACGCCGTGCTGCGCCGCCCATGCCGGGGCGAAGTCGGCGTCGAGGACGATCAGGGCGGTGTTGTAGGAGCGGCGGTCGCCCAGCACGCACACCTGTCCGATCAGGGGGCTCGCACCCTTGAGCGTGCTCTCGATGTTGGCCGGCGACATGTTCTTCCCGGCCGCGTTGATGATCAGCTCCTTCTTGCGGTCGACGATCGCGACGTAACCGTCGGCGTCGATGGTGGCGATGTCGCCGGTCGCGAGCCAGCCCTCGGGGTCGATGGTCTCGGCGGTCTTCTCCGGCTGGTTGCGATAGCTCACCATGACGTTCGGGCCGCGCATGAGGAGCTCGCCGTCGGCGGCGAGCCTGAGCTCGACGCCGGGAAGCGCGCGCCCGACGCTGCCGAGCCGGATCTTTTCCCTGGGGGCGTTCATGGTGCCGACGCCGCAGGTCTCCGACATCCCCCAGCCCTCGCCGAGCGGCACGCCGAGCGCGTGAAAGAACTCCAGCACCTCGCGCGGCGTCGGGGCGGCGCCGACCCCGACCGCGATCGCATGGTCGAGGCCGACGAGCTCGCGCACGCGCGAGAAGAACGCGGCGTCCGCGGCCTCGACCCGGGCCGCGAGCTCCGCCGGTACCGGCTCGCCCGCCTGCTCGAGGCGGACCTTCTCGACCGCCGCGGCAAGCGCGGATTGCATCTGGGTCCGCATCTCGTCCGGAAAGCCCGCGACCCGCGCCTCGAGGCCGGCCTTCATCTTCTCCCAGATGCGGGGCACCGCGAAGAACCAGTGCGGACGCACCTGCGGCAGATAGCTCACGATGTCGCGGGGATTCGGACAGGTCGTGATGGTCGCGCCCGCGAGCAACGGAAAATAGTAGTTGAGCGCCCGCTCGGCGATGTGCGCGCTCGGCAGCCACGAGATCACGCGGCTCTCGTCCGGGATCTCGATCAGCGAGGTGGCCGGCGCGAGGATGCTGAACAGGTTGCGGTACGAGAGCTGCACGCCCTTCGGGGGCCCGGTGGTGCCCGAGGTGTAGATCAGCGTCATCAGGTCGTCGGGCTCGACGGCGGCGCTGGCGGCCGCGGCGTCGAAGGGAGAGGCGGCGGCGCAGACGTCGGCGAGGGTACGCGTGCCCGCCACGCCGTCGGCGTCGATCAGGATCACGTGCTCGAGACCCGCGATGCTCGAGCGCGCCTGCATGAACGGGTCGAGAAAGGCGCGCTCGATGATCGCGACCCGCGCCCCGGCGTCACCGACCACGTAGGCGATCTGCTCGGGCGCGAGCGTCTGGTAGATCGAGAACGGCACCGCCCCGAGCGTCGCGACCGCGAGATCGGCGACGAAGAACTCCGGCCGATTGGTCAGCATGAGGGCGACGGGCTGTCCGCGCGTGACGCCGAGCGCGGCGAGCCCGGCGGCGAGCGCGTCGGCGCGCGCCAGCAGATCGGCCCAGGTGTAGGCGACCTCGTCGCCGACGGTGCGGACGGCGACGCGCTCGGGATGACGCGCGGTCAGGCGGCGAATCGCCGCTGCGAGAGTACCGGCCTCGAGGGCGACGTCGACGTCACGCATGGGGCTCGCATAGGTCGTTTACCCGGAGCGGATCAAGGGCCGCGCGACCCCCTTCCGTCAGTGCCCCCGAACGGGAAGGATCGCGGAATGCTTCGGGGCTCCTGCCTGTGCGGCACGGTCCGGTACGAGATCCAGGGCGCGCCGGTGATCATGTACTACTGCCATTGCGGCACCTGCCGGAAGGCCACCGGCTCCGCCTTCGCCTCCAACGTCATCGTCCCGAGCGAGGGCTTCAGCATCGTGGCGGGACGCGAGCGCCTGACCTCATTTGAATCGAGCCCGAACAAGCGACGCTGGTTCTGCGCCGGCTGCGGCTCGCCGATCTACAGCCAGGCCGACGCGACCGCGTTCGTGGTGTCCGTCCGCGCCGGCACCCTCGACGACGACCCGGTCCTTCGGCCGTCGGTGCACTCCTACGTCGCCGACAAGGCTCCCTGGCTCGAGATCACCGACGGTCTTCCGCAGAAGCCGGGCAGCTTCGCCTAAGTCGCAATCAGCCTCTCGGCGGCGGCGACGGAGGGGATGCCGGGACGGCCGCCGAGCTTGGTGCACTTGAGCGCGGCGGCGGCGTTGGCGAAGGCGAGGGTGTGCTCGAGCGACCACTCGTGCAGCAAGCCGTAGATGAACCCGGCGTGGAAGATGTCGCCGGCTCCTGTGGTGTCGACGGTCGCGACGGCGTAGCCGGGGGCGCGCACGACGCCGGCCGCGGTCTTCGCGACCGCCCCCGACCGACCGAGCGTGATCGCGACCAGGGGCGCCCCGGTGGAAGCGGCGATCTTCGCGAGCGCGACCTCGACGTCCGTGGTGCCGGTGAGGCCGCAGGCGAACTCGCGCGAGACGATGACGGCGTCGGTGAGCGCGAGCAGGCGCTCGACGGGACCGGCGCGGGTATCGACGTCGACCACGACGGGAACGCCGGCGGCGCGCGCCCAGGTCGCGGCGGTGTGGGCCGCGTCGGCGTCGTAGCCGTCGAGGAGGAGCACGCGTCCGGCGGTCACGAGCTCGCGGTCGAGCTCGTCGGGCCGGAGCGTGAGCGCCGCCGGCCGGTGCATCAGGATGGTGCGCTCGCCGGAGGCGCGATCGACGAGGATCACGGCGGTCTGGTTGACGACGCCCGGTCGGCAGAGGGACGCCGAGACGTCGACGCCCTCGTCGGCGAGCGAGCGCCGCGACAGCTCGGCGACGGGCCCGTCGCCGAAGGTGCCGACGTAGAACGTCCGGGACCCCCAGCGCTGCAGCGCGACCAGCGCCGTCGCCACCTGGCCCCCCGGCTGGCAGTCGTAGCCCGCGAGCGCCTGCTTCGAGTCGAAGGTGGGAAAGCTCGCGACCGTGCAGAGGTGGTCCACGGCGTTGACGCCGACGCCGACGACGTCGCAGCGCTTGCCCGCGGGGACGGCGATGCCGATCGCGGTCACGACCCGGGGCGGCGCGCGCCGTCGCTGCTGCGCACGATCGGGATGGTCAGCAAGGGCTCGTTCGCGGTGTCGCCGCGGAGCCGGATCGCGGCGCCGCGCGGCAGCGCCGTGAGGTCGCGCGCGCGGAGGCGCAGACGAAATTGCCTGCCGGGAACGACCTCGCGGAGCTCACCGGCGATTCCGGGCGGGTAGTCGATCGCCGTGGCGCGGAGCGGCGCGTCGGCGAGCAGCATCAACGTGACGGGGGGAAGCACGCCGTCTCGCGGCGGCTCCGGGAGAGCGATCTCGGCGGGAAAGGCGGCGACGGCACGATGCCCGACGCCGGTCACGGGCACGATCGCGTCCGGGCCGAGCCTGAGCTCGGCCCGGACCACGGCGGCGTTCCGCGGGGTGAAGCGCACCCGCACGCCGGGCCGTCCGTCGGCGCGCGCCGGCATGGGCTCGAGCGCGAGACTGCCGTCGCTCGGGGGCGGCAGGCTCTCGACCGCGACGGGGGCCGGGAGGACGACGTCTTGGGTCACGGACTCCCCGACCGCGACGTAGCCGAGGTAGAGCGCGCTCGGCTCGGGACCGGCGAGGGCGCGGGGCGGGACCGCCAGCGGCACGACGCTCTCGGGGCTCGCCGGATCGCTCGATCGGATCCGGAGCTCGCGCGCGGCGTCCACCCCCGCCTGCGGGCGCCGGCAGGCGAGGCCGACCACGGTCGAGGCGCCGGAGGCGAGACGCCCCGGAAGCGAGCCCAGCACCCGGCACCCGCACGCCGGCACGAGCCCGTCGAGCAGAAGCGGACGACCGCCGACGTTGCGGAGCTGGTAGCGTCCCCCGCTCGACGAGGCCGTCGCCGCTGGCTCCGCGGGAAGGGCGCGCACCTCGAGCCGCGACGGCGCGCCGCGCTCGCAGGCGGCGAGCGCCGCGACGGCGACGCCGACCGCCAGCGAACGGAGCCGCTCAGGAAGCCGACGCACCACCAGGCTCGTGCTCCTCGAGCCAGGAGCTCGAGACGGGGCCGCGCTCGAACTCCGGGTCGGCGAGGATGCGCCGCTGCAGCGACAGATTGGTCGCGACGCCCTCGATCACCAGCTCCGCGAGCGCGGCGCGGAGGCGCGCGAGCGCCTGGGCGCGCGAGGCGCCGTGGGCCAGCACCTTGGCGAGCAACCCGTCGTCCGCGCCGATCGCGTTGCCCGCTTCGAGCGCCGATTCGACCCGAATGCCGAGGCCTCCGGGTGCGTGAAAGGCTCGCACCACGCGCGGTCCGGCGAGCGCCGGTACGGCCTCGGCGTAAATGTGACTCTCGATCGCGTGACCGCGCACCGTGACCTGTTTCTGGACGACGCCGAGCGGCTCACCGGCGGCCAGTCGGATCCCCTCCTGCACGAGATCTATGCCTGTCAGGACCTCGGGCACGCCGTGATCGACCTGCACGCGGGTGTTCATCTCGATGAAGTAGAACGCGCCGTCCGGCGCCAGCAGGAACTCGACGCTGCCGACGTTGGTGTAGCCGACCGCCGCCGCCGCGGCGAGCGCCGCCTCGGCGAGGCTCGTGCGAAGCGTCCGATCGAGGTCGAGCGCGGGCGCCTCGGCGACGAGCTTTCGGTGGTGCTGCTGCACCGAGCAGTCGCGCTCGCCGAGGTGGACGACGTGGCGCTCGCGATCGGCGAGCACCTGCACCTCGACGTGGCGGGCGCGTTCCAGATAGCGCTCGACGTAAACCAGGTTGTTCCCGAAGGCGCGCTCGCCCTCCTCCCGCGCCACCGCGAACGCGGCGGCGAGCCCGTCGCCGTCGCGGGCGACGCCGAGCCCGCGCCCGCCCCGGCCCGCCGCCGGCTTCACCAGGATGGGATAGCCGATCGCGTCGGCGACCAGGCGCGCGTCGGCGAGGTCGGCGAGCGGCCCCGGGCTTCCCGGCAGCACTTCCACGCCGGCCTTCTCGACGATGCGGCGCGCCCGCGGCTTGTCGCCCATGAGGCGGAGGTGACGGACGCGGGGGCCGACGAAGACGAGGCCCGAGCGCTCGCAGGCCTCGGCGAAATCGCCGCTCTCGGCCAAGAGGCCATAGCCGGGATGCACGGCATCGGCGCCGCGCGAGAGCGCCGCCGAGAGGATTGCCGGGACGTTCAGATAGCTGTCCTCGACGCGATCGGGTCCGACGCACACCCGCTCGTCGGCGAGGCGCGCGTGCAATGCATCCCGGTCGGCCGTCGAGCACACGGCGACGGTCTCGACGCCGAGCTCCCGGCAGGCGCGCAGCACGCGAAGCGCGATCTCGCCGCGGTTGGCGATCAGGATCTTGGCGAACACCGCGAACGGGCCCCTACACCGGCTCGACGAGGAACAACGGCTCGCCGAACTCGACCGGCCGGCCGTTCTCGATCATCACCCTCACCACGCGCCCGCGGAACTCGGCCTCGATCTCGTTCATCATCTTCATGGCCTCGATGAGACAGAGCACCTGGCCGCGGTCGACCACGTCGCCGACCTCGACGAACACCGGCGCCTCGCTGGCGGCGGCGCGATGAAACGTGCCGACCATCGGTGAGGTGATCGCGCGCGCCCCGCCCTCGGTCTCGGACTCGGCCTCGCGGCGCGGCTCGCGGCCGGCGCCGGCCTCGCTCGGTCGGGCCTCGGGTCGGCCGCGCACCAGCCGCACCCGCTCCCCGCCGCTCTCGATCTCGAGCTCGACGAGACCGCTCTCCTCCATCAATGCCGTGAGCTTCTTCAGCTCTCGCGGGTCGAGGAGCGGGCGCGCGGACGGCGCCGGGGATCGCGCGGGCGGACGGCGGCGCGAGGTCACGCCGGCCGGCGCGCCTTCTGGGGGCGCCGCGTTCGGAGCGACCGCCGTCGCGCGTCGGCGATGACGCGCACCGCGGCGCGGAGGCCGAGCAGGTAGCTGTCGGCGCCGAAGCCGGTGATCTGCCCGACCGCGACGTCGCTGATGAGCGAGCGATGTCTGAACTCCTCGCGGCCGTGGATGTTCGAGAGATGGACCTCGATCACCGGCAGCCCGACGGCGAGGATGGCGTCGCGGAGCGCGATGCTGGTGTGGGTGTAGGCAGCGGGGTTGATGACGATCGCATGGGCCGTTCCGGCGGCCTCCTGGATGCGATCGACCAATTCACCCTCCGCATTCGACTGGGCGATCTCGACCTCGACCCCGAGCTCGACGGCGAGGGCGCGCAGACGATCGTCGATCTGCTCGAGCGTGAGCGCGCCGTAGACGTCGGGCTCGCGCCGGCCGAGCAGGTTCAGATTGGGGCCGTGGAGGACGAGCACCGTTTTGCCGCGTGCACGTCCTTCGTCCATCGACCGCGGACTCACCCTCGCTTCCTCACGCGACCGCAAGTCTAAGTCTATAGACATGAGCGGGTCAAGTTACGTCGCGCGTATAGCATTCGGATATGCCAAGATGAGACGCATGGAGTCGGCCATCAGAGCCGATGGTCTTCGCAAGCACTTCGGCGCGCGCCTCGCGCTCGCCGACGTCAGCCTGACCGTCGAGCGCGGCGAGATCGTCGGCCTCCTCGGACCGAACGGCGCCGGGAAGTCGACCACCCTCGCGATCCTCGCGACCCAGCTCGATCCCGACGAGGGTACCGTCAGCATCGCCGGTCATCGCCTGCCCGCCGAGAAGCGCGCGGCGCGGCAGGTGCTCGGACTGGTGCCGCAAGAGACCGCGCTCTATCCGACGCTGAGCGCCGTCGAGAACCTCCGCTTCTTCGCTCACATGCTGGGACTCCGGAAGCAGGAGTGCGCCAACGCCGTGGCGCGCGTTCTCGAGGTGGTCGGGCTCACCGAACGGGCCGACGAGCCGGTCGAGCACTATTCGGGCGGCATGCGCCGGCGCCTGAACCTCGCCTGCGGCATCCTGCACTCACCCGAGGTGCTGCTGCTCGACGAGCCGGCGACCGGCATCGACGCGCCGTCGCGCGAGCGCATTTATGCCGCCGTCGAGCGCCACGCCGAGAACGGCGCGGCGGTCCTCGTCAGCACGCACGACATGGAGGAGGCCGAGCGCCTCTGCGAACGGGTCCTGCTTCTCGACGCCGGCAGGCTGGTCGCGGCGGGCACGCCGGCAGAGCTCGTGACCGCGGCCGGGATCGCCTCGAGCCTGTCGCTGCGCATGCTGCACACTCCGCCCGCCGATTGGCTGGACGGTCTCGGGAGCGTGCGCGTCCTGGCCGCGAATGGCGCCAGCGCGTCGCTGGCACTCGACGACCCCGCGGCGCTGCCCGTGCTCCTCGCCCGCGCGGCGCGCCTCGGCGGCGACGTGGTCGAGTTGCGTTTCGAGCGGCCGACCCTCGCCGACGCCTTCTATGCCCTCACCGGACACGCCCTGCGTGACGGCGACGGCGCCCCGCCGGAGGCGCCCTGATGCTCGCCGCCCTCGGCGCAGCGTTCGCGAAGGATCTTCGCCTGTTGGTCCGCGACCGGGTCGGGCTGATCTTTCTCACCCTCGCCCCCATCATCGTCATCACCGTCGCGGGCTTCTCCCTGGCGAGCCTCTACGGCGCCGGTCCGCGCGGCGAGACCGCCTACGTCCTGCCGCTCGCCGACGAGGACGGCGGGCGGGTCGGGCGTGCCGTCCGCGACGAGCTGGCGCGCACCGAGATGGTTCGCGTCCGGCCGGTGGGAAGCCGCGCCGAGGCGAGCGCGCTCGTGCAGAGCGGCGAGGCCGGGGTGGCGCTGGTGGTGCCCGCCGGCGCCTCCCGGGCGCTCGCGTCCGGCGGCTCGGCGAGCCTCGACCTCCTCACCGACCCGGTCAAGTATCTCGAGGTCGCGAACGTACGGGCGCTCGTCGCCGAGCTGCGCCACGGCATCGAGCGCACCGCGCGCGACCGCGCCGCGCGCCGCCTCGCCCGCACGCGCGACCGCATGGCGGCCGCGCGCACCGACTTCGAGCACGCGCTGACCTCGTTGACCCGCGAGCTCGAGGCGCTGCCGGCCCGTCTCGAGACCGCCCGCGCCGAGGCCGAGGCCACCACGCATGCGGCCGAGGCCGGGGCCGCCCGCAAGATCCGGGCGGCGGTGGCGGAGACCGGCGAGCGCCAGCTGGTGGCGGTCGCGGGCCGCCTCTCCACCGAGCTGGCGCCGCTCCGGGCCTTCGTCCGCGAGCTCGAGGCGAAGCAGCAGGAGTTCGCCCTCTGGTACGGGTCGGCGCAGCGCAAGGCGGGACGCTTCGCCGGCCGCCTGCCGCCCCCGCCGGCCCCGCCGGTCATACCGCCGGAGCTGAAGGAGCTCGCTCACCTCGACACCGCCACCCTGATCGAGCGCCTGACGGCGAAGGCCCCGCCGCTCCCGAAGGTGAGCCTGCCCCGCATGCCGGCCCCGCCGCTGCCGGCGTTGCCGGCGCTGACGGTGCCGGCCTTGCCGGCGCCGCCTCCGACCTCGCTCCCGGGGAGCCTCGAGATCGGCGAGACCAGCGTCACCGGCGCCCCCCTCCGTCTGAACACCTTCGACCAGAACGTCCCCGGGTTCAGCGTCACGTTCCTGCTGCTCGGCATGCTGCTCGGCGTCTCGCTCGGTCTGCTCGACGAGCGCGACTGGGGAACGCTCGCCCGCCTGCGCGCCATGCCGGTCTCGCTCGACGTGATCCTGATCGCCAAGCTGCTGGCCCGCTTCACGGTCGGCGTCGTGCAGATGCTGGTGCTGCTCGCCGTCGGCCGCCTGCTCTTCGGCATCTCGCTCGGACCAGAGCCGTGGGCGCTCTTGCTACCGACCGCCGGCATCGTCTTCGCCGGCACCGCCTTCGGGCTCGTGGTCGCGGGCTTGGCGCGCTCGCGCGAGGCGGTCCTGCCGCTCGGCTCGATCGCGATCGTGACGATGGCGGCGGTCGGCGGTTGCTGGTGGCCGATCGATCTCGAGCCGCGCTGGATGCAGCACGTCGCCCTGGCGTTCCCGACCACGTGGGCGATGGCGGCGTACAACGACCTGATGATCCGCCGCCACTCCTTCGAGGCGGCAATCGGACCGACCGTCGTGTTGCTGGCGTTCGGCCTCGTCTATCTCTCGGTTGGGCTGGCGCTCTTTCGGCGTCACGCGACGCGCGGCTAGTCCGATCCGCCGACGCGCGCGCGTGACGGGATGAAATGCACCCGCCATGCGACGTCGTAACGCAAGTTTGAGTTGACGGATCGCGCGCGCTGTCCTAACTCTCCGCGTGGATCGACGCGCGACGGCGCGCGTCTCGGCGATCACGCAGCGGAGGGGTGGAACATGGGCACACCGGTTGGACTGGGCTCGATGGGTCGGGTGGGTCGTGGGGTGGCGGCGTTGCTCGGCGTCCTCGTGATGGGCGCACCGGGAGTCGCGAGCGCGCTCGTGCGCAACGTCGACAACACCGTCGCGTGCGACGACATGGGGACGTGCATGGGGCCACCGTGTTGCACGATCCAGGCGGCGATCGACGTCGCCCTCGGCAGCGACATCATCCAGGTCGCGGCCGGCACTTACCCCGAGAACCTCACGCTCGGCGGAAAGACCCTCTTCCTACGCGGCGCGCAATTCGGGAACTTCGGCTGCGAGCAGACGGGCCCCGAGACCATCATCGCGCCCGCGAGCGGAGCGGGCCTGACGCTCACGACCGGTGCCGGCAGCTCCAACATCGACGGCTTCACCTTCTCGGGCGCGAGCCGCGGCATCCAGGCGACCTCGGGGCCGCTCACCAGCGTCGTCATGCGCAACAACCGCTTCGTCGCCTTCACCGAGAGCGCGGTGTTCATGGACGCGGACGCCGCCCACCTGACGTTCGAGCTGAGCTCGATCGAGGGCTCGAGCGCGACGGGTCCGAGCGGGCTCGTCCACCTGAACGACAACCACAACTTCGACGGCCTGCAATTCGCCGACAACTGCGTCGTGAATGGCACCGCGACCAGCGGTCTCTTCGTCGACGGCGACCACAACGTGGGGTTCAGCGTCGAGACCAGCGACAATCCGCTGATCCGTGCCAACGTCTTCGACAACAACCTGATCGGCGTGAGCCTCGGCGCCCGCTCGTTCGACGACGGCTTCATCGAGCAGAACATCTTCAGCGACAACGCCGAGGCCGGCCTGGAGGGCGGACCGCAGAACAGCTCGATCGTCCTGAACCACTTCTCCGGGAACGGCCGCTTCGGCCTGAACCTGACGAGCTTCAACGACCCCGACCCGGCGAGCGGCGCCCAGAACAATTTCATCACCGACAATTGCTTCTCCTCGAACGGCCACGCCTTGGCCGGCGCCGGAATTTTCTACAGCGACGGCCAGTTCGCCGGCACGATCGCCAGCAACTCGACGAACAACAACAACATTTTCCAGAACTTCGCGGGCGCGACCTACGACGGCGACGAGACCATCAACGCGACGGGCAACTGGTGGGGCTGCCCGAGCGGCGCCAACTCGTTCGGCTGCGACACCGCCTCGCCGAACATCGACACCAGCTCGTTTTCGCCGACCGCGATCCCCGACATCGCCTGCGACCCGGACGCGACGCCGACCCCGACTCCCACGTCCACGAACGCGACCGCGACGCCCACGCCCGGGGTGACGCCGAGTCCGACGGCCTCGCCGACGCCGACGGCCACCGCGACCGTCTCGGGCACGCCAACGACCACGCCATCGATCACGACCACGCCATCGATCACGACCACGCCGTCGATCACGGCAACGCCGTCGATCACCGCGACCCCGTCGATCACGGCGACGACCACCGCGACCGCCACGGCCACGGCCACGCCGACGACCACCGCGACGGGTACCGCCACCGGAACCACCACCCCGACGGCGACGGCCACAGCGACGGTCGCCACCGCGACGGCGACCACGACCCCGTTCATCACCGCGACCGCCACGACGACCGCCTCGGCCACGAGCACTCCGACGCCGACCGTCACCCCGACGGATCCGACCACGCCGACCCCGACGCTGAGCGCGACACCGACCCTGACCGCCACGCCGACGGCGACCGAGACCGCGACGGCCACCCCGACACAGACCTCGACGCCCGGACCGACGCCGACCCCCGGCGCCCTCGACCACTTCCAGTGCTACGAGACCCATCGCGCGCCGCTCCGCGACGACAACGGCGACCCCTTCAACCTCTCACTCGTCGATCGCTTCGGCCCGAGCAACGCGCGCATCATACGGAGCAAGCGCTTCTGCGCCCCCGCCGACAAGAACGACGAGGATCCGAGCGCGCCGCTCGACCCCGATCACCTGACCGACTACACGATCAAGCAGACGAGCCCCCGCTTCACGCGGCAGGAGCTGCAGGTCAGCAACCAGTTCGGCCTCCAGACCATCAACCTCGTCCGCGCGGACTACCTGATGGTTCCGACCTCCAAGAGTCTCACGGCGACGCCCGGGGACTCGACGACGATCGACCACTTCAAGTGCTACAAGGCGCGCGGCAAGCTGCGCGAGGGCCCGCTCACGATCGATGACCAGTTCGGCTCGATCGAGGCCCACATCAAGCGGGTCGTCCGCTTCTGTACCCCCGTGGACAAGAACGGCGAGGGCGTCGTGGATCCCGACACCCACCTGCTCTGCTACCAGGTGCGGAGCCCGGCCGGTCCACCCACCACCGCCACCCTCTTCACGTCGAACCAATTCGAGGACGACAGCTTCACCGTCTTCGGACCGCGCGAGCTCTGCGTCCCGACGACCCTGCCCTAGGGACGAGCCAAAGGCCGCGGCGACCGGCATCGAGCCGTGTCGCCGCGGTCGTCGATTCGCGCAACCCGGACTTGGAATAAGCCTTGCTTCTCCGTTGTCGTCCGTCCGCTGATGTCTCCCGACGGCGCGAGAATCGTGAGAACTCCACCCGATCCGAGCTCCAGCCGGCCCAAAATCGAGCCACCGTGCTGCCCATTGTTCGGGCAACCGCTCGGAACGCCCGCGATCGTCCCTCCTCATGCCCCGGATCCGGGATCCTGATGCCGGCCGCGACGATGCTCGAAACCAAGCAGCTCAAGATCTTCAAGACCATAGTCGAGGTCGGTAGCTTCACCCGAGCCGGTGCCCGCCTGAATCTGAGCCAGCCGGCCATCAGTCAGCACATCCGCGCCCTCGAGGAGCATCTGGGCGTCCCGGTCCTGCTGCGGGTCGGCAAACGGGCGCGTCCGACGCCGGCGGGCGAGGTGCTGCTGCATTGCGCCGAGCAGGTCCTCGACAAGATCGAGGATGCCGAGCGCCTGCTCGCCGAGCAGGGCGTGGGGGGCGGAGGCGTCGTGCGCATCGGTGGTGACGATGCCGCCTGCCGCCACCTCCTGCCGACCGTGCTGAAGGAGTTCATGCCGCAGTTCCCACGCGTGCACCTGCAGCTCGCGTCCGGCCACACCGCCGCGACCCTCGCCCGTGTCCTCGGCGGCGAGCTCGACCTCGGCCTCATCACGCTCCCGATCGAGGCCGATCGCGTGCGGGTGACGGAGATCGGCCGCGACGAGCTGGTCGCGATCGTGCGCCCGGAGCACGCGTGGGCCGAGCGCCGCCGCGTCCAGGCGAGCGATTTCGCCGGCGAGCCGTTGATCCTCTACGATCGCGAAAGCCGCATGACCGATCACCTGCTGCGCTTCCTGCTCGAGGAGGGCGTGTTTCCGCGGGTCACGATGGAGGCCGATCACGTCGCGGTCGTGAAGGAGCTGGTGCGACAGGGGCTCGGCATCGCCGTCCTCCCGGCCTGGACGGTCCGCGCGGAGGTCGAGAGCGGGGAGCTCCACGCGCTCGCCGTCGGCACGCAGGGGCTCACCCGCGCCTGGTGCCTGGCCGCGCTCGAGAACGGCACGCAACCGGCGGCGCTGAAGGCGCTCGTCCGCCTCTGCGTCGAGCACCTGCCGCGCCTGTTGACGGTGTAAAAAAAGGGAGCGGCGCCGAAGCGCCGCTCCCTTTTTGCGGTCAGAGCGCCGCGATCACGGAGGCGGAATCGGCAGGTTGAAGCTCTGCGAATCGGACGCCGCACCGGAGACGCCCGTGATCGTGATTCCATTTCCGGCCGAGCCGACCGGATAGGTGACGCAGGTGTGGGCGACTCCCGGCTGGTTTAGAACAGTCTGTCCCGTATCGGACTGGAAGTTGGCCACGTCGCACGGCGGGTCCGCGTTGGTCGACGACGGACTGCTGACGATCGCCCCCTGCGTCGCTCCCGAGATGCCAAAGAGCACCGCGGTGCCGTCGGGCACCTGATTACCGTTGCTGTCCGTCACCGTCGCCGCGATGACGGTCGTGAGGGTGCCGTTCCCGTTGTCACCCGAGCCGTTGGCGAGAAGGGCGAGATTGAGATTCGATGGCACCCCGGGCCCCGGAGTACCCGAGACGGTCGGCGTTCCAGCGCCGGGAGTCGGCGTGGGTGTCGGCGTCACGGCTCCACCACCCGGTGTGAACGTCGCACCGGCCCCCGGTGTCGCGGTCGGACCGCTGCCGCCGCCCGTTCCCTCGCACGAGAGATCGAGCTGGCATTCGTTGCAGTCGACGGTCGTCGACGTCGGAATCGTGATGCCGAGCCCGAGGCAGAACCCGACACCGACCTGCTCCTTGTTACAGCCCGGCGGCAAGCCGAAGGAGGCGCAGACGCTGTCGTTGATGCTGTCGAGGTCGCATTGCTCGTTGCCGCGCGCGACGCCGTTGCCGCAGATGAAGCTCGCGGTTATTTCGACGTTGATACTGGCTGCTATCGAATCCTCGACGATGAAGTTCTGAGTTCCGTCCAGCGGATTGTCGTTGATGATGAACGCGATCGATTGCCCTGAATCCTTGCAGACGTCGGCGGGGCTCGTGGACCCGTCGTTGCAGTCCGCATCCGTCTGGCAGCGCGAACCGGCGCAGTTCGTACCCCGGCAGCTCGCCAGGCACCGCTTGATCGGACCCGCGCACACGTTCGCCGGCGTGGAAGACCCGTTGAGATTGCAGTCGCCGTCCGACTGGCACGGACTCCCGATGCACAGCGTACCGCCGTTCTCCGTGCATCCAGGTAGGCAATGCTGACTGATGACCGCGCTTCCGATTCCGTTGACTTCGTTTTTCAGCAGGTACGGCGGGGTACCGCCGACGATGTTGAAAAACACGACCTGCCCTGGAACCGGTTCGACCAGCGCGACCGACGGCGGGATCACGTCGAGCGAGCCGTCGACGGTGTCGATGAAACCGACGTCAAAGAGCGTGAACGGTATTTGCGCACGCAGCCCGAATGGGCTGGGAGGCTCGGCAATGAACACGCCCGTCCCGATGATGTCGCCCGTACCGGTGGGATTCGAGCCCGCGACCGCGATGATGTCGGCGCGCCCGTTCGAGTCGGTGACGGCCAGACCGAAGTTCCGGCCGAAGTCGTCCACCTGATTCGGGATGAACCGGACGTCGCCCGGCGTCGAAGCATTGATGTCGTCGACGTCCGAGATGAACGTGACGACGACGCCGCTGACCCCGCGCCCCTGCACGTCGGTCAGGAGCGCCGTCAGCCCGAGGCGGTCGGACTTGTTGGCGTCGACCTCGTTGGGGCTGACGTTGAGCGTCAGCCGCCCCGAGTTGTTGCTGTTCAGCACGAACTGCTGATTGGGCTGGCCCTTGCTGCCGCCGCCGCCGCCGGTGCCGCCGCAGCTGACGATGATCGCCGCCGCCGCCGCCGTCCCGAGGACGCTCCCCAGCCACCGTGTCGTTCGCATGTCGCCCCTCCGCCCCCAGAGCCCCGTCATTGGATCACCTGGACGCCGTAGGTGACCTCGTTGGTATCGAAACTGTCGCCGCTGTCGCCGATGGCCGTGATCGTCATGACGACGTTCATCGAGAACGGGAACGCCGGCAGCAGGTTCTGATTCTGGTTCAGGAACGCGATCACGTCGGGCGGCACGAAGATGGTCTGCGCGAAGGTCTTCGACCCGGTCCGAATGCCGTCGTCGTCGACGGTCGCCGGCGGCAGCGAGACCGACATCGGCACGAAGTCGGTGACGATGGGATTTTGGAGCTTGGCGCCGGGGACGAAGATCTCGACCGTCACGCCCTGCACGTTGATGCTCTGGTCGAGGTCGTTCTGGATCCCGAGAAAACCGCCGTCGAGGTCGCCGTCGTTGTTCTGATCGTTCGGGATGACGAGCACGGTGTCGAGGCTGATGACGCGTCCGGTATCGCCGACCGCGTCCTCCTCGTCGGGAAGTCGATCGGCCGCCGGCGCCACCTGCTCCTGGGTCTCCTGGAAGATCCCGTTGAAGCGCACCGCGACGCCTTGGTCGTTGGATCCGCCGCCCCCGCCGCCTCCGCAGCCAGCGAGTGCCACGCACGCCGCCATCATGATGATCCCTGATCGTCTCATACCCTCATCCTCCCCTTCGCGGTGTGGATTCTTCTTCGATGTAGTGAACGATGTCGTCGCAGGTGAGCCGCTCGAAGCGGGTCTTGCCGATGCCTTCGAGACAGACGAACTTGATCGAGCCGCTCAAGGCCTTCTTGTCGGTGCGCATCGCCAGCGCGAGCGCCTCGCCGCCGAGGTCGGGCGGGATCTCGACCGGGAGTGCGCAGCGCTCGAGGAGTCGCGTGATGCGGCGCACTACCTCGCGGTCGCAGAGGCCGAGCCGATGCGAGATGCGTGCGGCCGCCACCATGCCGATCGCCACCGCTTCGCCGTGCAGGAAGGTCTTGTAGTCGGTCAGGCTCTCGATGGCGTGGCCGACGGTGTGCCCGAAGTTGAGGATCGCGCGATAACCGCCCTCGGTCTCGTCCTCGGAGACCACCAGTGCTTTCAGCTGGCAACAGGTGCGCACGATCCGGACCATCAGGTCGCGGTCCTGCCGCAGCACCGCCGGGAGCTCGTCCTCGAGGAGCCGGAACAGCTCCTCGTCGAGGATGGCGCCGGTCTTGATGACCTCGGCGATCCCGGCGACGAACTCGCGACGGGGCAGGGTGTGGAGGCAGTCGACGTCGGCGAGCACGAAGCGCGGCTGTTTGAAGGCCCCGAGCAGATTCTTCCCGGCCGGGTGGTTGATGCCGGTCTTGCCGCCGATGCTGGCGTCGATCTGCGCGAGCAGCGTGGTCGGGACCTGCACGCAGGCGATCCCACGGAGATAGGTCGCCGCGGCGAAGCCGGTGAGATCGCCGACGACGCCACCACCGAGCGCCACGACGGCTCCCCCGCGGTCGACGCCCGCGTCGATCAGGCGATCGTAGACGAACGCCAGCCAGGCGAGGTTCTTGTGCTCCTCGCCGTCCGGGATCTGGATGACCGCGGGATCGAAGCCGGCGCCGGCGAGCGCCGCCACCGTCGGCTCGAGATAGATGTTCGCGATCGTCGAGTTCGTCACCACCGCCACCCGTTTCCCACACTGCGTTTCCGCCAGTCGCGATCCCAGACTCCCGAGGCAACCGGCTCCGACGTATATCGGATAGGCCCGTTCCCCCAGCTCTACGTTGACGACTTCCATCGCTCCGAGCGCCCGAGCACTTGTTGGATCTCCTCTACCACCTCGTCGGCCGTGCGCTCCGAGGTGTCGACCGTGACGTCCGCGGCCGCCTCGTACACCGGCCCGCGCTCGGCGACGAGCCGCCGCACCGCGCCTTCCGGATCGCCCGCGAGCAGCGGCCGGCTGGCGGCGTCCCCGACGCGCTTCAGGATCGCCTCGGGACGCGCCGCGAGGTGAATCAGGAAGCCGGCGTCGCGCAGGCAGCGCAGGTTCTCGGGGTCGAGCACGGCACCGCCGCCGACGGCGACGACCGCGCCACCGCGCCGGGCCGCCTCCGCCACCGCGTCACGCTCGAGCGCACGAAAAGCGGGCTCGCCGTCCTCGGCGAAGATCGCGGCGACGCGCTTGCGCGCCCGCTCCTCGATCAGCTGGTCGGTGTCGACGAAGGCGCGCCCCAGGCGCTGCGCCAAACGCCGGCCCACCTCGCTCTTCCCCGTCCCCATGAACCCCATCAACACGATCGTTCGCACCCTCATCAGAACTGCGAAATCTGCTGCAGATACCCCTCGTAGTTGCGTCGAACCTCTTTCAGCGAGTCGCCGCCGAACTTCTCGAGGAAGACGTCGGCGACGACGAAGGCGACCACCGCCTCGGCGATCACCGCCGCCGCCGGGATCGCGCAGACGTCGGAGCGCTCGATCGCGCCCTTGGCCTCTTCCTTGGTGCCGATGTCGACCGAGTGCAGGGGCTTCATCAGGGTGGCGAGCGGCTTGAACGCCACCCGCACGACCAAGGGCGCGCCCGAGGTCATGCCGCCCTCGGTACCGCCGGCCATGTTGGTGCGACGCACGAACTCCCGTTTGCCCTCGTCGAAGTAGATCTCGTCGTGCACCGCCGATCCGGGACGGCGCGCGGTCTCGAACCCGAGGCCGATCTCGACCCCCTTCACGGCTTGGATGCTCATGAGGGCGTGGGCGAGGCGGCCGTCGAGCTTGCGGTCCCAATGGACGTGGCTGCCGAGACCGGGAGGGAGCCCGGTCGTCACGACCTCGACGATGCCCCCCAGGGTATCGCCGCGCTTCTTGCACTCGTCGATCGACTCGATGATGCGACGCTCGGCGTCGGGATCGGCGACCCGCACCTCGGAGTGCTCCGCGGCGTCGAAGATCGCCTCGGGGTCCTTGCCGGCGTGGTCGGCGACCACGTCACCGATCTCGGCCACCCAGCCGCGCACCTGGATGCCGAAGGGCCGCAGGAGGCATTTGGCGATGCCGCCGACGGCGACGCGCGCCGCGGTCTCACGGGCGCTGGCGCGCTCGAGGACGTTCCGGACGTCGTCGTGATCGTACTTGAGGACGCCTGCCAGGTCGGCGTGTCCCGGCCGCGGGCGCGTGACCGCCACCTGGGCGTCGCGGTCCTCCGGCCGGGAGGACATCTTCTTCTGCCAGTTCTTCCAGTCGCGGTTCTCGACCAAGAGCGTGATCGGCGACCCCAGGGTCTCGCCGAAACGCACGCCCGAGCGCAGCTCGGCGGTGTCCTGCTCGATCTTCATGCGACCACCGCGACCGTAGCCCATCATGCGGCGACGCATGTCGACGTTCACGGCGTCGATGTCGATCGCGAACCCCGCCGGACAGCCCTCGAGAATGGCCGTGAGGCACGGACCATGCGATTCACCGGCGGTGAGAAAGCGTAGCACTCGTAGTCACTCCGACAGCGGTGCCCAGGTGCTGGGCAAGCGCGCGACCCGCCGCGAACACGGTCATCTCGGCGGGCTCAGGGATTGTCGCGATTCTGCCACAAGACCTCGGCCGACGGGAGGCTCGCGAGGTCTTCGGAGCCGCGTACACGCACCGACCGTGGCGTGATGAATACGAGCAACTCCTGTCGATTGTCCTGGGTGATGGTGTTCTTGAACGCCCAGCCGAGCACCGGAATCGAGCGCAGGTAGGGGATACCGTTCTCGTTGTTGTTCAGGGTGTTGCGGAAGACCCCTCCGAGCACGAAGGTCTCCCCGTCCTTGATGAGGACGTGCGACTCGGCCTCGCGGCTGATCTCGTTCGGGATGTTGTCGGGCGACGGCGCCTGCGACTGCTCGACGGATTGCAGGGTGCTCGACTTGGCGAAGACGTCGAGGAACACGAACCCGTCGGAGGACAGCTGCGGCGTCACCGTCAGCGTGATGCCGGTCTTGATCTGCTCGGTCGCCGCCTGCGAGGAGCCCGCGACACCGCCGGCCCCCGTGCTGATCACGGTGCCGGTGCTCGGCAGCTTGACGCGCAGGATCTCGAGGCTCTCGATCTTGGCCGGTTGGTTGTTGAGGGTCACCACCCGTGGTCGCGAAATGATCTTGCCCTTGCCCTCGCGCTCGAGCGCGGTGAGGCGGGCCGAGAGCGATTTCGAGCCGTCGAGCGAGCCCAGGATCACGTCGAACGCCGATCCCGACCCCGGAACGACGTTGGCCGGAAAGTCGGCGACGAAGGGTACGCGGGCGATCGGGTTGCCGCCCGCCGGTACCGGACCGACCCCCGTGCCGAGACCGCTCCCGCCGGCCGCGATCCGACCCGGGAAGTTGACGCCGGGCGCGTTGCCGGTCTCGGGGCTGGCCTTGAAGGTGTAGCCCCACTGGATGCCGAGGTCGCGCGCGAAGTTCTCCGTGGCCTCGACGATGCTCGCCTCGATGAGGATCTGCGGGGTCTGGGTGTCGAAGTGCGAGATCAGCTCTTCGGCGTCGAGGACGCCCTTGTCGATGTCGCGGATGACGATCGTGTTGGTGCGCTCGTCCCACGTGGCGCTGCCGCGCTCGGTGAGTATCTCCTGGATTTTCTTGACGAATTTCTCGTCCGCCTTGGCGTAGTTGACCTTGATGTAGCGTACGCGGAGCGGCTCGGCCTGGGCCTGGGCCTCGTTGGCCGCCCGCAGCGCCTCGCGCTCGTCCTTCAGCTTCTCGACGGTGGAGACGCGGATGATGTTGCCATCGCGCACCATGTCGAGGCCG
This sequence comes from uncultured delta proteobacterium, assembly GCA_963761995.1. Taxonomy (GTDB): domain Bacteria; phylum Desulfobacterota; class Binatia; order UTPRO1; family UTPRO1; genus UTPRO1. The sequence continues at coordinate 6,047,257 of CAVXIU010000006.1, read as the reverse complement.
CGGGCCTTCAGGATCGAGTCGAGGGCCTGATCCCAGGGCACCTCGACCAGGCGCATGGTGATCTTTCCCTGGACGTCGTCGGTGGTGATGATGTTGAGACCGCTCACGTCGGCGAGGATGCGCAACACGTTTTGGATGTCGGCGTCCTTGAAGTCGAGCGAGATGCGCTGGCCGGTGTACTCGCGCGGCGTGTTCGGGAGCGCCTCGATGGTGCCACCCTGAAACGTGGTGACTCCGCCGCGCGTGGGCTTGCCCCGTCCGGACCCGCTCTTGCCCGACGCGTGGGCGGCCATGACGTAGGAGTCGTCCTCGGCGAGGGTGCCTTCGACCTCGGGCTCGAGGGCGGCGATCTCGTCGGCCGCGGGAGCCGAGGGTGGGTTCGTGGCGGCGTCGGCGACCGCGGCCGGCTGGTCGGCGGTCGGATTGGAAGGCACGGCTTCGGAGGGCTCTCTGGCGGCGACCGGATCGATCGTCTCCGGACGCGTTGCGTCGACGGCCGGGGGCTCGGTTGCCGCGACGGCGACCGGGCCATCGAGCGCGGGCTCGATGCCGGGTGCGAGGTAGACGAGCTGGTCGACCGGCGCCGCGCTCTCCCCGAGCAGCACCGCGATCTCGCGTTCGCCGGCGGCGATCTCGTAGCGCGGCACGCGGCCCGCGATGTCGGCGACCAACCTGAGCTTGCCTTCGTGCGCCGCGACGCGAACACGCTGCACGTCGCGCTCGCCGACCGCGTAGGTGCGATTGGAGACGACGCCGGAGAGCGGACCCGCGATATCGACGACGATGCGGTTCGGCGTGGCGAGCGCGAAATGCGTCATGGCGTCGGCTGGACGGGACAGCCGGACCACGAGCGCGGTGCGCGACTCGCGCTCGACGAGACGAATCTCGTGCACGCGCAGCACCGACTCGACCGGCGTTTCGGCCTTTATCGGCGGGCTTTCCGCGACGGTAGGCGGCGCGTCCGCGGCGGCGTCTACGATCGGGGCCGGTGCGATGCTCGCGGCCTGCTGCTCGACGTGCGCCGCCTTCGCGGTCGCCGGCGGACGTTCGAGCGTCCGCGTGCATCCCAAGAGACCGAGGAGCAGGACACCGACCACTCTCACCACCACCGCTCCCGAACCCTGCTCCTGCATCCTCATGGCGATCGATCCTCCTGAGGAAGCTCCATCACCACCTCTTTCGGCTTGAGATCGCCGTAGAAGTCGCGCGTGCTCTCCTCGATGACTACGCGTCTAGGTTCGATGCTCCGCACCACCCCGCCGCTCGACCCGATGGGCGTCCCGGTCGTGATGATGTAGCCTAGTCCTGCGGAATCTTCCACCATCGCGCGATACCCGCTCAAAGATTCCGCGATGACCCCCACCAGCTTCAGCTGTCCGAGTTGGTAGTGCTCGAGAGGGGTCCGCGCCTGGGCACTCGCATCGAGCCGCGGCGGACGAAAGGGATCGCGATGGGCCGCCGAGTCGTACACGTGGCGCACTTCGCCGGAGCCGTCCGCCGGTGGGCTTCCCGCTTGCTCCTGCGGAGCGGCCTGACCGGCAGCGGGACCGGCGGCGCCCGGATGGGGATCGACGCGCTTGGGAGCGGCCGCCGCGCCCTCGAATGCCGCCGCCGACTGCGCGTCGGACTTGACCGCACGCTCCTCCGCCTGATCGGCGGCCGCTCGCGCCTTGGCGATCGCCGCGGCCGGCCCGCTGAGCGCCCCCTCTCCGGGGGCCGCCTCGGCCGACTGCGGAAGCGCCAGGGCCAGAAGCCCCATGGCCAGGAGCGCCGTGAACGAACCTCGATATGCCCGATCCATGACCGACCTCGTGCGTTCCGTTGCCTGTGTCACTTCTTGCCTTTTTTCGCTTCCTTGGCCTTGGCTTCTTTTTCCTTCGCGATCTGCTCGCGTTCGGTCTCGTCGAGGAACCGGAAGGTGGTGGCCGAGCACAGGGTCTCGACGATCATCTCGTCGCCCTCACGCTTCGGGGACTGCATGACGATGTCGCCGACGTTGACGATGCGGTCGAGCTGGCCGACCCGGTCGAAAAAGGTCGCGACCTGGTGGTAGTTGCCGCGGACCGCGATGTCGACCGGGACCTCCGCGTAGAAGTCCCTGAGCTGCTCGCTGCGCTGGCGGAAGAGGCTCATCTCGAGCCCCGAATCGCGCCCCGCCGACGAGATGCTGCTCAGGAGATCCGGGATCTCCTTCTGGTCGGGGAGGCGGGCCTCGGCCTGCTTCAGCTGGGCGCCGAGCTCCCGGACGGTTTCCTGCAGCTGCCCGATGTTGGCGATCAGCTTTTGCTTGCTCTCGCGCTGCGCCTTGAGATCGGTGATCTTGGCCATCACCGCCAGGGTCTCGGTCCGGCGGCCGGCGTAGACGAAGTACCAGTAGGCGCCGAAAATCAGCACGAGTCCGGCAACGCCGATCATCAGCCGCTGGCGGGTTTCGAGCTCGAAGAACCGTTCGAGAAGGTCGTTCATGGCGATCTCCGGAAGCGCGCCCTAGGCGCGATTCCCCTTACGTTGCGGTCCCTTGCGGTTGTCCTTCTTGCTCGGCTCGGGGAACTTGAGATTGCGCGGCGGGGAGCCCAGGCTCTTGCCCGAGTAGCTGAGCCGGGCGTTCACCACGAAGCGCTTGAGCTGGACGCCGTCCTGCTCCGATTGCGTCGTCTCGACGAGGTCGACGCCGTCGAAGTAGGGCGAGGCGCCGAGGCTCCGCATGAAGTTGGCGATGGTTTGATCGTCGAGCCCGAGGCCCGTGATGGTGGCGAGGCCACCGACCTCCTTGAACTCCAGCAGCCACACCTGCTCGGGTGCCGCGTCGCTCAGGTCGGCGAGGACCTGCACGGGACCGACCTTCTTGGCCTCGAGCGTTGCGATGGTCTTCAGCTTCTCCTCGAGGTCCTTGCGCTCGGTTTCGAGCTTGGCGAGCTCCAGCGACTTCTTGTCGAGCGCGATGATGTCGGCCTGAAGCTTGGCGTGCTCGTTCTTGAGGGGCACGAGGCGCATGCGGCTCGCAACCTCGATCCCGCCGAGGACGACGGCGACGAGGGCGATGCTGAGATAGACGAGGCGCGTCTCCTGACGGCGCCCGGCTTCCCGCTCGACCTCTCGGACCGGCAATAGATTGATGCGAATCACGATTTGTCTCCCGGACGGCGGGCGGCGAGCCCGACGGTGACGGCCAACGAGGACGCGTTTTCGCGCACGAAGTCGGCGTCGACGCCGCTCCCGAGCACGACGCGCTCGATCGGCTTGACGAGCTCCACCGGCGTCTCGAGCCGGTCACCGAGGACGCGCGTGAGCCCCTCGGTACGGGCGGTCCCCCCGGAGAGATAGACCGCCGCGAGCGGGTCCTCCGCGTCCGACCGCCAGTAGAAGCTGAGGGCGCGGTGGATCTCCTCGACCAGGAACTGGACGCCGGGCGCGAGCGCCGCCTCGACCTGCTCGCGCTGGAAGTCTCGCACCGTCCCGCCGGCCTTCAGCAGCTCCGCCTCGGTCGCCGAGACCCCGAGGTTGCGCATGAGGACGTCGGTGAACTCGGCGCCGCCGACCGGAATGTCGCCGGTGAAGGACGACCGCCCGCCGCGCAGGATGTTGATCGAGCAGTAGCGTGCCCCGATGTTGACGAGGCCGACGACCTGGCCCTCGTCGATCGAGTAGTTGAGCTCGAACATGTTCTCGAGCGCGAAGTAGTCGACGTCGACGATTTGAGGATTGAGCCCGGCCTCGCGGATCACCGAGGTGTAGCTGTTGAGGATGTCCTTCTTGACCGCGACCAGGACGACCTCGATCTCGCCGTTCTCGGCCCAGTTGGCGATCTGGTAGTCGATGGTGACGTTGTCGAGGCTCTCCGGGATGGCGTTCCCGGCCTCCAGCATGACGTGATTTTCGAGGTTGGCCTCGTCCTCGGCGCGGAGGTGCAGCTTCTTGATCATCACCGCGGGCCCGGGAACGGCGGTGATCACCTCCGTCGAGCGTGCCTTGGTCTGGCGGACGAGGTCGCGGATGGTGCTGGCGACGATCGCCGGGTCCTGAATCAGGTTGTTCTGGACCGCGGTCGGCGGCAGCGGGGCGATGCCCGCCGCGACGATGCGGATGTTGCCGGGGCCGCCGTCGGTCTCGACGAGCTTGATGCAGCTCGAGCCGATGTCGATGGCGAGGAAGGCGCCGCCGCGACCGCGCGGCATGAGGTCCCCGAGTGAACGCTTGAACAGCCCCGCCACCTTACCGCCGAGCCCGTTAGGCACGTTGGCGCACCTGACACGTCATATCGCGACCCCCCTGGATCTTGGCTCCTCCAGAACCACTCGGGAGGAGGCCCGACCCGCCCCATGCGGACCGGTCCTCTTCCCGCGCGGAAAGGAGGGGCTGGCGACAGCGAAGCAAGCCGGGTGCCGGATCACACCCCCGTGAAATTCCTCGCTGCCGCGGCGTACTTCGGACCCGCTACGGCCGGCACCGACAGATTCCTGTACGCGCGGGTGCCGCCCTGACGAAATCTTGACGGTCGTGCGCTCAGCGCACGACGGTGGCCCGGATGATGGCCAGACGGCCTTCCTCGTCGAACTCGAGCTCGACGGCCGTACCGGGCCGGATCTCGTGGAGGCCGATGGTGCGACCGCCGGTATCCTCGATCCTGGTGCCGTCGTCGATCGGGTACGCCGCGGTGCCGAGCGTGATCTCGCGCGGGGTGATGGCCGTCACCGCTCCGACGAGTCCCGCCCACGCCGCGCTGCCTGCGAGCGCGGCCATGAGCACCGCCGCCGCCGTCACCGTTCGGAGTATCGAAGTCGTCATGGACATCCTCGTCATCGGCACGGAACGCCGGTCGAGCACTCGCGCCAGGAGAGCGGGGTGACGTTGTTGGGGAGCACCGGCAGTGGCAGGCGATCGACGTTGCCGCTCGAGGCGACGAAGCCGCTCGAGGTCTCGCGCTGGAGGGTCACCGTGAGCTCGGTCGGGATGCTCTGGCCGATCAGGAGGAAGCGATCGTCGCGCGTGACCGTCGGCGCCGTCTCCGGCCCGTCGCCGTCGGGATCCGCGGCCGTGCTGTCGGGGATGCCGCCGGTATCGTAGTTGAGCTCGTAGACGCGCGCATCGCCGCCGGCGTTGCACACGCCCGCCACTGGCACGAAGGTCGAGAAGAAGACGCTGAAGAAGGCCGAGGGCGACGCCAGCACCTTCTCGCCGGCGCGTTGGTTGAGCTGAATGTACCAGCCGCTCCCGTTCGCGATGTCGGTCTTGAGGGTCGCCTCCTGCGACGATCCGTTCTGCTCGACGCGGGTCGTGACGTCGACGAGGTTGGATTCCGTGAGATTCGAGGTTCCGTCGTCCTGGATGGCGTAGACGCGATCGACGACGCTGGTCGCGAGCGGGTTGCTGCGATCACCGGTGCCGAAGAAGACCGAGAGAAAGCCGCGATCGCGCACCACGTCGGGCGCGTAGTAGATCTTGCGGCCCGCCGGCGCCGAGAAGAGCCGCGTGGTGGTGAGGTCGCTGTCGATGCGCCACATCTGCCCGCCGAGGTCGCCGACGTAGGCGCGGTCGAGCTTGCCGTCGGCGTTGAAATCGAGGGCGGCGACGTTGCTGGGGATCGCCCAGTCCATGCCGGTCGGCTTGATCTTCTGGATGAGCGCGCCGGTCGTGGCGTTGATCGCGAAGATCGCCCGCCCGTATCCGGAGCCGTTGGCGGTCGTGTGGCTGGGGTCGTCGAACCACGGGTCGTAGCCGCCGCCGACCAGGATGGCGTCGACCCCGCCGCTGGTCTTGATGTGTGCCGGCTCCGACCAGGACTGGCCGAGCTCGCTGAAGCCGCTGGTGGCGTTGGTCACCTTCCAGAGGAACTTCGGCGCGTTTTTGCTGGTGACGTCGAGCGCGTAGTACGCCCGCCCGCCGCGACCGAACCCGAAGATGGCGATCTTCTGGGTACCGATGGTTACCAGCCTGGGCGAGGAGTCGACGAAGAACTGGTGCGAGCCGCTGACGCCGGGTGTGAGCTCGCGGAGACGCGACACGAGGGCGTCGGGAACGTAGGCCCACTGCTCCGCGCCGGTGGCGTCGTCGAAGGCGTGCAGCATGCCGTCGTTGGCGCCGACCAGGATGAGGGCGTCGGTCGAGCTGTAGTTCACCACCAACGGCACGGAGTGGATCGTGTCGCCGAGGAACCAGTTCCGCTTCTCGGTGATGTTCGAGTCCTCGTCGTCGTCGTAGACGTCGATGCCGTGGATGTAGTTGATGATCTGCGTCCGCTCGGCGGCGCTTCCGGCGCCGAGCATCGCCGCGGTGAGACCGCTGTTGGCGGTCGTGAAGGCGTTGCCGCTCGCGGTCAGGTCGGTGCCGGTGATGTTGGTGTAGATCTTGCGGGGCGTGGCGCGGTTCAGCAGGATCTCGCCGACGCCGCCCTTGGCGACCGCCGAGCCCGAGGCCACGGTGTCCCAGTACGAACGCGCACCGGCCAGGATCTCGCCGTCGGAGTCGGTGGCGGCGGCGCCGTTGGCGTCGAGCAGCTGCCCGTCCTCGGACACCTGAAACTTCTTGAGGTTCCCCGGCCAGCGCAGCGATCCATCGCGGGGCCGGAAGAGCGCGATGTAGAGGCGGTCGCCGCTCTGCGTGCGGGTGGTCTGGCTCACCGGCACGACCGGCGCCACGAACGACTCGGTCTCGCTGACGATCGAGTTTAGGGTGGCGCGGAAGGCGTCGGCGAGCTCGTCGGCGCTGTTGGCGGTGTAGTAGCTGCCGCCGCCGCTGGCGGCGGTGCGCTGCAAGAGGCTGTTCCCGACGGTGAAGCCGATCGTATACGTGACCACGGCCTGCTGACCGTCCATGTCGCTCCGGAGGTCGTTGTCGAGCATCACCTTGGCGACGTCGTCGAGATAATCGGAGCCGCCGTTCTGGTACTCGCAAGGCTCGCCGTCGGGCGACGAAGAGTTGCAGCCCGCCGGCACGTGGAAGTGATAGTAGTCGGGCTCGAGGCCGTCGCCGTTCTTGTCGAAGGGAGCCCCGAGCCAATTCTCGATGTAGGTGAACTGGCCGGAGGCGTTGGCGCCGCAGAGCGGATCGCTGAAGCCAGAGCCGCAACTCCCGAAGGCGGTGTTGCCCTCCACCTGCGGCCGGCCGTCGGTCATCATCACCACGTAGTTCCGCTGGCAGAGGTACTGAACCGGATCCGCGCCGGGGAAGTAGTTGTCGTGCTTGTAGTAGCGCGCGGCCGCGATCAGCCGGGGGGCGAGCGGCGTTCCCGCGTTGGCGCTGAGCCCGTTGACGGTGGTGACCAGACTGGAATGGCTGGTGCCGATCGCCGCCTTCAGGATGGTCTTGTCGTTGTGGTAGGTCGAGACCTGCGAGGAGCTGGTGTAGTCGCTCGGCAGGCTGCCGGAGTTCAGCACCATCAGGCCGAAGCGCACCTGGTCGTTCGCGGGATCTTGCAGGAGGCCGACGACCGTCGACTGCGCGACCTGCATCTTCGGGGGGTTCGGCAGCGCATCGAAGTTGCGGCGATTGCCGATCTTCACGTACGAGGGCGCGATGTCGTCCTGCCCGTCTTGATCGGCGTCGTTGTACACACACGTGCCGGTGTGCACCTTCCACGAGGTCTGGGTCTTCTTGCAGGTGCAGTTGGTGTTGAAGGTGGTGCAGCGGTCGTAGATGGTCGCCGGGGTGGACGAGCCGCTGTACGTCGTGCCGGCGTCGTACGGGATGCCGTCGCCCATGCTGCCCGAGTTGTCGAACAGGATGAGGACGTTCGGCTGCACGCTCTGGCCGGCGATGAAGACGTCGAGATCGCTGCCCGCCTGCGCCGTGCGCGCGGGACAGAGCGTCAGCAGCAGGGCTGCCAGCGCAAGGCCGATGAGGGGGTTCGGGTGCCGTCGCATGGTCACACTCTTTCTCGTCGTCGTTCTATTGCTGCGCCGCCGGACCGAGGCGCGCGGCCTCCATCTGGAGGAAGCTCGCGCCGCTCGTATTCGTGGTGCCTTCCGAATCGAGGTCGAAGTGGAAGGCCTTGAACTTGAGCGCGCTCACCTTGATGCTGGTCGGCGGCGGGCCTTCGCGATCGAAGCAGACGCGGACGAAGCCCGCGGTGTACGGAGCGGTGAAGAGACCCGCGCTGTTGAGGTTGGTCTCGCGAAAGCACGGCGGCGCCGGACAACTGGCGTTGACCGCGCTGCAGGTGAGATTGAGCGAGTTCGCCGAGACGAAGTTGTCGACGTCGCCGAGCCCGAAGTCGAGACCGGCCTCGGCCGCGGCGAAGGCACGGGCACTCTCCTTGCCGATCCCGGCGAGCGCGGTTTCTATGCGTGAGCTCCCGGCCATCAGCGACGCCAGCACGAGGAGCGTCGACAGGAGCCCGAGAACGGCGAGCAAGGCGATGCCGCGTTGATTGCGAAGGGTGATCATAGATTGTCGATGATCGGGCTGCGGACGAGAGCGAGGTTGCGGATGCGGACCTCGGTCTGGAGAACGGCCTTCGGCTGGAGACCGTCGTGCTCCACTTTCTCGGAGCTCATGCTGATGGTCGCCGAGCGCAGGTCGCCGAGGACGGCCGCCGGATTCGCGACCAGGGTCCCGTCACTCAGGACGTAGGCCATCTGCATGGCGTCGATCTGGTCGGCCATGACGACGCCCTCGCGCCACAGCACGTTGGCGCCGTCGAGCAGATAGTCGATCTCCTGGATCTCGGCCACGGGCGATCCCGCATCGTAGGCCTTCGTAAGGGCCGGACTGACGGTGACGTTGCAGTTGACGGCGTCGTAACCGGTGATGGTTCTGACCTCGGCGAGGCCGAGCAGCGCCGACTCGATGCCGACCCGCTCGCCGATGGTGAACCGCTTCGCGGGCGTGCCCGGAAGGCAGGCCGACACGCTGTAGCGTTGCAGGGCCACGACGGTCGCACCCGCTGCCGTCGTCGCATTGACGCGGCTCTTCACGAAGCCGTAGTTGCCGCGCAGCGTGACACGATAGAGGTTGCCGGCGCCCGGCGCCGGGACGGCGAGCACGGGAAGCGTGGTCGTCAGGACGGCCGACATGTCGTAGCCGGCCATGCGGACCTCGCGCCGGAAGAGGTCGAGCGCGCTCCGCACGTTCTGCTGCATGTCGGCGGAGCCCATCTGGAAGACCGCGGTCCGACCCTGAGTCCGCGTCGCGCTCGCGAGCATGGCGAGCGCGATCGAGGCGATGCCGATCGCCGCCAGCATCTCGACCAACGTGAAGCCGCGGCGATTCATTGGCTGATCACCGTGATGAGCTGGACGTTGTGGTTGCCGAACTGATCGGTCCACCCGACCGCCATCGTCACTTTCTTTCCGCTCCCGAGGGCCGCGACGGTGGCGGTCCGCGTGAAGCTGACGTTGTCGCGCGTCTGGCTCGTCGGCGAGGCGCTCACCACCTCGTCGAAGGGCAAGCGCCTCATGGTCTCGATCGCCTCCGCGGCGAGGCCGCTCGCGAGGCTGACGTTGCGACCGAGCACGGTCGCCCGCACGGCCGAGACGTGGGTGGCGGCGAGCCCGAGGAAGCCGATGGCGGCGATCGAGATCGCGACCAGGACCTCGATCAGGGTGAAGCCGTCGTTGCGGCGAAGGGGGGACGTGGTCATTGCCAGCTCGTTGCGCCGTACTTCCAGACGCGGACTCGTCCGGCGGCGCTGATGGTCACGGCCTGGTGGAAGGTCTCGTCGCCGTGCTCCACCTCGACGAAGACGCCCGCCGGATCCTGCACGGTGCCGTTCGAATGGAACGTGATCGCGAGCGTCGGTACCGCGCTGCCGATGGGGGTGTTGTAGGGGTCGTTCGAGATGCCGGTGTACCCGAACTGCGCGTGCGGGTACTCGGTGGCGAGGCTGACCTCCTTGAGGACGTCCCTGCCGCCGAACCCGTTGTCGCGCCGGATGCGATAGCCGCCCGAGATCGGGAAGTAGTCGTAGATTCGGCCCTCTTTGACGGCCGCCATGCGCGCCTGGTTCATGTCGCCGGCGATCAGGAGCGCCGCGCCGCGGGCGCGATAGGCGGGGATCATGGCCGTGAAGTTGCTGGCGGCGACGGCCGCGAGCACGCCCATCAGGCCGATCGTGGCGAGCACCTCGATCAGCGTGAGGCCTGCATCGTCCGTCAGATTTTTCCGTACGCGCACGCTCGGCATCTCCCCATCTCGATCCGAGCAAGATCCGCTCCGGGTGCCTCGAGGGGCCGCGGTGCAGACCTGCCGCGCAGTTAGCACCGGCGGAGTGACGAAATCTGCGCACGTGCGCGTGGCAAGACTGACGGTGTCACGACGCTGCCGCCGCTTGCTTTGACAGGTGTCGCAGCGGACTGGATAAGCCCTGGCGTGTCACTTCTCGGTGCATTCGAGAGTGCTCGCTACGCCGAGGTGGCGCTGCTGCGCGCGCTCCCCGGACGCGACGCCCTCACCTATGCCGTTCCCGACGGCGCGCGAGCCGCGCTCCGGCCCGGCATGCGCGTCGTCGCTCCCCTCGGCGGACGGCACGAGACCGGATTGGTGGTGGCGCTACGCGAGAGCGCGCCGGCGGGCCCGATCAAGATTCGCGAGCTCGCCGAGGTGCTCGACCGCGAGCCGATCCTGAGCGAGGAGATCTTCGCCCTCTGCCGGTGGAGCGCGAACTACTATCTCGCCGGCCTCGCCGACGTCCTGGCGGTCGCGCTGCCGGGCGGCCTGCGCGCGCGGAGCGCGCGCGTCGTGCGGGTCGCCGGCGACGCGCCCGCCGTCCGAAGTCCGCTCGAGGCGGCGATCGTCGACGCGGTGCGGAGGGGCGATGCCGTCGGCGTCCGCAGTCTCCCCCGCCTGGTCGCCCGTCCGGGCGTGGCCCGCGCCGTGCGTGCAATGCTCGCGCGCGGGATCCTGATCGCCGACGAGCAACGCCTCGCGCCGGCCGTGACCACGCGCTATGCGACGGTCTACGCGCTGGCGCGCCCGCTCGGGATCGACGAGACGGCCGCCCTGGCGCGCCGCGCCCCCCGCCAGCTCGCCTGCTACGAGCGCGTGCGCGCGACTGCCGACGGCCGGCTCGATGCTGGCGAGCTCGATCCCGGAATGCGCGCGGCAGCCGCGGCGCTGGTGCGGCGCGGCGTTCTCGACCGCACGCGCGAGGAGCGCTATCGCGACCTCGAGGCGCCGGCGGCCGCGGTCGCCGAGCCGGTCCTGACGGCCGAGCAGCGTACCGCCCTCGACGCGGTCGCGATGGAGGGCTTCCAGACCTTCCTCCTGCACGGCGTGACCGGCAGCGGGAAGACCGAGGTCTACCTGCAACTGGCGGCCCGCGCGCGCGCCGCCGGCCGCTCGGTGCTGATGCTGGTCCCCGAGATCGCCCTCACCCATCAGCTCGTGGTGCGCGCGCAGCAGCGCTTCGGCGCCGAGGTCGCGGTGCTCCACAGCGGGCTCGCGCCCGGGCACCGCTGGGACGAGTGGCGGCGGGTCGCGCGCGGCGAAGCGCGGATCGTCGTCGGCACGCGCTCGGCGATCTTCGCCCCGCTCGTCGACCTCGGTCTGATCGTCGTCGACGAGGAGCACGACCCCGCCTACAAGCAGGACGAGGGGCTTCGCTATCATGGCCGCGACCTGGCGGTCGTGCGCGCCAAGCTCGCGACCATTCCGGTGGTACTGGGCTCCGCCACGCCGTCGGTGGAAAGCCATCAGCAGGCGCTCGAGGGCAAATACCGTCGCCTCGTGCTGACCGAGCGCGTGCGTGGAAGGCCGCTCCCCGAGGTGACGCTCGTCGACCTCCGGAGCCCCGCCGGCCGGCCGGTCGCCACGCTCCCCGCCGCCGACCCGACCACGCTCCCGCGCGAGCCCGACCTCCCCATCTTCTCGCCCCTCCTCCTCCAGGCCATGCAGGCGACCCTGGCGCGCGGCGAGCAGACCCTGCTCTTCTTGAATCGCCGCGGCTTCGCGAGCGCGCTCCACTGCCTGGTGTGTGGCGAGCCGGCCGGCTGTCCGGACTGCAGCGTGAGCCTGACCCTGCACCGGGGACGGTCGGCGCTGCTCTGCCACCACTGCGGCTACGCACGCGCGGCCCGCGACGCCACCTGCAAGGCCTGCGGACGCGGCGCGCTCACGGCAATCGGCCTCGGAACCGAGCGCGTCGAGGCCGAGATCGCGCGGCTCTTCCCGAGCGCGCGCCTCGGCCGGCTCGATCGCGACACCACGACGCGGCAGGGAGCGCACCGTCGGATCCTCGAGGCCTGGAGCGCCGGCAGGCTCGACGTGTTGGTGGGGACGCAAATGGTCGCCAAGGGTCACGACGTGCCGGGTGTGACGCTGGTGGGGGTGCTGCTCGCCGACGTCGCGCTCGGCATGCCGGACTTCCGCGCCGGCGAGCGCGCCTTCCAGCTGCTGACACAGGTGGCGGGCCGAGCCGGACGGGGCGAGGTGCCGGGGCGCGTGCTGGTGCAGACCTATCGACCGACGCACCACAGTCTCGTCGCGGCCGCCGCTCACGACTACGAGAGCTTCGCACCGGCCGAGCTCGAGGCGCGGCGCGAGCTCGGCTATCCGCCGTTCGCGCGCCTGGTGACGCTGCGCCTCGAGGGCCCCGACGCCGACCGCACGGAGGCGCTCGCCGAGTCGCTGGCGGCGCGCGTCCGCGGCGAGTGCGCGGCGGCCGGCGTCGTGTTGCGCGGACCCGCACCGGCCCCGCTCGAGCGCCTGCGCGGCCGCTACCGCTGGCAGCTCGTGCTCGGCGGCGCCCACACGCGCCGCCTCCACGCGCTCGTGCGCATCGTGCAAGCCGCCTGGCGCGCGGCTCCGGGCGCCCGGACGATCCGACTCGTCGTTGATGTCGATCCGGTCAGCATGTTATGAAAACCACGTGATTCGGCGCATTTACACCTACCCCGAGCCGGTGCTGAAGGAGGTGGCGCACGAGGTCGGCAACATCGACGGCGCCGTCGCCACCGCCATCGAGGACATGGTCGAGACCATGTACGCCGCGCCGGGAGTGGGTCTCGCCGCTCCGCAGATCGGCCTCTCCCAGCGCGTGATCGTCCTCGACGTCGACCACGAGAACAAGGGCAAGCAGCTGCTCCGGCTCGTGAACCCGGTGATCGCCGAGTCCGAGGGAGAGGTGCTGTGGGAGGAAGGCTGCCTCTCGGTCCGCGATTACCAGGCGGAGGTGCTGCGCGCCGAGCGGGTCCTGGTGCGGGCTTGGACCACCGACCAAAAGGAGGTCGAGATCGAGGGCAGCGGGCTCCTCGCGGTGGCGTTGCAACACGAGATCGACCATCTGAACGGCACGCTCTTCATCGATCGGCTGAGCCGGCTGAAGCGCGATCTCTACAAACGGCGATTGAAGAAGCTCGATCGCGACGGGCGAGAGCCGCCGGCGCGCCGGGTGATGATCTAGAGCCGCTCCTGACGCGTCCGCTCGTATGGCCGGCCGATCGGCCGCTCCGGTCCGTGTTCATGGGGACGCCGGCGTTCGCCGTGCCGAGCCTGCGCGCGGCGGCCGCGGCGACGAGCCTGATCGGCGTCGTGTCGCAGCCGGACCGTCCACGGGGTCGCGGGCTCGCCTCGCAGCCGTCCCCGGTCGCGGCGGCCGCCCTCGCGCTCGGCGCCCCGCTCGTGCGTCCGGCGACGCTTCGCACCCCGGAGGTGCAGCAGGCGCTCGCCGACTGGCGGCCCGACGTCCTGATCGTCGCCGCCTACGGCAAGCTGCTGCCGCCGACCATGTTGACGCTGCCGACCCTCGCCCCCTTGAACGTCCATGCCTCGTTGCTGCCGCGGCATCGCGGCGCCGCTCCGATCGCGGCCGCCATTCGAGCGGGCGACGACGAAACCGGCGTGACGATCATGCTGATGACCGAGGCGATGGACGCCGGCGACGTGCTGCTGCAGCGCCCACGAACGATCGGCGCCGACGACACGACCGAGAGCCTGACCGCCGCCCTCGCCGAGCTCGGCGCGGAGGCCTTGACCGAGGCCTTGGCCCTGGTGCGCGGCGCGGGTCTCGTGCCCGTTGCCCAGGACGCGGCCCAGGTCACCTACGCTCCCCGCCTCACCAAGGAGGATGGACGCATCGATTGGAGCCGATCCGCGAGCGAGCTGGCCCGGACCGTGCGCGCATTCGCGCCCTGGCCGTCGGCGTTCACGACCTTGGACGGCCGCACCGTCAAGATCCTCGCGGCGCGGCCGGCGAGCGCCGACGTGACGGCGGCGGCGCCGGGAACGATCGTCGGCGACGGCCGGCGGTGGTTGGTCGTGACGGGAGAGGGCGCGCTCGAGCTCATGACGGTGCAAGCCGAGGGGCGAAAGCCGCTCCCCGCCGACGTCTTCGCCGCCGGCGCCCGGCTCGTCTCCGGCAGTCGGTTCGAGTAGCGAGCGCCGATGGTCGCCGTGGAATCGGACGCGGTGGATCCGCTCGCCGCGCGCGCGCTCGCGATGGAGGTCCTGCTGCGGGTCGAGGGAGAGGGCGCCCACGCGGACGCCGCGCTCGCCACGGCACTGCCGCGCGCGAACCTGAGCGGCCGCGACCGCGCGTTCGCGACGCGTCTCGTGTACGGCTCGCTCGCCTGGCAGGGACGCCTCGACTGGCAGCTCGCCCGACTGGCGAGCAGGGATCCGGCGACACTGGACCCGGCGGTGCGCTCGGCGCTACGGCTCGGGCTCTACCAGGTGTCGCAGCTCGACCGCGTGCCGCCGCACGCCGCGGTGGCGACCAGCGTCGAGCTCGCGAAGCGTCGCGTGCCGGCGGCGACCGGCTTCGTGAACGCGATCCTCCGGCGGGCGGTGCGCGAACGCGCGCACCTACCCCTTCCGGATCCCGAGCTCGACCCGACGCATCACCTCGCGGTCGCATACTCGCATCCGGATTGGCTGGTGGCGCGCTGGCAGGCTCGCTTCGGCATGCAGGCGACGCGCGCGCTTCTGGCCGCCGACAACGAGGCGGCGCCCACCACCTTGCGGGCGCGTCCGGGTGACCGCGACGAGCTGATCGCCCGGCTGCGAGCGGCGGGGGTCGAGTGCGCGCCCGGCGCGGTCGCTCCCGACGCGGTACGGCTCGATGCCGTCGATCCGCATGCGCTTCCCGGATGGCTCGCCGGCGACTTCAGCGTGCAGAGCGAGGCCTCGCAACTGATCGCGTACCTCTTGGCGCCGCGCGCCGGCATGCGGGTCCTCGACGCCTGCGCCGCGCCCGGCGGCAAGGCCACGCACATCGCCGAGCTGATGGACGACCGCGGTCTCGTCGTCGCCCTCGATCACCGCCGCCGGAGCGCGGCGGTCGTCGCCGACAATGCGCGGCGGCTCCGCCTCCGAAGCGTCGCCGCGCTCGTCTTGGACGCCCGGGCCGCCTCCGCGGCGCTCGCCCGCGCGAGCTTCGACCGCGTGCTCGTCGACGCGCCCTGCAGCGGCCTCGGAACGCTGCGTGCACATCCCGAGATCCGCTGGCGCCGCCAGCCCGCGGATCTCGCGCGCTTGGCGGAACGACAGCGGGCGATTCTCGAGGGCGTCACGCCGCTCGTGAGGGCCGGCGGCGTCATCGTCTACGCGACCTGCACGCTGACCGAGGAGGAGAACGAGGGCGTCGTCCGCGCTTGGCTCGACGCCCACCCGGAGCTCGCACAGGAGACCGCGAGCGCCCACCTTCCCGTCGCGGCTCACGGGCTGGTCGACGGCGGCGGCGCGCTCGTCACGTTGCCGCATCGCGACGGTCTCGACGGTTTCTACGCGGTGCGCGTGCGTCGTCGCTGAGCCGCGTCGCATCGTCGCCTTGCGGCCCCCCACCCCCGGTCGTATACCCGACGGTGTCGTGGCCGCGCCGCGCACCATAGTCCCCTCCATCCTCTCGGCCGACTTCGGGCGCCTCGACGAGGAAGTGAAGGCGGCGGCGGCGGCGGGCGCCGATTGGCTGCACCTCGACGTCATGGATGGCCACTTCGTCCCGAACCTGACGATCGGGCCGGCGGTGGTGGCGGCGATCCGGCGCGCGACCACGCTGCCGCTCGACGTGCACCTGATGATCACCGATCCGGCGCGCTACGCGCCGCGCTTCATCGATGCCGGCGCCGATTGGATCTCGATCCACGGCGAGACCGGCCCGACGGCCGCCGGAGTGCTCGCCGACATCCGCGCCCGCGGCGCACGGCCCGCCATGGCCATCAACCCGGAGACGCCGCTCGCGACCGTCGCGGAGATGTTGCCCGCGCTCGACATGTTGCTCGTCATGAGCGTGCATCCCGGATTCGGGGGACAGGCCTTCATCCCGGAGGCCTTGCCGAAGCTCGAAGAGGCCCGGCGGCGGCGCCACGAGCTGGGTGCGAGCTACCTCATCGAGGTCGACGGCGGCATCACCATCGAGAACGTCGGCGCCGCGGCGCGCGCCGGCGCAGACGTGATCGTCGCCGGCACCGCGATCTTCGGCGCCCCCGACTACGGCGGGGCGATCCGCGCGATGCGCCGCAACATCGAGACCAGCCTCCCGACCTAGGCTCCGCGCGCGGAGCGCGAGAGATCTCCCTTGTGAGCCAGCTTTGCATTCTCGTTCCGGTATGTTACGCAACTTTGTCTTCCTTTGACGGGGTGTAGCTCAGACTGGCAGAGCGCTGCGTTCGGGACGCAGAAGTCGCTGGTTCAAATCCAGTCACCCCGACTCTCTTCGCTTCCAGAGAGCATTCGCTGCGCGCTCGTGGGAGGGCTCGTCCTCGCGGTGGTAGGAGGCAGCGCTTCCGCGAGCGACGCCCAGGTTCGGGGCCCCGAGGGCGAGGTCACGCTCGTCGCGGAAGGAGCGCGACCGTCGCGCCCGGAGGAGTCGCCGCTCCCGGCTTCGCATCCGCCGCCGGGATCGAGCCCAGGCGGCGTCGACGAGCTCAGCCGCGAGGTGGCCCGCCTACGCACGCTCGTCGACGAGCTGACCGCCTGGCGCAATCGTCTCGGGAACGAGGGCGCGGGGTCTCTTCATCATCTCCCCGACGCCGTGTCATGGATTCTCGGTGGCACGGCGCTGGCAATCGGGCTACTGCTTGGCGCGGCCTGGGAGCGTCGCCGCAGCCGACGCGAACGCTCTCTGCGCTTTTGACCACCATGACCCTCATCCTTCTGATCGTGCTGGCCTATCTCTTCGGGTCGATCCCGACCGGGGTGTGGCTCGCACGTCGGCAGGGAGTGGATCCACGCGACATCGGGAGCGGCAACATCGGGGCGCGCAACGTCGCCCGCGCCGCCGGCAACACGCTCGGCCTTCTCACCTTGACCGGTGACGTACTGAAGGGTCTCTTGCCCGTCCTGCTGGCGACCTACTTCGGGATCGGCGACGGTGGGCGGGCGGCCGTCGCCCTTGCCGGCTTCACGGGCCACATCTTTCCCTGTTTTCTCGCGTTTCGCGGCGGCAAGGGCGTGGCGATTGCGCTCGGGGTTCTGCTCGGCCTCGCGCCCCTCGGGATGGCGGTCGCCGTCCCCATTTTTCTCCTCACGGTCGCCGTGTCGCGCTACGTCTCGCTGGGCTCGCTGCTGGCGGCGGCGGTCACCCCGCTGGTGCTGGCCGGACTCGGATATCCGGCCCCGATCACGCTCGTCGGCCTGGTGATGGGAATCGGCATCACCATCAGGCACTGGGACAACATTCGCCGCATCCGTTTCGGAACCGAGGCGAGAATCGGCGGGCGATCGCCCACGTTTCCCGACTCGGGCTACGCGTAAGCTGGCTCGATTCCGGCCCCGGCCTTGCCCAAACCGATGGCGTTGCCTACGGATTGGGCAGCAAACGCCGATTGCTATTCCTGATCCCCATCGAGGTCCTCGCACAATCCCTGGAGGTTCCCCCGGCCCTTGACTTGCATGGCGTCCCCGATCTTCAACCTTGATTCATTTTGCATTCGAATCGTCGCCATCGAAGAAAGCTATGGGAAGGGAGCCGAGCCGGCACCGCGATCCATGAACCCGATCCCATCGACATCTGCCTAGGGGAGGAAGAACCATGAAAAAGGTGGACGCCATCATCAAACCCTTCAAGCTCGACGAGGTGAAGGAGAGCCTCTCGGGCATCGGGATCCAGGGGATCACCGTGACGGAGGTCAAGGGCTTCGGCCGACAGAAGGGCCACACCGAGCTGTATCGCGGCGCGGAGTACGTGGTCGACTTCCTACCGAAGGTGAAGCTCGAGATCATCGTCCGGGACGATCAGGTGGCAAACGTCGTCGCGGCGATCGAGAAGTCGGCGAAGACCGGACGTATCGGCGACGGCAAGATCTTCGTCATGCCCATCGACGAAGTCGTACGCATCCGAACCGGCGAACGGGGCGAACAGGCGATCTGACGGGACCAACCAGCGGAGACCGGCCCGCCGGGTCGGCCATACGACTTTCAAGACAGGAGGGACACAGCGCATGAGCACGGCGAAGGACGCCATCAAGCTGGCGAAAGACAACAAGGCGGTGGCCGTCGATTTCAAGTTTCTGGACTTCATGGGGATCTGGCAGCACTTCTCGACGCCGATCAGCGAGCTCGAGGACGACGTGTTCGAGGGCGGTCTCGGCTTCGACGGCTCCTCGATCCGCGGCTGGCAGCCCATCAACGCGTCCGACATGCTGGTGATGCCGGACGCGTCGACGGCGGTGATGGATCCCTTCATGGCCCACCCGACCCTGTCCCTGATCTGCAACATCGTCGATCCGATCACCAAAGAGGACTACTCGCGTGATCCTCGCAACATCGCGCGCAAGGCCGAGGCGTACCTCAAGTCCACCGGCATCGGCGACACCTGCTATTTCGGCCCGGAGCCGGAGTTCTTCGTGTTCGACGACGTGCGCTTCGACCAGAACGCGCACAGCGGCTACTACTACATCGACTCGGTCGAAGGCGTCTGGAACAGCGGCAAGGACGAAGGCCCGAACCTCGGCTACAAGCCGCGGCACAAGGAGGGCTACTTCCCGGTCTCGCCGATCGACTCGCAGCAGGATCTGCGTGCCGAGATGGTGTTGATGATGGAGAAGGTCGGCATCCGGGTCGAGCGCCAGCATCACGAGGTCGCGACCGCCGGCCAGGCCGAGATCGACATGCGGTTCCTGTCGCTCGTGAAGATGGGCGACGCCCTCATGTGGTACAAGCACTGCGTCAAGAACGTCGCCTACAAGCACGGCAAGACGGCGACCTTCATGCCGAAGCCCGTCTTCGGCGACAACGGCTCGGGCATGCACTGCCACCAGTCGATCTGGAAGGGCGAGAAGCCGCTCTTCGCGGGCGACGGCTACGGCGGGATGAGCGAGCTCGCCATGCACTACATCGGCGGCATCCTGAAGCACGCGAAGGCGCTCGCGGCCTTCACCAACCCGACCGTCAACTCGTACCACCGCCTGGTGCCGGGCTTCGAGGCGCCGGTGAACCTCGCGTACTCGTCGCGCAATCGCTCGGCGGCGGTGCGCATCCCGATGTATTCGCCGTCACCGAAGGCGAAGCGCATCGAGGTCCGCTTCCCGGATCCGGCCTGCAACGGCTACATGGCGTTCGCGGCCATGCTGATGGCCGGTCTGGACGGCATCGAGCGCCGGCTGAACCCCGGCGATCCGCTCGACAAGGACATCTACGCGCTCACGCCCGAGGAGCTGAAGGACGTGCCGTCGATGCCGGGCTCGCTCGATCAGGCCCTGAAGAACCTCGAGGACGACCACGCCTTCATGCTCAAGGGCGACGTCTTCACCGAGGACGTCATCGAGACCTGGATCGAGTACAAGCGGACGAAGGAGATCGACGCGGTCCGACTCCGTCCGCATCCGCACGAGTTCGCGCTGTACTACGACTGCTGATCGCGAATCGCGTTTGGCGTGGACGAAGGGGCGGGCTCCTCGTGAGCCTGCCCCTTCGTCGTTTCGGTGCCCGGAAGCTCCGTGCTGCGGAGGGCGTCGAGACAGAGGATCGCGACCCCGATCGTGATCGCCGAGTCGGCGACGTTGAACGCCGGCCAGTGATAGGTCCCGACGTAGACGTCGAGGAAATCGATGACCTCTCCGTACGCGAGGCGATCGATCATGTTGCCGATGGCGCCGCCGAGCACCCCGCCGCACGCGGCGATCACCGCACGCCGGTCGGTCGGGACCGTGCGGACGAACCAGAAGAGCACGACCAGCGCGAGCGTCGACACGGCGAGCAGGAACGGCACCCGATACTGCTCGAGCAGGCCGGAAAAAATGCCGAACGCCGCCCCGGTGTTGCGGACGTAGGTGAGGGCGAAGAAGCCCTCGACGACCGGGATCGACTCGTGGAGCTCCATGCGCGCCATGACCATCGCCTTCGTCAGCTGATCGAGCGCGATCACCGCGAGCGCCGGCACCACCGTGAGGAACCATTTGCCGGTCATCTCGGCCCTCATCGTGCGCCTCGCCGAGCTCTCACGAGGGCGCCGGCGCCGTTGCCGCGAGCACGTCGACGCAGCGGCTGCACAACGTCGGGGTGCGAGGATCGCGCCCGGTATCGCGGCGATAGTTCCAGCAGCGCGGACACTTCTCGCCTTCGACGCGGCTCGCTTCCACGCTCACCCCGGGCGGGAGCATGGCTCCCGTGAGGTCCCCCGCCGGCAGGAGCGTCACCCGCGACACGATGAAGATCTCGGCCAACATCTCCTGGTGCGACGCGAGGACGGCCGCGACCGGCTCCGCGGCGGCGAGTCGCACGTCGGCCTCCAGCGAATGACCGATCTCGCCCCGGCTGCGGAGGCCCTCGAGCGTCTTGGTCACCGCGGAACGCACCGCGAGGAGCACGTCCCACTCCGCCGCCAGCCGACCGTCGCGGAGCTTCGGTTCGACCGAGGGAAAGTCCGCGAGCAACACGCTCGCCGGTCGAGTCGGATCCGGAGGCATGTACCCCCAGATCTCGTCCGCAGTGAACGACAGCACGGGCGCCATGAGGCGGGTGAGGCCGTCGAGGAGCCGGTAGAGCGCGGTCTGGCCCGAGCGCCGTCCGACCGACGTCGGCGCCTCGCAGTACAGCCGGTCCTTGACGATGTCGAGATAGAGCGCCGAGAGGTCGACGCTGCAGAAGTTGTTGAGGGCGTGATAGACGGTGTGGAACTCGAAGGCGTCGTAGGCGCGCCCGCAGCGCTCGATCAACCCCTGCAGCCGATCGAGGACGAAGCGGTCGAGCTCGAGAAGCTGTGTCGGCGGAACGGCGTCGCGTCCGGGATCGAAGCCGGCGAGGTTTCCGAGCAGAAACCGTGCGGTGTTGCGGATGCGCCGATAGGCCTCGCTCGCGCGCTCCAAGATCTCGCGGGAGATGCGAACGTCGTCGCGGTAATCCTCGGCCGCGACCCAGAGGCGGAGGATGTCGGCGCCGTGGCTCGCGACGATCTCCTGCGGCGACACGACGTTGCCGACCGACTTCGACATCTTGCGGGCGTCCTCGTCGAGGACGAAGCCGTGCGTCAGCACGTTCTGGTAAGGGGCGATGCCGCGGGTGGCAACCGAGGTCAGGAGCGCGCTTTGGAACCAGCCGCGATGCTGGTCGCTACCCTCGAGGTAGAGATCGGCCACGCCGCCGAGGTCCGGGCGTTGCTCCATCACGGCGGCGAAGCTCACGCCCGAGTCGAACCAGACGTCGAGGATGTCCTCTTCCTTGGCGAAGCTCGCGCCGCCGCAGTGCGGACACGCATAGCCGGGAGGCGTGAGCTCGGCGACCGGACGCACGAACCAGGCATCGGAGCTCTCGCGGGCGAAGATCTCCGCGACGTGGGCGAGCAGCGCCTCGCTGGTGGCGGTCGTGCCGCACTGCTCGCAGCGAAGCGCGACGATCGGCACGCCCCAGGCGCGCTGGCGCGAGATGCACCAGTCGGGACGCCCGCTCACCATGCCGGCGATACGGTCGCGGCCCCACCCCGGGATCCACCGCACCCGCTCGATCGCGGCGAGCGCACGGCCCCGGAGGTCCTTCGCATCCATCGAGATGAACCATTGCTCGGTGGCGCGAAAGATCACCGGGTGGTGGCAGCGCCAGCAGTGCGGATACGCGTGCGTGAGCGGCGCCACGGCCAGCAATCGTCCGAGCTTTCGCAGATGCTCGATGATCTTGGCGTCGGCCTCGAAGACCTTCATGCCGCCGAATTCGGGCACCGCCGGCACGAAGCGCCCCTCCGCGTCGACCGGCGCATAGACGTCGAGCCCGTAGCGGAGGCCGGTCTCGTAGTCCTCTTGTCCGTGCCCGGGCGCGGTGTGGACGAGACCCGTGCCGGCCTCGAGCGTGACGTGCTCCCCGAGCACGAACGGCGACTCGCGGTCGAGCCAGGGATGACGGGTGGGGACGCCCTCGAGCTCGGCCCCGCGTACGGTCGCGAGCACGCGCGGCTCGTCGCCGACGAGGTCGGCGAGCTTGGGGAGGAGGGCGCGCGCCACCAGCAACGCCCCGCCGTCCTTGGCCGCGACCGCGACGTACTCGATCTCGGGGTGGACGGCGATCGCAAGATTCGCCGGCAAGGTCCAGGGGGTCGTGGTCCAGATGGCGGCGGCGATCGGCGTCCCCTCGAACGCCCGGAGGGGCTCGGGAAGGGGCGGCACGAGCGGGAAGGAGACGTAGATCGAGCGCGAAGAGACGTCGCGATACTCGACCTCGGCCTCGGCGAGCGCGGTCCGACACGACGCGCACCAGTGCACCGGCTTCTTGCCGCGGTAGAGCTCGCCGCTCCGGACGAACTTCGCGAGCTCACGTACCTCGGTCGCCTCGTACGCGTGATCGGTGGTCAGATAGGGCGAGTCCCAATCGCCGATCACGCCGAGCCGCTTGAAGTCGCTGCGCTGAACGTCGACGAAGCGGGCCGCGTACTCACGGCAGAGGCGGCGGATCTCGACCTTGCTGAGGGCGGCTTTCTTCTCGGCTCCGAGCTGCTTCTCGACCTCGTGCTCGATCGGCAGGCCGTGGCAGTCCCATCCCGGCACGTACGGCGTGTGGTGGCCGGCCATGCCTTTGTACTTCACGACCACGTCCTTGATGATCTTGTTGAGCGAGTGACCGATGTGGATGTAGCCGTTGGCGTAGGGCGGGCCGTCGTGGAGCACGTAGCGCGGACGGCCGGCACGGGCCGCGAGACCGGCCCCGTAGAGTCCGATCTGCTCCCAGCGCGCCAAGATCTCGGGCTCGCGCGCGGGCAGGTTGGCCCGCATCGGAAAAGCCGTCGTCGGGAGGTTGAGGGTGCCCTTGAAATCGGGGCCCCCGCCCTTGCTCATCGGCGCCCCGCCATCAGCGCGAGCCGATCGAACGCCGGCGCGAGCCTCCTCGGGAGACGCGGTGGACGTCCCCGAAATCGAAGTGCCACTCCTTGCGCACACCGCGATAACAGCAGCAGAGCTCGTTATCCATGTCGTTGATGAACGCGCGCTGCTGACCGTCTTCGAAGAGAATTCTCACGATGCAGGTGCCGCCAGGGATCACCGAGGTCATCACCTCGACGACGGCTCCGACGCCCCATTCCTCGTAGCCCTCGTGCATCACGCGATCACCGAGCCGGAGAAAGAGTCGTTTCTGCGAGTCGAGCACGTCGTCACCGGATGGAGTGCAGGGTAGCGGATCGAATGGCGTATTGCCACACTGGGCGTCGCGTGCACGCCTCTCTTGACTCCCCGAGCCGGTCCCCCCAGACTCCGCGTCGCTCGCCGCATGGGTCAAAGTTGGAAGACATTGGCAGTGGTCATCGTGCTCGCAGCCGTCGCGGGATGGTCGACCGTCCGGATGCTGGGCCCCGGCTCGACGGCACCCGTCGCCCGCGCGCCGGGCGCGGTCCCGACGCTGGTGCTGCCGGAGGCGCCGGCCGCCGTCGTCGCCACGGCCGCTCGCCCGGCCGCAACCCCGGCCGCGCCGGCCGCGACCATCGAGGAGCCGCCTCAGGCCGAGGGCGATGAGTCCGCCATCATCGTACGCGACCTCGCGATGCTGGCGCAGGCTCTGGCGAAGGACCAACGAATCGAGGATCGCGTGATGCCACGAGTGAACGACGTTTTGGACGTCCCGGGCCCGACGGAATACCGTCGCGCACCGGATTTCTGGCAGGGCGCATTTTCGCGCGCCGGAGAGACCCCATGAGTCACCCTCGCACGAGGATCGTAGCGGCGTTCCTGGTGGCTGGCCTCCTCGCAGCCGGGGTCGCGCAGGCGGAGCGCCAGAAACGCACCCGTCCCGGACACGGCAAGGAGCTGCAGCAGATCGAGCAGGAGAATCGCGCCGGCCGGTCGGTCACGCGCCGGATCCAGCGCGACCCGCGGGCCTCCGCCGAGATCAAGCGTCAGGCGACCGAGCTCGACGCGATGCTCGACGTCAGGGAGCGCACGCTCGCGAAGCTGGACGCCCTCTATCGCGAATTCGTTTCCCGCCACAAATCCGAGCTCGACGAGCTCGAGAGTCTCCGCAAGCGCGCGCTCGTCCTCGACGAGCAGCTCGGCCAGGCGCGGACACAGCTCGTACAGCAGAATCGTCCCGATCTCGACGAGCTCGAGCGCAGCTCGCAACGGGCGCGGGAGCTCGTCGAGACGCTACGCAACAACTACGACCTCGACCGCCGCTCACGCCGTGGGCGCTGACGCGATCCCGGTCAGAACCCCGAGCCGCCGCTCGCCGCGACGCGGATCTCGGCCCCTTCCACCACGACGGGGACGATGCGGCGGCCCTTGGTGAGCTTGAGCAGCTCGGGCACGACCTCGGGATGACGGCTCACGTCGATCTCGGTGAAGGCGACGCCGCGGGCCCGCAGCGCGGCGCGCGCCGCGTCGCAGTAGGAGCAACCCGGCCTGCTGTAGAACGTGATCGGCAGCGCCATGGAAGGCGCGTAGCACGCGCGTTCGGCACGGAACAACGCCCGTGACGGCCGCGGCGGACGAGCTCGTCGACGTCGTCGACGGCGACGATCGCGTCGTCGGACGGGCGACCAGAGCGGAGATGCGGCGCGACAATCTCCTCCACCGCGCGGTCTACGTCGTCGTTCGCGACTCGTCGGGGCGCGTCTTCGTGCACCGCCGAACCACGTCCAAGGACGTCTACCCGGGGTATTGGGACGTCACGATCGGCGGTGTGGTCGCGGCCGGCGAGGACTACGACACGGCGGCGCGACGCGAGCTCGGCGAGGAGATCGGGGTCGTCTCCGAAACCTTGTCGAGGCTGTTCCCCGTTCGCTACCGGGACGCGTCGACGCAGCTGGTCGGCATGGCGTATCTCGCCTGCCACGACGGCCCTCTCACGCTGCAGGCCGAGGAGATCGCGTTCGGAGATTTCGTGGCGGTGTCCGAGGCCGAGCGCATCATGCGCGACGAGCGCTGCTGCCCCGACGGCGCCGCGGTGTTGCGGCGGTATCTCGAGGAGCGCGATCCTACGAGCTCTTGATGACGATCAGCTGACCGGTCTTGAGGCGCGAGCCGCCGAGGTTGTTCGCGACCGCGAGATCGCGAACCGACACCCGGTGGCGACGCGCGATCGTCCACAGCGAGTCGCCGGGGCGCACCACGTACTGCATGATGGGCGGCCGCGGCATGTCGGGGAAGTAGTGCCAGGCGTGAGTGGCGACGTGCGCCGCCGCCAGGACCTCGGCGTAGAAGTTCTGCGACGCGAACCCGAAGCTCGCGCCGTCGTACCCCCGGACGATGTCGTCGAGCGAGTCGGCGCCGACCGCGCTGCGGGCCCGCACCATCCCGGCGACACCGTGATTGTAGGATGCGACGGCGAGCGGCCAGCTGCCGAGGACACTGCGCGCCCGCAGGAGATGGCGGGCCGCCACCTCGGTGGAACGAACCGGATCGAGGCGACCGTCGACGACCGCCTGGCGCTTCGCCGCTTTGCGCTTCGTCGGCTGCCGCTTCGCCTCGGCCTCGTCGCTCTTGACGTAGTGCTCGAAGGTGCCGCGCGTCAGCTGCCAGAGCCCGACCGCACCGGCGCGCGATACCGCCGACGGATTGAAGGAGGACTCCACGTGCGGCACGTAGATCAGCTCGGGCGGCAGCTCGGTCTCCCGGAAGACCCGACGGATGCCCGGCAGGTAGAGCTCGGCGCGCACCAGGCCGTCGGCGAACGCCTCCTTCATGCCGCGTTGCACGCGAATGTTGCCGAGCGCCCGCACGTACGCGGTGGAACCGGCGCGCTCCCCGAACAAGGCCGTGATCTTCTGTCGCTCCAACGAGGGCGGCGTGAAGGTGGGGGCGAACGTGCGATAGGCGCTCTCGATCGCCATGGCACCGAGGAGGCGCTCGTAGCTCGCCCGGGTCGCTTCGACCCGCGTCGCGTCGCCGCCGGGCCCGTACGACACGCGGTCGTACACGATGGTCGGGTCGTCGCGGTCGTGGAGGATCGCGTCGTTCTGCGACACGTCGCTGAAGACGTGGATCCAGAACCGCACGCGCTTCGCCATCGCCGGCGACACCGGCAATTGCGCGCTGAAGTCGAGCGGCAACTCACGCGCCGAGGTCGGCGCGGCGCCGAGGGCGAGCGTCACCATCAAGACGAGGCGGATGACGATCGACGGAACGGCGGGGGTCCACATCACGGAAACCGCGAAGCTCGAAGCTGGCCGATCAAGCCACAAGCCTCCGCGTTGGGCAAGCGAAACCTCCGCCAGCCGGCCCGCGGCAACCATGCGGCCACGCTCCTACGCGTGCGCGTCCGAGGAGTTAGCGCAGCTGGCGCGACGTATCAGCGCACCGCATCGAGACCGGTGAGGTCGCGTCCGACGATCAAGGTGTGCATGTCGTACGTCCCCTCGTAGGTGTTGACGGTCTCGAGATTCAGCATGTGGCGGATCACCGGGTACTCGTTGACGATGCCGTTGGCGCCGAGGATGTCGCGCGCGAGGCGCGCGATCTTGAGCGCCTCGCCGACGTTGTTGCGCTTCGCGAGCGAGACCTGCTGCGCGCGCACCCGCCCCTCGTCCTTCAGGCGCCCGAGCCGGTAGGCGAGCAGCTGGGCCTTGGTGATCTCGGTGATCATGTCGACCAGCTTTTGCTGGACCAGCTGAAAACCGGCGATCGGGCGATCGAACTGCACCCGGTGGAGGGCGTAGTCGAGCGCCGTCTCGTAGCAGGCCATGGCGGCGCCGACGGCGCCCCACACGATGCCGTAGCGCGCCTGATTGAGGCACCCGAACGGCCCCTTGAGCCCGACCACGCCCGGCAGGAGCGCCGCCTGCGGCACCCGCACGTCCTCGAGCACGAGCTCCGACGTGATCGAGGCCCGCAAGGAGAACTTGCCCTTGAGATCGTGGGCCACGTATCCGGGCGTGCCGCGCTCGACCAGGAACCCACGGATCTCGTCGTCCGGGCTGGCCTTGGCCCAGACCACCGCGACGTCGGCGATGCTGCCGTTGGTGATCCAACGTTTGACGCCCGAAAGGACCCAGTCGCCGCCGGCGGCGCGGGCCCGCGTCTCCATGCCTCCCGGATCGGAGCCGTGGTCGGGCTCGGTCAGGCCGAAACAGCCGATCGCCTCGCCCCGCGCCATCGCCGGCAGCCAACGTGCCTTCTGCTCGTCGGACCCGTAGGCGTAGATGGCATACATCACGAGACCGCCCTGCACCGACGCCATCGAGCGGAGACCGCTGTCGCCGCGCTCGAGCTCCTGCATGATGAGGCCGTAGGCGACGTTGTTCAGACCGGCGCAGCCGTAGCCCTGGAGATTGGCGCCGAAGACCCCCAGCTCGCCGAGGCGCGGAACGAGGTGGCGCGGGAACTCCTCACGACTGAAGCAGCCCTCGAGGAGCGGCATGCACTCGCGCTCGACGAAGCTCCGCACACTGTCGCGCGTGATGCGCTCCTCGTCCGTCAGCAGCGCCTCGAGCTCGTAGTAGTCGACGATCGGCATGGGTCGCGCATGCTACTGCCGCCCCCACGGCGGCTCAAGCAGCGGACGACGGGGGTTGGAGTGGGACAACGCGTCACGTATAAGAGCGGCTAGCCGAGCGACGAATGGGCGATCAGCACCGCTAATCATGCACCTCGAGACGCTGCAGGTGTTCTGTGACCTGGTCGAGACCGGCAGCTTCTCGGCCGCCGCGGCGCAGAACTTCATCACCCAGTCGGCCGTGAGCCAGCAGGTGCGGAGCCTCGAGGCGCGCTTCGACCGGCCGTTGATCGAGCGCACCAAGGGCAACATCCAGCCCACCCCCGCGGGCCAGCTGTTGTACCAGGCGAGCAAGGACATCACCCAGCGCTATCGCGCGCTCCGCGACCAGATGCAGAGCTTCGGCAGCGTCGTCAGCGGGAGCGTCCGTCTGGCGACGGTTCACAGCGTCGGCCTGTACGAGCTTTCCGAGCCGCTCAAGAAGTTCCTCAAGGCCTACCCTCAGGTCAACGTCCATCTCGAGTACAGCCGGGCACCGAAGATCATCGACGACGTGCTCTCGGGGCGCATCGATCTGGGGATCGTCGCCTATCCCGGCCGCCGCCCGCAGATCACGGTGATTCCGTTTCGCGACGATCGTCTGGTGCTGGTGTGCGCCACCCATCACCCCTTCGCTCGTCGGCGTTCGATCTCCATCAAGGATCTCGAGGGTCAGGCGTTCGTCGGCTACGAGCGCGACATCCCGACCCGCCGTGCCACCGATCGCCTCCTGAACCGCAAGGGGGTGAGCGTGCGCTACGTGATGGAGCTCGACAACATCGAGACCATGAAGCGAGTGGTCGAGATCGGCGCCGGCGTCGCGCTGGTACCCGAGCCGGCGATCAAGCAGGAGGTCAAGAGCCGAACCCTCGCCGCCGTGCAGCTGAGCGACGAATCGCTGCATCGTCCGCTCGGCATCCTGCACCGCCAGGGCCGCCACTTCACCCCCGCAATCGAGCGCTTCATCGCGGAGCTGAAGTAGGGCTCTAGCTAGCCAGCTTACGGCGGCGCCGCGGGGGTGGCGGGTCGCTGTTCCGCTCGTGGGCTTCAGATTCCCAGCGCTTAAGGCCCGCCTCAGCCTTTCTGTCCTGCGCACGACGCGAGTTGCTACTCGCTTCACAGCGACCCGCCACCCCCGCGGAGCAGCCGCAGGTGCATGACACAGCCGCGCACCCGTCGCGCTCACCAGTGTCCGCGGGCGGGTGGAGGGTCGTTTCGGAGCGAGCAGCGCCGCGCGTCGTGCGCAGGTCGGAGAAGATCCGGCGGGCTCTACGCGCAGGGAACCTGAAACCCGCGAGCGGAGAAACGACCCTCCACCCGCCCGCCGCGAAGCAGAATTCTTGTAACGCTAACCCACCAGCGCGGGAAGCACCCGCGTGCCGAAGAGACGGATGGTCTCGACCGGCGCCATGTCGCCGAACATGATCGTGAAGAGACGGACGCCCTTCGCGATCTTCTCGCGCAGGCCCGCGATCACGGCATCGGGCGTGCCGCGCACGGCGACGGCGTCGAGGTCGGCGAAACCGGCGAGTAGCTGCTTCGCACGCGACCAGCGCTCGGCGAAATCCGCCTCGTCGGCGCCGAGGACGATCAGCACCTGCTCGGAGACGGTGATGTCGTCGGGGTCGCGTCCGACCTCGGCGCAATGCGAGCGGAGGATCTCGAGCTTGTGCGGCAGCTCGTGCGCAGCGTTCATCGGACAGTTCCAGCGGTCGGCGTACTTCGCCACCACCCGCAGCAACAGGCGCTCGCCCGCGCCGCCGATCGTGATGGGCGGCCACGGCGACTGCAGCGCCTTCGGATTGTTGGGCGCATCGTCGAGCGCGTAGTACTTGCCCTGGAAGGTGGAGCGCGGCTCGGTGAAAAGCCGGCGCATGACCTCGAGACCCTCCTCGAGTTGCTCGATGCGGACCCGCGCCGCCGGGAAGTTGTAGCCGTAGCCGCGATACTCCTCGTCCATCCATCCCGCCCCGACGCCGAGCTCGAGGCGGCCGTTCGAGATCCGATCGAACGTCGCCGCCATCTTCGCGACCAACGCCGGGTTGCGGTAGGAGTTGCAGAGCACGAGCACGCCGAGACGAAGCCGCGACGTCCGCATCGCGAGCGCGCTGAGCGTCGTCCACGACTCCAGATAGTCGACGTCGGGGAGACCCCTCGCCCACATGTGATCCGCGAGCCAGAGCGAGTGGAGGCCTGCGGCCTCGCAGGCCTCCGCGCGCTCGCTGAGCGCCGCGAAATCCAATCCCGCCTGCGGGAGGAAGATCCCGCAGGCGACGCCCTCGATACGCATCTAGAGACCTCCTCGCCGGCCCGCGCGGCGAGCGGATTACAGCACAGGCCTTCCGGAGCCGGAAACGCTCCTCGCCTGTGACAGCCCCGGAACTGCGTGATAAGCCTCCCCGCCCGAGGAGGTTTTTCGTGTCGTCCACCGCAAGGATGCGCGTCGCAATCGTCGGCGCCACCGGCATTGCCGGCCAACAATTCATCGATGCCCTGCGCGACCATCCGTGGTTCGAGATCACGGCGTTGGCGGCGTCCGCGCGCTCGGCGGGCAAGACCTATGGCGAGGCGTTGCGCGACGCCAAGACCGGAGCCGTCCGGTGGTGGTGCGCGGACGCGCCTCCCGCGGCCATCGTGCGCTTGCCGGTCGTGAGCGGGGACGACTTCGATCCCGCTTCGGTCGATCTCGTGTTCTCCGCGATCGAAAGCGAGCCGGCGCGCGAGCTCGAGCCGCGCTGGGCGGCGGCACGCCCGGTCATCAGCACCGCCTCCGCCTATCGCTACGAGGACGACGTGCCGCTGCTGATCCCCGGCGTCAACCTCGCGCATGCGCCGCTCCTCAAGACCCAGCAACGCCGGCGGGGCTGGCGCGGCTTCGTGGCCCCGATCCCGAACTGCACGACCACCGGGCTCGTGATCGCCCTGGCTCCGCTGCACGCGAAGGCCGGCATCGACCGCGTCGCGATGACCTCGATGCAGGGAATCTCCGGTGCCGGCCGCTCGCCCGGCGTCGTCGCCCTCGACATCCTCGACAACGTCGTTCCGTTCATCCCGGGCGAGGAGGAGAAGGTCGCCCGCGAGACCGCGAAGATCCTCGGCGCTCTGAACGGCGACGCGATCGATCCGGCGCCGATCGTCGTATCGGCCACCTGCACCCGGGCCGCGGTCCTGGAGGGCCACACCGAGGCGGTGTCGGTCGGGCTCCGGAACGCCTGCTCGCCCGAGGCGGCGGCGGCGGCGATGCGGGAGTACGTGGGCGGCATCGAGGATCTGCCGTCGGCACCGCGACGCATGTTGACGGTCCACGACGATCCGTTCCGCCCGCAGCCGCGCCTCGACCGCGACGCCGACGGTGGGATGACGACGTCGGTCGGCCGGCTCCGGCCCGATGCCCTGTGGCCGCACGGCCTCCGCTTCGTGTTGGTCTCGCACAACACGAAGTTCGGCGCCGCCAAGGGCGCCGTGCTGCTGGCCGAGGCGCTCCGCCGCGACGGCTACCTCTGAGCGACCCACCGCGTCAGCGCGCGGCGCTGGTGCCTCCGGTCCGGCAGGCCCGTCGAACCGGACAGCGCGGACAAACGGGACGGCGTGCGGTGCAGATGGTCGCGCCGAGATCCATGATCCCCTGGTTGAACGGGTAGGCGCGCCCGGGCGGCAGCGTGGCGGCGGCAAGGGCCCAAAGCCGCGCGGTGCGGCGCTTTCGCCTGCCGGCGCCGAAGACGCGGCTCAGCACCCGCGCTGCGTTGGTGTCGAGAATCGCGGCATCGGCACCGAACGCGAACGATGCGACTGCGCCGGCCGTGTAGCGCCCGATCCCTGGCAGCCGCACCAGCTCGGCGGGCGTCTCGGGAAAGCGGCCGCCATGGCGCTCCGCAACCTCGCGGGCGGCCTTGTGGAGATTCTCCGCGCGCCGGTAGTAGCCGAGACCGTCCCAGGCCTCCCGCACCGCTCCAGCCGATGCCTCCGCCAGCTCCTCGGCGGTCGGATAGCGGGCGAGGAACCGCGGGTAGTACTCGAGCACGCGCTTCACCTGGGTCTGCTGCAACATCACCTCGGAGACCAGGATGGCGTAGGGGTCGCGGGTACGGCGCCAGGGAAGGTCGCGCCCGTTCTTGCGGTACCAGGCGAGGAGACCGCGCCGGAACGCCCTGAGGCGCGCCGGGTCGAGCCGGAGACGGGGTGCGGTGGAGCGCCGACGACGCGGGGCGTCGCGTCGCGCGTCGCATTTCTCGCTTCTCACCTCGAAACCCGTGCGGTTAGAATGCTTTCGTCGCACCAGACCCCCACATGCCGTCTCCCCTGCGCCGCCGCATCATCAGCTTCGCGACCCGCCTCCTGACGAAGCCGCTCGGACGCTATCAGCGCCGGGCGCTCAACGACGGCGACAATCTGCGCCGCTATATCAAGAAGGGCGACATCGTGCTGGTCGAGGGCGATCAGCGGGTGAGCGAGGTCATCAAGTACCTGACGCAGAGCTCGTGGTCACACGCGGCGATCTACGTCGGCGACGAGCTGTGGCGACGGCACCCCGCGTTGCGCCACGTCCTCACCACCGAGTTCGGCGACGATGCGCAGCATCTCGTCGTCGAGGCGCTGGTCGAGGAAGGCGTCGTGGCGGCGCCGATCTCGAAGTACCTCGACTTCAACATGCGGGTGTGCCGGCCCTACAATCTTCGGCGCGAGGACCTGCGGACCATCCTGGACGACGTCATCGCGCAGATCGGCTATCGCTACGACGTGAAGAACCTGATCGACTTGGCCCGCTACTTCCTGCCGGTGAGCCTGGTGCCACGCCGGTTCCGGCGCCAGGCCTTGGCGTTCGGGAGCGGGCTGCCGACCCAGGTCATCTGCTCGAGCATGATCGCCCATGCCTTCGGGAAGGTGCGCTACCCGATCCTGCCGGACGTCACGCCCGATGCGACACCGGCTCCGACGCGACGTCTCTCGTGGCTCCGGCGCTCGCCCGCACCCGCGGGCGGGCTCTTTCGGACGGCCCCGATCACGCTCACGACCCCGCGTGATTTCGACATCTCGCCCTACTTCGAGATCGTCAAGTTCAACATCCTCGAAGAGCTCCGCTTCGACTACCGCAAGATCCGCTGGGCCGAGTAGACAAGAATCACAATGAAAAAGGGCCTGCCGAATTGCTTCGGCAGGCCCTCGTGTGCTGGTCGGTCCGGTGAGGCGACTAGAACACGTACGACAGTTCGGCGGCGACGGTGTGCTGATCGTCCTGGGTATCGTCCCCGGCCGTCGGGTAATTCTCGTAGAGCTCGTGCTTCGCCGAGTCGTAGCGGTACTCGGTGCGGAACATCAGGCCCTCGGCGAGCACCACCTTGAAGGTCGTGGTGACCTCCCAGGCGTTCTGGTAGTCGCCGAAGCCCGCGCCGCCCGGCGTCGGAAGCCGCGTGCCATCCGAGTCGTCGAAGTACTCGCCGCGGAGCGCGAAGCCCACGGGCACCGCGAACACGTCGGGGAGATCGTAGGCGAGAATGCCCGAGGCGGCGTTCCACTCGGCGTGGCCGCCGACCTCGAGATCGCTCTCGTTACCGTAGTCGTAGTTCAGGATGATCGCGAAGTTCTCGACCGGCTTGATCGTCGCCACGATGTCCGCGACGCCGCGCTTGGCGTCGCCCCGGTCGGGCTGCTCCGCCCCATAAATGCCATTGATCAACAGCGAGAACTGCTCGACCGGCGTGAGCGCGAAGCTCCCGAGCACCGACTTGCCGTCGTTGGAATCGACGACGTTGTCCCAGCCGTTGACGATGCCCATCATCAGGCTCGCCTGCGACCCGAAGGCATAGCTCGCCGTCGCACCGGTGTGGGTGAAGGGAATGGCCCAGCTGAAGGCCAGCGAGCGGCTCACGTTCGGGTTGGCCCACGGCTCGATCACTTCGGCCCCGATCGGGGTCACGAACTTACCGGCCTTGAGCTGCAGGTCGGGGAGGCCCGGGAAGTTGTAGGTGATGTAGGCGTCCTGCAGCTCGACCGAGTTCTGCTCCTCAGCGACATTGCCGATGGTGCCGTCACCATCCCAGTCAGATGCCATGCGCTCGGCGGTCTTGCCGAAGTTCACCTTCGTCATGAAGCCGACGCCATCCTCGCCCGGCGCCCGCGAGACCTGGAGCTGGAAGAGGTCGAGGACGAAGCTGTTGTGGTCGCGGTCGAACGCGCGGAGCGACGTGATGTTCGAGTCGGGATCGTTGAAATTGTACTGGTAGGAGGTTGCGATACCGCCTCCGAGCTTGATCCCGAACGGCAGATTCTTGATGTGCGCCTCGATCTGATCGAGCCGCTTCTGGAGCTCCGAGGTGTCGCAGCAATCCTTCGCCGGCATCTCGCCCCGCCGCTCGAGCCGCTCGACCCGCTCCTCCAATGTGAGCCCGCCCTCGGCGCCCGCAGGCACGCCGTACGACAGGGAACCAAGAATCAACGCTCCCGCTGCAATCAGACTTCCGACTGTTCGCTTCCTCATCTCCTTACCTCCTCGGTTTTCGCCTCTCTGAGATTCGGCGTGCATGCCCTTGGTCAGATCGATCCGCTTCATCCAACGCTGTGCCACTCTCCCCACTCTCCTCACCTCCAACGCGCAAGGACGTCCCTGATGCAGATCCTGTCCTTCACCAGTCGACGGCTTACTCGTGCCGTCCGGCCGTGGGCACGCACCCAGCTCGTGCGTTCGTGCGGATGCGAAGCTCGCAGACGAGCGAATCGCCTGCATTGCGTGCGGAGCGCGCTCGTAAGCGCGCCGCCCAAGTCCTCCGCCCCACCACCTCATGTCCGCCACAGCGCGGCAAATGTTAGGAAACCTTGCAAGAAATAGCAACCGTCGATCAGGGTGGAATCTATACGGGCGGCCATCTATCGACCTACACAAATTGTTGTGTTCCTCTGCGCTGTGAACCCCAAGCGATTGCGACTGCATTGATCCCCCGCTATGGTCGCCCCCGTTGGGCGTGTTCGAGCGGCTGCGTGGCACGGATCGACGAGCGGCCGTTTCCGCGGGCGAAACGCCGCGTTTTTCGGCGGCCGCCGCACTGTTGCTGTGCGTGTTGTTGTACGTGCCACCCGCCGCGCTGACGCCGTTCTTCACCAAGGGTGAGCCGCGGGAAGCGCTGGTGGTGCGGCGGATGGTCGAGGAGGGCGATTGGTTGCTGCCGAAACGCGCCTCCGCGAACGGCTGGACGATCGCCTCGAAGCCGCCGCTGTTTCACTGGCTCGCGGCCGCGGTTTCCCGCGTCGGTGGCGGCGCCGTGACGGAGTGGACCGTGCGCCTGCCTTCGGTCGTGCTCGCGACGGGCACGGTGCTCTTCCTCGGCGCGACCGCGCGGGTGCCGCTCGGCGCCGGGGCGGCCTTCGCCGCGATGGTGGTCTTGGCCTCGACCTTCGAATGGGTGCGTGCCGCCTCGACGGCGCGCGTCGACGGCACACTCACCGCGCTCATGACGATCGGAACGCTGATCTTCTATCGTGGGGTGCTCGCGGGCGGCCTCACGACGGGTGAGGCGTTGGTCGCCTATGCCGCGCTCGCCGCCGCGGCGCTCACCAAGGGGCCGGTCGGGTTCGCGCTACCGGGTCTGGTACTGGTGGCGGCGCTCGCGCTGCAGGGCCGATTGCGGCTGCTGCCGCGCTTTCGTCCCATCCTCGGCGCCCTCGTGATCGTGGCGATCGTCGGCGGCTGGTACGCCGTGGCGGCGACGATCGGGGGCGAGTCGTTCGTGCAGAAGCACATCCTGAAAGAGAACGTGTTCCGTTTCCTCGGTGCGACCAAGCTGAAGAGCGGCCATTCGCATCCCTTCTACTATTACGTGCCGACCCTCGCGGCGGGGCTCCTGCCGTGGACCCCATTCGTGGTGGCGGCGGTGGTGGCCGCGGTCAGGAATCCAACCGCCCGGCGGGATCCGCGCCTCGCCTTTCCGCTGGTGTGGCTTCTGACGGTGTTCGTCTTCTACTCGCTTGCCGACGCCAAGCGCAGCGTCTACCTGCTCGCCCTCTACCCCGCCGCCGCGCTGCTGACCGGTTGGTGGTGGAGCGAAGCGGCGCGGGAGGCGGTGCCGGCGCGTTGGCTGACCGGCAAGACCGCCCGCGTGCTGGTGGGCGGTCTCGCCGCCGTGGCACTGGTGCCGCTACTCTCGACGCTCGCCGAAAGCCTCGGCCTCGATCCCTTCTCGCTCCTGGCGCCCCTCTTGCACCCCAAGGACCGGGCGAATCTGCCGCTCGTCCGCACGATCATCGACGCCCACCTGCCTCTGGTTCTCGTCGGGTCGATCGCCATGCTGGGCGCGCTCGCGGTCGCCTTCGGAGCCCTCGGCCGGCGGAATCTGTGGCAGCTCCTGTGGGCCGAAACCGCCTTCGCGGCGGCGCTCTGGACCCTGATCTTCACGGTCTTCCAGCCCGATCTCGCCCGCATGCGAACGCTCGGGCCGTTCATGCAACGCGCCGCCGCCGTCGCCGGCGAGCGGCCGCTCGCGTTCTACCCGCGGAGCTTCGACTTCGGAGCGATGTTCTACGCCCCGCGCGGAACTTTCCACTGGAAGCCAGGCCGGTCCCGCAATCCCGGCCCGCACTATCTCCTGATCTGGGACACCGAGCTCGCCGCGCTGTCAGCGACGGCACGGAACGCCCTCGAGGTGCTCGACACCAGCGAGGGCACCGACCCCCGCGGCCGCCAGCACCTGGTGCTGGTCCGCCTCGCGTCCTGACCTCGAGCGATACGAGCTAAAACGGGTATTCCAAGCCCGTGAACGCCGCGACGCCCTGCTCGCCGACACCGATGTCGACGAACCCCACCACCTGAGGCCGCACGACGCCGCGGAAACCGAGGCCCCCGACGGCGTGGAGGTCGTTGATGGGCGAGTCGCGCGACGACCGAAAGACCTGGCCGAAGTCGAGAAAGGGCGCGAGCTCGAGCTCGGCGTTGACGCCGAAAATCTGCCGGCTGTAGACGCGGGTCCTGCAGCTCGGCCGAGGCGAAGAAGCTGTTCTTGTCGACGAACCGACCGCTCCCGAACCCCCGCAGTGAACGGCGGCCGCCGATGTCGTTCTGCTCGAAGAACGGCACGTCGTCGTCACCCTGGAGGTAGTTGATGCGGCTGTGCATCGCGAGCACGAAACGCTCGCGGAACGGAATGAACTTGCGCACCTCGGCCGCGTACTTGATGGCGGAGAACGAGCTGCCGAGGAAACGCGGAATGAACTCCGCCGAGAACAGACCGAACCCGCCCTCGCGCGGGATGTTGGTGTCGTCCCGGCTGTCGTAGAGGAGCCCGAACTCCTGCCCGACGACCGTGGCGCCGTCGAGGCCGGGTGTTCCCGGATGCTCCTCGCTGATGGACTCGATCGAGTCGACGCCGCCCGGCTCGACGCGGAACACCCGCACGCGCGATTGCGAGGTGAGCTCGAGGGTCGGCTGCAGGCGATAGTTGAGCCGGACGACGGCGATGCCTTCGCGTGCGGTGTAGTTCGACTCGGCGTTCTCGGACGAGCCGTTCCCGAAACCGAAGAAGCGCTCGGTCGAGTCCTGCTCGTACTCGGCGACCGCCGACAGGCGCAGGCGATCCTGCCAGAACGCGTTGTCGCTGTAGATGAGCTCGTAGTCCTCGTCGATGTGCTGCGATTTCCGGAGCACGATGCTCCACTTCTTGTCGAGCGAGGGGAAGCCGAAGAGCCTGAACGCAGGGAAGACGCCGGTGATCTTGTTGTAGCGGACGTCGGGCGCGAGGATGTACTTGATGATCTTGTTCTCATCGAGAAAGAGCACGACCCCGAGAAAACCGTAGGTGTTGCCCTCGTTGGGATCGGTGAGAATCTCGGGGAGAGGAATGATGCTCTTCTCGAGCGCGTACGCCGGTGTCGCCAGTAGGCAAGCCGTCGCGATGAGGGACCCGATCACGGCTGCGAACGCGCGTCCCACTCTTCCTTTTCGTGCCTGCATTCACCGTGTTTTGCAACAAACCGTCGCGCCAGTTCCTTGCTGGCGGCAGTCACCGCTGTTAGGCTCCGCGCGATTCGAGTGCCCGCTCGCATGTCGCTCTTCCATCTCATGACGCAATCGTTCGCCGGGTGATGGAGGCGCCGCGCGACCCGTCTGCCGGGGCGCCCGCCGCGACGAGCTCCGCACAGATCGCACTCGCGGGACTCGGGTTCGTGCTGCTCGGTGTGCTGATCTACCAGGCGGGCCCACGTGAGCTGATGCAGCACCTCGTGGTCCTCGGCTGGTGGGCGCCGATCATCTTCTTGCCCTACGCGGTGTCGTCGGTATTCGACGCGGCCGGCTGGCGCGCCACGTTCGTGCGCTTCCGCCCGGCGCTCTGGCTGCTCTACCTCGCGCGTCTCGTCGGCGAGGCGATGAACAGCGTCACACCGACCGCCTATCTCGGCGGCGAGCCGGTGAAGGCCTTCGTCCTGCAACGGTTCGGCGTTCCGCTCACGGAGAGCGCGACGTCGGTCATTCTCGCCAAGACCGCGCTCACCATTGCGCAGATCGCCTTCGTCATCGTCGGCGTCGCGCTCTTCCTGGTTCGACGCGAGGTCGCGGTCTCGTCCTTGCCGATCCTGATCGCCCTCTCGATCGCCGGGGTCGCGATGACGGCGGTGCTGGTGATCCTGCAGCGTCGCGGTCTGGTCGCGTTCTTGGCCCGGCTCATCAAGAGGGCTTTCCCGCGCGCGCGGCTGGTCGCCCGCCTCGCCGCCCAGGCGCCGGAAATCGACCGGCGGTTACGGTCGTTCTACGGTGCCCGCCCGCGCGCGGCGGCCGTCTCGGTCGCGTTTCACTTCGTCGGCTGGTTGACGGGCGCGGCCGAGGTCTACGTCATCATGGCACTGATCGGTCATCCCGTCGGCGTGCTCGACGCGGTGGTCATCGAGGCGCTCGCCCAGCCCACGCGGCTCGCCGGCATCCTCATACCCGGAACGATCGGCGTTCAGGAGGCGGGAGGCATGGTGATCTTCGGCCTACTCGGCCTTCCTCCCGAGCTCGGACTCGCAATGATGCTGCT
Organism: uncultured delta proteobacterium; assembly: GCA_963761995.1. Classification (GTDB taxonomy): domain Bacteria; phylum Desulfobacterota; class Binatia; order UTPRO1; family UTPRO1; genus UTPRO1. Next base: position 6,008,507 of record CAVXIU010000006.1, on the reverse strand, counting down.
GAAGCGCGTCCGGGAGCTCGGCTTCAACCTGCTCGGCTTGGCATTGCTGACCCGACTTCGCCCGGCGGCCTAGCGCCCGTCACGGCACGAGGCGGCTGGCGACGTACACGTCGGAGCTCCCGAGGCGGTTGTCCTCGAAGACGACGTAGCAACGGGTGCCGGCCGAGCGATCGATCGCCACCGCCGGCGCGGTTTGCCCACTCGGCCCTCCGCCGGTGTCGTCGACACGCTCGTCGCCGCTGAACGTGGCGCCGCCGTCCATGCTGTACTTGAAGTAGACGTCGTTCGTACCGCCGCGATCGTCCTGCCATGCGACGCACAGCGTGTCGCCGCCGATCTTCATGTCGGGCTGGGACTGCGTCGTCGGCGTATCCGTGTCGGGATCGAAACCGAGACGCGAGTCATCGAGCTGCCGGCTCGCCTGGAACTTGGTCGCGTTCCGACGCGTCGCCTGGGTGAAGAAGACGTTGCTGTCGGCCTCGCGGGCGCGGATGTCGGTCCAGGCGACGCTGGCGAGACCGCTCTTGGTGTCCACCGCCACCGTGGGGTCGGTATTGACCCGCTCCAGGGTGGGGTAGTCGTCGACGCGCACGTTCTTGGCGGGGCGCTTCTGCGTGATCGACGGGCGGGCGAGGTAGATGTCCCAATTGTAGTTCCGGAAGTCCGCCCAGGCGATGAAGAGCCGTCGATTGCGGATCGCAACCGACGGTCGCCAGCGATTGTCGAGGCTGACGGAGAGCGGGTCGGTGGTCACCCCGCGCCGGACGCCGACGTCGTCGACTCGGACGTTGGGGCGAAACGTGAGGCCGAGGTCGTCGCTCCGAGCCATGTAGACGTGCTCGAAGTGCAGCTGTTCGAAGAGCGCGCCTGCCGGACCCGAGTCTCGCTCGTCGACCCAGACCACGACCGGGTCTCCGGTCGGGTCGGTGACGACCTGCGGCGTCCACTTGCCGAAGCCGTCGCCGCCGCTGTCGACACGGACGTCGGGTCCGAGCTTCGTCCCGGCGAGGTCGTAGCGCGCCAGCATGACCCGGCCGGCGTCGTCGTCGCGCCCCGCCACGAACTCCTGCCAGACGACGAACACGAGATTCTGCTCGGCGGCGACCGTGACGTGCGGGAACATCTCGACCACGGTGCCGGGCGCGTGTCCGCTCACCTTGAGGTCGCCCCCGAAGGTCGCGCCGCCGTCGCTGCTGATCGCCAGGTAGACGTTCTCGAAGCCGTCGCGATCGTCGTCCCAGACCACGTAGAGCCGACCGTTGGCGGCGGCCGCGCTGGGACGGCGTTGCGTCACCGGCGTGCCCTCGACGGCGTTCACCTGGACGTTGTTCCCGAAGGCGGTCGGCACGCGGGGCCCCGGATCGGGCGCGGCGAGCACGCGGGTCCCGACCGGCATGTCGAGGTCCCTGAACACGATCGACTCACGATAGCCGCCGCGACAGGCCCCGACCGTGAGGGTGGTCGCGCAGAGCGTCGGTGACGTCGGCTTGAGGGCGTCGCCGGTCGCGGCGAGCTGGCTCCGGCGCTGCGCCAGGGTGAGCGCCGGGGTGGCGATAGCCGGATCGTCGATCACCCAGGGCGCGATGGTGAGGAAGCCCGCATCGGGGTTCTGTCCGATCCAGGCGTTGGTGGGCGAGAGCGGCCCCGGAGGAGTCGTCGTGCGCTTGCCGATCACGGCGCTCTGGCCGTCGAAGGTGACGTCGATCATGTTTCCGGTGAGCGCCGGGGTGACGTTGTAGAGGAAGTTCGGATGGCGCTGGACGGCGCCGAAGCCGCCCTCCTTGAGGACGTCGGGGCCGTCGTCGGAATCGCTGAATGCCCAAGCGCTGAAGGCCTCCGACTGGATCAGGAGGTTGGCACCCTTGGCGTCGTAGCGCTCGTTGACGTCCACCATCCATGCGTCCTTCGAGATGACGACGCCGAGACGGCCGAGCGGCGTATCGAGCACGTCGAGATCGCGGACCGGCGAGGCGGCGAGGGTGAGGAGACCGAGCTCGAGAGGCACGAGGTAGGACTTGTTGATGCTCCCGCGCAGGATGCCGCCGGTCGCGCTCGGCGCCGCCAGCACGCCGCCGGCGCCGTCCGGCACGATCACCTCGCCGTCGGGACGGAAGATCATGGTGGTGTTGTAGACCTCGCGCGCGGTGGCCTCGTAGGCGTAGCTCCGCAGGGGCTCGTCGGGATCGCGAAGACGATTCACGAGTATCGGATCGACGGCGCTCTCGACCCGGCGCGCCGGCGCGACGTTCACGCCGGCGCTGACGTAGACCCCGTACGTCGTCGCGATGTCGCGGTAGGTCTCGTAGACGACGCGATAGTTCACGTCGGTGAGGGCGAGCAACAAGGCGCGGATTTGCGGCAGCCCGGGAAACTTTCCGCGATAGTACTGGATTTGGTTGTTGTAGTTGTTGAGGAGGAAGAGGAAGGCGCCGGTGGTGCTGGCGGCACCTCGCGAGGCGGCGCCCTTCGAGCCGGTGAGCGCGGCCACGAGACCCACGTCCTCCGGAAAATTGACCAGAATCAGCGGCGGCGCCGTCGGGTCGGCGGGTTGAATGTGGCTGGCCACGTCGTCGACGCCGGCCTGCACGTAGCTCCCGCGGCTCGGGAACGACGCGTCCATGAGCGCGAACATCTTGTTGCGAAAGCTCTGGACGTCGACGACGTCCTCGACGCGCACCTCGTTGCCGACGGCGAACACCCTGACCGTGGTGGCGGCCGCCGGGGACGTGACGAGGAGGGCGGCCATGACGAGGCCGGTGAGAAAGCGCGGCGCCATTGGGGGGTCCTCCAGGCCGCAGTTGTGGCATAGGCTCCCGTGCCTGCAAAGCAAAAAGCTAGGGGGCGGACGCCATAGCGGTCTCGCGTCGCGCGGAAGATACGGCCACGCGCGCCCGATTCACGTACGCATGCGCCCTGTGCTAGTTTCGCGGTGCGATGAGCGCCGAGAAGAGCGTGACCGAGAAGATCCTCCACGTCTTGCGGCCCTACGCCTCGAACTGGAGCGGCACGCTCGGACGCGGTGATCTCGTGATCCCTCAGCGCGAGATCCCACGGGTCATCCACGAGATCCTCGACGCCGTACACGAGCTCACCGAGGTGCGGCGCGAGGCTCCCGAGACCGAGGTCTTTCAGGTACTGATGGAGTCGCGGCGGCTCTCGTCGGTGCAGGATCAGCTGAGCGCGTTGCGGAAGCGCTTCTTGATCGTGTCGCGCTGAAGTCTCAGCACCGACCGACCGGCCTGAACCGGCTCTCGTCGACGCCGTAGCAGGCCACGATCGCCGCCGCCGCGTCCGCGAGCTCGTCGAAGCGGTCGAGGGAGAGCACGCCGGTGGTGATGAAGTCCGCGTCGAACCACGTGCTCCGGAGAAAGTACGCCCGCCGATCGGGCACCGCGCTGAGCGCCAGGTACTGGTACTCGAAGAGATAGCGGATCAACATGCGGAGGAGCTGCGGGGGCGCGTAGAATGGACGAAGCGTCCGCACGTTGTGGCGAACGTAGGTCTCCATCTCGATCGGCTCGAGGAACCGTCGCGCCAGGAGGTTCGACTGGTAGTCGGACATGCGGGCGAGGAAGAGCTCGGCGAGGCCATCGGCCGGGGCGCCGCCCGCTCCGACGTCGGCGAGATCCCGCGCCGTCATCGTTCGCACGCCCGCCGGCAAACCGGCGATCACCGCGGCGAGCCCGTCCGCGAGCCGCCGGCGCCGGGCTCCGAGCTCGTCCTCGCTCGCCGCCCGCGGGACCCAGCCGGCGTCGACGGCGAGGTGGGCCCACTCGTGCACCGTGCGAGCGCCGAGCATCGCGCGCGCGTAGGGGAGCGCCGGACCCCGGAGACGCTCCATGCCGGGCTCATCCAGGTCGTAGGCGATCCGCGCGCGCTCGCGATGGAGAAAGCTGTAGCCGCTCTGCTCGGTGCCCGGGGCGGGCGCCGGGAGCGCCTCGGGCGCGACGAGCGAGGCGTGAAAGGCGCGTGTGTGGCGCGCGACGACGCGAAGGTCGGCGGCGATGGCCTCCAGGGCCGCGGCATCGGCGCGCTTCAGGGCGGAGCGCAGCGAACCGAGGCGGTCCGGGTGCTCCGGATCCCACACGATCCGCGCGCGCCCGGCCGTGATCAGGAGCGGCGGCGCGTCGAGCGCGAGCCAGTCGGCGAGCTCGGCGATCGCCGCCGACGGCGTGGCCTGCCAGGCGGATCGATAGCCCTCGAGCGCCCGTCGCGCCGCGTCCGTCCAGGCGTCGACGAGCGCCCGCGGCTCGTGCTCGAGCGCCTTCGGCACCAGGAGGCCGGTGCCGGGGATCGCCCGGTGCGGGCTCACGACCAGCGGCGGATCGAGCGTTTCGTGACGCAGCCGGCGGAGCCAGGGAAGAGCGGCCGCCAGCGCCCGAAAGCCGCCGGCGTCGGGACGCGGCGAGCGCTCCGCCGCCGCCGCGAACTCCGCGCATTCCTCCTCGCTGCGCTCGAACCACCAGGCGGCGTTGTGCAGCGCGACCAGGGTCACCTCGCCAGAGAGGGCCATGCGGTCGCCGTGGGCGAGGAGATAGGCCGCAAACTCCGGATTCGAGCCGGCCGGGTCGAAGTCGCTGGCGTAGAGCATCCAGGCGCTGGTGTTGAGCAGCTGGACGTAGGGGCGCACCGCTGCCGGATCCGCGACGATGGCGACGTGGCGAAGGCGGGGCGGCACCCACGTGCGGGTCCGGCCGGCGAGCGCCGTGGCGCGCGACCAATACAACGCGAAGGCGCGATCGAAGAGCTCGAGGCGGGCCGCCGACCATCCCGCTCGCGTGGTCAGGAGCGCGGCGAGCTCCGTGCTCATGCCCGACGGCGTCAGATGCTCGATCGGAACGAGGACGAGCCGTGGATCGGCGAGATAGTACTCGGCGAGCGTCATCGTCGGACGACGCTCGCCGAGACCGGCTCAGGGTAGGAACAAATCGAGATTGTCGATGCCGCGCTTGAGGTCGAAGTTCGCCGTTCGCCAGTAGTGGGCGGGATCGCCGATCGCCGCCGGCGTGCTGTCGAGGGGGAGAAGCCCCTGCACGGTGCCCTGCGAGAGATTGACCCAGTGCTTGAAGATCGTGCCGTAGACGTCGCGGAAGTCGGTCGAGCGGAAGGTGTTGACGTTCTGCGTGTACTCGGTGTTGCCCTCGTCATCGAGCGCCGAGTCGGCGATGTTGGGGTGGCGACCGTAGACGCCGCCGCGGACCTTGCCGCCGATCACGAACATCGGGCCCTGCGAGCCGTGATCGGTGCCGTTGTCGTTCTGCGGAATGCGCCGGCTGAACTCGCTCCATATGACGACGCAGACCCGATCGGCGACGCCCATGTCGGCGAGGTCGTCGTAGAAGACCTTGAGCGCGGCGCCCACCTCGGCGTGCAGGCTGAAGTGCTGGCCGTCGGGATCGGCACCGCCCTGGTCTGAGTGCGTGTCGTAGCCGCCGTTGTTCAGTTGGAAGAAGCGCGCATTGACGTTCGGAACGCCCTGCTCGACGCCGTAGATGACGCGCGCGATCTCGCGGAGGTCCGTTGCCGAGCTCCGCCCGATGTCGGCATAGAGCTGGCGGAAGGAGCCGCGGTCGGCGTTGTAGAGACCGCTCAGCGACTGGTACGCGGTGCTGGCGTCGAGCGTGGCAGCGCCGGTGTTGCCGATGTAGACCGACGACGGCTGCGCCCCCGACACAGCCGAGAGATTGAGCTGACGGAACGCCCACGCCTTCTTGCCGACGTCGAGGATGGGGTCGCCCACGTCACCCGGGTAGGCGCCGTCGAAGGGGAACTCGAAATTGTCGAGGTCGCGGACGGCGAGGATACTGGTGCCCGTCTGCCGGAACTCGCCGACGACCGAGTCGGAGATGTTGACGGCCGGGATCTGGTTCCCCGAGTACTGCGCCTGGAGGTGCCGCCCGATCCAACCCGTCCCGGACGGCGCGAGCGGAACGCCGGATTGCCAGATGACGCGGGCCTCATCGTGGGAGAGGCTGTACTCGGGATAGCCGCAGCCCTGGACGACTGCGACCTTGCCGAGATCGTAGAGGGACTTGAGCCCGCCCTGACCGGCGCTGTTCTCGAAGAAGCCCGACGGCACGTTGAAGCCCGGATGGATGCCGAGCTGCGCGTTCGTGCCGGGGTCGACGCCGATCAGGCTGTTGGTGAGCTCGCCGGGCGTGATGTTGATGTTGCCGCGGGCGTCGTCGTAGTCGCCGCGGAGCGTGCCCAAGCCGTTGTTGGCCGGGATGACGGTGTTGAGCCCGTCGTTGCCGCCGTCCAGGAAGAGCACGACCAGGTAGCGGTTGTTGTCTTCGAGCGCCGCAAAGGCGTCCTGCATCCAGCTGCGGCCGAGGAAATGCGGGGCGAGAATGCCGCCGGCGGTGACGATGCCGCCGCGCTTCATGAACTGCCGTCGTGTGATCGCCATGTCTCTCCTCCGCCCCTACTGCAGCTGGTACGCCGGCGTTTGCATCAGCAACGCGAAGAGGCCGTGCAGCTTGCGGTTGCGCGTGTGGTAGTCGTTGAGATCGAGCGTCGAGTTGGCGCCGTTGTCGGTGAGATAGGTGACGAGCAGGCCCTGCTCGCTCATCGTGAGGTCGCCGGTGATCCCGAGCACGTCGGTGGCCGCAAGGAGGATGTCGTTGGGATCCGTGAGGTCGATGTCCATGATCTTCTCGGGCCGGAAGCTCGTCCCGCCGCCGCCGCGGGCGGCGGTGAGATCGCGCGCGAAGCCATAGCGCGCCAGCATCGTCGCGCTGCTGACCCAGGCGGTCTCCCAGTCCCAGCCGAAAACGCTCGGCGGATCGAAGACGACCTGCCCCATGTTGGACAACTGGTCGAGGATGCGGTTGAAGCTGCCGCCGTCGACCTGTTGCTCCTTCCCGCGGAGCTTCATCTTCAAGAGGCGGATCGAGGTGACGACGTAGTCGACGGGCCAGCGCACCGACTTCGTGGTGCCGGCACCGACCGGCGCTCCGGAGGTCTTGTAGAAGTCGTCGTGCACGAAGATCTGGTGGAGGAGCCCGCTGATGTCCGAGTTGGTCGCGAAACCCGATGCCGCGACCACGGCGTCGATGTAGGCGAGCGTCGGATTGGCGTGCGCGAAGTACTCGATCAGACGCCGTGCCGTGCGCCGCGCGACGGTGTTTCCTCCCTGGCTGTCCTCGTGCTCGAAGAGGATGTCGACGACCTCGTCGATCTCCTGCGGACCTTCGCCATCGCGGGCGAAATCGACGCCGTTCATTCCAAAGCCGCCGGTCTGCTTGAAGATGATCTTGTTGCCCGGGGGGCTCGGCGCCCCGATCGGTTGTCCGCGTTCGGCATGGAACTCGCTGCCGTCGTTGCTCCCGTCGTGGTCGTAGTCCTTGAAGTAGGCGACCTTGTCGTAGTCCCAACCCGTGAAGGCGCGCGCGATCTGCGCAACGTCGGCCTGCACGTAGTTGTCGATCCCGAAGGAGTCCTTCACCCCGAGCGTGAACAACTCCTGCAGCTCGCGCGAGTAGTTCTCGTTGGGGATCTCCTCGTGGTTCCGGACCGTGTCGAGGAACTCCATCATCGCGGGGTCCTTGTTCACGGCCTTCACGAGCGTGTTGAAGTTGCCCTTGCAGTTGACGCGAAAGAGCCTGTTCTGCGCCGACATCAGCTTGGCATCGAGGACCTTCGAGAAGCCGGTCGCGAAGTGGTCGTGCCAGAACAGCACGAGCTTCTCCTGGAGCGGGAACTTCGCCTTCAGCATGTACTTCACCCACTTGTCGTGGATGTCGCCGAGGTCGCGCCCGCCCGGCTTGAAACCCGACGGCTTGAAGTCGAGCAGGTCGTTCGCCGCATCGCCCCGCGTCGGATGATCGGCGAGAAACTCGGCGGCGGTGGCCTGGGACGCGCCGAACCCCGTGCGGCGCAGCAGGTGCTTCGCGTGCGGCAGGGTCAGGGGAGTGTTGTCAGCCATCGTGCAATCTCCTCGTGTCTACGGCTCAGTCGGTGCCGGGAACCCAGCCCATGTCGGGCGCGCCGGCCTCTATCCACAGGGTGACGACGTTGATCAAGGTCGCATCGAGCTTGGGACGGTCTAGCGGCATGCGGTCACCGAAGCCCGGCCCGGGAAAATCACCGTTGAGCTTGTGAACGATGTAGCTGTTCGCGACATCGCCGCTCACGATCCGCTTCCACCCGAGTCCGGCGGCATTGGCGTTGGTGGGCGTGCGGTCGATGAGGTTCCCCGGAAACGCGCTCGCTTCCAAGAGCAGGTTGCCCGCATTCGTGAACGAGTTGGAGTCGTGGCACCCGCTGACGGCGCAGGTCTGGTTGAAGATCTGCCGCTGCACGCGGTCGTAGGTGCTGTCGAAGAGCACGCCCGGGTCGCACCCGCCGACCGGCGGGTCGCAGGTGAGATCGATTCGGTCCTTGTCGATCAGGATGCGGCCCTGGCCGGCGGCGACCGTCGACTCGGTCACGATCTTGATGGTCTTCTTGTTCTTCTTACACTTGTCGTCTTTGAACGGGCCCTTGATGGCGACGTGGAAGTTGGTGGCGGTCGTGCAGGTGTCGGCGGCGTTGTTCGGGTAGGGCGAGATGTCGCTGTCGATGCGCGTCTGCAACGCCTGGAACTCGGGGTCGAACTTGGGATCGCCGTTGTCGACCGAGTGCTCGACCGAGACGAGACGCACGCCGACCAGGTTGCAGGCCTGAGGGTTGAACGAGCTGTTGGCGCAGACGCCGACCTGGAAGTTGCAGACGCCGTTGACCTCGCCGTCGAGGTCGCAGGCGGGATCGCCGTCGGCGCACCGGATGTTGCGTGGCTTGGTGGGCGGCGTGTTGACGGCGGCGTCGAGGGCCAAGAGACAATCGACCTTGCTGCTGCCGCCGCCGCCGACGACCGTCGCCCGCGCGACCTCGACGGGGCCGGCGACGAGGATGACGGCGAGAGCGAGCGTCGGAGCCACGCGTGGATGGATGTGCATCGACATGGACCACCTCCTACTGCGCAGCGAACCCGTTCCCATGAGCGCGCGCAGTGAGATTTCGAGAGTCACGTGAGAGCCGGAGGGCGCATCACCACGGAACGGCACCTTGAAACGGCGTGCGGAAGCTATCACGCCGCCCCCTGGTCGAGTCAACGAAAAACACGTCACTGGTTGGCGCGCACACGCTACGGCGCGCCATAGGATTTGACGCAGCTTGCGGGCTGCCCTAGCACTGCCGGGTGCTCACCAAGGGCGCGACCGCGATCGCCGGGCTCGGGCAAACGCCGCAAGGGAAGGTCTACGATCGGAGCCACATGGGCTTCGCCGTCGAGGCGGTCCGTCTGGCATTGGCCGACGCGGGTCTCGAGCGCCGGGATCTCGACGGTCTCCTGCTGAACCCCGGGATCGCGTGGGGAAGCCCCGCGATGGGGTCGTTCATGCTCCAGCAGGCTCTCGGCCTGCGCGACCTCCGGCTGCAGGCCACCATGAATCTCGGCGGCGCCACGGCAGCGGCGATGATCCAACATGCGGCGCTCGCGATCGCGGCCGGGATGTGCACGACGGTCGCCTGCGTCTTTTCCGATCGTCCCCTGAAGCCACCCGAGGAGCGCAAGCGCACCGGTGCGGGCGAGGGCTCGGCCGCCTCGTACGCCTTCGCCCGCGGCCTCGACGCGGCCTACGGCCAGTTCGGCGTCAACGCCATGTACGCGCTGGTCGCGCGCCGACACATGCACGCCTACGGAACGTCGCAGGACCATCTCGGCGCGGTCGCGGTCGCGCAGCGACGGTGGGCCGGCATGAATCCCGCCGCACAGTTTCACGACGTGCCGCTCACGCTCACCGACTACCACGCCTCGCGCTGGGTGGTGGAGCCGTTTCACATCCTCGACTGCTGTCTGGTCTCGAACGGCGGCGTCGCGGTGATCGTCACCTCGGCCGAGCGCGCCCAGAGTCTCCGGAAGCCACCGGTCTATCTCTGGGGCATGGGCCAGGGTCATCCCGGCGGTGAGCCCGCCGAGTCGCTGGTCTCGGGCGCTCCGCTCGCGAGCGCGACCGCGTTTCGCATGGCCGGCATCCGCGCCGCCGACGTCCAGCTCTGCGAGCTCTACGACTGCTACACCTTCACCGTCCTCGTGACGCTCGAGGACTACGGCTTCTGCGCCAAGGGCGAAGGAGGACCGTTCGTCGCCGCCGGCCACACCGCTCCCGGCGGCGCGCTCCCCGTCAACACCGGCGGCGGCCAGCTCTCGTCGTCGTACATGTGGGGCATGACACCCATCGCCGAGGCGATCACCCAGACGCGCGGCGAGGCCGGGGAGCGGCAGGTACCGCGGCGCGACGTCGTCCTCGTGAGCGGCAACGGCGGCCTCCTCTCGACCCACACCACCCTCGTGCTGAGCCCGTTGCCGTCGTGAGCACGACCGGGATCCCGAAGCCCGTGCCCGAAGTGGAGCCGGGCCTGGCACCGTTCTTCGCCGCGGCCAAGGAGGAACGGCTGGTCGTACAGCGCTGCGCGGGCTGCGGCGCGCTCCGCTTCCCGCCGCGCGAGCTCTGCAGCGGCTGCCTCTCGACCGCGGTGGAGTGGTTGGAGGTCTCGGGGCGCGGCGAGGTGTTCAGCTTCAACGTGATGCACCAGGTCTACCATCCCGGCTTCGCCGCCGAGGTCCCCTACGCCGTCGTCGTGATCAAGCTCGCCGAGGGACCGAAGCTGGTCTCGAACCTGGTCGATTGCCCCGTCGGCGAGATCCGGATCGGCATGCCCGTCGAGGTCGTATTCGAAACGATCTCGCCCGACGTCACGCTCCCGAAGTTCCGCCGAGCGACTTCCTGACGAGCGATTCCGCGGGGGTGGTGGGTCGCTTTTCCGCTCGCGGGTTCCAGGTCCCCAGCGCGTAGAGCCCGCCGCGACGTATCCGTCTTGCGCACGACGTGAGGCGCTGCTCGCTCCAAAGCGACCCACCACCCCCGCGGAGCGACCGCCGCTGAAGGCGCCGTTCATCGCCGTCGGAACGTGTGTTCGTGGCACCGGCGGTTGCAGGCGGGTGGATGGGGGGTCGTTTCGGAGCGAGCAGCGCCTCGCGTATTACGCAGGACGGACGTGCCGCGGCGGGCCTTAAGCGCTGGGGACCTGCAACCCGCGAGCGGAGAAATGACCCCCCATCCACCCGCCGCCACCTAGGATGCTCGGCGGATCACCCGTACGGTTGAAAATCAGTTCCCGCCGTACTTGTCATCGGCGGTGCGGACGTAGTGGTCGAGGAGCCGTTGCTCGGCGGCGCGGTAGGCGAGGAGACGCATCATCTCCTGCGCCTGCGGCACCAGCGGCACGGTCGCCAGCAGGCCGACCAAATCGGCCGGCGTGAGCTTCTCGATCGACTCCTCCATCCCCTTGACGGCCTCGTCCGGCAGCTCGGGCAGGTCGAGCTGCTTGAGCGCGTCCAGCAGCATCGAGAAGCGCTCCTCGAAACGCTGCTTGGCGTCCGCCTTCTCGGTCTCGCTGCACTCGACCGAGAGCTTCTTGGCCGCTCGATCGAAGAGGCGGTCGAACGCCCGGAGCAACGCATCGCGACCCGTCATCGGAACCTCCGTCAGAACTCGACCAGGAAGCCTTCGCTCTCGCCGCTCTCGACGTCGACGAGCGTGGCGCGCGCCCGTGAGTATTTGCCGGTCGGGAAGTAGACGAAGCCCTCGGCCTGATCGCCCGGCTTCAACTTCCCTCCCTTGAGGGCACGCGCGCGCAGCATCGACTCGATGCTCGCGACGGTGGGTCCGGGCACGCCCTCGCCGCGGTCCTCCGCGGCGGCGCGCGCGATCGCCTGCGCCGCCGTTCCGAGCTCGACCTGCATGACCTTTTCGTTGCCCTCGCGCGAGCGCAGCTCGATCGCGCCGACATCGAGCGTGTAAGTCTCGGGGCTGCCGTTCTGCACGGTGACCTTGACCGCGAGCACGCCGCCGCCCGCGAGGTCCTCTCCGAAGTCGAGCTTGGTCTCGAGCGCGAGCTGGGGTTGGATCTTGAACTTCACGCCGCCGCCGATCGTCCCGCCGGATTGCTCCTCGGCGTAGGCGGCGCCGGCGGTGGAGCCGTCGGCGATGCCGGTGAAGGCGAGGTAGAAGCCGCGCGTGAAGGTGAGGTCCTGGCTGAGGAATTGCTCCTCGGCGGCCGCGAGCCGGACCTCGCCGGCCTCGCAGGTGATGTCCACGACGCCGTCATGACCGCCGCGCTCGTCGCTCTTGGAGCCGCGAAGCACGCCCCCACGGCCGACCGCCGCGGGCTGGAAGCTCGTGACCGCGTAGCCGAGGCTCTTCATGCTCTGGAAGGCGTAGCGATTGGCCTGATCGCACGAGATGTTCGAGCGCCGGACGTTGTACTGCGATTGCATCGACGTGCAGGCGGCGAGAAACGCGAGCAGCACCGCGGCGAGAACGCGTACGCGCATGCCCGGGATCTATGAGCGCCCTTCCGCGCAAGTCAACCCGCGCGCGACGGTTGTTTGACCCCATCCGCGGCGTTATGGTCCCGGCCGCGTGCGTGCGAGCCCGACGGCTGCCGGCGAATCCCGCCACCATCACGGGCTGAAACGCATCGTCCCGTGGGTGGTCACCATCGTCATCTTCGCGGTGATCTTTCGGCGCGTGCCGTTCGCGAAGGTGCTCGAAGCGCTGCACGGTGTACGCCTCGCGCCCTATCTCGCGATCATGATGCCGTACTCGGTGATTTATCTCCTGATCGACACCTTCTGCCTGACCCGCGTCCTGAACTGGTTCAACGCCCCCATCGCCTATCGCGACGTTCTACCGATCCGTGCGACGACGTACCTCCTGACGCTGATCAATTCTCCGCTCGGCCAGGGCAGCGTGGCGCTCTATCTGAATCGCCGCGAGGGCGTGCCGTTCCTCGAGGTGGCGAGCTCGGTGCTCTTCATGATGTTCGTCGAGCTCTACCAGCTCGTGGTCTTCTCGAGCATCGGCGCCGCGCTGGCGCCGCGAACGATCGAGCTGCCACTCGCCCCGCTCTACGTCACGCTCTACGCATACCTCGTCGTCCACCTGCTGGTCTTTCGCTACGGGCGCGCCTGGATCGAGCGTCTGCCGGCGGCCGGGATGCTACGGAGCTTTCTGATGGCGCGCCCCCGGCACTATCTCCTCCTGCTCCTCTACAAGAGCCCGAACCTCCTGATGGCGACGGTGGTGTACTACTTCGCGCTGCAGTGCTTCGGGATCCAGCTCCCGTACCTCCAGCTGCTGATGTACCTTCCCATCATCTTCCTCTCGGCCGCGTTGCCGATCGGCGTGGCGCACCTGGGCGCGCCGCAGCTGCTGTGGGTCTATTTCTTCGAGAGCCAGGCACCCGAGGCCAGCCTGCTCGCGTTCAGCCTGGCAGCGCACGTCACGTTCATGGTGATGAACGCGGCCCTCGGGGTGCCGTTCCTGCCGCGGGCGTCGCGCGAGCTGGCGTGAGCCATCCGACGAGGCGCTCCAAGGCTGCGGCGGCGTTGACGGCAGCGACGGCGAAGGCCGCCGCGTAGAGCGCGTGGTCGAGGGCCGGACGGTCGATCCAGGTTGCTCCGGCCGCCGTCCCCACCACGAGATAGTTGAGCACGCCGCCGATCGCGCCCGAGCGACTGCCGACGAGATCGATGGCGCCGAGCGGGCGACCGCGGCGCCACCCATCGGCGACGTAGAGCGCGAAGGCGATGATCGCCGCCAGCGGCAGCGCAAACGGGATGCGGCCCATGGAGGCGAGCACCCAGAAGGCGGGGAAGAGCAGGAACGCATCGGCGCCGTGATCGAAGACCCTGCCACGCTGGGACGCGGCGCCCGCGGCCCGGGCCAGCGCGCCGTCGGCGGCGTCGGTCGCGGCCGCGACGAGATAGACGACGAGCGGCCAGAGTCCGGCCTGCTCGCGGGGCAGCGTCAGCTGCACGGCGAGCACGGGCGCGAGGGCGATGCGGAGCGCCGTACAGAGATCGGCGGCGCGCTTCATTCGCGCTTGGCGCCTTCGTAGACGCTGATCGGCTCCTTCGGGCCGCGCCGCCGCCGGAGCAGCACGTAGAGCGCGCCGGCTCCGCCGTCCGCGGGCCGCGCCGACGTGAAGGCGAGAATGCCACGCCCGATGCGGCCGCGCGCGAGCCAGCTCTTCAGGCGCTCCTTGAGGACGGGGACGTTGTCCTTCGAGTTGCGGCCCCGGCCGTGCACGATCAAGACCGCGCGTTGGCCCTCGGCGCCCGCGCCCACGACGAACCGCTCGACCTCGATGCGCGCCGCGGCCGCCGACATGCCGTGAAGGTCGAGGATCGCCTGGTAGGCGAACTCGCCGCGCCTGAGGCGACGCAGAATCCGCGGGTCGAGGCCGACCACCGCGCCCTCGACGTACTCGCTCGAATCGCTGATGTCGAAGTCTCCGTTGCCGGTGACCAGGTCGGAGAGCACCGCCAGGGCCTCGGCGTCCTCGTCGACGGGCCGGCGGACGGTTTGCGTCGAGGGCGCCGGCGCGTCGATCCGCGTTTCCCGCTCGAGTCGGCGGACGTCCGCCATCGCCGCGGCGAACGAGGCGGCGTCGTCGCTCGGCTCCGCGCCCGGCGCCCGCCCGGGCCCCGCAGGGCTCGGCGCCTTCCCCCCGACGGGGGCCTTCTTGGCCGGGGCGGTCGGACGAATGGTGCGGGCGAGGCCCTCGAATGGAGCATGGAAGGGCGCGGATCGCGCCTTGGCCGGAGGCAATGGGTGCCGGCGACGTCGCGGCATGGTAGTGGTGCCGAGCGAGGATAAGAGGTCGCCCGCCGGGCTGCAACGGCGGTCGCTGCCCGCTGTTGGGAGCGCGTTCATGAACGACACCATCGCCGCCCTCGGTCTGGCGCTCGGGTCCGCCTTCACCGCCGGGATCAACCTCTACGCGACCGTCGCCACCCTCGGCCTCGCCGCCGCCGTCGGAGCGATCGACCTGCCCCCGGACCTACAGGTGCTGGCCCATCCGGCCGTGATCGCGGTGGCGCTCACGCTCTACGTCGTCGAGTTCTTCGCCGACAAGACCCCGTATGTCGACACCGCCTGGGACGCGGTTCACACGTTCATCCGCGTGCCCGCCGGCGCGATTCTGGCGGCGCGAGCGCTCGGGCCGGTGAGCCCGCCGCTCGAGCTCATCGCGGTGTTGGCCGGGGGAGGTGTGGCCTTCGCCGCTCACGCCGGGAAGGCGACGACGCGGCTCGCCATCAACACGAGTCCCGAGCCGGTGAGCAACTGGATCGCGAGTCTCGTCGAGGACGTCGCGACGCTCGCCGCGATCTGGCTGATGTTCAACCACCCGCTCGTGATGCTCGGGTTGGTGGTGCTGTGCGTGGGCGCGGTCGTGTGGTTGGCGCCCAAGGTGTGGCGGGCGCTCCGCGGTCTCTTCAAGGGTCGTGGAGGCGGTGGGGCGGCGCGGCTCGACGCCGGGAAGGCGGGGAGCCGCGCTCCCGAGGGTGGGGGGGAGGTCACCCTCGGGAGCTTCCAGGGAGGGTAGGTTACTGGTGCGGCTCGGCCGCGATCAGCGCCTCGGCTGCGAGGCGCTCGCTGCCAACTGATGCGCCACTGACGGGCGTGCCGGCGTCCCGGCGGGGGTTGCCGCGACGAGCGAGGGCCTCGATCGCACGGCGCGCCAGCTTGCTCGGCTTGGCATGGCCGTTCTCCCAGCGGTTCACGGTCGAGAAGGTCACGGCAACCGCGTGGGCGAACTCTTCCTGGGTCATCCCAAGGCGGATCCGAAGCTCTCGGATGTTGCGGTGGACGTTTTCGTCGGTCATGGGGTGTTTCCTCCGTCTTTCCTTATGGTGGCGCTCAGCGGCGCAGCTATAGGCAGCTACAGCAAGCGTCGGACCATCGGGTCTGCCCAGCTAAGATCCCGAGATCGCGCGTCTTCCATCGTGTGTGCCGTGTGCGAGCGCGAGCGTGGCACAAGCGAGCGTGCCAGCGCCGCTCACTTCGCCTGAAAATTTCCCGGGTGCCGCTCGCATGCTATGCGTTCCGCATGCCGACGCCGCAGGAGCTGCTCGAGTCGCTCCGCCAGGTGAGATACCCGGGCTTCACACGCGACATCGTGTCCTTCGGCATGGTGCGGGACATCCAGATCGGATCTCGGGGCGTGATCGTCGAGCTCGCGACCTCGTCGCAGAACGCAGACGCCATGGATTCCATCAGGCGGGAGATCACGACGCTCCTCGGCACCGCCACCGGCCTCCCGGTCGAGATCGTCGTCGAGACCAGCGGGCCCGCCCCGGCGGCGGCGGCGGCACCGCGCGCGAAGGCGGGGATTCCCGGTGTGGGGGCGATCGTCGCGGTGGCCTCCGGGAAGGGCGGCGTCGGCAAGTCGACCGTCGCGGTCAATCTGGCGTGTGCCCTCGCCGCCAAGGGACAGCGGACGGGTCTCCTCGACGCCGACGTCTACGGTCCGAGCGTGTCGATGATGCTCGGGCTCGAGGGCACGCCCAAGGTCGGCGACGACCGCCGCATCGTCCCAGCCGAACGCTTTGGCGTCCGCGCCATGTCGATGGGGTTGTTCCTCGGCGAGCGGACGCCTGTGATCTGGCGCGGGCCCATGGTGACCAAGCTCCTGACCGAGTTCTTCAAGAACGTCGTCTGGGGCGAGCTCGACTACCTGATCCTCGATCTCCCCCCCGGAACCGGCGACGCGCAGCTCACCGTGGCGCAACAGGTGCCGCTTGCCGGCGGCGTCATCGTCACCACCCCCCAGGACGTCGCCCTGCTCGACGTCCGCCGCGGCATCACGATGTTCGAGCAGGTGGGAGCGCCCGTGCTGGGCGTGGTGGAGAACATGAGCTACCACTCCTGCAGCGGCTGCGGACACCGCGCCGAGATCTTCGGACACGGCGGCGGCGCCGCCATGGCGCGTCAGTTCGGCGTGCCGTTCCTGGGTGAGATTCCCCTGGTGAGGGCCATTCGAGCCGCGGGAGACGAGGGCGTGCCGATCGTCGTGGCCGACCCGAGTCACCCGCAAAGCGGCGCCTTCTTCGAGATCGCCGGCGCCGTCGACGCGCAGGTACGCGAGCGCGCCGCCGGCGTCGTCACGCACTAGGAACGTGACCCGGCAATCGACCTCCGCGCGCAGAGCGCGCGGCCGAGCGCGAGCGAGCCGGGGGATGAGCCGCCGCGGCTGTGCCGCGGCGGCGAAGGGGGAGAGATCCCCCTAATGAAACAGATCCGCCCGGGCGTGTCCGCCGTGATCGTCGACCCGGCGGGACGCATCCTGCTGCAGCAGCGCACCGACAACGGCCGCTGGGGCTTGCCCGGCGGCGCCATCGAGTTCGGGGAGTCGATCCTCGAGGCACTGCACCGCGAGGTGCGCGAGGAGACGGGTCTGACGATCGAGGTGGAGCGCCTGATCGGCGTGTACTCGCATCCCGATCATCACCAGATCATGACCTACCCCGACGGCAACGTCTTTCACTTCGTCAGCACCTGCTTCGCGTGTCGCCCGACCGGCGGCACCCTCACGCTCGGCGACGAGACGGCCGGACTGGCATGGTTCACGCCTCCCGGCTGGCCGGCCGATCTCATGCCCGTCCATCGCCTGCGCATCGACGACGCCTTGACCCGCGCGGCTTTGCCCTTCGTACGCTGACGATCCCACGCGGGTTCAACCCGCGGTGCAGAGCTCGCCGATGCGGTCCATCAGGGTCGCCGCCAGACGGCTCTGGCCGTCGCGACTGCGCGCCACGGTCGGCGGGATCTCGAGGGGCGTCCCGTACGTGACCCGCACGCGGTGCGGGCGTGGAAAGCGAGCATCCCGTGGGAATGCTTCGAAGGCTCCCTGCACGCCGACCGGCACGATCGGAACGCCGGCGCGAGCCGCGATCGCGATCACCCCCGGCTGCGCCGGCAGCAACTCGCCATCGAGTGTGATGCGCCCTTCGGGAAAGACACCGACGATCTCGCCACGAGCGAGCGTGGCGAGCAGCTGGCGCACCGCCGAAAGCTCGATGCCACCGTCGCGGATCGGGATGACCCCAAGCCAGCGATAGAGCGCGCTGAGCCCCGGCTGGTCGTAGAACTCGCGTGTCAGGACGAACCGAATGGGCCGTTCGACGAAGCGCGCGACGAACACCCAGTCGAGGAGCGAGGAATGGTTGCCGGCGACGATGTATGGCCCGGCGGGAAGCTGGTGCTGACCCGAGGCCGTGAGCGAGAAATAGCCGTCGGCGAGCGGCGTCAGGACGCGCTTCAGCGTCCAGTAAAGCGCGTCCGCCATGCGTGCGTTTCCTAGCACGGATGGTACAAGCCGCCCATGGAGCGGCTCACACTCGGCGAGCTCTTCGACCGTGTCGCGCTCGGCACGGGCGACGGTGCTACCGTGGTATTCCCCGCGTCGCACTCGCGTCAGAGCCACCGCGAGCTGCACGCGCGCGTCGGGCAGCTCGCCAAGGCTCTGATCGGTATCGGCGTCGATGCGGGCGATCACGTCGCGGTTCTGGCCACCAACCGTCCCGAGTGGCTCCAGCTCCAGCTCGCCGCCGCCAAGGCCGGAGCCGTCCTGGTGCCGCTCGATCCCGCCACCGGCGCGGACGAGCTCTTCTACTTGCTGGCGCAGTCGGGCGCGTCGACGCTGTTCGTGGGCGAACGGCATCACGACCTCGCGCCGCTGGACGCGCTGCTCGCGTGCTGTCCGGAGATCGAGGGCAGCCGACCGGGACGGCTCGCGAGCCGGCGCCTTCCGGCCCTGAAACGCGTTGCCTTTCTGGGCGCCGCCGAGCGCGACGTAGTCGGTATCCTGCCCTGGGCCGAGGTCGTACGATCCGCGGCCGGCATCACCGATCACCTCCTCCGCCGCCGGCAGGACGGGGTCGATCCCGGTGACGCGGTCGTCGTCCTCTACACCGCGGGCACGACCGGCCGGCCGAAGGGCGCCGAGCTCAGCCACCTGAACCTGATCGAAAACGCCGCCGCCGTCGGCGAATGTCTCCGCCTCACCCGTCGCGATCGCCTGTGCGTGCCCGTGTCGCTCTTCCGCGGGCTCGGCTGTGTCCTCGGCACCGTGACGGCGCTCGGGCGAGGCCTCACGATGGTCGTGCCCTCCGAGACGCCCGACGCCGCGGCCGCTCTCACGGCCGTGGCGCGCGAGCGTTGCACGGTGATGCTCGGAGAGCCGAGACTGTTCGCGTCGGCGCTCCGGAGTCCCGAGGTCCTGCGCGTCGATCTCTCCTCGCTCCGCACCGGCCTGGTGGCGGGGGCTGCCTGTTCGCCGGAGTTGCTGCCACAGATCGTCGAGCGCCTGCACATCCGCGACATCATGGTCGCTTACGGACAGAACGAGGCGACGGCCGTGATCACCGCGACGCGCGCCGAGGACTCCGTCGATCTCCGCGCGACGACGGTGGGACGAGCGCTGCCCCACCTCGAGATTCAGATCGTCCATCCGACGAGCGGCGTGGAGGTGGCGCGCGGCGTCGAGGGGGAGCTCTGCTGCCGGGGCCCCTCGGTGATGCGCGGCTACCACGGCATGCCAGAGGCAACCGCCGGCGTCCTCGGTCCGAACGGCTGGCTCCGCACCGGTGACCTCGCCGTCATGGACCAGCACGGCTATTGCATCATCACCGGCCGGACGGTCCCTAAATCTTCATGAGACCGCGCCGCGGGGTGGTCGTGCCGAAACTCTCCGCCGTGAGCGGCGCGCCCATCGCGGCGAGCGCCGCTCGCTGCTCGCCGGGGGGCGTCTGCATCATCTTGTCCTCGAAGGGCCTGAGCTTGGTGAAGCTCTCGAGCCCGAGGACGCGATCGACGAAGGCCGCCGTCCGCGGCCAGCGGCTCGCATCGACGCGGTAGCGGGCGTAGGCGGCGTTTCGAAAGAAGGTCGCGATCGAGACGTCGGCGGTGGACGGCCGGCCGAAGAGAAACCCTTCGGAGGGCAGCTCCGTCTCGAGGTAGTCGAGGACGTGCGGGATGTCCTGGTGCAGGGTCCGCTCGAGCACCTCCTGATCGGTCTTCTCGCCCCAGACGAACGGATTGATGATCGTCTGATTGAAGAGCCGCCAGATGAACACCTCTCCCATGCGGGTGTCCGCGAACTCCTCGAGCCAGCGGGCGCGAGCGCGCTCGACGGGACCGCTCGGCCGGAGCGCCGGCTCGGGATGACGGTCGTCCAGGTATTCGCAGATCACCGTCGAGTCGCTGAGGGTCAGCCGGTCGTCGGTGAGAACGGGAATGCGGCGGATCGGACTCAGCTTCGAGAACTCGTCGTTCCCCATGAAGGGAATGATCGGATCGATCTCGTACGGAATCCGTTTGAGGTCGAGGACGACGAGGACCTTGCGGACATACGGGGAGACGTAGCTCCCGACGATGCGCACCGGCCTGGACATGAGGCCCCGGTCATACACCGCCCCCAGGCACTACGTCACGAGCCGCAGCGGCCTCCGCGCGCAGAGCGCGCGGCCGAGCGCGAGCGAGCCGAGGGATGAGCCGACGCGGCTGTGCCGCGGCGGCGAAGGGGGAGAGATCCCCCTTTTTTTAAATACTACGCGCGCCGCGGAAGTTGCCGATCAGTCGTACCCGCCCGCTATTGACGAGATGGGCCACGACGCTGACCTGCTCGGCTTCGGAATCGGTGACCTCGGCGACGGCTTCGATCAGATCGAGGAGCGTGAGTTGCGACTGCGTCTCCATGACGACCTCCTGGTGCAAACCCTTCTGGGTTTCCGTACCAATCTCTCATTGCACTCGTTGCAACCGACGTGCCGATCTCGAGCTCGCCGGAGGGATGAAGGGTTACGACGGTGAAGCGGGGCGTGGACATGACGAAAGTTTGGCGGTGTGTCAGGCCGCGACCGGCGTTCGCGCGGTCTGCAGCGGATAGGCGGCCATCAACGGTCCGGAGACCGGCAAGCGAAGTGACACGCGCGTTCCCATGGCGGGTGCGCTCTCGACGGCGATCGTGGCGCCCATGAGGTCGCAGAAGCGCCGGACCAACGTGAGTCCGAGTCCCATTCCGCCGAACGGACGAGTGATCGAGCCTTCGACCTGGCGGAAGTCCTCGAAGATGACCGATTGCTGGTCGGCGTTCATGCCAACGCCGGTGTCGACGACGGCGATCTCGATCCCGGCGGGGCCGCCTGCCGCCGAGAGGTGAATCTCGCCGTGCGGGGTGAACTTGGCGGCGTTCGAGAGCAGGTTGATCAGGGTCTGCCTGAGCTTGCCGCGATCGGTCGCGATCGCCGGCAGGCTCGGATCGACGTCCCAGTCGAAGGTGACGGGCTTGTCGTCGATCATCCGGCCGACCCAGGGCTCGATCTCCTCGAAGAGCTCGGCGAGCGCCACGTTGCCCGGGCGCAGCGTGGTCTCACCGGCGACCACCGAGGAATACTCGAGCAGGTTGTTGACGGCGCAGGTCAGCGTAACCGCGTTCGACAGGATGCGCGCGTTCATCTCGGCGCGCTCCGCGGCGGGGAGACCCGCCATCGAGTCCAGGATCTCCGCGTAGCCCAGGATGGCGTTCAGCGGCGTCCGGAGCTCGTGGGAGACGTTGGCGAGCAGATCGGTCTTGAGGCGGCGGGCCTCGGCACGGACGACCAGCTCACGATCGAGGCCGTTGAGCGAGATGACCCCGAGGCTGGCCGCGACCGTGAGCGCGACGAGCACGCAGAGCGTCGGCGCGACGCCACGCACGGCTTCCAAGCCGAGGAGGCCGGCCGCCGCGGCTGTGAGGGCGAGGAGTTGAATCAGGACGAGGGCGCGGCGACTCGGCATCCTGGCGATCGCTGGAGCAACCGCCGTGCCCTTCAAAATTCCGTGTTATCTCGGCGGGATGCGCATTTGCCGCGGTTTTGGGCCGTGCCGGACGCGCGCACTATGTGCCAACGCGCGCACACCCTCTGGCACCTTCAGAAGACCGATTCGCGAACGCGTAGCAGGTCGCGCAGCATCCCCTGCACCCGCCGCCGCACCTGCTCGGCGATGACCCGGACGGCGGTACCGTCGAGGCGGCTCCGGCTGGTCGGCGCAAGGACGATCGGCTTGCCGAAACGGATTTGCCATTTGGTCGGAAGAGGAATCAGGCCGAGCGGTCCGAGCAGGGGGAAGAAGGGCGTGACCGGCAGATAGGGCGCGCCCAGAAGCTTGCCGAGCGCCCGCACGCGGCCGAGCAACGGGTAGATCTCCTCGGCACCGACCACCGCCACCGGTACGATCGGGGCACCGAAGCGTAGCGCCAGCCTGACGAAACCCCCGCTGAACGGTTGGAGGACGTAGCGTTCCGAGTAGAGCTTCGAGAGCCCCGCCACCCCCTCCGGAAAGAGGCCGATCAGTTGGCCCTTCTCGAGGAGGCGCGCCGCGTTTTCGTGGCTCGCGAGCACCCCACCTGCCTTCTTGTAGAAGTCCGGAACCCACGGGAGATTCTCGACGAACCGATCGTAGAGGAAGCGTGGGGGACGGGGGTATTTGGCCTCGTCGAGCGCGCAGGCGATCATCGTCGCATCGAAGGGCAGGGCGCCGGAGTGGTTGGACACCAGGATGACCGGGCCGCCCTTCGGCACCTGCCGCGCCCCCCGCGCCTCGACCCGCCAGTACTTCTCGTAGAGAAGCCGGAACAGCGGCATGGCGCGCTCACGAAACTCGGGATCGAGCCCGAACTCGTCGACGGCGGGACGCTGCCGTAGGGGCCGCGAGGTTCGGCGCCGAACCTCCGGCGGTGGAATCGGCCGGAGCGCAGCGGCCCGGCGCCGACCTTCAGACATGGCGGGACCCGATTCCGCCGCAGCGTGCGACGACTCCGCGACCGGAATCGTCACGGGCTCGCGACCGCGGCACGTGCATCGGCGCTGGAGTACCAACGGGGACCGAGAGAGACAAGGGCGCGCTCCCACGCCACGGAACGGCTCTCAGGCGAAGCGTCGCATCAGGCGGCGGAAGAGCTCGGGAGCGGCGGTCTTGAGCAAGGTGCCGATCGCGTAGCTCGCCGGAACGGTGACCTCGGCCCGCTCGCGTCGCACCGCCCGAACGATCGCCGCCGCCACCCGCTCGGGGGCGATCGCGCGCGCGCGCGCGCCGGCGGGAAAGGTCCCGAACGAGGCGTGGTCGAAGAAGGCGGTGTCGATGATGCCGGGGTTGACCAGCGTCACGCCGACCCCCGTCCCTTCGAGCTCGTACATCAGGCTCTCGGAGAATCCCGCGAGCGCGAACTTCGAGGCGCAGTAGACGCTGTGATTCCGCGAGCCGATCCGCGCCGCGATCGAGGCGACGTTGACGAGACGACCGCGGCGCCGGGCGAGCATCGCCGGCAGGACCGCGCGCGTGAAGTGCAACGCCGCGTGGAGGTTGGTCTCGAGGACGGCAGCGACGTCGGCCGGCGTGGTGTCGAGAAACGAGAGGTAGCGGCCGATCCCGGCATTGTTGACGAGGAGATCGACGGGGCCGAAGCGAGCGGTCACCTCGGCGACGGTGGCGAGGATCGCGCTCGGATCGCGAACGTCGCAGCGGAACACGGCTGCTCGCCCGGCCGGCAGGCCGGCGGCGACGCGCTCGAGAAGATCCGCGCGGCGGGCCACCAGCGCCACCCGCGCTCCTTCGGCCGCGAGCGCGCGGCTGACCGCGGCGCCGATGCCGCTCGAGGCTCCGGTTACGAGCGCGGTCGCGTCGGCGAGCTCCACGGCCGGCGCATTGTGGCGCGCCGCATCGCGATTTGCCACCACGAGGGCGCTCCAGTAGCACCGAGGCGGTGCGTCCGCGCGATCTCGACGTGCTCGGCTTTGCGAAGGTGCTGGAGACGCTCGCCGCGCTTGCGGTCTCGGTGACCGGCGCCGAGCTCTGCCGCGCCGCGAGGCCGCTTCCGACCCGTGCCACGGCTGAGCAGGCGCTCGATCGCCAGTGGAGCTTCTTCCGTCTGCTGGAGGTGGACGGCCCGTTGCCGCTGGCGGCTTTTCCCGACATCCGCGAGGCGCTGGCGCTGGCGAGCCACGAAGGGGCGGTCCTCGGCGGCGACCGTCTGGTCGAGGTCCGGATCGTGCTCCAGCAGGTCCAGGCGCTCGGCCGCTTCCTGACCGGCCGGGTCAGGACGATGCCGGCGCTGGCCGACCTGCCGCGCCGCCTGCACGCCTTTCCCGAGCTCGAGGCGGCGCTGGTGCACGCGCTCGACGACGCCGGTGGGCTCCGCGACGACGCGAGCCCGCGGCTCGGCGAGCTCAGGGCGGCGCTCCGCGACCTCCGGCAGGATATCGAGGAACGGCTCCAGCGTCTGGTGCAGAGCGGCGGTGAAAGCGCCGGCTTCGCCGATCGCTACGTCACCATCCGCAACAATCGCTTCGTCGTGCCGGTGCGAAGCGCCACCTCGGCGCGGATCGCGGGCGTCGTGCAAGACCGCTCGGCATCGGGCGAGACCCTCTTCGTCGAGCCGATGTTCGCCATCGATCTGAACAACCAGCTGCTGCTTCTGCGCAAGGAGGAGGAGGCCGAGGAGCGCCGCCTGTTCGCGCTGCTGACGGCGCGGGTCGGTGCCGTCCGCGACGAGCTCGGAGGATCGTGTGCGGCCCTGGCGGAGATCGATGCGCTCCATGCCGGCGTGCTCCTGGCGCGCCGCCTGGCGTGCACCTGCCCCGCCTTCGGCGACGGCGCGGTGGATCTCCGCCAAGCGCGCCATCCCGAGCTCGCGCTCCGGGGTCAGGAGGTCGTGCCGATCGACGTGCGCTTCGGCGCGGACAAGCGGGCCCTGGTCGTGAGCGGACCGAACACCGGCGGCAAGACCGTCGCGCTGAAGACCCTGGGGCTGCTCACCCTGATGGCCCGCGCGGGGATGTTGATTCCGGCCGAGGAGGGCAGCGTCGTCCCATGGGTGGAAGGCGTCTTCACCGACCTCGCCGACGACCAGAGCATCGAGCGCAACCTCTCGACCTTCTCCTCGCACGTCCTGAACCTGGTGGAGATCTTCGCCTCCCTCCAGCCCTCGGTCATGGTCCTGCTCGACGAGCCGGGGGGCGGCACCGACCCCGAGGAGGGTGCCGCGCTGGCGGTCGCCCTCATCGATCGCCTGATCGCCGCCGGCGCGGTGGTGGGCGTGGCGACGCACTACGCGCCGGTCAAGCTCTACGCGCTGAACGAGCCGCGCGTCGAGCTGGTCGCGGTCGACGTCGATCCCGTGAGCTTCACGCCGCGCTATCGGCTGGTCTACGGCTCCGTCGGTGAAAGTCTCGGGCTCGCCATGGCGCGCCGGCTGAAGCTTCCGGGCGCGCTGATCGACGCAGCCGAGGCGGGACGCGACGCGGCGACGCGGGACCTCGCGAACGCCATCGCCAAGCTCGAGACCGCACGACGCCGCTTCGAGGACGAGCGCGGCGCTCTCGGCGAGGAGCGCCGCGCGCTCGCCGCGCTGGAAGGCGAGCAGGCGCGCCTGACCGCCGAGCTCCGCGAGCGCCGCCGCGAGCGCTGGAGCAGCGAGCTCGAGGAGGCCCGGGCCTTCGTCCGCGCGCTCAAGGAGGAGGGTCGCGCCGTCCTCGAGATCGTGCGCCGGAGGGAGCCGGACGCAACCAGGACCCTGGCCGAGTTCAGCGGCAAGGCGACCGCGGCGATCGGAGCGCGCGCCGGCGAGTTCACTGCCCCGGAGGCGGTCGCCGACGAGCCGCCGATGCTCGGCGACGAGGTCGAGGTGCGCGGCACCAGCATCCGCGGCCAGCTGGTCGCCATCCACGGCGACAGCGCCCGCCTCCAGCGCGGAAGTCTCACCTTTCAGGCTCCGCTCGCGAACCTCCGCCGCCGTCGCCCCGAGGCCACTCCCAAGAGCGGACCCAAGGCTCCGCGAGTCCCCGAGCAGGAGGCGCCGACCGAGCTCAACGTCGTCGGCCTCCGGGTCCGTGAGGCGCTCGATCGGCTCGAGCGTTTTCTCGATCGGGCGCAGAGCGCCGGCGCCACCTCCGTGCGCATCATCCACGGCCTGGGGACCGGCGCCTTGAAGCGGGCCGTCGCCGACTTCCTCGCCGGCAGCACGTACGCCACCGAGTTCCACGACGCCGAGCCGAACGCCGGGGGGCCCGGGGTCACGATCGCGACGTTGTAGATTTCGGCGCCTTCTAACTCGCGACGGGGCCGACCAGGACGATCGGACCGGTCGGGGCGGGCGATCCGCCGCTGGGCTCGATCGAGACCGCGAACGCCGTGACCTCGCGTGGGCGCTCCACCTTGGGGATGCGGACGGCGGCGCCGGCGCCGCTCGTGACGCTCACCAGGCCGGCGGGCTCGGGGGCCTTCTTGCCGCGAATCGCCCATAGCTCGTAGGCCTTGCCCGCGGCTGGCGGCGGGAGACCGGAGAGCACGATGGCCGCTTCGCCCGTCGCCGCGTCGACGAGCACGCGGCCCGCGCCGGCGGCGCCGCCCTGGGGCGCCAGCGACGCCGTCAGGACCCGGGGAGCGCCGACCAGCCGCAGGACCTCGGCCTGCGCATCGAGCGCCTCGCGAAGTCCGACGAGGGCACGGCCCTGTTGCTCGAGTTGCGACGCGAGCTCGAGGTTGCGACGACCCTGCTGTTCGAGCTGCGACGCGAGCTCGACGTTTTGGGCGACGACGACGGAGATCTCCCCCGCCCGCTCGCGTCCGCGGACCATCTCGCGCGCGAACAGACCGGCGAAGACGAGTGCCATGGCGGCGGCAATCGCGCCTACCATGCGGGTCCGGCGAGCGAGCGCCTCGGTGCGGTGGAGCTCGCCGTCTCGACGGGCCGCGGCCATCAGGCGTTCGCGCAGCTGCGCCGGGGGCGGCGACGCGTAGGCCTCCGCCAACGCCTCGAGCGCCGCGTCGTCGAGCTCGCGCTCTTCGATCCCTATGGTGGACTCAGGAGCCATGTCCCTCGTTGCGGACGATGTACGCCCTCAGACGCTGCACACCGTCTCGAATTCTGGTCTTGACCGTGCCGAGGGGCGTCCCCTCGCGCTCTGCGATCTCGCTGTGCGACAGGCCCTCGAAATACGCGATCTCGATCGTCCGCCGCTGGTCCTTGGGCAGCTCGTCGAGCGCCGCCCGCAAGCGGATGGCGCGCTCGACCCGCGAGGCCACGTCGTCCGGCCGTTCGGCGGGTACGTCGCGGGTCACATCGAGGGCGCTCTGGAGCTCGGCCCGCCCGCGTACCCCCCGGGCGCGCGTCTGATCGATGGCGACGTTGCGGACCAAGCGCAGAAACCACGGCCGCCCGCGGCCGCGGGCCGGGTCGAAGCGATCGGCGCGCCGCCAGACCCGTAGGAAGGCCTCCTGAACGGCGTCCTGCGCGGCGTCGCGGTCGCTGGCGATACGAAGCGCCAACCCGAAGGCGAGCGACGAAAGTCGGTCGTAGAGCATCGTGAGCGCAGCCTCGTCCCCGTGCGCCATGCGCGTGAGGAGACCGGCCTCTATGTCCTCACTTTGATCCAGCAGCCCGCTCCAGTTCGATGCCCAGAGGCTAATAGCAGCGTTCCGGCGTGTCTGCCGAGGCCTGGCGCTCGGCCCGTGGACATGGGACCGCGGCGACCGCTAGACATTGTGAAGACACGAGGGACCTCTCCATGAACGGTCGCGCGGCGTCGGTAGGTGGGTGCGTGGGTCACGTGGGGCACTGCTTCCGTACGGAAGCATCCTGGGCGCCGGATTGTGCGGAGCTGGATTCACGGTCGGCACGGCCGTACATCCGAAGCGGATCGTTCGTACGTACGGGTGACACATGAGCGCCGTATTGTTCGATCTCGACGGCTACATCAGCCGGTCGCGCGCGGTGGAAATCAACGCGATCGCGTGGGACCAAGTGCCACGGCATCCGCTGCCGCAAGAGGCAGTGCGAGCGCTGCGCTACATGCAGGACATCGAGAGCCACACCATCATCTATCTCCGGACCCTGCTCGATACCCGGGCGATCGACGATCCCGCGGTCGCCACCTTCCTCGCCTGTTGGTTCTACGAGGAGACCTTCCACGGGGTCGCGCTGGCGCGAATGGTGCGGGCCGCCGGGTACGACATCGAGCTGCGACCTCGTTCCCGGCGCACCGTGCGGCAAGCGATCGAGGCCCGCATGACCGCGTGGCTGGCGGCGGCGTGGCCCGACTTCGTCGCGGTGCACATGACCTGGGGCGCCATCAACGAGCTGACGACCTTGACCGGATACCGCCGTCTGGCCGCGCTCGTCGACCATCCCGTGCTGCGCGACCTGCTCGAACGGATCATGCTCGACGAATCGCGCCACTTCTTCTTCTACTTTCGCCAGGCCGAGCAGCGCTTGCGGCGACCGGCGACGGCGCGCATCGCGCGCGCGGTCGTCGAGCGTTTCTGGGCGCCCGTCGGGAGCGGTGTACAGCCGGCCTCCGAGACGCGCTTTCTCGGACAGTACCTGTTCGGAGGACTCGAGGGTCGGGCCGCGGCGCGGAAGATCGACGCGACGATTCGCGATCTCCCGGGGTTCGCCGACGTCCCGCTCTTGGAAGCCTGGCTCGAGCAGGCCGGACCGCCGAGCCCGTCCGACGACCTCCCGGCGCTGCACGCGCCGGTTTAGCTCAGAAGGGAGCTCTCCTTCTTAGGCTCCTACTCGCGTAGCAAGACACCGCGGAACTCGGCCCAGTGGTGTCCGAGGTGCTGGAGCTCGCCGGCCTCGATCGCGTCGCGGGCCGCCTTGAACATCACCTCCTCCTCGCGCGCGAGATGGCGGCGGGTGACGTCGAGGAGGGCCCGGATCTGCTCACGCAGCACCTCCGGATCCTGAAACCGGAAGAGCGCGCGGATCTGTTGGTCCATGAGCTCGTGCTCGTGGCGGAGGCACTTCAGGGGTCCGAGCGACCCGGTGTGCTTCTCATAGGGCTGGAAGAGCGTCTCGTCCTCGATGCGCGCGTGGCCGAGGAGCGTGATCGCGAGCGGCTCCGCCGCGGCCCGCAGCTCGCTTGCCGTCTGGTAGCGGCCGAGGGCTTCGTCGAGCTGCTCCACCAGGAGGTGCACGACCCCATGCTCGCCGAGCAAGGCCTGCGTCACGTCCATCACGATACCCCCTTACGCCGAGCCCTCGGGCTCGCGGATCAGCATGGTGAGCTCCTCGCGACCGACCACGTAGCGCTCGGCGCAGAACTCGCACCGCACCTCGGCCTGGCCGTCCTCGGCGATCATCTGTTCGATGTCCGCGGCGCCGAGCAGCAACAGTGCCCCGAAGACGCGCTCGCGATTGCAGGGACAGGCGAAGCGGACCGGCTCGTCGCCGATGAAGCGCACGTCGAGCCCGGCCAGCACCGCGCCCAGGATCTCGCGCGGACCGTCGCCGCGCTGAATCAGAGACGTCACTTGGGGAAGCGCGGCGACGTTGCGCTCGATCACCTCGGCGTGCTCCGCCGAGGCGCCGCTCAGCATCTGCACGAGGAAGCCGCCCGCGGCGCCGACGCTGCCGTCGGCGTTGACGAATACCCCGAGGGCCGTGGCCGACGGCATCTGTTCGGAGTTGGCGAGATAGTGCGTGATGTCCTTGGCGATCTCCCCCGAGACGAGCTTCATGACGCTGCGATACGGCTCCTTGTTCCACGGCTGGGTCCGCATGACGCAGAGCAGCCCGTCACCGATGGCGCCGGCGACGTCGAGCTTTCCGTTCTTGGACGGCAGGTGGGTAGCGGGGCGCGCGACGTAGCCGCGCACCTCGCCGCTACCGTTGGTGCTGACCATCACCCGGCGGAGTGGTCCGTCGCCGACGAGCTCGATCGACAGCCGCTCCTCGGCCTTCATCGTGGCCCCGAGCAGGAGACCCGCCGTGAGCGTGCGTCCGAGGGCGGCGGTGGCGGTCGGCAGGGTGTCGTGGCGCCGCCGGGCTTCGTCCACCACGGCGGTCGTCACCGCCGCCATCGCCCGCACCGTCTCGCCGGCGGCGCTGGCCCTGACGAGGAAATCGCTCTCCCACGTCATGGCGCGTCTACGAACGGAACGTCGAGCGTCCGCGGCGGCAGGCAGGTCTCGTCGTTGCAGGCCTGGTAGCGGAGCCGCGCGTCCAGGCGCTTCGGCTTCCGTCCGCTCAGGCGCACGACCATGGTGAACGTGCCTTCGTAGAGCCGGAGCGGCATACCCGGCGCGAATGCGAGGCTCCGGATCACGGCATCCGGATAGCGAATGCCGGCGATCGTCGTGCCCGCGGGTGGCGGATCGATCTCGAGCGTCGTCGGGATCAGGTATGGCCGGTCGGGATCGTTGGCGTTCACGTGCCAATCCTTCTCGAGGGTCATGGTGAGCGCGAGCTCGTGAGCATCGTCCGCCGTGCTGGTGATACGCCACTTGGCGCTCAGAGCCGGCGGCGCTGCAGCGTGAACCGCCGAGGCCACCAGCGCCGAGCACATCAGGACCGCGGCGGCGACGACGATGCGACGCCGCCGTCCGGGATCGTGCCGCGCACGGTGTCTTGCGGAGCCGGCACCTTCCAGGTACAGGCACGCGGCCATATGCTCTCGGGTCGGAGTCGGGTCATCGTTGCCGCATTGCTCGCGGGGCTTCTCCAGGCGACAGGCACGGGCCACGCCGAGGACGGGGACACCAAGTTGCTCCGCGAGTGGGGCGTGCGCGCCGGTGGGGGCGTGAACCCGTCGAGTCTGATTCAGTATTACGCGGTGCACCCGTACCTCGGCATCGCGCTCTGGAAGCCCGCATCCGACTGGTTCGCGCAGTATGGAATCCATGCCTTCTGGCTGGTCGAGCCCTGGGTTGCCTACGTCAACGACGACCACGGGAAGCACAAGACCGACAGCTTCGAGATCGGGGTGACCGCGCTCTCCGCCCGGCTCGTGTTCGGCAATGGCACCTGGCGGCCTTTCCTCGAGGGGGGCGAGGGTATCGTCTACACCGATCTCCGCAAGCAGGACCTCGGGAGCCGGCTGCAATTCACCTCGCAGATCGGCGGCGGCATCCAGTACGAGCTCGGGCCCGACATGGCGATCGGGTTTCAGGGCCGCTTCCGTCACATGTCGAACGCACAAATGGCCAGCAGCAACCCGGGGATCAACACGTTGTACGGGTTGGTCGGTCTGACCTTTCGCTGACGCCGTCAACGGAGCTTGGCGACCCGCGCACCGCCCTCCTCTGGGGCGGACGGCGGCGCGTCGAGCGCGAGCGGCACGCACTCGACGATTTCGAGACCGTATCCCGGAAGGCTGACGAGCCGGCGGGGGTGATTGGTGAGCAGGCGGATCTTACCGACGCCGAGGTCGCGCAGGATCTGCGCCCCGATTCCGTAGTCGCGGAACTCGTTGAGGCGGGTGTCGGGGTTGGTGCTGGGCGCGCCGGCGGGCTGAGTCTGGGCGAAGAGATCGACCCCGTGCTCCTCGCGCCGGAGGTACAGGATGACGCCGCGTCCGGCCTCGGCGATCATGTGCATCGCGCGGCGCAACACCGCTCCGGTGTCGCGTTGCGTGTACCCGAAAACGTCGCCGGGCAGGTACTCGGCATGGGTCCTGACGAGAGTCGGCTCGTCCGGCCTGATCTCCCCCCGCACCAGTGCCAGGTGCTCGCCGCCGTCGACGTCGCTGCGATAGACGACCGCCCGGAAGTCGCTGCCGACGTGCGTCGGCAGCGTGGCCTCGGCGATCCGGTGCACCAGCGAGTCGTGACGGAGCCGGTATTGGATCAGTTCGGCGACGGTCGCGATCTTGAGGTTGTGGGT
Organism: uncultured delta proteobacterium; assembly: GCA_963761995.1. Classification (GTDB taxonomy): domain Bacteria; phylum Desulfobacterota; class Binatia; order UTPRO1; family UTPRO1; genus UTPRO1. The sequence continues at coordinate 5,976,968 of CAVXIU010000006.1, read as the reverse complement.
GGCGGCGAAGCGCTCGATGTCGGGAAAGCGCGCCATCGAGCCGTCGTCGTTCATGATCTCGCAGATGACGCCCGCGGGCTTGAGCCCGGCGAGACGGGCGAGATCGACGGCGCCCTCGGTCTGGCCCGTCCGCACCAGCACCCCGCCGCGCCGAGCGCGGAGCGGAAAGACGTGTCCAGGGCTCACGATGTCGCCCGGTCCTGCCCCGTCCCGCACCGCGGTGAGTATCGTCGTCGCTCGATCGGCGGCCGAGATCCCCGAGCCGATTCCGCGCCGGGCATCGATCGAGAGCGTGAAGGCTGTCCCGAGGGGAGTGCTGTTCTCCGATACCATCATCGGCAGGCCGAGCTCGGCGAGCTTCTCCTCGGTGAACGGCAGACAGATGAGGCCGCGCGCATGCCGGGCCATGAAGGCGATGGCCTCGGGCGACACCTTCTCGGCGGCCATGCAGATGTCGCCCTCGTTCTCGCGGTCCTCGTCGTCCATGAGGACGATCATGCGACCGGCGCGGATCTCGGCGATCGCTTCCTCGATCGAGACCAGATGCGGGCTCATCGTCCACGACCATACCCGGCCCTCGACGGAGAGGGAACGGGCCCGAAAACGTGGGGATCCGCTACTCTACCGTCACGGACTTGGCGAGATTGCGCGGCATGTCGACGTCGCTGCCGCGATAGACGGCGATGTAATACGCGAGCAGCTGCAGCGGGATCGTCAGCAGGAGCGGCAAGAGGCACGGGTTGCTGCTCGGCACCTGGATGACCTCCCAGGCGATGTCCTCGAGCTCCGGCGAGGGCGCATCGGTGACGACGATGATGCGGCCGCCGCGCGACTCGACCTCCTTCATGTTGGAGAGCGTCTTCCCGTAGACCGCGTCCTTGGGGAGGATGACGACGACGGGCATCGCCTCGTTGATGAGCGCGATCGGACCGTGCTTCATCTCGCCGGCGGCATAGCCCTCGGCGTGGATGTAGGAGATCTCCTTCAGCTTGAGCGCACCTTCGAGCGCGATCGGGTAGTTGACGCCGCGGCCGAGGAAGAGGAAGCTCTTGGCGTCGCCGTACTTCTTGGCGATCTTCTCGATCGCCCGCTCGCGTTGCAGCGTCTCCTCGATCCGCGCCGGCAGGTTGACGAGATCGGAGATGAGCGGCGTGCGCGGCGTCGTGATCGATCAGGCCGCGGCGGCGCGCCAGGTAGAGCCCGAGGAGATAGAAGACGGTCAGCTGGGTCGTGAACGCCTTGGTGCTGGCGACGCGAGATCTCGGGACCCGCGTGGGTGTAGATGACGGCGTCGGCGCGCCGCGCGATGCTCGAATCGACGACGTTGCAGATGGCGAGCACCTTGGCGCCGCGCTCGCGTGCCGCCTCGACCGCGGCGAGCGTATCGGCCGTCTCTCCGGACTGCGAGACGACGATCAGGACCGTGCCGGGCTCGACGACCGGATCGCGGTAGCGGAACTCGCTGCCGTAGTCGACCTCGGACGGGATGCGGGCGATCTGCTCGAGAAAGTACTTGCCGACGAGGCAGGCGTGCCAGGCCGTGCCGCAGGCGACGAGCGTGATGCGACGCGCCTCCGCAAGCCAGGGAGCGTTCGCCAGCTCGTCGAGGCTGACGTCGGCCTGCTCCTGCAGGAGCCGGCCGCGCATGGTGTCGATGATCGCCTGCGGCTGCTCGTGGATTTCCTTCAGGAGGAAGTGGCTTGATAGCCGCCCTTCTGGGCCGTGACAGGATCCCACGCGACCGTGCGCGGCTCGCGCATCGACCGGCTCGCCCGCGAAGGTCGAGAGCTTCACCTCGTCGCGCGTGACCTCCGCCATCTCGCCGTCCTCGAGGAACAGGACCCGGCGGGTGTGGTCGAGGATCGCCGGGATGTCGGAGGCGACGAAGTTCTCGCCCGTCGCCGAGGCCGATCACGATGGGCGTCGCGCTCTTGGCGGCGACGAGCTTGTCGGGCTCGTTCTCGTGCATGACGACGATCGAGAACGAGCCCTCGAGCTGCTGGATCGCCTTGCGGGCGGCGGCGACGAACTCGAGACCCTCCTGCACGTACTCGTCGATGAGGTGCGAGATGACCTCGGTGTCGGTCTCGGAGCTGAAACGCCGGCCGCGCGCCTGCGAGCGCGGCGCGGAGCTCCAGGTAGTTCTCGATGATGCCGTTGTGGATGACGACGATGCTGGCCGGCGCGATGCGGGATGGGCGTTCTGCTCGGAGGGCCGGCCGTGCGTCGCCCAGCGGGTGTGGCCGATGCCGACCGTGCCGGTGATCGGATCCTCGCGCAGCAGATTCTCGAGGTTGTACGAGCTTGCCGAGCGCGCGCCGGACCGTGATCTGTCCGTCGTGGAAGGTCGCGACCCCGGCGGAGTCGTAGCCGCGGTACTCGAGCCGCTTCAGGCCCTGGACGAGAATGAACGACGCGTCACGATCGCCGACGTATCCGATGATTCCGCACATTCAGCGTTTTCCTCTGCGCCCGCTCTGGGCGCGTACCGTTCTCTTCACCGCCGCAGCGCTGGGGGTCTTGGGCCGCGCGGGCGCGCGCGGCGTGGTGGTCTTGGGGCTCGCCGTCGGTGCGGCGGCGCGGGCGCGCCGGCGTTCGACCCAACCGGGAACGTGCCGCTGGGGCACACGGCTCACGACGAGATTGCCCGCGGGCACGTCGCCGGTGACGGTGGTTCCGGCGCCGATGTAGGCGTCGTCGCCGACGGTGACCGGTGCGACCAATTGGGTGTCGCTGCCGATCTGCACGCGGTTGCCGATGACGGTCCGATGTTTGGCGAAGCCGTCGTAGTTGCACGTGATCGTACCGGCGCCGACGTTGGTTCCCTCGCCGATCTCCGCATCGCCGAGATACGAAAGATGGTTGGCCTTCGTTCCGCGCCCGAGCTTGGCCTTCTTGGTCTCGACGAAATTGCCGATGTGCACCGCCGGGCCGAGAACGCTCCCCGGTCGGACGTGCGCGAAGGGGCCGATGATCGCCTCGTCGCCGATCTCGCACTCGGTGAGCACGACCCCGAGGCGGAGATGGACCCCGTCGCCGATCGTGGCATCCCGAACCAGGGCGGTGCCATCGAGGCGGCAGCCGGCTCCGATGGTCGTCCGGCCGAGCAACTGCACGTTGGGACCGATCTCGGTGTCGGCTCCGATGCTGACGCCGTCCTCGAGGTACACGGTGGCGGGATCGCGGAACGTCACGCCGGCCTGCATCCACTTTTCGACCAGCGCCGCCCGTGCCCGTGCTTCCAAGTGCGCCATGTCCTGCCGGGAGTTGATGCCCGCGACCTCGCTGGAGTCGGCGACCGAGAGCGTCTCGACGCGCTCGCCGGCCGTCACCGCGAGCCCGACGATGTCGGTCAGATAGTACTCGCGTTGGGCGTTGTCGGCACGCAAGCGTTTGAGGGCGGGCCAGAGATGGGAGGCTCGGACGCAATAGATCCCCGGGTTGATCTCACGGACGTTCCGTTCCGCCGCCGCGAGGTCGCGTTCCTCGACGATGGCGCGGAGCTTGCCGTCGGCGCCGCGCAGGATCCGTCCGTAGCCCGCCGGCTGATCGACCTCGGTCGTGAGCAGCGAGAGGGACGCCGCGGTCGTCCGGTGCTGGTCGACGAGCCGTCGGAGGGTCGCCGGAGCCAAGCCGGGCACGTCTCCGTAGAGGATCAACACGTCCCCCTCGAACCCCGCGAAGACGGGCGCGGCGGCTCGAACGGCGTCTCCGGTCCCGCGTTGCTCGACCTGACGCGGATACGCGACCGCGCAGCCGTGACGACGCCGCGCCAGGAACTCCGTGCACACCTTCTCGACCTCCGCCGCATCGTGGCCGACGACGACGGCCAGGCGGTCCGGCTCGACCGTGAGGGCGGTCTCCAAGACGGAGACCACGAAGGCTTTTCCGGCGATCGTGTGCAGGACCTTGGCGCGCTCGGACCGCATTCTGGTCCCGCGGCCGGCGGCCAAGACGACGATCCCCAAAGGCGGCGTGGCGACCATGCGCAGTCGATGGTTGTATACCGGCAAACCCTGGTTTCCCACCGGGAAAATATCGGCTTGGGCGTCCTCAGCCCTGGTGCAAGCGGCGGTACTGGCCGCGAAAAAACAGCAAGGGGTCGCCCTCCGCCGACTCGAGATTCGCGACCTCGCCCACATAGATCGTGTGGTCGCCGCCTTCATGAACGGCGACGACGCGACACTCGACCACGGCCAACACGCCGTCCAGAATCGGAGCCCCGGTCACCCCCGAGCGATGCGGCACGTCGACGAACTTGTCGCCGCCTGAGACCGCAAATCGGCGTGACGTCTCCTCGTGGCCGAGCGCGAGCACGTTGACCGCGAAGAGTCGCGAACGCTCGAGCGCGGGATGGCTCTCCGCACCTTTGTCGACGCAGACCAGCAGGAGGGGAGGCGTGAGCGAGACCGAACAGACGGCGTTCGCGGTGAACCCATACGGCTTGCCGTCGAGGTCGCGGGTCGTGATCACCGTAACGCCGGTCGCGAAATGACCCATGACGTGACGCAGCTGTTTCTGGTCGATCGGCATCGCTGGCGCGGCTTGCCCTGGCGGACCTCTTATTGCAAATTGCCGATGTTGACTATGTTGCGGCACGCGGTCGAGGGGCTGGGGTTGGTTCTGATGTTGGGTGCGCTGACGGCGTGCAACCTCCTTCGCCCGCCGCCGCCTCCCCCCGATCCGGCCCTGCTTGCGACACCGACGCCCATGGCGTCACCGACCCCGGCTTTCGCATGGACGAACGGGAGCGAGTACGCCGTCATCATTCGGAAGGAAGAGCGGACGCTCACGGTCTACCATCAGACCGAGCAGACGAAGGTCTACCCGATCGTGCTCGGCATCGCGTCGTACGGTCCCAAGGTCTATCAGGGCGACTTGCGAACGCCCGAGGGTGTCTACCGGATCAGCTCCAAGCGGCAGCATGCGCGTTGGAGCCGCTTCATGCTGCTCAGCTACCCGAACGATCAGGATCGCGATCGCTACGCAATGGCACTCAGCGAGGGACGGGTACCGATCATCGACGGTCACGCTCCGGGGATCGGCGGCGCGGTCGGCATCCACGGCACCGACCGGGAGGATTCCAACGTACGCGGCGACGATTGGACCTGGGGCTGTGTCTCGCTCCTGAACCAGCACGTCGCCGAGCTCTACGAAACGATCCCGCTCGGCACCCCGGTCTTGATCGTCCAGTAGCCGTCCGCGCTCTCTTACCCCGGATTCCCCATGACGGCCTCGATCTGTCGCTCGAGGTCGGGAAGCCACGCCTCCACCGTCTGCGATTCCGGCACGACGATCTCGAGCTTCTCGTTCGGCAGCAGACGGACCGATCCCGGATCGCGCTTGGTGAGCGGGATGACCACGGCCTCGCGCGAGATGCCGCGACTATCGAGCACCGTGAAGATCGCTTCGATCTCGGGCAACCGAATCACGGCCACGACGTCCTCCTGGGGCACGGGTCTTGCTCGATGCCGTGCTCGAATGACGACTGCCATCGCAGCAACGGGATACGAGTCTTGAGGTGTGCCGACGCGGCACATCCCTGGCACACACGTGCCACGGGCGCCAGCGGAGATGCTTTCGACGCGACGTGCGTTCTCGAGGTGGGAGACGTCGCCGGCCAGCGGATCGCCGCGCGACTGCAGGCGACGTCGATCGCACTGGCGGTGCTGGTCGCCGTCGGCTCGGTCGTGGCGGGCGTTTGCACCGTCGGATTCGCCGCACGGAAGCTTCCCGACCTGTTCGGGATCGCGGCGTTGACGCTGTGGATCGTCGCCGTCGTCGTGTCCGCCGTCGCGGTGCTGCTCATCGAACGCCACCGCCGCGTGATGGTCGACCAGATGGAGCGCCTGCATGAGCGGAACCGCGGTCTGCAGGCTACCGCGGTCCGCAAGGACGAGTTTCTCGCCAGCGTCTCCCACGAGCTCAGGACGCCGCTCAACGTCGTCTTGGGGTACATCGATCTGCTGCTCGAGCACTCCTTCGGGTCGCTCGAGCCCGCGCAACGCGACATCCTGCATCGCATCATGAAGAATGCGAGCAACCTCTCGCACCTGATCAACGACCTCGTCGACCTGTCGCGCATCGAGGCCGGACGCATGCGGATCGAGATGGAAGACGTCGAGCTCGCGCCCTTGGTCGCCGATCTGACGTCCGTGACGGAGGTGCTGCTCGCCGGACACGACGTCGCCTTCCGCGCCGACGTCGCTCTGGGCTGCGATCGCCTGCGCGCCGATCCCGATCGACTGAAGCAAATCGTCTCCAATTTGCTGGTGAACGCGGTGAAGTTCACCGAACGCGGCACGATCGTGCTCACGGCCGAGTCCCGGCCGCAGGGTCGCGTCGCCATCTCAGTCACCGATACCGGCATCGGTATTCCGGCCGCCGACCAGCAGGCGATCTTCGAGCCGTTTCGGCAGGTCCACGATCGTCAGCGGCGGGCACCGGGCGCGGGGATCGGCCTCTCGATCGCGTCGCGTCTCGCCGCGCTGATGGGAGGACGGCTCGAGGTGCAGAGCGCTCCCGGGCGGGGCTCGCGCTTCACGCTGACGCTCGACGCCGCGCCGGCAACCGCGGCCGACGGCAGTGACACCGCCCCCACGACCGGCGAGCCCGAGCTCCCCGTCAGCGGCGACGCAACGCCAGCCAGTGAAACGCCACCACGACGAGCGCGTGGGTGATCTCGCCGCCGAGGATGAGCTCGGGGATCCGCGTCATCGGAACCAGCACGACCTCGGTCTCCTCGGTGGCGTCGAAGCTCGGCACGTGGCGGCACTCCGCGTCGTAGGCCACGAACGAGTGACAGCGATTGCTCTGGATCGCGGGATTCGGGTGGATCGAGCCGAGCGGCTCGATCCGTGACGAGTCGTAGCCGCTCTCCTCGACCATCTCACGCCTGGCCGCGACCAAGGGCGATGCGTCCTCGGGATCGACCATACCGCCCGGGACCTCGAGCGTGCACTCCCGGATGCCGTGGCGAAATTGACGTACCAGGACGACCTCGTCCGACGGCGTGATGGGTATGATGTTCACCCAGTCGGTCGATTCCAGGACGTGGAACTCGTGCTCGGCATCGTCGCGGGACGAGCGGGCACGATCGCGGCGCAGGGCAAAGATCCGGCAGCCGTAAACGATCTCGCTGGCGAGGCGTTCCCAGGTGTGGAGCCCTTCCTTGCGCACGGTTCACCCGGCCGAGACCAGCCGCCGGTATTCCACCGCTGGACACCGATCCATGACGACCGTGATGCCGGCGCTGCGTGCGCGCGCCGCAGCCTCCTCGTGAATCACTCCGAGCTGCAACCAGATGATGCCGGCGGCGATCGCGATCGCGTCATCGACGATGGCCGGAACGTGCTCCGGGCGGCGGAACACATCGACCATGTCGACCTTCTGGTCGATGTGACGGAGCGACGCGTAGCACCGAAGCCCCCGAATCTCGCGAGCGTTCGGGTTCACCGGAATGACGCGATGGCCCATGGTCTGCAGCGCCCGCGCGACCTGGTGGCTGTCGCGCGTCGGGTCGGGTGAGAAGCCGACGACCGCGATCGTCATCGGGCGGGCCAAGATCTCACGGATCTCGTCGTCGGATGGATTCCCGAAGCTCACGGGTTCCTCGTCGAGGGGGCCAACCGCTCGAACCCCTTCTCCAAGCACCTGCGAATTTGGTCCCGGCACGCACGATAGAAGTCTTCGTCGCGGCCGGCGGGATCCTCCACGTCCCCCGGCTCACCAGCCGCCTCGGAAAGCGTGACGATGTCCTTGCCCGCCGCCTCGGGGAAGTCGGCGAGCATGCGCTTTTGCTCGGCGGTCATCGTGACGATCAGATCCGCCTCGACGAGTCGATGACGGTGACGCTTGAGGTCGCACGCGGTCGCGTCGGGTGAGATCTCGATCGCGTCGTCCCGGAGCACGAGCCGGGCATCCATCGAGACCAGGCTCGAGTCCCGGGCATAGGGGGCGATGCCGCCAGAACACACCGTCACGTCTCGGCGTCCGCGATCGGTGAGCATTTTCTTCAGCAGAGCCTCGGCAATGATGCTCCGGCTCACATTGGCGTGACAGACGATCAGGATGCGACGGTGCGCGGCCGGCAGCTCAGAGGCCCTCCGCGAAGACGTCGTTCATCGACTCCTTGCGCGTGGCGCCCTTGGCGAGCTCGGCCTTGAGCTTGGTGCCGAGGTCGGCCGCATCCCAGACGCCGCCCTTCTTGGCCTTGCCGACCGAATGCCAGCCCTGCATCAGCCACACCGTCCCCCCGCCGACCCGGAAGATCTCGCCGTGGACGCCGCCCGCATCGTCGCTGGCGAGCCAGGCCACAAGCGGTGCGACATTGGCGGGATTGAAGACGTCGAACTGACCTTCCGCCACTTCCTGACCCATGAGCGCCGCCGTCGCCGGCGTCGCCTCGACCGTGAGACGCGTTCGCGCCACCGGGGCGATCGCGTTGACGGTGACGCCGTATTTCGCCATCTCGCGATCGATGATCACCGAGAACGCGGCGATCGCGGCCTTGGCGGCGCCGTAGTTGCTCTGACTCGGGTTGCCGAGGAGACCGGAATCCGATGCGGTGTTGATGATGCGACCGTTCAGGATGTTGCCGGCCTTGTGTTGTTCGCGCCAATACACGCACGCGTGGCGCGTACAGGCGAAGGTCCCCTTCAGATGCACGGCGATGACGGAGTCCCAATCGTCCTCCGACATGTTGAAGATCATGCGGTCGCGGAGGATGCCCGCGTTGTTCACGACCGCGTTCAGCTGGCCGAAGGTGTCGACGGCACATTCGATGATACGTTGCGCGCCCTTGAAGTCGCTGACGCTGTCGCCGTTCGCGACCGCTTCGCCCCCCGCCTTCTTGATCTCGTTCACGACCTCTTGCGCCGGCCCGGTGCTCGCGCCGCTGCCGTCGAAGCCACCGCCGAGATCGTTCACGACGACCTTGGCGCCGAGCTTCGCCATGAGCAGCGCTTCTTCGCGGCCGATCCCGCGTCCAGCACCGGTGACTACGACAACTTTGCCGTCGAGAAGCATGAATGGACCTCCTTCGGGGCATATCCCTGCGCGTGCCTGTGGGGGGAATGCGAGTGCCGAATCGTGTGCCCCACCCCTTCTGGGTTGTCAAGCTTGGAGCGCGTCGCCTTGTCAATGAAATAGGCGTGTGGCAACGTCCGGCCGGTGATGACGCCGCGACCGCGGCGTGACACCGCGACGGGTGCGCCACCCGCATCAGGGTTCGGCGTCATGACTCGAAAGGAATTCCGACGACTCGTGACGGAGGTTCTCGAAAGGCTTCCCGCCGAGTTCGCTTCCCGCCTCGAGAACGTCGAGGTCGTGGTGGAAGACGAGCCGACGCACGAACAGATTCGCGGTGCCGGACTCGACCCGCGTCTCGACACGCTGTTCGGCTTGTACGAGGGCATTCCGCTCGAGCAACGCGGCCACGAGTACGCGGCGCTTCCCGACAAGATATCGATCTTTTACCGCCCGATCGTCGAGTCGTGTACGTCGCCGGCGGAGATACGCGATGAGATCCGCACCACGGTCCTGCACGAAGTCGCGCATTTCTTCGGTATCGACGACGAGGATCTCGACGAATGGGGCTACTAGGACCGCGACCGGCGGAAGCCGGCCGCCACAACCAGAAGGGGGTGTGCGATGTCCGTCGTCAAGATCATCGAGCTGGTCGGGGAGTCGTCGAAAAACTGGGACGATGCGATCCGAAACGTGATCGGCGAGGCGCAGAAATCCTTGCGCGGCATTACCCGCATCGGCGTGAAGGAGTTCGACGTACGCATGAACAAGGACAAGCTCGACGTCTTCCGCGTACGTGCCGAGGTCTCGTTCCGTCTCGAACGCTGAGCTCTGGTCCACACGCGCCGCCTCGCGGCTTCGATCCCACGGGCAATCCGGCGTGACGCATGTCCGGATTTGAGCCCGGAGGAAGAGCTCGCAACCTCGAACGACTCGCCAACGAGACGTTCGATCTGCTCGTCATCGGCGGTGGCATCACCGGTGCGGGTGTAGCGCGCGAGGCGGCGCTGCGCGGACTCGGCGTAGGTCTCGTCGAGGCCCGCGATTTCGCGTCCGGCACGAGCAGTCGCTCGTCGAAGTTGATCCACGGTGGGCTGCGCTACCTCGAGCAAGGCGAGATCGGGCTCGTCCGCGAGGCAGCGACCGAGCGCAAGATCCTGCGGCGCATCGCGCCCCACCGCACCGCGGTCGCACCGATGCTGCTCCCCGTGCACGGACGCACGAGCGCGGGACTCTACAAGCTGCGGGTCGGGCTGGCGCTCTACGAGAAGCTCGCCGCCGTTCGCTCGCCCGAGCAGCACCGCGTCCTGGGGCGCGCCGAGGCTCTGACGTCCGAGCCTCACCTCAACCCGGAGCGGCTGCAAGGCGCCATCGTCTATCCCGAATACCAGACCGACGACGCTCGGCTGGTCCTCGACAACTTGAAATCCGCCCATCATGCCGGCGCGGTGGTGGCCAACTACGCGCGAGTGACGGCGCTCGCCTCGGGGACGACGCCACGCATCGTCACGATCGAGGACGTCGAAAGTGGCGCCCGCTTCGACATCCGGGCGCGCTCGATCGTGAACGCGGCCGGTCCGTGGGTGGACGAGCTCCGCCGCCTGGATCGACCCGAAGAACCACCGAGCCTGCGTCTGACCAAGGGCATTCACGTGGTGTTCCGCGCCGCCGACCTTCCGGCCCGACACTGCGTCGTGATGCGCGCCCGCGACGGTCGCCCGGTCTTCGTGGTCCCGCGTGGTGCGTCGATCTACGTCGGGACCACCGACACCGACTACGAGGGTCCACTGGACGAGCCCGCCATCACCGGCGAGGACGTCACGTATCTGATCGACGCCCTCGAGCGGACGTTCACCGGTCTCGGTGTCTCTCCCGAGCGCGCAGTCGGAGCGTGGGCCGGTCTTCGTCCTCTCATTCAGGAGCCCGGCAAAAAGCCCTCCGAGATCTCGCGGAAGGACGAGATCGTGGTGAGCGCCACCGGGCTCGTGACGATCGCCGGCGGCAAATTGACCGCCTATCGGTGCATGGCGGAGCGCGTCGTGGATGCGGTGGCGCCGTTGCTCGGGCGGACGCTTTCGGCGTCCGCAAGCGGCACGCAGTCGCTTCCGGGAGGCGATCTCGGCGGCGCCCGAGATCTGGCGGCGTACGCGGCCTCGGCATCGGTACGCGCCGCCTTCGAGGGCGTGCCGGCCGACACGGTCACGCGCCTCGTCGCAACGTACGGGAGCGACGCACTGGAGGTCGCGGCGGCGCATGCCGGCGATTCGCAGGCGCTGGCACCGCTCGCAGCCGACGTCGCGTTGTCGGCCGCCGAGGTGCGCTATGCGATCCGGCACGAGATGGCCTGCACGCTCGCGGACATCCTCGAGCGCCGGACCCGCTTGGCGCTGTTCTCGACTGCGGCGGCGCACGCCGCGGCACCGCTGGTCGCCCAGATCGCGGCGCAAGAGCTCGGCTGGGACGGCGCGCGTGGCGAGCGCGAGATCGATGCCTTCGGCCGTCAGTGCAAGGCTCGCCTCGCATGGCGCGGCCAACTCGAACCAAAGGAGCAACCCTGATGGCGAATCCCGAACGCATCCGCGCCGACCTGCGCGCCATTCTCGAGCCCGCACGGGTCGTCGACGACGCCGAGATCTTGGCGCGGGCGCGCCGTGACAGCTGGGTGATCTCGGTGTGGCGGAGTCTCCAGGATCGGCCCCCGCCCGCGCCGGCATGCGTCGTCCGCCCACGGAATACGGCGGAGGTGAGTGCGACGCTCGCCTACGCCTCGCGCGAGCGCATCGCGATCGTCCCCTTCGGTGCCGGGTCGGGGGTCTGTGGCGCGGTGTTGGCGCCCGAGGCGTCCGTCGTCGTCGATCTCGGGGCGATGCGGGACCTCAAGGGCATCGACGAGGTGTCTCTGCTCGCGACCGTCGAGCCCGGGCTCCTTGGCTCCGAGTTCGAGGCCGCGCTCAATCGAGCCGGTTTCTCGATGGGTCATTTCCCCCAATCCATCGCCCTCTCGTCGGTGGGGGGATGGGTCGCGACGCGGGCAGCCGGTCAGTTCTCCACCAAGTACGGCAACATCGAGGACATGCTGGTGGCCTTCGAGGCCGTGCTCCCCGACGGCGAGATCATTCGAACGAGACCGATTCCACGGGCGGCGGCCGGTCAAGACCTGCGCCACGTGTTCCTCGGGGCCGAGGGCACGACCGGCATACTGACCGAGCTCGTGTTCGAGATTCACCCGCTCGCTCCGGCAACCGAGAAGCAGGCGATCGCCTTTCCGTCCATGCAGGCCGGCTTGGAGGCGCTGCGTCGGATCATGCGAGCCGGATGGCGCCCCGCGGTGCTTCGTCTGTACGACGAGATCGAGGCTGGTCGCTCGTTCGCGGGGGCCGTCGGCAACGGTGAAAGTCTGCTGCTGCTTCTCACCGAGGGGCCCACGGAGCTGGTGGCGGCCGAGGTGGCCGGGGCGGCGCGGATCGCAACCGACCTCGGGGGACGGATCGTCGGACCCGAGCCCGTCGACAGTTGGCTTCATCACCGCAACACGGTTCCGGGGTTCGAGTACTTCCTGAAGCAGGGGATGGTGGTCGATACGATCGAGGTGGCGTCGACCTGGGCTCGCATCGACCGGCTCTACGACCGGGTCCTGGCCGGCATGCGCGGGGTCCCCGGAATCATCGTCGCATCGGGTCACAGCTCGCACAGCTATGGAACCGGCACCAACATCTACTTTACCTTCGCCGCCCGACCGGATCGTCCCGATGATCTCGAGGACCTCTACTTCCGCGTCTGGGCGGCGGCGATGGAAGCGACGTTGGAGGTCGGCGGCACGATCTCGCATCACCACGGGATCGGGCGCGTGCGGCGGGACTGGCTGGCCCGAGAGCTCGGTACCGCGTATCCGCTGCTCGGCGCCCTGCGACGCGCCGTCGATCCGCTCGGCATCATGAATCCGGGTGCCCTCTTGCCGGCGGCGGGAGCCGAGGGCGACGAGGCGTGAGCTCTCACGTTCTCGCCGTCGACGAGGGCGGTAGCGGCGTTCGGGCATACGTCTTCGATCACGAGGGCCGCGAAACCGCGACCGCATACTCGGAGATCTCGCTCTCGTGCCCGCGCCCGAGCTGGGTCGAGCATGATCCAGCAGCGCTCTGGGAGTGCACCCTGGCGGTCATCCACCGCGCCCTCGAGCGCGCGCATCTCCCCGCGCATGCGATCGCCGCGTTCGGAATCTGCAACCAGCGGGCGTCGACCATGGTGTGGGACGGTGAGACCGGCGAGTCCGTCTATCCGGCGATTGGATGGCAGGACCTGCGGACCGTCGAGCGTTGCCAGGAGTTGGCTCGCCGCGGTCACATCCTGAGCCCTCTCCAGTCGGCGACGAAGTTCGCCTGGATCCTGGAGAACGTGCCCGGCGCCCGGGCGCGGGCCGACGCGGGCCGCTTGCGGTTCGGGACCATCGATACCTGGCTCACATGGCGTCTCTCGGGCGGCACCTCGTACGTGACCGACGACTCGAATGCATCGTGCACGGGCATCTACGATTTCTTGACCGGGTGCTGGGACGAGAGCCTGTTCGAGAGTCTCGGCCTGCCGCTCGCGAGCTTTCCGAGCATCGTCTCGTCGAGCGCCGTCGCGGGGTGGACCTCGCCGGACGTCGTAGGCGCCTCGATTCCCCTCGCCGCCCGCGCCGGCGATCAGCAGGCGGCGATGTTCGGCCAACTACGGATCGAGCCCGGCATGATGAAGATCACCTACGGCACGGCGGCGATGATGGACTTGAACGTCGGGCCGTCCATCCGCCTCTCGCCGCACGGCTGCTTCCCCTTGGTGCTCTGGGGTCTCGACGGCGGGCGGACGTTTTGCCTCGAGGGCAGCGCGGTGACGGCCGGAGCCGCGATCCAGTGGCTGCGCGACGGCTTGGGCGTGCTCGACAACGTCGCCGATTCCGCCGCGATCGCCGCCAGCGTGCCGAATAGCGGGGGCGTCTGGTGCGTTCCGGCCTTTCAGGGTCTCGGCACTCCCTACCTCGACCCGGCCGCCCGGGGTGTGATCGGCGGCCTGTCACGGGCCACCGGTCGTGCGGAAATCGTGCGTGCCGTGCTGGAGGGGATTGCGTTCCGCTGCGACGAGGTCGTGCAGGCGCTCCGCGCCGACGCGCCGGGATCCGAGCTCGACGTGCTTCGCGTCGATGGGGGCGCCGCTCGCAACGACTTTCTGATGCAGTGCCAGGCGGACGTGACCGGTGTGGCGGTCGAACGGCCGGAGGTATTCGACGCCGCGAGTCTCGGGGCCGCGTATCTCGCCGGCATCGCGACGGGATTCTGGAAGGATCTCTCCGAGGCCGCACGAACCTGGCGGCGTGATCGCGTCTACGAACCGCGGCTGAAGCCGGACGAGCGGGCCGAGCGCGGCGCGCGCTGGAAGCGCATCGTCGAGCTCGCGCGTCGGCAACCGTGAGCAGTCCGCCGCCTTTACCTCGTGGGGCCGACCTCAAGCTCGTGATTCTCGATTGCGATGGCGTGCTCTTCGACTCGTCGCGAGCGAACGTAGCCTTTTACGATTCGGTGCTGCGGGCGCTCGGCCAGCCGCCGCTCGATCGAGAGGGGCAGGAGCTTTGTCATCAGCTGTCGGGCCCGCAGTTGTGGGCCCACCTCTTCGAGCGAGATCAGCCTCTCCATCAGCGGGCGCGAGAGGTCGCGGCGCGGGCGGACTATTCGCCCTTCTACGCACTGATGCAGCCGATGCCCGGGCTCGAAGCGACCCTCGGGCGACTGGCCGCGCATTGCCCGCTCGCACTTGCCACCAACCGCGGTCGGACGGTGGCGGGTGTCTTGGCGGCGTTCAGCCTGGAACGATTCTTCGCGGTTCGGCTCGGCATCCTCGATGTGCCGCGTCCCAAACCCGCCCCGGATCTCCTGCTCGCCTGCCTCGAGCGGACCGGGGTCGACGCCGACGCTTCGGTCTACGTGGGCGACACGGCCGTCGATCACGAGGCCGCGGCCGCCGCCGCCGTTCCTTACGTTGGGGTCGGCCCTCTGAGCCGCGCGGACTGGGTCGTACGCGAGATCCGGGAGCTTCCGGATCTTCTCGAGGTCCCTCTCAACGAACCTTGACGTCGAAGGCCTGCGGCCCCTTGTCGCCGGGTCGCACTTGAAATTCCACTTCGTCGCCTTCGCGCAGATCCTCGAACTGCATTTTCGGACCCAGTCGTGACCGGTGGAAGAAGACGTCCTCGCTGCCGTCGTCGGGGACGATGAATCCGAACCCCTTGTCCCGCGCGATTTTCTTTATGCTGCCTCGCATCGCTCACCTTCCGGTTCAGCGCTGTACGACCCGCGTCGGCAGGTCGACGTGTGATGCCATCGTCCGCGCCGCCGACTCCGCCTGGCCTCGATTGCTGTAGGGTCCGGCCTGCACACGATACCGAATGCGACGGCTCTTCCCCCTGCCAGCCGCCAGACGATCGACCGCGACCGAGAAGCCACGCTTTCCGAGCGCTCGCTGCAGACGCTCGGCGCGTTCTTTCTCGGCGAACGTCCCGACATGAACGGCATACTGCGGCCTCCGGGCGCCGCGCTCCGCCCGCGCCACCCGCGACGACCGAGTTGCCGATCGTGCGGCGCGCGTGGCCGGACCCGAGTCAGCCGCGCGCTGGCGCTTGCCGCGCACTTGAATCTCCGGCGGCAGTTGCCCGTCGAAGCCGAACTCGAGAAGTCGGCGAGTGTCACCCCAGAGGTCCCGCGAGCCCAGGACCGCGACGATGATCTCCCGATCCCCGTATCGACCGGCTCCGACGAAGCACTTCTTGGCCGCGATGGTGTATCCCGTCTTGCCGATCACCGGGATGCGATACGAATCCAAGAGGCGATTGTGGCTGCGGAGCGCGATGCGACGTGAGCTGTTCTCCACGCCGACGACGACGGCTTTGGTCCCGAGAATCTGGCGGAACTTCGGCACGCCGAGCGCGTAGCGAAAGATCGTCGCGAGGTCGCGAGCCGTCGTGTAGTGGCCCTCCGCGGTGAGGCCGTGCGGATTGACGAAGCGGGTCCGCGTAGCGCCGAGGAGATGGGCTCGCGCCGTCATGCGCTGACCGAATCCCTCGACCGACGAGCCGAGATGTTCGGCGATCGCAATGCTCGCATCGTTGGCGGAGTTGAGCAGGATGGCGTACACGAGATCCTCGAGCGCGAGCCGTTGCCCCGGCTGCAAATGCACCTTGCTCGGGGCCACGACACAGGCCTCGGGACTCGCCTCGACGCGGTCCTGCAAACGGCCGCTCTCGAGAGCCAAGATGGCCGTCATCACCTTGGTCGTGCTCGCCGGTGGCAGTTGCTCGTCCGGCGCTTGCGCCCACAGCACGCTGCCCGTCCGCGCGTCCGCGATGATCGCGGCCTTGGCCGTGATCCGCGGATGGTCCAATGCTGCCGCCGCCGTCGGACCGACCAGCACCGCCGCCACCACCACCCAAACCCTCCAGCCCGTGTGCATCAGCGACCTCCCGGCAGGGACTCCCAACCACTTCCCCACACTGAGTATTTCATAGGTGGTTCCGGCTCGACAAGGAATCAAGGTTGCTCCAGAGTGTGAGCTCGCCGCTGCCAAGTGTCGGGAATGCGGTGCGGGAGGCTGAGGAATGCGGACTGTTTCGCATGGGTGGCGCGTCGTTCTGAGATCGGCGGCGGTGATCGGCGGTGTGGTGTGGCTGGCGGCCTTCGGGACGGCAGACGCCTCCCGCTGGACCGAGGAGAGCTTCGCCAGTCGCGTTCCGGTTCGGTTTCCTCTGACCGCGTCCGGCACCACACCGTCGCCGACGGTGGTCGGCGGCCTCGAGACCTATGTCGTCGAGGACGGAGACACCCTGCTGGACGTCGGGCGGCACTTCGACCTCGGCTACAACGAGATGACGTCGGCAAATCCTGGTGTCGATCCGTGGATGCCGGCATCTGGAGAAGTCCTCATCATCCCGACCGAGTTCGTGCTTCCGGAATCGCGACGACAGGGAGTCGTGGTGAACATTCCCGAGATGCGTCTCTACCACTATCAAGGCGGGAACGTGGTCACGTACCCGGTGGGATTGGGCCGAGACGATTGGCGCACACCGGAGGGCAGCTTCAAGATCAGAGGCAAGACCGAGAATCCAACCTGGGTGATACCGGAGTCGATACGGGCCGAGCACATTCGCGAGCGCAACGACCCGCGTACGTTCATCGCGGGTGGAGATCCCGAGAACCCGCTTGGCTCATTCCGTCTCGAGCTCACCCTGCCTCTCTACGCACTCCACGGCTCGAACATGCCGTGGGGCGTGGGCATGCAAGTGAGTCACGGTTGCATCCGACTCTACAACGAGGACATCGCCCTCCTGTTTCGGGAGGTGCAAGTCGGCTCACCTGGCGAGTTCATCTATCAGCCGGTGAAGATCGGGAGTCGGAGGGGCGCGATCTTCGCGGAAGTGCACCCCGACATCTACAGCCTCCGCGACCTCGACGGCGAGGCGCAAGGGTTGCTGGCGAAATACGGCTGGACCGACAGTGTCGATGCCGGCCGTCTTCAGAAAGCGCTGAGAGATCAGACGGGGCTTCCCGTCATGATCTCCCTTCCTGCCGATGGTCTAGGCGACGCGGCAGAGCAGTAGACGCCGCCGCGACACCGCAACCGCCACGGGCTACGCCGTAGCGGTCGCTCCCTCGAGCGGGTGCTCGTACCGGCTTTCGGCGCGCTGTGACGCCGCCAATGCGAGCGCGCGGCGCCATCGATCCAGGCCCGAGCGGAGGTAGTCGGCGTTCATCTCGAGCACGTCACAGATGTTCTCGAAGGCGAACAGCCACGTGCGATCGCTCGAAGAAAACCACTCCTTGGCCTCTAGAAAGCAGGCTTGCTCTCGAGGATCGCACGCTGCCGCATGCTTCCGGTAGCTGTCGACCGCGTCCTCGAGGACGGCGAGCATCAGCCGTCGCTCCCCCTCGACTGCGCGCCCCCGCCTGAATGCCGCAAAATATTGATTTGGAAGGAGAATATCTGGCTCGAAGAGACCTGCACCGGTCCCGCCATCCGCCTTCTTCGCCCTTTGTTGCATGCCGTTCCCCCTTAGATGCCGCGTTGCGGCAAATTACTACCTCGGGAGTTCACGGGGATGAAATGAAAAAACTTACGGTCTGCTATTAGCAGCGTTAATTCACAACTGCGCCGTTCTGGAGCAAGAGGCGGATCCGTTGCGCCTCTGCTCGGAGGGCGATCTGCAACCGTGGGTTGCGAGTTTCGGACCGAACCGCTTCGAGCATATCCAGCTGGCTTCGCAGCAACATGCCTCTATCTCGCGGGCTCGATCTCGTCGTGGCGGCGGGCTCATTGTGCACTGCTCTCGAGCCCATGACGCGCTTCCGTAGCATGCCCACGAAGACGCCTAAAATCCGATATTCTCGAGCGGAGTTGAACAGCGGCAAGAGTTCGGACGTCCCATCCAAGATCGGCCTACCGTCTCTGTCCCGTCCGACGAACGTTCGGAGCATGGGTCTGTTTTCGACCATTGCGAGCACTGTGACGCCCTGAGTCGGGCTGTCGGTAGATGCGATGATCAGATGGTCGCCGTCGCGCGCACCATCTCGTTCGAGAGCCCTGCCGTGGACCCTGAAAGCCCGGAGACCCGTCGCCGGCCCTTCGCCTCGGGTTCCGTGAGTCGTGAGAGACTCCATGGGAATTTCCTGAAGGGTGGGCTGAGCGGTGAGAAATCCCGCGATCCGTATCCGTCGGCCCCTTTGCACTCGGCTGGGAACCGCCTCGAGCGACATGCCTTCGCGTTCCGCCTGTTGTCGCATCTTCGGGCTGACCTCCACGACTAGGCGAAGGAATATCGAAAATGTCGCGTGGGCGTCAACGTGGGCGGCAACGGCTGACACCGTCCCGCGTCCGCGTCGCCTGGGCCGACCTACCGAATACGGTAGGTCGTGTGAGCAATCAGACGGCCGATGTCTCGGTTCCACGGGCCGTCCCAGAGCTCCGCGAGCCTCCGGCCGAGAGACTTCCCTTCGCGAACCAACTCGCTGAGGCGATCGAGATAGATTCCCTCGTCCTCACCACGGTCGTTCAGCTGTGCTTGCCGCTTCAGGCCGACCGCGGAGATCTCCACGAGCTCGCGCGCCAACTCCGCAAGGGCGATTTTCCGAATACGAGCATGAAGACCATCGCGATGGGCCGCTTGGTAGAGCTCGACTCGTTCCGGCCATGACCAGGCTCGCACCAGATCCCACGCGGCCTGTAGCGAATCCCCCTCGTACAGAACGCCTTTGAGGAGCGCCGGTAACGCCAACATCGTATCGGGCGGCTGGCTGTCGGCACTGCGAACCTCGAGGTATCGCTTGAGACGAACCTCCGGAAACAACGTCGTCAGATGCAACGCCCAATCATCGAGGGTCGCCCGCTCGGTCCCAAGACCCTCGGTCAGAAACCTCCGGAAGGGGATATGGGTCTCGACATACTCGCCGTTGCGGATGATGAAATACATGGGCACGTCGAGGGCGTACTCCACGTAGTCTTCGATGCCAGCATCGGGAGAGAACGCGAATTGAAGCAGTCCCGATCGCGCGCGATCGGTATCGGTCCAGATGTGACCGCGTAGCGTCATGTAGCCGTTGAGGCGCCCCTCCGAGATGGAGGAGTTTGCGAACATCGCCGAAACCAGCGGTACCAGGCCCATGGCGACGCGAAATTTCTTCATGGCGTCGCGTTCGTCGCCGAAATCGAAGTTCGCTTGGACCGTGGCGGTCTGCTTCATCATCCGCTGTCCGAGCGTTCCGACCTTGGCCATGTACGGCCCCATGATCCCGTAGCGGCGCTTCGGGACCCATTCGATCTGGTCGACCGTACTCACGGGCTGGATGCCGAGACCGAGAAAAACGATCCCGAGATCGGCGCCAACCGTCACGACCTCGTTGACGTGCTGCAGAAGCTCTTGGTGAGCGCAGTGGACATTGGCGCACTGCTCACCACTTAGCTCGAGTTGGCCCCCCGGCTCGACGGTGATGTTCGCATCACGCCCGGTGAGGGCGATGATGCGACCGTGTTCGCGCTTGGGCTGCCAACCAAACCGCTCGGCGAGTCGACCGAGCAAGGTCTCGATCCCACGCTCACCACTGAACGGAGCGGCAACGCCATTCTCCCGCAATACGCAGACTTTCTCGTATTCGGTCCCGACCCGCCACTCCGCGGGGGGCTTTGCCCCCGCGGCGATGTACTCGATGAGCTCGGAGACGTCCTTGATCGGCTGGCGAGCTGCCGGATCGTCTGCCGCTTGGAATTCCGACATCGGACGCCGGAAGCTAGCAGATCGCCGAGTCGTGGCAACGCGTTGCGGTCATCTCCAGAAGCCTTCCGGCCTGTCCCGCCCCGTCCGCGCTCCCTGTGGCGTTTCACCCCAGCGCAGGTCTCGTTTCATCCCCGAGGCCGCGGGGTCCCGAGATCGAGTCGTCGCTCCGCATCTGATTGATGACGGGGGTTTATCCCCTCGCGCCATCCCTGGCATGCGACCTGCTCAGCTCCTGCTCCAACCCACACCGTTGAAGGACGTCTCGCCTGTAGGCTGCCGACATCGGACAGGAGGATCGTCATGGAACTGCGTAGCGCCGGAATGACCGAGGAGCGGACACAAACCCCCTTGGAGCCCGATACGCTGGTCCCCGCTCAGTACTTCGATCGGGTCGGTTCGGACAGCGCCTTTCAGCCCGAGAAGCGGCTCATGCTCGCGGTGCTCGAGGAGGCCATTGCCACCTTCCAGCGCCATGTTCTGTCGTCCAACCGTCGGAGCCAAAGACTGGTCGAGGAGGTAGAAAGCTGGGCCGCCGGCGCCGAGGCCGATTGGCCATTCTCCTTCGAGAACGTCTGCGCGGCATTGGATCTCGAACCCGAGTACCTGCGGGCCGGGATGGCGCGCTGGAAGAGCGCAGAGATCCACCGGCTACACCAAGGGCAACCGGCGGTTTATCGCTTTCCGTTCCGCCGTGTGAACGGGCGCCGTCACAGCATCACCGGACCGCGCGAATACCTGAAGAAATCTGCCTGAGGCTACTGCCTTCGCGAGCACGTCGCATCGAACATGCGACGTGCTCGTCTTCGTCGGCTTCCGACGCGATCAGTGCCCCAGCTGCGCAGCGCTGGTTGCGTCGTCGAAGAAGACCTCGCCGTCGAAGATCAATGCCTCGACGACCTTGTTGAGCTGATCCAACGGCGTGCCGTCGAGCTTGTAGTGTCGGACGCCTCGCTTCATCGCATCCGACAGCTCAACCAACAGAAACAACGTCTCATACGAAGTCCGAAAATCCAGATGCATGTCGCTCAGAAGCGCGGGGCGGATCGTGGGGGTGGGGGTCGCGTGGTCGAACATGCGGATCTCCTCTCGAGATGCAGACGATGTCTGTCTGTCTCGCCTGAATCACCAAGTTCCGTGCCACGGGGGCCGAAACACTCGTGCATTCAGCGGAGGAGCGAGAGGAAGGATTTCCAGCCTCCCCGTCGCGCGAGGAGCTAGGTCAAAAGCGTCGCGGGTCCAGGTGGTTGGAGGCGTAGGAGCCGCTCGCGGGAGATTGGTCGCGACACTCCTCCAGCCGGAATACGCTGGGGCGCGCGCTGCGCGAAGTGCCAACCTGCAGTGGCGGGCACGATCTTGCAGATGTGCCCGTTTCCGGATTTCCCTGCGCCCGCACCCGATCCCTCAATTGGGATCGGAGCGAGATGGACGTCTTACTTGCGCAGACGCCGATGGAAGTCGCGCTCGACTTGCGTGCTGAAGTGCTCTGCCTTGTCCGCTAGGCTCTCGACCGCGTCGGCGGCGCGTTCGGCGTGCTCCGCGGCTACCATCGCGCGTTCCGCTGCCAATTCGGCCCGCCGAGCAGGATCCTTTGCGAGATAGGCTTCCTCGATGCGCACGCGATCCGCGGGAGCAATCGGGCGTTCGAAGAGGCGGAGGCTGACCTGCGGGCGACCGAGAATGAATGCACGCGCGAACGATACTTCGCGGTCGAGACGCAAATAGTAGACGCGCAGTTCGTGCGAGCCCAAAGGGAGACCGCTGTCGACTTCGACCTCCTCGGCCCAGTCGGGATAACCCCGCATGGCAACGTAGCTTCGTAGCTCCGGGCTCATGCGCATCCGCTGCGCGAACGCAGCCTCGCCGAGAGGTGTTCCGCGGCCGATGACAACGGCGATGGCGAAACACGGAACCGCCACGGCAACCAACCCCAGGGTAGCGACGACCGTCCCCAGAACCCTTCGCATAGACAACCTCCTCGGTTTCGCTGCCTGAACCCTACAACATGTGGGCCCCCGCTGTCAGCAGCTGAAAATCTCCGGCCTTGCACCCCGAAGGAGCTATTGGGTACAGTCCCGCGTCACGCTTAATGAGCGCGCCCGTCTCAAACCCATCGGGTCCCCGCCGCCTCCACCAGTTCCCCACGACAGCCATCACCGCATGAGTACAGGTGCTTACCTAGTTCTTGCGGCTCTCCTCGTCCTGCTCAATGCATTTTTCGTTGCTGCCGAATTCGCGATCGTAAAGGTCCGTTCCACTCGCCTTCAGGAGCTCGTACGTGAGGGAGTATGGGGGTCCGCAGCCGCCCAGGCTGCAACCCAGAATCTCGATTCGTACCTGTCCGCCACCCAGCTCGGCATCACTCTGGCGAGCCTCGGATTGGGGTGGATCGGGGAGCCTGCCTTTGCCAACGTCGTCGCTCCGATTCTCGGAGTGCTGGGAATCTGGTCACCGACCGTCGTGCATAGCGTCTCGCTCTCCATTGCGTTCGCGTTGATCACGTTCCTCCATATCGTGCTCGGGGAATTGGCGCCGAAGTCGCTTGCCATCAGGAGGCCCGAAGAGACGTCGCTCGTGGTCGCGCCGCTCCTGCGAGGCTTCTATCGGGTCTTTTATCCCGCACTGTGGTTTCTGAATTCGTCCTCGAACTTTTTGTTGCGGGCGCTCTACATCTCTCCGGCCTCCGAGAGCGAGCTCGCGCACTCCGAAGAGGAGCTGCGATTGCTGTTGGCGGAATCGCATCGGACCGGAACGCTTTCGGCCTCGAAAAGGAAACTGCTCGAGAATGTATTCGACTACACGCGTCGCTCCGCGAAGCACATCATGGTGCCGCGCGCCGAGATCGTCCATTTGAGTCTGCTCCGCAGCCTAGAGGACAACCTCGAGACGATCAGACAGAGCCAGCACACTCGCTTCCCACTCTGCGATGCCGACGTCGACCACGTGGTTGGAATGATCCACGCCAAGGATCTCTTTCAGACCGCCCTGGGTACTCATTCCGCGACCGACTTGTTGAAGATCAAGCGAGACATCTTGTTCGTTCCCGAGAGCCGACCCCTCGACCTGCTGCAGAAGGACTTTCAACAGCGGCGGGTTCACATGGCGATCGTCGTGGACGAGTACGGAGGAACCTCGGGGCTCGTCACACTCGAGGACATTCTCGAGGAGATCGTCGGCGAAATTCAGGATGAGTTCGATACCGAGGCTCCTCGTATGGAAGCGACGGCCGACGGGTACGTCGTGGACGGCCTCGTTCTTCTCGAGGAAATTGCCGAGCGTCTGGGGATCGAGGTTCCGGAACAGGAAAGTGCGACGCTTGGCGGCTTCGTGATCGCGCGGCTCGGAAGAATCGCGCGGGTTGGAGACACCGTGCAGCTCGGCGGATTCACGGCCAAAGTCAGCGAGCTGAAGGGCCGTCGCGTCAGCAAGCTCCTGTTGACGCCTACCGAGCGCGTCGACGTCTCCCCCACCGCCGGAGCCTGAGCCGAGGGCTCTACCGCCAAGTTTGCGGCGTTTCTCACCCCTTTTTCTGTCAGTGCCGCCCGGATCGAGGCGATTGTGGCCCGGCGGGGCAGAGGGTTAGGCTCCAACTTGCTGGTTACCCTCCTGAAGATGGGGAGAAAGCTCTTCGAGCGCGCGAAGACTTTCTCCCCATTTTCTTTCCCGGCCAGCGACCCGTACTGTCTAAAAACTGCCTTCGCGTCGTCCCTACAACTCTCCTTCTGACCTGTCAGAACGGCCGCTGCCCGACGGCTCGTCATGAAATCGAGATCTTATGTGGAGCGGACGCATGGCGCGACGCTTGCTCTCTGACGGTATCGAGGACCGGAAGGAGAGCCGAACCATGGAAGCCCAGATCGCATACCGTACGTACTACGTCGAAGGCGAAACCATCGAGTCTTGGAGCGCGCTTCCGTCGGCCTTCTCGTGTCAGCCTTCCGATATTCGTCGCTACATCGACGGTGGACGATGGGATCTCGTCTTCAATGCACTCTGCTACCTAACGGGCGCCGTCGAGGAGGGTGCGGCCTAGAGGTCAGCGGACTCACGCTCATTTCTTCGGCCGCCGCCAACATTTGGTCGACACGCTTTCGTGTCCGTCGTAGCACCCGGATGAGCTTCTGACGGTCGCCCCCTTCGAGACTGCTCACGTCCAAGGTTCGGAGCTTCCTGTTGACTCGTCGTGCGGCCGCCATGACTTCCGCGGCGCGTGTGATCCCGTTCTCCGGCTTCCTCGATTCTCGGAACTTGTGGACCGAGAGATTTGCCAGCTTCATTCGGCGCCAGAGCTTCAGCATGTCGGCTTCCGAGCCTTGCCGCGCGATGGCCATCAGGATCTCGCGCGAGATGTTCGGGTATCGGTGCAGCTCGGCTTTTATCTCTGCCGGAAGACGCGTCAGTACGAGGGTGTTCGATACGTACGGTCGACTCTTGTGGAGGAGTTGTGCCAGCGCCTGGTGCGTATACCCGTAGCGCGCCACCATCGCTCCGAGGCCTTCGGCTTCTTCTAGGGCGGTCAGGTCCTCCCGCTGGAGGTTCTCGATGAGTGCGATTTCGTTGGGATCGTCGTCACGAACGATCGCCGGAATCACCGTGAGACCGGCGGCTTTGGCGGCGCGGTATCGCCGCTCCCCCGCCATGATCAGGTAGCCCTCACCCTCGCGTTTCACGATGATGGGCTGCAAGATTCCACGCTGGCGCACCGACTCGGTGAGCTCTGCGAGTCCCTCCGGGTTGATGAACCTCCGTGGCTGCTGCGGATTGGGGTGAACCTGATCGATTGGAATCGCGGCCAGCACCACGCGCTGACCTCCCACGATCTGTCCCGCCGCGAACGCTACACCTCTCGCTGTCCCTGAGATTGCCTCCACCGCGGCCTCCTTTCCCCACCACCACTGACCCAAGGATTCAGGAGTTTCAGAGCGTCGGTGACCGAACCATATCCCAACCGAGTCCGAAAACCCAAGCGATTTCTGTGTCCCAAATGCAAAGCGAGGGACGGGGGCCTAGACCCCACGTCCCTCGCCAAATGCAACGCGCGGGTTGGTCGCTCTTCAGCCCGGTATTTTTCCCTGCAGGAAGAACGCGATCACGAGTGCGTAGAGACAGAGCGACTCCATGAGCGCCAGGCCGATGATCATCGGGACGAAGATGCGATCGGTCGAGTTTGGGTTCCGTCCGATGCTCTCCATAGCGGCTGCCGTGGCCTGACCCTGTCCGAGGCCGACGCCTAGCGCCGCGATACCGATACCGAGACCCGCGCCGAGTGCGATCAGCCCGCTCGTGTCTCCAGCGACTCCATCCGCCGCGAAACTTGGCGTTGCCACCAAAGAAATCGCTACCGCCCACAAAAACATCCACAGGACTTTCGACATATTCACAGCCCTCCTAGGTAAAGATCCGTGCCTATGGCGCCCCCGCCCCTCTCTTTTCCTCTCCGCATGCGAAACGGCACGAATCGATTGAGCTGCTTCGGTGGTCGTACTTCTAGTGGTCGTGGCTGATGGCCAGACTGACGTACACCATCGTCAGCAGCGTGAAGACGAGCGCCTGAACCAGGCAAACGAAGGTTCCCAGAAGATAGAAGATCACCGGTATCACCAGCTTGGTCAGGTCCGTGAAGAGACCAAGCAATAGGTGATCGGCAAACATATTTCCGTATAGACGAATCGCCAACGACACCGGTCTGAACGCGTGGCTGAAGAGCTCGACGATCACCATGAGCGGAGCGAGGAACAGCAAAGGACCCATGAATTGCTTCAGATACGCGAGCCCATGCTCCCGCACGCCGAAGTAGTTGTATGCGACGAACGTGACGACGCCGAGAGCGAAGGTGGTATTGAAGTTGTCCGCCGGCGGGGAAAAGCCCGGGATCAGTCCGATCAGGTTGGAAACCAAGATGAACACGAAGAGGCTCGCGAACAACGGAACGTACTTCGGTCCGTCGTGACCGACGACGTTCTCGGCGAGATTGGTAATGAACTCGGTGAGCACCTCTGCAATGTTCCTCGCGGAGAAGCCGGTATCTGGCACGACTGGATCGGTGACCGCGGCCAGCTGTTGCCTCGCACGGAACGCAAAAAGCAACAGCCCCACCATGACCAGAAGCGCGGTCGTCGTGTGGGAGGGCAGGAGCGACACGACTGGAATCTGTTGCATCCAAGAGAACCCGTGCTCCATCTACGCTCCATTCCTTTCTGATTCGGCGACCAGCGGAAGCATCGCATCGATTACCACCGCTGCCGGCAGAGCCGTGACGCCGAGCGCGAACGATGGACCGTCGACGAGACCCGGTGGCAAGAACAAGGCGATCGCCGGAACGGCGATGAGTACGCCCGATTTGACGAGGGCGATCGGCAGGAACTGCCGACGGCTCGGTCGACGCGCCAACATGAGAACGACCAGCCCACGGATCGCGATCAAGTCGAGCCATGCGGCGCTGCCACCGAGCACGATCCCAAGCGGACGTAGAGCCACGTACGACGAGACGAGCGCCGCGACCGTAGTGAGTGAGAGCAGTAGCCCCTGAATACGGAGAAGACGAAAGCTCATGCCATTCGTTGAAATCTGCGAAGGATCTGGATCATTCGGTAGAAGCCGATCACCGTCCCCACGATCGTCATGGCCAGCGTCAGCCAAGGCTCCGTACCGAGCCAAGCGTCTAGCTTACCGCCCAAGAAAACTCCAGCCGCGATGGATCCGACGAACTCGAAAGGGAGGGCGGAATACTTCGCATAGCGAATAACCGTCCCTCCGCGCTTCGACTCGTCAGGCGCGACCACCTCTCTCAGCTCCGAAGGTTCCGCAAGACCTCCCCGGCAGCCATGAGGAAGGCCTCGATCTCACGTTCGCCGTGAGCCAGCGACACGAAGGCGGCCTCGAACGGAGATGGTGGAAGGTAGATGCCTCGTTCCAGCATCGCGAAAAAAAACCGGCGAAATCGCTCGCGGTCCGCGGACTCGACATCGGCGAGGCTAGCCGCGTGCGCGATGCCGAAGAAGATCGTGAACATCGAGCCCGTGCGTTGGACGCAACCCGAGACGCCCGCTCGTTTCATTGCCTCCTCGAGCCCCGTCGCCACCCTGGCACCAGCGGCTTCGAGCCGTTCGTAGGCCCGGTCGTCGAGCAGTGCCAGGGTCGCGCGACCCGCCGCCATGGTGACGGGGTTACCTGACAGGGTACCGGCTTGGTACACGGGCCCGAGGGGCGCCAGGAGCTCCATGATCTCGCGTCGGCCCCCGAATGCGCCGACCGGTAGGCCTCCGCCGATGATCTTCCCGAGACACGTCAGGTCCGGAGAAATACCGAGCGACCCTTGTGCGCCACCCCGCGCCACCCGAAATCCGGAGATCACCTCGTCGAAGACGAGGAGACAGCCCGCCCTCTGCGTTACTTCCCGTAAGGTCTGCAGAAAGCCGGCCTGGGGGGGCACGACGCCCATGTTCGCGGCGATTGGCTCCACGATGACCGCCGCGATCTCGCTGCCGTGTGCGGCGAAATACCCATCCACCTCGTTCGTGGAGTTGTAGGCCGCGACCAGCGTGTTCGACGCCACGGCCTCGGGTACGCCGGCGCTATCGGGGATGCCGAAGGTCAATGCTCCCGACCCCGCTCGCACCAAGAGCCCGTCGGAATGACCATGGTAGCAGCCGGCAAACTTCAGGATCTTCGGCCGACCCGTGAAGGCCCGGGCCAGGCGAATCGCCGACATGGTCGCCTCCGTGCCGGAGTTGACCATGCGAATCATCTCGATCGACGGCATCGCCTCCGTGATCGTGCGCGCCAGATCGATCTCGCTCGCGGTCGGGGCGCCGAACCCGAGTCCGGCGGCGGCGGCTTCATCGACCGCTGCCACCACCGCCGGATGCGCATGGCCCGCAATCGCCGCACCCCAGGATCCGACGAAGTCACAGTAGTCACGACCGTCGGCATCGGTGATGACGGCCCCCTTGGCGGCCCGGATGAAGAGCGGCGTCCCACCAACGTTGCGCCACGCTCTGACGGGACTGTTCACGCCGCCCGGTAGCAGGCGAGACGCTTCATCGTAGAGCCTGCTGGAGACTGTCGTCACGAAAGACTGCCTCGCGCCCGAGCGCGTCCTGCTGGTACCATCGAGGGTACATTCGGTCAACGCGCATCCGAGTGCGCGCGTTTCGCATTCGACGCTTGCTTCCCCCAATCAAAGGGTCTAGACACTCGCCGCCTACTGACGAGGTCCTCTCCCTCTGATTCTGGCCGCGGCGCTGATGAGCCGACCTGCACCCGTCGAAGAATCCGCCGAGCATGCGTGGCAACGCGCGCGCGAGGTCTTGCTCGGTCGCTTCGGACCGAACGTATACCGTACGTGCATCGAGGGTCTGCGTTTTGCCGGCATGGATGGCAACGTTCTTCGCCTCCTTGCTCCGAGCACGGCGGTCGCGACGTGGACGACACATCATCCCGGTGCGCTCGAAGACGCGTTGCGCTCGGTCGGGAAAGAGTGTCGCGTGAGCATCATCGCGCCTGGCCGAGCCCAGGGTGAGCTCTTCCCGGGCGAGCAATCGCGGGCACGGCGGCGCCCCATTCGTTTCGGCGCCCTCGTGCCGCGCTACACGTTCGCCACGTTCGTGGTCGGGGCCAGCAACCAGTTCGCGAACGCCGCCTGCAAGGCCGTGGCCGCTCAACCAGGCCAGCACTACAACCCGTTGTTCTTGTACGGTGGCGTGGGCCTCGGAAAGACCCACCTCGCGAACGCGATCGGGCACGCGGCTCTCGAGGAGAATCCAGACGCGCGCGTCGCCTACCTGAGCGCCGAATCGTTCATGACGCAGCTCATCACGGCGCTCCGGCGCGATCGCATGGACGAGTTCAAGTCGCTGTTTCGGAAGATCGACGTTCTGATCATCGACGACGTCCAGTTTCTCGCCAACCGCGAGCGAACCCAGGAGGAATTCTTCCACACCTTCAATGCCCTTCACGAGGACCATCGGCAGATCATTCTGACGTCGGACACGGTACCCAAGGAGATTCCCGGTCTGGAAGAGCGTCTTCGCAACCGCTTCGAATGGGGTCTGATCGCAGACCTTCAGCCACCGGACATGGAGACGCGGGTGGCGATCCTCGAAAAGAAAGCAGAAATCGACGGACTCGATCTTCCCCGCGAGGTCGCGATTCATCTCGCCTCGAAGGTCGACTCGAACGTACGAGAGCTCGAGGGGTGCCTGACCCGACTCTCCGCCTTCGCCTCTCTGTCGAAGACCTCGATCACCGTCGACTTTGCTCGCCAGGTCCTACACGACCTGCTGCGGGATCGGTCGACGATCAGCATCGATGTCGTGCAACGGGTCGTCTGCGAACACTACGGCCTCCGCTTGAGCGATCTCCTCTCGAAGCGACGGACCAGCAAGCTCGCGTTTCCCCGCCAGGTAGCGATGTATCTCGCCCGCAAGCTGACGGGTGGATCGTTCCCCACGATCGGAGAGCGCTTCGGCGGTCGAGATCATTCGACCGTCATTCACGCCAACAAGGTAATCACAAACCGGGTGAAGACCGACGAACGCCTTCGGGCGACCGTCGAGGAATTGGAGCGGCAGGCGCACGGCAAGCCCTGACCTGTTGACTGTTGGTGGATCTGGAGTGGATCGCTAGTGAGTGGGGATGGGACCGAGATGCCCTCGAGGCGGCTCGTCGGGCGTTCCCGGCGGCCGCATGCACATCATCACACACGCACCAAAGCAGTGGTTCCAGACGCTTGGGGCCCGTTTCCACCAATCGTCGCTACCTACTACTACTAGTCTCTAAGAATTTACTTCTCTCTGATCAGTAAGCTAAGAAGAAGCCGAGAGTGAGACGGAACCGATCATGGATCTGAGGGTCGAAAAAAGCGACTTCCTGCAGGGCCTGTACCTGACCCAAGGGGTGGTCGAGAAACGCAATACGCTTCCGATCCTTGCGAACGTCCTGATCGAAGCCACCGGCGCAGAGATCCAGCTGACCGCCACCGACCTGGAAGTGGGAATTCGGCGCCAGTGTCGAGGCAAGGTGGCCCAAAACGGGTCGATCACGGTCAATGCCCGGAAGCTGTACGAGATCGTACGTGAGCTCCCCAGCGATGAGGTGGTTCTCCGTACCGGCGAGGGTGGTGGAGTCGAGGTGACGGGCGGTCGGGCGCGCTACCGGATGCTCTCGATAGACCCGAAGGACTTTCCCAGCATTCCTGCCGCCACACCCGCGGCCAAGAAAGGCGCCGTCGCGATGCGCCTTTCGAGCGACGCACTCGGGGAGATGATCGAGAAGACGTTGTTCGCCGTGTCGAGCGACGAGACGCGTCTCAGTCTAGGAGGGGTGTTCATCGAGAGCGCCGACAAAAACCACGTGCGCTTGGTGGCGACCGATGGCCATCGGCTGGCACTGGTGGAACGCGAAGTGCCGGGTGTCGAGATCCGGCCGGGCGTCATTCTGCCGCGTAAAGGACTGGTCGAAGCAAAGCGGCTCCTCGAAGGGGCGGACGGCGAGATCAGCTTCTCGATCGGCGGTAACTTGGCCCGAATCGAGCGGGCCGGCGTCGAGCTCTTCATGCGCCTCATCGAAGGCGAGTTTCCGGACTACCGCCAGGTAATCCCGAAGGAGAGCAAGCGGCACGTGCGGATCGGCAGCGAAGAGCTCCTGGGTGCCCTCCGACGCGTCTCGATTCTTTCCAGCGAACGCTCTCGCGGCGTGAAGCTCCGGATAGACAACGGTCTGCTCGAGGTGATGACCACCAATCCGGACATCGGTGAGGCACGGGAGGAGCTCGAGGCGGACTATGGCGGCGACGAGTTCGCCATCGGATTCAACGCCCGCTACCTGCTCGACGTGCTCTCGTTGGGCGGCGTCGCTGGAACCGTGGAGATCGGTCTGACGGACGAAGTGAGCCCGGGAATCCTGCGTCTCCAAGAGGATGAGGGCTACTCCTACGTCGTCATGCCAATGCGCCTCTAAGCTACGAATGTAGAAAGCTTTACCCCCCGTACGGCTCTTGCTAATTTGGGGGAGGAGAGGCGGGGTGGTCGAGGGTCTTGTGGGGACCCCTTCGCGTCTCAAAACCGACAGAATAGCGACGTCATGGCCGAGAATATTTCACCCGACTCCTCTACCTACAGCGCCGACAACATCAAGGTCCTGGAGGGTCTCGAGGCCGTCCAGAAACGGCCCGGGATGTACATCGGGGATACCGGAGAACGGGGTCTGCACCACCTCGTCTTCGAGGTCGTCGACAACTCGATCGACGAGGCCTTGGGCGGACACTGTGATCGCATCGACGTCACGATCCACGTCGAGAACAGCGTCACCGTGGAGGACAACGGGCGCGGCATCCCGGTCGACCTTCACCCCACGGAGAAGATCTCGGCCGCGGAAGTCGTTCTCACCAAGCTGCACGCGGGCGGAAAGTTCGACAAGGGAGCGTATCGCGTCTCGGGCGGACTCCACGGTGTCGGAGTCTCTGTGGTCAATGCGCTCTCGGAGTACCTCGAAGTAGAGATCAAGCGCGAGAACAAGGTCTACTTTCAGCGCTACCGCCGCGGCAAGCCGGAGGGCCGCCTCCAAGAGGTAGGCACGACCCAGCTACGCGGGACCAAGGTCACCTTCAAGCCCGACCAGCTGATCTTCGAGGTGCACGACTTCAGTTTCGACGTGCTCGCCCAACGCTTACGGGAGCTGGCCTTCCTGAACCAAGGTGTCCGCATCTCGATCCAGGACGAGCGCGATCAGAAACGACACGAGTTCCACTACAAGGGTGGGATCGTGGAGTTCGTCGAGCACCTGAACAGCACCAAGACGCCGATCCACCCAGTCATTTTCGTCGAAGGGCAGCGCGAGGGCGTCGAGATGCAACTCGCACTGCAGTGGAACGAGGGCTACGCGGAGAACATTTACGCGTTCGCGAACAACATCAACACGATCGAGGGCGGTACCCATCTGATCGGCTTCAAGTCGGCGCTGACCCGTACGGTCAACAGCTACGCCGCGGCCGCCAACCTCAGCAAGAAGGATGAAGATGCGCTCCAGGGCGACGACTGCCGGGAGGGTCTCACCGCGGTGATTTCGGTGAAGGTTCCCGAGCCGCAATTCGAGGGCCAGACCAAGACCAAGCTCGGGAACAGCGAGGTCAAGGGTTTCATCGAGACCTTGGTCAACGAGAAATTGGGCGCCTACTTCGAGGAGCATCCCGCTGACGCGAGACGGGTCGTGCAGAAGGGGCTCGAAGCGGCCCGGGTCAGGGAAGCGACGCGCAAGGCGAAGGAGCTGGCCCGGCGGAAGGGAGCTCTGGACTCGGGCTCGCTACCCGGAAAGCTCGCCGATTGTCAGGAACGGGATCCGGCGCTGTCGGAAATCTTCATCGTGGAGGGCGACTCCGCGGGAGGATCGGCCAAGCAAGGCCGCGACCGCAAAAACCAGGCAATCCTCCCGCTCCGCGGCAAGATTCTGAACGTCGAGAAGGCCCGTTTCGACAAGATGCTTTCGTCGCAAGAGATTCGTACCTTGATCACCGCTCTCGGTGCCGGCGTGGGCAAGGACGGCAAGGACATGACGAAGCTCCGCTACCAGACCATCGTCATCATGACCGACGCCGACGTCGATGGCTCCCACATACGGACGCTGCTGCTGACGTTCTTCTATCGCCAGTTCGAAGAGTTCATCGAGAAGGGCTTTCTCTACATAGCGCAACCGCCGCTCTTCAAGGTGCGGCGAGGCAAACAAGAACGCTATCTACAAGACGAAGTGGCGCTCGAGGACTATCTGATCGAGCTCGGAACGGAGGACGTCCGCTTGGAGTCCAACGGGACGAGCTTCACGGGCATGCCGCTCAAGGGCATCGTCAAGCGCAGCACCCGGTTCGAGAAGATCATGGACGTGGTCGAGCGCAAGAAGCGCCAGCGGGACATCGTCCACGCCATCGCCACGCTCCCGGACAACCCACAGGAGTGGTTGCGCGACCGAGAGCGCGTCGCCGAGATCGCGCACGGCGTCGAGCAGCATTTGGAAACCATCGCCTCCAATCTCCGCCCCGTCACGTTCACGATCGAAGACGATCTCGAGCACAACAGTCACCGCTTGATCTTCGCGACCCGCGTCAATGGCGGCACGCAGCGCACCGCGATCGACATGGAGCTATGTCTCTCGCCGGAGTTCGAGGAGCTGCGCCGGTTGGCGGCAGAGCTCGCGGCGGCGGGGAATCCGCCGTTCACCCTCACGATGGGTGATCGGGTCGTCCAGGCGAGCACCTTGCGCGAGGGCGTGGAGCTCATCATCCGAGACGGGCGGAAGGGGCTCGAGATTCAACGCTACAAGGGCCTCGGTGAGATGAACCCGGAGCAACTCTGGGAGACAACCATGAACCCGGATACGCGGACGCTCCTACAGGTAAAGCTCTCCGACGCGTACACCGCGAACGAGGTGTTCTCGACCCTGATGGGTGACGAGGTCGAGCCCCGTCGAAAGTTCATCGAGGACAATGCCTTGTCCGTGAGAAATCTAGACGTCTGATGGAGTCGACGCTCAGGCACCACAAGATTCCGATCAACATCGAAGACGAGATGCGTCAGTCCTACATGGACTACGCAATGAGCGTCATCATTCGTCGCGCGTTGCCGGACGTGCGCGACGGATTGAAGCCCGTACATCGGCGCATCCTGTTCGCGATGTACGACCTCGGAAACGAGTGGAACAAGGGCTACAAGAAATCCGCGCGCGTCGTCGGCGACGTCATCGGTAAATACCATCCGCACGGCGATTCCGCCGTCTACGACGCGGTCGTGCGAATGGCGCAAGACTTCTCGATGCGCTACCCCCTGATCCAGGGACAGGGGAACTTCGGATCCGTCGACGGGGACTCGCCGGCGGCCATGCGTTACACCGAGATCCGCATGGCGAGGATCGCCAGCGAGCTGCTGGCGGACATCGACAAGGAGACGGTCGAGTTCACCCCCAACTACGACGAGACGCTCCGAGAGCCGCGCGTTCTGCCGGCGCGTATCCCCAATCTGCTGATCAACGGCAGCTCGGGGATCGCCGTCGGCATGACCACCAACATCCCGCCCCACAACCTGAGCGAGATCGCCGACGCGACCATTGCCGTGATCGAGCGACCGGAGATCACGACCGCGGAGCTGATGACGCACGTGCCGGGACCCGATTTCCCGACGGCGGGATTCATCCACGGCAAAGCGGCGATTCGCGAGGCGTACGAGACCGGGAAGGGCGTCCTTCAGGTTCGCGCCCGCGCCACGACGGAGGTCGACAAGCGCAGCGGACGCACCAGCATCATCGTCAACGAGATCCCTTTCCAGGTGAACAAGGCGACCCTGATCAAGCGGATCGCCGAGCTGGTGAACGAGAAGCGCATCGACGGCATCTCCGATCTCCGCGACGAATCCGACCGTCAGGGGATGCGCATCGTCGTCGAGCTGAAACGTGACGCGGTTCCCGAGATCGTCCTGAACCAGCTCTACAAGCTGACCCCGATGCAGGAATCGTTCGGCATGATCATGCTGGCGATCGTCGAAAATCGGCCGCGGCTCTTGAGCCTGAAGCAGGTGCTGCAACACTTCGTCGCGCATCGGGTCGAGGTCGTCACGCGCCGGACGGTCTTCGACCTCCGCAAGGCCGAGGAGCGACTCCACATCCTCGAGGGTCTGCGGATCGCGTTGGACAATCTGGATGCCGTCATCCAGCTGATCCGCAAAGCCGCGAATCCCGCCGCTGCCAAGGAAGGGTTGGTTGGCGCCTTCGCGCTCTCCGAGATTCAGGCGCAGGCGATCCTAGACATGCGCCTGCAGCGTCTGACCGGCTTGGAGCGCGAGAAGATCTTGGAGGAGCACCGCGAGGTCGAGGCGCTGATCGCCCGCCTGCGGGCGATCCTGGGGGACGAGCGGGAGGTCCTGAAAATCATCGTCGAGGAGCTCCGTGAGCTGAAGAAGAACTACGGCGACTCCCGGCGCACCGAGATCGTGGACGAGATCGGCGACATTTCCATCGAGGACATGATCGTCGACGAGGACATGGCGGTCACGATCTCGCACGAAGGCTACATCAAGCGGAATCCCGTCTCGCTGTACCGCGCGCAGCGGCGAGGCGGAAAGGGCAAGATCGGCACCACGACCCGCGAGGAAGACTTCGTCGAGCATTTGTTCGTCGCGTCGACGCACAGCTTCATCATGTTCTTCACCACGGCGGGCAAGGTGTACTGGATCAAGGTGCACGAGGTACCGCAGGCGGGCCGGGCGGCGCGCGGCAAGGCGATCGTCAATCTCCTCGAGCTGCGCCAAGACGAGAAGATCTCCGCGTTTCTGCCGGTTCGGGAGTTCCGAGAGAATCACTTCGTGTTCTTCGCGACCAAGCAAGGAGTCGTGAAGAAGACGGATCTGATGGCGTACGCGAACCCCCGGCCGTCCGGCATCATCGCGATCGGCCTCGAAGAGGGAGACGAGGTCATCGACGTACGCCTGACGGATGGCAAGCAAGAGGTCATCCTTTCGACGCGCGAGGGCCAATCCATACGGTTCCGTGAGGTCGAGGTGCGCAGCATGGGACGAAGCGCGGCCGGGGTGAAGGGAATCACCCTCGACAGCAGCGACGCCGTGGTGAGCTTGGAGATGCTGACTCCCGGCGCGAGCGTGCTGACGGTGGCCGAGAACGGCTACGGCAAGCGCACCGACACGGCCGAGTACCGAGTGCAATCGCGCGGCGGCAAGGGCATCATCACGATGAAGACCACCGAACGCACCGGGCGCGTCGTCGGAGTCCAACAGGTCACCGACGACGACAACGTGATGCTGGTGACGAGCAGTGGAAAGATCATTCGGCTCCGGGTCGGCGACATCCGGGTCATCGGCCGCAACACTCAAGGCGTCCGGCTGATCGACGTGGCCGACGACGAGCGGGTGGTCAGCATGACCCGCCTGGCCGAGCGGGAAGAGCCGGAGGAACCGGACGCGCCGGAAGCACCGGACGACGACGACGGCGGTTCCGCGACAGGCGGCGCCGAGGACGTTCCGGAGTGAACCGCGCTCCTCAGGCGCGCGGCTTGCGAGCCGTTCGTCCCGCACTCGACCGTCGCCGATTGCGGACGGCCGGAGCATCCCCCGCGTTGCGTAGCAAGGTCCGAGCCTCGTCACACCACCCGATGTAATCGCGTTCGTACCGGATGCCGCGCAGGAGGGTGAGGTAGGGACCGAGTCTTTCCCGACTCGACATGCTGGGCCCGCTCCGGAGAAAGCGTTCCAGCTCTTGATAGCGATGCAAGCGCGACTGGTGCAGGAGACGATGACGGTCGAGGAGCTCCAGCGCCTCGCTGCCGTCCAGAAGGCCGCAACAGAACGTCTTGAGCATCATTTCGTCCTTGACGCGTTGAGCGGCCGCCGGAACACGAAGCCACACGAGGAGCTCTCTCTGACCGCTTTCACTGAGTGAGTAGATCTTCTTGGTGGGCCGGCCGCGTTGCTGAACGCTCCGATGGACGATGTCCCCAGCGCTCTCGAGACGCGCGAGCTCCTTGTAGATTTGGGGGTGCGTCGCGTGCCAGAAGTAGCCGACTGACCCGTCGAAGAGCTTCATGAGCTCGTACCCGGTGAGGGGGTCGTGGGCGAGAAGGCTCAAGATCGCGTACTTGAGAGACACGAGGAGCGCTCCCTAACAGTTTTTTGCGCCGGCCAGCAACGCGGCGCCGATCGGCTTGCCAGGTTGGTGCCGATGTGAAACACCCCCGCGGCGAACCGTCGTGAGCAGGAGAGAGGATCGAGACGTATGGCAAAAGGGACTTGCAAATCGGAAGGCTGCGCCGGCGCGGTCGTCGGCAAGGGGTACTGTGCCCGCCACTACAAGAAGTGGCGTCAAGGCACGCTCCCTAAGGGCCGCTACAAGATCTGCTCGGCGGAAGGTTGTCGGAAGCCACGCGCGGTCCGAGCAAAATGCGCGGAGCATGCGAAAGCACCGGGCGCCGAAACTGCCGCCGCGGCCCCAACCGCCTGACCAAATTGACAGCAGCGACCCGCTGTGATGGATAACCCCGCACTCTCATGAAACGGACTTTTCAACCCAGCAACACCCGCCGCAAGCGGACCCATGGCTTCCTGGCGCGTATGGCCACTCCGGGTGGTCGACAAGTGCTCAAGCGCCGCCGCGCCAAGGGTCGAAAACGCCTGACGGTCTCGATCCCTCCGAAGCAGCCGAGATGACGGCGCCCACGGGCGAGGGTTTCCCCAAGGCGACTCGCATTCGTCGCCGTCGGGAGTTCCTCTCGCTGGGCAGAAGGGGATCCCGCTGGAGCGCTCCACAGTTCGTCATCCTGGTGCGACCTCGGCCGGGCACGAGCCGCCTCGGTGTCACCGTGAGCCGGAAGGTCGGAGGAGCGGTGACGCGCAATCGTTTGAAGCGTCGAATTCGCGAAGTGTTCCGTCGCTTTCCGGGGCGGTCGCGGCTGGAGCACGATGTACTCGTCATCGCCAAGCCTGGAGCCGGGTCTCTCACCACCGCGGATATTGCGAGCCAGTTCGGGGCGGCGGTCGAGCGCCGGGTCTGACGTGACCGGGGGGTTTCCGATCTCGAGGCAGCTCGCGGTGCTCCCGATTCGAGTCTACCGCCTAGCGCTCTCCCCCATGTTGCCGCACGCGTGCCGTTTCGAGCCCTCGTGCTCCGCGTACGCGATCGACGCCGTGACCCAGCACGGTCTCAAGGGGACGTGGCTGGCGATACGCCGCTTGTTGCGCTGCCATCCGTGGTCGGACGCAGGGGTCGATCCGGTTCCCAGCGCCCTTCCGTGAGTTGCGGATGGAACGACGCGCCATACTCGCCGCAGTGCTGTGTCTCGTCGTCTTGGTCGTCTACCAAGAGGCGCTGCAGTACTTCTATCCGGCGCCCCCACCCGGTGCCGACGTCCCGGTAGTCTCTCGCTCGCCCGAGCTCCCATCGGTCGCCGCCCGCAGTCAGGATTCGGCGACGCCTCCGGAAGAGGTCGCGCCGGTAGACGGCGGCGAGGAAGTGACCGTGGACACCGATCTCTTCCAGGCGCGCATTTCGACCGCGGGCGGACGGATCACGAGCCTGCAGCTGAAGAAGTACCGCCAGGCCATCGGTACTGACAGCCCTCCGTTGGAGATGATCGAGGTCTCCCCAGGAGCGGCTCGTCCCTTGGGGGTTCGCCTGTTTTCCGAGGATGGGAGGAAGCTGGAGGACGATACCCAGGTCGTCTACGCGGCCGACAGCCCGACGCTCGACGTCAGAGACGGTGCGAGCGCTGCGCTGACGCTCCACGGAGTGTTGCCGTCGGGGACCGAGATCGAGAAGGTGCTGACCTTTTCCGGAAATGCCTATCCGATCGAGGTCGACATCCGCGTCCGCGGCTCGCAACCCTGGGCCCGGATCGGCGTCTCGTGGCGCCATCACATCCAGGCTCCGATTCACGGCGACCCGGAAGCAAACTATCGGGGCACCGCGGTTTTGACGGACAAGACCGTCGTACACGAGCTCGCGACCACGATCGCGACCGCGGCACCGCACACCTACGAGCCGCCGCTCCGATGGGTCGGTTACGCCGATCACTATTTCCTGGCCGCCCTGGTGCCGTCAGACCCCGCCCAGAGCCGCGCCACCGTGAGCCCCGAGAGCGGCGGCGTTCAGCTGTTGATCGTGAGCCCGCTCAAAAAAGCCACGGACGCGTCGGCTCATTTCACCCTCTACGTGGGGCCGAAAGACGTCGAGCTACTCGAACAATCGGCACACGAGCTCTCCCGCGCGGTCGATTTCGGATGGTTCTCGTTCCTCGCGGCGCCGTTGTTGCGACTGCTGAAGCTGTTTCACAGCCTGACCGGAAACTACGGCGTCGACATCATCCTCCTGACCATCCTCGTCAAGGTCTTGTTCATCCCGCTGACCAACCGGAGCATGAAGTCGATGCGCGACATGCAGCGTCTGCAGCCGCAGATGGTGAAGCTCCGTGAAAAATTCAAGGACGATCGTGAGCAGCTGAACAAGGAGATGATCGAGCTCTATCGCCGCCACCGCGTGAACCCGCTGGGAGGCTGCCTACCCATGCTTCTTCAGTTCCCGGTGTTCATCGGACTCTACCAGGCGCTCAGTCAGGCGATCGAGCTCCGTCACGCGAAGTTCGCCTTCTGGGTACACGATCTCTCCGCCCACGAATGCTACCCATGGCCGGGCGGTACCGCGACGGGCTGCAACGACTTCTCGCCGTTCGGAATTCCGATTCCGATCCTCGTGCTGCTGATGGGCGGCAGCATGATCCTCCAGCAGTACCTCTCACCGTCGACCGGTATGGATCCGACGCAGCAGCGCATGATGCTGATACTGATGCCGGTGATGTTCACGGTCATGTTCATCAACTTCCCGTCCGGTCTGGTCGTCTACTGGTTGGTGAACAACGTGCTGACGATCGGGCAGCAGTGGTGGACGAATCGAGCGCCGGCGTAGTAGCAAGCCGCATCTGAATCGGCGCGCTCGATTGCGCGCAGCCCGGAGAACGGGACGATCGCGTGAGGTCCCGAACCGACACCATCGCGGCAATCGCGACGCCACCGGGCGTCGGAGGGGTTGCGATCGTTCGCGTGAGCGGGCCCGAAGCCCGCGCGCTCGTGGGGGGCTTGTTCCGACGGAAGCGCGGCGTCGGAATTCCCGAGTCGCGGCGCGTGTACCTCGGGCACGTGCTCGACCGTTCCGGCGGTGTCGCGTTGGACGAGGTCCTCGTCTTCGCGATGGCCGGCCCGCACAGCTACACGGGGGAGGACGTGGTCGAGATCCAATGCCACGGCGGTTCCCTTCTGAGTCAGCGGGTGCTCGAAAGCGTCTGTCGCGCGGGTGCGCGGCCCGCGGAGCCCGGTGAGTTCACCAAGCGAGCCTTCCTGAACGGGCGGCTCGATCTCGCTCAGGCCGAGGCCGTCGCGGACCTCATCGCGGCCCAGACCGAAGCGGGACGACGGCTGGCCTGGTCGCAGCTCGACGGTCACCTGTCGTCCAGGGTGGCGCGACTTCGGGAGGCGATCCTTCGCGCGCGTGTGCTCTGTGAAGCGGCGCTCGACTTCCCGGAGGAAGACCTTCCCCCCTGACCGCCGACGAGCTGAACCGCGAGGTGTCTTCGGTACGCATGGAGCTCCAGGGTTTGATCGACGGCTTCGAGCGGGCGCGCGTGCGCTATCAGGGAGCCCGCGTAGCCGTCGTCGGCCGCCCGAACGTGGGCAAGTC
Source organism: uncultured delta proteobacterium (assembly GCA_963761995.1). GTDB lineage: Bacteria > Desulfobacterota > Binatia > UTPRO1 > UTPRO1 > UTPRO1. The sequence goes on along the minus strand of CAVXIU010000006.1, from coordinate 5,936,443 downwards.
GAGTCTGCTGAACGCGATCGCCGGGCGCGAGCGGGCGTTGGTGACGCCGATCGCCGGCACGACGCGAGACGTGGTGGAGGCGGTGGTGGCCGTCGACGGCGCGCCCGTGGTGCTCATGGACACGGCGGGAATCCGGGAGACCCCCGAGCTCATCGAAGGCATGGGGATCGCACGCAGCCGCGCGGCGATCGAGGACGCGGCGTGTGTCGTTGCCGTGTTCGACCGCAGCACGATCCTCGGCGCTGACGACCAGTTGGTCGCAACGTTGGTGAGGGGGCGTGAAACGGTCGCCGTACTGAACAAGTCCGATCTCGCGGCGGCGATCACCGTCGCCGACGTCCAGGCGTTGCTGGGTGACGTACCCGTGGTGGAGGCGAGCGCCCTCGAGGAGCGTGGAATCGAGCGCATCCTCTCGCTACTGGCGGTCCCGCTGTTCCAGCGCTCGTCGCACCACGACGCTGGCGAGGTGAGCATCTATCGGACGCGCCATCGGGACGCGGCTCGGAGAGCCGTCGCGGAGCTGACGCGAGCGGCCGACGGACTCATGACCGGTTCCCCGCTGGAGCTGGTCGCGAGCGATCTGGCGTCCGCCGCCGCTGCTCTCGGTGACATCACGGGCGAGATCACGAGTGAGGACGTTCTCGACAGGGTGTTTGCCGAATTCTGCATAGGCAAATAAGGTTCGGCGCCGAACCATGGGCGACGAGCTCTACGACGTGATCGTCGTCGGCGCCGGCCATGCAGGCATCGAGGCTGCGCTCGCTGCGGCACGTGTCGGGGCCGACACCCTCCTCCTGACGCAGAACCTCGACCACATCGGTCAGATGTCCTGCAATCCCGCGATCGGTGGCATCGGTAAGGGCCATTTGGTGAAGGAGATCGATGCGCTCGGCGGCGAAATGGCGCTGGCGATCGACGAGACCGGAATCCAGTTCCGGACTCTGAACACGCGGAAGGGCCCCGCCGTTCGTGCCACTCGCGCGCAGGCCGACAAGGCTCTTTACCGCGCGCGCATGAAGCGCGTCATGGAGACGGCGCGGGGTGTGATCCTGCGCCAGGCAAACGTCGAAAGGATCGTGCTCGATCAGGGGAAAGTGGCGGGAGTCGAGAGCGATTTGGGAGAGATTTTCCGGGGGCGTGCGCTCGTTCTCACGACCGGCACCTTCCTCCGAGGGCAGATCCACGTGGGCTCCCAGAGCCATTCGGGTGGACGCGCCGGCGATCCCGCCGCCATGGGTCTGAGCGAGTCGCTCGGCGCGCTCGGGTTCCGCCTGGGTCGGCTGAAGACCGGCACGTGCCCTCGTCTCGATCACCGCACCATCGACTTCGACCGCTTGGTCGAGCAGCCGGGCGACCCGGAGCCGATACCGTTTGCCGTCTACGGCCCTGGAATCCGTCAGCGACAAGTCTCCTGTCACATCACGTACACGACCGTCGAGACTCACGAGATCGTGCGGCGTGGTCTTTCCCAGTCGGCGATGTTCGCGGGCAACATCCAGTCACGCGGTCCGCGTTACTGCCCGTCGATCGAGGACAAGATCGTCCGCTTCGCCGACAAGCCGCGACACCAGATATTTCTCGAGCCGGAAGGTCTGGAGACCGTCGAAATCTACCCCAACGGTCTTTCGACGAGCTTGCCACTGGAGATCCAAAAGCAGATGGTGCGGTCGATACCCGGCCTGGAGCACGCGGAGATCATGCGACCGGGGTACGCGATCGAATACGATTACGCGGATCCCCTCCAGCTCCATCCGACCCTGGAGACCAAGCTGGTCGAAGGGCTGTTCCATGCTGGTCAGCTCAACGGAACGACGGGGTATGAGGAGGCGGCGGCGCAGGGCCTGCTCGCGGGCGTGAACGCCGCCCGCCGCGCCCAAGGAAAGCCCGGGATCATCATCGGCCGGGATCAGGCCTACATCGGCGTCATGGTCGACGATCTGGTGACCCGGGGCGTCGGAGGAGAGCCCTATCGGATTTTCACCTCCAGGGCGGAGCACAGGCTCCTCCTGCGGGAGGGGAATGCCGACGAGCGCCTGGCAGAGCTCGCATACGCGACGGGGCTGATCGACCGAGAGCGAATGGCGCTCGTAACAATGAAACGAGATTCTATTCGGAAAGAGATCGAGCTTCTCGAAAGCCTGGGCCTGGTCGGAGAGCTGAGACGCCCGACCGTGAGCCTCGCGAGTCTCGTCGGCCGGCGGGGGTCCGCCGCTCCTCTTCCCGAGCAGGATGTTCAAGGCGAGGTCGAGTGCCGAGTGAAGTACGCCGGCTACATCGCGAGGCAGGAGCGGGAGGCCGCGCGCCTTGCTTCTCTCGAGGAAGTCACGCTTCCGAAAGATCTCGATTACGCGAGCTTCAGCTCACTCTCACGCGAGGTGCGCGAAAAGCTCTCGCTGGTGATGCCAACGACCTTGGGCCAGGCGGCTCGCATTCCCGGAATGACGCCTGCCGCGCTCTCGATTTTGTCGATCTGGCTGAGACGTGAGGTGCGAGGTGAATTCCGGCAGCTTGCGTCTCGGCGAAGCTGAACGGTCACAGCTCCGATTGGGAGCGGCGGCCCTCGGCGTCGAGCTCGCCGCATCCATGGTGTCGAAGCTCGGCAACTTCGCCGACCTCCTCGACCTTTGGGGGGCGCGCATGAACCTCATCTCATGTCGCGGAGCGCAAGAGCTGGTCGAGCGTCATTTGCTCGATTCGATCGCGGTCGAGCCTCTCTTGCCCGACGCCGGAACGATCGTAGATCTCGGCAGCGGTGCAGGACTTCCCGGGATTCCACTGGCGGTTCTGAAACCGGAGAGGAAGCTCATACTGGTCGAGGTGCGACGGCGTAGGGCGAACTTTCTGAGAGAAGTGCGGCGAACGTTGCACCTCGAAAATGTAGAGGTCCACGAGCGCAGGGCGGAGGATCCGCCGCCAGAGGCCCGGCACGGTGCGCTCGCCGTCGTGTCGCGGGCGGTCTGGTCAGACGACGCCATCCTGACCGCTGCCGCGTCCTGGCTGGATCTCGAGGGCCGCCTCTTCTGGATGCGGACTGAGACATTCCCTGAGCCCCAAAACGCCGAACCACTCCGCCGCGAACGAACCGTTCGCTACCGCATCGGTGAAGGCCGGGAAAGGGTCATCGAGGTTTTCCGGGCGGGCCCCCGCCTGTTTCACGTGGAACATTCCTAGGTCGGGCTGGATTTGTTTCACGTGAAACTTTTGCCTGCAGGTCGCATGGCGCTTTCAGTGCCGGACCGTTTGTGGTACGCGCTCCTCACGGCCGTGGGAGTTTCAGCGGAGGTGTAAGTGGGAAGGGTTCTAGCGGTCGCCAATCAGAAGGGCGGAGTCGGTAAGACCACGACGTCCGTGAACCTGAGCGCGGGATTGGCGTTGGCCGGTCATAAGACGCTCCTGATCGATCTCGACCCCCAATCGAGCGCCACGAGCGGTCTTGGGCTTCATCCGCAGGACGTCACGGGGTCCGTCTATCACGTCCTGATTGGTGAGAAGCCCGCAGAAGAGGTCGTCCGCCCGACTAAGGTCGACAATCTTTCGCTGATGCCTGCGAGTCGCGATCTCATCGGGGCGGAGATCGAGCTCGTGCCGTTGCCACGCCGCGAATACCGGCTCCAGGAGGCCATCGGCAATCTGCGTCGCCAGTACGACTTCGTGATCATCGACTGCCCCCCGTCGCTCGGGCTTCTGACCGTGAATGCGCTCAGCGCCGCTGATGCGGTCTTGATCCCGCTGCAATGCGAGTACTACGCCCTCGAAGGTCTGAGCGCGCTCCTCGACACCATCGGCTTCATCCGCCAGGGGCTGAACACACAGCTCGACATCGAAGGACTTTTACTAACGATGTTTGATACGAGAAACAGCCTCGCTCATCAGGTCGTGAACGAGGTGCGACAACACTTCCCGGAACAGGTCTTTAAGGCTGTAATACCTCGAAATGTCAGGCTCAGCGAATGCCCAAGCTATGGCGTTCCGGCAATGGTGTACGACGCCGGATCTCGCGGGGCAAAGGCTTACGCAGCTTTGACGCAAGAACTGGTTCAAAACGTTGTTGGGAGGTGAGATGACGCGCAGAGCACTCGGACGCGGCCTCGAGGCGCTCATCCCCGGCGCCGGCCGCGCCGCCTCGGCCCCCGAACCGATCCGTGAAAACGGCGCCGAGAACGTGATTCCGATCGATCAGATCCGACCCAACCCTCGTCAGCCACGGGTCGAGTTCGCCGAGTCGGCGCTGGAAGAGCTGGTCGCATCGATTCGACACCAAGGCGTCATCCAACCCCTTCTCGTCCGACGCCTGCCGGAAGGTGGCTACGAGCTGATCGCGGGCGAACGCCGCCTGCGCGCGGCGGAGCGTGCCGGTCTCACCCACGTGCCGACCTTCGTTCGCGATGCATCCGATGCCGAGAGTCTGGAGCTCGCCCTCGTCGAGAACATCCAACGAGACGATCTGAGCCCGCTCGAAGAGGCGGCGGCCTATCAGCGACTCATCACGGAGTTCGGCCATACCCAAGAAGAGATCGCGACGTGTGTCGGCAAGAGTCGACCTGCGATCGCCAACACGTTGCGCCTTTTGCGGCTCCCGGAGAGCATCAAGCAAGATCTGTCACGAGGACGCTTGACCGCTGGGCATGCTCGAGTCCTGCTGTCTATCGACGACACCGACGCGCAACTGCGAGCCGCCAAGCAGATGTTGACGCGCCAGATGTCCGTGCGGGATGCTGAGCAACTTGCTGCGGCACAACGACGTTCCCCTCGGCCGACCGCGCGTGATCCTCATCGCGCGGCACTCGAACGCGATCTCTCCGCGACGCTCGGGACGCGCGTTCGGATCACACCGAAAGGACGAGGCGGTCGCATCGAAATCGAGTTTTACTCACCCGAAGAGCTGCAAGGTCTCGTAGAGCGACTGACCGAGCGCAGGTGACGCCGGCCACCCCGCGAGCGACGAATCGAGAGCGCTCGAAGACGGTCGCGTTTTCGCCCCGGGAATTTTGACAAATCCCGGGAGCGGGTGCTAATACGGCGCGGTCTTGGGTCTTAGAAGCAGCGATCAGATCGTCGAAAGGAAGCCCCCCATGGCGCTCTTCGGCAAGGAAAACCGCGATCGTAACGATCGCAGCGATCGCTTCGAATCGCAGGAGGTTCGGGCTGCGATCGAAGAGGCGCCCCGCCTCGAGCGGAATGGGCTCGACAACGAAGCCGTGCCGGCGGCAGTCGCCGGCGAGGTGAACGCGTACCTCGGCCAGGGTAGCCGCGTCACCGGCAAGCTCAATTTCGAAGGGACCGTTCGGGTCGATGGTCAAGTCGAGGGTGAGATTTCCGCGCAAGACACGCTGATCGTCGGCGAGCCGGCCATCATCAACGCGCAGATCACCGGGAGCTCGGTGATCATCAAGGGACGGGTCACGGGCGACATCACGGCTCGTAAGCGGGTCGAGATCCGCGCCCCAGGTAAGCTCTTCGGCAACGTCACCACTCCGAGCTTGATCATTCAGGAGGGCGTCATCTTCGAAGGACATTGCTCGATGGGCGGTACGGAAACAGTGAAGGCCGAGCGCAAGGTAACGCCGTTCCCGAAGGAAGAGAGAATCTCCGACGGGATCGCGCTCAAAGCCTCCGAGGTCGTGAAATAGCACGCTTGCGGCAGGGCTACTCGCTGCCGCATTCCACAACCACAACACTGCTCCTCTCTCGATCCGGCTGGGGAGATGAGCCGGTCAACTCGCAGCCCCAAACATCGACAGTGGTCAAGTGATCGAGCTACCTCCCAACTACACATTCGTCATCCAGCTGGTGAGCTTCGTCGTCTTTTGGCAGCTCCTGCGGGTGATCTTGATCCTTCCGATGCAGCAAATGCTGAAGTCCCGCGCCGAGCGCACGACCGGCGCGCGTGGACGCGCAGAGTCGCTCTTAGTGGAAGCCAGCAAGGTCGAAACCTCCGTCGAGGCCGGCCTCGCCGACGCCAGGCGACGAGGTTCTGCGGACGCGGATGAGATTCGTCGCCAGGCCGAGGCCGAAGAACAATCGATTCTGGCCCGCTACCGCGCCGATGCGACGGCCTTGCTCGAGCGCGAGCGTGCCGCGACCGAGGCCCAGGTCAGCGCGGCGCGAGCCCCGCTCGAAACGGGGGCGGCGCAGCTCGCGGATACCGTCGTGAGCAAGGTTTTGGGACGCGCGGCATGATTCGCGTGTCGATGCGACGTTCGCTGGCGTTCGCGGCGCTGCTGCTGCTGGTCGCCGCGCCGCGGCTCGTCCTCGCCGACGAGGACGCGTCGGGCGCTCATCACGAAGCGACCACGCACGATGCCGGACACGGCGAAGAGGCCCACCACGCTTCCGTCAAAGACCTCCTATTCCCCGTAATCAATTTTTCGATCTACCTCTTCATCGTCGTACGCTTCGTCATCCCGGCAATGAGTGAGTATCTCAGGCGTCGTCACTCGGAGGTCGTGCTCGCGCAATCCGAAGCCGGCAAAGCCCTCGCGAGCGCGGAGCAACGCGTGGCAGCGGTTCGAGTGCGAGAGGCATCGCTTCCGGCAGATGCCGAGACCATTCGACGCGATCTCGTGGCGGTGGCGATGCGGCAAGCCGAGCGCCTCAAGGCGCAGGCGGAAGAGAGCGGGAAGCGGCGCGTCGCCGACGCGGCCTTGGTTGCCGAGCAAGAACGGCGACGCGCGCTCTCGGAGGTACGCGCCGACATTGCGAGAATGGCGACGGACATCGCGGAGCGGCGGATTCGCGAGAGGCTGACGCCCGAAGACCAACGGGCGTACGTACAACGGTTTCTGAAGGACGCGGCCGATCAATGAGGCCCGACGCCATCGCACGCCGATACGCCCGGGCACTTTTCCAATTGGCGGAAGCGGGGGGCACTCTCGAGCAGGTGGGGACCTCTCTCGCCGCCATCACGGACGCGTTGGCGAATCCGAACGTCATGCGCGTGCTGACCGGTCCGCTATCTCGTGAGCAGAAACGAAGCCTCTTGCTCAAGATCGTGGAGGCCACGAAGGCGCCCGCCCTCGTGCGCGACTTCCTCCTCCTACTCGCCGAGCACGCCCGGCTGAAGAATGCGCCGACCATACGAGTGGTGTTCGATCAACTCCTCGACGCGCGACAGGGCGTGACCCGCGCCACGGTCCGAAGCGCCGTGGCGCTGGCGCCCGAAATGGTGGAAGAGATCTCCCGCGTCTTCGGCTCCATGACCGGGAAACGCGTGCTGCCGAAGGTCGAGATCGTTCCCGATCTGATCGCGGGCATCATCGTCGACGTCGAGGGGCGGGTATACGACGGAAGTCTCCGAACGCAGCTCGCAAAGCTCCATCAACAGATGGCGACCGGCAGCTGAAGGACTGGAAGGGGATACGATGGAAATTCGTGCGGCGGAGATCAGCGAAGTCATCAAGCAGCAGATCGCTGACTACAACCGAGAGATCGAGGTTCGTGAGACCGGCATCGTACTCTCGTGCGGTGACGGCATCGCTCGTATCTACGGCCTCGACAAGGCTGCAGCCGGCGAGCTCCTTCAATTCCCGCACGACATCTTCGGGATGGTGTTGAACCTGGAGGAGGACAACGTCGGAGCCGTGTTGTTCGGCGATACCCGCGCCATTGGCGAGGGTAACGAGGTCCGCCGCACGGGCCGCATCGCGGAGGTTCCGGTCGGCCCGGCGCTCAGAGGTCGCGTCGTCAACGCACTCGGCCTGCCCATCGACGGCAAGGGCCCGATCGAAAGCAACGAGAATCGCCGCATCGAGCTGAAGGCTCCCGGAATCGTCGCCCGCCAGCCCGTCAAAGAGCCGCTGCAAACCGGCATCAAGGCGATCGACACCATGATTCCGATCGGCCGCGGCCAGCGCGAGCTGATCATCGGCGACCGCCAGACGGGAAAGACCGCGGTCGCGCTCGACACCATCGTGAACCAGCGTGGCGGCGACGTCAGCTGCATCTACGTCGCGATCGGCCAGAAGCGCTCCACCGTGGCGCAGGTGGTCGAGAAGCTCGCGCGGGCCGGCGCCATGGAATACACGACGGTCGTTGCCGCGACCGCGTCGGAGGCCGCGCCGCTCCAATTCATCGCGCCCTACACCGGTTGCGCGATGGGTGAATACTTCCGCGACAGCGGACAGCACGCGCTCATCATCTACGACGATCTCTCGAAGCACGCCGTAGCGTACCGTCAGTTGTCGCTCTTGCTTCGCCGGCCGCCGGGTCGCGAGGCCTTCCCCGGTGACGTCTTCTACCTCCACTCGCGCCTCCTCGAGCGCGCCGCCAAGATGAGTGCCGAGCGTGGCGGCGGATCGTTGACGGCGCTTCCCATCATCGAGACCCAGGCCGGCGACGTGTCGGCCTACATTCCGACCAACGTCATCTCGATCACCGACGGCCAGATCTACCTCGAGAGCGACCTCTTCTATTCCGGTGTGCGCCCCGCCGTGAACGTCGGCCTCTCGGTCTCGCGCGTCGGAGGCGCCGCACAGATCAAAGCCATGAAGCAGGTCGCGGGAACGTTGCGTCTCGACCTCGCGCAGTACCGGGAAATGGCCGCCTTCGCGCAATTCGGATCCGACCTCGACGCGTCGACGCAGAAGATGCTGGCGCGCGGCGTTCGCTTGGTCGAGATCCTGAAGCAGCCGCAAATGCAGCCGCAGCCGGTCGAGAAGCAGGTGCTGATCGTGTACGCCGCGACCACCGGCGTCATCGACAATCTCCCGCCGGAATCGATGCATCGCTTCGAGAACGAGCTTTTCGACTACGTCGAGGCGAAGCATCCGCAAGCGCTCGCGGCGCTGCGCGAGAAGCGCGAGCTGACCACCGAAGTGAAGACGCAGCTCAACGCGGTCCTGGAAGAGTTCAAGAGTCGGTTTGCCGCCTGATGGCGAGTCTCAAGGCCATCCGCAAGCGGATCGTTTCTGTCCGCAACACGCAGCAGATCACCAAGGCCATGAAGATGGTCGCGGCTGCGAAGCTCCGGCGCGCCCAGGAGGCCGTGATGCAGTCGCGCGCCTACGGCGAGAAGCTCGGCGAGGTGGTCGCCGGCTTGGCCTCGGAGAGCGGCGTTCGCGAGCATCCGCTGGTACGAGAGCGGGATCCGCAGGGCCGAGTCTTGCTCCTCGTTCTCACCGCGGACCGCGGCTTGTGTGGCGGGTTCAATACCAACCTCCTCCGCCAGACCGAGAAGTTCTTGAAGACCCCGGAGCGTCGGACGGTGCTCGGACTGGTCGGCCGCAAAGGCTACGACTTCTACAAGCGGCGCTCGGCGGAGATCCTGGATCAGATCACGATAGGCAGCACCAAACCGCTCGAGCTCGCCAAGGACATCGTGGCACGCGCCGTCGCGCGCTTCGTGGAGGGCGAGGTCGACGCGGTGTACCTCCTCTTCAGTCGCTTCCGGTCGGCGCTCTCCCAGGTACCGACGGTCGAGCGTCTGTTGCCGATCGAGGCTCCGGTGGCGAGCGACCAGTCGCGCGAGTATCTCTTCGAACCCAGTCGCGACGAGCTCATCGAGGATCTGTTGCCGCGCTACGTCGAGGTCAAGGTCTTTCAGGCGGTGCTCGAGTCGATCGCGAGCGAGCATGGAGCCCGGATGACCGCGATGGAAAGCGCGAGCAAGAACGCAAGCGACATGATCGAGCGTCTCACGCTCGAGATGAACCGAGCCCGGCAGGCGACGATCACCAAAGAGCTGATGGAGATCGTCGGCGGCGCCGAGGCGCTCAAAGGCTGAGCAGGAGGATCGTCGTGGCAACGAATGGTACGGGCAACGTCGGGAAGATCACGCAGGTCATCGGCGCGGTGATCGACGTCGAGTTCGAGAATGGTCAGCTGCCGCCGATCCTGAACGCGCTGACGGTGACCAATCCCGCCATCGACGAGCGCGCGGACAACCTCGTCCTCGAGGTAGCGCAGCATCTCGGTGAGCGGACCGTGCGCTGCATCGGCATGGACACGACCGACGGCTTGGTGCGCGGCATGACCGCGCGCGATACCGGCGACAGCATTCTCATGCCCGTCGGTGCGGAGACGCTGGGCCGGATCCTCAACGTCATCGGTGAGCCGGTCGACGGCATGGGTCCGGTGGCCGCCAAGACGTTTCTGCCGATCCATCGCGAGCCGCCCGCGTTCGTCGATCAGGCGACCGAGGTGACGGCGCTCGAGACGGGGATCAAGGTCGTCGACCTGCTGTGCCCGTACGCCCGCGGCGGCAAGATCGGCCTCTTCGGCGGCGCCGGCGTGGGCAAGACGGTCATCATCCAGGAGCTCATCAACAACGTCGCCAAGCAGCACGGCGGCTACTCGGTGTTCGGCGGCGTCGGCGAACGGACTCGCGAGGGCAACGATCTCTGGGCCGAGATGAAGGAGTCGGGCGTCATTTCGAAGGCGACGCTCGTGTACGGCCAGATGAACGAGCCGCCAGGCGCGCGAGCCAGGGTCGCGCTCTCGGCGCTCACGGCCGCCGAATACTTCCGCGACGTCGAAGGCAAGGATGTTCTGCTGTTCATCGACAACATTTTCCGCTTCACGCAGGCCAACTCCGAGGTGTCGGCGTTGCTCGGACGCATGCCCTCCGCCGTCGGCTATCAGCCGACCCTCTCCACGGATCTGGGCGAGCTGCAGGAACGGATCACCTCGACGAAGAAGGGCTCCATCACCTCCGTGCAGGCGATCTACGTGCCGGCCGACGATCTGACCGATCCGGCGCCCGCCACGACGTTCGCGCACCTCGACGCGACGACCGTGCTCTCGCGCCAGATCGCCGAGCTCGGCATCTATCCCGCCGTCGATCCGCTCGACTCGACCTCGCGCATTCTCGATCCGACCATCGTCGGCGACGATCACTACAAGACCGCGCGCGCGGTCCAGGAGATCCTCCAGCGCTACAAGGACCTGCAGGACATCATCGCGATCTTGGGCATGGACGAGCTCTCGGAGGACGACAAGCTCACGGTGGCGCGTGCCCGTAAGATCCAGCGCTTCCTGTCACAACCCTTTCACGTCGCCGAGGCCTTCACCGGCAAGCCCGGCGTCTACGTCAACGTGAAGGACACCATCAAGGGGTTTCAGGAGATCGTCGACGGTAAGCACGACGACATCCCCGAGCAGGCCTTCTACATGCAAGGGACGATCGAGGACGTGATCCAAAACGCGAAGCGCCTCGCCGCCTGACCCCGTCCACGTCATGGCCGCGACGAATTTCCGCCTTCGCATCGTCACCCCCGAGCGCTTGCTTCTCGACGAGGAGGTCGAGGAGGTCACCGCCCCGGGCGCGGCGGGCGAGTTCGGCGTCCTTCCGGACCACATCGCCTTCCTCACCACCCTGGCACCGGGCCGCCTCATCTATCGCACCGGTGGCCAACGCCACGTCGTCGCGATCTTCGGGGGCTATGCCGAGGTGGCGGACAACGTCATGACCGTGTTGGCGGACGGTGTGGAGCCGGCGCGCGAGATCGATCTCGAGTCGGCACGTGCGGCATTTCAAGAGGCCGAGACCAGACTCGCTGCAATCGACGTGGACGCGCCGGAGTTCGCGGTCGCGCGTCGGCTGCTCGATCGCCAAACGGCACGCGTCGCAGCAGCCTCCGAAAAGCCCTGAGGCGCCACCGCCGTCACGGCGTGTGGCGGATCGTCGGCTCATCAGCCGGAAGGCGAAGATTCCGAATGACCTTTCCGGTGGGCCCGAGCGGAGGCAAGTCACGGCCGTCGAGCGCGACCGCGATGCCGCCCGCATTGCCGACGGTGAGTGAGAACGTTCGCTCGGCGGTCCAGGTTCGAGCCTCGCCCGCCTTCAGGAGATATTGCTTGCCCGGTTGATCGTCGATCCCGAGTGAAAGCCACGCTTCCTCGGTGGCGGAGATGCGCAACTGGCGTGTGCCCGTGGGCCGATCTCCAGGGACGACCGCCGGACTCGGCATCGCACTCGGGGGGAGGCTACTCGCGGCAGCCATCGGCGTGGCGATTGCAATCGGAGTCACGGCCGCCACCGGAGTCGCGACCGCGGCAAGCGGCATGCCGGCGTTCGTGTCCGAGCCGGCTGTCGGCGACGGCGCGGTGACGCGCGGCACCGCCGGCTCGTCCTCGTGGCGGACGGCCAGCTCCTCTTCCCGCCGGTCGGGTCCCTGTCGCAACATCAGGGTGACGGCAATGGCGATCGCGAGCAGCACCGCGGCGGGTCTCCAAAGAGTCGCCCAACGCGAGCGGTAGCTGAGGCGGATCGGCGGACCGCCCTCTCCCGGCAACTGCTGTACGACGCCCAGAAACTCGGGCAGCAACTCTTCCGCGTTGATCCCGACGAAACGGGCGTACTTCCGGAAGAAGGGGATGAGGTAGAGCTCGTCCGACACCCCGACGCGCACGTTGGCCTCGCCTTCCAGGAGGCGAACGTACTGGAGCGGAATGCCAGCGGCGGACGCCGCTTGCTCCAGTGACAAACCTTGCTTCTCGCGTGCACCCCGGAGCGTTTCGGCGATCCGGTTGCGCTCGAACATGGCCCCAGACCATATCGACAGGACTCGCCGACCGCCAGAGATTCCCTTTGTAGAGACGAGCGGTTACGTCGCGTTGACTGATCACCCGGTCCATACTAAACGTTCAGTATGTCAGCGAGGACGGGTGCCACGAGCACCGCTTCGGACGGGCGGCAGAAGGCGCCGAGTCGCGGACGCAAGGAGTTGATGGCGATCGCGATCGACTGCTTCGCCCGCTACGGCTACCAGGGCACGTCGATCGACCGCATCGCGAGCACCGCGGGCGTCACGAAGGGCGCGCTCTACTACCATTTCCGCGACAAGGAAGAGCTGCTCTTCGAGTCCGTGCAAGACCGCATCGCCGAGTTCGAGCAGCGCATCCTCGGCAGCGTCAGCCCCAAGACGGATCCCGCGGGCGCGCTCGCGGAGATCGCGCGCGTCTGCGTCCACATCGCGACCAAGAACAATTTGCGTCGCTTCATCCTCACGCTGATGGTCGAGGCGCTCGACACCAATCCGCAGCTCTCGGAGGCCTTCCGCGGCATCCTGCGTCGATTTCGCAGCTACCTGACGGGGATCATCCGTCTCGGCCAGGAGCAAGGAGTATTCCGCGACGATGTCGACCCGGCGCTCGCGGCGCAGCTCTTCGCGGGCGGAGTCATCGGCGCCGAGCTTCAACACTACCAGGACGCCGAGCGCGTCGACCTCGCGGTGACGATGGAGGGCGTGGTCGCGCAGCTCATGGCCCTCCTCAGCCGCGAGCCTCTCCGGGCCCGAAAGAAAAGAACGAACGGCGCCGTACGCGCGCGTCGCGTCGCACCGAAGGAGTCCCAATGATCAACTTCGAGCTCGATGAAGACCAGCAGCTGATCCGCGACACGGTGGTCAGCTTCGCGCGCGACGAGATCCGGCCGGCGGCGCGGGAAGCGGACGAGCACGGCACGATCCCGCCGACGCTCGTCCAGAAGGGCTGGGAGCTCGGCCTCGTGCAGAGCACGATCCCCGAGGAGTTCGGCGGTTTCGGGAGCGCGCATTCGGCGATCACGGGCGCGGTCGTCGCCGAGGAGCTGGCCTACGGCGATCTCTCGATCGCCCTGCACCTCCTGGCCCCGCGCCTCGTCACCGTCCCGGTCCTCGAGCTCGGCTCGCCCGCGTTGCAGCGCGCGGTGCTGCCGAGCTTCTGCGGCGAGCGCTTCGAGCCGGGATCCGCGGCGATCATGGAGCCGCGCATGGACTTCGACGCGCTCACGCCCGCCACCGTCCTGCGGCGCGACGGCGACGACTTCACGCTCACCGGCGAGAAGTGCCTGGTGCCGCTCGCGAACGAGGCGCGCCACTTCCTCGTCGTCGCCAGCCTCGCCAACGGTGCGGGCGAGCCGCATCCGCAGGCGGTGCTCGTCGACCGCGACACGCCGGGGCTCACTGTCGGCGAGCGCGAGCGCAACATGGGCCTCAAGGCGCTGCTCACCACCAGGGTCAGCTTCGACGCGTGCAAGATCGCTCCCGAGCGCTTGCTGACGGGCGGTGAGCAGGCGATCGGGCGCCTCGCCAACCTGTGGCGGGTCGGTCTCGCGTCGATGGCGGTCGGCGTCGCGCGGGCCGCCTACGACTACGCCCGTGAATACGCCAAGGACCGGCGGGCTTTCGGGCAGGCGATCGCGCAGAAGCAGGCCATCGCGTTCATGCTGGCCGAGATGGCGATGGAGGTCGACGCCATGCGACTCCTCATCTGGGAGGCGGCGTGGAAGCTCGATCGCGGCGAGGACGCGACCCGCGAGACCCATCTCGCCAAACGCTACGCGGCGGACATGACGCTCAAGATCACCGACAACGCCCTCCAGGTACTCGGCGGGCACGGCTACATCCGCGACCATCCCGTCGAGCTCTTCCTGCGAAACGCCCGCGGTTTCGCGACGCTCGAGGGACTGGCGATCGCCTGAAAGGGGACGGACCATGATCGACTACGAGCTCTCTCCGGACATCGCCAGCACGCGGGACCAACTGCACATGCTCGCGGAGCATGCGATGCGGCCGATCGCGCGGCACTACGACGAGCAGGAGCACGAGAAACCCTGGGACTTCATCAACATGATGTGGCAGCTCTCGAAGAACTCCGGGATCGGGCCGGGGGCCAGCAAGGACAAGAAGGACCGCACCGTCGACTCGGAACGGAACCTCAGGACGGTGGTCGCCGTCGAGGAGCTGTCGTGGGGCGACGCCGGTCTCTACCTCGCGATGCCCGGCCCCGGACTCGGCGGCGCCGCGGTCATGGCGGCGGGGACACCCGCCCAGAAGGAGCGTTTCCTCTCGCGCTTCAAGGGCGAGAAGCCGGTCTGGTCGGCCATGGCGATCACCGAGCCCGGGTGCGGCTCCGACAGCGCCGCCATCCAGAGCACCGCCGTCCGCGACGGGGATCACTGGGTGCTGAACGGCACCAAGATCTTCTGCACGAGCGGCCTCATGGCGGGGGACCCCACGAAGTCGCACGGCTTCATCGTGGTCTGGGCCACCGTCGACAAGAGCGCGGGTCGCGCGGGCATCAAGTCGTTCATCGTCGACGCCGGCACACCGGGCATGACGGTCTCCAAGTGCGAGGACAAGCTCGGCATTCGTGCGTCCGACACGGCCATGCTGATCTTCGAGGACTGCCGCATTCCGTTCGACAACATCCTCGGCAGCGCCGAGGTTCCCAAGACCAGCGAGGGCTTCAAGGGCGTGATGGCGACCTTCGACGCGACCCGCCCCATCGTCGCCGCGAGCGCCCTCGGCGTCGGTCGAGCGGCGCTCGATTTCGTCCGCGACGAGCTGCAACGGCAAGGCATTCCCATCCGCTACGGGATCGCCTCGCACAAGCTCACCGCGACCGAGCGCGACTTCATGGACATGGAGGCCAATCTGCAAGCGGCGCGGCTCCTCACCTGGCGCGCCGCCTGGATGATGGATCGCGGACAGAAGAACAACCTCGAGGCCTCGATGGCGAAGGCCAAGGCGGGCGTGGTCGTGACTCAGGTGACGCAGAAGGCGGTCGAGATGCTCGGGCCCCTCGGGTTCTCGCGCGATCTGCTCCTCGAGAAGTGGATGCGGGACGCCAAGATCAACGACATCTTCGAGGGCACCCAACAGATCAACATGATGATCATCGCCCGCCGCATTCTGGGCTACTCGAGCAAGGAGCTCTCATAAACACCCTCGACGCGCCGGTGTTTCCTTTCGCGTTTCGCTCCGCTGTGGTACTTCTCGGTCGCGCATGGACGTGTATCAGCTGATCGCTGATGTTCCGGATTACCGCGAGTTCCTGACCGTCCAAGAGCTCTCCGCCAGCTCGCGCGAGCTGGCACGAAGGTTCCCCAAGCTCGTCACCCTGCAGACGATCGGCACCTCCACCGAGGGTCGGCCGATCGAGATGCTCACCATCGGCAAGGGCTCCCGAACAGCGCTCCTCATCGGCACGCCGCACCCGAACGAGCCGATCGGCACCCTCACCCTCGAGTTCCTGTCGCGCCGCCTCTGCGAGGACGACGACCTCCGGGACGAGCTCGACTACACCTTCCTCATCATCAAGTGCGCCGACCCCGACGGCACGATCCTGAACGAGGGCTGGTTCAAGCTGCCGTTCTCCCCGCTCACCTACGCGCTCAACTACTACCGGCCCCCGCACCGAGAGCAGGTCGAGTGGAGCTTCCCGGTTCACTACAAGACGCTGCATTTCACGTCCCCGTGTCCCGAGACCCGAGCGGTCATGGAGGTGATGGAGCACAGCCGCCCGAGCTTCCTGTATTCGTTGCACAATGCCGGCTTCTGCGGCGTGTATTTCTACGTTTCGCGCCCGCTCCCGGGCCTCTTCCCGCGCCTCCGTCGGATGACGGTCTCGCAAGGACTGGCGGTTCACCAAGGGGAGCCGGAAGTCCCATATCTGAAGCGGTTCGAGGAGGGTGTGTACGCGCTCTTCGGCGTTCAGGAGACCTACGACTACCTCGCCCGCAATCTCGCCGACGATCCCGCTCCCTACATCGAGGCCGGTACCAGCTCCGACGACTACCTGAAGACCATCACCTCGAGCTATTCGCTCGTCACCGAGGTGCCGTACTACTTCGATCCCATCCTGCAGGATCGCTCGCCGGCCGGCATGACCCGGCGCGAGGCGCTGCTCCAGGGCGTCTTTCGGGTCGATTCGATCTACCACGACATCCGCGAGTATTTCGCGATCGTCTCACGCGGGGCTCCGCGCGATCGGCTCTATCGGTCGGTCGACGACTACACCAAGAAGACGCCGAAACGGCTCGCCGCGCTCAAGCGCGAGGTCGAATCGCCTCAGTATGCGCGCGAAGCCACGCGGGCCGAGGCGTTCGACGCCACCGTCTGTAGGGTCTTCAACCACATGCTGTACCTCGGCGAGGTCTATCGGTTGGCGGTGGCGCGTGGCAGCGAGGAAGTCGCACGGGTGGTACGGCGGCGCCTCGAGGAGATCTGCGGTCAGATCGCGACCCAGAGCGACGTGCAGACCGTGCCGCTGCAGAAGCTGGTGGCCGTCCAGGTGGGAAGCGGGCTGCACGCCCTCGCCGCGTGGAAGGAAGACGGAGCGCCGCCGGTGGAAGGACGCTAGTGCCGCGTTGCCGAGCCAACACACCAATCGGCTGATTCACGAGACCAGTCCGTATCTCCTGCAGCACGCGCACAACCCGGTCGACTGGTACTCGTGGGGTCCGGAAGCGCTCGAGCGCGCGCGTCGGGAGGAGAAGCCGATCCTCCTCAGCATCGGCTACTCCGCGTGTCACTGGTGTCACGTGATGGAGCGCGAGTCGTTCGAGGACGAACGCATCGCGAGCCTCATGAACGAGCACTTCGTCTGCATCAAGGTGGATCGCGAGGAGCGTCCCGACCTCGATCACATCTACATGAGCGCCGTGCAGATGCTCACCGGCCACGGCGGCTGGCCGCTGACGATCTTCCTCACCCCCGCCGGCGAGCCGTTTTGGGGCGGCACGTACTTTCCTCCCGTCGACCGCCACGGGATGCCGGGCTTTCCGCGCGTCCTGCTCGGCGTCGCCGAGGCATACCGGCGGAAGCCGGACGAGATCCGGCAGAGCGTCGATCAGATTCTCGCCGGCCTCCGCCGCGGGGAGCACTCCGACGCCGCCCCGGCGGCGCTTCCTCCGGACTTGCCGGTGAGCGCCGCGCGGGCGCTCGCGGGCCACTACGACGAGCGCTACGGCGGCATCGGCGATGCCCCGAAGTTTCCCAACACGATGGTGTTCTCGCTCTTCTTGCGCGCATGGCAGACGACCGGCGAGCGTCGTTTCCTCGACATGGTCGTGAACACGCTCCGCAGCATGGCGGCCGGAGGCATCTACGACCAGGTCGGCGGTGGCTTCCACCGGTACTCGGTCGATGCACGCTGGCTGGTGCCGCACTTCGAGAAGATGCTCTACGACAATGCCCTCCTCGTGAAGCTCTACCTCGAGGCCTACCAGGCGACCGGCGAGCGCGCCTTCGCCGAAACCGCCGAGGAGATCCTCGCCTACGTCCGCCGCGAGATGATGCATCCGGACGGCGGCTTCTACGCCGCCCAGGATGCCGACAGCGAGGGAGTCGAGGGCCGCTTCTTCGTGTGGACTCCGCAGGAGATCGCCGACGCGGTCGGCCCCGAGCACGCCGAGATCGTCTGCCGCTTCTACGACGTCACCGACGCCGGGAACTTCGAGCACAAGAACATCCTCAGCCGCGTCATCACGATCGATCAACTGGCGCTGCTCTTTCATCGCACCGTTCCCGAGGTGACGGCGATCATCGACGACGCGCGGAGACGGCTCCTCGAGGTCCGGGCACGCCGCGTCGCGCCGGCGCGCGACGACAAGATCCTGACCGGCTGGAGCGCCCTCATGATCGGGGCCTTCGCCGACGCCTACAAGATCCTCGGGACGGCCTCGCATCGCGAGACCGCCGAGCGCGCGGTCGCCTTCGTGGACGCGAAGCTGCAGCGCGACGGCCGACTGCTCCGCACGTGGACCGCCGGCGAGGGCAAGCTCGACGCCTACCTCGACGACTACGCGTTCCTCTTGAACGCGCTACTCGACCTCTACGAGGCAACCGGGGATCAGGCCCTGGTCGCCAGGGCGAAATCCCTGGGCGTGACCATTCTGGAGCGCTTCGAGGACCGCGAGCAGGGCGGCTTCTTCTTCACCGGAACGGGACACGAGGCGCTGGTGCATCGCCCGAAGCCGGTCTTCGACGGCTCGATTCCGTCGGGCAACTCGGCGGCGATCCAGGGCCTCCTCCGACTCTTCTACTATTGCGGGGACGAGCGCTTTCTCGGCGCGGCGGAACGGGCGCTTCGCACCTTCGCCGCGAGCATGGCGGCGAATCCCTTCGGCTTCGCGCACATGATCGGCGTCGCGGACTTCTACCTGCGGAAGCCTCGTGAGGTCGTCATCATCGGCGGCCCGGACGAGGCTCCGACGCGAGACCTGTGCGCGCGACTCCATGCGGGCTACGTTCCCAACAAGACGGTGGTGGTCGCCGATCCGGCGAGCTCCAACCCCCTGCCCCCAGCCGAGGGCAAGGCACAGGTCGGCGGCCAGGTGACGGCCTACGTGTGCCACGACTATACGTGCTCGGCGCCGGTCACGACCTGGCACGAGCTCGAGCCGCTCCTCGCGCCCGCCCGCTAGTCGATACGAGGGATCGCCCTCAACGGCCGTGAAATACGGCCCGACGCTTCTCGAAGACGGCGCGGAGACCTTCCTGAAGATCCTCGCTCCGCCGCGTCGTTGCGGCCAGGGCCGCGACCTCCGTGGAGGGGGTTCGCTCGCGAAAGCGATTGGCCTCGTTGATGGCGGCCTTCATCGCGCGTAGCGAGAGGGGCGCGTTGGCGGCGATCTCGTCGGCCAGAGCACGGGTGGCGGTTTCGAGGTCGGCATCGGGCACGACACGCGTCACCAAGCCGGCGGCGCGCGCCGCGTCGGCGTCCAGCAGCGAGCCGGTGAAGAGCATCTCCTTGGTGCGCACGGTGCCCACGGTATCGAGGAGCTTCTGCGTCAGCGCGAACGGGACGACCAGACCGATTCGGGCGAGCGGCATGCCCATGCGCGCGCCCGTTCCCGCCACGCGGAGATCGCAATGCAGCGCCAGCTCGAGGCCGCCCGCGATGGCATCGCCTTGCATCATGGCAATCGTCGGCACGGGACACTCCTCGAGCTCGTGCAGCGCCCCCTCGATCTCCGGATACTCGACGCTGCCGTCGGACCGGCGCGCGAGGCCCATCTCCTTCAGATCCAGACCCGCGCAGAACGCCTTGCCGGCGCCTTTCAGGATCACGACCCGCACGGTCGGAGTGGCCGCGACCTCCCGCACGGCGGCGTGAAACGCCTCCAGCATCGGCACCGTCAGGGCGTTCCGCTTCTCGGGTCGGTTGAGGGTGAGGGTTACGACCGCACCGTCACGGGTCTGGAGCAGCTCGCTCGTGGCCATGGAACGCACCTTTCAGAGGTCCGGCGCGGCGCCGGTCAGAACTGGTCTTTGAGCTCGCGGGTCTTGGCGAAAATCGCGACCGAATCGTCCCCGAGATCGGGAAAGCGGCGCCGGATCGTGGCGCGTAGCTCCGGGCTCTCAAAGCGCAGGAAGGGGTTGGTCTTCTTCTCTTCGGCGATGGTCGACGGCATCGTCGGCTTACCGGCCGTACGCTCCCCACGAACGCGCTCGAGCTTGGCCGTGATGGCGGCGTTCCCGGGCTCGAGCACCTGCGCGAAAGAGAGATTCTTCTCGGTGTACTCGTGGCCGCACCAGACCTTGGTGGCGTCGGGAAGAGCCGCGAGCTTGGCGAGCGAGCCCATCATCTGCTCGGGCGATCCCTCGAAGAGCCGGCCGCAGCCGGCCGCGAAGAGCGTGTCGCCCGAGAAGACGCTCGGTCCCTCGGTGGGAAAGTAGTACGCCAGATGGCCGCTCGTGTGCGCGGGAATGAAGATGGCGCGGCCCCGAACGCCGATGACCTCGAATTCCTCGCCGTCGGCCAGCGGCTCGGTCAGGGCGGGCACACGCTTCAGGTCCGCGCGTGAACCCAGCACGCGGAGACCCGGCACCGCCCGCGCCAGCTCCTCGTTGCCGCCGACGTGATCGAAGTGATGGTGCGTCGAGAGTACCGCCTCGAGGCGGAGGCGCCGTTTCGCAACCTCCGCCAACACCGGGCCCGCCTCCGAACAATCCACGATCGCCGCTCGCGCACCGGCCGAATCGATCAACAGATAGCCGTAGTTGTCCGCCAGCAGCGGAACCGGAACGATCTCCACGACTCAATGACCCTCGCTTCGCTCGGGCAGGATCGTCGGTCCCACGGTCCGGGTCGGCGCGAGCTCGAGATGGCTCACGCGGGCGCCGAGTCCCGCCAATTCCTCCCGAACGGCGTTGTAGCGCTCCCCGAGATCCCCGAGACGGAGGTCGACCTGGCGGAGCGTCTGCTGCACGGACGCCAGCAGATCGCCGACACTCGCCAACTCGTCGTGATCGGCATTCCGCGCCGAGATCAAGGCGGTGAGGCGCGTGTCCGTCGCCCGTCCCTCGGCGGCGACGCTCGCGGTCTGCTCGTGAAGCCCCTGCACCCGGGCGATCGACTCCGAGGACACCTGCTCGACCGCGCCGAGACGCCGCTCGAGCTCGCGTCGCGCCGCGAGCTCTGCGTCGTGGTCTCGCAACGCGTCTCCCATACGCATCTCCAGGCGGACCAGCCTATCCTGCAGCTTCCCGATCTCGAGGCTCCGACTGACCTGATCCTTCGAGAGGGCGTCCAAGTGCTCGTGCAGGCCCGCGAGGTCGCTTCGCAGATCGTCGGTCGCGGAGAGGCGCACCATCACCTCGCGGAGCCGCTCGCCGGTTTCGATGCGTGACTCGAGCTGCTGGCGCTCCATCGCAGTCATACGAGAGGCGGCCTCCGAACGTGCATCGAGCAGAGGGTCGACGCGCTCCTCGAGCCGCCGCAAACGATCCTCGAGCCCGGAGAAATCGCTTGCGCTCACCAGGTTGGCGCGCGACAGCAGCGGCCCGAGTCCGCGCACGGCCTGGCGCTCGAGGTCGGCGAGCACGCGCTCGGCGCGCGCCTCCAGGTCGCGGCCGGTCTCCTGCGCGCGACGACTGACCTCGCCGCCGAGGCTCTGCAGGTGTCCCAGGAGTGCTTCGAGCCCCGGCTCGCCGTCGCGCTGCCAGGTCTTGCGGAGCTCGGGGAACCAATGGAGCAGGCGCTCGCCGCGGGCCTGCAGCCGGCTGAGCGTCGTCTCGCTCGTCTCCGTCGGTTCGTGCTCCACCACCCGTGCCTTCGGCCGACTCGACCGTTGCGGCGACTCACGCATGCTCATGGCCCCCTCCTCCAATTTCGTCGATCGGCGACGATCATGCGTCCTGATCACGGCGGAGCGCAAGCGCGTTCGTCGACTTCGTGCCGTAAATCATTCGATGCCGTACGTGACGCGCAACCGGACCTCGGTCGTCACGTCGCCCGCTTCGATGGGCGTGGCGACCGCGTCGGCGGCCATCGCCATGGCCTCGCGCTTGTACAGAATCGGTCGGGTGCTGCTCTCGGTGGTGGCCTCGAGGACGCGGCTGATGCGAACCTGCAGCGCCTCGGCGATGGCGTTGGCCTGGCTCGCGGCGTCGGCGCCCGCCGACTTGAGGGCGCGATTCCGCGCCGGTCCGGACTCGCGAAGGCTGAACGCCATCTCGCCGACGCGAGCGGCACCGGCGGCGACGGCGGCGTCGATGAGCGCGCCCACCCCGTCCACCCGGCGGGTTTCGACCTCGATCTCGTTCGTGACGGTGTAGCCGACGATCTCGGGGCGCCGCGCGCGATCCGGAGCATCCTGGCGATAGACGGGACTCAAATGGTATCCGCCGGTCTGCACCTTGCCGTCCTCGCCGACCTGCTTGCGAAGCGCATCCAGCAATTGCGTCGCGCTCTTGGCGGCGGCCTGACTGGCGGCCGCTGCGGAAGGCGCCGTCTGCTCGACGGCGAACCCCACGTGCACCAGGTCGGGGGTCCCGACCTCACGCCCGACGCCGATCACCGTGATGTTCCGGGGCGGCGGCTCGTCGGCGAGGCTCGCTGACACCGCCGCCAGCAGAGGTATGACGGCAAGCGACGCAACAACGACGGCGCGACCCGAACCCATCGAAGCGACCCTCCCCCAAGGCTCGTGTGCGGCCGCACACGGCGAGGGGATCCTACTCGTCGACGAGAGGGCTTGCCAGTCGTCGGGCGGTGGACGGCTCGCTCACGACGTTGCCTTCGGCCACGTAGCGCAGAATCGTACCCTTCCGGAACAGGCCGATGATCTGGTTCACGAGGTTGATGCCGGCCTCCGCCATGCGGGCGGACTCCTCGGTCGGGACACGTCCCGCAACCCCGTGGCTGAAGATGCGCAGCTCCTCGCGGGCGAGCCAGCGCACGAAGTCGACGTAGATCTGGAGCTTGTCGGGCCCGAAGCCTAGGGCATCTACGTAACCCGATTGCCGCATCTTGGCCCAGAGCTCGACGATCCGGATGGCGATGTCGTCGAGCCATTGGTCGCCGGCGCGGGTCTCGATGTCGATCAAGCCGGTCTCGGCGATCTGCCGGATCTCGGTCGCCTTCAACCCGGTCCGCCGAGCGACGTCGGAGAGTCGCTCGGAGGGCATCTCGGCACCGGCAACGGCGGGGAAGAGCCTGCCGTCGAGCTCGAGCAGAGCCTTGACCTCGTCGCGCGGGGGCTCGGCGTCGTTGCCGACGATCGCCTTGATCACCTGCAATGGGAGAAAGCGCTTCTGTTGCAGCTCTTTGATGAGCGCGATGCGCTCGACGAACGACTCGTCGTACCAGGCGACGTTCCGACCCGGTCGTTCGGGCTGCGGCAACAGCCCCTCACGAATGTAGAAGCGGATCGCCTCGCGGCCGACGCCCGTCGCCCGCTCGAGATCCTGCATTTTCATGCGTTTCCGGGTCATGCTCGGCTAGGCGACCGCCTTTCCCTGGGCCGCGCCGGCGTCGGCGACCTTCAAGATCTCTGCGTGACGCCTGTCGAACTCCTCGGCGACGTGCTCGTCCTCGCGTCCCATGGCGTCGGCATCGACGCTCGCGTAGCCGAGGATCCCCATCTTTTCGTAGCCGGCCCGGATCTTGGAGCCCCAGAGGCCGATGTCCTTGATGACGGGGACGATGCGGCTGAACAGCGACGAGCGGTAGCGCTGCATGAAGCCCGACTCGAGCATGTATTCCGCGCACTCGTCGACCGGAAGGCCCAAGGCCTCCCAGACCTCTTCCGCCTGAAAGCGGTCGCGCATCAGGTAACAGGCCTCGACGGCGAACTCCTCGCGCTCGTCACGCTCCGCCTGCGTGAGCTGGGGATAGTAGTCCCGGAGCGCGAAGCGTCCGAAGGCGACGTGCCGCGCCTCGTCCTGCATCACGTAGGCGTTGACGGAGGCCGCGAGCGCATTCTTGGACTGATCGCGAATCTGCGCGAAGGCGGCGAGTGCCAGACCCTCGATCAGGACCTGCATGCCGAGGTACGTCATGTCCCAGCGCGAGTCGCTCAGCACGTCGTCGAGCAGGCGCTTCAGGGTCGGCGTGATCGGATACGCGAGCTCGAACTTGTCGTGCAGCAGCTTCGAGTACGCTTCGACGTGCCGGGCCTCGTCGATCACCTGGGTCGCCGCGTAGAACTTGGCGTCCATGCTCGGCACCTGCTGTACGATCTTGGCGGTGCAGATCAGCGCGCCCTGTTCACCGTGGAGGAATTGCGAGAGCTGCCACGATTGGAAGTGGCGTCGCACGCGGGCCTTCTCCTCGGAGGTGAGACGGTCGAACACGGCCGAGCCAAAAATCGGTATCGACTCGTCGGGAAGCTCCTCGGGGTTCTCGGGATCGAGGTTCTGCGACCAGTCGATCCGGCTCGTCGCGTCCCACTGACGATCCTTGCCCTTCTGGTAGAGCTTCAGGAGGGAGTCGCGACCGTCCTGATATTCCCAGCGGAAGTTGGTGTCGAAGCTTCCCGGAACGGCCCAGTCCACGGGACCTGGCGTTGTGGCGTAGCGCTCTTGGGTTGCCATAGGGGGTGACCTCCCATCTGAATGCGTAGTGGTCGTACGTAGTACGTGTGAGGCGATGCAGTCAACAGGAAATTTGTCCACGGAATCCGGTGGCAACGAGATAGAGCTCCGAGGAGCCCTTCCGTGTCGATTCGAGCCCGAGCTGGCGGACGGTCCCGAATCGTTGGCGCAAGGTCTCTCGCACCGCCTCTCCGGCGGCGCCTCCGAGGGTCTTCATCACGAGCGCCCCGCCGGTCGCGAGGGTCGCGAACGCGAAGCCGAGGGCGGCGTCTGCGAGCTCGCGCGCGCGGGCCTCGTCACGTGGGCCGATGCCGCTCAGCTTCGGCGCCAGATCGGACAAGACGACGTCGGCCGGACGGCCGAGCGCCGCTCGTACCGCCGCCATGCATTCGGGATCCGTCACGTCGCCGCGCAACAACACGACCTGCGACGCCGGCAGCGGATCGATCGCCGCCACGTCGACGCCGACGACGCGGCCGGATGCGCCCACCACCTCGGCAGCGATCTGCAGCCAACCGCCCGGCCAGGCGCCGAGATCGACGACCGCCTGACGCGGTCGCAAGATCCGTGTGCGCTTCTGCAGCTCGAGCAGCTTGTACGCGGCGCGTGAGCGATAGCCTTCGCGCTTCGCCCGACGGTAGAGAGCATCCTTCCGATCGTACACGCGCTTGTCACTAGCAGACTCCGCGCCGATGCGGCGACGCGCGGAGACTTTTCCTTCCCTTCCCCGTCGGCGTCGTCTATAGAAAGTCGCTCGCGCGCGCCGCGCAGATGCGAATCGAGGAGGGAATGGTGGCGGTCGAGCTCAACGAGCGGCAGCGCGAGGCCGTGATGCATGGCGAGGGTCCGCTCCTCGTGCTCGCGGGTGCGGGCAGCGGCAAGACGCGGGTCATCACCACCCGCATCGCGACCCTGGTCGGCGGCGGCGTCTCGCCGTCGGCGATTCTCGCGCTCACCTTCACCAACAAGGCCGCGAGCGAGATGCGCCATCGCCTCGGAGCCATGCTCGGTGGAGAGGCCGCGGGGCTCTGGATGAGCACGTTTCACAGCGCGGCCGCACAGATCCTGCGGCGGCACATCCACCATCTCGGCTACACCGGCAGCTTCTCGATCTACGACGACCAGGATTGCGCCAAGCTCTTGCGCCAATGCCTCGCCGAAGAGGGCCTCGGGGAGCAGAGCGGGACGCCGGCGGCGCTGGCCTGGGCGATCGATCGTGCCAAGAACGACGCCCTCGGCCCGGACGAGCTCGCACGCCGACCGCTCGCCAACGAGGCCGTGGTGCGCGTGTATCGCCGCTATCAACGCATGCTGCAGCGCCAGAACGCCCTCGATTTCGGCGATCTCATCCTGCTCGCGGCGCGCGTGCTGCGCGAGCAGCCCGACGTTCTCACCCGTTACCGGGAGCGCCTGCGGCACGTGCTGGTCGACGAGTACCAGGACACCAATCGCGCGCAATACGTGCTGCTCCGCCTGCTCGCGCAAGGTGAGCATCCGAACCTCTGCGTCGTCGGCGACGACGACCAGTCGATCTACGGCTGGCGGGGCGCCGAGCTCCGCAACATCCTCGACTTCGAGCGCGACTTCCCGAGCACGACCGTGATTCGTCTCGAGCAGAACTACCGCTCGACCAAGACGATTCTCGCCGCCGCCGGCGCGGTCGTGGCCAACAACAGCGACCGCAAGGGCAAGACGCTGTGGACGGCCAACCCGCGCGGCGCGCCCGTCACGATCGCCGTCGCGGAGGACGATCTCGCCGAGGCCCGCTTGGTGATGACCGAGGTGCGGCGCCTCGTCGCCGCCGGCCGCGCGCTTCACGACATCGTGCTGTTCTATCGGACCAACGCTCAGTCCCGGGCCGTCGAAGAGGCGGCAATGCGTGCCGCCATTCCCTACAGTATCGTCGGCGGCATCCGCTTCTACGAGCGGAAGGAGATCAAGGATCTCATCGCCTACCTGCGGGTCATCGCGAATCCGGCGGACGACGCGAGCCTGGAGCGCATCATCAACGTGCCCGCACGCGGAATCGGCGATCAGACGGTCGCGGCGCTGCGTGTCGCGGCTCGCGATGCCGGCGTCTCGATCGCGGAGCTGCTGCAGCTCGAGTCGGGGATTGCCGGACTCGCGACCGGTTCGGCGAGCCGAGTCCGTGCCTTCGCGCACATCATGAATCAGCTGCGGGCGGCGCTCGACGGCGATTCCCTCGCCGCCCTGTTCGAGCTGCTGCTCGACCTCACCGCCTATCGGGATCGCCTGGAGGACGCCGGGACCGACCGCGCGTCACGCCTCGAGAACATCGAAGAGCTGGTCGCGTTCGCGCACGACTTCGACCAACGGGCGGAGGCGGGCGAGGATGCCCGGACGCGCCTCGGTCGCTTCCTCGAGGATGCGGCGCTGGTGACGGACTGGGACCGTCAGGACGAGAGCCGCGATCGCCTCGCGTTGATGACCCTCCACACCTCGAAGGGCCTCGAGTTTCCGGTCGTGTTCGTCCTCGGCCTGGAGGAAGGCATCTTCCCGCACCAGCGCACGCTCGACGACGCCCAGGCGCTCGAGGAGGAGCGTAGGCTTTGCTACGTCGGCATGACGCGCGCGCGCGCCGAGCTGTACCTGACCCGCGCGGAGCGCCGGCTCCGCTTCGGCACCGTCAGCGAGCGTCCCGCATCACGTTTCCTCGAGGAAATCCCGGAGGACCACGTCCGATTCCTCTCCAGCCCCGAGCGTCCCGTCCGCCGGATTCCGAGCGGGCCGACCATGGACTACAGCTACAGTCAGCTCGCGGAGCCCACGGAGCAGAGTTCCGGCGGCGGACTGCCCGCCGGGACGCGCGTCCGACACCCGACGTTCGGCATCGGCATCGTGCGGCGGAGTGAAGGACGGGGCGACGCGGAGAAGCTCTCGGTGCAATTCGGACGCGCCGGAATGAAGAAGCTCATCCGGCGCTTTGCGAATCTCGAGATCGTCGGCGACGGAGCGGACCGCGGCGAGCGCGGGCCGGCACCGGCCCAGTACTACTCGCGATAGCGCTCGGTCGCGACCGCCGCCCCGACGGGGGCATCGCTGTAGTACTCGTGCGACGTGTGCCCGAATACGGGCGCAAGATCGGGCTGCGCTACGAGCTCGTGGAAAGGCCGGGTCACGAGCCACTCGAGCGTGAAACCGATCGGGTGAAGTACGTAGGCCGCAAGCCGGAGCGGGTGCGACTGCGAATCGTCGTAATCGTCGGCACCGCCGCCTGCGAAGGAGAGTTGCGCGCTGCCGAGCAGACCCGCCGCCACCGCCACCATGATGAGCTTTCGCATAGACAACCTCCTCGCGCTGAGCGCTTCCTCGAGCGAACCTACCAAGATCACCCTGGGCCAACAAGGCCCGATCGCGGTGGGCGTCGACTCGTGGACAACGCGCGCGGCGCCCCCTAGAATCCAGCCGCCTCGCATGGGTCGGATCTTCGAACCAGCACAGAAGGTCTCAAGTTGGCGGCGCCTGGCGCCGCACGTGTGGGACCGACCGTCGGACCCGACGGTCTACGGCGTGATCGATCTGGTCGTCGACCGGGCCCTTCCCTACCTCGACGAGCTGAGCCGGGTCTCGGGCACCAAGGTACGGGTGACCCATCTCGTCACCAAGGCGCTCGCCCTCGGCATCCGGCGCGTTCCCGAGGCGAACGGCATCGTGTCGCGCCGCCGCCTTGCGAACCGCAAGGACGTCGACATCTTCGTACAGGTGGCCACCGAAGGGGGCCGCGATCTCTCGGGCACGAAGCTCTCCCAGGTCGACGAGCTGCCGCTCTCCGAGATCGCGCGCCAACTCGCCTCACGAGCGGCGCGCGTCCGCCGTCACGCCGATCCCGGCGTCGAGCGCACCAAGAGTCTCGTGCAGCGGCTTCCCAACGCGCTCGTCGGCCTCACCGTCCGGGCCATGGAGTATCTGCTCTACGATCTCCAGCTCGACCTCACTCGCTTCGGGATCGAGCGCGACCAGTTCGGCGCCGCGATGGTCTCCAACATCGGCAACTTCGAGGGCTTCGGGATGAGCTTCGCGCTCGCCCCGTTGGTACCGATCAGCCGCTGCCCGATCGTCGTGTTGATCGGCGAGGTACAGCGAAAGCCGGTCGTCGAAGGCGAGCGGATCGTGCCGCGCTCGGTGGTGACGCTCGGCTGCACGTTCGATCACCGCATGATCGACGGGGCCCAGGGCACCGCGATTGCGGCCGTGCTACGGCGCGTGGTCGAGGATCCCGAAAAGGAGCTCGGTCCCGCGCTGGTCCGTTCCGACATCTCGGAGCCCTCCGAGCCCGCGCTCGGCTCGGCTGCGATCTAGGCCTCGAAGGCCCAGCCGACGTAGCTCAGCTGGCGGCCGGCGTGGTCGCCGTCCCGCCGGAAGGAATGCAGCTCGTCGGGACTCTCAGCCGTGCACGGCCCGAGCTCGGTGATCGCGGCGGTCGGAACGCCGGCGCGCCGCAAGGCGAGCCCGCAGAGCGAGCGGAGATCCAGGTGCGCGCGGCTACCGTCGTCGGGAGCGGGTCGCCAGGCGTCGCCCGCCTCGGCACCGAGGCGGGCGACGAACGCCCCCCGTTGTTCGACGCCAAACTCGTAGCAGCACCCCCCGATTGCGGGGCCGATCGCGGCCAGAATCTCCCCCGGCCGGGCGGCGTACCGCGACCCCAGCTCCGTGACCGCGGCCTCGAGCACGCCCGCCAACACCCCGCGCCAACCGGCGTGGACGGCGGCGGTAGCGCGGGCGCGCGGTGCCACCAGGAGCACGGGGACGCAATCGGCGGTGCGGACCGTGAGCAGGAGATCCGCCGATGCGCTCACGAGGGCGTCGCCCGGCGGGAGATCCTCGCCGCGCGTTCCCGGGTCGCAGAAGACGTCGGCGAAGTCCTCGGGCCCGAGCACTCCCGCGCCGTGAACCTGGCGCGCCGCCGCGATCACGTGGGGCGCTTCGCCGGCGCGGAGCAACCCGTCACGAACGTCCTCGAGCGTGAAGGGTCCCGGAGGCAACCCGTGGGCGCGACCGAGGAAGCCATGCACGAGGCCGGGAATCTCGAGCCACGCTGCGACACGAAGCGGATAGCCGGGGCTGGGCTCGCGCATGACCCGTCGGCGCGGCGCTCTAGGCGAGCTGGATCGGGATCGGCATGAAGGTGATCGCGAAGAGCACGATCGTCAGCCAGGCCGCGACGCGGCGAGCCGGATCGAGCGGCGTGTCGTCGATCGTCGGCGGGTGATCGATGCCGAGCACCGTCACGAGAATCGCCCACATCGTCCAGCCCTGCCAACCGAGGAAGGCGAGACCGACGATCACGACCAGCGAGACCCGCGCGACCCAGCGGTGGCGCCGGCCGAGGAGCGCGTAGACGACGTGGCCGCCGTCGAGCTGCCCGACCGGCAGCAGGTTCAGGAAGGTCACGAAGAGCCCGAACCATCCCGCGAGCGCGACCGGGTGGAGGAGGATGGTCGCGTCGGCGGGATTCACGCCTAGAGCCAGACGGGTCAGCCACGTGAAGACGAACGAGTCTCCGAGGAGAAGGCCGCCGGCCGCGGCTTCGAGGGGACGCACCTCGGAAATCGAGAGACCGTAGAAGACCGCGGGTACGGCAACGAGAAATCCCGCCCACGGGCCCGCCGCGCCGACGTCGAAGAGCGCTTTCCGATTCGTCGGCGCGTGCATGCGGATGAATGCCCCGAAGGTGCCGATCAGAAACGGCGGACCCGGAATGAAGTACGGCGGGGTCGCCGCGACCCCGTGCACGCGCGACATCAGGAAGTGACCCATCTCGTGCACCAGCAGGATCCCCATCAACGTCAACGAGAAGGGCAGGCCGTGCACGAGGAGACGGAGGTCGCCGAGCGGGTCGACGCCGGACTGGTAGCTCCCCGCCAGGGTCGTCGTGAAGAGGGTGGCGACGAAGAGCACGACGTGAATCGGCCGGAGCGCGCTTCGACGAGCGCGCGGCGCCGCCGTCCTCACCCAGGTGGGGGCGGCGATCTCGGATATCGGCGCGCCGACCGACCTCTCCATGGAATCGCTGGGCATGCTCACGACGACGACACGCGGATCGGCGCGCCCGGGCCGAGACCCAAGGCCGCGGCCGCCGAGCCGTGGTTGACGGCGATCTCCAGGAGATTCGAGCTGTTCACGAGCGCGAGCGCTTTCCCGGATGGGACGGCGGCATAGGACGATCGAAGGGGCACGACGTGGTCCCCGATCCTAATCGAAAGCCTCCGCCTTCCAAAGGCGGCCGCGAGATCGGTGGAGGTCACGTTGGTCGTCAGATTACCGAAGCCATCGACCCAGAGCACCTCGCCCAGCAGGGTCCCGCCGCGGCGGCGAGCCTGCGGGGATCGGAGCCGCTTCATGGCATCGACCTCGCGGCCGAGCTCCGACGGCCGCGCACCGGTCGCGAGGGCGGCGGCGATCGGCGCGAAGACGTCGCGACCGTGGAAGGTCCGGCTGACGGGGACCAGGCGGCGACGCGAGCGCGAGACGTCGACGATGCGTCGGATCGACCGCTCGGGCACGGCCAGGCTGAGGAGGCCGTTGTCCGGACCCACCAGGCACGCGTCCCGCGTCTCCACCACGAGCGCGCGCCGCCTCGTCCCGACACCCGGATCGACCACGGCGACGTGAATCGTGCCGGGCGGAAACCACGGCAGCGCGCTCCGCAGCACGTGCGCGCCGGCGACGACCGCCTGGGCCGGCACGGCGTGCGTGAGATCGACGATGCGCGCCTCGGGAGCGAGGCCGAGGATCACCCCCTTCATGATGCCGACGAAGGGATCGCGGGTTCCGAAGTCGGTCGTCAGGGTGATGATCGGAGCGCGGCGGCTCGGCGCCGACCCCGCTCCGCGCCCGGAGGCGGCCGCTGGACGGCTACGTGCGCTTGCCGCCATAGAGCGCGGCGTCCACCAGCTGACAGATGACGTGACCGATCAGGATGTGGGTCTCCTGGATGCGCGCCGTCTCGCGACTCGCCGACACGTTCAGACAGTGATCGACCAGGGCGCGGAGCTTTCCGCCAGTCCCGCCCGTGAGACCAATGGTGTGGATGCCGATCCGGCGGCATTCGGTCGCCGCCTTCAGCACGCTCGGCGAGTTGCCGCTGGTCGAGAACGCCAGCGCGACGTCGCCCGGCCGCCCGAGCGCCCGGATCTGCTTCGCGAAGACCTCGGCATAGCGGTAGTCGTTGGCGATCGCGGTCAAGGCCGAGGTGTCGGTGGTGAGCGCGATCGCCGGCAGCGGCGGGCGCTCGATCACGAAGCGGTTCACGAACTCGGCGGCGATGTGCTGCGCGTCGGCGGCGCTGCCGCCGTTCCCGAACAGCAACATCTTCGAGCCCTCGGCGAAACGCGCCGTCACGAGCTCGGCGACCGTCGCGAGCTCGGCCGCATGCTCGCGGAGGAAGGTCCGCTTCGCGCCGATGCTCTCGGCGAAGGCCTTTCGGATCGCTTGCGTCGAGGCGGACAAGGCGCGGCATTCAAGTCAATTGGTCGTACCAGGTCAAGGCACGGTTGACGTCCGCGGGTCGGGCTCGGAGCTGGCGCGTCATGAGCCGGCGCTTCGCGGACAAGGTCGTCGTCGGCGGCAACGCCGGCGCCAACAAGCGCGGCCCGATCGAGCGCTACGCGCCCGAGTTCCGACAACGTTGCGGCGCCCGGGCCTGATGCTTGTCACGCCGAAACGACTCGGCTAGCTACAGACCCACGCGGGCGTAATTCAGCGGTAGAATGCCAGCTTCCCAAGCTGGACGTCGCCGGTTCGACCCCGGTCGCCCGCTCTCTCCGAAGGCCCCGACGTGTCGGGGCTTTTCTTTGTCGGAGCAACGGCGTTCGATTCGTTGTCGGCGAAGGTTCCCGCAAGGTTCCCGTTTTCGCCGCCCCTCCAGCCTCGATCAAATCGTCGAGTTCGGTCGGTAGCATCCGAGCCTGTCCGTACCGTTCCTCGATCATCTTCAAGCTCGTGCCGGTCTGGCGCGCGACGAAAAGCGGCCGGGCGGCAGCGGCGAGCATGAACGAGATGTACGTGTGCCCCGTTGCGTAGAAGCGGCGCGATCGGAGTCCCAACCGACCGGCGATCAGCCGGCCGCTGCCAGCCGTGGAATTTCGCCGCCCGCCGTCGCGGCGTCGAAGCGGACCGGTAGCTCCACCCGGAAGGCCGAGCCGCGGCCCACCTCGCTCACCACCGAGATGCTACCGCCGAGGACGCGGACCAGATGCGCGACGATGCTGAGACCGAGACCGACACCGCCGGTGCCTCGCGTGCTCGACTCGCCGAGTTGGCGAAACGGATCGAAGACGTGCGGGAGGTCGGCGGCGGAGACGCCGTGCCCGGTGTCCGACACGGTGACAAGAATGCGATCGGGCGTGACGCCCGATCGCGCATCGATCGTGATGCGACCGGCCTGCGTGAACTTCACCGCGTTGTCGACCAGGTTCCGCACGATCTGGTGCAGCTTCATGCGATCGGTCTCCAGCGGCGGCAGCCTTGGGTCGACTCGCGTAACGAGCTGGACGCCCGGCCTCGGCGTACCGCTGTGAAGGGCGTGGACGTCCTCGACGAGCTTCGCGAGCGAGAACTGCTCGGTGCGCACGGTGACCTGGCCCGACGAAAGCTGCGTGAAGTCGAGTACGCTCGTCACTAGATCGAGTTGCAGCGACGAGTAGCGCCGGATCGTGGTCAGCATGTCGGCCTGAACTTCGTTTAGGTGACCCGCCGCGCCCTGCTCGAGCATCTCGATGTAGCCGAGGATGACGTTGAGCGGTGTGCGAAGCTCGTGTGACACGGTGGCGAGGAATTCCGACTTCAGGTGGTTGGCCCGCTCCAGCTCGTGCACTTTCGTGGCGAGACTCGCCGCCATTGCGTTGAACGAGTGGGCGAGCAATCCCATCTCGCCGGCGATCCGCTCAGGTACGCGCGTGTCGAGGTGGCCGGCCGCAACCGCGTCGGAGGCCGAGACGAGATCGGCGAGTGGCCGTGTGAGCGCGCGCGCGATGGCGACCGACGCCAGGACGCCGACGAGCACGAAGAACGCGGCGAGGACGGTCGCCGAGATGACCACGCGACGCTGCAACGCCTCGAGCAGGGCGAGCGAAATGCCGACCGTGACCGTGCCGAGCGGCTCTGTCGCCGTTGCGTCCGGCGATGCCATCGGGGCATGGAATTCCCATACTGAATCGCCAACAGCGATCGGCTCGCCTGGATGCACCGAGTTGGCGAGCACGGGCGGTCCGCCGGTTGCTCCTCCCGACGCCAGGAGCAGCCCTCCCGCGTCGAAGATGCGGGCGGAGACGACGTCGGCCTGAGCGCGAGCCTCCCCGACGAGCCGGCCGAGCGTATGGAGGTCGCCGCGCGTGAGCAACGCCGCGGCGTCATGCGCGAGAGCGGCGCTGATCGAACGCCCACGCGCTCGCAGATGCCCCCGCAGATCGGCGAGCGTGCCGCGGACGATCAGCCAGCTCTCCAGGGCGCAGATGGCGATGACGATCAGCGAGGTCGCAAGCGCGAGGCGGGTGGCGAAGCTGGGCCCGCGTCGCGTCGCCGGAGATGGGTCCGGTACCTGCACGCGAGAGGACTCCCGTGCAATCACCATGCCTTCGAGCGCCTGCGAGCCAGCCTCGACCCGGGCGGCCTAGCGTCGCTCGGATGCCGATCCGACGCCAGAATGACGCGGGCCGGAGAACCGAGGAGCGTACGCCGATGGGCGGACCGTGCGGCGCCGCGGCACAGGGCATGCTAAGAGTGCCCCGTCCAGCCGCGCTGCTCTGCCTCCTCGCGTGCGTGGCCCTTCCCATCGGGTGTGCTTTCGTTCGCCCGCCGGCCCGCCCCGCCACCCATGCGGCCCCGATTGCCCTCGTCCTCCACGGCTCCGCCTTCGAGCAGCAAACGACGCGCGAGGGGACGCGCGCCCGCCTCGAGGCGCGGCTCGACCGGCCGGTGGTGATACTCGACGCGCCGACGGACGCCGCCGTCGATGCGAAGACGTCACGCCTGCTATCGGAGATCCCGGGGGCCAAACGCTACGACCGCCGCGAGCGCCGCTGCGCGAAGGAGGAGGAGGTGGCGGCCGCTTTGGCGATGGGTGCGGATGTCGTCTATCGCGTGCGGCTCGACTACACGGCTGCGTCGCGATCCGCGACCAAGGCCGAGCTGGAGCGTGGCGGCGACGGCACCGGACGCATGCTCGCCGCCGTCGGGCTCGCGAAGGCGGACGCCGTCCTCGAAGAGACCCTGTCGGGCGAAGTGCAGCGGGCGTCGTTCGACGGCACGCCTTCGGAACGCCTGCGCATCGCGCGCACCGAGCGGCACGTCGCACCGACCGCGCTCACGAAGCGGCTTGATCTTGCCGACGAGACGGTGGCGGCGCTCGCCCAGCTGCCGCCGATCGCGCCGCGCTGGGACGCGGTCGCGGGCCGCCTGATCGCGAACGGCTGTCCGCTGCTCGCTCTCGCAGTCGAGGAATCTTTCGTACGCGACGACCCGGCGAAGCGGAAGGTCCACGCCGCAGCGGTAGCGGCGATTCGGAAGCGGATGGTACCGCCCAAGAAGGTCAAGCAGGCCAAGGTCGATGCGACGCTGCCCACCGTCGAGGCCCCCGCAGACCTGGAGACGCAGCCCACTCCGAAGAGTCCCCAGTTTTCATGCCCCAAGCTCTGCCAGCTTCACATGGTCGAGCTCTGCAACAACGACCGCACCCTCTGGACGCAGAACGGCACGACCTGGGAGAGCACACGCTGCGGCCTCCGGCGCGCCGAGTCGTTCCTCGAGTCGTGCTACCGCAGGCACTGGCTCGATGGCACCTACGAGCGCGCATGCCTGCAGCCCTGCGAAGGCAGCGGCGAGGGCCGCGATCGGCTGCTTCGCCTCCTGCAGCGCGCCGGATGCCTGCGCGCCGGAGCGTAGCAACGTCCTGAAGAAGCCGCGTCTGTGCCGCGGGCCGCCAGTTCGATGGCGAACGGGCGCAAGCGACTGCAAGCTCTACCGCCTCCGCACGACCGGCGCATCGGCGTCAATCAGTTTGCCTGAGCACTTAGGCGAAACTGGCGTGCTTCTCTGTTTCTCTGGCGCGCGCTCCCAGCTCTTCCCACTAGAACGAGTGCCCCGAATCGGGCTGCCGGGCGGGGACGGCGTGGCGGGTTTGTTACGGATGCGAGAGATTCAGAACTGGACCCGGAACCGTTCCGGGTTTCGGGCCCGGGACGGGTCAAAACGGGACGATCTGGGGAACTCAACGATCCCGTCAAGCCTAGAAAATCGCTCCAAGTATTTGCCGCTTCAACGCTTCCGCGTCGACCCCTTCCGTAGCTTCCCAAGCTGGACGTCGCCGGTTCGACCCCGGTCGGTACGACCAGGCGACGAGCGGAATCATGAAATCGGGGACCGGTGTCGACGTCTGCAACCCGTGCTCCTACGCTTTGAGCACCACCGCCCGAAAGCAATCAATTCGGATCGACGATTTGATCACCGCGAAAGGGGGGCTTCGATGCCAGCGTGAAGCTCGGGTATGGCGTCATCGTCGTCAGCGGCGACTCCGCGAACGTGTACGTGACCGGCGATATGGTCGCCAACGTCGCGAAGAAGCTCAATCCCATCGGGACCATCGACGTCTAACATCCGCGACATCGCCGTGGACTTCGAATAGGTGAACGCGCGCCGGTCGACTGCAACAGGGTGGTGGAAACGAGCCACCCCACGGCTTCAAGCTAATGCGCGGGCGACAGGTGTGAGTAGCGCACCGTCGTCGCGCGTCAGCGCTGAGTGCGTCGGTTTACTTCCGATGCCTCGCCGACGGGATGGAGCGGCAGAGTTTCCCCCGCCGATCGGCCATTCGGATCGTCGATGGTAAGCAACCGCGCCGGCCCGTACAGGACGCGCGGGCGGGTGCGGGGCATGCAGCGTTCCGGCGGCGGTGTGAGGCCGGTCGTGTCACACGGCCCAGGGTTGGCGCTATCCGTGATGCCAGCGGCCGATATGCCCTCCGTCGCCGCCGCCGGCATCGCGCTCGATTCGTGCAACAGACCGGCGTGCACGCTCGCAGTCAGCAGCGCGATTGTGACGATCGCCGCGAGCGTCGAGACCGTCCGGGGCCAGGAAATTGCGAGGCGTCTGTTGGATTGCTCAAGGTCAGCCGCTGAGCTCGGTGCCGCCGACGACCTCGCGTCGCCGTCGCTCAGCGCGGATCTGGATTGCCGTACCATGTGGACCTCCTTCATCGTGGTCAGAACTTTAGCGCACCGGGGCGATCGGTGCGCGGTCATGGGGCTGCGGCGCGGCCTGCGTCCCTGGCCCCGCAGGGCGATGCAGGTGCGCGGGGCACAGGCGGCGACTTCGGTGGCACGGTCCCGCTCAGGAAGCTTCGTGTTTCCAGCGCTTGCCGGGCGAAGACCTGCTGTTTCGTGATGACGCGCTGGGCACGCCCATCGCTCAGGAACGCGACCGTCCAGTTGAAAAGCACGGAGATCCGGTTCTTGAAACCGGCGAGCGCGACCAGATGGACGACGAGCCACGAGACCCAGGCGACGAACCCCGAGGCGCGCAGACGGCCGCGCACCGCGATCGCGCGGAAGCGTGAGATCGTCGCCATCGTTCCGAGATCGCGGTAGCGGAACGGCCGCCGCGCGGTGTCGCCCGCGATCCGTCGCACGATCGTGTCCGCGACGTGACGGCCGGACTGGATCGCGACCTGCGCCACACCCGGCAGACCGTCGAGGCTCATCAGATCGCCGACGACGAAGACCTCCGGGTGCCCTGGGACCGTACAGTCGGGCTCGACCTTCACTCGACCCGCTCGATCGATCTCGGCGCCCGCCGCTTTGGCGACGAGGCGCCCGAGTGGGGAGGCCTCGACCCCGGCGGCCCAGAACTTCGTCGCCGCCTCGATCCGCCGAAGCTCGGAATTCGCAGAGCTCGTGTCGATCCCGTGCTCGTCAACGCCGGTGACCCTCGTGCCGACGTGGATCTCGACTCCCATCTCGCTGAGGTCTTGCGCCGTCCGCCGTCGCAGCGCTTCGGGGAATGATTTGAGGATCGCGGCCCCGGAGTCGAGCAGGACGATCCGCGCCGCGGCCGGGTCGATGTGACGAAAATTCCCGCGCAGCGAGCGTGACAGCTCGACGAGCTGGCCCGCGACCTCGACACCTGTCGGGCCGCCGCCGACCACGACGAAGGTCAGCCACCGCCGTCGTTCGTCGGGATCGGTCTCGGATTCCGCCATCTCGAATGCGCCGAAGATACGTCCGCGGAGCTCGAGCGCGTCGTCGATCGTCTTCATGCCCGGCGCGTCGTGCGCGAACTCCGGGTGCCCGAAGTACGACTGGCTCGCACCGGTCGCGAGGATCAAGCTGTCGTAGGCGATCTCCATGCGTCGTCCGACGCTTTCCACGGCGAGGCGGCGGGCGTCGAGATCGATGTCGACCACCTCGCCGAGGACGACGCTCGTGTTCCGTTGCCGCCGGAGCACATCGCGGATCGGCGGTGCGATGTCACCCTCCGAAAGGATGCCCGTCGCAACCTGGTAGAGCAGCGGCTGGAACAGGTGGTGGTTCGTCTTGTCGACCACCGTCACGTCGACGTCGGCGCGCCGAAGCCGTTTCGCGGCGAAGAGCCCACCGAATCCGCAGCCGACGATCGCGACGCGATGACGGCCCCCATTCTCGAGTTTCGTTGTCATGGTCATTGCCTCGCCATCCAGGCGTCGTCGGCGAGATTCCAGCCGCCGCCGAGCGCCTTGTAGAGGGTTACGACCGTGAGGAGCTGGTCGCGCTGCGACTGCGCCAGCGCATCCTCGGCCGGATAGAGCTGCTGCGCGGCTTCGAGCACCTCGAAGTAGCTCGCAAGCCCGGTACGGTAGCGGAGGAGCGACAGCTCAACAGCGTCGGCGAGCGCCTTTACCTGGCGCTCCTGGGCCGCGCGCCGCTCGACGAGCTTCGACTGCGCCGCCAGTGCATCGGCGACTTCCCGTAGTGCCTGGATGATCGTGCCCCGATACGCCGCGATGGTTTCGTCCCAGAACGCCTGCTGGGCGCGGTACCGCGCGACGAGTCGGCCGCCCTGGAAGAGCGGCCCGCTCACGCTGCCGGCGATGTTCCAAATGCTGAAATTGTTCTTGACGATGTTGCCGATCTCGGCACTCTCGCCACCGTACAGCGCGGTGAGGCCGATCCGCGGGAAGAAGTTCGCGACGGCGACGCCGATCTCGGCGTTCGCTCGCATCATGTCGTGCTCCGCCCCCCGAATGTCGGGACGGCGTTGCAGGAGATCGGAGGTCAGACCCGCCGGCGCCGCGGGCGGCGACTGTGCAATCAGCGGAGTCCCGCGCTCGATCGGCCGCGGCGGCGTGCCGAGTAACGCGCTGACCGCGTTCTCCTGCTGGGTGATCGCCTCGTCGAGGCGGGCGATCGTCGCGAGACTTTCGGCGAGGGACGCCTCCGCGCGCGACGTCGAGAGCTTCGTGTCCTTGCCACCCTCGTAGCGTTGCGTAAAGAGGTCGAGCGTCTGCTGATACGTTTCCGCGCTCGTTCGCGCGATCTCGCGCTGGCGGTCGAGCTCGAGCAGCCGGAAGTATCCGGAGGCGACGTCGCTTACGAGGGAGAGCATCACACCGCGACGAGCGTCCTGGCTCGCAAGAAATTCTTCGCGGGCCGCTTCCGTCGCGCGGCGGATCCGCCCCCAGACGTCGATTTCCCAGGCGACATCGAGGACCCCCGAAAAGACGTTCAGGGTACGATTCCCACCGGGGCCAATCGGCAGGAACGCCTTTTCGCGCGCTGCGGTCCCTTCGTAGCCCGCATGCGGGTAGAGATCGGCTGCGGTGACACCGACCTGCGCACGAAACTGCTCGATACGGGCAACCGCGGTCTTGAGATCGTAGTTGTTCTCCAAGGCCTCACGG
The DNA here is from genome assembly GCA_963761995.1 of uncultured delta proteobacterium. GTDB lineage: Bacteria > Desulfobacterota > Binatia > UTPRO1 > UTPRO1 > UTPRO1. Next base: position 5,897,032 of record CAVXIU010000006.1, on the reverse strand, counting down.
ACGAGTTGCTGCAACGGCGGGTCGCGAAAGACATTCCACCAGGGCAGGTCGGCGAGCGACGCCGAATCGCCAGCATCCGGTTGGCCGCGGAACCGATCGGGTAATTCGGTCGGCGGCCGCTCGTAGTTCGGCCCCACTTTGAGACGATCGAGCGCGCGCAAGATTCCGCGCGGCTCAGCCATCGCGGAGCACCCGGCGAGGGCCATCGTGACGAGGAGAGTGGCAAAGAGATGCAAGGTTTTCATCGTCCTTCTCCAGTCGCGGCGAGCGGCACACTCACTATGGGGTCGCGTGCGAGCCCAAACGCCGGTGCGACGGCGGTCGCGGTTCGTCGCCGATGCGATAGCCGTTCGATCAACACGAAGAGCGCGGGCACGAGGAAGATCGCGATGCCCGTCGAGAAGGCCATGCCGACGATGGTCACCGTGCCGATCACCTGGCGCGCGACGCCGCCGGCGCCGAGTGCGTTCCAGAGCGGCACGAGGCCGAGGATGAACGCGAACGACGTCATGAGGATCGGCCGGAGCCGCTTCCGCGCCGCATCAAGGGCCGCATCGATGATCGACGCGCCGTTCTCGAGCTCGGCCTTCGCGAACTCGACGATGAGGATCGCGTTTTTCGCGGCAAGGCCGATCAGCATGAGGAGCCCGACCTGGGCGTAGACGTTGTTCTCGAGGCCGCGCGCCCAGAGGCCAAAGAAGGCGCCCGCAACGGCAACGGGCGTCGTAGCAGCACCGTCCACGGCAGCGACCAGCTCTCGTAGAGCGCCGCGAGGATGAGGAAGACGATCAGCAGCGAGAGGGCGAAGACCGCGGCACCGCTGCCCGCGACCGACTCCTGATAGCTCATGCCGTTCCACGCGTACCCCATGTCGCGCGGCAGCACCTGATCGGCGACGGCCGAGACGGCGGCCATCGCCTGACCGGAGCTGTAGCCCGGCGCCGGCATCGCCAGGACTTCGATCGCGCGATACTGGTTGAACCGGGTCGAGTACTCGGGGCCCGACGACTTCTCGAGCGAGACCAGTGTCGAGAGCGGGATCGTATCGCCGTGCTGGTTGCGAACGTAGAAGAGGCTCAGATCGCCCGGATCCGTCCGGTACTCCCGTTCGGCCTGGACGAAGACGCGCCAGACGCGCCCGAACCGGTTGAACTGGTTCACGTACGCGCCGCCGAGGAGCGCCTGGAGCGTCGTGTACACGTCCTGGATCGGGACGCCGAGCTTGTGCACCCGGTCCTCATCGACGTGCGCGAAGAGCTGCGGTACGGCCGGCGCGTACGTTGTCGCGACGAACGCGATCTCGGGCCGTTTCTGCAGCTCGCTCATGAAGCGCTGCGTGTTCTGCCAGAGGTAGTCGACCGTCTTGCCGGCGCGGTCCTGGATGAACACGTCGACGCCGCCGGCCTGGCCGACGCCGGGGATGGCGGGCGGCAGGAAGGCGAACGCCTGCGCCTCGGGCAGCCCGTGGAGCTTCTGGTTCAGCGAGGCAACGATAGCGTCCGACTGGAGCTCGCGGGTAGCGCGCTCCTCGTACGGCGTCAGCTGGACGAAGTAGAGGCCGTTCCGCGGGCTCGCTGTCTGCGACAGGAGGCTGTATCCGGACACGGCGTTGACGTAGTGCACACCGGGCTCCGCCTTCAGGACCTCGTCGATCTTCCGCATCACCGCGTTCGTCCGCTGAATCGACGCCGCCTCCGGTAGCTGCACGTTCATGAAGAAGAAGCCCTGGTCCTCCTGCGGCATGAAGGACGTCGGCATGATCTTCCCGAGACCACCCGCGAGCGCCGTGAAGGCGGCAAGCACGCCGAGCGTGACCACGATCTTGCGAATCAGGAAGCCGCAGGCACGGACGTAGCCCGTCTGCGCGGCGTCGAAGACGCGGTCGAATCCAGCGAAGAACCGTCCGAGCAGTCCGCGGCGCGCGTTCGTCGACCGGGGACGGAGGATCATCGCGCCGAGCGCGGGACTCAAGGTCAGCGCGTTGAACGCGGAGATGAGGACCGAGAACGCGATCGTCAACGCGAACTGACGGTAGAGCGATCCGGTGATGCCGGCGATGAAGGCGGCGGGGATGAACACGCTCGATAGCACGAGGGCGATACCGACGAGCGCGCCGCTCACCTCGTCCATCGCCTGGAGCGCCGCCTCGCGCGGAGCGAGACCCTCCTCGATCTTCGCCTCGATCGCTTCGACGACGACGATCGCGTCGTCGACGACAAGGCCGACCGCGAGCACGAGTCCCAGGAGGGACAGCGTGTTGGTCGAAAAGCCCATCATCGGGAAGAACAGGAAGGTGCCGACGAGCGACACCGGAATCGTCAGGATGGGGATGACAGTCGCCCGCCAGTTCTGCAGGAAGACAAAGACGACCAGGATGACCAGCGCGATCGCCTCGAGGAGCGTGATGACGATCTCCTTCGCGCCTTCCGTCACGGGGAGGGTCGTGTCGAGCGTCAGGTCCACGTTCATGTCTGACGGGAATTTCTCCGCCAGGCGGGCCATGGTGGCCTTCGCGCGATCCGCGGCCTCGAGGGCGTTCGACCCGGGGACCTGATAGAGACCGACCAGCGTCGCGGGGACGCCGTTCCCGTACGCCTGCTGGGTGTAGTTCTCGGCGCCGAGCTCGATGCGTGGCGACATCCTTCAACCGGACGAGCGAGCCATCGGTGTTCGCCCGCACGACGACGTCACCAAATTCCTCGGCGTTCATCAGGCGACCGCGGGCCCGGACCGTATACGTGAGCTGCTGTCCGGGAGGCGCCGGCTCGCCGCCGAGCGTGCCCGCGGGATTCACGACGTTCTGCGCCGTGATCGCGTTCACGAGGTCCGTCACCGTGAGGCCGAGCTTCGCGACCGCGTCGGGCGCGATCCAGATGCGCATCGCGTAGTTCGCCGCGCCGAAGATCTTCACTTGCCCGATCCCCGGAACGCGGGCGAGCTCGTCCTTGACGTTGATCGTGACGTAGTTCGAGAGGAAGTTCTGGTCCCACGTCTTGTTCGGCGAGTTGATCGTGAAGACGAGCAGCGGGATTCCAGCTGTCTGGATCGTCGTGAGCCCGTAGTCGTTCACCGCCCTCGGCAGGTTGGCCTGCGCCTGCGCGAGGCGGTTCTGGACCTGCACCTGATCGATGTCGATGTCCGTGCCGGTCTCGAACGAGACCTGCAGCGTCATGGTGCCGTCGTTCCCGGAGATCGCCTGCATGGAGATCATGCGCTTCGCGCCGTTCGCCTGCGCATCGATCGCCGTCGCGACCGACTGCTCGACGGTGAGTGCATCGGCACCGGTGTACATGGCGGTCGTTTCGATTTGCGGCGGCGCGATCTCCGGGAACTGCGCGACCGGAAGCCGGAACACCATGACAGCGCCGCCGACCACGAAGAGGATCGAGATGACGATCGCGACGATTGGGCGTTTGATGAAGAATTTAGACATGGCTCAGCCCTCGTGCGCGGCGGCTGCAGCCGTGACGATCGCCGCGCCCGTCGGTTTCACGATCATTCCGTCCCGAACCTTCTGGAGGCCTTCCGTTACGATGCGTTCGCCGGCGGCGAGCCCCTCGTCGACAATCCACAGGTCGCCGACTTGCTCGCCGGGGTTGACGCTCCGGAGCGCGACCTTGTCGCCGTCGCCGACGACGGCCGCCTGGTAACGGCCTTGCGTCTCTACGAGCGCGCGCTGTGGGACGAGGAGCGCGCCGCGCTTCATCACGGTCGCGGCCCGCACCTTGGCGTAGAGCCCGGGCCGCAGAATGCCGTCTGGATTCGGGAACAGCGCCTGGATCTGAATCGTACCGGTCCCGGGCTCGACCTGCCGATTCGCGACGTGGAAGCGTCCGGGATGCGGATACGTCGTGCCGTCCGCGAGCACCATGGCGATCTCAGGCTCGTCCGCGCCGCGGCCGTTTCGCTGGTGGTCCTGGATACGCTCGGCGAGCCGCAGATATTCGCGCTCGCTGATGGGGAACGTCGTCTTGATCGGGTCGAGCTGCGAGATCGTGGTGAGCAGCGTCGCCGGCGTGACGAGATCGCCGACCTGAACCGGCGCGATGCCGGCGACGCCGTCGATCGGAGCGTAGACCCGCGTCCAGCCGAGGTTCAGCCGGGCCGTCTCGGCGGCGGCCGCGGCGGCGTCGACCTCTGCCTTCGCTCCACGGAACGCCTGCACGGCGTTGTCGAGCTCTTCTTTGCTGACCGCGCCTTTCGCTTCAAGCGGCGTATAGCGTGCGACGTCGATCTCATACTTCCTCTGAGCCGCCTGCTGGCGCGCCAGGTTGCCGCGCGCTTCGTCGAGCGCGGCTCGGTACTGGCGATCGTCGATCTCGAAGAGGAGATCGCCCGCTTTGACCGAAGCGCCGTCAGCGTACGCCTGTCGAAGGAGGTGCCCCTGCACGCGCGGGCGCACCTGGGCATTCACGAATCCGTCGGTCGTACCGACCCACTCCGAGTAGATCGGGACGTCCTGCTCAGTGACCTCGGCGACGACGACCTCGGTCGGCGGCGGTGCGGACGGCGGCTGTTTGCCGCACGCGCTCCATCCGAGCGCCGCGGCGGCGGTGACCATCAGGAAAGCCGATCCCCGAGATCCCCCTAAACTTCGTATCAACGTTGCCATCATTCACCTCGCTCTTTTCCATTGGCGATTTCTTCGATGATCGCGCTCGTCATGCACGCGCGCGCCGTAAGCAGCGCACCGTCGTTGTGAACACGGGTGAGGAGCGCCTTTCCCGCGGCGCTGACGAACGTCACGCCTTCGAGATCGATGCAGATCGGCGCCTCAAGTTTCTCCTCGCGCAGCGTCGCCCAGCACCGCGCAAGCTCATCGACCCAAGGCCCGGTCAGGCGTCCTTCGAGAACGAGTACCGTTTGGCCGTTTCTGGAAAGCGTTCGCAGGCGGAGCATCGTCGTCGTCCTCGGAGCCGTCCTTTCGTGTCCTTGGGTCCGTAAAGGGCAACGATCGTGCCAGATGCGCCGATTGTTGATGCGGTGGTAGACGCCGACGATCCAGGCGTTTGTCGCGCCCGATCGTCGAGGGTCACCACGCGCGTCGAACGCCCGTCGTCATGTGACGACGTCATGTCGTCACGAGGACCGCGCTAATGGCGCCTGCGGTCGATGCGACGGCTTTCTCGAGGTGGCACGTGCGTTGCGAAGCCGGGTTCGTGGAGATTGCCGTGCGTCCCGATAGCGGTGCCCGAGAGTAACTAGGCGATGGATGCCATGTTCATCAGTGCGCTCGCGGCGGTGTTAGGGTCGCTTGTCGGCGGCTCAGCGACGGTCGCGACGGCGTGGATCACGCAGAAGACCGTCCGCAAGCACGACCGGATCGGCGAGGAGATTCGGCACCGGGAGACGCTCTACGCGGACTTCATTCGCGAAAGCTCCAAGCTCGTCGTCGACTCGTTTGCGCATCCATTGGAAACGCCGGAAACGTTGTTGGCGGCGTACGAGCTCATCAATCGGATCCGCCTATGCGCGTCCGACGCGGTTCTCGCTGAGGCGGAAGTGGTGTTGAGACACGTCACGGAGCAGTATTTCTCACCGAATCTATCGGTGGACGAAATCCGTGCACTCGTTCAGACGGGTATCGCCGACCCCGTCCGGCGGTTCGGCGAGGCGTGCCGCAGCGAGCTCCAAGCCATGAAGCAGGCCGAGATGTAGGACACGGCCCGATTTAGGCCTTCGGGCGCGCGATGCCGAGCTTCTCCATGCGCGAGTGAAGGGTCGTTCGCTTGAGTCCCAAGCGGCGCGCGGCTCCCGCGGGGCCTCCGATGACCCACTGACTCTCACGGAGCGCTTTGAGAATCGCATCGCGTTCGGTGGCTTCGAGCGTTCCCTCCGCAGCGGGGGGAGGGCTGCTCCGCCTACGAAACTCCGCCAGGGGGAGCTGCAGTACCGATCCGCTGGTGAGAATCACGGCACGCTCGATCGCGTTCTCGAGCTCCCGCACGTTGCCGGGCCAGTCGTAGTCCGTGAGCAGGGTCATCGCCTCGCTCGGGATCGTGTCAACCATCTTGTTCATTCCGCGCGCGAACTTCTGTACGAAGTATCGGACGAGCCGAGGGATGTCTTCGCGGCGGTCGCGAAGCGCCGGCAGCACGACCGGAAAGACGTTCAAGCGGTAGTAGAGATCGCTCCGGAACGCGCCCGCGGCGACCATTTCTTCGAGGCTCCGATGCGTCGCTGCCACGATCCGCACGTCCGCACGCTTCGTCCGGGTGCTGCCGAGGCGCTCGAATTCGTGTTCTTGCAGCACGCGGAGCAGCTTGGGCTGAAGCTCGAGCGGAATGTCGCCGACCTCGTCGAGAAACAGCGTTCCGCCGTCGGCGAGCTCGAACCGGCCGATCTTCTGGGCAATGGCGCCGGTGAACGCGCCGCGCTCGTGGCCGAAGAGCTCGCTCTCCAGAAGGCCGGTGGGAATCGCGGCGCAGTTCATTTTGACGAGCGTCCGCGCCTTGCGGGGCGACAATTGGTGGATGGCCCGCGCGATGAGCTCCTTGCCCGTTCCGGTCTCGCCGCGAATCAGCACGGCCGACGACGTCGGGGCGACCGTCTCGACCTGCGCGAGAACGGCCTTCAGCGCGGGCGAGTCACCGACGATCTCTTCGAAGTCGTACCGGTTTCGAAGCTCATCCTCGAGGTAGACCTTCTCGAGCGCGAGCTTGTCGCGGAGCGCCGCGATCTCCTGGAACGCCAGCGCGTTCGCAACCGCGAACGCGATCTGGCCGGCGGCGGCTGCGAGAATCGCCAGGTCGTCGTCGCTGAACGGCTCGCCCCGCAGGCGACCGACGATGATCGTGCCGACGCGTCGGCCGCGCGCGCTCATCGGCAAGAGGCACGCCGACTCGATCCCGAGCTCGGCGAGAAACGGCCGGTTCCCGGCCCCGACAGTCGGAATGACGTCTCGGCCCACGCGGAGTGGCGTTCCCGTCCGGAACGCCGCGCCCGCCGGATTGCTGTCGTCGTCCAACGGGAAGAACTCGCCCTCCAGAACCAGCTCTTTGTTCTCGAACGCGACGGCAGCGACGCGGAAGCCGCTCCGCTCCGAGTCGTAGATCCCGAGGCCCGTAAGGTCGTGCGCCACGACGCGCCGGAGACACGCCGCGATGTCGTCGAAGAGCGCCGTCGGGTCGAGGTTCGAGACGAGGGCGTTGTTGATCTCGAGCAGCATCCCCAACCGGTCATGCTCCTGCCTGAGGCGCCGTTCGGCTTCCTCGGCGCTCTCCTGATGGAGCGCGTTGTCGACCGCGAGCGCGACCTGGTCGGTAAGCTGTTGCAGGAACTCGGAATCGACGTCGTGGAACGCATCGGTCTCGCGGCTCGTGAAGCCGAACGCGCCGAGGCGGCGCACCGGAGACGTCAGGGGAAAGACGCAGAATGACCGCGTGCCGTGTGAGCGTGCGACCGCGATGATCTCGGGAAACCGCGTTTCCCGCTCGACGTCCGGGACGAAGATCGGCTGCTGCGTCAGCCATGCGAGCCCGGCGGCATCGGTTTCCGGAGTGGTCACAACTTCCTTTGCCGGCAGCGCGGAGCCGCCGGCGAAACGGGCGACCATTTCGCGCCGCTCGGGATCGTGGAGGACGACGGCGAGACCGTCGAACCGGAACGCCTTCTGCAGCACCACGACCAGTTCGGCGAGGAGACCGTCGAGGTCGCGGCGTGAGGCCGCAAGCCGCGAGACCTCGAGCAGCAGGCGCTGGAGGTCGACCGGCTCACGCCGCTGCGTCTCGTCGCCACCGCCGACGGGTACGCGCTGCGATGACCGCGCGGACTCGTCTTCCATGGACGCGTTCCTAACACCGCACGCGGCCTTCGAGCCACCCGCGCGTGCGCCAAACCGGTCGAATCGTCCTGTAGGCGAGAGGAACGGCCCAGTGACGAACCAAGAGGCCGCCGGATTACTGCCGGCTCGTGACTAGAGCAGGCTGGAGTAGGGAGCGAAGACCCCGCCACGGTTTTCGGCTTTGCTAGTGCCGGTTCTGGTGCCGGCTGAGCAGCGAAATGAGGCGAAAGTCAGTGAAGCTGAGCGAAGCCGAAAAGGCGCCAACTGCTAGGCAGCCTAGAATTCCTCTTGCAGATCGGAACCTTCGCCTTTCGCCCTGTTCTCATCCCCACGCTGGACGTCGCCGGTTCGACCCCGGTCGCCCCCTCTCTTTGAAGGTTTCGAACTATCGGGGGTCTTCGTCGCTGCGTGCAACTCGATCCTTTTGACGTTCAGTTCCCTCGTCTAGACGTCGCAGGTCCCCGTCTGCTCCATCATCTGGCGGTCCCGACGGACGCCTCCGCTTACGGCACAACGACCCTTGGCGTCTCCGGATGGCGGCGGTAGAGGATCACGACGTGCCCAATCAGGCCGCAGAGCGTCGCCGATGTGCCGTTCGCAAGCGCTTCGGCGTCGTCGTGCTTCGCGGCGGGAGCATGCAGGCGGACCTTGATGAGCTCGTGGGCGAGCAACGCGGCGTCGACGGAGCGGAGCACGGCATCGGTGATGCCGCCCGCGCCGACGTGGACGAGCGGTTCCAAGTTGTGGGCGAGGCCGCGCAATGCCTTGCGTTGGCGGCCGGTCAAAGGCGCAGAATCGGTGTCCATGCGTTGGCCGACCTTCGCCCCTCTAGGTGGCCCGCGGCGAGGCGCGCACGGCACGTTCGTGTGCCCAGTTGCGAATGTGCTCGACCTGCTCTTTCATCATCTTGGAGAGCGGTACCACCTTTAGGGTTGCTCGCTGCAAATCGGCATCGTTGACGTCGCGCTCATGCAGCCGAGCAGCACTGAGGGCCGAAATCACGCACTGCTCTATCTCGGCGCCAGTGCACCCTTTAGTAAAGCGCGTCAGCTGCTCCATGTTGAAGGCGACGGTATCGACGCCGCGGCGTTGCAAGTGAATCTTGAGAATTTCCACGCGCTCGGCGTCGTTCGGCAGATCGACAAAAAAGACCTCGTCGAAACGGCCTTTACGGATCATCTCGGCAGGCAATAGATCGATGCGGTTGGCTGTTGCGGCCACGAACACGCCGCGCGCCTTTTCCTGCATCCAGGTGAGGAAGAAAGCGAACATGCGACCCTGCTCGCCACTGTTCGCTTGAGATGTAATGCCCATCTCGATCTCGTCGAACCACACCACCGCGGGAGCGATCGCTTCCAGCATCCGGCAGGCCTGCGCAAATGCCGCCTCGGCCGGACCGTACAAGCCGGAGAAAATGTCCGTCATGTTGAGGCGGTAGAGCGGCAGACCGAAGTACGACGCGATCGCTTTGACGGATAGGCTCTTGCCGCAACCGGAAATGCCCATGATCAAGACGCCCTTCGGCACGATATCCGCGTCGATACTGTCGCGCATCGCGAAGAGCTTGCGGCGTTCGAGCAGCCATTGCTTGAAATGCTCCAGACCGCCGACGTGCCCGATCTCGGTGCCGTCGGCGACGTACGTGATCACGCCTGCGCGATTCACGAGCAGCCGCTTCTCTTCCAGCAGGATCGGCACCGACCCCGCCCCGAGCGTCTTGCCGCCGGCCGTCGCACGACGGACCGCGTGACGAGCTTCGTCCGAGGTCAGCCCCTGCAGCGCCCGTCCCATTTGCTGCAGGGTTGCAGGGTCGGATTCCACCGTGCCGCCGGCAGCGGTTATCCGTTCACCCTCGCGCCGGAGAAATGCCTGGAGCTCGATGGGATCTGGCACCCCCAGCTCGACGTACGCCAGATCGCGCGCGATGTCGTCGGGGATGAAGCGTACCGGCGACGAAATCACCACGTATTTGTCGGCATCGAGGCAGCACGCGTAGAGGTCACGCAGCCGCCGTCGGATCTCGGCCGCGCCCATCGGCTCGTGGAAGTCTGCGAGGTGAAAAATGGCGCCGGCGGGGTGCGCGGCGATGAAGTCGAGAGCGGCGCGCGGCTCCAGTGCTTCGGCCGCGACGGTACCGTCCTCGTGCCGCATGCCTTCGGTGAGGCTCCAGGTCCATACTGGAATCGTCGGCGTGAAGAACCGCCGAGCCCCCTCGCGCAAAAGGTCGCCGACCCGCCGTTCCTCAGTTGAACGGATGTAGGTCAGCGGCCGGCCGGCGATGAAGATGTCACGCAGCATCGCCAGCGCGCGACTCTCGGTCGCCGGGGCGGTTCCTTTCCCGCCACCGTTGACCTCCCCGGGGGTCGCCTGCGGTTCGCTCGCCACGAAAGTCAGAATTCCCTCGGCGCCAACAGGCGTGCCCAACCCCAGAAGAAGACCGGCGATGCAGCGATGAGGATGCTCGACATGTGTCAGACCCAGTTGAAGGCATCATCGCACTGGAGGTGCGACGAGAGAACTAGCCCACCCAGTGAACCCCGAACACGCGGCAACCACCTGGAGTCACTAGACTCCCCTTGCTGAATCGACCTCTTCGACCTTCGCCTCAGGCTCCCGGTCGATCCCGTCGCGAGCCTCAAGCGCGCCAAGGGTGACATCGGAAAGGCGGCCCGCCCCGCGGCCACGAGGATTTCCCTTGCGCGCCACTCGCCTTCTTCTCGCCAAAGGGGATAGGGTCGCCGCATGTTCTATTCATTCCACTGTCAGATGAAGAAGATGTTGGGCCAGCTCGCCAAGTGGCTGGATGCGGCCGAGGCGCACGCGAAGGCCAAGGGATTCGATCCCGACGTCCTCATCGAAGCGCGCTTGGCGCCGGATCAGTTCGCGTTTGCCCGCCAGGTGCAGAGCGCCTGCGATACGGCGAAGCTCTCCGCGGCGCGATTGACCGGGAAGGACGCGCCCAGCCATCCGGATACCGAAAAGACGCTCGAGGAGCTGCGAGCTCGGGTGCGCGGCGTGATCGAGTATCTCGACGGAGTCTCGGAGTCGGACTACGCCGCGGCGGCGACCCGCGTCGTTTCGACTCCGCGCTGGGAAGGCAAGATCATGCTCGGATCCGACTACTTCATGGAGCATGCGCTGCCGAACTTCTTTTTCCACGTCTCACACGCGTACGCGATTCTGCGCCACAACGGCGTCGCCGTCGGCAAGCGCGACTACCTCGGCGCACAGACCCGCCGCGATCCCTGAGACCCACTCCACACTCCCGGAGGCCGCACGTGCGACACGGCCCCCGGGAGGGTGAGCTTACTGGGGGTCGTTCGGACAGGTCTCGATGGGTGCGAGACAGTCCGGGAAGGCCGCGAGCCCGTTCACGCTCGCGAGCCCGTTGATGCGGCGATATTTAAGGCGCGTATCCTGGTCGGCCGCCCGGCGGTGCATGATTCCGTGGGCGAGGCCGCTTCGCCATGCGAGATCCATCCGATTGTCCGCGACGGCATCCATCCACTCCAGATGCGCGTCATCCTGCGCTTGGGCGATGGTGCACTGATCGGTTTGATTCCAGGCGGGATCCCAGGCGGGCGTGAAGTAGGGCATGCGGAACAGACTGTGTTGATCCTCATCCACGGCCGAGGCTTCGAAGGCGGCGTGGGCGGCCTGCACAGCCCCGGGCGTCGACGGCGTGCCGTTGCAGCGTGCGACCGTCGACGCGGCGTGCGCGTGATGGGTCTCGTCCAGCAGCGTGATCTGGCCGGGCAGGAGGGCCGGACGCGCGATCAGACGCGACAACGTGCCGGCGTTGCTGCGCGCGGTGTCGAACGGCGCGGGAACCGGATGGACGAATGGCGGCCGCTTGACGCACTTGCCGCCTTGGATCGTGAGGTCGAGGAGCTCGAGAATGTCGGCGCTGGGATTCTTGGACGCACACTCGGTGCCTTGCTGCTCGAGCGCGGCGTTGCGGATCTTGTTCAGGTTGTCGAGCATCCGGCTCCAGTCGTAGATCGTGTCGCGGAACTGCCAAAACCCCGGGCCGGGCTCGTTGTAGGGCGCCTCCTCCGGGCCGAGCTCACGGATGGAATTTTCCACGAGCAATTCGGTCATGAGCTCGTTCATTCCTCCGATGATCGAGTTCATGTTGTCCGCGCAGGTGGTGAGGCTTTGGCAGAACCGCCGTGCGAGCGGCAGATAGTGCAGGTTCCCCGCTTCGATGAGGGCGCGCCGCTGGACCTGCGACGCCGTACAGTACGGAGGGCGATGCACGAACTTCAAGGATTGGGAGTACCGCCACTTGACCGAAACGTCACTGGCGGTGACGTCGATCGGCGCCGAGCTGGCGTTGCCGGTCTGACACTGCGCGTTCACCTCGACCGCGGAACAGGCGATCCACAGGGCTGCGAATATTGCTGCTCGTCTCATTGGGCACCTCCGTGCGTTTGCGGCGGGACTTTCGCCAGAGCGCTTGCGTATGAGTCCGTAATTCGGGTGCCGAACAACGCAGTCAACGATGAATGTCGGCGCAGGCCGATTGCTGCTTCAAGTTGACGCAGCTTTCGTGTGGCCAGGTCCGTGGCGAACGTCGGGAGTGCTCGATCCACTGGCGTTACCGTCGTCGTGGTCTGCGTCGCCTCTTGCGGCGTGGTATGAGCCGGGCTGTACGAGCGACGCGGCGGCGTCTACGCGCCCTGGGTCCGCCACATGGTCGCCGAGATTGCCCCGCTGATCATGGCGTATGATCTCTCGCGCTGAGAGGAGAAACGCATGGACGCACGGATCGACTATCCCAAGGTTGCCCCGAAGGGGTTGCAGGCCATGTACGGCCTCGAGCGCTACGTTCGCGAGTGCGGCCTCGAGCCGAGCCTGCTCGAGCTCGTCAAGATGCGCGCCTCGCAGATCAACGGCTGCGCGTTCTGCCTCGACATGCACAGCAAGGACGCGCGCGCCGCGGGCGAGAGCGAGCAACGCCTGTACGGCCTCGACGCCTGGCGCGAGGCGCCGTACTACAGCGAGCGCGAGCGGGCGGCGCTCGCCTGGACCGAGGCCGTCACGCTGATCACTACCGGGCACGTGCCGGACGAAGTCTACGCGCACGTGCGCGAGCACTTCTCGGAGAAGGAGCTCGTCGACCTGACGCTCGCGGCTGTCACGATCAACGCTTGGAACCGGATCGCGATCGCGTTCCGTTCTGTGCCCGGGAGCTACAAGGCGCCGCGCGCAACGGAGACCTGACACGCACCGGGCGCGCGCGTATCGCAGCCGCCCGAACTCCCTGATTTCTGTCGCGCAGCTCCCCGACTCACGGGATTGATCCCCTACGGTACGGTCGATACCAACGCGTATCGAGAATACGTGCCGGTATGAGACCGACCCACCGCACTGCCGTCACCGACATTCGCGCCCGCCGCGCCGAGCGCAAGCGCGACGAGATCGTCCGCGCCGGCCTCAAGGTGTTCGCCGAAAAAGGCTTTGCGGGCGCGACGATGGACGACATCGCCCTCGAGCTCGAGGCGACCAAGGGCCTCCTCTACTACCACTTCAAGACCAAGGAGGATCTGCTGCGCGAGATCCTCTCCCGAAACGAGCTGACCACCGGGTTCGAGACCATTCTCGACGGGCTCGCCGATATGCGGCTCGAGGATGCGCTGAAGCTCCTCGCCGAGCGCCTGACGGCCCTCTTCGAGGCCAACCGCGAGCTCACCCGCTTCCTGCACGTGCACTCGCTGCTCTCGGGCAGCGAGGCGGCGCTCATCTACCAGCAGGTCTTCGCGACGTTGTACGGCCGGATCGCGGAGCTACTCGGACGTTTCAAGGCGCGCGGCGCGATTCGGCCCGAGCTCGACACGTTCGCCGTCTCCCACGTGGTCGCGAGCGTGCTGCTCTCCGACCTCGCGCAGCGCTTCGTCTTCGGAGCCGAGCACGACACCGGATCCACCTACATCCCCCAGGCCTTCGAGATTCTGCTCCGGGGCATCGAGCCCCGGCAGCGAGTGCGGCGCCCGCGACGCTGACGCGTCGCGAGCCGCCAGGGAGCATCCGATGACGTCAGAACGATTCCCGCGCGCGGCCTTCTTCATGGCTCTGGTGCTGCTGGTCGCCGGCCTGGGCGGCGTGGCGGCGGCCGAGACCACGCTCACCGGCGGCCGCACGGCGACGCTCAAGAACAAGCCGGGCGCCGACCACGACCAGGCGAAGTTCGTCTTCAAAGGCGACGCGGGCTTGAATCCGGTCGCCGATCCGCGCTGCGCCGCCGGTCACGAGACGACGCTGACCCTGGCCTCGTCCGTCGGCGACTCCCGCGAGATCGTCCTCCCCTGCGAGCTCTGGACCGCGAAGTCTTCGGGGTACGTCTACCGCGATCTCGGCGCCAGCCACGGCGGCGTCCGGCAGGTGAAGTACGGGCCCGGCAGGCTGCAGGTCGAGCTCAAGGGCGCCGACTATCGGAGCATCAGCGGTCCCGTGAGCGCGCTGGAGCTCGGCTTCGCCATCGGCCCGAACGACTACTGCGGTCGCTTCTCGACCTTCAAGCGCAACGACACGTCGAGCATCACCTCCAAGGGACCGTCGAGCGCGTGCCAGATCGACTCGCTGCTCGGCAGCAGCCGCGGCGGCTCCGCCGCCTGGGACTACTGCCTCGGGAAGCCCGACGCGACGCCGCTCCCGGCCGACCCGCGCTCGCTGGTGCAGCCCGGCGTCAACGCCGGCAAGGCGGTGCACTTCAACGCCTACTGGAAGAACTGCCACGTCGACCCCGAGGCGGTCGGCGAGCGCGGCGCCGCCGCGACCTGCGGCGAGCTGCGCCAACGTTTCGCGCTCGGCGGGCAGATCCTCGACACCGGCGGGCCGGGCGTCGGCGGCCTCTTCACCGCCACCGACCCCGCCGCCGAGATGCATGCGTCGACCTTCACCGCCGATCAATTCAACGCGGTCTGGCTGGTGTGGGGCGGCTTCCTGCAGCGACCCGACAACTTCGACGAGCTCGTGGCCGAACGCTACGGCTCCGGCTTCAAGAGCGACCCCAACCCCTACCCGAAGCCCGGCGAGGATCCGAACCTGACCAACGGCGGCAGCGGCCGGCTGCCGGAGATGTTCACCCAGATGCGGAACGCCGACGGCAGCTGGAGCGGCGAGATCACCGTCACCTGCCACGCCTGTCACAGCGGCAGCGTCGGAACGGGCACGTACGGATCGGGACCGGGCATGACCTTCGGTGGCGGCAGCAGCCTCGCCGACCTGAACCTCTTCCTCCGCGACTTCCTGGCGCTCGGCTACGAGGCCTCGGTCGCCACCGGGCTCAACTTGAACCGCACCCGCGGCCGCAACAACGCGAGCCTGATCAACCTCGCCTTCGCCTTCGCCGGCATCCATGCGCCCGACATCATGCTCGGCATCATCACGTCGGGCTCGACGGCCGACATGGACACCCCGGCCTGGTGGAACATGGGTCATCGCCCCGTCAAGTTCGTCGACGGCGTCTTCCCGATGGATGCGCCGCGCGTCGACATGGTCTTCTACGCGCCCTACCTCGGCATCACACCGGAGTCGCAGACGTGGATGGCCGATCACGGTCCGGACCTGAACGCTTGGGTCGAGGCTCTGAAGGCGCCCGTCTATCCCTTCGCGATCGACACGGACCTGGCGCGGGAGGGCGCGCGGCTGTTTCACACCCTCGATCTCTGGGCGCCGGAGCGCCAGAACCCCATCCGCAGGTCCGAAGGCAACGGCTCGTGCGCGAGCTGTCACGGGGCGTACGCGCCGCGCTACGTGAACGATCCGGCCTTCCTCGACACCAGCGCGTTCGAGGGCATCGCGTCCTACATCGTGCCCCTCGACATCATCGCGACCGACCCGGAGCGCGTGCTCACCAACAACGAGGAGGTGCAGCAGGCAGGCGCGACGAGCTTCTTCGGCTATCCGCAGACCGCGGGGACGGATCAGGACTGCGGGCCGCAGAACCGCGCCGCCCTCCGCGGCGACCGCGAGATCGGCTATCTCGCGCCGCCGCTCTACGGCGTGTGGGCCACCGCCCCCTACCTCCACAATGGTTCGGTGCCGAACGTGTGGGAGGTGCTGAAGCCGGGGGACCGGAGGCCCATTTGGCGGCGAGTCTCGCGGCCGGCCCGCGCCGACCAGCAGGGTCGCGTCATCATGGGCTACGACACCGACCTCGACCGCGCCTACGACTCCGACCGGCTCGGCTGGCGGTACGATCCCGTCGCCTGCGAGACGGGCGGCCCGCTCACCCCCATGGTCTCGCCGTACGTGAGCTGCGATCCCGACGACGAGTACCAGGACCCGCTGACGCAGCAGATCCTCGAAGGGCTCTATTCGAACATTCTGTTGTCATGGAACATCCTCTTCCCGCCCATTCTCACCAACGGCCAGATGGAGGATCGCAAGAACTTCAACACCCGCATGTTCGCGCAGAGCAACGAGGGGCACGAGTTCAACGCGGTCCTCACCGACGACGAGCGGCGAGCGATCATCGAGTACCTGAAGACGCTGTAGCTCAGTTTTTCTTGAGAGCGCGCGGCAGCTCGGCAACGAGGTGCTCGCGGAACAGTGCCACCCGCGCCGGCAGATGCCGGAGCGGGGGCGAGAGCACGTAGATCGCGCCGCCGCGGAGCGCGTACGCGGGGAGGACGCGCGTCAGGGCGGCGTCCGCCACGTTGCTGTCGGGTAGCAGGCCGATGCCCGCTCCCGCCCGGACCAGGCGGCCGACGAAGCCGAGGTCGTCGGCCGTCATCGAGCCCGACACGCGGACGGTCTCGGTTCCGCGCGGGCCGCTCAGGCGCCATGGCAAGAGTCCCGTGGAGCCGCGGTAGAGCACGCAGTCGTGTTGCGCCAGGTCGGCGAGACGTCGCGGCGTGCCGCGGCGGGCGAGATAGGCGGGCGACGCGAGGAGCCAGAGCTCGCTCCGCGCCAGCCGGCGCGCCACCAGGGTCGAGTCCTCGAGGAAGCCGGCGCGGACGGCGAGGTCGAAGCCCTCCTCGACGAGGTTCACGCGCCGCCCCGTGATCGTCAGATCGACGTGGATGCGCGGGTGGAGTCGGGCGAACGAGGCGATCACCTGGGCGAGCGGCCCCTCGCCGAAGTCGGCCGCGGTGATCCGCACCGTGCCGCGCGGCTCGCGGACCGCCGCGGCGAGCTCGGTGCCGGCCTCGTCGAGACTGGCCAGGGCCTGGCGAGCCTGTTGAAAATAGCGCTGACCGACCGCGGTCAAGCGAAGCCGCCGCGTGGTCCGTTGCAGGAGCCGCGTGCCGAGAGCACGTTCCAGCGCCGCGACGCGCCGGCTCACCGACGACTTCGGCAGACCCAGGCCGGCGGCGGCCGCGGTGAAGCTCCCGGCCTCGACCACTCGCACGAAGACACCCACCTGGTTGAGATCGATTGATGCGTCCACAGCAACAGAGATTCCCACTGTTGCTGGCTAATCTCAAGCGATGCGCGCCGCTACCGTGCGACGCTCGAAAGGAGACAGCAATGACGAAACTGAGCACGACGGTAGACGCCTCTCGCTTCACACCCTCGACGTTCCGCGAGACCGTCCGCGACGAAGCCGGCGCCCGCTTCCGTCCGGCGGCCGGTCGCTATCACCTCTACGTCATGTACGGCTGCCCGTGGGCGCACCGCGCGCTGATCGCCCGCGCGCTGAAGGGGCTCGAGGACGCGATCGCGATCACCGCCGCCCATCACCGCCTGGGCGACGAGGGCTGGGTCTTCCCGCTCGGCGCGCCCGAGCCGCTCTACGGCCACACCCGCCTCCGCGAACTCTACGCCATGGCCGATCCCGGCTATGCCGGCCGGGTCACCGTGCCCGTCCTGTGGGACACCGTCGAGGAGACCATCGTCAACAACGAGTCGTCGGAGATCATGCGCATGCTCAACGACGCGTTCGACTCCGTCGCCGCGCACCCCGAGGTCGACCTCTACCCGCAGGCACTTCGTCCTCGGATCGACCGCTGGAACGAGCGCATCTACACGGCGATCAACGCCGGCGCGTATCGCGCGGGCTTCGCCACCACCCAGGCCGCATACGAGGAGGCCGTCCATCCCTTCTTCGCCGCGCTCGACGAGCTCGAGTCCCACCTCGCCTCGCATCGCTATCTCGTCGGCGGCAGCCCGACCGAGGCCGACTGGCGTCTCTTTCCGACGCTCATCCGCTTCGAGTGGGTGTACCACGGGCTCTTCAAGTGCAACCTGAAGCGCCTGGTCGACTACCCGAACCTGTTCGCGTACACGCGCGAGCTCTATCAGTGGCCCGGTATCGCGCCCACGATCAACGAGCGCCACATCCGCGACGGCTACTACGGCAGCATGACCAGGCTGAATCCGACCGGCGTCATCCCCGCCGGCCCCTCCGTCGACTTCACGGCACCGCACGGCAGGGGATGACGGCTTCCGGACCCCCAAGGGGAAGTCCGGGGCACCGACGCGCTCTCGTTGAGCGCGCCGGTGCTCCTCTCCGCGCCGAACCCTGTCCCGTACCGCGCTCCACTTTCGCGCACGGGGCGGCGAGGATGTCGTTCAGAGGGCTGCTTCGACCCTTCGTCCGTCGTTCCACTGCGACGGACGATTCCCTGACTAAACAATACTTGTTTGCTTGTCAAGCAACTTTAGATTGGGTACTTTCCGAGCCCCATGCAGCGGAAGAGCACGGCCCCGAAGGGGATCAAGGATCTCTTCTATGAGACCCGCGTGCTCAGCGGCCGTGAATACACCGTCACCCGCTTCGCGAAAGAAGTCCTCGGGGGGGCCGTCGACCCCGTCATGCTCGGCTACATCGAGAAGGGAAAACGCTTTCCGAACGAAGCGTTGGTGCGGCGACTCGCGGCGGTGCGAAACGAGCCGGTCGCGCCGCTCCTGGCCGTGCTGTACCGGGATCGCATGCTGTATGCCTTCGGGCGTGAGCTGCGGCGGGCGTTGCACGATCCCTCCGAGGTCGAGGGCATCGCCGACGCCGATCTCGCCGTGCAGGTGAGCCGCGCGATCGCGGCCCTTCCCGACGACGGCAACTGGATTCCGGTCGCGAAATGGCGCGCGCAGATCGCGGTGGCGGTACGCGACAAGACCAATACCGCGGCCGTGACGAAGGTCGCGGCGTTGCTCCGCGAGCGCGGGCTCGTCGAGCAAGCGAGGGGCAAGGTGCGCCGCGTGTCGCGCCACTTCGTGGCCACCACGCTCGAGGAGCGCCGGGCGCTCGCGATGGAGTTCACCGCCATCTACACCAAGGGCTTGCTCGACAAGCTGAGCCTGCCGGAGCGTGCGGCGGCGACCCACATTCGGAACCACTATCTCCACATCGAGCGCGATCGACTGCCGGAGTTCTACAAGCGGCTCGAGAAGGCCGCGCGGACGCTGGCGGAGGAGTTTGCCGCCGACGCCGATGCCGGTACCGAGTTCTTGAACGTGCTGATCGTCGGGACCCCGGTGTGACGGAGCCAGGATGAACATCGACATGCCACGGATTCGAACGGGATTGATCGTCGCGAGCTTGCTCGCCGCGATGCTGTGCGGCCTCGCGGGCTGCGGCGGCAGCGGCTCGAGCGGCTTCGACGCCATCCCGAGCGAGGCGGGGGCGATCGATCACGTCATCACCGCCGGCGACTGCACCGAGCTCGGCAGCCAGACCTTCTGTGCCTCGGGCGCGGAGGCCACCGGCATCTTCGAGGGCGCGCTCGTCAAGATCATGCCCCCACAGGAGCCGTTGGTGTGCGAGGGCCTGCCGATCTCCGAGAAGTGCACGGCGCCGCTCGCCTTCACCGCCGAGGGTTTCACCGCGCCGACGAGCCTGCTCGCGGCGGTTGCCGAGACCGAGAACGGTCCGTGGCAGCTCGTGCCGCTGACGGTCGAGCACGTGGTCGACGGACCGCGGACGGTTTCGATCGCGGTTCCCGGCCAGACCGACGAGACCGCCCCGACGCCGCTGATCGCGGCCGTGCTGGTCTACGAGGGCGAGGCGCCGAAGGACCTACCGGCGACCGGCGCGCACCTCGCCGATTTTTCCGTCGACCTCGTCTACGTGAGCCCCCGCCTCCAGATCGTCGTGCCGCGGTAGAAGAGTCAGCCTTTCACCCAGCCCTCGCTGAGCGGGACGAAGAAGCTCAGCTGAATCCTGCGCGATCGAAAGCGCCACCCTTCGGGGGTGCGGACGTAGCGGTCGTCGTACCAGCCGGCGCCGATCATGCTCTTGCCGCCGACGTCGGCCCGCAGATCGACGTAGCAGGTGCCGGTCGCGGCGTCGCCGGCGAGATCGACGACGTGCTGCTGCACGAACGGCCGGAATACCGCCCCGGTCGTGAGCATCTCCCGAAACGCCGCGAGCAGCGCCGGGCGGCCGCGGATAGGCGGTCGCGTTCCCGGATCCATCTCGCCGTCCTCGGCGAAGAGCTCTGCCAGCGCCGCGAGGTCGTTTTGCCAGACGTAGTGCGCGTAGCGTCGTGCCAGGTCGCGAATCGCCTCGGCATCGGCGAGGTCGCGGATGGTCGCGTCGGCAACGCCGCTCATTCGGCGAGATGGTCGAGATACTCGGAAAGGCCGTAGCCGACGCGGTCACCCCAGCGCCATTCCGTCATGCCCTCGGCGATGCGCGTGACGCGGCCTTCGCGGCGGTTGCGGAGCGGGATCATCGCCAGCACCTTGCCGGTGATCTCGATCGTCTCGCCGCCCGCGGTCGTCGCCCGCACCTGGATGCGGTCGTGCAGCCCCTGCTCGCCCGTGACCTCGGTCGCGATCTCGGTCTTCACGATCGCCTCGTTGTCGCGGCCCTGGCGGTAGACGTAGCCGGCGTGAAGCTCGCGCCCGTCGCGTTGGACGGTCAGGATCGGCACCGCGCCGAGGTCGTCCCCGAAGCTCATGGTGAGCCAGCGGTAATACTTCGGCGCCTGCCAGTAGCGCGGGCCCCACGAATGATCGCGGAGACCGGGCGCGTCGAGCTCGAAGCGGGTGCCGTCGATCGTCAGGCTGCCGACCGCCTTGCCGTGCTGCTCGAGATGGCCCTTGGCGAACTCCTGGCCGGACTTCTCCGAGCGCACGCTCACCCAGCGCTCGCCCTCGCGCCGGCGGAGCTCGCCGCCGTAGCCCGGCGAGAGCCCGAGGTAACGCACGTCGAGCTCGACCGGAACGAAAGGATTGGCGCCGAACGCCGCCTTGGGGTCCGCCATCTCGAGGGGGTTCGTCAGCAGGCAGCAATGGCCGCGATAGCCGACCCGGTGCTCGACGAAGGGTGTCTCGACCTCGAAGCGCAGGCCGCCGGCGTGGTGTTCGAGGTTGCCGGTGATCTCCGGGCGCTTGTACATGAACGCCACCCGGCCGTCGGGCAGATAGAAACAGGTCGTCATCTCGGCGTGGCCTTCGTTCGGACGGTTGCCGAGCCGCACGAAGCCCCCGACCCGGCGCACGGGATCGAAGAAGTTGTAGTAGGCGCTCTCGTTGAAGTTCTCCTCGCCCGTGTTCTCGTGCATGAGATCGTCGGTCGGAAGCAGCGTGAGCTCGGCGTCGGCCATGCGACTTCCCTAGCGCACCTTGGGCCGGGCGTCACCACGTGGTAAGCGGGCGCGATGATCTCCACCGGCGATTTCAAGCGCGGGCTTCGCATCCAGGTCGACGGCGAGCCCTTCGTGATCCTCGACGTCCACGTGCAGAGCCCGTCCGCGCGCGGTGCCAGCTCGCTCTCCAAGATCAAGGTGCGGAACCTCAAGACCGGGCCAGGTCTTCGACAAGACCTTCCGGGGCGGCGACAAGGTCGACGAGCCCAACGTCGAGCTCCGGCCGATCCAGTATCTCTACCGCGACGACGACGGGTTCCACTTCATGGACACCCAGTCGTACGAGCAGTTCGCCCTCAGCGCCGACGACCTCACCGACGTCTGGGGCTATCTGAAGGACGGCATGAGCGGCATCCGCTCCGTGCTCTTCAACGACCAGGTCATCTCGATCGACCTCCCCAACACCGTCGTGCTCGAGGTCACCGAGACGGCGCCGTCGATGAAGGGCGTGACCGCGCAGGCGCAGACCAAGCCCGCCACGCTCGAGACCGGCCTCGTCATCCAGGTGCCGGCCTATCTCGAGAGCGGCGAGCTGGTGCAGGTCGACACGCGCGAGGCGCGCTTCATCGCGCGCGCCAAGAGGGATTGACCGCGCGCTACCAGGTCTCGGACCACGGGCGGACATCCAGCTCGTGCGTCCAGGCGCTCCGCGGTTGCTGGAAGAGCCACCAGTAGTTGGCCGCGATCGCGTCCGGATCGAGCAGGCCGTCGGGGCCGCGCTCGGCCTTCAGGCCGGGGAGGAAGGTGTTGATGCGATCGCCGTCGATGGCGCCGTCGACCACCACGTGCGCGACGTGGATGCCCTGCGGTCCGAACTCGCGCGCCGCCGATTGCACGAGCGCGCGGAGCGCGGCCTTGGCCTGCGCGAAGCCCCCGAACATGGCCTTGCCGCGGAGCGATCCCGAGGCCCCGGTGAAGAGCATCACCCCGCGTTGCCGCGGCAGCATGACGTCGAGCGCGGCCTTGGCGAAGAAGAAGGCGGCGAGCGCGTTCACCCGCCACATCTGCTCCAGGAACTCGGCGTCCATCTCGCGAAACCCGCGCGGCCAGTTGCCGCCGGCGTTGAAGATCGCGGCCTCGAGCGGCGCGTCGGCGTGATCGGCGCCGCTCACGACCTCGCGGACCCTGGCCTCGTCGGTGACGTCGCCGACGACGGCGGTGACGTTGGCGCCGGCGGCGCGCAGCTCGGCGCGCGCCGTCTCGAGCTTGTCGGCCGAGCGTCCCATGATGGTGACGCGGAAGCCCTCCTCGCGCGAAGCGCCGCGCGATTGCGGCGCCGAGCCCCCGCGGCGGTCCCACGCCCAGCACGACTGCCGATCGGTCTGCCATCACGCCTCCTTGCTCGCCCGGCGCGGCGCGCGGGCGACCCGCAGTCGCCGGACGTCGAGCCGTTGGCCGGTGTGCTCGTCCACCATCAGCGGCCGCACCTCGCGGCCGCTCTCGTGGTCGATCAGCATCACCGGCGGACCCTTCTCGTCCCAGAGCCAGTCGCTGCCCCAACGAAACATCGCCGCCAACACGTCCCAGAACGCCCGCCCCTTGTCGGTCAAGCGGTACTCGTAGCGCAGCGGGCGCTCGGCGTAGGCCTTCTTCACCATCAGGCCCTCGTCGACGAGCCGTGCCAGCCGCTTCGCCAGGACGGCGCGCGGCACGTCGAGCCCGCGTTGGAAATCCTCGAAGCGCCGTCGTCCGGCAAAGGCCTCGCGCAGCACGAGCGGGGTCCACCAGTCGCCGATCAGGTCCGTCGCGCGCGCGATCGGACACGGCCAGTCGTCGAAGCGTGTCCTCCGCATGATTCCGCTCAGCCCGCGATCGCCTCGATGCGCGCCGGGACGTGCTTGTGCCAGGGCGTGCCGGCGAGCCAGTCGCGATCCTCCGAGGAGGTCAGCTCGTTCGGCGCGACGCCGTGCACGACCGATCGTCCGTCGGCCGTCGGGGTACGAGAGGCCGAGGCCGTTCGGCAGGCTCACGTGGCCCGCCTGCATGCAGTCGTTGACCTCGACCGTCGCCTCGACGCTGCCGCGCTTGGTCGTGATCGCGAACCCGCCCGCCGTCGGCGACTGCCGAGGGCCGCCGCGTCGTCGGGGCTCATGCGGAGGGCGCCGTCGGCGTCCTTCTTCCGCCAGGCGGGGTTCGCGGAAGATCGTGTTGGCGGTGGAGGTGCGGCGCTCGCCCGCCGTCAGCACGAACGGGAAGTCGCGCGCGCTCGCGGGCCGCTCGGCGGGCAGCGCCGCCAGCTCGTCCATCAGCTCGGGGACGGTGAGGTTGATCCTGCCGTCCGGCGTCGCGAGCCGGCGCCAGGTCTCGTCGTACTCGTCGATCGTGAAGGTGACGCCGGAGCGGCGCGTGAGGATCGCCTCGAAGAGCGCCTCGCCGAGCGCCGGCCCGTCGCCCGCGAAGCCGGCGCGCCTGACCGACTCGGGGTAGCTCATGGCGCAGGTGTGGGCGGCGCCCCACAGCAGCGCCGCCGCCTCGTTGCCCGCGCCGAGCGTCGGTCCGAGGGTCTCGTAGAGGATCACCGGCACGAGACCGGCGAGCTCCGGATGCTCCATGGTGAACTGCAGGAACGTCGGCGCGAAGGCGGCGCGACCCTCCGCCGCGGCCGCGTGCAGCGGCGCCAGCACTGCGTCGTCGAGCGCGCCGATCGCGCGCACCAGACGGCGATGGATCTCCGGCTCGGCCAGCGTGCCGGCGAGCGGCGCGAACAGCGGCGCGCGCAGCTGGAAGACGTTCTCGGGGAACTCGAGCGTGAAGAACGTCGCCTCCCACTTCTCGAACTGCGACGGCGCCGGCAGCACGTAGTGGGCGTGGCGCGCGGTCTCGGTGAGCGCCACGTCGATCACCACCACCAGCTCGAGCGCGTCGAGCGCCTCGCGCATGCGCCGGCTGTCGGCGAGCGAGTGGCAGGGGTTGGCGCTCTCGACGATCATGGCGCGGAAGCGCTTCGGGTGGTCGGTCAGGATCTCGTCGGGGATGACGTTGCCGGGATCAGGCCGGTGATGATGCGGTGGCCGCCGACCGGGCTCGTCTTGCCGCCCTCCTTGCCGCCGCCGAGGCCGGCCATGCGGGTGTGGATGTTCATGGCGCCCGGCTTCGCGAAGTTGCCGGTGAGGAGATAGATCAGCTTCTCGAGGTACGAGTTCAGCGTGCTGTGCGGCGCCTGCTGGATGCCGAGGTCCTCGAAGATCGAGACGCTCGCGGCCGCGCGCGATCCGCCGCGCCACCGCCCGGACCGTCTCCTCGGCGACGCCGGCGCGCGCGCAGTAGTCGGCGACCGGGATGGCGCGGAGCGCCGTGAAGATCGCCTCGTCGTTCACCGTGTGATCGGCGAGGAAGGCGTGGTCGACCAGGTCCTCCTGCACCAGCACGCCGAGGATGGCGCCGAGGCAGAAGGCGTCGGTGCCCGGGCTGCACCTGGAGATGGAAGTCGGCGAGCTCGGCGGTCTCGGTGCGGCGCGGGTCGATCACGATCAGCGCGCGCTTCGGGTCCGCCGTGATCTCGCGCAAGATGGCGCGGGCGCGCGGGAAGCCGTGCGATTGCCAGGGATTCTTGCCGACGAACACGGCCACCTCGGCGCGCTCGAAGTCGCCGGTGGTGTGGCAGCGCGGGCGGCCGTAGAGCTGCCCGTCGACCCAGAACTCGCCGGTCTTCTCCTGCGCCAGCGCGTTCGAGGTGTAGATCGAGCCGAGGGCGCGGCGGGTGGCGCCGCTGTAGGCGCCGCCGAGATGATTCCCCTGGCCGCCGCCGCCGTAATAGAAGATCGACGACGCCGCCGTGGGTGTCGCGGATCGCGACCAGCTTCGCGGCGACCTCGCGGATCGCGGTCTCCCAGTCGATCGCCTCGAAGCTGCCGTCGGGCCGCCGGCGGAGCGGCGTCGCGAGGCGATGGCGGCCGTTCTGGTAGTGGTCGAGGCGCTGCGCCTTCTCGCAGGCGTAGCCGCGCGATCCCGGGTGGGCGCGGTCGCCGCGCACCTTGGTGATGTGCCCGTCCTCGGTCTTGACCTCGATGCCGCAATTGACGCTGCAGAGGATGCACGCCGTCTGCTGCCACTCGTCGCTCATGGGAGCCTCCCCGTCCGGTCAGTTCAACGAGAGAATGGACGGGCCGCCGGCCTCTGGCAAGGGGTTTCGACGCGCTGATAAGGACCCGCGAATGGCACTCACCCCGTCGGAGATCGGCAAGCACTCGAAGCGCATCGTCGACCGCTATCGCGTCACCAAGGGGAAGGGGTTCCGCTTGCGGGACTTCGATCCCGCCGACACCGCCGGGTTCGACGAGGACTTCAAGACCGAGGCCAAGGACATCCTGCAACGCGGGGTGCAAAGGCTCGCCGAGCTCCAGGAGAAGCTCTACGCCCAGGACCATTGGGGGGTGCTCCTGATCTTCCAGGCGATGGACGCGGCCGGGAAGGACAGCGCCATCAAGCACGTGATGTCGGGCGTGAATCCGCAGGGCTGTCACGTCACCGCGTTCAAGCAGCCGTCGAGCGAGGAGCTCGACCACGACTACCTCTGGCGGACGACGCGCCACCTGCCCGCACGTGGCACCATCGGCATCTTCAACCGCTCCTACTACGAGGAGGTGCTGGTGGTACGCGTGCACCGCGAGCTGCTCGAGCGCCAGCACCTCCCGAAATCACGTCTCGACAAGCACGTCTTCGAGCAGCGCTACGAGGACATCGCCAACTTCGAGCGCTACCTCGACCGGAACGGCATCATCGTCCGCAAGTTCTTCCTCAACGTCTCCAAGGCCGAGCAGCGCCGCCGCTTCCTCGCGCGCATCGACGAGCCCGAGAAGAACTGGAAGTTCTCGATCGCCGACGTGGAGGAGCGCCGGCACTGGGACCAGTACATGGATGCCTACGAGCGGATGATCGGCGAGACCGCGAGCTCGCGCGCGCCCTGGTTCGTCGTCCCCGCCGATCACAAGTGGTTCACGCGCCTCGCGGTCGCGGCGGTGATCGTCGAGACGCTCGAGAGCCTCGACGTCGATCTCCCGGTGCTCGATCCCGCGCGGCGGGCCGAGCTCGCGACCGCGCGGAAGATGCTGACGGGCGGCAAGACGCGCGCGAGCGGCAAGACGCGCCGGCGGTGACGCATCCCGCGATCGTCGTCCGGGACGAGCGGGCGGCCGACGTCGGGACGATCCACGACGTCGTCGCGGCTGCGTTCGAGCAACCGGACGAGGCCGTCCTCGTCGACGCGCTGCGCGCCCACGGAGGCGTGACGTGCTCCTTGGTGGCCGAGGCGGCGGGACGGGTCGTCGGTCACGTCCTCTTCAGCCCGGTCACGATCGTCCACGACGTCGACGGCGACGTGCTCGACTCCCCCGCGTGCGGGCTCGCGCCCCTCGCCGTGCTGCCGGAGATGCAGCGCCGTGGCGTCGGCGACGCGCTCGCGCGCGCCGGCCTCGCCCGGTGTCGCGACGCCGGCTTCGCGGTCGTCGTGGTGCTCGGTAGTCCCGTCTACTACGGGCGCTTCGGCTTCGTCGATGCGACGCGCCATGGGCTCCGCTGCGAGTACGAGGCGCCGCCGGGCGCCTTCCAGGTGCTCGAGCTCCGACCCGGCGCGCTCTCGGGCCGCCCCGCGCTCGTGCGCTATCGGCCGGAGTTCGCGGGTTTTTGAGCCAGGAGCTCGGCCACCACCGCCGACAGGGCGTCGAGATGACCGCCGAAGAAGTGATCGGCGCCCGCGACGATCCGAAGCGTGCTCGTCGGTGCGAAGCGCTCGCGGATCGACGCCAGGGTGTCGAGCGCGCAGAAGCGGTCACGGTCCCCGCTCACGAAGGCGAGCGGCACCGTCACGCCGGCGAGGAAATCGAGCGGCACCATGCGGACCGGCGGTCCGATCGCGACGACGCGCTCGACGCCCTCGGGGGCGATGGAGGCCGCGCGGAGCGCCATCAGCGATCCGAACGAGTAGCCCACCAACGCCACGCTCGGGACGCCGAGCCGATCCCGCAGGGTCGCCGCCGCCGCGCGGACGTCCTCGACCTCGCCTCGCCCGTTCTCGTGCTGGCCGCCGCTCGCGCCGACGCCGCGGAAGTCGAAGCGCAGGGTGGCTCGCCCGGCTGCCCCAATCGTCCGCGCCAACGAGACGACCAGGTCGTTGTCCATGCTGCCGCCGTATTGCGGGTGCGGATGACAGATGACGGCACCGGCGGTCGCGCCCGCGGGGACGGCGATGCGGCCGTCGAGGGCGAGCTCGCCGACCGGGATTTTGACGGGCTCTTCCATGGCGGGACGTGCTATGCGTCCGGGCCAGCTGCCGCAAGGCTACTCGAACCCTCTGCTCCAGGGAGAAAGCATGCCGAGTCAAGAAAAGATCCTGCGCACCGCTTTCCTGGCCGGCGCCGTCACCGACGCCCTCGCGATCGTGCCCATGCTCTTCCCGCCGCTCGCGCGCCTGGTGTGGGGCTTCGAGGACGTCTCGGGGTCGTACCGCTTCGCCATGGGCTACGGCGCCTCGCTGATGCTCGGGTGGACGGTACTCCTGATCTGGGCGTATCGGAGCCCGCTCGAGCGCCAGGTCGTCGCGGCGCTCACCGTCCTCGTCATCTACGGCCTCGTGGCGACGGAGATTGCGGCGGTGGCTTCCGGCGCCCTTCCGCCCTGGCGCATCGTGCCGACGCTTCGTCCTACAGGCCGTGCTGCTCGGCCTCTTCGCGAGCGGCTTTCACTACGCCACCGTGCGCCGTTGGCATGAGCGGTTCGCCTGAGCCGAGGACCCTCGCGGGACAGGTCGCGCTGGTCACCGGCGTCACGCGCCTAGCCGGTCTCGGCGCGGCCATCGCGACCGCGCTCGCCGCCGCCGGCGCCGACGTCGGGATCGGCTACTACCGCCCGTACGACCGGCAGCAGCCGTGGGGAGTCGGCGACTCCGAGCCGGCCGAGCTTCTCGCGCGCCTCCGCGGCCTCGGCGTCCGGGCGGCGGGCTTCGAGATCGACCTCGCGGAGCCGGAGGGAGCGACGGAGCTGCTCGCTTCGGTGCAGGACGCCCTCGGCCCGATCCGGATCCTGGTCAACAACGCGGCCCACTCGACGACGACTCCCATCGACGCGCTCACGGCGGACGCGCTCGATCGCCACTACGCCGTGAACCTCCGCGCCGGCGCGCTGCTCGCGGCGGCATTCGTGCGGCAGCTCCGGGCGTCGGGTGGGGGCCGCATCATCAACCTCACCAGCGGACAAGGCATCGATCCCATGCCGACCGAGCTCGCCTACGCCGCCACCAAGGCGGGAATCGACGCGCTGACGCGGAGCCTCGGCGCCGCGCTCGCCGGCCGCGGCATCACCGTCAACGCCATCGACCCGGGTCCGACGGACAACGGCTGGATGAGCGACGAGCTCCGCGCCTCACTCGAAGCGGCGGCGCCGCTTGGCCGCCTCGCCACGCCCGAGGACGCCGCGCGGCTCGCGGCATGGATCGCCTCCGCGGACGCCGCGTCGGTGAGCGGCGAGATCTTCCGCCTGCAGCGCGGGCCGGATTGCGAGCGTCTTCACGAGGCTTACGGCCGCTTCTTCGCCGGCGATCCGCGCGCCCTCGCCGCCTTTCTCGCGGACGACGTCGTCTACCACCTGCCCGGGCAGGCATCTCGGCGGCGGCACCCTCCGCGGCAGGGAGAGCATCCTCGCGCACACGACGAGCTTCGGACCGTCGTGCGACGCGCCGCCCGAGCTCCGCCTCCAGGCCGTGGCCGGCTCGAGCGACGTGGTGCTCTCCTTCGAACACCTCACGGCACGGCGCCGCGGACGCGTGCTCGACCAAGACGTCACCGTCGTCTGGCGCATGGCCGGCGGCCGCTGCGTCGAGATGTGGTCGCGCTTCGCCGATCAGGCCGGCCTGCGACCGCTTCTGGGACGAAGCGTAGCCCACTTGCTCCGAGTCGCCGCGGGATGCCAATTTTGTCCGCGTGAGCGACCGGCCGTGGCAAGCGCTCGTTCGTGAGCTCCGCGACAGCGGCTACGACAGTCCCTACCTCGCCCGCCTGCGCGCGCGCATCGACGTCGCGGCCGCGCAGGAGCAGCTCGAGAAGGAGATCCTGCGCGAGATCGCGCAGGCGCTCGGTCGAAGCGGCGAGAAGGTCGACGTCGCCCTGCTCCGCCTCGAGCTTCTCGAAAAGGAGATCGCCGCCGCGCCAGAACGAGGACGAGCGCGGAGCGCTTGATCGAGCGCTTCAACGCCCTCCGCGACGCCGCGCTGCAAGCGCGCCACGAGCTTCGCATCCACCGCGAGGCCGTCGGCATTCGACGGAACGAGGGGCTCGAAGCGATGTACCCGATCCCGCCGCGCATGAGCCTGCCGGCGCGGCCGCGATCGTAGCCCGCCGGTCAGTCGCGCGCGCGCCGCGGCAAGATCAGGCGCATCTCGTTCGCGACCGAGTGGAATCCGAGCCTCTCGTAGAGCGCCCGTCCGTCGTCCGACGCGTGCAGGACGATCCGCGCCAGGCCGTGCTCGCGGCACCAGTCGAGCATCTCGTCCATCAAGAGGCGCGCCAGGCCCCTCCGCCGGTGCGGCGGCTCGACGTAGACGTTCAGGAGGTAGGCCTCCTCGTCGCCATGGACGTTCTCCGGGCGCGGCACGCCGCGCTGGACGATGATGCCGCCGCCGCCGGCCACCCCGTCGTCGCCCTCGGCGAGCCAGCCGCGATAGAGCCCGCTCGGCAGCGCCTCGATCAGATACTCGAGCGACGCCACCGCGAGCGGATCGGCGTCGCGCTCGTCGGGCAGGCGGCCGCCGCCCATGGCGCGGAACATGGCGATCCGGTGGCGCGCGATCACGGCCGCGTCGGCGACGGTCGCGATCCGGATGCGATAGCCGGGTGCAGGGGCGCTCATCGAGGGTGAGCTAGCCGCGCCGCCTCGATGCGTCAACGCGTTCCAAGGCCCGCTACGAGTAGCGATGTGCCTGCAATTCCGCTCGCCTTCGTCGCCGAGCCTGCTAATATGCGCGCCGAATCACGCCGGGTGGGGAGTTGGGGGGTCGCATGGGTCGTCAAGCCGCAGCTCAAGCCATCGAAGCCGATCTCAAGGAAGCCGCCGAGGAGCGGTACCTCAACTACGCGCTGAGCGTCATCACCTCGCGCGCGCTGCCCGACGTGCGCGACGGGCTGAAGCCCGTCCAGCGCCGCATCCTCTACGCGATGTTCCAGAACCTGCACCTCACGGCGGGTTCGCGGCCGCGGAAGTCGGCGGCGATCGTCGGCGAGGTGCTCGGCAAGTACCACCCGCACGGCGACGTCGCCGCCTACGAGGCGATGGTGCGCATGGCGCAGGAGTTCTCGCTGCGCTACCCGCTGGTCCAGGGCGAGGGCAACTTCGGCTCGCTCGACGGCGACGGCGCGGCGGCGATGCGCTACACCGAGGCGCGCCTCACCGCCCTCTGCGAGGAGATGCTCGACGACCTCGGGCACGACACCGTCCCCTTCCGCGCCAACTACGACGCCACGCTCGACGAGCCGATCGTGCTGCCGAGCGCGATCCCGCAGCTCCTGATGAACGGCTCGACCGGCATCGCCGTCGGCATGGCGACCAACATCCCGCCGCACAACCTGCGCGAGATCGTCGCCGCGCTGATCGCGCTGATCGACGACCCCAAGCTCGCCGTCAAGGATCTCCTCAAGCACATCAAGGGCCCCGACTTCCCGACCGGCGGCGAGATCCTGAACGGCAAGAAGGAGCTCCGCGAGATCTACGAGACCGGGCAGGGCGCGATCCGCCTCCGCGGCGAGTACAAGGTCGAGACCGGGGCGCGCGGCAAGAAGCAGATCGTCGTCACCTCGATCCCCTACACCGTCAACAAGTCGACGATGGTCGAGGAGATCGCCGAGCGAGATCATCGCGCGGAAGCTGCCGCTGCTCGTCGACGTGCGCGACGAGTCGACCACCGACGTCCGCATCGTGCTCGAGCTCAAGCCCGACGCCGCGCCCGAGGCGGCGATGGCGTACCTCTACAAGCACACCGGCTTGCAGACCAACTTCAACGTCAACCTGACCTGCCTCGTGCCGACCAGCAACCCCGCCGTCGGCCAGCCGGCGCGCGTCACGCTCCGCGACCTCTGCCAGCACTTCCTCGACTTCCGCATGGTGGTCGTGACGCGGCGCCTCGAGCACGAGAAGCGGAAGCTCCACGAGCGCCTCCACATCCTGGAAGCGCTCGCGAAGATCTACGACGACCTCGACGACGCGATCCGCATCATCCGCAAGTCCGAGTCGCGCGCCGACGCCGCCGAGAAGCTCATGAAGCGCTTCGAGCTCGACCAGATCCAGGCCGACGCCATCCTCGAGCTCCGCCTCTACCAGCTGGCGCGCCTCGAGATCGAGAAGATCCGCGCCGAGCTGGCCGAGAAGAAGAAGCGCCTGAAGGAGATCGAGGCGCTCCTCGCCAAGCCGAAGGAGCGCTGGAAGCTGATCCGCGCCGAGCTCGCGCGCATCGACGAGAAGTTCGGCGACAAGCGCCGCACCAGCTTCGTCGGCGCCGGCGAGGAGCTCGAGTACGACCCCGAGGCCTACATCGTGCACGAGGACGCGACCGTCGTCCTGTCGCGCGACGGCTGGCTGAAGCGCGTCCGCGAGGTGAAGGACCCGACGGCGACGCGGCTCCGCGAGGGCGACGCGCTCGCCGCGGTCCTGCCCGGCTCGACCCGCGATCGCCTGGTGCTCTTCTCGAGCCAGGGCACGGTCTACGTGATGCGGGTCGACGACGTGCCGGCGACGACCGGCTACGGCGAGCCGGTGCAGTCGCTCCTCAAGTTCGGCGACGGCGAGCGGGTGGTGGTAGCCCGGCTGGTCTCCGACGGCCTTCGACGGCGAAGGCGGCGGCGCCAAACGAAGCGCAGCCCGCGCTGCCCGGCATCATCGAGCTCACCGAGGAGGTGCTGACGGTGCTGGTCGCGACGGCCAAGGGCTACGGCTTCCGCGCCGCGCCCGATCTCACCGAGACGACGCGCGCCGGCCGGCGCTCGCCCGCGTCGGCGAGGGCGACGAGATCGTCAGCGTCGACCCGGTGAGCGGCCCGGTCGCGTCGTCGCGACGGCGCGCGGCAAGATGCTGCGCTTCGCCGTCGACGAGGTGGCCGAGCTCGCCGGCCCCGGCCGCGGCGTCATCCTGATGAAGCCCGACAGCAAGGACGACGACCGCATCGTCGGCGCGCTCGCGCTCGGCAAGAAGGACGCGTTCCTCGCCGTCACCGCGAGGGCAGCGAGCGGAAGATCGACGTCGGCGAGGTGCCGCGCGGGCAAGCGCGCGCAAAAGGGACAGAAGGTCGTGAAGCGCGGCGGCGTCGCGGCGATCCAGTCGGCATCGAGGCGGAGGAATGAACCCCGATGGCAACCAGCTACACCGCAAAGGACATCCTGGTCCTCGAGGGCCTCGAGCCGGTCCGGCGCCGGCCCGGCATGTACATCGGCGGCGTCGACGAGACCGGGCTCCACCACCTGCTCTGGGAGATCGTCGACAACTCCGTCGACGAGGCGATGAACGGCCACGCCGACCGCATCGCCGTCACGCTCCACAAGGACGGCGCGTCGATCACCGTCAGCGACAACGGCCGCGGCATCCCGGTCGACATGCACACGCAGTACAAGAAGCCGGCGCTCGAGCTGATCCTCACCACGCTCCACGCCGGCGGCAAGTTCGAGGCCAAGAACTACTTCCACTCGGGCGGTCTGCACGGCGTCGGCGCCTCGGTCGTGACCGCGCTCTCGGAGAAGCTGGTCGCCACGCGTCAAGCGCGACGGCGCCGAGTGGGAGCAGAGCTTCGCGCGCGGCGTCGCCACCGGACCGCTCAAGAAGCTCGGGGCCGCGCGCGGCAGCGGCACGACCATCTTCTTCCGGCCCGACCCGAAGATCTTCCCCAAGGTCCAGTTCGACGCCAAACGCATCGCCGAGCGCTCGAGGCCAAGGCCTACCTGCACGGCGGCCTCACGATCGACTTCACCGACGAGGCGGACCACAGCAAGGTCAGCTTCCACTACGAGGACGGCCTCGGACCTACCTCGGCAAGATCGTCGCCGACGGCGGCAAGACGCCCCTCGCCGGCGAGGTGTTCGCGATCGCCAAGCAGCAGGACGACCTCCGCCTCGACTGCGCGCTCGCCTGGACCGAGGAGACCGCCGAGAAGGTGCTCTCGTACGTGAACAGCATCCCGACGACCTCGGGCGGCGCGCACGAGAACGGCCTCAGAGCGGCGTCGTCAAGGCGGTCCGCAACTATCTCACCGTCCACAACCTCCTGCCGCGCGGCGTGACCATCACCGCCGAGGACATGCGCGAGGGCATGGTCGCCGTCCTCTCGATCAAGATCCCGCAGCCGCAGTTCCAGGGGCAGACCAAGGAGCGCCTCAACAACCCCGAGGTCACCCCCGTCATCGACGGCATCGTGCGCACCGCCCTCGAGAACGCCCTCAACGCCAACCGCACCGCCGGCGACGCCATCGCCGACCGCGTCATCCTCGCCGCACGCGCGCGCAGCGCGTCGCGCGCCGCCGCCGAGCAGGTCACGCGCAAGAGCGCCGTCTCCCACCGCCTGAACCTGCCCGGCAAGCTCGCCGACTGCAGCTCGACCGATCCCGAGGAGTGCGAGCTCTTCATCGTCGAGGGCGACTCCGCCGGCGGCTCCGCCAAGCAGGGCCGCGAGCGCAAGTTCCAGGCGATCCTGCCGCTGCGCGGCAAGGTGCTGAACACCGAGCAGGCGTCGACCGCGAAGGTGCTCGCCAACAAGGAGCTCGCCGACATCGTCTCGGCGCTCGGCTGCGGCGCCGGCAAGGACTTCGACCCCGAGAAGCTCCGCTACCACAAGATCTGCCTGCTGATGGACGCCGACTCCGACGGCCACCACATCTGCACGCTGCTGCTCACGTTCTTCTACCGCCACCTGCCCGAGCTCATCCAGCAGGGCTACGTCTACATCGCGCAGCCGCCGCTCTACCGCATCGACATCGGCAAGGAGACCCACTGGGCGCGCGACGACGCCGCGCAGCGACCAGATCCTCGCGGGCCTGAACGGCAAGCGCGTCGAAGGTGCAGGTCACGCGCTTCAAGGGCCTCGGCGAGATGAACCCCGCGACGCTGAAGGAGACGACGCTCGACCCGACGAGCCGCGCGCTGCTGCGAGTGTCGATCGGCGACGCGGCGGCGACCGAGACGGCGATCCAGACGCTGATGGGCAAGGACGTCGCGCCGCGCTTCGAGTTCATCATGGAGCGGGCGCCGAAGGTGGACGAGATTGATGTGTAGCTCGACATGCAACAATTAGGCGTCCAGTGCATTGCGCTAAAACCCTCCTAGCAGACTCCAACCGCTGAGATGAAACACTACGCGACAGTTGTGCCGAGTGAGGCGGCGCTCGAAGATCTAGTTCGACAGGAACCGTCCTTAATTGAACCTGGCCTCCGCTTTGTGGAGCATCAGCGGCGCACGCTAGGCGGCCGTCTTGATGTGTTACTCATAGACGGGGCGGGTGCGCTTGTCGTAGTAGAGCTAAAGGTTGTCGAGGACGATGGAATGCTGCTGCAGGCCCTCGACTACTACGACTATGTAGTCTCGCAGCGAGAAGTGTTTGCGAGGTTGTTTCCTTCGATGTCTATCGATCCGACACAATCGCCCCGACTTCTTCTGATCGCTCCGAGCTTTTCCGTGGCACTTATCAACCGTGCTAAGTGGCTGAAGCCGTCCGTGTCGCTGTTTACTTATAAGTGCATTGCGCTTGGTGACGATCCATCGCCGATTCCCGTCTATGTGGAAGTAGTTCCACCGCAGGTTGTTGAACCTGCGTGCCTAAGCACGGCTGACGAAATCCTTGGCTACATACTCGACCTTACCGCGCGACATCGCGCTGAGCACGTCATCGGGTATCTTCGCTCCCTAGGCTCAGGCATCGCGATCGACGCTGTTAAAGTGGGGTTGTCGATCAAACTGGGCGGCGAGGTGTTCGCATATCTTTGGCCTAGGCGCCAAACCTTCGTATTTGGATACCATGACGCGGACGACCAGTGGATTAGGCGAACTCTCGATTCAGACGCTGACATCGCGTCCGTCAAGCCTATCCTTCAAGCGTCGTTCACGAGGTGGCAAGATACGGGGTAAGGATTGTTGGATGACGCGCAGCTAGCAAAGTTGCAGCGCAACGCCGTGTTATCTCCCCAACATTCTACACTCGTAAACATTCACCTTATCGGGCTTATTTTGCTCGGTCTCGGAGCCGTGATGCCTGTTATCGGACGCGCGCTCCTGAACTCCTGAACTGCCTTCGCGGCAGCACAAGGTCCCCCAGCACTTGCCCCGCTGCGCGATGCTCAAAAGGGCGATCTCTCACATGTCCGTTTGCTCGGGGCCCTGAACGTAACGGACACACCAGGGCTGACCCCTTGCAGTACTTGGCATTTAATGGCCGCCAAGATCTGATTTCAGTAGCTTCTATCGAACCGGGACCACTCTAGGTCCTTTCCCACGCGTAGAGGGCCCAATAATGTTTCGGCGTGAGCAATCGCGCCGTCGGTGGCGAGCCAGCGATGCAGCGTTGGTTGCCTGCAGTTCCGTTCCGGATACTTCCTTAACGGCCCGCAATAGTGTTCGTACCAAACGCATTGATTACCGGCCTCATCGACCCATACTAGTGGATTGTCGGATCTTGGCGTCCAGCCCAAGTCACGCCAGAGGCGCGCGGGGTAAGGACCCACCGACACATGATGGAGGCGACAGGAGGATCCCGAAAAATACACCAATGGTCGCCGACCGTGGCCCCGTGTGGGTTCCCACCAATCCCGGCGCATATAGGCGAAGGTCCTCGCATTGCCCGTCGTTGGCCTGATTCCCTTTGAGATGTCATCTCGTTGGCCGCTAGCCTCCTCAAGCCACAGCCACGCTCTCGCTTCGAGCGACGATGAGAATACCTCAATCATGCCCCCAACTACGCTGACGCCATCTGGAACATGGTGTCTCGAGATGAGAGAGAACAATTGATCAGGTATAGCGCTATGTATCTCATGGCGTCGTCGCTCATCGTGAAGCTCGCCTGGCCATACGGCTAAATCCATATCCTCGATGTGTCCTGAGCCAAACAGCCAGGACTCTTCGCCGTTGAGTAAACCCTGTGCCAAGGCAAATGCGAGCTCCGCCGGAAGCTCTCGTCCTTCAAAAAAATGAATCTAGCGCTGTGCCCAAGACCTCATCTCCCAGTCGACTATTGCAAAGCATATCGCCGCGTCGTGACATCCCGACATCTGAACGATCGGTCGGCTTTGTCTCTCGCCGGTCGATCTCATCCGCCGCGAATGTTGTGAGCCGTCGGGAAATCCCTGGGATGCCAGTAGTGGTCGCGATCCGACCGATCGTCGATTCAATCCCACGATACAGATCGACATATTCTGCGCCAGCATGGCGATGGCTCATCGTGGTCATGAGCTCACGATCAATTCTGCTGAGCATGGCGCCGGTGTTGTTGCGTGAGATTGTGACGAAACGCGTTGGTTTTGTAGGGCCCCCTAGTATCGCTAGTAACAGCCAGGCTTGAAGGCGAACGTCAAACGCTGTCCTCGAAGCCGCGAGTTCCTCTAGATTGACGCGAATGTCAGCGAGAAACTCTGGATTGCGTCGCGCTACAGATTCGAGGGACGTCAATAGCCACAGGAGCTTCCAGTCGTCCGATTCACAGTGTTGAAAGAGGCCTTTGATGGCCGCTGGGCCCAGTTGACCGAGGCCATGGATACCTATGAGGCACGTCGCAATCGCCTCTGACGAGCGCGCGCCCAGGATCCAAGTGAGGACTTCTGTTGCCAGATCCTGCCAGGTACTGGTCCCTTCGGAATCCGCCGGCAAAGTGACAGCGCTGAGAACGCCTTCGAGGCGTCCGCCACGCACCCACCGTTCATGCATATTGAGGTACCGTTCGAGTCCGTCTCGAAGTTCGGAATGCCCTTCAACGCACGCGTGGGCAAGGACTAGTGCGCTGAGGTTCGTGATGACCGAATCCAGCCAAAAGTCCTCAGTTCCCGTATGCTTGATCGCAGCCTCTGCGATAATCCAGTGCTCGGCAGGGGTGGTCATTTGGAGGAGAGACTGGAGCGTCTCTGTTAGATTCCTCTCCTCCGTAGACCAACGGCGCCGCTGGGGTGAATTTGGCCCCAAAGAACGCAGAATCTTGCGCCTGACCGCTTCTGCTTCCAGGCTTCCCAGCGGTACTGTGGCCAATAGGGCGAGAACGGTCGCCGGATCAATTTCCTCATTTCTTTCGATAGCCCTCAGCATCTCCTCGACATCGCCCGCATGTGGCACTGCGTTTGTAGCGAGTTCCTGGCTTGATGAAGCAGGTGCGTCGTGTTGATGTGTTGCAAACCAAGGTGTGGCCCTCTCGAACCACGAACGCAGCTGCTCTTGCTCGCTGGGGTTATTCCGAGTGTTGCACATCGCAGCGGCCAAAGCGGCCAGCTGAACGTGATCGTCCTTCTCGGACCACCTGCAGATCCCGGAGGCCGCACACCACAGCGCCCGCAGGTCGCCGCTAGCTAGGTTGATGTAAGGCATCGCGCCTGTGAGGCCCTCTACTAGTCGAGACATGAGGAGAACGTGATCTTCGCTCGATCTGGAAGAATTTGAGCGTGCGAAGACGACCTGCAACAGATCCTTTGCGCCACAAGCTGCAGCGGCTGAACCAAGAATAATATCGAGTTCATCGCGGCCTCGGTTATCTCCTCCTAGGTGCGCGCACGTTTCTGAGATAGTGAGCAGGCGTGTGCCCAGATCACGCCAGCTCTGCGGGTCACGTTTGCGCAATTCGTCTAGCCAGGCGATGGGTGTGGCAAACGCGTATTCTTTGTGGGATCGATAGCCAATGCGCATCCATTTGAGTCGGTCGCCCGCCGCCTTCAGTAGATCGTCGCCGCCAATAGCGCGGCCGTGTCGATTGAGATCCCGTAAGATGTCGTCACGTTGCTCTGCCTCCTGATCCCAAAGGGCACCGTCGGGCCCCACCCAGTCTCGAATGTGTCTGCGCAGCACGTCAACTTCGGACACTTTGAGACGAAGCTGGAACGCAGCATCCATGCGATAGTCTACGGGGAGGGGATCAAGGAGCGAATCGGCAACGGAACGAAGGGCTGCCAAGTGGTCTGAGCCAAGTGATGTACCGCAGGTCACCAGTTCCACGGCGAGAAGCCGGGCAGCGGCCGAAAGTCCCGCTAGGTGAGAATTAAGGATCAAATTACGATTCCATAGCGCGCGCGACAACGACTCCAGCTCTGCTGGCGGTACCAGCGCCCGCGCTGTATCCACTTTGCCCTGCTCCATCAGCGAAGCGACGCGGCCGATCGTAACGGCAATCGTAAACATGAGCACGGAGAGATTGTGCGTCTCCTGCGGGCATCGATCGGAAACCAGAGATGCCGCTACGCGCCGAGCGATGGCGACGCTATCCTCCCCGGTATTGCTCCACCCGTGTGCGCGACACAGGTCGAGCGCCACGTCGAAGTCGCCTTCGTCAGTGAACGTAAGTCGCTCCTGGTTGCCTTTTAGAGATTCAAGCCAGGTGTCACTATCGTCAGTTGCGAGGCTGCTCCGGAGAGCCCACCACGCCGCCCGCAGCCTAAAGCGGTTTGGAAAGCGGTCCGCTCCGGGTCGAAGCGAGTGCAAGAGCGGTGCGACAAGAGACCAGCGCTGTCGTCCGGCAAGCCCGGAGACAAGTAGCTCAAACGGGTGAACATAGGTCAGGGTCAATCCAGCCAAACACTCCTCAACTGTGTCGTGTGGGGGCCCTTCTGCGCTCGCCTTTGCCCAGCCAGTCTCAAAGGCTACCTGAGCATCGGCGTGGTCGGCGTCCGGCTTTGAGTCCTCCGCTGGAGGGAGACCGGCCAATCGGCACGCATAGCCTAGGCGCTCTAGCAGTTGGAGTCGTCGCGATTCGGTTATGCCGGCGGCCTCGTCGTCATCGGCTCGAAGAAGGAAATCGATTTCGGGAATGCGCAGCGGATTCAGCCAACGCTTAAGAAGTGCTGTTGCGCGTAGGGGCTCACCAAGTCGATGCAGGCGCTCCGATGCGACAATCACTCCGTCTATGGTCGCACAGTCCCATTTAGAGATCGGGACAACACCTAGCTCTACTTTCATCCACGGTGGAGCGAAAGGCGTGTCAGGGCGATCGTCGAATGTTCGATACTGCTCAATCTCGCGCCAGCGACTCAGCGTTTCGGCTGCGCAAAGTACCTCTACCAAGGATGCCCAATTGCCTGCCGCTACCGCAACGCGAAGGGCAGTCTCACAGTCTTCGAGGAGTTCCTCACCGGCGATGTTCAGAGCTGCGGCCTCACACACCCACTCGACAGTGAAGCATTCCGCCCAGTCTGCTTCGTGGCCTGCTTCGACCAGAAGGTTCCGCAATAATGAGTGAGCTACCAAACGATCTGAATCGGGTGCTTTGTAATGAGTAGCCAGGAGTTGCAATAGATTCGACCGCGAGTCGTTGGTAAGGCTTGCAAGTTTGGCATGGAGAAACAAGCGCACGTCGTTGTGACGTACGCGCACGCCGCCTGAATCTGTCGCAACAAGCGGCAAAATGGCGGTCAGGACGGTCTGCCAATCACTAGCGTGCATGGCCGGAATGGCAAAGACGGATGTCAGCCACTGGGCAGTTATTCGTTCGCGGCATTTTGCCAGAGCCGCAGCGAGCGCTTCCATCGCACTCGGCGGAACCCCGGCTATCGTCGTTCGAGCGTGGCTCCAGATGTTCTCATAGTACGTTTGGAGGCCGCTAGACAGTTGGCGATCAGTGAGGCGATGCCGCGTATCCTCGGCCGAGGTGCACAATAGTGCCTCGCAGGCGGCGAACACACTTGCCAGGGTATTGCCAGCACAAAGGTCTCGGATCACTTGGGCAGCACCAGCACGCTCATCCAGGGGAAGGGCGCTGTCGGGCTGATCAAGCAACTGCTTAATGTCTTCCAATTCGAGACCCGGAAGATCGATCCTACACACCAAGGGATGGTGAGTTCTGAGCCAGGGAGGATACTCAGGGTACGATTCTGGTGGCTGACCGGCCAACAGCACTGTTACGTTCGAGCCATGTAGCTCCTCGGGACTGGGCAGTGAATCAAAGAACGCGACCGCGTCCTCCTTGGAAGATCGGACGGCGCGTGCTGCATGATCGAGACCGTCAATAGCAATAACGTATGGTCGTCCTTGTTCCGCAGCTAGTAGCGCCGCCAGACGAAGGACATGGGAGCGAGCTGCCGGCCAGTCGATGAAGTCATTGCGAATTGGAACGCCGTACTCGGCCAAGCGGCCTGCAAGCTGCGAGCGCAGTTGGCCGAGCAAACCAAACCACAGGCGATCTGCACGAACATAGCGATCAGAGTCGGGGGGAATGATCGGCGATGCTGGGGTAATCGGGCGGAAAGCAAAATAGCGGAGCCCAATGACCGCGGTCGCCGAATCGCTGCTCCGGCGGTTAATCAAGTGGCTGAGCACGCTTGTTTTGCCGCCACCCGGCTCAGCGCACAGGAAAAGTGCTGGCGCAAGGCTCGGCTGCCCCAACATCGCCTCCAGAGCTTCTGCCATCTGTGTGCGGCTATGAAAGAAAGGTGCAGGAGGCGGAGGCGCGCACTGCTCAAGATCCTTAGAGTCGACGACCGCAATCGCCGCCAGTACGTCTTCGTTTCGTACGGTTCTGAACGCGGGGTCTGTAGTCCAGCGTCGTAGCGAGTGCGTCAGGGCGTGGAACAATGAGGTGGCCAATGAATCCGAGATCGCGAACGTTACTTTCAGCTGTTGGGTGAGTCCATCTTCGAGGTCTCGGAGATTGGGCTGATCGGTGACGACAGTCAGGGCGCGGCAGAAGTCTAGGCACTCGGCTTCGGTGGAATTCTTGAAGGACGCTCGCCATTCGATCCAGGCGTCCGAGAAGTCTGACGGAATCTGAAAGTCTTCGAGGCGGCTGCAGCGCTGCGCCTCGGATACGAGCCAGGTCGTAAACTCCGCTAAGGCAGGCCGACGCACTCCTAACGCCGATGTCCCAGGTCCGCCGCTAGCGCGATTTGTATACAGCACGAGGGTAAGAGAGCCGTGCTTCTTGGCGATCTCTTGCCAGCCGCTGAATAGTGCCCCGAGGAGAGATTGATCGGAGTCTTTGTCCTTTCGAACTAAGTCACCGAATGTAAGAGTATTGTCATCGCGAGTGTGCTTGACCTGAATGAAGTCGACGTGGTTGTTCGCCCGGCGGACAACGATATCGTCCCATCCACGTATCGCAGCGTGCTGAAACGTTACCGACTCTATGTCGGAGTCCGGCGACAACATCTCGACCAATTTCGTGAGCCCGAGCGTCCATTCGTACCAATATGGATCAGCCCGACCTGGGGCAGAATCGTGGAGCGGTGGATGCTGAGGGGGGGATGGCATGCGATAAGCGTCGCTCTTATCGAAACAGCATTTGGCGGAGCTGGTCAATCGAGCGCCAAGAGCACGGTGTCGACTACGCCTTTCAGGTGTTGTCCGTGCCGTTGTCGTGGTTGGGTCTCACGAGCGCCCTGCGACCCGATCGGAGATTCTCCCGAGGTCCCTGACGGACTGCGCCTTCCGGAGGACCCGGTCGGCGGCCGCGTCGCGTGCTCCCGGTCGCCGTCCCGGGCAGCGTCGACGTCGAGTGGAATTGCTATCGCTTCGTGTTCGATGCGCCGGCCTGGGCGTAGCCGAGCTTTCCGGGATCGACCTGGCCGGCGCCGTCGGCGTCGAGCGGCTCCTGGTTCAGGTCGTAGAAGTCGTCGCGTTAGGTGAAGTCGGAGAAGGGGACGACCGCGAAGACGACGTCGCCCAGACGGACGATGACGCCCTCGAACGTGTGCGTCAGGGTCGCCAAGCCGCCCAAGTTGGGAAGCATGCCGATGAGCTCGCCGAGCTTCCCCGGATCGCCCGGCACGTCGTCGAGCCAGAAGTTCTCGCGGTCGGTCGCGGTCTGAGCGGCGTCGCCGGGTTCACGCGATGCAACCGGAGCTCGACCGGACAGGGTGCCGACCTCAAGTGGCACCTCCATCAGCCGGTGCCCGAGGATGTTGACGGGGGGTGTGACAGCCGCGCTCCCCCTGTCGCGTTTGTGCCCGTCGTGCGATGCGTACCTCTTCGGGGATCGCCGCGACTGACCGAACTGCTTTCATCGCGGCGCGGACCCTACCCGAAACGGCGCGGCGACAGCAGCTCGGCTTCGAAGCGCACCGTCGTCCCGTCCACGAGCAGGTCCGCCGCGATCGCGCCCAGCGCCGGGCTGGTCTCGATCCCGCACCCACCCTGACCCGCGAGCCAGAAGAAGCCCGCGACCCGCGCGTCCTCACCGACGACGGGTACACGGTCGGGCGCGAAGGTGCGGAGGCCGGACCATTTGCGCCGGATGGCGTGCGGGACGAGTGTGGGCGCGAGCCCGCGCAGGCGCTCGAAGCCCTCGGCGACGACGAGATCGTCGGGCCGCGCATCGCACGGCTCCATTGCGTCCTCGTCCATCGGGCTGAGCTTCAGGCCGCCCGACTCGGGCGCGAAGTAGAGCCGGTCCGCGTCGCTGTTGACGAGCGGCCAGCCGCGCACGTCGACGGCGACGTCGAACACGACGATCGTGCGGCGATGCGGGACGAGCGCGATCGGCGCCGCGCCTGCGAGCGTCCCGACCCGCGCGGCCCAGGCACCGGCGGCGTTCACGACCCAGCGTGCCGCGATCTCGCCCTCGTCGGTGACGACCGCGGCGACCCGGCCGCGCTCGACCCGGATCGCCCGCACCTCCACACCGAAACGGTGCTCGACGCCGCGCCGCCGCGCGTGGCCCAGGTAGGCCCAGAGCAATGCGTGCACGTCGATGTGCCCGTTGGTTGGAAGGAAGACGGCGCCGTCGAAGCGGTCCGCCACGAGCACGGGGACGCGAGCCAGCACGTCGGACGGCGACAGCAGCTCGACGCGCGTGCCCTCCTGCTCGACGGCGGGCAGCACCTCGCGGACCGCGCTCCACAGCGGCTCCCGTAAGAGAGCCATCACGCCCGACGGCGTCAGCAGCGGTACCTCGGCGAAGCCCGCCGGCGGCTCGCGAAGAAACGGCGCGCCGCGCGCCTTCAGCCGTTGCAACGTCGGGATGGGATCCAGCTCGAACAGCACCGCGGCGCTGCGGCCGGTCGCGTGATGACCGGGCTGCGACTCGCCCTCGAGGAGCACCACGTCCGTCACGCCGCGCTCGGCGAGGAAGTACGCGAGCGACGCTCCGGCGATGCCGCCACCGATGATGACCACGTCTCGGACGTGTCGCTGACTCACGGTTGCGGTCCGGGGACCATCACGAGCTGCACGACAGCATCGAGCAGCCCGGTCGATCGCGAGCCCACTCCGGGCGCTTGGCCGCGAACGCCTCGCGTCCCGGCTGCTCGTCGTACGGTCGCCGGAGCACGTCGAGCGTCTCGTGGATCAGCGTGTAGTCGCCCTCTGCGGCGCGATCGATGGCCTGCTGCGCGAGATAGTTCCGGAACACGAACTTCGGATTCACGCGGTTCATGCTGCGGCGGCGGCTCGCGTCGTCGACGCCGGCGGCGCGCACGCGCGCGACGTAGCGACGCACCCATGCGGCGAGCCGTGCCACGTGCGCAGCGGACGGCGCGCCGTAGAAGGCGTCGCGCAACGGAGCGATCAGCGTCGCATCCGATGGGTCCGGCGGCTCCGCGCCCGTCACGTCGGCGAGCCGGCGATGGAAGATCGTCATGTCGGTCTCGGCGAGCACCAGGAGCGTGGTCAGCTCCTCGATCAGCGGTGGGTCGGCCTCCACGTCGAAGGCGCCGAGTCCGAGCTTCTCGGTCATCATCGTCCAGTAGCCGCGCTCGAGGCGCTCCCGATACGCCTCCAGCGCTGCCTTCAGCGCGTCCACCTCCGGGACGACGTGGGAGAGCGCGTCGGCGAGCTGCACGAGGTTCCAGAACGCCACCTGCGGTTGGGCGCCGAAGCGGTAGCGACGGCCGCTCGCGTCGGTCGTGTTCGGCGTCCAATCGGGATCGTACGCGTCGAGCCAGCCGTAGGGACCGTAGTCGATCGTGAGCCCGAGGATCGACATGTTGTCGGTGTTCATGACGCCGTGGACGAAGCCGACCCGCATCCAGTGCACGACC
This sequence comes from uncultured delta proteobacterium, assembly GCA_963761995.1. GTDB lineage: Bacteria > Desulfobacterota > Binatia > UTPRO1 > UTPRO1 > UTPRO1. Next base: position 5,852,598 of record CAVXIU010000006.1, on the reverse strand, counting down.
ATGTCCGCCGTCCGCACGCACACCTCGCGAAGCCACTCGACGTAGGCCGCGCGCGACGGCGGACCGAGGTGCGGAAAATCCGCGCGCAGCGTGTGGTCGAGGAGGCGGGTGAGGACGTCGGTCTCGCCGCGCGCGGCGTGGATCTGAAAATTGCCGAAGCGGATGAAGCTCGGTGCGACGCGACAGACGACGGCGCCGGGCTCCGCCTGTGGGTTGCCGTCGTAGAACATGTCGCGGACCACGGTCTCGCCGGTGGCGATGAGCGAGAGCGCGCGCGTCGTCGGCACCCCGAGGTGGTGCATCGCCTCGCTGCACAGGAACTCGCGCACCGATGATCGCAACACCGCGAACCCGTCGGCGGTCCGCGCGTACGGCGTCGGTCCGGCGCCTTTCAATTGCAACGCCCAGTGCTCGCCGCGGCGATTCACCACCTCGCCGAGAATGATCGCGCGCCCGTCACCGAGCTGCCCGGCCCACGTCCCGAACTGGTGTCCGCCGTAGCACATCGCGTGCGGATCCATGCCGGCAAGCACACGATTGCCGGCGAAGACCTCGACGAACTCCTGCGACGCGCACGCCGCCGGCGAGAGGTCGAGCAGCTCCGCGACCTCGGACGCGCACGCGATCAGCGTCGGACGCGACGCCGGTGTCGGCAGCACGCGCGAGTAGGCGGCCCCAGTGACCTGCCGTCGGTAGTTCCGCGGCTCCGGATCGGCCGGTAGCGCGCGGGTGAATCGGTTGTCGAAGCGAAGCGTCGCGAGCGTGCGCGGAGCATCGGGCGAGGTCGGCTGCGATTCGAGGCTCATGATCGTCGCCGATCATGCCGGAGGACCGCGTCGCCCGCGAGCGCTCCTCCGCCGCGTGGAAGAAGAGCGGCGTGGCAGCATCGGAAGATTCTTCTTGACAGGCCTGGCGGCTTCGCCTATTCTTCGCCTCTCTGTCACCGAGACAGCATCGATATGTTTGCGTATCGGCAGATCGACCGCTCCCGACGCCCGCGGCGCTTCTTCGGATTGCGTGGAGTGGTGCGTCGGTTGCGGCGGCCCGAGGCCGGAGATGCGGCTCGGCCGGCCCGGCAACTGCTCAGCGATGCCGAAGACCGAACGCTCCAGTCGGAGCGCGCGCGCTTCGCGGCCGGCCTGGACCTCGAGCTCCGGCTTGCGTGCCGGAGCGAAGCGACGATGCGCCGTGAGCTCGGCTGCGCGGCGCGAGCGTTCATGCGCAGCCGGGCGTACCGCCGGCTCGGATTCGTCCGGCTGAGCGACTATGCGCGCGAGCGCCTCGGCGTGTCGGCGCGCACGCTGCAGAGCGCGGCCTGGCTCGCGACCCGCCTCGACGAGCTGCCGGCCGTCTCGAGCGCCTACGACGGCTCGGAGCTCTCATGGGCCGCGGCCCGCGCCATTTGCAAGGTGGCCGTCGCCGCGGACGAGGAACAATGGCTCGCGATCGCCCGCCGCTCGACCGTCGACACGCTGGAGCGCCTCGTTGCAGGCGCCCGGCACCCGGACGGCGTCCCCGCCGATCCGGAGGGCGACCCGAACGAGATCGACGGCGAGCCGGCGGTGCGCTGGCGCTTCGTCTGCCCGGCCCGCGTCCGCGCGCTCTGGCGCCGCGCTCTCGAGCTCGCGTCGCGCGCCGCCGGCGAGCCGTTGGCGGACTGGCGCGCCGTCGAGATCGTCGCGGCCGAGGGTTCGTCGGGGCGGCCGGCCGGCGCGTCGATCGGTGACCGAGTCCTGATCGAGGCCATGCGGCTGGCGAGGCGCACTCGGGATGCTGCGCGCCACGCCGGCGAGTCGGGATCGGCTCGGGCCGAAAAGGGCCAGGCCGTCCCCGAGGCCGGCGCGACTGCGGTCGACGGGCCGATTGCGGCGGACTCGCTCGTCGGCATCCTCCGGTCGCCGGAACCGCCGCTACGGGCCCTGGAGTCGCCGCTACCCGAGCCGCCGTCCGACCCATTCGCGCTCGATGCGCGCCTGACCGAAGCGATGCGCGTTCTCCGTACGATCGAGCCGCGGATCGGCCGCCTGCTGCGCGTCGTCGTCGATCAGCGCATCTATCGATCGTTCGGTCACCGGGCGTTCGCCGACTACGTACGTGAGCGGCTCGGCCTCTCGGTTCGGAAGGCGTGGGCGCTCCTCAAGGTCGAGAAAGCGACTCTTCGTAGCGGCGACCTCGACCGCGCCTACCGCGACGGTCGGCTCTCGTGGGTTCGCGCGTTGTCGCTGCTGCCGGTGCTCGATCGGCAGAACGCGGCGGCGTGGATCGCGCGCGCGGAGTCGGTGACCGTTCGCCGACTCTGCGACGAGGTCGAGTGGGTGCTCGCCTCCCGCGACGCGCTCGGGTCCGGCGTCTCGCTGGCGCCGCCTCCGGTCGACAGCCGCTTGCCGTCGCCGATTCGCGTCGCAGCGCCGGACGAGTGCCACGGTTTGTCGCCGCACGGGCGACTGCAAATCCGTGCGCACGACGAGCGGGCTACGATGGCCTCGGTGGCCGAGCGACAAAAAGCGCTCGAGGTGGCAGACGCCGAGATCCGCTTCACCGGCCCCACATCCGTCGTGGCGCTGCTGCGCGACGTGCTCGATGCCTTTGCGGATCCGGGCGAGCCGCGCTGGACGGCCCTCGAGCGCGTCCTGCGACACGTCATCACCCATTGGGAGAGTACGCCGCGTCACCACGATCCCGTCTTTGCCCGCGACGGCTGGCGCTGCACGGTGCCGGCCTGCAGCTCGCGGCGCAATCTCCATGACCACCACATCCGCTTCCGCTCCCGCGGTGGCGACAACCGGCGCGACAACCGCACGGCCGTCTGCGCGGCGCATCACCTCCATGGCCTCCACGACGGCACTGTCCACGCGTCCGGTGTCGCTCCCTACGCGATCGAATGGCAGCTCGGCGTCCGACCGGGGGCGCCACCCTTTCTCAGGTACGTGGGCGATCGCATCTGCCGGTCCGACGACACCGGCAATCGCGAGAATTCCCACGACGGGATTGGATGGCTCGTCGAGTGAGCAACGGTCGAACCAAGCCCGGAAACGGCAAGTTGGTATGGAGACATCATGACGGTCAAGCGTATGGACAACGTCGGCATCGTGGTCGAGGACATTGATGCCGCGATCGAGTTTTTCACCGAGCTAGGCCTCGAGCTCGAAGGGCGCGCCCCGATCGAAGGGGACTGGGCCGAGGGCGTCACTGGACTGCGCGACATGCGCGTCGAGATTGCCATGATGCGTACGCCGGACGGTCACAGCCGGCTCGAGCTCTCCCGATTCCTCGCGCCGCCTGTGGTCGCCGATCACCGCAATGCCCCTGTGAACGCTCTAGGTTACTTACGCGTCATGTTCACCGTCGAGGACATCGACGATACGCTTGCCCGGCTCGGCAAACGCGGCGCGAAGCTCGTCGGCAAAGTCGCCCGGTACAAAGACACGTATCGGCTCTGTTACATTAGGGGACCCGAAAACATCCTCATCGGGCTCGCCCAGGAGCTCGGGTAGGTCGCGGGTATTCCGGACATCGATTCTCCGTCCTCGCCTGTCACGGCACTGCGCAGAAGGTCGACCCGAACGTCACCCCTCCCAGCCCAAACGTCGCCGCGCTCCGCGGCGCCGCGAGCGCGACCGCATCCTCGGCGGCGCAGACCGCACTGCGCGCGAGGCAGGTCGCGTAGGCCGGCACCGAATCCGGCGTGACGCCGACCGCTCCGCAGTCGGACGCGAGCGCCGCAAAGCCGGCGGCGGCGGTGCACTTCCCGACGACCGCGTCCTCGAGCGCGGCGCTCCCATCCGCGATCTTCGCGAGCAGCCCGCTGCAGGTCTTCCCGGCCTTCGCGAGACACTTCGCGTCGTCGGGCTTCTGCTCGACGCACGCGAGCACGGTCTCGTGGCATTTGACGAGGCTCTTGTAGACGATCCCCGCGAGCTTGGTGGTCGCCTTGCCGGCGGTCTTCACGCACTGCGCGACGAGCTTCGCCGTTGCCGGATCGACGACGCCGGACGCGTCACCGGCGTCATCTGCGAGACAGGGAAGCGCGTCGAGCACGTCGCTCGCGACCCCGGCATCCGTCATGAGCGCACGCAGGCGAGGAAGGACGCGGCTCGCGATCCGCGTCGCGCCGCAGGCGTGCTCGGACGCGAGACACGTCCCGAGGGTCTCGAACCCACTGAGCGGCCCACCACACGTGGCGGCGACGTCGCCGTCGTCGAAGCGCAGGCCGCCGTCGCTCGCCGCGTCGGCGAACGAGACCGCGCTGCACTTGGCCGGCACGGCGGCCGCGAGCGCATCCTGCGCGGCGGCAATCTTCGCGAGCTCCTTCGTGCAACCGGCGCCCGCCTTCGCCTCGCACTTGGCGCGCTTGGCGGCGTCGATCGTCAGTGCGCACGTGAGCAGGCCCTGACTGCACTTGTCGAGACTCTTGAGCGTGCCGCCGACGAGCTTCGCGCCGGCCGCATCGACCTGCTTCTGGCACTCCACGGCGGCCTTCGCGGCGTTCGGATCCAAGAGGCGCGCCCTGGCGTCCTTCACCGTCACGAGGTTCGCGCAGCGCGCGACGTTGCCCGCGGCATCGGTCGTGGTGAACGTGACGATCGTCTCCCCGATCGGAAAGATCGCCGGCGCGTCGTTGGTGAGCGTCGGCGCCGGGTCGACCGAGTCGCTGACCGTGACGCTCGCCAGGAACGCTTGCACGGCGGCATCGCTCGCCGGGACGCCGTTCGGCCCGTCCGACGCGACGCTGACGTTGCCGGGACACACGGGGACGGGCGGAGTCGTATCCAAACATGTCCCCTCGGGCGTCGAGCGAAAGACGACCGCGTCGACGAACGCCGGCGGGCCGTCGTAGTCGTTGCAGTGGAAGTCGGCGTCGGTGTCGGCGGTCGCGTACTCCTGGTCGTCCATGTGGACCTGGAGCTCGTGGAGCCCGGCCTTGATGGGGAACCGGATGCCCTTCTTGTCGACGAGGACGCTCGCGTCGTGATCGATGCCGGCGCGGCCGGAGTAGACGAGCCGGCCGTCGATGCGGACGGCAAACACATGACCGACGTCGTCTTCGTCCTTGGCGGTGAAGAACGAGAGGTCGACGAACTGGGCGGGCGCGTCGAGCGCGAAGCGATAGCGATTCCACTCGACGTCGACGGCGCCGGGCACGGCGACCGGCAGCACGCCCTCGTCGCCCTGGATCCCGCCATCGACGCCGCCGACGGCCTGCTCCGGGCTCGCCGAGCCCGAGCCTTTGAACGTGACGAACGCGTCGCACGAGGCGGTCGCCCGCGACCGTTCCTCCGCCGCCTGGAAGAAGATCGGCGTGGTGCGGGCCCAGGTGTTGTTGTCGGTATGGGCGTAGCCGAGCTTCCCGGGGTCGGCCTGGCCGTCGCCGTCGGCGTCGAGCGGCTCCTGGTTCAGGTCGTAGAAGTCGTCGCGCCAGGTGTAGTCGGAGAAGGGGACGACCGCGAAGACGACGTCGCCCGGACGGACGACGACGCCCTCGAACGTGTGGGTCAGGGTCGCCAAGCCGCCCAAGTTGGGAAACACGCCGAGGAGCTCGCCGAGCTTTCCCGGATCGCCCGGCACGTCGTCGAGCCAGAAGTGCTCGCGGTCGGTCGCGGTGCTGAGCGGCGTCGACGGGCTCACGCGATACAACCGGAGCTCGACCGGAAAAACGCCGGTGGTGCCCTGCTCAGCGGCCGCCGCGATCGTGAAGTCGCGCGGCGTCCCGACCTGCTGCGCCTCGACCATCTCGCCCATGCCGTGCTCGACCCGGAAGCCGCCGGGAATCGGGCGCGGGCCGAGCGCGGGTGCGTTCTCGAGCGGGTCGAGCGTGAAGAAGTCGACGCGGCCTTTGTGCACCGGGCCGATGCCGCGAAAGCGTGAGAGCGCGTAGGTGCGACGGCGGTTGAGGCCGTCCCAGATCGCCGGGCGCGTCGGGCCGTCCGCATACACGACGGTGAGCGCGCGCGAGCCGGCGCCTCGGCTGCCGGGGAAGCCCTTCGGCGCGAGGCGGCGGCCGCTGTGGGTGTCGGAGCCGCCCATCTCCGCGAGCTGGTAGCCCTCGCGAAGCCCGCGCGACGTCACGTAGCGCTCGGGGATGTGGTTCGTGTCGTGGAAGCAGCGCGCCGAGAACACGTCTTCGAACGGGTTGCCGGTGCACGGCGCGCCGCCGTCGTGGAGCTGCGTCGCGCCGATGCTCGCTTCCTGCTCCGCGTACCATTCGACGCCCGTCACGCCGTACGCGCGCCGCATCGCCTCGCACTGGTTCTGCGTGCACGGCTCGCCGCCCGGTGCCACGCTGCAGGTGCCGCCGCTGTGCTCGAAGTCGTACCACTTCGCGAGGTGGTCCGACGTGCCGCCCTTGTCGATCGTCGCCGCGGGGTGGTTGTACTGGATCAAGAGATCGTACGACCGATCGGGATCGTCACGCTGGTGCACGAGCTGCCCCAGGATCTCGTCGATCCAGTCCTTCGAGCCCGTGTAGTAGGTGAGACCGAGGGCGGAGGCCGTCGCGCAGACGGTGCTGTCGCCGTCGCCCGGCTCCCACACGTCGTCGTGGTAGGTCCAGCCGCTCGTGCCGTCGAAGAAGTAGTTGATGTGGCCGGGCGTGTTGTCGTCGCTGTTGAAGTCGTTCGGGAAGGGAACCGCCGCGGTCGCTTGCCAGCAGCGGGCGTCCGGCGCCCATTCGTAGCCCGGGAAGGTGACGAAGGTGATCGTCCCGGTCGGGGTCGTGCGCTGCTGGCCGTTCCAGTCGTCGGCCGCCGCCTTCATCGCATCGGCGATTTCCTCACCCGTGTAGGGCGGCGTCGGCGCCTGCGGATTCCCGATCGGCTTGAACGGCAGATACGGCTCGCACTCGCGAATCCCGGCCGACGCCGCCTCGGCGTGGTCGGACTCGAGGCTGAAGTCGAGCCCATAGTCGAAGAGCATCGATTCGTACTGGTTGGTGAGCGAGGTTTCCCGGTCCGCGTCCTGGGAGAGGCAGCTGTGCCAGTGGGCGTCGCCGAAAAAGAGGCGCTTGTCGCGCCACGTCTGGGCGGCCATGGCCGGAGTGGTGGCGAGCAGCACCGCCAGGAGCGCGAGCGCGGTCCCGGCGCGCGCCCTTCGTGGGTCGCGGTCCGTCGATGGATGCATGGGCGGGTCTCCTTCGGAGGGAAGGCGCTACTTTCGAGGTAGCCGCGGCTACCTGGCGGCCGCCGTTGCGATCGCTCACTCGAAATGTTCCGGACCGGAGGCTTTGCGGCGTCGAGGTGCTTGTCTGCATCGCGAGAACTGCGGTGTTCTGAGAGTCGAGGATCACGGCCAGGGGCGAGACTCGGAGGCGACTCATGCGACTACAAATTCGGCGCATCGTGCTCACGGTGGCAGCGACGGTCTTCGCGGCGGCATGTGGTGACGGCGGCAGCGGCGGGCCGCCGGTCGGCACGCCGACGGTGACGCCGACTCCGCGCCCGACGACGACGATCGACGAGGCGTGCGGCGAAGGCGTCCTCACCCTCACGGTTCGCTCTCTCCCGGGCTCGGACCTCGATGTCGGCTGGCGCGGCATCTGGCACAACTCCCTCGCGACCCACGACAACCTGGTGAGCGTCTGCCTGACCTGCATCGGCGACGGCGACGACTGCACGATCGACGGCAGCAACCTCGTCGGACGCGGCTTCGGCGCGCCCCTGCCGCTTTCCGCCGGTGGCGTTTCGGCGTGCGTCACCACGTCGTTCCGTGACGCCGTGACGGGTATCTACCGTTCCGGCACCGGCTGCGCCGAGGCGAGCGTGAGGCTCTCATCGCGTGTCTTCCTGGCGGAGGATGCGGACGCGCCGTGTCCGCCGTGCGTGGGCGATCCGACGCCGAACGATGGCGCAAGAAACGGGACGTGTCGCGGCGGGACTACTCCCGGCACCGCGTGCGACGTCGGCGGCATCAGTCCGGACTTCGGCATGCTGTCGAACGATTGTCTGCCGGCCGGCAGCAGCGTCGGCGATCTCGACATCGACGTGAGTCCGCTCACCACCGGGACGATCACGGTCGATGCCAGCATCGACTGCCTCTCCGGCGCCTTCCCTCCGAGCAGCTGCTTCTGCCGGGGCCAGGTGCAGCCGAACGCCTGCGAGCCCGATGGTGTCTGTCCGGCGAGCGGCGTCTGCGAGTTGGGTCCGATCGACAGCGTCTGCCTGGGCCAGCCGTTTCGTCGATGCCGTTCGGGCACGGGTACGGAGGATTGCGAGGCGCGCTTTCCCGGTGCCGCCGATTGCGTCGATCAGCCTCGCCCCTGCTTCGAAAGCCAGGTTTCACGGACGGGCACATGTGGAACGGACGAAAGCAGCCTGGTGTCGATCTTCTGTATCCCCGCGACCGATGCGGCCGCGATCAACGCGATGGTCGGTCTTCCCGGCCCCGGCGCCATCACGCTGCCGGTGCGCCAAGTTCGCACGCTACGCTGAAAACGCGGCCGGCAGCGAGAGGCCGGCAGTCGGAGCGTGCGCGCTTCGCGGCGGGCCTGGACATCGAGCTTCGGCTCGCATACCCGAGGCGGGGGTTGAGGGTACTGATGACGAATCTCGTCTCGCTGATCGTGGCCACGCTCATCGCTTTTGGATCGGCCGACGCGCTCGCCGACGAAGCGGCGAGCCATTGGAACTTGCAGGAGCCGTCGCGTATCGAGTGGCGAGCCGCCGACAACCTGCCGCCAGGAGCACAGATCGCCGTCCTCGAGGGTGATCCGAGCAAAGAGGGATTCTTCACGATGCGCATCAAGATGCCCGACGGCTACCGTGTGCCGCCGCATTGGCACGCGAAGCAGGAGCGAGTAACCGTGCTCTCCGGCATCCTGAATCTCGCGCACGGCGACACGTTCGACGCGACGAAGGCGAAGCCGCTCGGACCCGGGACGTATAGCTCCATGCCGCCAAAGATGACGCATTTCGCGTGGATGACGGGCGAGACCGTCCTCCAGCTCAGCACCCTGGGGCCATGGACCATCACCTACGTCCACCCGGAGGACGATCCCAGAAAATAGCATCATTCTGAGGCTACGACGGTGAAACCCCTGCCCGCGGCTGCCGTGTCCTACAAGAGAACTGCCGAGTTCACGTCGTCCTCGGTGCCGAGCGGCCTGCTTCATCGCCACAGTACGAAAGCAGGCGTGTGGGGTCGGATCGTCGTCCTCGAAGGAACGCTGACGTACCGCATCCTCGAGCCGGAGTCCGAAGAGGTGATCCTGTCCGTCGGCGACCACGGCGTGATCGAGCCCATGATCGAGCACGAGGTAGTCCCGCACGAAGGAGCCCGTTTCTACGTGGAGTTCTACAGAACCTAGCTCCGAGCCGGCAGCTCGCGATCGACCTGCTTTCGGACACCGCGTTCACCGCGGCCGAGGTCGCCTCAGAGAGCGGCTCCGCGAACGTCCCCGTAAGCGTACCCGCCGCAAGCGCGCGGCCAACGGTCCGGCCAGCTAAGGTAATCGCCAGGAGGAGCCTCGCCATGACCATCACCATTACCGCCTTTGAACGGTCGCCCGATGGCGGCAAGGGACTGGCGCGTGATACGCGCGTTCGCTGGGCGCTTGAAGAGGTCGGCCAACCCTACGAGGTTCGCCTCGTTTCGTTTCGAGCGATGAAGGAACCCGCGCATCTGGCGCTTCATCCTTTCGGCCAGATTCCGACCTATGAGGAAGGCGATCTCGCCCTGTTCGAGACAGGATCGATCGTCTTCCATATCGCCGAGCGCCATGCGGGCCTGCTGCCGGACGATGCCGATGCGCGGGCGCGCGCGATCACATGGATGTTCGCTGCGGTCAACACGGTGGAGCCGCCGATCCTCGAGCTCGCAAACGCCAAGCTTCTGGAGGGCGACAAGCCCTGGAGTAAGGAGCGCCTGCCGCTGGTCGAGGATCGCGTCCGCGACCGGTTGCAGCAACTTTCCGCTCGCCTTGGCAGCGCCGGCTGGCTCGATGGAACGTTCAGCGCGGGCGACCTCATGATGGTGCATGTGCTGCAGAGGCTGAAACCATCGGGCATTCTGGACGAATTTCCGAGCCTCTCCGCCTATGTCGCCCGCGGCGAAGCGCGGCCCGCCTACAAACGGGCTTTTGCCGCGCAATTGGCAATCAATGCCGGAAATGGCTGACCATGAATGAACGGCTCGCGGGGTTGGTCCATGAGCTGTACGCCGAGGGAGTCGTTCACGATGCGGCGGAACCCGACCGGCTTCTGAAGCGCCGCAATCTCGAGCCCGCCACGGCCGAGCTCTTGAGTCTCATCGTTCGGATCGGCGGCGCCCGCCGAGTGGTCGAGATCGGCACCTCGAACGGTTATTCGACGGTCTGGCTTGCCGACGCGGTCTCCGCGACCGGCGGACACGTGGTGAGCATCGATTCCGCCACGAGCGATGACGCGGAGAGGAATCTCGCGCGCGCGGACGCGACGCAGCCCGGGCTCGCCGCGCGCGTCCAATTTCGGCAGGAGGACGGCGGCGCCTATCTCGCTCGCCTCGCCGACGACTCCATCGATCTCCTCTTCCTCGACGCGGAGCGGGTCGAGTACCCGCGGTGGTGGCCGCATCCGGCTCGTGTCCTGCGTCCGGGCGGCGTGCTCGCGATCGACAACGTGCTGTCGCACGCCGACGAGGTCGCGCCCTTTCTGGAGCTGCTGGCCCGTGAGCCATCGTTCGTCGCTGCCACGGTTGCCGTCGGCAAGGGCCTGCACGTGGCGTGGCGTTCGCGAGCGGCGGCGGCTCGATAGAATCTACGGACCCGCCTTCTGGAGGAAGCGGAAAGGGATTGCGACGGTCCGTTGGGGCGATGGTAGACTGCAGGTCGTCGAGCTCCACTGGTACGAGGCCCACGGCGTCGGACGAATCGCAGCGAAGGTCTTTTCGACGGCGACGTGACGGGAAACGAGGCCGGACTGCAATGACCAACGTTCAGGATCGATGGGTGGCCGGGTCGACCTACGAGGACTTCATGGGCCGCTGGAGCCGCCTCCTCGCCCCTCGGTTCGTGTCGTGGTTGCGGATCCCTCGGGGCGTTCACTGGCTGGACGTCGGATGCGGCACGGGATCGCTTGCCGGCGCGATCTGCGGCCACGCCGACCCGGCGTCCGTCGTGGGCTGCGATCCGGCCAACCCCTTCGTCGAGTTCGCTCGAGAGCACAATCGCGATGCCCGGGTGTCCTTCGTCGCGGCCGGAGTCGGAAGCCTCCCGCACCGCGCTGGCGGGTACGGCAGCGTCACCTCGTCGCTGGCTTTGAATTTCTTCCCGGACTCCAAAGCCGCCGTTCACGAAATGCGCTCCGTCGCCGCGCCAGGGGGCACGGTGTCGGCGTGCGTGTGGGACTACGGCGAGGGGATGCAGTTCCTGCGTCACTTCTGGGATGCAGCCGCGGCGCTGGACCCGGCGGCGCGAGAGCTCGACGAAGGCAACCGATTCCCTCTCTGTCGCCGCGACGCACTGGCGGCTCTCTTCCGCGGCGGCGATCTTGGCGACGTGCGTTGCGAGCCGATCGAGATTCCGACGCTATTCGCCGGCTTCGATGACTACTGGCGTCCCCTTCTGGGCGGAACGGGTCCCGCGCCATCGTACGTCGCGTCACTCGACGCCCACCGCCGCGCGATCCTGGCGCGGCAGCTCGAAGAGACGTTGCGACCAGGACTAGATGGAACGATCGCCCTCACCGCTCGGGCGTGGGCGGTGCGTGGAACGGTGAGCTGAATCGCCTGAGGGACCACGGTGTCGGATACCGTCGAAACCTTGATACTCGATTTGCTCGAATGGATCGGAGCCGGTTCGAGGCCGTATTCCGAAGTGATGGACGCATGGCGAACATCCTGCCCCCGGCTTCCGGTTTGGGAAGACGCTAGCGAGCGCGGCTTCATCGAGCGGCAACACGAGGCGGGCCGTGGAGAGCTCATCTCCGTGACCGTCCTCGGGCGTGAGCATCTCGCCCGGCATCGCCCCCACCGATAGATGGCGCCGACGGCGGTCTTACATCTCCGGCTTGCAGGTCCCGTTCGAGACCGCCTCGGAGGCGGCGCGCTCGAGATCGGCGGGGGTGGCTTCCGCCTCCGCGTGCGTGTAGCGCTTGGCGCCTTCACGCACGGCGCAGGCGCAGAGCTTCTTCATCTTGGCGATCTCGGGGGCCAGCGTTTTCCGGATCTCGTCCGTGAGGGGCTTCGACGGGTCGGCGCCCTGCTCGCGTTTGGTGTTCTCCCACGTGCCCTGCACCAGCGCTTCGGTGCAGTCCGCGACCGCCGAGTCCAGCGCCTTCTGCGTCCACCCCGCTTTGAGCTTGTCGCCCGCGCCCGCGGGCGTCACCATCAGGAGACCCAGCGCCAACGAGAGCGCGCGGCCCAAGAGAGGTCGCATGCGCGGACGTTGTCAGCGTGCGCGCGGCCAGTCAATCGATCCGCCCAGGCTGAGTCTCTTGAGGCTCGCGAAAATCTTACTTGAGAATGCATGGTGCGTTGATGGAATCTACAAGCAGGCGTGTGTTGCGAATCGGCTTCATGCTGCTGAGCGGCCCGGAGTCGATCTACCCGGCGGGGGGAGATGGCCACTCCTACCTCTGGTCGACGGTATCCATGCGGTGGCACTCGGAGACGTTCGATGAGTGGCGGTCCGTGCGAGTCTACTGCGATGCGAATGGGAGCGACGAGATAGGGTACCTCGAGCCGATGGTACGTTTCGCCTCCTGGGATCGCGGGAACGATCTCCTCGCACTCCCCGCGTGGCCGACCGTGCTGATTGAATTGGCGCGCCTTCCGATCGAGTCCTCGGAGCTTCCAGGCCGTCGTTCGTGGACTGCAAGGGGCGCTGGGCAACGCGCCATTCCCGGCGCATGGGCTTCCCACACGTCGAAACTTCGGTGGTCTCGCGGGAGACCGGAGCGGACATCTCACCGTGGAGGTAAAAAGTGGATGGCAGGAAATGGAGCGCGCTTTTCCTGTCGCAGAGGCCAAGGCACTCCATGAGACGTCATGTGTGGTCGAGGCCGAGCTCCACCGACTGGCGGTTCCGGTTGAACGCAGCGCATGGTGGGAGCGCTACGACCAAAGCCCCGATCGAATGCTGGCGAACGAGACCTGGTACTGGGATGGTCAGCCGGCGTCATGAAGCTCTTCGAGAGATTTCGTGCCGCGGTTCCGAGACCAAGGGAGCACATCACGTGTCGCTCTACTTCGCGCACCAGGCGATGGAGGCGGGGCTGAAGGCGCTTCTCCTCGAACGCGGTTGCGCCACAGGCTGGTTGGGGACGCACTCCATCCACGCATTGCTGAAGCGCGTTTCCGCGCTGGAACCAACCTTCGAACGGTTCGGATCCAACGCCTGGCGACTGGACCTCTGCTACTACAATACCCGCTATCCCATCGGTGAGACGGCGAAGTTGCCGCGGGACTTCTTCACCGATCCTGGCGACGCGTCGGCGGCGCTCCAAGTTGCGGGCGAGGTGCTGAACGAGATTCGAAAATGCTCTGCGCCGGGGCGCGACGACGGCTAAGCTGAGCCGCGGCGGCAGGCGGCAACGTCATGGAGAATCAGCGACGATCTCTGGGTGAACGGATCCGGCAGGGGATGTGGCTTCCGCAGGTCGCACCGCACGCCGTCGACTTCAAGCACGGGAAGGAGCATGCGCTGCGGAGGGCGGAGGCCGAGCTCTTCGAGTTCCTCGGGCAGGGCAGGTGAGCTATCGAGGCCACATGACACCGCTCGCGCTCGCACGCACCGCCGACGTCGTCGAGATCGCCCGCCTGTCGCGCGATCTGATCGAGGACGGCTTGCGATGGTCGTGGACGGCGGGCAGGGTCGCGGCCAGCGTTCAACGGCGGGATGCGCTCGTGGTGGTCGCGCGTGATGGGGAGCGGGTCGCGGGTTTCGCGATCATGCGCTACGGCGACGACGATGCGCATCTGGATCTCCTCGGCGTGGTCCCCGAGCATCGACGGCGGGGTCTCGGCCGACGGCTGATGGAGTGGCTCGAGAAGCCGGCGCTCGTGGCCGGGATCGCCGCGGTGTTTCTCGAGGTGCGCGAGTCGAACCACGGGGCGCGGACGTTCTACGAGCGACTCGGATATCGGCCGCTCGCGTGCCTCGGGGGCTACTACCAAGGTCGCGAGGCGGCCGTGCGCATGGGGCGCGAGCTCGGCGTGCAGCCGGACCCCTGCGATCGCGGGGCATGACCGATCTCGTCCCGCCCGAGCGCACGCGCGGCCGCGATCTTTCGGTCGCCGCCGCGGCCCTCGCCATCCTCGCCTGCTCGGCGGTCCTGCTCCGCATGCAAGGCCGGATCTGGTGGTGCGCCGACGGACGGTTGACGCCGTGGACTGCGGACGCGTTCGGGCCGCACAACTCGCAGCACCTGCTCGATCCCTACAGCTTCACGCACCTCCTGCATGGTCTCGTGCTGTGGGCCGCGCTGTCGCCGCTGGCGGGTCGAATCGCTGCGCCCTGGCGCGTGCTCGCCGGTCTCGGTCTCGAGGCGGCGTGGGAGGTGCTCGAGAACGCGCCCTGGGTGATCGAGCGCTACCGGGCGGGGACCGCCGCGGTCGGCTACTCCGGCGACAGCGTCATGAACTCGCTCGGCGACATCGTCGTCTGCGGGATCGGGCTCGTGCTGGCGCCCCGCCTCGGGTGGCGGCTATCACTGGCCCTCTTCGTCGTGACCGAGGCCATTCTCTTGGTGTGGATCCGCGACGGCTTGGTATTGAACGTCCTGATGCTGGCCTATCCCATCGACGCGATCCGGCAGTGGCAGATGGGGCACTGAATCGCTCCGCCGACCATGATCGAGTTCAGGCGCAGAATCTTTTCGCTCGGGTTCGTTCTTCTCGCGATTCCGTCCATTGGCATCGCCATGTTGGGCGAGCCCGGCTGGGTCCAGTCGGCCGTCTACCAGAGCTCGGTCGTCCTCGCCTTCGCGTTCTTGGGCCTTCGCGGCCTCACCGACTTCGTCTCGGAGTCCCATCACGGCAAGCTCATGGCAGGCTTTCTCCTGGCCGTCACCATGGCGGGCGTCTTTCCCGTCTGCGTCGAGCTGAACGCCGCCGCATTCCTCGGCCGCGCCTCTGCCGAGTTCGATACCTGGCATCTGCTTCCCCTCTTCGCGGTCATCCACGAGGTGATTTACGTCGTCCTATGTGGCGCCATCACCGCAGTGGCGTGTGCGATCATCGGCATCGTCGGGGCGCTGAAGCGCACTCGATCAACGAATCCCACGTGAAGTTTCAGGAGGTGGCTACGATGAAAAGCGGCATCGCGCTCTACCCGACGCCCGAGCAGATCCAGACCCTGCTCTCGGGACCGGCCGATCAACCCGTCGTCATGGTCAATCTCCTGCGCTTCAAACGGACGGCCGACGCGCCCGACGCGGGCATCTCCGGCGAGGACGCCTATCGGCGCTACGCCGACAAGATGATCGCCTTCGTCGAGTCGAAGGGCGGTCGCGTGATCTGGTCCGGGCGGGTCGATTCCCAGGTCATCGGCGACGGTGGTGAGGACTTCCACATGGTCGGCCTCGTCGAATACCCGTCGCGCCAGGTGTTCGTGGAGATCGCCACCGATCCGTACGTGCAGGAGATCGGGCTGCACCGGGCGTCTGGCCTCGAGGGCCAATGGCTGTTGGCCGCGACCGCCGCCGCTGTTTGATTCAGGATCTCGACGACGAAGAAGGTCGTTGACGTAGTATCCAGTATGATGGACAGTACGTCCGGTATGACGGATGCGGCATCCGACCTGAACCAGCGCATCGCCGAGCGCGTGACCGAGCTGCGCGCCGCACGCGGCCTCTCCCTCGATGCGCTCGCCGGCAGGAGCGGGGTCAGCCGCTCGATGATCTCGCTCATCGAGCGCGGCGAGAGCAGCCCGACCGCGGTCGTGTTGGAGAAGCTCGCCGCGGGCTTGGGCGTGACCTTGGCCGCTCTCTTCGATCCGCCGGTGAGTGCGAAGAAGGCGCCCGCCGGCCCGATCGCACGGCGTGACGACCAGCCGGTGTGGCAAGACCCGGCCTCGGGCTACCGGCGGCGGAACGTCTCGCCGCCGGGCGTGCCGCAGCCGATGCAGATCGTCGAGGTGCATTTTCCTCCCGGCGGCCGCGTGGCCTTCGAGAACGGCGGCCGCGACGCGCGCGTGCACCAGCAGGTGTGGGTGCTCGAGGGCGCGATCGACGTCACGCTCGGCACGGCGCGCCACCGCTTGCGCCGAGGCGATTGCCTGGCGATGCAGCTCGACCGTCCGACCATGTTCCACAACCCGACGCGCAAGCCCACGCGCTATGCCGTGGTGATCGCGTCCGAGGCCCAGGCGCGCCGATGACGACGTCCGCCTGGTCGGTGCGGCGCCTGCACGCGATGGATGATGACCAGATCGACGGGCTCGTCGACGTGCTGATCGATTGCGTCGAGGGCGGCGCCTCGGTGAGCTTCATGCATCCCCTGACCCGCGAGCGCGCGGCGGCGTTCTGGCGCCGGGTGGCGCACGACGTGGTCGCGGGCGAACGCGCGCTGCTGGTCGCCGAAGACTCGTGCGGTCTCTGTGGCACCGTGCAGTTGGTGCTCGCGCAGCCCGAGAACCAACCGCACCGCGCCGATCTGTCCAAGATGCTGGTGCACCGCCGCGCCCGCCGTCACGGGGTGGGGGCGGGGCTGCTGCGCGCCGCCGAGGCGACGGCGCGCGCCTCTGGCAAGACCCTGCTCGTGCTCGACACCGCCAGCGGCGATGCCGAACGCCTCTACGAGCGCCTCGGCTGGGAGCGCGTGGGAGCGATCCCCGGCTATGCCCTCTTGCCGCGGGGCGGACTTTGCAGCACGACGCTGTACTACCGCAACCTCTAGGTGTCGATTTCGACGCCCGCCGGACGACGAGGACACGAAGGAGTAGCAGACGCCCATGAAGCTCTACGCCCATCCCTTTTCCTCGTACTGCCAGAAGGTGTTGATCGCGCTCTACGAGAACGACACCCCGTTCGAGCTCCGTATGCTCGGTGTCGGCGACGAGCGGGCCGCCGCCGAGCTCGCGGCCCTCTGGCCGCTCCGGCGCATGCCCGTGCTGGTGGACGACGGTCGGACGGTGGTGGAGGCGAGCATCATCGTCGAGCACCTCGGTCTCCATCATCCCGGGCCGGTGCGACTGATCCCCGAGGATCGGCGCGCCGCGCTCGACGTCCGGATGATGGACCGCTTCTTCGACAACTACGTGATGACGCCGATGCAGAGGATAGTGTTCGACGCCATCCGCCCCGCGGAGCACCGCGACCCTCACGGTGTGGCCGACGCGCGGGCGCTGCTCGATACGGCCTATTCCTGGCTCGACGCCACCATGGCGGGACGTACGTGGGCCGCGGCCGACGCCTTCAGCCTCGCCGACTGCGCCGCCGCCCCGTCGCTCTTCTACGCCGACTGGGTCCACCCGATCGGCGAGCAATTCGCGAACGTCCGAGCCTATCGCCGACGGCTGCTCGCCCGCCCGTCCTTCGCCCGCGCCGTGGACGAGGCGCGGCCCCACCGTCCGCTCTTCCCGCTCGGCGCCCCGGACCGTGACTGACATGCCCAAATTGCGCTTCAGGATCTCGATGTCGCTCGATGGATTCGTCGCGGGTCCCCGGCAGAGTCTGGACGATCCGCTCGGGATCGGCGGCATGCGCCTCCACGAATGGGTGTTCCCGCTCAAGGTCTGGCGGGCGATGCACGGGCTCGAAGGCGGCGAGGTCAACGAGAGCTCGCGCGTCGTCGACGAGTCGCTCGCCAACGTCGGGGCCACCATCATGGGTCGGAACATGTTCGGGGGTCACCCGGGCCCATGGGATGCGGAGAAACCGTGGAACGGCTGGTGGGGTTCCAATCCGCCGTTCCATCACTCCGTCTTCGTGCTGACCCACCACGCGCGCGCCCCGCTCGCGCTCGAGGGCGGCACGACCTTCACGTTCGTCACCGACGGCATCGAGTCGGCCCTCGCGCAGGCGCGGCGCGCCGCGGGCGGCAAGGACGTCACGCTCGCCGGCGGCGCCAAGGCCGCTCAGCAATATCTCGCGGCCGGCCTCGTCGACGAGATGGAGATCAATCTCGCGCCGACGCTCCTCGGCAGCGGTGAGCGACTCTTCGACGGCGTCGGCGACGACCTCCACGGGCTCGAGCTCGTGCGCACGGTCGCCGCGCCGAAGGTGACGCACCTCCGCTTCGCGAAACGCTGAGGTGACCCACTATGCCGAGCGTGTGCTAATGCGAAACGTCCAGTGACGATCCTCGACGACCTGGTTCAGCGCGGGTACACGCGCCGCGGCCTCCTGCGTGTCGCGGCCCTGCTCGGCGCCGGTGCCACGGTGCCCTTCGGCTCCGAGCATGCGCTCGCCCAGCTCTCGAACGCGGGCCGCATTCCCGACGACGCCGTCAAGATCAACGCCAACGAGTTTCCGGAGGGCCCGTCCGAGCGCGGGCTCGCGGCGCTCGCCGCGGCGGCGAAGAACGGCAACCGCTACCAGTACCCGGAGACGGAGGCCCTGGTGGCGACGGCCGCCAAGCTCGAAGGCCTCGAGCCCGCGCACTTCGCCGTCTATCCCGGCTCGAGCCTGGCGCTGCACCACGCGGTGATCGCGCTCACGTCGCCAGCACGCGCGCTGATCGTCGCCGAACCCGGATACGAGGCGGCCGCCAACGCCGCCGAGTTCATCGGCGCCAAGGTGGTACGGGTGCCGCTCCGCGCGGACGGGTCGCACGATCTCCCCGCGATGCTCCGGGCGTCGAAGCAACAGCCGACGGGACTCTTCTACGTCTGCAACCCGAACAACCCGACGGGAACCGTGACGCCGCGCCGCGAGATCGAGGCGCTCATCACGGCGAAGCCCGCGGGCTCGGTGGTGCTGATCGACGAGGCCTACATCCACTTCTGCGACGAGCCGCCGGCCGTGGACCTCGTGCGGGCGGGCCAGGACGTCGTCGTGCTCCGCACCTTCTCGAAGGTCTACGGGATGGCCGGCCTCCGCGCCGGCTTCGCGCTCGCCCGCCAGGATCTCCTGAAGCGCGTCAGCGGCTACAACGCCGGCGCCATGCCGGTCACGGCGATGGCCGCCGCCAATGCCATGCTGCTCGAGCCCGACCTCGTGCCCGCCCGCAAGCGGCGGAACGCCGAGCGCCGCGCCGACCTGATGCGCTTCCTCGACGAGCGCGGCTTCGCGTACACCGCCTCCGTGAGCAACAAGCTCATGGTCGACGCACGACTGCCGACGCAGCAAGTGATCGACGGGCTGAAGCAGCGCAAGGTCTACGTCGGACGTCCGTGGCCGGTCTGGCCGACGCACGTGCGGGTGTCGATCGGGCTGCAGGAGGACATGCAGCGTTTCCAGACCGCCTTCCTCGAGGTCACCTCGGCCGCGCGCTCCGGATGAGCGCCGATCGACTCGACGTCGACCAGCTCGCGGCCCGCTTCACGGCGGCCACGATCCCGCACGAGGAATGGACGCATCGTGCCCACCTGCTGGTCGGCACGTGGCACGTGCACCGCTATGGGCCCGACGAGGCGCTGGCGCGGCTCAGGACCGGCATCCGGCGGCTGAACGATACCCACGGCACCCCCAACTCGCCGACGAGCGGCTACCACGAGACGGTGACCCGCGCCTACGTCCGGCTGCTGGCCGCGTTCCTCGCGCGCTGTCCGATCGCGATGCCGCTCGGCGAGCGGCTGGCGCTGCTCATCGACGGCCCCTTGGCCGGCAAGGACGTTCTCCTCACGTTCTATTCGCGGCAGCGCTTGATGTCCGCCTCGGCGCGCGCCGAATGGGTCGAGCCGGACCTGGCACCGTTGGACCTCGCGGCGGTCGTCGATGTCTGACGCGATTCCACGGGCGCAGTATCTGATACGGCTTCGGCTTCTCCCGGAGGCCGTCGAGAACCACGATGAATTCCCGTTCAACATCCCCGCGATCCGATCCCTGGACCTGCGCTTCGCCCGTCCGGTGACGTTCTTCGTCGGTGAGAACGGCACCGGCAAGTCGACGGTGATCGAGGCGCTGGCGGAGCTCTGCGGTTTTCCGGCGTCCGGCGGCGGGGGCAACGAGCTCGCCGCCAGGCACGGCCCGGAGTCCGAAGCGGCGCTGACCACCTCGCTCCGGCCGGCGTTCCGTAAGCGCCCCCGAGACGGCTATTTCTTTCGGGCCGAGTTTCAAGCGCATTTTGCGTCGCTGCTGGATCAGCGGAAGCAGGATCCCGATTTCCTCGGCGATCCGTATTCGCGTTACGGCGGGCGCTCGCTTCACACGCGATCTCACGGCGAAGCGTTCTTGGCCGTCATCCAGGAGCGAATCGGCGCGGGCCTCTATTTGTTCGACGAGCCGGAGTCGGCTCTGTCACCGCAACGACAGCTGACGTTGCTCGCACGCATGGCCCAACTGGTGCGCGAGGGGCAGAGTCAATTCATCATCGCCACCCACTCGCCGATTCTCCTCACCTTTCCGGGTGCCGACATCCTGAGCTTCGACGGCGAGAAGGTCGAAGCCGTGAAGCTGGAGGACACGCCGCACTACCAGATCACGAAGGGAATCCTGGATGCCCCCGAGCGGTATTGGAAGCACCTGGTTCCGAAGGCCGACGACTGAAGGGAGCGACATGAGCAAGCGGGTACAACGGCCCGGCGTGCGCACGGGCTACGACCTGTGGGCGGAGACCTACGACGCTACGGCGAATCCGCTGGTGGCGCTCGACCGCCGCCACACGCTGGCGCACCTCCGCCCCGCGCCCGGCGAGCGCATCCTCGACGCCGGCTGCGGCACGGGCGCGAACCTCCGCGGCATCGTCGCGGCCGGCGGGCGTGCGGTCGGGGTGGACTTCTCGCTCGGCATGTTGCGGGTCGCGCGGCGCTCCATACCGGGGGTTCCGCTGGCGCAGGCGGATCTCCACCAGGCGCTGCCGCTCCGGCGCGCCCGCTTCGACGGCTTCCTGTGCGCGCTCGTGTCGGAGCACCTCGAGAGCCTGCGCACGCTCTTCACCGAGGCGTTCGCGGTGGTGCGGCGGGGCGGGCGACTCGTCTTCTCGGCCTTCCATCCCGACGTCGCGCGTGCCGGTGTCGAGGCGAACTTCCAGGACGGCGACGTGGAGTATCGGCTCGGCGCCCGGCAGTACACCGTGGAAAGCTACCTCGACCACATCGACGACGCCGGCTTTCGCAACGTGCGCTGGCGCGAGTACGGCGTCGATGCCGCGCTCGTCGAGCAGGTGCCGAAGGCGCGGAAGTATCTCGGGGGGCCGCTCCTCCTGGTGGTGGACGCGGAGCGCCCCCAGTGACTACTTCTTTCCGCCGCGCGTCTTCCGCGCCTGTTGCTCCATCTCGCGGACCTCGTCGGGTGCGTTCGGAAAGTCCTCGACCTCGAAGACCTGGCGGATCTCGATCTCGGCCTCGCCATTGAGCGGATTCGGGCAACGTTTCACCCAGTCGATCGCTTCCTGCTTGGACTTGGTCTGGAACATCCAGTAGCCGGCGATCAGCTCCTTGCTCTCGGCGAACGGTCCGTCGACGACGGTGCGCTTGGCGCCGGAGAACTTGACGCGCGCGCCCTTCGAGCTCGCTTGCAAGCCCGCGCCATCGACGAGCACCCCGGCGTTCATCAGCTCCTGGTTGTACTTCCCCATTGCGGTGAGCAGCTCCGCGCTCGGCAGAACGCCCGCTTCGGTATCCTTGTCGGCTTTGAGCAGCACCATGAATCGCATCGTAGCTCCCTCGCTTTCGGGCCTATGACGAACGGGGAGCGGGGAAATCGACAACTTGCGCTCATCGA
Source organism: uncultured delta proteobacterium (assembly GCA_963761995.1). Taxonomy (GTDB): domain Bacteria; phylum Desulfobacterota; class Binatia; order UTPRO1; family UTPRO1; genus UTPRO1. The sequence continues at coordinate 5,830,867 of CAVXIU010000006.1, read as the reverse complement.
TACTTGAGGGCCCGCGACCTCGGTCGGCGGGTCTGCTATGTCGCCGAGCCATGATCCTCGAAGTCGCGCCTCTCAAGGTGCGGCCCGGCCAGGCCGCCGAGTTCGAACGGGCCTTTTTGGAGGCCCAGCACATCATCGCGCGCATGCCGGGCTATCTGTCGCACGAGCTTCGGCGTTGCCTGGAGCGGGCCGACGAGTACATCCTGCTGGTTCGCTGGCGCTCGCTCGCCGATCACGAGGTGGGCTTCCGGCAATCGGCGGAGTACCAGGACTGGAAACGGCTGCTGCACCACTTCTACGACCCGTTCCCGACCGTGTCGCACTACGAGCGGGTCCCAGGCGCGTCGCACGGGGCGGGAGGCACGGCATGAAGCCCACGGTCACCGAGATCGCACCCGACACCTTTCGGATCTCCACCTTCCATCCCGACTACGGCATCCAGATGAATCAGTTCCTCGTCCGGGACGACGAGCCGTTCCTCATGCACACCGGGCTCAGGCGCTCGTTCGCGACCACGCTGGACGGCGTGTCCTCGCTCATCGACCCCGCGACCCTCCGCTGGATCGGCTTCAGCCACTTCGAGCCCGACGAGTGCGGCGCCTTGAACGAGTGGCTCGCGGTGGCGCCGCGCGCCCAGGCGCTCGCGGGCTTCGTCGGCAACATGGTCATGCTGAGCGACTTCGCGGACCGGCCGGCGCGCGTGCTCGCCGACGACGAGGTGGTCGCGACCGGACGCCATCGCCTGCGCTTCCTCTCGACGCCGCACGTGCCGCATTGCTGGGACGCGGGGCTCTACTTCGACGAGAGCGAGCGCACGCTGCTCTGCTCGGATCTCTTCTTCCAGCCGGGCGACCCCGCGCCGCTCGTCGAGTCGGGCATCGCCGAGATGGCCGGCGACGTCATCCGGGCCGGGCTCGGGGGGCCGATGGCCAACGACATGCCGTACACCCCCTACACGGACCGGACGCTGCGGCGGATCGCGGACCTCGAGCCGCGGACCCTCGCCGTCATGCACGGCTCGTCCTTCCGCGGCGACGGCCGGGCCGCGCTCCACGCGCTCGCGGCGACGATCGCCGAGCTGCTGGGACGCTCGTCGTGAGGCGATGACGACGCGTCCGGACGTGCAGCCGACGATCCGCACGGCGCGCCTCGTGCTCCGTCCGCCGACGCCCGCCGACGTCGATCCGCTGTTCGCGATCCAGGGCGATCCCGAGGCGATGCGCTTCACCTATTACGCGCCCAGCCGGGACGCGACGGCGGCCTTTCTCGAGGCGTACGCCGGCCGCTTCGCGGAGGACGGCTTCGCGCCCTGGTGTGCCGAGCTCGCGGCCGAGGGCCGCGTCGTCGGCTGGGGCGGCCTCAATCGCGATCCGAAGGCGCCGCATTGGGGGACCGAGATCGCCTACTTCGTCGACCCGGCGTACTCGCGACGAGGTCTCGCGACGGAGCTCGTCACGGCGGCACTCGCGCACGGATTCGACGAGCTCGACCTCGGCGCCGTCTCCGCCTTCGCGCGGCCGGAGAACGAGGCGTCGATCCGGGTGCTCGCCAAGGCCGGCTTTGCCCGCCTCCGCTGGGTTCCCGAGCTCGAGCGGGACGAGTTCGGCATCACCCTGGCGCGCTGGCGCGACGCTCGACGGCCTCAGGCATCGTGACATGCATCCGCGGGCGCCCTTCGCGGACGACGACGGGGACTGAGCGTGGCGCGTGTCGGGATCATCTCGGATACCCACGGGCTGCTCCGGCCGGAGGCGCTCGCGGCGCTCCGCGGCAGCGACGCCCTCGTCCACGCGGGTGACGTCGGCAACGCCGCCGTGCTGACGCAGCTCGCCGCCCTCGCCCCGCTGACGGCCGTACGCGGCAACAACGACGTCGGCGAGTGGGCCGAGGAGATTCCCGAGACCGCGGTGTTGCGGATCGGCGCGGTCGCCATTCACGTCGTGCACGCGCTCGCCGAGCTCGCCGGCGATCCCCGCCGGCACGGCTTCCAGGTGGTGGTCTCGGGCCATTCGCACCGGCCGGGGGTGGAGACGCGCGACGGCGTCCTCTACGTGAACCCGGGCAGCGCCGGTCCGCGGCGCTTCCGGCTTCCGATCGCCGTCGCCGAGCTCCGGATCGACGGCGCGTCCGTGCGGGCCCGCATCATCGAGCTCACGGTCACCTAGCCTTGCGTCTCGCGAGCCGGTAGGCATCGATCCTGGCAACCGCATGACGAGCTCGAAGCCAGAGGTCCTTGGTCGCTTTCTCCGCCGCGGAGCGGCGCTCGCGGTTCTCGTGGCCGTCGCCGCCTGCGCCCCGGCCCGGACCGCCGTCGCCCCGGTCCCGGCGGTGCCGGCGTCCGCCCGGGTTCCGGATCTCCACGAGACCCAGCGTCAGGTCGACGCTTACATCCGGGACGGCCGCTACGACGCCGACGTCGCCGCCGTGGCGCGCGAGGCCGAGGCCTGGCTGGAGGAGCGCGCGCGGACCGCGACGAAGCCGGCGATCGTCCTCGACATCGACGAGACCTCGCTCTCCAACTGGCCCGCCTATCGCGTCAACGGCTGGGGTCGCGTGGTCGAAGGCCCGTGTGACCTGGAGCACGGCCCGTGCGGCATCCGCAGCTGGCAGGCCCGCGCCGAGTCGCAGGCGCTCGCGCCGACGCTCCGGCTGGCGCGGCGAGCCCGCGCGCTCGGCGTCGACGTCTTCTTCATCAGCGGGCGTCCACCCCGCCTGCTCGCGGCGACCAAACGCAATCTCCGCCGCGCGGGCTACGAATGGACCGACGTGATGCTGCTGCCCGCGGGCCGCAAGTTCGCGAGCGCGGTCGACTTCAAGGCGCCGGCACGGCGCGCGATCGCCGAGCGCGGCTACACCATCATCCTCAGCCTGGGCGATCAGCAGAGCGACCTCGACGGCGGTCACGCCGAGCGCACCTTCAAGCTGCCGAACCCGGTCTACTTCCTCCCCTGAGCGATGCAGCCATGACCGAAATCCGCGAGGCCGATCTCGACGATCCGGCGGACGCAGCCGCGGTCGTCCTGGTGCTCGACTCGTACGCCGGCGACCCGATCGGCGGCGGGACGCCGCTTGCTCCCGCGGTGCGGGAGCGGCTGGTGCCGGGACTGCGCGCGCACCCGACGACGCTCGTGCTGCTGGCCTTCGCCGACGGCCGGCCGGTCGGGATCGCGGTCTGCTTCTTCGGGTTCTCCACCTTCCAGGCGCGCCCGCTGCTGAACGTCCACGACCTCGCGGTGCTGCCGGAGCATCGGGGACGGCGCATCGGCCGCGAGCTGCTCGCCGCCGCCGAGGCGTGCGCCCTCGCGCGGGACTGCTGCAAGCTCACGCTCGAGGTTCAGGACCAGAACCGCCGCGCGCGGGCGCTCTATTCCGGCTTCGGCTTCACGGACGTGGCCATCGAGCAGCTCGGCCTTCACGCGCTTTCTCGCGAAGCCTCTCGGACCCGTATAGGTAGCGAGGGAGGAGATCGCGATGCAGGACTGGCTCGTACCGTACGCCACCACGATCTGGTCCATGGGGACGGTCGGTGGTCTCTTGCTCCTGCAGATCGTCGTGCTCGACGTCGCGGGCATCCGCGCGGGACACCGACCCGGCATGCCGGTCGAGGCCGATCCCGCGCGCTTCCTCTTCCGTGCCAGCCGTGCCCATGCCAACACCAACGAGAGCATCGCGGCCTTCATGCTGCTGGCGACCTTCGGGATCCTGGTCGGCGCGTCGCCGCGCTGGCTGAACGGCCTCGCGGCGGTCTACGTTGCAGCCCGCGTCGCCCACATGCTCTGCTACTATGCCGGCGTCCAGCTGCTGCGATCGGCCGCGTTCTCGGTCGGATTTCTGGCGCTCGTCGGCATGTTGATCGTCGGCATGGCGGCGCCCTATCGATAGACGACGAGGAGATTCGACGATGTGCCGAAACATCAAGACGCTGCACAACTTCAAGCCGCCGGCGAGCGACGAGGAGATTCGCGCCTCCTCGCTGCAGTTCGTCCGTAAGCTCGCCGGCTTCACCCGTCCGTCCAAGGCCAACGAGGCCGTTTTCGCGCGCGCCGTCGAGGAGGTGACGCGCGCGGCGCACGAGCTGCTCGACGGCCTCGTGACCAACGCGCCGCCGCGCGATCGCGCCGTCGAGGCGGCGAAGGCGCGTGCCAGGTCGGCGGAGCGCTTCGGATGAAATACTACGCCGTCGCCGAGATCGACGTCGTCGATCAGAGCTGGGTTCCGGAGTACATCGCCAACGTCACCGAGCTCGTCGAGCGCGCCGGCGGGCGCTATCTCGCCCGCACGGCACGGAGCGAGAAGATCGAAGGCGACCGGACGCCTCCGCAGATCGTGCTCCTGATCGAGTGGCCGTCGAAGGAGGCGGCGCTGGCCTTCTACGAGAGCGCCGCCTATCGCCCGTACCGTGAGCGCCGCCTCGCGGGCGCGCGCAACCAGTTCCTGCTCGTGCCCGGCGAGGACGTCACGGGCGCGGCCACCATCCCCTCGTGAGGGTCACACCGTGGTCGTGAAGCAGCGACGCACCGTCCTCGTCACCGGCGGCAACTCGGGCATCGGCTTCGAGTGTGCCCGGCGGCTCGCGCGCGAGCCCCTCGGCGTGTTGATCGCGAGCCGCGACCGCGAGGCCTCGGCGCGCGCCGTCGAGCGCATCAAGCGCGAGACGGGCAACGCCGAGGTCGCGGCGATGGACCTCGACCTCGGCTCGCTCGCCGCGGTGCGGGCCTTCGTCGCGGAGATCGAGGCGCGGGACGTGCCGCTGCACGCCGTCGTGTGCAACGCGGGCCTGCAGGTCGGCAGCGGCCCCACGCTCTCGCCCGACGGCTACGAGCGCACCTTCGCGGTCAATCACCTGGGGCACTTCCTGCTCGTGAACCTGCTCCTGCCGCGGCTCCTCCGGCGCACGCCGTCGCGGGTCGCGGTCGTGGCGTCGGGCGTCCACGACCCGAGCCTCCGGACCGGCATGCCGAAGCCCGACATCGGACACCTCGACACGCTCGCCGCCACCGGCGGCCCGAGCCGCGACCGTTTCGACGGCCGTCTCGCCTACGTCAACAGCAAGCTCTGCAACATCTGGTTCACCTACGAGCTGGTGCGGCGGCTCGCGGCGGCGCGCCTCGTCGACAAGGAGCGCCCGCTCACCGTGAACGCGTTCGACCCGGGTCTCGTGCCGGGCTCGGGCCTGGCGCGCGAGTATCCGGCGGCGCTGCGCTTCGTCTGGATGAAGGTGTTGCCGGCGATCGCACGCGTCGCCACCCGCTTCGTGCCGACCATCAATCCGCCCGCCAAGGCCGGCGACGCGCTCGCACGCATCGTGCTCGATCCGTCGCTCGAGCGCATCTCGGGGCGCTATTTTCCGTCGCACGCGCGCTGGGGCGAGGCGCCCTCCTCGGACGCGTCCTACGACACGGAGCGCGCCGCGGCGCTCTGGGAGGCGAGCGTACGGATGGTCAGGCTCGCGCCCGGCGAGTCGCCGCTCGTGCCGGCCTGAACCGCGCCACGCGCGTCGCGGCGCCCGGTTGCGATGAACACGTTGCTGCTCGAGCCCGGCGAGCTTCCAGTCGCGGGAGGCACGGTCGTCCTCCGGGATCGTCGCCGCGAGCACGCCAGGATGGTGTTGCGTGCGGCGGTCGGAGACACGATCAGGGTCGGCGTGCTCGGCGGGCGTCTCGGCGTCGGCATCGTCGCGAGACTCGACGACGACGCCCTCGCGATGACCGTCACCCTCGACCGCGAGGCGCCGCCGCCGCTGCCGCTGGTGCTCGTCCTGGCGCTGCCGCGTCCCAAGGTGGTGCGGCGCGTGCTGCAGGCGATCGCAGCGCTCGGGGTGAAGCGCGTCGTGTTGCTCGGCGCCTGGCGGGTCGATCGCAGCTACTGGGAGAGCCCACTTCTCGGCGACGAGGCAATCCGGCGCGAGCTCGTCCTCGGCCTCGAGCAGAGCGGCGACACCATGCTCCCGGAGGTCCGTTTGCGGCGCCGCTTCAAGCCCTTCGTCGAGGACGAGCTCGACGACCTCGCGGGCACGAGCCGGCGCCTCCTCGCGCACCCGCGGGCGGGGGCTCCGTGCCCGCGCGCCGTGGCGACCGCCGTCACGCTCGTGGTCGGGCCCGAGGGCGGCTTCAACGACTACGAGGTCGAGCTGCTCGCGGCGCGCGGCTGCGAAGCGGTGTCGCTCGGGCCGCGCGTGCTCCGGGTCGAGCAGGTGGTCCCGTTGCTGATCGGGCGGCTCTTCTGATTCGAGCGGATCATGCCGCCGAAGCCGAAGCAGACGGGAGCGGAGCGTGGGCGCTACGGCGGAAGCACCCGACCTCTACCGCTCGACCCGCATCCATGCTTCGGTAGCGCGCGCCGTGCCCGCACCGTCGAACAGCAACTCCGATCTCTGGGTCCGCGACGAGCTGCTCCACCTGCTCTCGGTGTCGGGCACGCTCGCGGGCCTGTGCGTCACCGTCGTGGCCCTCATGCACACGCTCGGGAAGATCAACCTGACGCGCACCGTGATCGACGACCTCTTCGCGCTCTGCGGCCTGATGTTCCTCGTCTGCACCTACCTGATCTTCACCGCGCTCCGCACCAAAAAGGGGCGAGTGGCCGGCGTCCTGATCAAGGTCGTGGACACGGTGTTCCTGGTCGGCCTCACCGTCATGACCGCCGCCGGGTTCATGATGGTCTACACGGTCTGGTAGCTCGGGCCGGACGCGATGGAGCCGATCACCGTCCGCGAGAGCGCGGAGGCGCGTCGCTGGCTCGCGGCCCGTTCGCTCCGGCTTCCCCTCCTCGGCATCAAGGTCGCGAGCCCGGTCCTCACGATCGCGGCGCTCGTCGTGATCGTGCGCGCGCACGACCTCGCGGCGCGCCCGCTCGTCGTGCTCTTCGCGCTGGCGCTGCCGTTCGCGGTGCCGTTCCTCTTGGCGGCCCCCTATCCCTGGGTGCGCTGGATGCCGCAGGAGTGGACGATCGACGCGCGCGGGATTCGGGGCCGCGGCCGCGCCGCCGGCGTCTATTCCTGGTCGGAGATCGCGTCGTGGACGGCGGCGCCGCTGGAGCGCGTTCCCGGCCACGCCCACGTCGTCCTGCGCCGCCGGCCCGCGTATCGCCACCTCGGCGTGCACATGGTGGTGCCGGAGGAGGTCGCGGCGGCGATCGCGAGCCGGCTCCGCGCCGCGACGGCCGGGGACGTCGCATTGCCCGGCGGCCCGCAATCGGTGTAGCCGAGGCGGCGATGCGCTCGACGGTCGTCGCCGTGGTTCTCCTTGCCGTGGGCGTCGCGCTCGCCGACGAGCCGAGACCCGTTCTCCCCGAGGCGCTGCAGTGGCAGAGCCCGCCGGGCAACTCCGCGGTGCAGGGTGCCTGGGTGCTCGGAGAGGAACGCACGCCCGGGCCCTACCTCTTCCGGGTCAAGCTCGCCGCCGGCGCCAGGATCCCACCGCACACGCATCCCGATGCGCGCAGCAGCACCGTCCTTTCCGGCACCCTCTACGTCGGATTCGGCGAGACCTTCGACGAGGTCGGGGTGGTGGCCGTCCCCGCGGGCGCGGTGTACGTCGCCCCCGCCGGCCGCCCGCACTACGTCTGGGCCAAGGACGGCCCGGTCGTCTACCAGGAAGCCGGCGTCGGCCCGACGGCCACGGTGCCGCGCTAGCCGCGGCGCGGGCCGGCGACGCCGAGCTGCGTGAAGAGAAGCGCGGCACCGGTCATGGTGATCCCCTTCAAGAAGAAGGACAGCTGGGCCTGCTGCATGGCCTCGTCGGCGGCGTGCAGCATCAGGTAGCCGTGAACCGTGACCGTCACCGGCACGAGGAAGATCGCGATCAGCCAGGCGCCGAGGCGCGGGTAGCGGTTGGTGAGGATCATGGTCGCCCCGGCGAGCTCGACCACGCCCGAGATCATGACCCAGAACGGTCGGAACGGAATGCCCTCCGGCATCAACGCCACGTAGCGGTCGAGGTCCGTGAAGTGCGTGATCCCGGAGAGGAAGAAGATCAGGGTGAACATCGCCCGCCCCAGGATCCCGATCGCCGGATGCTCGATGAAGACGTCCGCTTCCCGTTCAGCCATTCCGAGGCCTCCTTTTCGCCATTCCCGCGCGGAGCCGCGCACGATAGAGGCTCTGCCGTGGAGGACGCAACGGCGCCGGAGGGTCGAGACCTGTACGCGCTCTCCCGCGTCGGTCGAATCGCCGCCGGAGCTCTCGCGGTCCTCGCGGTGCCGACCACGGCGGTGGTCGCCATGTTCGGTCCCTGGTACCTCACGGTGCCGGTCGTCGTGGTCGCCGCCTGCTTTGCCGACGCGGCATGGACCGGACGAAGTCCCGACTTCCTCGAGGACCCACTGTGGCTGGCGAAGCGTCTCGCGGCGCGAAGGCGGCGCGACGCCTAGAGGGCGCTACACCCGGTAGTACGAGCGGTACCACTCGACGAAGCGCTTCACCCCGACCTCGACCGGCGTGTCCGGCCGGTAGCCGACAGCCTCCGCGAGTGCCGTCACGTCGGCGCTCGTGTCGGGCACGTCGCCCGGCTGCAGCGGCAGCAGGTTCATCTCGGCCTTCTTCCCGAGCTCCTGCTCGAGCACCTCGATGTAGCGGAGGAGGGGCACCTGGGTGCCGTTCCCGATGTTGAAGACGCGCCACGGGGCCGAGCTGGTGGCGGGATCGGGCTCGTCGCTCCGCCACTTGGCGTCGCGCGTGGTCGGCTGGTCGGCGGCGCGCACCACGCCCTCGGCGATGTCGTCGACGTAGGTGAAGTCGCGGCTGTGGTTGCCGTTGTTGAAGACGTCGATCGGCTTCCCTTCGAGGATGTTCTTGGTGAAGAGGAAGAGCGCCATGTCGGGCCGGCCCCACGGTCCGTAGACGGTGAAGAAGCGGAGACCCGTGGTCGGCAGGCCGAAGAGGTGGCTGTAGGTGTGGGCGAAGACTTCGTTGGCCTTCTTGGTGGCGGCGTAGAGCGTCAGCGGGTGGTCGACGTGGTGGTGGACCGAGAACGGCATCGTGGTGTTGGCGCCGTAGACGGAGCTCGTGCTCGCGAACGTCAGGTGCTCGCAGCCGTTGTGGCGGCAGCCTTCCAGGATGTGCTGGAAGCCGATGATGTTGGCTTCGATGTAGGCGTAGGGGTGGGTGATCGAGTAGCGAACGCCGGCCTGGGCGGCGAGGTGGATGACCCGCGGGAAGCGGTACTTGGCGAAGAGCTCCTCCATGGCGCCGCGGTTCGCGATGTCGGCCTTCACGAACGTGAAGCCTTTCCGTGACGTCAGGCGCGCGAGCCGCGCCTCCTTCAGCTTCGGGTCGTAGTAGTCGTTGACGTTGTCGAGACCGACGACCTCGTCGCCGCGCTCGAGCAGCCTCTGGGCCACGTGCGACCCGATGAATCCGGCGGCGCCGGTCACGAGAAAGAGCATGGCGGCGATGGTGACGGGCAACGGCTCGCTGTGCAAGCGCTGAAAAGAATGACGGCACCGGGGCCGGTGCGTGGGTGGGCTGGGGGGACGCTCCGCGGGCGGGTGTCGGTTCATACGTGAGATCTGCCGAGCCAGCGGGCCGACACCCCACACCCCCAACGCAGCGACGGTAGTGCGGAGCTTTTGATTCAGACGCCGGGCGACATCAGCGAGCCCCGTAGTTCATCGCCGCGCCCTTCCGCTGGGCCATGATGAACGCCTCGAGCGCCCGCATCTTGTCGCTGTCCGGCGCGAGCTTCACGCCGCGCACCGGGTGCTCGATGCACCAGTTGATCATGTCGCGGAGCAGCGCCACTCGGCCCAGCTGGGGCTGGAACTTCGGATAGGTCTCGGGGTGGGTGTTGGCCGCGTCGGGATGACACATGTCGCACGACACCGCGATCGTGCTCCCGAGCTCGTCGCCGGAGTGAAAGATCGTCGAGCCGTGGACGGCCATCGCCAGCGTCTCGCGCTTCCAGGCGAGGACGTCGCGCTCGGTGATCTGACCGTAGGTCTGACCTTGGGTGCGGCCGATCAGGGCCTTGTTGTCGGCCGGCTCCTGGACGGCGTGCTTCTCGCGCTCGACCGCGACCCAGTTGGCGTCGGGGTGCTTCCGCTGCCACTGCGCCATCAGGTCGTCGGCGATCTTCTGGCCGCTCTCGCGCGTCTTGGGGGCGGACTTGTCGACGGTGGTCTTGGTCTGACCGTCGCAGAGCTCGACGATCATGCCGCCCGTGACGTCGTCCGCAAAGACCGGCGGGCAGGCGAACGCGCCGGCGACGACCACGACTGCGAGCCCGAGGCTTCTTCGTTGTCTCGTCATGCTCACGACCTCCTCCCTCCTCAGAAGCTCGACAGGTTGGGCGCCGGCGGCTTCTCTTTGCTGCCGTTCGACGCGAGATAGGCGCTGCTGACCTCGATCGGGTTCCGGTTCCAGAGGTTGTAGACCTTGTCGACGAGCCCGTCGGCGCTGACACGTCGCACGCTGCCGTCGCCGCAGCCGTCGTTCGGATCGAACGGGTCGGGCCGGCTCATCTGCACGGTGAGCGTCGGGCAGGCCCTTCGGGCGCGTAGGGCCACGGCCACGCCGTCGACAGCATGCCGTGGAAGTGGATGTTGCCGATCCGGTTGGTGAGCAGCTGGTGCGTGTGGCCGTGGATCACGGTCACGCGGTCGAAGCGCTTCAGCAGCGCCTGCACCTCGTCGGCGTCGTCGGTCCAGAAGTTCCAGTTCCGGTAGTACTTGTAGAGCGGCGAGTGCGAGAAGACGACGAGCGGCGGTCGTCCTGTCGAGCTTGGCGAGGTCGTTCTTCAGCCACTCGCGCTGCTCGGCGCCCACCTCGAAGCGGCTCTGGATGCCGTTGTCGAGCCCGGCGACCGTCTCATGCGCTGCTCGGGCGTCATGCTCGCGCGCGGTCCAGAAGTCCTTCTCGTTGACGCTCATCAGGACGACGAAGTGCACGCCCTTGTGGTCGAACGAGTACGTGGGCGCGCCGAAGAGCTCGCGCCAGCTGCTCGCCCATGTCGAGGAACCAGTCGTGCTCGCCGACCATCATGCGGACCGGGCGCCTTGCAGGTTCTTCAGGATCTGCGCGCCGAGGTCGAGCTCCTCGCGCTTGCCCGAGCTGCGCGAGGTCGCCGCCGTAGAGGACGAAGTCGGGCTGCGGGTCGAGGCGGTTGACGTCGTCGACGGCGCGCAGCAGCGAGCGCACGAAGCGGTCGTTCAGCTCTTTCTTGTAGAGGTGCGAGTCGGAGATGTAGGCGAAGGTGAAGCCCTCGTTCGGGCCCTTCGCGTCGGCGACCGCGACCGTCTGGAACGACGTCGGGTGGAAGCGGACCCCGCTCGCCGCGGCCGCGGCGACGGCCGCCGCCGACACCTTCAGGAAGTCGCGCCGGCCGAGCTTCGGAAGGGCCGCGAAGAGCGCGTCGCGCTCCTCGTAGTGGATGGTCTCGATGCTGCGACGCTTGCTCATTGCTTCCCCTCCTTCCCCGACTGGAAGCCGGCCGGCTTGGCCGCCGCCGGCATGACGCGGCTCTCGAACGGCAACACCTTCCGCATCGCCAGCGCGGTCTCGCGGAACGGGCGCTGCTTCGCCGCGACCGCGCGCTGGCGCGCCGTCTCGGTGCGCTGCTCGGCCGCGAAGCCGCTTGTCGGTGAGCGTCGGCAGGAACGCGACCAGCGCGTCGATCTCGGGCTCGGTGAGCGCCAGCGGCTCGATGCCGCCGTCGAGGAACGGGTTGGCCTCGCCGCCCTTGTTGTAGTGATCCATGACGTCCCAGAGCGTCTGCAGCGAGCCGTCGTGCATGTACGGCCCGGTGATCGCCGATGTTGCGCAGCTGGGAGGTCTTGAACGCGCCGATGTCGGTGCGGTCCTTGGTGACCAGGAAGCGGCCGAGCTCGGAGAGGTCGGTCTCGAGCGCGAGGCGGTCGACGGCCTCGAGGCCGTCCTTGCCTTCCTTCCCGTGCAGCGCCTTCAGCGCCTTGTCGGCGAGCTCCTCGAAGTCCTGCTTCCGCGCCGAGACGCCGATGTTGTGGAAGCGGTCGTCGGTGCCGAGCGGGTTCGAGGGATTGAGCGCGTGGCAGCTCACGCAGCGCGCCTTGCCGTTGAAGAGCGACCCAGCCCTCGGCCGCCTTGGCGGAGACGGCGCCGGTGTCGCCGGCCACGAAGTCGTCGAAGGGCGCGTCGAGGAAGATGAGCGTGCGCTCGAAGCTCGCGATCGCGCGCGCCATGTCGTCGTAGTTGATCGGGCGGCCGTAGGCGGCCTGGAACATGCGCTGGTACTCCGCGTCGCCCGGCGATGCCGGCGATGGTCGCCTCCTGCGTTCGGCTGGCCCATCTCGATCGGGTTCAGGATCGGCAGCTTCGCCTGCTCCTCCAGGCTCGGCGCGCGCCCGTCCAGGAACTGGGTCTGGAAGAAGAGCGCGTTCATGGTGGTCGGCGCGTTGCGCTGCCCGAGCTGGTCGTCGATGCCCTCGGAGACCGGTCGCCGATCGGTGAAGCTCCGGCTGACGTCGTGGCAGGTGGCGCAGGCGACGCGTGCCGTCCTTCGAGAGCCGGGTCTCGAAGTAGAGCTTCTTGCCGAGCGCGACGCGCGCCGCCGTCGGCTGGTTGTCCTGCGGCACCATCGCCTTCCAGACGTCGGGATCGACGCCGCGCGGGATCCCGGGGGCGTCGGAGAGCCGGAGCTTCTCGAGCTGCGCGATCTGCTCCGCCACCGGCAGCGCGTCGTGCGGACCCTTGGCGAGCTTCTGCGCGCCGGCATCCTCGGCGCGGGCGGCGGACTTCGTCTCGCGTTTCTCGGCGACGGCCTTCGCCGACTCGGGCGAGACCTCTCCACCCTTGGCCTTCTCGTCCTCCGCCGCCGTGCCGGGCGCGATGCCGATCCCCGCCGCGAGACCCAGCGAGACCAGCACGGCCGCGACGGCGTGCCACACCCGTTGCCTGCGTCCGATCATCTTCGACCCCCTTCCCGGTTGCGTTCTGAGCCTCACATCTCGGTGGCGCGGCCGGCGACCGCGGCCGCGAACTCGGCGATCGCGGAGCGGTCGTTGCCGGCGTGGCAGGCGGCGCACGCCTCGCCCCGCGTGCCGTCCTCGGACACCAGGAGGTACGAGAGCGGCGCATGGCTCCAGCCCACGAGCTCGAGCCCGCGGCGCTGGAAGACCCGAAAGTCGACGCCGCCGACCCGGACCGGCGCGCGCGCGCCGTCCCACACCGGCGCGGCGAGGAGAAAGAGCGAGACGGCGCGGCCGTGCATGCGATAGCGGACCAGGCCGGCCGGCCGATCCCCGAGCGTCACGGTGGTCGCACCCTCGACGGTGATGGCGGACGAGCCGGGGACGCCGATCGTGCCCGCGAAGGGCAGGCGCCGCGCCAGCCAGCGGTTCACCTCGCCGACGTCGCGGCTCGCGACCTCGAGGGCGAGGTCGCCGGCGTCGGCGTCGCGGTGCAGCGCCGCCGCCGCGGCGACGCCCGGTGCGTCGTCGCGGGAGGGAGCGGGGTCGGCCGCGACGCGCACCGTCCCGGTCGCGCCGGGGTCGCGGAGGTGCGAGGCGCCCCACCACCCGAGCCCGGCGGCGGCGAACGCCGCGACGATCGCCAGCGCGCGGACGCGCGCCGTCGGGCGCACCCGGTTCCGCGCCAGCACGGCCCAGCGCACCCGTCCCTCGAAGCCCGGCGGCACCTCGGGGCTCGGGTAGAGCTCGCGGAGCGCGCGCGTCAGGTGACGCTGCCGGCCCACCTCGCGACGGCAGGCCCCGCATTGCCGGAGATGACGCTCGACCTCGATCGCCGCCTCGACGGCGAGCTCGTCGTCGGCGTACGCCGCGAGCCTGAGGCGCATGTCGTCGCAGCCGTTCACACCGACTCCCGGAGACGCTCCGTCCGCACCAGGCCGCGCTCGGTCGCCTGCCGGAGGAGGAGCGCCCGCATCAGCGACCGGCCGCGCGCCAACCGCGACATGACGGTGCCGAGCGGGCAATGCAGGACCGCGGCGATCTCACGGTAGGCGAAGCCCTCGACGTCCTTCAGGTAGACCGGCGTCCGGTAGCGTTCCGGCAGGGCGGCGAAGGCGTCGCGGATCTCCTCGCTCCAGCGCCGGTCGAGCAGCAACAGCTCGACGCTCGCGGTCGCGGCATCGGCGGCGAGGAGGGCACGCTCGAGGGCGAGATTCCGCTCGCGCTCGCTCCGGCGCCGGCGCGACACCAGCTCGTTCCGGAGGATGGTGAAGAGCCAGGCCCGAAGGTTCGTGCCCGGCTGGTAGCTCGCGTGGCGCTCGAGGGCGCGGGTGCAGGCGATCTGCACCAGGTCCTCGGCGTCCTCGGCGGCCCTCAGCGAGCATGCGAAGCGATGCAGCGCCTCGAGGTGGGGGAGCAGCTCGGCCTCGAAGCGGGCTCGCCGCGCCCATTCTTTTCGCCAGGTCCACACCACGACTCTCCACTCCGTGAACGCCCGACGGCGCGGATTTATTCCCGGCGAGGTGCCGGGCGACGAACGGAACAATAGTCGGGGGTCGCGACGGTGCCAACGACGCGGCGCGACGGGCGCTTGCGACTGCCGCGGGCCTTGCCTAAGCCTCCCCAATGCGCTCGGAGGCCGTGGCGCGTCGCTTTCTCACCGCCGACTGGCGCCAGCTGGTGATGATCAACTTCGCGATCGACCCGGCCGTGCTGGCGTCGTTCGTGCCGGCGGGGACGACCCTCGACGCCTGGCAGGGCACGACCCTGGTGAGCGCGGTCGGCTTCCGGTTCCTCCGCACGCGGGTTCTCGGCGTCCCGATCCCGCTCCATCGCAACTTCGAGGAGGTGAACCTCCGCTTCTACGTGCGCCGCGAGCACCCCGACGGGGTCCGCCGCGGCGTCGTCTTCCTGAAGGAGCTGGTCCCGCGGCGGGCGATCGCGGCGGTGGCGCGCTACCTCTACAACGAGAACTATCTCGCGCTGCCGATGACGCACCGGGTGGAGAGCGGCGACGACGCCTCCGCGGTCGCCTTTCGCTGGCGCCACGCCGACGCCTGGGGCGAGCTCGGCGTCACGACGGCGGGCGCGCCGGCCCTCCCGGCCGACGGATCCGAGGAGGAGTTCGTCACCGAGCACTACTGGGGCTACGTGCGCCAGCGCGACGGATCGACCCTCGAGTATCGCGTCGAGCATCCACGCTGGCGGGTGTGGCGCGCCCGCGAGTGCCGGTTCGTCTGCGACGTCGCGTCCCTCTACGGCGAGGCCTTGGTGCCGGCGCTCGCCGCGACCCCGCGCTCCGCTTTCCTCGCCGAGGGCTCGCCCGTGGTGGTGCGCCGCGGGCGTCGCGTCGAACGGGCCGACCCGCTGGACGTGACGCGGCGTTTGTGACGGTTGAAGCATGATGGCGTTCGTCGCCGACCTCCTGCGCCATCTCGCGGCCGCGGCGCTCGGCGTCTACCTGGGCGCCATGCTGACCGAGGGCTGGGTTCTCGTGCCCTATTGGCGGTCGCTTCCGCCGGCGGACTTTCTCCGCTGGTACGCCGAGAACGACCGCCGTCTCGTCGGCTACTTCGGGCCCGTCACGACCGTGGCCGGCCTGTCGGCGCTGGCGGCCGCCGCGATCTCGCTCTGGCAGGGTCATCCGGGGCGCTGGCCCGCGGTCGTGGCCGCCGTCTCGATGGTGGTCGCGGTCGCCGCCTACAGCGTCTATTTCGAGCGCGCCAACGCGAGCTTCGCCGCGGCCACCATCGCGGTCGAGGACGTGGCCGCGGAGCTCGCACGCTGGAGCGCGTGGCATACCGCGCGGACGGTGATCGCCGGGGTCGGGCTCGCGGCCGCCCTCGCGGCGGTCTGGCGCTCGCACTGAGAGGGAGGAGGATCATGGCGCTCACACGCTTCGGGTTCATCGTCACGGGTGCCGGCTACGACCCCGCCACGCACCGGGTGACGCTCGCCTCGCCGCAGATCACCACCACCATGGTCGGCGTCTCGCGGCCCGAGGAGGCGTTGCCCGTCGCCCGGGCCATGGTCGCCGACGGGGTGCAACTGATCGAGCTCTGCGGCGGATTCGGTCCGGTGTGGACGGCGCGGGTGATCGAGGCGATCGCGGCAGCGGTGCCGGTCGGGGCGGTCGGCTACGGCCCCGAGTCGATCGATCAGATGCACGCGCTCTTCGCCGACTGAGTCGTGGCCGAGTCCGAGATCACCGGCGCCACGCGTCTCCTCGCCCTGATCGCCGATCCCGTCGTCCAGGCGCGCCGCGCAGATGGAGCTCATGCTGGGTTTCATGGGAGTCGAACGCGGATGAGGCTCGGCCGGCTCGGGCTGTTGTTGCCTACGCTGGTCGGGTGCGCGATGGTCGTGGGACCGATGCGAACCGGCCCGACGATCCGCGAGGCCACCGGCGACGAGATCCGCGCCTTCTTTCGAGCGCAGCCCCGCCAGGTCGTGACCTTCATCGGCTACTCCGGCGCCGGCTACGAGGACGAGGACGCCATGCTGCGGCACGCCGAGGCCGTCCTCGCCGAGTACGACCCGAGCACGACCATCGTCAACGTCGGGGCGACCGCGATGGGGATCGGCGCCGTCTATCCGCTCGCCAAGCGGCGCGGGTTCATGACCACCGGCATCGTGTCGACGCAGGCGCGCGACGAGCAGGCCGAGCTCTCGCCCGACGTCGATCACGTGTGGTTCGTCCGCGACGACACCTGGGGCGGGCTGCTTCCGGGGACCGATCGGCTCTCGCCGACGTCGGCGGCGTTGGTCGAGAACAGCGACGTCGTGGTCGGCATCGGCGGCGGCGAGGTCGGCCGCGACGAGATGCTGGCGGCGCAGCGCGCCGGCAAGAAGGTGCGCTTCATCCCCGCCGACATGAATCACCGGGCGGCGATCGAGAAGGCGCGGAAAAAGGGGCAGCCGGCGCCGACCGACTTCAGCGGCCCCATCGACGACGCGCTGCTGCCGGCTTCGGGCTCCGCCCGCTGATCCGCCTTGCCGGTCCGCGAGGGCTGCCGTAGGGTCGAGGGCCCAGCGCCTCCATGACGATCTCCGACACGACGCGCGTCCGCCGGCAGCTCGCGGCGATTCTGAGCGCCGACGCGGTCGGCTACAGCCGGCGCATGGCCGAGGACGAGGCGGCGACCGTCGCCGCCATGCGCTCGCATCGCGAGACCCTCGGCGGCTTCGTCCGCGAGCACCATGGACGGGTGGTGAACGCGGTCGGCGACAACCTGCTGGCCGAGTTCGCGAGCGCCGTCGACGCCGCGGCGTGTGCCGTCGGCGTGCAGGCCGAGCTCGCCCGTCGCGAGGCCGATCTGCCCTTCGACCGCCGTCTGCAGTTCCGCATCGGCATCCACCTCGGGGACCTCGTGATCGAGGACGACGAGATCTTCGGCGACGGCATCAACGTCGCGGCGCGGCTGGAAGCGCTCGCCGATGCCGGCGGCGTCTGTGCCTCGGCGGCCGTGGTCGAGCAGGTGCGGGGGAAGATCGACGCGGCGTTCGAGGACCTCGGCGACCAGGCCCTCAAGAACATCCCCGTGCCGGTGCACGTCTACCGCCTGCATCCACGGAGCGGCCCGCCCGAGTCGGCGAGCGCGAACACGGTCCCGGGCTTCGGCGGCCGTCCGGCGATCGCGATTCTCCCGTTCGAGTATCGCGGCGCGGACGCGTCGCAATCGTTCCTCGCCGACGGCATCGCCGAGGACCTGATCGCCCGGCTCTCGGCGTTTCGCTTCTTCCCGGTGATCTCGCGGAGCTCGACGTTCACGTATCAGGGAAAGCGCGTCGACGCGCGGCAGGTGAGCCGCGAGCTGCGCGCGCGTTACGTCGTCGAGGGCAGCGTCCAGGAGGCCGCCGGACGCGTGCGCATCGCCGTCCAGCTGGTCGACGGCGTGCAGGGCCTGCAGGTGGCGTCCGAGCGCTGGGAGCGCGAGCTCGGCGACGTCTTCGCGCTCCAGGACGACATCGTCCACGCCATCGTCGGCTCGATCGAGCCCGCGCTGGCGCGCGCCGAGCGCCAGCGCGCCCAGCGGAAGCCCGCGCCGCAGCTCGACGCCTGGGAAGCGTTCCAGCGCGGCCGCTGGCTGCTCTACGGCCTCCGCTCCGAGGACGATACGCGGGAGGCGCTTGCGCTCTTCCGGCGCGCCCGCCAGCTCGATCCCGGCTTCGCCGCGGCGGCGGCGCACGAGGCGATGGCCTGCGTCACCTTGCTCGCCTTCCTCTGGGAGGACGAGGCCGACGAGGCGCGCGGCGCCGCGCTCCGGGCCGCGGAAGAGAGCCTCGTCCTCGACCAGGACGATGCCTGGGGCCAGACGGCGCTCGGCTTCGCTGCCTCCATCGCGGGAGACGACCCGCGCGGGATCGCCGCCTTCGAACGCGCCATCGAGCTGAACCCGAGCCTCACGCTGGCGCATCAGGGCCTCGCGGGCGCGCTTCACGCGGAGCGTCCGGACGAGGCGGTGCGCATCTGCGAGAAGGCGATTCGCCTCTCGCCTCGCGATCCGCAGATGCACCTCCTGATCCACCAGCTCGCGGTGGCGCACCTGATGGCGGGGCGCTTCGCCGACGCCGCGGCGGCTGACGAGGAGAGCCTCCGGCTCCGCTCCGACCAGCCCCACGTCTACCGCGTGCTCGCCGCCGCCTACGGCTATCTCGGCCGGAGCGGCGAGGCGCTGGCCGCGCTCGACAAGATGCGCCAGGTGGCGCCCCAGTTCACCCTCGACGCGTTCAAGCGCGCCAACTCGCCCGCCCTGGTCGAACGCTGCCTCGAGGGCTGGCGGCGCGCCGGCTGGCGCGAGAGCTGAGTCGACGTTCCGACGTGCGACCGCTCGGACAGGCTAGGGAATAGCCGAGAGCAGCTGCGACGGCACGCAGAAGTCGCGCGGGCCGTAGATAACGAAGAAGTCGGGGCCGAACTGGTTGTTGGTATGGACGGTCGCGGGCGGGTCGGCCGGCGGCGTGCCCGACACGATCCGCGGCTGGTAGCACATCAGGAACTGGCTCGGGTCGTTGATGCCCTCGCCGTTCTTGTCCACCGGTGCGCAGAGGTGGTTGGCGCGCTTCAGATCGACCGTGGTGGTGCCGAATTGATCGTCGACCTTGAGGCCGGTCCTCCGGAACTTGAGCTTCACGACCTTGTAACACTTGAAGTGATCGACGACGAAAACAGCGGGGAGCGGCGGCGGCACGTCCACGTCCTTCGCCGACGGCACCATGAAGCGGTCGGGCTTCACCACGTCCATCGTCTGGGAGCCGAACTGGTTGATGATGGTGACGGCCTTCCGCTTCGCGAACCTCGGGCTCGTCTGCTTGATCGTGAAGTACATCTGGTGCTCGGGATGCATCGGCGCGGCGTTGACCTCGTCGTTCTTGTCCGCCGGCAGGCAGAGGCGCTTCGCCTTCTTCAGGGTCACGACGCTCGGCCCGAACACGTCGTTGGCCGTGACGCCGGCGAGGTTCGCGGGCGGACGGTGGATCTCGTAGCACTCGAAATGGTCGACCGGCGGCAGCGAGGGCGGGGCCGTCGTCTCGGGTGTGGGCGTCGAGGGATCCGTCGGGGTCGTGCTCGGCGTGGCGCTCGGCGTCACGGTCAGGGTCGACGACGGCGTTGGCGTCGACGTCGGTGACACGGTCGAGGTCTCCGTCGGCGTGGGCGAGGGGGTCTCGGTTGCCGTCGGAGTCGCGGTTGCCGTCGGAGTCGCGGTGGGCGTCGCCGTTTCGGTTGCGGTCGGCGTCGGCGTCGCGGTCGGGGTCGCCGTGTCGGTGGGCGTCGGTGTCGCGGTCTCGGTCGGTGTCGGTGACGCGGTCGGCGTCAGGGTCGCGGTCGGCGTCGGCGTTGCGGTCGGCGTCGGCGTGATCGTCGCCGTGAGCGTCGGGGTCGCCGTCTTGGTGGGCGTCGTGGTCGATACCTTGGTCGGTGTCGGTGTCGGCGTCTTCGTCGCCGCCGTCGAGGTGGCCGTCTTGGTCGGTGTCGCCGTCTTGGTCGCCGTCGGCACCTTGGTCGGCGTCGTGGTCGGCACCTTCGTCGCCGTCGGCGTCGGCGTCTTGGTCGGCGCGGTCGCGGTCGGCGTCTTGGTGGGTGTCTTGGTTGGGGTCGGGGTCTTGGTCGGGGTTTTGGTCGGGGTGGGCGTCTTCGTGGTTGCGAAGGCCGCAACCGGGCACGCGAGCCACGCCACCGTCAGGAGTGCGGCCGCGAGGCGCCGCCAGGTCGAGGATGCTTCCACGTGTGGCGAGCGAGTAGCGGTCTGCTTTGCGAAGTGTCAAGCGAAAACCACGCGGCGAGACGCGATCGCGCCATCATGGCGCAGCTCTCGCGCGCTCAGGGAGTAGGCAGCGCGTTGCCCATACAGTCGGCAGCTTGCGGCCGCCGTCGGAGATCGACGTGCCGAAGTGCGGCACGCACCCGCCGGCTCCGAGGGCATGTCACTTGCTATCGCTCAATTAATTCGGGGTTTCGGCCGATGCACGAGAGCATGAAGGACACGCGCCCGACCGATCCGCATCAGAAGGCGCTGGGGGTCAACCTCGACCAGCGGCGCTACGGAACCTTCGCCGAGATCGGCGCCGGGCAGGAGGTCGTGCGCTGGTTCTTCCGCGCCGGCGGCGCCGCCGGGACGATCGCCAAGAGCATCTCCGCCTACGACATGACGGTGAGCGACGCGATCTACGGCAAGGGCGAGCGCTACGTCAGCCGGGCGCGCCTTCAGGCCATGCTCGAGTACGAGCACGCCTTGAACCTCGAGCGCCTGCGCGAGAAGCGCGGCAACACCACCGCCTTCTTCGTCTTCGCCGACACCGTCAAGGCCGCGAGCTTCAACGCCACGAGCGAGTGCCACGGCTGGCTCGGCATGCGCTTCCAATCCCATCCGCGCGACGCCGACAGCCAGATCGTCATCCACGTCAACATGCTCGACAAGGAGAAGGAGGCGCAGCAGGAGGCGCTCGGCATCGTCGGCGTCAACCTGGTCTACGGCGCGTGCTTCCTCTACCACGAGCCCGAGCTGCTCATCGAATCGCTGCTCGACGGTCTCACCACCGACCGCATCGAGATCGACATGATCGAGATGTCGGGCATCGAGTTCCGCCACGTCGACAACCGCGTCATGAGCCTGAAGCTCGTGCAGCTCGGCCTCACGGGCGCGGCGATGTTCTCGGCCGACGGCGCCGTGCTGCAGCCGTCGGAGGTGCTCTACAAGAAGCCGGTGCTGGTCGAACGCGGCAGCTTCCGGCCGGTCACGCACGTCAACGTCGACATGCTCGAGTGCGCGCTCAAGCGCTTCTCGAAGGAGCCCAGCGTCGCCGGCGAGACGGTGGTCCCGCTCATGGAGATCACCATGCGGAACCTGATGTCGACGACCGGCTCCGGGACGGTCGACGTCCACGACTTCCTGGCCCGCGCCGACGTGCTCGCGGCCTGCGGCATGACCGTCCTCATCTCCGACTACTTCGAGTACTACCGCCTCGCCGCCTACCTCGGCCGTCACACCAAGAAGCAGATCGGCGTCGTCATGGGGGCCGGGAGCCTGCGCGACCTCTTCGAGGAGCAGTACTACGGCAACCTCGACGGCGGCATCCTCGAGTCGTTCGGCCGGCTCTTCAAGAACGACCTGAAGCTCTTCGTCTACCCGCTGCTCGACCAGAAGACGAACGCGCTCACCACGGTCGCGAACCTCGAGGTCGCTCCCCAGCTGCGGAAGCTCTACGCGTATCTGGTCGAGAGCGGCTGCATCGAGCAGCTCGACGGCTTCCAGCAGGAGTATCTGTCGATTTTCTCACGCGAGATCCTGAAGAAGATCAAAGGTGGCGATCCCTCCTGGGAAACGATGGTGCCGCTCGGCGTCGCCGAGGTGATCAAGCGGCAGTCGTTCTTCGAGTACCAACCGCCCGCGCCCATGCCGGGCTGAGCGGCCGATCGTACATTCGCGAACGGCGTGCCGGCGTTTCTGACGTGAGCGGGCACGCTCGTCCCTGGATACGCCGGGCCGTTCGGGTGCGCGAGCCTGGTACGGCGGTTGCTGTTCCGATGGTCATGTACGAGGACGGGTCGAAGGACGAGTTTCCCGAGTCGCTCACGCCACCGCCGGCGACGACGGCTCAGCTGGCGGTCACCGTCGCTGCCGTACTCCTCTTGGTGACGCTGCTGATCGGCCTGACCGGCGTCCCGCGCATGGCGATGCCGCGCGCGTCGTGGGTCGATACCTGGGTGCTGCCGTAAGCCGCTAGCCGTTCATGGGACGTGTGGAGCGCGCCCCGTCAGCAGGTAGAGCAGCAGGAACACCACGGCCACGACGACGAAGAAGTAGCCGATGCGGTAGGAGAGCCCGGCGGCTTGCCGAAAACCCAGCACCGCCAGGATCACCGCGACGATGAAGAACATCAACGCCCAGTGCAGCATGAACGTGTGTTAGCAGCGCAGACAAAACTCGCGCTAGTAGCTGTGACGAAAATACTTCGAACGCGCGCGCAAATCGTTGGTGGGCGTACGCAGGAGAGCGTGTTCGATCTACTCCCTTCCGCGGCGACTCCCCACCCCCACGCACGATCGTCGCTGCGCGATTCGCCAAGACGGCTCGTAATGGTGCGACGCGGGTCGCGCGTGGGCTCATCGCGCTAGTCCGACTTCGCCTTCAGTCGATCCTCCTGGTTGCGGAGGGTCGTCCCGTAGATCGCCTCCCAGCACTCGCCGCCCGCGTTCACGAGCTGGACGCGGATCGGCAAGGTCTGGACGGGCAGATCCGGGGTGTTCAGCAGCACCCCTTTGCCCTTGAGGACGATCTGCGCCTTCCCGGCGGAGCCGGCGCGCAGCGTCAACTGTAGAATACCCTCGGGCGTGAGATCGCGATCGACGTAGCGGAAGCCGCTCCGCGACGACCGCCAGCAGGGCCGTGGGCTCTTCACGTTGCAGCTGCCGCCCGCCGGAATCGACGCGCTCGCGAGCAGCGTCGAGGCGCCGTCGTAGAGACAGAGCCGATAGTCGGTGCCGCCGAGCGGATCGCCGAAGTCGGCCACCGTGGTCGCCGCGCCCTTCTGCCACTTCCAGAGTAGGCGGTCCTTCTGGTCCGGGGTCTTGTCGATCACCTGCAACTGCGCCTTGCCGGCGACCGTCGGGAGACGGCAGCCGGAGGCGGGCGCCGGCCCGCACACGGCGAGCAGCGGCGTCGTGAAGGTCACGCGCAGCTCGTTGAAGTCCGCCTTGGTCACCTGGCCGTGCGTGACCGGGTCGGGCGAGGTCGAGCCGGTCGTGCGGGCGCCGAGCGCGGGGTCCGCGTCCTTGTCGGCCTCGAGCGCGACCTGGCTCACTGGCTCCGCGAACGTGAACGTCACGGTGCCGTCGGCGGCGGTCGTGCCGGTGAGCGTCTCGCTGCCGCTCGTCGCGCTCACGCTGGCGCCGGCGACCGGGCGCCGCGCGCCGGCGGGATCGACGTCGTCGTCGCTGATGCGGAAGGTCAAGGTCTGCTGGCCCGGCGTGATGTAGCCGTCCGGCGATCCCACCAGCTCGGCGTGCAGCGTGAGCAGATACACGTTGCGGTCCTGCCAGATGAACTCGACGTCGGCGTCGCGGAGCTCGCCGAAGAAGACGCCGTTCGCGAAGTCCTTGCCGGCGGGGTTCTGGTTCTCCATGCCGTGGTCGCCGGTCAGCACGATGAAGGTCTCGCCGAGCCGCGCGGGCTCGCCGAGGAGGGCGTGGCGGTCGTTGTTGGCGAGCTCGCCGAGGACGCGCGCGAAGCGGCTCGAGGTGTCGCGATAGCTGGCGCGCGTGCAGTTGCCGTGCGGGCCGAAGAAATGCCCGGCCCCGTCGGTCAGGGTGAAGTTCTCGATCATGTACTTCGGATCCGGATGGGCCGCGCCGCCGGTGGTGTCGGCGATCGACACGTCGACGCCCGGAATCGTGGGGAGTCCGCTCGTCGAGGGCTCGCTGAAGAGCGCGCGCCCCTGCGACTGGCCGAGGTGGTCGAGCACCGACTCCTGGCCGTAGCCGTCGATGTTCGCCTGCGCGCAGTCGAGGGTGCTGTCGGCGACGAAGTCGGCGGCGTTGGCCAGCAGGAAGGCGAAGGTGGCGGGCGCGTTCTCGCTCGCCGTGGTCTCGAGCGATGCGAAGTCGGCGCCGCGCGCCGAAGGCTCGTTGATCGACGCCGTGAAGGCGCCGGTCGGATTGGACGGCGACCAGTCGCCGAACGAGCGGTGCACGGCCTCGTGCAGGGTCTCGAGGTCGAGGCGCAGGAGCTGCGAGGTGAAGAAGAAGAGCGGGTTCCGCGGGTCGGTGGGATCGATCGGGTCGCGCTCGATCTCGACGTCGCGCTCGTAATAGCGGTTGCCGACCAGGCCGAGGTGCCCCGGGTACACGCCGGAGCCGACCACGTTGTGGTTGGGGAACGTCACGGTCGGAAACGCCGCCATGCTGCCGAAGTCGGTGAGCGTGCCCTGCGGGATGTCGTTCCGGCCGTCGCCGTCGTGGAAGAGCAGCGAGCGGACGCCGGGGATCGGCGCGTTGTTGGGATTGCCGCAGGCGAACGAGTCGTCCGGTTGGCGGACGCAGTCGGCCAGGAGGTCGTGGATGCGGACGCTGTTGTCCGAGTCGAACATGAAGATGATGGCGCGATTGGCGTGGGGCGCGATCACGTCGATCGGACGGTCGCTGAAGGCCTCGGTCAACGGTCGACCGGTCGCGGCGGGCAAGACCTCGACCGGATCGAGACCGTAGATCCACGCGACGGTCGGGGCGATGTCGAGGTTCTCCGCCTGCCCGGGATTGGCGGCGGTGTCGTCGCCCTCGTTGAGCGGGCCGCTCGCGGCGATCGTCTGGTCGACGACGTGATCGCCGCCGCCGATGACGTAGAACGGGATGTGACGCGTGCCGGGGTGGCCGTGCTGGCCCTGCAGGACGCCCTCGGTGCTCGCCGGAGCCGCGAGCACGTAGCCGGCGCCGCTCGCGACCTCGAACGGATTGCCGCCGGTGCCGAGGGGGTTCGAGAGGCCGGTGGTCGGCCCGCTCGCGAGGGCCGTGACCACGAGGTCGCCCGCGCGCTGGTCGGAGAGGCCCCAGGCGGGACGGTTCGCGGCGAGCGTCTTGCCGGGATCGAGCGGGTTCTCGAGCCGGTAGTACGCCTCCGAGACGCCGGTCTGGGCGAGCGCGATCTCGCGCATGCGCTTCAGGGCGGTCTGCTGGCTCGCGGTCAACGACGTCGCGCCGACGCCGATCGAGGGCAGCGAGATCTGCGCCGAGCCGCCGCTCGACACGACGACGAAGCTCTCGCCGGTTCCCAGGATCGTGAGGTCGGCGGCGAAGAGCGTCTCGAGATCGATGCGCTGGGTCGGCAACGGGCCGGTCCAGGAGAACGAATGGTCGGCGGTGACGATGAGCACGCTGTCCCGCCACTTGCCGCTCTCCTTGAGGTACGCGACGAGACGACCGATCTGCTGATCGGCACTCGCCACGGCCGCCTGGCCGGCGGGCGAGTTCGGGCCGCTCACGTGCTGGATCGCATCGACGTTGCCGAGGTTCACGAACGTGAAGTCGGGATCCTCGGTGGCCGCGAGCTTGATCACGATGTCCATGATGCACGGATCGAGCGCGACCCCCGAGCCGCTCACCGGCTCGGCCGGGCAGTCGTCGCTGCCGACAACGGGCATCTCGGCCGCGCCGCGCAGGAAGTCGGGCCGCACGTGGGTGACCGCGACGCCCTCGGGGTTGTCGGTGGAGGCGGTGACGCCGTCGTAGAGAAGGCGCAGCTTCTCCTTGCCGAGCACCGCCGCGGTCTTCAGATGCGGCGCCTCCTGGCGGAGCACGTCGAAGAGCGTCGCGACCCGGATCAGCGCCGGGCGCTCGATGGGCTCCTCGGCGCCGAGCGCGCGATTGTAGAAGCCGTTGGCGACGACGCCGTTCACCGCGCCGGTGGCGCCGGTCAGCATGGCGGTGTGGTTGGCGTTGGTCTGCGACACCATGGCGGCGCGCGCCTGGCCGTACGCGGTGACGCGCGCCGACGCGTCGGGGGCCGTGGCGCCGGGACAACCGATCAGGTTGCAGAGGTTCGGGGTCTGCGTGGCGGTGACGTTCTCGGGCAGCATGCCGTCGATCACCACCACGAAGGTGTTGACCTTGGGCTCGAGGAGCTCGTGCAGGACCTTGCCGTCCTGGCGCGCCAAGAGCGCCGGCTCGGCGTCGGGGTTGTCGGCGGCGGTGCCGTTGTTGAGGTAACGGGCGACCGCGTTCGGGGCCACGCCCAGCACCTTCGCCACCGTGGGGGCGATGTCGACGTGTTTGATCTCGAGGGCGCGCTCGAGGTCGGGGTCGAGCGGCGTGCGGCGGGCGCCGCGGCCCGAGACCAGGAGCGTCGAGCGCGATTGCGTGATGTCGAGCGCGCCGTGGCCGCCGCGCACGTCGCCCTCGTCGCCCGCGGGTGTCGGGTTCATGATGATGTCGGCCGAGTCGGCGTCGTCGAGCTCGGCGGCGAGGCGCTCGTAGGGGTACGGGTAGGTCGCGTGCTCGGGCGGCACGAAGTGGCGCACCACGCCGGCCTCCGTCGCCGGGTCGGTCTCGGTGACCGAGAGGCTCGCGGCGGCGATCTCGCTCGCGAGGTCGGCGAGCGCGCTCGGGTCGCGCCGCGGGTCGTCGGCGTCGACGACCACGACCGGCCCCGGACCGTTGGGCGCGCCGAAGGGGTTCACGGGAGGAACCGCCGGCAGCACGGCGCCGACCGGGTTCTCGGCCGTGAGCGCCGTGACGGTGAAGTCGAAGAAGCCGTCGCTCCGCGCCGTCCGGGTGAACACCAGGTGGTCGAAGACGAGGTCCGCGACCGCGCAGCTCTCGGCGAGCGTCGTCCGGACGCGGCAGCGGCGCGCGAACACGTGGTAGGCGTCGTCCTGGTCGCGCGCGAGGCTGCCGTTCAGGTTCTTGTAGAAGTAGACCAGGTCGGTGAACGGGTTCTCGAGCAGGGCCTGGATCGCGCCGCGTCCGTTCGCGGCGGTGGAGGATCCCTCCATCGCGACCTGCCACTCGCTCGCGTTCAGGCCGGCCGCCTCCGAGCCCGCCGTCACGTCGCCGTCGACGGCGCCCCCGGGCGGGGGCTCGGGCGGGGTCAGCGCGTGCAGCGGCGGCCCGCTCGCGACCAGGAGCGACAGGCCGAGAACGGCGAGTAACGAACGACGATGGCGGCTACGCATGAGCACTCCTGTGAAGCGAGATTCTGGGCGCGCACGGCGATGACGGATGTGGAGGTAGCACGCCCGTCCGGCCCGCGAATTCACTCCCCTGGCCGCTCGAGCCCACGATCGCGGGGGAGCTGCGCGCGAATAAGTGGTGAGAATCCGGGACGCTGGACCCGAGACGACGGGCACGAGTGGCGTGGTTCCGCGACTGATGGCCCGCCGACGTTTCCCGTAGACAGCGGGAACGTGGAGCCCGACGAGAGCGCGCGCATCCTCCGCATCGACGCCGCCTTCCGTGCCGGCGACCTCGAGGCGCTGCTCGCCGCGCTCGAGGATGCGGCGAGCATCCCCAACGGACCCATGCCGCTCGCCATCGGGCCCTGTCTCGAGTACTCCTCCGCTGACCTCTGGCGCCCGTCTACTGCGGCGCCGCCGGGAACTGCACCGTGAGCGTGTGCGGCACCATGATCGCCCCCTCGCCCGGCAGCCCCGCCGTCTGGTTGACCGCGTCGCTCGTGGTCGGCGGGATGCAGAACGAGTTCACCGTCTCGCCCGTCGAGCTGCCGAGCGTGAACGCGCCCGCCTGGCCCTGCAGCTGGATCGGGAAGACGTGGCAGGGCCGATTCGAGAACACGCAGGTCTGCCCGAGCTGACAGCCGACGCAGCCGCCGAGCGGTGAGCACTGCAGATCGGTCGTGCAGCCGCGGAAGGTCTCGAGGCTGCAGTGGCCGTCGGTCGGCCCGAGCATGCACTGCCCCGAGCCGATCTCCTCGCCGGCGTTCTGGCGGCAGAGCGGGACGCAGCTGCCGCTCGGGCAATCGCCCGCTCCGGTGCACGCCTGGTTGTTGTTGGGTCCGCCGTTGCAGCCCATGGCGCAGCCGTTCGGCTTGGTGGCGAGACCGGGGCGCGAGCAGCTCCCCGGCGTGCCCGGCGGACAGTTGGCGTCGGCGGTGCAGATCTGACCCGCGTTCGCCCCCGCGGTGCAGCGCTTGGCGCCGCAGACGCCGCCGCTGCCGCACTCGGCGTCGCCGTGACACGGCGCTCCGGGCGTCGGCCCGCCGCCGCAGGTGTCGCATGGGCAGAGGAAGCTCGTCGCGGCCGGATCCGTGCACGGCAGGCTCGCGCCGAGCGTGCTCTGGGCCGTCGTGCTCGGGAGGAATCGGATGTCGAGACCGCTCCCCGAGATGTTGGTCGAGGACAGCGGCGGACAGTCGAGGGACACCGGGCCGAAGTCGCTGATCCCCTGGATGGTGCAGGCCTGGCCGACCGCCGGGCCGCCGCTGCAGGTGCCGGGATCGCCGATCTGGTTCAGGCACACCGCCCCCGAGCAGTTGCAGCGCGCGCAGGGGGCGTCGACGGCCTGGGCCAGGTGCACGATCCCCTTCAGGTACGAGTTGCTCTCGGTGGCGCCGGTGCTGACGTTCAAGGTGCCGCTCACCGGACGATCGAAGAAGCTCGTGACGCAGACGGGGATGCCGCCCGAGGAGAGCGGTAGCGGCGGTCCGAGGAACTGGCCACAGCGCCCGTTGCTGCCGCAGTCGGCGTTGGTCGTGCAGGCGAGGCGCGCGTTCAGCTCGCAGCGGAAGCCGTAGGGGCCGGGTCGCGGGCCGTAGATGAGGCAGTCCGGATCGCTGGTGCCGTTGCAGCCGAAGAGCAGGAGGTCGACCACGGTGTTCTCGACGGTCGTGGTCTTGTGCGAGGTGCCGGTCCAGCCGTTGTCGAGCCGGCCCTCGGCGTAGACGGTGCGCTCGCTGCCGGTCGCGCAGCTGCAGGCGAACTCGGCGCCGGCGCCGGGTGGAAGGCCGGCGGGCACGCAGACCGAGGGATGACACGACTGGCCGCCGCCGGCGGGCGCGATCGGATCGCAGGCCTCACCGGCGTCGAGGACGCCGTTGCCGCAGTTCGGATTGGGCGTGAAGGTGGCGGTCGGCGTCGGCGTGCCGGGCCCCGGCGTCGGGGTCGCGGTCGGCGTCGCGGGCGGCGGAGCGTCGAGGTTGCACTCGGGCGCGTAGCTCTCGAACGGCAGCACCGTCAGGTCGTCGACGCAATCCACCTTGAACTCGGCGACGCAGTCGACGCAGGCGACGACGTCCGCGAGCGAGGCCACCGGACCGCCGCAGCCCTCGCCGCCGTGCGGACCGCCGTCGTTCGGCACCGTGACCGCGGGACAGCTCGTGGGGAACCCGATCGCCGCCGGCGTCGCGTCGCCGACCCCGTCGCAGGCGCCGTCGGCGCCGCCGCAGGCCTTGCAGATCGCGCGCACCTTGGCGGCCTCCGCCTTGGCGATCGCCGCCGTGGCCTTGCCGTCTCCCGGCGTCGGGCAGTCGGCGCCGTGCGCCCCCTTGATGCGCTTCTCCCAGCACTTCTCGAGCGCGCGCGACTTCGCCTGATAGAACTTGATGGTCGCCTTGCCGAGCGTGCGCTGGCATTTCTTCAGCGCGGAGTCGGTGCCGTTGGCGAGCGAGCGGTAGAGCAGCTCGATCAGCTGGTCGGTGGCGCCGCTCGCGACGCAGAGCAAGCAATCGGCGACGTCGCCGGGGTCGTCGACGTCGTTCGTGCAGGCGCCGGTCTGCCCGTTCTCGAAGTTCGGGCACTCGGACACCGATCCCCAGCCGAGGTTCGCGAGGGTCTCGTCGTCGCTCGTGCCGCAGGTGCGGTCGGCCCCGCAGCAGCTCTTCACCATGGCCGTCCGGGCCTTGCCGGACGCCTTGGCGATCGCGAGCGCGGTGCCGTACTCCGTCCGGCACACCGTCTCGGGCGGCAGGCTGCCGGCCGTTCGCTTGTCCTCGCAGCTCTGCAGCGCCTTCGACTTGGCGGCGAGGAACTTCTGGGTGTTTTTGGCGACCGCGGTGCGGCAGGCGGCGACGTCGGCCCGGGCGGGTGCGGCGACGGCGAGGGCCGCTGCGAGCAGGACGGCCGCGAGCAGGACGGTATGGATGCGTGCGTGCGTCATGGCTCTCCTCGTTCGGTTACGGAAGGGCGCGCGCGTTGCCGCGCAGATTCAGACGGGCGGGACCCGGTAGACCCGCGGCCGCGTTCACCGACGGGGAGTTGGTCGTGGGCGCGACGCAGAAGAGGGCGGCCAGGAGCGGGCTCGAGGTGTCGTTGACGGGCGGGGTGGCGGCTCCGACCGCCTGCAGCGTGCCGCCGACGACGCCGTTGTCGAGGAAACACTCGCGGAGCGAGGTCTGGCAGTCGTTGGTCAGCGGACACTCGGCCGGGCCGCTGCATCCCTGATACTGCTCGGGCGGCGCGCAGTGCTGCACCACCGGCCCGTCGACGCACTCGCCCTCGTTGTCGCCGACGGGCGCGGTGTCCTGGCAGCCGACCCCGAGGCAGCCGTTCGGCTTGCTCGGCTCGCCGGGTCGATCACAGGTGCCGCTTGGACACGCGCTGTTGTTGCTGCAGGGCGCGCCGGCGTTCAGGCCGCCGAGGCAGCGCCGGCCGCCGCAGACGCCGGGATTGCCGCCGCTGATCGGGCAGTCGGCGTTGGTCGAGCACGCCTCCTGATTGGCGTTGTTGCAGGTGCTGCAGAAGCACTTGGCCGAGATCGCGGTGCAGTTCGGGTTCGCGCTCGAGAGCGTCCAGGTCGCGGTGCCGGTGGTGCTCGCGATCGCGATCCGGAGATTGGCGACGTTGCCGGCCGGGGCCGGCGGACAGTCGAGGCTGGTGCTGCCGAAGGCGGGAATCGGCGAGATGCCGTTGACGTCGCAGGGCTGTCCGTCGCGTGGGGTGGCGGCGCCGGAGCAGGTGCCGCCGCGCACGCCGTCGTTCGGGGTCGGGTCGCCGACGCAGGTGGCGCACGGCTTGTCGTTCTGGAGACCCGTGAAGACGTGCGAGATCAGGTTGACCGTGCTCCGGGTCTCCCCGCTCTCCATGTTGGCGGTGCCGGTCACGGCGCCCGAGATCTCGTTCACGACGCAGACCGGAACCGAGCCCGACGACAGCGGCAGGTTGCTGCCGAAGAACCACTGGCACGTGCCGCCGCCCACCACACAGGGCGTGTTGTTGGCGCAGGAGATGGAGGTGTCGTTGGTGCAGCGGCGGTTGTCGATGTCGCCGTTGTTGGCGTTGGCGTTCGGCAGCGGGCCGCTCAAGTTGCAGACGCCGCACGGGCGCGTGTTGCCCGGTCCGGCACCCGGACACGAGGTCACGTCGAGCGTCAGCGTGCCGTCCGAGATGATGCTCGAATCGTGCGCGATGCCGGTCCAGCCGGTGTCGAGGAGGCTGTCGGGGCTGAAGGCGTCGCCCTCGAACTCGAGCGCCCCCGGACAGGCGCAGCGGCACGAGGCGTTGCAGGTCTGCAGCCCGGGCGCGCCGCTCGGGCAGGTGGCGCTGCCGGGCGGATCGCAGGTCTCGGCGGGCGAGGCGACGACGCCGTCGCCGCAGTTCGGCGTCGCGGTCACCGTCGGGGTCGGCGTGGCGGTACGCGTCGGGGTCGGCGTGGCGCTGAGGGTCGGGGTCGGCGTCACGGTGAGGGTCGGCGTCGCCGACGGCGTCGGGGTCTCGACCGGACCGGTCGGCGTCGGGGTCGGGCTCGGGACCGCGCCGAGGCAGTCGCCGGGGTAGGGGACGAAGGTCGGGACCGCGAGCGGCACGGCGCAGTCCACCTTGAACTCGGTCACGCAGTCGACGCAGGCGATCAGGCTCGCCAGGTCGGTCGTCGGCGCGGCGCAGCTCGCGAGATCCGGGCACTGGGACACGAAGCCGATGTCGCCGGGCGTGAAGGCGCCGCAGGCCTTGGTGATGGCGGCGATCTTCTTGGCCTCCGCCTTGGCGATGGCGGCGGCCGCCTTGCCGTCGCCCGGGCTCGGACAGGGGCTGCCGTGCTTGCCCTGGTGCCGGGCATCCCAGCACTTGGCGAGCGCGCGGGTCCGGACGGCGAAGAACGCCGCCGTCGCCTTGCCGATCGCGATCTGGCAGCGGGCGAGGGACGAGCCGGGCGTCGAGGGGTTCTGCTGCCCGTAGTAGAGCGCGATCGCCTGATCGATCGCCTTGTCGTTGATGCAGAGGAGGCAGGTGGCGACGTCGTCGCAGCCGGCGATCGAGTTGGTGCAGCCGAGCCCCTCGAAGTCGGGGCACGCGGCCGGCCACGCGATCGACCCCATCGGGTCGTTGCCGGGAAGCGTCGTGCAGTCGCGATCCTCGCCGCCGCAGGCCTTGGCGATCGCGGCGCGGAGCTTCAGCTCGGCCTTGGCGTTGGTGAGGACGGTGCAGTCGGTCGCGGGCGGGAAGGTGCCCTTCCGCTTCCCTTCCTCGCAGCGAGAGAGGGCCCGCATCTCGGCCGCGGCGAACTTGGTCGATGCCTTCAGGATGGCGCGCTGGCAGCCGAGCGGATCGGCCGCAGCGGGGGCCGCGTGCGCGGCCAGCGCCACGGCGCCGACGCCGATCGCGAGGCGGCGCACAGCCGAGCGAGCGAGAGAGCGATCCATGGCGACCTCCTTGGGGACGGATCTTCGGTCGCCACGAGTCTTCCGGCGGGGGCGGCGCTTCGACAATCCCGCCAAGGGACGAAACGCCGCGAGAAACGAGGGAAGCCGCTCCCGAAAAAAAAGCGATCGAGGGGGGCAAAAGGGCGTCTGAAACGGTCGTTTGACGACCTCGAGCCCCGCGCCTCGGGGGCCCCCGCCTCCCGATTTCTGGCGCGCTTGTCATGGCTTTTCGGGAGACTCTTGGCGGGGGTGCGGGATTGTCGCGGCCGGCGCGGACGCTTTAGCCTTCGCGAGCTTGGGATCACTCACGGAGGCGACGAATCCATGACGCGTGCTCACCATCTCGGACTCTGCCTGGCGGTCGCGGCGCTCCTCGGCGCGGGGCCCGCGCGGGCCGCGACCGATCCCTTCGCCTGCTACCTCGCCCGCACCGCTCCCGGCACGCCGAAGTTCGCGCCGCGGCCGGGGGTGAAGCTCGTCGACAAGATTCGCACCGCGATCGTCGAGGTGAAGAAGCCGCGCTTCCTCTGCGCCCCGGCGAACCTCGACGGCGGCGATCCCGCCGCCCCGTCCCATCCCGACCATCTCGAGGATTACCGGATCAAGGCGCCGCGCCTGGCACTCGTCCGCGGGGTGCGGGTCGTCGATCGCTACGGGACGCTCTTCGTCGATCTCAAGAAGCCGTCGACGCTGCAGGTGCCGACCGCCAAGAGCCACACCGCGCCCCCCCCGGCGCCGAGCGCGCCCGCCGTCGATCATCTGCAGTGCTACCCGCTGCGCGTGACCCCCGGCACGCCCAAGTTCGTGCGCCGCTCGGTCACGCTGACGGACCAGTTCGGAGCGCTCTCCGTCGAGCTCGTGAAGCCGCGTCGCCTCTGCCTGCCGGTCGACAAGAACGACGAGGATCCCGGCGTCGAGAACCATCCCGATCATCTGCTCTGCTACCAGGCGAAGCTGCGCGAGCGGTTCGCCGCCGTCGCCCCGCTCTACACGGCGAACCAGCTCGGCGACGAGACCCTGCAGGCGCGGAAGCCCTCGGAGGTCTGCGTGCCGGCGCTCCGGCCGCCGGTCGGTCCGACGGCGACGCCCGTCGCGGGCACGCCCACCGCCACCCCGACGCCCGGCGCGACGCCGACGATTCCGCTGCCGCCGCTCGGCTGCGGCAACGGCACCATCGATCCCGGCGAGCAATGCGACGGCGCGAACCTCGGATCGTGCACGAGCGGCTGCAATCTGCTCTGCCAATGCTCGACCTGCGGTGACGGCCTCCTCGACACCGCGACCGAGGAATGCGACGGCCTCCTCGCACCGACCTGTCCCGGCTCGTGCCAAGCGAACTGCGCCTGCCCGGGCGTCTGCGACGACCTCGACCCGAGCGTCTGTCTCTATCCCTTCCCGAACGACTACTTCACCGTCGCCGACCCGGCGACCGACACCGGCCGGCGCGTCAACTTCTCCCTACTCGCGATGCCGCGGAACGTGGCGCAGAAGCCGATCGACCCGAGCGACTACAACCGGAACGACGGCTTCAGCCAGGGTGCCTCGATCCTGCTCCGGGTCCCGGGCGTCGATCTCGCCGTCACCGGCGCCGTGCCGATCACCGACGTCGAGCGCTCCTTCGATCCCGCGCAACCGATCGTCGTGATCAACGCCGACACGCTGCAGCGCCAGCTGATCTGGTCGGAGATCGACTCCAACGCAACCACCGAGGCGGGGCGCTCGCTCATCATCCGGCCCGCGGTCAACCTCGAGGAGGGGGCGCGCTACGTCGTCGCCCTCCGCAACCTGAAGGACGCCGGCGGCGCCACCATCGCGCCGAGCGCCGACTTCCAGGCGTACCGCGACGCCACGCCGACCGGCAGCGGCGCCAAGGAGGCGCGGCGCCCCCACATGGAGGAGATCTTCGCCACCCTGGGTGCCGCCGGCATCGCCAGGAACGACCTCTATCTGGCCTGGGACTTCACGGTCGCGAGCACGCGCAACACGACCGAGCGCATGCTCTTCGTCCGCGACGACGGCTTCGCGCGCCTGGGCGCGGCGGCGCCGACCTTCCTCGTCTCCCAGACCGAGGACGAGGTCGACGCCCAGATCTTCCGGCGCGTCACCGGCATCTACTTCGTCGAGAGCTACGTCACGACGCCGCTCCCCGGCGCGCGCTTCCTGCTCGGTCCCGACGGACTGCCGCTCCACAATCCGGTGCCGCAGGTGGCGACCTTCGAGTGCAACATCCCGCGCGCCGCCCTCGCGAGCGCGCTCGCCACCGCCAACCCGGCGCGCGCCTCGATCTACGGCCACGGGCTCTTCGGCATGGCGAGCGAGGTCGAGGCCGGCAACGTCACCGCGATGGGGAACGAGCACAACTTCGTCTTCTGCGCGACCGACTGGGCCGGCATGTCGACCACCGACGTGCCGAACGCCGTCACCGCCCTCGCCGATCTCTCCAACTTCCCGACCCTCACCGACCGCCTGCAGCAGGGTTTCCTGAACCAGCTCTTCCTGGCCCGCCTCATGATCCATCCGCAGGGCCTCACGTCGCACGCGGCGTTCAAGGATCTGCTCGGCAACCCGGTCATCGACACCAGCCACGTCTACTACGACGGCAACAGCCAGGGCGGCATCTTCGGGGCCAGCGTGATGGCGATCGCCCAGGACATCACGCGCGGCGTGCTCGGCGTGCCGGGCATGAACTACTCGACGCTCCTCACCCGCAGCGTCGACTTCGATACCTACTCGCAGATCCTCTACCCGGCGTATCCGACGGAGCTCGAGCGGCCCTTGCTGTTCGCGCTCATCCAGATGCTGTGGGACCGCTCCGACCCGAACGGCTACGCCCGTCACATCACCGGCACGACCGGCGCGCTGCTGCCGAACACGCCGGCGCACAAGGTGCTCCTGCATCCGGCGTTCGGCGACCATCAAGTCGCCAACGTCACGACCGAGGTCGAGGCCCGAACGATCGGCGCCAGCGTGTATCAGCCCGCGCTCGCGCCGGGGCGCCACTCGGACGTCGATCCGTACTTCGGCATTCCGCCGATCCCGAGCTTCCCGTTCGATGGCTCGGCGATGGTGGTGTGGGACAGCGGGACGCCGACGCCGCCGACGGCGAACCTCCCGCCGCGTCCGCCGGAATACGGCAGCGATCCGCACGGGCGGCCGCGCTCGAACGCGAGCGCGCGCCTGCAGAAGTCGGAATTCCTGAAACCGAACGGCGCCGTCGTCGACGTGTGTGGCGGCGCGCCGTGTCTCGCCCCATGACGAAAGGAAGAACCCCCATGAAACGCTTCCATCTGACGATTCTCGCCGTTTCCGTGCTCTCCATCCTCGGCGTTCCGCCCGACGCGCGCTCGCAGCTGACCGCCGAGCGCAGCGTCGAGCCCGTCATCGTCAAGGGCGCGAAGCTCGCCGGCTGGTCCGGCCCCTCGGCCTCGATCATCTGCATGCCGTACCCGTCCGGCGCCCTCACGGGCGCGCGCGACGCCCACAACGGCATCTTCATCACGCCGCCCGCGCTCGGCATCCCGGTCGGCGAGATCGCCGCCTACCGCTGGGACGGTGCGCAGTTCGTCGAGATCCCGGTGCAGGTCGACCAGATGTATCCGTACTGTCTTTCGAATCCGGGCTCGGACTTCGGCGTCTACTCGGGCACCGACATGGAGCTCACCTACGCCTGGGACGTCGAGTCGTGGAAGAAGATCGCCGGGCTCTGCTCGGCCGAGTACCCGCTCGGACGAGGCCCGCTCGCCCGATCCGGTCGCGACCCTCGACGACGACGACGAGATCGTCTTCATGGCGAGCGACGCCGGCGAGCAGGCGCCCGTCGGCGCCCCCGGCCCGCCGGCGCGACCGACAGCCAGGCGCTGGTGCTCGATCGACGCGCTCGACCCGGCGACGCTCCGCTTCGTCTATCTCTTCCGCAAGCCCGGCGGCTCGTCGTTCACGGCGGCCAACGGCTACGTGACTACGTCCGCGACGCCAACGCCGACGAGTGGATCGACCGCTTCAGCTTCGCGCGCGGGCGACCCCGAGAAGCTCGGCTCGAGCAACACCGGCTACGGCCCGAACCTCGCCGGCACCGTCTGCGTCCCGACGCCCGGCCGCACGCCTCGACGCGACCGCTTCCCGCGCGACGGCGTCACCGTCACCACCGACGCCTACCAGCTGGCACGCGACCGGCCGCTGGATGATCCGCGAGCTCCAGGTCGCGAAGCCGGGACAGCCGGGCGTCTACGGTCCCGATCTCCTCGACCGCTGGAAGGGGCGCGCCTTCCAGCAGAGCCCCGACTCGACCATCTCGCTCGTCGGCTTCGAGGACGAGCAGGTGAACTGGGAGGCCAACGCCGCGCTCCTCGGCGAGCGCATGGGACCGGTGCGCGCCATCCGCGAGATCTGGGGCGCCGACTCGGGCACCAACGTCACCAAGACCGAGAGCTTCTACCGGGACGTCGTCACCTATCGCTACCACGTGCGCGTCCACCCGATCCCGCCCGACGGGCTCTACACGTCGTGGGACTACAACCGCGGCGTCGCCAGCAAGTACTACAACATCGTCAAGCCGAACGGCGTCGACATCGACGGCGTCAACGACGACCAGTCGGCAACGTCGACGGCGGTCGGCAACTTTCCCGCCTTCTTCGACGTCCCCGATCCGACGCTTCAGCCCGCCGACCGCGCTCCTCCAACTGGGAGCAGGTCGTCCGGCGCCGGCGACGCCGGCTCGCTCGTCTACATCGTCGAGCTGAAGGGCGCGACCACGCTCGTGAACCCGGCCGTCGTGCCCTACTACCGCGACGACGCGTGCCTCGACGACGGCACCGGCGACGATCCCGTGCAGCGGCCGTGGCCCGGCGAGGCGGCGACCGACAGCCGCGTGCTGGACGGCTACTGCGCCGCCGCCGGCAAGCCGGCGGGTTGCCACGTCTGCCGGACGGCGACCGATCCCGGACCTTGCGACGTCGACTGCAAGCTCGGCGAGACGCAGGGCGCCTACGCGGCGCACGGCATCCACTACTTCGTCACCAGCGACACCGACAACGCGGCGTCGCCCGGCACGCTCACCGAGATCGACGCGCAGCAGTGGCAGTTCGCGGTCCCGACCGAGGCGCCGACGAACGTCGGCGCCCCGATCGGCAACGTCGTCGTCGTGCCGCTCCAGGTGGCGGCGCTCAACACCGGTCTCCTGCCGTCGGCGCCGCCGCTGGCGTCGAGCCAGAGCGTCACGACCGAGCAGAACGTCGCGGTCACGATCACGCTCGGCGGCCTCGACCTCGACAGCTGCGACCTGACCTTCTCGATCGTGACGCCGCCGGCGCACGGCTCGCTCGGCGCGATCGGCAACCAGGCCTGCACGCCCGGCGTGCCCAACAGCGACGGCGCGACCGTGCTCTACACGCCGACCGGCGGCTACACCGGCAGCGACTCGTTCACCTTCAAGGTCAATGACGGCAGCGGCGACTCGCTCGTGCCGGGCACGGTCTCGATCACCGTCGATCCGCCCGCCGTCCCGACCCCGACCCCGACGCCGACCACCGGCGGTCCGACCCCGAGCGGCACGCCGAACGGTCCAACCCCCACCGCGACCGGTCCCACGCCGGCTCCGGACCTCTGCGGCGACGCCCCGCGGAGCGGCTGCGCGCGCCCCATCAGGTCGGGCGGCGGACTGCTGACGATCAAGAAGGGCGCGGACGCGAGTAAGGATCGGCTGCAGTGGAAGTGGGGCCGCGGTGCCGCGACCGCCAAGGCCGATTTCGGTATTCCGACCACGACCACCGACTACGAGCTCTGCATCTACGACGGCGACGATACGCTCGTTCTGAGCGCCCGTGCGCCCAAGGGCGGCACCTGCCGCACCAACGAGCTCCGCGCCTGCTGGAAGGAAAACGCCAAGGGATATCGCTACGTCGACCGCGAGCTCACCCCCGACGGCCTGCAGCAGGTGCAGCTCAAGGCCGGCGCCGCCGGGAAGGCCCAGATCGTCGTGAAGGGCCGTGGCGGCGATCTCCAGGTCCCGGCGCTCTCGTTCATGACCCTGCCGCTCCGGGTGCAGATGGTGAACGGCGGCGGCGCGTGCTGGGAGGCGGTCTACCACTCGACCTTCCGGAACACGTCGACGACCTTCAAGGCCAAATCCGATTGACCGGCGCGCCGGCTCCGCGCCGGGGCAGGAAAAAAAGCGGTGACTCGGCCGACCCTTCGCTGCTATGGAGGGAAAGCCGGGGTGCCGCCTCGCCGACCGCCGCATCGGCGCCCATCCACGGACCACCGATCAACGAGACGTTGAAATCCATGAGGGGACGCTGCGCTCCTCCCGAGCGCTCGCGGTCCCGAGGGCCGTACGTGCCGTTCCAAAGATCCGGAAAAACCGCATATTCCCGCCCCAGCGCGCGGAGTCGCCTTGCAAGCCTCTCGGCTCTCGGTCATGAATCGTCCCGTTCGTGTTCCCGACGCGTGTTTGGGGGCGGTGGCGGAGCTTTCCAGAACACGAACACGACCTTGGCAGTGCGAGTAGGAGTCGAATGAGCCCCCACACGTTGCGCCGCGCGCGCTCTCTCGCGATCCTTTCGCTGGTCTCGGTCCTCGCCCTGGCCTTGCCGGCCTCCGCCCAGATACCCCCTTGCGGAGACGGCAATCTCGATATCCTCGAGCAATGCGACGAAGGACCCGACACTGGCCAGCCCGGGGCGTGCTGCACGATCCTTTGCACTTTCGCGCTGGCCTCCACCCCGTGCCGGGCGGCCGCCGGGGTGTGCGATCTCGTCGACACCTGCACCGGGTCGAGCGGCACCTGCGTCGACGACAAGAGCACGGCGCCATGCCGGGCCGCCGCCGGCGTCTGTGACGTCGCGGAGTCCTGCAACGGCGTCGGCGACGATTGTCCGGCCAACGGCTTCGAGCCGGGTAGCGTCGAGTGTCGGGCGAGCGCCGGCGTCTGCGATACCGCGGAGAACTGCACCGGTTCGGGCGCTGCCTGTCCCGCCGACGCGAAAAGTACCGCCGTCTGTCGCGGCGCCGCCGGCATCTGCGACCTCGCGGAAACCTGCGACGGCGACGAGGACGA
Organism: uncultured delta proteobacterium; assembly: GCA_963761995.1. Taxonomy (GTDB): domain Bacteria; phylum Desulfobacterota; class Binatia; order UTPRO1; family UTPRO1; genus UTPRO1. The sequence goes on along the minus strand of CAVXIU010000006.1, from coordinate 5,791,354 downwards.
TTGTCCCGCCGACGACAAGAGCAACGCGCTCTGCCGCCCGAGCGCCGGCGTCTGCGACCTCGCGGAGAGCTGCGACGGGGACGAGGACGATTGTCCGGCCGACGCCTTCCGCTCCGCGAGCGTGACCTGCCGCGGATCCGGCGGGAACTGCGATCTCGTCGAGCACTGCACGGGCTCGAGCGCGCCGTGTCCCGCCGACGACAAGAGCACGGCCGTCTGCCGAAACGCGTCCGGCATCTGCGACGTCGCCGAAAGCTGCGACGGCGTCGCCAACACCTGTCCCGTGAACGGCTTCGCGTCGGCGAGCATCGAGTGCCGCGCCGCTGCCGGCGTCTGCGATCTCGCCGAGCACTGCACCGGATCGGGCGCGTCCTGCCCGTCGGACGCCAAGAGCACGGCGGTCTGCCGTCCCGCGATGGCCTTCTGCGACGCCGTCGAGAGCTGCGACGGCGACGAGGACGACTGTCCCGCGGATCTGGTCGAGCCGGCGTCGGTCGTCTGCCGCGCCAGCACCGGCGTGTGCGATCCCGTCGAGCACTGCACCGGCTTGGGCGTCAACTGTCCGATCGACGCCAAGAGCACCGCGGTCTGTCGCCCGAGCGCCGGCGTCTGCGACGTCGCCGAGAGCTGTGACGGCATCGACGGCGCGTGTCCGGGGGACGACTTCCAGTCGGCCGCGACCCCGTGCCGCGCCGACGCCGGGCAATGCGACGTCGCCGAGCTCTGCACCGGTTCGAGCGCCGCGTGCCCCAGCAACGACTTCGAGCCCGACGAGACCCCGTGCAACGACGCCAACGTCTGCAGCAGCGGTGACCGCTGCATCGGGGGCGTCTGCGGCGGCATCCTCGACTTCTGCGGCAACGGCGCGATCGACGGCAGCTGCTTCGAGCAGTGCGACGACGGCAACCAGGACAGCGGCGACGGTTGCTCGGGAAGTTGTCAGTTCGAGCCCTGCCATCCCGCGCCGCTCGCCGGCTGCCGCCAGCTGACGACGCTCGGCAAGGCGTCGGTACAGTTCGTCGATCGCGAACCGGACGACAAGGATCGCCTGCAGTGGAAGTTTTCGCCCGGCGACACGACCTTCAAGTCCGAGTTCGGCAACCCGCTCGCCACCACGAGCTACCAGTTCTGCATCTACGACTACCACGGCGGCACCCCGAGCCTGATCGCCAGCATGCACGTTCCCGCCGGCGGCATGTGCGGCCAGAAGCCGTGCTGGAAGGAGACCGGCTCGGGCTACGCCTACAACAACAAGGACTCCACGCCGGAAGGCATCAAGAAGATCGGGCTGAAGCAGGGCGTGTCGCCGGGGAAGACGCGCGTCCAGGTGCAGGGGCGCGGCGCGAACCTGCCGTTCCCGAACCTGCCGTTCGCGCAGGACGGCCAGGTCACCCTCCAGCTCGAGGCCAGCAACGGCGTCTGCTGGCAGGCGAGCTACACCGCGCCGGCGTTCCGCAACCTCGACACGGAGTTCAAGGACAAGTAGCGGCGCGCGTCTGGTCGGTGCCGGCGGGGACGTGGCATCGTCCCGCCGCGACTAAACGAACCGCCGCGGCAGCAGGTTCTTCTCGCGCGCCTCGCGCTCGAGAGCCTCGCGGAAGTCGGGGTGCGCGAGGCCGATCAGGGCGCGGGCGCGCTCCGCGACCGACTTGGCCTTCAGGTTCACCAGGCCGTACTCGGTCACCACGTACATGACGTCGGTGCGCGGGGTGGTGACGATGTTGCCGTGGGTGAGGCTCGAGACGATCCGGCTCTCGCGCCGCCCGTGGCGCTCGTAGGTGGAGGAGAGGCAGATGAACGACTTGCCGCCGCGCGAGGCGTAGGCGCCCCGCACGAACTGGAGCTGGCCGCCGGTGCCGCTGATGTGCCGGTGGCCCGACGACTCGGAGGCGGCCTGTCCCTGCAGGTCGATCTGCGTGGTGTTGTTGATCGAGACCACGTTGTCGTTCTGCATGATGTTGTGCGGCAGGTTGGTGTAGTCGACCGGCCGCGACGTCAGGCCCGGGTTGTGGTCGATGAAATCGTACTGCTTCCGCGAGCCCGCGGCGAAGGTGAAGACGATCTGGTAGCGGTCGATGCGCTTGCGGGCGCCGGTCACGAGCCCGGCCTCGTAGAGCTCGATCATGCCGTCGACCAGCATCTCGGTGTGGATGCCGAGGTCGCGGACGCCGGCATCCTTCAGGAGGCCGCAGACCGCGTTCGGCATGCCGCCGACGCCGATCTGCAGGCAGGCGCCGTCGCCGACCTCGGCCGCGATCAGGGTGGCGACCTTGCGGTCGACCTCGGTGGCGACGGGGTTGCCGATCTCCGGCACCGAGTCGTCGCCGGCATCGATGACGTAGTCGACCTCGCTCGCGTGGACCGAGGCCTCGGAGCCTTGGACATGCGGCATCGCCCGCGAGGTCTCGACGATCAAGACCTTGGCGCGCTCGCTCGCCGCCTTGTGGTAGCTGACGGCGCCGCCGAAGTTGAAGTAGCCGTGCTGGTCCAGCGGGCAGGTCTTCACGCAGACCACGTCGATCGGGTCGACGAAGCGGCGGTAGTAGTCGGGCGCCTCGCCGAAGTTCATCGGGATGTAGTCGCAACGGCCCTCGTCGTGGCGGGCGCGGTCGTACCCGGAGAAGTGCCAGTTGAGCCAGCGAAAGTGCTCGCAGCCGCCGTCGACCTCGAGCACGGCCCGCGGCCGCATGCTGAAGGCGGCGCGGATCCGGACGTCGCGGAGCTCCGCGGCCCGTGCCGCCAGAGCCCGGTCGAAGCGGTCGGGTTGCCCCATGCCGAAGCCGTAGTCGACCCAGTCGCCGGAACGGACCACCGCGGCCGCGGCCTCGGCGCTCACCGTCGTGGGCGTCTTGCGAGCCATGATCCGAGCTACGGTGCCTCGGCCCCGGAATGCAACCCCTATGGCGCGAGGCCGGCGCCGGTGGCCCATTTCCACCAGGGTGGTTCCCCTCCACCAACGCGGCACTTGAACGCACCGTGATCACCGCTCGCGGCGGGGCGTCGTGACGCTGCGCGACGTGGCGTGGGGTTTGCTCTCTGCGAGTCAAAGAAATCCTTGACCCCTCGCGAAGCGATCTGGGAAGGAGTGACCATGCCGAACCCATTCCACGGCGGATGCCGCATCACCCTTGCCGTGCTCGCCTTGATCCTCGCCACCGTCGCGCCGACCTCGGCCGGGAAGTGGGACGGCGGGTGCCCGAGGGCGAAGCTCAAGCTCTACAGGAACAGCAGCGAGGGGTATTCGAACACGCTCTACGCCCACGTCGGCCACGAGGTGACGTTCCACCTGCGGGAACGGGTGGTCGAGCGAGGGCTCGGGTTTTCGATCGAGCCCGACGGCACCACCGTCGAGATGACGTTCACGCCGCTGGAGGGCGAGCGCATCCCGTTGCCGCCCTTCACGGTGACGGCCGTCAGCCCGACGACGCTGCGGTTCGTCATTCCCGACACGCGGCCGATTCTCGGCCGCCTGGTCGTCGGTCCCGCCGAGTTCGTGATCAAGAGCGGCGCGCGGGTCGTGATGGCGACGCGCAAGTACCCGCTCGTGTTGCCGCCGATGAACGACATCCACGCCCTCACGGTGCAGGGCGGCGAGGTCGACCTCTACGGGACGCTCGATCACACCGGACACCGCATGTGGATTCCGTTCTCCTTTGCCAGCTTCGGCCAGGGCGACCCGATGCCGTCGTGCCCGACCGCCATGCTGACGCCCGTCACCGCCTTCGCCGTCGATTTCACGCTGCGCCAACGCGACGGCGAGTTCATCCCGCACGCGGGCTACGACAATCTCGAGAAGACCACGCTCTATTTCGGCGACTACGACCTGTGGGGCGTCAACCTCTACGGCGCGAAGTTCCAGCGCCTGGGGAAGCTCCAACGTCTCAGGGACGGCGGGCTCGCGCTCTGCGCGCTCAACGACACCTTCGACCTGGTGATGAGGATCAGGCTGCACAACGCGGCCGGCGGCCCCCACTCCAAGATCATCCCGGTGCAGCGCGACGGCTCGCCGTACCCGATGAAGCTCCGCAACATCTCCGCCGAGGTCATCGACGACCTGTGGCAGCTGCCGGCGGACACCCTGGGACAGATTTGTTCGACGGTGGGGCCGTGACGCGACGCCGGCGCGGCCACATCCCGGCCAGCACGACGAAAAGGCAGGCCGGCAGGAACACCTCTCCGGTCCGCACGTAGATGGTGTCGACCGGATCCGGGACTGCCGCCGAGAGCGCCGTCGGCTCTCCCGCCGAGCGGGCCGCCGCCACGATTCGTCCGGCGGAATCGAAGACGGCGCTCAGGCCGCCGTTGGCCGCCCGGACGACGGGCAGCCCCGACTCGACCGCCCGGATGCGCGCCCACACCACGTGCGGCGCCGCATCGCCCCAGAAGGCGTCGTTGTTGATGTTGACGATCATCCGCGCGGCACGGTGGGCGAGCGCCCGCGCGCTCGCGGCGTCGGTGATCTCGAAACAGACGAGCGGCCCGAAGCGCAGCGGGTCGTGCACCATCAGCGTCGCTCCGGCCGCGACTGGCTCGAGCGCTGCCGGCGGCTCGCCGAGGAAGGCGGGCCACGATTCCGCGAAAGGCACGAGCAGGCGCTTGTGGTAGCTCACCATGGCGTATCGCGGCCGAAAGACATGGACGGAGTTGAAGCGTTCCACCCGGCCGCCCGCTCCGATCGTGGTCCCGGCGCCGCCGGTCACGAGCGTCGTGCCGTGCGCGTCGACGAAGGCGCGGAGGCGGCGCCACGCGTCGGCGTCGCGCTCGAGATCGGCCGCGAGCGCCGACTCCGGCCAGACGACGAGATCCGGGGGCGGCGGCGTGCCGACATGGGCCTCGCTGGCGGCGAGATATCGCGCCAGCGTGCTCTCGTCTTCGCTCGTCGCGGCCCCGTCCACCAGCAGCACCCGGACGGCGCCGTCTGACGTCGTCGCGGGGATGGCGTCGAGACGCGCCCGGCCCCACCAGCCCGCGACCAGCACGAGCGCCACGACCGCGGCGAGCGGCGCGCTCCGCCGCGGCATGGATGGCGCCGTGACGAGCCCAGCGAGCGCCGCATTGCCCGCCGTCACCAGCGCGGTGATTCCCGCGACGCCGGTCAGGCTCGCGATTTGCAGCAGCGGCGCCACGTCGACCTCCGACGTCGCGAGCATGGAGACGGGGAAGAACGGCGGAATCCACGCCCGCAAAGGCTCCCATGCCGCCCACAATGCGGCCGGGAAGAGCACGCCGAGCGGCCGCCCGGCCTGGCGCCGGAGCGCCAGCGCCAGGGCGAGCGGCAGGCCGGCCGCCAGGGCAACCAAGCCGGTCGCGATCGCGACCGCGAGCAGATCGCGCGGCGGCGCGAACTTGAAGTATCGTCCGACGGCAGGCGTCAACCAGGGCGGCACGTCGATGAAGAGCAACGTAAAGACGTATGCCATCGCGGCCCACGCGATCCCCCGCGGCGAGGCGCGCGCGGCCACCACCAGGAGCGGCACCAGCGCCACCCACGCGAGCGCCCATCCGAAGCCGGGCCGGAGCGCCAGCGCATGAAGAATGCCGCTCAGCACGCCGCCGCCGATGGCGCCGAGTACCGTCACCCGGTCCTCCGCCGTCGCCGTCCGCCCTGGTGGCTCTGGGTCGCGCTGCTGCCGATGGTGGCCGTGCTGATCGTCGCCACGCTCGACGCGGTGGCGTGGGTCGGTCGTCCTTTCGCGGGCTTTCTCTTCAGCGACAGCGCGATCGTGTTCTCGATCGGCCGTGACGAATGGCGACTCGCGTCGCTCAAGCGGGCCGAGTGGGCGCACGTCACCGCGATCGACGGCGCGGTGACGACGCGCGGCGCCGACATCCACGCCGCCGTCGCGACCGCGGCCGAGGGACGGCCGATCACGTACTCGTTCCGGCGCGGCAACGAGGACTTTCGTCTCGCCGTGCCGGTCCGTGTGTTCGGCTGGGACGACTTCGCCGAGGTCTTCCTGCCGCTGCTCGGGGTCGGCACGTGGATCATGATCGTCGCGGCGGGACTGGTGATGCTGCGCCCCGACCTTCCGGAGGTGCGCGGTCTCTTCGTGATGTGCGTGCCCTTGGCACTGCTCCTCATCACCGGTCCCGATGCGTACGGCCCGTATCGGTTCGTGTGGGTGGCCTGGAACGCGTTGGCACTACTGCCGCCGGCCATCCTGTACCTCGCGGTGTCGTACCTCTGGCGCGACAGCCGCGCGGCGCGTCGCATCGTGACCGTCCTCTTCGGCGTCTTCGGTGCGCTCGGGGTCATCCTCACGCTCCTGCGATGGGAGCCGTCGGTGTTCGTGCCGCTCCTCTACTTCGTCTATTGCGCGCTGGCGAACGCCATCCTGCTCTACGCCGGCTCGCTGGTGAGCGCGCTCGTGACCGGCCAGCGCTTCCGGCCGCAGGTGGCGGCGATGCTCGCCGCCATCCTCGGCTCCGGTGCCACGGCGATCGCGGTGCTGGTCACGTATCCACTCCACACCGAGCCGATCTCGGCACCGTGGTTCATCGTGCCGCTCGGCTTGTGGCCCGTCCTGCACGGTCTCGCCTTCGTTCGACTGGCGCCGTCGCGTGCCCTCGAGATGCCGTCGTGACGCTGCGCGCGCGCTTGACGCTGCTCTTCCTCGCGGCGGTGCAGGTCACGTTTCTCTCCGCCATCGGCGCCTACTGGGCGATCGAGAGCTGGCGGATCGTGACCGACGAGCACACCGCGTTGCATCGCCAGCAGATCCGGCTCGGCGTGGTGCTCGACCGCGTGGCCGCCCACCGCCGCACGTTCGTCGCCGACGCGCGCCTGCAGCAGATGGTCGCGAGTCTCCACGCCAATGCCCAAACCGTCGACGAGTCGGAGCGCGTGGCGCGTCTCGCGGGCAGCGTGACGGCCGGCTCGAAGGCGCGGACGCGCCAGGCGGTCCGGCGCCTGACGCGCTACTACGAGGGCGAGCTCGGCCACCTGGCGGCCCGCGGCGACGCGCTCGGCGGCCTCTCCAACGGCCTCCTCGGTGGCATCGTCGGGCTCGTGATCGCGAGCTTCGTCGGCTTCCTCGCCGCGATCCGCGCCTGGTTGGTCGAGCCGGTACGGGCCCTCCAACGCGCCACCGAGATCATGAGCACCGGCGACCTGACGCCGCGCCTCACGCTCTCGGGGCATGGCGAGCTCGCGCGTCTCGCGGCCTCGATCAATCACATGGCGACCTCGCTCGCCGGCATCCAGACCCGGCTCGTGACCAGCGAGCGGTTCGCGCTCCTCGGCGAGCTCGCCGCCTCGGTCGCCCACAACATCCGCAATCCGCTGGCCAGCATCCGCGCCAGCGCGCAAGGCGAGGCGATCGAGCTTTCCGCCGACGATCCGCGTCGCGGCGCGCTCGACGACATCATCAACGCGGTCGATCGTCTCGACGGCTGGGTGACGGATCTCCTGCGCTCGGTCGGTCCGGTCGCGCTCGAGCGCCGGCCCGAGTCCCTGAACGCGCTCGTCGAGCGCTGCGTCGAGCTGGCCCGGCCGCGCCTCCGCGCCGGCGACGTCGGGCTCGACCTCGCGGCCGCCGACACGCCGGAGGTCTCGATCGACGGGGCCAAGCTCGAGCAGGTCGTGAGCGCGGTGCTGGCCAACGCCACCGACGCGGCGCCGCGCGGCTCGCGCATCGACGTGCGGGTCGAGCGGGCCGGTGACGTCGTGGCGGTGCGGGTCGCCGACGAGGGTCGCGGCGTCGCGCGGAACGGGCACGGGCGCGGCACCGTCTTCATGCCGTTCACGACCAGCAAGCCGTCGGGCACCGGAATCGGGCTCTGGCTCTCGCAGAAGATCGTCGTGGCGCACGGCGGCACGATCGAGCTCCGCGACGGCGAGCGCGGCGGGACCATGGTCGAGATTCGATTGCCGATCATCGCGGAGCAGGCCTCATGGCAAGCATCCTGATCGTCGACGACGAGGAGACGCACACGCGCGCGCTCGCCCGTTTTCTCGGGCGTCGCAACTACGGCACCGTGCTCGCGACCAGCGCCGCCGAGGCTCGGAGCGCGCTCGCCAAGGGCCGCCCCGACCTCGTGCTGCTCGATCAGCGCCTCGGCGACGACGACGGGGTCACGGTGCTGCGCGAGGTCCATGCCGGCGACCCCGATCTGCCGATCATCATCATGACCGCCTACGGATCGGTCGACACGGCGGTCGCGGCGATGAAGGCCGGGGCCCGCGACTACATCCAGAAGCCGATCGACCTCGAGCAGCTGTCTCTGTTGGTCGCGCGCGCGCTCGCCGAGGCGCGGACCCAAGCCTGTCTCGATCGGCTGCAACGCGCGCCCGTCGACGAGCCGGCCGGCGCGACCATCCTCGGCGTAAGCGCCCCCATGCAGCCCGTCCACGAGCTGGTCGCCCGCATGTCGCGCCTCGGCCACCTGCCCGCCGGCGACTACCCGACGGTGCTGATCCTCGGCGAGACCGGCACGGGCAAGAGCCTGGTCGCCCGCGCCCTGCATCAGGGCTCGCCGCTCGGCCGGGCGCCCTTCCTGGTGCTCGACTGTGCGGTGATGCCGCGCGATCTCATGGAGGCCGAGCTCTTCGGCTACGAGCGCGGCGCCTTCACCGACGCCAAGGCCGCCAAGCCCGGGCTTCTCGAGGTCGCCGGGGGCGGGACCCTCTTCCTCGACGAGATCGGCGAGCTCAGCCTCGCCGCGCAGGCGAAGCTCCTGCGCGTGCTCGAGGAGCGCGTCGTCCGCCGTCTCGGGGCGCTCGCCGACGCCCCCGTCGACGTCCGCATCATCGCCGCCACCAATCGCACGCTCGCCGACGAGGTCGCCGCCGGTCGCATGCGGCAGGATCTCTACTATCGCCTGAACGTGCTCACGCTGACCCTGCCCCCCCTCCGTGCGCGCGGCGACGACATCGAGCTGCTGGCGCGGCACTACCTCGAGATCTACGCCCGCAAGTACGGGCGGCCGCCGAAGACGCTTGCCCCCGACGCCCTGGCGGCGCTCCGCGCCGAGCGCTGGATCGGCAACGTCCGCGAGCTCGCCCACGTGATCGAGCGCGCGATGCTGATGGTCGACGAGGAGACGATCGCCGCGGACGACCTCGGGCTCGACGTCCCGATGGTGGCGCAGGCCATGGAAAACGGCCCGGTGATGCGCCTCGACGAGGCGGAGCGCCAGCTGATCCGCCGCGTGCTCGAGGAGTGCGGCGGCAACGTCTCGCTCGCGGCCCGCCGGCTCGGGGTCAGCCGCGAGCTGTTGCGCTACCGGAAGCGGAAGCACGGTCTGTCGTAGTGGGCGTGGGGGTGGGGAGTCGCTGCTCCGGCTCCGGCAGATCTCACGTAGGTACCGACCCCTTTCAACTACTCGCAGGTTTGCGTGTTCGATCTACTCCGCTCCGCAGCGACTCCCCACCCCCACGCACGACCGTCGCGGCGCGCTCACGCGGGTCGCGGACGTCGCCCCACGCGCTCCGTGCGTCGCGCCACCATGGGAATGGACGCGAAGGGCGATCGTTCCAGGCCGCCGTGTCCGAGATCGTACGTGCAGGGGAAGGCGCCGATGCGTCGCAGCGCCGAGGGGTCCACCGCGTCCTCGTCGTCGTGGACGAGCACGAAGCCGTAGCAGGGCGAGACGACGCCGGCGGTCACCAGCAACGGGTCGTCCGCGTCGAACATGCGGGTTGGGACCAGTGCGCCCGCGCCGATCGCCGCGGCGTCCGGCAACGGTCCATCCGGCGTCGTCAGGAGGAGGACGATGGGCGCGCCGTCGACGCCGTGGCCCGCGTGCCGGCCAACCAAGTGCAAAAGGAGATACGAGCCCGATTCTCTCCGGTAGGCGAGCACGTCGCCCGCGGCCCACTCTTTGTGTGCACCGCCTCCCGGTCCCGGTCGCCACGTCACCGGCTGCGCCACCCAGCGCTCGAACCAGGAGTCGGCTTCGCGCCAGGCTATGCCTATCTCGGGGCTCGGACCCTGATCCTGATTCGACAAAGCCCCGCCGCTGCCCAACCATGTGAGTCGCTTTTTCGGAAGCTGACGTTGCGACAGGGCGAACAGCATCAATTGCCCATAGGGCTGGTAGCCGATGTCGTCCTTGGTGACGACGATACGCCAAGCGAGCCGGCATGCCAGATCTAGCGTCGGTGCCGTATCGTCGTAGTAGTCGAGTACGTGTACCCGCGGACTCTTCCTGCCGCGGTAGATCTGATGACCGACGACGCGGAACACCACGTGCTTCCCCGCCGGCATCTGGTACGCGATCAGGTCGCCGACCTCCCAATCGTTGGCCTCCCGGAAGGTCTTGGCGATCCGCTTGGCCGCGGGTTGCGGCGAAAGGAGCTGCGTGCGGGTCTTGGCGAGGACGGCGGCGCGGGCCTTCGCGGCTTCCGAGTCTTCGGACCAGAGCTCGAGATCCGCGCCGGAGTCGATGGTCTCCAAGGCTTTCTCTTTGACGGATTCCTGGAGGTGGCCGCATTTCCATTGCGTCACCGCGAGGCCGAGCCAAAAGCTCGTCGGTGCCTTCGGGCCGCCGTAGTTCGCGATCAGGCGCTCGGTTGCCTCCGTGGGCGAGAGCCCGTCGCCGATCAGCTCGCGAAAATCGTTCCGAACGTCGCTCGCGGTGTCGTCCGAGAAGATCGCCGTGCCCCAGGTTCCCATCGCGGGCTCAGAACGATCCTCCGTCGACGGCGATGCGCTGGCCGGTGACGTAGGAGGCGCGCTCCGAGACCAGGAAGCGGACGGCGTCGGCGACCTCTTCGGGGGTGCAGACGTGGCCGAAGGGGCTGCTCGCGTCCATGCGTGCGGATGTCGGAGACGCCCATCGCGCCCTTCACCAGGCGGCGGCCCATCTCGGTGTCGACGAGCCCCGGGGCGACCACGTTGACGTGGATGCCGTGGTGGCGCTCCTCCTTGGCGATGGTGGTGGCGAGCGCCTCGAGGGCGGTCTTCGCCATGTTGTAGGGCGCGCTGTTGGCGGCGAGGAGCGTGGTCGCGACCGAGGAGATCATGACGATGTCGCCGCGCTGGGCGCCCCGCATGCCGGGGAGGACGAGCTTGGCGAGCGCCCAGGCGCCGTAGACGTGGGTGCGCCAGAGGCGTTCGGGCTCGGAGGGGTCGGTGTCGGCGACGGTCTGGCCGCGTGAGGCGACGCCGGCGTTGTCGACGAGGATGTCGATCGCGCCCAAGTCCTTGACGGCGCGCTCGACGATCGCTCGTGCAGGCGGCGAAGTCGCCGACGTCGCCGCCGTAGGCGCCGGCGCGGCGGCCGAGCTTCGTCGATCTCGTCCACGGTCTGCGCGCGCGGCGGCCTCGTCGCGCCGATAGTTGACGGCGACGTCGGCGCCGTCGGCCGCCAACCCGAGCGCGATGGCGCGCCCGATGCCGCGCCCGCCGCCGCTCACCAATGCGATGCGTCCCTTCAAGCTCATGTCGTGGCTCCTCTACTCGGTCGGTGAATTTCGGCGGCCGCTTCTCGCATGAACGCGGCAACCGCCTCCGCCATGTCGCCGGCCGTGCTCGGCGAGCAGCTGGGTGCGGTTCTCGAGGTCGATGCCGGCGTGCAGCGAGCCGATCTCGAGCTGGCTCCACATCACCTCCTTGGTCATGTGGACGCCGAAGGGGCTGTTGGCGAGGATCAGCTCGGCCTCGGCGAGGGCGGCGTCGACGACCTGGCCGTCCGCTACGACCTCATGGACGAGACCGATCTCCTTGGCCTCGGCCGCCGGCGAGAAGCGGCCGGTCAGCATCAGCTCGTAGGCGCGCGAGGCGCCGATCAGGCGCGGCAGGAGCCAGGACACGCCGACGTCGCAGCCGGAGAGCCCGATCCGCACGAAGGCGACGTTGAAGCGGGCCGAGGCGGCGGCGACCCGGATGTCGCACGCGAGTGCCAGCGCGAGGCCGCCGCCCGACGCGGCGCCGTTCACGGCGGCGATGATCGGCTGCCGCATGCCGCGCATGATCGGTACCAGGTCGGCGATCGACTGCTGCACGACCATGCCGGCCTGAGGCCGCCCGAGCGTCGCGGCCGCGGGCGGCTGGGCGCCCTCCTTCAGGTCGAGGCCGGCACAGAAGGCGCGGCCGGCGCCCGTCAGCACGATGACGCGGCAGGAGCGGTCCGGCCGGAGCGTCGCAAACGCCGCGTGCAGCTCGGCGATCAGGTCGGCGTTCATCGCGTTCAGCGACGCGGGGCGGTTCAGGGTGACGACGGCAACGCCGTCGCGCGGACGGCCGATCTCGACGGCGGACATGGTCCCTCCTAGCGACCGACGTAGCGCGCTGGTCGTTTCTCGAGAAACGCGCGTACGCCTTCCTTGTGATCCTCGGTGGTGAAGAGCTCGGCGAGCGTGCGGCTCACCCAGATCCCGAGCGCCTGCCAGTCTGGATCGAGCGCACGGCGGAGGCCGGCCTTCAGGCGGGCGACGGCAAGCGGCGGATTGGCAGCGATGCGCTCCGCCAGCGCGAGGGCAGTGTCGAGGAGATCGGCCGCCGGGACTACGCGGCTCACGAGGCCGATCCGCAGCGCCTCCGCGGCCTCGATGACGTCGCCCGTGAGCAGCAGCTCGGTCGCCTTCTCGCGACCGACCACCGAGGCCAGGCGCGCCAGGCCGGCGACGTCGCAGCAGAGGCCGCGCAGCACGAAGAGCTCGCCGAAGCGGGCCGTTTCGGACGCCACGCGGACATCGCACATGAGGGCGAGCTCCATGCCCCAGCCGACGGCCGGACCGTTGACGGCCGCGATCAACGGCACGTCGGTCATGAGGAGGGCCTCGGCGGCGGGGGTCAAGGTCGGCGTCGCCGCCAAGCGCTCGGCGGCGCGGCCGTCGCCGCCGCCCATCACCTGCTTCACGTCGTCGCCCGAGCAGAAGGCGCTGCCGGCGCCCGTGACGATCAGGCAGCGGGCCGTGGTCTCTCGCACCGCGCGCTCGAGCGCCGCGTAGCTCGCATGGGTGAGCGCGTTTCGCGCCGCGGGACGGTCGATGGTGACGATCTCGACGTCGTCGCGCCGCTCGACGCGGATACCGCTCTCCGGTGTCGCGTCGGCGCCCATGGCGCGACTCTCACCCGCGACGGGGACGCCCGTCAATCACGACGAGCGCCAGCGGCGCGTCCACCACGCGAGCGCGGCCTTGCCGCTCGGGCGGGCGTGCGCGTGCCAGTGGTCGGGGATGTTCCGGCGGTGGCCGTCGACCACCCAGGTGGCGAAGCGCTCGGTGGCGGCGCGCTCGAGGGCCGCGGTCATGTGCGCGACCACTTCGGCGGGCGGGTCGACGGCGTGGCGCCGCCACACCACCATCGGCACGTCGCAGAGCTCGCAGTCGGCGACCCAGCAGACCTCGTCCTCGTGATACCAGCGCGTGAGCCGCGCCGCCTGGCAGAGGTCGCAGGTACGCTCGACCGTCACGCGCGGGCCGCCGGCGCCGCGCTCAGGCGGCGCGCGCGACGGCGCGTTCAGCGTGCTCGGCGATCGCGCCGACGATCCGCGGCCAGGCGCCGCGCGGCAGGTCGTGGCCCATGCCCTCGATGACGAGCATGGTCGCCCCCGGGATGGCGGCGGCGGTGGCGTGCCCGGCCTCGATCAGGATCAGCGGGTCGGCGTCGCCGTGGATCACGAGCGTCGGCGTCGTCACGGCCGCGAGCCCGTCGCGGCGGCTGCCCGACGCCAGGATCGCCGTCAGCTGGCGGGCGAAGCCCGCGGGGTTGTGCCCGCGATCGTAGCAGCGCCCAAAGATGTCCCGCATCCCGACCTCGTCGAAGGGAAAGCCGGGCGAGCCGATCACCTTCCAGGCCGCGAGCGCGTGCGCGATGTTGCCCTCGCGGTCGGTCGGGAATGGGGTGAGGAGCATCTGTGACGCCTCGGGGGTCGCCGGCGGCAGCGCGGTGTCGCCGGTCGACGACATGATCGACGTCATGCTGAGGAGCCGATCGGGATGGCGGATGGCGAGGGTCTGCGCGATCATGCCGCCCATCGAGGCGCCGACGACGTGGGCGCGCTCGATCCCGATCGCGGTCATCAGCGCGACCGTGTCGTCGGCCATGTCGGCGAGCGTGTAGGGCGCCGCGACCGGCTGTCCGCTCATCGCCGCCTGGATCCCCTCGAAGACGTTCGGCACACCGCCGGCGTCGAGCTGGGTCGAGAGCCCGACGTCGCGGTTGTCGAAGCGTATGACGAAGAACCCGCGCGCCGCGAGCTCGCGGCAGAAGTCCTCCTCCCAGAGGAGCATCTGCGCGCCGAGGCCCATGATCAGGACCAGCGGCGGCGCGGAGGGGTTACCGAAGGTGTCGTACTCGAGCTCGATCCCGTTGACGGCGGCACGTGGCATGGGGGCCATCTTTTCCGCGCCCGAGCCTCTGGGTCAAGGAGTCTTGCGCGGCATCAACCCGATCTGACGCAGATAGCCCGCGAGGTCCCAGTAGTCCTTGTGCAACACCACCTTCCCCTCCGGCGTTCGCTTGCCGATCGACACCCCGCGGAGGACGAACGGCTTGCCGGTGGCGGGAAAGACGCCGACCGCGCCGGTGTTGGTGCCGTGCGTCTCGGTCTCGAAGGCGAATTGATCGTTGCTCTCTTGTGCCGAGATGCAACTGAAGCGGATGTCGTTCGCCATCAGAAGCGCCTGCGCGCCCATGGCGATCACGCCGTCATGGCCAGTGAAGACCTGGGCCGTCGGCACGTCCTCGTAGCGGATGTCGGGATCCATGAAGGCGAGCATCCGCACCCGGTCCGCCATTCCGCCGATGGGATCCGAAGCCTGCGCGTGTCGCGCCCAGGCGGCGAAATACTGGTCGATCCAACGCATGTGCGTTCCTCTCATTCACTCCCATAGCTCGGTGCCCGCCGCTAAACCTATCTCATGGTCCACGACCCCCAAGCCGTATCGGGAAGGAGAGAAGAGCGATGACGAAGCACATGATGGGTACACGTGAAGAGTGGCTGGCGGCGCGGCTCGAGCTGCTCGAGGCGGAGAAGGAGCACACGCGGCGCGGCGACGAGCTGGCGCGGCGGCGGCAGCAGCTGCCGTGGGTGCGGGTCGCCAAGGAGTATCGATTCGAGACCGACGAGGGGAGCGCCTCGCTGGCAGACCTCTTTCGAGGGCGCTCGCAGCTCATCGTCTACCACTTCATGTTCGGGGCCGACTTCACGGCGGGGTGTCCGGCCTGCTCGGCGATCGCGGACGGCTTCAACGGCTCCGTCGTCCACCTGGCGAACCACGACGTCATGCTGTGGGCCGTGTCGCGGGCGCCGCTCGCCAAGCTGCAGGCATTCAAGCGGCGGATGGGGTGGACGTTTCCCTGGGCGTCCTCGCTCGGCGGCGACTTCAACTTCGATTTCAACGTCTCGATCACCGAGGAGCAACAGCGCGAGGGGGCCGTCGAATACAACTACGAGCGCAGCACGCTGGACCTGAAGCAGGAAGCCGTCCGCGAGGGGACCCCCGGCAAGTTCGCGGCCATGGTGGGAACCGACGTGGCCACGTACACGCGCGAGCGGCCGGGCCTGAGCGCGTTCGCGCTCGAGGACGGCGTCGTCCATCACACCTATTCGACCTATGCGCGCGGACTGGACGCCCTCTGGGGCATGTACCAATGGCTCGACCGCGCGCCCAAGGGGCGGAACGAGCCGGGCACCGCGTGGTGGCGCCTCCACGACCAGTACGACCAGCGCTGAGCGACTATGGCAGTAGCAGCACCTTGCCGGTCGTTTGCCGTCCCTCGAGCGCGCGGTGGGCGTCGGCGGCGCGCGCCAACGGAAATTCGGCGCCGATGCGGAGCCGAAGCTCGCCGGCGGCGATCCAGCCGAGCACGTCGCGGGCGCGCGCGCGCAGCTCGCTCTCCTCCAGGATGTAGTGGAAGAGGCTCGGGCGGGTGACGAAGAGCGAGCCCTTGGCGTTCAGCTGTCCGAGATCGAAGGGCGGCACCGGTCCGCTGGCGGCGCCGAAGAGCACCATCGTGCCGCGCGGGCGGAGGCAGTCGAGGCCCTTCTCGAAGGTGGTGGCGCCGACGCCGTCGTAGACCACGTGGACCCCGGCGCCCCCGAGCACCCGGCGGACGCCGGCGACGAAGTCCTCCTCGGAGTAGAGGATGACGTGATCGGCGCCGGCCTCGCGCGCGAGCGCGGCCTTGGCCTCGGTCGAGACCGTCGCGACCACCGTCGCGCCGCGCCGCTTCGCCACCTGGCAGAGCAGGAGCCCGACGCCACCGGCGGCGGCGTGCACCAGGCAGGCGTCGCCGGGCTTCAGCGGATACGTCGAGCAGGCGAGGTAGTGCGCCGTCATGCCCTGCAGCATCGCGGCGGCGCCGTCGCGGAAGGAGAGGGCGTCGGGGAGCTTCACGAGTCGCGTCGCGGGCACCACCGCCATCTCGGCGTAGGCGCCGGGAATGCCGGTCCAGGCGACGCGGTCGCCGACCGCCACGCCGATCGCGCCCGATCCCAGCGCCCGTACCGTGCCGGCGGCCTCGAGGCCGAGCGGCAGCGGCAGCGGCGCCTTGTAGAGCCCGGTCCGGAAGTAGACGTCGATGAAGTTGACGCCGATCGCCGCGATCTCGACCAGCGCGTCGCCCGCGCCCGGCTCCGGGGCCGGAATGTCGTCGAGCCGCATGACCTCGGGACCGCCCGTTTCGTGTGCGCGCATCGCTCGCATCTCGAGCCTCCTCGTCGTCGCGAAAATGCCGGATCGGTCGCTCGCGTCGGCCACTGTTTATACGCTAGGAATTTTGGCGATGCTGCCTCTCCCACCCTTCGGTCCCGACTTGGAAGCGCGCGTCCGCGGCCACCTCGCGGGGCACGAGCGCCTGGCGCTGCCGCTCGACGGCCGCCGTCACGCCGCGGTCGCGGTGACGCTGATCGCCGACGCCGATGGGACGTCGTGCTTTCTCCTCACGCGCCGCGCGCCGCGCCTCAGCTCGCACGCCGGCCAGTGGGCGCTTCCCGGCGGCCGGGTCGAGGCGGGCGAGTCGGCGATCGAGGGCGCGCTCCGCGAGCTCCGCGAGGAGGTCGGCCTGGTGGCCGCGCCCGCGCAGGTGCTTGGACACCTGGACGACTACGCGACCCGTTCCGGGTACGTGATCACGCCGGTCGTGGTGTGGGCCGGCGTCGCCGCCGAGCTTGCGCCCGACCCGAGCGAGGTCGCGGCGATCCACCATGTGCCGCTCGCCGTCCTCGAGCATCCCGAGGTGCCGCATCTCCGGCAGATTCCCGAGAGCGATCGGCCGGTGATCTCGATCGCCATGGTCGGCACCCACGTGCATGCCCCGACCGCGGCGATCGTCTACCAGCTCCGCGAGGTCGGCCTGCACGGCCGCGCGACGCGGGTGGATCATTTCGAGCAGCCGGTCTTCGCCTGGCGCTAGAGATCAGGAAGCGTTCCGAGCTGCGACGATCACGAGGCCTGCGCCAATCGAGACGGCCCGCCGTCGACGGTAGCGATAGTCCTTGAGGCGCCGATCGCGCGACGCTTATACTCCGCACGCCATGCCAATCCTCCGGTCGCACGTTAGCCGGCGGCTCACGTGCAGACCGTCAGGTGCAGGAGTGTCAGGATTCGGTCAGACCAGATACCCGATGGGTGTCGACTCATCTCACACGAGGACGTGTTGGCGGACCCCGAGTATGGCGACCTGAACTCGCGTTGGGTGCGGCAAAAGGGCTACGGACTCGCAGCGTGTGGTTGGCCCAACATGACTGAGGTCGAAGCACTCGACCTAGAGTCGACCGCGTTCGCTGGAGCCACGACAAGATATGTATTCACGCGGGAGGACGGCGATCGGGCGTTCGTGGAGGACCTGTTATCCGAGTCTGCCTAATTGGAGCTTGGAGCGGAGTCGTGCTGGCTATCGCCGCGGGATCGCTCGAGGATCAACCAATCACGTTCCAGGGGATCGGTGCGTTACGCGTAGGCTCGTCCGTTCGAGATGTCTCCCGTGCTGCTGGCGAGGAGCTCGTAGAGGCGGCAGACAAGCCGTCCGGCACTGAAGGCTGCTACCACATGCGGCTCAAGTCTGCGTCCTCGATACTCTTCATGGTTGAAGCCGATCGTATCGTTCGGGTTGAAACCGCGGATCCACGGTTTCGAACCTGGAGCGGTGCACGTGTCGGTGACTCGGAGGCAAGGGTACGCGGAATCTACGGTGGTCGTCTTGAGGTGACCGATCACAAGTATGACGAGGCCGGTCACTACTTCACCGTTCGCTCTGCGGGTGGGCGCCATGCTCTTGTGATGGAGACCGATGGAAAGCAGGTTGTCTACATCCGGGCGGGCCTCGAGCCAGCGGCGGAGTACGTGGAGGGATGCCTGTGATGAGCTAGGGGCGGCCCAAACAACGCGATTCAGCGGCCGGTTTGGGCTGTCACGGCCCGTGCAAGAGAGCGCACGGGCCGCGCCGTCCCCATCCTGGGCGTTCGGCCGCTCGCGGAAACCAAGGTGGCGCGGTGATCCTCGAGTTTCGCGCGGCGACACTGGGTGACGCCGATTCCGTGGCGGATGTCTATCTCCGCTCTCGCAAGGAGCTTGTGGCGTGCGCGCCGCTGGTCCATTCCGATGAAGCCGTGCGCGAGTGGATCCGCCGGCATCTAATTCCCGCTGGGCGCACCACGGTCGCCGTCGTCGATGATCTGGTGGTCGGGCTTTTGACCATGTCGAAAGGTACGGACTGCAGCTGGATCGATCAGCTCTACCTGCTTCCCGCTTGGGTGGGGCGGGGCATTGGCACACGGCTGCTGGAACTCGCCCGGAGCGAGCTCCCGCCGCCCATTCGGCTCTACACGTTTCAGTGCAATCAGCCGGCCCGGATGTTCTATGAGCGCCGGGGATTCGAAGCGATCGCCTTCGGGGACGGCTACAGCAACGAAGAAAAGTGTCCGGACATCCTTTACGAGTGGCAACCCGGCCGCCCAACCGCAGGTCGTTAGGCCCATCAAAGGGAGCACGCCATGGGACATATGGATCGAGCAGTACTCGATGGCGTCGAGCTGGAATACGAGATCCGCGGCGCCGGGGAACCCGTCGTGCTGGTGCATCACGGTGCCGGCGCCGATTGGTTCGACCCACTCCTGGAGGAGCCGGCCCTCAGCGGCCGGTACCGGCTGCTTCGCTACCATCGCGCCGGGTATGCGGGCAGTAGTCCGCTGGTACCGCCGCTCACGTTCGCGCGTGAAGCGGCCAGCTTCCGCGCGCTGATGCGTCATCTCGGTCTCGACCGAGCCCACGTCGTCGGGCACTCCGCAAGCGGCTGCATCGCTCTTCAGATCGCGTTGGACGTTCCGGACGTCGTCCAGTCCGTTGCGCTCCTCGAGCCCGCGCTGCTGGCGGTGCCAAGCCCTCCGGAAGTTCCTCGTGCCCTCGAGCTCTACCGTGCTGGTGACACGATCACAGCCCTCGATACGTTCCTGCGAGGGACCTGTGGTCCGCATTACCGTGCCATCCTGGAAAAGGCGATTCCCACTGCCGTCGATCAGGCATTGGCCGACGCCGATACGTTCTTCGGCCATGAGCTGCCCGCCTTGCGGCAGTGGCCCTTCGGGCCGGACGAAGCGCGCCGCGTGAGGCAGCCGGTGCTCGCCGTCGTCGGGGAAAAAAGCGCTGCGCTTTTCCAGCAACGGCAGAAGCTGCTGCTCGAATGGATGCCGAACGTCGCGCCGTTCGTTCTGGCCGGTGCGGGGCACCTGCTGCACCTCCAGAATCCGAGCGGCATGGCGGAAGGTCTGGCGGCATTCTTCGCCCGTCACCCGTTAGGCGGATCGCGTAAACGAACGTCATGAAGATTGTCGGCGTCATCCTCGGCTTGGCGGTTGCCATCGGCGCCGCCCTCTTTCTTCTCGTCGGGCAGCCGGGCGCTAGCGGCGTAGTCGCGTCGCTTCGACTCTCGGACGGCTCGGAGTACATGGTCACTCAGCGTTTCAATTGGAGTATGGAACCCTACACCGTTGCGTTCTTCATGCGTTCTGACGGCGGCCCTTGGGGATGGTGCTACATCGACCACGAGGCAAGCCGCTGGCGAGACGTCGCGATGAGCTACGATGCTGCCTCTGATGCCATAGTCGTCACTGAGCGAGGCGCACGTCGAGCGGTTCTAAACCGTACGCGCGGCACATTTTGGATCGACAACGGCAGCATCCGCCGCGAGCTACCAGCGCCGCAGACGATTCGCGAGCCGGAATTCGCATTCCCATGAGACCAGTCAGCTGCTCGCCCCGGAGGTGGGCCATGAAGCGTCGCCGCATCGCGACTCTGCCGGTGTTCGTGGCTGGCCTCGTGGTGGGCGCTGCCATGCCGGTGCTCAGCCAATCGGCCGGCTCGAAGGTCACGAACCTGCTCACCGCAACTCTTTCAACGGAATTCACTCCGGGGCGCGAGTCCTCATCGACCTCGTCGAGGACGAGTCGCATCGTTGACCATCTCGCGACCGGGTTGCAGGATGTTTTCGGGACGAGCTCAGCGGAGGGAGGTGCCCTGTGGCCGACGTTCCGGAGTGGCACGCGAAGGGCCAGTGGTTCGACGTGTGCAATTGCAGCATTCCTTGCCCGTGTACGTTCGCTCAGGCGCCGAGCGAAGGCGAGTGTGAGGGCGTCCTCGCCTGGCATATCGACGAGGGCCGCTACGGCGACGTGTCCCTCTCGGGACTGAGCATCGTTGCCCTGAGCCACTTCACCGGGAACATCTGGGCGGGAGCCGGCAAGGACTGCGAGATGGCAATCTACATCGACGCGCGCGCCGACGAGTCCCAGCGGGAGGCGATCCAGACGATCTGGGGCGGGCACGCCGGCGGCTGGATGGGTGGGTTCGCCGCCTTCATCCAGGTCGTGCGCGGCGTCGCGTTCGCCACGATCGAATTCGAGGTGGCGGAGGACCTTTCGTCATGGCGAGTGGAGATTCCCGGAACCCTCCGGGGCGAGGCTGTGGCCCTTACGGGCCCGACCACTCCGGAGGGAGCGCGGGTGCAAGTCCACAACCCCCCTGGATCGGAAGTAGGACCTGGCCAAGTCGCCACGTGGGGAATGGCCACGATAGACCGCGCCGACGGCTTCGGCTTCAAATGGGAGAGAACGGGGAAGTCGAGCAAACACTTTCCCTTCGAATGGAGCGGTCCAGACAAGCGCTGAGCTCGACCAGCGTCGTCGACATTCGCCGAGACCATGACGAAAGCCGCCAAGAAGCCGGCCCTCCTCGCAGGCGGCAACCCTCAGATCCCGAAGGGCGACGGCGACGCCCCCGTGCAGGCCTACATCGCGGCCATGCCGGGCTGGAAACGCGAAGTCGGGCGCCGCCTCGACGCGCTCATCGTGCGCACCGTGCCCAACCTGCGGAAGGCCGTGAAGTGGAACTCGCCGTTCTACGGCGTAGAGGACCAGGGTTGGTTCCTCTCGTTCCACGTCTTCACCCGTTACGTGAAGGTGACCTTCTTCCGAGGCACGTCGCTGCGTCCTGTTCCCCCCGGCGAGTCCAAGAGCAAGGAAACGCGCTACCTCGACCTCCGCGAGGACGACGAGCTCGACGAGAAGCAGCTGGCGACCTGGATCAAGCAGGCGGCCTCCATTCCCGGCTGGAACGGCGGATCCCCGCGCCTCTACGGCGGAGTCGCGCTCTAAAGGCACGGCGTCGCGCGGCCGATTCCGGACCTTGACTCCCGCGAATCAGACTGCGCGGGATCGAGGAGCCGTGCGATCGCTTTCGAGGCCCGAAGCAGAGGACTGGGCCAGCGGCGGGGGGTTTCCGTCGGTCGAGCACCACAGCCACCTGCCCGGCCCATTTGTTCCTGCCGTCGGAAGCCGAAGATATGGGCGGCGGATGCTACTCTACTCCCACGATGAGATGGTCGATGTCGTCGGGTAACGCGGTGAGGCGCGGGTCGTGAGAAGTCTTCTCCGAGGTGACCGATGGCAATAAAGCGGCGCGTGTACGTGAGCAGCCCTCGTGACGGATACCTCGACGCCCGCCGCAACGAGATCAAGTGGGCGATCGTCCGCGAGATCGAGAGACTCGGACCCGGCTACGAAGCGCAGGTGTTCGGGTCGCCTGAGGGAGGTAGAGGGCTAGCCGCCGTCGGATCATGGAGTGCAGAGAACGCGGAAAACGTGATGCGTCGCTGTGTCGGAGCGGCAGTTCTCGGGTTCCCGATATGGACAGGTACGCCGACTCGAGGGGGAGAGGCTATCTCGCTCGTCACGGAGTACTGCCACTACGAAGGAGCCCTGGCGAGAGCGTTTCGACTCCCGGTCCTTGCCGTGCTCGAGAAGGGCACAGGGGAAAGGGGCTTCTTCGCTCGCCACGCTTCTGATTCCGCGATTGAACTTCCGATCGACGCCGATCCCAGTTGGGTGACTAAAGACGACTTTCGTAAGTTCCTTGAGCGCTGGAAGGCAATCCTTGAAAAACGGAGGGACCTCTTCTTGGCCTACAGCAGCAAACTTCAGGGTACTGCCGACCGCATTAGGACAATGGCAGAGCAGAGCGGCGCGACGATCTGGGACTGGCGACGCGAGTCTGTGGGAGGCAAGACGATACTCGAGCAGGTGGAAGAAGCTGCGGGGCGCACTAGCGGAGGAATATTTCTGTTTACGCGAGACGACGTGATGAAGGGTGCCCGTGCGAAGGCGGCGCCGCGCGACAATGTGATTTTCGAAGCTGGATTCTTCGTCCGCGCGAAAGGTCACGCGCGCGTCCTGATCATTCGAGAAGAGGGCGCCAAGATGCCCGCGGATCTCGGCGGAGTCGTCTATGAGACGCTCTCGGACAGGTCGGATACCAGTGGTCTAGACGAGCGGATACGCAAGTTCATCGAGGAATCCATATGAGGAACGCATGAAAAAGTCGGGCGCCAGCCAAAGCCAGTCGGCATCGGAGTCGATCTCGAAACGCATCGCCGAGCTCGGGGACTGGCGCGGGAAGACCCTCGGCAGAATGCGCAAGCTCATCAAGGAAGCGGACCCGGACGTCGTCGAGGAGTGGAAGTGGATGGGCACTCCGGTGTGGTCGCACGACGGCATCATCTGCACCGGCGAATCCTACAAGAAGGTCGTGAAGCTCACCTTCGCCAAGGGCGCGTCCCTGAAGGATCCGAAACGTCTCTTCAACTCGAGCCTCGACGGCAACGTACGGCGCGCGATCGACATCCCCGAAGGAGAAGAGGTCGACGAGGCCGCCTTCAAGGCCCTCGTTCGCCAGGCGGTCGCCCTCAACGGCTCCGGCAAGTCGAAACCGGCGAAGAAAGCGAAGTCCTAGGGTTCAGCCGCCACGGCGGCTATGCCAGCTCGAACACGCCGACCGGCTCGCGGCGGCCGCGGAGCGTGCACGGTGCGCGCGGGCTCAGCTCGACGCTGCAGCCGGCGGCGCGGGCGCGGGTGTAGGCGTCCTCCGAGACGAGCAGGCCGCGTTCCTCCTCCTTGCAGAGCTGCTGCAGGCGGGCGGCGACGTTCACGGCGTCGCCGATCACGGTGTACTCGTGACGGTCGGCGGCGCCGATGGTGCCGGCGAGGACGTCGCCGCAGTGGATGCCGATGCTGACGCCGAGCGGCGGCTGACCGCGGCCGGTGCGGGCGCCGTTCAGGGTGGCGAGGCGCTCGCGCATGCCGACGGCGCAGCGGAGGGCGGCCGCGGCACCGCTGTCGCGGCCGCCGTTCTCGTCGAACAAACCGAACACCACCAGCATCGCGTCGCCGATGAACTTGTCGACGAAGCCGCCGCACTCGCGCACCCAGACGGTCATGGCGGTGAAGAACTCGTTCAGGCTGGCGACGACCTCGGTCGCCGGCGTGTGCTCGGCCATGGCGGTGAAGCCGCGGAGGTCGCAGAACAGGATGGAGGCGACGCGGAGCTCGCCGGTCGCGCCGACGCCGCCGGCGAGGAGCCGGTCGCGCACCGACGGCTCGACGACGCGGCCGAAGGTCTGCAGAATGCGCTCGCGATCGCGGAGCGTGTCGACCATCGCGTTCACGCCGTCAGCGAGCACGCCCACCTCGTCGGCGGAGTTGACGGCGACGGCGACGTCGAGGTCGCCCCCTTCGACGCGCCGGAGCGCCGCCGCCATGCAGCCGAGCGGCAGGGTCAGCGAGCGCGCGACCACCAGGGTCAACAGCACGCCCAGCACGACGAAGATGCCGAAGGTGACGGCGCTGGCGTGCGCCAGCGAGGCGACGACCTCGGCGGCGGGCAGCCCGGCCTCGAGACGGACGGCCGCGGCCCGCACCAGGCCGAGCAGCATGAACAAGGGCACGAACGCGACCGCGATCAGGAAGAGCAGGAGCCGGCTTCGCACGCCGAGCGCCAGCGAGCCGGACACCGCGGCGACGCGACCTTCCGGAAAGACCGTGGGGATCACCATCGCCCGGAAGAGCCAGTCGACCAAGAGGTACGACACGGTGGTGGCGAGGAAGCCGTTGACCAGCGGTCCCAGCACCTGTTGCGACATCAGGTCGGGGCTCCAGCGGCCGAAGTGCAGGATCGTCAGCACCGGAAACACGACGACGCTCGTCAACCACATGCAGAAGCCGAGGAAGGCGAGCACCACCGGCGCGTTGGTCACCCGGCGCCGCACCAGGTCGGACGCCGGTCCGCTGGCGCCGCAGCGGAAGTAGCGCATGATCGGCCACAGGTAGACGATGGCGATCGCGATGCCGCCGCCGTAGCTGAGGCAGCGCCACGCCGGCAGGATCGAGAGCTCGAAGGCGCGCGCCTCCTTCGCGAACGGGCTCACGCCGTGCATGAGCTCGATCGTGACGTAGGCGGTGACGCCGCCGAGGAGGTTCGCCGCGATCACGATCACGGCGGCGAGCGCGACCCAGCCCGGTACCGGCGAGCCGGCTCGCACGGGCGCCGCGACGGCCGGGGCCGCGAGCGTGCTGCCGGCCGGGCTCACGGGAGCGAGCGCGGCCTCACGAGGGACGGACGGTGATGCCTCCATCGACGGGGATGACGACGCCGGTCACGTAGGCGCCGGCGCGCGACGCCAGGTAGATCGCCACGCCGGCCATGTCCTCGGGCTCGCCGATCCGGCCGAGCGGGCAGGACGAGACGATGGCGTCGCGGAAGCGCTCGAGCGTGACCGCCATCATCTTGCTCTCGAAGGGCCCGGGGGCGACGGCGTTGACGGTGATGCCGCGCGGCGCCAATTGCACGGCGAGGACGCGGGTCAGGTGGTGCACGGCGGCCTTGCTCGCCGAGTAGGAGTAGGTCTCGAGGAACGGCACCTTGAGGCCGTCGATCGAGCCGATGTTGATGACGCGCGCCGGGTCGCCGGGCCGCGCCGCCTTCTCGAGCAGCGGCAGCAGGTGTTTCGTCAGGTGAAACACGCCCTTCACGTTCAGCGCCAGCACCTTGTCCCAGCCGGAGTCCGGGAACTCGGCGAGCGGTGCCCCCCAGTTGGCGCCGGCGTTGTTGACCAGGACGTGGAGGGCGCTCTCGCGCGCGGCGACGGCTTCGGCGAGGGCCTGGCACCCCGTCTCGGTGGAGAGGTCGGCGGGGATCGCGATGCAGGTGCCGCGCTCGGAGAGCTCGGCCGCGGTCTTCGCGCACTCGGATTCCTTGCGGGCCGAGATGTAGACCTTGGCGCCGGCCTCGACGAAGCCGCGGGCGATCATCGCGCCGATGCCGCGCGAGCCGCCGGTGACCACCACGACCTTGCCTTGGACGGAAAAGAGATCCTGCATGGCGAGCGGTCGAGTACTAGCCTGCTTTCCGCGCCGTTGGTAGAGCGGACGGCCCTATGCGCGTCTTCGTGGCCGGTGGGACCGGCACGCTCGGCCGTCCGACGCTCCGTCTGCTCAGGGCGGCGGGTCACGAGGTGCGGGGCCTCGCCCGCTCGCCCGAACGCGGCGAGGTGCTGCGCGCGCTCGGCGCCGAGGCGGTGGTCGCCGATCTCTTCGACCTCCGCGCCGTCACGGCCGCCATCGAGGGGTGCGAGGCCGTCCTGCACCTCGCGACCCGCATCCCGCCGCTCTCCCAGATGCGGAAGCTCGCCGCCTGGCGCGACAACGACCGCCTCCGGAGCCAGGGGGCGAGCGTCCTCGTCAACGCCGCGCTCGCGGCGAAGGCGCGCGTCTATCTGCAGGAGTCGATCACCTTCCTCTACCAGGGGCTCGGCGAGACCTGGCTCTACGAGACCGCGCCGATCGACGCGCCCCAGCCGCTCGCCTCGGCGCGCGACGCCGAGCGCGAAACCGCACGATTCAGCGCCCGCGGCGGTCAGGGCGTGGTGCTGCGCTTCGGGCAGTTCTACGGGCCCGAGGCGCCCTCCACCCTCGCGATGATCGCGCTCGCACGCCGCCGGCTCCTCCCGATCGTCGGCCGCGGCGACCACTACGTCTCCTCGATCCACGTCGACGATGCGGCGGCGGCGGTCGTGGCGGCGCTCGAGGCGCCCGCCGGAATTTACAACGTGGTCGACGACGAGCCGCTGCCGATGCGCGAGCAGGTGGGGGCGCTCACCGAGGCCTTCGGATTCCGGCCGGCGCGCCACCTCCCGCTCTGGCTCGCCCGCCTCGCTTTCGGGCCGTCGAGTGAGGCCCTGCTTCGGTCGCAGCGCGTCAACAACACCATGTTCAAGGCCGTCGCCAAGTGGTCTCCCCGCCATCCGAGCGTCCGCCAGGGCTGGCGCGCAGTCGCGGACGCGCTCTCCGGCCGAAAAGTCGCTTGACCTGGGGCGGCGGCTGCGATTACGGTCGGCTCAAAGTTGCCGTCGTTTTCCCGTCTTTTTCATACCTAGCGAGGAGGAGGCTTCCCCATGAAATTTCGAGTGCTGTTCTCCGCGATCGCCTGTGCGTTCGCGACCACCGTTCTCACCGTGCCGACGGTCGAGGCGGGCCCCTATCCGGGCAACAAATGCGTTGGCGACAAGCTGAAGGCCGCGAGCTCGAACTGTAAGGCCATCTTGAAGGCCCACAGCTCGTTCGTCGGCGGCGGTGGCAGCGACATGCAGAAGCGTGACGACGCCATCGCCAAGGCAGTCACCAAGATGGCGAGCACGTGGAGCAAGGCGGAGGCGAAGGCCCTCAGCAAGGACGTCGACTGCGCCGACACGACGCTCACGGCCGTCGCCATGCAGGCCCTGATCACGTCGCAGACCGACGCCATCGTGACCGACGTCACCACCGGCCTCACGCTCAGCAACGGCGACGACGCCAAGTGCGGCGCCTCCCTCCTCAAGTCGGCGAGCGACAAGTGCGCCGCCCTCCTCAAGAGCGAGGCCGGCTACATCCAGAAGCTCGCGGCCGGCAAGACCAAGCGCGACGCGGCCAACTTGAAGGCCAACACCAAGTTCGGCGACAAGGTCACCGACGCGCTCGTCGGCTGCCCGACCGGTGCCACGCTCGGCTCGCTCGGCGGCGCCGTCGATGATCTCACGGGCGACGTCATCACCAACAGCATCATCTCGCCGAACGTCGACGACTCCCAGTTCACCACCATCTCGCCGCCGTCGACCTTCCCCGGCCCGTCGTACGAGGGCTCGAACCTGCGCCCCCGCTGCTCGCACTCGACGCCCTACCACTACTTCGTGAAGAAGGGCACGGTGAACAAGCTCGTGATGTACTACCAGGGCGGCGGCGCCTGCTGGAACTTCATCACCTGCGGCCTCGTCGGCACCTTCGACCAGGACGTGAATCCGGGCGGCTCCGACAATCCCAACAACACGTCGACCGGCTTCGGCGATCTCGACAATCCTCTCAACCCCTTCAAGGATTGGAACATCGTCTTCGTCTCGTACTGCACGGGCGACATCCACTTCGGCGATCGCTCCAACCAGAGCTACAACGGCGGCTCGTTCGGCACGGTCAACATCCAGCACGTCGGCTGGCAGAACGCCCGGACGGCCGAGAAGTGGGCCCGCGAGCACTTCGTGAACCCCGACGAGATCTTCGTCACCGGCTCCAGCGCCGGCGCCTACGGCGCGCTCTTCAACGCACCGCTCCACCACAACGTCTGGCCCGACTCGAAGTTCAGCGTCCTCGGTGACGCCGGCAACGGCGTCATCACGGAGGAGTTCCTCGAGACCCGCTTCCCGGTGTGGAACTTCGCCGCCCACCTCCCGACCGACATCCCGGGCGTGATCGCGTCGATCGAGGACGGCACCGGCATGCCGGCCTACCTCGAGGCGGTCTCGAACTTCTACCCCGATACCGCGTGGGGCAACTACACGACCTCCTACGACGGCGGCACCGGCGGCCAGACCGGGTTCTACAACGTCATGCAGAACGACGACGACGACCCGGGCACGGCGGCCGCGACCTGGCCGAATTGGTGGAACGCGAGCTGCGAGTGGAACGACCTGATGCGCCAGCAGGCCATCGACACCGCCGCCGCGGTGGCGACCACCACCGACAACTACCGCTACTACATCGGCACCGGCTCGCGGCACACGATGTACGGCAGCGACAAGGTCTACACCGACGTGAGCGGCGGCATGCCCCTGACGATCCGCGATTGGATCGAGGCAATGCGCGCCCGCTCGGGCTGGAACAACGTCGAGTGCAGCAGCGACTGCGGCGTGCTCCTCTCCGGCGATCCGCGTGAGAACGGGAACCCACCGCCCGTGCCCTTCGTCGACGACAACGCCGACAACATCGCCGACCGCATCTTCTGCCCGTAAGGCAGACCCTCTTTCCCCGCTACATCGAAGGCCCCCGGCGCTCCACGCGCCGGGGGCCTTCGCGCGTTCTAGACTCCTAGTTTGCGCAGAGGCGCTCGATCGTCGCGAAGAGATCGGCAGAGCGGATCGGCTTCGGGATGTGCTCGTCCATGCCGGCGGCGAGGCAGCGCTGGCGGTCCTCCTCCATCGCGTGGGCCGTGACGGCGACGATCGGCAGGCGGGCGCCGGTGCCGACCTCGCGGCTCCGGATCTGCTCGGTCGCGGTGAGCCCGTCCATGACGGGCATCTGGACGTCCATGAGGACCAGGTCGAAGCGCTCGCGCGCGGTGACGTCGACGGCGAGCGCTCCGTTCTCGACGGCGATCACGGAGAGCCCGCGCTTTTCGAGCAGCTTGGTGGCGATGATGCGGTTCACCGCGTTGTCCTCGACCAGGAGGATGCGGCGCGCGGTGTTTGCGGCGTCGGGGGGGAGCGAGGTGGTGGCGGTGGAGGTCGAGGTCATGGGGCGATCCGAGTCGATGCTTTAGAGGGCGGCGGCGGAGCGGACGTCGAGCCCGGCGACGACCGATTCGAGCTCGGGGTCGAGTCGCGTGAGCTCCTCGCGCAGCTGTGCCAGGGCGGCGACGCCGCCGTCGAGGTTGCCGGTGCGTCCCATCTGCTCGAGGCGGAGCGCGACCTCGCCGGCCCGCTTGCCGCCGAGGGTGAGCAGCGCACCCTTCAGGCGGTGCGCGCCCTGCTGCACCTCCGAGGCGTTGTTGGTGGCGAGCGCATCCTGCAGCCGCGCCATCACCTGCACGCTGTCGTTTCGGAACATCTCGATCACCTTCAGCAGCAGGTCGGCTTCGTCTCCGACCTGCTCGTAGAGCGCGATGCGATCGAGGATTGGTGTTGCGGCTGCATCGACATTGGACGACGACATGGAAACCTCCACGGTGAGATTGAGGAGCCGGTCGCACACCGCGAACAGCTCGTTCGGTTGAATCGGTTTGGTCGCGTAGCCGTCCATCCCAGCCTCGAGACAGCGCTCGCGATCGCCCTGGTTGACGTGCGCCGTGAGGGCGATGATCGGAATGTGGGCGCCGCTCTCCTGCTCGCGGGCGCGGATGGCGGCGGTGGCCTCGAAGCCGTTCATCACCGGCATCTCGACGTCCATCAAGACGACGTCGAACGTTTCGGTGGCCGTGATCTCGACCGCCAGCTGCCCGTTCTCCACCGCCGTGACGATGTGCCCGAGCTTCCCGAGCATGCGGGTGCCGATGGTGCGGTTCACCGGATTGTCCTCGGCCAGCAGCAAACGCAGCTGCCGACTCAAGCTGATCGGTACGCTCGCAGGCCCATCGGCGACTGACGGGGCCGAAATCGGGAGGCGCTCGGATTCACTCCGAGCGCCGACGGCCATCGGAGCATCCGGAGGCGCAGCCTCCGGAGCGGACGGGGCCGAAATCGACTTGATCACGGTCTCGATCGCGCGCCGCAGGTCGGAGGCGGCCACCGGTTTCATCAGGTAGGCGGCGACGCCGAGCTCGCGGCAGCGCGCCGACTCGCCCTGCTCGCCGGCCGACGTGAGCATGATCAGCGGCCCGCACACCAGCTCGGCATCCTTCCGGATGCGCTCGGCGACGCCGAAGCCGTCGAGCCCGGGCATGTGGCCGTCGAGCAGGACGAGATCGAAGGGACTGTCGGTCTTCGCCGCGCGGCGAATCGCGGTCAGTGCCGAGGGGCCGTCCTCGACGCTCTGCGAGAGCATGCCCCAGCCGCGCGTCCGCTCCTCGAGGATGCGGCGATTGGTCGCGTTGTCGTCGACGATCAGCACCGAGAGGCCGCACATGTCGGCGGGGTCGCCCTCGGCGGTCTCGGCCGAGCAGCCGAAGCGGGCGGTGAAGTGGAAGGTGCTGCCCTGGCCGTCGACGCTCTCGACCCAGATCCGGCCCCCCATCATGCCGACCAGCTGCGTGCAGATGGCGAGGCCGAGGCCGGTGCCGCCGTACTTCCGGCAGGTCGAGCCGTCGGCCTGCGTGAAGGCCTCGAAGATCAGCTTCTGCTTCTCGGGCGGGATGCCGATGCCGGTGTCGGAGACCTCGAAGTGGAGCGCCACCTCGCTCTCGGAGATCGCCGCCACCCGCACGGCGACGCCGATCTCGCCGCGGTCGGTGAACTTGATCGCGTTGCCGACCAGGTTGAGGATGATCTGGCGGAGTCGGCTCGGGTCGCCGACGATCGCGTCGGGCACGTCCGGCGGCACGTGGCAGACCAGCTCGAGGTCCTTCTGATAGGCGCGGAGCGCCAGCGTCTTCACCGAGCGTTCGAGGTGCTCGCGGAGGCCGAAGGTGGCGCGCTCGAGGTCGAGCTTGCCGGCCTCGATCTTCGAGAAGTCGAGGATGTCGTTCAGCAGTGCCAGCAGCGCGTCGGCCGACGACTTGGCGAGCTCGAGGTACTCGCGTTGCTCGCCGGTGAGCTCGGTCTCGAGCGCGAGCTCGGTGGCCCCGAGCACGCCGTTCATCGGCGTCCGGATCTCGTGGCTCATGTTGGCGAGGAACTCCGACTTGAGCCGCGACGCCTCGAGCGCCGCCTCGCGGGCCTCCACCAGCTCGGCGAGGTGTTTCTGGCGGTCGTCGACGTCGAGCGCCGCCTGCTTGCTGAGGCTCCGGCCGTAGTAGATGGCGCCGCAGATCATCAGCACGACGAAGAGCGCCAGTACGAGCTCGCGCTGCTGCACCGCGGCCGCGGTGGCGAGCTCGCGCTGGAAGAGGATGTCCTGCACGTCGCGGACGTGTTGCTCGAGCCCGCTGAAGGCCGCCTGCACGGTCGCGTAGCGGCGGTGCATGCCCGCCATCAGCGGGGCGGCCTTCTCCGGCGCCTCGATCGAGAAGTACGAGAACGTCATGTTGGCCTCGGAGGCCATGGCGTTCATCGCGGTGCGGATGGAGTCGAGATCGTGGAGCAGCGTCTGGATCTCGGGCGTGCCGACGGCGCGCTCGAGGTCGGTGCGAATGGCCGTCCAGGCGTCGTCGAAGCTCCGCCGGGCCTTGCGGAGACGCACGGTCTCGCCGCGCGGATCCTTGGAGTCGAAGACGTCGTTGGCCGGCGCATTGACCGCGGCCGCGAGCTCGCGGAGCTGCGAGTACGCCGCCAGGCGCTCCGCCCACTGGCGGTTCACGTCGAGCGAGACAGCGTGGATGGAGACCAGCTGGTGGTTCAGCGCCAGGCCCACCAGCACGGTCAGGATGTCGAACGCGGCGAACAGGACGTAGAGCATCGGCAGGCGCCGTTGCTCGACGCTGCTCGGCTCGTTCGACCCCGTGGAGGTCGGTTGCGTGGTGTCGTCCAAATCGCCCCTTTTCCGCGAAACCTGCGAGAATCCCGGCAGGCAATTTCAGCAAACGCTATGCCGGCTACGGCTCGGCGAAATGCATTACGGGAGGCACAGAGACTCGACGCGCGACGTCACATTTTTCGTTCAGCGGCACTCCCGTGACTGCGGCGTCAGGCGATCACCTGAGGCTCGGCCGAGAGCCGGCAGCGCTCCGGGCGTGCCCGCTCGGCTGCGGATGGAGCCCGCAGACGCCATGCGATGTGGCGCGCCCGCCGAGACTCGACCGGGCGACGCGAGCGCGTGGGTTTGGCTCTCAGCCCAGCGCGGGTGCGGCGGAACGCGGCTCGCGCGCCGGAGTCGAGAGGCTCACGGCGGGGAGGCCCGCCACCTGCCGGAGCTCCTGGAACGAGTCCTCGACGGCGCGGACGAAGTCGGGGAGGTCGGGGAGCAGATCCCAGTCGGCGTTGAAGCCCCAGCAGAGGTTGCCCGCGTAGCTGAAGAGCACGATGCCGAGCCCGAGATAGTCGGTGAGCGGTACCTGACCGTAGTTGTCGAGCATGCGCGCGCCGAGAAGATACAGCGGCACCTGGGGTCCCGGTACGTTGGTCACCACCAGGTTGAACGGTAGCGCGCGGGTGACCATGCGGCCGGCGAGCGAGAGCAGGGTCGACGGCGTCCACTCCGCGACCCGCGACAGCATCTCGGCGCCGAGCGCCTGCTTGGTCTCCTTCAGGCGGGCGGTGGTCTCGCTGATCTTCTGCAGGCGGACGCGGGGATCGCGCTCGGCGAGCGGCAGCTCGACGATCCAGGCCGAGACGCGGTTGCCGAGCGTGCCGCGCTCCTCCGCGGTCCGCACGCTCACCGGCGCCATCACCCGGAAATCGAGGAAGTCGACGTTGACCCGCCGGCCTTCGAGGAAGCGCTGCACCGCTCCCGTCACCGTCGTCAGCACGACGTCGTTCAGCGAGCCGCCGAGCCCCTTCCGGACCTCCTTCACGTCCGCGAGGCTCATCTGCAGCCAGTCGAAGCGCCGGTGCGGCCCGATCGGCTTGTTGAGCGGCGTGTCGGAGACCGTGCGCAGGCTCGAGCGCAGCATCCCGCGCGCCGCCCGCCACATGGTGCGGATGTCGGAGCGCGGATCGCGCGCGTCCACCACCAGCTGACGGAGACCGGCGACGCTGCCGAAGGGCGTGCGTACGCGCCGCGAGGTCTCGGTGCTGAGCATCTGCCACCAGCTCGGCATCGGACGCGGGATCCAGCGCACCGGCGGATCGACGCGATCGGTCGGCTCGGGAGTCAGCAGCACGGCCAGGAGATCGACGCTCGACATGCCGTCGACCATGCAGTGGTGGATCTTGCTGACGATCGCGAAGCGGTCGCCGCCGTCGATCCCCTCGACCACCCACATCTCCCAGAGCGGCTTCGAGCGGTCGAGCTGCTGCGACATGATGCGGCCCGAGAGCCGCTTCAATTGGTCCTCGTCCCCCGGCCGCGGCAGGCTGGTGTGGCGGACGTGGTACTCGATGTTGAAGTGCTGATCGTCCACCCACACCGGGTGGCCCTCGAGCGGCGTGTAGGCGAGCACCTGGCGGTAGCGCGGGATCAGGTGCAGGCGCGACTCGACGTAGTCGCGAATGCGCTGCACGTCGATGCCGCCCCACGACGTGCGGAGCGACCCCGCCTCGTAGGTCGCGGTCCCCGCGACGTGCATGTGGTTGGTCTGGCTCTCGGTGATGAGGAAGGAGTTGTCGAGAACCGTCAGCCGCTCGTAGGTCGACATGGGCATGGTGGCCATCTCCCGTCGTCGAAGGCGTGGAAGGGTTTCCCGACCGCGGGTGCGGCCGGTTCAGGCGCCTCTTACACCCCGAGAGGAAGCCAGCGCCAGAGGGCGGGCCGACTCACACCCAGGACCCAGTCGGCGATACCGGGGGAGTCGAAGGGGCGCCAGGCGCCCTCGGGCTGCGCCAGGCGGTCGGCGATCACCCGGAGAGCGGCGGGATGGTGGCCGATGCCGCAGTGGCTCGCCCGGATCGCGATGTTCTCACGCTCCGGCCCGTCGTCGTCGACGCAGCTCCGCCAGGCGACGATCCCGTCGGTCTTGCTGTAGAGGCAGGTGCTCGGCACCGGCAGGGGCTCGCGCAGCCGTCGCTGTACCTCGTGGTCCGGATCCGGCCCAGGCGGCGGCCCGAGGCCCAAGCGGTAGAGGCGCGCCACCGTCGACGCCTTCACGTCGCGAAAGGGCGACGCCAGCGTGATCACCTGCCGCACGAGCGCCGGGAACCGCCGCGCCAGCTCGCGCGCGTAGATCCCGCCGAGACTCCAGCCCACCAGGCTCAGCTTTCGGCCGTGACGCGCATGGAGCGCATGCAGCCGCTCCGTCATGCCCGCGACCGCCTCCGGCGAGGGTCCGTGATTCACCCCGAGCCGCCACGCGTGGGCGTGGTAGCCGCGGTCGCGCAGGAACCAGCGCATCGCCCGCGTCGAGCCGTCGCCGGCGAGCCAGCCGGGGAACACCATTACCGGGTGGCCGTCGCCGCGGGCGGCGCGCCCGAGCAGCGGCAGCGCGGGGAGGAGCGACGCGAACTCGAGCCACGCCCGACCCTCGAGGGCGAGCAGCAGCGGCGAGGGCGGGTCGATCGACTCGTGCTCGGTCACGCCCGCCCAAGAGGCTTGAAGTGCTGGCAAGAGTCAAGCGCGCCGCGCGGTTGAGCGTCCGTGAGGGCGCGTGTACTTCCAACGGCCGTGCTGACCATCCTCCTGGAGATCGTCCTCGAGCTCGTCGTGCAAGTGATCGGCGAGTTCCTCCTCACCCTCGGCTGGGAGAGCATCGGGCACACGATGCGCGGCTCGCGGAAGGCCAATCCCATCCAGGCGATGGTGGGGACGGCGATCCTGGGCTCGCTCTGCGGCGCCGCCAGCGCGCTGGTGCAACCCGAGCGCGTGCTGCCCGCGAGTAAGCTGCCGGGCGTCAGCCTGGTGGTCGCGCCGATCGTCAGCGGTGTCCTGATGCAGGCGATCGGCGACCGGCGGCGCAGGGCGGGAAAGGACACGACGATCCTGGCGACGTTCTGGGGCGGCACCGTCTTCGCGTTCACGCTCGCGGTGGCCCGGTTTTTCCTCGTCCGGGTGCCGTGAGGCTCCGCGGCCGTCGTCAGGCCGCGACCAGGACGCGCTCGGGAACTCTGCTGAGCCCGTGTGCCAGCGGCGGTGCATTCCATGGGGGTTGTTTTCGTTTTCACGTTAGGATAGAATAGTCGCGGTTTCAAGATGGCACGCAAACGTAAACCTTTCCAGCCGCGCTTGACGTTCCCCGCGCGCCGCACCTGGGGTGGGTGCCGCGCCGGCTCGGGGCGCAAGCCCGTAGGTTCGCGCGCCGGAGTTGCTCACGTGCCCCGTGAGCACTTCACGAAGGCGCTGCCGGCGCACGTCACGCTCCGTCTGCGGAAAGACTTGCCGTCGCTCCGGACGGTCAAGCTCGTCCGCGCGCTCGAGCGCACGTTCGCGGTCGGGTGTGAGCGCCCGGGATTTCGCCTGGTGCACTACTCGCTACAGGGGAATCACGCGCACATGATCGTCGAGGCGAGCGATCGCGTGGTGCTCGGGCGCGGCATGATGGCGATCGGTATCCGACTCGCGCGGGCTGTGAACCGCCTGGCGAAGCGGAAGGGGCCGGTGCTCGCCGACCGTTACCATCTCCAGTTGTTGCCTACGCCCCGGCAGGTGCGAAATGCGCTTCGCTACGTCCTGCTGAACGCCCGCCACCATGCTGCGAGCGCGCGCGAGAGGATCACCGGTGCCGTGCGACTGGACCCGGCATCCTCGGCGCGGTGGTTCGATGGCTGGAGGGGAGAGAAGCTGGAAGAGCCCTCAATGGAGGGGACCGAGGGCGCTTCGCAGCGGCCGGTGGCGCGAGCGCGGACGTGGCTTCTCAGAGTGGGCTGGCGCCACTGGGGCCTCCTCGATCCCGCCGGCGTGCCGGGCTGATCGCGACCGCTTCAGTATTGTCACGAACCTCAGAGCTGGAACTCTGATCACCGGCCGGCTGAGCGTCGGCGCCGGGGGCCACGGGGCCATGGGGTCACTATGTCTTCTGGCTCGCGTTCGCCGCGACGGCCGCGTCGAGCGTGGGTAGCCAGTCGCCCAGCGGCGGCAGCACGCCGTTCGCCTGCATGGGACGAGCGCTTTGTGAGGGGCATCGCGCATGGCAGAGAGATGTACGGCGCTCCCGTGCCGACCGTCATGTTCAGGCAACAATTGTGGCCACGCGCGTTTCTCGGCGCCCTCGCGGTCGGCATCGCCGCATGGGGTTGCCCCCAGCTCCTCGGCGGGCCCGATCGTTACATCGATCGCGAACCGGAGGCGACAGAGCTCCTCGGTGCGTGGAGTCTCACGGCCGAGTCACTCGCGAACCTTCAGAAGGTGAAGCTCTCGCGGTTCGCGACGAGCGATCATAGTCTCCGACTCGAGCCGGACGGTCGGTGCCGCTTTCGATCGTACGACCACTTCAGTGCGTCGGACCTGTCGGAGTTCCGGTCGGAGTACCTGGACGGACTCGAATGCTCGTGGAGCGTGAGCCGGGAGGTCGCGTTCATCCGCCACCGACGCGCCGACGTTCCGGTCGTCGAGATCGAGCTCACTCGAGGCGGAGAAGTCTGTCCCCCTCCGGCTCCCGGCGAGCCGGAGCCCTACACCGAAATCTGGATGGTACGGTTCTACATCACGGAGGAAGACGGCCGTTTAATTCTCTGGAGCCACGTCGGAGATCCGGACTACGACGTGTACGCCGACTGGGTCAGGGAGATTCGCTAGCGAGGTCAAGACCGGTAGAACCCGCGACGCGCGTGCCGGCCTCGGCGGCTTCGGAAAGGCTTTCGGCAAGGCGCGACCGCTCCTCGTGGGCGGAGACGGTGTCTCCGTGGACGAGTTCCTGCGCGAGCCGCTGGACCACTGGGTGGGGTCATGAGGCTTCTCAGGCGGCTGCCGTCGCCGTCGGGATGATCATCGACGGCTCGGCAGCACGCTCGACCACCCCTTTGCAGCTCCGCGCTTGGCGCGTACGCGGGCACCAACGCCTGGATCGTGCGCAACGCCGCCCCGACGTCGCTCGCCGCGACGGCGGCGTCGATCGCCGGCAGCCAGTCGCCGAGCGGCGGCGGCGCGCCGTTCGCCTGCAGCACCTTGATGCGGTCGTGCGGCGTCGTCGCGCGCGCCTCGTCCTCGCCGATCAGCTCCTCGTGGAGCTTCTCGCCGGGACGGAGCCCGGTGAACTCGATCGCGATGTCCTCGTCGGGCTCGAAGCCGGAGAGCCGGATCATCTGGCGCGCCAGGTCGACGATGCGGACGGGCTCGCCCATCTCGAGGATGTAGGTTTCGCCGCCCTCGCCGATGGTGGCCGCCTGCAGGATCAGCTGCACGGCCTCGGGGATGGTCATGAAGTAGCGGGTGACGTCGGGATGCGTGACGGTGATCGGGCCGCCGCGCGCGATCTGCTCGCGGAAGATCGGCACGACGCTGCCGTTCGAGCCGAGGACGTTCCCGAAGCGGACCGCCGCGAACCGACAATCGCCGTCGCGACGCCCGCCAGCGCGGTGCAGGTGCTGCACCACCAGCTCGGCGACCCGCTTGGTGACGCCCATGACGCTGGTCGGCCGGACGGCCTTGTCCGTCGACACCAGCACGAACTGGCTCACGCCGTGCGCGATCGCGGTGGTGGCGACGTTGTAGGTGCCGAGCACGTTGTTGCGCACCGCCTCCAGCACGTTCAGCTCGGCGAGCGGCACGTGCTTGTAGGCGGCGGCGTGGAAGACCAGGTCGGGTCGTTCGGCGGCGAACACCCGGCGCAGCTGGTCGACGAGCAGCACGTCGCCGAGGACGGGCACGAGCGTGACCTCGGGAAAGCGCGTCCGCAGCTCCATCTCGAGCACGAACATGCCGTTCTCGTGGCGGTCGTAGAGCACGAGCCGCGCCGGGCCGTAGGCGGCGACCTGCCGGCAGAGCTCGGACCCGATCGAGCCGGCGGCGCCGGTCACGAGCACGGTCTTGCCGGCGACCAGGCCCTTCACGCGCGGCAGATCGAGGCGCACCGGGTCGCGCGCCAAGAGGTCGCCGACCTTGACCTCGCGCATCTGGGTGTACATCACGCGCCCGTCGACCAGCTCGGCGAGCGTCGGCAGCACGCGGTGGCGGACGCGCGCCGTCGCGCAGTGCTGGACGACGCGGCGGATCACCGCGCCCGGCGCCTCCGGCAGCGCGATCAGCACCTCGCCGATCTCGTGGGCGGCGACGAGCGCGGGGAGGTCGTCGATGCGGCCGAGGACGGGCGTGCCGCAGACGCGGAGGCCGATCTTCCGCGGGTCGTCGTCGACGAAGCCGACCACGCCGACGCGCAGGCGCTCGCGACGCTCGATCTCCTGCAGCAGCTTGATCCCGGCCGAGCCGGCGCCGACGATCAGCGTCAGGGTCTCGATGCGGCGCACCTTGCGGCGCTCGCCGCGCTCGTGCGCGAGCCGGATGGCGATCCGGATCGCCGCCATCGCGGCGGTGCAGAGCAGGAGGTCGAGCAGGAAGATCGAGCGCGGGAAGCCCCGCAGGCCGTGCGTGAACACCATCGCGGCGAGGAAGAACGTCGACGCCAGGACGTTGCCGCGGGCGATGTCCTCGACGTCCTGCACGCTCACGTGACGCCACGAGCCGTCGAAGAGACGGGCCAGCCAGAAGCCGAGCATCTTGCAGGCGAGCAGGAGCGGCAGCGTGACGAAGGCGAGCCAGAGCCAGCGCGAGTGCGGCTCGAGGTCGAAGCGCAGCCCGAAGGCCAGCAGGTAGGCGGCGGCGGCGATCGCGAGATGGGTCGCGATGCTCACCGCCCGGCGATGGCGGACGTGGAACGGCATGGGGCTCAGGCGCCTTCCGCCCTCCGCTGCCGCCGCCGGCGCGCCGGCGCGCGCTCCGCGAGCGAGCGTTCGCTCACGATCTCGGCGAGCGCGCCGCACACGGTATCGACCGCCGACTCGGGCATGTTGCCGTAGAAGGGCAGGGCCAGGCAGGTGTCGCCCGCCGCCTCGGTGATCGGGAACGCGCCGGGCCGGAAGCCGAAGTCGGCGCGGTAGAACGGCTGCAGGTGGATCGGCGGGAAGTACGGCCGCGACGGGATGCCGCGCGTGGCGAGCTCCCGCATCAGGTGGGCGCGGGTCGCCAGGTCCTCCACCCGGACGACGTAGACGAACCAGCTCGCGGTCGTGGTGCTCGCCGCCATGCGCGGCGGCGTCACGCCCGCGATCCTCTCGAGGCGGCGCGTGTACCAGGATGCCACCCGGGCGCGCTTGGCGAGGATCTCGTCGAGCCGCGCCACCTGCGCGAGGCCGAGCGCGGCGCTCATCTCGTCGAGGCGGTAGTTGTAGCCGAGCCGGGTGTGGGCGAGCCACTCGTCGAAGACGTCGCGCCCCTGGTTGCGGAGGCTCCGCGTGAGCGCGTCCCAGCGCGAGTCGTTGGTGACGATCATCCCGCCCTCGC
This sequence comes from uncultured delta proteobacterium, assembly GCA_963761995.1. Lineage (GTDB taxonomy): Bacteria > Desulfobacterota > Binatia > UTPRO1 > UTPRO1 > UTPRO1. Next base: position 5,752,000 of record CAVXIU010000006.1, on the reverse strand, counting down.
CGGTCGTGATCTGCTTGTTGGGGTAGAAGGCGAAGACGCCGGCGTCGCCGAGCGTGCCGAGCGGGCGGCCCTTGTAGGCGCCGCCGATCGCCTCGCAGGCGTCCTCGATGACGGTGAGGCCGTGACGCTCGGCGACCGCGAGGATGCCGTCCATGTCGGCCGCCTGACCGAAGACGTGGACGGGCAGGACGGCCTTGACGCGGCCGCCGCTCCGGCCGATCGCCTGCACGGCGCGCTCGAGGCGGTCGGGGTCGAGCGTCAACGTCTCGGGATCGACGTCGACGAAGACCGGCCGCGCCCGCACGTAGAGCATGCAGTTCGCCGAGGCGACGAAGCTGAAGGGCGTGGTCACCACCACGTCGTCCTCGCCGACGCCCGCCGCGAGGAGGCAGAGGTGGAGCGCGGCGGTGCCGCTCGAGACGCCGACGCCGTGACGCGCGCCGACCTTGGCGGCGAGCCGCTCCTCGAAGTGCTGCAGGCGCGGGCCGAGCGCGAGCGTGCGGCCGTCGAGCACCTCGAGCACGGCGGCGCGCTCGGCGGGACCGATGTCGGGCTCGCTCATGGGAATCGCATGGGGAATGGTTGGCATGGTCGTCGACACGGTCATCCTCTCCTCTTCTTCCGATCGTCACTTGTCGGGCTCGAACGGCGGTGCGATGCACTGCAGCGATGGTCGCGCTCGTGCTGGCTGCGGTGCTCTGGCAGGCCCCGGCGCCGCTCCGAGTTCCGAACGGCGACACGCGGACGGTCGAGGTGCCGGCCGTCACGGGACCGGCGCGCCTCGTGCTCCGCGTGCATGCCGAGTACTGGCGGCATGCCGGGTCGAACCCGCTGCTGCGCATCCTCGTAGGCGGCCGCGAGGTCGGACTCATGCGCGACCGGCGGACGGCGCGAATCGCGGGCGACCCGGAGCGCGCGGACGGTCTGGCGCGCTTCGACTTCGGACGCTGGCGCGTCCCGCAGGGTCCCGGCCCGGGCGAGGAGCTCGCGATCGACGTCTCCGATCTGGTGTCGCCGGGCGTGCCCGTCCGCCTCGATTTCGAGTGCGCTCCCCCCGGCTCGCTCGGGGCGACGCCGCTCGTGATCGAGGACCTGCGCTTGGAAGCCGGCGGGGTCGCTGGCGAGATGCCGCGCGCGCCCGATGGGCGCCCGCCGCGTCTTTCGCTGCCGGCGCCGCCCCGGTTCGAGGTCGACGCGGATCGCGACCACGTGCGGGTGCAGTGGCAGGGAGAGCGCATCGACATCACGACGCACCTGCAGGGCCCGACCCGCGACACTCACGAACGCGATCGGCAGATCCATCGCTTCGCGGACCGCATCGAGGTCCGCGACACGATCACCAACACCACCGCCCGGCGCATCGGCCTGTTCGTCCGTCATGCAGTGCCGACGACATCGGTCCAGACCCGTCTCGGTGGCCGCGTCGACGCCGACGCCAACCACTCCTACAGCCCCTGGAATCCGACGGTCTTTACACCCGTCGGCACCGCTGGCCTCGGCCTCGTCGCGGAAGATGACGTTTCCCGCCAACAGCTCATCGCCACCGTCTACCCGGACGGGACGCTCGGCCTCGACACGACCTGGCTGTGCCTCGGGCCGGGCGAGCGGGAGACGCTCGTGTGGAGCATCTACCCGATCCGGACGCCGAGCTACTGGGACTTCATCAACCGCGTGCGCGAGGACTGGAAGGTCAACCGCACGGTCGACGGCTCCTTCATCTGGTTCACGCCGGACGCCATCCTCGCCATGCCGATCGACCGCCTGCGCGACGCGCTCGCTCGCCAACGGACCGCGATCGCGTCGCTCTACGGCGGCTGGGTCGATCCACTCCGCAAGGAGAAGCCGCCCTTCATCGGCTTCGGCACCGCGGTCCTGGGCGACGAGCTCGCCGACTATCGCCGGCGTATCGAACGGGCGATCCGTCGTTTGAAGGAGGCGCGAGCGGGTCTCAAGGTGCTCCTCTATTTCGACGCGCAGCGCGACAGCTCGCCGGACGCCGAGCGCCGTTTCGCCGACAGTCGGCTGCTCGATCTCGACGGCCGCCCCGAGCGGGTCGACTGGAACGGCAAGTTCACGTCCGCGTGGGGCATGGTGCCGACCGGCGCAAATTCCTTCGGCCGCGCGATGCGCGACGTGGCGCACGCGATGCGAGGACTCGGTGCCGACGGTCTCTACTGGGACGAGATGGATGGGGTCGACTTTCGCGCTGCGCGCGTCACGTTCGGCATGCCGGACGGCCGGAGCTGTGCGATGAGCGACATCGGGACCGTCGGTGAGCCGTACGGCCTCGTCAATCTCCTCAGCGAAGCCGTGAAGCTGGAATACGCCGGCACCGGCCTCGTCCTCGGCAACACTCCGCCGACCACGCGCCGCTTCACCGACCGCCCGGACCTCCGCATGGTCGAAGCCCAGGACGAGCGTGCGCCCTGGGGTCCGATGGCGCACCTCACCACGCCGCTCGCCTACGTCGGCAACCGCCGTGACTTCGCGAGCGCGCGCGCCAAGATCGACGAGGGCCTGCTGCCGGTGACGTCCGCGCTCGACGTCGAGCACGACTTGACGGCGCGTCTCTTCCCCTTCACGCCCGAGTACCTCCAGCCAGGGACGTTGCGTGGTCGTGAGCGCATCATCACCACCGAGAGCGGCACCCACGGCTGGCGCCGTTGCGCCGAACCGGTGCGGACCTTCCGCTACGACGACGCCGGCCGCGAGCACGCCGCCGAGTGGCGGGTCAAACGCCGGCACGGCGGCGCCTTCGTGCGCGTTCGCCTCGCGCCGGGCGAGGCGGCGGTTCTCGAGTGCGACCATGGCTAGCGCGCGCCTCCGGGCGGCAGCCCGCCCATGAACTCCGGCATCGTGGCGTGGTCGGCGGCGCCGATTCCCCTGCCGCCGAGCACCGTCACGAGCGTCCGCCAGAGGATCCAGAGATCGAGACGGAGGCTCCGCTCGTCGACGTAGCGGACGTCGAGCGCGAACTTCTCGTCCCACGAGAGCGCGTTCCGTCCGCTCACCTGCGTCAGGCCGGTGATGCCGGGCGCGACCTCGTGGCGGCGCGCCTGCTCCGGAGAGTAGCGCTCGAGGTAGCAGGGAAGGAGCGGCCGCGGTCCGACCAGCGACATGTCGCCGCGCAGCACGTTCCAGAGCTGCGGCAGCTCGTCGAGGCTCGTGGCGCGGAGCCAGCGCCCGAGGGCGGTCAACCGCGTCGCGTCGCCGGCCGAGACGCCGTCGCCGGGACGGGCCGGACGCATCGTGCGGAGCTTCAGCAGCGTGAAGGTCCGGCCGCCGAGGCCGGTCCGCGCCTGGCGGAACACGACCGGCCGTCCCATCGTCGCCCACACGGCGCACGCCGCGAGTGCCAGCACGGGGCCAGCGAGCGCCAGCAGGGTGAGGGCGCCGGCGATGTCGATCAGGCGCTTCATATTCACAAGGGGGATCTCTCCCCCTTCGCCGCCGCGGCAAAGCCGCGTCGGCTCATCCCCTGGCTCGCTGCGCTCGGCCGCGCGCTGCGCGCGCGGAGGTTCGCATGGCATGCCCGCTCGCGCGCGTGCTGGACGACTGCGCTCCAGAACTCGCCGCGCGTGCGGTCGACGAGACGGTTCGAGTATTTGCCGGCGCGATGGAAGTTCTCGAGCGCAGAGAGCCGCATGTACTCGGGGTTCGCGAGCATGCGCACGATCAGCCGGCCGAGCTCGGTGAAGTCCTTGGCGGGATGCAGGCAGTCGTCACCGAGCTGCTCCGGGATCGCCGTCTCGCGCGAGCCGAGAGCGGGACAGCCGCGGCTCATGGCCTCCACCAGCGCCCGGCCGAGGGTTTCCTGCAGGCTCGGCATGAGAAAGACGTCGAGGTCGTCCATCCACGCGAAGACCGCGTCACCGGCGGCGAGCGTGCCGTCGAAGACGACCTTGTCCGCGATGCCGCACTCCGCCGCGAGCGCGCGCCAGCGCTCGGGACGTCCGGCGCCGAGGATTCTCAGCCGAAAGTCCGGGATGCGATCGCGCATCGCCGCCAGCGCGCGAATCGCGGTCTCGTGGCCCTTGAAGCCGACGTCCAGGGATCCGACGAGACCGAGCTGGACCGTCCGACCGCTCCAGCCCGCGTCCAGACGCCGGAGGCGCCGGGTCAGCACCTCGGGATCGGGCGCGGGGAGCGTCACGTCCGGGCACCCGACGCTGACGCCGTCGCACGGATAGCGATCCTGCAGGAAGCGACGCGAGACGTAGAGCGCGTGGCGCGCGTGCTTGACGTAGTGGCGTTGCAGCCAGCGGTAGGGCAGCGTCGCCGCGCGCGTGAGCCGGGTGCCGTAGTTCCAGAGCGCGTCGCTCGGGCAGCCCACCACCTCGACGGCCCAGGGCGTGTCCGTGCGGATCGCCGTCTGGCAGGCGAGAAATCCGAGCGCGCTCGGGAGACGGGCGATCACGCAATCGGCGGCGAGGACGGCGGCGCGAACGGTGGCGCGCACCTCGGACGCGAGGACGACGTCGAGCGGGCTCCGGAGCGTGACGCAGCGGAAATCGACGCCGGGACCGCTGGCCGGCGTCAGCGTGTCCGGGTGCTCGCCCGCGGCGAACGGCACGGCTCTGCCGACGACGGTCAGCGCGCCGAAGTGGTCGAGGTAGCGGGCCAGCACCGGATACGACAGGCCGCCCGTGCTGTAGAGCCCGCCGCCGGAGTCGCGGCGGAACTTGTGGTCGTGGAAGAAGGCGGCGTTCATGGGATGGCCGCCGGTCTGAGGCCCGCCGGCGCGGTCGCGGGTCGGGTCAGCAGATTGCGATAGAGCCCGACGACGCGCTCGCAGATGCGCCGCTCGTCGAACTCCCGGCAGGCGCGCCGGCGCGCCGCCGCCCCCATGCGCCGCCGGCGCTCGGGGTCGTCGAGCAATTGCTCGACCGCCGTGGTGAGCTCCTCCGCGTCGCGCGGCGCGACCAGGAGACCGGTCTCGCCGTCCCGCACCGCCTCGCGGCAGCCGCGAATCCGCGTGCTGACGACCGGCACGGCCATGACGGCGGCCTCGACGAGCGAGCGCGGGAAGCCCTCGCGATACGTCGGCAGGACGGCGAGGTCCGCGCTGCCGAGGATGTCGGGGACGTCGCTCCGATCCGTCAGCACCGTCAGGCGTCCGTCGAGACCGTGGCTCGCGGGTCGCACGTCGACCGGATCGCGCTCGTCGAGCGTGGTGCCGACGACGACGAAGTGCACGTCGCGCCGCCGCTCCGCGAGGGTGCGCGCCATCGCGAAGAACTCACGGTAGCCCTTCTCGGCCGAGAAACGCGCGATCATGGTGACGACCAACGCCTCGGCCGGTAGGCCGAGCTCGCGGCGGATCGCCGCGCGCCGCTCCGGCGGCACCCGCGCGGGATCGAAGCGGGCGAGCTCGATGCCCTGGCCGAGCCGCCGGATCTTGCCGCGCCGGCAGATGTGGCGCCGGACGGCGCGCTCGACGTCCTCGGCGCTCTGCGACAGCACGGCCGTCGAGAGGCCGCACATCAGGCGGTCCACCGGCTCGAGGGCGAGGCGGCGCACGAGCGGCATGGCGTCGTGCGCGAGGAGACCGTGCACCGTGTTGACGACGTGATCGGTTCCGGCGAGGCGCGCCGCGAGCTGTCCCAGGATCGCCGCCTTCGGGGTGTGCGTGTGCACGAGCGCGAAGCGTTCGCGCCGGAACAGGCGCACCATCGCCACCAGCGCCCGGAGGTCGTCGCGGGGACGGAGGAGTCGCGTCAACGGCACCTCGTGGACCGCGAACCCGTCGTGGCGCAGCACCGCGGTGTACGGCCCCGGTCCCGAGACGCAGTGCACGTCGAGGCCTTCCTCCCAGGCGCGGTCGAGCTGCGCCCGCACGAGGAAGCGAAAGGTCTCGGGGGTGTTGGCGACTATCGCGATCTTGGCATGCATGGGAGTGCGGGGCTCGGCGTCAGAGAGAGGGGCCGCCGGAGGCTCGGCGCGCGACGAACGGCGCGCGCCTCGCGCCGCCAGAGGGCGTAGGCCGCGCAGGCCATGAGCAGCGCGGCATCCTGGAAGAACATGTGCACCACCTCGCTCAGGTCCAGGATGTAGAGGTTCAAGAGGAGCCAGAGTGCCGGCGGGACGAGCAAGAGGCGGCCGTCGCCGGGCTGGAGCCGGTCCACGGCGTTCCGAAACGCGCCAAGCAGGAGCCCGAAGAGCGCGTACGCGATGGGGACGCCGAGCCAGCCGAAATTGAGCAGCGTCTCTCCCGGCAAGCCGAAGACGCGGCTGTTCGGGATCTCGCCCTCGCGCACCGCGATCGAGCCGTTCTGCAGCTCGGCGTAGGCCTCCTGCGGTCCGCGCGGGCGGGTCGGCCAGAGGCTCCGCGGCACGAACACGGCGGCGCCCACGTAGGTCCCGCCGAGCTTCAGGTCGTAGTCGGGATTGCCGTCGTAGATGGTCGAGAAGATCTCCATCTGGATGTCGGCGCGCGCGAGATCGCCGAGGAGGAGCCAGCCGAAGTTGCGCCCGGTCTGCTGCTGCACCTGGACGAATCCGCTCGTGCTCGAGAAGGCGTCGGCGATGCCGGAGCGACCGGCGCCCTTGTAGAAATTGTACGCGAACGAGAACGCGACGGTCGCGGCGACGCCGGCGAGCACGAGCGAGACCTTGAGGCGGCGCACCAGGAGATGGCAGAACGCGGCCGCGATGAAGACGCCGCCGAGCGTGCTGAGCCGGCTGCCGCGGAGGCCGTCCCAGGCGAAGTGTCCGACGGCGAAGAGCGCCAGGATCGCCACGACGGCGAGCAGCGAGGGCCGGCGCACCTGCAGGCGCGCCCGCATCAGCGTCACGCCCCAGAGCAGGACGAGCAGGAAGAAGGGCCACGCCAGCATCAGGATCCAGCCCGTGCCCGCGAAGGACGCGTCGCGGACCTCGTAGGCGCTGATCATCTGGGTGATGCCGCCCATGTGCTGCAGGAAGTAGACCTTGGCGAGGAACGCCGTCGACGCGCTCACGCCGAGCGCGGCGAGCAGGCGCTGCCGCGACGCGGGCCGCAGCGGGCGCGGGCGGAGCGGGCGTGCCGTCGTCGCGCCGTAGGCGGCCTCGAGGCAGAGCAGCGAGGCGACGTTCAAGAGCGCGAGCTTCCCGAACCACGCCGCCGGATCGTCGGGGACGCGGATCAGCGGCGTGTACCAGTCCCACACCAGGTGCAGGAGCGGCGCGACGAACGTGTTGTGGAAGATCAGGAGCGTTGCGAGCGCCTTCGGATCGAAGGGATCGCACTTGCCGCGGAGCCAGCGCAGCAGCGTCGGCGCCTCGAGCGCGCCGCAGAGGCCGAGCGCGACGAGGCTCCAGTGCGCCACCCCGGTCAGTGCGGCCGTGGCGACGCAGGCGACGGTCACGAGCAGCGTGCCCGCGACCGCGTCGGCGCTGACGGCTCTGGAGGACGTCGCCGTCATGCGGCGCTCACCCGCCGATACACCGTGGCGAGACACGCCACCTGGGTGGCCGTCGCCGCCAAGAGCGCCCAGGCGGCGCCGACCAGACCGAAGCGCGGGACGAGAAGCAGGCTCGCGAGCCACGAGACGGCGAGCGTCAGCGCGGCGACGACGAGCTGGTCCGCGAAGCGGCGCGCCGCGGTGATGCTGCAGCAAAGCGCGCTCGCGACGTAGCCGACCGCGGCGACCACGGCGAGCCACACCAGCACGTCCGCGTGCGCCGCGTACTCGGGGGTGTAGGCGTGCGCCAGGATGGTTCGGCCGCAGACGAGCGCCCCGCCCACCACCGCCGCGCCGACGGCGACCGCGAGCAGCACGGCCCGCCGCGTGAGCCGCCGGTAGGCGGCCCGGTCGGCGACGAAGAGCTCGGCGAGGCGCGGACTGAGCGCGGCCCAGAGCGCCATCACCGGCTGGTTGCCCGCCATCACGAGGTAGGCGATGGCCGCGAAGTACCCGAGCGCGCGCGCGCCGCCGTCCGCCTCGACGGCATAGCGCGGCACGTTCGTCATCAGGCTCTGCAGGCCCGCGACGATCCCCATGGGAAGCGCCACCCAGGCGAGACGCGCGAGCGGCGCCGGATGGAGGAGCGGGCGGATCGCCGTCAGACGGCGCGCCGCCCGGAGATCGTAGAGCGCGAGCACGCCGCCCCACGCGAGCGCCATCGCGAGCGTCGCCCACGAGAGGCTTCCGGTCAGCCAGAGCACGACGGCGACGCAGGCGACGGAGAGGCCGCCCTTGGCCAGCATCGAGACGGCGACGCGGCGGAGGTCGTGATGGCGTTGCAGGAGACCGAAGACCACGTCGCTCACCGCCTCGGAGGCCTTGGCGGTCGCGATCAGCATGATCAGGCCCATCATGATCGGCGGATAGCCGGCGGCGAGCGCGATCGCCGCGATCGCGAGCAGCGCCGCGCCGGTCGTGACCAGGCGGAGCCCGAGGTAGGCGCCGAACGAGTGGTCGCCCCTCGTGTCGGTTGCCTGGACGACCCTGAGCTGCAGGCAGGCCGCGATCATCACCGGTGCCGTGACGGCGAGCCCGAGCGCGAAGCGGCCGACGTCCTCGGCGGACGAGAGCTTGGCGAGCACGACCAGCACGGCCCACTGGCAGGCGGCGTAGCCGACGTTGCCGGCCGCCGCCCAGGCGACGTTGCCGCGGAGCGACGGTCGTTCGCGTACAGACGAGGCGCGCTCGTGCCGATACTCTGGGTGCGGATGCGAGGTCGGACCATCTTCAAGGCGACGAAGCCGCTGCTCGTGGCGCTCTCCGCGTGCCTCGCGCTGCTGCCACGCGGCGTCGCGCGCCTCCTCATGACGCTCGCCCGGCCCGTGCCGACCCGGCTCGGCATCGCGCTCCGCTACGTCCTCCTCCGCCGTCTCGCGCGCCGCTGCGGGGACTGCGTGGCGATCCACGAGGGCGTGTTCCTCTTCCGGCTCGAGCGCGCCGAGTTCGGGGACAACGTGTCGGTGCACCCCATGTGCTACCTCGACGCGACCGGCGGCCTCTCGATCGGCAGCGACGTCTCGATCGCGCACGCCACGACGCTGCTCACCACCGAGCACGACTACACGCGCCCCGGCGTCGCGATCCGCGACGCGGCCGTGATCGAATCCCCCGTCGCCGTCGGCAGCGACGTCTGGATCGGCGCCGGGGCACGCATCCTCGCCGGGGTGCGCATCGGCGACCACGCGGTGGTCGGGGCCGGCGCCGTGGTGACGCGCGACGTGCCGTCGACCCAGGTCGTGGCCGGTGTCCCGGCCCGCGCGCTCGCGTCGCTGGCGCGACGCTCCGGCGCCGCCTGACCGACGCTCACGGAGCGTCATCCGCCTCGCCGTCGTTGCCGAGGGCCCATGCCGCCGCGGTGCGCTCGTCCTCCGCCGCCGCGCGCCGCGCCAGGAACTCCGTCATGCCGCGGTGGACCGGCAGCATGTCGACCGCGTTCCGCTCGCCGGCCGCGAGCACGGTCTCGGCGCGCGCGAAGTCGCCGCGCGCCGCGTACACGTCGACGGCGAGGTCGCGGTAGAGACGGCCCTGATCGGGGGTGTCGGCGAGCGCGGCGAGGAGCGTTTCCTCGGCGGCGCCGAGGTCGCGGGCGCGGAGCGCGTCGCGGGCGGCGCGCGCCAGCCAGGCTCGCCCGTCCTGGCTCCGTTCGGCCTCGGCGCGCAGCAGGACGGCCGCGTCGCCGAAGCGCTCGCGCGCCTCGAGGAGGAGCGCCAGGTCGTTCAGCACGCTGGAGCGGACCTTGCCGGGGGCCATCGTCGCGAGCGCGCGTGCGAGCCCGCGCTCGATGGCGCCCGCGGTCGCGTCGTCGAGCGAGGCGAGACGCACCGGCAGCGTGTCGCCGTCGGCGAGCGCGCGCAGCAGCTCGGCGGGGGTGCGGCTCGTGAGCGCGGTCTCGGTGCTCAGGTAGTCGTGCGAGACCAGATAGGGAAAGCGCAGCATCGACTCCTCGAGCTCGGCGGCGGCGGCCTGCACGAGGCCGCGCTCCGCGAGGCGGGCCGCGAGCGCGTCCCGGAGCTCGGGCGCCCAGGGCGCGAGCGCGATGGCGCGGCGGAGCGCCGCGTCGCCTTCCGGCCCGGGGCCGGCCACGACGGCCGCGGCCTCGTGGGCGTCGCGATCGGCGGGCGACCAGTCGAGGGCGTGGTGGACGAGCGCCAATGCGGTCGTCCGCCCTTCGTCACCATCCTCGGCGAGCGTCAGGTCCGCGAGCTGGAGCGCGGCGCGCGGCGCGACCGGGCGGGCGCCGGCGAGCGTGCGGACGGTGTCGAGCGTCGGGACCAGCGCGGCCGCGACCAGGAGCGCCACCAGCGCCGCCAGCGCCGGCGCGCCCGCCGGAGGCAGGTCGGCGGGCGGCAGCGCCAGCGTGTCGTCGGACGCGGCGTCCGACGCGTGCGATCGTCCCGCCACGATCAGGAGGGCGACGATCAGCATGAGGGTGAGCAGGTTCGCCGGCATGCGGAGGCCGAAGTCGACGAGGCTGTGGACCAGGATCGCGGCCACGCCGCCCGCGAGGCCCCAGCGGAGCGGTGCCCGATCGCGGAGCGCGGCACGCCATTCCGGAAGCTCGAAGCCGGGCGGCAGGGACGCCGAGCGGCCGCGGCGCTCGCTGCTCTCGGCGTGCCGGGCTCGGCGCTGGCGCCAGAGCGTCGTCGCGACGGCGATGGCGAAGGCGAGCGCCGCCGCCATCCCGGCCGTGCCGGTGTCGGCGGCGAGCTCGAGGTAGTCGTTGTGGGCGTGGTCCCAGATGCCGCCCTCGACGGGCGGCGTCTGATGCGGGCGGAAGGCGTGCAGCCACGAGCCGAGACCGGTGCCGAAGAGCGGATGCGCGCTCACGATCGCGCGCCCCTTCGCTGCCACCGCGAGACGGCTCGCCAGGCTCACGTCGACGACGTCGCCCATCGCGGCGCTCTCGTCGTCGCCCTCGGCGCTCGCCCACAGCACGATCGTGCCGACGCTGGTGACGAGCAGCACGGCGGCGAGCGCGGCCGGGAGCCAGCCCGGCACGGCACTCCGACGGCTCCGCCGTCGTGCGCTCGCCACCATCCCGGCGCCGGCGATCGCGAGACCGACCAGCAGCGCCGCCGCGCCCGCGCGCGAGTCGGTCGCGAGGTGCGCGACCACCATGATCACGACCGCGGTGCCGGCGGCGAGCGGCAGCGCCAGCGCGCGTTGGTTCGAGACCACCGCGGCGATCCAGGCCCGCCGCGCGTGCACGCCCATGCCGCGGCCCACCTGGGCGGCGGCGTGGAGGCGGCGGCGGAGCCGGAGGCCGAGCGCCACCGCGTAGCCGAGGGCCGCCGGCACGATCATCTCGAGCCAGGCGGCGAAGTGGTTCGGGTTGACGAAGGGCCCCGAGGCGCGGCCGGCGCGCGTCGGTACGCCCGAGATCCACAGCACGGAGCCGTTGCCGGCGATCTGCTCGATCAGGGCGAGCGCCGCGAACGCGCTCGCGCCCGCGATCAGCGTCACCACGAGGCGGGAGAGCACGCGCTCGCCGCCGTTCTCGCCGGGGAAATCGCTCCGCCACGGATGGGCCACGATCACCGCGAAGATCCCGAAGCCGAGCGCCAGGCGGCCGATCTCGAGCCAGACGCCGTAGGGGTCGATCGCCAGCGTCCGCCACGTGCTCCAGTCGCCGCTCGCGGGCCAGCCGGGCAGCATCTCGGCGTAGAGCCGCGCCGTCGCCGGCGAGAGCACGCGCAGCACGAGCGGCGGCAGCGGCAGCGTGGTCGCGAGCGCGACGGCGACGAAGGCGGCGAGCGCCGCGATCCCGGTGAGCGCCGGTCCGCCGCCGCTCTGGCGGCGGGCCCGCAGGGTCGCGATCAGGAGAACGAGGACGACGGGTCCCGCGAGCGCCACGGTCCACGCCTGGCGGCCGCCGAGCAGGAGCGGCACCGCGAGGACGAGCAGCTGCAACGCGGTCAACATGCGACGATCGGTCGTGCTCATGCCGCCTCCACCGCCGACGGCTGCCGGTAGTAGCCGTAGTAACGGTTGTAGAAGTAGAGGTCGCCCCACCCGAGGTCGACGTTGTTGATCACCGCGCCGAGGAGATGCGCGTTCGCCTGCGCCAGTTGGTCGCGGGCGCGACGGATGAGCTCGCGCGGCGTGTCGTGGCCCTTCACGACCTGCACCACGCCGTCGACCTGGCGCGCCAGCACCACGGCGTCGGTCACGGGCAGCACCGGCGGCGAGTCGAGGATGACGAAGTCGTAGGCGTCGCGCAGCTCCTCGAGGGCGTCGCGCATGCGCGCCGAGCCGACCAGCTCGGCGGGGTTCGGCGGCGTCGGCCCGGCCGGGATGAACGAGATCCGCGGCGCCTCGAGCTCGAGGGTCACGCCGGCGAGATCGACCTGGCCGGAGAGGAAGCTCGAGAGGCCCCGGTCGTTGGTGATGCCGAGGCCGCGATGACAGCTCGGCTTCCGGAGGTCGACGTCGATGAGCAGCACGCGCGAGCCGGCCTCGGCGAGCGTCGCGGCGAGGTTCAGCGAGCTCACCGTCTTGCCCTCGCCGGCGCCGGCGCTCGTCACCAGCAGCATCTTCGGCGGCGCCCCCGGGGTCGAGAACAGGACTGCGGTGCGGAGCGCGCGGAACGCCTCGGCGACCGGCGACCACGGCTCGTGCAGCACCACGAGCTCCCGCACGACGCCGCTCGCGGCCAGCGCCGGCACGGCGCCGCTGCCGCTCGCGGCGGCGTTCCCGAGGGCACGCGCCACCGGCGCGCGTCGCGCCAGCGCGAAATTCGGAATGGTGGCGAGCGCCGGCAGCTGGAGCAGCGTCTCCATCTCCTCGCTGCTCTTCACGCTGTCGTCGAAGTACTCGCAGAGCGCGGTCGCGCCGAAGGCGAGCACCAGACCGGCGGCGAGGCCGAGCGCCAGGTTCATCGGAATCCGCGGCGTGCTCGGGCTCTCGGGCACCTCGGCGCGCTCGATGACGCGAATGTTGGAGGCCGCGAGCCCGGAGTTCACGGCCGTCTCCATCTGCTGCTTCATGAGCGAGCCGTGGAGGGCGGTCACGGTCTCGACGTCCTCCTTCAGGAGGTCGTAGCGGACACCGAGGTCGCGCAGCACGATCGCCGACTGCTCGAGCTCGCCGACCTGCTTCCGGAGGCCGTGCTCGCGGGCGAGGGCCGCGTCGTAGCGGGCCCGCACCGACTCGACCTCGTGCTGCACCTCGGCGCCGAGCTGGCGCGTGACCTCGGAATCCTGGCGCGCGAGCTCACGCATGGCCTCGTGATTCGGGCCGAGCCGGCCGCCGAGCGCCGCGCGCTCGGCGCGGAGGTCGAGGAGGGCGAGATGGAGCTTCTGGATGCCGGGCTTGTCGAGGAAGTAGGCGAGCGGCTCGGCCTTGGGGTCGTTCAGGAACTCGAAGCGGGACTGCAGGGTGACGCGCTGGCCCTCGGCCTTGGTGAGCTGGCTCGCGAGCTCGCTGATCTTCTGCCCGACCACCTTCTGCTCCTGGTTCACCGCGACGTTCGGGTGCTCGATGGAGAAGAGGCGGATCGCCGCCTGGGCGCGGTCGACGTTGGCGCGCGACTCGCGGAGCTGCTGGTCGAGGAAGCTCCGCGCGGTGGCGTCGGTGCCGAGTCGCGCCTCCTCGTTGGCCTCGACGTAGGCCTGGGTGTGGGCCGCCGCCAGCACCGCCGAGAGCGTCGCGTCGGGCGTGGTGAAGCGCACCTCGATCAGATCCGTGCCGCGCACGTCGCGGACGTCGAGCCAGCGGAGGTAGCGATCGAGAAGCTCGGAATCGATCTCGCCGCCGGCGCTCGCGTCGTCGTGCGCGGCGGGTGCCGTGCCGAGGCCGCGCGGGCGGAGCCCGCCGAGCAGCTGGCCGCCGATCTCGAGCAGGCTGCCGCGCTCGGATCCCGGGTGGAGAAAGGCCGCGTTCTCCGTCAGGTGGCGGGTGCGGATCACCCGCTCGGCGAGGTCGCGGCTCTTGAGGGCCGCCACCTGCGTGGCGAGGAAGCTCGAGGTGCCGTTGACGTTGCGCTCGCTCTGCTCGAGGTCGAGGACGTTGCCGTCGAGGCGGAGCTGGATCGGCGACTGGCGCGACATCTGCAGGCGCGTCGCGGCGGTGTAGAGCCGCGTCGTCAGCAGCGTGACCAGGACGGTCAGGCCGAGCGTCAGGCCGAAGCAGGCGGCGCCGAGCCAACGGTACTTGTAGAGGATGCGGAGGTAGTCGCGGAGACGGCGCGACGGCGCTTCGCCGAGATCGGCGTCGTAGGTCGCCGGACCGAGCGGCACCGCCGCGGTCGCGAACGGCTCACGTTGGGACGGGACGAGCGCCGCCCCGTCCGAGGCATCATTGGGATTGATCGGCACGGGATCTCCTTCGGATCTAGAAGAGCAACACGCTGCCACCGACGTGGACCATCTCGCGCGCCACCGACCACAGCGACCACGGCACGAGGCGTGTGGGCGCGGATGGGACGTGCACGACGTCGCCGTCGGTGATGGGAACGTCGGTGGCCGTTCCCGCCGAGACCGCCGCCAGGTCGACGTCGAAGGAGACCTCTCGGCCGGACGCCACCACCCGCCGCACCGTGGTGCGGCTGCGATCCGCCGGGAAGAGCGGTCCGCCGGCGGCCGCGATCACGCCGCCGAGGGTGAGGCCGCGGGTGACCGGATACGAGCCGGGCTTGTCGACCCAGCCGTCCACCGTCACGCTGCCCGCCGGTTTCACGCTGATGACGTCGCCGGGCCGGACCTCGGCGTTCAGCCGGAGATCCGTACACGCCGCACCCCGACAGACCGCACCGGGGGCCGTCGCCCGCACCTCGGGGTGCAGCAGCACCTCGAGATCGATGCGAATCGGCGTCCCGGCGTGCGGACCGTCGTTCCCCACGAACTCCACCACCCTCCCAGCGTCCTTGCTGGGCCCCCCCGCCGCCCACAACAGATCGGCGATCGTCGCGTGCGGCCGCGTTACCGGATAGAGACCCGGCCGCTCGACGCTCCCAATCACCGCCACCACCCCACTCCGATACTCCGCCACCTGCACGCTCACCTGCGGCGCGCGCAGGATGCCGGATGCCATGAGCCGGCGCGCGAGCTCGGCCTCGAGCGCGGTCGGGGTGAGCCCGGCCGCGCGGACCGACCCGAGCGTCTGCACGTTGATGTCGCCGGAAGCGCTGACGCGAAGTCCCTGCTGAAACACCGGCGCTCCCGCCATCGCCTGTCCGCCCGCCTGGACGCCGCCCGCTCGCGCCCCCACCATCGCCTGCGGCTCGGTGAGATCGGGAATGCGGACGTCGAGGAGGTCGTCGGGGCCGATGCGGTAGCCGTCGGTCGGCGCCTCCGCGGTGCGCGCCGTCGCGACCGCGGCGAGCGCGTCGCGATCCCCGCCCGTCATCAGCGAGCCGGCCGCCGCCGCGTCCCGGAGGCTAACGGCCTCCGGTTGCGGCGAACGGTGTGGACCGCATCCCCAGACGAGACAAAGCCCGAGCGCGAGCGCGCTCACGCGCGCCGTGATCTGATCCTGCATCGTCGGCTCGGGATCCGATCAGTTCGGGGAGTTGGCTGGACAGGGTTGGAAGGGCCGGCAATTGATCTGGCCCGACGGGCGCTGGCAGCAGACGCGCTTCCGGATGTGCATCGGACGTTTCGGCGTTGCGGGACACCCCTTCTCCTCGATGCGTTGCACCACCTGCACTCCGGGACAGGTGAGATTCGGCGGCGGCTGCGCGAACGCGGACGGAACCGTGGTGACACCGAGCATCAACGCGGCTGCACCTGCGATGCGTGAAATCCTGCTCACGAGCGAACGACCTTGCATGGTGACCTCCCCCCTCACTGCAATGCGCCGACCCGCGACTCTCGCGGGGCGGTCCGTTGACGACGAACGACTCTCGAAAGTGGTTCTGGATAGTGTCGATCCGCCGTCTGAGACCGTTGCGCGTGCCGGCGGATCAGCCGGAGACACGCAGCAAGGCGCGTACCCGGAACGACGCGCTGCGTGAGACGCCGCGGAGGGCAGTGCGGTCGCGGACGTCTGCGTCCGCTTGAGCGCGGTCACAAGCGCACGCCATGGCGAAGGCGTGTCAGCTCTCTAGCGGCTCGTTCATGCTTGAACGTCGCCTTACAAATGCGTGCGGGAGCGCGAAGTGCGCGTTTGCTCAGTGGCTGCGACGGCGGCCTGCGAGGAACGCGTGCGATGGAGGACCCGCCGCTGAGCCCGCCACCGTCCGCTCTTCCCGACGGCCGCCGTCGCTGTCACATCCAGGCAGGGGGCCGAAATGAGCTACAACGCGTCGGGCGGTAGCCGCACGCCGCCGAGGGCGTCGAGCAGTGGACGCGCGATCGTGAAGAGCAGCGGCTCGCCCCACATCGGCCCGATCAGCTGCACGCCGACCGGCAGGCCGCCGTCGAGGCCGGTCGGTATCGCGAGGCTCGGGTTGC
Source organism: uncultured delta proteobacterium (assembly GCA_963761995.1). Lineage (GTDB taxonomy): Bacteria > Desulfobacterota > Binatia > UTPRO1 > UTPRO1 > UTPRO1. Next base: position 5,735,664 of record CAVXIU010000006.1, on the reverse strand, counting down.
CGGTCGCGTTCGGCAGCGCCGAGTAGGCGAGGGTGCAGAGAAAGGGCACGCGCGCGCCGTCGACGTCGACGTCGTTGGTCGTGCCGATCGGCAGCTTCGCGACCCCGAGCTGCGGCGCGATCAGCACGTCGTAACGCGCGAAGCACGCCATCATCCGGCTCCGCAAGGCTTCGCGCATCTCGAATGCCTGGTCGAGCTCGTCGACGCTCGGCGGCGGCACGTGGGCGACGAAGTCGTGCAGATAGGGATGGTAGGCGGCGGGCGCGGCGACCACCGCGGCGCGGAGCTTGGTGAAGGCGATGGCGTAGATGCGTGCCAGGCTCACCACCGCGTCCTCGGGGTGCGCGAAGTCGGCGCGCTCGACCGCGTGTCCGAGCCTGGCGGCGGCGTCGGCGGCGCGTGCGACGCCCGCCCGCACGGCGCGGCTCACCAGCACGGTTCCGTCGCCGTCGAGGACGCCGATCCTGAGCGCGCGCTCCGGACGCGGCAGGCTCGGCGCCAGCGCCACCGGCGGGACCATCGACTGCACGCCGTCCGGACCGGCGATGGCGGCGAGCGCCACCTCGAGGTCGTCCACCGAGCGCGCCAGCGGCCCGATCTGGAGATAGTCGGGCAGCACCTGGGGCACGTGGCCGGCGATCGACACTCGATGCTGCGTCGGCTTCAGGCCGAGGATGCCGCAGAAGGCCGCCGGGACCCGGATCGAGCCGGCGACGTCCGAGCCGAGACCGAGCGGCGACATGCGGGACGCGATCGCGGCGCCCTCGCCGCCCGACGAGCCGCCGGGGGAGAAGAGCGGATTCCAGGGATTGTGGGTGGTCCCCCAGACCAGGTTGTGGGCGTGCGAATCCATGCCCATGTCGGGCACGTTGGTGCGGCCGATCGGAATGGCGCCGGCGCGCCGGAGGCGCGCGACCGCGGTCGCGTCGGTCGCGGTGACGTTCCGCTGCAGCACGGTCGAGCCGCAGCTCGTGACCTTGCCGGCCATCGCCAGCGACTCCTTCAAGGTGACCGGGACGCCGTGCAGCGGACCGCGGCAGGTGCCGCGCGCGAGCTCGACGTCGGCCCGCCGCGCGTCCGCCAGCGCCTCCTCGTCGAAGCGCCCGACGACGGCGTTCAGCCGCGGGTTCAGGGCGTCGATGCGCGCCAGATGGGCGCGGACGACGTCTTCCGACGAGGTCTCACCGGCGGCGATCGCGCGGGCGAGCTCGGTGGCGGACCGATCGATCAAGGACATGAGAAAGGACGACCCATGCAAAGGCTATAGGCCCCGAAGGCGCCCCTGCAATCCACAAAGCGCGTGGCGAACGCGCGGTCAGTCGTCGCGACGGAGGTGGAGCGCCGTGGAATCGAGGGCCTGGACGAGGGCGACCAGGTCGCCGCTGGTGAGGGCCGCGGCGAGGGGCTCGGCGGCGAGCACGCCGGGAGCGAGGAGCGCCTGCACCGCGCTGGCCGCGGTCGTGAAGGCGATCGCCGCGGCCTCCTCCGAGGCGACGCGCTCGGCGCCGTCCAGGTCGGCGAGCGTGAGCGTGCGATCGCCCGTGATGCAGAAGCGCTCCGGGGCCGCGTCTGGCAGCGTCACCCCGGCGAGCGCGAGCGCGCGGACGAGCCGCGCCACGTGCGCCGCGAAGGCGAGCGACGCGCCCTGCTCGGGCTGGGCCGCGTCGACCAGGAACGGACGGCCCGCGGACAGGACCGCGACGTAGGGGATGCCGCTCGCGACCCCGTGCTCGACGACCGGTGCGACGCCGGGGAGCGCGAGCGTGCGCTGCAGGGCCGCCTCGGCGGCGAGGCGGGCGGCGTCGCCCGCGGGTGCGGTGCGGAACCAGACCGGCCGCTGGCCGTCGAGCCAGAAGCCGGCGCCGAGGCGGCCGCGCTCCGGCGGGCTTGCGGTCAGCGCGATCCGTCCCATGTGCTTGGCGTCGAGGGCGCCGAGCCAGCGGGCCGTGGTCTGGAATCCCGGCGCCGCGCGCTTCACCTCCTCGAGCACCGCGCGTGCGCGATCGTCGACGTGGCGCGCGAGCAGCTGCGAGGCGCGCCGCATGGCGAGCCGGGTGAAGGTCTTGCCGGTGCGCGCCAGGCTCGTCAGCAGCACCCCGGCGGCGCGGTCGGCGAGGGCGGCCGGGATTCCAGGATCGAGCGCGAGCTCGAGCATGCGGAGGCGGAGCGGCTCGGCGTAGCCGCGCAGCACCGGATCGGGTGCGGCCAGCACCTGCTCGAGGCCGACGGCGAGGCGGTCGCTGGCGTCGCCGCCGCTCGCGGACGCCGGAGTGGTCTCGCCCGCCAGCCGGCGATGCACGGCGCGGAGCGGCGCGAAGACGGCGGCCACCTCGGGCGGCAGCATCGGCTCGGCGGCGTCGAAGGCGCGCCGGAAGGCGTCGCCGTCGAGGAGGCTGAACAGTACCTGGACGCGCTCCTGTCCCGCGAAGGTCTCCGTCAACACCTGCAGGAGGCGGGCCAGCCGGGTCGCGGAGAGGCTCTCGAAGTCGATCCGCCGCACCACCTCGGCGAACGCCTGCGCGGCCTCGGCGTGGGAGCGCGACATCGCCAGGGTCTCGAGATAGGCGAGCAGCACGCCGACGTCGGCGGTCAGTCGGATGGCGCCGGCCAGCATGCGGGCGCGCGCCGGCGCGTTCGATTTCATCGGCTCGCGCCCGACGGCGGCGTCGATGACGGCGCGGTCGACCTTGCCGAGCAGGTGCCGACAGACGCCGCGATCGCTCGGCTCGCGGCGGCCGTTGACGAGAAGATCCTCGGCGGCGTTCAGGCGCAGGCGGAGCGCGTCCTTGTACTCGCGGAGGAAGCCGAGGTGCTGCTTCATCTCGACGACCTCGTCGGCGGTGAGCGGCTCGCCGGTCGGGCTCGACTCCGTGAGGTGGCTCACCGTCGGCACGACCTCGGGCGGCGGCGCGGGCCGTGGGGGCTTCCCGCGCTCCGGCCTGCCGCGGGCGGCGTTGCCGCGTCCCGGTCCCGCGCTGCGGGTCTCCGGCGTCGACTTCTCGCGCTCCGCGCCGGCCTTCTCGGGTCCGTGCTCGCCGCGCCGGCCGCGCCGCCGCCGCCGCCGTCGCGGCCCCCCCGGTGCGGCCGGCTTCGGGCTCGTGCCCGGCTCGTCGGTCCCCATCGCCCACCCGGCTAGCACACTCGGCGCGCGTCGGGCACCCGCTGTCACCGGCCGGGCACGGGCTCCGGGCCCGTGCTACAGGGACCGACATGCCGGCGCCGTCCGAGTCGATCCCGCGCGAGGGCTTTTTGCTGCGCGCCGCCGCCCTGCCGGTCCTGCCCGCGAACCTCGCCGGGGCGCTCCTGGTCTATCTGTACTTCACCTTCGTCGATCCCCTCGATCCGACCATCGGCCACGCCGAGCTGACCCTGCCCGAGGCGCCCGAGGTCGGGGTGCAGCGCTTCATCGTGTTCACGGTCGTGGTGTCGGTGCTGCTCGCCGGCAACGTGTATCTGAGCGCGCGTTGGTTCGGGCCGCTCGCCCGCTGGCGGCAGCGTCTCCGTGAGGGCGCGGATCCCGCGACCGTGCCGCTGGTCGTGCGCCGCCGCGTCCTGAACGCGCCGCTCGCCAACACGCTCCTGACGCAGGCCGCCTGGATGCTCGCCGGCACCTTCTACCTGGTCTACCTGCGCGCGGTCGCCGGTCTCGCGCCGGGCGAGCTCTGGCGCATCACCGCCGCGCTCGTGCTGGTCGCCGGGCCGCTCACCGCCGCGCTCACCTTTCTCGCGAGCGAGTTCTACCTCCGCCGCCAGGTGCCGGTCTTCTTTCCCGACGGCCGGATCGAGCGGCGCGGGGTCCTCAGGGTGCCGATCCTCGCCCGGCTCGGTGGCACCTTCGCCGTCACGTCGATCCTGCCGCTCGCCCTCATGCTGCTCGTCGACTTCGGCATCCAGCGCCGCTACGGCCCGCACCTGACCGGCGAGATCAGCCACTTCTGGCACCAGCTGGTACGGGCGCAGGCCTTCATCGCCATCGTCACCGGCGTCGTCTCGCTTCTCATGGCGTGGCTCGTGGCGCGCTTCATCAACCGGCCGGTGCAGGCGCTCCGCGCCGCCATGGCGGCGGTCGCGACCGGCGATCTCTCGGTGCGGGCGCCGGTGCGGAGCGCCGACGAGCTCGGCGAGCTGAACGCGCACTTCAACGCCATGGTCGACGATCTCCGGACCGCCGAGCGCACCCGCGAGCTCTTCGGGCGTTACGTGAGCCCGGCCGTCGCGCAGCACGCGCTCGAGCGCGGCATCGCCTTCCGCGGCGAGACGGTGCACGCGACCGCGATGTTCGTCGACCTCCGCGGCTTCACCGCCATGACCCGGCGCGGGACCCCGGAGTGGGTCGTGCAGGTGCTGACCGAGTACTACGCGATCGTCGAGCGGGTGTGCGAGCGCGAGGGCGGCGTCGTCACGCAATTTCTCGGCGACGGCGTGATCGTGGTCTTCGGCGGGCCGCTGCAGCCGCTCCGCGACCACGCCCGCGCCGCCGTGCGCGCGGCGATCGAGCTGCAGCGCGCGCTCGCCCAGCGGAACCTCAATGCCGACGAGCGGCTCGACGCCGGGATCGGCATCGCCACCGGCGACATGATCGCGGGGAACGTCGGCACCGGCCGGCGGGTCACCTACACCATCGTCGGCGACGCCGTGAACCTGGCGGCGCGCCTGCAGGTGATGACACGCGACCTCGCCTCGCCGATTCTCGTCACCGAAAGCACCCGCGAGGCGCTCGGTGACGGCGACGGCCTCGAGCTCCGCCCCTTCGGTCGCCTGCCGCTGAAGGGCATCGCCGAGCCGGTCGCCGCCTACGGCGTGATGGCCTAGCTACGGCAGCACCTGGCAGTCGGCCTTGGTCGGCGGCGTGCGCGAGCAGGCCATGCCCTCGGTCACGCCGTTCGCGAGGTAGGCGCAGGCGTTGGTGGTGGCCGCCATCATCACGTCCTCCTCGCGCTCGCCGTCGACGGTGCGGCACATCGAGCGGTCGTGGAAGGTGATGCACACCTCGCAGCGGATGCCCGACATGTGCAGGCTCCGGTACACCACGAGCGCCATGAAGCCGAAGAGTCCGGCGAGCGCGATCCATCCGATCGGGCGGCGGCGTGCGGCCATGACGCGTCGGCTAGTATCACCGTCGTCGGTAGATGCGCGAGCCGCTCGCCGGCGTGCCCCAGACGAGATCCCAGCGCTCCGGGAACGCCGCCACGACCGGGGCGGCATAGCGCCGCGTGACGTCGAGGAAGTCGAGGTCGTCGATCACGAGGAAGCCGATCGGGACGCCGTCGAGGAGGCGCGCCGCCAGGGCGACGTCGGACTCGAAGGGCGGAAAGACGGCGCGGAGGCCGCTTTGCAGATGGAGACGATGCGGCGTCGAGGTGGCGACGACGGCGTCGCGGGGGGCGGTCGCGGCGAGCCAGGCGAGCGCGGCGTCGTGCTGCCGCCAGCGCGGAGAGTAGAAGAGCAGGCGGTCGCCGTCCGCGGTGCGCTCGTGGTGCGACGCGAAGGTCGTCCCGAGCACCATCACCTGCGTGGCGACCAGCACGCCGAGCGCGGCGCTCACGAACGCCTCGCGTCGCCGGCTCGCCCCGTTGCAGGCGGACGCCAGCACCATGACGAAGCCGAGCGCCGTCAGCGGCGCGAGCGGCATCAGGTAGCGCTGAAACTGCGAGGCGAAGGGCGTCAGCGCGGCGAGCACGAGCGAGGCCAGCCAGTAGAGCGGCGCGAGGCGCGCTCCGGCCGCCGCCACCAGGCCGAGCCCCGCGGCGGCGACCACCCCGATCATGGCGAGACCGCCGCGGCCGACCGACCAGGGCGCGGGCGGCGGGTTCAGCCGGAACACCGACTGGAGCGGGCTCTCGGCGGGCACGCCGATGCTGGCGCCGAGGTGTGCCGGAAGGGCGAGCCCGTTCGCGACGACGCGCCCCGCGAGCCCCGCCGTCGTCGCCATCCCGCGCTCGGGCGCGAACGCATCGACGTAGCGGAGGTTGGTCGGGTAGTCGACGTTGTAGAACTGGTAAGGCGCGCGCTGGTACTCGTAGGCGGGCGCGCGGAACTCCGGGCTCTGCTGCACCGCCGACACGTATGCCTGCCAGCCGAGCACCGGCACGCCCACGAGGACGGCGCGCAGCACGGCCTCGAGCACGCGGCGCTCGAAGAGCGCGTCGACGACCCAGGCCGCGAGCAGCGCGAGCCCGCTCGCGCGCAACAGATAGGTCGCGGCGCCGAGCAGGGCGGCGAGACCGCGGCGGTCCTCGCGCTCGGCGACGAGCAGGAAGAGCATGCCGGTGAGCGCGAACGGCAGCTCGGCGAAGAGCGCGTCCGAGAGCCAGAGCAGCTGGACGCTCAGCAGCGGGAGGAGCGTCGCGATCACGGCCCAGCCGCTCGGCAGCCAGCGCCGGGTGAAGGCGTAGATCGCGAGCGCGTAGGCCAGGAAGAGCACGGCGTACGTCACGCGCAACGCTCGCCCGGCGCGGGCGGGATCCGTGCTGCCGATCAGCCATTGGTGCGCCGTGACGAGCGCCGGGAGCAGGGGCGGATACTGGATCGCCGCGATCTCGCCCGGCTCGTTGCCGAGACGATAGCCGCGGCCCTCCGCGAGGGACGTGCCGAGCGTGTAGTAGACGCCGGCGTCGTAGCGGAGGTCGATCGGTCCGGCGAGGCGCGGGAGCCAGAGCGCGATCGCCACCAGCAGCACGAGGACGATCGCGCGCCGGTCGGCGCGCGAGGCCGCTTCGGCGTCAGAGCCGGCCGTGGGTCACGTTCCAGGTGATGTCGCCCGCGGCGAGGGGCGCCAGCACCGTCTTCACGAACGCCCCGTCGCGCCAGCGATACTGGCGGAGCTCGTGCTGGTCCTCGGAGGCGACGTAGATCTCGAGCTGCCCGTCGCCGTCGAGGTCGGCGAGATCGAGGGGCTGCTCGAAGCCGGAGGACTCGGCGTCGATCAGCGTCCGCGTCCAGGCGCCGTCGGCGCGCTCGAAGAGCCAGAGACCCGAGGCCAGCGCGCCGGCGACGAGATCGATCTTGCCGTCGCCGTTGACGTCGCCGGCCTGGATCGCGCGCGTCTGCCGGTCCGGAATGCTGGCCACGTCCGTGCTCGTGAAGGCGCCGCCGCCGTAGCGGTACTCCTTGATGGTGACGGGGCGGACCATCTGGCCGCCCTGGCCGACCGCACCCTCCCACACCACGTAGAGCTCGGCCTTGCCGTCGCCGTCGGTGTCGGCGGCGAGGATCTCCTTCGCGTGCGTGTCGCCGGGGGCGTCCACGATCGACTTCTGCCAGCCGCCGGCGCCGTGGCGGTACATCGTCACCCGGCCGGGCTGCTCCTCGTCGAGCTTGTTCGGATGGCTCGGGGTTGCGAAGAACTCGGCCGTCCCGTCGCCGTCGACGTCGCCGATCTCGATCTCGTGGACGAAGGTGTTGGGCTCGCGATCGACCTCCTCGACCCGCCAGTCCTGATCGGGATGGACGACCGCCACCACGCCCTGATCGTGGGTCGCGATCGCCAGATCGACCTTGCCGTCGCCGTCGACGTCGCCGCGCTCGACGTCGCGCAGGCGATCGAACTTACCCCCGAACTTGGGGTTCCAGTGGGTGGCGTCGGTCCAGGCGCCGTTCGTGAAGCGCCAGGTCTTCAAGAGCGCCTGGTTGGCGCCGATGGTGAGGATGCCGTCCTCCCACGGCATCGCCTTGTGGAAGGCGTTGCTGCCGGGGTCCTCCAGCGTCGCGACCTGCCAGCCCGCCTCGCTCTGCCGTGCGATCAGAAGCTTCGCCGGTCCCGGCACCGGCTGCATCTTGCCGTCGGGCTTCCGGACCTCGGTGAATTGCGCGACCGCTATGAAGAGCGCCGGATAGGGACCGCCCGCGAGCGCGTCGCGCCGCGGCGGCGCGGGCGTGGCCGACGCCGCCGCGGCAGCCGGAGCCGCGCTGGCTCGGGTCGCGGGCCCAGCGGTCGGAGGGGCGCCGCGCTCGCAGGCGGCGGTCGCGACGAGCAAGAGCAGGGTCCCGACGATCGAGCGGCAGAGTCCGGATGACATGGCGAGCTGACGTAAAATGGATCATGTCAGCTTGCAAAGGGGGTCCGCGCCGGATCGCATCGGCTGTGCGTTCGTGTACGAGCGTCTCCGCTTTTGTAACGCCGGGTACGCGTGGTGACGCTCGCGAAAGGCGTGCCGAACCGGTGGGATAGTCGAGGAGGACCGTCTCCGTTGGCAGCGCCGCCGCAGGCACGAGCGTTGCTCTTAGGCCGCATGCACTCGGCCGAACTCCAGGAAGCACCCGACAACCAGAACCTGCCCTCACGCACCGCGCTCCGTGAGCTTTTCAACAAGGTGTCCGAGAGCTGCGATCTGCCGCCGCTTCCCGCGGTGGCGGTGCGCGCCATCGCGCTCGCGCGCGATCCCAACGTCAGCGCCGATCAGCTGGTGCGGGTCGTTTCGACCGACGCCGCCCTCGCGGCGCGGGTGGTCTCGATCGCGCGCTCCGTACGCTACATGCGACGCGAGGCACCGCGGACGCTCGTGAGCGCCATTCAGACCGTCGGCTTCCAGGCTCTCCGGCGCATCCTGATCGCCGCCTCGGCCCGGGCCGCCTATCGCGCCGACGACGCCGTCGCCCAGGCGCTCTGGGAGCACGCGCTCGCCACCGCGCTCGCCGCCGACGAGCTGGCGCAGCGCGCCGGCGAGCCGCGCGGCGGCAACTCCTTCATCGCCGGCCTCATGCACGACATCGGGAAGCTCGTGTTGCACCTCTCCGACCACCGCAACTTCGCGGCCCTCGATCACGACGACGAGCGGCGCGAAAAGGAGATCTTCGGCGTCACCCACGAGCAGGTCGGGGCATGCCTCGCCGAGCACTGGGGTCTCGAGGACGAGGTGGTGTGGTCGATCCTCTCCCACCACCGCACCGAGCTCGAGCCCGTGTTGTTCGAGCGGATCTCGCGCGCCGACCGACTCGCGTGCCAGATCGGCTTCGGCTGCGCCCGTGAAGCCGACCCGGACGAGGCCGGCGAAGACCTGAGCGAGGTGGCGGCGCGGGTCGTTCAGTCGTTCGAGGTCGAGCGCACGCTCTTCGCCTGAGCCGTCACTCGAAGTCGCGCGTCCGCCACCACGGATAGAACTCCGGCATGTCGGCGCTCGGGCGGAGCGTGAAGCGCGGCGGCCGCTTTTCGAGGAACGAGGCCACGCCCTCGTGGGCGTCCGCGCCCTGGCCCATCCAGAAGATGCACCGCGAGTCCACCTTGTGGGCCTCCATCGGGTGGTCGGCGCCGAGCATGCGCCAGAGCAGCTGGCGCGAGAGCGCGATCGACATCGCCGACGTTCCCTCGGCCATCTCACGCGCGAGCGCGCGTGCCGTCTCGAGCAGCGCCTCGGGTGTGACCACACGACTCACCAGACCGGCCGCCAGCGCTTCCTCCGCCGCGAACACGCGGCCGGTATAGACCCACTCCGCGGCGCGGCTGATCCCGACCAGGCGCGGCAGGAACCAGCTGCTGCAGGCTTCGGGGACGATGCCGCGCTTGGCGAAGACGAAGCCCATGCGCGAGCCGGCGGCGGCGATCCGCACGTCCATCGGCAAGGTCATGGTGATGCCGACGCCGACCGCCGGGCCGTTGATGGCCGCGATCACCGGCTTCTTCGACTCGAAGATCCGGAGGGTCAGCAAGCCGCCGCCGTCACGGTGGGTGTCGATCGTGAGCGGCTTCGATCCCGCCGAGTGGTCGAAGGCGCCGCTCCCGCCCGAGAGATCGGCACCGGCGCAGAAGGCACGACCCGCGCCGGTCACGATGATCACCCGGACCGCGTCGTCGGCGTCGGCGCGATCGAAGGCGTCGATCATCTCGTGCATCATGCGGAGGGTGAAGGCGTTCAGCTTGTCGGGGCGCGAGAGCGTGAGCGTCAGGACGGGGCCGTCGACGTCGTAGCGGATCTGTTCGTAGTCCATGGTCGGGGGCCTTAGCACAGGTAGCGGTCGCCGATGAACGACGCGAAGGGCAGATCCCATCGCACGAGCGGGGCGGTGCCGCGCGCCCTCACGATCCCGGCATGGATGCCGTGCAGGTGATGCGCTGCGCACACCGTCACCCGGTTCGAGCGGTGATTCCCTCCTCCGCGCGACCGAAATTGGAGGTGGTGGTCGTGGAGGTTCCGTCGCCCGCTGCAGGCCGGCACCATGCAACGCCAGCCGTCGCGGGCGAAGACCGGGTCGCGGTGGCGCGGCTCGCTCTCCCAATCGGCCGTGACGCGGACCAGCAAGCGTTCCAATGCCACCCACCGGGGCTCGCCAGCTTTGGCGAACACCTCGAGGGCGTCTCGAAAGAGAGCGACGACCGAAAGCGGCCCGATGAAGCGAACCTCGCCGTCGGCGACCTCGGAACGCTGGCCGGCGGTGACATTTTGCGCCCATGCGCCGGCCGGCGCGGGGGACGCACCGATTTGCACGGGCGGCCCGAGAACGGCATCGACGGGCGGGGGCGCGAGCGGGGTGCCGCTTCCGAGCAGATCGCGGCGATCGAGCACCCAGTTGACCTCGTCGATCAGGCGGCGAACAGTCACGGCGCTTGCGCGCGTCATCCACGCATCGACCGTCGAACGGTCGATGACCGGCAAGAGCGTGAGCGTACGCACCCACGAGATCGCTCCCGCTTCGTACGCCGCCGCGAGGGGGGCCGTTCGCCGGACGTTCCGCTCGACCTTCACGAGTGCCCACACCTTGCGGAGCGAGAGCCCGAGACGCTCGCGCGCGTATTCCTCCAGCGACCGACTACCGAGCGACCGATACAGGCGATGCTCGACGAGCACCCGCAACAGTCGGCCGATCTCCGGCTCGACGCGGCGTAACCTGCTCATGACGTCGCGCAGCTGTGCGTCGAGCTCGGAAGGATCGGAGGTGAGCGGAGGCAGCGGCATCAGAGGTGCCGGCATCAATGAGGGCGAGGTCGTCGAGCAGGGAGGATCCTGCGTCACGGACCCGGAGGAGCGTTTCGATCGTCGCGCCAACCGGAGGAACGCCAGTAGCACGCGATCGCCAACGGAGACGCCCGCGGGACGGCCCGCGATGCCCTCGGCCGCGACGATCTCCGCGGCCTCCCATGCGGCGAGGGAGCCTCCCGCCATCCGGCTCGCCAGCTCGCAGGCGCGGCGCCAGAGCGCCCGTAAGCGGCTCGGACATGCGACGCGCAACACGACCGGCGGCTCGCCGTCGACCAGCGCGTCTTCCGGATCCAAGCCGGGCCCTTCGTCCCGACCCTCGCGAGATCCTCGGACGAGCAACCGTAACTGCGTCCAGGTGAGCTCGCCCCCTTGAAACGCCGTTCGGATCTCCGGCAGGTCGTCGAGGCGCGCCGCCACGGACGCCACGTCCTCGAGCCACCGGGCCGAGACTCCGAGGCGCTCGCGAGCAAAGTCGGCGAGCCTGACGAAACCGAGACGCCGGTACCCGCGACGCTGCAGCAGCTCGCGAGCGACCGATCCAAGGATCAGACGCAACGCCGCTTCGGTGCGGCAGGCGCGGCGAAGATCCCGATCGACGCGGGCAGCGAAGTGCGGGACGGCCCCGTCGCCCGGGTCGTGGAGGGAGGTGTGGGTGGGAAGAGGCAGCATCGGATCGTTGGCGACGGGGCCGAGCGCAGGCGAAGAATAGGCGAAACTCGCTGCGAAGGTCAAGTGCAAAGTGATGCTCGTGAGAAGATATTCGTATCCACTCGACGACGGACGTCGGCGCGCCGCGCACCGCGCCGACGTCGCCACGCTCGTCGCTTGACCTCTGCCGCGCTCGCGCGCTACGGGCGTGCGCGTGCGACGGATGATGGGTGCGGCGGCGCGGGCGCGTCTCTTCAGGACGATTCGCGATCACCTCGGCATGCACGTGCAGAAGCTCCACGCGCGCATGGGTTGGAAGGTCTTCCAGCGGAACGCCTCGGTCCGGAACTGCGACGGCTCGTGCTGCCTCAAGGGCTCGGTCGCGTCGCTCGACGAGCACCGGCGCATCATGGCGCACGCGAAGCTGATCGCGCCCCACATGACGTCGCGCGTCCGCGACAAGCCCGAGCGCTGGTTCGAGGCGCGCGTCAAGAAGGATCCGGACTATCTCTGCGGCAAGGCGGTCGCGACCCGCGTGATCGACGGGGCCTGCGTCTTTCTCCGCTCCGATCGTCTCTGCGCGCTCCACGTCGCGGGCGAGCGCGAGCTCGGGACGCCGTTCAAGCTGAAGCCGGCGATCTGCCTCCTCTGGCCGCTCTGCGTGGTCGACGGCGAGCTCGACGTCGGCTACGCGTCGTTCACCCGCCGGAAGGAATGCTGCGCGCCCATTCGCGACGGCGCCCGCACCATCTACGACGTCATCGGCCCCGACGACGCGTCGATCCGCATGATGGCCCGCCCCGAGAACACGCGCGGCGGCGGTACGCCGAAGTAGCAGGGCGCGAGTCGCACTCGCCAGCGAGGGCGGCGTATGCGACAGTGCCGCAGCCATGGCTGCACGCGCGCGCTGGACCACCCCTCTGGAAGCGTCCCGGGCGGAGGCGCGGTATTGGCTGTCGCGGCCGTTGGCTGAGCGGGTAGCCGCCGTCGAGGCGCTGCGGCGGTCGACATGGGGGATCTACGGTGACGCTACCGCCCGAATGGAGCGAGTTCATCGGCTTGTTGTGCGCCGAACGCGTGCGGTTCCTGATCGTGGGCGCCCACGCCCTCGCCGTGCACGGACGACCGCGCGCGACCGGTGATCTCGACATCTGGGTCGATCCGACGCCCGACAACGCCGCGCGTGTCGGCGTCGCGCTGAAGGGCTTCGGGTTCGGGGCCCTCGCACGACGAGCGAGGGAGTTCGCATTGCCGGACCGCATGGCGACGCTCGGACGGCCGCCTCTTCGCATCGACGTCATGACCACGATCAGCGGCGTGTCGTTCGACGAGGGGTGGCGCGGGCGGCGCATGGTCCGCTTCGGAGGTCACCGCATTGGATTCCTGGGGCGCGTGGAGTTCGAGCGGAACAAGCGAGCGTCGGGACGTCCCCAGGATCTGCTCGACTTGGCCCTGCTCGCGGAAGCGCGACCGACCCGGCTGCGTCGGCCGGCGACGAAGGACGCGCCGGCGCGGCGACGAACGCGGCGGCGGCCGGTCAAACGTTGAAGCGGAAGTGCAGCACGTCGCCGTCCGCGACCACGTACTCCTTGCCCTCGACGCGGAACACGCCCGCGGCGCGGCAGCCGGCCTCGCCCTTGTGGGCCACGAAGTCGTCGTACGACATCACCTCGGCACGGATGAAGCCGCGCTCGAAGTCGGTGTGGATGACCGCCGCCGCCTTCGGCGCCTTCCAGCCGCGCTCGATCGTCCAGGCCCGCACCTCCTTCGGGCCGGCCGTGAAATAGCTGACCAGGCCGAGGACGGCGTAGCACTCGCGGATCACCTGCTCGATGCCGCCGGTGGTGATGCCGTACGACGCCAGGAACTCGGCGCGCTCGTCGTCGGCGAGGCCGACGAGGTCCGCCTCCACCTTGGCCGAGATCTTGATGACGTCGGCCTTGCGCGGCTCGGCCCAGGCGCGGAGAGCTTTGACGTGAGTGTTGTCGGCGGCGAGCGCGCCCTCGTCGACGTTGGCGCAGAAGATGACCGGCTTCGAGGTGATGAGGCCGAGCTCCTGGAACAGCTCGCTGCCCGCCGGCGTCGAGCGCTCCGCGAACGACACCGCCGGCTCACCGCGGCTCAGGTGATCGAGGAGGCGCTTCGCGACCTCGAGCTGCAGGACGGCGTCCTTGTCGCCCTTCGCCTTCTTGGTGAGCCGCTCGATGCGGTTCTCGACCATCTGCACGTCGGCCAGCACGAGCTCGGTCTCGATGACGCCGACGTCGCGCACCGGGTCGATCGAGCCGTCGACGTGGACCACGTCGGGATCCTCGAAGCAGCGCACCACGTGCACGATCGCCGCGGTTTCGCGGATGTGGGCGAGGAATTGGTTGCCGAGCCCCTCGCCCGTCGAGGCGCCGCGCACCAGGCCGGCGATGTCGACGAACTCGACCGTCGCGGCGACGATGCGCTCGGGGTCGACGAGCTTGGCGAGCTCGGCGAGGCGCGCGTCGGGCACCGGCACCACCGCCTTGTTGGGGTCGATGGTGCAGAACGGATAGTTCGCCGCCTCCGCGTTCTGCGCCTTGGTGAGGGCGTTGAAGAGCGTGGATTTGCCGACGTTCGGAAGACCGACGATGCCGATTGAAAGTGCCATTCCATTTCGCCCCGTGCGCTTTGCGGCTGCTTCGCGCCGCAAATGCTCCGATGGGCCTCGGAGCGCGGAGTCAATCGGCGCTCCTCACTCTACCTTTCGATTGAAATTGGGTGCAGCCGGCCTTCGTAGCCCGGACCCTGCGCGTCGGCAAGTCGCCGTTGTGCCTCATCAGTCGAGACGGTTCGCTCGTCAACTATTGGTACTCGTGGTAGACGCGCGCCTTTCGAGGACGCTAACAGAGGCACGACAGATGCAAATCGAGAAGCGGCTCGAAGAACTCGGTTTGGTTCTCCCCGAACCCGTCAAGACACCGCCGGGCGTCGAGATTCACTTCGCATGGGTTCGCCTGCACGCCGATCGGGCGTACGTATCCGGTCACGGCCCTCTGAACCCCGACGGCAGCCCCGCGGGCCCGTTCGGGCGTGTGGGCGCCGAGGTGTCCGCTGCACAAGCCTACACCGCGGCTCGCCTCGCGACTCTCGCGATGCTCAGCAGCCTCAAGCGCTCGCTGGGGGATCTCGACCGCATCACGGTATGGTTGGTCGTCTCGGGCATGGTGAACGTGGCCCCGGGCTTCACGCAGACGACCAACGTGATCAACGGGTGCTCCGATCTTCTTTTGGAGGTCTTTGGGTCGGAAGTAGGCACGCACGCCCGTACCGCCATAGGCGTGGCCCAACTCCCGCTCGATCTCCCGGTTTTCATTGCGGCAGAGGTCGGAGTGCGGTGAGGCGCCGCTGACCTACGGCTGCAAATTCAATCGAGGAGGGTGCCAATGAAATACGTGATCAGCTGGTTCGAACGCCCACAGGGTTCGCCCGTCGAGTACGAGAATGCCCAGAAGCGGATCCTCGAGGTCTTCGGGCAATGGAAGGCGCCCGCCAATTTCAAGGTCGAATTCTTCGTGGTGCGGGTCGGGGAGTGGGGTGGTCACATGCTGGTGGACTGTGACGATCCGCTGCTGATTCACAAATTCTGCTCGATGCTTCCTGCTTTCGTGTTCGAGGCGCGACCCGTCATCGCGGTCGAGGACGCCGTTCGCAGCGAGCTCGAGGTGATTGCCTGGCGAGATGGACTGAAACGCCAGTGATGGTGACTAAGGCAGATAGACACCGGTGCCGAGGAACTGGGTGCCGTTCCCATCGAGGACCGAGAGCGAGACGACGCCAACGGAAGTACACTTCGGCAGGCTCGGCTGGTCGATTTCGTTCAGGAGCGCGTTGGCCGTGGTTTTCAGCGTCACGGCTCCGCTGGTCAGCGTGAAGTCGAGGAGCGTCGGGTAATCCACGACCGTCAGGTCGCCGCTGACCTCGTCGTTCGAGGTGAAGCGGAGCACGGGGTTGAATTTCCCGCTGCCATTCACCAGGCCCATGCCGTCGGTCACTCCCTTCAGCTTGAGCGTGATCGCGACGTCGGCCGTGTTCGGTCCGTTGAGATCCTCAGGAAGGGTCAAATGGTTCTTCCTCGCCTGGATGATCGCGGTGCCGCTGGCCTGCGACTCGTCCAGACGCCAGCCGTCGGAAGGATTGCCCGCGGCCTGATTGGGCGTCTGCGGCGGCGCACAACTCGGGATGCCGCCCTTGGTGGTGGTGTTGGGCACCGCCGGAGCGACCACGGTTCCGTTGACGATCGCACGACAGACGCCTCCAGAGCAGGCGGCGTCGCTCGTGCAGTCGAAGCCGTCGGCCGTTCCGCCGATGCACGTGCCGCCGCACGGAATGAACACCTGCACCAAGGCCGTGGTGAGCTTGCCTCCCGTGCGGGGGTGTTCGAAGGAGCACTGCGCACCCGCAATGTCGACGGTGGAGAGCGTCGCGATGGCGAGGGTCGCCGCCAACAGGAATGGGCTTTTCATGGTGGGTTTCCTTTCGAGATCGGGGTGAGTCGTCCGATGGGACCGCCGCATGGCTGGCGGGGACAACTCGGCACCATGTCCAATGCGGACGATCGCACGGATGGCGAGATCCAGTCCACGCAAATTGTGCTCGATCCGGCGGGAACGGCGCCGTTTCGGCACCGCGGCGCGGGTGGTAAGAGGGCCGCTACTTTCGCGCCCTCGAGGAGCTCCCGATGATGCGTCGCGACGCCTTCAGCGAAGAGCACGAGCTCTTTCGCGAGCAGTTCAAGAAGTTCGCCGCCAAGGAGATCGAGCCCAAGGTGCCGGTCTGGAACCGCGACGGCATCACCGATCGCGACACCTGGCGGAAGATGGGCGCGGCCGGCTTCCTCGCCCCCTGCATGCCCGAGGAGTACGGCGGCGCCGGTGCCGACTTCCTCTACGACGCCATCATCATGGAGGAGCTCTCCTACCGGCGGGCCCACGGGCTCATGACGGCGGTGCATTCCTCGATCTGCCTGCCCTACCTCGTCGCCTTCGGGACCGAGGCGCAGAAGCGAAAGTACATCCCGCCGGCGGTGCGCGGCGACTGCCTGGTCGGCATCTGCATGACCGAGCCCGGCGCCGGCTCCGACCTCGCCAACATCCAGACCAAGGCCGTCCGCGACGGCGACCACTACGTGGTGAACGGCGCCAAGACCTTCATCTCGATCGGCCAGCTCGGCGACCTCTTCATCGTCGCCGTCAAGACCGACCCGAGCGCCAAGCCGGCGCACAAAGGCGTCAGCCTCATCCTGGTCGAGGCCGACACCCCCGGCTTCGTCCGCGGCCGGAAGCTCGAGAAGCTCGGCCTCCCGGCCCAGGACACCAGCGAGATCTTCTTCGAGGACTGCCGCGTCCCGGCCGAGAACCTCCTCGGCAAGGAGGGGCAGGGCTTCAAGATGATGATGGAGAAGCTACAGCAAGAGCGGCTCTCGATCGCGATCACCTCGATCGCCTCCTCGCCGCCGCGCCCTCGACGACACGATCGCCTACGTGCAGCAGCGGAAGGCCTTCGGGAAGCCGATCGCGCACTTCCAGAACACCCAGTTCACGCTCGCCGAGCTCGCCACCCAGATCGAGGTCGGGCAGGCCTTCGTCGACCAGCTGCTCGCCGCCCACGTGCGCGGCGACGAGCTGGTCACCGAGGTCAGCATGGCGAAGTGGTGGACGACCGACCTCCAGAAGCGCGTCACCGCCGAATGCCTGCAGCTCCACGGCGGCTACGGCTTCATGCTCGAGTACCCGATCGCGATGGACTACGCCGACGCCGCCGTGCAGTCGATCTACGCGGGGTCGAACGAGATCATGAAGGTGATCATCGCGCGACGGATGGGTCTCGGCGGCTGACGCGCGGGTCGGTTGGAGGGATCAATCCCAGTCCTCATCCATGTCGTCCTCATCCGTGTCGACGCCGCTGATCTCTTCTTCGTCGGTACCTCCTGCGATACGTGAGAGGGCATCAAAGGTGGCGTCGGACAGTTTTCCCCGCAGCGACGTGATTCCGATACCATCATCCGCGAAGAGGTAAATGTCCCGGTGTGCCAGCGGATCGTGCAGGAACGCAGCCAGGTGATCACCAGCAAGCGTGCGCTCGGCGGACGACATCTCGACGCTCCCTCCGAGCTCGCCCAGCAGCTGGGTGGCGCAATACGAATTCCCCACATGCGGTGAGCGCAACTCCGCCGTAATCGTGTCGAGACTGCCATGCGCGAAGTGTCTCATCTTTCGCGCTGCCCGACGCGCACCCTCCGCGTAGAGGGGACTATCGACCACCGCGAACATCATGGCGGCCACCTCGCGCGTGAACTGTTGAAAGTTCCCGCAGAGCTCGATGACCGCCCTTTGTGCTCTCGCGTCATCGACGCATAGTTGGCACACTTTTGCGGCCAGCGAAGCGGCATCGTCGGCGTATGCGGCCTCAACGAGGTCGATCGCGGCGATGTGTTCGCTGAGCTCGCTCAAAAATACCAAAAGGGCGATAGCTCGATTGTCGTCATCCATCGTCCACTTGGGTAAGTCGCTCGAGCTACTCCGCGTCCGCGTCTCGAAGAGCTCCTCGAACAGGACTTCGAGAAGCGCTCGCCGCTCCTCTGCCGCTAACGTTCGGAACCAATCGCAGGCGCCGGTGAAGGCCTTAGGTTCCTCCGTGTTCTGTCGTTCGCGCCATGCTCCCCGCGCTTCCGCATCGATCAGCGCGTCTACGACACGTCGAGGCTCACGGAGCACTTTCAGTAGAGCGATCTCGGACTCGGGCAGCTCACGCCACGCAAGGGCGAGACCGCACGCGGCGGCCCGCGCGCGAAGGCGATCTCTCGCAGTCGCGAACCGCTCCAGAACCGCGAGGCTCGCGTCCCGTGCCGAAATGACCGCGGGGGCGGGTGATTGGTTTGTCGGGTCGAAGCTGCCGGTGAGCGTCTGGCCGAGGGCGACGAGCGCCGCCGCCGACAGCGATACGTCGGTCTCGCTCTCCGCGATGGTTCGAAGTGTCATTGATACCCGAAGCGTTCGGTCTTCGAACTTCCGGAGTGCTTGAATCGCCGTGTGCCTGATCGAACCCGAGCCTCCGAGGGCCAGCGTGATGAACGTGTCACTGAGCTGCTCGTTCGAACGTTGATGAAAATGGTGGAGGATTTCGTCGAGGCCGTCCGCGACCAGCTCGGGGATGTGCGCCTCCGACGGCGCCGGATCGCAGTTCTTGGCGAGGAGCTTGACGACTGCGTTCGATGCGTTCCCCATGGACGAGAGGCCACGCCTGGCTATGGCGCGCGGCCGCACATCATCGGGCAACGAGGCATCCCTCAACCACTTGGTGACAAAGGCGACCCCATCGAAATACATGCTGCAGCAAAAGGTGGAGAACAGTGCGGATCGCCGGGGCTCGGCGGCATCGACTGTGCTTTCGCTGCGGTCCAGTGCCATCCAACCAAGCCGTCCGTGCTCGGTCGTCGATCGTCGGACGCCGCAGGGTGCCCGTTTGAAAAATCCGGTAGACCGCATCGCTGCGTATGCGGTCGTCGGCGGACACCGCGGCATCAAACAGGGATCGGAGGCGTATGGTGTCGGGTTCCGCCTGCAATGCCCAGATGGCTGCTGCAGCACGGTCCTCTGCGTCTTCGGAGAGCAGCGCGGCACGCAGCGCTGTCGCCTGATGTGCGGGGATTGCGTCCTGGTCGGTGGGAAAGCGATGATTGAGATCCTGCCGGAGTGGGCCGTCGACCTGTAGATGGCGAGTCATGGTCTCGCGAGGAAGCAGCAGCGCGGTGGACAACCGTGTACTCCAGCGCTCTTCGAGGAAGCGCTCCGAATCCGCGAGCGTGGGTCGCTGGAGAGCGGCACGCAAGTCGCTGTCGGCCCGCCAACGGGCGTTGTCGATCAATCCTTCGAGCTGGTCCTGGATGATCTTCTGCCGGCGTTCGTGGCTCCGAAGGTCCCAAGGCCTGCGGAACCATTCATCGCGATCGGCGAACTCGAGACGAATGGCGGTCGCCCATCCTCGATCCCAAAGCTCGCGAAGGCGTTGGGCGTCCGTGTCGCTCACCTCGATGTCTTCACTCGCGGTTCCCGCCGCTGCTTGTAACGCATCGCGCCAGACGAGGGCGACGATCTCCGACCGGGATGCGGATTCTACGAATAGCGTGCGCCTCCGAGGGTCATCGTCGCGGCCCCAACGGAGGAAGTACGCCGATGCCAATTGGCGGATGCGCTGGTCCTCGTCGAAGAGCCACGAGATGCCGAACGCCGTCGCGACGGGCGAGGGCCGCGTGACGTTCTCTAGTAAGTCGGGTGCGATGGCGTGCAGGCGCGGATCCCGCAATGCCGTGTCGATGAGCTCGTAGTTGTCCGGCGTTCCTATGATTTTCGAATCCTTTGCGATCACGCGTGCCCGCGCAGACCATTCGGCGGACGTTGCCGCTTTCGCGATGAGCCAGGTGAAGGTTGCGTGGTCGACGGGCGTCGATCGCAAGACTGCGAACGAAAGTTCTATCGCATGATAATCGGTGCCTTCGAACGCTTCACGAGCAACACTGTTGGCGAGCGGTGCGACTTCTTCGAGGGCGTCGCTGGCCAGGGCGAACAGTGCCAGGCCCCGACTGCGTTCCTTCGGCGACGGTGACTCAAGGAGGTTGCGCGCGATATCCAAGCCGACTGCGTCGTCGAGTCCAGTGAGAAGCCAAAACGCGTCGACGTATTCACGCTCTCTGCCGCGGTACTCGAGGGCCTTCTTGCAGACGTCAATGAGCCATTGTCGAGCTTTCGCACCAGCGGCGTCGAAATCATCGACCACGAGCGATCGGATCTCGTCGTCGTGAAGGTGGGCTTCGTCGCTGGCGGTCGGGCTCGTGAAGAGCCGCGAGCGGGCCGAGGATAAGAGCAGTGCGCCCGCGTTGGTCAGCTCGACGACTGGGTCTGTGGACGGCGACGCCGGCAAGAGCGGCTGAAGGGCCGTGTGCGAATCTCGCAGAACACTGTCGATGTTCTCGGCGGGCTGGTCGGAGAATATGACGTTCCTGATCTCGATCGCGATCCGCTCGAGACGGCTCCCCGTGGGCGTCTCCATGAACAATCTCTGTGCGAGACCAGCAATGGTTGCCTTGGACTCCTCGGAAAGGCCGTCATTTGAAGCATGGCCGAGCGCCTGCGCTAGGTCCCGGGCGAGGCGTTCGCCGTGACGCGGCCCCAAGGCAGAAAGACAATCCTTCACCGATTCGAGGTCCTCCGTCAGACCCAACACGGCGCTGAGGATCTCGGGGTCAGAGGACCAACATAATGCGATGCACCTCGCAACGACAGGATCCACGCGTCCAACCGTTGCGTGCTCGCTGCGGCTCTTGGCCTCAAGTACGCGCACGTTGCGCGCGAGCAGCGGATACGTCGCGGCCGACGCCCACCACTCGTTACGGGAGCAGGTGACGGGAAGCTCGGCCAGGACGTCGACGAGTGCAACCTGTTCCTTCAGGCCCGGAGCCCGGGCGAGGCGCTCATCCGCAGCGCTCATGACCGCCTGCGCATACCCGGCCTCACACAACCGCAACAACGCCTTTCGCGCGCGGGCGCGCAGAGTTGCGAATTGCCCTCTGCCCCAAGGATCGCTGCTGATGCGGAGCAACGTGTCAGCCACTGAGGTCGCTGGGGACGCATACCGAGAACCGCATTCCACGAGGCAGTCGGCGGCGAATAGGATGTTCCGCTGCAGGATCTCCTCGTAAGGTCCGGGATGACTCAAGACGATGCTCAAGATCTCCGGAATGTCGTCGGGAGACTGTTGGCAGATGAGGCCGATCGCCAGCAGAATTGGTTCCCTCCAGCGAGGCTGGTGAAGGCGTCTCGAGAGTTCTTTCCTGAAGCCGGCTCTGCTACGGGTGAGCTCTTTTGCGAGGAAGTTCTCGAGGAAGTCCGATGAGCAAAGCCGTACAAATCCGCACCGAGCTCCACGAAGATTCCCGATCCCTCGCGCACTCGATCGACAAACTCAGCTGCTTCTTGCCCAGCCTTGCGCGGCACCTCTGCGTCTGTATGTGCTACCGCGATTGCTTGGGCGATCACTTCTTCCGCGCGCCGCCGCGAGACCATCCCGGTCGGCATATGCTCGTGAATCCATAACGCCAGGGGGCCGAGCCAAGCTACCGCGTCGTGAAAGTTGATGACGTACCCCTCGGCACCCCGTTCCAGATTCCAGTCGGTCAGGAGGGTGCGGACGGCGCGTTCGTAGAAATCCGCACGTCCCCGCGGCCGCTCGTTCGGATTGGCGTGAAAAACCTCCGCGATGATCCGCACGAGAAGCGGGCTGCCGGCCATCGCCGACAGCGACCGGTCCGTGTTGAACGCGTCGACGACTTTCTGGGAGAGTGTGCCGGCGTCCTCCGGTCTCCGCGAGCCTCGCGATGCGTCCATCGCGCGTGCGGTGATCGCACGACACCAGCTCTGAATAACCTTCTTGCGCACCTCGCCAGACAGCTCGAGGATCGTGAAGTGGCGGAATTTGTCGCTCAGGGGCTCGTTCCGATATCCTGCGATTCGGGACGTGACGAGGAAGCGGTTTCCGGAGCTGCCGACGTCTTTGTTCGGACGCATTTGGAGAGTCAAGCTTCTCAGCTGCGGAAGAAGATCGCGCGCCGTGATCGGCGCATCTCCGAGCTGCTCCCGCGGAAGCTCGTTTGACTCTTGCCGGTCACCCGCGGCCGGGGCCGAAACTCCGTGGTCTTCCTGGGCGCGTACGAATGCCTCGATGGCTTGAACCAGTTCTTTCCGTTCCGTCTGGGTAGGAATCTCGTCGACGCCATCGAGCATGATCAGGCACCGTCCGCGCCGGAGCCAGTGACCAAGCGTGCGAGCGAGCAGTGATTCCTCGACGTCGAGCTGGAACTCGCCACGAACATAGCGTGCCAAATAATCGATGAGCGATAGGTCCCGCGCGCTTTGGCGCGCCTCGGCGTAGCTGCTCATCTTGAGAACGATGGGCACCAGGGCGCAGGGACGTTCCGAGGCGGTCGACTTGCTGCCGCCGTCCGGGTCCCGATAGAGAAGGGTGCGGTCCTTCAGGATTGCGCGCGCATGGTCAAGCGCGAGGTGATTCAACATCGTCGTCTTGCCGGCACCAGGATGACCAAGGACGACGACGAAACGATGTTCCTGGATCGTGTTCTCCGCCGGCAAGCGGTCGGCGTCTGCCAGTTCTCGGGCTTCGCTAAGTACGTCGTATCTCTCGGCCCAAGAGCTAGCCATTTTGTCACGAAGGTCTTGCTCCGCGAGGGATGCCACTTCGCGTTTGGCGCGATCGATTGCGCCCTCGATGAACCGTCGATCGATGCTGGGTGTGTCGGGTGCGACGTCCAGCCCGACGTAGACATCGTCCGTGCGGACCGAATATCGACGCCGTTGGCGGACGTCGCTCGGGCTCATGGATTCGGCACGTTCTAAGAGCGCAACGAGGTATCGCTCGAGTGTCGGCCAGTACTCATCGGTTGCGATTGCGCTCGACCCGGCTTTCTGGTCTAGGCGTTCCTCTATGGCCGTCGGCATTGTGAGCGAGCTCTTCGAAGAAGCTGGGTAGATCGCGGAAGATACCGGGAGATCCGTTGCTCCGCGGGGTGTTCGTCCTGCACCCGGCCGAGCTCAGACTCGAGTACGAGGCGAAAACTCTTGCGTTCATCGTAGGCCATCGCGCCCTTTTTCCAGTCCAAGAGCGCGCTGAAGTTGGCATCTTTGAGGCCCCCTCCGAAGCCGATGAAGACGGGGGAGCGCATCACAAGTAAGACCTTCTGCATGAGCTGAGCGTGTGCATGAGTTACAACCGAATCGTACGCCTTCTGTCCGAGCACGACGGAAGAAGGTTGTTCCCAATGTCCATGAAGATGCAGAACGCCGCCGTCCTCGTTCTGAATGAGCCTGGCGGCACTCGCTTCATCCTCCCACGTGACCGGTCTCACGCCCAACGTGTTGCACAGGAGGCTGTCGTAATTGGTAGTGCATACGAAGGGGCGTTCGTGACGCAAGCGGAGTAAGCGGCGCAACGAATCCAGCACCTTTGGATCTTTCGTCGCTTGGATCTGGCCAACGGTTTTCCGGAGCCAGCCACGCCAGCCGCCATTGTCAGGATAACCGAGACGACTCTCGATTTGCGACGCCGCTCCGAGAATGTCGTGAAGGTCGCCCGACTCGAAGGCTGCAGTCAGCAGCGAGAGCTGCTGCTCAAGCCAGGAGTCGCCCAGACGCGGATTGTCTTCCTTGCATTGGCGAAGCCCGTCTTTCAGCAACCCGGACCAGCGAGCGGTTTCTGCTCCGGACGCGGCGTAACTGAGGCCAGCACCGATGATCGGGAGAGCTTGTCCGCTCGCGAACGCGGCAACCAGCTCATCGTAGGTAGATGTCGCCATCGCTCTGTCCTTTGCAGGGTCCGCGAAGTCAACGCGTGAATCGAGCGAGCGTAGTCAACGACCCGTGTTCCGTCAAAGTGCTTAGAACGTTCACTACGACGTCATCGCGGTGGGGATGTGCCGCGCTGGGGCTGCGGCAGCTCCCCTTGCCGCGGCCGGGTCGTGCGCCAGCGCCGCGCATCGCCTTGCGCTCCCTGTCTCGATCTGGCGCAGAAAGCTGGCACGGATCTCGCTCCTTCCGTTGCAGGAGGATTCACCATGGCCAGATACGGCAAGAAGGCAGAGCAGAAGGTCGAGAAGGCGATGCACGAGCGGAAGCATGGGACGCTCAAGTCCGGTCGTTCGGGCAAGAAGGTGACGAGTCGAAAGCAAGCGATCGCGATCGGGCTCTCGGAGGCACGTCGCGCGGGCGGAAAAGTGCCGAAGAAGTCGAGCAAACGGACCACCAGCGCGAGGTCGAAGAGCACGAAGAGCAACAAGCGCTCGACGCGTAGTCGGAAGGCCAGCTAGCTCCCGCACCGCACACACCACGTGCAGCACCCGCCCCGCGGCCCCGGACGCGGGGCGGGAGGCGACCTCTCGCCGCTCTTTTCTCCCGCCCGTCCGGTCAGTAAGGTCCGACCGCTCTTTTCTACAAAAGAGGCACGACGGGAGGCCGTGATGCGGCGGGTGGGTCGGCGATGCGAGGGCTGACGGCGAGCGGTTCGGCCCTCGCGCTCGTCCTCGTTGCCCTCGCCGGCTGCGGTCGGGGAGAGGATCCGGTGCCGATCGCGCAGGGGCTCGGAGCGAGCCGGGTCCCCGTCTTCACGGGCCGGCCGGCCGACGCGCGCCCGATCGCCGGACCGGCCGTCGCCCAGCACCCCTTCATGGCCCGGAACGGGTGGAACAGCATGCATTCCGACGGGCCGGCGAGCGACACCCACCCGGAGAGCGGCCCGCTCGGACGGAACCCGGAGGTGATCTCGACCGCCCGCGGGCTCCTCGGCGGCGAGTGCGCCTCGGTCACCTTCGATCGCGAGGGCCGCATCGTGACGGTGTGTACGACCGCCCTCCGCATGCAGCTCCTGCTCCTCGACCCGCGGACGCTCCGCGAGCTCGCGGCCTACGACCTCCCGTCCCGGCCCTCGATGAAGACGCTCTCGATCCGCGCCATCACCACCGACACCTCGGGCGGGGCGTATTTCTACCTCGACGAGGCCGACCGCGCGGTGGTCGGCACGGCCAAGCACCGCATCGAGGTGGTGGCGCACGACGACGGCGGCTTCCGCCTCGAGCGTGCCTACGACCTCGCCTCGGTCGTGGCGCCGCCCGGCCGCGACGACGCGCTCGTCACCGTGCTCCCCGACTGGAGCGGGCGCTGGTACTGGTTCATCACCCGGCTCGGCATGGTCGGCACCGTCGAGCGCGAAAGCGGCAAGGTCGCCACTCGCCAGCTCGAGGGCGAGCGCATCCAGAACTCCTTCGCCGTCGGCCCCGAGGGCGCCTTCATCGTCTCCGACCACGCGCTCTACGCCTTTCGCGCCAACCTCGCGACCGGCATGCCGGAGATGTCGTGGCGAGAGACCTACGACCGCGGCGTTCGCCGGAAGCTCGGCCAGATCGATCACGGCTCGGGAACGACGCCGACCCTCCTCGGCGACGCCTGGGTGGCGATCGCCGACAACGCCGAGCCGCGCCTGAACGTGCTGGTCTATCGCCGCGGCGGCGGTGCCGGGGAGAAGCGTCTCGTCTGCCGGCAGCCGCTCTTCGCCGACGGCGCCAGCGCCACCGACAACAGCTTCATCGGCTTCGGTCGCTCGCTCGTGGTCGAGAACAACGCCGGCTACGACATCTTCCCGACCATGATGTTCGGGAGGACCGGGCAGGGCGGCGTCGCCCGCGTCGATCTCGACGACGACGGGGACGGCTGCCGCGTCGTGTGGGAGAGCCGGGAGATCTCGCAGACCACCGTCGCCAAGCTCTCGCTCGGGAACGGCCTCGTCTACCTCTACACCAAGCTCCCGAACGCCCCGCTCTGGACCGATGCCTACTACCTCACCGCCGTCGACTACCGGACCGGCGAGACCGTCTTTCGCATCCGCACCGGCGTCGGCCTCGGCTACGACAACCACTGGGCGCCGGTCACGATCGGCCCCGACGGCACGGCCTACGTCGGCACGCTCCGTGGGCTGCTGGCCGTGCGCGATCGATAGACGTTCGCCGTCAGGCTGCCACCTCCCGAGCGGGGCGCCCCATGTCGTAGACGAGCTCGCGCGCGATCTTGCCGTCCCGCATCTCGAAGATGTGGACCAGGCGCATTTCGATCTTCTCGTCGAGGGCCCAGGGCCAGTATCCGACGCGAGCGATCTCGAAGGTCACGAGGCTGTCGTCCACCACGCGGTCTTCCGTGGCGAAGCGCTGGAGGAACTGGAACCGCACGTTCCGCATCGCGGCGAAGAGCTCTCGGTAGTTCTTCGCGACGGCGTCCTTCCCGGAGAAGCGTCGATCCAGGCCGTTCAGAGCCGGAGCGTCCCAGACGATGTCGTCGGTGTAGAGCTCGAGCGCGGCCTCGACTTCCTCGACCGCCTCGCTGTGGAAGTGCTTCTCCACGCAGGCGAGGTTCTGCGCGATGCGATCCCGATCCATGTCCGTCTCCTGTGGCGAGTGAAGCGTGTGCGCGCGGATCCTCCGCGAGGCGGCCGCGGGGGTCAAGCCGTGAGGCGGCCGTCATTCTGAGATAGGAAGGGCGACATGTCCGTCATCGGAATCGACCACGTCCAGCTCGCGATGCCGCCGGGAGGGGAGGACGCCGCCCGCGGCTTCTACCGGGACGTTCTGGGGTTACGGGAGCGGCCGAAGCCGCCCGAGCTCGCGACGCGCGGCGGGTGCTGGTTCGAGAGCGACCTCGTGAAAATCCACCTCGGCGTCGACGAGGATTTTCGGGCCGCCGTCAAGGCGCATCCAGGGTTGCTGGTGCGAGAGCTCCAGCCCATCGTCGATGCCTGTCGGGCGCGCGGAGTTCGGGTGAATGACGACGCCGAGCCGCTGGAGGGATACCGCCGGATCTACGTCGATGATCCCTTCGGCAACCGGATCGAGCTCATGGAACGGAAGGCAGGATGAGGCTGTTTTTGACTACGGAATCGTGGGCCGATAGCTACGAACACGTCCGTACCCCCTCGGGCGACGAAAGGCGCGACATGGCCCACGACGCGCATTGCCACGAGGTTTTGATCATCGACGACGACCGCGAGCTCTGCGAAAGCCTCGCCGTCGCGATCGACGTAGCGGGGTTTCAGCCGGTCGCGACCACCTCCGCGTTCGACGCGCTGGGGAAGCTCGAGGGCGGCCTCCGGCCCTGTGTGATGCTGGTCGACATCCGCATGCCCGGCATGAACGGCTGGGAGTTCTGGGATCGCCTGCGCCACGACCCGAGCCTCGGAGACATTCCGGTGGTCGTCCTCTCCGGCGATCCTCCCGACGAGCGCGACGTCGCGGAGATCGGCATCCGAGCCGTGCTGGAAAAGCCGGTGGCGGTGGCGACCGTTCTCCAGGCGATCGAACGGAACTGCCGCCTCGCACCGGCGCAGAACGGCGAGCGTCCGACGAGGCACAGGACGGGTACACGTGAAGAGTGGCTGGCGGCGCGGCTCTCGCTCCTCGCGGCCGAGAAGGAGCTCACGCGGCGCGGCGACGAGCTGGCCCGGCGACGGCAGCAGCTGCCGTGGGTCAGGATCGACAAGGAATATCGATTCGAGACCGACGAGGGGACCGCCTCGCTGGCAGACCTCTTCCGAGGGCGCTCGCAGCTCCTCGTCTACCACTTCATGTTCGGGCCCGAGTACGAGGCGGGGTGTCCGTCGTGCTCGGCGATCGCGGACGGCTTCGACGGCTCCGTCGTTCATCTGGCGAACCACGACGTCATGTTGTGGGCGGTGTCGCGGGCGCCGCTCGCGAAGTTGCAGGCGTACAAGCGGCGGATGGGGTGGACGTTTCCCTGGGCGTCCTCGTTCGGCGGCGACTTCAATCTCGACTTCGACACGTCGATCACCGAGGAGCAACAGCGCGAGGGGGCCGTCGAGTACAACTACCAGCGCAGCGAGTTGAACGTGCGGGCGCTTCCGGAAGGTGTGGTCGAGTCCGCGGCCCGGTGCGGAACCGACGGCGCTACCTACACGCGCGAGAGGCCGGGCATGAGCGCGTTCGCGCTCGAGGACGGCGTCGTCTACCACACCTATTCCGCCTATGCGCGCGGGCTGGACGGCCTCTGGGGCATGTATCAGTGGCTCGACCGGGCGCCGCGCGGGCGCAACGAGAACGGGATCTGGTTCCGCCGCCACGACGAATACGACCGGGGCTAGCGAACGTCCTGACTCACCGCAACGAGCTCAAGACCTCGATCAGCGCCTCGGCCTGATCCGGCAGGAGCCGCGGCGCGCCGCACGCGAAGTCGGTGATCGACGAGGCGTCCCAGGTGAACTGGTCGAGCAGGCACGGCTCGATCGGGGCGCGGCCGCATTCGGGGCTGCGTTGCTGTTCCTGGATGACGGTCGAGAAGGCGGCGTCCACGCGCGCGACCTCGTCGGGGGTGAGCATGCGCGCGGGAAGCTCGATCTCGACGGCGCAGGCGACCGGCGGCACCGTCGTCGTGTCCGAGAGGCACTCGGGGCTTCCCGCCGTGCCCTCGGTGATGACCGCCGCGCGCACCTGGACCTGGCCGTCGATGCGATCGAGCAGGACGCGCGAGACGCTGTCGAGCGGCGGGCAGAAGCCGAACGCCGAGCTGCGGACGAACGAGAAGAACGAGAAGTCGGAGCGATCGCCCACCGAGTGCCGGCAGTTCGGCGTGGCCGGCAGCTCGGCCGCGAGCCGGAGCACCGCGACGCCGTCCGTCACCGTGACGGCGCCGTTGCCGTCGACGTCGCAACGCGACGACACCTGGCAGCCGCTGGCGAGCTCGGCGGCGCTCCGCAGCACGAGGACGCCGTCGGTGACGGTGCGCGCTCCGTTCAGGTCGGCGTCGCCGCACTGCTCCGAGGTGGTGGCGCGCGCGACCCCGCCGCGCCCGATCATCACTGCAATCGCGACCGCTAGCATCGCTCCTCGCGTCCTCATTGCGACAGGCTAGCAGCTGGCAGTGCGCGTTTCATTTCCAATAGTGGGTCCGGTAGAAGACCGCCCATGATGCATGAAAAACGACGCCTTCTTCTCCCCGTGCCCGTGGCAATGATTGCCAGCGCCACATTGCTGCTCGGCTGCGCAATGCAACGGCACGCCGTCTCTCAGGCGGAGCGGACGGACAAGACCCGGCCGAGCATCGCGGAGACCAAAGCGATCGCCGAGGAGGGCTTCATCTACGGCCTGCCGATCGTGATGAACTACGCGGTGATGAATGAGTACGCCGTGGACACGAAGTCCAGCCAGTACAAGGCGCCCTTCAACCAGATCAACAGCATGCACCGCGTCGCGACCTACAAGGACACGGCGATCATCACACCGAACAGCGACACGCCGTATTCGATGATGTTTTTGGATCTGCGCGCGGAGCCGATGGTGCTCTCGGTGCCGGCGGTCGCGAAGGGGCGCTACTACTCGGTGATGCTTTGTGACGGCAACACCTACAACTTTGGCTACATCGGCAGCCGCCCCACGGGGAGCAAGCCGGGTGACTTTCTCGTCGTCGGCCCGGACTGGAAAGGCGCGACGCCCGCAGGGATCAAGAAGGTCTTTTCCTCGACCACCCCCTTCGCGTTCGCCGTGTATCGGACCCAGCTCATCGATGCCGAAGACATGCCGAACGTGGAAAAGGTGCAGGCCGGTTACAAGGCGCAGCCGCTTTCGGCGTTCCTCAAGCAAGCTGCGCCGCCGGCCGCGCCGAAGATCGCCTTCCTCCCTGCCACCACTGAGGGGATTCGGGCCAACTTCTTCGAGTATCTGAACGCTGCACTGCAGTTCGTGCCGCCGTCGCCGGAAGACAAGGAGATCCGGGCCAAGCTCGCCCGTCTCGGCATCGGAACGGGCAAACCCTTCGAGCTCGCTGATCTCTCGCCGGAACAAAGGGCCGCCGTCCTCCAGGGCATGAAAGAGGGCGACGAAAAAGTGGACAAATGGCTGGCCGGTGGCATGAAAAACGTCAACGGCTGGGGCATCGGTTCATTCTTTGGCGACCGCGCGTTCTTCAGGGGCGATTGGCTGATGCGTGCCGGCGCTGCCAAGGGCGGTCTCTATGGGAACGATGCCGTGGAAGCCGTGTATCCGTTTACCCGCACGGACGTGACGGGCGAGCCGCTCGACGGGAGCAAGCACAACTACACGCTCACGTTTCCCGCCGGGCAGCTCCCACCGGTGAACTCCTTCTGGTCGGTGACGATGTACGACGGCAAGAGTCAGCTCCTGATCGAGAACCCGATCGATCGCTATCTCATCAACTCGCCGATGCTGCCGCAGATGAAGAAGAACGCCGACGGATCGCTGAGCCTCTACATCCAAAAAGATTCGCCCGGTAAGGCGAAGGAAGCGAACTGGTTGCCGGCGCCCAATGGCCCCATCTACCTGGTGATGCGGCTGTACTGGCCCAAGACGACTCCGCCCTCGATCCTGCCGGCTGGCGCCGGCACCTGGAAACCTCCAGGCGTCCAGCGGGCGTCCTAGCGAAGCAGCGCGATCACCATCGCGCCGTCGGCGCGGGCGTCGCCGCCGTCCACGCTTCACGTCCCCTATTTGAACTGCCTCGACGCCTGATCTAGCTTCGCTGCCGTCCGAACGACGTCGACGCGCGTCCGATCCAGGCTGCGCGCCCCCAGCGAGGTTTCCATGGCCGATCTCGAGCAGTTCCGTGAAGACACCCGCCAATGGCTCAAGCAGAACGCGCCGGCGGAGATGTTCGCGCCGCTCAAGAACCAGGAGGAGCTGTGCTGGGGCGGCAAGAAGGGCCAATGGCCGGCGCCCGTCAAGCGCTGGCTCGACGTCATGGCGGAGCGCGGCTGGACGGCGCCCGACCTGGCCGAAGGAGTACGGCGGCGGCGGGCTCGCGAAGCACGAGGCCAAGGTCCTCGCCGAGGAGATGGCGAAGCTCCGGCTCCGCCCGCCGCTCATCGGCTTCGGGCTCTCGATGATCGGCCCGCTCCTCCTGCAGGAGGGCAGCGAGGAGCTGAAGCGCGAGCACCTCCCGCCGATCGTCCGCGGCGAGATCCGCTGGTGTCAGGGCTACTCCGAGCCGGGCTCGGGCTCCGACCTCGCGAGCCTGCAGACCAAGGCCGTCCGCGACGGCGACGACTTCGTCGCTGAACGGCCAGAAGGTCTGGACCTCGTACGCCGACAAGGCCGACTGGATGTTCATCCTCGTCCGCACCGACTTCGAGGCGGCGAAGCACGACGGCATCACCTTCCTCCTGATGGACATGGACGTCGCCCGGCGTCAGCGTGCGGCCGATCAAGCTGATCAGCGGCTCGTCGCCGTTCTGCGAGACGTTCCTCTCCGACGTGCGCGTGCCGGTGACGAACGTCGTCGGCCAGGTGAACGCCGGCTGGACGATGGCGAAGGCGCTGCTCGGCCACGAGCGCACCATGATCGCCGACGCCTTCAAGGAGCGCGACGACGCGCGGAAGCTGGTTGATGCTGGCGCGCCGGCACGTCGGCGACGACGGCGGCAGATCGCCGACCCGCGCATCCGCGATCGCATCACGCAGATCGAGATGGACCAGGCCTGCCTCGACCTCACGCTCGCGCGCTCGCGCGACAACGTGAAGGCGGGCCACAAGCCCGGACCCGAGACCTCGATCTTCAAGTACTACGGCACCGAGCTGAACCAGCGCCGGCGCGAGCTGATGGTGGCGATCTGCGGGCCGCAGGGGCTCGGCTGGGAGGGTCCCGGCTTCGACGACGACGAGCTCAAGATGACGCGCGACTGGCTGCGCTCGCGCGGCAACTCGATCGAGGGCGGCACCTCCGAGATCCAGCTCAACATCATCGCCAAGCGCGTGCTTGGCCTGCCCGACTGAACGAGGAGCCGAACTCAGTGGATCTCGTACTCACCGAAGAGCAAGAGCTGCTGGCGCGGACGGCGCGCGAGCTCGTGAGCGGGCGCTCCTCGCTCCGCCGCATCCGGCAGCTCCGCGACGGCAACGATCCGGACGGCTTCTCGCGCGAGCTCTGGCGCGAGATGGCGGCGCTCGGCTGGCTCGGCATCACCATTCCCGAGGAGCACGGCGGCTCCGGGCTCGGCTGCGATGGAGCTGATGGTCGTGCTCGAGGAGCTCGGCCGCGGTCTCATGCCCGAGCCGATGCTCTCGACGGTCCTCCTCGGCGCCACCGCGCTCCTCCTCGGCGGCAGCGACGCGCAGAAGAAGGAGCATCTGCTCCGCGATCGCGGCGGGCGAGCGCCTTCTCGCCGTCGCCTTCCAGGAGGCCAAGAGCCGCTACGACTCGAGCCACGTCGAGACCAAGCGCCACCAAGGCCGGGAGCGGCTGGGTGCTCGCGGGCGAGAAGATCCAGGTGCTCGACGGCCACGTCGCCGATCGTCTGATCGTGAGCGCGCGCACCGCCGGCGGCACCAAGCGACGCGGCGGGCATCACGCTCTTCCTGCTCCGTCCCGATACGCCCGGCGTCGCGATCGAGCGGCAGTCGCGCATCGACGGCCGGAACGTCGCGCTCGTCCGCCTCGACGACGTGCGGGTCGACCGCGATGCCGTCATCGGTGCGGTCGACGGCGGCGGCCAGCTCCTCGCGCGCGTCCTCGACCGTGCCGCCATCGGCCTCGCCGCCGAGATGCTCGGCATCGATGACGGCGGCCTTCGAGATGACGCTCGAGTATCTGAAGACCCGCGTCCAGTTCGGCGTGCCGATCGGCAGCTTCCAGGCGCTTGAAGCACCGCGCCGCCAAGATCTTCATCGAGATCGAGCTCGCGCGCTCGGCGGTCATGGGCGCCCACCGGGCGATCGACGAGCAGCGCGACGACGCCACCATCGCGCGCCTCGCGAGCCTCGCCAAGGCGCGCGCCTCCGACGCCTTCGTGCTGGTCGGCAACGAGGGCGTCCAGATGCACGGCGGCATCGGCATGACCGACGAGCACGACATCGGCTTCTTCTTCAAGCGCGCGCGGGTCGCGGAGATGACGTTCGGCGACGCCGCCTGGCACCGCGAGCGCACCGCGCGACTCGACGGGTATTGAGCCAGCCGACCACCCTCGCCGCGCTGGCCGCGCGGATGGAGGCGGCCGGCGCCACCCTGACGGTGGTGACTCCGGACGGCGAGAGGATTGCGATCGGGGCCGAGCCCGGTCGGGCCCGCGTCGTGTTCCACGACCGCAGCGCGGTCGATGCTTTGTTGCGCGGCGATCACCTGGCGCTCGCCGAGGCCTTCTTGCACGGCCGCGTCGACTTGGACGGCGACCTCCGGCAGGCGCTCGTCGTGACCGACCACCTCGACATGGGCCGGCCCTCGCGCCTCCGCGAGGCGATGAGCTGGGCGCGTTATCTGCTCGACCGCCGCCGCCTCGATCGGCGCTCGATCGCCCATCACTACGACCGGCCCGCGGACTTCTTTCTCACCTGGCTCGATCCCTCGCGCTCGTACACCCACGGCTTCTATGCCGCTCCCGACGAGGCGCTGGAGACGGCGCAGCGCCGGAAGCTCGACCACGCGATCGCGGCGCTCGCCCTCGCGCCGGGGATGGACGTGCTCGACGTCGGCTGCGGCTGGGGCTCGTTCCTCGAGCACGCGGGGCGCCGCGGCATCCGGGTCCACGGCATCACGCTCTCGCGCGAGCAGCATGCCTACGTCGCCGAGCTGATCCGCACCGAGCGGCTGCCGTGCACGGTCACCTACTGTGACTTCCTCGATTATCGTCCGCCCCACCCCTTCGACGGTGCGGTCTTCATGGGCAGCCTCGAGCACATCCCCGACTACCGCCGCGTCGCCCGCTTCCTCGGCCGCCACCTCCGGGACGAGGCGCGCGTCTACGCCGACTTCGTCACCACCCGCGCGGGCCGCCTCGCGGGCGCGTTCCTCCGGAAGCACATCTTCCCGGGCGTCACGGGGTACGTCGAGCTCGGACGGCTGGTGACGACGCTCGCCGGCGCCGGCTTCGAGGTCGTCGAGCTGGCCGACGACACGGCGAGCTCTGCCTGGACCGTCCGCGACTGGGCGCTTCTGCTGCAGGGGAGCCGCAAGGACCTCGCCGAACGCCATGGCGAGATCCCGGTGCGGGCATTTCTCCTCTATTTGTGGAGCGCCCACCACTTTCTCGCGACCAATCGCACCCAGGCCCACCACCTGGTCGCCGGGCGGCGGGGGTCCGGCCGGGGCCGGTGAGCGACGGCGCCCGCGATCTTCGCTTGTCCCGAAGCCTCGCGGGCCGTAGTGTAGGCCGCCACACGGGCCGCCACGTGCCGCACCCGGGCCCGCTTCGTCGCCGACCACCTCGTAAGGACATTCGCGTGAGCCTCCTCCGACACCGCAGCATCCGTGCTCTCGTCATTGCGTTTGGTCTGATGCTCGTCCGTCCCGGCGACGCGCGCGCGGGGTGCGACCTGATCCCGCAGGCGCAGCCGATCTTCCGGGGCTCGCTCGGCGCCCTCGACCGGCCGTTCGCCGGTCCCGGTGACTTCGTCGAGCTGCACGTCAGGAACCACCTCTGCGATCAGTCGTCTCCGGGTCTGCCGACGAGCGTCGACGAGCTCGTGGTGACGCTGCTCTTCGAGCCCCTCACGGGACCGCGCCGCGCCGTCGTGCTGACGACCGGCTCGTGCGCCGACGTCACGCTCGCCCAGGCGCTCGCCACCTGCGGCGCCGTCCCGGGCGTGAGCGGCGTCAGCTGCATGCAGCTGAACCAGGCGGGCCCGACCGACATGGCGCTCGTCGAGCGCGACGGCATTCCGCGCCTCCGCTTCCGCTTCCCGGACACCGACTCGCTGGTCGGTGGCGTCGCGGACGACCGCACGCTCGCGGGGCCGGTGACGATCGCGGTCAGCCTGCGGAGCCAGGCGGTCCTCCCCTGCGGCCTCGTCGCCACGACCTGCGGCGCGGGAGGGCAGGGCCTCGTCGCCTGCGTCGACGAGCTGTTCGCGCGCGACGGCACCTGCGATCCCAATCCCGACCCGACCTTCACGCATTTCACGGCGCTGCCGCCGCCGAGCGACTACCAGGCGTCGTGCTTCACCGAGGCGCCGCCCTGTACGGCGATCGCGGAGGAGGCGCGGGTCACCCAGGACCGCGCCGGCAACCTGCTCGTCCCCGTCTACTGGCAGGGCGTGCTGGTGAAGGACGGCGATCAACCCGTGCCGCGCCTCCTGCGGGCGACCATCGAGCCGCCGGTGCCGGTCTCCATTCCGAGCGCGGTGTTCGTGAGCTCGCTCACCACGGAGGGCCAGCGCCTGCCGCCGATCTTCGAGCCGCAAACCGACCCGAGCAACCCGGCCGCCAACGCGCTCGCCTTCTTCGGGTCGGTGGACGTCAGGCAGACCGTGCTCCGGATCGCGCAGCGGCGCGGCATCTGCCAGGGCGGCAGCGAGGACGGCGCCGCCTGCAACAGCACGCTCGACTGCAACGGCTCGACCTGTGCCGACGCCTGCGTCGGCGGGCCGAACGACGGCCAAGCCTGCCAGGACGACGGTGGTTGTCCGAGCGGCGGACGCTGCGGCGATCTCTTCGACGCCGGCGCGTTCGCGGCGCTCGCCACCGACGGCGGCGCGATCGTCCTGCCGCGCGCCACCCCGCCGGGCGCCGACGGCATCTGTCAGCTCCCCGACAACGCGGCATGCAGCTCGGACCTCGACTGCGGTGCCGGGGACTCCTGCGTGCTCTACGCTCTCGAGGCGCAGAACCCCGTCTCGCTCGACAGCCTCACCACCAACACCGGCGAGCTCTTCGTGTTGACGGCTCCCGAGAGCCTCGACGCCGTCGATCGGAACGGTGACGCCGACGTCGCGGACTTCGTGATCACGCTCCGCGAGCGCACGACGGGCCTGGTGCTGCCGCTCGGCGCGCCCGCCGGCTTCGCCCTCGGCGGCGCGCCGCTTCCCACCTGCGGCATCCCAGGCACGCCGGAGAGCCGCGCCATCTTCGCAAGCACGGTGCAGGGCTTCGAGCTGCCGGCGGTCGCCTTCGAAGGCGAGGCGGCGGCGTTCCTCGAGAACGAGGCGGCGGAGAACGCCTGCGACGAGAACGGCGACGGCGACCGCGCCGACGCGATCCTCCGCGTCTTCACGCTCACCGGCGGCGACCTGACCAGGACGCTCTCGCCGGCCCGCGCACTCGACCCGTCCTCGCTCGTGAACGAGCAGAGCCTCGCGATCTCGGACGGCCGCGTCTTCTTCCGCACCACGGAGGCCGGCTCGGGCAACCTCGTCACGGAGCTCGTCAGCATCGACCAGGACAGCGGCGACGAGGGCGACTTCCCGTCCTTCCCCGGCGCCGACATGTCGCGTGACGGCCGCGTCGTCGCTTTCGTCAACGCCGGGCCGATCGGCGGCAGCGTCAACGACGACAACGGCACCCCCGACGTCTTCGTCCGCGACCGCGACGCCGAGACCACCGAGCTCGTCAGCCGGCCCGCGAGCGGCGGGCTCTCGTTCGGCGCCGGCGCCGACGGCAAGGTGTCGATCTCCGGGAACGGCCGCTTCGTCGCCTTCGCGAGCTTCAACAACGACCTCGTACCCGGCGACACCAACGTCTGCCCCGGCGACCCCGGCACGTGCATGGACGTCTTCGTGCGCGACCGCGTGCTCGACACGATCGAGCGTGTGAGCGTCGGGTTGGACGGGGTCCAGGCGAACAACCACTCGCGCTACCCGGTGATCTCCGACGACGGCCGCTGGGTCGCGTTCGCGAGCAGCGCCAGCAACCTGATCGAGGAGATCGACACCAACAGCCTCCAGGACGTCTTCGTGCACGACCGCTGCAGGGTCAACGGCGCATTCGTGGACGGCTGCGTGCCGAGCACGGAGCGGGTGAGCATCACCAACAACGGCGAGCAGGCGGCCGGGAGCGACGTCGAGCCGCTCCGCCTCGACATGTCGGCCGACGGCCGCTACGTCGCCTTCGACTACCACAGCACGAATCTGCCGTTCAGCTTCGACTTCGGGAACGAGGCCGGCGTCTACGTCCGCGACCGCGTGACGCAAACCACGAGCACCGTTCCTTTCGCCGACATCCAGCTCGCGCCGTCGATCTCGAGCGACGGGCGCTTCGTGGCCTACCAATTCGTCGAGGGCTTCGGCGGCCGCTCGGTGCAGGACGTTGCGCTCTACGACCGCCAGACCGGCCTGCTCGACGTCGTCAACGTCCTGCCGGACGGCTCCCTCCCCGGCGAGCCCTCCTTCGAGCCGAGCGTTTCCGACGACGGCCGCTTCGTGCTCTTCCGGAGCGACTCGTCCGCTCTCCTCGGTCCCGGTGGCGACGACAACGACGACGCCGACCTGTTCCTGCGCGACCGCGTGCTCGGCGTCACCGACCGCGCCAGCGTCGCGACCGGCGGCGGCGAGGCGGCCGGGGGCCACTCGGGTACGCTCGCCGGCTCGCTCTCGCCCGACGGCAGCCGCTCGCTCTTCGTGAGCGGCGCGCCGGATCTGGTCGACGGCGACGGCAACGAGGTCGCCGACGTCTTCGTGCGCGAGCCCGTCGCGGGCACGCTGCCCCTCGATCTCTTTCCGGACGGCGCGCTCGACGACGTCGTGCTGGAGGTCATGGAGACGGGCGACCACGGCGGCGGGCCGGGATCGGTCACGACGCTCTGTCCGGCCGGCGAGGTCGCGGCCGCGTTCGGCATGGCGGCGTTCCTCCGTCCCGAGACGGCGGGCGGCACCGACCTGTGCGCGGGCGGTTCGCTGAACGGCGGCGGCGACGCCGACCTCCTCGACCAGGTCGTCCAGCTCTGGCCGGGGGCGGGCCCGATCGTGAACCTCGGTCGCGCGGGGACCGCGGTCGCGCTCTCGGCCACCCACGTGGCGGCGATCGTTCCCGAGGCCGGCGAGGGCGACGGCGGCACCGATCTGAACTTCGACGGCGACGAGCACGACGGCGTCGTCCAGGTCTACTCGATCGCCGGCGGGACGTGGACCAGCCTCGGGCTCGCGGCCGAGCGCATCAGGTTCTGCGGCGGCGTCCTCGCGATCACCGCCTCGGAGCCCGCCCAGGGCGAGGATCTGAACTTCGACATCGACACCCACGACCGCGTGCTGCACCTCTACGAGCCGGCGACCGGCACCCTCATCAATCTCGGGAACGCGGTCGAGGAGCTCGTCTGCAACGATCAGATCGTCGCCTTCCGGACCTCGGAGATCGCGCAGGGGAACGCCGACCTCCAGGGCGGCAACCAGGGCGGCAGCGAGCCGCCGGTGCCGGCGACGAGCGTGATGCAGGGCTACCTGATCGGTCGCCCCGAGTGTCTCACCGCGACGGCGCCGGCCGACTGCTTCAAGAACAGCCTGCAATCGGCGGTGCCGTGCACGCAGGCGGCGTGCGACCCGCGCGTGCCCTACAAGGTGACCGACTGCAGCGTGAAGTTCCTGACCGTCGAGTGTTTCCAGCGCGGCACCCTCGACGAGCCCGGCTGTGAGACCGGCAGCGGCGCCACGGATCTGAACGGCGACGAGCCGCCGGATGCGCGCGACACCGTGATCCAGGTGTTCAACGTCTGCACGGGCGAGGTCACCGTCGTCGGCACCGTCGGCGGCGAGGGCGACCCCTTCCAGGCCGACGAGGGCGACGGCCCCGGCGGCACGATCTTCGTGGCCTCCGGGCGCTGCATCGAGACCCTCGGGGGAACCTGCGGGGAGAACGGCGACTGCCCGACCGGCGCCTTCTGCGACGCGTCCACCTGCAAGCGCGACCACCGGCCGTGCGTCGGCGACATCGACTGCCCGCCGAGCGTGCCGTGCGTGACCGGCCTCGGCGGCCAGATCCTCGCCGCCAGCCCGGACAGCGACGGCGACGGCGTGCCGGATCATCTCGACAACTGCCCGGACACGCCGAACCCGAACCAGGAGGACACCGACGACGATCGTGCCGGCGACGCCTGCGACC
Source organism: uncultured delta proteobacterium (assembly GCA_963761995.1). Taxonomy (GTDB): domain Bacteria; phylum Desulfobacterota; class Binatia; order UTPRO1; family UTPRO1; genus UTPRO1. The sequence continues at coordinate 5,696,708 of CAVXIU010000006.1, read as the reverse complement.
TCGACTGTCCCACGTGCCCCGACCCCGTCCCGACGCCGACCTCGACGGTGGCCGTCGAGCCCACGCGGACGCCGACGCCCACGCCCACCCCGACGCTCACCCCGACGTCGACCGACGGCTCGACCGCGACGCCGACGCAGAGCCCGACGCCGAGCCAGACGCCGACCGCGACCGGCGCGACCCCGACCCCGGTCCGCGATCACTTCCATTGTTACGGCGTCCGCGCCCCGCGCCTCTCGGGTGCTGCCGACGTGCGGCTCGTCGACCGCTTCGGCGAGACCACGGTCGACGTCGTCGAGCCGCGCCGCGTCTGCAATCCCGCCAACGTCGACGGCTCGGATCCGACCGCGCCCCAACACCCCGGTCACCTGCTCGGCTACCGCATCCGCCGGAACGGACCGCTCGTCCAGCTGCCGCGCCGGCAGAAGATCGTGAACCGCTTCGGCACCGTCGAGGTCGACGTCGCGCGTCCCGAGCTCCTCTTGGTGCCGACCGCCAAGACCTTGACCGGCCCGCCGCCGCCGCCGCTGCCGCCTGGGATCGTCGATCATTTCCAGTGCTACCGCGTCACGCGCGCCAAGACGCGCGCCAAGGGCCTCGCGGTGACCGATCAGCTGGGGTCGCTCAAGATCGACGTCAAGCGCCCGAGCCGCCTCTGCGTCCCGGTCGACAAGAACGGCGAGACCCCGGGCGCCGGCCAGCACCCGGGCGTCCTCGCGTGCTACGATTCACGGGTCGCCAACGACTCGCCGCCCTTCGACGGTCAGAGCCAGCTCTTCGTCGCCAATCAGTTCTCCGTGGCGATGCTGGATCGGCTCAAGCCGTCGGAGCTCTGCGTCCCGACGACGCTGCCGTGAGCTGAGCGCGGCTCGCGCCGGACCGCTCGGGCGCGCACTATTTCGTTGACACGCGCTTTCCGCACGTGGCACGTCATCCAGCTCGGGAGGCCCCCCATGCCGTCGATTTCTCCCCTCCGCCTCGTGCCCGTCCTCCTCGCCGTCGCGGCGCTCGGGCTCGGCGTTCCCCCGGCGCTCGCCACCCCACCCGGCGACCCCGATCTTTCCTTCGGCGGCGCAGGTCGCGTGACGATCGACTTCTCGGGGTCGGAGCACGGCCGGGCGGTGCTCGTTCAGGCCGACGGCAAGATCGTCGGCGGCGGCACGCGCCTGATCGCCGAGAACATCGACTTCGCGCTTGCCCGCTACGAGGCAGACGGGACCCTCGACCTCGGCTTCGGCACCAACGGGCGCGTGACCACGGATTTCGGCGCCACCGACGACGTTTTGCTGGAGCTCTTGCAGGAGCCCGACGGCAAGATCGTCGCCTTCGGACGAGACAACTTCAAGGTCCTCCTGGCGCGGTATCACCCCGACGGCAGCTTGGACGCGACGTTCGGAAGCGGCGGCAAGGTCGAGGTCGGGCCCCAGCTCTTTGCGGCCGACGTCGTCCGGCAGAGCGACGGCAAGCTCGTCGTCGCCGGCGGGCGCAGCGGCAATACGCTCGGCGAGTACGATTTCTTCGTCGTACGGATCGAGACCGACGGCTCGCTCGACCCGACGTTCGGGAGCGGCGGCACCGTGACCACCAACTTCCCCGACAATTTGCAGGACGGGGCCTTCGGAGTCGCCCTGCAACCGGACGGCAAGATCGTGGCCGCCGGCTACACGGTCAAAGCGGATCACACGACGGACCTGGCGCTCGTCCGCTACGAGGCCGACGGCTCCCTCGACGGCTCGTTTGGCAGCGGCGGGCTCCTGCTCTCGGACTTCGGGGAATACGACCTTTTGTACGACGTCGCCGTGCAGGCCGACGGCAAGATCGTCGCGGCCGGTGTGGCCGCGTTGGACGGGTCGCTGATCCGCTACCTCCCGGACGGCAGTCTCGATGCGAGCTTCGGAAGCGGGGGCCGCGTCGCGCCACCCGTGGGTGGATTCGTGACCAGCGTGCTCATCGATTCCACGGGAGCGTTCGTGCTGGGGGTCGACAACGTCGCCCCACCTGCCGGGCTCGCGCGCTTACGCGCCGACGGCTCACTCGACGCCTCGTTCGGCGTCGGAGGCCTGGTCCCGCTCTTCCTCGAAACCGCGCTCAGCACCCAGGAGCGCGACTTCGGCGTCACCCTCCAGCCCGATGGTCGCATCGTGGTCGCGGGCACGCCGGCGAATGTGGATGATCTCGAGGTCGCTCGCTACTTCGGCGACCACGTGCTCGCCTGCCCCGCCGCGCCCGCGCTGGGGTGCAAAACCCCGACCGCTCCGGCGCGCTCCACGCTGCAGATCGATCTCCGTCACGACAAGCGGAAGCTCGACTGGCGCTGGCGGCGCGGCGACGCGACGACCGCGGCGGAGGTCGGCGACCCGACCGCCGGCGACGACTACGCGCTCTGCATCTACGACGAGTCGGGCCCCGCGGTGCTCGCGAGCGAGATGCTGGCGCCTTCTGCGGGCGTCTGCGCCGGCTCGCCCTGCTGGCGCCCGAAGAGCGGCGGCCGCAGGTTCGCGTACGCGGATGCGGAAGGGACGCCCCTCGGTCTCGTCAAGCTCGAGATCAAACAGGGCGGGGTCGGCAAGGCCGATCTCCAGGCCCGCGCCGCGGGCGACAACCTGACGCTGCCGTTCCTGCCATCGGCGCTCCCGCTGCGGATTCAGTTGCACGGCACGACCGGTGCCTGCTGGGAGGCCGTCTTCTCGTCCGCCGGCATCCGGCGGAACGACGGCACGCGGTTGCAGGCCCAGAGCGACTGACGGAGCGGTCCGGGCCGCGGTCGTCTCACCGCCGTCGGATCGTCCACGCCAGCGCGAGTGCCGTGACGAGCGCGCACGCGACGCCGAAGAGGTCGCCCATGCGACCGAATGGTGATCGCTCGGAGACCGCCGCGATCTCGGCCGCGAGCGCGTCGCGCGTCAGCGCCTCGGTGTGGACGACGACGTGGCCGAACGGGTCGACGACCCCCGACGGGCCCGAGTCCGAAACCCGCACCAGCCAGCGGCGCTGCTCGACGGCGCGGAAGGCGGCGATGTCGAATTGCTGCCAGGCGAAGCCGGCGTCGGGGACCCAGCTGTCGTTGGACGGGTTCACGAGGTAGGTGGCGCCCGCGGCGACGCGCTCGCCGGCGACGTGCGGCAGGAAAGCCTCGTTGCAGATCAGGACGCCCGCCTTGCCGGCGCGCGTCGGGAGCGGCGGGGTGGGCGCGCCGGGGGTGAACTCGCGGACGCGGCCGAAGTGACGGCGGGCGAGGTCGAGGCGGAGCGGGAAGTACTCCATGAAGGGGAGCAGCCGGATCTTGTCGTAGCGTGCGGCGAGCGCGCCGTCGGGTGCGACGAGGTAGACGCTGTTGGTGTATGGCGCGGCGCCGCCGGGGGAGCCGGCGCGCGGGGCGCCGAAGACGAGCTCGGTGTCGTGGCCGGCGATCGTCGCGGCGAGGGCGCGCCGTTGCAGCTCGTCCTGCTCGATGAAGGCGGTGATGGCGGCCTCGGGCCAGAAGACGATCGCGGGCCGCGCGCGCGCGAGAACCTCGCGCGTCAGGCGCTGGTAGGTCTCGAGCGTGCGCGCGGGTCCCTCGGCGCTCCAGCGGACGGTCGCGCCGAGGTTGCCCTGGACGATCGCGACCGTCGTCGCCGCTCCCGCGGTCGGCTCGGGCGAGCGCAGCACGTACGCGCCCCAGGCGATCGTGAGGGCGGCGCTCCCGGCGGCGAGCCCGAGACCGATCCACACCGGACGCTCGACGCGGCGCCGTTGCAGCCATGCGGCGATCAGCTCGGCGATGGCCGCGTTCATCGCCGCGACCAGGAACGACACGCCGTAGACGCCGGTCGCGGACGCGATCTGCATCACCGGCAGGAAGCCGGCCTGCGAGTAGCCGAGGGTCGCCCACGGCGAGTTGCCGACGTAAGTCAGCGTCCCGTTCAGGAGCCGGCCGCGCGCCAGCTCGGCGGCGGCCCAGGCGGCGGCCGCGAGGAGCGGCGTCGCGGCGCCGTAGCGGGTGAGCGGCGCGTAGGCGACGGCGAAGGCCGCGTAGTAGGGCGCGGCCATGAGGCCGGTCACGATCAGGAAGATCGCGACGCCGACGGCGAGCGGCTGATCGAAGTACGACGCGACGGCGGTCGGCATCCAGGTGCCGACGCTCCAGCCGGAGACCAGCGTCCACAGGAGGCCGAGGGCGAGGCGGCGGCGCCAGCCGGCGTTGCGGAGCGCGAGCAGGAACGGCACGAGCGCGATCCAGGCGAGCGGTCGGAGGCGGAGCGGCGGGAAGGCGAGGGCGTAGAGGACGCCCGACGCCGCGGTCGCGGCGAGGGCCGGGCCGAGACGGGACGCGCTCACGACGGCGCCAACCGTTCGAGCTCGAGGCGGAGACCGAGATCCTCGAAGGTGGCGCGAGCGCGCTCGGCGCAGGCGTCGGCGTCGAGGCCACGGAAGCGTCCACCGTGGGCACGGAGGAAGCGGCCGATCTCGGCGTAGGTCCGCGCCACCTCCGGCCGCGCCCCCAGCCGCTCCCCCCAGGCGACGGCGCGCTCGAAGATCCGTCGCGCCGATCGCGGGCGGCCGAGCAGCTCGGCGTGGCGCGCGGCGAGGCGGAGCACCTCGGTCCGGTGCCAGGCCACCTTCGCCGCGCTCCGGAGCGCCGCACGGACGCTCTTCCGCGCCTCCCGGCGCCAGTGCTTCCCTGCCGCCGCATCGCCCGCGCGGAGCGCCGCGGCAAGTCGCGCCAGGTCGAAGAGCAGCCGCGACCGGTAGTACGCGCTCGCCTGGAACGGCGGCACCGGCGACGAGCGCTTGACCACCTCGGCCGCGCGCCCGAGCGTCGCCTCCGCGGCGTCGAGCTCGCCGAGCTCGGTCTCGGCCTTGGCGCGCCCGGAGAGCGCCAGGATGTGGAGGAGATCCTCGGGGTTCTCGTCGTAGTAGGCGTCGGCCGCCTCGATGGCGCGCGGGTGGTCGCCCTCGGCGAGCGGCAGCAGCGAGTGCAGGTAGTAATACTGGGTCTTGGCGTAGTCGTACTGGAAGAGATCCCAGATGCGGTCGATCTCCGTGATGCAGGCGTGGGCGCCGACCAGGTCGCCGCAGTGGATGCGCTTCTCGCCGAGCATGCCGAGATACGCCGACGGCCCCCAGAGCTGTCCGTGTCGCACGCTCTCGGCGACCAGCTCGGGCGCGATCTCGTGCGCCTCCGACCAATCGCCCTCGAGCACGCGGTAGGTGTAGTGCATCGCCCGCTCGTAGAGGCGCTCGTCGGGGGAGGCGTCGGTCACGAGCCCGTGGGCCCGCTCGGAGAGGCGGCGGGCGACGTCGAACGAGATGCCGCCGAACGCGAACAGCGCGGCGGCGCCGGCGTAGAACTTGCCGGCGCCCGGCACCGAGCGCGCGTCGATGGTTTGTAGAAAAGCCAGCGTGTCCATGCTGTCGAAGACGTGGCGGGTCGGCTGTGCGGTGACGGTCGCCTCGGCGCGGGCGTAGCGGAGCGCCATGATCTCGCGCTGCCGTGCGGTCGCGGCCGGGCGGCGGCGCCACGCGGGGAGATAGAGCCGCGCCAGGACGGATGCCAAGTTCCGCGCGAACTGGACGCCGAGGCGCGCGCCGCCTTCGATCACGCGGTCGCCGAGCAGGCGGAGCGCCAAATTGAAGTGCTCGATCGCCTCGAGGAAGCGGCCCCGATAGTAGAGCGCCTCGGCGATGTTGCGCTCCAGGAGGGCGCGCTTCTCGGGGTCGCCGCCGTCGCGGTGGATCTCCAGGTAGAGCTTGGACGCCTCCTCGAAGAAATGCAGGGCCTCGCTCGGAGCGGCGGCTCTCGCCGCCTCCGCCCCCGCCCGGAAGAGAAACTCCTCGGCGCGTTCGGCGGCGCCGCCCTTGCCGTAGTGGTAGGCGAGCATGCCCGCGTAGCCCGGGACGTCGTCGTCGAGGGCGCGCTCCATCGTCTCCGCGACCTTGCGATGCAGGACCTCGCGGCGCGCGTGCAGCAGGCTCTCGTAGGTGACCTCCTGGATGAGGGGGTGCTTGAAGGCGTACTCGGCGTCGCGGGCGCGCTCGGAGCGGACCAGGAACTCCGCGTCCAGGAGCGCGTCGATCTCGTCGGCGAGGCTCGCGATGCTCTCGACCACGCCGCCCAGCACCTCGACGTGGAAGCTGCCGCCGATCACCGCCGCCGTCTGCAGGAGTTGGCGCTTGGCGGCGTCGAGGGCGTCGACGCGCGCCATCACCACCTCGTGCACCGAGTCGGGAATGGTGACCGAGGCGATCTTGTCGGTGGCGCGGAAGCGGCCGTCGACGTGCTCGACGGCCCCCTCGTCGACCAGGCTCCGCACCACCTCCTCGATGAAGAAGGGATTGCCGTGGGCTTTCTCCTCGATGCGCTGGCGGGTGTCGCGCGGCAGGTCGCCCTGGCGAAAGAGATTGCCGAGCATGCTGCGGGCGGCCGTGGCGTCGAGCGGGCGGAGCTCGATCTCGAAGGAGCGCTCGGGGTAGCGCTCGCGCGCGTGCTGGCGGATGCGGTCCGCGGTGGTTGGGTATCCCGGCCGGCAGAGGTTGACGAAGAGGATGGGGTGCTCCTCGGAGAGACGGAGCAGCGACTCCAGGAGCTCGATCGACGAGAGGTCGGCCCAGTGCAGATCGTCCAGCACCGCCACCACCGGGCGGTCGGCGGCGGACGCGCGCACGAGTCGCGTCACGCTTCTGAGCGTGAGCTTCTCCATCGCGTCGCCGTGCAGGCCGGCGAGCCGCGTGCGGCGCGGCTCGTCGAGCGGCAGCCCGAGGAGCGCCGCGAGAAACGGCAGCACCTCCTCGACGGCGTCCGGGAGGACGCCGCGGACGGTGGCGTCGAGCTTGCCGAGGGCCTGGGCCTCGTCGTCGCTCTCCTCGATGCCGACCAGCGACTGACAGAGGTCGACGATGGCGTGGTAGGCGAGGTGGCGGCCGGTCGCGACCGAGCGGCCCTCGCACCACGCCACGCCCTCGGCCTCCGGGCCGGTCGCGACCTCGCGCAGCAGGCGCGACTTCCCGAGCCCCGCCGCGGCCACGATGCTGGCGATGCCGCCGCTCCCCGCCTTCAGGCGCGTCACGGCGGCCGCGAGCGCCGCGAGCTCGGCGTCGCGCCCGACCAACGCCGAGAAGACGCGACGGTCGGCGCCGATCCGCGCCCGGTGGCGGCGCTCCTGATCGGACTCGAGCTCGAAGACGCGGAGCGGGGCGCCGCCGCCCTTGCGTGCGCTCGGCTTGAGCTCGCGATAGGCGAAGACCTCGCGCGTCGCCTTCCACATCTCGGTGCCGACGTAAATGCGACCCGCGGGCGCCAGGTCCTTCAGCTCGTCGGCGACGCCGACCGGATCGCCCATGACGGCGAACTCGCGGATCAGCGGGCCGGCGACGTCGCCGCCGATGCCGAGCCCGGTGTTGATCCCGATGTGGACGTCGAGGTGCGCGTCGGGGCCGAGGCGCTCGTTGTAGGCCCGGACCTGCCGGCGCATCTCGATCGCGGCGTTGACGGCGGCGCGCGGCGCGTCCTCGAGCGCCTCCGGAAATCCGAAGAGCGCCATGACGCAATCGCCGATCAGCTTCTCGACCGTTCCCCCGTGCCGGTGCGCGACCTCGTCGAGCACCTGCAGGCAGCCGACCACGATCGGAAACGCCCCCGCGGCGCCGGCGCGCTCGGTCAGGCTGGTGAAGCCGGTGATGTCCGCGAACAGCACGGTCGCGCGCCGGCGCTCGGTGTCGCCCGCCCGCCGTCCGGTCTCCGCCCGCTCGCGCTCGGCGCGGAGCGCGGGCTCGAAGTAGACGCCGCGGACGAGACGTCCCGGGTGGCCGTCGCCGTGGGCGAGCACGAGGGCGCGCGACTCGTCGCTGAGCGGCACGTCGGCGACGGTGTCGATCAGGCGGAGGCTGTCCTCCAGGGACAGCGCTCCCAGGCGAATCGTGTCGACGAGCGTCGCGTCCAGCCTCCGTTCGAGCGACTCGTCGTCGTCGGCCGCGGGACGGGCGGCGACGACGAACAGCACCGGCCGGTCCGCGAGCCGGCTCGCCAGGTGGGGCAGGACGGCCATCGACGCCTCGTCGGCGCGGTGCACGTCGTCGAGGAAGATGGCGATCGGCCGCTCGGCGCTCCGCCGCTCGAGGGTCGCGACGAGGTCGGCGCCGAGGTCCTCGACGGTCCGAGGCTCGTCTCCGGCGGCCCGCTCCGGCTCGCAGGCACGGAGCAGGGTGGCGAGGAGGCGGGCCTCGCCCTCGTCGGCGCCGGCGGTGCCGGCGGCGTGCAGGACCGTGACGCCGGCGGCCGCGGCGAGCGCCTCGGCCTCGCCGAGGAGGCGGGTCTTGCCGATGCCGGGCTCGCCGACGACCAGCACCGTGCCGCTGCCGCCCGCGGCGAGACGGCCGAGCAGCTCCGTCAGGCGCGCGAGCTCGGCGGCGCGGCCGACGAAGGGAACGTCGGACGTGCCCACCGCCCGCGGCCGCCCCCCGCGCGGGCCGATGAGCTCGAAGATCGGGACCTCGAGCTGCTTGCCCTTGAGCGCGAACGAGCCGAGCTCCCGGTAGTCGAAGGCGTCACGGCTCTCGCGCTCGGTCTCGGGGCCGACGTAGATGTGACCGTAGGGCGCCTTCGCCTTCAGACGCGCGGCGACGTTGACGGCGTCGCCCAGGATGTTGAACTCGCGCGCGACGCGGCCGCGCACGTCCCCCGCCACCAGCTCGCCGGTGTTGATGCCGATCACGAGGCGCAGCGGAACGTCGAGGCTCGCGTTGTAGATGCGGAGCTCCTCGCGCATCTCGACCGCGGCGGCCGCCGCCGCGGCGGCGGCGTCCGCGATCGGTACCGGGTAGCCGAACATCGCGAGCAGGCAATCGGAGAGGAACTTGTCGACGGCGCCGCCGTGGCGGCGGGCGATCTCGTCGAGGAGGCGGACCGCGCCGGTGACCGCGAAGTAGGCGCGCTCGGGACCGAGGCTCTCGGCGATGTCGGTGAAGCCGACGACGTCCGCGAACAGGACCGTGGCGCGCGCGAGCCGCGCCGTCGAGCGGCCGGCGCCGGGCTCCTCTTGTCCTGCGGAGCCGGATCCGGCCCCCTCGGGTGGTGACGTCTCGTCTGGCACGGCGACGGCTGCGATCGGCGGGCCGTGAACGTACGTCGTGGCGGCGCTCGCTGGCAAGCACACCGAGGCTCGCGTCATCTCGGGCGGCGCGCTAGCGTCGGCGGCCCGAAAGGACTGGAACCTGACGCGTTTCGAGCACGACACGGCGGTTCGCGAGCTTCGCCCGGGTGTCTATGGGGCCCACATGGACACGGGGTGGTGGATCGTGCGCGGACCGAACGGCGGCTACGTCGCCGCCATCGTGCTGCGCGCGCTCGAGGCGGCGGTCGGCGACGCGAGCCGGGTGCCGCGCTCCCTCACCGTCCACTATCTCGCCCCGCCCCGCGAGGGCGAGGTCGAGGTCGTGACCAGCATCGAGCGCCGTGGCCGCCAGCTGGCGTTCGCGTCGGCGCGCCTGGTGCAGGGCGACCGCCTGCTGGCGACGGCGCTCGCGGCCTTTGCCGGCCCGCTCGCCGTCGACGTGGCGTTCGTCGACGCCCGCATGCCCGTCGTACCGCCGCCCGCGGAGTGCGCGCCGTTGGCGCCGGCGCCGATCGAGCTCCCGATGCGGGCGCGCTACGAGCAGCGCGACGCGGTCGCGCGCGGTCGGGCCGCCGTGTCACCCTCCGGCGAGGAGGCGGTGGCGGGCGGCTGGATCCGCTTCGCCGAGCCGTGCGTGCTGGATCACGTCGCGATCGCCGCCGTGTGCGACGCCTGGGTGCCGGCCGTCTTCAGTCGGATGTCGTCGCGGAACGGCGTGCCGACCATCGACCTCACCGTGCACTTCCGGGCTCGGCTCCCGCATCCGAGCATGACGCCCGACGACTTCTGCCTCGCCATGTTCCGGACCCGCGCCGTCGTCGACGGCTTCCTCGAGGAGGACGGCGAGATCTGGAGCCCCGACGGCGTCCTGCTCGCGCACTCGCGGCAGCTGGCCATCGTCCTGCCGGATGAATGAAGCGTCGCGGCCGGCCTTGGCGTAATCGCAACATCCGCAGGACGATTCGACTTGGCGACTGGACGCTGAAGGCGGGCGACGACGGCACCGTCGTACAGCTGCGCAACGTGTTGCAGCAGTGCACGATCATTGGTCGAGCAGACACTGGTTTGAGCACGGCACGTGCCTTGCTCTTCGCGGTGGCGACCCACTTCCCGTGGTGCGTGCGCTGCTTGCTGTCCAATGTTCTGGAGGTCCCCCAATGCGCTTCCGTGAGAGATTCGAGCCGTCCGCTCCAGTCATCGCCCTCGCCGCCCTCGTAGCCTTGCTTCCGGTCGGCGCCGGCGCTCAGGGGCTCCCGGATCTCGACAAGGCGAAGGACGCGAACAAGTGCCAGATCATCATCGAGCGCACCGGCGTGAACGTCGCCGACGACAAGCTCGAGGCGCTGGAAGCGTGCGTCGGCGCGATCTTCAAGTGCGTACAGACCAAGCCGGATGACGCCGAGTGTCTCACCCAAGCTCGAGAGACCTGCGAAGAGCAGCTCGATATCGCCGAGGCCGCAGAGGCCGAGATGGTGGACGTCGTCGCCCGGAAGTGCGGCAGTGACCTCACGGCCGAGGAGCTCCTCGATCCGCTGGGTCTCGACTTCGCGAGTCTCAAGGACGAGTGCAAGACGAGCTTCGGGGTCGAGCTCAAGGACACCGGCAGCATCGGCGTGTGCCTGGCGCTCCAGCACGCCTGCGAGCTCGAGCGCATGTTCGCCGTCGAGATGCCGCGGGCCGCGAGCCTCCTCGTCGTCGCGGGCGTCGATCCGGCGCGGCGCGCCGAGCTCGCCTGCCTGACGCCCCACGGGGGTGCGGACGAGGACCTCGCCGACCCGACGGGCGCCGGTCGCCAGATCGAGCGCTGCGCCGTCGCCATCAATAACTCGGGCGCCAAGCTCGTCGATGCGAGCCTGAAGGCCCTCGGACGCTGTCTCGACACCACCTTCACGTGCGTGGAGGTCAAGAGTGCGACGAGCTTGTTCGCCTCGTGCCTCGAGCGGGCGCGCGGCCGTTGCGACACCGAGTTCGCCAACCTGAACGCCGCCGCCGGACGCCCGGGGCCGGCGGTGCAGAAGGCATGCGGCGGCATGGACTTCGCCGTCCTGCGCTCGGCCGCGGGACTGCTGCTCGAGAGCCTGACGACGGATTGCCAGCGCCTCGGCGGCCAGGACCCGACCACCCTCTCCGCCTACTCCGACTGCCTGGTGCGTGCCCATCGCTGCGGCGTGGCAGAGCTCGCGCGCGCCAAGTCGCCACGGGCGGAAGAGCTCCTCACGCAGGTCGGCAGGAGCCTCGAGGACGTGTGCAGGCTGCCGACGCCGACCCCCACCGCGACGCCCACCGCGACCGCGACCCCGACGTCGACGCTCACGCCGCAGCTCACCGCCACGCCGAACTCCGCGACCGCCACCCCGCCGCCCCCGGCCACCACGACGCCGACGCCCACCGCGACGGTCACGGCCACCGCGACGCCGACGCCGACCGCCACCGCGACGCCGTCGTGCGAGCCGCTCGACCCCTTCCCGGCGGGCGCCGCCGTCACGTCGCTGAATGGGCAGTGCGATGGCCCCTGCACCGACGACGGCTACGAGCTCGATGTGGTCGCACCCCAGGGCTCCGGCAGCGACTTCTACGTCTGGGACGTCAAGGACCTCCCGCGCCACCACTTCCAGATCATCGCTCAGCTCAGCGACCTCGACGAGGACGGAACCAACTACGACCTCTACCTCTATCGCCGGAATTGCCGGAAGCTCGAGCTGGTCGACTCGTCGCAGAACGACCGCCAGGCCAACGAGACCACGCGCTACGATGGTGTCTCCGGCGACGGCAGTACCGGCCAGTATGCGGTCGAGGTACGGTGCGTCGAAGGCGCGAGCTGCGGCAGCTACAGGCTCCGAATCCAGAACCCCAACTGACGTAGGCAGGCTCGACAGCCGCGGGCGCCGCCAGCGATGTGCGGCTGTCGTGTGAGTGTTCGGAGCGCGGTAATCGCGCGTGGCGACGCATGCCGCGGTGCTGCTTGTCAGGAGCAGCACGGTTGTACTACGTCGTCGCTGCGCCGACTCACCTCCCGCGCCGGAGGACCATTGCGATCCCACCCCCTTGTCGTCTTGCTCAGCGCGGCGATCGTCTGCGCGGGCGCCACGGATGCCCGAGCCCAACAGCTCGTCGGTCCGACGTTCAACGTGGGCATGGTGGAAACCGTCAGCCTGGCGACCGGCTTCGACGGCAGCGTCGTCGCGATTGCTACGCCGTTCGACGGGTCGGCGACCCGGGCGCTCCGTTACGCCGGTGGACACGCACCTCTGGTCGGCAGCAACACGCTTCTCGCCGACACCAACCGCGGCGTCCGGATCGCACCGCTCGCCCGCGGCGGCTACGCCGTGGTGTGGCCTCAATTTGTCGGCGGCGCGAACTTCGACGTCTACGTCCAGCGTCTCGGACCGGACGGCAAGCCGCTCGGGCTCCCCGCCCCCGCGGCCCTCGATCAGCCCGTGGCGTTCAGCGCGGGCATTGCGCCCCACGGTGACGGCTTCGTCGTCGCCTGGGAGAACGCAGCCAACATGTACGGCCGCGCCTTCGACGGCAGCGGCTCGGCCATCGGAGGCCCGTTTCTGGTCGGTGTGACGGGGGCGGCGGCCGACATCCAGCTGCGGGCTACCCCGAGCGGCGGGTTCCTGGCCGTGTGGGGCGCGGACGGCGGGACGCGCGCCCGTGTCTTCGGACCGGACCTCGTCCCGCTCGGGCCGACGTTCGACGTCACGCAGTCCTTCAAGGTCAACGACGTCGCCGTGAACCCGAGCGGAACCGTCGCCGCCATCGTCGGCGTCCCGCTCGATCAGGCCGTGAGCCCGAAGGAGGTCCGCCTCTGCGTCTTCGCCCTCGACGCGTCGTCGGTGAGCGACGACATCGTGGTGCGGACGGTCGCGGGCAACGAGAGTCTCAGCACCCCAGCGGTCGCCTTCGGTGCCGGCGGCGACCTGGTGGTCGTCTGGGGAGAGCGTCCGATCGGGGTCGACAGCGTGTACTCCCGCCTCTTCGACGCGACCGGCGCGGTAACCGGTCCCGTCAAGCTCCTGACGAACGGCAGCGGTCCGGGACTGTTGCGCACCACCCGGCGCGCGGACGGCGCCTTCTTCACCACCTGGATTGAAAACGGCCGGACCCTCGGCGCGGTCATGACGCTCTGCACGCCTTTCACCAGCGTGTGCGGCGACGGCGTCCTGACATCGACCTGCGAGGTCTGCGACGCCGGCGGCGGCAACAGCGACAGCGCGCCTGATGCCTGCCGCAGCGACTGTCGTCCCGCCCGCTGTGGCGACGGCGTCGCGGATTCCGGTGAGGAGTGCGACGACGGCAACGGCACGGCGTGCGACGGCTGCAACCAATTCTGCGAGCTGGAGACCGGAACGGTCTGCGGCGACGGGGTGCTGGCGCCGCTCGGTTGCCACGAGGCCTGCGACGACGCCAACGCCGTCGCCGGCGACGGTTGCTCGCCCGTGTGTTTCGTCGAGCGAATCCCGGGCGGCGGGTCTCCCAGTTTCGACTGCTACGCCGCGTGGCGCATGGACAACGCGAGCAACGAGCCGCGCTACGACAAGCGCGGTTACATCAACGGGAAGCAGAACTGCCGCGACAACGACCCGGCCTGCGACTTCGACGGTGGCGTCGTCGGGTCCTGCACCTTCCACGTCGCGGTCTGCGTCAACAACACCGAGCCGGCGGAGTGCACGCCGGCCCGCCTGCAGTCGTGGGCGCTCCGCACGCCGTCGGAGAAGCAGGCCGAGAAACGTCCGGAGCTAGCGGCGGCGCGCGCGGTGCTCGCGGCGGCCGTGGTCCCGAGCGTGGTCGGCTCGTCGGATCCGGACCTCTGCAGCCCGAACGCGGATCTGGTCGTGCCGCTCCGCGGCGACCCCGGCGGCTATCGCGCCGGCAAGCTGAAGCTCAAGTCGACGGCGACCGTCTACAGCGGCGCCGTCGACACCGACGCCCTGGCGCTCCGCTGCGATCCTTAGGGAGCGGGCTCTACGCGGCGATGACGACGAGCGCCGCCAATTGGGGGCGGTGAGCGACGTGATGGAGAAGTCGTAGCGCGCGTCGGCGCGCCGCCTCGGATCGTTGTTGTCGGGTGCGCGCGCCCCATGCTACGCCGATGGCTCGTCGTTGGGCCCCGATGTTCGGTTCCGCCACGATCCTACGCTTCCTGCTCAGCGCCGTGCTCGTCGCGGCGGGCGCCGTCGCCGCATCGCCGCGGGCCGCGAGCGCCGTCACGCTCCGGACGTTCAAGGTCGGCATCGATCCCCCGAAGACCGACAGGTTCCAGATTGCGGGCAGCTTCGAGGCGCTCGCGCTCGACGGTGCGTCGCAGGTGATCCTCGAGGCCGAGCTGCTCCCGCTCGCAGTTCCGTTGTCCGCGTTCACCCGCAAGCGCGACCGCCTGACGTTCCGCGCCCCGAGAGGGTCATCGGGCGTGCAGGTGTTCACGATCGATCTCAAGCGAAAGAAGTTCGGCGTGAGCGGGAAGGGCGTCGTTCTGAGCGGGTTGGCATCGCCGCTCGCGGTGCGCTTCGGGACCGACATCGCGACCGAGTGCACGATAGCGACGCTCGCCGACAGCGCCCTCAAGCCCCGAAAGGTGAAGCCGGGCAAGCGACCGAAGCGGATGCTCAAGCTCCGCCGCAAGCAGGACGCAGCAATGCCGTGCGACCTGCCGGAGCCGCCGCGCACCGACCCAACGGTCGTGATCGCCGGGGTTCCAGCGTCGCTGCGGGTGACGATCGCGTTGCCGCCAGCGCCGCCGCCCGACGTGAACGGCGTGCGCCTGCTACGGCGCGGCGTTTCCGGTGCTGCGATCGGCGACACGCTCTGCGTGATGAATGACGACGCCGCCGACGGCGACTTCCGCGCCGGCGATCACACGGCCACGTGCACGGTCGCGTTGAGCGAGGTGGCGCCGGGATCGATCCCGCTCGTCGTGACGGCATCGTTTGGAGGTGCACCGCGCATCTCGCCCGGTCTCGACCTGCCGGTCGTCGACGAGATCACGGAGGGCGATCACGAGGCCCTCGAGGACATGAACGCGCGGGCGATCGTCATCTGGCAGCAGAACGAAGCGACGCTCGGCGACGGGCTCGAGGCGCGCGTCGCGACCGTGCGCGCACTCCGCGTGCTCGCCGGCGTCGCCGACGCGGGCGTCGCGGCAAACGGTCTCGACATCGTGTTCCTGATGACCTCGGGGCTGAGCGGCGGCCTGATGCTGAGCCCGCGGTTGGCGGGCGAGCCCGCACCGCTCGATTCTCCGGCCGCGCCGACGACTGGTCGCGCGGCGAACGGTTCGTTTCCCGCCGTCGGACTCCCTACCGCGGACGCCCCGCACGGCATCGATCCGCGCGCGATCGCCTGCGAGGAGCGCAAGCCACGGCATCTCATCGGCAACACCAAGGTCTTCATCTTCGATCCCGCTCACTTCACGCCGAGCGAGGCGACGTTCGTCGAGGACAAGGTGAAGTCGGCGTGCCCGTTCGGCCCGGACGATCTGGTCTACGAGTTCGGCGCCAATGCCCGGGTGCCGACGCTGTTTCCGCTCGCGCAGTACGGCACGGTCGTCATCGTCAGCCACGGCTTCGCCGACTGGAACGACCGGAGCGCGTTCCTCACCGGCCAGGCGATCACGCCGGAGAGCGCGCCCTTCCTCCGTGCGGATCTCGAGAAGGGGCGGTTGCTGTCGGTTCGCACGAATCTGTTTCCCGACGTCTCCATCGTCGCCGTGGCGCCGTCGTTCATCGAGAACCTGCCCGGCACGTTCCAGGATGCGCTGGTGTACGGGGGCTTCTGCCACAGCAGCTTCAACGGCTCGATGCAGGCGGCGTTCATCGCCAAGGGCGCCAAGGCGTACTTCGGGTACTCGAATGCGGTCAGCAATTACTTTGCGGCGCGCACGGGCATCCTCATCTTCGATCGCATGATCATGCGGCTGCAGACGACCGGCGAGACCGACGGCGGCCTGTCGCCGCGTGTCGACCCCGTGCCGCGACCGACGACGGCGCTCGGCGCGATCACGATCCGTCCGAAGGCCGCCGAGATCCAGCTCGCCGGAGACAAGGATCTCGCCTACGTCGGCGCGCCGAACCTGACGCCGGACGCGGCGTCGATCGTTGCCGGCGACGAGGTCGACCTGGAAACCGTCGTCGAGCGCGGCGAGACCTGCAAGCTCACCTACGCATGGGAGACCGACGGGATCGTCGGCAATCTCAGCGACGGGGAGAACGAGGGCCTCTCGTTCGAAAGCGACAGCAAGGACGCGACGTACGCGACACCGATCGATGCCGCCGGCGGCCGTGACGAGGTGCGGGTCGAGGTCCGCGTCGATCAGGAGGGCGACGGCGACCCGATTCCGTTCGGCCGCGACTGCTCCACCATCGACGTCCGTTGCCGCCCTGGCGCAGCGGCCGCGCGCGGAATGCCCGACGAATGCCCCCTGCCGAACCTGCCGCTCCGGATCACGTTCGCCGGAAAGAGCAAGTCACGCGAGCAGTCGCCGCCGCGGCAGTCCTCCGCCACCGTCACGTGGCGCGCAACCTACACGGTCACGCTGCCCGATCTGAATGGGGAAGGGAACGCCTTCCGCGATCCCGCCGGACCGGGCTCGACCGTCGAAGGCCCGAGTACCTACGCCGACGGCATCGACAGCTGCGCCGGACCGATCGTCGTCAACACCTCTCACGGCCAGCCGAACCCGCCGCCGGAGGCGGAATCACCGTTCATCGGGTTGATCGACGATCCCTCGCTCGTCGGGACCGGCAGTGTGAGGCTCTACTTCGACACGATGGGCGGCTACGACTACCGGGTGTGCAACGGCATCCTGAATATCGGCGTCGGTCCGCTTCCTGGTCCGCTGCCGGGGTATCCGACGTACGCGCCGGCGATCGGGTTCGCGGAGACGACGATCACCTTCGCGGACTGGGTCGGCGTCGGGCCGCACACGCAGCTGATCGAGGGCCTCAGCGGGACGGCGTCGGCGAGCGCCGGCAGCGCGAGCGCGGACGCGTGCTGGAACGGCGTCATCCAGCTCACGACCGCCGAGGGCGCGCCGTTGCCCGATCCCGCCGGCATTCCCGCGCCGACCTGCTTCTGACGCCTCGGCTCAGCTGCTCACGACCAGAAGTCGTCGACCGCGAAGAGGTCCCACACGAACTCCCACACCTCGACCACGCGGCCGTCGACGATCCGCATGCGAAGGCAGGTCGGGTTGTCGAGGGTCTTGCCGTTGCGGGAGCCGCGGCCGCGAAAGAGTGCCACCGCGGTCGCGTCGTTGGCGAGCACGTCCTCGAGCTCGAGGTGAAAGCTGCCGTCGGTCAGCTGCGGGACGCTCATCAGAAACTGGAGAATGGCCGCCCGCCCGCGATGCGATCCCGCGAGCTTCCCGCTCCGGCCGGGGAAGTGCCAGACCGCGTCCTCCGGGATGGTCTCCTGGATGGTCGCGAGATCGGCGTCCTTGAACGCCGCGAACAGCGCCCGGATCCGCCCCGCATTCGGATGCTCGGCCGACGTCATGGCGATCGCGACGCTCGCTACGAGATGAGCGAGGAGTAGCGGTCGAGGATCGGCAGCACCACGTCGCGCGGCGCGGGCGGCAGCCAGAAGTTGACGCGCTCGACGCCGGCATCGGCGAAGCGCTTCAACGTGTCCGTGTCGGCCGGCGCCCCGAAGACGGAGACCGGAAAATGCTCCGGCTTCTTGCCGGCCGCGCGGGCGCGCTCGGCGAGATCGTTCATGCCGGCGAGCACGCCGCCGGCGTCGAAGCCGATCGGGATCCAGCCGTCGCAATAGTCGACGACGCGCTGGCGTGCGGACGGAGTGCCGCCGCCCATCAGGATCGGCGGGTGCGGCTTCTGCACCGGCTTCGGCCACGACCAGATCGGGTCGAAATTCACGAACTCGCCGTGGAACTCGGCCTCGTCCTTGGTCCAGATCTCCTTCATCGCCAGCACGCGCTCGCGCAGCAGCTTCCAGCGCGTCTTGAAGACGGTGCCGTGGTGCTCCATCTCCTCGGCGTTCCATCCGCCGCCGATTCCGAACATCAGGCGGCCGTTCGAGAGCACGTCGAGGCTCGCGACCTCCTTGGCGGTGGTGATGGGATCGCGCTCGACCACGAGGCAGATGCCGGCGCCGATCTTGATCTTCTTGGTGACGGCGGCCGCGGCCGCCAGCGTCACGAAGAGGTCGTGGGTGTGCGAGTACTCCTTGGGGAGCTCGCCGCCGCCGGGATAGGGGCTCCGCCGGCTCACCGGAATGTGGGTGTGCTCGGGGAAGAAGAGCGACTCGAAGCCGCGCTGCTCGGCCTCGACCGCGAGCTCGTCGGGGCGGATGGCGTAATCGGTCGCGAACATCAGGACGCCGTAGTGCATGCGAGTGGTCCTCCGGACGATGGGCTAGGCGCGCGCGGGAGAGAGGGCGGGCTCGCCGCCCTGCTCGATCTCGCGGATGGCGCGCTCCAGGTGACGGTCGAGGTTCTGCATGTACTCGTAGAGGCCCTTGTGGACGATGGCGAAGCTCACGGCGTCCTCGAACCGGCCGGGCTTTTTCCAGAGTGTCGAGCCGATCAACGAGAGCGTGAACCAGGCGCGCTTCGGACCCGCGGCGAAAATGGTGTCCTTCAGGATGCGCGCCAGCAGGACGATCTGCTCGCGGCGCGGGTGGGCGCTGTCGCCGACCTGACGGCCGCGGTTCAGGATGAACTCGAGCGTGCGGCGGCGGTAGTTGCGGAACTCGTAGAGCTCGGCGATCAGGCGGCGATAGCCCTTGTAGAGCTCGATCCGGCTCATCGTCTTCGGGAGGATGTTCGAGAACACGAACTGGTCGCCGACCGACTCCGCCACCAGCCGGCCCTCCTTCGCCATGCGGTCGTGCAGCGGCGTCTTCGGCATCGCCTGCAGCATGCCCGTCATCGACACCGGAATGCGGGCGTCTTGGATGAAGCGCAGCTGCTCCTCGAAGATCGAGGCGTCGTCGTTGTCGAAGCCGACGATCATGCCGGCCTGCACCTGGATGCCGTAGGACTGGATCTTGCGGACGTTCTCGACCAGATCGCCGCGCATGTTCTGGGTCTTCTTGGTCTCCTGCAGCGACGCCTTCCGCGGGCTCTCGATGCCGATGAAGATGGTGGTGAAGCGCGCCGCGCGCAGCAGCTCGAGCAGCTCGTCGTCCTGCGCCACGTTCAGCGAGACCTCGGTGTTGAAGTACATCGGGTGGCCGTGGGCCTCGCTCCACTCGGCGATGGCACGCAGCAGCTCCTTGGCGAGCTTCTTGTTGCCGATGAAGTTGTCGTCGACCAGGAAGACCTGGGTCGCGCCCAGGCGGTGGCATTCTTGGATCTCTGCCATGACTTGCGGCACGGACTTCACACGCGGGCGGCGCCCGTACACCACGATGATGTCGCAGAACTCGCAGTTGAAGGGGCAGCCGCGCGCGAACTGGATGGTCATGGCGTGGTAGCGGTCGACGTGCAGCAGGTCGAAGCGCGGTGTCGGCGAGGTGGTGAGGTCGGGCTTGTCGGCCGGACGGTACTCGGCGCGCCAGCTGCCCGATGCGAAATCAGCCAGGAACTGCGGCCAGGTCTCTTCGGCTTCGTCGACGAAGAGCACGTCGCAGCGGCCGCGTAGCTCCTCCGGGCAGAGCGAGGCGTAGGGGCCGCCGATCACCACGAAGCGCCCGCGCCGCCGGAACTCGTCGACGATCTCGAGCATGCGCTGCTTGTGGACGATGTAGCCGGTGACGCCGATGATGTCGGCCTCGACGTCGAAGTCGACCTCCTCGACGTTCTCGTCGCAGAGCGTCACCTCGTGCTCCGCGCCCGTCAGGCCGGCGACCGTCGGCATCGAGAGGTTCGGGAAGATGCAGCGTTTTCCCAGGCTGGGAAGGATGCGGTCGTAAGTCCAGAAGCTCTCGGGATTCCGCGGAGTGACCAAATGGATCTTCACGACGCCTCCCTTCCACTCGGCGCGCTCCGAGCGCGCCGTACCCGGGGGGTCGGGTTCGACCGGCCTTCCTTCTGGCGGCTCGGGGCCGCGGAGTCAATTGGAGGCCAACTCGTCGAGCAGCGTCGTGGCCTCCACCAGGTCGCGTGTGTCGCGGCCCTCCGTGAACCAGGCATGGATCGGCGCGAGCAGCCGCTGCGCCTGGTCGCGTTCGCCCTGCTGCAGCCACAGGCGCCCGAGGCCGATCGCCGCGCGCAGCTCGAAGGACTTTCCCTGCTGGGTGCGCGCCACGTCGATCGCCCGCCGGAACGTCGCCACCGCCTCGTCGAGATCGCCGCCGGCGAGGACGATCTCGGCCTGCAGTCGATGGAGCTCGGCGTCGAAGAAGGCCTGTCCCGAGCGGGCCGCGAGCATGAGCCCGCCGGCCACGACGGCGCGCGCCTCGGCGAGGCGTCCCGCGGCGCGATACGCCTTGCCGAGCAGCGCCATCATGGCGGGAGCGCCGCCCCGACTGCCGGTGCCGGTCATGAGCGCGAACCCCGCCTGCAGCTCGGAGAGCGCGCCGGCCTCGCCGGCCTGGACGCGCGCCGCCGCGTGGAAGGTCTGGCCGACGCTCTGCCAGAACGGAAATCCCTGCGTCTCGCTGAGCGCGATGGTCTCCTCCGCCCGCTCGCGCTGGCGCGCGACGTCCTGGCGGAGCGCATGCACCACCGTCTCGAAGAAGAGCGCGTGCGCGACGCTGAAGGGGTGGGCGAGGGCCCGCGCCCGTACCACCCCTTGGCGCGCCCGGGCGAGCGCGCGGTCCGGAAAGCCGAGCAGCCAGAGCGCCCACGCGCTCGCGGAGAGCGCGCGCACCCCGGGATCGCCGGTGGCGGCGAGCGTGGTGGGATGGAGGTCGGGCGCGGCGAGGCCGAGGGCGGTTTCGAGGTGATCCAGGGACGACGTGAAGCGGCCCCGATAGACCTCGGCGAGGCCGAGATCGCAGTGGGCCTTCTGGAGCAGCGCCGGATCGCCGACCCGCTGCCCGATCGTGAGGGCGCGGGTGCCGAGCATGCACGCGCGCTCCGCCTGCCCGGAGTTGTGCGCGAACACCGCCAGGCGACCGAGCGCGAAGGCGAGCCCGCGCTCGTCGCCGAGGGCCTCGCACAGGGCGCGGGTGCGCTCGTGGGCGGCCTCGACCTCCGGGCTCGTGTACCCGAGGGCGACGGTGCGCGACTCGGCGAGCGTCAGCTGCAGCCCGGCCTCGCGCGCGTCCCGTTCCCGGCTCGGCGGCTCCGTCATGAGCACGGCGATCGCCTGCTGGAAGTGGCGAATCGCCTCCTCGTGCGCCGACGCCGCCTGGGCGTGCTCGCCGGCCCGCTGGTAGCAGGCGATCGCCTCGTCGGCCCGCCCCGCGGCGTCGGCGTGCCGGGCCACGAGCTCGGGCTCCGCCGCCGCGCGCTCGGGGAAACGCTCGAGCAACACGTCGACGACGCGGCCGTGCAGCAGCTGCCGGGTGCGTTTGAGAAGCGACTCGTAGGCCGCCTCCTGGACCAGCGCATGCTTGAACGTGTACGCGGCCTCGGGCGGCTCGCCGCGCACGAACAGGATCTCCGCCTTCACCAGTCGCGCCAAGCCGTGGCGGAGCGTGGTCTCGTCCAGGTCCGCCACGGCCGCCAGCAGGGGATAGGTGAGCTCCCGTCCGAGGATCGCCGCCCGTTGCGCGACCTCCTTCGCCCGCGCCAACCGGTCGAGCCGGGCCATCAACGAATCGGCGAGCGTCGCCGGAATCGCGGCGAGGCCGCGCACCGCCCCCGGCCCGACCACGGACTTCGTCAGCTCCTCCAGGAAGAGCGGCACGCCGTCGGCGCGGGTGACGAGCGCGTCGAGCGTCTCCGCGGGCAGGCTGGTGTTGCCCATCGCCAGGATCATCTCGTGCGCCTGCCGCTTGGTGAGCCGCGCCAGCGGCAAGGTGGTCAGGTTCTCGCGAGCGGCCCACGGCGGGACGAACTCGGGGCGCGCCGTCATCAGCAGCAGCACGCGTGCCGTCGCGCTCTGCGTCACCAGCCGCCCGAGGACCTCGAGCGACGAGGCGTCGCACCAGTGCAGATCCTCGACCACCACCACCATCGGTTGCACGGCGCTGTGCGCCAGGTTCCAGCGTGCCATCAGCTCGATCGTCCTCC
This sequence comes from uncultured delta proteobacterium, assembly GCA_963761995.1. Lineage (GTDB taxonomy): Bacteria > Desulfobacterota > Binatia > UTPRO1 > UTPRO1 > UTPRO1. The sequence goes on along the minus strand of CAVXIU010000006.1, from coordinate 5,674,532 downwards.
GGCGCTGCGCCTCCGCGCTCATCGCCAGCGGCGTCGGTGACGGCAGCCCGAGGAACTCGGCGACCAGCGCCACCGTCTCCGGAGTGGCGAGCGTGCCGAGTCCCCGTTCGATGCGTGCGAGCTTGGCGGCCGCCGTGTCGTGGGGCGCGAAGGCGAGCGCCTGCGAGGCGAGCGCGATCAATGGATGGAAGGGTGTGCCCTGGGTGTAGGGCGTCGCGCTGCACTCGAGCCAGGTATGCGGCACGGCCGCGAGGCGCTCGCGCAGCTGATAGGCCAGGCGAGACTTGCCGACGCCGGCCTCGCCGCACACCAGCACGTTCTGACCCTCGCCGTCCTGCGCGCGCTCCCAGCGCTCGACCAGCGTCGCCAGCTCGACCTCGCGACCGACGAAACGCGTGAGCCGGCCGGCCGCCACGTCGAGACGGCTGCGAACGCCGCTCGGTCGGACGATGCGAAAGAGCGCGAGCGGCTCGTGCACGCCCTTCAGGCGGTGCGGGCCGCGTTCCTCGATCACGAACAAGCCGGCCACGAGCCGGAGCGTCGCCGCGCTCACCAGCACCATGCCCGGCGCCGCCACGGCCTGGACGCGGGCCGCGACGTTCGGCACCTCGCCGAGCGCCAGCGTTTCCGTCCGCCCGCTGCCGCCGAGCGTGCTCACCACGACGCGGCCGGTGTGGAGGCCGACCCGCACCGCCAGGCGCTTGCCGCCGACCTCGATCGTCGTGGCGGCCTCGACGAGCTCGAGCGCCGTTCGCACCGCGCGCTCGGCCTCGTCGTCCCAGGTCTTCGGCCAGCCGAAGTACACCAGGAGGCCGTCGCCGAGATACTGCGCGACGTGCCCGCCGTGCTTCCCGACGATCTCGCCGGCGCGCGCCTGGTGGGTGCGCAGCACCTCCTGCCAGTCCTCCGGATCGAGGCTGCTGGCGATCTCGGTCGAGCCGACGATGTCGCAGAAGAGCACGGTCACCTGCCGCCGTTCGCCGGCGTCGGGCTCGGGCAGGGCGCGTCCGATCCGGACCGCTGCGCCGCACTCGCCGCAGAACCTCATGGCGGGGTCGAGCTCGGTGTCGCAGGCGGCACACGATCGGACGAGCGTGTCTCCGCAGGCGCCGCAAAAGCGGTGGCCGACCGGATTCTCGTGCTCGCAGCGCGCGCAGCGGGTGCGGCTCGCGAGCCCGATGGACGAGCGGCGTCGCATCACCGGGATCTCCTTGGCATCGCCATGACGCGGGACATAGAAGGAGCGACGGTTAACGGGAATGCGCCGACGGTTAACATCAGCGACGCCCACGGTTACCGCGGCGTTTCAGAAGGGGGATCTCGCGCGGGAGAGATCCCTCGGATGAACTATGCCTGACGAGATCGCGTTCGGTCCCTTCCGCCTCGACGTGGTCGACGGACCGCTCTGGCGGGGCGATCGCGAGGTCGCCATGCGTCCGCGTCCGCTCGCCCTGCTGCGGCACCTGGCGACACGACCGGGCGTGCTGGTCTCGCGCGCGGACCTCCTGGCGTCGGTGTGGGGACGGGCCCACGTCGACCCGGGCGTGGTCAAGGTCGCGATGCGCGCCGTTCGCGAGACGCTCGGGGACGAGGTCGATGCGCCGCGCTTCATCGAGACCGTCGGACGCCGAGGATACCGTTTCCGGGCCGCCGCGATCGGGATCGGAGCGACGCGCCCGCGGAGGCCTCCGGTGCATGCGTCCGTCGGCCGCCGCGCCGAGCTCGAGCTCCTGAACGAGCGGCTCGATCGCGCCTCGGCCGGCAGCCGGCAGATCATCTTCGTCACCGGCGAGGTTGGCATCGGCAAGACGACGGTGGTGGACCGGTTCGTGGACGCGGCGCGCACGCGTGCCCGCACGGCCCGCGGACAGTGCCAGGAGCGCTACGGAGCGGGTGAGGCGTATCTGCCGGTGCACGACGCGCTTCGTCGGTTGTGCGACGGTCCGGACGGCGGTGAGGTCGTCGCGATCCTCCGCCGTCACGCACCGTCGTGGCTGGCCCAGCAGCCGGGCCTGACCTCGGAGGACGAACGCGCGGCGCTCTGGCGGACGCTGCAGGGCACCACCCAGGAGCGACTGCTCCGCGAGCTCGCGGAGGCGATCGAGATGCTCTCCGTCGCGCGGCCGCTCGTGCTGGTGCTGGAGGATCTGCACTGGAGCGACGCCTCGACGATCGAGCTCCTGATTCGGCTCGCGCAGCGGCGCGACGATGCGCGGCTCATGCTGGTGGGAACCTATCGATCGACCGAGCCCGGCCTCCGCGACCATCCCGTGTACGACGCCAAGCGCGAGCTCGCCGCCAAGCGCATCTGCACCGAGATCGCCCTCGACCTGCTGAGCGCGGCCGAGGTCGCCGCCTACGTGGAACCGTGCGTCGCCGAGGGCGAGGCGGCGACCCTCGGGAGCGCCGTGTATCGACGGACGGGAGGCAACCCGCTCTTCATGGCCAACGTCGTGGAGGAGCTCTGGGTCGAGGGCGTCGTCACGCCGCGCGACGGGCGATGGCGTCTGCGCGTCGATCCCGACGCGGTGGCACGCACGATCCCGAGCGCCCTCAGCGGGCTGATCGAGAAGCACCTCGCGCGTCTCTCGCCGGAGCTGCGTGCGATCCTGGAGGCCGCGAGCGTCGTCGGCCGAGACTTCACGGCGGCGGCGGTCGCGGCCGCGACGCGCGAGCCGTGCGACGTGGTCGACGAGCGCTGCAAGGAGCTCGGGATCATCGGGCAGCTGATCGAGGGAATCGGCCACGCGGAGTGGCCCGACGGGACGCTCAGCGGGCGCTATCGGTTCCGGCACGCGCTCTACGTCGACGTGCTTCGGCAGCGACTCGCCCCGACGCGTCTCGCCCGCATGCATCGTCTGATCGGCGAACGCACGGAGGCGGGGTACGGCCGGCTCGTGTCCGAGCACGCGGCGCGTCTCGCCGAGCACTTCGAGGCCGGTCTGCGGCACGCGAAGGCCGAGCGCTATCACAACCTCGCGGGAGACGCCGCCGTCCGACTGAGCGCGCATCGCGAGGCGCTCGGGCACTTCCAGAAGGCACTCGACCTCCTGGACGCGCGCCCGAACCGCGGTCGCGAGCTCGCGCTTCACATGAAGGTCGGGATGTCCGTCGCCGCCGTCCGCGGCTACACCGCTCCGGATGCCGAGCGTGCGTTCGCGCGGGCCCTCGCGCTCAGCGAGGGGATGCGAGAGACCGCGGAGCTGCTCCCCGCCTATCGCGGCCTCCGCGAGTACTACGGGGTGCGCGGAGACATCGCGCGGGCGCGCACCTTCGCCGAGCGACTCGAGCGCCTCGCCGCCGCCCATGACGACGGCATGCTCGCGACCGAGGCGGAGTTCTCGATGGGGACGCTCCTCTTCTATGCCGGAGAGCTGGTCGCGGCGCGCGCCCGCTTCGAGCGCGGGCTCGCGATCGCGCCGGCCAGAGACGTCGCGGCGGACGCGGTCGTCTTCACGCACGACCCGGTCGTGACGACGCTCTCGGAGCTCGCCCTGACGTTGTGGCTCCTGGGCCATCCCGACGAGGCGCGCAAGCGCAGCGCCACGGCCCTCGAGTTGGCCGAGCAGCGCGCCCACCCCCTCGGGCGCGCGCACGCCCTCAGCTTCGATGCGGTGCTGCATCAGGGCCTCGGCGAGGTCGCGGTCGTCCGCGCCCGCGCGGAGGCGGTACGAATGCTGGCGGTCGAGCATGGGTTTCCGCACTGGCTCGCCATGAGCCTCTTGCTCGAGGGATGGACGCGCGCCAACGACGGCGACGCGGCGGCCGGCGCCGATCTGCTCCGCCAGGGGATCGCCGCTACCGAGGCGATCGGCGCGCAGATCGGGCTGCCGTATTGGCGCGTCGCCCTCGGGAGCGCGCTCGGCGCGAGCGGTCGAGCGGACGAAGGCCTCGCCCTGGTCGGGGCGGAGCTGGAGCGGATCGCGAAGAGCGGTGAGCGCGCCCACGAGAGCGCGCTTCTCAGAACGCGAGGGGAGCTGCTCCTCGACGGGCGGCCTCGCGGTCGCGACCTGGCCGGCGAGCGCGTGCGGGAGGCCGAAGGGTGCTTTCAGCGGGCGCTCGAGGTGGCCCGCGATCGCGAGTCGCGCGGCTACGAGCTCCCCGCGGCGATCTGCCTGGCGGAACTCTGGCGTGAGCGAGGCAAGGCCGACGAGGGGCGTGCGTTGGTGGCGCGCGCGCTCGCGACCTTCGACGCCGAGGCGGTCACGCCGGACGTCGAGGTTGCGAGGCGGTGGCTGGCGGCTAGGGCCGACTAGCGAGGCTCTCGGGTTGGGCCGTTTCGCGATGGCGCATCCGCCGCCGAGTGTAGCGCTCCGGGGTCGACCCCTCTAGCTCCAGGGCAGCCGCGACCGGGTTTCCCAGTACGCCACCGGCGGCTCGGCGAGCACGCGCAGGCGCTCGATGGTCGCCGCATCGAGGTCGCGCCCGAGCGCACCCACGTGCGCCGTGAGCTGCGCCGCGGTCGCGGCGCCCGAGAGGGCGACGTCGATGCAGCCGTGGGCGACGACGAACGCCAACGCGAGGTCGGCGACCGCACGATCGGCGCCGGCGGCGATCGTCCGCAGGGACTGCAAGAGCGCCGCGTCCTCGGGGCGCGCGTTGGCCTCGGTGAGGCGCCCGTTGGCGTGGATCTCCTTGGCGATCACGCCGAGGCCTTCGGCGTGTGCCGCCGCGAGGAGCGGGAGCAGCGAGGGCTCGAGGACGTTGACCGTGGCCTGCACTGCATCGAAGACGCGCTCGCCGTCGACGCGCGCCACGAGTGCCAGATCGAGCGCACGGTCGGCGGTCGGACCGGTGAGCGAGAGCCCGAGGGCGCGACAGCGGCCGGCGCGGCGCGCCTCGACCATCGCGGCGAGCAGGCGCGCATCGGCGAGACAGCCGGACTCGGCGGTCGCGCTGTGGATCTGGTAGAGGTCGAGCTGCGTCCCGAGGAGGGCCGTGCTCTCCCCGATCTGGGTCGCGAAGCGCTCGAGGGTGAGCGCCTTCTCCTCGTGGACGGCGGCGTCGACCGACCAGGCGGCCGTGTAGCGATAGCCCCACTTGCTCCCGACGGTGACGCGCTCGGGGGCGATCGCCCGGGCAGCGAGCCACGCGGCGAGGAACTCCTCGGCGCGGCCGTAGCTCCGGGCCACGTCGACGTAGCGAATCCCGCTCGCCCATGCGGCGTCGCAGAGCTCGGCGGTGCGGGCGGCGAGCGCCTCCGGGGTACGCGCGAACGGGAGATCGCGCGCTCGTCCGAGGTTGATGTAGCCGGGACGGCCGACGGCGGCGAGGCCGAGCCCGAGACGCGAGACCTCGAGTCCCGTCCGGCCGAGCCGACGCGACTCGATCGGCGCGGTCACGCTACTGCTGCTGCTCGAGTGCGAAGGTATTGCATGCGGCGACCGTCCCGTCGCGCATGCCGATCTTGAACCACTTGGCCCGTTGCGCCGACGAGCCGTGCGTCCACGTCTCGGGGTTCACGGACGCGCCGGCCTGTTTCTGGATGCGATCGTCGCCGACGGCGGCCGCGGCGGCGATGCCTTCGTCGACGTCGCCGGCCTCGAGGATGTTGCGTTGCTCCGTCGAGTGGGCCCAGATGCCGGCGAAGCAGTCGGCCTGCAGCTCGAGGAGCACCGAGAGCTGGTTGGCCGTGTTGGGTCGGCGTTGCTGCAGCTCGCGGATGTGCTCGGAGAGGCCGAGGACGTTCTGGGCGTGGTGGCCGACCTCGTGGGCGATCACGTAGGCCTGCGCGAAGTCGCCGGGCGCGCCGAAGCGCGATCGCAGCTCATGGTAGAAGCCGAGGTCGATGTAGACCTTGCGGTCCGCGGGACAATAGAAGGGCCCCATCGCCGCCTCCGCGAAGCCGCAGCCCGAGCGGACGGTGTCGGTGAAGAGCACGAGCTTGGCGCGATCGTACTCGCGACCCGCGAGCGGAAACATCTTGACCCAGGTGTTCTGCACGTCGTCGAGCACGAACGACACGAACTCGACCAGCTTCTCCTCGTCGGGCGACTCGTGGCGCGTCGCGACCTGGCCGCCGCCACCCGGGTCGACGTCGACGACGCCTCCGAGGATGTCGAAGAAGTTCTGACCGGTCGCAAGGCTCAACACCAGAAGCAGGACGGCGCCGCCGACGCCGAGTCGGAGCCCGCCGCCGCCGAGCATCGGTCCGCGGCCGCCGCCCTCGCCGCGGCGGTCTTCGAGGTCCTGGCTTCGTCCTCCGGGAGTCCAGCGCATGGACGGTGGGTAGCGTGCGGCATTGTCGAGCGCAAGCGAGGCGTGCTCGGTTGCAGCGCCGCCGGGCGCTTGGTACGCACGGGCGATGTCCGCTCCGCTCGTCGCCTGCCTCGATCTCGAAGGCGTGCTCGTTCCGGAGATCTGGATCGGCGTCGCCGAGGCCACCGGCATCGCCGAGCTCCGCCGGACGACGCGCGACGAGCCCGACTACGACAAGCTCATGCGCGGCCGGCTCGCGATCCTCGAGCGTGAAGGGCTCGGTATCGCCGACATCCAGAAGGTGATCGCGGGCCTCCGGCCGCTCGACGGCGCGCCGGCGTTTCTCGATTGGCTGCGGGCGCGGGCGCAGGTGATCATCCTCTCTGACACCTTCATGGAGTTCGCGGCGCCGCTGATGGCGCAGCTCGGCCACCCCTGCCTCTTCTGCAACTCGCTCGTCATCGACGAGCGCGGTCGCGTCCGCGACTACACGCTTCGCATCGCCGACGGGAAGCGCAAGGCGGTGATGGCCCTCAAGCTCCTCAACTTTCGCGTCGTCGCCGCCGGCGACTCCTACAACGACACCACCATGCTCGACGAGGCCGACCGCGGGATCCTCTTCCGCCCGCCCGCCAACGTCGTGCGCGACTTTCCCCACTTCCCCGTCACGAGCACCTACGACGAGCTGCGCGCGGCGTTCGAGCTTGCGGCCCAGCATACGTCCTGACCCACGAGGCGAGCATGCACTTCGACTACAGCGACAAGGTGAAGGCGCTCCAGAAGCGCGTCGGCGATTTCATGGATGCCCACGTCCATCCCAACGAGGCGACGTTCCTCCGCCAGATCGCCGAGGGCGACCGCTGGCAACCGACTCGCATCGTCGAGGAGCTGAAGGAGAAGGCCAAGGCCGAGAAGCTCTGGAACCTCTTCCTCCCCGAGAGCGAGTTCGGTGCCGGCCTCACCAACCTCGAGTACGCGCCGCTCGCCGAGATCATGGGGCGGTCGCCGATGGGGTCGGAGGTGTTCAATTGCTCCGCGCCCGACACCGGCAACATGGAGGTGCTGGTGCGCTACGGCAGCGCCGCCCACAAGAAGGAATGGCTCGAGCCGTTGCTCGCCGGCAAGATCCGCTCGGCCTTCGCGATGACCGAGCCCGCCGTCGCCTCGTCGGACGCCACCAACATCGAGTGCAGCATCAAGCGCGACGGCGACGACTACGTGATCAACGGCCGCAAGTGGTGGACGTCGGGCGCCGGCGACCCGCGCTGCCGCATCCTGATCGTCATGGGTAAGACCGCGCCCGACGACCCCGACCGCTACAAGCAACAGTCGATGGTCCTGGTGCCGCTCGATACGCCGGGGGTCAAGGTCGAGCGCATGCTGTCGGTGTTCGGCTACGACGACGCGCCGCACGGGCACGCCGAGGTGAGCTTCCAGAACGTGCGCGTGCCGGCGTCGAACATCCTGCTCGGCGAGGGCCGCGGCTTCGAGATCGCGCAGGGCCGTCTCGGGCCCGGGCGCATCCACCACTGCATGCGCACCATCGGCGTCGCCGAGCGCGCGCTCGAGCTCATGTGCAAGCGCCTCACGACGCGGGTCGCGTTCGGCAAGGAGATCGCCCGCCACAACGTCTGGCAGCAGCGCATCGCCGACGCCCGCATCAACATCGAGCAGTGCCGCCTGCTGACGCTGAAGGCCGCCTACATGATGGACACGGTCGGCAACAAGGTGGCGCGCGCCGAGATCGCCATGATCAAGGTGGCGGCGCCGAGGATGGCGCTCGAGATCATCGACGATGCGATCCAGGCGTTCGGCGCGGCGGGCGTGAGCGGAGATTTTCCGTTGTCGGCGATGTACGCGGGGGTGCGAACGCTGCGTCTCGCCGACGGGCCGGACGAGGTGCACCGGAACCAGATCGCGCGGCTCGAGCTCGCCAAGCACGTGGCGCGCTGAAGCGGCGGGAACTCGTCTATGGCCCGGGACAGGCGGCGCACTCCCGCACCTCACCCGAATCCGAGATGACGTCGGACCATCCCGTGATGCGATAGACCTTCACCTGACCGACGCTGCCGCCGAACAATAGGACGTCACGGGTGTGCGGATCTTGATGGATCGCGACGGCGGTGTTGTCACCGGTCAACGCGTACTTCCAGGCCCCGCGCTCGGACATGTCGTCGCGATCGTGAAAGAGGTCGGCGACCCAGAGTCCGTCCGTGCTCCAGGCGTAGATCACGGCGCGGCCGTCCCGCTGCCGCAGATGTGAGGGCTTGTCGCAGGAGCTCCCGTGGTGATCGGCCAACAGAAAGGCGGCGGGGGCATCGGAGGACGAACCGAGTCGTACCGTTCCCATGCTCGCGGTGAGCCATCCGACGACGCGATTCGGTTTGAAGTGACAGTCGAGATCGCAGACGGTCGGTTCCCCACCCGTCGTACGACGGTCTCCAATGCGCCAGATGGTCTCCTCGCAAGCGCTCGGGTTCGAGGGACCACACCCGCGTGCCCGGTTGGGAAATTTCATGAGCGTCCAGTACCGGCATGGATTGCAGGCGTGGAATTGAAGGTTGGAGTCGGCGGTGGGGCAGGTGGCCGGGTCGTCCACGCATCCCGTTCCCGGATCGTAGTACTTGCGCTCGCAAACGCCTGCTTCGACGGCAGGCTCCGCGATGTACGCGCCGCCCACCAAGAGCCCATCAGTGGTGGAGTAGTAGGGCAAGACGCTGTTGTTGCCATTGCTAAACCGGTCACCGTTCTCTACTGAAAGACGCGCGGAGCGGGCGGTGATCGTGTTCGATCTAGTCGCCTGCGAGTCGATGCCCCACCCCCACGTACGACCGGGCTGCGCGATGTGCGCTCGATGACTCGGGCGGCGCGCGCGGCTTTGGTCGCGCTCGCGGGGATCGCGCTAGGGGGCATCCTCTACCTTTACGACCTCCTGCATCTCGATCCCGAGGTCTTGGCCGACCGCTTGCGCGCCTCGGGGTCCGTCGGTCCGTTGTTGCTGATCGTCCTGCTCGTGGCGCAGGCGGTCGTTGCGCCGATTCCGGCGCCTCCCATCCTGTTGGCGACCGGCTTCGTTTACGGGCCGTGGCTGGGGTTTGCGATCGGGTGCCTCGGGCTGCTGGTCGGTGCGGCGCTGTGTTTCTTGCTTGCCCGCACGTATGGGCGGCCGTTCGCGCTGCGCTTCGTCCGGCCTGAGCAGCTCCGCGCCGTCGACGACCGGATCGCGGGGAGCACTGGGTCGACCTTCCTCACGATCGTGGCGGCGCGCCTCTTCCTGCCGCCGCTCTTCGACCCGGTGAGCTACGGGTGCGGGCTTCTGCGCGTACCGTTTCCCACCTTCCTCGCGGCGACGGCGCTCGGTGAGATTCCGAAGGTTGGTGGCTTTACCTACATTGGGTCCGCTGCGGGCTCCACGCCCACCTGGCTCGCAACCTGGATCTTTCTGGGGCCGGCGCTCGGCCTGCTCGGCTATCGCTGGTACCGCTCGCGGGGCTTACGGACTCCCAAGCTGCATCCCACCGCCGATCAGCAGCAGCCATCAACCCACCGCTCAGGTCGTGGAGATGGGTGACGTTGGTGTTGCTTTGGCCTGCGATGCCCAAAACGTCAACGCGACTCGTCGACCGCCTTCTGCATCTCCCGCTCGTAGACCTCCTCGGAGATGAGCTTGCGGTTGTACAGATCGCGGAGGGTGGTGAGGCGCTCCGACAGGCGTTGCGTCTTGGAAACTTCCTGCCCGGTACCGGCCTGATTCTTATCGCCGACGATGTTCTGAATCATGATGCCCGGCTGGGCTGGCGCGGCCTGCCTCGGCTGGCCAGGTTCGCAATCACCGCCAGTCAACATCGCGTCGACATCTGGGTAATAGTAGGGGCCTCGAATTGCCGCAAAAATCCCAGCCGTTAGAAAGTACGAAACAATGCGTCCGGGCGCGATCCCGGGATGCACCTCGCCTTCGGCGTAGTCGCAGTTCCTAAATTCGACGCGCCACTTGTGGGTCAGGCCTGCTTGAGCGCGTGGAATCACCACCTCGGCTGGCGTGCTTCCAACCACCTTCCCATCAACCAAGGCCCTCGCACCCAAGGGGTAAGATCGAATTTGAAAGGATTCACTGCAACCGGAGGCGGCAACGCTAAGGGTAGTCAGGGACGTGAGAAGCAGGGCAGCAAGTCGTATCGAATTCAAAGTGCCTCCTCCGAGGTGTGATCTTCAGCGGAGCCGTCGTCGTGTGACGCAGTGGGCGTGAGGTCCTAGCATGTGCATCCCCGACATGGTCAATCAGAAAGGGTTGGGTCGTTGATTCGGCTGCTTCATTCTGGCGCACCGTAACGCGGCTCCGGCTTGTAACGGCGTGACTCCGATGACCCGCTGATCGTTTGTTTTGTCGACGAAGCGGAGTGGCCCGAGGCGCTCGCGCTTCCGCAACTCGGCTGGGTCCGATTGACACGCTGAGCTAGGACGCCAAGATTGGGCCCCACCGCGAAGCACACCTCCCCGCAATCTTTCGACGATCTGCCTTATGTTCGCGTGAAAAGTCCCCAACCGGCCGGATTGATGTGACGCGTCCCCTCCTGCCAGCCTTCGGCGAAGCCGACGGTGCGCTCTGCACGGGGCGGGAGGAGATCGTATGACGTCGAACATCCGGGCGATGGTCTTGGTCACATTGGCAATCTGCCCGCTCGCGAGCGGGGCAGCGCATGCCGCGACGCAGGCGGTCCTCGGAAAGAAGCTCCAGATCAAGGATACGCCGGGGCATCCTACGAAGCGGCGGGTCAGCGCATCGGCGCAGGAGCGCGGGAGCGCCAACACGGTGGTCGGCAACCCGATGGTCAGCGGTGCGACCCTGCAGGTGATCGCCAACGGCGGGACGGACTCGAACCAGACGTTCGATCTGCCGAGCTCGGGCTGGAGCCCGATCGGCTCGCTCGGTTACAAATGGTCGAATCGTAACCAGCCGCCGACCCCGGTGCGGAGCGCCAGCATCAAGAGGACGGCGGGCGGCACCTTCCGGCTCAAGATCGACGTCAACGCCGCGAGCGGAACGGTCGACGTCGTCCCTCCGAATCCCGGAACGAGCGGCGGCTTCGTCCTCACCATCGCCGGCGGCGACAGCTACTGCGTCGCCTTCGGTGGCTCGGCGGGCGGCGTCAGCAAGCGGAACGACGCCACCCAGTGGTCGATCCAGCGACCGACGGCGGAGTCGTGCCCGGCGTCACTCGCGGTCGACGTGCTGTCGAATCGCGCCGATCTGATCAGCGCCGGCGACGCGCTCGTCGAAGTCGTCGTGCCGGCGACGACGAGCGCGTCCGCGGTCGCGGTGGACGTGGACGGTACGGACGTGACGAGCGCGTTCGCGATGCGGCCGAACGGGCGCTACATGGGCGTCGTCACGGACCTCGTGCTCGGCGACAACGTCCTCACCGCACGTGCGCCGGGCGCCGACGCCTCTCGCATCACGATCACCAATCACGCCAACGGCGGCCCGGTGCTCTCCGGCCCGCAGCTCCAGCCATGGGTCTGCCAGTCGACCGCGGTGGACGCGCAGTGCAACCAGCCGCCGACGTACAGCTACGTCTACAAGTCGACCGATCTCAGCAAGCAAGGGCTCCAGGCGTACGACCCGAACAATCCTCCCGCCGACGTCGCCCAGACGACGACCGACCAAGGCGTGACGGTGCCGTTCATCGTCCGGACCGAGACCGGCTACCAGGACCGGGACCAGTATCGGATCTCGACGCTCTTTCGGCCCGGCGAGCCTTGGGCGCCGTGGGACCCGCAACCACAGTGGAATCACAATCTGCTGGTCGTGCATGGCGCCTCATGCGGCGTCGACCACCAAACCGGGACCGCTCCGGACACGACGACCGGGGGCACCGTCGTCGACGCCGCGAACACCGCGGAGTACGCGCTCGGGCAGGGCTTCGCGACGATGTCGACCGCGCTCGACAACAGCGGCCACAACTGCAACGTCGCCCTCCAGGCCGAGTCGCTCATCATGGCCAAGGAGCGGCTCGTCGAGCAGTACGGCGAGCTGCGCTACACGATCGGCTCCGGCTGCTCGGGAGGCGCGTTGGCGATCCAGTGGATCGCCAATGCCTATCCCGGTTTCTACCAGGGCATCCTGCCGAGCTGCTCGTTCCCCGACGCGTGGAGCACCGCGACGCAGTTCCTCGACTACCACCTGACCCTCGCCTACTTCCTCGACCCGACGAAGTGGGGCTTGGGAATCGTGTGGTTGCCGACGCAGATGGCGGACGTCCAGGGCCACGTGTCGATCGTCAACTCGCAGGTCAGCGACACCGCCCAGTTCCACGTGGCGGTCCCGACGGACCCCTGCGCCGGCGTCACCGACGCGGAGCGCTACCACCCGTCGACCAACCCGGGCGGCGTCCGCTGCGACATCCAAGACGCGGCCATCAACGTCTTCGGCCCGCGCCCGCAAGCGGATTGGTCGTCCAACGAGCACGCGCTCGGGCGCGGCTTCGCCGGAGTCCCCATCGACAACGTCGGCGTGCAGTACGGCCTGCGCGCGCTGCAACAGGGCCAGATCACGGCGGCGCAGTTCGTCGACGTGAATCAGAAGATCGGCGGTCTCGACGTCGACACCAACGTGATCCCGACCCGCATTGCGGCGACGCGGCCGGCGCTCGCGAACGCCTACCGGAGCGGCATGATCAACGAGACCAACAACCTCGACGAGACCGCGATCATCGACTGTCGCGGGCCCGACCCCGGTGCCTTCCACGACGCATACCGCGCCTTCGCAATTCGCGCGCGCCTCGACCGCGAGCACGGCACCCACGCGAACCAACTGATCTGGGAGGGACCGGTGGCACTCCTTGGCGACCTCCAGTGCGTCAAGAACAGCTTCGTCGCGATGGACCGCTGGTTGCGCGCGGTGGAGGAGGACGCCTCCGACCGTCCGCTCGCTCAGAAAATCATCGACGACAAGCCCTCGGATCTCACCGACCGCTGCTACGACGGCGCCGGCGACAAGCTCTTGGACGACATCTGCGGCGAGGCCGTGGTGGCCACCTACGGCACGCCGCGGACGGTCGCCGGAGACGCCCTCACGACCGATACCAACAAGTGTCAGCTTCGGCCGCTGAACCGCAACGACGACTACGGCCCCATCCCGTTGACGGACGCTCAGTGGGCGACCATGCAGTCGATCTTCCCCGACGGCGTTTGCGACTTTTCGAGGCCCGGGGTCGACCAGCAGGGAACGATTCCGTGGCAGACCTACCAGGACGACGGCGCCGGCGGCAGCGTCATCTATGGTGGGAGGCCGCTCGGCGACCCGCCGAGCGCTCAGTAGCCGCGGTCACAGCCGGGAGAATGGCGCCGTTCGGTCCGCGCGCTAGCCGTTCATCCCCGTCGCGGCGCTCATGTCGTGCAGGCTCCGCCCCGCGCTCGGCCGCGCGCCGACGCGCTGCTTCCAGGCGGCGACGTTCTTCAAAGCCGGGTCGATCGGTTGCCCGACGCTGGCGCCGAAGTCGGTCGCGCAGAAGAGGATGATGTCGGCGACGGTGAAGCGGTCGCCGGCGATGAACTGCCTGCCGGCCAGCAGCGCGTCGAGCCAGCCCAGGTTGTCGCGCGCGGTCGCCTTCAGGCCCTCGGCGGCCTCCGGCAAAACGCGCATGCGCGGGCGGAAGAGCTCGATGCCCTCGGCGAAGCGGAAGCCGTTGTAGAGGTGCTCGGTGATCTTGAGCTCGATCCGGCGCTGCCACATGCGGGCCTCGGCGCGCTCCTCCGGTGTGCGGCCGATGAGGGGCGGGTTCGGGTACTTTTCCTCGAGGTACTCGAAGATCGCGACGGTCTCGCCGAGGACGCGGCCGTCGTCGAGCTCGAGCGCGGGGACCTGCCCGCCGGGGTTCTTGTCGGTGTAGGGTGCGCGGCGGTTCTCGGCGCCCATCAGGTCGATCGTGAGCTTCGGGAAGTCGAGGTCCTTCTCGAGCAGGAACATGCGGAGCGCGCGCGGGTTCGGGCCGAACGAGTCGTAGACCTTCATGGGATGCCTCCGTGCGTCGGCGGGGCCGGCGCGAGCGTCAGTCGGACGGGTGGGTTTCCGCTCGACCTTGTGCTCAAATCCCCTGGGCCATGCAACCGCGCCGGCGCAAATTCTGGGGTTGGGGATGGGAGGACGCGGGTCCGAGCGCCGAGCAGCAAGGGCGGATCGCGATGCTGATCGCCGCCCGGCTCGGCATTCCCGTGCCGGCGATCACGCCGGCGCCGCGCCTCGAGGAGATCACGCTCCGCGCGCCTCGGATCGCGCCGCCGGCGGCCTTGGCACGGCTCTGCTCGACGGCGCCGGCCGATCGCGCCGGCCACACCTACGGCAAGTCCTTCCGCGACGTGGTACGCGGCTTCGCCCGCGACTTCGCGAATCCGCCGGACGTCGTCGCGTTCCCGAGCGACGAGGGCGAGGTCGCGGCCGTGCTCGACTGGTGCTCGGAGGTCGGCGTCGCGGCGATCCCCTACGGCGGCGGCTCGAGCGTGGTCGGCGGTGTCGAGGCTCCCGCGAGCGACGCCTGCCGGGCGGCGGTCTCGATCGACCTCGGACGGCTCGACCGCGTCCTCGAGATCGATCGCACGTCGCGGGCGGCACGCATCCAGGCCGGCGTGCTCGGGCCGGCGCTCGAGGATCAGCTCCGCCCCCACGGGCTCACGCTCCGGCATTTCCCGCAGTCGTTCGAGTTCAGCTCGCTCGGCGGCTGGATCGCGACCCGCTCGGGCGGCCACTACGCGACGCTCTTCACCCACGTCGACGAGTTCGTCGAGTCGCTCCGGGTCGTGACGCCGAGCGGCGTCGTCGCCACGCGCCGCCTCCCGGCGTCGGGTGCGGGACCGAACCCGGATCGCCTGTTCATCGGCTCGGAGGGCATCCTCGGGATCATCACCGAGGCGTGGATGCGGCTGCAGGATCGCCCGACGCTCCGCGCCTCGGCGTCGGTGACGTTCCCCGACTTCGAGTCCGGGGCGGCGGCGGTGCACGTGCTCAGTCAGACCGGTCTCCACCCGACCAACTGTCGGCTCCTCGATCCGGGCGAGGCGATGACCGCCGGCGCCGGCAGCGGTGCAGAAGCCGTCCTGGTGGTCGGTTTCGAGTCGGCGGACCACCAGCTCGACGCTTGGATGGCGCGTGCGCTCGAATGTTGCCGCGACCACGGCGGCAGCGTGCCGCCCGAGCGCCGGCCGCACCCGCCGCGACGAGGCGACGACGCGCGAGGGCGCGGCCGGCGCGTGGCGCCAGGCATTCCTCGACGCGCCCTATCTCCGCGACGCGCTGGTCGCGATGGGGCTGATCAGCGAGACCTTCGAGACCGCGATCACGTGGGATCGCTTCGCCGAGTTCCACCGCGGCGTGATGGCGGCGACGACCGACGCCGTCCGCCGCATCTGCGGCTCGGGAACGGTGACCTGCCGCTTCACCCACGTCTACCCCGACGGCGCGGCGCCCTACTACACGGTGCTGGCGCCGGCACGCGCCGGCGATCAGCTCGCGCAATGGGCGGAGATCAAGTCGGCGGCGTCGGAGACGCTGCTCGCCCTCGGCGGCACGATCACGCACCATCACGCGGTCGGCCGCGATCATCGTCCGTGGTACGACCACGAGCGACCCGAGCTCTTCGCGCACGCGCTCCGGGCGGCGAAGGGCGCGCTCGATCCGCGCGGCGATCCTGAACCCCGGCGTGTTGATTCGCTAGGCGACGGTCGTTACTCGCCCGGCTCGGGGACGCTCGGGGGCGTGTCGCTCCACGGGTCGCGGAAGACGAAGGTGTTGGCCCAGCGGAGGTACTCCATGGCGACCGCGCGCCCGCCTTCGCGCGAGTGCCACCACGTGTCGGGTTGGTAGGGATCGGTGCGGGGGGCGCGGATGAGCAGCTTGGTACCGTCCGGCGCCAAGCGTTCGAAGAGCCAGCGCGCCCGTCGGGTGTGGTCGCGGGGCGCCACGTAGAGGAGGCTCGCGGGGCGCTCGGCGTGGACGAAACGGGCGATCGCGGCGACCTCGGTGTTGAGGCCGTCGATCGGCCCGGGGAGCACCCGAATTGCGTCCGCGGGTACGCCGCTCCGCTCGAGCATCGCGACGGCGAGCTCGGTCGGCGGCAGCCACGGCACGCCGAGGCGGCGCATCTCGTCCTCGAGCTCGAGCTTGCGCCAGCGGACGAGCACGACGCGCGGGCTGATGCCGTCGCGGTAGAGCTCCGCACCTTCGAGCGCGACGAAGCGCACCGCGGCCGACGAGAGCACCATCACCTCGACCGGCGCCAGCGCGTCCTCGCTCGCGAGCGGAGATCCGAGGGCGGTCAACCAGCGCTCGCGGCCGTACCATCCGAGAAGCGCCACGCCGAACAGAATCGCGACGGCCTGAAGACGCAGCCGCCGCCGCGCCACGGCCGGATTCGGCTGCGCGAACGCCACCTGCCTACTTCAGCTTCTTCGCCGCCGCCTCCATGCCGGCGAGCAACGAGGCCGGGTCCTTCTCGTCGTAGAAATACTTGTACTGCGGCCGGGGCGCATGCAGGTCGGCGTCGAGGGTGCCGTCCGAGCTCAGGAAGTAGGTGCGGGGAATGTACTCGCCGTCGGGCACGTACTTCTTGCTGATCTCGGCGTTCTTGTCCTTGTCGAGCCGGATCATGACGAAGCGCTTCGCCTGCTCGACGACCTTGGCGTCCTTGAACACGCCGGCGAAGTTCGTGCAGTGCGGACACCACTCGGTGTAGAAGACCAGGAGAACCGGCTTCTTGTCCTTCTTGGCCGCCGCGAGGCCGTCCTCGTAGCCCTTCCACGCGATCCCCGCGTCGTTCCAGTCGCCGCCGGCGCGCGCCGTGCCGCTCGCCAGGGCGAGCGCCGCCACGGTCATCAGGGCCGCCACCGTCCATCGCCTCTCGCTTCTCGTTCGCAGCTGTCGCATGGTTCCTCCCGTCATCCGCCGGCGAGCTTCACGCGCAGGCCTTCGCTGGCCAATGCCGCGGCGATGCGCTCGCGATGGTCGCCCTGGATGATGATCTCACCGTTCTTGGCCGAACCCCCCGTGCCGCACGCGCGCTTCAGGCGTGCCGCGAGCGCGAGGAGCGCCTCGCGCTCGCCGGCGAGGCCGCGGATGATCGAGACCGGCGTACCGTTCCGGCCCTTCTTCTCGAGCCACACCCGCACTACGCCGTCGCTCGGGCCGGCGGTGCGCGCCGGCGCCGGGCGCTCGGGGCCGCGGCGCGGATCGGTGCTGTAGACGAGACTGTCGCCGTGGGTCGCGCGGGTGCGCATCTCGGAGCGATCCTCTTAGTGGCTTTGGACGGCGGCCGTCAATGCGGGTCGACTCAGCGGCACACGTGCAGCCGTTGCATGACGAGGTCACCGCGCACGCTGATCCGCTCGACCGAGGCGAAGACCGCTCCAGGGTCCATCGCCGCGATCTCCGCCGCGACGTCGATGCCGATCGATTCGTAGCGCTCGCCGCTGAAGTGGCGGCCGAGGTCGCGCTGCAGGCGGCGCTTGCCGACGCGCGTGCCCTTGCCGTGTCCGTCGTACCGCAGGCGGTAGACCTTGCCCGCGGTCGAGCGGGCCTGGATCTCGATGCGGAACGGTGCGTTCGAGCGGAGACGGGTGACGAGCAACGGCTCCGTCAGCGCCGCCTTGCCCTTCCGCGGATAGCCGACGCCGATCGCGGTCGAGCGCTTGCCCCTGGCGGTCGTGGCGAGCGCCACGTCGTCGAGCTCGGCGTCCCAGCCGGCCGTCGCGGTGCCGCGGCCGGAGACCTTGAAGGCGTCGAAGTCGAGTGGGGTGCAGGACGGCGAGCCGGGCGCCAGCGGGTCGCCGCCGTACGCCGTCTCGAGCCCGTCGGGGACGAGGTCGCCGTCGCTGTCCGCGACGGTGCGATCGGTCTCGCCGGCATCGCGCCGCAGGTTCAGGTTGCGATCCTCCGCGGCGTCGCTCAGGCCGTCGTGATCGGAGTCGACGACGCCCGCGGCCGCGCTGTAGCCGATGGTGCGCTCGTTCGAGCGCGCGATCTCGCGACCGGCGGCATCGTAGGCGCTCATCGCGAATGCGTAGGTGGTGGCGACGTCGAGGTCGCCGATCGTCGCCTGATAGTTTCCCGCGCCGTCGCGGCCCGGACGGGCGACGTCGATCGGGGCGCGCTCGTCGCCGCCGACGGCGCGCACCAGCACGTGGTAGCCGTGGATCACCGGATCGCTGCTGCCGGTCCAGCGCAGCACGACGCTGTAGGCGAGGGCGGCGCTCGGACACGAGAGCGTGGCCAGGAGCACCGCGGTGAGAGCTGCTGCTGAGATCCGATGCGACATGTCGACGGAGTTGGCTTTGCAACCGCCGAGCCACGGGAACCACGAAGCAAGTCAAGGGTTTGCGACGGTGCTTCGGCGAGGGGTCAGTCAACTGACGAGGCGAGCGTCGAGATTCTGCCTCGCACATGCCATGCGAGATCGAGGCACGCTCCTTCGGATTGACTACGTAAGCGCCAGGGGATTGTTGGTGCACGTCTCGCTGACCCGTTCCGATGGTCCGGTCCCGATCCCCCTTCTTCCTCCTGCTGCTCGTGCTGCTGCTCTCCGCTTGCGGCAGTGGCTCGGGCGAAGGAGAACGCGCGGAGGCCCCTGCCGTGCGCGGCGTCCTCCTGCGCTGGGGTGTGGGCGGCGACGTCCGCGGCTTCGTGATCCACTGGGGCATGCAGTCGCACGCGTACACGGACGCGATCGATGTCGGCATGCCGCCGGTCGCCGCCGACGGCACCACGAGCTTCCTCCTCGACGCGATCGAGACGCCGGGCACGTACGTCTTCGCCGTCACCGCCTACGACGACACCGGGGTGGAGAGCTCCTACTCGAACGAGATGGTCGCGGTCGTTCCCTGAGCCGGGCCGCCTTCTGGCGCTCGCCACGAGAGATCGCGAGCCATACGACCATGCGTGGGCGATGACTCGCGCTGCCGGTCGTCAACGGAGCGTCGCCCGCGGGAATCGGTCGCACGGAGGGTGCCTGCGTGCATGAGCGCACCCGCGGCCGAGATATCGAAGCACCGGCGCGGAGGCTCGGGAATCGCCTTCGCGCTTGGGTCAGCGCACTCGTACCCACGCCCAGAGGCGCCTGGCATGCGCCATCGCGGCGGCACGTGCCTTGCCTACATCGAGCGCCATGTCTGCCGCGACAGCGCGTCGCCGGGCCGGCCGCGCGCTGCTGGCCGCGCTCGCCCTCGTCGGGTGCGTGCGCGAGTCGCATGCGTACGACGCACGCATCGCGTGGTCGGCGGTTGCCGGCGCGAGCGGCTACAAGGTGTACGTCCGGGTGAACAATCAAGAGGTGGTCGCGGGCATCGACGTCGGCGCCCGCGCCGCCGATCCGGATGGGGTGGTGCGCTGGATCGCGACCGCTCTCGACGAGAGCGCGACCAATCGCTTCGCGGTGACGAGCTACGACGGTGGCGGCACCGAGAGCCCGAAGTCGAACGAGATCGCCAAGGCCTATGCGGACGTCGCGCCGCTGCTCGACTCCGACGGCGACGGCCTCCGCGACGCGGTGGAGGATCCGAACCTGAACGCGAGCGTGGATGCCGGCGAGACCGATCGCCGGGACGCCGATAGCGACGGCGATGGCGTGGCCGACGGCGTCGAGGTCCTCGCGGGCAGCGATCCGCTCGATCCCGCTAGCCGACCCGGTTTAGCGACGCCGACGCGGACGCCGACGGTGACGCCGACGCCGAGCCGTACGGCGACGGTGACCGGGACCCGCACGGCCACACCGGTCGCGACCACGACCGCGACGCGAACGGCGACGCCGACATCGACGCCGACCCGCACCGCGACCGCGACGCGAACGGCGACGGCGACCCGCACGGCAACGCCGACTCGCACCGCAACGGCGACCCGCACGGCAACGGCGACCGCGACGCCGACCCGTACGGCCACGCCGCTGCCGACGGCCACGACAACGGCGACCGTCACGCCACTCCCGACGGGCACACCGGATCCCAGCCCCAGCGCGACCGCGACGGCGAGCGCGACCAAAACTCCGACCGTGACCGCGACGGAGACTCCGCTGCCGACCGCGACCGAAACGCCCGTACGCACGGCGACCCCGCTCGCGACGGCGACGGTCACCGCGACCGCGACCCCCGAGCCCGGCGAGCTCACGCATCTCGGAGCGATCATCGCGCGCGTCGCGGTCGCGACCGGGGCCGGCAGCAAGAACCTCGAGGTGATCCGTGACGGCGACATGCCGCCACCCGGCACCGACGATCCGAGCCGGGAGTACGACACCAACGACGGTCGCAACGAGGCGATCGAGGACTGGATCGGCTATGCCTTCGCGAGCCCGCACACCTTCGATCGGGTCGTGTTCCAGGAGGGCATGCACTTCGCCCGCGGCGGCTGGTTCGACACGCTGTCGGTTCACGTGCGCGTGAACGGCGTCTGGAGCGCGGTCGCGAGCCAGTCGGTGACGCCGTCCTATCCGACCCGGAACGACGGCCGTTCGTTCG
Organism: uncultured delta proteobacterium; assembly: GCA_963761995.1. GTDB lineage: Bacteria > Desulfobacterota > Binatia > UTPRO1 > UTPRO1 > UTPRO1. Next base: position 5,653,844 of record CAVXIU010000006.1, on the reverse strand, counting down.
AGACCTACACCATCCGCTTCGCCCCCGCGGTGGGCGACGCCGTGCGGGTCTGGGGACGTCCGGGCGGCCGCGACGATTTCATCTCGATCGGTGAGCTCAGGGTCTTCGGCGACCTCGAGCCGCAGCCGACGACGACCCCGACGGCCGTGATCGTGCCGACGGCGAGCGCGACGGCGACCGTGCTGCCGACCGCGACTGCGCAGCCGACGGTGACTGCGTCGAGCACCTCGACCCCACGGTCGACGGCGACGGCGGCGCCGACCGTGACCGCGGCGCCGACCGCGGTGCCGACCGCGACCGCGCTGCCGACGGTCGTCGCGACGCCGGAGCCCGCGTCGTTCACGTTTCCCTTCTCGGGCTGGACGCCGACCAAGGGAGCGGGGAGCTGGTCGGTAGAGGCCGGCGCCGAGCCGGCGCTGGTCGTCGATTCGAGCGACGGCCTCGGGTACGGCATCGCCTACCCGGCGCGGGCGACGCTCGCGATACCGTTCCCGGTGCTGCGCGTCGACTTCCGCACCACGGCCGTCGCGGCCATCGACGTCGTCGCCAAGGCGTCCGACGGCCGAACCTACGTCCTCTCCTACGAGACCGTGGACGGCCCGCCGACGGTTGCGAAGCGCGTCGCGACGTTCCCGCTCGGGGCGGCCCGGGTGGGCTTCCGCACGATCGTGCGCGACCTGGCCGCTGACCTCCGCTCGGCCTTCGACGCGGAGTTGGTTCTATGCGGTCAGGTCGCGCTGCGTGGATCGATCGCGGTGAGAGACGTCACGCTCGCGGCGCCGGGGGTTTTGCCGACGCCACCGGTCGTGGCGTCCGAGATCGCGCTGCCGGTCGACGGTTGGGACCAGAGTGGACGCGGGGTGGTGACGCAGAACCACTTCGATGCGGCGCTCGACGGCCCCACGCTCAGCGGCGAGCCCGCCGATCTCAGACGCCCCAGGCTCGCGGTCGCGTTCCCGCACGGGCGGCGCCTGCTCGCGGCCGCCTACCGCGACCTCTCGTTCGCCGTGCGCGACGACCAGAAGCTCGCGCTCGAGGTGCGGGTGCGCGTCCGGCGCGGCATCGCCCGCCTCCGTTACGAAGCCGGGCTCACCGCCCCCAGGACGAAGGGCCGCAAGACGACGCTGCCGCTCAAGGCGCTGGCGATCGACGGCAGCCCGTACCGCCTCGTCAGCCTCGATCTCGCGGGCGATCTCGCGCGCTTGGCGCCCGGCGCCGATCTCCGCGGCGTGTTGAGCGTGCGGGTGCAGGGCAAGTTCCGCATCGGCGACGTTGTGTTGCGGGACCCGATCCACTAGTCCACCGGCGTGGGCCGGCAGCATGTGCGGGGAGCGAGCGTCTGGGTGGGGGTCGTGTTCGGAGTCCTCTGTCTCGGGCTTTTCTTGCACGACGCCGATTGGCCGCTGATCCGCGAGGCGCTGGCCCGGACCGATGCCGGCCTGATCGTGGTCGCGAGCGCGTTCTTGCTTCTCACCATGGTGGGGCGTGCGTGGCGCTGGCGCTTCCTGCTCGGGATCGACGACGTCCGGTTTCGCCACCGCTTGACCAGCACCGCCATCGGCTTCGCGGGCAACAACAGCCTGCCCGGCAGGCTGGGCGAGCCGCTCCGCTGTCTGGTGTTGTCGCGTCTCGATCGGCGCGTCAGCCTCGGCCGGGCGGCGGGCTCGATCGTGGTGGAGCGGGTTCTCGATCTCGCCGCCGCGGTGGTGGTCTTGGTCGCCTTCGTGCTGATCGCGCCGTTCACGCCCGAGATGGCCGCCCGTCATGCGGCGTTGATCGCGCGCCTCGAGGAGTTCGGAGGCGTGCTCGCCGTCCTGGGAGTGATCACCGCGATCGCGTTGTTCGTCGTGGCGGGTCGCGATCTCCGGACGCGCAGCGGGAGGTACGCGCGGCTCACGCGTCCGCTGCGGGCGATCCAGCAGGGATTCGGCAGCCTGCGCTCCGGACGCGCGGTGCTGGCCTCGCTCGCGTTCACCGCGGTGGTGTGGGGCGCGATGCTGACCTACGACTTCCTCATGCTGCGCGCGTTCGGCTTCGCGCAGCTCGGTGTTGCGCACGCGCTCGGGTTGCTCGCCGTGCTGTCGTTCGCGATCGCACTGCCGCAGGCGCCGGGCGGCGTCGGCGTCGTGCAGCTCGCGAGTCAGACCACGCTCGCCGGGCTCTACGCGTTGCCGTTGGATCACGCCAAGGCGTTCGCCATAGGGCAGTGGGTGTGTCAGGTGGGCGTCGTGGTGCTGGCGGGCGTCGTTGCGGCGTGGCTCGAGGGATTCTCGGTCGCCGAGGTGCGCGACGTCGGTCGCGCCGCGGCATCGGTCGACGCGTCGGCAGAGTAGGCAACGCGCCGCGCACGTCTGCAAGCTTTCGGACGGGGCGATGTAAAAACCTCCGCCGTTCGACGAATTGGAGTTGTCACTTGATACGGCATCGGATAACTCCCGTCTCGTTCGGCGATGCGTCCGGTTCCTGGGGAGGAGATCGGATGTCTCGTCGGCCTCGCGGTTCACGCGAGGCAACTACCGAAATCATCGATTCGCATGCCGTCGTTCAATCCTGGGCTCTTCCCTCGCCGCCGCTGGTCGCTCCGCGTCCTGGCCTGTGCCGTTCTGCTGCTCGGCTGGGGATCGACGGCCGTGGCCGCGACCGCGCGCGTGCGCTGGCTGCCGGTGAGCAACGCGATCAAATACAATGTGTATGTCCGGAGCTCGGGAACGGCGTACGGAAGCGCAATCCCCGTTTTCAATCCGCAGTCCGGAACGGACGGCTCGATTTCCGCGACCATCACGTTCACTCCCGCCGGAACCGGCACGAACTACTTCGCGGTCACCGCGGTCGCTGCCACCGCCGAGGAGAGCGGCATCTCCGGCGAGCTGCCGATCGGCGCCACCAATCCCTGCAAGATCGACCGCTGCAGCGCTCGTACGAGCTGTCAGTTCGGTACCTACGTCGACGGCACGGCGTGCGACGATCCGATCTTCTGCAACGGTCACGAGAGCTGTCTCAACGGCACGTGCGTCGCGGGCGCGGCGACCGATTGTTCGGATGGGGTCGCCTGCACCACCGACGCCTGCGACGAGAGCTCGCGACGTTGCACCCATAGCGGTCCTCCCGGCTGTTGCTTCGCGTGCGAGAGCGAGGACCCCTGTCTCGCCCGCGCCTGCGAGATGGGCGAATGCCTCGCGGAGCCGGGCAACGAGCTCGAGGTGAGTCGCTTGAAGCTGATCAACAAAGCGGCCGGCATCAAGCTCGCGGGGCGGGGGGTCTTCGTGCCCGATACTCCCGTCGACCTGACCGTGACGGGCGCGACCGTGGAGTTCCTGAACCCGCTCGGCGACGTGCTGTACTCGTCCGTGATCGCCGGCAGGTCGTTCAAGGAGGGCGTCGGCGGCCGGTATCGGTTCGCGGCGACGCGCGTCCAGTCGGAACAGCTCAGCAACGGCATCACCCGGCTCGACATCCGCATCAAGCACGACGGTTGGTACGTCACGCTGAAGGCGGAGACGCACAAGCTCGACGAGACGTTCCTCGAGCCCGGGATCACGTGGCTCCTCCGCTTCGGCGACTCCTGCGCCCGCCGACGCGACATGGAGTGCACGGCCGGCGAGAAGCTGAACATCTGCCGCTAGCACGGGCGTGAGCCCGGCGCGCGTGAGGTCGCTCTGCGCGGGGACGCGGGAATCGTCTCTCCGGCTCGGCAGATCTCACGTATGAACCGACACCTTTCAACTAGTCGCAGGTTTGCGTGTTCGATCTACTCGCCTCCGAGACGATCCCCACGTCCCCGCGACGCCCGCCATTGCGCGACGAGTTCACGTTCGATCGGCCGCGTTGCGCGTCGCGCAGCGGCGAGTCTGCGTGGGGATGGGGAGTCGCTGCGGAGGTGAGTGGATCGAAGACGCTCACCTGCGGACGGCGGCCTGCGAGGAAGGCGCGCGGTGGAGGGGTCGCCCGCGGGTCCTGCGGAGCCGGAGCGCGGCGATCGGCGTAGCTCGACCAGACGCCAGTCATGGCTCGATCGGCGCATCGCAGTAGCGCATGGCACTCATCGGGCGCTCGCCGCGACATGGTCGATCGGCGCGTAGCGCTCCTGACCGACGCCGCCGTGTGCCCGGAGGGTAGACCCGCGGGCGCCCCCTCCACCGCGCGCCGTCATCGCCGCAGCTCGGAAGAGTCGAGGCACCTGCGGCGCTGCAGTGTGCGCTTATGAGTGCATCCTACGAGCTCCGGCGGTGCGGGCGGACGGTGGAGGGCTCGGCGGCGGGGCTACCCTCCGGGCACACGGCGATCTCGGCAAGGAGCGCAACCGCGTCAATCGTGCGCGATGCGCCGATCGCCCGATGAGGGCCATGCGCTCCTGCGATACGCCGATCCCTTGATGCCTGGCGTTTGCCCGCCGACGCGCCGGTCGGAGCGCTCCGCCGCCGTAGGACCCGCCGCCGAGCCCTCCACCGTCCGCTCTTCCCGACGGTCGCCGTCGCAGGAACTAGTTGAAAGGGTCGGTTCATGCGTGAGATCTGCCGAACCCGAGCGGCGACTCCCCACCCCCACCACCGACCACGCGCGCGTTCTTCGCGTGATCGGTCGGCGAGGGCGGTCTATTCGCCGGGGAGCGTGAGGAGCCAGCCCCTAGGCGTCTCCTGCCAATTCGAGACGTTGAAGAAGACGTCGTTGCCGATCACGAACTCGGCCGCCATCTTCGACTTGTTCGCCGTCGAGAGATCGCCGTAGGTCTTGATGGCGAACGTCCAGTTGCCGCGACGTGGGAAGAAGCGTACGTCCACGCGCGCCAGCCCGTTTCGGCCGCGTTGCGCGAAGCGATTCTTGTAGCGGTAGAGGTTGCGTCCGATCCGCTTGAGAGTTCCCGCCGCGATCTTGATCTCGTAGATCTTGCCATCGTCGTTGCTGATGCGAAGGCCGAGGAGCTCGTTCGCGGGGTCGGCCGCGTCGAACGGCGTCGGCACGAACGAGCCGTGGATGGCCAGCTGATCGCCCTTGCCCGGCGCACCGAAGCGGATGGCGCCGGGATCGCGACCGATCGGCTCGCACTCGCACTTGGGATCCAAGCAGTCGACGTTTCCGTCGCCGTCGTTGTCGATGAAGTCGTTGCAGATCTCGGCCACGTCGCAATCGACGGTGCAGTTCGCGTCGAGCGCGGGCTCGCACTGCTCGCCGAGGCCCGGTTGAAGGATGCCGTCGCCGCAGAACTCGAGCAGGCAGAGGGGGCTGCAGCCGTCCTCGTAGACGGCGTTGCCGTCGTCGCACACCTCGGGCGGATCGACGACGCCGTCGCCGCAGCGGGGTCGTGTGCAATTGATGCGGCACGCGCCCGGCGTGGTGTCGGAGTTGGCCTGCCCGTCGTCGCACTCCTCGCCGGCGTCGAGCTGACCGTCGCCGCAGAACGGCAGCGTGCAGTCGTTGCGGCAGCCGTCGCCGTCGTCGGCGTTGCCGTCGTCGCAGGCCTCGTTGGGATCCTTGACGCCGTCGCCGCACACCGGGTTCGTGCAGTCGGTGCGGCACGCACCGGGTGTGCTGTCGGAGTTCAGGGCACCGGCATCGCACTGCTCCGGGGTCTGGAGGACGCCGTCGCCGCAGTAGGTGCAGTCCTGACGGCAGAGGTTGCCGTTCGACTGGGTCGAGCCCGGCGGATCGCAGTACTCGCCCGGCGCGTTCACCTGGCCGTCGCCGCAGCTCACGCTCTCGTCGGCCGCCGCGGCGCCGGATTTGAGGACGCCCGCGCCGAGCTCGTCGGTGATGTCGACGGGGTACCCGGTCAGCACCGCGCCGGTGTCGGGATCGACGGCCCAGAGCTTGCCGGCGCGCGTGCCGTACAGCACGTTCGCCGCCGACGAGAACCCGAGGCCGCGAAAGATCGCGGCGGGGTTGACCGTGATCGTGTTGAGGAGCACTCCCGTCGTGCTGAGCTCGGCGATCGTCTCGCTGTCGTTCAGCACCACGAAGACGCTGTTGCGCGCGCCCGCGAAGGTGAGGCCGTGCTCGCCGCCGGCGATCGCGAAGGTGCCCTGCACCGCGCCGTTCGCGGGACTGACCCGGGTCACGATGCCGTCGAGCCCCACCAGGAAGAGCGAGGTCGCGGAGACGCCGAGGCCGGAGCCGGGCTCGAGGCCGGCGGGCTTGTTGAAGCTCCGCAGCAGGGCGCCGGCCGTCGAGTAGACCCGCACCTGGGTCAGGTTCTCGTCGGTGTAGAAGAGCTCCGTGCCGTTGAAGGCGAGGCCGGGACGCGTGCAGGGGCTCGCGGCCGCCACGAAGGCGGTGATCTTCTGGCCCGTGGCCGGATTGATCTCCCAGATCTGGCTGTTGCCGTTGGCGACGACGACGTAGACGTGGGTCGCGGCGGCGGCCGGGGTGGCGAGTGCCGTCAGCGTTGCGACGAGGGTGAGCGCGACGGCGAGGGCGCGAGGAGCGGGGGATGCGCGCATCGGGAGGGTCTCCTGTGGAATCGTGAGTCGAGCGGCCTCGGCATGAGATGCGGAGTTGGGGGTACGCCGCGGAATGGGGAGGTCGGCAGGCGTAAAATTTGTACACGCCGCCGGTCGCACAGTCAAGAAATTTCTCAAACAATATCGTATCGTAGACGCGTTTGCGTTCCGCATAGCGAATGCGGCTACGATGGCGGATGCTATATGGGCCGAAGTGGGAGAGATCCCCCTTCCGAGCTAGTCAGCGAAGCGATAGGCGACGATGCCCGCGAGCCGGTGCTCGGCCTCGATGCGCCGGCCCGCTTGCAGGGCCTCCCGAATGATCCCGGAGCGATCGCCGTGGAAGGTGCGGCTCAGGATGAGCCACACGTGCGGGTGTCCGGAGGCGAGGCCGTCGAGATCGCGGGCGACGGCCCCGACCTCGAGCTCGGGGTCGCGGCGCCCCTCGGTCGGCGGATATCCCTGCACGCGGGCCGGCCCAGGGTAGTAGTAGCGGACGGCGTTCGCCATGTAGGCGGTGTTCACCAGCACCAGGTCGTCGGGACCCGCCTCGGCGCGGAGCAGCGCCGCCAGGTCGCGGGTGTCTTCCTTGGCGTAGCGCTCATCGAAGTAGAGGTGATGGAGCGACGTCGCCAAGAGGACGACCACGAGCGCGGCCACGGGGACGCGCGCCCGCGTGCCGTCGAGGCCGAGGGCGAGCAGCAGGACGAAGGCGGGGAACGAGACGATGGTGTAGCGCACGTTGAAGGGATTGGCGGTGAGGAGCGCGATCGCGACCGTGAACGCGAACGGCACGACGAGCCACGCGGCGGCGAGCCATCGTCCCATGACCGTGAGCGTCTGGAGACGCCACGCGCCGCGGAGCGCGAGCCCACCGAAGACGACGGCCACGAGCGCGATCAGCGGGACGTACTCCGCGAGCAGCGCGTGTGGGTCGAGGTGGAGCTCGCTGGTGCTCGGGCCGAGCGAAAAGCCGACGGTGTAGGCGTAGAACGCATAGAGGATCTCGAAGAGGCCCGTCGGCCGAAGATCGGCGGCGGCGTTGGCGCCGTGGGCGCGCACCACGAAGACCACCGGCACGTAGGCGAGCCCCGCGGCGGCGAGCGCCGCGGTGCCACGCCAGAAGACGCGGCGTCCGGCGCGCAGCACCACGACGCCGGCGATGGCGGGGAGCCCGAGCGCGACCGGGTGGGTGTAGAGTGCTGCCGCCGTCGTGACGGCGACCGCCGACCACCAGCGTGCCCGGTTGCTCTCGAGGGCACGCGCGAGGGCCCCGATCGCGCCGACCACGAGCAAGAGCGTCAGGACGTACGGCCGCACCTCCTGCGAGTACCAGACGTGGAAGGGCGAGATCGCGAGCAGCGCCGCGGCGCCCACGGTCACGGCGGCCGGCGCGATGGCGGACACCGTCCAGGCGAAGAGCGGAATGGTGAGCGTTCCGATCAGCACCGACACGAAGCGGAGCAACCAATCCTGCGACCCGTGCGGCAGCAGCAGCACCAGCTTGAGTAGCCCGTGGTAGCCGCCGCTCAGCCAGGCCGTCGCCGCGACACCGGAGCCGCCGGCGACGCCGCGCACCAGCTCGTCGAGCGGCGTGGTCGCGACGGCGGCCGAGCCGATCTCGTCGAACCACAGGCTCTGGCCGTTCATGTGGAAGAGGCGGAGGAGAAGGCCGAGAGCGGTGAGCGCGGCCACGGCGGTCCAGGGGACCGCACGTGCGCGCTCGGTCACGCGTCGGCCCTGCCGGCCGAGCGTGTCGCCGTGAGCCGCGCCAGAGTTTCGCGGATCTTCGCGAAGTCGGAGGCGGAGACGGTGGTGCGATTGGTGTTCTTCAAGGGGGGCAACGCGGCGCGGAGGGCGTCGGCGTCGACCGGGACGTCGAGGATCTCGCGCGCGACCCGCTCGACGACCGCGTACGGCGCCCGGCAGAAGTCCTCGTACTCGATCACCCAGAAGCGCCGAGGATCGATCTTCCGGCGCTGCTCCTCGATGCGGCGCTCGTGGTACAGCACCTGGACGCAGACCTCGGTGATCGGATCGCCGCAGTGGTCGCGGCGCGCCGGATCGCTGACGCCGTAAGGACGCTCGCGCGAGCCCTGGATCGTCTCGCGCGCCCCCAGGATCGATTGCACCGTAAAAGCCGGGTCGCGACGGATCACGAGGAAGTGCGCCGTCGGCAGCGCCTCGGCGATCAGGTCGGCCCCGGTCGCGAGCGCGTTGTTCTTGTTGAGCACGGGACGTCCAAAGGCGTCCTCGTAGGCGGCGAAGAAGCGGCGCATGGCGTCGACGGTCGACGCGTCCAGGCGCGTCGGCAAGGCGTAGCGGTCGGAGCCGAGCCAACGATCCCAGATGTGGAGGGCGTCGTTTTCGGCGGCGAAGCCGTTGGTGCGACCGTAGAAGCTCCGGTAGATCACGTTCGGCTTCCGGAGCAGCGGCCCGAACACGCGGTTCGCGATGATCGGCGCGCGCGGAAAGACCGCCGTCAGGTTGTTGATGTAGGTGACCGGCAGGTGGTGCAACAGTACCTGCGACAGCACGGTGGTGCCGCTCCTGGGCGAGCCGGTCACCAGGATCACCGGGTGGCGCGGCGCCACGGCGCGGCGGTAGCGGCGGGTCTCCGCGACGCTGAGCGCGAGGTCGAGCGGCGCCGCCGCGATGGCGAGCGCCGTGGTCGCGACCGCGAAGTAGGCGGCGGGCTCGCGGGAAGCTCAGGATCCGGCGCGCCAGGCCCACCGGGTCCTTGAAGTTCGCCGGGACGACGCGCCTCAACAGTCGTGCAGACAATGCCGCCATGCGTTGCCGTCCCACACTATCCGGGAGTCGGCCGTCCGTCAGCCCGCGCTCGTCGCCGATGCGTCGAGGGCAGCGGCGAGGGTGGCGACGATGCGCTCGCCGGCATGGCCGTCGCCATAGGGGTTGTGAGCCTGCGCCATCGCGGCATAGGCGGCGGGGTCGTGGAGCAGGCGCTCCGCCTCGGCCACGATGCGCTCGCGGCTGGTGCCGACCAGCTTGGCGGTGCCCGCTCGGACGCCCTCGGGCCGCTCGGTGGTGTCGCGCATGACCAGCACCGGCTTGCCGAGCGACGGGGCCTCCTCCTGGATGCCGCCCGAGTCGGTGATCACGAGATCGCAGCGCTTGAGGAGGCTCACCAGGGTCGCGTAGTCGACGGGGGCGAGCAGGTGGACGCGCTCGCGGCCCTTCAGGATCCTGCCGACCGGGTCCTGGACGTTGGGGTTCAGGTGCACGGGGTACACCAGCTCGACGTCCGGGTTGCGCTCGATCAGGGCTCGGAGCCCGTGGCACATGTCCTCGAACGGTGCCCCGAAGTTCTCGCGCCGGTGCGCCGTCACCAGGATGACGCGCGAGCGGGAACGGAGGCCGGGGACGATGCCGTTGCAGTCGGGCACGCGGCCGGCGATCCATTGCAGGGCGTCGGTCACGGGATTGCCGGTGATGGTGACCGCCTCGGGAGGCACGCCGGCGCGCAGCAGGTTGTCACGGGACCAGTCGGTCGGCGCGTAGTGCCAGTCCGCGAGCACGGTCGTCATCTGCCGGTTCAGCTCCTCCGGAAACGGCGAATCCTTCCGCCAGGTGCGGAGCCCCGCCTCGACGTGTCCCACCGGTACGCGGGCATAGAAGGCGGCGAGCGCGGCCGCGAAGGTGGTCGTCGTGTCGCCCTGCACCAGCACCGCCGCCGGCCGGGTCTCGTGCAGGACGGCGGGTAAGCGCTCGAGGACGCGCATGGCGACCTCGGTCGGCGTCTGGCCGTTGGTCATGACGCGCAGGCTGTGGTCGGCGTGCAGCTCGAACAGGTCGAGGACCTGATCCAGCATCTCCTGGTGCTGGTTGGTCACGCAGACACAGGGGCGGAACTCGTCGCCGCGCGCCGCCAAGGCCTGCACCACGGGCGCCATCTTGATGGCCTCGGGTCGGGTGCCGAAGACGCAGAGAATGGTCCTCGGCGTCATCCGCGTGCTCCATCCGACATGGAGGGGACGGTAGCATATGAGGTATCGCCTCCGCAGGACGCAATCGTCTCTGCCTGCGTGCACGTACCACTTCGCATAGCGATTCGCTGTCGGTGCGGGCGGTGCGGGAGGGTGCCCGGGCCGGCTCGCATAAGAGATCTCGCCTGCCCGGGCACCCTCCCGCACCGCCCGCCGCGGCGAAGGATGAGACGCGACTCCGCGCGAACGGGAGAAGATCCCCCTCTAAAAAGCCACCTTCTTCACCAGCTCGAGCGCGGCTTCTTTCACGCTGCCGTCGTTGGCGCGCATGCGGTTCAGCGCGGTGCACGACATCTGCGTGGTCGAGGCGCTGACGCGCCCCTTGCCGTGATCGATGGGCCGGAGGCCCTGCACGATGACGGCGTGCGCGGCTTGCGCGTCGGCCGAGGTTGCGAACGTCACGCTGGCGCCGGCGGCGACCGTTGCCCGCACGACGCCGCCCGCCGGCTGGTCGTCGTCGTCGAAGATCTCGAAGGCGATGCCGGCCGGGCTCTGGCTCAGATTGTTGCAGGTCACGGTGGTGTCGACCCAGCCGCCGGGCTCGTAGTGAATCGCACCCATGCGATAGACGATGGTCCCGCGCGTGGTGCCGTCGACGAGTGGAGCCTCGCTCGTGAGGATTCCCGCCGCCGCCGTGCCCGCGATGGCGAGAACCACGAGTGCCGCTCCGATTGTGGTGGCTCGAAATCTCATGCGTCCCACACTCCCTTCCGTGGGGTGCCGCGTACCCATCGGACTTTACCCGCTGGCGCTAGACGGTCAAACCCGGACCCGAGCGCCGCGGCGGCCGCCGCCGCCGGGCTGGCCTCGAGGACGGCCACGGCGAGCGTCGCCGCGATGCCGAAGGTCAGGAACTCCGCCCAGGTGACGCAGAACATGCCGACGATGCCGTCCATGCCGTTCGGGAGGGCGCGCAGTGGATCGATCACGGCCGTGACCGCGGCGAAGCGCGCGACGTAGCCGAGGATGAGGAGATCGATGAGGTGCACGGCTGCGGAGCGGCTGGCGGCGGCCAGCGACGGCAGCAGCATCGCAAAGATCAACAGCCACGGGAGGCTGTACTTGAGCAGGAGCAGCAGCGTCACGCTCAGCAGCGGCGTGCCTTCCCCGGTCAGCACGAAGCCCGGGGCGGTGCGGATCGAGCTGATGTTGTACTGATCGCCGAGCCCGAAATAGAGGCAGACGCGGAGCAGGATCGCGACCGCGGCGACCAGCGTGAGGGCGTGCGCCCGCTCGACGTCGAAAGACCGGCCCGAGATCAGGAGCGCCACCAGGGCGGCGCCCACGAAGACCAACGCCTCGTAGCTCTCGGACGCCATGATGAGAAAGATCGACGTGGCGAGCGCGACCAGGAGGGCGGCGGTGGCTCGAGGGTCGCGAGGCGCAACGACCGTGAGCCCGACGCCGATCGCGACCAGCGCCAACACCATGCTGGCCGTGGTCGTGCTGGGGGCGAGCCGCCACCACCAGCCTGCGGCGACCGCGGCGGTCACGAGGATGCGGTCGGCGACCGCGATCGCTCCCGCTTCGCGGCGGAGCGCGTAGAGGGTGACGGCGAGCACCGCCAGCGAGCAGGCGAGGACGAGCGTTTCCTGCCACGCGCCGCTCGTGAGGCGTGGCGCGTAGATCATCGCCGTGGTGACCGCCGTGGCGATCACACCGTCGCGCCGACCCCACAGCACCGTGGCGGCGGTCGCGACCGCTCCCAGCAACAGGACCTCGAAGTAGAGCTGCGGGTGGAGCCAGTGAGAGTTGACGCTCGGGGCCATGAGGACCCCCAGGAGCGGCAGGAAGAGCGAGGTCTCCCAGCGGGCGAACCGCGACAGCAGCTCCGGAGAACGCAGCAAGGCGAGCACGACCGCGCCCAGCACCAGTATCAGGATGCCCACCAGGACGAGCGCGATGGTGGTCGAGCGGAAGGGCAGCATGCCGCGGATCCAGATGATGCCGGTCGCGAGCGCTCCGAGGCCTAGCGGCGCCGCGAGCGCGAGCGCCACGTGCGCGGAGAGCGGCGGCCGCCCGAGCCGGAGCAGAGCCGAACGAGACATCGGGAGCGGCGCCGAGCGCCATACCGCAAGCGACGCGAGCACCAGGCCGAGCGCGGAGAGCAGCGCGGTCGCGAGGCGCCAGCCGACGCGCGCGCTGTCGGCGCCGAACAGCAGCTCGTTCAGCTTGCGATTGCCCGCCTCGTCGATTTTCTCGGGCGGCAGGTCGGGAGCGCCCGCCAGCCGCGCGGCGCCGAGCTTGGCGGCGAAATACTCGGTCGTGAGCGCGCGCGCCTCCTCGGGTGAGCGTTCGAGGAGCGTGGTCAGCGGCGGCCACTCCGAGACCGGCAGGAACGGCAGGCCGAGCAGCGCCGCGAGCGTCGAGGTGAGCGCCGTCTGCGGCGCGTCGAGCACGACGCCGCGCTTCACCCCCGGTCCGACCATCACGTAGGGCGTGAGCTTGGCCTCGTCCTCGCCGCCGTGCGTGCCGCGCGAGGCCATGCCGTGATCTCCGGTCACCACGAGCAGCGTGCTGTCGCGGTCGACCGCGGCGGCCATCCTGGCGACCAGGCCGTCCATGAAGGTCAGTTGCTCCGCGTAGCGCGGTGAGAGCGGGGTGACCATGTGGCCGACGGCGTCGACGCTGCCGAGATGCAGGATCAGCAGGCGATAGGCGGGATCGCCGAGCTTCTCGACGACGAAGTCGACCGCGTCGCGATCGAAGGCGTCGATGTGGTGCTCGACGGTGATCCCGGGCTCGGGAGACTCGTGACGATCCGTCTCGGGCACCAGCCACGCGAACTGGCGGTGCCACGCCGGATCGCCGGCGATCGCGACCTTGCCGCCGTCGGCGGCGACCAGGCTCGGCAGCGAATCGACGCGGGTCTCGGACGAGTGGAAGTTGAAGATCGCCTGGATCAGGCTGCCCGGCCGGCCGGTGGTGAGGCTGTAGACGCACGGGGCGGTCGTCGTCATCGAGCCGGTGTGGACGATGCCCGAGGCGCCCTCGCCGGCGAGCCGGGCGACGGTCGGCATCACGGCCGGGTCGAAGGCCTTCGCCGGTGTGAAGGCGTCGATCACGAACAGCACCGCGCGCCGGGCGGTCGCGGCGTGCTGCGAGGGCGGGGGTGCCGCGGCGACGGTGTCGGGGGTCGCGAGGTAGGCGCGGTAGCCGAGCCAGCCCGCGCCCAGGAAGGTCACCAGCAAAAGAGTGACGAGGCCGGAGGTCCGGAGCGCCAGCGAGCGCCGGCTCGGACTCGGCGAGAGCGCGTCGGCCATCGTGAAGCCCGTCAGTCTAGCTCGTACTCGCGTTGCCAGTCCGAGTCGTCGGCGAGCGCCGGCTGGCGCTCTTTCTCGAGCACGAACGACCCCAACACCAGCGCATCCATCTCCGTTCGCATGAAGCAGCGGTAGGCATCCGCGGGCGTACAGACGATCGGCTCACCGCGGACGTTGAAGCTCGTGTTCACCAGCACCGGGCACCTCGTGAGGGTGTGAAAGCGTTCGAGGAGCCCATGGTACAGAGGATTGGTGGCAGCGTGTACCGTCTGAATGCGCGCCGAGTAGTCGACGTGCGTCACGGCCGGCAGGTCCGAGCGGGGAACGTTCAACTTGTCGATCCCGAAGAGGCGCTCCTCCGCGTCGGTCATGGCGCGGCGGTGCGACGCCGCGACGGGCGCAACGAGGAGCATATAGGGTGAGTCGACGTCGAGATCGAAGTACTCGTGGAGATGCTCGCGCAGCACGCTCGGCGCGAACGGACGGAAGCTCTCGCGGAATTTGATCTTGAGGTTCATCACGGACTGCATCTTCGGCGAGCGCGGGTCGCCGAGAATGCTGCGGGCGCCGAGCGCGCGCGGGCCGAACTCCATGCGCCCCTGCACCCATCCTACGATCTTCTCCTGCGCCAGCAACGCGGCTGCGCGGTCGAGCATCGCGGCGGTCGGGAGCTTCTCGTAGACCGCGCCGACGCCATCGAGAAAGCTTTCGATTTCCTCGTCGGACGGGGCGGGGCCGAGGTACGAGCCGCGCATGGCATCGCCCTCCGACGGGGCGCGGCGCTCGTTGCCGAGCACCTTGTGGTAGATCGCGAGCGCGACGCCGAGGGCGCCCCCGGCGTCACCCGCGGCGGGCTGGATCCACAGGCGCGCGAAGGGCCCCTCGCGGAGCACGCGGCCGTTGCCGACGCAGTTCAGCGCGACGCCGCCCGCGAGGCAGAGGTTCTCCATGCCGGTCTCACGGTGGACGTGGCGCACCATGCGCAGCATGATCTCCTCGGTCACGACCTGCACGGAGGCGGCGAGATCCATCTCGCGCTGGGTGACCTCCGACTCCGGCTTCCGGGGCGGACCCCCGAACAGCTCGTCGAAGGCGCCGTTCGTCATCGTCAGGCCGTGGAGGTAGTTGAAGAACCGCATGTCGAGCTTGAACGAGCCGTCGTCGCGCAGCTGGATCACGTGCTCGAGGATGCGGTCGGCGTAACGCGGCTCGCCGTAGGGGGCGAGGCCCATCACTTTGTACTCGCCCGAGTTGACCTTGAAGCCGGTGTAGTAGGTGAAGGCCGAGTAGAGCATGCCGAGCGAGTGGGGATAGTGGAGCTCGGCCAGAATGGTCAGGTCCTTGCCGCGGCCGACCCCGTACGACGACGTCGCCCACTCGCCGACGCCGTCCATCGTCAGCACCGCCGCCTCGGCGAACGGGGAAGGGTAGAACGCGCTCGCCGCGTGCGACTCGTGGTGCTCCGCGAACAGGAGCGGACCCTCGTAGTCTCCGAGCTCGCGCCGGAGACCGTCGCCGGTGAAGAGCTTCTCCTTCAACCACACCGGCATCGCGGTCAGGAACGAGCGGAGGCCGCGGGGCGCGACCCCGAGGTAGCTCTCGAGCAGGCGCTCGAACTTGAGGAGCGGCTTGTCGTAGAAGCCGACGTAGTCGAGCTGATCGGCGGTGAGGCCGCCCTCGCGGAGACAGTACGCGACGGCCTCTGCGGGGAAGCCGGCGTCGTGCTTCTTCCGCGTGAAGCGCTCCTCCTGCGCGGCGGCGACGATCTCGCCGTCGCGCACCAGGCACGCCGCCGAGTCGTGGTAGTAGGCCGAGATACCGAGGACGGTCGTCATGTCAGAACTGGCGCTCGTAGGTGCGTGGGTTCGTGGCGTCGGCGGGGCGCTTGATCCACACGCTCCCCTCGGCGTCCGTGAGCGACCGGTTCAACGGGTCGCGACGGAACCGCATGACGAAGCCGATCGGCGTGATCACGAGGTAGTACAGCACGGTCAGGATGATGCGGGTGTTGACGTGGCCGAGAACGGTCGCGAACGCCATCCAATAGTGCTGCACGGGACCGAGCACGCGGGGCGCCACCAGGGCGGGGATCACCAGCAGCACGGCGAGCGTCGCCAGCACCATGGGCGGCAGCTCGTGCCCCCGCCACCAGCTGATGGCGCCGAACAGCGTGAACGCGGTCCCGACCGTCAACCCGAACTTCCGGAGCTCCGCGGCGGTCGGTGCGGCCATCCTAGAAGATCGTGTAGACGAACGGCGCCAGCGCCGAGCCCTGCGTGAAGACGATCAGTCCGCCGAACAGGATGAGGATCAGGACGATGGGTGCGAGCCACCATTTCTTCCGCACGCGCAGGAAGGCCCAGAACTCTTGGAGCAGACCAATCATGGGGGAGCGTGCCATCGTTCGGACTCCTCGGTGCCCCCGTTCCCGCCGGTGATGGTTCGACGCGCGGCTGAGGGGGGCGATCCGCTATTTGTATTCGATGATCAGGCGTTGAATCTGTCGGCGGCGGTGCCAGTGGTACGCCAGCTGTCCCAACCATATGGGAAGTTGGCAAAAGTGTGAATGGCACGCGTAGAGGAGGGTGGTCGGGAGCGACGCCTTGCGCCATCGGCTGCGCCACGCGCTCCTGAGCACGATGGCGATCGCGGCGGCGAGGGCGATCCACAGGCCAGCCCAGCCGAAAACCGCGATCAGCAGCGACGGGGCCCCCACGTAGATCGCGATCTGGCGGTGGTTACGGAGGCTCTCCGAGCGGAAAAGCGTCCCATTGGTGCGCTCGGCGACCTCGGCATAGGCGTGGCCGCCCCGATAGCAGCGGCGCCAATACGCCGAGAAGCTCGTGACGGCGATGTCGTGGCGGGTCATGAGCTCGTCGGCGTGCCAGATCCGATGGCCGGCCGTGCGGATGCGAGCACACAGCTCGGGCTCCTCGCCGGCGATGAGGTCGTCGCGGAAGAGGCCCACCTGCTCGAGCACGGCGCGGCGCATCACCGCGTCGCCGCCGCAGTACGCGCTCTCGCCGCTCGGGAAGAGCCAGTCGAGATCGAAGACCCGATTGTAGATCGAGTGCTCGGGGTAGAGTTCGCGGCGGTGCCCCCAGTAGACCGCGACGTCCGGGTGGTCGGAAAGAAAGGCGAGCGCATGCGCCAGGAAATCGGGGAGGACGATCGTGTCGCCGTCGAGGAAGAGCAGCAGCTCGCCCTTGGCCAGGCGGATGCCGGCGTTGCGTCCGCGCGCCGCCGTGGTCGGGCCCGGCGGCAACGCCATCGCCTCCGCTCCCTCCTGGCGCGCGACCGCGAGGCTGTCGTCGGTCGAGTGACTGTCGACGTAGAGGATCTCGAGGCGGTCCTGTGGATAGTGCATGGCGCGCACGGCGCGCAGACACTCGCGCAGACGCGCCCCTTCGTTCCGGCCGATGATGATCACGGACACGAAGGGCGTGCGCACCGACTCTCCCATGTGAAAACCCGCGCGAAGGGCGATCGGATCGTGACCTACTGCACGGGCTCGACGGAGATCAGCACGGGGGCGAAGCTCCCCTGGCTGTCGAGTCCGTACTCGAACGCGCCCATGTCGGGGCCGCTGCCGCTGAACGGCCAATGCACCCCGGCGTTGTTCGCCCAGGTGCAGGTGTCGTCGAGCGTGATGCTGTTCGAGGTCATGCTGACGATGCGGGCGCGGCCGGGCGCACCGAAGCGCGAGGCGCCGTTGCTGCAGCTGCCGACGATCTGGATCACGTCGCCGGTCGCCCACGGGTGGTTCTGCGGGCTGATGAAGTAGGTGCGGGGATCGCCGATGTGCGGGCGGGTGCCCCAGCCGAGGCCGATCGAGCCGTAGTTGCCCTTGGCGGGCGTCGCCACCTGTTCCGGCTCCGGCGTGCCGGCCTTGACCGTGACGACCGAGCTGTTCGACCCGCTCCCCTGCGTCTGCAGGACGAAGACCGGGGTCGCGGGATCGATGGCGGGACTCCCCGCCTGGAGGCGAAGGTTGCACGACGCGAAGCGCGTCGAGACCTGACCCGAGACGAAATCGCTGTCGCAGGCGCCGCCGGTCGAGACGAATTGCGGCGTCTGGCTGCCGGCGCGCACCAGGTTGCCGTCGCCGGCGCCGCTCACGAAGCCGGGCGGATCGCCGTAGGTCTGTCCCGGGCAGTTCGGCGGCTGGCAGTTGACGTCGTGGGCGTAGTCGGTGTTGGAGCGGCAGGTCTGCCCCGACGGACAGCCCCCGTTGCTGCACTTGGTGCCGTTGAAGGTGCTGCCGTTGTCGGTCGAGCAGAGTGTCCGGAACTGCGTGAACTTGTCGTTCGCCGAGCCGCCGTGGAAGAACGTGTTCTTGATCACCGGCGCCGTGCGCGCCGTGCCGCACTGGCTGGCCGCGGTGTTGACGTTCCACGCGATCCGGCCGCCCGAGCCGGCGTCGACGATGCCGTTGAAGATCGCCGCGTTCGCCGAGCAGCGGTCGAGCATCAGCTGCGCGACGGTGCCGGCGCGGAAGAAGGTGTCGTGCCACGAGTAGTGCGACCCGCCGTTGTGCGGAAAGAAGAGGCCGGTCTTGAAGTTGTTGTAGAAGACGGTGCGGATGGTGAGGATGGTCTGCTCGGGAAGGGCGTGGCCGCTGTACGCGGAGCTGCACTGTTGCCCGTCGCCGGCGCTCTCCATGCCGTGACCGAGGTCGGCGCCGGCGAGGCTCGCGCCGTTCCGGCCGTTGCCGTAGAACGCGCTGTCGCGATAGCGCAGCAGGCCGTCCTGCCCGTTCGAGTTGCATCCGAAGGAGTTGGCGCCGTCCGAGAAGCCGTCCTCGCTGACGCAGTTCACGCACCAGACGCCGCCGCCCGCGCGCGAGTCGCTGAAGACCGCGCCGGCGAAGTAGAAACCCTCCGAGACGGGATAGGCGCTGGTACTGGTGTTGCCGCTCCGCGACACCTTGACGTTCTCGATCACCAGACCCTTCACTTGGTGCCAGGTCGTCATCATCGAGGTGTCGACGCCGCCGCCTTGCCAGTCGTGGATGTTGACGTCGTGCACCCAGGAGAGGCCGAGGTCGGTGATCTCGATCCCGTAGCCGTTGTCGTAGGCGGACTTGTTGGCGATGTCGAGCCATCCCAGCTGGACGTGCTTGCCGAGATCGGCTCCCTTGCCTTGCACCAGCACGCCCGACGTCTTGGCCGAGTTGTTGGTGCTCTTGGTCACCGCCGAGAGCACGATGCGCTGGGCGTTCGAGAGGCCCGCGAAGACGACGCCGTCCAGCTTCTCGATCGCGACCAACCCGCAGTATCCGCCCGAGGAGCACGTCGACCCGTTGTTGTCCCAGAACGACGAGGTGATCAGCATGCCGCTGCCGTTGATGGTGAAGTGGCCGTTCGAGCCGCTCCACTCGGTGTTGGAGGCGACCCGAATCGTGATCGGCGTCGAGCCGGTGCAGTTGTCGGTGTAGTACGAGGGATCGATGCGGAGCGCGCCGCCATTGCTGACGGTGGTGGTGGAGTAGGTCGCGCCGCCCTTCAACAGGATCGTGTCGCCGCACTTGATCTTGTTGGCGGTGCTGACCGAGCCCCACTGGCTCCGGAGGAACTGCGCGTTGTTGCTGGTGCGGCTGCCCGGAACGGACTCCCAGGCCGCGCCGCTGGAGGTGCCGGCGGCGCCGTCCGATCCCCCCTGGGGATCGACGTAGTAGGTCGCGCCCAAGGCGGTGCCGGTCACGAGAGCCACGGCCATGAATGCGGCGAGCCCCGTGGCTCCGAGCCGCACGCGCTCGGAAATCGCGGTGCGAAATGTTGTGAGACTGGTCATGAGCGGACCCCTAGTTGGATTTGGCACGTCATGGGATTCAAGGAGTGTGCCTACGAGCAGCGCGAGGGGATATGGGTCGCTTTGGCGCCAGCGATACGGCTGGTGGCAAGAAGCTGACAGAACGCGACAAAAGGGTCAATCCACGGGCCTCGCGCGGCGCCCCACTTGCTCGAGTCGGCCGACGGTGGCGCCGTCGTTATCGTGCGTCGCTGCCTCACTCTCGGCCTCGAGCGGCGTCATCGCGCCCGCGATCATCCCCACGCTGTAGGCGCAGAGACCGGTGAAGAAGAGCGGGAATTCCTTCAGCAGGCGCAGCAGATGGCGCGGGCGGCTCCGCGCCATGCGGAGCGCGATCTTGAGGAGCTTCGCCAGCGGTGCGAGCGGCAAGGACAGCACGAAGAGCCAATACCGGCTCGTATCCGCGAAGCGCACCAGCCGGCGCGCGATCGCGGTGTGCTTGCCGACCACGAATTGGTTCCGGAAGAAGGGCCGGAGCCGTGTGCGATTGTCGTGAAAGACCCGGAGCGCCGGGCTGAACAGCACGGTCCCGCCGCTCTGCAAGAGCTTGCGCGAGAACACGACGTCCTCGGCGGCTCGGACGGCCACGAAGGGCCCGAAACGCTCGAAGCTCGTGCGGCAGAGCACCATGTTGCCCGAGAGCGCGAACCACATCGGGCGCTCGGGGAGATCGGGGAGGAACTCGTTGAACATCAGCAATTGCTCGGCGCGCGCGACCGCCGACTCGGGATTGGCGTTCTCGATCGAGCCGCACACCAGGTCGTAGCCGGTGCGTGCGACGCGCACGACGTTGTCGATCCACGCCGGGTCGGCGTAGGCGTCGCTGTCGATGAAGGCGAGGATTTCGCCGCGCGCCTTCGCCGCGCCGGCGTTGCGCGCGACCGGCGCCACGGCGCGCGCCGGCAAGCGGATGGTGCGCACGGCGGGAAGGACGCGCGCCGCGAGCTCGGCGGTGGCGTCGGCGCCGGAGTCGACGATCAGGATCTCGAAGGGGTGATCCGTCCGTTGCGCGGCGAGCGCGGCGAGACAGCGCTCGATCCAGCGTCCCGAGTTGTAGGCGGGGATGATGACGGACACGAGCGGCGAGGTGCCGCTCTCCGCGCCGACGATCACCGCAGGCTCGCGGCCGCGGGCGCGAAGACCCGCTCGAGCTTGGCGAGCGCCGCGGCGGTCGCGAAGTCCGCCATGACGCGCTCGCGGCCGGCGCGTCCCATCGCGGCCCTGAGCTCGGGCGACGCCAGCAGTCGCCGCATCGCCTCGGCGATCGCGGGGCGATCGCCGCATTCGGTGAGCAACCCCGTCCGTCCTTCGACGACCAGCTCGGGCACGCCCGAATAGCGCGTCGAGACGACCGGGATCTCCATCGCCATCGCCTCGATCATGGTGTTGGGGATGCCGTCACGATCGCCGTCGGAGGCCTCGACGCAGGGGAGCACGAAGAGATCGGCACGCTCGTAGCAGTCGAGGATGGCGTCGCCGACCACGCGGCCGGCGAGGACCACGGTGTCGTGCAACCCGAGCTCGGCGATCAGTGCGGAGAGGCGCTCGCGGAGCGGGCCGTCGCCGACGATCTCGCAGCGGAAGGCGACGCCGGCGCGCGTCAGGTCGGCGCAGGCGTGGAGGAGATCCTCGTAGCCCTTCTGCTCGACCAGACGTCCGACCGACAGGATCACGGGGATCGCATTGGCGGGGCGACGCCGGCGCTGGAAGCGCTCGAGATCGAGGCCGTGGTAGATCACGCGGAGCTTGTCGGGGCGGGCGCCGTACGCCTCGACGAGATGGCGCCGGTTGTAGTCGGTGCAGGTGATCACCGTCTCGGCGGCGGCGATCTTCTCCGGGATCAGCAGCTTGTCGAGCCAGATGTCGTAGGCGTGGGCCGTGAAGGTGAACGGGATGCGGAGGAAGCGGGCGACCACCATCGCGCAGGTGGCGGCGCCGACCGCCCAGTGCGCGTGCAGATGCTCGATGCCGAGACGCCGCACCTCGGGAGCGATCGCCACGCCCTCCGCGAAGTGACAGAGGCTCCGCCAGCGGTCGCGGAAGCGAATGTGGGTTCCGCCGACCACCTCGAGGAGCGTCCCGAGGTAGAGCGACGGCGCGTCCAGGAACGCGCGCAGGTGGGCGCGCAGGAGCGCCGCCGGCCGGATCGGCAGGATGTAGGTGGTGGTGTCGAGGAGCGCCCGGGCCTCGGCGGGGACGTCGGCGTCCTTCGGCCGGCGGATGGAGAAGGTCGAGAGCTCGAAGCCGCGCGCGCGGAGCGCCATGACCTCGCGATAGATCATCGCCTCGATGAAGTTCGGGAAGCAGTTGATGAAGTAGCCGAGCCGGCGCCGGCGGCCGGGAGCCGGTGAGGGCTCGACCGGCGCGGGCACCGGAGGTGCGAGCGCGTCGGTGGCGCGGGACGCGAGCGCGCGTGGCGAGGTGCTCATGCGATGCTCGCGCGCCGCCGGTCGGCGCCCTCGGGCCGCGCGGCCTGCCGTCCGGCCTCGACGACCGTGAAGTGGCGCGCGATCAAGCGATCGATCTCGGACCCGCCGTTCAGATCGGCGACGCGCTCGAGGCGGTCGCCGTCGACGGCGTAGATCGACGCCTGCACCGACTCGGCGCCGGCGCTCGGCGACGAGCCCACCACGAAGAGGCCGCCGGGCAAGGTCGCGGCGACACAGTTCCGGAGCGCGGTGACGCGGCGCTCGTCCGAGAAGTGCTCCGGGGTCAGGATGTTCATGGCGCGAACGACGTGGCCGCGGAGCGGCAGCGGCTCGAAGATGTTCCACTCCTCGAAGCTGAAGCCGTTCCCGGCGCGGAGCGTCGCGAGGGTGTCGCGCGTCAGCATGGGGAGCTTGACGATCTCGAAGCCGCCTTCCGTCGTCGACTCGAAGGCCCCGAGCCGCGCCCGATCGACGCGCCCGAGCACCGCGCGCGCGGCGGGGGCGAACCGGCGCCGCACCATCGCCTTGGCGAGGCGATTGACCGGATAGGCCGCCGACTCGGCCGGCGACTCGGGCATGACGAGCGGTCCGAGCAGGTACTGCACCGGCTCGCCGAACCCGTCGAAGACGACGGCCGTCCGGCCGCGCCGGACCGCGATCAGGTCGCGGTAGAGATCGCTCGCCACGAAGCGCACGTCGAACTCGGCCGCGAGCGCCCGAAAGAAGTCGACGCTGGTGGCGCCCGTCGAGGCGGCGAGGTCGCACACCACCAGGGGATCCCGGCCGGCGTGGCGCGCCCGCAGCACCCCCAGCACGGCCTCGTCGAGGAGCCGGAGGCGCCCGTGATGGGTCAGCTTCCACACCCCGTTCGGCATGCACGCATGGCCGGCCAGCCGATCGTACTCCTCGGCGGCGACGGCGGGGTCGTCGGCGAGATCGCGGAGCAGGAGAAAGCTCACGTAACGCCGGCGCCCGAGCAGGGTGCGGGGGCGGTGGATGCCGCCCCGGTCGACGACGCCGAGCTTCAGCATCGCGGCCGCTCGCGCGAGAAGATGTCGGTGACAGAACGCATGCTAAGTCGCGGCGGCGGCGGCCGGGCTCTCGTCACCCGCCGCGTTCGCCTCTGCATATACGTTGTTGCCGGCAACCAGCACGCCGAACAAGAACCAATGTAGCGCGTAGCAGGAATACGGGGGCCACATGTTCAGGCTGTACTCCCACATGAGGCCGACGAAGGCCGCGAAGCAGCCGATGCCGAGCGCCTGGAAGTCCGGCGCCGAAGCGGTGCGCGAGGCCGTCAGCATCTGGCGGAAGCCAGAGCGCAGCCAGAGGAGCCACGCCAATAGGCCGAGGATGCCGCGCTCCGCCCACAGCAACAAGAACTCGTTGTGCACCACCCAGAGCCAATCGCGGGCGATGTGCTTCGGCTGGTACTCGACGATGTGGTAGGGGTAGCCGCCCGGCCCGACGCCGATCAGGAAATGGTCGCGGATCATGTTGACGGCCATCATCATGAGGTCGCGCCGCGATTCCCAGTCGCTCTCGTGCTCCTGGGTGAGGCGCGGAATGATGAGCGGGATGGCGATCATCGCCGCGAGCCCGACGGCCCCCATGAGCGACAGCTTGGTCTGATACGAGAGCGGGCGGGCAATCCCGCGCGCGCGACAGAGGAGCTCGACCACCGCGAGCCCGAGCAGCAACGTGCCCCAGGAGGTGCGGTTCAGGGTGAGGAGCATCGTCACGCCGCCCACCAGCGCGAGCCCGCCCGCCCACACCCGCGCGATCCGGACGTCGCGGCAGCGCCAGAGCGCAAAGGCCGCGAAGGTGAGCGGCTCGACGAAGATCGCGTAGCCCGACGGCGTGGTCCCGACCGTTCCCGAGGCGCGGATCAGCCCGGCCTGCTCCGCCTCGGCGATCACCTCTCCCGTCAAGGTGTAGGTGACGCCGGTCGCGGTCTGCACGAGAAAGACCGCCGTCTGCAGCGCCAGCGTGGCGAGCAGCATCCGGATCACCAGGGTCACGTCCTCGTCGCTGCGGACGGCGTTCACGGCCACCCAGAAGAGCAGGATGAACTGCGCCATCTCGGCGAGCGTGAAGAGGCCGTAACGACGCACCGACGAGAGCAGCGTCGAGACCAACGCCGTCAGGAACACCAAGACGACGTACCTGGCGACCGGGAAGCCCCAGCGGAACTGCCGGGCGCCGGTCGCCCCCTCCATCAGGAACATCGCCGCCAGCACAAAGGTCGGGAACATGACCAGCGGAATCGAGATCCAGGTCGGTCCCGACATGCCGTAGTGGAAGAGCGGCTCCGGATGGGTGACGAAGTAGTGCACGTTCAGCGACAGGGCGACCACCAGGAAGCCCAGCAGCGAGCGCCGGCGCATGCCGCCGGCGATGCCGACCACCGTGAGGACGATGCCCGCGATCATGTACACGAGCCAGCGCGTCGGTCGCTGCGCCACGAGCAACACGACGACGCCGAGCACGATGCCGCCGCCGATCGTCACGGCGGCGGGGAACGACCCGGTCGACGGCGGCTGCCGTCTCGCGTCGTCGTCGCGGATCGCGTCGGCGACGGCCATCACCGCACTCCCCACAGGCGAGAGGCTCCGAGCGCCCCGAGCCGACTCCGCAGGCCCTCGAGCTCCTGGCGGGTGACGAGCCCGAGCGCGATGGCGGCGGCGGCGTTGGCGGAGACGCCGGCCACGACGGCGACCACCGGGTTGCTCGCGAGCAGCACGCTCGTCACCGCCACCCCGATCAGGATCACGAGCGTCACCTTGGCGAGCTCGTCGAGCGCGCCCGGGTCGAGCACGTATTGGCGGGTCCACACGTACTGCAGCGTCGCGTAGGCGGTCATCGACGCCAGCATCGCGATCGCCGCGCCGGTGGCGCCGAAACGCGGGATCAAGAGCAGGTTCGCCGGGACGGTGAAGAGCGTGGCGATCAGGTTGGTGCGAAGATCGACCGCCTGCCGTCCCGCCGCGAACAGCACCTGGGCGAGCACGATCGAGACCGTGAGCGGAATCAGGCTCCACGCCAGGATGGCGAGGCTCACGGCGCCGCCGCTCGCGTCGGCGCCGTAGAAGACCGCGATCAACGGGCCCGCCGAGCCGCACAGCACGACCACCAGCGGCATCACCATCACCAGGCTCTGGCGGAGCGAGCGGCGCGCGACCACGGCGAACTCCTCGTGCTCGTGCCCGTGGAGTCGCGATAGAATGGGGTAGATCGCCTTGGCGTAGGCGGGAGGGAGCGTACGGGCGAGGTCGACCAGGCGAAGGCCGGCGCTATAGAGCCCGACGTCGCGCCACGACCCGAGATAGGTCAGCAAGAGGATGTCCGAGCGCGCGTAGATCTGGTTCACGATCGGGATCGACCCGACCACCGGCACCTGCGCCAGGAGCTCGCGCCACAGGCCGCGGTCGAAGCGGGCGGCGAGCGAAATCCCGCGGTGGCGGAGCAGCAACACCAGCACGATGCCGGCGAGAATGCGAAGGGCGAGCAGCGCCGCCGCGATCGCCGCGACGCCGTGACCGGCGAACACCAGGAGGGCGCCCGCGCTCGCGCGCGCCACGTTTTCGGCGAGACCGACGGTGACGTAATCGGCGGCGCGCCCGAAGGCCAGCAGCACCGACTCGCCGTGCGCCATCAGCACCGAGGGCAGCAGCGACAGCAGGGTGAAGGTCATCGCCAGCCGCATCTCGGGCTCGTCGGTGATGGCCCACATGCCGGGAATCAGCGCCAGCAGCGCGAGCGCGATCAAGGCGACGGTCAGCGCGCAGGCGTTCAGGTAGTAGTGCCCGGCGAGCCGCGGCGCCTTCGCCACCTCGCGGGTGATGATGATCGAGAAGCCGAGCGTCGCGCAGGCCTGCCCGACCACGAACACGGTCATGATCAGGGAGTACTTGCCGAGCATCTCCACGCCGCGCAGACGCGTGATGGCCAGCACCAGCACCATGGAGAAGAGGGGCGAGAGGACGTTGCTCGCCATCAAGAAGAGGAAGTTCTTGGCGAGGCTGGCACTCTTCACTCGTCGCTCCGCCGCCACATGGCGAGCCGCCGCTGGATCGCGAGCGGAATGCGATGGAGGTTGCGCCGCACGGAGGTCACGTCCTGGGCGAGCGCTTGCCGGGACTGGCTCAGGCCGGCGCGGGCCGCGTTCAGCTGCACCATCCAGCGCGGCGCGAGATGGCCGTGGAGCCGACACTCCGGATCGCTCGGGTCGAGCCCGGGCAGGATCTCGTGCGCGGCCAGCGCCCGCACGAGCGGCATGCGGAGCGGATCGCCGCCGCTGGCGCGGATCAGGGCGAGCTCGACGGCAACGTCGCTCGCGGCGGCGAACCAATGCGCGGGCGAGCTCGGATCGGCGTGCGCGCCGTGCACGCACGCGATCACCAGATCGGACGCGAACAGGCGGTGCGCCTCGTAGACCAGCCGTGGGAGCGGCATCGCGTTGCCGAGATCCCGGAGCGGCTCGGCCTGGGCCTCGAGCACCGCGGAGAGGCCGCTCGCCGGGTCCGGGCCGACTCCGGTCACGGTGACGAGAACGGACGGCGCGAACCACGAATCCGGAACGCGCACCTCGCCCGCGGCGATCGCGTGCACCGTGACCGCGGGCTCGGGGGTCGTCGGGCCGGTGCCGTCGCGCACCTCGATGCGGGCGGCGGGGAAGAGCTCGGCGAGCCGCTCGGCCAGGGAGCGGGCGGTGTCGGCGACCAGGGGCGAGCGCCAGCGGCGTCCGACCTGGACGCGGATCGCGGGCGGCGCCGTCGAGAGCCAGCCGCGCTCCACGACCTCGCGCCAGAGACCGCGGAGGGCATCGTCACGCGTCGCGGCGCCTTGGTGGTGCACGGCGACTGGAATCCTCTCGTCCATACGCGCTGCAGGCATCATCTCACGTCCCCCCTCGCCCCCGCCGAGTCCAGATCGCGACCCGAATCAGGAACCGCGCATTGCCGACCAGGTATCGCCGCCACAGGCGGCGCGGCTCGAGCCAGAGCCGATACAGCCATTCGAACCGCATCCGTCGCACCCAACGCGGGGCGCGCGGCACGCGGCCGGCGAGAAAATCGAACAGCGCGCCGACGCCGATCGCGACCCGCGCGTTCAGGCGCGCGAGATTGGCGGCGATCCACTCCTCTTGCTTCGGATTGCCGAGCGCGACCAGCAGTACGTCGGTTCCGGCCTTGTCCAGCCGGGCGACGACCGTCTCGAAGTCGCCGTAGCCGTCCTCGCAGCCGACCACGACGATCGAGGGCGAGAAGCGCCGGAGCGCCTCGCCGGCGGCGACGGCCACGCCCGGGGCGGCACCGAAGAGAAACACGCGCACCCGCGGCAGCGCGAGCGACGCCAGCATCAGCGGGACGAAGTCGGTGCCGACGAAGTTGTAGTCGAGGTGCTTCCCGAGCAGGCGCGACGCGAGCTCGATGCCGACCCCGTCGCGCAGGATGAGCGCGGCGCGGCACAGCGCCTCGCGGTAGGCCGGGTCCTCGTAGGCGAGATTCAAGGTGTGGGCGTTGGCGATCACGACCTGCTGCGCCTGCGGGCGCGCCAGCATCTCGCGAATGCGCGCGATCGCCTCGCCGGCGGCGAGCGGCTCGAACGGGACGCCGAGGACCGCGACCGGCGTCCTCTGATCCAGCGCGTCGGGTGCCGCCGACGTCCGACGCTCCGCAAGGTTCTCGAGGTGCGTCATGGAAGCCGACGACATGCTTTCTAGCAGGCGAGGCCGGTCTCGAGCGCTCGCTGGTAGGTCACGACCTCGCGCTCGCGCGCGATGGTGGCGATGATGTCGCGGAGTGCTGCACGCTTGGTTGCGAGCGGGATGCGCATGCCGGGATGTCGCTCCATCCGTGGATCGACGCCGTCGGTGGCGAGGTCGAGGAGGTCGGCGGCATGAAACTCGTAGCACACCGGCCGTCCGGAGCGGAGCAGGGCGCGGAGGCCGCGGGCGAACATCCACGGCGGCACGAAGTAGCTGAAGGTGTGGTAGACCGGCAGCCGGAGCCAGCGCGTCACCGCGATCGGGAACTCGACGAGCCCGTTGGTCGCGAGCGAGGGCCGGTGGGGAACGGCCGGCGCGAAGGCGTGACCGAGC
This sequence comes from uncultured delta proteobacterium, assembly GCA_963761995.1. Taxonomy (GTDB): domain Bacteria; phylum Desulfobacterota; class Binatia; order UTPRO1; family UTPRO1; genus UTPRO1. The sequence continues at coordinate 5,625,797 of CAVXIU010000006.1, read as the reverse complement.
ACGTCCATCGAGAAGATCGAGCTTTTCGAGGTGCTGCGGCGATACGCCGCCAGCCGGCTCGCCACCAGGATCGGGGTCGGGAACATCGAGGCGTCGTAGCGGTAGCCGGTCTTGGCGATGACCTCGAGGACGCGGTCGTTGACGTCCCACGCGGGCGCCCGAAAGCCCACGACCTCGGTGCCCGACGCGTCGGAGAGTCGGCGGCGCGCGTCGCCGATCTCGTGCTGCAGCCGGTCGTCGTCGAGAGTGCTGAATGGTTGCGGGTGCGTCATCGAGTGACACGCGATCTCGTGGCCGGCGCTGGCCGCCGCCCGCCAGAGGTCGCGCTGCGAGTCGGAGTCGCGGGCGATGACGAAGAGCACGAGCGGCAGCTCGAGCTCTTCGAAGAGCTCGAGCAGCCGCGGAACCGCGGTACGGTAGATCAGATCGCAGACCGGCAGATCGTCGAAGCCGTAGCCCTGCAGATGTCGATCGACCGTGTCGAGGTCGCAGGAGAACGTCGCGAAGGAGCGAGGCGGCATCAGATCGTCATGCGCGGCGCGCTCAGCCGGCCTTGGCCCGGCTCGCGCCCGCGGTCAACGCCTCGACGGCCCGATTGACGGCGCCGGCGATGAACGTCACGTGCTCGTCGGTGTAGAACTCGTTCCACGGCAGGACGACGACGCGCTCGAGGCCCTGCACCGTGCCGGGATACTCCTTGGCGTCGTAGACGATCTTCGTGCCGTCCTGCTGCTCGCGCGTCGAGTACGGCACCTGGCTCTTCCCGAAGGTCTTGCGGTCGGTGAAGACCTGGCACTCGAAGGCCGGCTTCTGGATGTAGCGCGGCGCGCAGAAGACGCCGTTCTTCTTGAGCTCGCCGCCGAGCGCGTCGGAGCCGCCGGCGATCACCGCCGGGTCGACGATCAGCGGGTACTTCCAGTAGACGTGCGTCGAGCCCGGGGCGGCCTCGGGCAGGGTGAGGCCCGGGGTGTCGGCGAGCAGCTTGGTCAGCTTGTGAGCGGTGCGCTGGCGGCGGTCGACGACGCCGTCGAGCTTCGCGAGCTGGGCGCGCGCGACCGCGCCCTGCAGGTCGGTCATGCGGTAGTTGAGGGCCAGGAAGTAGTGGTCGGGCTTGGGATCGCCGTAGCCCCACGCCTTGTCGCTGAAGAGGATCATCCAGCGCGCGTAGTCCTTGTCGTTGGTGACGACCATGCCGCCCTCGCCGGTCGTCATGTGCTTGCCCTGCTGGAAGCTGAAGGCGCCGATCGCGCCGACGGTGCCGACCAGTTGGCCCTGCTGGGCCGCGAGGAACGCCTGCGCGCAGTCCTCGATCACCGGGATGCCGTGCTTGTCGGCGACCTTCTTGATGCCGACGATGTCGCAGGGGTTGCCGAAGAGATGGGTGGCGATGATGGCGCGGGTGCGCTTGGTGATCTTGGCGGCCACCGTCTCCGGGGTGACGTTCAGCGTGACCGGGTCGACGTCCGCGAAGATCGGAATCGCGAGCTGGTAGAGGATCGGCGAGATGCCGCCCATGTCGGTGATCGAGGTGGTGATGATCTCGTCGCCCGGCTCGGGGTCGATGGCGGCGACCGCGGTGTGGACGGCGGCGGTCCCCGAGGTGACGGCGCGCGAGTGCGCCACGCCGTAGCGTTCGGCGAAGGCCTTCTCGAGCGCCTTCACCTGCGTTCCTTTGGTGCAGTTGAGGGTGCCGGAGTCGATCACCTCGCGCAGCAGCGCGAGCTCATCGTCGCCGAAGTCTCGGCCGGTCGAATCTGCGTCGGAGGGAAGGTTGATGGTGGCTGCGCTCATCGTAGGTCTCCTGTCAGGGCCGCGACGCTCTCGCGGGCGAGCCCTATGCTGGTATTCCACGCGGTCACCCGGGGGTAGGCCTGCGCGGTGGTACTGATGTAGACACGGCTCCGACCGACGCGCGGCGCCGGTCGCTTCTGCAGATATCCAACGGACCACACGGGCTCGACGTAGGGCGCGCGGAAGACGTAGACCTCCTCGACGTCCTCGCGCCGGAACTGCGGGTAGAGCGCGGCGAGGCCCTCGAGCACCTGTCGCTTCACCAGCTCGTCCGGGCGCTTGTACGGCTCCGAGTCCTGATCGCAGTAGTTCATGGCGTAGATCAGGTGGCGGTTGCCGATCCACTCGCTCGGGATGACGTGGGTGGTCTCGACGACGCCCTGGAAGGGGAACTTGGGGTCGACGACGATCGTCCAGTAGAAGCGCTCGAGCGGCTTCTTCGACACCACGATCGCGTTGACGCAGCCCTGGTACTTGAGATCCGGCAGCGGGATCTCCCCGGCGAGGTCGCCGCGGGCGATCTTGGCGAGCTGCGGCAGCGGCAGCGTCGACAGCACGGCGTCGTAGGTCTCGTCGCGTCCGCTCGAGGCGACGGCGACCTTGACGCCGTTCGAGTCGATCGCCGAGATCGGCGTCTCCATGCGGATCTCGCCGCCGCGCGCCAGGATCGCGTCGCGCAGCGTGTTGGCGAAGCCGTCGTAGCCCTCGCGGAGGTACCCCTTCACCTCCTGGTCGCCGTTCTTCTCGCGGTTCAACGTGTTCCACACCCAGTAGGCGGGGACGACGTCGACGCGATCGCCGAACTTGGCGCGCAAGAGCGGCAGCCAGATGCGGCTGAAGACGCGCTCGCCGAAGACCTTCCGCAGCCAGGTGGTGGCGTGGACGTTGTCGAGGTCGAGCCCGTGCTTCTTGATCTTGGTGATGTACGCCGCGCCGAAACCGGTGCGCAGGCGGTCGATGAAGGAGAGGGCGCGGAAGCGCAGCAGGTCGAGCGGGCTGTTGAAGCTGTAGAGCTCGCCGCCGAGCCGGAAGCCCATGCCGGTCTCGCGCCAGACCAGGCGGTCGGCGATGCCGAGCTCGGCGAGGAGCTCGCAGAGCTCGGAGTCGGAGTCGAGGATGACGTGGTAGTAGCGGTCGAGGCGGGTGCCGCGATGATCGAAGTACGTGCCGAGCCCGCCGAGCTGGTCGCTCGCCTCGAACACTACCGGCGTGAAGCCGGCGTTCAGGAGGTAGTGCGCGCCGGCGAGACCGGCGATTCCGCCGCCGACGACGGCGACGCGTTTACCGTTGGACGTGGTCATGCCGCACGCACCTCCGTGGCGAGCGGCGGTAGATAGCCCTCGCCTCTCAGCCAGGCCTCGCAGCGATCCATGCCGTCGTCGAAGGAGACCTTGGGCGCGTAGCCGAGGTCGCGCTCGGCCTTGGCGATCGAGACGTGACAGCGCTGCGGCATGAGCGTCATGTCCATGCCCGAGAGGCGGCGCGGCCGCTGCGTGAGCGCACCGAGGACGCGCAGGAACGGGGCCTGGACCTTGGCGCCGATGCCCGAGACGCTCGGCGGGACCGGCTTGTTGCACATGCGGGCGAAGCGCCCGAGGTACTCGCGCCAGCTGACGGGCTGGGACCCCGAGATCAGGTAAGCCTCGCCGGCGACGTCCGGGCGCTCCCACGCGGCGAACATGGCGTCGACCACGTCGTCGACCCAGACCAGGTTGGCGAGGCCGCGGCCGCCGTCGATCAGCGCCACCTGCTCGTTCTTGGTGCGCTCGAAATACGACACCACCCAGTACGGTGCGCGCGGTCCGTAAACCAAGGTCGGCCGCACCGCGACGACCTCGACGCCGAGCCGGGCGCCGGTCTCGAAGGCGACGCGCTCCCCCTCGGCCTTGCTGATGGCGTAGGCGTCCGACTTCATCGCCATCGGAAAGGTCTCGGTGAGCACCTCGGGCAGCACGTAGCCGTGCACCGCCATGGTGCTGACGTGGATCACGCGCGTGATGCCGGCGCGCGCCGCGGCCTCGATGACGTTGCGGGTGCCGTCGACGTTGATCAGGCGCGACTCCTTCAGCGTCATGCCGCCGTAGGCGCAATGGAAGACCACGCCGCACCCGGCGGTCGCGCGCTCGAGCGCGGGGACGTCGGTGACGTCACCGCGCACGCGCTCGACCGATGCGGGGCCGGCGCCGTTCTGGGCTGCGGCGCTCGCGAGCAGGCCGCGCCGTACCAGCGAGCGGACGGCGACGCCGCGCTCGCGGAGGCGGGCGGCGACGCGCGAGCCGAGGAACCCGTCGCTTCCGGTCACGAGGGCGGTCGTCGCCGCGCTACGGGTCGGGCTCATCCGGCGCAGCTCCGGGCGCGCTCGATCGGGGCCGCGATCTCGGTCGACCACGGCCGCGTGCCGTAGCAGTGGTCGATGACGCCGACGTCGATCCGTACCTCGTCGTCGCGCACCAAGAAATCGTCGCCGCCGAGGACGGCATCGGTGAAGTGCTCGATCTGACGCTCGTAGGGCGGACGACCGTCGAGGACGAGGTACTGGACGCCGGCCTTTCGGCAGATCCGTGCGCGCGGGCTGAAGAAGGCGAGTTGCGACGGGACGTAGAGCGACGCGGACATCCAGCCGTCGCTTCCGCGCACGGTGAGGACCGGAGTCGTGCCGTGCGTGAAGCTCGCCGAGAGCTCGGCGATGCCCGCGGTCGGGAAGCGGAGTGCCACGTCGGCGTCGGTCTCGACGTCCCAGCCCGGCGCGCACGCGTACGCGTAGTCGACCGAGGTCGGACGCTCGCCGGCGAGCCAGACCATCACGTCGAGCAGATGGATGCCGAGGTCGATCAGCGAGCCGCCGCCCGAGAGCGCGCGGTCACGACGAAAGTCGGTGCGGCGCTCGGCGGCGGCGTAGGACATGCCGATGCTGCCGGTCATCCTCTCGAGGGTGCCCAGCCGTCCCGCGGCGATGATCTGCTTCATCGTCGTGACGTTGGCGTTGAAGCGGGTGCTGTGGGCGGCCATCAGTCGGCTCTTGCCCTTGGCGGCGGCCGCCAGCATGCGCTCGAGGTCGGACGTGGAGGTGGCGATCGGCTTCTCGCAGAGGACGTGGATGCCGGCCTCGAGCAGCCGACAGCCGATCTCGGCGTGGGTGGTATTGGGCGTCGCCAACAAGACGGCGTCGACGCGACCGACGAGCGCCGCGTAGTCGTCGTACGACTCCGCGACGCCGAACTTGCGCGCGCATTCCGCGGCCCACGAGGCGTCGCGGTCGACGAGGGCCGTGACCTCGGCGCTCGCCACGCGCTTGAATGCCGGCAGGTGATGCAGCGTCACCACCGCCCCGCAGCCCACGATTCCGTATCGCAGCCTCTTCACGGCCTTCCTCTCATCGACGTGCGCGTCAGCAGCAGATCCTCGAGCGACCAGCGCCGCATGAGCGGAGAATCGATGGTGCGTCCGACGGATGTTCGTTCGACTCGGCGTTCACAATGGAGGCGCGCATAGGGACGGTCAAGTGGACATTTACCGGCATCGGCGCGACACGCGCGCGTCACGACGCGCATCGCGCATCAGATGACGTGTGCGCGGTCGTGAACGAGCGTGCGAGTCAGAGATTTGACCGCTCACGCTGCCGGCTGCGCGCGTGCGCGCGGTACGACGAGCGCGATTTGCGCGCCCGGGGCCAGCGGTGGAACCGTGAGAACGCATTCGTTGCCGTCGCGCTCGATGACCACGCGCGCGCCGGTGATCGGCTGCGTTCCCGCGTTGGTCACGTGCACGGCGCTCGCTTTGACGCTCAGCTTCAAGGCCTCGCGGCGGCACCACCAGTCGGCGATGTCTTCCATGCCGGTCAGCCACACGTCGGCCCGTCTGAGCTGCCGATAGACGAACTCGAGGTGGGCGGTGCGGACGTCGGCGTCGTGCTCGTCGAAGACGCCGCCATGGACGAGCGCGACGTAGAGGCCGCCGGTCGCGCCCAGGAATGCCACCTTGCCCTCGATGGTCTGGTGCAGGCGCTCGAGGCTCTCGCCGGCGAAGAGCGGTTGGATGCAGTCGGGCGCGGTCAGCGGCAGCTCGAGGCAGCGACTCGGCCGCACGCCGCCGTGGCCGTCGTCGACCGGCGGGCGATAGGGAACGTTCAGGCGGACGCCGCGGCCGAAGTTCGCCATGTTCTCGCGATCGACGTCGGGATACGACGAGTCGTAGCGGAAGCCGGCGCGATCGAGCGCCCAGGCGAGATCCGGCGAGCGATCGAGGCGAGGGCTGCGGTAGCCGGTGACGACGCGGCCCAGGCGCTGCTCCAGCCGCACGCGCGCGCGCTCGAGCGTGGCGGCGACCTTGGCGCGGCCCCACACCTGCTCGCCCTTGTGCTCGAGGCCGTGACAGAGCACGCGCCGCGCCTTCAGGCGTTGGATGGTTTGATCGCGGAGGAGGCGCACGCTCGGACCGGCGACCATGCCGAGCGTCGCCGGGTGTCCCGTGGTCTCGATGGTGTCGAGGAGGCGCTCGATCCCGCGGGTGTAGGCGAAACGACGCGGCTCGATGTCGTGGGTCAGGCTCGCGGCCGCCTGGTATGGCGCGGGCCAGCGCGCGACCCGCACCAGTGAGCCGGCGGCCTGCTTGATCAGCTGCTTCACCAGCTCGACCAGCAGGTAGCCGGTGGCGTCGATGGGATACTCCGACGCACGATCGCCGAGGGCGGCGAGACGCTGATCCAGGCTGGCGTAGGTGCGCCGTTGGACGACGCGGCGGAGCACGTCGGGTGCGGCGTAGTAGACGAGCTCGGCGAGCTTGCGGGCCGTGGTCCAGGCCGCCGAGGTTCGCGGCACGGGATGGATCGAGCCGTCCTCCTCCGCCATCAGGTTGGCGAAGGCGGTGCCCAGATCGAGCGCCGACCACAGGCAGCGGTTCCGCCGGGCGATCAGCGGTCGCTCGAGTCGGTCGTGCGGGACGTGGAAGGTCGCGAGCGTCGTGCCGCGGACGAGCTCCGACGCCTCGCAGTACGGGACCGCGGGTAGCCTGAGGCTCCGTTTGCCGTGCGTGCGGGCGATCTCGGCGACGCCCGCGGGCCAGATCGCTTGCTCGAGGCCGATCGTGCAGAGCCCGTACTCCATCTGTGCCGCCGAGGCCCCGAACACCTGGCGCACGAACGACGCGCCGCCTCCGAGCACCAGCGCGGTCGCGCGCTCGACGACCGAGGCCTCCGCCGCCGTGAGCAGGTCGCCCGCGACCACCAACAGGCTCGAGGTGGCCTCCTCCGCGGCAGCGATTCGCCGGTACGGAATCTTCTCGAGATCGAGGATGGCCTGCAGGCCGAGGGCCGCGGTCTCGTCGTGCGAAAGCAGATCGATCATGGAGCAGTGCCGCAGCGGGAACAGGGTGCCGCTGCCGCGGTACCCGGGGGGACCGCGAGAGGATGGCCGCACACGCACACGTAGCCGCGCACGCGCGCCGGGTTGCCGAACACGAGCGCGTGCGGCGGGACGTCGGCCGTGACCACCGCGCCCATGCCGATCATGGCGTAAGCGCCGATGGTGAGCCCAGGTCCGATGATGGCGCCGGCGCCGATCGTGGCGCCCTCGTGCACCATGGTGGAGAGCGTGTCCTCGTTCGGACCGGAATCCGCGAGGCCCGTACCGGTCGGGTCGAAGGCGCGCGGGTAACGGTCGTTGGTGAAGATCACGCCGGCGGCGATCATCACCCGGTCCTCGATGGTGACGCCCGTGCAGACGTAGACCATCGCGTTGATCTTCACGAAGTCGCCGATCGCGACCCCGTAGGCGACGTAGGTCTTCTCGCCGATGATGCAGTCACGGCCGATGCGAGCCGGGCCTCGGATGTGGACGTTGTCCCACACCGAGGTCCCGTCGCCGAGCTCGACACCGGGCTCGACGATCGCCGTCGGATGGAGCCGCGGCGGGCGGGCCGCCGGGTCCATCGTCTTGGAGAGCTCGCTGGCCGGCATGAGACTAGGCCTGCTTCCGCAGCTTGGCGCCCTTGGTGCTGCGCCGCTCGCGCATGCCCTTCATGTCCACCCACTCCCAGCCGCCGGAGTGCACCGAGCGATAGGCGGCCTCGACCGCGGCCACCGTGCGCAGGCACTCGACCGTGCTGATCCACGGACCCGAGGCGCCATTGCTGGCCGCGGCCTCGACGAAGCAGGACTGCATGTTGCTGTGGGCCTCGATCTTGTCGTAGTTGGGCGCGATCTTCTCCCAGTCCTGACCGAGGTACTTGACGCGCGTCTCCTGCCAGCCGACCTCGATGGTGCCGCGCGAGCCGTGCACCTTCACGAAGCTGTTGCGGCCGGTCGAGAGGCTCCAGCTCACGTCGGCCTTGCCGATGACGCCGTCGCCGGCCCGCACCTGGATGGTCGCGCCGTCCTCGACCGAGAGCTTCTGCAGCGGCTTGTGCAGGTTGGTCTGGATGCGGGTCACCGAGCCGAAGAGGAACGACATGATGTCGAAGGCGTGGCAGCCGTTGTCGATGATGACGCCGCCGCCGGCGCGCCGTCGCTGGGCGTTCCAGCGTTTGGTCATGTCGACGGGGCTGCAGAAGCTCACCTCGAAGGCGATCGGCACGCCGAGCTTGCCGGACGCGACCAGGTCACGCGCGAGCAGCATGCCGGGGACGTGGCGGAACTTGGTCGCCAGCAGCAGCTGCCGGCGGCGCCGGCTCGCGGTCTGCAGCATCGCCATCGCGTCCCAGGTGGTGAGGGCGAGGGGCTTCTCGCACAGCACGTGCAGGCCGCGGTTCATGGCGGCGATGGCCAGCTCGGCGTGATCCGCCGGCGGCGTGGCGATGGTGACGGCGTCGAGCTTAGCCGTCTCCAAGAGCACGTTGGGATCGCTGTAGGCCTTGATGCCGAGCTCGCGAGCCTTCCGGCGCGACGCAGGGGAGGGATCGCAGACGGCGACGATCTCCGCGTCTTCGACGTGCTGCCAGGCGTCGAGATGTACACTTCCTGCTCTGCCGAGTCCGATGATGCCGATACGCATGGTCATTGTTGGGGAGTCCTTTCGGGGGGAGGTAGTTTGGGGATCAGCCGACCAGCCTGCTGCCCATCGCCCGTGCGTGTCGGGCGCTGACCATCAGGGCGGTCATGACGAGAAGACGGACGTGCGCCATGATGGCGTCGCCAACCTTCAACTTCGATTCGCCGAAGCGGCGGCTCTCGAGCCGCATCGGGACTTCGCGTACGGAATGTCCGGTGAGGATCGCTCGCAACATGATCTCGGCGACCGCCGCGAAGCCGCTCGAGCGAAAACGAATACGCCTGATCGAATCGGTGCGATAGGCGCGAAAAAGGCAGGTGAAGGTGTAGACGTCCTGTCCGATCAGCAGCTTGTAGATGGCGGACACCATGCGGCTCAGCCAGATGCGGATCGAGCTGCCTTCGGCGGCCGCGCTCTCGGGGTGCCACGCCGAGGCGGTGACGATGGTGGCGCCCTCGTCCACGAGCGCCGCCAGCTCCGGCAGCTTCTCGGGCGGATAGGTGCAGTCGCTGTCGATCGTGCAGACGATCGGGGAGCGCGCGTGCGCGAATCCGGTGCGGAGCGCCGCGCCGAGGCCGAGGTTTTCGGGGTGTCGGACGACCTCCATCCAATCCTCGAGCTGGGCGCAACGCAGGAGGGCGGCGAAGGTGCGGTCGCTGGATCCGTCGTCGACGAAAAGAAAATGCCAGTCCGTGGCGCTGCGGTCTCGCATCTTCCGCAATCGTTCGATCAGGAAGGGGAGGCCGGCTTCTTCGTTGTAGCAGGGAACGATGACGGTAACGGGTGCGGTAGCGGGTTCGGTAGGAACGCTCACGGTGCGTGTTGTCCTTTCGAGGGGGACCAGGTCAGGAAATGGTCAGAGCGAACGGGGGTCGGAACTTCAGTGTGCTCCTTGGCCGGAGATGACGGCCGGGATCGTCTTCGCCAATATCTTCAGGTCCAGTGCCAGCGACCAATTGTCGATGTATTCCATGTCGGAACGGATCCATTCGTCGAACTTGGGCTCGCGGCTGCGGATCTGCCAGAGGCAGGTGATGCCGGGCTTCACGCTGAAGCGCCGCTTGTGCCAGCGGACGTCGATGCGATTCACGTCGCGGACGGGAAGCGGGCGCGGTCCGACGAGGCTCATGTCGCCGAGCAGCACGTTGATGAGCTGCGGCAGCTCGTCGAGCGAGAGCCGGCGGAGCAGGCGGCCGAGGCGCGTCACCCGCGGGTCGTTCTGGATCTTGAAGACGGGGCCGTCGGCCTCGTTCAGGTGCTCCAGGCCGGCCTGCAGCGTGTCCGCGTCCACGACCATGGTGCGGAACTTGTAGGCCGGGAAGCGCCGGCGATTCAGGCCCACACGCTCCTGCGCGTAGACGATCGGGCCCTTCGAGTCCCACTTGATCGCGACCGCGATCAGCATCGCGAGCGGCGCGAACATCACCAGGCCGACGGCGGCGCCGACGAGATCGATCAGGCGCTTCACGACCATCCTGAGCGTGTCGGGAGGGCCGCTCGAGATCGTGATGACGGGCTGCCCGCCGAGCGTGTCCATCGACGCCCGACCCCAGTCGAGGTTGGCGAGGTGCGCGACCACGCGAATCGTGATGCCTTGCTCCTCGCAGAGGGAGATGATCGGGCGGATCAACGGCTCGGAGCCGTCGAGCGGGATGCCGAGGAAGACCTCGTCGATCGGGCGGGTCTCGAGGACCGCCGCCAAGCGCGCCACGGGGGTGCTCGGGATGCCGTCCTCGAGCACGGCGCCGTCGACGATCGCCGGCACGGGGTGGCCGTTGATGCCGTTGCCGTTCACGGGCAAGAGGCCGCGTGAGCGGGGGACGGTGAGTACCTCGACGACGCGATAGCCGAGCGCCTCGCGCTGCACGAGCTTCGCCGCCGCCTCCAGCGCGTCACCGCCGTCGCCGATGATGACGACGTCGCGGAGGTTCCGGCCGACGGTGCGCACCTGGCGGGCCACCGCCCGCAGGAGGCGGCGTTCGGCTCCCAAGAGGACGAACGCGGTGAGGGGGAAGATGCCGAAGAACTTCAGGCTCACCGACTCGAACCCGAACAGCAGGCCGAGCGGGATGAGGGGCGCGCTCGCGACCAGAACCGCGGTGGCGAGGTCCTTGATCTCACGCGAGGCCGGCGACAGCCGGTACGACTGATAGAGCCCGCAGGCGCGAATCACGAAGTGCCAGAGCACGAGGTAGAGGCCGACGAACAGCATGTTCTGCACGCTCGTCCGCATTTGGAGCACGTTGGCCCAGTCGAGGAGGCCTTGGGAGCCGGCGGTCACGGCGACCGTGAACGCCAGGCTCGCGGCGATGACGGCGAGATCGGTGAGCTTCAGGATGGTGATCAGGGCGGTACGTCGTGGTGACATGGAGATCTGTCCTCTCAGGAAACTGGCCGCTCGACTCCGCCGATCAGGCGGTGAATCCAACTCGGCACGTGTTCTTTCGTGCCGTGCATCACGACGCCGAGCGTCCGACAGCCCGCGACGCGGGCGCGATCGGCCGCGACCTGCAGCGCGGCGCGCTCGGTGACCTCGGACTCGGCGACGATGACGAGCCCGTCGCAGCCGCGGGCGAGCAGCGCCGAATCGATCGAGGTGGCGAGCGGCGGTCCCATCAGGATCACCAGCTCGGCCCGCGGTGCCGCCTCCGCGATCCAGCCGTAGATGTGCTCGGGCTGGACGCCGGCGTCGAGATCGATGGCGAGGATGCGCGGGCTCGATGCCGGGCCCTCGAGCGCGTTGGTGATCGGCACGAGTCGGCTCTGGGCCGCGGTGCCGGCGAGCTCGGCGACGAACGGTTGCGATCCGTTGCGGCTGGCGTGCTCCGCGAGCCCGATCGCCACCTGCTGGGCGCCGTCGCCGACCGAGGCGCCGGCGAAGACGATGGTCCGGGTGCTGCGGCCGTTCGCGAGCATGCGAAGGTTTTCGAGGAGCGTCGGGATGCCGCTGGTCGCGAGCGCGAGCTCGGGTCGCGGGCGGCGGCTGACCGCGAAGGGGGTCGACGGCACCAGCGGACGAACCGGCGTCGGCTCGAGCGCCGGCTCCGGCGCGCGGGCGACCGGGACGGTGCTCGCGATGGTCGCCTCGGCGACCGGTTGTGGGGCCGTCGGCGCGAGAAGCGGAACCGGGATCGGCAGCACGGTCGGCGGCACCGCCGGGACGGCGGCGTCGAGCGCGGTCGTCGGCAACGCGATGGCGGCTTCGCCGGCGGTGGAGACCGGCATCGGTATCGTGCGCAGGGGGAGCGGTGTCAGATCGGCGGGCGGAGTCGGCTGCGCGGTCGGCGGGCGCTTGTCCTGCTCGAGGCGCTTCAGGACCTTGATGTAGTTGCTCACCGCGCACCGCCTTCGGTGCCGACCGCGTCCGGTAGTCGCAGCCGATCGCCGGCGAGGATCTTGTCGGGGTTGACGATCCTGGGATTCATCGCCTTGATGCGCCGCACGAGCGCGGGGCTGGTGGACCCGTAGTAGCGGAGCGTGATCGCCGTCAGCGAGGTTCCGTTCGGGACCACGATCTCGCGCGGCCTTCCCCGCTCGGCCACCTCCGGCGCGGCGGGCACCGGATCCGCTACAGCCTGGGGCTCGGGCTCAGGCTCGGGCTCGACCGCGGGCTCGGCCGCGACGGGTGCCGCGGCGATCTGCGCCTCGTCCGCGCCCACGACCGTCTCGGGCTCGGGCTCTCTGACGACCTGCTCCGGTGCCGGTTCGGCGACCGGCGCCGCGTCGGCGACGGCTGGGGGTGGGACCTCCGCTCGCGGCGGCTCGACGGGCGCGGGGGCCGGAACGGGCGCCGGGGCCGCGACCTCGACCGGGACGTCCGCGTGCGTCTCGACGTTCGAACGCGCTCCCACGTTGCCGCCAGCGCCCCAACCGAGTGCGAGCACGACGGCGGCAGCGGCGCCGGCGCCGATGGCGGCGAAGCGCCACAGCCCGGCGTCACTGAACGACGTCCCGCCGGAAGCGCGGAAGCTCGCGCGGTGGCCGATCGTCACCAGACCGCGGCCTCGTTTCTCGCGTACCGCCGCCTGCGCCTCGCGCCAGGTCACCCGCTCGCGTCCGCGTCCGTACGCGAACAAGAGGGCGCTGTGGAAGAGAATGTTCAGGCGCCGGGGAATGCCACGCGCCTGCCACAGCAGGATCTCGCGCGCGGCGGGTGAAAAGAGATCGAACAGTGAGCCGCCCGTCTTGCCGAGGCGATGCTCGAGGTATCGCATGCTCTCCTGGCGGGAGAGTGGATTGATGTGGCAGCGGACCGCGACTCGCTCCGCGACCTGCCGGAGGCTCGGCCGGGCGAGCTTGGCCTCGAGCTCGGGCTGGCCGACCAGCACGATCTGCAGGAGCTTGTCGGTGTAGGTCTCGTAGTTCGAGAGCAGGCGGAGGTTTTCGAACGTCTCGTCGTCGAGGTTCTGGGCCTCGTCGATCACGAGCGCGGCGGTCTCGTCGACCGCGGCGCAGTGCAGGAGAAAGGCGTTCAACGCGGCCAGCATGTCGACGCGGTCGCGGCTCTCGCACTGCGCCCCGAGATCGCCGAGCGCCTGACGCAGCAGCTCGTCGAAGCTGAGCCGCGTGTTCGAGAGGTACGCCGTGTGGATGTTGGGCCCGAGCTCGCTCAGCATGGAGTAGAGGAGGGTGGTCTTCCCCATGCCGACCTCGGCGACCATGAGCATGAGGCCGCGACGGCTCTCGAGGCCGACCTTGAGGGCGGCCAGCGCCTCCTCGTGGTCGGGGCTCAGGTAGAGAAAGGCGGGATCGGGCGTCAATGCGAACGGCTCGCCCCGCAGGCCGAAGTGGCGCGCGTACATGGGGGCTAGCGAACCTCCGCCAGGACCGGGAGACCGGTCACGCCTTGGGCCTCGGCGGCGCTCTTCACCGCCGGGTCGAGACGGTCACGGACGAAGGCGAGGCCCACTCCGGCGACCAGGCTGACCAACGCCCCGGCGATCAGGCTGAGCAGCTTCTTGGACTTCTCGGGGCTGCTCGGAACCTCGGCCGGCTCCGCGATCGCGATGTCGACGAAGGTCGTCTCGTCCAGCGCGCTCGAGAAGCGCGCCTCCTCCGCCTTCTTGGAATAGGTCAGGAAGGCTTGTTTCGAACCCGCGAGATCCTGCTCGAGGCGCTCCTGCTCACTGCCGATCTCGTCGAGGCGGGACACCTGGGCGCGATAGGTCCCGATCTGCTCTCGCAGCGACTCGACCCGCGCCTGCACCGCCGCCATCTGGGCCTTGGTCGTCGCGAGATCGACCTCGATGCTCTGGTAGGCCGGGTTGATGGTGTTGGTGGTCTCGGCGAGCGACTCGGGGTTCTGGACCATCAAGCGCTTCGCCTCGGCGATCTGGCGATCGATGTCGCGCACCTTCACGCTGGTGGGAGCGTAGCGGGAGAGCAGCTCGCTGCGTTGCAGCTCGAGCTCGAGGATGCGGGGCTTGATCAGCTGCTGGTGCTGCGCGATCTTCGATTCGGTTGCGATGCTCCTCGGGTAATCCTTGATTTCCTGGCTGAGGAACTGGACGCGGGCCGTGCCCTCGGCGAGCTCGGTCTCGGAGTTCGCCAGGGTGAGCTCGAGCTCCTGCAGCCGCCCGCGGAGGTTCTTGCGCTGGTCGGCGGAGAGCCCGTCCATGCCCTCACGGCGGTAGAACTGCTCGAGGGCGACGCCCGCCTGCTGGGACTTGTCGGCCAGGAGCTGGCGCTGCGCCTCGTAGAACTGTTTCGCCTCGGACTGCTGGCTCAGCTTGGCGCGCCGCTCGATGTGGTGCTTGACCAGACCGTTGACGAAGGTCGCGGCCCACTCGGGATCCGGCGACTCGTAGGCGACCTGGATCAGGTTCGAGCGTCCCACCAGCCCGATGCCGAGCTCCTTGGCGGTGTCGATGACCCAGAGATCGAGACCGGTGCGCGCGGGGATGCCGTGCAAGGTGTCGTACAGGATCCCCGGCAGGCGGAGGGGGAGGAACAGCAGCCCGAAGACCTTGGAGGCGGTGCTCGGGGGGTGGTCGCGTTGCTCCTCTTCCCAATAGGGGGCGAGGACCTCGCGGATCAGGTTCTCGCTGTTGAGGAGCGCCACCTCCGAGTTCATGTCCTGCTCGGTGACGCTGCTGACCGTCGGCCGGGTGTCAGCGTCCGGGGACATCGCCACCCGGGCCCGATCGGAGGTCAGCATGAGGGTCGCGGTCGCGAGATAGCGTGGGCCCGACAGCCAGACGCCGAGCGCCACCGTGATCGTGCCGGCGAGGAAGACCTGGAGGATGAGCTTCCGTCGCCGGTGCAGGACCGCGATCAGCTCACGCCAGGGGATCTGTGGCTCAGACATTGCCAAGGCTCCTCAGAAGGCCGGAATCGGGAAGTAGGACACGGGCAGGGCGTCTCGGATGTATTGCTGGACGAACACGTTGACGTTGGCGATCTTCGATCGCGGCACGAAGACGACGTCGAGCGGCTTGAGCGGGAGATCGACCTCGGGGTGCTCGCCGCGCTGGATCGGCCGCACGTCCACGGCGAGGCCCGTCGGCAGGCCGTCGGGTCCACGCCGGATGAGGATGACCTGCTTCCGGTGTGCCGTCTTCTCGAAGCCGCCCGCGCGCTGGATCGCCTGATAGAGCGTCAGGCCGCCCACCAGCGGCAGCACGCCCTGCTTCCCGACCTCGCCACCGACGTAGATGCGATGTCCGGCGGCCTTCTTGACGATCACCGTGATCTGCGGGTCGGCGAGCTCGCCCGTGTACTTCATGGTCAGTGCCGAATCGAGCTGGCTCGGGCTCAAGCCCGCCGCCTGGACGTCGTCGATCAGCTGCACGGAGATCATGCCGTCCGGTCGAATCTTCACGTCCTCGTTCAGCTCGGGATTGGTGTAGAACTTGATCGCGAGCTCGTCCCCGACCTGGAGCAGGTACGGATCGAGGGTCGGGGTAGGATTGTCCACCAGGCGCGGATAGACCGCGCGGTCCACGGTGACCGGCTCGTTTGCCGAGTCCTTCGGACCCACGGCCTTCTTCGGGGCGCACCCGACCACCAACAGTGTCCCCACCATCACGATCAGCACTCGATACGCGTGCATGTTCATGTCCCCCCACCCCACCCTCAGACGGCGTCGCGCCGCCGGTTTTCGAGTTGCATGTCATTCATCGGGAGTCTTCGATGCGGTGCTCCTGGTACGTACAGGCCCTTAGAGGTCCCCCGCGCCGGCACCGCGGCGCACGCAGATTCATACGCTTCGCTCTGCCTATTGTGACCTCTCATCGATGTCTTCGTGATCTCGGTATCGTCTTCGCTTTGCTGCATGCGGGATGCCTGAAGGCCGCCCGCGACCCAGAGTCGTGACTACGTCAGCAGAACCATCGCAGAGAGCTTATCGCCCGAATTCTTCGCTCTCTTCAGTGGCCACTCGTCGTACGCGAGTTTGACCAAGCAATGGCCGCGCCACCGGCGGTGGCACGGGGGATTCCTGCCGTCCCGGAAGGTTCCGACTGGGGGTATCGCATCGCCATGGGCGCTCGCGGCACGCTTTGCGCGAGCGTTGAGCCTCACCGCGACGCAATTGGGCACACGGAAGGGGATACCGTTTGGAGGGGGAACTTCGTCAGAACAAAGCGGCTTGCCGGGGGGCATTCGTAGTATCAAGAAGCGTTCCATTGTGCCGCGGAGCGCCAACAATGCAAGTGATTGATTTGCCTTATAGCAAAGCACGTATTGGATCGTGCAGCGCTGGACACCAATTGCGGGCTTGCGAGGTATTCCGAGACTGCTGTGGAATCTTTGCCAAAGACGTGAGTCGGAGGTTGGAAAGAGCCCCATTCGCACTGCTCCGGAGCATGATCTAGCCGGCGCCTTCTTGGATGCGGCGCGCGCTATCGGCTTCGCCAGCGAGGTCGCTATGGCAGGCGTGCTTCCCATCGATGACCGGGAGGGTTCCGCGTTGGCGCAGCAGCGATCGTCCCTCCTCGCCGACTCCCGGACTGCGCATCGCCGGACGCTCGGGCTGCGAGGCCTCGTCCTTGCCGCTCGCGAACTCCACGATCTCCTTCGAGATGCGCACGCTGCACCAGTCGTGGCCGCACATGGCGCAGAAGTCGGTGTCGACGTCGAGGTCCTCGTCGTGGAGGGCGCGGGCGGTCTCGCCGTCGAAGGCGAGCTCGAAGTGCCGCTGCCAGTTGAGGGCGGCGCGGGCCTTCGTCAGGTCGTCGTCCCAGTGGCGGGCGCCGGGGATGCCGAGCGCGACGTCGGCGGCGTGCGCCGCGATCTTGTAGGCGATGCAGCCCTGCTTCACGTCGTCGGCTCTTGCGGCAGGCCGACGTGCTCCTTCGGCGTGACGTAGCAGAGCATCGCGGCGCCGTGCGCGCGCGGCCTCGGTGGCGCCGATGCCGCTCGTGATGTGGTCGTAGCCGGGGAAGATGTCGGTCACGAGCGGGCCGAGGACGTAGAACGGCGCGTCGTCGCAGACCCGCTGCTCGAGCTTCATGTTGTATTCGATCTGGTCGAGCGGCACGTGGCCGGGGCCCTCGACCATCACCTGCACGCCGGCGTCCCGGGCCCGCTCGACCAGCTCGCCGAGCGTGTGCAGCTCGGCGAGCTGCGCCGCGTCGGTGGCGTCGGCGAGGCAGCCCGGGCCGCAGGCCGTCGCCGAGCGAGAAGGTCACGTCGTACTCGCGCATGATGGCGCAGATCTCGTCGAAGAGCTCGTACATCGGGTTCTGCTTGCCGTGGTGCGAGCATCCACTTGGCGAGCAGCGAGCCGCCGCGCGAGACGATGCCGATCGACGCGGCCGCGGACGAGCGGCAGGTGCTCGCGCAGCACGCCGGCGTGGATCGTGAAGTAGTCGACGCCCTGCTGCGCCTGGCGCTCGATCTCCCGCAGGATCACGTCGTAGCTCAGGTCCTCGATGCTTGCGGCCGATGATCATCGAGTAGATCGGCACGGTGCCGATCGGCACGGTGGCGTGGTCGATGATCGCCTGCCGGCAGGCGTCGAGGTCGCCGCCGGTCGAGAGGTCCATCAGCGTGTCGGCGCCGTACTGCTGCGCCCAGCGGAGCTTCTCGACCTCGTCGTCGGTCCCGCTCGCGACCGGCGAGGCGCCCATGTTGGCGTTGATCTTGGTGGTGATCATGCGGCCGATGCCGGTCGGATCGAGACGCTTCGGGGCGCGGGACCCCGCGAGCACGGTCGGATCCTCGATCGAGATCCGCGCGCTGCGCGACCGTCTGGTTGACCCAGAACGCGGCGTCGTCCGAGCTGCCGGGATGGCCGCTCAGCCCCTGGGCCGGCCGCGGCGGCGGAGCCTCGCGCGGCGCCTCGCCGCCGCTGCCGGCGAGGTGGCGCAGGTTGGCGGGAATCACCAGGCGCCCGCGCGCGACCTCGGCGCGGATCATCTCGGGAGCGACGCATTCGCGCTCCGCCACCCGCGTCATCTCCGCGGTGATCGTGCCGGCGCGAGCCGCCTCGAGCTGCGTCTGGACCTTCGACATGTCGCTTCCCTCCGCCGGCATGACCCGGGTCAGGTTCGAGGGGTCGGCAGCCGTTCTGCCCTCTCAGCCGAACATCCGGCTCCCCCAGCGTTCGGAACTCACGATGCGCCCGCCGCGACGCCACAGTCAAGCGCGGTCGCCGTGCTTGGCTTCGGCGGACGCGCTGGTGCATTGTGCCGGCCGTGAGCGGTCGCGTCTTGGATGGCATCCGTGTGCTCGATCTGTCGCGGGTGGTCGCTGGTCCCTTCGCGACCGCCATCCTGGCCGACCTCGGCGCCGACGTGATCAAGATCGAGCGCCCGCGGACCGGCGACGACTACCGCTACGGTCCGTCGAAGGAGGGCGAGACGTCGCTCTCCTTCGAGAACACCAACCGTGGCAAGCGCTCGATCACCCTGGACGTCGCACATCCCGACGGGTGCGACGTCTTCCTGCGGCTCGTCGAGCGTGCCGACGCCGTGGTCGAGAACTTTCGCTCCGGCTGGATGACCGCGCAGGGTCTCGGTCCCGACGTCCTGCAGGCGCGGAACCCGCGGCTCGTGGTCGCCGGCCTGTCGGGCTTCGGCGCGACCGGGCCGCGTGCCGGCCAGGCATCCTACGACATCGTGGCGCAGGCGAGCGGCGGCCTCCTCGCGATGACGGGGTTCGCCGACGGGCCGCCGGTGCGTGCCGGGGGCGCGCTCGCCGATTTCGTGGGCGGCCTCTACCTCGCTCTCGGCGTGGTCTCCGGCATCCTCGAGCGCGACCGCCGCGGCCGCGCGCGCGCCCTCGATCTCTCCAACCAGGACGCGGTCTTCGCCATCACCGACTCGTGGGCGACGATCGCCGCCGGGCTCGGGGTTGCCGCCGAGCGCGTCGGCAACCAGCACGCGTTCAGCGCGCCCTACGATGCCCTGCAGGCGAAGGACGGTTGGGTCGTCGTCGGCACCGCCAGCAACAAGCTCTTTCGCCGGCTCTGTGCCGCGATCGGCCGTCCCGAGCTCGCCAGCGACGAGCGCTACAAGCACCACCGCGGCCGAGCCCGCCATCGCGGCGAGGTGAACGGTTTCGTCGGTGCCTGGGTTCGCGAGCGCACCTGTGCCGAGGTCCTGGCGGCCCTCGGGCCCGACGGCGCCGACGTGCCCTGTGCCCGCGTGGCGCGGCCCGACGAGCTGATCGACGACCCGCAGCTCCGGGCGCGCGGTATGATCGAGCGCCATCCGCACCCACGTCTCGGCGAGATTCTGCTGCACGGGAACCCGCTGCAGTTCGCCGGCGCCGAGCCGCGCCAGCGCGCGCTCGCGCCGACGCTCGGCGAGCACAACCGCGAGGTCTACGCCGAGATCGGCCTCGACGCCGCCGCCCTGGCGCGTTTGGCCGCCGACGGAGTGATTTAGGGAAACTCCGCGACGGCGGCCTGCGGAACACGCGCGCGGTGGAGGGGTCGCCCGCGGGTCCTGCGGAGGCGGAGCGCGGCGATCGGCGTAGCTCGACCAGACGACAGTCATGGCTCGATCGGCGCATCGCAGTAGCGCATGGCACTCATCGGGCGAGCGGCGCGTCGTGGTCGGCCGGCGCGAAGCGCTCCTGACCGAGACCGGCCCCGCGGGCGACCCCTCCACCGTCCGCTCTTCCCGACTGCCGCCGTCGCAGGGCCTTAGGTCTATCCCGGCCCCGTGCGCTTCGACGTGCGCGCCGAATGCTCCAATGGCCTCGGAGCCTCTTACCTAGCCTTCGAGATCCTCGGTGAGCTCCTCGGCGAGGGCGTCGGCGGGGACCTCGGGGAGCGGACCATCGCCGAGCTCGAAGCGGCGGGCGCTCCGGACCAGTGGCTCCAGGATTGGCAACTCGGGCGAGCTGGTGCCGAGATCGCGGAAGCGCCGGGCCGAGACCAAGACGCGGGACTCGAGCGAACCGATGGCGCGATTGTAGGCGTCGCTCGCGCCGTCGAGCGAGCGGCGTAGGGCCTCGAAGTGGCCGACCATGGTTCGCAGGCGCTCGTAGAGCACCTGACCGAGCCGGCTGATCTCCTGCACGCTGTCCGCGACGCCCTGCTGTTGCCAGCCGTAGGCGACCGCGAAGAGGAGCGCGATCAGGTTGGTCGGGCTCGCCAGGACGACGCGCCGGCCGGCCGCGAACTCGATCAGCGTGGGGTCGTGTTGGAGGGCCGCGTTGAAGAAGGTTTCGGCGGGGAGGAACATCACGACGAACTCGGGCGACGGCTGGAACTGCGCCCAGTACGTCTTGGCGCCGAGCGCCGCGACGTGGTCGCGCACCTGGCGGGCATGCTCCCTGAGGTTGGCGTCGCGGAGCCCGTCGTCGGTCGCCTCGAGCGCGTCGAGGTAGGCGAGCAGCGGGGCCTTGGCGTCGACCACCATCTGGCGGCCGCCCGGCAGTCGCACCACCAGATCGGGACGGCGCCGTCCGTCCTCGGTGGTCACGGTGTGCTGCTCGAGGAAGTCGCAGTGGGGCAACATGCCGGCGAGCTCGACCACGCGACGGAGCTGCATCTCGCCCCAGCGTCCCCGCACGCTCGGCATGCGGAGCGCACGTACCAGGTTGGCGGTCTCGGAGTGGAGCTGCTGCTGGCTGACGGCGAGCGATCGCACCTGCTCGTTCAACGCCGAGTAGGCCCCGACGCGCTCGCGCTCGACGGTCTGGAGCTGCGTCCCGACCCGTTCGAGCGACTCCCGGATCGGCTTCACCAGCTCGTCGATGGCCTGCTGGCGGGCGCCGAGGTCGCCCGCGGCGCTCTCCCGGAACTCGCCGAGCGCGGTCTTGGCGAGGGTGAGGAAGGCCGTGTTGTTGCTCTGCAACGCCTCGGCGGAGAGCGCCTGGAAGGCCTCGCGGAGCGCGATTTCCGCTCCCTGCACCAGCGCCAGCTTCTCGGCGCTCGCGGCCTTCTCCGCCTGCAACTCCGCCGCGAGCCGGGCCTCGGCCGCCCGCCGATCGGAGTTCTCGGCGATGACGTCGTCGAGCTCGGTCTCGATCTCCTCGACGCGCTTCGATCGTTCCTCGAGGCGGGCGGCGAGATCGGCGGCGCGCTCGTTGGCGGTGGCGAGGGCGCCGAGATGGCGCGCGCGCCCGAAGAGCCAGACCAGCGCCGCAATCACGAGGCCGAGCACGAAGCCCGCGACACCCGCGAGAACGATCGGCGGCAACGCTATCGTCATGACCCGCGCGGAGTGTCTCACCGTGCTCCGCGAGGAGTCAATTGAAAGCGCCCGCAACGCCAGCGGCTGACGAGCCGCAGTCGCGCGCTCCGAGCCGCGCTCTCCCATCGTCGGAGGGATTCGGCTAGGAGCGTCCCCCGAGACTCTGCGAACGGAGGTTGCGCATGATGAAGATCGGCATCGGGATCGGTGACATCGGCGGCGAGCCCGCGGACGTGAACGGCATCATCGCGCAGGCCAAGCGCGCCGAGTCGGACGGCTTCGCGAGCGGCTGGTTCGCCAACATCTTCGGCTTCGACGCCATCATGCTGGCCGCGCTCTGCGCCCGCGAGACCAGCCGCATCGAGCTCGGCACGGCCGTCGTGCCGACCTTTCCGCGCCACCCCGTCGCCATGGCCCAGCAGGCGCTCACGGCGCAGGCGATGGCGGGCGGTCGCTTCGCGCTCGGCATCGGTCTCTCGCATCAGGTCGTGATCGAGACCATGCTCGGGATGTCCTTCGCCAAGCCGTACACCCACATGAAGGAGTACCTCGCGGTGCTGGCGCCGCTCATGCGGGCCGGCAGCGCGATGCACCAGGGCGAGGAGTATCGGGTCGCGGCGAGCCTGAACGTGCCGGGCGGTCAGCCCTGCCAGATCCTGGTGGCGGCGCTGGCGCCGAAGATGCTCGCGCTCACCGGCGCCGAAGCGGACGGCACGATCACCTGGATGACGGGACCGAAGACCATTCGCGAGCACACCGTGCCGCGCATCGCCGAGGCGGCGGCGCGGGCCGGCCGCCCGGCGCCGCGCATCGTGGTCGGCCTGCCGGTCGCGATCACCAAGGATCCGGCCGCGGCGCGGCGAGCCGCCGCCCAGCAGTTCGCGATCTATGGGACGTTGCCGTCGTACCGCGCGATGCTCGACCGCGAGGGCGCCGAGGGCCCGGCCGACGTCGTGGTCGCCGGCGACGAGGCGGCCGTCGGGCAGGCGCTGACCCGCCTCGAGGAGGCCGGGGTGACGGACTTCCTGTGGGCGCCCTGTCCGGTCGAGGGCGACGGCGAGGCGGTCCCGCGGACGCGCGCGTTTCTGGCCGGGCTGGCGCGCGGGCGAGCGTGACGTCAGTCGAGGTCGGTCGCCAGCTTTCGGACCACGCTCCGGAGCTCGCGCTCGAGGAACGGGATCGGGAGCTCGTGGCCGCCGGTGCGCGAGCGAAAGAGCGTGAGACCCTCCAGCATGGCGACGAGGAGCGCGGCGCGCCGTTCGGCGCGCGGTCGGCCGAGGGCGGGCTCTCGCTCGAGCAACGCCGTGACGAGGCCCCTCCAGTAGGATCGGTAGAAGGCCTGCATCGCCTCCGCAACCGCGGGATCGCGGGCCGCCAACGCCCACAGCTCCCAGAGGAAGCGGCGATGGTCCGGGCTCAGGTGGTCGGCCAAGATCCCGTCGAGCGCGGCCTCGAGGCGGGCCTCCGGGGCGGCGCTCGGGATGGCGGCCGCCCGCCGCTCGGCCGACTCGGCGCCGCGCTCGAGGTAGCGTTCGAGGAGCGCGCGCACCAGGTCCTGCCGGGTCGGAAAGTAGTACTGCAGGTGTCCGGGGCGGACGCCGGCGCGGGCGGCGACCCGACGCGTGGAGAGCGCCGTTGCGCCCTCGGCGATCACGATCGCGGTCGCCGCATCCAGGATCGCCTCGGCGCGCGCCCGTCCCTTCTCGAATACGGCCGTGCCGGGACGATTGCGCTTGGTCGAGCCTCGCATCATTACCATCACCAAATCCCCAGGGACGTTCGGCGCCAAACGGAGCCGGGATTCCACCCTCACCATCGAGCTCGACGAGAAATAGGTCGGGCGACCTAATACCGCACTAGCCGACAGGAGGCCAAGGGCATGATCACACTCTACGAGCACCCACTCTCCCCCTATGCGCAGAAGGTGAAGCTCTCCCTCATCGAGAAGGGCATCCCGTTCGAGACCGTCATGCCCGACATCATGTCGGGCGGCGATCCGGCGTTCCGGGCCGCCAGCCCGCGGCTCGAGGTGCCCGCCCTGGTCGACGAGGGCAAGACGGTTTTCGATTCGACCATCATCCTCGAGTACCTCGAGGACAAATGGCCGACGCCGCCGATGCTTCCCCGCGGCCCGCTCGAACGGGCCCGGGCGCGCACGCTCGAGGAGATCTGCGACACGCAATACGAGGCCATCAACTGGGGTCTCTTCGAGATCCGGGTCTTCGGGAGGGCCAAGGGCGCGCTCGCCGATGCGATGATCGCTCAGGCCGGAAAGCAGATCGCGGGCCTGAACGCCTACCTCGAGCGCGAGCTCGGCGGCGCCGACTACTTCAACGGCAAGGAGTTCGGCTGGGCCGATCTCTCCATCCTGCCGCACGTGAACGCGTCGGCGGCGGTGAACGGCTTTCCGCCGCCGGCCGGCTCGGGCCTCGCGCGCTGGCTCGATCGCGTCCGTGTGCGTCCGAGCGTCGAGCGCGTGGTCGCGGAGGCCCTCGCGTCGATGGGCGGCTTCGAGATGCTGCCCCAGCTCGTCGAGTCGGGGATGTTCGTGCGCGAGTACCGCGATCATCGCCTCGAGTGGATGCTGCGGTCGGGGGGGACCGACGTCGTGCTCGAGGGCATGAAGCGAAAGACGATCCGCTTCTCCGCCGAGATCGGGTGACCGTCGAGTCACCTTGACCCAACCCAGGGGCTTACGTAGGAGGGACGCGCCGCGTCGTGGCACGCGCGGTGCCGTTCCCACCTGACTCTTCGAAGGAGCCCCGATGGATCTCCAACTCTCGCCGCAGCACCTCGCGTTCCGCGATCAGCTCCGCGCGTGGCTCGGCGCCAACATGCGGCGTCCGTGGCACGAGGAGCTCCGCGATCCCGGTGCCACCGAGGATCGCCTGATGGAGCTCCGCCGCGCCTGGCAACGGAAGCTCTACGAGGCCGGCTACCTCGGGATGAGCTGGCCGAAGGAGTGGGGCGGACGCGGCGCCGGCGAGGTCGAGAAGGCGATCTTCGAGGAGGAGATGGCCCGAGCGGACGCGCCGACCATCCTGAACACGCTCGGGATCGGCCTCCTCGGTCCGGCGCTCATTCACCACGGCAGCGAGGAGCAGCGCCGGCGCTTCCTGCCGCCCATGCTCGCGGGCGACGAGATCTGGTGCCAGGGTTTCAGCGAGCCGGGCGCGGGGAGCGATCTCGCGGCGCTCCGTACCACCGCCACCATCGACGGCGACGTCTTCGTGCTGAACGGCCAGAAGATCTGGACCACCTTCGGTCCCTGGGCCGACTGGATCTTCGTGCTCGCCCGCACCGACTCGAAGGATCGTTACGGCGGCATCTCCTTCATCCTCTGCAAGCTCGACACGCCGGGCGTGTCGGTGCGGCCGCTCCGCCAGATGACGGGCGAAAGCGAGTTCGGCGAGGTCTTCTTCGAGGATGCACGGGTGCCGCGCGAGAACCTGGTGGGCCAGATCGGGGAAGGCTGGCGCATCGCCATGACGGTCCTCGCCTACGAGCGCGGGGCCTTGTCGCTCGCCGCCGCGGCACGCTTCGGTCGCGATCTCGACGCGCTCGCGGCGACCTGCAAGGAGCTCGGGCGCACCGACGCGGCGGTCAGGGAGAAGCTCGGACGGCTCGTCGTCGAGAACGAGGTGATGCGGGCCAACGGCATCCGCACCCTCGCCAACTTCGCCGACGGCAAGTCGCCTGGGCCGGAGTCCTCGATCGAGAAAATCTATTGGAGCGAGTTCGACAAACGCTTCCGCGACGCCGCCCTCGACATCCTGGGTCCGGGCGGACAGCTGCTGCGCAGCAGCCCCGACGCACGCCCCGACGTCGACTGGGCGCGCGAGTTCCTGTGGTCGCGCGCCGGGACGATCTACTCCGGCTCGTCGGAGATCCAGCGCAACATCATCTCCAAGCGGGTCCTGAACCTGCCGCAGGACGCGCGATGAAGTTCGAGCTCTCCGACGATCAGGCCCTGCTCCGGAGCTCGACCCGCGACTTCCTCTCGAGCGAGCTCTCGCTCGAGAAGAGCCGCACCGTCATGGAGCACTCCAAGGAAGGCTACGATCCCACGGAGTGGCGGCGGCTCGCGGAGATGGGCTACCTCGGCCTGGTCCTGCCGGCGCGCGTCGGCGGTCAGGGCCTCGGCGCCATCGAGCTCGCGATCGTGCAGGAGGAGATGGGCCGGATGTGCGTGCCGGGGCCCTTTCTCGACGTGGTGCACGCGGCCGCCGTGCTGGGCGCGAGCGGCAAGCAGGACGCGCTCGTGGCCGACGTCGTGGCGGGAAAGAAGATCGTCACCATCGCGCGGCACGACGCGCCCTTCGCCGGGACCCGCCGCGAGTCGTTCCGGATCGAGGGCGGTCGCGGTCGCGGCACGAAGTACTTCGTGCCGTTCGCGGTCGCCGCCGACGCGCTCGTGGTGGTGGGCATGGACGCCGTGGCGCTCGCCGAGGCGCCCTTCGCCGTCACGGGGCTCGAGACCCTCGACCTGGCGCAGCGCTTCGGCGACGTCACGCTCGAGCACGCGCTTCAGCCGCTCGGGCCGCTCGCTCTGCTGGAGCGCGCCGATCGTCTGGCCGCCGTCGGCGCGAGCGCGATGTTGCTCGGACTCATGAGCCGCGCGCTCGAGATCACGCTCGAGTACGTGCAGACCCGTCAGACCTTCCAGCGGCCGATCGGTGCCTTCCAGGCGCTGCAGCACCGCCTGGCCGAGATGCTGCTCAGGACCGAGTCGACGCGCTCCGCGGTCTATCGCGCCGCCTGGTGTCTCGACACCGACGCGCCCGAGGCCGCCCTCGCGTGCGCCAGCGCCAAGGCCTACGCCGGCGACTCGGCGCGGCTCGTCTGCGGCGAGGCGATCCAGATGCACGGCGGAATCGGCTTCACCTGGGAGCTCGACCTGCACCTCTATTTCAAGCGCGTGAAGACGCTCGAGCAGCACTACGGCTCGACCGAGGCGCAGCTCGAGCAGGCGCTCCTCGCCGCGGGCTATTAGCGAACGGCGGGCGCATGGCGACGTTGGTCGAAGGAATCGATCCCACGCGCGTCGAGGCCGCGGTCTTCGACCTCGGCGGCGTCTTTCTCGCCGGCGGCGTCGAGTCGGTGCAGGCGTTCGGCGACCGCCATGGCCTGGCGGACGACGCCTGGCGCGCCATCCGTCGCGACCTCTTCCACGACGACGGGCTCTGGTCCGCGGTCGAGCGTGGCCAGGCGACGTTCGTGGCGTTCACCGAACGTCTGCGGGCGCTCGCCGCCGAGCACGGTGCTCGAGTGTCGCTCGAAGACGCGGCGAACTTCATGGGGAACATGGGCACCGGGGCGACGGAGCGTCTGCGGCCCGAGATCGTCGCCGCCGCGGCGCGCCTGCACGCGGTCATGCCGACCGCGCTCCTCACCAACAACATTCCCGAATGGCGCACCGGGTGGCGCGGCCTCCTCGACCTCGACGCGCTCTTCGACGTCGTGGTCGACTCGTGCGAGGTCGGGATGCGGAAGCCCGAGCCAGCCATCTACGAGCTCACCCGGGCCAAGCTCGGACTGCCGCACGCCTCGATCTTCTTCCTCGACGACCTCGGAGTGAACCTGAAGGCCGCGCGCGCCCTCGGCTGGCAGACTCTCCGCTACGACGACACCGCGCGCGTGCTCTCCGTCCTCGACGCCCTCGCCGCCCGCCCCGAACGCGCGCGTTAGCTGCGGCAACCGCCGCTACGCGCTCACGGGTCGTTGCGGCGGGGATGTGGGGATCGTCTCTCCGGTTCGGCAGATCTCACATATGAACCGACACCCTTCAACTAGTCGCAGGTTTGCGTGTTCGATCTACTCACCTCCGAGACGATCCCCACGTCCCCGCCAACACGCGCCTGTGCGCGAGGAGCCCACGAGCGCTCGTGCCCCACCCCCACGCCCACCGCCGACCCCCGCGCTCTCCAGAAGCGACTTGCCCGTCAGGGGGAACGCGTCGTATCAACGGCGCGACGCCCCGCCCAAGGAGGTTTCCATGCCGTACACGGTTCTCGAGATCGAACGCGACGAGCACGTCGCGACCCTGTGGCTCGCGAGTCCCGAGCGTCGCAACGCCATGGGCCCCGCGTTCTGGGAGGAGTTGCCGCGCGCGATGGACGAGCTCGTCGCCGATGAGCGGGTAAGGGTCGTCGTGATCGCCGCCCGCGGCCCGCATTTCACCGTCGGGCTCGATCTCAAGGCGATGGGCGGTGGCATCGTCGAGGGCGGCAGCGGGGCGGGCGCGCGGAAGCGCCTGCTCGACTTCATCCTGAAGATCCAGCGCACCGTGACGTCCGTGGCGCGCTCTGAGAAGCCGGTGATCGCGGTGGCGCACGGCTACTGCATCGGCGGCGGCATCGATCTCTTGACGGCGTGCGACGTGCGGGTCGCCGCCGCCGACGTGCTGTTCAGCATCCGCGAGACCCGCATGGCGATGGTGGCGGACGTCGGCACGTTGCAGCGTCTGCCGGGGATCATCGGACGGGGCCAAGTCGCCGAGCTGGCCTTCAGCGGCGACGACTTCGACGCCGAGCGGGCTCGCGCCATGGGCTTCGTCAACCACGTCTACCCGGACCAGGCGGCGGCTCTCGCCGGCGCCCGCGCGCTCGCGGCTCGGATCGCCGCCAACTCGCCGCTTGCGGTGACCGGCACCAAGCGCGTGCTCGAATACTGCGCGGACAAGAGCGTGGAGGACGGGCTGACCTACGTTGCGACCTGGAACGCGGCCTTCGTGGCCAGCGAGGATCTGCAGGAGGCGATGACGGCGTTCTTCGAGAAGCGGCCGCCGACCTTCCGCGGCCGCTGAGGACCCGAGTATTGCGGCTTCCGCGGCCGCGGGCTTCTGTGCCAAACTGACGCCCGCGCGCGGCTCCGGGCAGCGATCGAGTTCCGCGACACCCTGACGAGAGAGTGGAGGTTCTTGGTATGACGATCGAGCAACATCTATCGCGCGAGTTCCTGCGGGTAGTGGAGGAGGCGGCGATCGCCTCCTCGCGCACGATGGGCCAGGGTCAGCGTCGCTACTCCGACCAGGTGGCGGTCGAGGCCATGCGGAAGTCGATGGACGCGCTCTCGATGCGCGGCACGATCGTCATCGGTGAGGGCGAGCGCGACGAGGCGCCGATGCTCTTCATCGGCGAGAAGGTCGGGCGTCAGATGCCCGACGATCCCGAGGTCGACATCGCCGTCGATCCGCTCGAGGGCACCAATCTCTGCGCCACCGGCGAGCCCAACGCGATCACCGTGCTCGCCGCCGCCAACAAGGGCGGTCTCCTGCACGCCCCCGATTGCTACATGGAGAAGATCATCGTCGGGCCGGCGGCGAAGGGCGCCGTCCATCTCGACGCCACCCCCAAGGAGAACCTCCAGGCCATCGCCAAGCGGCTCGGCCGCCAGGTGAAGGACCTCGTCATCATCGTGCTCGATCGTCCGCGCCACGAGACGCTCATCGAGGAGATTCGAAGCGCCGGCGCCCGCATCCGTCTGATCTCCGACGGCGACCTCTCGGCCGGCATCTCGGCCGCGGTGCGCGGCACCAACGTTCACGCCGTCATGGGGATCGGCGGCGCACCCGAGGGCGTGCTCGCCGCCGCCGCGATACGGTGTCTGAACGGTGGCATGCAGGGCCGGCTCGTCCCGACCAAGGAGGGTCAGGAGGATCGCATGCGCGAGATGGGCATCACCGACCCGCGCCGCATCTTCACCGAGCGCGACTTGGCACCCGGGCCCGAGATCATCTTCGCCGCCTGCGGCGTCACCGACGGCAACTTCATGCGCGGCGTGCGCTTCTTCGGCCACGGCATGCGGACCAGCTCGCTGCTCATGTCGCTCAGCGATCGCATGATCCGCTTCGTGGATTCGGTGCGCCTCGACGGCACGCCCGACGTCGTCGTGGAGTTTTAGTCCGGCCGCCGAGGTTCTCCGCGCGCGCAGCGCGCGGCCGAGCGAAGCGAGCCGGGGGATGAGCCGCCGCGGCTTTGCCGCGGCGGTGAAGGGGGAGAGATCCCCCTTCTGAGCTAAGCCGACAACGGCAGGTTGCTGCGGGGCGCGGTGCGGCTGTCGGCCATGATGCCGAGCTTCCGGTAGCGCGGCTCGGTGCGCTCGGTGATGAGGCCGAGGCGGACGAGGTTCGGCACCACCGTGTGCATGTAGACCTCGCTGTTGAGCGCCGGCCCAGTTCGGCAGGCCCTGCACCATCTCGCACGACGTTCTCGGGATCGAGGCCGTACTTGGGGCCGAGGTCGTGCAGCATGTCGAGCTGCTGGTTGGCGTTCAGCGCCTCGAGGATCTCGAAGGCGAAGTCCTCCATCTCGATCATCTCCTCGGGCGTGGCGTCTTCGACGAGGCGGCGCATGGTGAGGATGCCGAACGCCGCGTGGCGCGCCTCGTCGAGCTCGACGCGCCGGATGATGTCCTTCAGGAGCGGGTTCGACGTCATCGTCTTGATGATGTCGAAGATGCCGACCGCCATGCCCTCGAACAGGCACTGCATGCCGAGCGTCTTCATCTTCCAGGTCGGCGCCGCGAGCAGCTTGTCGAGCAGCACCTTGATGGTCGGGCGACCGGGTAGAGCGACGCCCATCTTGCGCGACAGGAACTTCGAGATCACCTCGACGTGGCGCACCTCGTCGATCACCTGCGAGCCGGCGTACCACTTCTGCGTCCATCGTCGGGCAGGCATTGGTGAGCTGGCCGCAGAGCTGCAGCGCCGCCTGCTCGCCGTGCAGCAGCTGCGACATGGTGTGGGCGAACTCGTCCCACGCGGCGTCGCGGCAGGTCGCGTCGTCGGCGCCCATCATCGCCCAGCACGCCGGCGAGCAGCGAGGCGTTCTCGCGCGGCATGAACCACTCGTCGCGCGGGAACGGGATCGACCAGTCGATGTCGGTCTCGGCGTTCCACTGGCCCGCGCTTGCCGCGCTCGTAGAGCTGGCGCAGCTCCTCGACCTCGCTGCCGTACTCCCAGGTCCAGTGGAGGTCGAGCGGGACGTCGACGTCGACGCGCGCGCGCAGGCTGGCGATCTGCTTTTCGTCGACGTACTCGATGACTTCGAAGTCCTCGATCATGCGGCGTTGCTCTGGCATCAGACGTTCCATGACGCGCTCCTCTGTGACGGGCGACCAGCTCTTCGACCATGCGTCGGAGCCGTCGCAGGTTGATGGCGTTGCGATCGAATTGCGATTGAGCATCGGCGCCGAATGACAGGCAGATCAGCAGCATCGCCAGATCGGCATTTTGCTCGTGACGGTCCTGGCAGTCGGGCAGGCGGTCGAGCAGCGCCGTCAGCTCCGACGCGATCTCGGCGTCGAGGGCCGCCAAGCGGCGACTGAGCTGCGGGCGGCGGAGCGCCGCGACGCTGATCTCGGCGAACAGCACGTTGCGCTCGCGATCGGCGGGCAGCTCGAGGAACAGGAAGTCCAGGCCGCGCGACAGTGCCCGTGCTGGATCCAGCACGTCCAGCTCGGCGCGGAGCGGCGTGCGGACGTCCTCTACGATCTGATCGACCGTGGCGATCAGCAGGTCTTCCTTCGAGACGAAGTAGTGGTGTACGAGGCCCGCCGGTAGGCCGGCTTCCGCGGCGATGCGCTGCACCGACGCCTCGGCGATGCCGTGCTTGAGGATCGCCGAGCGCAGCCCGTCGATGATCTGACTCCGCCGCGGCCCGGCGAGACTCGGCCGTCCCATAGATAGTTTGGTTACCTCACCAACTAATCATGGTCAATACGGAACCGCCGCGCCGACGCTCGACGGCGACGAAATTTTGGAGCCGGCTGCGACCGCTCACGGCTTTCGGCATGAGACCCCCTTTGCTAGCGTTCGCGCGTGCCCGCGGCGAGCGAGAATCGCCTCCGGATCGCGGAGGTCTTTCACTCGATCCAGGGCGAGGGCGGCCTGGTCGGCGTGCCGTCCTTCTTCATCCGCACCACCGGCTGCAACCTCCGCTGCGAGTGGTGCGACACGCCGTACACGTCGTGGGAGCCCGAGGGCGAGTGGTGGGCGATCGACGATCTGGTCGGCGCCGTGCCGGCGTCGGCCCGCCACGTCGTCATCACCGGCGGCGAGCCGATGCTCTGGCCGAACCTCCCGGAGCTCACGGCGGCGCTGCGCGCCTCCGGCCGTCACGTCACGATCGAGACCGCGGGCACGCTCTTTCAGTCGCTCGGGTGCGACCTCATGTCGATCTCGCCGAAGCTCGCCAACTCCGATCCCGGACCGGCGCGAGCGGCGGCGATCCGCGCCGAGCACGCGGCGCGCCGCCTCGATCCCACGACCCTCGCCCGGTTGCTCGCGAGCTACTGCTGCCAGCTCAAGTTCGTGGTGGCCGAGCCCGGCGACCTCGACGAGATCGACCGGCTCCTCGCGGCACTGCCGCGGGTCGAGCCGGAAGCCGTGCTGTTGATGGCGCTCGGTACCCGCGCCGAGGAGATCGCGGCGCGCGGGCGGTGGCTCGCGGAGCTGTGCAAGGCGCGCGGCTATCGCTATACGCCCCGCTTGCACATCGATCTCTACGGGGACGCGCGCGGCACCTGACGACGTCCGGGAGGGGGAAGGCATGAAGCGCCTCGAGTTCTTCTTCGATTACGCGAGCACCTACAGCTATCTGGCCCACCGCGAGGTGGAGCGCGTGGCCGCCGCGCACGATGCCGAGCTGGTCTTTCGTCCCATGGTCCTCGGCTTCGTCTTCAAGGCCACGGGGAACAGCATGCCGGCTTCGGTGCCGGCCAAGGCGGCGTACATGACGCACGACGTGCGGCGCTGGGCGCGCCACCTGGGGCTGCCCTTCAAGATGCCGAGCGTCTTTCCCGTCAACACGATTCGGGCCTTGCGGGTGGCCGTCGCCGCCCTCGAGGAGGGAACCTTCGCCGCCTACCACCATGCGGTGATGGAGGGGTACTGGGCGGAGGACCAGGACATCGGCGACGCCGAGACGCTGGCGGCCGTCGCCAGCCGCGCCGGGCTCGACGGTGGTCGGCTGGTGGCGCGGGCCGAGGAGGCCGCCATGAAGACCGGCCTCAAGGCCAACACCGACGATGCGATCGCCCGCGGCGTCTTCGGCGCCCCGACCTTCTTCGTCGGCGACCAGATGTTCTGGGGTAACGACCGGCTCCACTTCGTCGCGGAGGCCCTCGCCGGCTAGCCGCTTCGGGCCCGTCCGATCGTGCACCATTGCGAGTCTTGATTTCACTGCGCTTCGGGTGGCGGCCCGCCACCGGCGCGTGATAGGACGGCCAAGGAGCGGTGGGGAGGGGGTTCCAGCCCAAGTATGTCCAAGATCATGCTCATCAACGTCACCCACGCGGAGGAGAGCCGCGTCGGGATCGTTGAGGACGGCCAGCTCGAATCCTTCGAGATCGAATCCTTCAGCAGGGAGCACCTGAAGGGCAACATCTACAAGGGGATCGTCCGGCGCATCCACCCCGCCATCGAGGCGGCCTTCGTCGACATCGGCGCCGATCGGGACGCCTTTCTGCCCCTCGACGAGATCTGTTTCCGCAATCTGCCGAGCGGACGAAACGGCGGCGGCGGCAACGGTGGGAGCGGCGAAAAAGGCGAGCGGAATCGTCGGCGAATCAAGGACGTACTCAAGTCCGGCGACGAGATCCTGGTCCAGATCATCAAGGAGCAGTTCACCAACAAGCCGCCGACGCTGTCGACCTTCTACTCCCTCCCGGGTCGCTATCTCGTGCTCCTGCCGGGATCCGAGGACGCGGGAATCTCTCGCAAGATCGAGGGCGAGGAGCGCGTCCGGGTCCGCGAGCTGATCGAGAGCCTGAAGCCGCCCCCCGGCTGCGGCATCATCGTCCGCACCGCCGCCGGCTTCGACGACGACAACCACAGTGAGCTGGAGCGCGACCTCTCCTACCTCCACCGGCTGTGGGGGAGCATCAAGCAGAACGCCGAGACCAAGCGGGCCCCGACGCTGATCTACCGCGAGCACGACCTCGTCCTCCGCAACATCCGGGACTACTTCACCCCGGACATCGACGAGATCTTCATCGACGACGAGGACGTCTTCGAGCGCGCCAAGGATTTTCTCCACAACATCATGCCCGGCAAGGAGCATCTGCTGCACCTCTACCAGGGGGATCAGCCGATCTTCTCGCGCTTCGGGCTCGAGACGCAGATCGAGTCCATCTACAAGCGGCGCGTCGCGCTCAAGTCCGGGGGCTCGATCGTGATCGACGGCACCGAGGCCCTGACCGCGATCGACGTCAACTCGGGCGGCTCGATGCGAGGTGCCAGCCAGGAGGAGACCGCGCACAAGACGAACCTCGAGGCCGCGCGCGAGGTGGCACGTCAGCTCCGTCTCCGCGATCTCGGCGGGATCATCGTCGTCGACTTCATCGACATGCGGATCCAGAGCCACATCGCGGACGTCGAGCGGGCGCTCCGCGAGGCGATGCGGCCCGAGAAGGCGCGCCACGACGTCGGGCGCATCTCGCGACTCGGGCTGCTCGAGATCTCGCGGCAGCGGTTGCGACCGGCGGCGGTGGCGAGCTCGTATGCCGCCTGCCCGATGTGCGAGGGGCACGGCTCGATCCGCACCACCGAATCGGCGGCCCTGGGCGTGCTCCGGAAGATCCATCATCGGATCGCCGAGGGTGACGTCGCGCTCATGAACGTGAGCCTGCCGCGGGACGTCGCGATGTACCTCCTGAATCAGAAGCGCGACGACCTGGCGGTGCTCGAGGCCCGCTACACCGCCCGTATCAACGTCACGGGGAGCGAACAGCTGATGCCCCACCAGAGCGAGATCGAGACCCGCATTCGCGAGGTCACGGCCCCGATCGCGGTGGTGCGCCCCGGCGAGGTGGTGCAGGCGGAGCGTCCCGCGACGGCCAACGGTGCGCCCTCCCGGCCGAGCACGCGCCGCTCCGGGTCCGCCCCGATCGCGTACACGAAGGGTCCTGGCGCCGCTCGTGACGGGGAGGAGACCGATCCGTCCGGGCGCCGTCGCCGACGCGGGGGGCGCGGCCGGCGCGCCGAGGGCGTCGAGCAACCCCGGCCGGTCGTCCCCGAGTCGGCCCCGCCGGCGTCACAGGTGGCGGAAGCGTCGAACGGCACGACCGAGCCGGTTCCGGTTCCGTCGATGTCCGCAGTCGATCTCGCAAGCGCGGAAGGTGCCACGGAATTCGAGCCCATCGAGGCCGCGGAACCCGCCGCGGAAAGCGCGATCCTGGTCACGGCCCTCGACGAGCATTGGATCGAAGGGCTCGCTCCGTTCGTGCCGGCGGAGGGACCGCCGGCGGTCGATGGCGGCGCCCTTCAGAACGACGCGCGGCGACGGCGCCGGCGCGGGGGACGTCGCGGCGGCCGCGGACGGCGTCCTGCCGGCAGCGCGGACGAGCGACGGGACGAGACCGGCGCTTCCCCAGCCGAGGCCACGGCCGGCGGCTCCGACGAGTCGGCCGGCCAAGGTGCCGCGGATCCGAACCGACCTCCGGCGCGCCGACGGCGCCGGCGCGGGGGGAGCGGCCGGCGTCGCACGATGCCGGGTACAGAACCCGCGGGGGAGGGGGCGGATGGCACCCCAAGCGCTGCTGCATCCGCTCCGATCGAGCCTTCCGACTCGTAATCGGTGCTTGGCATAGCGAAGACCATTCCGCTATACGGGCCCCGAGGCCCCCGCACGTAGCACCACCCACCCAACGAGAAGGAGTCGATCATTTCGAACAAGATATTCGTCGGCAATTTGAGCTTCGACACGACCCAAGAGGAGCTCTCCACGTTGTTGTCACAGGCCGGAAAAGTTTCCCGCGTTCACATCGGCACCGATCGGGAGACCGGCCGCTCGCGAGGCTTCGCCTTCGCCGAGTTCGGGTCCGATACCGAGGCGGCCGACGCGATCCGTCGTTTCGACGGCTACGATCTCGGTGGCCGGCGTCTGCGCGTGAACAGCGCCGAGGACCGTCCCCCGCGTCCCGCGGGCGGAGCGGGAGGCTACCGGCCCTCGCCGCCGCCGTCGTCGCGACCGGCGTTCTCGGCTCCGCAGAACATGTTCGCGGCCGGTGATCCCTTCGCGTCTGAGCTGGGTGGTGGCGGCGGCGGTCGGCCGAACAAGAACAAGGGAAGCCGGCGCGGGCTCCGCGCGCGTAAGCGAAGCCTCGGCGGCTATTGATCGCGACCCGGCGCGGGCCGGGGCGCCTCCGACGAGCGGTGCAGTGACGAGTCGGCGATGGAACTGACGCCGCGATGTCCGCTTTGTCGGAAGCCGGTCATCGTCGAGGGGAATCCGCATCGCCCCTTCTGCTCCGAGCGTTGCCAGCTGCTCGACCTCGGGAGCTGGGCGGCCGAGCGGTACCGGGTTCCGGTAGAATCGCCCGAGTTCGACGCCGCCGAGCCTGGCGAGGCGGAAGAGGACGAGCCGTCGTGATCCATCCGACGGCCGTAATCGGGCCCGGTGCGGAGATCCACCCCACCGTCGAGATCGGCCCCTACGTGGTCGTCGAGGATGCCGTCCGCATCGGGG
Source organism: uncultured delta proteobacterium (assembly GCA_963761995.1). Lineage (GTDB taxonomy): Bacteria > Desulfobacterota > Binatia > UTPRO1 > UTPRO1 > UTPRO1. The sequence continues at coordinate 5,589,964 of CAVXIU010000006.1, read as the reverse complement.
CGGGCACTCGCCTCATGACGCACGCCGTGGTGCTCGGGCCGACCGAGATCGGCGAGCGCAACGTCGTGCATCCCGGCGTCGTCTTGGGCGGGGATCCACAGGATCTCGCGTTCGCCGGCGGCGAGACCTTTCTGCGGATCGGCAACGACAACGTCTTTCGCGAGCATGCGCAGGCGCATCGTGGGACGATCGCGGGCAGCGCCACCACCATCGGTGACGGCAACTACTTCATGCAGAACGCGCACGTCGCGCACAATTGTCGCATCGGCAACGGCACGATCGTCGCCGGCGGTGCGCTGCTCGCCGGACACGTCGAGCTCGGCGACCGCGCCTTCGTCTCCGGTAATTGCGTCGTCCACCAACACGTCCGGATCGGAACGCTCGCTCTCCTCCGCGGCCTCTCGCGCACCAGCCGCGACGTGCCGCCGTTCTGCATCATGGATGGCACGCACACCGTGCGGGGGGTGAACGCAGTCGGCCTCCGCCGGGTGGGTTTCGACGCGGCCCGCATCACCGCGATCCGCCGTGCCCTGGCGCTTTTGTTCGGACGGCCGAGGCATCTCGGACGTGCGCTCGCGCGCCTCGAGGCCGAGGACGGCACCACCGACGACGTGCGGCATCTGGTGGCGTTCGTGCGCGCCTCGAAGCGCGGCGTCTGTCTCGCACCCCGAGTTGCATCGGCGCGTGGAAGGCGAGTAAATTCAGCGGGAGAGCCGCCTGATGTATAGAAATCGTCGCTTCATCATCGGCGCGGCCATCATCGTCGCGGCCGTCTCCTATCTCGTCTACACCGGCATTCGCGAGACCTCGGTCTACTACCTCACCATCGACGAGTTCCTCGCGCGTCGCGATGCGGTGGCGGGGCAAGGCATCAGGGTCGCGGGGCGCGTCGCCCCCAAGAGCATCGACTGGAATCCCAGGACCAACGATCTCCGCTTCCGCCTCGCGAGCTTCGACGAGAGCGACGGCGTCGACGTCGCGTTCACCGGAGTCCTCCCCGACATGTTCGCCGAGGGCCGGGACGTGATCGTCGAAGGCACCTACGCAAAGGGCGGTGGGCTTCATGCCCATACGCTCCTGACCTCATGCCCGTCGAAATACGAGGCGGAAGTCGGGCGCGATACGGTCGCGCAGCAGCAGTGAGGGCCGTCTTCGCATGATCGAGATCGGCGTCCTGACGCTACGCCTGGCGCTGCTCGGCGCCGTCTACGCGGTGGTCGCGGGGCTGGTGGGCGCGTGGGCGCGGCGTCCGCCGCTGGTCCGTTCCAGCCGACATGCGGCCTATACGGTGCACGTCCTCGTGGTCGCGGCCGCGCTCGTGCTGTGGCGGGCGCTCATCCTCCGTGACTTCTCCCTCGAGTACGTCGCCTCGTACTCGTCCTCGACGCTCTCGCTTCCCTACACGATCGCCGCGCTCTGGGGCGGCCAGGCGGGGTCGCTGCTCTTCTGGGTCTTGATCCTGACCTGCATGAGCACGGTAGTGCATCTGCAGAACCGCGAGCGCAACGCGCGCGCTCATGCCGTACGTCACGGCGACGCTGATGGCGATCTCGGTCTTCTTCCTGGCGCTCCTGGTGTTCGTGACCGACCCGTTCGAGCGCCTGCCGGTGCCGGCGCGCGAGGGCGCCGACCTGAACCCGCTCCTGCAGAACTACTGGATGATGATCCATCCGCCGTCGCTCTACCTCGGCTACGTGGCGTGCTCGGTGCCGTTCGCGTTCGCGATCGCGGCGCTCGCGACCGGGCGGCTCGGCGACGTCTGGATCCGCACCACCCGGCGCTGGACGCTGTTCGCGTGGTTCTTCCTCTCGCTCGGCAACATGCTCGGCGCGCGCTGGGCGTACGAGGTGCTCGGCTGGGGCGGCTACTGGGCGTGGGACCCGGTCGAGAACGCGGCCTTCATGCCGTGGCTCGTCGTGCACCGCCTTCCTGCACTCGGTGATGATCCAAGAGAAGAAGGACATGCTGAAGATGTGGAACATGGTGCTCGTGCTCCTCACCTTCTGCTTGACCATCTTCGGCACCTTCCTCACGCGCAGCGGCGTCATCTCGTCGGTGCACTCCTTCACGCAATCGGGCCTCGGGCCGTTCTTCGTTGGTTTCCTGATCGCGATCATCGCCGTGGTGACGACTTTGGTGGTGCTCCGCCGCCCGCTGCTCCGCAGCGAGAACGACATCGACTCCTTCCTCTCGCGCGAGGCGGCGTTCCTCTTCAACAATCTGTTGCTGGTCGGCATCGCCTTCGCGACCTTCTGGGGCACGATGTTCCCGGTGCATCTCGGAGTGCGGTGCGCGGCATCAAGATCACCGTCGGTCCGCCGTTCTTCAACAAGGTGAACGCGCCGCTCGGCCTCGCCCTCCTGTTCATGACGGGCGTCGGCCCGGTGATCGCCTGGCGGCGGGCCAGCGCGCGCAACCTGCGCCGCAGCTTCACGGTGCCGCTCGCCCTCGGCTTCGTGACCGGCGTCGCGATCTTCGTGGGCGGATGGCGGAACTACTACGCGGTCGTATGCTTCTCGCTCGCGGCCTTCGTGCTCGCGACCATCGTTCATGGAGTTCTGCCGCGGCACGCGCGCCCGTCAGGCGCTCATGGGCGAGCCGGCCCCGCGCGCGCTCGCGAACCTGATCGGCAAGAACCGCCGGCGCTATGGCGGCTACGTCATCCACCTCGGCGTGGTGATGGCGTTCGTCGGCATCGCGGCATCGTCCGCCTTCAAGCTCGAGGAGCAGCAGACCATCCAGAAGGGCGACCAGGTTCACGTCGGCGCCTTCACGCTCACCTACAAGGACATGAAGTTCGTCGACGGGCCGCACTACTCGGCGATGCTCGCCGAGATCGAGGTCGCGAAGAACGGCGCCGTCGTCGAGACCATGTTCCCGGAGAAGCGCTTCTACAAGAAGCAGCAGCAGCCGACGACCGAGGTGGCGCTCAGGAGCACGCTGCTGGAGGACCTCTACCTCGTGCTCGGCAGCTACGACGACAAGTCGGGCATGATGACGATGATCGTGTTCGTGAACCCGCTGGTGAACTGGCTCTGGCTCGGGGGCCTCGTCATCGTGCTCGGCACCGTGATCGTGATGTCGCCGACGGCGGCCGAGCAGCGGGCGCTGGCGGCGTCACTGGCCGTCGAGGAGCGCGGCCTCGAAGCCGCGCTTCGATGAAGAACGCGACCCAGAGCGAGGTCGAGGAGGCGCTCACTTGCCAGTGCGGATGTGGGCTGACCGTCCACAGCTGCAATCACGTGCAGTGTCCCTCGGGGATCCCGCTGAAGGCGGAGATCACCGCGCAGCTCGCGGGCGGCAAGACCAAGGCCGAGGTGCTGAGCTACTTCGCGGGCAAGTACGGCGAGAAGATCCTCTCGGCGCCGACCACCAGCGGCTTCAATCTCGTCGCCTGGGTGACGCCGTTCGCCGTCGTGCTGATCGCGGCAGCGATCATCATCGTGGTGTCGCGACGTTGGCGGCGCGCGCCGGTGGCGCCGACCGTGCCGCCGGCTCGCCCCGGCGACGCCGAACGGCGGGCGCGACTGAGCGCGGAGCTCGAGCGCTTCGACGGATGAGCCGATCATGAGCGCCTGGGTCTATCTCGCCGGTCTCCTCGTCGTCGCTGGTGTCGCCACCAGCATCGCCCTCCCGCTGCTCCGACGGCGGCAGCCGGCACCCACCGCGGCGCCCGGCGATCCCGAGCGTTATCGGCTCGAGAAGGAGAAGGAGCTGGCGTACGCGGCCATCAAGGAGGCCGAGTTCGACCTCCAGATGGGGAAGCTCTCGCCCGAAGATCATGGGATCCTGCGTGACAAGTACGAGGCGCGCGCCCTTGCGGCGCTCGAGGCGCTCGAGCGGCGCGGGTGACGGCTTTTCTTTCCGCCGGTGCTTCGGTATGCCCGAAGACGTGAGCGCACCCGTCGTGCACGCCGAGCGGCTCACGAAAGCCTTTGGTCGTGCAATCGTCTTACGGGAGCTCAGCCTCGACGTCGCCGCCGGCGAAGCGGTCGCGATCTTCGGGCCGAACGGCGCCGGTAAGAGCACGCTGCTGCGCCTCTGCGCGACTCTCATGACGCCCACCGCGGGCACGCTCCGTCTGTTCGGGGGCCCCGCGGACAGCCGCGCCGCCCGCCGCCGGATCGGCCTCGTCGGCCATCAGAGCTTCCTCTATCCGGACCTCACGGCCCGCGAGAATCTCTGCTTCTACGCGCGCATGCACGGCCGCGAGGACGGCGGTCGCGTCGCCGACGAGTGGCTCGCGCGGGTCGCGCTCAGCGAGGCGGCCGATCGCCCGGTGCGTCTGTTCTCGCGTGGGATGGAGCAACGTCTGGCGCTCGCGCGCGGTCTCCTGCACGAGCCGGACCTCATCCTGCTCGACGAGCCGTGGAGCGGCCTCGACGCCGCCGCCGCCGACTGGCTCGACGGTCTCCTGGTCGAGCAGAGGCGGCGTGGCCGGACCATCCTCGCCTCGACCCACGATTTCCAGCGCGGGCTCGCCGTCGCCGACCGAGCCGTCATTCTCCACCGCGGCCGGGTGGCCTGGGACAATCCGGTCGGCGACGACGCCGTGACCGTCGTCGACGCGATGTACCGCCGGATCACCGGGGCGGTGGCCGCGTGATCGACGCCTGGCGGATCCTCCACAAGGACCTTCTCCTCGAGCTCCGCACCCGCGAGGCGCTCTCGGGTCTCGCCATGCTCGTATTGCTGATCCTCCTCACCTTCACGTTCGCGCTCGACCCGGAGGGAGCGGCCGCGGCCGCGCCCGCGGTGCAATGGGTGACGTTCATCTTCGCCGGTTTGATGGCGATCCAGCGCGTCTTCCTGCTCGAGCGCGAGAACGGCGCCTGGTACGGGCTCTTGCTCTGCCCGATCGATCGCGGCGCGATCTTCGTCGCCAAGATGATGAGCAACGTGATCGTCCTCGGCGTGGCACAGATCGTCCTGCTCGCGCTCCTCGCCCTCCTGCTCGGGGTCGCGCTGCCGGCGGCGCCATTCGCCCTCGTGCTGGTGAACCTGCTCGGCCTGGTCGGTTTCTCCGCGCTCGCCACGCTGTTCGCGGCGATCTCGGTGCGCCTCAGGGCGCGCGAGATGCTGCTGCCCCTCTTGGTCCTGCCGCTGCTCGCGCCGCTCGTGATCTGCGCCGTCGAGGCGAGCCGGATCGTCATGGCGGGCGGCGACGCCGCGAGCGCCGCGAGTTGGATCCGGGTGCTCGCCGCCTTCGACGTCATATTCAGCGTGACGGGGTGGATGGTGTTCGAGCAGCTGGTACAGGAATGACCATGCGCGGCCCGCTCGCATCCGCCACCGATCGCATCCTCCCGCCCGTCACGACGGTCGCGATGCTGGCGGCGCTCTGGTGCGTCTTCATGTACGCGCCGAACGAGCGCGTGCAGGGCGCCGTGCAACGCATCTTCTACTTCCACGTGAGCGCGGCGTGGTCGGCGTTCCTCGGGTTCTTCGTCGCCGCCGGGGCCAGCGCGATGTTCCTCTGGCGGAAGAACGTCGCCTACGATCGGCTCGCCCACGCCGCCGTCGAGGTGGGCCTGCTGTTCTGCACCATGGTGCTGGTCACCGGTCCGATCTGGGCGCGCCCGATCTGGGGCACGTGGTGGACCTGGGACCCGCGGCTCACCATGACGGTGATCCTGTGGACCATTTACGCCGTTTACCTCGTCCTCCGGACGGTCGGGCGCGACGACCCGCAGATCGCGCGCTACGCGGCGATCCTCGCCATCGTCGGCGTCCTCGACATTCCGCTGATCCGCATCTCGGTGCGGCTCTGGCGTGGGATGCATCCGTCGGTCATCTCGGCGCCGCCTGGCAAAGGCGGCCTCGAGGATCCCCGCATGGTCACGACGCTGTTGGTGGCGCTCGTCGCCTTCGCGCTCGTGTTCTGCTGGCTCCTGCGGCTGCGCTACGAGGGCCTGCGGCTGGATGAGGCGCTGCAACGTCTCGACGATCGGATCGGAGAGTTGGCGCGATGAGCACACCGGATCGATTCTGGTATCTGTTCGCGGCCTACGGGGCGTTCTGGCTGCTGCTGGCGGGGTTCCTGATCCGTCTGGGCAGGCGCCATCGGGCGCTGGAACGTGAGCTCGAGGCGTTGGAGAGCCGGGTGCCACGCTCGCCGTCGCCCTGAGCCTCGGCGCGCGCCCACCGTTACGCGAATGACACTGCGGGCGCGCTCGGACGGGTTCGCCGGCCGATGCGTGGGCACTCGTATCGGCGACCGCTTGGCATAGGCCTTGCTCTGTTTCATCCTCGGTGCGCGGCCTTCCCACCTTCATGCGATCGCGGCCCGGTCGAGGTGCGGCGCACCTCCCGGGGGTGGACCGGCTCGAGGAGTCCGATCTCGAGGCGATCAATCGGTGGCTCTGCGAGACCCGCCTCCGTACCGGCCTCATCGTCGCCTTCTTCATGCCGCTCTTGGGGTATCTCGGCGGCCTCGTCCTCGCGTGGCTCTCCGTCACGTTGGTCTGTGTCGCGACCGCGGCGCTCTCTCCACTCTATCTTCGCGCCATGAGCCGCGGCGCGAATCTCCGCCACCTCGTCTACCTGCAGCTCGTGGTCGACACGCTCGCGATCGCGAGCGGGCTCGCCGTGCTCGGGCCGGCGGGCCTGCTGTTCGGATATTTTTTTCTGATGACGATCGTGCCGGCGACGATGGTCTCGGGTGCGTGCAGTCTCACCATCACGCTCCTCGCCGGCGCCAGCTACGGGACTCTGGTCGCGCTGGTGCCGCCCTCGGCCTTCCGCGAGGCGACTCCGGCGACGCTCGTCGTCGTCCCGATCTACATCTTCGGGGTGGTGGCGAGTCAGTGCTTCTTCTACAAGACGCGCCTCCGCGACAAGAACCGCCATCTCGCCGAGACCGGCGAGCGTCTCGCCGCGACCAACGTCGAGCTCACGTCGGCCGCCGAGACCGCGCTCGGCCTGTTCCAGGTGAGCCGCGCGGTCGGCACGTCGTTGGATCTCGGCGTGGTGATCGATCGCCTGCACGGCGTCGCCGCCGAGTTCCTGAAGACCGACTGGTGCGCGACCATTCTGACCGATCCCTCCAGCTCCTCGGGGTATCGTCTCATGGCGAGTCGCGGGCTCGGGGCGGCGCCGTCGATCGGGGCCGCCTTCTGGGACTTCGGCGCCCTGGTGCTGGCCGAGGGAGTCGTCGAGGTCTCGGATGCGACGGCCGGGCCGGGGGCGCGCGCGCTCAAGGATTGGGGAATCGCATCCGGGATCTTCACCAGCATGCGCTGCGGGAACCGCACCGTCGGCATGTTCGCGACCGGCAACCGGTCCGTTGGCGGTGCGTTCGCGCCGTTCCAGCGCGAGCTTGCGGCCGGCATCGCGACCCAAGCCGCGTTCGCGATCGAGAACGCCATCCTGCACGCCCGTCAGCGGGAGGAGGCGGAGATCTCCTCGGCCCTGCTGCAGATCTCCGAGCTCCTGAACGCCAACCCCGATGCCGAGGACCGGCTCGACCGCCTGACCGCCTTGGCGTGCGAGCTCGTCGGCTGCGAGTTCGTCAACGTCCTGCTCTGCGACGCCAAGCGCCAGACGATCCAGGTGAGCGCCGGAACCGATCTGGTCGAGCCGAGCATGCTGCTCGAGGTCCGGCAGGTCGACTTCGAGCTCGGCAGCTTCCCCGAGCTCGGCGACGCCGATCGTCACGGCTGGGCCGAGGTCGACGGCGCCTCCCCGACGGGAGCCGCGGAGGCTTCGTGGATGACGCGCTGGTCGCTCAGGTCCTGGGCCGCCGTGCCGTTCCACCTCCGCGGCGAGACGATCGGCTTTCTGACGGCCGGCTCGCATTCGCAATGCGGGCCCTTCACGGCGAAGGCGCGGCGGCTGTTGACGGGGATCGCGCAGCAGACCGTCACCGCCATCGAGAACGGCCGTCTCCTCACCAACCTGCGGGCCGCCAACAACCTGAAGTCCGAGTTCATCGGGACCATGTCGCACGAGCTCCGGACCCCGCTGAACGCCATCATCGGCTACAACGAGCTCCTCGGCGAAGGCGAGTTCGGCCCGGTCAGCGACGAGCAGCGCGAGGTGTGCGCGAAGGTGCTCCAGTACTCGCGGCAGCTCCTCGAGCTCATCCAGGCGACTCTCGACGTCAGCCGGATGGAGTCGGGGGCCTTGCCCGTGAGCCTCGCCGCCGTGGACGTCGGGGCGCTCCTCCGGGAAGTCGAGTCCGAGCTTCCCGCCTCGTGGGTGAAGCCTCGTGTCCAGGTGTCGTTCGTCGCCGATTCCCCGATCCCGACGGTGCAGAGCGATCATCCGAAGCTGAAGATGGTGATCCGCAACCTCGTGCACAACGCGCTGAAGTTCACCGATCGCGGGACGGTGGCGGTGCGAGCCTGGGTCGATGGTCCGGCCGACGCGCTCGCCATCGCCGTCGCGGACACGGGCATCGGGATCAGCGCCGAGGGCCAGGGCATCATCTTCGACATGTTCCGACAGGTCGACGGGAGCGATCGCCGCCGACACGACGGTGTGGGTCTCGGCCTCTACATCGTGCGGCGGCTGACGCAGCTGCTCGGCGGCACCATTGCGGTCGAAAGCGAGGTCGGCCGCGGCTCGCGTTTCGAGATTCGCTTCCCGCTCCGACAGTGCGGGGAACGGGCGGCGCCTCCCGTCCTTTCCGAGAAGCTCTCCGCCTGACGCGGTGCGCCCGACCGCTCGCCTCCGGACGAGCGGGTCGTGGCCTCGCGCGACGCGACACCCAGCGCAAAGCTTGCGCGCAAATGGGTAGCTGCGATAGAGCGCCATACGCGCGGGATCGGCCGCGTCATTCTCGGATCGAAACGCGCGGAGCACGTGCGCGCGGAGGAGGGAGTCATGGTGATGCGCGCGCAGCGTGTGCTGGCGTGGCTGGTAGCCGCGGTGCTGATCGGAGTCGCCGGCCGAGTCGAAGCGACCCAGAAATTCGGCCCGCTCGAGATCTCGGGGAACCTGCAATCACAGCAGCTGATCCGCCACCCCGACATCGACCAGTTCTACTTCATCCAGCAGCGCAACACGATGCGCGTCCGCGTCGATTGGGAGTGGTACAAGCGCGGCGGTAAGTGGATCGACCGCTACGACCTCTCGGACTGGATCGAGAGCTCGCACGTCTTCCTGCTCTATCGTGGCGTCTACGACAGCGTCTACGACCTCACCCCGTCGTTCACCGACAAGTTCGAGTTCACCGGCGAAAAGATCGACAAGCGCTTCGAGCATCTCGACGACATGGACAAGGGTGCCCGTGACGCGATGAAGTTCGAGAACCAGCTGCGCGAGGCCTACGTCGACATCAAGTTCCGCGGCAACTTCAGCCTGCGCGCCGGCAAGCAGCAGATCATCTGGGGCGAGTCGGACGGCTTCCGGCTGCTCGATCGGGCCAACGCCCTCGACCTCTCGTGGCACTTCTTCTACGAGTTGCCGCCGCCCGCCTTCGGCCTCGACGACCTCCGCATCCCATTCTGGATGATCAAGGGTCTCTACGACTTCGGCAGCGTCGGGTCGTGGAGCAACGTCTTCGCCGAGGCCTACTGGAATCCCGGCGACTGGCGTCCCAGCAAGCTCACCTTCGAGCCCAATCCCTGGGGCGTCCGGCTCGGCGAGCCGCTCACCAATCCCCGCAGCGGCGCCTTCTTCGCCGTCTTTCCTGGCATCACGCATCTCAACAACGGGACCAGTCTCCGCCAGGGCAACTACGACAAGAACCCGATCGACAACAGCCAGTTCGGCATCCGCTTCAACGGCGTGTCGGGTCCCGACACCTGGATCATCCCCGAGGGGATGCAGCTCCAGATCGGCTACCTCTACCAGCGCTTCGCGCCGAGCGGCGGCGCCACCACGAGCGCGGCGCTGGCGCGCGGCATCCCGCCGACCGACGCCGGCAACGTCGAGACCCAGCGCCTGGTGAGCCGGGGCATCCTGCCGGCCGAGTTCTACACGCCCTACATCCACACGATCGGCATCGCGGCCAACTACTTCGACGAGTGGACGAAGATCGTGTGGCGCACCGAGCAGGCCTACGACTTCGGCATCCCGTTCTACTCGTGCGGCCACAGCCCCAACGACATCGCCAACAAGCCCAAGTGCACGCGCGAGACCACCTTCGCGCCGTTTCTCCCGGGCCTCCGCAATCACGATCTCTGGTCGGGCCTCTTGGCCTTCGATCGCCCGACGTGGATCCGCCCCCTCAACAAGAAGACCACCTTCTTCATCACCGGTCAGATGTTCCACACCTACATGATCCAGAAGGCGAAGAGCGTCATCGGCGGGCTGGACCTTCCCACCAAGACCAAGACCATCAACCAGGACCCTCCGATCGCCTACCGCGACGACATCCATCGCTGGGAGATGCTGTTCACCTTCGCGATCATCGGCTTCTACCGCGGCGGCAGCGTCTCGCCGGCGTTCATCTACCTCCTGGATCCGATCAACAGCTACAGTCAGGCGGCGATCTGGGGCGTCGACTACTTCGTGACGCCGAACTTCGCGGTCAATCTCTCGCAGCGCTTCATCATCAACCCGACGCGTGAGATCAACTTCGAGCCGTGGGGCATCGGCGGCTTGAATCGCGGCCGTTCCGAGACCGGCATCCGGTTCAGTTATCAGTTCTGAGGCGACGAGCCGCCGCGGCACGAGAGCGGCGGCGTGAGCGAAGGCCCGCGGCATGGCGCCGCGGGCCTTCGTCGTTTGGAGGTCGGCATGCACAACCTGGCCGCTGAGATCCGGACCCGTCTCGCCGCCGGAGGACACCTGGTGATGCCGGGCGTCTTCGACGCCCTCTCGGCGCGGATCGCGGCCCGCGCCGGTTTCGAGGTGATCTTCGTCTCGGGTTACGCCACGAGCGCGACGCAACTCGGCGAGCCCGATTTCGGGCTCCTCACGCAGACCGAGGTCGTCGCGACGGCCGGTCGGGTGTGCGCGGCCGTCGACGTCCCGGTGCTCGTCGACGCCGACACCGGGTACGGCAACGTGGTCAACGTGATGCGCACCGTCCGGGAGCTGGCGCGAGCGGGCGCCGCGGGCGTCTTCCTCGAGGATCAGGTCTGGCCGAAACGTTGCGGTCACATGCGCGGCAAGCGCGTGATTCCGGCCGCCGAGCAGGTCCAGAAGCTGCGGGCCGCCGTCGAGGCGAGGGGTGGGCGCGATCTTTTCATCGTCGCGCGCACCGACGCCCGCCAGGTCTCGGGTCTCGACGAGGCGATCGGGCGCGCGCGCGCCTATCGAGAGGCCGGCGCCGATGCGCTCTTCGTCGAGGCGCCGCAATCCATGGACGAGCTCCGCGAGATCGGCCGCACTCTGCCGCCGCCGCTCGTCGCCAACATGGTCGAGCAAGGCGTGACGCCCGCGTTGCCGGCGGCGGAGCTCGCCGCGCTGGGATTCCAGCTCATCGTCCACCCGCTCTCGGGTTTGCTCGCCGCGGCCCGGGCCATGCAGGAGGTCTACGGACGCTTGCGTGCCGACGGCGACACCCTCGCGGTGCGCGACCGCCTGCTGACGTTCGGCGAGCTGAACGGGCTCGTCGGGCTCGACGAGAAGTACGCCATGGAGGAGCGCTTTAAGGGATAGTGGCCGATGGACCTCGGAGTGCGAGGTCAACTCGCGCTCCTCGCCTCATTGAGCGGATCCTATTGTTTTTCGCCGATCAGGTAGGTCGCGCCGTTCGGTCCCGCCTCGGCGGCGTGCGTCGTGCCGCGCGGCAGCATCAGCCGATCGCCGGGGCCGAGCGCGTAGTCGGCGCCGTCGATCCGGAACGTGATCGCGCCGCGGACGCACCACAGGCTCTCGTCGTGATCGTGGCTGTGGGGAGCGTAGGGGCGACCTGGCGCGTCGCTCCACGTCATGACGTCGAAGCCGTCGGCGCGGAGACGGCGTCGCAGCTCGTCCTCGCGAGGCGGCGTCGACTCGGACCACGCGATGCGCTCGAGCCTCATCGTTCCGCCGCGCGCGGGTGCACGCCCCGCACCATGGTCGCGAGCGACAACGAGGCGAACGTCGCGGCGACGGCATAGAGGGTCTGGTACGACCAGCGATCGGCGATCGCCCCGCCCGCGAGGGGAGCGATCGCCCCCAGGAGCTCTCCGACCGCGCTCACGATCGCGATTCGTACCCCGAGCTCGCCGTCCCCGGCAAACTCGTACACCAGGTTCACCGAGGCCATCTGGATGCCGCTCTGTCCGGCGCCGACCAGCAGAAAGATGGGGACCGCGCTGGCGGCGGTCGGCGGTGCCACGAGAGCCCACCCGAGCGCGCCGAGCCAGACGATGGTGCCGGCGAGGAAGACGGCCCGAAAGCCGGCGCGATCCGCGAGCTGCCCCCAGACGAGGTTGGCGACGGTGGCCGCGACGAAAAAGGCGACGGTCGCGTGGGCCAGAACCCGGACTCCTCCCTCGCCGCCGGTGCGGAGCGCCAGGATCAGGAACGGTGCCGCCATCAGGCCGAGGCTCGCGAGCCCGCGGGCGGCGCAGTACCAGGCGAAGCCGGGCTCGGTTCCGAGGATGGTCCGCGCGCTTGCCAGGGTCGCGCCGAGCGATCGCGGCTCGGGCGAGACCGGCGCCTCGGGTTCGCGGATCGCCGCCAAGCAGACGAGCCCGAGCGAGGTGAAGACGAAGGCCACCAGGTAGGTGAGACCGTGGCTCGCCGGGAAGGAGACGTGCTCGAGCCACGAGGCCGCGAGCCAGGCCACGAGGGCCGCCGTCGCGCCGCCCGCGAAGTCGCGGGCGCCGATGAAGCGGCCACGCCGCGCCGGCGGGATGACCTTGGCCATCAGCAAGCCGAAGACGACGCCCTGGAGACCGTTCAGGACGTTGAAGGCGCAATAGCAGAGCGCGAAGACGGGAAGGTTGAGCCGGGCCGGCAGGACGAGCGCCGCGAGCGCCATGCCGAGAACCTGGAGCCGCATCCCCGTGCCGATCCGGATGGCGGTGCGCTTGACGAGCGGGCGATGGGCGACGTGGGCCGCGCCGATCAGGGGCGACGCGAAGCGCGCCAGACCGCCGGCGAAGAGCAGGGCGCCGACGGCCAGATTGGAGCCTCCGAGGCGAAACAGGTAGTCCGGCACGAAGGTCGGCGCGAGGATGAGACGCCAGCCGGTCGTGCCGAGGAGCCCGTAGGCCAGGTGCGCCGTCAGGTTCCAGCGGTAGTGGCGCGCCACCTCGGCCTGGTAGCGCGCCATGGCGTCGGCCTCGCTCGGAGCGGCACGATGGTGCGGCGAGGTTGCGGTCATCGAGACGGATCGCGCGCGTTCCGCACGAGCAAGATCATCAACGACGCGAAGGGAAGAATGGTGAGCGCGGCCTCGATCGCGTCGCCGGCGCTCCCCGGTGTTCGGAGCGCGATCGCGCCCGCCACGCCGCTCACGGTGAGCGCGGCGATCCCGATGCCCATCAGGGCGTCGCCCGCGATCAAGCCCGACGCGAAGAGCACCGGGCGATCGCCGAGCGGGCCGTGGCGGCGTTCGAGCACCGCGCGAAGCACGCCGCCCAGGATCAACGGGGCGGTCGTGGTGATCGGGAGGTAGACGCCGATCGCGAAGGCCAGCGGGATCATGCCGACGGCTTCCGCGAGCAGCGCCAGCGCCGCGCCGAGCGCCATCAAGGCCCACGGCAGGTTGCCCTCCATGACGCCCGTCACCAGCGTCGCCATCAGCTTGGCTTGCGGCGCCGGCAGCGCGGGGGAGCCGAGCGTGTACGCGGCATGCAGCAGAAAGAGAACGGAGCCGGCGCGCAAGGCGGCGCCGACGACCCCGACCATCTGACTGATCTGCACGCTCCGTGGCGTGGCTCCCAGGAGCGCACCGGTCTTCAGATCCTGCGCCAGGTCGCCCGCGAGCGCGATCGAGATCGCCACCAGCGCGCCGACCGTGATGCAGGCGGCGATCCCCGCCGGACCGCGCTCCCCGAGCGCCGCCAGGCAGAAGCTCGTCCCCAGGAGCGCCGTGATCGTCATGCCCGAGACCGGCTGGGAGGTCGTGCCGACCAGTCCCACGATGCGTCCCGAGACGACGACGAAGAAGAAGCTGAACACCACGGCGAGCGCGGTCGCGACGAGCGAGAGGTGGAAAGCCGGCACGAGCCAGATCGCGAGCGCCAGTGTCACGACGCCGCCGATCACGATCGGCATCGGCAGGTCGCGCTCGGTGCGTGGGAGCTCGTCACCCGCGACGCGGCTCCCGGGCCGCAGCCTCGCCAGCGCCGCCCGCATGATCGGGACGGCGCGCAGGACCGCGGAGATGCCGCCCGCGGTCACGGCGCCGGCCCCGACGTAGCGCACGTAGCGGCTCCAGATCTCGGTCGCCGAGAGGGTGCCGAGGTCCGGAATGCCGAGGCGCACGCCGAGCGTGCCGCCGCCGATCGCGTCGAAGACCGGGATCAGGAGTGTCCAGCCGAGCACCCCACCGGCGAGCATCGTTCCCGCGATGCGTGGACCGACCAGGAATCCAACCCCGAGGAAGAGCGGCGACAGCTCCATGCCGAACGTCGCCTTGTGGAGGCGCGCGCTCGTGATCGTCACCGTCTCGCGCCACAGGGCCATGCCCCGCATGGCCAGCTGATAGAGCGCGCCGAGCGCGATGCCGGCGAAGACCGGACGGGCGGTGACGCCGCCGCGGTCGCCGGCGATCAGGACCTGGGCGCAGGCTGTTCCCTCCGGGAAGGGCAATGTCTCGTGCTCCTCGATGGTGAGCGCGCGACGAAACGGGATCATGAGCAGGATCCCGAGGAGCCCGGCGCACGTGCCGATCAGGAAGATCTCGAACGTCGTGGGATGAAGGTCGAGGAAGATCAGCGCCGGGACCGTGAAGATGACCCCCGCAGCCAGCGACTCGCCCGTGGATGCGACGGCGTGCACGACGTTGTTCTCGAGCACGGTGCCGCGCCCGAGGAGGCCGCGCAGGACCGCCATCGAGAGCACCGCCGAGGGAATCGACGCCGAGACGGTGAGGCCGATCTTCAGGCCGAGGTAGGCGTTCACCATCCCGAACGTCAGGGAGAGAACGACGCCGAGGCCGAGCGCGAGCGCGGTCAGCTCGGCGGGTCGCTCCTCGGGCGCGACGTACGGACGAAACGGGATCGGCGGTCGGGGCTCTCCGGACTGCATCACACGCTCGGTCGTCGCGCGAACAATTGCACCACCCGGTAGTCCGGACCGCGGACCACGTCCTCGACCGCCCGCACGGCCTCCTCGAGCCGGCTCCAGACGGCGGCCTCGGCGGGTGCGCGCTCGCGGAGCAGCTGTCCGAAGCGCTCCTCGGCGGAGCGGACGACTGCCGAGACCTCGCTGCGCTCGCTGGTCACGTCCGCGCACTCGACGCCGACGAAGCCGCAAGCCGAGAGGAGGCCGGCATACTCGTCCGCCGTGCCGTGTCGCCATGGCCCGCCGATCATCGGCACGGCGTCGGAGCGGCGCACGATCTCCTGCAGCGCCAGCGGGCTCCCCGGACGCAGCACGCGAAAGAGCTCGCCGAGCGCGCCCTGCCGGTGCGCGGCGTGCTGCAGGGCTTCGACGCTCCAGATCTGCGTGAAGGTGCCGCTGCGTACCGGGATCGTCTCGAAGCTCCCGGCGACGGTCGAGACCAGCCCGTCGAGGTGGACACGCGTGGAGAGCCGCCGCGCGGTGGCGAGAAGTCGCGGCAGGACGTCCAGGACGAGGACGCGGCACCCGTAGGTCCGCGCGAGCCAACGGGCGACGCCGCCGAGTCCGCCGCCGGCGTCGAGCACGAAGACGTATTTCCGGAAGTCTCCATGGCTCGTCAGGCGCTCGAGGACGCGCAGCGACGGCCCGCCCCGCCGATCGAGACCGTAAAAGGGGTCGGCGCGCGGCGCCGGAACCGTGCGGCCGAACGATTTACGGGTCGCGATCATCGCCTCCTCGACGGCCGGCGAGACGCGATCGTAGAGCTCGGCATTGGTGAGAGAAGGAACCGATACGCAGCCGCTCATCCGCAGCGCGCGATGGTACGGCCCACACGGGAGAAACACAACGCCGTCGTTGCGACGGTGCACGACGGCGCACGAAGACTTGCAGACCGATCACACGTCGCAGCGCTGCGATCGAGGCACATGACGCGACGTTTTCGACTATCCAGTCGGGCGCTCGCGACGATATTCTTAAGCATGATGATGGCCGGCGCGAAACGATCGTCGATGGCGCGGAAACAGCGTCGGACGCTTCCGGATGCCGAACGGCGCTTGCGGGCGACGTTTCCCGAGGTGTGGGCGTGGTACGAGTTGCTCGTCGCGGCGCGTGGCACGGCGCCGCTCGAGGAGCATCACGAGCAGCCCGTCCGAAACTCGTTTCGGCGCTGAAGGCGACGCGGATACGAAAAATCCCCCGTCACGGTGCCGTGCCGGGGGATCGTGAGCCGGATGGACGAAAGGCTCAGCTGGTTCCGTCGTCGTCGCTCTGCAGCGCGACCTTCTTCTCGATGATCGTCATCGGTCCGCGATGGGAGAAGAGCACGACGTCGTTCGGAGCCGCGGTCCCCTGCAGCTTCAGAATGACGCGCATCCGCTCCTCGGCCTCGCGCGACACGTCGCTCGTACGGACGCCCTTCTTCTCGGTGTCCTTGCGAACCGTGTACTCGCGGACCTCCTTCTCGAACTCGGCGTCCGAGAGCCGATAGGTGTGATCGCCGCTCCGGATCGCGATGCGGTTCTGCAGCATGGTGCGCTTCCGCGGGTCGAGCTCGCTCACCACCAGCGATCCCTGCTCGCGACGGATCTTCTGCGCGACCTCCTGGAGGAGATCCTCGTCCTCGCTCCGGGCGCGTTGGTGGGCCTGAGCCAAGATCAGGGCCGTGAGCGGCAGCACCAGAATGACGAAGCTCACCAGCGTGCCGAGACCGAGACGGCGATTCACCTCGAGGTGCCGACCCAAGTCGGAGAGCACGAGATCGAAGCCGATCGGGAGCGCGACCGCCACGACCGCCACGGCGATCACCAAGGCGCCGTCGATGCCCCCGCGGAGGTGGCTCGACAGGACGATGAAGCTCGAGACGATCAGCGCGGCGTAGAGCGCCAGCACCCAGCGCTTCGGGGAGTCGTCGTAGATCAGCGCGAGCGACCCGGCGGCTCCCACGAGCGCCAGGAGAGGGCCGAAGGAGTCACCTTCCGCGTACACGGCGCCTCCCGCCAGTGCGAGTGAGCCTGCCGCGGCGGCTCCGAGTGCCACCCCTGCCCCGAGCGTTCCCCATCGGGCTCTCAGCATGGTGACCTCCTTAGCCATGCCTGCGATTATACGGAGGCCCACGGCGCGCCACAATGCAGCATTCAAGATGCTGCGCGGGCGCTTGCGCAGAGCCTACGGCGTTCGATGGCGTTGGAGGTGATGGGCGACGGCGCGATCGACGTAGCGCGCCAGCATGTCGGTCTCGAGATTGACGCGTTGCCCGGGCCGCATCGCTCCCAAGGTGGTGGTGGAGGCGGTGTGAGGGATGATGGCGACGGAGAACGAGCGCGGGCCGCATGCGAAGACCGTCAAGCTGACGCCGTCGACGGCGATCGAGCCCTTTTCGACCAGAAAGCGACCGACCCCGGCGGGTGCGGCGAAGCGATAGAGCGCGCTTTCGCCTTCGGGCTCGATCGCGCGCACCGTGCCGATGCCGTCGACGTGCCCGAAGACGAGGTGACCGCTCAGGCGGTCCGAGAGCCGCAACGAGCGCTCGAGGTTGACGCGGGCGCCGACGCGGAGAGCGCCGAGCGTCGTGCGCCGGAGGCTCTCCGCCGACACGACCACCGTGAAGGCCGCGGCGCGGCGCGCCGCCACCGTCATGCAGGCGCCGTTCACGGCGATGCTCTCGCCGAGGGCAAGGCCCCGAAACGGACTCTTGAGCGCGAGCTCCGCGTCGGCACCGCGACGGCGGTGGGCGACGACTTCGCCCACGCACTCGACGATTCCGCTGAACACCTAGCCCGCTGACCGGCTCAGCGCGATCGCCCGAGCACGCGAGCCAACCATCCGGAGCTCTCGCGGGCCGTCAGCTTCTCGAGCTCGCCGTCGTCGAGCCAGATGCCGTGGCCGCCCGGACACTCGTCGATCTCGACGTCGAGTCTGGTGGTGGTCGTGAGGCGCTCGCCGCATCGCGGGCAGCGCGTGCGGGCGAGCGCGCGGACGGAGTCCTCTTCTTGTGTGGCGGTCGAGCTCTTGAGCTTTGCGAGCAGCTCGCGATCGCGCTCGGCGAAGAACGTGTCCTCGCGCGCCTTCTCGACGTCGCGGAGCTTGTCGCCTAGGCGGTCCTTTTCGCCGTCGGACATCGTTCCTCCGTCTCAGGGTTGCTGAGGTGTCGAGCGCCGCCAACCGATGCGTTTCTCGATGTAGTCGAGCAACGCCCTCGCATGGCGACTCTCCGAGGACAGCAACGTCAGGCCGCCCAGGAGGAAGGGAATCTGCGGGATTACCGGGAGGAGGAGGCCGATGACGCCGAGGACCAGCAGGAGCCCCCCGAGCGTGATCTTTCCAACCCTCCAGAGATGTTGCGTCATCGGGGCGCCATGGGTTCGCGAATTGTAGCGGCCGCCGAGAGGCAACGTCAATTAGAGTAGCGGGCGACCTTGCCCGCGGTCGATTCCGTGGTTAGTTCGTGACACCCATGAACGTCGAACGGCTGACCCAAAAGTCCCAGGAAGCGCTCCGCGATGCCCAGACGCTGGCCGTCCGGCGCAACCATCAGGGCGTCGACGTCGAGCACCTTCTGGCAGCCTTGCTGGCCCAGCCGGACGGCGTCGCTCCGGTGCTGCTCGAACGCGCCGGGGTCGCGGTGACGGATCTGCGCGAGCGCATCGAGCGCGAGCTGAATCGCATTCCGCAGGTGGCCGGCTCGGGATCCGGAACGACGCCGTACCTGACCCAACGCCTCGCCAAGCTCATGGCGCAGGCCGAGAGCGAGGCTGGAAGCCTGAAGGACGAGTACGTGAGCGTGGAGCATCTCGTCCTTGCCATGCTGAACGAGGCGGGCGCGGTCGGCCGGTTGCTGAAGGAGGTGGGTCTCACGCGCGACAAGTTGATGGGGGCGCTCAAGGGCGTCCGGGGCAATCAGCGCGTGACCAGCCAAGATCCCGAGTCGACCTACCAGGCCCTCGAGAAGTTCGGTCGAGATCTCACCGCTCTCGCCAGCCAGGGCAAGCTCGATCCGGTGATCGGGCGCGACGAGGAGGTCCGCCGCGTCATCCAGGTGTTGTCGCGCCGAACCAAGAACAACCCCGTGTTGATCGGCGAGCCGGGCGTCGGCAAGACCGCGATCGTCGAAGGCCTGGCGCAGCGCATCGTCCGCGGCGACGTCCCCGAGGGCTTGAAGAACAAGCGCATCATCACGCTCGACATGGGCGCACTCGTTGCCGGTGCCAAGTACCGCGGCGAGTTCGAGGAGCGCTTGAAGGCCGTGCTGAAGGAGGTCCAGTCGTCCGAAGGCGAGATCATTCTCTTCATCGACGAGCTCCACACCGTGGTCGGGGCGGGCGCGGCGGAAGGCGCCATGGACGCCAGCAATCTCCTGAAGCCGATGCTGGCGCGGGGCGAGCTGCATTGCATCGGCGCCACGACCCTCAACGAGTACCGCAAGTACATCGAGAAGGACGCCGCGCTCGAGCGCCGCTTCCAGCCGGTCCTGGTCGATCAGCCGACCGTCGAGGAGACCATCTCCATCCTGCGTGGGCTCCGCGAGCGCTACGAGGTGCACCACGGGGTCCGCATCAAGGATGCGGCGCTGGTCACCGCGGCGGTCCTCTCGGATCGGTACATCTCCGACCGCTTCCTTCCCGACAAGGCGATCGACCTCGTCGACGAAGCGGCGGCCAAGCTGCGCACCGAGATCGACTCGATGCCGGCGGAGCTCGACGAGGTGTCGCGGCGCGTGATGCAGCTGGAGATCGAGCGCGAGGCGCTTCGCAAGGAGACCGACAAGGCGTCGCGCGAGCGGCTCGAACGGCTCGAGCGGGAGCTCGCCGATCTCCGCTCCGAGAGCGATCGGCTGCGTGCCCAATGGGAAGCCGAGAAGGGCGCCGTGAACAAGCATCGCCAGCTCCGCGAGGCGATCGAGCAGACCCGCCTCGAGATCGAGAAGGCCGAGCGGGCCTACGACCTCAACAAGGTCGCGGAGCTCAAGTACGGCAAGCTCGCCGGCCTCGAGAAGGAGCTCGCGGAGGAGGAGGCCCGGCTCGAGAAGGGGGAGGGGGCGGGTTCGCGTCTCCTCAAGGAGGAGGTCGACGAGGAGGACATCGCCGAGGTGGTGGCCCGCTGGACGCACATTCCGGTCGCGAAGCTGATGCAGGGTGAGGTCGAGAAGCTCCTCGGGCTCGAGGACCACCTGCACGAGCGCGTCATCGGCCAGGACGAGGCGGTGCGCGCGGTGGCCGACGCCGTCATTCGCGCACGCTCTGGATTGAAGGACCCGAATCGGCCGATCGGCTCGTTCATCTTTCTCGGCCCCACGGGCGTCGGGAAGACCGAGTTGGCGCGCGCGCTCGCCGAGTTCCTCTTCGACGACGAGCACGCGATGATCCGGGTCGACATGTCAGAGTACATGGAGAAACACGCCGTGGCACGGCTCATCGGAGCGCCTCCCGGCTACGTCGGGTACGACGAGGGCGGTCAGTTGACCGAGGCCGTGCGCCGCCATCCCTACTGCGTCATCCTCTTCGACGAGATCGAGAAGGCTCACCCGGACGTCTTCAACGTCATGCTGCAGATCCTCGACGACGGACGCCTCACCGACGGCCACGGCCGCACCGTCGACTTCAAGAACAGCGTCGTCATCATGACCAGCAACATCGGAAGCCACGTGATCCTGGCCTACCGCGGCGGCGCCGACGACGAGGCCTACGAAGCCATGAAGCGCGAGGTGCTGGAGGCGATGCGCGGGCACTTCCGGCCCGAGTTCCTGAACCGCATCGACGAGATCGTGGTGTTCCACGGGCTGTCGCGCGAGCATCTGAAGCAGATCGTCGAGATCCAGCTCGGCCGCCTGCGGAAGCGACTCGAGGAGCGCAAGATCGTGCTCGAGCTCACCGACGCCGCCCGCGACCACTTCGCGAACACCGGCTACGATCCGGTCTACGGTGCGCGTCCGCTGAAGCGTCTGCTGCAACGCGAGATCGAAACCACCCTCGGGCGGAAGATCCTGGCCGGCGAGGTGACGGAAGGGTCCCGCGTCGTCGTCGACGTGGGGCCGGGCGGTCTGACGTTCACGGCGCTGCCGCTCGAGCGGGCCGCCTGAACGCTTGGGAAGAGGCCTGCCGACGGGCGGCGGCCCTTGCGCCTGTAGGTATGGTTGCGTAGCGTAAGCCCTTCCGGGCTCGCTGCATGGATACTCGTCAGAAGATCCTGTCGTCCGCTACCAAGCTGTTCTCGACCCAGGGCTACGCAAACACCTCGCTTGCGCAGGTCGCCAAGGAGGCCCAGGTCTCGAAGGCGCTCATCTTCTGGCACTTCGACAGCAAGGAAGATCTCTTCCGGACCGCGCTCACCGATTCGCTGGCACCGTACTCGATCGACGTCCTCGAGGCCCTCTCCGGTCTCGACGAGTTCGAGCAGATCGGCAAGCTGATCGACGTCTACTTCGAGTTCGTCAGTCAGAACATCTATTCGGTGCGCTTCCTGCTCTCCCTGGTGGTGCGCGAGGAAAAGAACCTCGACGACGTACTCGGGCGCACCACCGAGCTCTTCCGGATCTATCGCAACCTGTTGGCCGACATCCTCGAGACCGGGCGTGAGAAGGGCGTGTTTCGCACCACCGTCAATCCGCAAGCGGATGCCACGCTCATCATGGCGACGCTGAACGGCGTTTTGGTGCAGGGGTTCGCGATCGGCGGCTTGCAAGCCGAGCCGAAGCCCTTGCTCGAACAGTTGAAGATCGGCCTTGGCGAACGCTTGCGGCGTCCCGCCGAGTAATTTGCAAACGGCATTTCTTTCGCATATGGCAGCCGCCGACATGCGCGACTGGGTACGCACCGTCGCCGAGAAGGCCGAACGGAAGATGGCCTCGAACGGACGGGTGGGACGTCGCGCCAACCGCGAGAAGGAGCTGTTCACGATTCGCGCGCGCCACGTGCGGCAGCTCTTCACCGAGGTCGAGACGCTCGCCAACGCCGTCAACAAGGAGCTCGCGGAGCAAGCGATCAAGCTGCAGCGCGCGCTCAACCCGAAGAACCTGGGCGGGATCGAGGTTCCCGACGGCGCCCGCCTGGCGCTCGAATTCCTCGAGCGCCGGCTCGAGATCGTGGTGCAGCCGCTGGCGTCGATCGGCGGCCGGCCGGCCCCGCTCGGTCCGCTCGCGACCGCGTCCGTGATCCAGTACGACCGCTCCGATCCGTCGGCCGCCGACTGGTTCGACCTGGCGCTCCGCGAGGACGGCGCCTGGCTCCGGAGATCCGCCGACGGCAACGCCGGTGTCGGCATCACCGAGAAGGACATGCAGCACCTGATCGAGTGGCTCGTTAGTTGATTTCGCCCCCGTGCGGTCGGGCGCTTCGCGCCCGATCCTCCGATGGGCCTCGGAGCGCGAGGTGAACTCGCGCTCCTCGCTCATCAGCTGAGCGGGGAGGCTGACTCAAGACTCGGACCTCCGCGCGCGGAGCGCGCGGCCGAGCGCGAGCGAGCCGGGAGTGGGGCCCCGGACGGGCTTTGCCCGTCTGGGGCGAGGGAGAGATCCCTCGTATGAACTAGTGCAGCTGCTGGCGGATCGCGGCGAGGGCGCCTTGGGCGAAGCGGGACGTGGAGTCGAGCTCGAGCGCGCGCTCGAACTCGGCGATGGCGCGATTCAGCAGGCCCTTGGCCCAGTAGATCCGACCCAGATTGCAGTGCGGGTAGTGGCGTGGCTCGTAGCGCTTCGCCTGCACCGCACGGTCGAGCCAGGGGATCGCCTCGTCGAGCTTGCCTTGCTTCAGCAGATAGGAGCCGATGTCGTTGTAGGGGTTGCCGAAATCGGGATCGACCTCGATCGCCTTCTTGCACTCGGCGATGGCGTCCTCCAGGCGGTCCATGAAGCTGAACGCCCAGGCGAGGAACGTGTAGGCCTCGGCCGTCGGTCGGCTCGCGATCGACTCGCGATAGCGTGCGACGGCGCCATCGAGATCGCCCGCCATGTGCAGGCGATAGGCCTCGATGAAGAGTTGGTGCGCGCGCCGCAGACGGTCCGAGAGCTCGCTGCTCACGCCCGTCCCGTCGCCTGGAGCCAAAACGACATGCCGCAATAATATGCCGGATAGGCGAGGCTCGCCCAGATCAGAAGTGACGGCGTCGCGGGCAGGGTCCAGATGACGTAGAGCATGACGATCGCCCACGGGATTCCGAGACCGATCGAGAGGGCGCGGAAGTGCGGCGCCCGGGAGGGGTAGAGGAACTTGAGCGGTGCGAAGACCAGGAGCGACAAGACGACGACCCAGGTCGCGGTGGCCGCCGGCGAGATCGCGAGCGCGTAGGCGTAGAGCGCGAACACGTTCCAGTACGAGGGGAAGCCGCGGAAGTAGTGATCGTCGGTCTTGGCATCGCTGCGACAGAATCCGTAGGCGCTCGCCAGCAGCGGGGCCGCTGCCACCAACGACGCATGACCGGCCGGGAAGCGGCCCGCCTCGTGCAACAGGAAGATCGGCACCACCACGTACGTGAGGTAGTCGACGATGTCGTCGAGACGGGCGCCGTCGTAGTGGGGCAGGACGCGCTTCACCCCGACGGCACGGGCCAGCGCTCCGTCGGTGCAATCGACGAAGAACGCCAGGCTCAGCCAGCGGAAGACGTCGACGAAGCGATGCTCCCCGATCGCCGCCAGCGCCAGGAACGCGATGATCGCGCCGCTCGCGGTGTAGGCGTGCACGCCCCAAGCGGCCGCCCAGCGCAGCCGGCTCGGCGGAGCCCACGCGGGCTCGACGTCTCGCAACGCCGCCGTGCTCAACCGACGCGCGTCATGCGGCCGCCGGCGCCGCGCTGAGGATCCATCAGGTCGTCGATGGGGATGGTGAGCGTGATGCGCATGCCGGCCTGCGGCCGCGACTTGATGTCGATGCGGCCGCGGTAGTACGCCACGCGCTCGCGCATGCCGAGCAGGCCGACGCCGCCGGCCACGGGCGTGCGGCGGAAGCGCTCGACGTCGAATCCGATGCCGTCATCGGCGATGGTCAGCGCCGCCTGGCCGTCGCGGACGTCGAGCTCGACGTCGACGTGGCGGGCCTTGGCATGCTTGACGACGTTGGTCAGCGCCTCCTGCGTCACGCGGTAGAGCAAGACCTCGATCGGCGGCGGCAGGCGGGTCTCGGGCGGCGGCGTACGCAGGTCGACGACGATGCGGGTGCGGGCCGTGAATTTCTCGACCAACCATTGCAGAGTCGGGACGAGGCCGAAGTCGTCGAGCATCGACGGGCGCAGCAACTGCGACATCGTTCGCACTTCCTGCAGGAGCTCCGTGACCTGCTCGCGCACCTCGCGGACGCGGCCCTGCAGCACCTGCGGATCCGGCGTCGCGGCCCGTTCGATCATGCCGAGATCCATCTTGATCGCGGTCAAGACCTGCCCCACGCCGTCGTGCAGCTCGCGTGACAGGCTGCGAAGGCTCTCCTCCTGGAGCTGGACGCGCATCTGCGACAGCTTGCGGAGCTCGGCCTCGTGGCGGCGCGCCGTCTCGAAGAGCCCGGCGTTGGCGAGCGCGGCGGCGGCGTGGCTGGCGAGGGCGCCGGCGAGCTCGAGGTCGGGTTGGCGCGCCTCACCGTCGAGGCTCGCCAGCACGAGCCCGAGGTACTGGCTCTTGAAAACCAGCGGCAGGCAGAGCACGTCCGGGCCGGTGAGGATGCGTTGCATCGAATCGGGGAGCTTGGCTCCGATGCTGGCGCGCGCCACGACCGTCGCCTCGTGCGGCGGCGGACAGAGTCCGGCCAGGTCGATGCCCTCACCGAGCTCGAGACGCTCGCCGTCCGACCCCCCGGCGCTGGTGTAGGCGTCGACCGCTCCGTCGAGATCGGGCGGGTGCCAGAGCAGGACGAGGCGATGGAGATCGAGGGCGGCCATGATCTTCTCGACCACCAGCTTCAACACGTCGTCGAGCTCGAGCGTCGAGGTGGCGGTACGGGTGACGTCGTAGAGCGTGGTGATGTTGCGCGTCGCCTCCGCCACGCGCCGCTCCAGGTCGGCGCTGTAGCGCTCGAGCTCGCGGCGCGCCTGCTCGAGTCGCGCCGTCATGCGGTTGAAGGCGTTGGCGAGCTCGCCGACCTCGTCGTTGGTGCGTACCGGGACGGTCTCCCAGCTGCCTTCCGGCGCCTGTGCGATGGCGGTCGCCATGCGAGTGAGGACCTCGATCGGGCGCGTGATCCGGTGCGAGAAGAGGTAGCCTTGGAGAAGCGCCAGCAGGAGCGCCATGACGAAGATCAGGCCGCCGCGCCAGAGCATGGCGTCGAGCTCGCCCGCGAACTCCGAGCGCTGCACCACGGCGACCACACGCCGCGACGAGTCCGCGAGCGACGCGAAGGCCAAGATGCGTGGAGTGTAGACGCGGTCGACGAGGTGGCCGCGGTCCTCGTGCAGGATGCGGCCGGCGATCTCGGGTCGGAAGCCCTCGTCGCCGAGACGGGCATGCCGCTGCGAGCCGCCCGCGACCGCGCCGTCCGCCGTGACCACATAGGCGTAGCCACTCGCGCCGAGCGTCATGCGCTGCTCGCGGGCCTCCCACCACCGTTGATCGGCGACGCGTCCGGCGCCGTCCCGTTCCAGCTCGGCCGCGAGGTGTTGCACCTCGGCGAGCACGCGCGTGCCGACCTCCTCCTCCAGGATGCGCTCGCCACGGCTGTAGAAGATCGTCCCCAACAACAGGAGCACCGTCACGGTCAGGATCAGCGAGCAGGCGAAGACCTTGGCCGAGAGCGGAACGCGGCGGCCGGTGGCGGGGGCCGTCGCGTCGACGAAGGCCAGGTGGCGAAGCAGGGGGGCGAGGCGCCACTCCAGGTAGAGATAGGCGAAGAGCGCGCCGATGAGACCGGTGACGACGCCGAGGAGGCAGATCTTGATCGCTTCCGAGACGGGAAGCTGCGCGAACCAGCGGATCTGCAGCGCGCCCATGCCGTAGCCGATCAACGATGCCAGGAGCAGCACCACCGCCACCCGGATCGGATAATCGAGAATCTTGCGCTCGAGGGCGAGGATCGCGCCGCCGGCGTCGTGTGCAGGCGCGGTCGCGAGAACGGTCCAGCGGCGCTCGATGTCGCGCCACAGGATCTGCGGGATGAGCACGAGGCCCACCAGGCCGAAGACCGGGACCTCCCACGCGTAACAGTAGAGGGTCCAGGAGAGCTGCCACGGGTCGAGCAGCCACGCGAACAGCGAATAGGGGAGCCCGATGCCCCACCACGTCGCCATCGCCAGCACCGCGACGGCGACGATCGACCGGCGATACTGCCGCGGATGGACGGCCTGACCCGCCGGTTCCTCGCTCACTCGACGCGCTCGACGATCATGGCGATGGCCTCGCCGCCGCCGAGGCAGAGGGTCGCGAGTCCGTAGCGGCGGCGGCGTAGCCGGAGTGCGGTGAGCAGGGTCGTGAGCACGCGCGCGCCGCTGGCGCCGATCGGGTGTCCGAGCGCGATCGCGCCGCCGTGGACGTTCACGGCCTCGGGATCCAGGCCGAGCGCTCGTATCGCCGCGAGCGCCACGACCGCGAAGGCCTCGTTGATCTCGAAGAGGTCGATGTCCCCGAGGGCGAGTCCGGCGCGCGCGACGACCTTGGTGATCGCGTCCACCGGCGCGATCGGGAACTCCTCTGGGGCGCGGCCCGCGACCGCCGTGGCGACGACGCGCGCGAGTGGACGAGCCCCGAAGCGCTGCACCGACTCCTCGCTGCCGAGCAGCAAGGCGGCAGCACCGTCCGCGAGCGTCGAAGCGTTGGCGGCGGTGATCGTGCCGCTCGCCTCGAAGCTCGGACGCAGCGTCGCGATGCGTGCGAAGTCCACGCGGCCGGGCTCGTCGTCGAGCTCGATGTGCGCCGGGCCGCCGCGCCCCGGGACCTCGACCGCGACGATCTCGGCGGCGAACGCTCCCGCGGCGACGGCCGCCTGCGCACGACGATAGCTCGTCGCCGCGAACTCGTCCTGTTGTGCGCGCGTGATGTCGCGCTGGCGTGCACAGCGCTCGGCGGCGGTCCCCATGTGAAAGTCGTTGTAGGGGTCCCAGAGCCCGTCCAGGATCATGGCGTCCTGGAGCGGGCCGTGTCCGAGTCGGTGTCCGTCGCGGGCGCGAGGCAGCAGATAGGGGGCGCGGGTCATACTCTCCATGCCGCCGGCGGCGACGAGATCGGCCTCACCGAGACGAATCGCTTGCGCGCCGAGCGCCACCGCCATCAGCCCCGAGCCGCAGACCTTGTTGATCGTGAGGGCGCCGTGCGTGCGGGGAATGCCGGCACCGAGCCCCGCTTGCCGGGCGGGTGCCTGACCCAGGCCGGCGGCGATCACGTTCCCCATGATCACCTGCTCGACGGCGTCGGGGGCGACACCCGCACGCTCGACCGCCGCTCGCAAGGCCACGGCGCCGAGCGCAGGTGCTGCGAGCGCCGCGAGCGAGCCGCCGAACCCGCCGATCGGCGTGCGAGCGGCGCTCAGGAGGTAGACATCACGCATTGGGCAACGCTCGGAATCGCCTGGGGATTGTGGCAACTTCGATCGCCCGCAGCAACCGCGATCTCGCGGCCTTCCGAGCGGCTCAGCGGGGGCGCGTCGGACGCGGCAAGAAAAAGTAGAGCTCGCCCGGCGATCGCAAGCTGCCGGCGGTCTTCGCGGCGTCCGTCCCGGCGCCGAAATAGACGTCGACGCGTCCCGGCCCGCGAATGGCGGCGCCGGCGTCCTGGGCGAAGACCAGTCTCGAGAGCTCGGGGCTCGGTCCGTTGGCCTGGATGTGAATGAATCCGAGCGCTCCCGGTGGAAAGACCGTCGGGTCGATGGCGATCGACCGGCCCGGGGTGACCGCCACGCCGAGGCTGCCGAGCGGTGGCCCGGTGAGCTCGCGAAAGAACACGTAGCGAGGGTTTTCCTGCAGGAGACGTTGGCCTTCCTCGGGATGGTCCTCGATCCAGCTCCGAATCGCCGGCATCGACGCGTGCTCGAGGCGGAGCGCGCCGCGCTCGACCAGGAGGCGGCCGATGCTGACGTACGGCCGCCCGTTGCTCGCGGCGAAGCCGACCAGTCGGGACGTGCCGTCGGGAAAGGTCAGGATCCCCGAGCCTTGGATTTGGAGAAAGAAGAGGCCCACGGGATCGTCCACCCAGGCCAGGACCGGCGCCCCCATGACCCCGGCGGTCTCGATCTCGGAGCGCGCGGGATACGCCTTGAGCGCGCCGTCGACCACCCGGCCGACCAGCTGCTCGCGACAGGCCGGGGGGGCGCCGAGGTCG
Source organism: uncultured delta proteobacterium (assembly GCA_963761995.1). Lineage (GTDB taxonomy): Bacteria > Desulfobacterota > Binatia > UTPRO1 > UTPRO1 > UTPRO1. The sequence goes on along the minus strand of CAVXIU010000006.1, from coordinate 5,561,628 downwards.
CCGGGCGCCACGGTCACCAGGTCGGGTGGCCTGCCCAGGACCGGCACCCGATGGCGCTGGTCGCGGGCGGTGCGGGCCGGGAGCTCGGGCAAATAATAGCCCGTGAACACCACCCCCCCGGGCGCCTCGGCGCGATGAGCGACGAAACGCCGGCCGAGCTCCGCGGCCAGGACCTCCGGTGAGGGATCGCTCGCCAGCAGGTCGACCAGGGAGGCGGCGGCGGCGCGCATCTCTCCGGCGCTCCGCACGGCGGTGCCGAAGGCGAGCTCGCGATCGACCGGCAGGCGCTCGAAGTAGCGGAGGCTCTCGCGGGCGGCCGTCAGAAGCGAGGCACGGTCGGTGTCGTCCGCCACGGGCGGCAACGCGGCGAGGGGTTGCAACGGCGAGGCTCCCTGGCGGAGCAGGGGCGAACAACCGGCGACGACGACCCCGGCGAGCGCGGCGAGCAGGCTCCCCGCCACCCGACGCCGCGTTGACAGTGCGAAAACATCCGTGTCAATTAAAGCCGCAATCGCGCGCCACCGCTGGCGTCGACCGGCGTGCGGGGTTCTCGGAGGTCGTGGGCAGGAGAAGTCGTCCTGCGGTGAGGAGGGGAAATGAGTCCCGGCGTTCGCAGTTTCATGCTCGGGTTCGTGGCCGGCATCGTCTGCTGCATGGGTTTCATCACCTATTACGGTGATCGCGGCGGCGATTGGTTGATCGAGATGGGTCAGAAGATGAAGACCGTCGCCCAGAGCGAGAGTCGATTCGAGACCCGCCACACCCAGACCTACTGAGCCCACCCGTTCGCTCGCGTCGCGGAGCAGCCTAGCGTCGCGCGTCAGGACGCCGACGGCGCCGCCGGCTGCGGCGCGGCCGCATAGACGCGCTCCGCGGCCGCCACACCCGCGCCCGCATCACAGGCGAAACCCTGACGGGGCAAGATGCGCCCCAGCGCCGTCAGCAACCGCCTCACGTGCTCGGCCCGGCTCGATTCTCCCATGAGCCCGATGCGCCAGGTCTTGCCCTTGAGGGGTCCGAGCCCGCCGCCGATCTCGATCCGCTCCTCGTCGAGCAACGCCTTTCGGACCCCCGCGTCGTCGACGCTCTTGGGGATGTGCACGCTGTTCAACATCCAGAGGCGCTCGCTCGCCGCGACCGCCATGGTGAGACCGAGCGCCTCCAGCCCCGCCACTAGGGCCTCGTGGTTCAGGCGATGGCGGGCGAAGCGAGCCTCGCGGCCCTCCTCGAGCGCCACCCGCAGCGCTTCGTAGAGCGCGTAGTTCATGCTGATCGGCGCGGTGTGATGGTAGACGCGCTCCTCGCCCCAGTACTTCTCCAGCATGGTGAGGTCGAGGTACCAGCTCCGGACCTTGGAGGTGCGGGCGCGGAGCCGCTCCACCGCTGCCGGGCCGAAGGTGACGGGGGCGAGGCCGGGCGGACAGCTCAGGCACTTCTGCGTCCCCGAGTAGGCCGCATCGATGCCGGCCCGATCGACGTCGACCGGACAGCCGCCGAGCGAGGTGACGCAATCGACGACGAACAGCGCACCGTGCTGGTGGGCCAGACGGCTCGCGTCGTCGAGCGGCTGCCACACTCCCGTCGAGGTCTCGGCATGCACCAGCACCACCAGCCGCGGCTTCCGCGCCCGGCCGAGCGCCGCCGCGACGGTCTCCGGCGGCACGCTCTCCCCCCAGGGCGCCTCGGCCGAGATCACGGTCGCGCCGGCGCGCTCCGCGACGTCGCAGAGACGGGTCCCGAACACGCCGTTCACGCCGACGACGACCTCGTCGCCGGGCTCGACGAGATTCACGATCGTGGCCTCGAGGCCGGCGCTTCCCGTTCCGGAGATCGGAATGGTGAGAGGGTTGGTGGTGCCGAAGACCTCGCGCAGCATCCGCTTGGTCTCCTCCATGAGCGCGATGAAGGCGGGATCGAGGTGGCCGACCAGCGGAGTGGCGAGGGCGGCCAACACGCGCGGATGGACCTGGCTCGGGCCGGGGCCGAGCAGCAGCCGCTCCGGCGGTGGGAAGACGCTCGAGGGGGGAATCGCTGGCATGATCGGGCTCGCTCGCGGTACGACGCGCCGCCGCCGGCGCTCGCCCGGAGCTTATTGTGGTATCGTCGCGCGGTGTCAACGTCGGTCGCGTGGCCGGAGTCGCTCGAGCGCGCGCTCGCCGCGATCGTCGGTCCGGAGGGCATCGTCTCGGCCGCGACGGCGCTCGCCGTCTACGAGTGCGACGGCTACACCCTCGAGCGCGCCGTGCCGCGCCTCGTCGTCCTGCCGCGGACGACCGACGAGGTCTCGCGAGTGTTGCAGGCCGCCTGGCACGCCGGGGTGGCGTTCGTGCCCCGCGGGGCGGGCACCGGGCTCTCCGGAGGCTGCCTCGCCGCCCCCGCGCCGCTGGTCGTCGGGACGAGCCGGATGCGGGCGATTCGCGCCATCGACCTCGCGAATCGTCGGGTCGTGGCGGAGGCCGGGGTCGTGAACGCGGAGGTCTCCCGCGCCGTCCGGGCCGCGGGACTGCAGTACGTCCCGGATCCGTCGAGCCAGAACGCCTGCACGATCGGCGGCAACGTCGCCGAGAACTCGGGCGGCCCGCACACCCTCAAGTACGGCGTCACCACCAACCACGTGCTCGGCGTCGAGCTGGTGTTGCCCGACGGCGAGGTGGTGGAGCTCGGCGACGCGATCGAGGAGACGCTCGGCTACGATCTCACCGGCGTCGTGTGCGGCGCCGAGGGGACGTTCGGCATCGTCACCGCGGCGACGCTCCGCCTCGTGCCGGTGCCCGAGGCCGTGACGACGATGCTCGCCGTCTTCGCGACCGTCGCCGACGCGACCAGCGCGGTGTCCGCGATCATTGCCGCCGGCATCGTGCCGGCGGCGCTCGAGATGATGGACCGCATCATCGTCGCGGCGGTCGAGGCCGCCTACCACTATGGGTTCCCGACCGACGCCGGCGCGGTGCTGATCATCGAGATCGACGGAGCGGCGGCGGGCCTCGAGGCGACCGCCACCCGCATCGAGGCGCTCTGTCGCGACCACGGTGCCAGTCGGGTGCGGCGCGCCGCCGACGAGGCCGAGCGCGCGGCGCTCTGGAAGAGCCGCAAGCGTGCGTTCGGCGCGGTCGGCCGTCTGGCCCCGAGCTACTGCACCCAGGACGGCGTCGTGCCGCGGACGCGCCTCCCCGAGATCCTGGCGCGCATCGAGGCGATCGGAGAGGCCCACTCGCTCCGCATCGGCAACGTTTTCCACGCCGGCGACGGCAACATCCATCCGATCGTGCTCTACGACGAGCGCGATCCCGACCAAGCCGCGCGGGCGCTCGCCGCCGGCCGCGCCATCCTCGCGGCCTGCGTCGAGCTCGGCGGCAGCGTCACCGGCGAGCACGGCATCGGCGTCGAGAAGCTCGGCGAGCTGTCGCTCGCCTTCGGGCCCGAGGATCTCGCCCTCATGCAACGGGTACGCGCGGTCTTCGACCCGGAGCAGCGTGCGAACCCGGGCAAGATCTTTCCGACCGCGGGTCTCTGCGTCGAGCAGCGCGCGCCGCGCCGCCGGGCCGCCCTGTGACCGCGGTCGACCGTTCGCGGGCGGGGCGCGAGCCGCTCTCCGAGCTCGAGGCGCGGCTCGGGAGCGTGGCGTGCAACGACGCCGCGGACCGCCGCGCGCTCGCGATCGGCGGAGTCGTTCCCGGGTTGGTGGCGCGTCCGGCCGACGCCGCGGCACTCGCGGCGACGGTCGCCGAGGTCGCCGCGGCAGGCGGCGCCCTGGTGCCGCTCGGACGGGGTGCGCATCGCGCGCTCGGCCACCCGCCACGGCGCTACGACGTGGCACTGGTCACCGAGAAGCTCGCGTGCACCTCCGCCTACGTGCCCGCCGACATGACGGTCACGGTCGAGGCGGGCGCGACCGTGGCCGACCTCCAGGCGCTCTTGGCGCGCGAAGGTCAGTGGTTGCCGCTCGAGCCGCCGGTGCCGGAGGCGACGACGATCGGTGGCCTGCTCGCCGCCGATCTCGCGGGACCGCTCGCCGCGACGGAGGGGCGGGTGCGGGACTTCGTCATCGGAATCGCGATGGTGACCGCCGCCGGCGTGGTCGCGCGCGCGGGTGGCCGGGTGGTGAAGAACGTCGCCGGCTACGACCTCATGAAGCTCGTCGTCGGTTCGCTCGGCACGCTCGCGGTGCTGACCGAGGTGACGTTCAAGATCCGGCCGCGGCACGAGGACGAGCGCGTGCTCCTCCTCGTCTGTGCGGACGTCGCCGTGGCCCTCGCCGCCGCGACGGCCGCGGCCTGCATCGGAGCGCTCGCGGTCACCGTCGTCGTCGAGCTCGGAGGCGCGGCGCCGGCCTCGGTGGTGGTGCGGCTCGGCGGAGTCGCGGCGGACGTGGCCGTCGCGCGCGCTCGCGTCGGCGAGCTCGCCGTGCGCCACGGTGCCGAGATCGCGCTCGACGCGGGCCTCGGCGAGCCGGATGCGATCGCCTGGCGCGACCGTATCCGCGACCACGTGCGGCGTGCCCCCGGCGATCTGATCGTGCGCCTGCCGGCGCTCCCGGCGCGGGCCCCCGCGCTGGTCGCGGCCGCGCTCGCCTCCGTGCCCGGTGCGCGCGGCAGCCTGCATCACGATCCGCTCCGCGGCGCCACCGCGCTCGCGCTCGCCGGTGTCGATCCCGGGGCCGCACTCGCGGCGCTCGGCGCCGTCGCCGCCGCCCATGATGCCCGCCTCGTCGTCGAGCGTTGGCCGGAGTCGCTCGCTCCGACGGTCGACGTCTGGCAACCGCTGCCGGCGGCCTACCCGCTCATGCGCCGGATGAAGGCGGCGCTCGACCCGCACGGGACGCTCGCGCCGGGTCGCTTCGTCGGCCGACTATGAACGCGCCGGGCAGCGCCGATGCCGTGCCGGCGGGTGGCTTCGCGCCCACCGCCCGCTTCCTCGATTGCGTCCACTGCGGTCTCTGTCAGAGCGCGTGTCCGACCTACCTCGAGCTCGGCACCGAGATGGACTCGCCGCGCGGGCGCATTCACCTGATGCGCGCGCTGCAAGAGGGACGGCTCGCGGTCGACGCCGAGGCCGTGCAGCATCTCGATCGCTGCCTCGGCTGCCGCGCCTGCGAGACCGCATGCCCGTCCGGCGTCCGCTACGGCGAACTCATCGAGGCGGCGCGGCCGTGGGTCGAGGCCCGCCACGATCGCCCGCCCGTCGTGCGACTCCGCCGTCGCATCACGCTCGCGGTCCTGACCGGGCCGCGGCTCCTCCGCGCGAGCCTGCTCCCGCTCCGCGTCCTCGAGCGGGCGGGGATCCTGGCCCTCGTGCGTCGCCTCGCACACCGCCTCCCCGCCGCGCTCCGCTCGCTCGTGCACCTCGTTCCCGCGCCGCTGTCGGCCCGGGCCGTGCCGGCGGCGGAGACGCCGGCGCGCGGCCGCGAGCGCGCCACGGCGGAGCTGCTCGTCGGCTGCGTCATGCCCGAGCTCTTCGGTGACACCGTGCGCAGCACCGTCGAGGTGCTCGCCGCCAACGGGTGTCGCGTCGTCGTGCCCCCGGGTCAGGCGTGCTGCGGAGCGCTCGCCCTCCACGCCGGCGACCGCGAGGGCGCGCTCGCGGCGGCACGACGGACCCTCGACGCCTTCACCGGCGGGGGATCGCCCGAGGCCGCGCCGCGCATCGTCGTCAACGCCGCGGGCTGCGGCGCCCTCATGAAGGAGTACGGCGCGCTCTTTCGCGACGATCCGTTGCGGGCCGCGGCGGCGCGTGCCCTCGCGGCACGGGTCGTCGACGCCACCGAGCTGCTCGCCGAGCTCGGCCTCGAGCCGCCGCCGAGCGGCGGCCCCGCGCTCCGTGTCGCCTACCACGACCCTTGTCATCTCGCCCACGCGCAGGGCGTGCGCACGGCACCGCGGGTGTTGCTGGCCGCCATTCCCGGCGTCACCCTCGTGCCGATGGAGGACGAGGATCTCTGCTGCGGCAGCGCCGGCCACTACAACGTGATGCAGCCGGCGCTCGCCCGGCGCCTCGTGGCTCGCAAGGTCGCGGCGATCCGCGCGAGCGGCGCCGAGCTCGTCGCCACCGCCAACGCGGGATGCGCGCTGCAGCTCGAGGCAGGTCTTCGCTCCGCCGGTCTCGCCACGCCGGTCCGACACGTCCTCGACCTCCTCGCCGAAGCCTATAGGCGTTGACCGTCCCGCCGCCCGCCACCGGCGGCGCCGGTCGGCAACTTTGTACCACCAGTGGACCGATCTCGTTCCGAGCACGCGTCTCGCGGCGCCGGTTCGGCGCGAGTTTTCCTGTGTCGCCGGCGCCGCCGGGCGTGGCATGGCAGTTGCTGCTGTGCCTGGGAGATGGCCACAGGTCTCCGGAGCAAGCGCGTGTTCGTCGGTCCCGAGATTCGCTGTCTCGCCACGGCCTACGCTGCGGTCGCCGCCGCCGTCGCCTTGTTCGCGCTGGGTGTCGACGCGAGCTGGGGGCCGCTCGCCACGGTCCTCTTGCTGCCCGTCGCGGTGCTCGGCGGTCTCGAAGCTGTCCGGACCGGCAACCAGCTGTGGCAGGAATGGCGGGCAAGTCAGCTCGGCGCCAACGTCCGGCGCATGCTCGCCACCCTCGGCCCGGGCTATCGCGTGGTGACGCGCGACTCGCAGCTTCCCGAGCGCGACAGCCACGTCGCCATCGGACCGAACGGCGTCTTCCTCGTCCTCTCCAGTGACGACGGCGGGCGGGTCACGGGATCCGACCAGCGGCTCTTCGTCAATGCCCGGGTGCCGTGGCGGAACATGGTCGAGGATTGTCGCGTCGAGGCCCTCCGCGTGTCCGACCGCGTGCAACGCGCGCTCGGCCGGCCGTTGCCGGTGCATGCGGTGCTCTGCTTCACGCGCGCGCTGGTTGCCGTCGGGCAAGAGGTTCGCGGTGTGAAGATCGTGCAGGTCCCGCGTCTCGCGCGTCTCATCACCAGCGTCGCGGCGGCGACGACGCTCAGCGATGTCGAGGTCGAGGCGGTGCGCGCGGCGTTGGTTTCGACGCCGACCGTGAGCCCGCTCCGGCCGCTTTTCCGGATCACGCGCCGACGTCAGATGGTAAACGGCGAGCGTCCGCTCTCGCTGGTGGGACGATCGTCGCGGCCGCAGCACGGGAGTCGTTCGTAGGTTCGAGTAGTACTTGCAATGCAGAAATCGAGTTGGTAGAGACGCGCGCAGTCGTGAGGTGAAGGTAGTACGTCCGTCGGAACAGCCGTGGCGAATCTTGCCGCGGCTTTGTCGTATGTGGCTGAGCCCCTCCCTCGATGACGAGTTAACGGACGAAAGGAGGGAGATTTCATGGCAGTCGGTCACGTGAAGTGGTTCAACCCCGAGAAGGGCTTCGGCTTCATTCGCCAAGAGAACGGCGAGGACGTGTTCGTGCACTACTCGGCGATTCAGGGTGATGGTTTCCGTACGCTCGAAGAGGGTCAGAAGGTCGAGTTCGAGATCACCAAGGGTCCGAAGGGTCTGCAGGCCTCCAACGTCACCAAAGCCGCGTGAGGCGAGCGCCGCAGTGCGGCGCAGCTCACCGCTTTCCTAGTCCGCCCCGGGCGCGTAGGCGTCCGGGGCGTTTTTTTTGGCGTCGCTCGGATGCCGGCATCGCGGGCGCGCTTCGCGATCGTCGGGGGATGGCGTAGAAGGCGAGGCATGCGGATCGCGTCGCTCTGCCGTCTCGTTCTCGTGAGCGTCGCGCTCTGCTGGCTCGCTCCGAGCCCGGCAACCGCGGTGCCGCCGGCGACACGCATCGTCGACCTCACGCATCCCTTCGACGCGAGCGCGATCTACTGGCCGACCGAGGCCGGCTTCGCCCTCACCCCCGAGCACGCCGGGGTCACCGACAAGGGATACTTCTACGCCAGCAACGCCTTCTGCGCCCCCGAGCACGGCGGGACGCACGTCGATGCGCCGCTGCACTTCTGGAGGGACGGCCTCCCGGTCGATGCCATCCCGCTCGACCGGCTGATCGGTCCGGCGGTCATGGTCGACGTCAGTGAGAAGGCGGCGGCCAATCGCGACTATCAGGTGCCGGTCGACGACTTCCTCGCCTGGGAGCAGCGGAACGGCCGCATACCGGAGGGAGCGATCGTGCTGATCCGGACCGGCTTCGACCGACACTGGCCGGATCGCCGCCGCTATCTCGGCACCGACGAGCGCGGCACCGACGCGGTCGCCAAGCTCCACTTTCCCGGCCTCCTGCCCCACGCCGCCGAGTGGCTGGTCGCCAATCGGAAGATCCACGCGGTCGGTCTCGACACCGCCAGCATCGACTACGGCCAGTCGAAGCTCTTCGAGAGCCACGTCGCGCTCTTCCGCCACGGCGTGCCGGCGTTCGAGAACGTCGCCAACCTGGACCGCGTGCCGGTGAAGGGCTTCACCGTCGTGGCGCTGCCGATGAAGATCCGCGGCGGCAGCGGTGGGCCGCTCCGCATCGTCGCGCTGATCGGGAAATAGACGTCACGAACTACGGGAGGCTCCATGGACGCCAAGGCCGCCGCACGGGAAAAGCTCGAGCGCTCTCGGGACGCGCTGATCGCCCTCAGCCATCGCATCCACGCCCATCCCGAGATCGGCTTCGAGGAGGAGCGCGCCGCCGGCTGGCTCTGCGACGATCTCGCCGCCGCCGGTTTCGCCGTGACCCGCGGCGTCGGCGAGCTGCCGACGGCGTTCCTGGCCCGCGCCGGCCACGGACCGCTGCACGTCGCCTTCTGCGCCGAGTACGACGCGCTCCCGGGAATCGGCCATGCCTGCGGCCACAACATGATCGCCGCGATGGCGGTCGGCGCCGCGGCGGCGGCGGCGCGCGTCGCGGACGACGTCGGTCTCACGGTGAGCGTCGTCGGCACGCCGGCCGAGGAGGGCGGCGGCGGCAAGATCCTGCTCCTCGAGCGCGGCGTGTTCGCCGGCGTGCATGCGGCGATGATGGTGCACCCGGCGCCGATGGACGTCGTCGAGCAGCCCTTCCTCGCCTGCACGCAGTTCGAGGTGCGCTACACCGGCAAGGAGGCGCACGCCTCGGCGTTTCCCGAGCGCGGCATCAACGCCGCCGACGCGCTGACGGTCGCGCAGACCGCGATCGGCTGCCTCCGGCAGCACATCCATCAGACCGATCGCATCCACGGCATCATCACCCACGGCGGCGACGCGCCGAACATCGTGCCGGCGCACACGGCGGCGCACTACATCGTGCGCGCTCGGACGCTCGGCGAGCTCGACGAGATCCACGCCAAGGTCAGGCGCTGCTTCGAGGCGGGCGCGCTCGCGACCGGTGCGACGGTCGAATTTCGTGAGGACCATCCGCCCTACGCGGAGGTGAAGCCCGACGGCGAGATCGCCGCGTGCTATCGGCGGAACGTGCAGGAGATCGGGCGCTACCTTCCGGATCTCGGCCCCTTCCTCGAGCGCATGGCCGGCTCGACCGACATGGGGAACGTCTCGCTCGCGCTGCCGTCGATCCATCCGATGATCGGCATCGAGTCGTTGCCGGCGGTGAATCATCAGCCCGAGTTCACCGCCCACTGCGCGACCGAAATCGCCGACCGTGCCGTGATGGACGGCGCGCTCGCGATGGCGTGGACCGCGATCGACCTCGCGACCGACGCGACCCTGGCGCGCCGCCTCATGGCAGCGGCCGCTCGCTAGGGAATCACCCCGCTTCGGGCACCACGAGCGGCACCTCGAGCGCACCCTCGGAGCGGGCAACGACGACCGCGGCCGTGATGTCGCCGCTCACGTTCAGGACGGTGCGGCACATGTCGAGCAACCGGTCGACGCCGAAGATGATGCCGATGCCCTCGGCCGGCACGCCGACCGTCACCAGCACCGGCACGATCAGGGGCAGCGAGCCGCCCGGAACCCCGGCGGTGCCGACGCCCGCCAGGATCGACATCAGCACCACCATGAGCTGCGACTGCAGGCTGAGCTCGACGCCGTAGAACTGCGCCAGGAAGAGCACCGTCACGCCCTCGAAGAGCGCCGTGCCGTTTTGGTTGGCGGTCGAGCCGAGGGTGAGCACGAAGTTGGCGATCTCGCGTGGCACGCCGAGCGACTGCTCCGTGACCCGGAGCGCCAGCGGCAAGGTGGCGTTCGACGAGCTGGTCGAGAAGGCGGTGATCATCACCGAGCGGATCCGTTGGAAGAAGAGCCGCGGCGACATGCCGCCGAGGAAGCGCACGATCAGCGCGTAGGTCACGAACTGGTGGAAGGCGAGACCGGCGAGCACGACCAGCACGTAGCTCGCCAGCTGCCGCAGCACGCCGGCGCCGAGGCGCGCGGTCAGGGTGAACAGCAGGGCGGCGACGCCGTAGGGCGCGAGTCGCATCGCCAGGTCGATGATCTTCATGACCACCGCGTAGATGCCCTCGAGAAGGGCGATCACCGGCGCCACGGTCTCGCGCGCCGCCAGCGCCAGGCCGACGCCGAACATCAGCGAGAAGAACATGACCGCCAGCATGTCGCCGTTGACGGCGGCGCGGAGCGGGTTGTCGGGCACGATCGCGAGGACCGCCTGCAAACCGACCGGGGCGTCGGCCGGGGTGACGGCCGGCGTCGTGCGCGCCGCGCTGGCCGCGAGGGCCGCACGGGTCGCCTCCGGGAGCCCGCTCCCGGGGCGGACCACGTTCACGAGGAGGAGGCCGAGCGCCACCGAGAGTCCGGTGGCGAAGATGGTGTAGGCGAAGGTCTTGAAGCCGATCCGGCCGAGTCGACCGATGTCGCCGAGGCCCGCCACGCCGAGCGCCAGCGCCGAGAAGACCAGCGGCAGCACCACCATGAAGATGAGGCGGAGAAAGATGCGGCCGAAGGGCTCGGTGACGTAGTCGATGATCCAGACGAGGGAGGGGTTGCCGCCGAAGAGTAGATTCGCCGTCACCCCGGTCGCGACCCCGACGGCGAGGCCGAGCAGGATCCGTACGTGCAGCGGCCAGCGCCCGAGCATGCGCCGGCTCTCTATCACGGAAGCGCCGGCATGCGACTCGCGGTGCGCTCGAATGACCCGACTGGTTCGGTTGCCAGGGCCTCCGCTATCATCGAGGCATGCAATCAGCCCCCACGCCCTCGTCCCAGGTCCAGGAAATCGTCGCCCAGGTCCTCGCCCAAGCCGGTCCGCTCGGCGGTCCGGAGCAGGAGCGGTACTTTCGCGAGATCCTCACCACCGTCCTCCGGTTGATGCGCGACCACGCCTCGACCGGCGACCTCAAGATCATCAACACGGCCCTCAAGGAGATGCGCCACGCGTTCAAGGTGTTCGCCCCCTATCGGCACGTCCGCAAGGTCAGCACCTTCGGATCGGCTCGCACCAAGGAGACGACCCGCATCTACAAGCAGGCGAAGGAGTTCGCCGAGCGGATCTGCCGCGACGGCTACATGCTGCTGACCGGGGCCGGCGGCGGCATCATGCGCGCCTGTCAGGAGGGCTCAGGGCGGGAGCGCAGCTTCGGGGTCAACATCCGCCTCCCCTGGGAGCAGAGCGCCAACGAGTTCATCGATCGCGATCCAAAGCTGATCTCGTTCAAGTATTTCTTCACGCGGAAGCTCGTCTTCATCAAAGAGGCGGACGCGATCGTGCTCTTTCCCGGCGGCTTCGGCACCCACGACGAGGGCTTCGAGTCGCTCACCCTGGTGCAGACCGGGAAGTCGCGGCCGTTACCGATCGTGTTCCTCGACGAGCCGCGCGGGACCTACTGGAAGACCTGGAAGCGCTATGTGGACGATCATCTCCTCCGTCCGGGCCTGATCTCGCCCGAGGACCTCGCGCTCTTCAAGGTGACCGACGACATCGACGAGGCCATCGCGGAGATCCGCGGCTTCTATCGCGTCTATCACTCGTCGCGGTTCGTCGGAGATCGCTTCGTGATCCGCCTGAACGCGGCGTTGCCGCTGCCGCTGCTCGAGCGTCTGAACCAGGAGTTCACGGACATCCTGCAGGGGGGGATGTTCGAATTTGGACAGGCCCTTCCGGAGGAGCACAGCGAGCCCGAGATCGCGCACCTGCCGCGGCTGGTCTTCCGCTTCAACCGCATGCGGTTCGGCCGCCTGCGCATGATGATCGACCTGATCAACCGCACCGGGCCCGAAGCCGAGGTTCAGGCTCCACCCCTCCACACCGCCGACGGCGGCCTGGTGTAGCGCACGGGCCGATCCGGGCTCGTCTGCCGCGTTGCTCAGTCGCTCACTTGTGCGGCGTAGCTTCCGCTACGCCTCCGCGTTCGCTCCCTCGCGACTTGCAGCCGAACCCGGCTCGACCCGTGCGCAGCCTCGGGGGACGTGACTTCCTTAGCTCAGCGCGGGTTTTTCTTGTGCGAGCTCGCCGTTGGCGGCGAGGAGCGCGCGCAACAGCTCGGCGAGGGTCAGGACTTCGGCGTTCACCCGCACGAAGGCCTCGACCGCCCGGAGCCACTCGTCGCGATGGTGCTCGACGTCGGCGGCGGGCGCGTCGGGGTTCAGGCTCACCACCTTGCGCATGCCGTCGAGGAGGCCTTCCGAGATTCCGTGCAGATGCTTGGTGATCTCGGTGAAGGTGCAGGAGTCGATGACCATCGTTCAACACGGTTACAAGAACGATGCCAGCAGGAACCTGGGAATCCAGCGTGAAACCACGGATCGGACGGCATTTCGCATCGGATGCCTTGACGGCAAAACTGCGAGACGCGAAGGGCGGCTTGCATTCGTGCGAGCGTCGACGCGTCGTCTCGACACTCCAGAGGCGGACCGATATAGGCGCCCGCCGTGTCCACGAGCCGGCGGCAAGGAGCCCGATACGCCGTGATCGCGGCCGTGCTGGCGGGCACGGTGGTTGGATGCAACCAGGGGCCACCACCGCTCGTCGTCCGACCGGCCGGTCCGCCTCCCCGCACGCGGATCACGAACGTCTTCGTCTTCGACGGTCGCTCGCCGACCCTGATGCCGCCCCGCGACGTCATTCTCGAGGGCGGACGCATCGCGGCGATCGTCGGTCGCGGTTTCCTCCCCGCTGCGGGCGAGAAGACCATCGACGGCACGGGTCGCATCCTGATGCCCGGGCTGATCGACCTCCATGGGCACACCGGCGCCAACTCGGTACCTCCCTGGGCAGGAGCAGGGAAGTTCCCTGATCCGGAGCGCAATCTACAGAGCTACTTGTACGCCGGCGTCACGACCGTCCTCGACCCGGCGGATCTCGCCCCCGCCGTGTTCGAGCGCCGCGAAGCGGTTCTGCACGGCGATCTGCTCGGACCCGAGATCTTTGCCGCCGGCCCGATCTTCGCGATCACGGGCGGTCACCCGGTCGCGGCGGTGGACGCGCTCGTTCCGTGGTGGCTGCGCTGGTACGTCAAACCGCGTATGACCCGTGAGGTCGGGACGCCGGCCGAGGCACGGGCGGCGGTACGGGCGCTGGTGGCGTACAAGCCGGACGTCATCAAGGTCGCCGTCGACGCGGTCCCGCTCGGGGCGCCCCTTCTCGGCGGCGAGGTGCTGCGCGCGATCGTCGCCGAGGCGCGTGCGCAGGGCATTCGGACGGTCGCGCACATCGGTACCGCCGCCGACGCGCTCGAGGCCGCCGACGCCGGCGTGGCCGCCTGGATGCACGGCGTCTACAAGGAGCGGATCCCCGACGAGCTGATCCCGCGCTTCGCCGCCGCCAAGATCCCGATGGTCGCGACCAGCGTCGTGTTCGACGACTACGCCGACATCCTCGACGGGACGCGCGAGGCGACGGCGCTCGAGCGCGAGACCGTGCCCGCCGAGGTCCTTGCGAGCTTCGCGCGCCGTCCCGCAGACGCCGATTTCCCGGGCTTCCACGACTACTTCGAGCTCCTGCGCACGACCCGCGAGGCCCGCTGCGACAACATCCGCCGGCTGAACGAGGCCCGGGTGCCGATCCTGGCCGGGGCCGACGCCCAGCTCGGGGTGTTTCCGGGTCCCGGGCTCCACCGCGAGATCGCGATCCTGATCCGCTGCGGCCTCACACCGTTCCAGGCGCTCTACGCCGCGACCGCCGGGGCGGCGCGCTTCGTCTCCGGCCAAAGCGACCCGGACTTCGGCATCGTCCGCGTCGGCAACCGCGCCGACTTGATCCTGGTCGCCGGCAACCCGCTCATCGAGCCCCGGGCGATCGACCACATCCACATGGTGATCAAGGACGGCGTCGTCCTCGAGCGCCATCCGCTGGCTACAGCGAGCGTTCCAGGAAGCTGAAGACGTCCTTGTAGATGCCCGCGCCCCACTCGTGGTGGGTGCCGGGATGCCAGCGCAGCTCCTTCGGCTCGCGTGCGGCCGTGAAGAGCGTGTCGACGGCCGCGCGCGGGAAGATCGGGTCGTCGGTCGTGTTCACCATCAGGAGCGGCCGGGGCGCGATCGCGGCCGCGAAGAACGCCGGATCGGTGGCCTCGGCGGCGGCGCGCCGGCGCGCGCGCTCGTCGTCCGAGTCGCCGCGCTCCCAGTAGCGCGTGTGCGCGAAGCTGCCGGCGATCACGATCGCCGCGGCTCGAATCCTGGACTCCTGGGCCGTGAAGACGATGCCGAGCATGCCGCCCAGGCTGAAGCCGACGTAGCCGATGCGCGCGGCATCGACCTCTGGCATCGACGTCAGCAGGTCGACGCCCGCCGCCAGGTCGGCGACGCTCTGCGCCACGAACGCCGGCTGTCCGATCAGCCGGCGCCGCACCAGCGGGTCGCTCGGCGTGCTCTCGGCGCGCTCGCCGTGGTGTGCGAGGTCGATCGCGAGCACGGTCCAGCCCTGCCGTGCCCAGCGCCGCGCCGGCGATTGGATGTAGTGATCGTCCTTGCCGGTGTTGGCGCCGTGCTGAAGGATTACCGCGGGTCGCGCCCCGTCGGCGGCGGCCGGTTGCAGCACGAGTGCGGGAACGCGCGCGCCGTCTCCGCCGGCGTAGCGAAGCGTGCGGCGACGGACGCCGTTCTCGACGTCCTCCGCCAGCGTCTCGAGGTCGAGCGCCACGCGCCGCCTTGTTGCAGAGCGTCTCCAGCTAGGCAACAACGGCCCACGATGTGGTGGCAACCGGCGATGCCGAATTTCGTACCAGACTGACACAGTTGCAGGGTGTTGCGATCCAGCGTTCGTGGAGTTCTACGGGCGCTTCCATTACGAGGAGCCCGAGCGCGAGGACGATCAGCGATGATGCACCGACCATCAAAGTCCAAAACCGACTGCGCCGACGGGTCATGAGCGTCCGCGCGGTTCGGCGATGCAGTGCGCGACCTTGGTAGTGTCTCGGTTTGATTCTGGGCGTTCGTTGCCTTCGGGACGCTCAGCAGGGCGGCGATGATCATCGGGCTCACGGGTGGGATCGGATCCGGCAAAAGCGTCGTCGGAGCCATGCTCGCGGACCTCGGGGCATACGTGATCGACACCGACAAGGTCGGTCATCGCGTCTATGCGCCGGGGAGCGACGGTTTCGGCCGCATCGTCGAGACCTTCGGACGCGACGTGGTCGGCGCGGACGGGACGATCGATCGGAAACGCCTCGCGGCGATCGTCTTCGCCGATGCCGAGCGCCGCCAGGCGTTGAACGCGATCGTCCATCCGCTCATTTTCCAGGAGATCATGCGCGAGATCGGCGCGCGGCGAGCTGCGGGATTCGACGGGCCGATCGTCCTCGAGGCCCCCGTTCTGGTCGAGGCCAAGGGCACCGGCCTGGTGGATCAGCTGTGGGTCGTGAGCGCTCCGCCCGAGGCGGTGCGCGCCCGTCTCGCGTCCTCGCGCGCCATGAGCCGGGACGAGATCGAGGCCCGCGTCGGCGCCCAGCTGGGCGACGCCGAACGGCGCCGCCACGCCGACGTGATCATCGAGAACGACGGCGACCTCGCGAACCTCCGCAAGGTCGTCGAAGCGGCCTGGCGGGTGGTGCGGTAAGTCCCTCGTCGGGAGGCTCACGAACCCCCCTTGTCTGAAGTTTTGCACGCGTGATAGTTCTTGAACGCGTTCAAATCTTTACGATCATGAGCCTCTTCGAAGAGCACAAGGCCGAGCGCCGCGCTCGCATCCTCAAGGCGGCCCGCGATCTCATCGCGGCGCGCGGCTACGACGGGCTCACCATGCGCGACCTGGCTGTGGCGAGCCGGGTGTCGGTGCCGACGCTCTACAACCTCTTCGGCGGCAAGCAGGCCCTCCTGCTCGGCGAGCTCGAGGCCACGTTCGCGGCCGTCGTCGGCAGCATCGAAAAGGTGCGGGCGGGCGACGTCGTCGCGCGGGCGCTCGCCACCTGCGACGCCGGCAACGCCGACCTGCTGGCCGTGCCGCGCTACTCGCGGGAGCTCATCCTGCTCTTTCTCACCGCCGGGGACACGGCGCCGCTCCGCCGCGCCATCGCCGAGCGTTACGTCTCGCTGATGGCCGACATTCTGCGCGACGGGCAGGCGGCCGGCGAGATCCAGGCGTGGATCGATCCCCTGGTGCTCTCGCGCCGCATGTTCGCGCACTACCAGCTCGCGATGATCGAGTGGGCGCGCGGCGAGCTCGACGCCGGCGAGTTCCAGGCCGCGACCCGTTTCGGCATGTGCGTGATGTTGCTCGGCGTCGCCCGCGGCCGGGCGCACCAGCAGCTGACCAAGCAACTTCAGAAGGTGCAGGGCGCGATGACGAGCGGGCGACCGCCGAGGACTCGCGCTCGCAAAGGAGACCGATCATGAACGACGCGATCATCGACGGCTGCGATCTCTCGCAACCGGAGCCCGGCCGCCTGCTGCCGCCGCGCGCCTTCTTCTCGCCGGCGGTCTTCGACGCCGAGATGACCCGCATCTTCGCGCGCAGCTGGGTGCACGTCGCGGACCGCGACGATCTGAAGGAGGCCGGCGACTATGTCGCGTCTCAGGTCGGCACCAGCCCCGTCGTCGTGGTGCGCGGTCACGACGGCGAGATCCGCGGCTTCCTGAACGTCTGCCCGCACCGCGGCGCCGCCATCGCGGAGGGGCGCGGCAATTGCGGCCGCCAGCTCAAGTGCCCGTACCACGCCTGGAGCTTCGCCACCGACGGGCGTCTGGTGGGGGCGCCCAGCCGCGAGGAGTTCACCTGCGACTTCTCGACGATCAGCCTGCTGCCGATCCGTATCGCGTTCGCCGGGCCGATGGTCTTCGGGTGCCTCGACCCCGAGGCGCCGCCGTTCGAGACCTGGGCGGGCGAGCTGCCGGCCGCGCTCGCGCGCCACGGCGGCGACCGCATGGAGCTCGCCTTCGAGTTCATTTACGAGGTCGACGTCAACTGGAAGATCTACGTCGAGAACGGCCTCGAGGGCTACCACGTCGCCGTCGTCCACGACGTGCTGAACGACTTCGTCGAGACCAAGAGCGCCCACCAGTTCTTCGAGGAGCACTCGAGCTACACCCACGCCTTCATCAAGCCCGAGTACCGCGAGATGATCCCCGAGCTGCCGCATCTCTCGGCCGAGGAGCAGCGCTACGTCCGCTTCGGTCACCTCTTCCCCAACATCATTCCGGTTCTCGCGCCCGCCGAGTTCTCGTATCTCCGCATCGACCCGCTCGGACCCGAGCGCATCCGGCTCGTCGCTCGCAGCTTCGACCTCGGCGGCGATCTCGCGGTGCTGCGCGACTTCCGCCGCGACGCGCTCGACCGCACCAACCAGCAGGACATCGGCGTCGTGACGCGCGTCCAGCGCGGTCTCCACGCCCACGGCTTCCGCGGCGGCGTGTACTCGGCCTTCCTCGAGAGCCGCATCGGCCACTTCGAGCGCATGGTGAGCCGCGCGATGACCGGTCGGTGGACCTCGCTGACGCGCGCGACGCACTTCACGCACGGCGACGTCACGGGTTCGACGCGCGCGAGCCGCGCGGCTGTCGGAGGCTGAGCCGCCACCATTTGCTGGTCGGCGGCGCGCGCCGCGTGCTAAGGCCCTCCGCATGAGCGCGATCCGCACGGAGACCGAGGCGGGCGTCCGATCGATCGTCTTCAGCCGGGCCGCCGAGTACAACACGATCACGCCGGCGCTCCGCGACGAGCTCGCCGCCGCCATCGACGACGCCGACGCCGACCGCGCCGTGCGCGTCATCCTGCTGCGTGCCGACGGGCCCGCCTTCTGCGCCGGCTACGGCCTCGACTGGTCGACCGTCGCGCAGGCGACCGAGGAGGAGCGCGAGCGCCGCTGGGACTCCGTCGCCGACCTCCGCATGATGGGCCGCTTCGTCGAGACCTACATGAAGCTCTGGTACGCGGCCAAGCCGACGATCGCCGCGGTGCAGGGCTGGTGCATCGGCGGCGGCACCGACATGGTGCTCTGCGCCGACATCATCATCGCCGGCGAGGGTGCCAGCTTCGGCTATCCCCCGGCGCGGGTCTGGGGCACGCCGACCACGGCGATGTGGGTCTACCGGATGGGTCTCGAGAAGGCGAAGCGCTACCTCCTCACCGGCGACGAGATCCCGGCGCCCGAGGCGGCGCGGATCGGTCTGATCCTCGAGGTGGTGCCCGACCCCGAGCTGCAAGCGCATGCGATGGCGTTCGCCCGCCGCATGGCACGACTCCCGACCAATCAGCTGGTGATGCTGAAGCTGCTCTGCAACCAGACCGCCGAGAACATGGGCCTCACCTCGAGCCGCACGCTCGGCACGCTCTTCGACGGCATCGCGCGTCACACCCAGGAGGGCATCGACTTCGTGGGACGCGCGCAGGCGGCCGGTTTTCGCCAGGCGGTGCGTGAGCGCGACGATCCTTTCGGCGACTACGGCTCGGGCCCGCGCTCGCGCGCCCGCCGTCCGAAGCCGTCGGCCGACTGATGACGCTCCACGCCGAGCTCACGCGCGAGATCGACGAAGGACCCTCCGGCGCCCACATCGGCGCCTTCTTCGATCTCGACCGCACGCTCGTCGCCGGCTTCTCGGCCGCGCACTTCATCCGCGAGGACGTGCTCGCGGGGCGGATGAGCGCGCGCCACTTCACGCAGACGATGGTCGCCGCGGGGCTCTTTCGGCTCCGCCAGATCGGCTTTTCGGGGTTCGTGACCAGCACCATGGAGCGCCTCCGCGACGTCGCCGAGTCGGAGCTCGTCACCCACGCCGAGCACATGTTCACCGAGTACCTCGCCGCCGACGTGTACCCGGAAGCGCGCGCGCTCGTGCATGCGCACCAGAAGAAGGGTCACACCGTCGCGATCGTGTCGTCGGCGACGCGCTACCAGATCGAGCCGCTCGCCCGCGACCTCGGGATCGAGCACATCCTCTGCACCGAGCTCGAGATCGAGAACGGCAGGCTCACCGGCCGCATCGTGCACCCGCCGTGCTACGGCGAGGGCAAGGCGATGGCGGCGCGTGCCTTCAGCGCGCCGCGCGCCATCGACCTGGCGCAGAGCTACTTCTACACCGACAGCGACGAGGACCTGCCGCTGCTCGAGATCGTCGGCAAGCCGCGGCCGACCAACCCGAGCAGCCGGCTCGCCAGCATGGCGCTCGTTCGCGGCTGGCCGACCAAGCGTTTCACCAGCCGCGGTACGCCGGGTGCGCTCGAGGTCCTGCGCACCACGCTGGCGATCGGTGCGGTGTTCCCGTCGCTCTTGCTCGGCGTGCCGGCGGCGGTGCTCAGCTGGAACTGGCGGAACGCCATCAACGTCGCCATCACCACCTGGGGCGAGCTCGGCACGACGCTCGCCGGCATCGAGGTGTCGGTGACCGGCGAGGAGCACCTCTGGTCGCATCGGCCGGCGGTCTTCATCTTCAACCACCAGAGCGGGGTCGACATGCTGCTGCTCTGCCGTCTGCTCAGGCGCGACATCATCGCGGTCGCGAAGCAGGAGGTGCGGCGGAACCCGATCTTCGGCCCCGTCTTCGCCGCCGCCGGGACGGTCTTCATCGACCGCTTCAACCACGACAAGGCGGTGGCGGCGCTGAAGCCCGTCGTCGAGTCGATCCGGCAGGGCCTCTCGCTGGTGCTCGCCCCCGAGGGGACGCGGAGCCCGACCGGACGCCTCGGTCGCTTCAAGAAGGGCGCCTTTCACATGGCGATGGCGGCCGGCGTGCCGATCGTCCCGATCGTGCTCCGTAACACCCTCGACGCCCTGCCGAAGCACGGCATCATCGTGCGGCCGACGACTATCGAGGTCGTCGTCCATCCGCCGATCCCGACGGCGGACTGGAAGATGGAGGACATGGACCGCAACATCGAGGAGATCCGCGAGCTCTACGTGCAGACGATGGGCGAGTGAGGGATCAGGTGGTACGCGCGCGGAGGTAGGCGAGCGTCCCGAGCGGCGTCATGCGGTGCTCGGTCTCGCGGACGTCGCTGAAGCCCGCGCCTCGCATCAGGTCGGGTAGCTCACCGCGCAGGTTCGCCCCGGTGGTCTCGGCGCCGTCGAAGAGGAGGAAGCTCCTCGACGCCAGCCACATGAGCGCGTTCTGCGGCTTCCCCCAGTCGGCGACGTGCAGCTCGCCCCCCGGCCGCAGCAGCCGGCGGAGCGCCGCGAGGGTCTCGCGCTTCTGCTCGGTGGTGAGGTGGTGCAGCACGAGCGAGCTCACGATGCGGTCGAAGGAGGCGGCGGGCAGGGGCGGATTGGTCGCCGAGCCCTGCACGAGGGCGATGTCGACACCGGCGGCGTCGATCTTGGCACGCGCGATGGCGAGAATCTTCGGATCGACGTCGATGCCCGTCACCCGGGCCTCTGGACACGCCTGCTTGATGAGGAGCGCGAGCGTCCCGGTGCCGCAGCCGACGTCGAGCACGTCCTGTCCGGCGGCGATGCGGGCCAGGGCGATCAGACGGAGCTTCAGCGGGCGCTCGCCGACCAGCCATGCCAGCGTGTCGTAGAAAGGGGTGAGCCAGCCGTGGCCGAGCGCCGGCACGAAGTGCGGCGCGCCGCCCTCGCCATGGCGCGCGCTCGAGCCCGCGTCACTCATCGCAGAGCCTGCCGATGCCAGGGACGAAGCGGCCGGTCGCGGCGGCATAGCGGCGATAGGCCTCGCCGTGCGTACGCAAGAGGAAGGGCTCCTCCACCGCGCGCACGTGGATCTCGAGGGCGAGCAGCAACGCCACGAACGATGCCACCGCGAGCCAGTTCGGCGCCAGCAGGACGAGCCCGGCGCTCGCGAACGTCATCCAGGTGAAGATGGGATTGCGGATCCAGCGGAACGGGCCGTGCGACACCAGGTCGGTCTTGACGGCGCGATCGACGCCGATCCGCCACGACGTTCCCATGGCGAGCTGCGCCCACAGGGTGCCGGCGAGGCCGATGGCGAACAGCGCGACACCGCCGGCGTGCACGGCGGCCGTCGGGCCGACGGCCCACGGTCGCACCAGCCCGAGGATCTCGGCCGCCGGCGCCGCCACGCCGCCCACGACCGCGGCGCCGAACAGCGCTCCCCCGAGCCACTCGACCGATCCAGGCCGGCCGGAAAGGCCGACGAAGCCGGTGGTTCCGGTGTCGCGATAGTGGATGACGGCGCGCAACCCGAAGGCGAGTGCCAAGAACAACGAGTACCCGACGAGCGCGACCTCTGGCATGGTGTGACCTCCTCCGCGCCAGGGAAGATACGAGCAATTACTCGGATTCGCTACTCGGATTGCGGCGCGCGCGTGGACGCGACCGACATCGCCCGCGAAAACGGAAGGTTCGAGCTCGTCCGCGGCGCACCGGGGCGGTCACCGTGAGGCCGCGACTCGGGTTTGTGCTCGCCGACGCCGCGCGCCGTCGACCGCGCCGGCCCCAATTGTCTCCACCAATCGGTTCCGCTAGTCGCGAGGCATGCGCTCACCGCAGAGAAGGTGGATCGTCGTCGTCGCGTGCGTCCTGCTCGCCGGTTGCGTCAAGACCAGGACGCACATCCGGCCGCCCACCGCCCCCTACCTCGACACCGCGCGCGCCGTCGTCGACGCCCCCGATCGCTCGGCCGAGGATCGCGCGCTCGACGCCGGCCGCCATCCCGCCGAGTTGCTCGCCTTCATCGGTCTGCGGCCGGGCATGCGGGTGGCGGAGCTCGGGGCGGGCGGCGGCTACACCAGCGAGCTGCTGGCGCGTGCCGTCGCACCGGGCGGCGTCGTCTACGGGCAGAACAACCGCTTCGTCCTCGAGCGCTTCGCCGAGAAGCCGTGGAGCGAGCGCCTCGCGAAGCCGGTGATGCGGAACGTCGTGCGCGTCGACCGCGAGTTCGGTGCCCCGCTGCCGGCGGACGCTCGCGATCTCGACGCGGTCGTGATGGTGCTCTTCTACCACGACACCGTCTGGATGAAGACCGACCGCGCCGCGATGAACCGCGCGATCCTGCGCGCGCTCAAGCCGGGCGGCGTCTTCGTGGTGGTCGACCACAGCGGCAGGTCCGGCACCGGCGCGACCGAGACGCAGACGCTCCATCGCATCGAGGAGCGTGTCGTCCGTCAGGAGGTCGAGGCGGTCGGCTTCAACCTCGTCGCCGACGCGGAGTTTCTCCGCAACCCCGCCGATCCCCGCGACTGGAACGCCTCACCGCGGGTCGCCGCCGAACGCCGCGGCACCAGCGACCGCTTCGTCCTGAAATTCGCGAAGCCGGTTTAGCTCGACTCGGCGCCGAGGCGTCGAGCGAGCTACGTCGCGAGCCCCCATTTGCGCTTGTTCGCCTCGATCTCCTCGGCGCTCGGGTGCGCGTGCTTCTCGGTGGGGCTCACCACGAAGTCGTCCTTTTGCTCCATCATCTTGTAGTTGAGCGGGGTATCGTCGGCGAAGGGTGCGGGTACCGCGGCCTCCTCGAAGATGGCCTGCCACGGACACTCGGGCTCGCAGGCGCCGCAGTCGATGCATTCGTCGGGGTGGATGTAGAGCTGATTCGGGAAGGCCGCGTGGTCCTCGCCCTTGTAGGCGTAGATGCAGTCGACCGGGCAGACGGCGACGCAGGCGGTGTCGACGCAGTCGCGGCAGAGGCGCGTGATGATGTAAGTCATGAGCGCGGTTTTTGCCGATTCTGCTCGTCTCTGTCAAAGCAGGACCAGCCGCCTGAGGGCGACGTCGCCGAGCACCAGCAGCATCGCCAGAGGCACCAGGAGCCAGTCGAGCGCGAGCGTCTCGTGACGGACCCCGGGACGCGCGATCAGCACGGTCTCCGGCTCCGGCTCCACGGCGCCGCCGGTTTCACGGGCGACGTCGCGGAGCAGCGCCAGGTCGGGGGCGACGGCCCGGAGCTCCCGCCCGCTCTCGGCCGTCGCGGGAACCAGGAGATCGACCGATGCTTCCTCCGTCGCGCCGTCGCCGCCGATCAAGACGGCGGGCACCATGCCGGGTCGGAGATTGGGCACGGTCGCGGCGAAGCTCCGCGGGCCGGTTTGGCGGAGGCGCACGTCGCCGGCGCCCCGCAGGCGGAGCGCGAAGGGGCCGCTCGCGTCGTCGACCGTGTCGAGCGTGATGCGCGTCCCGTCGCGCCGGCGCGTCGCCTCGAGGTGGCGATCGGAGGCGAGACTCCGCGGCGCCGCCCACTCCGCGAGCTGGGTCCAGAGCTTCGCGAATCCTTGCCAAGACGGCCAGCCGGCGGCACCCCCCTGGAAGTCGAGCGGCAGGACGGCGACGCGCCCGAGCTCGTACTGCCAGGTCGCGAGCAGGGGGTCGCGGGCCTCGCCGTCCTCGACGTAGAGCCGCACCTCGGCCCCGCGCTTGCTCCGCACCACCGCCCAGCGCGACACGGGCGGCAGCTCGGCCGCGTCGATGCCGGCCAGGATCGTGCCCGGCTCGCCGACGCGCGTCGGCATCTCGCCGCGCTCGGGGGAGCGGCCCATCATGCGCTGGGCGTCGCGGATCATGAGCTGCGGCAACTGGTGCACGTCGGCGACGTGGTGGAAGGCGCCGCCGGTGGCGCGCGAGATGGCGTCGAGCAGGTCGAGGTTGATGACGTCGCTGCCGACGCGGATGCTGGTGACGGTGATCTCGGCGCGCGCCAGCGCCGCGATCAGCTCGGCGTGATCCTCGGCGCTGCGATTGCTGTCGCCGTCGGTGAGCAGAATGACGTGGCGGACGGCGCGGCCCGACTCGATCAGGTTCCGGCGCGCGATGTCGAGCGCCTCTTTGAAGTCGGTGCCGCCGCCGTACTGGATCTGCTGGATCCTCGCCGCCAGCGCGGCCCGACTCTCGCCCGCGGGCAGGAGCGGCCCGAGCTCGTAGGGGTGCGAGTCGAACGCGATGGTGGCGACGAGATCGCGCGGGCCGAGCTGGTCGAGCACGGCCACGGCGGCGCGCTTGGCGTAGGCCATCTTCTCGCCGTTGTGGAGCGTCGGCTGGGTGCTCGCGTAGCCCATGCTGTTGGAGCGGTCGATCACGAGGTAGAGCGCGATCGGCTCGCGCTCCTGCGGCTCGGGGCTCTGCGAGCGCACGGTCACCGGCAACACGCGCTCGAGGGCGCTGCCGGTGTAGGCGGCGTCGCCGAAGAGGTGCTCGCCGCCGGTCGCGATCAGGCCGCCCCCTCGCGCGACCCATGCCGCCAGCGTCTCGAGCGTCGGATCGGAGAGCTCGCCGCGCGCCACGTCGTCGAGCACGACCAGGTGATAGCCGGCGAGCGCACCGACCCGTGCCGCCAGCGCGGGTGGCGTCACCATCTCGACCTGCATGCCGCGCTCGGCGAGCGCCGTCGCCACCACCGGCAGGGCGCGTTCGCTCGCCACCAGCACGCGTAGCGGCTGGGTGACGGCGACGGCGGCGCGCGCGCGCCCCGGCAGCGGGACGTCCGACGACGGCACCACGAGCTCGGCCTCGAGCGCGTACTGCCCCGCGCCGCGCAGGCGGTACGGCAGGGCGACGACGTTCAGTCCCGGGCGGAGCAGGGCGGGCTCGAGCGCCAGGGGATCGCCGTTGGCGATCAGCCGTACCTCGGCGGGGAGCGGGGTCGGGGCGCGGCTCTCGATCACGAGCTCGAGCGGCAGCACCGTGTGCTCGGGCGCGAAGGTGGGTGCGAGCACGCGCCGGACGATCGCGGGCGGAAGCGCCGCCGGTTCCGGCAGGAAGGCGAAGACCGGCACGCGCGGTGCGGCGCGCGCCGCCGTCGCCCGCAGGCTGCCCTCGGTCTCGTTGCCGTCGGAGAAGAGCAAGACCGCGCTCTCCTTGCCCTCGGGACAGAGGGAGGTCGCGGCGGTGAGCGCGGCGGCGAGATCGGTGTCGCCGCTCTCGAAGCCGGTCACGTCGTCGACCGCGGGCGGGAGCAGGCCCTCGACCTGGCGGACGCCGGCGCGCGGTGCCGCGAGGACGCGGGCGCGGCTCGCGAACGCGACGGCGCCGACCAGATCGTGCGGGCCCTGGAGGGGCAGCAGGCGTGCGAGGACGTCGCGGGCACGCGCCACGGCGGCGCGTTGCACGCTCGCCGAGACGTCGATCGCCGCGACGAGACACGAGCCGGCCTCCGGCCGCGGCCGCGCCAGGTGGACGTCCGCCAGCACCAGCACCAGCGCGGCGACGGCGGCGGCGCGCGCCAGCGCGGCGAGCCGCGCGGCCGCCGTCGCCTGACCGCGGCCGCGCCGCACGAAGAAGAGCGGCAGGGCGAGGAGCAGCAGCAAGACGGCGGGCGTGTCGGCGTGGATCGTCATGCCGTGCCTTGGTCGCTCGGGCGCCGTACCTGCGTCCGGCGCCACGCGGCCCACTCGACGGCGAGCAGTGCCAGGGCGGCGGCATAGAGCCAACGATCGAGCGGACGGCCGCCGGGGGCTCGTGGCGGCGCCCCGCCGTGCGCGCTCGCCGGCCACTCGCCGCCGCCGTTCCGTCCGACGTCGGATTCGCGATCGTCGAAGAGGTTGGCGAGGATCTTGCGCTCGGCGCCGGGTGGACC
Organism: uncultured delta proteobacterium; assembly: GCA_963761995.1. Classification (GTDB taxonomy): domain Bacteria; phylum Desulfobacterota; class Binatia; order UTPRO1; family UTPRO1; genus UTPRO1. Next base: position 5,535,937 of record CAVXIU010000006.1, on the reverse strand, counting down.
CACGTCGAAGATGCCGCTCCGCTCGGCGAGCACGACCGGCGGGTCGCCCGCGATGGAGACGCCCTCGCCGCTGATCGGCGCCGTCGGTCCCGCGCCGGCGAGCGTCGGCCGACCGGTCTCGACCTGCAACGCGCTCGCGGCGAAGGGCTCGGCGAGCCAGCGCAGCGTCGCGAGCGTCAGCAGCAGCAAGGGAACGCGATCGGAAGAGGCCAGCGGCCCGGTGAGCTCGGCCCCGAGGCAGGCGGCGCGGCGGCCGTTCCGCTCGCCGGCGATCAGCAGCGGGAAGGCGGTGCGCTCCGAGGCCGCCAGCACGATGGCGTGACCCCACTCGGTATCGCCGAGCGCGCTCGCGCCCTCGACCGCGAGCGCTTGCAGCCCGCCGAGCCCGCCCAGCAACGGATGCCCGGAGGTCCAGTCGACGACCACGGTGGCGGCACGACGGCCGGCGCTCGGACAGACGTCGTTGCCGGCCGGCGGCGCGACGTAGAGCGCGTTGGTCGCGAGCGGCAGCGCCGGCGGCACGAACCCGTCGAAGAGCGCCACCCGGCGACCGGCCGGGGGCTCGGCCGCATAGCGGTCGCGGGTCGTCACCTCGACGCGGCTGCCGGCGAGCGCCGCCGCGATCTCGCCGAAGGCCGCCGCGAGCTCGCGCGAGTCGGTGACCAGCAAGAGATCGAGCGGCGCCCCCGCCGCGATCCACGCCGTGGCGCGATCGTCGACGGCGAGCGCGTCGTCGGTCGCGAGCCGGAGCTCGAGGACGCCGCTCGTCGGCGGCGCGGTCAGCAGCACGTGCTCGGTGGCGCGCGGGGCGACGGCGAGCTCCCGCCGCGCCCACGGCATCCCACCGACACGCGCCTCCAGCACGACCTCGCGGGTGATGCGACCGTAGTTGCGCACGTCGACGGTGGCGCTGGTGTCGGCGACGCCGTGAAAGGGCGGTGCCGTGACGGTCACGCCGGCGATGGCGAGATTGTCGTCGCTCCGCCCGAGCTGCACGTAGTCGAGGCGGGCGCGCTCCTCGGCCATGACCCCGCTTTCCTCCGGCGGCAGGTCGGTGAAGACGGCGATGCGCGCCGCCGGGCGCTCGCGGGTGAGCCCGAGGGCGAGCTCGAGCGCGGGTCCGAGATCGGTCGGCACGTCGCGCGGCTCGAGCGCCTCGAGCGCCGCGCGCAGGCGGGCGCGATCGGACGTCCAGCGTACGGTCACCTCCGGACGGGCGCCGGCGGTGACGATCATCGCCTCGTCGCCGGCCTGCAGGTCGGCGATCCGGCGGTGGGCGCGGCGCCGCGCGTCCTCGAAGCGGCTGCCGCCGCCCTCGCGGGTCTGCATGCTCGCCGAGACGTCGAGGACCACCACGAGCGACGTGCCGGCGGCCGGTGCCGGCGGACCCGTGACGAGCGGCCGCGCGTAGCCCGCGATCAGCGCCAGCAGGGCCGCGAGCTCCAAGAGGAACAGCAGATCGGGACGGAAGCGTTGGCGCTCGCGCGTCGGGCTCGCCACCTGCTGCCAGAGGAAGAGGTTGCCGACCGGGATCGTCCGCCGGCGGCGGTCGAAGAGATAGAGCACGACCAGGACCGCGACCGCGGCGATGGCGGCGAGCCCGCCGGGGTTGGCGAGGGTCATCGGCGGCGCACCAGGCCAGTCGCCGCGAGGTCGCCGGCGACGAAGGCGGCGAGGTCGCCGCCGGCGACGAAGCGGGCATACGAGCAGCGCGTCCGCTCGGCGACGGTACGGAGCGCCGCCAGGTGACGATCGAGCACCGCCTGGTAGCGGGCCGCCGTCGCCGTCGTCACGACCATCGCGTGGGTGGCGCCCGACTCGACGTCGACGAGCACGCCGCGGGTGAAGCTGCCCGCCGGATCGAGCTCGCTCCGCCCGATGACGTGCAGGAGGTGGACCTCGAAGCGACGCGCCTGCAGCGCCAAGATCCCGCGCTCGACCTCGAACGGATCGGTCATGAGGTCGGAGATCACGAGCGCGACCCCGGCCTCGGGGTGGCGGCGCGCGTAGCCCTCGAGCGCCGCACCGAGATCGACCGTGCCGGCGACGGCGGCCTCGCCGAGGAGCGCGGCGGCAGCGAGCACGCTGCGGCGCTGGCGGTACACCGGCGAGGACGGCGCCTCGCCCGCGCCTCCGAGCACCGTGATGCGCACCGCATCGCTCGCGGCGAGCCCGATGTAGGCGAGCGCGAGTGCGAGCGCGCGGGCGCCGGCGAGCTTGCCGTCCGCGGGCGGCGCGTTCATCGACGCGCTGCCGTCGATCAGGAGGTGGAACAGCACCTCGCGCTCGGCGGTGAAACGGCGGACGAGGAGCGTGTCGAGGCGTCCGAGCGCGGTCCAGTCGAGGTGACGGAGATCGTCGCCGGGCGCGTAGGCGCTGTACGACTCGACCTCGATGCCCGAGGCCTGCGGACGACCGGGAAAACGGCGCTCGCCGGGTCGCTCGCCGCCGCCCCGGCGGACGTGCAGGGCGAGGCCCTCGAAGCGCTCGAGCGACGCGACGTCGAGGCCGTGCGCGCGCCCGTCGCTCACGACTTGAGACGCCGCGCCGCGCCGAGCACGCGCTCGACGATGTGCGACGGGTCGACCCCGGCCGCCTCGGCGGCGAAGCTCATCACCAGGCGATGGCGGAGGGCCGCGGTCGCGATCTTGTCGACGTCGTCGTGGGTGACGTGAGGCCGGCCGTCGAGGAGCGCCATCACCTTGGCGCCGAGCACCAGCGCCTGGGCGCCGCGCGGGCTCGCGCCGTAGGCGACGTAGCGCCGCACGTCGACCGCGGCCTCGCCGTCGCCGTGTGCGCCCGCGGGGGTGGTGAGCCGCACCAGCGCGGCGACGTACTGCTCGAGGTGCGGCGCGATCAGCACCTCGCGCACCAGCCGCTTCAGCCCCTCCACCCGGCTCGCGGCGCGCTCCGGCTCGAGCACGGGGCGGACCGCCGCGGGATCGGCGGTGGTGGTGGCGGCGAGGATGCGGGTGAGCTCGGCCTCGCTCGGGTACTCGAGCAGCACCTTGAAGAGGAAGCGGTCGAGCTGCGCCTCCGGCAGCTGATAGGTGCCCTCCATCTCGATCGGGTTCAGGGTGGCGAGCACGAAGAAGGGCGAGGTCAGGCGATAGCTCGTTCCGGCGACCGTCACCTGTTGCTCGGCCATCGCCTCGAGCAGCGCCGATTGCGTCTTCGGCGTGGCGCGGTTGATCTCGTCCGCCAGCAGCAGGTGCGCGAAGATCGGCCCCGGCACGAACACGAGCTCGCGCCGCCCGTTCGCGGTCTCGTTGATGATGCGGGTGCCGGTGATGTCGGCGGGCATCAGGTCGACCGTGAACTGCACGCGGTTGAAGCTCAAGTTCAGCGCCTCGGCGAGCGAGCGCACGATCAGGGTCTTGCCGATCCCGGGGACGCCCTCGATCAGCACGTGGCCGCCCGCGAAGAACGCCGTCAGGATGGTCTCGATCGCCTGCTCGTGTCCGATCACGACGCGCGCGATCTCGGCGCGAAGCGCGGCGAAGATCTGCTGGAAGTCCTGGATTGCGCTGCTGGCCGCGGCGGGGGTCACGGCTCTCCGGTCTCGGCGCGGCGGTGCGCGAACACCTCGCGGACGACGGTCTCGTAGGTCGCGGGCACGGTCATGCGGTGCGCCGCGGTCTCGCGGCGTTGATCGCCGGCGAGCTCGGGGTGGGCATCCGGGTCGGGCGCGGGCGCCGTGCCGGCGCCGCGGCGGCCGGTCACCCGCTCGGCCCGCATGCGCGCCGCGAGCGAGAGCTCGAAGGAGGCGTTGGCAGGTCCGTCGTCGCCCGTTCTCGGTCCGAAGAGCGCGGGGCCGGTGCCGTTGCCCGCGCCGGTGCCTCCCTCGCCGCCGCCGTCCTCGTTCGCCTCCGAGGATGAGTCGGTCGTCGTCGCGTCCGCCGAGCGCTCGCCGGCGTCGCGCTCGTCCCGACCGGCTGCCTGCTCGCCGATGCCGGGACGGCGGCGGCGGATCGGGCCGCCGGCGGGGGCACGGGCGACCTCCCACTCGTCCTCGCCGTCCTCCCGCGGCTCGCCTTCCTCGTCGCGACTCGCCGGCACGCCGGGAGCGTTCTCCGCGGCATGCGCCAACGCCTCGCGGACCCGTTCCCAGGCCTCGCCCCACACCTGCCGCCGGATGCCCTCTTGCAGCCGCTCGGGAAGACGCGCCAAGGTCGAAGGCTCGGGCGCGCTATCACCCGGAGCCGCTTCCTCGTCGTCGCCGTGCTCACGGTCGGCGCCCGGCGCGACCACGATGCGCCCGGACTCGAGCGCGCCCGCCTCGCCGTCGAGCTCGGTCTCCCCACCGCTGCCGCCCGCGATCACCTGCGGAAGCGCCGGCACCACGACCGCTGCGAAGCGCAGCACGAGCGCCAGCACGGCGCTCGCCACCAGGGCCGACGCCAGGGCGGCCCGGGGAACCCGCCGCGGCGCCAGGCGGGCGGGTGCCCAGCGCGTGAGATCGCGGCCGACCTCGAACGCCAGGAGCGCGAAGAAGGCGCCGCGCCGCGCCGGCGGCCGGGTCTCGATCTCGAGCAGCGTGCGGAGCCGGCCGCCGAGGTCCCCGTGGTCTTCGATCCACTGCACCGCGGCGGGCTCCAAGAGCCAGCGACGGCGGGTGGCCCCGGCGAGCAGCAACGCCACGCCGACCAGCACCGCGGCGCCGCTCCAGGCGGCGGCGGCGAAGAGACGCGTCGGGGCGAAAAGTGCCAGCGGCAGCAGGATGCTGGCCGCTCCTGCGCCTGCCGCGAGCGTCAGGTAGAGCGTGCGCTGCAGCTCGTAGAGATTCTTCCGCCGTCGAACGCGGCGGACCTGCCGTTGAGCGACCTCGACGGCACCGGTTGGCGTGAGTTCCGGCATGGCTCGTCGCGGGACCAATCGACGATAGTGAAGGCGGGAAGGTCGGTCAATTGCGAAGTGCCGAGCTCGTATGCGAGCCGGCCCACGACATCTGGCGCGCCATCCCGAGCAGGATCTGGACCTCGTCGTCGTCGAGCCCGACGCGGCCGAGCATGCGACGGATGCGGCGCATGGTCGCCGCTGCCTCCTCGCCGTGCAGAAAGCTCACCGCCTGGAGGCCGGCCTCGAGCTTGGCGTACATGAGCTCGAGGCGGTCGTGGCGGGCGAGGACGCGCGCCTGCGGGTCGGGCGCGCCGGGCGGCGGCGCCGTGAACAGCTCGTAGGCGCATACCAAGACCGCCTGCGCGAGGTTGAGCGAGCCGTAGGCTTCGGAGGTCGGGATGGTGAGCACGTGCTGGCAGTGCTTCAGCTCCTCGAGTGCCAGGCCGTGATCCTCCGGCCCGAACACCAGTGCCACGTCGTTGACCTCGGCGGCGGCCAGGATGACGGGCGCGAGCGCGCGCGGCGCCGCTCCGCCGTCGCGCACCGCGGTCGGCCGCCCGCTGGTGCCGACGACGAGCCCGCAATCGGCCACCGCCGCCGCGAGCGTCGCCGCCGCGCGGCGCGCCCGGAGCACGTCCGCCGCGTGTACGGCGAGCGTCTCGGCGCGGGTCTCGTCGAGCGGCGGCGCGTCCACCAGGACGAGCTGCGTGAGCCCCATGTTCTTCATGGCGCGCGCCACCGCCCCCACGTTCTGCGCCTCGCGCGGCCGTACCAGCACGATGCGAATGCGATCCAACGGCATGCGGAGAGATCCCCCTTCTGTACTACCGCGAGCTCGTGACGCCGCGGCGTGGGCAATACGCGACGATCGGGCAGCGCGAGCAGTGCGGCGAGATGGGCCGGCAGAGGCGCTGGCCGAACGCCACCAGGATGTCGTTGATCTCGATCCAGTGCTCGGCGGGGAGGATGCGGCGGAGGGCCTGCTCGGTGTCGTTCGGCGCCTTGGTGCGCACGTAGCCCCAGCGGTTGGTGATGCGGTGGACGTGGGTGTCGACGCAGATGCCCTGGGCGCGAAAGCCGAGGGTGAGGACGAGGTTCGCCGTCTTCCGTCCGACGCCTTGGAGCGTGAGGAGCGCATCGAGGTCGCACGGCACCTGGCCGCCGAAGCGATCGATGAGATCGCGGCAGATGGCGAGGATCGCCTTCGCCTTGGTGCGGTAGAAGCCGACCGGGTAGATCAGCTTGGCGATCGTCGCGGCGCGGAGACGGAGCATCGCCGCGGGCGTGTCGGCACGCGCGAAGAGGCGGCGCGACGCGACCGCGGTGGTCTCGTCCTGGGTGCGGAGGCTCAGCACGGTCGAGATCAGGACGCGGAAGGGATCGCCGGTGGTGTCGGCGATCAGCGTGACGGCCGGGGCGCCCCAGCCCGGCGCCTCGCGGCGGAGAACGTCCATGACGCGCCCGATCTCGTCGCGAGCGAGCGCGCGGCGTCGCCGCGGCAGAGGGGTCGCCGGCACGGTCGCGTCGTGGGTGAGGGAGGGCGCCCGGGCCGGCTCGCATAAGAGATCTCGCCGGCCCGGGCGCCCTCCCTCACCCACGATGGTTGGCACGTGCTCTTATGCCGCGAACGCAACCGCGGCGTCGAGACGTCGCGAGGGGCCGAAATCAAATTGCCTCGCCTCTGGGAATCGGATCTAACGAGTCGTCCGATGCCCGCCACCGAACGTTTGCCGCGCGACTTCTATCTCGTCACGGCGGCGAACTTCGTTTTCTTTCTGAACTTCGCGTCCTTCTTCCTTCTCCCCGTGCACCTCCAGGCGCTCGGCGCCAGTGAGGAGACCATCGGCTACGTGATGGGGACGGCGGGCTTCGCCGGGATCGTGGTGCTCCCCTTTCTCGGCGTGTTGCTCGACCGCGTCGATCGGCGCCGCTTCGTGATCGCCGGCGGCTTCACGATGGCGCTCGCGTCGTTCGCCTACCTCGCGGTGCCGGGAACCGGGCCGGCGCTCTACCTGCTGCGCGTGGTCCAGGGCGTCGCCTTCACGTCGGCCTTCGTCACCGCCTCGACACTTGCGGCCGAGCTCGCGCCGCTCGCGAGCCGCGGCCGCGCCCTCGGCCTCTTCGGCATCTCGACCCTGCTCACCCATGCCATCGCGCCCGCGGTCGGCGAGGTGGTGGCGCGCCGCTGGGGCTTCGACGCGCTCTTCGCGCTCGCGGGGACGCTCGGGCTTGCGGCGGCCGTGCTGAGTCTCGCGGTCCATGCGCCACCGGCCCATGCGCGCTCGGCGCCGGTCGCGAGCGCCCGCGCGCTCCGTCGCGAGCCCGTGCTGTGGTTGACCGCCGCCGCCATGGTCGCCTGCGGCATGGGTTTCGGCACCATCCTCACCTTCGTGCCGACCTTCGTCCACGTCGTGGGGATCGAACGGGTGGCGCCGTTCTTTCTCTCCTACTCGCTCGCGGCCGTGAGCGTGCGGCTCGCCTTGGGCGGGCTTTCCGATCGCATCGGCCGTCGGCCGGTGCTCTTTCCCGCGATGATCGTCGCGGCCTCGGCGATGGCGGCGCTCGGGACGGTCTCCAGCGTCCCCGCGCTCGTCGCCGTCGGCCTCCTCTTCGGCGCCGGTCACGGCATGATCTACCCGACCGCGAACGCGCTCATGGTCGACTTGAGCCACGCCGGCAACCTCGGGCGAGTGCAGACGCTCTTCTCCGGTTCCTTCAGCGTCGGCGTCGCCACCAGCGCCTTCGTCTTCGGCCGGGTGATCGAGCGCTTCGGCTACCGGGTGGCGTTCGGCGCCGCGGGCGGCTGCGTGCTGATGGGCATGCTGCTCCTCTGGCTCGCGCCGACGCGCGAGGCGGTGGTGGAGGACCTCCTGGCCCCGGGCGAGTCGCAAACCGCCTGACCCCTCTTGTCATTCGCGGCGTGGATTGCCACGGTGCGCTGCCCGGAGGAGGCATGCGAGGAGATCGTAGTTTTCGTCGAGGAGTCTTGGTCGGCGCGGCGTCGGTGGCGCTCGCCGCCGCGGAGGCCGTGCCGAGCGAGCGGAACGACGATCTGCTGACGCTCGCCAACGGCGCGATCGTGGCGCGCGCCACGGTGAATCCGACGCGCGCGCTCGATCTCCAGAACGGCAACCGCAAGGACCAAGGCTGGAACAACGAGCGCCCGAAGGACCGGCCGCCGTACGAGTTCGTCTTCGAGCTGCTCGCCCCGACCACGCTCCGCGAGGTCGGCGCCGCCACGTCCGGCAAGCGCGCCGGCGGCCCGGGGTCGTCCGCGAAGACCGTCGACGTCGCCGCCTCGACCACCGGCCCCGACGCCGACTTCGTCGCGCTCGGGACGCTCGAGGTTCCCGAGGAGGGCGCCGCCTCGCTCCGCCTCGCCGAGCCGCACAAGGCGCGCTGGCTCCGCTTCACCGTCCGAGCCAATCACGGTAACCCGTCGTGGACCTATCTCGCCGAGGTCTTCGCGACCGGCGAGCAGGAACCGGTGCCCGACGACGACGGTCGCTACACCGGGGTCTGGGAGAGCAATTTCGGTCCGATCGAGCTCGTGCAGACCGGCACCGAGGTCGCCGGCTGCTATCGCGGCGGGACGCTCGTCGGGAGCGTGAGCGGCGGCGTCGCCCGGGTCGGCTGGCAGGACGGCACGAGCCCGAAGGTCAACGGCACGGCCCTCTTCGTCGTCGACGCGCGCCGACACCTCGAGGGCGTGCAATATCGCCTCCCGGGTCGCGCCCGCTGGGGCGGCCCCCCGGCCACCGCCAAGACGCCGAAGACGGAGTGCGCCAAGAAGCCGCCGCCGGCCAATCCCATCGGCGCCGCGATCGCCGCCCGCGGCGAGGTCGAGATCTACGGCATTCACTTCGATTTCGACGCCGACGTCCTGCAGCCGCGCTCGGAGACGGTGCTGCGCCAGCTCGCCGAGGCGCTCGGGGGCGACTGCGACCGGGGCCGTGGAGATCGAGGGCCATACCGACGACGCCGGGGCCGACGCTTACAACTTGGACCTCTCGCGCCGCCGCGCCGAGGCCGTGGTCGGCTGGCTCGCCGGACACGGGATCGCGCGCGAGCGGCTCCATCCCGTCGGCCGCGGCGAAACCGAGCCCGTCGCCGACAACGCCACCGCCGACGGCCGGGCCTTGAACCGTCGAGTCACGGTCGCCCGGCGACCCGGCTGAGACACGAGGAGATCGATCGATGATGCTGCGACATCTTTCCCTACAAGCGTTGCTCGTTCTCGCCGGCGCCGCCGCGGCGTCCGCGGGTGTACTGATCGTCGGCAACTATACCGGCGCGCAAATGCCGGCCGGCCGCACCGTCGAGTTCCGCATCCAGGACGGGCGCGCCAAGGTCTCGAGCGCGCCGGGTCAGGCCATCTACTACGACCACGCGAAGCGCACGGCGTACATGGTCGACACGCAGAAGGGCACGGCCATCGAGATGAACGAGGAGCGCGCCAAGCAGGTCGGGGCTCAGCTCGCCGAGGCGCAGCGCATGATGGAGGCGAAGCTGAAGGAGCTGCCCGCCGACAAGCGCGCCGCGGTCGAGGAGATGATGAAGAAGCAGGGCGCCATGCCGCCGAGTGGGGGCGGTGCCCCGCGGGCGCCGCTCAAGTTCTCGAAGGCGGGAAGCGCCAAGGTCGGCGCCTGGCCGTGCGACCGCTACGCGGCCGAGGACGCCGGGCGGAAGGTCGAGGTCTGCGCCGCCGACGCGTCGTCGCTCGGAATCCCTCCCACGGATATGGAGGTCTTCGAAGGCTTCCTCGCGTTCTCCGAGAAGATGGCGGGCGACGCCGCGGCGGCGGGGGGCATCGGCATCGGCGGCGATCGCGGCTTCCCGGGGGTGCCGCTCGACCGCGCGGAGTCGCGCGGCGGCAAGGTCACCGACCGCTTCATGATCGAGTCGATCAAGCCGGAGACCGTCGCGGCGACCGAGATGCAGGTCCCGGCGGGGCTGAAGCCGGTCGTCCCGGGGCAGCGGTAGTTCATAAGGGGATCTCTCCCCTTCGCGCTCGCGCGCGGAGTCACTGCCCGTGTCGTGGGCATCTGCCGTCCAACTAACGGGCAGTCCCTCGGGGCAGCCTCGCCATCACGATCTCGAATCGCGTCGGTCCGGATCGCTGATGCTGCCGGATCGATCATGTAAACAACGGCGAAAACTCATCTTTCAGGGGCTCTCGGATCCGCCCGTCGGCGCGACTCTCCGAATGGGATCGTGTCGGCATGGGGGTTGCTGCCGCACCTCGAGCCGATCGCGGACACGCGGCTAGAACCACCAGGCAGGCATGCCGGAGGAGGAGCTTTGATGAATCGAAAGACGGGGAGACTCATTGGGCTCGGGATGGTCGTCGCGCTCGCGCTCGCGACGTCGGCGGGAGCCGAGGAGGCCGCCGAGGCGGCCGCGGCCGCACCGAAATTCGACACGGGCGATACCGCCTGGATGCTCACCAGCACGGCGCTGGTGCTGATGATGACGATTCCTGGGCTCTTCCTCTTCTATGGAGGCCTGGTGCGGTCGAAGAACGTGCTCTCGACGGTCATGCACAGCTTCTTTTGCGCCGCCCTGATCAGCGTCACCTGGGTGCTCTACGGCTACTCGATGGCGTTCGGACCGTCGCAGGGCGGGCTCGTCGGCGGGCTCGACTTCCTCGGCATGAACGGCATCCTCGGCACGGCGAACGCGCTCGCCCCGACGATCCCGCAGATCCTCTTCGTGGTCTACCAGGCGACGTTCGCGATCATCACCCCGGCGCTGATCTCGGGCACCTTCGCCGAGCGCATGAGCTTCCCCGCGTTCGCCCTCTACATGCTGCTGTGGTCGACCTTCATCTACAACCCGCTCGCCCACTGGGTATGGGGCGGCGGCTGGATCGGCGCCAGCGTCGGCGCCCTCGACTTCGCGGGCGGCACGGTCGTGCACATCTCGAGCGGCGTCTCCGCGCTCGTCACCGCGCTCTACCTCGGGAAGCGCATGGGGTACCCCTCGCAGCCGATGCCGCCCCACAATCTCGTCTTCTCGGTGATCGGCGCCTCGCTCCTCTGGGTCGGCTGGTTCGGCTTCAACGCCGGCAGCGCGGTGTCCTCGGGCGAGCTCGCCGCCACCGCCTTCCTCAACACCAACACCGCGGCCGCCGCGGCCACCCTCGGCTGGATGGCGGCCGAGTGGATACGCGCCGGCAAGCCGACCATGCTCGGCGCCGCCTCGGGCGCGGTCGCGGGTCTGGTGTGCATCACTCCCGGGGCGGGCTTCGTGACCCCGATGGCGTCGATCATCTTCGGCCTCGCGGCCGGCGTGGTGTGCTACCTGGCGGTCAGCATGAAGCCGAGCTTCGGCTACGACGACGCGCTCGACGTCGTCGGCGTCCACATGGTGGGCGGAACGCTCGGCGCGATCCTGACCGGCGTCTTCGCGACCGAGGCCGTGAACTCCGCCGTGCCGACCCTCACCCTCGGCCTCCACGGCGGCCTGCTCGTACGGCGAGCCGGGGTTGGTCGTGAAGCAGCTGATCGCGGTCGCCGCGACCTACATCTTCTGCGGCCTCGGCAATCTCGTCATCCTGATGATCGTCAACGCCATCACCCCGCTCCGTCCGATGGCGGACGACGAGAGTCTCGGTCTCGACCTCTCGCAGCACAGCGAGCAGGCGTACACGAGCTAATTCGAGGGATCGCTCCCTCGCCCCAGGCGGGCAAAGCCCGTCTGGGGCCCCACTCCCGGCTCGCTCGCGCTCGGCCGCGCGCTTCGCGCGCGGAGTTCCGAGTCCGAGTCGAAGGGCCGGTCAGGCGTGCCCGGCGGCGTCTAGGTCGACCAGGCAGAACTCGGGTGTGAGCTCTAGGTACTCGGCCCGTGCCACCAGGCCGTCGAGGCGTCGATAGACGAGACCCTCCGCCACCTGGCCACGGGGGTTCCGAAAACGCCGGCGTCGCGGCGGCTCGGCGACGATCCAGATCTCGGTCCCATTGTGTTCGGGGGCGACGCGCCAAGCGCCGTAATCTCCGGCGCGGACGCGGGCCTTGCGGAGCAGGGTGGCTTGGCTTTTCTCGCGAGCGTCGAGCATGAGGCCCGCGAAATGCATGACCGATGCCATGGCCCCGCGGTAGGCAAAATGAGGAGTTTCAGGTACTTCCGTCCGACCGGGGCGGCAAGAATTCGCCGATGCGGGCGGATTTGCCGGGTCCGCTCCCGGAAGGAGGGCGCGTGACCATCGGCCTCGGCATCATCGGAACGGGAAAGCACGGGGCCCGCTACCTCGCCCACGCGGCGGAGGTCGGTGCCTTCCGCCTGGCCGCCATCGCGCGCCGAGACCGCGCGGCCGGCGAGGCGCAGGCCGCCGCGTACGGCTGCCGGTTTCACGGCGAGGCCGCGGCCCTGATCGCCGATCCCGACGTCGAGGCGGTGGTGCTGGTAGTGCCGCCGACCCTCAATTGCGAGCTCGCCGTCGCGGCGGCGCACGCGGGCAAGTCGCTCCTGATCGAGAAGCCGCTCGCCCCCTCCGTCGCCGAGTGCCGCCGCATCGCCGACGCCGTGGCCGCCGCCGGCGTCACTGCGATGGTCGCTCATACGCTCCGCTTCAACGCGGTCGTCCGCGCGCTCCGCGAGGCGCTACCGTCGATCGGCCCGCTCCACGGCGTCGTGCTGACCCAACGTTTCGAGCCCTCGAAGCTCGGCTGGCTCGATCGCCGCCTCGAATCCGGCGGCGGCATCATCCTGCACACCGGCGTGCACAGCTTCGACCTGGTTCGCCATCTCACGGGACGCGAGGCGGTGCGGGTGAGCGCGGTCGCGAGGCAGGTCGTCACCCGCGATACCGAGGACAACTTTGCCGCGGTGGTGGAGATGGACGGGGGGCTGCTTGCCCTGGTGGGCGGCTCCCGTTCGGCGGGTGGTCGTTCCGGCGCGATCGAGCTCGCCGGCCGGGACGCGCAGCTGGCCGGTGATCACGTCCACGGCCTGGCGGCCCGCCTGCATGCGGCGACACGGACCACACTCGACATCGGGCCGGCGACCATGACCATACCGGCAACCCTCCGCGAGTTCGGAGAGGCGCTCGCGACGGGACGGCCCCCTGCCATCACGATTGCGGATGGGGCGCGGTCGGTCGCGATCGCCGAAGCTTGCTATCGGTCGATCGCGACCGGCGCACCCGCGCCCGTCGAAGCTTGGTGAAACGCTACACGGCCAGCGATACGACGGGAGAGTTAGTCCTCTTCCGTCGTCGTGGTGGTCGTTTCCTTGCGAACGGTGGTCGGCCGCTGCACCACCTTGGTCACGATCATGCGATCGCCGTCTCGCGTGTACTGAACGGTCACAGGCGAGTTCTTGATCACCTCGTACGACACCACCTTGCCGCTCGCATCGGTGAAGATGGTCTCCTTGTTGAAGGTGTAGGTCGTCGGCGCCGCAGCGGTCTCCGACCGCAGCACGATCGTCGACGAGCCCGGGTTCACGTCGGACACGACCCCCTCGTAGGTGGTCGTCTTCTCGGTGACGGTGTCAGCCTGCGCCGCGACCGCTCCGCCGAGCGCCAAAGCCATGGACGAAACCACGATTGCACGTGAGAACCTCATGATGTGTGCTCCCTCCTCTGGAGTTGCGCGACCTCGTGGCCGCGTCGATCCAGAGCACTGGAGCGAGGGTCATGCCAGTGTGGCCGAAGGCGCCCAAAGCCGCGTCGTGGCGGCGCAATCGGCGGAATCCCGGACTGCCGGGACGAGCGCGCTCTGTAAGCTTTCACGCGCGATCGACGGCGTATTCTACGTTCTTCCCCAGCGCCGGCGACGGGTGATGCCTGTGTGCGGTTTGCGCTCGACTCGGAGGCGGCTGGTGTTCGGACCAGCCGGTGGACAATGCTCGGCGAAAGGAGGGCTTCGGTGGAGTCGATCTACTGGGTGCTGACCTGGGCCTGTCATCGGCGCTGTCGCCATTGCTACGACGACCGCTTTCGCCCCTATGCGCGCGACGAGCTGACGCGCGTCGTCGGCGAGGGCGTCCGTGCGCATCGCGCGATCCTGGCCAATCTCCCGGACGACTTCTCCTACCGCGAGGCAACCCCCGATGGCGTCCGGCGCCGCCGCGGACGCCTGGTGCTGGCCGGCGGCGAGCTCCTGATCGACGGCGTCCGCGAGGAGCTCTTCTACCCGACGCTCGAGGCGATCGCGGCACGCTGGGGCGCGGCGGCGCCGCACGTGTCGATCCAGACCACGGGCGACGTGCTGACGCCCCGCTTCGTCGAGGAGATGCTGGCGCGCGGCGTCGGCACGATCGCGATCGCGAGCATCGACGACTACCACGTCGGGTTCGAGGGCGAGAAGAAGTTCGCGTTCATGGAATCGATCCGGGCGATGATGGCGCCGTTCGGCGTGCGCGAGGTCGGTCTCGGGCCGGCGCGCGATCCGCGCCTGAAGGTGCCGATGCCGAGGGAGGACGCCGAGCCAGGGAGACCCTGCTTTCTCTTCTTCGGCGCCCAGCCCGAGCTCTGGATCGGCGAGCTCTGGCCACGCGGACGCGCCTGGACGGGCGGCCTCTCGCGGGCCGGCTACGAGACCAACTTCTGCGCCCGCTGGAGCGGCGGCAAGGGCTTTCTCTCCCACGACCAAGCCGGCTCCGAGGTGGCGATCGAGCCCGACGGCTCGGTGTATCCCTGTTGCCTCAAGACCAAGGCGCCCCTCGGCAATCTCACCGAGGAGCGGCTGCTCGACATCCTGGAGAGCCTCCGCGGGCATCCCGCGCTCGAGGCCATCAACGACGGCGATCCCGAGCGCATGGGGGAGCCCCACGGCTGGAGCCGTGACGATTTCCGCCGCGCCGCGACCCAGATCGATCCCACCGGACGGAGCGTCGCCAACGTCTGCCTCGGCTGCGACGCCTTCTTCGCGGAGCGGCTCGGCGCCGAGCTGGCGCGTCTCAGGAGCGAGCGGCTGGCGGCTCGTTCTGCGCGCCGCTCCCCCTGACCGTCCCGTCCTCCTGCAGCCGGATCAACATCAGCTGCCCGCCGTTGGCGAGGAGGCGGCGCTTCGCGTCCCACAAGGTCACCTCCGCCGACGCGTAGCCCTCGCCCGCCCAGTGCGCGACGACGTGGGAAAGGATCCACTCCTCGTCGGTGTCGGCGAAGAAGCGGAGACCGAGGTCGATGCTCGGGGCGTGGAAGAGCGGGAACCCCGGACCATGATGCTGCGCCACCGCGGGCGGCATGGTGTCGGCGAGGGCGACGAGGGCCAGCGGATCGAAGCGCCCGTCGGGAAGGCGGGGCGGCACGCGATAGCGAAACCAGCGGACGACCTCGGCGTGCCCGCCTTCCCAGCCGGTCTCGAAGGAGGCGAAGCTCCGCACCCGCCGGACGTCGAGCTGGTCGAAGAAGGCCGAGCGCCAGACCGGGACGCCGGGCGGCGCCGTCGCGAGGCCGGGATAGTCGTCGGGCGCGCCAACCTCGGGCGGGACGCGGTAGCTGAACTCGAAGCCGGTGCGGCTCTCGCCGAAGGCGGCCGTCGTCACGTGGCCGATCTCCGTCTGTCCGGCGCTCCGCACGTCGGCGCGGAGCTGCGACATGCGCCTTCCCATCCGCAGGCGCTCGACGTCGACGGTGAGCGCTCCCGTGTCGACCGTGGAGACGAACATGGTGGCGAAGCTCCGGAGACGTTGGCGCGGGTCGCCGAGGGCGGCCTCCATCGCGCGGAGCGCGATCGCGCTCACCACCCCGCCGCAGGGGAAGGTGGGCGCGTTCCAGGCCTCGCCGACGACGGCGCCATAGCGGTCCGTGCCGGCAATCGGCTCGACGCGGGTCGCGTCGAGGATGGAGGGCGATGACATCCGAGCGGGATACCCGAGCCCCTGTGGTGAGTCCACGTGCGCGGAACCCGGGGTGCGCGACGGGTTGCAGGCGGGTATAGACGCTGCATGCAGGCTCGCTGGTGGGCGCCGCTCGTCGTCGTGCTCCTCGTGTCGGTGGCTCGCGGCCACGCGAACACGGCCGCGACACCGGCGGCGACGGCGTCACCGGCCGCGGACGCCGCGACCACGCGCTGGAGCGAGAAGCGCGCGTTTCGCGTTCACTACGACTCGTCGCCGACGCCGGTGCCGCTCCTGGCGCTCCACAGCTGGACGCTCATGGTCGTCGACGCCGACGAGCGGCCGGTCGCGGACGCGCGCATCACGGTGCTCGGGGGCATGCCGGCGCACGCGCACGGTCTCCCCACCGTGCCGCAGGTGAAGAGCCTCGGCGGCGGCCGCTATCTGATCGAGGGCCTCAAGTTCCACATGCCGGGAGCCTGGGTGGTGGCATTCCGCATCAAGGCGGGGACGGTGACGGACTCGGTGCGGTTCGAGCTCGAGTTGTGAGGGTTTCGGCTCCGCGTCGTCGACCGTCGCTCGTCGCTCTCGTGCTCGCCGCGGCGCTCGGTTTCGCGGCGTCCGCGCTCGTGGCGGCCGCGGAGGAGCAGGCGTGGACGCCGTCGGAGCTGCGCGTGCTCCGCTCGCTCTGGATCGGCAGCCTCGGCCCGCCGCCCGACGATCCCTCGAACGCCTACGACACCGATCCGCGCGCGGCCGAGCTCGGGCGCCACATCTTCTTCGACCGCCGCTTCAGCGCCAACGGCGCGCTCGCCTGCGTGAGCTGTCATCAGCCCGGGCAGGACTTCCAGGACGGCAAGCCCACCGCCGAGGGGATCGGACGGGTCGCGCGCCGGACGATGTCGCTGGTCGGCGTCGCGCACAACACCTGGTTCTTCTGGGACGGCCGCAAGGACTCCCTGTGGTCGCAGGCGCTCGGACCGCTCGAGAACCCTCTGGAGCTCGGCGTCAGCCGAAAGGACGTGGTGGCACTGGTGCGCCGCCACTATCGCGCCGACTACGAGGCGCTCTTCGGCCCGCCGCCCGACGCGGACGGCGGCACCGGCGCGATCGCGCGCGGCTTCGCCAACGTGGGAAAGGCGCTCGCGGCGTATGTGCGCACGATCCAGCCCGGCCCGGCGCCCTTCGACCGCTTCGCGGAACGGGTGCTCGCCGGGCGGACGGACGAGGCCGCCGCCGCGCTCGACCCCGCCGAGACCCGCGGCCTCCGGCTCTTCATCGGCAAGGCGAAGTGCGTCAACTGCCATGCCGGCCCGCTCTTCACGAACGGCGAGTTCCACTTCACGCGGGTGCCGCAGATCGCGTCCGATCGCGGCCGCAGCGACGGCATCGCGGTGGTGCGCGCCGACGAGTTCTCCTGCACGGGACCTTTCAGCGACGCGGCGCCCGAGCAGTGCGCGGCGCTCCGCTTCCTCGACCCCGACACGCGCGAGACGCTGCGCGCCTACAAGACGCCGTCGCTCCGCAACGTCGCGCTCCGGCCGCCCTACATGAACGCGGGCCAGCTCGCGACGCTCGCCGACGTGCTGCGCTTCTACCGCGACCGCACGCACGGCCTGAAGGAGATCGCGCACGGCGATCTCAGTGACGGCGAGCTCGCCGACCTCGAGTCGTTCCTCCGCGCCTTGACCGGGCCGGTCGTCGCGCTCGAGGCCCCGCCGTCAGATACGCCACCAGGAGCCGCGTCACCTCGCGGGTGATCGCGCCCGAGGCGAGGTCCGCGGGGCGCTCGACGACCGCCTCGTGGATCGTTCCCTCGACCGTCCGCACGATCAGGTAGGTGGCGAGGTCGAGGTCGCGAACCGCGAGCTCGCGGCGCCGGCGCTCGAGCAGGGCGCGGACGCGCGCCGCCGCGCGCTGCTCGAACGCGGTGCTCGCGTCGGTCGCACCGAGATGCGGAACCTCGGCCGTCAGCACCCGGTGCAGCTCGGGCTCGACCAGGTGCGCGGTGGCGTTGGCCGCGATGAGCGCCGCGACGGCCTCCGGGATCGGCGCGTCCTGGACGCGGTCCATGGTCTCTTCGAGCCCGCGCTCGAGGAGCGCCACGTGGCGGCCCTGCAGCTCCGCCAGCAGGGCCTCCTTGTTGGGGAAGTATTGGTAGAGCGAGCCGACGCTCACGCCGGCGCGCTCCGCCACGCGGTTCGTGCTGAACGCGTCCCAGCCGCCCTCGACGAGAATGCGAGCGGCCGCGTCGACGATGGCGTCGACGGTCGCGCGCGAGCGGGCCTGGCGGGGCCGTTTTCGTGGTCGGGGGGCGTGGGGACGGGGCATGGCCAAATGCGAGTTGCAGAATGTGAGCGATCGCTCATATTGTCAAGATCGAGATCAGAGCCGGAGGTGCCCATGCCCGACGTCCCGAACGACCCGCGCGTCACGACGACCCTCGAGAGGCTGCACGCCGCCGCCCGTGGCGACTATTGGGTGTTCGCGCGCGCCGCGCCGGCGGCGCTCTGGTCGCTGCTGCGCGGTGGCACCGTGCTGGAGGGCATCACGCCCTACCTGAAGGACGCCTACATCCCGATCACTCCCGATCAGGGCCGCTTCCTATACCTCACCGCGCGCCTCATCCGGGCGAAGACCATCGTCGAGTTCGGCACCTCGTTCGGGATCTCGGCGCTCTACCTCGCGTCCGCCGCCCGGGCGAACGGCGGGCGCTTCATCGGGACCGAGCGCGAGCCCCAGAAGATCGCCGCGGCGCGCGCCAACCTCGCCGACGCCGGCCTCGCCGACGTCGCCGAGGTCCGCGCCGGCGACGCCCTCGAGACCCTCGCCGACGTCCCGGCGCCGATCGAGCTCGTGCTGCTCGACGGCTGGAAGGACCTGTACCTTCCGATGCTCGAGCTCCTGCGCCCGAAGCTCCGCCCCGGGTCGGTGGTCTTCGCCGACAACATCTTCACGTTCCCGAAGGAGCTGGCGCCCTACGTCGCGTTCGTGCGCGACCCCGCGAACGGCTTCGAGTCGACCACGCTCCCGCTCGGACACGGTCTCGAGTACTCGGTGTGCGTCGCATGAGCCGCGACGCCGAGAAGGCGAAGCGGGCGGCCGCGCATCCCGCGCGGCCCGGCGAGCTCTGCAAGGCGGAGCCCGGCGCCTGGCACCCGGCGATCGACCATGCCCGCTGCGAGGCCAAGCACGATTGCGTCGACGTCTGTCCCTATGACGTCTTCGAGGTGCGGCGCATCGACGACGCCGACTACGCGGCGCTCTCGTGGTTCGCGCGCCTCAAGGTGCTGGCGCATCGCAAGCGCACCGCCTACGCGCCGCGCGCCGACCAGTGCCGGGCGTGCGGGCTCTGCGTCGTCGCGTGCCCGGAGGGCGCGATCCAGCTGGCGCGGTCAGTCTGAGGAATCCGCGCGCGCCAGAACCGTGACCGTCGCGGCAGCCGCGTCGATCTCGATCGTGTCGCCGTCGCGGATCGCACGCATGGCGTTGGGAACCCCGACCAGAGCGGGGATGCCAAGCTCGCGCGCGACGATGGCACCGTGCGAGAGCAGTCCGCCGGCCTCGAGGATGAGACCGGCGGCACGCTCCAAGACGGCCGTCCAACCGGGATCGGTGTAGACCGCGATCAGGACGTCGCCCGTGGCGACGCGCTCGAAGTCGGCGGGATCGCGGAGCAGGCGCGCGCGGCCGCGACAGCGCCCCGGGGCGCCGGCTTCGCCGTTCAGCACCGGTGCGACGTCCACCGGCGTGCTCGCGGGCGGCTGGGCGTCGTCCAGCGTCTCGGGCGGCGGTGCGGCGGCGTCGCGCGTCCAGGCGGCGCGGCGGTGGGCGGCCTCGGCGGCGGCCGTGCCGTCGCCCGCGAGGGCGCGCTCGAGCTCGCCCAGCTCGAGCCAGAAGACGTCGTCGACGCGAGCGAGTCGACCGGCGGCGGCGAGCTCGGCGCCGGCCGCGAGCGCCAGCGCCCGCATGCGGCTCAGGAAGAAGTCAGCGTGGTAGCGCATGTTCTCGCGGAGCGCGTAGTAGCGTTGGGCGCCGGCGAGCGTGAGGTGGAACACGCCTCGTCGTGCCGCGCCCGCCGGTCCACCGCCGACGGCGTGGTCGATCGCGGCGGTGGATCGGGCGCGCCGCTCCGCCGCCGTCACGGGGTCGATGGCGGCGTGCTCGTCGCGGGCGGTCGTGGCCAGCTCGATCACCAACCCCTGCGACTCGCGCCAGGTCGGACAGCTGAGATCGCGTCCGGTGAGACGATGCCCGTGGCTTCCGAGGAAGGCGCGAAAGGCACGTCCCGCCGCGCCGGCGTTGCTGCCGAGCACGAGGGCGGCCTCGTCCCCGCCGGACGCGAGGGCCGCTCGGAGCGCGGGGTCGCCGCGCAGCAGCGATGTGAGGGCTCGGAGCTCGCGATGCGCCTCCAGCGACGCGACGCCGGGGAGACCCACGGTGAGCGCGGCCGCCTCGGCGTCGCGGCCGGGGGCCCAGCGCCGGGTCAGCTCGTGGAGCAAGTGGTAGAAGACGTACGCGAACACCATCCCCCAGCTCACCACGTCGAGGTAACGGCCGAGCCGCTCGCGGAGGCGGCCGAGATCGGCGGCGATCGCGGCGCGTGGTTTGGCATCGAACGTCCCCCCGATTGCCAGCTCGCGACGGACCTCGAGGCACTCCCGCTCGAAGGCCGCGGCGCGCTCCCATGGGGCCCAGCTCGGCTCCCTGAGCCAGGCGCGCGCGGCGATCGCGATCGCCCGCGCGCCGCCCCCGAGCCAGGACGCGCCGTCGCCGATCCGGCCGCGCGCCGAGGCCGGGAGGAGTGCCAGCAGGCCCTCGCTCCGGAGGCCGCCGGGGAGGAGCCCGATCACCTCGGTCAGAAGGGCGGCGTTCACGTACACATGGCTCGCCTGGTGCCGGAGGACGGGGAGGTCGGCCAGCTCGCCGAGGCCGGCGACCCTGAGCGGCCGCCGGACCATGTGCTCCGCCATGGGCTCGGCCAGGAGCGAGTAGGTGAGGGGGGTGACCGGGCCGCTCCACAGCTCGTCGGCGATCCGCCGGGTCCAAATCGGGGTCGAGCGAAGAAAGTGGCTTGACACTGCTAGGGTAGCCCCATACCAATGAACAGGAATTCAGTTCTGAACAGAAATTCACAAACCCTATGCCGACTCGTACAGCGACCGTTACCGACCTGAACGACCCCAGTCGTCAGGGTCGGCGGCGGGCAAAGACCAGGAGTCAGCTGCTGCAGGCGGCCAAGCGTCTCCTCGCCACCAAGGGCTTCCACGCCACCAAGATCACCGACATCGCGGCCGCGGCCGACGTCGGGACGGGCACTTTCTATCTCTACTTCCCCACCAAGGACGCGCTCTTCGCCGATCTCGTCCGTGAGACCATGCTGGCCGCCAAGGAGGCGATCGACGCCGCCAAGGCGCCCCACACCGACGTCCGCGAACGGGCCCGCGTCAACGGCGAGACCTTCTTTCGCTTCGCGGCGGCGAACCGCGACGTCATCAAGATCCTCTTCGGCCACAGCGCCCAGTTCGACGAGCTGCTCCGCGAGGTCCATCAGATCTTCATCGCCGACATCGAGGCCGACTTCGCCGCCGGGGTCAGCGCCGGCGTCTTTCGCGACCTGCCGCCGGCCTTCGCCGCCCAGGCCATCGTCGGCATGCTGACGCAAGTGACGTCCTGGTGGCTCGACCGCCAGGACATCTCCATCGAAGACATCACATCCATGACCCACCGCATGCTCACCCAGGGCACGACGGTGCAAGGAGAACCCCAATGACCGAGCCAGCCGTCGCCGCCGATCTCGAAGCCGTCGAGGACTTCACCGAGCGGCTCTCGACGACTTTCGACACCTGCTACACCTGGAGCTACGAGAACTTCAAAACGGGGCTTCGCAACCTCTACGAGAAGGCGAAGCAGAACCAATGGGACCAGGCGACGGCGCTCGATTGGAGCATCAACGTCGATCCCGAGGCCGAGAACGTCCCGGACATGAACAACCCGCTCTTCGGGACGCCGCTCTGGAAGAAGTTCACCGAGCGCGAGATTCGGAAGTTCCGTGTCGAGCAGCTGTCGTGGAGCCTGTCGCAGTTCCTGCACGGCGAGCAGGGCGCCTTGCTCGCGAGCGCGCAGATCGTCGACGCCGTGCCGTGGATCGACGCCAAGTACTACGCCGCCACCCAGGTCATGGACGAGGCGCGCCACGTCGAGACCTACGACCACTACCTGCGCGACAAGCTCAAGAAGGAATACCCGATCAACGTGCACCTGAAGACGTTGCTCGACCAAATCCTCACCGACTCGCGCTGGGACATGAAGTACCTCGGCATGCAGATCATGGTCGAGGGCCTGGCGATGGCCGCCTTCGGCCTGATGGAGAAGTTCTGCAACGAGCCGCTCTTGAAGCAGCTCACGCAGTACATCATGCGCGACGAGTCGCGCCACGTCGCCTTCGGCGTGCTCTCGCTCGAAGGCTTCTATCAGGAGCTCAACGAGAAGGAGATGCGCGAGCGCGAGGAGTTCACCTACGAGGGGTGCCGCCTCATGCGCGACCGCCTCTACGCCGTCGAGGTGTGGCAGGAGATGGGGCTGCCGATCGAGGAGACGCGCCAGATCGTGATGTCGTCGGAGATCATGCGGGAGTTCCAGAAGATGCTGTTCTCGAAGGTGGTGCCGAACGCCAAGCGCCTCGGGCTCCTGACCCCGTGGTTGCGCGAGCGGTTCCACGAGCTCGACATCCTGAAATTCGAGCACGAAGAAGCGAGCGTGTAGCGGCGTCGGGTCGGGAGCAGGAACGTCGCGAGGTCGTCCGGGGCGTGCTCGCGGCTCCTGCCGTCGATGACCAATCGCGGCCGGACCGTGCTACGAAGCGCGCGATGGCCAAGGCCGCGTCCCACCCGTGGGCCCGGATCGCGAGCGTCGCCGCGCTCGTGGCCGCCGCCGCCGGCGTACGCTTCGCCTGGGCGTGTGAGGCGGCGCTCGACGTGCGGCAGCAATTCCGCTTCGACATGACGTCTTACGATTGGCTGGCGGGCAGCCTTGCCAGGGGGGAGGGGTACGTCGGGTTCGACGCCCAACCGACCGGGATGTTTCCGCCCGGCTATCCGTGGTTGCTCTCGCTCGCGTATCGTCTGTTCGGTACCGATCTCTCGGTGGCCTGGGCGCTGAACGCCCTGAGCGGTGCCGTCACCTGTCTTCTCGTCTACGCGCTCGGGAAACGTGTCTTCGATCCGGCGGTCGGCGTCGTCGCTGCTGCGCTCTTTGCCTTCTACCCGAGTGACGTCTTCTATGCCGGCCTGACCATGAGCGAGACGGTTTTCGGCGCGGCGTTCACGGCTATCCTCTATCTCCTCGTCCGCGGCCACGAGCACGGCGTCGCGCCGCCCCGGCGCTGGTTCGTGTTCGGCATGCTACTCGGTGGCGCGGCGCTCATCCGAGGGGTGGCGCTGCCGTTTGCGGCGGTGCCGATCGCGTTTTGGCTGCTGAGCGGGTCGCATCGAGCGGGGGCTTGGCGGCGTGCCGTCGCGTGCGCGCTCGGCGTCGCGCTCGCGGTGACCCCGTGGATGGCACGGAACGGTCTCCGCTTGGGCGCGCCCGTCTTCTCAACCGACGCGACCCTCGGTGTCTGGCAGCGGCATTGCCCGGCTGCCTTCGGAAGCCAGAACCTGGAGACCTGGCGTGCGTACCTGGTCACGTTCGCCCATCTGCAAACGCTGGCGAATCCCGCCCGCGAGATCGTGAAAGCACGCACCGAGCTGCGAGCGGGCCTTCACTACTTTCTCACTCACCCGCGGCACGAGCTCTCAATGGTGCTTCCGGGGATCGGCTATCTCTTCGAGCACGGCCACTGGGCCTTCGCGGCGGCGAAGAGTTTCCTCCCCTCCGGGACGGGTGCGACCTGGATTCTGTTCACTCGCGACACGGACCGTGCGTGGGAGGTGGTCGCCGACGCGTACTTCTTCATCCTTCTGGCGCTCGCGGCGCTGGCGGTGCCGGCTGCGCTCCGCGATCCGACCGGCATGGGGCGGCTGCTCGTTCTGACGGTCGCGTACGTTGCCGTCTTGCACAGCGTGGTTGTGTTCAGCGAGGCTCGCTACAACTCCCCGCTCACGCCGATCCTCACCGTCTTCGCCGCGGCAACGTTGGTAGGCGGCTGGCGCACGAGACCGGCGCGGACCGCCGAGGCGTCTTGATCGTCGACGTTGGCGCTGCGCGGCGAAGGAACTTCAGGCGGCGCGGCGGCAGACCAGCAGGATCTCGTCGGCGCGCTCGGTGTCGACCATGCCGGGGGTGAGGACGAGCTTCCGGTCGAAGCGGAGACCGAGCGGCATGAAGACGTTGTTGTACCACCAGATCGCGCGCGAGCGGCGATGGATCAGGAACCACATGCCGAAATCGAGCAGGCGCGACGACTTCGGTTGCATCGAGTACTCGGCCGTCTGCTCGGCGGCGAGGCCGTGCGACGCCAGCATCTGGAAGAGCCGCGCCGGCTCGTAGCGACGGCGGTGCCCGACGAACTCGTCGAACTTGCTCCAGCGCGAGGGGTGCAAGGGGATCGAGAGCAGCAGGACGGCGTCGCGGGTCGCGACGCGGACGAGCTCGGCAAGGGCGGCGTGGTCGTCGTCGACGTGCTCGACGATGTCGAGCGCGCAGACGAGGTCGAAGCTGGCGTCCGGGAAGGGAAGCGCCGTCACCGAGCCGAGCGTGGCGCCGCCGCCGTGGCGGCGGAGGCAGTCGACGGCGTGGGCGCTGATGTCGACGAAGTGCGTGCCCGGGATCGGCAGACGCGGCCGGCGTCCGGGCGCGACCTCCAGCCGTCGGGTCGCGCCCGCCATCAGGCGCTGCACGAGCGGCCAGGTGTTGAAGCGCTCGGCGGTGACCAGGCGCGAGTCGCGCCAGAGGTCGTCGTAGAAGCGTCGATTGACCTCGCGAAGCTCTTGCTCCCGCGCGGCCGCTTCGGTCGTCATTCGCCGACGGCGAAGAGCTTGGCGTCGTTGATCGCGTACACGGTGCCGTCCGGACCGACGATCGTCGGCGTGTAGGCCTGGCCGAGGCCGGCCGTCAGCGCGACGTGCTCGGTGAGCGCGCCGGTCGTGAGGTCCCAGCGATGGAGCATGCCGTCCTCGTTGTTGGCGAGGACCGAGCCGCTCAGGGGATCGACGACGGCGCTGTTGATGCACCACTCGCGGACGGCGCCGGGTGAGCCCGGGAAGTCCTCGTCCGGGGTCGGGCCGGCGACGGTCAGGATCTCCTTCATGACGGTGATCCCGGAGACGGGATCGGTCATGGTGTCGTTGGGGTCGAGGACGGCGATGCGATTCACGCCGTCGCCGCCGACGCCGGCGTAGTTGTTGTACTTCGTCATGAGTAGGTAGTCGGAGGTGCCGAGGTACGACGGCACCAGGTGCTCGGGCACGATCGAGGCGGTGTCGTCCCAGCCGAAGGCGCCCGGCGCGCCCGCCGGCACCAGCTCGCGGTCGAAGTGCAAGAGCCAGCCGCGCGCGTGGTTCGACGGGAAGGGGTTCTCGAGCACGCCGAAGTAGACGTCGCCGTCGGGGCCGATGGTGGGGGACGCCGTGCCGCTGTCGTGCAGGAAGGCGTCGTTGGCGGGGATCTTGGGGTCCTTCAGGCGGATTGCGAAGCGGGTGGCGAGCGTCTTGGCGTCGAGTGCCAGCAGGTAGCCGACGCCGGTCCCCCAGCCGTCGCCGTCGCTGACCGCGACGTACACGGTCTTGCCGTCGCGCGTGACGGCGGGGGCGCTGCCGTGCGGCACCTTCCGCATCGCGGCGTCGCCGCTCGCGGCGGCGGCCGTGACCCACGTGCCGACGCCGCGGTTCGAGACCTTGGCCATGCCGCCCGCGAGCCCGCTCGGGTTCGGTCCCGTGACCTGGAATCCGAAGTAGACGTCGCCGCGCCGGTCGACGGTGAGCGGCGTGTTGACGAAGACGTTGGTGTCGTAGCCGTCGGGATTGTCGGCGTAGAAGTCGTTGCCGTAGAAGGCGACCCGGGTCACGCGCGCGCCGCTGGTCGAGTCGACGCGCGTCCGCGACTCGAGCGTGCCGCCGGCGGCGGGGATCCAGAGCTTGTTCTTGCCGAGCGCGGGGCCGAAGCTCGGCGTCCAGTCGTGCGGCGGCAAGAGGTAGTCCGACGGGTGCGTCCACAGCAGCGTGCCGTCGCTGCCGCGCCGGCCCTCGACGCGGAAGCCCTCGGTCGCGCCCGTCTTCACCGGCACGACGATCGTGTTCTTGCGGGTCGCGAGCGGCGAGCCGTAATGAATGAGGAGGAACGTCCCGACGTACTGCGGCAGCAGGTCGACCGGGGTCTGCCAGCGGATGCCGACGAGCGGCTGCGTCGCGACGTCCGCCAGCGCGTCGTGCTGCGGGTTGCGCGCGTGCCCGGCCCAGACGCGTTTCTTGCTCTGGGCGAGCGCATCGTCGGCGAGGACGAGGCCGGCGAGGACGGCGATCGTGATCAGCAGTCGATGGGGGACGAGACGCGGCACCGTATCCGGGTTACCACACCCGGCGATGTCCGGGCGAGTCTGGTCCTAGGGCGGTGCCGAAATCGCTTGTTGGCGGTGTGGCACCTGTGTTAGCGGAGCGGCGGTTCTCGATTCGATTCCCTTAACCCCGGAGGGTCCCATGCATCGAGGAGCGCGGTGGTTGGCGGGCGGCATCGTCGCCCTGGCGTTGACGGTCGGTGCGGTCGGCCAGGCGAATGCCTTCTGCATCTTCAACTGCACCTACACCAAGACGAAGTACCCGATCGTGCTCGAGCACGGGCTCGCCGGGTTCGACGACCTCTTCGGCGTCTACAGCTACTGGTTCGGGATCGTCGGCGAGCTGCAGGACGGTGGTGCGACGGTCTTCACCACCACCGTCAGCCAGCTCAACTCGACCGAGGCGCGCGGCGAGCAGCTGATCGACCAGATCGAGACCATCGTCGCCCTCACCGGGAAGCCGAAGGTCAACCTGATCGGCCACAGCCACGGCGGTCTCGACGTCCGCTACGTGGCGGCCGTGCGGCCCGACCTGGTCGCGTCGGTGTCGTCGGTCGCGACGCCGCACAAGGGCGCCGCGCTCGCCAACTACCTCCGCGCCCACGTCCAGAACGGCACCTTCACGCAGGACGTCGTCGCGTTCTTCGCCAATTCGCTCGGCACCGTGATCGGGCTTCTGACCGGCCACACCAACCCGCAAGATGCGGTGGCGGCGCTCGATTCGCTGACCACCCAAGGCACCGCCGCCTTCAACGCCCAGTACCCGCAGGGCGTGCCGACCACCGCGTGCGGCCAGGGCGCCGCGGTCGTGAGCGGCATCCGCTACTATTCGTGGAGCGGCACCGGCGTGCTCACCAACGTGCTCGACGTCTCCGACGGTGCGCTCGGGCTCACGTCGCTCTTCTATTCCGAGCCCAACGACGGCCTCGTCGGCAAGTGCAGCTCGCACCTCGGCACCGTCATCCGCGACAACTACTTCCAGAACCACCTCGACGAGGTGAACCAGATCCTCGGTCTGGTCTCGATCTTCGAGTCGAGCCCGCCCTCGCTCTTCCGGGCGCACGCAAACCGCCTGAAGACGGCGGGACTCTAAGCTCGGAGCGTGGCCCTAGCTGACCTCCGCGCGCAGAGCGCGCGGCCGAGCGCGAGCGAGCCGGGGGATGAGCCGACGCGGCTTTGCCGCGGCGGCGAAGGGGGAGAGATCCCCCTTGTGAGCTGAGGCGGGCACGTGCGGCGGTTGCTCGTGGCGGCGCTGGTCGCCGGCCTCGCCGCCGCCGCCCTGTTCCTGCGGACACGGCCTGCTCCCGTCGCTCCGGTCGACGGCGGTGGCGTTGCGTCCCGCACCGTCGCGCGCGATGCGAACGCGGCTTCGCCGGCCGCGGACGGCGTCCGCCTCGACGCGCCGGAGCGGCCGAACGTCGCGCGGCCGCGCTCGCTCCGCGGCACGCGCGTCGACGGCGGCCTCCTCGTCGACGAGGACGGGCACTTCGTGCCGACGCTCGATGCGCGCCGCCTCTTCGACTACGTGCTGACCGCGAGCGGCGAGGTCTCGGCCGCGGACCTGCGGGCGCGCATCGTCCACGAGATCGAGCGTCGTCTCGCTCCCGCGGCGGTGGCGGAGGCGACGGCCCTCCTCGATCGCTACCTCGCCTATCGAGAACGCGTTCGTGTGCTCGCCGGCACGGACGACGGCGGCGACCTCGAGGCCCGACTCGCGACCTTGATGGCGCTCCGCCGCGAGATGCTGGGCCCCGACGCCGCCGAGGCGTTCTTTGCGGAAGAGGAGGCCGACGCGCGGCGCCTGCTCGAGGTCCGCCGCGTGATGCGGGATCCGGAGCTCTCGGCGGAGGAGCGCGCGCAACGGGTCGCCGCGATCGAGCAGCAGGTCGAGGCCGACCTTCCGCCGGAGACGCGCGAGGCGCGCGCCGCCGAGCGGCTCGCGGGCACGCTCCGCGCGGCCGAGGAGGAGCTTCGCACTCGAGGCGGCGACGCCGCCGAGCTCGGGAGCCTGCGCGAGCGCCTCGCCGGTCCCGAGGCCGCCGCCCGCCTCGCCGCTCTCGACGAACGGCGTGCCGGCTGGCAGGCGCGCGTCGAGACCTACCGCGCCGCCCGCGAGCGGATCGCGAACGACCCGTCGCTCGACGCGCCCGGGCGCGCGGCGGCGATCGCCCGCCTGCTCGACGAGTCGTTCAGCGAGCCCGAACGAAGGCGCGTCGCCGCGCTCGATCGTCTCGCGGCCGAGGGACCCCGCCCGTGAGCGCGGCTCAGCCGATCACGCCCGCGGCGGCGAGGCGCGCGACCTCGTCGTCGTCGAGGCCGAGCTCCGCCAGCACCTCGAACGTGTGGGCGCCCGCCTCCGGCGCGCCGCCGCGCGGGCCGATGTCGGCGCCGGCGATGTGAAAGGGCGTGCCGACGGTCTCGAAGGCGCCGAAGCTCGGGTGCTCGATGGTCGTGATCCAGCCCATCTCGCGCGCCTGCGGATCGGCGATCACCTCGGGAAGCGTCGCGACCGGGGCCCAGATGAGGCCGTGCTCGTCGAGCTTCGCGGCCCAGTACGATCGCGCGTGCGTCGCGAAGGCCGCCGCGATCGCGGGCGTCAGCACCGGCGTCTCGGCGCGGCGCTTGGCGAGCGAGTCGTAACGTGGGTCGGCGGCCCACTCCGGCTTGCCGATCGCGGCGCAGAAGCGCGGCCAGTAGGGGTCGGGCTGCGGCATGACCAGCAACACCCACTCGCCGTCGGCGCACTGATACGAGTTCCAGATCGGGTTTGCCGGCCGGGTGCGGTCATGCCGGCGCGGCTGCTCGCGGGCGACCAGCGCCGCCTGGAAGTCGGTGGCGAGCGTGTACATGCCGGTGCCTTGCAGGGTCACCTCGACGTACTGCCCCTCGCCCGTCTGGTCGCGGACGCGGAGCGCCGCGAGCACCGCGGCCAGGATGTTGAGCGCCGTGGTGTGATCGCCCTGGCCGGCGCGGCAGAGCGGCGGCGGCGAGGGCGGCTCGCCGAGCAGCCCCATGATGCCAGAGCGCGCCCAGAAGGCGGCGTAGTCGAAGCCGGGCCGGCTCTCGTCGGGGCCGCGCCGGCCGTAGCCGCTGAAGGCGGTATAGATGATGCGCGGGTTCACCGCCCGCACCTCGTCCCAGGTGAGGCCAT
Source organism: uncultured delta proteobacterium (assembly GCA_963761995.1). Classification (GTDB taxonomy): domain Bacteria; phylum Desulfobacterota; class Binatia; order UTPRO1; family UTPRO1; genus UTPRO1. Next base: position 5,506,670 of record CAVXIU010000006.1, on the reverse strand, counting down.
AGCGCAGGCAGCGCGGCTGGATCAGGTTGGTGAGCAGCACGTCGACCTTGGTGGCGAGGCGCCGCACCAGCTCCGGGCCGCCCGGACGGTCGAGCGCCACCGTCACGGAGCGCTTGCCGCGATTGTCGCACTCGAAGGCGTAGTTGAACTGGAACTCGTGCGTGTAGCCCATCGACGTCATGCGGTAGCCGCGAAAGACGTCGCCCTCGGGCGGCTCGACCTTGAGGACGTCGGCGCCGAGATCGGCCATGAGCGCGCCCGCCGCCGGCGCGGCGAGCCAGTTGGCGACCTCGAGAACGCGGATGCCCGAGAGCGGAGCGGTCGATCGGCTCGGTGCGGTCATCGAGCTGGCATATGCGGGGCCGAAGCTCGACCGTCAAGTGCGACGTGCGGTCGTCGTCAGCCTGCTTGACGTTCCGAACGTGACCCGCGAAGGTACCCGCCCATGAAATTCGGGCTCTTCTTCGAGATCCCGGTGGCGCGCCCGTGGACGGCGCGCAGCGAGTACGACGCCTACCAGGCGACGCTCGCGCAGGCGATCCTCGCCGAGGAGGTCGGGTTCCACAGCGTCTGGACGGTCGAGCACCATTTCCTCGAGGAGTACTCGCACTGCTCCAACCCGGAGATCCTCTACGGCGCGATCGCCGCCCGCACCAAGCGCATTCGCATCGGCTACGGCGTGCGCCTCCTCCCGAAGCCCTACAACCACCCGATCCGCACGGCCGAGTCGGTGGCGGTGCTGGATCTCTTGAGCAACGGCCGGGTCGAGCTCGGCACCGGCCGCTCGTCGACGCGCGCGGAGCTCGAGGGCTTCGACGTCGACCCGCACGCGACGCGCGCCATGTGGTCGGAGGCGCTCCGCCACATCGTCGGCGCCTGGACCGAGGACGTCTACCACGCGCAAGGCGAGCACTGGCGGATGGGCGCGCCGCGCCGCGTGCTGCCGAAGCCGTTGCAGAAGCCGCACCCGCCCCTCTGGGGGGCGACCAGCAGCCCCGACGGCCACTTCGAGATCGGGAAGCACGGCCTCGGCCTCTGCTCGTTCACCGTCGGCGTCCCGCCCGAGGACCTGAAGGACCGCCTGCAGCTCTACCGCAACGGCCTCGCCGAGTGCGCCGAGCCCGTCGGCAAGTTCAAGAACGAGCAGGCGGCGACCTTCACCATGGTGCACTGCGCCGACTCGAGCGCGGAGGCCTTCGCCGACGCCGCCGAGTCGTTCCCCTGGTACGTGCAGACGGCCGTTCGTCACATCGCATCGCTCCCCGAATGGATGAAGGAGCTCGGGAGCTACGGCTACGCCGGCCAGCTGAAGAGCGTGGTGGACGGCGGCGGCCTCGACCATCTCACCTTCGACTTCCTGAAGGACTCGGGCTCGGCGGTGGTCGGCGATCCCGCTCGCTGCATCGAGATCGCGCGCCGCTACGAGGCCGCCGGCTGCGATCTCCTGCTCTGCCTGGTGAACCCCTACAAGATCCCGCCCGAGAAGGTGATGCGATCGATCCGCTCATGGGCGAGCGGGTCCTGCCGGCGTTCGGCTGAGTCGCGCTAGGGGTTTCCGCCGGCGTTCCCGGAAGGCGACGCGTCCTTGTCCGTCTGCTTCGGCGCGCTGGCAACGGGCAGCGTCGCGGACGGGCGACGGCGCTTCGCCCCGTTGGACGCGGCCGCGCGCGTCTTCGCCAAGGCGTCGAGGTCGGGTACGCGATTCTCGTCGCGGATGCCGTCGACGAGCGCAGTGTAGAAGGCGACATCGGCTTCCGAGCAGTGCCTTCGCAGCACGGCGAGGACGCCGTCGAATATCCATGGACCACGCTCGAACCCGGCGTGCAAGAGCCTGGTGACGTCCGCAACCGCGTCCGCGTCGCTTTCGCCGCGCACGCACGCGAGGATCCCGGTGTTGAGCGCAACGGCGGCGGCGATCGCGTTCGGCGTGTCGGCATTCAACCCGCGCGCCCGGGCGAGCATGAACTCGGCGTCGTCGAGACGTTCCGCCTCCAGGAGAAATTCGGCGTAGCACGCATTGGTCAGCTCATCGCCCGGGGCGAGCTCGAGGGCGCGCAGATACAAAGGCTCGGCCTCTTCGCGACGGTCCGCTTCGTCCGTCAAGAAATTTGCGAAGTGAAGCGTCAGGGGGGCGTTGTTGGGATCGAGCTCGACCGCTTGCCTGTAGTACTTGACGGCCGTCTCCTTGTCGGCTGTTCGCGTGGTGCGCAAGTAGTCCGCGTACCTTGCGTGACAATCAGCGTTACCGGGTTCACAGTTCAACGCTCGCTGGAACGCGGAGTCGGCGCGCACGTGATCGCCCTTCGCCGCGAGGAGGTCACCATAGTTGAGGAGGTGAAAGCAATCGTCGGGCTTGAGCGCGAACGAGCGGCGATAAAGACGCTCGGCCTCCTCCGTGTCGCCTTTCTGCTGCCACAAAAAGCCCGCGAAATTTGCCATGTTGTTCGCGTTGAAGGGATCCTTCTTCACGGCATCCCGATAGAACCCTTCTGCTTCGGTACGTCGTTCCGGTCTGGTGGCGAGAAAGATCGCATAGTCCCCCAGCAAGGCTGCGTTCGATGGGTCGATCTCGATGGCCGTCTTGTAATAGACGTCGGCCTCGTCGCTCCCGCGCGACATGTAGAGCGTAGCGAGCCCGAAGAGCGCTCGAAACTCGCGCGGGCTCCGTCTGACCACCCGCCGGTACAGTTGCACGACTTCGTCGGATCTGTGTCTGGCGCTGTTCAGGAATTCCGCGAAGCGGATCAGCAACTCCGTACGGTTGGGTTCGAGCTTGAGCGCCTCTCGGAACAAGCGCTCGGCTTCCGGAGGGTTCTCCCGAACGGTGTGCATAAAGCTCGCAAAACTCGCCTTGTTGTCGGCGTTCAGGGGGTCGAGCTTGACGGCCGTCTCGTAAAATTCGTGCGCCTTCTCGTAGTATTTGTGCGCCCTCTCGCAGGATTCGTCTCCCTTCTCGTGGGCTTTCTGCAATTCCGCGTCACCTTGCCGCTCCAGGAATGCCGCGTACAGGCCGGTTATCTTGCCGTTGGCGGGCTCGAGCTTGATGGCCTCCTGGTAGAGGGCGTCGGCGCGTTCGATTTGCTCCTGACTTTCGAGGAACGCGGCGTAGAGCTGGCGCAGATCGGCGCTGTCGGGGAACTCCTGGATGCCATTCTTGTACTCGGCCTCTATCGCGGCGACCTCTTTGGCCATGCGAGCCCTATGCTCGACGGCCCACCAGCGACCCGAGCGTTGTAGGGTCGCCGTGAGATCGCCGTCCGCCGCCGCGTTGCTGAGCTTGAGGATTCGGGCGGCGTACCGTTCGATGCGTTTGGTCGCGCGTACGTTGATCTCCTTGTCCAGGAGGGGGATCCGCATCTTCTCGCCCAGGCGGACCATCAGCAGGTCGAAATCGGGAACCGGCACTAGGACGCCCTTGTGCTGGCGGACGACCTTCAGGACCGTGTCGCTCGGCTTCGATCCTTCGTAGTAGCACCACACCAACTGCCCTTTGATGTCGCCAGGCGCGAGCGACCCGAGGAGATCCATCAAGGTGTCGTCATTCCCTCCGTAGCCGATGAAGAGCGGCGTGTAGTGCTCGAAGAGGGCGCGCAGAGCGGTGCCCCACGAATCGTTCATTCTCTTCAGGCTGCGCGGGTCGTTCTGCGGGGCCAGCACCAGGTCGCGGTGGATCTTGCAGACGAGCGGGCGGCGCATCGCGACGCGCACGAAGCCGGTCAACGACTCGTGACCGCAGACGAACGGAAAGGTGTCGGTGTAGATCGCGAGCGCGTCGGCGACGAGGTTGTCGAAGTTGGTGGTGATGACGGCATTGTGCCGTGGCGGATTGGCCGCCAGCGCGTACGCGAGGATCGAGTAGCCGGGGCTTGGGTCCTTCCCCGACATCGCGCTCTCGAGGTACGCGTAGCCCTCGTCGGGGTATTCCCGGAAGCGCCGCTGGTAGATCTCGGTGTAGACGCTGTGCCGATCCTCGTACTTGAATCCCTCGATCTCGAGTCTCTCGGCGGTCGCCCACTTTTCGAGGTCGGGTTTGTCCTCGGCGGGATCGCGTTGGTAGATCTCCTCGAGCCACTCGTCCACCAGCTCGCTCCCCAGTGGGATGCCCGACGAGAACGAAGCGCCGGCGCCCAGCACCCAGACGAACTTGTGATCGGGCATCTTGTAATGGACGAACTCGAAGTGCCGGACGAAGCCGTCCAGCGTCCACTCCTGCGGCTTTTGGGTAATGGTCATGGACTCCTCCGGCGACGAAACGCGATGCGGTCGATTCGTGGCGAGGACTACTCCCGAACGGACGCGGTTGTCCACAGCTGTGCACAACGTGTCCGGGAGGCCCGGAACGGCGCTTTTACGAGAACCGAAGCGGCAGCGCGCGGATCCCGGCGATGACGGAGGACCCCGTCCGCAGGACGTCGCCGGCGGGCTCGACGGTCGTGAAGCGCGCCAGCAGGGTCTCGAGCAGGATGCGGCCCTCGAGGCGGGCGAGCGTCGCGCCGAGGCAGAAGTGCGGGCCGAAGCCGAAGGCGACGTGCGGGTTCGGCGTGCGGTCGATCAGGAAGCGGTCGGCGGTCGGGCCGAAGACGGCCTCGTCGCGGTTCGCCGAGGCGTAGAGCATGAGCACGGGCTCGCCGGCGGCGATGGCGACGCCGCCGAGCTCGGTCGGGCGCGTTGCCGTCCGCATGAACGAGATCACGGGCGTGGTCCAGCGCAGCCACTCTTCTATCGTCGCCGGCGCGAGCGCCGGCTCTCGGCGCAGCCGCCGCCATTGCTCCGGCTCGTTGGCCAGGGCCGACATGCCTCCCGAGATCATGTTGCGGGTGGTCTCGTTGCCGGCGACGATCAGCTGGTTCTGGAACATGAGGATCTCGTCGTCGCTCAGACGGTCGCCGTCGACGACGGCGTTGGCGAGCGCGGTGGTGAGGTCGTCGCCGCTCGAGCCGCGCCGTGCCAGGGTGAGTGCCAGGAGCGTCGCGCGCTGATCCTCCTGCGCCGCCGCGAGCTCGTCCATCGAGAGCTCGGACGCGCCGGGGATCGCGGCCTCCGACCAGCGCAGCACGCGCGCGTCGTCGACGTCGTCGAGGCCGAGCAGCTCTCCGATGATGGCGATCGGAAACGGCACCGCGACCGCGGCGGTGAAGTCGACCGGCACGCCCGCCGCGAGGCCCGCGACCAACGCCTCGGCGCGCGCGCGCACCCGGGTCTCGAGGGCACGCATCAGGCGCGGGGAGAAGCCGGGCTGGACGAGCTTCCGATAGCGGGTGTGGTCGGGGGCGTCGGTGTGCATCATCGTCGGGGGAAAGGGATAGGTGACCCCGATCTCCATGGTGAGAATGCCGCGAGCGGAGCAGAACGAGTCGGCGTCGCGCGAGACCGCCATGACCTCGGCGTGGCGGCTGAGTGCCCAGTAGCCGCGTGCGGAATTCCACGCGACCGGGGCCTCGCGGCGGAGCCGGGCGAGGTGCGGATGCGGATCACCCGCCCAGAACTCGGGATCGTCGAGCGGACCCCACAAGGCCTCGGGCGCATCACGCATCGAGCGCTTCCTAGCCTGCATGGACGCGCCGGTCCACGCGGTGACGAAGTCGCTTGGGGCGAGCGTCGGCCTTCCGGTATAGTCGGGCGGTGTTCCCGCGCGCGCTCTACCACCCGGCCTTCGCGCTCGGCTTGATCGTGTTCGTCGCCGCCTTCGGGCTCGGGATCATGCAGGCCTGGCGGAGCAACGGCTGGATTCCCGAGCTGCCGTTCGACGAGCTCGGGCAGGCTCGCGAGGCGACGTCGGTGGGAGACCTCACGGTGGCGGAGCGCCAGCTTCGCACCTATGCGTCCTTGCAGCCGGAGAAGGTCGACGTCTGGCTCCGCCTCGGCCAGTTCCTGCAGGGGACCGGCGATCGGCAGGGCGCGATCGTCGCCTACCAGCGCGCGCTCGGGATCCTGCCGACGCCGCTCGCGGCCCACCAAGCGCTCGCCGTGCTCTACCTGCAAGAGGGCGACGTGGGGCGGGCTCGCGAGCATGCCCAGATCGTGCTCTCGAACGGCGGAGCATTCGCGCCCGACGTCCGCCAGGCGCTCGGTCTCTGAGATCCATCCATGACGACCGCCGTCGCGACCGCCCGACCCCTTCCCGTCCTCACGCTCGGGCGGACGTTCGTGCACCCGCTGTTCGATTTCTTCGTGATCGGCGGTCTCCTCACGCTACCGATCGCGATCTTCGCGTCGTTCCGGGCGGGATCCGCCGCCGCCTTCCTCAATGTGGCGGCGCCGGTGATCTTCCTCTTCTGCAACCAGGCCCACTTCGCGGCCTCGACCGTCCGCCTCTACACCAAGCCCAACAGCTTCCAGGACCTGCCCTTCCTCACCATGGGATTTCCGCTCGTCACGTTCGCGGTGGTCGCGGCGTTCGTGGTCTTCGCGGATCAGGTCGGCCGTCATTTCCAGGCGCTCTACCTCACGTGGTCGCCCTATCACTACGCGGCCCAGACCTTCGGTCTCTCGGCGATGTACGCCTACCGCTCGGGCTGTCCCCTCGCCTCGCGCGAGCGCTCGCTGCTGCGGGCCGCCTGTCTCTTGCCGTTCTTCCGGGCCTTCCTCGGCGGCGCGCCCTTCGGTCACGGGCTCGGCTGGTTCGTGCCCTACGGCACGCTCGCCGCGAACGAGGCCCGCTTCCAGGTCATGTCCGCGAGCCTGACGGCGCTCAACTGGCTGAGCATGGGGGCGCCGCTCGCGCTCTTCGCGTGGATCGCCTACCGCTCGCGTGTCGGGTCGGCGAGCGGCAACGGCGAGCGCGCCGGCCTGCCGCTGCTTGCGCTCGTGCTCATGCTGAGCAACGCCAGCTGGTGGGTGCTGTTTCCGTACTGGGACGCGGTGGTGTGGGCCACGATCCTGCACGGTCTCCAGTACCTCGGGATCATGGCGATCTTTCACGCCCAGGATCAGGTCGACCGCCCCGGCAACACGCACGGCCGCGGCTATCACGTCATGCTGCTGCTGACGGCGTGCGTCGTGCTCGGCTACGCCCTCTTTCAGTGCTGGCCGCGCGCCTACATGTGGGCCGGCTACGGCAAGGTCGAGAGCTTCTACATGGTCATCGCCGCCATCAACATCCATCACTTCATCGTCGACGCCTACATCTGGAAGATCCGCAAAGACCGGAACCTCCGGACCGTGGTCGCCTGACGGCGGGAAAGGTGCTGCCATGGAACGCTTGACCGGAAAGGTCGCGGTCGTGACCGGGGGCGCGAGCGGGATCGGCCGCGCGCTCGCCGAGGCCTTCGCGCGCGAGGGCATGAAGATCGTGCTCGCCGACGTCGAGAGCGGTCCGCTGGCCGCGACGGCGCGGACCTTCACCGCGCGCGGCGTCGAGGCGCTGGCGGTCGAGACCGACGTGACCAAGCAGGAGGACGTCGATCGACTGGCGCAGCGCACGCTCGAGACCTTCGGGGCCGTGCACGTGGTCTGCAACAACGCCGGCGTCTTCGCCGGCGGCCTGTGCTGGAGCCAGCCGCTCGAGGACTATCGCTGGGTGCTCGGCGTCAACATGTGGGGCGTGATCCACGGCATCCGCACCTTCGTGCCGCTCATGCTGGAGCACGGCGAGGAGGGCCACATCGTCAACACCGCCTCGATGGCGGCGCTGACGGCGAATCCGTACGCGGCCGCCTATCACATGAGCAAGCACGCGGTGCTGGCGCTCAGCGAGGTGCTCTACCACGAGCTCCGCGGCCTCGGCGCCAAGATCGGCGTCTCCGCGCTCTGCCCCGAGGCGGTCGCGACCCACATCGACGACGCCGAGCGCAATCGACCGCTCGAGCTCCGCGCCAAGGGTGCCGTCCCGAAGCCCGACGTCGAGCTCGTGAACGGCGCCATCCGCGCGGCGGTCGCGGGCGGGATCTCGCCGGACGTCATCGCGGCGCGCGTGTTGAGCGCGATCCACGAGGATCGCTTCTACGTGCTGTCGGACGCAGATGCGTGGCGGCGGAGCTGCGAGAGCCGCCTCGAGGACATCCGCCTGGTGCGGAATCCGACGTTCGTGCCGCCCGTGTAGTTGCCCCACAATGGCGCACGAAAAATGCCGTGGTCGCGGCGCCATCCTGGCGTTTTCGCTGGGCTGAAACGCGTACGTGACATATTTCTTCCGTGACGGTCGGATCGTTGCAGCACCGGCCAACCCAAGGAGGAAACGATGAGCTGGAGACGCGCGCTGGTAGCCCTTTGTCTGCTGACCCCCTTTGCGACGGCCGCACCCGTGGCCGCGCAGTGTCCGAGCGGCATGCTCTTTCAACCCGATGCGACCGGTTCGGTGGTCGACGCCGGCTGGGTGGGATGGGCCCACGACCTTCCCGTGCCGGGCTACACCTTCCGCATGGACGTGAGCTGCGTCCCGAGCTCGCCGCCGTGCGGCGTCTGCTCGATCACCGGTCTCGTGCCGAACGCCGGCGGCAACAACCAGCGCTGCAGCAACGATACCTCGACTCTCTGCACGGTCGCGACCGAGGTCGCGGACTGCGGCGGGGCGGGCCTCTGTCACTTCTTCGCGGGGCCGCCGACGCCGGTCAGCACGGGCGGCGTGGGATCCTGCTACACGAGCGAGATCATCGGGCCGGTCAGCGGCACCGTCAACGTGGATACCGGCGCGCTCAACCAGGTCGTGCCGCTCAACGTGCAGCTCTACCTGGATGGCGGCGCGGACAATCCGTGTCCGCGCTGCATCGGCGACGGCAGCCCCAACGACAACGTGCGCGGCGGCAGTTGCAGCGGCGGCACCCGCAACGGGATGTCGTGCGACGCCAACTCCATCGGAGCCTACCCCGACTACGGCTCGACGAGCTTCGACTGCCCGCCGGGCAACAAGATCAACGACTTCGTGTTGGGCTCGACGACGTTCTCGACCGCCTCGCAGACCCGGACGCTCACCACGGCGAACCCGCTCTGCACCGGAGAGTTTCCCCCGGGGCCGCGCTGCTTCTGCGATACCTGCAACAACATCAACGCGGAGCCGTGCGCGACCAACGCGGATTGTCCGCTGAGCGGCGGCAATCCGGGTATCTGCAGTGGGCGGCGCTGCATCGGCGGAACCAACGACGGAGCCCCGTGCACGAACAACACCGCGTGTCCCGGCGGCGCGTGCGGGCGCCCCGGCGAGCCCACCAGATCCGATCCGTGCATCGACGATACCTTCACCGTCGGCACCGACGAGTCGCAGTGCACGCCGATCGGCGGCAGCGAGGGCATATGCTCCTACGGGCCCGTCTCCGGGGTCTGCACGCCGGCATCCGGACATCAGCAGCGTAGCTGCATCAGCGACTCCGATTGCTGCGACGATCCAATGTCCGGCTGCATCGCCGACCCGCCGACGCCGGGAGAGTGCGTGACGCAGCTCCGGCCGTGCTATCCCGACAACGGGGTGGTCGGCGGCAGCCTCTCGGTCGCCGGCACGGCGACACCCCCGGCCGGCAACACCTCGGACCCGACCGACCTCGGAGCCATGACCTGCGTGCCGCCGTCGACGGCGCCGGCGGTAAACATCGTCGGCGGCTTCCCCGGCCTCACCCGCCAGCACTACCCCGGCAAGCTGATCTTCGCCGAGGAGATCCTGGTCGACGTCGTGCCCCCCGGCGGCACGGCGACGACGTCCGGTAGCGGACCGACGAGCGTCGTCGAGACCTCGGTCACGACGCCGACCGGCGGCGAGGTGACGATCGTCGGCACCTTCAATACCGGCTCGGCGCCGGTCGGCTACGAGTTCCTCGGACGGCTGGTACAGATCAGTGCGCTCCCGGCGTCGGCCTCGAGCCCGCTGACGATCAGCTTCGACATCGACGCCTCCGAGGTGCCGCCGGGGCAGAACCAGAACACGATCGATATCTTCCGGAACGGCGTCGGCCCCATCCCCAACTGTCTCGGGGCGACGCAGGCCATTCCGGACGATCCCTGCATCACCGCGCGGATCGCCCTCGGCGGCGGCGACGTTCGCATCACGGTGCTCACGTCCGCCGCGAGCGACTGGACGATGGCGGCCCCCGACGTCGACCTCTGTCCGCCGACGGCCGATCCCGGATGTCGCAACCCCTTCGTCTCCGGCAAGGCCCAGGTGCAGCTCACCGACAAGTCGCCCGACGACAAGGACCAGCTGCAGTGGAAGTGGCTTTCGGGCTCGGCCACGACCATCGCCGAGTACGGCAACCCGGATGTCGGCGACGCCTACGCGCTCTGCCTCTACGACAACGGCAACCGCATCGCGTCGCTGGTGGCGCCTGCCGCCGGCACCTGCGCGGGCAAGGACTGCTGGAGCCGCAAGGCGACGCAACTCCAGTACAAGGACAAGGACGCGTCTCCGAGCGGCATCACCCAGATCCTCCTCAAGGAGGGCGTCGACGGGAAGGCGAAGATCCAGGTGAAGGGCAAGGGTGTCCCTCTCCCGACGCCGAGTCTGCCGCTCGGGGGGCCGGTGAAGGTTCAGCTTCGCAACCTGGCGAGCAGTCTTTGCTGGAACGCCACCTACACCACGTCCACCAAGAACGACGGCGTCACCTTCAAAGCCAAGGCCGACTGAGAATGGCGCGGCGGCGCCGGAGCTTCCGGCGCCGCCGTAGTCTCGACCCGCGACGGCAGAGCGCGTACGATCCCTCGAGTCCGAGGGAGACGTGGCGAAGCGCTGGGCAGATGAGCTCGATCTCGAGTGGGCGGGACCGTGGCGGCGGGAGGAGGGGACGCTCGTACGCTGGACCCTCCGCGCCGGCGGTGAACGGCACGAGCTGCTCGCCGACGAGGCCACGGGGAAGGCGCTGCTCGGCCTCTTGGCGGCTCTTCCCGCCACCCTCGAGCGCCTCGAGCGCGAGAACCGCGCGCAGAAGGACGAGGTCGAGAGCGTCACCCGCGAGCGCGACGCGCTCCAGAAGGAGCGTGACGGGCAGAAGCGCCGGACGCAGCGCGAGCCCGCGAGCGCGCCTCGGGCCGAGCGGGCCAAGGGATCCGGCGGCGCGCCGTCGCTTGCCGACGTGCCGCTCGACATGATCGGCACCTTCACGTTGACGCCGGAGGTGAAGCGCGCCGCCAAGGACGATCCGTTGCTTGCACTCGCGGTGCAGGTCGCCAAGGCGAGCGAGCCGGACGCGAGCCCGCTCGAGCAGGCGCGGCTCCGCGCCATGGCGACGGCCGTCAGCCGCGGCGACCTCGACACCTTCTGGGCCGCCAGCTCCGAACGCTCGAAGAAGAAGCTCGGGCTTTAGCGAGGTGCGCGAATTGACTTCGCGCGCCGAGGGCCATCGGAGCATTCGGCGCGAAGCGCCGCAGCGCACGGGGCCGAAAATCGTTTGACCGGCGAAACCCGTTCCCGCTAGGCGTCGAGACGACGTGGCCGAGACCGTCACCACCTTCTGCCGCATCTGCGAGGCGCTCTGCGGCCTCGAGGTGAGCGTCGACGCCGGCAAGATCCGTGAGATCGCCCCCGATCCGCGGCACGTCGCCACCGACGGCTTTGCGTGCGTCAAGGGGCTGAAGCAGCACCGGCTCTACGACTCGCCCGATCGGGTCCGCTTCCCGATGAAGCGCGTCGGCCGCGAGTGGCAGCGCGTCTCGTGGGAGCAGGCGCTCGCCGAGATCGGCACCAAGGTGAAGGAGCTGGTCGGCGACCAGGGGGCGGACGCGATCGCGATGTACGTCGGCACCGCGGCGGGCTTCAGCATCCTCCATCCGATCTTCGCGCAGGGCTTCATGACCGGCCTCGGCGCACGCGGCATGTACTCCTCGGCGACCCAGGACTGCTCGAGCAAGTTCGCGGTCGCCCGCCAGCTCTACGGGTTTCCGTTCACCCAGCCGTTTCCCGACGTCGACCGCACGCAGTGCCTGATCATCGTCGGCGCCAACCCGGTGATCTCGAAGTGGAGCTTCCTGCAGGTCGCGAACCCGGCGCAACGCCTGAAGGCGATCGAGCGCCGCGGCGGCCGGGTCTTCGTCGTCGATCCCCGCCGCACCGAGACCGCCAAGGTCGCCGGCGAGCACGTCTTCATCCGCCCGGGCACGGACGTCTTCTTCTACCTCGCGTTCCTCCACGAGCTGCTCGCGACCGGCGGCGTCGATCGCGCCCGTGTGGAGCGCTTCATGAGCGGCCTCGCCGAGGTCGAGAACGTAGTCGCCGCCTGGCCGCCCGAGCGCACCGAGGACGTGACGGGGATCCCGGCCGCGACCGTGCGCCGGATGGTCGCCGCCTTTCGCGCTGCCGAGGGCGCCGCGATCTATTCCTCGACCGGCGTCAACATGGGCGGTCGCGGCTCGCTCGCGTTCTGGCTGCAGGAGGTCATCAACGCGGTCTCCGGCAACCTCGACCGCGCCGGCGGCACGCTCGTCGGCCGCGGCCTCATCGACTTCGCCCGCTTCGGGGTCCGGACGGGGTCGCTGCTCCGCACCGATCGCTCACGCATCGGCGACTTCCCGTCGGTGAACGACGCCTTTCCGGGCGGCGTGCTCGCCGACGAGATCCTCACACCGGGGGCGCGCCAGGTGCGGGCCCTCTTCGTGACGGGCGGCAACCCGCTCATCACGATGCCGAACTCGGCGCGGCTCCGCGCGGCGCTCGAGTCCCTGCCGCTCCTGGTCGTGCTCGACATCTTCCGGAACGAGACCGCGTCTCTCGCCCATTACGTCCTCCCCTGCACCTCGCCCTTCGAGCGCGCCGACCTGCCGTTCATCTTCCCGCTCATGCTCGGGCTCCAGTCGCGGCCCTATCTGCAGGCGACGCCGCGCGTGATCGCGGCCGACGGCGAGCAGCGCGACGAGGCCACCATCTACCTCGACCTCTGTCGGGCGGCGGGCGTCAACCTCTTCGGCTCGGCGGTCGCGCAACGGCTGCTCGAGGTGGCGACCCGCCTCCACGGCGTTCGCCGCCGGGGCGCCGAGCGCTCGGTGCCGCAGGAGCTCCTGCTCTCGCTCCTCCTGCGCAGCACGCGGCACGGCAGCTTCCGCGGCCTGCTGCGCCGGCCCCACGGCGTGCTGCGGCCGCCCCATCGCGCCGACGATTTTCTCGGCCGGCGTGTGGTCACCGACGACGGCAGGGTCCACCTCGCGCCGCCCGAGATCCTGGTCGCGGCGACCGACCTCGACGCCGAGCTCACGCGCGAGCGCACCCTCGCCGGGCGTCTCAAGCTCGTCACCCGGCGCGCCGTCCACACCCACAACTCGTGGACCCACAACGCCGAGGAGTTCGTCGAGGGCGGCCGCGACACCAACTATCTCTACGTCCATCCCGCCGATGCCACACGCGCCGGCCTGGCCGACGGCGACCTCGCCGACGTGTCGTCGGAGACCGCGACGGTGCGGGTTCCGATCCGGATTCTCGACGAGCTGATGCCGGGAACGGTGGCCCTCCCGCATGGCTGGGGCCACCAGCACGCCACCGGGCTCAGCGTCGCGAGCCGCGCGCGCGGCGTCAACGTGAACCTGCTCGCCGCCGACGGACCCGGCAAGCTCGAACGGCTCTCCGGCATGGCGCACCTGACGGGCATTCCGGTCGACGTCCGTCCCGCCGCCGGTCCGCTCGCGCCCGATAGCTGGTCGGGAATACCGCGACACGAGTCTCGGGTGTGAGTGAAAGATAGTTGTTTCAATTTGAAACAACGGATCGGCTCTTCGATACTTTTTTCTTGCTTGGCGCTCTCCTCGGCCCGTAGGTAGGCCACGGATCGGGCCCCCCCTCGGAAGCTTCGCCCGCTCCACCACTCTGCCCTAGCCCCCAAGTGGAAGAGTAAGGAGGCCGTCATGCGCCACGTCAGGTTCCCCGTGCTGTCCCTCGTCGCAATGGCGTTCGTCGTCGCGGCGTTCGCGTCGTCGAGCGAGGCCGTCACCGTCACCTGTGACGACGATGGACTGACCTACGTTACGGAGTGTCCACCCTCGGGCGGCGGCGGCACGCGCTGCATCAACGGAAGCGGGTCACTCAACGGCTGCTGCAACAAGGGCACTTGCACCAGTGGGGGCGTCTGCAACACGGGCCAAGACCAGGACTTCGACTGCAACGACGAGAACGACTGCACCGACGACTTCTGCACTCAGCTCAACTACCAAGGCCACTGCAACAACCTCGAGCCGAATCCGGCGCCCTCGCCCGCCCGGTCCTGCAACACCGACAACAACGTCTGCACCAAGGAGGTCTGCAGCGGCACGACCTGTACGTCGACGGGCGTCACCGATACCTGTGCGGCCGAGCAAGCGTCGAATCCGACGTCGCAGCCGGTCTGCAGGCCCTGGACCTGCGATCCCGTCGACGGTTGCGACAAGCGCCCCGTCCCCAACAGCCCGCCCGTCCTCTGCGACGACGGCCAGGATTGCACCACCGGTGACCATTGCGTCAACGGCACGTGCGCCAAGGGCAACGGCGGTAGCAACGTCAACGGCTATCCGTGCCGCGACGACGACACCAACTTGGCCGACGGCGACCAGCGGACGTGGTGCCGGAAGGGCCAGTGCGACGGCGGTGACGACTGCCCGAACTCGAGCGTGACCGACGTCCCGAACGGCGGGTCCTGTGACCCCAACAACTGCACGAACGCGACCTGCGTCGGGGCCGGCGCCAGCGGCACCTGCATCATCAACTCCTGCAACGCCGGCCAGAGCGTGCCCTGCGCTCCGTGCGGCACCACCCTCACCTGCGTGAATCACCAGGTCGGTCAGAACGCGAACGTCGTCAACGGGTGTGGGTGCCTGTCCCTGTTCTGATAGTGGTCACGTCGCGCTGAGACGATGGCACGCCGCGGCCGGCGCGAAGCCGCCGGCCGCGGCTCTCCAGGAGGCTCGCACGTGTATCCGGTCATCACCCACATCGACGCGCTCGGCTTCGCGGTCCTGACGTACTCGGTCCTGATCCTGGTCGCCGCGCTCGTCGGGATCGCCGTTGCGCTGCCGCGGCTCGGGCGGGTGCCCGGTCTCGACCGGCGAACGGCGCTCCTGTTCCTCTTCTGGTGCTGCGTCGGCGGATGGGTCGGCGGGCGGGCGCACCACCTGCTGAACGTCGGCCAGTTCGCGTTCGACCAGATCGTGACCCACGGACGCACGTCGGAGCTGTTCGCGGCCGCGTTCCATGCCGGCGGTGCGGTCCTCGGCGTGGTGATCGCCGGCCTGCTCGTCGCCCGGCGCCGTCGCGTCGACATCGGCGTGCTCGGCGACGCCGTCGTGCCGGGCTTCGGCCTCGGACTCGCGATCGGGCGCTTCGCGTGCTTCCTGCACGGCTGCTGCACCGGCGAACGGTGCGACTACCTCTGGTGCGTCGCCTTTCCGAAGCCGACGCACGCGTGGAACTACCACGTCTACCTCGGCATCATCCCGGACGATGCGACGTGGTCGGCCCCGGTCCATCCCCTCCAGCTCTATTTCACCGCGGTCGGTCTCGTGATCTTCGCCGTCGGCCTCTGGCTCGACCGCCGCAAGCGCTATGAGGGTCAGAGCGCGCTGGTCGCGCTCGCAATCTTCGCGGCGTCGAACGCCTACCTCGAGCAGTTCCGCGGCTTCGCGCCGCTCCGGCGCTACTGGTACGGGGTCCCTCAGCTCACCTGGGTGGCGCTGGCGACGCTCGCCGCGACCCTGATCGTGATGGCCTGGATCGAGGCGCGCCGCTGGCAGGCCCGCGACGACTCGCTCCGCGAGGTCGCCACGTGAACGTCGTCCTGATCGTCGTCGACTCGCTGCGGGCCCAGTCCTTGCGGCGCGCCGACGAGGGCGGACCACGGACGCCGTCGTTCGATCGCCTCGATACCGAGTCGATCAGCTTCCGACGGGCCTACGCCACCGAATGCTGGACCATGCCGACGCATCTCAGCATGTTCACGGGACTTCTGCCGTCGGAGCATGGGGCGCACTTCCAGGGCATGAGCTATCAGAGCGCGGAGCCGACCATCGCCGAGTTGCTCGCCCGCGCCGGCCACCATACCGAGATCGTCACCCGCAATCCCCAGTTCGATGGGACGACGCCCGGCGTGACCAGAGGCTTCGTCGCCAATACCCGGCTCATGGGCAGCGCCGGCATCGCCGAGCTGCCGCTGGGGATGATCTTCGCGCTGCAGAAGCCGCGGCTTCGCCGCATGCTCGCGAGCGGCGGCTGGTACAGTCTCCTGCAGCGGCGGAACGCGGAGTTCCTGACGCGGATGGCGCGGGTTGCGCTCCCCGCCGATCACCTCGTGCTGACGTACCTCCTCGAGCGCATGGCCGAGCATCGACGCCGCAATCGGCCGTACTTCCTGTTCGCCAACCTGTTCGACGTGCATTCCCCGTACGGGGGCAGCGCGAGCTCGTTCTTCAGCTCGATCGGAAGCATGGATGGGTTGCGCGAAAACCTCGCCATGCGCGATCTCTGCCGCATCCAGTCGCACGACTACCTCCGTCCCGGCTTCCGGATGGCCGAATGGTCACGCCGGGCGCTGCTCCGGCGATATCATCGGGGCATCGAGCTCATGAGCGAGAAGCTCAGCGCCTTCTTCGACGGAGTCCGGACGGCGGGCTTGCTCGACGACACGATGATCATCGTCACCGCCGACCACGGCGAGGCGTTCGGCGAGCACGAGCTTTTCTACCACGATGCCTCGGTCTACAACGTGCACTTGCACGTGCCGCTGTGGATCGTTCACCCGGAGCTGACGCCGACGACGGTGCACGACACCGTGAGCACCCGTGACCTGTTCTCCTTGATGCACGAGGTCGGGCGCGGCAACGGCGTGCGGGGTACGATCCTCGACCCGGGCGCACGGACGTCGCGCGCCGCGCTCGCCGAGCACTTTCACTACCCGCGCGTCTCGGAGATCCTCTCCCGGTACGCGCAGAACATCGCGTCGGCGATCGTCGGCGACCGGAAGCTCGTCGTCCGCCGCGAAGGCTTGCAGTACTTCGATCTGTCGTCGGACCCTGCCGAGCGGCATCCCTCGGAATGCTCGGTCTCGGGCTTCGAGGAGATCTGCCGGCGCGACGGAGCCTCGGCGGCGGCGATTCGCACGACCTCGGACCACCTCCGCCGTTGGGAGATCTCGGCGGCCGCGGCGTGAGCCCGCCGCGCCGGCATCGTCGCACCGGGCTCGCGCTGATCGCGGTGAGCCTCTGGGTGTGCGCGGCGGCGGCGGCACCTCCGCCCTCGCCGTTTCCCGTCCCGCCCGGGGCGCAGGCCGACGATGCCGGTCGCGCCCTGATGTTCCGACGCCTCGCGGAGGCCGATCAGCTGCTCAAGCGGGGACGGCCGCGGGCCGCCGCCCGTGCCTTTCGCGAGGTCTTCATCCAGGCCGAAGGGACACAGTGGGGAACCCTGGCCGAGCTCGGCATGGCGTGGTCGATCGCGGCGGGCGGCGATCTCGCGATGGCGCGCGCGCTGGCGGCGGATGCGCACGCGTCGTCCGGCACGATCGCGAGCGCCAGCAGCGTCGTCTTCGGTTTGCTGAGCGCGCGCGCCGGCGACTACCCCACCGCGCTCGCACAGCTCGACGTCGCCGCGGCCACCGCGGCGACGCAGCCCGCCACGAGCAACGTCATCCGGCTCACCCGCGCCTACGTGCTCTTCTGGTCCGGCGAGTTCGCACGCGCCGCCGGCGAGTTCGACGCGGTGAGCGCCGCCGTTCCGCGGGGCGGGCTCGCCGACGACGCGCGCTACGGTGCCGCGTGGTCGCGCTGGAAGGCCGGCGAGGCCGCGCGTGCGCACGGCGAGCTCGACGGCCTGGTTCGCGATGCTCCGCCCGGCTTCGAGTTCCAGTCGGTGCCGCGGCGGCTCGTCGAGCTCGACGCCAAGGCCGTGCTCGGGGACAGCAACCGCCGTTACCGGCGCGGCGGCGTCCAGGCGCCCGACGCCCAGCTCGAGCGCCTCCTCGACTCGGACGGTTATTCGCGGGCGCGCTCCGCTCTCGGGGTGCTCGCGGCGGGCGCCGCGGACGCAACGCGACCGGGGTCGCCCGTGGCGGCCGACGTGGCACCCGCTCCCGGCTTCGCCGAGGCGGGCGACGCGCGTGCACGCGCCGCGGCGAAGGCCGCGCCGGCGCCGGTGCCCGCGCTTCCGAGCGCCGCCCCGCGGCGGGCGTCGCGCCCCGTCTTCGCGATCGTGGCCCTGCTGGTGCTCTTGGCGCTCGCGGTCGCCTTCGTGCTGTCCCGTCGTCAGCGAGTCGAAACGCTACCGAAGCGGCGCTAGCGCTCCATATTCGACGCCGGTCAGCTGCTCGGAGAGCGCCCACAGTCGAGCGGCGACGGCGACGTCGTGGGAATGCGCGTTCGACTCGACCTTGCGCGGAAAGCCCCACATCTCGCCGATGCCGCTCGGACCGAAGTAGTCGCCGCCCCGCACCGCCGGCGCGGTCGCGGCATGGAGCTGCGGCAACGCTCCCATCGCGGCGCTCTGTGCGAACAGCCGATTCCCGATCGCCGAGATGCGCTCGGTGAACGAGGCACCCTCCATCCGCGGCCCGGCGAATTGCAGGTTGGTCGCCGCGTAGCCGGGATGCGCGGCGACGCTGATGGCGTCGACGCGCCGGGCCGAGAGCCGTCGTTGCAGCTCGTACGCGAAAAGCAGATTGGCGACCTTGCTCTGCCCGTAGGCGCCCCACTTGGCGTAGCCGCGCTCCCAGTGCGGATCGTCGAAGCGGATCGTGGCGAGGCGATGGAAGCCGCTGCTGACCGTGACGATCCGCGCCCCCGCCGTGGCGAGCAGGCGATCGAGCAGAAGTCCCGTCAGGGCGAAGTGACCGAGGTGGTTGGTGCCGAGCTGCATCTCGAACCCGTCTTGGGTGCGGCGGTAGGGGAGCGCCATGACGCCCGCGTTGTTCACCAGCACGTCGAGCCGGGGGGTCGCGGCATGCACGGCCTCCGCACAGCGGCGGATGTCGGCGAGGCTCGCGAGATCGAGCGGCAACACCTCGGTCGACGCGCTCGGGTGGGTGGCACGGATCCGCGCTTCGGACTCTTTTCCCTTGGCGACGTCGCGGCACGCGAGGAGGACGCGGGCCCCCTTGCCGGCGAGCGCCAGCGCGGTCTCGTGACCGAGCCCGCTGTTGGCTCCGGTCACGAGGATGGTCTTGCCGTGGAGATCCGGGATGTCGGCGGCGGTCCAGCGCGCGGTCATGGCGATCAGAGCGCCTTCGAGGCTATCTGCACGATCATGCCGAGCGTCGCGAATGCGCCGACCCCGTAGGCGATCGCGCGCCAGGGCTGGAGGTGGTTCATGTAGCAGTAGGTGTGGACGACGCGCGCGATCGTGAAGGTCCAGCAGTAGGCGGCGGCGCCGAAGGCGGTGGCACCCATCAGCACGTAGATGAGGCCGATCGCGAAGAAGAGCGGGATGTTCTCGAGGTCGTTGCGCTGGATGCGGAGCGCGTGCGCCACCGCGGCGGCCTCCTCGATGCCCGCGGTCACGCCCGGCTTGCCGAACGCGCTGGCGTCCTCGCTGTTGATGAAGGCCTGGTGGCTCGAGCGCCGGGTCCCGGTATAGACCCCCGAGAGCAGCATCTTGAGGCCGAGAAGCGCCGAGCAGAGGGCGTAGGTCCTGAAGGCTGGGTTCGCAATCAACGTCTCCATTTGAACGGCTCTCCTTCGCGGGCGGCAGTGTCACGGTCCCGCCGACGGGTCAAGGAAGGACGGTGGTCTCGGGTCGCAATGAGCTAAGACCGCCAGCCGAGCCGGTAGCGGCCGATCTGCTCCCAATGCGGGAAGCGGGCCGCCAGGCCGCGGGCGAGCTCGGGGTCGAGCGAGGGCGAGAACTCGGGCTTCGAGCTCACCACGGCGACCTTGACGTCGTGCGCGTCGATCAGCGCCAGGATCCGGGCCGTCCGGCCGGCGGTCTCGTCGAAGATGTCGAAGATCGTGCGGGTCGGATTGCGGCGCGCGGAGAGGAAATACACTTCCGGCACGTCGGGTGCGGCATAGATGTAGTCGGTCGTCGCGCGCTCGCGAATGCGGGCGATCAGCTGCTCGTATTCGAGCATGCGGTCGCGCCACACCAAGAGGCCGCCGCGATCCAGGCGCAGGCGCTCGGTCTGATTGTCCGGGATGTAGCGCAGCCCCATGCTGCGGATGAAGCCGGGGTTCAGCCACAGCACGGCGAAGCCGAGGTAGAACGCGAGCACGGCGAGGTGAAGCAGGCGTGGGCTCGGGCGAGCGGTGACCACCGCCGTGATCGCGAGCGCCACGAGCGGTGCGGCGTAGCAGAAGTAGATTCCGAAGGCGTACGGGAACTGCACCAGGCTCGTCAGGGCGGCGACGGCCGTCAGCAGGAAGACCGTTTGGCGGCCAGCGGCGTCGAGCCCTCCGGCCGATCGCCCGAGGATCAGACAGGCGGCGATCGCGGCCAGCGGTACGAGCGGCCGGAGTCCCCACCAGACCGAGAGATAGACGAAGGTGTTCTGCCCGGCGCTCCAGAGGAGCACGGCGAGCGCCGCCAGCACGAGCAACGCGAGCGCGCGCTCGACCTTGGCCGGCAGCGACGGCGCGGCGAGGAGCGCCGCAAAGGGCAACGCCATGAGCAGGCTGGAGGGTGGAGGCAGCGCCATCGCGGCCGACTCGACGCGACGGGCGGGCAGTACGAACAGGCCACGGGCCAGGTCGCCGACGGCACTGCTCAGGACGTAGGGAATCACGAAGGCCGCGAGCGGAACCGCGACGCCGGCCGCGAAGGGGAGCAGCAGGCCGAAGAGCCGCACGAGGCGCGCCCTGGTCGGGCCCCGGCCGCCCCGGATCTCGCGCCAGGGGAGGAGCGCCGCCACGGCCGCGCCGGGCACGACGAAGTGGACGAGCTCCATGAGCCCGCCGTGCGGCGCAAAGGTACGAACCAGCATGACGACGAACGCGAGCGCGCCGACCACTTCGATGGCGACGAGCCCCCGCGCCCGCTCGCCGGTTCCCCGACTCTCGGCGCGGGCAAGCTCTTGCTCTCGGTAGACCAGAAAGAGGAGCGCGGCGGCGATGAAATACAGGCCGCCGATCTTGATCAGGACCGAGAGGCCGCCCGAGATCCCGGCCAGCACCAACCAGCGCCGGCGGCCGTCCTCGACGTGGTGCGCGAGCGCGAGCGTGCCGAAGGTGGCGAAGAAGAGGTTGTACCAGGACGGCATGCTGGCGCGGTAGTTCGGTACGCTCCAGACGAGGCCGAGCAGGGTCACGGCTCCGGCGAGCCACGCTGGCCCCAGCCGCGAGGCGACGCCGTAGAAGGCCGCGACGAACGCCAGCGTGAAGCCGAGCAGGATCCACCGCAACGAGGTGAGCCGAACGCCGAACAGCTCGAAGCCGAGCGCGTGCAGATAGCTCAGGCCACCGGTGTAGATCTCGTCGAAGTCACGATGCGGCAGCTCGCCCCGCAGCACGCGCTCGGCGCTGTGCGCGAGGGCGCCGTCGTCGTGGGGAATCCAACCGCGATCGAGATAGGCCGAGAGGTAGACGGCGCTGCAGATCCACACCAGGATCAGAACCGCCGTCCGACTCGGCATCAGGGCCGAGTCGTCAGCGTTTGAAGCGCAGCAGGAGGTCGAAGAGCCGCGTGTGCATCTTGGTGTAGGGCGGATAGAAGAGCTGGATGCCCGAGAGCCGCGGGTTGGTGTGCACCGGGCGCATCTTGCTGAACTCCTGGAAGCCCTCGAAGCCGTGATAGTGGCCCATGCCGCTCGCGCCGATCCCGCCGAACGGCAGGTCGTGCTGGGCGATGTGGAAGACGCAGTTGTTGATCGTCACGCCGCCCGAGATCGTGCCGTAGAGCACCTTCTCCTCGACGGCCTTGTCGTCGGTGAAGAGGTAGAGGCCGAGCGGCCGGTCCTTGGCGTTGACGTACGCCAGCACCTCGTCCATCGAGCGGTAGGTCTTCACCGGGAGGAGCGGTCCGAAGATCTCCTCGCGCATGATGATCATGTCGTCGGTGGGATCGAGCACGAGGTGCGGCGGGAACTTCCGGAGCGCGTCGTTGAAGGTGGCGCCCGGGACCAGCGGAATGACGCGCGCGCCCTTCTTGGCCGCGTCGTCGAGCGTGTTGCGGAGCCGCCGGTACGACTTCTCGTCGATCACCGACGTGTAGCTGCGGTCGTTGGTGTCGGGGTAGCGCTCGGCGAGGATGCGTGCCGACACCTCGACGAACTTCTCCGCCTTGCCCTCGGGCACGAAGAGGTAGTCGGGCGCCAGGCAGGTTTGGCCGGCATTCACGAACTTGGCGTAGAGGATGCGGCCGGCCGCGGACTCGACGTCGTAGTCGTCGGCGATGATGGTCGGCGACTTGCCGCCGAGCTCGAGCGTCACCGGCGTCAGGTTCTCGGCGGCGGCACGCATGACGTTCCGGCCGGCGTCGGCGGAGCCGGTGAAGATGATGTGATCGAAGGGCAGGGTGGTGAACTCCGCCGGCCGCACGCCCGGCAGGATCGCGACCATGTCCTCGGGGAACTGCTGACGGAACTTCTCGGCGAGAAGCCGGCAGAGGTTGCTCGAGTTGCTCGCCATCTTGATCATGCAGCGGTTGCCCGCGGCGAGGACGCTGGTCAGCGGGCTCACGGTGAGGAAGAGCGGGTAGTTCCACGGCGACACCAGGCCGACGACGCCCTTCGGTTGCGGGATCAGCCGGTTCTTGCCCGTCGCCCACAGCATGCCGACGTGGCGGTGCTGCGGCTTCATCCATTTGGCGAGCTTCTTCTTGGTGGAACGGATGCCGTCGACGCAGTTGAAGAGCTCGAGCAGCTTCGACTCTTCCGCGGCGCGATGGCCGAAGTCGGTGTTGATGGCGTCGGCGATCGCGTCGGCGTTGTCGACCAGGATGCGCTCGAGCGTGTCGAGGTTGGCCCGGCGCTCCTCGAGCGTGGGGTACGGGTGCCGGAGATATGCCGCGCGCTGCAGCTTGAAGATGCGTTGCGCCTCGTTCTCGACGACCTCGAGATGGCGGAGCTGAGCGGTCTGGGCCATGGGATCCTCCTCGGGACTGATGAGTGCTGCCGATCGTCGATATGAGCCGACCCGGCAGCCAAACGCAACCTTACGTCCGTGCTTGCGCCCGCGCTAGAGCGGGGCGTTCCGTGCAGCGGGCCAGCCATGTGGCGGCCTTCGGTGCCTGCGCCAAATCGAGGCCGGCCATCGGGGCGATCGCCAGCACCGAGGCGACGTTCAAGTCGGCAATCGTGAAGTCCGGCCCGGCGAGCCAGCTGCGGCCGGCGAGGGCGCCGTCGAGGACCGCGAGCGGTTTCTCGAAGCGCTGGGCGGCCTCCTCGGCCTTCTTGGGCTCGCGCTGCTCGGCGGGGAGGAACGACCGATGCATGAGAGCCGTGATGATGGGCTCCTCGAGCTCGGTCATGGCCCAGACGCTCCATTGATAGGCGCGGCCCTCGTCGGCGACCGTCTTCGGCCAGAGCGCGGGCCCGTACTTGCGGGCGAGATACAGATTGATCGCCAGGGACTCGAAGAGCGTGACCTCGCCGTCCTGGAGCGCGGGGATGCGGCCGTTGGGGTTGATCTTCAGGTATTCCGGCGCGTGCGCGTCGTTCAGAAAATGCGTCGACACCAACTCGAATGGGACGCCGACCTCTTCGAGGGCCCAGAGCGAGCGCATGGCCCGCGACATCGGTATTCCGTAGAGCTTGATCATGAGCCTCTCCTTGTGGGCGGGATGGGGACAGCGGACCGTCGCCGCAAGGGCATTACGGGTCGCCCGGCGCTGACGCAACGGCGACGTTCCGACTTGAAATCGGGGGCCCAGGGCCGCTATGTCCCGCGGAGGAAAAGGGGGGGCCCATGGAGGCACGACGTTACGTTGGGGTTGTGGGGGTGCTGGCGCTCGGCTTGCTCGTCGGGTGCGGCGACGGAGGGAAGGGGAGCAGCAACCGCGTCACGGTCGCCGGCGACGCCCGCTTTCCGGCCGCCAACGGCGGCGCGGCGGTGGCGGATACGCCCTTCATCATCATCGACCCGGACCGGCCGAACGATCCGTTGCTGTCGGACGTGAGCACCAACACCGGGCGCTTCTTCGGCGTGATCCGCAAGACCGTGAGCGTCGCGGTCATCCTGAACGGGGTCGTGGCGGGCGACGCCATCCGCGTCAGCGGCCTTCTGGACGCCGAGCACAACAACGTCGAGAAGAGCCTGGACGGGCAGACCGACATCGCCTGCGAGGCCGGCGTCTCCGCCGTGATCGACGGCGCGATCACCGGCAACGAGCTCGACGCCCAGCGCATCGCCAACCTCGAGGACGCGGCCGCGCGCTTTGTCGCCACCACCGATTTCACCGATCCCGCGTCGGTGACCGCCGCTGCCTTGCAAGTGCGGGCGCTGACCGACAACGGCGCTCACCCGGCGAGTTGAGTAGAAGCGCCGCCGTCTGGTTTCATTCAGGCGGTGGCGCGCGTCATCTACACCATTGGGCACTCCAACCACTCGGCGGAGGCGTTCTTCGGCCTCCTCGAGGGCCACGCGATCCGGACGCTCGCCGACGTGCGCGCGATCCCCGGATCGCGCCGCCATCCGCAGTTCGGGCGTGAGGCGCTACACCTGAGCTCGCAGGCGCGCGCCATCGCCTACCACTGGATGCCGGGTCTCGGCGGGCGGCGGCGCCAGCCGGCCGGCCACCCGTCGCCGCACGTGGCGTGGGAGGTCCCCGCGTTTCGCGCCTACGCCGATTACATGGAGACCCCCGAGTTCGCCGCGGCCCTCGCCGAGCTCGAGCGCGAGGCGACGGATGCACAGACCGCCTTCATGTGCGCCGAGGCGCTCTGGTGGCAATGTCACCGGCGGCTCGTTTCCGACCGCCTGGTGGTGGACGGCTGGACCGTGCTGCACGTCGGCGCCAAGGGCCGGACGACGCCCCACGAGCTCCCCGAGTTCGCGCGCGTCGAGGACGGCCGCCTGGTCTACGACGTCGGCGTCACCCTCGAGCTACCGGCGCCGCGCGCGAAGGCGACGCGACGGCGGCGCGACCCGGGCTCGTGACCGCCTCGCGAACGGCTGCGTGGGCGGCGAGTCTCGTCCTCGGGCTCCTCGCCTGGGGGTGCGACGGGCGCGACGAGCGCATCGTCACCGGCGTCGACCTCCAGATCGATCGTGCCGCCGTGGTGCGCACGCTCGCGCTCGTCGAGGAGGACTTCGCGCCGACCGATTGCGCCGTCGTCGAGGGCGCAGTCGCCGTGCCGGGCCGGCGGCGCCTCCTCCGCTTCGACACCATCGTGGTGAACCGCGGCGCCGAAGATCTCGTGGTCGGCAACCCCGCCGATCCGGTGCCGCCCTTTCTGCCCTCCGATTTCGAGCTCGCCCCCTGTCACGGCCACTACCACTTCCTCGGCTTCGCCACCTACGAGCTCCGTGACGCCGGCGACCGCGTGGTTGGCTTCGGGCACAAGCAGGCCTTCTGCATGCTCGACTCGCGCCGCTACACCGGGACGCGGCCGCGGCGCTTCGACTGCGACTTCCAGGGCATCACGGTCGGCTGGGCGGATCGCTACGAGGCCGACCTCGACGGCCAGTGGGTCGACGTGACCGACGTGTCGCCGGGGGACTACACGCTGGTCCTGCGGGTCAATCCCGACGGCGCGCTTCCCGAGATGAGCGGCGGAGCGCCGAACGTGGTGCGGGTGCCGGTCGTGATCCCCTGACGGTTCCTGCTTGTGAGCGTGGCAGGGCTCGGGAACAATCGACGGATGCACGAGATGCTGAAGCGGGTGGTGAACGCGCGGGTCGCCGAGGTGCTGCCCGAGCCGACGCCGCTCCATGCCGCGCCCGTGCTCTCCGCCCGCCTCGGGCACCCGGTGTTCTTGAAGCGCGAGGACCTGACGCCGATCTTCTCCTTCAAGCTGCGCGGCGCCTACAACCGCATCGCCCACCTCGACGCGGGGGCGCGTGCCGCCGGCGTGATCGCGGCGTCGGCGGGCAATCACGCCCAGGGCGTGGCATACGCCGCGAGCCGTCTCGGGATCCCGTGCCGGATCGTGATGCCGCGCACCACGCCGTCGATCAAGGTCGCCGCCGTCCGGCGCTACGGCGTCGAGGTCGAGCTGATCGGCGACGACTACGCGGCGGCGGCGGCACGCGCCGCCCAAGTGGCGGCCGAGACCGGGATGACGATGGTGCCGCCCTTCGACGACCTCGACGTGATCGCCGGCCAGGGCACCGTCGGGCTCGAGATCCTGCATCAGGCGCCGCGCGAGCTCGGCTCGATCTTTCTCCCGATCGGCGGGGGCGGGCTCGCCGCCGGTGTCGCGGCGGTGGTGAAGGAGCTCCGACCCGAGGTGCGGATCATCGGCGTCGAGCCCGACGACTCCGACGCCATGACGCGCTCGCTCGCCGCCGGACGGCGCGTCGTGCTCGACCACGTCGGGCGGTTCGCGGACGGGGTGGCCGTGCGGCAGGTCGGCGAGCACACCTTTGCGCTCTGCCGGCAGCACCTCGACGAGACGCTCACCGTCACGACCGACGAGATCTGCGCCGCCATCAAGGACGCCTTCGAGGAGACGCGCACCGTGCTCGAGCCCTCGGGGGCGGTCGCGCTGGCGGGCCTGAAGCGCGCGGCGGAGCGCGGCGCGCTCGCGCCCGGCGCCGCCGTCGTGGTCACCTCGGGCGCCAACATGAACTTCACGCGGCTCGGCTACGTCACGGAGCGCGCCGAGATCGGCGAGCACCGCGAGGCCATCCTCGCCGTCACCATTCCCGAGCGCCCGGGGGCGTTTCTCGAGTTCTGCCGCGCCATCGGGGAGCGCAGCGTCACCGAGTTCAACTACCGTCTGGCCTCGCGCGCGGAGGCTCACATCTTCGTCGGGCTCGAGGTCGCGGATCGGAGCGAGGCCGCCGGCCTCGCCGCCGCCCTGGTCGCACGCGGCTATGCATGCACGGATCTCGGCGACGACGACCTCGCCAAGACCCACGTGCGGCACATGGTGGGCGGGCGGAGCTCCGGCGCCGCCGACGAGGTGCTCTACAGCTTCGAGTTTCCCGAGCGCCCGGGGGCGCTCATGCAGTTCCTGCAGAGTCTGGGCAGTCGCTGGAACATCTCGCTCTTCCACTACCGGAATCACGGCGCTGCCTTCGGACGGGTGCTGTGCGGGCTCGAGGTGGCGCCACGCGAGCGCGCCGAGCTCGCCGGAGCGCTCACGGCGCTCGGCTTCGAGTGCCGCGACGAGACCGACAACGCCGCGGCGCGCTTCTTCCTGCGGTGAGGAACGCACCCGGCGCGGTCGCGCTCGCCGCCACCCTGCACGACCCCCCCGGCGCCTTGCTCGCCGACGCCGCGCGCTGGCTGCCGCGGCTGCAGAGGCTCTACGGGCGCATCGCGGTCGCCTGCAGCCCGCCGACGTCGCCGCGCATGCGGGCCTTGCTCGCGGACCACGACGCCGACGCCGGCGTTCCGGCCGGCGACGCCAGGGGCCCCCTCTATCGCCTGTCGTTGCGGCGCGCCCTCGCCGGCGACGAGCGCCGCGTGCACTACCTCGACTTCGACCGGGCGCTGCACTGGGTCGCGCGCCGTCCGGCCGAGCTCGCGGCGCTGCTCGCCGCCGCGCGCCGCCGACCCGCGCTGCTGGTCGGCCGGACGCCGCGGGCGCATGCGAGCCATCACCAGGCGCTGGTCGCGACGGAGGCCGACGCGGCCGCTCGTTTCGTCGCGCGGCTCGGCCTCCGTCACCGGATCGACTTCCTGGTGCCGTCGTTCGTGCTCGAGCGTACCCTGGTCGCGCGCCTGCTTGCCCGCTCCCGTGCCCGTGGCTCGGCGATGTACGGCGAGTGGGCCGCGCTGCTCGTCGGGCTCGACGCGCCGCTCGCCTACGTCGAGTGCGACGGCCTCGACTGGGAGACGCCCGACCGCCACCGCCGCGACGTCCGCCGGATCGGGCTCGCGGCCTGGCGCGCGGCCATGAGCACCTCCGCCGAGTGGGCCATGCGTCGCGCCATGGCCGAGGAGTTCCTCCGCGGCTTCGCGCGGGCGCGCGCCCGCTGGCCGGTTCAGGCGGTCGATCTGCGCGCGCTCCGGCTCGGCGGGCGCTGATCCCATAACGCGGGACGGAAACTGCCCGTCTTCCGCTCGCGCGCTCCCCCCTTGCCGTCTTGGAGCCGAAAACCGGCTCGTCTACACGCGATGCCATGCCGCGCATCCATGGTTGGAAGCCCGTCCTTTCGCTCGCCGTCTTGATGCTGGCGGTCGCCGGTGACGCCGCCGCCCAGAGCGGCCGCTGCGGCGCCCATCCCTGGTGCGACCCAAGCCTCGCGCCGGCGGCGCGCGCCGATCTCCTGCTCGCGGCGCTGACCCAGCAGGAGAAGTTCCAGCTGATGGCCGGCGACGATTTCACCGGCGTCTTCAATCCACCGATCGGGGAGACCCACACCGGCCTCAGCCGCGGCGTCGAGCGCCTCGACCTGCCGCCGATCCTCTTCACCGACGGGCCGGCCGGCGTGCGCCAAGGGTCGGCGACGGCGATGCCGGCGCCGCTCGGGCTCGCCGCCACCTTCGACCCCGAGGCGGCGCGCCGCTACGGGATGGTGGTCGGCAACGAGGCGAAGCACAAGGGCAACGACGTCGTCTTCGGGCCGACCGTCAACATCATGCGGACGCCGCTCGGCGGCCGCAGCTTCGAGGGCTACGGCGAGGATCCGTTCCTGACCACGCGGCTCGCGGTGGCCTGGATCCAGGGCCTGCAGTCGGAGGGCGTGGTCGGCAACGTCAAGCACTTCGCCGCCAACAACCAGGAGACCAACCGCTTCACGGTGAACGCGGTGGTCGACGAGCGCACCCTCCGCGAGATCTACCTGCCGCACTTCGAAGCCGCCGTGCGCGAAGCCGGCGTCGGCACCGTGATGAGCGCCTACAACCGCCTGAATGGTGCGTACTGCTCCGAGAACCTGCCGCTCTTGACGCACGTCCTCAAGGACGAGTGGGGCTTCGACGGCTTCGTGCTCTCGGACTACACGGCCCAGCGGAGCACCGTCGCCTCGGCGCTGAACGGGCTCGAGCTCGAGCTGCCGTTTCAGTTCTTCTATGCGCCGCCCGTCCTTACGCTCGCGGTCACGGGTGGCCTGATCCCGGCCGCGGTGATCGACGAGCACATCCACCGCATCCTCCGCACCATGTTCCGCTTCGGGCTCTTCGATCGCCCGGCCTATCCGGTCGACGACGCCCTGATCGATCAGGCCGCGCACGCCGCCGTCGCCGACGAGGTGGAGAGCGCGGCGATCGTGCTCCTGAAGAACGCCGGCGGGCTGCTGCCGCTCGACGCCGGGGCGATCCACTCGATCGCCGTCATCGGCGCCGATGCCGACGCCTACAAGTCCGGCGGCGGCTCCTCGAACGTGACCCCGTTCGCGTTCGTGTCGCCGCGCCAGGGCATCACCGACCGCGCCGGTCCCGCGATCGCCGTGACCTACGACCCCGGCAACACGCCGGAGGCCGGCGCCGCCGCGGCGGCCGCGGCGGACGTCGCGATCGTCTTCGCCTCGGACAACCAGACCGAGTTCGTCGACAAGCCGTGTCTCTCGCTGCTCTGCGGCAATCCCGCGCGCGGCGATCAGGACGGCCTGATCGACGCGGTCGTGGCCGCGAACCCCAACACCATCGTGGTGCTCGAGACCGGGTCGCCGGTCTTGATGCCGTGGGTCGATCGCGTGCCCGCGATCCTCGAGGCCTGGTACCCGGGCGCGATGGGCGGGCGCGCCCTCGCGGCCGTGCTCTTCGGCGACCGCGATCCCGGCGGCCGCCTGCCGGTCACGTTTCCGCGTGCGGAGAGCGACAAGCCGGCCAATACGCTCGAGCAGTACCCCGGTGTCGCCGAGAACGCCGTCTACTCCGAGGGCGTGTTCGTCGGCTACCGCCACTACGACCGGAACGCCATCACGCCGCTTTTCCCGTTCGGTCACGGCCTCTCGTACACGAGCTTCCAGCTCCGCGGCCTCCGGGTGAAGAAGATTCGTGGCAGCGAGAGTGTCCGCGTCACGCTCAGGGTGAAGAACGTCGGGAGCCGCGCCGGCAGCACGGTGGTGCAGCTCTATCTCGGTCTGCCGGAGCCGGCTCCGAGCGTGCCGCAGCCGCCGCGGCAGCTGAAGGGGTTCCGCAAGGTGACGCTCGCGCCGCGGAAGTCGGCGCGCGTGACGATCGATCTCGACGCGCGCGCCTTCTCGTACTGGAACGTCGTGAGCGGCGACTGGCGCATCGCTGCGGGCTGCTACGACGTCACGGCGGGGCAGTCGTCGCGTGACCTGCCGCTCCGCAAGGTGGTCGGCAAGGGCGGCGCGATCTGCAAGACGCCGCGACCCTGAGGCGCGCGCACGAGTCGGCGGTGGGCGTGGGGGTGGGGAGTCGCCGCTCCGGCTCGGCAGATCTCACGTATGAACCGACACCCTTCAACTGTTCGCAGGTCTGCGTGTTCGATCTACTCGCCTCCGCAACGACTCCCCACCCCCACGCACGCACCGTCGCTGCGCGACGCGTGCGTGGGCTCGTCGCGCAGTATCGATCCTCCGCCGCTTGCGACTGTTCGGCAGTGAGCGTCGAGTACAATACCATTGCAATGGAAGCTGTTCGCTAGATCTCGCGCGTCGCATTCTCACTTGCCGCAGCGAAGGCCTCTGAAGGAGGGGGCGGTAGAGCCCTCCCCGCAGGGACATGCCTTGTGCGCGGAGAGTAAGCTGGTATCCGTTTTACTGATGAGCGCCGAGAACACGGACACGTTCTATCTCGCGACACCGCAGAGCATTGTGTGGAACTACTTCGAGGGACTTCGCCGCCGCGTCGCCGCGGTGCTCGCGGCCGCCGACGATGACACAGAGACGAAGCAAGACGTCGTGGTCTGCATCATGTTTGCTGTCTTGTCGGTCGAGACCTTCCTGAACGTCTATTTCCGGGTGGTGGTGACGGAGGAGCCGTTCCGGCAGTACGAAGAGCGGTTCTTGAAAGAGATCAGCGCTCGGAAGGGCCTAGAGTACAAACTCAGGGAATGGCCCAAGCGTATCTTGGGGAAGCCGCTCGATCTCAGCGCCGGCATCGGTGCGCAGTTCTGGCAGCTCAAGGAACGGCGCAATGCACTGATGCATTTCACCAGCTCCCACGAGACGATCAGCTTCGTCGAAGACGGTCGGAACATTGTGGTGCGAGGATTGGCAGACATGGCCGCTTTCGCACCTTTGACCAGGGCGGACGCTGCCTCCGCGCTCGAGGTCGCTGAGAACACGGTGCGCGAGATCATGCGGCTGCGCGGCGTGCCTGAGCACGTCATTCCAGGCGATTTCCATGGCTGGACGGGGAAGGTCCCTCTGACCGAAGGCCAGAAGGCGGCGACCATCAGGCTACATACGACCATCCCGCCGGTGACGCGCGTTCGTCGTTGACTAGTCGCCACGGCCGCGGTCACGGTCGCGTGATCAGCCGCACCGCCGCGCATGCGCGCGCCTCGAAGCTATTCCGCACCGTACGCGGCGGTGCGGCTGAAGTCCCAGGCGCCGACACGTTCGGATGCCAGGCTTTCCAATCGCAGGTGTTGTTCCTGCGCGCCGAACCCCAAACGGTCTATGCGGCCTGCAATAGAGGCAGCGCGTGACGGTGCGCGACGCGTGCAGCCGGTTGTGGGCTCGTCGCGCAGCGGCGCGTGTGGCGGGGACTTGGGGATCGTCTCGGAGGTGAGTAGATCGAACACGCAAACCTGCGAGTAGTTGAAAGGTGTCGGTTCATACGTGAGATCTGCCGAACCGGAGAGACGATCCCCACGTCCCCGCAGCACCGACCCGACGCGCGCCGAGGCCGCAAGCGGATCGCGGGCGCGTTAAGCGTGAACGGCGTGCGGCGGCGAGGGAGGAGCCAGCGGGCTGCGGGTGTCGACCGTGATCTGAACCGGCAGCTCGATCGTGAAGGTGCTGCCCGCGCCGGCCTCGCTCTCCAGCCGAACGGTGCCGCCGAGCGCCTCGGTCAGGCGCTTCACGATGTAGAGGCCCAGGCCGGCGCCCCCGTGGCGGCGGGTGTCCGAGCCATCGACCTGGCGGAACATCTCGAAGACCATGTCGCGCTGCTCGTTCGGGATCCCGACGCCGGTGTCGCTGACCGTGATGACCAGCCGGTGCTCCGTCGCTTCCGTGGCGCCGTTGGGGGTCGCGTCGAGGTGCGCCCGCACCAGGACATGCCCGCTCTCGGTGAACTTGAGGGCGTTGTGCACCAGGTTCCGCACCATGGTCGTGAGCTTCGCCGAGTCGACCGCCACCGTCGGCAGATCGGCGGGCACCGACCACTCGACGCTCACGCCGGGCTTGCTCCAGTACTCGGGGATGCCATTCTTGAGACCCGTGAAGAACGGCACGAGCTCGGTGGAGACGGGCTGGACCGGCAGCCGTCCGGCCTCGAGGCGGCTGATGTCGAGGGTCGCTTGGATCATCTCCAGCAGTTGCAGCGCGTAGAAGCGGACCCGCGCCAGCATGTCCTTCTCGGCCTCGACGTCGGGCTTCGGCGTCGCGATCTCGTCGCCCAGCATCTCGGTGTAGCCGAGGATCGCGTTCAGGGGCGAGCGGAGCTCGTGCGACATCGTGCCGATGAACTCCGACTTGAGCGTGCTCGCGGCGCGGAGCTCGTCGAAGAGCCGGGCGTTGTCGAGAGCCAACACCGCCTGGTGGGCGATGCCCACGACCAGGCGCTGGGTCTCCGGGCGGAAGGCGGTGGCGGGGTCGTCCTGGCCGACGAGCAGGAGCCCGAGCGCCTCATCGCCGCGGCGGAGCGCCGCCGCGATGAAGGGGCCGATCGACCAGCGTTCGGTCATGGCGGGCGGGATCGGCGTCTGATCGGTGGACTCGACCTTGAGGCACTGGTCGGGCGGAAGGTGCGCCAGCGCGTAGTCGAGCGTGTCGATGCGGAACTCGACGCTCTTGATCTCCTCGTCGAGCGTCCCCGAGCGCGACGCCAACCCCATCACCCGAAAGGTGCCGTTCGCGGGATTGCGGACGATCGCGCACGACCACGTGCTGTCGGTGAGCTCGCGGGCGAGCGCCGTCACCCGCTGCAGCAGCGATCCGCTGTTCGGCTCGCTGGCGAGCGTGCGCGCCGTCGCGAGCAACGCCTCCGTCATGCTGGCCACGCCCTCGGCCTCACGGTTCTTGGCGGCCAGGCGGTCGCCGTAGAAGCGGCTCTGGTGCGCAACCAGGTAGAAGATGAAGATCGGAACGATCACCTCGATCGAGAGCGCGCCCCCGGAGAGCCAGAGGTGCGCGACGGTTGCGACGGTCGCGAGCGTCAAGCCGCAGAGCAGCGACAGCAGCGCGCACGGAATGATCGTCAGCAGGTAGAGGAAGCGGAACTCGTTCGGCAGCTCGGGAGCGGCATACAGGCCGAACGTGAGCACGAGGCTGTCGACCACGAACTGGGTGTAGATGAGCGCGCCGAGTGCGCGGTGGGTGACGAGCCAGCGTCGGTAGGGCAGCGTGAGCCCGATCTCGAGGAGCGAGAGGGCGACCAGGAGGACGACCGGTATCCCCGGCAGCACGGTCGCGTACAGGGCGATCGAGACGAGCAGAAGAACGGCGGCGGTGAGGCAGCGCGAGGTCGCGAGCCAGCTGTTGATCTCGACGAGATCGTTCGCCGGGAGATCGAAAACTCCGGCATTGAGGCGCGCCAAGAGGCCGCGCTGAGAGACGGGGTCCACCAAAAAGGACAAAGTAAGCAAACGCCATGCCGGATGCCGCAAGGGCCCGTCCCCTCGGCCGGACGGCCAGTTGCGAGCGGGGACGGAGGGCGCGCTAGGTGACGCATCGTCGAACGCCAACGCATTGACGGTGGATCGCCAAAGTGGCCGGATCGCCGACGGACGGCGCCCGACCGACCCGCGGCGGGAGTTCTCGGTTGAACCCGGCTACACTCCGTCGGATGTCCAGTCCGAAGGTCACCCCGAGCCCCTCGGCAGTACCCGAAGCCCTGACCGATCGTCTGCGTGCCGCCATCGAGGTGCTCGAGACGATCGCCGCCGATCGGACGCTGCTCGGAGAGGTGTCGGCGGAGGACCGGCTCCGTCTTCTGCAAGCGGCCGGGCGTGTCTCGCGTCCCGATGCCAAGGTGCGGCGGCAGGCGGCGCGCGCCGCGCGCCGCCGTCACAAGAGCGAGCGGATCGAGCGCGGCGAGAGCGTGCTCGCCGAGACCGGCATCCGGAAGCTCCGCCGCGCGCGCGTCTTCACGACGCCGAACGTCTTCCCGCCGGCGGACCTGCTCGTGGGGCCCGCCGCCGACGACCACGAGCCGGAGGCGCGCGAAGCCATCGAGCCCAAGCACTGCTACGTCTGCAAGGAGCACTACACGATCCTCCATCACTTCTACGACCAGCTCTGTCCGCCGTGCGCGGCGGAGAACTACGCCAAGCGGAGCGAGCTCGCCGATCTCCGCGGTCGGACGGCGCTCTTGACCGGCGGCCGGGTCAAGATCGGCTATCAGGCGGGCATCAAGCTCCTGCGCTCGGGGGCGGCGCTCATCGTCACCACTCGCTTCCCGCGCGACGCGGCGGCGCGCTTCGCCACGGAGACGGACTTCGCCGACTGGGGCCATCGGCTCGAGATCTTCGGCCTCGACCTCCGCCACACGCCGAGCGTCGAGGCGTTCTGCCGCCATCTGCTCGCCACCCGCGAGCGGCTCGACTTCATCGTCAACAACGCCTGCCAGACCGTGCGCCGTCCGCCCGACTTCTATCGACACATGATGGACGCCGAGAGCGCGGCGCTGGACGCGATGCCGGAGGCGGCACGGTCGCTGCTCGGCGCCTACGAAGGCGTCCGCGGCTACCACCTGCTGCCCGAGGGCGACACCACGCTCCCCGTGGCCGACGGCAAGGCCTCGGCCGCCGTCGGCCTCACCCACGCCGCGGCGCTCTCGCAGTTGCCGCTGCTGCCCGAGGAGCGGGCGGCCCAGAAGGCGCTCTTTCCCGAGGGCTGCCTCGATCAGGACCTGCAGCAGATCGATCTCCGCGAGCGCAACTCCTGGCGCATGCTGCTCGCCGACGTACCGACGGTCGAGCTGCTCGAGGTGCAGCTCGTGAACGCCGTCGCGCCCTTCGTCCTGAACGCGCGCCTCAAGCCGTTGATGCTACGGACCCCCGAGCGCGACAAGCACATCGTCAACGTCTCGGCCGTCGAGGGCCAGTTCTACCGGCGCTTCAAGACCACCCGCCACCCGCACACCAACATGGCGAAGGCCGCGCTCAACATGATGACCCGCACCGCCGCGACCGACTACCACCACGCCGGCATCCACATGAACAGCGTCGACACCGGCTGGGTGACCGACGAGGACCCCGCCGAGCTCGCCGCCCGCAAGACCGCCGAGCACCGCTTCCACCCGCCGCTCGACATCGTCGACGGCGCGGCGCGCATCGTCGACCCCATCATCGCCGGCGTGAACACCGGCGAGCACGTATGGGGGAAGTTCCTCCGCAACTACCGGCCGACGGA
Source organism: uncultured delta proteobacterium (assembly GCA_963761995.1). Taxonomy (GTDB): domain Bacteria; phylum Desulfobacterota; class Binatia; order UTPRO1; family UTPRO1; genus UTPRO1. Next base: position 5,471,333 of record CAVXIU010000006.1, on the reverse strand, counting down.
TTGGTAGCCGGTCGCCGCGCCTCCGCGGGCCGGAGAACGCGAAAGCCCCGCGCGCGACCGCGTTCGCGAGGGGCGCGTCGGCGCAGACGAGATCGTGCCCTGCCGGCGCGTCACTCGGAGCGTCCGACGTACGACCACTCGACCCAGCAGCGGTAGCTGTCCGCAGTTCTGACCGCTTGCGATCCGCCGGCGGGCGCGACGTGCTGACAGAGATAGAACTTGTCGTCGGTGTTCAGCTTGATGTGTGTCCACTCGTGCACCATGACGCCCGCCATGGAGGCGTCGGTGTGTGCGCCGAACACCCTCGCGAGGGTGGTGGGCATGGGACTGAGTCTCCAGAAGTCGATGCAGAGCGAGATGTGGCGGTGCTGCACGCCGCCGATGTTCTGGCGTACGGCCACCGCGAAGTAGCCGACCCTGCAGTTGATGAAGTCGTCGGCCTGGTACTCCATCTTCTCCCCAAACATGGCGCTCGCCACGCGGCCGAGGTTGATCGTCGCCTTGACGATGTTCTGGATACTCAGTGCATCTCGGATCGACTGAGCGAACCCCGCGCTGGCTCCACGCACGCGGAATCCTCCGAAGAAGCGCCGCACGATGTCCTGATTGTCGACCTCGTCCACGAGCGCCAGGATCGCCAGGGCCGCTCCCAGCTTCTGCTCGAAGTCCCCGGAGAGGTCGGCGACGCGGCGCTCGGTCTTCACGAAGTTCAGGAACTGCTGCGCGCGCAGCGTCCACTGTACTCTGATGACGCCGAGCAGCTCGGGCAGGCTGGTTGGCAGCGAGCGCCCGCTCGGGTCCGTGAAATTGACCGGGTTGCCGTGCGCGTAGACGTAGTCGTGGAGTGAAGCCGGGTTCGTCGGATCGCCCGGCGCCGGATCCCGCGACACGAAGCGTCCGCTGCGTGGGTCGTAGTAGCGGGCGCGCAGGTGGTAGAGGTCGCTCTCGGGATCTTGCGGCTCGCCGGCGAAGCGGTAGCGCTGCGTCGAGGCGCCGTCGTGGTCGAGCAGGCGGCCGTAGGCGGAGTACTCGTACGTGTCGGTGCCGGCGCCCGCACCGTTGGTGAGGAGACGGGTCGAGCCGAGCCCGTCGGCATGGCGGTAGGAGGCGGCGCCGCCCGCAACCTCGCCGAGCAGGCCGCTGCCGTGGACGTACGACCGCAGCGTCGCCCCGCCGGCGTCGCTCTCGCGCAGGACCTGGGAAAGCCCTGACGGATCTTTCCGATCGACCAGAAAGTCGATCGCTCCAGCGGGGCCGTCGCTGCCGACGCGGACGCCGTTGGTGTCGTACGTGTAATCCGTGCCACCCCCCGCCGGCGGCTCGACGTGCACGAGGCGACCCCGGGCGTCGAACTCGTAGGCGGTGGTTTGTCCGGGTCCGGTACTCGCCGAGATCTGGTTCCCGGCCGCGTCGTATCCGTAGGTGACGCCGTCGCCGGCGAGCAGCTGATCGTTGACGTCATAGGTGAAGGTGGCGTTTCCGAGGATTCCGGTGCGGGACGTCACGTTGCCGACCGCGTCGTAGACGTACAGGGTCTCGCCCTCGGGAGCGCCGCCCGGCGCGAACCGCCGCTCCGCCGTCACCCGGCTCGCGGCATCGTACGCGTACTCGACGCGCGAACCGTCGGCGTGCTGCTCGCTCAGACGGTTACCGAGCGCGTCGAGCGCGTACGCGAAGCTCGCCAGCACTGCGCCGCCCGCGGCCTTGTGGACGATGGCGGTCACGCGCCCGCGCGGGTCGTAGGTCGTGTCGGTGGTCGTGCCGTTCGGCCGGACGACCTTCGTTTCCTGACCGACGGCGTCGCGCGTGTAGGTGGTGACGCCGCCGGCCGGGTCGGTGACCGTGACGAGCCGTTCGAGCGCGTCGTATGCGTAGGTCGTCACCTCCTCGGACCCGCCGCCGGTCATGCCGTGCGCGACCTTCGTCCTGAGACCGCGGAGATCGTACTCGTAGCGCACGTAGCGTCCGTCGGGCTCCGTCACCCGCACCTGCGCGCGCGTCGCCGCGTCGTATTGATGGGTGGTCGTGCCGCGGGCGTCGGTGATCGAGGCGGGCAAGCCGTCCGGCGTCCAGGTGAAGGTTTCCTGGGTCGTGTCGGGGAGGGTCAGTGTGCTCGGGAGATCGGAGGTGTCGTAGGCGAACGTCCAGGTCTCGCCGTTGGCGTTCGTCTGCGTGGCGAGCCGTCCGGCGGCGTCGTACGTGGTCGTCTCGGTCTCGCCGCCGGGGCGGCTGGTCGCGCTCACGCGGCCGAACGCGTCGTACGTCGTGGTGGTGCGATTGCCGTTCGCGTCCTCGACGACCTGCGTGCGGGCCACCTCGTCGTTCTCGAACGTGGTGACGTGCCCGAGCTCGTCGGTGACGGAGGCGAGCGCGCCGACCGTATCGTACGTGAAGGACCGGACCTCACCGGCCGGATTCGTGATGGTGAGGAGCTGGTCCGCCGCGTCGTAGCTGCGCTGCTCGACGGCGCCATCGGGGAAGGTGGTTTCGATCAGCCGATACGCCGCATCGTAGCCGTACGTGGTGCGCCGGCCGAGCGGGTCGGTCTCGGCGACGACGTTGCCGACCGCGTCGTACTCCGTGGTGGCGACGCCGCCGAGGGCGTCGATCGTCCGCACGACGCGTCCCGCCGCATCGTACTCGTAGGTCGTGGCATGCCCGAGCGGATCGGTGACCGACGTCAGCTGGCCGGCGGCATCGTACGCGCGCGATTCGACGCCGCCGTCGGGGAAGGTGGTCGCGATCAGGCGATCGGCGGCGTCGTAGGCGTGCTGCGTGACGGCGCCCGTCGGGCCGGTCTCCGCGATCACGTTGCCGACTGCGTCGTACGCGAGGGCGCTCGCGAGCGACCCGTCGCCGCGGCGGACCGCCACCGGCTGCTGGTTCGGGTCGTACTCGAAGGTGACCGCGTTTCCCGCCGCGCTCGTCGCGCTCGTCGTCTGGCCGGCGGCGTCGTGCACGAGGTTGCGGGTCACGGCGCCGTCTCCGAAGGCGTTCGGGCGTCCCGTGGCGTCGTACCCGACGGTTCGCGTCGCCCCGCTCGTGTCGACCTGCGACACGAGGCGGCCGCCGGCGTCGTTGACGAGCGCCGTTTCGGTGCCATTCGGGCGAACGAGGCGGTTCCGCTGCCCCCCGGCGTCATAGCCTTGCCCGGTCGTCCGCCCGAGGGCATCCGCGACCGACGTCCGTCTCCCGTTCGCGCCGTAGCTCACCGTCTGCGTGTGACCGAGCGCGTCGGTGCGCGTGAGGGCGTTGCCGCCGCCGTCGTACGATTGGCTGACCGTCCGCCCGAGCGCGTCGATCGCGGTGAGCGGCTTGCCGAACGTGTTGAACGTCCGGGTGGTCGTGTGTCCGAGCGGATCGGTCACTGTGAGCTCGTTCCGCCGGGCGTCGTAGGTCCGCGTGGTGGTGCGGCCGAGCGGATCGGTCTCGGTGAGCCGGTTGCCCTGCGCGTCGTAGGTGAAAGTGCTCGTGTGGCCGAGCGGATCGGTGGAGGTGAGCACGTTGCCTTGCGCGTCGTACACCAAGGTGGTGAAGCGGCCGAGCCGATCGCGCATGATCTCGCGCCGGCCGCCGAGGTCGTGGGTGATCTCGGTGCGGTTCCCCTTGGCGTCGATCGACGCGATCAGTCGCCCGTCGTCGTCGTACTCGTTGCGGGCGCGCGTGCGCCCGAGGGGATCGACGATGCGGAGCAGGTTGTGCCGGCGGTCGTAGAAGAACTCGGTCGTCGCGCCCGAGGGGTCGGTATGCGTATGCAGGTCGCCGTTGGCGTCGTAGGTGTACGTATTGACGGTGCCGGCGGGATCGACGATCTCGGTGATGCGGCCGGCGCCGTCGCGGGTGATGTCGAGGACGCCGCCCGACGAATGGACGATCCCGTCCGGTCCGAAGGTCAGGCTGTTGCCGTTCGGGTCCGTGATCTTCTGCACGCCGTCTTTGCGATGAACCTCGATGCTCGTGCCGTCGACGCCCGTATAGCGGAAGCGCTGCGGGTCGTAGAGCTCGAGAGTGCTGTCGTCGACGAGCGCGTCCCCGTCGGTGCCCGCGCCGACGATGAAGAGCCCGGGATTCTCCAGCGACTCGAGCACGCCGAGGGTTCCCGGACGCGGCGGGAAGCCGATGACGTTCGTGAAGTCGAGCGAGCCGATATTCGAGGTCGGCGACACGGCGAGGTCGAACTGCTCGACGAAGTCGCCGGGCAGCGTGACCGTCACCTTGTGCGCGTCGGTCGCGGTCAGCGACACGTTGGGGCCTTGCACGATGCGCTCCCACCCGGTGCCGAGGATGCGGTTCGTCCGGATGCGGATCGATTGGAGATCGATTCGCCAGCCGACACCGAAGTCCCCCGTGCGCTTGTCGCGGCTGTCGTAGTTGCGGTTCACCCCGAGCGGAATGCCGTCGAGCGGCACCGCGACGTCCTCGAAGCTGAGCGTGAAGTTCCCGATCTTCATGTTGCCTTCGAGCTGGACGACGACCTCCGTCGTCGTCTGGTTGTCGCCGCGGTCGAAGACCGTGAGCCGGAGCGTGTACTGATCGTTGATGAGCAGCGTCGGATCGAGCTGGCCGAGGACGCCGTCCACGACCGGTGCGGCACCGGTCGCGATGATCGTGAACGCCTCGTCGGGCTCGCCTGCGGCGGCAATCGCGAGCTCGTACTTGAGGAAGTGGTCGTCGTCGGCGGTCCCGACGACGTCGACCGGCTCGGTGACCTCCGCCTGCGCAGCCGGACTGGTGATGGCCGCCGTCGGCGGCGTGTCCTCGCCGAACCGCGCCACGACGGTGAGCGCGGCCTGGCCCGTGACCGCGCCGAGCGTCGCGGAGATCGTGGTCGCGCCGGCGCCGACGCCGCTCGCGACCGGTCCGGAGATCGACGCGGCTCCGCCGTTGCTGCTATCCCACGCGACCGAGGTCGTCAGGTCCACGCTCGTGCCGTCGGCGAAGACGCCCGTTGCCGTATAGGCCTGCGTCTCGTTGACGAGTAGGATCTGACTCGCCGGCTCGACCACGATCGAGGCGACCTCGGGAATGGGCGTGGCCGTTGCGTTGGGATCGGGCGTCCGGCTCGCGGTCGGGAGCGGCGTCGGGGTCGGCTGGGGACCCTTGGAGATCGACAGGTCGATCGACGTGCCGAAGGCGACGCCGGTGGTACCGCCCGCTGGGGTCTGCGCGATCACGGTGCCGGCGGGTGCGGCGTCGAAGGTCTCGAGCACGACGCGGGCGCGGAAGCCGGCGTTCACGACGGTGTCGAACGCGGTCTGCTGCGCTTGGCCGACGACGTCCGGCACCGTTGCCGCGCCGGAATGGATGGTGACCATGAACGACTGCTCGGTACGGGCCCCGAGCGCGTCGATCGCCGCCACCACGACGTTCACGTCGCCGAGGTTGCAGCCGTTGCCGAACGAGCCGCAGGGGCCGGTGTAAAAGCTGACGGCGCCGGTGTCCGGGTCGACGCTGACGCCCGTCCCGCCGGCGACGGGGGTCTCGGTCTTGCCCCCGAGAAAATGCGTCGTGGAGACGAGCTCGTAGTGGAGGACGTCGCCCGGGTCGGGATCGGTCGCCGTGATCTGGTAGACCGGTCGGGTGTAAGGCGTGATCGAGCGGAGCCCGGTGGGCGGCAGCGAGGTGATCGTGGGCGGACTGTTGTCGGGGCGGATCCTCAGAAAGACCGTCGCCGGATCGGACGCGTCGGCGGCGTCGTTCGCCGTGTAGGTGAACTGCGTGCCCTCGCGCAGGCGCGGGTCGACCACAGTGCCTTGCTGCTCCGCCATGCGGTAGTCGCGCCGTGGCGCGGCCGAGAAGAGAATCTTGGCGTCGTCGTCGACCTGGTCGGGGTTGAACGTGAGCTGGTTGAAGACCTTCGGCCCCGGAGCCCAATTGTGGTCGAGGCCGCTCACTACCATGGTGCTCCCGAGGCACGGCACCGGGCCGCCGGTGATGACGGAGCAATTCCAGCGCTGCAACCCGTGCGCCACGATGTCGACGTGGCCGTCCTGGTCCATGTCGGCGAGCGCCAGGGTTCTGTTGCCGCTCCCGCCCTCGGTATCCATGCTCCATTCCTCGCCGCCCGTTCTCCCGTCCAGGATCCAGAGCCGCGCGCCGGCGTGCATGATCACCTCGGGACGGCCGTCGAGGTCGAGGTCGTACACTTGCGCCGAGGTTTCCCCGGTACGATTCGTCCGTCCGACCGCAGGCGGCACGAGGTTGTTCAGCGGCTCGGGACGATCGGGGATCGCGAACAGCCAGAGCAGGCGCCCGTCGCCGCGGAAGGCGTAGAGATAGCCCGCGGACGGGAAGAGGATCTCCGGTGCGCCGTCGCCGTCGACGTCGCCGATCGAGAGGAACCCGATCAGAAGCCCGCTGTCATCGACGGGGGGAATGCGGCGCACCAGCGTGCCGTCGTGCCGATAGATGAAGATGCCGCTGTCGGGCGGGAGGCGGTTGAACTGATTGGGTTGGAACTGGATCACCTCTTGCGTGCCGTCACCGTCGAGGTCGGCCACGGCGACGCTCAGCGGCTCGAAGTGCGTCTGCCAGAGCAGCGTCCAGACGCCGTTCGCCTGGGTGAAGACGTCGCTGCCCGAGATGATCTCGACGTCGCCGTCGCCGTCGAGGTCGGCGGTGATGGGCGGATTGTTCGAGAGCGGCCGGTCGACCGGCAGATTGAAGCTGTTGTCGGGGTTCGGCGACCGGAGCACGTGCTCGACGGCGCCGGTCGCGGCGTCGATGATCCAGGTGATGCGGCAGGCCTGCCCCTCGTCGGCAGGGTTGCCGGTCGCTCCGCGGCACGCCGCCAGGCGCAGTCCCACCGTGCCGTTCGGCAGCAGCCCGAGATACTGGCCGGAGCCGGCGGTGATGAGCTTCCGGGCGAGCACCTTGACGCCGCTCGTCGGTGAGAGCCGGGCGAGCGACGTATGTGTGCGCTCGGCGACGTCGAGCTGGGTCCGGAGCGGTGGATTCGCCGGCGCGGGGTCGCTCGGGCTGGCATAGGCGTCCGGATGCGGGACCGACAGGTTCTCCGTCACCCAGAGCGGGCCGATCTTGCCGGCGGTGATGTCCGAGGCGTTGATCGCGACGAAGCGGGCCGTGGCGAAATCGCCGGGGCACGTGAGCGTCTTCACGATCACCACGTCGCCGCTGTCGTCGACGTCGCCGACCGCCATCGAGTTGGTGGCGGCGATCGAGCAGCCGTTGATGTTGACGTGCGACGTGTCGGTGTAGTCGACCTCGAAGATGCGGTTGCCGTTCCGCCCGTCGTGGCCGTAGATCTGTCCGAACTCGATGGAGGCGAGATCGGGGAAGCCGTCGCGATTGAAATCCGCGACCTGCCCGAAGCCGCTCGGGTTGCCGACGATGCGCCACAACGGGCCGGGATTGAGCGCCGGCTGCACGAAGTTCGCCGGCGCCTCGTAGGTGAAGCTGCCGTCCGGGTTGAAGGCGGTGAGCGTGCCGAGCGTCGGCGGGTCGACGAGCTCCGCCGTCATCGCGTCGCCGTCGAGGTCCTCGTCGTTCCCGAGCACCCCCGCCGCCGGCACCTGCAGCGAAGTCGCGACCTCGAGCTCGTAGGCATCCTCGCGCGCGAACGGGCGCTGGTTTTCGCCGCCCGGCGTCGGGCTCGCGGTCGGCGCTCCTGCCGACGGGGTCGGGGTCCGCGATCGGGACGGCGTCGGTGACGGCGAGGGGGGAACGACGCCCGGCGTCTGCGTGGTCGACGGGGTCGGCGAGCGCGGCAGCGTCACGGTCGGTGTCGGCGCCGTCGGGCCGCCGTCCTCGACCGCGCCGACGTTGAAGTGTGCGTCGCCCGGCCGCGCTGACTGACGCAGATAGTCCGCCTCGAAGATCGCGTCCGGAACGCCCGTGCCCTGGAGTCGCGGGTCGAGGCCGGCGCCGATCGCCGGCGAGCCCCCCGCGAGGCCGAAGACGTCGTCGGCCGTGTCGAGCAGGCCGTCGGCGCCGTCGAGGTCGGCGAAGATCGCGGCGAGCGCGTCGCACCCCGGACGCGCCGTGACGCCGAGACCCTCGGCGCCGGTCGGCGTCAGGTTGTCGGCATCGGTGGCGTCGAGCGCCGGGCCGTCGAGCTCGCCCGCCGTGTTGCCGCAGATCAGGTTGTTCCGGAGCTCGACGTCGGCGGCCCGCGGCTTGGTGGCCTTCTGGCGGCGGACGCCGAACTTGCCGCCGCCCCGTCCCCCGCGGGCGAGGCCGTTGAAGGCGATGATGTTGTTCCAGATGCGGACGTCGGCGATGCGGCCGAGGTAGATGCCGTTCCAGCCGTTCCGGACGATGGTGTTGCCGACGACCAGCGCGTCGCCGCTCTGCCCGTGCCGGAAGCGGAGCGCGTGCCGATCGAGCCCCTGCAGCACGTTGTTGGCGATCACCGTGGCGGGGTTGCCGCGCTCGACCTCGATGCCGCCCATGCAGCCGGCCGCCGTGCCCCGGAAGAGCCGGTTTCGTTCGAGGCGGATGCCGTGGTTCTGCCGCGAGCCGCCGCGGAGGCGAATGCCGCGGAAGCCCGCGCCCGCGATGGTCAGGCCGCGGATCGTGACGAGCTTCGAGCGCGAGAAGTCGATGGCGTAGCCGTGCTGGCAGTGGTCCTTGCTGCCGCGGAGGATCGCGGCGCCGAGCGGGGACTCGGGGTCGCCCTCGATCACGATGCGCTCGCTCTCCGCGGTCGCGCTCGGGTTCTTCCGACTGACGCGCAGCTGCTCGGGATACTCGCCCGGGAGCACGCGCACGGTCTGCCCGGCGCTGGCAGCGTCGATCGCAGCCTGGATCTTCGCATAGCAGGGGGCCTTGCCGCCGCAGTCGCCGCGGTCGTCGACCCACAGGATCCCGTCCGCGGCCGCGGCCGGGCTCGCAGCGAGGCGGCTCGCCGGACAGTGCTGGATCACCAGGAGAAGGATCAGGAGCCGGGCGACCGTGCGAAAGAACGGAGTCTCGTACCAGCGAGAGAAGTCGGCGCGCATCAGGGGGCTCCTCGGGAGCTGCGGATCACGCAAGGTGCCTCAAAGCCCGTCCCGTCCGCAACGAAAAATCGCGCTCGAGCTGGGCGCACTCCGACGCGAGTGCGATAGAGCACGCCGCGGCCTCTGGGGCGCGACTCGCAAGCAGGAAGAAACTCGGAGATCGTGATAGGGGGCGCTCCCAAAATTCGACGATGATCTCGACGCCAGCCGTTACTCCAAAACAGCCGTCATCCTCAATGTGCCGATCGGCCTAGCCCGATGACCCAGACGCTTTCTGACGGCGACTATCTCCAGCTCCTGGACTGCATCGGCGAGCTGCATCGCTGCCGCTCGCTCGACGCCTTTCCGGAGCACGTGCTGAAAGCCCTGGGCCCCCTGATCCCGAGCACGCTCTCGGCCTTCAACGAGGTCAACGTGCCGCGCGAGCGCATCCTCGCCGTCACCGACCGGCCGGTCCCCGACTACGATCGCCTAGCGGAGGTCTGGGAGCGGCACAGCGCGCAACACCCCCTCGTCCGCTACGTCGCCGAGACCGGAGACGGACAGGCGACGAAGCTCTCCGATTTCCTCAGCGAGGAGGAATATCACCGCCTCGATCTCTATCGTGATTGCCTTCGCATCCTCGGGGCCGAGGATCAGATGTCCGTGGCCCTGCGGTCGGACAAGGGCATCATCATCGCGCTCGCCTTCAATCGCGACCGCCGCGAGTTCACCGAGAGTGATCGCGTGAAACTGAACCTGGTGCGCCCGCACCTCCTGCAGGCGTATACCAATCTCGAAGAGTTGACGGGTCAGCGCGAGGAGCGGGACGATCTCCAGACCGCGCTCCGCGAGACCGGGCACGGTCTGATCGCGCTCGACGCGAAGGGCCGAGCCGCGCACGCGACGCCGGGCGCCGTCGCATGCCTGGCGCGCTATTTCCCGGAGCCGGCGTCGGTGACGAGCGTGCCGCCCCCGATCGTCGACTGGCTCGACTCCAACCCGCAAACGAGCTTCACGCTCCACGCCGCCACCTCGACGCTCATCGTCCGCCGCCCGCGGCACATCACGCGCCGGCTCCTGCTGATCAGCGAGGAGGGCGGTGCCCAGGATTCCGGCGACCAGCCCCTCACTCCGCGTGAGCGCGAGGTCTTGGGGTGGATGGCCGAGGGCAAGTCCAACGCCGAGATCGCCGCCATCCTCGGCGTCGCGTCCGGGACGGTGAAGCGACACGTCGAGCAGATCCTCGCCAAGCTGCAGGTTGCGAATCGCACGGCCGCCGCCACGCTCGCCCGCAAGCGCGGCCTGCTTCGCGCTCGTTGACCCCAAAGACGATCCGGGGCTAGAAGCCGACTGCATCGTGGGGCGCAAGAGCGCCTGCATTCGGCTGCGGAGCAGGGTTCCGAAAAGGGGGTGTCTCGTGGCGCTTCTTCGAGTCGGTATTCTCGCGATCGCCTTCGTCACCAGCGGTTGCGCTCGCTCGGATTTCGATTGGGCCCAGGGGGAAAACCTCCTCCTCAAAAAGGAGATCAAGGAACAGCCCGACGGCTCCGTGAAGATGCACTTGGTCTCCCTGGTCAACGCTCCCGGCGAGGAGCTCTACAAGGCGTTCATCGACGTCGAGCACCACGACCAGTTCATCGAAGGGGTGAGCGAGAGCAAGCTGGTCTCGAACGTCGGCGGCGTCACGAAGGTCGTCGACGTCACCAACCGCGTCATCGGGCGCCCGAATCAGGCGCGCGTCGAGTGGACGATCGACCGCGAGCACAAGACTGCCTCGTTCAAGACGATCGAGGCGGAGTTCACCGACAACTCCGCGACGTACTCCATCGAGACCTCACCCGACGGCAAGCGCGCCAAGATCACGACCGACTACCTGCTGCGCGACAAGGGCGGGCATCCGTTTCCGGTGCACACGCTCAGGCAGGGAGTGATCGACGGCTACACCGCCGCGCTCCGCAGCCTGAAACGCCGCGTCCTCGGCGACAAGCCGGTCTCCGCATCCGACGAATAGCAAAGCGCGTTCGGGTCGCCGGTACCGTTCGGCGCGAAGCGGCTGCGTCAGCCGGGCACTTCGGCAGGGTCGAGGAGGCCGTGACGGCGCCAGCCAGCCGAGAGGAGCCACGTCCGTGCCCGTGACACCGGCCGCTGCGAGACGTCCTCGGTCCCTCCCCTCGGGACTTCTTTTCTCAGTTTTTCTCTCTTCCACCCGTCGAACCACCGCCCCGACGACGCCGGATCGAGCCGGACGGCGACTTTGAGTTTGGCGCCCACCGCCATGGCATGCCGCCGGGCGTTCAAGAGCACATAGCGGAGCGCGTTCCGCACCTCGCGCGGTGTGGCGAGGAGCCGCGCATGGTAACGATCGGCGAGCACCTGCCCAGTCCGTTCCGCTAGGCGATTCACAGCCCGCGCGACCCGGATGCCGAGCGCCCGCATACCGCGCCCGAGCGCGTCCCGATCGCGCGCCTCGACGATGAAGTGCGCGTGGTTCCCGAGCAGCGAGTAGTGGACGAGTCGGAAGTCCGGCCGTTCGCAGCCGGCGGCGAACGTCCGCTCGAGCGCGCGAACGAGCTTCTTCATGCGGAGCGACGGGAGCTCTTTGCAGAGCCGGACCGTGACGTGTGCCGGCAACGGCCGCCCGAAGGGTTGCCGGGACACGTGCGGCATCCCGGCCCTGGCGCCCGCGGGCTTCCGCCCGGCCCCGGCGCGCCGCCCGCCCCATCGCCGCGGTGCGGGCAAAGACAAATGGAGCTGTGCAGGTCGGCGTGCCATCTTGAAACAGCGAAACTCTACCATGCGTTCCGCATCCATGTCAAGCCCGCCACGAGGCGGACGCCGTGGGCTGCGCCGACGTCGGTCCCCGCCCGTCACACCGCGCGCCTTACCAACCTTCTTTTCGTCCGGTGGCGAAGAGCAGCCCCCTCGCTCGCGAGCCGAGCGCGTGCCTTCGTTCATTGTCGAACGATGCGCCACTGTTTTGCCGCTGGCGCGCTCCGGGGCGGCGGTTTTTGCAGGAGGTTTCGAAGAGGCACGCGCGTTGCTGCCGTAGAGCGCATGGAGCCGCCGGGCAAGGTCATTCGCTCGCTCCGCGAGGCGCTCAACATGAGCCAGGCCGAGTTCGCGCGCGCCGCCGGCTGGTCGCCCTCGACGATCTCGAGCTGGGAACGGGGAAAGGCGACCCCGAGTCGCCTCGCCTTCAAGACCATTCTCGCCTTCGCCGAGGAGCGCGGCGTGCGGTATCAGACGCCGGGCGACGGGTCTCGGAGGGATGCGCCGGCTCAGCCGATGCTGCCGTCGCTCCGCCTCTCGTCGCGCCTGCCGTCACTGCCGCCGGTCGCGGCCCTCGACGCCGACCGCGGTGCGGAGTCCTCGGGAAGCCGACGCTGGACGGCGGTCGCGGGGGAAGGGCTTGCCGCCGACGCCGAACGCACCGCGTGGCGAGCCGAGGCGAGCTTCCGCCTCACGGTCGGCGCGCGCTCGGACACCCGGAAGCGAACCGGGTACGTCGCGGCCGCCGCCGCCTTGGCGCTCGGGGTCGGTGTCGGGGCGCTGCTTCACACCAGCACCGGCTCGGCGCCGGTGCGCCCTCTGCAGTCCGCTCGCGACGTCGACCGCGCCCCGGACGTCGCGGCCGAGGAGCCCGCGGTTCCCTGGGGCGAGCGCGTCGGCTTCCCCGCCATGGCCGCCGTCGCCGAGCCGAGCCTCGAGCCGGTGGTGCCTGCCGAGCCGGCGGTGCAACTCGCCCGGCTCGAAAGCATCGTCGCGCTCGACGGCATCCGTCGTGCCAGCTTTCGGGTCGGCGATCGCTCGATCACGCTCGTCGAAGGCGATCAGCTCGGTGCCCAGGCGATCGCCGAGATCGCCAACGACGAGGTTCGGCTCGTCAACGGCGGCATCTCCACCCGCGTCCGCTTGGGCTTCGAAACGCCGGTTGAGTAGCCAGAAAGCGACTGCAGCCGCAGAAACCTTCGTGAATTCCGGCCCGGACCCTGTTAGGGATCGAGCATGCGGTTCGTTGCCGGCCACAGGTCGAGCCTGCGACGGATGCCGAGGTGGGGGATCGCGACGCTCGGCGGTGGCGTACTGGTGGCACTCGGGATCCTGGCGCTGCAGGTGCACGCCCGCGCTCTGCCCCGCGAGCGTGAGCCGCGCCCTGTCGTTCCGTTCGCCGTCGACGACGCGGCGATTCCCGACGACACGGTGATTCTCGAGCAGCTGCACGAGGCCATCGATCTCCGCCGCCGCGAGGACTTCGATCGCGTCCTCGACGCGCGCGACCCGGGCGAGCTCATCGAGCACGCGACGCTCACGGAAGCGGCGTTCGACGAGCGTACGATCGGCATCGACGCGCTGTTCATCGTCGGCGACGAGTTCTTCGGCTTCCCCTTCCGCCCGGAGAACGGCTGGGGTGCCGGCAGCGCGGATCGCGGGGCGTCCGACTTCACGCCGCGCCTCCGCCGCGTCCACGACGGCAAGGCGGGTGGGCCGGACGCCTTCGGGTGCTTCAGCTGTCACTCGAAGGGCGGCCCCGACGGCGCCGGGACCCAGACGCAGAACGGGATGTTGCAGGGAGACGGGGCGCGGATCGGCAGCGCGGATCAGCGGAACCCGCCGCATCTCCTCGGCCTCGGTCCTATCGAGGTGCTCGCCCGCGAGATGAGCACGGCACTCCAGGCCGAGGCGAAGGCGGCGCGCGCGAGCGCGCGCGCCGAAGGGCGCCGCGTCGAGCGTCCGCTCGTGGCCAAGGGCGTCTCGTTCGGGCGCGTCGCGGCCGACCCGGACGGTACCCTCGACTTCGGGATGCTGGACGGCGTCGACCAGGACCTCACGGTGCGTCCGTTCGGCTGGAAGGGTCATCAGGCCACGCTCCGCGGCATGATCGAAGAGTCGCTCCACATCCATCAGGGCCTGCTCTCGAAGCGGATTCACCTCGCCGTGAAGGACGGGACCCTCGACGGCGCGCCGTATGGAAAAGGGCCGTGGTACGACCTCGACGGCGACGGCATCAGTCTCGAGATCGACTCGGGGATGCTGACCACCGTCGTCGGCTACCTGGCGCAGCTGGAGGTGCCGGCCATGCGTCCGCCGCGCGATCCCGGCCTGCTCGACGCCTTCGCGGCCGGGCGGGCGCGCTTCGACGCCATCGGTTGCGCCGGCTGTCACGTGCCGACGCTCGAGCTCGACGACCCCAAGGTCGACGTCCGGCAGCCCGCCGCCGCGGACGTGCGCCCGTACGTCGTCGATCTCGCCAAGGACGGCGAGAGTCCCAAGATCGAGCCCAAGTACGGCGGGCCCGTGACGTCCTATCTGGTGCACCTCTTCAGCGATCTCAAGCGCCACGACATGGGTGACGGGCTCGCCAGCCCCGCCCCGCAGGGGGCGATTCCGGCGCGGCTCTTTCTGACCCGGCCGCTCTGGGGGCTCGCCGAGTCGGCGCCGTATCTGCACGACGGTCGGGCGCCGACCGTGAACGAGGCGATCCTCCTGCACGGCGGCGAGGCGGCCGCCGCGCGCGACGGGTATCTGGCCCTCGACGAGCGGGGGCGGGCCAGCATCCGCGTCTTCCTGGCGTCGTTGTCGCGCCAGGCGAAGCTGTTCGTCCCATGAAATCGCGGCAGCGAGCGTGGCGCCGCGCGGCGTCGCTGGCGTGCGCGCTCCTCGTGATCGCCGGGTGCGAGGCGCGAGCCAAGAAGGACGCGCCCGCCTGGCGCGCCGACTGCCCGCGCGTCGAGCGCCCGGCGCCGCTCAGCCTCGAGGCCGCGCGCGACGCACACCGCTCGGCGGCGCGTCGCCACGAGCTGCGCTTCCGCGAGGCGGCGCTCCCCGGGGTCTTCCTCCAGGAGATGCGGGAAGCGCTCGCGCTCGACCGGATGGCGGCCGGCGACCTCTGCCTCACCGAGCTCGCCGATCGTGGCGAGCTGCTGTTCGAGCACGAATACGATTTTGCCGACGGGCTCGGCGGCGGCGCCGCGAAGTCCTCTCCCAAGGGTCCGTTTCGCCGCGTCCATGCCGGTGCGTTCGGAGGTCCGGAGACCATCTCGTGTCCCTCCTGCCACTGGGTCGGCGGTCCGAACGGTGCGGGCGCCGAAACCGACAACGTCTTCCTCGAGGGCGACGGCGAGCGCACGGCCAGCGCCGACGAGCGCAACCCGCCGGCGCTGGTGGCGCTCGGCGTCGTCCAGGCGCTCGCCGACGAGTTGAGCCGCGAGCTCCAGCAGCAACGGGCCGACCTGGTGCGCGACGCGGCGCGTGCCGGCGCGGGTCGCGAGGCACGGTTGAGCGCCAAGGGCGTCGACTTCGGCGTCCTGCGTGCGTCGGCGAAGGGCGCGATCGACGCGTCCGGTCTCCGCGGAATCGACGACGATCTGGTGGTGAAGGCGTTCGGCTGGAAGGGGACGCTCCCGACCTTCGCCGACTTCGCCGCCGAGGCCCTGCAGGTCCACATGGGAATCCAGAGCGACGTCCTGCTGGCGAGCGGCTCGCCCGCGCAGCTCGGCGGCGGCAGCGATCCCGCGGACCCGGACGGCGACGGGATGCGCGACGAGCTCGGGCGCGGGCCCTTTGCCGC
Organism: uncultured delta proteobacterium; assembly: GCA_963761995.1. GTDB lineage: Bacteria > Desulfobacterota > Binatia > UTPRO1 > UTPRO1 > UTPRO1. Next base: position 5,455,823 of record CAVXIU010000006.1, on the reverse strand, counting down.
GATGATGGTGCACCTGGCGCTGCTGGAGATGCCCACGGTCGAGCCGCTGGTCCAGGACCGCCAGCTCGAGGCGCCCGCCCAGGACCTGCTTCCTCCCACCACGACGAGCTTCGCCTACGACTTCCAGCGCGGCCGCGATCAGTTTCACGACCTCGGCTGCGCCGGCTGCCACACCCCGATGATGGTGCTGAAGAGCCCGCTGCTCGTCGTCGAGGGGCTGCCGCCGATCGACCTCACCAACGAGATGCGCCGGCCGGCCCTCACCTACGACGCGAGCCTCGACGGCTATCCGGTCTGGCTGTTCAGCGACCTCAAGCGCCACGACATGGGAACGGCCAACGCCGCCCGCCACCCGCAGCGCGGGGTGGCGCTCCGCGAGTATCTGACGCCGCGCCTGTGGGGCGTCGCCGATTCCGCGCCCTACCTGCACGACGGCCGCGCGCCGAGCTTCGACTACGCCATTGCCGGCCACGACGGCGAGGGTGCGGCCGCCCGCGCCGCGTTCGAGGCCCTCGAGCAGAACGACAAGGGACCGCTCCGGGTCTACTTGATGGCGCTCCGGCGCGCCCCCCGCGTCATGGTGCCGTGACCCCGGGCGCTCGGCCGGCGCAGGACGAGGAGGTCGAGCACGCCGACGGCGATCCGGCCGTCGACCGGATGGCGGAGCGAGGCGACCAGCAGCGTTGGGCGGCCGAGCCCGTCGGGATCGGGCGCGCGCACCATGTGCCACCCGAACCAGCAGTCGGCCTCGTCGCCGAAGAGCTCGGCCAGCACCTTGCCGGTTCGTCCGGAGCGCAGCTCGACGCGCCCGACGTGATCCGCGGCGTCGACGCGATGCCAGGGCGCGCCGATCGCCAGGTCGCCGACGCCGTCGCCGTCGAGATCGCCGGCGGCGACGATCATGCGTCCGAAGAGCTCGCCGGGCTGCTTGCCGGTCCAGTGGCGGAGCTGCTTGCCGGTCTTGCCGGAGTAGATGCGGAGCTCGCCGGGGATGCCGCGCTTCGGGTCCTCCGTGCCGGGCGCCGCGACCGCGATCTCGCCCTTGCCGTCGTGGTCGAGATCGCCGGCCGCGGCGACGATCCCGCCGAAGCCGCCGCGATGATCGGTGCCCTTCCAATGGAAGAGCTCCTTGCCGCTCGCCGACGAGAGCACGACGGCGGCGCCGACCATCGGGCCGTCGGCGGCCGCGAGGGCGGCGAACGGAGCGCCGACCGCGAGATCGCGCTTCCCGTCGCCGTCGAGATCGTCGAGCCGCGCGAGGTACCAGCCGAAGGATCGCGTCTCCGTACCCGGCGCGTACGTTCGGAGCACGGTACCGTCCTTGCCGCGGAGGAGGTACACGACCCCGCCCTCGCCGGGCGCTCCGACGAAGACGTCGGTCATGCCGTCGCCGTCCTCGTCGTCGGCGAGCGCCATGTCCCATCCGAGGTTTTCGCTCTCGGTCTCGACCCGCCGCCAGATCTCGGCGCCGGTCTTCGGTGAGCGCGCCATGACGACGCCGCGCGGGAGCGCGCCGGCGCCGCCGCCCCCGCCGTGGGGCGCCGCGATCAGCACGTCGGCGAGCCCGTCGCCCGAGAGATCCGGGATCGGCGTCACCGCGTGGCCGAGGAGCCCATCCGGCCACTCGCCGTCCCACTCGCGGATGAGCGCGCCGTCGGCACCCGACCAGACCGCCGCGGTGCCGTTCTGCTGATTGCCGCGCCAGAGCTTGAAGCGGGCGCCGGCGGCCACGTCGGCGCGGCCGTCGCCGTCGACGTCGAGCGGCTCACCGAAACGGAAGCCGAGCTCGCCGATGGGGATGCTGCCGGGAAAGCGGCGCGCGATGCACCAGCTGGTCCCCGCGGTCGTGCAGGACGGGGTCGCGCGCGCGTGGCTCGGACTCGGGAGGCTGCTGGAGAGAACGGCGAGGAGAGAGAGGGAGGTGAGAAGGGAGAGGCGGCGCGGCCGGCACTCGCGTGCCGACCGCGCCAAGCTCGCTACTGACAGCAGCCGACCCAGGACTTATTGGCGACCCCGTTGCACTGCAGGTTCACGATCAGCGATCCGAGTGCGCCGGTGCCGTTGTTGAGCGGTACCCGCTGTCCGCGCGACGGCGTGTGCGCCGTCCCGTACTCCCAATTGTGGTTGGGTGGGCATATGCCGCCCGGGCACGGGAAGGTGACGTCGTCGTGGCATTGCCGTGTGAGCGGGTCCGCCGCCGGATCGATCGCCCAGAAGCCGGTGACGGTCTGGCTGGCGGTGTCGGTCAGGCCGTCGAGATCGCCATTGGCCTCCGCGCTCTGCAGCTCGGCATACGTGCAGGCGTGGGTGCCCGGGAAGTTCGTGTTGCAGGCGTTGTTGGCGCCCGGGAGGCCGAGCGTCAGGTTGTAGTTGAAGCGGCCGAAGGTCTGGGTGAGCGAGCCCTTGAGGATGACGCCGGGCTGGAAGGTCGACGTCGGCGAGGGCGTGGGCGTGAGCGTCGGGGTCGGGGTCGGCGTCGGGCCGGTTCCCGAGGCGCAGGTCAAGTCCGCGACGCCGTTGTCGAAGAGGTCGCAGTTCACGAACAGGCCGTCCATCTCGTTGATGATCTGGCAGACCCGGCACTCGACGTGGGTATCGAGGCAGGTGCCGAGCGCGCCGTTGTTGAGCCCGGTGCAGACGCCCGGGAACGCCGTGGCCGTCACGCCGGGCGTGTCGCAGCTCTTGGTGATCGCGGTATTGAGACCGGTGACGGTCTTGGCGATCTTGCCCTTCGAGTCGGCGGCGATCGAGCCGACGGTGCCGGCGTTGTCGACGCAGTCCTCCAAGGCCGCCGCCGAGTTGGCGCCGGCCGCGAGCGCCGCCTTCTTGCACTTGATGAAGGTCGAGAGCTTGAGCGCGGCGAGCTGCTCGACGATCTTTTGCACCTTCTGCTGGCAGACGCAGCCGGGCTTGTTGGTGGTGCAGCTGATGACGGCGGCATCGAGGTTGGCGCCGAAGACGTCGGCGGTGAGATCGACCTCCCCGTCGGCGGCGGCGGTGTTGATGATGGCGGCGCTGGTGTAGCCGAAGGACGGGGCCGGGGTGCAGTTCTTGGTCTCGTCGGCCGTGGTCTTGTTCTTGGCCTTTCCGACCTTCCCCTTGGCGTCGGCGGTGAGACACGCCTGGGCGGTGCCGACGAGGGTACCCTTACCGGCCGCCTTCAGACACCCGATGCTCTCCTTGCCTTGCGTCCGTGCAACCGCGCTGCCGTCCTTGTTGACCGCATTCAGGCACTTCTGCTGAGACGCGCCCAACTGGGCGAACGCGCCGGTGGGTGCCGTCAACAAGAATAGGCCGATTACGGCCGCCGTCGTGACCATCGCATCTCGGATCGACATCGCTGCACCTCGCTCGTAGGGGATTGACCCCAGGTCGTAGCACGCGGGTTGCTTCTGACGCACGCGCCAAATGGGGGAACCACTCAGGAACTTCGCTCGCGGCTCGCGAGGGTTACGTCGTCCGATCGGGTTATTCCCGAGTCTGCCGCGGTGCGTCTCGCATCCCCTCGAAATCCGGTGGATCTGCCCACTCGAAAGTCAGTGCCTGCGCAACGAGCAGCGGCGACCGTGCGATGTCGTGAAGATCACTGCGCATCGCCGCTCGGACGGGATGGCATTCGACTTGCTGCCGGGATCCATCACCAAAGCCCATAGGTCCTGTCCCCGAAGGGAGTCGGCATGAAGAAGATCGAAGCCATCATCAAGCCGTTCAAGCTCGATGAGGTCAAAGAGGCCCTCGCGAAGCTGAACGTACAGGGCATGACCGTCACCGAGGTCAAGGGATTCGGGCGCCAGAAGGGCCACACCGAGCTGTACCGAGGCGCGGAGTACGTCGTGGACTTCCTCCCGAAGATCAAGATGGAGATCCTCGTCAGCGACAAGGACGCGCCGGCGGTGGCGGAGGCGATCATGACGACCGCCAAGACCGGCCGCATCGGCGACGGGAAGATCTTCATCCTTCCGGTCGAGGAAGCGGTCCGGATCCGCACGGGCGAGCGCGGAGAAAGCGCGATCTAGCCCGATCGGCTCGACGACGCGTGTCGGCGAGCGCGGGCCTCACTTGTAGATGTCGTTCAGGGTGGCAGCCAGCCGGGCGCCCGCCTTCGCGAGCTGCTCCGTGACCACGGGAACGGCCGTGTCGTCGTACTCTCGTGAGATCTCGACCGAGTTCTTGCCGATGTTGCAGGCGAAACGCTCGTAGGTGTGAACCTTCGTACTCGCCAACGCGTTTGACTCTGTGATCCACGAGTCCGGGTCGCCGTCGGCTGAAACGCTCATCGCCGCCAGTCGTGCGACGAACTGATGCTCGTTTTCCTCTCCCTGCGCCTTCTTGACGAGGATGTTGTCCCAATACGTGTGAAGCTTGCAGAGAACCGTGATCGGCTTGTCGTTCTTGTCCCAGCCGGGGCATTTGCGATTCTCGAGCGTCACGGAGTTCCCGCCGAAGTCTCCGTTCTCCGCGGCATGCAAGGGCTGGTGAACGTCGCCGACGAGGTGCACCAACACGCGGAGCGCCTTCAACCGTCGCGCTCGTGATGCGTCGTCGCTTCCATGGTCCGTCTTCAGGGTCTCGATCGCCTGTTTGATCTGGTGACGTGCGCAGTCCTCGCAGTTCGCGAGGGAAGGATGGCAGAGGTCGACGCTCTGAAAGTGCCACGGCTTCATGGCCTTGCCTTCGGGCGTTTTCCGAACTTTGTCCATCCAGTTGGCGACGTCGCCAAGGGAGCACGAGCCCATGATGGCGCTGGCCGCTTTTTGGGCTGTGGGCGTCAGATGCGCGTCCGCGACCTGCCCGACGACGCGGTGGCCGATGCTGCCCCACGCCAGGACGGGAGCCGGCTGTCCGAGGACGCATGTCAGAAGAGCCAATACGATTCCGAATCGGGTCATGCCGCCTCCTGGTTCACAGAGTCGATGCGCATCTCGCACGGTGTACCGTGCCGCGTACACCGATAGGTACGGCGTTGCGACCCGCGGTTGCGCAAAAACTGTCTCGGAATGGACCCATTCCGACGGGGCATGGTCCGTTGCGGTCACGTCCGCAGCGGGCAGCGGGTGGGGGCGTGGCCGACGTAGGCGACGCAGCGGTTGCAGTGGGTGCAGAGCGAGCCATCGAAGTCGCCGGCCTCGATCCGACGCACGAGGTCGGGCTGGCGGATGAGCGCGCGTCCGAGGGCGAGCAGCTCGAAGCCTTCGGCGAGGGCGCTCTCCATCGTCGGCTGCTGATTGACGCCGCCGAGCAGCATGAGGGGTAGGCGCACCGCGGCGCGGAAGCGCCGTGCCAGCGGCCGGAAGAACGCCTCCTCGAAGGGGTAGTTCTTCATCAAGAGCGAGGCGCCGAGCCGGAGCACGGTGCGCCGCACCGGGTTGCGCTCGCGGCCGAAGAGCTCGACCAGCGGCGAGTCGCCGCGCATCAGATACATCGGCGTCTTGGTGGTGTGACCGCCGGTCAGCTGGATCGCGTCGAGATGCCCATCCTCCTCGAGGAGGCGCGCGACCGCGACGCCGTCGTCCAGCGTCAGGCCGCCGGCGAAGCCGTCGTCCATGTTGAGCTTGGCCCATACCGCGACCGAACGGCCGGCGGCCGCGCGGACGGCGCCCACGACCTGGCGCGGAAAGCGCGCGCGGTTCTCGAGGGAGCCGCCGAAGCGGTCGCGGCGCTTGTTGTTGTAGGGGGAGAGGAACTGGCTCAACAGGTAGCCGTGCCCGAGGTGGACCTCGAGCCCATCGAAGCCGGCCTCGACCGCGAGGCGTGCCGCGGCGGCGAAGTCCTGCTCGACGCGCGTCAGGTCTTCCTCGCTCATGGCGCGGGCGAAGCGCTGAGCGTGCAGGCTGAAGGTGCCCGAGGGGCCGAGCGGGCGCGTCCCGGTCGCCTTCGGATCGGCGAACCAGCCGGCATGGCCGAGCTGAATCGCCGCCCGCGCCCCCTCGGCGTGGATCGCGTCGACGAAGCGACGGAGGCCCGTGACGGCCTCGGGCCGCATCCAGATCTGATCGCGAAAGGTGCGCCCGTCGGCGGACACGGAGCAATAGGCGAGCGTCGTCATCGCGACCCCGCCCGCCGCGACCTCGCGATGCCAATCGATGAGCGCGTCGGTCACGAGGCCGTTCTCGACGCGGCTCTCGTAGGTGGCGCACTTCACGATCCGGTTCCGCAGCACGAGCGGCCCCAGTTGGAAGGGCGTCAGGATGGGCGACGGTGGCGTCACCGCACGGCGACGACGGCGCGCTGGATCGACGGCGTGAGCTCGTGCAGCGTCGGGTTGCGGAAGCCGGCGGCGGCGAGCATGCGCGCGCACTCCGCGAAGCTGTAGACGTCTCCTCCCGGGGTCATCGCCAGCATCACCAGCCCGAACAGCACGCTCGTCGCCGGCCCGCGCCGGTCCTCGTCGGGTACGAACTCGACCAGGACGACGCGGCCGCCTGGCTTGAGCGCGGCATGGATGCGCCGGAGCAGCGTCTCGGTACCGGCGGCGTCGAAGTGGTGGATCAGGTTCGGCACCAGCACGAGGTCGTAGTCGGATCCGAGGTCGGCCGTGAAGGCGTCGCCCGGACGGAGGTGCAGGCGCTCGCCGACGCCGGCGGCACGCGCGTTCTCGACCGCGACAGCCAGCACGTTCGGCCAGTCGAGCGCCGTCACCTCGAGCGCCGGGTTGCGCTTGGCGAGCGCGATGCCGAACATGCCGTGCCCGGCCGCGACGTCGAGGACGCGCGTCGGGCCGAGCGACTCCGCCTGCAGCAGGATGGCGAGGATCTCCGCGGTGACGGCGGCGGTCGTCGCCATCGCCCGCGCGAACTCCACCCACATGGGGTTGTCCGCCTCGAGCGCGTCGTGCTCCGTCGCCGCCGTCCCGCCGCGCCGGACCGCGTCGGTCAGACGGTCGAAGCCGTCGATCAGGGTCCGGTCGTGCAGGAAGCGCACGGAGGTTCCGAGGTAGAGGGGCGACGCCGAGTCGACGAACGGCGCGTAGTCGTCCGGCACCGCGTAGCCGCGATCGTGGCGGGTCAGGAAGCCGAGCACCGCCATGGCGTCGCACAGGATGCGGACGCCGCGTGCCGACGCGCCGGTCTTGGCCGCGATCGCCTCGGGTGTGGCGGCGCCGCCCAGGATGGCGGTGAAGAGGTCGAGCTCGACGGCCGCCTTCAGCGCGGCGGAGCGGTGAAAGGCCGTGAGGGTGTCGAAGAGCTGCCCGATCGGTGACGGCGCGTCGTTGCTCATCGCTTTCCTATGGCCCCGTCCCTTTCGGGTCGCAAGGCCGAGCTGGTCGCGGCACGCGTCCGATGTGGGGACGCCGGCGGGTCCTGCGGCCTTGCCGCGCGTGCATGGCGGGCGTCTTCGGAGGGGACGACCCGGCTGCGCGCTCACGGCCGAGACCGGACCCGGCGGCGTCCCCACATCGGACGCGTGCGGCCGGTGGTTGGCGAAGCGACCTCCGGAATCGATCGAGTGATCAGCGCCGGCCGCCGCGGACCTCGACTATTGCCGTGTCGAGGATGCGTGCGGCGGCGTCGACGAGGGCGACCGTGTGCGTGCCGCGTGTCGGTTCCCAGAGCGTCACGCCGTGTGCGGGACCGAGGTCGGCGTCGTCGATGCGCCAGCGCAGGCCCGGCGTCGCGCCGGCGCTCTCGAGTGGGACGCGCTGGCGCTCGTCCGGGATGTCGGGATCGAGAGCCACGATCGTCCCGCTCACCGGGGCGAGGATCGTGGGATCGCCGCTCGCGAGCGCGCGCGTGCCGGGCTCGGTGCCGGCGAGGAACCACTCGCGACGGACGGGCTCGACGTCGCCGGGAAAGGCGGCGGTCGCCGCGACCACGCCCGCCGGAGCGAGGGGTGCGGTGCTGTCGCCCCGCCGGTGCAGCGCGGTCATCACCTCGAGCCAGACGGGGGCGGCGCCGGCGACGCCGCTGACGTCGTGCATGGGGGCGCCCGAGGCGTTGCCGACCCAGACGCCCACGGTGTAGCGCTCGGAGAAGCCGACGCACCAGTTGTCGCGCATCTCCTTGCTGGTGCCGGTCTTGACGGCGCTGAAGAACGCGGTGGCGAGCGCGCTCTCGAGGCCGAACGTCGTGCTGCGAGCCTCGCGGTCGGTGAGGACGTCGGCGATGAGAAAGGCGGTCGCGGCGGAGAAGATCCGGCGCGGCGGCGTCGCGTCGCGCGTCTCGGGCGAGAGCTGGAGCGGCGACCAGACGCCGCCGTTGGCGAGCGTGCGATACGCGCCCACCAGCTCCCAGAGGGTCACGTCGGCGCCGCCGAGGGCGAGCGCCGGACCGTAGTAGTCGCCCTCCTCCGTGAGGCCCTCGAAGCCGAGCGCGCGGAGCGTCGCGACGAAGGCGTCGCCGCCGGTCAGGCCGAGGGTGCGGACGGCGGGCACGTTCAGGGAGGCGGCGAGCGCGGTGCGAGCGCTCACCAGCCCGCGGAACTGCGCGTCGTAGTCGCGCGGGCGGTAGAGACCGCCGCCGACCGCGAGCGCGAGCGGCGTGTCCTCGACCAGTGACGCCGGCGTCAGGAGCCGGCGCTCGAACGCGAGGCCGTAGAGAAACGGCTTCAGGGTCGAGCCCGGCTGGCGGCGCGCCCGCACGGTGTCGACGAAGCGCGCCCGCGAGCGCGCGCCGCTGCCGCCGACGTAGGCGAGCACGTCGCCGCTCGCGTTGTCGGCGACCAGGACGGCGCCGTCCTCGACGTGCTGCTCGTGCAGCACGGTGAGCACGCGCCGGAGGCCGTCGCGCGCGACGCGCTGCAGTCCGGCGTCGAGGGTCGAGACCAGCGCCGCCGTCCGTCCCTGCAGGAGCCGGTGTGCGAGGTGCGGCGCGAGCTCGGCGTCGCCGCCGCGGCGCGCTCGGCCGTCGAGGCGGGCGACGGCGGCCGCGAGCGCCTCGTCGTCGATCGCGTCGCCGCCCGCGTCGGCCAGCACCCGAGCCCGCCGCGCGACGATCGGTGAATCGGCATTCGGGTTCCGCAGCAGGGCGGCCAGCACCACCGCCTCGGCGCTCCCGAGGCCGTGGGGAAGCTTTCCGAACAGGACCGCCGATGCCGCGGCGACGCCGGCGACCTCGCCGCGAAAGCCGACGCGATTCAGGTAGGCCTCGAGGATCTCGTCCTTGGACCAGGCGCGTTCGAGGGCGAGGGCGGCACGGAGCTGGCGCCACTTCTGCCCGAGGCTCCGCCCGCCACGGCGCGCGGCGAGGGTCGGATCGAAGGCGGCGACGAGCTGCATCGTGAGGGTACTGGCCCCGCGTGCCGGCCGGCCCGTGAGCCGTCCGAGCGCGGCTCCGAGCAGGGCCTGCACGTCGACGCCGCGGTGGGCGCGAAAACGGCGGTCTTCGGCGGTCAGTACGGCGCGGATCAACGTCGGCGAGACGTCGGCGAGCGCGGTCCAGGCGAGGCGGCGCAGGCGGCGATCGGTGCGGAGATCGCCGATCACGGTTCCCCCGCGATCGAGGAGCGGCACGTCCGACGGCCGATGCGCCGCCCGCACGTCGTCGAACGACGGCACCTCCGGCCTCGTGCTCGCGAGGCCGACGAGCAGAGCGCCCGCGCCGATCGCCAGCGCGGCCGCGGCCGCACGGCGCCGCGAGCGACTCACGGCCGTACGTCCCACGGCGCGTTCGGGATCTCGCCGAACACGTCGGGCGCATAGAGCGCCTCGACGCGGGTCGGCGGCAGGCCGAAGTGGCCGGCCTGACTCGGCCGCACGGTGTACTCGACGATGAAGCGGCCGCGCGGCACGAAGTCGTAGTAGGCGCGGAAGCCGTCGAAGGCGCGCTCCTCGAAGACCGGCGCGAGCTCGTCGCGGCGCTCGCCGGCCGCCAGCAGCGCCGAGTCGCGGCCGAGGCCGGTGCCGACGTGGGTCGCACCGGCCGGGACGGGGTCGTTCACGACCACCCACGTCATGTCGCGCTCGGCGTCGATCTCGAGCCGGACGCGTAGCACGTCGTCGCGGCTCGTGGCGCCGGCGCTGCGCGCCTCGACCGGGGTGACGGTCTTGGTGATCCGGTAGCCGGCGGCGAGCGGTGCGACCAGCGGCAGCGCGGCTCGGGTCTGGATCGTCGCCCACGGCCGGCCGCCGCCGGCGTGCGCGAGGACGAGGTCGCCGCTGCCACCGTCCGGCCACGGCAACGCGAAAGCGGCGCCGTTCGGCGCCGTTTCCCAGCTGGAGGCCTCGGTTCTGGCACCCAGCGTCGCCGTCGTCGTGCCCGCCACCGCCCCGCTCTCGAAGACGGTCGCGAACTTTTCGACCGCGAGCGTGCCCCACGCGTTGGCGACGGTGGTCGACCAGGCGCCGCGGAGTTGGCGCGCCAGCGCGCCCGTCATGAGGCGCGGCAGCTCGCTCCGCCAGGCCCGCTGCTCGAGCAGCGCCAGCACCAGGCGCACCGCGTTCACGTCCGGATCGATCATCAACCAGGAAAGACGGTCGGCGCTCTCGGTCGAGAAGCCGAGGCTGGTGCCGCCGACGACGAGGCGCGCGCGCAGCTGCCGCTCCACCTCGTCGAAGCGCTCGTGCTTCGGGACCTTGGCGGTGCGGTGCAGCAGGCTCCACCAGTCGATCAGCGCCGACGTCGGCCAGCGCTCCGGTTCGACCGTGATCGTGCCGAGGAGCGCCGGCTCGACCGCGCCGACGCGCGACAAGGCCTCGAGCGCGGCGAGCTTGCGGAGCGCCAGGTCGGCGGTCTTGAGCGGCGGGTTGGTGGCGAGCGCGCCGGTGACGAAGCGGCGGAGCGCCTCCTCCATGCCGGTCCGGAGGCGCTCGGGCAGCTCGAGGCCGGCGGCGGTGGCGATGGAAAGCACGTACGAGGTCAGCACCTCGCTGCCCTCGTCGGAGGTCGGGAAGTACTTGAGGAGGCCGTTGCCGTCGACGTAGGAGGGGAGCGCGGCGGTCACCTCGCGCCAGAGCGCGCGGTCGCGCAGCGCGATGGCGCGCGACACGCGTTGCTCGAGGCAGCGGTAGGGGTAGCGCCGCATGGCGTCCTTCACGCCGTCGAGCCCGGCGGCGAGGCTCGGCGCGAGCGCGACCCGGACGTCGCCGCGATCGGCGAGCGCCTCGGCGGGACGGGCCACCGGCTGGCGCGTTTCCTTTGGCTCGAGCTGCACGAGCGTCGCCTGCAGGGTACGGACGGGCACCGCCGGCCGGACCTCCTGGATCGCGCGGACGTGGTCGGCGCGGCCGCCGGCCACCGTCGCCTCGATCTGGTAGACCAGCCGCTCGACGCGAGCCGGCACGGTCACGTCCCAGCCCGCGACCGCCGACGCGCCGGCGGCGAGCTGGAGCGTCGTCGGCGCGAGCGGCGCGGCGAGACCCTCGACGCTGCCGGTCAGCGTGACGGCCCGGGAACGATCGGTGGTGTTGCGGGCCGTGACCTCGGCGCGAAACCGATCGCCCTCGCGCACCACCGGCGGCAGGCCGGGGAGCACCATGACGTCCTGGGTCGCGCGGATCGACGTCCGGCCGGTGCCGAAGCGATCGAGGCCGGTCTCCGCGACGGCGACGATTCGGAAGCTCGTCAGCGAGTCGTTGAGGGGGACGTCGACGGTGGCGCGGCCGTCGTCGTCCAGGGCCACTCGTCCCTTCCAGAGCAGGAGCGTGTCGAAGAGCTCGCGCGTCGGGCTCCGACCGCCGCCGCCCCCGAGCGGCACGGCCTTCAGCCCGTAGTGGCGCTTCCCGACCACCTGCATCTCGGCGGTCGACGTCTGCACGCCGTAGCCACGCCGGCCCATCATGCCGTCGAGCAGGTTCCAGCTCGGGCTCGGCGCCAGCTCGAGCAATCCGGCGTCGACGGCGGCGACCGCGACCTCGCCGCCCGCCGGCAACGGCGTCCCGTCGACGGTGCGGACGGCGATCTTGACCCGCGCCGTGTCGCGCACGTGATAGACCGCGCGGTCGGCGGCGACGCGGACCGCGAGCCGGTGGGCCCGCCAGCCGACCTGAAGCTCCGCGATCCCGAGCTTGAACGTCGGCCTCCCGAGGTCGACGAGCGCCGTCGGCTGCACGTCGCCGACGCGGCCCCGCACGGCCAGCACCGACACGAAGACGTTCGGCGCGTAGCCCGGCAGGACCGGCACCTCGAGCACCGGCTCGACGCCCGTCAGCGCAACGACGCGGGCATCGACGACGCCCTCGCGCTCGATCGTCACCAGCGCGGTCGCGGCACGGAACGGCATGCGGATCTGCAGGCGCGCCGTCTCGCCCGGCTCGTAGCGCCGCCGCTCGGGCAGCACGTCCATGCGGTCGCTGTCGGTGCCGCCGAACCACCAGTCGCTCGTGCCGTCCGCGACCCAGAGCTCGTCGTGGGCCGCGGCCCGCCGTCCGCCGCGGTCCACGGCCACGGCTTCGAGGACGACGTTGCCCCCGCGGGCGACCGGGCCCTCGCAGCGGGCCATGCCGTTCGCGTCGGTGGTGCCGCGGCAGACGGTGGCGAGACGCGTGGTCTCGGTGACGCTGTCGTAGGCGTAGAATCCGCCGACCACGCGCGTCCGGTTCGAGTAGACCTTGCGGCTGAAGGCGTCGACCACGACGGCCGCGCCCGCGACGGGCTTGCCGGCGACGTCGGTCACCGCGACGCGAGCGCCGACCGAGCCCGCCGAGCCCGTCCTCGCGTCCGGCGCGATCGCGACCAGCCACTCGGACGGCCAGAGCGGTACGGTCGCTGCCACCGTCTGCACCTGACCCGAGGGATCGCGGAACTCGAGCTCGGAACGAAGCGCCATCGGCGTCTTCACCGGCGGGAGATCGGCGATGGTGACGCGTCCGGTGCCGGCCGGATCGAGCACGAGCGGGGTGCGCTGGTGGATCTTGGGGCCGCCGTCCTCCTCGTCGCGCTCGCCGTAGCTCCGGCGCACCGTACCTTCCTCGACCGGACCGTTGGCGATCACGAAGCCCTCGAGCTCGTCGGGAGGGTCGGGGGTGTGGGGCGCGAGCTGGGCGCGGACCACGACCGGCAGGCCGCCCGCGCCGCCGCCGGCGAGGTACTGCACCGCGAGGTCGAGCGGCACCGCGCTCGGCTGGACCTGGGGCGCCGCCGGCGGCTGCACCACGCCCTTCATGAGCGGCACGCGGAACTCCTCGACGCGGAAGCTCGCGGCGATCCAGTCGCCGGTCGAGGCATAGGAGCTGTCGTATTCCTCCTCCTCGCCCTCGGTGCCGCGTGCGTCGGCGCGCGCGGCCGCCATCGCCGCGGAGAGCAGGTGGACCTCGTAGAGGCCGAGCTTCGCCTCGGGCGGGATCGTCCACGTGCTCTCGGCGACGCCGCGCGCGTCGAACGCGAGCGGCTGCTCGTAGTGCTCGTCGCTGCCGACGTGGACGATCGAGAGCGTCGTCGGGCGCTCGCTCTCGACGGCGGCGCCGAAACCGTGCAGGCGCTTCATGCGGAAGAGGTGCTTCATGTGCACCGTCTCGGCGGCGCGGAAGAGCGGCCGGTCGAGGATGGTGTGGGCCGCGGCCCCGCCGTCGTCGGGGACGTCGGGCAGCTGGAAGCGCCAGGCCTCGATGCCCTCGTCCCAGCTCGAGTGCACGAACGAGAGGTCGTCGTCCTTGCGGGCGGTGACGAGGAGGCCGTCGTAGAGCTCGCGGAGCGCGAGGGTCTGCGAGCCGTCGAAGGGGTCGACGTCGGGCAGCCCCTTCGCGAAGCAGGTCGGCAGCGCGCGCAGGCCCGGGAGACCGGGAATGCGGGCGAGACCGTCGCCGTCGGTGGCACCCTGCCAGCGCACCGCCCCGGTGCAGTCGCGCAGCGTGACCGCCGCGTCCGCGACCGGTCGGGCCTCGTCGAGCGTCGTCACCCAGGCGAGCGACTGCTCGGCGCCCCATTTGAAGTGCACCGAGAGGTTGGTCACCAGCGCCGCGGTCGGGACGTACATCGGCCGCGGCTTCTCGAGCAGCGCGGCGCCGAGGCGCGCGCTTTCGAGCTCGACGATGTAGAGGCCGGGCTCGGCGAGCGGAATGCCGACCACCTCGAAGGCCTTCTCGCCGCCCGGCTTCGGGAGCGTGAAGGTCTTGATGTCCGCCGGAGCCGCCACCGGCTCGGGCGGCGCGCCCCGCGCGGGCTTCGGCGGCGGCGCGAACACCGAGCGCTCGCGCTTGGCGACGCCGACGCGGCGGAGCCAGGGCAGGACGTCGACCTCGTCGTCGGCCGTGAGCCGCATGACGCTGCCGGCGACGCCGACCGCGTGCACCCGCACCCGCGCCTCCGGCTCGAGGTTGCGGAGGGTCACCGGCAGCGTCGCGTCGGCCTTCGACTCGACGATGCCGAAGCGGGCGGCGAACTTGGCGAGCGGCGGGAAGCTCGCGGTCGTGACGGTGAGCGGATAGCGGTCGGCGTTCAGCGGAACGCGGCCGGCCTCGTCGGCGAGATCCGCCGGTAGCTCCACTACGAAGGTCGCGCTCTCGGGGAACGGGCCGGGAAACGTGATGCTCGACACCAGCTGACCCTCGGAATCACTCTTCGCGCGCGGCCGCGGCGTTCCGTCGGGCGTCGTGAGACGGAGGCCCGCGGCGCGCGCGCGCGGGACGGGTGCGCTGAACTCGACGCTCATCGCGCCGACGGGCGTGCAGGCGGCCCCCTGCTTCTCCCGGCTGCAGCTGAAGGTGACGGCGAACGCCGGACGCGACTGGAAGGACCACCGCTGGTCGGTCGCGGTTGCGATCCCGCTCGTGGTCGCCACGCCGGCGCCCCATACCAGCGTGACGCGCGCCGCGTTCGGGAAGCTCTGCGCCGCCCGCACCACCACGTGCGGCTGCTCGGGCCGGGACGGGTCGGTCGCGAGGATCGCGTCGTGCTCGGGTCCGGTGACGACGCGCGCCGCGATGCGCTCCGGAACGCCCTCGACCTCGAAGCCGACGTGCGCCTCGACCGAGGTAGGATCGACCTCGGCGTCGAGCAGCAACAGGAAGGCCTGGTCCTCCTCGATGGCCTTCGATCCGACGTACGGTGCGCTGGCGAGGATCGCCGGTCCGCCGGTGTCGAAGCGGAACTCTTGCGGCGGCCCGACCGGGCTGCCGTCGAGAGCCTTCACGCCCTCGCGGAGGACGAAGCGGCAGCGGAGACCGGCGGGCAGGTCGCGGGTGAAATCGTACGCCCAGGTCCGGCTGTCGACCCAGCGCGACGAGCCGGTCTCGGGGCACTCGACGGTGAATGGGTCTTCCGGCGCTCGCGGATCGCCGAGTGCGATCATGGGGAGCGGGAAGCGCGCCGCCGCCTGCCGCACCCGCTTCACGCTGCCCTGGGGCGTGAACTGGAGCGCGTCGTCGTCGCGCGGCCCAGCGGCCTTCCCCGGCCCGGCGAGCATGGCGAGAACGACGAGGGTTGGAACGAGGATGCCGCTCCGGCCGAGCGGCGAGGGCGGCGTCATCGGCCGTTTTCTTTCATACGTAGGTGGCATTTCATACGAGGGACACACTCATGCGAGGGAGCTCTCCCTCGGATCCTCGGCCACACGTGCATGTCCCGATGGTTGACCTACGGGCGCGCCGTCCCCTATGGCGGCCTCGTGCCACCGGAGGCGAGACTGTTGGCGTTGCTCATGGTGATGAGCCTGGTCGCGTGGAGCATCGTCGCGTGGGTTCACGTCGTGCCCTGGCTCGATCGGCATACGCGGCGCGAGGCCCTCCTGGTCGTCGTCACGCCGCACCTCTTCCGTCACGTCGGTGCGCTCGCCCTCATGCCCGGCATCGCCGCCGTGCCGAGGGAGTGGAGCGTGCCGCTCGCCTGGGGAGACGGCATCACGGCGGTGCTCGCGGCGCTCACCATGATCGCACTCAACCGCTCGTGGCGGTACGCCTTCGCGCTCACCTGGGTCTTCAACCTCTTCGGCCTCGCGGATCTCCTGCACAACGGCTACAGCGCGGCCGCGCTGCGGATCGCGCCGCAGCTGGGGGCCGCGGCCTACGTGGTCGCCGTCGGCGTTCCGGGGATGCTGGTCGCGCACCTCCTGGTGCTGCGCGTCTTGCTACGACATGCCCCATCGGCCTGAGTCGGCGTCTCGCAGGCGTGCAGGAGGAGACTAGGGCCGCGGCAGGACTGCACGTCCGGCCGCGAGCGCACGCGCTGGCGCGGATCATGGCGCACCCGCCAGAGCGTCGATCCGGGAAGCTCCCGGGATCACTCGACGACGAGCGGGACGCCGCCGTCCGAGGGTAAGGCCGGGACGAACGGCGCCAGCCTTGCTCTATTGGCGGGCGTGCCCGCGAGCGTCCTCATCATCGCCGACCGCAGCGAGATCGCGACCCTGATCGCGCGCTGCCTCACGAGCACCGGCCACCGGCCGCTCGTGGCCGGCGACGTGCGGCAGGCGGGACTGATCCTGCAGCGCGAGACGCCCGAGGCCGTCGTGGTCGATCTCGCCACGCCCGGGCATGCCGAGAGCGTCGTCCACTGGCTGCGTGCGGACCCGAAGCGGGCCGCGATGGCGCTCGTCCGGGTGAACCCACGCCTCCGGCACGTCGGTGCGCGGGTCGACGTCGGCACCGAGATCCAGGTGCCGAAGCCGTTCACCCCGCGCCAGATCGTCGACGCCGTGCGGACTGCGCTCACGCGCCGGGCCGCGCGCCAGCGGCTCTCCGTGCCGGCGCGCGGCGTCGCGGTGTCGTCCGCGATCGTCTCGCGCCCGGCCTGATCTCTCGGCTCGAGGCGCGCTCGCCGTTCCGCCTCAGGGGCAGCTCGGGGTGACCGGCGTGTCGAAGGTCGCGCCCGAGGTGTCCGGCGGGCTCGCCGCGGAGAGGCCTATGCAGCCTCCGGGGGCGGCGCGGAACGTCCTCCGTACCGTGAGGTCGCCATTCGAGATCCCTTCGATGACACCGCCGCGGCGGGCGTCGAAGATGCCGTCGAGCAGCATCAGCCCGGTGCCGGACTGCGCGAAGCGCATCTCGCCGCCGAAATCGCTGCCGACGTCGATGCGGGCGCTCGGACCGATGGAGACGCTGACGCCGTCGACGAATGCCAGGCCGCCGAATCCGTCCCGACTGCCGATATCGACGTTGGCGCGACCGCTCACCGTGCCGGCCGGGGCGGAGACGACCAGGAGCCCGCCCGCGCCTCGCCCGGTCGCTCGCAGCTGACTCGAGGTCAGCAGTACGACGTCGCCGCTTGCCGCATCCCCCCGCAAGGTGATGCTGCCCCCGACCTCTCCATCCGCCCTGGCGTCCCCGCCTGTCAGGTTGACGGCGCTCGTGGCCGTGAGCTCGACCGTGCCGCCGCTTCCGTCCTTGCCACGCACGTCGAGGTTCCTCCGCACGTTGATGGTCGCGGCCGTGATCGTGATCGAGCCGCCGTTGTCGCGCGTCGCGAGCGCGTCGAGATGGACAGCCGACTCGAAGGTCGCGAGCGGCGACGCGATGGTGAGCGAGCCCCCGGATATGCCGCGCACGGCCGGCCGCGCCCTGATTTCCACGCTCCCCGAGCCGCTCGTGAGGGTCACGGTGCCGCCGATCGCGTCCTCGCTCGCGGCGCGGATGAGATCGTTCACCCGCACGCCCCCCTCGCCGCTCACCTCGACCGTTCCCCCCGGCACGTCCGGCCTGTCGACCCTGAGATCCTTGTCGATGGTGACCACGCCGGCGCTGCTCGTGACCTGAATGGTGCCGTTCGCGTTCCCCTCGGCGCGGACGCGCCCCCGCACCGTCACCCCGCTCGCCCCGGCGATCACGATCGAGCCGCCGCCGCCCTGAGCATCGATCACCGCCGTCGGATCGGTGGTGATCGCCCCCTGTGCGGAGAGTTGGATGGTGCCCCCGACGGCTGTGATGTTGCTGCCGGCCGGCTTCGCGTTCAGGTGGTCCTTGACGAGGATGTCCCCGGCGGCGTCGATCTCGATGGTGCCCGTCGACGCCGTCCCCGAGACGTCGATCTCGTTGCGGACGTCGACGTCGCCCGTGGACGCGATCAACGTGATCGACGCGCCGTTTCCGGTGCCGTTGCCGACGTGGCGGCCGTCGATCGCCCCCTGGACGCGAATCGTCGCGGCGGTGAACGAGAGCGTGCCGTCGTCCGGCACGTCGAGCTTGCCCGCGATCACGACGGCGCGCGCGCCGAAGTCGACGATGCAGGGCGACTGCACCTCGACGTTCGTGATCGTGCATGGATCTCCGGTGCAGAGATCGTCGGGATCGGCGCACGAGACCTGCGCGAGCGCGCGCGGAACGCATGCCAACACCAACAGCAACGTGGACGCCAGCCGAGCGATGCGCATATCAGCCCCCTTCCTTGGGTCCGACAGCCTGACCGCTGCGTGAGACGGCGACGATCCGATTGATCGCCCTACGGTTCGCTTAACGTCGCGCTCGCGAGCGAGTCAACGCGAATCGCCGCCGCCCATCACAAAAACGTTCCAAACCGAAACAGCTGCGACAGACAAAACGATCCGCAATCCATTCGTGCTATTGCGAAACGGAACCTTTCATATCGTTCGAGCGCAATCCGAATTCACGGGCAGTCGCCCGGCGGCGGTGCCTGGGTGCGACAGGCGTCGCCGATCTTCGCCGGATCGTCGTCGTCCGAGGGATAACCCTGGATGACCTTCGCGTTGCCCACGCTCGGAATCGCGAGGACGTTGCCGTCCGGGTCGAGGATCTCGGCGTGGTGGAAGCTCGGCGTGTACCAGCAGTCGCCGCTCATCTGGCACGACACGCTGTTCAGGTTGACGCTGCCGATCGTGGCGGAGCCGGCGACGTCGAGCGCGAAATCGCAGGCCACGATGCAGCCCGTGGCGCCGTCGCCCTGGAGCTCGAACGAGCATGGGATGCCGCCCGAGCACTCGTAGGCGGCGTTGTTGCCGCGCAGCACTACGCTCCAGTTTTTCGAGCCGTCGAGCTCGACGCACTTGCTGTGGGCCGTGCATGCGGCATCGTCGAGCGGGCCGCCGTCGCAGGCGAGCGCCGTGCAGTCGGCGTTCGAGGAGCAGCAGTCGCCCTGCTTCGGACCGGCCTGACAATTCTTGCCGGTCGCTCCACAGGTCCCGCTGACGCACGGATAGCTCTGGCTCACGCACTGCCAGCTCGGGTGGTTGGTATCGAGCTCGAGCGAGTCGATGCGGATCTTGGCGACGGTACCGGTGTAGACCACCGTGCCTTTGGTGCCGTTGGTGAGGTGGTAGAGGCTCGGCGCCCGTACGTCGTCGTACCCGCAGGTCTCGAGCGGTTGGTCGCCCGTACAGACGCGGTAGTTGTCGAGATTGGACGTGTAGTCGCTGGTGTGGGTGAGTGCCGCGCCGGTGCTCGCGTTCGCGAGCATCCAGATCACGCTGGCTGCCGCGATCATCGCTCTGTTCATGTTCGCCTCCGTATGCTGCGTTAGTGGTGTGAACGGGTCACATCGTGCGAGAGCAGCGATCGTGCCAGCGCGGACAAGTCGAAACGGCGCGGCCGTGGAGGGAGGCGTGCGACGGCGCGTTCACATCGTCGTTGGACGCGGCTGGAACCCGCGTTCACACCGTCGCGAAATGGAGCAGTCGGCCGCGCGCCGCGCGCGTCAGGGCTGGCGATCGAGACCGGTTTCGCTAGGATGCGCGCCGTGACGGGACCCCCACCCGGAGTCGCGATGCGGGAGCGCAGGGACGGCGCGTGGCAGGTCGGCATCTTCGGGACCTTCGACGTCGCGAACTACGGCGATCTGCTGTTCCCGATCGTCGCCGCGGCCGAGCTCTCCCGCCGTCTCGGCGCGGTCGAGCTCCGGCCCTTCTCGTATGGCGCCAAGGCGCCGCCCGATTGGCCCTACGCCGTCACGTCGGTGAGCGAGCTTCCGGAGCGCGCCGGCGAGCTCGACGGCGCGCTCGTCGGCGGCGGCTTCATCGTGCGCTTCGACAAGGACGTGGCCCCCGGTTACGGGCCGCCGACGCCGTCGATCCACCACCCGACCGGCTACTGGCTCACGCCCGCGCTGATCGCCTTGCAGCACGGGATCCCGGTCGTCTGGAACGCCCCCGGCATGCACCTGAACGACGTCCCCGCCTGGGCCGTCCCGCTCCTCGAGCTCGCCCTCGCCGAGAGCCGTTACGTCGCCGTCCGCGACGGGCCGTCGCGGGACGTGCTCGCGCGTTTCATCGACGCGACCCGGATCGCGGTCATGCCGGACACCGTCTTCGGCATTGCGCGCTGTCTCGATTCGAGCCGGCCGTCCGCCGACTGCGAGCGGCTCGCTGCCGTCGCCGGGCTCCGGGAGCCGTACGTGGTGGTGCAGGCGACGCGCTACCTGGACCCGTTCTTGGACTACGTGCGCCGGCATTCCTCGGCATTTCGGGATTTTCGCTTCGTGGTGCTGCCGATCGGCCCGGTGCTCGGCGACCACGAGGCGCTCGTCGGTGACGATCTGCCCGGGCTGGTGCGGTTGCCGACCTGGCCGTCTCCGCTGGTGATCGCGGAGGTGATCAGCCGGGCGGCGGCCGTCGTCGGTCACAGCTACCATCTGGCGGTGACGGCCATCGCGTTCGGTGTGCCGGTCTTGAGCTCGGCCCACCTCACGGTCGGCAAGTTCACCGCGCTCGCCGACTTCGGAGCCGTGTACCCGTTGCCGCGCGTCGACGAGATCGATCCCGCGACGTTCGTCGAGCGCTTGCGACGGCGGGAGCCTGCGGCGGCGGCGCGGGCAGCGGCGGAGCGTTTGGAGCGCTACTGGGATCACGTGGCGGCGATCATCCGCGAGGGCCGAATGACCAGCACCGCGGCGGCAAACCGCTTCTGGCAACGCCTCCCCGGCCTGCTCGAGGCGGACGCCGAGCGCGCGGCCGCGCTCGAGGCGGAGCTCGCCGCGGAACGCGCGGCGCATGCCGTGGAGCTGGACGAGCGCCGGGCCGTGGCCGACGCCCGCGAGGCGGAGCTGCAGCGGGTGATCGCGCTCGCTCGCACGGAGATCGTGGCGCGCGAGGATGCCATCGACGCGCTTCGCGCCTCGCCGTCGATGCGGGTCACCGCGCCGCTCCGCTACCTCATGCGCAATGCCAAACGCATCGTCGGGAACGGCGGCCCGACATGATCGACCTCGCCCGCATCACGCGCACCGACCTGCGGCGCGAGCCGTACGCGTGGGCCGAGGTGCACGGCCTCTTCTCGCCGCGGAACGCGGCCGCGCTCGCCGCCTCTTTTCCGCGCGATCACTTCAAGACGGTCGCGGGCTACGGCGGCGAGAAGGACTACGAGTACGAGGCCCGCGCGCTGATCGCGATGGGCGCAACCCATGTGTCGCACGCCGCCGAGCTCAGCCCCGCCTGGGCGCGCCTCGCCCACGATTTCCTGTCGCCTGCCTACCGGGTGGCGCTGTCGCTGCTCACCGGCCGCGATCTCACGACGGCCCCGCTCGAGGTCAACGTCTTCCACTACGGGCCCGGGGCGCAGCTCGGGCCGCATCCGGATCTCCCCGACAAGATCGCGACCCACGTGCTCTACTTCAACGCGTCGTGGAGCCGCGACGACGGCGGTTGCCTCTCGATCCTGCGCTCGCGCCAACCCGCCGACGTCGCCGCCGAGATCCCGCCGCTCGTCGGGGGCTCCGTCGTGCTGGTGCGCTCGGAGGACTCCTGGCACGCGGTCTCGAACGTCGTGCCAGGGTGCCGCGCCTCGCGGCGCAGCTTGACCGCGACGTTCTACCAGCCGGGATCCGTCAGCTCGATGTGGCCGGCGGGGGACACGACCCCGCTCCACGACTACGAGCCACCCGACGCGGAGCCGCGGCCATCGCTCCGGCGCCTCGTCGCCTCCTACATGAAAATGCCACCGTTCGGCGCCAGGGCCTGACCGACGAAGAAGCTGGCGTCGTCCGACGCCAGGAAGACGGCCGTCGCCGCGATCTCGGCCGGCGTGCCGAGGCGGCCCGCCGGGGTCTGGGCCACGATCATCTGCTTCATCAGCGGCGTCATGACGTCGAGCAGCGGGGTGTCGATGTAGCCGGGGGCGATCGCGTTGACGCGGATGCCGCGGCCGATGACTTCGCGCGCCACCGACTTGGTGAAGCCGAGGATGCCGGCCTTGGCGGCGGAGTAGTCGGGGGCGCCCATGATGCCGGTCAGCGCCGCGAGCGAGGCCATGTTGATGATGCAGCCCGAACCGTTGAACTCCATGATCTTCAGGGCCTCGCGCGTGCAGTAGAAGGTGCCGTCGAGGTGGATCGCGAGGGTGCGGCGCCAGTGGCCGTCCTCCATCGTCTTGGTGGCCTCGAGCGACATGGTGCTGTGGCCGGTGGTCATCACCTCCTGCAGCATCTTCTCGCTGTTCGCCTTGACGTGGTCCTCCATGAAGGCGATGCCGGCGTTGTTGACCAGGATGTCGAGATTCTGGAACGCCCCCATGTGGGCCGCGAACATCTTGTGGACCGCGCGGCTGTCGGCGACGTCGCAGGGGAGGGCGGACGCCTCGCCGCCCGCGGTTTCGATTTCCTTTACGACCGCCTCGGCGACCTCGGGACGGATGTCGTTGATCCCGACCGCCGCCCCCTCGCGCGCGAAGGCGAGGGCGATCTCGCGGCCGAGTCCGGAGCCGGCGCCGGTGATCAGCGCCACCTTGCTCTTCAGCTTCATGTGAAAATTCCTTTCCGTCGTGGGCGTGCGCTGTACGATGTCGGCACCCGATGCTAATGGTCGCCGATCGCGTCGCCGATCGCACATCCCCCGGACCTTGTCCACATCGTGAGTCACGGCCCGCACTGTCTCGACGGCGTCACGTCGGCGGTGGCGGTGGCGCGCTTCCACGCCGGCCTCGAGGTCGAGGCCCGCTTCGCCAACAATCCCGAGATCAACGAGGTGCTGCAGGCCGTGCCGGCGCCGCCCGCCGGCCGGACGCAGGAGCTCTGGATCACCGACATCAGCTGGAGCCAGCCGGAGACCGATGCGCATCTCCGCGCCCTCGCGGCGGCAGGGACGCGGATCGTCTGGATCGACCACCACCGGACGGCGATCGAGCGTCTCCGGCGCGGCGCCATCGACGTCCCGCTCGCCGCGATGGTCGTCGAGGACACCTACGCGGCCTCGCGCCTGGTCTACGAGCATCTGAAGGCGCGCCTGGTCACCGAGCAGCGGACGCCGAGCGGGCGGCCCGAGCACGCCGAGGGGTTTCTCGCGCTCGAGCGGCTGGTGGCGCTTGCCGACGACAACGACCGCTGGATCCACGCGCTCCCCGGCTCGCGCGAGCTCGCGCTCACGGTCGGCGCGATGCGCGACGCGACGGCGTACCAGGAGCTCCTCGGCGTGGACGCCGACGTGACCTACACCCCGGCGATGCGCGAGGCCGAGGCCCGCGTCACGGCGGAGGTCGCGGCGACCCACGCGCTCGCCGAGAAGACGCGGCGCGAGCGCACGGTCGGCGACGTGACGGTGCTGGCGGCGTGGTGCACGGGGTATCCGAGCGAGATCGGCGATCTCTGGGGAAAGGCCACCCCCAACGCCGTCATTGCCCTGTACGACACCAAGAGCGACGGCGTGAGCTTCCGGCGTTCGCCGGCGTGTCGCGTCGATCTGTCGCGCGTCGCCGAGAGCTTCGGGGGCGGCGGTCACGCGGCGGCCGCCGGCTGCAAGATCCCCGGGATGGGCGGGCGCGACGCCGACGCGCTCGCGGCGCTGGTGGCGCGCGCCGTCGAGCGGATCGAGACCACGTGAGCGCCGGCCGCGACCTCGGCTGGCTCCGCAAGCGTTACGGCAAGTTCCCGTTGGTCGAGAAGGTGCTCGCCGACGGCGATTTCGCGCCGGTGCGCGGCGGCGGGCGGCGTAGCGAGGTGGCGATGGCGATCCGCCGTCCGAGCGGCGGCATCCTGCTGCAGACCAAGGAGTTCTACCCGGCTGGAACGTTCCGCCTCCCGACCGGCGGCATCAAGGAAGGCGAGGACGTCGAGCACGCGCTGCTGCGCGAGGTGCATGAGGAGAGCAACCTCGACGTCGAGATCGAGCGCCTGGTCGCGGTGATCGACCACAGCGTCGTCGGGGGGCGCACGCCGTTCCGCTCGTATCTCTTCCTGCTCCGCGAGACCGGCGGAACCCTCAAGGTCAACGATCCGGACGAGCGCATCAGCGGCTGGGACGAGCGCGATCGCGCGGGACTCGAGAGCGCCGCCGCCAACCTGCGCGACCTCGAGGGGACGTGGCGACGCTGGGGGCAGTTCCGCGCCGTCGTTCTCGACGTGTTGGTGTCGGAGCAGAGCTCGCGGGTGTGATGACGGCGCCCGTCGCCGGTGGCGTCAAGTCTCGGGGTGCCCTCGTCGCATGGGCGCTCTACGATCTCGCCAACACCACCTTCTCGTTGAACGTCGTCTCGCGCTACCTGCCGCTCCTCGTCGTCGAGGACCTCGGGGGCCGCGACCTCGACGTCAGCCTCGCCTACAGCGGCTCGATGATCCTGGTCGCGCTCGCGGCGCCGCTCCTCGGCGCGCTCTCCGACTTCTCGGGCCGGCGCCTGCCGTTTCTCGCCGTGGCGACCTTCGCGTCGGTCGGGGCGACGGCGCTCATGGGGATCGGCAAGCCCGCCGTGCTCGTGCTGCTCGCGTTCGCGGTCGCCAACTTCTTCTACCAGGGCGCGCTCGTCTTCTACGACGCGCTCCTCGCCAACGTCTCCGACGAGGCGACGCGCGGGCGCGCCTCGGGCCTCGGCATCGGCCTCGGCTACGTGGGGTCGATCCTCAGTCTCTACAGCGTCGCGCCGATCGCCGAGCGCTGGGGCAAGGCGGCGGCATTCCCGGCGACGGCCGCGATCTTTCTCGCCTTCTCCCTGCCGTGCCTCCTGTTCGTGCCCGACGGCGGGCGCGGGCCGCTCTGGCGCCGCGGGCTCGGCGCCGAGACGGTCGCGCGCGTCCGCCGCACGCTGCGCGCGCTCCCCACCATCCCCGGCCTCGGGCGCTTTCTCGTCGCGCACTTCCTCTACACCGACGCCGTCAACACCGTGATCCTCTTCATGGCGGTCTACGTCACCAAGGTCGGCGGCTTCACGAGCGCCGAGGTCACGCGGCTGCTCGCGCTCTCCACCCTGTTCGCCATCGTCGGGGCGTTCGGCCAGGGGGCGCTCGTCGATCGCCTCGGCGCGAAGCGCGCACTCTACGTCGCCCTCGTCCTGTGGGCGGTCGGGCTCGGTCTCGCGCTCGCCGCGCCGGGGAAGGGCGCGCTCTGGCTGGTCGGACCGGTCACGGGAACGGCGCTCGGCGCCCTCTGGGCCGCCGACCGCGTGCTCATGCTCCGGCTCTCCCCGCCGGAAGCGCTCGGCGAGCTCTACGGGATCTACGGCATGATCGGGCGCTTCGCGGCGATCAGCGGTCCGCTCGTCTGGGGCACGGTCGTCTACGCGCTGGAAGGCACCGGCGCGCTCGCCTATCGGGCGGCGATCGGGTCGCTGCTGATCATGCTGCTGGCCGGTGCGTTCGTGTTACGGCGCGTGCCGGAGCGCTAGCCGAAGGCGAAGCGTCCGCCGTGAGAGGCCGCCGTCCGCGCCGGGGGTTCCCCTGCCGCCCGGTGCGGTAGTACACGCCGCACATGGACGACGTTGGCCCTCGGGGAGCTCGCGCGACCACGATCTCGTCGGGAGGCCGGGCATGCGGGCTGCCGTGACACTGCCAGCACTGTTCGCGATCGGGGTCGCGATCGCGCTCGTCATCGCCCTGGTCGGCCATGGCGATTCCAGCCTGCTGATCATGGTGTTCGCGCTGCCGTGGCTGTTCGCCTTTTCAGGAGGGGTCGGACACGACACGACAGGATGGTTTCTCACCACGATTGGCTTTGGCGTGGGGCTCAATCTGGTGATCCTCTTCGGCGTGGGCGCGGCGATCGATAGGCGGCGATTGTACGCGGAGGAGCAGGCGCGGCGACACAGGAGCGACTGGCAATGGTGACGCAGTACTTCGTTGCCGTCGCGCAGCCTCGGTAGAAGGCGGGGCGGAAGCCGAAGGCGGAGCCGTGACGGATCGCCTCGCCACACGACTTCGCGTCTTCTGGCTGGCCAGTGCGGTGCGGGCGCTATGTCCGTATGCCCCACCTGCGCGGGTGCACTTGCACTAGGTCTGCCGTGATTGCGTGGACGGGTGTCAGCTCCGGCCGCTCTCGACCCCGAGAGGGCGCCGGGAATCGACCCCGACGCTCCCAGCTTCCGTCTCGAGGCGACCGAGCGTGAAGAAGGTTGGTAAGGGGGCGCGGTGCGACGGGCGGCTGATTGCACGGGAGCCGGGGCCCGCGACAACCGCGCGTGCCTCCCACCTGTGCGCCGCCCGTCTGCGCAAGGTCTTGACATCGAAACCATCGTTGTCGCCGCCGCGCCGGTGGGGCGGGCGTCGACGCGGCGCTGGACGGAAGCGCGGCCCCGATTCCGGCTTGCCGCACGCCAGCCGCGATCGTTTCAAGCGTCTGCCCGCGCACGTCACGCTGCGGATGCGGCCCGACGTGCCCTCGCTCCGCTCCGGCGGCATCGTCCACGCGATCGAGCGCACCTTCGGGTCCGGTTGCGCGCGGCCGGGCTTCCGGCTCGTCCACTATGCGCTGCAGAAGAACCATGCCCACCTGGTCGTCGAGGCGGTCGATCGCGACGCGCTCGGGCGTGGCATGAAGTCCATCGGCGCGCGGCTTGCCCGCGCGGTCAACCGGGTGGCTCGGCGGACCGGCCGCGTGCTGGCCGATCGCTATCACCACCGGCTGCTGCCGACGCCGCGACAAGTGCGGAACGCGCTGCGCTACGTGCTCCTGAACGCGCGTCGGCACGTGGCGGAGGCGGGCGGGAAACTCTCCGGTGCCGTCCGGGTGGATCCGGCGTCCTCGGGTCGGTGGTTCGATGGATGGAAACGGGAAACTAGAAAGGACGCACGAAGGGAGGCACCGAGCGCAGAGAGCCAGCGGCCCGCGGTCGCGCGCGCGCGAACGTGGCTGCTCCGCGTCGGCTGGCGTCGCCACGGCCTCCTCGATCCCACCGAAGTCCCCGGCTGACGACGCCGGGCCGCCGACCACGAGCGCTCGGCGACGACGATCCGACCAAGCCTACCCTACCGACTATCTTTTCTCTTTTCGGTGCTCCGCTACGGCAGCAGTCGTAGCGTCTCGACCAGCGTCATCCGCCCCGGCCCGGGAGCGCCGGAGGCGGCGTTGAAGAAGGCCGACGCCGTCGAGCCGGTGCAGAAGACCTGGGCGATCGTTGGGCTCGCGACGCCACCGCTCGGAGGGTCGGCGGCGCCGGTGGCGACGATGGCGTTTCCGATCACGCCGTTGTCGAGGAAGCAGGGGCGCGCGCTGATCTGGCACTCGCCCGGCGTCGCGGGATCGAGGTCGCAATCCGGCGTGTCGTCGCAGCAATCGTCGTCGGAAAGGCAAAAGCGCTGCGGGTGTCCGGACGACTCCGAGCAGCGGGCCTCCACCGGCAACTCGGGGCAGCTGCCCTGTTGATCGCCGACGGGAGCCGTGTCGACGCACTGCGAGCCGTCGAGGGGTGTCGTGCTGTCGTCGAAGCAGCCGTTCGGCTTGGTGGGATTCCCGAGGCGGGCGCACAGGCCGCCGCCGGGGCAGGTCGGGTTGAGGCACGCGCCCCCCGCACAGTTGGCGCCCGACGTGCAGACCGATCCGTCGTTCGCGCCGCCGACGCAGAGGCGGCACGGGGAGCCGTTGCTCGGGCCGCCGAGGCAACGCCGGCCGCCGCAGACGCCGGCCGTCCCGCCGCTCGGCGGGCAATCGGCGTTGCTGGTGCAGGGTTCGGCGGCGGCGTTGTTGCAGGTGTCGCAGGCGCAACGCGCCGTGACGCCGCCGGTGCAGCGTGGACTCGCGGCCGTGAGCACGAGGCTCGCCGTTCCGGTCGAGCCCAGCAACGTGCTGGTGTGCGTGAAGGCCTGGTAGATCTTGCGGGGAGGACAATCGAGGCTGGTCGCGCCGTAGTCGGGCCAGAGCGGCGTGGTCCCGTTGGCGTCGCAGGCGAGGCCTTCTCGCTCGCCGCCCTCACAGGTCCCTCCGAGGATGCCGTCGTTGGCCGCGCCGTCGCCGACGCAGCGTGGGCACGCGAAGTCGAGTCCCTCCATGTCGAAGACCGTGCGCGAGAGCGCCATCGACCGGGTCAGTGCGCCGCTCACCGGACTCACGGTGCCGTGGAATCCACCCGGGACGACGTTCACGGCGCAGAACTCGGCGCCGCCCGCGGGCAGCGGCAGCGGCGGTCCCCAATGGAACTCGCACGTGCCGAGAGCGGTGCATGGACCGCCGGTCCCGCCGGGGGCATTGGAGCAGTGGACGGCGGTGTTTCCGGTGCAGCGCTGGTTGTCGATCGTGCCGTTGCCGGCCTCGGCGTTGGCGATCGGCCCGTCGAACGTGCAATCCGGGCCGCTTTGCCCCGTCACCAGCGCCGTCAGGGTGGCGCCGGAGCTCACGTTCTGCTCGTGGACGATCCCGGTCCACCCCCAATCGAAATCATTGGCCGCGCCGCCGGCGTCGGGCTCGAGCTCGATCGTCGCGGGGCATGCGCTCGGCGTCGCGGTCGGGGTCGGCGAGGGAATGGTCTCGCAACCGCCACCGCTCGGATCGAGGCGGCAGCCCTCGGTGTCGACGAAGGCGTCGGCGCGCGCGCGCAGCACCACGCTCTGGCTGCCGGCGTTCGTGCAGCCTCCCGCCGCCGCGGCCTTGTCGAGGCAGCCCTTGACGCCGTTGGCGAGCTTGGTCGCCGCCTTGTCGAGGCAACCGCCGGCCGCGTCGTCGACGTCGCCGTCCTTCTTCGCCGCCCTCGAGTAGCAGGCGAGGATCGCCGCGGCGTACTTGCCGACGCAGCGCTGCTTGGCGGCGTCGCACTTGCCGGGGGCCGTGCCGACGTCGGTGGCGAGCTGCGCCGTGTAGCTCGCGGCGTCGGCGTTGCGCGCACCGCCGTCGTCTCCGGAAGCCGCGCACGCGCCGGGATACTTGACGTCGAGCTTGGCGAAGCCGCCGGTGATCCTGGCCGCGGTCCGGCCGAGGCAGCGGGCGAGCCTCGCCGCGTCCGGATGCGCGGCGTTCTGCGCCCGGCAGCTCGCGTAGGCGGCCGTTCCTTTCCCGAGCGCCGTCAGCTTGCCGACGAGGCAGCGGTTGGGCGCGAGCGACGTCAGGTAGGCCTGCGCCGACGCGGCCACGAGCACGCTCAGGAGAGCGCTGGCCACCAGCATCGTTTTCGATGGGTTCATGAAGAGTCTCCCTCGTGGACGCATCGAACGGCGGTCGCGGGATGGTGGGGCGCCCTCGGCATGCAGCTAACGCCAGCGGCGCTCGCTACACAATGGTCTTCGCGGCGGCGGCCGCTCGGTTACAGCACCGACCCCGTGAGCGCGAAATCGCCACGCGCCCACGCGCTCGCGAGCTCGCGCTCGACCGTCGCGGCCGCCTCGTCCTTGCCCTGGGCGCGGAGGCTCGCGGCGAGACCGTGCAGCGTCCAGCCGCTCTTCGGCGTGCGCTTCAGCTGTTGGCGATACACCGTCTCCGCCTCGCGGGAGCGGCCGGCGCGCAGCAGCACGCGCCCGAGGCCGTCGCGGCTCGGGAAGTACCACTGCGGCGGCTCGGAATACGTGAGCCCGTCCTGCAGCTTCACCGCCGCCTCGTAGGACGCGATCGCTTGCGGCCAGCGCGCCCGCGCCGCCGCCAGCTCGGCGTCGAGGACGCGTGCGGCGAGCCTCAGCAGCTGCTGCGCGCTGGTGTTCACCGAGACCATCATGAGGCCGCGCATCGCCGGGCTCGCCGCCTCCTTCTCGAGCGCGGCGAGGTCGGCCGCCGCCTCCTCGGCGCGACCCTTGGCGACGAGCGCGATGCCGCGGGCGTAGTGCCACATGCCGGTCGCGTAGCGGGCGCTCGTTTGCGGCGCGGGCTCCGCCAGGATCTCGTCCCAGCGCCCGAAGCGGGCGAGCGTGAAGAGGCGGGTCGGCAGCATCTCCTCGAGGAAGGGAAACTCCGTGAGCTTCTCGGGCGGCACGAAGGCGACGATCTTGTCGGCGGTCGACAACGCCAACGCGCTCCGGCCGTCGTAGCTCGCCGCCGACCACAAGAAGTGCAGATTGTGGGGGTAGTACATCGCCGGGTAGAAGCCCTGCACCAGGCACTGCGCCAGGTACGACTCGTCGGCCTTGGCGGCGAGCTCGTTGGCGACGACGGCGTCGTCGTAGCGCCCGACCCGGAGATAGACGTGCGCCGGCATGTGCACGAGGTGGCCGGCGCCGGGCACCAGCTTCAGCAGCCGATCGGACGCCGCCTCGGCGCGTCCCGGATCGTCCGAGGCCTCGACGGCGTGGATGTAGTAGTGCAGCGCGCCGGGGTGCGCGGGGGCGCGCGCCATGACCGACTCGAGCGTCGTGATCACCTCGACGGTCGCCGGCCGCGGGACGTTGCCCTTGCCGTAGTAGTCCCACGGCATGGTGTCCATGAGGGCCTCGGCGAACATGGTCTGGATGTCGAGGTCGTTCGGGTAGTCGCGGGCGACCTCGCGCATCGCGGCGGCGAAGGCGCGGTCGAGGGCGGCGCGGTTCTTCGACGGCTTCTCGGCGTAGCGCTTGGCGAGCGCGCCGATCAGCGCCTGCTCCTTCGGGCTCGAGCCGCTCGCGAGCTCTCTCGCCTTTTGCAGCGCCGCCCACGCCGCCGGCACGTCCTTGTCGTCCATCGGCTTGTTGATGTTCGGACCGAGCGCCAGCGCCTCGCCCCAGAAGCACATCGCGCACGAGGGATCGAGACGCTGGGACTCGCGGAACGAGCGCACCGCCTCGGCGTGATTGAAACCGTAGAGGAGCGTCAGGCCCTGATCGAAATAACGCTGCCCGAGCTCCGAGCGGGTGCTGATCGCGTAGTGATGGCTCGCCGAGGTCATTGAAGAGCGGCGCCGTCGCGCCCGGGGGTACCACCCGGCGCGGGGTGGCGAGGGATGCGGTGGTGGCGGGCTCCGCGCCGCGGCGCGCGGCGCAGGCCGCGAGGGTCGAGGCCACCAGTGCGGCAGAGACGGCGTGCGTCACGACTCGTGGGATCATGCTCTCCTCCTGGTCGCGTGCCTCTCTATTGAACCGAGGCGCGCCGGCGCAAGCGATTGGCGGACGCGTGCGCCCTGTACCCGCGTCCCAGCAGATGCCGTTGTTGATTGGGTCGAGGAGCGGAGGTCAACCCGCGCTCCTCGCGTCTTCGTGATCGCCTTCTCTATTGGGTGAGGACGTCCGCGGCGGTGAGCGCCGGGTGCGTCATCGGCAGGAAGTGCGTGAGCTCGGTGCGGTGGACGTCCTCGGCGTGGCGGAAGCGGCTCGCGAGCGGCGGCCAGGTCGGCGAGTAGCGGAAGTCCCGCAGGTCCTCCAGGCTCGGCGGCTCCATGGCGCGGACGATCCGCACCGGCACCGCGACGGCGCGGACGTGCTCGTGGATCGCCGGGTTCCCGAGCGCGCCGCTGTAGACCGCGCCCTCCATCTCGGGCGAGCACGCGAGCTCGAAGCCGGGCGGCTCGGCGGACGGCACGAGGCCCCAGGCGCAGTAGTCGCGGAGCGCGGCGGGAGTGAAGGCCGCGAACGACGGCCGCTCGCGGAGACGCTCGATCATCTCGTCGACGGACCCGAACGCGCGCCGCCGTCTGGCGGCGGGATGCGCGTTGCCGGCGACCTCGATCCACGCGCCGTCGTCCGCCGAGCCGCGCGCCGCGTAGTGGTCCGGCGCGAGGATCGTCGGATCGATCAGCACGAGGCGGCGAAAGCGTGCGCCCTCGAGCGCCGCCGCCTCGACCATCGCGTGGCCGCCCGCCGAATGGCCGACGCCGATCACGTTGGCCAGGTCGCGTTGCCGGAGGAAGGCCGCGAGATCGCGACCGAGCTCCTGCCAGCGGATGCGGTCCACCTTGTCGCTCCGGCCGTGGCCGCGCTGGTCGATCGAGATCACGCGCCGGCGACCGAGGTGCGCGACCACCTGGTCCCAGCAGCGCGCGTGGAAACCGGTCGCGTGCACGAGCAGGATCGGGTCGCCGGGGAGCTCGCGCCCCCACTCGAAGTAGGCGAGGGAGACGCCGTTCACGGCGAGGCGGGCTTCGACGGGCGCGGGCACGGACGCGTTCAGCGCTCGTCCGCCCGCCGACTCCACCCGGGCGCCCGCCAGTCGAAGATCTCCTCGGCCTCCGGTCCGGTCGGCGTGCTGTTGGGATCGACGCCCGTCAGCTCGTGGATGCGGTTCTTGAACCAGGAGTCGAAGTCGTGAGCCGAGGCGGCGTAGTTCGCGGGCGGGTGCGCGTCGGCATCGCCCTCGGTCCACACCACGAGGAAGTCCCCGAAGGCGGTGTGCTGGAGGTGGCAGGTCTCGCGCTCGACCCCGTGGCGCGCATAGAAGTCGTCGGTGTCGCGGGCGCGCCGCCGGAGCTCGGCGACGAAGCTCCGGAGCGCGGGCACCTTGTCCGGCAACAGGGGATAGACGCGCGCGATCACCGCCATGAGAACACCTCCGCGTGGCTTCGAGGGAGACCCTTCTACTAGGCAGGGAAGCGGGACGCGAGACAAGTCCGCCCTGCACGCCGGCGCGAAAAGGGTGTATGAGCGCCGCGTGTCCCGTCACCCTCGCCCCGGCATCACGCATGACAACCGATTCTTCTGGGACGGGGTGGCGGCGGGCACGCTGCTCATCCAGCGTTGCGCGCGCTGCCGGCGCCTGCAGCACCCGCCGGGGCCGATGTGTCCGAGCTGCCACGGCTTCGAGATGGAGGCGATCGAGGCATCCGGGCGGGGCGCCATCCACAGCTTCGTCGTCGTTCATCACCCGCCGGTGCCGCCGTTCTCGTACCCCAACGTGATCGTGCTGGTGGAGCTCGACGAGGGCACGCGTCTGGTGTCGCGTCTCGTCGGCGTCGACCCCGATGCCGTCACGATCGGGATGCGGGTCGAGGTCGGGTTCGAGACCGTCGACGACGATCTCGCGCTCCACTACTTCCGGCCCGCCGAGGCTCGCGGGTGAGCGCGCGACGGCAGGCGACGTTCCCCGGACGAACGGCGATCGCCGGCATCGGCGCCACCGAGTTCTCGAAGGACTCCGGACGGAGCGAGCTGCGGCTCGCCTGCGAGGCCGTGATGGCGGCGCTCGCCGACGCCGGCCTCGCGCCCGCCGACGTCGACGGCATCTCGACCTTCATGATGGACAACAACCCCGAGATCGAGGTCGCCCGCGCGATCGGCGCCGGGCCGCTCCGCTTCTTCTCGCGGGTGCACTACGGCGGCGGCGCGGCCTGCGGGGTGGTGATGCAGGCGGCGCTCGCGGTCGCGGCCGGCGCTGCCGACGTCGTGGTGTGCTACCGCGCGATGAACGAGCGCTCGGTGCAGCGCTTCGGCGTGGGCACGACCCCGAGCGCCGCCGTCGCCACCACCGAGACCGCGCACTTCGGTTGGTACGCGCCCTTCGGGCTGCTCACGCCCGCGTCGTGGGTGGCGATGCAGGCGCAGCGCTATCTCCACGACTACGGCGCCACCACCGAGGACTTCGGGCGGGTGTCGGTCGCCTGCCGCCGTCACGCCGCCACCAACCCGCGCGCCTGGTTCCACGGCAAGCCGATCACGCTCGCCGAGCATCAGGCGTCGCGCTGGATCGTGCGGCCGCTCCGCCTCCTCGACTGCTGCCAGGAGAGCGACGGCGCCGTCGCGGTCGTCGTCACGACCCTCGAGCGCGCCCGCGATCTGAAGCAGCGCCCCGCCGTCATCCGCGCCGCGGCGCAGGGCGCGTCACGCGATCAGCACATGATGACCAGCTACTACCGCGACGCGATCGGCGACCTGCCCGAGATGGCCGACGTCGCGCGCGAGCTCTACGCCCAGTCCGGCCTCGGGCCGAAAGACTTCCAGACCGCGGTCGTCTACGACCACTTCACGCCCTTCGTGCTGGCGCAGCTCGAGGCCTTTGGCTTCTGCGGCCGCGGCGAGGCCAAGGATTTCATCCGCGACGGTCGCATCGAGCTCGGCGGCGCGCTCCCCATCAACACCCACGGCGGCCAGCTCGGCGAGGCCTACATCCACGGCATGAACGGCGTCGCGGAGGGCGTGCGGCAGGTACGCGGCACGGCGGTGAATCAGGTCGCCGGCGCCGTGCACGTGCTGGTGACGGCGGGCACGGGCGTGCCGACGAGCGCGATCATCCTCGGCTCGGACTAGCTGCGACGGCGGCCTGCGGGACACGCGCGCGGTGGAGGGGTCGCCCGCGGGTCCTGCGGCGGCGGAGCGCGGCGATCGGCGTAGCTCGATCAGACGACAGTCATGGCTCGATCGGCGCATCGCAGTGCCGCATGGCACTCATCGGGCGATCGCCGCGACATGGTCGATCGGCGCGTAGCGCTCCTGACCGAGATCCGCTCTTCCCGACGGCCGCCGTCGCAGAAGCTAGCTAGTGCGGGCTCAAAACTCCTCGCGACACTTGAGCGTCGTCTGCTTGCTGTTGGCGATGCAGTCGAGCCCGAAGAACGAGTGGGCGCAGTGGTCGGCGTTCTCGGGGCCGATCGTGGCCTCGGCCGTGACCGACAGGCGAAGGCGAGGCGGCGCGCCGGTCGGGCCGAAGATCGGGACGGCGAGGAGCGCCGTATCCGTCGCCCGCACTTTGAGGTCGACGAGGCGCCAGTCGATCGACTTCCGGGAAAGACGGATCTCGTGGAGACCGTTGGCCGATCCAGGTGCGCACCCGGGCGGGAACGCGTTCGAGGTGTTGCGATAACGGTAGGCGGCGCCGGTGTTGGTCCAGCCGTCCTTCGGGGCGCAGCCCGTTCCCGGACCCCCGGGCGGCACCGCGAGCGTCCGCGCCGACCACTCGACGATCGGCGCGTACTGATTGCGCACGTCCTCGACGAGCAGTTGGAAGCCGGTCACCCCGACGTTCGGCAGCGGGTCGTGCAGATGCATGCGCGCGTTCACCTTCAGCCGCTCGTCGCCGGCCGGAAAGGCGATCGCGACCAGGCTGAGCGACGACTTGAGAAAGCTGCCGCCCTCGTCGGGACAGATCGGACTGTCGGGATCGAAGTAGATCTCGACCTTCACGGTGCCGCCGGCGGAACCGGCCTCGTTCGACACCTCGATCCAGTACGTGACGCCGCTCGTGACCGGCGTATGGAGGTACGAGGCGATGCCGGTGTCGCTGTCGTCGCAGGCGACCTCGGCGAGGGCGCCGCACCCGCCCGTGTGGACGGACACGATGGTCGGGGGATCGACGGGGAAGCCGCTGTGGTTCAGCGTGTAGACCGAGAGCACGCCGTCCGCCGGGGGCGTGAGCTGGTACCAGACGCTGTGCGAGTTCTGGTTCGCGCCGCCCGCCGTGCAGGACTGCGCCGGGTCGTCGACCGCGGTCGTCGCGGTCGTGCTGTCGAGCGTCTCCTCGTAGCGGACGCCGGGGTCGATCGTGACCGCGGCGGCGCAGTCGTCGTTCGGAGGTGCAGCGGACGCGACGGTCGGGAGCGCCAGCACGAGGACGAGGATCGAGAGCGAGACGGAGCGGCGGGGGGGCATGCAGTCCGCTACAAATCCCGGCGACGGGCTGTCAAGCGAATTCACCGCGGCCGACCGTGCGATTCAGAACGGCCGCCGCAGTTGCGGAGAGCCATAGGGGCCCGCGAGCTAGCTTCTGCTCTCGAGCGCCTGGAAGCAGTGGTTCTCGGGCTTGATCAGCCTGAGCGTCAACGTGCCGAAGCGATCGGTGGTGGTGACCGTGGTCGGGGTGAACTCCGTCTTGCCCTTCGGAGTATCGCAGCGGAGATCGACCTCGGGCTCGATGCGGTCGTCCGTGCCGCCGTCGAGATCGGTCGGGGCACACAGGCGGTCCTGCCGGTGCTGGCGGATCAGCTTCGAGCCGTAGGCGTCGCTGATGGTGAAGTCGGTGGGCCAGCTCGACCAGTTCGGGCCGTCCATGCAGCGGTAGGCGTCGCGCGGCGCCGCCGCCGGCACGCCGACCGTCGCCGGAACGCAGATCGAGTGGGGCTTCGTGACCTCGTAGCCGCGGTAGCCGTCGATGCGCTGCGTGAGGAAGTCGATGACCTGCGGAGCCTTGGGGCCTTTGGCCCTGTAGCAGACCAGGTGCGAGGTCGGATCGACGACGCCCTCGCCCATCGGATCGGTCGGCGTGCAGTAGGCGATCGGCTTGAACACGTTATTACTGCCGGTGCCGAAGCGGTCGCTGACGGTCAGCGTCCGCGGCACGAAGCCCTTGGCGCTCGCCTTGAAGCAGCGGAAGTGGTTCACGCCCGACGGCTTGACGCGCAGGCGATGGAAATCGCCGACGAAGACCGAGCCGGTGTAGACGGTGCCGTCGGCGTGCGTGCCGAAGGCCGGGCAATCCTCTCGCGACAAGCCGGCGGCGAAGCTCGCCCACGTCGCGCCGCCGTCGATCGAGCGAAACATGCCCGCGAGGGCGGAGGCGTAGAACGTGCTTGGCGTGACCGGATCCTGCACCAGCGACACCATGTGTTGCGTGACGTCGAAGAACGGGTGGCGGAGACCAGTGCTGCTCGCCGTCCACGTGGTGCCGGCGTCGATGCTGCGCCAGACGCCGCTGTCGAAGCCGTAGCCGGCGGCGAGCAGCGTCGACGGGTTGCTCGAGTCGATCGCGAGCCCGCGCACCTCCGGTCCCCCGTCGTTGGGGTCGCCGATGCGGTGGTAGGTGAAGCTCACGCCGCCGTCGATGGAACGGTACACGCCGCCGCCCGCGCCGGCGTACACCATGGCCGGCATGCTGGGATCGATGGCGAAGTTGTAGATGGTGCCGTAGGCGTTGGTCGAGTGCGTCCAGGTGCCGCCGCCGTCGACGCTGCGGAAGACGCCGCCCACCGCGGTGCCCACGAAGACCGTCGTCGGCGTCGCGGGATCGATGCCGAGCGCGTAGACGTCGAGGTCGGTGAGGCCCGTGTTGACCGCGGTCCACGACGCGCCCGCGTCGGTCGTCTTGTAGACGCCTTTCCCGTCGAGACCGGCGTAGAGCACGTTGGTGTTGCTCGGATCGATCACGAGCGCGGTCGCGAGCAGGTTGCCGAGGCCGTTGTTGCGGGGCGCGAACGTCGCGCCGCCGTCGGTGCTGCGGAAGACGCCGCTCCCGGCCTCGTTGTTGTACTCGCCCTGCGGAGTCCCTGCGTTGGTCGCGCCGATGTAGACGACGTCGGAGTTCGTCGGATCGACGGCGATCGTGCGCACGAACGGTAGGAAGCCGCCGCTGCGGATCTGCCAGTAGGGGATGTCGGCGCGAGCGGTGCTGGCGAGCGCAAAGCAGGCTACGGCCAGAGCGAGCAACTTTCGAGACATGGGGGTTCCCTCCTGTTCCGGCATGGTCCCGGGAGGTCCGGGAGCGAAGTCGCCCTGCGGCTACCATGAACCGGCGGCCGCCAACAACGAAAATCGTCGCCGCGCAGCGCGGCTTGCAACGCGGCGCGGCAGCAGGCAGCCTCGTTCCTCGATGGCGCGCGCGGTCGTGAACGACGGTGGCAACGTGCCGTCCGCCGACGCCCTCCGGGAGATGGTCGCGAAGCTGCGCGGGTTTCCCATGCTGACTCGCCATCGCGGCCGGGAGTACGCGCGGGACGGGCGGGTCGGGAGCTGGGAGTTCGACGAGGACTCCGTACGGGCGCCCGTCCAGGGCACGCGGGTGTACGAGGCCGCGTGGCTGTGGGGGCCGCGCGACGGCGCCTGCACGCCGATCTGTACCTGTCCGGTCGCGCCGTACTGCAAGCACACCTTCGCGCTCGCGCTCTGTCTGATCGAGGTCGCCGAGCGCGAGCACGGTTTCGCGGATCCGCGGCTGGCGCAGCTGCTGCCGGTCGCGGCCCTCCGGTCCGGGGCGACCGTCGTTCCGATCGGCGCCGGAGCCTCGCCGGCCGAGCAGCGTCGGCGCGATGCCGGTCGCGGCCTGCCGTCGTCGGCGCTGGCGCGCCTGCGCTCGGCACCGCCCGGATGGCAGCGCGAGCACGCCCTCGAGCGTCTGCTCGCGGGGGCACCGACCCGTGGCTTGAGCGGCTATCTGCCGCCGTTCCCGGAGATCCTCGGCGAGGCCGATCCGGACCTCATGTGTTGGCGCCTCGCCCAAGAGATCCCGGCGCGTGCCGGCGGCTGGCTGCCGCGCGATCTCGCGCCCTTTCGCGAGCGTGCCGATCTGGCGGCGCGCCACGCCGAGCGCGCACGTGCGGCGCTCGTCGACGAGCTCGCCGAGTGGGCGCGCCGGCGTGCGTCGGTGGCGTCGCGCAGCCTGCATCTCGTGCTCGGGCTCGTGCAGCGCACCGGCGGCGGGATCGGGATCGGGGTCGAGGCGCGCGTCACCAGCGCGCAGATCAGCAACGAGGCGCGCTCGATGATGCAGCTCGTCCAGCTCCGCACCCAGGTGCATCGCAACCCGGGCCTGCTCGCCGCCGATCAAGCCGCGGCCCTCGACTGGCTCTGCGATCACAACGTCGGTGGCCGTCACGACCACTACGGCGGACACGCCGGGGTCGCGCCCGCGCTGCTCTTGCGTCTCCTCGAGCGGGTGAGCGGCGCCTCGTTCGTGTCGTGGGGACTCGATTTGCCCGCCGAGGCGGCGGCGCGCGCGGGCGTCACGTCGGGCGGCCCGGTGCGACTCGAGTCGTCGCCGGTCCGGCTCCTTCCGATGTGCGTCACGCGCGGCGACGAAGTCTGGATCGAGCTCCGCTTCGTGTGGCCCGACGGCCGCGAGCGCGGCGTCGCGGACGCCGTCTATCTGCGCGACCCCGCGGGCTGGTCATCGACCGGGCGCGGCAGCCTGGTGCTCGCCGACGGAGCCTTCTGGGCGCTCGCCGAGGAGCCGCCCGAGTCCGTGCTCGACCTCTTCGCGGCGTCGGGCGGTCTGCCGCTGCCGGCCGAGCGACGCGCCGAGACGCTCGGCTTGCTCGCCACGAGCTTCCCGCACCTCGAAGGAGTGCTCGCGTCGCACACCCGCGTGCACCAGGTGCGCCCGCTGGTGGCGCTCGACCTCGGCGCCGACGACTGGTTGCAGCTCCGCCTCTTCGCGCGCGCGGCGGACGTGCCGGAGCTAGCCTTCGAGTACGTGCCGGAGGGACGCTGGGTGGCGCGCACGAGCGGCGAGCTTCCAGGGGCGGACGTCGCCGGGGGGCTCGTGAGCTTCGCGCAGTCGAGCGCGGTGACGGCGACCGACGCGACGCACGTCGAGGCGCCGGCGGCCGAATCGATCGTGCCGCTCCCCGGCGCGCCGGCCGCAACCTGGCTCGACTTGCCCGATCCCGAGTGCGTGGCGCCGATCACGGCCTGGCTCGCGGATACGGGCGCCGGGCGTGGGGCACGCAGGTCTCCCGGCGCCGTCGAGAGCGACGCCGATCGCGCCGGCGGGTGGTGGCTGCACGTCGGCCGGCGTCGCATGGAGGCCTTTGCCGAGGCGTGGGAGGAGCGCCCCGCGGGCGTCGAGTGGTACGGCTCGGAGCGCGTCCGCCGGCTCCTCGGCGGCGCGCAGCGCGTGACGCCGCGGCTCCGCATCGAGTCGACCGGTCTCGATTGGTTCACGGTCTCGACGGCGTGGGAGGCCGAGGGGTTGCGCCTCTCGGAGGCCGACCTCGCCGCGCTCCGGGCCGCGACGACCCGCTTCGTGAAGCTCGAGTCGGGTTGGGTCCGGCGCGACGTGGCGGAGTCGATCGACGAGCTCGGCGTCCTGCTCGCCGATCTCGGCGTCGAGCTCGGCGCGGACGAGCAGCCGGTGACGATGTGGCAGCTGGCGGGTGTCGCGCCGGAGACGCTCGCGGAGATCGAGCGTCTCGGGGCCGATCCGGAGACGGTCGCCGCGGCGCGCACGCTCCGGGACCGCATCGCGGGCTTCGCCGGTCTCCCCACCGTGGCGCCGCCGTCCGCGTTCCAGGGCGAGCTGCGCCCGTACCAGCAGGCCGGCCTCGACTTCCTGGCCTATGCCTCCGAGCTCGGCATCGGCGCGGTGCTCGCCGACGACATGGGCCTCGGAAAGACCGTCCAGGCGCTCGCCTGGCTCGCCCATCTTCGCGATCGCGACCCCGAGGGCGGCCCGAGCCTGGTGGTCTGCCCCGCGTCGGTCGTGCACAACTGGGCGCGCGAGGCGGAGCGCTTCGCGCCCTCGCTCCGCGTGCTGCTCCTCACCAGCGGCGAGGCGCGCCACACCGCATGGGAGACGATCGCGAGCTACGACCTCGTGGTCACCAACTACGCGCTCCTCCGCCGCGACGTCGAGCGCTGGCGCGCCACCGACCTCCGCGCCGTCATCCTCGACGAGGCCCAGAACATCAAGAACCCGGACGCCGCGGTCACGCGCGCTGCGCAGGCCCTCCGCGCCCGTCACCGACTCGCGCTCACCGGCACCCCGCTCGAGAACCGCGCGCTCGATCTCTGGAGCATCGTCACCTTCGTGAACCCGGGCTATCTCGGCACGCGCGCCGACTTCAGCGAGCGCTTCGACGCCCCCGAGGCGCCGCCGCACGCCCGCGCGCTCCTCGTCGCGAAGCTGCGGCCGCTCCTGCTGCGCCGCACCAAGCGGGCGGTCGCCCCCGAGCTGCCGGCCCGCATCGAGGAACGGCGCGATTGCGAGCTCACCAAGGGACAGCGCCAGCTCTACCTCGCCGAGCTCCGCCGCAGCCGCGCGCTCGTCGACGCGCTCCGCGCGGCCCCGGGCGGCGTCGCGCGCAACAAGATCACCGTGCTCGCCGCGCTCACGCGGCTCCGCCAGATCTGCTGTCACCCCGCGCTCGCCGGCGGCAATCCCGGTCTCGGCTCCGGCAAGTTCGACGCGCTGATCGAGATCCTCGAGCCGCTGCTCGCCGAAGGCCACAAGGTGCTGGTCTTCTCGCAGTTCGTGAGCTGCCTGAAGCTCCTGCAACGCGCCCTCGATCACCACGGCATGCGGCATCACTTCCTGTCCGGTCAGACGGTGAAACGCGAGGCGGTGGTGAACGCGTTCCAGGACGATCCCGCGCCGTGCGTCTTCCTGGTCTCGCTGAAGGCCGGCGGCACGGGCTTGAACCTCACCGCCGCGAGCTACGTCGTGCTCTTCGACCCGTGGTGGAATCCCGCCGTCGAGGCGCAGGCGATCGATCGCTCGCACCGCATCGGTCAGGACCGCACCGTGATCGCCTACCGTCTGCTCGCGCGCGGCACGATCGAGGAGAAGATCTGGGAGCTGCAGCAGCGCAAGGCCGCGCTCTCGCGCGAGCTCCTCGGCGAGGACGGCTTCGCCCGCACCCTCGACGCCGACGCGCTGACGTACCTCCTCGCCGAAAGTTGAACGAAATTCCGAGGGTCTTTTCGCGCCGAAATCATTTGACCGGCCGGCCTCCGCTTTGGCAAGGTGGCTCGAACACCGGCGTGGCCGACGCCGTCTTTGCAACGTCCAACCCCGCTAACGATTTGGAGACCCCGATGCGACATTTTCGAAGCACGCTGCTCGCCGCCGTCACCCTCTCTTTGCTGTGGGCCGTCACCGCCCACGCGGGGCCGTCGCCGAGCGCCAAGTGTCAGGCCTCCAAGCTGAAAGCGGCGGGGAAGGCGTGTGATTGCTACCACGGGGCGGTCCTCAAGGAGATCAAGAACGGCCCGCCCATCGACCTCACGAAGTGCGACGAAAAGATCGATGCCGGCTTCGCCAAGGCCGAGAGCAAGGGCGGGTGTCCGGCGAGCGGTGAGGTCACGACCGTGCGCGGTCGCGTCGGCGGGCTCGTGACCGCCCTCTCGACCGCGCTCCAGATCGGCCCGCCGATGAGCGACGCCGCGCTCACGTGCGCCACCAGCAAGCTCAAGGCGGCCGGCAAGAAGTGCGCGTGCGTCCACAAGGCGCAGGCGACGGCGGCCATCAAGTCGACGGCGCCCGACTTCGCGAAGTGCGAGGCGAAGCTCGAATCCGCCTACGCCAAGGCCGAGAGCAAGGCCGCCGGCGCTTGCCCGACCATGGCCGACGCCGAGGCGATCTGCGACACGGTCGAGGCTGCGCTCGCCGAGATCGAGGCCGACATTGCGGATCGCGACACGGCGAGCTTCGCGGCGCTTGGGCCCTACGGCATCGGGGCGCGCGACGTCACGCTCGTCGACACCTCGCGCCCCACCATGGCGAACGGCACCTACATGGGTGCGCCCGACCGCACGCTGGTCACCACCATCTGGTACCCGATCGCGCCCGGTACGGGATCGAACATCATCAACAACGCGCCGATGGTCGAGACCGGCGGACCGTTTCCGCTCATCGTCCGCGCCCACGGCTTCTCGGCATTCCGCGCCGACTCGATCTACCTCGTGCGTCATCTCGCGAGCCGCGGCTACGTGGTCGTGGCCCCCGACTTCCCGCTCTCGAACCTGAACGCGCCGGGCGGCCCGACGCTCGGTGACGTCGGCGAGCAGGCCCGCGACTTGAGCTTCCTGATCGACACCTACATCGCCGAGAACGCCAACTCGTCGAGCTTCCTCTTCGGGCGCCTCGACACCACCAAGATCGGCGCCATCGGCCACTCCCTCGGCGGCGCGACCGTCTTGCTGGCGACCTATCACGGCACGATCAAGGATCCGCGCATCGACGCAACCGTCGCCCTCTCGCCGCTCGCCTGTGTCTTCCTCGACGGCTTCTACGACGCGGCGACGGTGCCGCTCATGATCGAAGGCGGCACGGTCGACATGATCACGCCCTACACCAGCAACCAGCTGACGCCGTACGGCTTCGTGAACGCGCCGAAGTACCTCTTCAGCCTGGACGGCGGCACGCACCTCGGCTTTTCGGACCGCTTCGGCTTCGCCGCCAACGAGAACGGCGACGACGCGCTCGGGTGCGGCATCTTCGTCCAGCCCGGCGACCCACGCCCCGTCACCGTCGATCCGAACCTGCCGCCCGACTACCTCGGGGGACCCGCCGCGTATGTCGACCCGTCGGGCTCGGCGTGCGAGCCGATCTGTCCGAACCCACCGCCGTCGTTCATGCTGCATGCGCGGCAGAACACGCTCTCCAGGGCGTCCTCGGTGGCGTTCTTCGACGCCAAGCTTCACGATGACGTCTCGGCGAAGCGCATGATCACGGGCCGTCTCGACACCGACAACGCCGACGCGAGCCTGATGGTTTTGGAGTAGCGGTCAGGAGCTCGCAGCCGAGCGGCGCCGCGGGCTGCCCGTCGCGGTGGTCCGTCGGCGCGTGCCGTTCGTCGCGGTCTTCCGTTCGCGGAGGGCGGCCAGCACCTGCTCGAGCACGGGCGCGGTGCGGGCGTCCGAGGTGGCGGCGAGCGCCAGGGTGTTCTCGAACGCGACGACCAGCATCCGCAGCACCTCACGGCGCGGCACGTCGCGTCGATCCGCCCAGTCGAGCGTGACGCCCTCGGCAAAGCCGATCCAGCCGCGCACGGCGAGCCGCACCGCGGGTCGCGCCTCGGTGAGGCCGACGTTGGAAAGCACCTGGTCGACCATCGCGCGGCGCGTGCCCTCGACGATCGCGCTCGCCTCCGGATCGGTGCCGACGCCGCTTCGCAGCAGATGGCCGTAGGCGGCGGCGTTCTTCTCGACGTAGGTCAGGAAGGCGTCGATGCTCTGCCGGAGCTGCGCCGCCGGCGCGAGCTCGGGGCGTACCGCGGTCAGCCGCTGCACCAGCTCGGCGCCGAGCCGCACCACCGCCACGTAGAAGTGCCGTTTGCTGGGGAAGTAATGATAGAGGAGGCCCTTCGAGATCCCGGCCGCGGCCGCGATCTCGTCGATCGAGATGGCGTCGTAGGGACGGGCGTTGAAGAGGCGCCGTCCGAGATCGAGCAGCTGGGCCCGGCGCTCGTCGACGGAGAGCCGCGCGCGCGTTCGGGATCGCATCTCGCGCCGGACCCTAGCGGAGTATTGACTATCGTTCAATGGTGTGGCTTAGCGTCGGTGGATGGGCAGCCGCCGGCGAGCGTGGGCGGTCCACATTGACAGGGAGAGAAGCGCATCGGTATGGTCCCTCGCGCCCCCTCGGGGATCCACACGCGCCGCATCGCCGTACGATCAATCGCATCAACCGGACTTGAGCTCGACACGTCCGGCATGAAGAAGAAGGTCGAGAGCCTGCGTTCCGGAATTCGCGCCGCTGCGGGCTCGAAAGGGGTGTGTCCGATGCCGAACACCATGCCGATTCGCACCGTCACCGTGCTCGCGTTGCTCTGCGGCCTCTCGCTCGCGACGCCTCGCCCCACGCGCGCGGAGGTGCAGCCGGGCGACATCATCACCAAGGACAATCAGGACAAGATCAAGGGTCTCGTCGCCGACGGCGTCCAGTGGTGTGTCAACCGCGGGATGGAGATGAAGATCGTCCCGTACAAGGAGATCCCGCTCCCGAAGCACTACCAGGAAGCGACCGAGAAGTACTCCTCGCAGGTGAAGCTGAAGGAGGATCAGACGCTCGAGGGCTACGTCGCGGGCCGGCCGTTTCCGCTGGTCGATACCAAGGACGAGTGGGCCGCCACCAAGCTGATGTACAACTTCGAGCGGACCCACTACTTCACGGACGACCTCGCGCTCCATCTTTTCGACGCCGATACCGGCCAGCTGCAAGTCGATCAGGAGGGACACCAGCGCTACAACGTCGAGCGTCACTTCGTGCTCGACTGGTTGCGGGTTCTGCAATTCACCGGCCGCCTCGTCGTCGATCCCAAGCCGGACATCATTCCGAACAAGGACCAAGCGTTCCGGAAGGCCGGCCTCTACCCCGTCATCGAGCCCTTCGATCTGAAGGGCATCGGCGGGCTCAACTACCGCTACCTCGATCCCCTTCGCCAGGACGATCTCTGGATCTACCT
Organism: uncultured delta proteobacterium; assembly: GCA_963761995.1. Lineage (GTDB taxonomy): Bacteria > Desulfobacterota > Binatia > UTPRO1 > UTPRO1 > UTPRO1. The sequence goes on along the minus strand of CAVXIU010000006.1, from coordinate 5,411,233 downwards.
GCCGACCCTCCGCCGTGTGCGCCGTTTCTCGAGCGCCCAGCGATCGGAGGCGCTCTTCGGTCAGGACGTCGACGTCGACAGCTACGGGGGGTATGCGGGCCAGATTCCGTGGTTCAAGTGGAAGCTTCTCGGCAAGAAGCCGATGCTGGCGTCGCTGCACGGCGAGAACATGCCGCCCGTACCATGCAAGACCGACGGCGGCATGACCTTCTGCGAGGCGTGGGAGATGCGGCCGGACGTGCTGGTCGTCGAGGGCACTCCCAAGGCGGAGGCCTACGCGTTCTCCAAGCGCGTCATCTACATCGACCACGAGAGCTTCTTCATCGTGTACTCCGACCTCTACGATCACGGCGGCGAGCTGTGGAAAGTCGTGATGCAGAGCATTCGCACCTCGACCCACCCGAACCCCAAGGTCTCGTTCAAGTACGACTACGAGCGCATGTTCATCTATGCCTTCACGGTGGTCGACATGCAGCTCGAGCACGGCACGCGCGTCGCGATTCCCGGCATGGCGTTCCAGGACGAGCCCGGCTGGTACGTCGACGTGGGTCAGAAGTACGGCGGCGAGGAGAGCTGGTTCACCATCGCGGCGTTGATCTCGGCGGGCCACTAAGTCACGCTGCGGCATGTCCGTGCCGCCGCGGCTCACGCACATCGCGCTCCGGGCGACCGACCTCACCAGGTCGGTCGCCTTTTATTCGAAGTACGCCGGGCTCGTGGTGGCGCACGAGCGCGAGGAGGACGGGACGCGCGTCGTGTGGCTCGCCGAGCGCGCCGAGGATCCCGAGTTCGTCTTCGTCCTGATCCCGATGGCGCACTCCGAGGGCGAGCGGCCCGGCCTCCATCATTTCGGGTTCTCGGTCGCGAGCCGGGGCGAGGTCGACGCCATCGCCACCACGGCCCGCGCCGACGGCGTGCTGCGCGAAGGGCCGCGGGACGCCGGCCCGGTGGTCGGCTACTTCTGCATCGTCGAGGACCCCGACCGGAACTGGGTCGAGTTCTCGTTCGGCCAGCCGATCAACCCCCGCGAGCTCCCGCGCTCGCGCTAACGGGGCCTGACGCGCCGAAGATTTTCGTTGCCAGCCGGGGGCCGTCCTGGTACCTCGGACGTGTGCCGCCCGCTCGTTTTCCGCGGGGTTTCGCAGTCGCCGCCGTCATCCTCGCGCTCGGCCTCGTCGGCGTGCGCGCCCACGCCGATTGCGACTTCGAGCATCCCAAGACGGCGAAGCAGTTCCGTTCCAACCTGGTCCAGGCGTTCGTGACCTGCGGGGGCTTCGCCAACACCACCACCGAGGGTGGCGTCCCGTCGTGCGCGCCGCCGGAAACCTGGAACGAGCTCGGCGGATCGCCTCCCGGCGGCTGGATGTGGGATGAGAGCAAGGGTCGCGGCGAGATCCGGCTGAAGGCTGCGAAGAACAAGGTCACCGGCCTCTCGAACGTCGATCCCAGCGACGTCGCGGACGTGGAGATCTCGGCCGCGCTGAGCGGCGTGACCGAGAATTTCGTCTTCGCCGACGGCGACGGCACGGTCACCCTCGTGGTGCGCATGACCTGGAAGGATCACGTCGGCGGCGACATGACCACCATCGACTTCCCGGGCGCGCGGACCATCACGCTCGTGGGCGGCAAGGGCAAGATGAAGAGCTCGTTCAATGCGCTCATGGCCCAGCTCATGCAGCCGGGCCTGCCCCGGTGCACTTCCGTGGAGCTCCTGTACGCGGCGGTGCGCGACCCGAACGGATCGACGTTCGCCGCCGCCGGGATCTACCTACCCGACATCAATTAGCGCGTCGGCAGCAGGTAGCCGGTGCCGAAGGTGCCGAGGCTCTGGGTGAAGAAGATCAGACGCGTGAGCCGCGTCGGATCCGCCTCCGCGCCGAAGACGATCGAGCCGCGCGCGCCGCGGGCGCCGTTCCCGAGCAGGGTCACCAAGTCCGAGATCTCGACGCCGGCGGTCTCGACCGGATTGGTCTCGATCGGGACGCCGCTGTCGCGGACGGCCGCGAGCGCCCATTCCGTCTCGGCGCGCTTCGCGGCGTAGGGTACGCCGACGACGTCCTCGAAGGTGACGAAGATCAGCTGATTGCCGCCGAGCGATGCGGGCGCGAGCGTGTCGGGATCGTAGTAGACCGCGAGATCGGCGCCCGAGGGCTGGATCGGCGGCAGCAGGATCTTGGTGCCGTCGATCACCGTGCCGCGATCCGGTGCCTCGACGCGCGCGGGGCAGGGCCCCGTCGGCGTGGTGGCCTCGACGCGCACGGCGCTCCGCGCCGCCGCGACCGATCCCCAGGCCGAGCCGGTCTGGAGGTTCGCGATCGTGAAGCTGCCGGTGAGGACGCGGGTCACGATCGGCGCGCCGGCCCCGTCGACCGCGGTCACGAAGGCGACGCCGGCCTGGGCGGGGAGGCCGCCCGCCCGGAGGGCACCGATGTCGAGGGTGAGCGTGCCGCCGCTTCCCGCCTCGCCGGCGGCGCCGGGACCGACCGGGATCGTCAGCGAGTGCACGAACGGCGTCGCGACGTCGGGGCCGTAGAGCAGCACCTGGACCGGCAGCGCCGAGGCGCCCGTGCTGCGCAGGTTGGCGAAGGTCGTGAAGCCTTCGCGGGCATCGTAGAAGAAGATGAGCTGATCGCCTCTCGAGCCCGGCCGCGTGACCGCGCCGGGAAAGCGCTGAGCGCTCGCAACCGAGACGGTGGCGATGAGGAGGATGAGCGTCGGGACGAAGTGGCGGAAGAGTCGCATGCGCGGTCCCAAGAGCAACCCACGTGCCGGCGCCGAGCGAATCGTGCCGCTCGGATCACCGGAAATTGTGAGGCCCGTTCAGCACGCTCGCGGGCGCTCGCGCAGCTGCACGACGCGCCCGTCGCCTCCGCCGGCTCAACGTGCCACGAGCCGCCCGCCCGCGAGCGTGAGCACGACGTCGGCCGCCGGCGCGACCAGTGCCGCGTCGTGGGTGACGACGATCTGGGTCATGCCTGCGGCGCGCACCTGGCCGAGCACCTCGACGACTTCGCTCTTGCGCGCCGGGTCGAGGGCGCTCGTCGGCTCGTCGTAGAGCAGGCAGGCGGGCGCCATGGCGAGGGCGCGGGCGATCGCGACGCGCTGGCATTGCCCGCCCGAGAGCTCCGACGGGTAGGCGTCGATCTTGCCGTCGAGACCGAGCTGGGTGAGGAGCGTGCGCGCGCTCGACTCGGCCGCGGCGCGGCTCGCGCGCCGGACCCGCATCGGGGCCAGCACGCAGTTCTCGAGCACGCTCAGGTGCGGAAAGAGCTCGAACGACTGGAAGACGAGCCCGACGCGGCCCCGGAGCGCGGCCGTCGAGTGGGAGCCTGCTTCGACGCGGCCGTCGCCGATCGCGATCGTGCCGCGCTCGCAGCGCGCGAGGCCGGCGAGGCAGCGTAGCAGCGTGGTCTTTCCCGAGCCGCTTTCGCCGCCGACGACGACGAGCGCGCCGGCCGGCACCGCCAGCGAGAGCTCGCGGAGCGTCGGCTCGGCGGCGCCGCGATAGCGATGGGTGAGGCCGGTGGCCGTGAGGGCCGCGCCCGTTCCGCCGTTCATCCCACGGTCCTCAAGTGTCGCCCGAGGCGGGCCTCGGCCCGCCGCGAGAGATACGCGAAGGGCAGTCCGATCACGAGGTACCAGGCCGCGACTACGAGGCCGAGGCCGAGGTGGTCGCGCGTGGCGTTGGCCAAGTTCAAATAGGTCTTGGTGAGCTCGGTGAGGGTCACGAGGGAGACCAGCGAGCTATCTTTCAACAGCGCGATGAAGTCGTTGGTGGCCGGCGGGATCGCGATCCGCACCGCTTGCGGGGCGATCACGTGCCAGAGCGCTTGCCGCGTCGTGAGCCCGAGCGACCACGAGGCCTCGAGCTGTCCCACCGGGACGCTCTCGAGTCCGGCGCGGTAGTTCTCGGCCTCGGCGGCGGCGTAGTTCAGGCCGAGGGCGAGGGCGCCCGCGACGAAGGGATCGAGCGTGAGGCCGAGCTCGGGCAGGCCGAAGTAGAGCATGATCAGCTGCACCAGGAGCGGCGTCCCGCGCACGAACTCGACGTAGCCGGTCGCGAGCCAGCGGAGCGGCGCCGGACCGTACTTTCGTGCCAGCGCCAGCACGACGCCGAGCGGGACCGCGAGCGCCATGGCGGCGAACGAGAGCGCCAGGGTGAGAAGGGCGCCGCGCGCGAAGAGGCCGAGCGTCCGCGGGTAGCGCTCGAGCAGACGCTCGAGCACGGGTGCCGGCCGGCCGACCGCCGTCCGCCAGGCCTCCAGCGCCTCGGGCACGCCGCCGCTCGCGACCGCGCGATCGCCGAGGAGGGCGGCGGTGGCGGCGTTCCAGAGTCCCCAGCGCTCGTAGATGGCGCGCAAGCGGCCGTCGGCGGCGAGACGACCGAGCGCGATGTCGAGCGCGTCACGGAGCGACGCGTCCTCGTGGCGGAGGGCGATGGCGTAGCGCACCTCGCCGAGATCGCCGGCCTCGACGGCCTCGAGCCCCGGCTCGATCTCGCCGTAGTAGAGGCTGATGGGCGCGTCGAGCAGGACCGCGTCGGTACGACCGAGCAGCAGGTCGGCATAGATCTCGTTCTGGCCGCCGTCGTAGGTGCGGACCTCGGCGCCGGCGCGACGGAGGATGCGCTCGGCGAGCGAGCCGGGCAGGGTGCCGGCGGCGCGTCCGTCGAGCGCCGCCAGCGTGCGCGGCGCGCCGGCGTCGCCGCGGCGTACCGTGAGGCGCTCGGGCGCCACGTAGTACGGACGCGTGAGGGCGGCGACGCGCTGCTTCTCGTCGGCGACCTCGATGCCGTTCAACGCCACGTCGAAGTCGCCGCGGTTCAGGAGATCGAGCAGCATGTCCCACTGGCCCTGCACCGGCCGCGCCCTGACGCCGAGCTCGGCGGCGAGCGCCGCCGCCAGGTCGACCTCGAAGCCGATCAGGTGATTCGGATCCATCGGGTCCTGGAAGACGTACGGCGCGCCGCCCTGCGCGTCGGCGCCCCAGCGGAGCTCGCCGGCGGCGTGGACGCGGGCGAGGGAATCGTCCTTCGCAGCGGCGGCGGGACGCGCTGCGCCGGCGAGGAGCACGGCGAAGCCAAGCAGGGCTCCGATGATCCGGCGCCCGACTTTCGCCCGGACGGCTCGGCGAAAACGCGCCGCGCACCACGTTCGTTCCACCGGGAGCGCTGTAAGCCGGGTGGGCCTCGCGGTCAAACCAGTGTGCCCCAGCCGGTGGTGGCGCTAGAGACGAAGAAAGGACGGTTGGTCAGGCTCCCTGGTCCGTGTTCCTGGCCGCCGATCGGGACTGCATGTCACGTTGCGCGGCCCGCTCGCGCCGGACCACCGTCACGACGAACCATGCGACGCCTAGGATGTACAACGCGGTGCACGCATACATCTGCCACATCTCGGTGGTTGGCCCGACCATTGGTGGGTACATACCGAAGCATCGTAATCGACCCCCAGCCCCGGCACCAGGAAAATCCCGGCGCGGGACGGCGGCCTCTCGGAGACCTCCCAAGCGGTTCCAGGTGGAGTCACCAAGAATGTTATCCCCGCTCGAGTCGAGACGGCCCGACGGGTCCGTGGACTCGGCACCGACTTGTCAGCGCCTGACGCCGACGCTACATCGTCTCCTTCTCTTTCACGCCCGCGCCTTTGCCGGAAAGGATCGTCTCATGCAGGTTCGCGCCGCCGTCGCCCACGCCGCGGGAAAGCCGCTCACGGTCGAGAGCGTCGAGCTCGCCGGCCCGCGCGCCGGCGAGGCGCTGGTCGAGATCAAGGCGACGGGTGTCTGCCACACCGACGCCTACACGCTCTCGGGCGCCGACCCCGAGGGTCTCTTCCCGACGATCCTCGGGCACGAGGGCGCCGGCGTGGTGGTCGAGGTCGGGCCGGGCGTGACGACGCTCGCGCCGGGCGACCACGTGATCCCGCTCTACACGCCGGAGTGCCGGCAGTGCGAGTACTGCACGAGTCGGAAGACCAACCTCTGCCAGGCGATCCGCGCGACGCAGGGCCAAGGTCTGATGCCCGACGGCACGAGCCGCTTCTCGCGGGGCGACGAGAGCATCCGCCACTACATGGGCACCTCGACCTTTGCCAACTTCACGGTGGTGCCCGAGATCGCGCTCGCCAAGATCCGCCCCGACGCGCCCTTCGACAAGGTCTGCTACATCGGCTGCGGCGTCACGACCGGGATCGGCGCCGTGCTCAACACCGCCAAGGTCGAGCCGGGGGCGCGCATCGTCGTCTTCGGCCTCGGCGGCATCGGCCTGAACGTGGTGCAGGGCGCGCGCCTGGCCGGCGCCGAGCAGATCGTCGGCGTCGACCTGAATCCCGGACGGCGCGCGCTCGCCGAGCGCTTCGGGATGACCCACTTCGTGAACCCGAAGGAGGTGGCGGGCGATCTCGTGCCCTACCTCGTCGAGCTCACGCGCGGCGGCGCCGACTACAGCTTCGAGTGCATCGGCAACGTCGAGGTGATGCGGCAGGCGCTCGAGTGCTGCCACAAGGGCTGGGGCGTGAGCGTCATCATCGGCGTCGCCGGGGCGGGGCAGGAGATCCGCACCCGGCCGTTCCAGCTCGTCACCGGTCGGGTCTGGAAGGGGACGGCCTTCGGCGGCGCGCGCGGCCGCACCGACGTGCCCCGCATCGTCGACTGGTACATGGACGGCAAGATCGCGATCGATCCGCTCATCACCCACACCATGCCGCTCGCCGACATCAACCGTGCCTTCGACCTCATGCACGCCGGCGAGTCGATCCGGAGCGTCGTGACGTTCTAAGAAGGTTGCGTCCTCACCGTGCCGGGTTGCGACGGCGGGCGGCGGGAAGCGCGCGCGGTGGAGGGGTCGCCCGCGGGTCCTACGGCGGCGGAGCGCTGCGCTCGGCGCAGCGCGAACGCGCTACTGCGATGCGCCGATCGATCGATGCCTGGCGTTGGCTCGTCGATGCATCGATCGCGGCGCTCCGCCGCCGTAGGACCCGCCGCCGAGCCCTCCACCGTCCGCTTTTCCCGACGGCCGCCGTCGCAGGGTCAGCTAGCTAGTTCCAGCGCGGCTGCAGCACGAGCACCGCGGCGAGGAAGAGGGCGAATCCCATGCCTGGGATGGCGAGCGCCAGGAGGAGAGCCAAGGCGGCTTTGCTCCGGCCGGCGTTGCTGAGCGCGAGGCTGCCTCCGACCACGACGGCGACGCCGGCGAGCATGCCGAGCCAGAGCATGATGTTGAACGACGACACCGAGCCGTCGGCGATACCCCACAGAAAGAAGAAGACGACGACGGCCGCGACCAGGGCGTCGACCCCCCACAAGAACCAGAACACCGGTCCGCCGCGGACGGCGATCTCACGGGACGCGTCCGGCATCGGCGAGTACCCATAGCAGATCCCCGCCGTCCGTCGCGGGTGCTTGCATCGGAAGTGACGGCGTGGCGTTAGGAGCCGGTGACCACGCTCCGCTTCTATTTCGACTACATCTCCACCAACGCCTACCTGGCGTGGCTGCAGATGCCGATGATCGCCAAGCGCCATCGCGTGTCCGTCGCACCGGTGCCCGTGTTGTTCGCCGGCCTGCTCGAGGCCCACGGCACGATCGGCCCGGCCGAGGTTCCGGCGAAGGGCCTGTGGATGTTCAAGAACAACCTCCGGAAGGCGGCGCTCCTCGGCGTGCCGCTCGAAAAGCCGGCCTTCCATCCCTTCAATCCGCTGCTCTCGCTCCGCGCCACCTCGCTCGCGCTCGATAGCGACGAGAGCGACGCCTTCATCACGGCGCTCTTCGAGGCGGTGTGGGTGCGGAAGCAGCACGTCAGCGAGCCGGCCGTCGTCGCGGAGGCGGCCGACAGCGTCGGTCTCGACGGCGCGGCGCTGGTCGCGGCGGCGGCAGAACCCGACGCCAAGGCCCGGCTCCGCCGCCAGACCGAGGAGGCGATCGCCCGCGGCGTCTTCGGCGTCCCCACCATGGAGGTCGGCGACGAGATCTTCTGGGGCTACGACGACCTGCCGTACCTCGAGCTCTTTCTCGCCGGCGAGGATCCGCTGGCGCGCTCGAGCTGGGCCAAGACCGACGGTCCGGCGCCGCCGTCGGCGATGCGGCGCGCCTTCCGCGATCCCAAGTCCTAGGAAGGCGAGCGTGCGGTGTCGATTCCCTGCGTCCTGCCCCCCGGCGAGGAGCCGGCCCTGAAGCAGGTCGTCCTCGTCAAGCAGGTGCCGGCGGTCTCCGAGCTGGCATTCGATCGCGAGTCGCGCACGCTGAAACGCGAGGGGGTGCGGCTCGAGGTCAGCTCGTTCGACGTACGCGCGCTGCTGCGCGCGGTCGAGCTCCGCGCCGAGCACGGCGGCGAGGTGGTGGTGATGACGATGGGACCGCCGGCGGCGCGCGAGGCGCTGGTCTACTGCCTCGCGCTCGGCGCCGACCGTGGCATCCATCTCGTCGATCGCGCCTTCGCGGGCGCCGACACGCTGGCGACCGCGCGGGTGCTCGCGCGCGCGCTCGAGCGCGAAGGCTACGACCTCGTGCTGTGCGGGCGGGCGAGCGTCGACGCCGAGACCGCCCAGGTCGGACCCGAGGTGGCGGAGCTCCTGGATCTCCCGCAGATTTGCTGCGCCCGCACCCTCACCGTCGATCCCGCCCTCCGGACGCTCACGGCCGAGCGCGAGACCGACGACGGCGCCGAGGTCGTCGCCGGCTCGTTGCCGGTGCTCGTCACCGCCGGCGAGGATCTCGCGCCGGAGCGCTTCCCGCGCCGCGCCGACAAGGAGGCGGCCAAGGCGAAGCCGATCGTCGAGCTCGCGGCCGCCGATCTCGGGCTCGATCCCGCGACCGTCGGCGCCGCCGGCTCGCCGACCTGGGTGGAGGGTCTCGAGACCGTGACGGTGGCGCGCGCCGGTCGCGTCTTCGAGGGCGACCTCGATGCGGCCGTGACCGAGGTGATCGCCGCGCTCGGCGATCGCGGTTTGTTCGCGCCGCTCGCTCGCGGCGCCACCGCACCGCCGACCGAGCCGTCGCACGCCGGCGCATCCGGCGCGACGGCCTCGGTGGCAACGGCCGGGGCGGCGCCGCGCGCCCTCTGGGTCGTCGCCGAGCTCCTCGCGGGCCGCGTCCGGCGCGTCACCCTCGAGCTGCTCGCCAAGGCGCGGCTCCTCGCCGACGCGCACGGCGGCGAGGTCGCCGTCGTCCTGATCGGGCACGACGTCGGCCGCCACGTCGAGATCCTTGCCGCCCACGGCGCCGGTCACGTCCTGCTCGCCGACCATCCGGGCCTGGCGCGCTACGCGACCGAGCCGTGGGTCGCGGTGCTCGCGGCGGCGATCGCCGTACGCCGGCCCGCGGCCGTGCTCGTCCCCTCGACCTACCTCGGGCGCGACCTCGCGCCGCGCGTCGCCGCCCGGCTCGGGCTCGGCCTCACCGGCGATTGCATCGATCTCACCATCGACGACGCCGGACGTCTCGTGCAGTGGAAGCCCGCCTTCGGCGGCAACGTAGTGGCGCCGATCCTGTCGCGCACCCGTCCCGACATGGCGACCGTACGGCCGGGCGTGTTGCCCGTCGGGACGCCGCGCGCCGGCGCGACGGCGACGATCGAGACGCTCGCCACAGGCGATCTCCCGTCGCCCCGCCTCGAGAGCCGCGAGCAGCGCGCCGACCCGTCGGCGGCGCGCGCGGCGGCGCTCGACGAGGCCGACGTCGCCGTCGGCGTCGGCCTCGGCATCGGCGGTCCCGAGGGACTGGCCGCGATCGAGGCGCTCGCGGCCGCCCTCGGCGGTGCGCCGATCGCCGCCACCCGCGACCTCGTCGACAAGGGCTGGCTCTCGCGCCACCACCAGGTCGGCATCACCGGCCGCGCCATCGCGCCGCGCTTCTACTTCGCGATCGGCATCCGTGGCGCCTCGGAGCACATGGTGGGTGTCCGCCGCGCCGGCACGATCGTGGTGATCGACCGCAACCCGAAGGCGCCGATCTTCGCGCAGGCCGACCTCGGGATCGTCGGCGACTGGCATGAGGTCGTGCCGCGGCTCACCCGTGCGCTCGCTGCCGCGCGCGCTCGCGGCTAGGTCCTGCGACGGCGGCCGTCGGGAAGAGCGGACGGTGGAGGGCTCGGCGGCGGGTCCTACGGCGGCGGAGCGCTCCGATCGGCGCGTCGGCGGGCCAACGCCAGGCATCAAGCGATCGGCGTATCGCAGGAGCGCATGGCACTCATCGGGTAATCGGCGCGTCGCGCAACGGCTGGCGCGGTTGCGCTCCTTGCCGAGATCGCCGTGTGCCCGGATGGTAGCCCCGCCGCCGAGCCCTCCACCGTCCGCCCGCACCGCCGGAGCGCGTAGGATGGCTCGCGTCAAGACTCTTCCGAGCTGCGGTGATGACGGCGCGCGGTGGAGGGGTCGCCCGCGGGTCCGGTCTCGGTTAGGAGCGCTACACGCGATCGACCATGTCGCGCCGATTGCCCGATGAGTGCCATGCGCTACTGCGATACGCCGCTCGAGCCATGACTGTCGTCTGGTCGAGATACGCCGATCGCAGCGCTCCGCCTCCGCAGGACCCGCGGGCGACCCCTCCACCGCGCGCGTTCTCCGCAAGCCGCCGTCGCAGCTAGTGCAAAAGGGGGATCTCTCCCCCTTCGCCGCCGCGGCAAAGCCGCGTCGGCTCATCCCCCGGCTCGCTTCGCTCGGCCGCGCGCTCCGCGCGCGGAGGTCGTCGCTTGGGTCAGTCCCCTAGCCTACGGTGCCGTCTCGGCGGCGGAGAAGCAGGTGACCTGCGGCTTCACGGCCGTCGCCGCGTACTCGCCGAACGGATCGGTCACGGTGAGCTCGCGCGCCGCGAAGCGCGGCGCGCCGGCGGCGGTGCGACTGCGGTAGCAGGCGAGGCGCGCCGACGGATCGGCGAGCGGCTCCCCGTCCGCGCGCGCCGGCGTGCAGAAGGTCGCCGGCTTCTGGATCGTCAGGCGGGTGCTTCCGAATTCGTCCGCGACGACCAGGTCGCGGCCGACGAAGCGCGGGGTGCCCTTCGCCGTCTTCGCCTGATAGCAGCGGAACCAATCGGGCGCCGGCGCGAGCGGGCCGCCACCGCGCGTTCCGGGGACGCAGAGCTCGGCGCTGCGACGGATCTCCCAGCGCTCGTCGCCGAGGGTGCTCGCGATCGCGACCTCGCGTGCGAGGAGCTTCGGCTGACCCGCGGCGTCCTTGGCCTTGTAGCAGGTGAGGTAGACGGCGGGATCGACGATCGCGCCGGCTCCGACCACGGCGGGATTGCAGACCAGCGGCGGCTTCTGGACGGTCGCCCGCCGGGTGCCGAACTGATCCGTGGTCTCGACTTCCTGTGCTGCGAATCCCGAGCTCTTCGCCTTGTAGCAGCCGTAGGTGTTGCGGGCGCCGCCGCGGCCGTTGTCGACCAGCACGCGGACGACGGCGGAGCGCGCGACGTTGCCGGCGCCGTCGCTGGCCCGGGCCTCGAGCAGGTGCGCGCCGTCGGCGAGGGTGGTCGTCGTCCATTCCACCTCGTAGGGCGGCACGGCCTTCGCGTCGGCGAGCGTCCCGTCGACGTAGAGCTCGACCCGCGTCACGCCGCCTGGATCGTCGGCGCTCGCGGCGATCGTGGTCGTGCCGGCGACGATCGCGTCGGCCGCCGGCGACGTGATCGCGACGTCGGGCGCCGTCACGTCGTTCGAAGTGGCTTCCAGGGCGCCGATGTCGGGCGCCGCGCCGCCGAGATTCCAGGCGGGATCCTCGAGGTCGTCGTTGACGCCCGGGATGACCACGCCGGCGTCGCGCAGGGCCGCGCCCGCTACCAGGGTGAAACCGCCGAGGGCCGCATCCGTCCAGTCGAGGGCGGCGAGGTCGCGCTCGAGGCCGTGCGGCTCCTGTCCGGTGGCGGCCTGGAAGGCAGCCAGGCTCGGCCGCAGCACGTCGTCCCACTTGATGAAGCGGCCGCTGGCATCGGTCGTGAAGAGCGCGTCGTAATCCATGCTCGGCGGCGGCGCGCCGCCGACCGGCGTCGTGGTTTCGATGACGTAGCGGTCGACGTGCCAGGCGTTGTTGCGGGTGTGGAAGTTCGAGAGCCCGGGGTTGGTCTGCTGGATGCCGTCGGCGCCGCTGGCGCTTCCTGCGTCCGGGTCGTAGCCGCTCTCGTGAAAGATCCAGGTGCGGGCCGCGGTGCCGTCGCCGACCTTGTAGAGCGTGCCGGCGAGCGACCAGGTCGGGCTCAGGTGACGGTTCCGCATCACGAACAGCGGACCGACCGCGTTCGGCGCGAAGGCGATGCCCGTGAGCCCGCGGCGGACGACGTTGGCGAAGACGGCGCAGTTCACGTCGGCGCCCTCCATCTGGATCGCGTCGTCCTGGGCGTCCGAGACCACGTTCTCGTAGACGTCGGTGTTCAGGCGAAAGCCGCCGTGCGCGTCGTCCTCGACCTCGGATCCGATGTTGTCGTAGCCGCCGATGATGGTGTTGCCGCGGATCACGTGATGGCCGCCGTCGGCGCCGTCGGAGGCGCGGTTCCTCAGCCAAATCCCGTTGCCGCCGCCGTGCTGCGAGCCCGGGACGACGGCGCGGCGCTTCAGCAGATTGTCGAGCACGACGAGGCGCGTGGCATTGCTCCAGACGGCGATGCCGGCCTGGTGCTGCACGGCGGCGCCCTCGGCGCCGTTCCAGTCGCTGATGACGTTGCCGTCGATCCAATGATCGGTCGTGCCGCCCTCGATCCGGAGGCACGAGGCCCGCGCCTTTCGGATCGTCACGCCGTCGACCCGGACATACGAGCCCGCGAGCACCAGGACGTGGTCGTTCGTGCCCGTGCCCTCGAGGATCGCTCGGCCCGGGAGGCCCGGCCACGCCGTCAGGCGGATCCATTCCGCCGGCGTCCCGCTCGCCGCGAGGGTCGCCGCTGCGGCGTGGAGGTACAGACCGGGTGCGACCCAGATGCGATCGCCGGCGGCGGCGATCGCGAATGCGGCGGCGACCGTTCGCTTGGGGGTGGTGTCCGTCAAGCCGTCGTTGCCGTCGTCGCCGGCGGTCGCGCTCACGTAGACGGTTCGCGCGGCGGGCGCGGGCGGGGCGAGGTCGCGCGTGGCGATGGCTCCGATCACCGGATTGGCGCCGCTCACCGTGCCCGAGAACGTGACGCGAACCTCATAGCCGACGCCCGGTGCGAGTCCGAAGATCTTGCTGCGGGCCTCGTTCCGCGCCCAGTTGGCGGCACCGCTCGTCAACGTCGACCGCACGTCCATCCACACCGGCGGCGCCGTGCGCCAGTGCGACTCGCCCGGCCGCCGGTACTCGACGGTCGCGTCGTTTGCCGCGGCGCCGTCCGCGGTCGTGAACGCGGCGCGGACGCTGATGGTGTGGAAGTTGGCGTCGAGCTGGAGCGCGCCGCTCGTGAGGCTCGCCGCGGCCGGCGTGGAAAGGCACGTCGCCAGCGCGGCGATACCGACCCAGCAGGGATGCCATCGACGAAAGGAGGGGTCGCGACCGAGGGAAAGGAGATTCGACACGAGGAACGGAACCACGACGTTTGTAGCTCCGCTGCCGCGCCGGAGGCAACTCCGGTTACGTAGTTCTACGAATCGCATTGCGCCCTGCAGTCGTGCGACGGTCGCGACACCCGTTGACAGGCGCGAAGCGCGCCGGGCATCTACGTGCAACCTGACGTGCGTGCCCGCGCGGTGACGCCGGTGGCGCGTATCCTGTTGGATGGCGAAGGCGAAGAGAGATGAGCCCGTCCGGGGCTCACCACCCCGGCGCGATTGGAATGGCGGCGCTCCTGTGCGCTTGCTCACGGGGGCGCTCGTCCTCGTGCTCCTGACGCTCGCCGTCTACGCCCCGACGCTCCCGGGCGGCTTCCTGTGGGACGACGACGAGATGGTGCTCCGGAACCCGTTCGTCCACGCGGCCGGCGGACTCTACGACATCTGGTTCACCAACCACCTCGCCTCCTACTTCCCGCTGACGTCCTCGATGTTCTGGCTCGAATGGCGACTCTGGGGCGAGAGCCCCGCCGGGTACCGGATCGTCAACATCCTCTTGCACGCGTCGTCGGCATTCGTGCTGTGGCGAGTGTTCCTGCGCCTGTGCGTTCCGGGGGCATTGCTCGCCGCCACCATCTTCGCGCTCCATCCCGTGGCGGCGGCGTCGGTCGCCTGGATCGCCGAGGGCAAGAACACGCTCTCGCTGCTGCTGTGCCTCTCGGCGCTGCTCGCCTTCCTGCGTTTCGAGGACGAGGGCCGGCGGGTCTGGTACGGGGCCGCGCTGGCCGCGTTCGTGCTGGCGCTCCTCGCCAAGACGTCCGTCGTCACGCTGCCGATCGTCCTGCTCGCGCTGGCGTGGTACCGACGCGGCGCGATCGTCCGCGCCGACGTCATGCGCGCGCTCCCGTTCTTTGCGATCGCGGCGGTGTTGGGAGCCGTCACTGTCGGCGTGCAGCACGAAGCCACGCTTCGACCCGAGTCCATGGCGTCGCGCCTGGCGGCGGTGGGCTGGGTGGTCTGGTTCTATCTCGGCAAGACCCTGGTGCCGGTTCGTCTGACGATGGTGTATCCGCGCTGGGAGGTCGATCCCGCGTGGTTTCCCGCCTGGGGGCCGCTGGCCGCGCTCGGCGCGTTGGTGGCGGTCTGCTGGCGCTGGCGCGGCAGCTGGGGCCGTCCGGTGCTGACGGTGCTCGTCGTCTTCGTGGCGATGTTGCTTCCGGTCCTCGGGCTCGTGGGATGGTCGTTTCACGAGCATTCGCTGGTGTCGGACCATCTCCAGTACGCCGCTCTCGCCGGACCGATCGCGCTGGTCGTGGGAAGCGCGACGGCGGAGATGCGGCGGCGCCGCATCGAGCCTCGAGTCGCGGTTCCCCTGCTGCTGGTACCGGTCGCCGCTCTGTCGTGGCTCACCTGGGCTCGCGCCGCCGTCTTCGAGAACGGCTGGGCGCTCTGGCGCGATACGCTCGACAAGAACCCGGCCTCGTGGGTGGCGCACAACAATTTCGGACGCATCCTCTTCGACAGCGGCAGGGTGAGCGAGGCCAAGGGCCACTACCGCGAGGCGATCAGGCTGCACCCGGCGCATCCGCACGCGCACAACAACCTGGGCGTGGTGCTCGGCCGCGAAGGCAAGGAGGGGGAGGCCGAGAGCGAGTTTCGCGAGGCGTTGCGCTACGACTCCGAATGCGCCGAGGCCCACAGCAATCTCGGCAACCTCCTGGCGCGCACCGGACGACCCGGGGAGGCGGTCGAACACCAGCGCGCGGCGGCGCGCATCGAGCCCGACTCGGCCGAGCTGCGCACCAACCTCGGCATCGGCCTCTTCCAGCTCGGTCTCTACGACGACGCGCTGGTGGAGTACGACCGGGCGTTGCGTCTCGATCCCGACCTCGCCCCCGCCCACTACAATCGCGGGGCCGTGTTGCTCGCGCTCTCGCGCATCGACGAGGCCACGAAAGCGTTCGAGGCGGCCCTCCGGATCAACCCGACGCTGGAGGTGGCGCGACGAGGGATCATGCTCGCCGAACAGAGCGCGATGGGTGTACGGCAGGTGCGAGCGGCGAGATAGGATCCGGCAGCCCGGCCGCGGCGTCGCTTGACTCCACGACGGATCTGTTTGCACGCTCCTCGCATCCGATGCCGTCCTACCTCCACGACGTCGCGCGCCGGCTCGTCGCCTTCGACACGGTGAGTGCCAAGAGCAATGCCGCCGCCGCCGGGTATCTCGCCGACGAGCTCGAGCGTCACGGCTTCCGCGTCGCGTGCCAGCGCTACGAGACCGACGGGGTCGTCAAGGTGAACGTGCTCGCCAGCGCCGGGCCGCCGGTGGCGGGCGGGCTCGTCGTCTCGGGGCACATCGACGTCGTGCCATTCGAGGGGCAGAGCGGATGGACGCGCGAGCCGCTCGCGCTCGCGATCGAGGACGCACGCGTCTTCGGCCGCGGCACCTCGGACATGAAGGGCTTCCTCGCCCAGTGCGTGGCGGCGGCCGCCGACCTGGATCTCGCCGCGCTGGTGCGGCCGTTGGTCTTCGTCTTCACCGCCGACGAGGAGATCGGCTGCGACGGCGCGCGGCGGCTCGTGCCCGAGCTCTCGGCGCTGCTCGGCGGCGTGCCGGTGCCGACGCTCGCGTGGATCGGCGAGCCGACGGCGTGGCGCGTCTTTCACACCCACAAGGGCATCGTCGCCTTCACGGTGACGGCGCACGGGCAAGGCGGGCACAGCAGCGTGCCCGAGCGCGGGCAGAACGCCATCGCGGTGATGGCGCGGGCGATCACCACCATCGGCGACTACCAGGCGGAGCTGCGCGTGGCGCCCGCGTCGGAGACCGCGGTCGACTTTCCCGAGTGCCCGTACGTGCCCATGAACCTCGGACGCATTCGCGGCGGCACGGCCAGCAACATGATCGCCGACCGCTGCACGCTCTCGATCAGCTACCGGCCGCTGCCGGATGCGGATCCAACCGCCGTCCACGCGGAGATCGCGCGCCGGCTCGCGGCCGCGGACCTCCGCGACCCCGGGGCGCCGGCGGTCGCGGGCCGCGTCGAGGTCGGGCCGCCCGCGGTGGTCGCCGGCATGCGCTCGCCGCGCGGCACCGCGCTCGAGGCGGCGCTCCAGACCACGCTCGGGGTCGAGGGCTCCGCCGGCGCGCCCTTCGCCACCGACGGCGGCGAGCTGGCTCGTGCCGGCATCGCCGCGCTGGTCTCCGGACCGGGTGAGCTCGAGCAGGCGCACCAGCCGAACGAGAGCATGTCGCGCGCCGCCTTCGAGCGCGGCGTCGAGGTCGTCGCCACCATCGTGAGGAGGCTCTGCACGTGATCAAGATCCAGGCTCCCAGCCGCGACGACGTCGAGGCGGCCGCGGCGCACGAAGGTTTGGTCCTCGACGGCGCCGAGATCGAAGGGGCGATGCTGCTCCTGCCGGCGCTCTTCGCCGGCGTCGAGCCGCTGGTCGACGCGAGCCCGCCCCCGCTGCCCGCCGGACGCGAGGTCCGCGAGCGACCTCTACCCGAGCCCGATCCATGCAACGCGGTGCTGCGACGCTGCCGCGTGCGCGGCCTCGCCGAGGGCGTCCTCGCGGGCAAGCGCCTCGGCATCAAGGACAACGTCGCCATCGCCGGCGTGCCGCTCAGCTGCGGGTCGCGTTTCCTCGGGGACTTCGTGCCGGATCGCGACGCCACCATCGTCCGCCGCATCCTCGCGGCCGGCGGCGAGATCGTGGCCATCCTCAACATGGAGAACCTGGCGCTGACGGCGCGCGGCGATCACAGCGCCTTCGGCTCGGTCCTGAACCCGCACGACCCGACGCGCCTCGCGGGCGGCTCGTCGGGCGGCTCGGCGGCGGCGCTCTTCTACGACGACATCGACCTCACCATCGGCGGCGACCAGGGCGGCTCGATTCGCGTCCCGGCGTCGTGGTGCGGCATCGTCGGTCTGAAGCCGACGCACGGCCTCGTCCCCTACACCGGCATCATCAGCATCGAGCCCACCATCGATCACGCCGGACCGATGGCCCGGACGGTCGCCGACACCGCGCTCTTGCTGGAGGTGATCGCCGGCTTCGATCCTGGCGATCCGCGCCAGCGTCGCCTCCCCGCCTTGCCGCGCTACCGCGAGACCCTCGCGACCCGTCTCGACGGCGTCCGGGTCGGCGTCATGCGCGAGGGTTTCGGCCTCGCCGTCTCGGAGCGCGAGGTCGACGAAGCGGTGCGGGCGGCGGCCGGCGAGCTGGTCGCGCTGGGGGCCGTGGTGCGCGAGGTTTCGGTGCCGGAGCACGCGCTGGCGGGCGCGCTGCTGCTGCCGATCATGCTCGAGGGGGCGTCGGCCTTGCTCGCGACCAACCTCGCAGGCTTCCACCAGGACGGCTACCACGACGCCGCGCTCGTGCACGCCGTCCGGCGGGCGCGCCGCGACCGCCAGGCCGATCTGCCGGGGAACCTCAAGCTCATCCTGATCGCGGCGCGTCTCCTCATGGAGCAGCATGGCGGTGAGATCTACGCGCACGCGCAGAATCGCCGGCCGGAGGTTCGCGCCGCCTACGATCGCGTGCTCGGCGAGGTCGACGTGCTGGTGATGCCGACGACGCCGATGCGGGCGGCACCCGTCGGGCCGCCGCTCGACGCCCTCGGGCTGATCGCGGCGAGCTCCGACGTCATCGCCAACACCGCGGCCTTCGATGTCACCGGTCACCCCGCGCTCAGTCTGCCGTGCGGGATCGCAGGCGGATTGCCGATCGGCATGATGCTGGTCGGCCGCCATTTCGACGAGGCAACCGTTCTCCGCGTGGCTTCCGCCTACGAGCAGCGCCGTGGTTAGCAGCCTGATCCCTCGTACGAAAAAAACCCCTTTGACTAGGAGCACAGAGACGAGCAATACAAGTCAGCAACCCGCAGCACCCGCCCGCTCCGCCCCCTATAGAGAAAGCGCGGCCAGGAAGGACCCATGAGCAAGATCTACGACGCCCTCCAACACCTCGAAGCGCAGCGCAAGGCGCGCGAGAGCGGTGACACCCCCGAATCCCCCTCGAACCCGATCGATCTTCAGGAGCCGCCGCCGGGCGCGGTCGTCCGCACGATGACCCAGCCGATCCTCGAGCAGACCGCCGCGGTCACGCGCTTCGGCGCCGAGCTGCACCGCCGGATGGGCGAGGCTGGATTGGACGGGGTGCGCGGGCTCTTCTCCCTCGCCGATCAGCTGCACCGGGCGCTGGCGACCGTGTCGGACGGCGAGATCAGTGCCGCCGAGGTCGACCTCGAGCGGGTTGCGCAGCAGGTGCGGTCGATGCAGGAAAACCTGCGCGACCTCCGCTCGGTGAAGATCCTGCTCGACGGTCTGAACCGCTAGCTCGCTTCCGCGAAACCAACGCCCGATCAGCTCGTCACGCCGCGGACCTCGTGCGGGCGGCGGCGGCGATCTCGGCGAGCAGCGTCTCGGTCTCGTCCCAGGCGATGCAGGCGTCGGTGAGCGACACGCCGTAGCGGAGCGGCGTACCGGCCTGCCAGTCCTGGCGCCCGGCGTGGAGGTTGCTCTCGATCACGAGCCCCATGACGGCGCCGCGGGTATCGTCGAGGTGCTCGAGGACCTCGCGGCAGACCAGCGGTTGGCGGGTGTGGTCCTTCCGCGAGTTGCCGTGGGAGCAGTCGATCATGACCGGACGCGCCAGGTCCTCGCTCGCCATCATCTCGGCCGCGCGGGCGACGTCGGCCGGGCTGTAGTTCGGTCCGCCGCCGCCGCCGCGCAGCACGACGTGACGGTCGGGATTGCCGGCGGTCTTGATGGTGGCGGTGGCGCCGTCGGCCGTGATGCCGAGGAAGGTGTGGGGATGACGCGCCGAGATCATCGCGTGCAGCGCCACCTCGAGGCCGCCCTCGGTCGAGTTCTTGAAGCCGATCGGCATCGAGAGGCCGCTCGCCATCTCGCGATGGGTCTGGCTCTCGATCGTGCGGGCGCCGATCGACGCCCAGCTGAGGAGATCCGAGATGTATTGCGGAGTGATGGGGTCGAGCACCTCGCCGCCGCATGGCAGGCCGATGTCGTTGATCTCGAGCAGGATGCGCCGGGCCAGCTGGAGCCCGCTCGCGATGTCGCACGAGCCGTCGAGGTGCGGATCGTTGATCAGACCCTTCCAGCCGACGGTCGTGCGCGGCTTCTCGAAGTAGGTGCGCATCACGATGATCAGCCGGTCGCGCGTCGCCTCCGCGATCTTGACCAGGCGGCGCGCGTAGTCGAGCGCCGCCTCGGCGTCGTGGATCGAGCACGGGCCGACGACCACCAGCAGGCGGTCGCGGTCTCGGCCGTGCAGCAGGTCGCGGATCGCCCGGCGGGTGTCGAGCACCACCGCGGCGGCGCGGGACGTGAGCGGCTGCTGGGCCTTCACCTCGCGGGGTGAGATCAGGGGCATGATGCCCTCCACGTTTCGGTCTTCGATTTTCTCGGTCATGACTCGCTCCCAAAAAAGAAGGCCCCGAGATCGCTCCCGGGGCCTTCGGAATCTGCGGAACCTGTTGGTGCTATGCGTTCACGCAGCCGCCTGCCCCGAAACGGGCCAGCTAAAGTACCCAAAGAAGGCGGCGGCGAACGTGGACATTGGAATGCTCCTACACCGGTGCGCGGGGTGAGGTCAAAAGCTTTTCGAGGAAGGGCTAGTCGTGCCGACCCTGCCACGGCACGTGCCCGATGTGGGGACGCCGCCGGGTCCTGCGGCCTTGCCGCGCGTGCTGGCGGGCAGACTCGGACCAGAGACAGAGCCGCGCGCTCACGGCCGAGACCGGACCCGGCGGCGTCCCCACATCGGGCGCGTGCGACCGCCCCGGTCCCACTCGAGCCTCTCCTTGGGGAGGAGCTGTCGGTGCCCTTGCGATTGCCGTAAGGACGATTGCAGGCACGTACCTAGTCGAAGAAGCGTGATGGAGCGACCGGCTGCGGGCGGAAGACGCCACGGATTTCGCAATCGCGACGGGCACGAGCTCACGGGCCTCCTCTTCGCCGGACTCTGTGCCCTGAACGCCGCCTTCGTTCCCGCGGTGGCGCGTCTCACCAGCGTCGGCGCCGACCCGCTGCTGGTCGCGACGGTGACCAGCCTCTTCGCGGCGGCGCTGGCGCTGGTCGTGTTGGCCGCGCGGGGCGAGCTCGGCGTGCTGATCGCGCCGCGGACGGGGCCGCGGCTCGCACTCGTGGGCGCGCTCGGGACGGCGGCGGCGTTCGTGCTGTTCTACGCCGGGGCCGGCCGGACGAGCGCGATCGAAGTGGCGCTCTGCCTCCAGGTGGAGCCGATCTACGCGCTGGTCGGCGCCTGGGTCTGGCTCGGCCATCGTCCGACGCTCCGGCGGGTGGCGGCGGTCGTCGTCCTGCTCGCGGGTCTCGCGCTCGCGCTCGGCGCTCACCAGCTCTCGTCGGCGAGCGGCGTGTGGCTGATCCTCGCGACCCCGCTTTGCTGGCAGCTCTCGCACTTGGTGGTGCTGCGCGGGCTCCCCGGTGTGCCGGCGCCGGTGCTGACGGGCGCGCGCTACGTCTACGGCGGCCTGATTCTCGCCCTCGCCTGGCTCGTGCTCGGCGGCCGGAGCGACGATCTCGCGGCGCTTCGCCCCGTGCTCCCGCTCCTGGCCTTCCAGGGTACGGTGCTCGCCTACCTCGGGACCATGGTCTGGTACGGCGCCATTGCCCGCCTCGACCTGGCGCGCACGACCGCGATCGTCGTGCCCTCGATTCCGGTGCTGTCGCTCGGCGCGACCTTCGTGCTGCTCGGCGAGATCCCGACGCTCAGGCAGGCACTCGGGATGGCCCTCACCGCCGCCGGCGTGCTGGCGTTCGTGACCGCGCCGCACGCCGAGGCCTGGCGCGAGCGCATCCCGAGCGCGACCGCGCCGCTCGCGGCGCCCGCGGATTCGTGACTACCGAATCTCGATGATCTTCGGGCGGTGGGGTGGTGGTGGCGGAACGGCGCGACCTCCGGCCGGCGGCGCGCCGGCGCGACCTCCGGCTGGCGGGGCGCCGGTCTGGGCTCCGGCCGGCAACGCGCAACCACTTCGGTTCGCCAAGGTGGTGAGCGAGAGCCCGCCCGACTTACGCGAGCGGTCGCCGAACACCCAGGTCGGGTAGCTCTTGATGTTGGCCGACTTGCACTCCGACGTCGATCTATCGGAGTCGTTCCGATCCGCGCACTCGACGTAGCGCACGTAGTTCATCGCCGCCCCGAGCCTCTCGCTCTGAGTGCGGCAGACGGGACACCAGGACGCTCCGTAGAAGATCGCGCCGCTGCGTGTCAGGCAGCGGCCGAAGTCGTCCATGCCTCCGGCATCGACTGGCGGCGCCGCGGCGATCACGAGACCAAGGAGGAGGGGAAGGATCAGTAGGACTCGGGTGGTCATGGCGGTGGCCTCCGGGAGCGGATCGAGCGGCGTTTCCCTGTACCCGAGTCCTGCGGCCTCCGGCAATCCGCAAAGCGTCGTCAGCGAAGGCGTTCGAGTGGCAACACGAGCCGCGCCGGGCCCGGCAGCCCGGCGACGGCGTTCAGCGTCGGCGCGCGCGTCGCCCCGGTGCAGAAGACGGCGACGTAGGTCGGGTGCTCGGGGTCGCAGCGGCCGGTCGCCTCGATCGTGGAGTTGAAGCACGGCCGGACGCTGGTCACGCACTCGCCGCTGCCGGGGAAGAGGGCGTCGCACTCGGCGGGACCGCTGTCGAGGCGGCAACTCCTATAGGGGGCGCGGCTGCAGATGCCGTCGATGGGGCCGTCGACGCAACGACCGTCGGGCGAGCACGGTGAGCCGGTGCACGCCTCCGCCTCCGTTTGTGCCGCGCAGTGGCAGCGCGGGGCGTCCTTGCCGCTCCTGGCCTTGCAGACGAGCTTCGCGCTGAGGCTCGCGTGGCCGGTGGTGAGCGGGGCGAGATCGATCGGCAGCTCGCCGACGTTCTTGCCGGCGCTCGGCAGGCAATCGTTCGAGGTCGCGCCGAAGAGCGACGAGACCCCGTGCGTGTCGCACGCGCGCTCGTTCGCCGCGCCTCCCCGACAGCGGCCTTCCTTCTTGCCGTCGTTCGGTTTCGGGTCCTCGACGCAGACCGGACAGGGGCCGGCGACGTCCTCGGCGAGGTAGATCGTCGACTGCAGGTGCAGCTCGAGCGCGCCGCAGCCGGTCTTCGGTTGCACGCTTCCCCCGACCGGGCCGGTCAGGCGATTGACCACGCACACCGGGACGCCCCCCGACGAGAGCCCGACCGGTGAGCCGAAGAAGTCGCCGGCGGAACCGCCGACGGCGCGGCAGTCGGCGCCGCCGGCGCTGCAGTCGGCGGCGAAGCCGAGGTGTTGCTCGGCGGGCCAGGGCTGGGCGTGGGCGATGCCGGTCCAGCCGAGGTCGGCGCGGGCGTCGGCGCGGATGCGGAAGGTGACCGGTGCCGGTGCCGCCGCGGGCGCCGGCGAGGAGCCCGCGCTCGGAGTCGGATGCGGGCTCGCGTCGTGTCCCTCGTGGGCGCCGACCCCCGCCGGGACGAGTACGATCCCCACCAGGACCGTCGCCGCGACCGCGAGGAGGGAAAGCCCGTTCACACGAATCGGAACGCCCCGTCCGCGACCAGCCGCTTGGCGATGCGCGTCTTGGTGTCGATGGTACGGATGGGAATGACCGGCGTGAAGGCCCGTACGGTCTCGAGGTGCTTTTCGAGCTCCGCGCCCTCGAGCTCGTTGGCGAGGAGCCGCGCCGCCAGCGACGCCACCCGCTGGTTCGCCGAGGCCACGAACACGTAGGTCATGTCGAGCTCGGTCTCGGCCTCGAGCTCGGGGCGGAGCCGCATCTGCTCGAGCACGCGGTGGGTGACGCTCTCCATCGCGTAGACGTCGATCATCATGTCGGCGAGGATGAGCAGATGCTGCTGCTTCTCCTGCAGGTCGGCGAGGCCGCGCTGCAGGATGATCTGCACGGTGTAGGCGACCACGCGCTTCGCCATCTCGCAGGCCTGGACCTCCTGGCCGAGCGGGCCGATCGTGCAGAGCGGCCGCCGTCCGACCTCGGCGATCTCCTCCTGCACGGACTGGAGAAACTGCAGATACGGGATGCCGCCCTTGGCGACGCGCTTCATCAGGGTCGCGGGGATGATCAGGCGGTTGATCTCGTTGGTGCCCTCGAAGATGCGGTTGATGCGGGCGTCGCGGTAGTGGCGCTCGATCGGGTACTCGCTGATGAAGCCGTAGCCGCCGAGGATCTGCAGCGCCTCGTCGGCGACGAAGTCGAGGCACTCGGTGCCGAACACCTTGATGATCGAGCACTCGATCGTGTACTCGTCGAGCACGTCGATCACCTGGCGCTGGTAGTCGGGCGCCTTGGCGTCGAGGGCGTGGGTCGCGTCGTCCATCAGGCCGGCGGTGCGGTAGGACATGGCGTCGGCGACGAAGATGCGCGTCGCCATGTCGGCGATCTTCTGCTGGATGACGCCGAACTCGGCGATCGGCTTGCCGAACTGCTTCCGCTCCGAGGCGTACTTGATGGCGCCGTCGAGACACTCGCGGGCGGCACCCACCGCGCCGCAGCCGAGCTTGAAGCGCCCGATGTTCAGGATGTTGAAGGCGATCTTGTGGCCGCGGCCGACCTCGCCGAGCAGGTTCCCGGCCGGCACCTGCGCGTCCTCGAGGATCAGCTGGCGCGTCGACGAGCCCTTGATGCCGAGCTTCTGCTCCTCGGGGCCGGTCGAGACGCCGGGGTAGGTGCGCTCGACCAGGAACGCCGTGAACTGCTTGCCGTCGACCTTGGCGAAGACCGTGAAGAGGTCGGCGAAGCCGGCGTTGGTGATGAACTGCTTCACGCCGTTCAGGACGTAGGTGTCTCCCGACCGTACGGCAGTGGCACGGGCCGCGGTCGCGTCGCTGCCGGAGCCAGGCTCGGTGAGGGCGTAGGCGGCCAGCATCTCGCCGGTCGCGAGCTTCGGGAGGTAGCGCGCCTTCTGTTCTGCCGTGCCGTAATAGACGAGCGGCAGCGTGCCGATGCCGGTGTGCGCGCCCCACGAGACGCTGAAGGACGCGCACTTGGCGGCGCGCTCCGAGACCAGCATCGAGGTCGTCTTGTCGAGCCCGAGGCCGCCGTACTGCTCGGGGATGTCGATCATCAGGAGCCCGAGCTCGCCGGCGCGCTTGAGCAGCCGCGGCATCAGGCCCTCCTCCTTGTGCTCGATCGCGTCGAGCCGGGGCAGGACCTCCTTGGCGACGAACTCCTCGGCGGCGATCGCGTAGGCGAGCTGCTCGTCGGTGAACTCGCCGGTGATGAAGATGTCCCGGCTGCCGAGCGGCTCGATCAGGAACGCGCCGCCGCGCGCGATGCCGGGTAGCCTCGCGGGGCCCTCGGTGGCGCCGATCTTCTCGCTCGTGATCGCCATTGCATTCTCCCTGACGACACGACGCAGTGGCGCGTCGTCGGTTACGTGCGACTGAGCTGCTCGATTTCCTTCCACTCGGCGGCGCTGACGGGCATCGCCGAGAGCCGCGGCAGCCGGACCAGCGGGAAGGCCTTCAGCGACGGGCGCTGCTTCAGCTCGGCGAGCGTCACCGGACGCTTCAGGCGCTTCACCGGCTCGAGGTCGACGACGGCGGCCTTCGGGTCTTTCTGCTTCGGATCGGGGTAGCCGTCGGAGAGCGCCTTGGCGATGCCGATCACCGCCTTCTCGTCACCGGTGTGGTAGATCAGCACCTGATCGCCGCGCTTGACGGCAGCGATGTGCTTCCGCGCCACCGGATTTTTCACGCCGTCCCAGACGGTCTTGCCGTCGCGCTCGAGCTGATCGAACGAGTAGGCCGTCGGTTCGGTCTTGAAGAGCCACACGCTCGGCATTGCCCGTCCATACACACGCTTGTCACGACGCGTCAATTGCCAACTTCGGATCGAGAACGGCGAGAAACCGCAATATGGCGCGCGAGGCGACGGTGTCGCCGCGGCTGAGGGTCAAGACGATACGAGTATGGCTCGAGCCGGGTACGACTACCGTTTCGCTGCGGACTCCTGCTTTGCCGAGCGCGGCGGCGAGCACCATTCCTTGACGGCGCAGCTCGGGCGGGTCGCCCTCGGCGAAGATCACGAGGCCGGGTGGCGCGGTCGGACCGACGAAGCGGATCGGGGAGGCGTCGCCCATCCAGGCGTCGCCGTCGCTGCCGTTCCGGAAGCGCGTCTCGTAGTAGCCGCGCGGCTGGCCGAGGCGCCAGCTCTCGGCGTCGGTCAAGTCGAGACCGGCGCCGCTCACCGAGACGATGCCTTTGATGGCGCGGCGATCGACGCCGAGGGCGGCGAGCGGAGCCGGATCGAGCGCGACGCGCGTCGCCAGCTGACCGCCCGCCGAGTGGCCGGCGAGCACGATCCTCTCCGGGTCGCCGCCGTAGCGGGCGACGTTGGCGTGGATCCAGGCGACGGCGCGCGCCACGTCGTCGATCTGGTCCGGCCACCCGACCTTCGGTTGCAGCCGGTAGCTGATGACGGCGACGCCGATGCCGTGGCCGGCGTAGAAGCGTCCGATGTTGCCGTAGATGTCGGCGCCCGCGACCGTGAGACCCTTGTCGCCGCTCGTCCAGCCGCCGCCGTGGATGAAGACCATGACCGGCCAGCCGCGTCCCTTCGGCATGAAGAGGTCGAGCCGATGCTTCTCCGGGTCGGGATCGGGATCGCCCCAGTAATCGAGGTCGCGCGCCACCTGCTCGGCCGGAAGCTTGGCCTCGCGGTACAGGAGCGGGACGCCGACCTGGTAGGCGATCGGGGTGCAGGCGCTCGCGACCAACGCCAGCACGCCGGCGATCAGCGAGCGATTGCGGACGCGCGCGGAGAAGAGCAGCCACCCGAAGCCCACGGGTGAGAGCTTAGCGTGGCCGCCGGGCGCTGCCGAGCGGGGTCTTGTGCAGAACGACGCGATTCGGCGGCTCGCGTCCGGCCAGCGCCGCGACCAGGTTCCGGGCGGCGAGGACGGCCATCGCGGTACGGGTCGCCGTCGTGGCGCTCCCGACGTGCGGCGTCAGGACGACGTTCGGAAGACGGCGGAGTGCGGCCGGCACGGCGGGCTCGCGCTCGAATACGTCGAGGCCGGCGGCGGCGATGCGGCCGCGACGGAGCGCCGTCGTGAGCGCCGCCTCGTCGACCACGGGACCGCGGCTCGTGTTCACCAGGATCGCCGTGCGCTTCATGCGCGCGAGCTCGCGGGCGCCGATCAGGTGGCGCGTCGCGGGTGCCAGCGGCACGTGGATCGACACGAAGTCGGCGCTCGCGAGCAGGCGCGCGAGCGGCGCGTAGCGGGCGCCGGCGGGCGCGCGCTTTTGACGGCGCCGGCCCCAGTAGAGGCTGCGCATCCCGAAGCCGCGGGCCCGCCGCGCCACCGCCGCGCCGATCCGACCGAGCCCGACGATGCCGAGCGTGGCGCCATGGACGTCGTGGCCGAGCAGCTGGTCCGGTTTCCAACCGTTCCACCGGCCGCTCCGCACCAGCCGATCGCCCTCGACCACGCGCCGCGCGGCCGCGAGCATCAAGGCGAAGGCGAGGTCGGCCGAGGTCTCGGTCAGCACGTCGGGCGTGTTGGTGACGATCACCCCGCGCGCCTCGGCGGCGGCGAGGTCGACGTTGTTGTAGCCGACGGCGTAGTTGGCGACGGCGCGGAGGCGGGGCGCGGCGGCGAGGAACTCGGCGTCGATGCGCTCGGTGAGCAGGCAGAGCAGCCCGTCGGCGGCGCGGACGGCGGCGAGAAGGGTGCGGCGGGGGATGGGTTGGGGTCCGCGATAGGTGCGGACGTGCGCCGCGCGCTTCAACAGTCTTGCCGCCGCAGGTGGCAGCGGAAAAGTCACGACGACGCGCGGCCGCACGCGCCGTGTTTAGCACGGGGCGCGATCCGGGCGAGCCGACTATCGCGTCCGAAAACGGCCGGCCGCGCCGCTCATTCCGCAAGATCCGCAAAGTAGTGCCGCGGCGTGCTCGCTACGTCCTCCCCATTCGAGCCCGGCACGCGTGACGCCCCGGGCAACCACCTCGAGCACAAGGAGGATCACATGGATCGGAAGACCTTCGAGAGCACGCGGCGATCGGTCGCGACGCCGTCGGGACGCATCAGCTACGTCGAGCACGGGGAGGGGCCGGTAGCACTCTTCCTGCATGGTGTGCTGCTGAACGGCTACCTCTGGCGGCACCAGCTGGCGGCGCTCGGCGATCTGCGGCGCTGCATCGCCGTCGATCTCCTGGCGCACGGCGCGACCGCGATCGACCCGACGCAGGACGTGTCGTCGACGGCCAACGCGGCGATGCTGCCGGAATTCCTGGACGCGCTCGGCATCGACAAGGCCGACGTCGTCGGCAACGACAGCGGCGGTGGCATCGCGCTCATCTTCGCGGCCAACCATCCCGAGCGTCTCCGCAGCCTCGCCCTCACGGATTGCGACGTGCACGACAACTGGCCGCCGGAGGCCTTCAAGCCCTTCTTGAAGCTTTCGGCCGACGGCGGGCTCCGGGGCGCGCTCGAGGGGATGCTCGGCAACAAGGCATTCTATCGCTCGGCCGAGGCGTTGGGTCCGGCCTACGAGCACCCGGAGCGCGTCACCGACGAGACCATCGAGACCTATCTCCGGCCGTTCCTCGCCTCGCCGCAGCGGGTGCGCGACCTCGAGCGCTTCCTCGCCGCCTTCGACTGCGCCCAGACGGTCGCGGTGGAGAAGCGTCTCCGCGCCCTCGAGGTGCCGACGCTCGTGGTGTGGGGCACGGACGACGTCTACTTCGACGTGCGCTGGTCGCGCTGGCTCGCGGATGCCATTCCGGGAGCCCGGCGACGGATCGAGCTCGAGGGGGCGCGACTCTTTTTCCCGGAGGAGCGCGCCGCGACGCTGAACGACGAGCTCCGGCGGCACTGGCAGGCCAGCGCTTGAACGCCCACGCGGCCGACTTGTGCTCTACTCCGCCCGCTCGGGGACGGGGTGGCGCGCTCGCGGCGAGCGAGACTCGTCCGTTGCGAGCATCTCCTCACGAAGGATCCGCGCCATCGCGACGTCGCGGCGGTGTTTCTGCTCGTCGGGCGACAAGGCCGCGCAGCGCCGGCAGAGCACGTCGCCGTCGGGATGCTCGACGTCGCCCGTCAGAACCATCGCGCCGATCGCTCGTAGCGTCATCGGCTCGTCGCAGAGCACACACCGCGTTTCCATGGGACATCCTCCGGAGAGGTGTCCCTTATGGATGAAAAAAGCCGGCTTTCAATCCCGGTTACGCAGGAGGGATGGCGGGAACAGTCTCTACGTAGACGTCCGGAGACTCGCATTGGTGCACTAAACCACGGCGGGCTCGCGTTCTGGCGTTCGGGGGCCCCTGCCTGCTATCTGCGGCCCGATCGGCGCCCGGTGCCGATCGAAGGAGGTTGCGATGCGTGTCGTGAGATGGCTCGTCGTCGCCGTCCTGGCGTTCGTGACCCTCCTGGCCGCCGGGCTGGCGGGCAACCAGCTGCCGCTCGGTGATCCGCCGGGGGCGTCGGTGCGGCTCAACGCCTATCTGAACACCCATGTGGCGGAGACCAGCGACGGCTCGACGTTCCCGGAGCTGCGGACGCGTCGCTTCGACCTCCCGCCCGACGTGCTCTACGCCAAGGTGAAGGAGGCGATTGCGGCGCTGCCGCACTGGCAGGTGGAGACGTCCACCGACGCGCGGCGCGAGATCCACGCGGTCGTGACCACGGCGCTCTTTCGTTTCAAGGACGACGTCACGATCGGGGTGATGTCGGAGCCGAATCGCCACCCGGCGCTAGTGGTGCGAGGGGAGTCGCGGGTGGGGAAGGGGGATCTCGGGGCCAATACCCGGCACATCCTCGATCTCTACGATGCGCTCGAGCGGGTCGGGGCCAAGGGCGAGGTGGGGTAGGCGCGGGCGGAGCGGGGTAAGAAGAGGGTTGGTAAGGAAGGGGGCGGAGGCGCCGTTGGCTCGCGAGCGGCTGGGCCCGGCGTGCGACGCGACGATTGGCCGTTAGCCCGGGACGTCCCTGGGGTCGAGTAGGCCGTGGCGGCGCCAGCCTATTCTCAGTAGCCAAGTACGCGCTCGCGCCACGGCGGTGACGGTGGATGCGGCCGCTTCGGTCGCTGCGCCTCGTTGCCACCCGTCGAACCAGCGCGCCGACGAGGCGGGATCGAGCTGCGCGGCCTTCCTGACCTTGTGGCGGGCCTTCGCGGCGTGCCGGCGCGCGTTCAGGAGCACGTAGCGAAGCGCTGAACGGACCTCCCGCGGTGTGGGAAGGAGTCTCAAGTGGTAGCGATCGGCTAGGACGGGACCGCTTCGCCTTGCCACGCGGTTCACGGCTCTTGCGAGCCGTGAACCGATCGCCATCATGCCGCGGCCGAGCGCGATGCGATCACGGGCCTCGATGATGAGGTGCGCGTGGTTGCCTTGGAGCGAGTAGTGGACGAGGCGGAACTCTTCGCGCTCACAGCCCTTCGCGAAGGAACGCTCGATCGTCCGCACGACCCGGACGTCGCGGAGTGAAGGCAGGCCTGGCCGCAGGCGCAGCGTGACGTGCGCGGGGAGCGTCTGCCGAAAGGGCGTGCGTGAGAGGTGGCGGAGCCTCGGTTTGGGACCGGGCTTGCGGCCCGCACCGGCGCGACGGCCACCCCAGCGCCGGGGTGCAGGTAACGACAAGCTCAGCTGGGCGAGTCGGCGAGCCATTTGATTACGGCGACCTTATCGAATGCGTCGATGATGTCAAGCCAAGAAGCCAAAGATCAGCTGCCTGCGCTCGTCGGCACGAACGGCACGGGGAGCCGCGGGGCCGACGGTGACGGCGCACGCCGCGGGCAACGATCGACCCCGGCCCCCCCTTCCCTTACCAACGTCTTCTAGAGCAGACGCTCCCGAAAAAACCCCAGGATCTCGTCGAGGGCAGCACGCGTCGGCTCCCCCGCGCGATCGATCAGGTGCGCCGTCACCACGCTGTGGGGGTTCTTCATCGGCGCATTGGGGTTGGCCGCGGAGTCGGGCAGCACCCGGGGCACGAAGCGGTCGCCGAGGGCCTCCTGGTACGCCGCGAAGCGCTCGGCGCGGCAGAAGGCGTCGCCCGCGAAGCGGTAGGCGAGAACGGTCAAGTCCTCGCGCTCCATCCGTTCCTTCACCGTCGCGAGCTCGTCGGGTGCGATGTGCATGCCGCCGCGCTGGAAGATCGGCAGCGAGGGTTGCGCCAGCACGGGCGCGCGTACGACGGGCTCGAGCATGAGCGAGAGGGCGAAGTTGCCGGTGAAGCACATGCCGATCGCGCCCACGCCCTTCCCACCGCAGGCGGGATGGGCGTGCCGCGCAAGCGCACGCAGCCAGTCGATCACCGGGCTCGACGCGTCGGCGGCGAAGGCGCGGAACTCGCGGCTGATGCAGCCCCGGATCATGCTGCCGAGTCCGTAGGCGAGCGAGAGCGGCCGGCCGTCCTCGCCGAAGAGGTGCGGCATCCAGACGGTGAAGCCGGCGTCCCGCACCTCGCGCGCGAAGCGCCCGACCAAAGGGTAGATGCCGGGCATCTCGCTCATGACGATCACCGCGGGGCCGGTGCCGGCGACGTAGACCCGTCGCCTCTGCTCCAGGAACGTGAGCTCGCGATGGTCGAAGTCCTCGAGGGCATCGTGCTTGGTCAGGTCGCGTTCGGCGGTCGGCATGGCGCGCGAAAGTATCAGGTTGTCTCTTGCATGCCAGGGGTTTTCCGTCACAGATCGATCTCCATGAGCGATCCCCTCGTCCTGCAGGACACCGTGGAGTGCGGCGCCGTGATCACGGCCCAGCATCGGGACGGCGTGGTGCGCCTCGCGCGCGCCGCCGAGGCCGCCGGCTTCGACTCGCTCTGGGCGGGCGATCACGTCTCCTTCTACGTCCCGATCCTCGAGTCGATGACGCTGCTCTCGTTCGTCGCCGGCGCGACCGAGCGCGTGAAGCTCGGGACCGGCGTCTATCTGCTGCCGCTCCGCCACCCGACGATCGCCGCCAAGGTCGCTTCGACCCTCGATGTGCTGAGCGGCGGCCGCTTTCTCTTCGGCGTCGGCGTCGGTGGCGAGTTCCCACCCGAGTTCGTCGCGAGCGGCGTGCCGGTGAACGAGCGCGGCAGCCGGACCGACGAGGCGATCGGCGTCGTCCGGCGTCTCTGGAGCGAGGACGGCGTCGTGCACGAAGGCCGGCATTTCCGCTTCGGGCCGGTCTCCCTCGATCCCAAGCCGGTCCGGCCGGGCGGCCCGCCGATCATCGTCGGGGGGCGAAAGCCGCCGGCCCTCCGTCGCGCCGGCCGGCTCGGCGACGGCTACATCTCCCACATGTGCGCCGCCGAGACCTATGCCGAGAACCTCGCGACCATCGGCCGTCACGCCGCCGAGGCGGGTCGGAGCGCGGTGCCCTTCACGACCGCCGCCTTCCTCTTCACCATCCTCGACGACGACTACGACGCCGCGCTCGATCGCGCCGCGAATCTCTTGCAGATGATCTACAACCGTCCCTTCCGCGACGCCGCCAAGAAGTACTGCCTCCTCGGCCGTCCCGCCGATTGCCTCGAGCAGATCCAGGCCTTCGCCGACGCCGGCTGCCGCCACTTCGTGCTCTCGCCGCTGATGGAGCCGGACGAGTTCGTCGCCCGTGCCGGCTCGGGGCTGGTGCGGGCGATCCAGGCGATCAAACCGCGCCGGTGACACGGGGTTGACGGTCGGCGCCGGTAGGGGACGCTTTTCGTCATTCCTACCCAGACGCCGCGCCAACTTACGGGGCGGCCACCGCAGCGCCGCTGGCACCGTGATTGCTCGCTTCGTGGACCGGGAGGATCCGCCATGGGTCTCGCACGCTTCATCGCCAAGCAGTTCATCGACGTCATCCAGTGGACGGAGGAGGGCGACGACGTCCTCGCCTGGCGCTTCCCGACCGCGGACCTCGAGATTCAGCAGGGGGCGGCGCTCATCGTGCGCGACACCCAGTCGGCGATCTTCGTCGACGACGGGCGCATCGCCGACCGCTTCGACGGCGGTCGCTACGTGCTGCGCACCCAGAACCTGCCCGTGCTCACCAACCTCCGCCACTGGACCAAGATGTTCGAGTCGCCCTTCAAGAGCGAGGTCTACTTCTACTCGACCCGCCAGAGGGTCGGGCAGACGTTCGGAACGCCGGAGCCCATCACCGTCCGCGACCGCGAGTTCGGTGCGGTGCAGGTGCGGGTCTTCGGCGTCTACAGCTTCCGCATCGCCGACCCCGGCCGCTTCCACCGCGAGGTGTCCGGCACCCGCGACGTCTACCGGGTGGCGGACCTCGAGGGTCAGCTGCGGGCGGCGCTGACGAGCGCGCTCGCGGAGCATCTCGGCACGAGCGCCGTCCCCTTCCTCGACATGGCGGCGAACCAGTCGGCACTCGCGGCCGGCACGCGCGAGCGGGCCGAGGCGGCGTGCGCGCCCCTCGGGATCGCGGTCGAGGACGTGCAGATCCAGGGTCTCTCGCTCACCGACGAGCTGAGACAGCGGCTCGAGGAGCGCATCGGCATGAGCGTCGTCGGCGATTCCGGTCCCTACACGCAGTTCCAGACGGCCCGCTCGATCCCGCTCGCCGCGGCGGCGGAGGGCGGCGGCGGCGCCGCCGGAGCCGGGGTCGGCGTCGGTGCCGGCGCCGTGATGGGGCAGGCGATGGCGCACGCGATCACGGGCGCGGCCGGCGGTGCGATCCCGGGACCCGGCGGCACGCCGAGCGCCGCACCGACGAGCCCGCCGCCCACAGCGGGCGGCGGCGCGGCTGTCGTGCCGACCACCTGTCCCCACTGCCACGCCAGCCTCGAGCGCGCGACACGTTTCTGCCCGGAGTGTGGCAACTCCCTTGGCTGAGTCGCGACCGCTCGCGTGCCCCGGCTGCAGCCAGCCGATGATGGCGCACGCGCTCGAGGGCAAGTACGGCCAACCGCTCGCGCTCGACGCCTGCTTCGGCTGTCGCGTGCTCTGGTTCGACGGCTACGAGAGCCTCTTGCTCGCGCCGGGCGCGATCCTCGAGCTCTTCACCCTCATCCACGAGCGGCGCGGCCAGCACCAGGGACCGGCCCTCGCCCGCCCGGCCTGTCCCCGTTGTCGGGTCCCGCTCGACGCCACCCGCGATCGGCAGCGTCACGTCCAGTTCCGCTACTGGCGCTGTGCCGCCGAGCACGGGCGCCTCACGACCTTCGTCGACTTTCTTCGCGAGAAGGACTTCGTGCGGCCCCTCGCCCCCGCCGAGCTCGCCGACCTCCGCGCCCGCATCAAGACGGTGCGCTGCGACGGCTGTGGTGCCAGCGTCGATCTCGAGCGCGGCTCGCAGTGCGACTTCTGTCGCGCCCCGGTCTCGACGCTCGATCCGGCGCACGTCGACCGAGTCGTGCGCGAGCTCCGCGCCGCCGAGGAGCGGCGGCGCACCGTCGATCCCTCGTTGCCGGCGCGTCTCGCCATGGACCGCATGGCGGTCGATGGCTTTTTTCAGCGCATCGAGCGCGAGTCCGGCCGAAGTCTCGCCGGCGGAGGCGGGATCGACCTGGTGGGCGCGGGGATCGCCGCGATGGTCGGCATGCTGACGGGTGGGGAGTGAGCCGCGGCCGGTCCCGGACCCCGCGGCGAAAGCGCTTGACCCCCGCGGATCGACCGCAGTAGCGTCTCCCCGCTCGCGCGCACCTGCTGCTCCGCGGGAGGAGACCCCCATGTTCCTGCTCCGAACGGTTCGCATGCTCGTGGCCGCCGAGATCGTGGCTGCCGCGCTGTCGCTCGCCGCCGGCCCCGCCGCGCAGGCGGAGCCCTTCGCGTACTTCTCGAACACCTACAGCGACACGGTGACGGTGCTCGACACCGCGACCGACACCGTGGTCGCGACCGTCCCGGTCGTTCAAAACCCGTTCGGCGTGGCGTTGCCGGTCGGTCAGCCGATCGCGTACCTCCTCGCCGCCGGGAACGGCGTGCCCGAGGCGCCGTCGGGCCGGGTCCACAAGCTCGACACCGCGACCAACACCGTCATCGACACCGTCGACACCGGCGGCGGGCCTTCGATCAGCATCGGGGTCCATCCCTCCTTGCCGCGCCTCTACGTCGCCAACAACTACACCAATAGTGTCTCGATCATCGACACCGACACGATGTCGCTCGTGACGACGCTCGGCACGTACCTCTGGCCGACCATGCTCGCCGTCCACCCGAGCGGCGACCGCGTCTATGTCGTCACCCAGTTCGGCTGGGTCCACGTGATCGACCCGTCGACCGACGCGATCGTCCGCACCATCTACGTCGACGGCGAGGGCGGCCTTGCGTTCGGGGTGGTGTTCAGCCCAAGCGGCGACCGCGCCTATTTCGCCCACTCGTGCGACAACAGCCTCTGTCCGTACGGCACGGGCGAGGTCGACGTCCTCGACACCGCCACCGAGACCATCATCGATCGGATTACCGTCGGCGATACGCCCCGCGGCATGGTGGTCAATCCGGCCGGGACCTACCTCTTCGTGGCGAACAACGCCGACCCGGTCGCCGGTACGGTCTCGGTGATCTCCACGGCGGCGAACGCCGTCGTCGACACGATCACCGTCGGACCGAGGCCGTGGTCGGTCTCGGTCACGCCCGACGGCAACAAGCTCTACGTCGTCAACAACGGCGACTCGACGGTGTCGATCATCGACCTCGGGGCGCGCGGCGGCAACCCGACCATCCCGCTCGGCAGCATGACGCAGGCGCGGGGTGCGGCCATGTCCGCGGTCGAGGTGCCGCCAGGCTGCGGCGACGGCGTGCCGGCGCCGGGCGAGCTCTGCGACGACGGCAACGTGCTCGACGGCGACGGCTGCGATCACGACTGCACGCCGACCGCCTGCGGCAACGGCATCGTGAGCGTCGGCGAGGAGTGCGACGACGGCAACAGCGATGACGGGGATGATTGCAGTGCCGCCTGCGAGCGCACGGGCTGCGGCGACGGCGAGATCACCCTCGGCGAGGAGTGCGACGACGGCAACGTCTCCGACGCCGACGCCTGCAGCTCGAGCTGCATCGTGACCCCGTGCGGGGACGGCAACGTCACCGCGGGCGAACGCTGCGACGACGGCAACACGACCGCCGGCGACGGCTGCGGTCCCACCTGCCAGCTCGAGCTGATCCCGGGTGGCGGCAGCCCAAAGAGCGATTGCGTCCTCGAGTGGGCCGTCACGAACGCGACCCCGCAGCGTCTCGACAACAATGGCAGGCGATCGTCGAAGCAAACCTGTCGCGACGGTGATCCCGGTTGCGACCAGGACGGCGCCGTCAACGGCAGCTGCACCTTCCGGGTGCAGGTGTGCGCCCGCGTCTGGGACACGGTGCTGTGCTCGCCGGAGTCGGTCGATACCATTCACTCCACGACCGACATCTTGAAGCCCTCGACGAAGACCGCCGCGAGCTCGCCGGCGGCGGCCGCGATCCGCGCCCAGCTCGGGGCCATTCAGCCCCTGATCGTCGGGCCGTCACACGACGCATGCTCGGGTGCCATCGACATGGTCGTCCCCATGGTGGCGGGCGGCAGCGGCTTCAAGCAGAAGCGGATGCTCCTCAAGGCCCGCGTCAACTACAACTCCCGCGGTCGCGACACGGACACCGTCCAGCTCCTCTGCACCCCGTAGCCGGCGCGACCGCACGGGGCCGAATCGACTAGCTTCAGGCGCTTTGCTGGACGCCGGTTTCGGCTTCGGCGAGGAGGCGCGTGGCGCGCGCGGCGTAGTGGAGCAGGCCGAGACGGCGGTAGGTCGCGAGGGCGTCCGTGAAGAGGCGAGTGCCGTCGGAGGGGTTGCCGCGCGCGACCGCCAGCTCGCCGAGACCGAGCATGGCTCCCGCGGCGATCGACGACACGCCGAGGTCCACGGCGATAGCGCGCGCGCGCTCGAATGACTCCTCCGCCTCGGCCGCCGCGCCCATCCGCAGCCGGACCTCGCCGAGCGCGAGCGCGGCGCCGGCCTCGCGGAGACGCCCGCCGGCGGCCGCGTAGGCGCGCTCCGCGAGCTGCTCCGCCTGGCGGAGCGAGCCGGTCGCGAGCAATGCCTCGATGACGATGGCGGCAGCGAGCGGCTCGGTGGTGCCGACGGGATCCTGCTCGAGCAGCTCGGTGTAGCGCGAGGTGGCCGCCTCGCCGTCCTCCAGGCTCGAGAGCAATCCGATCGCCGCCGCCGAGCGCGTGGCGCCGACGTTGCCGACCGCGAGCGCGACCTCGAGGCTCGCGTCCACCCAACGCCGCGCCGCCTCGTACTCGGCCCGCACCATGTGGGCGAGCGCCACCGTGGCCGCCGAGACGGTCTGCAGGGTGCGGTTGCCGACCCGCACCGCCGTCTCGAAGGTGGTGGTCGCGCTCGCGATGGAGCCGGCGGGGTCGTCGCGGTAAAAAAGAAGCCGGTCCCGCATGACCCGCGTGCCGAGCGCGAGATCGGACGGCCGATCGGGCGGGTCGACGCGCGCGAGCGCGGCGAGCACCGCGTCGCTCCCGCGCTCCGCCTGCTCGAAGCGGCCGTCGTAGAGATGGCCCATGGCGAGCGCGCGTGCGGCGCGGGCGGCCGCCAACGCGAGGCCGGCGCGCTCGGCGACGGCGAGCCCTTCCTCGACGATCGCGAAGCCGCTCGTGAAGGTGTCGCGGGCGCGGGTCGACATTGCCATGCTGCCCTGCATGCTGCAGAGGTCGACGAAGGCCTCGGTGTCGTCGAGCTGCTCCGCGAGCTGCCGGCCGCGCCGCGCCGCGCGCTCGGCCTCGTCGAGCCCGGCGACGCCGTAGATCACCGCCATGCGACAGAGACCGTAGGCGGCGTGCAGCGTCTGCCGCGGCAGCTCGGCACCCTGGGCTCCCGATTGCAGCAGGCCGTCCGCCGTCTCGAACGCATCACGGTAGAACCGCACGGCGGACAGGAACGAGGGGACGCGCTCGGCCCTGCGGGCGGCGTCGAGGAACGCGCCGACCGCGCGCGCCCGGTCGTCGCTGCGCGCGAAGTGGTGGGCGAGCAACGCCGCGCGCTCGGCCGTCGGCTCTCCCGGAAGGGCGGCGATCAGGGAACCGATGCGCGCGTGCAGCTCGCGGCGTTGGCGCAGCAACAGCCCCTCGTACGCGACCTCTTGCGTCAGGCTCTCGCCGAAGCGGAGCTCGTCGCCGCCGAGCATCGTCGCGCGGTGGATGACGCCGCGGTCCTCGAGCCCGGCCAGCTCGCCGGCGACGTCGATCCCCTCGCCGGCGAGGAGCTGGACGAGCTCGGCGCGGTGAAATTGGCGCCCGAGCACGGCCGCTACCTGCACCACGCGCTTGGCGTGGGCTCCGAGCCGATCGAGCCGGGCCCCGATCAGCTCCTCCACCGTCCCCGGCATGCGGATGTCGTCGACCGGCCGGGTCAGGCGCACGCGCCCGTCGCTCCGCAGCAGATAGCCGCCGTCCACCAGCGTGCGGGTGATCTCCTCCGTGAAGAGTGGGTTGCCTTCGGCCTTGCGCACGATGCGGCGCTCGAGCTCGGGCGGCAGCGCCCCGCCCGCGACCGCGCGGATGATGCCGGTGCTCTCCACGTCGGAGAGCGGCCCGAGCGTGAGCTGGGTGAGCGCGCCCCTGACCCGCCAGCTCGGCTGATGGTCCGGGCGGTGGCTGATCACGATCATGACCCGCGAGCGCTTCGGCCGCGCGACGGCGAGCTCCAACATCTCGCGCGACGGTTCGTCGATCCAGTGTACGTCCTCGACGATCATCACGACCGGTTGCCGCTGGCTGGCGCGACGCACCACCGCCGCCACCGCCTCGAAGGTCACGCGCCGCGTGTCCTCGTCCGCGCCGATCTCGGCGGACGCGGAATCGTCGCGCAGGCTCAAGACCTTGAACAATGCCGGCATCGACGGCGCGAGGTCGGCCGCGTCGGCGCCGAGCGTGCGCGCGATCTTGGCCCGGGCCTCGGGCTCGCCGTCGTCGGCGGCGAGCCCGAAGTACTGGCGCAGCATGGTGACCCAGGGCAGGTAGGGCACCGACTGCGTCATGGCCGAACAGCGCCCTTCGAAGACGGTGACCGGCAGGTCGGTGAGCCGCGACTTGAGCTCGTGCAGGAGGCGAGACTTGCCGCTGCCGGCGTCGCCGACGATGGTCACCACCTGCGGGAGCGAGCCCGCCAGTCGATCGACGCAGGCGGCCAGCTGGGCGAGCTCCTCGCCGCGGCCGACGAGCGGCGTCAGGCCGCGCGCCTCGGCGACCGCCATGGGCGTGGTGGCCGCGGAGAGGCCGCGGACCTCGAAGGCCACGACCGGCTCGCGGTTGCCGCCGAACCCGAATTGCCGCGCCGGCAGGACCTCGAAGAAGCCGCGCACCAGACGGTGCGTGGCCTCGCTGATCAGCACCGTCCCGGGCGCGGCGGCCGCCTCCAGCGCTTGCGCGAGATTGGTGGTGTCGCCGACCGCCGTGTAGTCCATCTTGAGGTCGCTGCCGACGGCGCCGACCACCACCGGTCCGGTATGGACGCCGATGCGCACCCGAAGCTCGACGCCGCCGGACGCGCGGAGCTCCGCGCTCAGCTCCGCCAGCGCGTCGCGGATCGCGAGCGCCGCGCAGACGCCGCGGTAGGGTGCGTCCTCGTGCGCGATGGGCGCGCCGAAGAGCGCCATCACCCCGTCGCCGGCCAGCTGGGTGATGATGCCCTCGACGCGGTAGACCTCGCGGAAGGCGATCGCCAGGTACTGCTCGAGTAGATCGCGAAACTCCTCCGGATCGAGCCGTTCCGCGATCGCCGTCGAGCCCACCAGGTCGGAGAACATGACGGTGACGAGCTTGCGCTCGCCGGCATGGACGCCGCCCTGATTGGCGCGGATCTTGGCGGCGAGGAGCTCCGGGATGTCGCGCCCGAGCCGCGTCGGGTCGTCGGCGACGGGCTGCGGTGGTGACGCAGCCGCCGGCGCGGGATGGCCCGCGACCGGGGTGCCGCAGGTCGGA
Source organism: uncultured delta proteobacterium (assembly GCA_963761995.1). Taxonomy (GTDB): domain Bacteria; phylum Desulfobacterota; class Binatia; order UTPRO1; family UTPRO1; genus UTPRO1. The sequence goes on along the minus strand of CAVXIU010000006.1, from coordinate 5,371,925 downwards.
CAAAAGCGGAAGCCTTCGGTGACCACCTCGCCGCAGGCCGCGCACGCGGAAGGCGCGCGGGTTCCGCACACGTGACAAAATGGCTTCCCCGGCAACAGCTCGCGATCGCAACCGACGCAGCGCACACGCGACCGTGGTCTCCGTACCGCGGCGAGTCAAGTACAGAAGGGGGATCTCTCCCCCTTCGCCGCCGCGGCAAAGCCGCGTCGGCTCATCCCGCCGGCTCGCTTCGCTCGGCCGCGCGCTGCGCGCGCGGAAGCTCGCGGCGAGCGGTTAGCGGTGCGGCTGCGCGCGGATCGCGGCCGCGATGGCGTCTGCGACCACGCGCTGTCCCGCCGGGGCGTAGTGCACGTTGATCGGGAAGTAGAGCAGCTCGCGCTGGTTGGGGTCGCGGGCGGCCGCCTGCAGGAGCGGGGTGAGGTCGACGAAGACGAGACCGTCGGTCGCCGCGCGCACGCGCAGGTGCTCGCGCTGCGCGACGCTGAACGCCGTCATCAGATCCGTCAGGCCGGGATCGGCGAACTCGACGAGCTCGGCGTAGGCGGTGTACGCGGTCGGCGCGTAGGCGAGGATCGGCACGAAGCCGTGCTCGCGCGCGAGCGCGGCGAAGCCGTCGAGCGCGCCGTCGTAGAGACTCGGCGACAGGCGGCCGGCGGCGAGATCGCGCGCCGAGCGCACCTCGTCCCGATCGTTGTTCTGCGTGTTCATTGCGACCCGGCCGCTCGGGAGGTTCAGCGCGTAGCGAAAATCGATGTTGCGGCCGGGTTCGCGCGCGACGGAGTCGAGGAGGCTCGAAGCCGCGACGGCCGACCCCACGACGGCGAAGTCGTAGGCGTAGCTGTGGCGGCCGATCGGATTGTCGAGCCAGCGCGCCGGCTCGAAGCGAATCGGATTCCACCCGGCCCGATCGAGGAAGAGCCGCCGCTCGGCCGGGCTCGCGGCCACGTAGTCGTAGTAGCGGGCGGCGTCGCGGAGATCGTTGCCCTCGTAGATCTGCATCACCACGTACTCGGGATGCTTGGCGAGGGCGAAGAGGCGGAGGAGCTCGAGGTACTCGTACGGGCCGTAGCCGCCGCGCCCGAGATTGTAGGCGCTGGTGCCGAGCGCGCGCCCGAGCAGAGACGGCCACGACTCCGCGGGTGCGGGCGCGTGACAGGCGGTGAAGGAGTCGCCGACCGCGATGATCGCGATGTGATCGCGATTGGGATCGTCCGCGGGCGCATTGCAGAAGCCGAGATCGTCCATGCGGGTCCGCCCGCGCTCGCCGGTGTCGGGGAAATCCCACGCGATCTCGGAGTGCGGTTGGAAGAGCTTGATCGGCGGGCCGCCGTCGCTGCGGGTCGGCATCCAGGTCTGGGACTCGTTGGGGAGAAAGCGGCGCTGGGCGATCTCGAGCCGGACGTGGGTCTCGAACCGCTTCAGCAGCGACTCCGGGATGAGGCCCGGCGCGAGACGAAAGCCGATCTCCATCCCCGCGAAGGTGAGGAGGATCACGATCGCGGCGGTCGCGAGTGCCGCCGCCCAGCGCGCGGTCGTTCGGCCCATCCGCGGGTCTCCATAGCCGCCGGGGCGCAGGAACGCACGACATCGTCCGAGCGGCGCATTTTCACGTTGACCGCGAGCGCATCGGTAGGGCATGAGCTTGGGCTCACGCTCCCCCCTCGATTGGAGATCCCGTGCTCTCACGCCCTATAGGTTGCCTCGTCCGTCGGTGGCTGCTCGTCCTCCTGACCGTTCTCTTCGCCGCCCGCGAGGCGTCGGCGCTGCAGACGACGTTCGAGGCGGGAAGCCTCATCATTCCGATGGACAACGGGCCCGCCGACGGCCAGACCAATCCGCTCAGAGCCTACGGCCTCGTGTACGAGCTGCTGCGCGCGGGCGTTCCCGTGCACTGGGCGATCAACCCGGCGAAGTCGCCGAACGGCGACGATTTCGTGATCGCGCCGGCCACGCCCTGGCTCGAAGACCTGCGGACGGGCGACGAGATCGCGAGCCACGACTATCGCGGCGGTCCCTTCATCGTCGCCGACACCGATGCGGCCGCCGCGTTGCCGATCATGGAGGCGTGGCAGGCGGGGGAGGCGGCGTTGGTCAACAAGACGGCCGTGCACGTGCTCACGTCCGGCTCGCTCGACATGATCGAGATCGCGCGGCGGCTCGTGGCGGCGCCGCGGATCGCGATCCTGAAGGATGGCAACGAGACGACTGCGTTCAACGACTTGAACGCCGCCGGGATCCGCGACGCGAGCGGCGGAGCATGGAGCGCCTCGTCGCCCGACCAGCTCACCGAGGCCGAGGTCGTCGGCCTCACCACCACCAGCGACGAAGACGGCGCGCTCTTGCACCTGCCGAGCGGAGTGCCGCGCTACTGTCATTTCATCGCGATGCACTACGACCTCAGTGCCACCACGCAGGCGACCGTGGACGAGGTCGGGCGCGAGGTCCGCTCGTGGCTCGATCGCGGCCCGCTGACCGGCGCGTTCATGCAGTGCGACGCCGCGGAGGTGTTCGAGAACAGTGCCGGCGGCGACTATCTCACCGTCTCCGGCATCGCGGACGACGGAGCCGCGCCGGCGAGCTCGACGATCCGCGTTCCGAGCCACCCGCTCGTCCAGGTCGACGGCGCGTTCAGCGCCGACATCGGCAGCTTCGCGGCCCTCCGCGCCGTCGGCGACACCTTCAACACGAGCGCCCAGATCCTCGTCAACGAGACCAGTGCCGTGCTGACCCGTCGCATCGTTCTGCTCGCCGGCCGGCTCGACGGCGATCCGCTGACCGGCAAGGTGACGTACCTGGCCGGACACGACTATTCGACGCAGTTGCCCATCGCGACCAACCCCCAGACCAACGGCGTGCGCATGCTGCTGAACGCGATCTTCGACGCCGACTGTGCCGTCACCGAGAATCCGGACGACGTCCTTCTCAGCAAGTCCGGCCCAACGGTCATCAGCGGCTCCTCGATCACCTACACGATCGGCTACAGCAACGACGGCTCGCTTCCCCTCGAGAACGTCACGCTGGTCGACACGCTCCCGCCCGGCACCAGCTTCGTTGCCGCGAGCGACGGCGGGACCGAGGCGAGCGGCGTGGTGACCTGGCAGCTGCCGGCGCTGGCGGGCGGCGCGAGCGGCTCACGCACCCTCACCGTGTCGGTCGCGGCGGACGGCGACTACACCAACGCCGCCGAGCTGCGCTTCTCGGGGCAAACGGTGCGGACGGTGGTCTCGAATGCCGTGACGACGACGCGCGACTCGATTCCGCCGGTCGTGACGATTCCCGGTCCGCCTACGAATCCCACCGTCACCGCCAACTCTCTGCCCTCGTTCTTCTTCACCGTCAGCACGGGCGGCACGCCGGTCACGAGCTTCTGCAGCCTCTACTCGGGCGTGACGCAGGTGCGAGTGCCCACCCCGTGCAACTCCGGGGTGTACAACGTGCCGTCTCCGGCGCTCGCCGACGGCGCCTATCGCTTCGAGGTGGTCGCGACCGACGAGGCCGGCAACACGGGCGCGGACGAATTTGCCTTCGTCGTCGACACTTCTGCGCCGGAATCGACGCCGACCGTGACGATCGAGCCGACGGCGACGGCGACGCCCACCCCCACGTCGACGCCCACCGCCACGGCGACGACCACACCGACCGCGACCTCGACCCCCGCGCCGGCCTCGGCGTGCGGCGGCGGACCGTTCCCGGGGTGCAAGGCCCCCGGAGTGACCGTGCTCACCCTCCGCAACTACGCCGACGACCGGCGCGACAACCTGAAGCTGACGCTGGCACGCGGCGCGGCGACCACGCTCGCCGAGCTCGGCGATCCGACCGTCGACACGAACTACACCCTCTGCGTCTGGGACTGGGTCGGCGGGACGCCGAGCCTCGTGATGGAGATGACCGCGCCCGCCGGCGGCAACTGCTCCGGGCGTCCGTGCTGGCGGCCGATCGCCAGCGGCGGCTACCGCTACGTCGATCCCGGCCTCCTTCCGAACGGTCTCCAGAAGCTGACGCTGCGCTCCGGGCCGCTCGGGAAGTCGACCGTCTATGCGCGGGCGCGCGGCGTGGTCCTGGCGGACCCGCCCATGCCGTTCCAGCACGACCCGTTGATCACGGCCCAGCTGGTGAACGGTATCGGCACGTGCTGGGGCGCCGACTACGTGAATGCGCCGCGCGCCAACAGCGCCGCGAAGCTGCTCCTGAAGGAGCGCCCCTAGACGCCGTCCTCATACGCCGGCCTGATGCTCGCAATCATCCGATTTCATGGGTGTTCGAGCTTGCGGCTCTGGTATCGCTTCTTTATAGTCCGCCGTCGCCATGGGTGCCCCACAGCCGTCCGCGCTCGGCGGACACGTCGAAGGATTCGGCGCCACGGCGCGGAACGACACCTGGTGGGTGCAACCCGCCCTCACGCTCGGCGTCTTCCTGTCCTTCATCGTCTACTCGACGTGGGCGGGCCTGCAGGGCGCGCACTACCACTGGGGCCCCTACCTCTCGCCGTTCTATTCGCCGCTGCTCTTCGCCAATCGAGCCGTCGGCGCTGCCGCACGCCTGGTTCGGGTCGTGGCCGAGCTGGCTGCCGGCGTTCATACCCGCCTCGCCGGCGGTCTTGATCCTCGCCTTTCCCGCGAGCTTCCGGATCACCTGTTACTACTACCGCAAGGCCGTACTACCGCTCGTTCGCCGGGTCGCCGCCGGCGTGCGCGGTCGGGCCGCTGGCGCAGAGCCGGGGCTATCGCGGTGAGACGTTCCTCATGATCTTGCAGAACCTGCACCGCTACGCGCTGCTACGTTCGCGGTCATGCTGGTCGTGATCCTCTCCTACGACGCGATCCTCTCCTTCTCGTACGAGGGACGGCTCGGGATCGGCGTCGGGTCGATCGTGCTCACGATCAACGCGTTCTTGATCGGCGCCTACACCTTCGGCTGCCACTCCTTCCGGCATCTCGTCGGCGGCCGGACGGACTGCATGTCGTGCGGCAAGATGACGCTCAAGTACCAAGCCTGGAAGCGGGCGACCTGGTTCAACGAGCGCCACATGGAGTTCGCCTGGGCGAGCCTGGTCTGGGTCGATGCTCACCGACGTCTACGTGCGCCTGCTCGCGATGGGCGTGATCACCGACCTCAACACCTGGGGCTGAGGCCGGACTGATGCTCGACGTCTCCGAGATCCAGACCATCGACCACGACGTGGTGGTGGTCGGCGCCGGCGGCGCCGGCCTCCGCGCCGCGATCGAGTGCAGCGCGCAGAAGCTCTCGACCGGGCGTCGTCTCCAAGAGCCTGCTCGGCAAGGCCCACACGGTCATGGCCGAGGGCGGCATGGCGGCGGCGCATGGGCAACGTCGACGCGCGCGACAACTGGAAGGTCCACTTCCGCGACACGATGCGCGGCGGCAAGTTCCTCAACGTCTGGCGCATGGCCGAGCTGCACGCGCAGGCACGCGCCCGATCGCGTGCACGAGCTCGAGGAGTGGGGCGCGGTCTTCGACCGCACCAAGGAAGGCCTGATCTCGCAGCGCAACTTCGGCGGCCACCGCTATCCGCGCCTCGCGCACGTCGGCGATCGCACGGGCCTCGAGCTGATCCGCACGCTGCAGGACCACGGCGTCCACTCACGGCATCGACTTCCACATGGAGTGCACCGCGCTCGAGCTGCTCAAGGACGGCGACCGCATCGCGGGCGTCGCTCGCGCTACTGGCGCGAGACCGGGCGCTTCGTGATCTTCCGCTGCAAGGCGGTGATCCTCGCGACCGGCGGCGGCGGCAAGGCGTGGCCGGTCACGTCGAACTCGTGGGAGTACACCGGCGACGGCACCGCGATGGCGTACGAGGCCGGCGCCGAGCTGATGGACCTCGAGTTCACCCAGTTCCATCCGACCGGCATGGTGTGGCCGCTCGTCGGTGCGCGGCATCCTGGTCACCGAGGGCGTGCGCGGCGACGGCGGCATCCTCAAGAACAACAAGGGCGAGCGCTTCATGTTCAACTACATCTCCGAGCAGCTTCGCGCCGGAGACCGCCGACACGGTAGAGGAGGCCGACCGCTGGCTCAAGGGCGACAAGACCGCGCGCCGCCCGCCCGAGCTGCTCACCCGCGACGAGGTGGCGCGCGCCATCACCGCCGAGGTCAAGGCCGGCCGCGGCTCGCCGCACGGCGGCGTCTTCCTCGACATCGCCTCGCGCCGTCCCGGCCGACGTCATCAAGCGCAAGCTGCCCGTCGATGTACCACCAGTTCATGGAGCTCGCCGAGGTCGACATCACCAAGGAGCCGATGGAGGTCGGGCCGACGCTGCCACTACTTCATGGGCGGCGTCCGCGTCGACGCCGACACCCAGATGACGACGGTGCCCGGGCCTGTTCGCGGCCGGCGAGTGCGCGCGCGGGCATGCACGGCGCCAACCGCCTCGGCGGCAACTCGCTGTCGCGACCTGGTCGTGTTCGGCAAGCTCGCCGGCGAAGGCGCGGCCGCCTACATCAAGAAGCTCGCCTCCAAGCCGACGGTCCAGGCGGCGCAGGTCGACGTCCGCCGTGCGCAACGCGACCGACATCCTGAACCGTCGAGCGGCGCCAACCCGTACCTGCTCCACGACAAGCTCTGCGAGACCATGGCGAAGGGCGTCGGCATCGTGCGCGCGAAGGAGGAGCTCGAGCAGGCGCGTCGCGGAGCTCGAGCGCCTGAAGCAGCGAGGCCGAGACGCTGAAGGCCCCCGGCGCGAGCCAGTACAACCCGGGCTGGCACGAGGCGCTCGCGATGCGCTCGCTGCTCGTCACCGCCGAGGCCGTCACCCGCGCCGCGCTCATGCGCGAGGAGAGCCGCGGCGCCCACACCCGCCTCGACCACCCCGGCGAGAGCAAGGAGTGGGTGAGCTACAACGTGATCATCAGCCGCGGCGCCGACGGCGCCATGAAGGTCGAGAAGCGGGCGCGGCCGGACGGCCCGCCCGCGCTGGTCGCGATCGCCAACGCCACGATCGAGGACCTCGAATCCGGCAAGGTCGGCGCGGACGTGAAGTAGGAGCCAGGAGCAAGGCGTGGCGACTCGGACCTTCAAGATCTGGCGCGGCGACGCGCAGGGCGGCGAGTTCAAGCAGTACGACGTCGACGTCGACCCCGGCATGGTCGTGCTCGACGTGCTGCACCGCATCCAGGCGCACGCAGGCCGAGCGACCTGGCGCTCCGCTGGAACTGCAAGGCCGGCAAGTGCGGCTCGTGCAGCATGGAGATCAACGGCAAGCCGAAGCTCGCCTGCATGACGCGCATGAACGTGTTCGAGCCGAGACGAGACCATCACCGTGCCAGCCGCTTGAAGACGTTCCCGGTCGATCAAGGATCTGGTGACCGACGTCTCGTGGAACTACCAGCAGAACAAGCGCATCGCGACGTTCAAGCCGCGCCCGCGCGAGGCCGACGGCACCCACCGGATGTACCAGGAGGACGTCGACCGGGTGCAGGAGTTCCGGAAGTGCATCGAGTGCTACCTCTGCCAGGACGTCTGCCACGTGCTGCGCGACCGCCACGGGCGCGAGGAGAACACCTTCGTCGGCCCGCGCTTCATGATCCGCCTGGCGTCGCTCGAGATGCACCCGCTCGACACGGCCGACCGCATCCCCGCGATCCGCGACGAGTTCGGCTCGGGCATGTGCAACATCACGCAGTGCTGCACCGAGGTGTGCCCGGAGCACATCAACATCACCGACAACGGCATCATCCCGCTGAAGGAGCGCGTGGTCGATCGGTTCTACGATCCGATCGCGATGCTGTGGCGGAAGCTCACCGGCGGCGGCAAGCAGTAGCTTCCTGCGACGGCGGCCGTCGGGAAGAGCGGACGGTGGAGGGCTCGGCGGCGGGTCCTACGGCGGCGGAGCGCTGCGATCGGTGCATCGGCGAGCCGACGCTGGTCGCTGTGCGATCGGCGGTTCGCAGCAGCGCATGGCCCTCATCGGGCGATCGGCGCGGCGCGCATGATCTGCTCGGTTGCGCTCCTCACCGAGATCGCACCCGCCGCCGAGCCCTCCACCGTCCGCCCACGCCGTCGCAGCTCGCAAGACACCCACGCGATGGCAGCGACGCAAGAGAGTCTTCCGAGCTGCGGCAATGCGGGCGACCCCTCCACCGTGCGCGCTTCCCGCAAGCGCCGTCGCAGCGCGGCGCGGTGTCGTCCGTCAGCGGACGCCGCGCGTGAGTGCGGTCTTCCAGCGGCCGCTCCGGAAGCGCAGCGTGAGCATGGTGGCCTTGACGATGTAGTCGCCGATCAGGGCCGCGAAGATCCACTCCGGCGGGAGTTCGAGCCACGCGAAGCCGGCCGCGAGCGTGAGGCGCACCCCGAAGAGTCCGGTCACCACCGTCAGGAACGGGAAGCGTGTGTCGCCGGCGCCGCGGAGCGCGCCGCCGAGCGAGTATTCGATCGCCATCAGCACCTGGACGGAGCCGAGGATGCGGACGAAAACGACGGTCAGGCGGATGACCTCGGGGTCGTCGATCAGGAAGCGCGCCATCGGCTCGGCGGCGGTGACGATGACGGCGGCGAAGATCAGCATGGCCGTGATCGCGAGGCGCATGGCGCGCCAGCCGCCGCGCGCCGCGCCCTCGGGGTCGCCCGCGCCGAGGTGCTGGCCGACGAGCGTCGCCGCCGCGATCGAGAAGCCGAAGCCGACGAGGAACGAGAACGAGAGGACGTTCACGCCGATGCCGTAGGCGGCGTACGGGGCGGTGCCGTAGAGCGAGATGATCCAGAGAAAGAGGATGAAGCCGCCTTGCCACGCGATCTGCTCCATCGCCGCCGGATAGCCGATCGCGAGCAGGCGCCGGGCCCGCTCCCAGCTGAGCGCGCCCGGCCGTCCGGTGCCCAGGCTGACGGAGCCGCGCGCCCACAGCCAGCCGATCGCGACCGCCCCCGCGACCAGGCCGGCGCCGTGGCCGATCGCCGCCCCCGCTACGCCCATGGCCGGGAGCCCGAGCTTGCCGTAGACGAGGGCGTAGGCGACGCCGACCGACACCACGTTGGCGAGCGCGCCCGTCCAGAGCGGGGTGACGACGTCTCCCGCGGCGCGGAGGGCGGTGCCGAGCGCCAGGTTGACGGCGAGCGCCGCGTAGAAGAGGGCGAGCCAGCGGGTGAAGGCCGTCGTGAGCGCCACCGTGTCGGGATCGAGACGGAAGACGCCCGCGAAGCGCTCGGCGAACAGCACGGCGGGAACGGTGAGCGCGAGCGCCAGGCCGACCGAGAGCCAGAGCGACACCCGCGTGAGGTCGGCCGCCTCGTCGCGGTCGCCCGCCCCCCAGGCGCGGGCGACCAGCGCGGTGGTGCCCGCCGTCACCGCCATGAGGACGGCCTGGGTGGTGAAGAAGAGGCGGAGCCCGGCGGTCAGCGCCGCCACCGCCGACGGGCCGAGCGCGCCCACGATCTTGACGTCGATGAAGCCGGCGGCCGAGTAGATCAGATTCGAGACGATCGTCGGCCAGGCGAGCGACCAGACGCTGAGGCGGCGCGCGACCTCCCGTTCGGCCGGCGGTGCGCCGATCTCCACCGTCGTGTCCAGCGTCGCCATCGATCGAGCTTGGGGGTCCCGTTCCACGCGATGAGATCCATTCGGCGGAGGCACTCGGCCGCTCACGGCAAGCGCGAGGCGAGCACCTCTTATGTCGTGCGCCACTCGAATACAGGAGTCCCGACCCCGGATCGAACGCGGGGCAAGTTTTGCGCGCTTGCGTCAGGCTGTCTCGTTCTGGCGCAGTTTTTCGTTATCCGTCGCCCCCAAAGGCACGGATTTCCTTGCTGACCCCCATTGGTCACTGGCAGATGCACATGGACCAAATACCCGTAGATTCGCGGCACCGTCATGACCACGTTCGACAAGGGCAAAGTGATGGAACCACTCGACATCTTCATCAGTTACGCCTGGCGCGATAATCAGGCGCCAATCGGGGCGGGCGTCGATCAGGATACCCACCGTTGGGTGTGGATGTTCCATGCCTCGCTCGAGATTTCGCTCGGCATCAAGCTCGGTCGCGACGCGGCCGTCTGGATCGACAAGCGCGAGATCAAAGCCAACGAGCACATCGAAGCGGTGCTGTCGGAGAAGCTCCAATGCAGCCGACTGCTGTTGGCACTGATGTCGCCGAGCTGGCTCAGCTCGACGTGGTGTCCACGGGAGCTCGACGAGTTTTTGAAGACGCATCCCGGAACGTCGACGACCGAGAGCGTGTTCGTCGTCGAGATCGAGCCTGTCGAGCGAGCGCGATGGGAAAAGCGCATCGCGGTCAAAGGTCTTCAATTCTACAAGAAGGTGGCTGGCGGATTCGGGCACATCCGCTTCGGACACCCGCTGCCGAGCCTGACGGACAAAGAGTACTACGACCAGATTTCGTCGCTCGCCAGCGAGATCTGCGAGTTCTTGGAGACCGTTTCGCTGACCCCGCCGGCTCGAAGTGCTCCTGCGCCAGCACATGACGAGCCGAGCTTGCCGACGACGACCCCACCGACCCCGCCGATTCGAAGTGCTGCTGCGCCCGCGGATGTCGTGCCGAGCTTGCCGACGACGGACGCAGCCGCGACCGATGCCATGCTCTGGATCGCCGATCCGGCGCCCAGTCTTTCGAGCGAACGACGCGATCTCACCGAGGCGGTTCGGCAGGCGGGCTTCAAGGTGGTGGCTCCGACGATCGAAGACCTGGTGCGGCTGCCGCGGGACGAGCAGTTGCCGCAGCTTCAGGATTCCTTGGCGTCCGCGTCGCTGTTGGTGCAGCTCATCGACGCGGATCCCGGGCAAGCGGCGCCCGATGGTCGTTCGTGGGCACGTGTCCAGGCCGATGAAGCAATGGGCCGTCGCTCAGAAGCGCGGGGCCCAGTATCTGCGCTGGCGCCGTCCGGGTACGGTCATCGAATCCGTTTCGGATGCTCGTCATCGCGAGCTCCTGACCGGTGCCGTCGAGCAAGGTGTAGAGGAGCTCCGAACCGACGTCCTCAAGCGGCTACGCGCGCTCGACCCGACATCATCGCCGACGCCGCGCGCAGCTCGCTCCGCGCCTTTGGTGTGCATGAGCTTTGCCGAGGAAGACAAGCGAGTCGCCGACCAGGTCCAGCAGATGCTGGATACGCTCAAGGCCAACTATCTCGGCTTCTCCTCGCAATCGCGCTTCGTCGACACGTCTGACGCCGACCGCCAGTTCGCCGACGAGGACCGCGCCATCGCCGAGAGCGCCGGGGTCATCATCATCTACGGGAGGGCCGCGCGTGAGTGGCTCACCACGAAGATTATGCGTGCGAATCAATTGCGTGGCCGCGCGAGTCTGCGCTGGGGGGCGCTGATCGATGCACCGGCGCCGAACAAACCGTTGCCTCCCGTGGCGTCGTCGATCGAACGCCACGACTGGCGCGCAGGACCCCGGTTCGACTTGCTGAAGCAGTTCATCGAATCTCTCACGGCGCCGGCCCATGTCTGAATCCGCGGACCCCACCGCGGCTGACACGGCTGCAAGCGAGCCCGGTCGCGTGCACGAGGTGACGCCCCGTCTCTTCGAGCTGCACGACATTCCTTATCCGTATCCCGGTTTGCGCCCATTCGAAGCGTGGGAGACCGAGATCTTCTTCGGTCGTGAAGCGCACACGGAGCGGCTCCTCGAGATCCTGCGTGCGCGGCGGTTCCTGGCGGTGATCGGGCCCTCGGGTTCGGGAAAGTCCAGCCTCGTTCGCGCGGGGCTCTTGCCCCAGCTTCCGCGCGGACGGCTTGTACCGGCACGCGGTGGCGCGTCGCGATCATGCGACCCGGTAACGAGCCGATCCGCCGTCTGGCTCGCGCTCTGTTGCAACGCGATGGTCTTGGGCCGAGCTTGTTCGAGGAGTCGCGCCTGCCCGCCAGCCGCGACGCGCAGACGCTCGAGGTTTCATTGCTCGAGGCCGAGCTGCGGCGCGGCCCGCTCGGCCTTGTAGACACCGCTGCCGCCGCATCTCGCGAAGAAATGCTCCGTGGCGGCCTCCGCGCATCCGACGGGTTCAACCTCCTGCTCCTCGTCGATCAGTTCGAGGAGCTCTTCACCTACCTCGAGGCCAGTGGCCACGAGGCACGAGGCGCGCTTGCCGAGGAAGCCGAAGCCTTCGTCAATCTGCTGTTGGCGGCACGGTCGGCTCCACAGGCGAGAGTGTTCGTCGTGATGACCTTGAGAACCGACTTCCTCGGTCAATGCGTACGCTTCCTCGAGCTTCCCGACGCGATCAACCGAGCCCAGTATCTGACACCGCGACTGGCGCGGGATGAGATCGAGCGCGCCATCACGGGTCCCGCCAGGCACTTCGGCGGCGCCGTCGAGCCGCAACTGGTAAGTGAGCTGATCAATGCCGTGGGTAGCGATCCGGACCAATTGCCGGTCCTGCAACACGCTCTCAGTCAGATGTGGGAATTTGCCCGCAGCCGCACCGGGACTTCGGATCCGACCATCGGTTGGACGGATTTCAAAAGCGCGGGGGGCGTTAAACACGCGTTGTCTCAACACGCCGACAAAGCTTTGGCCGGTCTCAGCGGCCAAGCCGCGCTGGGCGACTGCTCACTCGCGAGCAGCAGGTCGCTCGTCATCTCTTCTTGGCCATTACCGAGCAGCGTCTCGTCGAGGGAGGTGGACAGACCGTACGAAGGCCGCAATCACTTGCGCGCATCTCGGAATGGGCAGGTCTCGAGGTCGAAGAGCTGTGTTCGGTAGTGAAAGCGTTCGCAGATCCGACGGTCAACTTCGTTCACTATGATGGTGATCTCGGGAGCGGCACAGTCATCGACATTTCGCATGAGGCGCTGATTCGCCAATGGGACCGTCTACGTGAATGGGTCACCGAAGAGGCAAATCGAGTCGCCGATTATCGTCGTTTGCATGAAAAAGCGTCAGAGTACTCCAACAGCCGGACGGGCGCCGCATTGTTGTCTGGAGTGAGTCTGGCGCGCGCGCGGAGTGGCTGAACGAGGAGTCGACCAACAGCGGATGGAGGCCGTCGCCGAGGTGGGCCAAGCGCTATGCGCATGACGAAGACGAGGCTGCTGCCGAGTTCGAGCTGGTGCGTAACTACGTTCATCTCAGCGCCACCGAGGCCGCGAGCGCCGAGCGAATGGAGCGCGAGCGCGAGCAGAAAATGCGGGACGCAGAGCAGGCCAAACGCGACCGACTCGCCGCGGAGGAGATCGCAAAGTTGGAGAGTGAGCGGCGCGCCGATGCCGAGCGCGCGGCACGTGTACAAAAGCAATTGACGATAGGCATGGCGGTATTCATGGTGGTGGCTGTATTGCTGGCGGTATACGCCAGAGACCAGCGTAACAAGGCTGTCGTGGAAGCTCGAGACGCCGAAGCCAAAGCCAGTCGATATGAGGCGCAGAATTGGTGGTCGGTCATCGAATTCGACTCCGGCCGCCTCACCCCCGACGCAAATGACGCACTTCTGCTTCTGGCACGCCAATCCGATGGGGTAGTGGGGGCATTCCTGCAGCGCATACGTGACAATGAGACGGCTGCCGAGAAATTCGTGCGCGCCCCCGAGTTCTTTCTTGCTGCGACCGTCGGTACCAGCCGCGCGAGGCGCGACTCGTTTCTCGCACTCCTCAGCCAACCCCGGTCGACTGAGTCCTCGGATGTTGCGCCCGATCGTTCGACATCGACCGCGAACGCATCGTTGTTGGCGTTGGCGGCCGCGGTGGCGCGTCTCGCCCTCACGCAGGGGAATGACGCCGACGAGGGCCTCGCCGGCGCCGTGGTGGACGCCGCTCGGAACTACCGGAGCAGTGATACCACCGGTAGCAACGCCGATTGGCGGAGGCTCGGGGATGCGCTTGCGAGCCTCGGCAGAACGTTGCCGTATGCCCGACGGGTGGCAATGGCAGGGGCGCTGCAGCGGGAACTGCGAGAGTACGCAGGCTGCCGAAGAGACGGCACGTGCGGCGGAGCGAAGACTCCCCTGGCTCGTCGCCCTTGCGACGATAAGCGACAGTCTGCCGGTACCTGAGCTGCCGGGCCTGATCGAGAAGCTCCGCAACGCGCGGCAGGCGGTAGGCGAGGATCCGCGCGCAGCACCTCGGTTGCGGCCCTACACGGAAACCTACGAGGACGACGACCTGACGACGACGTTGCCGCGCGGTCGGCGTAAGCAGGTTCTGGATCATTTGTTGGGCAAAACTGCGGAACGCGTCGACGAGGCGGATGCTTGGAGACTGTGGCAACAGACTCTCGACGGAGTCGACAACAATGTTCGAGCGCTTTTCGATGAGACGCAGTGGCTCAGGAGGCTGGCCACGAGGCTGCCGCCGGGGCAGGTGCAGCCAGCCATCAGCAAAATCCTCCAGTTGTGCGACAAGCTTCGCTTGACGGCGGCCAACGACGAGTTTCTGTAGGGCCCAACGTGATCGACACACTCCAGAGCCTGGTGGGACGCCTACCCGACGACAAGCTTTCCGCCGCCGCAGTCATGTTCACCGACCGACTCTTCAAGCCGGACGCACTGAACGTCGGGTTCGGAATTGTGGATGTCCTCGAGGACATCATCGAACGTTTGCCCGCGGCAGACGCGCCGTCCTTTGTCGATGCGTTGAATCGGGTGTCCCTGCCTGACGAGTCTGCAGACGATTGGGAGAAAGGCAGCAAACCCGTATGCTTTGGCGCAAGCTCGCCGCTCGGTTTCCGCAGGTCGCCGTGCCGGAATGGGCGCGGGCCGACCTCGAATATGCATCCTCCGAAGGCACGGACGGTCGGAAGCCGCGCAAGCCTTCGCGCCAAGGCCAACGCGGCATGACGGAGGTGCTCGAGGCGATCGCGAGTACGACCAACCCACCCCCGTTGCGCCGATACGGGGACGAGCTGGCAGCGAGCGTCCGCCGCGCGTCCCTCGATACGCTTGATGCCGATCTGACCACTCTTCTGGATACGCTGTCGAATACGATGGATAGAGATCAACGCGATGCACTAGCGCGAGGCATTCGAACCGCGGTGGCGAGGCTGCAGGTTGTCGATCGTGTGAAAACGCGGAAACGTCTGGCCGAGGAGTTGGCAGCCAGACAGCCTATATTTGGTGGTGAAGTTCTGACTATCTATTTGGGCATCGCATTGAGTACGGCCGAGAGTGACGGTGCCGCCGTCGCCAAGGAAATGGCACGATTCGGGCCCATGTTCAGATCGGTCGGCAGATCCAATTATGCAGATGAGATGACGTTGGAAATATTCGCAGTATTGAAGCGACTGACTCCCGGTCAACGTCAATTCATCGGGAGAAAATTGGTGGGGTGGTTGGTGCGCGTGTCGGACAATCCTGGGCCCACACGTGTGTTGGGTTCGTTCGGTTCGCAGGGCGTGGAATCCCTGATCGGTAAGCTCGTCCACGACATGGACGTCGAGATGCGAATCCTCCAGCGCGCTCATCTTCTCGAAGCTATGGACGACACCAGCAGTCTCCGCGGCATCGAGTCCCTGGAGCAGGCCCTGGAATTCTCTATCGACAACGACAATCACAAGGATGCGTTCGGTGAGATCACGAGCAAAGCGGAGCCGAATGCGAAGGAGTACGCCGCTCTGGTTGCCATGATCATGCCCCGTCTGCCGAAGACCTTCAGCGCCTTCGAAGCGGACATGCTCACGCGTTTGGCGCGAAGCGGCCTGCGGGAGCAGGCACCTAGTTTCGAGGTCGTACGCGACCTCTTCGAGTTGATGAAGTATCCGACGAAAACGGCGAGCGAAACACCCGAGATCATACGGGCCGTGTTCAAGCCCCAGGGAGCGCCGGATGCGAACGCTGGCTTTTGGGCGCTCGTCGACTGGGCGCGAAGCCGATTTCAATCGCTCAGGTTGGATGGTGCCGTGCCGGCAGCCGGGGCGCCGGAGCATGAAGCGTTCAATGCTCGCTCTGAGCTTGCTGCACGAGGCTGATCGCGCGCAGCGAGGCGCCGATCGGCAAGGCGGGTGCCTCCCCGTGGTCGCCGGTCACGGCATCGCGAGGCGAGCACCTCCTTCGTCGAGCGGCGCTGCCGTCGATGCGCGCTGCTTTTAGCCAGACCCGCAATTTCCGAGGCTGCTGTCGGCGCTCGTCGTCCTGGCAGCTGTGCCTTCCGTGCGTCGTTCGCGTCGGCGGTCACGTTCACCGTCGACGAGGCGTTCGACGACGGCGACGTCGTGATCGGCGACGGTCTCTGCCTGACCGGCGGGGGAACTTCACCATCGGCTCGGCGCTGCAGGAAGCCAACGCGATGGCCGGCCTGGACGTCATCGAGTTCGCGCCGAGCGTCCCTTCCCTGCTTCCGCTCTTGTTCAGTGGGCTCACCATCGCCGACGACATGACGATCCACGCGCTCCGAGCCGACGGCTCGCCCTGTGTCCTCAGGAACCCGTTCTCCCATTTCTATGTTGCTCGACGTCGCCGCCGTGACGGCCGAGATCGAGGGGCTGACGCTCTCCAGCGCATGCCTCTCGACGTGCGACTCCCAAGGGGCAGCCTGCGGAACGCCGGCACGCTCACGCTCCGGTGGCTCACCGTCCAAGGGGGACGCAGCACGACCGGAGGCGGGATCTGCAACACCGGTACCCTCACGATCGATCGCGTCATCGTCGGGGCGACGGATGCCTTGGGACGCGGCGGCGGCATCATGAACGAGGGCGGCAGCGTCACCGTGATCAACAGCGTGATCGGCGGGAACAATCGGGCGCGAATGGACGGCGGCGGCATCGCCAAACCACAACGGCACGGTCGAGTTGGTGAACAACTCCGTGATGTTCGACTTCTCGCGCGGGGACGGCGCCGACATCGACGGCGATCCCAACGGGAACGTTACCGGCCTCGATCCTAAGGCCACGGCCTTCATGGACGTCGCTCCTATCTCGCACCCCCCAGCCCCGCTCGCGACGCCGGCAAATCCGGCGCCGCCCGGAAGCGGCGGCGGCGCGTGCGAGGCGACGGACCAGCGTGTCTCGATCGCGCGTTCTTCGGCGCCCCGCGCTGCGACATCGGCGCGCATGAGGAGTTCTTCTGCGATCCGGCGCCGTTCGTGCCGCGCAAGGGCTCCCTCGTCGTCTCCTGTTCCGCTCTGAGACAGGCGCGCCGTTTTCTCGGCGCCGAGCCTGGACACTCGTGTCCGCCACTTGTGATGACCCTTCGTCCATGCCTTCCATTCGTCGCTTGCTCGCCGTCGTCGCCGCGACGCTCGTCCTCGCCGGCCATGCGGAGGCGCAGATCCCGCTCGACGGCTGGTTCATCGCGCTCAGCGACTGCCCGGCGTACAAGTCGTTTCACCAGCGAACCAACCCGGGCAACGTCAGGACGACCATCGACCGCGCCTATCCGCTGCGCGGCAAGAACGCCCACGCGGCGAGCCACTACCTGATCGAGGTGCGGGGCGCGACGCCGGCCCAACGCTGGGTCGACGTGAGCTGCGGGGTGCACGTGGTGCTGGCCGAGCGCCCGGTCGTCGGTCCTACGCCGGGCGTCCCCGCCGCCGGCGGTCGGGACGCGGTCCTCGCCGTCAGCTGGCAAGCGGCGTTCTGCGAGACCAGGCCGAGCAAGCCCGAGTGCACGTCGATGACGGGCGACCGTTTCGATGCGACGAACCTCGCGCTGCATGGGCTCTGGCCCCAGCCGCGCAACAACGTCTACTGCGGCGTGTCGCAATCGCAGATCGATCTCGACGAGCAGAAGAAGTGGGACCGGCTGCCGCCGGTCGACCTCACCCCGGAGACGCACGACGCGCTCGCGCGCGTCATGCCCGGCACGCAGTCGCAGCTCGAGCGGCACGAATGGGTGAAGCACGGCAGCTGCTATGCGGGCGCCTCCGCCGACGACTACTTCGGCGACGCCATTCGGCTGCTCGGCGCACTGAACGCGTCGCCTCTTCAGGACTTCCTCGAGAGCCACATCGGAGACGACGTGCGGACCGATGACGTGCGCGCCGTCTTCGACCAGGCGTTCGGCGCCGGCGCGGGGCTCCGAGTGGCCTTCGAGTGCGCGACCGTCGACGGCCGGCGCCTGATCACGGAGATGCAGATCAACGTGCGCGGCGACGTCGAGGAGACGACCGATCTCGGCGCGCTCATCCTGGCGGCGTCGCCGATCGCCCGCAGGTGCGATCACGGCATCATCGACCCCGTCGGGCTCCAATAGGGGCGGCTACACCGGCAGGCGCACGCGGATGGTCGTCCCCGCACCGATGGCCGACCGCAGCTCGAACTCGCCCCCGAGCAGCTCCACGCGCTCGCGCATGCCGAGGAGGCCCATGCCGCCCGGGCGAGGATCCGGCAGCGGGACCGCCGGTTGGAAGCCGACGCCGTCGTCGCTCACGCGCAACGTCAAGCCGCTCGGCCCGAGCGCGATGTCCACCGCGATGTGGGTGGCTCGCCCGTGGGTGACCGCGTTCCGCAGGGCCTCCTGCACGATGCGGAACGCCGCCGTTTCCACGTGATCGGGTAGTCGCTCGACCGATCCGTGGACGAGGATCTCGCACCCCGAGCGTCCTTGCTCGCGGCGGGCATGCGAACGTAGCGCGGCGGCGAGCCCCAGGTCGTCCAGCATCGACGGTCGCAGGTCGAGCGACGTGTCGCCGATCTGTCCGATCGTCTGATCGATCAGCTCCAGCGAATCCGCGAGTCGCGGCTCATCCGACAGCGCCGGATGCCGCACGGCCAACGCCTCGA
This sequence comes from uncultured delta proteobacterium, assembly GCA_963761995.1. Lineage (GTDB taxonomy): Bacteria > Desulfobacterota > Binatia > UTPRO1 > UTPRO1 > UTPRO1. Next base: position 5,353,301 of record CAVXIU010000006.1, on the reverse strand, counting down.
GGTTGAGCTTGATGGCCGCGAGCTGCTGCCCGATCTGGTCGTGGAGCTCTCGCGCCAGCGTCCGGCGCTCTTCCTCCTGCACCGACAGCAGGCGACGCGACAACGTTTCCAGCCGCACCGAGTACTCCGTGAGCATCTGCTCTGCCTGCTTCGTCGCGCTGATGTCCTTCACGACCGAGACGAAGTTGGTGGGGGTACCGTTCGCGTCCCGTACCAGCGCGACGTGTAACGCGACCCACACGATCGTTCCGTCGGGACGGACGTAGCGCTTCTCCATCGCGTAGGAGGTGGCACTTCCCGCGAGCAGGCGCGCCACGTTCGCGAGGTCGGCCTCGAGATCGTCGGGGTGCGTGATGTGCTGGAAGTCGCCCGCGACCAAGCGCTCGCGCGGGTAGCCGACGATCTCGCAGAAGCGGTCGTTCACCTCGAGAAACGCGCCGCTGGGCGCAACCCGCGCGATGCCGACGGCCGCCTGATCGAACACCGCCCGGTACCAAGCCTCCCCCTCGCCGTGTCCGGGGTTCGACATGGCGTGGTCATAGTCGAGGTGCTTCCCACGTCAAGGCAATCTCGACGCGAGCACCTCCTTCGTCGCCCGCTGGATCGAGTAGAGGAGTCCGCGACTCGGATCGAGCGCGATGCCTTGTCCGGCACTCTCGACGGCGATCGTCGACACCAGCTTCAACACGCCGCCGCCGGGCGGGACGTCGAGGACGTAGAGCTCGGGCGCATCGTGACCGGTGGTGTAGAGGCGACCGCCGCGCCAGACGCCGCCGGAGTTGCTCATCCCGCCCCACTTCGCGACGAGCTCGGGCGGATAGCTCCACGACGCCTGCTCGCGCCACTCCCGGTCGAAGCGCCGGAGCCGGGTCTGATCGGATCCTTTTCCGGCCTCGCCGCCGCGTGCCGAGTAGTGGGCGAACGCCACCCACCACGCGCCGTCGTGACGGTCGACCCACGTCGCCGACCCGCGGCCCGTGCCGAGATCGCGCCGCCGGACGTGCCGGAGCGTCGCCGTGTCGAACACCTCGATCGTGCTGTGCATCGGCACCGCGGGATAGTTGGAATGCGCGCAGACGAGCTCGGAGTCGGTCACCACGCAGCCGTCGAGGTGGACGAACGGCTCGCTCGCGGCCGCGCGCCACTCGGCGAGCTTCCGGCCCGTCGTCTTCTCGTACTTGCCGATGGCCGTCGCGTCGATCGCGTAGAAGGCGGCTGCATCGACGGCGACCCCCTGCCGCGCCTCCTCGGCGGGCCAGCGCCCGACGGTCACGGCGGTGGCGTCGAGGCTCACGACGGCGAGCGCGGCGGCCAGCCACTCTCGTGTCATCAGCCGCCGTCTTGCGTGGCGCGCGCCGCCAGGACGATGGCGCCGATCCCGAGCGCGCCGGCGAGCGCGAAGGCCGCCCCGGATGCCGGGGGGCCGGCGAGCTCCAACGCGACCGCGAACGCCTGCGTGAACAGCAATGGTCCGATCATCATCGCGACCCCCTGCATGCTGGTGACCGCGCCCTGCAGCCGACCCTGCTCGCCGGCCGTCACCCGCCGGCTCAAGAGGGCTTGCAGTGACGGATGCGCGAAGCCGCCGAGCGCGCAGACCGGAATGGCGAGCAGAAAGAGCGACCCGCTCGGAGCCGAGGCGAAGAGCATGAAGCTCGCGGTGAAGAAGCCGAGCCCGAGCAGCAGCGCGCGGCGCTCGCCGAAGCGCTTCACTACCGGACCCACCAGACCGACCCCGACCAGCGTCGAGGTGAGCCCGATCAGGGCCAGCGACACGCCGACGTCGTGGGCGGTCCACTCGTAGCGGTAGGTCGTGTAGAGCACGAAGATGTTCGGCAGCGACTCGTGGGCGATGAAGTAGAGGAATCCCGCGACCGCGAGCGCCAGGAGCGCGGGCTCTGCGCGGAGCAGGACGAGCGCGCCGACGGGGTTGGCGCTCCGCCAGTTGACCGCGACACGCCGTTCCGGCGGATGCGATTCGGGAAGAATGAAGAACCCGTAGGCGGCGTTCACGAGGCTCAGCGCCGCGGCCACCCAGAACGGCAGCCGGAGGTCGATGTCGCCCAGCACCCCGCCGACGGCGGGCCCGACGACGAAGCCGAGGCCGAAAGCGGCGCTCAGCATGCCGAACTTCGCGGCCCGCTCGTCCGGCGGCGTCACGTCGGCGATGTAGGCGCCCGCCGTCGGATAGCTCGATGAGGCGATCCCGGAGGCGACGCGCCCGACGAAGAGCCAGCCGACCGTCGGTGCCAGCGCCATGACGACGTAGTCGAGCCCGAGGCCGAAGTTCGAGAGCAGGATGACCGGGCGCCGGCCGAAACGGTCGGAGAGCGCGCCGATCACGGGGCCGCAGACGAACTGCATCGCCGCCCACATGAACCCGAAGTAGCCGGTGATGCGGGCGGCGCGCTCGAAGGCCCCGCCCTCCATCTCGAGCACGAGCCGCGGCAGCATCGGCGCGATGATCCCGAACGCCAGCATGTCGAGCGCCACCGTGATGAAGACGAACGCGAACGCCGCGCGGCCGTGCGCACCGCGGGTCGGATCGGGAGTCGCGTTCTCGGCCACGGCGCGAGAACGTACCGTCGCTCGCGCCGAGGACGCAACCGTTCGCGGCAGGATCCTCCGCTCAGCGCACGAGCGGCAGGGCGCGCTCGATCATCCAGAAGGCGGCGAGCGAGCCCATCACGTAGACCGGCCCGAGCCGCGAGGACGCCGGCAGCCGCGCCAGCAGCGGCCGCGCCGCCGCGCCGAGCGCGAGGACGGCCGCCACGAACGCGAGCTGGCCGAGCTCGATGCCGACGTTGAAGCAGAAGAGCGAGAGCGGGATCGCCTGTGACGGCAGGCCCGTCGCTCTGAGCGTGCCCGCGAAGCCGAGGCCGTGGAGGAGGCCGAAGAGCAGCGCCATCAGCCACGGCCGGCGGCGCATCAGGGTCGCATCGCCGGGCGGGAGGGCGCGCGCCAGCTCGACGGCCAACACGAAGATGCTGAAGGCGATCAACACCTCGACGGGCGCGGCCGGGACGCGGGCGACGTCGAGGACGGCGAGCGTCAGGGTCAGGCTGTGGCCGAGCGTGAAGGCCGTAATGGTGGCGACCAGCGGCCGCGCGCCGGAAACGAGCAGCAGCAAGCCGAACACGAAGAGCAGGTGGTCGTAGCCGGTCATGATGTGCTCGAAGCCGAGCGCGACGTAGCGGCTGGCGAGCGAGACCCGTTCCTCGCGGGCGGGGACGACGAGCGACGGATCGCGGGCTCGGAGCACGGTGTCGAGCGCGCGTCCGCCGGCGAGCTCGAGCCGGAGCAGCGCGTCGGTCTTGGCGCCGGCGAGCCCCTCGACGCCGACGCGCTTGCCGGCGAGCCCATTCGGCCCGCAGTCGATGCTCCAGCGCGCCGTGACGCTCTCGGGATCCTGGTCGATCGTCTCGCGCTCGGCGATCGAGCACTCGGCGGGCAGGAGCGGACGGAGCTCGGCGCCGATCAGGCGGAGGACGGGAATCTTCCAGGTGACGTCGACGAGGCCCGGCGGCCGCTCCTGCAGCACCAGAAGCGCCGGCGAGAGGGCGTGCGCGAAGACGCGCGCGGGACCGAGGGGCCCAAGCGCGAGCAGCAGCGCCGCGACGATGACGCTCTTAGCCCGCATTTTCGACTCGCACGTGGTAGGTGGCGCGCAGCGCGTCGACCATCCGGCCGAGGTACTGGGCTCGGCGCTCGGCGCGGTAGGCTCGCAGCACGCGGGGGCGCACGGCGTCGAGGGCGGGGAGATCGGCGCCCTCGCGCTCGCTGATCCACACCAGGTGGAGCCCGTACGGCGACGAGATGGGATCGGACCAGCCGCCGGGCTCGAGGCCGGCCGCCGCCGTCGCGAGCTCGTCCCCGAAGATCTTCACGAGCCCGCTCCGGGACACCTTCCGGAAGGTGCTCCCCGGGACGAACGGATCGCCGAGGCGCACCGCCGCCTCGGGCGACGTTTCTGCCGCTCGCAGCCGAGCGAGTAGGGCCCGCGCGTCTCCTGCGAGCGCCGCCCCGCGCTTGTCGCCGCTCAGGAAGACGTGGGTCAGGGTGAGCTGTGCGGGTTGGGTGTAGGGAGCGGGATGGGCCGCGAGGTAGGCCGCGAGCTCGCGGTCGAGCGCGGGTCCGTCGGGCTCCTCGCTCCGGCTCGCGGCCTTCGCGAGCAGGCGCATCTTCGTGACCAGCGCGTTCCGCACGACGACGTCGTCGCGCTCGAGGCCGAGCTCCAGGCCGCGGCGGTACGCCGTCTCGGCATCACCGGCGTCGTCGCCGAAGAGGAAGTGCATCTTCTCGACGACGCGCCACTTGACCGCGCGATCGCCGCGATCCAATCCGAGCAGGAGCGCCTCCCGGTAGAGCATCTCCTCCTCGGCCTCGCGCGCGACCAGCGCGTCCAGCTCGGCCGGGGTCGGCGGCGTCAGCAGCGTGCGGGTGTAGTCGTCGCGGATCTCGGCGACGCGGGCGGCGCTGATCACGATCGGGGGGCGCGCCGTCGGCTCCACCGTTCCCGTGGCGCGCGCGCTCACGAAGGCCGCGAGCGCGCCGAGCGCGAGAAAATGCAGGGCCGGAGCGCGAACGCTCGCGCCGAGCGCGCGTCGCACGCGCGCGAGCAGGGAGGTGACGACGGTCACTAGCGCTGGGCTTTGAGTTTCCCCTGCGACAGCTCCCAGATCCGGCTGTCGGTCTGGTCGTAGGTGCCGCTCGCCAGCTGGACGGCGACACGATGGCTCGCCGCCTGGGCGTTGGAGAGATCGAGGCGGACCGTCTGGAGCGTGAGCGTGCCGGTGCCGTGCTTGTTGATGCGGAGGCGCGCCTTCTTGATGCCGCCGATCGTGCCGGCCGGGTCGCTGTAGGTGTAGCTCCGGCCCGGGGTCTTCTCGATGAGCGTGCCGGCGGGGAGAGTGGCGGCGTAGATCACGTCGTCGTCGCTCATCGTCACGGTGAGGCTGTTGGCGTTGACGTCGAGCGCGCTCGGCACCCGGCCGATCGTGAGCTCGAGGCGGAGGCGGTCCTCGCCGGGATCGTTGCCGTAGATGATCTGGCCCTTCGCGCCCATGCCCTCGGGTTGGTAGTAGATCGGCGACGTCCAGGCCCGCTCCTGGATCGTCTTGTCGGCGAGATCCGTGCAGCACTCGGAGTAGATCGCCGGCACCGAGCCGGGATTGCTGCAGTCGACGCCGAGCGAGTTGCAGAGCTTGGTGCTCCAGCGGCAGATGGGGTTCTCGAGGACGCGGGCGTAGTAGAAGGCGCGCTCGTTCGGCCGGAACGTCGGGTCCTCCCAGACCGTGCAGAGCGAGGCCGAGCCGCCCGTGACCGGCGCGCAGGTGTCGATGTCGACCTCCGGAGAGTGCGTGCTGCCGGCGGCGTCGAAGACGCGCTCGTGGGCGCCGGAGTCGTCGACCCATCCCTTGACGATCTGGATGCGCTGGAGCGGCGTGCTCGGCTCGCCGCCGCCGCCGGGATCCTGCATCGCCATGACGGCGAAGCGCGGGCTCTTGCGTCCGAGCACCGGACCGAGCTCGCCGCCCATGGGGACGCCGCGCGTGTAGCCCTCCTCGACGAAGTCGGGGTCGTCGCAGACGCCCTTGGGCGGACGGCCGCCGAAGAAGCGGACGATCGGCCGCGTGCCGCTGGTGGCGTAGGCCTCGCGCCGGCGCATGGCCGCGAAGAGCGCGTCGCGCGAGTTCTCCTCGGCCCACAGCACGGCGAGGCCGCCGCCGTTGGTGGTGATGCCGCCCGGACCGACGCGCGACAGGATGTTCTCGGCGCTGGCGTCGCGGATGCCGAGGTGGCCGTTGGTCGCGAAGTCGTCCTCGACGGTGGCGCCGACGAGCGAGCTGTGCCCGTCGGTGCTGCCGACGAAGCCGAGCTGGAAGGGGTTGGCGCCGAGCAGGTTCTCCTGGCGGAGACCCTCTCCCAGCGCGTTCCGGACGAAGTTCCGGCCGGGCGGCACGACCGTGGTGCTGGCGTTTCCGAAGAGCTGCAGGCGCTTCAGCTGCTCGAAGCCGCAGAGCTCGTCGTTCGGCGAGTTCACGGGGTGACACTCGGAGCTGCCCTTGTGCTGGAAGATCTCGACCAGGGGCTCGTGCCCGGCGCGGCGCTCGGCGTCGGCCTTGGTGAGCGGGCTACCGTCGCCGTTCTTCGACTCGAACATCAGCCCGCCGCTCGCGTTCGAGTTGTGCGGGATGGAGACGAAGTCGCAATTGCCGGGCTGATCGAGGCACTCGGTCTCGAGCGCGCCGAACAGACCCTCGACCAGCGGCTGCTCGTAGTAGCTGGTCGGCAGCCCCGGCACCTCGGCGTTCCGGAAGATGATGTTGCGGTGCAGATTGAAGCCGTTCAGGTTGTTGGTCCACTCGTACGCCGGAAAGGTGGTGAAGGCGCAGGCGGCCGTCCGATCGTAGAACTCCTCGGCGGCGTCGAGCTCGTCCTGCCACACCAAGGCGGCCTGGGTCGTGCAGTTGACGTCGCCCGCGCCGCAGAGGCCGAGTCGCATCGGGGTCGCGCTCTGGATGGTGTTCTGGAAGGCGATCACGACGAGCGGGATCGGCGCGTTGATGCCGGCGGGCGGGCTCGCGAGCTCGGTCCGTACGTCCTGGCAGATCTGATCGTCGTAGCCGGGGAGCCCGACGGTGAGACAGGTGCGGATCTCGCCCAGGAACTCGGCGTGGTCGGTGACCGCCGTGAAGTCGAGGGGCCGGTGGAGCTGCGCGAAGCGCGTCGGCTGGTCCATCGCGTCGTACGGCGGGAGGCCGATCTGCAGGCCCTGCGCGAACATGTAGGCGTCGCGCGGGGTGGTGCGGACGCGAACGAAGGCGGCATCCCCCGAGAAGCTCGTATGGATGTGGGTCTCCCCGAAGAACGGGCTCCGGAGCGCGCTGTAGCTCCCGCAGTCGGCGCGGGTCTCGGTCCTGGTCCAGTCCTGTTGGGGGAGCTCGGCGGCGGCCGTCGTCGCGAAGGCGAGCAGGGCACATACGGCTAGGAGCCGCACGAAAGAGTGGGGGGTGCGCATATTGTCCTCCTTGGAGGGTGTCGTCGGCCGTGGGCAACCGCACGACGGTCGGGGGTTCATCAGTCTCAGGGCGGGTGTCCACGCGTCAAGCGGAAAAGGAAGGAAGCGAGCGAAAACGGGTGCGCCACGGCGCGATCCCCATGTGGTTCCCGCTGTGGTAGGGAGCGCGGCGCCGTGACCACGCCGCGCTGGGCCATCTGGGGCTCCGAGCTCTCGCCGTTCGCGCTGAAGCTCCGGGCGTGTCTCGACTGGGCCGGCCTGCCGTACGAGTGGCTGCCTGCCGAGGGCGGCCGTCTCAGGAACTACCGTGCGATGTGGCTCATCGAGCGCGCCAAGCGCGCCCGCACGATCGAGCGCTATCCGCGCCTCGACGATCTCGACGAATACCCGCTCGTCCCGCTGCTCATCGAGGACGACCGGCGGGTCTCCTACGACTCGTCGGGGCTGGCGCGCTGGATCGACGACTGCCACCGCGCGCCGGAGGGTCGGCTCGTGCCCGAGGACCCCGCGCTCGCCTTCGTGGCGACGCTGATCGACGAGGCCTTCGACGAGTTCGGGCTCTACCTGGTGCACCACAACCGCTGGGTGACGTCGGCGACGACCAACGACGCCGGCCGACGACTCGCCCGCGAGTGGACACGCGTGCTGCCGCCGGGAACGGGGTGGATCCTGGCGCGCCGCTTCGCCGAGCGCCAGGTGCGCCGGCTGCCGTATCTCTTCAGCGCGGCGCCGCCCGGCTTCGCGGTCGGCCTGCGCGCGGCGCTGACGCCGCCGTCGCTCGCCGGTTTCCCCGCGACCCACTCGATTCTCGCCGAGGCGTGGCACGGGTATCTGGCGGCGGTGGAGTCGATCCTCGCGCGCCGGCCGTTCCTCCTCGGCGAGCAATTCACGATCGCGGACGCCGGCGTCTACGGCCAGCTCGGCATGAACCTCGCCGACCCCACCGCGGCCGACGACATCCGGCGGCGCGCACCGAAGACCTTCGCGTGGCTGGTCGCGATCCGCGACCGCCGCCACGTCGGCAGCGCCGGCGCGCTCGCGCTCGACGACGCGCTCGCCCCGCTTTGCGCCGTCATCGCGCGAACGTTCGCGCCGCTCATGCGCCAGAACGAGCGGGCGCACGAGGCCGCCTGCGCGCGCGGCGAGCGCGTCTTCAACGAGCGCGCCTTCGACGCCGGGCGGGCGCTCTACGACGGCGTGCTCATGGGGAAGCCGTTTCGCGCCGTCGCCAAGACCTTCCAGGTGCGGGTGTGGCGCGAGCTCCGCGACGCCTGGCAGCGGCTCGAGCCCGCCGCCCGCGCCGCCGTGGATCCGCTCCTCCCAGAGGGGATGTTCGATGCGCCGGACTGACATCGCGTTCAGCCCTCCGCGGGCGGAAAGGGACGATTGAGGGCCGGTCGCGGCGGCTGGCGGTAGTCCGGCACCGTGCCGGCGTCGCCCACCCAGTCCGCGAAGTACGGCAGCGCCCCCGCCGCTTCGAGCGCCGCATCGAGGGGCTCCGAGCGCAGCTCCCGATAGCGCGCCAGCAGCGTCGCGCGCGCGTCCTGCAGAAAGGGCGTGGCCCGCACGGCGCTCCGGGTCCCGTCCGCGAAGACCACGTCGGCGCTGCCGTCGCTGCAGGCCCGGCTCACCCACGGGAGGTACGTGCGGGCGAGCTCCGCGACGAGATCCAGCAGGGTCGCCGGCGTCTTCCCCGCGGCGTCCCACGCGCCGCTCGGCTGATCCTCCGGGGCCAGCAGTCGGTGGGTGTGCTGCACGACCGCGGGCGCGTCCTCGTCGACCCAGCGCCGGCAGAGGGGATCGTTGGTGAAGTGAGCCGCGTTGCCGCCGAAGAGCGCGAAGTCGGCGAGCGACGGCCGACCGCCGAAGACGTTCGGTCGGTCCGCCAGGTGCCGGCCCAGGAGTCGCATCCAAGGTCGCAGCACGTCGTCGACCCAGAGCCGCACGTTGGCCTCGGTCACGCCGAGCGGCGGGCAGCTGCCCCGGACGTGGGCGGCGATGGCGGCGTGCGCCTGATCGCAGCTGACCGGCATCGTCACCGCGACGTCGCGCGCCAGCTCGTAGCCGCCGAGGGTGGCGTTCTCGGCGAAGTGCCAGCGCGTCCCGACGGCGGGTCGATAGAGCCACTCGTCGGCGGCGTCCTCGAGGACGTAGCAGAGGAACCGTTGCACCGGATCGTCGGGCAACACCGAGGGCTCCGGGAAGCAGAGCTCGAGGTGATGGATCATCGCCGTCGAGTCCCACATCATCTCGCCGTCCGGCGTCTCGACGACCGGCGTGCCCCCGGGAAAGCCCGCCGCCAGCGCCGCGGGGCTCATGCCGGCGAAGGCACGGAAGCGCCACGGGATGCCCTTGTAGTCGAGATACCCGGTCATCTTGCGGGTGAAGTACGACTGCATCATGCCGTGGACGCGATAGCCGGCGCGGGTCATGCGCGCTCCGCGGCGAAGAGCGCGTCGCAGCCGGTGCCGGCGAGCACGGCGTCGACGAAGCCGCGATCCGCGGACTCGAGCGCGGCGTGCCGCTCGCGGAGCCAGCGGAGACACTTGGCCTGATAGGGGAAGGGTTGCTGCAGGAAGCGCGTATCGTCGATGCGACACTCGACCTCGGCGGCGCCGTTCCGGAGCGCGGCCGCGTTGGCCAGGAGGAAGGGCGCATAGACCCGACCGATCTCCGCGCACAAGGGGCGGAGGCCGGCGCCGATCGCCTCGCGTGAGCTCCAGCCGTCGTCTCCCACGTCGAGCCCGCCGAGATCCTCGACGCGATTCACCCACGCGATGACCCGCGGCGCGGTCTCGGCCGCGACCGCGCTCGGGGTCGGATCGAACTGCGTCAGCTGCGAGAGCTGTCCGAAGAGGCCGAAGTCGCCCGCGCCGGGACGATGGCCGAAGAGAAAGGGCGAGTGCTGGAGCCGCGCATCGAGCAGCGCGAGCACGCGCCGGTAGCTCGCCTCGATCAACGGGGCGGTGGCCGCGCTCGAGCCGACGACGCGGAGTCGGCCGATCTGGCGCTGCGCGAAGGCCTCGGCCCCGCGTTCGAGGTCGGCCGGCGGCAGCGCGAGGAGCTGATCGCACGGCAGCACGTGGGAGGCCTTGGCGGCGTCGGCGGCGTAGGCCCAGCGGTAGTGATACATCGCCTTGGTCAACCACTCGTCGGCATAGTCCTCCACGAGCGCGTCGAGGAAGGCGACCGCCGGATCGTCGGGGACGACGGTGCGACCGGCGTACGTCGCGTCGAGGCGCCGGATCTGGAACGTCGAGTCGATCATCGCCGTGTCGCCGTCCGGTGTCGGCAGCACCAGGACCGGGATCAGCGCCACCGGCACCGCCGGGATGCCGACGTCCTCGGCCGACCCGCGCCCGATCCAGCGAAAGGGGATCCGCCGGTAGCGCAGGACGGCGCGCATCTTCCGGCTGTAGGGCGAGGCGTAGGCGCCGACCAGCTTGACGTCACCCATCGCCGCTCCGCGCGCGCTTCCGCGGCGCTGGGACTACCCGCGGCGACCGCGGCCGCTCGCCGAGCGTGCGCACGAGCGTCGCCACCGTCCACTCCATGACGGCCTGCGCGCGCGCCTTCCCGAGGCGCTGCTCCGTGCGGAGGCGGTTCCACGCCTCGAACGACGCGGCGAGGTCGACCGCCTCGATCAGGTCGTTCGGCGCTGCGGCGAGCTCGGGCAGCCAGCGCTGCAGGCCGGCGCGCAGCTCGTCGACCAGCTGGCGCTGCTGGCCCTGGATGTAGGACGAGCGCCAGCGCTTCAGGTCGCCGGCGCGCTTGTAGGGAGCGATGCGCTCGAAGATGGTGGCGCGCAGCCGGACCATGCCGCGCACGCGCTCGGCGATGGAGCCGCTCGGCAGGATCTCCGCCAGCAGCGAGGCGGCTTCCAGCCGCAGGCGGTCGTCGATCGACGCGTAGAGGCTCTCGATGTCGGAGAAGTGGCGGAACACGCTCCGCATCGCGACGCCCGCGCGTGCGGCGACCTCCTGCGCCGTCGGCTCGAGATTGCCCTCGCCGACGAGCTCGAAGAGCGCGGTCTCGATCGCGGCGCGGCTGCGGGCGGAGCGGCGCGCGCGGCCATCGATCGCGGGTGCCGGTGCGGGAAGCGGGGCGGTTGCCATGGCCGGACAATATGTCATAGGGAGTGTCAAAACCAAGCGAAAAACCGCCGCGGCGCCACGAGCGCTCCGAGCGGGCGTCAAGGAAGGATCGCCAAATGGCAGAGGACATCCCTTCCAAGAAGACAGGCCTCGATCGCCGCGCGTTCCTGCTCGGTGCGGCCGGCGGCGCGGCGGTGACCGCGCTCGGCGCCGCGGGCGTCGTGACGGTGCAGGGGAAGGCGCGGAAGCTCCGGACCCCACCCGCCGTCGAGGCCGGCAAGGCGGCCGAGATCGCCGAGTCGTTCGAAAGCTCGCGACCCGCCTACGGCGGCGAGGTCGCGGCGCCGGCGGGCGCGCCCAACGTCGTCGTCATCGTGCTCGACGACGTCGGCTTCGCCGACCTCGGTGCCTACGGGAGCGAGATCAAGACGCCCCACATCGACGCGCTCGCCGCCGGCGGGCTTCGCTACGCGAACTTTCGCACCTGCGCCATGTGCTCGCCGACCCGGGCCGCGCTCATGACCGGCCTGAACCACCACTCCGCGGGCATGGGGTGGCTGGCCGACGTCGACAGCGGCTACCCGGGCTACCGCGGCGACCTGACGCTCGAGGCTGCGACCCTCGCCGAGGTGCTGCGCGACCGCGGCTGGTCGACGCTGCACGTCGGCAAGTGGCACGTGAACCTGGCGGCGTCGAACGGCCCGACCGGGCCGTACCACAACTGGCCGACGAGCCGGGGCTTCGAGCGCGCCTACTGGTTCCAGGGTCACTCGACCGACTACTTCAAGCCGTCCGAGCTGATCGACGGCATCACGCCGGTCGAGGCCGAGGAGCGCGAGGACTACTACGTCACCGACGCGCTCACCGACCGCGCGATCGCGTATCTCCGGACGCAGAAGGCCCTCAGTCCGGAGAAGCCCTTCTTCCTCCAGCTCTGCTACTCGTCGGCGCACTCGCCGTTGCAGGCGCGCGCGCGCGATCGCGACGCCTATCGCGGCGTCTACGACGCGGGGTGGGACGCGATCCGCGCCAAGCGGCTCGAGCGCCAGCGCGCGCTCGGCCTGGTACCCGAGACGACGGAGCTGCCGCCGCTCTCACCCGGCGCGGATCCCTGGGACTCGCTCGATGCGACGCAGCGTCGCGTCTATGCCCGCTACATGGAGGTCTACGCGGGTCTGATCACCAACCTCGACGCCAACATCGGGCGTCTCCTCGCGGCCCTCGATGGCGGCGGTTGGCGCGACGACACGTTGATCCTGCTCTTCTCCGACAACGGCGGCTCGGCCGAGGGCACGCCGACCGGCACGCCGAACGTGTTCGCGCCCGCCTTCGGCCGGCCGGTGCCGGTCGAGGAGGCGGCCGCGCTCTACGACGTGATGGGCGGAGACACGACCTTCCCGCACTACCCGATCGGCTGGGCCTGCGCCTCGAACACGCCCTATCGGCTCTACAAGCAGTACGCGCACCTCGGCGGCGTCGCCGACCCGCTGATCGTCTCCTGGCCGCGCCGCATCGCGGCGCGCGGCGAGATTCGCCAGCGCTTCGTGCACGTCATCGACCTCTACCCGACGATCCTCGAGGCCGCCGGCGTCGCGCGTCCCGACGTCTATCGCGGCCGCCGTCTGAAGCCGGTCGAGGGCGCGAGCATCGTCCCGACCTTCGCCAGCGCCGAGGCGCCGACGCGGAGCGCGCAGTACTTCGAGCTCGGCGGCCAGCGGGCGTACCTGGACGGCACGTGGCGGCTCGCGACGCGTCACGAGCGCGGCACGGAGTTCGACCGCGACGTCTGGGAGCTCTACGACCTGGCAAGCGATCCGAACGAGCTCGTCGATCTGGCGGCGCGCCATCCCGAGAAGGTGCGGGACCTCGTCGCCAAGTGGAACGCGGCGGCGGAGCAGTACGGCGTCTTCCCCCTCGACGACCGCAACGTCGTCATCAAGCTCGTACAGGACCGCCAGCGCCGCGGCGTCCGCGCCAAGTGGGACCTGCTGCCGCCCTTCGAGCCGCTCCCGAGCCAGGTGGCGCCGCTCGTCTGCTGCCTCAGTCACGAGATCGCGGTCGACCTGGTGCGGCCGCAGGGCCGCGGTGACGGCGTGCTGGTGGCGCACGGCTCGAAGCACGCCGGCTACGTCTTGTTCGTGCACGAGGGACGCCTCGTCTACGAGCAGAGCCTGGCGCCCTACGGCGAGCGCATCGAGTCCCAGGACCCGTTGCCCGAGGGCGCCGTCACCGTGCGCTACGTGCAGACGATGACGGCCAGGCCCTTCGACGGCTCGGGCGCGCTCTTCGTCGACGACAAGAAGGTGGCCGAGCACACGTTCACGCGGGTGTTGTTTTCCACCTCGTACGACGGCTTCTCGCTCGGTGCCGACCTCGGCAACCAGGTGTCGGCGCTCTACCGGGACGCCAACCCGTTCGAGGGCGAGATCGTGCGCGTGCGGATCGACGTCGACACCGCGCCGTTCACGCCGATCGAGACGATGCGCTTCATCAACGCCCTCGGCATTCGGGTCTAGCGGCCAATTGGGCTGGAGCGTCTTCACCGTGCCGAGCTGCGACGGCGACTTGCGGGAAGCGCGCGCGGTGGAGGGGTCGCCCGCGGGTCCTACGGAGCCGGAGCGCTGCGATCGGCGCAGCGCGAGCACACGGCAGTCACTACTCGATCGGCGTAGCGCAGCAGCGCATGGCCCTCATCGGGCGATCGGCGCGACACGCTCGACCGGCGCGTAGCGCTCCTGACCGAGGTCGGACCCGCGGGCGACCCCTCCACCGCGCGCCCTCATCGCCGCAGCTCGGAAGACCCTTGGCTCCGGCGTCGCTACCTCGCCGGCCGGGGCGCCGCGCCGCCTTTTCCCGACGGCCGCGGCCGCAGGCTTTCAGAGGTATGTCGCCGCGCGCAGCAACGCGTCGCGCGCGGCCGCGCCGGTCGCCACCTTCTCGTGTGCGACGATCAGGCGCACCAGGTCGGGGATGGCGGCGTAGCGCTCGAGGTCGCGGCGGAGCGCCTTCTTGTCCTTGATCAGGACGAGCTTGGCGAGCCGCGAGACGCGCGGTCCCGGCGCGGAGCCGAGGATGGTGGTGAAGAGGAAGCCCAGGACGTCGCGCTTGCGGTCCATGTTGAAGACGGCGTCGGTCAGCACCACCGACGTGCCGTCGGCGGAGCGCACGAGCATGGTGCCTTCGGCGTCCGCCATCCCCTGCAAGGGCTCGAGGCGGACGGTTGGATCCGCCGGGAAGTCCTCGTAGACGCCGTCGACGGCGACGAGCTTCTCGACGCTGGCCCGCGCGCCGCGCGGTGCCAGCACGCGGAGGGTGGGATAGCGGCGCTTGTAGGCGGCGGCATCGAGGCGGTGCAGGCCGTTCGGGACGATCAGAAAGGCGGGCGTACCGAAGGCCTCGAGCTCGCGCATCGCCGGCTCGGTCATCGCGATGCCGTTGTGGATGACCAACCGTCCGTCCGCGAGGCGCGCGATCGTCATCACGCGCTTCAACGAGAGACGCGGGAGGTCTCCCTGAACCCACCAGAGATTTTCGGCGAGGTGCTGGATCGCTCCGTGCGGCAGGACCTTCCACGTGTCGGCGTCGGCCATTCGTTCCTCCAGGTCGCGGGTGCGGTGCGCACGCGCACCTCGCCGTCGCATAGCGCCGCCGTCGCACCGATGCGAGACGCGAGCCACCTCTCTCGCACGAATTCGCGCGAGACTCGGTTGCCATGCGCTTTGCTGCCGTGTTAGCCAACCACCCTCCGCACGACGTATCGCACGCCGTTCTCCCCCCAGCGGAGCAAATCCCTGCGACGAAGCGAGGCTCCCAGATGAAGGTACGGCTCTCTCTCTACGCGACGGCGGCACTTGCCGTTTTCCTGCACGGCAGCGCGCTGCCCGCGGCGGCCACCACGTGGCTCGTGCCCGGCGACGGCTCGAACACGTGCACGACCGGCTCGCCCAACTGCAACGCCATCGCACAGGCGGTGGCGGCATCCGCGGACAACGACACGATTCAGATCGCCGCCGGAAGCTTCCCGGTGACCGCGACCATCGCTCTCACCAATACGCTGACGATCGTCGGCGCCGGTCTCGCCAGCACGACGGTGGCGGTGGACCCCGACGTCGTCGCGTTCGACGTGCAGGCCGACGGGATGGTCATCCAGGACCTGACGATTCAGGGCGGCTCGGTCGGCGTGCGCTTCCCCGCGACCAGCGACGACACCGAGATCGACCGGGTGAAGTTCGATACCAATACCAGCCGCGGCATCGAGATCAGCCCGCTCGCCGGCAACCCGGTCACCAACGTGAGCATCGTCGATGCCACGTTCAGCGCCTCCAGCATCGGGCTCCGCATGGCGTCGAACAGCACCGTCGACGGCTTGAGCATCACCGGCTCGACCTTCACAGGCAACGGCTACGGCATCTATCAGGCCAACGACGGCAACACCTCGTCGCTCACCAATTTCGCCGTCGACGGCTGCACGTTCACCAACAACGCCAACTACCACATCTACTCCGAGGAGATGCGCGACGCCTCGATCGAGGACTCCTCGTTCACCGGCGGGACGAACGGCGTCATCATCATCAAGTTCTACGCCTCGAACGGCCTTCCGATCTCCAACGTCGCCTTCCGCCGCAATCAGTTCACCGGCTTCACCGGGAACGCGCTCGACCTCGAGATGCTCGCGATGGGGCTCGGCTCGCCGATCACGATCGAGGGCAACACCATCGTGAAGAACGTCGGCATCCAGACCTCGCCCGCGGCCGTGTTCGTCCGCCCGCACCCGGCGCAGCTGAACGGCGCCGTGAACTTCGTGGACAACGAGATCTCGCTGACCGGCACCTTCGGCGCCGGCACCGCCGCGCACGCGGTGCAGCTGCGCGGCAACGGGCCGGTCACGTTCACCGGCAACATCCTCGACGGCGGCAACGTCGGCGGCTCCGGGACGACGCCGGCGACCTCGGGCATCTTCATCGAGTCGCGGATCGGCGGCACCCAGATGCCCGCGACCGCGTCCTTCACGGGGAGCTGCAACCTGATCAAGGGATTCCACAACGGCGTCAGCGTCTTCAGCACGTTCGCGAACGCGTACGGCGGCCTGCTGGCCGGGTCGACGGTGTCGTTCGCGAACGACTCGATCATCGGCAACGATGCCGCCGGCGTCGCCAACGGCGCGACCCCGACCCTCGATTTCGAGAACAACTGGTGGGGCTGCGCGGCGGGCCCCGGCAATCCCGGATGTGACGGGGTCGTCGGCGCCGTCGACACGGCGCCGAACGCGGTGGCGCCGCCGGCCTGCGTCGGCTGCGTGCTCGACACGGACTGCGAGGACGACCAATTCTGCACCGGCGCCGAGACCTGCAACCTGAGCGGCCAGTGCGTCGCCGCCGGCGATCCGTGCACCGGCGGCTCGCAGTGTAACGACGTTTGCAACGAGGCCGCGAACAATTGCGTCGCGCCCAACGGCACCGGCTGCGACGACGCCGACGTGTGCACGCTCGCCGACGTCTGCACCGCCGGCGTCTGCGGCGGCGGCTCGACCTGCGGCGACGGCATCATTCAGGGCGGCTGCGGCGAGATCTGCGACGACGGCAACCCGACGTCCAACGACGGCTGCAGCGCCACCTGCCAGTTCGAGTTCGTGTGCACGCCGGCGCCGCTCGTTGGCTGCCGTGTCGCCGCGTCGGGCAAGTCGCAGTTCCAGGTGAAGAACAAGTCGCCGGACCTGAAGGACCAACTCCAGTGGAAGTGGAGCAAGGGCGCGATCGTGACGCCCAAGGCCGATTACGGCACGCCGACCAGCACCACCGAGTACCGTCTCTGCGTCTACGCCGGCGGCAGCCTGGTGTCGCGCGAGACGATCCCCGCCGGCGGCATGTGCGCCGGAAAGTCGTGCTGGAAGGAGACCAAGACCGGCTTCATCTACAAGGACAAGGACGCCACCCCCGACGGCATCACCGGCCTGAACCTGAAGGAAGGCCTCGCTCCCGGGAAGGCGAAGATCGGCCTCAAGGGGAAGGGCGCCAACCTCGACACGCCGACCCTCCCGCTCGCCCTACCGGTGATCGTGCAGCTCCGGAACAGCAACGGGGTCTGCTTCGAGACCACCCACAGCGCGCCGGCGCAGAAGAACGACGGGGCGCAGTACAAGGACAAGTCGGACTAGTTCAACGAGGGATCTCTCCCTCGCCCCAGACGGGCGAATGCCCGTCTGGGGCCCCACTCCCGGCTCGCTCTCGCTCGGTCGCGCGCTTCGCGCGCGGAGATTGCGTGTCAGGGTAGGCTGACGCCCCCGGTCTCGAGAAGTTCCTCGAGGCGCGGGAGCTGGCGCTCGAGCAGCTGCTTCGCGAGGCAGCGGTGCTGGCGGATGACGCACGCGGCGAGCGCGTCGGTCGAGTCGAGGACGGGAACCCCGAGGGCCGCGCAGAGCGCCGCCTGCGACTGGAAGCCGGCCCCGGTCGAGCCGAGGAGCTCGGCGAAGGCGAGCGCCGGCACGTCGCATTTCTTGGAGACGGAGGTCGTGAGGGCGGTCTCGAGATCGGCGAGCTTCGCGATCGCCTTCGGGCAGGCCGTACGGGTCTTCGGCAGGCAGGCCGCGTCGTCGGGCTTCCGTTGCTGGCAGACGACGACCGCGTTGGCGCACTTCTGCGCGGCGCGTAGCGTGCCGGCGACCAGCTTCGCGCCGGCCTTGCGGAGCGCCTGCTCGCAGGCGAAGGCCACCTTACCATTGGTGCCGAGCCCGCCGCCGTCGCCGTTGGCGGGCGCGAAGGCGCAGGCCAGCACGCTCGGCGCGTCGACGCCCGCGAGGGTGAGCAGCTCGCGGGCGCGCGGCGCCTCGAGGCCGACGAGGCGCGCCGCGATGCAGGCGTGCTGCGCGACCAGACACGCGCCGGCGTCGGCCGCGTCGTCCACGCTCGCGATGCCGAGCTCGGCGCAGCCCGACGCCTCGCCGAGGTAGCCGAGTCCGACGGCGTCGCGGATCTCGCTCGCGGTCAGCGCGCCGCAGGCCTTGACGACGGCCGCCTGCCCCTTGACGGCGGTCTTGTCGCGCTTGGCGAGATCGCGGTCGCAGGCGTCCCCGGCCGCGGTGAGGCAGCGTCCGTCGCCCGGCTTCTTCTGCACGCAGGCGGAGGCGTCGCCGACGCAGCCCTGGAGCGCGCTCAGGTTGGCGGCGGCGAGCTTGAGGCCGACCTTCTGGATCGCGGCGGCACAGGCCGCCACCAGCTTGCCGCGCCCGTCCGGGTCGCCCACCCCCGCGCCGCCGCCGTCGCTCGGCGACGGGCAGTCCGGGTCGTCGCGATCGATCGCTCCGTCGCCGTCGTCGTCGACGCAGTTGGAGCAGTTCTCGCCGCAGAGCACCTGCCCGACGCACTCGAAGTCGTCGCAGTCGACTAGGCCGTTGCCATTGTCGTCGAAGGCGTTCGTGCAGTCCTCGTCGATGGCGCCGTCCTCGTAGGCTCCGATGTCGCAGACGGCGTCGCCGTCGCCGTCGCCGTCGGTGGGCCGCTGACTTCCACGCTGATCGACCGGCGAGCACCCGGCGTTCACGCCGCCGTCGACCGCCGGGCTCCCGGGGAGAAGGGCGTGGGTGGCGGTCCCCCCGCCGTTGTCGGCGAGGGGTGCGAGCAGGGGCTCTACGCCCACGTGGTCGCGCGTCCCGGCGAGCGCGCAGGTCTCGTCGCTGCTCAGGTTGCCGTTTCCCGACGTCAACGGCTCGCTGAACGGGGCGGCGGCGCAGTTGTCCGCGCCGCCATTCGCGAGGTTGTGCGCGAGCAAGGTGTTGGTGAGGGTGATGTCGGTGCCGTCCTCGAAGAGGCCCCCGCCGCGCCCGGCCTCGTTGCCGGCGACGGTGACGTTCCTGAGCGTCAGCACGTCCTCGTTCTCGATGCCGCCGCCGTCCTGGCGTGCCTGGTTGCCGCTGATCGTGCTGTCGATCAGCACCACCTCACCCTCGGCCTCGATGCCGCCGCCGAAGCCCTGCCCCATGCCCGGGCCGAGCGCATCGTTGCCGCTCACCGTCGAGCGCGCGATGGTGACGAGCGTGTTGGTCTCGGTGCCGCAGCAGGTGAAGAGGCCGCCGCCCTGGGTGGGACCGACGTTGTCGGCGATCGTGCTGTCGGTGAGGGTCATCTGGGTATCGCTGCAGCAGTGATAGATGCCGCCGCCCTCGCCGTTGAGGAACGGCTTCCCCGGATCCTCGACCGCCGTGTTGCCGGTGATCCTCGTGTCGACGACGTTCACCACCAGGTTCTCGCAGCAAAGGTGCATTCCACCGCCGTCACCGTTGCTCATGGTATTGTCGGCGACGACGCTGTGGGTGACATTGACCAGCGCCGCGCCCGGGTCTTCCTGGTCGACGCGGAGGCCGCCGCCGCCCCCGTCGCTGTCGCCGGCATCGTTGTCGACGAGTGCGACGAACTCGAGGGTCAGGATCAGATTCTTTTCGGAGAACGGCTCCTCCCACAGGATCGCGCCGCCGCCCTGCGCATCGCCGGCGGGAACCTTGCCGTGCTGGAGCCGCAGGCGGCGCAACGTCACCGTCAGGGTGTCGCTCGCGCCCGGGACGAGGTCGACGAGGCGGTCGATGCGGTCGCCGTCGATGATCGTGAGGGCCATACCGGCCCCCTCGATCGTGACCGAGTCGGTGAGGTCGAGGTCGCCGGTCGCTGCCGCGTCTTCGCCGCCGGCTCCGCTGAGGAAATAGGTTCCGGCCGGCACCGAGATGACGTCCGGGCCCTCCGCCGCGTTCGCGGCGATCACCGCCTCGCGCAGCGAGCAATCGGCGTCGCAGGCGCCGTCGTTGCCGTCGGCGGTCGTGGTGACGGCGAAGAGCGTGGCCCCTGCGGGTGCGGGAGCGATGGCGGCGAGCACCGAGAGGACGACGAGCAGTAAGGAAACGATCGGGGAGCGCATGCGGCGGGGAGGTACGCCACAGTGTCGCACGTGCCGCCGCCGAGTCCTAGGCCGCTGCGACGGGTGTGCCGGCCGAGCGGGGGAGAGTCAGCTGGGCGCGTTCGCGCATGGTGACCAGGCCGAGCCCGCCGCTTCGACGGTTCCCGTGATCGAAGCCGACGCCCGTCGTCGCGCACCGTCGCCGTGACGCGGGTGCCGTCACGCTGCGTACTCGACTCGGGACGGCGCGCGTCGGTTGAGCCGCCTCTACGCTCCTGGTAGCCATGCAGCCTTCGTCTCGCCAACCGACCGCGGAAGAGAGGAGCCGTCACGCCGATGTCCAATGCACAGGGACCACTCGCCGGCATCAAGATCGTCGAGCTCGCGGGCATCGGCCCGGGACCGTTCGCCGCCATGCTGCTCTCCGACCTCGGGGCCGACGTGCTGCGCGTCGACCGCACGCAGAACGTCAGCGGGGGTGATCCCGAGTCGCCGCCGCTCGACCTCCTGAACCGGGGCCGGCGGAGCGTCGGCGTCGACCTGAAGCAGCCCGCGGGGGTGGAGACCGTGCTCCGGCTGGTCGACCAGGCCGACGTCCTCATCGAAGGCTTCCGGCCCGGCGTGATGGAGCGACTCGGCCTCGGCCCCGACGCCTGCTTCGCTCGCAATCCGCGCCTCGTCTACGGCCGCATGACCGGGTGGGGGCAGGAGGGACCGCTCGCGAGCGCGGCCGGGCACGACATCAACTACATCTCGCTGACGGGCGCCCTGCACGCGATCGGACGCAAGGGGGCGGCGCCGGTGCCGCCGCTGAACCTGGTCGGCGACTTCGGCGGCGGGACGATGTTCCTGATCATGGGCGTGCTGGCGGCGCTGGTCGAGCGTGCGCGCTCCGGCAAGGGTCAGGTGGTCGACGCCGCGATGACCGACGGCTCCGCGGCCCTCATGACGATCTTCTACGGTCTCAAGCACCTCGGCTTCTGGCACGACGAGCGCGGCGCCAACATGCTCGACACCGGCGCGCACTTCTACGACGTCTACGAGACCAAGGACGGCAAGTACGTCTCGATCGGCTCGATCGAGCCGCAGTTCTATGCGCTGTTGCTGAAGCACACCGGGCTCGCCGGCGAGACGCTGCCGGCGCAATTCGACCGCGGTCAGTGGCCCGCGCTGAAGGACAAGGTCGCCGCGATCTTCCGCTCGAAGACGCGCGACGAGTGGTGCGCGATCATGGAGAACACCGACGTCTGCTTCGCCCCAGTCTTGAGTCTCACGGAGGCGCCGCAACACCCGCACAACCAAGCGCGCGGGACGTTCACCGAGGTGAAGGGTGTCGTCCAGCCGGCCCCCGCGCCGCGCTTCAGCCGGACGCCGGGCGCGATCCAGCGGCCGCCGGCGCACGCGGGCCAGCACACCGACGAGGCGCTCCACGACTGGGGGTTCTCGGCGGGGGAGCTCGCGGAGCTGCGGAAGAAGAACGCGATCGCCTGAGGCGGGATCGAGTCCCCGCACACCCCTCCTCGCGAGGTGTGCGGGGACGAATCCCTCACGGCGCGTCGGGGTTCGCGATCGGCCCGGTGTAGCTGCACGCGCAGTTGGGGTACGTGCCCGTGCAGCTGGTCGCGACCGTCACCTTGCCCTGGCCGACGGCTCGGTAGCCGTGCGTGAGTCCGGTCCAGCCGGCGTCGAGGACGCCGCTCGCGCTGGTGGGGAGGAAGGAGGCCTCCGTCGGACAGCCCGGGCCGCCGTCGTCCGCACCGACGCCCGCGAGCTGTAGGCGGCCGGGACCGGGGAAGCCGCTGATGGCGTTGACCGCGTTGGAGGGGGTGGGCGCGTAACAGAAGACCGAGCCGAAGCCCATCGTCGCGGCGCCGTTCCGGCCGTCTGCTGCCCGACCCGTGGCGGTGATCGTGTCGCCGACCGCGCCGTTGTAGCCCGCGAAACACGGGCGCAGGTTTTCTACGCAGCTGTCCCCCTCGAGTGGACAGTCGACGGGCGAGATGCAGCCGCGGAAGGTTTCGATCTTGCAGTGCTGGACGATCGGACCCTCGCTGCACACTCCAGCGCCCCCGGCGGTCGGGGAGCAGATCGTCCCATCCCCGCCCTGGGTGGTGTCGTCGATGCAGGAATTCGGCTTGCGCGGCTCGCCCGCGAGATTGTTGCACGTGCCGGCGCTCGCGAGCGCGCAGTCGGTGTTGCTCTGACAGGGAATCGCCGAATTCAGGGAGCAGCTGGCGCAGAGACAGAGCTTCCCGGGCGCGCCGCTGCAGGTCGGGCTCGCGACCGTGAGCGCGGGTGCGATGGTGCCGGTCGAGTTCGAGAGGTCGAACGTGAGGCTCGCGATCTCTCCCGTCGGCGGGCAGTCGAGGCTGGTGACGCCGAACGACGGCTCGGGCGACTGCCCGTTGCCGTCGCAGGCCATCCCGTTGAGCGCGCCGCCGCTGCAGGTGCCGTCGCTGGCGCCGTCGTTCGGGAAGGCGTCGCCGACGCAGCGCGGGCAGGGGGTGGCGACGTCGATGCCGTTGTAGATGGTCGAGAGCGCGGCGGCGCTGCCGGCGCTCGCGCCGGTCGCCTGGTCGAATGTGCCCGAGATGCTGCCGTTCCACCGGCGCGTCACGCAGACGCCGATGCCGCCGGCGGAGTAGGAAAGGGGCGCCGAGAAGTAGAACTCGCAGGTGCCGAGCGGCCCGCCGCAGCCGGCGACGCCGCCGGGCGCGCTCGCGCACGGGACCGACGTGTCACCCGTGCAGCGCTGGGTGTTCATGTCGGCAGGGCCGGTCTCGAGGGCGGCGATGGCATCGTCGACGAAGAAGTCGTCCTGGAGGCGGAGCTCCCTCGCGTCGCCGAACGTCAGGCAGGCGGGCGAGGCGCAGGACGGATCGTCGTCGCAGTATTTGCTCTCGAGCTTGTCGACGCAGCTGTTGGCGTTGAACGAAAGGGACGAGAGGCACTTCGAGACGTCGATTGCCGTGCCCTTCTGCGCCGCCTTGGCGACGGCCTTCAGGACGCAGGAGTTGTACTTGCGCAAGCAGCCGACCTTGCCGGCGGTGCACTTGTTGAGCGGATTGCCGCCCCCCGGCACCAGCTGCTGGAGCGCCTCGGTGACGTGGGCCTCGGTCTTGGCCGCGAAGGTGGCGGCGTCGCCGACGCTCGCGCCGCACCCGCCCTTGGCCTCGAGCTTGGCGAAGCAGCCCTTGCCCGCGACCGCCGGATCGAGGTTGAACTTGTCCCGGCACTTGTCGAGGCAGCCGGCATCGACCGCGAGCCCCTTCCCGAGCGCCTTCCGGTGGCAATTGAGTAGGCAGGTCTTGAGCTTGCCGACGCACTTCGCCTTGCCGGCGACGCACTTGTTCACCGGGAGCGTACCCGGGAAGAGCGCGTCGGCCGGCGCGGCGACACCGATGACGGCCAGGACGGCGGCGATGAGAGTGATGCGGACGAACGAGTGGCGCATGGCGTTTCCTCCTACCCTACGAGGGGTGACACCGCAGGGAACAGTGTGATTTCGGACATCAAAGTTTCCACGTGACCCGGAGCTCCGGGTCGGGGACGTAGGAGCAGAAGGTCCCCGTCTTGACCGTGACCGCGAGGTGCCGCCCGTACCCCGGGTCGTTGTCCTGGATGAGCCGCATCGCCATCCGGATCGCACGGGTGACGCTGACGCGCGCCCGCTCGATCGGCGAGCGGCTGTCCCGGCCGTGGCTTCCGAGCCCGAGGCTGCGGGCGATCTCGTGGGTGATGGCGTCGGTCTCGGCCTCGGCCGCCGCGATCCGGCCGAGATCGTGGTGGCGGCGGGCCTCGGCGAGCACGGACTTGAGCTCGTCGAGGCGGTGTCGATAGGCGAGCTCGGCGCTCGGGTCGAGCGTCGCCTCGGCGTTGACGAGCTCGCGCGGCGCGCCGGCGTCCTCGCGGGCCGGCGCTTCTGGCATCTCCGCCGCCGCGCCGCGGCCGCCCGCGAGACGCACCAGGTCGGTCGCGAGGAACTCACGTCTCGGGCTCCCGATCAGGATCGCAAGATAATGAAGGCCGAGCCGCTCGCGGAGCCGAAACTCGTTGCCGTCCCAGGCGAGGCACCAGTAGTCGCCCTCCTTCCGCAGGAGGCCCTCGCGTCGCGCCGCCGGAGTCGCCGGCCGTACGGCCGCCACCGGGACCTCGAGCGCGGCGAGGAAGCGCTGGAGGCGGACCATCCCGTGGGTTTCGGCGAGGCCGCGGGCCTCGTCGGCGAGCGCGGCCGCCCGCTCGAGGTCGCCATCGCCGCGGCGGGCGAGCGCCAGGATAGCGGACTCGTAGAGCGAATACGCGCGCCACGGATGGGCGCCGATGCGCTCGTAGGCCGTGATCGCGTCCTCGAGGTGGGTCGCCGCGGCGTCGAGGCGTCCGAGTCGCGTGGCGAGGATCCCGAGGAAGTGATCGACCGCGCCCGAGCACAAGACGCCCATGCCCGCGACGATGATCCGGCCGCGATGGGGCAGCAGGAGCTCGTAGAGCGTCGCCGCATGCGGGGCGGTCGGCAGCAGCGCCGACGTCTGGGCCAGTGCCGCGATGCTGCTCAACCATTCCGGGTTGCGGGGCAGGGCGACGAAGCGCTCGGCCGCGAGCGCGTCGATCGCCGCCGTCGCCTCCGCGACGCGGCCGCGGTCGACGTGCAGCAAGGCGAGAATGCAGCGGCCGCCGGGGACGTCGGGAAACTGGTCGACGATGCCGCGCACCAGCACCTCGACCTGGTCGTAGCGGGCGCCCTCCATCCAGAGCACGTAGCAATGTCCGGCGAATACCTGCGCCGCGTCCGTGGCGACGGCGCGTTGCCCGAGCGTGAAGCTCTCCTGGGCGAGCGTCTCCGCTTCCGCGAGCCGGCCCTCGAGAATGGCGAGCATGGTGTGGAAGGCCGACAGCCACCAGGCGTAGTACGGATGCCGCAACCGGCCGGCCAGGGTCGCGAAGGTCTCGATGCCGAAGCGAACCCGGTGGATGTCGCCGAGCGCGAGCGCATCCGCGATGCTCCATCCGCGTGCGATCAGGACGAGCTCGCGCTGGTCGCACTGCTCGCCGAGCGCGACCATCTCGGTCGACGCGGCGAGCCGCTGCTCGATGTCCTCCGGCCCGGAGAGCGCCGCAATGCGGCTGCTGAGGGCATAGGCGAGGGTCGGCACGTAGCCGAGGCGGCGCGCCATCGCCACCGCCTCGTCGCTGAGCGCGCGCTTCCGCGCCTCGGGCTGCGACCAGTAGAGCGCCACCGACAGCCGACTCAACAGGCGCGCGCGCAGCACGCTGTCGGCGTCGTCGAGCAGGGCCAGCGCCTCCTCGAGAATCGGAATCAGCCGATCGTTGGTGCGCTCGATCTCGCCGAGGCCGAGCGCGGCCCGGCTGAGATCCTCGGCGAGCGCGTGGCGGCGGGCGACGGCGGCGGCGCGAGCGAAGCTGGTCTCGGCGCCCGTCGGATCGCCGGCCCGCACCTGCGCGAGCCCGAGCGCGATCAACACCGGAGAGAGCCGCGCCTCGTCGGCGGAGCCGGCCCGCTCGAGTAGGCGCTGGACACGCTCGTAGTGGGCGACGGCATCCTCGTGGGCGAGCATCCGCGACGCGATCTCGCCGGCGCGGATTCCGTGGTGGATCGCCGGCTCCGCGTCCCCCTCGGCCGCGGCCTCGAGGAAGTGATGCGCGAGCTCGGCCGTGTGGGCGTCGTCGTCCGGCCACGCGACCTCGATGACCTCGCCGATCTCGCGGTGGAGTTGCACCCGGCGGGCGAGCGGCAGGTCTTCATACAGGGCGTCGCGGACCAGGGCATGGCTGAACCGGTAGCTCTCCGACTCGTTGCCGGGGAGCGCGATCAAGCGCCCGTCCAACGCCTCGTCGAGAGCCGCCAGCAGGTCGTGATCGGCGAGCGTCGGCAGACGACGGAGGACCGTGAGCGGGAAGTCGCGGCCGACGACCGCCGCGACCCGCAGCACCGCCTGGCATGGCTCCGAATGCGCGCGCAGCCGGCGGCCGATGAGGTCGCGGATGCCGTCGGGGAGGCCCGCCGCGCCGCTTCCCGCTTCCAGGAGCCGCACCAGCTCGACGAGAAAGAACGGATGGCCCTCGGTCTCCCGGTGGAGCCGAGCCGCGAGCGCGCGGGCTCGTTCGGCCCCGAGGGTCGCCGCGACGTAACGCTCGACGGCGCTGGCGTCGAGACCGGCGAGCGGCATCGGCTCGCCGTGCCGCGTGAGCTCGCGAAGCGGCTCCGCCAAGGGGTGCGCCTTCCCCACCTCGACGTTGCGATAGGTCGCGATCACGAGCAGCGGGGCCTTGCGGGCGTGGCGGACGACGAACTGCAACAGTCGGAGCGAAGGCACGTCGGCCCAGTGCAGATCCTCGAGGACGAGCACCATGGGATGGACCGCCGCCGCCCGCGTGAGCGTGGTCGTCACCTCGTCGAAGAGCTGGAAACGCGACGGCGCCGGCGCGAGCGGCGAGGCGTCGGACGGGTCCTGGCTCCGTCCCGCTACCTCGTGCAGCAAGCGGGCGATCTCGCGCTCGGCCGTCGCGTCGACCCCCGCCTGCTCGCGCAGGATCTGGATCCACGGCCAGAACGCGGGTGCACCCTCGCCCTCCCAGCACCGTCCCCAGCACACCAGCGCGCCGTACGCCTCGGCTTCGCCCGCGAACTCCTCGACGAGGCGGGTCTTGCCGATCCCGGGCTCGCCGGTGACGACGATCAGCCGGCCGCGTCCGAGGTGCTGGCGCAGGAGCTCGAGCTCGGCCCTCCGTCCGACGAAGGGGCGCTGGGCGGCGCGTTGGTCGAGGGGAACGCCTGTGGCGGGGGTGGGCATGGTCCGTGTGGCGATCCCTCCAAGAATGGGCGGCACCCGGCGGAGGGATCTCGTTGCGCCTATAGCCCAAGCGCCGGCCGAGAGACCAGCATTTTGGCGCCAGCGGTCGCACAGTGTTCCTTCGGATGTCACACCTCGGAGGGGCGGGTCGTGGTGCCCACGGCCTACCGATCCGGTGCCGGAACCCCTCGGATCGTGGCCTCCCCGCGGGGGAGAAGTGCTAGACCACGAGTAGCAGGAGGAAGTCATGCAGGCTCGCTTCGGAGGGCGGCTCTTTGCCGCCATGATTTCGCTGGCGATGATCGCCGGCGTCGGTCCGGTGAGGGCCGAGACCGTTTCCTGTCAGCGTGCCACCGTCAAGGCCGGGGCTCAGTTCGTGCAAGCGCGAATGAAGGCGCTCGCGAAGTGCCACGAGAAGGTCGTGAAGACGGGTGCCGGGAGCTGTCCGGATGCGATCGCGACGAATGCGATCGACAAGGCGACGAGCAAGCTCACGTCGGCGATCGACAAGGCCTGCGGCGGCGAGGATCGCGTGTGCGGCGGCGACCCGAGCGGCGAGGACACGCCGGCTTCGCTCGGCTGGCCGGGCACGTGCCCGAACTTCGAGCGCGGCGATTGCCGGAACGCGATCCAGAACTGCGGCGACATCGCCGAGTGCATGACCTGCGTCGGGGCGGCGGCGGTCGATCAGGCGATCGGCCTCACCAACGACGACCTCGTGCTGCCGAGCACCGGCGATCCGACCCTGAACGGCTGCCAGCGGGCGATCGGCAAGGCGACCGCGACGTTCCTCGTGCGGAAGTCGATGGCGCTGCGGCGCTGCTGGGACGGACGCCTCGCCGGCAAGCACGGCGGCAGCTGCGTCGCCCCCGATCCGGGCGACGGGAAATACCTCGCGGCGATCGCCAAGGCGGAGGACAAGAAGCGGCGGACGATCTGCCGTGCCTGCGGCGGCGCCGACAAGGATTGTGGCGGTGGCGACGATCTCGCTTCGGCCGCCATCGGTTTCCCCGCCGATTGCCCATCCGTGACCATTCCGGGCGGCTCCGCCTGCGGCGGACCGGTTGCGGATCTTCAGGGCATCGTCGACTGCGTCGATTGCGTCGCCGAGTTCAAGGCCGACTGCGTCGATCGCATCCAGCTGCCGGGGCTGGTCGCGTATCCCAGCGATTGCCAGGAGTGTCCGGTGGTGCCGTCGGGACCTTGTCCGACGTCGCTCGAGCTCACCAGCGTCGCCGGCGGCCCCAACTTCGACCTCGGCTTCACCGGTCTCGCGCACCGCGTGACCGCGCCCGTTCCCTCCCGCACGACCTATGCGATCAGCGGCTGCGCCGGGGCGAGCCAGCCCGGCTGCGGCCAGTGCGCGCTCTCCGGACCGATCGCCAATGCGGGCGGCGCCGGGTTCGACAACCACCGCTGCGCGGATCAGACCTGGGTCGCGTGCGCGAACGACGGC
Source organism: uncultured delta proteobacterium (assembly GCA_963761995.1). GTDB lineage: Bacteria > Desulfobacterota > Binatia > UTPRO1 > UTPRO1 > UTPRO1. The sequence continues at coordinate 5,325,041 of CAVXIU010000006.1, read as the reverse complement.
GATTGCACGAGCGCGGGCGCCGCCGGCCCCTGCGTCTTCTTCCTCGGCCCGCCGCTCGCAATGAATCTCGGCGGTTTCCCTATCTGTCTCGTCAACGAGATCGCCGGTCCGGTAAGCGGCACGCTCAACGTGGACGACGGCTCGTCCGCGATGACGCTGCCGCTCGCGATGCGGGTCTTCGTCGCGGGGACGCACGAACAGCCGTGTCCCGTCTGCGACGGCGGCGTCTGCAGCGAGGGTCCCCGCGACGGGATGGCGTGCACCCCGAACGCGAGCGGCATCTTCGGCGCCGCGAGCTTCGACTGTCCACCAACTCCGGGCGCGCTGGTCACCACGTTGACGTTCGAGGCCGCGCGCTCCACCGCCGACCAAGCGGTGACCGTCACCACGGACCAGCCGCTCTGCCGCCAGAGCGGGTACACGAGCCGGCACTGCCTCTGCGACACCTGCAACAACGCCGCGGCCGAATCATGCTCGAGCAACGCCGACTGTCCGCCGAGCGGGGGCGACCCCGGGGTGTGCGGCGGTCGCCGCTGCATGAACGGCCCGAACGTTGGCGCCCCCTGCGCCGCGAGCTCGGAATGTCCGGGCGGCTCCTGCAGCTGGCCGGGCGAGGCCACCCAGCCGAACACGTGTCTCGACGACACCGCGATCCCCGGCGACGGCTCGCTCTGCCAGGACGTCGGCGACGATCAGGGGGAGTGCCCCGAGGGACCGTACGACCTGCATTGCTCGCTCGAGCCGTCGCGCTTCTGCGCCGACGACCTCGACTGCGCCTGCCCGAGCTGCCTGCCGGACCAGACCTGCCTGCCGTTTCCGCGCCCGTGCTTCACCGACAGCGGCATCGTCGGGAACAGCGTCACGGCCTCGGGCACGAGCGAGGCGCCCTGCGACGGCTCGGCGCCCATCGAGTCGGGCGCCCTCGTCTGCTTGCGGCCCCCGTCGGCGACGATTGTGAACCTCCTCAACCCGGCGGCCGGCTTGCCCGGGCTCGGCCGCTACCACGCGGCGGAGACGATGGTGCTCCTGCCGTGAGTCAGCGAATCTCCGCCGCGTCGAAGGCCGGCGCGGCGGGATCGCGATAGGGCCACGGCTCGGCGCCGGTGATGGCGACGAGCTTGGCGACGAACGCGTCCTGGCGGCGGCGCGCGTCCGGCACCGGTAGGCCGCGATTCAGGACCGCGAAGGTGACCGTGCCGTAGCGGGTGGTGCGGAGCGCGCCGGCGAGGGCCGACGCGCCCTCCGAGCCGTAGGTGCCGGTCTTGCCGACCACGATGCCGCGTCCGGCCGGCGGGTCGAGCAGGCGCTCGTGGAGCGTGCCCGGGTCGATCCCCGAGACCGGCAGCGCGGCGGTGAGATCGCGGCCGTGGCGCGCCAGCTCGCGGGCGAGCGCTTGCGTCAACGCGACCGTTGCCCGCGGGCTCAGGCGGTTCTCCTTGCCGGCGCCGGCGGCGTTGGTGATCACGATCTCGTCGCGGAGCGCCGGCGGCACGCTGGCACGGGCGATCGCGGTCACGGCGGTGGGACCGCCGATCACGTCGGACGCGAAGTGGAAGACGTTGTTCGAGTAGCCGTTCAGCGCCTTCACGATCGCGAGCAGCGGCGGCGAGCGATAGGTGAGGAGCGGACGCGGGTCGCCGGGGGTGGCGGCGGTGGCGCGCCCGCGGAAGCTGAGCGCGGCGGCGGCGAGCGTGAGCCCGTCCTCGCCGCGCCACAGCTGGGCCGCATGCTTGCCCGCGAGGGCGCGCGCCAGCGCCACACCCTGCGGGTCGCGCTCCCAGTCGAAGAGCAGCGGCCCGCGCACGCCGAGACGGCCGTCGACGCGCCGGACGCCGAGGCCGTGGAGGTGGCGCAGCATCAAGAAGGCGCCCTCGTCGACCAGGAAGGGGTCGCCGCTCGCCGCGACCTGGAGGTCGCCCCGCACCGTGTCGCCCTCCTGTGGACCGGTCGCGAGCAGCCGGGTCTCGAAGCGATGGGTGGGGCCGAGGCGCTGGAGGAGGGCGAGGGAGGTGGCGATCTTGGTGACCGAGGCGGGGTGGACGGCGCGGGTGGACGCCTCCTCGGCGAGGACGGTCCCGTCCTCGGCCACGACGAGCACGCCCTGACCCTCGCCCACGATTGCGCGCACCATGGCTTGGAACGGAGGCTCCGCGTGGGCGACGCCGGCGCATGCGAGTGCGACGGTCGCGACGAATGCCCACGCACGGGCGCCGGTGGGCTGCAACGGATCCTAGGCGAGCTGGGCCAGCAAGCCCGGCAGATCGAGGAAATGCACGTCCTCGACTACGAGCCCGTCGGTGCGGAGACGGGTGAAGGTCGCGCCTTCGACCGCGACCGCGTGACCCGTCGCGGGCATGCCGAAGAGCTCGCCGCGGTGCGTGCCGGTCATGCGCCAGCGGTCGGCGTGGTGATCACCGTCGACCACGAGTGCCAGCCGCTCGAGCCGGAAGTCGGGGAACGCCCGCAAGAGGGACGCGGCGCGCTCGCGGATGGCGGTCCGACCGTGCACCTCGTCGGGCCGTCCGACCTCGCGCAGCACCGCGTCCTCCGCGAACACGGCCGCGACCCCGTCGGGGTCGTGGGCGTTCCACGCCGCGTAGGTGGCGTCGTTGATCTCGAGCGTGCGCGCGCGGCCGACCGGCATCCGGTCAGGCGAGCGCGGCGGGATTGTAGAAGTAGGCCTCGCGCACGATCTTGCCGTCGCGGATCTCGTGGACGGCGATCTCGTGCAGCTCGGCCGGCCGGCCGGAGGCGGCGAGCGTCACCCGCCCGACCCACTCGATGGCGATGGCGTTGCCGTCGACGAGCACGCGGCGCGGCTCGAAGCTCGAGTCCGTGATCATGTTGCGCCAGCCGGCGAGCTTGCCGCGGAGGGCGTCGATGCCGACCGTCGGCGGTTGGCCGGCCTCGCTCGACTCGATGCCCTCGGCGTAGAGCGACATGATCCCGTCGTCGTCGTCGGCGATGGTGATGTCGATGATCTTCTGGGCGAGGGCCCGCATGGCGGACGAGCCCGCCGCGCCGCCGCCGCCGCCGGAACGCGCCGCGGGTGCCTTCCGCTTCGCCGCCGGCTTCCGGCTCGCCTTGGCCGCCGCCCGCGTCACCTGGCGCGCCGGCTTCTTCGTCGCCTTGCCCCGCTTGGCCTTCGGGGCCGCCTTCTTCGGCTTCTTACGTGCCATCCATTCGCCCTCCGTCCGCTCCGGGTAGCGCGCCGTCGCGTCTCGAGCAAGGACCTCCGAGAGTGCGATGTAGCGATGGCCTGGGCGGAGCGCATTTCGGCACGCGCTGCGGCTTGTCGGGCGGGGCGGGAGTCGGTTAGGGTCCCCAGGCCTCAGGAGGGCACCCCCCATGACGAATCGCGTACCCCTTGCGACGGTCCTCGCACTGGTCTCGCTGCTGGCGTTGCCGGCCCTGGTCGGCGCCGAGTTCCCGCCGGGATTCCTCTTCGGCACGGCGGTGAGCGGCTTCCAGACCGAGGCCGGTGGCGTGCCGGCGAACGGCGACATGGCCTCCGATTGGTGGGTGTGGTCGCACGACCCCACCAACATCGGCTCCGGCACCATCAGCGGTGATCTGCCCGAGAACGGCCCCGGCTTCTACGACCGCTATCCCGCCGACTTGAAGATGGCGAGAAAGCGGCTCCGTGCCAACGCCTTTCGCATGAACATCGAGTGGAGCCGGATCTTCCCGAGCTCGACGGCCGCCGTCGACATCAGCGGCGGCATCACGCTCGCCGACCTGCAGCAGCTCGACCTGCTCGCGAACCCGCTCGAGATCGCGCACTACCGCGCCGTCCTCGACGAGGTGCACGCGCAGGGCATGACGCCGTTCGTGACGCTCATCCACTTCACGCTGCCGCTCTGGCTCCACGACCCCATCGCGGCGCGCGACGCGTTCGCGACCGTCGGCGCCAACGATCCGCCGCCGACCGGCTTCGGGCCGGCGGGATGGGTCGACGGCGCGACGATCGTGCCGGAGTTCGCCAAGTTCGCGGCCTACTGCGGGTGGAAGTTCGGCGACCAGGTCGATCTCTGGGCGCCCATCAACGAGCCCTTTCCGTACGCGGTCGGCGGCTACGCCAACATCCCGGGCATCGTCGGGACGTTCTTTCCGCCGGGCGCCTTCAGCTTCACCGGCGCGCTCCAGGTGATCCTGAACCAGGTGGCGGGGCACGCCGCCGCGTACGACGCGCTGAAGCTCTGGGACACCGTCGACGCCGGCGGCGACGCCGCCGTCGCGAACGTCGGCATGGTCCACAACATGGTCTTCTTTCGGCCGCTGCAACCGAGTCAGCCCGTCGACGTCACGGCCACGCAGCACGCCGACTACCTCTACAATCGCATCTGGTTGAACGCGACGATCCTGGGGGATCTCGACGCCAACGTGAACGGCACCATCGACGTCGGCGAGCATCATCCCGAGTACGTCGGCAAGGCCGACTTCATCGGCGTCAACTACTACTTCCGCGGGCAGGTCGACGGCCTCGGCACGCCGGTCACGCCGGTGTTGCCGCTCTTCGATTTCCTGCCGATCACCAGCTACACGTCGTGTCCCGGCCAGTGCTCCGACCTCGGCTGGGAGATCTACCCGGAGGGGCTGACGGCCTCGCTCACGACCGCGGCCAGCTACGGCCTGCCGCTCTACATCACGGAGAACGGCATGGCGGATGCCGACGACGACCTCCGGCCGATGTTCCTGGTTCGGCACATGATCGCGGTCGAGAACGCGATCGCCGGCGGCATGGACATCCGCGGCTACTTCCACTGGTCGTTGGTGGACAACTTCGAGTGGGCGCTCGGACTCTCGCCGAAGTTCGGGCTCTTCTCGTACCACCCGGAGAAGCTCAAGCGGAAGATGCGGCGGAGCGGCAGCATCTACTCGCGCATCATCAAGAAGAACACGGTGCCAGCGCCCTTGGTGAAACGCTACGATTCCTGATCGAGAGGGACCATGCAGACGCTCCGTAACGGCATATTCCTCGCGCCTTTTCACCCGCTGGACGAGGATCCGACCGAGGCGATCCATCGCGACCTCGCGCTCGTCGAGCACCTCGATCGTCTCGGCTACGAGGAGGCCTGGATCGGCGAGCACCACTCGGCGGGCTTCGAGATCATCGCCTCGCCGGAGCTCTTCATCGCCGCCGCCGCCGAGCGCACCAAGCGCATCAAGCTCGGCACCGGCGTCGTGTCGCTGCCGTACCACAACCCCCTCATGGTCGCGAACCGCATCATCCAGCTCGATCACATGACGCGCGGGCGGGTGATGTTCGGCGCGGGGCCGGGGCTGCTCCCCACCGACGCCTACATGCTCGGCATCCCGGTCGCCAAGCAGCGCGACCGCATGGCCGAGTCGCTCGACGTGATCCTCAGGCTCTTCCGCGGCGAGGTCGTGACGGAGCAGACCGAGTGGTTCAACTTGCAGAACGCGCGCGTCCAACTGCTGCCGTACACCAAGCCCCATCCCGAGGTGTGCGTCGCCAGCACCATCACGCCCTCGGGCGGCCGGCTCGCGGGCAAGTACGGCCTCGGCATGCTGTGCGTCGCGGCGACCACGATGGCGGGCTACGACGTGCTGGGCACCAACTGGCAGATCGCCAGCGAGATCGCCGCCGAGCGCGGCGCCGCCATGGAGCGGGCGAGCCTCCGCCTCGTGGGACCCGTGCACCTCGCCGAGACCCGCGAGCAGGCCCGCAAGAACGTCGAGTACGGCCTCCGCCGCTGGATCGACTACTTCACGATGTTCAACCCGGCTGCGGTCGGCGACGCCTTCCAGGCCGATGATCCCGCGGCGGCGTTGGTCGAGTCGGGACAGGCGGTGATCGGTACCCCCGACGACGCAATCGCGCAGCTCGAGCGTCTGCGCGAGCAGAGCGGGGGCTTCGGATGCTTCCTGCAGCTCGCGCACAACTGGGCGAGCTGGGAGCACACCCAGAAGTCGTACGAGCTCTGGGCCCGCCACGTGACGCCGCACTTCCGCGGCGCCTCCGCCAACCGCGAAGCCTCGATCGAGTGGTCGCGCGCCAACATGGGCGAGTTCATGGGCGCCGCGATGAGCGCCGCCCAGCAGATGTTCATGAAGCACGCCGAGGAGCAGGCGGCGAAGGAAGCGGAGCGCGAGGGCGCGACGCCGCGGCAGGCGGGCCGGCGAGGGTAAGGCGCGGCGGCGCCGCGCCGCATGCCGCTACGTGGATGCGAACAGCGGCGTCTCGGGCTTCTCGATCCCCCTGCCGTGCCGGTCGAAGGCCCTCATGCGCGGTTGGCTTTTTTGTTGCGAGTCAACTCGATCCGGCGATCGACTTCGGCCACATCCGAATCGGCGCGTGCGCGCGACAGAAGCTCGCGCGCGCGCTGCAGAAATCCCAATGCGCCGTCGAGATCGCCCTGCTGCTCACGGACGAGCGCCATGTTTTTATCAGTATTGGCCTCGCCGACGAGGTCGTGGCTCTCCACGTACAAGTCGCGCGCGTCTGCATAGTGCTGCTCGGCGAGATCCAAATTGCCGCTTTGACAGTATACGTTTCCGGCGTTGTTCAGCTGATTTGCCGCACCCAGACGGTCCCCCATTTCGGTGCAGACGTCGTACGCCTGTTGATAGCACTGGAGCGCACGATCGATCGCGTCCTGCTGGAAGTGCACGTTGCCGAGGTTCCCGAGTACCGTCGCCTCTTTCGTCCTGTCCGCAAGTGCGACGAATATTTCGAGCGCCTGCTGGTACGATTCGACGGCGCGGGTAGGGTCTTCCTTTTTTCGAAACACAGTTCCCATGTCATTGAGTACGTCGGCCTGATCGGGTTGGCTCTCGGTTGTCTCGAAGCTGTGCAGCGCATGCTCGAACTTCTGCAGTGCGCCGTCCAGCTCCCCTCGTCGAAGGTGGTAGAGGCCGAGCTCACGGGCGCTCAGCCCTTGATGGCGATGATCTCCGACCTCGACATGGATCGCGAGCGCTTGCCGGCGGTATTGGGCCGCACGATCGATGTCGCCTTTCTGGAACAGCGCGTGGCCAATGGAGTCGAGAGCGTGGCCTTGTCCCTTGCGATCACCGAGCTCGGTCATCGTATGGAGGGCGCTCTCATAGTGTACGATGGCCTCGTCGAACTCCCGTTTCCGAACGCGGAGTTCTCCGAGGGTCCCACTCGCGCTGGCCTCTCCGACCTTGTCGCCGGTTGTACGGAACCTGGACAAGGCTTCTCTCACGTGTCCCTCGGCCTGCGTGAGCCGCGACAACTGGAGACAACTGCTGCCGATGAACAGATGCAGGGACGCTCGTTCGTATTCGTTCGCGCTGACCGAGAACCCGCGTTCGAACTCCTGTATCGCCGCGTCGTGTTGCCCGTTCTCCTGAAGCTGGAGCCCCTTCTTGATGCAACGCACGACCTCGGGGTTCTCCGGCTTCGTTTGTCGGGCGACGGAAGGCGTCGTACTCTCGGCCCCACTAGACGGAGCGCTGGGCGCATCCTGGTCGATAGGATCCTGCGGCCGAGGTCGTGTAGCCTTCACGGAAAAGGACTGAATCTTCAGCGCGGATGCAGTTCGAATGCGCTCGCCCGTCGCCAGCCGTACCACCGCGCGGCGCGATGGATACTGGTCCATCGGACACTCGAACCTCCAACTGTGGCCGGGTTCCAGGCTAATTGGCGCTTCATCGTATTCGTTGCGGAGGAGCATGTCGCCGTCCTCGGTCTCGAACCCCCACGTGACGATGCTGACCGGAGAGCGCCCGACGTTCACGGCATTGAGCTGGAAGAACCCCTGGCGCGAGCCGTCTTCCATTCTTTTCATGGTAATCCCGGGCCGGAGACGGACCTGGTGCCCACTCAGACGCCAGGTACGAACGCCCCACACGAGACTGATGACGCCGATGATTATGCCCAGCAGGGCAAGGACGACGTTGACGACGTCGAGATTGACGGTGAGGGGCATTCTGGTTCACTCGCCTCCTTCCCGCCCGATCGGGCATTCACGAGAGATCCGTCGTTCCAGCCATCTGCTACTTCCGGGAGACCGCGGCCGTCAATTCGCAGGGTGCCACATGCAACCCGTGCAAAACCAGCTGATGTCTCTCTGCCCCGATCGCCGCGTCGCAGGGCCGACGGGCGAGTTGCGGGATCCGGTGGCGTGGCTACGGGCCGAGGCGGCGGACGACGCCGTCGTTCAAATACTGGAACGCCGCCGGCGGCATGCTGGAAGCTCCTCCCGGGATGGTCCGGCCTCTCGCTACCAATCAGATCGCCACGCCGTGACCAGGCTAATCACGGGTTTGATGTGCTGCGGGCTCGTAGAGCGTAGGGGCCGTCGAATGCGCTAGAAGAGAAACGTGCGGCGATGGATCTCGGCGGCCGGCCTCGGATTGCTGGTGGCATGCCGCTCGGCGCCCGACGGTGACACCCAGCACCTCGAGCGCATCGTCGTGACGCCGTCCGAGGCGCGACGCCCGATCGGGCAGTCCCAGCATTTCACCGCGACCGGGTATTACGCGGGGGGTGTCACGCGGAACCTCACCCAGCGCGTCGAATGGACGACGAGCGATCCGGCCGTGGCGTCGGCGCCGAACACCAAGCGCGATCGCAGCCGCATCGAGCCGGTCGCCGCCGGGGTCGTCACGGTGTCGGCCTCCGATCCGAAGACCGGCGTCAGCTCACGCACGAGCGGCGGTGACGCGTCGTTCACCGTTCTCGGGGCGCTCGAACGGATCAGCCTGGCTCCGGCGGCAATGAAGCGCCGGGTCGGCGACGCGCAACGGCTCACCGCGACCGGTCACTATGGCGGGGGCGCGACGCGCAATCTCACGCAGCACGTGATCTACCGCTCCGATGCCGCCAACGTCGCCGCCGCCGCCAACCCCGAGGGCGACAAGAGCCGCATCGACGCGCTCGCCCCGGGCACGGCCACCATCTCCGCGGCAGACCCGGCAACCGGCATCACCACCACCGCGAGCGGCGGCGACGCCACCCTCACGGTCCTGGCCCGCTAAGGGACGGGGTTGTTGGTGCCGAGGGCGAAGAGGTTGATCAGGTACAGCTGCGTCCCGGGGCTGCCGTTGCCGGCGATGTCGCCGTTGGCGAGGAAGACGCTGAACACCCCCGACGAATAGGCGGGATCGGACACGGTCGCGGGCGCGTTGGTCAGCTGCACCAGGAAGTTCTTCTTGAGGTCGTAGGAGTAGACCTCGGGACCGGTGCTGCCGAGCCCGAGCAGATTGTCGGACGACAGGAAGGCGACGGCGTGACCGTCGCTCGCGATTCCCGGGCGGGTGCAGGCCCCGCCGCTCGCGAACGTGAGCTGTTGCAACGTCGCCTTGTTGCGACGGTGGAGGAAGAGCTGCGTGCCGCCCGGGTTGCCGCCCGTCAGGTTGGCATCGGACTCGAAGACGATGCGTCCGCCGTCGCGGGTGACGACGGCGTTCCGGCCGGCGCCCGGTCCGTGGCTCAGGAGCGAGAGCAGTCCGGTTTTCTTCTCGTAAAGGTAGACCTGGTTCTCGGTCTGCCCGACGTTCAACAGGTCGGCATTCGACTCCAAGGTGATGAACTTGCCGCTCGTGCTGGTGGTGGCGTTTCGGCTGGTCCCGGCCTTGTTGGTGATCTGGGTGAGGCCCGCGTTGCCGTTCGAGACGCACGGAAACGGGCAGGTGGGATCGGCCTTCCTGAGGTCGATCGCGTACACCTGGAGCCCGCCGATGCCGGTCGAGAAGAAGTCCGCCGACGACTCGAAGACCACCACGCGCTCGGCGTCGTCGACCACGGGGTTCACGCTGTCGACGGCGCCGGCCGTGTACTGCGTGCGCACACCCGAGCGGCGATCCACGGTGAGGATCTGACGCGGTCCGCTGCCGCCCGGCTGGGCGTCGTAGGCGACGATGACGGCGCGCCGACCCGTCCGCGGCCGTCGCGGGTCGCCGACACCGCTCGAGAGCTGCGTCAGCGCGAGGTCGCCGCTGGTGTCGCGGATGCGCAGGTCGAAGAGGAAGAGCTGGCGGCCGGTGCTGCCGTTCGAGAGGAGATCGGCATCGCTGCTGAAGAGTACATAGCGGAGGCCACCCCAGTGCGGGTCCAAAATGGTGCCCGGGTTCTGACCGACGGGCGGGATTTGCAGCAGTGCCGGGGTGATGCCGTGAAACGCCTCCGCCGCCGCGGCAGCGCGCAGCACGAGCATGGCGGTAAAGATCAGAATCACGGCACGTCGCATGGGGAGGTCGCTCCAGGGAAGCGAGAGTCCCGCCAAGATGCCTGAGCGCCTCCATTCTTGGCAAGCGCCTTCTGCAAGATAAAAGGGCGTCAGGGAGGGTGAAGCGATGGCCATGCTCGGATCCTATGGTGGGTGGGCGGTGGTCACGGGGGCCTCGGCCGGCATCGGCGACGCGTTCGCCCGGGCGCTCGCCGCGGAGGGCGTCAACGTCGTCCTGACGGCTCGCCGGGAGGAACGCCTGCGCACCCTCGCTACCGACCTCGAGACCAGACACAACGTCCAAACCCGCGTCGTACCACTCGATCTTGCCGCCGACGGGGCGCCGGAGAGGCTCGCCGAGGCGACCGCCGACCTCGACGTCGGCTTCGTCCTCAACAACGCCGGCTTCGGGGTCGCCGGCCGCTTCGAGCGGTCGCCCTATGACCGCGTCCTCGAAATGGTCCGCCTGAACTGCCTCACCGTGACGGCGATCTCGCACCTCTACCTGCCCCGGCTGCAGCGCCGGGGCCGTGGCGCGCTCGTGATCGTCGCCTCCGTTGCCGGCTACCAGCCGCTTCCGCTCGCCGCCGTCTACGGGGCCACCAAGGCCTTCGACCTGATGCTGGGCGAGGCGCTCTGGGCCGAGAACCGCGGTCGGGGCGTCGACGTCCTCGCGGTCTCTCCGGGTCCCACCGATACCGAGTTTCAGAGCGTCGCAGGCGAGAAGCCGCACGCCGCGGTCCCGCCCGCCGACGTGGTCGACGCGACCGTGGGCGCGCTCGGCAAGCAACCCTCGGTCATCGTCGGCAACGTCAATGCGCTCCGCACCTTCTCGCTCCGTCTCGCGCCGCGCGCGCTGATCGCGCGGGTGGCGGAGTTCGTGATGCGGGAAAACGTGCCCGAGGAAGCCCGCTAAGGGCCGCCTGCACACGCCGCGACCAGGCTAGCGGGCGTGAATCCCCCGCGCGCTCGCCGCCAGTGCGGCGTCCTCGTCGTCGAACGCCATCGCCTGCTCGAGCGATCCGTCGACCAACCGCAGCACGCGCTTCGCCATCGCCCCGAACACGGGGTCGTGGGTGACCAACAGGATGGTGACTGCCAGCCGCTCGTTGAGATCGGCCAGGAGGTCCATGACGGCGCGACCGTTGGCGCGGTCGAGGTTGCCGGTGGGCTCGTCGGCGAGAACGATGGCGGGGTTGATGACGAGGGCACGGGCGATGGCGATGCGTTGCTGCTCGCCGCCGGAGAGCATCGTCGGGTGGTGCTTCGATCGATGGGCCATCTTCACCAGCTCGAGCGCCTCCACCACCCTCGTGTCGACCTCCCGCTGCGTGACGTTGTCGAGGACGAGCGGCATGCCGACGTTTTCCTCGGCGGTGAGGAAGGGCAGCAGGTTGAAGGTCTGGAGCACGTAGCCGACGCGCCGGCGGCGGAGCTCGGCGGCCTCCTTGCTGCTCATCTTGGCGACGTCGCGCTCCTCGACCAGCACCTCGCCGCTCGTGGGCGGGGTGAGCCCGGCGATCAGGTGCAGGACGGTGCTCTTGCCGGAGCCGCTCGGGCCCATCAACGACCAGAAATCGCCGCGTTCGATGGTGAAGGAGAGGTCGTTGACGGCGCGTACGGCCGTGTCGCCGGTACCGAAGACCTTGGTGACGTGGCGATACTCGATCATGCAGTGCCAGCGACGCCGTAGCGATCGCTCAGGCGCCGGGCCACCTCGTCGAGCCACGTCAGCTCGGCTCGGGCCGCGAGCTCGGCGCCGTCGATCAACAGGTGCGTCACGAAGGCGTCGAAGGGCGCGCGCCGCATCTTCCGGCGTTCGGTTCCGAGCTTGTGGAGCTCCTGCATGTAGGCCTCGCGCTGGTGCTCGACGAGCTTGAGGAGCCCGGGCAGGGCATCCTGGCTCGCGAACAGCAGCTTCACCGCGAGCTCCTGGCGGAGTGGGCGGGGGGCATCCGTCTGCGGGCTCAGCACGAAGTCGTCGAGGCTCTGCTGGCCGCGGCTGGTGATGCGGTAGAGCTTGCGGGACGATTCCGCCGACTCGGTCACCTGCTCGATCAGGCCATCGGCCGCCAGCCGGTCGAGGATCCGGTAGACCTCCCCGAAGTTGAGCTGCCAGAAGTGACCGAGGAGACGCTCGCCCTGGCGACGAACGGCATACCCGTGGATTCCATCGGGATTACGAGAGACCACGCCCAGCACCGCGTGCTGGACTCCATGTGAATGGCGCATGAAGACGACTCCGAAGGGCCTCGCCGGGGGCCGGCCCTGCTCTTACGTTCTGACTTCGAGGCTCGCATGCGGCCTCCTGACGGGTCAAGAAAATCCATGCCTTCTGGCCTTATTGGGTATTCTGGGCCGAAATAACCTCAGCAGGGGATCGAAACGCACAAAATGACGTGAGCCGGGGCTAGGCCCTGGCGGCGCCGTACATGGCGAGGGCGCGGGGGCGGCGCTCCTCATGCAGGACGACCCGTGCGGGGTAGGTTCGCCCGAGGGCGAGTCCGGCCGCGGCCGCTTGCTCCGGTGGGAGGCTCCAAGGTTGGTGGATCCAGCGGCTCGGGACCCTGGCCAACTCGGGAACCCAGTGGCGGACGTAGTCGCCCGCGGCGTCGAAACGCTCGCCCTGGGCGGTCGGGTTGAAGATCCGGAACCAGGGCTGGGAGTCGGTGCCGGTCGAGGCGGCCCACTGCCAGCCGCCGTTGTTGGGTGCCAGGTCGCCGTCGATGAGCTCGCGCATGAAGTGGCGCTCGCCCCAGCGCCAGTCGATCAGGAGATCCTTGGTCAGGAACGAGGCGACGATCATCCGGCAGCGGTTGTGCATCCAACCGGTCGCGCGCAGCTGCCGCATCGCGGCGTCGACGATCGGGTAGCCGGTCTCGCCGCGTTGCCAGGCGGCGAAGAGCGCTCGGTCGTTCTCCCAGGCGAGCGCGCGCATGGCGGGCCGCATCGCCTGCCGCTCGAGGTTGGGATGGTGGAAGAGCAGCTGTTGGTAGAAGTCGCGCCACGCGAGCTCGGTCGTGAAGCCGCGCGCGCCGGCGCCGCGTCCGCGGGTGGCGGAGTGAACGGAGCGGATCGAGACGGTGCCGAACTTGAGGTGCGGGGAAAGCTCCGACGTATCGGCGACACCAGGCAGGTCGCGCGTCGTCGCGTAGCCGGCGAGGCCGCGGGCGGCGAAGGCGCGGAGCCGCGCCGCGGCGGCCGCCTCGCCCGCCTTCGGCAGCGTCGTGGCGCTCGTGAAGCCGAGTGCCCCCGGGTCGGGCAGGGGCACGCCCGGGAGATCGAGGCCGGTCGGGAGCGGCGGCAGGCGCGGTACGCCCGCCGGGGGCGCCGGCTTCCGGGAGCGCCAGACCCGGGAGTACGGCGTGAAGACGGTGAAAGGGCGCCGGGCGCCGCTCAGGATCTCGCTCTCCTCGAACAGCACCTGATCTTTCCAGGCGAGGGCGCGGATGCCGGCCGCGGCGAGCGCCTCCGCGACCCGCGCGTCACGGCCGCGCGCATAGGGCTCGTAATCCTTGTTCCAATGCACCGTGCCCGCTCGAGCCGCACGCGCGACCCCCACGATCGCTGCGACGGGATCGCCTCGCAACACGATCAGCCGCGAGCCCGCGACCGCCAACGTCTCGGCGAGCGCTTCCAGGCAGGCGAACAAGAAACGCACCCGCGCTGCCCCGGAGTCGCGCCGGGCCAGGATCGCGTCGTCGAGCACGAAGACGGGGACGAGCCGTTCGCTCGCGGCGCTGGCCTGCCGGAGCGCGGTGTTGTCGCGCAGCCGGAGATCACGACGGAACCAGTGAACCGCCGTCGGCCGCGGGCTCACGGATAGTGCGAGCGCACCCAGGCCAAGGCCGCGTCGCGATCGGCGAGGATGCCCTCGAGCTGCTGCTCCTCGACCGCCTGCAGGATCTCGCTGAAGCGCGGCCCGGGTGCGAAGCCGATCGCGATCAGATCGCGGCCGGTGACGAGCGGCGCCGGGTGCAGCTGCTGCTCGGAGAGGGCGGCCAGGTGCGCGCGGCAGAACTCGTAGTATTGGAGGTCGCCGTTGGAGGCGGTGGCGTCGATGCGGGCGAGCTCGAGCAGCTCCTCGATGCCGTCCTCGCGGAGAAAGCGCGTCAGGGTCGACTTCCGCATGAGCGGCGCGCTCACCAGCCGCAGGTGATTGCGGACCAGGTAGGCGACCCGTTCCCACACCGCGCGGCTCCGCTTCAGGCGCTGGCAGATCGCGACCGCCATCTCGGCGCCGCGCTCGGGGTGGCCGTAGAAGGTGATGCGGTCGCCCTCGGGGGTGGTCTTGCGGCCGGCGCAGATCGGTTTGGCAACGTCGTGGAGCAGCGCGCCGAGCGCGAGCGTCTCGCTCGGGCTCCGCAGCTGATCGACGACGAGCAGGGTATGCGTCCAGACGTCCCCCTCGGGGTGATGCAACGGGGTTTGGGCGACCCCCTTCATCGTCATGAGCTCGGGTATGATCGCCGCGAGCAGACCCGAATCGTGCAGCAGCTCGAAGCCCCGCTTGGCGGCGCCCTCGGAGAGGATCAGGCGGATCTCCTCGCCGATGCGCTCGAAGGCGATGCGGTCGATGTGGCGCGCCTCGCACCGGATGACGTCCCACGTGGCGGCGTCGATCGGGAAGCCGAGCCGGGCGCTCAGACGCACGGCGCGGAGCATGCGGAGCTTGTCCTCGTCGAGTCGCGCCGCCGGATCCCCGATCGCGCGGACGACGCCGCGGGCGAGGTCCTCGCGGCCGCCGACGTAGTCGATCACCCGCTCCGTGACGGGATCGAGGAACATGCCGTTGATGGTGAAGTCCCGGCGCGCTGCGTCCTCGGCGGCGCTCCCGAAGGTGACGGTGACGGGATGGCGCGAGTCGAGGTAGACGCCGTCGCGCCGGAAGGTCGCGACCTCGATGCGATCGTCGCCGGCCGGCACCAAGACGACGCCGAACTGCACGCCGACGGGCAGGCTCCCCGGAAAGAGCTCGAGCACGCGGGTCGCCGGCGCGTCGGTCGCCACGTCGTAGTCCTTGGGCCGGCGGCCGAGCAGCTCGTCGCGTACGCAGCCCCCGGCGAGGAGCGCCTCGTATCCAGCGCCGCGCAGGCGTTGGACCACGGCGACGGCATTGCTACGGGCCTCCGACGACATTGCGACGAATCATGCCCGCTGCCGATGGCCCGGGCAACGCGCGGCCCGGCTTGTCGCGTTCCGACCGGCGTGGCATGTCCCGCCCATGCGCATCGCGCTCGCCGCCGCACTGATCGTCGTCCTCGCGACCGACGCCCGCGCGCACGTGATCGTCGTTCCCGACGAGAGCGAGGCGGGCGGCTGGGAGCGCTACACCGTGCTCGTCCCCACCGAGAAGCAATCGCCGACGGTACGGGTCGCGGTGCGATTGCCCGCCGGCATGGAGGTGATCGCCGTCGAGACCAAACCCGGATGGGAGGGACGCTACGAGCCGTTCCCGCTCGGGTCCTCGCGTGTCGAGTGGAATGGAGGCCGCATTCCCGTCGGCGGATTCGTGAGCTTCGAGTTCCTGGCGTGGAATCCGCCGGCCGCGAAGCCGATCAGGTGGGAGGCGACGCAGTTTTACGAGGACGGGACGAACGAGCGCTGGGCCGACGACCACGGCTCGACCACCACCCTGAAGCCCGCCACCGGCAAGCAGCAAATGCACCGCCACGCCCCACACGCCGCACCCAAAGCGAAGCCCTAACGACGTCGTTGGTAGGGTGCGGCGGGTCGCCACACGGCGTTCACCACGGGCTCACCGTTGCTCGGTACCGTTGCGGGCGTGCGCTCATCGCGCAGCGGCCCGGTGGGCGGGGACATGGGGATCGTCTCGGAGGCGAGTAGATCGAACACGCTCACCTGCGAATAGTTGAAGGGTGTCGGTCCATACGTGAGATCTGCCGAGCCGGAGAGACGATCCCCACGTCCCCGCTGCACCGATCCCGACGCGCGCTCTTCGTACTTAGTGCCCGGTGACCGGCGGTGTGTCGGCGGCGCCGGGCGGCAGCGCCGGGAGCTCGACCTTGTCGAGCACGTCCTCTTTGACGTCGATCTTGGCGTCCGCCTTCACCTTGTCGAAGCGCTGCGTCACCTGCTCCTGCCGGCGCTGATTCACCATGGCGACGCGGATCCGCTCCTTGACCTCGTCGAAGGGTTTGCTCGGCCCGTCCTTGCGCTCCAGGAGCTTGATGATGTGGAACCCGAAGGGCGTCTGCACGATCGCGCTCAGGTCTCCGGGCTTCTCGAGGGCGAACGCCGCGCGCTCGAACTCCGCCACCATCCGGCCCTGACCGAAGAAGCCGAGGTCACCGCCCCGCGCCGCCGTCGCGGTGTCGACGGAATTGGTTTTGGCGAGCTCCTCGAACTTGTCGGGCTCGGTGTCGAGCTGCGCGCGGAGCTTTTTCGCGAGCTCCTCGTCCTTGACCAGGATGTGCGCGGCGTGGATCTGCGCCCCCGAAAACAAGCGCTGGTTTTGATCGTAGTAGGTGCGCACTTCCTCGTCGGTGAGGACGGGTGCCTCTTGATAGTCGCGCATGACTCGCTGCACCACCAGGCGCTGTCGCAGGTCGTCGACCTGGCGCACGATGTCGGGATCGCGATCGTAGCCCTTGTCGTGGCCTTGAGCGGCGAGCAGGTCGTTGAGGATGAAGTTGTCGACGAATTGTCGCTTGCGCTCCGGGGTGGTGAGCTGGGTGCGTGAGCGCGGCGGCAGACGCTCGACCTCGCGTCGGAAGTCGTCGCTGGTGAAGCGCTTGCCGGCATAGGTCGCGATCACCTCGCCGCCGCCCGCCGCGGGCGCGCTCGGTGCGGAGGAGGAAGGGGGCGCGCTCTCGCTGGCGCACGCTGCGGCGAAGCATAGAGCCGCAACGATGGTCGAGACGGGTCGGCGCACGGCGGCGGACTGTAGGGAGTCCAGTTGGTGAAGTCAATTCAACCACTTTCGAAGATCGTTCGTTGACTGTGTACGAGTGCCCGGGATATTTTTGTCGTTCCCGACGTCATTTGTATCGATACTTCCCTTATTTCAGGAGGCCGAACCCGTGGAACAAATGCTCGAGCAAGCCGAAGCCGTCCTCAGATTCTCAGGTGAGCTACAGCGGCGCATGTCCGAGGTGGGCGTCGAAGGCATCGGTGGCGTGATGAGCCTCTATGCCCAGCTGCGCAGCGCCCTCGAAAAGGTCTCACACGACGAGCTCGACTGGGCGGCGGCCGAGGTGAACCGCGTGCTCGAGAGCCTGACCAAGATCAGCGACGAGGTCCGTCGGCTGAAGGGCCTGAAGCTCTCGCTGGAAACCGGTCACTGAGACCGGCCGGCGCCCCTGCCGCCTTCCGGCCCGCGCGCCGCGCGCGCCGGCGGGTGAGCAGCAGCGTGCCCGCGGTGGCGCCGCTGACGTCGACGAGCACGTCGACCCACGAGCCCGTCCGGCTCGGTATCAAAGCCTGGTGGGCCTCGTCGATCACCGCGTAGATCGCGCAATAGAGAATCGTCCGCACGACCGTCGTCTGTGCGAGGGGTCCGTCGGGCACCTGCGCCCGTATCGTCAGCCCTCCCAGTATCGCGTACTCGATGAGATGTGCGCTCTTGCGAATGATGCTGTGCGCGAAACGAAAGCCCGCCGGCGTCAGCTCCCCGAAGAAATAGCGGAGGACGGGGTCGATGTAGCTGTTGGTCGAGCGCGCCGAGAAGGCATCGGTCGAGAACCACGAGATGAAGGCGGCCCAGACGACGACCGGTAGCCAACGCTTGCCGATGGCGATCCAGTCGCCCGGCGCGTGAGACCCCGCTTCAGACGATCTCGTTGATCGCCCGGTTGACAACCTCGAGCACCTCTTCCCCGTATTCGGCGTCGATGAAGTCCTCGAGCTTTTCGCGCTGGCTCACGTAGCGCTTGTCGTCGCCCGCGGTCTGCTCGTCGGTGAGATGGGTCCCCGACATCAGGTCGAGAAAGGCGAGGGAGCCGGCGCAATCGCCCTTCCCCCAATCGCGCTCGAGCTTCTTGTCGAGCGCGAGGCGAAGCGTGAGATAGCACAGGCGGTACCGCATCTCTTCGGTGAGTTCCATGGATGGTCCTTTCTGCATCAGTTTCGGCGCTCGAGCGCGATGACGTACTCGTAACGGCTGCGCTCGAGCGCGCCCTCGACTTTCCGGCCGTTGATCACCAAGGTCGGCGTCGATGTGATCCCCAACTTCGCTCCGGCGGCGGTGTCGCTCACGATGCGAGCTCGGGTCGCCGGATCGTCGAGACAGGCGACGAACGTCTCGCGCGGGATGCCGAGGCCGCTGGCCTTGGCGATGAGATCGTCCCGTCCGAGCTTGTCCTGCGCGCCGAAGAGCAGGTCGTGATACTCCCAGAACTTCCCCGCCCGCCCCGCGCACTCGGACGCGATCGCCGCCAGGCAGGCGTTGCGGTGCATGCGCGCGGACACGCTCGGATTGCACTCGGAATCGAGCGGGAAGTGATGGAAGACGAGCCGCACCAGCTCGGGATTCGCGCCGGCGAGGTCGTGGAGGTCGTGGAATGCCATCGCGCACGCCGGGCACTCGAAGTCGGAGAACTCGATGATGGTCACGGGTGCAGCGGTCGGCCCCTTGCCGTGGACCGGGGCGGGTAGATCCTTCGTGATCGGCAGCGTGGTGTACCAATCGTAGAACTCGGGATCACGGGTCTTGACGTCGGCGGCGGTCATGCTGGCGCCGCTGATCGGCCGGCTCACGAACTGCGCCGCGGCGATCCCCGCGAGTGCCACGGCGATCACGGCGCCACCGACGAGCGCGCGTTGCGCGCTCAGCACCGAATGCCCCCCGGCGCCGAGGTCGGCTCGGGTCAGGCGCCAGGCGAGTATCGCGACGATCGTCACCAGGAGATAGGTGCCGGCGCAGAGGAGGCAGAGGGTGCCGATCGCAAAGGCGGCGAGCCCCGCCATGTGGAGAGAGAAGACCAAGTTCCACACCGCGAGGCCGAGGATCAGCAGGCTGGTCTGGTTGCGGGCCGCGCCGACCGTGCGTCCGCGGCGCACCAGGAGGCCGGCAAGCACGGCGTAGCTGAGGAGTGCCCAGGCCGCGACCGGGATCCCGAGCAGCGTGCCATAGGTGCTCTTCAGCACCGCATCGCAATTCACCGTCGCGCTGACGTTGCAGAAGCTCGTGTAGGAACCGCGCGAGGCGTGGAGCTGCGCATGCACGTAGAGCTGGACGAGGGCGATGCCGGCCGAAAGTGCGAGCGCGATCCAGAGGGCGCGTTCGAGCCCGTCGGTGCGAGCGGCAGCGGGGCGAGCGGCTGCTGTCGCGGGCGCTGTCTCGCTGCGGCGACCTCCGGAATTTCGCTGATGCGTCGCCCCCTTGTGCGCCATGAGCGGGGCATCTTATCGACGGGGGAGGGGGGTTTCAATTGGAGAGGTCGATCGCAAGCGGTGCGATCGACCTCCAGAAGATGAAACGGGGGAGCGGCGCGTGGCCGCTCCCCCGTGTGTCGAACCTGCGCGAGATCGATCGCTAGAACTGGTACGTCAAGCGCAGCGCCGTTTCCGAGCGGCCGCGCTGCGTGCCGAGCAGCCAGGGATCGAAGACGCCCTTCTGGATGTCGCTCTGACCGGGAATGAAGTAGCGCTGGGTCAGGTTCATGATCACGTTCGGCGTGATCACCCAGTCGAGGTTCCAGAACGGATACATGCTGTTGGAGTTGACCGGGTCGTAGATGAAGCCGAGCAGCGGGACCACCGAGCCGCCCTTGTAGAAGGTGAAGATGGCGAAGGTGATCAGCGACTCCCAGCTGCGAACGTCGTCGCGGAAGTTGCCGTTGCCGGTCGGGTCGTTGCAAGGCGTGAACTTGTCGGCGCCGCAGAACGCACGCGAGCGCGCCCCGGCGGTGGGAAGATCGAGGGCGGTCGTGAGCGTGTCCTCGTTGTGCATGATGTGGTGCAGGAACCACTGGCCGGTGATGAAGAAGGTGGTCTTCTTGTTGAGGCTGCGGATCCAGGTCGGACGGTCGAAGGCGATCATGCCCTTCCACATGTCCTTCCGCGTCGTGCCCGGGAGCAATGGCGCGAAGGTCGTCTCCTTGTCGCGGTCGAGCATGTAGATGCCGAAGTCGTAGACCGTCTCGAGCCGGAAAATCGTCTGCGTCCAGTTGCCCTCGAAGTAGTTGGCCGAGAGCCCGACGGTGTGGATGTAGGGCGTGATGTATTCGACCGGCAGCGTCCCGTTCGCGAGCAGGCGCTGGGTGCGGACGGTGCCCTCGTCGGTCGGGGTGATGCCGCGGACGGGGCTGAAGGGTGAGCCGTCGTCGCCGGACCAGCGCTGATAGAAATAGTGGAGCCCCATCTGGAGCCCGTTCGGGAAGACGCCCGACAGGCGGACGCCCACCTGGCTGTTGTCGACCGGATTCCGGTCGTAGTCGCCCTGCTTGAAGAGCGCCGTGCCCTTCATCAAACGCTCGAGCGGCCCGCCCGTGGTCGGATTACGGAAGGGCGCGAGGAACGCACCGTCCTCGCGATTGAAGAGCGGGTTCGGGATGCGCAGGCCCCAGGGCCGCGGCAGGTAGCCGACCTTGACCGGCCGCCAGTCGCCCGGGTTCCAGTAGGCCTCCATGAAGGTGTTGGAGACGCCCCCGATGTTGCCGATGTCCCACAGGCCCTTCACCATCCAGAGCGGGATCCGGAGATCGTCCCAGCCGAAGGACGGCGGCGGGATCTCCATGATGTAGTGCCAGGAGGTGTCGAGCGGGTTGGCACGGTCGAGCATGCGGAAGTCGTCGGCCTCGCCCCAGATGATCTGCTGCTTGCCGAGCCGGAAGCTCACGGGGATGTCGGTGAGCTTGAGGTCCATGTAGACCTCGCGCAGCTGGTTCTCGAACTTGAGGGCGTCGCGGGCGCCATGGGAGAGGTCGTCCAGATCGCGTTGCGCGGCGCGTTTGGGCTTGCGACCGCGGAAGTCACGCTCGCGGTAGGTCGGCTCGTAATCGTAGATGCTGTCGTAGACGCCTCGGTAGAGCAGGAAGAACTTGGAGCTCTCGATGAAGGGCAGGTCGATGCGATCGATCAGCTTGCCCTTCTGCAACCAATCCCAATCGACGCGCGCCCGGAACGTGTTGCGCTGTTGAATGAAATGGTACTCGTCGATGTCGGGATGCCGGACGATGTTCTGCGATTGGACGGCGCCCGAGAGCTCGAGCGGGCCGTACTTCATGGTCGCCGAGACCGGCGACGTGCCGAGTAGCACGAGCGCTGCCGCCGCGAGGGCGTGACGCCAAGTCTGACCGATTCCCGTCATGACCGCCTCCTTCTAGCTCGCTCGTGCTCCGAGCGTATTTCGCGAAATGTGGTGGCGTGTCCGCAGTTTCGCGGACACGCCACCACGAGGGGTACGTTGCGGGTTGACGCTAACTAACGAAGCGTACGGACCTGACTGGCGGGCAGGCTGACCGCGCCAGGACCGGGCAAACCGGCCACGGTGTTGATCGCCGCGGCGCGGGTGGCGGGGATGCAGAAGAACGACACCAGGGTGCCGGTCTGCGTGCCGCACTGGCCCGTCCTCGTTATGGTGGTATCGAAGCAGGGCTGGAGCTGGGCCTGACACTGGCCGGCGCCGGGCGAGATGTCCTCGCAATCGGCCGTCGGCCCGCTGGTCAGGAAGCATTGCCGGAAGGTCTGACCCGAGCAGACGCCAATCGGCGGATTCTGATCGCAGACGCCGCTCGCCGGGCAGATGCCGTCGGGAATGCAGGAGTTCGGCTGCACCTGACCCGGACAGAAGCAGCTGCCCGCCGGGAAGGCGGCCGAGAGGCAGTTGACGTTGGCATCGACCGTCACCGTACCAGTGGTGAGCGGGTTCAGGTCGATGTTGAGCTCGCCGACGCTGCTGCCGCTCGGCAGACAATCGTTGGAGGTCTTGCCGGCGTCGGGCGGCGCGCCGCCCGCGTTCTGGAACAGGTCGCTGATGCCGCCCACGTCACAAGGCGCGTCAGGGGTCTTGCCGCCGTCACAGGTACCGCCCTTCACGCCGTCGTTCGGGGTGGGGTCGCCGACGCACGGCGGGCAGGGCTTGTTCTGGTCGATGACCAGGAAGACCTGCGAGAGCAGCTTCACGCTCGCCTCGCTGCAGCCGGTGCCGCAGTTGTAGGTGCCGGTGATCGCCTCGCGGAACGTGTTGATGACGCAGGAGGAAACGCCGCCGGCGGAGAGCGGGAGGGGCGAGCCGAACTTGGTTCCGACGAGAGCCGAGCCGTCCACGGTGCAGTTCGTGCCATCGGGGCAGTCGAGACCGGTCGTCACCACTGCGTCATGAATGGAGACGGAGTTGTGCGCGATGCCGGTCCAGCCGGTGTCGAGGTCGGAGCCTTCCTCGCTGGTGACGGTCACGTTGAGGGCGGTGCCTTCGCACTGGCCACTTGGGCTGGTGACCGGCGTCGGGACCGGGGTGCCGCCGTCCGTGGGAGCAACCGTGGGAGCGACCGTCGGAGCGATCGTCGGCGCGACCGTCGGGGCTACGGTCGGAGCCACGGTGGGTACCACAGTGGGCTCCGGTCCACCGCCGTTGTCGTTGTTGTCTTCACCACAACCGGCGATCGCGAATGTGGCGGCGAACGCGAGCGCGAGAAATCTCGTTCGTGTCTTCATGAAAGCTCCTCCTTGAGGGGGTTGACCAATCCGTTGGCGTGCGGGGCTCGATAGCAAATGGGCGATTTTCCTGTCAAGGAACGGCACCTCGCCTTTTGCGGCAGTATGGCGTGCGGAAGTCAACGGAGGCAACGCACGGGGGTCGAAACTATTCCGGTTCGAACGCGGGACCCTTTCTTTCAATTTCACTAGGGCTGTGCTTTAGACTCGCCACGCATGCGACCGCGGTGGCGATGGTTTGGAGCGGCGTCGCTGCTCTGGGTGGTGCTGGTCGCGTCCGCCGACCCCGTTCTGGCGAAGGGCCTGGTTCAGAACGGCGACCTTTCGCAGGGGTCGGGTGGGACGCCGGCCGACTGGCGGATCGACCGCTGGGACACCAATGCCGGCACCACCGAGTTCCTGTGGAAGGGACCGAGCGGATCCGACCTGGGAATGGCGGGGATCCGGAACAGCAAGCCCAACGACGCCCGCTTCGTCCAGGACGTCCGGGTCAAAGAGGAGACCTGGTACCAGATCTCGGGGCAGATCAAGACCGAGAACGTCGGCCAGGCCTCGATTGGCGCCTACCTCTCCCTGATGGAGGGGTTCCAAAACTCCCAGGACATCAAGGGGTCCGAGGACTGGCAGCCGGTCGAGCTCTGGGTCAAGACCGAGAAGTGGCAGGACCGGCTCACGCTGGCGCTGCGTCTCGGAGGCTACAGCAGCCTGAACACCGGCGAGGCCTGGTTCCGCGACATCGGCGTCGAGCCGGTCTCCGGGCCTCCGCCGAACGCCAAGAACGTCTACCAGCCGGCAACCGGGAGTGGCGGGCTCGCGCCCCTCAGCCTGTGGGCGTTGATCCTCCTCCTCGGTCTCCTGACGGCTGCGCTCTGGTATTACCTCCGACCTCCGCCCGGGGGAGGTGACAGCGGGACCACCGGGGAAAAGCTCGGCCTCGCGCTCCTCCTCCTCGTGCTGCTCGGGATCAAGATGGCCGTGAGCCCGTACTTCGGGTACCAGACCGATCTCGGCACCTACAAGGCCTGGGCGCTCCGCCTCGCCGATCGAGGACCCGCGGAATTCTACGCCCCCAACTACTTCTGCGACTACCCGCCGGGGTATCTCTACATCCTCTGGTTGCTCGGCAGCATCTACCAGGGGCTGAAGATCGACACCTCGGGGGCGTTTTCGTACGTCCTCATCAAGCTGCCGGGTCTGATCGCCGACCTGCTCTCGACCTGGTTGCTCTACGCGCTCCTCCGGCCGCGGGTCGGCAGTCGGGTGACGTGGCTGATCGTCCTCGCCTACGCCCTCAACCCGGCGGTGATCTTCAACTCGGCGATCTGGGGCCAGACCGACTCGCTCTTCACCCTCGAGCTCTTTCTCGGGGCGCTCCTGCTGCTGCAGGGCAAGATCCCCTTCGGATGGGCCATCCTCATGATCGCGGCCGTCACCAAGCCGCAGGCCCTCGTCTTTCTCCCGCTCCTCGCCTCGTGGAAGGGCAACTGGGATCGGCCGGAGCGTCCGATCATCGCCGCCGCGACCGGGCTCGCGGTCGCGACCCTTCTCACGCTGCCGTTCGTCGAGCCGTTCGGGCTCTACGAGCACTACCAGAAGGGCGCCGCCTACTACGCGGAGACCTCGGTCAACGCCTTCAACCTGATGGCGATCCTCGGCGGCTTCCGCCAGTCCGACAGCGCCATGCTGGGTTTCCTCAGCTACAAGGTGTGGGCGACCGTCCTCGTCGTCCTCTTCTTCGGCTACCTCGCATATCTCATCTACCGCCGGCGCGACGCCGAGATGTACCTCTACCTCATGTTCCTGCTGCCGCTCGGCTTCTTCATGCTCTCGACCCGCATGCACGAGCGCTATCTGTTTCCGTGTCTGCTCTTCCTGACGCCGCTCCTGCCACGCCGGAAGCATCTGTGGGCGTTCTATGGCGGGCTCACCGTCACCTACTTTTTGAACCTCTGGTACATCCTCCGCGCCCTCAATGCGGAGCGCTTCCTCGATTCCTACGAGCCCTTCGGCATCGCGGTCTCGGTGGTGAACGTCGGGATCTTCGTGGCGGCGATGGCCGAGGGCTTCCGCATGACCCGGCTCGCCCCCGAGCCGCTGCCGATCCCGGAAGACGAGCCGGGGACGGCGCCGGTGCCTTCGGCCGAGCGGGCGCCCGCGGCGCAGGTCGTCGCGGTGGCGGCAAAGAGCGCCGAAACCAAGGCGCCGGCGAAGCAGAAGCCGAAGACGCCGCCGCGCGCTCCCGAGCGGGTACCCTCCCGGCCGCTCTGGGAGGTCGAGGCGGGCGCTCCCCGTTACCACGTCACCCGCCGCGACCTCGTGATTGCCCTCGTGCTGATGCTGATCGCGGGGGGCCTGCGGTTCTGGCACCTAGAGGAGCCGAAGGAGCTCGTCTTCGACGAGGTCTACTTCGTCGAGCAGGGGAAGAACTATCTCCGCGGCAAGGAGTTCATGGATCCCCACCCGCCCTTCGCCAAGCTCGCGATCGGCGCCAGCGTCGCGATCTTCGGCGGCGAGTCGAACGGCTACCGCATCTTCAACGCCGTCTGCGGGACGCTCATGGTCGGGATCGCGTATCTGAGCGGCCGGAAGCTCCTCGGCGACGGCATCGCCGCTTTCGTGACTGGCGCCGCGGTGGCCTTCGACGGGCTCTTCATCGTCGACTCGCGGACGGCGGTGATCGACATCTGGTACGTCACCTTCGGCGCGCTCGCCTACCTGCTGCTGTTTCAATACATGCGGACCCCACCCGCGATCCGCCGGCCGGGCATCCTGGTGGTGCTCGGCCTCGCGCTCGGGATCTGCCTCGGGAGCAAGCTCTTCATTCCTGCCTTCACCTGGATGACGGTGGTGATCTTCCTGGCCGCGATCTCGGTCCACGCCGAGCGGCTGCATCGCAGCCGCGACCCGTGGATGCGCGGGCTCGCGCCGGCGGCGCTCGTGACCAGCGCGGCGGCGGCGATGTACCTCGCGGTCTTCCTGCCGCACTACTGGCTCGGCTGGTGGCACAGCATCTGGGACATCCCGAAGTACTTCAAGGACGTGGTCGGCTACGAGGCCGCGGTCGCCGACGCGACCCATCCGTACTCGTCGAAGTGGTACACGTGGCCGTTCCTGCTGCGCCCGGTGTGGTACCACTTCAAGGACGTTCCCAACGATCCGACGCACGTCGTCGGGGTGTGGGGCGGCGGTAATCCCCTCCTGTGGTGGGGAGGCTTCGCGGCCATCGTCGTCGCGGCCGCGCGTGGCATTCGCGAGCGCCACCTGGCGAGCGTCTTCCTGGTGACCGCTTTCGTCCTGCACTACGTCGTCTGGTCGTGGATCGGACGGACGCTCTTTCAGTACCACTACCTCCCGTCCCTCTACGCGAGCCTGCTCGCGCTCGGCATGGCCTTGGGCGTGCTCTGGCGCGCGCCCGCCGAGGAGAGCTTCTGGGTCGGAGCCGGGGTGGCGTTGCTGGTGCCCCTCTTGCCGACGCTCTACGGACCGTTCCCGCGCTGGGGCATCCTCCTGTGGGCAGCGCTGGCGGGAGTCTACGGCGCGGCCGTGGTCTATCGGAACGTGCCCGCCCTGCGGTGGCCGCCGGGGCGGGTGGTGGTGGTGGCGTATGCGGTCGTCGGAGTCGCCCTGTTGATCTACTTCTATCCGTTGTGGTCGGGGGTGCCGATTCCACGCGACATGTACTCGGCGCGCATGTGGTTCCAGAACGGGCCGGCGCGCTGGATCTAGCCGTGGATGCGGCGCCCGGGACGAGGAGGGGACGGCTCCTCTCCGTCGTGGCGATCTTCCTGGGCGCGACGCTGCTCTACTACGCGTCCAATCCCCGGTTGCCCGACAACTACAAGCACCACGTCTACGTCGCCGACGCCTGGCTCCACGGCCACCTGTACGTGAGCGGCTACCCGGGGCACTACCACGACTGGATCACGGTCAACGGCCAGGTGCACTCGCCGTTCGCGCCGGCGCCGGCGATCCTCCTGCTGCCGTTCGTGTGGTGGTGGGGCACCGCCTTCAACATGAATTTCTTCAGCATGGCGCTCTCCGGCTTGAACGTCGCGCTCTGCTGGCTCCTCCTGCTGCGCACGACCGGGAGCTATCGCCGGGCCGCCCTCGGCGCCCTGATCTACGGCTTCGGGACGGTCAACTGGTACGGCGCCATCATCGGCACGACCTGGTTCCTGGCGCAGATCTGCGCGCAGCTCTTTCTCTTGCTGGCGCTGCTCGAGATCACTGGTCGTGGCCGCGGCCTGCTGGTGGGCATGAGCATCGGTCTCGCGGTGCTGTCGCGTCCGAACGTGGTGGCGGCGGCGCCCGCCATCACGTTTCTCCTCGTCGACCGCCATGCCTTCCGCGCCGGACTCCGGCGCTTCTTCGATGGCTCGGCCATCAAGTACGCGGTGCTCTGCGTGCTCGGTTTCGCCATTCCGCTCGGCTTCGAGATGGCGATGAACTACGCCCGCTTCGGGGATGCGCTCGATACGGGGTACGACTTGGCGTCCAAGATCTACACCGACCGCCTCACCTACGGTCACATGTACGACCTGCGCTACGTGCCGAAGCATCTCTACGTCGCCCTCTTCCGAGGCTGGGAGTACTTCGAGGAGTGGCCGTTCGTGAAGCCGTCGCCCGAGGGCCTGGCGGTCGTCTTCACCAGTCCGATCCTGGTCTATGCCTTCGCGGCACCGTGGCGCGATCGCACGGTTCGGCTGCTGTGGCTCGCCTCGCTGCTGACGGCGGGGTTGATCCTTCCCTACTTCACGCAAGGCTGGGTGCAGTTCGGCTACCGCTACATGCTGGATGCGCTCCCTTACCTCATCATCCTGACGGCGCTCGGCATGGCGAAGGCGTCACGAAAAACGATCGTGACCCTTTTGCTGTTCTCGGCGTTCGCGAACTGGCTCGGCGTCTACTGGGGGAAGAAGCTCGGCTGGTAGGACGAGGACCGCGTCACTGCGCGGGGGTCACCAGCACGGCGCCGTCGAAGAGCGCCACGCTGGTCCCGTCCTGCTTGCGGTTGCCGACACGGACCATGACGCGACTTGCGGTGGGGCTGGTGGCGAGCGAGACCGCGAGGAACTGCCACGTGCCGTCGCCCGGGTGATCGATCACCGCGCTCTCCTCGACGCCGTCGCGGATGCTGATGAAGGCGGTCGCCGGGGCGTCGGCCTTGGCCCACACCCCCGCGCTCACCATCTTGCCGCGGAGCCCCGCGTTTTCGGTGTCGGTGATGACGGGCCCGTCGCTGCCGATGCTGACCACGCCCTGGTCGGCGACGATCTGCAGCGCGGCCTTGCCGTCCTTGACGGCCGCGCCGGTGACGCGCGTGGCCTTGCCGATCACCTCCGATTCGACGGCGCGCCACTCCGCAGGCAGCTTCGGATCCTGCTCCGACCAGACCTCGAAGGAGCCGTTCTTCAAGACGGTGTCGGGGATCGCCCCACCGCTGGCGCGGTCGGCCAGGACCTTGGACGCCGTGGCGGCGACCGCGACACGCTCGGCTCGCGCCGCGTCGCTCTCCCGTTTTTCGGGCGTGTCCTCGGACGTCGGCTCGGAGGCCGGGGTGCAGCCCACGAGCATCGCTCCGGCAACCACCAGAACCATCGCAGCAAGCGCTTTCGAGACACGCGACATGATCTTCCTCCCCATTGACCGCCGGCCGTTCGGCTCGTGCGGGCGTCACTCATTCCGTACTCGTCAGCGGACGTCAACGGTGGTGCCCGACCAAAGCATCAATGAACTTGCCCCCTTGGCTCCGGTCTGGCAGATCCGATCATCGCGAGCGTGACCTCCACCTCGAAGCACCTCGCCGTGGACGTCGGGATCGCGGCGCTGATCGTGACGGTCGGCATCGTGATGCTGACCCCCGGGCAGCTTCACATGCTGACGCCGCGGCCGGGCCCGGGATTCGCTACGGTTCTGCAAAGCACGGCCTGGACGGCTCTCAAGGTGTGGTCGTTCTGGGCGGCGGGCGCGGCGATCGTCGGCGCGCTGGCCCTGCGCCTCGATCCGCGGCTCGGCCTGGTCGACGCGGTGATCGCGGGGTTCGTCGGGGTGTGGGTCCTCGCGTATCTCCTGGGCAACCTGCTCGGCCCGATCGGACTCTTTCGCGCCTGGGTGCTCTGGGCCGCCATCGCGGTCGGGGCGATCTGGGTGTGGCGGCGGCCGCCGCGGGTTCGGCTGGGGGCGCCCTCGAGGGGTCTCTACCTGACCGCGTTGAGCGGCGTTCTGATGCTGCCGGGTCTGCTCATCGAGCAGCTCGGCTCGCCGGTGCCGCCCTACATGGACGTGCTGGCGACGCCGGCGGCGGCGCAGCGCATCGTCACCTTCGGCCGCTACCTTCCCTTCGACAACGATCCCTACGGGTACTGGAATCCTTCCTCGCAGCTCCCGGGTCTCGAGCTCTTCTACGCGCTCCTCGCCCTCGGGGGGCACTCGCTCGCGGTCATGGCGGATACCGCCGCCATCGTGCCGATGGCGGGTCTCCTGATCCTCGGCACCTATCGTCTCGGAAAGGTCCTCGGCGGCGACGCGACGGGAGGCATGGCGACCCTGTTTCTCAGCGCGACCGTGCTGCTTCACATCCTGCCGCACATGCACGGTCGGTCGGTGACCTTCGTGTTGGTGGCCGCCGGGCTCGCGTTCGTCCTGGACGAGCGCCGCAGCCCCGTGCGCCTGGTGGTGGGGGCGCTCGCGCTCGGGACGGCCGTCGCCAACCACAC
Source organism: uncultured delta proteobacterium (assembly GCA_963761995.1). GTDB lineage: Bacteria > Desulfobacterota > Binatia > UTPRO1 > UTPRO1 > UTPRO1. The sequence continues at coordinate 5,295,547 of CAVXIU010000006.1, read as the reverse complement.
GATCGTCGGCACGCTCGGCATGGCGGTCGCGAGCTTCGGCGTGCTGGCCGGCGGCGTCGCCAACGCGATGGCGGGCGTCGGTCTCCTGGCCGGCGCGGCGCTGGTGGCGCTTCCGACGGTGCATGTCGGTCTGCGCATCCCGGTGCCGTATCCGGTGATGCCGCTCGAGCAGGCGCTCGGCGTGGCGCTCGTCGTCTGGTCGGCGCGGCGGGTCCGTCCGCGGAGCGCCGGCGGGCAGCGTGTGCGCTGGCTCCGCTGGGGCCTCACCGTGCTGGCCGTCGCTGCGCTCTGCTGGCACCCGTACCCGTTTCTCGCGAGCAACCATCCGATGCGTTTCCCGCTGTTGGTGTACGGAGGCGGACTCGGCCTGCTCCTCATGGTGGCGAGCGATCGAGGGCCGGGGCGCATCCAGCTCGGCACCGTGACCTTCGCGCTCCTGCTCGGCATCGCGATCGAGTATGCCTCCAACCGCTGGTACACGCTGTTCGCCGATCCGGGCGTGCGGGTCGCGATGCACAACTGGTTCTACAAGGTCGATTACTGGATTCCGTACGTACTGATGTTTCCGACCGCGTTTCTCGTCGTTCGTTCGTCACGCGTCATTCCACGGCACGCATGGGTCGCCGTCCTGCTGGGTGTCCTTTTCGTCCCCTGGCGACACTACGTCGACGGGGGCCCGCCGGTGATGAATCCGAACTATCACCAGATCTCCCTCACCGAGTCGTGGGCGTATCAGATGGACACCGGCCTTCGCGGGCACTGGCACAGGACGCGCGATCGCCATTGGGCCCAGAGCCAGGCGGAGCTCGAGGTGAGCCGCCTGCTGCTGGACGAGGTCGCGGCCGGGCGCATCACGCCGGAGACGCACGTCGTGCACCTGTCCGCGTTCACGAAGCTCTACGAGGACGTGCTGCTGTTCTCGGTCTACACGGGAATCAACGACGACCCCTACCTCACCGGCCACGTGTTCAATCCGAGCGATGCCGGCAGCCGCTTGCGGCCGATCGAGGAGGTCCACACGAGGCTCGCCGAGCGCCCAGCGTACGTCGTGATCCACCAGGGGCCGGCGGTGGAGCTCGCGGCGGACGCGCTCGACGGTTACGAGGAGCTCTTCAACCAGGACGGCATCCGGCTCCTTCGCGACGGGCGGGCGCGTTCCTGACCATGGAAGATGCGCGCCGCCTGCAGCTCATCCAGATCTTTCGGGGCTTGGCGGCGACGCTCGTGGTGTTCTACCACGCGACGACGGTCGGCGGCACGAACCTTCAAGTCTATTTCTTGAACAACCTGTTTCACTTCGGCCATTGCGGGGTCGATTTCTTCTTCGTGCTGAGCGGCTTCATCATCCTCCACGCTCACTACGAGCAGGCCGGAAAGCGCGGACGAATCCCGGCCTACCTGACGGCACGCTTCATTCGCATATTCCCGATCTACTGGATCATGATGGCGGCGTATCTCGTCTTCTATTGGCACCACCCGGAGCGGAACGTACCGACGCTGTTCGACTGGGATACGCTCGCGCGCGCCTTCGTGCTGTACGATCAGAGCAACGAGCCCGTCGTCCCCGTGGCCTGGACGCTCACCTACGAGCTGGTTTTCTATTTGTTCTTCACGCTCTACTTCGTCGTGGGCCGCGCCATCTTCGGATTGATGACGCTGGCATGGGTCGCGCTCGTGTTCGCGGAGTGGGCGGGGGGGCTGCGGACGGGACACCTGGTGCTGATGCGGCCGGTCGTCCTGCAGTTCCTGGTCGGCTGCCTCGCCGCCGCGCTCGCACACAGGTTTCCACCGGCGCGGACGGGACGATGGGTCGTACTCGCGGGCCTCCTCTTCGCGGCCGTGGGCATGGCGGAGGTCGAGGAGTTCCTCGGCGAGTACGAAACGATCCGGCACTGGACGATCCCGTGCTTCCTCCTGATCTTGGCGGCGGCCTGCTACGACAAGGGGGGGCGGCGCCAGTATCCGAAGACCTTGCTGCTCTTGGGCGACGCCTCGTACGTGATCTACCTGCTGCACTACCTGGTCCTGCTGGTGCTGATCGAGGCCCACATCGCCCATCCCTGGCCGACCAATCCGCGCCTGCCGCTGGTCCTGTACATCGGGGTGACGCTCTGGATCGGCGTCCTGATCCACCGCTGGATCGAGCGTCCCTTGCTCGGCGCGCTCAGGCGCCGACTTCTCCCCGTCGGGGGCGCGTCAGGCGCCTGACGGCTCGGGCGCGGTCACCGGAGCGCGCGGAGCGAAGGTGGGCGGCGGGGAGGAGGCGATCTCGGCGGACGCCGCGCGCGCCTCGGGCAGCGGACCCTTCCGGAGGGCGAGGATGATCTCGCTCCGGAACACGTAGGCGGCGTTTTCGAGGGTGAAGCCCCAGGCGCGGCAGAGGGCCACCAGCGAGTCGCGCGTGTAGTGGGTGACCCGGTGGTCCCGCGACGCGCCGGGCGCGAGAAACCCGTAGAGCGGCTCGATCGTGCGCCAGCCGACGGTGGCGTGGTCCGGGGTGCCGAGGATCAGGAGACCGCCCGGCCGGAGCACGCGTCGGAGCTCGGCGAAGAGCCGATCGTCGGCCGGGAGGTATTCGAGGACCTGCGAGCACACGACGCAGTCGAAGGTCTCGTCGCCGAGCGGCAGGGCGAAGATCGAGCCGCGGACCAGCGGCAGATCGTAGCGCCGCATGTAGCGCAGCTTGTTGTGCGAGACGTCGACGCCGACGGCGTCGTTCAGGGATTGCAAGATCACGCTCGAGCCGCAGCCGACGTCGAGCGTCTTGCCGGCGCCCCGCGACCAGTCGCAGACGATCTCGTGGCGCCGGCGCTGCCACCAGCGCTGCAGCGGGATCTGGCTGTAGAACGCGCGCTCCTCGTAGTCCGCCGTGTCGATCGAGCTGCGCATCACCCACAGGCGCATGAAGGCCCGCAAGAGATCCATGCCGAACGCCACGATGCGCGCGTGCGACGAGCCGCGCTCGCGCGGGTAGTACGTGAACGGGATCTCCATGACGCGCCAGCCCTGGGCGTGCGCTTTGACCAGGATCTCCTCCAGCACCTCGAAGTTGGTGCCCTCGAGATCGAGGTGCTGCACCACGGTCGCCCGGTACAGACGAAAGCCGCTCGAGAGGTCACGGATGGGGAGACCGAGGCCGAGGGCGAAGAAGCCGTTCAGCACCCGCGACAGGATGAGTCGGTGGCGTGGCATGTAGGCGACCCCGCCCTTGACGTAGCGCGACGCGATCACGACCTCCGCGTGCTCGCGGCTCCGCCAGAGCTTCACGATGAAGTCGGGATCGTGGGAGAGGTCGGCGTCGAGCGTCAGGATGTAGCGTCCGGCGGCGGCTGCCAGGCCCTCGCGCAACGCGCCTCCGTATCCGGGCAGGGTCTGGCGAAGGACGCGGGCGCCGGCGGCCTCCGCCGCCGCGGCCGTGCCGTCGGTCGAGCCGCCGTCGATCACCACCAGCTCGTAGGTGCAGCCGATGGTGCGGAGCACCTTGACCGTGCGAGGCAGGAGCCGCTCGACGTTCTCGCGCTCGTTCAGGACCGGGACGACGATGCTGAGGTCCATCGGCGGGCGATCGGGCATGCAGACGGCGAGGGTAGCAAACGGTCGCCGCGCCGTACACCGCCGTTCGCCGTAGTGAATAGACTCCCCGCCTGCGGGGTGGTACCTAGCCCGGACCCGTGGATCGCCTCCCCAGCCTCTCGGCGTTCTTCCCCGCCTACAACGAGGAAGCCAACGTCGCCGCCATGGTCGAGCGCTTGAGCGCCGTGCTCCCCCGCGTGGCGGACGACTACGAGATCATCGTCGTCGACGACGGCAGCAAGGATCGCACCGCCGAGATCGCCGACGCGCTCGCGGCCGCTGATTCCCACGTGCGGGTCGTGCGTCACACCCAGAATCGCGGCTACGGCGGCGCGCTCAAGTCGGGATTCGCCGCCAGCCGCAAGGCCTACGTGTTTTTCACCGACGGCGACGGCCAGTTCGATGTGGCCGAGATCGCGAATCTGCTGCCCTCCGTGCCGCAATACGACGTCGTCATCGGGTACCGCATCGATCGTGCCGAGGGCGGCCTCCGCCGCGTCAATGCCGGGGCGTGGAACTTTCTGGTCCGCAACCTCTTCGGGATCCCGTCGCGCGACGTCGACTGCGCCTTCAAGCTCTTCGATCGGCGGGTGTTCGAGGTGGTCCGACCCGAGGCCGAGGGGGCGATGATCAGCACCGAGATCCTCGCCCGTACCGTCCGAGCGGGCTTCAAGATCACGGAGGTCGGCGTGCACCACTACCCGCGCCGCCACGGGACGCCGACGGGCGCCAACCCGCTGGTGATCGTGCGCGCCTTCTACGAGCTCTTCAAGCTGTACCGGCGAATCACGCGCGAAGCGCGCTGATCCCCGTTCTCACGACGAGCACTCACTGCCGAGGCATTGCGAGAAGTCGTACTTGCACTGTGAGGTACAGGTGAGAGTACCGCCCTCGTTGTCTTGATCCGAGCAGAGGTCGAAGCAGGTGTTGTCGTCCTCCGGGTCCGCCGGGTCGCACTCTTCGTCTCCGTCGAGCTCCCCATTGCCACAGAGCGCTTCCGGCGTGGCGTCGGGTGTGGGTGTGAGGCTCGGCGTAGGCCCTGTCGGCGTCGGTCCGGTGGGTGAGGGCGTCTGCTCGGGCGTCGGCGTCTCCGTCGGCGTCGGAGTCTCCGTCGGGGTGGGGGTTGGTGACGGAGTGCCACGGAGGCCATCGGGTACTGAGTCGCCATCCGCGTCTTGGCACTCGGGATCGAGCCCATTGCAGCGCACGGCCTCGAAGTTCCCTTCGCAGAACGGGTCGCCGCTGATGTGCCCGGAAAGGAAATTCTGATTCACGAACAATCCCGTGACGATGATGAACCGGGAGGAGTCCTCTACCAGGTCGTCGCGGACATCGACGGCGAAGCTGGCATCGGCGGCGATGGGCCCGGGCGGATCGAAGCGGGCGCGGATCGCAAACGCCCTACCGCCGCAGAACACGAATACCGCCTCAATTCCCTTTACCGTCTCGATGGTGCCGACCTTGATCGAAAGGCCTTCGTCCTGACGGGTCTCTCCAATGAAGAAGCCTGGATCGACGTCGCCATTGATGACGGGGTCTCCCGGCGGTACGTCGTCGCCTCCGCCCCCATCCCCGCAACCGAACGCGACGAGTCCCAACAACGCGCAAGCGATCGCCGCGTGACCGAGGCCGAACCCGATCCGGTCGCGCACCGTCACGGACAGCTCGGCCTGATGCAGGTCGTGGTGGGCAGTCGGAGCGCCCCAGGGCCCGAGAGGCCGGCGGCGCCGTTCACCGCTCCGCTCCGCGTCGCGTCGATGCAGAAGGTCGCCACCTGGAGCGGCGTGGCCTGGCTCGGTTGTCCGGTGCGGACGAGCGGCCCGTTGATGACCCCGCCGGCATCGGTCGGTCCGAGGCAGCCGCGATTCCTGTGGGTGCAGCTGTCGCCGTCCGCCGGGCAGTCGTCGTCGTTCACGCAGGCACGCAAGGATTCGATGGCGCAGAGACCGTCGAGCGGTCCGGCTACGCACGTGCCCTCGTTCGCGGCGTCGACGGTGCAGACCTGGTCGTTACACTGGTTCGGCATGAGTTGGCTGGTGCAATAGCACGGGTTGCCCGTCGCGCCAGCCCCCGTGCAGGTGGCGTCGGCGGCGAGCTCGCGCGTCCCGGTGGTGAGGTTGAGCGGTAGGTTCGAGGCTCCGATGTCGCCGCTCGGATCGGGCGGACAGTCGAAGCTGGTGTTGCCGAAGAACGGGGTGGTGCCGTCGGTGGTGCAGGCCTGGCCGTTACGCGCTCCGCCGCTGCAGGTTCCCGCCGCGCCGATGGTGGCGCCGCTGCAGGTGGGACAGGGCTGGTCGGCGTCGACGCCGATGAAGCTCGTGAAGACGATGGCGATGTTGGAGGTGCCCTCGCCGAGCTCCGGCCGTACCGTGCCCGTGACGGCGCCGTCGACGCGATTGGTCACGCAGATCGGTATGCTGCCTCCCGAGATCGGCAGCGGGGCGCCGAAGAAGAAGGCGCACGGACCACCGCTGCAATCGGGGTCACCCGTGCATGTCACCGAGGTATCGTTCTGACAGCGGTGGTTGTCGACGATCGTCGTGCTGGCGATCGGTCCGGTGAGCGCGCAATCGCCGCACTGACCGAGAAAGCTCCCCGCGCAATCGAGCGCGAAGCTGAGCGAGCCGCCGTCGCCGAGGAGCTGGTCGTGGTAGATGCCGGTCCAGCCGACGTCGAGATCGGATCCCTCGCTGACGACGGTGTAGGTGATGAGCTCCGGACAGGGGATCTGTGGCGGCGCGGTCGACGTCGGTGTCGGTGTCGGCGACGTGACGCTCCCCCCGGTGTCGTTGTCGTTATCCCCACATGCCGCGATCAACAGAGCGAACGCGGCAACGGCAACCACCCTGCGACGGATCGATCGCATATGACCCTCCTCACGCGCCGAAGACCCTCGAATTGCGATGATGCCAGAGTGCCGGAGTCGGATGCCAGCGCGGGGAACAAAAAAGCCCCCGGATCCGCACGCGGATCCGGGGGCTCTGGTGTGGGGGAAAGATCCTTCGGCGCCTAGGGCAGCGTCAGGATCTCCTTGGTGACGAGCGGGAGCTCGATGCGGCCGAGGCCGGGGAGGCCACCCGCGGCGTTGACGCCCGCCTGAGCCACCGGCGGGATGCAGAAGAGCGCCGCGAAGGTCGGATTGGAGATGCCGTTGGTCGGCGGATCCGCCACGCCTTGGGCCGTGACGCTGCCGCCCACGAGCCCATTGTCGAGGTAGCAGGCACGATTCAGCGCGATACAGGTGTCGCCGGCGATGGTGCATTCGGCGTTCGAGCCGCAGCCCCGGAAGGTCTCCACCGGCGAGCAATAGGTCTCGGCCGTGAAGGGGCACGTACCCTTGCGGGAACCCGCGGAAATCGGCTGGCAGAGCCGTTCGTCCGCCGGCGTCGCCGAGTCGTCCTCGCAGGCGTTGTGGCGCGTCGGCTCCGTGCCCGCCGCCGGGCAGAAGCACTTCTTGCCTTGCGAGGCCACCGCCTGACAGTTCGCATTCGAGGCGGAGAGCGTCCGCGTCTCGGTGCCGCTCGAGCCGGCGAGCGGGATGCTGAGCGACGAGATGAAGCTCGCCGGCGGGCAATCCAGGCTGGTCGACCCGAAGGTCGGGATCGGCGAGGTGCCGTTGGCGTCGCAGGGATCGCCGTCCTTGCTGCCGCCGTTGCACGTGCCGCCCTTGACGCCGTCGTTCAGCGTCGGGTCGCCGTTGCACTTCGGACACGGCTGCGCCGAGTCCGGCGCCGTGGCGACCTTCGACGTCAGGTTGATCGTGGAGACGAAGGCTCCGGTCTCCACGTTCGCCGTGCCGGTCACCGTGCCGTTCACCTGGTTGACGACGCAGGTGCCGATGCCGCCGGCGCTGAGCGGCAGCGGGGCGCCGAAGAAGAAGACGCACGTGCCCGCGCCGCAGGGCGTGTTGTCGGTGCAGCGGATCGTCGTGTCGTTGCTGCAGCGCTGCGAGCTGATGTCGCCCGAATCGGCGTTCGCGTTCGCGATCGGGCCGCCGACGTCGCAGACGCCGCACGGCCGCGTCGTGCTGTCGCAGCCGCTCACGGTGAAGGTGAGCTTGCCGTCCGAGATGACCGTGCTGTTGTGCGCCAAGCCGGTCCAGCCGCTGTCGAGCACGCGGTCGTCGCCCGCGTTGCCGAGCACCTCGACGGCGACGGGGCAGGGGCTGCCGCTCGGCGCGGGCGTCGCGGTGCGGGTGGCCGTGAGGACCCCACCGCCAGGGGTGAATGTGGCACCGCCGCCGGGGGTCGACGTCGCGCCGCCGCCACCGGGCGTCGAGGTGGCGCCCCCGCCTCCCGGCGTCGACGTTGCACCACCGCCGCCAGGCGTCGATGTTCCAGCCGACCCCGTCGGCGTCCGGACCGGGGTTGGCTGAACGTCGCCCCGGTCGGCGCTGTAGGAGGTGTCGCACTCGTTGTCCTCGTCCTCGACGGTACCGTCCACGTTGTTGTTGTCGCGGAAGGTGCCGCGGACGCGGAAGTCGCGTCCGCCATCCTCGAACCCGACGCTGAAGGTGCCGTCGCTGTCGATCTCACGCGGGGGCGTGAAGGTCTCCTGGATCTCCTCACCGTCGCAGGTGAAGGCGATCTCCTCGATGCTGCCCACCTCGATGCGGATGCTTCCCCCGTCGCTGAGGACGCCATTGAACGTTCCCGGCCCCGGAACGACCCCCGGACCGGTGGTGACCCGGACGTCGCTGTCGCCGCAATGCGCGGCCGCCAACGCCATCGCGAGAATCCCTACGAGTCGAAGCCCCTTCGTCGACACCTTCAGCATGTCTCCCCCTCCAGAGTCTATCTGCGTTTGCGTGTCGTGTTGTGTCGGTTGGTTGCCCTATCCATCAGGGAATTCCGGTTGCGGTGCCCTTGATCGTCACGCGTCCCGGACCCGGCAGGCCGGCCGCGATGTTGACGGCCGGCGCGGACGTCGGCCCGATGCAGAAGACCGCGGCCAGGGTGGGCTCGGAGACGTCCTCCACCGGCGGATCGGCCATGCCCGTACCCGTGATCGAATTTCCGTTTACGCCGTTGTCGAGGAAGCAGAGTCGCTTGCCGATCTGACAGTCGCCCACGGTTGCCGGGTCGCTGACGCAGCCCGGCGGGTCGTCGCAGCATTCCGCGTCGATGTCGCAGCTGCGCTGCGGATGTCCCGAGGCCGACGAGCACGTGCCCGACGGCGGATCCTCGGGGCACTCGCCCTCGTTGTCGCCGATCGGTGCGGTGTCGACACAAACCGAGCCGTCGATCCCTCCCGTGGTGCTGTCGTCGACGCAGCCGTTCGGCTGGGTCGGCTGGCCGGGTCGCGCGCAGCTGCCGCCCGGGCATTGCGTCGCGGTGTTGCACGGCGCGCCGATGTTGCTGCCGCCGAGACAGCGGCGACCGCCGCAGATGCCCGGATTGCCCCCGCTCGTCGGGCAATCCGCGTTCGAGTCGCATGGGCCCGCGGCGGCGTTGTTGCAGGTGTCACAGACGCATTTGGTGCCCGCCGGCAGACTGCCCGCCGTACAGTTCGGGCTCGACGCGCTCAGCGTCTTGTTGACCGTGGCCGTCGAGTTGCTGAGATCGATGGGCAGGACAGCGATCGTCGCGATCGGCGGCGGACAATCGTAGCTGGTGGTCCCGAAGTCGTCGCGGCCCGGCACGCTGCCGTTGGCGTCGCAGGTCTTGCCGGAACGGTTGCCGCCCGTACAGGTACCGCCCAAGACGTTGTCGTTGTCCGTCGGGTCGTTGACGCATACCGGGCACGGCGTGTCGGTCGAGATCACGGCCGAGTGCACGCGCGAGGTCAGGTTGACTGTCGTCACCGCTTCGCCGGTCTCGACGTTGGCGGTGCCGTTGATGCCGCCGTTGAAGACGTTCTCGACGCAGGTGCCGACGCCGCCCGCGACCAGCGGCAGGGGGGCGCCGAACAGGAACTGACACGTGCCGGCCCCGGAGCACTGACTGGACGGACACTGGCTGTCGACGGTGCACGCCGCGTCCTCGTTCGCACCGCCGATGCAATGCGAAGTGGTGCACGGCGTGTTGTTGGTGCACTGGATCGAGGTGTCGTTGGTGCAGCGCTGATTGCGGAGCTCGCTGGCTCCCGTGTTGGCCACCGGCCCGCTCACGGTGCAGACCCCGCAGGGATGCTCTGCCACCGCACAGGAGATGTTGATGGTGACGTCGCCGTTCGAGATGACCGGCGCGCGGTGCGCGATGCCCGTCCAGCCGGTGTCGAGGATCGTGGCGGGGTCGGTGGGATCGCCGACGAAATGGACCTGGGTCGGGCAATCGCAGGTGCAGTCGACGGTGCACGGGAAGCTCGGGCCGCAGGCGCCGCCGGTGCCGCTGCCGTCACAGAACTCGCCCGCCTGGACCTGATTGTCGCCGCAGACGCCCGGCGTGGACGTCACGGTGGGCGACGGGGTGCTGGTGATCTGCGGTGTGGGTGTCACCGTCGCCGTGGGTATCGGCGTCGGGAGGGCCGCCTGGCAGGCCGCCGGGTAGGTCGCACCGGCAGCGAGCGCCCCGATGCGATCAGGACAATCGACCTTGTACTCGGTCACGCAGCCGACGCAGTCGACGATGTCGGTGAGCGAGATGTTGCTGCCGCCGCAGGAGCTGCCGCCGTCGGGCGTGACGATCGTGCATTCCGCGGGGAGACCGACCGTCGAGTTGTCGAGCCCGGCGCAGGCCTTGTTGATGCCCGCTCCCAGCTTCGCCTTGGCGGCCGCGATCGCCGCCGCGGCGTCGGCGGGACAATTCGCCGGCTTCTTGATCTTGGTACCCCAGCACTTCGCGAGCGCCTTCGACTTGGCCGCGAGGAAGGTCGCCGAGGCCTTGCCGATCGTCGCCTGGCACTTGTTGAGCGCCTTGTTGCCGGTGCTGGAGGGGCGACCGCTCGGATAGTAGAGGTCGATCGCCTGATTGACGCTCTCCTCGGCGATGCATTGGATGCAGGTCGGGATGTCGTCGCAATCCGTGATGGCGTTGGTGCAGCCCTGGACCTCGAAATCGGGACAGGTGCCGATGTTCCACCCGATGTCGGCCAGGCTCGGCTGGGTGTCGTCGGCATCGATGGTGTTGCAGCTCTTGTCCTTGCCCTGGCACGCCTTGGTGATCGTTCCGCCGAGCTTCGCCCGCGCCTTGTCGATGCTCGCCTGGGTCTTGGCGTTGTCGCAGACCTTGCCCTTGAGCGTGGCTTCGCGGCACTTCTGGAGGATCTTGGCCTCGGCCTGGACGAAAGCTGCTCCGGCTTTGACGATGGCGCCGGAGCACTTGGCGATGGTTTTGGCGCTGGCGGCAGCCTCGGCGGAGCCCACGAAGGCCACGCAGCAGGCCAGCGCGACGAGCGCGCCCACCGACGTCCGAATTAGGCGAGAGTACATACGATCCCCTTTCATTGTTCCGGCACGGGCACGCGACGAGTAGCGGCGTTGGACAACCCGATCGGCGCGCGGCGATCAAACGAAATCAGTGAACTCAATCGCTACCAACCGGTAACGATTCGTGTCAAGCGAGCGTCTCCGAGAGTGCCCGTCGCACGGGAATGGAGGTTGCGCACGTGCGACTTCGGCCCTTCGACGCAGGGTGTCGTGAGGGATGCTGGGGGCATCACGACAGCGGCCGCACGGTGACGGGCTGTTCAGCCGAGCTCTTCGTCGATGATCGCCTTGAAGTTCTCGAGTGGCTGGGCGCCCTCCAGACGCCGACCGTTGATGAAGAAGGTCGGCGTCGAGTTCGCCCCAACGGCGGCCGCCTCGGCGAGGTCTTGCTCGACCCGAGGAAGCGCCGTCCTGCCGTCGTAGCATTGCACGAAGGTCGCCTCGTCCAGGCCGGCGCTCTTGGCGAACTCCGTGACCTTGGCCTTCAAGTTGTCCTGATTGAGCTCGCGCTGACCCTTGAAGAGGGCGTGGTACATCTTCCAGAAACCGTCCGCGCTCTGCTGGGCGGCACACTCGGTGGCGAGCGCGGCGCCCTCGGCCCAGGGGTGGATGCTCTTCAGCGGCAGGTGCTTGAAGAACAAGCGCACCTTGCCCTCGTACTCCGGCATCACCTGCTCCTCGAGGATCTGGTAGCCGCGGGAGCAGAACGGACACTGGAAGTCCGAGAACTCGACGATCGTGACCTTGGCGTCCGCCGGCCCGCGGGCCGGCCGGTTCTGGAGGTCGATCTTCTTCATGGTGGCCTGCAACGGATCGACGGTCAGATCGGTGATCTCGCCGCTGATGAAGTAGCGCCCATCCGGAGAGACCAGGAAGGGTATGGATTGCTTGTTGCCGCCGGCGTCGACGTCGAGAGTGCCCTTGTTCCAGCCGGGGACCTCGGCGGGCGCGATGCCGCTCACCTTGAGGATGATCCCCGGCGTCACGCTCTTGGTGAAGTACTCCTCGATGCGTTTGGCGACGTCCGCGGCTGCTGCGGTGGGCGCGGCCGGCGCGGGTGCGGGTGGGGCGCCGGTCGGGCTCGCGTTGCAGCCCGCCAGCGCCAGGGCGGCAGATGCCACACCACCCAGCATCCAGCGTCGGATCACGACTAGGTGCCCTTCTTCGCCGCCGCCTTCGGCGCAGGGGTGAGGCGATACATCTTGAATCTCCCCTTCATGTCGATCGGAATCGGAAACGGTGCCGACGTCATGATCGCTCGCACGTGGCCGCCTTCGATGGTGTCGTTCCCGATCTTGTTGGCACCGTAGATGATGATGTTGCGGTTCGCCTGGCCGGGGCCCGCGATCAAGGTGGCATCGCCGGAGATGACGAACTTGGCGTCCTTCGTCTTCTCGTCCTGGAGCATGCCGGCCTCGAGGAACTTGTCCTGGAGGACCTTCCACTCGATCTTCGAGTACTCCGAGCGTGCGGGCGGCTTCAACGTCTTCCAGGACGACTTGAGCAGCGCGAGATCCTTCTCCGACGGCTCCCAGATTTTTTCGGCCTTGTTGGCGGTATCGATCGTGTCCTGAATCTCCTTCGGCATGACGACGTCCTGCAGCTTGACCGTGACCTCGTCACCGAGATCGACGACGCTGTCCGCGGCCTTCGGGATACCGAAGCCCAGCGCCCTCGGCTGCACGGGGGTCTCGCCGCTCGCCGCCGGTTGCGGCGTGGGGCCGCCCTTGGCGAGCTCGTCGGCGAGGATCTTGTTGGCCTTCTCGATGGACGCCTGCCGTCGCGCCTTGTCGGCGTCGCGCATCTTCACGGCCTCGACCGCCGGCAGGTGCTCGATCGTGAAGACGTAGGCGACCGTGAAAGGTCTGAGCGACGGGGTGGCGGGCGTGCCGGCTGCGGGCGCGCCTTCGATCACCGGCGTCGCGGTCGGGGACGGCCGCGGGAACTCGAGGCGGTTCACCACCAGCCACGTGCCGGTCAGATCCGTCGAGATCTCGCCGGAGGTTTCGGTGCTCTGCGGGAAGGCGAAGCTCGTTCCGGGCAAGAGTCCGAGCGCTACGACGGCGGCGATCAAGGGCCCGCGCCAGATCTGACGGTCGATCATAAATACCTGCCTCCTTGGGAGATTTCCGCGGAAAGGCGGTCTTGTTACCAACGGTCTGAGGGGGAATCAATACGACCAGATGCACGAAGGGCCGGCAGCCTGAGCGGCTGCCGGCCCTTCGCGTTACGCGGTGGGAGTACGAATCAAGAGATTAGAAGCCCACCTCCGTGGTGGTGGCAGGCTGAGTGATGGCGCCCGGACCGGGGAGGCCCGCGACGCTGTTCACCGATGGTGCTGACGTCTTGGCGATGCAGAACGTCGCCGCCGAGATCCGGTTGGGTACCCCAGCCGCACCCCCACGGGTGATCGTCGGATTCACGAAGCACTGGCGGTTGTTGAAGACGCAGGTCTCGCCCAGGTCGCAGAACGGGCAGAGGGGATCCTGACACCCGGCGTCCGAGCCGCAGGTCTTGAAGCTGTGGATCGAGCAGGTGCCGTCGACCGGTCCGACGGTGCAGATGCCCTCTTGTGTCGAGTCGGTATCGCTCCCGTTCAGGCGACAATCCGCGTTATGACAGAACCCGGGCAGAGCACACTCCGAGTTGTCGATGCAGGGCTGGCCGTCGTCGGTGCCACCCAGGCACGCCGCCTCGCACGCGTTCGGCCTCTGGGAGGCATCGTCCGGGCTGCAGAAGCATTGCTCGTTGCAGCTGCCGCCGGGACATTCGCTTGCAACCGTGCATGGACGGTGATTGCTGCTGCCGCCCGCGCACACTTTGTTCTGGAACCCGGTCAGGCCGCAATGCACGTTGGCGGTGAGCGGTGAGGCCGCGGTCGTCGATGCCTCGTTGAAGAGGATGTCGAGACCGTTGCCGGAGATGTTGGCTCCCCCAGCCGGCGGACAATCGACACTCGGATTCCCGAAGAACGCCGTACCTCCACCGAACGGCGGGTTGGGTCGGCACGGCAGATCGACCTTCGGTCCCCAGCTGCAGACGGGGTCGGTGATGCAGGTAGCTCCGCCGCTGCAATCCCCATCGTTGTTGCAGAGGTTGCGGACGCCCGGACCGGTGGCGCCACCAGCGCCCGAGCAGAAGCCGCCGCACACGGGGCACGGTTGCTGAGGATCGGGACCGAGATGGGTGAGCGAGATCTGGCGGAGCCGCACCGAGCCCGCTCCGGTTGCCAGGTCGGTGGTGCCGACGACGTCCTCGGAGAAGATGTTGAGGACGCACACGGATACGCCGCCCGAGGACAGCGGCAGCGGGCTGCCATGGTTGACGTGGAGACAGCGATCTCCGAGCGTCGTGCAATGGGCGTCGGTTTCACAGCGTTTGAACGTGTCGATCTCGCAGTGCGGACCGGTCGCCCCGCCGCCGCTCTTGCGACAGGTGCCCTGGCCGAGGCCGCTGCAGATCGTGTTGGCGTTCGACGGCCCAGCCGGACAGCTGGTCGAGGTACACGGGGGCGGATTGCAGCGGGAATGCGGGGCGAGGCTGCAGCTCGGACCGACGTTGCAGAGTGTGTCCGGTCCGCCGGGGCCGTCGCAGTCCCACAGGTCGGTCACGTAGCCGCCACCCTCGACGATCCCGGAGTCGTGGCTCTGGCCGCTCCAGCCGTTGTCGAGGTCGGCATTGGAGTGCTCGATGACGCGCGTGCGCGGAATGTCCTGACAGAGGCAGGCGAAGTAGCCCGTCGCGGAGCCACAGAGGCCGGGGCAGGCGTCGTCGTCGGTGCCGTCGCATTCCTCGTTGCCTTGGTTCAGGCGGTTGTCGCCGCAGCGGCCTCGGGTCGCGTATTCGTAGTCGAGGAAGTCATAGAGCGCCGTTGGGTCCGGGTTGTCGGCGAACCGAAGATGCGCGGTGGTCTCGCAGGTCGCGGCACCCGCGCCCGTGGCGGGGAGCACAGGATCCGGCTCGCAGGCCTGCAGAGCCACGACATCGGCATCGGGGCACTTCGCGGTGATCGTAGCCTCGGCCTTGCTCTTGGCCTTGGCGAGGGCGTCGATCGTCTTCTGGTTGGCGAACTTCACCTTCGCGACACACGTGCCGCCGCCGGGACACTCGGAGGCCACCACGCATTCCCCACCGGAATTCGTGCCGCCGGAGCATTTGTCGGCGATGAGATCCGGGCCGAGAGCGGTCGCACATTGCGAGGCCTGGAACCCGGCGAGCTTGCAGGTGAGGTCGCCGCTCTGTAGGTCGAGGTCGCAGTCCAGGAGGTCGTTCCGGCATTTCTGAAGCGATTTCAGTACCGACAGCAGATACTTGCTCGAGGCCGTCGCCAGCGCCTTCTGGCAATTCGGCGCCGTCCCAGAAATCGCGTCGAGCGGTCCCGTGATGTCGGGATCGTATTCCAATTTCTGGACGCTGCTGCAGGAGGTACCAGGCCCTTGATCGGGGCAGGTCGCGAGGGTGACGCACGGCTCGCCGGCATTGCCGCCGCCGTCGCAGACGCCGCCCAGCAGCGCTTCGTGATTCGTGCGCATGCAGAGCTGAAGGTCCGCGAGCGTGAACTTGTCGAGGGTATTCGGATCACTGCACGGACCGGGAAAACCGAGCGCGGCGAGGTTCCCGGGCGTGTTGGTGGGGAAGGTGCATTTCTTCGCGAGCCCGTTGTCGAGCTTGGTGCGAAGCTTGTTGAGGTCGTCGATGTCCAGCGAGGCACATGTCCCCGGTCCACCCGCCTTCAGGCTCGCGTCGACGCACTTCTGGCGCAACTTCAGCACACCGGAAATGAACTTGACGCTCTCCTTTCCGATCGCGACCTGACATTGGTGCTGTGGCTGGGTCAATGCGAGTGCCGCGTGCGCCGTCGACTTACCGACGACGAACGCAAGCACACCCGCGGCGAGCGCGGAGAAAAATCGAACGTTGCGTCCCATGACTACCCTCCTTCGGTTGGCCGACGATTGGCTGACTACGTGGCTAACGACCCGGGATGATCTCGCGGAGATCACGGCACCCGGGTCCGAATTCTCTACGCAGAGTAGTGTGCGGCAGGTGAGACAGTCAAGAAAAAAACCGTGATAACGCGAAGCGGCAACGCGTAGTTATGTGCCATTTCGCATTCGGCTCCTGAGCCTGTTTTTCTGACCCAGCAGCCCCCCAAAAAAAACCCCCCGAGCCGCGTGGGCTCGGGGGGCTGACGTTGCATTGAACGCGCGATTCGCGCTCAGGGATCGATGACTACGAGGCCGGGAATCCGGACGCGACCGAGCGCCGGGAGACCGCCCGCCGCGTTGACCGCCGGTGCGGAGACCGGGGCCACGCAGAAGAAGGTTCCGACCTCGGGCTCGGAGACGCCGCCGCACGGAGCACTCGGGCTGCCCGCGACGAAGACGCTGTTACCGATGACTCCGTTATCCGTGAAACACTTCCGTTTGGCGACCTCGCAGGTTTGACCAGGAGTGCAGTTGGGGCAGCCGGGAGGGTTGCACTCGGACGCATCCATGCACCCACGGTACGAGTCGATCGAGCAGACCAGATCGACCGGGAAGTCGACGCAGATACCCTCGTTGCCGCCGATGCTGGTGCAGATCGAGCCATCCTCGGGCGTCGAGGAATCGTCGACGCAGACGTTGGGTTGCGTCGCCTGGCCGGGACGGCTGCACGAGCTGCCCGGGCATTCCGAGCCGGCGGTGCACGCCGCTCCGACGTTCGAACCGCTGAGGCAGCGCCGTCCGCCGCAGATACCGGGGGTGGCCGGCGGGTTGTCGGGACAATCGGCGTTGGTGGAGCAGCTTTCGGCGTTCGCGTTGTTACACGTGTCGCAGAGGCACCTGAGGCCGGTGTAGCCGGTCTGGCGACAGGTCGGGTTGGCGGCGCTCACCGTGACCGACTGGGTGCCCGTCGAGATGATGAGGTCGATGCCCAGCGTGCCGGCATTGGCTCCCGGGTTCGGCGGGCAATCCAGGGTGACGTCGCCGAATTGGCTCGAGCCTTGAGTCGAACAGGAGAAGGTGTCGCGCGGTCCGCCGACGCAGGTGCCGGCGACGCAATTCGGGCACGGGGCGTCGACGGTGCCGGTCGGATGCACCTTGGAGCTGAGCGGCACGTTGGTCGTCGAGCTGCCGTCGCCGAGGTCGATCGTTCCGGTGACCGGCCCCGACACCTCGTTGAGGACGCAGGTCGAGACCGCGCCGGCGACGAGCGGCAGCGGGCTGCCGAAGAAGTAGATGCACGGGCCGGTCGCGCCGGCGGTGATGCAGTCGCCGTCGTTGTCGCAGGTGACCCAGGGCTGATCCTGGCAACGGTGGTTCTCGAAGGCGATCCCGCCGGTGTTGTCGATCGGACCGTTGACGTTGCACTGCCCGCAGGTCGGATTGTTCACGCCGGCGCATCCGCTGATGGTGAGCGTCAGGCGGCCGTTGGTGGGGACCTTGGCGTTGTGGGCGAGGCCGGTGAAGCCGGTGTCGAGATCGACGCGTTGACCGTCGGCCGTGAAGGACAGCGACGTCGGGCAGGGCCCGGTCGGCGCCGGCAGGATGCAACCATCGCTGCACTCGGTCGGGTACGGGGACACGAACTGCGGCACCTGAAGCTGGTCGGTGCAGTCGGCCTTGAACTCGGTCACGCAATCGACGCAATCGACGATGTCCTGGAGCGTGGTGATCGGACCGCCGCAATTCGCGCCGCCGGGGGTGGGGACGGTGAGGTCGAAGCAGTCCGATGCAAAACCGATCTGCGCGACCGTGAAATCATCGCCGCCGCCGCAGGCCTTGTCGGCGCCGCCGCAGGCCTTGCAGATGGCAGCAATCTTTTTGTCTTCCGCCTTGGTGATCGCGGCGAGGTACTTGCCGTCGCCAACGGCGGGCGGCACGCAGCTGTTCGAGTGCTTGCCGTTCAGGCGCGCGTCCCAGCACTTCTGGAGTGCCTTGGTCTTCGAGACCAGGAAGGCCGAGGCGGCCTTGCCGATCGTGGTCTGGCACTTGAGGAGCGCCTTGTTGCCGCCGCTCGGGGCCAGCGCGTCGTAGTAGAGGTCGACCGCCTGATTGGCCGCCGCGTCGCCGATGCATTGCATGCAGGTCGTGATGTCGTTGCAGCTGCTGCCGATCTCGTTGTCGCAGACGCCGCGCTCGAAGTCCGGACATCTCGAGGGCCAGCCGAGCGCCGCGGGCGTGAACTCATTCGTGGTGACGCCACCACAGACCTTGTCGTCGCCGCCGCAGCTCTTGGCGATCGCGTCCGACAGCTTGGCGTTTGCCTTGTTCACGGCATCGGTGGCCTTCTGGTCCGGACACGAGGGGATGGAACCCTTGGCCTTGCCTTCCTCGCACTTGCTCAGGGCCTTGATCTTGGCTTGCACGGCTTGCGAACCAGCCTTGGCGATGGTGCGCTGGCATTTGGAGATCTGCGCGTCGGCGCGCGGTGCGCACAGGGCGACGGCGAGTAGCGCGATTCCCGCGCTCCACGACAGTGTCTTCATGACTCCCTCCTTTAGGGGCTGCAGGATCCCAGACTCGAAACGTGGCTTCTCACGGCACTTCGGGACGTCGATCTCTTCGCGCGCGACAGAGGTGTGTATCGGCACTTAGGGCTGCGCTGCTGAGTCAAGAGGGTAGGTCAGGGCGCGAAAGCTTGTCAACGAAAATTTCGACAATCCTGGGTTTTAGGTCGCCCGCGACGGGTCGTGGCGAGGGGTGGCGGGAGGCGCGGCGGGATGATGCGACGCGGCGGAACCCGGCCCCGGGGCCTGACGGTCGTGGATCCAGAGGCGGACCCAGGGCAGCAGCGCGTAGGCCGGCAGCGCCAGGACGAAGGTCACCGCAAAATACGTCGCATAGCCCAGGTGACTTGCTGCGTAACCCGTGAACGGAGCGCTCAGCGATCGGGTGAGGCCGAAGAGTGCCGAAAGCAACGCATATTGCGTCGCCGCCTGCTCGCGCTCACAGACGTGCATGAGAAAAGCGAGGAAGGCGGCGGTCCCGAGACCGCCGGTGAAGCTCTCGAGCATGGAGGCGGCGTAGATGGCGGAACGGCCGCCGGCGCTCGCGGCGGCGGCCGCATAGCCGAGGTTCGAGGCCGCCTGCAGCAATCCGAGGATCACGAGCGCCCGGAAGATGCCCCAGCGCGAGGTGAGCCAACCTCCGAGCAGCGCCCCTCCGATCGTGAGCCCGACGCCCACCGTGGTGGAGACCAGCGCCACGTCCGCGACGGTGAGGCCGCTGTCGAGCCAGAACGGTTTCACCATCGGCCCCATGCTCACGTCACCGAGCTTGTAGAGGACGATGAAGAGCAGCACCGCGGCGGCGCCCGGCCGGGAAAGCCAGGTCACGAACGCGCCAGCCCACTCGGCGACGGGTCGGTGCACGACGGGGACGTCCGGCGCCCACCACACCGCGAGCGCCAACCCGATGAACATCAACGCGGCCGCGTCGAAGGTCAGCGTCCACCCACCGCGGCCCGCGAGCAGCAGCAAGCCGCCGCCGGTCGCGATCAGGGCCGCACGGTACGCGGAGACCCGGACGCCGTTCCCCACGCCCTCCTCGCCCGGTGAAAGGAGCCCGATGGTGTAGGCGTCGATGGCGATGTCCTGGGTCGCGCCGGCGATCGTCAGGCCCAGCACGGCGGCGATCAGCAGCATGCCCGGCGTCGCCGGATCGGAGAGCGGGATGGCGAAGGTCGCGACCGCCATCACCGCGAGCGCCGCCATGATCCAGCGCCGGCGCGTGCCGAGACGATCGACCAGCGGGGCCCAGAGCGGCTTCAGGGTCCAGGGCAGCGTGAGCGACGAGAACATGCCGATCGCCTCGAGCGACACGCCGTGCACCCGGAGATAGACCGGCAGGGCGTCGACGACGATCCCCATCGGCATCCCCTCCGCGAAGTAGAGGAGAGCGATCCAGGTGAGCTTCCGCCGCGTCGACACCGTTGGCGCGAGCTACCAGAAGCGCCGCCGCCCCGCGAGCGACGCTGCGCCGTTCCGTCCGCCGCACGGCCTTTCCTCGGCTGCGGCGCGTGTTACGGTTGGCCGATGGATGCGCACCGCCACTGGATCGTGTGGGACGGTGATTGCGGCTTCTGTCGGCGCGCCGCCGCATGGGCCGTGGCGCACGATCGCGGCGCGCTCTTCGAGGCCGTGCCGTATCAGGCGCTGCCGAGCCCGCCGATGACGCCGGAGCTCCGCGCCGCGTGCCGCGCCGCCGTTCACGTGCGGACGATGGCCGGCGAGTGGTTACGCGGTGGTCGCGCTTGCCTCTTCGTCCTCGAGCGTGTCGGTTGGCCGCGGCTGGCTCGGTTCGCGAGCCTGCCGCCGCTGGTATGGGCAGTCGAGCTCGTCTATCGCGGCGTCGCCGGCAATCGGCCGTTCTTTTCGCGCCTGTTCGCTCGCTCCTAGTTCAAAGGGGGATCTCTCCCCCTTCGCCGTCGCGGCAAAGCCGCGGCGGCTCAACCCCCGGCTCGCTCGCGCTCGGCCGCGCGCTCCGCGCGCGGAGGCTTTCGACTCGAGTCGGCCTTCTACGACGTTCGCGCTCGGAGCATGTCGTCGAAGATCGCCTCCATGGCGGCGACGTGATGCCGGATGTCGAAGACGGCCTGCACCCGAGCCCGCCCCGCGGCGCCCATGCGGGCCCGTAGGTCCGCGTCGCCGACCAGGCGATCGATCGCGGCGGCGAGTGCCTCCGGGTCGCGTGGCGGCACCAGGACTCCGGTCTCGCCGTCGACGACGATCTCGAGAGGGCCGCCTTCGCGCGGCGCGATCAGCGGACGGCCGAGCGCCATGGCCTCGATCAGCACGCGTCCGAACGGCTCCGGATTGGTCGAGGCATGAATCGCGACGTCCATCGCGTCGAGGCAGGCCGCCACGTCGCGTCGCGCCCCGGTCAGGATCACTTGGCGCTCGAGGCCTTCCGCGCCGATGCGAGCGCGCATGCGCTCGGCATAGTCGGCGCCCTGCCGATGCACGCCGCCCACGATCAGGCAGCGGAGCTCGGGATGCCGGGCGCGCAAGAGCGCCATCGCCTGAACGACGAGATCCTGCCCTTTCCATCCTTGGATGTGGCCGACGATCCCGACGACCGGTGCCGAGTCCGGGATCCCGAGCTCGCGCCGGACGGCCGCGCCGCCGCCGGGCGCGAAATGCTCGCCGTCGATGCCGTCGTAGACCGTCAGATGGCGGCGCGCCTGCACGCCGCGCCGGCGGGCGTGGGCCGTCACCAGATCGGTCATGCCGACGAAGGTGTCGATCCAGCGCGACATCACCCGCTCGCGCGGCCCGATGCGGCGGAAGCCCTTCTCGTGCACCAGCACCGGCACGCGCGCGCGGGCCGCCGCCGCCAGCGCGTCGAGGTTCGGGCTCACGCCGTTCGCCAGGTAGACGAGATCGGGCGGCTCGCGCCGGAGATGCGCCAGGACCGCGCGCGCGCGCGGCAGCACGACGCTCGCGATCTCGCGCGTGCGAAGCCAGGCCCGTCCGAGACGGCCGCGATCGCCGTCGGCGAACCAGCCCGGCTGCGGCGGCAGGACGGTGACCGCGACCCCGTCGGCGCGCAGCTGCGGGACGACGTCCTTGTCCTGGTAGAGCAGCAGCGCGGGAGCGAAACGGCGACGGTCGAGGCGATCGATGAGCTGCAGGATGCCGGTGAGCGACCCACCGAGCACGCCGCCGACGCTGGCCTCGACGAAGAGAATGCGATGCGGCGTCATGCGTTCGGCGCCGAAGGGTAGGAGAGCCCCTCCCGAGCGTCAAGGCGCGAGCCCGGGTCGTATGGCTCGAGCCCGGCGCCTCCGCTAGCGTCCGCGCGGGAGGAACGACACGCATGGCGGCACATCCGATCCGTTTCGGCATTCAAACCGGCCAACAGAGCGTCGAGTGGGGTCAGATCCTCGATCTCTGGAAGAAGGCCGACGCCTGGGGCTACGACTCGCTCTGGGCCTTCGATCATTTCTACCCGATCTTCGTCGATCCCGAGGGGCCCTGCCTCGAGGGAATGACGACGCTCGCCGCGCTCGCCCAGGCGACGACCCGCGCCCGCGTCGGACACCTCGTCCTCGGCAACACCTACCGCCATCCGGCCATCACCGCGAAGGCGGCGTGCACGCTCGATCACATCAGCGGCGGGCGCTTCAACCTCGGCATCGGCGCCGGCTGGTTCGAGCTCGAGCATCGCGCCCTCGGCATCGACTTCAAGACCGTCGGCGGACGCCTGCAGGCGCTCGAGGAGGCGTTGCAGATCATTACGGGCATGTTCACGGAGCGCGCGACGACCGTGCGCGGCAAGCACTACACCGTCACCGATGCCTTCTGTCTTCCGAAACCGCTCCAGAAGCCCCACCCGCCGATCATGATCGGCGGCTCCGGCGAGAAGGTGCTGCTCCGTCTGGTCGCGCAATACGCCGACATGTGGAACGGCTTCGGGCCGGCCACCGAGATGAAGCGCCTCGGCGAGATCATCGACCGCCACGGCGAGTCCGTCCGTCGCGACCCCAGCCGCATCGAGCGCACCCTCATGCTGCCGCTTTGCTACACCGACAACGTCGATCGGCAGAGCATGGTGTGCAACGTGATGGCGCTCACCCGCCAGACCACGCCCGACGCCGTCCGCGAGATGATCATGCTCGGCACCAAGCAGCAGTGTCTCGACACCGTCGAACGCTACCGGAAGGCGGGCATCACGCACTTCATCTTCATGATGTTCGCGCCGTACTTCCTGGACGAGATCCAGGCCTTCGCCGAGGAGGTGCTGCCGGCGTTCCGGTGAAACGCTGGCGAGGGCCGCGCTACTTGGTCCCGCGCGCTCGCCGTGGGCGCGCGGGTTTGGCGGCGAGCTCGGCCGCGGCAGCCGCGGCGACGGATCGGGCCGCCTCGTCGAGCGCCTTCCCCATCGCCTCCGCCATCGCGGCGCCGTCGTCCGAGAGGATGGGGACGCGCGCCGCGAACGTGCGGTCGAGGCGGGTGCGGGTTCCGTCGCGCAGCTTGACCGCGAGCGCGACGTTGGCGTGGTGCTCGGGGGCCAGTACCTCGTCGAAGGCGAGCAGCTCGACCTCGAGACGGGCCGCCGCGGGGTCGTCGACCAGGTGCAGACCCGGGGTGTGCGCCAGCGTCGCGGTCAGTGCGCGACGGACGTAGCGGCTCGGCAGCTCGAACCAGCGGCGTTGCTCGTAGAGGCCGTACTCCACGGTGGAGACGCGCCAGACCACGCGCTCGCGGAGAAAGGGAGTGCTTCGCACCGTCTGCAGGCGAATGGCGCTGCCGTTCGCCTCATCGGGCGCGTCGGTCGGGCTCTCGGTGTCGAGCGCCGCCGAGGCGGGGCGATAGAAGCGCGGTGCCTCGGCGGCTCGGAAGAGGCAGCCGCCGAGCGCCGCCGCCAGCAAGACGGCGCCGACGATCGAAATCAGGGCTCGCGTCATTTCTTCATCCCCGGCGGCGGACCGTCGGGCCGCGGGCCGCGCAGCAGCACGCTCGGGTCGCGCTCCAGCGAGTCGGCGACCGCGCGGACCGCGTCGAGGGTCTCGCGCAACGTCGCGAGGCTCGCCTGCAGATCCTCGCGCATGTCGCCAAAGCCCGTCGCCGCCGAGCTGACGTTGCCGGCGGCGGTGCGGAGCGCCGTCGTCGTCGTGCCGAGCTGCGCCTGGGCCAGGGTGGCGTCGAGGCCGCTCGCGGTCGAGCGCAGCTGGACCAGCAAGCGGTCGAACGACGAATGCTCGTCCTGCAGCGAGGTGACGAAGCGATCGATCGAGGTGAGGGTGAGGCTCAAGTTCCCCAGCGCCTCCGAGGCGCGGGTCTCGAGAGCCGGCAAGCGGCCGATGATCTCCTCGGCCGTGTCGCCGAGGCTCTTCAGCGTCGAGGGTACGGACGGGACGTAATTCCACGGCGCCTGGAACGGCAGCTTCGGCTCGGGATAGCGGCCGGGGTGAAAGAAGTCGGTCTGCAGGAAGCGGACGCCGGTGATGCCCGCGGAGACCAGCTGGACGCGCAGCAGCGGGTTGATGAACTCCTCGCCCTTGCGCGGCGCCCGCTCGCCGAGCCCGAGCCGGGCCATCGCGTCGACGTAGATGTCGGACGTCACCTGCACGTGGCGATGATCGGGGGCGATCGTGATGTCGCCGACGGTGCCGACGGTGACGCCGCGGAACTTGACCGGCGAGCCGACGTCCAGCCCCTGCACCGACTCGTCGAAGTAGCTGACGGCGGGGAAGGAGGTGCGCTGGAAGCGGCGCGCACCCAACCAGAAGAGCGCACCAACCATGGCGAGAACGGCGACCAGGACGAAGAGGCCGAGCTTCCAGTGGTTGGTCGCGGTGGTCGCCATCAGGTCGGCAGGGATTGGCGGTTGAAGAAGGCGCGCACCCGGGGGTCGTCGCTCTCGTCGCGGAGCGTCGCGGGATGGCCGCGGGCGATGATCCCGCGCGCGCCGCGGTCGAGCATGATGCACTGATCGGCGACCGCGAAGATGCTTTGGAGCTCGTGCGTGACGATGACGGTGGTCATGCCGAGGCTGTGGTTCAGCGTCAAGAGCAATTGGTCGAGCTCGACCGAGCTCACCGGATCGAGTCCCGCCGATGGCTCGTCGAGAAAGAGCAGCGGGGGATCGAGCGCGAGCGCGCGCGCAATGCCGGCCCGCTTCTTCATGCCGCCCGACAGCTCGGACGGCATGTGGTTCTCGAAGCCCTCGAGCCCGACCAGTCGGAGCTTGGCGCGGACGATGGTGTCGATGGCGGGGGCGTCGAGCGCGGTCCACTTGCGGAGCGGCAGCGAGACGTTCTCGCCAAGGTCATCGACCCGAAGAGCGCGCCCGACTGGAAGAGTACGCCGTAGGTCGGCGGGCCGGTGTCGCGCACCGGCGCGGCGTCGGCGATCCGGATCGTGCCCCGCATCGGCAGCTCGAGGCCGATCAGATGCCGCAAGAGCGTCGACTTGCCGCAGCCACTGCCGCCGAGAATGGCGAACACCTGTCCCGCCGGTACCGCGAAGTCGAGGTGCTCGAGCAGGACGCGGTCGCCGTAGCCGATGGTGAGCTCGCGGACTTCGATCATAGGCCGAAGGCGTGGAAGATGACGGTGAAGATCGCGTCGATGACGACGATCGCGAAGAGGCTGGTGACGACGGCCGAGGTGGTCGAGCGTCCGACGCCCTCGGCGCCGCCGCGCGTGGCGAGGCCGCGTTGGCAGGCGATGAGCGCGATGGTGAACCCGAAGATGGTGCTCTTCAAGATGCCCGAGAACACGTCCCACAGATCGAGCGCCTTCTCGCTCTCGGCGAGATACGACTGGAAGGTGAGGTCGAGGCCGAGCATGCCGACCAGGAGGCCGCCGGCGATGCCGATCGCGTCGGCGAGGATGGTGAGGAGCGGAGCAACCAGCGTGAGGGCGATCACGCGGGGGAACACGAGGAACTGATACGGGTCGAGCCCGAGCGTCCGGAGCGCGTCGATCTCCTCCGAGACCCGCATCGTTCCGAGCTCGGCCGAGAAGGCCGCCCCGGAGCGGCCGGCGATGATGATGGCGGTCATGAGCGGCGCCAGCTCGCGGGTCACCGAAAGGCCCACCAGGTCGGCGACGAAGATGTTGGCGCCGAACTGCTTCAATTGGATGGCGGCCTGGAAGGCCGTGACCAATCCCACCAGGAAGTTGATCATCAACACGATCGGGATGCCGTCGGCGCCGGCGCGCTCGATCAGGCGCGGCACGTCGACCCAGTTCACCCGCCTCGGCGACCGTGCCGCCTGGCCGCCGGCGACGACCACGTCGCCCACGAAGTCGAGGGCGTTGTTCTCGTTGACGAGACTCAGCGTCTCGCGGCCGATCTGGTCGAGGATTCCGATGTGGGCCGGCGGCGCCTGCAGGCTCGGTCGCTTGGGATGGGCGCCGTAGAGCTCGAGCATGCTCTGAACGCGGCCGGCGGCGCCCACGATCGTTGCGTCGCTGCCCGCGGCGGCGGCCTCGGCGCGGAGCTCGAGGAGGAGCGCCGTGGCGCCGCCGTCGAGGCCGTTCACCCCGGAGACGTCGAGCTCGAGGTGAGCGACGGGCGGGCGCAGCAGGCGCCGGACCTCGTCCCAGGCTCCGAAGCAATTCTGAAAGCGCAGCTCACCCGCGAAGCGGAGGGCCGAACGATCGCCCGCGAGATCGACGCGATCGACCTGAAATCCGGGAGTGTCGGCGGACACGAACGCGAACACTACGGTGCGTCCGCCGAAAATGGAACTGCCCTTCGCAGGTTGGCGATCATCTGCTAGCGAGGGTCGCCATGACGGCGCTCGCGGGCATGCGGGATCGATTGCTGACGCTGCTTGCCGAGCGCGCCTATCAGTATCGGCCGGAGCGGCCGTTCACGCTCTCGTCGGGAGCGCTCTCCGACTATTATCTGGACGCGCGCGTCGTCACCTGGGATCCGGAGGCGAAGCCGCTGATCGGCGCGCTCGTCTTCGAGGCGCTCGCGGGGCGGGCGGACGCCGTCGGCGGCTTGACCCTGGGCGCCGACCCGATCGCCGGTGCGGTCGCATACTACAGTCAGGGCGTCGGGGCCCCGCTCCGGGCCTTCACCGTCCGCAAGCAGGCCAAGCAGCATGGGACGGCGCGCGCCATCGAGGGCGCGATTCGTCCCGGCGATCGCGTCGCGATCGTCGACGACGTGGTCACGACCGGCACGTCGACGTTGGACGCCATCGATCGCTGCCGGGAGGCCGGCTACGTCATCACCGCGGTCGTGATCCTGGTCGATCGCGAGGAAGGCGGCCTCGCGCGCGTGCGTGATGCAGTGCCGGGCGTGCCGTGCTCGGCGATCTTCACTCGCGGCGAGCTGCAGCGCCGCCTCGAGGAAGGGCGCGCCGCGACGCGCTGAGAGATCGGTGTCGCGCTCCCGCGCCTCCGGACGCGGCGCCAAGCGCGGCGGGCCCCCCACGCCCCGCCCCGCGGTCGCGCCGCCTGCACGCGAGCGAACGGTCGCCGCCGCGGTCCCCTGGACCTGGCTGGTCGTGGTCGGGCTCGCCGCCGTCGCGGTCTACGCCAACACGCTCGCGGGGACGCTGCTCTACGACGACGTCAACGCCATCCGCAACAATCCGTTCGTCCGCAGCGGCGACGTCGCCGGCATCCTCACCGAGCCCTCGTGGTGGGGCATCGCGCGCGGCAAGCTGTGGCGCCCGCTCACGACGCTCACCTTCGCGCTCGACCACGCGCTCCACGGCCTCGCGCCCTTCGGCTACCACCTGATCAACGTGCTGCTGCACGCCGCGGTGAGCGTGCTCGTGCTGGTGGTGTTCGCGTCCGCAACCGGCGCGCCGCGCACCGCGCTCGCCGCCGCGCTGCTCTTCGCGGCGCATCCCGTCCACACCGAGGCGGTCGCCAACGTGGTGGGACGCGCCGAGCTGATCGCGGCCGCGGGGTTTCTAGTCGCCTGGCGTCTCTGGATCGCCGCCAACACGCGCGAGTCGGAGGGAAGGGCGGGACGGTGGCGAGTCGCCGCCGTGGCGGCCTACGTCCTCGCGATGTGCGGCAAGGAGAACGCGGTGGCGCTCCCCGCGGTGCTGGTGCTCGCCGACGCGCTCGCGGCCCGCGCCGACCCGGCGCGCGTGCTCCGCCGGCGGCTTCCATGGTACGCCGCGCTCGCCGTCGCGGCACTCGCCTTCGTGGCGGCGCGGAGAGCCGTCCTCGGCGTGATCACGCCCGGCCCCGACCTCCTCGACAACCCGCTCGCGTCGCTGGCCCTCGGATCGCGCCTCATGACCGCGATCCAGATACTCGGGCTCTACGCGCTCCGGCTCGTGTTCCCGTTGTGGCTTTCCGCCGACTATTCGTTCGACCAGATCGCCGCCGTCGCGTCGCCGCTCGATCCCGGCTTTCTCGGAGGGCTCGTCGTGCTGCTCGGCGTGCCGGCCCTCGGGCTCTGGGCCTGGCGGCGACGGCCACCGCTCGCGCTCGGGATCGGCGTGCTCGTGCTCACCTTCGCGGTGGTCGCCAATCTGCTCTTCCTGATCGGAACGATCATGGGCGAACGGCTGGCCTATCTGCCGTCGGCGGGCTTTTGCCTGGCGTTCGCGTCCGCCCTGGTCTGGCTCTCCGGCACCGCGGACGAGGCCGGGCGCGTGCCGGCGCGCTGGTCGCCCGCGCTGGTCGTGCCCCTCGCCGTCGTCGTCGGGCTCTATGGGGCGCGCACGGTGGCGCGCAATCGGGTCTGGAACGACCCGCTGGTCTTCTTTCGCGCCATGGTCGCCGACGCGCCGCGGTCGGCGCGCAGCCACCGTGAGCTCGGTACGGTGCTCGCGGACGCCGGGCTCTTCGCGGAGGCGCGTCGTGCCTTCGAGGCCTCCCTCGCGATCAAGCCGGGTGATGCCAACACGCTCTACAACTTCGGCAATGCGCTCAGCCACGAGCGTCGCTTCGACGAGGCGGTCGAGGTCTACGGTCGTGCGGTCGCCGCCAAGCCGGACTTCCCGGAGGCGCTCGAGAACCTCGGCAACGCCGAGAGCATGCGCGGCAACCACGCCGCCGCGCTCACCTGGATGCGGCGCGCGCTCGAGCTCGAACCAGGGTCACCGATGCTCGAGATGAACGTCGCCAACACGCTCTTTCGAAACGGCGACCTCGGGGAGGCGCGTCGAGCCTACGAGCGCGCCGCAGTTCTCGCGCCGAGCTCACCCGAGATTCTCACCAACTACGGATCCTTCCTGTACGCGCAGGCAGACTACGCCGGGGCGGTGCGTGTGCTCGAGCGCATTCGGCCGCCCGCGCCGTCGCGGGCGCTGGTGGCGCTCGGCGCGAGTTACCACGCTCAGGGCATGGCGAACGAGGCGCGCGCCGTCCAGGAGCGTGCCGAGAGTCTATATCCCGGGGACGCCGGCGTGCGGCAGCTCGCCGAGGCGCTCCGACGCGACGCCGCCGCGGGCGCTCGGCCATGAGGCTCACTCGGCCGCTGCTGCTGGTCGCGGCAGGCACCGCCGTCTATGCCCACACCTTCGCCGTGCCGTTCGTCTTCGACGACGTCCACGCGATCGTACGGAACCTCCGCATCCGGAGCCTCACGCCGGCGCTCCTCGCGAGCAGCCGTCCGCTGGTCGAGACCTCGCTCGCCCTCAACTACGCGCTCGGGGGCCTGCACGTCGCGGGCTACCACGTGCTCAACCTAGTGGTGCATCTCGGATGCGGTCTCCTGCTCTTCGACGTCGCGCGCCGCACCTTCCGGCTGACGCAGGTGCTGCCGGGACGCGAGGACGCGGCCGCGTTCTTCGCGGCCCTGTTCTTCCTGGTGCATCCGCTGCAGACCGAGTCCGTCACCTACGTCATCTCGCGGAGCGAGCTGCTGATGGCGCTCTGCTACCTCGCCACCCTCGACCTCGTGCTGCTCGCCGAGGTGATGCCCGAGCGGCGCTTCGCGTTGTGGAGCGCCGCGATCGCCACCTGTGGCCTCGGCATGACCGCCAAGCCGATCATGGCGACCGCGCCGGTCGCGGTCTGGTGGCTGTCGACCTGGGTACTCGTGCCGCCGCCGCGGGCCGGGCTCTCGTTCGCGTCGGCGCCGCCGGAGCGGGCCGGCCCGCCACGCTGGCCGCTTCATCTCGGACTCGCCGCCACGTGGCTCATCCTGGCCGCGCTGCTCGCGGCCGGTCCGCATCCCGGCGCCGGCTTCGACATCGACCTCGAGCCGCTCGAATATTTCCGAACCCAGCTCGGCGTCACCTGGCACTACTTCCGTCTTCTGGTGTGGCCGACGGGCCAGACGCTCGACTACGACTGGCCGCTCGCCGCCCGCTGGGGGAGCGCGACGGTGCTCGTTCCCGCCCTCGGCTGGGTGGTGCTGCTGACGCTGCTGTTCTGGCTCGCGCGTGGGCGGCGCCGCGCCGCGACCTTCTGGCTCGGGTTCGCGCTCCTGGCGCTCGTGCCGAGCTCGAGCGTCATCCCGATCGCCGACCTCGTGTTCGAGCATCGCATGTATCTCACCGTCGGGGGCTTCGCCGTGCTGGCCGCGCTCGCGGGCGGCGGCGCCGCGGCATGGGCGCCGCGGCCGGTGATCGTGCTCGGGATCGCCGTCGCGAGCACGCTCGCCGTCCTCACCGTGGCGCGCAACGAGGTCTGGTCCGATCCGATCGCGCTCTGGACCGACGCGCTCGTCAAGGCGCCCGCGAAGCAGCGCATCTACCGGAATCTCGCCGAGGCGTATCAGCGGAGCGGCGATCAGGCGGGGATGCGGCGTGTGGCGTTGGCGGAGATCGAGGCGCTGCAACGGCTGCAGCGAGCCCGCCCCGCCGACGGATCGGTGCTCACCGGTCTCGCCAACGCCCTGGCGCGTGTCGGTCGGATCGACGAGGCCGTGGCCGCGGTGAGCGAGAGCCTCCGGCTGGAGCCCCGCGATCCGGTGACGCGAGCGGCCTACGGTGCCCTGTTGATGCAGCTGGCGCGACCGGAGGAAGCGGTGCCGCAGCTCGAGATGGCGGAGGCGTTGATCGAGGGACGGACCGGCTGGACCGACCGCGACACCATGCGCATCGTGCAGGGGAACCTCGGATGGGCGTATGCCGCGGTCGGACGCACCAAAGAGGCGTTGCACGTGCTCCGCCAAGCCGCGGCGGACGACGA
Source organism: uncultured delta proteobacterium (assembly GCA_963761995.1). Lineage (GTDB taxonomy): Bacteria > Desulfobacterota > Binatia > UTPRO1 > UTPRO1 > UTPRO1. The sequence continues at coordinate 5,265,054 of CAVXIU010000006.1, read as the reverse complement.
CGTCTCGGCGCTGAACAACCTCGGCTCGGTCCTCGGCCGGGTCGGCGAATGGGAGGAGGCCGAGCGCGTGCTCGCGCGCGCCCGCGAGCGCGACCCGAACGACCCCAACGTCGAGAGCAATCTCGGCTGGGTCTACGCCAACCTCGGTCGTCTCGAGGAGGCCGACGCCCTCCTCGAGAAAGCCATTCTGCAGCAACCGGGCGAGCCGTCCGCGCACGGCAACCTCGGATGGGTCCGTTTGCGGGCCGGCGACCCGGCGGGCGCCTTGCACGCGCTCGACATGGCGCAGAGCCTGGAGCCCGACAATCCATGGGTGGTGAACATGCGAGGGGTCGCCTACGCCCGTCTCGGCGAATGGGCGCAGGCCGTCGCCGCCTTCGAGCGGGCGCTCCGCCTGGTGCCGGATTCCACGCTCGCGCGAGAGAATCTGGCGCGCGCGCTGAATCGCGAGCTGCCCCTCCTCTCCTCTCCCGGCGGAACCTGAGGCCGGGCGGGCGTAAGGCCCGGTCTTCATGCTCATTATATTGACAGCGCCGAAATGACCGCCTATACGCGCCTCTGATCCGGGCTCGAGCTGCCGTGAATCTTGCGGCGACGCGAGCTTTTTTGTTGGGAATGCCTGACCGCAGGGTCGAGCGGTGCCGGGACGGTTCGCGGCGCCGTTTTTTTAAACCGGTCGCTGACCGCGTGGTTAGCGGCGATCGGTACGTGGAGGGGGAGTGACAGCATGAACCAGGTCGGTGAGTCGCCGTTTCCGCCCCGTCCGAGCGCACCACCCAGGGGTGACGAGTTTCTCGCCAAGGTGAGCCACACGATCGGGCGAGCCCAGGACTACTTCCATCGCGAGCAGCACCCCGAAGGCTATTGGCACCGGCCGCTCGAGGCCAACGCCACGATGGACGCCGAGTACATCTTCTTCATGCACTTCATGGGGCGGGTGAACGGCGAGCGTCAGGATCGCATCGTCGCCCACCTGCTCGCGACCCAGCTCGCGGACGGCAGCTGGTCTTTGTATCCGGGCGCGCCGGGGCATCTCTCCAACACGATCGAGGCCTATTTCGCGATGAAGCTCGCGGGTTTGCCTCCGAACAACCCCGCGCTCGAGCGTGCCCGTCGCTTCATCCTCGCCAAGGGTGGTCTCGCCAAGGCAGGGGTCTTCACGCGCTGCTTCCTTGCCTATTTCGGCCAGTACCCCTGGGAAGGGCTCCCGGCGATGCCGGTCGAGCTCGTGCTGTTGCCGCCCTGGTTCCCCATCAACATCTACGAGATGTCGAGCTGGGCGCGTGGCACCGTCGTGCCGCTCGTGGTCATGATGGCGAAGCGGCCGTATGTGCCGATCACGCCCGAGCAGACGGTCGACGAGCTCTGGGTCGCACCGCCGACGCCGGCCGACTACGCCTTTCCGCCCGACGCGCAGACGTTCACGTGGCGGAACTTCTTCCTCGGCCTCGATCGCGTCCTCAAGCTCGTCGGCAAGATCCCGACCAAGCCGCTCCGCACACGCGCGCTCCACAAGGCCGCCGACTGGATCCTCTCGCATCAGGACGTGAACGGCGGCTGGGGCGGCATCCAACCCGCGATGGTGAACTCGGTGATGGCCCTCCGGGTGTTGGGATACGGCGACGACCACCCGGCGGTCGCGAAGGGCATCCAGGCGATCGAGGACTTCGTCATCGAGGAGGGCGATCAACTCTTCTTTCAGCCGTGCGTGTCGCCGACCTGGGACACGGCGCTCGCCGCCAAGGCGCTCCTCGACTCCGGCGCGCGCCCCGACGATCCCGTTCTTCGCAAGGCGTGCGACTGGCTGATCGCCAATCAGATCTTCAAGCCCGGCGACTGGACCATCAAGAACCCCGACCTCGAGCCCGGAGGGTGGGCCTTCGAGTTCGCCAACGACTGGTATCCCGACACCGACGACACGGCGGTCATCCTCATGGTGCTCCGACGGATCGCGGCGAGCGACGAGCGGAGCAAGCAGCACTCGATCCGCCGCGGGCTCAACTGGACGCTCGGCATGCAGAGCCGGAACGGCGGCTGGGGCGCCTTCGACACCGACAATCTGCGGGAGATCTTCAACAAGATCCCGTTCGCCGACATGGAGGCGATGCTCGACCAGCCGACCGCCGATCTCACCGGCCGTCACCTCGAGCTGATGGGAGACTTCGGCTACGACCTCGACATGCGACGGGCGAAGCGGGCCCTCGCGTTCATCCGGCGTACCCAGGAGCCGAGCGGCGCGTGGTGGGGCCGCTGGGGCGTCAACTACATCTACGGGACGTGGTCGGTGCTCTCCGGGTTGCGCGCGATCGGCGAGGACCTCGGCCAGCCCTACGTGCGGCGCGCCGTCGCCTGGCTGAAGAGCCGGCAGAACGAGGACGGCGGCTGGGGCGAGACCTGCGACACCTACGCCGATCCGGCGCTCGCCGGCACCGGTCCGAGCACGCCGTCGCAGACCGCCTGGGCTCTGCTCGGGTTGCTCGCGGGCGAGGACGAGCTCAGCCCCGAGCTGGTGCGCGGCGTCGACCACCTGGCGCGGAGCCAGCAAGGCGACGGCACCTGGGACGAGCTGCACTTCACCGGCACCGGGTTTCCGCGCCATTTCTATCTGCGCTACTACATGTATCGGAACTACTTTCCGTTGATGGCGCTCGGTCTCTTTCGCGCCCGCGCCGAGGCCCACGTTGCGAGCGTGGTCCGCGTGGCGACGAACGGAAACAGCTACGTCGCATGACTGAGACTCCCCGCCGCTCCTTCGCGCTTCTCGGCTCGACCGGATCGGTCGGGGTGTCGACCCTGGCGCTGGTGGAGCGGTTCCCGGAGCGCTTCCGGGCCGTGGCGCTCGCGGCGGGGCGGAACGTCGAGGTCCTGGCGGAGCAGGTTCGCCGTCATGTCCCCGACTTGGTGTCGGTCGCCGACGACGACGCGGCCGCGGAGCTGCGGGCGCGCGTGCCGTCTTTCGGCGGCCGCATTCTGGTGGGATCGGAGGGGCCGCTCGCCGTCGCCACGCACCCGGAGGCCGAGCTCGTGGTGTCGGCGCTGGTCGGGGCGCTCGGGTTGGTGCCGACGCTCGCCGCGGTGCACGCCGGCAAGCACGTGGCGCTCGCCAACAAGGAGGTCTTGGTGGTGGCCGGCGAGCTCGTGACGCGCGCGGCGCGCGAGCGCGGGGTGTCGCTGCTGCCGGTCGACAGCGAGCACAACGCGATCTTTCAGGCGTTGCAGGGCCACAACCGCGCCGAGGTGCGTCGCATCGTGCTCACCGCTTCGGGCGGACCGTTTCTCGGACGCCCCGCCGCCGAGCTCGCCGACGTCACGGTGGCCGAGGCGCTCAACCATCCGACCTGGAAGATGGGCCCCAAGATCACCATCGACTCGGCGACCTTGATGAACAAGGGGCTCGAGGTCATCGAGGCGCACTGGCTCTTCGGGATCGGAGCCGACCGCATCGACGTGGTGATCCACCCGCAGAGCATCGTGCATTCGATGGTCGAGTACATCGACGGCTCGGTGCTGGCGCAGATGGCGGTGCCCGACATGACGATCCCGATCGGCTTCGCGCTCGCGTATCCCGAGCGCCTGCCGCTCGACTACCTCCGCGCCCTCGATCTGCCCGCCGCCGGAACGCTCACCTTCATCGCCCCCGACCGCGAGCGGTTTCCCTGCCTCGATCTCGCGTACCGGGCGCTCCGGACCGGCGGCACGATGCCGGCGGTGCTGAACGCCGCCAACGAGATCGCGGTCGAGCGCTTCCTCGCCGGGGACGTCGCGTACCAGGACATTCCGCGCCTGGTCTCGACCGTGATGGACGCGCATGAGCAGGCGGCGGCGAGCAACCTCGACGTGCTGCTCGCGGCCGACGCCTGGGCGCGCGACGCCGCCCGTCGTGGCGAGATCGCGCTGGCGGGAAGGAGAGCGGCCCAGCATTGAGCCGGCGGCTATGACGGCCAGGGCTCCCATGCAGCGAGATCCCGGAGCGGCGGCGTGGACACCGGATGCGGCCGCGACCGCGGCGGCGTTCGGCGAATGCGAGCGCATCGCCCGCGCGCACTACGAGAACTTCACGCTCGGATCGCACCTGCTGCCGCGTCACCTGCGGCGGCACATCGCCGCGCTCTATGCCTTCGCGCGCACCGCCGACGACCTCGCCGACGAGGAGCCCGATCCGGCGCGTGCGCTCGCGGGGCTCGAAGCCTGGGAGCGCGAGCTCGAGGCCTGCTACGCGGGAGTTCCGCACCATCCGGTGTTCGTGGCGCTCGCCGACACCGTCCGGTCGTTCGCCATTCCCATCGATCCCTTCCGCCGCCTGCTCGAGGCGTTTCGGATGGACGTGCGCTTCCAGGGCTTTCAGACCTTCGACGACCTGCTCTTCTATTGCGCCCACTCCGCGAATCCCGTCGGACACCTGGTGCTCTACCTCTTCGGCCACCACGACGCCGACCGGCAGAGCCGTGCCGACGACATCTGTACGGCGCTGCAGCTCACCAATTTTTGGCAGGACCTCGCGATCGATCTCCGCAAGGGCCGCATCTATCTGCCGCGCGAGGACATGCAACGCTTCGGCTACAGCGCCGAGGATCTCGGACGGCAGGCCGTGAACCCGGCCTTCCGCGAGCTGATGGCCTTCCAGTGCGCGCGCACCCGCGGGCTCTTCGAGCGCGGGCTCGGCCTCGCCGCGCTGCTCGATCGCAATCGCGGCCGCGAGGTCCGACTCTTCGCGGGCGGCGGCCTCGCGATCCTCGAGCGTCTCGAGGCGGTGGGCTACGACGCCTTCACGGCCCGTCCTTCGCTCTCGCGCTGGGCCAAGATGGGGTTGGTGGCGCGCTCGTTGGTGGGGAGCGCCTGATGTCGTCGCTGGGCGGCTCTGACCTGGACGCCGCATACGCGGAATGCGGGCGCATCGTGCGCGCCTCGGGCAGCAGCTTCCACCAGGCATTTCGCCTGTTGCCGGACGAGCGGCGGCGGAGCCTCGAGGCGCTGTACGCCTTCTGTCGGGTCGTCGACGACGCCGCCGACGAGGGTGGCGGCGCCGCCGCGCTCGCGGAGTGGCGCCACGAGCTCGTCCGGGTCACGTCCGGCGTCCCCCTGCACCCCGTCGGCATCGCGCTCGCCGACTCCATCCGGCGCTTCGCGATTCCGCCGCGTCACCTCGAGGAGATCCTCGACGGGGTGACGATGGATTTGGCACCCCAGCGCTTCGCCACCTTCGGCGAGCTCCGGCGCTACTGCTATCTGGTCGCGGCCGCGGTCGGTCTCGCCACCATCCCGATCTTCGGCTGCCGCGATCCCCGGAGCCTCGACTACGCCGAGGCGCTCGGCATCGCGCTCCAGCTCACCAACATCATTCGCGATCTCGCCGAGGACGCCGAGCGCGGCCGAGTCTACCTGCCGCTCGAGGACCTCCGCCGCTTCGGCTACCAGGAGCGCGAGCTGGTCACCCACACCCGGAACGACGCCTTTCGGGCGCTGGTGGCGTTCGAGTGCTCTCGGGCACGCGAGTTCTACGGCGCGGCGCGCGCCGCGGTCGTTCCCGGCGACCGCCGGGCGTTGGCTGCCGCGGAAGGCATGCGCCTCGTGTACCAGCGCGTCCTCGCCCGCGCGGCGGCGAATCCCGACCTGCTCTTCGGTCCGACGATCCGACTGCCGCGCTGGCAGAAGGCCTTCTGGGCCGGTCTCGCCTGGCTGCAGACCCGCCTGCCGCACCCCGGCCCGACGGCGGCACGGGCGCGCACGGAGACCGCGTGAGCGACGTGCTCGTGATCGGAGGCGGCTTCGCCGGCCTCGCGGCCGCCACCGCGCTCGCCGCCGAGGGCCGCGCGGTCACGGTGCTGGAGAAGCGGCCGGTGCTCGGTGGCCGCGCGTACTCCTACACCGACCAGGCGACGGGCGAGGTCATCGACAACGGCCAGCACGCGATGATGGGCTGCTACACCGAGATGTTCCGCTTCCTCGATCGCATCGGCGCGACCGGCAAGCTCGCGATCCAGCCGGGACTCCGGGTCGACATGCTCGATCCGGAGCAGGGGGCGGGCGTGATCAGCTGTCCGCCGCTGCCGAACCCGCTGCACATGGGTGCCGGAGTGCTCGGCTATCGCCTGCTCGGTCTCGCCGACCGTGCCAGGGTGCTCGCGGGCGGCCTCCGTCTGCTCCTCATGAAGCGCCGGCGCGATCCGCGCCTCGCGGCGCTCACCGTCGAAGGCGTGCTGGATCTTCTCGGGCAGAGCGCGCCCGCGCGGCGCGCGTTCTGGCACCCGGTCGCGATCGCCACCCTCAACGACGATCCGGCGCTCTCGTCCGCCGATTTGCTCGCCGAGGTCATGGTGCGCGCCTTCTTCGCCGGCAAGGACGCCGCGCGTTTCGTGCTCTCCAAGGTCGGGCTTTCGGAGCTCTACACGGACGACGCGCGGCGCTTCATCGAGGCGCGCGGCGGTTGCGTCGAGACCAAGGCGCACGTGGTCGGGATCGGGGTCCGCGGCGAACGGATCGGCCACCTCGAGCTCCGCGACGGCCGGCGGCTGACCGCGAGCGCCTACGTGAGCGCGGTACCGCCACAGGGACTGTTCTCGCTGCTGCCGCTCGCGGTCCGGCGCGCGTCCCCGACTCTCGGCGCGATCGAGCAGCTTGCGAGCTCGCCGATCGTCTCGGTGCACGTCTGGTTCGATCGGCCCCTCTTGGCACGGCCGTTCGTCGGCTTCGTCGGCACCGACACCCACTGGGCGTTCAATCGCGACGTCATCAGCGGGCGCACCGACCGCGACGGCGGCTACCTCACCTTCGTGATCTCGGGCGCGCGCCGGATCGTCGATCTCGACAACGAAACGATCGTGGCGCGGACACTCGCCGATCTCCGCCGCCTGTTGCCGGCGGCGGCCGCTGCGGAGGTCCGCCACACCCAGGTGGTGAAGGAGAAGTTCGCCACCATGTCGCCCACACCCGCCGCCGAGCGGCTGCGGCCGGCGGCGACGACGCCCTTCGACAACTTCGTGTTGGCCGGTGATTGGACCGCGACCGGTCTCCCGGCCACGATCGAGAGTGCGGTCACGAGCGGGCACCGCGCCGCCGAGATAGTGTCGAGGCGGCTCGGCGCGCCGGGCCTGCCGAGCGTGGAGGCGCGCGCAGCGAGCTGAGAGTTTCATTGGGGGGAGACGCCAGGACGGCGTCGTGATTCGCACACATAGGGGAGGGACGATGAGCACACATGCAGAGCAGTCGGCAGCTCGGTGGCAAGACACCGGCGTCAACGGCGATCGCAGGACATCCGGCGGCGTGTACGTTCGCCGCATCGACATACAGACCAGCAAGCGCATGGAGATTCACGACCTGACCACGACCGTGCAGGAGATGGTGCGCGCGACCGGTGTCACGGCGGGTCTGGTGACGCTCAGCACGATGCACACCACCACGGCCGTGTTCGTCAACGAGCCGCAATCGGCGCTGCTCGACGACGTCCACCAGCTGCTCGAGCGGCTGGTGCCGCGCGGCGAGGAGTGGAAGCACAACGACCCACGCTACTCCGATTGCGACCGCCACAACGCCGACGCGCATCTCCGCGCCATCATGCTCGGCAGCAGCGTGACCCTGCAGGTGGCCGAGGGCGAGCTGACGATGGGACAGTGGCAGCGGGTGCTGATGGCGGAGCTCGACGGGCCGCGCAAGCGTAGCCTCGTCCTGCAGGTCCTGGCGGGAAGTTAGGAGCGGCCAAAAAACCGCCGCGCGGCGAAGGGGGGAGCTCCCCTTTCTAGACCAACGCAGCGAACGCGGCGGCGGCGTGCTCGACGTCGTCGTCGCTGTGCGTCGCCATCAGCGTGACGCGCAGGCGTGCGGTACCCTTGGGCACGGTCGGGTAGCGGATCGCCTGGACGAACACGCCGTGCTCCAGGAGCCCGCGCGACCAGGCGAGCGCGCGCTCGTTGCTGCCGGCGATCACCGGGATGATCGGGCCCGTGCCCTCGGGGAGCTCGAAGCCGAGCGCGCTGAGGCGCCGGCGGAGCGCCGCCGAGACCGCGGCGAGACGGGCGCGCCGTTCGGGCTCGCGCGCGACGATGTCGAGGGCGGCGTCGACGGCGGCCGTCACCGGAGGCGGGAGCGCCGTCGTGTAGATCAGGCTGCGGGCGCGATTCACCAAGAGCTCGATCAGGCGGCGCCGGCCGGCGATGAACGCACCGGCGCAGCCGAGCGCCTTCCCGAGGGTCCCCATCTGGACGGTGACCGCATCCTGCAACCCGAGCGCCTCCAACAGGCCCGCGCCGGACGGACCCTCGACACCGGTCGCGTGCGCCTCGTCGACCATGACCATGGCGTCGCGGGCGGCGGCGATCGTCGCGATCTCGGCGAGTGGCGCGTGGTCCCCGTCCATGCTGAACACCGAGTCGGTGACGACGAGACGGCGCCGCGCCGGATGGCGTGCGAGCAGCTCGTCGAGGGCGCTCGCGTCCGCATGCGGATAGACGTGCACCGCGGCGCCCGAGAGCCGGCAGCCGTCGATGATGCTGGCGTGGTTCAGGGCGTCGCTGAACACCGCGTCGCCCTTCCCGACCAGCGCCGTGATCGCGCCGACGTTGGCGTGGTAGCCGGTCGGGAAGAGGATCGCGGCCTCGCTGTGCTTGAATTCCGCGAGCCGGGCTTCGAGGTCGCGGTGGATCGCGAGTGATCCCGAGATCAGGCGCGACGCCCCCGCGCCGACACCGTAGCGGCGCGCCGCATCCGCCGCCGCCTCGGCGAGCGCCGGGTGGTTGGCGAGGCCGAGGTAGTTGTTCGAGCACAGGAGCAGCGCGCGGGTGCCGTCGACGGTGACCCAGGTGTCGACGGGACCCTCGATGCGGCGCAGCTCGCGCCAGAGACCGGCGGCGCGGATGTGCTCGAGCTCGTCGTCGAAAGGGTCCAGCACAATGCTACCTACGGTGACGACCGCGGCGATAGTCTCTGCTCGCGAGCGTGTCAAACGACGGCGGCGGCGAGGGAAATGGACCAGGACCGTCGCCTCCGCTACATCGAACGAGACAGATGCCGCCGCCTGCGACGCTCCACCTGCTCGGTCCGCTCGAGCCGTTCTACGCCGCTGCCGGGCTGGCTCCGCCTGCGGTCGAGATCGTGACGGCCGCGGAGGTTCCGTCCGTTCCCCGCCGTCTCCTCGAGGTGGCGGGACCACTCACCCCGCGGCTCGAGCATCATCATGGCGAGCCGTTGGCGCTCCGGGTGCTCGAGCGCCGCCGCGGCGGAGACCTCTATGCGCGGCGGATCGTCTTGGTGCGTGGCGACGGCGTCCCGGTCGTGCTGGGTGCGATCGAGGTCGACCTGACGCGCCTCACGCCGCTCGCGCGTGCCGAGGTGCTGCGCGAGCGGCTGCCGTTCGGCCACGTCCTCGGCGACGCGCTCGGACAGCCGGAGGCGTTCCTGCGGGTCCGGCCCGATTCGGTGATGGCGGCGGCGCTCGTGATCACGGCGGACGGCGAGCCGCTCTATGGGCGGCGGCGAACGTTGCTCGACGCCGATCGTGCCGTGGTGGCGACGATCGTCGAGCTGCTGGCGCCCGATCGCGCGCCTACCCCCATTCGTCGCGACGGATGCCGCGCAAGCGCTTGAAGGTCGCCGAGGCGAACGCGATCAGCCGTACCACCGAGCCGCCCCACCAGAAGTTCATCGCGACGGCGTCATCGAGCGATCGCGTGTGATGCCACCAGCCGTGCGGGATCAGCAGCGTCTCGCCGGGCGCGAGCGTCGCGCCGAACGCCGGCACGCTCCGGAACGCGGGATGACGCTGGTAGTCGGGCCGCTCGGGATCGACCGCGGAGAAGTTCGGCATTCCCGAGAGCAAGCCGCGTGGGTACATGCCCTTCGAGCCGGGAGGAAAGAGCAGCCAGCGCTTCCGACCGCTCAGGTGCACGTGCAGGTTGTGCGGCACGTCTCGGTGCATCGGGGTCACGGTGCCGCTTTTGCCGACCCAGAACTTGGCCTGCAGGTGGCGGGCGCCGGCACAATAGGGTGGAATTCGATGGCTCTCCTGGAACGTGGCGGGCAGGTTCCACGTCGGCGCCATCACGTAGTGACTCGCCGGGCCTTTGCCGTCGAGCGAGCGGATGAAATCGCGGAGCGGGATGCGGCGGAAGACGACGCCGTTCTCGGGGTCGTCCATCAGGGTTCCGTTCGCGAGCACGGCCGCGACGACCGTCGCCGCGCCCCAGCGCTCCGCGACGCGCGCGAGCGTCCATTCCTCTGGGGGCAGCCATGCGTCCGTCAGCCCGCTCAGGATCACCGGCCGGCTGGGGCGCAGATACCGGCGCTCGAAGGTCGCGGTGTCCGGTGCCACGATGCGCTCGAGCTCCGCGATCGCATACGGCGGAGGTGCGATATCGCCGCTCGCGATCGAGGCTGTGCTGGCGTGTGCCATCTCGACAGGACGTCCAACGGAAGGATGTCTCTGTCAAGCGCAAACCCGCTGGCGTGCTCCCGTTTCCGGACCGGACGAATCGCGTTGACCCTGGGATGCGGCCGGTGCTAGCCGATCGAGACGTCATGGAAGCATTCGGCGCGACGCGGCAGGTCGCACATGCGGCTCTCTGAGAAGGTCGGCATCGGCTACGCCTTCGGGACCAGCCTGCTCGCCTACATGGTCGACGGGGCGCCGCGGCCGTTCTCGGCGACCTTCGCGGTGACCAACCGCTGCAATCTCCGCTGCGCCTATTGCAACTGCCCGTACATCGATCCCACCAACCTCGGGCTCGATCGCATCGCGACGCTCTTCGACCGCCTGCAGGCGATGGGCATCCGCCGTCTCGGCCTTGCCGGCGGCGAGCCGATGCTCCGCCATGACCTCGGCGAGATCATCGCGCTCGCCAAGGAGCGGGGATTCTGGGTGAGCGTGAACTCGAACCTGACGCTCTACGATCGCCACCCCGAGCGCCTGGCGCGCGCCGACCTCGTCTACACCAGCCTCGACGGCGACCGCGACTTCCACGTCGCGGCGCGCGGCGCGCACGCCCACGACGGCGTCCTCGACGGCATCGGGCACCTGGTCGCGAGCGGCAAGCCGGTGATCGCGATCTGCGTCGTGACCGAGCACAGCGTCGACCAGGCCGACTTCCTCCTCCAACAAGCCGAGTCGATGGGCTTCCGCATGCACTTCCAGCCCCAGTGCGTCGACACCGAGATCGTGCGCGGCTCGATCGCGGCGTCGCTCACCAACGAGCGGCTGCGGGCGTTCTGGAGACAGCTCATCGACGACAAGCGGCGCGGGCGCCCGATCGTGAGCTCGACGCCCTACCTCGAGCATCTCGCCGAGTGGGACGACTTCTCGCGCTCCGCCCTCCTCGACCCTCACCAGCGCTGTGCCGCCGGTCGCGGCTATCTCTACGTCGATCCGCTCGGCCGCGCGTACGCCTGCGCCTACACCAAGAGCAAGATGACGCCGATCGACCTGCTGGCGCACGACTGGCGAACGGCGTGGGATCGCGAGACGCCGTGCACGACGTGCTCGGTCGGCCCGATGCTCGAGTTCAACATGCTCTTCAAGCGTCCGGTGGCGGCGGTGCTCGAGGGTCTCCGTAACTACGGCTGAGCCGCGCGGGCGGTCACGGCGTTAGCCGCTCCAGCATGCGCGGGAACGGAATGGTCTCGCGCACGTGGTGGAGGCCGCAGAGCCACGCCACCATGCGCTCGATGCCCATGCCGAAGCCGGCGTGCGGCACCGAGCCGTAGCGGCGGAGATCCAGGTACCAGTCGAAGGCCTCCTCCGGCAGGCCGTGCTCGCGGATGCGACCGGCCAACGTCTCGAGATCGTCCTCGCGCTGGCCGCCGCCGATGATCTCGCCGTAGCCCTCCGGGGCGAGGACGTCGACGCAGAGGGCGAGGCGCGGATCCGCCGGATCGGTCTTCATGTAGAAGGCCTTGGACGCCGCCGGATAGCGATGCACCAGCACCGGCCGATCGAAGCGCTCGGAGAGCACGGTCTCCTCGTCGCCGCCGAAGTCGTCGCCGAAGGCGACCGTCTTGCCGCTCTCGGTCAGGAGCGCGATCGCCTCCTCGTAGCGGATGCGCGGGAACGGCTTCTGCACCTTGGCGAGCGGCGCCGTGTCGCGCTCGAGCGCCGCCAGCTCTCCCTTCCGTTCCTCTACCACCCGACCCACGACCTCGACCAGGAAGTCCTCGGCGAGGGCCATGTCGTCGTCGAGGTCGGCGAAGGCGACCTCGGGCTCGATCATCCAGAACTCGGTGAGGTGGCGGCGGGTCTTGGACTTCTCGGCGCGGAACGTCGGCCCGAAGCAGTAGACCTTGCCGAAGGCCATTGCGCCGGCCTCCATGTAGAGCTGGCCGCTCTGCGTGAGGTAGGCCTTGTCGTCGAAGTAGCCGACCTCGAAGAGCGTGGTCGTGCCCTCGCAGGCGGCGGGGGTGAAGATGGGCGCGTCGAGGAGCGTGAAGCCGCGCGAGTCGAAGTAGTCGCGACAGGCGCGCACGACGCTCGCGCGCACCCGCATGATGGCGTGCTGGCGGGACGAGCGCAGCCAGAGGTGGCGGTGATCGAGCAGGAAGGCGGGCCCGTGCTCCTTCGGCGTGATCGGGTAGTCGCTCGCCTCGCTCACGACCCGGAGGTCGCGGACGGCGAGCTCGTAAGCCGAGCGGCGAGCGGGCGTCGGCGCGCACCGTGCCGGTCACCTCGAGCGCCGACTCCTGCGCCAGCCGCCCGGCACGGTCGAAGACCTCGGGGGCGACGTCCTTCACGAACACGACGCACTGGATGGTGCCCGTGCCGTCGCGCACCATCAGGAAATGGAGCTTGCCGCTCGAGCGGCGGTGGTAGAGCCAGCCTCGCAGCGTCACCTCGCTGTCGACGTGGCGATGCACGTCCTCGACCCAGACCCGCATGCGGCCTCCCGGCTCCGTTGTATGCCCGTGGGCGAGCGACTATAGCTGCGCCGTCGGGTGGGATGCCAGGCGAGTGCGGAGGCGTGGCGCGTCGAGTGGCGACGGCTGTCACGGGGTGGAGGAGGCATGCGGCTCATCGTCGTCGGATTGATCTTGGTGCTGGGACTCGCGCAGATTCCCGCCTGCGCGCCGAGCATGCATCGCGAGACCGACGACTGGGATCGTGAGACCATCCTCGAGCCCGACATCACGGGCGACAACGACAAGGACGAAGCGCGCTGGCGTCGCGAGCTCGCGTCCGACCCGTTCGGCGACGACGGCTCGCTGCTGACCGACGATCCTGCGAAGAGCGCGTCCGAGTCGCTGGATGACCAAGAGAATGCGCCGCCGCCGAACTTCGTCGGCCCGCCCGAGCCGCCGTCGACCATGGACAGCATGCGTAAACGCGGCAACGTGTTCGGCCGGGCACTTTTCTCCGTCCTGACCGTCGTGGTAACGCTCGGCATGATGGCGGCGCCGTATCTGCTCATGATCTAGGCGCGCGCGCGTTTCGTCGGTGCGGCCGCGCGCTGCGCGCGTCGATCCTCACGCCGGGGCTACACCGGATCGAGGTCGGAATTGGCGGGGCCGTTCTGTACGCGTCCGCAGGCGTCGAAGCGCGAGCCGTGACACGGGCAGTCCCATGACCGCTCGGTCTCGTTCCACACCACGACGCCGCCGAGGTGCGGGCAGACCGCCGAGCGCTCGTGGAGTGCCCCCTGCTCGTCGCGGTAGGCCGCGATCTTGCGGAGACCGCGCTGGAAGACGGCACCGCACCCGGGCTCGAGCTCTTCGACGGACGAGAGCCGGCCGAGCCCGAGCCAGCGCGCATAGCCGCCGGCGACGTGCAGGGTCTCCTTCGCGAAGGTCGGGATCGACCGCGCGGTGAAGCGGCTCGGGTCGTAGAGGGAGGCCCAGGGATTCGGCCGCCCCGCGACCAGATCGGAGAGGATGGTGCCGGCGATCGTTCCGTGCGTCATGCCGTTCCCGCTATCGCCGGTGGCGATGAAGACGTTCTCGGCGTCGCCGGGGTTCCGGCCGATGAAGGCGAGCCCGTCGATTGCCGCGACGATCTGCCCCGACCAGCGATGCCGGACCCGGCCGAGCGTCGGAAAGTGGCGCGCCGCCCAGCGCTCGAGGCGCTCGAAGCGCGCCGCCGTTTCTCCGCCCTGGCCGGTGTGGTGATCCTCACCACCCACGATGAGCAGGTCGTGCTCGGCCTCTTCCGTTTGCAGACGCACGTAGTGGTAGGGGTCGGCGGTGTCCCAGTAGAGGGCCGTCGGCACCGACCCGGCGGGCACCTCCGCCGCGATCACGTAGGTCCGATAGGACGCCTGCTTGGTGTGCATCGTGACCCGGTCGTTCACCGGCGTGTTGGTCGCCACCACGACGGCGCGGGCGTGCACCGTGTGGCCGCTCGCGGTCTCGACCCGCGCCCCCGGTCCGCCGAAGACGCCGCCGGCGTGCGCCTCGTACACGTGGCCGCCGTTCCGCCGGAACGCCTTGGCGAGGCCCGCGAGGTAGCGCAAGGGATGGATCTGGGCCTGACGGGGAAACCGCAGGCAGCGTCCGGTGTCGAACGCGGGAAGCGGTGCTCGATCGGCCCAGGCGACGTCGACGCCGGCGCGCAGCGCCGCCGCATGCTCGACCTCGAGCGCCTGCGCCTCGGCGCCCTCGCCCAGGAAAAGATACCCGTCGACGCGCTCGAAATCGCACGCGATCGCCTCACGCCTCACGGTCGACTCGATGCGCGCGATCGCGTCGGCATGACTTTCGGCGATCAGCCGTGTGCGGTCGGCGCCATGAAGGCGTTCGAGCTCGGCATAGCGAGTGTCGAGCACGTTCGAGAGGTGCGCGGTGGTGCGCGCCGTCTCGCCGTGCCCGATCGGGCCGTCGTCGAGGACCACCACCGAGGCTCCCTCGGAGGACAAGGCATGGGCGGCGCTCAACCCGGCGATGCCGGCGCCGACGATGCAGACGTCGGTGGTGACGTCCGCCGCGAGAGGCTCGCACGCGGGAACCGACGCCGTTGCCATCCAGACCGAGCTGGTTCCGGCGACCGCCGCCTCGTGAGCAAAGCAGCGAGAGGCCGCGGTCGATGGTGCTGGTCTGGGCATGGGGAAGACAAGCGAGCAATCGATGTGCCGAGCGAGCACGCCGCACGCGTACGCGCTACCCGCTCGGTGCCTGCACCCGAAGAGTAAGGGTTACAGTCTGGCCGCAGATCTTGCCGGTAGAACCGCTCGCGCCCCGACGCGTGCCAGCGTCGCCGCGACGTGACGCCGGTAGCGCGCCTGCAGCGCACGCGTCACCGGCCCCGGCCGGCCGTCGCCGATGCGAGTGCGCTCGACGCGGATCACCGGCAGGATCTCGATCGTCGAGGCGGTGAGCAGGACCTCGTCGGCGGCGAGCAGCTCGCGGCGGCCGAGCGATCGCTCGACGATGGGGATGCCGGCACGGCGGGCGAGCGTGGTGACTACACGCCGGGTGACGCCGGGGAGGATGCCATCGAGCGGGGGCGTGACCAGGCGTCCGCGCTCGACCGCGAAGACGTTGCTGGTGGTGCCTTCGAGTACGTGATCGTCCGCGCCGAGATACACCGCCTCCCAGGCGCCGCGCCGCCGCGCGATCATCTTGCCGAGCACCGCCGGGAGGTAGTGCAGCGTCTTGTGGCTCGGCAGCGTCGTGGTGACGAGCCGGAAGGGAAAGAAGCAGATGCCGACGCCCTTCTCGCGCGCCCCCGGCAGTCGCGGGTCGAGCGGGGTTGCGAGCAGCATCGTCGTCGGCCGGAGCGCCGTCGTCGGAACGATGCCGAAGGCGCCCGCGCCGCGCGATACGGTGAGGCGGACCGCCGCGTCGTCGGCGGCGAGACCGTTGGCGCGGAGACAGCGTCGCACGCGCGGCCGCCAGTACTCGGGATCCGCCTCGAAGGGGATGCGGAAGACGCGCGCCGAGCGCGCCAGCCGTCTGAGGTGCTCCGCCAGGGCGAAGGGCTCGCCGGCGTAGGTGCGCACGGTCTCGAACAGCCCGTCGCCGTAGACGAAGCCGCGGTCGAGGGCCGAGATCGTCGCGCGGCGCGCCGGTACCAAGCGGTCGTTCAGCAGCAGAACGAGCTCACGCGCGCGGCTCCTCACCGCGCGCCCTCCGCCCGCTCGGCGGTCCGGTCGGACGCGACCAGGTCCGCCCCGCCCGCGTGCACGTTCCGCGCATCGACGATGCCGAGCGCCCGGAAGAACGCCAGGGCCTTCAAGTTCAGCTCGGCCTCCTCGCGCTCGGGACGCGAGTCGGCGACGATGCCGCCGCCGGCGTGATAGGCGAGGATCCCGTCGCGCGCGACGGCCGTCCGGATGGCCACGTTCAGATCGCAGTCGCCGCCGGCGTCGATCCAGCCGAGCGCACCGGTGTAGAAACCCCGCGGTGCACGCTCGAGCTCCTCGATGATCTCCATGGCGCGGATCTTCGGTGCGCCGGTGATCGAGCCGCTCGGGAAGGTGGCGCGCAGGAGGTCGCCGGCCGTCACGCCCGGGCGGAGCGTGCCGCCGACGGTCGAGACCAGGTGCTGCACGGTCGCGAAGCGCTCGCAGGCCGCCAGGCGTTCGACCGTCACGCTGCCGGTTCGGCACACCCGCCCGAGATCGCTGCGCTCGAGGTCGACGATCATCACGTGCTCGGCACGCTCCTTGGGATCGCGTGCGAGCTCGGCCGCGAGACGCGCGTCGGCCGCGGGCGTGTCGCCGCGCGGCCGCGTGCCCTTGATCGGGCACGTCGTCACGCGCTCGCCGCGGCGCCGCAGGAAGAGCTCGGGCGAGTTCGACAGCACGCGCTCCCTGCCGAGATCGAAGTAGCCGCCGAAGGGCACGCTCTGGATGGCGCGCAGGCGTCCGTAGACGTCGAGCGCGGGCTCGGCGAGGCGAGCCTCGAAGCGCCGGCTCAGATTCACCTGGTAGACGTCGCCGGCCGCGATGTAGCGGTGGATGCGCGCCACCTGCGCCGCGTAGGCGAGGGCGTCCATGCTCGACGCCACCGGCGTCTCGTGGAGCGGTCTGTCCGGGCGGGGACGCCGCGCGGCGGCCGCCGCGTCGAGGATCTCCTCCGCCAGCGTCTCGAGCGCCCGCGCGTCGAGATGCCAGCTCTGCAGCGTCCACTGGCGCCGTCGGTGATCATAGGAGAGGGCGGCGTCGTACAGCCCGACGGCCAAGCGGGGCGCGTCCGCCGCTTCGTCGTGCGTCGGCGGCAGGCGCTCGACGGCATGTTTCGCTTCGTAAGCGACGGCCACGACCAGGCCGCCGGCGAACGGCGCGAGGCGCGGCCGGCCGCGATCGCGTGGCGAGGGTGCGATCTCCGCGAGGACCGCATCCAGACGCGCCAACGGCGCATCGGCGCCGTCGCTCGCGGTCACGCGGAATTGCATCCGTGGGCGGAATCCCATAGACGACACCCACTCGTCACCCCACGGCTGTCCGGCGTCGATGAAGAAAGGCCGTTCCTTACTGGCGAGCGCGCGGAAGAGCGACCACGGCTCGAGGTCGAGCGTCAGCGCGCGGGCGTGCATGGAAGCTCTCCTCATAAAGACCGTCCCGCACCCGCGCAAGGCAGCCAGATGAACGCGTCGGTCCATCTGCTCGAGCAGACGCTGCCCGCCACCGTCCATCTGCAAGTCACGGTGCCCGAGGCGCACCCGTCGTCGGCCGTGCTCGGGACGGAGCGCTCGGGCACCGGCACCTTCATCGATCACGGCGGTCTGATCGTCACGGTCAACTACGTGGTGCTCGGCGGCCACGACGTCCGGGTGACGCTGTTCGACGGCCGCGAGCTGCCGGGCGAGGTGGTGGCGCAGGATTTCGCCTCGGGGATCGCGCTCGTGCAGGTCGCCGGCGACGACGACCATCCGGTGCTCGCGGTCGCGGGCGGCGAGGGTCCGGCGGTCGGCGAGGACGTCTTCATCGTCGCGAGCGTCGGCGAGGCGGGCCGCCGCGCCAGCTCCGGAGGCGTCATGGCCGTCGACGGTTTCGACGCCAACTGGGAGTACACGCTCGAGCGCGCGATCTTCTCGACCGCGATGAACCCCGGTCTCGGGGGCGGGCCGTTGCTCGACTGCGCGGGGCGGGTCGCGGGCGTGGTGTCGCTGAATCTGAACGAGATCGGCCGCTTCTCGCTCGCCATTCCGATCGAGCACTATCGGGAGCACCGCGACGAGCTGCTTCGCTTCGGCCGTCGCACCAGCCGGCCGTCGCGGGCATGGCTCGGCCTCTACTGCTACACGCTCCGCAATCACGTGGTGATCGCCGGTCTGCTCCCCGGCGGACCGGCCGAGGCCTCGGGCCTCGCGCAGGGCGACGTCGTGCTCGCCGTCGACGATCGCAAGGTGCAGAGCCGCCGTGAGTTCTACGAGCGCCTGTGGGCGCATCGTGCCGGTGAGCAGGTCGTGTTGCAGGTCTTCCGCGACGGCTCGGTGGAGGCAATCGAGGTCGCGACCGGCAACGTCGAGGAGTTCTTCGCGTGATGCGGGCGCGGATGCGCGTCGGCGACTTCCTGGTCGCGTATCTCCAGAAGATCGGGGTCACGCATCTGTTCGGCATTCCGGGCGACCTCGTGATCAACCTGTTCTTCAAGTTCGGGCGCCCGCGCGGGCTCGAGATCGTGACCCTGTCGCACGAGCCGGGCGTCGGCTTCGCCGCCGACGGCTACGCGCGCGCCACGGGCCGCATCGGCGTCGTCTGCGTCACCTACGGCGCCGGCGGCCACAACATGGTGAACCCCGTCGCCGGGTCGTTCTCGGAACGGGTGCCGATCCTGGTCGTGAGCGGCGGGCCGGGCGAGGAGGAGCGCAAGCTCGGGCAGCTCATCCATCACCAGGCGAAGGAGATCGAGTCGCAGTTCCGCATCTACGACGAGATCAGCTGTGCCTCGGCCGTTCTCGACGATCCGCGCCGTGTCGCGGACGAGGTCGATCGCGTGGTGCGCGCGATCTGGCGCGAGCAGCGGCCCGGCTACCTCGAGATCCACCGCGACATGGTGGAGCGCACCATCGAGGTGCCGGAGACGATCCGTGCCTGGGACGGCGCCCTCGAGTTCGCGCGCTCCGACGAGCGCAAGACCGCCGAGGCGGCGCGCGAGACCGCCGCGCGCTTCAACGCCGCCCGCCGGCCGACCGTGATCATCGGCATCGAGACCTTCCGCTACAAGCTGCAGCGCGACGTCGTGAAGCTGGTCGAGCGCATGGGCGCGCCCTGCATGACGACGGTCCTCGGCAAGGGCGCCTTCCCGATGGACCACCCGCAGTTCATGGGCGTCCACATCGGCCCGCTCAGTCCGCCCTCGATCCGGAAGCGCGTCGACGACTCCGACCTGGTGATCAACCTCGGGACGCTGCTCACCGACATGAACCTCGGCAGCCGGCCGCCGCAGATCACCCGTGACCGCTCCATCTGGGCGGTCGGCAATCGCGTCAACGTGAGCTGCCACACCTACACCGACGTCGGCATCCGCGACTTCGTGCGGGCGCTGCAGCGCCAGCGCTTGCGCCGGCATCGCGAGCGCGTGGTCTACGCCGACAACCTGAAGCCGGCGCGTGGGGCCCTGACGCGTGCCATCAAGGTCGCCGACATGCTGGCGCGAGGTGAACCGCTTCCTCCTCGGCAAGCGCGGCTGGGCCGTGATCGCGGAGTCGGGCGACATGCTGTTCGCGGGGCTCGACGTGCGCGTCGGCCGCGGCGGTGCGTATCTCGCGCAGGGCTACTACGCCTCGATGGGCTTCGGCGTGCCGGGCGCGCTCGGCATGGAGATCGGCACCGGGCAGCGGCCGATCGTGCTGTGCGGCGACGGCGCCTTTCAGATGACCGGGGTCGAGCTCGCGCAGGCGCCGCGCTACGGGCTGCGCCCGATCGTGATCCTGATGAACAACGGCGGCTGGGGGATCTTCCGGCCGATCGCCGAGCGCCAGGATTTGCTCACCATACCCAACTGGCCCTACGCGGAAATGGCCCGCGGCTGGGGCGGTCGCGGCTACGTGGCGTCGACCGTCGCGGAGTTCCGCGACGCCCTCGCCGACGCCGAGCGGGCGCCGAGCTTCGCGCTCATCGAGACGCGCGTCGACCCCCACGACCTCTCGCCGGTCAGCAAGAAGTACATCGAGGCCTCGGCCCGCAAGGCCGGCATCATGCGGAGCACCGGCGCGAGCAGCTGACGCGGGGCGAGTCGCGCTCCCGTGGATCGGATGCTAGGACGGAAGGCCTTGCCCAAGATCCGCATCCTCTACGAGTCCGGCGCCCCCGAGCGCACGATCGAGTACAGCGGCGAAGGTCCGTTCTCCCACGACGGCGAGCCGGGATCGATCCTCGACGTGCTCCTCGGCCACGGGGTCCATCTCGAGCACGCCTGCGGCGGGAAGTGCGCCTGCACCACCTGCCACGTGATCGTGAAGGAAGGCGAGGCCGTGCTTTCGCCCATCACCGAAAAGGAAGAAGACGAGCTCGACACGGCGCCAGGCCTCACCATGCACTCCCGCCTCGGCTGTCAGGCGGTGGTGAAGGGCGGCGACATCACGATCGTGATCCCGAAGTACACCATCAACCAAGCGTAGTCGGGATGACGAGCCGCGCGATCGCGTCGCTGCTCGTGTCGTGCGCGTTGGCGGCCCTGGCGGGATGCCGGAGTGGGCCGCGCGCCGAGCCCGGACCGTACAACGTCCTGCTGGTCTCGCTCGATACCGTGCGCCAGGACCTTCTCGGGTGCTACGGGCGCCGCCCGCGCCGCGCCCCGGCGCTCTCGACCAGCCCCGCCCTCGACCGGCTGGCACGTGCGGGCGTCCGCATGGTGGATGCGTACGCGTCGAGTGCCTGGACGTTGCCGTCACATCTCTCGCTCATGACCGGCGTGCCGCCGTTGCAGCACGGCGTCGAGACCGAGGGCGCGACCCTCGATCCCGCGATTCCGACGCTCGCCGAGATCCTGCGCGCACGCGGCTATCGCACGATCGGCGTCTACTCCGCTCCCTACCTCGACCCGCATTGGGGATTCGCGCGCGGCTTCGACGCCTACCGGGCGACCTACGGCGCCGACGTCGAGGCCGTCTCGCGGCGCGCCGCGGACACGCGCGCCGAGATCGACGCCGTCGCCGCGGCCGGCGACTGGCCCCGCTACGACGACCTGAAGCGGCGGCAGGTCGCGATCGACGCCGAGCTGAACGACCGCTCCCAGCTCGCCGTCACGTCGGACGAGGTGGCCACGACGGTGGTGACGGAGCTCGAGACGCTCGCCCGCGAGCGCCGGCCCTGGTTCGTGTTCGCGCACTTCTTCGACGCGCATTGCGACTACGCGCCGCCGCCCCCCTTCGACAGGCGCTTCGACCCCGACTACGCCGGCACGTTCACCGCGCGCGGTTGCATGAGCGGGCCGGCGGTCGGCAGGCTCGATCCGGAACGGCCCGGCGGCCTCATCCGGGCCCTTTCCGATCGCGACCTCGAGCATGCCGTCGCACTCTACGAGGGCGAGCTGGCGTGGGTGGACGGCCACGTCGAGCGCATTCTGAAGGCTCTCGACGACCTCGGGCTCGGCGAGCGGACGCTGGTCGTGATCACCGCGGACCACGGCGAGGAGTTCTTCGAGCACGACGGGCTCGGGCATCGCCGCACCCTCAACGAGGAGGTGACTCGGGTCCCCCTCCTGCTGCGCCTGCCGGGGGTGTTGCCGGCGGGTGCCGCCGTCCGCGGCCTGGTCTCGGGGGCGGACGTCTTCGCGACGATCCTCGACGTGCTCGGCATGACGCCCGAACCGTCGCCCGGGGTGGCGAGCTTTCTGCCGTTGCTGCAAGGCGGCGGCGCTGGCGCCGAGCGTACGGTCATGGACCGCACCGTCATCATGTTCGGCGGCGAGGTGCAGGTCGACGCCTCGGCGCGGGTCACGCTCCGGCAGATCGTGGTGCACGACGCCTTTTGGCAGGGCGCGATCAAGATCGTCCGCACTCGCAGCTGGCCCCAGTTTCAGAGCGGCCTGGCGAGCAGTCTCGGCGCGGTGCTGGAGCGCGAGGCCGCCGCTCAGTACGACCGCGAGCAGCTGCGCTGGATCGACCTCGGTCGCTTCCCCGGCGAGCCCGACGAGCGCTACTCGACGGCGTTCGACGAACCCGCCGCGCGCGCCGCGCTCGAGGCGTTTCGGGGTCAGTACGGCGAGCTGCTCGCGCTCCGTGCCAAGCGGCAGCCGTCCTCGCCACTGCCGCGGAACGTGCGCGCCAAGCTCGAGAGCCTCGGCTACCTCGAGCGCGAGACCGGGCCCGCCTTTCCTGAGCCCGATCTCGTCTTGCCGCCGCCGCGCGCGGGCTGATGCGCGCGCAGCCTGATGTGCGCGCAGCCATGTGATAGGCGTCGCGTGATGGACGAGGCGACGCCGGAAGCGACCGGCCAGCCGGGCCGGCGCGTGCACCGCGCCACGGTGGCGCGCGTTCTCGAGCACCACCCCGGGACGCGCTCGCTCTTCTTCGTCCTGCCGAGGGGCGAGCAGCTCGCCTTCACGCCCGGCCAGTTCATCTCGTGCGAGCTGCCCGTCGGTGCGGAGGCCCCGCTCGTGCGCGCGTACTCGCTGGCGTCGAGTCCGGAGGATGCGGAGCTTGAGATCTGCGTCGACTTGGTCGCGAACGGACCGGGATCCTCGTTCCTCTTCGGCCTGGACCCGGGTGCGCCGCTCGCCTTCACCGGTCCCTTCGGAAGCTTCACGCTCGCCGAGCCGCCGGCCGCTCCCCTGGTGTTCGTCGGCGAGGGCACCGGGGTCGCGCCGCTCCGTTCCATGGTCCGGCGCGCGCTCGCGCGCGGCGGCGATCAGCCGATCGTCGTGCTGCAGGGGGCGCGCTACGAGCACGAGCTGCTCTTTCGCGGCGAGCTCGAGGCGTTGGCCGCGGCCCATGCGCGCTTCCACTGGGAGCCCGTGCTCGCCACCACCGAGGCGGAGGTCGGGCCGCTCGCGGCGCTCGAGGAGCTGGTGCTGCAGCGCTACGTGCGTGGCGACGGCCGGCGCGACCGGCGCTTCTGGATCTGCGGCGTCGGCCCGATGGCGGGACGTCTCCGGGATGCGCTCCGGGCGGCCGGCTACGAGCGCCGCGCCGTCCGTGCGGAGCAGTGGTAGACCGGCGCTATTCTGCGTCGTGAAAAATGATCCCGAGTGTCAGGCGCTCGCCTTTGGTGAGCGTGCTCACACCGTGACGCATGGCGACCCGGTAGTCGCCGCGGGCGCCGCGCACCGGTCGCTCGCGGTTGGTGAAGATGATGCCCTCGCCCTGATCCACGGTGATCGCGCTCGCGCGTGACTGCGCGCGCGGGCGTTGCTCGACGAGCATGACCTCGCCCCCTTCGTAGTCGCGGCCGCGCTCCGACAGCACGACCAAGACCTGCAGCGGGAACGCGACGGCGCCGTAACGATCCTGATGGAGCGCGTTCCAGTCACCGGCGCGATAGCGCAGCAAGAGCGGCGTCGGGCGCCGCTGCCCGGCGGCGTGGCAGCGGGCCAGGAAACCGGCGAGCGTTGGAGGATAGGCGGCGGGGTCGGTGCCGAGGCGCTCGGCCCAGCCGCGGGCCACGGCGGCGAGTGGTGGGTACAGCGTGGTGCGGAGCCGCTGGATCGGTGCCGGCAGCGGCGCGGCGAAGTAGCGATACTGGCCACGGCCGTAGCCGTGCCGCTGCATGACGATCGTCGAACGGAAGAGCGCATCACGATCGAAGAGGGCGCGCAGCGCCGTGCACTGGCGTGCCGTCAGTAGCGCCGGGAGCCGCGCCCACCCGCGCTCGTCGAGGTCGGCGGCGACGGCGCCCCAATTGCGGCGCGCCACCGTCAGCCGAGCTGGCTCGTGAACTGCTGCATGTCGAAGTAGTCCCGCCATGCGCGAATCCGTCCGTCGGCGGTGACCTCGAAGGCGCCCATCACGGGAAGCGCGATCGTCTTGCCGGCGATCTCGAAGCGGTCGACGCGCTCGGTGAACACGGTGGAGCCGGTCACGGCGAGGCCGATGATCTCGAACTCGGCGTGCGACGCCGGGCCGATGAACTGGCCGAGCGTCGCGGCGATGGCATCGCGGCCGGTGAGCGGCGCCAGCGGGATGTTGTGGTAGACGGCGTCCTCGGTGAAGAAGGCGGCGAGCTCCTGCACGTCGCGCCGCGCCACCGCCTGACAGAATCTCCGCACGACGTCTTCGGGTGTCATGGCGCGCGGAGCGACAGCACGTGACCTTCGCTCGGGTCGGCACGGCCGTCGAGCACGGCCCGGTAGACGCGCTCGACGTCGGCGGCGCCGCGACCGTGCTGGACGCGTAGCCAGCTCTCGAGCGGCGCGACGAAGTTTTTCCAGGCCTCGCCGAGGCGCGCCTGCAGCGCGTCCATGCCCCAATCCTCGCTCCGCTGCCGGATGCGATCGGGCGCGAAGAAGAACACCGGAGGCGCACCGGGCAGCTCGCCGGCGGGCGCGATCTGCCCCCAGTGCGTTCCGCCGACCGCACAGCTGTAGCGAACCTGGTCCCCGCAGCGACGATGCACGGCGTCGCGCACGGCGCCGTTGCCGGCCATGTCTACGAAGACGACCGGCACTCCCGTCGGCAGCTCGTCGATCCGGTCGTAGGTGACGACGCGATCGTAGTAGCCGAGTCCCGTCACGAACGCGGCATTGCTCTTCGAGGTGAGGCCGACGACCTGGTATGGACGTGCCGTTCGCCGCGTCAGCAAGAACGCCAGCGAGGCGGCCGTCTTGCTCGACGCGCTCGCCAGCACGACGTCGCGCGCACCGTGAAAGCTCTGCTCGGCGAGGAAGTCGTCGAGCAGGAAGGCCGTGCCGAAGAGCGGGCGGAGGAGCATGATCGCATCCTCGTGGCCCTGGTCGTACGCGGGGTCGGTGGCGGTGCAGACGTAGCGGTTGTAGACCGCCGGCAGCTCGCGACGGTGGGCGCTGTCGTCGACGAATCCGCTCGCGCTCGCGTGCGCCGGCTGCACCACCAGGTGCGACGACATCGGAAAGTAGCCGTAGAAGCGCGCGCCCTCGGCGACCCCGGGATGACGCGAGCGCGCGACGTCGGCGAAGCCCCAGACGGGTATGCGACCCCAGCCCGACGGTCCCGGAAAGAAGTCCCAGTAGCGCATCATCTCGCCGAAGACCCCGTAGGTGACGTTGTTGGCGGTGAAGGCGAAGGCGTCGACCGAGAGCAACACCTGATCGGGTGCGAGATCGGGCAGTGCAGCGCTGTCGGCGCGACACTGGTGCAGGTCGTCCCGACGCACCAGGAAGTCGAGAGCGGCATCGCGGGTCATGGTCAGGGTCTTTACAGGAGGCGCAACTGATCGCCAACGACCGTCGGACGGCGGAACGCGGCGGTCGAGAGCGGCGGCAGTGAGCGGTCGAGCCCGTGCTTGCGGGCCGTCACCGCGAACAGGCTCGCGATCTGTTCGGCGTAGGGACCCGTCCCCCGCATGCGTCGCCCGTAGGTGCTGTCGGAGAGCTTGCCGTCGCGCGTGCCGCGAATGTGATTGAGCACGCGCTCGCGGCGGTCGGGGTAGTGCTCGGCGAGCCAGCCGGAGAAGATCTGGTCGAGCGGGGTCGCGAGCCGAAGCATGACCCAGCTTGCGCTCCGCGCCCCGGCCTCGGCGGCGGCGGCGAGGATGCGGGGAATCTCCGCGTCGTTCAGCCCGGGGATGATGGGCGCGACCATCACGCCGACCGGGACCCCGGCGCGCGCGAGCGTCGCCATTGCTTCCAGTCGGCGCTCCGGCGTCGCCGCGCGCGGCTCCAGGCGACGGGCGAGCTCGGGATCGAGTGTGGTGACCGAGCACAGGACGTGCGCCGCGCCGAACGCCGCCAGCGCCGCGAACAGGTCGGCGTCGCGCGCCACCAGCGCCGACTTGGTGATCGCGGAGACGGGATTTCGGAAGTCGAGGAAGACCTCGAGGCAACGCCGCGTGAGACCCAGGCGGCGCTCGACCGGTTGGTAGCAATCGGTGTTGCCCGACAAGGCGACGACCTGCGGCTCCCAGCGTGGCGATCGGAAGGCCTTCTGAAGAAGGGCGGGCGCGTCGTCCTTCACCATGATCTTACGCTCGAAATCGAGCCCGGCGCTGAAGCCCAGATACTCGTGTGACGGACGGGCATAACAATAGCTACAGCCGTGCTCGCAGCCGCGATACGGATTCAGGCTGAAGCGAAAGCCGACGTCCGGGCTCGAGTTTTCGGCGAGGGCGCTCCGGCTGGTGTCGCGGAAGAAGAGCGTCGGCGTCGCGGCGGCATCCGCGGGATCGCCGTCCTCCGGCTCGACGTGCAGGGGCTCGTAGCGGTTGGGAGGATTGCTCGTGGTTCCACGGCTCGGCCCGGTCGACATACGCCTTATCTTCGCCTCTCGATCGGCGCCGTGCAACTGGTCGGTGGCGGACTTCCTGCCTTTCGCTTAAGTCTCCGCTCCGTGTCGGATGCCGCCGATCGGAGCCTCGCCGCCACGCGTCGGATCTTTCTCGTCCGCCATGGCGAGACCCTGTACGGCGGCGGCACCATGACCGGCGACGACCTCACCCCCGAGGGCTACCGCCAGATCCAGGCCCTCGAGGTGCTGCTACGCCCGGTCCCCCTCGATGCCATCTACGCGAGCCCGCTCGAGCGCGCCCAGGCGACGGCACGGACCCTGGCCGGGGTCTCGGGCGTGCCCGTGACCACGGTCGAGTCGCTCCGCGAGATCATGCCGGGCGATCTCGCCAAGCTCCAAGCCGCCGCGGAGCCCGATCCCGCGGCCTTTCTGCGTCACGCCATCGGGTATTTCGTCGACCCCGCGACCCATTGGGACACGCCGTATCTCGGCGGCGAGACCTACCGCGCCCTCCGGGAGCGCGTCTGGCCGTTCTTCGAGGACTTGCTGCGCCAGCCGGCTTGGCGGCGGGTGCTGGTGGTCGCTCACGGCGGCGTCAACAACGCCCTCATCGGCCGCATTCTCGGGACGACCGAGCCCGGCCTCGCCAACATCGAGCAGGACTTCGGCGCCCTCAACGTCATCGACGTCGTGGAAGGCAGGCCGGTGCTCCGGCTGCTGAATTTCACCGCCTACGACCTGCTCAAGACGGGGCTCGAAAGCAGCAGCATGGAGATTCTCCGCAGGCTGCTCGAGACCGGCCTCGGGATCGCTCCGGAACCGGCCGGACCGGCGCGCTGAGCGGGATCGCCCATCGGCAGTTTCCTTTTTTAGATCAAAAGTTTGTATTGACTTCGGACGCTCCGACCTCTAAGCTCGCCACTCGAACCGTGTCTTTTCCCCCCGCCAGCAGCAGCGACGGCTGCACTGTGCCGACCCATCATTGGTGTGCGCGCGAACCACGGTGCCTCCTTGATGCGAGCGTCGGCGGAGAACGTTCCGGGCAATGAAGACCACATCCCGACCCAAGAAAGACAAGCCCACGAACGACGCGGGGTCCTCGAAGTTCAGCCGCGTGGTCGAGCTCGGTCGCGAGCGCAAGTACGTGCCCGCGGGCGATCGCGAGCAGTTCGGTCCCGATCCCACCTCGGTCGAGGAGATCAACAGCGTCATCTCGATGCTGGGTGATGGCGACGGCGAGATCGCCGTCGAGGCCGCCGAGGACAGCCCGTTCAACGAGGCCGAAGAGGAAAAGGACGAGGAGTGGGTACCCGAGGTACCGGAGGAGAAGGAAGAGCAGGAGGATCGCTCCTCGCTGCTTCGCGACTCGTCCGATCCCGTTCGGATGTACCTCCAGGAAATGGGCGGCGTCGCCTTGCTCTCGCGCGAGGACGAGGTCGTCATCGCCAAGAGCATCGAGGCGGGTGAGCTCGAGGTCCGGAAGGCCGTCTTCTCGCTGCCGCTCGCGCTCCAGTACGTCTTGAATCTCGCCGACCGCCTGCGCGACGGCGAGATCGACGGCCGGCACCTCTTCGGCGACGACGAAGAGGAGGCCGCCAACGGCGAGGGCGCGACCGAGCAGCGCGAGGACGCGCGGGTCGGCGCCTTCCTGAAACACATCTCGCGGCTCCGCCGTCTCGTCAACGAGCGCGAGAAGCTCGTCGCCGAGAAGGGCAAGAAGAAAGTCTCCGCCAAGGGCCTGCAGCGGATCGAGGGCCGTCTCGAGGCCATCAAACCCAGCATCCACGGCGTGCTCTCCGAGGTGCCGCTCGGTGCGCGCCAGGTCGGCGTCATCGTCGACAAGCTGAAAGAGGCCATCACTACCCTCGACGCCCAGCGCGTCCTCGTCCGTCGCCACGACGCCGAGATCGCCAAGAAGGACGCAGCCAAGGCGCGGCCGGGGCAGCGCACGCGGGTGGTCGCGACGCGCCGGACGGCCGAGCAGATCGCTCAGCTGGCCACCGACATGCGCGAGGCGAAGCGCCGCATCAAGATCGTCGAGCGCGAAACGCAAATGACCGAGCAGGAGCTGCGAGACTCGTTCGCGGCGATCCGGCGCGGCGAGTACAAGGCACAGGAGGGCAAGCGCCAGCTCATCGAGGCCAACCTCCGCCTCGTGGTCTCGATCGCCAAGCGCTACACCAACCGCGGCCTCGGCTTCCTCGACCTGATTCAAGAGGGCAACATCGGCCTCATGCGCGCGGTCGAGAAGTTCGAGTACCAGCGCGGCTACAAGTTCTCGACCTACGCCACCTGGTGGATCCGCCAGTCGGTCTCGCGCGCCATCGCCGATCAGGCGCGCACCATCCGCATCCCGGTGCACATGATCGAGACCATCAACAAGGTGCTGCGGACCTCGCGCTACCTCGTCCAGCAGCTCGGTCGCGAGCCGAGCCCCGACGAGATCGCGGCGCAGATGGAGATGCCGCCCGACAAGATCCGCAAGGTCCTGAAGATCGTGAAGGAGCCGGTGTCACTCGAGACGCCGATCGGCGACGACGAGGAAAGCTCGCTCGGCGACTTCGTCGAGGACCGCCAGAGCATCTCGCCCGCCGACGCCGCGATGGCGCTCTCGCTCGAGGAGCAGACCCGCAAGGTCCTGGCGACGCTCACCCCGCGCGAGGAGCAGATCCTGCGCCTGCGGTTCGGCATCGGCGAGAAGTCCGACTACACGCTCGAAGAGGTCGGGCAGCGCTTCCAGGTCACCCGCGAGCGCATCCGGCAGATCGAGGCGAAGGCGCTCCGTAAGCTCCGCAATCCGTCGCGCGCGAAGAACCTCGAGAACTTCGCACATAGTTGAGCCCGAGCTGGCGAGGGCGAGATCGCAAGGCGGTCGCGTGACGCCGTTGCTCACGACGCCGACCGACCTTTCCGAACGGCTGGCACGTACCGAGCGCGTGCGCATTCTCGATGCTCGTCCCGCGTCGCAGTTCGCGGCCGGACACCTGCCCGGCGCGCTGCACCTCGATCCGTTCGGCATCAGCCTGATCGACTCGAGCCCGGCGCCGCTCCGGGCCTTCGAGTGGATCATGCAGCATCTGTTGGAGCTCCGCGGCGTGACCCGCGACCAGCCCGTCGTGGTCTACGAAGAGAGCTCGGGGATGCGCGCCGCGCGTCTCGTGTGGTTGCTCGCGCTCTTCGGTCATCCCGACGCGCGGGTGCTCGACGGCGGGATGGCGCGCTGGCGGAGCGAGCGCCGGCCCATCACGCGCGACGCGGCGGCCGAGCCGGAGGCCACGATCCTCACCGTCGCACGCCATCCCGAGCTCCTCGCGACCGTCGAGGACGTCCGCGGTGCCCTCGGCCGGCGGGAGGTCGCGATCGTCGATGCGCGGACGCGCGCCGAGTACACGGGCGAGCTGGTGCGGGCCGCGCGCGCCGGCGCCATTCCCGGTGCCGTACACCTGGAATACACCGCCAACCTCACTCCCGACGGCCGCTACCGCCCGCCGGCCGAGCTCCGAACCATGTACGAGGCGATCGGCGTGACGCCGGATCGAGAGGTCATCACCTACTGTCAGGGGGGCTATCGGGCGGCGCAGAGCTGGATCGCGCTCCGCACCGCGGGCTATCCACGCGTTCGCAGCTACGTCGGCTCGTGGAACGAGTGGGGCAATCGCTCGGACCTGCCGATAGAGCGGCAGGGTTAAGAGTCCGAAGGGGGAGAGATCCCCCTTAGCTCAGCACGGCGCGGGCCACCGTCTCGCGATGCTCGACGGCGCTGCCGAAGGCGGCGGCCGAGGCGAGGGCGCGCCGGTGGTAGAGGTGGATGTCGTGCTCCCAGGTGAAGCCGATGCCACCGTGCACCTGGATGGCCTCGCTGGTGACGGTCTTGGCGACGTCGCTCGCGTAGGCCTTGGCCATCGCCACCGCCGCGTCGACGTCGTCGGCGTCCGCCGTGACGGCCCAGGCCGCGTAGTAGGCGAGCGAGCGCGCCGTCTCCACCGCCACCATCATGTCGACGCACTTGTGCTTGACCGCCTGGAAGCTGCCGATCGGACGCCCGAACTGCTGGCGCACGTTGGCGTAGGCGACCGCCATGTCGAGAGCGCGCTGCGCGGTGCCGATCGCCTCGACCGCGAGCGCCGCCTGCGCCTGGCGTACCACCCGTCGCACGATCGGCCACCCGCCCCCCAACGGACCGACGACCGCGGCCGCGGGGACGGCGACGTCGAGCCGCACCGTGCAGAGCCGCCTGGTCATGTCCACCGTGCGGAGCGGAGCGATCGCGACGCCCTCGGCATGCGCGTCGATCGCGAACAGCGTGACGCCGGTCTCGCGTTCGCCGCCCGTGCGCGCCGCCACCACCAGCGTGTCGGCGACGTGCGCATCCATGACGAACGCCTTCGTCCCCCGCAGGCGATAGCCGTCGGCGCTCGCGACGGCGGGCAGGGTGACGGCGCCGGCGCCGTCGCCGCGCTCCTCGCCGACCGCGAGCGTCATGCGCCGTGTTCCGGCCGCGACGGCCGGCAAGAGGTCGCGTCGTTGCTCCGGCGTTCCGCCGAGCACGACCGCCGGCGCGCCCAGCACCGCCGTGGCGAAGAGCGGCCCGGGGAGCAGCGCCTTCCCCATCTCCTCGAGCGCGACCACGAGGTCGAGGAAGCTCCCTCCCTGGCCGCCGTCCTCGGCCGGGATCAGGATGCCGAGGACTCCGAGGTCGGCGAGCTCTTGCCAGAGCGCCGGGTCGTATGCGTCGTCGCTCGCCGCCAGCGTACGCACCAGCGACGAGGGGCAGGCGGCGGCGAGGAGCTTCTGCACCGAGGCGCGCAGCATCTCCTGTTCGGGGCTGAAGCCGAAGTCCAACGGGTCTCGCTCCGCGCGCGACCATACTCGGGGCGGCGGTGATGGTGCAATCCGCGGCGGGCGCGCTATAGGAGCCCGATGCGACAGTCCGCGATGCTGATCCCGACGCTGCGCGACGTGCCGGCGGAGGCCGAGGTGGTGAGCCACAAGCTGATGTTGCGCGCCGGCATGATGCGTCAGGTCGCGCGCGGCATCTACGATTTTCTGCCGCTCGGCGTGCGCGTGCTCCGCAAGGTCGAGCGCATCATCCGCGAGGAGATGGAGCGCGCCGGAGCCCAGGAGGTCCTGCTTCCCGCCATCTGTCCCGCGGAGCTCTGGCAGGAGAGCGGACGCTGGGAGAAGTACGGTAAGGAGCTCCTCCGCATCAAGGACCGCAACGATCGCGACTTCTGCTTCGGCCCGACGCACGAGGAGGTGATCACGGATCTGGTGCGGCGGGACTTGCGCTCGTACCGCGAGCTGCCGTTCAATCTTTTTCAGATTCAGAGCAAGTTTCGGGACGAGGTGCGGCCGCGCTTCGGCCTCATGCGTGGGCGCGAGTTCATCATGAAGGACGCCTACTCCTTTCATCTCGACCGCGCCGACTGCGATCGCGAGTACGACAACATGTTCGCCGCCTATCGCCGCATCTTCGACCGCTGCGGCCTCGCCTACCGTCCGGTGGAGGCGGACACCGGCGCGATCGGTGGCAGTCGCTCGCACGAGTTTCAGGTGTTGGCCGAATCGGGCGAGGACGCGATCGTGAGCTGCGACCGCTGCGAGTACGCCGCCAACGTCGAGAAGGCCGGAATCGGCGCCGACGGGCGCGACCCGAGCGGCGACGCCGCTCCGAGCGCGCTCACGGAGGTCGCCACGCCCGGCCAGCGCACGATCGAGGAGGTCGCGGCGTTTCTGAAAATGCCACCCGAGTGCTTCATCAAGACCCTGCTCTATACCGCCGGGGACACCGTCGTGGTGGCACTGGTGCGCGGCGATCACGGGCTCTCGGAGCCGAAGCTCAAGGATGCCCTCGGCACGCCGGCGGTCGAGCTCGCCTCCGAGGCGGTCGTCGAGCGCGTGACCGGCGCACCGGTCGGCTTCGCGGGGCCGATCGGGCTCCGCGGCAAGGTGCGCCTCCTCGCCGACCACGCGCTCCGCGGCATCGGCGATGCCGTCACGGGCGCCAACAAGGCCGACACCCACGTGCGCGGCGTTTCGGCCGCGCGCGACCTCTCCTCCGCCGAGTGGGTCGATCTCCGCGTGGCGACCGCCGGCGACCGGTGCCCGCGCTGCGACGGGCGCTTCGTGCTCCAGCGCGGCATCGAGGTCGGGCAGGTCTTCTATCTCGGCACCAAGTACAGCGAGGCGCTGCGCGCGACCGTCCTCGACGCCGAAGGGAAGGAGCGCGTCCTCGAAATGGGGTGTTACGGGATCGGCGTCACCCGCACGATCGCGGCGGCGATCGAGCAGAACCACGACGACGCCGGCATCGTCTGGCCGATGCCGCTCGCGCCGTTCCACGTCGTGGTGGTGCCGGTCAACCTGTCCGACGAACGTCTCCGCAGCACCGCCGAGCGGCTGCACGACGAGCTCACGGCGCGTGGCATCGAGGTGCTGCTCGACGATCGCGACGAGCGCCCGGGCGTCAAATTCAAGGACGCCGATCTGGTCGGGTATCCGCTCCGCATCACGGTGGGCGCACGCGCGCTCGAGCGCGACGCGGTCGAGCTGAAGCGGCGCACCGAGAAGAGCGCCACCGAGGTACCGGTCACGGAGGCGGCGGCGCGGGTAGCGGAGATCGTGGCGGCGGAGACCGGGGCGTGAGCCGGGCGGCGGCGCGCCGCCGGCTGATCTTTCCGCTCGACGTCGACAGCGTGCGCGAGGCCGATCGCCTGGTCGGCCGGCTCGCCGGCGAGGTCGGGCTCTTCAAGATCGGGAAGCAGCTCTTCATGCACGCCGGCCCGGCGATCGTGCGGCGGGTGCATCAGAAGGGCGGCGAGGTCTTTCTCGACCTCAAGTTCCACGACATCCCCCAGACGGTCGCGCTCGCGAGCGTCGAGGCGGCGCGCCTCGGCGTCTTCATGCTCGACGTCCACGCGGCGGGAGGCCGCGAGATGATGGCGACCACGGCGGCCGCCGTCGCGGTCGCCTGCCGGCGCGAGCGTCTGCGGCGCCCGCTCGTGCTCGGGGTGACCGTGCTGACGAGTCTCGGCGACGCCGATCTGCGGCGGGTCGGCGTTTCCGGCACGGCGGCTCGTCAGGTCGTACGCCTGGCGCGGCTCGCCGCCGCGAGCGGCCTCGACGGCGTCGTGGCCTCGCCGCGCGAGGTGCGGGCGATTCGTCGTGCGTGCCCGTCCGCGCTCATCGTCACACCAGGCGTCCGCCAACCCGGCGACGCGCGCGGTGACCAGAAGCGCGTCGAGACGCCCGAGGCCGCCATGAGGGCCGGCGCCGACTATCTCGTGGTCGGCCGCCCGATCCGCGACGCCGCCGATCCGGTCGCGGCCGCGCGTACGATCGTGGGCGCGATGGTGCGGGGGCTCGCGGCGCGATGAGCGAGCCCCCCGCCGGCCGCCCCGCGGGTTAAGAGCGTGACCCAAGACGCGAACCTCCGCGCGCGGAGCGCGCGGCCGAGCGCCAGCGAGCCGGGGGTCGAGCCGACGCGGCTTTGCCGCGGCGGCAAAGGGGGAGAGATCCCCCTTCTGAGCTAGTCCCGTGCCGCGCGACCTCGACCTCGCGCTCCGTCCGGACGTCGCTCTCGACCCGACCGCGCTCCGGCGAGCGGTGGCGCGCGCGGCTGGATGCGCGCCCGAGGAGCTCGCGGAGGTCCGGGTGCTCCGGCGCGCGCTCGATGCGCGGCGCGCCGTCCGCTACCAGCTGCGCGTCCGCCTCTGGCGGCACGACGAGCCGCCAGAGGCGGACCCCGCTCCGTCGTTGCCTGTCTTCCCGGCGCCTCGCTCCGGGCGGCCGGTCGTCGTCGTCGGAGCCGGTCCGGCCGGACTCTTTGCCGCCCTCCGTCTCGCCGAGCTTGGCGTGCCGGCGATCGTGCTCGAGCGCGGCAAGGCCGTGCAGGCGCGGCGGCGCGATCTCGCGGTCCTGAACCGCGAGGGCGTCGTCGATCCGGAGTCGAACTACTGCTTCGGGGAGGGCGGCGCCGGCACGTACAGCGACGGCAAGCTCTACACCCGCTCGCACAAGCGCGGTCCGGTCGAGACCGTGCTCGCGTGCCTGGTCGCGCACGGCGCCGACCCCGAGATCCTGGTCGAGGCACGCCCGCACGTGGGCTCGAACCGGCTACCGAGGATCGTGACCGCGCTCCGCGCGACGCTCGCCAGCGCCGGCGTCGAGGTCGTCTTCGGGGCGCGGGTCGTCGACCTCGTGACGGCGGCCGGGCGTGTCGAGGGTGTGCGAACGGCCGACGGCCGCGAGCTCGAGGCTGCGGCGGTGGTGCTGGCGTCCGGGCACAGCGCACGCGACGTCTACACCCTCGCCGCGCGCGCCGGCCTCGGACTCGAGGCGAAGGCCTTCGCGCTCGGCGTGCGCGTCGAGCATCCCCAACCGCTCATCGATCGCGCCCAGTACGGGGCCGACGCCGGCCGCTTTCCGTTGCCGGCCGCGGCCTATCGGTTGGCCGCGACGGTCGAGGAGCGCGGCGTCTTTTCCTTCTGCATGTGCCCGGGCGGGTGGATCGTGCCGGCGACGACGGAGTCGGAGGCCGTGGTGGTGAACGGCATGTCGCTCGCACGTCGCGACTCGCCGTTCGCCAACAGCGGCATCGTCGTCGGCCTCGAGGCCGCCGACGTCGTGGCGCTCGGCTATGCGGGTGCCCTCGGCGGTGCCGCCCTCCAGGCCGCCCTCGAGCATCGAGCGTGGGAGTGCGGTGGCGGCGCCCAGGTCGCTCCGGCGCAGCGGCTGGCAGACTTCGTCGCCGGCCGTGCCAGCCGCGACCTGCCGCGCTGCTCGTATCGGCCGGGGGTGCGGGCGACGCGCCTCGACGAGGAGCTGCCGCCCTTCGTCGCGACGCGACTCCGGGCGGCGCTCGCCCGCTTCGGCCGCCAGCTTCGCGGCTTCGACACTGACGAGGCGATCGTGGTCGGCGTCGAGACCCGCTCGTCGAGCCCGGTCCGCATCGTCCGCGAGCCGTCCAGCCTCGCCGCCCCGGCGTGTCCGAACGTCTATCCCTGCGGTGAGGGCGCGGGCTACGCCGGCGGCATCGTCAGCGCGGCCCTCGACGGCCTCGCCGTCGCGGATGCCGTGGCGCGCACAGTGCCCCGCGATTGAGACCTCGCCCGCGCGTCAGGCCGCGGCTCTGCGCTCGGCGATCGCGCACAGGCCGTCCGACTCGATCTCGAGCGGCAGGTTCAGCAGGTTGTAGTAGTTCTCGAGGGCGTTCAGCCAGGTGATCTCGACGATCTCGCGCTCGGTGAAGTGGCGTTGCAGCTCGGCGAAGGTGGCGTCGCTCACGCGCTTCTCGCGGGTCGCTTCCTCGACGTAGGCGAGGGCGGCGCGCTCGCGCTCGCTGAAAAGCGGGCTCGTCCGATAGGCTGGAAGGGCCTCGAACTTCTCCATGGTCATGTGCTTGTAGAGCGCGACGGCCTTGGCGATGTCGACGCAGAAGGTGCACTGGTTGATCATTGCCGGCCAGGTGCGGACGAGGATGCTGATCACGGGATCGAGCGTGATGTGTTTCTCGACGATCTGCACCTGCTGGTACGCGTGCCGGAAGAGGGCGGGGAGGCGGGCGTAGACGACCTTCATCGGGGTCATGACCTTGCCGAGCCGGCGCTCCGTGAGCCAATACGCGATCCGGGCGGTGAGCTGCTTCGGACGTTCGATCGGTGCGAGACGCATGAGAGAGATCTCCTTTCGTGGTGCAGTTGCTACGGGTGGTGGGTGGCTGTCGCGTGGGCCTGGTGTGTCGCATGGTCGGAGGCGCCGTGCCGTGCGTGATGCGCGTAGCGGAGGAAGGGCAGGCTCGCGAGGGCGATCCCGAGCAGCATCCCGCCCGCGACGCGGAGGGCGTGACGCAGGGTCACGCGCGGGCCTCGGGCCGGCGGCTCAGCATGACGGTCAGGACGACCAGGATGATGGTCGGGAGGTAGACGGCCGGGAAGTCGATGCTCCAGTGCTCGGCTCCGACCAGGCCGCGCGCGGTGTCGTAGACGTGCACCACGGCGTGCAGCGCGCTGAAGAGCGTCGCCATCGCCAGCACGGGTACGCGGACGCCCGGACGAAACGCAGCCCACAGGAGGCCGAGGCCGAGCATGGCGAAGGTCGAGCCGATGTCGCGCACGAAGTGCTCGTTCAACGGGCCGAAGTCGGGAACGGCGGCCGGCAGCGTGGTGTACCAGTGGAGCGGGTCGGCGAGCATCCAGAGCCCGTTGGCGAGGTTGCCGAGCCCGAAGAAGAGGAAGATCCACGTCCAGGGGTCCGCCGTGCCGCCGCGTATCGGTGTCGTCGTCATCGTGCCCTCCTGCGGGTGTTCGCGAGCTGCTGCTGCAAGAGCTCGCCGAGCAGGGTGATCCCCGCCGCGATCGCGGCGGGCGTATGGTTGGCGAACGAGAGTGCCAGGTGGCGGCGGCCCTGCGCCGGGCCGCAGAAGACGTCGCCCGGCGTATAGCGGAGGCCCGCCTCCAATGCCGACTGCAGGAGGGCGTCGGGATCGACCGCCGCCGGCAGCGTGACCCAGACGGAGTGCCCGCCGCGCGGGCGCGTCCACTCCGTGCCTTGTGGCATCGCGTCGGTGAGCGCCGCTTGCATCGCCGCCAGGCGCGCGGCGTAGACGACGCGCACCCTTCTCAGGTGGCGGGTCAGGCCGCCGCTCGCCAGCAAATGGGCGAGCGCCGCCTGGGCGAGCACGTTGGTGGTGACGTCGGCGTTCCACCGCGCCAGTCCCATTTTCTCCAGGAGCGGCGGCGCCGCGACCACGTAGCCCACCCTGAGCCCCGGGAAGAGCACCTTCGAGAAGGTGCCGACGTAGATCACCTGGCCGGCCCGATCGAGCGTCTTCAGGGCGGCGACCGGGGCGCCCTCGTAGCGCAGCTCGCTGTCGTAGTCGTCCTCGAGGATCGGAACCTGGTGCTCGTCGGCGAGCGCGAGCAGGGTCTGGCGGCGGGCGTCGCTCAGCACGACCCCGGTCGGGCTTTGCGCGGCCGGGGTCGTGTAGACGAGCTTGACGTGGCGCCGTTGCAGTACGCGCGCCAACTCGTCGGTCCGAAGGCCATCGCCGTCGACCCCGACCGGGATGACGTTCGCCTGGCAGGCGGTGAACGCGACCCGGGCTCCGAAATATCCCGGCTGCTCGATGACGACGCTGTCGCCGGGATCGAGGAGCACGCGCGCGGTCAAGTCGATCGCCTGCTGGGCACCGTTGACGATCGCGACGTCCGCGAGGTCGCAGGCGATCCCGCGGCCGACCAGATAACGCGCGATTTCACGGCGGAGCGCCGTGAGCCCGAGCGGGTTTTGATGGTCGGCGATCGTCCTCAAGTCGGAGCGGATCGCCGTCGTGAAAGCGCGCCGGATCTCCACCGCCGGCAACGCGTCGTCCGCCACTTGGCCGCCGCGAAAATCGAAGCGCAGCGGGTGGCCGCTCGCCGCCATGAGGCCCGCCGGCACGGCGAGTGCCCGGGCGCGGAGCGCGAACAAGCCCGACCACGCGAAGCCGCGCGGCCGCTCGGCGGGCTCGAGACGCCGGCCGCCCGCCGCATGCATGGCGGCCGCCACGAAGGTGCCCTGGCCGACGTGCGCGGCCAAGAGACCGTCCGCGATCAACTCGTCGTAGGCCTGGGTGACGGTGTTGCGGGAGAGCCCGAGCGCGGTCGCGAGCTCGCGGGTCGCCGGAAGCTTGGCCCCGCGCGGCAGGCGGTCGGCGGCGATCAGGTCGCGGATGTAGTCGCGTAGCTGGCGATAGACGGGATCGAGATGATCGCGATCCGGCGTGAACGCGAGCTCCAGCACGAGGGGTACTGTAGATGGAGCCAATAGGACCGTAAAGAGCCAATTGGCTGCTCTCGAATGGAGCCAATCCGAGATTTGCTCCGAGGTGGTGCCAGCAGCCTTTTCAGCGGGCTGCCAAGGCGGAGTATCGTCACGAAATGCAGTGCCCCAAATGCGCGACCGTCGCCGGCCCCGAGGCGAAATTCTGCAATGCGTGTGGCGCGCAGCTTCTGCCGGTCTGCCCGCGTTGTGCCCGTACCAACTCGGCGGGCGCGAGGTTCTGTGATCAGTGCGGGAGCGATCTGAGCGCAGCCGCGACTGATCCTCCGCGCGCCCGCGACGCGACGCCCCGCGAAGCTACGCCCGAAGAGGGCCGGAAGCTCGTCACCGTCCTCTTCGGCGACGTCGCCGGCTTCACCAGCATGTCCGAGCGACTCGACGCCGAGGAAGCGCACGACATCATGCGCCCGTGCTTCGAATTGATGCGCGAGGCGGTGCACCGATATGGCGGAACCGTCTCGCAGTTCCTGGGCGACGGCATCATGGCACTTTTCGGCGCCCCCCTCGCCTTGGAGGACCATGCCGAACGCGGCGTACTGGCGGCCCTCAGCATCCAAAACGCCCTAGGAGATTTCGAAAAGGAGATCCTCCTGAGCCGCGGCGTCACCTTTCGTATGCGCCTTGGGCTACATAGCGGTCCCGTCGTCGTGGGCACCATCGGCACGGACTTGAACCCGACCTACACGGCCATCGGGGATACCGTGAACCTCGCGTCGCGGATCCAAGGTCTCGCGTCGGTTGGTTCCGTAGCGATCAGTGAAGGCACGGCGGGTCTGGTCGCGGGCAAGTTTCTCACGCGCGACATGGGCGCCCATCCGGTGAAGGGAAAGGCGCTGCCGGTTTCCATCCACGAAGTGATTCGTCCCATCGGATCGGCTCCTCGTCGCCATGTCCGCTCGCGCTCGAGCTTCGTCGGCCGGCAGGTGCACCTGGAAGCGATGCTCGAGCGCTACGAAGACGCACGAGCGGGACATGGGCAGGTCATCCTCATTTCGGGCGAGCCCGGAATCGGAAAGTCTCGTCTGGTGGACGAGCTCGGTCATCGGATCGGCGCCACGGGGGCTGCGTGGCTGACGGGTCAATGCGTCTCGTACGGCAAGGACGCACCCTATCTGCCACTGATCGACCTGATCAGGAGGAAGCTTCACGTCGACGAATCGGACTCCGAGGAGAACATCGTCGAGAAGCTCGAGGAGTACGTCGAGTCGCTCGACTCCGACCTTTCCGCCGAGGTCCCGTGGCTCAGGTTTCTACTTTCGGTCGATCCCGGGGATCCTGCCGTACGCGTGCTGGACGCATCCATCCGCAAGGTCCGCGTGTTCGAAGCGCTCCGCGCATTCGTCCTCGCGCACTCGCAACCGGATCCGCTCATCATCGTGTTCGAAGACTTGCACTGGCTCGATGAGGTGTCACAGGAGTTCATCTCGTTTCTGTTGGGTTCGATTCAAGATGCTCGAGCCCTCGTGGTGCTCACGTACCGCCCAGAGTACGAGCAACCCTTCGGCGCGCTCCAGCGCTTCATGACGATCGCCCTGCAAAGCTTGGTCGCGAAGGAGAGCTCGGCCCTCGCTGGCGGTCTGCTGGGCGGCGGCGAACTGCCCGCCGATCTCACTGCCATCATCGCGGCCAGAACAGAGGGCAATCCCTTCTTCATCGAAGAGGTCGTTCATTCGCTGGTCGAGAGCGGCGCGGTCAGGCGAGACGGTTCGAGCTACTTGCTCGCGCTCGAACCAGAAGCGCTGGCTGTCCCTCCGACGGTCCAAGACGTCGTCGCAGCTCGCCTCGATCGTCTGGAGGGCCCGACGCTGGAGGTGCTCCGGACCGCTGCCGTCGTAGGAATGGAATTCGGTGCCGAGACGCTCCGCGCCGCCTGCGACCCTGCGGCTCCGCTTGCGGATGCCATCCGCAAGCTCAAAGCGTCGGATCTCATCTCCGAGAGCTCGCTCTATCCGGAACTGACGTACACGTTTCGGCACGCGCTGGTCCGGGAGGTCGCGGTCGAAGGTCTGCTCAAGCCGCGTCGTCGAAGTCTCCACCTGACGGTAGCCCAGGCGCTGGAACAGGGGCGGTTGGATCGGCGGCTCGAGCGTGTCGAAGTCCTTGCGCACCATTACGAGGCAGCGGAAGCGTGGGCCGAAGCGGCGAAGTACCTTGTTCAGAGCGGCCGGAAAGCGGTGCACGCCGCTGCCCCCCTCGAGGCCCAGGGGTTCTTCCGTCGAGCCCTTCTCGCGTCCGTCGCATCCCCAGGTTGCATCACGCCCGAAGACACGGTCGCCCTGCACGGTGGCATGGGGCAGGCCCTGATGCTCGCCGGGAATCCGGCCGACGCCGCAGCGAGCTTCGGTGCCATGTCGAAGACTGCCACCGAGGCCGGGGATCTCTTCGGCCAGGGACGGGCGCTGCTCGAGATCGTGACGGCCAACGTCTGGGCCCACAGATTCGAAGAGGCGCTTCGGTATGCGGAGGTGGCGCGCAAGGCGGGCGTTGATTTCGGCTCCGCTGCCATGCTCGCCGGGAGCCGCTACGCCACCGCCTTCATGGCCACGCTGAGCGGCGACATGGCGACGGGAAGAGTGGCCGCGGCCGAGGCGCTGGAGGCCGCCCGGCAACCCGACGGTGCGATCCTGTTGGCTCGGGCGCTGTCCGTTCAGGGTCTGGTTCGTCATTGGGACGGCCAGGAGAAGGAAGCCGCCGAATTCCTGGACGAGATGGTCAGCCTGAGCCGCCGACCCGAGGACATGGCGTCGTTGACGCAAGGTTTGTTCTTCAGGGCGTTGGCGTGCTGTGGCAAGGGTGACTATCTCGCGGCCCTCGCCTGCCTGGACGAGGGTCTCGAGTTGGCGACCCGGCTCGGAAACAAGCCGGTACTCTCGCGGCTCCGGAACACAATGGGCTGGGTATTCCACGACCTCTGCAACTTCGGCCCGGCGATCGAGGAGAACCTCGAAGCCGTACGACTAGCCGAGGAGGTCGGCGACCCGGAGATCCTCTGTTTTGGCGAGCTGAACCTTGCGGACTGCTATCTCGCCGTGGGGCGGCTGGATGACGTCGAGACGCACCTCGAGCCCGTAATCCGGGAATCAGCGCGCGAGGGATCACTCGGCGACCAGTGGATGCGCTGGCGCTACGTGCAGCACCTGTACGTGAATCGAGGCGAGCTTGCGCTCCGGC
Organism: uncultured delta proteobacterium; assembly: GCA_963761995.1. Lineage (GTDB taxonomy): Bacteria > Desulfobacterota > Binatia > UTPRO1 > UTPRO1 > UTPRO1. The sequence goes on along the minus strand of CAVXIU010000006.1, from coordinate 5,223,851 downwards.
ACGGCGACGTCCCGAGCGCTCTCCGCTGGGCCGACGAATGCGTTGCCGCCGCGAAGGAGTCCGGCTCGCCTCGGAACCTCGTGAAGGGTTTGCGTCTGCGTGGCACGGCCCTGGCCGATCAAAGAAGGTTCGACGAGGCAGCCGCGGCGCTTACCCAGGCCCTCGAGCTGGCTCGCGAGGTCGGAAACCCATTCCAGCTCTGGCGCACGCTGGCGGCCTACTCGGACGCTCGGGGCGCGCAGGGACTTGATGACGGAGCGGCCGCTCTTGCCAACGAGGCACTCGTGGTCGTCGAAGCCGTGGCGACGAGCCTGGGCGACGCACCGCTGGCGGACACGCTGCGGATGTCGCCCCCGGTCGTGGCGCTCCGCTCGAGAACCGGAGCATGACGACCGGAAAGCAAGCTCGACGACGCACGCGCTTACATCAACGAATCCACGCGAACCCGCGCCCCCGCCGGCAGCTCGGTGATCTCCGCGGCGACGTGCACGAGGCCGTCGGCCCTGACGAAGCTCACGATGTCACCGGAGCCTCCCGCGACCGGGTGCGCGAGCGCGGTGCCGTCCTCCTTTGGCTCGAGCGCGACCCGCACGTAGTCCTCGCGTCCGGCGGCGGACGCGATCGGCGCGGTGAGCACGGCGGCGACGGAGCGCCGCGGTGCGAACGCGACGGCGTCGGGCTCGCCCGCGAGCCGCCGAATCAGCGGCACCGCGAAGACCTCGAAGATGACGAGCGCCGACGTCGGATTCCCGGGGAGGCCGATCACGGGCTTCCCGGCGGCGCGCGCGATCAACGTGGGTTTGCCCGGCTTGATGCGGATGCCGTGCACCAAGACGCGCGCGGACGGCATCTTCGCGACCACCGCCGGCGTCAGGTCCTTGGTGCCTACCGAGCTGCCGCCGGAGATCAGGACCGCGTCGGCCGTGCGCAGGCCGCGCCGCATGGCGGCCGCGATCACCGCCTCGCGGTCGGGCAGCACGCCGAGGTCGACCGGCACCGCGCCGGCGGCGGTGATGAGGGCCCGGAGCGCGTACTGGTTGACGTTCCGGACCTGACCCGGGCCGGGGGTGACGTCCGGTGGGACGATCTCGTCGCCGGTGGCGATCACCGCCACCCGGGGCCGCCGCACCACCCACACCGTGCTGAGCCCGATGCCGGAGAGCGCGCCGACGTCGGCGGGGCGGATGCGATGGCCGCGCGGGAAGACGCGGCTGCCTTTGCGGGCGTCCTCGCCGCGCTGCATCACGTGCTGCAGGGGCACGGCCGCGCGCTCGACGGCGACCACGCCCTCGGAGTCCTCGCAGGTGTGCTCCACCATCACGACCGCGTCGGCGCCAGCCGGCAACATGCCGCCGGTGGGAATGCGCATTGCCTGTCCGGCGGCGAGTCGACCCCGGGCGGCGTGACCCATGGCGACGCTGCCGACCACCCGCAGCCGAGCCGGCCGTTCGGCGCTCGCACCCCGCGTATCGTTCGCGCGGACGGCGTACCCATCCATGTAGGAGCGCGCGAAGTGCGGGAGGTCGAGGGTGGCGCGGACGTCACGGGCCAGCACCCGCCCCGCCGCCTCGGCGACGGCGATGCGCTCGGCGGCGAGCGGGCGAAAGCGCCGGAGGACCGCCAGCGCCTCGCCGCAGGTCACGAGCGGGAAACGGCTCGGACCGCCGGTGTGCGGATCGGGTGCGGCGGGACCGCGTGCTCCTGTCTTCACGCCAAGAGCCGCGCGTGCTCGAGGCACGGCATCTCGCGGCGGATGCGCGCGATTCGATCGGCGTCGATCTCGGCCGTGATCACCGCCTCGCCCTCGCCCGCCCGCGCCACGACCGTGCCCCAGGGATCGACGATCATGGAGTTGCCGTAGTCCGCGAAGCCGTGTGGGCTCTGCCCGGTCTGATTGGGGGCGACGACGTAGAATTGGTTCTCGATGGCGCGCGCGCGCAGCAAGGGCTCCCAGTGCGCGGCGCCGGTATAGGCGGTGAAGGCGGATGGTATCGTGACGATGGTCGCCCCGGCGCGCGCCAAGCGGCGGTAGAGCTCGGGGAAACGCAGGTCGTAGCAGATGCTGAGCCCGATCGTGCCGAGCGCGGTGTCGGCGGTCACGGCCTCCGTCCCCGCCACACGCCCGTCGGATTCGCAGACGCTGACCTCGCCGGGGAGATCGACGTCGAAAAGATGGATCTTGCGATAGGTGGCTCGGATCACCCCCGCGGCGTCGATCAGCAACGAGGTGTTGGCCGATTTCCCGGGGACGCTCGTGAGCGCGAGAAACGAGCCGCCGAGCAAGACGATGCCGAGCTCGGTGGCGAGCGCGCGCAGGAAGTCGCCGACCACGCCCGCGGAGCGCTCGAGGTGGGCTCCTTCGTCGCTCTTGAGGCCGCGCCAGGCGAAGACCTCCGGCAGGACCACCAGCGCGGCACCCCGCGCGGCCGCCTCCCGCACGAGCGCGCGGGCGCGCTCGAGGTTGGCGGCGAGATCCGGGCCGGAATGCATCTGCACGGCGGCGGCGATCGGATTTCCCACGGGGGGCGACTCTAACAGACCGCCGGTGCCACGTAATCGGCTTTTCAGGGGGTTGGGCTGTGCCGAAATGGCACTACAACTTGATCACGCGCCGCGGCGTATGGTACTGCGCGTCAAACCCGTGCACAGGCTCAAGATCGAGACCGAGTCGCACATGGAGATGATCGACGTCACTTCGGGAGTGCGGCGGCTGGTCAAAGATGCGGGTGTGATGCGTGGGATGTGCCACCTCTTCGTGCCGCACACCACGGCGGCGATCACGATCAACGAGAATACCGATCCCAACGTACGCAAGGACATGATCCGCGAGCTCTTGAAGACGATCCCGATGCAGGACGACTATCTACATGCGGAAGGCAACGCGGCGGCCCACATCCTGTCGAGCCTGGTCGGTCCCTCGCAGAGTATCCTGGTCGAGAACGGCAAGCTCGTGCTCGGCACATGGCAAGCGATCTATTTTTGTGAATTCGACGGGCCACGTTCGCGTACCGTGCTCATGCGGATCATGGCCGAGTGAGGAGTCCCCCCGTGAGCCAAACCACCGGTCTTCGACTGATCAAGCGCTACGGCAACCGCAAGCTCTATGACACGTCGGAGAGTCGTTACATCACCCTCGACGAGATCGCGCGCCTGGTGCGCGCGGGAAGCGACGTCAAGGTGATCGACAACGAGAACGGGGACGATCTGACCGCGATCACCTTCGCCCAGATCATTCTCGAAGAGGAAAAGCGCCGCTCGAGCTTGATCTCGCTCGGCCTCCTTCGCGAGCTGGTGCAGCACGGCGAGGACACCCTCGCCCAGCTGCGCTCGCGGGTCGAGAAGGGCGTCGAGGCGATCGGCACGATGGGCGAAAAGGCCGGACGGCGCGTCCAGGAGATCGTCACCGGGGCCGTCGCCGGCGAGCGCGAGGAGGGCGCGGGTAACTCCGAGCCCGGGGCGGGTGCGAACCCCGAGTCCGGCAAGGGATTCTTCGACGAGCTCCTGGCCGCTCCGCAGCGGCGCCTCGAGGCGCTGCAACGCTCGATCGACGAGCGCATCAAGTCGTCCGTGGGTCGGTTCACCAGCCATCCGGTCGTGCAGCACGAGGTGCAACGCATCGAGCGCTCGATCAAAAAGCTGGAGGAACGGCTGGCCCGCCTCCGGCGCGAGGAGCAGGACTCGACGCGCGGCGGCAACGCCCTCCCTTGAAACGGGGGGATCTCTCCCCCTTCGCTCGGCCGCGCGCCGCGCGCGCGGAGGTTCCAGCACCGTCGGACGACAAGGTTTGACACCGGAAGCCGGCGCGGCGTATCTCAGGGACAGCTGCCAAACCGGCTGCTCCCGGCATACGTAACGACGACGAGTTTGGCTCGGTCGACCCGCGTTTCTGAAACGAAAGGAAGGATCCCATGCGGAAATCTCCACGCAGCAGCACGCTCGCCGTCGCGGCGCTCGCTCTGCTGATGGCGGCCCCCGCCGGTGCCGACGTCGCGCCCGGGGAGGTCATCACCAAGGCGAACGCCGACAAGGTCAAGGACCTGGTGTCGCCCGGGATGTTCTGGTGCGTCCAGCACGGTTGGCCGATGAAGATCATCGAGACCAAGCCGATCGCGTGGAAGCGACCCTACAAAGAGGCGACCGAGAAGTACGCCTCCCAGGTGAAGCTCGGCGACGACAACATCTCGGTGTTGAACTATGTCGCCGGCCAGCCCTTTCCGAAGGTCGACACGGCGGAGAAGAACGCGGCGGTCAAGCTGATGTGGAATTTCAACTTCCGGCCGTCCTTCGAAGACGACCTCGATCTCCGCAATTTCGACGCCGACACGGGTCCGATTTCCGAGGAGCGGCCGCTGCAGGTCGAGCGTCACTTCCTGGTCGATCATTTCCGCCGCCTGAAGTACGTCGGCCGGCTCTACGTGGACCCGAAGCCGGAGATTCCCAATACCGAGAAGTTCGAGTTCAAAGAGACCCTCCATCCGCTCATCGAGCCCTTCGATCTGAAGGGCGTCGGCTTCACCTACTATCGCTACTTCGATCCCGCGAAGCAGGACGACAGCTGGCTCTACCTGCCGTCGCTCCGGCGCGTGCGCCGACTGTCCACCGCGCAGCGCTCGGACGCGCTCTTCGGCCAGGACACCGACCAGGACAGCTACGGCGGCTACGCAGGACAGATCGCCTGGGCCGACTGGAAGTTCCTCGGCGAGAAGACCGTGCTCGGCGCCTTCCACACCACCAACCTGCCGGTGAAGTGGAACGACGGCGCGATCGACTGGACCTTCGACGGCGAGTGGGAGAAGCGCCAGGTGTACGTCGTCGAGGGCGAGTCGAAGCTCCCGCAGTACGCCTACTCGAAGCGCGTCCTGTACATCGACAAGGAGAACTACGACGTGCCGTACAGCGACATGTACGACCGCGCCGGTCAGCTCTGGAAGGTCTGGGTCAACAACTTCACCCAGCGGAAAGAGGCCTTCGCGGGCGCCAAGATCAAGTACGAGGAAGACACGCCCATGCTCCCCGCGATCGTCATGGTCGACATGCAGCTCCAGCACGCCACCAAGGCGGCGCTCCCGAGCCATCGCTTCCCCGGCGAGCCGGGCTGGTACTGGTCGCAGGGCGACAAGGAAGGCACGACCGAGGACAAGTTCACGATCGCCGAGCTGATCGGCTCCGGCCACTAGCAGCGCGCCGGGCTGACCCGGCGATGCGAGAATCGAAGGCCCGTGGCCATGGAGGTTACGGGCCTTCGTGTTTCCGGCCCGAGCCGACGCCTAGCGGCAGAGGAAGAGAGGGACCGGGGCGTTGCGAAGCACGTACTCGGTCGTGCTCCCGAGGACCATCTCGATGATGCGGCTGTGGCCGTAGGCGCCGATCACGAGGAGATCGTGGCCGCCTTCCCCCAGCACGTCGAGAATCACCTCGTTGGCGTGCCCGGGGCGCACGACGTACTCGGCTTCGAGACGGTGCGACGCCAGGTAGCGGCGGGCCTCGTCGACGACCCGCGCGGCGCTGCCTTCGTCCTTGCCGACGTGCAGCACCGTGAGCGGCAGTCGTAGCGCCACCGCGAGCTCGGCCGCCTCGTGCATGGCGGCCGCCGCGCGCTGGCTCCCGTCGTAGGCGAGCAGGGGACGGCCGATCGGCTGGAATTGCATCGGCGACACCAGGAGCGGCTTCGGACACTTGCGGGTCACGCTCTCGGTGGTGCCCCCGAGCAGACCGGTCGAGAAGCGCTCGTTGACCCCACGGTGGCCGACGACGACGAGGTCGGCGGTCCGTGCCTGCTCACAGATCTCGTTGGCGACGATCCCGGTGGCGAGGTGGGTGTCGGCGCGAATGCCATGCTCGCCACAGAGAGCGAGAAACTGCTCGAGCAACACCCGGCCGCGCTCCTGGAGGGCCTCGCGCATCTTCGAGGAGAAATCGAGGTAGGGCTCGAAGCCGAGCGACCCGGAGACGTCGTGCAGGAAGGCTCCCGACCCTTCGATCGAGACCACGTCGATGACGTGCATGCCGACGACCGTCGCTTGCAATCGCTCCGCCAGCCAGCACCCGTAGCGTGCCGCGGTCTGCGAGTGCTCCGAGCCGTCGAGGGTGACCAGGATGCTCTTGATCATGGACTCTCACCGCCGTTTACCACTATGATCCGCCCCCGTGAAGCGGAACAAGTCGGCGGCGGTTGGGGCGATCGTGGAGGAGCTGATGCGGGTGGCCCGCGAGCTCGGGTTCGAGGTTCGCGAAGAGGAGCTCCTGCGGGACGTCGGCTACCGGCCGCGCAGCGGATCCTGTCGGGTGCGCGAGCGCGACGTGATCTTGCTGGATCGCAAGCTCTCCGAACCGGAGCGGATCGACGTACTGTGCGCGGCGCTCGCGGATCGCGACCTCGAGCACGTTTTCCTGTCGCCAGCGCTGCGCGCCATGGTGACCCGCCGCCCGGCGGCGGCGATCGCGGAGGCATGACGGCGGCGCGCGACGCGGTCCACACCGACCGACGCGGCGGCCGCACGGCACGAGCATCGTCCATGGTTGTCAGCCAGCGCATGCAAGGCGAGCGATTCACGGCGTTCAAGAGCGCGCTTCGCACGCGCGCGCTCAAGTCGACGTCGCAGCGTGACGACATCGCGCGGGTCTTCTTCGCCAGCAACCGGCACATCAGCGTCGAGGAGCTCTACCGGGAGGTGAAGAAAGTGAACCCGCGGGTCGGGTACGCCACCGTGTACCGCACGGTTCGGCTGTTGCGGGAATGCGGCCTCGCGGCGGAGCGCCACTTCCACGACGGCGAGGCGCGTTTCGAGAACGTCGAGCGCGAGCATCACCACGACCATCTCATCTGCGAGCGCTGCGGTCGCATCGTCGAGTTCGCGAACGACTCCATCGAGCGCTTGCAGGAGCAGGTGGCGCAGAAGCTCGGCTTCGTGATCACCCGCCACAAGATGGAGATCTACGGGGTGTGCGCCGACTGCCGGGCGGGGCGCGTCGGCCGCGCCGGTACGAAGCAGGAGTCGCGCGTCTATCAAACCTGAGAACGGCGCACGCGCCCCGTGTGCTCGATCAGTAAGGTGGGAAGCGCCGCCTCGCGTTTGACGGTGGCGACCCGCGTGGCGGGCGCCAGGCCGGGCCGCGCGTCGCCGACGGCGACCCCGGCGCCGCGGAGGCGCACGACCGTCGCGTCGCAATCCGGGACGGCGTACGCGACGCCCCACAGGCGGTCACGACGTTCACCGGAGCCGGGCTGGAGCGGCGCCACCAGCTCGAAGGTGACGCCGCCGAGGCGGAGGCCGACGTTGACCGTGCCGCGCTCGGGAAACTCCCGGCGCCAGCGCTCGGCGACCCCGAGCGCGTCGCGCCAGAGGCCGAGGGTGGCGTCGAGATCGTCCGAGAACATCACGACGTGATCGACGCCGGTCGCGACCGTCGCCGGGTCCGCCGTCGCCGTCGCGGCCGGGATCGCGGCGCGGTCCGCGTGCTCGATGGCGAAGACGTTGAGGCCGCGCGTTTCCGCCGCCGGCAGCATGAACGAGCGCCAGCGTCGAGTCGTTCCCTCCGCGTCCTGCCCTTCGCCGTCGAGGAGTGGGCCGGGATGGAGGCCGCGCTCCGCGAGCGCGGCGCCGCTGCGCTCGAGATCGTCGCTGCCGAGGGCGAGCGCGAAGAGATCCTCGGCTCGCGCCTCGAGCGAGGCGGCGAGCGCCTGCGCCACGGGGTGCCCCGAGGGTTCGGGTCCCAATGCCAGCAGCTCGACGTAGCAGTTCGACAAACCGAACAGCACGTTGGCCGTGCCGTAGGCGGGGTGCACGCCGCGCCACGACGGGTCCCGCCCGAGCATCGTCGCGTGGGCGGCACTCGCCGCGTCGAGGTCGCGGACGGCGATCACGAGGTGATCGAGCCGGGCGAAGGGCGGAGCGCTCACGTCCGGCGGCTATCCCAAGCGTGCCGACGCGAGTCAACGTCGGCTTGACACCCCCCGAGGGGTCGCATAGGTACGCCTGCCGAAAATGATACTCATTTTCATTTAGTCATGCCTCGCCGTTCGCCCACCTTCTGTCGCGCGCTCCTGCTGAGCCTGATCGTCGCCGGTCCCGCAGGCGCCGCCGCTGCGGTGTCCCCTCCGACCCGCGCCGAGCTGGTGATGGGCGCGATCGCCACGATCACGATCGCCGAGGGGGGCGACGACGCCGCCTTCGCCGCGGCGTTCGCCGCGCTCCGTCGAGTCGACGCGGCGATGAGCCTGTATCGGCCCGCGAGCGACCTGGTGCGGATGAACGCCCACGCCGCCCGCCATGCCGAGGTCGTCGACGGCGACCTCTACGCCTGCCTCGAGCGGGCGCTGACCCTGAGCGCGGCGACCGACGGAGCCTTCGACGTCACGGTGCTGCCGCTGCTGCGGGCATGGGGTGCCTATCCCGGGCTCGACCACCTCGGACCGATGCGCCCGATCGCCGTGGGGTGGGCCGGCCTCGTGCTCGACCCCGGGCATCGGACGGTGCGGTTCCAACGCGAGGGCATGGGAGTCGACCTCGGTGGGATCGCCAAGGGCTTCGCCCTCGATCGGGCGCGCGACGCGCTCGCCGCCAATGGCGCTCGTCGCGCCGTCCTCGACCTCGGCGGCAACCTCGCCACCCTCGGCGCGGGGCCGGGCGCGGGCTGGCGCTTCGCGGTTCGCGAGCCGGCCGCACCCGCGACCACCCTCGGCGTGCTCACGCTCGCCGCCGGCTCCGCGGTGTCGACCTCCGGAAACTACGCGCGCGATTTCGCGACCGAGGGATGGCGGGCGCGGAGCCACATCTACGACCCCCGCAGCGGTCGGCCGGTGCGCCCGGACCTGGCGGTCACCGTGTGGGCGCCCGACGCCACGACCGCGGACGCGCTCTCGACCGCGCTCATGGTGCTCGGTCCCGACGCGATCTCGGACGTCCTCGCGCGCGAGCCGGAGGTTGGCGCCCTTTTCGTCGCAGGCGCCGGCCGTGATCGTCGGCTCGTGCTCGTCGGACGCCCGCCGCTCGCGTTCGAGCCCGTCGACGAGCCCCCGACGCGGACGGCGAGCGCCGAGCCCAAGGAGGGGACCGGATGGTGAAGCGTCGCATGGTGGCCTGGTGGATGATCGCGGTCGCCGTGGCGGCCGTGGCGATGCCGGCGGTCGCCGAGGACGATCCGCGCATTCGCGCGTACCAGGAGCAGCTCGATCGGATGCAGCGGGAGATGGACGACATGCGCGCCCGTCTCCGCGCGCTCGAGGAGGAGCGGCGTACGGGAGCGACTCGTCCGCCCGCGCCGTCGGCCGCGGAGCCGTCGCGGGCGGCAGCTCCAAGTGCCCCGGCGGCGGCGGTGCCCGCGGCGACCGCCGCGGAGCAGGATCGCAAGATCGGCGTCCTCGCCACCGAGGTCGAGCGCATCAAGAGCCTGCTGGTGCTGCCGCAGGTCAAGGAGCTCAAGAGTTCCTACGGGTTCGGGCCGGCGGCTTCGAAGGTCTACCAGATCGAGCGCGGGCTCTCGATCGGCGGCTACGGCGAGTACAACTTTCAGAAGTTCGTCAGCGACCAGCGCGGCCAGCGCGACGTCTTCGACATGCTCCGCCTCGTGCTCTACACCGGCTACAAGTTCAACGACCGGATTCTCTTCAACGCGGAGATCGAGTTCGAGCACGCCATCGCCGGCGAGTCGACGGTGACCTCGGAGAGCGGCGCCGCCGAGGTCGAGTTCGCCTATCTCGACTTCATGATGTGGGAGCCGCTGAACGCACGCGCGGGCCTGCTCCTGGTGCCGGTCGGCTTCATCAACGAGATGCACGAGCCGCCGTTCTTCCACGGCGTGTTTCGGCCCGAGACCGAACGGCTGATCATCCCGACCACCTGGCGCGAGGGCGGCGTCGGACTTTTCGGCACGCTCGCGCCGGGGCTCGACTACCGTGCCTACCTGATGAACGGCCTGAACGCCGACGGCTTCTCGTCGAACGGCATCCGGGGCGGGCGCCAGGCTGGCAATCGCGCCCTCGCCGAGGACTTCGCGGGGGTGGTGCGGCTCGACTACACGCCCATCGCCGGGGTCACCGTCGGCGGCTCGGTGTGGACCGGCGACTCGGGCCAGGACGGCGAGTTCGACGGCCAGAAGCCGAGCGCCTTCACGCTGCTGTGGGAGACGCACGCCCAGGTCCGCTACCGCGGTCTCGAGATGCGCGCGCTCGGGGCCTTCGTGTCGATCGACGACGCCGATGTGCTGAGTCGCGGCCTCGAGGACACGATCGCCGACGACACCTTCGGGTTCTACGCCGAGGCCGCCTACGACGTGCTGCCGCTCGTGCTGCCGGACACGACGCACGCCCTCCTGCCGTTCTTCCGCTACGAGATCTTCGACACCCAGGACGACGTGCCGCACGGATTCCAGCGGGTGCCCGGGAAGGACGTCCAGCTCTACACGATCGGCATCGACTACAAGCCGCATCCGCAGGTCGTGCTCAAGTTCGAATACCGCAACTTCAACGCCGGCAGCACCCTGCCGCGGGCTGACGAGATCAATCTCGGCGCCGGGTTCGTGTTCTGAGCATGGGTGTGGACCGACGCATCGTCGCGTACGGGAAGCGCGCGCGTTTGTGGGCCTTCCTCGGCATGGTGATGCCGCTGGTACTGGCGGCACGCGGCGCGCACGCCAAGGTCTTCCTCGCCAAGGACGAGGCGTTGGCGCTCGCCTTCCCGGCTTCGGATCGTGTCGAGGACCGCGTCGTCATCCTGAGCGACGAGCAGAAGCGCGAGATCGAGCGGCGCGCCCGTGCCCCCCTCGAGTCGCAGCTCTGGACGATCCACGTCGGCTGGAAGGGCGAGCAGATCACCGGGTACGCGGTCATCGACAGCCACATCGTCCGCACGCTGCCCGAAACCTTCATGGTCGTGATCGATCCCAAGGGCAGCCTCGTCCGCGTCGAGGTGCTCGCGTTTCACGAGCCGCCCGAGTACCTGCCGACCGAGCGCTGGATCGGCCAGTTCAATGGCCGCGCGCTCGACGACGATCTCAAGCTCGGCGCCGGCATCCAGGGCATCACGGGGGCGACCTTGAGCGCGCAGGCCATGACCGCCGGAGTGCGACGCGCGCTCGCGCTGGTCGCGGTCGTGATCCCCGGCGCGAGTGGCGGAGGCAAATGAGTGCGCTTCACCGTCACGCCGGACTGGAAGGACAACCAGCTGCTCCGGCTCGTGCTGGTGTGGTTCCTGGTGTTCGTCGCCCTCCTGTGGGTCTCCAACGCACTTCTCTACTTCAACAAGATGAGCCTCACGCCGTCCTCGGTGGTCGCCTACTACCGCGGCGACGAGGCGCAGTTCACGCAACCGCGCAGCTACCAAGGGATGCTCGAGATCACGCACTTCCATCTTTTCGCGATGGGCATCCTCGTCCTTACCATGACGCACCTCCTGCTGTTCGTGCCGATGGCGAACCGCCGGAAGGCGCTGGTGGTGAGCCTCGCCTTCGCGTCGGCGCTCGCCGACGAGGCGGCGGGATGGCTGGTGCGCTTCGTCGCGCCCGCCTTCGCGTACCTCAAGATCGCCGCGTTTCTGACCCTCGAAGGCGTGCTCGCCTTCCTCGTGGGTGCGGTGGTGTGGGCGATCGCCACCACGCAACCCAACGACTACCGCTCGAGCGCGCCGGACGACGACGAGGACGAGTGACACCTCCTCCGCCCGGCGCGGCGGCGGGACGGCCCTGACCCGCACACCCACCAGACCAATTGAAGGAGATGGCATGACAGCGAAGCGTTTTGGGATCGTGCTCGCCACCCTCGCCGCGCTCGCGGCCGGCTGCGGCGACAACGGCAACGACAATCACGAGAACGGCGGGGCGACCCCGACGCCGGGTCCGACGGCGACGCCGTCGACGGTCACCGCGGCCCAGGTGGTCGAGAACTACGCCGACCTGCTCTTCTCCAACTATGGCGACGCGCTCAGCGACGCCGAGGCGTTGCACGACGCGGTCGACGCCTTCGTCGAGTCGCCCAGCCAGGCCACGCTCGACGCCGCCAAGGCGGCGTGGATCGCGTCGCGCCCGTCCTACCAGCAGACCGAGATTGCGCGCTTCTACAACGGCCCGATCGACGATCCGGACACCGGACCCGAGGGACTGATCAACGCCTGGCCGCTCGACGAGAACTACATCGACTACGTCGAGGGCGCGCCGGACAGCGGCATCATCAACGATCCCGCCGGCTTTCCGGTGATCAGCGAGGAGACCCTCGCGGAGGCCAACGAGGCGGGGGGCGAGGCCAACATCGCGACCGGCTACCACGCGATCGAGTTCCTGCTCTGGGGTCAGGACCAGAGCGCGACCGGACCGGGCACGCGTCCCTTCACGGATTACGTGACCGACGGCAGCGGCACCGCCGCCAATCAGGAACGGCGCGGACAATACCTGCAAGCTGCGGCGCACCTCTTGGTCGACAACCTGCAGGAGGTGACGGACCAGTGGGCACCCGGCAATCCGTCCAACTATCGCGCCGAGTTCCTGTCGATCGACACCGACGAGGCGCTCGGACGGATTCTCACCGGTCTGGGATCGCTCTCCGCCGGCGAGCTCGGCGGCGAGCGCCTGAGCGTCGCCTTCGAGACCCGCGATCAGGAGGACGAGCACTCCTGCTTCTCCGACAACACCCGCGACGATCTCGCCAACGACGCGCTCGGCATCCAGAACGGATACCTCGGTCGCTACGGCAGCCTCGACGGCCCGGGTCTCGACGAGCTGGTGCGCCAGGTCGATCCGGCGCTCGACGCGACGCTGCAGGCGCAGCTGGCGGCGAGCGTCGCCGCCGTGCAGGCGATTCCGCAGCCCTTCGATCAGGCGGTGCAGGGCGCCGACGGGACGCCGGGTCGAGTGGCCATCCAGGCGGCGATCGACGACCTCTTCGAGCAGGGGGATACGCTCTCCGCGGCGGCCGAGGCGCTCGGGGTGACGACCGGCACGGGGCAATGACCGCCGGAGGCACATGACGGTTCGGCACGGATTCCTGCTCGCGGCGGTCGCGCTGCTGCTCGGCGCGGCCGCCGTTGCCGTTCCCGGCGTCGCCGCCGCCGAAATGTGCGGCGACGCCGACGGCAACGGCACGGTGACCATCACCGACGGCGTCCGTGCGCTCCGCGCCGCCGCCGAGCTCGAGGGCGGGTGCGAGGCGAGCGTCTGCGACGTCGACGGCAGCGGCGCCGTCACCGTGACCGACGGGGTGCGGGTGCTGCGCGCCGCCGCCGGCCTCGACGCGGATCTCACCTGCCGCGGTCTGGCTCCCGATCCGCGCTCCGGCGGCGACACCACCGTGTTCGACGTGTCGGTCAACGCCTTCGGGCAGCCGGCTGCCAACCTGACGTCGGCCGAGCGGCCCGACTTCTTCACCGGCAACGCGCTCTTCAACCGCAACTGGGTGACGGCGCCGTCCTCGACGACGGGCAGCGACGGGCTCGGCCCGCTCTTCAACGCCGCCTCGTGCTCCGGCTGCCACTTCAAGGACGGGCGCGGACGTCCGCCGGTCGATGCCGGCGAGGCCTTCGAGTCGATCCTGGTACGCGTCAGCGTCCCGGGCGACGACCTGGTCGCGGGGGCGGTGGCCGAGCCGCGCTATGGCCTCCAGCTCGGTGACCGCGCCATCCTCGGCGTCGTTCCCGAGGCCCGCCTCGCGCTCGACTACGAGGAACGTGCGGGCGCCTACACGGACGGCGAGCCGTACAGTCTCCGCGCGCCGACGCTCACGATCGACCAGCTCGCGTACGGCCCGCTCGCCGCCGAGGTCCGGACCTCGCTCCGGGTGGCGCCCGCTGTGTTCGGCCTCGGCCTCCTGGCGGCGATCGACGAGGCGACGGTGCTCGAGCGCGCCGATCCCGCCGACGCCGACGGCGACGGCGTCTCCGGACGCGCCGAATCAGGTCTGGGACATCCGGCGCGCGGCGCCGGTGATCGGCCGTTTCGGCTGGAAGGCCAACGCCCCGACTCTCGAGCAGCAGGGGGCGGGGGCGTTTCTCGGCGACATCGGCATCACCTCGCCGCTCTTCACGGCGCAGGACTGCACGGCGGTCGAGGTCGCCTGCCTCGCGGCTGCCGACGGCGGCGCGCCCGAGATCGACCAGCTGAAGCTCGATCTCGTGACCTTCTACATGACGTTGCTCGCCGTGCCGGCGCGGCGCGACGTCGACGACCCGGAGGTGCGGCAGGGCGAGGCCCTCTTCGCCGCCGCCGGCTGCGGCTCGTGTCATCTGCCGACGGTCACGACCGGCGAGCTGCCGGGGTTCGCGGCGGTCTCGCACCAGACCATCCATCCCTTCACCGATCTGCTGCTGCACGACATGGGTCCCGATCTGGCGGACGGCCGCGGCGATTTCCTCGCGAGCGGCAGCGAGTGGCGGACCCCTCCACTGTGGGGCCTCGGGCTCCTCCCGACCGTCAGCCAACACACGCTTCCTGCTGCACGACGGCCGGGCTCGTGGATTCGCGGAGGCGATCCTCTGGCACGGCGGCGAGGGCGAGGCGGCGCGCGAGGCGTTTCGCGACCTGACGGCGGACGAGCGCGCCGCGCTGGTCCGGTTTCTGGAATCGCTGTGAGAACGAAGAGAGGATCCGAAGCCATGCGATCGATGTGGACGAACGAGCGAATTGGCGGCCTCCTGGCCGCAGTGGCGTTGCTGCTTCTCGGCTCGGCGCTGCCGGCCGGGGCGCAGGTCTGTGGCGATGCCGACGCGAGCGGCGGCGTCACCCTCACCGACGGCGTGCTGGTCCTACGGGCCGCGGCCGGGCTCGGCGAATGCGAGCTCGCCCGCTGCGACGCCGACGGCAGCGGCGCGGTCACGATCAGCGACGGCGTCAACGTGCTCCGGGCCGCCGCCGGGCTCGGCGAGGTGACGGGCTGCGGCGGCGGGGGATCGCTCGGTCCGCGCCGGACCTTCCTCCGCGACCTCACCGACGTTCTCGTGCTTCCCGGCTACCGGAGGCTCTCGAGCGAGGCGGTGACGCTCGAGGCGGCGATCGAGACGCTGGTCACGACGCCCGGCGCCGAGACCCTCGCGGTCGCGCAGGACGCCTGGCGCGCCACGCGCCGTGCCTGGAAGGAGACCGAGGCCTTCCGGCTCGGCCCGTCGGAGACCCAGCGCACCAGCGCTCGCATCGACTGGTCGCCGGTCAACACCGGGCAGATCGACAGCGAGGTCGCCGGCTCGGCGTCGCTGTCGTCGGACTACCTCGATACGCTCGGGGCGCAGAAGGTCGGGTTCCAGGCGATCGAGTACTTCCTCTTCGACCCGGCGGAGGGCGACGCCGGCAGCGGTGAACGACCTCACCGGGCCCACCAACGGCCGCCGCCGCGCCTATCTGCTCGCGCTCGCCGTCAACCTGCGCGAGCACGCCGATACGCTACGCCAGGCGTGGGAGCCGACGGGCGGGAACTTCGGCGCCGATCTGGTCGACTCGGGGATCGGTGGCCAGACCTTTCCGACCCTGAAGGAGGCGTTCGACGAGGTCGTGAATCGCATGATCTTCACCGCCGAGGTGGTGGAGGAGGAGCGTCTCGGGAAGCCGCTCGGCGTCAAGGGCGGCGGTCCGCGTCCCGATCTCGTCGAGACGCCGCGGAGCGGCGAGGCGATCGCGGGAGCCGTCGCCGACCTGCAGGGTATCGCCAACGTCTACCTCGGCAGGTTTCAAGGCGGGCAGGGCAGCGGCATCGGGACACTGGTGGTGCCGCTCAGCCCCGAGATCGACGCCAACGTCCGGCAGCTCCTCGACGATGCGATCACCGCGACGGCGGCCGTCCCGACGCCGCTCGCCGACGCCGTCCTGAACCATCCGGCGGAGGTGCAGGCGGCCTACGAAAGCGTGCAGGCGCTACGCCGGGCGCTGACGCTCGACGTGGCGAGCACGCTCGGCGTGACGTTGACGTTCGGCGGCAACGACGGCGATTGAGTCTCCGCCGCCGCGAGCACTGGCGCGCGAGGCGCCCGAATTGACTTCGGGCGCCGAGGCCCATCGGAGGATCGGCACGCGTAGCGTGCCGACCGCACGGGGGCGAAATGCAATCGACATAGCGTCGTTGGTGGCGTTTCGGGTCGCATTCGGGACGGTGATGCTGGTCGCCGTCGGACGCTACTTCGCGCACGGCTGGATCGATTCGTTGTTCCGGACCCCGCGCTTCTTCTTCACCTATGCGGGCTTCGAGTGGATCCAGCCGTTGCCCGGTGCCGGCATGCATCTGCTCTTCGCGGCGCTCGGCATCCTCGCCGCCGCCCTGGTCGTCGGCGTCTTCGCGCGAGCGAGCGCGGCGCTCTTCGCGATCGGCTTCACCTACGCCCACCTGATCGACAAGACCAATTACCTGAACCACTACTATCTGGTGAGCGTGCTGGCGGCGCTGCTGGCGCTCTTGCCGATCGGCGCCGCCGGCTCGGTCGACGCGCGCCGCCGCCCGGAGATCGCCGGCGACACCGTTCCGGCCTGGACGGTGTGGGTGCTGCGGGCACAGCTCGGACTCGTCTATTTCTACGGCGGCGTCGCCAAGCTGAACGCCGACTGGTTGTTTTCGGCGCAGCCGCTTCGCATCTGGCTCGCCGCCAGCGGCGACGTGCCGCTGCTCGGTCCGTTCCTGGAACGCCCGTGGGCCGCCTACGCCTGCAGCTGGGCCGGCGCCGCCTTCGACCTCGGGATCGTGCCGCTCCTGCTGTGGCGCCGGACCCGCCTCCCGGCCTACGCGCTGGTCGTCGTCTTCCACGTCCTCACGAGCCTGCTCTTCCCGATCGGCATCTTCCCCTGGCTCATGATCGGCCTGACCCCGATCTTCTTCGCGCCCGACTGGCCGCGGCGTTTCGGATGGGCACCCGTGGCCGCGCCCGCGCGGCCCGCGCCCATGCGGCACGAGCCGCTGATCGTGGCCGTGCTCGCGGCTCACCTGCTCCTCCAGGCGCTGATCCCGCTCCGACTCTTTCTCGCGAGCGACGACGTGGGCTGGACGGAACGGGGCTTTCGCTTCTCCTGGCGTGTGATGGCGATGGAGAAGGCGGGGATGGCGACGTTCCGGCTGCGCGACCCGGCGACGGGCGAGACCTGGACGATCGACCCGCGCGCCGAGCTCACGCCGCTCCAGAACCGCATGATGGCGACCCAGCCCGACATGATCGCCGCCTACGCGCGCCATCTCGCCGACGTGGCCCGCGCCGCCGGACACCGCGACGTCGAGGTTCGCGCCGACGTGTACGTCTCGCTGAACGGCCGTCCGAGCCGCCGCTACATCGATCCCGACGCCGACCTCGCCCGCGCCGAGCGCGCTCCCGTGCTGCCGCGTCAGGACCGCTGAGCGGGGACCGCGAGGCGGTCCTCCGCGCGCTTCGCGACCCAGGCAACCGCGAGGAAGATCGTCAGCATCATGAGCGCGAGCGCGGTCGTCGAGGACGGTGGAGGACCGAGCATGCCGACCGTCTGCAGCGCGACGAGCGCGCCGATCCCGCGAACGAGCCCGCGCCGGGCGCGGCCGTCGATGCGCGCGCGGGTCGCGTAGACCGCCGCGGCGCCCGCGAGCAGCGCGATCTCGAGCCCGTACGCCAGGAGCGGCCGGTCCCAGAGCGCGAGGCCGAGCCGTGGCTCGGAAGCGAAGAGCGTCAGGTCGGGTCGATGCACCACGAGGTCGAGCACCCAGTGCGAGAGCACGACCGCCGCGATCGCGAGGGAGGCGGCGCCGCCACCGCCGAGTCGCGGCAACCGTGACGCGACGACGAACGCCAAGCCCGCCCACGCGAACGCGCCGACCAGGCTGTGCGTGTACGGCATGTGCTCGAGCACGAGCGGGTTCGACGGCAACGTCGGATCGAGACTGACGCGCTCGACGCCGAGAAGAACGAGGAGCGCCCACGCGACGTCGACCAGCTGCGCCGCGAGCAGGAGCACCCAGAGCGGCGCGCGCGGCGCGGCCGCCTTGCCAAGGAACGACGCACTATAGTGTCCCACGAACACGTCGACCTCAGCTCGCGGTCGCCGGCAGCCGGAAGGCGCGTTCGGTGTTGGCGATCGTGAGGCGGGCGATCTCGGCGAGGTCGCGTCCGGTGGTGCGCGCGATCTCCTCGGCAACGTGTCGTACCAACGCCGGCTCGTTCCGCCGGCCGCGGTGCGGGACGGGGGCGAGGAAGGGAGCGTCGGTCTCGATCAGCAGGCGGTCGGGCGGCGTCAGGCGGACGACCTCGCGCAGGCGGTCGGCGGTCTTGAAGGTGACGATGCCCGAGAACGAGAGCGCGAAGCCGAGGCCGAGACAGGCCTCGGCCTCGGCCGGCGTGCCGCTGAAGCAGTGGATGACGCCGCCGATCGCGCCGGCGTCCTCCTCGGCGAAGACGCGCAGGAGGTCGGGGAAGGCGTCGCGGCAGTGGATCACGAGCGGCAGGCCGGCGCGGCCGGCCTCGCGGACGAAGCGCCGCAGGTGCCGTTGCTGCACCTCGGCCGGCGAGTGCTCGTAGTAGTAGTCGAGCCCGGTCTCGCCGACGGCGACCACCTTCGGGTGCGCCCACAGCCGACGGAGCTCTTCCCAGGTGTCGTCGCGGATCTGGCTCGCGTCGTGCGGATGCACGGCGACCGCGGCGAAGATGTCCGCATCGGACTCGGCGAGCGCGACCGCGGCGTGGTTGCTCGCGAGCGGACCGCCGGCGCCGACCGTGATCAGGCGTCCGACGCCGGCGGCGCGGGCGCGCGCGATCACGGCCGCGCGGTCGCCCGCGAAGGCGTCCTGGTCGAGATGACAATGCGAGTCGATCAGCGGCACGACCTCCGCCGGCGGCGCGAGGTCGACGGCGCGCGGCCTGGCATCGACGCCGCCGGCGCCGCCGGTCGTGGCGCTGCCGCCTTCCGCTTCGCCCTTCTCAGTCACCGATGCGCGGGAAGAGCGGCACCGGAGGCCGCACCACGTGGCCGGGCCGGAATGCGTCGCCCCAGGCCGCGCCGGGAAGCTGGAGGGCGTCGGCCGGCAGCTCCAGCAGCTCGGCGATGCGGAGCGCGGTCTCGGGCATGAAGGGCGCGGCGAGCTCCGCGGTGGCGCGCAGGGCCTCGAGGAGATGGTGCAGGATGGCGCCGACGCGCGGCCGGTTCGACGCCTCCTTCGCGAGCGTGAACGGCGCCGTCTCGACGATGTACTTGTTGGCGTGATCGGCGGCGCGGAGCACGGCCTCGAGCGCGCGCGACAGCATGAGGTCGCGCATCTGGGCGTCGACCTCGCGCGCGGCCTCGGCGTAGCGCCCGGATCAAGGCGTCGTCCTCCGGCCGCCGCTCGCCGAGCGGCTGGACCTCGCCCTTGAAGTAGCGCTGCTGCATCGACAGCGTGCGGCTCACCAGGTTGCCGAGGTTGTTGGCGAGGTCGGCGTTGATGCGCGTCACCAGCGCGTCCTCGCGGAAGTCGGCGTCGAGGCCGAAGACGCTCTCGCGCAGCAGCAAGTAGCGGAAGGCGTCCAGCCCGTACTTCGCCTGCATGTCGAGCGGGCGGACGACGTTGCCGAGGCTCTTCGACATCTTGGCGCCGTCGACCGTCCAGTAGCCGTGGACGTTCAGGTGCTGGTAGAGCGGCAGGCCCGCCGCCATCAGCATGGTCGGCCAGTAGACCGCGTGCGGCTTCAGGATGTCCTTGGCGATGAAGTGGTTGGCGGTGGGCCAGAGCTCGGCAAAACGCGGAGCACCGAGCTCCCGCACGGCGGTGACGTAGTTGATGAGAGCGTCGAACCAGACGTAGGTCACGAAGCGGTCGTCGAAGGGCAGCTGATGCCCCAGGTGAGCCGGCTCTTCGGACGCGAGATGCAGAGGTCCTCGAGCGGCTCGCGCAGCATCGCGAGCACCTCGTTCCGGTAGCGCTCGGGACGGATCAGCTCGGGCCGGCGCTCGATCTCCTCGAGCAGGCGCGCCTGGTACTTGCCCATCCGGAAGAAGTAGTTCTCCTCCGCGATGAAGTCGGGCACCGTCTTGTGATCGGGACACTTGCCGTCGACGAGCTCCTTCTCGGTGTAGAAGCGCTCGCAGCCGGTGCAGTAGAGGCCGCCGTAGCTGCCGAAGTAGATGTCGCCGGCGTCGTGCACCTGCTGGAGAATGGCCTGCACCGTCCGCACGTGATCGGCGTCGGTGGTGCGGATGAAGTGGTCGTAGCCGAGGCCGGAGGCCTCCCAGGTCTCGCGGAAGACGGCGCTGATGCGATCGGCGTAGGTCTTCGGCGTCCTCGCCCGCCGCCGCCGCCGCCTGCGGCGATCTTGTCGCCGTGCTCGTCGGTGCCGGTGAGAAAGATAGGTGTCGTAGCCGCGTTGCCGATAGAAGCGGGCGAGCGTGTCGCAGACGAGGATGGTGTACGCGGAGCCGAGGTGCGGCTCGGCGTTCACGTAGTAGAGCGGCGTCGTGATGTAGATGCGACGGGGACCCGTCGCACCGGCGGCGTCAGTCGGCACGCTTCTCGACGAGGTCCTCGAGCGTGACCTCGACCTCCACCCCGTCGTCGGCGCGCCGCACGATCGCGGTCTGCTTGAGGACGTTGTGTCGCAGCACCTCGCCGTCACCCTTGAGCGACGTCACCATCGAGCCGAGCTTGGGCAGGCCGCGCTTCAGCTCGAGGTAGGTCTCGTACTCGTAGCGCAGGCAGCACTTGAGCCGCCCGCACATGCCCGCGAGCTTCGACGGGTTGAGCGACAGGCCCTGCTCCTTCGCCATCTTACCGACACCGCCTGGAACTCGCGCAGCCAGGTGGAGCAGCAGAGCTCGCGGCCGCACGGGCCGACGCCGCCGAGCATCTTGGTCTCGTCGCGCGTGCCGATCTGCTTCATCTCGATCCGGGTGCGCAGCGCCTGGGCCAGGTCGCGCACCAGCTCGCGGAAGTCGACCCGTCCCTCGGCGCAGAAGTAGAAGACCGCCTTGCTGGCGTCGAAGTTGTAGTCGACCTGGATCAGTTTCATCGCCATGCGGCGCTCGCGGATGCGGACCAGGCAGAGGCGGTGGGCATCGCGCTCGCGTTGCTGGTTCTGCTCTTGGCGCGCGAGGTCGCGGGCGTCCGCCTTGCGGAGCACGCGCGGCGGGCGGTTTTCGGACGGGCCGGCGACCGGCGGCCGGGCGACCGTGGCGAGTACCACGCTGCGCTGACTCTCGACGACCACGCGATCGCCGCGCACGAGGGCGAGGTCGCCGCTGTCGTAGTCGTGGACGATGCCGGCGACGCGGAACTGCACGCCGACGACGGAGATCGGCGTGGATGGCGTCGCGTGCTCCGGGGTGGTCATGTCACTCGAGGCGCATCAGCATCTGGATGAGGGTCAGATTGCGGTTTGCATTCTGACGAAGCGCGCGCATCGTAGCATACGTGGTTTCGAGATTGCGAAGGCTCGTGTCGACGCGCGGTGCGCCGACGAGGTCGGCGAGATCGGCGTTTTGCAACTCGGCACTCGGACCGAGCACGGCGCGGCGCAAGGCGTCCCGGTGCCAGGAGGCGATCAGCGCCAGGACGGCGGTCGGATCCTTCTCCTCGGCGGTCAGGGTCTGGGCGAAGTCGGAGAGCCGCTTGAAGCCGGCCCGGCGGAGGCCCGCGAGCGCGCTCAGCAGCTCGCGGCGGCGCTGGCCGAAGAACTCGGGGTCGAGCGTGAGGGCGCTCCCCGGGCTGCCGTCGGCGTAGGCGGCAAGCGCGGTGGCGTCGGCCCGCGAGCGCCCCCGACCTTCGAGGATCGCGATGACCTCGCTGCTGGGTAGGGGCGCGAACACGAGGCGTTGGCAGCGCGAGAGGATCGTCGGCGCGAGCGCCGAGGCCTGGACCGCGATCAGGATCAGCACGCTGTCGCCGCTCGGCTCCTCGAGCGTCTTCAGGAGAGCGTTCTGCGCCTGCAGGGTGAGCAGGTGGGCCTCGTCGACGATGCCGACCTTGGGGTGGCGCGAGAGCGAGCGAAAGCCGAGCTCGCGTTGCAGCTCGCGCACCTGCTCGATCGAGACGTCGCGACGGTCCTTCGCCGGTCCGGCGATCACCCGCACGTCGGGATGGGTGCCCGCGACGATCGTGCGGCACGAGCCGCAGTCGCCGCAGGCGTCGAAGGGCGTGACCTCGCAATGCAGGCCGAGGGCGAGCGCTCGCGCCACCATGCCCTTGCCGATGCCGCTCGGCCCGGTGAAGACGAACGCATGGGCGAGCCGACCCGCCTTCCAGCCCCGGCGCAGGTAGGCGATCGCCCGATCGTGCCCGCGCACGTCGGAGAAGCGGCCGAGGTCTTGTGTCGGGGGCGGTGGTGCCGCCGTGCTCGAGCGTTTCGCCATGATCACCCCGTCACGGACCGGGAGACCGGCCGGATGCCGCGGGCCGCCAGCCAGGCGAGCGTGACGTCGGCGACCTCGGTGCTCACCGCCGCGAGATCGCGGCTACCGTCGATGCGCCGGATCCGTGCCGACTGCGTGGCCGCCTGGTCGAGAAAGCCCTGCCGGACCCGCTGGTGAAAGTCGCGACCCAGCACCTGATAGCGATCGGTCTCGCGCTGCCGCCGCTCGGCGCCGAGCTCGACCGGGCAATCCAACAAGAGCGTCAGGTCGGGGTCGATCCCGGACCGGCTCTCCGCGTCCCAGCGGCGGACGCGCGCGAGGTCGGTCCCGTGGCCGTAGCCCTGATAGGCGATGGTCGAGTCCGAGAAGCGATCGCAGAGCACGATGGCGCCGTCGGCGAGCGCCGGCTTGATGACGGTCGCGACGTGCTCGACGCGGTCGGCGAGGAAGAGCAGCAGCTCCGCCTCCGGCGTGAGGCTGAGCTCGCGCCCGAGGACGACGCGGCGGAGCTCGCGGCCGAGCGGCGTCGCGCCCGGCTCGCGCGTGGTGACCACGCGATGACCGCGGCCGCGCAGCAGCTCCGCGAGGCGCGCGACCTGGGTGCTCTTGCCGGCCCCGTCGATTCCCTCGACGGTGATCAGGAACCCCGGCGCTTTCTCGGCATCGCTCACGTCGACTAAACCCAGGGGGGATGTAGCGCGAATCGGGTGCGAGGTCGACGCGCGGGCTCGGCCGCGGCGAGCCTAGCTTACGAGGGAATGTTCGTGCCCGGCGAGAGGCGAGGCTGCTTCCCGCTTCCTACGTGGTGGGCGAGGGTGAGGAAGGCGCGTGGCGCTGCCCGAGCACCAGCCGGATGCCGTAAACCAGGTCCTTCGAGGTGCACGGCTTGGTGATGTAGTACTCGGCGCCCTCTTTGTAGCCGGTGAGCACGTCCTCGTCCTGGCTCTTGGCGGTCAATAGGATAACCGGGATGCCCATGGTCGCCGGGTCGTGCTTCAACCGCGACAACACCTCGAGGCCGCTCATGCTCGGCATCATGATGTCGAGAAGAATGCAGTCGGGAGCACGGCCCGCGATCAGCTCCAGCGCCTGTGGTCCATCGAGAGCGGTCATGACCTCGTACCCGAGCCCACTCAGCATCCGCGCAGTCATGCGGGTCGCGTTCTCGTTGTCGTCGACCACCAGGATCGTCTCGGGCATGGGATCTCCTCGGAGCCTCTCCGGCTCGCTCCTATGACGACGGTCGTGCCGGCACCGGCTCAGGCTGGTGTCCGAGCACGAGGTTCACGCCGTACAAGAGCTCGTCGGCGGTGAACGGCTTCGTGATGTAGTAGTCGGCGCCCTGCTGGTAGCCCTGGAGCACGTCGTCGTCGGTGGTCTTGGCGGTGACCATGATGACGGGGATGCGGGCGGTGTTCTGGTCGGCCTTGAGCGCCTCCAGGACCTCGAGACCGCTCATGCGCGGCATCATGACGTCGAGCAGGATGCAGCTCGGTTGCTGGCGCGCGATCATGGCGAGCGCCTCGCGCCCGTCGAGCGCGGTCATGACGGCGAAGCCTCGCTGCGACAGCATGCGCGCGCTGATGAGAGCGATGTCCTCGCTGTCGTCCACGATCAAGATCGTTTCGGCCATGGGCGTCCTTTCACGAAGCCTCGCGGGTGGCGATCACGCGCACCGGCGCGGGAAGTGGTGCGACGGTTGCTGCCAAGCGGAGAGCCGCGCGGCTGGCGCGGACGAAACCGCCGCCGCGCGCGTCGAGTGCCGGCGCGCCGGCGGCCCACATCCCCCCGCACACCTCGAGCCGGCCGCCGCTCGCGATCTCGATGCCTCCCGCCGCGGCCACCACGCCTCGAAAGTCGAGTCGGCCGGTGACGCGGAGTCGGCCGGCGACGTAGAGCGTTCCGGCGCCGCTCGCCGCGCCGTCGGCGGCGGCGTCGCCGGCGACGACGGTGAAGCGCGGATCGCCGAGCGTCCCGAGGATTGCGGGCAGTGCGCCGGCCGGCACGCGGGTCGCGTTCGGCCCGGCGGCGACCTCGCCGAGGTCGGGAGCCGGACCGCGCACGATGCTCGGTGGCGCGGAGCGCCCGCGAACCTGCTCGGGTCCCGCGAGCATCGGCAGCGCGGCCCCCTCCGGCAAGCTGAGGCCGTCGCGCGCACTCTCACCGGTCTCCATGGTGCATGCGCTCCCCACGTCGAAGTCTCGGCCGTCCAGCGGAAAATCTGGAGTCAGGGTCCGGAGGTCGCCCGCCAGGGTGGCCGCCCCGGGCATCAGGGGCTCGGCGCGCCGGCCGAGAACGGCTTCGAGGCGCCGCCGCACGGGTGCGGGACCGTAGGCGCTCACCCGCAGCATGACACGTGCGTTGACATCTGCGGTGGGATCGTTGGGATGCTCGTCGCCGTCGTCCACGAACGCGACGCCATACGACCACGGCCCCCCGGTGGCCGGAACGGGGGGCGGAGCCGCGCGCAGCGACGCCGTGAAGCGATGGCCGGCGGGAATCGCGGCGACCGTCTCGGCCAGGCCGGCCTCGGCCAGGAACCAGGCCCGCATACCGTCACGATCCGCGTGCGCGCGCGCGAGCGCAAGGCGCCCGAGCTCCGCGAGCGCCGTCGCCACCACCCCCGCCAGGGCGAGCAAGAGGATGGCAATCAGGAGCGCGCTGCCCTTCATCGATTCACCAAGCGGGCGCCGGCGCCGATGCGAGTGGCGGTCGTCCCGGGGGACGAGGTCGTGAGATCGACCGTCACGACGCGGGTCGACGCCGCGGTCGCCGGGGCCCGCGGGTCGAGGACGGCCCCGCTCGCGTCGAGATAGGCGAGTCGGAAGCCGCCGGGTGTCACGTCGCTCAGGATCGGCAGCGTCTGGCGTCCGACGATCCGCTGCAGGCTCCGGCTCCCGGCCGACCAGCGGTAACCGATCCGCTCCTCGGAGTCGGCGTCGATCGCCCCATTGCCGTCGAGGTCGGCGGTGAGCTCGACCCGATCGGCCTCGACGATCGTGAGGCCCGCGACGCCGGTGACCCGCGGATCGTAGCCCGCGAGGCGAAGGTCGCGGATCACCTGATCGGCGGCGGCGGCGATCTCGGTCGCCGCCTCGGCACGGGCTCCCGCCCGTTCCCAGGCCGCGGTGCCGACCCGCACGAGCGCCGTCATGGCGGCGAGGCCGACCATGCCGAGCGTCATGCCGACCAGGAGCTCGAGCAACGTCATGCCGCGCTGCCGGCTCATGGGGACTCGTCGACCAGAACGCGGGTCTCGAGCGCGACCTCGTCCGCGGGCCGGCCGGTGACGATGCGAACCGCGACCGACGCGACGCCATGCGCGCGCGACACCACGGTGATCCGTTGCACCGGAGCGGGGAAGCCCGCGAGGGCGAGCGTGGTGGTCTCGGCGCTCGCATTGCCGGCGCGGCTCGCGAGCGCCGAGAGCTCGCGTCCCGCGAGCGCGGTGGCGCGGCCGAGGTTGGCTCCGCGCGCCGTCGCCCGCAGTCCCGCGACCGCCGCCGACGCCACGACGGTGCCCGCGATGGCGATCAGGACGAGCGCCACCAGCGCTTCGATCAGCGCCGAGCCCCTCGTGTCGCTCGCAATCGGCCGGCTCACGTCCGCACCCGATCGACGCTGACCCGTCCGCGTTGGTTCAGGCGCAGGCTGGCGTGGACGCCGCGCCGGTCGGCGAGCACGACGGTGCCGTTCTCGGCGTTGCCGCGCGGCGAGAAGACGAGGTCGCCGCCCGAGTTGACGTCGTCGACGCGGATGCCACGCGGCAGCGCCCGGCGCGCGGTCAGGTGATAGGCGCCGTCGTCGTCGGCGCTCTCGACCCGATAGGTCGCGCCACCGCGGAAGAAGACCAGACGCACGCGCGCCGCCGAGGCGATCGCGAGGATGCGCGCCTCGTGCAGGTCGGCCGCCACCTGCCGCACGGCGGCCTCGAGGCGGAGCGCGGCCTCGATCCGCGGCCAGGCGAGCGCGCCGCCCGCCGCGACGGCGCCGACGAGCGTCAGCGCCACGATGAGCTCGATCAGGGTGAGCCCGGGCGGATGCCGGCGACGAGAGAGACGCACGCTCATGCCGCCCGCCGTTCTACCCGCCCGGGTGCGGGGCGGAATCCCTACGAGTAGCGGGTAGCCGCCGGCACTACACGCCGAAGTAGAAGGCGAGGATGCGATCGCCGAAAAACAGATAGACCAACGCGCCGCAGGCGAGGAACGGGCCGAACGGAATCGCGAGCTTGGTGTCGGCGCGTTGGTAGAGCATGAGCACGACGCCGACCAGCGAGCCGATCACCGAGCCGACGAAGAGCGTCACGAAGATGCTCCGCCAGCCCAGGAATGCCCCGATCATCGCCAGCAGCTTGATGTCGCCGCCTCCCATGCCTTCCTGGCCGCGCAGGGTTTGGTAGAGCCACGCGACCGCGAGCAGCGTCCCGCCGCCCGCCAGCACCCCGAGGAGGGCGTCGACCGGCGTCACCAGTGGCGACACCAGCGAGAAGGCGAGACCGACGACGATGCCCGGCAGGCTGATGACGTCGGGGATGATCTGGTGGTCGAGGTCGATGAAGGTGATGACGATCAGGGATGCCGCGAACGCGAAGTAGCCGGCGAAGGCGAGCGTGGGGCCGAGTCGGAGAAAGAGCGCGACGGCGAGCGCGCCGGTCAGGATCTCGACCGCCGGGTAGACCGCGGAGATCCGCGTCCGGCAGCTCCGACAGCGGCCGGCGAGGATCAGATAGCTCAGGATCGGAATGTTGTCGTACCAGCCGAGAAAGGTCTGGCATTGCGGGCAGTGGGAGGGCGGCCGCACGATCGAACGGCCGTCCGGCAGGCGGGCGATGCAGACGTTCAGGAAGCTCCCGATGATCGCCCCGAGGGCGAAGACGAACACGAGCGTCGGGGTGTCCATGCCGAGAGCAATCTAGCAGAAGAAGAGGGCGCGATCCTCTCCCCGAAAAGCGAAAAGCGCGGGTGGGTCCGAAGACCCACCCGCGCTCTCGCTGCTTCATCAGATACTAGAGGGTGATCAGGGGATGGCGCAGGCCATGTTCGCGCCGCCGCCGGTCGGGTCGCTGGTCCAGGTGCACTGCAGACCCGAGCCCTTCGGCGAGGAGCAGGTAACCGCGAACGAGGTGGAGATGTCGCCGCTCTGACCCGCGGCGATCGTGATGTCGACGTCGGCCGACGGGTTGAAACCGGCGGATGCGGCGAGCGTGGCCGAGTCGGCCACGTAGGTCGCGTTGTCGACGAAGTACGCTTCCTCTGCCGTCGCGGCATTGCGGCAATCGCTTTCGGCGCGGGCGTCGAAGCCCTTGGCGCGATAGGCCGCGAACTGCGGGATGGCGATCGCGGCCAAGATGCCGATGATCGCGACGACGACCAGAAGCTCGATCAGGGTGAAACCGGACTGATTCTTCTTACTCATGTCTCTGCCTCCTAGTGTCTCGGGCCGTTGATCGTCCCGAAGGCGATTTGTTGGTTCCCAGCGGGAGCAAGCCGGGTGCCAGGGTTCGACCGGGTGGAGCCGGGCAGCGCCCCGCCGCGGCGAGCCCTCGGCGGAATAAGGATGTAAGGGGCGCGAAGTCCGGACGATTGCAGTCCGCCTGCGCGTCGCGGCGCCGCTTCGTGTACGAGAACGCATTGCGTGCGCCCTGGCCGTTCAGCCAAAAACCGTCGGATTCCCTGGCGGTGACAATTTTTGACCGTCATAAACACGCCGCTGATCGGGTGTTCCCCAGCAACGCGCGTAGGCCAGCCCCAAACGCGTTCGGCCGCACCCTCGTCTTCGCGAGGCACGAGTCGCAGGTAAGCTCGCATGACAACGCGAGCGCCGTCCGTGGAGGCCCATCGGAGGATCGGCACGCGCAGCGTGCCGGCCGCACGGGGGCTAATGGAGTTGTCCCGATCCAAAATCGAGATCCTCGTCGTCGGCGCTCGCCAGGCCGTACTTCGACAGGCGATGGCGGAGGCTCCGATACTTGATGCCGAGCAGCTCGGCGGCGCGCTTGCGGACGCCGCCGGCCCGGTCGAGCGCCGCCAGCAGCATGTCCTTCTCGTAGGTGGCGAGTTGCTCGTCGAGGTTGCATCCGGCCTCGAAGACCGGCGCCGCCGGCGCCTCGCTCTCGGAGGGGGGCGGCGCATCGGGCATGGCCGTCAGATGGGCCGGCAGATCCTGCTCGGTCAGGGCATCGCCTTCGCAGAGCGTGATCGCATGGTCGATGACGTTCTCGAGCTCGCGGACGTTGCCGGGATAGGCGTAGGTGCAGAGTGTCCTGAGCGTGCGAGGCGAGACCCGTTCGATCGACTTGCCGTGGCGCGCCGAGCAGGTTCGCAAGAGGTGAACCAGGAGGAGCGGGATGTCCTCCGGGCGCGCGCGGAGCGACGGCGTCTCGATGCGAATCACGTTCAGGCGGTAGTAGAGATCCTCGCGGAACCGCCCTTCGGCGACCAGGCGCTCGAGGTCGCGATTGGTGGCCGCGACCACGCGGACGTCGACGCTCACCGAGGTCGTTCCGCCGACGGGGACGAGCTGGCGGTCCTGGAGGACCCGCAGCAGCCGCACCTGCATCGGCAGCGGCAGCTCGCCGATCTCGTCGAGAAAGATGGTGCCCTTGTGGGCCTGGCGAAAGAGGCCGGGCCGATCGCTGACGGCGCCGGTGAAGGCGCCGCGCACGTGGCCGAAGAGCTCGCTCTCGATCAACGTGTCGGGGATGGCGCCGCAGTTGACCGGGACGAACTCCCGGTCGGCGCGATCGCTGCGATGATGGATGGCGCGCGCCACCAGCTCCTTGCCGGTGCCGCTCTCGCCGGTGATCAAGACGGTCGACTCCGTGGCCGCGACCTTCTCGACGAGGCCGAAGACGCGCCGCATCGAGCTCGCTCTCGCCGACCAGTCCCTCGAAGACGGTGACGGGGGTGTCGCTGCTGGTCCGTACCGTGCTGGCGTAGGCCTCGAGCTGTTCCTGCTCGCGCAGCCGGGCCTCGAGATCCCGCACCGTGGTGACGTCCTGGATCACGTAGATGCGTCCGATCGCGTGGTGCAGGGTGTCGGTGACGGTGCCGACCTTGACGCGCAGCTGGTGCTGCACATCGCCGGCGCCGATCGTGAGATCCGAGGCGGCGGTGTCGGCCGGGAGCGCGCCGGCGCCGGGCAGCAGCGTGTCCAGGGCGGGGCCGGAGCCGCCGCTTGCCAGGCCCAGGATCTCGACCGCGGTCGGATTGGCGGAGACGATCCGGCCGCTGCAGTCGGTCACCACCAGGCCGTTGTCGATCGCATTGGCCACCAGTTGCTGCAGGACCTCGATCCGTCCGAGGTCCTCCTGGCGGGCGGCGAGGAGACTCTCGGCGGCCGCGAGCTGGGTGGTGAGGTAACGGGCGAGGCCGGCGATCGCGAAGAACGACAGGATGATGGTGGAGTGGCTCACCGCGTGGGGGCCCAGCGCCAACTCGCCGGGCTC
Source organism: uncultured delta proteobacterium (assembly GCA_963761995.1). Lineage (GTDB taxonomy): Bacteria > Desulfobacterota > Binatia > UTPRO1 > UTPRO1 > UTPRO1. The sequence continues at coordinate 5,194,168 of CAVXIU010000006.1, read as the reverse complement.
TCCGGCGATCAGCGCCGTGATCAGCGCGCCGTAGATGACCGCCGCGGCGGCCGCGGTGGTGAGGATGCCGCGCCCGAGGCGGAGAAGGGCCGTGTTGAGAATGACGACGTTGTAGAGCACCGCCAGCGGGCTCCCGAGGCCCCCGGTCGCCAGCATCACCAAGGTGACGAGCACGAGATCGACCGCGATCTGCGCGCCGGCGAAGAGCAGGATGTGCCGCACGCGCGGCAACAGCACGCTCGAGATCGCCGTGACGCCGTACCCGAGCGCGATCAGGCCGAGGCGCGGATCCGGTCCGGCCGATGGCTGCGGGCCGTACACCCAGGCGGCGCCGGCCAGGAACACCGTCACCAGGACGGTGCGCACCAGCAGGAACCACGCGAGTCGCCGCCGCAAGGCCTGGTCCCGTCCGTCGCGCACCATCACCCCAGGGGAGGCCGGAGGTCCCTCGTCGGCGAGGGACATGTCAGGCCAGCACCGACCCGAGCTTGAAGATCGGCAGGTACATCGAGACCACCAGGCCGCCGATGATGACGCCGAGGAAGAGGATGACCATCGGCTCCATCAGGGCCGTGAGGTTGGCGACCGCGTTGTCGACCTCGTCCTCGTAGAAGTCGGCGATCTTCTGGAGCATCTGATCGAGCGCGCCCGTGGTCTCGCCGACCGCGATCATCTGGCAGACCATGGGCGGGAACACCTTGCTCTGCGATCAGCGGCTCGGCGATCGTCTTGCCCTCGCTGATGCTCGAGCGGGTGGCGTAGATCGCCTCCTCGACGACCTTGTTGCCGGCGGTGCGGCCGGTGATGGTGAGCGCGTCGAGGATCGGCACGCCCGACGACACCAGGGTGCCGAGGGTGCGCGCGAAGCGCGCGATCGAGGTCTTGCGGATCAGGTCGCCGAAGACGGGGATGCGGAGCACGATCCGGTCGATGCCAGTAACGGCCGCGGTCGGTGCGCGTACGCGAAGACGAAGCCGGCGATCGTGGCGATGATGCCGCCGAGCAGAAGCCAGAAGTAGCTGATCGTGAAGTTCGAGAGGTTGATGACGAACTGCGTCGGGGCCGGCAGCGCCTGGCCGAAGCTGTTGAAGAGGTCGGCGAAGACGGGGATCACGTAGACGAGCAGGATGCCGGTCACGATCACCGCCGCCGCGATGATGCATGCCGGGATAGATCATCGCGCCTTTGATCTTGCTCTCCAGCCGGACCATCTTCTCCATGTAGGCGGCGAGGCGGTTCAGGATGGTGTCGAGGATGCCGCCGACCTCGCCGGCCGGCGACCATGTTGCAGTAGAGGTCGGTGAAGATCTTGGGGTGCTTCTTCAGCGCGTCGGCGAAGCGTGGAGCCCGATTCGACCTCGTCCTTCACCTCGCGGATCGCGTTCCGGAGCGCCTTGTTGTCGGACTGCTGGGCGAGGATGTCGAGGCACTGCACGAGCGGCAGACCGGCGTCGATCATGGTCGCGAACTGGCGGGTGAAGATCGACGATGTCGTGCTGCTTCACCGGGCTGCCGAAGGACGGCAGGTTGATCTCGCGGTCGAGGCCCTTGCCCTTCTCGCTTGATCTTGTCCGGCGACGGGTTGATGCGCTGCGTGCGCAGACGGGTGATGACCGCCTGGCGCGTCGTCGCCTCCATCTCGCCGCGCATGGTCTCGCCGTTCGGTCCGACCCCCACCCACTTGAAGACTGGCATAAGAAAGCTCCCCCTGTGATTCAGCTCAGTGGCGCGCCATCGGACGGACCTTGTCGACGATCGCCGCCTTCTCGCCGAGCATGGTCCTGAGCTCCTCGGGCTCGGTCGCGTGGCCGAGGGCCTCGTCGGTGGTGATCGAGCCGCCGCTGTATGCAGGTCGAAGAGCGACTGACTCATGGTCTGCATGCCCCACTTCTGCTGGCCGACCTGCATCTGCGAGTAGATCTGGTGCACCTTCGCCTCGCGGATGAGGTTCCGGATGGCGGCGTTGGGGATCATGATCTCGGCGGCGAGGCAGCGCCCGCGCCCGTCGGCGCGCGGCAGCAGCTGTTGCGAGATCACGCCCTGCAGCACCAGCGAGAGCTGCGCGCGCACCTGCTCCTGCTGGTGCGGCGGGAAGACGTCGATCACGCGGTTGATGGTCTGCACCGCGGAGTTGGTGTGCAGCGTCGAGAACACCAGGTGGCCGGTCTCGGCGACCACCAGCGCCGCCTCGATGGTCTCGAGGTCGCGCATTTCGCCGATCAGCACGATGTCCGGGATCCTGCCGCAGCACGTGCTTCAGCGCCGGGGCGAAGCCGTGCGTGTCGGCGAAGACCTCGCGCTGATTGACGATCGCAGCGCTTGTGGTTGTGCACGAACTCGATCGGGTCCTCGACGGTGATGATGTGCTCGGGACGGGTCGCGTTGATCTTGTCGATCATGGCGGCGAGCGTGGTCGACTTGCCGCTGCCGGTGGGACCGGTGACCAGCACGAGGCCGCGCGGCAGGCTCGGCCATCTCCATCACGGAGCGCGGCAGGCCGAGCTTCTCGAGCGGCGGGATCTCGTAGGGAATGGCGCGGAAGGCGCCGCCGACGGCGCCCTTCTGGTTGTAGAGGTTGCCGCGGAAGCGGCAGACGCCCTTGGCCGCGAACGAGAAGTCGAGCTCGCTCTCCTCCTCGAACTTCTTCTTCTGGGCCTCGGTGAGGATGCTGTAGCAGAGCTTGCGCGTGTCGGTATTGGTGAGGGGAGGGTAGGCGAGCGGCTTCAGCTCCCCGTGCACCCGGATCAGCGGCGGGCTGTCCTGGGTGATGTGGAGATCGGAGGCGCCGGCCTCGAGCATGAGCTGCAGGAAATCTTGGATGTTGACCACGACACGTACCTCCGCGAGCTATTGCAGGGAGCAAGCGACATGCCGAGGCGCACCATCGGCGGGGCGGGGCGATTTCGCCGCGCCGGCGCCACCGGATGGCCGCCCGTCACGGTTGTGCCGCTCAGTCCGGCATGGTGATCCGCAACACTTCTTCGACGGTCGTCACGCCTTCGGCGATCTTGTTGATGCCGCTCCGGCGCAGAGTCGTCATGCCGGTGCCGATCGCCGTCCGCTTGACGTCCGCGGTCGAGGCGCCTGAGAGCACGGCCTCGCGGATCTCGTCGCTCATCGGCATGACCTCGTAGAGCGCGAGCCGGCCCTTGTAGCCGGTGCCGCGTACAGACGGAGCAGCCCGCGCCGCGATAGCAAATCATGTCCTGTGCGAGCGTCGGGGGGCGTGCCGATGCCGAGCAGCGCCTCGGGGGTCATCTCCGATTCTTCCTTGCAGCCGGCGCAGATCACGCGCACCAGGCGCTGCGCCATGATGAGGTTGATCGAGGACGCCACCAGGAACGGCTCGACGCCCATGTTGAGCAGGCGGTTGATGGTCGAGGGGGCGTCGTTGGTGTGGAGGGTCGAGAGCACGAGGTGGCCGGTGAGCGCCGCCTTGACGCCGATCTCGGCGGTCTCGAAGTCGCGGATCTCGCCGACCATGATGATGTCGGGATCCTGGCGCAGGAACGACGCGCAGCGAGGCGGCGAAGGTGAGCCCGATCTCCTCGTGCATCTGCACCTGGTTGATGCCGACCAGGTTGAACTCGACGGGGTCCTCGGCGGTCGAGATGTTGGTGGCCGATCTTGTTGAGCTCGGCGAGCGCCGAGTAGAGCGTGGTGGTCTTGCCGCTGCCGGTCGGGCCGGTCACCAGCACCATGCCGTGCGGGCTGGTAGATCGCCTCCTTGAAGTCGGCGAGCGCCTTCTCCTCGAAGCCGAGCTTGGTCATGTCGAGCTGGAGGTTCGACTTGTCGAGGAGGCGGAGGACGACCTTCTCGCCGAAGATGGTCGGCAGCACCGAGACGCGGAAGTCCATCTCGCGGTTGTTGCCGAGCTTCAGCTTGATGCGTCCGTCCTGCGGCATGCGGCGCTCGGCGATGTCGAGCGAGGCCATGACCTTGATGCGCGAGGTGATGGCGTTCTTGAGCTTCACCGGCGGCTGCATGATCTCGTACAGGACGCCGTCGATGCGGAAGCGGACGCGCAGCATCTTCTCGTACGGCTCGACGTGGACGTCGCTGGCGCGCTTCTTGATGGCGTCGGTGAGGAGCGCGTTCACCAGGCGGACGACCGGCGCCTCCTCGGTGGCGCGCTCGAGGTCCTGGAGGCTCGACCTCCTCCTCGCCCTGCACCAGCTGAACGTCGCCGTTCTCGCCGAGCTCGGTCAGCATCTGATCGTAGTTGGCGGCGGCGTCGTAGTAGCGGTCGAGCGCGCGTTGGATGGCGGTGGCGCCGGCGACGGCGATCTTGACGTCGTAGCCGGTCAGGAACTTCACCTCGTTGATCGCGACCAGGTTCGACGGATCCGCCATCGCGATGGTGAGGGTCGAGCGGACGAGGTTGACGGGAATGAGGTGGTGCTTCTGCGTCATCGCCGCCGGCACCAGCCCGAGCACCTCGGGCGGGATGTCGAGATTGGACGGGTCGACGACCGGGAGGCGGTATTCCTTCTGGAGGTAGGAGAGGAGCGCGTCCTCGTTGATGAAGCCGAGCTTGACGAGGTGGCTCGCGAGCGCGCCGCCGTGGGTGCGCTGCTCGGTCATGGCGCGATCGAGATGGGCCTGCTCGAGCTGGCCGCGGCGGACGAGCAGGTCGCCGAGTCGGGACATGGCGGTCATGCGGTCTCCGGGGCGGCTGCGGCGGGGGCGGGCACGAAAGAACCGGACGAGACGATCGTCATGCTCGTGGTCGTAGAGAGCGAGCGCACAGGGCTCAACGGCTACGAACAGCGTGTCCCGGGATTGTCAGATGTGTACGCATTTCGCATGACCGCACACCGTCCCCTCCTTCGTTTCGGTCTATCGGCAAGGCGGACGCTTTCCGTGAGCGCCCTGGCGACGGCGCTGGCGTTCGCTCTTGCGCGGCGAGTCAGAGCGCTCGCGCATCCCCCTTCTTTTTTCTTTCCTAGGTCACGTTGCCGGGCGTAGAGTGCAATCAAGGAGCGCCGTCATGTTCGGTGCCGCGACCCTCGTCGTCGTTCTGCTCGCCGCGACCGCGGCGGTGGCGGACGACGGCCCGCGCGGACCGGAGCGGTGGATCGTCGACGACGACGACCTGCGGAAGGAGCAGGCCGCGCCTGTACGGGCGCCGGGCGCGGATCCGCTGTCGCGACTGATCGAGCACTGCAAGCACAAGGCGGTCGGGGTCCGGCCGCTGCTGACGTTGATGCCGTCGGAGGCTCGGGACGGAACGCTGTCACGCTTCCCGACGCTCGCGCTCTTCGCGCGGGTGCACAATCGGACCATCGTGTCGCTGACGCACGTGCAGGCCTCCCGCACCGACGTCGGCCAGGAGGTCGTGATGCAACGGACGGCGGTCTCCGATCTCTTCGCCGGCCGGCGCTTCTCGCTGACGGTCTACGAGGACCATGCGCTCGGGGAGACCGCGAAGCGGCTCATGGGGGTCGGGACGCGCCTGACGTTTCGGCCGACGCTCGACGTCGCGGGCTGGCGCCTCCGCTTCGAGGTCCTCGGCTCCTACGATCTCGATGCCGGCGCCAGCGGCTACCTCGCGCTGACGGGCGCCCTGCAACCGCCGCCGCTGCCGACCGGCATCGGCCGCTGATTGGGCGAAAGGGAAGAGATCCCCTGCTGGAGTAGCTGCGCCGGCGGCCTGCGGAAAACGCGCGCGCGGTGGAGGGGTCGCCCGCGGGTCCTGCGGAGGCGGAGCGCGGCGACCGGCGTAGCTCGACCAGACGACAGTCATGGCTCGATCGGCGCATCGCAGTAGCGCATGGCACTCATCGGGCGAGCGGCGCGTCGTGATCGACCGCGCGTAGCGCTCCTCACCGAGACCGGAACCCGCGGGCGACCCCTCCACCGCGCGCGCATCATCGCCGCAGCTCGGAAGACTCGTTGTCCGTCCTACGAGCTGCGACGGTGCGGGCGGACGGTGGAGGGCTCGGCGGCGGGGCTACCCTCCGGGCACACGGCGATCTCGGCGAGGAGCGCGCCCGCGCCAATCGTGCGCGATGCGCCAATCGCCCGATGAGAGCCATGCGCTGCTGCGGTACGCCGATCGCTTGATGCCTGGCGTTGGCCCGCCGCCGCGCCGATCGGAGCGCTCCGCCGCCGTAGGACCCGCCGCCGAGCCCTCCACCGTCCGCTCTTCCCGACGGCGGCCGTCGCAGGAACTCGCGCTTGGTCCGGTCTTCGGCTACTGAGGCCCGTGCGCGACGCCGGACTCGATGCGCGGACTCCCGTTCTCGTCGGCGTCGGCGCCGTCGGCCGGCGCGAGGACGATCCACGGGCGGCGCCCGAGGCCCTCGATCTCATGGTGGCGGCGCTCGAGCGCGCCGCCGCCGACGCCGGCAGCACCAGGGTCTTGGCCGAGGCCGACCGCATCGCGGTTCCGAAGGGGCTGTGGGACTATTCCGATCCGGCGCGTCTGGTGGCGGGCCGTGTCGGCGCCGCACGCGCCCGCACCTGCCTCGCCGAGATCGGGATTCTTCAGCAGACGCTCGTCAACGACGCCTGCCGCGACATCGCCAGCGGCTCCGCCGACGTGGTCCTGATCGTCGGCGGGGAGGCGCGCTGGCGCCACGCGCGGGCGCGCACGCTCGGGGTGCCGGCGCCCGAGACCTTGCAGGCGGGGGTCGCGCCCGACGTCCTGCAGCGACCGGACGGGACGCTGTGGGCGCCGCTCGAGGCCGAGCGCGGGCTCGTCATGCCCGTCAATGCCTACGCGCTACTCGAGAACGCGCTCGGCCACGCCGAGGGGCGGACCTCCGACGCGCACCGCGATCGCGTCGCCGAGCTGTGGGCAGGCTTCAGTCGGATCGCGGCCGACAACCCGCGGGCCTGGCATCGCCGGCCGCTCGCGGCCGCGGAGATCCGCGACGCGGGCGCGCACAACCGGATGTTGGCGTTCCCGTACACCAAGCGTCACACCTCACAGTGGAACGTCGACCAGGCGGCGGCGCTGGTGTTGTGCTCGGTCGGGAAGGCCCGGGCCCTCGGCCTTTCCTCGGACGGCTGGGTCTTCCCGCTCGCGGGAACGGAATCCAACCACATGGTCCCGGTGGCGATGCGGGCGGAGTTGCATCGCTGCCCGGCGGCGGCGATCGCCGGCGGCCGCGCGTTCGCGCTCGCCGGTGTCGGCATCGATGACATCGCCTACGTCGACCTCTACAGCTGCTTTCCCGTTGCGGTCGAGATCCAGGCGCGCGAGCTCGGCCTCGGAGCCGATCGGCCGCTGACGGTGACCGGCGGTATGGCCTTCGCGGGCGGTCCGCTCAACAACTACGTGCTGCAATCGACGGTCCGCATGGCCGAGGTCCTGCGCGCCGATGCCGGCAGTGTCGGTCTCGTCACGGCCGTCAGCGGCATGGTCACCAAGCAGGGCGTCGCCCTATGGTCGACGACGCCCCCGCGCGGCGGGTTCGGGTTCGCCGACGTCACCGCCGAGGCGCGGGCGCAGACCGCGACCAGGCCGCTGGTCGCCAAGCACGATGGACCCGCGACGGTCGCGAGCTACACCGTGGTGTACGCCGACGAAGCGCCCGCGTTCGGGGTCACGGTCTGCGACCTTCCCGACGGATCTCGCACGGTCGCCACCACCGACGATCCCGCGCTGGCGGCCGCGCTGGTCGGCGACGGTACGTGCGGGCGGACGGTCCGCCTGCGTAGCGGGGGGATGGTCTCGCTCCCATAGTGTCGTGGCGCCTCGGCGCGCGCTATGAGAGCCTCATGACGGCGAGAAGGTGCCGCGCGCGCGTCGCGGCGCTCGTCTTGGGCGTCTCTCTGGTGCCGGCGCCGCGCGCCGGATGGGGCGGGCCGCCCGTCGTGCCGGCGGCGCTCCGCGACGTGAACGGGGCGAACGTGGACGTGGCAGCGCTCGCCGCGACGCACCGACTCGTCTTCGTCACGCTGAAGGCGAGCTGGTGCCCGCTCTGCCGCGCCCAGCTGAAGCGGCTCGGCAAGCTGGTCGCCCGCGTGCGCGCCTGCGGCGCGACCCTCGTCGTGCTCGGCCCGCCGCCGAGCGCCGCGCTCGCCGCGATCGCACGCGAGTCGGGCCTGCCGTACCCCTTCGTGGCCGACGCCGGCGTCGCGAAGTCGGTCGGCTTCCTGACGACGCCGGACGAGTTGGTTCCGGGCTTCTTCGTAGTGAACGAAGCGCGTGCGATCGTGTGGGAGCATCGTGGCCGTGCCAAGGGCGCCTTCGGGGATCGCGAGGTGCTCGAGTACCTCGGGTGTCCGGTGCCGCGCGGGCCCGACATTCTCGCCCGGTTTCATTGACGAGGGGGATCTCGGCCGCGCGCTCGGCGCGCGGAGGTCGCTCGCTTTGGTCAGCCTCGTAGCGCGCGCGTCAGGGCCCGTCGCATCACCGCGAGCGGGGCCGGCTTGCCGGTCCAGAGCGTGAAGGCGAGGGCGCCTTGGTGCAGCAGCATGCCGCTACCGTCGATGGCGCGGCGGCCGGCGGCGCGTGCCGATCGCAGGAAGGGCGACGGCTTCGCGCCGTAGACGAGATCGCAGCAGAGGAGTCGGGGCGGCGTTGCCGCCAGGTCGATGCGGGGGAGCGTGCCGGTGCCGAGTCCGGTCGACGTCGAGTTGACGATCAGGTCGAGCTCCGCCAGGAGTTCGCGGTCGCCGAGCGCGCCGAGGTCGGCGGCGCGGCTGCTGCGGTGGCGGAGCGACGCCACGAGCTCGCGCGCGCGCTCGGGGGTGCGGTTGGCGATCGTCAGGCTCGCAACCCCCGCGCGGGCGAATGCATGGGCCACGCTTCGTGCCGAGCCCCCGGCGCCGATCAACAGCACGCGGCGCCCGCGCGGATCGAAGCGATGCTCGGCGAGCGCGGCGAGCAAGCCCGCGCCGTCGGTGTTGTCGCCGACGAAACCGCGCGCCGTCCGGATCAACGTGTTGGCGGCGCCGCAGGCGCGCGCCCGTGGTCGGAGCGATGCGGCGAGACGGGCCGCCGCTTCCTTGTGGGGCACGGTGACGTTCAGGCCGGCGACGCCGGCCGCGTAGAGGCCGGCGACGGTGGCCGCGAGGCCCGTGGCCGCGACTGGAAACGGCACGTAGACCGCGTCGATGCCCGCCGCCGCGAAGGCGGCGTTCTGCATCGCCGGCGACAGGCTGTGGGCGACGGGATCCCCGAGGATCCCGTACACCCGGGTCGTTCCGCGAACGGCCGGCGGCACGACTCGCTCCTAGCTCCGTCGCGTCATTTCTTCTTGGCGAGCGCGGCCTGTGCCGCGGCGAGCCGCGCGACCGGCACGCGATAGGGGGAGCACGACACGTAGTCGAGCCCGATGCGGTGGCAGAACTCGACCGAGCTCGGGTCGCCGCCGTGCTCGCCGCAGATGCCGATCTTGAGGCCGGCGCGCACCTTCCGGCCCTTGGCGACGGCGGTCTCCATCAATTGACCGATGCCCTCCTGATCGAGGCTCGCGAACGGATCCACGGACAGGATGCCGCTGTCGACGTAGCGCGGCAGAAAGGTCGCGGCGTCGTCGCGCGAGAGGCCGAACCCCATCTGCGTCAGGTCGTTGGTGCCGAACGAGAAGAACTCGGCCTCGCGGGCGATCTCGTCGGCGGTGAGGGCGGCGCGCGGCACCTCGATCATGGTGCCGATGGTGTAGGCGACCTTCGTCCCGGTGTCGCGAATCACCGCCTTACAGAGATCGTCGGCCTCCTTGCGAAGGCGCGCCAGCTCGTTCACGTGCCCGACCAGCGGGATCATGATCTCCGGAATGACCTTCACCTGATTGCGCGCCACCTCGCAGGCCGCCTCCATGATGGCGCGCACCTGCATCGAGATAGATCTCGGGGTAGACGATCCCGAGACGGCAGCCGCGCATGCCGAGCATCGGGTTGATCTCGTGGAGCTGGGCGCGCCGCGCCCGCATCCGTCCCGGGTCGACGCCGAGCTTGGCGGCGAGCGTGTCGACGTCGGCGTCGCTCTGGGGCAGGAACTCGTGGAGCGGCGGGATCGAGGAGCCGGATCGTCACCGGCAGCCCGGCCATCTCGCGGAAGATGCCGACGAAGTCACCGCGCTGGATCGGCAGCAGCTTGGCGAGGGCACGCTCGCGGCCGGCGAGGTCGTCGGCGAGGATCATTTCGCGCACGGCGTCGATGCGGTCGGCCTCGAAGAACATGTGCTCGGTGCGGCAGAGGCCGATGCCCTCGGCGCCGAACTTGCGGGCCACGGCGGCGTCCTTCGGCGTGTCGGCGTTGGTGCGCACCTTCAGGCGGCGCACCTTGTCGGCCCAGCCCATCAAGGTCGCGAAGTCGCCGGTCTCGCCCTCGGGACGCACCGTCGCCACCTTGCCGAGGAAGACCTCGCCGGTCGAGCCGTCGAGCGTGATCCAGTCGCCGCGCCCGACGCGCACGCCCTTGGCGAGGAAATACTCGCCGTCGTAGTCGATCTCGAGGTCGCTGCAGCCGGCGACGCAGGTCTTGCCCATGCCGCGCGCCACCACGGCGGCGTGCGACGCCTTGCCGCCGCGCGCCGTCAGGATGCCCTCGGCGACCGTCATGCCGTGGATGTCCTCGGGCGAGGTCTCGACGCGCACCAGGATCACCTGCTTCCCGGCGTCGTGCGCCTCCGCGGCGTCGTCGGCGCTGAACACCACCTCGCCGCTGGCGGCGCCGGGCGACGCCGGCACGCCCTTGGCGAGCAGCTTCTTCTCCGCCTTGGGATCGAGGCCGGGGTGCAGCAGCTGGTCGATCGAGCCGGCGTCGACGCGGGCGAGCGCCGTGTCGCGGTCGATCAGCTTCTCCTTCACCATCTCGACCGCGATCTTGATCGCGGCGGGCGCGGTGCGCTTCCCGTTCCGGGTCTGCAGCATGTAGAGCCGGCCGCGCTCGATGGTGAACTCGATGTCCTGCATGTCCCTGTAGTGCTTCTCGAGCCGGCCGGCGATCGTGGTGAGCTGCCGGTAGAGGTCGGGCATGACCTCTTCCAGCGACGGCAGTCGCTCGGACTCGGCGATGCCCTGCTGGCGCGCGTCCTCGATCGCGGCCTTCTTGCTGAGCGGCTGCGGGGTGCGGATGCCGGCGACCACGTCCTCGCCCTGGGCGTTCACCAGGAACTCGCCGTAGAAGGCCTTCTCGCCGGTCGCCGGGTCGCGCGTGAAGCCGACGCCGGTCGCGCAATCGTCGCCGAGGTTGCCGAACACCATGGCCTGCACGTTCACCGCCGTGCCCCACTCGTCGGGGATGGCGTAGAGCTTCCGGTAGGTGATGGCGCGCGCGTTCTGCCACGAGCCGAACACGGCGCCGATCGCGCCCCACAGCTGCTCGTGCGGGTCGGACGGGAAGTCGACGTTCAGGCGCTCCTTGATGAGCGCCTTGAACTCGCCGACCAGCTCGCGAAGGTCGGCGGCGGTGAGGTCGGTGTCGAGGCTGACGCCGCGGGCGTGCTTCTTCTTCTCCAGGATCTCCTCGAACGGATCGGCCTGGAGCTTGTCCTCCGGCTTCATGCCGAGCACGACGTCGCCGTACATCTGCACGAAGCGGCGGTAGGAATCCCACGCGAAGCGCTCGTTCTTGGAGTCGGCGATCAGGCCCTGGACGGTCAGGTCGTTGAGGCCGAGGTTCAGGACCGTGTCCATCATGCCCGGCATCGACGCCCGGGCGCCGGAGCGCACCGACACCAGCAGCGGCTTCGCCGGGTCGCCGAAGCGGCGTCCGACGATGCTCTCGACGCGCGCGAGGTGCTCCGCGACCTGCTTCTTCAGCACGGCCGGATAGGTGTGGCGGTTGGCGTAGTAGTGCGTGCAGACGTCGGTCGTGATGGTGAAGCCGGGCGGGACGGGGAGGCCGAGGCCGGCCATCTCGGCCAGGTTGGCGCCCTTGCCGCCGAGGAGGTTCTTCATCGCGGCCTTGCCGTCGGCGCGGCCGTCGCCGAAGAAATAGACGAATTTCTTGGCGCGCGCCGGCGTGGCCTTCTTCGACGACTTGCTCTTCAGGCGCGCGGCCGGCCGTTTCGTCGCCTTCGTCTTGCTCTTGCCACGGGAACTCTTCGCCATGGATCCCACTCCCATCCATTCTGGGGCCCGGTCGCCCGGGCCGTGCACGTTCAGTGCGCCGGTACCGCGACGCTCGGACGTCCGACGGCGACGCGAGCCCGCAGCTCGTCCACCAGCCGATCCACCGGCATGCGTACCTGCTGCATCGAGTCGCGTTCGCGCACCGTGACCGTGTCGTTCTCCATGGTCTCGTGGTCGACGGTGATGCCGAACGGGGTGCCGATCTCGTCCTGCCGGCGGTAGCGCCGGCCGATCGATCCGGCCTGATCGTAGGCGACGGCAAAGTGCTGCTTCAGCACGTCGCGAATCGCTTGCGCCTTCTCGGGGTGCCCGGCCTTGCGGAGCAACGGGAACACCGCCGCCTTGACCGGCGCGAGCCGATAGTCGAGTCGCAGCACCACGCGCTCCTCGCCTTCCGCGACGTCCTCGTCGTAGGCGTCGACGAGAAACGCCAGCAAGGGACGACCGACGCCGGCCGAGGGCTCGATCACGTAGGGCACGAAGCGCTCGCGGTTCTCCTCGTCGAAGAAGGAGAGGTCCTTGCCGCTGAACTCGGCGTGCCGCTTCAGGTCGAAGTCGCTGCGGTTGGCGATGCCCTCGAGCTCGGACCAGCCGAAGGGGAATTCGTACTCGACGTCGGCACAACCCTTGGCGTAGTGGGCGAGCTCGTCCGAGCCGTGCTCTCGGAGGCGCAGCCGCGCCGGATCGATGCCGTACTTCTGGTACCAGGCGAAGCGCGTTTCCTTCCAGTAGTCGTGCCAGCGCTCGTCCTCGCCGGGCTTGACGAAGAACTCGATCTCCATCTGCTCGAACTCGCGCGTGCGGAAGAGGAAGTTGCCCGGCGTGATCTCGTTCCGGAACGACTTGCCGATCTGGCCGATGCCGAAGGGAATCTTCAGGCGTGACGCGTTCAGCACGTTCTGGAAATTGACGAAGATGCCCTGCGCCGTCTCCGGGCGCATGTAGACGACGCTCGCGGTGTCCTCGACCGGGCCCATGAAGGTCTTGAACATGAGGTTGAACTGGCGCGACTCGGTGAGCTCGCCGCCGCACTCGGGACAGCGCTCGCCGCTCAGCTGATCGGCCCGGAAGCGCTGCTTGCACTGTTTGCAGTCGACCAGCGGGTCGGTGAAGCCGGCGACGTGCCCCGACGCCTCCCACACCCGCGGGTGCATCAGGATCGAGCTGTCGAGGCCCACCATGTCCTCGCGCGAGGTGATCATGTCGCGCCACCAGGCCTCGGTGATGTTGCGCTTCAGCTCGATGCCGAGCGGGCCGTAGTCCCAGCAGCTCGCGAGTCCCCCGTAGATCTCGCTCGATTGGAAGACGAAGCCGCGCCGCTTACAGAGGCTGGCGATCTTCTCCATCGTGACGCTGCGGGAAGCGCTATTGGTGGGGGTTTCCAAGAGCGGGGTCGATATCACCCCACCTATGGAGGGTCAATTTCGTGGGGCGAGTGGAGTCGGTCTCGAATTCGATCACCCGTCGCTGTACAGCGGGCGCTCGCATCGCGCCGTTCTGGACCCGTTGCCGCAAGGAGGTGTTTCGTGAAGATGGCGTTCGTCCCGGGCGTGCTCTTGGTCGCTCTTGGCGCCGCGGGCTGCTCGGCGCACCCGAAGCCGACGCCGAACCCCGACGGCTTCTCCCGCGCGGATCGGTTCGCGGGCGCGGTGCCGGTGGTTACGACGCGGCTCCATCGCCTCGACAAACGTGGCTTCCCGAAGAATCTGCCTGCGACGCGGGAAGAGGCGTGCCGGCACTCGTTCGTACCGGCGAACGCCTGGGAGGAGCTCGACGACATCTACGGCCTGATGGCGCTCGCCGTGGTGGACGCGGATTGGCAGGAAGCCGGATCCCCTCGCGCGCGCGGCCACAACATCGGAGGCGTCGTCGTCGACGACAAGCTCGAGGTCGTGAACTGGGAGCGCAACAGCAACGAGGCGATGTGCAACGGCACCCAGCACGGTGAGGTGCGCATGATGCTGAAGCAGCTCAACCGCACCGGCTCGAGCACGCTGAAGAGGTTTCAGATCTACACGTCGCTGGAGCCCTGCATGATGTGCAGCGGGATGATGATGCAGCAAGGCGTTCTGCGGACGCTCTACATGCAGACCGACAACGCGTTCGGGAAGAACATCGAGCGGTTGACGATCGATACGAGCGCGGTGCCGGTGCGGTTCGACGAAGAGGACACCCACCAGCACGGCTATCCGCCCGCCGCCCGGCCGGTCATCTCCAGCATGAGCAGCTCGGAGTTTCGCGTCGAGCTCGACGTGGCCTGGCGCGCCGCCAGCACGGGGAAAGTCCAGCTGACGGAGTGGCTGAGGTCGGCCGAGGCCAAGGACATCTATGCCAGGGCGCGCGCCAAGTTCGAGAAGTACCAGCTGCGGTTTCCCACCGAGACGGCGACGGCGAGGTTCATCGTCCCGCAGGGGGCCACCAACGCCCGAATGGCGGCCGAGAAGGATTTCGTGGCTCTCGAGGCGGCCAAGACCAACGCCGAGCTGTACGCGGCGGCCCTGCATTTCTTCAACGATCCGGCCCGCGCCGTGATCCCCTACTTCGACCCCGACGGCGATGGTCCGAGGGCCATCGAAGAGGACCGGCAGAACGTCTTCGCGACGCGTCTGCTAGAAGATCCGTCCGCTCTCGTACGCGGCGAGCGTCCTCGAGGCGAGGTCGACGGCTCGGTGCCGCCGATACCCAAGCAAGACCGGCGCGTCGTCGACGGCACCTTCGAAGGGAGGCGCATTCACCAGGAGCGCGTTCGTCTCGAATGCCCCCGCGCTCACTGACACGACGCCTCGATGGTCACGGCGCCGTCGCCGGCCGTGGCGTCGAGGTCGAGCGCCGGGAAGGCGCCCACCATCTTCATGCTCGCCACGCTGGTCGAGTCGATGGAGCTGCAGGCCCGCGGCGCGCCCGCGACCTGGGTGGTGCAGCCGCTGCAGCCCGATGAGCCGCTTCCCGTCATGTGGTCGAGGAGGCTGTTGCCCGTGTTCTTGGCGTCGAAGATCGTGCTGCGCGCGGCGCCGGTGGTGAGGAAGACGCGGAGGTCGGTGGTCAGCGTGTAGGTGTCGTCGCCGGTGCACTGCTGGCCGTCGCCGCCGACGTTGCTCACCTGGCGGAGGCGCAGGTACTCCAGCACGCGCAGGTGGCCGCTCGTGAAGGTGCCGCTCTCGACGTACTCCTGCGGGCTGTTGCAGACGCCCATGTGCGGGTCGCTGCTGTTGCAGGTGGTCACCGACGACTCGAGACACGCCGTCGAAATGCTGCCGTCGGGCGCGGTGCGGGTGTCGTCGCAGCCGCCATCCTGCGGCAGGCCGCCGTTGCTGCCGGGAACGTTGTTGGTGTTGTGATCCTGGCGGACGGTGACGTTGAGATTCGGCTCGCCGCCGTCACAGTCGATTTTGCCGACGCCGTCCGGTCCGGTCGGCGTGACGCAGAGGCGAATCGCCGCGCCGATCGGCGGATTGATCACGATCGGGTTGAAGACGATCGAGCCCGCCGGGACCGTCACCTGGCGGACGCCGTTCGCATCCGGGCTCCCGAAGACCAGGGTCTGCGACCCCGACAAGGGGCCGGTCAACCTGAGATTCCCGAAGATCGACACGGCCTTGAACTGGAGCCCGACCAGGCTCGACGGCCCGCCGATGGTGCACACGCGGCTGAGCGGGGTCGGCGTCGCGGTCGGGGTCAGCGTCACGGACGGCGTCGGGGTGGTGGTCCGGGTCGGCGTGAGCGTCGGCGTCGGGGTCACCGTGAGCGTCGGCGTCGGGAGGGGCGTGAGCGTCGGCGTCGTCGTCGGCGTGGCGGTGGGGGTCACGGTCTCCGTGGGGGTCGGGGTGGTCGTGAGCGTGGGGGTCGCGGTCTCGGTCGGGGTCGGCGTCGTCGTGGGAGTCGGGGTCGCCGTCTCCGTCGGCGTCGGGGTCGTGGTGATCGTCGGGGTGGCGCTCTCCGTCGCGGTCGGGGACAGCGTCGGGGTCGGAGTCGGCGTCGTGCCGGTGACCGTGGGCGTCGGCGTCGCGGTGGGCGTGGGGGTGAGGGTCGCCGTGGGCGTCGTCGTGACGGTTCCCGTCGGGGTCGCGGTCGCGGTCAGGCTCGGCGTCGGCGTCGGGCTCGGGGTCGCGCTCAGGGTCGGCGTCGGCGTCGCGGCGGGATTCACCAGGGCCGGCACGCACACCTCGATGGGCTTTACGGCGTCCAGCGTCTCGGTCCCGAACTGATTGTCGGTGATCGCGTGCAGCGCGGGCGTGTAGGAGGAGCGGAGCTTGGTCTTGTAGCAGAGCAGGTGATCGGGATGGGCCTCGGCCCCCGGCTCCTCGCCGTTCTTGTCGGTCGCGAGACAGAGCAGCGTCGGCTTCCTGATGTCGAGGACGGTCGGACCGAACTGGTCGTCGGCCGGCACGGTCAGGAGCGGCGTGAACTTCGGCGTCCCCTTCGAGATCACGATCGCGTAGCAGGTGAAGTGGTCGGTGGCGGGCGACGCGAGCGGGGTCGGCGGCGTCAGCAGCATCTTCGCGCTCGGGACCATGAGGCGCATCGGCTTCTTCAGGTCGACGGTCAGCGACCCGAACGCGTCGACGACGATCTGGTTCCGGAGGCGCACGAACTTCGGTTGCCCGGCCGAGCGCTTGATCTGATAGCTCTCGAGGTGCTCGACGTGGGTCGGGGCCGTCGGATCCTCGCCGTCGAGGTTGGCCGGATTGCAAAGCGCCTGGGGCTTTTTCACGTCCACGACCTGCGAGCCCAGCTGGTCGACGAGCGGCAGACTCCCGATGGCGACGAACGAGGGAAAGCCGCGCGAGGCGCGCGCCTTGTAGCACTCGAAGCGATCGAGCGTGCCGCCGTCGGCCATCGCCGCGGGCGCCGAGGCGAAGAGGAGGAGCGCGGCCTGGATGAGAACGGCGACGGCGACGCGGTACGATCCGCAACTCGAGCTCGTCGGCCTTCTCATTCGAACACCTCCGGTGCCGGCACGACGGCAACGCGTCCGGTCGAGCGAGAGCCCGCGTAGCCCGCGGCGCTCGTCACCGTCAAGACGCAGCGCGCGCCCGCCCGCTCAGCCGAGGGACTCGAGCAGGCGCTCGGACGCGAGCGGCGCGGTGAGATTCGCCGCGAAGAAGCACCGGACCAGGGCCCGCGCCTCGGCGGCCATCCCCGGGGCCAGGCGGAAACGCTCGGCATCGTGGTCGGTGAAGCGGGTGTGCTGAAGGGCGATCAGGCGCTCGAGAACGGGCTGCGACGCCTGATAGGCGCGGCCCTCGCCCCGGCAGCGGACGCAGAGGACGCCGCCGCGGGCGGGATGCACGTACATCGTCGCGCCGGACGCGACGGCGGTTCCGCACCGCCGGCAGTGACCGAGCTCGGGCTCGTACCCGGTCAGGCGGAGCAGATGGAGCTCGAAGGCGCGCAGCACGCCGGACTCGGCGTCGCCGTGCTCGAGCAGCGCGATGGCGTCGCGCACCAGCTCGTACGTCTCGGGGCCGGCCTCGCGCTCGCGCACCATGCGGTCGGTGAGCTCGAGCACGTAGCTCGCGTAGGCGAACTTCATGAGGTCGCGTGCCAGGCTGATGGGCGCGTCCAGGAGCGTGCAGGCGGCGACGAACGCGAGGTCGCTGCCGGGACGGAGGCGCAGGGTGGCGTCGACGTGGGTGAAGGGCTCGAGCACGTTCACGAAGCGCCGCTTCGAGCGCTGCGCCCCCTTGGCGATGCCGGCGATCTTGCCGAGGTCGCGGGTCAGGAAGGTGACGATCTTGTCGGACTCGCCGAAGGCGCGGGTGCGGATCACCACGGCGGGTGTGAGGGTCTCGTGGTGCGGAATGACCGAGCGCGGCACGTGTCCTTCTATCGGCCGACTTTCCCCCCGGCAAACGCTCGGGTTTCGGGTTGACATCGAGTGATTCGGCCTTAGCTTGCGGCCCGCACCTCGAGAATTCCTCAATAAATCCAGATAGAAGGGGGCATCCAACGGGATGAGCGACGGGGACGCGACGCGCCCGAAGTCAGACCACGGGGACCGCAAGGCAGAGGAGGGGAACGGTGTCGACGAGGCGCGCGACGCGGGCCTCGTGGGCGCCGGCACGAGCGAGCAGCAGGTCGCCGACCTCCGCGCCGAAGTTGGGGCGTTCAAGGACCGTTGGCTTCGCGAAAAGGCGGAGCTCGAGAACTTCAAGCGCCGGGCGGCGCGCGAGAAGTCCGATGCCCTTCGGTTCGGCAGCGAGAGCCTCCTGAAGGATCTGATTCCGATCATCGACAATCTGCACCGTGCGGTCGCGCATGCTCGCACCTCGCGCGAGGTGGATCCGATCGTGAGCGGCGTGGAGCTCGTGCTCCGCGGGTTCGAGGAAATCCTCGAGCGCCACGGGGTCAAGGTGGTGGAGGCGCGGGGGGTGCCCTTCGACCCGAGCCGGCACGAGGCGATCGGCCACGTCGACAGCGCCGAGCCCGCCAACACGGTGATCGACGAGCATCAGCGCGGATACACCTTGAACGACCGCCTTCTCCGGCCGGCGCTGGTCACCGTCGGCAAGGGGCCGCGGCCGGAGGACGTTGCCAAGGGCGAGCGCGATGATTAACGAACGCCACACAAAGGAGCGAAGATAATGGCGAAAGTCATTGGCATCGATCTCGGGACCACCAATTCCTGCGTGGCGATCATGGAGGCCGGCGACCCGGTCGTGATCACCAACGCGGAAGGCAGCCGCATCACGCCGTCGGTGGTGGCGTTCACCGAGGGCGGCGAGCGCCTCGTCGGGCCAGATCGCCCGCCGCCAGGCGATCACGAACCCGGAGAACACCATCTTCGCGGTCAAGCGCCTGATCGGCCGCCGCTTCGAGGATCCCGAGGTCCAGAAGGCGCATGAAGATCCTCGCCCTACAAGATCGTCAAGGCCGACAACGGCGACGCCTGGGTCGAGGTCCGCGGCAAGAAGTACAGCCCGGCGGAGATCTCCGCCTTCATCCTGCAGAAGATGAAGCAGACCGCCGAGGACCACCTCGGCGAGAAGGTCACCGAGGCCGTCATCACGGTGCCGGCGTACTTCAACGACAGCCAGCGCCAGGCCACCAAGGACGCCGGTCGAGATCGCCGGCCTGAACGTGCTCCGCATCATCAACGAGCCGACCGCGGCCTCGCTCGCCTACGGCCTCGACAAGAAGAAGGACGAGAAGATCGCCGTCTTCGATCTCGGCGGCGGCACGTTCGACGTCTCGATCCTCGAGCTCGGCGACGGCGTCTTCGAGGTGAAGGCCACCAACGGCGACACCTTCCTCGGCGGCGAGGACTTCGACCAGCGCGTGATCGACTACCTGGCCGACGAGTTCAAGAAGGACCAGGGCATCGATCTCCGCAAGGACCGCATGGCGCTCCAGCGTCTCAAGGAGGCCGCCGAGAAGGCCAAGTGCGAGCTCTCGACGGCGATGGAGACCGACATCAACCTGCCGTTCGTCACCGCCGACCAGACGCGGGCCGAAGCACCTCAACATGAAGCTCACGCCGCGCCAAGCTCGAGGCGCTGGTGCGCGGACCTGCTCGATCGTCTCGACGGCGCCGTGCGTCGACGGCGCTCAAGCGACGCCGGGCTCTCCACCAAGGAGATCGACGAGGTCGTCCTCGTCGGCGGCATGACCCGCATGCCGGCGGTGCAGGAGCGCGTGAAGAAGCTCTTCGGCAAGGAGCCGCACAAGGGCGTGAACCCCGACGAGGTGGTCGCCATCGGCGCCGGCATCCAGGGCGCCGTGCTGAAGGGCGAGGTGAAGGACGTCCTGCTGCTCGACGTCACGCCGCTCTCGCTCGGCATCGAGACGCTCGGCGGCGTGTTCACCAAGCTGATCGAGAAGAACACCACCATCCCCACCAAGAAGAGCCAGGTGTTCTCGACCGCGGCCGGACAACCAGACTGCGGTCACCATCCGCGTCTTCCAGGGCGAGCGCGAGATGGCGGCCGACAACAAGCTGCTCGGCCAGTTCGACCTGGTCGGCATCCCGCCGGCGCCGCGCGGCGTGCCGCAGATCGAGGTCACGTTCGACATCGACGCCAACGGCATCGTGCACGTCCACGCCAAGGACCTCGGCACCGGCAAGGAGCAGTCGATCCAGATCACCGCCTCGAGCGGGCTCTCGGAGGACGAGATCAAGAAGATGGTGAAGGAGGCGGAGGCGCACGCCGACGAGGACAAGAAGAAGCGCGAGGAGGTCGAGGCGCAGCAACCAGCTCGACCAGGCTCGATCTACCAGACCGAGAAGACGCTCGCCGACGCGCCGGCCGAGACTCGACGCCGCGGCGAAGAGCACACTGCAGTCGGCGGTGGACGAGGCGAAGAAGGCGCTCGAGGGCGGCGACGCCGGGAAGATGCAGGAGGCCCGCACCACGCTCGAGCAGGCGGCGCACAAGCTCGCCGAGGCGATGTACGCCAAGGCTTCGCAGCAAGGTGCGGGAGCGGGCAACGGCGATGCCGACGGTGGCGGCGCCGGTGCGTCGAGCGAGAAGCCCCGCCGAGACGACGCCGTCGATGCCGATTTCGAAGAGGTGAAGGAGTAACGCCGAGCGTCCGGTCGCAGCGGACGTCGGAGGAGAGAGGAAGGAAGAGGGCCGCGGGTCGCCAGAGCGACGCGCGGCCCTCGTCCCATTTGATTCTCGATGGTGGTTTTCCGCTCTTTCGGATATAACGCGCCCTGAATGCCGCCGCAGCGACGCGACTTCTACGAGGTCCTCGGGTCTCCCGGGACGCGAGCGACGACGACATCAAGCACGCCTATCGAAAGCTCGCGCTCAAGTTCCATCCCGACCGCAACCCCGGCGACAAAGAGGCGGAGGAGAGCTTCAAGGAGTGCTCCGAGGCCTATCAAATCCTCTCCGATCCCGAGAAGCGGCGCGCGCAGTACGACCGCTTCGGCTCGGCCGCCTTCGAGCGGTGGCCGCCGGCTTCGACTTCAACGGCGGCTTCGAGGACTCGTCGGCGACCTCTTCGGCGACTTCTTCGGTCAACCGCGCGGTCGCGGCCGGAGTCGGGCGCGCCGCGGCGACGACCTCCGCTACAATCTCGATCTCAGCTTCGAAGAAGCGGCGTTCGGCTGCCGAGAAGAGTCATCACGGTGCCGCGCATGGCCACCTGCGAGACCTGCGACGGGCAGGGCACCAAGCCGGGCACCAAGCCGAAGACCTGCTCAGCAGTGCCGCGGCTCGGGCCAGGTGCGCTTCCAGCAGGGCTTCTTCTCGCATCGCCAAGACCTGCGGACAGTGCAACGGCCAGGGCAGCGTCATCGCCGATCCGTGTACCAAGTGTCAGGGGCAGGGCGTCGTGCGGCGCACGCAGAACCTGAGCGTCAAGATTCCCGCCGGCGTCGACACCGGCTCGCGCCTGAAGCTCCGCGGCGAAGGCGAGGCCGGCGCGGCCGGCGGGTCCTGCAGGCGACCTCTACGTGGTGCTCCGCGTCCGCGAGCACCCGCTCTTCCGGCGCGAGGAGAGCGACGTCATCTGCGATGTGCCCCGTCAGCTTCCCGCAGGCGGCGCTCGGCACCGAGATCGAGGTGCCGACGCTCGAAGGAAAGCAGCGCCTGCGGGTTCCGCCCGGAACGCAGTCCGGTGCGATCTTCCGGCTGAAGGGCAAGGGCATCGCCGACCTCCACGGCTACGGCCGCGGCGATCACATCGTGCGGGTCGTGGTCGAGACGCCGCGCAAGCTCACCAAGCGCCAACAGCGAGCTGCTCGAGGAGTTCGCCAAGCAGCTCGGGGCAGGAGGTCCATCCGATGAGCCGTGGTTTCCTCGACAAGGTAAAGGAAATGTTCGGTTGACCGTCGTGACCCTGTTGGAATGAATGCTCGCCTGCGCGATCGCGGGGAGATCGCGCTGCTCGAGGAGATCCGTCGTGCCGTGCCCGCGGGGCAGGGTGTGCTCGTGGGACCAGGGGACGACGCGGCGGTCCTGAAGCGGATCGGCACGCCGCTGCTGCTCACGACCGACGCGCTGGTCGAGGGGGTACACTTCCGGCGCGGGTGGTTGTCGGCGCGGGAGCTCGGGCGGCGGGCGTTTCATGTCGCGGCGAGCGACGTCGCGGCGATGGGAGGACGGGCGCGCGCGGCGCTGCTCGCGGTGACGGCGCCCTCCGACCTCGAGGTGCGCGAGCTCCGGGCGATGGTGCGCGGGGTGCGGGACGCCGCGGCGGACGCCGGCGCGGCGCTCGTTGGCGGCAACCTCGCGTCCAGCTCCCTGATCTCCCTCACGGTGAGCGTGCTCGGCGATGCGCCGGTGCGACCCGTGCTGCGGAGCGGCGCCCGACCGGGCGATCGGCTGTACGTCACCGGCGCGCTCGGTGGGGCGGCGCTCGGGTTGCGCCTGCTGCAGGGCGCTCGTAGCATGCCGGCCGGTGGGAGCGCGATGCGCTGTTGGCGACGGCCGGTTGCGCGTCTGCAAGCCGGGCGGGCCCTGGCATCGGGAATCGCGACGGCGATGATCGACCTGAGTGACGGACTGCTCGTCGACGTCGCGCGGCTCTGCCGGGCGAGCGGATGCGGCGCCGTGCTGCGCGCCGACGCGCTGCCGCTCGCGGCGGCGCTCCGCAGGCTCGGCGCTCGTCGCGCGCGCGACTTGGCACTCGGAGGCGGCGAGGATTACGAGCTGCTGGTCGCGGTTCCGCCGGCGCGGTGCGCGCGCCTGGCGCGCGCCGCGCTCGGCTGCCGCCTGACCGCGATCGGCGAGATCGTCCGACCACGCCGCGTCACCGTGATCGCCGGCGACGGCCCGAAGCCGTCGCGGCGCGGTCCGGTCGGACACGAGCACTTCCGCGCGTGAGCTACCTTCCACCGCCGTCGGATCTCGTGGTGTTGGTGCCGTTGGTCGCGGCACTGGTGATCTGGACGCTGCTCGCCGGCGCCGAGGCGACGCTCGCCGAGGCGCGCGCCGTCGCCCGCACCGCGGAAGGCCCGCGCCGACTCGGCGAGCTGTTCTTCGAGCTGCACAGCCATCCCCGCCGCCTCGTCATCTCCCTCGCCCTCGGACGCGAGCTCGCGCTCGTGGCTGCGGCCGTGCTCGGGGTGCAGGTGGGATTCAGCCGCGCCGGGCTCGGCGGGGGCCTCATGGCCGTGGCGGCGACCGCGGCCGCCATTCTCGTCCTGCGCGGCGCCGCCGCGGGGATGGCGAAGCGACGGAGCGGCCGTGATGGTCTCGTTCTCGGGCCGCTGTTGGGCTGGATGCTGGTGCCGCTCCGGGGGCTCGCCGCCTTCGCCAAGCGGATCGGACGCGCCTGCGCGCACGCCTTCCTCGGGGAAGCGCCCGCGGGCGACAACATCTTCGCCCCCGACGAGATGGCGTCGCTCACGCCGGAGGGCGAGGTCGAGCTGGCGACCGCCGAGCGTACCCTGGTGGCGAAGGCGGTGAGCTTCGGAGAGCGCTCGGTGCGCCACGTGCTGACGCCGCGCCGGGACATCATCGCCATTCCGCTCGACGTCGCGCCCGCCGAGGTGTTGCGCGTGATGCGCGACTCGGGATGCTCGCGCCTGCCGGTTCATCGGGGCGAGAAGGACGACATCGTCGGCTTCCTGTACGTGAAGGACGTGCTCGGGAAGACGCTCGGCGCCGAGGGCATCGCGCCGCTCGTGCGCCAACCGTACGTGGTGCAGGCGGAGAAGTCCGTCGGCGAGCTCTTTCGCGAGTTCCGGTCGCGCAAGGTGCACATCGCGCTCGTGCTCGACGAGTACGGCAGCGTGGTCGGCCTGGTGACGATGGAGGACCTGCTCGAGGAGCTCTTCGGCGAGATGCGGGACGAGCTCGAGGACGTCGAGCCGTCGATCCGACGGCGCGGGCCGGGCAGCTTCCTGGTGAGCGGGCGCGTCTCCGTGAGCGAGCTGAACGCGCGCCTGAAGCTCGACCTTCCGCCTTCGGACGACGCGACCATCGCCGGGGTGGTCATCGATCGGCTCGGCCGCATTCCCGAGGTCGGCGAGAGCCTGCAGATGGACGGATGCACCGTGCTGGTGGAGAAGCTCGACGGCCCGGCCGTCGAGCTCTTGCGAGTCGACCTATGGCCCTCGTTCTCCTCGCAGTAGCGCTGGCGGCGCTGGGGCTGCGGGCGATCGCCGCCGGCGGCTCGGCGGCGCTCTACGCGCCGCTCGCGCCCCGCACCGCCGCGAGTCTCGAGGCGGGGGCCGCGGTGGCGGCCGTGGTGGCGGCCGGTGCCACCGGCCTGGCGCTCTTGATCTCGACCGACGGCACGAGCGTGGTCGCGCTGCCCGTGCTCGCGCTGGCACCGGTCGCGGTGCTGGCGGCCGATCTCCTGCCGCGCGCCCTCGCGCAGGCCGAGCGCCATGTCCTGCCGACCCGCATCCGCACCTTCGCGCACACCACGCTGGCGCTCGCCTGCGCGCCGCTCCGCCTCTTGGAGACTGGGGCCGCGCGTCTCACGGGCGGTGCGCGCGAGCATCCGGTGCCGGCGCTCGGTCAGGTGTTGTCCGATCTGCTGCGCCGCGAGCGCCCGGGCGAGGAGACCGCGCTCTCGTCGCCGCAGGTCATCCAGCGCATCTTCCAGTTCCGCGAGACCCGGGTGCGCGACGTCATGGTGCCGCTGATCAACATCTACGCCGTGCGCCACGACGCCCCGATCGAGGAGGCGCTCACCCTCACCGCACGCGAGAAGATCTCGCGCGTGCCGGTCTTCCAGGAGCGCATGTACAACATCATCGGCATCGTCCACGCCTTCGATCTGCTGGGCGAGAGCCGCCTGCAGGAGCCGGTGCGAACCGTCATGCGGACGCCGCTCTACGTGCCGGAGAACCGCCTCGCGCACCAGCAGCTCCGCCTCATGCAGCGGCGCGGCATCAACATGGCCGTAGTGGTCGACGAGCACGGCGGCACCGTCGGCGTCGTCACCGTCGAGGACCTGCTCGAGGAGATCGTGGGCGAGATCGAGGACGAGTACGACGAGCGCGAGGTCCTCTACGAGGCGCTGCCCGACGGCGCCGTGCGGGTCGAGGGCGGCATGAAGATCACCCGCTTGAACGAGATCTTTCCCTGGCGACTGCCGGCGGGCGACTACGAGACGATCGCGGGCCTGGTCGTGACCGAGCTCGGACGGGTGCCCCGTCCGGGCGTCCGGGTCCGACTCGCGGCGGTCACCATCGAGGTCACCCGCGCCGACGCGCGCGCCGTCCGGCAGGTGATTGTGCATCCCATAGCCCCAGGTTAGCTAGGAGCGTGCCCCAGGATTCGAAACTCCGCGCGCGCAGCGAGGGAGAGATCCCTCGTATGAGCTAGCGATGGCCGGACGATGAACCGGCGCGACCTCGAGCAGCTGCTGGTGCGCGTCCAGCGCGGCGAGGAGACGGTTGCGGGCGCGCTCACGATGCTCCGCGACTTTCCGTCCGCCGATCTCGGCTTCGCACGGCCGGACACGCATCGCGAGCTCCGCACCGGGCTCCCCGAGGTGATCTTCGGCGAGGGCAAGACCACCGAGCAGATCGTCGCCATCGCCGAGCGCCTGATCGCACACGGCCAGAACGTGCTCGTCACCCGCGTCGATCCCGAGCGCGCCACGGCGCTCACGGCGCGCCTTCCCGCTCTCGAGTATCACGCCGAGGCTCGCCTCGCGGTGGTCACGCTGACGCCGGTCGCGCCGGCGGGCCGCGGGACGATCCTGGTGGTGACCGCCGGCACCGCCGATCAACCGGTCGCCGAGGAGGCCGCCTGGACCGCGACGCTCGCCGGCAACGCCGTCGAGCGGCTCTACGACGTGGGCGTCGCCGGCCTGCACCGCGTGCTGCAGGGCCGCGACCGCCTGCGCGCCGCCAGCGTGACGATCGTGGTGGCGGGCATGGAAGGGGCGCTGCCGAGCGTGGTCGGCGGCCTGGTCGACGTGCCCGTGATCGCGGTGCCGACCAGCGTCGGCTACGGCGCGAGCTTCGCGGGCCTCGCGGCGCTCTTGGCGATGCTGAACAGCTGCGCCGCGGGCGTCACCGTGGTCAACGTCGACAACGGCTTCGGCGCCGGTGTCGCGGCGAGCCGCATCAATCGCCGCTGAGCGCCGTTGTCGAGGCTCCGATGCGCGATCGTCCACCTCCCACGTCCGGCGCCAGGCGCGTGCGCAAGCCGCCGCTCGCGGTCTCGCGTGCCGCCGGCCTCACCACCGGGCGAGCCCGCCGCGTGCTCAAGGTGGGGACGCTCACCACCTCGGTCGGGGGCAGCTACCTCTGGCAGGCGCTGAAGCGCCCGTTCCAGTCGCACGCCGAGACCGAGCGTGGCCTGCTCGACGCCCACGTGCGGAACGCGACGCGGATCGTCGAGCGCTCCACCGAGCTCCGCGGCGCGTTCATGAAGCTCGCGCAGATGCTCAGCATGCGGAACGACCTCCTGCCGGCGGCGGCCCTCGAGGTGCTGGCGACCGTGCAATCGTCGGTGCCCGCGATGGATGCGGCGACCATTCGCGCCCAGGTGACGCGCGAGCTCGGCGCGCCGCCCGAGGATCTCTTCGCCGAGTTCGAGCCCGAGGCCTTCGCCGCCGCCTCGCTCGGCCAGGTGCATCGCGCCCTCCTCCCGAGCGGCGAGACGGTGGTGGTGAAGATCCAGTACCCCGGTGTCGAGGAGACCGTGGTGCAAGATCTGAAAAACGTCCGCGCCCTGCTCTCGACCATGGCCAAGATCGGACGCGACGTGATCGGGCAAAAGATCGACGCCAGCGAGGTGATGCGCGAGCTCGAGGACCGGCTGCGCGAGGAGCTCGACTACGTGAACGAGGCCGCCAACCTGACGCGCTTCCGTCGGCTCTTCGCCGACGATCCCGAGGTCGAGGTGCCGGAGCCGTTCGCCGCCTTCTCCTCGCGGCGCGTCCTCACGATGCGCGCCCTCGACGGCTACCCGTTGCAGGACATCCTCGCCCCCGGGGTCGATCAGGGTCTCAAGGATTGGGTCGCGACCAAGTACTTCCGCGTGCTGTGGCGCCAGGTGTTCGAGTTCGGGGTGCTGCACACCGACCCGCACCCCGGCAACTATCTGGTCACGCACCATCCGCACCTCGGCATCCTCGATCTCGGGAACGTCCGCGTGTTCGAGGAGCCGATCCGCCGTGCCTACCTGGACCTCGCGCGCGCGATGCTCGCCGACGACACGGCGGCGCTCGGCGACGCCTTCGTCCGGCTCGATTTCCTCGACGCGGGCGATGATCCCGCGCCCTTGATCCGCATCCTGCGCCTGGTCCTCGAGCCGGTGCTGCGCGACGCCGACTACGACCCGCGGAACTACGGCGCGGTCGAGCGCGCCATGGAGGTCGCACAGATCGGTCTCGAGCATCGCATCTTCAAATCGCCGGGCCATCGGGTGTTCCTGTTGCGGGCGCTGGTCGGTCTCGAGTCGTACGTGCAGCAGCTCGGCACGGTGACCAACTGGCACCGGCTCTTCCGCGCCTCCGTCGAGAGCGCCGCCGCGCAGAAAGCGCCGCGCCGCGCCAGACGCTGATTGGCAGGAAACGTGGGGCCGACGTCATTGCGGCCAGACCCGAAATGGCCGATTCTGCCCCCATGCCTCGTATTGCTGCCACGCGCCACATCGCGGTCGTCGTCTTTCCCGGCGTGCAGATCCTGGACGTCACGGGTCCGCTCGAGGTCTTCTCGTGCGCGGCCCGGCTGCTCGCGGGCGGCAAGGCGACGGCGGCGCCGTCCTATGGCGTCGAGGTCCTCGCGAGCCGCGCCGGCGTCATCGTCTGCTCGTCCGGGGTGCGCCTGGTGGCCGAGCGGGCGCTGCGCTCGGTCACGGGCGGCATCGATACCCTCCTGGTCGCGGGCGGCAGCGGGACGGCCGAGGCGATGCAGGACCGCGCCCTCGTGCAGTGGGTGCGAGACGCAGCCCCCCGCGTCCGCCGCCTCGGATCGGTCTGCAGCGGCAGCTTCATCCTCGCCGAGGCCGGTCTGCTGGCTGGCCGGCGCGCCACCACGCACTGGGAATGGTGCGACACCCTCGCCAAGCAATTCCCGGCGGTCACCGTCGATCCCGACCCGATCTTCGTCCGCGACGGCAACGTCTACACCTCGGCGGGGGTGACGGCGGGCATGGACCTGGCGCTGGCGTTGGTCGAGGAGGATCACGGTCGCGAGGTGGCGCTCGCGGTGGCGCGTCAGCTCGTGATGTTTCTCAGACGGCCCGGGGGGCAATCGCAATTCAGCGCCCAGCTCGCCGTCCAGGCCGCCGACCGCGAGCCGCTCCGCGAGCTGCAGGCGTGGATCAGCGAGCATCCCGACGGCGACTGCTCGGTGCCGGCGCTGGCGCGACGGGTGGCGATGAGCGCGCGCAACTTTGCCCGCGTGTTCACGCGCGAGGTCGGCGTCACCCCGGCGCGCTTCGTCGAGTCGGTACGCGTCGAGGCCGCGCGCCGCCGGCTCGAGGAATCCACGAACGGCGTCGATCACGTCGCGGCGGCGTGCGGCTTCGGCACCGCCGAGTCGATGCGGCGCGCGTTCCTCCGCACGCTGCGCGTTCCGCCGGCGGCGTATCGCCACCGCTTCCGTGCCGCCGCCACCATGCACTGACCGTCACCACGAGGAGACCACCATGAAGATCGCGATCCTGCTCTACGAGGGTTTCACCGCGCTCGATGCCATCGGGCCCTACGAGGTGCTGTCGCGCTTGCCCGGCGCGGAGGTGACGTTCGTCGCCGCCGCCGCCGGGGTCGTCACCAGCGACACCGGTTTTCTCAAGATCACCGCGACGCGCGGCATCGACGAGGTCGCGGAGGCAGACATCCTGCTCGTCCCCGGCGGTCCGGGAGACGAGCGGGTGATGCGGCACGCGCCGACGCTCGCCTGGATTCGTCGCCTCCACGAGCGCACCGTCTGGACGACCTCGGTGTGCACGGGTGCGCTGATCCTCGGCGCAGCCGGGCTCCTGCGCGGGCTCTCGGCGACGACGCACTGGGCGTCGCTCGAGGCGCTCCGCGACTTCGGGGCCGAGCCGGTGAAGGCGCGCGCCGTCGAGAGCGGCAAGATCGTCACCGCCGCCGGGGTGTCGGCGGGCATCGACATGGCCCTCCGTCTCCTGCAGCGGATCGGCGGCGACGACTTGGCGCGCGCGGTGCAGCTCGGGATCGAGTACGATCCGGATCCGCCCTTCGACGCCGGCTCGCCGGAGAAGGTGCCGTCAGAGGTCGTGGAGATGCTGCGCGCCCACATGGTCGCGACGCGCGCCGCGCGCGCCGAGGCGGTGGCCTGACGATGGAGCGGCGACGGGTCGGCATCCTCGTCTTTCCCGACGTCGAGGTCCTGGATTTCTGCGGACCCTTCGAGGTCTTCTCGGTCACCCGCCTCGACGACGCGCGCCGCCGCGAGGAGCCGTCGCCGTTCGCGGTGCAGCTGATCGCCGAGACCGACGAGGTCGTGGTCGCGACCGGCGGCCTCAAGGTGACGCCCGACTGCACGCTCGGCGACTGCCCGCCGCTCGACGTGCTGGTCGTGCCCGGCGGCTGGGGCACGCGCCGGCTCCTCGATCACCGCCCGCTGGTCGACTGGATCGCCGCGCGCGGCGCCGTCGTGCCCACGCTCACGTCGGTCTGTACGGGCGCACTGCTCCTCGGCGCCGCCGGCCTCCTCGACGGGCGTCGCGCCACCACGCACTGGCGCTCGCTCGCTCTCTTACGGGAGCGCTTTCCGCGCATCACGGTCGTGGACTCGGAGCACGTCGTCGAGGACGGCGACGTCGTCACCTCGGCGGGCATCTCGGCCGGCATCGACATGGCGCTCAAGGTGGTGACCCGCCTCCACGGCGAGCGCATCGGTCGCGAGACGGCCCGCCACATGGAGTATCCCTACCCGGACGACAACCGGCGCCGGGTGTAGCTCGTCACTTCGTCGGTTGGGCGCTCGGTGCGGGCGCGGGCGGCGTCCATGGCAGCGGGCTCGCGTTGGCGAAGCTTTCGGGGGCGAGCAGCTCGGGCGGGGTGTTCGGTGCCTGCGACCACTTGAGGGTCAGCTTCACCTTCGAGTTCTCCGGGAAGTTCTGGATCTCGATCGTCCCCGGGAACCATTTCTTGCCGATCAGCACGTGGTCCGAGTCGGTGCGGAGCTTCACCAGGTTGTTGAGGGTCTTGGCGTAGAACTGCACTTTCATCGGCAGCGTCTTGGTCTTGTCGAAGGTGTAGGCCCGATAGACGTACGCCGACTCGACCGCGGGATGGCCGCCGGCGAGGACGACGTCGGTGTTGTCGTCGGCGATCTGCCAGAGCTTGAAGTCGTCGACGATGAAGCGGCTCAGATCCTCGTAGGAGATGCCGAGATCGTCGATCGGCTCGCCGATCGAGAGCGTCTTCAAGCTGCCGTCGGTCCGTTGCATCACCTTGCGCTCGCTGCCGCGCACCAACGCCGCGAGGGTGGGCTCCTTCAACTGGAGATACCAGCGGGCCTCCTTGCCCGGAGCGAGGATCGCGATTCCCTCTGTGGTTCGCGGGCCCTTGTGGGTCTCTAGGGCGATCGCGATGTCGGCCCGCAACAACGTCTGCGGGGTGCTCATGTCCTGGGCCCCGAGCAAGAGGAGCCGGAGCGACTCGCTGTCGATCGCCTGCGCCGTCGCCGTTCCCAGCACGATCGCCGCCGCGGCTCCAATGCCGAGCCGCCGAGCATTTGCACCCCTACGTCCGCCTGGTCTCATGCCGCCTCCGGTCGCTGGTTGGCGCGCTCGCGCGACCCGCGATGATGCGGGTCTGCACGGCGACGCGACGACCACTGGTCTATCCGAGCGCGCTCGCGGGTTGTCAAGGTGAGCCCCCCGCGAACTTCGGCCGGATGCTGCTGACACGTCGCGGCGTAGAAGAAAACGGTTTACAGAGGTAGGGCGCTGGGCTACAGAATGCGAGCCGATTCTGCGTCAGTGCCGTACGGAGACACCCCGGTGGCTCGTCCCCAGGCTGCTTGCAGTGCTCGAACTTCGCCCCGTCAGCCCTGACGCGCCCCTTTTCGACTGCTCATCCCTAGGAGGTCATCGATGAAAGCCATGCCATTCGTCCTCGCGCTCGGCGCCGTTGCGTCGCTCGCGTTCGCCCCCGCGAGCTTCGCCGCGGTCTCGTGTCCAGATCGCGTGCCCGGTGCCATCACGGCGCCGGTGACCGAGGTCTCTCGGACGTGCCTGAACGCGATCGCGAAGGCGTCGGTGAGCTTCGTGAAGGCGCAGGTCAAGACCGAGACCAAGTGCATGTCGAAGCAGACCCCCGGCGCCTGCCCGAACGCCAAGGACACCGCCAAGATCGAGAAGGCGGCGCTCAAGGCGCGCGACGCCGTCGTCAAGGCCTGCACCGCGGCCGGGGCGCTCGCCGGGCTCGGGTCGTCGTACAGCGCGGTCACCGATCCCGCCGACGTCGCGAGCTGCACGATCTCCCAGAACAACGTCGAGGGCCGCCAGCTGGCCTTCGCGGTGAACGGTACGCCCGGCAAGGTGCGCGAGAACAAGGACCGTGACAAGTGCGTGAAGACGCTGAACAGCGCCGGCACCAAGTACGCCCTCAGCGTGCTGCAGGCGGTGAACGGCTGCATCGGCAAGGGGATCAAGGACAATACCGGCGGCAACTTCGCGGTCAGCTGCGTCGGCCAGTACGCGGGCGGCTCCTTCACACCTCCGACCGACATCAAGACCGCCGACAAGCTCTCCAAGAGCCTCACCAAGCTCGAATCCAGCGTGGACAAGGCGTGCGCGCCGGTGAACGCGAGCCTCCGTGCTTCGATCTACGCCTGCCCGGGCGCGGTGACGATCGCCGATTACCAGGCCTGCCTCGCCTGTGAGAGCTGGGACACCGTGCTCGACGTCTTGGGTCATCAATACAACGAGACGGGCACGTTCGTCGCCAACGGGCCGGGCGCGCTCCAGACGGCGATCAACGCGTCGGGACCGAACGCCAAGCTGCTGATCGACTCCGGCGTCTACCAAGAGGAGATCTCGATCACGAACAACGTGTTGCACGAAGGGCTTCAGCTCGTCGGCTGCGGAGGCGGCAGCGGCGATCGCCCCGATCTCGAGCCCCCCGGTGGACCGGGGCCGTATCTGAACGGCGTCTTTGTGGCGAACGTGGACGGTCTCCTCTTCCAGAGCCTCGAAGTGTCCGGCGGGTGGGAGGAGAACGGTATTTTCGTGACTGGCGCGGACGGCGTCGGCTTCCGTGACGTCCTCACCGACGGCGGTGACGGCACGCCGAGGTGCGTCGGCGGCGGCAACAACGGCGCGGCCTGCGACGACCCGACTGACTGCCCGAGCGGGGTCTGCACCGACTCGGAGTCGACGTACGGCGTTTTCCCGGTCGAGAGCAACGACGTCCTGGTCGAGCTTTCGACGGCCGTCAACATCCGCGACGCCGGCATCTACGTCGGGAGCTGCTTCGACATGACGGTCCGCTACAACGTCGCGATCGCCAACGTCGCCGGGATCGAGATCGAGAACTCGACCAACGCCGACGTCTACGGCAACTACGCGGCGGGGAACGTAGGCGGAATGCTCGTCTTCAAGCTCCCCGGCCCCGAGGTCCAGCGCGGCAACCTCCACGACATTCACGCCAACGTGCTCGTGAACAACAACGTCGCTCCCAACTTCGGGATTCCCGGGACGACCGTCGCCGGCATCCCGCCCGGAACCGGCATGGTCATCCTGTCCGTCGAAGACTGCGACTTCCACCACAACCTCATCACCGGCAACAAGTCTTACGGCATCGCGGCGATCGACCAGCAGGCCTTCGACTTCCTCGCCGGCGGGGCGCTCGGTGGCGACTTCAGCCACACCTGCGCCGCGCCAGATCCGCCCTACACGAAGTGCGATCCCGACGGCGTGCCGGCGACCGAGTGCCCCGGCTCGTCCTCGTGCCTGCTGGATCAGAAGCTCCAGAACAACAAGGTCCGCGACAACTTGGTCAGCGGCAACGCCTTCGACCCCGATCCGGGCGCGGCGGGCTCGAGCAACCTCGCCTACGCCGTCCTCCAGGAGGACCCCGGCCCGATGTTCAACAACAACTGCTTCGAGGGGAACGGCAGCACCGTCGTTCCGGTCATTGGGACGCCGGGCACCAACTGTCCGTGACGCTCCAACGCACGAGCTGAGCCAGTGAAGCGCCGGAGAGTCATGCGTCGTCGAAGTCGGGGAGGAGGAGCGCTGCTCGCGCTCCTCCTCCTGGGATTCGCGTCTCCCGCGGTCGCGCAGTTTCCGACCACGCGCGAGGACTTCGAGCTCCCCGGTACGCAGCCGCTCACGGTGTCGGACAACTTCGCGACCCCGTCGGCCTGCACTCCCTGCCATTCGAACTACGGCCAACCGAACGTCGAGCCCTTCCGTGCGTGGCAGGGCTCGATGATGGCGCATTCCGGCCGCGACCCGCTGATGCTGGCGGCGCTCGCGATCGCCAACCAGGATCTCGCGCACTCCGGCGAGACGTGTCTCCGCTGCCATCTCCCGAAGGGATGGCTCGAGGGCCGATCCGCGCCCGAGGACGGCACCGGGATGACCGCCGACGACCGGCAAGGCGTCCAGTGCACGATCTGCCATCGCCTCGTGGATCCGGTCGCCGACCCCGAGAACCCCGCCGAGGATACCGCCATCTTGGCGGCGCTGCTGCAGCCGGTGCCGACCTTCGGATCGGCGATGATGGTGGTCGATCCGGAAGACCGCCTGCGCGGGCCCTTCGACGTCGTGGCCGATCTCGGCTCGGATCCGCACGCGCCGCTCCGGACGACGCTGATCTCGCCGTTCCACCGGAGCTCTCGATCTCTGCGGCACCTGCCACAACGTCCGCAACCCCGCCTTCACGCGCAACGGCTCCGGCGAGTTCGAGCTGAACGCCCTCGGTACCCCCGGCGATCCGACGCTCGGCTTCCCCGAGCAGTCCACTTTCGACGAGTGGGCGTTCAGCAGCTACGCGACCACCGGCGTGTACGCGCCGCAGTTCGGCCGCAATCGCGAGATGGTGTCGAGCTGCCAGGACTGCCACATGCCGGCGGTCACCGGGAAAGACGCGAACCTCGGCATGACGCGCGACGACGTCCCGCTCCACGAGCTCGTCGGCGGCAACACCTTCGTGCCGACCATCCTGCCGCACCATCCAGCCTTCGGCGCCGAGGTGAACCCGGCGATCCTCGCGGAGTCGGTCGAGAAGTCGACGCGCATCCTCCGCCAGGCGGCCACGATGACGGTCGACCTCGCGGCAGGCACGCTCAGCGTGCGCGTCACCAACGAGAGCGGCCACAAGCTCCCGACCGGCTATCCCGACGGGCGCCGGATGTGGCTGCACGTCCGCGCCTTCGACGGCGCCCGGAACGTCGTGTTCGAGTCGGGTCGCTACGTCTTCGCGACCGGCGAGCTCGTCCCCGATGCGCACCTGCAGGTGTGGGAGACGATCCACGGCATGAGTCCCGCGGTCGCTGCCACCTTCGGGACGACGCCGGGACCGAGCCAGCACCTGGTGATGAACAACGTCCGCGAGAAGGACAACCGCATTCCACCCCGCGGCTTCACCAACGCCGCCTACGACGCCTTCGACGGCGAGCCCGTCGGCGCGGGCTATGCGGACGGCCAGCACTGGGACGACGTGACGTATCCCGTCGGCGCGGCGGCGGTGGGCGCCGAGGTCACGCTCTACTATCAGACCACCTCGCGCGAGTACGTCGAGTTCCTGCGCGACACCAACGTCACCAACGCCGCCGGCAACCTGCTCTTCGACCTGTGGGACCAGCACGGCAAGGGTGCGCCGGTCGCGATGGCGCACGCCGTCTTCGAGCCCGACCAGCGGAAGATCGCGAAGTGCCAAACCGCGATCGCCCGCGGCCAAGAGCGGTACTTCAAGGCCTACGCCAAGGAGTGGGGAAAGTGCTACGCGGTCGAGGCCCAGGGGCTCACCTGCGACGCCGCGGCCCGCGCGACGCGGCTCACCGCCGCCGAGACCAAGCTCCGCGACAAGATCGGCGGCCCCAAAGACCGAGTGTGCGCCGGGCAGAGCATCACGCCGATCACGATCGGCCACGGCAACAGCTGCCCCGTGCCGTGCGCCACCAGCGTGCTCTTCGACATGAGCGACGTCGCGGCTTGCGCAATCTGCATGTCGGAGGTGCTCGGCGACGAGAGCCTGGAGGCGGCTTACGGCTTCCGTCCGCCAGCCGTGCCGGCGACGCTGCCGACGGGCGCGCTCAAGTGCCAAAAGGCCTTGGCCAAGGCGGCGAACGGGCTCGCGACCAGCTGGGCGCGAGCGCTCGCGAGCTGTGAGGACGCCAACGCGCGCGGCGTCAACCAGCCGGCCGTCGACTGCGCGACCGATCCCGACGGCGACGTCGCGCGTGCCCAAGCCAAGTCGGAGAGCCGGGTCGCGAGCTGTGACAGCTTCGCCGGTCTCGGCGGCTGCGCGGCCAGCGGCACCGCGGCGGGCACCAGCATGTGCATCGAAGACGCGCTCGGCCCGCTGGTGGCCGGCCATACGGGGGTGCCATACCCATGATTACGCGTCACGCCGTCCGCGCGGCGGGCGGGCTCGCGCTGCTCGCCCTCTTCGGGCTGGTGTCGGCCTCGGCAGCCGTCGCCCGCCCGACCTATTTCGACGTCTTCACCAGCCGCTACGCCATCGCGCCGAGCGATCGGCTGTATGCCTGCGGCAATTGCCACTTCCGCTGGACCGGCACCGGCGCGCGCAATGACTTCGGCAGCGCGGTCGAGCAGCAGCTCTACGTCGGGAAGTCGATCTCGCAGGCGCTCGCCGACATCGAGGGGCTCGATACCGATGGTGACGGGTTCACCAACCTCGACGAGATCGTCACCTTCGAGACCCTGGCAGGCTACAACTGCGACAACTTCTATCTCGCGCAAGGTGCCCCGATTGGTTACGACACCTACATCACCCCGATGGTCGCCTCGTGTCTCGAGCCGATCGACGTCCGGATCGAGCCGTCGTCGGTGACCTTCGTCACGAAGGCCGGGACGACCGACACCTTCGAGTTGCAGATCATCAACAACGGCAGCACCGATCCGATCACGGTCTCGTCGTTCCAGTTCCTGGCCGGCGCGCACCCCGCCCTCGGCGTCACCGGGCCCGCGGTCCCCTTCGACATTCCGGTCGGCAATTTTGCCACCCTCGACATCACGTTCTCGCCGGCGGCCGCGATCATCGCGCCGGGGACGATCCGCATCGTCTCGAGCGATCCCGACGAGGGCACGATCGACGTGCCGGTGCAGGGCTTCGGCTTCATCCAGACGCTGGCGCCGGCCGACAAGCGCGCCCGCTGCTTCAAGGCCATCGACAACCAGTTCCGCCGCTACGCGGATCGCCATCGGCGCGAATGGACGCGATGCTTCCTCGACGAGGTGCGCGGGGTCGCCTGCGACACCGGCGCCCGCGATCTCGAAATCGAGCAAGCCGAGGATCGTCTCCGCGACGCGATCGGCGGCGCCAAGGACAAGCACTGCATCGGCAACGGCGTGAGCGCGACGCTGCTCGGCCTGCCGGCCACGTGCGGCGGTGAGTGCTCCATGACGGTCAACAGCTACTCGTCCTTCGTCGATTGCCTGGTGTGCCGCCAGGACGAGGCGCGCGACGACATGCTGCGTGACGGCATGGGTACCGCCCCGCCCGACGTACCGCCGAACACGGCCGCGAACGGCGACGCCTATCGCTGCGAGAAGCAGATCGCGTCGCGTCTCGCGAAGGGCATCGGGCTGGTGCAGAAGATCCTCGGCCGTTGCGAGCTCGGGAACGTCACCAGTAGCCCGATCGATTGTGCCGCGACCCATGCGGAGAAGATCGACGGCGTGCAGGCGAAGGTGGACGAGGCGCTGGATCGCTGCAGCGATTCCACGGGTCTCCTCGGCTGCCCGTTCGAGGGCGGCACCGCGACCTGCCTGAGCGACGCCGCCGAGACCATCGGCGCGAGCCTCGTCGACGTCACGTTCGGCCTCGAGCAGTAGCGCCCGTCGCGCGCGGAGCGCGCGGCGAAGGGGGAGATTTCCTTTAGCTATTGCGTACCGCCGCCCGCAGCTCGGCAGCGGCCGCGCCCGGGTCCGGCGCGTCGAGGATCGCGCGAATCACGGCGACGCCGTCCGCCCCCGCGCGTCGCACCGCCGCCACGCGGTCGGCCGTGATCCCGCCGATCGCGAGCAGCGGGCGCGCCGTCCGAGCCGCGGCGATGGCGTCGATCCCGAGCGGCGGACCGAAGGCGGCCTTCGACGGGGTCGCGTAGATCGGGCCGAGGACGACGTAATCGGCGCCCTCCGCGGCGGCGGCCTCCGCCTCGGCGGGCGAGTGGGTCGAGCGGCCGATCCACGCGTCGGGGCCGACCAGCCGGCGGGTGACGGCGATGGGAAACGAGGCGGCGGGGAGATGCACGCCGTCGGCCCCGACCGCGAGGGCGACGTCGACGCGATCGTTCACCAGCAGCACGCCGCCGTGCGCCCGTGTCGCCGGCCGCAAGCTCTCCGCGGCGGCGAGCAGAGAGCGGCCGCTCGCCTGCCGATCGCGAAGCTGCACGGCATCCACGCCGGCCGCGAGGGCGGCCGTGATGGTGGCGAGCCGTGCGGTCACGTCCGCGACCGTGACGATCAGCATGAGGCGCGGCGCGCGCGGGCGGGCCGCGGGGTCGCTCACTCGATCAGGCCGGCGAGCGGGCTGGACGCGGTGGCGTAGAGCTTCCGCGCGATGCGTCCGGCGCGGAACGCCTTCCGTCCGGCCTCGACCGCGAGCCGCATGGCCTCGGCCATCAGGAGCGGATCCTTGGCGCCGGCGATCGCGGTGTTCATCAGCACGGCGTCGCAGCCGAGCTCGAGCGCGAGCGCGGCGTCGGAGGCCGTGCCGACGCCGGCGTCGACGATCACCGGCACCTTGGCCTGCTCGAGGATGATTCGGAGGTTGTAGGGGTTGCGGATCCCGAGGCCGGAGCCGATCGGCGCGGCGAGCGGCATGACGGCGGCGCAGCCGATCTCCTCGAGCCGCTTGCAGGCGACCGGATCGTCGGTGACGTAGGGCAGCACCTGGAAGCCCTCGGCGAGCAGCGTTCTCGCCGCCTCGAGCGTGGCGGGGACGTCGGGGAAGAGGGTCCGCTCGTCGCCGATCACCTCGAGCTTCACGAGGGTGCCGACGCCGGCTTCGCGGGCGAGCCGGCAAGTGCGGACGGCTTCTTCGGCGGTGTAGCAGCCGGCGGTGTTGGGCAGGATGGTGTAGCGGGCGGGATCGAGGTGGTCGAGGAGGTTCGGGGCCTTCGGGTCGGTGATGTTCACCCGTCGCACCGCCACCGTGACGATCTCGGCCCCCGAGAGCTCGACGGCGCGCCGGGTCTCGTCGAAGTCGCGATACTTGCCGGTGCCGACGATCAGCCGCGAGGTGTAGGTCTTGCCGGCGAGAACGAATGGATCCTGCACGACTTCTCCTCGGGCGCTCAGCCCCCGCCGACGAAGTGGACGATCTCGACGCGATCCCCGGGGGCGAGCTGGCGCGCCTCGTAGGTTCCGCGCGGCACTACGTCCTCGTTGACCTCGACCGCGACGCGACCCTCCCCGATGCCGAGTCGCACCAGCAGCTCGGCGACGCTGGTGGGGCCGGGGAGATCCTGGGGTTCGCCGTTCACGGTCAGGTGCATCGATCGCAACGATCGCGGCGAGCGCTCGTGGGAGCGCGGCGCGCGCCAAAAAAAGCTACGCGCTTCGACGAAGCTTTACAACCTCGGCACCCTGGGTTACGAGGTCCGGTCTTCTCGAGCTTCGCGACGACACTCCAGATGGAACCCGAGCCGCAGGCGAGGCCGACCGTCGCCGAAATCGACGGGCGCGCGCTCGCCGACAACTTCGCCGAGCTCGGACGCCTCGCCGAGCCGGCCGGAGTGCTGCCGGTGGTGAAGTCGGACGCGTACGGGCACGGCCTCACCCTGGTCGGCCGCCTCTTGCGGGACGCCGGCGCGGAGCGGTTCGCGGTGGCGACCGCCGCCGAGGGCCGCGATCTCAGGGCGGCGGGCGTACAGGGCACCATCGTCGTCCTCGGGGGCGTCTATCGGGCCGACCTTCCGGTGGTGGTCGAGGCGCGGCTCGCCCCGGTGGTGTGGGACGCCGAGACCGCGCACGGTCTCGCGGCCGCCGCGCGCGCGGCCGGACGAGTGGTATCGCTCCACGTCAAGGTCGACACGGGCATGCGCCGGCTCGGCGTGGCCCCGGGCGACGCGCCGGGCCTCCTCGCGGCGCTCGCGGAGATCGACGGCGTCACCGTCGAGGGCCTCATGACCCACTTCTGCAACGCCGAGAGCGTCGAGGGACGCGAGACGGCTCGCCAGCTCGCGCTCTTCGAGGACCTGGTCCGTGCCCTCGAGGCGGCGCGCCTGCGGCCGCGGTTGGTGCATGCCGCCAACAGCGCCGCGACGCTGACCGAGCCGAACGCCCATTTCGACCTGGTGCGACCCGGGCTCGCGCTCTACGGCATTCATCCGGCGCCCGCGCTCCGCGATCGCGCCCAGCTCCGCCCGGTGATGCGCTTCCTGACCCGCGTCATCGCGCTCCGTCGCATCGCCGTCGGCGACACCGTCGGCTATGGTGCCACCTTCAAGGCGACGCGTCCGAGCCTGATCGCGACGCTGCCCGTCGGATACGCCGACGGCTATCCGCGCGCGCTCTCGAACCGCGCGGAGGTCGCGATCCGGGGCCGGCGCGCGCCGATCGCCGGACGGGTGTGCATGGATCAAATCATGATCGACGTGACCGACGTTCCGGAGGCCGCGCTCGGGGACGAGGTCGAGCTGTGGGGACGCGATCTCCCGGTCGAGGAGGTGGCGGTGATCGCCGAGACGATTCCGTACGAGCTGGTCACACGGGTCGGTGCGCGCGTGCCGCGCGTCGCGGCCCAAGCCTAGGAGAGCAGCGCATGGCACGCATCGGTCGAGCCCTGGTGAGCGTGAGCGACAAGCGTGGCCTCGAGCCCCTGGCGCGCGCCCTGGTCGCGGCCGGCGCCGAGATCCTTTCCACGGGCGGTACCGCCAAGACGCTCGCCGGATGGGGCATACCGGTCACGGCGGTCAGCGACTACACGGGCTCGCCGGAGATCCTCGACGGACGCGTGAAGACGCTCCACCCGAAGATCCACGGCGGCATCCTCGGGATGCGGAGCGAGGAGAGCCATCGTGACCAGATGGCGCAGCATGGCATCGGCCCGATCGACATGGTGGTGGTGAACCTCTACCCGTTCGAGCAGGTGACGGCGCGCGCCGGCACCCCGTTCGCCGACGCGATCGAGAACATCGACATCGGCGGGCCGTCGATGGTGCGTTCGGCCGCAAAGAACCACGCCGACGTGACGGTGCTGGTCGATCCCGACGACTACGACGCCGTGATCGCCGAGCTCGCGGCCGACGGCTCGGTGTCGGCCGCCACCAACCGCCGTCTGGCGCAGAAGGCGTTCGCCGTCACGGCGCGCTACGACGGCGCCATCGCCGACTATCTGGCGGCGGCCGCCGAGGACGGCCCCTTCGGGCCGAGCGCGCGCCTGGTGGGCGTCAAGGTCCAGGACCTGCGCTACGGCGAAAACCCCCACCAGCGCGCGGCCTTCTACCGCGACGCCATGCCGGTCGACGAGCCGTCGGTGACGAGCGCGCGCCAGCTGCAGGGCAAGGAGCTCTCCTTCAACAACCTGGTCGACGCCAATGCCGCCCTCGAGCTGGTGAAGGAGTTCCGCGTGACCGCGGCGGTCGCGATCAAGCACATGAATCCCTGTGGCGTCGCCATCGCGGCCGAGCTGGTCGAGGCCTTCAAGAAGGCGCGCGCCTCGGACCCGGTGTCGATCTTCGGCGGCATCGTCGCCGTCAACCGCATCCTCGACCGCGAGACCGCGGAGGCGATGCAGGATCTCTTCCTCGAGGTGGTGATCGCGCCGCGCGTCTCGCCGGTCGCCCTCGAGATCTTCCGCACCTCGAAGAAGCTGGCGCAGGTGCGGCTGCTGTCGCTCGAGCTCGGCGAGGAGGTCGATCTCTTCGACGCCGCGCGCGAGTCGTGGCGCGGGCCGGCCGGGCGGAGCCGCGACGTGAAACGCGTGGTCGGCGGCTTCCTGGTGCAGGACCGCGATCTCGCCGAGGTCGACGTGACCCGCTGCAAGATCGCCACCACCCGCGCCCCCTCCGCCGACGATCTCGCGGCCCTCGATTTCGCCTGGCGGGTCTGCAAGCACGTCAAGTCGAACGCCATCGTCGTGACCAGCCGCGATCAGGTGATCGGCGTCGGGGCGGGGCAGATGAGCCGCGTCGACTCGGCCCGGCTGGCGATCATGCGCGCCAAGCAAGCGGATCTCTCCACCTCCGACACGGTGGCGGCGTCGGACGCGTTCTTCCCGTTTCGCGACGGCCTCGACGTGCTGGCGGAGGCGGGGGTCCGCGCCGTCATCCAGCCGGGCGGGAGCGTGCGCGACCCCGAGGTGATCGCGGCCGCGAACGAGCACGGGATCACGATGATCCTGACCGGCCAGCGCCACTTCCGGCACTAGGAGCCCGATGCGCGTCCTGGTGATCGGCGGCGGCGGGCGCGAGCATGCGCTGCTCTGGAAGCTGGCCGCAGAGCCCGCGCGCGCCCGAGCTCTTCTGCGCCCCCGGCAACGCCGGCACCGCCGAGCTCGCGGAGAACGTCGCCGTCGCCGCCGACGACGTCGCGGGGCTGCTCGCCGAGGCCCGGCGTCGCGCGATCGACCTCACCATCGTCGGACCGGAGCTGGCGCTGACCAACGGCATCGTCGACGCCTTCGAGGGCGCCGGTCTCCGCATCTTCGGCCCCGATCGGCGCGCCGCC
The DNA here is from genome assembly GCA_963761995.1 of uncultured delta proteobacterium. Lineage (GTDB taxonomy): Bacteria > Desulfobacterota > Binatia > UTPRO1 > UTPRO1 > UTPRO1. The sequence continues at coordinate 5,152,426 of CAVXIU010000006.1, read as the reverse complement.
GAGCTCGAAGGCAGCAAGGCCTTCACCAAGGACCTGCTCGCGCGTCTCGACGTGCCGACGGCGCGCTACCGGACCTTCACCGAGCCGGACGCGGCGCGCCGCTACCTCGACGAGGTCGGCGTACCGGTCGTGCTGAAGGCCGACGGCCTCGCCGCCGGGAAGGGCGTGCTGGTGTGCGACGACCTCGCGGCCGCGCGCGCCGGCCTCGACGAGATGATGGTCCGCCGCGCCTTCGGCGCCGCCGGCGCGCGGGTGGTGATCGAGGAGTTCCTCGCCGGCGAGGAGGTCTCGTTCATGGCGCTCACCGACGGCCGCACGGTGGTGCCGCTCGCGTCGTCGCAGGACCACAAGCGGGTCGGCGACGGCGACAGCGGACCCAACACCGGCGGCATGGGCGCCTACTCGCCCGCGCCGATCCTGACCGCCGCCCTCGAGGACGAGATCATGGAGACCGTCATGCATCCGGTCGTCGAGGGGCTCGCGGCCGAGGGCATCGTCTACCGCGGCGTGCTCTACGCCGGCCTGATGATCGATCGGGGACGCCCCAAGGTTCTCGAGTTCAACGTGCGCTTCGGCGACCCCGAGTGCCAGGTCCTGATGCTCCGCCTGCGTTCGGATCTGATCGATCTCGTCGAGGCCGTGCTCGACGGCTACCTGGTCGGCTGCCGGCCGGAGTGGGACCCGCGCCCGGCGGCCGGCATCGTCCTCGCCGCCGCCGGCTACCCCGGCGACCCCGCCAGGGGCGACGTGATCCACGGCCTCGCCGCACGGGGTCCGTCGGCCGATTCCGCCGTCTTCCATGCCGGCACGGCGCGACGGGGCGCCGAGGTGGTGACCAGCGGCGGCCGCGTGCTGACGGTCGGGGCGCTCGGCGGCGACCTCCGACAGGCGGTGGCCAACGCCTATGCAGTCGTCGACGGTATCGGCTTTCGCGGCATGCACTATCGACACGACATCGGCCATCGCGCGCTCTGAGCGCCGGGGCGAACCGAGAGGGAGGACCGCGTGAAGAAGGGTGACGGAAAGAGCACGGGGAAGGGCGGCGCCGGCACGGCGCCGCTGGTGGCGATCCTCATGGGCAGCGACAGCGATTGGGCCGTCATGGCGACGGCCTCGGAGCGGCTCGCGAGCTTCGGCATCGCGCACGAGGCGCACGTCCTCTCGGCGCATCGCTCGCCCGAGGAGACCGCCCGCTTCGCGCGCGACGCCAAGCAGCGCGGCCTCAAGGTCTTCATCTGCGGCGCCGGCGCCGCCGCCCACCTGGCCGGCGCGGTCTCGGCGCAGACCACCCTGCCGGTCCTCGGCGTGCCGCTCGATGCCTCGGGCCTGGGAGGCCTCGACGCGCTCCTCGCCACCGTCCAGATGCCCGCCGGCATCCCGGTCGGCACGCTCGCGATCGGCAAGGCCGGCGCCGACAACGCCGCCATCCTGGCGGCGCAGATCCTGGCCCTCGCCGACGCCGCGCTCGCCGCCAAGCTCGACGCCCACAAGACGTCGCTCGCGAAGGGCGTTGCGGAGAAGAACCGCAAGCTGCAAGACGCGATGGCGCGGCGTTAGCAGCGCGACGCGAGATCGGACCTGCCGTGGCGGGCGGGTGGGGGGTCGTTTCTCCGCTCGTTGGGCTTCAGGCTCCCAGCGCTTACGGCCCGTCGCCGCCTCTCCGTCTTGCGGACGACGCGCGGCGCTACTCGCTCCGAAACGACCCCCCACCCGCCCGTCGAACGACAGTGCGCATGTGTCTATTCCTTCGCGGCGGTCGCTCCGCGGGGGTGGCGGGTCGCTGTGAAGCGAGTAGCGCCTCGCGTCGTCCGCAAGACAGAGAGGCTGCAGCGGGCTTTAAGCGCTGGGCACCCGAAGCTCACGAGCGGAACAGCGACCCGCCACCCCCGCGGAGCGACCGCCGAAGCGGTAGCAGCGCAGACCGCGCCCGCTCGTCACGCCGGGTAGGTCGTGATCTCGGTCGCCTTGACGGTGACCCAGAGCTCGCCGCCGCGGTCGAGCTCGAGCTCGGCTGCGGCTGCGCGCGTCACCTCGGCGACGAGCGGGAAGGGCAACGACACCCGCACGCGCACCCGCGTGCCCTCGTCGTCGACGGTGGCGATGCTGCCGCGCAGCACGTTCCGCGGGCTGCCGTCGGGGCGCTGGCGGTAGAGGGCGACGGCGCGCGGGTGGATGACCACGAAGACGTCACCCGCGGGGGTGTCGGGAACGGCCAGCGCCTCGCCGCTCGCGAGCGTGACGACGTCGTCACGAGCGACGCCGCGCAGCCAGTTCACGCCGACGAAGTCGGCGACGTAGCGTGAGCGCGGCTCGGCGGTCACCTCGAGCGCCGATCCCGACTGCACGATACGGCCGGCCTCGAGGACGATCAGGCGGTCGGCGAGCGCCAGGGCCTCGATCGGGTCGTGGGTGACGAGCAGGCGCACGCCGCTGAACGAGGCGAGGTGGCGGCGCAGCTCGCGGCGGATCTCGGCGCGGGTGGCGACGTCGAGGGCGGAGAGCGGCTCGTCGAGCAGCAGGAGCCGCGGCTGGGTGGCGAGGGCGCGGGCGAGCGCGACGCGTTGGATTTGGCCGCCGGAGAGCGCCGCCGGCATGGCCGCCGCGAGCTCGGCGATGCCGAGGTGCTCGAGCCATTCGCGGGCGCGGGCTCGCGCTATCATGCGCGAGGAGCCGGTGAAGCGCAGGCCGGCGGCGACGTTGTCGAGCGCCGAGAGGTGCGGGAAGAGCAGGGCGTCCTGGAACACCACGCCGAGACCGCGGCGCTCCGGCGGCACGAAGACGTGCGACTCCGTGTCCTCGAGAACGGTGCCATCGAGCGCGACCCGGCCCGCGGCGAGCGGCACCAGGCCGGCGAGCGCACGCAGCACGGTGGTCTTGCCGGCGCCGCTCGGGCCGAGGATCGCCACCACCTCGCCGGGTCCGACGCTGAACGCGACGTCGAGCGTGAGCCGCTCGAGCGCGACCGCGATGCGGGCGTCGAGGCTCATGGGCTCACCACCCGAGCCAGCGGCGCCGGAGGCCGATCAGCACGGTGAGCGAGACCGCGAGCAACACCAGGCTGAGCACGAACGCCGCCTCGGGCCGCGTCTCGAGGGCGAGATAGACCGCCAGCGGCATGGTCTGGGTCCGGCCGGGGACGTTGCCGGCGAAGGTGATGGTGGCGCCGAACTCACCGAGGGCGCGCGCCCAGGCCAGCACGGCGCCCGCCTGCAGCGAGGGCAGCACCAGCGGCAGCGTGACCCGCCGGAACACGGTCCAACGAGTGGCGCCGAGGGTGCGGGCCGCGTCCTCGAGCCGGTGATCCACCGAGCGCAAGGCGCCCTCCATCGTGAGGACGAAGAACGGCATCGCGACGAAGGTCTCGGCGAGCACCGCGCCCGCGGCCGTGAACGGCAGGCGGATGCCGAACCAGGCGTCGAGCCACTGGCCGACCAGGCCGCGGCGCCCGAACACCACCAGGAGCGCCACGCCGGCGACGACCGGCGGCAGCACGATCGGCAAGGTGGTGAGGGCGCGCAGCAGGCGCTGGCCGCGAAAAGGGACGCGGGCCTGGACCCACGCGAGGGGTAGGCCGAACACGACGGCGAGCGCCGTTGCAGCCAGCGAGCACACCAGCGAGAGGCGGAGCGCGCTCACGATCTCGGGGGCGGAGAGCTCCTGCCAGAGGTCGCCGAGCGGGGCGCGCCAGACGAGGCCGACGAGCGGAAGGGCGAAGAGGGCGGCGCCAACCGCCGCCAGGAGGGCGACCGCGAGACTCGGCGTCTCGCGGCGGCGCGCTCCGTCGGAGGTCGCGCGCAGTCGCGCGCGCTCGTCTCTAGGTGTCAGGGACTGAGGAATCCGTAGTCTCCCAGGATTTTTCGCCCGGGATCGGATAGCACGAAGTCGATGAAGGCGCGCGCGGTGTCCGGGTCTCGAGCCTCGCTTAGCACCGCGATCGGATATTTCGCTACTACGTTGTGCGCCGCGGCGAGGCCCACGCCCTCGACCTTGTCCCGCGCGGCCCGCACGTCGGTGACGTAGACGACGCCGGCGTCCGCCTCGCCGAGCGCGACCTTGCTGACCACGGCCTTGACGTCGAGCTCGCGGCTGCCGGCGGGCGGCGTGACGCCGGCCTTCGTGAAGGCCTCGAGCGCGTAGCGACCGGCCGGGACGGTCTCGCCGCACAGCACCACGATGAGACCGGGTTTGGTCAGATCGGCGAGGCCGGCGATCCGCAGGGGGTTGCCCTTGGCGACGACGATCTGCAGCAGGTTCCGCGCGAACACGCGCGGCGTGCCGGCGACGGCCTTGGCGTCGATCAGCTTCTGCATGTTGGCCTCGTCGGCCGACGCGAAGACGTCAGCGGGCGCGCCCTCGCGGATCTGCTGCACCAGGGTGGGCGAGCCGGCGAAGTTGAGCTCGACCGTGGTGCCCGGATGCGCCGACTCGAAGGCCGGCGCCGGCGGCGCGAAAGGCCGCGGTGAGCGACGCGGCCGCGAAGACGCTGAGCGTGGTGGTCTCGGCGGCCGAGGCCGCCGGCGTCGTGCCGAGCAGCGCGACGAGCACGAGCGCCCAGGCCGATCGTCGGAAGCGGAGGGGCCGCACGTCAGAACTCGAGCTGCACGCGGGTCAGGACCGCGTTGTTGGAGTGCTTCTTCGGGTTCGGGCTGAAATTGTTTCCGGCCTCGTCGAAGTAGCCGTAGACGTAGTTCAGCGAGAGGCGCATGACCTCGATTGGATACCAATTGAGGCCGGCGACGAAGGCCTGGTAGCGATTCTCGACCTCGCTCGCCGCCGGCTCGTCGGCGTCGTGACGGAGGCTGAAGGCCTCGTAGCGGAGCGCCGGCTCGAAGGCCCCCCAGCCGAGGCCGGTCGTGCCGCTCCAGAGTGGGCGAAGCGGACGGACGCGCGAGTTGAACGGCTTGGTCTCGCCGGTCACGAGCCACGTCAGGTTGAGGTAGCCGCCGTCGCTGTCGAGGTCGGGGGCGTCGCCGCCGCCGGCGCCGAGGCCGCGGCGCTCCTCCTCGGTGTGGATGTACTCGCCGACCAGCCCGAACGGCCCGTCGAGCCACGCGAAGTGGCCGCCGGCGCGCAGGCGATGCCCGCGCCGCGCCACCGATTGATAGAAGTTGAAGAACGGATCGGTGGTGCCGGCGATGCTGTTGCGGACCGGCGTCACCGTGCCGTCGGCCGCGCGCGTCGTCTCCTTGCCCTGGTAGCCGTAGGTGACCGCGCCGCCGACGTTCAGGCCGCGGAGATGACCCGGACCGGAGGCGGCGAACGGTGCCAGCACGAGACGCGCCACGACGTCCTTGTCGCTGTCGATGTCGCTCCGGTTCTGGCCCGAGCCGTTCATGCCGGCGACCTGGTACTGCACGACCTTGTCGAAGAGCGTGCCGTAGGCCATCACGCCGACGTCGCGCAGCGGATTGAAGGTGCTGGTGACGACCGCCGAGCGCTCGACGAAATCGGTGTACTTCTTCGAGAGCAAGCCCTCGTAGCTGAACGGGATCTTGAACTGGCCGACTTGGATGTTGAAGGCGGGCGTCGGCGTGACCGCGAGGAAGGCGTCGCGGAGGCCGTTGCTGCCGACCGCGAACTCGTTCTGCACGCGGAGCTTGAAGTACTTGTACATCGTGACGTCGAGGGTGAGACGGGCCCGGTCGATCGTCTGCGTGTTGTTCTGGACGGTGCCGGGCTCGTAGAAGAGGAAGTTGCTCGCGACCCAGCCGCCGAGCTTCATCGACCAATTGCCGTCGGCGGTGCGCGCGAAGAAGCCCTCTTCGTAGCCCACCTGCGGTTTCGGCGCCGCGGCGGCCGTGGGCGGCGGTGTCTCGGTGGTCGGCGGCGCCGCCGGAGCCGCGGCGACGGCGGGCGCGCGCCCTTCGAGGCGATCGCGCTCGGCGTCGCTCAGCACGCCCTTCGTGTGCAGCACGTCGATCAGGTCCGTGCGCTGCTCCGGACGAAGCGGCGCCTTCCGGACGCGCTCGCGCTCCGTGGCGTTGATCACGCCCTTCCGCTGCAGGAGGTCGAGGAGATCGTCCTCGGCGTGGGCGGGGGCGCCGCTCAGCACGGCGACGGCCGCGCTCACGGCGAGCGCGACGAGCAGTCGCCGCATCACGTTCCTCTCTTTCTCGGTCCGGGGACCTCGATGACGACGTTGGTGGCCTTGACGGCCGCGATGGCGCGCATGCCGGGGGCGAGCCCGAGCTCGTCGGCGGCCTCGCGGGTCATGAGCGATACGATGCGGTGGGGCCCGGCATGGATCTCGACCTGGGCCGCGACCTTGTCCTTCACGACCCTGGTGACGATACCCGGGAAGCGGTTCCGCGCCGACTGCGCCACCACCACGTCGGGCTCCGGCTCGGCGAGGGTGGCGACCAGGAAGCGCGCCAGCTCGATGCCGTCGACGACGCGATGTCCCGCATCGGTCCTGCGGGTCCGGAGCTTACCCGCGTCGGCGAGACGGCGAACCGTGTCGGCGCTCGCCCCGAGCAACGTCGCCACCTCTCCCATACGAAACGTCGATACGCGAGCCATGAGCGGCGTATGGCCTCTCATGTGCGAGGAGCAAAAGCAATCTTCCTCGCAAACGCGGGGAGGCTACTGCGCTTCGATTCGGATACCGAGCTGGCGGATCCGCCGCACGACCTCGTCGATCGGCAGCACCGTGGGCACCACCTCTACGAGCCGATTCGCCGGTATGCCCTGGAGCGTCTCGGCGAGTCCCCTCAAGAGACCGACCAGCCGGGTGCGTTCCGCGGCCAGTTTGGCGTCGTCCGAGATGAGAGCCTTGTCGGGGGCGTCGAGGTCGGCATGCCTATGGCTTCCAAAGCGCATGACGACACCGTAGCGCAGCCGGTGCGCGAGGGCGAGCCATGAACGACATGGTCTCGGCCACACGCCGCCTCTTCAGACCTCGATCTGAGCCCCCAGCTCGACGACCTCGTTGGCGGGGATGCCGAAAAACTCCGTCGGCGAGCGGGCGTTCCGCGCCAGGAACACGAAGAGCGCGCGCCGCCAGCGCGGCATCTTGGAGGCGCCGGTTGCGATGAAGGTCTCGCGGCCGAGGAAGTAGCTGGTGCGGCCGCGGTAGGTGGCGAGCCCCTGCGCCGCGGCCCGCTTCATGACGTCGGGCACGTTCGGGCTCTCCATGAAGCCGTAGCGGCCGATCACGCGCCAGAAGCCGGCGTGCAGCTGCATGACCTTGACGCGCTCCTGCTCGGGCACCGTCGGATCGTTGAGCGTCATGATCGTCAACAGGACGACCTGCTCGTGCAGGACCTGATTGTGCTTCAGCTGGTGCAGGAGCGCCATCGGCGTGCCCTCGGAGTCTTGGGTCATGAAGACGGCGGTGCCCTTGACGCGCGTCGGCGGTTGCAGCTTCAGGCTCGTGAAGAAGTCCTCGAACTTGATGCGGACCTTGGCGAGCTCGCGGAAGCGCCAGCGCGCCCCCATGCGCCAGGTGGTCATGAGGCTGAAGACGGCGAGCGCGGCGACCATCGGGATCCAGCCGCCGTTGAAGAGCTTGGCGAGGTTGGCGCTGAAGAACGACAGGTCGACGAGGAGGAAGATCGCTACCAGCCCGCCCGCGCGCGCGCGGCTCCAACCCCAGTGCTTGCGCGCGACGGCATAGAAGAGGATCGAGGTGACGGTGAAGGTGCCCGTCACCGCGATGCCATATGCGGCGGCGAGGTTGCTCGAGTTCCCGGCGATCAGCACGAGCAAGATGCAGGCGACCATCAATCCGCCGTTCACGACCGGCACGAAGATCTGTCCCTCCGCGGTCGCGGAGGTGTGAATGATCTGCACACGGGGGAGAAATCCGAGCAGCACCCCCTGCTGCGTCAGCGAGAAGGCGCCGGAGATCATGGCCTGCGAGGCGATGACGGTCGCGAGCGTCGCGATCAGCACCATCGGGTACAGCAAGAGACCCGGGACCAGCATGTAGAACGGGCGGGCGATGGCGGCCTGGCAGGCCGCCGCGCCGACGCCCTCGGGACCGTCGCAGCTCACGAGCAGGAGCGCGCCCTGACCGAGATAGTTCAGCAGGAGCGCCGGCAACACGACCGTGTACCATGCCAAGCGAATGGGACGCGCGCCGAAGTGTCCCATGTCGGCGTAGAGGGCTTCGCCGCCGGTGACGCACAGGACCACCGAGCCCAGGATCAGGAAGCCAGGGAAGCCATGATGGAGGAAGAACAGCACCGCGTACGAGGGATCGAAGGCCCACAGCACCGCCGGCTCTCGGAAGATCCAAGGCAGGCCGGCGGCGGCGATGCTGATGAACCAGACGAGGGTCACGGGCCCGAAGATCGCGCCGAGCCCCGCGGTTCCGCGCCGTTGCACGAGAAAGACCGCAGCGAGAATCGCGACCGTGATGGCGACGACCAGGGGTGCCAGCTGGGGAGCCGCAACCTCCAGGCCCTCGACGGCGCTCAGCACGGAGATCGCGGGCGTGATCATCCCGTCGCCGTAGAGGAGCGCCGCGCCGAAGAGGCCGAGCGCGACCAGCCGCGAGCGCGGGTGGTCGGCTGGCCGCAAGAGCGCCAACAGGGCGAAGGTACCGCCCTCGCCCCGATTGTCCGCGCGCATGATGAACGTCAGGTATTTGACGACGACCACGAGGATCAGCGACCAGAACACCAGCGACAGGATGCCGAGGACGTTCACCGACGTCGGGGCGAGCCCATGCCCCTCCGCGAAGCACTCCTTCATGGCGTACAGCGGCGAGGTGCCGATGTCGCCGTAGACCACCCCCAGCGCGCCGAGGCCGAGCACCCACAGGCTCGTCCCGTGCCGGGCCGTGTGCGCCGTGGATCCTTCGCTGGCGTGTACGTCCGCTCTCGGCGCGACCATGCTGGTCGGAGGGGTGTATCCCAAAGCTCGGTGGCGGGCGAATGCGGAAGGAGTGCGGGCCGAAAAAACGAAAGGGCCCGGGAGGACGAACCTCCCGGGCCCCGTGACCGTGAAGAAGAACCCGGTGTTACGCGACGCGCTCGTGCGTCGCCGGCACCATGCCGATGGCACCGACGTGGCTGCCCTGGCCGAGCAGCTCGGGTGCGACCGCGCCGACGCCGGCGAAGCCGTAGGCGCTCTCGCTGTGCTCGGAGAGATCGAGCCCGACCATCTCGTCCTCCTCGCTCACCTTCAGCGAGCCGAACGCCATCTTGAGCGCGAGCATGATGGCGACCGTCGCCATCGGGGCGAACACCGCGACGAAGGCGATGCCCTTCAGCTGCACCATGATCTGCGCGGCGTTGCTCTCGACGCCCGAGCCGAGCGTGGCGGCGAAGATGCCCGACGCGAGCGCGCCCCAGGCGCCGCCGAGCGCATGGACGCCGAAGACGTCGAGCGAGTCGTCGTAGCCGAAGGCCGGCTTCAGGAAGGTGCAGGCGGCGTACGAGATCACCGCGACGCCGGCGCCGATCCAGATCGCGCCGAAGGGCGTGACGTTGCCGCAGGCCGGCGTGATCGCGACCAGACCGGCGACCGCCGCCGTGGCGCCGCCGAGCGCCGTCGGCTTGCCGCGATGCATGACCTCGATCAGCGCCCAGGCCACCACCGCGGTCGACGCCGCGGTGCTGGTGTTGAGGAAGGCCAGCGCGGCGAGCGGGCTCGCGGAGAGCGCGCTGCCGGCGTTGAAGCCGAACCAGCCGGTCCAGAGCAGGCCCGCGCCCACCATGCAGAGGGTCAGGCTGTGCGGCGGCATCGGCTCCTTGCCGAGGCCCTTGCGCTTGCCGAGCATGATGGCGGCGACCACCGCGGAGAAGCCGCTCGACATGTGCACGACCAGCCCGCCCGCGAAGTCGATGGCGCCCGCCTTGAAGATCCAGCCCTCGGAGCCCCACACCATGTGGGCGATCGGGCAGTAGACGGCGAGGAACCAGACGGTGATGAAGGCGCACCACGCGCCGAACTTCATGCGCTCCGCGATCGCACCCAGGATCAGCGCCGGCGTGATGATCGCGAACATGCCCTGGAACATGATGAAGATGTACTCGGGGATGTTGCGTGGCGGCGACGCGAAGTTCGCGGTCACCGAGTCGAGGGTGACGCCGGAGAGCCCGACCTTCGAGAGGTCGCCGATGAAGGCGTTGCCGGTGCCGAACGCGAGGCTGTAGCCGACCAGGATCCAGAGCACGCCGACGATGCCGGCGGACAGCATGCACTGCATGAGGACGTTGAGGACGTTCTTGGCGCGCACCAGGCCGCCGTAGAAGAGGGCGAGGCCGGGGAGCGTCATCATCAGCACCAGCGCCGACGCGGTCAGCACCCACGCGGTGTCGCCGCTGTCGATCGCGGGGGGCGCATCCTCGGCGAGCGCGGCGACGCTCGTGAGCATGGTGAGGGCAGCGGCGCCGAGCGCGGCTGCGCAGGGACGAAAGCATAGAGAACGTGACTTCATGATGTGCACCTCCGTTTGGTGGCTCGTCGTGTGGGGTTCGCCGGAGCGTCGCGGGTCGAGACCGGTTCGCTCCCCGTTTGCCGCCAGGACAGCAAGGCGTGTGCCCGCGGCCGAAGGCGTGCAAAGACCGCGACCTGCGGCCGCGGACCGGGCTCCAGGCCGGGTCGGCTGCCCGCTTCCTGATCAGGGCTGCCGGTTTCGCGTGCAGGCACGCTTGGCGCCCCCGCTGCGCCGATCAGGCGGGCAGGCCGAGGCGGAGTTGCGGTGCCCGCGGCATCGACCTACGGTCGCGATCTCGCCGTGCGCCGCTCGCCCACGTTCGCCGCTGTCGTCATCCTCGCGCTCGCCGCTCTCGAGATCGGCCTCGTGGTCGCGTCGCTCCGGGGATGGGACGAGCTCGAGCCCACCACCGTCGACTACGCGACCTCGGCGATCTCGATTCCGCTCGGCGTCGCGACGGCCATCGGCTTGCTGCGACGGCGGCTCTGGGGCTGGGCGCTCGGCGTCGGCCAGGTGCCGCTCTGGCTGCTGGTCCAGCTCGTGCAAGTGCCCTTCGATGACGAGCCCTGGTCCGTTGCCGTCGCCGCGCTCGGTGCGGCGTTCCTGTTCGAGGGCGGGATCCTCGCGCTGTTGAATGGGCGCGGCGTGCGCGCTGCGATCGCACCGCGTCCGCCGGACGTGGGCGTGCTCGGGAATCTTCCGGTTGAGCCTGTCCTCACCGTCGGGCTCGCGCTGATCGTCGGGGGCCTCGCGCTCGAGGTCGGCTGGGGATGGATGGTCCTCATGCTCTGGATCGGGATCGTGCTCGTCCGCCGGTTGCGGCAGCGGGCCGGATCGACCATCTAGGAGCGTGATGCCCGCGACGACGACGCGCCTCGCGATACTGCTCGTGCTGCTCGTGGCCGGTGGCCAGATGCTGCGCGTGCAGCTCGGCGTGGCGCCGTCGGTGGACGCGGTGCGCGACTGGGCCGACGCCCTCGGCTGGCGCGCTCCCGCCGCCTTTCTCGGGCTCGTGATCGTCCGCCAGCTGATCTTGCTGCCGGCGGTCATCGTGCTCACGGCCGGCGGCGTGATCTTCGGCGGGCTCCTCGGCACGGCGCTCGGCGGTACCGGGATCATCGTGTCGGGTCTCGGGAACTTTCTCGTCGCGCGCCGGGTCGGCGACGCCACCGTGCCGCCGGCCTGGCGCGCGAAGCTCCTCCGACTCACCGCGCGCGGGCCTGCGCCCGTGCTGATCTTCACCGGCCTGGCGACCATGCACCCGGTCGGGCCGCTCTTCACGGCGCACTGGGCGGCGGGTTGCTCGGCGATCGCCGCCTCGACGTTCGCGATGGTGATCATCCCCGCGAGCTACGCGCGCGCGGCGGCGCTCGCGAGCTTCGGCTCGACGCTCGCGGACTGGGGCTCACCGGTGTCGCTCGCGCTCGCGGCCGGTCTCGTCGCGGCCGTCGTCATTCCGCTCTCGATCTCGGCGGTGCGCCGGCGGGTGTTCGATCCAACGCCGCCGCTGCCCGGCGACGGATGACGGTGCCTTCCGACCTCGCGCCGGCGCTCGCGGCGCTCCGGCGCGACCAGGCGATCGTCTACCCGACCGAGACCTTCTACGGCCTCGGCGCGCGCGCCCTCGCGCCGGCCGCGGTGGCGCTGGTCGCCGCGCTCAAGGGCCGTGACGCCGCGAAGCCGATCGCGCTCGTCGTCCGGGACCTCGCCATGCTGGCGGCCGTGGTGGCGCGCGTCCCGCCGGCCGCGGAGGCGCTGATCGAGCGCTTCTGGCCCGGACCGCTCACGCTAGTGCTGCCGGCGCGCTCCGACCTGCCGCCCGCGCTCACCGGAGGCGACGGCTGGATCGGCGTGCGGATCTCGAGCCATCCGACGGCGCAGGCACTGGTCGCGGCCCTCGGCGAGCCGCTCACGGCCACCAGCGCCAACCCCGGCGGCGCACCGCCGGCGCTCGACGCCGCGAGCGCGCGCCGCTACTTCGACGATGGTGTCGCCGCCTATGTCGACGGCGGCACGCTCGCTGGCGGGCTCGGATCCACCGTGCTACTCGTCGCCGACGACGGGGCGCGAGTGATTCGACGCGGGGCGGTTCCCATCGACGACCTCGCGCGCGTGCTCGGCACGACGCCCCTCGACTCCCGATCCTGAAGGACGACGCGTGGCCATCTTTCGACCCTTCCGTGGACTTCGCTACGACGCCGGCGTGGTGGGCGATCCGGCGGCGGTGACCGCGCCGCCCTACGACGTCATCGACGCCGCCAAGCGCGATCGGCTGTACGCGCAGAGTCCCTACAACGTCGTGCGCGTCGATCTCTCGCGCGAGGCCGACCCGTACGCGAGCGCGGCGGCGACGCTCGCGGCCTGGCGCGCCGAGGGTGCGGTTGCCGCCGATCCCCGGCCCGCGCTCTATCTCTACGCGCAGCGCTTCCCGCTGCCCGACGGCGGCATGCGCGAGCGCCTCGGGGTCATCGGCGCGCTCCGCATCGAAAGCTTCGAGTCCGGCAGGGTGCGTCCCCACGAACGCACCCTCGACAAGGCCAAGAACGACCGTTTCGCGCTGCTCGAGGCCTGTCGGGTGTCGCTGTCGCCCATCTTCGGCCTCGTGTCGGCTCCCGAGCTCCGGCTCGCCGCGCTCGTCCCGACGCGGCCTCCCGACGTCGAGGTGCGCGGCGACGACGGCTCGCACGATCGCCTGTGGCGCATCGACGATCCGGCCGCAGTCGCCGCGGTGAGCGAGCGGGTCGCGCCGCACGAGGTCTTCATCGCCGACGGCCACCACCGCTACGAGACCGCGCTCCGCTATCGCGACGAGCGACGGACGGCGGCCGGCGCATCGGCGCCCGCGCCGGGCGACGCCCCCTACGACTACGTGCTCGCCTACCTCACCACCATGGAGGACGACGGCCTCGTGATCCTCCCGACCCACCGCGTGCTGGCGACGCTGGCGCTCGTGCCCGAAGCGTTCCGCGGCGTGCTCGCCGAGCGCTTCCACGTCGAGGAGCTGCCGGGATTGGACGCCCTGCTCGCGCGTCTCGAGGCGGCGGCCCACGATCGCAGCAGCGACACCGTGCACATCGGGGTCGCCGTGGCCGGCGCCCAGACGCTCTGGCTCTGTACGGCCGCGAGCGGTGCCTTGCCCTTCGCGGCGACGGTCGCGCCGGAGCTCCGGGCGCTCGACGTGTCGGCGCTCCATCAGATCGTGCTCGCCGGCATGCTGCAGCTGCCGATCGGCGACCGCGGCGGGGCGCCGGGTCTCAGCTACACGCAGGATCCGCGCCGCGCGCTCGCGGCGGTCGAGCGCGGCGAGGCCGCGGCCGCCTTCTTCCTGCCCGCGACCGGCGTCGCCGATCTGAAGGCGGTCGGCCTCGCCGGCCTCACCATGCCGGAGAAATCGACCTACTTCTTCCCCAAGCTTCTGACCGGCCTGGTGTTCTACCCGCTCGACGCCACCAGCACCGCCTAGGCCCGACGATGGACGTCACGCAGGAGGCGGTGCGCGCGGGCCTGGCGGCGGCCCGCTACGTCACCACCCCGCGCGTCGAGACCGTGCTCTTCCTCGCGCTCACGCTCGAGAAGCCGCTCCTGGTCGAGGGACCGGCGGGCGCGGGCAAGACCGAGCTCGCCAAGGTGCTGGCGGCGATGCTCCACACCGAGCTCATCCGCCTCCAGTGCTACGAGGGTCTCGACGAGGCGCACGCGCTCTACGAGTGGAACTACCAGAAGCAGCTGCTGCGCCTCCAGGCCGACCGCGAGGCGGCGGGCTGGGAGGATCTCAAGAGCCACATCTTCTCGCGCGAGTATCTCCTCGAGCGGCCGCTCCTGCGCGCCATCAACGCGCCCGTTCGTACGGTCCTGCTGATCGACGAGGTCGACAAGGCCGACGAGGAGCTCGAGGCGTTCCTGCTCGAGGTGCTCGCCGAGTACCAGGTGACGGTGCCCGAGCTCGGGACGATCGTGGCGCGCGAGCGTCCGGTCGTCGTCCTCACCTCGAACCAGCGGCGCGAGCTCTCCGAGGCGCTGAAGCGCCGCTGCCTGCACCTCTACCTGGATTTTCCGGGTGTCGAGAAGGAGCGCGAGATCATCGCGCTCAAGGTGCCCGACCTCGACGAGCGCCTGCGGGCGCGCGTCGCCGAGTTCGTGGCCCAGCTCCGGCGACTCGATCTCAAGAAATCGCCGAGCATCGCCGAGACCCTCGATTGGGCCCGCGCGCTCGTCGCCCTCGGCATCCGCGAGCTCGACCCCGAGAGCGTCCGCCGCACGCTCGCGGTCCTCCTGAAGCACGAGGAGGACTTTCGCAAGGCGGAGCCGAAGATCGCCGCGCTCAAGCGCTGAGCCCGGCGCCGCGGGTCCGCGGGGGTGATGGGTCGCTTTTCCGCTCGTGGGGCTCTGGCTCCCAGCGCGTAGAGCCCGCCGTACCACGCCTGTCCTGCGCACGACGCGAGGTGCACGAGCTCCAAATCGACCCACCACCCCCGCGGAGCGACCGCCGCTACACGGCGCCTCGATGCAACGACCAAAAGGATCCTCTTTGTGTACCGGCGGGTCGACGGGCGGGTGGGGGGTCGTATCGGAGCTCGTGCGCCTCGCGTGTGCGCCGAACAGATACGGTACCTCGGGCTCTACGCGCTGGGGACCGAAGGCTCACGAGCGGAGAGACGACCCCCCACCCGCCCGCCGCCGCGGCGTTGGACCTAGCCCAGCAGCCGCTGCGTCCAGGGAAGGAACGAGAACGCCGTGTACGCCGTGAGCGTGATCCCGAGCCCGATGAGCGCGAGCTTGCGTCGCGGTGTGAACGCGAGCACCAGGATGAAGCCGATGGCGGCGAGCTTGGCGACCACGAGCGTCGGGCCGGCGCCGAACTCTGCGAACCCGGCGGCGAGGATCGGGTTCATCTCGCCATGACGCTCCCAGCCGATGTAGGTTGCGACCCCATCGAAGAGCTGGAGCGCCAGGTTCAGGACCACGAGGATGGCGAGCCGGTCTCGCATGACACCCCGCGGAGCAACCCTGGTGCCAGCTGGCATGTCGAAAAATGAAGGTCCGACGCGGGTACCCATCCCGCAGCCCTGCACGAGGCGGGGCCGGCGCTTGCGCCGGCGCACGGCATGAGGGCACGCATCGCCGAGCTGGTGCGGGCGCTCCGGCGCGCCGACCTCGCGGTGAGCGTGTCGGAGGCCATGGATGCCGCAGAGGCGGCGGCCGTCGCGGGCGTCGAGCGCGCGGTGCTATGCGATGCGCTCGCCGCGGCCCTGATCAAGGACGAGCGCGATCGGTCGGTCTTCCTCGCCGCGTTCGCGGCCACGTTTCCGCTCCGGGAGCCGGGCGAGCCGCGCTCGCGGCGGAAGCGGGGCCGTGGGGCGTCGGGCGGCGGCGGCGAGGCCGGCGGGGAGGGGCGGGCCGCCGGCGGCGAGACCGGTGCCGGGGGCGGCGGCCAGGGGTCGTCCGGTACGGCGGCGAGCGCGTCAGGCTCCGAGCGCGCCGGTCCCGCGACGCCGTCGTCGGGGGCGGCGATGCGAGAGGCCGAGCCGCGCACCGGCGCGAGCGCGGTCCCGCTCCGGGAGGCGGACACGGCCCCCGCGCGCGCCGCGAGCGGCGCGCGGCGGGGCCACACGCAGGACGACGACGGCCGTCAGGCGTCCGGCGTCGGCGCGGCCGGCGGCCGCGCACGCACCCTCGCCCGCTTGCCGTTTCGCGACATGACCGCCGCCGACGTCGAGGAGGCCGCGGCCCTCGCGCGCGCGCTCGCGACGCGCGTGCGGGCACGCTTTCGTCGCCGGCTCGCGCCCCGCAAGGTCGGACGGCTCGATTTCCGCCGCACGCTCCGCGCCGCGGTGCCCCACGGCGGCGTTCCCTTCGAGCGGCGCTTTCGCGGCCGCCGTCGCGACGCCCCGGATCTGGTCGCGCTCGTGGATCTCTCCGCCTCCGCGGCGGTCGCGAGCGAGTTCTTCCTCTCGCTCCTGGCCCCGGCGGCGGATCATTTCCGCCGCACGCACCTCTTCGGCTTCGTCGATCGGCTGGTGGAGATCGAGTTCGTCGCCGGGCAGGTGCGTCCCGCCGGCGCGATCGACCTGATGGCGCGCTCCGACTTCGGTCGCGTGCTGAAGGATCTCGTCGGGACCCACGGATCGTTGCTCGGCGCCGACACGGTGCTGCTCGTCCTCGGCGATGCTCGCAACAACCGCCGCCCGCCGCGCGCCGACCTGCTCGCCGCCGCCCGGGCACGGGTCCGGCGTCTGGTCTGGCTGAACCCCGAGACGCCGGCGCGCTGGGACAGCGGGGACAGCGTCATCGCCGCCTATGCGCGCCACGCCGACGCCGTGGTCGCCTGCGGCACGCTCGCCGAGCTCGAGCGCGCGCTCGCCGCGGTGGCGCGCCTGTAGCGCCGAGATTTCCCTTGAACGCCCCCGCCGACGTGGACTAGCCTCGACGCGCTTCGGTTCCCCCACATCGCTTCCCAGGAGGAAGGACATGCGGTCGCACCCCCTCGTCGCGGTCCTCTGGATCCTTTCGGCCGCGCCGGCCTTCGCCCAGATGGTCGAGCTGCCGGCCTTCACGCTCGGCACGCCGCCGGCCAACTACGTGATCCGCGACGTCGATGCGACGGTCGGCACCGACGGCACCCTGATGTTCGCGTGGGATCACGTCGCGCAGTTCACCGGCATCGCGGTGGGCATGTTCACCCGACCCTTCACCGCCAGCGGGACGCCGCTTCGCGCGGAGCACCTCCTCTTCGAGCACGCCGCCAACTTCCGTTCTCCGCGCATCGCCGCCGTGCCTGCCGGTGCCATCGTGTCGTCGTCCCCTGGGATCGATCCCCGTTTTCCGGGAGGCTACTTCGCGGCGTGGTTCTACCTCGGGAACGGAGCCTTCATCCCGGCCACCGGTCTCGATTTCGACGGTGTCGGACGTGGCACCCACGGCTTCCAGGCCGACCAGGAGCCCGGCCGCGAGAAGGGTCGCGAGGTGGCGCTGCGCGGCACGGCGCACAGCATGGCGATCATCTGGTGGGACGAGCAGGACCGCGTCACCCACGACGGCATCGTGCGGATGCGCGTGCACGGCCCGTCGGTGCCCACGGGAAACCTCGTCGATCTCGGCGCCGGCCGCGGCGGCCCATACCTCGACCTCGCGGTGCTGCCGGACGACGGCGTGGTCTTCGTCTGGGGCTCGCCGAGCGGCGGCGCGCTCCGTGGCGCGGTCCAGGTCTTCGAGGCCGGCTCGATCGCGCGCGGCCCGGCGTTCGCGCCGAGCGACGTGTCGGTCGCCCGGCGCGTCGCCACGAATCCGGCCGGCGACGTCATCGCGGTCGTCGGCACGCGGCCCGAGGGCAGCGCGGCGCCGAACGAGCTCTGGGCGCGCCGCTTCGACCTCGACGGCAACCCGCTCGGGCCGGAGTTCCTGGTGCACGCGGCCGCGCCGGGCACCGCCCTCGACGCCGACGCCGAGTTCGACGGCCTCGGCAATCTCTACGTGCTCTGGAGCGACGGCAGCGCGCTCCGCGCGCGGGCCTTCGATGGCGACGACGTCGCGGCGGGACCCGCCGTCACGCTCGCGACGGGCGTCGGCAGGTCGGTCGACGTCGAGCGGCTGCCGAGCGGCAACCTCCTCAACGCCTGGGTGCTGGCCGCCCCGACCGCGACGGCGCACGCCAACATCGTCACCAGCTGCGTCACCGGCACCTCCGTCTGCGGCGACGGCACGCGGCAGCCGTTCTGCGAGGCCTGCGACGACGGCGCCGGCAACGACGACACGCTGCCGGACGCCTGTCGCAGCGACTGCCGGCCGGCGCGCTGCGGCGATGGCGTCATCGACAGCGGCGAGACCTGCGACGACGGCAACGTCGTCGACTGCGACGGCTGCAACGCGACGTGCGAGCCGGAGATCGGCAACGTCTGCGGCGACGGCATTGCGCTCATGAGCTGCGGCGAGCAGTGCGACGACGGCAACACCATCGCGGGCGACGGATGCTCGCTCGCCTGCGCGCTCGAGCGCGTGCCGGGCGGCGGGACGGCGAAGAGCGATTGCTACACGGAATGGTCGGTCGACAACCCTGCCAACGAGCCGCGCTTCGACAAGCACGGCGCCTTCAGCGCCCGCCACGTCTGTGTCGACGACGATCCGCGCTGCGACTTCGACGGCGGAACCCCCGGCGGCTGCGTGATGCACGTGCGGGTGTGCGTGAACAATACCGACATCGCCGCCTGCGCGCCGCCGTCGCGTCTCCTGCGCTGGGAGCTGAAGACGCCGTCGGCCAACAAGGCCGCGCGCGATCCCGCCAGCGCCGCCGTGCGTGCGGCCCTCTTGGGCGTGGTCCCATCGACAGTCGTCGGGCCCGAGGGCCGCGACCTCTGCAGCCCGCCGGCCGAGGTGCCGGTCGTGCTACGCGGCAACGCCGGCGCTCACCGCGGCGTCGTCAAGCTCAAGACCCGCGCCTTCCCGTACACGCCCGGCTTCGACGTCGACGGCCTCACGCTCACCTGTCTCCCCGCCGCTCCCTAACGCGGGAGGCAGATCAGACGGAGCGTGTCCTTGTCGGTCGCGTCGTCGTAGGTGCGCGCGACGTCGATCAGCTTGAGCTTGCCGGGATGTGGAACGGCGGCGCTGCCGCGCAGCGGGACCGTGACCTCGACGTCGCCGCTGCAGAGGTCGTGCGCGGACGGGCCGACGATCGTGCCCGGTATGGTCGCCAATGCGTCCCGCACGGCGGCGAGCACGGGACTCTTGGCGGCCTGGCTCGCGTTCGGCGTCCGCAGCTCCCAAGCCGCGAGCCGCGACCGTGGAGCGCAGCCCGGCACGTCGGTGTTGTTGGCGCAGGCGCGGACGCGGAACGTGCAGCTGCCGGCGACGCCGCCGTCGAAGTCGCAGGCGGGATCGTCGTCGAGGCACCGCTGTTGCGAGTTGAAGCCGCCGCGTTTGTCGAGGAGCGGCAAGTTGCCCGGATTGTTCACCTGCCATTCGACGATGCAGTCGGTCGCCGGCTTGCCGCCGCCGCGGATGCGCTCGAGCTCGCACGCGGCGCCGCAGAAGTCTCCGATCACGGCGTTGGCGTCGTCGCACATCTGACCGCAGCTGGGCTCGGGGATGCCGTCGCCGCAGACGATGCCGGGCTCGGCGACGCATTCTCGGCTGCAGCCGTCGCAGCTCGTGCGGTTGCCGTCGTCGCATGCCTCGCCGCCGTCGACCGTACCGTCGCCGCAGGTGGCGAGCGTGCAATCGGTGCGGCAGGCGTCGGGGGTAGTGTCGCTGTTGAGCGCGCCGGCGTCGCATTGCTCGCACTGCGCGTGCAGGATGCCGTCCCCGCAGGTCGCGATTGCGGGCGTGCAGAGCGACACCACGTCGGCGCGGAGCTCGTTCCCGACGGTCCAGACGTTGGCGAAGCGGCCGTCGGCGAGACGTGCGGTCGCCGCGGCATACGCTCCCCCCGAGTCGAGGTCGATGGCGGGGCCGAGCGGTGCGTCGGTGGCGTCGAGCCCGCGACCCCGTGGCGGCAGCGCCACCCCGGGATTGGAGTTGTACCCGCGCCACACCACCCAGGCATTGCCCTGCACGTCGAGCGCGACGTCGGGGACGAAGGACTCGCCCTCGGCGGCTGGCTGGACGACGATCGCGTCCCGCACCGGCGTTCCGTCGCTGGCGAAGCGACGGAGCCAGATGGCGTTGGGCTCCGAGCTCCCCTGCTGGCCGATTCCCACGACGACGACGTCGCCCGCCGCCGTGGCCGCGACGGCCGTCGGCACGAACTCGTCGGAGAGCGCGAAAGCGTCGCCGCGCGGCGTCCCGAGCGCGTCGAAGACACGACCGGCGCTCAGCCCCGGAGGGCCGAGGTTCCACCACGCGGCGAAGAAGCCGCCGTCGGGAAGCGCGACCACGTCGTGGCGATAGGCGAACTGTCCGATCTCGAAATCGACGGTGCGCGGGAAGCCGGCATCGTCGAAGACGCGACCGCGGAACCGGCCGTTCTGCTGCCAGGCGAAGGCCACGCCGTTCGTGAGCGCCGCCACACTGGGCCGATCGATGAAGGAATCGTCGATGCTGATCCCGAACGGAGCGGCGAGGCCGCTCCCGTCGGCGGCCAGCCGTCGCCCGAAAAGCTCCCACACCTTGCCGCTCGGGGGGCGGCGCAGCCATGCCGAAAAGAACCCGCCGTCCGGCGCCGCGTCGAGCGCCACCTGACTCACTCGGCCGGTGGCGTCGATGCGTTCGATCGGACCGAGGGGGGCGCCGGTCGCGGAGAATGCCCGCGTGAACGCGCCCGAGTCGGTGGCGTTCACGTACTGGCCCCAGCCGACGACGAAGCCGCCGTCGTCGCGGCCGGCGACGCTCGCGCCGAAGGGCGCGAAGCCGCCGGTCGGGAACACCGGGACGTCGATCACATGCGCCCGGGCGACCGTCGCGCCGAGCAAGGCGAGGGCCGGCAGGAGCGCCCGAATTCCGGGGGGGACGCGCATGGGAGACGGACGCCTACGGAATCCCGGTCGCGCGCTCAAGCCGCACTGCGACAAAATTACGTCCGCGCCAGGGGACGCCCGAGGGCGGCGAAGAAGAGCTCGAGGAAGCGATAGGTGAGACCCCAGACGATTTGCCGCTCGGGGTCGCCGACGACGATGCCGGGGTAGTGGCTCTCGCGCTGGTCGCGGGGCCAGAAGTAGGGGACGTGACGGTCGGCGTCGAGCAGCGCGCCGACGGACACCCACAGCGTGTCGCGCACCTCGTGGTTCGGCACGGCCGGGACGCGGCGTGCGAGATGGTAGACGAAGGCGGATACCACGAGCGAGTTGAAACCGCGCGGCGCGCCCTCGACGTCGTCGAGGCGGCCGAGCAGCTCGGCGCCCGCGAGGTCGAGCCCGACCTCCTCGCGGGTCTCGCGCTCCGCCGCCGCCTGCGCGCTGGTGTCACCGGGATCGACGCGCCCGCCCGGAAACGCCATGTGACCCGACCACGGGTCGTGCGGATGCTCGGCGCGCTCGATGAAGAAGAGCTCGGGACCGCTTCCCGAATCGTGGAGGACGGCCGCGACCGCGGCGTGGTTGCCGGTTGGCGTCAGGATGCGAGGCTGGTGGGCGGCGAGGCGGCGGCGGATCTCGTCGAGGCTCGGCATGCTCAGGTCGCGTGGAAGGCCAGGCTCGCGAACGTCACCGCCGAGCGGGTGGCGTCGTCGCGGGTGCGGTCGTAGTGCAAGAGGCGTCCGGGGACCCCGCGCAGCACGTCGAGCAAGGTCGCAAGCGGGGCGGCGCCGCAGATGCGGGTGCGATCGCCGTCAGCGGCGACCGCGGCGAAGAACGCGTCGGGGTCGCCACGCTCGAGCGCGCCGATCAGGCGGCGGTCCTTGGCCTCGGTCTCCGCGAGCAGCGCCGGAGTCAACCCGTCGCGATCGCCGAACTTGGCTCCGACGTGCGCGAAATCGACGGCAGCCACGACGGTCGTCGGCACGTCGTCCTCCGCGAGCGTGGCGCGGAGCGCCGCGACGAACCCGGCGACGCGCGGGTCGCGGGCCGGCGGCGTGCCGGCGGCGATCAGCTCGTGAAACGACGTCACCAGGATCGGCACCACCGTGAAGGTGCGCCGGCCGCCGAGTACGTGCTGCAGCATCACCGCCTGGAACTCGGCGGCGTGCTCGGTGCGATGCAAGAGCTCGTCGTGGAAGAGATCGTCCGCTGCGCGCGCGGCCAGGCGCGAGAGAAAGGCGCGGTCGGTCGCGACGGTTCCGAGCGGGGTCGCGAAGTCCTTGCGGGTGGCGGCGAAGAGACTCGTGCCGGCGGCGTGCGCGGTGGCGAGCACGACGTAGCGTGCCGCGGGGGCGGCGGCGAGAGCGGCGTAGGCGTGGCCGTATGCCCGGCCGCCGACGCGGAGATCGATGTGCGGCGCGACCAGGCCCACCAGCGGCCGGCCCGGCGCATAGGGCGGCAGGTCGGTGAAGAAGCCGTCGAGGTGCGCACCGAGCGCATCCGGCTCGGCGGGATAGCTCGTGCCGGCGTGGGCCGCGGCGCGGAGCGGTGCCGCGTGGAAGTCGGCGTCGATCTCGGCGCGACGCGCGCTGAAGCGCGCCGACTCGAGGTAGTGATGCTCATCGAGCGTGGCCAGAAGGCGGTCCAGGTCGGGGCCGTCGAGGGACGCGGCGTAGCGGCGCGTGAAGGCGCGCTGGATCTCGGCGCGCGAGTGCCGGCCATCGAGCAGGGTCAGGACGAAGAAGGCCGGCATGGGAACGAAGAGGGGCTGGACCGCGTAGCGCTGCGGGTCGCGTAGGCAGATCAGCGTTCGGGTGTCGACGTCGACGGGGAATGCTTCGATCGCCCGGAGCTTCGGCAGCGGCATGTCCATTGGTGAGGCGGAGACGGCATGCTAGGCAGATTGAGCGCATGGAGCAATCCGCCCGCGAGCTCGTCGTCGGCCGCGTCGGCGACCTCGCCCCCGGCGAGACCCGCAAGTTCCTGCTGCCGACCGATGGCGAGCCCACCGAGGCCTTCTTGGTGAACGTGGCTGGCGAGGTGCACGCCTGGGTCAACCGCTGCCGTCACGTCGCGCTCACGATGGACTGGGTGGAGGGCCGCTTCCTCGACGAGACCGGGTGCTACGTCGTGTGCGCGACCCACGGCGCGCTCTACAAGCCCGACACCGGCGAGTGCGTCTCGGGGCCCCCCTGCGGGCGCTTCCTGATCCGGGTCCCGCTCCGCGCCGAGGGCGATCGGCTGATCGCAACCGTGCCGGACGGGTTGTGATATGGCGCTGGCGTGATGGACGTCGACGTCGTCATCGTCGGTGCCGGCATCGGCGGCAGCGCGCTCGCGACGGTGCTGGTGCGCGCGGGCCTCTCGGTCCTCGTGCTGGAAAAGGAGCTCGAGTATCGCGATCGGGTGCGCGGCGAATGGATCGCGCCCTGGGGGGTCGTCGAGACGCAGCGGCTCGATCTCTACGAGACGCTGCGGGCCGGCGGCGGTCACCACCTCTCGGAGCATCGCACCTTCCTCGACGGCCTCGATGCGGAGCCCTCCGCGCTCAATTCGATCGATCTCCGCGGCATGATCCCCGACGTGCCCGGACCGCTCTGCCTCGGGCACCCGGCAATGTGTCGCATTCTCTCACGCGCGGCCGAGGACGCCGGAGCGCGGGTGTGGCGGGGCGTCGACGCGATCGAGCTCGGCGCGGCGCGCGACGGCCGTCGCGAACTCTGCTTCGTCCGTGACGGCAGCGCCGGCGCCGTTCGCGCCCGACTCGTGATCGGCGCCGACGGCCGCGGCTCGCGAATCCGCCAACAGGCGGGCCTCGCGCTCCATCGCGACCCGACGCATCATCTCTTCGCGGGGCTCCTGGTGGAGGACGCCGAGGAATGGCCGGCCGGCGTCCAGATGACGGGCGTCGAGGGCGACGCACACTTCTTGGTGTTCCCGCAGGGGAACGGTCGCGCCCGGCTCTACCTCGGCTATGCCGTGGCGCAGCGCCGCCGCTTTGCCGGACCCGACGGCGCGGCGCGCTTCCTCGACGCCTTTCGGCTGCGCTGCTCGCCCGAGGCCGACGCGCTTGCAGGCGCGCGCGTGGCGGGACCGTGCCGGTCCTACGGGAACGAGGACAGCTGGACCGACGCGCCGGTCGCCGACGGCGTCGTGTTGATCGGTGATGCCGCCGGCCACAACGACCCGATCATCGGTCAGGGGCTCTCGATCACGCTCCGCGACGTGCGGATCGTGCGCGACATCCTGCTCGCCGGCGCCGACTGGACCCCGGCGGCGTTCGCGCCCTACTGCGAGGAGCGCCGCGAGCGCATGCGGCGCCTGCGCTTCGTCGCCGCGCTCGACGCGAGCCTCGAGAACGAGTTCGGCCCCGAGGCCGAGGCGCGCCGCGCCCGGGCGCGCGCGCGGCAGGCCGAAGACCCATCGCTGATGATGTGGTTCCTGGCCGCCTTCGCCGGACCGGACGCGCTGCCCGCCGAGTCGTTCGACGACTCGGTGCGGGCCCGGCTACTGGCTTGACTATTCGGGCTCGTCGCCGAAGTGGGCGCGGATGATGCGCTGCTTCAGGTACTCGAGCGTGCCGAGGTCTTCGACGATGTCGCCGCCGGTGTCGTAGAAGAAGATCTCACCGCTCTTGTTGCGTCCCACCGCCACCACCCACTCGAGCTCGTCGCGGTCCTCGAGGAGATAGTTGATGGTCTGCGACACCCCCTTGCCGGAGATGATCGTGACCTTGGCGCGAGCAGTTTTGTCTTCGTTTGCCAACGGTTAGCTCAAACAGATCGTCTATCGGGACCGTATAGGGCGATCATGGAGCAGTCAATACGCATTCGAGGACGGTCTCGACGTGCTCGGTCTGTGGAAACATGTCGAGCGGCTGCACGCGGTCGACCACGTAGCCCGCCCGCGTGAGGGTGCGGACGTCGCGAGCGAGTGTGCTCGGCTCGCAGGAGACGTAGAGGATTCGTGCCGGGCGCACGCGCGCGAGCTCCGCCACGACGGACGCTGCGCCGATGCGGGGAGGGTCGAGCACGACCAGGTCGGCGTCGCCGAGGCCGTGCCGGCGGAGAAAGCGGTCGGCGGCGCTCGCCTCGAAGCGGATGTTGGCGAGCCCGGCGGCGGCGGCGCTCGCGGCGCCGTCGGCGATGCCACCGGCGTCGCGGTCCACCGCGACCACCGCGGTCGCGACGCGCGCGAGCGCACGGCCGAGGTTCCCCGCACCGCAGAAGAGATCGAGGACGCGCGCGCCGGCGGGTGTCCAGTCGACGACGGTCTGGACGAGCAGGCGGTTGGCGGCGGGGCTCACCTGCGTGAAGCTCCCGAGGCGCTGCGTCGCGGGCGGCGCGTCGTCGCCCGCGGCGACGACGAGCCGAGTGTCGCCGACCGCCTCCGACCAGTTGCGACCGCGGACGCCGACGCCCGCGACGCCGGGGGTCGCCGCCAGCCAGCGCTCGATGCGGGTCCGATCGTCGGCACGGAAGCGACCGCTCGTGCCGATCTCGATCGCCACCGCGGCGCGGCCGTTGGTCGCGAGCTCGACCTCGTCCCAGTGGGTCTCGAGCTCGGCGAGCAGGGCGCGCACCGCGGGCAGCGCCGCCGACAGCTCGGGCTCCGCGATCAGGCAGTGCTCGATCGCGACGACGTCGTGGGAGCGCGCGCGGCGATAGCCGAGCGCGCCGTCCGGACCGCGATGCAGCCGAATGCGATGGCGGTAGGCCCACTCCGATGGAGAGGCCAGGATTGGCAGCGGCCGCAGCGCCGTCACGCCGCCGATGCGACGCAGCGTCTCCTCGACGTTCCGCTGCTTGGCGGCGAGCTGGGTGGCGTAGTCGACGTGCTGCCACGGGCACCCGCCGCAAGACGCGATCCAGGGACAGGGCGGCTCGCGGTGGGTCGGCCCGGGCGTGCAGACGTGGACCAGCTCGGCGCGCGCCCAGTTGTCGTGCTCCTCGACGACCCGGATCCGCACGCGATCGCCGGGCGCCGCGCCGGGCACGAAGATCACGCGCCCCGCGTGGCGGCCGAGCGCCTCGGGCCCATGGGCGAGTGCCGTCACCTCGAGGATGATGGTTCCGGGCTCGTCGGTGCAGTCGTGCGACAGCGCGATCGACTCAGTCGGCGGCCGCGTCGGCGGCGGGGGTCGGCTTCGGATCGGGGCCGCCCACCTGGGCGCGCGTCACCGCCTCGAAGCGGGCGACCAGCTCCTCGAAGCGTCGCGCCATCTGCTCGCTCCGGCCGGCGACGTCCTCGAGCCGTCGCGCCATGAACGTGCGTTGGTCCTCGAGATCGCGGATCTTGCTCTCGAGCTCCTGGACGCGCGGGTTGGCGGCGATGATGTAGTTGCCGGCCCCCGACGTGACCATGAACACCGTCCCGGCCACGCCGAGGATGAAGCCCAAGAGGAACCCCACCAACACCTTCAGGATCATCGCGCCTCCTCCAGTCTCTCCAGCTCGCGCACCAATACCATGATTGCGGGGAGAGAGAGGGTGCGCGCGCTCCGCAGATCGTCCTGGAGGCTTCGGATCTGCTCGAGGATGCCGGCGCGCCTGAGGCGGAAGGTGGCGATGCGCGCCGTCACCTCGGCCGGCCCACCGAGGAGCTGACGCGTGAGCCGGCGGCGCAGGTCGTCGACCTCGGCACCGAGACCTTCGGCGGCGCGACGTTCCCAGCGGTCGTCGCCGGCGGCGCGGTCGAGGGTGTGGCGGAGCCACGCGAAATCGAAGATCTCGCCGACTCCCCAGTAGGTCGCGGCTACCGCGGCCGGCGCCACACCAGCGCTGGCCGCCACGTGCACGATGTCGAGCCCGGCGCGCAGGCCTTCGACCGCGAAGCACGCCTCCGCCAAGGCGCTCGGGACGCCTGCGGCCTCGAGCGCGCCGCAGCGTGCGCGCCGCCGTTCCCGCTCGTCCGGCGGGCTCGTGTCGGTCGCCACCGCGAGCGCGGGGGCGTAGCGCTCCACCATGTGCTCGAGCGGCCCGATGCTCGGGTGGGCGGCCAAGAGCCAGCGAATCCCGCGCTCGAGGGCCGCGACCAGCGTATCGAGAAAGGCGACCTCGCCCTCCGACATGGCCTCGCGCGACCGTGCCGCCGCCGCCATCCCGCCCGCGAGCGCCTCGACGACGACGAAGGCGCGCACCACCTCGGCCGCCGGTGCGCCGCTCTCGCGCACCGTTCGGCTGACGAAGGTCGCGCCCATGAGATCGACGACGCGGTTGGTGAGCGTGGTGGCGATCAGCTCGCGGCGCAGGCGATGCACCCGGAGCGCGTCGCGTCCCCGCTCGACCAGCCGCGTGGGGAAGTAGGCGAACAGGATCCGCTCGAGATAGGGGTCCTCGCAGACCGCGTCGCCGCCGAGGAGGCGCGTGGTGTGCATCTTGGCGTAGGCCAGCAGCACGGCGAGCTCGGGACGAGTGAGGCCCAGCATGGTGGCGCGGCGCGCCCGCAGGGCCTCGCGGTCGGGCAGGGCCTCGAGCGTCCGGTCGAGCAGGCCGGCGGCCTCGAGCTCCACCATCATGTCGCGGAACTCGTCGAGCCTGGTCTGGCTGCGGCGCTGGTCGCGCGAGATGGCGCGGCTCTGGCTGCGGTTGTGCTCGAGCACGTGCTCGGCGACGTCGTCGGCGAGCTCGTCGAGCAGCCGGTTGCGCTCGACGAGCGTGAGCGCGCCGCTTTCCGTCATGGGCTGGAGCGCGATCTTGAGGTTGACCTCGTGATCGGAGGTGTCGACGCCGGCGGAGTTGTCGATGGCGTCGGTGTTGAGGCGTGTGCCCGCGAGCGCGAGCTCGATCCGGGCCCGTTGCGTCAGGCCCAGGTTCCCGCCCTCGCCGATTACCCGCGTCCGGAGCTCGCCGGCGTTCACACGCACCGCCGCGTTGGCGTTGTCCCCCACCTCGACGTTGGTCTCGGTCTGCGCCTTCACGTAGGTGCCGATGCCGCCGTTGAACAACAGATCCGTCGGGGCGCGCAGCACGGCCTGGATCAGCTGGTCGCCGTCGACGGTCTCGGCCGCGATCCCGAGGAGCGCGCGCGCCTCCGCCGACAGGCGGATCGTCTTGGTGCCGCGCGCCACCACCATGCCGCCCGGGCTCAGCAGCTCGGGGCGGTAGTCGGCCCAGCTCGAGCGGGGCAGCGCGAACAGACGCTCGCGCTCGGCGAAGGAGACTTCCGGGTCGGGCGCGGGATCGAGGAAGACGTGGCGGTGGTCGAAGGCGGCGCGCAGACGGATCGTGCGCGAGCGCAGCATGGCGTTGCCGAAGACGTCGCCGCTCATGTCGCCGATGCCGGTGACGGTGAACGGATCGCGCGCCACGTCGCGGCCGTCGAGCTCGCGGAAGTGGAGCGTCACGCACTCCCAGGCGCCACGCGCGGTGATGCCCATCTTCTTGTGGTCGTAGCCCTGTGAGCCGCCCGATGCGAAGGCGTCGCCGAGCCAAAAGCCGTACTCGGCCGCGATCGCGTTGGCGGCGTCGGAGAACGTCGCGGTGCCCTTGTCGGCGGCGACCACCAGGTAGGGATCGGGCTCGTCGTGGCAGACCACGCCGGGAGGCGGGACCACGCCGTCGCCGACCAGGTTGTCGGTGAGATCGAGCATCCCGCGGACGAGCGTCGCGTAGGCCTCGACGACCGCGTCGGGGGCGGCGGCTCCCTTGACGATGAAACCGCCCTTGGCGCCGACCGGAACGATGACCGCGTTCTTCACGGTCTGCGTCTTCATCAGGCCGAGCACCTCGGTGCGGAAGTCGTCGGGGCGGTCGCTCCAGCGCATCCCGCCGCGGGCGATCCGGCCGGCGCGCAGGTGAACTCCCTCCATGCGCGGGCCATGCACGAAGATCTCGTACAGCGGCCGCGGCTTCGGCATGTGGTCGACGCGGGCACAGTCGATCTTGACCGCGACCGAGTCGCCGCCGCCGAGCGCGAGCCGGCGAAAGTAATTGGTGCGGACCGTGGCGGCGATCATGGCGTCGAGCGACCTGAGGGCGTGGTCGTCGACGATGCTCTGTACCTCGTCCAGGCTCTTCTCGAAGGTCTCGTGCGCCTGATCGGCGCGCGTGCGGTCGGCGTTCGGATCGAAGCGCGCGGCGAACCAGCGCGCCAGCAGTGCGGCCTGCGGGGGATGGCGCGTGAGCGCCTCGATCGCGGCCCGCCGCGTCGGGACGGCGCCCACCTGGAAGGCGTAGGCGACGTAGGTGCGGAGGACCTGGATCTCCTGCCAGGAGAGATCGGCCGTCACGACCAGCCGATGCAGGCCGTCGCTCTCGACGGCCCCCCGCGTGACCGCCAGAACCGTGGCGAGCAGGCGCTCGGCATGACGCTCGACGTCGAGACGCGCGCCCGCCGCATCCTGCACCAGGAAGGTGTGCAGGTGGGCCGGGCCATCGCCGAGCGCGGGGACGGTGACCGTGTCCTGGGCGAACACGCGGAGACCCAGGTGCTCCAGCACCGGCATGATCTCGGAGAGCACGAGCGGCGCGCGGAGATAGAGCTTGAGGGCGGTGAAGGCGTCGGCGGGCCCGCGCGGGGGATTGACGAGATCGAGCCGGCTCGAGGCGCCGGCGAGCAGCGCTTCGAGGTGGCCGACGTCGACGGCCGCCGCGCCGGGCTCGGTCGCGGCCTTGTAGTCCTCGGGCAGAAGGCGCGCGTAGCGCTCGGCGAGCAGCGCGCCGTGGGTCTCGCCGTGGCGCGCCACCAGGCGATCGCGCAGGCGATCGGCCCAGCCGCGCGTCATCTCGGCGATCTCGCGCTGCAGCTCGTCGCGCTTGACGGCGACCACGCGCGCGAGCGGTGCGGCGATGAAGAAATGGAGGCGTGCGTGCTCGGCGTCGCCGAGCACGACCTCGTCGTCGATGACCGTGCCCTCGAAGCGGGCGACCAGGGTCTCGCGAATGCGCGTGCGTACCGCCTCGGAGAACGCGTCGCGCGGCAGGATCACCATCACCGCGGCGCCGCGCTCGAGTCCGTCGGGACGGACGGTCACCGAGACCGCGGAGGCGCGCAGCGTGGTCATGACGGTGCGGATGTCGGCGCGCAGCGCCTCGACCGGCATCGAGAAGAGCTCGGTCTTGGGCAGGCTGTTGAAGATCGCGACGATCTCGCGGTGGTCGTGGGAGTCGCGCACGACCCGCTCCGCCTGCAGGAGCTGCTGGAGGCGCCGGCGGAGCACCGGGATCTCGGCCGACTCTTCCGCGTGGGCCTTGGCGCTGAAGAGGCCGAGGAGACGGAACTCGCCGCGCACCTTGCCCGACTGGTCGAGCTTCTTCACGCCAACGTAATCCATCGGGGCGTGACGGTAGATCGGCGCGAACGCGCTGGTGCGTGCGACCACCAGGAGCGGGCCGCCGACGAGCCGACTCCGGCGCGGCTCGGGCACCGCGGCGATCGGCGTCGGCTCGACGTAGTGCGAGCGTTCGACCTTGCGCAGCAGGCCGAGGCCCGACTCCGCGTCCAGCACCACCGTCGGGGCTCCATCGCGATCCTCCAGCGAGAGACTGCGGTAGCCGAGGAACACGAAGCCGTCCCGCATCAGCCAGCGCAGGAACTGCTGGACCTCCTGGACCTCGTCGTCCCACGCGGCGCCGCCTCCCTTGTAGCGCTCGAGGTGCTCGACCAGGGAATCGGTCGCCCCGCTCATCGCCGGAAAGTCGTCGGTGACCACGAGCACGTCGGCGAGGCGCTCGCTCACGCCCCGCGCCAGCGCGTCGAGCCGCTCGGGGGGCAGCGGCTCGAGCACCGCATGGACCAGCGACTCGCGGACGTCGCCGTCCGTGGGCAGGCGGAGCCGCTGCAAGGGTCCCTGGAGGCGGGCCTCGGGGCCGGCCTCGCGCCTGGTCGCGAGCAGCGGGTGGACGAGGTGCCGGACCTCGACGCGCTCGGCTCGCAGGTATTCCCGGATCGTGCCGACGATGAAGGGACGGTCCGGCATGACGGTCTCGAGGATCGCGCCGTCGCCGTGCCAGCCGGTTGCCGCCTTGCTGGGGACGTAGGCGCGGGCGCGCGGCACCGGGCCGCCGGCGGCGAGGAACCCGAAAACGTGCGCCGCCACCGCCGCCGCGTCGTTGCCGAGCTCGACGGCGTAGGCCTCGCCGTCCTTCGTGAAGAGCGCCGTCGCGAGGACGGCGATCGCCTCCGCGTCGGAGTCCGATTGCGGAGTGCGACGCTCGCCGGCTCGCCGGCTCGCGCTCACGAGCGGACCTCGCGATGCTGGATGCGCCCGCCGCAGAGCCAGCCGTCGGTCGCCGGCGGGTCGCCGTCGTCGAGGTGGAGCTCGAGGCGCGTGCAGCCGCGAGCGGCGGCGCGCCCGTGGGCGCAGGCGAGGAGGAGCGCCTGCGCCTCGTTCGTGCCGCGGAGCGCCCGCACGATCGCCGTCGACGGGCCGAGGCCGCGCACGTACGCGATCACCACGAGCCCCTCGACCGTGCCGTCATCGACGCGCAGGGCGAGATAGAGGTCCTCGCGGAGCGTCGAGACCAGGCGACGGAACCGCTTGCGGTCGGCGCGCGCCGCCGGCGCGTCTCGTCCCACCAGGGCCTGCACGCGCGCGAAGTCCTCGCGGCGCGCTCGGCGGACCATGAGCCCAACCTGCATGGCGGCGGGTTTAGCAACAGGGGGCGGCGTATTCCATGCGGGCCCCCGAAAAGGGGCCGCGCGCTCACCGTGTCTTCTGCCGGCAGTAGACGCGGTTGGCGCGGCGGTTGGTCTGGCAGCCGTTCGCGCTCACGTACACCTCATCGGCGACGCCGATCGAGAGCACGAGCTCGCGCTCGCGGCTGCGATCGAGGTCGAGGTGCTTGGCGGTGAGGGCGAGCGTGTACTCCGCGCCGCCGTTCCGCGCCGCCAACGTCACCTTGGTCACGCCGCCGAGCTTCAGACCCGTCTTGTCGGCGAAGCTCAGGCCCGTGCCCTTGCGGTTGATCTTCCAGTTGCTCCCGGGCACGACCACCTGCATCAGCTCGTCGCCGTCGACCTTGCTGAGGGTCATGGTCAGCGCGTGGCCGGCGATGTCGGTCATGGCGCGCGCCGCCAGGGAGTCGAAGCGGCCGCGCACGGCGATCGTATCCTCGCCGGGAGTCTTGGCGATGGCGATGCGCATCGATTGGATCTCGAGGAGACCGCAGGCGTCGCCGGGCAGCTGATCGGGATTGGCGACCGCGGCGCAGTTGTCGCAGGCGTCGCCGATGCCGTCGCCGTCGACGTCCTCCTGCCGCACGTTCGATGCGGCCGGGCAGTTGTCGCCGGCGTCGGCGATGCCGTCGTGGTCGCCGTCGGGCGGCGCCGGGGTCGGCGCTACGGTCGGCGTCGGTACCGGCGTCCCGGCGGGCGCGCCTTCGCCGGGGTAGAGATAGGTCACGCCCGCGACGTCGTCGGCGGCGAGGCCCGCGCCGCGCCCGTCGAAGTGGGCGAACGAGTACATGGTCGCGCTCGGATCCGTCGAGTGCGCGAAGCCGATGGTGTGACCGATCTCGTGGGTGGCGACCTCGGCGACGTTGCTGACGTTCCAGAACGAGCAGCCCGCCCAGCCGTTGTTGAAGATGATGTCGCCCTCCAGGATCTCGCGGAAGGCCTGGCCCTTGAAGGTCCTCGAGGCCCCGCTCGCGCAGTAGCCCCCGATCGCGAGGATGCCGCCGCATCCCGACGGATCGGTGACCTCGCCGAAGGGATCGTTGAAGATGATCTTGCTGGTGCCGTCGCAGAAGCCGTTCGGCGTCGCCGTCGCGGTGCCCGCCGATTGCATCACCAGCGACGCGGTCGGGACGTTGGTCCAGGCAGCGAAGGCGGCGTTCACCGCGTTCTGCGTGGCGGAGAAGCCGAGCTTGGAGTCGCCGGCCTGATCGATGTAGTAGCGCACCGCGATGCCGGAGTCGGGCGAGAACCAGCGGACGTTGTTGAAGAGCTTGTACCCCTCGGCGACGACCTCGGCGGCGGCCGCCGCCACCATCGGCGCAGCGGGCAGCGGCTGCAACGCACGCGGCACCGGCTGGCCGCGAACCACGTCGCGAAGGTGGGCCACGAAGGGATCCGCCAGGCGGCGGTCCTCGGGATCGTGACTCTGGAGGCGCGCGGCGCCGAGGACGATCACACCCTCCTCGTCGAGCTGCCGGCTGGCGATGCGCGCGCCGCTCGCGTCGCTCGTCACCGAGAACTTGCCGAGTGCCATCTGGCTGGTGCGGAGGAAGCCGTCGCCGCCCTGGCTGAGGAAGGCGATCACGGTCTCGCCGACGCTGTAGCGCGCGCTCCCGTAGAGGCGTTGCTCGTCGTCGCCCACCCGGCCACCGGGCTCGCGCACGGTGACCGTGGGGCTCGGCAGATACCCTTTGACGACCCCGTCGACGGCGATCGTCACGTAGGTCGAGATCGCTCGCACGCCGGTGCGTGCGCTCCGCACGTCCGTCACCGTGCCGGTCACGATCGCGTCGGCGGCGAGCGTGAGCGCCTCGTCGGTCATGCGCACCATGGTGGTCGCGCGGGCGGGCGACGACATGAGCAGCAACACTCCGGCGAGCGCCGCGACGAAGCGAAGGGTGACGAGGACGGACCGATACGCCATGCGATGCCTCCACGACCCGGTGGGGGTCATGAAGCGCGCAGCAAAGCAGGTGCCACCTCCAGACGCGGATTTCGCCTTCCAGGAGGTCGCTCGAGCCACGCGCTTGCGCAGTCGAGTGGTGGCGGTCGTTACGGGGGTGACGGCGCTTTGACTCGCGCCCGTCGGCGGCGCCCATCACTTCGCACATCCGTTGCCTTGCGGCTTCCGATGGCGCTAAAGGAGCAGTCATGTCGATGCCGACGTCCTCACGAGACGTGAAGCTCGACGTCACCATTCTCGGCTCCTCGGACGCCTTCTGCAGCGGCGGCCACCCGCACGCGACGTATCTGGTCGAGACGGCGCGCTCGACCTTTCTCGTCGACTGCGGACCGACCGTGTTGCTCGCGCTCAAGTGCCAGAGCATCGACACCGCGAGCATCGACTTCGTCGTCGTCAGCCACATGCACGGCGACCACTTCGGAGGGCTGCCGTTCCTGCTGCTCGAGTACATCTACGAGCGTCCGCGGACGCGGCCGTTCCAGGTGCTCGGGCCGCGTGGGATCAAGGACCGGGTGTGGACGCTGATGCGCGCCCTCTATCCCGACGTCTTGCCCGAGACGCTGGCGTTCGCGCTCGAGTTTCACGAGCTCGAGCCCGAGCGCGCGATGACCGTGGCCGACGTCGAGATCTCTCCGGTGCGCGTGCCGCACCAGGACGAGGACGTGTCGCTGGCCGTCGGCTTCGCCGCCGGCGGCAAACGCCTGCTCTACAGCGGGGACTCGCCGTGGGACGAGCGCTTCATCGACCTTGCCCGCGGGGTCGATCTCTTTCTCTGCGAGTGCACCGCCTACGAGGAGCCGATGGGGCGGCACATCCAGTGGGCGACGCTGCGACACCGGGTGCCGGAGCTCCAGTGCAAACGCCTCGTGCTGATTCATCTCGGCCGCGAGATGCGCGCCCACTGCGCCGAGCTCGGGGTCGAGTGTGCGACCGAGGGGCTGAAGATCAGTACATAAAGGGGGATCTCTCCCCTTCGCCGCCGCGGCGGAGCCGCGTCGGCTCATCCCCCGCCCATGAAGACGCACGGTCAAGTCCTCCCGGTCGCATGAATACTCGCGCCCCACACGGCTCGGTGGGCTTGCACGCCCACGGGGGATGCCGGGGTCACGATGTGGGGAGTGGGTCGGTCCGCCGTCGCCGCCAGCCGTCCATTCGGGGTCGCACGCGCCCCAGTATTCGTTGCGGAGAGTCCGGCCCCACTCGGTTTTCGAGGCTTGGGAGCCCACGGGCCAACCCGGGGTCACGGACTGTATCGCGGACGGACAGACCATGGGATTGCGACGGGGAAACTCAGCGCTGGGACGTTCGACGGTAGCGGCGCGTCGTCGTCCGGGTGAAGGGGCCCTCCTCGATCGCGAGCTGCTGCGGGTCGAACTCGGTGCGGTCGCGTAGCATGGCGAAGAGGATGCGGCAGAGCCGATGGGCGACGGCGATCGTCGCCATCTTGTAGCCGCGGCGGGCGCAGAGCGCGGCGAAGTACGGATTGAGCGGGTGCTCCGGGCGCCGCGCGTGATGGGCGGCTTCGCAGAGCATCGCCCGGAGCTCACGCGAACCCCGCTTCGTGATGTGGCCGTGCCGGTCACGATCCCCGGACTGATACGTCGTGGGCACGAGCCCGGCGTAGCTCGCGACGTGTTTAGCCGACGGGAAGCGCGTGACGTCGCTGAAGACGGCGAGCGTCGTGAGCGAAACGATGAGGCCGACGCCGGGGATCGTCTGCAGCCGCTGCACTGCCTCGCGCTGCCGCGCGGCAAACGCGTGCAGCTGCTGCTCAAGAATGACGATCTGCTCGCCGGCGCAGCGCCAGAGGGTGAAGTGGTGCGTGAGGTGCTGCTGCAGGGCCTCCTCGGGGCCGACGGCGCAGAGCACCGCGGTCCACGCCGTGGCGGTGCCGAGCGTCTTCGTGCTCAACTTCGCGCACCCGGCGCTGCGGAGCAGGCGCTTGGCCGCGTTCACTTCCGCGGTCTGCTGCCGCACGAAATGGCGCCGCCGGGAGAGCGTTTCGCGGAGCGCACTGATCTCTGGGGGTGGCACGTGGACGGTCGCGCGGTACAAGCCGCGCCGAATGCCGTCGCAGAGCTCAAACGCGTCGCGACTGTCACTCTTCTGATTCGGCCGATGCGCCTTGGCACGGACTTCGTGCGCGTCCACCACGATCGGCTGCAGCTCGAGGGCGGCCAAAAGCCGGGCGGTGAAAAACGCGACCGTCCCGGTTTCCAGCGCCACCGGGGTGGCGGGCGGCAAGGCGAAACGGGTCCGCAAGCCTTCGAAGCCGGAGCGATCCGTCGCAACGCGGCCCCGCCCCAGGACGGTGCCGTCGGCGCGTTGCACGACGAAGACGCTCTCGCGGGTGTGCACGTCCAACCCTACGTAGTACTCTGCCATTGGGCTGTCCTCCTTCGCTGCTGTCGTGGGGCACCCTCGTGGTGACCCCGTGGTCTGCCGCGGACCTTACCGCGGTGCGGGGAGGACAGCCCACGTCTTCATCGATACGGCTCGCTTCGCTCGGCCGCGTGCTCCGCACGCGGAGGTCGAGTGTGGTCGGCCTCTTGGTCAGCGCAACGGGCGTTTCGCTGACGGGGCACCCGGGCGCACCAGGACCGATCCTTCGGCCTCGGCCGCGGCCTTGGCGTCGTCCTCGGCGACGAGCGCCGCGACACTGCGGCGGAGCAGCTCGGTGAAGAACGGCAGCGCGTCGTCGCCCCGCGCCAGGCCGGCCGCAGTGGCGGCGGCCGTCGCGGCGTGCTCGCGGCGGCCGAGGGCCCAGAACACGTACGCCATCTCCTCGAGACGGCGGCGGTAGACGGCGGCACGCTCGCCGCCGAAGAGTGCCGTGCGCGCGTGTGCGAGCGCCGCCTGCACGCGCTCCTCCTGCTGGGGTCGACTGAGGACGAGCGGGCTCTCGCGGGCGGCCGCGATCTCCGCGAGGTGGGGTGCGAGCACGTCGCGCTCGAGCTGCCAGGTGACGAGCTCGGGGAGGTCGAGCAGCGTGGCACCCTCCGCGGCCGCGACGGTGTCGGCGAGGAGCTCGGGCGCGACCCGTGCGATCAGGGGCGGGTCGCGCGCGCCCGGCTCGTGCGTGGTCATGCGCGCCCTGAGGGTCGGATACTGGCCGACGGCCTCGGCGGCGCCGGCCGCGCGCGCCCGCGCGTAGCCCTCGGCGACGAGGGCGTCGCAATAGGCGCCCTCCGCTTCCACCATCTGCACGTGGTGGCGGGTGCGGAGATCCGCGTGCATGCGCTTCAGCGCCTTCCGCGCCAGCTCGGCGAGGGTCACGTCGCGGAGGCCGTCGGGCTCGTTCAGGATCGCCGTCATCGCGAGCAGGGCGCCGTTCGGCTGCGGCCGTACGATCCAGACCAGCCGGTCGCCGCGGCCGTCGATGCCGGAGAGCCACCCTTCGAAGGCGCGGGCCGCCCAGCGCGGAGCGGCCGGCGCCGCCACGGGTGCGGGCGGGACGGCGACGCCACGCTGGCTCAGGCGATAGAGTGCGCGGCGCGCCTCCTTGACGGCCCCCTTCCAGCCGCGCGCCTCGGCGGCGGCGGCGAGGTCGCGAAGCGCCAGGGCATGGGCGTCGTCGGCGACGCGCGCCAGACGCTCGACGATCGCCAAGTCGAGCGCCGGCGAGCGGCCCGCGAGCGCGAGCAGGACCGCGGGCGTCGTCTCGTCGTCGCCGATGCCGGCGTCGGCGAGTGCCGCCCGGCCCGCGGCGGCGTCGTCAGCCATCGCGGCGGGCGGTGACCGTCGCGCGCGGGTACTGCTCGAGCTTGGCGGTCACGTGGTCGCGGATCCACTTGCCGTCCCACCACTCGACCGGATCGACGTGCACGCCGTAGAGCATGATGCTGAAGTGCAGGTGGTCGCCGCCGGCGAGGCCGGTCTCGCCGGTGCGTCCGATGACGTCGCCGCGTTGTACCTGCTGGCCCTGCTGCGCGGTGATCGCGCTCAGGTGGCCGTAGAGCGAGAAGATGCCGAGACCGTGATCGATGATCACGGCGTCTCCATAGATACCGAGGTTCTCGGCGAGGACGACGGTGCCCGCGCCGGCCGACACTACCGGAGCCTGGCGGAGCGAGGCGAGGTCGAAGCCGAGGTGGGTCGCGGTGTCGATGATGGTGCC
The DNA here is from genome assembly GCA_963761995.1 of uncultured delta proteobacterium. Classification (GTDB taxonomy): domain Bacteria; phylum Desulfobacterota; class Binatia; order UTPRO1; family UTPRO1; genus UTPRO1. Next base: position 5,114,897 of record CAVXIU010000006.1, on the reverse strand, counting down.
GTTGTGGCGATAGGAGCGGCGATCGCCGAAGCCGGCGAGCGGTGCGCTGTTGGGCTGACGCAGGAAGGCGCCGTCCCAATGCGGGGTCGGCGCCGAGGTGCGCGTGACCTCTTTGATGCGCGCCTCGCTGCTCTGGCGCACGGTGCGATTCACGTAGAGGTAGCCCTGCACCAGGTCGGGCTCGGCCGGAAGACCGCCGGCGTTCAGGATCTCCGGCACCTTGCGCTCGAGGAAAGCGTCGTCCACCTCGAGCGTCTTGGCGGCGAACGTGCGCGGCTTCACCACGGTGTGGAAGGTGACCTCGCGGCGGTTGCCCGCGGCATCCTCGGCGACGGCCTTGGGAACGGCCTTGCTGTCGAGATCCTGGGGGATCGCGAAGAAGGCGGCGCGAATGGCGGCGTCCTCGAACAGCCCGGCGGTGCCGGGAAAGAAGTAGTTGCCGACCGCCACGCCGCTCGTGACCGCGTCCGGCGAGGCCTTGTAGAGCATGAAGTCGAGGCCGCCGAGCGTCAGGTAGTGCTGCTGCGACAGCACCTCGACGGTCGGTGCCGTGAGGTCGATGGTGAAGGGGACCTCGAGCAGCACGCGATCCTGGCGGATCCAGCGCAGCCACGAGTAGTCGCCGCCGTAGACCCGGAGGGTCGCCGGGCCCTCGCGAAACTTGTTCTCCAGCGGCGCCAGCGGCGTCGCGATGGTGGCGTCGTGGAGACCGCTCCCGCGCCACGAGATCGCCGGATAGGTGTCGGTGGCCAGCACGGCGGTGGCGCCGCCGTGCTCGACCTCGACGCGGCTCCAGGCGAGGCCGGTACCGACGTCGGCGAGATGCACGTCGATCGTGCTGCCGCGCCCCAGCGCCGTGACGGGACGCACCAGCTCCGCCGTCGGATAGCGGCGCTCGAGCTTGATCCAGCCCACGTACGTGGCGAGGCCGACCAGACCGACCACGAGCCCGAGAATCAGCCGCCCGCCCCTCCGACCACCCTCGCGCTGTCGCGCATGTCGTGCCATCGACCCGTCGCGACCTTACGAGCCGGTGGTTGGGGTGTCAATCTTGTTGCGACGCGAGCGCCGTCAGCAGATCGACCAGCGTCGCCGTGATGCGCTGGGTTACGCCCCAAATGGTGCGTCCGCCGTGACGGTACGACACGATCGGCACGGCGTGGCCCTGGATCGTCCACGTTTCCTCGACCAGCGCGTCGGCGGCGGCGAGCACGACGAGCGGCACCGAGAAGACGTCGTCGACCTCGCCGGGGCGCAGACGAAAGCGATACGGGTACGGGATGCGGCCGACGAAGGGCATGATCACGAAGTTCGACATCCGGGTGCGAATGGGGTCGAGCGCACCGAGCACATCGACGTCGCGCGCGGCGACGCCGATTTCCTCCTCGGTTTCGCGGAGCGCGGTGGCGAGCAGCGTCGCATCGGCGTCTCGCGCATGACGGCCGCCCGGGAACGATACCTCTCCGGCATGGCTCGGCAGGCCGGCGCTGCGCGTCGTGAAGAGCAGCTCGAGGTCGCCGTCGCGCTCGAAGAGCGGTACCAGCACCGCCGCCGCGGTGGCGCCGTCCAGCGGTGGTGGCGCGGGTGTCGCGGTGAGCGCCGCTCGCAACCGCGCCAGCACGTCCGGCGTCATCGCCTGCACCGCCGCGCCATCGCGCCTCGGATACCACGGTGGTTCGTCTTGCCGGAAGCCCGTGCTATGTCCGCCGCATGCGTTGCGTGGTCGTCCGCTATCACGAGATCGCGCTCAAGGGCGGCAATCGCCAGCGCTTCGTGCAGCGCCTGATCCGCAACCTCCGCGACGCGTCCGCCGGTCTCGGCGTGCGTGCCGCCGAAAGCCTCCCGGGCCGCGTCGTGATGCGGCTCGCGGACGATGCCGACGTCGGAGCGGTGTGCGAGCGGGTCGCCCGCACGTTCGGGGTCGCCAACTACTCCGTCGGGGTCGAGGTCGCCGCCGAGCTCGAGGCGATGGAGCGGGCGGTGCTCGCGTGCGCGGCGGCCGAGCCGTTCGTGTCCTTCCGCGTCCGCACGCGCCGCGCCGACAAGTCGTTCCCGATGACGTCGCCGGAGCTGAGCGCGGTGCTCGGCGCCGCCGTGCTGGAGCGCGTCGGCGGCCAGGTCGACCTCGACGCCGCCGACCTCACGATCAACGTCGAGGTGCTGCCGCGCGGGGCCTACGTCTCGGGCGGCAAGCGCCCCGGGCCCGGCGGCCTCCCGGTCACCATCAGCGGGCGCGTCACCTGCCTGATGTCGGGCGGGATCGACTCTCCGGTCGCGGCCTACCGCATGATGCAGCGCGGGTGCCGCGTCGATTTCGTCCACTTCAGCGGCACGCCCTACACGAGCCGCGCCAGCGTCGAGAAGGCGCGCGACCTGGTCGCGCATCTGACGCACTATCAGCTGCGCTCCGACCTCTGGATCGTGCCGTTCGGGGAGATCCAGAGCGAGATCGTTGCGCGCGTGCCGCGGAGCCATCGCGTCGTGCTGTACCGCCGCATGATGTTGCGGATCGCGGAGGCGCTGGCCCGCCACGGTGGCGGCGACGTGCTCGTCACCGGCGAGAGCCTGGGGCAGGTCTCGTCGCAGACGCTCGAGAACATGCAGACGATCGCCGCCGCGGCCTCGAGCCTCGTGCTGCGGCCGCTGGTCGGCATGGACAAGAGCGAGATCATCGCCCAGGCCGAGCGCATCGGCACCTTCGCCACCTCGATCCTGCCCGACCAGGACTGTTGCTCGCTCTTCACCCCGCCGCACCCGACGACGCGCGCGACGCTCGCCGAGGTGGCGGCGGCGGAGCGCCAGCTCGACGTGGCGGCGCTGGTCGCGCGCGGCCTCGACGCCGCCGAGCACGAGCGTTTCGTTTTTCCCCCGGCGCCCGCGGCGAGCGTCGCTCACGACGAGCACGCGCAGCTCAGCTCATAAGGGGGATCTCTTCCCCTTGCGCGCGGAGGTCGGCGGCGACGCGCCGCCGCTCACGCGTTGCGGACGAAGCGCATGATGCGGCCGCGCTTCGGCGTGTCGGTGAAGCACACGCGCTGCTCGGTTCGGTCGTAACCCTCGAGGCCCATCTCGGTGCCGAAGCGGCCGCAGTACGAGCGACCGGGGTCGACCATGATCACCTGCGCGGCGGGCTCGGCGTGGCGGGCGAGGAAGGCCGAGAGCGCGGCGGGATGACCGCGCTCGTAGAGCAGGTCGCTGCCGATGATGATGTCGAAGCGACCGAGATCGGGGTTGGGCCCGGCCCATGGGGCGTGGCGGAACGTGACCGGCGCGAGACCGTTCAACGCCGCGTTGAAGCGGAGGAACTCCTCCGCCAGCGGATGGTGATCGCTGGCGGTGATGTTGGCACCGCGACGCTGCAGGACGAGGCTGGAGAGGCCGAGACCGCAGCCGACCTCGAGGATGCTCTTTCCGGCGACGGCGATCCGGCTCATCTCGCGAGCGAGCGCAATGCCGGCGGGCCAGACGAGACCGAAGAGCGGCCAGGACGCCGACGAGATACCCGCCCGTTCTGCCGCCCCGTTCGGATCCCAATACTGCCGCCGATCGCGGAGCGCGCGAATCAGGTAGTCATCGGCGCCGATGCGATGGGTCGTCGTCGCGACTGCGTAGTCGAGCTCGGAAGTCAGCGCGGCTTCGGCGCGTCCGAGTACGACTCCGCGCTCTCTCGGCCGCTGACTATCGACGTGCCGCTCGGCCGGAACTTCTTGATCCGGGGCGCCTGCTTTTCCGTGCTCGGAGCGGGCCCGGTGGCAGCCGTCACGGCCTCGCGGAGGAGACCAGCAAGCCGCCGCAACCCTTCAACCTCTTTCGTCCTCAGGTACATGCGTCTCCTCTAGCACGTCGCGAACCAAATTACGCCCGCGCATGGAGTAAGCGTTCTCAACCGGTTACAGGACGAGCTCGAGTCGCAAGCGTCATCAGCGTCCCACCGAGTGCCAAAAGCGGCTAGCGCGTAGCCGGCTCCGGTCGATCCGTGGGTCGCGGTCGCCGCTCGTCGGCCTCGCGCTGACCGGCACGGAACTCCTCCCAGAAACGCTCGCGTTCCCTCGCGCTCCGGGTTTGCGGTTTGGTCTCGCCATCCGGGCGGAGGGCTCGTCGCGCCCGGTGGACGACGCCTTCCCACCACTGCTGCAATCGGGTCATCGCGGATTCACCCTAGCACTTCTGGGGGCGCTGTCGTCGGAAATGGGAAATATTCTTCACGCGATCGACGGGGGCGGCGAGACATGGTGTCCTCGCGCATGCGGCAGACCATCGCGATCGACCCTCGGCTCTCGCGGCTCGCCTACCGATGCTTTCCGAACGGCTGTCCGCGCGATCGAACGTGTTGCATCGGCCTGGTCGTGGAGGTGTCCCGCCGCGAGGTGCGGGTCATCGACTCGCTCATGGACGAGCTCGCACGGGTCGTGCCCCGGGTCCGTCGCGGCCGAGAATTCGTGAACGTTTTCGCGGAAGAATCGGACGGCCTGCAGATCGAGCCGCGGGACGAGATCGGCACGTGCCCGTTTCTGTTCGGTCGAAGCGGCCGGGCGCTCTGTGCGATTCACCACACCGCGCTCCGCACCGGACGCGACGTCGAGGCGGTGAAGCCCCGGGCTTGCCGTCATTGGCCGCTCGTCCTCGAGGCGCGCGGTTCGAGCGTGCGCATCAGCGTCCACGCGAGCGCAGAGCGCATGGGGTGCGTCGCCCCGCTCGCAGATCTGCCGGGCCAGCCGACGGTGCGGGAAGCCTTTCGCGTCGAGATCGAGGAGCTTCGCCGGCTCGCGACCGGATGATCGCCGACGAGGAGGCTCGTGCGCTAACGGCGCACCTGCCGCCGCGCGAGAAACGTGCGCGCCACCGCGGCTGGGTCCGCGCCGTCCTGATCGACGGCGGCGTTCAGGTGGCGCATCGTTTCGGCGTCGATGGTCCCGGAGAGCGGGCGGAGAGCGGCGATCACCTCGGGCGCCTCGCGGGCGAGACGGGCGCTCGCGAGCACGACGGCGTCGTAGGGCGGAATGACGCGGCGGTCGTCGCTCAGCACGCTGAGACCGAGGGCGGCGATTCGTCCGTCGGTCGAGAACGCGCTGATGACGTCGACCTGAGCGCTCGCGAGCGCGCTGTACATGAGCGACGAGTCCATGCTGCGGCGCTCGCGGAAGCGGAGACCGTAGGCGTCGGTGAGCGCCGTCCACTCGGGCCGGCTGAAAAACTCGTAATCGCCCGCCATCACCAGGGCCGGGGCGTGCGCGGAGAGCTCGCTCACGGTGGTGATGCCGAGCCGGCCGGCGGTCTCGTCGCGCATGGCGAGCGCGTAGGCGTTCTCGAAACCGAGCGCGCCGACCAGCGTGATCCCGTAGGTGGCGGCGAGCTCGCGGCCGACCTCGGCGAGCACGATGTCCGGATCCGGCGGTGCGCCGGTGCGCTTCATGATCGTCGCCCAGATGGTGCCGGTGTAGTCGACGTAGAGGTCGAGAGCGCCGCTCACGAGCGCGTCGAAGGCCACGGTCGAGCCGAGCGAGCTCGTGACTCGGCTCGCGCGGCCGGTCGTGCGCGCGATCTCGCCGGCGAGGATCTCCGAGAGGATGTATTGCTCGGTGAAGGTCTTGGCGCCGATCGCGATCGGACGTGAGGCGGCGCCGAAGCGCTCGCGTGCCAGCCCCGCGACGGCGAGCACGGAGAGCAGGGCGAAGGCGGCGCCCGCGGCCGCGATCACGCCGCGGCGGCCCGAACGCACGCCGACCTCGAGCACGAGGACGAGCCCGTCCAGCACGAGCGCCAACCCCGCGGCGGCGACGCAGCCGACGAGGACGGCGGCCAGGTTGCGGGTCTGGAGGCCGCTGAAGATGTAGTTGCCGAGGCTCGGCGCGCCGACCGGTGTCGACAGCGTCGCGATGCCGACCACCCAGACGGTCGCGGTGCGAAGACCCGCGACGATCACCGGCAGCGCCAGCGGCAGCTCGACCAGGCGCAGCTGCTGGCGCTCCGTCATGCCGACCCCGCGCGCGGCCTCGACGATCGCCGGATCGACGCCGCGGATGCCCGTCACGGTATTTCGGAGGATGGGCAGCACGCTGTAGAGCGTGAGCCCGATGATCGCGGGCAGGTAGCCGATGCTGGGAACGCCGACTCCGAACAGGCGGGTGGTGAGGACGCCGGCCGCGGCGAGCGCGGGCACCATGACGGCGAGGAGTGCCAAGCTCGGAATGGTCTGGATCACACCGGCGATGCCGAGCACCGCCGCTTCGGCGCGCGGACGGCGCGTCACCCAGATGCCGAGCGGTACGCTCACCAGCGTGCCGGCCGCGAGCGCGACCAGCGTCAGCCGGAGGTGGGCGCCGAGGTAGCCGGGCAGGAGCGCGAGCTGCTCGCTCACCGATCAGGGTCCTCGCGGAGCCCGCGGAGCTGCTCGGCCTGCCGGAGCGGCGTCGCGAGCAGGTCGCGTACGTAGTCGGTCGCCGGTGTGGCGAGCAGCTCGGAGGGGGTCCCCACCTGCTCGAGGCGTCCGTCGCGCATCACCGCGATGCGGTCGCCGATCAGCAACGCCTCCACCATGTCGTGGGTCACGAAGATCGCGGTCAGCGTGAGGCGGCGCGTGATCGCCAGGAACGATTGCTGCAGGCGGTCGCGCGTCAGCGGGTCGAGCGCCGCGAACGGCTCGTCGAGGAGGAGCACCTTGGGCGCCGCGGCGAGCGCCCGCGCGACGCCGACCCGTTGCTGCTGCCCCCCGACAGCGCGGCGGGCCGACGGCCGCGGAACGTCGGGGGATCGAGGTCGACGAGGGCGAGCAGCTCGTCGACGCGCGCCGCGAGGCGATCGGCGGGCCATCCGAGCAGGCGGGGTGTGATCGCGACGTTCTCGGCGACCGTGAGGTGGGGAAAGAGCCCGACCTGCTGGAAGCAGTAGCCGATCCGCCGCCGGAGCTCGTGCGGCGCGAGGCTCGCCGCGTCGGTGCCGCCGATCTCGACCCGGCCGCCGTCCGGCTCGATCAGTCGGTTCACCATCTTCAACGTGGTCGTCTTTCCCGACCCCGAGCCGCCGAGGAGCACCAGGCGCTCGCCCTCGGCGATCGTCAGCGACAGGCGATCGACGACCACCGTCGAACCGAAGCGCTTCTCGAGCTCGACGAGCCGGAGCACGGGCGCGGCCGTTCTCAGCGCGGCGGGAGGGCGGCGAGGAACGGCTCGACGGCGGCGAGGAATCCCTCCGGATTGTCGCCCATCACCGAGTGGCCCGCGCCCGCCACGGTGCGGACCTCGGCGCCGACGATGCCGGCGAAGCGCGCCGCTACCTCGGGGGCGAGGATGTCGCTCTCGCCGCCCCGCACCACCAGGACCGGACAGCGGATCGCCTCGATCTCCTTCCACAGGTCGCCGAGGGCCTCGCCGACACGGGCGGGATTGCGGAGGACGGGATCGTATTTCCACGTCCAGCGTCCGTTCGGGAGCTGCTTCAGGTTGTGGCGCAGGCGCTCGCGGATGTTGTCGAGCGAGCGGCGCGGATTGAAGGCGTGGGCGCGCGACACGAAATCCTCGAAGTGGTCGAGCTCGTCGGTGGCGGCGACGAAGCTCCGGATGTTGTCGACGCCGGCGCGCTTGACCTCGGGGGCGATGTCGACGACCACGAGCGCGCGCACCAGCTGCGGCGCGCGCGCGGCCAGCGTCATCGCTACCAGTCCGCCCATCGAGAGCGCGATCAGCACCGCCGGCGCGGCTGCGGTCGCGTGCAGGAATCCCTCGACGTCGCGGTTCTGCGTCGCGATGCGGTAGTCGCCGTCGGCGGCCCACGTCGAGTCGCCGTGGCCGCGTTGATCGAGCGCGCGCACGTGATGGGTGCGTGCCAGCGCGGGTGCGACCTCGTCCCAGCTGTGCGCCGTCTGGGTGATGCCGTGCAGACAGACCAGCGGTGGGAGGCCGCTGGTGCCCCAGTCGAGGTAGTGCAACGTGAGGGTGCCGACGGAGGTCGTGCAGTCGCGGGGCGGGGTCATCGCATGGCTCGACGTGGGTCGCGACGGATCACGTCAGCGTGGTCTGGCGCGGCGGCGCCACGCTTCCAGCACGGCCCCGAAGCTCGCCTGCAACGACTCGGGGAGCGCGCCGAGGTCGGCGTGGGCGGGCGGCGGCGGACAGGGCGCGGGGCGCGTCCGTGGCCGCGCCGGTATCGTCTCGTTCCGACCCTCCGTCAGGACGAGATGAAGATCGTCGAGGAGCGGCCGCGGCAGGCGCTCGTTCACGGCCGTCACGATGCCGCGCTTCAGCAGCGAAAGCTCCTGCATCCATGGCGCGCTCGAGACCGCGACCACGAGCGTGCGGCCACGCAGACGCATCGGCTCGGCACGGCGGGCGATGCCGGCACCGACCGCATCGGCCCAGACCCGCCAGATGGCGGACGCCCCGGGCGTCCCGACCGCCCGATCGAGGCAGCTGTCGAGCACGCCATCGATGGTCGTCGGCTCGACGTGTTTCCGCACGGCCCGTCCCTTAGCCTGCGCGCCATCGGGGAGAAAGTCTCGGGCCCCCCCGGGAGATTGCCTAGGGACATTTTTTTCTTGACAGACTCCCCATTCCTTGTGTACTCCGCCCCCCTACACTACAACATCTTGATGATTCGCGGGTCGGATTCAGGTTCCAGACGGGCGCGCTCCGAGACACTCGGAGCCCAGCAGAACGAGGGTGTGGCCATGGAGAACGGGGTGGCGGTGGGCGGCGGCATGGAAGGGGAGGCGGCGGCGGGAATGGCGACCCTGGGGGCGATTCCCCCGGCGCGGGCGGGAATCGAGACCCCCCGTTCCGAGAGCGGCCGTGGGCTCGCGGTCCGGCGTTACTTCACGCAGGAGGGGCTCGATCCCTTCGCGAACGTCGAGTGGGAGCGGCGGAGTGCGGTCATCTACGGCGAGAAGGGCGAGGTCGTGTTCGAGCAGCACGACGTCGAGATGCCGAAGACGTGGACGCCGCTCGCGACCAACGTCGTGGTCTCGAAGTACTTCCGCGGTCCGCTCGGAACCCCGCAGCGCGAGACCAGCGTTCGACAGCTGATCGGCCGAGTGGTCGGCACCATCCGATCGTGGGGCGTCGCGCAGGGCTACTTCGCGACCCCGGCCGACGCGGCCGTCTTCGCCGACGAGCTCACCCACCTGATGCTGCACCAGAAGGCCTGCTTCAACAGCCCGGTGTGGTTCAACGTCGGCGTCGAGTCGAAGCCCCAGTGCAGCGCCTGCTTCATCCTCTCGGTCGAGGACACGATGGATTCCATCCTCGACTGGTACCGGCGCGAGGGCGTCATCTTCAAAGGCGGATCGGGATCGGGAGTGAACCTCTCGAAGCTGCGCTCGTCCAAGGAGCGTCTGGTCGGCGGCGGCACCGCTTCGGGCCCGGTCTCCTTCATGAAGGCCGCCGACGCCTCGGCCGGCGTGATCAAGTCGGGGGGCAAGACGCGCCGCGCCGCCAAGATGGTGGTGCTGAACGTCGACCATCCCGACATCATGGAGTTCATCAACTGCAAGGCCGAGGAGGAGCAGAAGGCGCGTGCCCTGATCGCCGCCGGCTACGACAGCTCGCTCGACGGTGCGGCCTACGGCTCGGTGTCCTTCCAGAACGCCAACAACTCCGTGCGGGTGACCGACGCCTTCATGCAGACGGTGGCCTCGGACGGCGATTGGCAGACCCGCTTCGTGCGGACGGGCGAGACCGCGGAGACCTTCCGCGCCCGCGACCTCATGCGGAGCATCTCCGAGGCGGCACACGCCTGCGGCGACCCCGGCCTGCAGTTCGACACCACCATCAACGACTGGCACACCTGCCCGGCGAGCGGCCGCATCAACGCGTCCAATCCCTGCAGCGAGTACATGCACCTCGACGACTCCGCCTGTAACCTCTCCTCGTTGAACCTCATGAAGTTCCTCGGGCCGGCGGGCGACTTCGACGTCGAGGCGTTCCGTCACGCGGTCGACGTCATGATCACCGCCCAAGACATCATCGTCGACAACTCGAGCTATCCGACGCCGCAGATCGAGAAGAACGCCCACGCCTTCCGCGAGCTCGGTCTCGGCTATGCCAACCTGGGTGCGCTCCTGATGTCGCTCGGCTTGCCCTACGACTCGGAGGCGGGTCGCCAATATGCCGCCGCCGTGACCGCGCTCATGTGCGGCGAGGCCTATCTGCAGTCGGCGCGCATTGCCGGCGAGATGGGTCCGTTCGCGGGGCATGCCCCGAACCGCGACGCGATGCTCAAGGTGATCGCCAAGCACCGCGCGGCGGCGCACAAGATCGAGCCCTCGCTCGTGCCGCTCGATCTCCTGAGCGAGGCGCGGCGGGTGTGGGACGACGCCCTCGCCGTCGGCGAGCGCCACGGGTTCCGCAACTCGCAGGCGACGGTGCTGGCGCCCACCGGCACGATTGCCTTCATGATGGACTGCGACACGACCGGCATCGAGCCGGACATCGCGCTCGTGAAGTACAAGAAGCTGGTCGGGGGCGGGATGCTGAAGCTCGTCAACATGACGATCCAGCGCGCCCTCCGCCGCCTCGGCTACGAGAGCCGGCAGATCCAGGACATCCTCGAGTACGTCGAGGACCAGGAAACGATCGAAGGCGCCCCGCACCTGAAGGACGAGCACCTCGCGGTCTTCGACTGCGCCTTCAAGCCGCAACGGGGCGCGCGCTCGATCCACTACCTCGGGCACATCCACATGATGAGCGCGGCCCAGCCCTTCATCTCGGGCGCGATCTCCAAGACCGTCAACCTGCCCGCCGACGCCAGCGTCGACGACATCACCGAGGCCTATCTCGAGGCCTGGCGGGGCGGCCTGAAGGCGATCGCGATCTACCGCGACGGCTGCAAGCAGACCCAGCCGCTCAACACCGGCAAGACCGCCGAGGTGGCGAAGGTCGTCGAGGCCCGGCCGACGCGGCGTCGCCTGAACAACGACTGCAAGTCGGAACGTCACAAGTTCGAGATCGCGGGACACGAGGGGTACATCCACGTCGGCTTCTACGAGGACGGCACGCCGGGAGAGATCTTCATCAAGATGGCCAAGGAGGGCAGCACGATCTCCGGTCTCATGGACACCATCGCGACCCTCACCTCGATGGCGTTGCAGTACGGCGTGCCCCTGGAGGTACTGGTCAACAAGTTCGCGCACGTGCGCTTCGAGCCGTCGGGCTTCACGAAGAATCCCGAGATCCCGATGGCGAAGTCGTTGACCGACTACATCTTCCGGTTTCTCGGCTCGCGCTTCTTCTCGGCCGAGCAGCGGCGCGAGGTCGGGTTGGCGGAGGTCGAGACGGCGCCGGCGCGTCCGGTGGTGCGGGTGGAGGTGGAGTCGACGGCGCGCCACGGCGTGAGCTTCAGCCCACAGGCCGATGCACCGAGCTGCTCGGATTGCGGAGCCATCATGGTGCGCAACGGCAGCTGTTACAAATGTCTGAATTGCGGTGCGACGAGCGGATGCTCGTGAGCGTCGGGATGTTCGCGGATTGCGAGGCGGAATGATCGGTGCCGGCACCCCAGGCGCCGATCGCAGACGTGGGTCCATCGTTGCGACGGATCCGGACCGTCGTGGCGTTGGGGGGGAGACGGGACGCGGTGGTGATGTGAGGCGGTGGTCGAGTTCCCGCAGCCTCGCTGTGGTCGTGGTGGTCGGGGGGTGAGGAGAGCCGGCGCGTGCACGACACGCGTCGGCTCTCTGCATTCGTTTTCGACGGCGATTCGCGGAGATTCCTCCCTTGACAGCGAAAAGCTGCACCCTATAAGGGCCCCATGTACATCAAGGGCTCCTCATGGCCGATACGCTGAAGTTCACAAACGATCATCTCTGGCTGCGCGTCGAAGGATCGCGCGCGCACCTCGGCATATCGGAACACGCACAGGAGGAGCTCGGCGAGATCATCGCCGTCGAGCTTCCCGACGTCGGGGACGAAGTCGAGAAGGGCGAGTCCTTCGGCGAGCTCGAATCCGTCAAGACGGTGAACGAGCTGATCGCACCGATTTCCGGCCAGGTCGTCGCCATCAACACGGAGCTCGACGACCACCCGACCATCGTCAACGAAGACCCCTACCACGAGGGGTGGCTGATCGAGGTGGAGCTCACCGACAGCGCCGAGCTCGAGTCGCTGCTCGATGCCGACGAGTACGACGAGCTGATATCGGGCGAGGAAGAGGCGTGACGATCGGGCTTCGGCCCGGGCTGGTCATCCTCATCGCTCTCTCGCTGTTCATCGTCGCCTTCGCCCGTACGGCCACCGGAGCCGAGGCTGCGCTCGACCAAGCGCTCGCCGCTCGCGGCATCGGCAACGCGCGCGTACTGGAGGCATTTCGCAGAGTCCGACGGGACGCCTTCGTTCCGGCCGCGGCACGCGAACGGTCGAGCGACGACGGGACGGGACAGCCGTCTCCCTACCTTTTGGCGCGCATGGGCGAGTTGCTCGATCTCGCTCCGACCCAGCGGGTGATGGCGGTCGGTACGGGCAACGGCTATGCGGCGGCGATCCTCGGCGAGCTCGCGCAAGAGGTGTACTCGGTGGAGGCGATCCCGGAGCTCGCGACCACGGCGCGGCTCCGTCTCACGCGCGAAGGGTATCGCAACGTGCACGTCAAGCTCGGCGATGCGGCACTGGGGTGGCGCGAGTACGCGCCGTTCGACGCGATCCTCGTGACGACGGTCGGCCCTCGTGTTCCGCAGGCCCTCGTCGACCAGCTCGTCGAGGGGGGCGTATTGGTGATGGCCATGGGGCCGCCGCGCGGACGCCAGGTGCTGGTTCGCGGCGTCAAGAAGGGGTTCAAGCTACACGCGCGAGAGATGGGAGAGCTTCGCCCGGCGACCAAATCGCCCCGGGACGATGGGAGCGGTCGAGCGCGGACTCCGAGCGGCGGTCGTCGGGAGCCCGCCGGCGACGTCAGGGAAGGGCGTCCTCCCCGGGACGCGGACGATTCCCGAAACGATAGATGACCTCGCCCGGGCGCGTGAATCCCAGCTGCTCTCGGGCCAGTCGTTCGAGTGAACGGTCGTCGGTGCGCAGGCGGTGGATCCGTTCCCGCAGTTGGTCGTTGTCGTGCAGCAGCACCGCGACCCGCTTGCCGAGATCCGAACGCTCGGTGGTGAGATTGCGAAGGTGGAGAAGGCCGCGACTCCCGAAGACGACCGCTACGATCAGCGCCGTCGAGAGCGTCGCGGCGATCGCCAGCACGACGCGCTGGCGGAACAATCGACCCGGCATGCGGCGGGATCGTACATGACCGCGCCCGCGGGTCACAAGCCGATGGGGCCAAGGAGAGCCTGATGAAGATCGCGAAGATCCACGGGCGCGAGATCCTCGACTCGCGCGGTCAGCCGACCGTGGAGGTGGACGTCGTCCTGGACGACGGAACGCTGGGTCGTGCCGCGGTGCCGTCGGGCGCCTCGACCGGCGAGTACGAGGCCGTCGAGCTCCGCGACGGAAACGCCAAGCGCTACCGCGGAAAGGGCGTCCAGAAAGCCGTCGGGCACGTCAACCGGATCCTCGCCAAGAAGCTCGTGGGCCGCGATCCGCGTCGCCAGCAGGAGATCGACCGGCTGATGATCGATCTCGATGGGACACCGACCAAGAAGCGGCTCGGCGCCAACGCGATTCTCGGCGTCTCGCTCGCGGTCGCCCACGCCGCCGCAGCGCGGCTCGGGAAGCCGCTGTACGCGTATCTCGGCGGCTCCGCGGCGCGCGTTCTCCCCGTGCCGATGTTCAACATCCTGAACGGCGGGGCGCACGCCGACAACACGGTCGACCTCCAGGAGTTCATGGTGATGCCGGTCGGGGCCCGCCGCTTCGCCGATGCCGTGCGGATGGGCTCGGAGGTCTTCCACGCCCTGCGGGCGGTGTTGAAATCGCGACAGCTCTCCACCGGGGTGGGCGACGAGGGGGGCTTCGCGCCCGATCTCCGTTCCGACGAAGAGGCGCTCGAGGCCATCATGGAAGCGATTGCGGCGGCCGGCTATCGGGCCGGCTCGCAGGTTCGCATCGCGATCGACGCGGCGTCGAGCGAGCTCTGGAAAGACGGCCGTTACGTCTTCCGGAAGTCCGGCGCCGCGTCCAGAAGCCCCGAGCAGATGGTCGATCTGTACGCCGGCTGGGTCGAACGCTACCCGATCGTCTCGATCGAGGACGGCATGGCCGAAAACGACTGGGAGGGGTGGAAGCTCCTCACCGCCCGCCTCGGGAAGAAGGTGCAGCTCGTCGGCGACGATCTCTTCGTGACCAACCCGGATCGTCTGCGGCAGGGGATCGAGGTGGGTGCCGCCAACTCGATCCTGATCAAGGTCAACCAGATCGGGACGCTCACGGAAACGCTCGACGCCATCGCCGTGGCGCGCGAGGCCGGCTACACCACCGTGATCTCGCATCGCTCCGGCGAAACCGAGGACAGCACCATCGCCGATCTCGCGGTCGCCGTGAATGCGGGTCAAATCAAGACCGGCAGCCCCTGCCGGGGCGAGCGGACCGCCAAGTACAACCAGCTGCTGCGCATCGAAGAGGAGCTCGGCCGCCGCGCTTCGTACCCAGGAGCGAAGGCATTTGCATATCGGAGCGCTCGCTCCGCCCGCCGTCCGCACTGACCCGTTTTCGGTTTCTCTTCGCTACACTTTTTCCACCCGTCTTGTGAGGGCGATTTAGTTGCAGACGACACCCATTCCGCATATACCCGGAATTACTATGGATTTTCGGGCGACGGGTGGCGCGCAATGGGTAGTTTCGGCCGTTTGGGGCCGAACGTCGTTGTATTTCCTAGGGATTTCACGCGCGGAGTTAGTGCGCGAGAATCGTTGGGGAAATGCGGCGGCGCGGCTTCTGGCCGATAGGGGCGCGCCATGGCCCTCCGTGCCTTCCTGGGCGAGCGCAACACCCACCCCCTGGCTCTCCCCAACCGCCATGGCCTGGTCACGCTCCTAGCGATTATGGAGCGGTTCGACCCCCATTTCCTGACCATCCTGCTGCAGTTCGTGCAGCATGCTTCTGAACTCACCACGGGTGAGGAATTCGGGGCCGAGTTCAATCGCGAACTCCGGGCGATGTGTGAACGGGAAAACTTGGTACCTCCGGAGGCCCCTCTATCCGCGTGCTGTTTCCGGATCTGTGGGGGCCTCAAGATCGGGACATTTTCGAGAGCTGCGCCACGTTTGCCCGCGAACACGGCATGGAGTCGTTCGCGAAGATGTTCGACCGGCTACTGGAGACCATCGATTCCGGCAGCACCATGGACACGCTTCGCTGGTTTCCCGAAATACGCGATCGAGTCTTTGACGAACTTAGCTCCATGGTCCTGCTGTGGCTCGATCCGAAGAAAGTCGACTTCTACGAGGGGACGTTTGGTCCCGATGTGGATCGTCGCTTCCCCTCGGCGGCGGAAGACATCCGGGAGGCTAACAAGTGCTTCGCGCTGGAGCGCTACACCGCGTGCGTGTTTTTCCTGATACGAATTCTGGAAGGCGGACTAACCGCCCTCGCGGCTCGCGTGGGCGTGCGAAGAAAACAACACCGCAATCCAAACTGGCACAACGTACTTCAGGCGGTGGAGAAGAAGATTGCATTTTACGAGCAGCAGACAAAGAACAAGCCCACCAAGCGCCAGCTTGAACGGCTGGGAGATGCAGCGGCCCACTTGCGCACGTTCAAGAACGCTTGGCGCAACAAGACCTCGCACGACCTAGACGCGGTCTACGAGCAAGACCAGGCCCGCGACATCATGAATGCGGTAGGGGCCTTCATGCGGTCGATCGCCCCCTGGCTCAAGGAGCGGTAGCGCCGCTTGGAATTGCGCCAGAACAAGTCAGGAAAAGATGGACGCAGCCGTTGACCCCGCGGTGGCTCGTCTCGCAGAACGGCTGCGAAAGGACGGCGAGATCTGCTTAAACTCGCCGATTGAACTCATGCGGTTCACGCTGATCTACGACGGTCCGCTCCCCGCGCCAACGTCCCACAACGGGCGCTGCGACGATAAGCACCGCATCCGCACGGCGTTCCACAAGCAACTCGCAGAACTCTGGAGCGAGCGCGAACCGCTCCAACGGGCGTGGAACTTCTACCGGAAGTTTGGCCCCGAGGCGCTCAAGGAAGAAGTGCACCCGTACACAATGAATACCGATCAAAAGCTCCCGCCCTGGATGCAAGAGGCCCAGCGGTTTACGCGCGTGATGCAGGCCGACTACCTCCGGAAGGCGCACGGCATCTTGATCGAAATGCCGCGGGGCCCGTTCAAGTTCGTTCCACTGGCAACAAAGGCATTCGATCTCGTCTGCGAGCTGGATATTCTGTTTCTGCGGGCCGAGCCACCGGGCAGGCTGTTTACGAACAACGCGGGCGATCTCGACAACCGGATCAAGGTATTGCTGGATGCGCTCCGCGTTCCCGCACCGAACGAGCTGCCGCCAACGGCAGCGCCGAGTGACTCGCAAACTCCATTCTTCTGTCTGATGGAAGACGACAAGCTCGTGACGGCGATCCGACTAGAATCGGAGCGGCTCCTCGACGAGCCGGAGGAAAGCAACCGGGTTCATCTCGTTGTCCACGTCACCATGAAGACGCGACGTGTGACGCTGGTAACCCTGGATATCGAGGGCGATTAGTAGCTACGGTTCGCTCGGCTACGGCGCCGTGTCACCAACCATTCGGGGCGCTTATAAACCCAATTCCTCCAGGAGCCTTTCGCTTGAACTTCGGAACGACGCGCACTCCGGCTTCAAGTCCAACGCCGCTGTGAAAGCATCTTCCCTATCCTCGTCCATCTCACGTTCGAGATAAAGAACGGTCGCTGCCAACTCCAGAGTTCGCCAATGGCGAGTTTTCATCATATGCACGTATCGAGTCAGTTCTTCGGCCGGATGCTCACCTTCCGAATATTCAACTAGCCAGCGCTCCCCATCTTCAGTCAAACGATAAGAAAACCGCTCCGCGGTCCCGAAGTCCTCTCGCTGCTCAACCAAGAACTCGGCGTCTACGCATTCCCTGAGCGCCTCCGACAGGTCGCGACTATATGGGCCATAGTGGTGATAGGAGAACGTCGGCACTTCAAAATCGTCGACGTTGAGCACTTGCATGATATAGGCGAGTTTTTGAAGGCGAATGCGAGTATCGATTCGCCCATCATTCGCCTGGACCAGCTCAAGCACATTCTTCATCAATATGCTTCCGTAATTCGACATATGGCCTTCCTACCCCTGGAGTAGTCTTTCCCGGATTTCCTCCGGGAATATCAAGCGATGAAAGTATTTAGTATTGCGGAGTCCTTCCACGATCGACGACGCCTCATCTTCGATCGGCTTCGGGGGCTTATCCCCACCCGTCATCCAGATGGACTCGTCGGCCCCTTCGGAGGTCCAGTCGTATCGCCTATAGCTAGTCCGAGTCGGCGTATCGACAGCGACATAGTACTGGACTGTCTCATCTGTGACGAATGGCAAGAGTTCGCGCGTCAGGTCTTTTGCTTTGGCTTGCAGTTCAGTGAGCTTGTGGAACTCCGCGGGATCGACATCGATCGCTTTGGGGAGCTGGCGCTTTATTAACCTTTTGGAGAGGTCGGAAAGAACGGCATCATTGCTATACTGCCACAGTTCGATCAGTGACCACACATGGAATTCGCCGAGTCTGGCGTAGTCGGACAGATCAATCTCCTGACCTCGATCGACAAGGGCACGTAATGGATGCTGCTGCCCAAAAAGTTCGGGCATGAGGGTATTATCGCCAGCTTTGTAGAGGCTCGAACGCTCTCCTAGCACGGAGCTCAAGAGACAGCTAGCGGCGCGGATGCTGTGGTGAAAGTACATCACGCGATACATCTGGTCTAATGCGATCAGGTAGCTCTCGACGGCCTCCAGCGCACGCCTATCGACAGCGATACGTCCGTTGTCCAGGTGCAGCAACATCTCAAGCAGCCGAGAGACATCGAAGCCTCCAGTCTTGATACCAGCGGCTCGAGCGTCTCGAAGAAGATAATCTAGGCGGTCAGCATCGAGTTGGCTGGACACAATGCGAAACGCCCAATGCTCCGTCTTGCGCTTTGCATGAACAATAAATCCCGCCATGAGTGCTGGTAGGGCGGCATCCACCTGGCGAATCACGGCATTAATGTTGGAGGGTTCTTCAATAAACCGCTGGGTCATGCGCTCGTGGCTAAACTTGATTTTAAACTGACTCAGAATCTCCTCGATGGTATGGGAGAAAGGTCCATGCCCAAGGTCGTGTACCAACGCCGACGAAATAGCGGCCAGACGCATCTCGTGCTGAGGATCTTCGCCCATGTTACGAACGACTCGATCGTACATCTCCCTCGCCATATGCGCGGCACCCATGCTGTGCGAGAAGCGAGAATGTTCTGCCCCGTGAAAGGCCAAGTTTGCCAGTCCGTTCTGTCGGATATGGCGTAGCCTCTGGAATTCGGGCGTGTCGATGAGCCTCTGGACTAACCACGAAAGGCGCTCGTCCGGAGACGTCGCGGGCGGCAAAGTTCGGAGATCGGTCCCGTTGTATCGAATCTGGTCATGGACCGGATCTCGAAAAAGCTTAGGACGCTTGCCCACTGCGCGCGCTCTTAGCACGCTCCGCAAGACCCACCCAAGGTGCGAGTGCCGCAAGCGTGCGCCGGTTCGATACACAACCGCACTTTGCCGACGTGGGCGACCTAAGATGGCCATGGCCGCGGGGCGTCTTCATGGGGCGAAGATACAGCGAAACCGGTGCAGATGCCAATGGGACTGAGAGTTCGGGACAGCCGCTGACGAGCCATCGCCGCACCCCGGCTCCTCTAGCGCGCGGGCCGAATCGCTTTCGCCAGTACCCGGTCAAACTCCGTCATGTCCGCGGTCCGGAGCTTCTCGCGGAGCGCGTCGTCAGCGGCGCGGGTTTTGGCGGTGACGCCTGCCTTGGCGGGCGCGCGCCTGGCGCGCTTCGCGGGCTTCGCGCTGGCGCGCGATTTCTTCTTCACACATCCGGACTAGCACGCGGGCCGGGATCACGTCACGCACCGCACGTTTCCATGAGGTTCCCAAAGGGGTCGATCTCGTTGCGCTGGTTGTGCCGGAAACTGAACTCGTTCAGGTACAGCGGCAGGTACTTCTTGGAGACGTGGTGGTACTGCCCCATGATGCCGCGCTTCACGAGGGACCAAAACGAGTCGATCGACCCGGTGTGGACGACGCCCCGCACGTACTCCTCGGCCGCGTGGTTCACGCTCTCGTGCTTCGCAAAGCCGAACCGCATCTGCTCGTAGACCAGGTGCTCGTCGGTCGCGACGAGCGACACGTCGTCGGAGACGGTCTTCTTCACGAACTGCCGGGTAGTCTCGGAATTGAACGACTCGATCACCTGGCAGACCACGTTCCCCTTGCGGGCGATGGCGCCAATCACGGTCACCTTGCCCATGTGACCGAGGTTCCCGCGCTTGCCCACGTGCTTGTTCTTCTCTTTGCCCCCGACGTAGGTCTCGTCCATCTCGACCACGGGGCCGGTGAGCGGGAACGCATCGCCCCGCATCGCGGCCCGCCAGCGGTGGCACATGTACCAGGCGGTCCGCCAGTCTGACCCGGAGTCCTCGCCGAAGATCACGCGATGCACCTGGAGGGCGCTCAGGCCCTTCTTGGCGGTCAGCATGAGGTACCCGACCTTGAACCAGATCTTGAGCGGCTTCTTGGTGTCCTGAAAAATGGTCGCAGTCAGCACGGAGAAGCGATAGCCGTTCCGGCCGCCGCAGGGGCCATCGGGGCGGGCCTTCGGATCGGGGTTCTTGCAGACCCAGTGAAACGGACGGGCCTTCAGCGCGTAGATCTTTTGCGCCTCGCCACAGCGCGGGCAGCGCACGCCCGTCGGCCACCGTTTCTCGGCCAAATACTGCTTGCAGGCACCCTCGGTCGGAAATTGTTTGTCGAAGGCATCGAGAGTCTTCATGCCCTCTATGTACCGAATTCCCTACCCGGTGTCAACACCAACAGAATCGCCCTTGTGAGGGCGAAGATGCCGCAAAACCGCTCTGGGCGCGGTTTAAAACACTCTGCTACTCTCTCCGATGAGTCGACATGAACGCCATTCTATGCTCGTCATACCGCGGAGCATCGTGCTGATTCTCCTCCAGAAAACGTTTCCAAAATGCAATTTTTCTCTTGACATCCGCTACAGCACTTTCCTATGATGCGAGGCGTTGAGTGGTGGGGTGGCTGTGGATTGGGGGAGCGCTCGCCTGAGCGAACCTAGGGTCAAAAGCAGCTAACGTTTTCGAGGAGGTGTTTATGGCAGCCAAGAAGAAAGCGTCCAAGGCTAAGAAGAAAGCGCCGGCCAAGAAGGGCGCAGCCAAGAAGAAGAAGTAGTCCGTCCGAGTTTTTTTCGCAGCGAGAAGTTCTCGTAGCGGTTAGTTTCATTCCGTCCTCAGGCGAGGTTAGAGCCCCCTGGGCTCTATGGAAAAAGGCCCTTCGGCACACGTCGAAGGGCTTTTTTCATTGGTCATGCGGCTCTCGTTCGGATCCCTCCCGGTCGACATGGTGCGCGCCGAGTCCGCGCGCTTTCGGCACCCGCTACTTCTGCTGCACGGGCTCTGGACCGGCAGCTGGATCTGGCGGGAATTCCAGGCCTATCTGGCGCATCGCGGCTGGGAATCCTGGGCGCCGTCGTTCTTGGAGGCGCCCGCGGCATCCTTCGCGACGGACCGGGTCGAGTGGCTCGTCGACGCCTGTCGTACGCTGCCGGCGCCTCCCATCATCATCGGTCACGACGCCGGTGCGGTGATCGCCGCGACGCTCGCCTCACGCGTCGAGGCGCCGGCGGTGGTCGCAATCGCGCCCCTGCTCGCGTCGGTGGATTCGGGTGCGTGGGGAGGATTGTACGCCTGGCCGCGCTTCTGGGCGGCGCGATTCCTCGGCGGGCCAGTGTCTCCGCCGCGGCACGCCCTGGCACGGACGTTCGGCGCAAAACGGGCGGGCTCCTGGCTGCCGGACTCCGGCGCGCTGTTCCGCGCCTTGGCGTCCGGAGCGTTGCGCTTCCCGACCGAGGCGCCATGCCCGAGCTTGCTCGTCTGCGCCGAGCACGACCCGCTCGTCTCACCGATCGCGGCCGAGCGGCTGGCGCGGCGGCTCGGCTGGGCGTTCCAGGTTCACGGATCGAGCCATTTCCCCATGCTGGAGCCAGGATGGGAGAGCCTCGGCGACGATCTGCATCGCTGGCTGGTGCAGACCCTCGGGGAGCGGATTCTGGCGTGGGTGGAGGACGATTCCGACGGCGAATGACGGTCGCGACCCCTATTTACTCTATGAAACAGATTAGATATGAGCCGCCCGGTTCGACCACACCACTCATTGCGGCGTAAGGAGGCTTCCAATGGCAAATCCACCGGCTACGAGCATCAAAGAGGTCTTCGCGGCGATGCCGACCCGTTTCAACGCGGGCGCGGCCAAGGGAATGAAGTCCGTGTACCAGTTCGATCTCACGGGCGACAACGGCGGGAAGTACAGCCTCGCGATCGACGACGGCAAGCTCACCGTGGGTGAGGGGACGCATGCGTCGCCGAACATCACGATCACGATGTCGGCCAACGATTACCTCGACATGGTGAACGGCAAGCTGAATCCGCAGATGGCGTTCATGAGCGGCAAGCTGAAGATCGCGGGCGACATGGGCCTCGCGATGAAGATGCAGCAGCTTTTCCCGATGAACTGACCGCCTCGCGATCGTCGTCTCGAAAGGGGAGTCGCCCGGCCTTCTAGGTACGGGCACTCCCCTTTTTCATTTTGAGGTGGGGCGGGCTCCACGTGGAGCCTCCGCGCGCGGAGCGCTCGGCCGAGCGCAACGAGCCGGGAGTGGGGCGAGCGAGAGAATCCCTCGCTGTACTAAATGTCGCGGCCGGGGTCGTTGAAGGCGGTGTGGATGCCGCACTCGACCTTGGCCTGACCGGCCCAGCGCCCGGCGCGTTCATCCTCGCCGGCGAGCACCGGGCGCGTGCAGGGCGCGCAGCCGATGCTGGTGTAGCCCTGCTCGAACAGAGGATGGGTCGGCAGCCCCTGGCGCTGCATGTACTGGTAGGTGTCCTTGGAGGTCCAGCGCACCAGCGGATTGACCTTGACCATGCCGTTCGGCAGCTCCTCCATCACCGGGAGCTCGCTACGGGTGGCCGCCTGGTCGCGTCGGCGTCCGTTGATCCACGCTCGCACCCCTTTGAGCGCGCGCCGTAAGGGCTCGACCTTGTTGACCTCGCAACACCGATCGGGATCGCGGCGGTACAGCTCGGGCCCGTGGGTGCGCTCGAAATCGGCCTTGCTGACGGCCGGCCCGACCTCGACGAGATTGAAGTGGTAGCGCGCGACGAGCTGATCACGGTACGCCAGCGTCTCGGGAAAATGGTAGCCGGTGTTGATGAAGACGATCGGCGTCTCGGGAGCGATCGACTGCAGCATGTGCGCCAGGACCACCCCTTCGTGCTGAAACGAGCAGGTGAGAACCGCGTCGGGGGCGTAGGTCGCGACGGCCCAACGCAGGATGTCCTCGGGCGTGGCCTCGTCGAGACGAGCCGCGAACGCGGCCGAATCCTGGTCGTCGGGGACATACCGCAGCATGAACGGCCTCTATACCGCCGCTCCCTTCCTGGGGCAACGTAGAAGTCGTGCGGTCATCGCTCAGAGGTCGGTCGCGTCCGCCGACGGCTTGACGCGCCGCGAGGCCGCCGGAGGCGAAGGCGGTGGGTGCCGTGGAGTTTGCGCTATCGGAACGGAGCGCGCGCTCGCGGCGCCGACCGCCGTCAGGCCTTGGCGACCGAGATGGCGCGGGTCGGGACGTCGCGGGTCAGGAAGTCGCTCGCCTCTTCCGGGGTCTCGCCGGTCCGCATGCGTTGCATGCCCTCGCTCACGGTCTTCCGCGTCATGAGGATGCCGTAGCTCTCCATGATGCGCCGGATCATGTCGTAGTGGATCTCGATGGACTGGGTGACGGACTCGTAGCCGTGCTGCGCCGCCCGCCGCCGCTCCCAGAACGCGAGCGGGGTCATCTGGAAGAAGTCGAGATCCTTCTCCGTCGGCTCGATCAGGATGATGTCGCCCTTGAAGTTGGGGTCGTCCTGATACTGACGGAGCCCGAGCTGCAGGCGCGAGTGGAGGAGGGTGCGGAGGACCTGGTTCAGGATCGTGAGCATGCCGCGATCGGCGAGCTGCACGCCCTCGGCGACGTAGTCGTCCTTGGCTGGATCGTACTTGCGGACGACCCGGTTGGAGAAGGGACGGAACGGGTTGTAGCAGATCACCAGGTCCGCGCCGTGATCGATCGCGACGTCGATGTTGGCGGTGCGCCGCACGCCGCCGTCGACGTAGTCGATGCCGCGAATGCGAGCGGGCCGATAGAAGCCCGGCAGGGCGGTCGAGGCCTGCACCGACTCGGAGATCGAGAGCGAGCTGTCCTCGTCGTGTCCGAAGACGACGCGCTCGGCGGAGTCGAGGTTCATGGCGACGATGTAGAGCTCTTTCTTGCGCGCCTGGAAGAGCGCCTTGAAGCTGTTCGGCATGTGGCGGCGCTCGAGGTTGTCGCGGAGATAGTGCTCGATCGTGACGTTGTTGAAGAGCCCCGAGGGGAGATAGTCGAGCGGGAAGGGGAACGGGCGGCCGGCGAGGAGCGCCTGGCCGATCGGGCGCAGCACGTCCGCCGCGTGGCCGAGCGAGGGCGCGCGCACGAACTCGCGCACGGGCTCCGCGATGGTCTCGGCCAGCGCCGGGCTCTTCGCCACCAGATCGAGGATCGAGCCCGGCACGAAGGCGGCGAGATCGAGCAGATAGCGGATGGGACGCTCGACGAACTCCGGGTAGTTCGGCTGGTAGAAGTCGAAGGCGCCGAACTGGGTGAACTCCTCCGAGCTGCCTTCGAGGCTACGCAACATCTCGGGCGGCGTCACGCCGCTCGCCAAGGGTGCCGCCAGGAACGCGCCCGCCGAGAGGCCGACGTAGATGTCGAAGTCGGTGGTCTTGCGATTGACCAGGAAGTCGTCGAACGCCTTCAAGCCGCCGAGCTTGAAGCCGCCGCCGCTGATCGCGCCACCTGCGAGCACCAGCGCGATGCGCGGACTCCGCTTGCGAACGGTCAGATCACTCTTCTGGACGATCGTTATTCCCATGTCACCCTTCCAAACCGTGCGGGACCATTGTGGGGGCGGTGCGAAATGCCGTCGCTCTCCGGAGAGGTGAATCAGGCGCTGAACGTCGGGTGCGAGATCAGGATACCGTCGTCGGACGGCAATGAGATGCGCGACGTCGTCTCCATACGAGTCCTGAAGGCCTCCTTCGGTCTCCCCAGCCCGCACTCCGCACCCGCTCGTGGCAGCAAGCGACGTGCCACGTTCCCCGAGCCCGACCCCCATCCGCCCGCTCCGCGCCTCCGCGATACGGGAACATGAAGATTGTGTAAACCAGACTGGAAAAACCGGTCAAGCGATTTGACGACATCGTCCTTGCAAGCCTGCGCGGGGACGACGATATCCGACAGCCGCGCGCGAGCGTGTCTGCACTTCAGCGCCCGCGCGTCGCCGGGGCGGTCGTGAGGTAGGCGAGGGGCGCCGTCGCGAGTTCGCCGGCGGCTCGGCCGAGATCGGCGGGTGTATCGATGACCCGCCAGAAACCGTCGAACGGAAAACCGTACAGGGCGGCGCCCGCGGCCAGCATGGCCGGGTAGATGTCGTGGGTCATGCTGAAGGCGCCACCAGCCGGCATGAAACGGAACACCTCCGGCGACATGACGTGGACGCCCGCGAACATGTAGGGCCTCACGGGTTCGGCGACGGCCGGCGGCTGCCCGAGGAAGCGGCGGATGCGGTGCTCGGCATCGACCTCGATCACGCCGTAGCGCTCCTGCTCCGGGTCATTTCGCAACACCAGTGTCGCGGCGGCCCGGCGCGCGCGATGGCTCGCGATCAGGCGATCGAGCGGGAGGTCGACGATGGTGTCGGCGTTCAGGACCAGGAAGTCGTCTCCGGCGAGCCTCGCCTCGGCATGCTTGATGCCACCTCCGGTGTCGAGCAGCGGATCCTCCGGGGAGTAGTCGATGCGGAGGCCGAACGCCGAGCCGTCGCCGAGCGCGTTTCTGAGCGCGGCACCGTGGTGGTGGAGGTTGATGACGACGTCGGTGACGCCGAAGCGGCGGAGCAGCTCGAGGTTGTAGGCGATCAACGGCCGTCCGCCGACCTCGACGAGCCCCTTCGGACGATCGTCGGTGAGGGGACGGAGGCGGGTGCCGAGGCCGGCGGCGAGCACCATCGCCCGCATCTCAGCTCCGGGGTCCGGCGGGCACGTCCCACGCGAGCGCGGCGAACTCGGCGGCGAGCGCACCCGGGATCACGAGCTCGCCGAAGAATCGACGGGCGGTCGCGACCACGTCCGGCAGGAAGGCGAGCGGGGCGGGCTTGCCTTTTTCGAGCGCAATATAATGAAGGCGTCCGATCACCTTCAGGGCCCGGTGCAGCGCGACCAGCGCGTAGCGGCGGCGGTCGTTGTCGGCGGGGCGTCGGCGCGCCGCCCAGTAGTGGGCGAGCAGCCTTGTCTCCATCGCCGGATCGATCAGCCGCGGGGTGATGCGATCGGTCAGCAGCGAGGCCACGTCGTACTCGGCCGGCGCCAGGAGCGCGTCCTGGAAGTCGATGATCACCGGCCGATCGTCGCGCCAGAGGATGTTCCAGCTGTGGTAGTCGCGGTGACTGAGCACGGGCTCGGCGGCGGCGAGCTCGCGCGCGATCGCCGCGAAGCTCTCCGCGTAGCCACGCCGGAGCGCCGGCGTCACCGCGACGCCGAGACGCCGCTCCACGCCCCACTCGAGGTAATGCTCGAGCTCCCAGGTGAGCAGGCGCTCGTCGAAACGCTGCCGGAAGGCGATGCTGGTCTGCGGGCTATGGCGGGTGCCCCGCTCGTGCAGCACGAGCAGCGCGTCGAGGGCGCGTTCGTAGAGCCGCTCTGCCCGCGTGCGCTCGGCGTTGGCCTGATCCCACAGCACCGTGTCGCCCGCATCCTCCAAGAGCAGCAGACCGCGATCGACCGCGGCGAGGTAGACCTCGGGCACCGCCGCCCCGATCGCGGTGAGGAGACGGTGGACGTCGAGGAACGGCAGCTCGCGCAGCGGCTCCGGAAAGACCCCGAGCTCCTCGGAGCTCAGCGGCAGGCCGCTTCCTGCCAAGACCATCACCACCACGGTCGGCGGCGCCGCGCCGCCCGCGAGGTGCGCCCGCAGGTAGCGACGCGCGGAGAAGTCGCCGGCGAGGTGCACGAGCTCGGCGAGCCGCGCGCCCGGCCATCGCTCGCCGACGGCGTTCGCGATGACCGGTGTCAGCTCGTCGTGCATTGGAGTGTGGGTTCGGCGCTCGCGCGCTCCGGCGGTACCAGCGGCTCGCGTCGTTGTCCAGGAGCAACCTTGACATGCGGGAGACCATCGGCATAACGGGGGGCGCCGCGCGAACCTAGGGTGCGCGGGTCACGGGTATCGCGGGGGCTCGCAGTGCTGGACCAATACATCGGCGTCGCCATCACCTTCGCGCTCGGCGCCGTCATCGTGCTCGGGATGGTCTCCGGCAGCATGATCTTCGGCGCCCGCAGCACGTCCCGGCGCGCGGTGAAGGACGAGCCCTTCGAATGCGGGAACCCGTCGAGCGGTCCGGCCCGCGGTCGTTTCGCCGTGCACTTCTATCTGGTCGCGATCCTCTTCATCGTCTTCGACGTCGAGGTCGTCTTCATGTACCCCTGGGCGATCGTGTTTCGGCAACTCGGCGTGCCGGGGCTGATCGAGGTCGTCACCTTCGTCGCCGTGCTGGCGTTCGGTCTCGCCTACGTCTGGAAGCGCGGGGCGCTGGCGTGGGATTGATCGAGGTCGGGATCGCCGGGGTCAAGGCCCTGGTCGTCCTGCTCATGGTCCTCAATCTCAGCGCGATCCTGCTCTGGGTCGAGCGCAAGGGCAGCGCATTGATCCAGGACCGGATCGGCGCCAATCGCGCCAACATTTTCGGGGTGATGCCGTTCAACCTCGGCTTCATCAACACCCTGATCGCCGACCCGTTGAAGCTGCTCACCAAGGAAGACGTCGTGCCCGCCGGAGCCGACAAGTTCCTCCACTTCCTGGCGCCGTTCCTGGCGGTGTTCCCGGTGCTGGTGACCTTCGCCGCCGTCCCCTTCGGCGACCAGCTGGTGATCGGCGAGCGCACCATCAACCTCCAGGTCGCCGACCTCGACATCGGCATCCTCTACGTCCTCGCGATGTCGTCGCTCGCGGTCTACGGCGTCGTCCTCGGCGGCTGGGCGTCGAACAGCCGCTGGGCGCTGCTCGGCGGCATCCGCGGCTCGGCGCAGATGATCTCGTACGAGATCGCCATGGGCCTCGCGCTGATCGGCGTGATCATGGCTTTCGGCACGCTCGACCTGCAGGCGATCGCACGAGCGCAGGGGCATCACTTCTTCGGCGTGATCCCGGCCTGGGGCATCATCTATCAACCACTCGGCTTCCTGATCTTCCTGATCGCCGGCATCGCCGAGACCAAGCGCGTGCCCTTCGACCTCCCCGAGGGCGAGTCCGAGCTCATCAGCGGCTACTTCACGGAGTACTCCGGGATGAAGCAGGCCGCCTTCATGCTGAGCGACTTTGCCGAGAGCGTGGTGGTGGCGGGCCTCGCCACCACGCTCTTCTTCGGCGCCTGGCAGGTGCCGTTCCTGTTTCGCGACGGCTTCCACCTCCCGGGCGGCATCGTCTTGGCGCTGCCCCACCTCGTCGTCGTCGTGCTGCAGATCGTGAGCTTCACCGTCAAGGTGTTCGCCCTCTGCGTGTTCCAGATCCTGGTGCGCTGGACGCTGCCGCGCTACCGCTACGACCAGGTGATGGACCTCGGCTGGAAGTACCTCCTGCCGTTGGCGCTCGCCAACATGTTGGTGACCGCCGTGGTCATCGTGCTGGCGGCCTGATCGCATGGGCGCGATCCTCTTCCTGCTGCTCGCCGTCGGGACCATCGTCGCCGCCCTCGGTGTGGTGCTGCACCCGAACCCCGTGAAGAGCGCGCTCTTCCTGGTGGTGACGCTCTTCCTGCTCGCGGTGGTGTTCGTGCTGCTCGAGGCCCACATGCTCGCCGCGCTCCAGATCATCGTCTACGCCGGCGCGATCATGGTGCTCTTCCTGTTCGTCATCATGCTGCTGAACCTCCAGAACGAGGATCCCGACCGA
Organism: uncultured delta proteobacterium; assembly: GCA_963761995.1. Classification (GTDB taxonomy): domain Bacteria; phylum Desulfobacterota; class Binatia; order UTPRO1; family UTPRO1; genus UTPRO1. The sequence continues at coordinate 5,086,749 of CAVXIU010000006.1, read as the reverse complement.
GGGCACCGCCGCGTCACGCTCCGGGTGCTTGCCTGGATCGGTGGCGGCATGCTCGCGGTCGAGCTGGCGCTGTTGGTGCGCGGGGCACCGGTGGGGGCCCCGTCCGGAGCCGCCCCCGCCGGCTACGGCGGTGCGACCGCGGTGGCGAAAAGCCTCTTCACCGACTTCCTCTTCCCGTTCGAGCTGACGTCCATTCTGTTGCTGGTGGCGGTGGTGGGCGCCGTGGTCCTGGCCCAGAAGCAGAGACGGCCGACCATCTCATGATCGTCCCGACGGAATGGGTGCTGATGCTGTCGGCGGTGCTGTTCTCCATCGGCGTGGTCGGCGTACTGGTGCGTCGCAACGTCATCGTCATCTTCATGGCGATCGAGCTGATGTTGAACGCGGTCAACCTGACGTTCGTCGCCCTGGCGCGCAGCCGCGGCGCGGTCGACGGCCAGGTGGTGGTGTTCTTCGTCATGACCGTGGCGGCCGCGGAGGCCGCCGTCGGGCTCGCGATCATCATCGCGTCGTTCCGCAACCGCACCACCGTCAACGCCGACGAGCTGGCGCTGCTGCGCGGATGAGCTGATGCACGAAGCCCACGAAGCCCTCGTCTTGCACGCGCCGACGCTCTGGTTGATCCCGGCGTTGCCGCTGCTCGGCTTCCTGATCGCGGTGTGTCTGAACCGCTCGCCCGGCCTGGTGAAGATCACCTCGCCGCTGTCCGTGCTGCTGTCGTTCCTGGTCGCGCTCGCAGGTGTCGTTCAGCTCGCCGGTGCGCCGGCGGGCGCGCGCCTCGTGCAGTCGCTCTACACCTGGATCGCCGCCGGGCCCTTCCACGCCGACATCGCCTTCCGCATCGACGCGCTCTCGGCGGTGATGGTGCTGATCGTGACCGGCGTCGGCTTCCTGATCCACGTCTACTCGGTCGGCTACATGGGCCACGACGAGAGCTGCGCGCGCTTCTTCGCGTACTTGAATCTCTTCATGTTCTCGATGCTGCTGCTCGTGCTCGCCGACAATCTGCTGCTGCTCTTCGTCGGCTGGGAGGGCGTCGGGCTCTGCTCCTACCTCCTGATCGGCTTCTGGTACGAGAAGGACGAGAACGCGGCCGCCGGCAAGAAGGCCTTCATCGTCAACCGGATCGGCGACATGGGCTTCGTCCTCGGGCTCTTCCTCCTGGCGTGGAGCCTCGCGGGCGCGGGGGAGGGCGGACTCAGCCTGGACATCGCCCACGTCGACGCCCACGCCAAGACGCTGGCGCCGGCGACGGCCACCGCGATCGCCCTTCTCCTGCTGGTGGGCGCCGCCGGCAAGTCGGCGCAACTGCCGCTCTACGTCTGGCTGCCCGACGCCATGGCCGGCCCGACGCCGGTCTCGGCCCTGATCCACGCCGCCACCATGGTGACCGCGGGCATCTACATGATCGCGCGTCTGAATGCGGTCTTCGTGATGAGCCCGCTAGCGCTCCAGGTAGTCGCCGTGCTCGGGGCCCTGACCGCGCTCTTCGCCGCCACCATCGCGCTCGTCCAGAACGACATCAAGAAGGTGCTCGCCTACTCGACCGTGAGCCAGCTCGGCTTCATGGTGCTGGCGCTCGGGGTCGGGGCCTTCGCGACCGCCATCTTCCACGTCATGACCCACGCCTTCTTCAAGGCTCTGCTCTTCCTCGGGGCCGGCAGCGTCATCCACGGCATGAGTGGGGAGCAGGACATCCAGAAGATGGGCGGCCTCCGGACGAAGATGCCGATCACCTTCGCCACCTTCCTGATCGGCACCCTCGCCATCGCCGGCGCGCCCGGGCTCGCCGGCTTCTTCAGCAAGGACGAGATCCTCTGGCACACCTGGGCGAGCGGCCACACCGCGCTGTGGCTGATCGCGACCCTCACCGCGACGCTCACCGCCTTCTACATGTTCCGCCTCCTCTTCGTGACGTTTTTCGGCGAGCTGCGCGCCGATCACGAGGTCGCGCACCACGTCCACGAGTCGCCGCCGGTGATGACGGTGCCGCTGGTGATCCTCGCTGGGCTCTCGATCGTCGGCGGCTGGGTGGGACTGCCGGAGGGTTGGCTGTGGGGCAACAAGCTCGGTGCGTTCCTGGCGCCGGTGACCGGTCATCCGCACCTCGACCACGGCGGCGTCCTCGGCGAGGGCGCCCTGATGGCGATCGCGACGCTGCTGGCGATCGCGGGCGCCTCGCTCGCCTACGTCTTCTACGTGCGCCTGCCGGGCCTGCCGATGGTGCTGAGCTGGCGGCTCCGCGGCCTCTACGAGCTCCTCCTCGACAAGTACCGGATCGACGAGCTCTACGACGCGATCATCGTCCGCCCCTACACCCGCTGCTCGGAGTTCTTCTGGCGGACGGTCGACCAGGAGCTGATCGACGGCTTCGTCAACGGTCTCGCCGGCGCGATCGGCGCCAACGGCGCGCTCTGGCGCCGGCTCCAGACCGGCAACGTCCAGCACTACGCGCTCGCCTTTCTCGGCGGGGTGGTCGTGGTGCTCGGCTACTACGTGCTGCGATGACGGCGCTGGATCAGAGCACCGCCGGCAACGTCCTCCTCAGCCTGGTCGTCTGGCTGCCGATGCTCGGCGCCTTCCTGATCTTGCTGTTGCCACGCGAGCAGGTCGACGGCGCCCGCCGCGCGGCGCTCGCGTTCTCGCTGCTGACGTTCGTGCTGTCGCTCGCTCTCTGGGCGGGCTTCCTCGTCGACAGCGCCGACTTCCAGTTCGTCGAGCAAAAGGCGTGGATCCCGGACTGGGGCATTCAGTACCTGATCGGGATCGACGGCATCAGCATCTTCCTGGTCCTCCTCACCACCTTCCTGACGCCGATCGTCGTCCTGTTCTCGTTCGGCGACATCCACACACGCGTGAAGGAGTACTTCTTTTTCCTCTTGATGCTCGAGACCGGGATGATCGGCGCCTTCGTCGCGCTCGACCTCTTTCTCTTCTACGTCTTCTGGGAGCTGATGCTGGTGCCGATGTACTTCATCATCGGCATCTGGGGCGGGCAGCGCCGCATCTACGCGTCGCTCAAGTTCCTGCTCTACACCCTGACGGCGAGCCTGCTGATGCTGCTCGCCATTCTCTATCTGGTGTCGGCGCACAGCGCCGGCGGCGGGCCCGTCACCTTCGACGTCCGCCAGCTCTACGACGTCAAGCTGTCGGCGGTCGAGCAGGGCTGGCTCTTCGCCGCCTTTGCCCTCGCCTTCGCGGTCAAGGTGCCGATGTTCCCGCTCCACACCTGGTTGCCCGACGCCCACGTCGAGGCCCCGACCGGCGGCTCGGTGATCCTCGCCGGCGTGCTCCTGAAGCTCGGCACCTACGGCTTCCTGCGCTTCGCCATGCCGCTCTTCCCGGCGGCGACGGCGGCCGCCACGCCGTTCATGCTCGGCCTCGCGGTGATCGGCATCGTCTACGGTGCCATGGTGGCGATGGTGCAGCCCGACCTCAAGAAGCTCGTCGCCTACTCGTCGGTGTCCCACCTCGGCTTCGTCATGCTCGGGCTCTTCGCCCTCAACACCACCGCCATCGAGGGCGCGATCTACCAGATGCTGAACCACGGCCTCTCCACCGGCGCGCTCTTCCTTCTGGTCGGCGTCATCTACGAGCGGCGCCACACCCGCCTGATCGCCGACTTCGGCGGCCTCTGGAAGCCCATCCCGCGCTACGCCGCGGTCTTCATGCTGGTGATGTTCTCTTCGGTCGGCCTGCCGGGTCTGAACGGTTTCGTCGGCGAGTTCCTCATCCTGCTCGGCGCCTTCGGGGCGAGCCGGACCGCCACTGTGTTCGCGGCGAGCGGCCTGGTGCTCGGCGCCGTCTACATGCTGTGGATGTTCCAGCGCGTGGTCTTCGGGCCGCTCCGCCACGAGGAGAATGCCGCCCTCGAGGATCTCCGGCCGCGCGAGATCGCCGTCCTGGTGCCGGTGGTAGTGATGATCGTCGTCATGGGCGTCTACCCGACGCCGTTTCTCCGCATCATGGAGCCGTCGGTGAAGAAGGTCGTGGCCCGCATCGAGCAGCATCGCCCGCGCGCCGTCGCCGAGCCGCGGACCACGGCGCCCACGCATGCGGCCGCCACCGACCGTCGGGGCGCGCCGGCCAAGCCCGCGGGAGGGGTGTAGTGGAGACCTTGGCGCTTCCCGCCATCAGCTGGCTCGCCATCATGCCGGTCTCGCTGGCGAGCCTGCTCGGGATCCTGCTGCTCGGCCTCGGGCTCTACGTCGACGACGACGAGACGCTCGGCTGGGTCACGCTCATCGGCTTCGGTCTCACCGCCGTCGCCAGCCTGCTCCTCGCCGGCCAGAAGGTCAGCACCCTCAACGGGACCTTCGCGCTCGACGGGTACGCGGTGTTTTTCGACGTGCTCTTCCTGGTGGCCGGCATGGTCGTGGTGCTGATGTCGATGACCTACCTCGAGCGCACCGGGATCCCGGCCGGCGACTACTACGCGCTCATCAGCTTCGCGATCGCCGGCATGATCGTGATGGCCTCGGCGACCGATCTGATCGTTATCTTCCTCGGCCTCGAGGTGATGTCGATCAGCGTCTACGTCCTTGCCGGCGCCTGGCGTACCCAGCCGCGTTCCAACGAGGCCGCCATGAAGTACTTCCTGCTCGGCGCCTTCGCCACCGGCTTTTTGCTCTACGGCATCGCGCTGATCTACGGCGCGACCGGCGCGTTTCGACTCGACCAGATCGCCGCGGCGCTGCCGGGGGGCGAGGCGCACCGGATGCTGATCGCGGGCGTTGCGATGCTGATCGTCGCCTTCGGCTTCAAGGTCGCGGCCGTGCCGTTTCACATGTGGACCCCCGACGTCTACGAGGGCGCCCCGACCACCGTCACGGCGCTGATGGCCGTCGCCGTCAAGGCGGCCGGGTTCGCGGCCTTCGTGCGGGTCTTCCTGCACGGCCTCGCCGGCATTCACGCCGAGTGGTCGGTCCTGCTGTGGGTGATGGCGGCGCTCACCATGACCGTCGGCAACGTCCTCGCTCTCGCGCAGCAGAGCGTGAAACGGATGCTCGCCTACTCGAGCATCGCCCACGCCGGCTACGTCCTGGTGGCGCTGATCGCGGCCGGCGCCAACGGTGGCACCGCGGCGCTCTTCTACCTTCTGGTCTACTCCTTCATGACCCTCGGGGCGTTCGGCGTCGTCGCCGCCATCGGCGAGGCCGGCGAGCCCAACGAGAGCCTCGACGACTACGCCGGGCTCGGCTTCCGCCGCCCGCTCCTCGGCGTCACCATGACCATCTTCATGCTGTCGCTCACCGGCATCCCGCCGCTCGCCGGCTTCGCCGGCAAGCTCTACGTCTTCACCGCCGCCGTGCGCGAGGGCTACTACGTCCTCGCCGTCATCGGCGTGCTCAACAGCGCGATCTCGGCCGCCTACTACGTGCGGGTCCTGATCGCGATGTACCTGACGCCCGGCGCCGAGGCGCCCGAACGCCAGGAGCGTCAGCCGTACCTCCTCACCTCGATCGTCGTCTCGGCGGTGGTGACGGTGCTGGTCGGCGTGTTCCCGGCGCTGTGGATGCAGCTCGCGCGGTTGAGTTTTCTCTCGCTGTAGGGCGATGCTGCGGCGCGAGGCCGCAGGCCAGCACCGTCGCCTTTCCGGTCGACATTCCCGGCCGGCCGCGCTTGCGGTGCGCTCAGGCGCGCGCCAGCGTCCAGAGCCCGATCGCCACGAAGGAGGCGCCCGCCAGGCGCGACAGCAGGCGCGGGTTGACGTGCTCCGCCACCACGCTTCCCATCACGACCCCGAGGGCCGAGGTGGCGAGCAGCGCCGAGGCCGCGCCGAGGAAGACGACCAGCTTCGAGCGCTCGGCGTCGGCGGCATACAGAAAGGTCGCGAGCTGGGTCTTGTCGCCGAGCTCGGCGAGGAAGACCGTCGAGAAGACCGTCAGAAAGAAGCGCAGATCCATCGTCACCTCGATGCGTGCGGCGTGGCGGGGTCGAGCGCCGCGAGCAATCCGTGCAGGGTACGATTCACGGGGGTGGGGACGCCGACCGTCTCGCCGAAGCGGACGACGGCGCCGTTCAGGGCGTCGTGCTCGAGCCGGCGGCCGCGCTCGAGGTCCTGCAGCATGGAGGTGCGAAGCGTGCCGAGGTGGTCGCGCGAGTAGGCGATCGTCGGGTCGACGCGCGCCGGGTCGAGGAGGATGCCCTGGGCGCGTGCCACCGCGACCACCTCGTGCATGGCCGCCCGCAACACCGCCGCCGTCGCGGGGAGGCTCGCCGCGGCGCCCGCGGTGGTCCGTGTGAGGGCGGTGACGGCGTTGTGGGCGGCGTTCCAGGCGAGCTTGTCCCACAACAAGACCGGCATGTGGAGCGAGAGCTGGTGGCGGACGCCGGCGGCGGTGAGGAGCTCGGCCAGGGCGCGGGCGCGTCCGCTCTCATGGCCGGTGATCTCGCCGAAGAAGATCGTGCCCTCGGCGACGTGCCGCACGACCCCGGGTGCCACCAGCTCGGCGCCGATCTGGGTCATGGCCCCCATCAGCGGCGGCAGGTCGAGGGCCGCCGCCAGCAGGCTCTCGTTCTCGACGCCGTTCTGGAGCGACAGCACGACGGTCTCGGGTGCCACCGCCGGGGCGATCCGCTCGGCGATCGCCCGCGAGTCGTAGGACTTGACGGTGACCAGCACCAGGTCGAACGGCTCCGCGTCCGTCACGTCCGCGACCGCCGTGATGCGGGAGAGATGGAAGTCGCCGTCGACGCTCTCGACCGTGAGCCCGGAGCCGTTCAGGGCGGCGAGGGTGCGGCCGCGGGCGAGGAACACGACGTCGGTTCCGGCGCGGGCGAGGCAGGCCCCGAAGTAGCCGCCCACCGCGCCCGTGCCGGCGATCAGGATGCGCATCGGCTCAGAACTTCACCTGCGGCACCTGTTTCGCGGACTCCGGTGCCTCGAAGTACTTCTGCTCGCCGAAACCCATCACCTTGGCGGTGATGACCGCCGGGAAGGTCTTGGTGAGCGTGTTGTACTCCTGCACCACCTCGTTGTAGCGCCGCCGTTCCGTGGCGATGCGGTTCTCCGTGCCGGCGAGCTCGTCGGAGAGCCGGGCGAACTGCTGATCGGCCTTGAGATCCGGATAGCGCTCCGAGAGCGCGAGCAGGCGCGACAACGCCGACGACAGCTCGCCGGAGGCGGCAATGGTCTCGTCGCGCGAGCCGCCCGCCGAGAGCATGCGGGCGCGGGCGTTGGCGACCGCCTCGAAGATCTCCTTCTCGTGCTTGGCGTAGCCCTTGGTGACCTCGATCAGGTTCGGGATGAGGTCGTTCCGGCGCTGCAGCTGGTTCTCGACCTGCGCCCAGGCGCCGTCGATCGCCTCGCGTAGGCCGACCAGCTGATTGTAGCTGCAGCCCGAGAGCGACAGGGCGACCACCAGGGTCCCCGCCAACGTCAGAATCTTCCGTGACCTGCTCATGATCCGTCCTCCTTGGATTGCGCGTTCACCATTTGCCTCCGGCCCCGCCGCCGCCGAAGCTGCCGCCGCCGAAACCGCCGAAGCCACCGCCGCTGCTGCCGCCGAACCCGCCGCCGCCGCTGCCTCCGAAGCCACCGCCGCCGAAGGTGCCGCCCCACATCGGCGGACCCATCCCCCACGACGAGCGCCGCCTGCCGCGCGCGCCTGGCGGCCCGTTCGCCGCCGAGAAGAGATACGGTCCGAAGATCACCAACAGGATGATCGCCAGGATGATGAGATCGCTCGTGCTGAAGCGCGTGCCCGGCGCCGCCTCGGGCGACGGCGAGCCCGTGAGCTCGACCCGATACTCGCGGGCGATGATCGCCGCCATGCGGTCGACCCCGGCCTCGATTCCGCCGGCGACGTCGCCGGCGCGGAGCTTGGGGACGATGGTGCGGTCGCGGATCTCGCCCACCAGGCCGTCCGGCAGCGCCCCCTCGATGCCGTAGCCGGTCGCGATGAAGAGCTCGCGGTCCTCGACCGCGACCAGGAAGAGCACGCCGTTGTCCTTGGCGCGGTCGCCGGGCTTCCAGGCCTCCGCGAGCCTGAGGGCGCGCTCGGCAACCGGATCGGGCTTGGTCGTGGGGAGCGTGACGACGGCGATCTCGGCGCCGGTCTTCTGCTTGAGCTCGAGGATGCGGCGAGCGAGGCGCGCCTCGGTGGCGGCGTCGATCACCCCGGCAAAGTCGGAGACGAAGCCGAGCGGGGTCGGGAGAGGTGCCGGTGCGGCCCCGGCGGCGCCGGCGACCGCGAGGCCTCCGAGCAGGCACGCGAGCAGCGCGAGCCGGCGGCGGCGCGACCACGGCGGCCGGCTCATCGCGCCGGCATTCCGGCGCCGTCGGCGATGGCCGCCAGCGTCTCGATCTCCGCGAGGTACTCGGGGAAGCGCGTCTCGAGGGGACCCGAGGCGGTGCCGCAAAGCGCGGCCAGCACCGGCATGGCGCGCCCGAAGCGCCGTGCGAACGCCTGCACCACCTCGACCTCGCGCGACTCCCAGGGATCGCCGCGCAGGTAGAGGAGGCCGCGCATCACGTGCAGGAAGGTCTTCCGCGAGTCGAGCATGAGCTCGCGGATCTCCACGGTCGAGCCGGCGAGCTCGACGTAGAGTGCTCGCAGGCGGGTCAGCTTGCCCTTGGCCTCGCGCTCGCACTCCAGCCGAACGGCGTCCGCGCTCACCACCAGGCCTTGGAACAGGTCGTCGCCGGCGAGCGTGCGGTGCCGAGCCTGGATGTCGAGCATCTCGAGCGGGAACACGTCGAGGGAGCGCTGCAGATCGGACGCCATCAGCAGGAGCGGCGCCGCGACGCGCTCCGACCGCCAGCGGGCGTGCCACTGCGCGACCGCTTGCAGGTGCCGGAAGGTCAACGGCTCGGCGACGGCGGCGAAGTTGAGGTCGGAGCGATCGGGGCGGAAGTCGGGTCCGCCGGCGCTGCCGTAGACGACGAGGGTCCGGAGATCCGGACCGAAGAGCGCCGCCAGCTCGGCGCCGGCCTCGTCGACGATGCGCTCGGGCGCGATCCGCCATCGCATGCCTCGCGGATGATAGGGGCGGGTACCGGGGGGCGCAACCGAGCGCCGACGGTGGCCGGCGAGCGGACGAGCTGGTAAGGGTCGCCGCGCTTCGCGGCGCTCGCAAGGAGACCAGGATGGCAAGCAAGCCCACGCACGTGATGGCGATCGATCAGGGAACGACGGGCTCGACCGTGCTCGTCTTCGACCGCCGCGGCCGCATCGCGGGCCGCGCCTACTCCGAGTTCCGCCAGCACTACCCCAAGCCCGGTTGGGTCGAGCACGACGCCGAGGAGATCTGGCGCGTCACGCTCGCGGTCGCCCGTCAGGCGATGCGAAAGGCGAAAGTCGCGGCGCCGGCGCTCGCCGGCATCGGCATCACCAACCAGCGCGAGACCACGGTGGTGTGGGATCGCCGGACCGGGGCGCCGATCCACCGCGCCATCGTGTGGCAGGACCGGCGAACGGCCGACGTCTGCGCGCGCCTGAAGGAGGAGGGCGCGGAGGCCGACGTCCGAGCCAAGACCGGCCTCGTCCTCGATCCCTATTTCTCCGCCACCAAGATCGCCTGGATCCTCGACAACGTGCGCGGCGCCCGCGAGCGCGCCGCCGCCGGCGACCTGGTCTTCGGCACCATCGACAGCTGGCTGGTGTGGAAGCTGACGGGCGGCAAGATGCACGTCACCGACCCGACCAACGCCTCGCGCACGCTGCTCTACAACATCCACGGCCGCGGCTGGGACCCCGAGCTGCTCCGGCTCTTCGACGTGCCGATGAGCATGGTGCCCGAGGTGCGGCCGTCGAGCGGGGTCATCGCCGAGACCGAGCCCCGCCTGCTCGGTGCGCCGGTCAAGATCGCGGGCATCGCCGGCGATCAGCAGGCCGCGCTCTTCGGCCAGGGCTGCTTCGCGCCCGGCATGGTGAAGAACACCTACGGCACCGGCTGCTTCGTGCTCATGCAGACCGGAAGCGAGGCCGTCGCCTCCGAGCGCGGGCTGGTCACGACCATCGCCTGCGGCGCCGGCGGCGCCCCGACCTACGCTCTCGAGGGCTCGGTCTTCATCGCCGGCGCGCTCATCCAGTGGCTCCGCGACGGCCTCAAGATCCTGAAAAAGGCGAGCGAGAGCGAGGCGATGGCGAAGAAGGCGGCGTCGACCCTCGGCGTGTACGTCGTGCCGGCCTTCGTCGGCCTCGGCGCACCCTACTGGGATCCGGAGGCCCGCGGCGCCATCGTCGGGCTCACCCGCGGGGTCGAGCGCGAGCACCTGGTGCGGGCCTCGCTCGAGGCGCTCGCCTTCCAGACCCGTGACGTCGTCGAGACCATGGCCGCCGACGCCGGCAAGCCGATCGCCGCGCTCCGGGTCGACGGCGGGGCCGCCGCCAACAACCTCTTGATGCAGTTCCAGGCCGACATCCTCGGCACCACCGTCGATCGCCCGAAGGTGGTCGAGACCACCGCCACCGGCGCCGCCTTCCTCGCCGGCCTCGGCACCAGCTTCTGGACCCAGGCCGAGCTCGAGCGCGTGCGCGCCGTCGACAAGGTCTTCAAGCCCAAGATGAAGAGCGACGAGCGCGAGGCGGCCTACGCCGGCTGGCAGGCCGCGGTGGCGCGGGTGCGGACCGCGAGTTGAAGGGGCCGTAGCCCGGTGGTATGGTCCCGCCCCTTATGAAGGAAAACATTCATCCGAACTACGCGCCGGCCAAGATCATTTGCGCGTGCGGCACGTCATCGAGACGCGCTCCACCCGGCCGGAGATCCACGTCGAGCTCTGCTCGGCCTGCCACCCGTTCTACACCGGCAAGCAGAAGCTGGTGGACACGGCGGGGCGCGTCGAGCGCTTCCGGAAGAAGTTCGGCAAATTCGGCAGCACCCCGACGCCCCAGTAGGGGCGCCTCGCGTGCGATACTCGTCGCGGTGGGCGCACCGCGACGCCGGGGCAGAGGGCGCGATCCCTCGGCCCTTTTTTTTCGTTCGGGTCCGATCGCAGGGAGCCTGAGCTGACATGTTCGACAAGCTAGCGGCGGTGGAAGGGCGGTACGTCGAGCTCGAGCGGCTGCTCGTCGAGCCGGACGTGATCGCCAACCGCCGGGAGTTCACCAAGCTCGCCAAGGAACGCTCCGGCATCGAGAGCATCGTCCACACCTATCGCGCCTGGAAGGAGCTGCAGGGGCAGATCGAGGGCAACAAGTCGCTGCTCCACGACCCCGACGAGGACGTGCGGGCGATGGCGCAAGACGAGCTGCCGGGGCTCCGCGCCGAGAACGACGGGCTCGAGGAGCGCCTGCGGCTGCTGCTCTTGCCGCGCGATCCCAACGACGATCGCAACGTGCTGCTCGAGATCCGTGCCGGGACGGGCGGCGAGGAGGCCAGCCTCTTCGCGGCCGACCTCTTCCGCATGTACGGCCGCTACGCCGAGGCGCGGCGCTGGCGCGTCGAGGTGCTGAGCTCGAGCGAGACCGGGCTCGGCGGCCTGAAGGAGATCATCGCCTCGATCGAGGGCCAGGGCGCGTACAGCCGCCTCAAGTTCGAGGGCGGAGTGCACCGCGTGCAGCGCGTTCCGGAGACCGAGGGCTCGGGGCGCATCCACACCTCGGCGGTGACCGTGGCAGTGCTGCCCGAGGCCGACGAGGTCGACGTCCACATCGAGGACAAGGACCTCAAGGTCGACGTCTTCCGCTCCTCGGGTCCGGGCGGGCAGAGCGTCAACACCACCGACTCGGCGGTGCGGATCACGCACCTCCCGAGCAACATGGTCGTCACCTGTCAGGACGAGAAGTCCCAGCTCAAGAACAAGGCCAAGGCGCTCAAGATCCTGCGCGCCCGCCTCCTCGAGCGGGCCCAGGCCGAGCAACAGGCCTCGATCGCGGCATCCCGGAAGAGCATGGTCGGCACCGGCGACCGCTCCGAGCGCATCCGGACCTACAACTTTCCGCAGAGCCGGGTGTCGGACCACCGCATCAACCTCACGCTGCACGCGCTCGACCGCACCCTCGAGGGCGACCTCGATCCGCTTGATCGACGCGCTTGAACACGCACTATCAGGCGGAAGCGCTGAAGACGGCGCACTGAGCGATGGCGGAGCGGGGAAGCGGAGGGCGCGATACCATGCCGGAGACGGCGCTCGCCTATCTCGAGCTGGCCGCGAAATTCTTCGCCGGGCGCGGCGTCGCGAGCCCGCGTCTCGACGCCGAGCTGCTTACTGGCGCTGGTGCTCGAGACCGATCGCGTCGGGGTCTACCTGCGTTTCGATCGTCCACTCGTGCCCGTCGAGGTCGACGCCTATCGCACGCTGATCCGCCGCCGCGGCGACGGCGAGCCGGTCGCGCACCTGACCGGGCGCCGTGAATTCTGGTCGCAGACCTTCGCGATCACCCCCGACGTCCTGATCCCGCGCCCGGAAACCGAGCTCGTGGTCGAGCGCGCGCTCGCCGTCGCCGGACCCCGCGATCGGCCGCTCCGCATCCTCGATCTCGGCACCGGCAGTGGCGCGCTCGCGGTGGCGCTCGCGGTCGAGCTGCCGGCGGCGCTGGTGACGGCGGTCGATTGCTCGGAGGCGGCGGTCGCGATTGCGCGCCGGAACGCCGCGACCGCCGGGGTCGCGGAGCGCGTCGAGGCGGTGGTGAGCGATTGGACGGCGGCGCTCGACCCCACCACGCGCTTCGACCTCGTGGTCGGCAACCCGCCCTACGTTCCGTCGGACGCGCTCGCGGCGCTCGCCCCCGAGGTGCGGCGCGAGCCGCGCCTCGCCCTCGACGGCGGGGTCGACGGCCTCGATGCCTACCGTCGGCTCGTGCCCGCGGCGAGCCGAATGCTCCGCCCCGGAGGCACCGTGCTGTTGGAGGTCGGGGCCGGACAGGCGGCTGCGGTGGCGGCGCTGCTCGCCGCCGCGGGTCTCGTCGAGATCGGCCGGCATGCCGACCTCGCCGGCATCGAGCGTGTGGTGACGGGGGTCGCATCCGGAGCGGCGGAGCAGCGCGCTGCGCCGGGCGCGCCGCTCGGCGTGGCGCCATCATGACCACGATCCAAGTGCGCGGCGGTCGGCGGCTCGCCGGAACGGTGGCGGTGAGCGGCTCCAAGAACGCCGGCCTGCCGCTGCTCTTCGCGTCGTTGCTCACCCGCGAGCGCTGCACGATCCGCGGTCTCCCGCGGGTCGCCGACATCACCACCACGCTCCGGCTGCTCGAGGGGCTGGGCGCGCTCGTCGGCGACGACGCGTTCGAGGCGATCATCGTCGAGGCGCGGGCCTTCACCTCGATCGAGGCGCCCTACGCCCTGGTGAAGACGATGCGGGCGTCCTTCCTCACGCTCGGGCCGCTGGTCGCGCGCGGCGGGCACGCGCGCGTCTCGACCCCGGGGGGCTGCGCGATCGGTAGCCGTCCGGTCGACATCCACCTCGCCGGCCTCGAGCGCCTCGGCGCCAGCATCCGGCGCTCGCACGGGTACGTCGAGGCCGAGGCGTCTCGCCTCCGCGGGGCGCGCATCGCGCTCGACTTTCCGTCCGTCGGCGCCACCGAAAATCTCATGATGGCCGCCACCCTCGCCGAGGGCGTGACCGAGATCGAGAACGCCGCCCGCGAGCCCGAGATCGAGGACCTCGCGGCGGCCCTCACCAAGATGGGTGCCCGCATCGCGGGCGCCGGCACGTCGATGATCACGATCGAGGGCGTCTCCGAGCTCGGCGCCTTCGACCATCACGTCGTCCCCGACCGCATCGAGGCCGGGACGCTGCTGATCGCGGGCGCGATCACCGGCGGCGAGGTGACGGTGTCGGGGGCGCGCGCGGAGCATCTCGAGGCGCTCCTGCAGAAGCTCGAGGAGGCCGGCGTCGCGGTCGAGCGGCGTGCCGACGGCGTCACGGTGCGGCCCGCGTCCTGCTGCCGCGCCGTCGACGTCCGCACCGCGCCCCACCCCGGCTTCCCCACCGACCTGCAGGCGCAGTTCATGGCGCTCATGACGCTCGCCAAGGGACGGAGCATGATCACGGAGACGATCTTCGAGAACCGCTTCATGCACGTGCAGGAGCTGGTGCGCATGGGCGCCGACATCCGGGTCGACGGCAAGACGGCGGCGGTGCGCGGCGTCGCCCAGCTCTCGGGCGCCCCGGTGATGGCGACCGACCTCCGGGCCAGCGTTTGCCTCGTGCTGGCGGCGCTGGCCGCCCACAACACCACCGAGGTGTCGCGCGTCTACCACCTCGATCGCGGCTACGAGCGGCTCGAGCAGAAGCTCTCGGGGCTCGGCGCCGACGTCGTCCGGGTGCGGACGTGAGCGAGGTGCTGGCGATCGTCCCCGCACGCGGCCGCGCCTTCGAGCGGCGCGTCGCGCTGCTGGAGCGGCGCGGCGAGCAGACCTCGGCCGCCGTCGAGCGGACGGTACGGACGATCGTCGATGCCGTCCGCCGTCGCGGCGACGCCGCCCTCTTCGCGTACACCAAGCGCTTCGACGGCGTCGCGCTCGGTGCCCGCACCATCGAGGTCCCGGCCGCCGAGCTCGCCGCCGCCGAGGCCGCGCTCGCGCCCGACGTGCGTCGGGCGCTCCGCCTCGCGGCCCGTCGCATCACCGCGTTCCACCGCCGGCAGCGCCAGGGCTCGTGGAGCTTCCGCGACGCGAGCGGCGCCCGGCTCGGCCAGCAGGTCCGCGCCCTCGATCGGGTCGGGGTCTACATCCCCGGCGGCACCGCGGCCTATCCCTCGTCGGTCCTGATGAACGTCATCCCCGCCAAGGTCGCGGGCGTGGGCGAGATCATCGGCGTCACGCCGCCCGGTCGGGCCGAGACGGCGGTGCTGGCGGCGGCGCACATCGCCGGCATCGATCGGCTGTTCCGCGTCGGCGGCGCCCAAGCGGTGGCGGCCCTCGCCTACGGCACCCGCTCGGTGCCGCGCGTCGACAAGATCTGCGGGCCGGGAAACGTCTGGGTCGCGACCGCCAAGCGACTCGTCTTCGGGGCCGTCGACATCGACATGATCGCCGGCCCGAGCGAGGTGCTGATCGTCGCCGACGGCCGTGCCCGTCCCGACTTCGTTGCCGCCGATCTGCTCTCGCAGGCCGAGCACGATCCCCTCGCAGCCGCCATCCTGATCACGCCCTCGGCGGCGCTGGCGGCGCGCGTGGCGCACGCGCTCGCGACGCAGCTCGGCGAGCTCTCGCGCGCCGCGATCGCGCGCCGCTCGCTGGCGCGCTACGGCACCGCCTTCGTGACGACGTCGCTCGCCGAGGCGGTCGAGCTCGCGAACCGGCTCGCTCCCGAGCACCTCGAGCTCGCGGTGCGGCGTCCCGAGCGCTGGTTGCCGAAGATCCGTCACGCCGGCGCCATCTTCCTCGGCGAGCACGCGCCCGAGCCCTTCGGAGACTACCTCGCCGGTCCGAATCACGTGCTGCCGACCGGCGGCAGCGCGCGCTTCTCGTCGCCGCTCGGCGTCTACGACTTCATCAAGCGCTCGAGCGTGATCGGCGCGGGGCCGCGGACGCTCGCGCGGCTCGGTCCGACGGTCGCAAAGCTCGCGCGCCTCGAGGGCCTCGACGCGCACGCGCGAGCAGTCGAGCGGCGTCTGGAGGCGTCCCGAACTCGCGGCCGTTCATAGGCCTCGCTCGCCGGCCAGCGCCCGCACGCGCGCCAGCGTGTCGATCTCGCCAGCCGGCTTGTCGTCGCGGACACGGACGATGCGCGGGAAGCGGAGCGCATAGCCGGCCGGATGGCGCGTCGACGGCTGGACGACGTCGAAGGTGACCTCGAGCACGACCTCGGGGCGGACCCGGTGCCAGCCGCCGCGGCGCTCGATCGTGAGCGCCTCGAAACGGGTCGTGAGCGCCGCGATCTCGGCGTCGGTGAGGCCGTTGTAGGCCTTGCCGACGTCGAGGAGCGTCGCGTCGTCGTCGGCGGCGCGGACGGCGAAGGTGTAGTCGGAGAGCACGGTGTGGCGGCGCCCGTGGCCGCGCTCGACCGCGGTGACGACGACGTCGAGGCTCGCGAGCGGGCGTTTCAGCTTGATCCAGGTCTTGCCGCGCCGGCCCGGGGAGTAGGGCGATCCGGGGTCCTTGGCGACGACACCCTCGTTGCCGGCGGCGCGGGCGGCGGCGAAGGCCCGTTCGACGGCGTCGGGATCGGCGCCGAGCTGGAATGGTGCCACCCGCACCGTCGGGGCGGGCCAGGTATGGGCGTCGAGACGGCGGCGCCGCTCGCGGTACGGCTCGTCGATGACGAGCGCCGTGTCGGCGGCCAGCACGTCGAAGACGACGTAGGCGACCGGGACGCGCGCCATCAGCTCGGCGCTCGGCCGCTTCCGTCCGAGACGTTGCTGCAGCGTCCGAAAGGACGCGATGCGGTCGGGTGGGTCGCCTTCCAGGGCCACGATCTCGCCGTCGAGCACGAGACCCGCGGGCAGCGCACGGAGCGCCTGGGCGATCTCGGGATAGGACGCGGTGACGTCGTCGAGGGTGCGCGAGATCAGGACGACGCGCTCGCCGCCGACGTGGGCCTGAGCGCGGATGCCGTCGTACTTGTCCTCGATCGCGAACGGCGTCGGCAAGGTCGCCGCCAGCTCCTCGGGCGTGGCGAGCGGCTGCGCCAGCATGAAGCCGATGGGATGAAAGAGCGACAGCACGGCGCTCGCGAGCGCGTCGCGCTTGGCGAGGAGGGCCACCTCGCCGACGTCGCCGCGCAGGAGGCCGGCGCGCCGCACGTCCGCAAGCGGGCGCGCGAAGGCCGCGGCGATCGCGTCCTCGACCTGCGCCTCCTTGAGGCCGATGCGGAGCTCGCCGCCGAGGAGCTTCACCAGGTAGCGGGCCTCGAGGCCCCCCGCGACCGCGAGGACGTCGCGCAAGAGGATGCCGCGCTGCTTCGGGCCGGGCGCGGCGGCGAGCGCCGCAAAGAACGCCTCCGCCTCGGCGAGCGTGAGGCCGCTCGTCGGACGGTCGGCGAGGAGCGCGCCCGTCAGATCGCCGAGGTCGCCGTGGGCGGCGTACGCCTCGCCGAGCGCCTCGCCCGTCAGACCGGTGGTCGCGAGCAGCGCGTCCCGGACGATCGCCCAGCCGACGCCGGTGGTGCGCGCGTCGTGGCGGGGAAAGACGATCCCGGCGAAGAAGCGCGCGGCAGCGGCGAGGTCCGGCTCGGCGAGCGCCGGCAGGTAGGCGACCAGGGCGGCGTTCTTCGCGAGGCGCGAGCGCGTGCCGCGGATCGCCTCGGCGACCTCCGCCCAGCGCTGGAACGCAGCACCGTCTCCCTCCGGCATCGCCGGAATGGTAGGCCGCCGACCGGCGCCCCGCCACCAGCGTCGGTCGGGGCACTGCCGAATGACCGTTCGCGGCCTCGGGAGGCCTCGGCTACAATGCCGCCCCATGGCGCGAGCACGCACGGTCAAGCGAGGAGGGGTCGCCGAGGCGCCCGCGCGGGCGATTCCGCGTGCGACGGCCGGCGGCCGGAGGATCCCGGCGGTGGGGCGCGTGGCATCCGGGCGGTCGGCGACGGTCAGCCGCAAGACCAAGGAGACGGAGATCGAGCTCACGATCACCGTCGACGGGAGCGGCCGCTACGACATCCAGACCGGCGTCCCGTTCCTGAACCACATGCTCGAGCTCTTCACCCGCCATGGGTTCTTCGACCTCTCGATTCGTGCCAGCGGCGACGTCGAGGTCGACGATCACCACACCGTGGAGGACGTCGGCCTGACGCTCGGGAAGGCCTTCCGGGACGCGCTCGGCACCAAGCACGGCATCCGCCGGTTCGGCGAGGCGACGGTGCCGCTCGACGAGGCGCTCGTCAGCGTCGTCGTCGATCTCAGCGGCCGGCCCTTTCTCGCCTACGATCTCAAGACCCGCCAGACCCGCATCGGCAGCTTCGACGTCGAGCTGATCCACGACTTCATGCTCGCGTTCGTGAACGAGACGGGCATGAACCTCCACGTCCGCATGCTCGCGGGCCGCAACCCGCACCACATCATCGAGGCGGCGTTCAAGGGCATGGCGCGCGCGCTCGACCTGGCGACGCAGCGCGACCCGCGCGTCCAGGGCGTGCTTTCCACCAAGGGAACGCTCTCGGAATGAACGGATGGCCCATCGTCGGATGGGCGACGCTCGCCGTCGCGGCGATCGTCGCGGCCATCCTCGCCGTCGTCGGTAGCGACGAGGCCGGTCTCCGCATGGCGATCCGCGCCACCGCGCGCACCTCGGTCTTCTTCTTCTCGCTCGCCTTCGCGGCTTCCGCGCTCCGGCGCCGCTGGCCGAACGCCGCGACCTCCTGGTTGCTCCGCAATCGCCGCCAACTCGGCGTGTCGTTCGCCGCCTCGCACCTGATCCACCTGCTCGTGATCCTCGCCCTCTGCGGCTGGACCTGGCACGGTCTCGTCGAGCGCACCCCGACGGTGACGCTGGTCGGTGGCGGGATCGCCTACGTCTTCATCGCCCTCATGACCGCGACCTCGTTCGATCAGAGCGCCGCCTGGCTCGGGCCGCGTCGTTGGCAACGCCTGCACACCGTCGGCGCCTACTACAATTGGTTCATCTTCGCGCTGAACTTCTTCGTGCTGGCGTTCAAGTCGGCGGTCTACTGGCCGTTCGCCGCCATGCTCGCGGGATCCATGGGGGCACGGCTGGCTTCCCGCCGCCGGCGTGCCGCCACCCTGCCGGTCACGGCACCGCACCTCGCGCGCTGATCCCGGGCGCGCTAGATACCTCGGCCATGATCGCCGTCATCGACTACGAGATGGGCAATTTGCGCAGCGTCCAGAAGGCGCTCGAGCGGGTCGGCGCGAGCGCCGTCGTCACCCGCGACCCCGACGAGATCATGGGCGCGAGCGCCGCCGTGCTGCCCGGGGTGGGCGCCTTCGGCACCTGCATGGACAACCTCCGCCGCCACGGCCTGATCGAGCCGGTCAAGATCTTCGTCGCGAGCGGCCGCCCATTTCTCGGCATCTGCCTCGGCATGCAGCTGCTCTTCGAGGAGAGCGAGGAGTTCGGGCCGGTCGCGGGTCTCGGCATCCTGCCGGGCAAGGTCGTGCGCTTCGCGCCCGACCCGGAGCGGCGGCGGAAGGTGCCGCAGATGGGTTGGAACGCCTTGCGGATCGCGCGCCCGGCGCCGCACCTCGCCCACGTCCCCGACGGCTCCCAGGTGTACTTCGTGCACTCGTACTACCCGGTGCCCGCCGAGCGGGACGTCGTCGCCACCACCACCGACTACGGCGGCGAGTTCGCGTCGGCGGTGTGGCGGGACAACGTCTTCGCCTGTCAGTTCCACCCCGAGAAGAGCCAGGCGGTGGGCCTGCAGATCCTCGCCAACTTCGCGAACCTCGCCGGCGAGACCGAGACGACCGGAACGGTGCACTGAGCCGCGACCGACGATGCTGGTCATTCCCGCCATCGATCTGAAGGGCGGCCGCTGCGTGCGTCTCGTCCAAGGGGACATGCAGCGCGAGACCGTCTACGCCGAGGATCCCGTCGCGGTCGCCCAGAGCTTCGAGCGCGCCGGCGCCGAGTGGATCCACGTCGTCGATCTCGACGGGGCCATCAGCGGCAAGCCGGTCAACGAGGAGGCGATCGCGCGCGTCTGCCGCGCCGTCGGCGCGCGCGTCGAGGTGGGCGGCGGCATCCGCGACCTCGCCACGCTCGAGCGCGTGCTCGCCGCCGGGGCGGGACGCGTCGTGCTCGGGACCGCGGCGCTGGAGGATCCGGACTTCTTCGCGAGCGCGTGTCGCCGGCATCCGGGCCGCATCCTCGCCGGCATCGACGCCCGCAAAGGCAAGGTCGCGGTGGCCGGCTGGACCAAGGACAGCACGACCGACGCCGCCGGCCTCGCCGTCGCGGTGCAGCGCGCGGGCGCGGCCGCGATCGTCTTCACCGACATCGCCCGCGACGGTACGGGTGACGGCGTGAACGCCGCCGCCGTCGACGCGCTCGCCGACCAGGTCGACCTGCCGGTGATCGCCTCGGGCGGCGTGGCCTCGCTCGACGACATCCGGGTGCTCCGCGCGCTCGGCCGCCGCAACCTCGACGCCGTGATCGTCGGCCGCGCGATTTACACCGGCGCCGTCGATCTCGCGACCGCGCTCCGGGTCGGGCGCGGCGAGGAGCCGGAGCCGAAGTCGTAATGTTGGCCAAGCGCGTGATTCCGTGTCTCGACGTCAAGGACGGTCGGGTGGTGAAGGGCGTCAACTTCGTCGGCCTCCGCGACGCCGGCGATCCCGTCGAGGTGGCGGCGCGCTACGATCGCGACGAGGCCGACGAGCTCACCTTCCTCGACATCACCGCCTCGCACGAGGCGCGGCCGATCATCCTCGACGTGGTGACGCGGACCGCCGAGCGCGTCTTCATGCCGCTCACGGTCGGCGGCGGGGTGCGCGAGCTCGCCGACATCCGCGCGCTGCTCAACGCCGGCGCCGACAAGGTCTCGATCAACACCGCCGCGGTGGCGCGGCCCGAGTTCGTCGACGAGGCGGCCCAGCGCTTCGGCAGTCAGTGCATCGTGGTCGCGATCGACGCCAAGCGCGTGCCCGCGCCGCCGACCGAGGTCCCGCGCTTCGAGGTCTACACCCACGGCGGCCGGCGCCCGACGGGGCTCGACGCCATCGAGTGGGCGGCGCGCATGGAGCGCGCCGGGGCAGGGGAGATCCTCCTCACCAGCATGGATCGTGACGGCACCCAGGAGGGCTACGACGTGCCGCTCACCCGCGCCGTCAGCCGGGCGGTGCGCATTCCGGTGATCGCCTCGGGCGGCGTCGGCAAGGTCGAGGACCTCTACGACGGCCTAGTCGCGGGCGAGGCCGACGCCGTCCTGGCGGCCTCGATCTTCCACTACGGGACCTACACGGTGCGGCAGTGCAAGGAGTACCTGCACGCCCGCGGCGTACCCGTCCGGCTGTAGACCTCGTAAGCCGTCGTCGAGTCGGATGCCGTTGACTCAGCCGGGTCTCGTCCGTACACCGCACATACCTAGAAAATAGGTAGGGAGGCGCGGGAAGCTCGAGCGCGCCGATCCCGGGAGGGGACATGTCCGAGCCGGCACGCATCGTCGACGCCTGGATGCAGCATCCCACACCTGCCTTCCTTGCCCATCCCATGTTCGCGTCGTTGCGGCGCTGGGCGCGCGGCGCGCTCGCGACCGACGACGTTCCGCTCGAGGCGACGATCGCGGCGATGGACGCGGCCGGGGTGCGCGTCGGCCTCGCCGCCGCCTGGTGGGGACCGGACGGCCCGTTGATCGGCAACGACGAGGTCGCGGCCTTCGTGCGCCGCCATCCCGATCGGCTGGTGGGGGTGGCGGCGGTCGACCTGCACCGCCCGCTCGCCGCCGTCCGCGAGCTCCGGCGCTGCGTCCGGGAGCTCGGGTTCCGCGCGCTCCGGGTCGTGCCCTGGCTGTGGGACCTGCCGCCCGACGACCGCCGCTACTATCCGCTCTACGCCGAGTGCGTCGAGCTCGGCGTGCCGTTCTGCCTGCAGGTCGGGCACACCGGGCCGCTCCGCCCGTCCGAGGCGGGCCGGCCGATTCCCTACCTCGATCGGGTCGCGCTCGACTTCCCCGAGCTCACGATCGTCGGCGGCCACATCGGCTGGCCGTGGACTCACGAGATGGTCGCGCTCGCCACCAAGTATCCGAATGTCCACATCGACACCTCCGCCTACACCGTCCGCCGCTACCCGCCCGAGCTGGTCGCCTACCTCCGCGGCCACGGCCGGCGGAAGGTGCTGTTCGGATCGAATCATCCCGCCTGGCCGGCCTCGCAGTGTCTCGAGGGCCTCGCCGCGCTTGAGCTCGACGCCGAGACCACCGAGCTCTTCCTCTGCCGAAACGCCGAGCGCGTCTTCCGTCTGCAAGCGTGAACGGCGATGCTCGACTATGCGATTCTGGGATTCCTGATCGACGAGCCGCGCCACGGCTACGAGTTGAAGCGGGTCCTCTCCCCGGTGGTCACGCGCGACCGTCAGCTGAACGATGGAGTCCTGTATCCGCTGCTCGCGAAGCTGACGCGCGCCGGCCACGCGCGACGTGCCATCGAGCGCCAGCAGGGACGGCCGTCCCGGCACATCTACCACGTCACGCCGAAGGGGCGGGCACACTTCCGCGCTTGGCTCACGACCGCCGTGCACGAGGACGACGAGGTCGCCTACGATTTCCTGCTCGGCCACCCCTTTCTCGCGAAGTGTATGTTCTTCACGCATCTCGGGCCGTCGGCGCGCCGCGCGAAGCTCGTTGCCCAGCGCGGCGCCGCGGCGGCGAAGCTCGCCGACTTCATCCGCATTCGCGCCGGAATGGTCGAGCGCCGCGCCGATCCCTTTCGAATCGCCGTGCTCGACCTCGGCATCGCTCAGCAACGCGCCAAGATCCGCTGGCTTCAACGCATGGCCACGAGGAGGTCCCGATCATGACCAGCACGCATCCGATCATCGACATGTGGGCGCCGATCCTGCCGATCGGCGCCATTCACGAGCACGCCGTCGCGCACTTCCCGAAGGAGATGCTCGGCTACCTCCGGGTCTTCTACAAGCGACAACCGACGCTCGAGGCCTTTCGTGACCAGGCCCGCGACATGGCGCTCAGCGAGGAGCAGATGATTGCGCTCCTCGACGCCGCCGGCATCGAGCGCATGCTCATCACCGGTTTCGACGAGCACACCAGCGTCGGCATGACGTGGGTCGCCAACGAGCCGATCGCCGACCTGGCGTCCCGTCATCGCGAGCGCTTCATCCCGTTCGCCGGCATCGACGTGCTCGCGGGCATGGAAGGCGTGCGCGCGGTCGACCATTGGGTCCGCGAGCGCGGGTTTCGCGGGGTGAGTCTTCGGCCGTTCATGATCGGACTTCCGGCCGACGACCGGCGTTACTATCCGATCTACGCCCGCTGCGCCGACCTCGGCGTTCCCGTCAGCGTCCACACCTCCGCCAACTGGTCGACGATGCGACCGAACGAGCTCGGTCACCCACGGCACCTCGACCAGGTCGCCGTCGATTTCCCGGAGCTCACGATCATCATGAGCCACGGCGGCTATCCCTGGGTGCTCGACGCGGTGCTCATCGCTTGGAAGCACCCCAACGTCTACCTCGAGCTCGCCGCCCACCGTCCCAAGTACTTCGCGGAGCCCGGGACCGGCTGGGAGCCCCTCCTGCGCTTCGGCCAGACCACGATCGCCGACAAGGTGCTGTTCGGGACCGGCTGGTTCCTCCTCGGCCGCGCGCCCGCCGAGGTCGTCGGCGAGTTCCGGCAATTGCCGATCAAGCCCGCCGTCATGGAGCAGTGGCTGTACGGCAACGCGGCGCGAATTCTGGGTTTTGGCTCATGAGGGGAGCTCTCCCCCTGTGCTCGGATCGCCGGTCCCGGGGCCGGAGTTTTTGCTCGTACCGCGAACTGGCCCTGTGCTAGAGCAGGTCTCGCGACGTCCTCGCCGTGCCGTCGGCGGAGTCGGCTGGACGTCACGAGATCCGTAGCCGAGCGCCCGAAAAGAGGAGCCCCCGATGACGTCGTTCACGCGTGCCGTCGCCTTCGTCGTTCTTTGTCTCGTCGCCGCGCCCGCGCCCGCGCGCGGCGCGACCCCTTTCGCGCTCTTCGAGAGCGGTCAGGTGCGGCCGCTGGCCCAGTCACCCGATGGGACGAGGCTCTTCGCCGTCAACACTCCGGACAATCGTCTCGAGATCTTCGACGTCGCGGTCGGCACGCTGACGCACGTGGCCTCGGTGCCGGTGGGTCTCGAGCCGGTGGCAGTGGCGGCGCGCACCAACACCGAGGTGTGGGTGGTGAACCATCTCTCCGACAGCGTCAGCATCGTCGATCTGACGACGGCGGCGACCGCTCGCGTGGTGCGGACCCTCTTGGTGGGTGACGAGCCGCGCGACATCGTCTTTGCCGGGCCGGGCGGCAACCGGGCCTTCGTGACGACCGCGCACCGCGGCCAGAACTCGCCGCTGCACGCGACGATCGAGACCGTGCTCACGAGCGAGGGCATCGACCGCGCCGACGTGTGGGTGTTCGACGCCACGGCGCTCGGTGCCACGCTCGGCGGCACGCCCGAGACCATCGTCACGCTCTTCGGCGACACGCCGCGCGCGCTCGCGGTCTCGCCCGACGGCAACACGGTGTATGCCGCGGTTTTCCACTCCGGCAACCGCACCACCGCGATCAGCGAAGGGCTGATCCCGAACGGCGGCGAAAGCATGGGCGGCCTCCCGGATCCCAACACCAATCACGCCTCGATCGCCGCGCCGGAGGTCGGATTGATCGTCAAGTTCGACGGTGCCAACTGGGTCGACGAGCTCGGCCGCAGCTGGAACAGCGCCGTGAATTTTGCGCTGCCCGACCAGGACGTGTTCAAGATCGACGCCACCGCCAACCCGCCGGTCCCGGTCGCGGGGCCGACCGGCTTCTTCACCGGCGTCGGCACCATCCTCTTCAACATGATCGCCAACCCGGTGAGCGGCAAGGTCTACGTGGCCAACCTCGACTCGCAGAACGAGGTCCGCTTCGAGGGGCCGGGAACGTTCGCGGCGAGCTTCAAGCCGCCGGGCGAGCCGGCGAGCGTGCGCGGCCACCTCGCCGAGTCGCGCATCACCGTCCTCGACGGCGCCTCGGTGCTGCCGCGCCACCTGAACAAGCACGTCAACTACGCCAGCTGCTGCGCCGCGATCCCGAACACCGAGAACGACGACAGCATCGGCTTCCCGCTCGGCATGGCGGTCTCGAGCGACGGCGCGACGCTCTACGTGGCGGGCTTCGGGTCGAGCGAGGTCGGCGTCTACAACACCGCCCAGCTCGAGGCCAACACCTTCACCCCGAGCGCGTCCACCCAGATCGGCGTCACGGGCGGCGGACCGACGGCGGTCGTGCTCGACGAGACCCGCTCGCAGCTCTACGTGCTGACGCGCTTCGACGACTCGATCTCGGTCGTCCACACCGGCACCGGCAACGAGCTCGCGCACGTCGCCCTCCACAACCCCGAGCCCGCCAACGTCAAGAACGGGCGGCCGATCCTGTACGACACCACCTTCAGCTCGAGCCACGGCGACTCGTCGTGCGCCAGCTGCCACATCTTCGGCGACTTCGACAGTCTCGCCTGGGACCTCGGCGACCCCGACGGCGACGTGCTGAACAATCCCGGTCCCTTCACGGTCGTCATCGGCAATCCCGACTTCCACCCCATGAAGGGGCCGATGACCACCCAGAGCCTCCGCGGCATGGCGAACCACGGCCCGATGCACTGGCGCGGCGATCGCACCGGCGGCAACGACGCGCCGGACATCCAGCCCAACAACGGGACGTTCAACGAGGACGCCGCCTTCAAGAAGTTCAATCCGGCCTTTCCCGGCCTGCTCGGGCGAAGCGTCCAGCTGACCGCCGGCGAGATGCAGGCGTTCACCGACTTCATCTTGCAGGTGACCTACCCGCCGAATCCCATCCGCAACCTCGACAACTCCCTCACCACCAATCAGGACGCCGGAAGGAACATGTTCTTCGGGGCGGTGTCCGACACGCTCGACAACTGCGACGGCTGTCACACGACCGATCGCAACGGCAATCCCACGGTGAGCGCGCCGGGCTTCTTCGGGGGCGACGGGCGCTCGAGCTTCGAGGCCGAGACCCAGCACTTCAAGATCCCGCACCTCAGAAACCAGTACCAGAAGGTCGGCATGTTCGGGATGCCGTTCGTCTTCGGGCATCAACGCCGGCAACAACGCCTTTCTCGGCGACCAGGTACGCGGCTTCGGCTTCCTGCACGACGGCAGCATCGACACGCTCTTCCGCTTCCACAGCGGCGGCGTCTTCAATCAGAACATGATGAGCAATCCGGGAGGATTTCCCGCGGGTGCGCCGGGCGACACGCTGCGCTTTCAGATGGAAACCTTCATGCTGGCCTTCGACAGCAATCTGTTTCCGATCGTCGGCCAGCAGGCGACCCGTACCAGCACGAGTGATGCGGCCGTCGACACGCGCATCGATCTGCTGATCGACCAGGCCGACGACGGTGCCTGCGATCTGGTGGCGAAGGGTATCGTCGGCGGTGAGCCGGCCGGCTTTCTGTATGTCGGTAGCAACGACTTCGAGGGCGATCACGACAACGAGACGCTCACCAAGGCCGCGGTCCTGGCGCTCGCCGGCACGGCCGGTCAGGAGCTCACCTTCACGTGCGTACCGCCGGGTTCCGGCTTCCGCATCGGCGTCGATCAGGACGGCGACGGTTTCCGCGACGGTACGGAGCGCGACGCCGGCAAGGATCCCGCGGATCCGAACAGCATCCCGTTCGATTGCGCGGGCGATCCGGCGTGCGCCAAGTGCGACCGCGCCATCATCAAGGAAGGCGCCAAGTACTCCGGGGCGCGCTCCAAGGCCCTGGTCAGGTGCGAGGGCGACAAGGTCAATGGCAAGCTGCCGCCGGCGACCAATTGTGCCGTCGAGGCGGGGAGCCAGCTCACCAAGGCGGCGACCAAGCTCGCGAGCGGGATCGCGAAAGCCTGCGGCGGCAGTGACAAGATCTGTGGCGGCAACTTGAGCGGCGAGATCACGACGCCGCAGCTCGGGTGGCCGGTCGCGTGCCCCGACTTCGAGGGCACCGGCTGCACGGGCGCGACCACCGACTGTGGCGGCATCACCAGCTGTCTCCAGTGCATCGACGACGCCGCGGTCGACCAGGCGGTCGACATGTACTTCGACGACCTCGTCGCCACCACCCCCGGCTCGGACGTCAACAAGTGCCAGCAGGCGATCGGCAAGGAGACGCAGAAGTTCCTGAGTGCGAAGGCGAGGGAGATCGCCAAGTGCTGGGACGCCCGCGTCAAGGGCAAGCACGGGCTGCAATGCCCGAATGCGGGTGCGCCCGTCGGCTCACCGGCGCGCAAGGCGGCCGACAAGATCGCCAAGGCGGAGGACAAGGCGCGTCAGAAGATCTGCAAAGCCTGCGGCGGCGCGGACGGCCTCTGTGACGGCAACGGCGACCTGACCACGGCGGCGATCGGCGCGGCCGCGACGTGCCCGTCCGTCACCGTTCCGGGCGGCCCGAGCTGCGCGGCGGCCATCGCGACCGTCGACGACATCGTCGACTGCGCGCTCTGCGTGACCGAGTTCAAGGTCGATTGCATGGACCGCGCCCAGGTCCCCGGATTCGTGGTCTACCCGAGCGAATGCAGTCCGTGAGCTGAGGGAGCGCAGGGGGTCGCAACCCCCTGCGCCTTCCTAGTGTGCGCCTTGCGCTTCGAGGAAGCGCTCGGCGTCGATCGCGGCCATGCAGCCGGTGCCGGCGGCCGTGATCGCCTGGCGGTAGACGCGGTCCTGGACGTCGCCGCAGGCGAACACGCCGGCGACGTTGGTCTCCGTCGAGCTCTTCCTGGTGACGAGGTACCCGAACTCGTCCATGTCGAGCTGACCGGCGAAGAGCTGCGTGTTGGGCGTATGGCCGATCGCCATGAAGACGCCGTCCGTCTTCACGTGCGTCCGTTCGCCGCTCCGGGTGTCCTTCAGCGTGGCGCCGGTGACCCCGTGGCCCCTCGGCTCGCCGTGGATCTCGTCGATCTCGGCGTTCAGGAGCCACGCGATCTTCGGGTTCTGGCGGGCGCGATCCTGCATGATCTTCGACGCGCGGAGATCCTCGCGGCGATGCACCACCGTGACCTTGTTCGCGAACTTGGTGAGGAAGTTGGCCTCTTCCATGGCGGTGTCGCCGCCGCCCACGACCAGCACATCCTTGTTCTTGAAGAAGAAGCCGTCGCAGGTGGCGCAGGCGGAGACGCCGTAGCCCATGAGCCTCGTCTCCGACTCGATGCCGAGCAGCTTCGCCTGGGCGCCGGTCGCGATGATCAAGGTGTCGGTGATGAGGGTGCCTTCGCCGAGCGTCAACGTGAAGGGCCGCTTTTGGAGATCGACGCCGACGACGTCGCCGGAGAGGTAGGTCGTGCCGAAGCGCTCCGCCTGCTTCCGGAACAGCTCCATGAGCTCGGGGCCCTGGATCCCGGGCGGAAAGCCGGGGTAGTTCTCGACCTCGGTCGTGATGGTCAGTTGTCCACCGGGCTGCGTGCCCTCCACGACGACCGGCGACAGATTGGCGCGCGCCGCATAGAGCGCCGCGGTCAGACCGGCGGGACCGGAGCCGAGAATCAAGACCTTGGAGTGATTGGACATCGCGCGACCGTAATGTCTGAGTCGTGACGATGCAAGGCGCGCCGGCCCGAGTTGTCATCCGCGGGCGGCGGCATTACAGTCCACGCCCGCATGGCCGGGCGGGCTCGACTCTCGCATCTGGATGCCGCCGGTCGCGCCCGCATGGTCGACGTCGGCGGCAAGGCGGTTACCGCGCGCGAGGCGGTGGCCGGGTGCCGCGTCGTGATGCGACCGGCGACGCTCCGCATGATCACCGAGGGCGCGCTCCCGAAGGGCGACGTGCTCGCGGTCGCGCGGCTTGCCGGCATCATGGCCGCCAAGCGCACCGCCGAGCTGATCCCGCTCTGTCACCCCCTCGTGCTGTCGCACGTCGACGTCCGCTTCACGCCGCGCTCCGCCCGCGGCTGGCTCGACGTCGAGACCTCGGTGCGCCTCGAGGGGCGCACCGGCGCCGAGATGGAGGCGCTCACGGCGGCGAGCGTCGCCGCGCTCACGGTGTACGACATGTGCAAGGCCGTCGACCGTGCGATCGAGATCACGTCCCTTCGGCTCCTGCGCAAGGAGGGCGGCAAGAGCGGCCGCTTCGTTCGCCCGGTCCGTCGGCGGTGAGCGTCGTGGCGGCACGCGTGACCCTCAAGCCCGGGCGCGATTTCTCCGTGCGCGCCGGCCATCCGTGGATCTTCTCGGGAGCGATCGCGAGCGCGGGTGAGGGCGAGGACGTGCCGGCCGGAGCCCCGGTCGAGGTCGCCGGGGCCGACGGGCGCATCCTCGGCTGGGGCACGTGGAACCCGAGCACCAGCATCGCCGTCCGCATGCTGACCCGCGGCCCGCGTCCGATCGATGCGGAGCTGGTGCGGGAACGGCTCCGTCAGGCGCTCGCGCTCCGGGCACTCGTCACCGCGACCGACGCGATGCGGCTCGTGAACGGCGAAGGCGACAGCTTTCCCGGGCTGGTCGTCGATCGCTACGGCGAGTTCGTGGTCTGCCAGTTCATCACCGCCGGTGCCGACGCGCTCAAACCCATGGTGATCGAGGCGCTCACGGAGCTCGTCCGGCCGCGCGGCATCTTCGAGCGGAGCGAGGGCAAGGCCCGCACCGCCGAGGGCCTGGCGCGTCGGTGCGGCGTGCTGGCCGGCGACGAGCCCCCGCCCGAGCTCGTCATCAGCGAGAGCGGCCGCCGCTACGTGGTCGATCTTCGCGGTGGACAGAAGACCGGATTCTTCCTCGACCAGCGCCCGAACCGCGACCTCGTTGCGACCCTCGCCGAAGGGCGGCGCGTGCTCAATCTCTTTGCCTACAGCGGTGGGTTCTCGATCGCCGCCGCCCGCGGCGGCGCGACCCACGTGACCTCGGTCGACAGCTCGGCCCCCGCGCTCGCGCAGGCCGACGCGGCATGGGTGCTGAACGAGCTGCCCGCGGACGCCGGGACGTGCGTGCGCGCCGACGTCTTCGAGTATCTCCGCGCCGCGCCGCCGGCGGCCGATCTTCTGATTCTCGATCCGCCGCCCTTCGCGCGCCGCCGTGCCGACCGCGAGCGCGCCCGGACCGGCTACAAGGACGTCAATCTACACGCGCTCAAGGCAGCCGCCCCGGCGGCCCTCGTCCTCACCTTCAGCTGCTCGCAGCACGTCGACGCCGGCGAGTGGGAGGGCGCCGTCGCGGCGGCGGCCGCCGACGCCGGCCGTCCCTGCCAGTTGCTGGCGCGGCTCGGACCCGGCATCGACCATCCGCAGGCGTTCGCCCACCCCGAGGGTCGCTACTTGAAGGGCCTCTTGTTACGAGTCGAATGATGGACCGCCTCGGCAAGACCCTCGCCTCGTACGGGCTCTGGGTGCTGATCGTGGTCCTCAGTCCCGTCTTCTTCGCGGGCGCCCTCCTGATCCGGATCGTGACCGCACCCTGCGATCGGCGTCTCCGGGTGCTGCACCTCTATTCGTGCGCCTGGGCGTCCTTCTACACCTACGTGTTCCCGTACTGGCACGTGGTCATCAGGAACCGCGAGCGCCTCCGCGACGACGCGGCCTACGTCGTGGTGTCGAATCACCAGTCGCTGCTCGACATCCTGGTGCTCTTCCGCCTTTATCGGCACTTCAAGTGGGTCTCGAAGGACGTCGTGTTTCGCCTGCCCTTCATCGGTTGGAACATGCGGCTCAATCGCTACATCGCGATCCGCCGGGGCGACCCCGCCGACGTCGTGCGGATGCTGGCGGCGTGCGGCGACGCGCTCGAGGGCGGTAGCTCGGTGATGATCTTTCCCGAGGGCACGCGTTCGCTCGACGGCGAGCTGAAACCGTTCCGCCACGGCGCCTTCACGCTGGCGCTGCGCCACCACGTCCCGATCCTGCCGATCGTCCTCGACGGCACCGTCGATGCGCTGCCCAAGCACGGGGTCGTGTCGCCGGGCGCCGACATCGTGATCCAGGTGCTGGAGCCGATCTCGGTCGCGGACTTCACCGACGTCGAGGCGCTGCGCGATCACGTGCGCGCGATCATGGCCGACGCCCTGGTGCAATTGCGAGCCGAGCGCCGGCGCGAGCTGCTTCCGCCGCGCGTGGCGGCCCGCTCCGCGTAGCCATGCGCCGGTGCGCTCGCGGCGCTAGAACGTCGCCATGCGCCAGCAACGCGCGGCCTCGATCAAGGCGTGGCCGAGCCATGAGCGGCCACGCGAGAAGCTGCTCGACGGCGGCGCCGACCGCCTGACCGACGCGGAGCTTCTGGCCGTCCTCTTTCCGACCGGCACGCGCGCCGCCCCGAACGCCATCGACCAGGGGCGGGCATGGCTCCAGCGCTTCGGGTCGCTGCGGGCGCTGGTCGATGCTCCCGTGCGGGCGCTCCGCGCCGCCCCCGGCATCGGTCCGGCACGCGCCGCCATGGTGCTCGCGGTCGGCGAGCTGGCGCGCCGCTATGCCGTGCAGCGCCTACCGCGCGGCACGCCGCTCCGCACCAGCGCCGAGGTCTATCGCCATTGCGGCGAGCGTCTCGCGGCGCTTCGCAAGGAGCAGTTCCACGTCATCCTGCTCGACGGCAAGAACCGCCCGCTCAAGGACGTGCGCGTCTCCGAGGGCACGCTCACCGCCTCTCTGGTGCACCCCCGCGAGGTGTTCGTCCCGGTGATCGAGGAGAGCGCGGCCGCGATCATCCTGGTCCACAACCACCCGAGCGGCGACCCGACACCGAGCGCCGAGGACATCGCGATCACCGAGCGTCTGCGGCAGGTCGGCGAGCTGATGGGCGTACGCGTCCTCGACCACGTCGTGATCGGCCACGGGAGGTACGTCAGCTTCGCGGACGAGGGCCTGTAGCGACGACGGCGATGCGTGCGAAGCACGCGAGCTCTGCTGACGGCGATGCGTGCGAAGCACGCGAGCTCTTTAGTAGTGTGAGGGAGGCGCCCGAATTTACTTCGGGCGCCGACGCCCATCGGAGGATCGGGCGCGAAGCGCCCGACCGCACGGGGGCGAAATCAAAATGGAATATCGTCGTCGTCGGCCGGGGCCGCGCCGCCGCCGCCCGCGCTGACCGCGGGCTCCTCGGGGAAGCCGGGGGCCTCGACCGGGCCACGACCGCCGCCCTGGCCGCCGAGGAAGCGCACGTTCTGTGCGACGATCTCGGTGATGTAGCGCTTGTTGCCGTCCTTGTCGTCGTAGCTGCGGGTGCGGATCTCACCCTCGACGAAGACCTGCCGGCCCTTGCTGAGGAACTTGCCGCAGTTCTCGCCCTGCTTCCCCCAGACGATGACGTTGTGCCATTCGGTCCGCTCCTGGCGCTGACCGTCGGTATCGTTCCAGCTGGTGGACGTCGCGAGCGGGAACTTGCAGACTGCCTTGCCGGTACCCGTGAAGCGAATCTCGGGATCCTTGCCCAGGTTGCCGACGAGAATGGCCTTGTTGACCGACATCTTTGACCTCCGGGGGGTTGCGTGACGACCTCGCCGACGCTTAACAGCGGGCGTACCGACCGTCAACGACGCCGAGTAGCGCCGAGCGCGTCTTCCGTTGCCAGCGACCGCTGCTTTGTGGAAGGGTCGGTCGTGATGGGCGGCGTGGGAGCCTGCGGGCTCTGGAGAGAGTCGTCGTGAACGGCTCTGCCGACGTGCTCCGGATCGTGCCCCTCGGGGGCCTCGGGGAGATCGGCCTCAACATGATGCTGATCGAGTACGGCGACAGCGCCGTCGCGATCGATTGCGGCGTCATGTTTCCCGAGGCCTCGATGCTCGGCATCGACCTGGTGATCCCGGATCTCACCTATCTGCGCGAGCGTCCGGAGCGCCTGAAGGCGATCGTCTGCACCCACGGGCACGAGGATCACATCGGAGCGCTGCCCTTCGTGACCCGCGAGCACCCGGTCCCGACCTTCGCGACGCCCTTCGCGCACGCGCTCGTGGCGCAGAAGCTCGAGGAACACGAGCTGGCGAGCCCGCTCGAAGGCTTCAAGGCGGGTGACGTGTGGCGCGTCGGCCCCTTCGAGATCGAGGCGATCCACATCACCCACAGCATCGTCGACGCGGTGGCGTTGGCCGTGCGCACTCCGCTCGGGACCATCGTGCACACGGGCGACTTCAAGTTCGACCAGACGCCACTCGACGGCCTGCCGTCCGACTTGGCCCGCTTCGCCGCGCTCGGGGACGCCGGCGTGCTGGCGTTGCTCTCGGACTCGACCAACGTCGACCGGCCGGGTGTGACGCCGTCCGAGCGTACGCTCACGCCCAAGCTCGAGTCGGCCTTCCAGCGCTCGCGCGGGCGGGTCCTGGTCGCGACCTTTGCCTCGCATCTGCATCGCATCCAGCAGGTCCTCGACGTCTCCGTCCGCACGGGGCGGCGCGTGGCGGTCGTCGGTCGGGGCATGGTCCAGAACGTCGAGACCGGCCAGAGTCTCGGCTACCTGCGCGTGCCGCCGGGGCTGCTCGTCGATCTCGCCGAGGCGCGCCAGCTGCCGCGCGAGCAGGTGACCCTGCTTTCGACCGGCAGTCAGGGCGAGCCGATGTCGGCGCTCACCCGCATCGCGATGGACGATCACAAGCAGGTGAAGCTCGAGTCCGGCGACACGGTGATCATGTCGTCGCGCATCATTCCCGGGAACGAACGTCCGATCGGCGACGTCATCAACCACCTCTGCCGGCGGGGCGCCGCGGTGCTGCACGAGCCTCTGGCGGGTCTCCACGTCTCCGGTCACGCGAGCCAGTCCGAGCTCTCCCTCATGCTGCAGCTGACGCGGCCGCGTTACTTCGTGCCGGTCCACGGCGAGTATCGCCACCTCGTCCGTCACGCCGCGCTCGCGACCGAGATGGGGATCGCGGGCGCCGACTGCTTCGTGCTGGAGGACGGCGACGTGCTCGAGATCGACGGCGCCGGTGCGCGGCGCGCCGAGCCGGTGCCGTCGGGTCGAGTCTTCGTCGACGGCAAGGGGGTAGGCGACGTCGGCGACGTGGTCCTGCGCGACCGTCGTCACCTTTCGGACGGCGGCCTCGTGCTCGCCATCCTCGCCGTCAATCAGCACACCGGCGAGATCATCTCGGGCCCCGACCTGATCTCGCGCGGCTTCGTCTT
This sequence comes from uncultured delta proteobacterium, assembly GCA_963761995.1. Classification (GTDB taxonomy): domain Bacteria; phylum Desulfobacterota; class Binatia; order UTPRO1; family UTPRO1; genus UTPRO1. The sequence continues at coordinate 5,053,185 of CAVXIU010000006.1, read as the reverse complement.
CGAGGACGACAGCCAGGCCTACCTCGAGCACGCCAAGGAGGCCGTGCTGGAGGCCCTGGCGGCGCTGGCACCCGAGTCGCGCACGGTGCCCACCGAGGTCAAGGAGGAGATGCGGAAGACGCTCCGTCGCTATTTCAAAAAGACGCTCGAGCGCCGTCCGGTGATTCTGCCGGTCGTCATGGAGTTCTAGCTCACAAGGGGGATCGCTCCCCCTTCGCCGCCGCGGCAAAGCCGGGTCGGCTCATCCCCGGCGCGCTCGCGCTCGGCCGCGCGCTTGGCGCGCGGAATGGGGTTCAGCCGAGGGTGTTCTGCGGACTTGCGCCTACCGGCCGGAACGTGGCACTTCTTGAGCGGTTTCGGTCGGGGGTGGCGTGGCGGGGAAGGCGGTACGGGTGGCCAAGAGCGGGGTGCGGGAGAAGGTGGGGCCGGCAGCCGGGACGCTTCGGCGTGAGGTCGAGGCGATCTTCGCGATCGCGGGCGCCTGCTACCTGGGTCTCAGCTTCCTCAGCTTCTCGCCGGGAAGCGGCGGCAACGCCGGTGGTCCCGTCGGCCAGGCGGTCGCCAAGCTCTTCGTCGAGGCCTTCGGCGTCGCGGCCTTCCTGATCCCGGCCAGCATCGTGTTCGTCGCGGTCCTGGTACTCCGCGGCGGCTCGCTCGCGCTCTCGGCGACGCGCGGCGCGGTGCTGACGGCGCAGCTGCTGCTGGTCGCCACCACCCTCGGGCTCCTGCGCGGGCCCGGCCGCGAGGCCAGTGCCGGGGGCTGGATCGGCGGCTTCCTGGCGAGTCTCCTCATGGGGCTCTTCAACTGGTTCGGGGCGGTCATGATCGCGCTCACCGGGCTCGTTCTCACCACCATGATCGTGACCGGGGGCTCCCTGGTCGGTGGTCTCACGGCCGCCGGCCGGCGCGGTGCGATGGCGCGCCAGGCACTCGGGGGCGCGTTCGGGCGTTGGCGCGAGCGTCACCGACCGAGCGACGATGACGACGAGGTCGTGACCCTGCCGCCCGCCCGCGAGCGGCGCGAGCGCGAGCCCCGTTCCGAGCGCGACGCCGCCAAGAAGCGTGCGGCGCTCCCACCGCCGCCGGCGCCCCCGATCCTGGTGAACGCTCCCGAGCCGCGACCCGCCAAGACGGGCAAGGGCAAGGAGCCGAAGGCCCTCAAGCAGGAGGAGTTCCACTTCTCGACCGGCACGACCAAGTACGAGCTGCCGCCCCTCGCGTTCCTCGACGCGCCCGTCGACTCCGGCGTGCAGATCGACGAGGAGTCGCTGATCGCGAGCTCGCGCATCCTGCAATCGAAGCTCGCCGACTTCGGCGTCGACGGCAAGGTGGTCGCCGTCCGGCCCGGCCCGGTCATCACCACCTTCGAGTTCGAGCCCGCGGCGGGGGTCAAGGTGAACCGCATCGTCACCCTCGCCGACGACCTCTCGATGGCGCTCCGCGCGCCACAGCGTCCGCATCCTGGCGCCGATCCCCGGCAAGCCCGTGGTCGGCATCGAGGTGTCGAACCCGCGGCGCGAGAAGGTCTTGCTCCGCGACATCATCGCCAGCGACCAGTTCCAGCGCTCCGAGTCGAAGCTGACCCTCGCGCTCGGCAAGGACACGACCGGCAACACCTACGTCGCCGACCTCGGCAAGATGCCGCACCTCCTGATCGCGGGCGCCACCGGCACCGGCAAGTCGGTGTCGTTGAACGCGATGATCATGAGCATCCTCTACGAGGCGTCGCCGCACGACGTGCGCTTCATCATGATCGACCCGAAGATGCTCGAGCTCTCGGTGTACGAGAACATCCCGCACCTGCTGGTGCCGGTCGTGACCGACCCGAAGAAGGCGGCATACGCGCTCGCCAACGTCATGCAGCGAGATGGACCGCCGCTATCGCATGCTGCGCGAGAAGGGCGTCCGCAACATCGACAGCTACAACCAGCTGATCGCGGCCGAGCAGTCCGACAAGCGCGAACGGCGTCATCGAGCTCACCGAGCCCGAGGACGGCGAGGAGGACGCGGCGACGCCGTTCGTCCCCGTCCAGCGCGTCGGGCCGGATGCGCCGCTCGTCCACGAGCACCTGCCGCGCATCGTCATCATCATCGACGAGCTCGCCGACCTCATGATGACCGTCGGGCGCGAGGTCGAGGAGTCGATCACGCGGCTCGCGCAGAAGGCGCGCGCCGCCGGCATCCACCTGATCCTCGCGACCCAGCGGCCGTCGGTCGACGTCATCACCGGCCTCATCAAGGCGAACTTCCCGGCCCGCATCTCGTTCCAGGTCACCTCGCGCATCGATTCGCGGACCATCCTCGACGCGATCGGCGCCGAGCGCCTGCTCGGCGAGGGCGACATGCTCTTCCTGCCGCCGGGCACCGCCCGCGTGCAGCGCGTTCACGGCGCCTTCGTCTCCGACGAGGAGGTCGGCAAGGTCGTCGAGTTCTCAAGCGGAAGCAGGGCCGCCCACCTACGAGATGGAGCTGCTCGAGGGCGGCGAGGACGAGGAGGGCGGCGACGAGGAGGGCGAGGACCTCCACGACGAGATGTACGACATGGCCGTGCGCGTCGTCACCGAGAGCCGGCAGGCGTCGATCTCGTGGCTGCAGCGCCGGCTGCGCGTCGGCTACAACCGCGCCGCCCGCATGATCGAGCGCATGGAGCGGGAAGGCGTGGTGTCACAGGCCGAAGGCGCGCGCCCCCGCGAGGTGCTCGCCCGCCGCATCGACGCCGACGAGTAGGCGGGCTCGCACAAGAGATCTCGCCTGCCCCGGGCGCCTGGCCTCACCCCGCGGTCCAGTGTCGGACCACCCGGCTGGCGGCCTCGATGTGGCGCTGTTAGGTAGCCCGCATGCCGATCCGCGTCGTCGTCCTCGTGCTCAGTCTCGTCGCCGTGCGCGGCGCGTTTGCGGCCGCCGGGGCGGCGACCCCGGCGCCGGTTGCGGGCGCTGCGAGCTGTCCGGATCCAGCGACGATCGTCCGCAAGCTCCAGGAACGCTACGACGAGACCCGCGCCTTTCGCGCCCACTTCCGCCAGGAGACGCGGATCCAGTCGATCGGCGTCAGCGACATGGCCGAGGGCACGGTGGTATTCAAGAAGCCCGGCAAGATGCGTTGGGACTACCAGACGCCGAAGCCGCAGCAGATCGTCTCCGACGGCACCACGCTCTGGATCCATCAGCCCGATGATCGGCAGGTGCTGAAGGCGCCGTTCCGCGGCGGCTTCGTCTCGACGACGCCGGTCTCGTTCCTCCTCGGCGTCGGGCGGATCACCGACGACTTCCGGCCGCAGGCGGATCCGCGCGGCTGCAGTGCCGAGCGGCTCTACGTCGGACTCGCGGCCAAGAGTCCCGACGACCTCGGGGCGCTGGCCTTCGGTCTCGAGCGTGCGACCTTCGACATCGTCGAGGCGGCGGTGACGGATCCCATCGGCAACGTGACGACCCTCACCTTTTCGGAGATCGCCCGCAACGTCGACGTCCCGGACGCGACCTTCGGTTTCCAGGTGCCGCCGGGCGTCGACGTCATCACGCCGCCGGGTGGGGCGCCGCCGCCGTCGTGAGCGCCGGCCACGAGCCGCGGGGTCACGGCGGCGGGATGACCCGCAGACGGTAGGCGCCGCGCGCCGTCGCGTAGCCGTCGACGACGATGAAGTAGGTCTGTCCCGCGGTGACGGTGACGCTCACCCGCGATCCGTGGTGATCGTTGGGCTCGCCCGTGGCGCAGCCCGCGGTGTCGTCGTTGCAGGCGCGTTCGGGTCCGGCGTCGCAGCTCGGCTGTCGCACCGAGATCACGGTGTCGAAGGTCGTGAGCGGGTCGCAGGTCTGGATCACCGCGGTGCCGGATCGAGCCGGCGTCCAGCGGTAGACGCGCTCCGGAGCGCCGGCGCTCGAGGCGCACGACGCCGCGAGCGTGCTCGTCCCGGAGGTGGTGCCGTCGAAGGTGCCGCCGTTCGGGTCGATCGTGACGGCCGCCGCGCAGGCGGCCCCCGGCGTCGGCGTCCGTGTCGGGGTGCGGATCGGCGTCGGCGTCTGGGTCGTGGTCGCTCCCGGCGCGGCCGGTGCCGTGACGCTCAGTGTGTAGGCTCCGACGGCGCCGTTGTAGCCGTCGACGACCACGAAGTAGGTCTGCCCGGCGACGGCGTTGAAGGCGACCCGCGACCCGTGGTGATCGTTCGGCTCGCCGGTGCCGCAGCCGGTGGTGTCGTCGTTGCATTGCAGCTGGGCTCCGCTGCAGCTCCCGCCTCGGACGTAGAGCACCGTATCGTAGCGCGTCGCGGTGCCGCAGGTCGCGATCGTGACCTGACCCGAGGCGGCCGGGGTCCACTGATAGATCCGCTCGCCGGACGTGCCGGTCGAGCCGCAGGTGCCGGCGAAGGAGCCCCCTCCGGTGGTCGTGCCGGTGAAGGTGCCGCCGCCCGGCGGAATGACGGCGGTGATCGGGCATCCGGACCCGGCGGTAACGGTCGGTTGCGGGGCCGGCGTCGCGGTGCGGGTCGGCGTCGCGGTGCGGATCGGCGTCGTGGTGCGGGTCGGCGTCGTGGTGCGGGTCGGCGTCGCGGTGCGGGTCGGCGTGGCTGCTGCCGGCGTCGGCGAGGCCGTCGGTACGCTGCTCGGCGTGCTCGTCGGTGCGACCGTCGGCGTGGTCGTCGAGGTCGCGGTCATGGTGGTCGTGACCGCGGAGGTTGGCGTGGTGGTCGACGTGCCCGTCAGCGTGGTCGTGGGCGCGGAGGTCGGCGTGGTCGTCGGGGTGGCGGTCACCGTGGTCGTGACCGCGGAGGTTGGCGTGGCCGTCGAGGTGGCCGTCAGCGTGGTCGTGGGCGCGGAGGTCGGCGTGGTCGTGGGGGTGGCCGTCAGCGTGGTCGTGGCTGCGGAGGTCGGCGTGGTCGTGGGGGTGGCGGTCAGGGTGGTCGTGGCTGTCGGCGTCGCGGTGCGTGTCGGTGTGGCGGTGCGCGTCGGGGTCGGCGTGCGGGTCGGGGTCGGCGTGCGCGTCGCGGTGCGCGTCGGGGTCGCCCCCGGTCGCACGATGTTCACCGTCTGCTGGGCGACGTTGTTGGCCTCGGAGAGCTCGGTGATGCGGTTGAAGGGGTCGATCGTCACCCTGAGCGTGTAGGTCCCCGAGGGGATGCCGGTGATGTCGAGGTACTGGCAGCCGAGGTTCGCGCCGTAGAGGTCGGAGCAGCCGGCGCTGACGCCCTGATCGAGGCAGGTGTAGACCGGATCGGCGCAATCGGTGTCGCGGAGACAGTACCCCTGCTTGTGGCCGACCACGATCGCCTGCCCCGTCCCGTCGAGAAGATCGTAGCGCGCGTAGTTGCTGTAGTGCGGGTGGTTGTGTCCCTGCGCCGGGCTGCAGACGAACTCGGGATCGGCGCACACCTCGAGCGGATGCTGATCGCACGGGCTCGGGCAGCCGGGGTCGCCGAGCACGAAGTCGGCGTTTCCGAGGTTCTGCGAGTAGGCGCCGAAGCGCAGCAGGTCGACGCCGGAGGTCGTCTCGGCGCAGCCTTCGACGACGTCACCGGCGGCGACGCTGGTGTTGAAGGCGAGGCTCACGTCGACGATCGCGGGTACGAGGTCGGGTAGGCCGCTCGCCGGCGGAACGCAGGTGCAGCTCCCGGTGCACTGGCCGCTCGGGCAGCCGGCGGCGTCGCCGCCGTCGCAGGCCTCGGCGCCCTCGCGGATGCCGTTGCCGCAGACGGTCGGCGGGTTGACGGTCAACGTGTAGGTGCCGCGGGCGCCGTTGAAGCCGTCGACGACGATGACGTAGGTCTGGCCGGCGGTCACGGCGAACGTCACGCGCGACCCGTGATGGTCGTTCGGCTCGCCGGTCGTGCACCCGGCGGTGTCGTCGTTGCAGGCGAGCCCGGCGCCGGTGCAGGTGCCGGCGTGGACGTGAACGACGCTGTCGTAGAGCGTGCCGCTGCCGCAGGTGTGCACGACGGCGGTGCCGGAGCCGGTCGGAGTCCAGCGATAGACGCGCTCGGGGGAGGGCGCCGTCGTACCGCAGCTGCCGGTGAGCGAGCCGGTGCCGCTGGTGACGCCGACGAAGGCGCCGCCGTCGGCCGGAATGGTCGCGATCGCCTGACACGAGGTGCAGCCGCCGGCGGCGCCGCCGCCCAGGCACGCGCCTTCCTGGCAGCTGTCGCCGGTGGAGCACGCGTTGCCGTCGTCGCAGGGGTTGCTCACCTCGGCATGAACGCAGCCGAGGTTGCTGTCGCAGAGGTCGTCGGTGCAGGCATTGCCGTCGTCGCACTCGGCGGAGGACGTGCACGCGAGCGCCGGTCTCGGCAGCGCGAACGTGAGCAGGACGAGGATGATTCCTGCGAGACGTTTCGTCGACATCCGCACCCCCCGGCCATCCTGGCCATCCCACCACACCGTGAGCTCCCACGGTGGGTTGCTGCGCACTCGGAGGCTTAAGCAACGGCGCATTGCGAGTCAACGGGAAATCCGTGACGCGCGCACGCGGCGGCGTGTGCTGGCGCGTCGCCGGAACGCCTGCTACGAAAGCGCCGCATGCCGTCGTTCGACGTGGTGTCGCGGGTCGATCTGCAGGAGGTCGACAACGCCCTCAACCAGACCCGCAAGGAGGTCGCCCAGCGCTACGATCTCAAGGACAGCAAGACCGAGATCGCCTGGGACGAGAAGGACATCACGATCACGTCGGCCGACGACTTCAAGGTGAAGGCGGTGGTCGATGTGCTGCAATCGAAGCTGGCGAAGCGGAACGTGCCGATCAAGAACCTCGACTACGGGACGGTCGAGTCGGCGTTAGGCGGTCGCGCACGGCAGAAGATCACCGTCCAGCAGGGCATCGAGACCGAGAAGGCGCGCGAGATCGTGAAGTTCGTGAAGACGTCGGGAGTCAAGGTGCAGGCGCAGATCATGGACGACGAGGTGCGGATCTCCGGCAAGAAGCGTGACGATCTCCAGGACGTGATCGCCAAGCTCCGCGCCGCCGACTTCGGACTCGCCGTCCAGTTCGTCAACTTTCGGGACTGACGAGCCCGGTGGCGGCCCGCTCGTCCCCGCACCCGCGACGGCGCACCCGCGTGAAGGACGGCCGTCCGACCAACACGCATCCTCTGAATCGCGGGGCGTATCAGGACCGCATCCCGCTCTTCGAGTCGTTCCTGCGCTTCGCCGAGGCGTTGTCGCGCTGCTCAGCGGCCTCCAGTCACCGCAGCGGTTGCGTGCTGGTGAGCCACAACCTCGAGCGCGTCCTCGGCGCCGGCTTCGCGGGCGGCGCCGCCAGCGCCCTCGACACCCGCCGGCGGACGCGCGGCGGCAGTCACCTCCACGCGGAGGAGCACGCCCTCCTGATCGCGGGCGCGGTCGAGAAGGACAAGCTCATGTTCGTCACCGAGGCGCCCTGCTACCTGTGCGCCGTGCGCGCGATCAACAGCGGGGTGAGCCACGTCTACTATCGCCGCGAGGGCGCGCGCGGCCGCGACGGCCTCGCCCTCCTGCGGCGTGCCGGCAAGACGGTGGTGCGCTATCCACGCTGGCGACCGCGCGTCGCCGGGCCGCACTCGCCCGGCCTGGTGGCAGGCCGCCTCCCGCCGGCGCTCACCCTGCCCGAGGCCTATCAGTACTTCGCCGAGGCGCTGGCACTGCGCTCGACCGACGGCTCGCAGAAGGTCGGCTGCGTCGTGGTCTCGGGCGATCTCGAGCGCGTGCTCGGCGTCGGCTACAACGGCGGCGCGGCCGGCATGAACGACCGGGATTTCATTCCCACCGACCGCAGCGGTTACGTGCACGCCGAGGAGAACGCGCTCCTCAAGGCGGGCGCGATCGAGAAGGACAAGGTGATGTTCCTCACGCATACCCCGTGCGTCATGTGCGCCAAGCGCGCCATCAACAGCGGGGTGGCGCGGGTCTACTGCCGGCAGCCCAACCAGCGCGGGGACGCGATGGGGATCGCGCTTCTCCGCCAAGCCGGCAAGCGCGTAGTGTGGTGGCACGGCGCGGGCGTGGGCGCACCGCGATGACGCCGGAGGCGAAACTTGACCGCACCGCTCGGGGTCTGACAGATCAAGACGAGATCGCACCGGCATGATCACCGTCCGCATCACCAAACGCGACCCGCGCGCCCAGCTCCCGGAGTACAAGTCTCCGGGCGCGGCTGCCTTCGATCTCGCCATCCTCGACGATGCCGTCGTGGCGGCGCGCGCGCAGGCGCTGCTTCGGACCGGGCTCGGCGTCGGCGTGCCGCCCGACCACGTCTTCCACGTCTATGCCCGCTCCTCGCTCTTCCAGAAGCACGGCCTCATCCTGGCCAACGGCGTGGGCGTGATCGATCCCGACTACTGCGGTCCCGAGGACGAGATCCTGATCTCGGTGTGGAATCCCGGCGACGAGGCCGTGCGGGTCCCGGCCGGCACGCGCGTCGCCCAGGGCATCATCCTGCCGCGGCCGCGGGTGCAATGGGTGGTCGCCGACGCGACCGGGTCGGATCGCGGCGGCTTCGGCTCGACGGGGCACTGAGCCGGGACGCGTGGCTCCGTGAAGGCTTATCTCGACATCGTTCGCCGCATCCTGACCGAGGGCGAGCGCAAGGCGAGCCGAACCGGCGTCGATACGCTCGCGATCGCCGGCGCCATGTTCGAGCACGACATGGCGACCGGCTTTCCGCTGCTGACGACGAAGCGCATCGCCTTTCGCCTGGTCGCGACCGAGCTCGAGTTCTTCGTCCGGGGTCTCACGGACAAACGCTGGCTGCAGGACCGCAACAACCACATCTGGGACGAATGGGCCAATCCCGAGCGGGCCCCCTACGGTCACGACGCGGCCTCCAAGCAGCGCATGCTCGAGGAGCGCGATCTCGGACCCGTCTACGGCTTCCAATGGCGGCACTTTGGCGCGCCCTACGTGGGCCACGAAGCGGACTACACCGACCGTGGCGTCGATCAGCTGCGGCGGCTGGTCGAGACGCTCGCCGCCAACCCGGACGATCGCCGCATGATCGTGAGCGCGTGGAACCCGCTGCAACTCGAGCAACAGGGACTCCCGCCCTGCCACTTCGTGTTCCAGGTCACGGTCATCAACGGCAAGCTGAACCTGCTCTGGAATCAGCGCTCCGTCGACGCGCCGCTCGGCCTGCCGTTCAACATCGCGAGCTATGGGCTCTTGCTCCATTTGCTGGCCAAGACCACGGGCCTCTCCGAGGGCAAGCTGATCGGCTTCCTGGCGGACACCCACGTGTACCTGAATCAGGTCGACGGCATCCGGGAGCAGCTCACGCGCGACCCCCATCGCTACCCGCTGCCACGGATCGTCACCGAGCCCTTTACCTCGATGTGGGACTGGAGGGCGGAGGACAGCCGGGTCGAGGGCTACGAGAGCTACGGAAAGATCGACTTTCCGATCGCCGTCTGACCCATGGTGACGATCGTCGCGGCGGTCGCGCGGAACGGCTGCATCGGCAAGGACGGTGGCCTGCCGTGGCGCATTCCCGAGGACCTCAGGCGCTACCAGGCCATCACGATGGGCAAGGTCGTGGTCATGGGCCGCAAGACCTGGGAGTCGATTCCGGAAAAGCACCGCCCGCTCCGCGGCCGGACCAACGTGGTCGTGACGCGACAGGCTGACTATCCGCTTCCGCCGGGTGTCGAACGGGCCGCGTCGCTGGCGAAGGCGCTCGCCGACCACACCGCGGACGAGGTCGTCGTCAACGGCGGCGCCGCGATCTATGCGGACGCGATGGGCCATGCCGACGTGCTCGACATCACCCACGTCCACCGTGACGTCGACGGCGACACGTTCTTCCCGGACATCGATCCGACGGTCTGGACGGTGACGCGGCGCGAGGACCGCGACGGCTTCTCGTTCGTCACCTACGAGCGCGTATGAGCGGCGCGTTCATCGTGATCGACGGCACGGACGGCTCCGGAAAAGGGACGCAGACGACCCGCCTCCACGCCCGGCTCGCGGCCTCGGGATACGACGTCGTCCTGGTCGACTTCCCGCGCTACGGTGCGCCCTCGGCATACTTCGTGGAGCGCTACTTGCGCGGCGAATATGGCGAGCTGAAGGACATCGATGCCTACCGCGCCTCGACCTTCTTCGCGCTCGACCGCTACGACGCCTCTTTCGAGATTCGCGCCGCCCTCGACCGTGGGGCGATCGTCGTCTCGAACCGCTACGTCTCGGCCAACAAAGGCCATCAAATGGCCAAGATCCGAGACCCGGACGAGCGCCGGCGGTTCCTCGCCTGGCTGAACGGGCTCGAGTACGGCCTGCTCGGCGTCCCCAAGCCCGATCTCAGCATCCTCCTGCATGTTCCGGCCGACATCGGCTTCGAGCTGGTCGCCAAGAAGGACGAGCGCGCCTACCTGAACGGCAAGCTCCGCGACCTCCACGAGTCCGACCGCGACCACCTCCGCGCCGCCGAGGAGGCCTATCTTTCCCTGCTCGAGCTCGACACCGAGGAACACTGGACCTGCCTAGAATGCGTCCAGGACGGCCGGCTGCTCTCGATCGAAGAGGTCGAGCGCCTGGTGTGGGATCTCGTGCGGCCCTTCGTCTCCGATCCTCCAACCCGTCGCCCCTAAAAAAAGAGGCGAGGCGCCCGAATTGACTTCGGGCGCCGGGGGCCATCGCAGGATCGGGCGCGAAAAGCGCCCGACCGCACGGGGCCGAAAAGGAATAGTTGACACCGGTGGTGTGAGCCCTTACCATCCGGCCCCTTTCGAGGAGCCCATGCGCAAAGCATTCCTAAAGACCGCCCGCGAAACGCTCGAAAACATGAAGCAGCAGCTTCTGGCCGAGATCCAGCAGGATCTGAAGCAGGGCCGTGAGGCGTCCAAAGACGAGGGCATGGACACCTACGATCTCGCCAGCGAGGAGCGGGAACGGGAGATCAGCTTCATCCTGTCCGATCGCGAGCGCGGCAAGCTCCAGGCCATCGAGGACGCCCTCGAACGCATCGGGGACGGCTCGTACGGGGTGTGCGAGAGCTGCGAATCCGAGATCGCCGAGGGGCGGCTGCAGGCCATGCCGTTCACCCGCCTCTGCGTGCAATGCCAGGCCGACCGCGAGACCGAGGCGAAGCAGAATCGGCGCGGCGACGACGATCGCGCCTACCGGCGGCTCGGCGCCACCGACCTCGACGAAGAAGGCCAGTAGCCGTCGCGGGAGCGGCCCGCTCGGCCGCTACGGGCAGGTGTCCCAGCTACGCGCAGTGGTGATGCAGCCCGAGGGCCCATCCCACCGCCAGCAGCACGATCGTCGACAACAACACCGTCAGCACCGACTTGACGGCGTCGAAGCCGTGCACCCGCTCGAGGCCGACGATGGTCAGGAAGATCGCGTAGAGCATCGCCAGCCGGCCGACCAGGGGGACCCAGAGCAGGGCGGCGGGAGCGCTGCCGTACGCCACGACTCGGTACGTCGCCTCGTAGTCGCCGGTGCCGGCGAAGAGCTGACGGGAGATGATCGCGAGGACCGCGGCGCAGACGAACGAGCACAGCATGCCTTCGAGCACGAGCATGAGCCCGAAGCCGCGCGGTCCCAGAATCAGGAAACCCAGGCCGCTGATGATGAGGCAGCCGACCAGGAAGAGCAGCGGCGGCTGCAGGCCGCCCCGCGTCGGCATGTCTTGGAAGAAGCCGCGGGGATCGGTCATCACGCGCTTCCAGACCCCAACGAAGCTGTCGGCGAACTGCTCGGTCCGGAATTCTTCGTGCATGGTGACCTCCAGGAGCTGGGCGGGGTGGGCGTTCGGCGGGACGTTACAGAAAGCCAGGGTGCCAGGCAAGGTGAGTGACCGGAAGCAGCGCGCCGCGACCGCGACGCGCGCGCCGGCGGCGGTGCGACGGCTGCTCGCGCGTCTCTACGGCGCCGCCGTCGCGGCGGTCGGGCCGTCGCGACTCGCGCGCCAGGCGCTCGCGGTCACGGGAAGCCGACTCCGCGTACGCGGCGTCGGTGGAGTCGGCGCGACGCTGCCGCTCGAGCACGGGCTCGTCGTGCTCGGCGCGGGCAAGGGCGTTGCCGGGCTCGCGGCGGGAATCGAAGGCGCGCTCGGTGCCCGCGTCGTCGGCGGCGTGGTGATCGTGCCGCCGGGCTACGAGCGGCGGCTCGCGCGGATCGCGCTCGCGACCGGCGCGCACCCCGTTCCCGATCGGCGGAGCCGCGACGCCACGCGCCGGCTCCTCGCGGTGCTCGACCACCATCCGGACGCCGCCGTGCTGGTGGTGTTGATGGGTGGAGCGTCGAGTCTCCTGGCGGCGCCGGCGCCCGGCCTCACGCTCGGCGACGAGCGCCGCGTCGGGGCGTGGCTCGTCGCGAGCGGCCTCGACATCGCGGCGATGAACGCGGTCCGCAAGCACGTCTCGGCGATCAAGGGCGGTCGGCTCGCGGCGCGGCTGGTCGGACGCGCGGCGGCGGCGCTCGTGGTGTCGGACGTTCCCGGCGACGACCTGGCCGTCGTGGGCTCGGGTCCGACCGTCGCCGATCCGACCAGCTACGGCGACGCGCTCGCGGCGCTCGCGCGCGCGGGTGGCGCGGAGCGCCTTCCGGCCCGCGTGCGGGCGCATCTCGCGCGCGGCGCGCGCGGCGCGATTCCCGAGACCCCGAAGCCAGGGACGACGGCGGCACGGGCGTGTCCGACGCTCCTGCTCGCCGGCAACGCGACGGCGCGGGCGGCCGCGCTCCGGCTGGCCCGCCGCGCCGGCATCGCCACCGTCGTCGAGCTCCGGCGTCCGCTCGTGGGCACGCCCGCGGCCGCCGCGCACGCGCTCGCGCGCCACGTGCGCGGGTTGCAGGCGCGCCTCCGGCGTGGACGTCCCGCGCTGCTGATCGTCGGTGGGGAGACCACCGTCACGCTCGGCCGGCGTCATGGCCGAGGCGGCCGCAATCAGGAGCTGGCGGCCGCGCTCGCGGGCGAGCTCGCCGGCCGTCCCGGCTGGGCGCTGCTCGCGGCCGGCACCGACGGGATCGACGGGCCGACCGACGCCGCGGGCGCATTCGCCGACGGCACGACCGGCCGGCGCGCCGCCGCGGCCGGACGCCCGCTTGCGGAGGCGCTGCGCCGCCACGACGTCCATCCGTGTCTCGCGGCCGTCGGCGAGCTGTTCTCGCCCGGGCCGACCGGGACCAACGTCGCCGACCTGTCGTTGGTCCTGGTGTGGAAGGATTCTGGATGGCGGCTCCCCCACCGTGTGATAGAAGCGAAAGGCCGTCGATGACGATGCCGCGCGTATCCCGGAGAGAGACCCGTGTCTGACGGCGGGTTGCAGGCGCGGCGCGTCGCCCTCGCCGAGGCACTCGCCCGGCCGTCCTTCGATCTGCTCGTGATCGGCGGCGGCATCAACGGCGCTGGCATCGCCCGCGATGCCGCCATGCGCGGCCTCAGCGTGGCGCTGGTCGAGCAGGGCGACTTCGCCAGCGGCACCAGCAGCAAGTCCTCGAAGCTGATCCACGGCGGCCTCCGCTACCTCGAGAACTACGAGTTCGCCCTCGTGTTGGAGGCGAGCCGCGAGCGCGATCACCTGCGGCGGCATCTGGCGCCGCACCTGGTGCACCCGATGCCGTTCGTCTTCCCGATCTTCCGCGGCGACCCGGTCGGGCGGCTCCGCCTGTCGGCCGGTCTCTGGGTGTACGACGGCCTGTCGGCCTTCCGGAACATCGCCCGCCATCGCTCCTGGGGCCAGCGGACGACCTTGCAGCACGAGCCGCAGCTGCGGAGCGATGGTCTGCAAGGCTCGATGCACTACTACGATTGCTGGACCGACGACGCGCGCCTCACGCTCGAGACCATCCAGGCGGCGGTGGAGCATGGCGCGATCGCCTGCAATCACCTGGGCGTCAAAGAGCTCGTGCGGACCGACGGGCGACTCAGTGCTGCCCGCGTCGCCGACCGCGTGACGGGTGCGTCCTACACCATCGCCGCGCGGCAGATCGTCAACGCGACCGGTCCGTGGCTCGATCGCGTGCGCCGGTTGGACGAGCCCGCGGCGGCGCCAGTGCTCCGGCTCACCAAGGGCGTCCACATCGTCGTGCCGCGCGATCGGGTGGGCAACCGGAACGCGATCGTGCTCCGCGCCCCGCGCGACGGCCGCGTGATGTTCGCGATCCCGTGGGAGAACCAGACGCTGATCGGGACCACCGACACCGACTATGACACAAGCCCCGAGGACGTGGCGGCCGACGCCGACGACGTCCGCTACCTGCTCGAGGCCGTCAACGCGTATTTCCCGGCGGCCGCTCTCGGCGAGTCGGACGTCGTCGGCGCGTATGCGGGGCTCCGCCCGCTCGTGGCCCCCGCCGAGGCCGAGTCCCCCTCCGAGACGTCGCGCGAGGAAGAGATCTTCGAGAGCGCGTCGGGCCTGTTGTCGCTCGGCGGCGGCAAGCTCACCACCTACCGGCGAGTGTCGGAGAAGGTCGTGGATCGCGTGGTGGCGCGCCTCGTGGCGCTCGAGCCGGAGCGGCGCTTCGGGGAGTGTCGCAGCGGAGAGGTGCCGCTTCCCGGTGCGCGCGTCGAGGATCACGATCGCGGCGGTTTCGTCGGCTTCGCGAAGCGCCTCCGCGCCAACGTGCCGGGGTCGATCGACGACGGACTGGTTCGCCACCTGCTCGGACGCTACGGAGCCGCGGCGCGCGAGCTGGTCGCGACCGTCCTCCGCGATCCCGCGTCCGCCCGGCGCCTGATCGCCAACCTGCCGTACCGCCGCATCGAGGTGACGCGCGCCGCCGATGCCGAGATGGCCGTTACGCTCGACGACGTGCTGCGTCGACGCGTTCCGCTCTCGTTTCGCCATGCCGACGGCGGTGTCGCGATCGCCGCCGAGGTCGCGGGGTTGATGCGCGACGCGCTCGGATGGAGTGCCGCTGAGACCGAGGCGGCCGTCGAGCGCTACCGCACCGGGGCGGAAGCGGAGCGGGAGCAGCGCCTACAACCCGCGGCGGTCGAAACGGACCAGCCGGCCCTGACGCCCAAGCTGAGCGCGTCTTCCTCGTGAGCGAAACCCCGGCCGCCCGGCGCGCCCGGGCGCGCAGGATCGACCGGGCGCTCGCGGACGCCTATCCGGATGCCTGGTGCGCGCTGCGTCACGAGGACGCCTGGCAGCTGCTCGTGGCGACCATCCTCTCGGCTCAGTGCACCGACGAGCGGGTCAACATGGTCACGCCCGGCCTCTTCAAGCGCTATCCGACACCCGCGGCGCTCGCGGCCGCCAAGCCCGCCGAGCTCGAGGACCTCGTCCACACGACCGGTTTTTTTCGCCAGAAGGCCAAGTCGTTGCTGGGAGTTGCCGCCGCGATCTCCCGCGACTTCGGCGGCAAGCTGCCGCGCGATCTCGACACGTTGGTGACCCTCCCGGGCATCGGTCGGAAGACGGCCAACGTCGTTCTCGGGACGGCGTACGACGTTCCGTCCATCATGGTCGATACCCACGTCCGCCGGCTCGCGAACCGGCTCGGCCTCACCCGCGAGGACGACCCCACCCGGATCGAGATGGATCTGCGCGACCTGTTGCCACCCGCGTCATGGACGCACTTCTCCCATCGGCTCATCCACCACGGCCGGCGGATCTGTCATGCCCGCAAGCCGCGCTGCGCCGACTGTCCCCTCGAAGCCTCGTG
Organism: uncultured delta proteobacterium; assembly: GCA_963761995.1. GTDB lineage: Bacteria > Desulfobacterota > Binatia > UTPRO1 > UTPRO1 > UTPRO1. Next base: position 5,037,615 of record CAVXIU010000006.1, on the reverse strand, counting down.
CCCCAAGATCGGCGTCAGCGACTCCACGAAATCGCCTACATAGCTCTCCTCCTGCAGCATTCGCCATATTCCGATCCGTATCAGGTGATGGCCAGAAAACTATTGACAATCGCGGGGTTAGGGATATAACTAAACGAATTTCAACAACTCTTTGAGGGTGGCGGGCGCAAACACAATGGCGGTGTACACCAATCTCGACAGACGGCAGCTGGCGGAGCTGACCGAGGATTTCGGCCTCGGGAAGCTTCACACGGCAAACGGCAATGGCGGCGGTACCGACGGCAACTGCCGCCTCGACACCGCCAAGGGTCGCTACTGGCTCCGCATCGACGAGGAGCGGAGCGAGATCGAGGTCAAACGCGAGATCGATCTCCTCCTCTATCTGCGGAAGCACGGGTTTCCGTGCCCGCAGCTTCTGATCGACCGCAAGGGTCGCCAGTACCACGAGATCGGCGGCAAGTGCATCTCGCTCTTCAAGTTCATCGACGGCCACAAGCGCGAGACCACCGACCTCTCGCTCATCCAGATCGAGAACGCCGGCCGCGTGCTCGCCGATCTGCACGTGATCGGCAAGGGCTACAAGAAGGGCGTCGACAATCGCTTCAGCTTCGAGCGCGTGGCCGACGTCTATCAAGAGGTGCGGGATCGCCTGCCGTCGTACTTCAAGAAGATCACCCGCACGCTCGACGAGGAGGTCGGCTACCTCGAGCACTATCTCGAGTGCAAGCTGCCGAAGGGCATCATCCACGGCGATCTCTTCCTCGACAACATCCTCTTCCGGGGCGAGAAGGTCGTCGGCGTGCTCGACTTCGAGACCGCGTCGCGCGGCAAGTACATCTTCGACCTCGCGACCGCGGTGAACGCCCTCTGCTACGACGGCGAGCGCTACGACCTGAAGCGCTTCGAGGTCCTGATCGGCGGCTACGAGTCGCTGCGCACGCTTTCGCTCGCCGAGTGGGATGCGTTTCCCAACGAGCTTCGCTTCTCCGCGCTCCGCTTCACGGTCAATCGCCTGCACGCCTTCTACCTCAACCCCGTCGACGAGGCCCCGCGCATCAACCGCGACTTCCGGAGTTCTACGACCGCCTGCTGATCCTCAGGCGCGAGCGCGAGGGCGGCATGGAAGGCCTCCTGATGGCGATGGCGACCGGGTACGACTACCGCAAGTACCAGAAGGTTCGCGCGATCGAGAAGAAGGGCAAGTCTTGAGAGGTGAGGACAACGTCCGCGAGATCCTGCGGACGATCGGTGAGGACCCGGAGCGCGAAGGCCTGCTGAAAACCCCCGAGCGCGTCGTACGCTCCCTCGCGTTCCTCACCAAGGGCTACCAAGAGGATCCCGCCGCGATCCTCAACTCGGCGCTCTTCAGCGAAGAGTACTCCGAGATGATCGTGCTGAAGGATCTCGACTTCTTCTCGCTCTGCGAGCACCACCTGCTGCCGTTCTTCGGCAAGGCCCACGTCGCCTACATCCCCAGCAAGAAGATCCTCGGCCTCAGCAAGCTGGCCCGTCTGTTCGAGGTCTTCGCACGGCGGCTCCAGGTGCAGGAGCGCCTCACGACCCAGGTCGCGACCTCGCTGATGGACGCCATCGAGCCGCAAGGGGTCGGCGTCGTCGTCGAGGCCGAGCATCTCTGCATGCGGATGCGGGGGGTCGAGAAGCAGAACTCCGTCGTGGTGACGAGCTGCATGCTCGGCACCTTCCGCGACCGTCAGGAGACGCGCGAGGAGTTCACGACGTTGATCCGCAGCCGGAACGGGCGCTAGCGAGCGACGGCGCCGCGCATGTCGGCGTGGCGGGGTGAGACCGAGTCACGGATCGTGGAGGCCCTGGGCGGCGGGCCGGCGGCCTGGATCACCTGGGGCGAGCCGCTGCCGCGTAGCGGCGCGGGACTCGCGAGCCTCGTGCTGTCGTTCGTCGGGTCGTCTCCTCCGGCGGCGGAACGAGTCCGCCTGCTCGCGGGGGCGCGTGCGGCGCTCGTCACGGATGGATGGCTCGTCGTCGTCGATCACAATCGACCGCGCCGGCCGCTCGGCGCCGCCCTTGCGCTCGTGCTCGCCCCGGCCGTTCCGGGAGTGTCACCCCGCACCCGTTGGCGGCGCCTCGCCTATCCGACGGCACGCGAGGTGCACGCCGCCGGCTATCACGTCGTGGGACTTCGGCTCGCGGCCGCCGAGCGGGTGCAGATCGTGATCGCACGGGCATCGTCCCCGCGTGCGACATCCGCACGCGGGGACGACGGTGCGCCGAACCCCACCCTCAGGGAAGCGTGACGCTGGACGAGAAGCAGAGGTCGCGCGGGCCGAAGAAGGGATACTCATCCGGCCCGAACTGGTTCTGGGTGTAGACCAGGGCCGGCGGCGTCGCCGGCGGGGTGCCGCGGACCTGGTAGCACATCAGGTTTGCGCCCGGGGCCACCACCGGCTCGCCGTTCTTCTCGACCGCGAGGCAGAGGTGCAGCGGTCGCTTGATGTCGACGGTGATGGAGCCGAACTGATCGGTGACCGCGAGCCCCTGGTCGCGGAACTGCGCGCCGGCGACCCGGTAGCACTTGTAGTGGTCCGGCGGCGTCGCCAGCGGCGCGGGCGGTCCGATGACGCTCTTGGCCGTCGGGACGAGCAGACGATCGGGGGTCGAGAGGCGCACGGTGATGGTGCCGAAGACGTTGGTGACGTCGACGTTCTTGACCGCCGTGAACGGGCTCGTCTGCCGGATCGTGTAGTAGGTGAAGTGTCCCGGATGAGAGGGCGCGCCCGGGGTGGTGCCGTTCACGTCGGCCGGCGCGCAGATGCGCTTGGCGCGTTCCACCGTAGCCGTGCTGGGGCCGAGAGCGTCCACCAGGGTGACGTCGAGGTTCATGACGGGCCGATGGATCTCGTAGCACTGGACCGGATCGGTGCCGCCGCCGCCGCCCGGCGGCAACAGCGGCGGGAACTCCATCGTGACGTTGTTGTTCGGGTCGCCGGTGATGCGCTGGGCGATGTAGCGGCCGAAGAGCTGGTTCCGCCCGCCGATGTCGATCCACCCCGTCGGGGCGAAGATCTGGGCGTGGATCTCGGCGTTGTGGGCGAAGTTGGTGACGGGATTGGCGTTGGGATTGAAGCCGAGCGCTCCGACGTAGATCTGGGCGCCGGAGAAGGTGCCGAGGCCGAGCTTCAGGCCGTCGTTGATCGAGATGCCGCGGTCGATCTGGAGGATGGTGTTGTCGGTGACGTTGACCGTGACGTTGCTGCCGATCGAGAGGCTGCGGAGATCGTAGGTACCGTCGCCGAAGCTCACGACCGCGCCGTTGTTGAGGCGCACGTCGCGATAGGCGCCCGGGGCGAAGCTGTGTGGGCTCGGAAGCCCGCTCCCGGCGACCGTGACGTCCGCCGCGCCGTCGGTCAGGGCGCGACCCGGCGTGAACGGAAACGCCGGCAGATTGGCGGGGTCGATGATGGGCGGCGTGTACGACGTCGGGCCGGTGCCGAGGATGGTCGCCGCGAAGCTCGGATTCACGCTGTTGGCGAAGAGGTCGAAGAAGATGCCCTCGGGATTCGACGACCGCACACTGTCGGCCACGGCCTGCGAGCCGTTGTCCATGATGACGCGGCCCGCGGTCGCGAACGAGAGCGCGAAGGCCCCCGGGACGCTGGTGGGATAGTTGACCCCGATGTCGCCGCCGCGGATGTGGCCGCGCGGCGAGACGCCGGAGGCACCCTTCAGGATCATCTCGTCGTAGGCGAAGAGTACGTAGCTGTCGATGATGCGGGGCGGCTCGACGGCGGCCGCGATGCGAGCGGTCACGAGGAGGCAGAGGAGGACCAAGCTCACGAGAGTGAAGCGGGCAGGGGGATTCATGACGAAACGTCTCCTTCCTTCAAGCGCAGGTAAACCGATCGGTGCTGGTGTGTGGAGAGGCGGCACGTCGTCGGGCGCCTCGTACTTTACGGTGAAGCAGTGGCAGTCGTCCACTCGATACGCATGCGACATGGCACTGGATGGGGCGAAGCGGCTGCTCGGCGCGTGCGGGTACGCTCGCGGGGACCTAAAACCTGGCCCACCAGGGGACGAAGCGCTTGCCGGGCACCTCGACCACGACCGAGTACTGGTCGAGCAGGCTTCCCTGGGAGCGGGCGAGCTCGGCGAGCGAGATGTTGTAGTCGGTCGCCGCCCGCAGCTCGACGCCGCGGGCCTGGGTGAGGTCGTCCTGGAAGTCGAGGACGTCCTTGGTGGTGGCGATCCCGACCTCGAGGCGCTTTTGCTGGTTGCGGAGATTTTCCTCGGCGAGCTCGCGCGCCACCCGTGACGACTGGATGCGCTTCATGTTGGCGACGACGTCGTTCACGGCCTGCGAAACCTCGAGGCTGATGTCGGAGAGCAGCTGCCGGCGGTTCAGCTCCGATTGCGAGACGTCGATCTTGGACTTGGTGTACTCGGCCTTGGCGGCGGCATTGCCGATCGGGATCTCGACCTCGACCCCGGCCAGGTAGGAGTAAAACTTCCTGCTCGACAGCCGGTCGAGCGCCTCGGTATACGGGCCGTCGAACGGCGTCTGCACCTGCTCTCCCGTGCTCGGGTCGACGACGGTCACCGCGTCGCCCGAGAGGCCGTTCAGGCCGAAGTTGCCGACGAAGTCGACCCGGGGGAGCAGCTGGTTCTCGCGCACCCGCTGCGTGACCTGCTTGCTTTGAAGATCGAGGGTCTGCGCTCGCACCTCGGGACGCTGCTCCAGTGCCAGCGTGAGGGCGGCGTTGGCGTCGACCGCGACCGCCGCCGTACGGGGCTCGTCGATCGGCTCGATCGGGCGTGGGAGCAAGGCGTCACCCTTTTGGAGGTACACGACCTGGCGCAGGGTCTGCAGCGTGTTGTCGAGGAGGTTGGTGGCGACGATCACCTCCTGCTCGCGCGAGGCCGCCACGCTCTCGGCTTCCTTCACCGCCACCGGCGCGAGCAGACCGACCCGCACGCGTTCCTGGTTCTCGCGCAGCGTCCGCTGTGCCAGCGCGAGCGACTCCTGCTGCACGACGACGTTCTGGCGCGCGAACACCACTATCCAGTAGTCCGCGATGACCTGTTTCACGAAGTTCGCCAACTGCGCGCGGTACGTCCAGGCCGCGGCCTCCGACTGGAGCCGAGTGACGTCCACCAACAGATAGGCGAAGTTCAGTCCGAAGTTCCGGAGCAGCGGTTGGTTCAAGGAGAACACCAGCTCCGGCTCGTACTGGGGAATCAGCCCCTGGAAGCGCGCGTTCGACACGAAGCGGTTGTTGGTGAAGTCGATCGCGAAGTCGCCGCCCGTCCGCAGGGTCTTCCTGAGCCCGAGGTTGGCGTTGAAGTTCTCCTGCTCGTTGATGCGGACGCCCGAGAGCGCCGACGAGTTCGGAGACTTCCGCCGGTCCTTGTTGACCGCGCCGGTCAGGATGGGATCGAAGATGGCCTCGGCGCTCCGCACGTCCTGGCGCTGGCGGAGCGGGGTCAGCCGCTGGGCGGCCACGCCCGGGTTGTGGAGCAGCGCCTCGTGCACGGCCTGGGTGACGCTCAAGCGGGCCGGCTCGGAGTCGCTGGTGGGCTCGGGAATCCCGATCGTCGGCTCGTGATAGATCCACTGATGCGCGAACACCTGCGGCAAGAACGGCGTCCGCTCGAACTCCGCTTCGCGCTCAGCCGAGGTCTCGGTGTCGATCACGGCGCGCCCGCTCGGCGACGCGACCTCGGCCGGCGCGGAGCTTTCGGGCGTATCGTCCGCCGCCACGGCGGACGTCGCCGCCACGATCGTCAGCACCACGGCGATCCGCATTCGTCGACGAACTCTCATCCTGCCGCTCCTTCGCGAACGGCTTTTACGACGGGCGCGCGAGCCGCACCAGACTCGTTCGCTCCCGAGCGCAGCGCACGGGCGCCGGCACTCAGCTTGACACTCCCTGGGTGCTTCGTTACGCTCCGCGGCCTTCACAGATCATTCGGTACGCACGACTGGCGTTGTACACGTGGAGCACCACGAGGGAGTGCGACCTTCAGGAGCCGAACGCCTGGGCCTCTGACTAGAAGGGGTCCAGGCTTTTTTGCGGCCGCAGATCCCGAGAGACAGGCAGGGACAGCGATGATCAAGAAATACCTTCTCGCCCCCGGGCCGACGCCCGTTCCCGAGTCCGTGCTGCTGGCGATGGCGCAGCCGATCATCCACCACCGCACGCCGCAGTTCGAAGCACTCTTCGCCGACACCTCGAAGTCGCTGCAGGCGCTCTTCAAGACGAGCCAGGACGTGCTCATGCTCGCCTCCTCGGGCACCGGCGCGATGGAGGCGGCGGTCACCAACACGACCTCGCCCGGCGATCGGGTCCTGGTCGTGAACGGCGGCAAGTTCGGCGAGCGCTGGGCCAAGATCGCCGCCACCTACGGCCTCGCGGTGACCGAGCTCAAGGTCGAGTGGGGAACCGCGGTCGACCCGGCCGCGATCGCGCGCGCGTTGAAGGAGCATCCCGAGACCCGGCTCGTCCTCATGCAGGCGCAGCGAGACCTCGACCACCGTCGCTCCATCCGGTCGCCGAGGTCGCCAAGATCACGCGCGAGCGCGACACGCTGCTCGTCGTCGACGGCATCACGGCGGTCGGCGTGCTCGACATGCCGATGGACGGACTCGGCATCGACGTCCTGGTCACCGGCTCGCAGAAGGCGCTGATGCTGCCGCCCGGGCTCGCCTTCATCGCGCTCTCCGAACGCGCGTGGAAGGCGGCCGCGGCCGCCAAGTCGCCGCGCTTCTACTTCGATCTCAAGCGCGAGCGCGACAACCAGCAGAAGCACACCACCGCCTGGACGCCGGCGATCTCGCTGATCTTCGGGCTCCACGAGGCGCTCCGCATGATGCTCGAGGAAGGTCTCGACAACGTGTACGCGCGCCACGACCGCCTGGCGCGGGCGACGCGCGCGGGCGCCGAGGCGCTCGGCCTCAGGCTGGTCGCGCCGAGCGCGCCGAGCCCGGCGGCGACCGGCATCTACCTCCCGGACGGCGTGCCCGGGAAGCTGGTCGGCTATCTGCGCGACAAGATCGGCGTCACCTTCGCCGGCGGCCAGGACCAGCTGAAGGGCAAGATCTGCCGCGTCGCGCACCTCGGCTACATCGGCACCTTCGACATCGTCACCGCGATGGCGGCGCTCGAGATGGGGCTCGCCGCCTTCGGCAAGGAGCTCGCCGTTCGGGGCCGGCGTCGGCGCGGCGCAGAAGATCCTGATGGACGGCATGCCCGCCGTCCCGGCCGCCTGACGGATCGAATGCCATGACCTACCGCGTGCTCGTCACCGATCCGCTCGACCAACAGGGCGTCGACGTCTTCGCGGCCAATTCCGAGATCGAGCTCGATCTCAAGCCGGGCATGAAGCCCGACGAGCTGAAGCGCGTCATCGGCGGCTACGACGCGCTGGTCATCCGCAGCGGCAGCAAGGTCACCGCCGACACGCTCGAGCACCACGGCAAGCTGAAGGCGATCGGGCGCGCCGGCATCGGCGTCGACAACGTCGACGTCGACGGCCGCCACCAGCCGCGGCATCGTGGTGATGAACACGCCCGGCGGCAACAACGTCACCACCGCCGAGCACGCGATCACGCTGATGCTCGCGCTCGCGCGCTAGATCCCGCAGGCCGACGCCTCGCTGCGCGGCGGCAAGTGGGAGCGCACCAAGTTCACCGGCACCGAGGTCTGCAACAAGACGCTCGGCATCATCGGCCTCGGCAACATCGGCGCCATCGTCGCGGAGCGCGCCCAGGGCCTGCGCATGAAGGTCATCGGCTACGACCCGTTCGTCACAGCCGGAAGCCGCCGCCAAGCTCAAGGTCGAGCTGGTGTCGCTCGACGACCTCTACGCGCGCGCCGACTTCGTCACGGTGCACATCGCCGCTCACGCCCGAGACCAAGGGCCTGATCGGCGCCGACGCCTTCGCCAAGATGAAGAAGGGCGTGCGCATCGTCAACTGCGCGCGCGGCGGCATCGTCGACGAGGCGGCGCTCCCCGACGCGATCACCAGCGGCAAGGTCGCCGGCGCCGCGCTCGACGTCTTCGCCGAGGAGCCGCCGGCCAAGGATCACCCGCTGCTGGCGCTGCCGCAGGTGATCGTGACGCCGCACCTCGGCGCCGCCGACCAGCGAGGCGCAGATCAACGTCGCGATCGCGATCGCGGAGCAGATCACCGACTTCCTGGTGCGCGGCGAGGTCCAGACCGCCGTCAACATGCCGTCGGTGAGCGCCGAGATGCTGCAGCTCCTGCGGCCGTATCTGCTGCTCGGCGAGAAGCTCGGGAGCTTTCTCGCCCAGCTCTCCACCGAGCCGCCCGTCGAGGTGGCCGTCGAGTACGCTGGCAACGGTCGCCGAGCTCGACGTCCGGCCGGTGACGATCGCCGTGCTGCGCGGCTTGCTCAGCCGCTTCCTCGACGGGCGTGAACTACGTCAACGCGCCGGCGATCGCGCGCGAGCGCGGCATCGCGGTCGAAGAGGCGCGCGCCAGTCAGTCGACCAACTTCGTCAACTCGATCACGGTCCGTGTCACGCGCAGCTCCGGAACCCAGGTCGTCGAGGGCGCGGTCTTCGGGACCAACATCCTGCGCCTCGTCCGCATCAACGACTTCTACATGGAGGCGGTGCCGGAGGGCTACGTGCTGATGCTCAACAACCACGACGTGCCCGGGCGTCGTCGGGCGGGTCGGCACGCTGCTCGGCGAGCACGGCATCAACATCGCCGGCCTCGAGCTCGGCCGCGAGAAGGTCAGGCGGGAATGGCGATCTCGTTCGTCCACGTCGACGAGCCGGTGCCCGAGTCCGTGCTCGCCGAGCTCCGGCGCGCCGCCCGACATCGTCTCGGCGCAGCTGCTCCAGCTCTGAGCGCCGCCATGTCGAGCACCGTTGTCGTCGGCGTCCAGTGGGGCGACGAGGGGAAGGGCAAGTTCGTCGACCTCCTCGCGCACGACGCCGACATCGTCGTGCGCTTCCAGGGCGGCAACAACGCCGGCCACACGCTCGTCGTGGGCGACGAGCAGACCGTCCTCCACCTCATTCCCTCGGGCGTGCTGCACCCTGGCAAGATCTGCGTGATCGCCAACGGCGTCGTCGTCGACCCGGCGGTGCTGGTCGAGGAGATCACGGCGCTCCGCCGGCGCGGCTACCTCACCGACGACGCCTGCCTCAAGATCAGCGACGAGGCGCACCTGATCCTGCCCTACCACAAGGCCATCGACCTCGCGCGCGAGCGCCTGCGCGGCAAGGGCGAGATCGGCACCACCGGCCGCGGCATCGGCCCGGCCTACGAGGACAAGATGGCGCGCACCGGCATCCGCATCGTCGACCTGCTCGACGAGGCGGTGTTTCGCGAGAAGCTGGAGCGCAACCTCGAGGAGAAGAACCTCTACCTGAAGGCCATCCTGCAAGAGCCCGGTCTCGACTTCGACGCCATCCACGACGCCTTTCGAAGCCACGCCGACCAGCTGCGCCGCTACGTCGCCGACACCGCCCTCTACCTCCATCGCGCGGTCGAGGCCGGACAGCGCATCCTCTTCGAGGGCGCGCAGGGCACGATGCTCGACGTCGACCACGGCACCTATCCGTACGTGACGTCGTCCAACACCGTCGCCGGCGCGGCCGCTGCCGGCGCCGGCGTCGGGCCCGGTAGCTTCGCGCAAGGTGATCGGCATCTGCAAGGCGTACACCACGCGCGTCGGCAGCGGTCCCTTTCCGACCGAGCGAACACGGCGCGATCGGCGATCGGCTGCGCGAGACCGGCGACGAGTTCGGCGCCACCACCGGCCGGCCGCGGCGCTGCGGCTGGTTCGACGCCGTCCTCGTGCGGCAGGCCGCCCGCTTGAACGGGCTCACCGGCATCGCGCTCACCAAGCTCGACGTCCTGACCGGGCTCGATCCACTGCGGATCTGCACCGCGTATCGGGCGGGCGGCGAGCGCTTCGAGCACGTGCCGGCGAGCGTGCGCCTCCTCGACGCCGCCGTGCCCGAGTACGAGGAGCTGCCGGGCTGGACGGAGCCGTTGTCGCACGCGCGTCGCCTCGAGGACCTTCCGGCCAACGCCCGGCGTTACGTGGCCCGCCTCGAGGAGCTCTCGGGAACCCCGTTCACGATGATCTCGGTCGGCGCGCGTCGCGAGGAGACGATTCACCACCTCGGGTAGTTTCTACCCGCGGTCGTCGTCGCTGACGGTCGGCTTTCTACAAATTACCGAGCCGGCGTTCGTGGGCCTTTCCTTCCCAGGGCGCCGCGTGGGACGTGCTGTTCGGATCAGCACGGGCACGCCCCTTGCTGCTCGGGAGGCATGATCCGATCGACATGGGTGTGGGCGGCGGTCTCGCTCGCGGTGACGGCAACCTCGAGCCTGGCCGTGACCGCGGCGGACGTGCGGCCCGCCGAGATCATGGCGTCGCCCATTCCCTCCCGCTCTCCCGGCTCCCTGCCGCCGTTGCCGCCGCCCGCCGGGTTGCCGACGGCACCTCCGCCCGACGCGATCAAGCCGATCGAGCCGCAGGCGCAGCCCGAACGGCCGGCGCCGACGGGCGGCGACGTGCGGCTCGATCCCACCGCCGCGCCCGACGGCCGGCGCTACCTCGCGGTGATCCCGGGCGACTGCGAGCGTCTGGTGGTGGCGGATCGCGAGCTCACCACCGGCTGCACCGACAAGCTCGTCAACATCGACTTCGGTGACGGCCGCGTCATGTTCGTGTTCACGACGCCGACCGCCGGCGGTACCGTGATGACCGCCTTCAGCGGCCATGCCTCCGAGCAGAAGGATCTCCGCACCTATCGCCTCCAGGTCGACGAGGTTACGACCACCACCGCCGATACCGGCGGGGAGCGGGCGACGGTCGCGACGGCGGCCAGCGGTCATTGCGACATGCAGGGCGATCCCCTGGTGGAGCGGGCGCTCTTCCGGTGCTCCGCGGACGGCACTCGGCGCACCGTTGCGTCCTTTCGGAGCCGCGGCACGCCGGCGGTCTACGCCGAGCTCGGGGACGCCGCGGAGTCGAGCCCGCTCGCGCGCGCGTTTCCCTGAGAGAGGCTCGCCGTCGGATCAGTCGGGCGCGGCGACATAGCCGAGCTGCGCCGCTAGGGGCTCGACCTCGGCGCGCAGGAGGGTGAGCTCGTCCGGCGGTACCGGATCGAGCGGGGCATCCGTGCGATTCGCTCGCGGCCGGCTGCCGATGCGCTCGAGCTCGACGACGGGCGGAGCAGGCAAGCGGAGATGCCGCGCGATGCGCTCGCTCCCGGCCGCCGCGGTTCCCAGGTCTTCGTAGCGGACGAGCATGGCGTCCAGGCGCTCGTGCTCCGCGAGAAAGCCCTCCACCAGCGTGCGCCAGTGCCGGCCGAAGCGCGTCGGCTCGCGCACCGGATCGTCGGGCCAGCGCAGATACCAGGAGCGCCAGCGCCGGTACGAGCGATAGGCGCGATAGGGGTTGCGATACAGAAAGACGAAGCGCGCCCGCGGAAAGAGCCAGTGCAGGTAGTGGGCATGGTCGGCGCCGAGACGGATTTCCTTCAGTCCCCAGCGGGCAAAACCCGCGAAGCGGGCGGGCTCGCCGAACAGCCGATCGAACCAGTCGACGTGCGCATGCAAGAGCGCCGTGATGGGGGGATAGAGGTTGGCGATCCACGCCTGGTTCGGGCCGCCCTGGTTCGGGCTCGGCAGGTCGAACCAGTCGTCGTGCGGCCACGCGTCCGTGATGCAACGGATCGGGTAGGCGAGCTGATCGATGAGGGCGGCATGGCCGAAGGGCTCGCCCCAGACGAGCACCTCGGGCGGGGTCATCACGAGGCGTTGCAGGAGCGTCGATCCCGAACGCCAGCCGGCGGCCAGGAGAAAGATCGGGTCGGCGCTGCTGGTGCTGCGGGCCGCGGGCCAACGGCGCTGCAGGGTCGAGAGCCCGTCCTGGAGCGAGAGCGCGTCCGCGGCCGGTCGATAGATGTCGCGGGCCGGCGTCCGGCTCGTTTCCGGCGTGCGTCGCGTCCACCAGTCGCGAATGCTCATGGGTGATCGGGCTCCGGCTCGCGTGCCGTGGGTCCGAGCTCGATGGCCGCGAGCACGAGAAAGAGGATCGGCAGCAGCTTGCCGTGGTAGAGCGGCGGTTCGCCCATGCTCATCAGGATGATCGCCACCAGCGCTCCGACGCCGCCCGCGGCCCGAGCGACCGCCGCCTGCGAGCGCAGAGAGCGCCGCCCCGACTGCGCCGTACGCCCGATCCGGCCCACCCACCAGAGCGCGAGCGCGGTGCCGAGCACTCCGGTACCCGCCAGGAGATCGATGAGCTGATTGGCGGCGTGAAAGCGGAAGATCCGATCACCGTAGAGCCGATGGTAGCGCGCCGGAAAATGCTCCTCCAGGTTGTTGATGCCGAAGCCGACTCCCAGGATCGGGTGCTCGCGGGCGAGCTCCAACGCGGTGTACATGATGCGCGGCCGGTCGCTGTCGCCCGGAGCGCGCCGCGCCAGCCAGTGATCGGGGCGTGAGATCGCGACGAAGGCGATCGTCGCGAGGGCGGCGACTCCGAGCGCGCGCCGCGCACGGGGCAGGTTGGCCGCCACGATCAGGCTCCCGGCGGCGAGACCGAGCGCGGCGATGCGCGAGAAGGTGAGCAGGGTCCCGAGCACCGCGGCCGCGTAGCACGCCGCGGCGGCCCACCGCGACACGCCGCGATTCGCCGCGGCGGCCGCGAGCAGGAGCGGTGCCGTCATCGCGAACCAGAACCCGAGCACGTTCGGGTTCGCGGTGACGAGCTCGTAGCGGCCCGTTTCGTGCGGGGGCAGGAGGTGCGGATGGCTGGCGAGCTCGCGGAGCAGGATCGCCACCACGGTCGCGCCGAGCAGCGCCACCAGGAGCGGGCGTCGCTCGGCGGGCGCGAAGAGGCTGCGGCCGAGGAGGCCGATTCCGATCGCGGCGACGAGGTTTCGGAAGTCGCCCCAATGACCGCCGCCGAACGCGACCGATGCGGCGGCGGCCGTGGTGAAACAGGCGAGCGGCAGGTCGGACGGCGTGGGGCGGTAGGGAAGCGCCGCGCGTCCCGCCGGCAGCAGCTGGCAGACGAGCCAAGTCACCGCGAGCCCGCGGGCGAGAACCTTGTAGTGGACCGCCCCGATGCCCGGCAGCGAGAGCTCGCCGACGACGATGGTCAGCAGGAGGACGGCGAGCGCGACCACGAAGGCCGTCGTCAGCGCCGTTTCCCACGGCGCCCGCGCCGACGATGCCCCCGTCGCGGGCGACGTGCCGCCGCTCATCGCGCCATCCGCGAACGCAGAAGACGTAGGCGATAGCGGAGCGTCCACGGCGCGAGCTCCGTCGCCTCGCGGAGGTGGCCGCGGGCGGCCTCGCGGTCGCCGGCGCGGAGCTCCTGCACGGCGAGCCGGGCGAGGCGGCGGGCCAGCGCGTGCGCGACCCGACGTGCACCGAGCCGCGCGATCACCCCCGGCTCCCGCGCCACGAAATCGCGGAGCACGTCGACCGCTCCCTCCGCCATCGCCACCCGCGCCGCGGTCAGGCTCTCGCCGTGCTGGCGATAGCGGAAGAGCGGCGCATCGACGAACGCGACCGGATGGCGCGCGACGCAGCGAAGCGCGAAACCCCAATCGGCGCCGACCCGGAAGGACGGGAGCCCACCCAGCTCCAGGAACACCCGGCGCCGGATCAGGCTCGCCTGCAGGTAGACGTGACTTCGCCGCACCAGCTCCGCGAGCGTGAGACCGCGGCGGGCGAGCCGGCTCGCCTGGCGCGCCGGGATGACCGGTCCGAGCGGGCGGAGATCGGCCGTGACCTTGGTCCCGTTGCCGAAGACGAGGGCGACGGCTCCCTGCAGACGTGCGAGCGGCAGGGTGATGCGCCCCTCCTCCATCAGGTCGTCGGCGTCGTGAAACGCCAGCACGTCGCCGCGCGCCAGGGCGGCGCCGCGATTGCTCGCCGCGGCGACGCCCTGGGGCGCCTGGCGCTCGACCGTGAGCCGTCCCGCGTAGGGCGCGAGCGCCGGCGTCAGATCTACCGTCGAGCCGTCGTCGACGACGATCACCTCGAGGTCACGGAAGGGCTGGCGGAACACGCTCGCCAGGCTCTCGGCGAGGAAGTCAGGTTGATCGCGCACCGGAATGATCACGGACACGCGCGGGCTCACCGCGGTCACTCTCCGTCGAGCCGCGGGACGCCGCCGGAGAGTCGCGGCGCCCGTCCGGCGGCCAGCATGGCCCGATAGTGAAACCAGCGCGCCAGTGCCCGTCGCCGCGCCTCGCCGCCGCTCTTGAGGGCGCTGGTCGCGACCGCGAGCGCGGCGAGGCCGAGGTCGGGGAGCAAGCGCAGCGTGATCCCGAGCCCGGGCCGGACCGCGTCGAACTTGTAGTAGATGCGGCTTCGCCCGCGCGACTCGTGCAGCGCGCGGAAGTAGGCGGCGGAGAGGCGCTCGGGCTCGACCGCGTGATAGGCGACGGCGTCGGCGACGTAGCCGATGCGCTCGCCGGCGGAGCGCAGACGGGCGGCGAGCTCGGTGTCCTCGGAGGCGCCCGCGGCCCCGGGGCCGAGCCGTTCGTCGAAGAGCCCCACCGCCGCGAAGGCACGGCGGGTGACGAACATGTTGGCGCCCGTGAGCGAGCTCGACTCGGACGCCGCCGGTCCGTAGTCGCAGCGCGGAATGGTGTGCCAGCGCTCGATCGCCGCCGCGATCGCGGGATCGGCGGCGGCCTCCGGCGCGGGCCGGATCGTTCCCTGCGCGGCGCCGACCGTGTGTCGTCCGAAGTACGCCTCCACCGCCACCAACCAGGCGGGATCGAGCTCGACGTCGTCGTCGACGAAGCCGAGGAGCGGCGCAGTGGTGGCGCGGATGGCGACGTTCAGGGCGTGGCTCTTGCCGCCCTCGGGGACCGCGAGATGGCGGAGGTTCGGATGTCGCGCCGCCACCTCGGCGACGATCAGCGGCGTGCGATCGCTCGACCCGTTGTCGGCGACGACGATGTCGGGCGCGATCCGTTCGACACCCGTCATCCCGAGGATGCTGGCGAGCAGCCTGCGTAGGCGTTGCTCGCGGTTGCGGGTCGCGACGATGATGGCGAGGTTCGAGCCCATCCTGCTCATCGGGCGGTCAAGCCGGTCACGCGGGTCAAGGGTCAACGGGCCGCGGCGCCACCGTCCTTGCGAGGATCGGCGGCGGCGATCAGGGTTCCGTCGCGCGCGACTACCACCTGCACCGCTCCCGCGAAGGGGAGGCGCTTCAGCGTCTGTCCCCGGCGGGTCAGATCGGCGGCGGTCGCGGGATCGAGCTCGGTCTCGGTGACGAGGACCGGCGGCGCCCACTGGTGGTGGATGCGCGGCGCCGCCACCGCCGCAGCCGGATCGAGCCCGAAGTCGACGACGCCGAGCAGGGTCTGCAGCGTGGCGCTGATGATGAGCGGTCCACCCGAGCCGCCGGCGACGATGCGCGGCCGGCCGGCCTCGCGGACGATCAGCGGCGTCATCGAGCTCAGCGGCCGCTTCCCGGGCGCGATGGCGTTGGCCTCACCTCCGATCAGACCGAAGACGTTCGGTACGCCCGGCGCGATCGCGAAGTCGTCCATCTCGTTGTTGAGGATCACACCGGTGTCGCCGGCGATCAGCATGGACCCGAAGGCGGTGTTGATGGTGGTGGTGCAGGCGACCGCCATGCCGTCCCCGTCGATCACCGACAGGTGGCTCGTGCCGGCGTCGGGCGCGCTTCCGTAGCGCTCCGGCGGTCCCGTCTGATCGTCGCGGATGCGGGCCCGGAGCTCCTTACCGTAGGCGGCCGCGGTGAGGCGATCGATCGGAACCCGGGTGAACGCCGGGTCGCCGTACCAGCGGGCACGATCGGCGAAGCCGTGACGCATCGCCTCGGCGAGCAGGTGCAGGTAGGCGGGGCTCGCGGCGCCGAGGGCCCCGAGATCGTCGCCGGCGAGCACGTTCAGGATCTCGATCAGGACGCCGCCCGAGCTCGGCGGCGGCATGGTGAGGATCTCGAGGCCGCGATAGCTGCCGCGGAGCGGCTGGCGCCAGCTCGGCCGGTAGCTCGCCAGGTCGGTCGCGGAGAGAATCCCGCCGGCGGCGCGGGCCGCCGAGGCGATCTCGGTCGCGACGGGGCCGCGATAGAAGCCGTCCCGACCCGCGCCGGCGATGCGCTCGAGGGTCGCGGCGAGCGCCGGCATGCGCAGCACGGTGCCGACGGCGCGTGGCGTGCCGTCGTCGTTCAGATAGAGCGCCGCCATCGCGGGCGAGGCGCGGATCGCCGAGAGGTTCTGGGCGATCTCCTTGGCGAGATGGGTGCCGATCGGGAAGCCGTCGCGGGCGAGCGCGATCGCCGGCGCCATCAGCTCGCCGCGCGGCAGGCGCCCGAAACGCTCACGGGCGGCCTCGAGACCGGCGACCTCGCCCGGCACGGCGACGGCGAGGCCGCCACGCCGCGACAGCGCGGCCAGGACCTCGCGGTCGCGGCGATAGAGGTCGCGATGCGCCAGCGCCGGCGCGGTCTCGCGGTAGTCGAGCGCGCTCACGGCGCCGCCGCGCTCGCTCACCAGCATGAAGCCGCCGCCGCCGATGCCGCACGACGAGCTGTTGAGGACGCAGACGGCGTAGGCCGTGGCGATGGCGGCGTCGACGGCGTTGCCGCCGCGCTCGAGGATCGCGAGGCCGATCTCGGCGGCACGCGGATGCTCGGCCGCGATGGCGGCGTGGCGTCCCTCGGCGCGATGGGAAGGCGCCGCGACGGCGGGCGCGCTCGCCGCGGCGGTGCGCGCGGCGCCGAGCTTGCCTCTGCCGGGTTTGGCTCCCGGCGGCGGCGTGCACGCGGCGAAGAGCGCGACCGCGAGCGCGATCGGCAGGACGCGCGAGGTTCCGAGCCTGCGGGCCGGGGAGCCGATCACGCGCCTTTCCTACGGGGGCAGTGGCGCAAAAGCAAACTTTGCATCGGCCGACGTGCGCATCGCGATCGCGAGCCGCGTGGCCGACGCGATCTGGACGCCGGCGCGACTCGGATCTTTCGCCCCGCCGTTGCATTCATGGTACTCGGCCGGCATGGCGCCGAGACGCACGGCGGTGTTCACGGAGAAGGAGTTCTACCTCGACGAGTTTCGCGGCCGGACGCTCGTGTTCGCGGTACCGCACGCCGGTCCGGCCGACCGCCTGCGCGCGCTCGGCGAGGTCGCACGCGACCTCCTGCTGAACGACACGCGCGTCCTCATCCTGCTCGGCGGCCCGGCGGCGCGCGAGCGCCCGGCGCTGCGTGCGCTCGAGCGGCCGCTCGCCGGCCTGCCGTCGGCGACGCAGGTCCCGCTGCCGTTGCCGCAGCTGCGGCTCGCCCAGGGCGCCGGCGCCGGACCCGTGCTCAGCCTCGGTGCCGCCGAGATCATGGCGCCGACGATCTCGGACGCCCTGCTGGTGCAGGTGTGGGACATCGTCCGCAGCACGCCGTTCTTCCTCGGGCTCTGCGAGACCGACGCCGCCGACCAGTTGGCGGGATTCGCCGCCCGGCTCGGGGCGCGCCTGCGCGTGCACAAGCTCGTCATCGCCGATCCGGGTGGCGGCGTGCAGGCCGCGATCGGCGACCGGCCGCTCTCGTTCATGGACGAGAGCATGACGTCGCAGCTGCTGACGGCGGGCGAGGCGGAGTCGGCGGGTCTCGGGCCGCGCCGCGCGCTTCTCGACGCCATCCGCACCGGCCTGGTCGGGGGGATCAGCTCCGTCAACCTCTGCACGCTCGAGGGCATCGCCCGCGAGCTCTTCACCTACGAGGGCTCGGGGACGCTCTTCACGCGCGAGGACTACTGCAAGGTCGAGCGCCTCTCACTCGACGACTTCCACGAGGTCGAGAAGGTGCTCGAGCGCGGACAACGCGAGGGATACCTCAAGATGCGCACGCCGGCCGAGATCGCGCCCATTCTCTTCTCGGGCTACGGCGCGACCATCGGGCAGCATCATCTGGCCGGCGTGTGCGCCTTGCAGACCGAACGCTACGAGCGCGAGCGGGCGGGAGAGATCGTCGGGCTCTACACCATCACGCGCTTCAAGGGTGAGGGCGTCGGGGTCAAGCTGGTCGCCTGCATGAAGAGCGAGGGCCGCGAGCGCGGTCTCGCCTATCTGTTCGCGTGTACCACCCAGGAACGCGTCGGGCAGTTCTTCGAGCGTCAGGGATTTCGCCAGATCCCGCAATCCGAGGCCCCGCCGGCGAAATGGATCGGCTACGACGACGAGCGGCGGCGCGGCGTCGTGGTCTATCGCTACGACCTCGGCACGGGATCGGCCTCGCGCCCATGATCCGAGGGGCGTTGTCGGCCGATTGCTCTCGGGCGTATGCTCGCGCCATGCGGATTCGCCCACTCGTCACCACGGCGCTCGTCGCCGGCTTCGTCGTCGCCGTCGTGCAGGCGTCGTTCGCCAACCAATGCCCGGCGAGCGCGCTCGGCGCCTGCGCCCGGCTGCACCTCGAGCTCATGCGTCCCCGTTCGGTCGCGCCCCCGCTGCTGGTGGCGCTGCCCATGCGTGCAGACGCGGAGCGTGGCTGAGATGCGCGTCTACATCCGAGGGCTAGGAGTCGTCCTCCTGATCGGTGGGCTCGGCCTGTGCGCGATCGCGGCGGCCTGGGCCATCGGCGACGAGGCCTTTGCGAAGGCGCGGGACGCGCTCGAGCGGCACCCCGACCACGTACTCTTCCAGGGCGAATACTATGCGGCCCTGGTGCGCCACCTTTGCTACATCCTGACGGCGGTGGTCGCAGGGCTGCTCGGCATCATCGGCAGCGCGCTGCTCTTCGGGCTCCACGAGGTGATACGACGCCTCGATCGCCTGGAAGCGGCGGCGACGGTCTCGCCGCCGAGCCGCTAGAAACTCCGGCTCCGTTGCAGCAGCCTCCAGGCGCGGCCGCGACGCTGATTGCGGAGCTCCGCCGCATCCTTTCGCCGTACGGCCTGAATCTCGTCGGGGTGACGACGGTCGGGGCCTACGACGCCGTGGTGCCGCCGAGCCATCGCGCTCCGCCCGGCACCGATCCGGCGGGCGCGATCGTCGTGATCGGGAACGGCGGCGGCGCCTTCTGGTCGGCGTATCGCCGCCATTTCGAGCGCCACCCCGAGGACGCGGACCGCGAGCATCCGCTCGACGACTACACCGCCATGGTCATGCAGCACGAGGCGTTGCCGCTGCTGCGCCGGCTCGGGGTGCGCGCGGAGCTGCGCCTGCCGTTCGATGCGAATGCCCCGCTACTCTCGTTCGTGCACCTCGCGGAGGCGGCCGGGCTCGGCCGCCGGAGCCTCCTCGGCGTCCTCGTGCATCCGGAGTACGGACCGTGGATGGCGCTCCGGGGCGCGTTGCTCGTCGACGTGGCGCTCGTCGCGCCCCGGCCCGCGGCCGGGTTCGACCCCTGCCCGAGCTGCGTCGAACGGCCGTGTCTCGAGGCCTGCCCGGGCGGGGCGGTGTCCCATCCGGCGGGCTGGGACGTGCCCCGCTGCATCGCCTTCCGCGTCGAGCAGGCGGCGGAGAATCCCTGCCGCGATCGCTGCCACGCGCGGGTCGCCTGCGTCTACGGCCGGCGGCATCGCTATCCGGACGAGGCGCTCGCCTATCATCAACGCCGCGCCTTCGCGGTGATGGCGGGCGAGCAGGCAGACCCGAGACGACCTCCGCGCGCGTAGCGCGCGGCCGAGCGAAAGCGAGCCGGGGAGTGAGGATCCGTCGGGCTTTGCCCGATGGAGCGAGGGGAGAAGATCCCCTCGCTGAGCTATGCCGCGCCGATCGGGAGCGTGACGTGGATGGTGGTGCCGCGGCCGCTGATCGAGCGGATGCGGAGCTCGCCGGCCATCATCTCGACCCGCTCGCGCATGGTGGTGAGACCGAGGCCGGCGGAGCGTGCCGTGCCGGAATCGAAGCCGCTGCCGTCGTCGATGACGGTCAGGACGACCCGGCGGCGGCGCCGCGCGAGATGCACGGTGACCCGGCTCGCACCGGCGTGGCGCGCGACGTTGGTGAGGGCTTCCTGCGCCACCCGATAGAGGTGGAGCTCGTGCTCGGCCGGGAGGACGTCGCCGAGCGGCACGGTGACCAGGCGGAGCGCCAGGCCGTGCCGCAACGCGAACTCCTGCGCGTGCGCGCGCAGCGTCGGCTCGAGGCCGTGACCGAGCATCTCGGCCGGATGGGTGTGGTGAACCAAGCGCGCCACCGAGGCGGTGATCTGCCGGACGGTCGCGTGGGTGGCGGCGAGCGTCGGGCGCAGCTCGTCGGTTACGGCATGCGCCGTCTGCTCCAGCGTCTCGAGCAGGGTGTCGATCGTGGCGACGGCGCGGCCGACGTCTTGATGGAGCTCGTGGGCGAGACGGCGGCGCTCGGCCTCCAGGACCTCCAGCATGCGTTGACCGAATTGTCGCTGCACCGACTCCATCTGCGTGCGCTCGGTGATGTCGCGCGCCACCCCGAAGACGTAGATCTCCCCGCCGATGTCGAGTCGCGCGAAGCTCACCTCGGTCGGAAAGGAGCTGCCGTCCTTGCGCGTCGAGCGGACCGGCAGCACCATTCCGGGGCCGGGCGGTAACGTCGGGAGCGCCTGGCGGTAGAGCGCCAACGGGAAATCGGGATTCACGTCCGCGATGGTCATGTGCTGCAGCTCTTCCCACGACCAACCGCCGAGCTCGAGGGCTCGCTGGTTGACGTAACGAAAGCGACCGGCGGCGTCGGTGAGGAAGAACGCCTCGCTCGACATGTCGGCCATCCGTCGGAACACGCTGAGGTCGAGCGCGGGGGGAAAGGCCGTCGGGCCGGCCGGCGGCTCTGGAGCGGACACGTGTGACGCTTAGCGTCGGCTCGTCGTCTTGGTCAAGTCACTCGGCCGCGGCGACGACCGGCAGCGCCACGCGGATCTCGGTCCCGCGCTTCGGGCGGCTGCGGATCGTCAGGGTCGCGCCCATGATCGCCGCGCGCTCCCGCATCGTGACCATGCCGAGTCCGCGCGCCTCGGCCAGCTCCGGCGCGAAGCCGATGCCGTCGTCCTGGACGGCGAGGACGAGGGTCTGGGCGCGCTCGTGCAGTCGCACGGTGACGCGCCGGGCGCGGGCGTGGCGCGACACGTTGGTGAGCGCCTCCTGGACGATGCGGTAGAGGTGGAGCTCCTGCTCGCCCTCGAGCGGGACGCTCGGCGGCGTCGTGGAGAGGCGGCAGGCGAGGCCGTGGCGCCTGGAGAACTCGCGGACGTAGGCGCGCAGCGTCTCCTCGAGCCCGAGTCCGAGCAGCTCGGCCGGATGGTACTCGCGGCAGAGGCGCGCGACCGACTCGGTGATCTGACCGATGGAGGCGAGCGTCGTCTCCAGCGCCGTGCGCATGCCTTCGTTCACCGCCCCCGGGGTCTGCGCCAGCGCGTGCAACAAGACGCCGACCGTCGCGACCGCCTGCCCGACGTCGTCGTGGAGCTCGCGGGCGACACGCTGCCGCTCGGCCTCGAGGTTCTCGAGCATGCGGCGCGCGAAGCTCCGTTGTACCGACTCGATCTGCCGACGCTCGCTGATGTCGCGGACCACCCCGAAGAGATAGGTCACGTCGCCGACGTCGATCCGCGCCAGGCTCGCCTCGGTGGGAATCCAGACGCCGTCGCGCCGGCGCGTCCGCGCCTCGAACGGCGGAATCGGACCGTAGGCGGCCGCCTCGACCATGGCCGAGAACTCGTCGCGCGGGAACTCGGGATCGAAGTCGAAGAGCGACATGCCGAGCAGCTCGTGCCGCTCGTAGCCGGTCAATTTGCAGGCGCGCTCGTTGACGTAACAGAACTGGCCGGTCGAGTCGGTGAGATAGAAGGCGTCGTTCGACATGTCCGCCATGCGCCGGAAGACGGCGAGATCGAGCGGAGCGGGAAGGGCCGGTTGCCGCGCCGGTTGCGATGTCATCCGGGGTGATCCTTGGGGACCACGTTCAGGCGCCGGCGCGGCTTCGAGCGCCCGGGCGAGCGTGGCGCCCGCGGCGCTCGGGGTGCGGGCGCGCGCGGCCCGACGGGCACCGCGACCTTGACCTCGGTGCCGTGCCCCGGCTCCGTTCGAATCGCGAAGGTCGCGTGCATCAACTCGGCGCGCTCGCGCATCGTGACCAGGCCGAAGCCGGTCGGGCGGGCGACGGTGACATCGAAGCCGACGCCGTCGTCGCGGACCGTGAGCATGAGCTGCGTGCTCGTGATCCGCAGGCGGACGGCGACGCGCCGGGCGTGGGCATGGCGGGCGACGTTGGCGAGCGCCTCCTGCGCGATGCGGTAGAGGTGCAGCTCTTGCTCGTGCGTCAGGAGGCCGGTCGCCGCCACGGTCGCGAGCTCGAGCGCGAGCTTGTGCCGTTGCGCGAACTGCACCACGTGCGTCCTGAGCGTGTCCTCGAGTCCGAGGCCGAGGAGCTCGGCGGGGTGGTAGTCACGGACGATCCGCGCCACCGACTCGGTGATCTCCCGGATGCTGCCGTGGGTGGCGGTGAGCGCCGGTCGCATCTCGTCCGCGATCGCACCCGGCGTCTGCTCCATCGCGTGCAGCAGCACCCCCACGGTCGCGACCGCCTGCCCGACGTCGTCGTGCAGCTCGCGCGCGACCCGCTGGCGCTCGACCTCGAGGGTCTGCAGCATGCGCTGGGTGAAGCTCTTGCGAGCCGTCTCCAGTTGCTTCCGCTCGCTGATGTCGCGCACCACGCCGAAGAGATAGGGCACGCCGTCGACGTCGATGCGGGCGACGCTGATCTCAATGGGGAAAATGCTCCCGTCTTTGCGCTTCGAGATGGTCTCGAACGGCGGCATCGTTCCTTCGCCCATCGCGGACACGAACTCGTCGAACTTGCCCTGGGGGAACTCGGGATTGATGTCGGCGACGGACATCCCGATCATCTCCTCGCGCCGATAGCCGCCGAGCGTGAGCGAGCGCCCGTTGACGTAGAGGAAACGCCCGTGCACGTCGCACAGGTAGAACGCGTCGTTCGACATGTCCGCCATCTGTCGGAACACGGACAAGTCGAGGGCGGGATGGACCGGTGCTGCCTGCGCGGGGCCGCGCACGCTGGTCGCCACGACCGGACGCTACTGCCGCCCGTTCCCGGCGGTCAAGGGACGTCACTTCTCGAGCACGATGAGCCAGCGGTCGGGGAAGGTCTCGGTCGACACCACGTGATGGCCCTCGGCCTCCGCCGCGCGGGGCAGGTCGCGGACGCCGCGCGGGTCGTCCAGGACGAGCTCGAGCAGGTCGCCGCGGGCGAGCTCGACGAGCGCGACCTTGGCCTTGGCCCAGGAGAGCGGACAGGGGACGCCCGAGAGGTCGAGACGACGCGGCGCGGCCATGGCGTTCTTCCGTAGCAAAGCCGCCGGGATGGCGCGAGCCGCCTCCCGATTCAGGAGCCCTTGCGGAGCACTCGCGCGAGGCTCGTTCCCGCTCCGGGGACCGGTTCGAGGCGATAATGGATCGCGAGCGCGGCGAGCGACTTCCGGGCCTCGTCGTCGGCGGCCGCGAACTCGCTCAGGAACACCTGGCGGCCTTCGGCGAGGAGCGCGTCGAGGTCGGGCGGGGCCGCGATCGCGGCGAGCTCGGGAACGCGCGCGTACTCCTGCTCCCGCGAGAGCGGAGCAATCGTGTAGCGCCGGTTCGCGAAGTGATCGAGATAGACCAGATTCAACGCCGTCAGTACCACGTGGGTCTCCGGCCGGGCGCCGACTCGCTCCATGTACGCGTTCAACGCCTGGACATGGAGGGAGTTGGCCGGGGGGTCGCGCGCCAGCCGATTGCGGCGGGCCGCGTCGAGCGGGCTCACGCCTCCCGAGAGCGGCTGCACCAGATACAGCACGATCACCGCCGCCGCCGTGAGGGTGCGTGCGCGCCCGCTCAGACGGTGGAGCAGGGTCGTGATCCCGATCGCCGTCAACAGCAGGATGACGGGGACGACCGGCAGAAAGAATCGGAAGCTGGAGAAGAAGTAGCTCGCGTAGAAGAGGTAGAAGCTCGCGATCCACGCGCCGGCGAGCAGGATGACGTCGCGCCGGCCGGCGCGCGCGAGCGCCGCCACGCCGACCAGCGCCAGTGTGGGAACGAGTGGGCCGTAGAACGGACCCGCCAGCCAGAGCATCTCACCGCCGTGGGCGAGCAGCAGCGTGCGGAGGTAGGGAAGGGCATTGGCCGCGAAAAACCCCCACCCGAAGAGGGTGCGAGGGGTGTAGAGGGCGTAGCCGTCGCGGAAGGGCGACCCGAAGACGTGGGCGTTGAAGACCAACATCACCGCGGCGGACGCGGCGAGCGGCGCGGCGAGGGCCGCCCAGTGGCCGAGACCCAGCCGGCTCCCGTGGGCCCAGACGAGGTAGAGGAGGAGCGGTGGGATCATCGGCAGGTTGCCGGTTCGGACGAGCATCGCGAAGCCGAGCGTCAGGCCGAGCGCGAACATGGGGCCGCTCGCGCGCGGCGGTGCCACGCGCACGGCAAGGTTGAGGGCGAGGAGCGTCAGGAAGACCGAGCACGTCTCGCTCATGACGAGCGGCGCCAAGCTCAGCAGCAGCGAGCTGGTCGCGAGCAGGAACGCGCTCCAGCGCGCGACGCCGCGTTCCCGGACGAGCGCGCCCGCCAGGAGGAAGATCAGCGGTATGGCGCCGGCGCCGAGCGCGATCGAGACCCAGTAGGCGTTGGTGACGTCGCGCCCGAGGAGCCGGTACGCGAGCGCGATCAGCAACGGGAAGCCGAGCGGATACCGACTCGGGATCGGTGTCCCGTTGATGGTGAGGGTGAGTCCCTCTCCGGCGTCGAGATGGGCCGCACCGACCGCATACTCGATCGCGTCGGGGAGCGGATGGAAGCTCCGGAACGGCGAGTCGTCGGCGCGGGGGTCGCGCAGCACGCACGCCAGGAAGAGCAGGACCATGAGCGCGACCAGCCCGGTGTCAGCCCACCGCATCGGGGCGGTTACATCACATCTCGGTCCCGGCCGCGTCAGGTTGCCTTCCGCTCGGTAACTCCGTAACTCAGCGGCACGAGGCGCCAGGGTGAGCACCACGGTCAAGCGCATCGACTTCTCGGATCTGATCCTCGAGGACTTCGCCGCCGCGGCGCGCTGGCACCTCAGCGAGCAGCGGACTCCGCACGAGGAGGACTTCGCCATCTTTCGTCACCTGGCGGGTGCGGAGGAGGTCTTCGTGGACCTCGGCGCCAACATCGGCAACTCCGTGGTCTCGTTCCGGCTCCTCAACCCGACGGCGCCGATCGTCTCGTTCGAGCCCTCCTTCTGGCTCGAGCCGGCGCTCCGCTACCTGCAGGAGCACGACCCGGCGCTGACGTACCACCTGGTCGGCCTCGGCGAGCGCGCGGCGCGCGTGCCGTTCTACATCCCGAGCCTCGACCGCCGCCCCGACTTCTACCTGGCGTCGATGGTGTGGACGCGCTTCGAGGAGCCGCGCCTCACCCACGTGAAGGAGCTGATGCACGCGGAGCCCGGCCAGGACTTCGCGGTGTGCGAGGTCGAGGTGGAGGTGGCGCGGCTCGACGATTTCGCGCTCGCCCCGACCATCATCAAGGTCGACGTCGAGGACTGGGAGCCCGAGGCGCTGCACGGCGCCCGCGCCACCGTCGCCGCGCACCGTCCGCTCGTGCTGGTGGAGGGCGCCAACCGCCGCCCGGAGATCGTCACTTTCTTCCGCGAGCAACGCTATCGCTTCTGCGTCCGCACGGGTGATCGGTTGGAGATCGCCGCCGGGCCCACCGCGGCCAGCAACGGCTTTTACATCGCCGAGGAGCGCACCGCCGAGTATCGGCGCCGCGGCTTGCTGCGGTAGCGTTCCACTCGCGCTTGACACCCCCCGGGCTCCCCCGGATAGTCCCTCGATGACACAGAGCGCCATCGAGGCCGAGTCGGAGAAAACCGGCGCAGCCTCCCCCACCGACCGCCGCATCCGTCCCGACGTCCGCAACATCGCGATCGTCGCTCACGTCGACCACGGCAAGACCACGCTGGTCGACGCCATGCTTCGCCAGACCGGGATTTTTCGCGCCAACGAGGTCGTGGTCGATCGCGTCATGGACTCGAACGACCTCGAGCGCGAGCGCGGCATCACCATTCTCGCCAAGAACACCGCCGTCACCTACGAGAACATCACCATCAACATCGTCGACACCCCGGGTCACGCCGACTTCGGCGGCGAGGTCGAGCGGACGCTGCTGATGGTCGACGGCATTCTCCTGGTCGTCGACGCCTCGGAAGGACCGCTGCCGCAGACCCGCTTCGTCCTGAAGAAGGCCCTCGAGCGCGGCCTTCCGGCCGTCCTCTGCATCAACAAGATCGACCGCTCCGACGCCCGCATCGCCGAGGTGCTCGACGAGGTCTACGACCTCTTCATCGATCTCGGCGCCGACGAGGACCAGCTCGAGTTCCCGGTCGTCTACACCAACGCCCGGGCCGGCCAGGCGCACCTCGCGGCCGACGGCACGGAGACCACGCTGAAGGTGCTGTTCGACACCATCGTCGCGCGTCTTCCCGGGCCGGCGTTCGACCCCAAGGCGACGACGCAGTTCCAGGTCAACAACCTCGACTACAACGACTACATCGGTCGCCTGGTGATCGGACGGGTGGTCTCGGGCGAGATCGCGGCCGGCGGCCAGTACATGCTCTGCCGCGCCGACGGCCAGCAGCTACCCTGCAAGCTCACCCTGCTCTACGCCTGGCACGGGCTCGAGCGCAAAGAGGTGCCGTCGGCGAGCGCGGGAGACATCGTCGCGATCGGCGGCATCGACGAGATCGGCATCGGCGACACCATCGCCGACCGCGAGCAGCCGGTGGCGCTGCCGCCGATCCGCGTCGAGGAGCCGACGATCGCCATGATCTTCGGCGTCAACACCTCGCCCTGGGGGGGCCGCGAGGGCCAGCACGTCACGTCGCGCAAGATCCGCGAGCGGCTCTTCGCCGAGTCGCGCAAGAACGTCAGCCTGCGGGTCGAGGAGACCGGCTCGCCGGACTCGCTGCGCGTCGCCGGGCGCGGTGAGCTGCAGCTCGCGGTGCTGATCGAGACCATGCGGCGCGAGGGCTACGAGCTGCAGGTCTCGAAGCCCACCATCATCACGCGCGAGGAGGACGGCCAGCTGCTCGAGCCGATGGAGACGCTCTTCATCGACGTGCCGGAGGACTACATCGGCATCGTGTCGCAGCTGCTGGCGGCGCGAAAGGGCGTGATGACCGGCATGGAGCACCACGACTCGGGACGCGTGCGCCTCGAGTTCAGCGTGCCGTCGCGCGGCCTGATCGGCTTTCGCTCCTACTTTCTCACCTCCACGCGCGGTACCGGCATCGCCAACATGCTGTTCGCCGGCCACGCGCCCTGGGCCGGCCCGATCCGCGGCCGCACCAACGGCGCCATGGTCGCCGACCGCGAGGGCGTGGCGACACCCTACGCCATCTTCCACCTGCAGGAGCGCGGCACCATCTTCGTGAAGTCCGGCACGCCGGTCTACGAAGGCATGGTGGTCGGCGAGTACTCGCGCGACAACGACCTCGACGTGAATCTCACCAAGGAGAAGAAGCTCACCAACATGCGCGCCAGCGGCCACGACGAGGCGACCATCATCACGCCGCCGCGTGAGATGGGCCTCGACGCCGCGCTCGAGTGGATCTCCGAGGACGAGCTGGTCGAGATCACGCCGGAGAGCATCCGGATGCGGAAGAAGGCCCTCAAGAAGGGCACGCGCGGCAAGTCGGAGTAGCCGGACTTCCGATCCGTCGCGCCGAAAGCGGCTTCTCTCCGTCAACTCGCGACATCTCTCCTCGATCTCCATAGCCTGACGCGCTCCATCGAGTCGCCAGATAGGAAGGGGGAGCACAATGAAGCTCGTGTTCATCGGTAGCACGCATTGGTCTCCGCGATACAAAGAGCCCCGCGATTTCCCGTTTGAGCAAGCGGCGTACGAGATCGGGTACTGTGCGGCCCGCCGTGGTCACACGATTCTTGTCGGCAGCGACCGCGAGGCGACGTTCGATCGCAGGGTTGTGGAAGGCGCGAGAGATTGTGCGCGGAACGAGCCCGCCAAATTGGTATTCGTGGATGTCTACTATCCAGAACGAGATTGCCCTCCCTACCAAGGGCCAGACTTCAAGCTGAGCAATTTGATCATTCGTACGGATCCGCAGGTGCAATTGACAAAAGAAGGGTCTCCGAATCTGATTGCTCATGTCGCGATGCTGGACGTATGTGACGCGGTCATTGCGTTGGGTGGAGCCGACAACACGTTCGTGGCGTGTAACATTGCCGCCAACCGGAAGACTCCTGTGTTTGTCGTCCCGTCATCGGGGGGAAGCGCGCAGCTGCTCTATGACGCCCTGCGTTTCAGCTATGCGACGGCGGAGCATCGAGTGCTCGCTGACCAATGGAGACTCGCGATCAGCTGAGGCGCTCATTGGACTCGTGGAGGCTCGGCGCCGCTCGGTCGATATCGCTATCGTGTGCCCACTCCAGAAGGAGCGCGAGGCCGTCTGTGCGGCCCTGGGGTTCTCAGACGAGTCCCTGATTCCGGTCGGTACCTCGAACTATTGGCTCGGCCGTATCGGAGGCCGGAACCGTGAAGTGCCCTACGAGATAGCTGTTGCCCAGTTGGCGGCGATGGGGAATCCCGAGGCCGCACTGACGACGACGAGAGTCATCGCCGACTGTCGCCCTCGGGCGGTGCTCGTAGTTGGAATCGCCGGTGGTGTCGGGGAGGTGACGGTGGGAGATGTCGTGGTCGGTACAGCCGTGTTCTATTATGAGCCCGGGAAGGCCACACCGGACGGCACGAAGCGGGAGCCTTACATGTATCCGGCGGACGCAATGCTGCTGCGCAAGGCAGCGACTACACACACGTGGGCGGCAGACGTGCTACGCCCCCGCGCGGACGGTGCATCCGCGCCACCGAAACTCTGTTTCGGCGTCATAGCGTCTGGGGAGAAAGTCATCGCTGCGCAAGCAATGCGCGACGAGATAGCCAGCGGGCATCGCAAAATAGCGGCGATAGAAATGGAGGGATTTGGCGTCGCGGCCGCTGCTTGGCAACACGAGCTGCTCGTGAGGCAGTTGGCCATCCGAGGCATTTGCGATTCCGCCGACCATAACAAGAGGGATGACTGGCAGGAGTACGCGGCGGCAGCGGCGGCGAGCTTTACTCGACACTTTCTCCTGGAGCGACCCCTGTAGACCGTATCGATGATGGGTATGGACCGGAATGCCGAACAGATCCTGATCGTCTACTCAGTGGAAGGGACCTCGAAAGAGGATCTTCACACCGTCGAGTCGGCAGTCGCCACGTATCGACGCAGCGGTTCCAACGTGCGTGTCGAGGCCCGAGTCATTGGGGTTCCCAATGGGGCATCGCCGGGCGCGACCCTCGGCACAGAGCTGACCGAGCAAATCAAGATCTCGATCGGCGCGGTCGTATTCATGGACGATCTCCGTCCCAACGTTGCCTATGAACTCGGCTTCTTTCACGGCAACGGCAGAAGAACTCTTCTGCTCACGCGCCAGCCCGTCGACAGTATCTGGAACTCGATCTCGGACCTTGCGGGTGCCGCTCTCGCGCAGATCGACCGTGAAAGTCCCGAGAACGCGGTCCACCTCTATCTCGGCCGACTCTATGATGATCTCGGCCGCACGGAGAGTTGGCGCGGATTGCAGTTGCCCGACCCGACAGCGAACATCCTCGCGCGAGGTGAGTTGATCTCTGGCGGTTACTGCGTTGACGGTGGACCGTTCGGGCCCATGCTGCGCGTCGAGTCGTGGTATCCATTCGTGGAGATCGAGGTCGGCTGCAATCTCCTCCCGCAAGCGCGATTCACGATCATTGCCCGGAGTGCCGCAGGCGCCGACCTCAGTGCGTATTTCCGAGTTTGCTTTCGGGATCGGAGCGGCGAGCGAGCCCGGATCTGGTTGGGCCTCAGCTCTCTTCGGGGCACCATCCTGTTGCAGTCCGAAGAGCGGAACCTTCCCGCTCAGCGACCGACAGAGAGATGGACGATGTACGCCGGAGATTTCACGGAGCTGCTTCGCAAGGGCTGGGTGTTGGGAACTGGGCCTGTCGAGCATCTCGAGCGAATTCGCTTGCGCGCCGGAACGCCCGAGGGATCGAAGGCGATTCCACTCGAGATTGGGTTCGTCGCCGTATCCGGGCGCGACGGCTAGCGCCGTGCGATCCCCGGCCTAGCGGATCACCCGACGCTGCGCTCGAGCGCGGCGATCAGGTGGCGCTCGAACTCGGGGTAGGGCATGCCGAGCGCCTGCCGGAAGGCGGCGTCGACGTCGGTGGCGGTCGCCATCGCCTCGAGCAGGCGGCGCACGTTGTAGCCGCCCTTCTGGTCGAGGAGGTACTTGGCGGCGAAGTAGGCCTGCGAGTAGGCGAGGCTCGCCTGGTCGCGGTCGAAGCGGGTGAAGCCGCTCTCGAGGTCGCCGAGCGTCAGCAGGCTGCCGTCGGCGACGGCCATGCGGAGGCGATTGGCGCGGCCCTCGTCGCCGGTCTCTTCCGCCACCTGCGCCAGGCCTTCGTTCAGCCACACCGGTGCCTTGCCCTTCGAGAGGGTGACGATCGCGGCGTGGGCGTACTCGTGACGGACGGTGCGGGCGAGCCGCTCGTTGCCGCGCGCCAGGCCGCCGATCGGCATCTTGATGCGGCCGTCGTAGATGCCGCCGCTCCAGTGCGGTGAGCCGGTCACCTCGCGAAAGGTCTGGTCGGGATAGAGCACGACCTCGAGGCGCTCGAGCGGATAATACGCGAAGCGGGCACCGACTCGCCGGTAGGCGTCCTCGAGCGCGTTCAGCACGACGCGCGCGGCTTCGGTGTCCTCGCGCCCCTCGATCTTGATCACGAAGTGCGAGCTGCCGAGCGCGTGGTACCCCGCCTCGGCCTCGGCGTCGCGCTTCAGGCGCGCGATGGTGTCGGCGAGCCCCGGCTGATCGGCGCCGGCGGCGACCGCCTGCTCGAGCGCCGCGAGCGCGCGCGTCTGGTCGTGACGGTCGAGATGGATGCGCCCGAGGGTGAGCCAGGTCTCGGCGTCGCCGGCCCCGAGGTCGACCGCACGCTCGAGGCTGGCGCGCGCCTGCTCGGGGTTGCCGGTGCGATAATAGGCGTAGCCGAGGCCGCGCCGGATCTCGCCGCGATCGCCGAGCGCGAGCGCCTCGGTGAAATTCTTGACCGCGTCGCGAAAGCGTTCCGCGCCGACGTCGGCAAAACCCTCGTTGATGAGCACCGCTTGCAGGTTGGTGCGGTAGAGGTCGTTGGCGGGCTCGAGCCGGCGGGCCTCCCGCAACAGGTCGCTCGCGACGGCGAGACGGCCGGCGCTCGCCTCCGCCACCGCTTCCCGATTGTTGCGCTCGGCCTCGGAAATCGGCGGATCGTCGTCGCGTGTCTCGGCGGCCGCGACGTCGTCGACGGTGTCGGGGGCGGGTGCGTCGACGTCGTGATCGCCGGCCGCGAGCACCGGCTCGCTGGCGAGCGGGGCTCGCGGCACCGCCCGCTGCGCCCCGAGCCCGTAGTAGCCGAGTGCGATGCTTGCGCACGTCAGCAGCACGAGGAGGGCGAGGCGGCTGGCCACTGGACGATCGTCAGGGCCGCGGACGGCCCTCAGTGCACGCTACGCGGCAGGTCGGTCGCCTCGGAGATGGCGCCGAAAGCCGCCTCGTAGCGCTGGATGTTCTCCTGCAACGCACGCACGATGCGTTTCGCGTGCTCGGGGGTGGTAATGACCCGCGAGCGCAAGGCCGCCGTCTGCGCCCCGCCCTGCTGCTGGGGCGGAACGAAGAGGAAATCGAGGATGAACTCTTCCTTGCGGTGGCTCACCATCATGAGATTGGCATAGACGCCGAGGCTGGTCGCCGGATCGGCCGACACGGCCATCTGATGGTGGTGATGCTGGTGGTCGGCTCCTTCGTCCTTGGCCATCAGGCTGCTCCTTCGCGAGCAAGCAGGGCGTTGAACTGCGCCGCGTAGGCGGGTCCGGCGCCCTGATCCTCGTGTTTGAAATAGACGAAGACGTCGCTCCACGGCGCGCCGGCGATGCGCTCCATCCATTGTGCCAGCGCGGCCTCGTCGTAGTCGGTGCGGCGGAGCCGTAGGTAGCCGAACGAGGTGGTGATCTCGAGCGGCGTCGTGCGCTCCTCGCTGTCCGCGGTGCAGAGGGCGACGCCGAAGCGCTTCAGCACCTCGTAGGTGTCGTCGGAGAGCCAGGAGGCGTGGCGGAACTCGACCACCGGCTTCAGTCCGGGCGGCAACTCGTGCAGGAACACCTCGAGCAGCTCGACGTCCTTCTTCATGTAGGGCGGCAGTTGGAAGAGCAGCGGCCCGAGCTTCGGCCCGAGGGTCTTGGCGATCGAGCAGAACGACGCCAGGGTGTCCTCGACGCTCCGCAGGCGATGATCGTGCGTGATCCGGCGCGGGGCCTTCAGCGTGAAACGAAAGCGGTCGGGAACCTCGCCTGCCCAGTTCGCGAGGATGCGATTGGTGGGCATGCGGTAGAACGTGTAGTTGATCTCCACGCTCGAGAAGCGCTGGCCGTAGAAGGCGAGCATCTGCTTGTCAGGTAGGTCGTCCGGGTAAAACGGACCCTTCCATTCCTGATAGTTGTACCCCGAGGTTCCGACCCAGTAGTCCGCCATGCTTCCCTTCCAGGCTGTATCGTCACGAGACTCCGTCCCGAGCTTCGGCATTATTGACGGGTCGGAGCGGCCGGTTCAAGCGAGGGTGCAGAAGCGCCCGCCGTCGGCGCGGGACGCGGAAACCGTCCGGCGTCGGGCGGCGCAGGTGCCTTCTGGGGTGGTGCTTGACGCTCGACCGCGCGCTGATTGGGCGTCTTCGGCGGTGTCGCCGAGAGACACGCCGGTACGGTTCCCACCAGTACGAGAGCCAGTGCGAGCATCACCCGACTCGGCATGACCGCCGACCGTAGGCCGGTGCAGTGCGCGTTGCAATCCGGGATGGCAGCACCTACGGTCGTGCCCCCGTGAAACGCTACACCCTCCGCGGCGAGCCCCGACCCGCGGGCGCCACGCAGTTCCGCATCGCGTACGCCGACGAGCTGAACCCGCAACAGCTCGAGGCGGTGACCACGCTCGACGGTCCCGTCCTGGTGGTGGCCGGCGCCGGCAGCGGCAAGACCCGCACGCTGGTCTACCGGGTCGCCCGTCTGGTCGAGAGCGGCGTGCCGCCGAACCAGATCCTGCTTCTCACCTTCACCCGCAAGGCGGCGGAGGAGATGTTGCGGCGGGCCGGAGGGCTCGTCGGCGGCAGCTGCGCGCAGGTCGCGGGCGGGACCTTTCACTCGTTCGCGCACCAGACCCTCCGCCGCTACGGCGGCCTGATCGGCCTGGCGCCGAACTTCACCATCCTCGATCGCGGCGACAGCGAGGACGTGATCGGCCTGGTGCGCGGCGAGCTCGCCCTCGACAGCAAGGAGCGCCGCTTCCCGCGGAAATCGACGCTCGGCGAGATCTTCAGCATGGCGGTCAACAAGGGGCAGACCGTCGCCGATCTGGTGGAGACCGAGTACCCGCACCTGGTCGAGGAGCTGCAAGATCTGCTGCGGGTGTACGCGCGTTACACCGAGTTCAAGCAGACCAAGCATCTGCTCGACTACGACGACCTGCTGGTGCGCCTGAAGAACGCCCTCGCCGAGCACGCCGAGCTGGCGGCCCGTCTGGGACGGCAATACCGCTATCTGATGGTCGACGAGTACCAGGACACCAACGCGCTCCAGTCCGAGATCGTGCGGCTCTTGGCGTTGCCGCACGGCAACGTCATGGTGGTGGGCGACGACGCGCAGTCGATCTACGGCTTCCGCGGCGCCGACTTCCGCAACATCCTCGATTTCCCGCGGCTCTTTCCCGCGACGCGGGTGATCACGCTCGACGAGAACTATCGCTCGACGCAGTCGATCCTCGACCTCGCCAACGGGGTGATCAATCGCGCCCCCGAGAAATACACCAAGAACCTCTTCTCGCGCCGCGAGAGCGGCGAGCGTCCCGGCCTCGTGCAGGCGCTCACCGAGCCCGAGCAGTCGCGCTTCGTCGCGCAGCGCATCCTCGAGCTTCGCGAGGAGGGCGTGCCGCTCACCGAGATCGCGGTGCTCTTCCGCTCGAGCTTTCATTCCTTCGACCTCGAGCTCGAGCTGCAGCGCCGCGACATCCCGTTCGTGAAGCGCGGCGGTTTCAAGTTCATCGAGACCGCGCACGTGAAGGACGTGCTGGCGCACATCCGCGTCGTCGCCAACCCGGCCGACGCGGTGTCGTGGAACCGCATCCTGCTCCTGCTCGAGGGCGTGGGTCCGAAGAAGAGCGGCGAGATCCTGGCCGCGCTCGGCGGGCCGTCGCCGTGGGAGCGTCTCGCCGAGGTGCGGGTCCGCGGCCAGACCGCCGCCGACCTGACGCGTCTCGCCGGCATGCTCGCCGAGGTCGCCGCGTCGACCAATCCCGGCGAGCAGGTCGCGCGGGTGCTCGGGTACTATCAACCGGTGCTCCGGCGCGTGTACCGCGACGACTACCCGAAGCGCGAGCGCGACCTCGAGCACTTCGCGACCATCGCCGAGCGCTACCGGGCGACCGAGGCGTTGCTCGCCGACATGGCGCTCGAGCCGCCGACCGACAGCGTCGGGGGCATCCTCGCCGCCGACGGCGAGGACGAGGGCATGGTGACGCTCTCGACCATCCACTCGGCGAAGGGCCTCGAGTGGCACACCGTCTTCGTGCTGTGGGCCGCCGACGGCCGCTTCCCCTCGATCTACACCGTCGGCGACGACTACGACCTCGAGGAGGAGCGGCGGCTCATGTACGTCGCCGTCACCCGCGCCAAGGACCAGCTCTATTTGACCTACCCGATCGAGATCTACGACCGCGGCGTCGGCGTCATCCTGGGCAAGCCCTCACGCTTCATCGCCGACCTCGAGGAGTCGCTGCTCGAGCCCATCGCCCTGGTCGACGAGGACATCTAAGTGCTCGACCGCACAGCACATGTGCGGAATTCTCGGAGGGTCGGAGCGGTGCCGAGGGTGGCGCGCCGGAGCAGGCTCATGTAGGGTCACCCGGCTCGCCAGAGCATCAGGGGGAAGCAAAGTGGGTCGACACGTAGCTCTCGGGGTGGTGGCGGCGGTGGTGCTCGCGCTTGCGCCGGCACGGTACGCACGGAGCGAGGTCTTCGCGGTTCCCGACACGGTGAAGCAGCTCCGCGAGCCGGACCAGCAGTTCCACGTGCTGCGCTCGCTCGACGGCGTCGTCCTCGGCGAGCAGCACAGCCGCGCCATGGTCTCCGGAGACCGTTTGACGTTCGATCTCAACACGCGGTTCACGAGCGGCGAGGAATGGGACGAGCACGGTGAGCTGGACCTCGCCGACGGCTTCCGCTCGCGTCTCTTCCGCAAGATCGCGCGCCGCGACGGCCGCGTCTTCGAGGAGCAGATCGTCGATTTCGCGAGCGGCAAGGTCGAGTGGCTCGTCGACGGCGTCCGCGCCGAGCGCACGCTGACGTTCAGCCCCGACACCTACATCGGCCCGATGCTCGCCATGGTGCTCGGCGGCGTCCCCGAGAAATCGCCGGCGGCGAGCAGCTTCCAGGCGCTCGTCTTCCGCCCGGATCCCGCCGTTTTCACCCTTCGCGCCGAGGCGATCGACCAGGAGAATCTCACGGTCGGCAAGACGGTCGAGCCCACCACCAAGCTCCGCGTCAAGGCCGACCTCGGCCCGCTCCAGAACGTGATGTTCGCGAGCCTGATCCCCACGCACTACTTCTGGTTCAGCCGCGAGCGCACGCCCGAGTTCGTCGCCTTCGAGGGTGCCCTCAGCAACGGCACCGAGGTGATGATGGTGCCGGCCGCGGACGCGACGAAGACGGCGCGCGCCGAGTAGGCGCGGTCGATCACTCGTCTTCCTACGCGCTGAGACTCGCGATCGGCGCGGGCGCCTCGCCGGCCGCCTGGTCGTCCCGCTCGGCGGCGTCGCCCTCCTCGATCGGCAACAGGAGCGCGAAGGTCGATCCCGTCCCCGGGACGCTGTGGACGGCGATGTGGCCGCGCATGCTGGCGGCGAGGCGCGAGCTGATGGCGAGGCCGAGGCCGGTGCCCTCGTGGCGCCGGGTCGACGAGCCGTCGAGCTGGAGGAAGGCGACGAAGAGCCGGCGCAGGTCCTCGGGGCGGATGCCGTTGCCGGTGTCGACGACGGCGATCTCGACGTAGCGGCGGCCGATGGAGTCGGGGCCGGGATCGGGGACGACGCGCTGCCAGCCCGGCGAGCGCTCGAGGCCGGCGGTGCGCACGCTCAAATGAATGGGCCGGCCGCCGGAGAACTTGAGGGCGTTGGCGGCGAGGTTGGAGACGATCTCCTCGACCCGGCCGGGATCGCCCATGACGACGGGCAGGCTCGGCGGCAGCGAGACGCCGACCTCGTTGCCGACGGTGCCGGCGATCGCCCGCATGTCGTCCGCGACCTTGCCGACGATCGTGATGAGGCAGAGGCGCTCGCGCGCCAGCTCGAGCGCCCCGGCCTCGATCTTGGAGAAGTCGAGGATCTGCACGATCAGGCGGTAGAGCGTGAGCGCGTTGTCGCGAATGCGGTTCAGCCAGCCCCGCTGCTCGACGGTGGCGCCGTCCATGTAGTCGACGAGCATCTCGGTGAAACCGAGGATCGCCGAGAGCGGCGTACGGAGCTCGTGGGTGATGTTGGCGAGGAAATGGTCGCGATGCCGTCCGGCCTCTTCGAGCGCGACGCGTTGCGTGAACTCGCGCCGCAGCGAGGCCCGCGCCGCGCGATGGCTCACGACCATGATGAGCGCCGTCGAGCCGAGGAAGAAGAGGTTCTCCGCGAACACCGCGGTGTCCGGCACGCCGCCCCAGAGGAGCGAGACGGCCACGTAGCTGCCGATGAGCGCGATCGCGGCGGTGAGGGACAGCAGCGTGTCCCACGGCAGCAAGACGGCCGCACCCAGCATCACGAGGTTGACGCCCGCGTAGTAGCCGCTCGAGGCGCCGCCGTGGACGGCCGTCATCAAGACCACTCCGAAGCCCGCCTGCCACACCAGGAACAGGCTGACCGCGGTCACGTGACGCCGACCCAGCTCCGTGCGCAGAGCCAGGAGCGAGGCCGCACTGAAGAACATCAAGGTGAGCCGGATGCCCAGCAACGGGACGAGGATCTCCGGCGGAAACAGCACCAGGTCGAGCGCGAAGAAGAGCGGTACGAGCACCAAGGCGAGCCAGCACATGAGCTGGAGCCTCGCCACCATGCGCGCCTCGAGCTCGGCGGCGAAGCGTGCGCTCCCGCCCGGACGCTCGGCGACGTGGTCGGCGCTCGATGTGGAGAGCGACACCGGGTGTCGTTCCCCTGGGATCAGGACTTTCGGATCGCGAACGAGGCGGCGGTCGGAAGCGGGACCGGCGGCGTCGGGGCCGTGTAGCGCACGAAGCGCTCGCGCATGTTGGGCGCCGAGTGCGTCCGCATCACGGCGGCGACCGGCGCGGTCACCTCCTCGTGGCTCGCGGCCTCACGCTCCCAGCGTCGCAACCGCACGCATTGGAGCACGGCGCGTACGGTGGTCAGGTGAGAGACGTCCTCCGGCGACAGGGTGATGTCGAAGGAACGCTCGAGGTTCGAGGCGAGCCGCTCCCGGACCGTCGGCGACTCGATGCCGGGAAGGGGGGTTCGGGATCGCGCCGCGCGCAAGTCTCGGCCGCAGCTTTCCGAGAGGACCTCGCGAACATTGTCTCCGAAGTGCATGCCCGCTTGCTTTGCAATTTGAGCGCCAGTCGAGGGGGTACCGGCGGGGTCCGGGCATCAGCACAACAAGTCATTGATTTCCCTCCGATCGCGTCCGGCAAATCGCGATCCTCGACACAAACGCTGTGAACTATGCGGGCGCAAACGGCGACGGCGTTTGTACGTTGGGCGACATTCGGATGGCGGGGCGCCACCCTCTGCGCCGCCCATACTCCCGATCATACCGCCGCGGGCTCAGCGCCCGGTGAAGCGCGGCGGGCGCTTTTCGAGAAATGACGCGACGCCCTCACGGAAGTCCTCGCTCGGGAAGCTTCGCACCATCTCGACGTCGGTCTCCGCGGAGGCGGTCGCGAGATCGGAGAATTGATGGGTGTAGATCAGCCGCTTCATGACGGCGATCGAGCGCGGCGAGCTCAAGGTCGCGAGCTCGGTGGCGCGCTCGTAGACGTGAGACAGGAGGTCGTCGTGCGGGACCACCTGATTCACGAGGCCGATGGCGCGGGCCTCCTCGGCGTCGATGACGCGCCCGGAGAAGAGCAGGTCGCACGCATGCGCCGGGCCGACCAGGCGGGGGAGCATCCACGAGCTGCCGTGCTCGCTGATCAGGCCACGGCGCGCGAAGGCGGTCGTGAAGCGCGCCCGCTCGGAGGCGATGCGGACGTCGTAATAGAGCATGTGGGTGAAGCCGAGGCCGGCGACCGGGCCGTTGATCGCCGCCAGTACCGGCTTCGGAATGCTCTGGGGATAGGCGTACGGGGTGTCGAGCGCCGGGTGCAGCGGCGTGATCGTGGCGGTCGGCTCGGCCGGGCGGGCGTCGGTCGGAGCCGAGTCGGCGGGGCGGCCGGTCT
Source organism: uncultured delta proteobacterium (assembly GCA_963761995.1). Lineage (GTDB taxonomy): Bacteria > Desulfobacterota > Binatia > UTPRO1 > UTPRO1 > UTPRO1. The sequence continues at coordinate 4,999,088 of CAVXIU010000006.1, read as the reverse complement.
GGATGTCGCGCAGGTTCTGCATGTCGGCGCCGGCGCAAAAGCCGCGGCCCGCGCCGGTGACGACGATCACGCGCGCCTCGTCGTCGGCGCCGGCGGTCTGGAACGCCGAGTACAGCTCGCGTCCCATCTGCGGCGTCCAGGCGTTCAGGCGCGCGGGTCGGTTCAGGGTGATGGTCGCGATGCGGTCGCGGACTTCATACAGGATCTGCTCGTACGCCATCGGCTGCGCTCCTCCGGGCGCGGTCATAACGTCCGGGTTCGGTCGAGGCAACGCCGCACGGGGCGAGCGAGTACTTGACGTTGCCGAGTGCGGCGCGTTAGCGGCCATCGCCACGGGAGATCGCCCACGTCCGACACGCGCCGAGATAGACCGTCTTCGCAGAACGCCGCGCGCGCGCGAACGGGTCGGATCCCGGGCGGCTACGCTGCCGCCGTGCTCTTGGGCTGGCGCGCGATCGTCGTCGCCGCGCTCTGCCTCGCGCCCTTCCTGACGGCGGCGTTTCGCATCGACGATCCGGTGTTCCTGTGGGCCGCCGAACGGATCTTCGTGGCTCCTCTGGACCCCGGCGGCCTCCCGATCGTGTGGAACATGCCCGCCGTCGATCGGCTGTCGAAGATGATGGCGGGGAGCCCGGCGGCGGCGTACGTGTTCTTCCCCGCCGCGCTGGCGGGCGGCGCGGAATGGGTCGCGCACGTCGAGCAGATCGTGTTCGTGGTGATCGCGATCGTCGCGACGATCGCCCTCGGTCGCCGGGTCGGCTTGCGGCGGCGGTCGGCCGGGCACGCCGGTCTTCTCCTCGTCGCCTGCCCGACGGTGCTCGGGATGGCGGGCACGGCGATGCCCGACATCGCGGCCATGGCCAGCGGGACCCTCGCCCTCGAACGGCTTCTTGCGTGGCAGCAGACGGGACGCGTCGGCGCCGCGGTGGCGAGCGCGCTCCTGCTCGCGCTCACCATGCACGCGCGGCTCCATGCCGCCGCCTTGCTCGCGATCGGGTTCCTGCTGCTTGCCTACGACGCGCGCCGCGGCCTGGTGGCCGCGCGCCGCCCCTTCGCCGTCGCGACCCTGCCGCTCCTCGGTGCCGTGCTGCTCTACGTGGCGATCGGCCGACTGTTCTCGGACCCGAGCGCGCCGACGGCGACCGAGTCCGTGACGACCGCCATCGGCTGGGTCACCGGCGCCCATCGCGCCGCCTCGCTGAGCTCGCTCAGCAGCAACTTCATCGCCTTCGCCCTGCACTGGTGGGCGTGTGTGCCGCTGGTGCCGCTCGCGCTCCTGCTCGGCCTCCGGCGCGCCGACGTCGCCGTCGGCGTCGCCGCGCTCGCAGCGGCGGCGCTCGCCGTGACGTGGCTCGGCCCGAACCTTCCCGTCCCGGTGAGCGGCCAGCGCTGGTGGGCGATGCCCCTCGCCGCGACGTCGCTCGCCGTCGTCGCGACCCTGACCTGGAGGAGCTTCCGCGGCCGAGATCGTCTCCGCCAGGTCCTGGTGCTCTGGCTCTTGGCGCCGCTGCCGATCATCGTCTACGTGCACTTCCCCTCGAAGTACCTGCTGCTGGCGGTGCCGGCGTTCGCGCTCTTCGTCGCGTCACTGCTGCGCGACGTGCCGGCGCGGCGAGCGGACGCCGTCGTGTACGCCGCGGTCGCCGTCGGCGGCGTGCTCGGTCTCGCGATCCTCCGCGCCGACGCGCGCTTCGCCGAGCTCGGGCGCGCGGCCGCGCGCGACTGGATCGCGCCGCGTACGCACGCCGGCCAGCAGGTGTGGTTCACCTGCCACTGGGGCTTGCAGTGGTACGCCGAGCGCGCCGGCGCGCGGCCCTTCACCGTCGCTCCTCCGCGGCCTGCGCACGGCGACTACATCGTCACCTGCGCGACGGCCGACGGCGCCGCGCCCAGGCCGCCGGTGCAGGCACGCCTGGTGGACGTCCGCTCGACGTCGACGCCGGCGGGTTGCAGCACGGGGCAGGGCGCCGGCTTCTATTCCAACGGCTGGGGACTCTTGCCGTGGATCTGGAGCGCGCGCCCGTGCGAGTCACTGTCGCTCTGGGAGGTCACCCTCCCCGCGTCGGGTCGTTGACCCACGAACTCGGTCCGCTAGGTTCCGTCCGCCGTTCCGCGAGTCGCTGATGCGCTTCTTCAACCTCCACCGCATGCCCTGGCCGCTCGAGCGGGCCGACGCCTTTCCGGAGCTGGTCCGCCCCTTCCTCGCCGGGGACTCGGCGCGCTAGGATCCGCCTCCGTTCTCGGCGGCACCAATGCACGACGAAGCCAGCATTCTCGCGCGCGAGCGACGCGAGCTGATCACCCGCCGCTTGCCGGTCTTCACGATCGGCTGGCTCGGCGCGCTCGGCGTCTGGCTCGTCGTGTTCGCGTTCGAGGGCCGGGTGAACGCGACCGCGTTCGCCATGGTCGCGATCGCCGCCGTTGCGCTCCGGATCGCCTTGGCCGTCTCGCGCGCCGATCCGGCGGCGCCGCGCGTCGTGCCGGTCGTCGTCGCGACCTGCGTCGCGTTGGGCGTGGGGGCGACCGCGCTCGTCGCCGAGGTCGGGGCCTACGGCGAGATCCTGGCGTTCATGTTGCTCACGCTCTACCTCGCCGCGGCCCTGCTCTTCAGCTGGGGGTGGCGAGCCGAGCTCGTGCTGCTGCTCACGACCCTGGTGCCGTGGGTCCTCGTGCTGGATCGCTTCCGGCTCTTCGTGCCGCCGCTCGAGCTCGCGGCGGCGGTGTCCGTCGGCGCCGGGCTCGCGCTCGCGATCGCCGAGGCCTCGGCGCGGAATGCGCGCCACGTGTCGCGCCGGCGCCGCGCTCAGGAGCGCGCCACCCTCGCGCTGCAGGCGTCGCGCGACGCCTATCGCGATCTCGCCGAGCACGCACGCGACATGATCTGGTCCGCGGACCGCGAGGGGCGCCTGACCTATGCGAACGAGGCGCTCGGACACTTCCTCGGTCTCACGCCGGCCGAGATGATGGGCCGGCGAATCCCCGACTTCTTCACCGCCCACCCCGAGAACCCGGACTTCGACGCCGCGGTTTCCGGTCTGCTCGCGGGCGAGCCGCTGCCGCCGATCGCCGTCGAATGCGCGACGCCGCGCGGGCCGCGTTGGGCGGAGGCCACCACCTCGGCGGTGCGGGACGAGCACGGCGCGATCATCGGCGTCCGCGGCATCAGCCGCGACGTGCAGGAGCGGCGCGACGCCGAGGCGGCGTTGCGGGCGAGCGAGGAGCGCTTCCGGAGCGCGTTCGATCACGCCGCGATCGGCATGGTCGTAGTGGGCCTGGACCGGCGGCCGCTCCAGGCCAATCGCGCCTTCTGCGAGATGCTCGGGTATTCCCTCGCCGAGCTCGAGGCGCGCACCATGGACACCCTCGCGCATCCCGACGACCTCGCCCGCGCCACCGCCGAGACCCTGCGGCTCATCCGCGGCGAGCAGCGCGCCTTCCAGATGGAGAAGCGCTACCTCCACAAGGACGGCCACGTCGTCTGGTGCCTCTTGAACCTCTCCCTGACCCGCGACGCCGACGGCCAGCCCCTTCACCTGATCGCGCAGATCCAGGACATCAGCGTGCGTAAGGCCGCGGAGGAGGCGCTCAGGACCAGCGAGTCACGCTACCGCGGTCTCGTCGAGGCGGCGCAGGAGCCCGTGACGCGCTTCGGCCTCGACGGTCGACTCACCTTCGCCAACGACGCCTATTGTCAGGCCATCGGCTACCGGCGCGAGGAGATCGTCGGCCGGAATCCGATGTTCCTCCTGCACCCCGACGACCACGCGACCACCCTCGCCGGCGTCCGCGCGGTGCTCCATCCACCCCATCGCCACCGCCTCGAGAGCCGCGGGCTCACGCCGCAGGGATGGCGCTGGTTCGAGTGGGAGGTCTCCGGCGTGCGGGACGCGAGCGAGCGGGTGGTCGAAATCCAGATGGTCGGGCGCGACGTCACCGCGCGCCGGCAGGCCGAGCTCGACCTCCGCGAAAGCGAGGAGCGATTTCGGAGCGCCTTCGAGGATGCGGCCGTCGGCATGGGGGTGACGACGATCGACGGCCGCACGCTGCGCGTGAACCGCGCGCTCTGCGAGATGCTCGGCTACAGCGAGCAGGAGCTGCTCGCCTGCAGGCTGGAGGACATCGTCCACCCCGACGATCGGGTGCCGCTGGACGCCGACCGGTCGCGGCTGACGGAGGGCGCGGACCGCTCCTATCGCGCCGAGCGCCGCTATCTCCGGAAGGACGGGCGGGTGCTGTGGGTGCACGTGACGGCCTCGATGGTGTGCGACGCCAACGGCGAGCCGCTCTACTTCATCGGTCAGATCCAGGACATCACGGAACGGCATCTCGCGGAGGAGGCGCTCCGCAGCTCGCTGGTCGAGCTCCGCCACAGCGAGGAGAAGCTCCGCCGTCTGGCGCAGCGGCAGGTGGCCATTCGGGAAGAGGAGCGCAAGCGACTCGGCTTCGACCTCCACGACGACGTCTGCCAGGAGCTGGTCGGCGTCGGCATTCTGGTCGAGTCGCTGCGTCGGAAGCTGGCGCCGATGGCGGCCGAGCACGCGGCGAGCTTCGACCGCGTCGTCGGCTACCTCGGCGAGGTCGTCGAGCACGTACGGCTGCTCGCCCGCGAGCTTCGCCCGCTCTTGCTGCACGACCTCGGTCTCGACGGCGGCTTGCGGTCGCTCGCCGACGGCATGTCGTCGGCTACGGTGCGGGTGGTGAGCGAGTTTCGCGGGACGATCCCGCCCCTCGAGGAGGAGTCGGAGGTGACGGTCTACCGCATCGCCCAGGAGGCGCTCGCCAACGCCGTGCGCCACGCCGGGGCGTCGCGCATCGTCGTGGCTCTCGTGGTGCACGACGGCATGCTGCGCCTCGAGGTCCGCGACGACGGGCGGGGCTTCGATCCCGCCGCCCGTCCGGCCGCGGCGCTCGGGCTCGCCAGCATGGAGGAGCGCGCGCTCGCGCTCGGGGGACGGTTGCTGATCAGCTCGGCGCCGGGGGAGGGGACGACCGTGGCCCTCGCCTGCCCGATCGTGGTGCGCGCCGCGGCCCTCATGGGGCCTGTGGCCCCGTCTCCCACACGATCTTCTTCTCGCCCCGCAGGAGCGACCAGACGGCGACCAGCGGCGCGAGATTGACCAGGCAGAAGTAGAGCGGCACGAACAGCCCGGGCGCGCGGATGCCGGAGCGGTCGAGCACGAGCGCCGCCAGCGCGCCCCCATAGAACAGGACCTGGAGCGCGAAGGTCAGCCGGTAGAACCAGGCGTCGAGCAGGAACAGATTGGCGACGAAGGCGGCGATCAGGAAAAAGGGTATGCCCCAGCGCAGCAGCCGATGAGAGACGATTTGGAAGAGAAGAAACGGGTGGCGGAGCGGATTCAGCACCTCCGGCATGTAGCCGACGCCGCGTAGCCCGCGATTCACCACCCGCGCGCGCCGCCGCAGCTCGTCGCCCATCTGCTTCGATTCCGCGACCTCGTAGCAGGTGGCGTCGTCCTCGACGACCGAGCGGTAGCCCTTGAGGAGCGCCTTCGCGGGCTGGACGAAATCGCTGATCGTGGCCGGGTCGAGGGGTGTGTAGAGGCTGCGGCGCAAGGAGTAGATGCAGCCGGTGGCGCCGATCACGGTGTAGATCCGGCTCTCCCAGCGTCGGATCGAGGCCTCGTAGTTCCAGTACATCTGCCGGCCCTTGCCGGTGACCTCCTCGCCCTCGCGCACGTAGCGGACGTCGCCGCCCACGCTCCCGACCAGCGGATCGGCGTAGTTCGCGACCATCGCGCGCACCGCGCCGGCGTCGTACATGGTGGTGGCGTCGGAGAAGACCAGGATCTCCCCCTTGGCGACCTCGGCGGCGTGGTTCTGGCCGGCGGTCTTGCCGGCCCGCGGCAGGTCGAGGAGCGTGACGCGTCCCGGATGGCGGGTCTCGTATTCCCTGACGATGCGATTGGTGCCGTCGGTCGAGCCGTCGGAGGCGACCAGGATGTCGAGGCGATCCGGCGGGTAGTCGAGGGCGAGCGAGTTGTCGAGCTTCCCGGCGATCGCCTGCTCCTCGTTGTAGGCCGCGATCACCATCGTCACCGTGGGCGTCACGGGGCCCTTGGCGACGCGCCGCGACCACACGCGCGACACCAGGAAGAGCAGCGCCGGGTAGCCGACGTACACGTAGACCATGGCGCCGACCGACGCCCAAAAAATAGTAGTCACTTTTCCGTTCGCTCCCGCGTCGCTTCGCTCCGCGATGAGCTCGCCGCGCGGAGGAAATCCGCGCGGCTCCGCGCCTCCGGCGCGGCTCTCCGTTGCGCACCAGTTGCACAGGTGCGGCAGCAGCAGCCCTCGTCGAGACTCACGATATCGCGAGACAGTCGCGCATGGGCGCGAAGCGGAAGTCGCGGAGCAGGCGGCGGAGCTTCCCCTCGGTGCCCGCGAGATTCACGTAATGGCTGCTGAAGCCGCGTCGGCCGGCGGTCTTCATGCGTGGCTGACCGGGATCGATCTCCCAGGGATGGATGTAGACCACGGTGCCCTTGCCCTCGCTGCGGTTCACCCGCCGCATGCCCCACTTCATGTAGACGTAGGGGAGCAGTCTCAAGTACCCGCCGCCCCCGAGCGGGAGGTTGCGGCCGAGGATCTCGGTGGTGGTGATCGGGAACTCGATCAAGCGCCGGCCGTCGCGCTCACGGATGACGTACGGGAAGCGCTCGGCGTCCGGCATGCCGTAGAGGGAGTCTTTCACCGGGAAGACGCTCGAGTCGTAGCGGAACCCGAGGTCGAGGAGGACGTCGGGGCCCCACTGCGAGCGGGCCGTGAACGAGAACGACGGGGCACGGTAGCCGAGGACGGCTTCGCCGGTGATGTCCTCGAGCGTTTTCTTGGCGCGCGCGACGTCGCTTCGAAATTGCTCGGGGGTTTGCTCGTAGACGATGCGATGGGCGTAGCCGTGCGACGCGACCTCGTGCCCGGCGGCGTGGATCTGACGCACCACGTCGGGGTAGCGCTCGGCGTTCCAGGTGAGCACGAAGAACGTCCCCTTGACGCCGAACTCGTCGAGGAGGCTGAGCACGTGCTCGGTATTACGGCGAACACGTGACTCGTAACGATCCCAATGTTCGAAGGGAACGACGGCGTCGAAGTCGGCGACCTGGTACCAGTCCTCGACGTCGACGGAGAAGGCGTTCACCGGAGCGTCGCCGGCGGTGTGCGGGGCTTGGGTCGTCATTGCGGCGGGGAACGGGAGCATAGCGGAAGCCCCGAAGGCCGAACAACCCGCGAGCTGGTGCTGGATGTGTCCCACATCGGGGCATGAAATTTCACCGTCGATTGCCTCGATTTTGCCGATTTCGGTGTCGCGAGCGATGAGGAGAGTGCTAAGGAGCACGACACCAGGTCGCACCCACCCCTCTTCGCCAGGCGACCGTCCCGCGACTCGCGCGCGATCGCCACCAGTGCCGTAGCCCGCACGACGCCCCCCGGCGCCATGCGGCGGCTTCCAGGAAGGAGGCTCGCCCGTGTCCGCTCGTCCGCAGTCAGGATGTCTTGTGCTGGCCCTGATTCTCGTCTGTGCAGCGCCAGCCGTCGCCAACGTCACCGTGGTTCAGCCGTCGAGCCAAGATGCGTTCATTCGCAAGAACGCACCCAACCGGATCGCCGGCGCGAACCCCACGAACCAACGCATCCGCGTGCAGGCGTCGCCGCCGAACACCCAGGTGTGGCGTGGGCTCGTGCAGTTTCCGCTCGGCGGAATTCCCTTCGGCTCGACCGTCAACTCCGCGATCGCCGAGATCTCCGCCGGCAACAACCAGAGCAATCCCACCTTGACGCACGGTCTCCACCGCATCTCGGTGAGCTGGCTCCAGAGCGAGGTCAAATGGAACAACGCGCCGGCCTTCGCGCCGAGCGCGACCGATACGGCTCTCGTCGGCAACGGCACCGGCTTCAAGAGCTTCGACGTCACGCCCGACATCCAGACGGCCATCAACCTCTGCAGTGCCGATCATGGCTGGCTGATCAAGGACCAGGCCGAGACCGCGACCAACGACATGATCAACTACGTGTCGCTGGAGGACACCCATCCGGCCCAGCTCGTGAAACGGCCGAAGTTGACGGTGGATTTCACGCCGCCGCCGTGCACGACCGACGCCGATTGCGCCGACACCAACTTCTGCACCACCAACGAGCAGTGCATGGGAGGGTTCTGCGTCGTCACGGCGCTCAATTGTGACGACTCGAACCCCTGCACGGACGACATCTGTGACTGCAGCTCCGGCTGCGTCAATGCCAACATCTGCAATGACGGCTTCACCTGCACGACCGACACCTGCGATCCCGATACCCTCGATTGCACCAACACGCCCAACGACGCGGTGTGCGACGGTCAGTGCTCCGACGGCACCTGCGTCGCCGATCCCGACAGCATCACGATCGATCCCGTCACCGGCTGCGACATCACCGCGACCGAGCCCGACGGTACGCCGTGCGACGACGCCGACGGCTGCACCAGCGGCGACGAATGCACCACCGGCACCTGCGGCGGCGACCCGGTGGTCTGCACGCCGCTCGGCCAGTGTTACGACGCCGGCACCTGCAGCGCCGGGGTCTGCTCGGATCCACCGAAGGCGAGCGGTGCGTCCTGCAACGACGGCAGCTTCTGCACCGCCCCCGACGAATGCGACGGTGGCGGAGCGTGCGTCGGCGGCAATCCCGTGGTCTGCACGCCGCTCGATCAATGCCACGACGCCGGCACCTGCGACGGCGGCACCGGGCTCTGCTCCGACCCGCCGAGCGCCGGCGGCACGTCGTGCGACGACGGCGACGCCTGCACCCAGACCGACGAGTGCGACGGCGGCGGCGCCTGCGCCGGCGGCAATCAGGTGATCTGCACGCCGCTCGACCAGTGCCACGACATCGGCACCTGCGACAGCGGCAGCGGTCTGTGCTCGAACCCGCCGACCGCCAACGGCACGGGCTGCGACGACGGCAACACCTGCACCATCAGCGACGAGTGCGCGGCCGGCACGTGCGTCGGCAACTCGGTGACCTGCGGCGACGGCGTGGTCCAGCCGGGCTGCAGTGAGGACTGCGACATCCCGGGCGGTGCCCCGAATTGCACTCTCGATTGTCACTACGTCTGCGGGCTGACCCCACAGGCCGGCTGTCGCCCCCCGGCGCAGAACGGCAAGGCGGGGATCACCCTCAAGGACAAGTCTCCCGACAAGAAGGACGCGGTCAATTGGAAATACGTGAAGGGAGCCGCCACCGTCGTCGGCGACTTCGGCGACCCGCTTGCGACCACCGACTACACGTTCTGCGTCTACGATTCGTCGGTCCGGCCGCAGCCGATCCTGTTCGCGCAGGCGCCCGCCGGCGGAACGTGCGGCACCAAGCCGTGCTGGAAGGCGATCAAGGGCGGCTTCAAGTACAACGACAAGCTCTTCACCCCCGACGGCCTGCAGCAGGTGCTGCTGAAGTCGGGCGTCGCCACCAAGGCGAAGGTGCTGGTGAAGGGCAAGGGCGTCAACCTGCCGATGCCGACACTGCCGCTGACCTTGCCGGTTCGGGTACAGGTGAAGAGCGAGAGCGGCGTCTGTTGGGAGGCCAACTACGGTACGGCGATCAAGAACCTCCCGGAACAGTTCCGCGCCAAGGCGGACTGAGGCACTTCGACTAGAGCGGCGGTGGCGACGCTTCCGGGACGACGATCCCGGGGCGTCGCCACCGCTCCGCGGATCTCCTCACGGCCAGATCCGATCCGCGTAGTGGAGGGCGCGCTTCCAGCGGTACCACGCCAGGTACTCGCAGAGCGTGAGGGGCCCGGGTGCCGGGGCCGCGCCGCGCGGCGGGTTGTCGGCACAGACGCGGACGACGTCGTCCCGTCCGTACGAGGCCCGGCGGTAGCCGTCGCCGAGCCGTTCCGCGTAGAAGAACAGCTCGTCGTGCAAGCCGAGAACGCCCGTTCGCCGCCCGGCGCTCTCGAAGACGCTCTGCCCCTCGAAGTGGTTCGGCTCGTCGACGTCGAGGAGGTGCAGGATCGACGGTGCCACGTCGATCGACGAGGCCGGGCCGTCGAGGCGTGCCGGCAATGCGTGCGTCGGCGCGACGATCAGGAGCGGAATCTCGTCGTAGTACGACCCGACCGCCTCGCCGGCGCCGATCGCCTCGTGGTACTCGCGCCCCGGGAACATCGCGTGGTCGGCGGTCACGACCACGATCGTATCGTCGCGATAGGGTGAGCCGTCGAGCCAACGCCAGAACTGCCCGAAGGCGTCGTCGGCGCTGTGGACGGTGTTCAGGAGCCGCGACGAGCCGTCGCCGTACGGGATCACGTCTCGGCCTTGGTTGAAGGGCGCGTGGGAATCCGTGGTGCCGAGCGCGAGGAAGAAGGGCGTTTCCCAGGCGCGGCGCTCCAGCATTTGGCGCACGTAGCGGAAGATCTGATGGTCCGAGTACCCCCAGGAGAGCGGCCGCTCGCCGAGCTCGTCGCCGAGGCTCCGGGAGTCCAACACATGCTGGATGCCGAGCCTCTCGAGGGTGGCGCCGAAGTGAACGTATCCACGCTCCACGCCCGTGACGAAGAGGGTGGTGTAGCCACGGCGGGCGAGGATGCGGGGGGCGCAGTTGAGGCGCGTGGCGGCCGCCCCGCTCGCGTGGAACGACGTCGAATGGACGGGAGGCAGATACGAGCACAACGTCGAGAGGACGCCGTTGAAGGTCGGCGTCGTCGAGTTGAAGACGTCCTCCACCTCGACCCCCTGGGCGGCGAACCCTGCGAGGTTCGGCGTCAGATCGCGGCGGCGCGCGTCGTCGTCGAGGGACGTGAGCGAGCGGGACAGGGACTCGATGAAGATCAGGATGACGTTCGGAGCCCGTGCGCTCTCGCGCTTCCGAAACGGCAGCGGCGCCTGGAAGACATGCGGCTTCCACAGTGGAAACGGCGCCGAGGTGTCGATCACCAGGCCGAATCCGCGGAGCTTCTCGACGACCTCGGGCGAGAGCGGCGGAGGCTCGGTGACCGGCTCGCGGGCGAAGAGCATGGCGGCGAGCCGCAGCTCCGGAAAGAACGCCGCCTGCGCGGCGTTCGCCAGACGATCGGGATCATCCGCGCCGAGCGGCCGGCGGGGGAGTTGCGACAGGAGCCAGAACGCGAGGATGGGCCCGGCGAACAGCGCGATGCCGGCGAAGGCGAACTCCCCGAGCGCTCGTGGCCGCGCGGCGGCCGCCGCGCCGAGGGCGCGATGGACCGCCATGATCGCCCCGAGCAGTGCCGCGCCGATCGCGAGCGTGGACGCGAGCACGCCGGCGAGCGCCGGTGTCGGGCGCAGATCGAGCGCCGTTCCCCGCGCGTGGCGGAGAAACCCGAGGCTCAGGTGGTCCCCGCCGTAGTAGAAGTGCACGTAGTCGGCGAGGCGAATCACGTAGCCGCACGCCAAGGCGCCGAGCGTCACGAGGATCGCCAGGACGGGAAGAAACGACGCTCCCGCGTGGCGGGCGGCCGCGGCGTGTCCCGCCCACAGGAAGGCGCAGAGCAGCGTCACCAGGACGAGGTCTTTCCAGAGCGGAGCGGCGATCTCGGCGGCGAGCGCGAGGCGGGGGAGCTCGGTCGCGGTGGAGCCGACGAGATACGCGCCGCGCCAGACGATGCCGCCGAGCGTCGCCAGTACGACGAGCCGGAGCAGGCCGATCGTCAAGGTCCGCCGCGCCGCATATTGCGCGGCCATCCCACGGAAGGTGCCCGTTCCGTGCAGCAGCGCCGCGCCGAACACGAGCGGCGCGTAGAGCAGGGCGACCGCGAGCCCGTGCGCCACGGCGTGATGGTCGAGCGCCGAGAGGCGCTCGAGGCCGGTGGCGAGCTGGACTCGTGCCTCGGGGCCGGTGCTGACGACGAGGATGCCGCCAGCGCCGTCGGCCTCGACCTCCGCTTCCCGGAGGGGTCGTACGCCGTCCGCGCCGGTGCGGAGCGGAATCGGCCTCAGGCCGTAGCGCTCGAGCGCGAGGGAGGTGATCTCGAGCTTCCCCGCGCCGGCGAGGGGCCCGAGGGCGAGCGCTCGGACTGCCCTCGCGGTCGGAAGCTCGACCGCGTAGGCCTGGCGGCTCGCGTAGCTCCGATATGCGATCGCGATCGGCGGCTCGGCGGCGAAGCCCTCTCCCACGTCGTAGTAGAGGAGCCCCGCCGGAGACTCCCAGCGCGACGCCTCGACGACGCCGGCGTCCAGGTGCACCACCGGACGGCGCCCATGCCAGATCGAGACCGCGAGAGCCGTCGCGATCACGACATAGCCGACGGTCACCGCGAGGGCGCGAGTCGGAGCCCGGACTGCCCCGCTCATGGCGGCGTCGCGGCGTTCCGGCAGCGGCGGTGCCGGCGCACGTCGAAGAGCCAGACGCTGTTGGCCTCGACCTCCATCGGCGCGGCGATCTCGACCACGCCGTGGCGCGCGAGGTGGCAGCCGGCGTCGCGCCAGCGAAGCGGCGTGGTCGTGCCGTTCCAGCTCGTGACGCGCGTCCCGACGGCCGCGACGCGCACCCGATACGCCCCCGCACCCACGTTGCGGGCGCGCACCCGCACCCGGCGCGCCAGCTGGCGGCGGAGCGCCGCGCCGTCGGTCACCGGCCGAAGCTGGTGGTGCACGACCAAGAGGCGGAGGCCATCGTGTGTGCGGGCGGCGAGCGTGCCGAGCGAGCTCGGCGGCATGCCCGGCGCTCCCGAGCCGTCGGCCGCGGGCTCGAGGCCGCCGCTCACCGCGAGTCGCGCCAGCCCGTGACGACGCCCCGTTCGGCGGAGGCCGACATCGGCCCCGTCCCGCACGGTCCGCAGCTCGCCCGCCAGGATTCCCAGCAAGGCGTAGACACGGGCCTTCGGGAAGGGTGCGAAGCCCTTCAGATCGAACATCCGAAAGAGCCAAGGGGCGATCGACGTGACGCGCCTCGCGTCGACGAACTGCCGCACCGCCTCGGCGTGCCACGAGGCCGCGAAGGCGGTGCGATCGAGTGATTGCGACGTCGCGATCTCGAAGGCGTGGGCGATCGTCGGGTGGACGTCGAGCTCGTCGACCTTGACGGGAAGCGGCTCGAGCCCGGCCTCGCGCGCCGCCTGCTCGAGACGCGCGACCCGCTTCGAGACCAGCTCGTAGACCGTGGTGTCCCTGGTCTCGTAGAGGCTGAGCGACATGGCGGCGAGGTCGTCCCAGCGGGGACCGCCGACGCCGGCGGCCGCGAGGCCTGCGCGCAGGAAGCGGAGATAGGTGCGGAGGTTGTCCTCGCCGGGAAAGGTGGCGCTGGTGACGTAGTTGCCGGCGTGCAAGGCGACGCCGGGAGCGACGGAGCGGAGGGCGCGGGCACCCTCGACGAAGGTCCGGGCGTAGTCCTCGGGCGTGCCGGCGAACCCGACGTGCTGGACGTCGCCCTCCCACCCCACCAGCGTGAGGCAGTTCGGCTCGTTGGTGACCGAGGCGCGCCAGCGCTCCGGGTGGAGATCGGCGACCGTCGCGAAGGCGCCGCGGACGAAGCGCGACCAGCCCGCGAAGTCGACCACCGGCGCGGCGTTCCAATGGTAGTGCGTGAAGTCGGTGCGGCCGCCGGTGAAGACGGCGGGGGCCGCGGACAGGTTCAGGTGCGGCCGGACCCCGCTCCGGAGCACGCGCTCGATCGCGACGCGGAACGGCACGTAGTCGATGCGCATGGTGCCCTCGACCTCGCGGATCAGCTCGTCCGTGGCGGCCGAGCCGGGAATCCCGTCGTGGCCGCACTCCTGGCTCTGGTTGTCGGGGTGCTCCGGCGCGACGAGGCCCCAGTCGCACCAGGGCGCGATCGCCGGCGCGTGATTGCCCCCGAGCGCCGCCAGGAGACGTGCGTAGCGCACCCACGGCGCGTGGCGGCGGAGCCATCCGGGTCCCCACCAGCGCGCGGGATCGGCATGGCTGGCGCCGAACATCGAGTGCAGCTTCCAGAGATTGGTCTCGTCCCAGATCGGCCGGATGCGTCCGATCCGTGCCCGCGCGTCGACCTCGAGGGTGACGACCTCGGTGGCGGGCGACGGGCGCTGCCAGCCGAGGAGGCCGAGCACGGCCACCGCGACCAGGGCCATGGCGAAGGCTCTGCTGCGACGGATCATGCCCTGTCGCGCCCGCCCGTCGCCGTGCTCGCGTTCAGGCGACCCGCGGTCGCCGCCGGCGCGCGGCGCGCCAGTAGATGCGGCCCGTCGACGCCAGCAAGAGCACCATCGCCGCCGGCACGATGATCGCGCGTCCGATCGTCCACCGGATCAACGCTCCGACGCTGCCGCTGCCGCTCACGTGCTGGGCGAGTGACGAGAGCCGGCCGAGCTTCAGCGGGAAGTAGTCGAGATGATCGTTGAACATCAGGATGGCGTTGGTGCGCAGCAGGTAGGGGAGCAGCCGAAAGGCCCGGCTGCCGCTTCCGCTGAGGAGGACGGCGACGCCGTCGAAACGGCGCTTGCGGAGCTCGCGCACCATCGCGACGCGATCCTCCCAGCGCACGGCGATGACGCGATCGAAACGGTCGGGCGTAACCGCATCGAGGTCGGCGTCGCGCACCAGACCTTCGACCTTGCACCCGGGGAAGAGCGCGCGGAGCCGGGGGACGACCTCGAGCGCGAGCTCGATCGGTCCCGACTGGACCACGAGGATCGTGGTCATCGCGTTGTAGCGAAGCGGCAGCAGGAAGGTGAGGGGATTGGCCATCAGCGCTCCGCGGGCGTGGCGGCGACCGCGGTCCCGAGCGCGGCCTCGTAGGTCGCGACCAGTCGCGCCGCGATGCCGTCCCAGTCGTACCGTGCCTCGACGAAGGCGCGGGCCCGCTCCGCGATGGCGGCGCACTCGGCCGGGTCGCGGAGCAGGCGGACGATCGCGTCGGCCATCGCCGCGGGAGTGTCCGCGATGACCAGCTCCTGCCCGTCGCCGGCGCCCAGGCCCTCGGCCCCGATCGTGGTCGACACCACCGGGCAGCCGCTCGCCATCGCCTCCAGGATCTTGAGGCGCGTGCCCGATCCCTGCAGCACGGGCGCGACGAAGATGGCGGCGCGGCGGTAGTAGGCCGCGATGTCGTCGACGCGTCCGGTGACCTCGACCGCGGGGTCGTCGCCGAGCCGCCGCACCACCTCGGGCGGGTAGGCGCCCACCACCTGGAAGCGCGCCTCCGGGACCGCCGCCCGTACGCGCGGCAGCACGTCGGAGCAGAAGTGGCGCACCGCCTCGACGTTCGGCTCGTGGCGGAAGAAACCGACGAACAGGATCGAGCCCGGGGTGCGGCCGTCGGCGGCGAGGGGAAACGCCCGGCAATCGACGCCGTTCGGGATCGGCACCACGTGATCGGTGTCGACGTAGCGGTCGAGGACGGCGCGATCGGTCTCGCTCATGGTGAGGACGAGGTCGGCGTTCTCGACCGCGGCGAGCTCGTAGCGCAACATCCGCATCCAGTCGAACCAGAACCCGAGGCGGGCGATGCGGCCGTGGGCGGTCGCCTGGCTCCGCGCCAGCGACACGAAGCTCACGTCGTGCTCGACCAAGACGCGCAACAGACCCGGCGCGGCCGGCGGCATCAGGTGCGCCAGATGCGTGTACTCGATCTGCAGCACGTCGAAGTCGTCGCGGTCGAGAAAGTACTCGATCTGTTGCTCCATGAGGTACGAGCAGAAGCCGCGCGTCTTGTTGGGCAAGAGCACGCCGCCGACCGCGGTGGTGTCACGCTCGATCACCACCACTTCGCGGCAGAGCTTCTGCAGCTCGGCGGTGCTGCGGGGATCGAGCTCGGACTGGGTGTCGGCGTACGAGACCAGCGTCACGTCGGCGACCGCGGCCAGGCGGCGGAGCAGCGAGAGCATGCGGACGGCGCCGCCGTGCACCGGCGGATAGGGGCTGTACGGGCTCGCGATCAGCACGCGCGGCCGCGCCCCCGGCTGACGGGTCGGCCGCCGCCCGAGCCGGCCGCGGAACGCGTAACGGTAGCGCGAGATCGCGAAGATGGTGGCGTCGTCGAGGACGCGAGGCGTGCGAGCCTCGCGGGCGCGCGCCCGTGCCAGCACCGGCAGCTGTCGCCAGAGACCGATGAACGTGTAGACGGCGGCCTTCACGCCGCTCTGGCTCCGCACCCGGAAGGGCAGCATCACGATGCCGGCGAGGTGCGCCCAGAGGAGCCGCCAATCGGTGACGTTCTTCCACACCAGCGCCGCCAGGTTCTTCACGAAGAAGCTGTAGATGCGATCCTCGCTCCAGCGCCGGCGCGTCGTGCTGCGATGGCGGTGGTGGACCATGCTCTTGGGCGCGAACACCGAGGTCCAGCCGCGCTTCCAGGCGCGGTACCCGAGCTCGACGTCCTCGATGTAGACCGGCGAGAAGACCTCCTCGTCGAAGCCCTCGAGGGCGAGGAACTTGGCGCGATCGTAGGCCGAGGCGCCGCCGCCGGCGAAGAAGATCGGGTAGAGGTTGTCGTCCGACCAGCGATCGAGGTGAAAGAGGGTGATGGTGCCGAACTTCCAGCGGGCGTGGACCTTGCCGGTCTCCCAGCGCGGCTTGTTCTTGTCGATGAAGTCGATCTGACAGGAGACTCCGAAGACGTTCGGCTCGGCGTCCATCGCCTCGAGCAGCGGCAGGATGAAATCCGGCTCCACCACCATGTCGTTGTTGAGGAGGATGAGCGTGGGGTGGCGGCTCTCGCGCGCCCCCTTGTTGGTGGCGCCGGCGAAGCCCTCGTTGGTGGGGAGCGCGATCAGCCGCACCTCGGGGAACTCGGCGGCGACCCATTCGCGGGTATCGTCGACGCTGCCGTTGTCGACGACGATGATCTCGCCGCCGGGCGCGTGCGCGGCGAGCGCCGCGCGGAGCGGCGGCAGGCTCATCTCGAGCAGCTCGCGGCCGTTCCAGGTCGGGATCACGATCGAGACCGGTGTCGCGACCCGCGCCGCGCCGAGCGGGGCCTCCGCCGCCGCGTCGAGCGCCGTCCGGGCGGGGGTGCGGCGGCCGCCGAGCCGGGCTCGGAGGTCGACCGCGGCGAGCATCACCGCCAGCGCCGCGGCGAGCGGGATGCTGAGCACGGTGAGCACGACGGCGACCAGCGCGGCGACGAGGATCCGCACCCGCAAGGCGATCCGGCCGGCGACGTGTGCGAGCTCGCGGGCGAGCTTCGGCAGCACGCGCACGTCGGCCCCGGCGGTCGCCTGCGCCGCCGCCAGCGCCGCCATCTCGCGCCGGGTGACGGCGACCTCGGCGGCGAGGCGGGCGACGTCGGCGCGCAACGAATCGCTGCCGTAGCTCGACGGCGCGCTCGCGGCGCCGCGGTCCGGCTCCGCACCGGCGGGCGGATCGCTCGGTAGCAAGGACGACGCGAAGTCGTCGCCGGCGGCGGCAAGCGCGCCGACGCCGGGCACGAGCGCGTCGCTCACCGTCGTGTTGTGGAGGAAGAGATACGACTCCTCGTCGATCGGCAGCGCGTCGACGACGCCCTTCACCAGGTAGTGGACGGCGAGCGCCGGCATCGGCTCGGTGCCGGGGGGCGTCTTGCAGACCCACAGCGACACCCCCGAGGTGATCGTGGTGGGGGCCTCGATCGTGATCCGGTACGAACGGCCGCGCGAGTTCGGGATCGGCCGGAACTCGAAGCGCTGCCAGTCCTGGTGCGGCAAGGCCCGGAGCGGCGCCACCACGCGTGCCACCCGTGCGCCCGCGGCGCCGTCCTCGTAGAGGCTGAAGATCAGGTCGGCGAGCGGCGGCGGATCGGTGATCCAGGGCAGGACGTCGACGCGGCAGAGGTTGTCGTAGGCGGCCGTGAAGCGGTGCTCGAGCGAGAAGTAGCGACCGAGCGGCGGCGAGATCTCGCGCTCGCGGGTCAGCCACTCCTCCGCGATCAGCGCGTCCTCCTTGTGGAGGATGGTCTCGCGCGGCGCCTCCGGGTCGAGCCACGCTCCCCCGCTCTTGTCGGCGGCGACGTGTGGCGCGCGGCAGAAGGCGCGCACCGGCTCGATGACGCGCGTCCACGAGAGCTCGTCCTGGAGGGCGGCGAAGCGGGCCTGGCGCGCCGCCGGCGGCGGCGCGTCGAGCAGGAGCCCCAGCGCGCCGGCGACCGCCTCGACGTCGCCCTCGGGCACCGCGACCCCGAGGCCTTCGTGGTCGACGCGCGCCGCCAGCTCGTCGCCGCGGCTCAAGACCATCGGCAGGCCGGCCCACAGGTAGTCGAGGACACGGGTGCGAAAGGCGAACTGCGCCTCGACGCCGGGTTGGTGCAGGCTGACGGCGACGTCGGCGTCGAGCAGGTAGTTCTGGCGCTCGGCGTACGGCACCCAGTCGACGAAGAAGGCGCCGCGGTCGAGGAGGTCGAGCTCGCGGGCGCGCGCCAGCGCGCGGTCGGCCATCTCCATCGCCCCGATGTCGGGGTTGGGGTGGCGGACGCCGAGGAAGAGTCCCTTCACCTCCGGCCGCCGCTCGCGCAGGCGGGCGAGCGCCTCCAGCAGGGTCAGGGGATCGAACCAGTTCCACAGCCCGCCGGCCCACAGCACCACCTTGTCGTCGGCGGCGATGCCGGGGATGACGCCCTTCACCGCGGCGCGCGTTCGGACCGGTGGCGTAGTCGCGACGCCGAAGGGCACCACCGCGAGCAGCTCGTCGAAACCGCGATCGCCGGCGTAGTTGGCGCGGTTCACCCGCCCGGCCGCCGCCAGCATGCCGAGCCAGAAGCTCCGCTGGATCTCGCTGGCGCAGAGGAACTGATCGCCGTTCTCGAGGTGGTGCTGCAGCCAGCGCAGCGCCAGCAGCGGGCGGCCACCGGCGGCGCTGAAGCGCCCGCCGTAGAACTCGAGGTCGGAGAGGATGAACGGGTCGTAGAGGTCGACGATCAGGGGCTTCCGGATCGCCGTCATGAGCTCGGCGCGTCCGGAGATCATCACGCAGTCGGCGGCGGCGGCGAGCGGCGGCAGCGTCGATTCGTCGGGCACCGTCACCTGCTTGACGTCCACCGGTACGCGCTCGCTGCCGTGCGGCACGGCGAGCGTGACCTCGAACTCGGAGGCGAGCGCGCGCGCGATCTCGAGCGAGCGGATCGCCGTTCCGGCCATGAGCGTACCGGTCTTGTCGGGACAGATGATGAGGACGCGCGTCATTGCTTCGCCGCCGGACCCGACGCGTGATCCCAGAGGCCGAAGGTGCGGAGCATGAGCGGGCCCGCGCCCGGAGCGCCGTCGTGCGTGTACGGCTCCCCCTTCTCGTCGCTCACCTCGAACGAGAGCGCGTTCCCCGCGCCGGCGCCGTCCGCCCGGAGCTCGAGCGTGTAGCTCCGGCCGTCGGACTCGCGCTCGGGGGCGAGCTCGATCGCGAGCCAGTCCCGCGCCGGCGCGCTTCCCGCCCACAGCGCGACCGTCGCCACCCGCGAGCCGTCGTCGCGCCGGAGCGAGGCTTGGAGGGTGTGATCGAGACGCTGGCCGTAGGTGACGGACTGCACGTCGACGCGACAGAGCCCGGGATGACGGCTCGGGAAACGCTGCGCCAGGACCGTGCCCGCCGCGAGCGGCTCGGTGAAGCCGCGGGCCGTCGCGGCAAGGCGGTCGGGTCGCGCCGCGGGCTCGCGGGCGGCCCGCGCCACCTCGCCGGGGAAGCGCCGGACGAGCGCGCGCTCGTCCAGCTCGGCGTGGTCGGCGGTGGCGGCGTGCGGGGCGCGCATGCCCGCGGCGACCGCGGACAGAAAGCCCGCGAGCGCGCGGCCCTGCGCGGCCGGGACGAAGCGCAGCTCGACGTCGGCGCGCGCCGTCGCCCCGACGTGGGCGGCCCGCTCCGGGTGCGTCACCACCGTCGTGAGCGCCCGCCGCCAGTCGTCGTCGCCGGCCGCGAGCCAACCCGTCACGCCGTCGCGAACGGCGTCGCGATAGGCGTCGATGGAGGTCGCGATCACGGGCACCCCGACGGCGGCGGCCTCGAGATATTTCACCGCACCCTTGGCGGCCACGAACGGATCGTGCCCCGCGAGCGGTGCGAGACTCGCGGTGCAGGCGGCGACGAGCGCGGGGAGCTCGGTCCACGGCACGAGGGGCCGGCGCACGATCCGGGCGTCGAACGGCGCGAGCGGGGCGGGGAGGGCGACCGGGCCCACGAGCAGGAGCTCGAGCGCCGGATGCCGTTCCATGAGCTCCGCGACGACGGGGGCGACGGCGGCGAGGTCGGCGTCGTGGGTCGGGGTGCCGCTGAAATAGCCGAGCCGGGGCGGGTGGTGGTGGCCCGCGGCGCTCCGTGCGGCCGCCGCGCCGAGGGCGAGCTCGACGGCGGAGAGACCCGCGCGCTGGACGTGCGTCGGCTTCCCGAGCGCGCGCCCGACGGCGGCGATCGGCTCGCTGGCGGCGAGGAGGGCGTCGGCGGTCTCGAGCGTGCGCCGGTAGCGGCGGACGCCGTCGTGCCAGAGCTCGCGCTCCGCGGCGCTCCGGCCGGCGAGCAGCGGCGGGTCGAGCCTCGGATCGACGATCAGGTCGTCGACGGCGAACACGGTGGCGCGCCCGAGGGCGGCCGCGCGCGCGAGCAGGTGCCGCACCCAGGGCGAGTCGGGCACGCGGTACAGCACCAGCACGTCGTGGCTCGCGAGGTCGGCGGCGAGACGCGGGTCGCCGTGGGCCCACGCGGTGCTCGCGACCCCCTCGCACGCGAGCTGCTCCGCCCAGTGCAGCACGTTGTAGCGGTGGCAGAACCCGTCGATCCCGCTCGCGAAGAGCACCCGCATGGCGGGGGTGTTGTGTACTGCGGTCGTGGCGGTTGCAACCCTTGGCGCCCGCAGGAATAGTCGCGCACGATGAAGCGTCGGGGAGCGAAGAAGGATCGCGTCGTGCAGGTCGGGCTCGTGCAGATGCGGTGCGCGGTCGATCTCGCCGCCAACCTCGCCGCGGCGGTGAAGCACGTGCGGGCGGCGGCGAAGCGCGGGGCGGAGATCGTGTGCCTGCCGGAGCTCTTCCGCTCGCGCTACTTCTGCCAGGCCGAGGACCACGGCAACTTCACGCTCGCCGAGCCGATTCCGGGGACGACGACGGAGACGCTCGGCAAGCTCGCCCGCGAGCTCGGCATCGTGATCGTGGCCTCGCTCTTCGAGCGGCGGGCGGCCGGCGTCTACCACAACACCGCGGTCGTGCTGGACGCCAAGGGGGCCGTCGCCGGTCTCTATCGGAAGATGCACATCCCGGACGATCCGCTCTACTACGAGAAGTTCTACTTCACGCCCGGCGACCTCGGCTTCCGTGCCTTCGACACCGGTCCGGCGCGCCTCGGCACCCTCGTCTGCTGGGACCAATGGTATCCGGAGGCGGCGCGGCTCACGGCGCTCGCCGGCGCCGAGATCATCTTCTATCCGACGGCGATCGGCTGGCACCCGGCGGAGAAGAAGCAGTACGGCACGGCCCAGCACGCGGCGTGGGAGACGGTGCAGCGGAGCCACGCCATCGCCAACGGGGTGTTCGTCGCGGCGCCGAATCGCGTCGGCCACGAGCCGCATCCCGGCGGCGAGGGCATCGAGTTCTGGGGGCAGAGCTTCGTCGTCGACCCGTCCGGGCAGGTGATCGCGCGCGCCCGCGCCGACCGTGAGGAGGTGCTGGTGGTGGCGTGCGACCTGGGCGCGATCGAGACCGCGCGCACCCACTGGCCGTTCCTCCGCGACCGTCGCATCGACGCCTACGGCGACCTCACGCGCCGCTACGCCGACTGACGTGACGACCGCGCTCGTCACCGCCGATCTCTCCTTCGACCGCGACGGCGACCGCCTGCTCGCGTACGGCGCCTGGCCGAGCGGCGCGGCGCGGCTCCCGGGCCTGGTGATCGTGCCCGACGTGCGCGGTCTCACCGAGCACTACCGCGACGTCGCCCGCCGCTTCGCCGCCGAGGGCTTCTTCGCGCTCGCCGTCGATCTCTACAGCCGCGAGGGCGCACCCGACCTGCCCGACATGCAGGCGGTGTTCACGTGGATCCGCAATCTTCCCGACCCGCGCGTGCTCGCCGACCTCGGCGCGGCGGTCGGCTATCTGCGCGAGCGCTCCGAGGTCCGCGCCGATCGGATCGGCATCACCGGCTTCTGCATGGGCGGCCAGTACACCATCATGGCGGCGTGCAGCGTGCCGGGCCTCGCCGCCGCCGTGTCGTGGTACGGGATGCTGCGCTACCAGGAGCACGACGAGCGGAAGCCGATCAGCCCGCTCGAGCTGGCACCCCGGCTCGCCTGCCCGTATCTCGGTCTCTTCGGCGCCGAGGACGCGCTGATCCCGAACGCCGACGTCGAGGAGCTCCGCGCCATCCTCGAGCGCGCCGGCAAGACCTTCGAGATCCGGAGCTATGCCGGCGCCGGCCACGCCTTCTTCAACGACACGCGCGCGGACGCCTACCGCCCCGCCGCCGCCGCCGACGCGTTCCCGCGCGCGGTCGCGTTCCTCCACGCGCACCTGGCCTAACGTGAGCGAGCCAACGCCACGGGCGCTCGGCTTTCGGATGCCGGCGGAGTGGGAGCCGCACGCCGGCACCTGGCTCTCCTGGCCGCGCGCCGAGGGCATCAGCTTTCCGGGATCGTACGAGCGCGTGCCGTCCATGTGGCTCCGCATGATCGAGGAGCTCTCGAGCGGGGAGGAGGTCCACGTCAACGTCCTCGACGAGGCGGACGAGGGCCGTGTCGCGGCGCTGCTCCGCGCTTCGGAGCGGGTGCGGGGCGAGCGCGTCCATCTCCATCGCATCCCGACCGACGAGCCCTGGTGCCGCGATCACGGCCCGACCTTCGTGGTGCGCGACGGCGAGCTCGCGGTGGTGGACTGGGGATACAACGCCTGGGGCGGCAAGTACCCGCCCTTCGAGCGCGACGATGCCGTGCCCCGGCAGGTGGCGGCGGTGCTCGGGGTGCGCGCGTTCCATCCCGGCATCGTGATGGAGGGCGGCTCGTTCGACGTGAACGGTCGCGGCACGGTGCTCACCACCGAGTCGTGTCTCCTGAATCCGAATCGCAATCCCCACCTCGACCGCGCGGCGATCGAAGGCTACCTCGGGGACCATCTCGGCGCGCGCCACGTGGTCTGGCTCGGCGACGGCATCGCCGGCGACGACACCGACGGTCACGTCGACGACCTGACGCGTTTCGTGGCCCCCGGCACGGTGGTCACGGTGGTCGAGGACGATCCCGCCGACGAGAACCACCGCCCGCTGCAGGAGAACCTGGCGCGCCTGCGCTCGGCGGTTGACCAGGACGGCCGTCCCCTCGAGGTGGTGACCCTGCCCATGCCGCGGCCGCTGCTGCGCGACGGTCAGCGCTTGCCGGCGACCCATGCCAATTTCTATGTCGGCAACGCCGTCGTCCTGGTGCCGACCTTTGCCGGCCCGAGCGACGCGCGCGCGCTCGAGATCCTCGGACGCTGCTTTCCGTCGCGGCGTGTCGTCGGCATCGACAGCCGCGATCTCGTGTGGGGGCTCGGCGCCTTCCATTGCGCGACCCAACAGCAACCGCTCACACCGGAGAAGTCGGCTTGACCAAGAAAACCCGGGCGCTTAGGGTCTCGAGGAGCACGAGGATTCCCACGCCTTCCCCGTACACCCGTATCCACCGTCTCTCGCTCGTCGTCGTTGCGCTCGCGCTGCTCGCGCTCGCGGCGGTGTCGGTGCGCGCCCAGGTCTCCGATCCCGACCAGGCGAAAGCGCTCACCACCTGCGAGAAGAACATCGGCAATGCCGGGCGGAGCTTCGTCGACAAGAGCTACAAGGCGCTCAAGAAGTGCGTCGACACGGTCTACGCCTGCATCCAGCTGAAGCCGGACGACCCGGCATGTCTCACCAAGGCGCAGGCGACCTGCGACAAGCAGTTTGCCGCCCTCGACACCCAGGCGCTCAAGCTCGAGACCTCGGTCGACAAGCGTTGCGCCGAGCAGCTCATCCCCTTCGCGACGCTCCGCACCGCTCTCGGCGCCAACATCGACTCGCTCTTCGACGACTGCCGCCAACACGGCGTCCCGGCGCTCCCCTCGCTGGACGCGTACAAGGACTGCCTGTTGGTCGCCTATCAATGCCGGGTCAACGAGCTGCTGCGTTTCGCCGCTCCTCGCTCCGGTGAGCTGCTCGGGTTGGTGGGGCGTGGGCTCGTGACCTGTCCGACGCCGACGCCGCTCCCCACTAACGCCACCCCGACCAAGACCCGGACCCCGACGCCGACGCGGACGGCCACTCCCACCCGTACCAGCACGCCCTCGCTCCCGACCAAGACGCCGACGCCGACCACGAGCCCGACGCTGACGCCGTCGGCCACCGCCGCGACGGCGACCCCGACGGTGACCGCGACGCCCACCGCGACGGCGACGCCGGAGTTCAATCGGGTGTTCGTCACCTCGACCCTGCAAGCCGGGAACTTCGGCGGGCTCGCGGGTGCCGACAACATCTGCGCGACGCGCGCGAGCGCGGCAGGCCTCCCCGGAACCTACGTGGCGTGGCTCTCGACGACGGCGGTGAGTGCCCCGAGCCGTCTCGGCAGCGCACGCGGCTTCGTACGGATCGACGGCAAGCCGTTTGCCGACACGGTCGCCGACCTCTTGGCCAACGAGGTGCTGAACCCGCTGCGCATCAGCGAGACCGGGGCCGATGTGTCGGCGGGGGTCGCCACCACCTCGAGCATGCTCACCGTCTGGACGGGAACGGCGAAGGACGGCGTGATCGCCCCCGACACCTGTGCCGATTGGCCCTCGCCGGCTCCGACGCCGTTCGTGAACGGGCTCACCGGGCGTGTCTCCGGCGGACCGGCGTCCTGGACGGCTCGCGGCAACTCCGGATGCGGCACGATTCGTCGGTTGTATTGCTTCCAGATCGATCATAGCGCCGCCGCCCTCGTACCGGTTCCGGCCGTGGGCAAGCTCGCGTTCGTCTCCACCAAGGCGTTTACGCCGGGCGCGGGCGTCGGGATCGTCGGGGCCGACGCGCTCTGTGCGAGCGAGGCCACGGGTGCCGGGTTGCCCGGGACCTACAAGGCCTTCCTCGCGACGAGCGGCGCGAGCGCGGCGTCGCGCTTCACGTTGGCTCCGCTCTACGTGCGACGCGACGGCATCCCCATCGCGACCGGGGCGAGCATCGAGGACGGCGCTGCTCTCGACAGCGGCATCTGGCAACGCGCGGACGGCAGCTACGTGACCTCCAGCGGCGACCTCGCGTACACCGGCGCGGCGCTCCCTTCGACCGTCGGGACGCTGGCGGCGACCTGCAATGACTGGTCGTCGACCGTCTCCACGACGGCCACGGTCGGCGCCACGACCTTCGCGGACCCGACGTGGTGGAACCTGGCGTCCAACATCCAGTGCACCAACACGTTGGCGGTCTATTGCCTGCAGGAATAGCCTCCTCCGCCCGGTCCTGCGGTGAGGCTTCACGACGCGCCCCCGCCTCGCGCGCCTGAGCCCGCATTGATCCCGGAGGGTTCGGGCGCTATGGAGCTGACCATGGGTCGATCAGTGAACGTCCGCCGGGTGCGCGGCGCGAAGCGTGCGACGCGTGCCGGCGCCACGCACGCGACCCGCACCACCACGGCCCGCCATCCGGCGCGCCACCCGTTGCTCACGCGCGCCGACGTCACGCGCGCCGTCATCGAGCTCGCCAACACGCTCGCGCCCGCCGACGTCGGCGATCTCCTGGTCGCGGAGTCGACGATCCGCGAGCGCGCGGCGCAGCTTCCGGGCCTTCCCGGGCGCCGGCTCCGGGCTCAGCTCGAGCTCGCGCTGCTCTGCTTCAAGGATCACGCCGCCGGACGATGCCCGCAGATCCCGTACTACTCGATCAGCGTGCTCGCCGCGGGGGTCGCCTATCTCGCGGACCAGCTCGATTTCGTGCCCGACTTCCTGCCCCGCCTCGGCATGATCGACGACGCGTTGGTGATGGCGGTCGCCTGCGAGCTCGCCCGCGACGGCCTCCACCGCTACTGCATCTGGAAAGGCATCGCCCCCGCCCTAGTCCGCCGCCGCACCACCCGCCCCTCCCCGCGCCGCTAGAGCGGGAGGAAGCGTCTCACGGGGCGACGCTTTCGGAGCGTCCTTTGGGCGAGGAGCGCGAGTTGACCTCCCGCTCCGAGGTTCTCGGCCGCATCTGCCGCCGTAGCCAAACTGTGGCCATCGACACCGCTGTCCTGCGATCTCGCGCTCGCCGGCTCGCGCTCACCAATCGGAGGATCGGCACGCGGAGCGTGCCGACCGCACGGGGCCGAAATCTATGGAACGGTGATCATCGACGTCGGCCCGCCGTCGACGGAGAAGGTCTGACCGGTCACGAAGCCCGCCGCCTCCGACGCGAGGAAGACGCACGGCCAGGCGATCTCCTCGACGCGGCCGAGGCGGTTCAGCGCGGTGGAGCGCTCGACGGCCCGGCGCATCTCCGGCGTTCCCCAGCTGCGGGTGCCGGCCTCGGGGGTGTCGATCGGACCGGGCGCGATGCAGTTCACCAGGATCCCGTGCGGCGCCCACTCCATGGCGAGCGTGCGCGTCAGGTTCATGACGGCGGCCTTGGCGGCGGCGTAGTGCGCCATGCCGGGCGCGCCGTAGATGCCCGCCTCGGACGACATGTTGATGATGCGGCCGCCCTGCTTGTGCTCGATCCAGCGCCGGGCCGCCTCGCGCGCGCACAGGAAGGTGCCCTGCAGGTTGATGGCGACGATGGTGGCGAAGCCGTTCGGGCTGATCTCCTCGGCGCGCTGATAGAAGCTCGCGCCGTGGTTGTTGATCAGCACGTCGACGCCGTCGAGCTTCGCGTAGGCGTGGTCGAACATGCCCTCGACCTGCGTCGCGTCCCGGACGTCGCAGGTGAAGCACTCGACGGTGCCGCCGGCCTTGCGGAGCGCGGCGGCGACCGGACCGAGGTGCTCGACGCTGCGGCTCGCGATCAGCACCTTGGCGCCGCGCTCGCTGAAGACGCGGGCGATGGCGGCACCGATGCCGGTGCCGCCGCCGGTGATGATCACCGACTTGCCGGCGACGTCGAACGGATCGTGGACGCTTCCGTCGCGGCTCACGATTGCTTCCCGGCGGGATCGCGCGGGCTCGGCGACCAGCGTCCGTCCCGGCCGAGGGTCTGGTCGATCTGCCGCTGTGCATCCTCCATCTCGCGCGCCCAGTTGCGGGTCTGCTTGGGCGTGCTGCGGAACTCCACGTACAGCGGCCGGGCCAGCTCGCGGCGGCTGATGCCTTCGGGGGCGACCATGATGTCGACCTGCGCGCTCGCGAGATCGAACCCGCTGTGGACGATGTCGTCGGCCGCCATGCCGAAGCCCGCCAGGATCTGGCGGAGCTCGCCGGCGTTGGTCCCGAAGCGGCGCGCCACCTCGTGGATGTTCTGGATGCGATAGCCGTCGTCGGGCGTGATGCCGAGGTGATAGGCGCAGAAGAGCTCGAAGGGATCGATCGTGCCGGTCGTGCGCGGCGGCGGAGGATTCGCCGGGCCTGACGGGCGCGGCCGATCGGGGCCGGCGCGCTGTCGGGGACGCTCGTCGGGTCGGCGCTGCGGGGCCGGCGATCCGCCGTCGCTCCGCCGGTCCGGACGGCCGCCCGCATAGCCGGGCGGAGCAAAGCGGCTCCGCCCGCCATTGCCGCCGGCTCGTCCGCCGTGGTTCTGCCAGCGCGTGAGCGGCGACGCTGGAGGCGTGTAGACGCCCGGCTGACGCGGCGATCCGTCCTGACCCGCGCGCGGTTGCCCAGACTGGCCGGCGCCCTCGCGTGGATCCCCGGGACGGCGCCCTCTCCGGCGGCGAGTCATGGAGACGACGACTATGCCTCAACGAGCCGGTGGCGTCGAGGGCCGCCGCGTCGTCGCGTCGTCGCAGGACGGCAGAGTGCGCTCGCCGTTGGCGACGCCGCGCATCTCGTCGAGGCTCCGCGCGATCGTGTCGCGCAGCTCCTCGACCAGAGCGCCGAGATCGGCGCCGGGCCGCCGCGGAATCGGCTCGCCGATGCGAACCCGCACGCGCACGCCGAACGGGATCGGCCAGAAGTTCGCCTGCATGAGGCGCCACGAGTGGTCGATCGCCACCGGCACGACGCTGGTCGTCGGTGCGGCGGCGAGCAGCGCGATGGTGCCGCGGGACTTGAAGGTGCCGAGCACGCCGCGGCGGGCGCGCGTGCCTTCGGGAAAGATCACCGCCGAGACGCCGTTCCGCTCGACGCGGCGTCCGAGCTCGGCGATCGCCTCGACCGCCTGCTCCGCGTCGTCGCGATCGATCAGGCAGTTGCCGCCGCGGCGGAGGTTGTAGGAGACGCTCGGGATCCGCCGCGCCAGCTCGCGCTTCGACACGAACTTCGGAAAGTTCGTGAAGAACAGGTGCAGGAGGAGCGCGATGTCGAACATGCTCTGGTGATTGGACACGATCAGGTACGGCGTGTGCGGCCGCACGCCGGGCGCGCGCTCGACGCTCAGACGGAGACCCGTGAGGCGAAAGGACTCCACCAGCGCGCTGCCGAGACAGGCGACCGCCCAGTCGTGGGACCGCTTTCCGAATGCCTTGGCGACGCGCTGGACGACCTCGAAGACGAGCAGGATCATCCCGAAGACGACGGAGAACACGAGGGTCGCCGCCCAGTCGAGCAACCGCGCCATCGGCGGCGGACCCTGCAGGAATCGCCGCCACGACGCAAGCGCGCGGGTGCCGGCGGCATGGCGGCTTTCGGGGCGAGTGCCTCCGCGCTATGAGCGCCGCATGCATCGGCCGGCGCCGCCGCGATGAACGACGTCCGGACCCGCGTCGGCGATCGCCTGCTGTTGACCGCGCTGGTCGCACTCGCGCTCGCCTGGCCGCTGGCGTCGCCGCCGATCGGCAAACACGGCGAAGCGCGTGAGGGGCTGGTGGTCGAGACGGTGGTGCAGGAGGGGCGGTGGGTGTTGCCGCTCCGGAACGGCGAGATGCCGTCGAAGCCACCGCTCTTTCATTGGATCGCCGGCGCCGTCGGCTCCGTCGCCGGCCTTTCCGACGCGGTCGTACGACTCCCGTCGGCGCTCGCCGCCTGGGTGGTGTTGCTCGCGGTCTACGGGCTCGGGGTCGCCGCCGGCGGGCGTCGCGCCGGCTGGCTCGCGGTCGGCGCGCTCGCCGGCATGCATACCTTCGTCCGGTCGGCGAGCGAGGCGCGCGTCGACATGCTCTTCACGGCCTGCGTGACGGTCACGTTGGCCGCCTTCTTCCGCTGGTATCGGTCCGAGGAGGGGTGGGCGCGTGCGCTCGCGTACCTCGGCGCCGCGGCGGCAGTGCTCACCAAGGGGCCGGCGGGCGCCGTGTTGCCGGTGCTCGTGATCCTCGCCTTTCTGGTCGTCGAGCGCCGGCTCGATCTCCTCCGGAACCTCTGGTCCTGGCGCCTGGCGACCATGGTGATCGTGCTCGACGTCGGCTGGTATGCGTCGGCCTCGGTGCTCGGCGGCTCCGAGTTCCTGCAGCGCCAGATCTTCCACGAGAACCTCGACCGCTTCGTCGGCCGCGGCGTCTTCGGTCTCCACGGCGGACGGTCGCGACTCACGATGGCGGAGAACCTCGCGACCGACCTCCTGCCCTGGAACCTGGTCCTGGTGTGGGCCGCCGTGCGCTGGTGGCGCGGCGCGCGCGAGGACGCGATCGGGCGTTTCCTGCATTGCTGGTGGATCGTGATCCTGCTCTTCTTCACGGTCGCCTACGGCAAGCGCGGCGTCTATCTTCTCCCGCTCTATCCGGCGCTCGCGCTGCTCGCGGGACGGGCGCTCGCCGTGCTGATCGAGTCGTTGGCGGCGGCGGGACCCGCGCGCGTCCTCGGGGGACGCCTGACGGCAGCGGCGACCGCCCGTGCTCTCGTGGCGGCCGTGGTCGTCGCGGATCTCGCGGTGGTCTCGATCGGACAGATCGTCCGGGTCCACCGCGCCGGTCGCGCCTCGCTGGTGCCGTTCGCGCGCCAGGTCGCCGCCGCGGTTCCGCCGCATGCCGTTCTCGTCGCCGATCCGAGCCTCGACGAGAGCGACCTGCTCGTGCTCGCGTATCGGCTGGCGCGCACGCTCCCGCGCGACGAGGCCGGCGCGTGCGCGCCCGGCGCCTATCGATTGACGGCACCGCGCCCCGCCGAGCGGGCGACCGTTCTGGCGCGCTCCGAGCGCCGCGGCGTTCCGGTCACCCTCGTCGAGGACACGGCCGCCTCGTGTGCCCTTGCTCTCGAAAGCGAGCGCGATAGATAGGCCCCCATGCCGGCCGCCGGAGAGTCGCCGAAGATCATGCTCGGCTTCATCGTCCGCCAATGCGCGGTCGCGCTCGGACATCGGCCGACGGCGGCGGAGCTGGTGGAGTGGGCGAACAACCAAGGCAAGGGTCGCCAACGCCACTGCCTCTTCGGTCGCCCGATCACCCTCGAGGAAGCGCGCGTCATCCTCCGCCACCCCGGCCGCCCCGTCACCGTCCGCAGCACGGATCCATACCCGATCTTCGCCCTCGCCAATCGCTGAGTCAGCGAGGGACTGGCTCCTGCGACGGCGGCCGTCAGGAAGAGCGGACGGTGGAGGACTCGGCGGCGGGCAAACGCCAGGCATCAAGCGATCGGCGTATCGCGCACGTCTGGCGGGTTGGGCTCCTACACATGCGCACGCAATGCAGCGTCGCAGGTGCCTCGACTCTTCCGAGCTGCGGCGATGACGCGCGCGCGGTGGAGGGGTCGCCCGCGGGTCCGGTCTCGGTGAGGAGCGCTACGCGCCGATCGATCACGACGCGCCGATTGCCCGATGAGTGCCATGCGCTACTGCGACGCGCCGATCGACCCATGACTGTCATCTGGTCGAGCTACGCCGGTCGCCGCGCTCCGCCTCCGCAGGACCCGCGGGCGACCCCTCCGCCGCGCGCGCGTTTTCCGCAGGCCGCCGGCGCAGCTAGTACACGAGGGATCTCGCCCCAGAGGTGCCCGAATTGACCTCGCGCTCCGAGGGCCATCGGAACATTCGGCGCGCAGCGCCGAAGCGTACGGGGCCTAAATGGTAATGATCGGCGACCGCACCTTGCCGTCGAGCCAGTGGACGAGGTCGGTGAGGCTCTCGGGCGTGATCTCGTGGCCCATCTCGTACTCGCGGTAGGTCGGGCTGACGCCGAGCGCGCGCAGCGACTCGACTGATTGCTGCGCGCGCGCCACCGCGATCACCTCGTCGGCGCTGCCGTGCTGCACCAGGGCGGGCAGCTCGTCGCGGCCCTCGGCGGCGGGAAGCGCGGTGACGAGCGGCGGCGGCAGCCAGGCGGAGAGCGCCACCAGCGCGGCGAAGCGGCGCGGCGCCGCCAGCGCCAAGCGATAGGCGAGCACGCCGCCTTGGCTGAAGCCGAGGAGGACGAGCTTCCGCGGATGGATCGGGTAGCGGGCGAGGGCGGCCTCGAGGAAGCGCTCGACCAGCACCGCGGCGCTCTCGATCGACTCGACGGTCGTCGGCTGGACCGCGCTCAGCGGGAACCAGCCGTAGCCGTTGGCGCCCGGTACGCCGAGCGGCACCTCGAGCGGACCCTGCGGGCAAATCATCTGGAACTGCCCGCCGCCGAGGTGCGGCGCCAGGCCGATCAGATCGAACGCGCTCGCGCCCCAGCCGTGCAGGGCGACGATCGTCGGATGCGGTCCGGGCCCCGCCGGTTCGTACACCGTGTGTGCGAGCTCCACCTCGGTCTCCAGGGCGGCGTTGGTGTCGCCGCTGCCCTCTGCTAGCCTTTCGCGGTGCAGCTCCGCAAGGCGGCTCCGTGAAGCTCCTGCTCTTCGATCTCGACGGCACCATCCTGCACGCGACCCACACGCCGGGCCGGGTACCGTTCGACCTCGCGATGCGGGACGCGTTCGACGTGACGGTCGAGCTCGCGCGCATGCGGCCGGACGGCAAGACCGACCCGGCGATCGCGGCCGAGCTCTTGGACCTCGCCGGCGCCCGCGCCGAGCTCGACGTCGCCACCATCGAACGGCTCGAGCGCTGTCTCCGGGCGCGGCTCGCCGCGGCGATCGAGTCGGGGGCGACGCGGGTCGAGCCGGTACCGGGCGTGCGCGCGGTCCTCGAGGACGTGGCCCGCGATCCCGGCTTCGCGAGCGCCGTGCTCACGGGCAATCTCGAGGGGGCGGCGGAGCTGAAGCTCGCGGCCGCCGGTCTCGCGGAGTTCTTCGAGGTGGGCGCGTTCGGCAGCGATCACGTGCTGCGGGCCGCGCTTCCCGACGTGGCGCGAGAGCGCTTCCGCCGGCACACCGGTCGCGACGTCGCCCGTCGCGACTGCGTGATCGTCGGCGACACCCCGCTCGACCACGCCGCCGCCCTCGCCAACGGCATGCCGTCGATCCTGATCGCCACCGGCCGCATTCCGTACGAGGAGCTCGCGCGCCTCGAGCCGACGGCCGTCTTTCCGGACTGGACCGACGGCGCCGCCATCCGGCACGCGCTCGCCGAGCTGTCTCTGGACCGACCATGAGCGGCCCCGCCGGCTATCGCGTCGTCGTCGAGAAGGACTACCTCAAGTTCTCGGCGGCGCACTTCATCGCCTACAAGGGATTTCGTGAGCCGCTCCATGGCCACAACTACCAGGTCTCGGTCGCGCTCAGCGGCGCCGTCGGACCCGACGGCTACGTGCTCGACTTCGGGATCGTCAAGGCGACCACCAAGGCGATCTGCGAGGAGCTCGACGAGCGCATCCTGATCCCCGCGGCGAGCGACTGCCTCACCGTCGGCCGCGAGGGTGCGAGCGTCGTCCTGGTGTACGAGGACGGCGCCCGCTTCGTCTTTCCCGCGACCGATTGCGTGCTCCTGCCGATCGTGCACGCGTCGGCGGAGGAGCTCGCCGCCTACGTGCTGGCGCGCCTCCGCGAGGGGCTCGGGGCGCACGCGGTGCGCGGGCTCACCGAGATCGAGGTCGGGGTCAGCGAGGCCCCGGGGCAGGCGGCCTATTGCCGTACGCCCTTGTGAACGACCCCAGCGGGGCCGAGGGGAGAGAACGATGAGACTGGACGGCAAGATCGCGCTCGTCACCGGCGGCGGCTCGGGCATCGGCCGGGAGATCTGCATCGCCTTCGCCCGCGAGGGGGCGCACGTCGCCGTCAACGATCTGAAGCCGGCGGGGATCAAGGGAACCATCGCGGCCATGGGCGAGGCCGGAGCCCGGGCGCTCGAGGTCCCGGCCGACGTCGCCGACAGCGGCCAGGTCGCCACGATGTTCGCGGCGGTCGCGCGCCGCTATCCGACGCTCGACATCCTCGTCAACAACGCCGGGATCGGCGAGGTCGCCGGACGCGGCGACACGGATCGCATGAATCGCGTCGCCGAGTGCCGGATGCAGGAGATGATGGCGGGCGGTCCGATCACGACGCGCTGGAACGCGACGCAGAGCCTCGACGACGCCGCCTGGGACACCATGCTGCGGGTCCATCTGTATGGGACGTTCTACTGCGCGCGCGAGGCGCTCAAGATCATGGAGGCGAAGGGCTCCGGTCGCATCATCAACATGTCGTCGATCGCGGCCCGCATCGGCCTCGAGGCCGCGCCGCACTACAGCGCCGCCAAGGCGGGCATCCTCGGCTTCACGCGCTCCCTGGCCCGCGAGGTCGGCTCGAGCGGCATCACGGTCAATGCCATCGCTCCCGGCTTCATCGAGACGCCGATGACGGACCCGTTGTCGCCGTTGATGCGCCAGCTCTGGATCATGAACACGCCGCTCGGGAAGGCCGGCAAGCCGGGCGACATCGCCGCCGCCGCCGTCTATCTCGCGAGCGAGGACGGCGGCTTCGTCACCGGTCAGATCATGAGCCCGAACGGCGGTTGGTGGATGCCGTAGAGGCGGGATCCGTGCTCAATGGCGGTGCCAATCGCCCTTGTGCTTGCCGTGCTTGCCGTGTTTCCCCTGGCCGTGGCCACGTCCATGACCGCGATGGCCGCGATCGCGACCCCAATCACCGCGGCCGCGATCCCAGTGCCCGCCTCCCACCAGCCGCGGCGGGACGTGGTAGTAGCGCGAGGGCACGCGCAACAGCGGCCCCGGAACATGGCGGCGATCGACGTATCTCCAGGGGCCGCCGTGGTCGTGTGCCACGAACCAGCCGTCGTTGTCGTACGTGTAGTAGCGCCCGCCGTACGAGAAGAAGTTGACGGATACGTCCGGCGCGTAGTGGACGTGCGGATAACCCGGGACGACGACCAGTCGCGGCGGCGCCTCGAACACGATCGCCGGCGGCGGCGGCACGCCGATGTGGACGCCGACGTGAACGTCGGCGGCGCGCGCCGGGGCGGCCAGGACGGCCCCGAGGGCGACGCTTCCCGCTAGAACGTAGAACGGTCTCATGGTTCTTCTCCTTCGTGTGTGCGCTTGGATACCAGTGGGTCGTGCAAGACCGCGGCCAACCGACGGCGAGTGGTACGGCGCCGAAAACACGACGAGCTGGTAAGAGTTTCACCTGGCGTGCAGCCGTTACAGGCGACCCGCGGTTGCGCCGCCGCGCCGCGCCGTGCCAGTAGGAGGCGATGACGCCCACTACGCTCACGTTGATCGACGACGGGATCGTGCACGAGGTCGCGGCGCGCTTCGACGCCGTGACGGTGCGGCTCGACGCGGCCGACGTCGCCGCGATGCTCGGCTGGAAGCTCGAGGCGGAGGCGCTCTGTCGCGGCGACGTGTGCGTGCCGGTCCGTGAGCGTGGGCGCCTCGTCGGCGACGACGGCATCGATCTCGTCGAGCTGGCCCGCGTGCTCGATCGGCCGCTCGCGTGCGACGCGCCGGAGCGCGTCGCCGTGCTCGCCGCTTCGGCCGACCAGCGCGCCGGTGCCTTGGGGTCGCTGGCGGCTCCCGACTTCGCGCTTCCCGATCTCGACGGTCGCGTCCGCCGCCTCTCCGACGAGCACGGCAAGAAGCGATTGCTGGTCGCCTGGGGGTCGTGGTGCGGCTGCCGCGAGGATCTGCCGGTCTGGCAAGCGCTGCATCGGGAGCTCGGCCCCGAGGGATTCACGCCGATCACGGTCGCGCTCGACACCGGCCCGGAGGCGGCCCGACCCTTCATCGAGCGGGCCGCGCCCACCCATCCGAGCCTGATCGATCCCGAGCACAAGGTGGCGGACCTCTTCAACATGGTGAACGTCCCGACCATGGTGTGGATCGACGAGCAGGGACGGATCGTGCGTCCGAACGATCAGCAGTTCGGGACCGACCAGTTCATCCAGTTCACCGGGCGTCCGTCGGCGCCCTTCCTGGACGCGCTGCGGACCTGGGTGCGCGAGGGCGCGGGCGCGCTCGCTCCCGACGACGTCCGCGCGCAGCAGCTGCTGCCGAGCCGCGACCAGCAACTGGCGCGTGCCGAGTTCCGTCTCGGCTGGCACCTGCATCAGCTCGGGCGCACGGAGGCCGCCGTCCGGCACTTCCTCCGCGCCGGAGAGCTCGCACCCGGTGACTGGACGATTCGGCGCGCCGCGCTTCCGATCCGCGGCATCGACCCGATGGCGAGCGAGGAGTTCATTGCGCTCTGGCAGGAGGGTATCCCGAGCTATCCCACGCGCGGCTTCACGCCGGAGAAATGAGCCGATCATGGCCGTCGCCGTTCGCCGTAACCGGGTCACCGAGACATTCTGGAAGTTGCATGGCTTCCTCTATCGGGTGAGCGGTGGGCGGATCGGGGGCCGCATCGTGGGGCTGCCGGTCCTGATGCTCACCACCAAGGGCCGGAAGAGCGGCGAGCGCCGGAGCAGCGTCTTGACCTATCTGCCCAAAGGGCGCTCCGCGGTGGTGTTCGCGTCGAACGCCGGGGAGCCGCGCCACCCCGCGTGGTGGCTGAACCTGCTCGCCGACGCGCACGCGACCGTGCAGCGCGGCCAGGAGGTCGTCGAGATGGTGGCGCGGGAGGCGGAGGGCGAGGAGCGGACGCGGCTCTGGGACGAGATCGTCCAGGCCCAGGGCGCGTACGGCGAATACGCGAAACGGACGACGCGCCGCATCCCGGTAGTGGTCCTCGACCCCGCCGAAAAACGTTGACAGGGCGGCCTTCGTCCGTGCTAGCCACGGACCCAGCAACTCACCCACTCACCTACATGGAGGTGCCGCCATGTCCTTGCGAACCGTCGTCGGTTGGTCGCTCGTCCTCGCCTTGGCCGTCGTGCCGAGCGCGGTGCGGGCTCAATGTCTCAATCTCACGGGGAATCCCTTGCCGCAGGCCGAGCAGTACGCGGCGAACCACGTCAAGCTGAAGTATCTCAACACGGGGCCGGGAAGCGGCGACGACCGGCCCGAGTTCAACAAGTCGACGTTCGTCGCGCCGGCGCTGAACTTCGATCCACTCACCACGCATTCCGTCACCTTCACGCTCCGGCAGGACACGATCGGAGGCGCGGTGATGTGGACCTCGGCGAACGTGCCGCCGAACGCGACGCTCTGGACCATGACCACGCTCGGCAACGGCAACGTTCGCTGGCGCTACAACGACCCGGCCGCCACCTTCGGCCTCAAGAAGGCGCAGATCATTCGCTACGCCAACACCGGCGGCCTGCACGTCTGGACCTACGCTCGTTTCGTGAACCAGACGATCACCAACGCGCCGCTCACGCCCAACGCGCAGAACGCGCACGTCATGGTCGAGATCCACAACGCGGGTGCGGGCGTCTGCTACGACGGCTCCACCAGCCGCTGCCTCGGCAACGGCAACACCCAGAACTGCAAGGTCTGAATGAGGAACCGGTCGGGGCGCGCCGCGTGCGCCCCGACCGGTTCACACCCGCCGCGCGCGGCCTTCCCAGTAGGGTGCCCGGATCTCGCGCTTCAGGAGCTTGCCGGAGGGATTGCGCGGCACCTCGGCGACGAAGTCGACCGTGCGTGGCCGCTTGTAGTCGGCGAGGCGCTCGCGGCAGAAGTCGATGATCTCGTCGGCGCTGGCGCGCGCGCCGGGACGGAGCTGCACGACGGCCTTCAGCTCCTCGCCCCACTCCTCGTTGGGGACGCCGATCACCGCCACGTCGAGCACGGCCGGGTGCTCGTGGATCGCCTCCTCGATCTCGGCCGGATAGATGTTGACGCCGGCGGAGATGACCATGTCGGTCTTGCGATCGACGATGTAGAGGTAGCCCTCGTCGTCGAGGTATCCCATGTCGCCGACCGTCATGTAGTCGCCGCGGAACGCCTCCCGCGTCTTCTCGGGGTCCTTGTAGTACTGCATCGACTTCACGAGCGCGTTGCTGAGGTAGATGTTGCCGACCGCGCCCGCCGGCAGCGCGTTGCCGTCGTCGTCGAGGATCCGGATCTCGCTGCCGCCGACCGGCTTGCCGCAGCTCGCGGGCCGCGCGGCCTGCTCGGACGGCGCCAGGATGGTGTTCAGGCCGGCGTCGGTCGAGCCGTAGTACTCGTAGATGCAGTCGCCGAAGTAGGCGATGGCGGCCTTCTTGGTCTCGACCGGAAAGGGTGCGGCGCCGACGATCAGCGACCGCAACGACGAACGGTCGTAGCGGCGCTTGACGTCGTCGGGCAGCGCCAGGATGCGCTTCAGGATGGTGGGGACCACGAAGCTCGACGTCACCCGCTCCCGCTCGACGAGCGCGAGGAAGCGCTCCGGGTCGAACTTGTCCATCACGACGAGCGTCCCGCCGAGCACGATCGTGAGCGTCGCCCCGAGCCCCGGCGCGCTGTGGTAGAGCGGCGCGGGGACGATGTGCACTTCGTTCCCCATCTCGAGGCCGAACCCCTGGACGATCGACAGGATGATCGCCGGGTCGATGCCGCCGGGCCGGTACACGCCCTTCGGACGTCCCGTGGTTCCCGAGGTGTAGATCATGGAGTTGATGCCGGCGGGCGCGGGATCGCCGGGCTCGGCGCTCGGCTGGGCGGCGAGGAGCTCCTCGTAGTCGCGGAAGGGCGCCGGCGGCGAGCCGTCGCCGACCAGGAGGTGGCCGCCGTCGACGATGCCGTTGAGCTCGGCCACGATCGGCAGGATCTCGGGCAGGAGCTCGGCGCCGACGATCAATACCCGCGCGTCGGCGTTGTCGACGATGTACTGGATCTCGCGTGCCCGGAGGCGATAGTTGAGCGGCACCGTCACGACGCCGGTCTTCATCGCCGCCTGCCCGACCTCGAGGATCTGGTGGCAGTTGTGCAGCATCACCGCGACCTTGTCGCCGCGCCCGAGGCCGAGGGCGCGGAGCGCGTGGGCGAGCTGGTTGATGCGGCCGTTCCAGTCGCGCCAGCTGAAGCGGCTGTCGCCGAAG
Source organism: uncultured delta proteobacterium (assembly GCA_963761995.1). Lineage (GTDB taxonomy): Bacteria > Desulfobacterota > Binatia > UTPRO1 > UTPRO1 > UTPRO1. The sequence goes on along the minus strand of CAVXIU010000006.1, from coordinate 4,960,980 downwards.
ACGATCGCGGTGCGGTCGGGGAAGTGTTTGGCGTTGGCGCCGGCGCCGATCTCCATGAGGCTTTCGTCTAGCGATCGGGCTCCCTGCAAGTCAATTCGGCGGCAGTCGTGGTAGGGAATCGATTCGACCGTCTTCCGAGCCGCATGGAGGGACCGGCGCATGGACGCGTGGAGCAGCATCTCGCGAGCCTCGGTGGCGGCGCCGCGACGCGTCCTCGCCGGTGCGGCGCTCGTCGTGCTGCTGGTCGCCCCGGGCCTCGCCCGGCTGACGATTCGGACCGACGGTCTCGCGCTCGTTCCTCTCGAGGCGGCGGCGGTCGCGAGCGACCGCGAGCTTCGGGAGCGCTACGCGATCGCCGACCAGATCGCGGTGGTGATCGTGACCGACGACCCGCGCGGCATCTACAATCCCGCGACGCTCCGTCGCATCCAAGATGTCAGCGAGCGCCTGGCGGCCTTGCCGGGGCTCGCGGGGCGCGTGACGAGCCTCGCCACCGAGGGGAGCGACCGGGTCTACACCGGGACGCTGACGGCGCGACCGTGGCTCGATCCACTACCGGCCACGGACGCCGAGCTCGCGCGCCTCCGCCGCGACGTCGACGACGTCGGGGTGTACGACGGCACGCTGGTGTCGGCGGACGCCGCCCGCTCCGCGGCCGCGATCGTCGTCGACGTCGCGCGCGACAAGGAGCGCGGCGGCCTCTCTCGGCGGATCCGCGCCGCCGTCGGACCCGATGGCGCCGGCGAGCGGACGCTGGTCGTGGGCGCGCCGATCGCCGAGTCGCAGCTCGGCGATCACCTGCTGGCGGATCTCGCCGTCCTGATCCCGCTCGGCATGCTGCTGATGAGCGGCATCTTCCTCGTGATCTTCCGGTGCTGGCCGATGGTGCTGTTGCCGCTCGCCGAGGTGGGGATCGCCCAGGTACTGACCTTCGCCCTCATGGGGTGGCTCGGCGTGCCCGTCTATCTGACCATGGCCGTACTGCCGGTCGTCCTGACCATGGTGGGGGTCACCGACGAGCTGCACGTCTTCAGCCGTCTCCGTCGCCTGCTGCCGCGCGACGCCGACGGTCCCGAGCCCGCGATCGTCGTGGCCGTCATGGACGCGCTCGCCGGTCCCGTCAGCAAGGCCGCGCTCACCACCGCGGTCGGCTTCCTCGCGTTCGCGGCGTCCGCGATCGTGCCGGTGCGGGTGTTCGGGCTTTTCATGGCGATCGGGGTGCTGCTCTGCATGGTCGTGTCGTTGACCTGCGTGCCGGCGGCCCTGGCGCTGATCCCCGCTCGCCACTTGCAGCCGCGGGGCGGCCCCGTCGCGCTCGCACGGCTCTGGCATCTGGAGGCGCTCGGACGCTTCGCGGTCGACCGTCGTGGCGCGGTGCTGGGGGTCGTCGCCGTGTTCCTGCTGCTGGCACCGCTCGGCATCCGCCGTCTCAGGGTCCAGGACAGTTGGGTCGGCGGCTTTGCGCCGGCGAGCGAGTTCCGGCGGGCGAGCGCGGAGGTCGATCGCTTGTTCGGCGGCACGCACATCCTCCGCATCGCCATCGAGAGCGTCGCGCCGGACGCCGAGGGTGAGATCGCCCGCGACGCCATCGCGGGCTCGAGCGTCACGCTGGCGGAGGCGCCGGCTCCACCGCCCACGCTGGTCGCCGCGTCGATGACGCTCGCGCTCGCCACCGCCGACGGCCGGAGCCCGCCGCCGCCGTGGCACGGCCAGGTGACGGCCGCCACGCCCGTCGACGGCGGAACCCGGCTCGAGCTCGCCGGCCGGCGGCGCGCCGGACCGTCGGACTGGCTGCCGACGCGCGCGGCGACCGTTCACTATCGCCTGAGCGCAGACGGGCGGGCGGTGCAACCCGCCGTCCTGGCGCGGTCCGGGGCGTTCGAGCGCTTTCTGGCGGCCCAGCCGACCGTCGGGCGCGTGCTCGGACCGGCGGAGCTCCTCACCGCCACGCGCTATCTGGCGCAGGGTCGCCGCTCCGCGGCCCGACGCCTTCCCGACGATCCGGAGGTGCTCGAGCAGACGCTCGCGCACTACCGACGCGTCCGCGGCGAGCGCAAGCTGCGCGAGGTCTTCGATTCCACGTTCCGGGGCGGGCTCGTGACGGTGTTCCTGCGAGACGCCAATTTCGCCGACACAGCCGCCCTCATGGTTGCCGCGCGTGACTACGAACGGCGCGAGCTCGCACCCGCCGGCCTGCGGCTCCGCTTCGGGGGCGACATCGCGGCGAGCCAGGCGATGATCGAGGCCATCGTCGGGACGCAGATGTGGTCGGTGGCGCTGTCGCTGCTCGGCATCGTCGCGGTGCTCTCCTGTATGCTGTCCTCGCTCGCCTGGGGTCTCGCCTGCGCGTTGCCGGCGGTGCTCGGGGTGCTCGCCGTCTCCGCGACGATGGGATGGGCCGGCATCCCGCTCGGTGTCGCGACCTCCATGTTCGCGGCGACCGTGCTCTGCATCGGTGACGACTACGCGATCCACCTCGCCGAGGCGGCGCGCCGCGGGTTGCAGGTGGGACGGGCGCCCGCCGTCGCGCTCGCCGACGCCGTCGCCACCACGGCGCCTGCGATCGTCGTCGACACGCTCGCGGTCGGTGCCGCCTTCGGTCTCCTCTGCCTCTCGCGGGTGCCGCCGAACGCGCGCCTGGGCGGGCTCGTGGTCGTGAGCCTCCTGGTGTGCGCCGCGACCACGCTGATCGTGCTCCCCGCCGCTCTCCTCTGGCTCGAGGGCGCGACCGCGCGCCGGCGGCGCGACGCCGTTGCCGTGCCGCGCGAGCACTGAGCGGCGTCGTGTGCTTGTCAACGCGGGGCGTTCCGGATAGCCGGTCCGGCTCATGCGTCGTGCTCGTCGGGTCGTCGTCGTGGGATCGCTCGCCGTCGTCGCCGGGTGTACGCACGCCCTTCCGGACGCGGACTCGCCGGGCGCCCAGGTGTACCAGACGCGCTGTGGCACCTGTCACGCGTTGCACGAGCCGCGGGCGCTGACCGGCGCCATGTGGGAGGTGCAGGTGGATCGCATGCGGGAGACGATGCGACGGCGCGGCGCCAGTCCCCTCACGGACGAGGAGCAGACGCTGCTCCTCGACTACCTGCGCGCGCACGCGACGGATGCGGGCACGTCGGCGGCGGGCCGATGAGGATCCGACTCAGCGACGCGCCGCTCGCGCGCGCCGACGCCGAGCTCGCCGTGCTGGTGGTGGCCAGCGACAAGCTCGCGCGCCTCCGCCCGCACGCGATCGCCGGACCCGCGGTATTGCGCGAGCTCGAGCGCCAGCGCTTCACCGCGGCGGAAGGCACGTCGCTGCTGCTCCGACCCATGGGGCGCGGCAAGCCGCCGTTGGCGGTGGTCGGGGTCGGCGCGAGCAGCAGCGCGGCCGCGGCCGATGCATATCGGCGCGCCGGCGACCAGACGATCGCGCGCGCGCGCGAGGCGCGGGCACGCACCATCGCCGTCGCCTTCCTCGCCGAGCCGACGCGCCTTCCGGTCGAGCGTCCCGAGGCGCTCGGCGCCTTCGTCGAGGGCCTCGGTCTCACCGCCTACGGCTTCACCGAGTACAAGCACGACCGCGATCGGGTGGCGATCGGCACCGTGATCCTCGTCGGCCTGGCCGCGCCTCGCGACCCGACGCTCCGCCGCGCGGTGCGGAAGGCGGAGGTGCTCGCCGCCGCCACCAACCAGGCTCGCACGTGGATCAACCTGCCGGCCGCCGTGCTGACCCCCAGCGTCTTCGCCGACGAGGCGGCGCGTGCGGCGCGCGCCGCCGGCCTCGAGGTCCGGGTCGACGGCCCGGCGGCGATCCGCCGGCTCGGCATGGGCGCGCTGCTCGGGGTGGCGCGCGGCAGCGCCGAGGAGCCGCGGTTCGTGCGCGTCACCTACCGCCCGCCCGCCGCGCGCGTCGCCAAGGGCGCGCCTGCCCCGCCGCCGGCGCGGCGCATCGCGCTCGTCGGCAAGGGCATCACCTTCGACAGCGGCGGCCTCTCGCTGAAACGTCCGGACGGCATGGAGCACATGAAGCGCGACATGGCGGGGGGTGCCGCCGTCCTGGGTGCGATGCTGGCGATCGCGGAGTTGAAGCCTGCGGTCGAGGTGCGGGCCTACGTTCCGGCGACCGAGAACATGCCCGGAGGATCCGCGATCAAGCCCGGCGACGTCGTGCGCACTCCCAGCGGCAAGACGGTCGAGGTCCTGAACACCGACGCCGAGGGCCGCCTCGTGCTCGCCGACGCCCTCGACATCGCGGTCGGCGACCGACCCGACGCGATCGTCGACATCGCCACCCTGACGGGCGCCGTCAGGAGCGCGCTCGGCACGCGGATCGCGGGCGTCATGGGCAACGATCGCGCGCTCGTCGCCGCGCTGATCGCGGCCGGCAAGCAGGGCGGCGAGCGCCTGTGGGAGCTGCCGCTGGTGCGGGCCTACCGCGCCGACATCGAGAGCCACGTCGCCGACCTCGCCAACGTCGCGCAGGAGGGCCACGGCGGCGCGATCCACGCCGGGCTCTTTCTCGAGGAGTTCGTGGCCGGCATTCCGTGGGCCCACATGGACGTCGCGGGCGTGGCCTTCACCGACCGCGACCTTCCGAACGCGCCGCGCGGGGGGGTCGGCTTCGGAGTGCGCCTCTTGGCGCGCTACGCGACCGGCGGCCGATGACGGCCGATTCCGATCGGTGGCCCGATCGCTCGTCGCTCGGCCGTCTGGCCTGGCTCCTCGATCAGGCTCTCCCGATCCCCGGCACCAACCTGCGGGTCGGCCTCGACGGCATCATCGGTCTCGTCCCGGGTGTCGGCGATACCGTCGGGGCATTGCTCTCCACCTACATCGTCCTGGAAGCCGCCCGCCGGGGGGCTTCCCTCTGGACGGTGGTCCGCATGCTCGCGAACGTCGCCGTCGAGACCGTCATCGGCGCCGTCCCCATCGTCGGCGACCTGTTCGACGTCGTGTGGAAGGCGAACATGCGAAACATGGCGCTGCTCGGCGACACGCTCGAGCGGGATCGGCCGTCACGCGATCCGCGCGGCGTGCTGCGTCTGGTGTCGGTGCTCATCGTCGTGGTGGTGCTGGCGCTCGTGAGCGCGACGGCGCTGCTCGGCGCGGCGCTGTACCGGGTGCTCTTCGGATAGGCGGAACGCTCGAAGAGCGGTCAGCCGGCGCGCAGGGATTCGATGTCGGCGACCGACTTGGGGACGGCGGCGGAGAGGACGCGGTGGGCGTCCTCGGTGACGAGGACGTCGTCCTCGATGCGGATGCCGATGCCGCGCCAGGCGGCATCGACGGACTCGAGGTCGGCGGGGACGTAGAGGCCGGGCTCGACGGTGAGCACCATGCCGGGTGCGAGGGCGCGCGGGCCGTCGCCGACGTGGTAGACGCCGACGTCGTGCACGTCCATGCCGAGCCAGTGGCTGGTGCGGTGCATGAAGAAGGTGCGATACGAGCCGCTCTCGATCGCGGCCTCGCGTGTGCCGGTCAGCAGGCCGTGCTCGATGAGCCCGTCGACCAGCACCTCGACCGCGCGCTGGTGGGGCGCGTCGAAGGCGACGTCGGGTCGGATGGCGGCGATCGCCGCCTCCTGCGCCGCCAGGACCACCTGGTAGAGCGCGCGCTGGGGGTCCGAGAAGCGCGGGCCCACCGGGAAGGTGCGGGTGACGTCGGCGCAGTAGCCGCCCCATTCGGCGCCGGCGTCGATCAGGAGGAGATCCCCGTCGTCCATGCGGCGGTCGTTCTCGACGTAGTGCAGGATGGTGGCGTTGGCGCCCGACGCGACGATCGACGGATAGGCCGGGCCGGAGCCGCCGCGCCGGCGGAAGGTGTAGTCGATGAGCGCCTCGATCTCGTACTCGAAGAGGCCCGGCCGCGTCTCCCGCATCGCCGCCGTGTGAGCCTCGGCGGCGATCGCGATCGCGCGCTCCATCGCGGCGATCTCCTCGGGATCTTTGAAGAGACGCATCTCGTGGAGGATCGTGCCGGGATCGAGGAGCCCGCGCGGGCCGGCGCCGCTCCGCGCCCGGTTGTCGCGCGCCCACGCGAAGAGGTCCATCATGCGCTGGTTGAAGGCCGCGTCGCGCCCGGGCGCGAAGTAGAGCACCGGCGCGTGCTCGACGAGCTTCGGCAGACGCTCCTCGAGCTCGGCGATCGGGTAGGCGGCGTCGGCGCGGTACATGCTCTTCGCGCCGTCGACGCCGGCGCGGAGCCCGGTCCAGATCTCCTTGTCCTTGTCGCGCGGCCGGACGAAGAGCGTGAACGGGAACTCGGTGCCGGGCGCCAGCACGCAGGTCGCCTCGGGCTCGGTGAAACCGGTGAGGTACAGCAGGTCGTTGTCCTGGCGATACGGATAGTCGACGTCGTGCGAGCGGACCGCGACCGGCGCGGCGCGGAAGATCGCCACGCCGCGCTCCATCTTGCTCATGAAGGCACGACGGCGCTCGGCGTAGGTCGCGCGATCGTGGGTCACGACCGGCGTTGTAGCATGCGGGTCAGTGCAGCCGATAGTCGTTCGCGCTAGCGACGCGGCATACAAGGCAGGCTATGATGCCGCATGGAGGAACGATCATGCGCATGACGACGCTGATGGCGGTGGGGTTCGTGGTGGCGACGGCGACGGCGCCGGCGATGGCCGGCCTCGATTGCGCGCGCGTCCGCGAGCTCAGCCAAAAGGGCGAGCGGGCCTCCGACATCGCACGCACGCTCGGCCTGACCACACCCGACGTGCAGGCGTGTCTGGCGGGAGCGGTGGAGGAGACGCCCCCGGCGAATCAGGCGAACCGGCTGCCGTTGGCGCCGCAAGTTCCGGCGAGCGACGCCCCGATCCGCCGCGGTCCCGACGGGCAGGAGGATTGACCACGCGCGTCCCCGCCTCGATCGTCGCGTTGCAGCCCCCGGTCTGGGCCGGGGCCGCGCCGGCCGGCGACACGGCGCTCCGGTTGAACGCCTTTCAGGCCTGGCGCCGCCAGTGGCTGCGCGCCGTCCGTCTCGGCGACGAGGTGTCGGCACGGCGGGCACGCGCCGCCCTCGGGACCGCGCGCACCGCCGCCGCGGCCATCCTGGAGCGGCCGCGCTTCCGCCGCGCCTGGGCCGCCATCGAGTACACCGAGGCGTTCCTGGTCGAGGAGCGCTTCGGTGCCGTCGACCGCCACCACGACCCGACGCTCTGCTATCTCTGCGATCCGAGCGCGACGCTCGGGTTGTCGTTGCAGCGCGCGATCGCCTACGCCACCGCGTCGCTCTTCCAGATCGAGAACGGTGACGGGATCGACGACGACTTCTTCGCCGACTGGGACGAGTTCCGGCGTGGGCGCGGCGTCCGCGTCGTGTCGCGCGCCGAGGTGGCCGACTCGCGCGAGGCCCGCGACGATCTCCTGGCCTTCATCGCCTGGGAGCTCGACGGCCTCTGCTTCGACTATCCGCTGCCGCACGTCCGCCAGTGGCAGTCGAGCGAGCTCGGGCGCTCCGACGTCGACCGCCTGATCGCCGATCTCACGGTGGAGGCGGAGCGCTACTGGCTCGCGGGAAACACCTTCAGGAACGGCTTCAGCTCGACACGGTTGTAGATGCCGTTCACCACGAAGGGATCACGCGAGACGATCGCCCACGCCGCGGCGAGCGACTCCGCCTCGAGCACGATCAGGCTCCCGCTGCCGTCGGTGAACGGGCCGGCGAGCGGCACGTGCCCGGCGCGTGCCAGCGGCTCGAGGTGGGCGAGGTGGGCCGGACGGTGGAGCGGGCGTTTCTCCTTGGAGTCCGGCGCGTCGTGGCCGATCATCACGAAGAGAGGCATGGGCCGCTCATAGCACATGGCGCACGATCTCGAGCCCCCGCCGGTCCTGCAGATGTTGCTGACGCGGCTCGACGAGCTCGCGGTCGTGGTCGGTCCGGCCGCCGCTCCCCGCCTCCAAGTCGTGCGCGCGGGGATCGGTCGCGCGCTCGCGCTCCGCGCCGCCGGTGACGTGCCGGGCGCGGCCGGCGCGCTCGCCGCCGCCATGCAGGAGCTGGCGGGGCTCGCCAGCGCGCTCGATCCCGAGGAGGCGGCGCTGATGCGCGCGCTCGCGGCCCGCTTCGGCGCCGCGATGGCGCGTGGCGAGACCGCCGAGATGACGCGCGCCAGCGAGCAGATGCGCGAGCGCTCGGGCGCGCGCAAGCGCGAGGATGGTTAGGGGCTATGCCAGCGCGACCATCGCACGCCGCCGCTCGGCCCGCTGGCACTACGCGCGTTTGACAGCGTCGACGCGCGACGGGAAAAAGCGCGGGTGGACCCCGCTGGCGAGCTTCCGGTGTTGATGGCGCTCCGTGTCCGCGGGCGCGCCGCGGCGGCGGACGTGGCGCGCCTGCTCGGGTGCGGCGAGCCGGACGCTGCGGCCGCGCTGGCGCGGCTCACGGCGCGTAAGCTCGTGGCACACGCCGCCCACGGCGCCGTCGCCCTCACGCCGGCCGGCCGCGACGAGCTGCAGGGCCTGCTCGCCACCGAGCCGGTCGATCGCACCGCGCTCGCGACGCAATACGAGCGCTTCGTGGTCGTCGATCGCGAGCTCAAGCACGCGGTCACGGTGTGGCAGCTCACCGACGCGGCCGGCCAGGAGGCCGCGCGCGCCGGCGTCATGGCGGCCGCCGCCGCGGCGGGCACGATCGCGGCTGCCGTCGCGGCACTCGCCGCCCGCTACGCGCCCTATGCCGGCCGCATCGCGGTCGCCGCCGGGGCGATCGCGACCGGCGACCGCCGCTACGTCGCGAGCCCGCGGGTCGATTCGTTGCACCAGGTGTGGTTCGAGCTCCACGAGGATCTGTTGGCGACGCTCGGCCGGAGTCGCGACAGGTGATCGTGCCCGAGCCGCGCGCGCTCCGCGCCTTGATCTTCGACTTCGATCACACGCTCGCCGACTTCGGACGCTGGGTCGACTGGCAGGGCGCGCGGAGCGAGATCATGGCGCTCTACGAGGCCGAGGGCGTGGATCTCGCCGAGGTCACGGGCAAGCACTACGCCTTCGGCATGTTCGTCGCGCTCGACGAGGCGCTGGCGGCGCAGCGCTCGCGAGCGCACGCCGATCAGGTGCACGCGCGGGCCCTCGCGATCCTCGATCGCTACGAGCAGGCCGGCGCCGCCAGCACGAGCTTTCTCCCCGGCGTGCCGGCGATCTTCGACGCCGCGGCCGACGCCGGCCTGGCGCTCGCGATCGTGAGCGCCAACGGTCCGAGCGCGATCGCCGCCGTGCTCGAGCGCCTGGGCGCCGCACCGCACTTCGGCGCCGTCCTCGGTCGCGCCCGCGAGTGGGCGCCCAAGCCCGCCCCCGACATGCACCGTGAGGCCCTCCGCCGCCTCGGTTGTCCGCCGACGGCGGCCCTCGCCATCGGCGACAGCCCGAACGACATGCGCGCCGCCGCCGCCGCCGACATCCTGACGATCGGCGTGCTGGGCGGCGAGGGCAGCGAGGAGCGCCTCTTCGCGGCGGGCGCCGCCTGGGTGCTTGCCGACCTCACCGCGTTGCCGATCCTCCTCCACCTCTGGACGGACGCTGTTTAGCCCTCGCGCGAAGCGGGAGCCAATCTTTTACCGGCAACGCGCGGAGGGCATTGCCGATCGCGACCAGCGCCCACGCGCCCGCGAAGAGGACCACGAAGTACGCCCAGCGGTAGGCCCATGGCGACTGCCCGGGGACGACGAAGAAATGCACGAAATTGTGCACGAGGAGCTGGCCGAGGTAGAGGCCCCACGACGTCACCCCGCAGCGCTCGAGGAATCCGGCGAGCGCGCGCCAGCGCCCGAGCGCCGTCATTGCCACCAACAGGGCCAGGGTGAGCGGCACGTCGAGGAGGGATCGCACGATCTGCTGCACGATCGGATCCAGGAGCCGCTCGCCCAGGATCAGCCATCCGATCGCGACCAACGTGGCGCTGATGGCACCGACCTCTGTCCCCAATCGGATCTCGCCGCGCGCGATCATGACGCCGCACGTGACCGCGAAGAGGTAGGCGGGCCAGAAGATCCAGACGTAGAACTCCCACATCGGGGCGGTGTGGAGGAGGAGCGTCGCCATCGAGGTGACGAGCGCCTCCCAATACACGTGGCTGGCCGCGAGCACGACGATGCCGACGCCGGCGGTGAGCCGCGTGCCGAAGCGAACGGCCGCCCAGCGTACGAAAGGGAAGACGATGACCAGCTCCACGACCAGCGTGACGAACCAGCCGATGCCGACCCAGGGCAGGTAGCCGAGCGCCAGCGCGACCGCGAAGCGGGGGGCCGTGAGCGGCATCGACGACAAGCTCGCCTGCAAGACCCACCACACGACCACGGTCGCCCACACCGGGACCAGGAGCCGGGTCACGCGGGAGCGATACCAGAGGCGCGCCGCCGGCCAGAAGGACGGTGGCGCGTGTCGCTGCCACCAGTACTCGGAGGTCATGCCGAAGAGCACGACGAAGATCGGCACGGCGCGATCGACCAAGTATTGCTGGACCAGCGTGCCCTTGAGCGCGGACGCGTGGATCAGGAACACGAAGATGATCGCGAGCCCCTTCAGGTGATCTACCGCGGGCGAGCGGAGCGACCGGCCGGGGCTCGTGGAAGCCGGCCTCGAGTCCATTCAGGTGTCGAGCGTGTGTCCCTTCACGGAGACTCGTTCGCGATGGCGCGGGCGCTCGCGCGTATGCCGATCACGCCGACGAGATAGATCAACAGCGCCAGATAGGTAACGAAACGAAAGCCGTAGGACATCGCCAGGATCACCGACGCCACCGTGCCGACCACCGATGCGCACCCGTTGATGCCCCATGCCCACGGGACGAACTGGGCGTTGGCGCGGCGCACGATCTGGATCCCGCTGGGGAAGAACATCCCCATGACGAGGCCGAGCGGAACGAGGACGGCGCTCGCGATGACGACGCGGATCGCGAGCGCGCTGCCGAGAAAGGTTGCGAAGATGGATGGCAGCACGAACAGGTACGCCAGGCTGACGAGTGCGAGCCCGACGAAGAGCAGCGGGAAGCGATCCTCGGGAGGCCGGGACATGCGACCGGTGAGGAAGCTTCCGATGCCCGAATAGGTCAGCAAGGAGAAGAGGACGACGGTGAGTGAGTAGGTCGGATACCCGAGGAACAGCACGAACTTCTGCACGAAGCTGATCTCGATCAGAATGAACCCCAGGCCGATCGCGGTGAAGAACGCGACGAATCCCAATTTGCCGTTGGTGTGCAGCCCCTGGCGTTGAAACGCGAACAACGGAAGCAGAATCAGCAAGACCGAGGACACGATCGAGATCGCGAGGATCAGTCCCATGATGATCTGACCGGTCGCGAGGGTGTGACCGACGTCGATCTCGGCGCTGCTGCGGCCGAGATTCCGCCAGTGATAGAAGTTGAAGAAGAACGGATTGTCGTCGCTGGTCGGCGTCAGGATGAGAGGGATCTTCTCGAGGTAGCGGCTGCGCTCTGCCGGCGGCGTGCGCAGATAGTGGGAATGCACCGTCTCGATGTCGTCGCCCGGCATTGCCCAGATGCGGAAATCCATCCGCTCGGCGAACGCGCGCAGACGCGCGAGCTCGTCGGAGGTGAAGGTTCCGTTCTTGAGCAGCATGGAGACCTGAGGAACGCCCTCCCCTGAGTGCATGACGGAGATGCGCTGGTCGGCGTCGTGGATGCCGCGCTGGCGTAGGGTCTCCACGAAGAGCGACAGCTGCCGCATGGTGTGCCTGGGGAATCCCAACGAGGTGCCGCCGAGATCGGCCACCACCACTGACAGGAATCCGCCGGGATTGAGATGGTCGAGGAACTCTTGGATCGCCTCCGTCGTATAGAGGTAGCTCTCCGAGAGCACGTAGGCGCCCGTGGAGAGCGCGGCGAGCGTGTCGACCCCCGTCATCTGGATGAGGTCGTACTTCGCGTCGGAGTGGCGGAGAGTGCTGCGCCCTTCGCCGGCGATGATGGTCACGTCGGGACGATCGTAGAGGTGTCCCGCGAAATCGGCGTGGTCGCGGCGCACCAGATCGACGGTGACCGGATCCAGCTCGACGCCGGTGACGTGCGCGGCGTGGTTCGCGACGGCGTTCACGATGTCGGTGCCGCCGCCGACGCCGATCACCAGCACGTTCGGCTTGTTCAGCAGGAGATACGGGGTCTTCAGGATCAGGTGATCGAACATCTCGAGCTTGCCGAGATCGCCGTCGAACTTGTAGATCACCGCGCCCGCGTCGCCGTCGTGCGTGATCAGCCGGAACGGCGGACCCTTGCCGACCTCCTTCTTCCATTTCGGGCTGCTGCCCCAGCCGGCATAGCTCCCCGACCGTGAGAGATTCTCGTCGACGTAGCCGAAGGAGTCGGTGCGGAAGATCGGGGTCCAGCGGTGGCTGTAGCGGATGATCTCGGCCTTGGAATCCATGAAGCGCTGGATGAACTTCTCCGGGCTGGGATTGAACGACGCCGTGGCGAGCACTGCCACCCCGAGGACGATGGTCGCGATCGCGCCGAGGACGAACGGCGTGCGCCGCGCCGGTTGCTCGGCGCCCGCGAACACGACCGCCGCGCCGGCGACGATCACCGCCGCCGCCACGACCGCGCCGGGCGTGCTCAGGGTCCAGATGGCGACGACGACCACGCAGCAGCCGATGCCCGCGCCGATCAGGTCGGCGAAGTACAAGCGGCCGACCTGTTCCGACATCGAGCGCAACGCCACCGAGATGCAGAGGCCCGCGAAGAAGAAGGGCGCGGTGACGGCGAGGTAGAAAATCGGCAAGTAAAGGTATTGGACGAAAGGCACTTCGCTGCGCTTGCCGGTCAGCAGCTTGTTCATCATGTCGAACGGGTGAAAGGGGAGGTTGCCGAAGACGGTGAGCGCGATCACGATCGCGAGTGCGCAGCTCAATGCGTAGGCTGGCAGCCGGCTGGCCGGCGATCTGCCCCCCAATCCTGGAAACGCCGCGAGGAAGGCGCCGCTCGCGCCGTAGCCGAGGAGCGCGACGCTGATGGTGACGTAGGCGAAGTGGTACCAGAGCGTGAAGGAGAACAGCCGTGTGAGGGCGATCTGGAGGACGAGAACCGACATCGATACGAGGAATACGCCCGCATAGACGGCAAACGTGTTGACGGGGACCTGGGGATTGGTCGCATCCGATCTGGACATTGGACCTCGCGAATCTGATTTAGATTGACGCCGTGGGCCGCGTGTTCGTCGCTCGTTGAGTCATGTCTGACTTGCGATCACGTCTCGGCACATGCCGGGACGGCGGCCAGTCGCTGTTTGGCCCACGTGTCGTGGTTCTGGCCGTGAGGGCTGATGCCACAAGCAGATGCACTTCGCAACGACGAGCCGCTCGGAAGGTCCATCGGCCTATGGCCTAGACTGCAGCGGACGCTCACTGCCGCAGCAGCGCGGCCACGTCGCGTGCGATCTCCCCGTAGATCGGTCCGGTGGGGTGCGCCGCCCAGATGAAGACCTGCTTGTCCTTCGGCACGCGCGCGAGTGAGCGCGACGAGTCGACGATCGGCACGTCGTGGGTCGCCGCGACGCTCCGCATTGCCGCGTTGGCCGCGGAAAAGGCGCTGACGTCGAGCGGGTACGTCACGAAGACGAGTCGGATGCCGGCGGCGTGTGCATAGTCCGCGATGATCGCGAAGTCGTGGACCGAGCGCGTCGCCATCTCCGCGTCGACCTGGAACGGTCGGGTGTCGTTCTTCATGCGCTCGACGCGGCCCTTGCGATGCAGGCTCATCTCGACGTCGGGTCCGAGCGCGATCGGTTGGTTTGCGGTCAGCACCGGATGGTCGAGGACGCCGCTCGCGGCGACGTCCTCTTCGAGCTTCCGATCGTGCAGCCAGACGCGGACCAGACGATACGTCCGCAGGCGCGCCGCCAGGCCGTCTAGGCGGGCCCACGGTCCCGCTTCGTCTGAGTTCTCACTGACGTTCCAGGCGTTGTTGACGCCGCACCACGAGATTACGGTGTCGGGTTGGTAGATACCGACGTAGACAGGCAGGCGGCGCAGCACCTGACTGGTGTTCATGCCCGGGACTCCGAGATTGATGACCGTGTATGCACCCGGCGCTGCCTCGTCGAGAAGACGCTGCAGCTGCGCAGGATACGAATCTTCGGGGGGAACACCCGCCCCGTAGGTGTGGGAGTCGCCGACCGTCAAGATGGTGTGGCGACCCCGGGGGCCTCCGGCGCTCGAGCGATCGGGGGCGAAGAACGAGGCGATCTGCAGGCCAACTTCCACGAGCACGAGGGCGATGACGAGGATCCCGACCAAGCTCGCGAGCAAACGGCCGCCGCGACGCAAGACTCGAAGCATGAACGATGGGGGTGCGCTCGTGGGCATGCGATCGCGTCCGTGATGGTAGAGCAGCACGCGCCGCCTCTCAAGGTGAGTGTCCGCGCCAAAATGGCGCTTTGACACCCCCGCGGAGCCTGTGTCACGCTCGAACCGTCAGCGATGAAATTGGTGATTCAGATCCCCTGTCTGGACGAGGAGGAGACGCTCCCCCAGACGTTGGCCGCGTTGCCGCGGGAGATCGCCGGCATCGACGAGATCGAGGTGATCGTCATCGACGACGGCAGCACCGACGCGACCGCCGAGGTCGCGCTCGCCCACGGCGTCCACGAGGTGGTTCGCTTCCCGAACCACCAGGGCCTGGCGCGCGCGTTCGCGGCGGGGCTCGACCACGCGTTGCAGCGCGGCGCCGACATCATCGTCAATACGGACGCCGACAACCAATACGAAGGCGCCGACATCGAGGTGCTGGTGCAGCCTATTCTACGCGGCGACGTCGACATGGTGATCGGCGACCGCGACCCGTCCCGTCTCAAGCACTTCAGCCTCACCAAGCGCATGCTGCAGCGGCTCGGGAGCTGGGCGGTGCGACAGCTGTCGGGCACCAAGATCCCCGACGCAACCAGCGGCTTTCGCGCCATCAGCCGGAGCGCGGCGCTCAAGCTGAACGTGCTCTCGGACTTCACCTACACGCTCGAGACCATCATCCAGGCCGGGAAGAAGCAGATCGCGATCGCGCACGTACCGGTGCGGGTGCGGCAGACCGTTCGGCCGTCGCGCCTGTTCACGGGCGCGTCGAACTACGTGCGGCGCTCGGCCGCAACCCTGCTCCGGATGTACGCGCTCTATGAGCCGTTCAAGTTCTTCACGCTGCTCGCCAGCGCGATGCTGCTCGCCGGCGCGGTGATCGGCCTGCGCTTTCTCTGGGACTACTTCACCGAGGGTGGCTCCGGCCACATCCAGTCGTTGATCCTCGCCGGCGCGCTCCTGGTGTCGGGGGTCATGACCTGGCTCTTCGGCATCCTCGCCGATCTGGTCGGACGGAATCGCCAGCTCTCCGAGGAGATCCTGCTGCGCATGCGCCGGCTCGAGCTGCACCTGGGTGGCGGTCCGGACGCGCGCCGTCCGCCCCAGTCGGAGGCCGAACGCCAGGCGGCGGTCGCGCGCCGCTGGCGCGGCGATCGCCGGCCGCGATGATCCGGGCCTGTCTCTTCGGGACCTACACCGCCACGCACCCCTCCAACCGTCTCCTCGCCGCCGCCCTCGAGGCCGCGGGGCTGGCGGTGGCCGTCTGTCACGAGCCCCTCTGGGAGCGGACGCGCGACAAGAGCGCCGCCTTCTTCGGCGTCCGGAGTCTCGCCCGGCTCGGGCTCGGCTACGCCGCGGCGGCCGCGCGCCTGCGGGCACGCTTCCGTACGTTACCGGCGCCCGACCTGATCGTCACCGGCTTCAACGGCCAGCTCGACGTGCCGCTCGCGCGTCTGATCGCGGGGCGCGAGGCCCGGATCCTGTTCGCGCCGCTGGTGACGCTCACCGAGACCCTGGTCGACGATCGCCAGGTGTATGGCGCGAGCGGTCTCGCGGGCCGCGCCGCGGGTGCGCTCGACCGCCACACGCTCGAATCCGCCGACCTCGTGCTCACCGACACCGAGACCCATCGGGAATGGATCGCGAGTCGTCTCACGACGCGCGCCCGCATGGCGACCCTCTACCTCGGAGCCGAGCCGATCTTTCGGCCGACCGCGCCGCGGCCGCGCCGCGCGGGCGAGCCGCTGCGCGTGCTGTTCTACGGTCAATACGTGCCGCTGCACGGCACCGAGGTGATCGTCGAGGCGGCGGCGCTGCTGGCGTCGGAAGGCGGCGTCGAGCTCACCATGATCGGCACCGGGCCCGAGCGGGCCGCGGCGTCGCGGTTGGCGGCGACGCGCGGCGTGGCGGGGCTCGCCTTCGAGGACTGGGTCGCCTACGAAGAGCTGCCGGTCCGACTCGCGGCCGCCGACGTGGCGCTCGGCATCTTCGGCACGACCTCCAAGGCGCGCATGGTGATCCCGACCAAGGTCTACCAGGCGGCCGCGTCCGGTCGCGCGGTCGTGACGGCGGACACACCGGCGCTCCGCGAGGTCTTCACGCCGGACGTCGACGTGCTGACCGTGCCCGCCGGCGATCCCGCGGCGCTCGCCGCGATGCTCCGCCGCCTCCGCGACGCGCCCGAGGTCGCGCCGCGGATCGGGGCCGCCGCCGGGCGTCACCTGGCCGAGCACCTCGACCTGCGGGCGCAGGGCGCGCGTCTCCGCGCGCTGCTCTTCGGGGCGTTCCCCGAGCTCGCGGCGCCGCTCTCCGACGCGCCGGCAACCCCGACGCCGTCGCGCGCGACGAGCGGGTGAGCGATGGCCGACTCCGCACCCATCGCCATCGTGGTGCCGACCTGGAATCGCGCCCGCACGGCGCTCGCGGGGATCGCCGCGCTCGAGCGGCTCACCTACACGCCGCGCTTCACGCTCGTCGTCGACAACGGCTCGCGCGCCGCCGAGCGCGATGCGCTCCGTGACGGCCTCGCCGGACGGGCCGACGTGGCGCTGGTGGCGCTGCCGAAGAATCGCGGCTTCGCCGGCGCCGTCAACGTCGGTCTCGCCGCGGCCTTCGAGCGCGGGGCCGCGGCGGCGTTGGTCGTGAACGACGACGCCCTGGTCCCGCCGAGTCTGCTCGACGATCTCGTGGCGGCGACCCGTGACACCGCCGCCGTCGGGATCGTCGCGCCCCGCATCGTCGACGCAGCGGACGGCCGCGAGGTCTCGCGTGGCGAGCGCGTCTGGCTTCCGCTCGTCTGCCTGCCGCGAACCTGGCTCAGGGTCCGCGGCGACGGCGCCTCGCCGTATCCGGTCGCGAGCGTCATCGGCGTCGCCTTTCTCGTGACCCGCGCCTGCTGGGAGCGGATCGGCGGCCTGGAGGAGAGCTTCTTCGCCTACTACGAGGAGGTGGACTACTGCCTGCGCGCGCGCGGGGCGGGCTTGCGGATCGTGATGGTGCCGGGAAGCGAGGTCCGACACGAGGGCTTTCGCGGCTTCGCGGGCGGGTTCACGCCGCTCGCGGCGTATCTGAAGGCGCGCAACCTGCCGCTCTTGGTGCGGCGGCACGGTGGTCCGCTGGCCTGGACGCTCTTCCTCCCGACCTACGCGCTGATGCTGGTGGCGAGCGCGCTCGTGTACCTGATGCGAGGCCACGCCGGCGCGATCCTGCCGGCGCTCGGCCGCGGGGTGGCCGACGCGCTCCGCGCGCGCGGCGGGCCGCCGCCTGGATCCCTCTCGTCGTCGCTGGGAGCGAGCTGACGATGCGCATCGCGATCGGTGCCATCGTCCGCACGACCGGCGGCCCGGCGACCTATGCCGTCGAGCTGGTGCGGGCGCTGGCGGCGCGGCGGACCCCGGGCCTCGAGTACGTCGTGCTGACCGACGGACCCGAGGCCTTCGACGGCATGGACGTCGCCACCGAGCACGTCCCGCTCCGGAGCCCGTGGGCGCAGCCGCTGTGGGACCACGGGCAAGTCCCGCGCGTGTTGCAGCGGACGCGCGCCGACCTCTACCACGGGACCAAGAACGCCGTGCCCGTCACCGCACCGTGCCCGTCGGTCGTGACCATCCACGATCTCGCCGTCTACCACCACCCCGAGAGCTTCGCGCTGGCGCAGCGCTGGCATCTCAAGGTCCACACGCCGCACGCGGTGCGTGCCGCCCGTGCCGTTCTCACCGTCTCCGAGCACTCCGCGGCGGACCTGCGGGCCCGCTTCCCGCGCTCTGCCGCCAAGGTCACCGCGGTCCCCAACGGCGTCAGCGAGCGCTTCCAGCCGGTGACCGATCCGGCCGCGCTCGCCGCCTTCCGCGAGCGACACGGTCTCGGGTCGGGACCGGTGGTGGCGTATCTCGGCACGCTCCAGCCGCGGAAGAACGTCGAGCTCCTGGCGGCGGCGTTCGGACGGGTCGCCGCGGCGATGCCCGGCGTGGAGCTGGTGCTCGCCGGCCGGATTCGTCCCGGCTATCGGCCGAATTTGCCGCGCGCGCACGTGCGGCTGATCGGGCCGCTCGCCGACGCCGAGCTGCCGCTCTTCTACAGCACCGCGAGCGTTCTCGTGAACGTGTCGCTCTACGAGGGCTTCGGGCTCACTTTCGTCGAGGCGATGGCGTGCGGCTGCCCGGTGATCGGGCTCCGCCGGAGCGCCGTACCGGAGGTCACGGGCGACGCCGCCCTCCTGCTCGACGAGCCGAGCGAGGACGCCCTCGCCAAGGCCTTGGTGACGATGCTGAGCGACCCGGCGACCGCGGCGAGCCATCGCGCCCTCGGCCGCCTGCGCGCGACCGAGTTCTCGTGGCCACGCGCCGCGCAAGCCGTCGAGGCCGTGTATGTCGCCGCCGGTAGGGCCGAGCGCCGCTAAATGAATCGCCGGCGCGGCGAGCGCGTCGGCTCGAAGCGCAGCGTGTCGATGCGCTGATGGCGCTTCTTCGAGCGCAGCCGCATCACGCGCTCATCGGGAATCGTCGCGCCGGCGCGCACGAAGGCGTCGCGCTCGACCAGCATGGTGCCGGCGGGCGCCTGCGAGCAGAGGAACGCGGCTTGATTGACGGGCTCGCCGATCACGCCGAACTGCTTCTTGCCCGAGGGGCCGAGGAGGCCGATGGTCGCGCGCCCGAAGCTCACGCCGATGCCGAGGCCGACGGCGGCACCCTCGCGGCCTCGTGCCTTCCAGTCGGCGCGCCAGCGGGTGGCGAGCGCATCGAAGCGGGCGTGCAGCTCCGAGCCGGCCTCGCGGACGACCCGCTCGAGCATGGCGGCGGCGTCGGTGCCGGCGAGCTCGGGGAGGAAGATCGCGAGCAGCCCGTCGCCGGTATACTGGAACACCACGCCGCGATGGGTCTCGACGATCGCGGTCATCTCGGTGAGATATTCGCCGATCAGGTCGGCGAGGTACTGCGTGTCGTGCAGCACCCGGGTCAGATGCGAGAAGCCGCGCATGTCGAGCGCGAGCACCGCGACCTGATGCGGGTGGGGCACCAGCATGCCGGGGTGGGCGCGGGCGCGAAACGGGTGCTGCAAGGTCGAGGCGCCGGCCTGGTCCGCCACCGAGGCGACGGCGCCCGAGCTCCAGCGCACGAGCGCCGAGCCGGTGGGCCCGAACCAGCGTGCCGCCTCGGCGGCCAGAAGACGGATGATGCGATGGGGCAGCGTCGACGCCCGCACCACCGCTGGCGAGGTACGGGCGTCCACGAGCCAACGCGTCAGGGGTGCCGGTACCTCCGGCTGGCTCGCGCCACAGGCGAGCACGAGGTCGATCTGACGTGGCTGATACCGCACCACATCGACGGCCGAGCGGGCGGCCCGCCACGCCAGGCCGTCCAGAAGCGCACTTCCAACCCTCTCCACCATCTCCCTGAGTCTCATGGATACGATGATGCCAGACGCGGCGCGTTATAGAAATGGAGGAGTTATTCTAGGTCGATCGACCTAAACTAGGCCATTCACCGTGTCACGGGATCGGGGCCGTCGGTGGCGATTCCAAAGGCTGCGATGACGTCCTCCAGCCGTTTGGCCTCGAACGCCCCCCGCCGCGAGAGCTCGTAGAGCGCCGCGACGCAGACGCTCTCGGCATCGACCTCGAAGAAGCGCCGCAGCGCCTCGCGGGTCTCGCTGCGGCCGAAACCGTCGGTGCCGAGGGCGCGGAGGCCGGCCGGCACGAACGGGGCGATCTGATCGGCGACGGTCTTCATGTAGTCGGTCGCGGCGACGATCGGCCAGGGCTCGGCCGCGAGCTGGCGCGCGAGCCAGGAGACGATCGGCGCGTCGTCGGGGTGCAACATGTTCCAGCGTTCGCAGGCGAGCGCGTCGCGCCGGAGCTCGCTGTAGCTGGTGACGCTCCACACGTCGGCGGCGACCCCGTACGTCGCCAGCAGGCTCTGCGCCCGCAGCACCTCGCGCAGGATGGCGCCGCTCCCGAAGAGGTGGAGACGCGGGCCGAGGGTCGGGTCGGGGGCGGGTCGCAGCTTGTAGAGTCCCTTCACGATTCCGACCGCCGCATCGGCGGGCATCGCCGGCTGCGGATACGCCTCGTTCATCGCGGTCAGGTAGTAGAAGGCGTGCTCGCGCGCGACGTACATGCGGCGGATGCCGTCCTCGACGATCACGGCGAGCTCGTAGGCGTAGGCGGGATCGTAGGCGCGTACGGTCGGGACCGTGCTCGCGAGCAGATGACTGTGGCCGTCCTGGTGCTGCAGGCCCTCGCCCGCGAGCGTGGTGCGCCCCGCCGTGCAGCCGACCAGAAAGCCCTTGCCGCGCGCGTCGGCGTGCGCCCAGATCAGGTCGCCGATGCGCTGGAAGCCGAACATCGAGTAGAAGAAGAAGAAGGGAATGGTGTTGACGCCGTGCGCGCCGTAGGCGGTGCCGGCGGCGGTGAACGACGCCATCGCGCCGGCCTCCGTGATGCCCTCCTCGAGCAGCTGGCCGTCCTCGACCTCGCGATAGAAGGCGACGACGTCCGAATCGACCGGCTCGTAGCGCTGGCCCTGCTGCGAGTAGATGCCGAACTTCCGGAACAGCGAGTCCATGCCGAAGGTACGGGCCTCGTCGGGAACGATCGGCACGATGAGGCGCCCGATCGTCTCGTCGCTCATCAGGCGTCGCAGCATGCTGACCAGCACCTGCGTGGTCGCGACCTCGCGCTCGGCGCCGCTCCGGAACTCGCCGAGCAGCCCGTCCGGCAGCGCGGGAAGGGGCTCCGAACGGACGAGGCGGCGCGGCACCGGCCCGCCGAGCGCGGTCCGCCGTTCGCGCAGATACTGGATCTCCTCGCTGTCCTCCGGCGGGCGATAGAACGGCATGCTTTCGAGCTCGCCGTCGCCGATCGGGATGCCGAGACGGTCGCGGAACTCCCGGAGCTCGGGACCCGAGAGCTTCTTCGACTGGTGCGAGATGTTGCGGCCCTCGGCCGCGGCGCCGAGCCCGTAGCCCTTGATGGTCTTGGCGAGGATCACGGTCGGGGCGCCGCGATGGGCGACCGCCGCCTGATAGGCGGCGAAGACCTTCTCGGGATCGTGGCCGCCGCGCCGGAGCCGCTTCAGCTTGGCGTCGGTGAGGTCCTCGACCAACGCGAGCAGGCGCGGGTCGACCCCGAAGAAGTGCTCGCGGATGTAGGCGCCGCTCTCGACGGTGTACTTTTGATACTCGCCGTCGACGACCTCGCCCATGCGGCGGACCAGGAGGCCGTCGCGATCGCGGGCGAGCAGATCGTCCCAGTCCTCGCCCCAGATGACCTTGATGACGTTCCAGCCGGCGCCGCGGAACGCGGCCTCGAGCTCCTGGATGATCTTGCCGTTGCCGCGCACCGGGCCGTCGAGGCGCTGCAGGTTGCAGTTGACGACGAAGGTCAGATTGTCGAGATGCTCACGCGCGCCGAGCGTGAGCGCGCCCATGCTCTCGGGCTCGTCCATCTCGCCGTCGCCGAGAAACGCCCACACCCGGCTCGCACTCGTATCCGCGAGGCCGCGGGCCATGAGATAGCGAGCGAAGCGCGCCTGATAAATCGCCGAGATCGATGCCAGGCCCATCGACACCGTCGGCCATTCCCAGAACTCCGGCATCAGCCACGGGTGCGGATAGGACGAGAGCCCGCCCTCGGGCGCGAGCTCGCGACGGAAGTTGGCGAGGTGGGTCTCGGTGAGACGCCCCTCCAGGAAGGCGCGGGCGTAGATGCCCGGGGTGGCGTGTCCCTGGAAGTAGACGAAATCGCCGGCGGCCTCCGGCGTGTGGGCACGAAAGAAGTGATGGAAGCCGACCTCGAGCAAGGTCGCCAGCGAGGCGTAGGTCGAGATGTGGCCGCCGATGCCCCCGCTGTGCTTGTTCGCCTGCACCACCATGGCGGCGGCGTTCCAGCGGATCTGGTTCTTCAGGCGGCGCTCGATCTCACGGTCGCCGGGATAGGGCGGCTGCTCGCGCGGCGGGATGGTGTTGATGTACGGCGTGTTGGCACTGAAGGGGGCGACGACCCCGTGGAGGTGGCCGTACTCGACGAGACGAGCGAGCAGCTGGCGGGCGTGCGGCGCGCCGCTTTCTCGGATGACCGCGTCGAACGACTCGATCCAGGCTTTGGTCTCGTTGGGATCGCCGTCGGGCTTGGGCTCGATGTCCATGCCGACGAGGATACATGCGGGACCGGCCCACGGCACGCCCGATGACGGGAACCCGGATGGCGGCCGCCATCGGCGAGCGGTCGGCGCCTCAGCGCACGTAACCGAGCGCGCGTAGCCGCTCGCGACGCTCGTCGCTCAGCGGGCGGAGCTCGCGGGGACCGCTGCCGGTGCGCTGCGCCACGCAGGCGGCGTTCCGCGACGCGAGATCGGCACGCAGGGAGCGAGCGCGTCCCGGTTCGTCCGTCGCGCGATCGTGCTGCTCGTGCGGATCGGCCGCGAGATCGTAGAGCGAGAGCGTCCGGTCGCGGTTCACGATGAGCTTCCACGGATCCGTGATCTCGGCCCAGCGGTGCAGGCGCCCGACGGTGGCCAGGTCGGCGAAGATGGGCGAGGACTCTCGAACGGTAGCGAGGTCGCCCAGCGTCAGGGCCGGCTTGCCGGGCGTCGGGGCGACGCCGGTGATGCCGGCGAGCAAGGCCCATAGATCGACCAGCGAGAACGGGGTTTCGATCAAGCTGCCCGCGCTGAGGCCGAGGGGATCACGCCCGTGCGCCAGCACGCCGGCTCGCGAATCCGAGCCGCTGGCACCGCCGATCGCCGCGACGATCAACGGGACCCGCAACTGTTCCTCGAAGAGGGTGCGGCCGTGTTGCAGACCACCGTGATCGCCGAACTCCTCACCGTGGTCGGCGGTGACGACCACGATGGTCGGCGTCGTGATCAGCGACGACAGCGTCGCGAGGAGACGTCCGATCTCGGCGTCGGTGAAGGCCACTTCTCCGTCGTAGAGCGCGATCAGCGTGGCAAGGTCGTCCGGGTTCTCGGGCGCCCGGCCGGACCACATGGCGATCCGTTGCCGGGGGCCAGCGAAGACCGATCTCGGGTCGGCACCGAAGCGACTTGCGTACTCGGGCGGCGGGAAATACCCGGCGTGGGGATCGAAGTAGTGGAGGTAGAGGAAGAACGGTGCGCCCCGAAGCCCATGGAGCCAAGCGAGAGCGGCGTCGGTCACGCGATTCGCCGTTGCCACCTTCACGAGTTGGGTCATCGTCGGATCGGCCCAGATGATGTCGCCCCCGTCCGCCTCCGTCGTGGGGGGGCCGTGCAGCATCTGGAAGCGGCGAAAGCCTTGGTCGAAGCCGAGCTCGGGGGTGACGAATGCGGGGTTCGCCGAGATCGCGGCGGTCTCGTAACCCGCATCGTGGAAGGACTCGGCGAGGCGTGGCAGCTCGGCCGAAAGCACGGAGTTGTGCAGCTTGAGGCCGTGCACCTCGGGATACAGTCCGGTCATGATCGACGCCACACTGGCGCCCGTCCATGAGCTCGGTGCGTACGCTCGTGTGAAGCGCGTGCCACTCGCGGCCAAGCCATCGAGCGACGGCGAGGTCGGCCTCGCGTAGCCGTAGGCTCCAACGTGGTCGGCGCGGAGCGTGTCGATGACGATGAGCACGACGTTCGGGCCGGCGGTACCGACCCGCCAGCTCGCGAGGCCGGCGACCACCAGAGCGACAGCGGCCGCGCGCAGCGCGAATGCTGCGGCGTCCCAGCGCATCCTCATCTGCTGGTGCGTCTGGTCACGGCGTACGTTGGCGGAAGCTCATCGTCGTGGAGATGTGAAGATCAGCGGGGGCTTGTACGCGGAGCACGACGAGCGGGTCAAGGTGAGAGTCTGGTTGACAGCCACCGAGGCGGTTCGCAATCTGGCCGCCACGTGAGTCCTCCCCCGTCTCGAGAACCACCTAGGCGGTGGAGGACGATCGCATTCACGTTGTTGCCAGCGCTGATCCTCTTGGGAATGGCGGAGGCGACCATCCGATTATTCCGGCTTCACCTGCATTGCAGTGGCTACGAGTGGTCCACGATCTGGAGCTGCGACCCGATCTTGTCCTTCCAGCTGAAGGACGGCGTCATGCCGGCGGGGAAGCCGCTCAACAAGAAAGGATTTCGCGGGCGCGAGTTCACACCCAAGAGGCCGGGCGTCTATCGCGTACTCGCGCTCGGCGACTCGACCACCTTCGGTGTCCTCTTGGAACGCTCGTTCGAGTACGTCGAGGAACCGTATCCGGAGCGGTTGGAGCACCTCGTCGACCAGCGCGTCGGGCCGGGCAAGGTGGAGGTCCTGAACGGGGGCGTCCCCGGCTACAACAGCTTCATGGGCGTCATGCTGCTCCGCGGCAAGCTGCGCGGCCTGCGGCCCGATCTCATCTTGGTGCGGTTTGGGTGGAATGATCACCTCATGTCCAAGGGGGGCGGGGAGAGTCAGCTCTACCGGGAAATCGACAATCCGTTGCTGTTGAAGGCCGAGGATCTCCTGCTGACCACGGCGACCTATCCATTCCTGCGCCGGATCGGCCGCGAGCTCGCGTCGTGGCGCGAGCCCGAGCACCAGCCGACGCTGGCGGACATCCCGCAAGAATGGAAACCGGACGTGCCGCTGGAGCAGTATCGCCACAACCTCAGGCGGATCGTTGCGCTCGGTCGCCAGGGAGGATCCGAGGTGTGGTTGTCGACGACGCCCCATGCTTTCCTCGTTGCCGCCAACCGCGGTCGGTACGACAAGTTTCGGAGGGCGGCGCAGACGCTGCTCGCACTCAATGCCATTCCGTCCTTCGATCGACTGATCGAGATCCACGACGACTACGCGGAGGCCACGCGGGCCGTCGGCCGCGAGCTCGGTATTCCGGTCGTGGACATGGAAGCCGAATACGCGGCACACGCGGAAGAACCCCTCTATTCCTCGGCGGACGTCATCCACCCGACCCAGGAGGGGCACGATCTCGAGGCCGAGGTCCTCTATGCGCGCATGGTCGCCGTGGGAATCCTCCCGCGACGCCACTGATGACGGCCAGCCCTCACCGCCGTCTCGCGAAACAGTTGGCGTTCTCGCTCGTGCCGGCGCTCGTCTTGCTCGGGATGGCCGAAATCGCCGTCCGACTGACGGGCGCCGCGACCCATTGCACGAATCCGCGCTTCGAAACGCTCCTCTGGGCGTGCGATCCGATTCTGTTCTTCAAGCTCAATCCGAAGGTGGTCATGAACAAGCGACCGCTCAACGAGGCGGGATTTCGCAGCCGCGAGTTCGTCCCCAAGACGCCGTCGACCGTCCGCGTGCTCGCCCTCGGCGATTCGTGTACGTTCGGGATCCGAGCCGTCGGCGACGACATCGTCAGCATCCGCGAGCCGTATCCGCAACGACTGGAGCGACTGGTTGCGGCGCGCGTCGGACCCGGACGGGTCGAGGTCTTGAACGCCGGCGTGCCGGGATACAGCAGTTTTCAGGGCGTGATGCTCTTGCGGACGAAGCTGCGGGGACTGCATCCCGACGTGATCACGGTCCGCTTCGGTTGGAACGACCATTTCGTCTCGCAAGGGGCTCCCGGCGGTTCTCGCGAGACGCGCACCAGGGTCGGCCGCGCCATCGAAGATCTGCTCCTGCGCACGCAGCTCTATCCATTCGCGCTTCGACTGCGTCTGGAGATGAGCGCGCGCGAGACGTCGCCGACTCCTTCGTTTCCCACGGAGTGGCGACCGACCGTTCCTCTCGACGACTACAAGCAAAACCTGCGACGCATCGTCGAGCTGGGGCGTGCGCAGGGGTCGGAGGTCTGGCTGCTGACGGCGCCGCACGCCTTCATCATCGACGCAAACGCCGGCCGAGAGTCCGGGCCGAAGGCATGGACGGCGAAGACGGTCCTGACGTTGAACGCCCTTCCGACGTTTGAGCGGCTCGTCGAGATACACGAGAGCTATGACCAAGCCAGCCGAGAGGTCGGAGCCGAGCTCGGGGCTCCAGTCGTCGACATGGCGGCGGTCTACCACGATCATGCCCCGGAGCCGCTCTTCGAGGCGGAGGACGTCTGTCATCCGACGCAACGGGGACACGATCTGGAAGCCGAGACCTTGTACGGGCAGCTCGCGAAGGCGGGTCTCGTCCGAGCGTGGGGCACGCGGGCTCCCCGCGGCGCCGGGAGCCCGCGCCACTAAGCGGCCGATCGCGTCGGGCGTCGCGGGAACCATTCCCGCAGCGGCATCTCGCGAATCGCCTGTCCGATGACGGCCAACCCGACCGCTCCCACGAACAGACACGCGAAGTACCCGAACCGGAGAGGCACGGAGAGTCGCGCCAGGTCCATGCCGAACGCGAAGAAGACGTCGTGCACGAGCAATTGGCCGAGGTAGAGGCCCCACGACCAGATGCCGCACCATGCGAGCAGGCGCGCACCCGGCGTCCACCAGGCGACCGCCGGGATCAGGCCGAGAAGACCCACGGTGACGAAAGGGTCGGCCAGCGCCACTGCCGCCCGTTGCGCTCGCACGTCCAGCTGCGCCCAGTGTGCGACATTCGCGAGGATCAAGGCGACCCCGAAGCAAGCCACCGCCTGCCATGGCCGGACGACGACGCGACGGCGGACCAATACGGCGCCGACCGTCACCGCATAGAGACGGGCGGGGACGAAGATCCAAAAATAGAAGAAGGTGTTGCCCGGAAGGGCCGTGTCGTGCACCACGGTGCGCATGAGCTCGATCGCGGCAAGCATCTCGGCGTAGGAGAGCGCCAGCACCGCAACCGCGACGACGATGCCGAGCGTGTCTCCCGCTGCCTTCAGCCCGAAGTGCACGAGCGGGAAGACGAGGACGAGCTCCAGGATGAGGGTCACGAACCAACCCGTCCCGACCCAGGGCAGGTAGCCGAGCGCGGTCATCAAGACGCGATGCGGTTCTGGCGCAACGGTCTGTCTGAAGCCGGCCTCGAGCACCCACCACACGACGAGGGTACCCCAGAGCGGCACCATCAGCCGCCACAGCCGCGTTCGGTACCACTGGCCGAGTGCCTCGCCCAGCGGGAGCGACGCCCGCGCCCGCCACCAGCGCTCGGAGGTCATTCCGAAGACGACCACGAAGACCGGCACGGCTCGGTTGATGAGATCCTGGATCGCGTAGGCTTCGAAAGGCTTCGAGTGGATCAGCAGCACGCAGAGGATCGCCCACCCCTTGACCCAATCGATCTCCGGGCGACGACCCTCCAGGGACGGCTCAGCGTTCATGCCGCATGCCGTGCGAGGCGACGGCTCGTCAGAGGGGGGCAGTGCGCCTCGCCGCCTGCGCCCACAGCATCGCCGCCACGCCGCCTCCATAGATGGCGAGCGACAGGAGCGTCACGCCGCGGAAGTCCCAGCTGATCGCGACGATCACGGCCAGAATCGTGCCGACCACCGTGGCACAGCCGTTGATGCCCCAGGCCCAGGGGACGAGCGTCGGATTCGCCTGCGCGGCGAGCTTGACCCCGAGCGGGAAGAACATCCCGAGGACGATGCCGAGCGGGGCGAGCAGCAGGACGGCGATCACGATGCGGACGGCGAGGCTGGCGCCGAGGGTGGCGTTGAACACCAGCTGGAGACCGACGAGGTACGCGATTGCCACGACGATCAGGGCGCCCAACAGCTTCGGCAGCACGCGCTCGTAAGGTGGCGCGATGCGCTCGGAGAAGAAGCTCCCGAGCCCGGTGAAGGTGAGCAGCGAGAACAGGACCACGGACAGAGCATAGGTCGGATAGCCGAGATAGAGCACGAAGCGCTGGATGAAGCTGATCTCGAGCAGGATGAACCCGAGACCGAGCGCGACGAAATACATGACGTAGCCGCTCCGGCGCGCGACGTTGCTGAGCCCGTCACGCAGGCGCAGGAGCGGCGTCAGGATGAGGATGCTCGCGAAGAGCGTCGACTGCACGAGCATGATCACCAACACGATCTGGCCGGTGGCGAAGGTGCGGGCCGAGTCGAGCTCGCCGGAGCGGCGGAGCAGGCTCCGCCACTTGTAGAAGTTGAAGAAGAACGGGCTCTCGTCGGTCGTGGCGCGGAGGTTCAGGTCCTGCGCGTCGTAGTACTGCTCGCGCTCGGCGTCGCTGCCCCAGAGGAGGAGCGCCGCGCCGTGATCGATGCGGCGGTCGGGTCGCGTCCAGTACACGAAGTCCTGGGCCTGCACGAAGGCGTCGAGCTTCTGCATCTCCTCGGCCGTGAACGGCTCGTTCTTGACCATGGTGTGCGCCATCGCCAGGCCTTCATTGCTGGCGACGATCACCACGTGCGCTTCGGGGTGCTGAACGCCGCGTTGCAGGAGCGCGCGGCGCGTGTTCGAGATCAACCGGAGGGTGTGACGCGCCAGCTGCTGCGGTACGTTGAAGTCGCCCATCGCCATGGCGAAGACGCCGCCGGGGTTCAGGTGCGCCAGGTAATCGGAGACGGCGTCTGCCGTGTAGAGGTAGCTCTCCGACAGCACATAGGCGCCCGACGAGAGCGCCGACAGGGTGTCGACGCTGTTGATCTCGATGAGATCGTAGGTGTCGCGGTGCGAGCGCAGGTAGTGCCGGCCCTCGGCGGCGACCATCGTGACCTCGGGCCGGTTGAAGAGTCCGCCGTTGTACTCGGCGTACGGCTGCTTGCCGAGCTCGACCGTGATGGGGTTGAGCTCGACCCCGACCACGCTCTTGGCCTGGTTCGAGACGGCATTCAGGATGTCGGTGCCGCCCCCGACGCCGATGATGAGCACCGACGGCTTCTCTTTCAGCACGTAGGGCGCCTTGAAGACGTGGTGCTGGAACCACTCGAGCTCCTTCGGATCGCCGCTCCAGCGGTACATGCTGGCGCAGGAGTCGCCGTCGTAGCCGATCATGCGGAAGTGCTGCCCCGGTCCATCGTACTTCTTGGAGGCGCCCCAGCCCCGATAGCCCGTCTGCGCGTTCTGCTTGGACTCGTCCCAGGCGACGGCGTCGACGCGATTGATCGGCGTCCAGCGGTGGAAGATCGGCGAGGCGCCGGTCGCCATGTGGATCGAGATGAACTTGTTCTTGCCCGGGGTGAAGTCGACGCGCCAGCCGATTGCGACGGTGACGAGCGCGACGACGATGGCAGCGGCAGCGGTCGCGCCCCGATTGGTCGCAAAGCAGACCGCGGCCACGGCGAATGCGATCGCCGAGAGCGACACCGTCACCGGTGTGCCGAGTCTCCAGATCAAGGGGACGACCAACAGGCAAGCGCAGCCGGCGCCGAGGAGGTCCCAGAAATATAGGCGCGAGACACGCTCGGGTGACTTGGCGATGACCCCGGCGATCGCGAGCCCGGAGGCGAAAAACGGGACGGTGACGACCACGTAGTAGATCACCAGGTTGAGGAGCTGACGGCGCTCCTTGAGCACCGACAGGGGATCGAGCGGGATGAAGCTGACGACGGCGAGGACGAGACCGACGCCCAGGGCCGCCACCAGGCAGGATCGGCGGAGCAGCTTCGAAGGATCGGTGAGCAGGTTGGGAAAGGCCGCCAGTATCGATCCTGCGGCGCCGAAGCCGAGCAACGCGACGCTGATGGTGAGGTAGGCGAAGTGGTACCAGATGGTGAACGAGAAGATGCGGGTCAACGCCACCTCGAGCAGCAACACTCCGAGCGCGGCGGCAAAGATGCCGGCGGACGCAGCGCGGGGCGACATGTCCGAAGTCGTGGGCGCCATGGTGTCCGGGGCGTATAGAACGACGTCGCCGACCGGACAAGCAAAGCGACGAAACGCCGCGCGGCTCGAAGAGGGCTTTTCGCCATGACGCCAATTGGGATTTGACGCCCGCCACCGCGGTCGGCAACAAGTGACGCCATGGACCCTCGTTGGTGACTGCGCGCGGCTGGTTGGCCTTCGGTTCTCTCTTCTCGGGTCTTCTCGCTCTCTCGTTCGGCTCGTGCCGGTGGTTCGGTACGCCGCCCAACGTCATCCTCATCACGATCGATACGCTCCGCCCGGATCGACTCTCGAGCTACGGCTACGACCGGCACGTGACCCCGAGCTTCGATCGACTGGCCCGGGAGGGAGTGCTCTTCGAGCATGCGTTCACGGACGTCACCTGGACGACGCCCGCCATGGCATCGGTGATGACCGGTCGCTATGCGTCGCATCACGGGCTGCAAACCAGCAATCAACGCCTCAGCCCTGACGCAGAGACCCTCGCCGAGCTGCTCACCGCCCGCGGCATCGCGACGGCGGCGATCGTGGCGTCATATCCGTTGGACTCGATCTACGGTCTGGATCAAGGCTTCGAGCTGTACGACGATACCTTCTCGTTGCCGGTGGAGCCGCCGCAGTTGCCCGCCGCCGGGCCGTCGCCGACCGGCGACCAGCCCTCCGCCGGCGGCACCCCCGAGATCGAGGGTACGCCGACGCGGAGGATCGATCCCCTGTCGCAGGCGGCGTTGCAGCATCGCCGCACCGAGTCACAGTGGGAGACCGGAATGTTCATGGCGAAAAAGGCCAAGAACGACGCCTATCGGCCCGACGACGAGCTCAGCGACCGGGCGATCCAATGGTTGCAACAGGAGCGGCGCGAGCCGTTCTTCCTTTGGCTGCACTACTTCGGCCCGCACGAGAAACCGCAGCCGGGATACGACCAGCGAACGTGGTTGGAACGGTGGCGCGAGCAGTACGACCCGGACGTGGTCAAGACCGACACCCAACTGGGTCGGCTGCTGGACGCGGTCGAGAAGCTCGGGCTCTCGGAACGAACCGCCATCCTGCTGCACGCCGATCACGGTCAGAGTCTCACGGAGCACGGATACTTCGGGCACGGGCTGAACCTGTTCGACCCGACGCAACGCGTCCCGCTGCTGATGCGGTTACCCGGACGGGCTCGGGCGGGCGAGCGCGTCGACCGTCTCGTCCGCAATGTCGATCTCTTTCCGACCATCCTGGCCATCATGGGTGTCGGCGTGCCGAGTGCCATCGACGGCGAAAGCCTCCTCGGGCCCGGAGCCAGATCCAGGGACCAGGAGCAGGTGTACGTCGAGACCTATCTGCCCGCGAGCCTGTTGTTTGGGGAGATCAAAGACGCCGCCGACAACGTGCAGCTCGGTTTTCGTCGGCTGGGGATCCGGACGCACAAGTGGAAGTTCATCGTCAACGACCCCGCGCAGCTCTCCGACGTCGACGACTCCCCGGAGATCACGCCGGAGATCCGGCGCAAAAACTATTCGGAACAGCTGTACGATCTCGAGGCCGACCCGCGCGAAACGACGGACGTCATCGGCGCCCACCGCGACGTCGCGCGGACCTTGTTGCAGGAAGTGGGCCGCCAACAGCGCACCGCGCCGCCCACCAGCGAGGACTTCAAGCTCGATGACGCGAGCCGGGATCGGCTGCGGGCGCTCGGTTACATCGAGTGAACGACGACTTCACGACGCGCCTGCGCGGTGGCCTCCCGTATCGAGCACGGCGATCGCCGCCTCGGCGGCGCGCTTGAGACCCGGCTCGCTCGCGTCGCGCACGTCGGCGAGCACCGGTAGCAGCGCGAGATCACCGCTCGCCGCGGCTACCCACGTGAGGGCGACCTGGGTCTTCCAGTTGCCATGCCGGAGCGCGGCCGCGACCGCCGGCCGCACTCGCTCCGGATCGTGGCGATAGAGGTCGAGCACCAAGCTCGGCACGCGCAGGTCGTCCCAGTACATGAGCGCGACCAACGAGTCGATGGTCGCCTCGAGATGACCCATCCGCACGAGCGCATAGGCGGCGGCCTTGGCGGCTTCGAGCTCGCTCGAGCCGAGCATGACGAGCAGGTAGGGAACGGCCTCGCGATCGTTGCGCCAGGCCGCCGCCCAAGCGGCGGCGATTCGTAGCCGGAGGTCGGCGTTGCGATCGCGAAGCCAGGCGTTCATCACGGTCGCATCCAGCTCGCCCTCGGCGACGGCACGCCGTCGCGCGAGCGGCGGCGGCACGAACCAGTAGTCGGCGAGGACGGCCTTGTCGACGATGAAATAGAGGGCCGACATCGCGAGCTCGCCTTCGGGCGACGGGGTGGGTGGGCGCTCCGAGGCACGATCCTGGGCGACGATCTCGACCAGCGGCGGCAGCGCACGCTCGTCGCCGAACTCGGCGGCGAGCTGGATGAAGCGTTGGGCATAGGGCGTGCCGCGAGCGGCTCGGCGGGTCAGGGCGGCGGCGCCGCGCGCATCGCGCTCGGCGCGGATGCGCTCGGCGGTGGCGAGCTGCACGGCGAGGTCGGGATCGTCGAGCCCCGCCCAGCGGTCCGGCTCGAGCGGCGGCGTGGCGAGGGGATCGGCGAAGGCCGGCGCGTCCGGACCGCGACGGGCGAGAATGGCGTACGGGCCGATCTGGACGGCGGGTGTGAACTCGCTCTGCACCGCCTCGCGCACCAGAAAGTAGTACATCGACGCCGTGGTGACGAAGAGCTCGTGGTCGCGCAGACTGACGACGAGGCGCGGCGGATGGGCCACGAGCGCCCGCACGATGCCGGCCTCGGTCTCGTGATCGGGATAGCCCGCGATGAAGTAGCCCTTGGGTGTGGGGTTCAAGCGGCCCGCCAGGAAGCAGAGCAGGCTCAGATTGGGAAAGGGAAACACGTACTCGCGCGGCTCGCTGTGGGCCTCGAGGTAGGTGGCCGTGTCGTGGAGCACCTCGAACTGCAGCTTGGATTCGGCCTCGCGGACGAGCGAGGCGCGGCCCAGGTCCAGGTGCGCGAACGCGTTCGGACCGCGGAGGCCGAGCACGCGGGCCGAGACGTCGGCGGCGAGCCTGAGGGATGGGGTCGCCATCACGAGCGCGATGGCGGCGACGGGAACGGCGACGAGCGTCGGTCCCGCCCACCGCCAGTAGGTGCCGCGCGCTGCCATCGCTCCCCAGCGCTCGCCGATCCGCCCCAGCAGGACGACGCCGAGGATGATCGCGGCCGGCGCCACCGTGATGAGGTGCGCGAAATCCGAGCGCGGATACATCCCGAGCGTGAAGGCCGGCGCCGACACGATCAGCAGCACGAGGGCCGCGAGGCGAGGCGAGCGCTCCGCGGCGCGATGGTCGGCGCCGGAGAGCCGCCGAACGGCGAGCCAGACCGCCCACCAGTTGACGACCTGGAGCGCGAAGAACGAGAGATCGTGCATCCGCATCGTCAGCGACGCGACGAACCCGCTCCGCATGGGCGCGAAGGCGCCGAGGTAGAGCGCGGCGGCGGCGGCGGCGCCGACGGCCGCGGCGAGCGGCAACCATGCCGGCAGCAGCCGGTTCTTGACCAGCAGCGGGACGAGCAGCAGCGCGGCGCCCACGACCAGAATGCCGACGTCCCAGACGGTCCCGACGGGACGATAGGCGACGAAGAAGAAGCGCTCGTACGAGGTGCCGATCAGGAGGACGTCGCGCAGGAAACCATCGAAACCGAGGTAGGCGAGAAAGTAGAGGCTCCACGGCAGGATCGGGACCGCGACGCCGAACGCCAGCGCCAGGGCGGCGCCGAGGAACCCGGAGCCGTCACGGCGCCGCTCCTGCGCGTTCACCAGCAAGAGGACGAGCACGACGAGCACCGGCAGCGGGAACAGCACGAAGGCGCGCGTGAGAAGCTGGGCGCGGAAGACGATCAAGACGAAGGTGTAGGTGCCGAGGGCGAGCAGCCACCAGGCCAAACGCGCGAGGCGCCCGTCGGCGCGTCCCGGCGGCTGCCACCAGACGAGGAAGAGGCCGAGGGTGGCGACGTTGAAGAGGCCGACGTTGGGCTTCACCGAGAAGCTCGCGCCCGCGAGCAAGCCCGCCAGGACGACCAACGCGAGCCGCGGCCGCTCCGCGTAGGCGGCCATCGCCGCCACGCTGCCGAGCCAGAGCGTGATGTTGTACCAAGCGGGGTACGGGATGTTGAAGGCGCAGAACTCGCCGGGGAAGACCTGCAGACCGGCCAGGAAGACCAGCGGGGCGAGGAGCGCCAGGCGCGGCCGCACCAGTCGCGCCGCGAGGTGGTACATGAGGACGAGCGTCAGCGTGTTGGCGACCGCCGTGCTGATGCGGATGACCAGCGCGTCGACGCCGAAGATCCGGAACAGCAGCGCGTGCCAGTAGAAATAGAGCGGCGTGTAGCCGGTCGAGAAGTCGAGATAGGGAAGCTGGCCGCGCCAGGTCGCGTACGCCTGATAGAGCATGTCGCCGTCCTCGCCGACCTGGATGCCGTAGGGGGCGAGGACGCCGAAAAACCAGATGCCGAAGAGCAGCGGAACGAGCCCGAGTGCTCGCCGCTCGTTCATGCGGGCTTCTCGAAGAGAAACGACGCGTGCCGGCTCCAGCCCGACGGGAGGATCTTCTCGCACAAGAGCTCGAGCGGGTACGAGACCTGGATCACCGGCCAGGTGGCGAGGAAGAGCAAGCGCTTCGAGCCGATGTCCTCGATGACGGACGGCGCGGTGACGGTGCGGCCGCGCCCGCGTTGTGACGGCAGGAGGGCGGTCAGCGCGCGGATCAACGGCACGTACTCCTGACCCTCCCAGCGCACGAGCCGCACGCCGTGGCGCTGGTAGAGATCGATCCACCCCTCGGGACGGCGCGGGAAGACCAGCCGGCCGGGATCGTTGTGGTCGATGAGATCGAGCACGAAGAGCCGGCCGCCCGGCTTCAGCACGCGACACATCGAGGCGGCCGCCGCGGCTTGCTCCTCGGGTTGCAGGTGCTGGATGACGGTGACCGAGAGCACGAAGTCGAGGCTCTCGGGCGGGAGCTCGATCTGGGTCGCCGACATGCGGCGGAACTCGACCCCCGGCGACAGCCGCGCCGCGGTCTCGAGCATGGCGGCGGTCGGGTCGATACCGACGACCTCGGCGCCGCGCTCTCGCATCCAGCGGCTCCAGCGGCCGCTGCCGCAGCCGACGTCGAGCGCGCGGGCGCCGGCGAACGTCTGATCGGCGAGCATGCGCGTCACCGCGCGATGCTGAAAGTAGGCGTAGAAGCGGTTGAACCAGCGCGGCGCCGCGGGATAGCAGACCGCCGCCAGCGGATCCTCCGCGGCGTAGCGCCTCGCCACCCTGTCCCAGTACGGCATGAGGGTGGTCGTGGCACTTGCTTTGTCATCCCGCTGCGGGCCGTCCATAGGGAGTTCGCAATTGTCTACCAAGATATGGCCGAGCCTGACAGCCGCGAAACACGGCCGTTAGCAGCGTGACCCGAGACTGCCGATCTCCGCGTGCCGCAGCGCCGGCCGAGCGCGAGCGAGCCGGGAGTGGAGCCCCGGACGGGCTTTGCCCGTCGCCGCCGGGACGCGAACCGGCGCTCGTGGTTCGTGGGAAGGAAAAAAGAGGGTTGGTAAGGAAAGCGTGCTCGGGTCGCCGGTGCCGGGCTCGAGCGGGGCGCGACGCGGGGGCGGTCAGCCCGGGACTTCGGCGGGATCGAGGAGGCCGTGACGGCGCCAGCCGACCGCGAGGAGCCACGTCCGTGCCCGTGACACCGGCCGCTGCGGGACGTTCTCGGTACCTCCCCGAGATACTTCCTCTCTTACTTTCTCTCTCTTCCACCCATCGAACCACCGCGCCGAGGAGGCGGGATCGAGCCGGACGGCGCCCGTGAGTCTGGCCCGCACCGCCGCCGCATGCCGGCGGGCGTTCAGGAGCACGTAGCGGAGCGCGTTCCGGACCTCGCGCGGCGTCGCGAGGAGCCGCGCGTGGTAGCGGTCGGCGAGCACCCGTCCGCTCCGTTCCGCGAGACGATTCACCGCCCGCGCGACCCGGATGCCGAGCGCCCGCATGCCGCGCCCGAGCGCATCGCGATCGCGCGCCTCGACGATGAAGTGCGCGTGGTTCCCGAGGAGCGAGTAGTGGACGAGCCGGAAGTCCGGCCGCTCACAGCCGGCGGCGAACGTCCGCTCGAGTGCGCGGACGAGCTTCTTCAGGCGGAGCGACGGGAGCTCCTTGCAGAGCCGGACCGTGACGTGCGCCGGCAAGGGCCGCGCGAACGGCTGACGCGAGACGTGCGGCATCCCGGCCTTGGCGCCGGCCGGCTTCCGCCCGGCCCCGGCGCGTCGCCCGCCCCAGCGCCGCGGCGCGGGCAACGACAGGCGGAGTTGTGCAGGTCGGCGTGTCATCTTGAAACAGCTGAATTATAGTCGCCCGCCACATCGATGCCAAGCCCGCCACGTGGTGGGACGACGCGGGGCGAACGGCTCGCGTATCCCGCCCGCCGCGCCCCCTTACCAACCTTCTTCCCGCCCGGCCGCTGAGCAATCCCCGACGGCTCGTTTCGCTCGCCGCCTGTTTCTCCGCGAGGAGACCCGAGTCTTGGGTCAAACTCTCAGCGTAGGTAGCCGAGGGCGCGGAGCTTCTCGTGGGTGGTGGGATCGAGGACCGTGCCCGCCGCCTCCGCCTCCGGGCTCGCGGCGGCGCCGTTCGCGACGTAGCGATCGAGGGCCGCGCGCGCGGCGGCGATGGCGGCGTCGTCCGGCGCGAGCTTCCGCTGCTCCCCCGGGTCCGTCGCGAGATCGTACGCTTCCGACAGCGCGGTCGGCCGCTCGGGCGGCTTCGCCGGAGCCCAGATCAGCTTGAGTGAGGGGGAACGGAGGCTGTAGACCGGCGCCACCCACGCCGGATCGAGACTCCCGTCGACGCGTTTCCGGGTCGCCGCCCAGGCCTCGCCGTAGATGAAGCGCGAGCGGAACGCGGCCCGCGACGCCTCGCGGGCCGCGGCGTCCGACCCGAAGAGCGCGACCAGCGATTCGCCCTGCGCCTCCGAGAGCGCCGGGAGCCCGAGCAGGTCGAGCAGCGTCGGAGCGAGATCGACGAGCGCGACCGGCTCGCCGATCCGTTCGCCCGCCGGCACGAGGCCGGGCGCCCTGATCACGAGCGGCACCAGTAGCGTCTCGTCGTAGAGCTGGGCGCCGTGGTCGAGCGCGCCGTGCTCGCCGAACTCCTCGCCGTGATCGGAGGTCACGACCAGAATCGTGCGGTCGTCGAGACCGAGCTCGCGGACGCCGTCCCAGAGCCGGGCGAGCCATGCGTCGGTGTACTGAATCTCCTCTTCGTAGCGGTCGCGGTCGGCGGCGGGCCCCGTCGAGTCGGTGGGGCCGAGACCACCGCGGTACGGCGGCGGCGGCGTGTACGGTGCGTGCACCTGATAGGTGTGCACGAAGAGGAAGAAGGGCAGGGTGCGATGGTCGTGCATCCAGCGCACGGCGTCTTGGAAGGTGCGCTCGATCTGACCCGTGGTCGAGCCGATCTCGGGACTCTTGTTCTCGTGGTAGTCGTCGAAGCCGCGCTCGAAGCCGAGCGCGGGTTGCAGCAGCCCGTCCTCCGTGACGGCACCGGTGGCGTAGCCGGCGCGTCGGAGCTGCTCCGGCAAGGTGGAGATGTGCTCCGTGTCGAGTGGCTTCTTGAGATCGGTCACGCCGTGTCGTTGCGGGTAGAGCGCGGTGAAGAGCGACATGTTCGAGACCGGGGTCAGCGTCGACTGGACGACCGCGACCTCGAAGAGCGTTCCCTCGCGGGCGAGCGCGTCGAAGCGCGGGCTCGTCCTCCGCTCCTGCCCGTACGACCCGAGACTGCGCGCCCGCAGGGTATCGAGGGAGACCAGGAGCACGTTCCACGGCCGCCGCTCGTCGGCGGGCGCGTCGACGACGATCGTCGGGTTGCCCCATACGGGAAAGACCACCGTCGCCGGGTCGCCGCCCGGAGCGGGTGCCGTCTCGAGCGTCAACCCGAGATCGCGGCCCTCGAAGCGGTCGAGCGCGATCGTGGCGGCGACCCAGCGCCGATCTTCGGTCCGGGCCGCGGGCTCGAGCGTCGCGGACCAGAGCTGGTCCGGCTCGCCGTCGGCGCGGACGGTGAAGACGACCCCAGGGCTCCCGGCCTCCCAACCCGGGCTCTCGACGCCGTAAGAGAGTGCCAGCCGTGCGCCCGCGGGGACCGGGCCAAGCGTGAAACGTCGCTGCCGAACGCCGCTCGGCGGCATCGGGCGCCCGTGAATCCAGAGATCGACCGCCTGGCCGTGCAGAGCGGGCGACACCGTCGCCTCCACCTCGACGCGCGTCCCGCCGGCCACCGCGGTGCACAGTCCCACGACCGATCTCGCGTCGCGCGTCGACGGGCCGGTCATCGCGAGCTGGACGACCAGCTGCCGGCAGTTGCCGAGGCTCTTTGGAAGGTCGATCGAACGGCGGATCGTTCCGTCGGACGGGATGGTGAACTGACGGTCGCGACGCAGGAACTGGGTTGCCGGCCGCGCGAAAGTGTATCGCATCTCGTCCGCGATCGTGGCGCGCGCCGGTCCGCGCGCGCGGGCCGGCCCTTGGCTGACTGGCGCCGCGTCGCCGGGTGCGGCGTCGCTGGAGTCCGAGTCTACCAGTCGCCAGTGCACCCGGCTGACGTCGGGGCCGCGCGTGCAGCTTGCGAGCGCCAGCACCGACACGGTGACGAGGGCCGCGACGGTCGATGCGATCCGGCGCGCGCTCACGACAGACGGCGCATCAGCGCCAGCACGCCCTGCTTGATCGCGGAGCGGTGCGGTGAGCCTTCGGACGCGCTCAGCACCGCGGCCCTGTGGGCGCGGTACCAGTCGTAGGACTCACAGATCATGTCCTCGTTGGACCAGCGTGCGCTCCAGCCGAGCTCGCGTTTGGCGCGGCTCACGTCGAACCAGAGACTGCGGCCGTACATGAGCGAATGGTACGGCCCGAGCGGCGACAGCCCGAGGGCGCTCGTGAGCCGCATCGCGGCCACGGCGAGACCCATGGGGACGGAATGGACGCGGCTCCCGGTGCCCGCGTGCCGACAGAGCGCCTCGAGAGTCTCTCGCATCGTGCCGAAGCGTTCGGCGCCGATGTTGTAGACGGCGAAGCCCGGTCGTGACGCCGCGCGCATGCAGGCGTCCGCGAGGTCGTCCGCGTGCACGAACTGGTACACGTTGTCGCCCGTGCCCAGTACGGGGATGCGGCGTCCTTCCTCGATCCAGTTGAAGAGGATCTGGAAGATGCCCAGTCGCCCGTGCCCGACGATCGTGCGCGGGCGGATGATCGTGACGTCGAGATCGTGCTCGGCGGCGAAGCGGCGCACCAGTTGCTCGCCGGCGAGCTTCGCCTTGCCGTACTCTTCCATCGGGCTCGGCTCGGTCTCCTCGTCGACCGGGTTCCGCCGCGGCACGCCGAAGATCGCGCTCGATGAGGTGTGCACGACCTTCCGCACCCCGGCGTGGCGCGCCGCGACCAGCAGTGTCTCCGTGCCGCCGTGGTTCACGGACCAGAAGAGCTCACGATCCTTGGCCAGCGGCACCTGGGCGACGTTGTGATAGACGACGTCGACCCCGGCACACGCCCGGGCCACCGCCGGCGCGTCGCGAATGTCGCCGGCGACGTACTCGACGGCCGCGGGACGGTCGTCGGCGTCGGCGAGATCGAAGATCCGCACGCGGTCTCCGCGTTCGAGCAGGCGGTCGCGGAGGAGACACCCGAAATAGCCGGAGCCGCCGGTGATCAGCGCGTGCATGCCGCCGTCCTCGTCAAATCCGCTGGCCGTTCGCCAAGCACCATTCCACCGACGCCCGCATGCCCTCGCGGAGGCTGAACCGCGGTGCGTATCCGAGGTCGTGTTGCGCCTTGGCGATCGAGCAGGCGATGGACTGATCCATCTCGCCGAGGACGTGGATCTTCTGGTGGTAGAGCCCGATGCCCTGCAGGCCGCCGTCGATCAGCCGTGCCGCCGCGCCGACCGCGGCCGGCAATGCCAACTGCCGCCGTTTGCAGGCGAACCCGAAGGATTCGAGCACCGCGGTGACGGTCGCGACGATCTCGTTGATCGAGTACGGCCGCTCGTCCGCGATCCAGTAGGTCTCGCCGTTGGCGGCCGGGCTCGCGGCCGCCAGCAACAGGCCCTGGCAGATGTTGTCGACGTAGGCCATCGAGCGCTGCTGCGTCCCGTCGCCGAGGACCGGGAACCTGCCGTCCTTGATCATGGTGAAGAAGAGCGTTTGGCGCGGCGGCTGGTGGGGACCGTAGAACCAGGGCGGACGGATGATGACGGTCTCCAGGCGCCCGCGCTGCTGGACCTCGTGGACGAGGGCCTCCATGCGCGCCTTCGAGCGCCCGTAGCCCATGGAGGGGTTGGAGGGCGAGCGCTCGTCGAAGAGGTGTCCGGGGGCGGGATTACAGCCGAGCGGCGAGTTGGAGGAGACGACGACGACTC
Organism: uncultured delta proteobacterium; assembly: GCA_963761995.1. Classification (GTDB taxonomy): domain Bacteria; phylum Desulfobacterota; class Binatia; order UTPRO1; family UTPRO1; genus UTPRO1. The sequence continues at coordinate 4,920,615 of CAVXIU010000006.1, read as the reverse complement.
GTCGCACCCCCGCCTTCTCCGCGGCCGCGAGCACGTTCCGGGTACCCTCGACGTTGACGCGCTCGAAGTCGCGCGTGAAGCGCGCCGGATGGATGAGTCCCGCCACGTGAAAGAGCGTGCCGCCCCCCGCGTCGCGACAGAAGTCGGCGAGCGAGGCGGCATCGGTGAGATCGCCGGCCACGAGGTCGAGGTCGGGCGACCAGGCCTGCAACGCCGTGGCGTCGTCCGCGGGACGCACGAGGCAGCGGACCGCGTGCGGGCTCGCGTACGCCGGAACGTCGGGCGATCCCTGCACGAGCGTCTCCACCAGACGCGTTCCCAACCACCCGGGTGCGCCCGTCACCAAGAGGCTCGGACGCGGCGCGCTCGCGGACGCCGCTCCCTGCTTCCGTCTCGACGGGCTCCGCTTGGCGGCGTGCTGGAGGAAGTACTCCGAGTTGCGCCAGGCGATCGCCATCGTCGGCCCCTGCGGATTCACGCCCGGGGCGTCGGGAATCAGGCTCGCGTCGTTCACGAAGAGGTTGCGAAACCCACGGACCTTTCCGAACGAGTCGGTGGCGCAGAGGTCGGGATTCTCGCCCATCGGACAGGTGCTGAACGCATGCACGCTCGACAGGCTCATGGCCGCGAGTGGAATCGGCTGCTTCGAGAGACCCCGGCATTGCTCGGCCGAGCGCAGAATGGGCGCTCCCGCGACGGACGGATAGACGGCGCGGGCGCCCGCTGCGAACAGGATCTCGCCGAGGTGGGCGAGGCCGACGCTCAGGTTCTGCTGATCGGCCTTCGAGAGCTGGTACCGGATGACGACGCCGTCCTCGACGCCGCGGAGAGCGCGGACGGAGCCGCGCCCCATGCCGCGCGTGCCCGCGTAGTAGGCGGCCATGCGAGCCCAGTCCCGCATCGCAGGCTGGTAGGCGCTCCAGTTGTCGCCGAGGATCATGGCGAGAAATCCGGGGCTGCAGACGGCGCCCCCGATCGTGATCGTCGGCCAGAACTGCTTCACCTGGTAGACCGGAAGCACGGACTCGTGCGCGTCCATGTCGTCGTCGAAGAGGGCCGCCGCCTTGATCATCGGATGGGTGGAAAGCGAGTCGCCGACGTTTGTCTTGATGCCGCTCCGGCGCAACAAGGCCGGGGTCTGGATCGCGCCGCAGGACAGGAAGACGGTGTCGGCGTGGATCTCGAAGCGGCGCCGCCCATCCCGCGTCGCCTGGTCGACCAGGACGCCGGAGACGCGACCATTCTCGTGACGGAGTCGCGTCACCTTGCAGTCCGCGAGCAGCTGCGCGCCCGCCCGGAGGGCGCGCGGAACGTAGGTGCGTTGCATCGACTGCTTCGCCCCCGTCGTGAACGGGCTGTCGCTCCCGCTCTGACAGCGCGGCACCTCCGCGTAGCTCCAGCCGAGCCGTTCGATGCCCTCGCGGAAGACGACGGAGCTTCGCGGCACCCGCTCCGCGTCCATCCGCGAGACGCAAAGATCGGCCTCGAGGCGGTCGAAGTAGGGCTCCATGATGCTCGGCGTGAAATCGGCGAGCATCACGTTCGCCTGCCAGCGGCCGTAGGCGTCCATCGGCACACGATGCCAAAAGCCGCTGTTGATCTCGGTCGAGCCGCCGACGCATCGGCCCTCGACGAAGGCGATCGATTGGCGGCCGAGCATCGGGGTCATGCCGCCGTTCCGGTAGAGCAGAGAGATCGCGTCCGGCGAGTTGGTGGCGATCCGCGAGGTGTCGACGTTCGGACCCTCCTCGAGGAGGAGCACCTCGCGGCCACCTTCGGCGAGCGCCGCGGCGGTGACGGCACCGCCGGCGCCCGAACCGACGACCAGGATCTCGGTCGTGAGCCCGGCGCCCTCGGCCACCCGGAGGGCGACGTCACTCACTCGTGCCCGCCGTGGTTTCCGTCGTCAATGCCCGGGCCAGATCGGGGTGATCGTAGTACGCGAGCAACGCACAGCCGCGAACGAGCTTCACGAAGTTCCGCATGGCGCCGATCCTGGCGTCGCTCCAGAGCGCGACGTACGCCGCGCGCCGCTCGGGTGCGAGCGCGCCGAACGGTCGTCCCCAGCGCAGCACCGGCAGGAGCTCGAAGGCGGTGAGCGCCAGCTCGTAGGGGACGCGAAGGAACTCCGGCAGCGCCGAGATCTGCGAGCCCACGAACCGCGTCACGTCCGCCATTATCGCCGCCCGCGTGCCGGCGTCGAGTCGCGGAAAGCTCGGGATCAGGCAATCGACGATGCCGGCGACCGTCGCCTCGCGCCGGCGTCCGAGCCGCCGGCTCTGCGCTATTGGCTCGGGAAGGGGGGCGATGGGCGGGATCATCCTTTCTCGGGGCCGGGAGACCCTATCACGGCGGAACCGCCCGTTCGATCGAGGATCCGTCCCGCTTGGCCGCACGCGGAAGCGTCTGGTCGGGTCGCGGAAACCCGTGCTAGCAGTGGAGCCCGCGATGATGCTCGGTCCTTCCGCCTCGTCCAGCGAGCCGCCGCTCTGTGTGGATCTGGACGGCACCCTGGTGCGCACCGACACGCTGGTCGAGTCGCTGCTCGAGCTCGTGAGGGCCAACCCGCTCTGGGTGCTCGTGCTGCCGCTCTGGCTGGCGCGGGGCAGGGCGCATCTCAAGCAGCAGATCGCCGCGCGCGTGCGGCTGGATCCGACGACGTTGCCCTATCATCCCGATCTGCTCGCTTATCTAAAGAGCGAGCGCGCCGCCGGCCGGAAGCTCGTCCTGGTCTCGGCGGCCGACGAGGGCGTCGTACGAGCCGTCGCCGAGCACTTGGGGATTTTCGACGAGTTCATCGCGAGCGACGGCTCGCGCAATCTGAAGGGAGCGCAGAAGCGCATCGTCCTGGCGACACGCTTCGGGTCCGGGGGATACGACTACGCGGGCAACGACCGCGCCGACCTCGACGTCTGGAGCGACGCGCGGAGCGCGATCGTCGTCAGCCGCGACGACCGGCTGGCGCGCCGCGCGGGCAGCCGCGTCCAGCGCTCGTTCGTCTCGCGCTCGTCGCGGCTCGCGGCCATCGCCCGCGCGCTGCGCGTGCAGCAGTGGGTGAAGAACGTTCTCGTGTTCGTTCCGCTGCTGATGGCTCCCGAGGCGCGGAACCCGGCGCTCTTCTGGGATGCCTTCGTGGCCTTCGTTGCCTTCAGCCTCTGTGCATCGTCGGTCTACGTCGCCAACGATCTGCTCGATCTCGAGGCCGACCGGCGGCACGAGACCAAGCGGAATCGACCCTTCGCGGCCGGCGACCTGCCGCTCACCATGGGGCTGGTCCTGGCGCCGCTCACCCTGGGGGTCGGCGTGGCCGTCGCCTCGACCCTTCCCCGCTCCTTCCTGGTCGTCCTCGCGCTCTACATGGTGGCGACGACGGCCTACTCGTTTCGACTGAAGCACGTCCCGCTGGTCGACGTGCTCGTGCTCGCCATGCTGTACACCGGGCGGGTCATCGCGGGGGCCGCGGCGACGCGCGTGTCGCCCTCGCCGTGGATACTCGGTTTCTCGCTCTTCTTCTTTCTCAGCCTCGCGTTCGTGAAGCGCTACTCCGAGCTGTACGCCGCGCGGCGAGAGAAGAACGGCGCCCTCATGGTACGCGGCTACTATCCGACGGATCTGGAGGCGATCGCGACCGACGGGATCGCGAGCGGCTACCTCTCGGTCCTGGTCGCCGCGCTCTACATCAACAGCGATCGCGTCGCGCGCGTGTACTCGCAGCCGGCGTTTCTGTGGCTCATTTGCCCGCTTCTGCTGTACTGGATCAGCCGCATCTGGCTGCTCGCGCGGCGTGGCCAGCTGCACGACGACCCGGTCCTGTTCGCGGTCGGCGACCGTGTGAGCTACGTGATCGGAGCCCTGGTCGCCGTCGCACTCGTGCTGGCGCGATTCGCCTAGAACGTGGCTGCAAGTCGGCTCTTGCAAACGCACCCGCCGTCCGTGGATAACTGCGCGGTGCATGGCGAACGTCAGTCCGTGGCCACGGGTACTGGTCATCGTCCTGAACTGGAACGGGACGCATGACACGCTCGCCTGTCTCGCAAGCCTGTCCGCGCTCGAGTACCCGAACTTCGACACGCTCGTGATCGACAACGGGTCCCGGGTGCCCGTAGGCCCGGCCGTGCGTCACGAGTTTCCCAACACACGCTATATAGAACTGCCGATGAACCTTGGATACGCCGGAGGGAACAACGTCGGACTTCGCGCCGCGATCGCGGAGGGATATGCCTTCGCGTACGTGCTGAACAACGACACCGTCGTCGATCCCGACTGTCTCGATGCGCTCGTACGGGCGGCCATGAGCCCCCAGGTGGCGGCGGTCGGCGGCAAGGTGCTGCGCCACGAGGATCCGACGCGACTCTGGATGGCCTACGGGCGTGTCACCTGGCGCCAGAGCCTGATCGCGCTCGAGGGCTGGGGGGCGCGCGACGATGGACGCTACGACACCCCCCTCGACGTCGAGTGGGTACCGGGATGCGGGCTCCTGCTCTCGTGCGCGGCGCTCCAGGAGATCGGCCCCTTCGACGAGCGCTTCTTCGCGTACCACGAGGACGTCGATTGGTGCGCCACCGCCCGCGAGCACGGCTGGCACGTGCGCTACACGCCGGCGGCGGTGCTGCGCCATCGCGGCAATCGCACCCTCGGCGGTCCCACGTACGTGAGCCCGCGCAAGTATCTCAGCGCCCGCAGCAGCGTGCTCTTCGCCCGCAAGCACGGCACGGCTCTGCAGAAGGCGACGCTCGCTGCCAGCATCCTCGTCACGTTGCCGTTCGTGTTTCTGCGCCGACTCGTCACCGGCGAGGCGGGCGGCGTTCTCCTCAAGGTCCGCGGCTGGCTCGACGGCTGGCGCGATCGCGAGCCGCCGTTCCAAGAGCTCGGCCTGCGCTGACCGGGACATCCCCCATGCCCCGCAAGATCGTCGTCATTCCCACCTTCAACGAGCGCGACACGATTCCGCAGATCGTGCCGGTGATCCTCGGCCAGGATCCCGAGATCGAGGTGCTGGTGGTGGACGACAGCTCGCCCGACGGCACCGGAGCGGTCGTCGAGGCGATGCGACACGACGAGCCGCGCGTCCATCTCCTCACGCGCGGCGAGCGTCAGGGCCTCGGGCCGGCCTACAAGTCGGGCTTCAAGCGGGCGCTCGAGATGGGCGCCGACTACGTGGTGCAGATGGACGCCGACTTCTCGCACCCGCCGTCCTCGCTGCCGGATTTCTTCGGCATGATGGCCCACGGCGACGTCGTGCTCGGCTCCCGCTACCTGAACGGCATCACGGTGGTGAACTGGCCGATCGAGCGCCTCCTCATCAGCTACTTCGGCAACGTCTACGTCCGGCGGCTGACGGGGATGCCGGTCAGCGACACCACGGGGGGCTTCAAGTGCTGGCGCCGCGAGGCCCTCGAGGCCATCGACCTCGACGCCGTCCGCTCGAACGGCTACGCGTTCCAGATCGAGATGAACTTCCGCCTCTGGCGCAAGGGCATGCGTATCCGCGAGGTGCCGATCATCTTCATGGACCGCACGGTGGGGGACTCGAAGATGTCGAAACGCATCGCCGTGGAGGCGCTGTGGATCGTGTGGTGGCTGAAGCTCCAAGTCGTGCGCGGCAAGCTGTGACCCGGCCGCACCTCCTGGTCCTGAACGAGCGGGACATCGAGAACCCACTCGCCGGCGGCGCGGAGGTTCACTTCTTCGAGATCTTCGCGCGCCTCGCCGCGCGCGGGTTTCCGGTGACGTTGATCTGCGCCGGCTTCCCCGGTGGGATCCCGCGGACCACCATCCGCGGCATCGACGTGCGACGGGTCGGCAACCGCTACACCTTCTACGCCCGCGGCCCGCTCCTCTACCGCCGCCTCGAGGAGACGGTGCCCCGCCCCGCGCTCTTGATCGAGGACCTGAACAAGCTGCCCTTCTACGCGCCCCTCTACGCGCGCCTGCCGATCCTGGCGATCGTGCACCATCTCTTCGGGGGCACGGCCTTCCGTCAGGCGATCCTCCCGGTCGCGGTCGTGACGTATCTCAGCGAGCTCGGGATCCCGGCGATCTATCGGCGGGTGCCCATGGTGGTGGTGTCGCCGAGCACGCGCGCCGATCTCATCGCGCGCGGCATCGACGCCGAGCGGCTCACCACCATCCCGAACGGCCTCGATCACGAGCGCTACGCGCCGGCCTCCGCGATGCCGGAACGGCGCATCCTTTCGCTCGGACGGGTCGAGCCCTACAAGCGCATCGACATCGCGGTGAGCGCCATGGTGCAGGTGCTGGCCGTGGCCCCGGACGCGCGTCTGACGATCGTCGGTCGCGGCGACGCCATCCCGGGCCTCGAGCGCCAGGTCAAGGATCTCGGCCTCGAGCACGCGGTCGAGTTCAAGGGCTTCGTCAGCGAGGAGGAGAAGGTCGCGCTCTACCGGTCGGCGCGGGTGTTCGTGAACCCGTCGGAGAAGGAGGGCTGGGGGCTCACCATCCTCGAGGCCAACGCCTGCGGCGTGCCGGCAGTCGCGAGCGACTCCCCCGGGCTCCGCGACTCGGTTCGCCACGAGGACACCGGGCTGCTCCTGCCCCACGGCGACGTCGACGCGTTGGCCGCGGCCCTGCTGCGGCTCCTCACCGACGATGCGACCTGGAGCCGCCTGCGCGCGGGGGCCCTCGCCTGGGCCGAGCGCTTCACCTGGGACGCCGTCACGGATCAGATGCAGGCGGTGATCGAGGACGCGGCCGGAACGGGATCGTCGCGGGGCGGCGCGTGACCGACGGGCGGACGCGACTCGTCGTGGCGGCGGCCACGGCGCTGATCGCGCTCGTCTACCTGCTGCCGTTCCGCGGCTACGGTCTGAACGTCGACGACGAGGGCGCGCTGCTCTATCAGATCCAGCGTGTCGTCGGCGGCGAGGTGCCCTACGTCGACTTCATGACCGGCTACACCCCGGGATACTTCTACGTGAGCGCGGCGCTCTGGCGCCTCGCCGGCGACCTCCCGACGTTCCGGATCCTGCTGGCGCTGGTGCAGGCGGGCATCGCCGGCGGCCTCGCGCTCGCGACCATGCGGGTCGCGTCGCCGCCGCTCGCGCTCGCGGTGGCGCTCCTCTACCTCGCATTCATCCCGGTCTTTCCCGGCGAGTTCTGCACCTTCAACATTCCCTATCCGGCCTGGCTCGCCACCCTGACGTGGGTGGCGCTGGCGCTCGCGCTCACCACCTTCGTGGTCGACCGGCGGCGCGGCTGGCTGGTCGCCGCGGGTCTCGTCGCGGCCGCGGCCTTCGGCATCAAGCCGAACGCCGGCGTCTTCGCGATCGCCGCGGCCGCGTCGGTGGTGCTGCTCGTCGAGAGCCCCGGCGCGCCGGCCCGGCCGGCGTCGGCGCCGGTGTGGTACGGGCTCTGGGGCGGCATCGTCGCCGGCGCGTGGGTGACCTTCGGGCTCCGGCCGTGGCTCGGCGACGCCCTCGCCTACCTGACGCTGCTGACGATCGCGTTCGTGCTCCTGCCGACGCGGGCGCGCACCCGGCGCGCCGGTCTCGTCGGCGACGTCGCGGCCCTTCTCGGCAGCTTCGGCGCCGTCACCCTTCCCTGGATGGCGTTGCTGTTGGGACGGCTCGGCACCGAGGGCATGCTCCGCGACGTGCTGCTCGTCGGCTCGGGCGCCGCCGAGCTCTACTACAAGCCGTATCCGCCGCTCGAGCCGTGGGCGGTGCTGGTGACGGCGCTCGTGCTCGGCACGGCGCTCGCCGGGGACGCGCTCCGGCGGGGGTGGGTGCGGCCGCGTCAGGTCGCGGCGGTGGCCGTCGTGGGCCTGGTGCTGAGCATGCTCGCGATCGCGCGGGTCGCTCTCATGCCGGAGCGCACGACGTGGTCGGTGATCTGGCAGCTCGAGAGCGCCGGCTTTCCGCTCACGCTGCTCGCGCAGGCGGCGGGTGTCGCGTGGCTGATGCGGCGGCGCGCCAGCGCCGGGTGCGAGGTGCCGGCGGCGCTGCTACTCTGCGCGCTCTTCATGCACCTCCAGCTCTATCCCCGTCCGGACTTCATACATCTGGTGATGTCGGCGCCGCTGACGGCGGTGTTCGCGGCGTTCTTGCTGGAGCGCGTGCTCGGCTGGTGGGACGAGGGCCTCGCACGCGCCGGTCTGCCGCGGCTGGCGAAGGGCGTGCGGCCGGCCGCCATTGCCGTGCTGCTGCTGCTCTCGCTGTTGCGCGTGTCGCCGAGCCTCGCGGCTCTGCAGGCTCCGCGCATCACCCTGCCGTTCGCGACGGCGCCGGTCGGGGTCGAGGCGGCACGGGCCGCCGACCTCCGCGACCTCGGCGCGGCGGCGACCCGCCTCGCGGCCGAGGTCCCGCGGGGCGGCCCGAGCCTCGCGTTTCCGGCGGCCGACGTGGCGCTGTTCCTGGCTGGCGGCCGGAACCCGACGCCGTACGCGTACTTCTTCCCGGGTCGACCCGATCATCGTGAGGAGGCGGACATCGTCGACACGCTGGCGGCCGCGCCGCCACGCGCGCTGGTGAGCTTGAACCGCAAGCTCACGTTCTTCGACGCGGCGCCGCCGTACTACCTGCTGCTCCGCCGCTTCGTCCGTGCCCGCTACGACCTGCTCGAGCGTCACGGACGCTTCGACGTGCTCGGCATAGCCGGCGGCGCGCGGGCGGCCGCGGCGGAGGGGGCGCGGCGAGTGCCTGAGACGCTCGCAGCCCGGGACGGCGTCCCATCCCTCGCGCTGCTGCGCATGCGCCCATTGGCGGAGGCGGCTCCGGCGCTCCTCGGGGTCGCCACCGGCGACGACGTGGTGCTGCGGCGCGCCGCGCTCGGCGTGCTCGGCGAGCTCCTCGAGGCCTCCCCCGCCCGCGGCCTCGAGGAGTACGTGGCGAACGCCGGCCTGGACCGCCGGCGCGAGGTGCTGCTGCTGCGCACCATCCGCGACGAGCGCGAGGCTCGTGCCGCGTCGTACCTCTTCGCCGCCGCGGCGCGACCCGACGGGCGAGTCGCCTCCGAGGCGCTCGGGGCGATGTACGTCACGCGCTCCGAGCTGATCGCGCGCCGGAACCTGTGGGCCGGCGAGGAGGCGCCGACGGTCTGGCCCGGACGCGCCGCCCTCGAGGCCGCCCTCGGCCGCGTCCTCGCCGATCCCGCGGCGCCGCCGCGCGCGACGGCGTTCGCGGCGCACCTCGCCGGCGCGCTCGGGACGGCCGAGGTGGCGCCGCTCCTGCGCGGCCGGCTCGCCGGCGACGCCGCCACCGCGGCCTCCGCCGCCAACGCGCTCGCCGCCCTGGCGCCCGCCGGGACCGCCTGCGAGCTGGTGGCGCTTCTCGCACGCCCCGAGATCGACGTCGCGGCGCTGGTACCGACGGTGATCGTCGGCCTCGTCGCGCAGCCGGATCCGGTGGGCGGCGAGGCCCGCGGGTGTCTCGCAGGAGCGATCACCTCGGCGGGGCCCGGGCGCGAGCCCGCGATCTGGACCGCGGCGGCCTCGGGCGATGCCGGCCTGGCGCCGGCGCTGCGGACGGCGCTCGCCGCCGAGGCGCCCGGCGTGCGGCGCGCGGCGGCGTGGGCGCTCGGCGAGATGCCGGCGGACGCCGCCAGTGCCCTCGCCTTGGCACCGCTCGCCGCCGGCGATCCCGACCGTATCGTGCGTCGGCTCGCGACCCAGGCGGCGGCCAAGCAGGCCGGGCAGTTGCCGCGATCGCTCGCCGCAGCGGCCGCGCGGAGCGCCGGCTGATGGCCGGGCGCCGACACCTCAGCGCCGAGCGTCCCGGACGCGGCGAGGAGTTCGCCTACGACGAGGCCCGTCATCGCATCGCCTACCGCTACGCCCGCGAGCTGGCGCGCGGCCTCGACGTCCTCGACGCGGGGTGCGGCGAGGGCTTCAATACCGTGCTGCTGGCGGAGACCGCCCGCTCCGTGCTGGGCGTCGATTACGCCGAGGCGCCGGTGGCCGCCGCGCGCGCCGCCTTTCCCCGACCGAATCTCGAGTTTCGCCAGCTCGACGTCCACGAGCTGCCGCGGCTCGCGCTGCGATTCGACCTCGTCACCAACTTCCAGGTGATCGAGCATCTCGCCGATCCCGAGCGGTTTCTCGTCGCGGTCCGCAGTGCCCTCAAGCCCGAGGGGGTGCTGCTGCTGACGACGCCGAATCGCCTCACCAGCGTCTCCGAGAACCCCGTCCACCTCCGCGAGTACGTCGCCGCCGAGCTGGCGGAGCTGCTGCGGCCGATCTTCTCGCGGGTGGTGCTCCACAGCGTCGTCGGCAACGAGCGGGTGCACGCCTTCGACGCCGAGCGCCGGCGCCAGGTGGCGCGTATCCTGCGCCTCGACCCGCTCGGCCTCCGCCACGTGTTGCCGCGCCGGCTGGTCCACTTCGCCTTCGCAAACTTCGGTGCGCTCGTGCGCCGACGCGTCGGCGCGGTTGCCGGCGAGACCCGCGGCATCGGCATCGAGGATTTTCAGGTGGTGGAGGAGAGCCGTCCGGACGCGCTCGACCTGGTGGCGCTGTGCCGCCCGTGACGGCCGCGGCGGTTGGCAATCAGCGCTGATTCGGCGACAATCGCCCGCTCCCCTCCATGCCCACCACGACTCCCTGCGCGCTCTGTGGCGGCACCGCGTACCGCATCATGCACGACATGGGGTGGCGGCGGATCCTGCGGTGCGCCGACTGCCGTCTCGTCCGTGCCGATCCCCTGCCGTCCATCGCCGAGAAGGAGGCGATCGAAACCCAGGGCTATACCGACGCCAGCGACTTTCCCGAGGTGCGCGACTTCTTCGCCAACTGCAACCGCAACTACGTCGAGGATCCGGTCATTCGTGAGATGCGGCGCCACCTCGAGCACCTCGAGCACGCGATCGGCGGACCGGGCACCTTGCTCGACGTCGGCGCCGGCACGGGCATCCTGATGCACCTGGCGCGGGAGCGCGGGTGGCGGCCCGAGGGGATCGACATCTGCCCGCTCTCCGGCCAGAAGGCGGCCGACGAGTTCGGCATGCGCGTCACCATCGCGCCCTTCGAGCACCACGACTTCGGCGGGCGACGCTTCGACGGCATCACCATGCTCGACGTCCTCGAGCACGTAGTCGATCCGCTTGCGACGCTGCGGCGCGCCCACGAGCTCCTCCGTCCGGGAGGCGCGCTCGCCATCGCGGTGCCGAACCAGCGCTCGCTGCTCACCGCCGTGGTCGGAACCTACGCGCGCATCGTCGGCTCGGCGGCCAACGGCCTGCTCTTCCGACTCTACGTCCCGCCCCACCTCTACTACTTCACGCCGCCGACCCTGCGGCGCATGGTCGAACGGGCGGGCTTCCGCGTGGCGGAGCTCCGCCAGGGGGCCGTCTACCTCGGGCGCTACCGCATGTCCCTCGCCATGCGCATTCCGCTCGAGATGATTCTCGCCGCCGGCGCCGCGATCGGCATGAACGCGCGGCTGGGAGTCATCGCGGTGAAATGAATGCAGGGCGGGACCCAGGAAGCGGGTCCCGCCCTTTCCCTGCCGTGTTCCCTACGCGTTCGCCGCGTGCGGGGCGGACGCTTCACCGGCGGAGGAGACGTCCTCGGCGCCGGCGCGCTCGAAGATCTCCTTCGCGCGTGCGCGTTGGGTGGAGTCGTCGGTGTGCACGGAGATCAGGATAGTTCCCCTCGCGGAGCCGACCCTCGTAGCGCTTCGCCTCGTACTCGGGGATGCCCATGCCGACGAGTGCTCCGGTGAGCCCGCCGACGGTGGCGCCGACCGCCGCGCCGCCGAGCGCCGCCATGATCGGCCCGGCTGCGATGAAGGGTCCGAGCCCCGGGATGGCGAGCGTGCCGATGCCCGCGAGCCAGCCGAGCGTGCCGCCCAGCACTCCGCCGACGCCCGCGCCGGTGGCGGTGCCTTCGGGCGCCTTGGTGTGGTGCTCGTGCGCGAAATCGCGCGTCCCGGTCTTGTCGGGAAACAGGACCGAGATGTCGTTGTTGCTGAAGCCGGCGTTCTTCAGGTCGACGACGATGCGTTGAGCCTGACCTTCGGTCTTTGCAATGCCAAATACCGCGGTTGCCATGTTCGAACCCTCCTTAAGGATTGCGCTCGATCTCGAGCTGATTGTCGACGCGTTTCACACCCGCCGTCTTGGCCGCGAGGCCGGCGATCGTCTGCTTCTCCTCCGGACTCTTGACCGGGCCGCGCAAGGTCACCACGCCATCGGTCGTGATGATCTTCACGTTCTTGGCGTTGGTCGAGAAATCGTCCTTGCTCACGACCTGCTTCCGGATCTGCTGTGTGATGGTGCGGTCGGCCTCGCTCTCGCCCTGATCGAGCGGAGTGAGCGTGGCGCCGTCGGCATCACGGGCGTTGCGCTTGGTGTTGTCCGCATCCGCGGGTGCACCAGCGTCCTTGTGCTCGGCGGCTCCGACGAGCGGGGCGCCGAAGGCCAGGGCCAAGGCCCCCGTCGCGCACATGAGACGTAGCTTCGTCATCGTATGATCACCTCCCGACTCGGGGATGTGCCAGATGCATGCCACGACCTCCGTCGCGTCGGATCCGCGCGCATCAGGGCTTTTTGCACGCGGGGTCCTCGAGGCTCGGGAAGGGCCTACAAAGCTCCGTTACGGGGAAGGAACAACTGACAAGCGATACCGCGCGCTCAGGCGTCGGGTCGGCGTTCGTTGTCGCGCTCGAGGATCACCACCCGCCCCATCCCCGGAACGAGCCAGCGCCGGTACGGCAGCGACGCCCGGACGACGTACCCCGGCAGCGGGCGGAAGCTCGCCACGAAGCGATCGTCGACCACCCACCACCAGCTCTTGACCGTGTAGGGTTGGCCCGGACGCACCTCCGCGTCGGTGGGGGCCGTGCCGAGCGTGGCCGCGAGGTGCCAGGCATTGAACTCCATGCCGCCGTCGATCTCCGTCACCGCCACACCGCTCGCTCGGAGCTCCGCCAGGCCGGCGTGACGGGCGCGGTTCCACGCCAGGTAGTCGTGGGTGCCCGCCACCGCATACCAGGCGAAGGCCGCGGCCAGCGCCAGGCTCGCGCCGGAGGGCCGCACGCGAGCCGACACCGACGCGGCGGCGAGCGCGAACGGCAGCACCGCGAGCAGGTAGCGGTCGAAATAGTAGCGGGTGTGCAGCAACGTGCCGCCGAACAAGAGGACGCTCGCGAGCAGGAGAAAGGCCGGCACCGGCTCGCGGAGACGGCCTGCGGCGTTCACCCAGGCCGCAAGCAGGATGCCGGCGGCGACGACCGCGACCGCCGTCAGGGGCCAGCCGAGGGCGGGACCGATGTACACGGGGGGGCGCATGCCGAGGAAGAGCGTATCGCGCAGGGTCAAGGCGCCGAGCCCGAGGTCGTACAGCACGTTGGTGAGGTAGAACATCGTCGCGCCCTCGCGCAGGTAGAGCGCCGTGGCGAGGAGCGCGAGCGTCGCCGCGGCCGCAGTGACGAGGCGCGGACGCCGCGCGACCACGTCGTGCCGAATCGCGAGCGCGAGCGGCGCCATCAGGAGACCGAGATACGCCGTGCCGCGGAACGCGCAGTTGATGATCCCGACCGGAGTGAGTCGCCACATCTCGGAAAGCTTCATCTCGGCGCCGCCCGGTGCGCCGTGCCAGGCGAAGAGCCAGAGTTGGAAGCCCGCCAGCGTGACCACGGGCACCAGGCCGGCCGCCAGCGCATCGGCCAGCCGCTCCCGCGGGGACCGGTCGGCGGCGAGCAGCGCGGCGAGCGTCGCGGCCGCGGCGACGAAGATGCCGTGCTGGCGGATCAAGAGCGACGCGGCGGCGAGCACGGCGCCGGCGCCGAGCCAGAGGATGCGGCGCTCGCCGAGGCCGCGCACGTAGCAGTATCCCGCCCAGACGGCGACCGCGGTGAACGGCACGTCGGTCATGAACGTGAAGGCGAGGTTCACGTAGAGCGGGTCGAGCGCGAAGAGCGCGGTGGCGAGCGCGCGGGGCACCCCCCGAATCCCGGCGCGTCCGAGCAGCAGAAAGAACCCGACGGCTCCGGACGCGGCGAGCGCCAGGGTCGATAGACGGAGGATCTCGAAGGAAAAGCCGAGGACGCGGCAGAGGAGGGCGCCGTACCAGGCCTGCAGCACCAGGCTCGCCCCGGTCCACGGCAGGAAGCTGACCTGACCCTCCATGCAGAGCGCGCGGGTCGCGAACGCGTACGACCAATCGTCGCTCAACGGAAAATCCCCGCGGACGCCGATCGCGCCGATCACCAGCGCGGCAGCCGCGAGGATCAGCGCCACGGCACGCACGTTCGAAGCCTCGGGCGGCGCGCCCGGGGTCACGCGAGCGACCGCAGCACCCACACGAGGTAGGCGATGGCGGCGAGGACGCCGGGCACCACCAGCACCGGCAGCCAGCGCCGCCGCTGCGGCGACTCCCTCACCAGCGCGCCGACGGCGACCCCGAGCGCGAAGTACGCGAGCGCCACCGCGAGCATCCCGAGCGGCGCCGCCTTGGGATAGGTCGGTTCGAGGGTCGGCCACCGAAATGGCGGCCGGGTGAGCGGTGTACCCGGCGGGAGTGGGCTGGGGCTCGGCACGCGGGCGGCGATGCTACACCGATCAGGGCGCGAAGATCACGCCCGGCGCCAGGATGCCTCGGGGATCGAGCGCGCGCTTCACCGCTCGCATCGCCGCGACCCCGGCGTCTCCGTAAAGGCGCCGCAACAGCTCCTGTTTGACGCGATTCCGCCCGACGCCGTGCTCGGAGAGGGGGCTGCCGCCGAGGTCGATCGCCGCCTGCCCGATGGCGAGCTGCGCGGCCTCGGCGCGCGTGACGTCCGCGGGCCGCGCCGGCAGCACGTTCGGATGCAGATTGCCGTCCGAGAGGTGGCCCCAGACGGCGTAATCGAGCTCCAGGCCGGCGAGGATGCGACGGCTCTCCGCCAGCAGCTCGGGGAGACGCTCGAAGGCGACCACCGGGTCGCCGCCGGACTTGGAGAGGGAGGGGTCGATGGCGCGTTGCGCCGCCGCGATGCGACGGTTCACCCCCTCGGGGACGCTTTCGCGGAGCGCGAACAGCGCGTCGCGGCGGGCGATCTCGGTCGGCAGCGCGGGGAGGGTGGTGGCGAGGACACCGTGGCCCGCCAGCAGCCGACAGAGTCGCGTCAACGGCGTGTCGCAGGTCGGATCGTCGGCGCGGGCGATCTCCGCCGCGGCCACGTCGGCGGAGGTCGATGGGTCGAGGTCGACCTGTACGAGCAGGGCCGCGTCGCCCGGCGGCAGCGCGATGCCGAGCCGCGCGTCGGCGCGATCCTCCCGCACGAGTGCCAGCGAACGCGCGTCCAGGTACTCGATGGCGGCGACGTCGATGCCGCGTCGATCCCCGCGCCGTCGCGTCTCCTCGCCGGCGTGGCGGAGCTCGCCGGCGAGCGCCAGCGCCGCCGCCTCGTCGGCGAGCAGCGTCAGGCCCACGAAGCAGGCCGGGGGGTGCGCCAAGACGTCGAGGTCGATGCCGGTCACGACCCCGAGCGTGCCCTCGGCCCCGACGAAGAGGTCGATCAGGTCCATGCCGGCGGCAGTGAAGTAGCCGGCCGCGAGCTTCGCGAGCAGAGGCATGCGATAGCGCGGGATCTCGATCCGCCGCCGTCCGCCGGCCGGAGCGACGATCTCGAAATGACCCGCCGGGCTCGCCGTCACCGCGCCGCGCTCGAGATCGAGCACGGTGCCGTCCGTGAGCACGACCGTGAGGGCGTGGACCCAGCGCCGGGTGGTTCCGTACTTGAACGCCCCCGCGCCCGCGGCGTTGGTGGCGACGGTGCCCCCCACCGTGGCGCCGTCGTACGTCGGCACCGCGGGGTAGCAGCGGTCGCGGGCCGCGAGCTCGCGCCCGAGCACGGCGTGCGGCACGCCCGCCCCGACGCGGACGCGGTCGGTCCCGGCGAGCGCGAGCGTCTGCAGGCGCGCCGTCGAGAGCACGGTCTCGCCGAACGGCGTCGCGCCCCCGGTGAGCGAGGATTGTGCGCCCACCACCAGAACCGGGTCGGTGCCGGCGAGGAGCGCGGCGACCGCGGCCTCGTCCTCCGGGAAGCAGACGCGCGGGGTGTGGCCGCCGGGAAAGCGGGCGGCGTCGGTGCGGAACGCCTCGGTGTCCGCGCCCACGGCGGTGCGGACCGCGGAGCGGTCGCCCCGCGCACGGCGGCCGTGGACGACCCACGATGGTCGGGAGCGCATGCGTCCCGGGCGGACCTCCTACGCGTCCGCTGCGGCCTCCATCTGCCGCCGCACCAGTGCCAGGCCCGCGCGCGCGCCGACCAGGGGCGTCCGCAGCAGCGCCTGGGTGGAGCGGTTGTCGACGCCTCCGCGCAGCGGTCGGGCCGCGGGCTGTCGCAGCTCCGGAGTCGTCACCGGCTGGAGGAAGCCGGGATCGTAGCCGAAGGCGGCGGCCGCGAGACGCGCGAAGTCGATGCGGGTGAGGTAGTCGGGTCCGACGGGGTGGACGATGCCGCGATGGCCGGCGAGTACCAGCTCGCGCACGGCGGCGGCGAGGCTCTCGGCGAGGGTCGGCGTCCCCCACTGATCACTCGGCACCCGCATGGGATCGCGCGCCGCGCCGAGCCTCGCGAGCGCCATGACGAAGTTTTTGCCGCTCGGTTGGTACCCGTAGACGCCGCAGGCGCGCACGACGAGGTGGTTGGCGACGGTACGCGCCACGATCCGTTCGGCCTCGAGCTTGTGACGTCCGTAAACGTTGATCGGGTGGGGCGGCGCATCGGGTGCATACGGCCCGCCCTGGCCGTCGAAGACGTAGTCGGTGGAGAAGAACACCAGTCGGGCGCCGGCGGCGGCCGCCGCCTCGGCCACGTGCCGGGTCCCCTCGACGTTGGTGCGCGCCGACTCCTCGGGCTCGAGCTCGCAGCGGTCGACGTTCGGCTGCGCGGCGGGCAGCAAGATCAACTCCGGGGCGACCCGCTTCACCAGGCGCTCGACGGCCCCGGCGTCGGTGATGTCGAGGGGCTCCAGGCCCGACGCCGCTGCGCGGAAATAGGTCCCGAGCGCCCCGGGGAACTCGGCGCGCAGGGCGCCGCCGACCAGGCCGGAGGCGCCGATGATGAGCGTTCTCACGGGCGAGACCTCGCCGACGCTTCATGGTATCGGACCGGTCGGCCCATGCTCTTCGGCAAGCGCATCATCGTCGTGTTGCCGGCGTATAACGCCGAGCTCACCCTCCGGCAAACCCATGCCGAGATTCCGCGCGCCTACATCGACGAGGTCCTGCTGGTCGACGACGGCAGCTCCGACCGCACCGTCGAGGTGGCGCAGAGCCTCGGCATTCCCACCATCGTGCACGCGCGCAACCAGGGCTACGGGGGCAACCAGAAGACCTGCTACCAGGCGGCCCTCCGCATGGGCGCCGACGTGGTGGTGATGCTGCACCCCGACTATCAGTACACGCCGAAGCTGCTGGTCGCGATGGCCTCGCTGATCGCCGTCGGCCAGTACGACGTCGTGCTCGGCTCCCGCGTGTTGTCGGAGGGCGCGCTGGTCGGCGGCATGCCGAAGTACAAATACGTCTCCAACCGCGCGCTCACGTTCTTCCAGAATCTCCTGCTCGGGAAGAAGCTCTCCGAGTACCACACGGGCTACCGGGCGTTCTCGCGTCGCGTACTCGAGACCCTACCGTTGCTCGAGAACTCGGACGACTTCGTGTTCGACAACCAGATGCTGGCGCAGATCGCCTATTTCGGCTTCAGCATCGGTGAGGTCTCGTGCCCCGCCAAGTACTTCGAGGGCGCCTCCTCCATCAATCTCCGCCGTAGCATCGTCTACGGCCTCGGGGTGGTCCGGACGTCGATCCAGTATCGCCTCCAGAAGTTGGGCTGGGCGCAGAACCGTCTGTTCGCCGGCGATGGCGAGCGCCTGCAGATCTGACCCCCGTTGACGGTCCTGTCTGGGCCTGAGTATGCAGCGCACCATGCGACGAAAGATCGGTGTGGTTTTCGCGGTGTGCGCCGCCCTCGGCCTGGTGAGCGCGACCGCGTTCGCCGGCCTCAAGTTGACCACCTGGCGCGCCTACGGAGAGCAATTTCAGCTCGGCTACATCACCGGCTACCTCGATGCGATCGTGCTGGCCCAGCGGAAGGATCGCCGAGTGGCGCTGCCGACCGGCAGCGGGAGGCAGAACTACGAGCGGTGGCTCCGCGACATCAACGCCTACTTCGAGGATCCGGCCAACGCCAAGCGCACGCTGCCCGACGCCATCGCGTTCGTGGGTGACAACATCCGGCGCGAGTGGCTGGAAGACTGGGCGAAGAAGGCGAACCGGGCCAAGCCGTCGCCGGGCCCGAGCCCCGGCCCCTGAGTGCTCGACTACGCCGTCGCGGCGCGCGCCGCGACGCTCCTGGCGCTGGTCCTGATCCCGGGGTGGGCGGTGGCGCGCAGCCTCGCTCGCCGTAGCGATTCCTTCGCGATCGTCTGCTTCGGGGTCGCGGTGACCTCGATGACCGGGGTGGTGCTGGCGCGGAGCGCCTTCTTCTCGCTCGGGACCCTCGCGCTCGCCAACGCCGTGGTGAGCGCGCTCGCGCTCGCGGCGGCGGGCGGGCGCGGCGGCGCGGCGCCGGTCGCCGCTCGGTCCGGCGCCCGGGTGCGCGCGCTCGCCTTCGCCTGCGGCGCGTCGGCCTGCCTGTGGGCGTGGCCGCCCTACGAGACCTTCCTCGCGGCCGCCGACTCGACGATGTACGTCGACGCCGGCGTCCACCTCGCGCGCACCGGCAGCCTCGAGGTGCCGGACACGGTCGTGCGCATTCTGCCGCGCTCGCTCGCGGCGAGCCTGTTTCCGAGCGTCGGGGTCTTCGGGCACGGCCCCTACATCCGCCTCCCTGGCGGGCTGTTGATGGCGAGCCTCGATGCGGCGAGCGTGACGCCGGCGTTCTTTCCCCTGCTCTCGGTGTGGACGGCCGCGCTGGCGGCGGTCGGCGGACCCGCGGCGGCGCCGGCCGTGGCCCCACTGGGTCTCGGCCTCGGGGTGTGGGCGGTCACGCTCTTTGCGGGCGAGCTCTTCGGGCTCGCGGCGGTGGTTCCGACGGCCGTGGTCCTGATCGGGAATTTCGCCCTCTGGTGGTTTGGAAAGTTTCCGATGTCCGAGCCGCTGACCATGGCATTCGTCTGGGGCGCATTGGTATTTCTCGGTCGTGGCGCGCCGCTCGCGGCCGGCGTCTTGCTCGGGCTGGGGGGCTTGGCGCGGGCCGAGACGCTGCTCTTCTCGCTGGCGGCGCTGGCGTGGTGGATGCTCTGGATCCCGATCGGCGCGCGCGAGGCCGGTCGCCTGGCCGCGGGCTTCGTTCTGGCGGGTGGGTTTGCCGCTGCCGCCCTGGCGACGGCGCCCAGTCATCACTTCGCGTATCTCGGCAACGATCTCATCTTCGCCCGCGCCAGCGCCTCGTTTCGCAGCTATCCGGCGCTCGTGGACGGTCGCCTGGTCGCCGGCGGTCTGCTCGTGCCGGTGCTTCCCCTCGTGGCCGCGGCGATCGCGACGTGGCGCGGTGGCTCGCTCGCGATCAACGTGCTGCGCTCGCTGACGGCGTTCGGGACGCTGGCGGCCGTCGCGCTGTACTTCCGAATCGGGGGTGTGGGAGAGCCCGCCCGCCATCTGGGTTGGCTGGCGACTTCGATGTCGACACCGGGTCTCCTGTTCGCCCTCGTCGGGGGGGCCGTGGTGTGGAAGCGCGGAAACCCGGCGGCGCGCCTCGCGGTCATACTGGTACTGTTGGTGGCGGTCGTGTTCGTGCCGAACCCGCGTGTCGCGCCCTATCAGCCCTGGGCGATGCGGCGCTTCCTGCCGGTTCTCCTGCCGGGACTCGCGGTCGCCGTCGGCGCCGTCGCTGCGGTGCTGCTCGGGGCGCGGCGAACCGCGTGGCGGGTGCTGGCGGTCGTACTGCTGGCGACGGTCTTGGCGTTGCAGCTGCCGTCGACGTGGGTGGCGCGCCGGCACGACTACTTCGAGGGCAGCCTGGCCGGCGCCCGTCGCGTCGCCGAGATCGTCCCTCCGGACGCCGTGGTCGTCGTCGACAGCAGCTTCGCCGACGTGCAGCTCCAGGTGCCGCTCTGGCTCGTGTTCGGGCGCGAGACCGTGATGACGAGCGGCGGAGGATCGCTGTGGCGGGAGCTTCTCACCCGCCTCACGACCAGCGGCCGCTCCGTCTACTGGGTGCAGAACCGGTTCTCACCCGCGCCGCAGGGCCGCGGCCTCGTGCTCACGCTGCTCGAGCCGGTCGCCGACCTCACGATCGATCTGCCCGATGCTCCGACGGACGCGCCGCCGAGCGTGGTGGTGCGGAAGCTCGTTCCGCTCGCGGTTTACGGGGTGGCGCCCGGGGACGGGCCGCCGCGCCAGTTCTCGGCGATCTTCGGATCGAGATCGAGTCGCTGCACGAAGTTCTCCGGCGTCGTCACGAGAAGGCCGAGCGTAACCCGCGCGGTGTCGCCGTTGGCGTCCTTGCCGTCCACCACCGCGTCGACGCGACCGAGCTTCGTGTAGGTGTGCTTCGCCATCGCGCCGGTCTCAGGGGGCGAGCCGTCGCCGAAGTTCCACGTGAAGGTGAAGGGCGGGGTCCCGTTCAACGCCACGGCCTTGAAGGTGACGGTGTTCGGCAGCGGCATGAAGTAGCTGGTGGCGTCGGCGTCGATTTCGAAATCCGGACCCGCCGGTTCCGTGTCGAGGTTCCATTCGAAGTCCTCGTCCTCGACTCCTGGCGAGCCCGCCGCAGCGACGGGGGACACTTCGGCTCGCGGCGGTAGCGGGGTGGCCTCGACGCGAGCCACTGGGGCGAGCGTTCTGACCGGGGAGGGCACAGGGGCCGGAGCCTCGCCACGCGAGCACGCAAGCGCGCTGCACGCGAGGAGCACAAAAACGGCAAGGCCACCCGCCCGTGGACGGGGCGGATGGCCTTGACCGTGAGACCAGAGACGAAGTCTCAAACGCTATTTACTGCGGGAGATCCGGGAGGAACGTGCCGATGTTGGCGAAGGTGTCGCCATTCGGATCCGTCACGGTGACCGAGACGACCTCGATCGTGGAGCAACCCGGCAGACCGGGCTGACCAATGCCGTTCAGGAGCACGTTCGCGGAGGTCTTGATCTTGGCCTTGCCACCCGACATCGGGAGGGCGAAGCCGGCCGGGAAGTCGACGACGGTCATCGGGGTACCGTCGCAGAAGCTACCCGGGCACTGCGAGTTGGTGGAGCAGGCCGCACCGGCGTTCGGGCCACCGGCACACACGCCGCCACGATCTTCGAGGGTCGCGCGCGCGACCGTTGCGAGCGTTCCGCTGCTGGGGCCAGCCGGACCGTTCTCGTCGAGCACGCCGCTCATGCTGGCCTGCACGGCCAAGTCAGCCGTGTTGGGAACCGGGTTCAAGGGGCTCACGACCTTGTTCTTGGCGGCCTTGAACTGAACCTTGCCCTGGCCCTTTGCCTCGTCCCACAGCCAGCCGCCCGCCGGGCTGCCGGACTGCTCATGGAACGTCTGCGGCGGGGCGCAAGTCGGAACGCCACCCTCGGTGGTGGAGTTCGGGGTGTTGCCGCCCGGATTGCCGCAAGACACGAAAGCCTGAACCAGGTTGGACGACAGCTGGCCGGCCTTCTTCGGGTGCTCGACGTTACACGCTGCGCTGGCGATTGTGGCGGTGAAGCCCAGCGCCAGTACGGCAGCACCTGCTACGAACATGTGCTTCTTCATGGGTACCCTCCTTCGTCGGGTGGTTGGTTGGGGATGGCGGCTCGAGACGTAAGTCGGTGAGGTCCACGACACACCAAAAGACTTCCGCATCGAAATCGTCATCAGCGGATGACTGCCTCTTCTAACGTTATTTTTTCAACCTGAAGTGGTGATCTGACTGAGACTGAGAAAGAAACGGCACTCGGCGCTTCGCTCTGCCTTCGAGCGCCAAATATAGGAGCCTCATATTCTCGTTGTCAAGAAAAAAAATCATGACGGAACCTCACGAAGCGCTGATCTTTCCTGCACTTGTGCGAGATCGTCGCATTCACGCATGCGCCGCCTCGGTGCCGGGGGCGCAGACCTCGTGCAGGGCTGCAAGCGGCTCCGCGTTCCCGAGACGGTGGCGGTCGCTCATGTGCTCTCCATTGAAAAGGCCTCGCGACGCGACATCGGGATGAACAGAGCAAGTTCCGGACCCCTGATCCGTCATCCACCGCCGGTCACTATCCCTCGGGATATCTGATCGTTAGGGATCGGAGCGCGCGTCCAAATTTTGGCAACGCGTCCGCGTCGGTACCGAGTACTTCCCCGTCTTGTCAGATTGTCGACGCGGCGCGAAATCGACGCGGATGCCGTGCGATGTCGCAGCGAGATTTGCTCGGATCGCGAATGCGCCGCTAGCATCCCGAGCCGGATGCTGGCGCGGTGGATCGTTGCGGCCCTGATCATCCTCGTGGCCGCCGGCGGCGCCGGTGCCACGACCGTCGACGAGCTTCCCGGCGACGCCGTCTACACGATCACGAAGATCCGCGTCGAGGGCACACGCGGCGTCTCGGCGCGCGCGCTCCGCGGCGTGATGCTCACGCGCCTACCGCCTTGGTACACGCCCTGGAAGCGCTGGCTCGAGCCGCCGATCTTCAACCCGAGTCTCTTCCGTGCCGATCTCGTACGCATCGCCGCGTTCATGCGGGAGTCCGGCTACTACCAGGCGCACGTGTCGCACGCTCTGGCTCTCGACGGCGAGCGTCTCGCGATCGTCATCGAGATCGACGAGGGTCCCGTCGTGAAGCTCGGCGCGGTCGACGTCGAGCTCGCGGACTTCGAGGCCTCGGCGGCCGAGCTCGCCGAGCTGCGCGCCACCCTGACGCTCGAGCCGGGCGCCGTGTTCACGCAGGCGGCCTACGACGCCGACCGCGACCGGCTCGAGCTCCTGCTGCGCACCGGTGGGTTCGCGTACGCGACCGTCGACAAGAGCGCGCTGGTCGACACCGCGAGCGGCGAGGCGACCGTTCGCTATCGGCTCACGCGGGGAATTCCGGCCGTCTTCGGCGTCACCTCCGTCACGGGGACCGATCAGGTCGCGGTCCGCCTGGTGCGGCGCGAGATCGCGTTTCGCGAAGGCGACGCCTTCGACCCGCGCAAGCTCGACGAGACCCAGGCCCGGATCTTCGGCCTCAGGCTCTTTCGCTCCGTCACCGTACGGCCGTCGAACCTCGCCGATCGGACCGGCGTCGTCGACGTCGCGGTCGCGCTGGTGGAAGGGCCACCGCGCGAGCTCACCGCCGGCATCGGCTACGGTCTCGAGGACCAGGCGCGGGGACAGCTGCGCTGGCAACACTACGATTTCTTCGGAGGCGGGCGGCAGCTCGGCTTTCGCCTCAAGGCATCGGCCATCGAGCAGGCGTTCGAGGGCGAGTTCCGGCAGCCCTACTTCCTCCATCCCCACCAGACCTTCGTCGCGCCGCTCACCCAGACACGCGAGGACGAGCCGGGCTTCACGGTGACGCGCACGCGCTTCGCCCCGCGAGTCGAGCGGAAGCTCCGCCCGCAGCTGCGCGTCGCGGCCGGTTACAACGTCGAGTACGACGACCTGAGCGACGTTCCGAAGTCGACGATCGATCGCTTCGAGGGCGGCGCCGACGACTACGTCGCCCGCGGGATCGTCTCGAGCCTGACCGCCACGCTCGAGCGCAACTCGACGACCGACCTGCTCGATCCGCGGGAGGGCAGCGTCGTCACGCTGGCGCTCGAGCAGGCCGGCGGTCCGTGGCAAGGCGCGTACAGCTTCTACACGGCGGCCGTCGAGGCCAAGAAATACCTGCCGCTGCCCGGCGACCGGACGCTCGCCGGCCGGCTCCGGATCGGCACCGGCGATGCGTTCGGCCAGAGCCGCGACCTGCCGCTCTTCCGGCGCTTCTTCGCCGGCGGGATCAACAGCACCCGCGGCTACGATCGCTATCGTCTGGGGCCGTCGAACGGCGACCGCCATCCCGATCCCGTCGGCGGGCGGAGCCTCCTCGAGGCGAGTCTCGAGCTGCGGACGCCGCTCTACGGCCCCCTCGGCGGCGTCGTGTTCTTCGACGTCGGTGAGGTGCGCCGCCAGGCGGCGAGCTACAGCCTCGGTGACCTGCAGTTCGGTGCCGGCTTCGGCTTCCGCTACCGGACGATCGTCGGCCCGCTGCGGGTGGACCTGGGGTTCCCCTTCGAGCCCCCGTCCGGCGAGCCCCACTGGCAGGTGCATTTCAGCATCGGGCAGGCGTTCTGATGGCGTCGCGCCGGCGCATCGCTCGATGGCTCGCGGCCGCGGGGGCGCTCGTCGTCGTGCTGGCGCTCGCAGCCGGCGCCGTGACCCAGACCGCCGCCTTTCGCGATTGGCTCCGCCGCGAGGTCGTGAGGCGGGTGAACGCGGGTCTCGCCGGCACGCTCGCGATCGGCTCGCTCGACGGCAATCTCTACGGTCGCCTGGTCGCACGCGACCTGCGCCTCACCATCGACGGGCGGCGCGCGCTCGCCATCCGGCGCGTCGAAGCGACCTACGACGCGCTGGCGCTGCTGTGGGGTGGCGGGCTCCGCCTCGCCACGGTCGACGCCGACGGCGTCGTGCTCCAGCTGGTGGAGGACGAGCAAGGGTGGAACCTGGCCCGTCTCGCGGGCCCGTCGGAATCGAAACGCGACGCCACCTCCACGCTGGCGTTGGACGAGATCCGGATCAGGCACGGGACGATCCGGGTGATTCGCCCGACGGAGGTCTGGCGACTTCGGGACCTGGCCGTGACGGGAAGCGCGCGCTTCTCGCCCGTCGACACCGACGTCACGATCACGGCCCTGGCGTTCCGCGAAATGAGCAGGCGCGTCGAGCTGCTCGAGACCGCGGGACGGGTGGTCGTGACCCGGACGGGCGCCCTCGCGGTCGAGGGAGCTCGGCTCCGAACCGCCCGTTCTCGCCTCGCACTCGATGCCACGATCGGCCCCGCCGACGATCGCAAGGTCGACGCGCACGTCGAGCTCGCGAACCTCGATGCCGGCGAGCTCGCCAGACTGCTCGGGGAGCGGGCGCCGGTCAGCGACTTCGCCGGCGCGTTGCACGCGGCCGGACCCGCCGCGGCGGTCGCGGTCACCGGTGAGATCCATGCGCGCAGCGACGCCGCGGGCGTGCCGTCGGAGCACGGAGCGATCGGCGTCGCGGGAACCCTCGACCTCAGTGGCGAGGTTCCCGGTGGCGAGTTGCGTGCGACCCTGACCGGTGTCGACGTCGGTGGCATACTCGGCCGCGGCGCCCCGCCGAGCGACCTCACCGGCACGGTGCGCATCGCCTCCGCGCCGAGCCTGCCGCGCGGCGCCGAGGTCGCGGTCGATCTCCGCCGGCCGCGCGTCGCGGCGACGACCCTGGCGTCGCTCGTCCTCACCGGCAACGCCAGCGCCGACGCGATCACCTTCGATGCGACCGCCGCGACCGAGACGGGGGCGGCGCACGCGACGGGGACGGTCGCGCCGCGAACGGAGCGGTTCGACGTGCAGGTGACGGCGCGCGACCTCGATCTCGCACCGCTCAGCGGTCGGCCCGAGCTCGGCGGGCGCCTCAATGCGACCGTGGCGGCGACGGGAGAGGGCTTCGCGCCGCGGAGCACGCGCGCCCGGGTGCACGCCACGCTGGCGCCGAGCCGGGTCGGCGCGGTGGCGATCGGCGGCGGCGAGATCACGGGCCAGGCGGAGGCGGGCCGCCTCGTCGTCGAGCGCGTCAACGTGGTCGCCAACGTGGGGACGGCGACGGCCGCCGGCGAGCTCGCGCTCGAGCCGAGCGGCGAGGCCGGTCCGGGCGATCTCCGAGGGGAGATCACGATCCGCGATCTCCGTCCGCTGGCGGCGCTCCTCGGGCAGCCCGATCTGACGGGAGCGGCGAGCCTGAAGGTACGCGTGCAGGGGCGGGCGGGTGCGCTGCAGGCGGACGCCAGCGTCGCGGCCCCGGCGCTCGCCGGTCGCGGCTGGCGGATCGAGCGGCTCGAAGGCACGCTCGCGGCGGCCGAGGTCGGCAGTGCCGGCGCCCACGGCGAGCTACGCGCGCGCGCGCCCGCGCTGGTCGTGAACGATCGGCGGGTGAGCGACGTCGACCTGGTCGCACGCTGGCAAGGAGCTGCGACGGCGGGTCGGGGGAGCGTCGAGCTCGAAGCGCGGGAGGACGATCGCCGTCACCGGCTCGCGGCCGAGGTCGCGGCGCGGGACGGCGAGACGCGCGCCAGCATCACGCAGCTCCGCTATCAAGCCGACGCCGAGCTGTGGAGCGCCGTCGGCACACCCCTGATCGTGCTGCGGGGCGACCGCCTCACCGTCGACGACTTCGTGCTGCGCTCGGAGCGGGGCACCGCCCGGATCCGCGGCACCCTCGACCGCACGGGAGCGAACGACCTCACGCTCGCCGTCGACGGGCTCGACGTGCGCGTGCTCGAGGGTCTGGTGCCCGAGGACGTCACCGGCACCCTGGTCGGACGCGTGCGCCTCGGCGGGACGCTCGCCGTGCCGCGGCTCGACGCCGAGGCGACGCTCGGCGCGCCGACGTTCGGCGGCGCCACCTATCGCGAGCTGCAGGCGCATCTGACCGTGGGGGATGGACGGGCCGAGGTGCACGCGCGCTTGGCGGAGAGCGAGGAGCGCGGGCTCTGGCTCGACGGCGCCGTGCCGGCGCGCTTCACGTTGGCCCCGGCGCGCTTCGAGCCGACGGGAAACCTCGACGCGCGCTTCCGCGCCGCGGCGATCGACCTCGCCTTCCTCGGCACCTTCGTCCCGGGTCTCGTCACCAAGACCGGCGGTGTCCTCGATGCCGACGTCGCGATCACGGGACCGCCGGCCACACCCGACGCGAGGGGTACGATCTCGGTCGAGGGCGGACGGGCCTACGTCGTACCCGTCGGGCTCACCTACGATCCGATCGCGCTCACGCTTCGGCTCGAAGGCCGGGCGGCATCGATCGATCGTCTCGTCATCGCGAGCGGCAAGGGCAGGCTCAGCGGAGGCGGGGGCGCTCGCCTGTCGCCCGACGGTCCGATCATGGATGCGCGCTTCGAGGCCCAGGCCTTCCCGCTCTTCGCCAACCAGTACGGTCATGGCGCCGCGAGCGGCTGGCTCTGGATCTCGGGGCCGACGACCGCGCCCGTGCTGCAGGGCTCGCTCGCGACCGACGGTCTCGTCCTGCAGATTCCGGAAGCCCTGCCGAGCGCGGCCCGGCCGCCCGATCCCACGATCGTGGTGGTCGGACCGGGCGCGCCCACCGCGGTCGCAGAGCACGCGCCGGCCGCGCCTCCGCCCGCTCCCAGACCCGGATTCTTCGAGCGGGCGGCGATCACCGTGCAGCTCGCGGTGCCGAACAACGCGTGGGTGCGCCGTTCCGACGCCAACATCGAGCTCGAGGGCTGGCTGACGGCGTGGAAGAAACCGGGCGAGGAGCTGCAGCTCTCCGGCGAGATCCGCGGCGTCCGCGGCTGGTACGCGTTCCAGGGAAAGAAGTTCACGCTCGAGGACGGCCGCGTGCGCTTCACCGGGCAGAGCCTCGATCCCGTGCTCGACATCGCGGCCCTCTACAAGGCCCGGGAGCACTTGGTGCGGCTCCGCGTCGGCGGCACCATCACCAAGCCGTCACTGAAGCTCGAGAGCGAGCCGGCGCTCCCTCAGGCCGACGTCCTCTCGGTGCTGTTGTTCGGAGCGCCCGCGGACGGATTGAACCGCGAGCAGTCGATCGGGCTTCGCGAGCAGGCGCTCGGCATCGCGGGCGGCTACGTCGCGTCGGAGCTCCGGCAGTCGGTCGCCAACGCGCTCGGCGTCGACGACCTGCAATTCGACACCGGCACGGCCGGCCTGCAGGACGCCAAGGTCTCGGTCGGCAAATACGTCGCGCAGGACATCTTCGTGAGCCTCGCCCATCGCTTCGGCGCGGAGGGCGGCGAGGAGGTGCGCATCGAGTACCGCTTTCGCCCCGGCTGGAGCCTCGAGACCTCGACCGACACCTTCGGCCAGAGCGGCATCGACGTGTTTTGGAAGCGGCGATATTGATTTGATTTCGCCCCCGTGCGGTCGGCACGCTGCGCGTGCCGATCCTCCGATCGGCCTCGGAGCGCGAGGTGAACGCGCGCTCCTCGCGCTCCTCGGGCTTGTCGCTTGGCTCGATACCGGTCATAAGGCCCCCACGATGGCGACCAAGACGCGCGGCACGGCGGTGGCTCGTGCCAAGAAGGCTCCGGCACGGAAGGCGGCCGCGAAGCCGAAAGCACGGCGCGCCTCGGCGCCCCCGAAGAAGGCAGCGGCTGCGGCGCCGACCGACGGACCGCGGCGCGCGGTTTTCATCGACGTCGAGAACACCAGCAGCGAAAGCGAGCTCGGACGGGTCCTCGACGAGCTCGAGATCGACCTCAGCAGCGGCGCGACCGAGGTCACCGCGATCGGCAACTGGCGGGTCGTGGGCCAGCACCTCGGGCGATCCCTCGCGCAGCGCGGTGCCAATCTGGTGCACAGCGCGCCGGCGACCCGTGTGCCAGACTGGAGCGATCTCTGGATCGCGGTGCACGCCGGCATGTGGCTCGGCCGTTCACGGCCCGGCGACCGCATCGACGTCGTGTCGCACGACCGCGCCTTCGATGCCGTCGGCGACGCCGCCGCCCGCCTCGGGGTCGCCTTTCGCCGCATCACCTATAAGAGCACCGCACCCTCGACCCACGCCGCCGAGCGCACCGCCGAACCGAGCGGCGAGCGCCGTCCCCGGCGCCGGCGCCGTCGCGGCGGCGGCCGCGGCAGTGCGTCGTCGTCGTCGCCGACGACCTCGGTGCGCACGCCGGCGGCAGCGGCCGCGCACGAGGAGCCGCACGCCGCGTCGGGAGAACAGCTGCAACAAGTGATCGCCCGCCTCGCGGCCGCCGATTCCACGCGTACCGTCACCCTCGATGCCCTCACCGTCGCGCTCAAGTCGGCCGGCTTCCAGCGCCCCCCGGGGTCGCCCCGCCTGGTGACGCGTCTTCGACGGATGAAGGACATCGAGGTCCTGCCGAACGGCAGGGTGCGGGTGGTCGGTGAGCTCGAGGCGGCGCGCGGGTCCTCGCCGGCGGAGCCGCTCGCGGAGCCCGTCCTCGAGGCGGCGAACGGCGACGGTGAGCACGGAGCGGAGAACGGGGTCGCGGCCGAGGGCACCAGCAAGCGACGCTCGCGCCGGCGCGGCGGTCGGCGCCGCGGCGGGCGCGGCCGCAAGGGCGCCGCGACGCCGGCTTCACCCAGCGAATAAGAGGGATCTCTCCCCCTTCGCCGCCGCGGCAGAGCCGCGTCGGAGTTATTCCACTACGGCCCCGTCCGCTTCGGCGCTGCGCGCCGAATGCTCCGATGGCTCTCGTCGCCCGAGGTCAACTCGGGCTCCTCGCCCCCGGTCGCTGGCGCTCGGCCGTGCGCTCCGCGCGCGGAGGCTCGCGTCTGGCCAGGCTCCTATTTCGGCAGGCCGGGGTCGGTCATGCGGCGCGGGTCGAGGATCCGCGCCAGCGCGTCGGCGGGCAGCACCTTCCGTTCGCTGGCGATCTCACGCACCGTCTTGCCGGTCGCGTACGACTCCTTGGCGATGGCGGCCGCCGCGTCGTAGCCGATCGCCGGCGCCAGCGCCGTCGCCATCGCCAGGCTCTGCTCGATCCCGGCCGCGGCGCGCGTGCGCTCCGCCTGGATGCCGATCACGCACCGGCTCGTGAAGGCGCGCACCGCGGCCGCCATGATGCGCATGCTCTCGAGCTGCTGGTGGGCCATGATCGGCATCATGACGTTGAGCTCGAAGTTGCCGGCCTGGCCGCCGATGGTCACGGTGAGATCGGCGCCGATCACGAAGGCCGCCATCTGGCAGACGGCTTCCGCCATCACCGGATTGACCTTGCCCGGCATGATCGAGGAGCCGGGCTGGACGGCGGGAAGGGTGATCTCACCGATCCCGGACCGCGGGCCCGAGGCGAGCCAGCGCACGTCGTTGGCGATCTTGGTGAGCGCGACGGCGGCGGTCTTGAGCGTGCCCGAGAGCTGCACCACCGCGTCCTTGCCGCTTTGCGCCTCGACGTGGTTCCGGGCCTCGCGGAAGGACAGGCCGGTACGCTCGGCGAGAATCGCGACGGCGCGGCGGGCGAAGTCGGGATGCGCGTTGATCCCGGTTCCGACCGCGGTGCCTCCGAGGGCGAGCTCCTCGAGGCCGCGCCCGGCGTCGCCGAGACGCGCCACCGCGAGCTCGACCTGGCGTGCGTAGCCACCGAACTCCTGGCCGAGCCGGATCGGCGTCGCGTCCTGGAGGTGGGTGCGTCCGATCTTGACCACGTCGTCGAACTCCTTCGCCTTCGCCGCGAGCGCCGCGCCGAGCTCGGTGAGCGCCGGATCGAGGTCCGCGGCGAGCGCCTCGCGGGCGGCGACGTGCATCGCGCTCGGGATGACGTCGTTCGACGACTGGCTCATGTTGACGTGATCGTTCGGGTGGACGGCGAGGCCTTGGGCAGCGACGCGGTTCGCGATCACCTCGTTGACGTTCATGTTGGTCGACGTGCCGGACCCGGTCTGGAAGACGTCGACGACGAAGTGATCGTCGAGCGCGCCGTCGGCGACCTCGAGCGCGGCGGTGCGGATCGCCGCCCCGAGCTCGGGCGGCAGCAGGCCGAGGTCCTCGTTGGCGCGCGCGGCGGCGTACTTGATCAGCCCGAGGGCACGGATGAAGCGGCGCGGGAAGCGCCAACCGCTGATCGGAAAGTTTTCGACCGCGCGCTGCGTCGAGGCACCCCACAAGGCGTTCGCGGGCACCCGCATCTCACCCATCGAGTCGCGCTCGATCCGGGTTGCTTGGTCGCTCATCGGAGTCACCTCCTCTGGGAATGCCCCAGTTTTGACAGGGTGGGGCCGCGATTCATATAAGGAGGGCCCGTGATCGACGTCGGGCTTGCCGCCGGACGCGGTCGCGATTTTTTTTGTCCGGGAGCCATGGACATGTCCGAGGTCGTCGCGATCATTCCCGCGCGGTACGCATCCACTCGGCTTCCGGGGAAGCCGCTCGTGCTGATCGGAGGCAAACCGATGATCCAGCACGTCTACGAGCGCGCGTCGCGCGCCGTCGGCGTGGCGCGCACCATGGTCGCGACCGACGACGAGCGCATCGCCGGCGCGGTGCGTGCCTTCGGCGGCGAGCTCATCATGACCGGGACGCATCCGACCGGCACCGATCGCCTTGCCGAGGTCGCGGCGCGGCTCGATGCGGCCGTGATCGCGAACGTCCAGGGCGATCTGCCGCTCCTCGATCCGGCGGCGCTGTCGGCGTGCGTCGCGCTGTTCCGCGACGATCCTCGGGTGGAGATGGCGTCTTTGATGACCCCGATCCGCGACGAGGCCGAGTTTCGGAGTCCGCACGTGGTCAAGGTCGTGACCGGCGGCGACGGCTGCGCCCTCTATTTCTCGCGCAGTCCGCTGCCGTACTGGCGCGGCGCGCGCGGCGACGGCGCGCTGCTCGGCCGCCGGCACATCGGGCTCTACGTGTACCGGCGCGATCTCCTCTTGACGCTCGCCGCGGCGCCGCGCTCGCCGCTCGAGTGTGCGGAGGAGCTCGAGCAACTGCGGGCGCTCGAGCGTGGCGTGCGCATCCGAATGGTCGAAGTTGACAGTGCGCCCCCCGAGGTGGATACACCGGACGACCTCGAGCGGGTGCGGCGTCTGGTGGAGGATGAACGATGAGTCGTCGACCATGAGCTCCAAGAAATCCAAGACCAAGTTCATCTTCGTCACCGGCGGCGTCGTGTCGTCGCTCGGGAAGGGTCTGGCGTCGGCGTCGATCGGCGCGCTGCTCGAGAGCCGCGGCCTCAAGGTGACGATGCTGAAGATGGATCCCGTACATCAACGTCGATCCGGGCACGATGAGCCCGTTCCAGCACGGCGAGGTGTTCGTCACCGACGACGGCGCCGAGACCGACCTCGATCTCGGCCACTACGAGCGGTACGTCTCGACGCCGATGACGCCAGCGCAACAACATCACCACCGGGCGCGTCTACGACGACCGTGATCGAGAAGGAGCGCCGCGGCGACTACCTCGGCGGCACCGTGCAGGTGATCCCGCACATCACCGACGAGATCAAGGCGCGCATCCTCGCCGCCGCCGAGGGCTTCGACGTCTGCATCGGCGAGGTCGGCGGCACCGTCGGCGACATCGAGAGCCTGCCGTTCCTCGAGGCGATCCGCCAGTTCCGCTGGCGACCGCGGCCGCGAGAACGTGCTCTACGTCCACCTCACGCTCGTGCCGTACATCTCGACGGCGCGGCGAGCTGAAGACCAAGCCGACGCAGCACAGCGTGAAGGAGCTGACCGGGCTCGGCATCCAGCCCGACATCCTCCTCTGCCGCACCGACCGCATGCTCGACCAGAAGCTGAAGGCGAAGATCGCCCTCTTCTGCAACGTCGAGGAGAACGCCGTGATCACGCGCGCGCGACGTCGAGTGCATCTACGAGCTGCCGCTCGTCTTCCACGACGAGGGGCTCGACGAGCGCATCGTCGGAACGGCTCAACATCTGGACCGGCACCCCCAACCTGTCGCGCTGGAAGAAGATCGTCGCGGTCGCCAAGAGCCCGAAGGAGCGGGCGCGGATCGCGATGGTCGGCAAGTACGTCGACCTGGCCGACTCCTACAAGAGCCTGAACGAGGCGCTCACTCACGGCGGCTCGCCAACGAGTGCGCGCGTCGAGCTCGACTACGTCGACTCCGAGGAGCTCGAGAAGGACGGGCTCGGCCGAGCGTCGGCGACGGCCGACGGCATCCTGGTGCCGATGGGCTTCGGCCAGCGCGGCACCGAGGGCAAGATCGCGGCGGTGCGCTACGCGCGCGAGAGCCAGCGTGCCGTTCTTCGGCATCTGCTTCGGCATGCAGATGGCGGTGATCGAGTTCGCGCGCCACGTCTGCGGGCTCGAGCGCGCCAACTCGACGCGAGGTCGATCCCGAGACGCCGCACCCGGTGATCGACCTGATGACGACGCAGAAGGGACTGACGCAGAAGGGCGGCACCATGCGCCTCGGCGCCTATCCGTGCGTGCTCGACGGACGGCTCGCTCGCCGCGCAAGGTCTACGGCAAGAAGAAGATCTCCGAGCGCCACCGCCACCGCTACGAGTTCAACAACGCCTACCGCGAGCAGCTCGAGTCGCGCGGCCTGCGTGCTCTCGGGGCTGTCGCCCGACGGCTCGCTGGTCGAGATGGTCGAGATCGCCGACCATCCCTGGTTCCTCGGCTGCCAGTTCCATCCCGAGTTCAAGTCGCAGCCGCTCGATTGCCATCCGCTGTTCCGCGGCTTCATCCGCGCCGCGCTCACGCGCCGGAGCTCGGCGCGCGAGACGCTGCCCTTCGGCAACCTGCGCGCCGCCCGCCACTGAGCGGTCGTTCTCGAGAGGCGAGCGTGGCGCCCGAGCGTACGGTCGAGGTGGGATCCGTCGTGTTCGCGGCCTCGCGGCCCTTCGCGCTGATCGCCGGACCGTGCGTGATCGAGAGCCGCGACTCGGTCGCTGCGCCACGCCGAGCGCCTGCGCGACCTCGACGCGCGAGCTCGGCGTGCCGCTCGTCTTCAAGTCCTCGTTCGACAAGGCCAACCGTACCTCGCGCGACAGCTTTCGCGGGCTCGGCCTCGACGAGGGCCTCGCCATCCTCGCCGAGGTGCGGCGCGAGACTCGGCGTGCCCGTGCTCACCGACGTGCACGAGGCCGCGCAGGTGGCGGCCGTCGCGGCGGTCGTCGACGTGCTGCAGACGCCGGCGTTCCTCTGCCGGCAGACCGACTTCATCGTCGCCGTCGCGGCGGCCGGGAAGCCGGTGAACGTCAAGAAGGGCCAGTTCCTCTCGCCGGCCGAGATGGAGCACGTCGTCGCGCAAGGCGCGCGCCGGCGGCAACCACCGGATCCTGGTCACCGAGCGCGGCGCCAGCTTCGGCTACAACAACCTCGTCGTCGACATGCGATCGCTCGCCGATCATGGGCCGCTTCGGGTACCCCGTCGTCTTCGACGCGACCCACAGCGTGCAGCTGCCGGGCGGCGCCGGGACGGCCTCGGGCGGGCAGCGCGAGTTCGTGCCCACGCTGGCGCGCGCCGCGGTGGCGGCCGGCGTCGACGGGCGTCTTCATGGAGGTTCACGAGGATCCGGAGCGGGCGCTGAGCGACGGGCCGAACTCGGTCAAGCTCGCCGACCTGAAGCCGCTGCTCGCGAGCCTGATCGCGATCGATCGCGTCGTGAAGGCCGGCTCGGAGCACTCCGCATGAAGCGGGCGCGACGATCGCCCCCGGTGCGCGCGGCGCGCTCCACCACGACGCCGGCACGCGCGCGTGCGACACCGGAGAGCATCCAGCACGGCCGGCGCGTCCTGGCGATCGAAGCGAGAGCGTTGTCGATGCTGGCCGACCGTCTCGACGAGCGCTTCGACGATGCCGTGCGCCTGATCGCCGACCGCGGCGGCAAAGTGGTGGTCACGGGCATGGGCAAGTCGGGCCATCGTCGCCCGCAAGCTCGCCGCGACCCTGGCCAGCACCGGGACGCCGGCGTTCTTCCTGCACGCCGCCGAGGCGCTGCACGGCGACCTCGGCATGCTGGAGCGCCACGATCTCGTGCTGACCGTCTCCAACAGCGGCGAGACCGCCGAGCTGCTCGATCTCGTGCCCCACGTGAAGCGCCTCGGGCTACCGCTGATCGCCGTCACCGGCCGGCCGGGCTCGACCTTGGGTCGTGCCGCCGACGTCGTGCTCGACGTGAGCGTCGCCGAAGAGGCGTGTCCACTCGGACTGGCACCGACGGCCAGCACCACCGCCGCCCTCGCCATGGGAGACGCGCTCGCGGTGGCCCTCCTCGAGCATCGCGGCTTTCGCCGCGAGGACTTCGCGGCACTTCATCCGGCCGGCACGCTCGGGCGGAAGCTGCTCCGGGTCGGCGATCTCATGCACCGCGGCGACGAGATCCCGCGGGTCGCCGTCGGCAGCACGATGAGCCGGACGCTGATGGAGATGTCGGCGAAACGCCTCGGCGTGACCGGCGTCGTCGACGACGAGGGACGGCTCGTCGGTGTCGTGACCGACGGCGACCTCAGGCGGGCGCTCGCCACCGGCGGGGACGTGATGGCGCGCGGCCTCGACGAGATCATGAGCCCCCGGCCGAAGACGATCGAGGCCGAGGCCCTGGCGGCGCTCGCGGTGGCGACGATGGAGCGCCATGCCATCACGGCGCTCTTCGTGGCCGACGCCGAGGGGCATCTCGCGGGAGTGATCCACCTCCACGACCTATTACGTGCCGGCGTAGTGTAGCTCGTCGGCCGATCCGGGCTCATCTGCTGCGTTGCTCGGTCGCTCGCTGGTGCGGCGTAGCGCGCGCTACGCCTCCGCGCTCGCTTCCACCTCGACCCGCTCGGCGCCTTCGTCAGGCTCCTAAGTTCGAGCGAGGAACTCGGCAACCAATTCAATCCTTTACTACATGGAATGACGATGGTATTTTTTTTGCATGCATCCTCCTGCCCCTTCCGGAGTGTCCCGGCGACGCGTTCGCGCACTCCTCGGGATGGTGCTGGTCTTCGCGGTCGGGGCGGTCGGGGTCCAGCTGTTCCGCAGCCAATGGGCGCACCACCTTCGGAGCCTACGGACCCGGGAGCTCGACTTCCTGCCCCAGGTCGCCCAGCGCATCCAAGACTTCCGACGGGTCAAGATGGAGGGCGATCGCAAGGTCTGGGAGGTTGCGGCCCGCGAGGCGCAATACTTCGAGGAGGAGCGTCGGATCGTGGTCGACGAGCCCCTGGTCAGCTTCTACGTCAAGGACGATCAGGGCGTGGTGTCGGTCAAGGGCAAGCAGGGCAAGATCCTGCTGGATGGTCGCGAGATGGACCGGGTCGATCTGGACGGGGGCATCGAGCTCCGGTTCCGCGACTACCTGGTCCGTACCGATCACGCCTTCTATCAGCGGGCGGACGACACGGTGGTCTCGCCGGGCGCGGTCGCCGTCACGGGTAACGGTCTCTCGCTCAGCGGAGAGCGCATGACGGTCGAGATGGGATCGCAACGCGTGCGCTTCGAGGGCAAGGTTCGGACGGTGCTGGAGCGAGAGGGAGCGGATGCGGGTCGGTCGTGATGGATTGGTTTCGGCTCTCGTCGTGCTGTCGTGCTTTGCCTCGTCTCTCCGAGCCGAGGATGCGACACCGCCGCCGGCCGCCCCTGCGCCGGCGCGTACCCAAGCGAGCGGACCGAACGCGCTCTTCCAGAGTCTGTCGCTCGGCTCCGGCAAAGGCCCGGTCCGCATCGACTCCGACGCGCTCGAGCTCGACTACAAGGACGGTCTCGTGACCTACCGCGGGCACGTCGAGGTCACGCAGAACGACATCACGTTGACCAGCGATCGCCTCCTGATCCGCTACGATCCCGCGGCCGTGCGCCAGAGCGACCCGACCGCCGCGGCGACCCCGAAGCAAAAGGGTTCCGGCGGCGACGCCGACCGCATCAAGGAGATCATCGCGGAAGGCAACGTCCGGATCCGCCAGGGCATCCGCCTCGCGGAAGGCCGGCGGGCCGTCTTCGACCAGGCCAAGCAGACGGTCGTGCTCAGCGATGGGGCCGTGTTGCACGATGGGCCCAATCAGGTCGCGGGCGAGCGGGTGATCGTCTATCTGCAAGAGGAGCGAAGCGTCGTGGAGAGCGGCTCCAACACCCGCGTCAAGGCCGTACTCTACCCCGGGAAGGACGAGGCGGGCGGCAAGGCGGGCGAGGCGAAGGCGACCGCGCTGCCGATCCAGTCGGTGGAAGCACCTCCCGCCCCCACACCGTGAGCATGTCCGAGGCCATTCTCACTGCCGAACGCCTCGACAAGTCGTTCGGGGGACGCCGGGTGCTGCGCGACGTCTCGGTGCGGATCTCCGCCGGCGAGGTCGTCGGTCTCCTCGGTCCCAACGGTGCCGGCAAAACCACGACCTTCTACATCATCGTCGGCCTCCTCCGTCCCGACGGCGGCCGGGTCGCTCTCAACGGCGTCGATGTCACCGATTTGCCGATGTACCAGCGCGCCCGCGCCGGCATCAGCTATCTGCCGCAGGAAGCCTCGGTGTTCCGGAAGCTGACGGTCGAAGAAAACATCCTCGCGATCCTGGAGACCTTGCCCATTTCTGCCGAGGAACGGCAGGTGCGGTTATGGCGCCTGCTCGAGGAGCTCAGCATCGCGCATCTGGCAAAGACCAAGGCATATGCTCTGTCGGGCGGCGAGCGTCGCCGGCTCGAGATCACGCGGGCGCTCGTCATCTCGCCGGCCTTCATGCTGCTCGACGAGCCGTTCGCGGGCATCGACCCGATCGCGGTGATCGACATCCAGAACATCGTCCACCAGCTCAAGGAGCGGGGAATCGGCGTCCTGATCACTGACCACAACGTCCGGGAGACGCTCGGCATCTGCGACCGAGCCTACATCCTCAACGAAGGCGCGATTCTCGAAGAGGGAATACCCGCGCACATCGCCGAGAGTCGCCAAGCACGCGAGATCTACCTCGGCGAACGCTTCAGCCTCTAGACCGGCCGATGGCCCTCGAAACCAAGCTCTATCAGAAGCTCAGCCAGCAGCTGGTGATGACGCCCCAGCTGCGGATGGCGATCAAGATCCTCCAGGTCGGACGCCTCGAGCTCGAAGCGCTCATCGTCGACGAGATGTCGCAGAACCCCGTGCTCGAGGAGGCCGTCGAGGCGGGTGATGACAAGCAGGCCGCGAAGGTCGAGACCACCTTCGAGACCTCCGAGGTTCCCACGGTCGATGGCACGACGCCGAGCACGACGAGCGACGAGTGGCAGCCCGCCGCGGACGCGGCCCCCGAGGTGACGGCCGCCAACGCGCTCGGCGAGATCGACTGGAAGGACTACCTCGACAACTACGGCAACGACTTCCACAGCGCCCCCTCGGGGTCGGCGAATGACTACGACGAGGACAAGCGGCCGGCGCTCGAGAACACGCTCGTCAAGACGCAGCTCGCTGGTCGACCACCTGATGTGGCAGCTGCGCCTGTCGGATCTCGACGAGCGCGAGAAGGTCGTCATCGGCTGCCTGATCAGCAACCTCGACGCCGACGGGTATCTGCGGCTGGCGATCGAGGAGGTCGCGTTCATGGCCAACGCCGACCTCGAGGAGATCGAGCGCGCGCTCCGTCACCTGCAGAGCTTCGATCCGCCGGGGGCCGGCGCGCGCTCGCTGTCGGAGTGCCTGCTGCTCCAGCTCCGCCACCTCGGCCTCGGAGGCTCGCTGGCCGCGACACTCGTGCGCGACCACCTGCCGGCCCTCGAGGGCAAACGCTTCGACAAGCTCGCGCGCGAGCTCAAGGTGTCGACCGCCGAGATCGCCGATGCGCAGCGGGTGATCGCGACGCTCGAGCCGAAGCCCGGACGCGACTACGGCGACGGCGACATGCGCTACGTGACGCCCGACGTTTACATCCAGAAGGTCGGCGACGAGTACGTGGTCACGCTGAACGACGAGGGGCTGCCGCGTCTGCGCGTCAGCCAGTTCTACCGTCGCGTGCTCGGGCAGGGGGAATCGTCCGAGGCCAAGGGCTACATCCAGGAGAAGATGCGGGCGGCGGCCTGGCTCATCAAGAGCATCCACCAGCGCCAGCGCACGCTCTTCATGGTCACGCACTCGATCATCAAGTTCCAGCGGGAGTTCTTCGAGCACGGGGTGTCGCATCTCAGGCCGCTGGTGCTGAAGGACGTCGCCAACGACATCGGCATGCACGAGTCGACCGTGAGCCGTGCCACCGCCAACAAGTACGTGCACACGCCGCAGGGCATCTTCGAGCTCAAGTACTTCTTCACCTCGAGCCTCCGCGGTGCCGACGGCGAGGACGTGTCGGCGGAGAGCGTGCGCAAGAAGATCAAGCGAAATCATCGGCAGCGAGGACCCGTCCAGCCCGTACAGCGACCAGTCCATCGCCGAGAAGCTGGCGAAGGACAACATCGACATTGCGCGCCGGACGGTGGCGAAGTATCGGGAGCTGATGGGTATCCTGCCTTCGTCCAAGCGCCGGCAATTCGCCTGAGTTGGTGGAGGCTCCGGGGGGAGGGAGCATGGAAGTCAACGTCACCTTCAGGCACATGGAGGCGACCAACGCGCTTCGCCAACACGCCGAGAAGCGCCTCAAGCGGATCGCCAAGTACGTACATCGGCCGATCGACGCTCACGTCATCCTTTCGGTCGTGAAGCGGCGACACATCGCCGAGATCGTCCTGAACGCCGATCGCGCCACCCTGAACGCGAAGGAAGAGACCGACAATCTCTATTCGGCGATCGATCTCGCCGCCGACAAGGTCGAGCAGCGGGCGCGCAAGCACACCGAGAAGCTGAAGAGTCACAAGCTGCCGCCGCGGTCGCGCCGACCACGCGCGGAGCCGTCACCGCCTCCGGAGGTGCGCGACACCCAGAGCCTCAAGATGGACATCCTGCGCTCCGACAGTTTCGGCCGCCGCAACGGTCCCGAGGTCATCCACACCAAGCGGCTGCCGGTGAAGCCGATGTCGGTCGAGGAGGCCGTGATCCAAATGGATCTGATGAGCAACGACTTCTTCGTGTTCCACAACGCCGCGAGCGACGCGGTCTCGGTGGTGTACCGGCGCAAGGACGGTCACTACGGGCTCATCGAACCCGAATCGGCGTGACTTTTTGCCCGTGAGGCGGGGCTGGGGTATACGCTGCCGGGTCGAACATGAAGATCCTCGACATCCTCGCGCCGGAGGCGATCATTCCGGAGATGCGTGCGACCACGAAGGCCGCCGCGTTGGAGGAGCTCGCGGGAGTCCTCGCGACGTTGCATCCGGCGGTCGATGGGCCGCGCTTGGTGCAGGTGCTGACGGAGCGCGAGGCGCTCGGCAGCACGGCGATCGGCGAGGGGATCGCCATTCCGCACGGCAAGTTGGGGGGCGTCCCCAACGTCGTCGCCGCGTTCGGGCGGAGCCCGCAGGGCGTCGCCGTTCGACTCGCTCGACGGCAACCTGACGCATCTGTTCTTTCTCTTGGTTGCGCCCGAGGACTCGGCCGGCATTCATCTCAAGGCACTGGCGCGGGTGTCGCGCCTGCTCAAGGACAAGAGCTTTCGCGATCGGTTGGCTGCCGGGAACACGCGCGAGCAGTTGTTCGCGATCGTCAAGGAAGAGGACGAGAAGTACTAGAGCCGGCGTCGCCCGTTGGCGCGACCGCCGGCACGGCAGCGAGCGTGCGAGGCCTTGCGGCATGGTGACCATCGGCGAGCTTCTCCGGACGAGAGCGGAGGCATGGAAGCTCGAGCTGATGGCTGGAGCCGACGGGGTCGGCAATCCGGTCGGTATCCCGCGCATTCAGAAGCCCGGCCTCGCGCTCGCCGGCTACCTCCCACAGATTCATCCGGAGCGCGTCCAGGTCATCGGGAGGACCGAGCTCGGCTACCTCGCCACGCTCGCGGAGGCCGCCGCGGAGCGGGCGGTCGATCGCGTCTTCGCCGAGCGCGTGGCGTGCGTGATCGTGACCAACGGCGCCGTCCCGCCGCCGTGCTTCGCAACCGCCGCCGAGCGGCATCACGTGCCGCTGATCGCGACCGCGCTCAAGAGCTCCGAGCTGATCCGCAACGTCACCGCATGGCTCGAGGATCGCCTGGCGCCCCACACGCTCATCCACGGCGTGCTCGTCGAGGTCTTCGGGCTCGGGGTGCTCCTCCTCGGGAAGAGCGGCATCGGCAAGAGCGAGGCCGCCCTCGACCTGGTGGCGCGCGGCCACCGCTTGGTGGCGGACGACGTCGTGGAGGCCCGAGCGGTCGCGCCGGGCCGGGTCATCGGCTCCGGGGCCGAGCTCATCCGCCACCACATGGAGATCCGCGGCCTCGGGATCATCAACGTGCAGGATCTCTTCGGCATCCTCGCCACCCTGAACGAAAAGGTCATCCAGCTCGTCGCCGAGATGTTCGAGTGGAGCCGTGAGGACCGCGCCGACCGGCTCGGGCTCGAGGACGAGACGCACGTGATTCTCGGCGTCGAGTTGCCGAAGGTCCGGATCCCGATTCGCCCGGGGCGGAGCATCGCGACCATCATCGAGGTGGCGGCGCGGAACCACGTCCTGAAGCGGCTCGGTCGGCATTCCGCGCGCGAGGTCGCTGCGCGCCTCGACGGCGAGATCGCCCGCCGCAAGCGCATCGTGTCCGACGCCGAGGATGCGTCGGTGACGAGCCACGCGCCGGCGGCGACCGCCGGCCGGGAACCCGGGGGGGGCACGTGCACGTCGTGATCGTGACCGGCCTGTCCGGTTCCGGAAAGAGCACGGCGATTCGCGTGCTCGAGGATCTCGGCTTCTACTGCATCGACAACCTTCCGGTGGTGCTGACGCCGAAGTTCATCGAGCTCTGCCAGAATTCGGAGGAGGACATTCCGCGCGTGGCGCTCGGGATCGATCTTCGCGAGCGTGCCTTTCTCCGGGACTATCCGGCCATCCTCGAGGACATCCGTCGGGCCGGGCATCGGGTCGAGATCCTCTACCTCGACGCGGCGGACGACGTGCTGGTGCGGCGCTTCAGCGAGACCCGCCGCCCGCATCCGCTCGCGGAGAGCGGCAACGTCGCAGCCGGCATTGCGCGCGAGCGTGAAGGGCTCTCGGGCCTGAAGGGGCTCGCCGATCGCATCATCGACACCTCTGCCTTCACGGTGCATCAGCTGCGCGACGAGCTGCGGCGGCTGCTCGCGGACGTCGTCGGTGGAGAGCCGTCGATGCGAGTGCTACTCCTGTCGTTCGGCTACAAGTACGGACTGCCGACCGACACCGACATCGTGCTCGACGTGCGCTTCCTGCCCAACCCCTTCTTCGTCGAGGAGCTCCGCGCCCTGGACGGCAACGATCCAGCGGTGGCGCGCTACGTGCTCGATCGGACGGAGACCCAGGAGTTCCTCGCGCTCACCACCGCCATGCTCGACTTCTCGTTGCCGCTCTACGTGCGCGAGGGCAAGCGCTATCTCACCGTCGGGCTCGGCTGCACCGGCGGCCGGCACCGCTCGGTCGCGCTCGTGGGCGAGCTCGAGCGCCGTCTCGCTCGGCACGGCTATCCGGTCCGCGTGCAGCACCGGGACGTGAGCCGCTGACCATGATCGGCATCGTCCTGGTCGGCCACGGTACGCTCGCGCCCGAGGTGTTGCACAGCATCGAGAGCGTGCTCGGTCATCCCGTGCCCGCCATGGTCGCCGTCGGCGCCCTCGCCGACGACACGCTCGCCTCCCTGAAGTCCAAGATCGCGGCCGCAGTCGCCTCGGTCGAGAGCGGGGACGGTACGATCATTCTCACCGACATGTACGGCGACACGGCGACCAACGTCAGCATGGCGCTGGCGCGTGACGCCCGCATTCAGGTCGTCACCGGGGCGAACATGCCGATCACCGTCAAGGTGATCTCGGCGCGCCACGACATGCCGCTCGAGGAGCTGGCGGGCTTCATCGTCGAGTATGGACGCGATCACATCCTGCGGGCCTGTCCGAACGAATCCGAGCCCCGCACCCGGCCGCGGCGATGACGCTGGTCAGCAGGGAACGCGTCGACGCCGATACCGTGCGGGCCGTCGTCGAGATCGTGAACCAGCTCGGTTTGCACGCCCGGGCCGCGGCGCGGTTCGTGGAGACGGCGAGCCGGTTCAGCGCCGAGGTGACGGTGACCAACGGCGACGAATCGGTCTCCGGCAAGAGCATCCTCGGTCTGATGATGCTGGCGGCGGGGCAGGGTACGCAGCTCACCCTGGTGGCGACCGGCCCCGACGCCGACGCGGCCGTCGACGCGATCGCCGAGCTGGTGACGCAACGATTTCACGAGACTGCGTAGGCGTATGGCGTCCGCCACCGGGCCGGCGCCCCAGGGTTTCCGCCTTGACGCTGCGCGAAATGCCTCGCTATAAGGTCCCACCCACCTAGGAGGTTTTTGCATGCCACTCAAGGATTTCATGTTCACCTCGGAGTCCGTGTCCGAGGGCCATCCCGACAAGATGTGCGATCAGATCTCCGACGCCATCCTCGACGCCCTGATCGTGGCCGATCCCCAGAGCCGGGTCGCGTGCGAGAGCCTGGTGAAGACGGGGATGGCCGTGGTGGCGGGCGAGATCACCTCGACGGCGGTCGTCCCCTACACCGACATCGTGCGCAAGACCGTTCGCGAGATCGGGTACACCTCGTCCGAGATGGGCTTCGACGCCGACAGCTGCGCGGTCTTGATCGCGGTCGATCGCCAGTCGCCCGACATCTCGCAGGGCGTCACCGAGGGCGAAGGGCTCCACAAGGAGCAGGGCGCCGGCGACCAGGGACTCATGTTCGGCTACGCCTGCAACGAGACCGAAGAGCTGATGCCGTTCCCGATCCAAATGGCGCATCGGCTGGTCGAGCGGCTGACCGAGCACCGCAAGAGCGGCAAGCTCGACTTCCTCCGCCCCGACTCGAAGTCGCAGGTGTCGGTGGAATACCGCGACGGTCGCCCCGTGCGGATCGACTCGGTCGTGATCTCCTCGCAACACGCGCCGGACGTCACGCACACCAGGCTCTCGGAGGCCATCATCGAGGAGGTCATCAAGAAGACCATTCCCGCGCAGTACCTCGACGCCAAGACACGCTTCCACGTCAATCCGACCGGTCGCTTCGTGGTCGGTGGGCCGATGGGCGACTGCGGTCTCACGGGCCGCAAGATCATCGTCGACTCCTATGGCGGCTACGGTCGCCACGGTGGCGGCGCGTTCTCGGGCAAGGATCCCTCGAAGGTCGACCGCAGCGCCGCCTACATGGCGCGCTACGTCGCGAAGAACATCGTCGCCGCCGGCATCGCGACGCATTGCGAGCTGCAGGTGTCGTACGCGATCGGCCTCGCCGAGCCGCTCTCGGTGCTCGTCGACACCTTCGGGACCGGCGTCCTCCCCGACGCCAAGGTGGCGAGCCTGGTGCGGGACGCCTTCGACTTCCGTCCCGCCGCCCTCGTGAAGACGCTCGATCTGAAGCGGCCGATCTACAAGGCGACCGCGGCGTACGGACACTTCGGTCGGCGTCCCGAGAAGGGCTTCTTCCCCTGGGAGCGCACCGACCGGGCCGAGGAGCTCCGCAAGTCCGCCGGCCTCGGCGCCCCCAAGGCAGCCGCCGCCGGCCGCTAGAACCGATCGATTGCATGCAAAAAGAGCCGGCGTCCCTCGCGGGGGCGCCGGCTCTTTCTTTTGGAGCGAGGCGCCCGGATTGACTCCGGGCGCCCGAGGCCCTTCAGAGGGTCGGCACGCGCAGCGTGCCGACCGCACGGGGGCTAGTAGCGGTAGTGGTCCGACTTGTACGGGCCGCCGATCGGGACGCCGATGTACTCCGCCTGCTCGGGGCGGAGCGTCGTCAGCTTGACCCCGAGGTGGTCGAGGTGCAGGCGCGCCACCTCCTCGTCGAGGTGCTTCGGCAGCATGTAGACCTTCTTCTCGTACTTGTCGTTGTGCATGTGCAGCTCGAGCTGCGCGATCACCTGGTTCGAGAACGAGGCCGACATCACGAAGCTCGGGTGGCCGGTGGCGCAGCCGAGGTTCAAGAGCCGGCCCTCCGCCAGGATCATCACGCTGTGGCCGTCGGGGAAGCGCCACTCGTCGTACTGCGGCTTGATGTTGATGCGCTCGA
The DNA here is from genome assembly GCA_963761995.1 of uncultured delta proteobacterium. GTDB lineage: Bacteria > Desulfobacterota > Binatia > UTPRO1 > UTPRO1 > UTPRO1. The sequence continues at coordinate 4,876,091 of CAVXIU010000006.1, read as the reverse complement.
TGCCCGGCACCTTCTTCAGGCCGGCCATGTCGATCTCGTTGTCGAAGTGGCCGATGTTGCCGACGATCGCCTTGTCCTTCATGCGCTTCATGTGCTCGACCGTCACGATGTCGACGTTGCCGGTGGTGGTGATGAAGAGGTCGGCGGTGGCGACGACGTCCTCGAGCGTCCTGACCTCGTAGCCCTCCATCGCGGCCTGCAGCGCGCAGATCGGGTCGATCTCGGCGATGATCACCCGGCAGCCCTGCCCGCGGAGCGCCTGCGCGCAGCCCTTGCCGACCTCGCCGTAGCCCGCGACCAGCGCGACCTTGCCGCCCAGCATGACGTCGCTGGCGCGGCAGATGCCGTCGACCAGCGAGTGCCGGCAGCCGTAGATGTTGTCGAACTTGCTCTTGGTGACGGAGTCGTTGACGTTGATCGCGGGGAAGAGCAGCGTCCCGGCCTCCATCATCTGATAGAGCCGGTGGACGCCGGTGGTGGTCTCCTCGCTGACGCCGCGGAGGTCCTTGGCGATGCGCGTCCACTGCGTCTTGTCCTCGCGCTGGACCTTGCGGAGCAGGTCGAGGATCACGCCCCACTCCTCCGGATCCTTGTCGGGATCGAAGGCCGGCACGGCGCCGGCCCGCTCGAACTCGAGGCCCTTGTGGACGACGAGCGTCGCGTCGCCGCCGTCGTCGACGATGAGGTTCGGGCCGCTGCCGTCGGGCCACACCAGCGCCTCGTTGGTGCACCACCAATACTCCTCCAGCGTCTCGCCCTTCCAGGCGAAGACCGGCGTGCCGCGCGGATCCTCCGCGGTGCCGCTTCCCACCACCGCCGCGGCGGCGGCGTGGTCCTGCGTCGAGAAGATGTTGCACGACACCCAGCGCACGTCGGCGCCGAGCTCGACCAGGGTCTCGATCAGGACCGCGGTCTGAATCGTCATGTGGAGGCTGCCCATGATGCGGGCGCCGCGGAGCGGCTTCTGGCCCTGGTGGCGGCGGCGGAGCGCCATCAGACCCGGCATCTCCTGCTCGGCGAGCCGGATCTCGCGGCGGCCGAACTCGGCGAGCGACAGGTCGGCGACCTTGTAGGGAACGCGGCCCTTTTGGGCGGCGTCGGCGAAGGCGGTGGTGGATTTCGTTGCGGGCATGCTCATCGTACTCTCCTTCCTCAGCTGTGTGTGGAGTTGGTGGCGCGCGTTCCTCGTGAGCGCACGCGCGAAATCGCGTCGCCCCGCCGAGCGGCGGCGGCGAACAACGTCGGTCCTTGGGCGGTCGAATCGGGGGACAACGGGCGGAGGCGCGGCGTCTCGAAACCGGCGTCGGTCAGGAGGCGGCCGATCTCGGATTCCGAGAACCCGAGCCACACGTGTCCCATCTGGTGACGATACGCCTCCCGGTCGTGCGGCATCATGTCGGTGAGGAGGAGGCGTCCCCCCGGACGCAGCACCCGCGCGGCCTCGGCCAGCGCGAGCTCGGGGGCAGGCAGGTGGTGCAGGACGAGGACGCAGGTGAGCGCGTCGAGCGAGGCGTCGGGAATCGGCAGCGCCTCGAGGCTGCCGCGGCGGACCTCGACGTTCGGAAAATGGCGGACGCGCCGGCGGGCCGCCTGCAGCATCGCCGCCGACTCGTCGATGGCGATGACGCGTGCCACCCAGGGCGCCAGCGCCTCGGCGATCTGCCCGGTGCCGCAGCCGAGATCGCCGACCGTCCAGCTCGGCTCGAGGAGACCGAGCAAGGCGGCGAGGTGGAAGGAGCTGCCGAAGAGCTCGGCGCGGAGCTTGTCCCACTGGCCGGCCGACGAGGTGAAGAACTGCTGCGACTTGCTGCGCCGCTCGGCGAGAACGCGCTCGAGACGCCGTCCGTCCTGAAGGGCGCCGGCGGAGTCGGCGACCTGCTCGCGTACCAGCTCCCAGAGCCGCCGTGCCGCCGCGTCCATCCCGGCCCGCGGCCCGCGATAGAGCCGGCTCGTGCCCTCGGCGCGTGCGTCCACCCAGCCGCCGTCGGCGAGCGCCTTGAGGTGGCGGCTGACCGTCGACTGGGGCAGCTGCGTCACCGTACAGAGCTCGGCGACGGTGAGCTCTTGGCGCTCGAGCAGGAGCAGGATGCGGCTCCGGGTCGGCTCACCGAGGACCGGCAGATGCGCGAAGACACTCGGAATAGTCGCCGCCTGCGCCATATCAATCCGTCCAGCCGGATAGATGGATACATGGGTGGCGGAGCAGCGTCAAGCCGGATTCCGCCGGCGCTAATGGGGCGTGGGCGAGGGAAAGATCCCTCTGCCCTATTGCACGGTGCGTGCGTCGCGCAGCATGCCGATCAGCGCCTTCCGGGCATCCTCGCTGCTGCGCACCTCGTGGGGGAAGTTGATGCGGAGGCCGTGCAGGGCGTCGCCTGAGCGCGCCCGCACCCGGAAACCCATGCGGTCGACCGCCGTCATGGTGGCGCTGTCGGCGGCGATGCCGCCGTAGTGCCGGCAGTAGGTGACGAGCGCGTCGGCATGGTCGGCGTTCATGTGGCCGACGATCGCGTCCTCGACGTCGACCAGTGGATCGGGCTCGGCGCCGGCGTAGTCGGCGGCCTCGACCCATCCCATCGCTCCGAAGCCGGCGACGTAATACAGGTCGACGACCGTCATGGCGTAGAACGCGAAGTCGTCGAACTCGACCCACGCCCGCGCGTTCGGGTGGCGCGCAAGATAGTCGTCGCGCACCTGGCTCGCGTCGGCGGCGTCGAGCGGACGCACCTCGCCGATCAGGGTCGCCCGCGCGCCGGCGAGCGGATCCTCCGTCCACCCCGGTTGCGCCACCAGGAGACTGGCACGGAGATCGGCGACGAGATTCTGGGTGTGCATCGCCATCGAGCTGATCAGGAACGTCGGCCGACCCTCCGGCCCGAGACCGTACGGCATGACGGACGCGAACGGGAACCCGCCGCGCTTGCGAGAGTGCGTCGCCAGCGTCCCAGTGCGGCCGACGTGCAGCAGCGTCCGCACGCGCTCCGCGAACGGCGGCTCCGGAACCGGCGGGCGCGTCGACGGCGGCGCCGCGTGCTGGCGACGAGCGTCCATGGACGTCAGCTCATTGCGTGGTGCGGATCTCGAACTCGCGCGAGCGGGTTCCCTTGCCGTCCAAGGTGATCACGACCTTGTAGCGTCCCAAGGGGTGCTGCCCCTGCGCGGGCGGGATGTGGAACTCGAAGCGCTGCGGCTTGGTGGGATTGATGTCCTGGGTCTGCTCGGCCAGCACCTTGCCGTCGGGATCCGTCCACTTCGCGGCCAAGGTCCCCTTTCCGGAGCCTTCGGTGGCGATCGAGGCGTAGATGGTGCTCTGCGGGGCGAAGGTCTCGCGAGCCGAACGCGGCTCGTTGTGCTGGTCGACCTCGTGCGTGAGGTCGACGGCCACGATCTTCACCGGCTCCGTGGGCTCCGAGCACGCCGCCGCGCCGACCAGCAGCAACGCGCCCAGCATGGCGCCTTTCCTTCGAATCGATAGATTCATTGGGGACCCCCCTTGCCCGCGCGTTATGTCACGAAACGACGGACGGCGAAAAGCGCCGTGGGCGGCGTTGTCCTGCGTGAGGGAGGGGGATAGATTCAGTTTTCCGACTCGAAGAGCAGAAGGAGTCCCACCATGAGCTACGAACAGATCACCATTCGCCGCACCTGCGAGGCCGTCCAGATCCCCCACGGCAACACGGTCACCATCGAGGAAGGCACGCTCGCGATCATCACCCAGGCGCTCGGTGACACCTACACGCTGCAGGTTCCGGCCATGGGCGGCCTGTTCCGGGTCGCGGATCGCGACGCCGACGCGCTCGGCAAGGAGCCGCGTCAGGTCGAGATCGAAGCGGCCGAGGCCAGTGCCGACGGTCGCGCCAGCGAAGGCGCGGTGTGGGAGGCCTTGAAGAACGTCTACGATCCGGAGATTCCGGTGAACATCGTCGACCTCGGGTTGGTCTACGACCTCGCGATCGCGGACGCCGTCGCGGGCGGCAGCACCGTCGACGTCCAGATGACCCTGACCGCCCAAGGATGCGGCATGGGTCCCTCGATCGCCATGGATGCTCAACGCCGGATCGAGGCGATCCCAGGCGTCGCCGAGGCGCACGTGCAAGTGGTGTGGGATCCACCCTGGAATCCCAACATGATCTCGCCCGAGGGCAAGGCCAAGCTCGGCATGGCTTAGCGCCCGCGGCGGGATAGCCCGGCCCTCCTGAATCCCGCAACCTTCGTGTCGGTTCGCACGTGGGTTGCCTATGACCGGCACGCGGCGCAGCATGGCCCGGATGACGACGGACCGCGTCGACCTCGACTCGTGTCGCGAGTGGTTCCGCCGGAATCGCCGTCGTTCGCGGGCTTGGTTCGATCTGTTGACGGAGGAAGCCTACGACGCGCGGCCGATCGCGCTTCGCCACCCGGTGGTCTTCTACGAGGGACACCTCGCTGCCTTCAACGTGAACACGCTCGTGAAGCTCGGCCTCGGCGCAGCCGGCGTCGACGCCGACCTCGAGGACCTCTTCGAGCGCGGCATCGACCCGCCCGAGGACGGTGTCGGGCCGTCGTCGTCGGACGCGAGGTCGTGGCCGTCGCGCGCGACGGTGCGCGCGTTCGCGGACGCCGCCGACCGCGCCGTCGAGGCGGCGTTCGCCGACGAGCGGGTCGTGGCCTCGGATCACCCGGTGCTGCGACGCGGCCTCGCGCTCTTCACGATCCTCGAGCACGAGGCCATGCATCACGAGACGCTGCTCTACATGTTCCACCGCTTGCCGTCGGCGGCAAAGCGCCGGCCCCGGGACCATCGTCCCGTCGTCGGCGGCGATCCTCCTCCGTGCACGACGGTCGAGATTCGCGCGGGCCAGGCCACGCTCGGTGCCGAGCCGGATGCGCTCCCCTTCGCGTGGGACAACGAGCTTCCCGGCATCACCGTCGCGGTGCCGGCATTCGAGATCGACGTGCACGACGTCACCAATCGCGACTACCTCGAGTTCGTCGAGGCCGGCGGCTACCTCGATCCCGCGTACTGGACGCCCGACGACTGGGCGTGGCGCGAGCGCGAGGGCATCCGCCATCCGAGCTTCTGGGCGCGGCGCGAGGGTCGCTGGTACTGGCGAGGGCTCTTCGACGAGATCCCGCTGCCCGCGGCGTGGCCCGTCTACGTGAGCCACGCAGAGGCGAGCGCGTTCGCGTGCTGGCGGGGTCGACGCCTGCCGACCGAAGCGGAGTTCCATCGCGCCGCCTTCGGTACACCCGAGGGCGGCGAGCGCGCCCATCCATGGGGAGCGGCGGCGCCGAGCGAGCGCCACGGCAATTTCGGCCTGCGGCACTGGGATCCCGTTCCGGTGGGATCTCACCCGGCGGGTGTCAGCGCCTTCGGCGTGCACGATCTCGTCGGCAACGGGTGGGAGTGGACGTCGACGGTCTTCTCACCCTTTCCCGGCTTCACCCCCACGGCATCCTATCCACGCTACTCGGCCGATTTTTTCGATGGAGGGCACTACGTCATGAAAGGCGCGTCATCGGCGACGGCACCCGAGCTCGTGCGGCGGAGCTGGCGCAACTGGTTTCGGCCCCGCTATCCCTACCCCTACGCCACCTTCCGGTGTGTGCGATCATGAGAGGCCCGGCCGAGTCGATCCGCCGCGAGCCCGAATGGTCGGTCGCGACGCGCGAGTTCCTCGACGACGTCCGTCACGATCTGCAGCTCCGGCCTCGTCAGCTCCAGTCGAAATACTTCTACGACGCCCTCGGCTCGCAGCTCTTCGAGGCCATCTGCCAGCTCCCCTGGTACCTGATTCCGCGCGCCGAACGGACGTTGCTCGAGACCCATGCGGAAGCGATCGGCGCGGCGCTCCCCGACCTCACCACCATCGTCGAGCTCGGGTGTGGCAGCGGCACCAAGCTCGCCCTCCTGGTCGAGCGCATGCACCGGGCGCGTCCGGTCCTGGTGCGGCTGATCGACATCTCGCCGACGGCGCTCGAGCTGTCGGCCCGCACGCTCGGGAGGCTGTCGCAGGTCTCCGTGGTCGGGCACCGCGCTCCCTATGGACCGGGCTTGCGGGACGCCGTGGCGCGCCGCCCGGCCCAAGGCGGCATGCTGGTGCTGTTCCTGGGCTCGAACATCGGCAACTTCCATCCCGCGGCTGCCCTCGGTTTCCTCCGTGAGGTGCGTGCGAGCCTGCGTCCGGGTGACGGCTTCCTGCTCGGCGCCGACCTCGTGAAACCCGTCGGCGATCTGTTGCGCGCGTACGGCGATCCGGTCGGCGTGACCGCCGCGTTCAACAAGAACCTGCTCGCGCGCATCAACCGTGAGCTGGGAGGCGACTTCGATCTCGCCGCCTTCGACCACGAGCCGCGCTGGAATGCCGCGGCGTCGCGTGTCGAGTCGCATCTCCTGAGCCGGCGCGATCAAGTCGTCACCATCGCCGCCGCGGACCTCGCGATCCCTCTGGCCGCCGGCGAGACGATCTGGACCGAGAGCTCGTACAAGTACCGTTCTGAGGGTCTGATCACGATGGGCGAGGCGGCCGGCTTCGATTGCCGCCGGCAATGGATAGAGTCCGCGGCCGGTTTCGCGCTGACGCTCTTCGTGCCGCGCTAGAGCGGCCGATCGTCACACGAACGCGCTGAAGATCGAGTCGGCGAGCAGGAGACCGCGCTCGCTGAGCGCCAAGCGGCCGTCCTGCTCGACGAGCAGTCCTTCGGCGCGGAAGGTGGCGATCTTCGGGTGGACGTCGTCGAGCGACTTGCCGAAGCGCGCGGCGAACGCGCGCGGATCGATGCCCGTGCGTTCGCGGAGACCGAGGAACATGAACTCGCCGGCCGCGGTCTCGAACGAGAGCGTCTCGGCGCCGACCGCCGCGTCGCCGCGGCCGACGGCGGCGATGTAACGCTCCGGGATCCGCTCGTTCGACCAGCGCCGGCCGAAACCCGGGGCGCCGGCGTAGGAGTGGGCGCCGGCGCCGAGGCCGAGGTAGCTGGTCCCGCGCCAATAGCTCTGGTTGTGCCGCGCCTGGCGGCCCGGGCGCGCGAAGTTCGAGATCTCGTAGTGCTCGTATCCCGCGGCGGCGAGCGCCGTGCGCGCGTGCTGGTACATCCAGAGCTCGTCGTCGTCGTCGAGCGGCCGGAGGGCTCCGCGCGCGCGGAGCGTGTGAAACGGCGTCCCCGCCTCGTAGGTGAGGTTGTACGCCGAGACGTGCTCGGGCGCCCAGGCGATCGCCTCCGCGACGTCGGCATGCCAGGCCTCTCGGGTCTCGCCGGGGACGGCGAAGATGAGGTCGAGGTTCAGATCGTCGAAGCCCGCGGCACGAGCGGCGCGAATCGCGGCGCGGGCGTCGTCGGGTCCGTGGATGCGGCCGAGCGTGGTGAGAAGCGGCGCCTGGAAGGACTGAATGCCGAACGACAGACGCCGCACGCCGGCGGCACGAAACCCGGCCAGGCGCGTGCGCTCGACGGTGCCGGGATTGGCCTCGAGCGTGACCTCGAGGTTGGGGTCGAGCGGGCAGGCGGCGGCGACGGCATCGAGCAGCCCACCGATCGTGCTGGGGAGGAACAGCGACGGCGTGCCGCCCCCGAAGAAGATCGTGGTGACGGAGGCGCCGGCGAAGGGTGGCTCCTGGATGCGCCGTTCGAGCTCGTGGACGAGCGCCCGCGCGTACGCTTCCTCGGGCCAGCTGGTGCCGGCATACGAGTTGAAGTCGCAGTACGGGCACTTCACCTGGCAGTAGGGGATGTGGACATACAGCGAGAAGTCGGCGGCGGAGGTGGTCATGCGTAGAGACCCTGGAGCAGGGCGGGCAGGTCCAGGATCGACGGGATCGCGGCACCCTCGGCGCCCGTGTCCGAGCGGGGATCTCCGACCAGCACGGTGCGCATGCCGAGGGCGCGCGCGGTGGTCAGGTTGTCGGCGCGATCGTCGATGAAGAGGCACGCCGCCGCCTCGACCTGCAGCCGGTCGAGCACGGTCTCGAAGGCGGCGCGCTCGGGCTTCGGGACGTAGGCGCAGCCTTCGAGGCTGAACACCGCTTCGAAGTGGCGGCGGACGTCGAGGCAGGCGAGCACGCGCTCGGCGTGCAACGACGAGCCGTTGGTGAAGATTACCTTGCGCTGGGGGAGGGCGGCCAGCATGGCGTCGAGCGCGGGATCCGGCGTCAACAGCTCCTCGACCGCAATGGTATGGACGCAGGCGAGATAGTCGTCGGGCTCGATCTCGTGGTGCAGCATGAGACCGTTCAGGGTCGTGCCGTGCTGGTCGCGATAGTGGGCTCGGAGCGCCGCGGCGTCGGCGGGCTCGAGGCCGAGGCGATCGATCATGAACGCCGTGATGCGGGCGTCGACGCGCTCGACGACCCCGCGGCTTGGTGGGTAGAGCGTGTTGTCGAGGTCGAAGATGAGGTGGGTCAGGGTCACCGCGCTCAAGCCGCCGTGCGCCTCCGGAGCGGCGCGTATTTGCGCATGACGGCCGTCACCACCCCGCGGATCTCGACGTCGCTGGCGCGCGCCAGGATCGGGGTCAGCCCCTCGCTCGCCGGCTGCAGACGCACCATGCCGGCCTTTTCGCGATAGAAGCGCTTCACCGTCGCCTCGCCGCGGACCAGCGCCACCACCATGTCGCCGTTGTCGGCCTGGTTGCGCGACTGCACCACGACGTAGTCGCCGTCGAGGATGCCGTCCAGCACCATCGACGTGCCCTTCACCCGCAACACGAACGTCTCGCCGCGTCCGACCAGCTCTTCGGGGACGGAGATCGTGTCGGGCTGCTCGAGCGGCTCGATCGGAACGCCGGCCGCGACCCGTCCGACCAGCGGCAGCTCGATCGCGGTCGCCCGCCGTTGCTGCGGGACGACCTCGAGCGCGCGGCTGCGATTCCATTTGCGGCGGATCATGCCTTTGCGCTCGAGGTTGGTGAGGTGCTTGTGGATGGTCGCGAGCGAGCTCAAGCCGAAGTGCTGGCCGATCTCTTCGAGCGTCGGCGCGTAGCCTGCCTTCAGGATGTAGGCGTCCAGGTAGTCGACCAGCTCTTTCTGCCGCTTCGTCAGCATTGGACCCGTCATGTGTCGCGCGCCTCCCATCGCTGGCGGGACTCTAAGCGAAGGGAAAGCGAACGTCAAACGAGGTGGGGACAATATACCTGACTAAGCCGGCGGGCGCGGTGGCACGAAAGAATCCTTGACCGTCGCGTAGGCACCATGCGACCTAGCGTCGCGGTGTCTAGCTGGGAGACATGGACGCCCCTGATAGGGCTTGTGGCCTTCTCCGGGCTGTTTCACACGCCGACGGCGAACTGGCGACAGGATTTGCTCTACGGCTTCTTTGCTGTCGTCTGTCTCGTACTGCCGAGGGGGTGGGATCTGGGACGCGTCGCGGGATGGACCCTCTTAGCCTGGGTGCTTAAGGTGCTCATCAGGCGACACCGCGCCAGCCTAGCGCCGCAGTCCACCGGGGGAACATACTAGTGTAATCCAGCGGTCGGGTCGGATGATGCCCGGGCCGCGTGTCTAACGCGTTTAGCTGCCCGGCGGGGCCCGCTTCTTCTTCCGCGCCCGCTCTGCCCGCCACGCTGCATCCCTGGCGTCCACCTCGGCCTTGGGGGTCCGCAGCACCTTCTTCACGGCCTCGGAGAAGCGCTCAAATGGGGGTGGGCTCGCGTGATGTGCCTTCACGCTTCGCAGCCTACCGTCGAAAACTGAACGGCACGCGGGAAAACTGTACGCGTTCCGCTGGTCGAAATACCCGCCGACCCATATCTGCGTGTCGGGCTGCCGTCTCGATTCCGCTGGAAAAGCCGACAGCTCGGACGACTCCCTAGGGACACCGTACGCCGTTCAAGTTTCTGGCACCTGCTTTGCGCCTTTGGCAGGCAGGAGGAACCAACGAATGTGGCTCGATCCGACGACGTGGGGAACCATCATCCGGATTCTAGATTGGCTTGGAGTGGCGATCGCGGTGGCCGCGACCCTACTCCGGCACGTGCTGGGCGCTTGAACCGGGACCATGCCCCGGGTGGAGTCACCAAGTATAATCCCCGAAATTTCGGTCGCATGACTAGCGCTCCCACCGTGTTCCACGATGTGCTGGTTTTGCACCGGACGGATACCGGCTGGCTCTGCGAGATCGAGGGGCGGCCCATCTTTCTCGCGCAGCTTCAGATCGCCGCCGGCACCTCGGTGCCGTCCGAGGGGCAGCGTGGCTCGATCCGGCTCGCCGACTTCGCGGCTGACGAGATTCGCGAGAAGCTTCGCCTGCGGCAACCGTGATCGGCTTCCAAGGACGTGACCCCTTGGCGTAACTGCGGGCCGTCGCCTATTTTCTGGCGTCGATGGAGCGCCAGATTCGGGACCTCATGTCGCGGGTCGATGGGCTGCTGAGCCGAATCGACCAGCAAACGACAGAAGCCAGCAAGCTCGACCTCCGCGCGATTCGTACCGCCCTCGACGGGCTGCTCTTGGCATCGCAGGGGCGGCACCCGCGCCGCGCCCCACCCGCGGGAGATTAGAACACCCCGCCCCAGTCATGGGCGGCAGGGAAGGTACAGACATCATGCTGCGGTTAGGGCGCAGTGACCCGGCGTCGCGTCACTGCACGGTGATGGTCACGACATGATCGTTCAACCCATTCCAGTTAAACGAAGAGAATCCGCCCCCGTCGGGAAGGTTGCAGATGCGCATGTACTCGGAAATGTCGCCGAGCGGCATGGCGATCGAGAGCGTCGATCCCGTGAAGGCCCCCTTCGCAATCGGCGCGGTCACGATCACGAACGAATTCGAACCGCTATCGAAGGACGCGCCGGCAACCGTGGCCTTGCTGGTTCCGAGCAAGACCGTGCGCCCCGCATCGACGCCGCGCCATTTGACGTTGACTACGCCCTTTTGGATTCCAACCGCGTCGAGAAGGCTCGAGCAGTCCGTGCCCTCGGGCATGACGCCCCGCAACGTGACGATCGAGCCGTCGAGCGGGGCGCGGCCTCCCGTCACGCCCCCACCGTCACACGCGACCGATGGGAGCTTTCCCTTGAAGCGGACAGTTCGGCCGCTCGGGCTCTCCACGAGTGGCAGATAGGGTCGGAAATCGACTCGGCCCTGTAAGTTGCAGGACGCGGTTCCCGCGATCGGAGGCCCCGCAACGGCCTGGCGAGGGGCGAGGGCGGCCAGTGAGACCAGCGTTAACGAGATGAGCGCGAGGGCTGAACGGCACATGGGGGAGTCCTCCTCCGGCGAGAAATCGGTGGTCGCGGTAACCGCGACGCCACCGAATGCCACAGACGCCGCCGCGCGGTCCAGCCGAATTCACATGCCCGGCCGGAAATCAAACGAGACACTTCCCCGTCACGCGCTCGCTCGCGCGACTGAGGAATGCTCGTGACTAGCGGAGTCTCCGGGTGGAGTCACCATGTATATTGTCCCCACGAGGCGATGAGGCCGCGCGCTGATAGCGGGCGACGGCGCGGTTGTGCTCGCCGAGCGTCGTCGAGAACTCGTGGGAGCCGTCGTTGCGGGAGACGAAATAGAGGGCCTGCGAGGCGCTCGGGGCGAGCGCGGCGTCGAGCGCGGCGAGGCCGGGATTGGCGATCGGTCCCGGCGGGAGTCCTGGGGTGACGTAGGTGTTGTAGGGGGAGGGGTGCGAGAGATCGGCGCGTCTCAGGTTCCCGTCGAAGTCGGGAAGCGCGTAGATCACGGTCGGGTCGCTCTGCAGGGGCATGCCGAGGCGCAGGCGATTCGCGAACACGGCGGCGATCGTCGGTCGTTCCGACGCGAGCCCGGTCTCCTTCTCGACGATCGACGCCAGCGTCACCACCTGGTTGACCGTCATGCCGCGGGCGGCCGCGCGGCGATGGTGCTCGGCGTCGAAGCGTTCGTGGAACCGGCGCACCATCGTCTCGACGATCTCGCGGGCGTGCATCGACGGCGAGAGCCGATAGGTGTCGGGGAAGAGATAGCCCTCGAGCTGGGGGCCCGGGACGCCGGCGGCGAGCAGAAAATCCGGGTCGGATTCGAGACAGCGGAGCTCGGCGGCCGAGCCGAGTCCCTTCGCTTCCAGCAGCGCGGCGATCTCACGGAGCGTGAGTCCCTCCGGAATCGTCACCTCCGAGAGCGCGCCGCCGGCGGCCAGCGCCCGCAGGATGGCGGGAACGTCGATCGCGCCGTCGAAATGGTACCTGCCCGGCTGGAGCGTGCGATCCCGTTTCGTGCCCCGCGCCCAGACCCGAAAGACCAGCGCGCTCCGCACGACCCCGGCGCTCTCGAGACGGGTCGCGATCTCGGCCAGCGTCTCGCCCTCGCGAATCACCACCGTAGCACCACCGCGGGGAAGCTCGGGTGGTCGCAGCACGGCGATCCCGAGCGCCGCGGCGCCTCCGACCACGAGCGCGACGAGCAGCAGAGCCGCGACCCGCCTCATTGCATCGGCGTCACGACGATGCGGCCGCGGCGCGGCGGTCGAGATAGCCCTGCAAAATGAAGACGGCGGCCGCCTTGTCGATCACCTTCTTGCGCTTGGCGCGGCTGAGATCCGCCTCGAGCAGCACACGCTCCGCGCCGAGCGTCGACCAGCGCTCGTCCCAGAGCTCGATCGGGATCGCCAGTGCCGCTTCGAGGGCGCGGGCGAACGTCTTCACCTTCTCCGCCTGCGGACCGATCGTGCCGTTCATGTTGATCGGCAGCCCGACGACGATGGTCGACGGTGCGTATTCGGCAAAGAAGGCGCGGACGGCGTCGAGATCGGCGGCGAGCTTGCTCCGCGTGATCACGCCCAGTCCCTGCGCCGTCCATCCGAGCTCGTCCGAGATGGCGACGCCGATCCGGCGATCACCGACATCGAGTCCGCCGATACGCACGATCGGGCGTGACCCTAACAGCGCCCTCCCACAGCCGCAACGCGATGTACAACGATGTGGGGTCATGCATGCGTCTTGGCTTGACAACCAACAGATCGGTTGGCAGGGTCGGCGCGCATCTTGCCTCTCAGTGCCCCCTCGAGTAGCGGATGAACGGGCGACCAACCTCGACATTGCGGCACCGGCGGTCAGGTCTGCTAGCGGCGTTGTCGACGCTCGTGCTGTTTTGCGGAGTCCCCGAGACGCTCGCATCCGGCGAGCGGAGATTCCTGCCCCAGCGCACCATGGGCCAAGCGGTCGACGTCGTCGGATCGACGGCCAGTGAAAATGGCGTCAAGGTCCGTCATCTCGTCAGCGAAGGCGAGACCTTCGCGGGGATCCTCGGCGACCACGGACTGCCGGCCGCCGAGGTCAAATCGTGGGAGCAGGCGGCCGCGTCCGCCTACGACATCCACACCATCCGTCCCGCGCACACCGTCGAGCTGACGTTCGGCAAGAATCAGGGACGGCTCACCGCCCTCGAGTACGCGATCGATCCGCACTCCATGTTGAGCCTGCGCCTCGTGCACGGCCAGATCCAGGCTCGGTTGAAGGCCATGCCGCAGCTCGCCGCCGTCCGGGGCGTGGCGGGACGCGTCGAGGCGAGCCTCGCGACCACCGCGTCGGCGGCCGGCGTGCCGATCCGCATGCTGTCGGAGCTGGCGGAGCTCTTCGGCTGGGAGGTCGACCTGCAAGAGGACGTCCGTTCGGGCGACGCGTTCCGACTGCTGTACGCGGAGCTCGCCGACGAGGACGGCGGCACGCCTCGACCCGGCGACATCCTCGCCGCCGAGATCACGAGCGGCGGTCGGACGCTGACGGCGATCCGCTTCGAGAACGACCGTGGGGAGACCGAGTACTACGACCTCGACGGCCATCCACTCGGACGGCGCTTCCTGCGCTACCCGGTCGATTTCCGCAAGATCACCTCGAGCTACACCGGCGCACGCTTCCATCCGGTGCTGCGACGCCTGCGGCCGCATCGCGGCGTGGATTTCTCGGCGCCGGCCGGCACGCCCGTCCGGGCGGTGGCGAGCGGAGTGGTGACGTTCGCCGGTCGCAACGGCCAGTACGGCAACCAGGTCGAGATCGAGCACGAGTCGCCGTACGCGACGTCGTACTCGCATCTGCAGGGCTTCGCCCGCAACCTCAAGAGCGGCGCGTCGGTGCGCAAGGGGCAGGTGATCGGCTACGTCGGTCGGAGCGGAATGGCGACGGGTCCGCACCTGCACTTCATGTTGTTCGAGAACGGCATCTACGTGAACCCGCTGACGGTGAAGTTGCCGGTCGACGAGCAGATCACCGGACCGCGCTGGAAGCGCTTCGACACCATCCGCAACGATCTGGTCGCTCGGCTCGCCGGCCTCGGGAACGCCGTCGAGCTGCACTCGATGTCGTTCGCCCCGGTCTCGTTGCTCGACGTGGTGCGGCCGCTGGCGGCCTCCTCGCTCAACTGAGCGCGCGAGACGTCGGGTGCCTCCCGCCTTTCCGGGTGCGACCCCGCGGCTGGTCGGACATCGCGGCGCCGCCGGTGTCGCACCCGAGAACACGCTGCCGTCGTTTCGGCGCGCGCTCGCCGACGGCGTCGACGTTTTCGAGCTCGACGTGCACGCGACCCGCGACGGCGAGATCGTGGTGCTGCACGATCCCACGCTCGATCGCACCACCGACGGCGCCGGCCCGGTGGCGGCTCTCACCGTGGCCGAGATCGCCCGGCTCGACGCCGGGCATCGCTTCAGCGCCGACGGCGGCCGGACGTTCCCGTTCCGCGGTCAGGGCGTCCGGGTGCCGCGCCTCTCCGAGCTGATCGCGGAGTTTCCCGAGATCCCGCTCAACATCGAGATCAAGCCGGAGGGGGACGCGATCGTCGCCGCCGTGGTGGCGATCGTCCGGAAGGCACGGGCGCGCATCGTGCTCGCCGCCGAGCACGACGTCATCATGCAGGCGATCCGCGCCACCGCTCCCGAGCTCCCGACCAGCTGCGCCGCGGGCGAGGTGGCGGCGTTCATCCGCGCGCTCCAGGCCGGCGAGCCGCCGGAGCTTCCGGCCGGGGCCGTCGCGCTGCAGATTCCGCCGAGCTTCGGTGAGATCACGTTGATCACGGCCGAGAGCGTGGCCGCCGCCCACGCGCTCGGCGCCGAGGTCCACGTCTGGACGATCAACGAGGCGACCGAGGCCCGTCGACTCCTCGACCTCGGATGCGACGCCATCATGACCGACCTGCCGCACGTGATCGCGCCGGTGATCGCGTCGCGACGATCGTCGCGATGGTGAGGCGTCGGCCGCGGAGCGCCGTCCTCGCGTCCGTCGTCGCCGCGGCCCTGCTCGCCGCCACGCCGGCATCTGCGGGCGAGCGGGTGGACGTCACCGCGACCGACGGGGTGCAATTGATCGGCGAGCTCGACGGCGCCTCCGGTCCGGGCGTCGTGCTGAGCCACGACGAGCACGGCGATCGCCGCGGCTGGCAGACGCTCGCCGCGACGCTCGCTGCCCGGGGCTTTCGCGTGCTGTGCGTCGACCTCCGCGGCCGCGGCGACTCGTCCGGCGTCCACGATCTCGCCGCCGTCGATCGCGACGTCGAAGGCGCCTATCGCTATCTGCTCGGCCGGAAGATCCGGCCGGTCTTCCTGGTGGGCGCCGGCGCTTCCGGCCCGGCGTCGCTCCTCGTCGCCACCCGCGTCCCGGTCGCGGGCGTCGTCACGATCGCGTCGCCGTCCATGCCCGACGGGCGGCCGACCGGCGCCGACCCGCACGTCCCCCGGCTCTCGCTCGCGAGCGCGACGGAGGTCGACGCGCTGGTCGGATTCCTCCGCGACCCCACTCGCGGCCGATGATCCGGCCGCGTCGCGGCTACTCCATGGAGGCGCGGACCGCGCGAATCGTGTTCAGGATCGGCCGGTGCAACAGCCCGTTCGACGCGATCAGCCCCGGCAGCAAGGTGTCCTGGTTGTTGAAGCGAATGGCACGCCCGTCGGGGTCCGTCACCATGCCACCGGCCTCGGCCACCAGGAGGGCCCCGGCGCAGACGTCCCATTCGTTCTTGGGCGTGAGCGTGAACGTGGCATCGTGCCGTCCGGCCGCCACCAGCGCGAACTTGTAGGCGACGCTGCCGGTCAGCTCGACGCGCATCCGCGACTGGTACGGTTCCCATTCGCCGCGCGCCTCTTCGCTCCGACTCGCGAGCACGCTCGCGTGCCGGATGTCGCTCGCCTTGCTGACGTGCACGGGAGCGCCGTTCAGCTTGGTACCGTCGCCCTTCGCCGCCCAGAAGAGCTCGTCGCGGACCGGATTGTACTCGACCGCCACCCGCGGCGTGCCGTCCTCGACGAGGGCGATGCAGACGCAGAACTCGGGGATCTGGCCGATGAACTCCTTCGTGCCGTCGAGCGGGTCGACGACCCAGACGCGCTTCTTTGCGAGTCGGTCGTCGGAGTCGGCGGTCTCCTCCGACAACCATCCGTCGTCGGGAAACGCGCCGAGGATGGCCGCCTTCAAGACCTCGTTGGACTCGAGATCCGCGACCGTGACGGGATTGTCCGCGCCCTTTTCCGCGACGCGATACGCGCCGCCGTAGTAGCGCAACAGAACCTGACCCGCGGCTTTGGCGGCTCCGCGTGCAACCTCGAGCTCGTGTTCCATCGCTGTCATCACGTCACTTTCTCTGAGCCATGCGATCGCTCGAGTGTGCGTTTGCCATAGGGCTTGCCGACGATCTCGAGTCGAGCGCGCGTAACGACCGGGCTTTGTTAGCATCTTTATTTGGTTCAGACCAAGGGCGGTGCCGGCGGAATCTCATGCGAGCTCGAATGTACGTTGACATGATTCGGAGTGCCTCGGTATCGTCGACCCACCTGAGCCTCCGGTGCGCTCCCGTCCTCTCCCCGCCTCGTTCTCTCGCTGGGCCCCTCTCCTCTTGGTGGTCACGCTCGCGCTCGGCATGCCCGCGCCGGCCGGCGCCGTCGATGCGACGTGTACGGACGATGCGCTGCAGAACACCCAAACGGTTCTCTGCGCCAACGGCATCTGTACGGCCGCATTGGTCCGGGTGACGACCGCGATCGCGGTCACCGCCGGGGGTTGCCAGTTCGATCTCGGCGGCCGCGCGCTCAGCTTCGAGAAGACCTTCGAGATGACCGGCCTCGGCTACATCCGCGTCTTCGACGCCGGCGACATCACGATCACGTCGACGGGCAAGCTCAAGGCGCGCGGCGACTTCGTGAAGCCGAACGGCTTCATCATCGGCGGCGGCATCATCTCGCTCACCAGCTCGGGTACCATCGACATCGACGGCAACATCGACGTGGCAGGCGATTCCGCAGGCTCGGTGACCCTGCTGGCGGCCGACGACGTCATCCTCGAGCAGGGCGCGGTCATCGACGGCCCCGGCATCAGCTCGTTCGCCGACCTCGGCGATCGCTACACCGACGGCGGCAGTCTACTCGTCATCGCCGACAGCGGGAGCATCACCTTCAACGGCGACGTCACCTTCACCGCTCAGAACGGCGGCACCGGCGGCAGCGTCGATCTCACCGCGGGCCGCGACCTCGTCATGACGCGCATGGTGGACGTGGCCGGCGGCGGCGGTGACGGCGGCGACTTCACGGCGGCGGCGGGGGACGACATCGCGATCGAGAACGGCGGCATCAACGCCGACAGCACCGTCGGCGGCGGCTTCGGCGGCTACATCGCGCTCTACGCGGGCGAGGACAACCTCGGCGGCATCCTCCCGGGCGGCGCCGTCGACATCAGCGCGGCGTCGTTGCTCATGCGCGGCAGCGCGACCGACACCTTCGGGGCCGACGGCGGTGAGATCGAGATCCTCGCCATGGGAGCGATTCGTCTCGGCGGCGCCGGAATGGTGATCCGCGTCGACGCCGCCACCAACTTCGACGGCTCGGGCGGGGCGATCACCATCGACTCCGGCGATCTCACTCCCAGCGTGCTGGGTCCGCTCGACGGCGATCTCGAGCTCGGCGGCGTCGTCTCGATGAACAGCGGCGCGATCGGCGGCGACGGCGGCAGCATCGACTTGAGCGCCGGCCGCGATCTCGTGTTCACCGCCACGCTCGACAACAGCGGGACGGACGGGGCGGGTGACGTCACCGGCGCCGCCGGCCGCGCGGTGACGCTGAACGGCGTGATCACGAGCCGCGGCACGTCGGCGGGTGGAGGCGGTGGGTACATCGACTTCGAGGCCGGAGGCGCCAGCGATGAAGGCGGGCTCGGCAACTTGGTCGTGCAGAAGAACATCGTCGCGACCAACGGCTCGGACTTCGGAAGCGGTCAGACCATCACGCTCTCGGGCTGCGGCCTGACGGTCGTGTCGAACGTCAAGATCGACGGCACGGGCGGGGTCAACCCCATCAACGGCATGCAGGGCGGCACCGACATCGAGCTGCTGGCGCGCCGGCCGATGCAGCTCGGCAACGGCTCGCAGTACGTCTCGCCCCCCGGGGGCAAGGTGACGACCACGCATCCCCCCGGCGCCAATCCCGTGATCGGATCCGGCGTGGTGTTCAATCCCCCGCGTCTCGACAATCCTCAGGTCAACGGCGGCTACGCCAACTGTACGGTGTGCGGCGACGGCATCCATCAGGTCGGCGAGGTGTGCGACAAGGGTGCGGCGGCCGACGGGAGCTGCTGCAACGCCGCGTGCACGGCATTCACTTGCCCGACGCCGACCAAGACCCCGACGCCCACGAGCACGCGCACGCCGACGCCGACGCGTACGGGCACGGTCACCCCGACGCGCACGGCCACGGTGACACCCACCCGGACCGCGACCGTGACGACGACGCCGACCGCGACGCCGACGCCGATCGCGACCGAGACCGCGACCCCGCTTCCCACCGAGACCCCGCTGCCGACCACGACTGCGACGCCGACGCCGACCGTCACCGTGACGGGCGTCGCGACGCCGAGCGCATCGGCGACCACGACCCCCGAGACCTCGGCGACCGCCACCCCGGCCGGTGGCGCCACCGCAACGCCGACGCCGCTCCCCACCACGGGCGAGCTCGGCGGCCTCGCCGACGTGGTCGCCGCCAAGTCCGCAACCAAGTGCCAGCAGGCCGTCGGCAAGGCCGGCGTGTCCTACCTCGCCACCCGCTTGAAGCAGCTCGACGCCTGCTCGACCGGCATCCTGAAGTGCGTCCAGACCAAGCCGGGCGATGCGGCGTGCGTCGCGAAGGCCAAGGCCAAGTGCCTCTCGGTGCGCGCGGCATTGGCCGCGGCCCGCGCCAAGCTGACGTCGGCCGTACAGACCAAGTGCGCGAGCAGCCTGGTGAGTCCGTCCGACCTGCAGGGGCCGACCGGCCTCGGCTTCGACGGCATCGACGCCGTCTGCACGAGCGAGCTCGGACACGGGCTCGCCTCGGTCGCCGACGTCGCCGAGTGCGTCGCCCGCCGCTACGGTTGCCGGGCGAGCCGACTCTATGCGATGCAGGCGCCGCGCGCCGGTGAGCTCCTGCGCGTTGCGGGCGTGGGACCGGAGGCGGACGGCTGCCTACCGGACCACGCCGGGAACGGTGAAGGCGTCGACGACCCCGTCCAGGGCAAGGCCATCCAACAGTGCGCCGCATCCATCGCCAAGGCCGCGAGTGCCTTCACCGCCAAGAAGCTCACCAGCCTGACCAAGTGCGCCGGTCTGGTTTTCACCTGCATCCAGACCAAGCCCGGCGACGCCGCGTGTCTCGCCAAGGCGAACGCCTCCTGCGGCAAGGAAGCCGCCAAGATCGCCGCGGAGCGGGCGAAGGTGGCTCCCGCGATCGACAAGAAGTGCGGCGGCATCGACTTCAACGTCAACCTGCGGCCGGCGCGTGCCGCCAACCTCGCCGCCCTGGTTGCCAGCTTGCCGGGCGCCGACACGCTCGACACGCTGGCGACCTACGAGCAGGCGCTCCGCACGGGCCACGAGTGTGCCGCCGAGGAGCTGCTGCAGATCGTCGCCCCCAGATCGCTCGCGTTGGTGAAGGCGTTGGCCCCCGCCCTCCCGCTTCCGAGCGCCGGCTGCCAGACCCCCTGAGTCGGTAGCGCGGCGGCCCTCGGCGTGGACCGCGTCGTCGTCTTCCTCGCGAGTGGTGCCTACGTCGGGTTCGTTCCCGTCGCACCCGGGACGTTCGGATCGCTGGTGGCGCTCCCGCTCGCCTTCGGGCTGGCACGCCTCCAGTGGACGCCTTTGGCGACCGCGGTGTTGGTCGCGGCGGCGGTGCTCCTGGCGGTGCCGATCTGCGGCCGGGCCGGCCGCATCTTTGGGCAGACCGACAGCTCCCGCATCGTCCTCGACGAGATCTGCGGGATGGTGGTCGCGGCCGCCTGGCTCCCACCGACCCTGACGGCGCTGGGGCTGGCGTTCATCGCCTTCCGGTTCTTCGACATCGTGAAGCCGTTTCCGGCCGGATACTTCGACCGTCACGTCAAGAACGGCTTCGGCGTCGTGGCGGACGACCTGGTGGCGGGCATCTACGCGCAGCTCGTGGTACGGATGCTCGTATGATCGACGCGGCCATCATCAGCACCGGGGACGAGCTCACGACCGGCCGGACGACCGACACCAACGCCGGCTTCATCGCCGATCGTCTGCTGGGCCTCGGGATCGACGTCGTCGCGATTCTGACCGTCGGCGATCGCCCCGAGCGCCTGCGCTGGGCATGGACCGAGGCGCTCCGACTGGCGCACGTCGTGATCGCGACCGGCGGGCTCGGCCCCACGGCCGACGACCTCACGACCGAGACCGTCGCGGCGCTGCTCGGGCGTCCGTTGGTGAACGATCCGGAGGTCGCCGAGCGCATCCGCGAGCTTTTTCGGCTCTTCAACCGGGTGATGCCGGAGAACAATCTCAAGCAGGCGACCTTCCCGGAGGGTGCGATCATCATCCCGAACGGGCTCGGGACGGCTCCCGGCTACCGCGTCGAGACGGGCGCGCCCGACGATCGCCGTCACCTCGTCGTCTTGCCGGGCGTCCCGCGCGAGATGAAGCCCATGCTCACCGAGACCGTGATGCCGTGGCTCGCCGGCCTTTCCGGGGCGGCGCGCGTCGGTCACCGCACCTTTCAGACCTTCGGCATCAGCGAGTCCGGGCTGGACGAGGCTGATCGCCGGGATTCCCGGCGAGGGCCGGTGGTCGTTCCGCGCCAACTTCCCCGAGGTCTCGGTGCGGGTGGTCGTGCGCGGGGAAGACGTCGACGAGCGGCTGGAGGCGTTCGGCCGCGAGGTCCACGCCCGCGTCGGCCATTACATCTACGGGGAGGGCGACACCAGCATGGAGCGGGTGCTCGGCGAGCTGCTCGCCGCCCGCGGCGCGACCGTCGCCCTCGCCGAGTCGTGCACCGGCGGCCTGGTCGCGCATCGGCTCACCAACGTGCCGGGATCGTCGGCGTACTTCCGCGGCGGCATCAACGCGTACTCCAACGAAGCCAAGGAGCGGCTCCTCGGCGTGCCCGCCGCCCTGCTCGCGACCCACGGCGCGGTCAGCGAGGAGGTTGCCGGCGCCATGGCCGAGGGCGCGCTCCGAGCCCTCGCGGCGGGGGTCGCCGTCGGCGTCACGGGCATCGCCGGACCCGACGGGGGATCGGCGGAGAAGCCCGTCGGCACGGTTTGCTTCGGCCTCGCCGCGGCCGGTCACCCGACCATCACCCGCCGCTACCAGCTCTGGGGCAATCGCGAGTGGGTGAAGCTCTTGTCGTCCCAGATCGCGCTCGATTGGGTACGGCGGCATCTGCTCGGTCTGCCGCTCCTCGAAATCGGGCGGCGCGGCGCCGTCGGGTCCGGCGCGCAACGCGAGAGCGTCGCGCCCGGCTGAGCGCGGCCCGTGGGCGAGCCGACGGTCCGGAGCTTCGTCGCGATCGAGCTCGCCGACCCGGCGCGCAGCGCGGTCGTCGAGTATCTGACGGCGCTTCGCGCGACCGTGGGCGGCATCGCGTGGAGCCGGGTCGACCAGATCCATCTCACCCTCAAGTTCCTCGGCGACGTCGCCGAGGCGCGCATCCCGGCGCTCGCCGAGCGGCTCCGGGCGGTGGCTGCCGAATGTCCGTCGTTCGCGTGCCGCGTCGGCGGGATCGGGGCGTTTCCGAGCGTGGCGCGGCCGCGGGTCGTCTGGATCGGCGTCGAGGCCCCACCCATCGGCCCGCTGGCGGCGGCCGTCGATCGCGCCTGCGCCGCCGAGGGCGTGGCCGCCGAGGCCCGTCCGTTTCATCCGCACCTCACCCTCGGTCGGGTCCGCGAGCGGCGTCGTGCGCGCGGGCCGATGGCCGAGGCTCCTCCGGCGCTCGCGTTTCTCGCCGCCGACGGCGATCGCGAGTTCGGCGTCTCGCCGGCGACGAGCCTCGTGCTCTTCCGAAGCGAGCTCGGCGCGGGCGGCGCCCGCCACAGCGCGCTCGCGACGCTGCCGCTCGCCGGTTGAGTTGGTCGATCGCGACGATTTTCTTGACGGTCGTCGGCGATTCGCCTAATCTTCGCCCAGGTGGGCCGAGCCGTGATGCGACAGCGGCTGCCGGCACGGTACTCGTAGCGAGCACATTCGGTGTACGAGACGAGGGTCAACGGCTAAGACGACACGAAGCGGACCACGGCGAACGCGCGAGGACGCGATGCCGACACACGGGACGAAAGGGAGGGGTATGGCCACCAACGCAGCAGAGGTAGGAAACCGCGATCGCGCGATCGATCTCGCGGTCAGCCAGATCGAGAAGCAATTCGGCAAGGGCGCCATCATGAAGCTCGGCGCCGACGCGCTCATCCGCGACGTTGCGACCATCTCGACGGGCTCGCTCGGGCTCGACCTGGCGCTCGGCGTCGGCGGTCTGCCGCGCGGCCGCGTCGTCGAGATCTACGGGCCGGAGTCGTCGGGCAAGACCACGCTCGCGCTCCAGGTGATCGCCGAGGCGCAGAGGGGTGGCGGCATCTGCGCCTTCATCGATGCCGAGCACGCGCTCGACGTCAGCTACGCGCGGAAGCTCGGCGTCCGCACCGAGGATCTGCTGATCTCGCAGCCCGACCACGGCGAGCAGGCGCTCGAGATCGCCGAGACGCTGGTGCGCGAGCGGCGCGATCGACGTGCTGGTGGTCGACTCGGTGGCGGCGCTGGTGCCGCGCGCCGAGATCGAAGGCGACATGGGCGACCCGCAGATGGGCCTGCAGGCGCGGCTCATGTCGCAGGCGCTGCGGAAGCTCACCGGCACCATCGCCAAGTCCCACACCATCGTCGATCTTCATCAACCAGATCCGCATGAAGATCGGCGTCATGTTCGGCAACCCCGAGACCACCACCGGCGGCAACGCGCTCAAGTTCTACGCCTCGGTGCGGCTCGACATCCGCCGCATCGGCGCCATCAAGCACGGCGACGAGGTGGTCGGCAGCCGCACCAAGGTGAAGGTCGTCAAGAACAAGGTGGCGCCGCCGTTCCGCGAGGCCGAGTTCGACATCCTCTACGGCACCGGCATCTCCAAGGAGGGCGAGCTGGTCGACATCGGGGCCGAGCTCGGAATCGTCGAGAAAAGCGGGGCGTGGTACTCCTTCGACGGCGAGCGCATCGGGCAGGGCCGCGAGAACACGAAAGAGTTCCTCAAGGAGAATCGCGAAACGGCCGAAGTTATCGAGCGGAGGATCCGGGAGAAGTGCGGCCTCGTCACGGCGCTCGAGGCAGCAATGGCAATGGAGAGAGCCGGCGGGGTGACGGATCGAAGGACGCGCATGGAACTTGATACGATTCTCGGCGCAGGGCGTTTCGCTCGGGGCGTCCGACGTTCATCTCAAGGTCGGCCGTCCGCCCATGTTCCGAACCCATGGGCGGCTCGTTCCCATGGAGGGGGCAGGCGGAGCTCGGAAGCCCGGACATGGAGCGCTTCCTCGGCCGTCTGCTCGACGACTACCACGGCGCCCAGCTGCGCGAACGGCTCCAGGCCGATCTCGCCTACGCCAGTCCCGGCAACGGCCGCTTCCGCGTCAACATCTTCCACCAGCGCGGCGAGATCAGCATCGCGCTCCGCGTGATTCCGCCGCAGGTCCGTACCATCCGCGATCTCAACCTGCCGCCGGTGGTCGAGCAGGTCGCCCTCGAGCACCGCGGCCTCATCCTCGTCACCGGCACGACCGGCAGCGGCAAGAGCACGACGCTCGCCGCGATGATCCACCACATCAACGCCAGCCGCGACCGTCACATCATCACGATCGAGGACCCGATCGAGTACACCGCACCGCGACGAGAACTGCATCATCAACCAGCGCGAGATCGGCTACGACTGCAAGAGCTTCGCCGAGGCGCTGCGCGGCGCCCTCCGCCAGGATCCCGACGTCATCCTGGTCGGCGAGATGCGCGACCTCGAGACCATCGAGACCGCCGATCCTCGCCGCCGAGACCGGCCACCTCGTGATGAGCACGCTCCACACGCTCGACGCCCGCGAGACGGTCACGCGCGCCATCTCGGCGTTCCCGGAGCACCAGCGCGACCAGATCCGTCTGATCCTCGCGTCGGTCATCAAGGGCATCATCAGCCAGCGCCTGGTGAAGCGCGCCGACGGCAAGGGCATGGTCCCGGCGGTCGAGGTGCTGCTGTCGACGGCGCTCGTTCGCGAGTGCATCGCGCAGAAGGAAAAGACCCACGAGCTCACGCGACGCGATCGCGCGCGGGCACACCACCTACGGCATGCAGACCTTCGACCAGTCGCTGATGTCGCTCTTCCGCGAGGATCTCATCACCTACGAAGAGGCGCTGGCCCAGGCGACCAACCCCGACGACTTCGCACTCAAGGTTCGTGGTATAGCGTCTACCAGCGATGCGCGCTGGGATCAGTTCGACAAGCCGGACCGGGCCGAGAATGGCCAGGCGGCGGCGTTCAAGATCGACCGCTTCTGATCCCGTCCCCGGCGCGCCGTCCGCCGGGCCGGCCGTCGATCCGAGCGACGCGTTCGGAGCGGCCGTGCGTTATCTCACGCGCGCCGCGCGCTCGACGGCCGAGGTCGTTCGGCATCTCGAGCGCAGCGGCGTCGCCTCCGACGTGGTCGCGGCGACGCTCGAGCGGCTCGCCGAGCGCGGCTATGTCGACGACCTGGGTCTGGCCGAGCGGCGCGCAGAGGAGCTACTGCTGCGCCGCGGCTGCGGTCGCCTCAAGGTGGCCCACGAATTGACTCGCAGGGGGCTCACCGATACCGTCGTCGATCGTGCGATTGCCGGCGTGCTGGAGAACCAGAGCGAAGTCGCCCTGGGGCGTGCCGCGCTCGTCCGGCGCTTCGGTGACGGCCCCCCGGACTCGCGTGCGGCGCGGGCGCGGGCGTTCCGGTTCCTGGTCGGACGCGGACATCCCGCGGACGTCGTGAGCGAGATTCTCGGAGAGGACGACTAGCGCGAGTGCCGAGCGGGCGTGAGATTCGAGCGGGCTTCCTGGATTTCTTCCGAGCCCGGGGTCACCGTGTGGTTCAGAGCGCGCCGATCGTCCCCGAGAGCGATCCGTCTCTCCTGTTCACCAACGCGGGGATGGTGCAGTTCAAGCAGGTCTTTCTCGGCACAGGCGACGCCGCCCATACCGCGCGTCGCCGACTCGCAGAAGTGCCTGCGCCTCTCCGGCAAGCACAACGACCTCGAGCAGGTCGGACGCGACACCTACCACCACACGCTCTTCGAGATGCTCGGCAACTGGTCGTTCGGCGACTACTACAAGCGCCGAGGCGATCGCCTGGGCCTGGGAGCTCCTGACCGGCGAGTCTGGAAGCTTCCGAAGGACCAGCTCTACGCCACGGTCTACACCACCGACGACGAGGCCGAGGCGCCTCTGGCGCAAGATCACCGACCTGCCCGCCGAGCGCGATCCGGCGCTTCGAGCGCGAGAACTTCTGGGAGATGGGCGAGACGGGCCCCTGCGGGCCGTGCTCCGAGATCCACCTCGATCGCGGCCCGGAGGCCTGCGACCGCAAGGGCGTGGCCGGTCACGTCTGCGCGCGTCAACGGCGACTGCGCGCGCTACATCGAGCTCTGGAACCTGGTCTTCATCCAGTACAACCGCGAGCCCGACGGCAGCCTGCGCGAGCTGCCGTCGAAGCACGTCGACACCGGCATGGGCCTCGAGCGCATCGTCGCCGTGCTCCAGGGCGTGCTCAGCAACTACGACACCGACCTCTTCCGGCTGATCATCGCTGCCACCGAGACGCTCGCCGGCACGCCGCTACGGCGCCGATCGCCGAGGCCGACGTCTCCTTCCGCGTGATCGCCGACCACGCGCGCGCCGTCAGCATTCATGATCGCCGACGGCGTCCTGCCGTCGAACGAGGGCCGCGGCTACGTGCTGCGGCGCGTGCTCCGCCGCGCGGCGCGTCACGGCAAGATGCTCGGGCTCGACGGCCCCTTCCTCACGGACCTCGTGGAGCCGGTCGCGAGCGACGCTCGGCGACGCCTATCCCGAGCTGCGCGAGCGTCAGGCGTTCATCGCCGAGGTGGTTCGCAGCGAGGAGAGCCGCTTCGCCGAGACGCTCGACAAGGGTCTCGCCTGCTCGAGACGGAGATGGCGAAGCTTCCGGCGAGCGCTGGCGAGCTTCCGGGCGACGTCGCCTTCAAGCTCTACGATACGTTCGGCTTCCCGCTCGATTTGACCGAGGACATCCTGCGCGGCCGACGGACACGCCGTCGACCACGCGGGATTCGCCGCGCTTGATGGAGCGGCAACGCGCGCGCGGCCGCGAGGCGCAAGAAGTTCGTCTCGCAGAGCGCGCGGGTCCGACGACCGCCGCTCGCGTTTCGTCGGCGACCGCATCTACGAGTGGGAGTCGACGGTCACTGGCGCTCCTCGTCGACGGCGCGAGACGCGCGGACGGTGCGCGAAGGCGACAGGTCGAGGTCGTCACCGAGGAGACGCCCTTCTACGGCGAGTCGGGCGGCCAGGTCGGCGACACCGGCACGATCACGACCGAGCGCGGCGACCGTCTCGAGGTGCTCGACACGCTGAAGCCCGCAACCCGACCTCATCGTCCACCGCGCGCGCGTCGTCGCGGGCAGCGTCGCTCCCGGCGACCGGGTGCGGCTCCTCGTCGACGAGCGCCGTCGCGAGGCAGATTCGTCTCAATCACTCCGCCACGCACCTCATGCACGGCGTGCTGCGCGAGCGCCTCGGAACCGCACGTCCGGCAGGCTGGCTCGCTGGTCGCGCCCGAGCGGCTTGCGCTTCGACTTCAACCACACAGGGCCGATCGCCGACGGACGAGCTCGCGGCCATCGAGGACGAGGTCAACGCCCACATCCGCGCCAACGTCGAGGTGCGTCAGCGAGGAGATGGCCTACGACGACGCGATCAAGGCGCGGCGCGCTCGCGTTCTTCGGCGACAAGTACGGCGACCGCGTGCAGCGTGCTGCAGCATGGGCGACGTTCTCGGTCGAGCTCTGCGGCGGCACGCACGTCGCGCCGCACCGGCGACATCGGCGTCTTCAAGTTCCGCGGCGAGAGCGGCGTGGCGGCGGGCGTGCGGCGCATCGAGGCGGTGACCGGCGGCGGCGCGCTCGACTGGATCCAGGAACGCGAGCGGCGCCTGCGCGAGATCGGCGCGGCGCTCAAGGCCCCGGAGGACGAGGCGGTCGAGCGACTCGAGCGTCTCCTGGCGCAGAGCCGCGAGCTCGAGCGTCGAATCGAGCGAGCTGCAGCGCGATCAAGCCGGCAGTCGCAGAGCGGCGATCTCGTCGCGCAGGCGCGCGAGCGCGACGGGGTGAAGGTGCTGGCGACCCGTGTCGACGGCCTCGACGACAAGGCCCTCCGCGAGCTCGCCGACCGGCTCAGGGAGAAGCTCGGACCGAGTGTGGTCGCCCTCGGCGCCAGCCGCGACGGCAAGGTGGCGCTGATCGCGTCGGTGACCAAGGACCTCACCACGCGCTTCCACGCCGGCGACCTCATCAAGCAGCATCGCGCCCATCGTCGGCGGCAACGGCGGCGGCCGCCCGGACTTCGCGCAGGCCGGCGGCAAGGACCCGAGCCGTCTCGATGAGGCGCTGGCGGCGGTCTACGAGCTGATCGGATGAAGCCCCATCCGCCCGCGCGGGCCGAGTCGGTTCCTGCGAACGAAGCCCGTACCGGCGGCGAGGGCCAGGGGCGTCGGGCACCGCTGGCGACGGGTCCGGACGTCGTCCACCTCGAGTTCCAGGATCACCGGCTCTTCCATGATCTCCTCGGCCATCACGACGAGAACGTGAAGGTCGTCGAGCAGACCCTCGGCGTCCGCATCGGCGTCGCCGGCAAGTCGATCTCGATCAGCGGCGACTCGGTCGAGCGCGAGCTCGCCGGGCGCGTCCTCACGCCAGCTCTACGGCGTCCTCGAGCGCGGCTTTCCGGTCTACGCCAGCGACGTCGACTACGCGCTCCGCATCCTGTCCAGCGACCACAACGCCAACGTGCGCGACATCTTCCTCGACACCATCTACATCGCGGCCCACAAGCGCGTGATCACGCCGAAGAGCGTGGCGCAGAAGGCCTACATCGACGCGATCCGCAACCACGACATCGTGTTCGCGATCGGGCCCGCCGGCACCGGCAAGACCTATCTCGCCATGGCGATGGGAGTCGCCGCGCTCTTGAAGCAGGAGTTCGCCCGCATCATCCTCACCCGGCCGGCGGTCGAGGCCGGCGAGAAGCTCGGCTTCCTGCCCGGCGACCTCGCCGAGAAGGTCAATCCGTATCTCCGTCCGCTCTACGATGCGCTCCACGACATGGTCGACTTCGACCGCGCCCGCAAGATGCTCGAGCGCGGCACGATCGAGGTCGCGCCGCTCGCATTCATGCGCGGTCGGACGCTCAACGACTCGTTCGTCATCCTCGACGAGGCGCAGAACACTACGCCCGAGCAGATGAAGATGTTCCTCACCCGTCTCGGCTACGGCTCGAAGGCGATCATCACCGGCGACGTCACGCAGATCGACCTGCCCGCGGGCAAGATCTCCGGCCTCAAGGAGGCGCAACACGTGCTGCGCGACATCGCCGGCATCAAGTTCGTGCGCTTCAGCGAGCGCGACGTCGTCCGGCACCGTCTGGTCCAGGACATCATCACCGCCTACGAGCGAGCCGACAACGCGGCGGAGCGGAGCGGGTCCTGACCGGCCGCGCCCGCTCGGTCGGATGCCCGTAGCGCTCTCCTGTCGGGTCCCGGTGGGACGCGCGTGGGCCCGCCCCCTGGCGGTCCGGGCACGCCAAGTGCTGCGGGCGCTCGGCCTTCCTCGGACCGAGCTCAGCCTGTCGCTGGTCGGTGACGCCGAGATGCGGGAGCTGAATCGCCGCTATCGGGGCAAGGATCGGCCGACCGACGTCCTGGCCTTTCCGCTGCACGAGCCGCCGCTTCCCGCGCGGGTGGCGAGCCTCGGCGACGTCGTCATCTCGATCGAGACCGCTGCGATCGCGGCGCGCGAGCGGCGCCGTCCGCTCGTCCGCTGTCTCGACGACCTCGTGATCCACGGCATCCTGCATCTGCTCGGCTACGATCACGAGATCTCCGCGGCCGAGGCCAGGCGGATGGAGCGGCGGGCGCGCGAGGTGCGCGGTCTGATCGCCACGATGGCGGGCGCGGCGCGCCCGCGAGCGGGTGCCGCGCGATCCGGCCGCCGGCGGGTCGCCCGGCGCCCCGCGCCGCGGGTCGCGCGAGCCCGACCGTGACCACCAACGGCGGGCCCCCGGTCGCGGCGCCGTCCGGCGGCACGGGCCAGCTCGACGCCAGAAGCGCCGCCACCCTCGCGGGCGCCAGCGGGGCCCTGTTGGCGACCGCCTTCCCGGCGATCGATTGGGGCCCGGTCGCGTGGATCGCGATGGTGCCCCTGCTCTACGCGGCGCTCGGTCGCGGGCCGCGGGCGGCGTTCGTCGCCGGATGGGTCGCAGGATTCGTCTTCTTCCTGGCCACGCTCTACTGGCTCGTGCTCACCATCGGGACCTACACCAACCTCTCGCCGCTGGTGAGCGTCGGGCCGCTCGCCCTGCTGTGCGCCTTCCTGGCGCTCGCCTTCGCGATCTTCGCGGCCGGCTGCGAGCTGGCGCGGCTGCGTGGCGTCGAGCTCGCGCTGGTCGCGCCGCCGCTCTGGGTAGCGCTCGAGTGGGTGCGCACCTACATCCTCGGCGGGTTCCCGTGGGTCAGCCTCGGCTACTCGCAGTACCGAACGACCTACCTGATCCAGTTCGTCGAGTTCACCGGGATCTACGGGCTCTCCGCCCTGGTCGTGCTGGTGAACGTCGTGATCTACGGCGCCGTCCGCCGCTGGCGCGTGGGCGTGGCGCCGAGCACGCGCGGCATGCTCGCCATGACGGCCCTCCTGCTCGTCCTCGTCGCCTGGGGATATTGGCGCGTCCAGGCGCTCGCCGCGCTCCCGCCGGCGGGCTCGCTCCGGGTCGGCTTCATCCAGGGGAACGTCGCGCAGGACGTCAAGTGGGACCCGGCCTATCAGGAGAGCACGATCGATCACTACGAGCGGCTCACGACCCTGGCGGTCGCCGAGGGTGCCGAGCTCGTGGTCTGGCCCGAGACCGCCGCGCCCTTCTTTTTTCAAGAGGAAAGCGAGCTCCGCGAGCGCGTCCTCGATCTCGCCCGCCGTCTCCACGTGTGGCTCCTGGTGGGGAGTCCCGCCTTCAGCCGCGAGGGTGACGGCCTCCGTCTCCACAACCGCGTCTATCTGGTCACGCCCGAGGGCGACGCCGAGCAGTGGTACGAAAAGATGGAGCTGGTGCCGTTCGGCGAGTACGTGCCGCTCAAGTCGCTCTTCTTCTTCGTCGACAAGGTGGTGGAAGGGGTGGGTGACTTTCAAGCCGGAACCGCGCCAGTGGTCTTTCGGACCACGCGCGGCAACTTCGGGACGCTGATTTGCTACGAGGGCATCTTTCCCGACCTCACGCGACGGTTCGTGGACGACGGGGCCGATTTTCTGGTCAACATCACCAACGACGCGTGGTTCGGCCGGACCTCGGCGCCCTACCAGCATCTCGCCATGACGACCCTCCGCGCCATCGAGAATCGAGTTCCGCTGGTGCGCGTGGCCAACACGGGTTTCTCTGCTATGGTCGACGCCGACGGGACGATTCGCTGGCGCACCGGTCTTTTCGAGTCCGATTGGCGCGTCGATACCGTCAGCTGGGTCGGGATTTCGACGTTCTACACGCGCTACGGCGACTGCTTCGTGTACGGCTGTCTGGCACTCCTGGTGCTCGCCACCGTCCTCGGCGTGGCCGGACCGCGGAACGTCTCGATGGATGGGAGACAGCAGGCATGAGCGCCACACCACAGATCACGACCAACGAGTTGAAAGACCGCCTGAGCGGGCTCGAGCGTCGCCTCGAGACGCTCCGGGGGCATCTTTGACGTTCCCGGCACCGAAGCTCGCCTCAAGGTGCTCGACGAGGAGGTCGGGCGCCCCGAGTTCT
The DNA here is from genome assembly GCA_963761995.1 of uncultured delta proteobacterium. GTDB lineage: Bacteria > Desulfobacterota > Binatia > UTPRO1 > UTPRO1 > UTPRO1. The sequence goes on along the minus strand of CAVXIU010000006.1, from coordinate 4,844,877 downwards.
GGAACGATCACGAGAACGCCCAGAAGGTCCAGCGCGAGCGGTCGCGGCTGACCGCGGCCCTCGAGGGCTGGAAGCGCCAGCGCGGCGAGCTCGACGACGCGGGCGTGTTCCTCGAGCTCGCGGTCGAGGGTGACGCCGAGGCGCTCGCCGAGGGCGTCGCCAAGGCGGACCTCGTCGACGAGGGCATCGGCGCGCTCGAGATGCGGCAGATGCTCGGCGGCGAGCACGATGCCGGCAACGCGATCCTCACCATCCATCCCGGCGCCGGTGGGCTCGAGGCGCAGGACTGGGCCGAGATGCTCTTCCGCATGTATCTCCGCTGGTGCGAGCGCAAGGGCTACAAGGTCGAGATCCTCGACCAGCAGGAGGGCGAGGGCGCCGGCATCAAGAGCGCCACCATCACCATCGAGGGCGACTACGCCTACGGCTACCTGCACGCCGAGTCGGGGATCCATCGCCTGGTGCGCATCTCTCCCTTCGACGCCAACGCGCGACGGCAGACCTCGTTCGCGTCGGTCTTCGTCTATCCGGAGATCGAGGACGACATCGAGGTCGAGATCAACGACGCCGACCTGCGCGTCGACACCTATCGGTCGAGCGGCGCCGGCGGGCAGCACGTCAACAAGACCGATTCGGCGGTGCGCCTCACGCACCTGCCGACCGGCATCGTCGTCGCGTGTCAGAACGAGCGCTCGCAGCACAAGAACCGCGCCATGGCGATGAAGATCCTGCGCTCGCGTCTCTACGATCTCGAGATGGAGAAGCAGAAAGAGAAGCTCGACGCTTTCGGCAAGAACAAGAAGGAGATCGGCTTCGGGAGTCAGATCCGTTCGTACGTCCTGCATCCCTATCGGATGGTGAAGGACCATCGGACGTCGTGCGAGGTCGGGAACGCCGACGGCGTGCTCGACGGTGACCTCGACAAGTTCATCCAGGCGTACTTGTTCTCGAAGATCGGCGGCGCGGCGAGTTAATTCGCGACACGGGCCGCGCGCAGCCACTCGGTGAGGCGGGGACGTGGGGGTCGTCTCTCCGGCTCGGCAGATCTCACGTATGAACCGACACCCTTCAACTATTCGCAGGTGAGCGTGTTCGATCTACTCGCCTCCCAGACGACCCCCACGTCCCCGCCACGCACGCCACTGCGCGATGAGGTCACACTCGACCTCACGAGTGTTTTTTCTTGATCTTGCGTCGCGCAACGATGGTTGTGCGTGGGGGTGGGGAGTCGACGCGGAGCGGAGTAGATCGAACACGCGCACCTGCGAATAGTTGAGAGGGGTCGGTTCATACGTGAGATCTGCCGGAGCGGAGCGGCGACTCCCCACCCCCACGCCCACCACCGACCCGCGCGCGCGCCATTCGATTGCGAGGCAGCGTCTAGTGTTCGCGCGTAAGCGCTGCGTCCATGACGCTGCAGCGCGTGGGCGATCTCGCGGCGGGTTAGCGTCAGCGGTGGGGCGAGCCGGATCACCGTGTCGCGGTGGAGGGTCCAGTTGACGATCAGGCCGCGGTCTAGGCAGGCGCGCGCGAAGCGGCGGGTTGCGCGCGGCGAGCGGAGCTCGAGGGCGAGGAGCATGCCGGCTCCGCGTACGGCGGTGACGACGGGATGCCGTTCGGCGAGGCGTTCGAGACCGTCCAGCAGGCGCGCGCCGCTCACGGCGGCGCGGGCCGGGAGATCCCGCGCGACGGTCTCGTCGAGCGCGGCGAGCGCGGCGGCGCACGAGAGCGGGTGGCCGCCGAAGGTGGTGACGTGGGCGAGGGGCGGGTCATGCCGCAAGGTCGAGAGCACCCGCTCCGGGCCGAGGAAGGCGCCGAGGGGGAGCCCACCGCCAAGCGCCTTGGCGAGCACGAGGAGATCCGGGCGCACGGCGCTCTGCTCGAAGGCGAAGAGCGAGCCGGTGCGGCCGCAGCCGGTCACCACCTCGTCGAAGACGAGGAGGGCGCCGACCTCGCGGCAGCGGTCGCGGAGCACGCGGAGATAGGCGGGATCGGCGATGCGGACGCCGCCCTCCGCCTGCACCGGCTCGATGACGACGGCGGCGACGCGCCGGTCGATGGCGCGGAGCGCTGCCGCGTCCTGCCAGGGCAGGACCACGGCGCCCGGCAAGAGGGGCAGGAAGGGGTCCCGGTAACGCGGGTTTCCCCCCACCGAGAGGGCGCCGAGGGTGTCGCCGTGGAAGCCGAGCGAGAAGCCCACGAGCCCGCTCCGCCCGGTATGCTTGCGGGCGGTCTTGAGCGCGCCCTCGATCGCCTCGGTGCCGCTGTTGGTGAAGTAGACGCGCTCGAAACCGGGACCCGCGAGCGCCGCGAGGCGCGCGGCGAGGCGCGCCTGCGACTCGAGGACGTACTCCCCGTAGACCATGACGTGGAGATGCCGACGGAGCTGCGCGGCACACGCTCTCACGACGGCGGCGTTGCCGTGCCCGAGGTTCGCGACCCCCATCCCCGAGAGCAGGTCGAGGTAGCGACGGCCGCGAGTGTCCTCGATCCACGCGCCGCGGGCGCGGGCCACCACGATGCCGAGCGGAGCGCTCGAGGTCTGTGCCAGGTGGCGCCGGAAGGCCGCGACCAGCTCGGCGGCGCGTGCCGGACGCTTCGGCAGTGGGCGCGCCTTCCTCCGGCCTGGCATGGCTATGCGAACGGCGCCAACGGATCGCCGCAACAGCCGGCGACGTCGTCCCGGAAGAGGCTCGCCAACCGTGCGTGCCCACTCTGCCGCCACGCGAAGGGCGGAGCCTGCAGTCGCTCGAGTGGACAGAGGCGGTGCGCGCCGCACTCGGCGGCGACCGCGGCAATCTCGCCGAGGCGCTCCGGCGGGCCCGCGTAGCCGACCGCCTCGATCACGCCCGAGAGCGGCGCGAGCCGGCTCGCCGCGGCCTGCATGGTCGCGACCGGCAGCACCACGAGCTGACGAAACCCCGGGCTCCTCGACCATTCCGAGGTACGATCGCAGACGACACTGAAGAGGCCGGCGTCACTCCCGTGTACCTCGACCGCCTCGCCCTCCTGGGCCCGCCACCGCTGCCGTTCGAGAAAGCGCCGGACGGCGATGGATTCGGGCAGCAGGAGGGGCGCGCGGGGCAGCTCGTCGGCGAGGCGCGCCAGCTCCTCGGCGATCGTCGCGACGAAGCGGCGGGTCTCGTCGACCGAGGATTCCTCGACGCACGCGATCTGGACGGAGAGACATCCCTGCTGGTCGAAAAGCGCAACCTGCTCGGCGAGGGCCGCCGCCGTGCGTCGCGTGGTGGCGCAGCGCGCGAGGAGGGCGACGCTGATCCGCTGCCCGAAGCGGAGCAGCCGGTGGTGGGCGTGGTGTGCGAGCGCGTCGAGGGTCTCGTCACGCCCGTACGCGAGGACGAGGTCGGCCTCCTCGATCGCGGCGGCGTCGAGCTCGGCGGTGCCGCCCCGCCAGGACGCGATCGCGACGGCGCGCCGGAACGTCGGGGAGAGGCTCGCGATCGACTCGACCACCAGCGACGGCACGTGCGGCTCGCGCGCCGCCGGCTTGACCAGGCTCGGTACGCCCGCGAGCAGGGCGGCGATGATGCCGAAGACCCCGGCCCCCGGAACGTTGCCGGCCAGGACGTGCAATGCCAGTCGTGGGGGGGCGTCGCCGAGGCGCTCGAGATTCTCGCTCTCTGCGACCTCGGCGAGATGCGGTGCGCGGAGCGAGCTCCAGAGATTGTCGAGGGCCGTTTCGATCGCTCGTTCCGGGTAGCCGGTGGCGGCGAACACCTCGACCAGCGCGCGCCAGCGCCAGGGGGAGTCCGGCGCCAACCAGGACGCCGCAACCCGATCGAGTGCGGCGATCCGCTCGGCGAGGCTCAGGCTCTGGAGGTCCGCCGCGCCGTTCCGCAACGCCTGCGCGGTCGCGTGTACTCTCTCGGCGGTGAGCGGCGGAGCGCTCGGCGGCGCCTGCTCTCCGCGGGCGATCACGACGGTTCCACGGCGGCCAGCAGCGAGCAGCCGCGCGACACGGCGGCGGGCGCTCGTCCGAGCAGCTCGACGCCGTCGGGGGTGACCCTCCCCAGGTCCTCGGTCTGGACCGCCAGAACCGAGCCGAGGTTGGCGAGGTCGACGTGGCGGAGACACCCGACCTCGCCCGCGGCGAGCCTCTCGCCGGTCGCCGGATCGCAGGCGAGCGTGCGGAGCCACGGCGGCGGACGATGCGGGCCGTCCGCGCGTGCGTACAGCTGCGAGCAGAGCTCGGTCATGCCGTACTCGTTCACGACCTGCTCGGGCTCGACGCCGAGCACCCGCCGGTAGCGGTCGAGAATCGCCGCTCGCGGGAGCTCGCGTCGATAGCCCTTGCACCCCCCCGTATCGACGACCAGGCTCGCCGGCGGGAGACGCCACCGGCGACCCCGTGCATCGGCCCAGTCGACGAAATGGAGGAGCGCCGAGGTCACCGCGAGCAACACGACCGGGGTGTTCGGGTCGAGCCTCGTGATGCCGTCGCTCAAGCGCTCGGCGTCGACGCCGCCATCGCGGAGAAAGGAGGGAACGGCGTCGGCGTCGTGGACCGCTCGCAGCCACGACACCATCTCGCCGAGCGACGACACGGGATGGGTCGCGCGTTCGGGCGCGGCTACCAGGAAGGGTCGGCGCGCGTCCAGGGGCAGCACCGCGCGCTGGAACCCGGTGAGCGCGGCGGTGCGATAGACGTCGACGTCGGGCACGTGATGGTAGGCTCGCCGCTCCGGTCCCGCGGTCGTGCCGCTGCTCTGGTAGATGCGGGCGGCGGGAGCGCAGGCCAGCGCGCTCAGCCGGAAGGCCTCCGCCGGGACGGCCGGGATGTCGCGCCAGCTCGCGGGTACCGGTGCCCCCAGCCGATCCACGTAGCGCGCGTAAGCCGGGTTCGCCCGGTACTGGTAGGCATGGACGTCGAGCGCCAGCGTGTCAAAGTCGGGATCGGAGGGAGCGGCGATGAACGCGAGCACACGGGCGCGCAGCTGGCGCGCCGTCTCGAGGGTGGCGATGGCCGGCGCGCTGTTCGTGGTCACGGAATGCTCACCGAAGCGGGTGGGTGCGGACGTCGTGGCTCGCTTCGTCAACGGGAGGGAGATGGTGGCACGCGACCATTGGTTCACGGATTCGCAAGTCTTCTTGGCCAACGGGCGCGGTAGCGTCGCCGTACCGCGTGACTTCGTGGCCGCCATCGAGCCGCTCGAGCCGGCTCGGAAAATAGGAGGCGCTCAGAAGGCTGTCAACGCGCCGCCGCTTGTCGCTCCGGAGTCGATTCGTTAGGCTCCACCCGATGCCGACCGCCGAGGAGCTCTACGACCTCGCCGTCGATCACGTCGCCGATGGACGCCTCGACGACGCGATCGCCACCTACCGCGAAGCCATCGCGCTCGATCCGGGCTTCACCGACGCCATTCTCGGCCTCGCGATGGCGTACGCCGACGCCCAGCGCTTCGACGAGGCGATCGAAGAGGGCAAAAGGCTGGTCGAGCTGACCCCGGACGACACGCTCGCCCACACCAGCCTCTCGATGTTCTACCAGCGCAAGGGCATGATCCCGGAAGCCGAGGCCGAAGGCGCCAAGGCGCGCGTCCTCGACTGGAAACGTCAGCTGGCAGAGCAGTCCAAGAAGGGCGAGTAGCTAGCGGAGCCTTCGGCGCGGCAGCGCCGAAGGGCACCGGGCAGAGATCACGTCACTTCGCCGCCAGCTGCTTCTGGCAGGCGTCCTTGTCGCGCGTCGCCAGCGCCAACTGACTCTTCAGCGTCTCACGCTCGTTCTTGAGCGTGTTGACCTGCTCGGTGGTCTCGCCGAGCTCCTTCTTGAGCGTGGCGGCATCCCCCCACATGGTGTAGCCGAGAAAAACTCCCGCGCCGACGCAAATGAGAAGGATGATGGCCCATCCGGCATACGTCCAGACGACCTCTTTGACCTCTTCCGCTTCGTGACCTGCCTGCGTCATTGAGTGTCTCCCTCCTCACGGCATCGTTGATCTCGTGTCGCTACCAGGGTTGCGGCTGTGGACCCAGATAACGCTCGACGTACGGCTGGGCCTTCTGTAGCGCGTCGTCCAGGTCGCGAAACAGCTCTTCGCGAACCCAATCCCCCCGGATCCAGCAGTCGAAGGATGATTCCTCGCCGAGCGTGAACTCGAGCACCCGCTCGCCGATGGGATCGCCCGTGATGACGAAGCGTACCGAACGGCCGGAGTCCACTACCACGCCCCGTGCGCCGGGGGGAAGGGGCAGGCGGCGCTTCATCCGTTCGATTTGCGGAGCCGGAACACACTCGTCGGGGACCAAGCGAATCAGGCGCCACTCGTTCGGAGCCGGCGAGCCTTCGTCCAGGAATTTCAGATTGGAATCGGTGAGACGCTGCTTGGCGCGCTCCTGATCGAACTCGTAGCCGATGTCGAAGAACTTGCTGCCGACGGGAGGACGCTCCCCCTTGGGAAGCAGCTTCGCCTGATCCGAGGCCTTCCCGGTGTCGACCCACCAGCGGTTTTCCACGGTCGGTCCGCCCTCAGTCGGCTCCGTCATGGGCCGCCACTTAGCAGGCTCACGAACGGAAACGCAAGGAAACCAGCCGTTTGCTGCGTTCCATTGCATCCTCTATGGTCCGCCGCCATGACGGCGAATCCCCGAGGATGGGCGTTGATCCTGGGAGCGTCGAGCGGGTTCGGCGAGGCGACGGCGCGGGCGCTCGCCGAGCGCGGCCTCTCCATCTGCGGGGTGCACCTCGATCGTCGCGCCGGAATGGCGCATGTCGACGAGATCACCGCCGCCATCCGGCAGACCGGCCCGCAAGCCTTCTTTCTGAACGTCAACGCCGCTGATCACGAGAAGCGCCGTCAAGTGCTCGACGCGCTCTCCGAGCGCATGGCGGAGGACGGCGGAGGGGAGGTGCGCGTGCTCATGCACTCGCTCGCCTTCGGAAGCCTGACGCCGTTCGTAGGGGCGGAGCCGGCGCGCCTGGCGACCCCGGCGCAGATCGAGATGACCTTGAACGTGATGGCGAATAGTCTCGTCTACTGGGTACAGGACGCGGTCGCCCGCGGCCTACTGGTGCGCGGCAGTCGTGTGCTGGCGATGACGAGCGCGGGCTCGACCCGCGTCTGGCCGGGCTACGGTGCGATCTCCGCCGCCAAGGCCGCTCTCGAGGCCTACGTGCGCCAGCTCGCGTTCGAGCTCGGGCCGAGCGGCATCACCGTCAACGCGATCCGGGCCGGCGTCACCGATACCCCGGCCTTCCGAAAGATCCCCGGCTCCGAGCTCATGGCGGAGCAGGTGCGCGCGCGTCATCCGAGCGGGCGCATGACGGAGACCGCGGACGTCGCCGCCGTGATCGCCATGCTGTCCGGCGCCGAGTCGCAATGGATCACCGGCACCGTCATCGACGTCGACGGCGGCGAAATCATCGCTAGCTGAGCGCGCCGCGCGGGTGAGGTCGGTGGTGGGCGTGGGGGTGGGGGTGGGGAGTCGCCGCTCCGCTGCGGCAGATCTCACGTGTGAACCGACCCCTTTCAACCATTCGCAGGTGAGCGTGTTCGATCTACTCCGCTCCGCGGCGACTCCCCACCCCCACGCACGCCCGCCGCTGCGCGACGTTCAAGAAACGATTCGTAGCCGATCGGTCGGGGGCGCATCGCGCCCAGACGGGCGTTGGCGGGGACGTGGGGATCGGCTCGGAGGCGAGTAGATCGAACACGCTCTCCTGCGAATGGTCGAAAAGGGTCGGTTCATAGGTGAGATCTGCCGAGCCGGAGAGACGATCCCCACGTCCCCGCCCCGCGACCTCACGCGCGCGCCGTCGACCGACCGTGAATGCTCAGTCCGAAGATGCCTTGAACGACTCGGCGTCGTTCGCGCGCACGTCGTTCTGATAGGTGGCCGTCCAGCAGCGACCGAGGTCGTTCGACAGCTGAACCGTCAGAGGCAGCGACGCGACCGGCAGGGCAGGGAGCGCCAGCGGAGCGCCCTTTCCCTTGATCGCGATCCGCGCCTTGCCGTCGCCGCCGCTCTTCAGGTCGATGCTGGCGATGCCGTTGGGCAGCAGCTCCTTTTGCGTGAAGCGGAAGCCGGCGCTCGTGGCCCGCCAGCAGGGGCGGCCCGCGCAGATGCCTCCCGCCGGCGCGGTCGCGCTCGCGACCAGGCTCGAGGTGCCGTCGTAGAGGCAGAGGTCGTAACGGGTTGCGCTGGCGGGATCGCCGAGGTCGGCGACGGAGGTCGCGCCGCCCTTGCCCCATTTCCATTGCAGCAGGTCCTTGCGGTCGTCGGAGCGGTCGTTGAGCGTGAGCGCCGCGCCGCCGGCGGCTACCGGCGTCCGGCAGTCGGCGCGCGGGGTGCTCTCGCATTGCGGCGTCGGGGTCGGTGTCGGGGTCGCCGTCGGGCCGGGTGTGGCGGTCGGCGCCGAGCAGGGTCCGGCCGCGACGCGCTCGGGCGCCCACCAGTTCCCCGACGCGACCACCATGGAAAGGAGCTTCAGCGTGTTCTCGTAGTAGCCGTCGGTGCCGGCCGGGGTCGCGACCATCAGATCCCAGAGCGCGTTCAGCCAGGCCTGATTGTCGGCGTCGACCATCGCCCCGACGGCGAGCGGCGCGACGAAGGCCATCGACAGATAGTCGGCGCCCGCGATGGGGGTTCCGTCGAGCTTGTACCCGCTCGCGATGGCCGCGGGATCGCCGCCGGTGGCACTCCGGATCCACGCGTTGATCCGTTCGGCGGCGGTCGTGGCCCGCGGGTCGCCGGCGACCAGGGCGTCGGTGGCGATCCGCCAGGGGTCGCGGCAGGCGTTGTAGTAGTAGCGGCCGTCGTGCAGCCCCTCGAGCAACTTCCCCGACGGCGGTTGCGGCGTTCCGAGGGGCGTCTTCACGAAGTCGGGGAGGAGGCCGGTACCCGGGCTGTAGTTGGTCTGTAGGCTGTCGATGATCTCGTAGGTGCGGTCGCGGAGTCCCGCCCAGTCGGGATCGCCGGTGACGGCCTCGAAGCTGCGGGTGTGATCGGGCATGAAGTCGGAGGAGCGCGTCGCCGCATAGAACTTGGCGCTCTCCGAGGGGACGACCCAGTCGCCGAGCAGCACGTAGCGCGCGCTCGCGTCGAGGTCGCCGTCCTTGATGTCCGCCAGAACCTGCTGTGCTTCCGCGAAGTAGTCGATGGCCCCGCAGCTCCCCCATTGGCGATCGGCGAGGAGGAGCGCGAAGGCGATGTCGAGGTCGCCGTCGGCGGCGCTGTCGAAATCACCCTCGGGGGTGGCGCACGATTGATCCTGATACGAGCCCATCAGGCGATCGTGAAACGCCGTCGGATGATCGTGAAAATACGCGACCATCCCGTCGAAGATCTGCTGGGCGTCGAGCTCGTGTCCTGCCATGAGCGCCATGAGGATCATGCCGTATCCGTGCCCTTCCGAGACCGTGAGGTTGGCGGCGTCGGTCGCGGTCAGGACGACCCAGCGACCGGTTCCACACGTCTGGGTCAGGAAGCGCGCCTTCCAGGCGTCGTAGAAATCGCGCACCGCTTGATCGAGGATCGCCGGCGAGAGGTGATTCGGCCGGATGGTTCCGGCCGCATAGCTCATCGGATGCGACCCGAACGGATAGAGCTCGGCGGCGTGTCCCGGGACCGCGAGCAGCCATGCGGCCGCGGCGATGATGATCCGGCGTCTGATCGCGTTCGCACCCATGTGGATGCCCCGCTGCGCCGATGGGCGCGCTCAGACCGCCGAGCGACGGCGGCCGACGCTCCGCGCGTGTCCGGTCATGCGCACGCGCGTCAACGGCTTTGGCGGCTGTCTCCGCAGGCCTCGGTCCACGCCGTGCATCATGCCGTCGGCGAACAAATCGGCCTTCCGCTCCGCATCGGCCCAGAACAGGTAGTGTCCCATCTCGTGATGGACGGTGTGGATCCACTGACGCATGCTGTTGTACTTCCGTCCACGTTTCCAGTTTTCGGGATGCACGAGCGCGATTTTACCGTCGTCCCAGGTGCGGCCGGCGCCCTTACCCCAATCGAGATACTCGTACCATTCGACCATCGGCTGTTTGACGCCATAGAAGCGACAAATGAGCCTGACGAAGCGACGAAAATCCGCCGCGCGATAGTGTGTGAAGAAATCGCGCAACGCGCGGTCGACGTCGCGTCGATCGCGCACCGTCGGAAACACCATTCGCATGTTCGGAGCCTCGGAGTCTGGGGCCGGAAAGTCGGACGCGTCGACCTTAGAAGGGGCCTGCCGACCTGTCAACTGAGGCCTTGAATTCCGAGCGACACTATAGGCGCCGCAACCGCGGATGCGATCGCATCCGCCGATTGCGAGGCCGTGCGAGACCGCCTGGTGGGGCGGACCCGTCATGCGCGGGCGAGGCGAGAAGGCTAGGAGCGCGTGTAGCGCGTGCCGCGACGCGATCCGCTGCGCTTCAGCTTCTTCTCGTTGACCCACCCGGTGAGGCGTTGAGAGAGGGTCCCGGCGGCGACGTTGGGCACCAAGGCGCGCACGTCGCTGGCCTTGAAGGAAGTCTTGGGAAGCTTGGTAAATACCTGATTCCAATCGATGCGGCTCCGGCGGCCGCCGCGGCCGGCTTGCCCGCGGCGCCGTCCGCCTCCCCCGACCCCGAGGCTCGAGCCGAGCTCGGAAAGGAGGGCCTGTCGCTGCTGGTTCAGGCGCTCGATCTGCCGCTCAAGGGCGCGGACCTGCTGCATTCCGGCGCGCCGCAGGCGCCCCATCATCGCTTCGGCCTGCTTCCGGAGATTCGTCAGCGTTCCCGACTTTGCACGTGGCCGAGCCGCCCGTGTTTTTCTCGCCATGATTGACCCCCAATCCGAAGTTATGACTATCAAAAGCGCGGCCACAGATATCAATGGCGGTCATCGGAAGCAATACGATATCCGCCGAGCATATATCGGCCACAGCTCCTCACCTCGAATCCACGAATGATGACGAGAGGAAACGTGAATGGGAAATTATGAGGAAGTGTCTAGGTCCTCGATCCCCGTGATCCAATCACCGGCATAGATCATGATGAGATGCAGCATTGCCTCGCGAACGTCCGGGTTGTGATATGCATGCGGTCGGTCGGCACGGAAGAACAACGCGTCACCGGCTGCGAGTGCCGCCACCGCGTCATCCGTTCGTACCACCAGGGTGCCTCTGACCACCACGATGTGCTCGAACGTCTCCGGTGCGTGCGGATCGGCCTCCTCCAGCCATCCCGGCGCCAGCGTGATCTCGTAGACCTCGGGCTCGCGAGGATCGCCGGCGGCCGACAGCGCGCGCGAGCGGAAGCCCCCACCGGCCGAATCGACGATGCGGCGTTCGGCGGCGCGCAGAACGTGAAAGCTCGTCGAGGCGCAGGGGGCTCCCGCGATCAAGACGCCGAACGGGACCTCGAAGGCGTCTGCGAGCGTCCACAGGGTGCGGAGGCTCGGGGTCGAGCGGCCGGCCTCGAGCGCCTCCAGTGTCTCGATCGAAAGTCCCGTGATCTCGGCGAGGATCGGCGTGGCGATTCCGGAGTTCATCCGGAGACGCGAGAGATTGGTGGCAACGGCGGCGGAGAGCTCGCGGGGGCTGTGGCCGGTGTTGGTCATGGCGTTCCTCAGTGGTTGGCGGCGCGCCCGAACGATCCCCATCGCTCGCCCGTGCGCGCCGCCGCGAGGCGGGACCCGACCGGTGCCCGGGCTTCGGGCTCCCGGCGTGGTCCCGCTCGACTCGACGATGTCGCCTCCCGCTAAAACGAGACCTGGAAGCGTGTGAGGATCGCGTCCTCGTGCGTCTTCGTGCCGTTGCCGGAGAAGCTCGGCGCTCCGGCGAAATCGGTTCGCTCGTAGTTGAACTGGAACTTGAAGTTCTTGTTGAGGTACCAGTTCAGACCCGCAGTGTACGCCCAGGCGGTGGGGGTGCCGCGGGTGAGCCGGAAGGTCGTGACCTGGGTCTCGAACGGGTCGTCGTCGAGGTCCGTGTTGGCGACGCGCGCCCCGATCTCGAACGCGCCCCACCGTCCCTGCCGCGGATCGAAGTTGTTGATCGGGGTGACGGACTTGTAGGTGTTGTCCTCGCCGGTCAGCACCCACGACGCCTGCAGGAACCAGCCGGTGGCGTCGTAGTCGGCGCGGGCCGCGCCGCCCGCCGTGCCCTCGACGACTTGGTGGCTCACGGCGTACTCGCCCATCAGGCCGAACGGGCCGAAGTAGTAGTAGAGCTGCGGCACGACGCGCCAATGGTCGCCGCGTGACACGACGCGGGCATCGGCGTTGTAGAGGAAGTAGTTCGAGCGGCCCGCCGTCTTGTACTGCAGACCGGTCAGCGACTCGCCGTTCTGATGGCCGAAGGTCCCGGCGAGGCCGAAGCCAAAGCCCTTCAATGGATCGATGTCGGTGTTCTTGAACGGAATCGTGAACACGCGACCGGCGAAATCCTTGTCGTCGTTGAGGTCGACGTCGCGGCCGGCCTCGCCGTCGAAGGAGCCGTTGAAGATGCCGACCTGATAGCCGAGGGCGCCCTCGAGCAGGTCCCCGTAGAGCTGCACGCCGACGTCGCGGTTCGGCACCAGGTTTTGCAAGATCGAGCGCTCGATGAAGGTCATCTCCGCACCCGACTGCAGGCGCTCGAGGCTGACCGGTGGCTTGAACTTGCCGGCCCGGAGCGACGCATACGGGAAGTAGCGGATGTCGGCGTAGGCGTCCTGCAGCACGGTGTTGCCGCCGCCGAAGTCCGGCATGATCCGGAAGTCGAAGTATTTGTACACCGTGCCCTCGAGGATCGGCCGGACGCGCCGCATGGTGAACGTGGCGTTGCCGGTGTCGCCGTCTTCCTCCGCGAAGAAGCGGCCGTCGGCCTGCGCGTAGCCGCGGAGCTTCAGCTTGAAGTCACCGCTCGGCGACTGCAGGAAGAAGCCGTCCTGCCATCCCGCCAGCACCTTCTGCTTCTTCAAGGTCTCGTCGACGATGTTCTTGACCTGGGATTCGCCGACCGGCGCCTCCTCGGCCTGCTGGGCGCGCTCGCGCTTCAGTTGCTCGATCTCGGCCTCGAGTGCGCGCAGGCGATCGTCGACGTTGCCGCTCCTCGGGGCTCCGCCGGCGAAGGTGACGCCGGGCCCGGTGACGACCAGGCCGACGACCATCGCGCCGGCCAGCCATCGTTTCCAAATCGTATCCGCTTTCATGGGACTTCCTCCGGTAGAGTTTCGCGAGCGTCCGGTGTGTCCGGTCGGCGGCGCTGGTTTCGACGTTCCGTGGTCTCCCGTGGACGGGTGGACGCGCGGTATTCCTTGGCTCGGTGCGGGGCTCATGACGCCACCATGGCCGAGCGAACGACGGTCTCGGGCGAGGCCGCTTCGCGGTGGGTGCGCGCGCCCCCACGCACGCGCACCCACCGCGCCCAACCAACCTCCTCCCCCCCACGTCCCCATGACGACCAGCCGCGGCCCGACGCCGCGACCGGCTCTCGTGTGGCGGTCAGCGCCGCGATCAGCCCCTCGGGACTCCGCGGCGGCTCGGCCGCCGACAAGGCGGCGACCACGACCCGAAAATCCACGTGCAGCACGGCCGCGAGCTCGGCAAAATCCTCGGGATCGGCGGCGAGCTCTCCGAGCAGACACGAGGCTCGGCCCTCAGCCCCGCCCTCAACCACGTCACCAGGTCGCTCGCGCCATCGCTTCAGAACGTCTCGGAGGAACATGCCTTGCTCCTTTTCTCGGGAGTCTCGGCGGGCCTCCGGTCGTTCCGGTCAGCGACGCGTGTATTCGAAAGTCAGGCCTCCTGCGTGCAGGTCGGCCGCGGGCTCGTCAACGGAGTCGATCGGATCGCTGCAGTCTCACCTTCTCGGTGCGCTCGACCTGCACCACCACGCCGTTCTGGACGACGGCGGTCACGGTGCCGAACTCGAGGCCGCGGAGCGCGGACTCGATGCGACCGAGCGCGCCGTCGCGAACCGGCTCCTGCACCTCCAAGCGAAACTCGTTCCCCTCTGTATGCTCTCGGCTCATGTCGATCTCCTTGGTCGCTAGATCTGAAAGTCTTGGACGAAAACACGGACGTTTCTGGGTGAGACGTACACCTCGTCGCCGCTCTGGAGGCGGAGCTCCGCGTACCGCTCCCAGCTGACGTCGACGTTCAGCCACACGCCGAAGTCCTCGGCGTGTAGACCGCACCTTGACGACGGGACGGGCGGGATTGATGTGGACGACGTGGGCCTTCAGCGCGGGTCGGCCGTTCCGTTCGCGCTGGATCTCGAGCTCGTGCGAGCGCACGAACGCCTTGGCGTCGCCCGATTGCTGCCCGGACATCGGGAAGGCGACCTGCAACGTGTCGATCGCGGCCCGATCCCCCTGGACGCTGCCGTGGAAGACGTTGACGTTGCCGAGGAAGTCCATGACGAACGCGTTGGCGGGGTGCTCGAAGATCTCGGCCGGGCTGCCGACCTGCTCGATGCGGCCCTTGTTCATGATCACGACCCGGTCGGCGACCTCGAACGCCTCCTCCTGGTCGTGGGTGACGAAGACGCTGGTGACGTGGATCTCGTCGTGGAGGCGTCGGAGCCACTGGCGGAGCTCCTGGCGCACCTTGGCGTCGAGCGCGCCGAAGGGCTCGTCGAGCAGCAGCACCTTCGGCTCGGCGGCGAGCGCGCGCGCCAGCGCGACGCGCTGGCGCTGGCCGCCGGAGAGCTGCGACGGCAGCGATTGCTCGTAGCCCTCGAGCTGCACCAGCCGCAGCAGCTCGTGGACGCGGTCGCGGATCTCGGCCTTCGGGACGCTTGCGGACGCGCAGGCCGAAGGCGATGTTCTCGAAGACGGTCATGTGGCGGAAGAGCGCGTAGTGCTGGAAGACGAAGCCGACGTTGCGCTCGCGGACGGAGGCGCCGGTGACGTCCTCGTCGTGGTAGAGGACGCTGCCGGTGTCCGGCGACCTCGAGCCCGGAGATGATCCGGAGCAAGGTCGTCTTGCCGGAGCCAGACGGTCCGAGCAGCGCCAGAGCGCGCCGCCGGGGACTTCGAGGCTCACGTTGTCGAGCGCGACGAAGGTGCCGAAGCGTCTTGGTGACGTTCTTGACCGTGATGCTCATGCCTCTCCTCCTTGCGTCATGCAGCCGCTTCCGCTTCTTCCAGATCGCGGCGGGTGCGCCATTCGAGCGTCGTCTTCACGAGCAGCGTGACCAGTGCCAGCATCGCCAGCACCGACGCCACGGCGAACGAGCCCGGCAGGTTGTACTCCTGAAACAGCTTCTCGATCCGGAGCGGCATCGTGTCGGTCTTGCCGGCGATGTGTCCGGAGACGACGAAGACCGCGCCGAACTCGCCCATCGCGCGGGCGTTGCAGAGAATGATGCCGTAGAGCAGGCCCCACTTGATGTTCGGGCAGCGTGATCAGGCGGAAGAGCTGCCAGCCGCGGGCGCCCAGGCTCACCGCCGCGATCTCCTCCTCGGCGCCGATCGCCTCCATCAGCGGGATCAGCTCGCGCGCGACGACCGGGAAGGTGACGAAGCAGGTGGCGATCACGAGTCCCGGAAAGGCGAACATGATCTTGATGTCGTGCTCGCGGAGCCAGGGGCCGAAGATCCCCTGCAGCCCGAACAGCAGCAGCAGGAAGAGCCCGACGACGACCGGCGACACCGTGAACGGCAGGTCGATCAAGGCCGTCAGCGACCGCGCGGCCGGGAAACTTGAAGCGCGCGATCGCCCAGGCCGCGGCGAGACCGAAGATCAATGTTCAGGATGACGGCCGTCGGCGCGACCATGAGCGTGAGGAGGATCGAGTGCAGGGTGTCGGGGTCGTCGACCAGGTTCTTCCAGTAGGCCGCCGACGCCGCCGGCGAACGCCTCGACGAAGACGTTGACCAGCGGGATCACCACCAGCACGCTCATGACCAGGAGCGCCGTCGCGATCAGCGTCCGCCGGACCCAGGGAGGATCCTCGTCGGCGCGCCGCGGTATGGGGCGGAGCGTGGGGTCAGCCATGGTGGCGCGCGCTCCAGCGTTCGAGGAGGTTGATGGCGAGCAGCGTGACGAACGAGATCGAGAGCAGCACGCGGCGATCGCCGCCGCCTCGCCGTACGCGAACTCCTCGAGACGGTCGACGACCAGCACCGGCGCGATCTCGGTCTGGTACGGCATGTTGCCGGAGATGAAGACCACCGAGCCGTACTCGCCGAGCGAGCGCGCGAAGGCGAGGGCGAAGCCGGTGATGAGCGCCGGGGTGATCGACGGCAGCGATCACGCGCCGGAAGGTCTGCAAGCGGTTGGCGCCGAGGCACGCCGCCGCCTCCTCGATGTCGCGCTCGAGGCTCTCGAGGACCGGCTGCAGCGTGCGGACGACGAACGGGAACCCGATGAAGACGAGCACGAGGACGATGCCGAGGCGCGAGTACGCGCCCTGGATGCCGAGCGGGACGAGGAAGCGGCCGTACCAGCCGTCCTCGACGAGCAGGCTCGAGTAGACGAGCCCGGCGACGGCCGTCGGCAAGGCGAAGGGGAAGTCGACGAGCGAGTCGAAGAGGCGCTTGAACGGGAACTCGTAGCGGACCAGCACCCAGGCGACGAGCCCGCCGAAGATCGACGTTCACCACCGCCGAGACGAACGAGGTCCAGAGCGTCAGCCAGTAGGCGGCGAGGGCGCGGTCGGAGAACGCGGCTCGCAAGAAGTCGTCGAGCGAAAGCTGCGATGCGCTTGCAGGAACCCGGCCGCCATGGGAACGCCGACCAAGAGGCTCAGGTAGAGCATCGTGTACCCGAGGCTCAGCCCGAATCCCGGGAGCACGCGGCGGTTGACGTCGATCATGGCGGGGGCTCCTGCGCGCTCTCTAGGCTATCGCTTCGGCTTGTAGAAGGTGTCGAAGAGACCGCCGTCACCGAAGTACTTGGCGCTGGCGTCGTCCCAGCTCTTCGCGACGGCGTCGATCTTGAAGAGCTTGATCTCCGGGAACGTCGCGCGGTGCTTCGCGAGCACGGCGGCGTCGGTCGGGCGGTAGTAGTTCTTGGCGATGATCTCCTGGCCCTCGGGCGTGTAGAGGAACTCGAGGTACGCCTTGGCGGCGTCGGCCGTGCCCTTGCGCTCGGCGTTCTTGCGTCACCACCGCGACGTGCGGCTCGGCGAAGAAGCTGATCGGCGGGTAGACGATCTCGACCGCCCCGGCCGCCTCGTGCACCTCGAGCTGCGCCTCGTTCTCCCAGGCCAGGTGGACGTCGCCGATCTTCTTCTGCACGAACGTCGTGGTCGCGGCGCGGGCGCCGAGATCGAGGACCGGGGTCTGCTCGTAGAGCTTCTTCACGAACGCCAGCGCGTCGGCGTCCGAGCCGCCGCGCTGCGTGACCGAGCCCCAGGCGGCGAGGAACGAGAGCTTGCCGTTGCCCGAGGTCTTGGGATTCGGCGTCACGATCTCGACGCCGGGCTTCACGATGTCGGGCCAGTCCTTGATGCCCTTCGGGTTTCCCTTGCGCACCACGAAGACGATCGTCGAGGTGTAGGGCAGCGAGTCGTTGGGGGAGCTTCGACGTCCAGTCGAGCGGCAGCAGGCCGGCCTTCGCGATCGCGTTGGTGTCGGGCCACATGGCGAGCGTGATCGACGTCCGCCTCGAGGCCGTCGATGACGGCGCGGGCCTGCGTGCCCGAGCCGCCGTGCGACTGCTTGATGGTGAGATCGGTGCCGGTCGCGGCCTTGTACTTCGCGATGAAGGCCGCGTTGACGGCGCGATAGAGCTCGCGCGTCGGGTCGTAGGACACGTTCAGGAGCTCGAGGGAGGCGGCCCGCGCCGGAGCGGCGGCGAGCGCGATTCCGACGAGCAGGGCCAAGGTCAGACGTTTCAACATGGGGTCTCCATCATGCCCGGACCGGTGGTCCGGGCGGGGGTTGAGGATGCGGAGCGTCGTCGCCTTGGCATCCGGGTTCGTCGTGTCTCTGTGCACTTGCAATCAACCTCGAGATCGTCGTTTGGAGACGCCGCCTTTGGCGGCGCAAAAAAAAGGCCCGGGAGATGGACTCTCCCGGGCCTTTTGAGGACGCTGCGTTGGGTTGCTTCAGCCGATAGCGGCTCCGAACGCGACGCGACCGTGGGCGAGGGAGATCCCCGGGCACTCGGTACAACAACAACACATCGCGTTCAGAAGCATCATCGCGGCCGGTTATGCTCGACGCGTGCGCCTCTGTCAACACACGAATCGCGGATGCTAGAAGATCGTCATCCGGATGCGTTCCCGTCGCTATGAGCTGCGCCATCGGTTCTGCCCCCGGCCGCCGAGCGCACCATGAGCCCGTCGACGCCGCTCAAGTCCACGGCCTGTTTCACCTTCGACAACATGGCCGAGGCGGCGGACGTCGGCGCCGGCCGGCGCCAGGACCCCGGCGCGGACGGGACCGACGAATCTTTGACGGTCGGCTTCCCGAACCTCTATCGCCTGCTCGCGGCGCACCGGGTGCGCGCGACCTTCTTCGTCGAGGGCTGGAACGGCGTGCACCACCCGGCGGCGGTGCGCGAGATCGTGGAGCGCGGCCACGAGCTCGGCATGCACGGCTGGACGCACGAGCCCTGGGCCGCGCTCGACCCCGCCACCGAACGCGAGCGCGCCGCAGAGGCGACCGCGGCGCTGGCCGAGGCGAGCGGGGTACGTCCGGTCGGCTTCCGCGCTCCCGGTGGCAGCCGCAGCCAGGCGACCGCGGACGTGCTCAGCGACCTCGGCTATCGCTACGACGCGAGCCTCGGCGACGGCATGCGGCCCGGGCGCTTGTCGTCCGGGCTCGCGCAGGTGCCGTTCGTCTGGCCCTGCGTGGACGGCTATTTCTACCTGCGCGCCGATCCGCCGCCGCCGGCGGCGGTGCGCGATCGCTGGCTCGCGCGGCTGGCGGAGGTCGCCGAGGCCGGCGGGCTGTTCCTGCTCGTCTGCCACGCCTTCCTCACCGGCGTCGACGACGAGCGCCTCGCGGCCCTCGCGGCCGTGATCGCGGCCGCCGTCGCCGACGACCGCGTGACGATTCGAACCGCGGGTGAGATCGCCCGCGACGTCCCCAACTAGGAGGATCCCATGTCGATGCCCAGAATCGCGACCCGACTGAACCACGTGGCCTACCCGACCTTCGATACGGCGGCGACGGTGCGCTTCTACACCGAGGTGATGGGATTTCGGCTCGTCGACGCCGTCCACGACGAGAGCGGCCCACGCCCGTTCCTGCACACCTTCTTCGCGATGGAGAGCGGCGAGATCATCGCCTTCTTCGACATCCCCGGGCTCGAGAAGCCGAAGCCCGACGGCATGCCCCCGTGGGTGCGGCACTTGGCACTCAGCGTCGACTCCGCCGCGAGCCTGGCGGCCTGGAAAGAGCGGCTCGAAGCCCATGGCCTTCGTGTCACGGGGCCCGTCGACCACGACGGGGTGTGGTCGTCGATCTACTTCATGGATCCGAACGCCGTGACGCTCGAGCTCACGTATCAGGCGCGAGCGCTGAACGACGCCGATGCCGAGCGCGCGGCCGAGATGGTCGCGCGCTGGACGAAGGAATCGCCGGCGCGCGCATCTTCGTCTTGACACCCCGAGGCGCCTTCCGTAGTTTCGAGCACGTGACGATCGCATCGAGCCGCCGTTGTTGTCGTCGATCCTGGTGGTCGGGCCTCCGCCCGCCGGCGATCGCGTAGACCCGCCGGCGACCCTCGGTCGAAGAGCCCACCACCTGCGCGGTCGGTGGGCTTTCGTGTTTTTGGCGTGTGCTCATCTCTCCTCGCAGGTCGGTGGAGGAAGGAATGCCGCATGCGCACGCTACGAGGAAGTAGAAAAGTCGCGGTACCGGTCCCGGCGACGCGTCGGGCCGATCCCGCCTGGCTCGAGACGATCGCCCGGACCCTCGCGGAACAGGAAACGCTCTGGCGCCGGCGTGTCCGACACGATCCGGCGCAGCGCCATTTCGTTCGCCTCATCCGTACCGGGGAGGTCGAGGCCTGGCTCCTCACGTGGACCAGCGAGCAGGCGATCTCGTTGCACGATCACGGCGGCTCCTCGGGGGTGGTGTTGATCGTCGAGGGCGAGCTGACCGAGCACTTCACGGATCTCGAGTCGCGCGCGCCGCTCAGCCGGGCAGACTGGACGCGCGGCAGCGCGCACGCCTTCGGTCCGGGCCACGTCCACGATCTCCGCAACGAGGGCGAGACGCCGGCGACCAGCATTCACGTCTACTCGCCGCCGCTCGAGACCATGACCTTCTACGAGCACGAAGCGGGCGCCTTTCTGGCGCCCGTCCGGGTCGAGCGTGTCGTTCCGCCGCTGCGGAAGGGCTTCGGCCCACGACGGGCGCGCACCAGAGCGAAAGGCCGCAAGAGCGTCGACCGGCTCGTGTCGGAGGCGCGCGCCCGCCTGCGACGCGTCGACGCGCCCCGGGCCGCCGAGCTCCTGAATGACGGGGGGCTCCTCGTCGACATCCGTCCAGTCGCGCAACGCATGCGCGAGGGCGCGATCCCCGGCGCGACCGTCATCGAGCGGAACGTGCTGGAGTGGCGTCTCGACCCCGCGTCCGCGCATCGGCTGGCGGCGATCCGCGGCTACGATCAGGCGATCGTCGTTGTCTGCTCGGAAGGGTACGCCTCGAGTCTCGCGGCGGCCGCGCTGCAGGATCTCGGCCTCATCCACGCCACCGATCTCGTCGGCGGCTTCCAGGCCTGGGCGGCGGCCGGCTTGCCGGTGCGGCAGGATGTGACGCCGCCATGAGCGAGAGGTAGCCCTCTCCTTCAGATGCCGAGGCCGCCGTCGAATCCGTCGTCGCGGGCCGGGCCTTGGCTGATGAAGCTCCCCGCTGGCACGGCGCGGGTGAGCCACACGTTGCCACCAACGCTCGAGCCTCGTCCGATGGTGATGCGGCCGAGGATGGTGGCGCCGGCATAGATGGTGACGTCGTCCTCGACGATCGGGTGGCGCGGGCGTCCCTTGATCGGCCGGCCGTGCTCGTCGGTCGGGAAGCTCTTGGCGCCGAGCG
Organism: uncultured delta proteobacterium; assembly: GCA_963761995.1. Taxonomy (GTDB): domain Bacteria; phylum Desulfobacterota; class Binatia; order UTPRO1; family UTPRO1; genus UTPRO1. Next base: position 4,823,971 of record CAVXIU010000006.1, on the reverse strand, counting down.
TGACGCCCTGGTAGAGCCGCACCCGCTCGCCGATGACGCAGGTCTCGCCGATCACGACGCCAGTCCCGTGGTCGATGAAGAAGCTCGCACCGATACGAGCCCCCGGGTGGATGTCGATGCCCGTCGCGCTGTGGGCGAGCTCGGTGATGATGCGGGGGATGAGCGGTATGCCGAGTTCGTAGAGCTCGTGGGCGATACGCTGATGGGTGATGGCGGTGATCCCCGGGTAGCAGAAGACCGGCTCGTCGATGCTGGTCGCGGCGGGATCGCCCTCGTAGGCGGCACGGACGTCGCTGCCGAGACGTGCGCGGATCTCCGGCAGGCGCCGGGCGAAGGCCGCGGTGAGCTCACCCGCGCGCCCTCCGCAGTCCTGGCACTCCTGATCGGCGTGCGCACTCGACAAGGTCAGGCCCCGCCATACCTGTTCTCGGAGGGAGGCAAGGGCGGCGTCCAGCCGCTGCGCCACGAAGCTCCGGATGCCGTCGGGCGACGGGTCACCGGCGCCGAAGTGCGCGGGGAAGAGCGCGGCCCGCAGGTCCGCCACGATAGCCTCGAGCGCTTCGCGTGAAGGGAGTACGTACCGCGTCCGCGTCCTCCGCCGGACGGGAAGCAGGTCGACGTTGGCGGTGGCCAGTGCATCGACGATGTCTCCCGTATCCCAGCGAGCCAGGGGGCCGATCTCGGCCAATCGAGCGTTCATAGGGAGACTCCTTGCGCGTCGAAGACTCCCTCGAAGAGCGGTGAGCTGAGGTAGCGTTCGCCCGAATCCGGGAGGACCGTCACGATGGTCGTGCCGGCGTTCTCCGGCCGGTGCGCGAGCCGGACCGCCACCGCGACCGCGGCGCCGCTGGAGATGCCGGCGATGATGCCCTCCTCGCGGCTCAGCCGCCGGGCGTAGGCGATCGCCTCCTCGTTGCTGACCAGCTCGACCGCGTCGACCAGGGAAAGGTCGAGGACGCTCGGCACGAAGCCCGCGCCGATGCCCTGGATCTTGTGCGAGCTCGGCCGGAGCGGCAGGCCGGCGCGCAGCTGCGTGATGACCGGGCTCGCCTCCGGCTCGACGGCGACCGAGACGATCCGCTTGCCGCACGTGCGCTTGATGTAGCGCGACACTCCGGTGATCGTTCCGCCGGTGCCGACCCCCGCGACGAAGACGTCGATCGTGCCGTCGGTGTCGTTCCAGATCTCGGGGCCGGTGGTGCTCTCGTGGATCGCGGGGTTGGCGGGGTTCTTGAACTGCTGCAGCAGCACGTACCGGCCGGGATCCGAGGCCACGATCGCTTCCGCCTTGGCGACGGCGGCGGTCATGCCGCGCGCGCCCTCGGTGAGGACGAGCCTGGCGCCGTAGGCCGCCAGGAGCTTTCGCCGTTCGATGCTCATGGTGTCGGGCATCGTCAGCGTGAGCCGGTAGCCGCGCGCCGCGGCCACGAAGGCGAGCGCGATGCCGGTGTTGCCGCTGGTCGGCTCGACGATCTCGCGGTCGGCCGTCAGGACCCCACGCCGCTCCGCGTCCCACACCATGGCGGCGCCGAGTCGACACTTGACGGAGTAGGCGGGGTTTCGCCCTTCGATCTTGGCGAGAATGGTCGCCGGCGCCCCGTCGTGGATGCGGTTCAGGCGCACGAGCGGCGTGCGTCCGATCGAGTGCGCGTTGTCTTCGAACCAATGGGGCATGGGTTACCTCCGGGGATGCGCGACGGGACGCATCATGCGGCCGCCGCGCGCAAGCCGAGTGCGATCTCACGCGCCAGCTCGCGGACCGCGTCGTCCGCTGCGAGGCGGGGTCGCGGCAGATCAACGGGAATTTCGGCCACGATCCTGCCCGGCCGCGACGAGAGGACGATCACGCGATCGGCGAGGGTGGCGGCCTCGAGAACGTCGTGGGTCGCGAACAGAATTGCCGTCCGCGTCGCCGCCCAAACGGCCTGCAGCTCTTCGTGCAGCCGCTCACGCGGGCGCGGGCTCAGCCGGACGAAGGGCTCGTCCATGAGCAGGACGGCCGGGTTGGTGGCGAGGGCGCGAGCCAGCGCGATGCGGTGCTGAAGTGCCTCGGTCAGCTGGTGGGCGAACATGTGCTCGAACCGATGCATCGAGACCAAATCGAGGCAGCGGCGCGCGACCGCCGTGCGTTCGAAGAGCGGTAGGCCGCTGTCACGAAGCGCGAACTCGACGTTGGCGCGGGCATGCATCCCCGGAAAGAGCCCGGTGTCCGCGAAGAGCAAGGCACGGTCACTGCCGGCGCCACGAACGCGTCGAGCCCGGCTCCAGATGCGCCCTTCGCTCGGTGCCTCCAGTCCGGCGATGATGGACAAGAGCATCGAGATGCCCGCACCCTGGGGAGCGACCGCGCACACGAGCTCGCCGGGCGCGACGTCGAGCGTGATGCGCCGGAGGACCTCGACCTCGCCATCGCGCACCCAGAACGTCTTGCCGATCCCGGCCAGCCGGAGCGCCGGTACGATTCGATGCGCGTGTGAGCGGGCGCTCAGGCGATTCCATTCGATCGGTTGGCGGTGCCGAGCCGGCCGCTCGACACGGCGGTGCGCGGCGGTGAGATCCGGTGTCACCGGTAGACCTCGGAAAAAGCACCATCGCCGGCCGGCGAGCTCGTGACGGTCTCGTTGAAGGTCGGAAGGGCCAGCCAGGCGGCGGTCCGCCGCTGGGCAGCGCGTGGTCCACTCAGCCGGACGTGGCGTCTGAAGCGCAGCCACCGGAGATGCATCGTCTTCGCCATGAGTCGTTCTCCTCTGTCGTCGAGTCGAGATGAGGTGGGAAAAAGAAAAGGCCCGGGGGCGTGCCTCCCGGGCCTTTCGATCTCGACGACGAGGCCGACGCGAAGCTAGTCGGCGACGGTGGCGCGACCGGGCACGCGGGAGAGATCCCGGGCCTCGGTACAACAGCAGCTCAATAGTGCCGCGTGCGCCGTGTACGTGTACATCGTACGGGTGTTGTGCCGATCCCTCCCGCTGCTGTCAAGCACCATCGTCCACTATCGTCTCCCCGACCGCGATTCATAGCCGAGCGGCGATCGGAACAGCCATAACCGATCATAATGCCAGCAATTACCATGGACTTGTTCTCGGCGTATCGTTTCGCCATCATGTCCGGCGCTGTGAGGGTCACTCATTCGGACCGTTGAAAGAGGTAAGGAGGACACTATGGGGAAGGCAACAAGAAGGGGTCTCGCGGTCGCACTATGTACTGCGGTCGTGGGCCTCGGCGTCATTACGAGCGACGCTCGGGCAGATGGGCCCGAGATCGGCGTCAACGCGGGGGCGGCCTTTCCGCTCTCGAAGTACCGCCGAACGATCGATCCCGACATCGGCGGAACGGTGGGGATCGAAGGCGGCTATCGCTTCAATTTCGGCGACAGCTTCGCGTTGTCGTTGCTGGCGAATCCGCAGTTCTTTCTCTACGACAGTGAGCATCACTGCTGTGACGGTCATTCGACGAAAGACGACGTCGCCAGCGTGTTCTCGATCACCAGCGGGCCGCGCTTCTCGCTGCTCACCGGACCGGTCGAGATCTACACCAACATCGCGGGCGGCTACTACCGCGACCTGAGCGGCGTGATGAGCGACGACGGCATCGGCTTCAACGCCGGCGGCGGTCTCGCCTTCGAGGTCGCACCCAACACCTCGCTCGGGTTCTTCGGACGCTACGACTACGCCAACATGGTCGCGCGTCCGGGATCGGACGTTGCGCGGCAGTGGGCGTCGACCGGCATCACGGTTCAGCACGTCTTCCAGCCCGAGGAGGCGCCAGCGTACGTGCCGCCGCCGCCTCCGGCGGCACCGCCACCACCGCCGCCGCCTCCTCCGCGGTATGAGCCGCCGGTAACCCAGCGCCGCGGCGGCTGAGCTGGATCAATTGGTTTTGGATTGCATCGGAGCGACATAGGGTCGGCTCGTCGAGAGCCGACGTATGCAACGGGCGGCGAGGTTCAATTCCTCGCCGCCCAGCTCCGTCGCTCCATCGGATCGCTCCACGGTGCTCGGGCACTGTTGGGTGTGATCCTCCTCCTTGCCTCGGGATTGATCGCCTGCGGGCACCCGGACCCGAAGCTCGAGCGCGGAACCGCGCCTCCGCTGACATCTCCATCCGTAGCGAGTGAGCAGAGCTCCACGTACGTGGTCGTCCGGTTGCACGAGCGGCGTCTCGACCTCATGAAGGACGACGTCGCGACCCCGGTCGAGACGTTTCCGATCGCGGTCGGTCGCGCCGGTAGCGAGACGCCGACGGGCCGTTTCGCGGTCGACGAGCTGATCGAGCACCCGGACTACCAGCGGATCGACCCGCACGACGGCTCGCGCGTCCTCGAACGGATCCCACCCGGGCCCGCGAATCCTCTCGGTGAGCGCTGGATCGGCTTCGCACGCGGCGATGGTTGGACGGTCGGGATCCATGGAACGCCGCATCCGGAGCTTCTCGGTCGTGCCGTCAGCGGGGGGTGCATTCGCATGCGGAACGCCGACGTGGTGCGGGTGTACGACGAGGTTCGGCTCGGGACGATCGTCATCGTCCGCCCGTGAGAAGGACTCCAGAGCTATTCGACGACCACCGTGGTCCCGAGCTTCACGCGTTTGTAGACCTCGACGATGTCGGGATTCGACATGCGCACACAGCCGTGGCTCACGGCTCGCCCGAGCACCGAGGTCTTCGCGGTGCCGTGGAACCCGACCTGCCAACCATGGGCGTAGGCGAAGCCGATCCAACGGAGGCCGAGCGGATTGTTGGGTCCGGGCGGAATGCGTCCGCGATCGGGCTTCTTCGTGTCGTTGAAGTCGAACGCCAAGAAGTCGGGAAGCTCGACCAACTCGTTGATCTGGAAGCGTCCCGTCGGCGTCGGCCACTTCGGCTGGCCGATGGCGACCGGATAGCCGAGCGGCGGTTGCTTGATCTCGTTCTCCACCACGTAGAGTCGCCGCTCGTCGAGACGCAGCAAGAGGTAGGCTTCCGGGGTCGCCGTCGGCTGGGGAGCCGGGGCCGGGGGAGGCGGTGCTGGGGCGCGCCCAAAGAGGCCGCAGCCGGTGACGAAGACCAAGGCGAGCGCGACCAGGATGCGTGCCGACGACGATGCGCCCTGCGCGTGCGTGTGATGCTCGGAAGGCATGCCACCGTATGCCAGTTGCCTCGACGATTTTGAAGCTCGGCGAGCGTCGCGCCCGAGCGCAAGATGGTCGTGCACGGTCCCGCGGCCTCGTCGCTAGCGCCGGCGCCGGCGCATCGGGCCGAGCAGCGCCCCCAGCACGGTCCGCGTCACCTGGGTCGCGACCGAGCGTGTGAGCGGCGATTTCAGGATCGCCTCGAAGGTGCTCGGAGCCTCCCTCCCGCCGCGCCTGCCGGGGGTGCCCGTCTTCGCCGACTCCCGCTCGACCTCGTCCGCGGGTGCGACGCGCGCGGCCAGCTGCTCGCGCGCGCTCTCGCGATCCACCGCCTTCGCATACTTCCGCACCTGGGCCGTCGCGAGCCTCGGCTGCAGCTCGCTCTCGGTGAGCGGCCCCATGCGCGACGCCGGAGGCACGAGCCGCGTCGCGAACGGCGGTGTGGGCGCTCCGCTCGCTCCCAATACGGTCACCAATGCCTCGCCGATCCCGAGCGTGGTGAGGGTCTCCTCGACGTCGTAGAACGCGGTCTTCGGGAAGGTGCGAGCGGCCGCCTTCAGCGCCTTCTCGTCGTCGGGCGTGAAGGCGCGGAGCGCATGCTGCACTCGGTGGCCGAGTTGCCCGAGCACGTCGGGCGGCACGTCCTTCGGACTCTGGGTAATGAAGAAGACCCCGACGCCCTTCGAGCGCACGAGCCGCACCACCTGCTGCACCTGATCGAGAAACGCCTTGCTGGCGCCGTTGAAGAGCAGATGGGCCTCGTCGAAGAAGAACATCAACTTCGGCTGGTCGACGTCGCCCACCTCGGGGAGTGTGGCGTAGAGGCGGGCGAGCATCCACATCATGAAGGTCGAGAACAGCGCCGGCTTGTCCTGGACGTCGCTGAGCTCGAGGACGGTGATCAGACCGCGCCCGTCGCGCTCGACCTGCAGGAGGTCGTCGAGGTCGAGCTCGGGCTCGCCGAAGAAGGCGAGCGCTCCCTGGGCCTCGAGCTCGACCATCTCCCGCAACAGGACCCCGACGCTCGCCTTCGACATGCCGCCGTAGTCCGCGAGATCGGCGGCTCCCTCGCCGGTCAGGTGCTGGAGCACGGCGCGGAGATCCGTGAAGTCGAGCAGCAAGAGCCCGCGATCGTCGCAATACTTGAAGACCATCGCCAGCACGCTGGTCTGGGTCTCGTTCAGCCCCAGAACCTTCGCGAGCAGGAGCGGTCCGAACGAGGACACGGTGGCGCGCAGCTGGGCCCCAGAGCGGCCGCTCAGGCTCACCAGCTCGATCGGCGAGGCGGCCGGCTTCCAGGTGTAGCCCGTGTCGCGGGCGCGGGTGGTGACGCGGTCGCTCGCCTCGCCCGCCGCCCCCAGCCCCGAGAGGTCACCCTTCAGATCCGCCACGAAGACCGGCGTGCCGGCGGCCGAGATCTGCTCGGCCATCAGCTGCAGGGTCTTGGTCTTGCCGGTTCCAGTGGCGCCCGCGATCAGGCCGTGGCGGTTCAACATGGCGAGGGGGACGGTGACCAGCGGCTCCTGGCAGGCTGCGCCCTCGTGAATCGGGGCCCCCAGCGTGACGGTCTTGGCGGAGGTGGGAAACGCCTTCCGCGCGGCCTCGACGACTTTGGGATCGATCATGCCGACGGCACTCTATCGCGTGGCCACGAGATTTCGTAGCGCGCGCACCCCCGGTCACTCTACCAATCGATCCGGTAGCGTTTTCGTTTGCGCCAGAGCGTGGTGACGTCGACGCCTAGGCGGGCGGCGGCTTCGTCGAGGGTCGAGGATTCGGCGAGGACGCGCTCGATGTGGCGGCGCTCGACGTCCTCGAGCGACTCGGTCGTGGCCGGGTCCTCGCGCGTCGGCGGCGCGAGCAGGCGATCGGGCAGATCGTCGGTCCGGATCTGGCCGCCGCGCGACAAGACGGCGGCGCGCTCGAGCGCGTTCGTGAGCTCGCGCAGGTTCCCCGGCCACGGGTAGGCGCGGAGCAGGGCGTGCGCCGCGTCCTGCAACGTGAAGGAGGCGCGATGCTCGCGCGCGGCCAGGCGGGCGAGGGTGTGATGGATGAAGGCATCGAGATCCTCGGGCCGCTCGCGGAGCGCGGGGAGGCGAATGCCGACCACCTGCAACCGGAAGTAGAGATCCTCGCGAAAGCGTCCCGCGGCGACCTCGACCTCGAGGTCGCGGTTGGTGGCCGCGACGATGCGAGCGTCGACGACCGCCGTCGCCGTGCCGCCCACGCGCTCGAAGCGGTGCTCTTCGACGAAGCGCAGGAGCTTCGCCTGCAGCTCGAGGGGGAGCTCGCCGACCTCGTCGAGAAAGAGCGTCCCGCCCTCGGCGGCCTCGACCCTTCCGGCCTTGTCCTTGAGGGCGCCCGTGAAGGCGCCGCGGACGTGTCCGAAGAGCTCGCTCTCCAGCAGGTGCTCCGCGAGCGTGGTGCAGGCGATGGTGACGAACGGACGGCCGGCGCGAGGGCTCCAGGCGTGGATCTGGCGCGCCAGCACGGTCTTGCCGGTGCCGCTCTCGCCGGTGAGGAGGACGGCGGCGTCGCTGTGGGCGGCGCGCTCGGCGGTCGCGAGGGCGCGCTGCATGGCCGGGCTCGACGACTCGAGCAGCACGGGCTCGCCGGCGGCCTGTCGTAGACGGCGATTCTCGCGCCGCAGACCCTGGACCTCGAGCACGCGGTCCAGGACGAGCGATACCTGGTCCAGCCCGAACGGCTTCACCAGATAGTCGGCGGCGCCGCTGCGCATCGCCTCGACCGCCTGCGACACGGTCGCGTAGGCCGTCATCAGCACCACCGCGGTCTCCGGCGCGCGGCGCTTGATCTCGACCAGGAGCGCCAGGCCGTCGAGGTGCGCCATGCGGACGTCGGAGAGGACGACGTCGAAGCTCCTCGCCGCGATCGCCGTGAGCGCCGCAATGCCGTTCGCCGCCGCCTCGACCTCGTGCCCGAGGGACCGCACGTAGGTCGCGAGGTGCGATCGGATGTTCGCTTCGTCGTCGACGATCAGGACCGCCGCCATTCCGCCATCCTTCTAGCCCCGCGGGAGCTCGAGCGTGAAGCGGGTGCCGCGACCCGGGGCGCTCTCCAGCTGCACGCGCCCGCCGTGTGCCTGGACGATGTCGCGGACGATCGCGAGCCCGAGGCCGGCCGCGCCCGGGTCGCCCTCGTCGCCGTACTGTGCGAAGCGCTCGAAGATGCGCTCCTGGCGCTCGGCCGGGATGCCGGGCCCGGTGTCCGACACCGACAGCATCGCCAGACCGTCGCGCTCGCCGGCCTCGATACGTACCCGGCCGCCCGCCGGCGTGTAGCGAAGGGCGTTCGCGACCAGGTTGGAGAGCGCCCACGTGAGCTTGGTCTCGTCGCCGCGCAGCTCGGGCTCGCCGTCGACCGCGGTCTCGAGATCCACCTGCTTCTCCTTGGCCTGGATCTCGAAGAGCTTGTGGACGCGGGTGACGAGCGTCGCGACGTCGACCTGCTCGCGGCCGACGGCGATCGACATCGCCCGCGGTGCGGGCGACGTCGAGGAACTGCTGGGCGACGTCCTGGAGCCGCAGCACGTCCTCGTGGGCGGCATCCAGGAGCGCGCCGTGGTCGGCCTGGAGCGCCTCGCGATCCCGCCGCAGCAGCTCCACCCCCATGCGGAGCGACGTCAACGGGGTACGAAGCTCGTGCGACAGCGTCGCCACCAGGTTCTCGCGCCGGCGCTCCTGATCGCGCAGGTAGGTGACGTCCTGCAGGGTCAGGATGAGCCCGGCCGGGGAGCCGGCGCGGGCGTGGAAGGCCGTCGGCCGGAGCACGTAGTGATGGTCGCGGCCGCGGAGGAAGAGGGTGATCTCGACGCGATCGCGCTCGCGCTCGGGATGCGCCTGCAGGTCGCGCACCGCCTCGCGCAGCCTGAGGTAGTGGGGATGCGTCGAGGCGAGATCGTCGAAGCGCGCCCCCAGCACGACCTCGCGCTCGACCTCGAGGATGGCGCAGGCGACCTCGTTCACGTGCGCGACGCTGCCGCCGGGCTCGAGCACGATCAGGCCGTCCTCGCTCGCCTCGATGATGGCCTCGGTCTTCGCCTGCGCCTCGAGCACGACGTCGATGCGGGTGCGCTCGATCGCGACTGCGACCTGGTCGGCGAGGGCGTCGAGGAGCTGGCGCTGGTCGAGCGTGAGGCCGGTGCCGGGCGTCCGCAGCCCGAGCACGCCGACCATGCCGCGCGTGGTTTTGACGGGGACGTAGAGCCATTCGCCGCCGGGCAGCGTCTGTGTGCCCGGGCCGGCGGGCTCGTCGTGATCCAGCACCCAGGCGGCGGCCGCCATCTCGGTGTCGCCGAGCACCGTGTGGGGCTCGGAGGCGCGGACCTCGAGCCGGCCCGCGACCTGGGTGAGGACGACGGCGGCGCATTCGAAGAGTCCGCTCAGGCGGCGAACCACGACCGGGAGCAGATCGTCCAGTCCCACCGCACCGGCAATCTGACGGGCGAAGGCGTAGAGCGCGGCCGTATGCTCCTCGCGGTGCCGTGCCAGAGCGGCCTGATCGCGGGCCCGGGTGGTCAGTCGACTGGTCAAGATCGCGACCGCGAGGAAGACGAGGAGCGACACGATGTCCTGCGGGTCGGTGACCGTGAGCGTGAAGATCGGCTCGACGAACAGGAAATCGTACACGACCAGGCTCAGGAACGACGCGGCGACGGACGGCCCGAGGCCGGCGCGCACCGCCACCAGCAGCACGCCGGCCACGAAGACCATGGCCGGATCGAGGAGACCGACCGTCCGCTCGAGGAGCGTGGCGACGGCCGTCGCGCCCGTCACGACCGCCAGCGCGAGCGCGTAGCCCCGCCGCGGCGCCGGGGTCCCGCGTCGCTCCGCCGCCGATCGGCCCGCGCGCCGGGGGTCGGCCTCGCCGGTGATGAGCCGCACCGCGATGTCGCCGCTCTGGTCGATCACGTCGGGAATCGGCGAGGGTGAGAGCAGCGTGCGCCACCACGAGCGGTCGGGCTTCCCGAGCACCAGCTCGGTGACGTTGCGCTCGCTGTGCGTAGCGCACCAGCTCGTCGGCGATGTGCTCACCCGTGATGGTCACGGGCTCGGCGCCGAGTCGCTCGGCGAGACGCAGCGTCCGCGCCACCCGCGCCTTCGCCTCTTCCCCGCGGCGCGCGAAGGCCGTCGTCTCGACGAAGACGGCGAGCCACTCGGCGTGCCGGCGCGCGGTCATTCGCCGCGCCGCACGCACCAGCCGCTCCGAGAGCGGCCCGTCGCTGACGCACACCATGATGCGCTCGGTCACCGCCCAGGTGCCGCTGACCGCGTGCGCGCGCATGTAGCTCTGCATCTCGTCGTCGACGCGCTCGGCGGCGTGCGCGGAGCGCGAGCTCGCGGAGCGCCGTCAGGTTGCCTGGTGTGAAGTAGTGGGCGAGCGCCCGCTCGGCCTGCGGTCCGGACGATAGACCTTGCCCTCGCGCGAGCCGCTTGATCAGGTCCTCCGGCGGCAGATCGACAGCTTGATCTCGTCGGCGCGCTCGAGGATCCCGTCCGGGACGGTCTCGCGGACGCGCACGCCGGTGATCTGCGCGACGACGTCGTTCAGGCTCTCGAGGTGCTGGATGTTGATGGTGGTGTAGACGTCGATGCCGGCGTCGAGCAGCTCCTCGACGTCGGAGTAGCGCTTGGGGTGCCGGCTGCCCGGCGCGTTGGTGTGCGCGAGCTCGTCGACGAGCGCGATCTGCCGGCCGCCGCGCCAGGAGGGCGTCGAGGTCCATCTCGTGGAGCGTCTCGGCCGCGGTACTCGATGGCCCGCTTGCGGGACGACCTCGAGCCCGGCGAGCAGCGCCTGCGTCTCCGCTCGTCCGTGGGTCTCGACGACGCCGACGACGACGTCGATGCCTTCGCGTCGGCGCTCCTGGGCCGCCTCCAGCATCGCATAGGTCTTGCCGACGCCGGGGGCGGCGCCCACGAAGACGCGGAGCCGGCTGCGCTCCGTGCGGTCCGCCTCGCGGAGCAGGGCCTCCGGCGAGGGCCGACGCTGCTCGGCGCCCTCTCGGCTCGGCATGTCTCAGTGTACGGCGTTGTCGGCCGGAATGGCAGGTGTCGCGTCGAGCGCGAGATTGAGGGGCAGCACCGTCGACGACCGGCTCGCCGAGGAAGCCCAGCTGACGACCTCGGGTGTGCTCGGCGACGAGGGCCAGTACTTTCGCCTCCGGCACGCCCCGGATCCGGGCAACGCGGGCGGCCTGATAGCGCGCGGCGGCCGGGCTGATGTGGGGATCGAGGCCGCTCCCCGAGGCCGTCACCAGGTCGACCGGCACCGGCGCGCGCGTTGCCCGGGTCGGCGGCCTTGAGCGCCTCGATGCGGGCCTTGACGGCGTCCGCGAGCGCGTCGTTCAAGGGGCCGAGGTTCGAGCCCGACGACACGGCGCCGTTGTAGGCGACCGGGCCGGTCGCCGAGAGCCGGCCCCAGAAGTACTTGGGGTCGTCGAACGGCTGGCCGATCAGGGCCGAGCCGACGACGGCTGCCGTCGCGGACGATCAGGCTGCCGTTCGCCTGGGAGGGAAAGAGCACCTGCGCGATGCCGGTCACGAGCAGCGGGTAGACGACGCCGGTCAGCACCGTCATCACCAGGAGCGAGAGGAAGGCCGGTTTCAGTTGGCGTGTCATCGTCGGTTCTCCTTCGTCGTCACACGAGGCCCAGCGCCACGAGCAGCATGTCGATCGCCTTGATGCCGATGAACGGCGCGACGATGCCGCCGAGGCCGTAGATCAGGAGGTTGTCGCGCAGCAGGACCGACGCCGCCGACGCGCTCGGTAGCGGACGCCGCGGAGCGCCAGCGGGATCAGCGCGATGATGATCAGCGCGTTGAAGATCACCGCCGAGAGGATGGCGCTCTCGGGCGTCGCGAGGCCCATGACGTTCAGCGCGTTCAGCACCGGGTAGGTCGTCGGCGAACGCCGCCGGGATGATCGCGAAGTACTTGGCGACGTCGTTGGCGATGCTGAAGGTGGTGAGCGCGCCGCGCGTCATCAGGAGCTGCTTCCCGATCTCGACGATCTCGATCAGCTTGGTCGGGTTCGAGTCGAGGTCGACCATGTTGCCGGCTTCCTTGGCGGCCTGCGTACCGGTGTTCATCGCGACGGCGACGTCGGCCTGGGCGAGCGCCGGCGCGTCGTTGGTGCCGTCGCCGGTCATGGCGACCAGGCGGCCGCCGCGCTGGTACTCGCGGATCAGCTCGAGCTTCTTCTCCGGCGTGGCCTGCGCGAGGAAGTCGTCGACGCCGGCCTCGGCGGCGATCGAGGCGGCGGTGAGCGGGTTGTCGCCGGTGATCATCACCGTCTTGATCCCCATCCGGCGGAGCTCGGCGAAGCGGTCCTTGATGCGGGTCTTGACGACGTCCTTCAGCTGGATGACGCCCATGACCTGCGCGCCTTCGGCGACGACGAGCGGCGTCCCGCCCTCGCGGGCGATGCGCTCGACCTGAGCGCGGACGGCGACGGGAAAGCGTCCGCCGAGCTCGGCGACGTAGGCCTCGATCGCGTCGGCGGCGCCCTTGCGGACCTGTCGACCGTCGAGGTCGACGCCGCTCATGCGGGTCTGGGCGCTGAACGGCACGAAGGTAGCGCCGAGCGCGTGGACTGTCGCGCTCGCGGAGACCGTACTGCTCCTTGGCGAGCACGACGATGCTGCGACCCTCGGGCGTCTCGTCGGCGAGCGAGGCGAGCTGGGCGGCGTCGGCGAGCTGCTCGACGGTCGACGCCGTCGGTTGGCACGAAGGCGGTCGCCTGGCGGTTGCCGAGCGTGATGGTGCCGGTCTTGTCGAGGAGCAGCACGTCGACGTCGCCCGCGGCCTCGACGGCGCGCCCGGACATGGCGATGACGTTGGCCTGGATCATGCGGTCCATGCCGGCGATGCCGATCGCCGAGAGCAGCCCGCCGATCGTGGTCGGGATCAGGCAGACGAGGAGCGCGGTCAGCACCGTCATCGTGACCGGCGCGCCCTGGCCGACCTCGTTCACGGCGTAGATCGAGAACGGCAGCAGGGTGACGGTCGCGAGCAGGAAGATGATGGTGAAGCCGGCGAGCAGGATGTTGAGCGCGATCTCGTTCGGCGTCTTCTGGCGCTTGGCGCCCTCGACCATCGCGATCATGCGGTCGAGGAAGGTCTCGCCGGGATCGGTCGTCACCCGGATGACCAGCCAGTCCGACAGTACACGGGTGCCGCCGGTCACGGCGTTGCGGTCGCCGCCGGCCTCGCGGATGACCGGCGCGCTCTCGCCGGTGATGGCGCTCTCGTCGACCGAGGCGACGCCGATCACGATCTCGCCGTCGCTCGGGACGTACTCGCCGGCCTCGACGAAGACGACGTGGCCCTTCCGGAGGTCGGCGCTGACGGTGTTCGTGAACTTCGCCTGCCGCGGATCGAAGCCGCCGTTCGCGGGCATGCGGTCGAGTCGGCGGGCGACGATGTCGCGACGGGCCTTGCGGAGCGCGTCGGCCTGCGCCTTGCCGCGCCCCTCGGCCATGGCCTCGGCGAAGTTGGCGAAGAGCACCGTGAACCAGAGCCAGAGCGAGACCGCCAGGATGAACCCGGCCGGCGCCTCGCCGTGGCCGCCGAGCGCCTGGACGAAGAGCAGCGGTCGTGAGCGCGCTGCCGACGCAGCACCACGAACATCACGGGGTTTCGCACCTGATGCCGCGGATCGAGCTTGACGAACGACGCGACGATGGCGCTCGCGTACGATCTCGGGATCGAAGAGGGGACGAGCTTTGGCTTGGGTCGACATGGTGAGGGCTCCTCAGGACGCGTTCATCATGAGGTGCTCGACGATCGGGCCGAGCGCGAGCGCGGGCACGAAGGTGAGCACGCCGACGATGATGACGACGCCGATCAGCATGCGCGACGAAGAGCGGCGTGTGGGTCGGCAGCGTGCCGGCGCTCGGCGGGCACGAGCTTCTTCTGCGCCAGCGAGCCGGCGATCGCGAGCGTCGGGATGGCCAGCCAGTAGCGCGCGATCAGCATCGCGATGCCGCCGGTCGTGTTGTAGAAGGGCACGTTCGCCGACAGGCCGGCGAAGGCGCTGCCGTTGTTGTTGCCCATCGAGCTGAACGGCGTAGAGGATCTCGCTGAAGCCGTGGGGGCCCTTGTTGAGGCGCCCGCCGAGCCCCGCCTCGGTCACGACGGCGAGGGCGGTGAAGCCGAGCACGACGATCGGCGGGATCAGGATGACGAGCGACGCCATCTTCATCTCGTAGGCCTCGATCTTCTTGCCGAGGTACTCCGGCGTTCGGCCCGACCATCAGGCCGGCGACGAAGACGGCGATGATCGCGAAGATCAGCATGCCGTAGAGGCCCGGAGCCGACGCCGCCGTAGACCACCTCGCCGAGCTGCATCATGAACATCGGCACCAGGCCGCCGAGCGGCGTGAACGAGTCGTGCATCGCGTTCACCGAGCCGTTGGACGCGGCCGTGGTGGCGGTCGCCCAGAGGGCGGAGTTGGCGATGCCGAAGCGCACCTCCTTGCCCTCCATGTTGCCGCCTGGCTGCAGGTCGCTCGCGACGGCGTCGACGCCGAGGGCGGCGAGGCGCGGGTTGCCGCGGTACTCCGCCCACTCGCAGAGGCCGAGCATGACGACGAAGATGCACGGTCATCGCCGCGAGCACCGCCCACCCCTGGCGGGTGTCGCCGACCATCTGGCCGAAGGTGTAGCAGAGCGCCGCCGCGATCAGGAGGATCGCCAGCATCTCGACGAAGTTCGAGAGCGGCGTCGGGTTCTCGTACGGATGGGCCGAGTTGACGTTGAAGAAGCCGCCGCCGTTGGTGCCGAGCTGCTTGATGGCGATCTGGGACGACGCGGGGCCCATGGGGAGCGTCTGTTCCGTCACGGCCGTCGTCTCGGTCTTGGCCTCGCCCTTCTCGTCGAGGACCGGGTTGCCGTCGGCGTCCTTGACGGGGGTCGTGACCGACGTCGCTTGCAGGAGGGGCACGGTCTTGTAGGCGCTGAAGTTCTGAACCACGCCTTGCGACACCTGCAGCAGCGCGAGGCACGATGGAGAGCGGCAGCAGGATGTAGAGCGACGCTGCGGGTGAGATCGACCCAGAAGTTGCCGATCTCTCTCGTGCCGGCGCTGCGGAAGCCGCGGATGAACGCCACCAGCATCGCCATGCCGGCGGCCGCGGAGACGAAGTTCTGCACGTTGAGCGCCAGCATCTGGGTCAGGTAGCTCATGGTCGACTCGCCGACGTAGCCCTGCCAGTTGGTGTTGGTCGCGAAGCTGGCGGCGGTGTTGAAGGACGAGTCCGGCGTCACCGCCCGCGAAGCCCTGCGGGTTCAGCGGCAGCAGGCCCTGCAGCCGCTGCAGGGCGTAGACCGCGAGCATGCCGAGGGCGTTGAAGAGCAGCATCGCGACGGCGTACGTCTTCCAGGTCATGCCTTCTTCGGGATCGATGCCCGACAGGCGATAGACCAGGCGCTCGAGCGGCCGCATCACCGGGTCGAGGAAGGTCGTCTTGCCGTCGTAGACCCGCGCCATGAACGCGCCGAGCGGCTTCGCGAGGGCGAGAAGCACGACGACGTAGATTCCCACCTGCAGGAAGCCGTTGGCCGTCATCAGAAGAGCTCCGGTTTGAGCAGGGCGACGAACAGGTAGACGAAGAGCGCCGCACTCACGACGCCGCCGAGAACGTAGAAGACCGTCATGATCGACCCCTCACAGCCGGCCGAAGAGCTCGACCAGCGCCAGCGAGACCGCGAAGAAGACCGCGGTGAGCGCGAGATACACGACGTCCATGTCCGCCTCCCGATGCGGAGCGCGCCTTGACGCGCTCACGCTTTCACCGGAGCAACGGCCGTGCCGGTGGCGGCGCGGCGCGTCGGGCCCAGGATCAGGCGCCGTCTCGCTTGCCAGTGCTGCAGGATGCAATGCGCCGGATTGCAGCCTGCAACCTCACGGCTGGCGCGAGGTCGCGGGCGGCTGCCGACGGGTCAGAGCGCCTGCGGCGCGGGCGAGCGCGTGGTGCTCTTGAGCGCCACGGTCACGAGGATGAAAAACGCGACGGCGGTGGCGGCACCGGAGGCGCTGGTCACGGCGAGGCGTCCGGTCCCCGTGAGCCCGAGGGCGGCGATGGCCTGATAGGTGCCGAGGTAGTTGAAGGCCGGCACGGCGAGCAGCGCCAGCAATCCCCAGCGCAACGCGGGGTGCGCCGACGGCAACAGGCGCCCGCTCACGAGCGCGGTCGCGGGCAGGGCGAGCAGAACCGCGTCGTAGGCCTGGTGGTGCAGGCTGATCAGGATGGTGAAGCACGCGAGGCACTCGGCGAGCAACAGCGCGCCCCGCGATGCCGTACGGGCGACGGCATAGGTGCCGAGCCCGAGCAGAAGCAAGGTGCCGATCACCTCGACCGCGGGCGGTATGTTCCACAGCCGATCGACGAACGCGATCGCGTCGATGGAGTAGACGCCGGTCGCCCCCGAGGCGTCGGGCAGGTTGCGCCAGACCTCCGAGTTTTCCTGGATCGACCGCAGGAACGGTCGCACGCCGCCCGCTGCCTGCACGACCAGCCACGCCGGCAGCGCCGCCAGCGCCAGCGCGATCATGCTGCCGAGGGCGACGGCGCGCCCGGCGCCCATGGCGAGCAGCACGATCGCGAGCGGTACGCCGAACGTCGGCTTCAGGGACGCGACCGCGAAGGCGAGCGCCGCGATCCAGGGTCGGGAGCGCGCGTAGCGGAGGGCGGCGTAGGTGGCGAAGACGAGGTAGGCGGCGCACTGTCCCGTGTAGAGCGTCGAGTGACCCGGCCGGCTCGCCACCACCACGGCCGCGATGGCGAAGACGGCGGCAACCGAGGGCCGCAGCTCGGCCAGCCGCAGCGTCAGGAAGGCGACGCCGAGGATCCAGAGCGCCGAGAGCAGGAAGTGCACGAGCTCGGCCGTCCGGATCGTCATGAAGCCGTACGGAAGGTGGAGCGTGAAGGTGATCGGCGAGTAGAGCGGGAAGATGCTGCTCGTCGGATAGTGGCGGGCGAGCGTCGAGGGCGAGTAGGGATTGCGGCCGTCGAGGAAGGCACGCATCGGATAGTAGAACCCGTCGCGGAAGTCCTGCATGCCGTAGCGCGGCAGGTCCGGTTGCCCGGGGATCTCGAGGTTGCGGATCGTTCGCATGCCGACGAGGGCGGCGACGGCGACGAACGCCAGCACCGCGAGCCACGGCGCCCAGGCGCGGCCCGGAGCCTCCAGCACCGCATCGCGATAGCCGTACTCGGAGTGCTCCGATGGAGCAGGGACCTCGACCCGCTGACCCGCCACGGCGTCCTCGCTTAGAGGCGGACGCCAGCTCAGTCAAACGGATCCGGCGCGGGCGACGGCCCCGCCGGATTCACCTCGATCGCGATCGGCAGCGTCCTAGCGCAGCGCGCGCACGCCGGTCGCGTTCGCCCGCCGCGCGGGAGGCGCCTCGCTCGGCGATGTCAGGCTGAACGTCGTCTGCACGCCCTCCGCCTCGAGCTGACGCAACAGCTCGGAGACCCGCTTGTAGGCGGCGCCGGTGCTCGGCTGGTCGATCAGGAGCTCGAGCCGAGTCTCGGTGCGACTCGACGCCCACAAGTCGTGAACGTGCGTGCGCAGGTTCTCGAGGTCGTACGGCGTCGTCTCGGCGGCGAGATAGAGCGAGCCGAGAGGTGAAACGATCCGCGCGTGAAACATGTCAGCCTCGCAGCGGGTGGGAGTACCGGACGCGAGGAGTGTACGGACGAAATCCGGTCGGCGTCAATCACATCTGCGGGTGAGAGGGTATGATTTTTTGGAACAGCGGAAAGCGGGGGAGAAGAGCGCACGAACGACGCGGCGAGCCAGAGCTCCGCTCGTCGCCGTCGAGCATGAAGTAGCGTCACGCCTTCGTCGAAACCTGCGAGTTGCTGTGCCGAGGCGGAGTCGATGCGACTCGCGCGCGGACGGCGGACCTCCTTGCGCTGGCGGGCGATCGCGGTCTACTTCCCGGCCCCGTGCGGAAGACCCGTCGGCCCCATGCCCTCTACGTTCCCGCCGGCGCCGACGGCATCGGGCGTCTCGAGCTCACCCGACCCGAGAAGCTGAACGCCACCGACGACGACTCGGTCGACGACCTCGACCGCGCCGCGACGCGCGCGCATCGCGATCGCAAGGCGCGCGCCGTCATCGTCGCCGGTCGCGGCCGGGCGTTCTGCACCGGCATCGACCTCGCGGCGCTCGCCGGCGAGCGCCTCGGCGCCGACTGGTTCCGCCGTTGGGACGTGGCGCTCGCCAAGATCGAGTCCATCCCGGTGGCGACGGTCGCGGCGGTGCAGGGCCCCTGCCTCGGTGGCGGCCTGCAGATCGTGCTCTGCTGCGATCTCTCGATCGCCAGCACTGACGCCACCTTCGGCCTCTCCGCCGTCCGCCACGGCATCGTGCCCGGTCTTGCCACCTATCGCCTCGCCCGTCTGATCGGCCTCGGCGCCGCGCGCGAGATGATGCTGCTCGGCGAGACCTGGGACGCCCCGCGCGCCGCGCGCCAGGGTCTGGTCAACCGGTTGGTCGCCCCGGGGGACCTCGAGAGCGGCGCGGCGGAGCTCGCGCGCGGCCTCGCCGCCAACGTCCGAGCCGCGAGCGTCGCCACCAAGCGGCTCACGCTCCGGGCCTACGAGCTTCCGATCGGGCGCTTCCTCGGCGAGTACGTCCGCGCGCAGCGCGCCTGTTGGAAGGACGGCGAAACCCGGGCCAACCTCGCCCGCTATCGCGCCGGCCGCTGGGGCAAGTGAGGAACGGGCGAAACCAGGCGCCGCTGGTGCTGCTGGCCGCGGCGCTGACGCTCGCCGCCTGCGCGGTCAATCCGGTCACGCACCGGCCCGAGCTCGCCGTGGTCTCGCGCTCGACCGAGCTCGAGCTAGGGAGCGAGCAGGCCAAGGCGATCGCCGCGGCGATGGGTCTCGTGCCCGACGGTCCGCTGGTCGCCTACGTCCGCGCCGTCGGCGCCCGGCTCGCCGCGCGCTCGCCCCGCCAGGACGTCCCCTATGCCTTCCACGTCGTCGACCTGCCGGAGCCGAATGCCTTCGCGGTTCCCGGTCACGTCTACGTCACGCGCGGGCTCTTGATCCTGTTGAACGACGAGGACGAGCTCGCGGGTGTGCTCGGGCACGAGATCGGCCACATCGCCGCCCGCCACGCGGTGCAGCACCTGTCGCGCGCGCTTCCCGCCGGCATCGTCACCGGGCTCGTCTCCGGCGTGACCGGCATGGCGAGCCCGCTCCTCGGCAACCTCGTGCGCGCGGGCGGCGAGCTCGCGACCGACACCCTGCTTGCGCCCTACAGCCGCGAGCAGGAGCGCGAGGCCGATCGCGTCGGCCAGGACATCGCGGCGCAGCGCCGGCTGGGACCCGGCGGCGCTCGCCCGCTCGCTCGCCACCCTCGAGCGCGCCGAGGCCCTCGAGACAGGGGGAGCGTCGCCGCCCGAGCTTCCTCGACTCGCACCCGACCACGCCGGAGCGCGCCCGCAATACCGCCGCGCACGCGCGCGAGCTCGCGGTCGGCGAGCGGGCCCCCGTCGCGCCGACCCCCGCCGCCTTTCTCGCCGCGCTCGACGGCATCGTCTGCAGCGAGAGCGCCGCCCACGGCGTCTTCGTCGAGCGGACGTTCCTCCACCCCGATCTCGGCTTCCACCTACGCTTCCCCGCGGCGTGGAGGACGGCGAACGGTCGCGCCCACGTCGTCGGTGCCACCAGCGACGGACGCGCCGGCGTCGTGCTCACGATCGCCGCCGAGGGCGACGACCCGCTGAACGGCGTGCGCGCCTTCGAGAAGGAGGTCGGCCAACCCGTCGGCCCCCGCGTCGAGCGCATCACCATCGACGGTCGCCCGGCGGCCCGCCTCGGCGCCCAAGCCGACAGCGACGGCGGCCGCGTCGCCATCGACGTCTGGTGGATCGCGCTTAGCGGCCACGTCTTCCAGCTGACCGGCGTGGCGCCCGCGAGCACGGCGGCGCTCCGATCGCCCGCTGATCGCGTCGGTCGCGGAGAGCTTCGGCGCCCTCACCCCCGAGGAGCGCGCCGGCATCCGCGAGCAGCGCCTCCGCCTCGTCCCCGCCCGCGCCGGCGAGAGCGTCGCCGCCTTCGCCGCCCGCACGCGAACGCCATGGAAGCCCGAGCAGGTGGCGGTCGCTAACGGCGTCGAGCGCGGTGCGACGCTTCCGGCGAACCGATCGATCAAGGTCGCGACGCTCGAGCCCTACGACGCCCGCGACTGAGCCTTCTGTCGGCGCGTCCCGAGCACGGCGATGGCTGCGACGGTCGCACCAATGCAAGCGAACGCGAACACGTCTCCGAACCGTTTGTACACCGTGTCGATGCGCATCGGCACCACGTCGGCAATGAGGGTCGTTGCGATCGAGGTGTCGGCGCGCGCCCGTATCCGTCCGTAGGGATCGACGACCGCGGACACCCCGGTCGTCGTCGCGCGAACCACCCACGTGCGATTCTCGACCGCGCGCAAGACGACCATCGCGGCATGCTGGGCCGGGCCCGCGTCCTTGCCGAGCCAGGCGTCGTTCGACAGGTTGACCAGCACATCCGCGCCGCGTGCCATGCGCGTACGTACAAGCTCCGGAAAGAGTGCCTCGAAGCAGATCACGACGGCGGTCCTGCCGAGACGGGTCTCGAGCAGCACGTCGCCGGATCCCGGAGTGAAGGTCCGCACCCGTTCGAAATTGCGGCGGAGGAGCTCGATGAAGCGGAGCGGGAAGTACTCGGCGAACGGCAGCAGATGCGCCTTGTCATAGCGGCCGGCGATCTGTCCGTCCGACGTGACATGAAACGCGGAGTTGTAATAGCGC
Source organism: uncultured delta proteobacterium (assembly GCA_963761995.1). Lineage (GTDB taxonomy): Bacteria > Desulfobacterota > Binatia > UTPRO1 > UTPRO1 > UTPRO1. Next base: position 4,803,050 of record CAVXIU010000006.1, on the reverse strand, counting down.
GCCGTTGGCTCGTCACCCTCGATGTGAGGAGCTCCGAGCAAGAGCTCGGTATCGGTCGTCTGGAGGAGGCGGCCGATTTCCGTCCGGAGCTCGTGCTGCTCGACGAGAAAGAACGTGATCGAGCTCTCGGGCCAGATCAGGATGCGAGGGTGGAGGCGATCGATGACCTTCCGCGACATCTCCAGATAGCGGTCGAGTCCCTCGCGATAGAACTCCTGCCGCCACTGCGAGCCGAGCTCGAGGTTCCCTTGCACGACCGCGACGGGAACCGAAGGCCGATCGGGAAGCGGTGTCAGAAGGCGATACCGTCCGTACCCGTAGACGACGGCGAGAACCGCGACCGCGGCCGCGAGCGGCCGGACGCGTGCCCGATACGTCGCGTCGCTCCGCAGCGCGGCGGCCACGCTCGCGTTCGTCAAGACGACGACGAACGAAACCAGGTAGACACCGCCGAGATCGGCCGCCTGGATGAGCGTGACGTGGGGCACCTGCGTGTAGCCGAGGAGCATCCAGGGCTCGCCCGTGACGAGACGTGCACGCGCGAGCTCGCACGCCACCCATGCCACGGCGACCACCAGCACCCAGGCGACGCCGTCGGTCTTGCGTGCCGTCCAACTCACGACTGCGGCCACGGCGGCATAGTGCAGTCCCCAGAGGATAATGGATCCGATGACGAAGAAACTGGCTCCGAACCACCACGGTTGCTGGTAGTAGAAGATCAAGCCTCCCGGCACCCAATAGGCAATCGCCTCGATGGCGGCGCTGCCCCACAGGAGGCCCGCGAAAAACGCGCGCGTGGGCCGGAGTCGGGAGATGCTGATCAGAAACGGCACGAGCGCGACCCACGCGAGCGCGGACACGTTCCAGGGTGGGAACGCCAACGCGTGCAGCGCGGCGGAGAGCAGGACGAGGAGCAGTGGGGTCGGGCTCAGAGGCCGCTCACCGCGCGCGCGCGTGTCCGACGAGCCGAGCCGCCACCGGCAGTCGGACCCTCACCCGAGTGCCGCGCCCAGGCTCGCTCTCCACGACGATCGTGCCGCCGTGGCTCTTGGCGGCGCCGTACGCGATCGCGAGACCGAGGCCGGTTCCTTTGCCGATCGGCTTGGTGGTGAAGAAGGGCTCGAAGATCCTGTCGATCGTCTCGCGGTCGATGCCCGTCCCGTTGTCGTCGATCGCGACCTCGACCCAATCACTCGCGGTCGTCGGCGCCACGCCTGGACTCGCCGCCGGCACGCCGTCCGGCTGCAACCGGACCGTGATCCCGATCCGTGGCGCGGGTCGAGCCTCGACGGCGTCCAGCGCGTTCGTGAGGAGGTTCGTCCACAGCTGACTCAGCTGCCCCGCGTTCGCCGCGATCGGCGGCAGCGGATGGTAGTCCCGGACGACCGAGACCGCGGCGCGATCGAGGCGATCCGCCAAGAGCCGCAACGTGCTCTCGATGCCGTCGACGAGGTCCGTGGGCGCCCGCTCGCCGGGCTCGGCGCGCGCGAACACGCGCAGATCGTCGACGATCCTCTTGATGCGCTCGGAGCCCTCGGTGCAGATGCCGAGCAGCTCCGGGGTCTCGCGGAGAAGGTATTCGAGCTGCGTCCGGACGCGCAGGTCGGCGATGCATTGTGCCTGCTGCGGATCGTGGATGGGAACCTCCTCATAGGCTCGAATGACTTCCTCGAATCGCTTCACGTACTCTTCGAGATTCGCCAAGCCACCATGGACGAAGCTCGCCGGATTGTTCAGCTCGTGGGCGACCCCCGCCACCAACTGACCGAGCGACGCCATCTTCTCCGAGTGCACGAGCTGTGCCTGCGCCTGCTGGAGCTCGTCATACGCCCCCCGCAACTGCTCGTTGGATATGCGCAGCTCTTCGGTGCGCTGACGCACCTTCTCGTCGAGCGTCTGCGTGATGTCCTCCAAGGCGTTGTACGAACGGGCGTTGACGATCGCGATCGCGGTCTGGTTCGCGAGAGTCCGCAGGAGGTGGATGTCGTCCGAGTCGAACGGATGTCCCGAGCGCTTCGGCCCGAGCGTCAGGAAGCCGATCGGTGCGCCGCGGAACAAGAGCGGCAGCAGCACCCGGATGCGCTCCTCGGCGAGGAACGCGGCGACTGCGGCGCGCGCCTCGGGATCGTCGATGCGCGCGGTGACGTCCGCCGGATCGAAGAGTCCGGGGAATCTGCCGAGCACGGTGCTGACCACAGCGAGCGGCGCGTCCGGTTGACCCTCCTCGATCGGTGCCGCCCCGTGACGCGTGCACAGGAGATATCGGGTGCCGTCGGCATCGAGGAGACAGAGACCGGTCGACTCGAGATGCATCGCGTCGGACAGCACGCGCGTCACCTGCTCGATCACTTCGCGGAGATCGAGCAGGGTCGTCATGGCCTCGCTGAGCGCGCTGATCGTCGCGCGGTAATCGAGCCGGGTGCGGTAGAAGGCGCGATCGACCAACTGCTGCACGGCGCGTCGCAGCGGATCGAACGTGAACGCGAGCACGAGGACGAACGCCATCTGGAGCAGGGCCTCGTTCACGGCGAGGCCGGGAAAGAGGCGCGCGGGAATGAGCAACACCAAGGCGTACGCACCGATCACGATCACGCTCAGCAACCCATAGACGAAGCTCTGCCGCACCAGCCGATCGATGTCGAAGAGGTCGTGCCGCACGATGGCGTAGGTCAGTGACAGGTAGAAGATCGGGACGAAGAGCAAGCCGAGCTGCATCGGGAAGTCGCCGCCGACGGCGTTGTTCGCGAGCATGGGAATGGCGAGCGCAGCGGCGAATCCGACGCCGGCGACCAACGCTTTGATGCGCGGGCGCGCCAGCGGATCGCGGTTCTCGAAGAACGCGAGGATCGCCGCGCCGACGAAGACCATGTAGCTGAGCGCGTTGTACACGTAGTTGCCGTAGAGGGCCGAGAGGACCGGCGGATCGGCGAAGAATCCCGCGATCGCCGACAGGAACAGGCAGGCGCTGACGACGTATGGAACGAAGAAGACGAGGCGTTGCCACCCGACGAAGCGCCGCTCCGCGGGGAAGACCAGCGCGAAGTGCAAGAACGTCGCGGGAAAGAAGCTCTCGCCGGCGAAGTAGAGGCAGGTGAGGACGTGGAACCCAGCTTGGTGGAGGAAGACCGCCGTCGTCGCGAACACGCCGCCAGCGATCGACAGCAAGAGATACACGCGCGCCTGGGCGCTCCACGGTTGCATGAAGCCGACCGCGATCCCGGTCAAAAGGTTCATGACCCCGATCACGAGCAAGATGCCGTACACCTGGAGGTAGTCGCGACCGCTGAACGCGATCGACGGGAGCGTGCGCTGGAAACGGGTGTCACCTTTCGCGAAGGTATACGTGAACGGCGTGCCGAGCGGTCGGCTCGCGACCTGCTCGTAGACGTCGGCACTCGAGGAGACCGGTGCGGCGTCGATCGCGACCACGCGGGTGTGGAAGAGGCCTTCGGTCCGGGCCGGCCACTCGTAGCTGCTGACCGTCGGCACGACGGCGTTCTCCATGAGGAGAAATCCCGGGAATGGCGCCGCGAACCAATGAAAGCTGCGGACGATCGCGTAGGTCGTGAGGGGCGTTCCGAGCAGCAAAATCAGGATCGGAAGCCAGTACAGCCGAAGCCGAGCGAGGAGGGGACCGGTCGCCGCGGGAAGCGAGCCCGGTGCCTCCGCGAGCGCTTCGCTCGACGCCGTCAGCTCAGCTCCCGATCGCAACGGCCTTCCAACGCCGCCCGCGAGTCGGCGGTGTGCAGAAATCTGCACAGCGAGGGGTTGGCGGTGGGAAGGAAGGTTCACGTTCACGGTCACGCGGACCACGGACGGGCGGCGTCCTATGCCCGGGACGAGGCCTCAACGCCAAGGCGGGTGCAAGAAACCGGCCATGAGCTGACACGGGCGGTAGCCTGGACAATCGCGAGCGCGCCGTCAACGCGCTCACGTTGGCGTGGTGACCGCGGTCGGCAGCCGCTCGACGGCGCCGCTCAGTCGATCTTGTGGGTGGCGGCGTGGATGAAGCACGTACCGTCGAGCCGAATCGTCAGCGTCGTGGCGGCCGCCGCCTCGTCGGCCGCGGCGGCGGTGAACCAATGCTTCGCGGAGAGCGTCACCTTCAGCACCGGGCCCGCCTTGGTCGAAGCCTTCCGCACGCCGATCTTGCCGAGGCCGTCGCCGCGTTGCCGGAACTGCCAGCTCTTTCCCGACTTGCCTTTGGGCGGCACGCCGACGCGGCGTTTCGCGATGGTGCCGTCGCTGTCCTCGAGCAGCACGGTGACACCCTCCTCGTCGTAGGTCGACAAGGGAAGGGTGAGGCGGGCGTTCAGTTTGCCGACCTCGTGCCGCGTCGTGACCTTCACGGTCGCTTTCGGGTCGACGAGCTGGTTGGTGCAGGGACACGTGCAGTCGGACCGACACTGGCCCATGCAGCTCGCGGCGTCGGCGGCATCGCATTGCTCGTCGACCTCGCGGACGTCGTTGCCGCAGGTCTGGAGGTCGCAGGCGTCGCCGATGTCGTCCCCGTCCGAATCCTCCTGATCGGCGTTCGGCGTGGTCGGGCAATTGTCGAGCTGATCGGCGATTTCGTCCTGGTCGACGTCGGCGCTCGCCGCCACGACCGGCTCCGGGACGCAGTCGACGTTCGGGCAATCCTCGTTCGTGAGACAGCTGCCGTGATCGAGGTGGCAGCGGTTCTCCATCCCGACCGGTCGGCACGTCGCGACCGCCGGGCAGTCGAGGGCGGTGGCGCAGGTCGTCGCCAGCATCTCGATGCATCGTCCCGCGGTCAGGACCACCTCGGTCCCGTCGCCGTCGTCGCCGGGCTCGGCGAACGGATCGCCGCGTAACGGATCCACCAGCGTGTTCGGACCGGCGGCGTCGACGATCGTGGCGATGCGACGCGTGGTGGCGGTCGCGACGCGGAACTGCTGCAGCACGAGATCGACCTCGTCCTCGTCCTCGTTCAAATCCTCTTCCTGCTCGTCTTCGCGGGTCAGGAACTTCACGCTGGCGCCGGCCGGGCGATACGGGAAGCGCGGGTCGCAGGTGCTGAACGCGCACGGGGTCGCCGCTTGGCCGCTCGCGTGGCGGCAGCTCGCCGGCGGTGTGGCGCTGAGGCAGCCGGGGGCGCCGAGGTCCCAGGCTTCGAGCACGGCGTCGGTCGTGTCGTCGTCGCCGTTCAGCGGGCCGTCGTCCTGATGCGCCTCGTCGACGCGATACGCGACCAGCGTTCCGCCGAGCACGAAGTCGTCGACGGCGAGCCCGACCGGGACGAGCGTGCCGGTCGCGGCGTCGAAGAGCTGCAAGACCCGATCGTCGGGGACGAGGTCGCCGTTCAAGTCCATGCCCTGCGCCGCCTCCGGCGTGATGAAGGCGACCACCGAGCCGACGACCGCGAGCGTGTCGGCCTGCTGGCCGGTTGCGACCCAGCTCGCGTCGTTGCACGTCGCGGGCGCGCCGCCGCCGACGGCGCGGACCTTCACGCCGGTGTCGGTGATGACGGCGAGATAGGTGTCCGAGAGCGCGACGGCCGAGGCCGCGCAGTGGAGGTTCTGGACTCCGGTCCCGGCGGACCAAAAGTGCACGACGTCGTCGCTCGCGTCGCCATCGCCGTTCAAGTCGGGATTGCCTCCGACGAGCGGCCCCGTCGGGCAGCCCGGAAGGCTCGGCGCCGAACCGGCGGATTCCGGCCGGAGGAAGGCGGCGGCGCCGTTGGCGATGGCCGTCGCGGTCGCCGGGCAGAGGGGGGTCTGGGCTGCGGTCGCGGCGTCGATGACGGTGAGGACGTCGTCGTCGAGGCTGCCGTCGCCGGTGAAGTCATGCGCGAGATCGGTGCGGTCGGGGCCGTGGACGTAGACGTCGCGGAATCCGTTCGCGTCCGTGGGAACGACACCGACGACGTCCGAGTTGGACTGATAGGCGACGGTCTGACCATTCTCCGACACGCCGACGTCCCAGGCGCGGTCCGATGGGAGCGGCGCCACACGCTCGGTGATTCCGGTCAATCGATCGTGCACGAAGACCCCGGCACCGCCCGGCGCGAGGTTGGTCGCCTGGCTCGTGAACGCCACGTACCGGCCGTCCGGCGAGCTCGTGATCTTGCCTTCGGTCAAACCGGACTTGCCGTTGCCCCGACTCCCGTCCGACGCCACGCTCACGACCTCCAAGGCTTGCGTGAGCAAGTCGCGGGTGAAGATGTCTTCGATCGGGTTCTGATGGCCCGACACGAGCGTCGGATCGGCGCCGAAGAAGGCAAAGCGTCCGTCTTTCGAAAGCGTCACGAGAATCGCCGCCTGGTCGGCCGTCGTGGGCTGAACGTTTGCAGTCGCACCGGACGCGAGGTTGTTCGGGTCGAACGTGCGTACGAAGGAGCGCTCGACGCCAGGGATCGTGCTGCCCGTACCGAACGTGGTGGCGTAGCTGAGGAACGTTAGGACGCCGCCGTCGGCCGACAACGCGGGCCGGAAGGAGGGGCCATTGGACTCCGCGCCGTTGGAGGCGACGCTCGCCCGGGTGGTCGTCGGAGTCACGGCACAGCGATCGCGGATGAAGACGTCGTATTCGGCGTTGGTGTCTCCCGCGACCATATCCGAAGCGGAGCTGAGGAACGCCACGAGACAAGCATCCGCCGAAATGGCCGGACCCCGCGATCGGTCGCTCGCCGGCAAGTTCGCCTCGATGGCCTCTCCACCGTCCGACGCGATGCTCACACGCTCGGTCGTGCCGGCGATGCGGTCGCGGAGGAAGACGTCCGCACCGCCGTTGCCGTCACCGTCGACCAGGTTGGCCGCGTAGCTATGGAACACCACGTATTGACCGTCTTGCGAAAGGGTGGCCCCACAGTTGAGACATTTCTCTTCTTCGGGGTTCGCGCCGGGTGGGAGCGGGGGCGCACCAGGTACCTCGTTCGAGTCCACGCTCGCGAGCTCGGTCGTGCCCGCGACCAGATCGCGAACGTAGAGCCCGTCGCTCACCCCGCCGATCCAGTTGTCGCCGTCGTTGTAGAACGCGACGTAGCGACCGTCGTCCGACATCGTCGGAAAATAGGAGTGCCCGTTGCCCGCACTATCGCCGGGGCCGAGGCTCGCGACCTCGGTCACGCGCTCGGCGGCCGCGGCCTCCGAGCGTCGAAAGAACACCAACCCGTCCGAGATCGCGAGGCTCCGCCGGTCCACCATGAGCCCGGCTTCGGCCTCGAGGTTCTGCCCCGCGAGCACGTCGACCGCGGTGCCGCCGCTCCGCCGGAAGACGCGCAGGATCGTCTCGCCGATCCGGCCGTTGCCGTTCACGTCGAGGTCGCCTTGCAGCGGCTCGGGCTCGAGAAACGCCGCGACGTCGCCTTCGGCCGCGACGGCGGGAAAGACGAACGGCGGCACGCTCAGCTGCGTCACGGCCCGCCCGATCGCTCCGCCGGTGCCGATCGGAAGGGTCTTGCCGCTCTCGCGCTCACGCATCTCGAAGACGACGTCGGTGGTGTCGCCGTCGCCGTTCAAGTCGGCACCGACGATCGACTCCCGGACCGAGAACGCGAACAGGTCGTCGGTCCCCTGCAGACCCTGAAGCGGCACCGGGATGTCGGTCTCGAGCCGGTAGTCGACGCAGTTCGCGCCGCTGCAGTCGGCGTTCACGGCGCAGACGTCGACCGGATCGTCCTCGCGGACCCCTTCGCCGGTCGCGAAGCGCGGGACGACGATCGGGCCGATGCCATCCGCGAGCCGGCTCCCGAAATCGGAGAGCTCGGGTCCGCGCTTGTTTCCCGGGCAATCCGTATCGTCCGTGCACGGTGTGGCCGTTCCCCGGCACGTCGGCTGATCGCAGGTCCCACCGGGGCAGTCCGAGTCGAGCATGCATGGCCGCATCGGGTCGTTGCTGCACTGCTGAAAGCTCGGCTCCGCCGCGCGATCCGTCGGATCGTGTACGGAGCATCAACCGCCCGAGGAGCGTGCCCTCGATCGCCGAGCCTCGATACCCAGATCGAAGATGGTTAGCAGGAGATTCCTTGCGGCGTGAACAAGCCGAGGAAGCTCTTGCCGGGAATGGCGAGCGCGCCCCGCATCTCCAAGAAGGCGCGCACGCCGAGCTGCCGCGGCGCACCGCGGACCGGGAGCACCGCGTTTCCGCCGTCCGCGAGCACGCCGCGCCATTCGACCGGCATCACGGGTTCCCTTCGCCGTCCACCGCGAGCCTTACTACGCGTTCGGGTCAAGGCGGTGCCGCGGACGCTGGGTCTGGCGCAGAGACCCTTGTAGCCGTTCGGCACCGGAGCGCCGTGAAATGCCCGAGTTCTTCGCCACGTCATCGGCCGTCGTTCGGCAGGTACCATTCGGCCTAGACTCGTCGGTGCCGGCGACGGTCTGCGCGGTCTCGGCGCAGCGTTACGACGCCAGCTTCGCGGACAACATTCGTTCACCGGCATCGAGCTGATGTCGCGGACCGCGGTCGCGACCAGACGGTCAAGCTGCGGCCGTCGCCGACGACGCCGACGCGTCGTCGGTAGCGGGGAAGCGAAAGCTCAACACGACGTCCTGGTCGCGGCTGAGGAGCGCGAGTCCCGGGCTCGCACCGGGCGGATTGGCGGGAATGCACGTCGTCTGGACGCCGCTCGCCGAGCACGCCTCGACCGCCTTCTCGAGCGGCTTGCAGTTGGTCGCGAGCACGACCGCATTGCGCTCGCCGGTCGGAGACTTGAACAGCAAGGTCACGGCATACGCGTCCACCTTGGTGGCGATGAAGCCGGTCGACGCCCCGTCGCACACGCTCGGCTGCAGCCGGACCTGCACGTACGTGATGCCCGGCGCCGCGAACGGCCGATCGACGCTCCCGAGCGCCCCGCGAAAGCGCTGCACGGTGCCGGGAATCGTGTCGCAGGACGCCAAGGCTCCTCGACCCCCGGGCAGCGTGAGCGCGAGCAGTGCCGCGATCCACACCCACTGATGCGACGGTGCGTCACCCGTGCGCCATACTGCGGGTCAGCCCTGTCGATCAAGAGCTTTTCTCGCCGCGCCGGGAACGCTCGGCGCGGCGTCGTCGACGTCAATCGAGGTGCAGCACGACCGGCGGCGCTCCGGTCGTCGGATCGAGGTGCACCCGAGCGGTTGTGAACAGGGCGGGCAGATCGTCGCCGTTCTGGTCGCGGGCTCCCGCCCACACCGCCTCGACCGAGTAATCGCCGCGGGTGAGACCGGCGAGCTCGGCGCCACCGTCGTCACCGGAACGGGCCACCCGCGCCACGTTCGCATAGGGTTGGCTCACGGCGGTCACGACCGCGTCGGCGACGGGCGCGCCTCCGCGAACCACCCGCACGGCGAGCGTCGTGCCGGATGCAAGGTCCAGCCGTACCGATCGCGCTTCGTCGGCGGCGAGCGCGACGACGACGGCGCCGTTCCGGCCTTCGGACTCGGCGGTGACGAGGTATCGGCCCGCCTCGAGACCGGTGAAGGCAAAGGCGCCGTCTTCAGCGACGACCTGCGTCGCGAGCGGCGTGCTGTCCCGATATTCCCGTCCGGCGTCACTCACGCGCATCGGCCACACGGAGACCTCCGCGCCTCCCACGCCGTCGACGCCGCCGAGATGGCCTTCGATGCCTCGGCCGGCCACGTGACGACCAGGGACGTCGTGCCCTCGGGCGTGAGCGTGATGCGTTGCGCCGGTCTCAGAGCTTCGCCCGCGACGTCGAGGACGGCGTAGAAGGAGCCGAGCGGCAGGTGCTCGAGGAGGAGCGGCGTCCCGGGCTCGATCGCGATCGACTTCCGCAGGTCGACGTCGGTCTCATCGTCCATCAACCGCAGAAACGCGCGCCGGCTCCCTGGAGAAGCGCCGGGAATGACGGCTTGCACCTGGAGCGAGCCCGTCGGCGGCATCGCCAGTACCACGTTCGTGCGATCGCCGGGCTCCAAATGCACGTGGACGTCCGCTGCGCGGAGCTCGGTCCGTTCGAAGCCGATGGTAGTAGGTGCCGGCGACCAAGTCTCCGATGGTGAAGCTGCCGTCCAGCGCGATCGGGGCAGCGCGCAGGTGACCGTCCTCGTCGCCGATCGCGGTCACGCGGAGGCCCGCCGGCGTGCCATGATAGCCGGTCACCGAGCCGGTGATCGTGGCAGCGGGAATGAGGTCGATGTTCAAGCTCTGCGCCCCGGGCTCCGCATCCATTTCTCTGCTCCAGGGCGCGAAGCCGGTCGCTTCGGCTCGTACGGTCACGTGCCCGGGCGCGGGAAATTGGATTTCGGCTGTGCCCCGCTTGCTCGACACGGCCGAGAACGGTCGCAATCCGGTCTCCACCGTCAGCGTCGCGTCGCCGACTGGGTGCCCATCGTGTCGCACCGCCAAACGCAGGAGGGGGGGACCACCGTTCCGCCGAACCGGCAATGCGATCGATGTCGCCGGCCGGTTGGCGGGGAGCAACGATGGAGCCCCTACGCTCATGCCACCGCTCGTGTCGTGATGCCGGAGCCGGTGCGAAAGACCGGCAGCCAGCAGCACCATTCCGACGGTGACGATTCCGAGTGTCTTCACGTTGGTTTTCATCGTGATCCCTCCTGGTTTGTCCGTGGTGTGTATGGTCAATCGGCTCAGAAGCCGACGGTGCAGGGGACGCGCGCCGCGTAGAGCGGTGTTCCCGGCTCGACGTCGATCGGGGTCGATTCCGATCCGACGTCGATCGACCACGCCGGTCCGCCGCCCAGTGATTGCAACGAGAAGTCCCAGTTCACGAGCGAGGTGAAGGCGCTGCGGAACGACGTCTTGCAGAGACCCTCCTTGGGACTGGCCACGCGAATGGTCTGGTAGACTCGTTGACCTACCGCGTCCGAAGCGCCGGTTTCATCGGTGCCGAGAAAGGCCGGGGTGGCATTGAACACGAGGCGTGCCGCGAATCCTTGCCTGGCACCGATGCACTTTTCCTCGGTCGCAGAGCTGAATTTCAGGTCGAGCCCGCCGTTGGTCTGCTTCGGATCCTCGTCGTTCTCACCGTTTGGAGGCGACGTCTTGCTCTTCTGCTCCTTGTACGAGATCGAGCCCTGCAGCTGGGTTTTGGTGTCACAGACGGAGGTCGAGACCGAGACCGGCCGTTCCTCCATTCGCGTCGACGCGTCGGTGACCCAATCCATTCCGATTTTGAACCGGATGACGTGGGGCTCACGGTCATCGAAGTCGAAGATCCCGCGCCGAAGCTGATACGCATTGCCTCCGAGAAAAGCCTTCAGCTTGGACTTCTGGTTCGTGACCTCCTTGCTGTAACCGCCGCTCAGGCCGAAGTCGGTTTCGCTCGCGTAGTGAAACTCGCCGTTCATCTTGCTGGCGACCGACTTCACCGTCTCCACCGTCTTCCCCGCCACGTTGTAGTAGCCATTCACGCGGTTGGCTTCGTTCGTCCCGTAGTCCATCGTGACCGTCAACTTTTGCTCGACGTCATTCCAATCGAATGCGATGTTCTCCGTGACTCGGAAACGATTGCTGTGCGCCTCCTGCACGTTCTTGAATGATGCGTCGCCGGCGGAATTCTCGGTGATCTGCCGTCCGGCGAGGCCAAAAACGCTCGTGACCTTGCCTGAGCAATGCCAGCGGTCGAGCCAGGCATCGACCCTGGGGCACTCTTCCATGCTCAGGGTCGTAGCGATGTGAGCCCCCTTCGGGTTGATCTCCTTGTGGGCCGCGCCCTTCGCGCGAATCGCACGGAGCACCGAGTAGAGCCCCCGAACCTGGGCCTCCTGGAGCCCGTACTTGACGAATGTGGTGTCGCAGAAGCCGCGACTCGCGGAGCCTGCCACCAGCAGCAATGCAATGATGAGACTTGAGCGCTTCATGAGTTTCTCCTTTCTTCGTTGGTGTTGGTTGTTGGTTGGTCGAGTGGACACGCCCTAGTTCGAAGCGCTGAGCTTCCTCGTCATTCGTGGCACCCCCCTTTCCGGATGCCGCGGCGTTGATTCGCGCGCGCCGCGGCATCCAGTCTGTGCGCCCAGCACGCGTCGTGCCGTCGTAAGGCGGCGCGCGTGGATGCGACTGCACGCGACGTCGCGTGCGATCGTTGTGCAGGCGGTCACACACCTGCGGCGATGGTTGCGAAGCGCGCTGCGCATCGCCGCGCGCGCGGCCGCGTCGTCTAGGCGATCATGTTGGTACGAGCGTTGCTGTTCGCGCCTTCATCACGCGTTCGATGGGAGGATCACATGACGACCAAGACTCTGCGCTCGTTCGAGGCGATCACCTTCTGGCTGTGGCTGCTCGTGACCGCGATCACTGTGCTGTGCATCGCGCGACCGAGCTTCGCGGCGGCACGCATCAATCCCGAGTTGCAACGGCAGCTCGACGCCGCCGATCCGCGGAAGCGCATCGCCGTGCTGGTGCATATGCGAGCACTCGACGGTGCCCTCGCCGGACTCCCGCGGGCGCCGATCGATCGCGAGGCCAGGAATCGACGTCTCGCCGACCTCGTGGCCACGATGAAGCGCGAGGCGGAGTCCGCACAGCGCTCGCCGACCGTCGGCCATCCGCGTGGGATCCTGGACGAGCTCGGCCGCGAGCCGCGCGCAAAGGTTGCGCGCCTCCATTCATACTGGCTGACCAATGCCGTGGCCGTGGATGCCACGCCCGACGTGATCCAGATGCTGGCGTCGCGCGACGACGTCGACGAAATCGCCTTCAACGGCGGCCGCAGCCTGCCGCCGATTCCCGTCGCGGCGCCGAGCCGGGCGTGGAACCTGACGCGAATCGGTGCGGTCGACGCCTGGGATGCCGGCATCACGGGAGCCGGCTCATTGGTGGCGATCGTCGATACCGGTGTCGACATGCGCCAGGCGGGCCTCGCCGCCAAGGTGTTGCGAGACGCGGCGGAACGGCCGCTCTGGCGTGACTTCATCTCTGGAAAGCCGGCACCGGACGACGACCACGGGCACGGCACGCATCTCACGGCGACCGTCCTCGGCGACGCGTATGGGGTCGCGCCCGGCGCTCGGTGGATCGCGTGTCGCGCCGTCTCGGTGTCGCGGCAGGCTACGACGGTCGATGCCGACGCGGTGCTGAGCTGCCTCCAGTGGCTGCTCAATCCGGACGATCCACACCCGGTCGATCCGAGGCACGTACCCGACGTCGTGGTGCTGCCGTGGTGGATCGCCGGACCCGGCTGCGACTCGGCGTTCCGCGACGCCATCGCGGCGCTGCGCGCCGCGGGCGTTCTGTCGGTGGTCGCCGCCGGCGACACCGGCGCGGAGCAGTCAGCAGATCGGCTGCACAGTCCGGCGAACTACCCCGACTCGTTTTCCGTCGGCAGCTCGGATCGGCAGGATGCGGCCCTCGCCGACAGTGCCGAGGGACTCGCGAGCTGTGGCGGCGGCAACGCGCGGCCCGCGCCCCGCGTCCTCGCGCCCGGGCTCGACATCCTCTCGGCCTGGAAGGGCACGCGGCCGAAGAGCCTGACCGGGACTGGGCCGGCCGCGGCACACGCGGCTGGCGCGGCGGCCTTGCTCTGGAGCTACGCGCCGGGTCTCGGGGTCGACGACATCGATCGTATCCTCACCGCCTCGGCGGCGGGCGCGGTCGCTGGGCCGCTCCCGAACCATCGCACCGGCCGCGTCGACGTGCTCGCCGCGCTCGAGTGGGAGAGCGCATCCGTGGTGCAGGTGACGCCACCGAACTCCCCCGCCCGCACGGCCGATTTGCAGGGGGTCACCGTCGTCTTCCGCAACGACGGGGCCACGACGTGGGATCCGGAGGAGTTCCGGGTCGTCTCGCTCGGCAGTCCGGAGCTCGCGATCGCTCCTCAGGCTCTTCCGGAGGTCGTGCCACCGGGCGGTCAGGTCGAGGTGCCGTTCTCGGTCACCATGCCGCAGCAGCCCGGGAGCTATCGCTTCCAGCTTCGCCTGATGCACGGGACGCTGCCGGTCGGTGATCCGACGCCAAGTGCGTCCCTCGACGTCGTCGGGATCGACGACGCGAAGTTCGTCCGCCAGATCATCGTCGCGCCGCTCCGCCCAGGGCAGTGTCCGCGGCATCTCGTCGAGATGCGCAACACCGGCACCACGGTCTGGACGACCGCGGGTGGTTACGACCTGGCCAAGCACCCCGATGCGTCACTGCCTTGGCGCGCCGATCTCAACGGCGCCACTGCCCCTGGTCAGACGAGCATATTCGGCGTCAACGGCTGCGCGCCGACTCAGCCGGGCAGCTACGTCGCACAGTTCAAGATGCGACACGCGAACGCCCTCTTCGGCGAGCCCTCGCCCTCGACCCCCGTCCTGGTCGGCGCCGCGCCCGAGCTCTGCGGCTTCGACGGTCCGAGCGAGTTGCGCCCGGGACAGTCCGCGAGCGTGCGTGTGTGCCTCAGGAATCCCGGCCTCGTGCCGTGGACCGCGAGCTACTGTGTGCAAGCGAGCGCGTTCTGGGGCAGAGGCGCTGGCTGTCTCACCAGTGCCGAGGTCGTCGGCAGCGGCCAGCAACACTACTTCAACCTGACCGTCACCGCGCCCGCACAGCCCGGTCGATGGCCCCTGCAGCTCACGTTCCTCGACGATCGCGGGGGCGCGCTCGGCAACGTCGTGCCGGGTTCGGTGGGGATCCCCATCGAGCACCGGTCGAGTCAGGAATTCTCGAGCGTGCAGGGATCGAAGAATTGGTACTATCGCCGGTTCAACCCGAATACGGGAACGTGGCCAAGACTCGGCTTCGTCGCCGATCATTGGGAAGGGCCCGGCGGCTGGCCCAAGCTGAAGCGTGACAGCGCGCAGCCGAGCGACGCGCCCGTAGGACTCTTCTGGCGGAGCTCGGTCACCGGCCGGATCCGACTCACTGGATTGGTGAAGGATCTCGACGACAAGTGCGGGAATGGGGTGGCCGTTCGGGTGCGCCTGAATCGCGGCGGGGCGCCGCTGAAGGAGGTCATCCTGCAAAACGGCGCCACCACGGCGCAGGAGATGGGGCCCGTCTATGCCGACGTCGTCCCCGGCGACGACGTCATCATCGCCGTCGGCAGCCGGGGCGACAGCGGCTGTGACGCGACGGCGCTCGATCCGCTGATTCAGATCCTTCCTCCTTTCGCCGAAGGCCCGCTCAGCGAAACCATCGTACCCGCCGTCGAGCCCGTGTACGCGCCATTCTGACGCGAGACCGAAAGGAGAGAGTCATGAATACCTCGAGCATGGATCCGAGACGGCGGCGGCGGGCGAACTGTGTTGCCGCGGTCCTGCTGGTCTTGGCGTCGGCCGTGAACGTCCACGCCCGCCGTGTCGCCTGCGGTCCGTCTCCCATCGCAACGGGCGACGAGCTGTGCGGACAGGTCGGAAGCTCGCCGTGCACAATCAGCGACACCGTCGAGCTCGACAGCACGTGCAACGTCGATTTCGGAGAGCGCGCGGTGACGATCACCGGACGTGTCACAGCCGACGTGAAACCGGTACAGAGCGAGCTGTACCAGTTCACCGGTGGCACGCTCACCATCCGAGCCGAAGCGCTCACCGTCGGCTGTACGGGCGCGCTTCTGGCACCTGGCTCGATGGCGGCGGACGGCGGCGACAAGAACCGGGGCGGCCGCATCACCCTAGATGTCGACGGTGACCTGACGGTCGCCGGGACGATCGCTGCCAATGGGGCCAACAGCGGCGGGATCATCAAGCTGCGGCCCGCCGGTGCATTGCTGATCGATGCGACGTCCACCGGCGCTTTCTGTCCGAGCCTCGTGGAAGCCGGCACGACGCGTGGTCTCGTGCAAGCCAACGGAAGGACGCGTACCGGGGAGGCCTGGGGTGGCGGCATCGACCTGGGCGGACGGGTCGGCGGCACGTCGCCACCCGGCGATGGCTCCGATCCGATCACCCGCGCGACGACGGTAGCGGTCGTCGGCGGAGGAGTGGTGGAGGCGAACGGCAACAAGCGCGGATCCGGCGGGCAAATCACCGGCGCCGCATGCGGGCCGATCACGGTCGACGCGCAATCCTCGCTCAGCGCAGTCGGCGCCGGAGAAAACGACGACGACGCGTGGATCATGCTGGCGGCACCGACAATCGACGTTGCCGGGACGCTACGATCCTCGAAAGAGATCCTTTTGACCTCAGCCGGGGTCGTGCGCATCGATCCGGGCGCAACCGTTTCCCCTTCGCCGATCTGCGATCCCGATTCCTGTGCGGAGTGTACCGAGGATGAGTGCACCTCCATGTGCCAGGGCGGTGTGTGCCGCTTCGACCCGGGTATCTGCTGCGGCAACGGCCTCGAGGACGACGGCGAGTCGTGTGAGACGTGCCAGCTCGACGTCCCCCAATGCATCGTCTGCGGAGACGGGCATAAGGACGGCTCCGAAAAGTGCGATGGATCCGATCTCGGCGGGAAGGTCTGTGCCGATCTTCCCGGATTCACGGGCGGCCAACTGCGATGCAACTCCCGTTGCGACGGCTTCGATACCAGCGGCTGCCAAGGCTGCGGCAACGGCCGGCGCGAAGGTGCCGAGCAGTGCGACGGCGCGGACGTCGGCGGCCGGACCTGCTCGCAGGTCGGCGGCTTCGACGGCGGCACGCTCGGCTGTTTCCCCGTCGGCAACCCGCGCGCGTGCCAGTTCGACACGTCGCGCTGCGCGAGCTGCGGCGACGGCCGTCGCGCCGGGAGCGAGCTCTGCGACGGTGCGGACCTCGGCGGGCTGACCTGCCGCGACTTCGGTCGAAGCGGCGAAGGACTGCGTTGTGGCGATGACTGTCGGCATTTCGATTCGACGCGGTGCTCGCTGTGTGGCGACGGGCGCCTGGATCCGGACGAGGTCTGCGACAGCACCGAGCTCCGCGGAGCGACCTGTGCCGGTCACGGCGGGCTCGGTGAGCCGACCTGCGACGCCACCTGCCGCCTCGACTACGCGAGCTGCCCGACCTGCGGCAACGCTCGCGTCGACCGCGGGGAGCAGTGTGACGACGGCAACACGACCGGGGGCGACGGCTGCTCGGCGAGCTGCCAGCGCGAGTGCGGCGACCGCGTCGTCAACGCCAACGAGGAATGCGACGACGGCAATCGCGCGCCCGGCGACGGCTGCTCCGCCAATTGCTTCCTGGAGAGTCCGAAGGACGGCGGTGGCAGTGATGCGGTCGAGTGCTCGGCGATGTGGGGCGCGAGCGGGACCCTGCAGGGGACGCGCCTGAATTGTCATGAGGGCGATCCGGCCTGCGACGTTGGCACGACCGACGGCGTCTGCGACATCCGGGTCTTCTATTGCCTCAATCGCAGCAGCGGCACGATCGGCGGCCCCGGCGTGTGCGCGGCGACCGACGTGCGCCAGGTCGCGCTCGGTCGGGCGAGTCTCAGCGGAGGAAGCGCCCTCGAGCCGGCAACGATCGCCGGTCTCCTGCAGCGCGTCGGTCAGACCGTCGCGCGAGCAGGGGGTACCGCCACTCTCGGTGAGAAGGCCGTTCTCGTGACCCCGGCCATCGCGACGCCCCGGCTGTGCGGAACCGTCACAATACCGGTGCCCCTCAAGAACGGCACGCGACCCGGCACGCGCATCCTCAGCATCGACACGAAGGACAGTCGCGGCAACGTCGACCACGATCAATTCACCCTGGTGTGCAAGCCGTGAGCGCCGATGTTCGTTTGATCCTCCGATCCACCTGGGCTAGGTTCGCCGCGCTTCGAGAGCCCCGGGGATCGGGTGAGCACACAGAGCGCCGAACAGGCCATCCTCGTCGTCGATGACGAGCCGGCGAGCGTCAACTTGCTGCGGATCACGCTCGGCATGGACCACCGTGTGCACACGGCGACCGGTGGCGAGGCGGCGCTCGAGCTGCTCGCGAACGAGCCCGGCATCGCGCTCGCCATCGTCGATCAGCGCATGCCCGGCATGAGCGGCACCGAGTTCATTCAGCACACCATCGACCAGTATCCGCACCTGATTCGGATCATCTTGACCGGCTACACCGACGTCGAGTCGCTGATCCAGGCGATCAATGCCGGTCGCGTGTATCGCTATCTCACGAAGCCGTGGAACAGGGACGAGCTGGTCGGCATCGTGCGTCAGGGCCTCGACGTCCATCGCCTCGCGCTCGACAATGCGCGTCTCCAAGACGAGCTGCGGGCGGCCAACGCCCGCCTGGTCGCCGAGAACGTTCACCTCAAGCGCGAGGTCAAAGGACGCTACCGCTTCGACGAGATCGTCGGCTCGAGCCCGGCCGTCCAACAGATGTTGCATCTCGTCGAGCGGGTGGTTCCGACGGAATCCAACGTGCTCGTGCTCGGGGAGACCGGGACGGGCAAGGAGCTGATCGCGCGCGCGATCCACTACAACGGTCCGCGCGCCGAGAAGCCGTTCGTCAGCGAGAATTGCGGCGCCATCGCTCCCGATCTCCTCACGAGCGAGCTGTTCGGCCACAAGCGCGGCGCCTTCACGGGCGCGACCGAGGATCGGAAGGGCCTCTTCGAGATTGCCAACAAGGGGACCATCTTCCTCGACGAGATCGGCGACTGTCCGCCCGACCTCCAGACCCGCCTCTTGCGGGTGCTCGACCAGGGCGAGATCCGGCGGGTGGGCGACAACGCGCCCATCAAAATCGATGTGCGCGTCATTGCCGCGACCCATCATGACCTCGAGAAAGACGTCGACGCCGGCCGCTTTCGGAAAGATCTCTTCTATCGCCTGAGCGTCTTCACCATCACGCCGCCGCCGCTGCGGGAGCGGAAGGACGACATTCCGATGCTCGCCCAGCACTTTCTCGCCCAATTGTCGCGCGCGAGCGGCCGGAGGGTGCTCGGGTTCACGCCCGAGGCGCTGGCCGTCTTGTCGGCGCACGACTACCCGGGGAACGTGCGCGAGCTCCAGAACGAGGTCGAGCGGGCGTATGCGCTTGCCGACCCCGACGAGCCGATCACCCCCGACTTGCTCTCGCCGAAGTTCGCTGCGGTCCAACCGGAGCCTGTGGTCGAGGGCAGTACGATCTGGGCGGCGGTCGAGCGGTTCGAAACGCAGTTCCTCCGAGACGCGCTCCAGCGGAACGCGGGCAATCAGACCAAGACCGCGGCGGAGCTCGGTATCTCGCGTCGGGGGCTGATCGACAAACTCCAGAAGTACGGGCTGCGCTGAGTCACCACGAGATCCCGATTGAAGAGTGGAGCCCGACGGACGGCGACCGATGTCGTCGCGAACGTAATGCCGGCGTCGTCCTGACAGGGTCCCAACCTCACCAAGGACAGGTGCCATTGGAGCGAGCAGTGAACGCGACGGCAGCCGGGTGCGCGATACTCAGACGAGGAGCCCGGGCAGCGCGTTAAGATCCGGCCGACTTAGCGTCGTCGATGGCATGTCGGGCAGCGGCTGCTCTTCTTCAAAAAAGGTCGCTTCCACAGCGTCGGGATGCTCTGGCCCCCGAATCGCGCAGCGGTCGCGGGGTTGTCGTCGACGTTGAGCTTCCCGACCAGGATCCGGCCGGCCCGCTCCCTCGCGATCTGATCGTCGACGGCCCCACCGTACGGCAGGGCCCGCACCAGAGGGCCGACAGGTCGAGTAGGACAAGAAGCGGCGACGCCACGACGGTGCTCCCGAAGTTCGCGTCGGTGACCGTTACGGGACGGCCCTCGCCGAGGAGCGGCGCCTTGCAGCGCCCGCAGACCGGCCGGAGGCCTTGTTCGAGCTCTGCGCGGACGGCATGCCGCGCTTCGGCTCACGTCGTGGGGCGACGGTAAGGCCACGATCGTCGTGAGCGGAAACGGCGCGCCGCTCGCGCTCTCGTCTCCGCCGCTCGCCGTGCCGGTCCGCGCACAGCTCCAGACCTCCGAACGGCGAGTGCTGGGAGACCCAGCACGACCGGACTCGTTGCTGCCGGCGACCCAGGATGGGTGACCGGCGCTTGCGTCAGCAGGGACGTGCCGCCCGACGCGAGGCATCACGCCTGCGCGCGGCACGGCCTTCCGGTGATTGCGTGCGCAGCCCTCTGCCGCGCGGCGCTGCCCGCTCCGACCCCTCGAGAAGGCCCGGTGTCTTCGCCCGCGCTGTGAAGATTCCTACGCAGCCCGAAATGCAGGTGGGCAGCGCGCTTCACGCCTTCCGTTTCAGCGGACACTATTTCTTGACGGCATGAGCATTGCTCCCTCGCGTATCCCCGGCGAGTGCCCCGGCACGGCCAGCGGAGAGGAGAGAACAATGCGCACCTCGAGAAAGCGATCGGAAGCGCGGCATCGCCGCATGTGGTGCACCCTGCTGCTGGTGGCGTCCCTCGCGGGAGCCGGAGACGCGCGGGCGGATCACAATCCCTGTGAGGGCGAACCGTTCGACCGCTGCCCCGGCTGGTCCGAAGCGTTCGACCTTTCAGCGCTGCTGGATGCGGACGGCAACATGCCCTCACGGGACCAACTCGATGAATGGGCATCACGCTCGTGGGATGATTCATCTCCCCTTTACCGAGTTGCCACGACCAACGTTGCCGCGGACGGAACGGCGCGGCTGTTGCTCGGCCGATTGAGCGCTATGAGCGAGGGTTGTGACCGCGATGGTGGCACGCCGAGCGTGCTGCGCTGGGCGATCAACACCCCAGGAGACGCGGACTTTACCGGTCGCCTGATCTCGCTGGACGGCAGCCAATCCGGCGATTCGATCGTCGACGTCGTCCCAGACATCCTTCCCTGCAACCGCCCCATGCCGTGGCACTGGGTCATCTACGAGGCCCCCAAGACGTACGGTTCCGACAACGGCACTGCATCCCGGCCGGTCAACATCCTTTTGGACGAGGACATTGACTTCCGCTACTACTGCGACTTCCGCACCGACCTTCAGGTCCGCCGTCCACCCACGGTCCTCCTGCACGGGCTGTGGTCCCATCCCGGTATCTGGACGCAGTCGGGATTCAGCGCGGCGCTCACCGGTGCGATGCCCGATCTCACCGTGTACGCGCCGCCGCTCGCGGATCCGAGTGGTCCGTTCACGGCAAACGCCGCGACGCTGCGCGCCGACGTCCGGAAGATCATCGACACGATGAAGCACTCCGCGGTGCCGAACTCCCCGGAATGCTACTGGCCGTACGACGATCGCACCGCCGTCGCGCAGGTCGATCTCATAGGCCACAGCATGGGGGGCGACGTCGCGCGCCTGGTGGCAGCAGACCCGACGACGCGGAAGCCGTCCAACTTCGAGAAGGGCATCGTGCACTCGATTACGACGATCGATACGCCGCACATGCCGGCCTTCCTCGCGCAGGTGCTCGTCGGGATGCGCCAGGCGGTGTGTGGCGCGTCGAACGGGGCGGCATGTCGCTACTACGTCGCGATGATGGACGCGGCGCTCGCGCGTCTGGGCCAGCAAGGAAGCATTGCGGACTACAACGCGCTCGACGACCTCGCGACGGTGAACCTGCCGGCGTACGACGGCGCCGCGTTCGCGCTCGCCGGGGATTTTCCGTTGCCCGAGATCGTCCACATCTCGGCCGCGCTCGCGCTGCCGCCGCCCCTCGACCTCGTCTATGCGATGCTGCACTTCGTCGGGCTGCTGCCTTCCATCCCTCCCAGTGACGGCGTGGTGAGCGTCGAGAGCCAGCTCGGCCTCCTCCAAGGTCCCGTCACGCCCTGGACCCTCCATCTCTCCACCTTCGGCGGCCTCGGGCCGCTCGATCGGGCCGCGAACCGCAGCACGATCGTCGATCTGCTGACCGGAGCGACCCCATTCCAGAACGGCTTTCCGGCGACCCCGGGGTCCGCCCGCACGTCGCGCGCGCTCGCCGCCGGCGCGGGCGTGCTCGAAACCGCGGCGCCGCTCGTCGTCATCACCGAGCCCGCGGACGGTGCGACGGTGCACCCCGGCGAGACGCTCACGGTGGTCGTCGCGGCGGCTCCGGGGGCGGCACCCGCCGAGGTGTTGATCGGCAGCGCGGGCGACCCGATGGTCCGTTGGTCCGCCAGCGTGCCCTTCACGGCCGAGATCACCGTGCCCGCCGATGCCAATGGTCGCTTTCCGATCGTCGCGACCGCGAAGGACGCGAGCGGCGCCCTCGCGCCCCCGGTCACGCGCGTCCTGCAAATCAACTCCGCGGCGGCGCTGACGGCGATCGAGGTGGCGCCGTCGACCGTGCATCTCGGGGCCGTCGGACGCGAACGCGTCCTCTGGGTCCAGGGACACTATGCTGACGGTGTCACCCGGTTCGTGACCGCCCCCGAAACCGGCACGACCTACGTCTCCAGCGATCCCACGGTCGTGACGGTCGGCAGTGACGGCCGTCTCCGTGCGGCGGGCTTTGGCCAGGCCGTCGTCACCGTGGCGAACGGGAGCCAGTCCGTCGACGTGCCCGTGACCGTCGCGCCCGATCCGGACGAGCCGTGCGGCAACGGCGTCGTCGACGCGGGCGAGCAATGCGATCCCGGGATCGGCGGGTCCGGGTGTTGCTCCGCCACGTGCCAGCTCGAGCCGGCGGGGCGGACGTGCCGACCGGCCGTTGATACCTGCGACGCGATCGAGAGCTGCGACGGGGCGAGCGCCGCATGTCCGGCGGATGCGACGAGTCCGGACACCGACCAGGACGGCCGTTGCGATGCGATCGACCCCTGCACGAATGGGGCGCAGGCAACGGCGAAGCTGACGATGACCAAGCTCGCCAGTGCGACGGGCACGCCGACCCTCAAGCTCACGGGTCGTGCGACGCTCGCATCGCCGGCCGTACTCGATCCGCGCACGACCGGCGTGCGGGTCGTGATCACCGACGCGTTCGGTGCGACCATCGTCGACGCCCCCGTTCCCGGCGGCTCGTACGACCCAACGACGAAGACGGGCTGGAAGGTCAACGGCAACGCGACGAAATGGACCTATGGGAACCCCGCCGGCAGCAGCGGCATCACCAAGGTCGTGTTCCGCGACCAGAGCGCCAAGACGCCGGGCGGCGTCGCGTTCGCCATCGCCGGCAAACATTCCGGTTGGCATGTCGACGATGCCCCCGGCGTCGCCACCCTCGTGCTGGATGCCGCGAGTGGCGCAAACGGACGCTGCGCCGATGCGCCGTTCCCAGGTCCACCCCCGGCGCCGAGCTGCACCTTCAATGCGACGCGAACGATGGTGAAATGTCGGTGACGGCGCGCAACCCGGCGTTTTCTCGATCCGGATGGAGTGGAGCAGAAGGGATTTGAACCCTCGACCCCCACGTTGCGAACGTGGTGCTCTCCCAGCTGAGCTACTGCCCCATACTCGGTAGGTGGACCGCCGGCGACGGCCTCGAACGTGACGGCGCATCCGGCGCCAAGCAGGGGGGCAACCTAGCAGCGGGCACCCGAGGCTTCAAGGCGCCGTCACTCCTTTGACACCCGAGGGGCGGGCTTCGGGCTCAAGTGGCGGGACGAGAGGGTCGATAAGCACCCTGGGGCCGTCTTCGGATGAGTGTTCGCGTCCTGATCGTCGACGACAGCCAGTACGATCGCGAGCTCACGGTGCGCGCGCTCCGCAAGCTCGCGACGCCTCCCGGGCCGGCCGAGACCGTGGGAGCGAGCGATTGGCGCGAGGCCGAGCCGCACGTCGCGGCCGGCGGCTTCGACCTGATCCTGCTCGACTACCACCTGCCCGCGAAGAACGGCCTCGAGATCCTGGGCGCGTTGCGGGGCAGAGCGCATGCCCCCGTCATCATGATGACGGGGCAGAACGACGTGGCGACGGCGGTCGAGACGCTGCGGTCGGGCGCGGTGGACTACGTCACCAAGTGCGAGAACTGGGGACCGGCGCTGTGCCTCGCGGTGGAGCGCGTGCTCGAGCGGGTGCGGCTCGAGCGCGAGCTCGCGGAGTCGCGGGCGCAGCTGCGCGCCTACGCGACGTCGCTGGAAGAGAAGGTGGCGACCCGGACCGCGGTCGTGCGCGCCCAGGCGGCGGAGATCGAGTCCTTGTACCTCAAGGTCGAAGAGACGGCGCGTCTCAAGGCCGAGATCGTCGCCAACGTCTCCCACGAGCTCCGCACGCCGTTGAATGCGATCTTCGGCTACGCCGAGCTCCTCGAGGAGCACGTGAGCGGCGAGGGCACGGGCATGCTCGCCTCCATTCGTTCGGGAGCGGACCGCCTGCACCAGCTCGTCGAGTCGCTGCTGGCGCTCGGACGGCTCCGAGCGGGACGCGAGGGCATTGCCGTCATGCAATTCGACCTCGCCGAGCTGGCCGGGACGCTGCAGAAAAAGGCGGAGCTCCTGAACGCGGATCGCGGCCTCACCCTGACGTGGAGCAGTCCGCCGAGCCCGTGCGTGCTCGAGCACGACCGCGACAAGGTCGAGGCGATCGCGTACCACCTGATCAACAACGCCATCAAGTTCACGCCGGTCGGGCGGGTCGAGGTGGCGTGGGAACGGCGCGGCGACGGTGGGCTCGTGCTGACGGTCCGCGACACCGGCATCGGCCTCCCGGACGGGGCGGAGGACGTGATCTTCGAGGACTTCCGTCAGCTCGACGGCTCGGCGACGCGCCGCTACGAAGGGACCGGGCTCGGGCTCGGCATCGTGCGACGCTGTGCCGAGCTGCTCGGCGGCACGATTCGCTCCGAGAGCGTGCCGTCGCAGGGCACGACGATCGTGGTCGAGCTTGCCGCCGGTGTCGGAACCGGCCGTCGCCCGCGCGAGTTAGGAATCGCGTCCGCGCCGACTGCTCATGACGCGGTGGCCGAGGCCGGCGGTTGGTTCAGCACCAGCCAGTAGAGGCCGAGGTCCGACACGGCCCGCACGAACTGGTCGAAGTCGACCGGCTTCACGATGTAGCTGTTGACGCCGAGGTCGTAGGTCTCGACGATGTCGCGCTCCTCGCGCGACGACGTCATCACCACCACCGGAATGCGCCGCGTCGCCGGGTCGCTCTTGATGCGCCGCAGGACCTCGATGCCATCCACCTTCGGCAGCTTGAGGTCGAGCAACACCATCTTCGGCGTCGTTCGTCCCGGCGTCTCCGAAGAGGAACTCGAGCGCCTCGGCGCCGTCGCGGACGATGTGCAGGCGGTTGGCGAGGTTATGCTTCTTGAGCGCTCGCACCGCCAGCTCGACGTCCGTCGGACTGTCCTCGACCAACAGAATCTCCACGCTTGGATGACTCATGCTCTTCTCCCTTTGGTTTCGGCAATGCGAAATGGAACGTCGCCCCGCGGCCGACGGCGCCTTCGGCCCAGATCCGCCCGCCATGGCGCTGCATCACGCGCTGGACGATGGCGAGACCGACGCCGGTGCCCTCGAACTCGTCGGCGCGGTGCAGGCGTTGGAAGACGCCGAAGAGCTTGCCGGCGTACTGCATGTCGAAGCCCGCGCCGTTGTCGCGGACCGAGTAGACGACCTCGCCCATCGCTCTCGGTGGCGTCGATCGCGATGCGCGCGTCCGGTCGGCCGCGCGTGAACTTCCAGGCGTTGCCGATCAGGTTCGTGAGCGCGTGGCGGAGCATGGTGCCGTCGGCGAGCGCCATCGGCAGGTCGCCGACGGCGATCTCGACCTGGCGCTCGGGCTCGGCGCGACGCAGATCGTCGACCACCGCGCGGGTCAATGCTACGACGTCGGTCCACGCGCGCTCCAGTTCGTCGCGGCCGAGTCGCGAGAAGCGCAGCAGGTCGTCGATGAGCTGGCCCATCTGGCGGGCGTTGTCGCAGATCACGTCGAGCACGCGCCGGCTCTCGGCGTCGAGGGCGTCGGCGTGATCCTCGACCAGGATGTGGGCATAGCCGTTGATCGCGCGGAGCGGCGCGCGCAGGTCGTGCGACACCGAGTAGGTGAACGAGCCGAGCGCCTCGTTGGCGGCCTCGAGCTGCAGCGAGCGCTCGCGGAGCCGCTCCTCGGCCTCCTTGCGCTCGGTCACGTCGATCACGGAGCCCATCATGCGGATCGGCTCGCCGCGCGCGTCGCGAAAGAGCTTCCCCTGCGACGAGATCCAGCGGAGATCCCGGTCGCCGTGGCGGAAGATCCGGCACTCGAGCTGGAAATCTCCGGTCGCGAGCGCGGTTTCGAAGGCGCGTTGCTCGACCTCGCGGTCCGCCGGGTGCAGGTGCGGCCGGAAGATCTCGCGGCCCCAGAACGGTTGCAGGCTGTCGTAGCCGAAGATCTGATCGTGGCGGAGCGTGCGATGGGACTCGTCGGTGACGAGATCGAGGTCCCACAGCCCCATCTGCGACGCGTCGAGCGCGAGCGTGAGACGGTTCTCGCTGGTGCGCAACCTCGCCTCGGTCGCGCGATGCTCCGCCACCTCGCGGTGCAGCACGCCGAGCACGATCGCCAGCAACGTCACGCCGAGCAGCGTCCCACCCACCAGGGTGGTGAGGGCGCGGCTCGTTTTCGCGCCGGCCGCGTCCTCTCGGATCGCCAGCAAGCCCCGCTCCTCGTGCTGGATCTGTGCCGCCAGGCCCTTGATCTCGTCGGTCCGCCGCAGGCTCTCGGCGAGGCGCGAGCCGAGCTCGCTCGCTCCGAACTCCTGCGTCCGGCGGCGCTCGAGCAGGTCGTCGGCGTAGGCGAGCTTGGCGATGACGGCGACCTCGAACGCATCGACGTTGGCGCGCTGGCTCGCGTTGTCGGCGGTCAGGGTGCGCAAGCGATCGAGCTGCTCGGTCAGGAGCGGCCGCGCCAGCTCGCGGCGGCGCGCCAGCTCCTCGTCGGAGGTCACGAGAAAGCCGCGGACGGCGATCTCGTTGTCCTTCACGGCCGCGACCGCGCTCTCGACCGTGTCGAGGACGTCGTGGGTGTGGGCGATCCAACGCCGTGCCTCCACGAGCTCGAGGGTGTTGTGGTAGCCGAGTCGCCCCACGGCCAAGAGGAGGGCGAGCCCCACCAGACCTCCCAGGAGCGATCGCCTTCCCGTGGTCACCACTCCCGCCAAGTGCACGGCGCGTGCCGGCGCGAGCCTTGCGCATTGGCGGGGATGCGGCCGCGCCGCCGCCGCGGGCTGTCACGATTCTGACCGCCGCGCGTTCGCCGGAGTCAGGAGGACGTCAACGCATCTCGCGACGCGTCAGAGGCGGGCGGTAAGCTCTTTCAGGTACGCCCGCAGGCGGGCCGCGAGCTCCGGACGCTTGAGCGCGTACTCCAGGTTGGCTTGCAGGTAGCCGACCTTGTCGCCCGCGTCGTAGCGGTTGCCGCGGAACTCGCAGCCGATCACGCCGCTCGCCTGCCGCAGGCGATCGAGGGCGTCGGTGAGCTGGATCTCGCCGCCCTTGCCGGGCGGCGTCTCCTCGATCATCGCGAAGATCTCGGGCGGCAGGACGTAGCGTCCCATGATGGCGAGGTTCGAGGGCGCGGTGCCGGGCGCCGGCTTCTCGACCATGCCCTCGACCTGATGCAGACCGCCGCCGAGTGCCGTGCCCTTGATGACCCCGTAGCTCTGCGTCGCCTCGTCGGAGACCTCGAGGAGCGCGATCACCGCCTGGCCGTGCTTCGCGAAGACGTCGGCGAGCTGGCGCGTGCAGGGCGGGTCGGCGTCGAAGATGTCGTCGCCGAGCAGCACCGCGAAGGGCTCGTTGCCGACCGCCGGCCGCGCCGTCAGGACGGCGTGGCCGAGGCCGCGCGCCTCCTGTTGCCGGACGGCGATGATCTCGGCCTTGTCGGCGATCGCCCGGACCATCGCGACCAGCTCGTCCTTGCCCTTCTCACCGAGAAACGCCTCGAGCTCCGGCGAGCGGTCGAAGTGGTCGATGATCGAGTCCTTGCCGCGCCCGGTGACCAGCACGACGTGCTCCACCCCCGCCGCGACCGCCTCGTCGACCACGTACTGGATCGTCGGGATGTCGACGATCGGCAGCATCTCCTTGGGGATCGCCTTGGTGGCGGGGAGAAAGCGCGTGCCGAGCCCGGCGGCGGGGATGACCGCCTTGCGGACGCTCAGGAGGTGCCGCGGAGCTTCCGCTCGCGCGCCTCCTGGAGCGACTTGCAGTCGATGCAGAGCGTGGTGACCGGCCGGGCCTCCAGCCGCTCGCGGCTGATGTTCTCGCCGCACTCCTCGCACTTGCCGTAGCTGCCGTCGTCGATGCGCGTCAGCGCCTCCTTGATCTTGGCGATCAGCTTGCGCTCGCGGTCGCGGATGCGGAGGGTGAAGTTGCGGTTCGACTCGAGCGAGGCGCGGTCGGTCGGATCGGGGAAGTTCTCGGCCTTGGCGTCGGTCATCACGTCGACGGTGCGATCGGCCTCGGCGAGGAGCTCGTCGAGCTTTTCGTTGAGGAGGCCCTGGAAGTGTTTGAGCTCGCGCGTTCGCATCGTCAGCCGATCCAAGATTGGCCAGGCTACCATAGCCGAAAATGACTGCAAACTAGCGCGCTTGCGATGACGAAGGCCGCACGCTACGAGGCCGCCATGCGAGCCTACCTGGACGCCTTCTCGGGCATCAGCGGCGACATGACGGTGGGGGCGCTGCTCGATCTCGGCGTCCCCTTCGAGGAGCTCCGCGCGGCCGTCGGCACCCTCGGGCTTCAGGATCTCAGCCTCGGATGCGAGGAGCGCGAGCACGATGGCGTCCGCGCGATCAAGTTCCTGGTGACGACGCGCGAAACGGCGGAGGAGCGCAGCTTCGCGGTGATTCGCGGCATCCTCGAGCGCGGCGGTCTCGCCGCGCCGGTGCGCGAGCGCGCGCTCGCCGCCTTCCGCGCCCTCGCCGACGCCGAGGGACGGATTCACGGAGTCCCACCGGATCAGGTCCACTTTCACGAGGTCGGCGGCGCCGACGCGATCGCCGACGTCGTCGGCGCGGCCTTCGGGGTCGAGGCCCTTGGGATCACGAGTCTCTACGTCTCGGCGCTGCCGCTCGGCCGCGGCGTCGTCGACAGCCGGCACGGACGGCTCCCGGTGCCGGCGCCGGCGACCGCGGATCTCCTGCGCGGCTTCGTGGTCACGCCGGCGGACGGGGAGGGCGAGATGGTGACGCCCACGGGCGCGGCCATCCTGCGCGGCTTCGGGGCGATCTCGGCGCCGCCGCCGCCGATGCGGGCGGTCGCCGTCGGCTATGGCGCCGGGACGCGGCACCTCGCCGACCGGCCGAACGTGCTCCGCATCGTGCTCGGCGAGGACCTCGGCGCGCCGCGCGGCCTCACCGCCGACGAGATGCTGGTGACCGAGTGCACCATCGACGACATGAGCCCCGAGCTCTACGAGCACGTGATGGCGCGGCTCTTCGCCGCCGGCGCGGTCGACGTGACGCTCACGCCGGTGCAGATGAAGAAGAGCCGCCCGGGCGTGATGCTGCAGGTGATCGCGGCGCCGGAGCTGCACGAGGCGGTGGCGGCCGTGCTCTTCGCCGAGACGACGACGATCGGCCTTCGCTCGCACCCGGTGCACCGCCTGAAGCTGGCGCGCCGGATCGAGGAGGTCGCCACGCCGTACGGCGCGATCGCCATCAAGATCGCCGGCGGCGACGGCGCGCCGCTCGTGGTGTCGCCCGAGTACGAGAGCTGCCGCGCCGCGGCCGAGCGGCACGGCGTCGCGCTTCGCATGGTCTACGAGGCCGCGCGCCACGCTTTTCATCACGGTTGAGGCACGCGCAGCCGAGGTCGCTGGCCTCCGGGGCCGACATGTGATCTGTGACCGGTCGGTCGGTATGCGGGAAAGGAGCGACGGGATGCGCGGAGGACTTCGGGGATCGGTGGACCGGGTGACGTGGGCGCTCCTGGTGGCGTTGGTGCTGCTCGTGCCGGCCTGCGGCGGGGGCGGCGGCGGCGACAACGACGAGATCGGCTTTCGCGCCATCACCTTCGCCAACGGGCAGTTCGTGGCCGTGGGCGACGAAGGCGTCGTCGAGACCTCGATCGACGGCCGCGATTTCAACGAGGGCCGCTCCGGGGTCGACGCGACCTTGAACGGGGTGACCTTCGGCGCCGGCCTGTACGTGGTGACGGGCGACTCCGGTACCCTGCTCACGTCGCCGGACGCGATCGCCTGGACGCCGGAGACCGTGCCGACGTTCGTGTCCCTGCAGGACGTCACGTTCGCGGACGGGCGCTTCGTGGCGGTCGGCTACACCGGGACGATCCTCACCTCGACCGACGGACGCTCCTGGCAGGCGCAGGTGTCGGGTACCGCCGCGGCGCTCCGCGGCGTGACGTTCGGGGACGGGCTCTACGTCGCCGTCGGTGACGGCGGGATCGTGGTGACGTCGCCCGACGCCGTCACCTGGACGACGACGTCGTCGGGCGCGGCCCAGGCGCTCGCACGGGTGCGGTTCGTCAGCCAATCGCTTCATCGCCGTCGGCTTCGTCGGCACCATCGCGGTCTCCGACGACGGCCGGGCGTGGAGCGCGCGCCGCGAGAACTTCTCGAACTTCTCGAATCTCACCGATCTCGTCTTCGCCGGCACGACCATCGTGATCGTCGGTACCAACGGGGTGATCGTGACGAGCCCCGACGGCGTGACGGTGACGCAACAGGTCTCGCACACCTCGCGCGCGCTGAACGCGGTCACCTTCGGCGCCGACCGTTTCGTCGCCGCCGGCGGCGATCGCGTCGTCGACACCTCGGTCGACGGCATCACCTGGGACGTGGAGTAGGCGCGTGCGCGCCTACCCATAGTCGACTCCGCCTGCCGGTCGCTGTAGCAAGGCGGTATGGCGGGCCGTGCGCTCAGCTGTCTCCTCGTGGTGACGATCGCCGGACTCGCGACCGCCGGCGACGGCGCGGCGGCCGCGGCATCCCCCAAGGCCGCCGTCGAGACGCCGAGCCCGCGTGAGATCGAGGAGGTCTTGCCCGAGGGGGCGGAGCTCGGCGGACGTGAGGTCTACGACCGTCTCTTCAAGAACCGCAAGCGCTTGCGCACCGTCGTCGAGGCTGGACGCCTGCTCTCGAAGGATCCGGCCGGCAACCCGCAGGAGACCCGCTTTCTCATGAAGGCCAAGGACTTCCGGAACGACGCCGACGAGGCCACCGACGGGATCTACTCGAAGGTGATGATCACGCTCACCGGTCCGCGCGACCTCGAGCACACCGGCTATCTGTACGTGCATCGCAGCGACCGCGCCGACGATCAGTTCATCTACTCGCCGATGCGCAAGCGCTCGGCGCGGGCCAACCTCCGCGGCCAGAACGTCGCCGGCACCGACTTCAGCTTCGACGACTTCCTGACCGCGCTCGACGACCTCGAGTACGCCACCTACCACCGGCTGCCCGACGAGACCGTCGACGGCGCCCTCTGCTACGTCGTCGAGGCCGTGATGAAGCCCGGGAGCCGGTCGCGCTACACCCGGAGCGTCGCGGCGATCGAGAAGGAGCACTACGTGCCGCTCCGCACCCGCTACTGGGACGACGTCGGGGTCCTCGCAAAGGAGCTGCGCTCGCCGCGTGCCTCGCTGAAGGCGTACGACGGCGTCTGGGTCCCGACCGAGTCGACGATGACGGATCTGCTCGAGGACACGCACTCGACCGTGATCATCGAGAGCCTCGATCCCAACCCGACGCTCGACGACAACGAGTTCGGACCCTCCGCTCTCGAGCGGCGTCAGTAGCGGCTCGGCCTACACCAGCCGCGTTTGCGCTCACCCGATGAGCCTGCTAGCCGCGTCTCTGGTGACGGGTCAGACGGCGTCGTGTCGCGTGTGAATGCGACGAACCAAACAGGGGGGCGGAATATGCGGAACCGAGGCTTGATCGTGGCGCTGGTGCTGGCGAGCATGTGTGGCTACGAGACCGTCCGCGCGGCGGACCACATCGACGGCCCCAGAGCCGCCGCCGACCCGGCCGCCGACATCACCGACGTCTTCACGTGGATGACGCCCGATGCGGCGAAGGTGATCATCGCCATCGATCTCACCCGCAACGCGACGACCGCATCGAGGTTCTCCGACGCCGTCGTCTACGCCACGCGCACCACCAGCAGCGCCGCCTTCGGCGGCGCCGGCGCCGCGCGGGTCGACGTCCTCTGCACCTTCAATGCCGCTCAGGAGGTCCAGTGCTGGGTCGGCGACGAGGCCTACGTCAGCGGCGACGCCAGCGGAACCGCGGGGATCACGAGCGCCGACGGTAAGCTTCGGGTGTTCACCGGCCTCCGGCAGGATCCGTTCTTCTTCAATCTGGCCGGTTTTCGCGAAACCGCTCGTACCGTCGCCGCGGCGGCGAGCGGACTCACGTTCGATGCCGGCGGCTGCCCGGCGCTCGACGAGGCGACGTCGACGGCGCTGGTGACGCAGCTGCAGAGCGCCCCGGGCGGCGGCCCCGCGCCGGACAGCTTCGCCACCTTCAACGTGATCGCCATCGTCCTCGAGGTCGACAAGTCCTTGCTGACGGCGGGCGGACCGATTCTCGCGATCGAGAGCAGCACGAACCAGTTCTCCGTCTGCGGCGACCCCGATCAGAGCGGCGCTCCGGGCGTCACCGACGGGGTCCACGCGCTCCGCGCGGCGGCCGGCCTGACGAACAATTGCTCGATCGCGGCCTGCGA
This sequence comes from uncultured delta proteobacterium, assembly GCA_963761995.1. Classification (GTDB taxonomy): domain Bacteria; phylum Desulfobacterota; class Binatia; order UTPRO1; family UTPRO1; genus UTPRO1. The sequence goes on along the minus strand of CAVXIU010000006.1, from coordinate 4,770,789 downwards.
CGTCGACGGCAGCGGCGGCATCACGGTCACCGACGGCGTGAACGTCCTGCGTGCGGCCGCGGAGCTGCCGAGTCAGAGCGCGTGCCCGGCGCCGTCGAGCTCGATCCCTCCCGCGCGCGGCGTGCAGATCGAGCGCATGGGTCGCGCGGGCGTCAACACGGCCGTCACCAACCCGTTCTTCCGGGAGAGCGTCGAGAGCGAGCTCGAGCTCCACGAGGAGATCGTGGACGAGTACAATGCCGCCTCCGACCCCTCGCAGTGGACCGGCCTGTTCTCGGAGGAGATGGCCGCGAACCTCGCGATCCTCGACGGGCTCGACCGGAATTGCGGCAATCAGCTGCTCGCGGGACCCTCGCCGGTGGCGGGGCGTTACAACGCGCTCGCGGGCATCCTCGCCGACGACCAGCTCTACCTGAACACCGCCTCCGGCTCCTGCGCGCAGTACCTCGCGGTGGAGGCGAACGCGGTCGGAATCACCAATGGCGATTGCGGCGGGCGCACACCGCTCGAGGACTCCATCGACACGACGTACTCCCTGCTGGCCGCGGGGGCGCTGAGCGGCGTCACCGACGGCGTACCCGTCGACGCCGACAGCACGCCGTCGCTGACGGTGTTCCCCTACCTCGACGACCCCAGCTCATAAGGGGGATCGTTCCCCCCTCGGCTCGCTTCGCTCGCCCGCGCGCTTCGCGCGCGGAGGCGGGCGCGAGCGGCCTCTCGTGAGCTAAAACGCGACCGGCATGTGGCGGACGCCCGTGTGCTTGTTGCTGCGCGTCCACTCGACGGGCCCGGCGAGGCGGCAGCGCGCGACGCGGTCGAGGAGGGCGTCGAGCACGAGGCGGATCTCGAGGCGGGCGAGGCCGGCGCCGAGGCAGAAGTGCGAACCGTGACCGAAGGCGAGGTGGCGGTTCGGGTGGCGGCGGACGTCGAAGCGGAAGGGATCGGGGAAGACCGACTCGTCGCGATTGGCCGACGACCACCACAGCGTGACCTTGTCGCCGGCGGCGATGCGTTGGCCGGCGAGCTCGATCGCGGCGGTCGCGGTGCGCCGATTGTAGGCGGTGCTCGACGCCCAGCGCAGGATCTCCTCGACCGCGGTCGGAAGGTGGGAGCGCTCGCGCCGCAGCAGCTCCCATTGTTCGGGGTGCTCGATCAGGGCGAGAAGCCCGATCGCCAGCGAGTTGCGCGTGGTCTCGCTGCCGGCCGCGATCATCAGGTTGAAGAACATCAAGAGCTCGAGCTCCGTCGGCGCCGCCTCGGTGCCGTCGTCGCCGGCGACGCGGCCGTGAACGACCGCCGACAGCATGTCGTCGCCGGGCGCGGCGCGCTTCTCGGCGATCAGCCACGAGCCGTACTCGAACATCGCCGCCTGGGCGGCGCGCGTCCGCTCGTCGCTCTCGCCGAGCTCGCGGCCGTCGTAGTCGAGGGTGGCATTGGCCCAGGCGAAGAGCCGGTGGCGGTCGTCCTGCGGGACGCCGAGCAGGCGGGCGACCGCCTGCAGCGGCAGCTCGGCGGCGACGTCGAGCAGGAAGTCGCATTCGCCGCGTGCCGCGACGGCGTCGACGATCGCGGCGGTGCGGACGCGGAGCTCGTCCTCGACGGCGGCGAGCGCGCGCGGCGCCACGCTCCCGGTGGTGAGACGCCGGAGGCGCTGGTGGCGGGGCTCGTCCATCATGTTGAGCAGCACGCCGGCGGCGAACCCGGCGGGCAGGTCCTCGATCAAGGTGCCGCCGCCGTCGCGCGTTCCCCCGCCCGCGGAGGAGAAGGCGGCGGCGTCGGCGGCGACCGCGGTGACGTCGGCGTGGCGGCAGACGACCCAGAAGCCCTCGCCGCCCGGCGTGTGGGCCGTCGGCGGATGGAACCACACCGGCGCCTCGCGGCGGAGGCGGGTGAAGACGTCGTGGGGAAAGCCGTTGGCGAAGCGATCGAGGTCGGTCAGGTCGACGTCGATCATGCCGTGCTCGGACCCTGACCCGGGAGGGGCGCCTCCGCGCGCGTAGCGCGCGGCCGAGCGCGAGCGAGCCGGGAGATGAGCCGCCGCGGCTTTGCCGCGGCGGGGAAGGGGGAGAGATCCCCCTTCTGCACTAGAGCAGGGGCAACGACGGCACGCAGAGACGCTCTTCCTTGGTGGCGTCGAAGCGCTCGGCGCCGAACTGGGTGTGCAGGAAGAGGCCGGGGTGTTTCGGGTTCTTCATGGTCGGCTTCACCTGGTAGCAGAGCTGATGCACGGCGTCGTGCTTCATCCCCTCGCCGTTCTTGTCGACGGGGGTGCAGAGATGGGTCGGCTTCCGCACGGCGAACGTCTGGGCGCTCACAATGAACTGGTCGGTGAGGGTCACGACGACCCCCTTCGGGAACTTCGGCGTGCCGGCGGCGATCTTGACCGTGTAGCACTTGTAGTGGTCGACCTCGATCGATCCGGTCGGGGGCGGTGGATCGCCGACCAGGCTCTTGTTGGTCGGCACCAGGAGGTGCACCGGCTTCTGGGTCGTGAGCGTGAGGGTGCCGAGCGCGTTTCGGAACGGCAGGGTCTGCTTCACGTGTTTCGCCTGGCCCTTCACCGGCTTGATCGGGTAGCTCTCGAGGTGGGTGCCGGCGTCGGCGACCGGGTCGAGGTTCTGCTCGGCCGGCGTGCAGAGCCCCTTCGGCTTCACCACCGTGACGTTCAGGCTTTCGAAGAGGTCGACGAGGCTCGTCGTCGGCGGCGACACGAAGGGAGAGCCGAGCTTCGAGCTCTTGCCGCGGTAGCAGAGAAAGGGATCGACGCACTGGGGCAGGCCGAGACAGGCGCCGGCACTGCACTGATCGGGACCGGTGCAGCTCTCGCCGTCGTCGCAGGCGGCGCCTTCGGGTTTGACGGGGTTCGAGCAGATCCCGTTGGTGGGGTTGCAGATCCCGACGTCATGGCAGGCGTCGAGCGCCGCGCAGACCACCGGGTCGTCGCCCGTGCAGACTCCGCTCTGGCAGCTGTCGCTTTGCGTGCAGGCGGTGCCGTCGTTGCAGGGGGTGTCGTCGGCCACGGGACCGCACGTCGAGGGCTCGCCGCTGCAGGTGTGGCACGCCTCGATCCGGCAGCTGGCGTTGCAGCCGTCGCCGGCGTCGGTGTCGCCGTCGTCGCAGTTCTCGCTCGGGTCGATGACGCCGTCACCACAGCTACCGCACGGACCCCAGCCGATGTCGCAGAGGAGCATGAAGGCGAGGCCGGGATCGTGGTTGGGGCCCGCGTAGGACGGCTCCATGAGCTCGTCGGGCTCGACGGCGAGATCGAAGTGCGAGACCGACGACCCGAGCTGCAGGGTGGCGGGCGCGAACATCTGGACGTGACCGCCGGACACGCCCGCGCCGAGCATGGCGAGCGCCGCGGTCACGGTCGGACCCACGAAGTGGAGGTTGCCGTCGTCGGTCGCCGCCGCGGCGCGCCCGCCGTTCGCCATCGTGGCCAGGAGCCCGACGCCGTGCTGCTCGAGTCCGAGCTCGTAGACGTCGTCGAGCCCGAGCGCCTCGGCGCCGGTCGCGACGTTGAAGAACGGCGCGAAGCCGAGGCCGTGCCCGATCTCGTGGAGCGCCACCGCCACCAGATCGATGGCGATGAAGCTCGGCGGGTTGGCATCGAGCCCGAGATAGAAATCCAGGTTGCAGCCGTCGCCGGCGCCGAGCTTCGAGTTGAAGCGGGCGCTGATGTCGTCGTCGCCGGGGTCGAGGTCCATGCCCGCGACCTTGTCGGCGAGCGCCGAGGGATAGAGCGTGTCGGGCGTCGCCCCCGCGAAGTTGAAGTGTCCGGACGTCGCGCCGGCGCTCCCGAGGACGGCGGCGAAACCGTCGCACGCCTGCGTGGTGTCGAAGGTGGCGCCGACGCGGATCTCGACCGGGCTCGCGAGGTACGTCCCCCAGACGTCGGCCGCGAACTGCAGCGCGTTCAGGCGTTGCTGGCCGAGGGTCGTTCCGGCATTGCCGCCGACCGGAGCGCGCGAGCTCGGATCGTTCAAGCCTTCGCCGGGACCGTCGCGCACGACGATCGTGATCGTGGCGGCGGCCGCGATGCCGGCGCAGGCCGTCACCAGGGCCATCGCGATCAGCGCGAGTCGGACTCGCCTCATCGCGCTACTCCTGCTCGTTGACGGCCGCGTCGGCGGACGCCGGCGCCGCGGCGCTTCCTCGCGTCACCTTGAAGCCGCCCGCGGCCGTCGTTCCCGGAGTGACGACGATCGTCTGCCCGGCGCTCCGCGCTCGGCCCGCGGCGCCGAAGGTGCCGGGAGCCGGCAGCGAGTAGCGCCCGCTCGCGGGATCCACCTGTACCTGGAGACCGATATCGTCTGCCGCTCGATCGTCGCTCCGGCCGATCGCGGGGGCGAGCAGCGCCATGGTGAACGCGCCGAGCGCCATACGCCACGGCCAAGAGCGTTTCCGTCCTTCCACCATCACCGCATCCTCCTTCGAAACGCGTGTCGCGAATTCCCGCGCCGTTTGGACGAGTCTCGCGTCACGACGTGCCGCGGTCAAGCAAGAACCGACCGCGGAACGGCGTCCCCTACCGTGCGCGCGCGCGCAACCCGCGTCGGCCGTGCGACTTCACAACGCGGACGCCAGATCGATGCCGGTCCCGAGGTCGCAGAGGCGCGTGCGGGCGCGGGCGGCGGCGGCGCCGCCGGCGCGGAGGTCGGCCAGCACGCCGGCGGCGTCGGCGATCCAGGGGATGGTGCCGAGACAGGGTGCCGTCGTCAGGCTCTGCAGCAGACCTTCGTTGGTCGCGACCGCGAGGTCGTCGGTGTCCGCGAGGCGGTTCACGACGTAGCCCGCGAGCGCGAGGCCGCGGCTCGCCACGGCCTCGAGCGTCAGCAGGGCGTGGTTGATGGCGCCGAGGCGCGAGCCGATCACCACCAGGACCGGCGCCGCGAGTCGCGTGGCGAGGTCGGCGAAGCTCGCCGCCCGGGTGAGGGGGACGAGCAGGCCGCCGGCTCCCTCCACCAGGAGGACGTCGAAGCGGGCCGCGCGCCGTTCGAGGTGCAGCGCCAGGGCGTCGACGTCCAGCGTGACGCCGCTCCGCTCGGCGGCGAGCGCCGGTGCCAGCGGGTCGGGGAAGCGATGCGGGCAGACGTCGTCCAGCGCCGAGGGATCGCCGGCGGCGGCGGCGAGCGCGAGCGCGTCCTCCGGGACGAGCCGGCCGTGCTCGCGGCGGCAGCCGGTCTCGACCGGCTTCGCGACCCCGACCCGCCGGCCGCGGGCGGCGAGCGTGGCGGCGATCGTGGCCGACACCAGCGTCTTGCCGACGCCGGTGTCGGTGCCGGTCACGAAGAGCGTGGGCACGGGCTCATGCGCCGGTGATCTCGGCGATCGACTCGGCGGCGACCGCGGCCAGGGTCGCGATCTCGTCCGCGGTGATGCTGAGCGGCGGCATCAGCACCAGCACGTCGCCGAGCGGGCGAAGCACGACGCCGCGCCGGCGCGCCGCCAGGATCACGCGGTGCCCGACCCGCTCGCCGGGCGCGTAGCCGGCGCGGCGGCTCGGATCGCGCATCAGCTCGACGCCGACCATGAGGCCGCGCTGGCGGATCTCGGCGACGTGCGGGAGCGGCCGCACCCGGGTCTCGAGCTCGGCCGCGAGCGCCGCCGACTTGACGGGCAGGCTCGCGAGCAGGGCCGGCGTGAAGAGCTCGAGGCTCGCGAGCGCGGCCGCGCAGGCGAGCGCGTTGCCGGTGAAAGTGTGGCCGTGGAAGAACGCCGTGTAGCCATCGTAGGGGCCGAGGAAGGCGCGGAAGATCTCCTCGCTGGCGAGGGTCGCGGCGAGCGGCAGGTAGCCGCCGGTCAGCCCCTTCCCGAGCACCAGGAGATCCGGGCTGGTGGCGGTGTGGTCGCACGCGAAGAGCGTGCCGGTTCGACCGAAGCCGGTCGCGACCTCGTCGCACACGAGCAGGGTGTCGTAGCGCCGGGTGAGCTCGCGGACGGCCGGCAGATACTCGGGAGGCTGCGGCCACATGCCGGCGGCTCCCTGCATCAGGGGCTCGAGCACGACCGCGGCGATCCGGCCGCGCGTGCGGCGGAGGGTCGACTCCAGCGTGTCCAGGGCCGCGGCGAGGGCGGCGGCGGGTGCCATGCCCTTGCCGCGCTCGAGCGCGTACGGCGCGGGGACGCGCTCGACCGGGAGGAGCGGACGGTAGAAGCGGTGAAAGGTCTCGGAGAAGCCGACGCTCATCGCGCCCAGCGTGTCCCCGTGGTAGGCCTCCTCGAGCGCGACGAAACCCGCGCGCTCCTCGCCGCGGAGACGCCAGTATTGCAGCGCGAGCTTGAGCGCGATCTCGACCGCGGTTGCGCCGGCGTCGGAATAGAAGCTGCGCGTGAGGCCGGCCGGCGCCAGCGCCGCGAGGCGTGCGGCGAGCAGGGCGGCCGGCGGGCTCGCGAGGCCGAGCAGGGTGGTGTGGGCGACCCGGTCGAGCTGCGCCCGGATGGCGGCGTCGATCGCCGGCTGGCGGTGGCCGTGCACGTTGCACCAGAGCGACGACACGCCGTCGAGGTAGCGCCCGCCCTCGGTGTCGATGAGATAGTTGCCCTCGGCGGCCGCGATCACCAGGGGATCGGCGGCGAGCCACTCCTGCATCTGCGTGAAGGGATGCCAGAGGTGGGCGTGATCGAGCGCGACGACCGTGGCGCGGTCCGGCTCGTCGCGGGGTGCGAGCTCCGAGCTGGCGGCCATGGAGGACGGCCTTTAGGGGAGGCAGCGGTCGCTGTCAACCAAGCTCTGGCGGTGTGGTTGACGAGGGTGCGCTCGCGATGCGGTCGACGAACTGACCGACCTCGGCGAGCACGAGGTCGCGCTCGCAATCGACCGTGATGACGTGGAAGCACTTCTCGAGAACGACGAGCCGCTTGTCGCGGCTACCGAGGCGGGCGAAGAAGGCGCGCGCGGCGGCGACCGGGGCGGTGTGATCGTTGGCGGCGTGGATCACGAGTGCCGCTTGCGTGAGCCGCGCAGCGTCCTCCCAAGCGAGCCGCTGCAATTGGAGCAGGTTCAAGACCGCGCGCAGGGGGACCTGGCGATAGCCGGGATGACGACTCCTGACCTCGAGGTCGGCGATGTCGCTGCCGCCCTTGGTCGCGGCGAGCGGCGCGAGCCAACGTTGCAGCGCGGGGAACCGAGCGTCGGCCGCCGCGAGCCAGCGAAACGGCGGACCGAGATTGCGCACCGCCGCGCGTCCGAACGCGGCGGCCGGCGAGAGTAACGCCACCGCCGCAACCGCGTGTCCGCGGTCGGCGGCGAGTCGTACCGCCAGCATCGCGCCCATCGACAAGCCGACCACCACGATTCGCGGCACGACGGCGAGGAGCGCGTCCGCCCCCGCCGTCGCCGAGGCGTACCAGTCGCGCCACGAGGTTCGCGCCAGCTCCCCGACCGACGTTTCGTGCCCGGCGACCCGCGCCAGCCACAGCGGATACCTCCCCGCCAACACCTCCGCCACCGGCCCCATCTCCGCCGACGTTCCCGTCAACCCGTGCAGCAGCAGCACGCCGAGCTCTGCGTCGCCCGGGACTACTTCCTCGATCGGAACGGACATCGGTCGCCGTCCCCGGATCTCGGCGGCCTCGGCTCAGCCGGCGCGGGCGAGGACGTCGGGATTGATGGTTATCTCGGCGCGTTCGCGCAAGGTGTTGCGGTAGGCTTCCAGGACGTCCTGCCGCTTCCGCGCCACGGCCTGGTCGTGGAGGCTCTTGCGCTTGTCGTCGGTGAGCCCCGCCTCGTCGGCGGGGAGGCGCTCCTTGAGGGCAATTACCACCGCGGCGTCCGGTACGAAGAAGGCCTTCGTGCCCAGCGGCGCCGCGGTCGTGAGGCCGAACACCTCTTCCTGGATCGGCGCCGGCGCGAGCTTGGGGATGGGCTGGCCGCGGCTGAAGGAGCCGGTGGTGTCGACCGCGTAACCCTTGGCCTTGGCCTCGTCGAGGAGCGCCGCCGTGGTGCCGGCGCTCTTCGCCGCCGCCAAGAGCGCGTCGGCCGCCGCCTTCGCCGCTTCCTTCGACTTCTCCCTGGTGAGCGTCTCGACGATCGTCGGCCGCATGTCTTCCAAGCTCGGGATCGCGCTCGGGGTCTTGGCGGTGACCTTGAAGAGATAGTAGGGCGGCTCGGAATCGAGCACCTGATCGACGCCGTTTACGTCGACCCCGAGGGCGGTGTCGATCAGCGCCGAGCTCTTCACGCCGGGGATCGTCTGACCTTGCGAGGCCGCCGGGCTGGTGGTGACCGTGAGTCCGTGGGCCGACGCCAGCTCCTCGAGCGAGGCCCCCTTCGAGGCGCGCTCGAGGTCGGCTGCGAGCGCGTTCCGGGCCGCGTCGTCGGAGCCGCTCGAACGAATCGCCTTCACGATCTGGTCGCGCACCTCGGCGAGGGGCTGGGTGCCGCCGGGGAGCTTCTCGACCAGGCGGATCAAATGGATGCCGCGCGAGCCTTGCACCGGGTCGCTCACCTCGCCGACGCCGAGCTTGAACGCCGCCTCCTCGAGGGGCGGCTCGAGCGCCCCGCGCGCCACGGTGCCGAGGTCGCCGCCGTTCTCGACCGAGAGCTGGTCCTCCGAGTTCTTCTTGGCGAGCTCCGCGAACTCCTGGGTGCCGCCGGTGCGGGCGGGGGTCAGCACCGCCGCCGCCTTGGCCTTGATCTCGTTCCGCTTGGCGTCGTCGGCGTCGGCGGGGACCGTGAACAGGATGTGCTGGAGATGGAGGCGCTCGGGCTGCTCGAACTCGGTCTGGTGGGACCCGTAGTAGTCCTGGATCTCCGTGTCCGTGACCGCGACCTTCTCCTCGAACTGCTCGGGGGTGTAGGGGACGTACGCGACGTTGACGGTGTCGGGCGTCCGGAATCGTTCACGATTCTTCTCGTAGTAGTCGGCGATCTCCCCGTCGCCGACCGTGACCGCCTCCTTGAAGCCGCTGAACGGCACCTTCACGAAGCTCACGTCGATCGTCTCGTTCTCGAAGGCAAAGATGTCGTGGACCTCCCGGTCGCTGGCGACGAGGCCGTCGGTCAGGAGCCCCTCGAGCTTGGAGACCAGGAGGGTCTCGCGCTGCGACTCCTCGAACTCCGTCGGGGTGATGCGCGACGATCGGAGGGCGTTCAGGTAGCGCGTGCGGTCGAAACGCGCGCCGTTTTGGAAGGTGGGGATCTCGAGGATGGAGGCGCGGACCTCGTCGTCGGTGACCTGGAGGCCGAGGCGCTCGGCCTCGCGCCGGAGCAGCGTCTCGATGACCAGGTCGTCCAAGGCCCGCTGCCCGAGGTTCAGCTGCGCCAGGATCGCCGAGCTCAGGTTGTCGCGGTAGAGCTCGCGGTAGACCCGCTCCATCCGCTCGTGCGCCCGCGCGTAGGTCTGGACGCTGATCGGCTCGCCATCCACCGTGGCGGCGACGTTGACGCGGTCGCCTCCGGCGACCATGATTCCCACCCCCCAGAACAAGAACACGATGATGATCGCCGTGAAGATGATCTTGATGAAGGTGGAGCGCGAATGCTTGCGCATGAACCCGAGCATGGCGCGCGACTCTAGTGAAGAGAGGGGTCGAACGCAACGCGAAGTTGCTCCGTAATCTTGCCCTATTGGGCCGATTCCGCTATCAAACTCGACGCAGTTGGGAGGGGCGGGGGTCGTTCCTATCCGTGCTGAAATCACGCCTGCATCAATCTAGATTCGAAGGGGTCGTATGGTTCTGAACTCGTTTTGGGGCATGTTCTCCAACGACCTCGCCATCGATCTCGGCACCGCGAACACGCTGATCTACGTGAAGGGGCAGGGCATCGTGTGCAACGAGCCCTCGGTCGTCGCCGTGCAGAAGGACGCGCGCGGCGGGCGCAAGGTGCTCGCCGTCGGCGCCGAGGCCAAGGAGATGCTCGGCCGCACGCCCGGCAACATCGTCGCCATCCGCCCGCTGAAGGACGGCGTCATCGCCGACTTCGAGATCACCGAGGCGATGCTGCGCTACTTCATCCAGAAGGTCCACAACCGCCGGACGCTGGTCCGGCCGCGCATCATCATCTGCGTGCCCTTCGGCATCACCGAGGTCGAGAAGCGCGCCGTGAAGGAGATCGGCCGAGTCGCGCCGGCGCGCGCGAGGTCTACCTGATCGAGGAGCCGATGGCGGCGGCGATCGGCGCCGGGCTGCCGATCACCGAGCCGACCGGCAACATGATCGTCGACATCGGCGGCGGCACGACCGAGGTCGCGGTCATCTCGCTCGCCGGCATCGTCTTCTCGAAGTCGGTCCGCGTCGGCGGCGACAAGATGGACGAGGCGATCGTCCAGTACATCAAGCGCAAGTACAACCTGCTGATCGGCGAGCGCACCGCCGAGCTGCATCAAGATCACGATCGGCTCCGCGTACCCGGCGCAACGAGATCCAGACCATGGAGGTCAAGGGCCGCGACCTGGTCGCCGGCGTGCCGAAGACGGTCGTGATCTCCGACGAGGAGATCCGCGAGGCGCTCCTCGAGCCGATCAACGCGATCGTCGAGGCGGTGCGCATCGCGCTCGAGCGCACGCCGCCCGAGCTCGCCGCCGACATCGTCGACAAGGGCATCGTGCTCGCCGGCGGCGGCGCGCTGCTCCGGAACCTCGACGTGCTCCTGCGCGAGGAGACCGGCCTGCCCGTCATGCTGGCCGACGATCCGCTGACGGCGGTGGTGATGGGGGCGGGCGAGCGCTCGACGAGATCAACCTCCTCAGGGACATCTCGATCAACTGAGCGCCCACCGCCGTCGGCCGGAGCGGCCATGCTCGAGTTCGTACGGAGAAACCGCGTCCTCCTGAGCTCCGGATTCTTTCTCCTGTGCTCGCTGGGCCTGCTCTCGGCCAACGCCCAGCATCCCGGCCGGATCGACCCGCTCGGCCGAGTCTTCCTGGAGATCATGGCGCCGTTCCAGCGCCTCACCGCCGGCGTCGGCGGCGGCATGCGCGGGATCTGGACTCGCTACGTCGCCCTGGTCGGGCTGCAGCACGAGAACGATCAGCTGCTCGACCGCGTCCGCGACCTCGAGCGACGGACCAGTCACCAGGGCGAGGTCGAGCTGATGAACCGGCGCCTGAAGCGGCTGCTCGCCCTCGAGCGCGAGCTTCCGACCAGCGCGGTCGCGGCCGCGGTCACGGCGCGCGACGCCACGGTCTGGTTCCAGAGCCTGACCCTCAACAAGGGCGAGCTCGACGGCATCCTCTCGGGCATGCCGGTGATGGCCCCGGAGGGCGTGGTCGGCCTGATCTCGAGCACGAGCCCGCACGCCGCGCGGGTGCTCCTGCTCACCGATCCCAACAGCGGCATCGACGTGCTGGTGCAGCGGACGCGGGTGCGCGGCATCGTGAGCGGGCTGCTCGAGCGGGGGACCATCCTCAAGTACGTGAAGCGCAGCGAGGACGTGCGGGTCGGCGACCGCGTCGTCGCCTCGGGGCTGGACGGCGTCTTCCCGAAGGGTCTGCCGGTCGGACGCGTCAGCAAGGTGTCGCGCAAGGACCGCGGCCTCTTTCTCTATGCCGAGGTCACCCCCGCGGCCGACGCCAGTCGGCTCGAGGAGGTCCTGGTCGCGCTCGCGAGCGGCGTCGAGTTGCGGCGACCGGCCGGGCTCGAGAGCGCGGCCGACAGCGGCCCTCCCGATCCGGCGAGCCTCGGGCTCCTCGGCCCGCCGCCGCCCGAGACCCGCGACGGACGGAAGCGCGAGCGGTGAGCCTGCTGCAAACCTCGCACGCGCCGGCCCCGAGCTTCGGCGCGGAGATCCGCGCCGCCGGCATCTACGTGCTCAGCGGCGCCACGGCGGTGCTGTTGCAGACCACCATCCTGCACGGCCTGACCGGCGGGCGCGTGATCCCGGATCTGGTGTTGATCCTGTGCGTCTACCTCGGGCTCCACGAGCACAACATCGGGGGCGCGACGGGAGCCTTTCTGCTCGGCTACCTGCTCGACAGCTTCTCCGGCAGCGTCGTCGGTCTCCATGCTTTCGCGATGACGACCGTCTATCTGGTGGTGTATCTTGTGGCCCGGCGGTTGTGGATGGACAACACGATCTCAGGGGTGGCGATGGTGTTCCTCGGAAGCCTCTTGAAGGGGGTGGCGATCGTGGTCGCGCTCGCGGCCTATCTGTCGGTCGATCGGGTGTCGGTGGGCGTCGCGCAGACGCTCGTCGCCGAGGCGCTGCTCGCCGCGGCGCTCACGCCGCTCGTGTTCTCGACCCTGACGCGCGCGAAACGGGTCGTCGGAGTCGTCTGAGATGGCGTCCTCGCTCCTGACCACCCGCCGCGAGGTGCCGAGCGAGTTTCGCCGGCGGCTGGCGGTGGCGTTCGGCGTGGTGGTCGCGCTCTTCGGCCTCACCTTCCTGCGGCTCTGGCACATGCAGGTGAGCGACGGCGAGCAGTACCGGTCGCTCTCCGAGCACAACCGCATTCGATTGAAGCGGGTGCGGGCCACGCGCGGCACCATCCTCGATCGGCACGGCAACGTCCTCGTCGACAACCGTCCGTCGTTCGATCTCGTCCTCGTCCCCGAGGACACCCACGACGTGCCCGGGACCATCGCGTCCCTCACCCGCTTGCTCGGCCCGGAGGTCGGCGACCTCTCGGCGATCGTCGCCGCCGCCCGCAACCGCCCGCCCTTCGAGGACGTGGTGCTGGTGCGCGACCTCGACTGGGAGCGCATCGTCAAGATCGAGACCCACCAATTCGAGCTCCCCGGCGTCTCGGTGCAGGTCGGTCCGCGCCGGACCTATCCGTTCGGCGAGATGGCGGCGCATCTCCTCGGCTACGTCGGCGAGGTCAACCAGCACGAGCGCGAGACGCGGCGCGGGTATCACCTCGGCGACCTGATCGGGAAGGCCGGCGCCGAGCGCTACTGGGAGGACTATCTGCGCGGCGTCGACGGCGGCCAGCAGGTCGAGGTCGACTCCGTCGGCCGGAAGCTCCGGGTGCTCTCGGAGGTCGACGAGACGCCCGGCAACAGCCTCGTGCTCACCATCGATCGCGACCTGCAGGCGACCGCCGAGGAGGCGATGCGCGGCAAGGAGGGGTCGGTCGTGGCCCTCGACCCACGGACCGGCGAGATCCTCGCGATGGTGAGCCGGCCGGCCTTCGACCCCAACGTCTTCGCCCGCGGCATCCGGACTGCCGAATGGAAGGCGCTGGTCGACGACCGCAAGCGCCCGCTCAACAGCAAGAGCGTCCAGGGAACCTACCCGCCCGGCTCGACCTACAAGGTGGTGATGGCGGCCGCCGCCCTCGAGGAGGGCGTCATCACGCCGTTCACCAGCATCCACTGCGGCGGCGGCCTCTTCTTCGGCAACCGCACGTTCCGCTGCTGGCGCACGCAGGGGCACGGTTCCGTCAACGTGCACGAGGCCCTGGTGCGCTCGTGCGACGTGTTCTTCTACCAGGTGGGCCAACGCCTCGGTGTCGACACCATTGCGGAGTACTCCCACCGCTTCGGGCTCGGGGCCCCCACCGGCATCACGCTCGAGCACGAGAGCGGCGGCATCATCCCCTCGAGCGAGTGGAAGCGGCAGCGCTTCGGCGAGCCCTGGTACCCCGGCGAGACGCTCTCGATCTCGATCGGACAGGGCTACGTGACGACGACGCCGCTCCAGATGGCGAGCGTGATGGCGACCATAGCCAACGGCGGCGTCGTCTATCGTCCGAACTTCGTGAAGCGCGTCGAAGGCACGGACGGCGCCAGCATGCTCGAGGAGCAGCCCGAGGTGGTGCGCAACGTCGGCTTCAAGAAGAGCACGCTGCTGCAGATCCGCGAGGCGTTGTCGGACGTCGTCAACAGCAAGCGCGGCACCGGCGGCAGCGCGCGCCTGCACGACGTCGAGGTCGGCGGCAAGACCGGCACCGCTCAGGCGAGCCGCGCCGGCGGCGACAAGTCGAGTCAACGCGGCTGGGCGCGCGAGAAGCGCGATCACGCGTGGTTCATCGCCTTCGCGCCCGTCGACAACCCCGAGATCGCGATCGCCGTGCTCGCCGAGCACGCCGGCGAGCACGGCGGCACGGCCGCCGCGCCGATCGCCCGCAAGGTGCTGGCCCACTACTTCGGGATTCCGGCCGACGATCCAGCGACGCTGAAGAAGGTCGCAGGGTTCGTGCCCGAGCACGACGAGCCGGGGATGGCGCTCCGTCTGTCGGCGTTGGAGGCGGGTCGGTAACGATGCGACAGTTCGACCGCCGGCTCGCCTATCACTTCGACTGGCTGCTCTTGGGCGTGACGCTGATCATCATCGGTGGCGGCCTCGCCACCATCTTCAGCGCCACCGAGGCGCGGGTGCACACCGGTTTCACCAACAACCCGCTCGTCATGCGGCAGGCGTTCTACGCCGGGGTCGGCTTCGTCGGCATGCTGGCGATCGTCCTCGTCGACTATCGCCGCCTGGAGCGCTACGCCTACGTGCTCTACGCCGCGACCCTGATGCTGCTGATCGCGGTGCCGCTGGTGGGGAGCGTCGGCGGCGGAGCGCGGCGCTGGATCGACCTCGGGCCGGTGTCGCTCCAGCCCTCCGAGATGGTCAAGGTCGCGCTGGTGATCGCGCTGGCGCGCTACTTCCATCGCGCCCAATCGACCGGCAACGTCCGCCTGGTCGACGCCATTCCGGCCTTTCTCATGCTGGCCGTGCCGGCCGCGCTCGATCCTGGTGCAGCCCGACCTCGGGACCGTCGGGGTGATCGCGATCGTCGCCTTCAGCGTGCTCTTCTGCGCCGGGCTCCGCATGCGGGTGTTCCTCATGCTGGGCGCCATCGGCGCCGCCGCGGTGCCGCTCCTCTGGGGCCACCTCAAGCCCTACCAGCAGCAACGGGTGCTCACCTTCCTCTCGCCCGAGATGGATCCGCTCGGCGCCGGCTATCACGTCATCCAGTCCAAGATCGCGATCGGCTCCGGCATGTTCTGGGGCAAGGGTTTCCTGCACGGCACCCAGAACAAGCTGAACTTCATTCCCGAGCAGCACACCGACTTCATCTTCTCGGTCTTCGCCGAGGAGTGGGGCTACGTGGGCGCGCTCGTGCTGCTCGGCCTCTACGCGGCGCTGGTGGTGCGCGGCCTCATGGTGGCGAACCGCGCCAAGGACCGCTTCGGGGCGCTGCTCGTGTTCGGGGTGGTGTCGATCGTCTTCTGGCAGGTGGTGATCAACGTCGGCATGACATCGGGCATCCTGCCGGTGGTCGGGATCACGCTGCCGTTCTTCAGCTACGGCGGGTCGTCCCTGACGACGATGATGCTGGCCGTCGGCCTCATCATCAACGTCAACATGCGCCGCTTCCTCTTCTAGAGAGCGATGCGCCGGCGCGCCTCTGGAATCGTGCTCGCGCTCGCCACGGTGGCGGTGGCGGCACGGGCCGAGGCGACGGACTGGCGCGACTCGTTCGCGCTCACCTTCAGCGAGCGGACG
This sequence comes from uncultured delta proteobacterium, assembly GCA_963761995.1. Taxonomy (GTDB): domain Bacteria; phylum Desulfobacterota; class Binatia; order UTPRO1; family UTPRO1; genus UTPRO1. The sequence goes on along the minus strand of CAVXIU010000006.1, from coordinate 4,755,407 downwards.
CGCGGCGAGGTCGTCGACTTCTTCCGGCCGCCGGACGAGGCGGCGCGGCGGGGTGCCCATCGCTATGCGTTCTTCGGGAGTCAGATGCGGGCCGGCGTCCGCGCGACCTTTCCGAACCTGCAGGTGGTGATGGAGGCGCAGGACACCAGGCTCGCCGCGCTTCCGGACGACGCGAGCCTGCCGGCGCCGTTCGGCAACCTCGGCCCCGGTGCCACCTACTACGCGCACAGCCGCGACACCTTTCAGGGCGAGACCTTCTTGAAGCAGGGCTACCTGACCCTCCGGCGAAGCGGCCTTGCCCTCACGGCCGGACGCTTCGATTACAGCGACGGCCTCGAGACCATTCCCGCGGATCCGACCTTGGCGTGGCTGAAGCGGAATCGGCTGGCGGAGCGCCTGGTCGGACCCTTCGGGTACACGCACGTCACCCGGAGCTTCGACGGCGTGCGGCTCGCCTACGATCGGCCGCTCGTGAACGCCACCGCCTTCGTGAGTCGACCGACCCACGGCGGCTTCGAGGTGAGCGCCAATCGCGAGATCGACGAGATCGGCTTGGCGCTCCTTGCCGTGACGGCGAAGCAGCTACCCGGTTTGCCGCCGACCGATGCCCGGCTCTTCTATCTCTTTTACGAGGACACCCGCGACGGTCCGGTCAAGGCCGACAATCGTCCGCTGGCGGCGCGCACGGCCGACACGGGTGCGATTCGGGTTCACACCTGGGGTGGCCACGCCGCGGTGGCCGCTCCGGCGGGGCCCGGCATCGTCGACGCGCTCGGGTGGGTGGCGGTGCAAGCGGGCGAATGGGGCGCGCTCGATCACGGCGCCTGGGCGTACGCCGTCGAGGCGGGGTATCAGCTGCCGCGTCTCCCGGCGGCGCCGTGGCTGCGCGTCGGCTACGACCGCGCCGCGGGCGACGACGATCCCGCCGACGGCTTCCATCGGACCTTCTTCCAGGTGATTCCGACGCCGCGCATCTACGCGCAGTTCCCGTTCTACAACGCGATGAACGCGGGCGACGCCTTCGCCCAGCTCGTGCTGCAGCCGGATCAGCGCGTGACGGTGCGTGTCGACTACCACTGGCTTCGTCTCACCGAGGCGCGCGACCTCTGGTACTCCGGAGGCGGCGCCACCAACGACGACGTGTTCGGGTTTTCCGGCGTCCCCGCCAACGGCCGCCGCGAGCTCGCGCACACCGCCGAGCTCGGCGTCAACGTGACGCTGACGACGCGCCTCTCCCTCTACGCCTTCTACGCCCACGCCTTCGGGCAGGGCGTCGTGCGCGCCACCTTCGCCGGCGAGCACGCGGACTACGGCTACGTCGAGATGATCTTCAAGTACTAGCGACGGCGGCTGGCGGGAAGCGCGCGCGGTGGAGGGGTCGCCCGCGGGTCCTACGGCGGCGTCGCGCTGCGACCGGCGTAGCCGCGAGCACCCGTCTGTCATTGATCGATCGGCGCAGCCGCAGCAGCGCATGGCCCTCATCGGGCGATCCGCGCGGCATGGTTGATCGGCGCGTAGCGCTCCTTGCCGAGATCGCCGTGTGCCCGAGTAGCCCGCGGGCGACCCCTCCACCGCGCGCCCTCATCGCCGGTGCTCGGAAGACTCTTGGTGCGCTTGTTCCTCTTGCGAGCTGTGACGGCGTGGGCGGACGGTGGAGGGCTCGGCGGCGGGTCTGATCTCGGCGAGGAGCGCTACGCGCCAGGCGTGCGCGATGTGTCGATCGCCCGATGAGTGCCATGCGCTGCTGCGATACGCCGATCGATTGATGCGTGGCGTTTGCCCGCCGATGCGGCGATCGCCGCGCTCCGCCGCCGTAGGACCCGCCGCCGAGCCCTCCACCGTCCGCTCTTCCCGACGGCCGCCGTCGCAAGAACTCACTTAGGCTAGCTACTTCGCATCACGACCGGCCCGCGCGGCTCGGGATCGGTGGCGGAGGTCTCACTCGTGAGGAGAAGCTCGCGCACCGGCGAGGTGTAGGCGTCGACCGGGATCGGCAACTGGGCCAGCACGGTGCCGTCTTTGGTAATGAGGTTGCCGCACGGGACCTTCTTCTCTCCGACCTGCGCCCACAGGCGGTAGACCTGGTCGGCGGCGAGCGGCGGGAGATCGTGGATCACGACCGCGGCCTTCTTGGCGTCGAGATCGAGGACGACGTTTCCGAAGGCGGCGCTGCCGGTGCCGGCGAGCGAGAAGGAGAGCACCACGTTCGGTTGCTGGAGCAGCGCCATCGTGTCGCGTTGCAAGCCGAGGTCGCGCCGCAGGCGGTAGTTCTCGAACCCGAGGGCGAGCACGAGCACGGCCGCGATCGCGCCGACCACGCGTTGCCAGGTGACGACGCGGGCTCGCCGCACGGGGACCGCCGCCGCTCGCAGCACGCGGTCGCGGAGATGGGGCGGGGGCTCGGTGACGGCGCCGTAGGGCAGGAGGTCGAGCGCGGTACGGAGGCTCGCGACCTCGGCCGCGAGCGTCGCGTCGCGCGCGAGCGCCGCGCGCAGCTCCTCGGCTTCCTCGGGTGTGAGGTCCTCGAGCACGTAACGCGTCAGGAGCTCGTCGCGCGCCTCGCGGTCGTTGGGAATCTTCATGGCCTCAGGCCATCCTCTCGCCCAGGAGGGCCCGCAGGCTCAAGAGTCCCCGCCGGCACCACGTCTTCACCGTGCCGAGCGGCGCCTCGAGCTCGGCGGCGATCTCGCTCTGGCTCATGCCCTTGAAGTAGGCGAGCTCGAGCACTTGGCGCTGGATCTCCGGTAGACCCGCCAGGGCGGCACGGACGTGAGTCGTGCGCTCGGCGAGCGACAGCTGCTCGAGCGGTGAGGAGACGACGTGCGCGGCGGACGGATCGGAGCCCCATCGTTCGAGAAGGCGTCTGCTGCGCGAACGGGACCGCAGCCGATCGATCGCGCGCGACCGGGTGTAGGTGACCAGATAGGCGCTCAGCGAGCCCCGCGTCGGATCGTAGGTCGAGCCGCGGGCCAGGGTCAGAAACACCTCCTGCGTCAGGTCCTCCGCCTCGGTCGGGGAGGCCAGCACCTTGAGCGCGAGGCCGTAGACCAGACCGGCGAAGCGGTCGTACAGCGCGGCGAGCGCGGTCGCCGGCGCCTCCGTCAGGGCGGCTACCAGCTCGGCCTCGGAGACCCCGGGGTCGGGGGGGCTCAGGGCTGTGCGCTCCATGCGCCATGCCGTATTGGCTGCGTTCCACAATGCATGCGCTCCACGATTGGTACGCCCAGCTCGCCGAGCCGGATGCACCCATCAGCGACCGTCGAGCGCACGGGGGGCCGACGTGGCCGTGAGGCCGATGATCCTGAGCGTGCCGTCGCCGATCGTACCGAGCTCGCTCGCGTGACCGGTCGCGAGGTCGATGCCGTAGAGCGTGGAGCGGGAGGCGGCGAAGGCGTGATCGACGCCTGCCTCGGTGAGGATGTCGAAGCCGGCCGCCGGCTCGCAGTCGAAGCCGAGCGGGCCGACGGTGGTGAGCACGCCGTCGTTGGGCGGGTCCTGCAGCACCAGCACGTCGAGCACGCTGTCGAGGTCGAAGAGCTTGGTGGACGGTGCGCCGGCGACGGCGTTGGTGTAGGCCGCGGCCGCGATCGTCGGCCGGGCGCCGAAATTGCGATCGCCGCGTGCATAGGCAGGGGCAGCGTCCACGCCGGCGGCACCGAGATCGGGATGTACCCGCAGGTTCTGGGCGTTGCCGCCGATCAGTCGCAAGCGGTCCGACTGCGGGTTGAAGTCGAAGGCCGAGAGCGGCCCGCCGTCGAACGCCGTCGTGAGCGTCGCGACGGTGGTGGCGCGGCCGCTCGCGGGATCGACCTCGTAGAGGTCGTTGGCGGCGCTCAGCGCGTAGATCCGGCCGTTCTGCGGGCGCACGTCGAGGCCGATGAGGGTCGCGCCGGCGCCCTCGACGGCGACGCGCTCGATCGACGCCGGGGCGGCGGCGGTGAAGCGGACCAGCGTGCCGTCGTCGGTGAGTGCGAGGAGCCGAGCCTCGGCGGCGACGGCGCTCGTCGTTGCCGTCGCGAGCAGCGCGGGAAGGAGCATCGTCGTCACGAAGGACGTCGTGGGAAGGCGCGAGCGATTCTTCACGGCGAGGGTTTTAGTACTCCCGCGGCGCGACCGGTGCCAGCCGCTCTGCGGCGGCCCGGAGCCGAAGGCGCTCCGGGCCGCCGGTCGCTCGGCGGTCACTATTGATCGAGCGGGATCGCGACGTCGACCACCTGGGTGTCGAAGGTGCCGATCAACGTCGCCTTGCCGGTGAGCACGCTCACCCGATAGAAGCCCGAGGCGCCGTTCACCGAGAGCGCCGCGAAACCGCGGTTCCCGACCGCGACGCCGTTCCGCAGCGACGTGTAGATGTCGAAACCGGCCTGTGCGCCGACGTCGACCGTCAGCTTCCCGGTGGCGACCAGGGAGCCGGCGTTCGGCGGCGACTGTAACGCCACCTGGTCGAGATTGGTATCGACGTCGAAGAGGGACGTGGCGGTCGACGCGTCGAGGTCGTTGTTGGTGTATGCGGCGGCGGCGATGGTCGCGACCGCGGCCGGCACGTAGGCGAGGCCGGTGTCGTTGGCCGTCGTGTCGGTGGTGAGATCGTGCCGGAGATTCTGGCCCGTATCGCTCACGATCCGGAGCCGATCGGCGGCGGGGTTGAAGTCGACGCCGAAGGACGCGCCGCTCGGCAGGAACGTCAGCTGCGAGTCGAGCGTCGCGATCGCCGTCCGCGGGTCGAGGATGTAGACGCCGCCGGCGTTGCCGACGCCGTAGAGCTTGCCGTTCTGCACCCGGTAGTCGATGCCGATGAGCGCGGTGTCGCCGATCAGGCCCGATACGGCGCCGGCGTCCTTGGTCCGGCCGGGATTGCACTCCCGGAAGTGCACCAAGTGCTGATCGTCGGTGAGACCGACGACGCGGAGCCGCGCCTTGCCTTTGAAGTCGTGCGCGCGCCCACCGCATCCGGGCTCGCGCGCGCTTGCCGGTTGGCTCGCGACCGCGACGCCGAGCGCCATCATGACGAACATTCCCTGCATTCTTCGACGCATCTCTGCCCCCTTGTGAGACGGCCGGCGGGGTAGTGTGGCGTCCGACAGCCGCTCGAGACGAGCAGGACGCAACGCCAGCCGTTTGGAAATCACCGGCACTACGCCCAAGGGGCGCCCTCGGATGCAGGCCCGAGGGCGGGGGTCAACGCTCTGGTGACAAGCTAGTCGATGGGCGTGTCAGGCCACTACCTTGTCGATCGCCTTCACCAGCTGCCCCTTCGGCACCGCCCCGACGATCTGCTCCTGCACGTTCCCGCCCTTGAAGATGATGAGGTTGGGAATCCCGCGGACGCCGTACTTCGCCGGGGTGTTGGGGTTGTCGTCGACGTTCATTTTGACGACCTTGAGCTTGCCGCTGTAGGTGCCGGCGAGCTCCTCGACGATGGGAGCGATCGCCCGACAGGGGCCGCACCAGGGAGCCCAGAAGTCGATCAGCACCGGAAGAGAAGCCTGCAACACTTCGGTTTGAAAGCTGTCGTCGCTGATCTGTTGGACATCGGCCATGGTTGGCTCCTCCTCGTCGTTGAGCGTCATGTGTAATGCGTGTTCCCGGATCATGCAACGTGCAGCTTTGGCTCGTCGGGAATGTGGGGTAAGGTCCCGACGCCGTCATGAGCGTTTCCCGACCCGCCGCCGATGCCGGTCCCTCGCTCCTCGAGGCCGCGCGCGCCCTCTGCCCGGAGATGCGGAGCCGCGCCGACGAGATCGAGCAAGGCCGTCGGGTGCCGCTCGACCTGGTTCGCCGCCTCGCAGACGCCGGGGTCTTTCGCATGGGCATCCCGCGCGACCTCGGCGGGCATGAGACCGACGTCACGACCATGCTCGACCTCATCGAGGAGATCGCGCGCGCCGACGGTTCGACCGGCTGGGTGGTGATGATCGGCGTGACCAGCGGCCTCGTGAGCGGCTACCTGCCCCTCGACGCCGCCCGCGAGATCTATGGTCCCGCCGACGCGATCACCGGCGGCGTCTATGCGCCCCGCGGCGAGGCCGTCGTCGTCGAGGGCGGCTACCGCGCCCGCGGCCGTTGGGCCTTCGGGAGCGGCAGCGAGCATTGCGCGTGGCTGATGGGCGGCTGCGTGGTGAGCGAGAACGGCGCGCCTCGCATGCTCGGCCGCGGGATTCCCGATTCCCGCATGCTGCTCTTTCCCGTGCGCGACGTCCGCATCCTCGACACCTGGAACGTGGCCGGGCTTCGCGGCAGCGGCAGTCACGACTTCGAGGTCGCCGACGTCTTCGTCCCGGACGCGCGCACGGTGTCGCTGATCAGCGATCGTCCGCGCGCCGAGGGGCCGCTCTTCCGTTTTCCGGTCTTCGGCCTCCTGGCGCTCGGCATCGCGGCGGTCGCGACCGGCATCGCGCGCACCGCGATCGACGAGCTGATCCGGATCGCGGGCGGCAAGACGCCGACCAACAGCCGCCGGCTCCTCGCCGACCGACCGGTGATCCAGATGCAGGTGGCCGAGGCCGAGGCGGCGCTCGAGTCGGCGCGTGCCTGGCTTCGTGCCGTGGTGGTGGAGGCGTGGCAGGCGGCGTGCAGCAGCGGAACGATCTCGGTCGAGCAGCGTGTCGCGCTCCGGCTCGCCGCCACCAACGCCACGACCCGCGCCGCCAAGGCCGTCGACCTCATGTACGAGGCGGGTGGCGGCACCTCCATCTACGCCGGAAGCCCCCTGCAGCGCTGCTTCCGCGACGTCCACGTCGCGACCCAGCACGCCATGGTGGCGCCCGCGACCTACGAGTTGACGGGCCGGCTGCTGCTCGGTCTCGAGACCGACAGCGCGATGCTCTGAGCGATGGGCGACTTCGAGACCCTCCAGCTCGAGCACGTCGGCGACGTCCTCAGGGTCACGATCGCGCATCCCACGAGCGAGCTGAACGCCGTCGACGAGCGGCTGCACGCCGACCTGACCGGGCTTTTCGCGATGCTGCGCCGCGAGAACGAGGCGCGCGCGGTAGTCCTGACGGGCCGGGGGCGCGCCTTCTCGGCAGGCGGCGACTTCAATTGGTTCCCGCAGCTCCGCGACATGGCGCGGCTCGACGCGCTTCGCCGCGACGCCAAGCAGCTGATCTGGGACCTGCTCGACGTCGAGCTGCCGATCGTCGCCGCCGTCAACGGCCACGCCATGGGGCTCGGCGCCTCGATCGCGCTGCTCTCGGACGTCATTTTCATGGCCGACACCGCCACCATCGGCGATCCCCACGTCAAGATCGGCATCGTCGCCGGCGACGGCGGGGTCGCGATCTGGCCGCTCGCGGTCGGTCCGGCGCGCGCCAAGCAGTATCTCCTCACCGGCGATCCGCTCTCCGCCGCCGAGGCCGAGCGCATCGGGCTCGTCAACCGCGTCGTGCCCGCGGCGGCGCTCGCCGACGAGGCGATGGCGTTCGCCGCCCGCCTCGCCGCCGGCGCGCCGCTCGCGGTGCGCTACACCAAGATCGCCGTCAACAAGCTCGTCAAGGACGCCCTCAACGTCGCCTTCGACACCTCGACGGCGCTCGAGCTGGTGACCTTCCAGAGCGACGATCACCGCGAGGCGCTGGCCGCGATCCGCGAGAAGCGCCCACCGCAGTTCAAAGGAAGGTAGCCAGCATGGACGTCATCGAGGCCATCGAGACCACGCGAGCGGTGCGCCGCTTCACGGACGAGCCGGTCACCGACGACGAGATCGGGCGCTGCATTCACGCCGCGATTCACGGTCCGAGCGGCGGCAACATCCAGCCCTGGCAATTCCTGGCGGTGACCGATCCGGACGTGAAACGCGCCCTCGGCGACGTCTACCGGCGCGCCTACGCGCGCTACGAGCCGGCGGTGTTGAAGATTCGTCCGCCGCTCAAGTCACCCGAGGACGAGGCCGCGTTCCAGAAGACCCTCGCGGGCTCGCGCCACCTCGCCGAGCACCTGGGCGAGGCGCCGGCGCTCGTGCTCGTCCTGATGCCGAACATCTCGATGACGCTCCAGGACGCGGAGGGGCCGCTCGACGTCGGGACGCCGTTCGCGTCCGTCTATCCGGCGGTGCAGAACCTGATGCTGGCGGCGCGCTCGCTCGGCATCGGCACGACGCTCACGACGGTCTTTCGCATCTATCACGACGAGGTGCGCACCATCTGCACCATCCCCGAGCGCTACGAGGTGGTGGCGCTGATCCCGATGGGCCGTCCGACCGGAAAGTTCGCCCGCGGCCGCCGCCGCCCCGCCGAGCTCGTCACGCACTGGAACCACTTCGGCACCAAGCGCGGCTAGGGTGAGCGAGGAGCGCGAGTTGCCTCGCGCTCCTCGGCGAAATCGAGCTACCTATCGAATGACGTTGAGCTCGACGCGGCGGTTCTCGGCGCGACCGTCCTCGGTTTCGTTGGTCGCTACCGGGCGTGACTCGCCGAAGCCCTGCGGCCGGAGCCGGCTGCTCTCGACGTCGAGCCGGACCAGGTAGCTCTTCACCGCCTGCGCGCGGCGCTCGGAGAGCCGATCGTTGTACTCGTCGGTGCCGCGCGCGTCGGTGTGGCCGTCGACGGAGACGTCGACGTCGGGCTCCTCCTGGAGAATGCGCGCCGCCTCGGCGAGGATGTCGGCCGCATCGGGACGGATGTTCGCCTTGTCGAAGTCGAAATTCACTCCGCGCAGCACGATCTTCTTCTTGACCGGCGGCGGTGGAGGCGGAGGAGGAGGTGGAGGCGGAGGCTCCGTCTCGTAGGGCGGATCGAAGGCGCAGTGGCCGAAGAAGCCGCCGATGAGCGCGCCGGTGATGGTGCCGATGCCGATCGCGGTCGCGTAGTCCTCGGCCTGGCGCTCGGTCTCGCCCGAGGTGGCGACGATGCCGCCGCCGACCCCGCCGCCGATCGCGGCGCCGGTGAGCGCGCCGCCGATCGTGCCGCCGCCCCAGCGGCGGTCGCAGTTGAAACCGCCGCGATGCGGTCGCGCCGCGCAGCCATTGGCCGCGATCATCATGATCAGCGCCGCCGTGCCTCCGAGCCTCCGCCAGGTGCTCCCGGTCATACGATTCCTCCTCGCGCCTTCAGCCGCTGGGCTTGCGGTGCGCGTACTTGCGTCCGTCCGGATAGTCAAGTCGACGCCGGCGCTCAGCCGCCCTCGAGGCGCGCGGCCCGAATCAACGTCAGCAGCGAATGCAGCACGGCGAGAAGCCCGAGCTCGGAGAGCGCTGCGACGATGGCGGGGCCCGTCGGCCGTCCGATCGCGAGCGCGAGGAGCGGCATCAGGGCGAGCGGCCAGAGGCGCTCGGGACGCGCGCTCAGCACGTGGGCGAAGACCGCCGCGACGTACCCCAGTGCCGCCATGGGGCAGACGACGAGCAGCCAGCGCGCGACCCGTGCTTGCACGCGACCCGCGGTCAGCGCGCCGACCCGGCGTCGAGGGCCTGCAGGCCGCCCGGGACGCCGTCGGCCTCGACGCGGGCGGCGGCGTCGAGCAGGTCGGGATCGTCGTAGCTGCGGTCGCCGAACTGCGCCACGTCGTACGCGGCGGTCACGTGGGCGTTGGCCACTACGTCGTTCTTCTGGTTCGGCATCTCACCGGTGGTCGAGAGCGCGACCGACTTGAGCGTGTACGGACCGTCCACGCCCGCCTGGTGAAACATCAAGCCCCAATAGGTGAGCGACATCCAGGCCGTTCCGGCCGGCAGGACCAGCGCACTCTGCGCCCATCCGACCGGCGTACCGTCCGCTCCCGCCAGGGTCGCCTCGAGGTGGAAGCGCCCGTCGGCCTCGACCGCGACCTCGGCGCTCACCACCAGGTTGCCGTCGACGAGCTCGTCGCGGTAGCGCCCCGTCAGCTGGGCGAGCGGGACGCTGTAGAGGAAGCCCGTGGTGGCGACGCGCTCCTCGCCGCTCGGGGTCTCGGCGTGGACCTCCACCAGCTGCGCTCCCTTGAACTCCGCCGCGTGCTCGCGTCCGGGCGCGATGACGGCGGTGTAGACGAGATCGTTGGCGTCGCCGTCGCCCCCGGCGCCGTCGTCCCGGAACGCGAGCGCCGCCAGCACGCCGCCCTGCTGGGTGCGTACCTCGCCGCGGATCGCCCGCGGATCCACCTTGCGCTCGTCGTGCACGAGGTACGCGTAGACGACGATCGGGCTCGGGGCCTCGAAGCCGGTGCGGTCCGGCCACACGACGAGGGTGGGATTGCTGCCCTCGGGTCCGAGACTCTTGCCGCGCGTCACCTCGCGGTCGCGCGCGATCGGATCGACGCCGTCCTCGATCGGTTGCGACGCGCGCGGGAAGCGGGCGCGCCGGCGGTAGTCGGCGGCGGTGGTGGCGACGACCGAGCCCAACTGCGGCGCGTCCGCGGCCGGGACGATCTCGGTCTCGGTGCGAATCGTCATGCGGACCGGCGACGGGGACGGCGAGGGGACGGCGACGGCTGCCAGCACGGCCGGCGGCGGCGAGGCCTCCGCCGGCGGCGGTGCGGCGGCCTGGCGAGGCTCCGTCCGCGCTCGGCTCAGGAAGAGGAAGCCGGCGACGAACGCCAGCGCAATGACGACGAAGGCAGCGACGGATCGGCGCGAGGGCATCGTGGAAAGCGGGACGGCCGGGTGCACCGGCCGTCCCGCGGCAGGCTCGAGATCAGTAGAGGATGCTGACGAAACGCGCGGTCGTCATCGACGACTGCACCTGCGTGTTGGGGGCGCAGGGCACCCCGCCGCATGTCCAGATGCCGGTCGGAATGGCGCGCCGGACGTCCGAGTCGCTGTTGTCGCGCTCGTCGGAGTGGTTCTCGTGGGCGGAGTCGAGGTTGAAGAATCCCGACGACTCCTGCTTCGCCGAGTTGGAGCAGGCGTTGCCGTTGTCGTAGCCCGCCGTCGCGCTTCCCGAGCAGGCGTAGATCGAGGCGTACTGGACGATGCCGTCGTCCTCGCCGGCGAGGCACGCGCTGGCGCCGAAGATCGCCTCGTAGCCCCCGGTCAGATGAATGTTGCGTGCCGGGGCGTTCGAGACCGTCCGCACCTGCACCGCGTCGGCGCTGCGCAGCCAGTAGGTCGCGTCGTCGCAGCTCTGGATGAAGCCGGCGATGAAGTTGCAGAAGAAGTTGCCCTGGCCGCAGACCGCGTCGGCGCCCTGCGAGCCGCGGTGGGCGCCGCCGGTCGTGATCGCCATGCTGATGCGCTGCGCCGCCTGGTCGAAGGGGCCCGAGAAGTTGAAGTTGGGATCGCTGGCGTCGTTGTTGCCGAGGATGAAGTCCATGATGGTGCCGCCCATGCTGTGGGCGATCACCCAGAAGGAGCCGCCTTGGGCATAGGTGAGGGCGCAGCGATTGCCGCCGCCGTCGGTGCCGCCGTTGGTGGCGTTGACGATCTCGGTGGCGACCTCGCCGGCCGACTGCGACTCGTAATACGGGCGCGTGCCGTTGTAGCCGATCACGTAGTACGAGGTCGCGAAGTTCTTGGTGGCGACCTTGACGAAATCGTTCGAGCCGTTCTTCCAGTAGTTCCGGGCCGAGTTCCAGTTGGTGTACGTGTTGGTGTCGGTCTGCTTGCCGTGGACGAAGATCAGGCAGGGCTGGGCGCTGGCGAGCGAGCTCCACGCCAGGACCAGGGCGCAGACGGCGATCGCCACTACGTGGGGGCGTGCGATCCTCCGCATCATCTCCTCCGTGCGTACCGTTGGGCGGCGGGGCGGCGCGGCGACCCGTCGCGGTTGGGGGACCTCAGGCGCGCTCGGGCGGCTTGTACTCGTGCCGGCTTTCGAGTGTCAACGGAAAAGTGACGCCGGGCAGTGGATCGGTGATTCAAATTGACCCACTACCTGACGCCGGCCGAAATTGGATGGATACGGCGAGGAATCAGCGCGGCGGGGGTGGGCCCGTGACCGCGACGCGCCCGAGCGCGTCGAGCCAGCTGCGCTGCGTGTAGGCGAGCAGCGGCCGCAGCACGACCCGCAGGAGCGAAGGTATCACCCCGCGTTGCGTCTCCTCGGTCACGACCCGGCAGCCTCCGGGCGTCGGCTCGAGGTCCCACGAGTGGTAGGCGGCGGCGCCGAGCCCGGTGCCGCTCCAGGCGAGGCGGAACGGGGGGTCGCACTCCTCGACCGTGGTGGCGACGCGGACCCCGAGCACCGTCCAGCGGAAATGGGTGCCGATGCCGAGGTCGGGGCGCGGCCCCGAGACGATCTCGGCGCGGCTGCACTGCGAGTACCATTCGGGCCAGCGCTCGACGCCCACCAGCCAGGCGAAGACCTGCGTGGCCGGGGCCGCGATCACGATCGCGGCACGCGAGTAGATGGGCGAGCGCTCCGGACGCGCCTCTTCGGGCCAGCGAGCAGCCGTCGCCGTCGATGCCGTCACCGGCGCATTCCAGGCCTGCGGGGAGCCACGCTCAGCCGCCGATCTCGGCGAGAGTGCGGACCGCCTCGACCTGACGGGTGCCGCAGATCATGGTGGTGACCCCCGACTCGCGCCACGCCGCCAGCCGGTCGCGAATGCGCTCCGGCGGTCCCACGAGAGCGACCTCGTCCGCCAGCTGATCGGGAACGGCTGCGGCGGCCTCGTCCTTCTTGCCGGACAGGTAGAGGTCTTGAATCTTCTGCGCCGCCTCCTCGAAGCCGTAGCGGCAGGCGAGGTCGTTGTAGAAGTTCTTGCCGCGGGCGCCCATGCCGCCGACGTAGAGCGCGAGCCCGGGCTTCACGTGCCGGAGGCACGCGTCGACGTCGTTCCCGACCACCACGTTCACCGCCGCCGCGATGTCGAAGGTGGCGAGCGACTTGCCGGCGCCGGCGCGGCGGAATCCCGCCTCGAGGGCGTCCTTGAAGACGTGCGTGCGATAGGGCGAGTACCAGACCGGCAACCAGCCGTCGGCGATCTCGGCCGTCTGCTCGACGCTCTTCGGACCGATCGCGGCGATGTAGATCGGGATCTGCCGTCCGTGCAGGATGCTCTTCAGCGGCTTGCCGAGACCGCTCGCGCCCGCACCGCGGTAGGGGATCTGGTAGTGCTCGCCCTGGTGCTGGACGGGCTGCTCGCGAGCCCAGATCGCGCGGACGATCGCGAGGTACTCGCGCGTCCGCACCAGCGGCTTGCCGTAGGGCTGGCCGTGCCAGCCCTCGACGACCTGCGGTCCCGAGACCCCGAGGCCGAGGAGAAAGCGGCCGCCGGAGAGCTGATCGAGCGTGGTCGCGGTCATCGCGGTCATGGCCGGCGTGCGAGCCGGCATCTGCATGATGCCGCTCGCGACGTGAATGCGCTCGGTCTGGGCCGCGATCCACGCCAGCGGGGTGACGGCGTCCGACCCGTAGGCCTCGGCAGACCACACGGAGTGGAACCCCAGGCGATCCGCCTCCTGAATCAGCGGCATGTCGAGCGCCATCTTCGCGCCCGAGTACCCGACGTTGATGCCGAAGCGCATGGTGTGCCTCCCGCGAGCCGACCTGGCGTGCCGCGTCGTAGACCGGGCCGCCGGCTATGTCCAGGTGATCACAGCGCCGGGAAGCGCTTGGCCCAGGTCTCGCGTTGCACGCCGGCGCCGTTCGCGACGAAGCCGATCACGTGGTACCAGCCGGCGAGCACCAGGACCTCGAGCAGCTGCGCTTGGGTGAAATGGGCCGCGAGCTCCTTCCAGAGCACGTCCGAAACCGTGGCGCCGTAGTGGAGCTCGTCGACGAGGCGGATCAGGAGCGCGTCCGAGCCCTTCCACACGGCGTCGTCCGGCCGCGCCAGAACGGTCGCGTCCATGGTGCGGTCTTTGATGCCGGCGGCGCCGGCGAAGACGCTCGCGTGCACGCCCCATTCGTACTCGCAGCCGAGCCGCGCGCACACGCGCTGGATGACGAGCTCGCGCTCGCGGACGCCGAGCGCGGCGCCGCGCCCGAGGAGGTACTTGCCGAGCGGCAGCATCGCTTGCGCCAGCGGCAGGTGGCGCGCCAGGGTGCGAAAGAGGGCCAACGGCTCGATCGGCGCGTTCCGCGGCATCCAGCGGGCGAGCTCCGCCGCCACCTCGGCATCGAAGGGCGGGTCGAGCGGGGGGATGCGCGGCGTATCCATGGCTGGCCTCCGTCGTGCGGTGTGCTACGCTTTCCGTAGCGTATGAGTCTTCCGGGATCCGCGCAAGGACGACGCACGAGGGCGAGTCCCGCCCGAGCCGGGGTGCGCGGCTCGCGGAGCGGACGGCCGGTGATGGCCGTGCTCGACCTGCTCGGGCACCGCTGGACCCTGCGGGTGCTGTGGGAGCTCAGGCGGGAGGCAATGCCCTTCCGGGCGTTGCAGGAGTCGTGCGACGCGCTCTCGCCGACGGTCCTGAACCAGCGCCTCCGCGAGATGCGCGACGCCGGACTGGTGGATCTCCGGGAGGGCGGTGGCTACGCGCTCACCGCCGAGGGACGGGCGCTCGGCGAGCTCCTGCTGCCGCTCCACGGCTGGGCGGAGCGTTGGGCTCGGCGCGGGCGTGCGCGCCGAGCCCGAGGCGTCAGATGACTACGCCGCCACCCAGTTGCCGTGGAAGCCGTACGGAACTCGATTGGGGATGCGAATCTCCGCCAGCGGCTCGCCGGTCAGGTTGCGCGCGTCGAGCACGAAAAAGGCGCTCGCGTTCCGCGCCTGGTTGTAGTTGAGGACGAGGATGTAGCCGTCGTCCTCGTCGGCGGCGTCGTGGCGCGGCACGAAGAGCGGCTCGCCGACGCCGTTCCGTGGGCCGAAGTGCCGGGTTTCGCTGCTGCCGCGGTCGAGGTCGAACTTGCGGATCGACGTCCACTCGGGGGTCGCCGACTCGTTGCCCTCGGGCCCGGTGAGCGCCATGTAGCCGAAGCGGTGGCGGCGGCCGAGGCGCCGCTCGTCGACGCGCGGGAACTCGCCGTCGCCGTCGTCGAGCGCCTGCGAGCGGACGCTTCCCTTGGCGAGGTCGATCGTCCAGCGGTGCAGGCGGGCGACGTTGCGATCGCGCCAGCCGGGATCGCGCGCCGACTTCTGATCCATGAAGAGCAGCTGCTCGTAGCGGGCGACGTCGAGGACGATCGTGCCGTTCTCGGCGTAGGCGTTCATCGGGTGGAAGACGTAGCAGGGGTCGGTGTCGAACCACTTCACGTCGGCGTTGCCGCCGTTCCGCGGCATGACGCCGAGCCTGGTGCCGCGCTCCGGCTGCCACGAGAACGCGCTGCCGCGCTTCGCGATCTCCTCGAAGGAGAAGACCACCGGACAGAGCATGAAGATGACGTAGTCCTTGGTGATGGCGAAGTCGTGCATCATCGACGGCCAGGCGACGTCGATCACCTCGGAGCGGACGAGCGCGCCGCTCTGGTCGGCGACGTGGTACGTCAGATAGGGCGGGAAGGGGGAGTAGCCGAAGAACAGCATCTCACCGGTCTCGGGATCCATCTTGGGGTGGGCCGTCATCGCGCTCATGAGCTTGCCGCCGAAGTCGTAGAGGCCGACGGTCTCGAGCGTGCAGGGCACGAGCTCGGTCGGGAAGGACGACTCGACCAGTGCCAGCAGCTTCCCGGCGTGCTGCACGATGTTGGTGTTGGCGGTCACCTTGAAGGTGGGAGCCTCGGTCGGCGACATGCTGAGCAGTCCCGGATAGAGCGCGTGCCCGGCCTGGCGCTCCTCCACGAGACCGGTGCTCTGCACCCAGCGGTTCCGATACGAGGCGCGGCCGTCCTCGATGCGGATCGCGTGGATCATGCCGTCGCCGTCGAACCAGTGATACCGGCCCTTGGGCTCGAAGGCCGGATTGGGGCCGTTGCGATAGAACGTCCCGTTCAGATCGCGGGGGATCTCGCCGATCACCTCGAGATCGGGGGCGTCTCCCTCGAGCCGCCACGGACCGAAGTTGCCTTGGAAAAACGGATTGACGTCGGACTCGCGCTCCATCATGGGCGTTTCCTTTCGTTGCGTCGTGGCGCGGGACGCCGCGCCGTCGTGAGTTGAGCGATCATCGCGTCGCGCACCAGCGCGATCGCCTGCGTGTCGGGGGTCCAGAAGCCTGCGATCAACAATGAGGTGACGCCGTGGACGCTGGCCCAGAGGGCGGCCGTCGCGTCTTCGGTCGGCGCGGCGAGCCGGCCCGCGTCGGCGATCGCCATGACGCGGCGGCGGAGGCCGTCGTAGGAGGCGAGACCGGAGGGCGAGGGCCGCGACGGCCGAGCGCCGAACATCAGCCGGTAGTGCGTGGGATGCTCCAGGCCGTACTCGACGTAGCGATCGAAGGCCCAGCGCAGCGCCTCCACCGGATCGTGTGGAGCGGCGCGATGCGCGAAGGAGCGGTCGAAGTCGGCGAAGCAATCGTCCACCACTCGCGCCACCAGCGCGGCCTTGTCGCCGAAGTGATGGTAGATCGTCGGCGCCGTCACCCCGGCGCGGGCGCAGAGCTCGCGGATCGAGAGGCCGTCCTCGCCGCCCGTCGCCAACAGATGCTCGGCGGCGTCGAGGATCGCGCGGCGGGTCGCCTCGGATTCGAGGTCGCGGGAGCGGAGCGGCGCAACGTCGGCGGGCACGAGTTCCGTATAGCGACGTTACAGATTCCACGCAAGTAGGTTTGCAGGGACATCCGTTTCACGGCTCCCGAGTCTGTATCGCTGATATAGGCTAGCGAATTCGTTCAGCTATCGATGCGTCGCCCCCCGGAAGACGCCGAGCAGCTCGACGTGATCGGTGGCCGGCAGGAGATCGAAGGGCTGCACGCGCTCGAGAGTGAAGCCCGCAGCGGAGAGATGAACGGCATCGCGCGCAAACGACTCCGGGTGGCACGAGAGGTAGAGGAGACGGGAGGCACCGAGGGCACCGAGGCGGCGCGCCACCCGTTCGCCGCAGCCCTTGCGCGGCGGGTTCATCGTGACGACGTCCGCCGTCTCGGCGAGATCGGCGAGCGCGTCCTCGACCCGCGCCGCGACGAAGCGCGCGTGCGGGAGCTTACCGCGGACGGCGTTGGCCCGCGCCGCCTCGACGGCGGCCTCGACCTCCTCCACGCCGACGACGGCGGCCGCGGAGCGCGCCAGGGTGAGGGCGATGCCGCCGACGCCGCAATAGAGATCCAGCACGCGCGCCGTCGGCTCGAGATCGGCCGCCGCCGCGATCGCGTCGTAGATGCGCGCCGCCATGCCGGTGTTGGCCTGCACGAAGGCCGTCGGTCCGGCGGCGAGGGTGACGGTGCCGTAGCGCTCGCGGAGCGTCTCCTCGCCCCAGACTCGTGTGGTGTGCGGTCCGACGATGACGTTGCCGGTGGAGGTGTTCTCGTTCAGCAAGAGGCCCGCGAGCGGGACGGCGATCCGCAGCCGGCGGCAGAACGACGGCATGCCGGGGAGCGGGACGCGCGAGCTCACCAGCGTCACCAGGACGCGCGCCTCGGCCACGCTGGCGCGCAGGAGGACGTAGCGTATGCCGAGTCGGCCGCGCTCGTGCAGCGGCATCGCCGTCGCCGCGAGCGCGTCCCGGACCGCGTGGATGGCGCGCTGCAGGAGCGGGTCGTGCAGCGGGCAGCGGCTCGCGTCGAGGATGCGATGACTCCCGGGCGCGTACAGACCGAGCACCGGCCGCTCGGGCGAGCCGCCGACCATCAGCTTGGCTTGGACGCGATAGCCGGTCTCGGACGGAGCCGCCGTCACCGCCGCGACCAGCGACTCGGCCTCGGGGATACCGGCCGCCGCCAGTGCCGCCACCACCCGGACGTGCTTCGACTCGAGCTGCGCGGCGTACGGACGCCCCACCCAGGGACAACCCGGGCAGGCGGGAAAATGCGGACAGCCGAGCGGCTGGTCGGATCGACGCGTCAGTGGGTTCTGGGTTTCGGGTCCGGGGCCGCGCCGCTGCCTCCGGTCGCTCCGGCCGCGCCGCTCGGGCTCTCGGTCTCGCGGTACTGCATCTCGTACTTCCGCTCCAGCGCCTCGATCCGCTCCTCCAGGTCGCGGCGCTGCTCCGCGCTCATGGCGGCCGGCTTGGCGGGCTTCGCCTTCGGCTTGGCCGACTCGGCGAAAGCCGCGGTCGTCGTCAACGCCAGCAGCGCCAGCGCGATCGTCATCACGGGTCTCATCGCTCGCCCTCCATGGACCGGGCCCTGCTATCCCAGCGTCCTCCGAAAGAGAAGCCGCGACCCCCTTTGCGTAGCGGTTCCTACGTCGGTAGCGTTGTGACGAGAGGCGGTGGCCGCGCCGGCACGACCATCGCGAGGAGGATTCCGATGAGACGTGCAATCGCGACGATCGTGCTGGTGCTGGGATTGGGGGCCGGGCCGGCCTACGCCGACGGCACGGTCGATGCCAAGATGCAGTGCCAGGTCGAGTACGGATCCGACTCCGACATGGGAGTCGCGTGCAAGGAAGGCGTCGACATCGCCCGCCGCGCCCAACCGGGGACCGACTCCATGGGAGCCTGCATCGCCAACCGCAACAACGGGGCGCAGATCTCGGCCTGTCAGCAGGGCGTCGTATTCCACTCGCGGTACGCGAAGCAGGTGGGCGGCAACGACAAGAGCAGCTTCTCGTACTCGTGGACGCAGCCCAAGACGGGCTTCCAGGTCGACGTCGGGGACTATCAGGCGAGCGTCGGCAACCAGAAGGCGGTCGATGACTGCATGCGCGCCTTCGAGGGCTCCGACACACCGCCGAGCTGCATGTCGGGGATCACCGTCCAGCCGAAGGCCCCGGCCCCGCTGCCGGCCGCCAAGTAGCCGGCGCGCGCTACTGACACATCTTGCGCAGCGACGGGTCGTTGCGCATCGACGACTCGGGGATCGAGTCGCAGATCTTGCGGATGCGCGCGGTGTGGGCCTCGTCCGCGGCCGCCTTCTGTTTCGCGGCCTCCGCCCGCTGCTGCGCGATCGGGTCGTGCTTGGCCTGCTCGGCGGCGAGGCCGGCCGCGATCTCCTGCTCGCTCGCATCCGCGGGCGCGTCGAGCTTGATCGTGACGTTCGGCGGCCCCGGCGGAGCCTTCACCGTCGTCCACTTCTGATCCTCACCATGGGCCTGTGTTCCCACCACGAGCAGCAATGCCGCTCCGACGAGCATGATGGCTTTCATGACGACTCTCCTCGCGGCTCGACCAGCATCGCGCGTGCCATGCGGAACTCCGCTTGGCGCGGGACGATGCGGACGCCGCGGGCGTCACCTTCGTGGCGGGCGCCACTGCGTGAACGCCGACATGCTGCGGGAGAGCCCATGCGCGAGCGCATGGGGTGGTGGGTCAACCGCCTGGTGGCGGCGCCTTCGGCGGCGGGGCCGGAATCGGTAGCTGACCGGGCGCCATTTCCATCGGGTGTCCCGCCTCGACCCAGTGGAAGAGGCCCTCGTCGAGCACGGCCGTGTTCGGGTAGTCGCGCTTGCGCAGCTCCTCGAGCACGCGGCCCGACTCTTCGTGCGGGCAGACGCAGTAGGCGATCACCCAGGTCCCGTCGTTCGGCACCCGATCGAGGTTGCGCATGTCGAAATAGGGGACCGAGATCGCGCCGGGGATGTGCATGCGCAGATAGTCGGACGGGGGACGCGCATCGATCAGGATCATCCGCCGCTTTGCCGCGTAGGCCTTGGCGACGTCGGCGACCGACGCATAGCGCCCGTAGCGCAGGTCGAAATCGGGCGGCTCGCCCGTCGGGTTCAGGATCGGCGAGACCACGGCGTGCGGGACCGGCGACGGCGCCGGGGTGGGCGGGGCCGGTACGGGGCGTGCGAGCGATCGCAGGTAGGCGATGACGTTCTCGATGTCCTTGTCGGCGAGCTTGCCCCGCCACGCCTCCATCGCCGTCCCCGGTCGGCCCTCCACGATGGCGACCCGCAGGAATGCGTCGCTCGCGCTCGCGAGGAACATCGCGTTCGCCAGATGCACCGCCTCGCCGCGTTGCTCGACCGTGCCGTGGCAGCTCTGGCAGTGCGCCGCGTAGACGCGTGGCGCCCTCCGCGGCGCTCCCTTTGGAGGCCTTGGGCGGCAGCGTCGTAGGCTTCGTTCCGCCGCGGATGTGCACGATCAGCGCGTCGACCTCGCCCGGCCCGAACGGCCCGCCCACCGCCTTTCCGTATCCGGCCATCGCGGTGCCGGCGCGACCGCGCTCGATCGCCATCTGGAGAAACGCATCGCTCGCGGTGGCGCGAAAGGTGGGGGAGGCGAGGGCGGGGGCGTTGTCGGCGGCGTAGCCCTCGAGCTTGGCGCCGTGACAGAGCTGGCAGTACTGCGCATACAGGGCCGCCCCGGCCACGGCGAGGTCGCTGCTCGCCGCATCCGCAGCGGCGATCGGAGTCGAAAGAGTGAGGGACAGGAAGGCGGCCAGCGCCGCGCGGGTCGTCGTCGGCATGAGGCGAGCCGTCCCGATGTCACAGATCGACGCGCGGAGCCAGCAGGAAAGGAAAGACGCGCTAGCGCGACTTCGCAAGCGCCCGTCGTACGGCGGTCTCGATGCCGTCGGTGTCGTAACCGAAGTGGGCATAGAGCTCCGGAGCATAGCCGATCGGTGCATAGGTGTCGGGGATGCCGAGACGCACCAGGCGCGCGCCCAGGCCCGACTCGGCGAGGGTCTCGGCGACCGCTCCACCGAGGCCGCCGAGCGTCGTGTGATCCTCGACGGTCAGGATCAGGCCGGTCTCGCGCGCCGCGGCCAACACCGCCTCGACGTCGAGCGGCTTCACGGTGTGACAATAGAGGACGCGCACCGCGATGCCGTCCGCGGCGAGGCGCTCGGCGGCGCGGTTGGACGCCGTGACCTGCGCGCCGCAGGCGATGATCGTCGCGGCCGAGCCCTCGTGGGTCCGCGCCATGCGTCCGAGCACGAAGGGCTGGCCCTCGTTGCCGCTCGCCTCCATGCCGTTCGCGATCCGGATGTACGACGGACCGGGGTGCTCGAAGGCGGCACGGGTCGCGGCGGCCGTGTCCTCGGCGTTGGCCGGCGCGAGAACCGCCATGTTGGGAATGAGACGCATGAGCGCCAGGTCCTCGATCGCGTGGTGCGTCGCCCCGACGTAACCGCCCGAGAGCCCGGACCAGATCGACATGAAGATCCCTTTGAGCCGCGGGTAGCCGAAGTCGCTGCGGATCTGCTCGAAGGAGCGCATGGTCTGAAAGGTGGCGATGTTGATGACGAACGGCACGAGCCCGGAGGCGGCCATGCCGGCGGCGGCGCCCACCATGTTCTGCTCGGCGATGCCGAGGTTGAAGGCGCGCTCGGGAAAGGCGGCGAAGAAATCGGTCGCCCGCGTCGAGCGCGAGAGGTCGGCGGTGAGGACGACGACCTCGGGGTGGGCGGTGCCGAGCTCGACCAGCGTGCGGCCGTAGGACTCGTAGCTGGTCAGGAGCTCGAGGGTGTCGACGTTGTAGGTGGTGCCGTAGGGCATGGTCGATCGTCTCCCGTCGACGTCAGCGCGCGGGCGCGTGGCCGCGCACCTCGGCAATGGCGCGCTCGGCGTCCTCCTCGCTGAGCGCGCCGTAGTGCCACGCGGCCCCCGCCTCCATGAAGGACACGCCCTTGCCCTTGACGGTGTCGGCGACGATCGCCGTCGGCTTGGCGCGGTCGCCCTCCGGCAGCGCCGCGAAGGCGTCGAGCAGGGCCGGGACGTCGTGGCCGTCGACGCGGAGCGCGTTCCAGCCGAAGGCGGCATATTTCTCGTGCAGGGGCTCGATCGCGAGGATCTCCTCGGTGTCGCCCTCGGAGCTGTAGCGGTTGCGGTCGACGATCGCGCACAGGCCGCCGAGCTTGAAATGCCCGGCCGCCTGCGCCGCCTCCCAGATCGAGCCCTCGTTCTGCTCGGCGTCGCCCATGAGACAGAACACGCGCCGGCTCTTCTTCTGCACGCGATCGGCGAGCGCCATGCCGACGGCGACCGGCAGCCCGTGGCCGAGCGAGCCCGTGCTCATGTCGACGCCGGGGATCTTTCGCATGTCGATGTGCATGCCGAAGGCGCTGCCGAGATGGTTGATGTCGTCCATCGCGCTCGTCGGGAAGAATCCGGCGGCGGCGAGGGTGGGACAGTAGCTGGTCGCGCCGTGGCCCTTGGAGAGGACGAAGCGGTCGCGCCCGTCCCAGTCCGGTCGCGCCGCGTCGATGCGGAGCACGTGGAAGTAGAGGACGGCGAGGATGTCGACCATCGAGAGCGAGCCGCCGAAGTGGGTCGAGCCCGACTTCACGCCGAGACGGATCGTCTGCTCGCGGATCTCACGGGCGCGCGCCTCGAGCGAGCGGACGAGGTCGGCGGAACGGCCGGCGGGAGCGCTCATGGCGAGCCTCCTTTCCCGCGGCGGAAGATAGTCGGCGCGGTTTCGCCTCGTCAACCGGCGGGGTGCTCGACCAGGGCGTCCTCGGACGACGCTCCGTTGCGACGTGACGCGGCTGCGATGTAACCACGCCCGAACGGTCTCACCGGGGTCGTGGGGTGCAGGGCTTCATGACGGGAGGCACGAGTCGAATGTCGCGATTCGAGGATGCGGCGGTCTTCGTGGCGGTGGTGGACGCGGGCGGCTTCACCGCCGCGGCGGCCGCGCTCGGGCTGTCGCAACCGGCGGTGAGTCGCCGCATCGGCGGCCTCGAGGCCCGCCTCGGCGTCCGACTGCTGACGCGCAGCACGCGCCGGCTCCGTCCCACCGACGCCGGCTCTTCGTTCTACGCCCGCGCCCGGCGCGCGTTGGCCGAGCTCGAGGAGGGCGAGTGCGAGGCGGCGGCCGCGGGTGCGGAGCTGCGCGGCGACGTGCGGCTGACCGCGCCGCCGGCCTTCGCCCGTCACGTCCTGCTGCCGCACCTCGCGGCCTTCTCGGCCGCGCATCCGGCGGTCGCGCTCGACCTCGTCCTCGGCGAGCGCCGGCTCGACCTCGTCGAGGAGAAGGTCGACCTGGCGATCCGCATCGACGATCCGGGGCGGGCCGCCGGCCTGATCCGTACGCGCCTCGGCGGATTCGAGGTGATCACGTGCGCCGCGCCGGCATATCTGAAGCTGCGCGGGCGACCGAAGACTCCCGCCGACCTGGCGCGCCACGCCTGCTTGCTGCAGGTCGGGCCGTCTCGGAGCAACCTGTGGCGGTTCGTCGGAGCCGAGGATGCGGTCGAGGTGCGGGGGCCGCTGCGCAGCAACGACGTCGAGGCGCTCGCGGCCGCGACGCGCGCCGGCATGGGCGTCGCCAGGCTGCCGCGGTTCCTGATCGCGTCGGACCTCCGCCGCGGCACCCTCCGTGCGCTGCTGCCGCGCTTCGCCGTTCGTGAGGTCGCCGTCTTTGCGGTTTACACCGAGCGCCGACATCTGCCGGCGCGCACACGGGCGCTACTCGATTTCTTGATCGATCGCTTCCGTCGTTGACGTGCTGCAACATCGTGTTGCGTGCTCGCAACGCGCGGTCGCCCCGTATTGCGGATCGTCCGCGGCGGACCGGCATGGCACGCGACGTGGAAGCGGCAGGAGAGGAGCGAATCCATGCGGGACAAGAGCATCGTCATCACCGGCGCCTCCGACGGCATCGGACGTGCGCTCGCGATCGCGCTCGCCGCGCGCGGCGCCCACCTCGTGGTGGCGGCGCGGAGCGCCGCCGGGCTCGACGAGACCGTGCGACTCGTTGCCGCCGCGGGCGGTCGCGCCTACGCGGTGCCGACGGACGTCGCCGATCCCGAGGCGTGTCGCCGCCTCGTGGCCGCCGCCGTGGAGCGGCTCGGCGGCATCGACATCCTGGTGAACAACGCCGGGATCTCGATGCAGGCACGCTTCGATGCGGTCGCGGACCTCGGCGTCTTCGAGCACGTCATGCGCGTCAACTATCTGGGTGCGGTGCATTGCACGCACCACGCGCTGCCCTCGCTGAAGGCGCGGCGCGGACTGATCGTCGCCGTGTCGTCGCTGCAGGGGAAGACGGGGTTCCCGACCTATTCCGGCTACGCTGCCAGCAAGCACGCCATGCAGGGCTTCTTCGACTCGCTCCGGATCGAGCTCCGCGAGAGCGGCGTCGGCGTCTTGGTGGTGTCGCCGGGCGCGGTCGACACCGCCATCCACGAGCGCCGGCTCGGCGCCGACGGCACCCGGCACGGCGCGCGGCCACGCGCGGTCGCCGCGATGCCGGTCGAGGAATGTGTGCGTCAGATCGTACGCGCGATCGACCGTCGCGACCGCGAGCTGGTCATGACGGCGGCCGGCAAGCTCGGCGGGTGGGTGAAGCTCGTCGCGCCGGCGTTGCTCGATCGCATGGTTGCCGACGCCGTCCGGCGTTTCGACGGCCCCTAGCGACAGCCGCGCGCCCTCCATAGGATCGTGCGTATTCGGACGTGCTCGCGGGGGGCAACCTGCGGGTCGCCGTCCCCCGCACCCCCCGGCGGCAGGCGCGACCAGGAGAAGTGAACGCCGTGATCGACATGCTCGCCGCTCTTTGGAGCAGCGTGGGCGTCGGGACCGTGCTGCTGGTGGGAATTCCGCTGCTTTTCTTCGTCACCGGAACCGTTCGTTACATTCCGAACACGCGGGTCGGTATCGCCGAGCGGCTGTGGAGCTTCCGAGGCTCGGTGCGCTCCGGGCTGATCGCCCTCGCGGGCGAGGCGGGCTTCCAGCCGCAGGTGCTGCGCGGCGGCCTGCACTTCATGATGCCGCTGCAGTATCGCGTCCACCGCGTGCCGCTGGTGACGATCCCGCAGGGCAAGATCGGCTACATCTTCGCGCGTGACGGCCAGCCGCTGCCGCCGACGCAGACGCTCGGCTCGAGCCCGCCCGGCATCGACTTTCAGGACGCCACCGCCTTTCTGACGAACGGCGGCCAGCGCGGCCCGCAGCGCGCGATCCTTCGCGAAGGCACCTACGCGATCAACCTCGCCCAGTTCGTGGTGATCACCGAGGAGCAGGTCTACTACCTCGCGCTCGAGAGGGAGGAGCACGCCGTCTTCGATCGCATGGCGAGCCTGATCCGCGAGCGCGACGGCTTCGAGCCGGTGGTGATCAAGGGCAGCGACGACGTGATCGGCATCGTGACCGTGCACGACGGCCCGTCGCTGCCGCCGGGCGAGATCATCGCGCCGACCGTCGGCGACGACCCCACCGACCGCGCCACCTTTCACAACACCTTCCAGGACCCCGAGCGCTTCCTCGCCGCCGGCGGCCTGCGCGGGCGCCAGCTGCAGGTGCTGGTGGAGGGCACGTACTACGTCAACCGCCTGTTCGCGACCGTCGAGATGTCGCCAAGACCGTGGTCGAGGTCGGCAACGTCGGCGTGGTGGTCTCCTACACCGGCGCGATCGGACTCGACCTCTCGGGCGAGGAGTACAAGCACGGCGAGCTGGTCGAGAGCGGCCAGCGCGGCGTGTGGAGCCGGCCGCTCCTGCCGGGCAAGTACGCCTTCAACACCTACGCCGGCAAGGTGATCATGGTCCCGACCACCAACTTCATCCTCAAGTGGACCCGCGGCGAGGTGGGCTCGCATCGCTACGACGAGAACCTCGCGGAGGTGTCGCTGATCACCAAGGACGCGTTCGAGCCGTCGCTGCCGCTCTCGGTGGTCGTGCACATCGACTACCGCAAGGCGCCGCTGGTCATCCAGCGCTTCGGCGACATCAAGCGCCTGGTCGAGCAGACGCTCGATCCGATGGTGTCGGCGTACTTCAAGAACATCGGCCAGACCCGCACGCTGATCCAGCTGCTCCAGGATCGCAGCGCGATCCAGCTCCAGTCGGGTCAGGAGATGAAGGCGAAGTTCTGCGAGTACAACCTCGAGCTCCAGGAGGTCCTGATCGGCACGCCGACGGCGGGGAAGGGCGGCGGCCAGATCGAGCAGATCCTGACCCAGCTCCGCGCCCGCCAGATCGCCGAGGAGCAGGTCGAGACCTACAGCCGCCAGGAGGCCGCTGCGGTCAAGGAGCGCGAGCTTCGCGAGGCCGAGGCGCGCGCCAAGCAGCAGACCAACATCACCGAGAGCGAGCTCTCGATCACCGTCCAGACCAACCAGGGCAAGGCCGACTACGCGCGCGCCCAGCAGCAGGCGTCGCAGATCCAGACCCTGGCGCAGGCCGAGGCCGAGAAGATCCGCATCCTCGGCGAGGGCGAGTCGCGGAAGATCGAGGCCCTCGCCGGCGCCGAGGCGCAGCGCGCGGCCCGCGTCGGCATCGCGCAGGCGATGGCGATCGAAGAGCAGGTGCGCGCGTATGGCGGGCCCCGTTTTCAGCTCACCAAAGAGGTCATGAACCGCTTCGCGGAGGCCATCGAGCAGTCGCGGGTCGACGTGGTGCCGAAGATCATGATCGACGGCGGCCACAACGGATCCGGAACGGGCGGCGGTGGCGGCAACGGCAGCATGGGCGGCGTCCTCGAGGGATTGCTCACCATGCTGCTCTCCGAGAGGCTCGGCCTCGAGCTCGGAGCTCAGACGTCCGCGCCGAGTGCCGAAGCACAAGCCATGCGCAATCAGATTCGGACGTCGATCAAGAGCCCACCCGACGCGTCGCACCTACGCTGAGATTTGGGCGGCCCGAGTCGGGAGCTAGTTTGCAGTTGACAAGCGCGTCCGGCGGGCGCAGGCATGAAGGTGAGGCACGAGGTCGTGCCTGGTCGACGGGCTCCGCAGGAGTCCGTCGGGATGAGCAGGGAGTGATGGATGGACACGCCACCGGGTCATAGCCGGTGCCGTCGGGCGTGACCTCGCCGGCGGCACTTCCCGAGTAGGTCAATTCGTCTCGAACGATACTTCGGTTTCCATCCGAAGACGCGAGCAGCCGCTGTGCTGTCGCAATGAAAAGCCTGTCCACGGAGCACTCGTGGACAGGCTTTTCTGCTTGTGCGCTCAGGCCCGGGTGACGCCTTCGAGCCGGCGTCTCATGCGGAGGCCATCCGTCGAGGGCGAGTAATACCGCGCGAGCCGCGCCACCGATACGAAATCGTGTTGGGTGAAGAGCGCAATCGCCGGGCGATTCCGCGCCGCGACCTCGAGGTACGCGACCCGACACCCGCGCCTCCGCGCCTCGGCCACGAACGCGCGGAGCAGGCGACGTCCGAGGTGTCGCGCGCGCGCGCTCGGGTCGGTGGCGATGCTGTGGAGCTGCGCGACGTGTCGTCGCCCGCGGGTGCCGCGAACGCCGAGCGAGTAGGCGGCGATCTCGCCGGCGGCCTCGATCACGTGCGCGATCGTGGTGGAGCGTGCGAGGTAATAGCGGAACTGTTGCAGCGAGAAGCGATGCGTCGCGTAGTAGCCCGTGAAGCTTCGCTTCTCGAGTCGCGTGAGGGCGGCGGCGTCGGCGCCGGTCGCACGCCTGAGAACGGCGGCCCGCTGGGTGACCATGCTCGCTTTGAGCCCGGAACACCCGCGGGGTCAATGCTGGCGCACCGGCTCGGGTGACCCAGCGCCATTCTGAATCACCCTCAAGGTGTGCAGCGAGAAAATTCTTGACGCTGCCGGGGATCGCGGTTAAGGGCTCGCTGATCGTAGCTCGGTCGGTTGCAAGGCATGTCACGCGCGAGAACTCAGCGAACCACCGGGAGGCGAGCACGCCGGCGACCGCAGGCCGTGCAGGCGCTCGAATACGGCGCCGCGCGATCGCTCGCGACGTTCACCGCCGGGTTCCTGGTGATCATGGCTCTGCTCGCGACCGCGCGTGCGAGCGGGCTCGAGGAGCCGGCCGCCGACTTCGCGGGCCGCTGGATCGCCTTCGTCGTCGGCCAGATCGTCCGGCTGACGCACGGCAACGTCGGGGTCGACGGCAACGTGATCTCGATCGCCGACAGCGCGCTCCGCGTGACCGAGGCGTGCTCGGGCTTCGAGATCATGGCGGTTCTCGGCGCGGCCATCCTGGCGTATCCCGTCGCATGGAAGCGGCGCCTCGTCGGGGCGGCGTTCGTCGTGCCGTTCGTGTCGGCGCTGAACGTCGTCCGGGTCGCGACGCTCATCCTCGTGCTGCGTCACGTGCCCCAAGCGTTCGACGTCTGCCACACCTTCGTTTGGCAAGGTCTCCTGGTGCTGTGCGCCCTCGGCTACTGGCTGGTGTGGCTGGGCGCCGACGCGGGAGGCCGTCCGAACGACGCTCATGCCTGAGGGCCGGACCCCGCTCAGGCAGTCGTTGCTGGCGCTGGCGGTGTTCCTGGTCGCGGCGTTCCCGTTCCACTACCTCTGCGCCGAGCCGTACGCCGATCTGGTGGTCGGAGGCGCGCGGCTCGCGACCGCGCTCGTCGGCTCACCCCGCGTGATCGTCGCGACCCCGACGGGGCAGGTCGAGGTCGATCGCCGCGGCGCCCTCGAGGAGTTCTTTCGCGACCTGGAGCAGCGACCGCACCCGTACGGCCTGCTGGTCCTGTGGTCGTGGATCGCCGTCGCGCCGCGCCGTCCGTGGCACCGCCTGCTGCTCGCCGCCGGGGGAACCGCGGTCCTGGTGATCGTCTACGCGCTCGCGCGCGCCTGTGACGCGATCGCCTGGTTTCGCGTTTCCCTCGCGACCCTGGACCCGGAGGCGGCGGCGCCAGGGGGAGGGGTCATCGGGATGCTCGGGACGCTGCTCTCGTTCGCCGCGCTCGTCGTCGTGCCCGGGGCGCTGGCTCTCAGCGCCTACCCCGGATCGTTGCTGCCCCGGGAAGGTGGCCGCTAGGGCGAGGCCGAGCGGGCGGCGTCAGCGCGCGAGCGCGAAGATCGGACGCGCGCCGCTCAGGCCCTTCAGCTCGTGCGCGCCGCGGGACTCGAATGCGAGACCCGAGCCGTCGAGCAGGTCGTGGGTCGTGCCCGACGCCAGGACCTCGCCCGGTCCCGCCAACGCGGCCACGCGCGCCGCGGCGTGCACGGCGACCCCGCGAGCCTGACCGCCGACCACCGCCACTTCGCCGGTGTGGACGCCGGCGCGAACGTGAATCCCGAGATCGGCGACCGCCGGGTCCATCGCCGCCGCCGCGCTGACGGCCTTGGCCGCGCCGTCGAAGAGCGCGAGGAAGCCGTCGCCCAGGGTCGCGAGCTCGCGGCCGCGGAAGCGATCGATCACGGTCCGGATGCGCTCGTTGTGCTCGCGCACGATGCGTGTCCACTCCTTGTCGCCGACGCGTGCGAGCATCGCCGTCGAGTCGCAGATGTCGGAGAACACGATCGTCGCCAGCACGCGCTCGCCGAGGTCGTCGGGCGATTTTGCGAACGCATGCCCGCTGGTGAACTCGACGGACTCCCAGGGCACGTCGCCGTCGACCCATGCCAGGTGTCCCGGCGGGATCTCGTAGGCATCACCCGGCGCGATGGTGAGCGCCGTGCCGTCGCTCATGCGCACCGCGAGGCTGCCGGAGATCGTGTAGCCGACGTGGCGATGCTGGCAGGTGTCGGTGCCGGCGATCGGCCCCACGTCCGTCGCCCAGCGCCAGCCGGGCTGGAAGACGAAGCGGCTGACGGCGATCTCGTCGAGCGTGACGATCTCGACGAGGCCGTTCGGAAACCGCCGGACCTCGTCGGGGCCGCCGAAGCCCTTGCGCTGCAGTCGCGGCATGGGTTCGATCTATCGCGAAGGAGCCCGCGAACAAAGTGGTCGGCCGGCGGGTTCGTCCTACGGGTGCTCCCGAAGCTCCGAAAGCGCGCGGACGAACGGCAGAAAGTGGTCGGCATAGGTGATGACCTCGCGCACGGCGCCGGCATCTTGCAGACGTCGTGCCCGCCACTCGTAGCGGAGCACGAGATCGTCGCCCGGCGCCGGCAGGGTTGCCCGCATCGGGGCGAACTCCTCGATCCCGAAATGCTCGTCCGGCGCGGTCTCGAGGACCGGTCCCATCTGCTCGCGCAAGAATGCGTAGCGCTCACGACGCGCGTGCAGCTTGATCGCGAGCTCACGCGCCGACAAGCGGAGCTCGATCCGTTCGTCGCGACGCGCCTCCGGCAGCCGCTGCAGACGATACTCCTCCGGCGCGCGGCGCGATTGCGCGATCAGGGGAAACTCGAAGGCGTGGATACCGGGGCGAGCGGCGAGCGCGGCCCGCACCAGAGGGGTCGTGACGTCGTGCAGCGGATTGTAGAGCTCGACCGCCTCCGCCAGCACCTGGAGCGGCGCGCAGCGGTCGATGGCGGCGCCGATCTGGCGTGTGAGCTCGGCGAAGGGCTCGCGCTCGCCTGCGAGCAGCGCCTCGTACAGTCGGGACTCGGGCCAGCCGAGGAAGCACGCGCGGTCGAGCAGCCCGAGGTCGGCGAGGGCGCTTTCTGTCTCCGCGACGCGGCGTGGATGCCCGCCGTCCGTCAGGAACAGCAGGAAGGGCTCCGCCCGTTGTACGAATCCCAATACCGCAAGCTCGTGGTTGGGGTGGGCGGTGACGATCAGCGATCGTCGCGCGCTCGGGTCGAACGTCGCCGTCGTCACGGCCCGGCCAGCGCGCGCGCGCCGGCGAGGAAGTTCCGTCCCCACCAGGCGACGAGATCCCACCCGCCCTCGAGCGGCCAGCCCAGGAGCGTGGCGGCCAGCAGTCCCGTCCGCGCCGGGACCCGGCGGCGGCAATGCCCCGCGAAGACCGCCTTGAGCTCGCGCCGGAGGCCGCGATCATACAGGCGGCGGTGCTTCCAGTGGATGCCCGCGTGGCAACGCCGCACGGCATCGATCTCGCGCTGGAAGCCGGCGACCCCGTCGGCGCCCGTGTACTTGCGCGACTCGCCCGACACCACCGGCAAGTGGACGATGCTGCCGGCGCGTCCGACGCGGATCAGGAAGTCCCAGTCCTCGAACACGGCGAAGCGCTCGTCGTAGCCGCCGACGCGTTCCCAGATCGCGCGGCGATACGCCGATCCGGTGGCGTAGATGAAGTTGCTGAACAACAGCTGGTCGAAGCGAAACGGAATCGCGACCGCGCGCGTCGCCAGCGCTCGGCCGTCGGGCGCGAAGGTCACGTGGCGCACGCCCGTGTACACGTAGTCCGCGCGCGTCGAGGCGAGACCCGCCAGCAGGACGTCGAGATGCTCGCGATCGTAGACGTTGTCGTCGTCCAGGATCGCAATCGCGGGGGCGGTGGCGGCACGGATGCCGAGGTTCAGCGCGGCGGGTCGCGTCAGCCTTCGGCGGATCGCGAGCCGACGCAGCCGCGAGATCCCGCTCGCCGCGCGCGCGATCATCGGCTCCGCCTTGCCCGACGACATGTCGACCACGATGACCTCGAAATTCCGAAGCGTCTGCGCCGCCAGGCTGTCGAGCGCCTCGCCCAGCCGAGCACCACCGGTGACCGTTCGGACGATCACCGAGATCCGTGGGGGGTGAGTCTCGAACGGGCTCTCGACGCAGAGCGGCGGCATCGGTCCTGTGGGCCTCCCTGGAGGCGAGCGGCAGGTATAACGCTCGGTGTCGTAGGTCAACAATTCTCGAGAGAGCGGAATGGCACCGCGTCGGTGCGCGTCCGGATGGGCCGACATTCAAATTGACTTCCAGGCGCTCGTTTCCTAGTTCTCCTGCATGCCGGCGCGTCGGCAACTCGCGCATCCCCCGCATGAGGTCCTGGTCGTCGACGACAACGACGACGTCCGCGAGTCGTTCGTCATGCTGTTGCTGATGCACGGCTACCGAGCGACCGGCGCGAGTAGTGGATTCGGTGCGCTACGCCTGTTGCGCGACGGCCTCCGCCCGCGCGTCGTCATCCTGGATCTGCGCATGCCCGGCATGGACGGCTGGACCGTGCTGGATCACATGCAGACCGACCCGGCGCTCGCGTCCATTCACGTGGTCGTGGTCTCGGGGGATGTGCACGAATGCGAGCGCGCCGAGGCGCGCGGCCTCAAGAACTTCTTCCGCAAGCCCGTTGCGCCGAATACCCTGCTCACCGCGATCGCGGAACGCTGCGAGGCCTAGCGAGAAGTCTGATCAAAGGCTCGAACCGGACGGGCTTTGCCCGCGCGCCCTCGGAGGAGGGTCTGGGGCGAGGGAGAGATCCCTCGCTGGACTACGATCACCTCGGCGTTGGCACGGCGGCGGGTCGGAGGGTCGGGGTGGAAGGCGGCCGCGAGGGCGAGCGCTTCGCGCGCGCGCGCTGTGCCGATGCGGCCGAGCGCGCGGATCGCGGCCATCCGCAGCCGGCCCTCGTCGTGGGCGAGGGCGCCGCGGAGGGGCGTGACGGCGGCGTCGTTCCCGGGCGTGCCGAGCGAGACGGCGGCGGCGGCCGCCGCGTCGACGTCGCCTCCCGCCAGCACCTCGAGCAGCGCCGCGGTCACGGCCGGGCTCGGGTGCGCGGCAGCGGCGCGTACGACGGCGAGCCGCTCCTCGCGAGCGCTCACGCGGACGAGCCGCGCCCAGGCCTTGCGCGCGGAGCTCGGGTACCGTCGCGACGAGAAGATCTGCATCGTCAGCGGCGGCGGCTCCGGGTCGATGAGCACCTGCTGCGCCGCGTGATCGCGTCCCATGCCGAGGTCCGCCGTCGCGAGCCGGCGCTCCGCATGATCGTCGTCGCCGGGCCGCGCATCGATCCCGCCTCGCTGCCCCGGCACCCGGGCCTCGAGGTCGTGGCCTACGTGCACAACCTCTATCGTCACTTCGCGGCGTGCGACCTGGCCGTCGTGCAGGGTGGACTCACCACCTCGATGGAGCTCGCCGCCAACGGGCGTCCCTTCCTTTACTTTCCGCTCCGTCATCACTTCGAGCAGAACGTCCACGTGCGCCACCGCCTGCAGAACTACGGAGCCGGGCGCTGCATGGACTTCGACGCCGCGACGCCGGACGTGATCGCGGCGGCGCTCGCCGAGGAGATCGGCCGGCCGACGAGCTACAAGCCCGTCGAGACCGACGGCGCCGAGCGCGCCGCCGCTCTCATCGCGGAGCTCCTGTGACTCGGGGTCGCTCGTCTACTGGACGTTCCGCGCCAGGAAGTCGGAGAGCGGTGCCAGCACGTTGTTCTGTGCGATGTCCTCCGCCGTGACCACGTCGTTGTGCGCGAGGCCCTCGCTGATGTGCACCTCGAAGCCGCCGGCGACGTCGCCGAGCGTCGGGAACGCGGGGTTGGGGAGGGCGGCGTCGACGATGCGCGCCGTGCCGCTGCAGCTCGGTGCGGTGCAGAGCCCGATGCTGCTCCCGAACGGGACGAAGAGACCGGGGACCGGGACGAGCCCGTTGCTGCCGCCGAAGCAGATGACCGGAATGTCGATCTGGCCGGCCTGCGTCAGGTTCGCGATGTCGCGCCGGCTGCGGCCGACCGAGAGCGCCGTCGAGTCGAGGCTGATCGCCTGCGAGCAGGCGGCGTCGTTGGCGCAGCCGGCGCCGACGTTGCCGGCGGTGCAGGTGCCCGAGCTGCAGACGCCGGGCGCCGACGTGACGCTCAGTCCCGATGACGCGTAGTACCAGTCAGCGGCCGTGTTGCCGCCGGCGATGAAGGTGTCGTCGAAGCGGTCGATGTTGGTCACCTCGCGCTCGAGGCCCCAGACCGCGCTCGAGATCGTGGTCGGCGCCGGGCCGTGGAAGCTCATCGGGATGCCGCCGGCGGTGCCGTCGAAGATCGCGTTCCAGGTGACCAGGCCGCCGACGGTCGGGCCCGAGCGGCCCATCGAGGTTGCGACCGCGGGCGACAACAGCGCGCCGACGCCGTCGTCGTCGAGGAACTGTCCGATCAACCCGAACGCGGTCGAGTCGGGAAGGGCGAGGGCGAGGATCGCGAGCTCCGGCACGAGGTCGATCGCCGACGTGCCCGGGCCGCTCTGGTCCACCTGGATGATGGCCTTGCCGACGTTCGGATCCGTGAGGGCCTGGATCGCGACCGGCTGGGCCGCCGCCGTGATCTGCGGCGTCAGGCCCGCGATGGCGCTGTAGGCCGTCGTGGGCAGCGTGCACTTCGGCGGCAGCTGCCCGACGCAGGCCGCGGCCTCGTTGGCGATCGTGCAGGGCGTCGTGCCGTCGACGCAGCGGCCGGCGTTGTCGCGCACGGCGCCGAAGAGGCCGCCGTCGAACTTGGCCTCGATGCGATCGAGCGAGTCGGCGGTGAGCGCCGCGCCGCCCGTGGAGCCGCCGCCGCCTTCCAGCAGCACCAGGCCGCGGAGCTTCGCGTACCCGGGGTCGACCGGTCCGCCTCCGGTCGGTTCGAAGTCGGTCGCCGCGTAGCGCGCCGCGAAGCCGGTGCCGGCCGAGTGGCCGCCGAGAAAGACGTTGGCGTTGCTCGCGGTCGTCCGTGCCAGCTCGACCACGACGTCGAGGTCGCGCGAGAACACGTGGCCGGTCCAGTTGGCGAGAAAGGGGATGTCGCTCGAGGTGTTGTAGAAGACGGCGCGCCGATTCGGCCCCGCGACCAGATCCGGATGCAGCGTCAGGCCGAGCTGGGCGCCGTAGTACCAGTCGAGCGCGACCTGGGCGTTCTGACTCGCGGTGGCGAGCGTCGCGCCCTCGCGGTCCTCGAGCTGATCGGTGCGACGGTGGAAGCCCCACACCTCGAGCACGAGGCCGTGGTCGTCGCGCACGCGCGTGATCAGATTCTCGGCCATGATCCGGAAGTTGTTGGCGCCCGCGCCGAACCCCGGCACCAGGATCAGGATCGCGTCCGGCGTCTGCACCGGGCCGTTCAAGCGCCAGCGGGTGTACTTCGAGTTGTTGAGGTCGAAGCCCGTGCCGCCGAACTGCGTGATCAGCTTCGGATTGGTGACGACGACACCGGTCGATCCCGGCGTCTCGTCCGGCTCGACGGCGTTGGGAACGGTGATCGTCTCCTCGAAGAGCAGCGGCGCGCCGCAGCTCGCGTTGTTGGGGAGCCCGTCGTCGAAGGCGTCGCAGAGGCGGGCGAGGCCGTCCCACGCATCGACCATGAGGCAGGTGTGGCAGCGGACGCGCTGCTCGACGCAGCCCGCGAACGGTTTGGTGCCGACCGTGCACGACCCGGGAAACGCCGTCGCCAGCACGACGCCTTTCTGCGTGCAGCTCTTGTCGACGGTCGAGGCCAGCTTCGCCTCCTCCTTGGCGATCTTGCCGGCGGCGTCGGCGAGCAGCACGTCGAAGCAGGCGGCGAGATCCTCGGCCGAGTCGATCTGCTCGCTCGGCACGGTGGACTTGAGACCGTTCTTCTTGCAGGCGAGGAAGGTCTTGAGGAGCGTCGCGGTCAGCTTGCCGCTGCCTTTCAGGACGGCGGCCTGGCATTTCGCGCCATCTTGATCGCTCGCGCTCGGCAGCACGGCGGTCGTGAGGCTCGCGCCGAAGAGGTCGGCGACGAGGTCCACCTGCTCGCTCACCGCCGCCGCGTTGACCGCCGCTGCGCTGGTCTTCCCGAAGCTCGGCGCGGTCGTGCACTTGCCGTCGGCCGTGACGGTCCCGGTTTCCGCCTTGCCGACCTTCCCCTTGGCGTCGCCCGTGAGACATCCCTGCGCGTCCGGCTCCATGCCCTTGGCCGCCGCACCCAGGCAGCGGCTGCCTTCCTTGGCTTGCGCCGAGGATACCTTCACGCCGCTCTTGTTGAGCGCGTTGATGCATTTCTGTTGCGCCGAGTCCTGCACCTGGGCCGAGACCGCCGCCGCCCACGCCGTACAGACGAGCCCGAAGAGGGTGGCTGCAAACGGTCTGGCGAAACGGGGCTGATGGGCGACACCGGCGTGCGACATGGGGGCTCCTTCTGCTGCGGGGATGCTGGAGCTGGCCACAGGCACGTCGCGCCTGTCAATGCATTTCTGCAACCCGTTCGCGCCGGCGCTCGCGTGAAGGCGGGCCGCGGCGCGGCTCAGGACACTGCCGTGATGGCTCGCACGAGAAGCTTGTTCAGCTCGTCGACCTTCTTGGACATGTTGCTCGTCGGCGACTTGGCTGCCGTCGTGGCGCTGCGCACGAGACTCGGGGCGCCGCTCTCGGCCGGGATCCCGTCGAGCGCCTCCAAGACCTGCTTCGACCATTCGCGGAAGGCCTCGTCGCTCAGGGTCTCCGGGGAGAGCCGGCGTCCGGCGACGAGAAGCGCATTCACGGTGACGATTTCTCCGCAGCTGCACGGGGTCGCCACGATGGCGTCATCGGCTCCGGGCTCGCCGGCCGTCGGCGTGATCCGGTGCCACGCATGGCCGCATCCGAGCCGGTGGCATTTGGTGGCGCCGCTCGATCCGCGGCCGATCGTCTTGGTGGCGATTTCCTTCGTCTCTGTTCCGCACGTCTTGCAGTTCATCGGGCCTCGCTTCGTCACGAATGGCAGGGCTCGCGCATGCTATGACGGAAGGCCGCGGGAGGCGAACGCCGCGATTTTCGTTGACCTGGACCGGGGTAGGCGGGCTAGGCTCCCCCTGGCCCGCAGGTCCAACCAAAGGAGCTACCCATGCCACGCATCCACCTGATCGTCATCGTAATCGTTGCGCTGCTGACTGCCAGTACGGTGCATGCCGCTTTGACGACCGAAAGCTGTCTCGCGCAGAAGCGGAAAGCCGCGGGCAACATGCAGAAATGCAGGGCCGTCGAGGAGGCCAAGCAGATCCAGGGCAAGCCCGCCGATCCCGCGAGGTGCGCCACCAAGTTCCAAGAGAAGCTCGGCCGGCTCAGCCAAAAGGCCAGCGACGCGGGGATCGCGTGCCGGTACCGCGACAACGGCGACGATACGGTCACCGACCACGACACCGGCCTGCAGTGGGAGAAGAAGCACTCGCCGGATGGCATGCAGAGCCTCTCCAACCCGAGTGACGTCGACAACAGGTACTCGTGGACCGCGGCGGCAGCCGGCACGCAGCCGAACGGGACGGTGTTCGCGGACTTCTTCAACCAGCTGAACGTCTGCGACAGCGACGGGTTCGAAGGCTTCGCGGGTCATTGCGACTGGCGATTGCCGCTCACCGAGGAGCTGCAGACGATCCGGCTGGAGCCCTACCCGTGCGCGACGGATCCCTGCATCGATCCGATCTTCGGTCCGACCGCCTCTGACCACTACTGGACCTGGACGACGTTCAGGGTCATGCCGGTCGGTGCGATGGTCGTGAATTTCACCGACGGCCAGGCGTTGTTCGCCGACTACAAGGACGCCCTCGAATGCGTTCGCGCCGTGCGTGGAGGCTATTGATCGGTCGCCGTCACGAGCGGAGAAAATCCGCAGATTCGGATAGGGTCGGCCGCCATGACGACCCGCACCACGACCGTTTGGGAGACCGTCAGTAAGGCGCTGCTCGGAGCTCCCGAGCTCTCTGCACGTGACGTCGCCGAGCAGGCCGGGGTGACGCCCGAACAGGCCCGGCGCTTCTGGCAGGCGCTCGGGTTTCCACGGGTCTCGACCGACGCAACGGTGTTCACGCGCCAGGACGTCGCGATGCTGCGCGCGGCCGCCGCGATGCTGGAGCGCGAGCACCTGGATCCGGACGTGCTGGTACAAATGACGCGCACCACCGGCCAGGCGTTGGCGCGGGTGGCGACGATGCACGTCTCGTCGATCGCCGCCGAGATCGAGCGGGTGACGTCTGCGACGGACCTTTCCGACACGGACGTCGCCGACGCCGTCGCGACCCTCGGCGAGTCGCTGCAGAAGAGCCACGAGCCGTTTCTCGGCTACATCTGGCGCCGGCATCTGCTGGCGGCGATCTCGCAAACCGTCGCCACCGCCGCCGGCCGCACCAGCGATGGGGAGATGGGGTGCGTCGGGTTCGCCGACCTCGTCGGCTTCACGGCGCTCAGCCAGCAGTTGTCCGACCTCGAGCTCGCCCGCGTCGTCGGGCGCTTCGAGGAGATCGTCTACGCGCACATCCCCGACCGCGCGGGACGGGTCGTCAAGATCATCGGTGACGAGGTGATGTTCAGCACCGCCGAGGTCGCCGCGGCCGCGGAGATCGCTCTGGCTCTCGCCGAGGCGTGCGACGCCGACGAGCTGATTCCCTCGCTTCGGGTCGGCCTCGCCCTCGGCCCGATGCTGGCGTGGGAAGGCGACCTCTACGGCACCACCGTGAACCTGGCGAGCCGGCTCGTCGGCGTCGCCTACCCGGGCACCGTGCTGGTGTCGGACGAGCTCGGGCTGCGCCTCGCATCCGACCCCGCCTTCGCGCTGCGCGCCTTGAAGGGCGTGCGGCTCAAGGGGATCGGTCGGGCGCGCGTCTGGGTGCTGCGGCGGCCGGCGCCGGACGATCCGAAAGCGAGCAAGGAGGCGCGTCGCGAGCGCAAGCGCCGCGAAAAAATGGAGAAGACCGCAAAGCAATCCTGAGACGGGCGCGCCCGCTCACGAGGATCGTCATCGCCCGAGAATCTGTGTGAGGGCGGCGCCGAGGACGGCGCTCGAGGCCGGGCCGTGCGCGCTCCGCCACGCCACGTGTCCGTCGGGTCGGACGAGCACGGCGCCGTCGCTCTCGAGCCCGTAGGAACGAGCGAAGCCGCCGCGGTCCTGCAGGCCGGTTCCTCCGATGACGTAGCTGTCGATGGCGATCCCGAGCTCCTCGGACACGCGAGCCGCGACCGCCCGCCATGCCGTCCCCGCGGAGGCGACGAGGAGCGTGAACGCGGGTCCGAAGAGGTCGAGGGTCGAGAGCTGCGCATCGGGCCGGCCGAGCCAGACGTGCGGCGCTCGACAGCCGGGAGTCGCGGTCTGCACGTAGTCGGAATAGTCGTCCGCGACGGCCGGCGGCCGCGTGCCGTCGGCGACCACCGCCGAGGAGCGGTAGGCGGCGCCGAACTCGACGCCGAGGTGGTTGCCGTACCGGCGCGAGGAGGCCAGCAACTGCTCGGTGTCGAGGCCGCTCTCGCCGCCGGCGACCGCGGCGGCGAAGATGCCGAGCACGTTCATGGAGTTCTGGAGCGATTGGCTCGTGATGCGTTCGGCGACCTCGCGTCGCTCGCCGTCGTAGGTCTCGACCAGGGACCATCCCGCTCGTCCCCCGACGTAGTAGGCCAGTTTCCACATCGCGTTGTGCATGCCCTGCAGTCCCGTGTTGACCCCGAGTCCGCCCGTCGGTGGGAATTGGTGGGCGGCGTCGCCGCACATGAGCACTCGACCCTGGACGAGCCGTTCCACCACCGTCGAGTTGAGCTTCCAGAGACCGAGCGAGAGGATTTCGGTTTCGAGGTCCTCGACGCCGGCGGCGGCTCGTATCCACTCCCGTGCCCGTTCGTGGGTGAAGGCCTCGAGCGACCACTGGTCGGGGTCGACGGTGATCTGACACAACCAGCGGCCGGCACCGTCGAGCGGCTGCAGCACGCCTCGTGCGGCCTCGTTCGATACGAAGAACAGCACGCCCTTCCGGTCGCCGATGTGGCGCTCGATGTCCGCCCGGAAGTAGCAATTGACGATGTGAGAGAGGTTCTGCGATCCCTCCAGCCGGAGGCCGAGCTCGCCGCGGATGAAGCTGGCCGCACCGTCGGCTGCGACCAGCGCGCTGCCCGTGAGCGTTTCCACCGCACCGGTGGTGCGGTGCTTCACGTCGAGCTCGACGCCGTCGTCGCCGCGGCTGCCGCCCTTCACGAGCTTCGTTGCCTCGGTCCGGAAGCGGACGTCGACCAAGCCCGAGGCGCGGATGGCGTCGAGGAGAATCTCTTCGATCAGCTCCTGCGACGACATGACGGGTTCCGCCGGGCTGACGTCGGGCCCCGGACCTTCGAATCCCTTCGACTCGATCACGCCGAACTGCTTGCCGGTGGCGGTGCTGAGAAAACGGATCGGGCTCTTCCAGCCGTCAGGCGTGTCGATGCTGCGGAGACGCTTGTACACCGCGGGTCCCCACCCCTTGGCGATCTCCATCGTCCGCGTGTTGAAGTTCCGCGTCTTCGGGTGCCACGAGATTCCCTCGTGCTTCTCGATCACGACGGTGCGGACGCCGAACCTCGCGAGCTCCAGTGCCGCGGCGAGACCAACGGGCCCAGCGCCGACCACGATCACGCGCGGCGAATCCGGCGACGTCATGGCCCCATCTGCTATTTCTTCGACGGTGATTGCAACGACGGACCGGCGCCGCAAGCGCCGAGACTACGAGAGCTCGCGAGAGTCGGCTAGGCGATCACAGACCGCCACGCACGGCACGAACGTGGTAGTTGGAGCCCTTGTCGCTGCAGTCCACGGACCCAGGGCCGAAGAACACGGACCACCCGTCGGTCGGATCCGTAGCGAGGGGAGTGTCCGACCAATAGTAGTCGGCCACCGTCGGGCCGAACATGGCCTGATCGATGCACGGGCTCGTCGTGCACGGATAGGGTTCCGGCAGGATCGTCTGTAGCTCGGCAATCGTCGGGAGCCGCCAGTCGCAATGGCCGGCAAAGCAGCCGCCGATGTTCAGCGTCGCCAGGAAGCTCGTGAAGGCGGTGCCGTCCGCCGCCGCAGGGTCCCCGCCCCCGGCGCTCCAGCTGTACACATTGTCGACGTCGTGGACGGTCGCGTCGTCGGTTTTCTTCTCCCACTGCAGCATGGTCAATCGGTCCGCGACCGTCCCGTCACCGTTGTCCTTGAAGCGGGCGTTGTCGGTGTTGTCGCAGGCCCGAAGCCCTGCCCAAGCTGTCGCGTACTTGACCCGACAGTCCGAGACCGCCTCGACGTTGGTCCCGGGCGGCGTGGGCGCCGTGAAGAACTCTGCCATTCCCTTCTGGTGGCAGACGATGTACCTCGCCGCCGCCTTGTAACGGGAATGCTGGCACCGCTCGTCCGGGGTGGAGGCTTCCGCGGTGCTCGTGCCGATCAGCATGGCGGCGGCAACGAGCGTGGTGATGGCGACGGGTGGAAGACGACGTGCGGCGAGGAGGCTCATGCGTGTCCGTTGCATCGCGAGCTTCATGGAATTCTCCTGTGGCGCTTGGGCGACTGATCGATCACAGGCCGCCACGCACTGCCCGCACGAAATAGAAGAGTGCGTCCTTGGATGTGTTCAATGCGTTCCCCGTCTGGAAGGTTACGCCCCACGCTTCCGACGGGTTGTTTAGGTATGTCGTAGACGACCAACTACCGACGGCTGCCGTCGGACCGAACAATATTTGATCGATGCACGGGCTGGTCGTACACGGATACGGCTCCGGCAGGATCGTCTGCAGCTCGGAAATCGTCGGTAGCCGCCAGTCGCAATGGCCGGCGAAGCAGCCCGCGCCATTGAGCGTCGCGAGAAAGCTCGCATACGCGGTGCCATCGGCGACCGTGAGCCCCTCGGTCCAGGTGTAGACATTGTCCATGTCGTGGACACTGTCGTCGTCCGTCTTCTGCTCCCACTGAAGACCGGTCAACCGGTCCGTCAGCGTCCCGTCACTGTTGTCCTGGAATCGGGGGTTGTCGCAGGTCGCCCCCGTGCCGTTCGCCCTGGACTGCAACTTTACCCACGTGTTCGTGTAGTCGACGCGGCACCTCGAGAGCTGCCCCTGGAGCCCCACGAAGCGAAAACATTTGAATCCCGCGAAGTGCCTCCCCAGGGCCTTCTGGTGACATCCGGCATACTTCGCCGCTGCCGTGTAGCGGCCTTTCTGGCATGTGCTCTCCGCGTCGGCGGCCTGCACGCCGCTCACATGCAGGAGCAGCGCGCCAGTCGCGAGCGCGGCCAGGGTGAGACGGGTGAACAAACGCCCGACGGTAGTCGGGTGCTTCCAGACGACCATATGGGTCATAGGGGGATGACCTCCTTTGGTGTCGGTAGCAGTCCTCCTTTCCAATCAATCTGTCGAGCGCGAAATGCGCAGAGTCGCCTACCTGCGCCGAAACGGCGCATGAAATATCATCATTCGTTGGATCGCGACGCGAAGGGAGCATTCACCGTGCGGTTGCGCAAACAATTGCACGTCGCCTCACATGCATCGCCGCAACTCTGCCGAGCTGCTCATACACGTAGAACTACGTGCGTCGTAGGGTGGGTGAGTGAGCTTCAATAAGGGTATGCATATCGACGCACGGTGTTGCGCGTGACTCAATGGACTGCGTGATCCAATTGCGGATGCGACTCGATCTACGCGGCGGCCGACCGTCGCGAGACTTCCGCGGAGCGGCCGCGATGCAGTCGGTATATGTCGGCCGCCCACTGCATGGCCGGATGCCGTAGCAGCGTGGCGCGGTAACTCTGAAGATACGGCGGCAACTCGACGGACAGCGGGTACTGGATCTCGGGTGGCTGCAGCAGCGCTCCCAGCATCGCCGCTGCCGTGAGGTCGGCGACCGTGAACGCATCGCCGACGAGATACGCACGGCCCTGCCGCTCCTCCTCGATTCGGTCGAGCGCGGCATTCACGGTGGCGCGATCGGCCTCGAGCTGCGCGTCGTTGATCTTGTGGCGGAAGCGATAGAACGCCGGGAAGATTCGCATCAGCGGTCGCAGATTCTGGTAGGCCTTGGCGGGCATGCCCGTCGTCAGCACGCGGAGCGCGACGTCCGGATCGTTCCGGAAGAGCGGCGTGACGATGGCCGCGCGCAGCGC
Source organism: uncultured delta proteobacterium (assembly GCA_963761995.1). Taxonomy (GTDB): domain Bacteria; phylum Desulfobacterota; class Binatia; order UTPRO1; family UTPRO1; genus UTPRO1. The sequence goes on along the minus strand of CAVXIU010000006.1, from coordinate 4,713,311 downwards.
CGGGCCGAGTCCCTCGTCGAAATGGTCTTCCAACGTGAGCGCGCGCTGCCGCGCGGCGGCGTCAGCGGGATACAGCGGCGGCTCGGGATGGCGCTCTTCGAGCGCGGCGATGATGTGCGTCGAATCGCCGATCGCTCGGCCGTCCAGGAACAGGATCGGCAGCGTGCCGCGCCCCGTCGCGCGCCAGGCTCGGATCAGGTAGTCGGCGCCGAGCACCCGCCGGCGATGCGGGATGCGCTTGTAGTCGAGCGTCCAGCGGACCTTCTCGTTGAAATGCGAAAGCGGGATGTGCCACAGCAGCGGCGTGTCCATGGGAGCGCGCTGCGTCCCTCGAGGGTCTCCAGCGGGGGCGGCCGGTTGATCCATATGTTGCGGATGTTTAGAAAATTCTGAACGCTCAGTCAATACAGGAGCAATCGTGAGACGGCGCGCAGCAGCTTCTAGGTGCCGCATGAGAATCATCTCGTGTTTTCATGTCTCCCACTCGATGGCGATGGGAACGCCGCGGTGGAACGCGTCGGACATCAATGCACGTAGGACTACGCGCGTAGGCAACGACGCGGCTGCCGTGGTGACGTCGACCATGGTTCCGGGTATGACGATATTCCCACGGCGGCGAGGGGGACGTGGGTGGTTCGCCGCGAGCGAGGCCATCCATGACTGAACCCGAACGCCATTCCCCCACGACCAGCCCGCTGCAAATCGAGGTCGAGGGTCGCTTCGGTGTATTGCCGAACTTCTTCTGCCTGGGCGGCGACGCGTCCGAGATCACGGTGAATCTCTGGGGGTTCGCGCAGTTCGGTTATCTCGACAACCCGTTACCGTCACTGTTCAAGGAACGACTCTTCGTTTACCTGTCCCGGTTTTGCAACGTCCGCTACTGCATTGCCCGCCACGTCGGCTTTCTGGTCGGACTCGGGCGGCCGGCCGGCGATCGGTCGTCTCTTCCGGAGACCGTCGAGCAGGTGGTTCGGCTGATCCGGCGCCCGCTGCCGCGGGGCGACGCGCTGGAGGCTCACCTCACGCTTCTGGAGACCGGCGCCGCGCCCCTTCCTTGTCCGCCGGAGTCGGGCTCGGCGGTCGAGGAAGCCGTCTTCGCCTGCGCCACGCACGTCTTCTTGCAGACACCGCAAGCGGCGCGTTGTCTCGAGGCGCTCCGGAAACCCTTCACGGGGGTGCTGTTTCAATACCTCATGGTCTTCCTCACCTTCGTTCGTACCGCTCACTACTGGACGAAGGTGCATCCCGAGCTCGGGTTGGAGGACGACGTCAAGCAGTTGTTCGCCACGCACGAGGCGCTGGCCGAGTGCGTGCTCAACGACCCGGAGGCCTCCGCCTGCGAAATGACGGAGGTGATCCTGGATGAGTTGCGCTCGCTCCGAAGGGAGCGCGGGCGACGGGAAGAGATGGAGCGGCAGCTGGTGGAACAGCGGGTCGACTCGGACCTCAAGATGCGGGTGCTGCAACGCGAGACCGATACGCAACTGCGGGAGCTTCTGGCGATCGCCGAGCACGCGCGTGCGGAGGCCGAGAAGGCGAATCGGATCAAGGACGAGTTCTTGGCGATGCTCTCCCACGAGCTGCGTTCTCCCATGAACGCCATGCTCGGGTGGATTCGGATTCTGAAGACCGCCGGCGCGGAAGACCCCGACCTGGTCCGTCGGGCGGTCGAAACGCTCGAGCGAAACATCGGGGTTCAGGCACAAACCGTCAACGACCTCCTCGACGTGTCGCGCATCTTGTCGGGAAAGCTCCAACTCGAGAAGGAACCGGTGGAGTTGGGGGCCGTCGTCACAGGCTGCGTCCAGTCGCTCAAGCCATCTGCCGAGGGCAAGCAGATCGTGCTCCGGCTCCTGGTGAAGGACGAAGACCTGGGCGTGCTCGGCGACGAGGCTCGCCTTCAACAAGTCGTCGCGAATCTTCTCGGGAATGCGATCAAGTTCACCGACTGCCGGCGGCTGCGTCACGGTCACCGTGGAACGGAAGGACGCATCCGCGTCACTGCTCATCGAGGACACTGGCCAGGGCATCGCCCCGGACTTTCTGCCTCACCTCTTTGAGCGCTTCAGCCAGGCCGATACCGGCTCCACTCGTACACACGGCGGACTCGGCCTCGGACTGTCGATCGTCAAGAACATCGTCGCCCTCCACGGTGGTCGAATCGAGGCGGAGAGCGCCGGTCTCGGAAGAGGAGCGCGCTTTTCGGTCGTGCTTCCGCTTGCAGACGTGCCGCAACGCGCGGCGTTCCGGAGGTCTTCTTCCAAGCCGGCCGTTGCCGATGGCGCGCTCAGTGCACTCGACGTCCTATTGGTGGAAGACGATGCGGACTCCAGAGAGGCGCTCGAGATCATGCTTCAGAGGCATGGCTCGCGCGTGCGCGCCGTCGCTTCGGTACGTGAAGCGCTGGAAGCCTACGACACTCAGCCACCGGATGTGGTCATCAGCGACGTGGGGATGCCTGGCGAGAATGGCTACGTCCTGATTCGTGCGATCCGCGATCGTGAAGAGGGCCGAGACCATAGAACGCTCGCCATCGCGATGACCGGATTCGCCGGCCGCGAGGATCACGAGACGGCTCTCCGCGCTGGTTTCGATGAGCACCTGGCGAAGCCCGTGGAGCCGAACGACCTCCTGGACCGTATGCGCGTGCTCGCGGCCTCGCGGGCGGGTGGCGGGAACGACGGGTGACTCGGGACCGAACGGGACCGACGGCGATTGCGGCACGACGATCGCGTGCGCCGACCTCGCGACCTGCACGGCCCCTCTGATCGTCGGCTCGAGCTGCGACACGAGCTACGTCAACGACTCGGGCATCCCGGGCGCCGATTGGGACGTCTGCGCGGGCGACGACTGAGTTTCGCCCCCCGGCGGCGCGAGCCCATCGCGGCGGCGCTTGCTCTCGCCTAGCACGTGGCCCGAGATTATGGTGCCGCCATGTCGACCTCGAAGCGTCTGACGGTATCGGCCATCGGCCTTGGCATGGTCGCGACCACGGTACTCGCGTGGGCCGCGGAACGGTCGGGGAGTGTCCCCGAGCCCGCGACTCGCGCCGCCACGATGGAGCGCAGCCAGACGGAAGCGCTGCGCGCCTACGCGAAGCTGCCGCTCGCCTTCGTGGAGAACCGCGGTCAGACCGACGCGCGCGTGAAATTCTACGCCCAGGCGGCGCACGCGGCGTTCTACCTGACGCGCGACCAGATCGTGCTCTCGTTCGTGAAGGCCAGTGGCGAGTCGGAAGACCGTCGGAAGACCGCGACCGTGCCCATCGCGGCGCAGACCGAAGCGGCGAGCCGAGGCATCGCGCTGTCGCTGCGCTTCCTCGGCAGCAATCCCGACGTCGTGCTGACCGCCGGCGAGCGCGCGGCGGGGGAGGTCAACTATCTCCGCGGCAACGACCCGTCGCGGTGGCAGACGCATCTCCCGCGCTACGGCGGCGTCGTCTATCGCGAGCTCTGGCCGGGAGTGGACCTGGCACTCCGCGACGGCGCCGGTACCTTGAAGTACGAGTTCCACGTGCATCCGGGGGCGCGCGTGGCCGACATCCGGCTCGCCTATGACGGTGCCGACGGTGTGACACTGAACGACGCCGGTGCGTTGCTGATCGCCACCGAGCTGGGAGTCCTGAAGGACGCGGCGCCGACGTCGTATCAGGAGATCGGCGGCAAGCGGGTCGCGGTCGCGAGCCGCTACGCGCTGGACGACGGCGAGCACGGCTACGGCTTCGCCGTCGGTGCCGGCTACGATCCCACGCGCGAGCTCGTCATCGATCCGGGCGTCGAGTACTCGACTTTTCTCGGTGGCAGCAACCACGACACCGGCGCCGGCATCGCGGTGGATGCCTCCGGCAACGCCTACATCGTCGGCACGACCTACTCGACGGATTTCCCCACCCGGGCCGGCTCCTTCGATCGCACGCTGACGTCCGCGCCGGACGTGTTCGTCACCAAGCTGAACGCGACCGGCTCGGCCCTGGTCTACTCGACCTTCCTCGGCGGCACGCCGTCGCCGGTGCCGTGCGGCGCGCGCGATTGTGGATCCGAGCCGACCGAGTTCGGGCGCGGGATCGCGGTGGACTCCTCCGGGAACGCGTACATCACCGGACAGACCACCTCCGGCAACTTCCCGACGACCCAGGGCGCCTTCGACCGCAGCCTCAACATCGGAACGGCCGAGGGGACCGATGCCTTCGTCACCAAGCTGAATCCCTCGGGCTCGGGTCTGGTGTTCTCGACCTTCCTCGGCGGCACCAACTTCGACGACGGCATCGGCATCGCCATCGACGGGGCACGCAACGTCTACGTGACGGGTGAGACCGGCTCGACGAACTTCCCGCTCAGCACCGCGGCCTTCGACCGCACCCCTAACGGGGTGCTCGACGCCTTCGTGACCAAGCTCAACCCGGCGGGCTCGGCGCTGGTCTTCTCGACCCTGCTCGGCGGCAGCGAGGTCGAGTTCGGCACGCGCGTCGCGGCCGACGCCTCGGGCAACACGTACGTGACGGGCACCACGCGTTCGCCGAACTTTCCGACCACCGCCGGCGCCTTCGATCGGACCCAGAACGGCGAGTTCGACGCCTTCGTCACCAAGCTCAACGCCAACGGCTCGGCTCTCACGTTCTCGACCTTCCTCGGCGGCTCCGGCTTCGAGGCCGCGGAGGGCCTGGCGATCGACGCCGGAAGCAACACCTACGTGGCCGGCGGCACCGGCTCGGTCGACTTCCCGGCGACGCCGGGCGCCTTCGACCCGACCTTCGACGGCAGCGACGCGTTCGTCACCAAGCTGAACCCGACCGGCTCCGCACTGGTGTACTCGACCGCGCTCGGCGGAACAGGCGGCGAGGGCGCTTCGGGTATCGCCCTCGATGCCTCGGCCAATGCCTGGGTCGTCGGCACCAGCAGCTCGGCGGACTTCCCGACGACGGCCGACGCCTTCGACCGGCTCCTGCGCGGCCCGTCCGACGTCTTTCTCACGCGGGTGAACGCCGCGGGATCGGCGCTGCTCTACTCGACCCGCATCGGCGGCAACGACCAGGCCGACATCGGCAACGACGTGGCCGTGGACTCGGCCGGCAACGCCTACGTCACGGGCCACACCTTCGCCGCGGACTTTCCGACCACTCCCGGAGCGTTCGACCGTGTCTGGTCCGGCGATACGTTGATCTTCTGGGGCGATGCATTCGTCACCAAGCTCTCGCTCACGGCCGCGCCGCCCCCGCCTCCGCCCCCTGTTCCGGCCGCGCCCGCCCTGGTCAGTCCGGCCGAAGGCGCGATCGTCCCATCGCCGGTCGCGTTCGACTGGAGCGACGTCGCGAACGCCGTCTCCTACACGATTCAGGTCGACGAGATCTCCGAGTTCGGCGCGCCGCTGATCTTCAGCGCCACCACCACCGCATCGCAGCTGCCCGCCACCGCGCTCCCCGACGGCCATTGGTTCTGGCGTGTCCGCGGCACCAACTCGGCGGGGACGCCGGGAGCGTGGTCGAGCGTGCGCACCATCACGGTGCAGTCGACTCCGCCGCCGACTCCTCCGCCCGCGCCGGGGACCCCGACGCTGCTGAGCCCGGCCAACAACGCGCAGATCGCGCAACCGTTCACGTTCGACTGGAGCAATGCCTCGGGGGCGGCGTGGTACACGATCTACGTCGACGACGAGTCGTCGTTCGCGCAACCCTGGGTGTTCGCCGCCACTACCACGCCTTCCCAGCTCGCGATCAACTCGCTGCCGAACGGCTCGCTCTTCTGGCGCGTCCGAGCTTTCAACTCCGACGGCGTGGGCGGCGCGTTCTCGGCCACGCGCAGCGTGCGCGTCGGAACCTCGGCGCCCTCGTCGACGCCGCCGCCGGCCACGCCGCCGCCGCCGACGTCCACGCCGCAGGGTGTGACGCCTACGCCGGTCACGCCGCCGACCGCGACGCCGACGCCGGCGCCGCCATCCGGGCCGCTCCCGGCACCGAGCCTGCAGAGCCCGGGCAGCGACGCGCGTTTCGCGCCGGGCCAGTCGATCACCTTCAATTGGGGCGACGTCGCCGGTGCGGCGTCCTACACCATCCAGATCGACGACGCCGACAACTTCCCGTCACCGCAGATCGTGAACCAGACGCTCGCCGCCTCGCAATACGCGACGAGCACCCTCCCGACCCGGAGGATGTGGTTCCGTGTCCGCGCCAACGATGCGGCGGGCAACCCGGGCAACTGGTCGTCGGTCCGCCGCTTCGAGGTGAAGAGCTAGAGCGGACCGCGGCGTCCCAGGTGTGCGGTCCGACATCACCTGTCGATGGGCCTCGACAATGATCACGATCGGGTCTTATCTTCGTGACGAAAGCGTGGCCGGCACGGATCACCATCGGCTCCGCCTCGGCCGTCAGGGTAGCGATGTGACTCCCGCCGTCCATTCCGCGCACACGGTTCTCGTCGTCGATGACGATGAGGACATCCGGGAGGCTCTCACCCAGCTCTTCACGTCGCACGGGTATACCGTCCACGCCGCATGGGGTGCCGAGGAAGCGCTCCGACAGCTGCGCGCGGGGTTTCGTCCGTGCGTGTCGCTGGTCGATCTGCGAATGCCCGGAATGGACGGGTGGGGACTCATTGAGCGTATGCGCGCCGACCGCGAGCTCGCGGCGATCGCCGTGGTGGTGCTCTCGGCCCACTTCACCAACATGGAGCGTGCCGATCAGCTCGGCGTGCGGCAGTTCATCACCAAGCCGCCCGAGCCGGGACGGCTCACGGCTGCGGTGGAACGGCACTGCCGGCGACGGGCCAGACGGTCACCGACGATGTAAAGCCGTTCGCTGGCTTACAGGGTCGTGAGTGCCGGCACGCAAAGCAGTGCCGGCTTCTTCACGTCCAGCGTCTCCGGGCCGAACTGATTGTTCACGAAGACGCCGACGATCTTCACGAACTTGGCGGGATCCGGGGGCACCAGCTGCTTCACCTGGTAGCACATGAGCTGATCGACGTGCGTCGGCACGCTCGGACCCTCGCCGTTCTTGTTCGCCGGGCTGCAGAGGAACTTCGGCTTCTTCACGCCGACCGTCATGGATCCGAACTGATCCTGGATCGTTACGTTCGGAACGGCGACGAACTTCGGCGTGTGCGGGGCCACGCTCACCTTGTAGCATTGGAAGTGATCGACGATGAAAGCTGGTGGCGTCGGCGGCGGGATCGTGAGGTTCTTCACGGTCGGGACCAGTAGGTGCGATTGCTTTCTCACCTTCACGAACAGCCCCAAAGCATTGAACTGATCGACGACTTGCACGTTCGTGGGGAGGATCGGCTTCAGCCGATTCTTGACCTGGTAGGCCTTCAAATGCTCGGTGTGTGACGGCGCCGCGGGATCCTCACCGAGCTTGTTCGTCGGGGCGCACAGGAACTTCGGCTTCTTCACCTCGACCGTCGAGGAGCTGAACTGATCGACGAGGCTCACCCCCGGTGGATTCGCGATGCCGGGGAACTTGACGGAACCCTTCGTCGCACCCGTTTCGTAGCAGGTGAAGTGGTCCAACACCGGCGTCGCCGTCGACGTTGGCGTCGGCGTTGTGGGTGTGGCCGTCGCGGTCGCGGTGGCGGTCGCCGTCGGCGTAGTGGTCGACGTCGGGGTGTCGGTGGGAGTGGGGGTTGCCGTTGGGGTGGCGGTCGCCGTAGCTGTCGGCGTCAGGGTCGCCGTCGGCGTCGGCGTCGCGGTGGGGGTCGGCGTGAGCTCCATCTGACAGGTGGCGCTGCACCCGTCACCGCCGAGCATGTTGCCGTCGTCACATTGCTCGCCGAAATCGAGCACCGTATCGCCACAGAGCGGAGTGTAGACGAAGGCACCATCGTCGACGGTTCCAGCGTAGACCGTGCTCGGGGTCGCCGGATCGATCGCAAGCGCATTGACGCGGATGCTGGTGAGGCCGGAATTGACCGCCGTCCAGCTCGTGCCCCCGGTGGTCGTCTTGAAGACGCCGCCGCCGTTGGTCCCGGTGTAGACCGTGCTGGGGGTCGCCGGATCGATCGCGAGGGCATCGACGCTGGTGTTGGTGAGGCCGGAATTGACGGCCGTCCAGCTCGCGCCCCCGGTCGTCGTCTTGTAGACGCCGCCGCCGCTGGTTCCGGCGTAGATCGTGCTCGGGGTCGTCGGATCGATCGCGACGGCATTGACGTTGAGGTTGAGGATGCCGGTATTGACCGCCGTCCAGCTCATACCCCCGGTCGTCGTCTTGCAGACGCCGCCGCCGCTGATTCCGGCGTAGACCGTGCTCGGGGTCGTTGGATCGATCGCGAGCGCCAAGACGTTGGGGTTGGTGAGGCCCGTATTGACCGCCGTCCAGCTCGTACCCCCGGTCGTCGTCTTGAAGGCGCCGCCGTTGGCGGTGGTGCCGGCGTAGATCGTGCTCGGGGTCGTCGGATCGATCGCGAGCGCCAAGACGCTGGTGGTGGTGAGGCCGGAATTGACCGCCGTCCAGCTCGCGCCCCCGGTGGTCGTCTTGAAGACGCCGCCGCCGTTGGTCCCGGCGTAGACCGTGCTCGGGGTCGCCGGGTCCACCGCGACGGCGCGGACGTCGGTGCTCGTGAGGCCGGTGTTGACCGCCGTCCAGCTCGTGCCCCCGGTGGTCGTCTTGAAGACGCCACCGCCGTTGGTCCCGGCGTACACCGTGCTCGGCGTCGTCGGATCGACCGCGAGCGACATGACCGACTCGCCCGCAGGACCATTACCGATCCAGACGCCCGCTCGAGCTGTGGCAGTAGGCGCGAGCAGCAACACGACCGTCGCGCACAGATATTGCACCACGGCGCGTGGCGCCCCGAAGAACATGACGCTCGGGTGACGTTTCACGCTGAGTCTCCGTCGAGGGTTTCGGGGCACGATTCGCTGGCCCTGAGCTGTTGACGAGCATCAAACGCTCTCACATCGACGGTTCGACGTCGAGGGAAATCGCCGCAATCGGTGGCCCCTAATTGTGGAGAGTATCGCCACAGAACCGCCCCAGAGTGGCGCATGCACAAAGCGCGCGGACGACCGCTCTTACTCGGCGAACCAGGTGCGCACCTGCGCGTAGACGTCGGGCTCATCGAGCAGGTCCCAATGGCTCATGCCGTACCCGATCCATTGCCTGGACTCGGGAATTCACGAGGGTGCCCTCACGAGATTCGCATCAGTCCGGGATCCGACCCCCAGTCTTCACGGCCGTCGCGCGGCGCACCGCTTCGATCAGGTCATCGAAGTCCGCCTCGACGACGCGTCGGTCGCCGTCAGGCGGTAACGGGAATCCGTGCTTGATGAGCCGGTCGCTCACGACGACGTCGATCTCGGCAATGCCGCCGATGGGGAGGCCTGCGAGCTCGTCCTGCACGGGTAGGGGAACAGGAACGTCGTCGAGGCCGCAGGGCGCGGACGGCGCGTTCGAATGGACCACCAACGGCTCGACGACGGGCCCGCGCTCGAACCTACGGCGCAGCGTGATGTCCCAATCCGGAATTCTGCGAGCGGAGCTCCAGAACGTCCCGTCGAGCGACTCCATGAGCTCCCGCGCCGCGTCGACCGGCACGATGCCGATCGCGTCCATGGCCGAGGCCAACCACGCCGTCATCGCGAGGTCCCATTCACGGCGATCATGAATGGCGGTGGTCAGAAGGATGCCCTCCGCGAGCTTCGTGCCGAGCAAATTCGAATAGAGGTCTTCCGGGGAGAACGACGAAAGCTTCTCGGACCACGGCGGCACCGACTCGTAGCCGTACCACGTCGCAATCTCCCGCCAGACGGAAAGGTCGAAGGAGAGGCGCGCGGCCACGGCGATCGCAAGCCTCGTGCGGCCGGCCTCGCGCAGTTTCTCCCCTCGCACTGGTCGAATGGTCACGCGGCGCCGACCGCCGTAGTCCTCGAGCTCGATCGTGCCGCCCGTCTCCAGCCTCTCCTCGACGCGCGCGGCGAGAAACCACGCGAGATCGGCGAAGTCGCGGATGTGTGCGGTGTCGAGGAATCCGCCGCGACACGTGTAGATGATGCCGTTGTGCTCGCGCTTCGCGTGTTTGGAGCCGGCGTTGCCCGCTCGCAACTCGTCGTCGATCGGGCTCGGCAGGATCTGCAGCAACCCCGGATCGTACTCGTGTGGGCCGATGTCCGGCGCACCGCGCAGCGGTTGGTGCCGGTAGCACGGCAACGGAATGCCGAAGACCTTCACTCTCATGGCGCCGCCGAAGGCACAGCACGGGCGAAGCCTTCGTGGCTCGGCCGGAGCGAAAAGCCGCGGCGGATCCTCGTGCGTTGCGGCGAGCGAGCCCGCGATCACCGCCAGCACGGTCTCCGCAGGCACCGTCGTCTGAGCGAACGGCGGCCGGGCGCCGCACGGAGCGACGAGCGCGACTGCTACGAGCATCGCCCGCCAGCGCCACGGGAGCCTTGCCATCGTCCGCTGGGAGGGCGGCTTCGTCATGCCCCTCCACCAGTAGCATCCGCTCGTCGGATGCGCCGCGGGACGCCCTTCTCGTGCAGATTCCCTCGACCGTCGCACGTCAACCCGAGGGAAAGATGGTAGACCCTTTTTCCCTGGGGGGACGCTCAATGAGCGAGGTAGTCCAGTCGCACAATCTCAAGGCCCAATCCGTCTGGAACTCGCCCGGCGGCCGCTACGACGAGATCAGCCGAAGCATTGCCGATGCCATCGAGCACGCGGTCGAACGGCTTCGGCCGAGACCCGGCGAACGGGTCCTCGACCTCGCCACCGGCACCGGCTGGGGCTCGCGCGTCGTCGCGCAGCGGTTCCCGGGAACGCACGTGACGGGCGCCGACATCGCCGATCAGATGCTCGAGGCGGCTCGCACGGCGGCCGCCTCGATGAAGCTGGACATCGACTACCGGCACGCCGACGCGGAGAAGCTCCCGTTTGCCGACGCGAGCTTCGATGCGGTCATCTCGACCTTCGGGGTGATGTTCGTCGGAAACCCCGAGGCGGCGGCCGCCGAGCTCGCGCGCGTCATCAAGAGAAATGGCCGCGCGGTGCTCGCGACATGGAAGCATGACAGCAACCTCTTCCACATGTTCGGCGTGATGAAGAAGTTCATGCCGCCACCGCCGCAGCCGCCGCCACCATCTCCATTCGAGTGGGGCAAATACGAACGGCTGAAAGATCTGCTGGGGGCCAACTTCGATCTGAAATTCGAGGAGGGCACGAATCACTTCCGCTACGCTACGGGCGAGCAGGCGTGGAACCTGTGGGTGAACCACTATGGCCCGGCCAAGTCGCTGGCCGTGAATCTCGACGACGTGCGCCGCGAGGAGTTCAGACGCGAGATGATCGCGTGGCACGAGACGTTCGGGAGCGCGCTCGGTTTCGAGCAGCCCCGCCAGTACGTCATCACATCCGCAACCCGCAAGTAGGCGGAGCGACGGGGAGACTCTGCCCCCGCATCAGTCCCGAGTGAATCGCCATGAGGATTACCGGCCACTTTTCATTCGCGACCGTCGATGACATCGTGCGCCTAGCGAGCATCACGCGTCCCGAGATGGCGGTGATTCCGGAGACCCGATACGCGAAAAGCGGAGACGTCAGCATTGCCTACCAGGTGGTGGGTCGTGGGGACGTCGATCTGGTGTTCGTTCCCGGGTGGGTCTCGCACATCGAATATGCCTGGGAAGAGCCGACCCTCCGCCCGTTCCTCGAGCGGCTGGCCAGCTTCTCACGGCTGATCCTCCTCGACCGGCGCGGCACCGGTCTGTCGGATCCAGTCGAGCAGCTCCCCACGCTGGAGGAGCGCATGGACGATCTCGTGGCGGTCATGGACGCCGCTGGATCGCGGCGCGCGTTCTTGATGGGAATCTCGGAGAGCGGCCCGATGTGCATTCTCTTCGCGGCCACCTATCCGGAGCGCGCGGCCGGACTCGTCCTCTGCAACACCTTCGCGCGCAATGTGCGCTCCGATGATCAGCCCTGGGGGGCGCCCCGCGAGGTCTATGAGGGCTTTCAGAGTGCGATCGACGAGTCGTGGGGCACCGGTATCACTCCGGTGGTGTTCGCCCCGAGCCGCGCCAACGATGAGGCATTCGTTCGCTCTTGGGCGCGTTTCGAGCGTCGGGCCGTCAGCCGGGGCGCCATGCGGAAGATCATCGGCATGATCTTGGATACCGACGTGCGCCACGTGCTGTCGTCGGTCCGGGTACCGACCTTGGTCGTGCACCGCATCGGCGACAGCACGACGCGGGTCGAAGGCGGCCGCTATCTCGCCGCCAACATCGCCGGCGCGAGGATCGTCGAGGTCCCCGGCGACGACCACTTCCCCTGGGTGGGCGACACCGACGCGATCCTCGACGAGGTCGAACAGTTCGTGACCGGCTTTCGGCGCGGCGCCGAGCCCGATCGCATCCTCGCCACCGTACTCTTCACCGATATCGTCGACTCGACCCGTCACCTCGCCGCTCAGGGCGATCGCCGCTGGCGCGAGCTGCTGGCGCAGTTCTACGCCAGTTTGCGGGAGGGACTCGAACGCTTTCGTGGCCGCGAGATCAACACCACCGGCGACGGCCTCTTCGCCACCTTCGATGGCCCCGCTCGCGCCATCCGCTGCGCCTGTGCCGCGCGCGACGCCATCGCCGCGCTCGGCATCGCGATGCGCGCCGGCCTGCACACCGGCGAGTGCGAGGTGCAGGGAGACAAGGTCAGCGGCATCGCCGTCCACATGGGAGCCCGCGTCTGCGGAGCCGCTGGGCCCAATCAGGTGCTGGTGTCGAGTACGGTGAAGGACTTGGTGGCGGGATCCGGCTTGCGCTTTCAGGACCAGGGCGCACACGAGCTGAAAGGCATTCCGGACACCTGGCGCTTGTACGCCGTCGACTCGTAGCGCGTTTGGCAGACCTCCGCCTGAGCAGCAGCAACCGACTGCTGGGAACTCCAAATGCCGGAGGTCGGACTTGAACCGACACGAGGTTGCCCCCACGGGATTTTGAGTCCCGCGCGTCTGCCATTTCGCCACTCCGGCTCGAAGCGGGCGTGACGGGCTAGTTACCGTGCGCCGCCGGGTCGTTCAAGCTGAGCGCGCGCGCTACGACGCGACCGCGCTCGCGGCGAGGCGCATGCGCATCGGCGTCAGCGTGCGCTGGAACGGGTTCAGCACGAGGCCGAGGGTGTCGAGCGTGACGGTGCCGAGGAGGCCGACGTCGTTGCCGATGCCGAGCACGACGGGGCTCGGGGCCTCGATGCCCTGATAGCTGAAGCGGCAATCGGAGACCTGGCGCGCGATCGAGGTGCCGTCGGCGAGGACGAACTCGAGATCGCGGCTGGGTTGCAGGCGGATCGCCTGCCAGGCGGGCTCGGGGAGGACCGAGTAGAAGGCGCCGCTGTCGATGAGGAAGCGGACGGTCAGGCGATCCCCGTTCGGGCCGATGATGTCGAGGTCGGCGTGCACCAGCATGCGGCCCTCCATGTCACCCCCGGGGGTGGCGGGCAACGTATACGAGTAAATAGCGGGGACGGCCGGTCGCGGCTTGCGGCCCGGGCTGCCTGCGCTCAGCGCCGCGCCGTCGGCGGCTTGTTCTCTTCCTCGAGCGCGGGAATCTGCACGGCGACCGTGGCGGGCGAGAGGCGGCGGTCGATCTTGGCGACGGCTTCGCCGGCGAGCCGTTCCAGGTGCGGATCGGTGGCCTCGGTCCGGATGGCCTGGAGCTTCGGGATCGAGGCCTGATCGCCGATCTCGCCGAGCGCGAAGATGGCGGTGCCGCGGGTCACGGGATCGATGTCGCGGCTCAGGTACTCGCCGATGGGTGCGGCGGCGCGCACGTCGCCCATCCGTCCGAGCGAGACCAGGATGCGTTGCTGCACGGGCAGCGGCACGTCGCGCATGAAGAGCTTCTGGACCAGGATCTGGGTGGCGGCGGTGGCGCGCAGCTTGCCGAGATAGTCGATCGCCTTGATCATGACCGACTGATCGGGGTCGCCGGTGGCCTGGATCAGGTACTCGATGGCGTCGGTCTGGCCGGACTCGCCGAGCGATTTCACCGCCCCGAGCCGCTCCGCGGGATCGTCGCTCCGCAAGCGCTTGGTGAAGTCGTCGATGCTCTTGCCCTGACTGGCTTCCTTGTAGCGCTGCTGCACCCGGAACGGATTGACCTGTGCCCACGCGGGCACGGCGAATGCGACGGTGAGCAGCGCGGCGATGCAACCAACGACCTTCCGACCCACCACGCGGTGCTTCCTCCTCGCGATGTCATGCCGGATGGTACCCCCGTTTGCAACTGAGAACGCAGACGCCGCCTGTGCTCACCACGCGTCGCTCGGCGCGTTCCTGACGTTCACCTGCCAAGGCATTCCGATGGCCGCAAAGTGTCACCCTTGCGGCGTCAGTGCCGAAACGCGCTCATCGTTCGATGGCTCCTGGCATGCAGGTTGCTCAATCGCCCGTGCAAGGACACCCGAGCGAACGATGATTCCCAAGCGACAAGCGAACCGTCCGACCCCCCGCACGTTGCCCTCCAACTCGATTGCGGCGGAGGACGAGACCCGTCCGACCACCGGGCCGCGACCGGTCACCTACGAGCTGATCGAGCGCGTCACCAGCTTGCAGCTGAAGATGGCGCCGCTCGACGTGCTCGCGGACGCGATCGTGGAGCCGCTGCTGGATGCCTTCGCGGCGCCCTCGGGTGGCTTGCTGCTCTATCACAGCGACGACAGCTCGCTCCGCCTCACGGCGTCGCGCGGGCTCTCCGCGCACGGCCGCGAGCAGCTGGCGTCGCTGCGCGCCGGCGCGGCGGGCGGGTGGGAGATTCCGCTCCACGGCCTCATGAACCGGAAGGCCTACATCATCGAACGCCCGCACGAGCATCCGTTCGTGCCGGAGCTGATCGAGCGCGACGAGGCGCGGCCGCCCGCCAACCTGGCGTGCATTCCGCTCTATCGCGGCCAGCTGCCGGTCGGCGTCCTCCTGCTGATCGCCGATCGCCGTCCGGTCACCAACGCCGAGGTGATGACGCACGTGCTGGTGTACGACGTGCTGGCGTTGGCGCTCGACGCCGGACTGCGCGCCCGTGGCGAGGCGCCGGCGCCGTTGCCCGAGGCCGTGGTGGCGGAGCTCACGTGCGACGAGTGGGCCGACCCCCGCGACACCGCGCGCTCGCTGCAGCACGAGCTCGCGCTGGTGACCAGCGAGCGCATCGAGCTCGGCGAGCGGGTCGCCGCGCTCGAGTCGGCGCACAGCGAGGCGCGCGGCCTCCTGGCGGCACAGAAGACCCTGCACCGCGACCTCTTGGAAGCCGAGCGTGCCGAGGCGGCGCGGCGCATCGCCGAGCTCGAGCGCACCACCGCCGAGGAGCTGGCGCGTGCGCGGCAGGTCGCCGAGCATGCCCGCAGCGGCGAGCGCGCCGGCTTCGATGAGCAGCTGGCGCAGGAGCGCAGCGCCGCGGCCACCACCATCCGCGAGCTCGAGCGCACGCTCGCCGACCGCGAAGCGGCGTTCGCCGGGGCGGTGCAAAAGCTGCAAACGGCGCTGCAGGAGCGCGAGACGGTGCTCGCCGAGCGCGAGCGGCAGCTCGGCGAGCTCGGCGGCGAGCGCGATCGCGTCCAGCAGGCGGCCGCCGACGTGGGTGGCGTCGTGCGCGGCTTGCAGGCCGAGATCGAGCGTCTGAAGGCGGCGCAGGTCGCGGCGGAGTCCGATCGGCACCGCACGTTCGACGAGACGCAGGCGGCCTTCGAGCGCCAGCTCGCCGAGGTGACCACGGAGCATCGTCGCCAGCTCGAGCGCGCCGAGACGGCGCATGCGACGGCAGTGGCCGAGGTGCGGGCGGCGGAGCGGCAGAGCGACGAGCTGGGACACGAGCTCGCGGCGATGCGCGAGGAGGCGGCCGGGCTGCGCGCCGAGCGCTCGCAGGTGCTGGCCACCCTGGATGCGCCGGGTGTCGAGCCGGCGACCGCGGTGCGTGCGCTTCGCGAGCGCATGGTGGCGCTGCAGATCGAGCTCGACGAGCTCGGGACGGCGCGCGGCGAGCTCGAGCGCCAGTTGATCGCCGAGACCCAGGCGGCCGAGGCGCGGCAGAGCCAGCAGCGTCGCGAGTTCCACGAGGTCCACGCGGCGCACGAGCGCGCCATGGACGACCTCGTCGCCGAGCACCGCCACGCGCTCGAGGAGGCCCGGGTGATCGCGCGGCGCGATCTCGAGCACGCCGAGACGGCGGCGCGGGCCCAGCTCTCCGAGGCGCAGGACGAGGCCCAGCGCAAGCTCGAGCAAGAACGTTTCGAGGCGCAGCAGCGGATCGACACCTTCCGCATCGAGACCCGCCAACAGCTCGACGACGCACGCGAGGCCTTCGCCGAGGCGGCGGCTCGCGCGACGGCGGCCGAAACGCGGGCCGACGGCCTGGCGGACGAGCTCGCCGCCGTGCGTACCGAGGTCGCGCGGCTCTCCGAGGAGCGCGCTCACGTGCTGGCGGCGGTCGACGATCCGAGCGCCGAGCCGGCGACGGTGATTCGGGCCCTCCGCGATCAGGTGGCGGGGCTCGAGAGCCAGGTCGGGATGCTGGCGACCGAGCGCACCGCACTCGAGCGTCGCAACGCCGCCGAGGCGCAAGCCGCCGAGTCGCGCATCGCCGAGCTGCAGGCCACGGTCGAGACGCGTCTCGCCGAGGCCCGAGCGGCGGCCCAGGTCAGTCTCGACGATGCCCGCTGGGCGGCCGAGACGACGCTCGCCGAGGTACGGGCCGCGCTCGCCGAGCGCGACGCGCTCGTCGCGGCGCGCGACCACGCGCTCAGCGAGCTCGTCCAGGACCGCGATCAGAATCGGCGCGCGGCGATCGAGAACGGCGACGCCCTCCGCCGGAGTCAGGGCGAGGCCGAGCGCGTCCGCGCCGAGCTGGCGAACGTCGAGGCGTCCGAGCGCGAGGCGCGCATGCACGCGGCCGCCAGCGCCGAGCGGCTGCTCGAGCTCGACCGCGAGCTGGGAACGGCACGGACCGAGCTCGGCCGGCTGCACGAGGAGCGTGCACGCGTGCTGGCGGTCGTCGACGACGCCGGCACCGAGCCGGTCGCCGTGATTCGCGCGCTCCGCGAGCAGGCGGCGGCGCTGGAGGTGCAGGTTCGAGCCCTCGCCGGCGAGCGCACCGTGCTGACGGAACGGATGGCGGCCGAGCGCGCGGCGCTCGAGACCAGGCTGCACGCCGTCGAGCAGGATCGAGCGGCGGCCGAGGAGCAACGCGCCGAGCAGACCACCCGCATCGCGGCGCTCGAGCGCGATCTGATCCGGAGCGACGAGATGCTGGCGTCGGCCCGCCGCCAGCTCGACGCCGCCGTCGAGCGCGCCCGGACGGAGACGCGTGCCGTCCCGGCCGCTCCGAGCGCGCCCGCGGCGCCGGCGTCGGCCGCCGCCACGACGGTCGCCGCGCCCGCACCCGCACGTCCCGTTGCCCCGGCGGTCGAGGTCGCGGCCTCGCTGCCGCGCATCGAGGTGCTGTCGCCCCCGCCGGCGCCGGTGATCGAGTCCGCCGGCCACCGCATCCTCGAGGCCGACCCGCTGGTGCGCGAGCGCGTCGCCGCCGCGCTCGCCGCCGAGCTGCCGGATCCGGCGAGCCCGCTCTTCGTCGTCAACTTGCTGAGCGCAATGCCCGATCGGCTGCACGAGCTCGATGCCGCCGTGAGCGACGGCGTGACCCCCGTCAGTTACGCCGCCGAGGCGGGACGGAGCCGCGTGCTCGGGTCGATCCATTGCTTCTCGACGCCGCCGACGCCCGAGACGCTCGCGGCGGCGGTCGCCAAGCTCGGCGCCCAGCGCCGGCTGATCTCCCTGTCGGACGACGTCGACGGCTTGATTCCGTTGAAGGGCGTGCTCAGCAAGGCCGGCCACTCGATCTCGATGGCGTGCGACACCAAGCAGGCGATCGATCTGCTCGGCATGTTGACGCCGGACGCCGTGCTCGTCGATCTGCGCTCGGCGCCCGAGGCGGCCGTGCCCTTTCTCGATGCCCTGGCGCTCGAGAACGGCCGCACGCCGGTCTTCCTCGTCTGCGGCGACGATCCCGGTTCGACGCTGCGACGGGCGATCGCCCCCTTGCTGCGGCCGACGCCGCTCGACGCCACGGCCCTCGCCAAGGCGTGCCAGACGATCATCGCGCCCCCGGCCCCCGAGGCGGCGGCGCGCAATGCCGCCGGCCCGCGGGTCCGCCCCATCGACCGCAGCAAAACCGCCGCCGCCGTGGCGACCCGGAAGCCGCTTCCCCGCCGCATCCTCGGCACGGGCAAGAGGCGATAGCCGACGCGCGGGGGCGGGGCTCCAGACGAGCCTCCTTCGAAGAGGTCGGTCGAGGGGGGAACCGTGGCGGCTTCAGTTCGCGCGCCCGGTGGCAGCCCGCGCCCGATGTGGGAACGCCGCCGGGTCCGGTCTCGGCCGTGAGCGCGCAGCATTGTCTCTGCTCCGAGCCTGCCCGCCATGCACGCGCGGCAAGGCCGCAGGACCCGCCGGCGTTCCCACATCGGGCGCGGGCCGTGGCAGGGTCCCACGATCGCGAGCCCCGCTACCCACGTTCACGTAGTGGGTCCGTCCATGTCGTACCAACGTGGTCGTACCTGTGCGTTCAAGGACATGGGTAACAGATTTGTTCCAGAGAGATGGGTGACAGGCCGTTGTCGTTCTAGGGACATGGGTAACAGGTTATTGATGGGTATTGGGTGCGCGATGAGTAGTGGCCACGCGTGAAGAGCAGGGTCGTCTTCTTGCGTGTGAGGTGCCCGATGAGTTGCGTCCCGAAGTACACCGACCAGTATCCGCGCTCGCTCCATGCGAGTCCGAGCAGCTGGTGCCGCAGGACGGTGCTGACGAAGACGGTGTGCGCGTTCCACCGCAGGCGACCAGTGCGGCGCACCCGCACGACTTCGCAATGCTCCGGGTAGGCGAAGTCGCGGCCCCAGGAGGGATCGGGTAAGGGCGTGGCGGACGGTTCGTAGAAATCCGCGGGCGGTCGCTGTCCGAGCGCCGCATGCGGGCGCACCGTGTTGAAGTCGTGGCGGAACCGATCGAAGGCGCGCTGCTGCTGACGAAGTGATGGACCGCCCAGTGCCACGTCGCGCTTGAGCGTCAGATGGAAGCGCTCGTGGCGGCCGTTTTGCTGCGGCTGCCCAGGCGCGATGCGCTCGTGCCGGATTCCGAGCTTCTGCCACCAGGCCGAGAGTTCGGAGAGGCCGCCGGGTCCGTGGACGGACGCAAACGGGGGGCCGTTGTCGCTGCGTATCGCGGTGGGCAGGCCAAAGGTACGGAAGATCTGCTCGAGTGCGCGGCGCACCCCCGACGCGCGCGTGTTCCGCAAGGCCACACACGCGAGCAGGTACCGACTGTACGCGTCGGTGCCCGTGAGCGGATAGCACCGGCGCCGGCCGACGAGGAAGTCGCCCTTGAAGTCGATGCACCAGAGGGCGTTCGGGGCGGTGGCGTGCGCGAGCGGGGTGCTCGCCCGCGGCACGCGCCGGCGGCGGCGGCGCGGGATCACGAGCCCATTGCGTTGGAAGATGAGCGCAAAGGTGCTGACGGACGGCAGCGCGGTTCCCGGGTATGCCTTGAGCAGCGTTGTGCGGAGCTTCTCGGGCCCCCAGGTCGGGCGCTCCCGGCGCGCGGCCACGATGGCGTCTTCGATCGCCGTCGCCACGGCGCGCGGACTGTGCTGGGGCCGCCGCGATCGGTCGGCCAGCTCGCCGCCGCTGAGAAAACGCTCGATCCATTTGTAGCCAGTCTTGCGGCTGATCCCGAACCGCCGGCACAGCGCGCTGAGGCTGGCGTCTTTCGCCAGATAGGCGTCGATGAATTCTTTCCTCTGCTTCACGGGTGACGTCTCCTTCCAGGGCAAGGCACACCTCCTTGCCCGCAGTGTCACCCATGTCTCTAGAACGTTTTGCCACCCGGTCACCGATCAGTGCGGTCCAAACTGTTACCCATGTCTCTAACTTGGACCGTACCATGCGCTTGCATGTCGTCTGATATCGTGTAACAAAGGTCGCGCAGTCAAGATGCCGCGACGAAACCCTCAATTCACTCTCAACTTGCCAGCGCCCCGCACGTGGGGCGGGCGGCGTCGGGGCGCGGGTCGGAAGCCGGGACCCAATGCCGGCCTCCCGCATGGCGTGCGTCAGCGCATCCCACGCACGCTCCCAGCGCACGTCACGTGGCGGCTCTTGCCTGGCCTACCTTCGCTCCGGAACGTGAAGGTGGTGCGCGCGATCGAGCGGTCCTTCGCCAAGGGTTGCGAGCGGGGCGGCTTCCGGCTCGTTCACTACTCGCTCCAGGGCAATCACGCGCACCTGATCGTCGAGGCGCACGATCGCGTCGCGCTCGGGCGCGGGATGATGGCCCTCGGGTGCCGGCTCGCGAAGGCCGTGAACCGGGTGGCGCAGCGGAAGGGGCGGGTGCTCGCCGATCGCTACCACCTGCGAGTGCTGCCGACGCCGAAGGAAGTACGAACGGCACTGCGCTACGTGCTGCTCAATGCCCGCCGGCACGCAGCGGAGGCGCGCGCGAGGATTTCCAGCGCGCTCCGGCTCGATCCCGCATCTTCGGCGCGCTGGTTCGATGGTTGGAAACGAGAGAAGCTCAAAGACGTAGTAAGGGAAGATCGGACGGGCGATCCAGATCGGCCGACGGCGGTGGCGCAAGCGCGGACGTGGCTTCTGACCGTCGGCTGGCGCCGCCATGGGCTCCTCGATCCGGCCGACGTGCCCGGCTGATGATCTCCCCGCGCGGCACCCTCGTGAATCCCGGCAGCGCCGCCTCGTTGAACCTGGCGTACTAACCTTCTTTTTCTTTGGCCTATTGCACGTAGCCGAGCGCGCGCATCTTCTCGATCAGCGCCGGATCGGCCTCTTGCGCGGGGGCGACGCTGCCGACCGGACGCGAGGCCTGGCGGTGCAGCTCGATCAGCTCGGCGAGCTCGGGGCAGCTGGTGGCCGGGCGCTCCTCGCCGCGGTCGTCGGCGGCGTAACAGCGGGTCGTGCCCGCCTCCAGATCGGTGATCGCCGTCGCGTGCTCGCGGCGCACCGAAACCTGCCGGATGCGCGTACGGTCGAGGCGATCGACCTCTCCGAAGATGGGTCGTGCGAGCAGCGTGGGATCGGCGGCGCGGCCCGCGGCGGCGTCGCGCGCCGCCGCGACCAGGCTCCGGCCGCGATGGCTCGCGTTCGGCTCGAGGCCGAGGAGCTCGAGGATGGTGGGTGCTATGTCGAGCAGGCTCGCCGGCGTCGGCACCCGGACCGGCGCCAGGAGGCCGGGCGCCGCGATCACGAGCGGTACGCGCAGGACCTCCCCGTGCAAGGAGCGCCCGTGTCCCATGCCCCCGTGCTCGCCGAACTCCTCGCCGTGATCCGAGGTGATCACCACGATGGTGCGCTCGGCGAGCCCGAGCTTCGCGAGCGCGGCGAGGAACGGTGCCACGTGGTCGTCGGTCCAGCGCGCCTCCTGATCGTAGGCGAGGGCGGCGCCGCGTCCGTTGGGCGGCTCGCGCCCTGGAACGTCGAGAAAGAGGGCCTTGAAGTGGGGCGGCGGCGCGTAGGGCGCGTGCACCTGGTAGGTGTGCAGGAAGAGAAAGAACGTGCGGTCGGCGTGCTCCCCGATCCAGCGCGTGCCGTCGGCGAAGGTCGCCTCGACCTCGCCGCGGTAGACGAAGTCGGCGCTCCGCCGCTCGGCGTAGGCCGAGAAGCCGCGCGCGAAGCCGGCGTGCGCCCACACGCCGCCGTCCTCGGTGTAGGCGCGCGTGAGATAGCCTTCGCGCCGCAGGCGCTCGGCCAGGAGCTCGATCGACGGCGCCGGCGCGTTCAGGAAGCTGGTGACGCCGTGCTCGCTCGGAAAGCGCGAGCTGAAGAGCGACATGTGCGAGCCGCTGGTCTCGGGCCACACCGACCAGCTGTCGGTGAAGACCACGGCGTCGCGCGCGTAGACGTCGATCTGCGGGGTGGTGCGGCGGTAGGCGCCGTAGGCGTTCAGGCGATCGGCTCGCAGCGTGTCGATCGAGATCAGGACGACGTTCCGGCGCGCCGCGGGTCGCGGCATCGGCGCGACGATGGTGGGATCGGCCCAGAGCGGGACGACCACGGCCGGTCCGTCGCCGACGGCGCGGGCCCGAAACACGAAGCGGACCCGCCGTCCGGCGATCGCCGCGAGCTCGACGGCCACCTCGCGCCAGCGCGGACCGTCGGCGCTTTCGCCCGGGAGGGTCGAGCTCCAGAGGCTCTGCTCGGCGCCGCCGTCCGGGATCGCCGCGATCTCGAGCGCGATCGGCGCGGCGCCCGCGATCGCCGCCGCCGGGCTGAGGCCGACGGCGAGCTCGAGGCGGGACTCCGCCGGCACGTCGATCGCGTCGACCGTGATCTCGACCGTCGGCGTCGACGGCGGCCGGGTGAGCATCAGCGTCATCGTGGTCGGCGGTCCCTCGCCGCGCGCCACCTCGGGAAGCCGGAGCGTCGCCCGCGGCGAGCCGTCGGGGTCGCGGCTCCGCACCAGGAGCTGCGCCGGCACCGGATAGATGTGCTTGGCGCGCGAGATGGTGCCGGTCGCGATGACGTCGCCGGCGGCGTCCTCGGGCAGCGTGAAGGTGTAGTCGGCGCCGCTGCTCGCCGGCACCGGCAGGTCGAGCCGCCGCTCGCTCGGGAGCGCCAGCACCGGGCGGGTCTCGTCGGCGAGCGTGTAGGTCGGGGCCGGCGCCCCGGGCCGCGAGGCGACGAGGTGCAGGACGTCGGCCGGTGCGCGCTCGCCGCGCGTGCACGCTGCCATCAGGCCGAGCACGGCGGCGAGCGCGGCGGTGCGCGCGCCGCTCAATGCGCCCACGACGGAGCCTCGCCGGTCGCGATCCCGAACACTGGAATGCCGATCGCCCAGAACACGACGGCGATGACGACGATGCCGATCAGGTCGATGCCGAACCCGGCCCGCACCATCTGCGCGACGGTGAGCCGGCCGCTCGCGAACACCATGGCGTTGGGAGCCGTGCCGCCGGGCATCATGAACCCGAACGAGGCTGCGAGCGTCGCCGGAATCATCAGCAGCCGGGGATCGACGCGGAGCGCGCCGGCGGTGGCGGCGAGCACCGGCATCATCAGCGCCGTGATCGCCGAGTTGACGGTGAACTCCGTGAGGACGACGAGCAGCGTGGTGATGGCGAGGATCAGGAGCGGCGTCGGCATGTGGCCGAGGCCGCCGAGACGCGCCGCGAGCCAGGCCGCGAGGCCTGACGACTCGACCGCCGCCGCCAGCGTGAAGCCGCTGCCGAGCAGCACCAGCACGCCCCACGGGATGCGCTTCGGCCAGTCGGCGCCGAGGAGCGTCGTACCCGGCTCGCCCGAGGGCAGGAGGAAGAGCAGCACCGCCATCGCGAGCGCGATGACGGTGTCGTCGACCGCGCGCGGGTCCGGCAGGATGCGGGTCCAGCCGGGCAGGGTGGCGATGCCGATGTCGAGATCGGCGCGGAAGATCCACAGCAGCGCGGTGGCGGCGAAGACGACCATCACGCGCCGCTCGGGCGTCGAGATCGGCCCGAGCTCGGCGAGCTCGCGGTGCAGGACGCCGGTGTCGCCGCCGCCGCTCGCGACCGGCACGCGAAAGGCGACGCGCGTCAGGAAGAGCCACGCGAGCGGGGTCATCACGATCGCGATCGGGGTGCCGACCATCATCCAGGTCGCGAAGCCGACGGGCGGCGCCTCCGGGAAGAGGCGGGCGAGGGCGCCGGCGAAGATGACGTTGGGCGGCGTGCCCACCAGCGTGCCGACGCCGCCGATCGAGGCCGCGTAGGCGACCGACACCATGAGCGCCGGGGCGAAGCCGGCGTCGGTGTCGAGGCCGCGCGCCTCGAAGTGCTCGATGACGGCGATCGCGATCGGCAACATCATCATGGTGGTGGCCGCGTTCGAGGTCCACATCGAGATCAAGGCCGTCGCCGTCATGAAGCCGAGCACGAGCCGGCGCGGCGAGCCGCCGAGACGGCTCATGACGTGGAGTGCGAGCCGGCGGTGCAGGTTCCAGCGCTCGACCGCCGCCGCGATCATGAGGCCGCCGAGGAAGAAGAAGTTGACCGGGTCGGCGTAGGGCGCGCAGGCCTCGCGGGTCGAGGCGATGCCGAGGAGCGGAAAGGCGAACACCGGCAGGAGGGCGGTCGCGGCGATCGGGAGCGCCTCGCTGATCCACCACACCGCCATCAGCGCCGTGACGGCCGCCGTGCGGCGCCCCGGCTCGGACATCCCGTCGGGGAGCGGCGCCAGGAGGATGGCGCCCGCCGCGGCGAGGCCGGCGACGAGACCGAGCACGGTGCGATCGAGCGTGAACGAGCGACGCAAGCTCGGGCCGAGTAGCACGCCGTCGGTCGCTTGTCGCCGGTGGCTCGCTCGCCGGCTCGCGCGCGTGCTATGGCGACGCGCGGTGGGTCGGCGGCGGCCGGGGCCGAGGCGGAGGTGCGCATGAGCATCGTGAACTGTGCGGAGTACCGGGAGGGGAAGCGGGTCGGCGACGTCGAGCTCGCCGACGTCAGCGAGGTGCTGGCGGCGGACCGTCAGAGCCACTTCGTGTGGATCGGGATGCTCGATCCGAGCGAGGAGCTGCTGCGCGAGGCGCAGGAGGAGTTCGGCCTCCACGACCTCGCCATCGAGGACGCCCACGCCGCCCACCAGCGACCCAAGCTCGAGGAGTACGGCAACGCCCTCTTCATCGTGCTGCGCACCGCGCAGCGCGATCCCGACGGCAAGCTGGTCTTCGGCGAGACGCATCTCTTCGTCGGCCCCGGCTACGTGGTGTCGGTGCGCCACGGCTCCTCCACCCCTTACACCGACGTGCGCGCGCGCTGCGAGACGACGCCGCACCTCCTCAAGAAGGGGCCGGCCTTCGTCCTCTACGCGATCATGGACTTCGTGGTCGACCGCTACTTCCCGGTCGTCGACGACATGGAGGAGCAGCTCGAGAAGCTCGAGGAGGACATCTTCGGCGGCAACTACCGGCGCGAGACCACCGAGCAGATCTACGACTTGAAGCGCGACCTCCTCGGCTTGAAGCGCGCGGTGTCGCCCTTGATCGACGTCTGCAACCGGCTCACCCGCTTCGACTCGTCGCTCATCGATCCCGAGACCCGGCCGTATTTCCGCGACGTCTACGATCACGTGATCCGGATCAACGAGACCGTCGACAACCTCCGCGAGCTCCTGAACGGCGCCCTCGAGGCCAACCTGTCGCTGATCTCGGTGGCGCAGAACGAGGTCACCAAGAAGCTCGCGAGCTGGGCCGCGATCCTGGCGGTCCCCACCATGGTGGCCGGCATCTACGGCATGAACTTCGAGTTCATGCCCGAGCTCAAGTGGTGGGCCGGTTACCCGCTGGTGATGGGGGTCATGCTGGTCGGTTGCGCGACCCTCTACTGGCGCTTCAAGAAGGCCGGCTGGCTCTGAGCGGACGCCGGCGGGACGAGTAGGCCCAGCACCAGACCGGCCGCGAGGCCGCCGAGGTGCGCCATGGTGTCGACGCCCGGCTCGGCGCCGACGGCGATGGCGAGGTAGGCGAGCAAGGCGGCCACCACCTGCCAGCCGCGATAGCGGGCGCTCGCGGCGAAGCGGAGGCGCTGGCCGCCGAGCGCGCCGAGGACGCCGAGGATGGCGCCCGAGGCGCCGGCGCTGATCACGTTGGGGGGCGTCACCGCGAAGCTGAGCGCATTCCCGGCGACGCCGGCGGCGAGGTACACCGCGAGGAAGCGCCAGGGACCGAGGGCGGCGACCAGCGCCGGCCCGAGCACGAGCAGGGCCGCCAGGTTGCCGAGCAGGTGGCGCGGGCCGATGTGCACGAAGATCGCGGTGGCGAGGCGCCACCATTCCCCGGCGGCGACGTGGGTGGGTCGCGACGCGCCGAAGCGCAGCAGGACCTCGTGCACCTCCGAGCCGCCGGCGCGCTCCTCGGCGAGGAACACCCCGACGCAGATCGCGGAGAGCCCGAACAGCACCCACGAGCCGGGCCCGAACCAGCGGTCGGTCTCGGGCCCGGCGGGAAATGCGGAGGCGCGGCCGCGCTCGGCGCGCGCGGCCGTCGCGGCGGCGATGCCGTCGGGATATTCCTCGGCGAGAACGCGCTCGGCACCGGCGGCGTCGGCGGCGTCGATCACGACCATCAGGCCGTCCGTCCCGTTCACCAGCGACGCGGCGATCCCCTCGGCCGCCAGCACGAGCACGATCTCGTCGGCGATCGCCCGCGAAAACGGCCCCGTGACGGCGTCCGGAGGCACGGTCAGCAGCCTCCCAGCAACGAACCGACGGCCTTCAACGACCGGCGAGCAAGCTCTCGGCGGTCATCGGCGGTGGAATGGGCAATCCCAGGAGCTCGAGCAGCGTCGGTCCGATGTCGGCGAGCACCCCGTGGGGTCGGAGTCGGGCGCTCTGGAGCTCGTCGCTCACCAACACGCACTCGACGTCGTTGGTGGTGTGCGCGGTCTGCACGGCACCGGTGTCGGGGTCGAGCATCTGCTCGGCGTTGCCGTGATCGGAGGTGACGATGACGACGCCGCCGCGGGCGCGGGTCGCGTCGATCACGCGGCCGATGCACTCGTCGGTGACGGCGACCGCCTTGACGGCGGCGGCGAGCACGCCGGTGTGGCCGACCATGTCGCAGTTGGCGTAGTTCAGCACGATCAGGTCGTAGGTGCCGAGCCCGCGCTCGACCGGCAGCGCCCGGCTCGGCTCGATCTCGACCTCGCACCCCGGGGCGACGGCGGCGCGCGCCCGCACCGCGGCGATGCCGTCGCGGATCGCCGTGACGGCGAGCTCGGTCACCTCGTAGGCGCTCATCTCCGGCTTCTGATCCTCGGTGACGGTGACGCTCGGCACCAGGACGCGGTCCTCGCCGGGGTAGGGCCGCACCAGCTTGCCGTTGAAGAAGCTCGTGACGTGCCGGTACTTCTGGTACTCGGCGATGCGGAGCTGCCAGAGCCCGGCCGCGCTCACCACCTCGCCGACCAGCTGCTCCATGTTCATCGGCGGCAGCACGGCGTCGGGAAACTCGTCGTAGTAGCGGGTGAGGCCGCGATAGCGGACGTCGAGGCGCGGCCCGCGGGCGAACCCGGTGAACGCCTCGTCGACGAAGGCACGCGTCAGCTGGATGGCGCGGTCCTGCCGGAAGTTGAAGTGGATCACCGCATCGCCCGCCTGGATGGTCGCGAGCGGGGCGCCGTCGGGGCCGACGATCAGGGTCGGCTGCACGAACTCGTCGGTCTCGATCAGCTCGCCCTCGCGGGTGCCGCCGGCGCGGGCGGCGATGGTGGCGTCGGCGCGGGCGTAGGCGTGCTCGATCGCGACGGTCGCCGAGGTGGCGTGCAGCCCGACGCCGCGTACCATGCAGTCGTAGGCGCGCTGCACGCGATCCCAGTTGAGGGCGCGGTCCATGGCGTAGTAGCGGCCCATGACGCTCGCGATGCGGCCGACGCCGAGGGCGGCGATCTTGCGCTCCAGGCGCTCGAGGTAGACGAGGGCGCTCCGCGGCGGCGTGTCGCGGCCGTCGGAGAAGACGTGCACGAAGACGCGCGTCAGGCCCTCGCGGCGGGCGAGGTCGAGGAGCGCATAGAGGTGCTCCTCGGTCGCGTGCACGCCCTGGTCCTGGAGGAGGCCCATGAGGTGCAGGGCCGAGCCGCGCGGCCGGCAGTGCTCCGTCGCCGACAGCAGCGCCGGGTGCCGGAAGAGCTCGCCGCTCTCGATCAGCTTGTCGACCCGGACGATCTCCTGCTCGACGACGCGCCCGGCGCCCATGTTGAGGTGGCCGACCTCCGAGGAGCCCTGATACCCCGGACGGAGCCCGACGGCGCGCCCGGCCGCACCGAGGACGGTGTTGGGGTAGGTGGCGAGGATGTGAGCGAGGACCTCGGGATGGGCGAGGCTGACGGCGTTCCCTGGGTAGTCACGCCCGATCCCCCACCCGTCACGAACGATCAGCACGACCGGGGTGCGCATGGGTCGCAACGTTTAGCCGTCGGCGCCCGGGCTGTCCATGCGGAAAAGGGCTACGACGGGCGCCGCCGTGCGGCGTGACTCGGGGCCGAGACCGGTGCTAAGGCAGATTCCATGCTGACGCGGCGTGAGGTTGAGGGGGAGCTGCGGAGTCTCGGTTTCCGGGCGTCGGCGCGCCAGCGCCGCGCGGAGCGCGAGCGGGCACGGCGATTCGCCCGGGCGGTCCTCGGTGCCCTCTTCGGCATCGGCCTCGTCGCCCTGCTCGGGGCGGTGAACCTGCTGCGGGTCACGCCGCCGGGTCTCGCGAGCGGCCGTTCGAGCACCCGGAGCAGCAGCGAGTGGGTGAGCGAGGGATCGCAAGCGCCGCGGCGCACGCTGTCGCTGTTCTTCAACGGTCGCCGCACGCGCCACCCCTCCGACCCGCGCGGTCACAACCGCGAGCGCCACCGCAGCGGCGACTGAGTCGCGGTCCGAAGATAGGACAAGAGCGGTCGGCGGCGGTGCCCGGTGAGGTCACTACTCGGTGACTTCCGACCTCACTACGATTCCCAACGGGTTGACCTCTTGGACTACGACTCTCAGTCTGTCTCCAAGAGCTAGGCGTGCTGTGTTGCGCGTGGAAGCCAGGATGAGCGCCGTGAACCCTCGAAAAGTCACGAGGGCCCCGGCGGGCGTGAGCTCGATGACGGTTGCCGATTCTGCGGCTCCGATGATCACCGTCTGGTCCGGCACTTTGGCTGCGGGTCTCGGACCGCCGGACGCCATCGCGTTGCCAAGATTTACGACGATTCCCTTTTCGCTCGTCTGGCGAACAAATACCTCCAAGGGCTCTCCCAGCGCGAAGTCGTCCGGTGACTTTCCCAGCGGCATGAGTCTTCTCGGAAGGAGCGCGGCGAAGCCGCGGAACTCGACGAAGACGCCAAAGCTTTTGATTCCGGTGACGACCGCGCTCTCTTTTGTGCCGATTTTCACGGTTCCGTCGGGAAAGTTCCGGACCGCGAGGCCCTGCAAGGGGTTGCGCATCCCTTCGGGTAATTCGCCGCGTTCGAGGAGCGGCGCTAGGATCGTTGCGACGCGCCGTCTCACCGCGTTCGAGCCGCGCATGTCCTGGAGCTGGTGAAGGGTGGCCAGCGCTTCGGGTGCCAAGGGGTCGGCAGCCACAGCTCTGGCGGCGATGACGCGCCATGACAGATCGTTCGGGTTGTCGGCGATCCACTTCCAGGCTTCGGAGAGAGTAGCGTGAGACTCGACGCCCTGTTCCAGCAGGGCCTCGATGATCCAGCCGCGTGAAGGTGACGCCACGAAGTCTGGTGATAGGAGCCACCTCTCCCCGAGCCCGAGAATCGACATTCCCTCCTCCGCGGGCAGTTGTTCACGGTACTTCATGAGCTCTCTCCACATTGGGCCCCACTGGAGTTGAGTTTCCCGTCCCCTCAGCCACGTCACTCCCATTGCGAGAAGGCTCGCAAAAGCAGGCGTTGCTGGAACTTGCTTGAGGTGGTCTGCGAGCGTTTCCCAGACATAGGCCCACTTGGGCCGGTCTTCGCGGCCGGCGAGCCACTGTTCACCGATCGTGAGCAAGTCGGCGACGGGGAGCGTGGCGGGCAGCTGCGCGTGGTACGTGAGGAGGGTCCGCCAGACATAGTTCCACTCGGGCCGGTCTTCGCGGCCGGCGAGCCACCGTTCACCGATCGTGAGCAAGTCGGCGACGGGGAGCGTGGCGGGCAGCTGCGCGTGGTACGTGAGGAGGGTCTGCCAGACATAGGCCCACTCGGGCCGGTCTTCGCGGCCGGCGAGCCACCGTTCGCCCATCGTGAGCAAGTCGGCGACGGGGAGCGTGGCGGGCAGCTGCGCGTGGTGCGTGAGGAGGGTCTGCCAGACATGGGTCCACTCGGGCCGGTCTTCGCGGCCGGTGAGCCACCGTTCGCCCATCGTGAGCAAGTCGGCGACGGGGAGCGTGGCGGGCAGCTGCGTGTGGTGGGTGAGGAGGGTCCGCCAGACATGGGTCCATTCGGGCCGGTCTTCGCGGCCGGCGAGCCACAGTTCGCCGATCGTGAGCAAGTCAGCGACGGGGAGCGTGGCTGGCAGCTGCGCGTGGTACGTGAGGAGGGTCCGCCAGACATAGTACCACTCGGGCCGGTCTTCGCGGCCGGCGAGCCAGTCGGGTCCTTTCTTGATTACATCTGCGTTGGCGGGTGGCGGTAGCTGTGCCGATCGGGCAACGAGATCCTGCCAGAGAAATGCCCATTCAGGATTGTCCTGGGCGCGATGCAGGTGGGTGAGGCCGATCTCGAATATCGCCGCTTCGGCGGATGATGGCGGCTCGGCGTTCTTCGGAAGGAGTTGCTTCCAGACGAAGTGCCAATCTCCGTGAGGGCGTGCGACCTGCAGCCACTTCAAGCCGAGCGAGTGCACCGACGGGGCGCGCGGATCGTCGACGTCGAGCTCTTTGCGGACGTGCTCCCAAACGAGGGACCATTGGGGATGCTTCGCGCTGTCATCGGACGCGAGGGCATCGATCGCCCAATCCAAGAGGCGCTCGCCGTCCACCCCGAGGGCTTGCATGCGGAGCCATAGAGCCGGCCACATCTCCGATGTTTCTGCGAGCGCATCCAGCGCCTCTTGGCACGGGTCGCCTCGAAATTCCTCTGCGGCTCTCTGGCTCGTGGCCGCCCAGCAGGCGAGGCTGGCCAGCGCCTCGGCGCGCTCCGCCTTGCTCAGCCTTTCGATGATCCCGGACGCATTCCATGCCTCGGCGGCACGCGATGCCAGGTGATCGAGGTCGACCGACCGAATGCGCTCGAAGAGGAGCGTTCCGGGCGAGCATGCGCCAAACACCCGGAGAAGCCGAACCACGATTTTCCCATCGCTCTCGCCCGCGGCGCGCGCGAAGACGGCCGCGAGATCGTTGGCCCACGACAATGGGCTCGAGGCGTCATGACCCTCGCGATACAGCGCATCTCCGAGGTGCGGATGCGTGAGACGGACGTATCGGTTCTGGGGACGTACCTCGTTGAACGTAAAATCGTCTTCGCGGTTGAAAACGGCGAGACGCTCCTGGTCGACGTCCGTCAACCATTTGACGGGATACCCCATGTATAACCGGTTGAGTGCGAGTGGCAGGCGGAGCGTTTCGGAGAGCTTCGAGGCTTCGGTTCGCCGTCGGAACCGCGCGGCGAATTCGCGAAGGTCGCCGTGCTCGAGCTCGAAGGCCATCGAGACCAGCAGACCTTGACCGCGGCGCGACTGGGCGAAGGCCTCGCCCTGGTTGGCTGATCGCCCCCGCCGTTTGCGATACCAGGCTAGAAAGTGCTCGCCCTCGGCGCTACTCGCGGGGTCTAGGATCCATTCCGTCAGGTCGAAGCCGCGATGCTGGGTGTCACGTCGAAAGGACTCCGCGAATTCCGGTGGGCCGCAGGTGACGACCACCGGCCACGGGCGCGCGTCTTGTTCGTCGATGAGCCGAGCCATTTGGCCCAGGTCGAGCTGGTCGCGAGCGTCACGATCGTAGAGGTCATCGACGAAGATGAACTCGGGCAGTTCTTCCGGGCCGCTCGTGAGGGTCGCGCGAAGGAGAGGGCCGATGGTGCCGGCTTCGGACCCGAGCCAGACCACGCGGCGCCCGGTCTTGACCACCGCCTCCATGATCTGGAGCAAGAGCACGCTTTTCCCGACGCCGGAACGTCCGACGATCCAGAAGACGTCGACTCTTGCGAGGGGTGTCAGCGCGATCTGTTCCGCTCGCTGCTCGAGGGCAATCTGAGCCGAGACCACCCTATCGGGGCGCGGCATGTACTGACCGTCTCGAACTCGCCTCAACGTGGGCGCGCGCCCGATCTCGAGCCGCGGCGACGGACTCGAGACCGGCGCAAAATCCTCGCGACTAGGGATATGGCCCAGGCGCTCCGGTGCCGTTCGCATCGCCACGAAGCGTTCCGCGATCTCATTGCGAACCTGGGCGGCTCCCTCGGGCGTGATGCCGCGCGCTAGAGCACGTTCCAGCGCATAGCGGAGAAAGGTAAAGGGATCCGCCACGATTGGGATCAATGTGGCGAGGGCGCGCCACCATGGATCGGGTTCGATGCGTACGGGAAGAAGGGCCCCGGCGTTCCCAAGCTCCGTCAGGTCGTACGATTGCCGGTCCAGGGTGAATAGCAGAGGCCATTCGAGCATTGCGTCGCCGCCGCTGGCGACGACCTGAAACCGTATCGTTCTCGCGAGCCTCGGGAAATGCGGTGGAAAGAAAGCGGCTGATGGCGGCGACCTCGGCCGCAGCCCCACGGAAGGTCTTCGGAGTCAGCGTGCGCTTGATTTGCACGCACACGAGGTGCTCAGCGTCCCGCTTTAGCAGGTCGGAGAGTGCCTCAACGAACACCTCGCCCGCAGGCTGTAGCGTATGCCTGTCGGTGGCCAGTGCTTCGGCGAGATCGGCGACGTAGACGCGGGTTTGGAAATCGAATCCGCTCAGCGCCAGGACTCCGCCCGTCGCACGTCGTTGCTCGACGTCTGAGTAGGCGCGTAGGACATCGGTGATGTCGCGTGAGGTGAGGGGCATTGAGCGGTCGAAAGAATAGGTTTCGATGGGTCCGAGTGTCCAGGATACCCGGTAGCGATGCTCGAGCCGCCCTGGTCCGGTTAGGGTCGGATGTTCGAGTCCCGAATGGAGCGGGACCCGCCTCTTCCGAGGTTGGCGGTGGCGGCCCGCCAGAGCGGCAGTCCAGTCCATGGTCGAAGGATTGTCGTTGCCACTTCCACGGAGGGAACTCCGCACGGCTGACCAGGTCTATTGTATCTAGCTTGACCCCTGGCCGTCTCGCTTATATAGTTTAGCTGTTTCAAGATGGCACGCAAGAACACCCAGCTCGGTTTGTCCTTTCCGACCCCCCGCCGCTGGGGCGGGCGCCGCGTGGGTGCCGGGCGAAAACCCGCGGGCGCGCGGGCGGGGATTCCGCACGCATCGCGGGCGCCGTTCGCGAAGCCTTTGCCGGCGCACGTCACGGTCCGCCTTCGGAAGGACCTGCCGTCACTGCGGATCAAGAAGCTCGTCCGGCGTCTCGAGCGCACCTTCGCCGCTGGCTGCGAGCGGCCGGATTTTCGCCTTGTGCACTACTCCCTGCAGGGGAACCATGCCCACCTCATCGTCGAGGCGCGCGATCGCGACGCGCTCGGGCGCGGCATGCGGTCGGTCGGAATCCGGATCGCGCGGGCGGTGAACCGGGTCGCCGCGCGGAAGGGAAGGGTGCTCGCCGATCGCTACCACCTCCGCCTCTTGCCTACGCCGCGGGAAGTGCGGAACGCGCTCCGCTACGTGCTGCTGAACGCTCGCCGCCATGCGGCAGAGGCCAGCGCGAAGCTTTCCGGCGCCGTCCGGCTGGACCCCGCGTCCTCGGCGCGATGGTTCGATGGATGGAAGCGGGAAAAATTAGAAAGAGAAGTAGTAAGGAACGGTGTCGAGGACGCCGATATCGAGCGGCCGGTATCGCGGGCGCGGACGTGGCTCCTCACCGTTGGCTGGCGCCGCCACGGCCTCCTCGATCCCGCGGACGTCCCCGGCTGACAGTAGCCTCCCCGACATCGATCCCGGCCACGGCATTCCGGCCGTCCAGCACCTACGTCTTTTCTCTTTCGTTTCTTCTGTTCTTTTCTCTCAGCCGAGCCACGCGACGATGCGCTCGGCGATCTCCTCGCCCTTGTCCTCCTGGAGGAAGTGCCCGGCGTTCTCGATCACGACCATCGTGCCGGCGGTGGGGATGCGACGCTCGAAGATCGCGGCGGCGGGGATGCCGAGGACGGGGTCCTTGTCGCCGGCCATCACCAGGCAGGGCTTGCTCCAGCGCTCGAGGGTCTTCCAGGCCTCGCGGTTCTCGGCGGCCCCGGGCTGCTCGGCGGCGATCGGGACCAGGCTCGGAAAGGCGTGCGCGCCTTCCTTATAGGAGCGCTCGGGATAGGGCGCGTCGTAGCCGGCGAGGATCTCGGGCGTCCGGCGATCCGCGGGGAAGATTGCGCGTCCGAAGAGCGGGCCGATCGGGAGGTCGGCCGCGCTCGCGACGTAGTCCCGCCACGCCATGAACCCCGGTCCGACTTGCTCCTCGCCGGTCGGGAGCGCGGTGTTCATGATGACCAGACGCGCGAAGCGGTCGGGAAGCTGGCCGGCGAGCTGCAGGCCGATCAGACCGCCCCAGTCCTGACAGATTAGCGTGACGTCGCGGAGCGACAGCGCGTCCATGAAGCCGAGAACGGCGTCGCGGTGCATTCGGTAGGAATAGTCGGCGCGCTCGGTGAACTTGTCGGACTTGCCGAAGCCGAAGAGATCCGGCGCGAGCACGCGCCCGCGCCGCGCCAGGATCGGGATCATGCGGCGGTAGAGAAAAGACCAGCTCGGCTCGCCGTGGAGACAGAGGATGACCTCCCCGCTGCCCTCGTCGACGTAGTGCATGCGCGCCTCGCCGCTCCGGCCGATCGTGCTCGCGAGATCGACGTAGTGGGGCGCGAAGGGGTAATCGGGCAGGTCGGCGAAACGCGACTCGGGGGTGCGCAGCACGGCCATGGGGCGGTCCTCCTCGAAGTGTGCGGTGAGAAGTCGTGTCTTTCCCGCATCCCGCCGTGAGTCAATCCGAGCCGGTTTGGCCTGACTCCACTTGCGCGGGTCGCCGTGGCACGATGCGGGGCGCGCATGGAGACGACGATGGCAGCGAGTCCGCGACGACGCACTTGGATCTGGATCGCCGGGCTCGTGCTCCTGGCCTACGGCGCCTACCGGCTGCTGGGTCAGTCGGGCGAGGTGGCGTCGAACGCCGCCACCTCCGGGCCCGGGAAGGGCGGGGCCCCGGCGATTCCCGTCGTCGCGGTCGCCGTCCGCCAGGGCGACATGCCGGTCTATTTGAGCGCGCTCGGCACCGTCACCGCCTTCAACACCGTCACCGTGAAGAGCCGGGTCGACGGCCAGATCGTCAACGTCGCCTTCAAAGAGGGGCAGACGGTGAAGGAGGGCGACCTCCTCGCCGAGATCGATCCGCGTCCCTTCCAGGTGCAGCTGGCGCAGGCCGAGGGGCAGATGGCGCGCGACCGCGCCCAGCTCGAGGTGGCGCGTCGCACCCTGCAACGCAACCAGGATCTCTTTCAGCAGGGGATCATCGCGCGCCAGATGCTCGACGACCAGACGGCCACCGTCGGACAGCTCGAGGGCACGGTGCAGGTCGATCAGGCGCTGATCGACCAGGCCAAGCTGCAGCTCACCTACAGCCGTGTGACGGCGCCGATCACGGGGCGCATCGGGCTCCGCTTGGTCGACGTCGGCAACGTCGTGCACGCCAACGACGCGACCGGCCTCTTGGTCATCACGCAGGTGGAGCCG
Organism: uncultured delta proteobacterium; assembly: GCA_963761995.1. Classification (GTDB taxonomy): domain Bacteria; phylum Desulfobacterota; class Binatia; order UTPRO1; family UTPRO1; genus UTPRO1. Next base: position 4,678,071 of record CAVXIU010000006.1, on the reverse strand, counting down.
ATCACGGTCGTGTTCACGGTTCCCGAGGACGATCTCCGCGCCGTCATCGACAAGCGCGGCGACTCCGATCGTCTGGTCGCCGAGGCCTACGACCGCGCCGGCCAGACCAAGCTCGCGACCGGCGCCTTGCAGTCCACCGACAACCAGATCGATCCGGCGACCGGGACCACCAAGCTGAAGGCCGTGTTCGAGAACGCCGACCAGGCGCTCTTCCCGAATCAGTTCGTCAACGTCCGCCTCCTGATCGAGGTGCGGAAAGGAATCGTGATCGCGCCGGCGGCGGCGGTGCAGCGCGGCAAGGACGGCACCTTCGTCTACGTCGTGAAGGACGACCAGACCGTCGAGGTGCGGCCGGTCACCCTCGGCCCGGCGGCGGGCGGCGAGGCGGCGATCGCGAGCGGGCTCGCGGCCGGCGAGCAGGTCGTGACCGACGGCGTCGACAAGCTCCGTGCCGGCAGCGCCGTCAAGCTCCGCCCGCCGGAGACCGCGACGTCCGGCGCGTCGCCTCCGGCGTGAGGAGCGCGGAGCCCGCGTGAACGTCTCGCGACTCTTCATCCTGCGGCCGGTTGCGACCTCGCTCTTGATGGTCGCGGTGCTGCTGTCGGGGATCGTCGCGTATCGGCAGCTCCCGGTGTCGGCGCTCCCCCAGGTCGACTATCCGACCATCCAGGTCGTCACCTTCTATCCCGGTGCCAGCCCGGACGTGATGGCGTCGTCGGTGACGGCGCCGCTCGAGCGCCAGTTCGGGCAGGTGCCGGGCCTGAAGCAGATGACGTCGACGAGCTCGTTCGGGAGCTCTCTCATCGTGCTGCAGTTCGCGCTCGAGCTCGAGATCGACGTCGCCGAGCAGGACGTGCAGGCGGCGATCAACGCCGCCGGCACCTACCTGCCGCGCGACCTCCCGAACCCGCCGGTCTACAGCAAGACCAATCCCGCCGACGCGCCGGTCCTGACGCTCGCGCTCACCTCCAAGACCCTGCCGCTGAGCACGGTCCAAGACCTGGCGGACACCCGCCTCGCCCAAAAAATCTCGCAGCTCCCGGGCGTCGGGCTGGTGAGCCTCGGCGGCGGGCAGAAGCCCGCCGTGCGGGTGCGCGCCAATCCCACCGCGCTCGCCGCCTACGACCTCTCGCTCGAGGACCTCCGCACCGCCATCGCCGCCGCCAACGTCAACCAGGCGAAGGGCAGCTTCGACGGCCCGAAGCGCGCCTGGCTGATCGGTGCCAACGACCAGCTGCTCTCGAGCGACGACTACAAGACGCTGGTGATCGCCTACCGCGGCAATGCGCCGGTTCGCATCATGGACGTCGCCGACGTCGTCGACGACGCCGAGAACGTCAAGCAGGCGGCCTGGATGAACCGCGAGCCGGCGGTCCTGGTGAACATCCAGCGCCAGCCGGGCGCCAACATCATCGGGGTGGTCGACCGCATCACGGCGCTGCTGCCGCAGCTCACCGCCTCGCTGCCAGCGGGCGTCGAGGTGCGCGTCCTCACCGACCGCACCACCACCATCCGGGCCTCGGTGCACGACGTGCAGTTCGAGCTCATGCTGACGGTGGCGCTGGTGGTGATGGTGATCTTCCTCTTCCTCGGGAAGCTCTCCGCCACCGTCATCCCGAGCGTCGCGGTGCCGCTCTCGATCGTCGGCACGTTCGGGGCGATGTACATGCTCGGCTACAGCCTCGACAACCTCTCGCTGATGGCGCTCACCATCTCGACCGGCTTCGTGGTCGACGACGCCATCGTGATGATCGAGAACATCACGCGCTACATCGACGAGGGCGAGTCGCCGCGCGAGGCGGCGTTGAAGGGCGCGGCCCAGATCGGCTTCACCATCATCTCGCTCACGGTCTCGCTGGTGGCGGTGCTGATCCCGCTGCTCTTCATGGGCGACATCGTGGGGCGGCTGTTCCGCGAGTTCGCGGTCACCCTGGCCGTGACCATCCTGGTGTCGGCGGTGGTGTCGCTCACCCTCACGCCGATGATGTGCTCGCGGCTCCTCCGCCACGTGCCGCGCGAGCAGCAGGGCTGGTTCGCGCAGGCCTCGGCGGCGGCCTTCGACGGGGTGATCGCGCGCTACGGCACGACGCTCCGCTGGGTGCTCCGACACCAGACCCTGACGCTCGTCACGTTCGTCGCCACGCTCGCCGCCACCTTCGTCCTCTACCTGGTGGTGCCGAAGGGCTTCTTCCCGGTGCAGGACACCGGCGTCATCCTCGGCGTCTCGGAGGCGCCGGAGACGGTGTCGTTCGCCGCCATGGCCGAGCGCCAGCAGCAGCTCGCCGCGGTCGTGCTGCAGGACCCGGCGGTCGAGAGCCTGTCCTCCTTCATCGGCATCGACGGCATCAACACGACGGCCAACACCGGCCGCATCCTCATCAACCTGAAGCCGCTCGCCGAGCGCGACGCCGGCGCCACCGAGATCATCCGTCGGCTGCAGCCGCGACTCGCCGAGGTCGACGGCGCGACCCTCTTCATGCAGCCGGTGCAGGACCTGACGGTCGACGACCGCGTCAGCCGGACGCAGTTCCAGTACAGCCTGGCGTCGCCCGACGCCGAGGAGCTGCATCGCTTCGCGCCGCTCCTGATGGAGAAGCTGCAGGAGCTTCCCGAGGTCCGCGATCTCGCGAGCGACCAGCAGACCGGCGGCCTCGAGCTCAAGCTCGACATCGACCGCGACACCGCCGCCCGCCTCGGCATCACGCCCCAGATGATCACCGACACGCTCTACGATGCGTTCGGCCAGCGCCAGGTCTCGACCATCTTCACGCAGCTGAACCAGTACCGGGTCGTGCTCGAGGTCGAGCCGAGCTTCCAGCACGGCCCCGAGGCGCTGCAACACCTCTACGTCCGCTCGGCGAGCGGCGCCGCGGTGCCGCTTGCCTCCTTCACCAGCGTCGAGCGCGGCACCAGCGCGCTCGCGGTGTCGCATCAGGGCCAGTTCCCGGCGATCACGCTCTCCTTCAACCTGGCGCCCGGGACGGCGCTCGGCGAGGCCGTCGACGCGATCAACGCCGCGGCCGAGGAGCTCGGCATCCCGCCCAGCATCCGCGCCAGCTTCCAGGGCACGGCGCAGGCCTTCGAGGCCTCGCTCGCCAACCAGCCGTTCCTGATCCTGGCCGCGCTGGTGACCGTCTACATCGTGCTCGGCATCCTCTACGAGAGCTACGTCCACCCGCTGACGATTCTCTCGACGCTGCCGTCGGCCGGCGTCGGCGCGATCCTGGCGCTGCTGCTCTGCCGGACCGAGCTCAACGTGATCGCGCTGATCGGCATCATCCTCCTGATCGGCATCGTCAAGAAGAACGCCATCATGATGATCGACTTCGCCCTCGAGGCGGAGCGCAAGGAGGGGAAGGCGCCCGAGGCCGCGATCTACGAGGCCTGCCTGCTGCGCTTCCGGCCGATCATGATGACGACGATGGCGGCGCTGCTGGGCGGGCTGCCGCTCGCGCTCGGCACCGGCATGGGCGCCGAGCTCCGGCGGCCGCTCGGCATCACGATCGTGGGCGGCCTCTTGGTGAGCCAGCTGCTCACGCTCTACACCACGCCGGTCATCTATCTCGCCTTCGACCGCCTGGCGGCGCGCTTCGCCCGCCATCGCGCCGGCCGCGGCGACGAGGTCGAGCAGGCGGGGGTCGCCGCGATCGAGCCCTTCGGACTGGAGCGCGAGTGAACGTCTCGGCGATCTTCATCTGGCGTCCGGTCGCGACGACGCTCTTGACGATCGCGCTCGCGCTCGCGGGCGCGATCGCCTTCCAGATGCTGCCGGTGGCGCCGCTGCCGCAGGTCGAGTTCCCGACCATCCAGGTGTCCGCCCAGCTCCCGGGGGCCGACCCCGAGACCATGGCGTCGGCGGTCGCGATGCCGCTCGAAAGGCAATTCGGACGGATCGCCGGCGTCACCGAGATGACGTCGTCGAGCGGGCTCGGCTCGACCCAGATCACGCTGCAGTTCGACCTCGCCCGCGACATCGACGGCGCGGCGCGTGACGTGCAGGCCGCGATCAACGCCGCCCGCGGCCAGCTGCCGGCCAACCTGCCCAACAACCCCAACTACCGGAAGGTCAATCCCGCCGACGCGCCCATCCTGGTCATGACGCTCACCTCCGACACGCTGCCGGCGAGCCGCCTCTACGACGCCGCGGCGTCGATCGTGCAGCAGGAGCTGGCGCAGGTGGAGGGCGTCGGGCAGGTCAACATCGGCGGCAGCTCGCTCCCGGGCGTCCGCGTCCACGTCAACCCGACCGCGCTCACCAAGTACGGCATCGGCTTCGACGAGGTGCGGACGGCGATCGGCTCGGCCAACGTCAACCGGCCGACGGGGGAGCTCGCCGGCGCGACCGAGGCTTGGAGCCTCCACGTCGACGGGCAGCTGATGCGGGCCGAGGAGTATCGGCCGCTGATCCTGCGCTATCGCGCCGGCGCCGCGGTCCGGGTCGACGACGTCGCCGACGTGGTGGACTCGGTCGAGGACGTGCGCACCGCGGGCTTCGCCAACGGCGAGCCGGCGGTCATGCTCATCGTCTTCCGCAAGCCGGGCGCCAACATCATCGAGACCATCGATCACGTGCAGGAGCGGCTGCCGTTCCTCCGGGCGGCGATTCCGCAGGCGATGGACCTCGACGTCGTGATCGACCGCGGCGCCTCGATCCGCGCCTCGGTGCACCATGTCGAGACGGCGCTCCTGATCTCGATCGTGCTGGTGATCATGGTGGTGTTCCTCTTCCTCCGCGATCTCCGGGCGACGGCGATTCCGAGCGTGGTCGTGCCGCTCTCGCTGATCGGCACCTTCGGCGTGATGTATCTGTGCGGCTACAGCATCGACAACCTGTCGCTGATGGCGCTCACCATCTCGACCGGCTTCGTGGTCGACGACGCCATCGTCGTGCTCGAGAACGTCATGCGCCACATCGAGCGCGGCATGGCGCCGCGCCAGGCCGCCCTGCAGGGCGCGCGCGAGATCGCCTTCACGGTGCTGTCGATGAGCGTGTCGCTGGTCGCGGTCTTCATCCCGATCCTCCTCATGGGCGGCATCGTCGGTCGGCTGTTCCGCGAGTTCGCCGTGGTGCTGTCGGTGGCGGTGATGGTGTCGTTGGTGGTCTCGCTGACCACCACCCCGATGATGTGCGCGATGATCCTGCGCGGCACCCACACCGGCATGCCGGGCCCGTTGGCGCGGCTCAGCGAGGGCGGCTTCGACTGGATGCACCGGCACTACGAGCGGAGCCTGGCGGTCGTGCTGCGGCATCCGCGCCTCACCCTGGCCGTGGCGGCGCTGACGGTGGCGCTGAACGTCTACCTCTACGGCATCGTGCCCAAGGGGTTCTTCCCGCAACAAGACACCGGGCGGCTGATCGGCAACGTCCAGGCGGATCAGTCGATGTCCTTCCAGGCGTTGCAGGGCAAGCTCGCCGAGATCGTCGACGTCGTGCGCACCGATCCCGCGGTCGCGACCGTGGTGGCGTTCACCGGCGGCAATCAGGGCAGCAGCAACACCGCCCGCATGTTCGTCGCGCTGAAGCCGCTCGAGGAGCGCAAGGTCGCGGCCGACGCGATCAGTCAGCGCCTCCGTCCGAAGCTCGCCGGGATCGCGGGCGCCAGCCTCTTCCTGCAACCGGTGCAGGACATCCGCATCGGCGGCCGTCCGAGCGGCGCGCTCTACCAGTTCACGCTGCAAGGGGACGATCTCAGGGAGCTCAACGCCTTCGCGCCCCGGCTCCTCGCCAAGCTCCGCACCATGCCGATCCTCACCGACGTCAACAGCGACCAGATGAACGGCGGCCTGCAGAGCACGCTCGCGATCGATCGCGACACCGCGTCCCGTCTCGGCGTCAGCGCGCAGATGATCGACGACGCGCTCTACGACGCCTTCGGGCAGCGCCAGGTGTCGACGATGTACACCGCCCTCAACCAGTACCACGTGGTCATGGGGGTGGCGCCGGAGTTCTGGCAGCGTCCCGAGACGCTCGCCGACCTCTACGTCCGCGCCGAGAACGGCACGCCGGTGCCGCTGGCGGCGTTCACCTCGATCGAGCCGCGCACCACCGCGCTCGCGGTGACGCACCAGGGACAGTTCCCGGCCGTCACGCTCTCGTTCAACCTGACCCCGGGGGTGGCGCTCGGCGAGGCGGTCGAGCAGATCGGCGCCGTCACCCGCGAGCTCGGCATCCCGCCGAGCATCCGCGCCAGCTTCGCGGGCACGGCGCAGGCCTTCCAGGCCTCGCTCGCCAACCAGCCGCTCCTCATCCTGGCGGCGCTCGCGACGGTCTACATCGTGCTCGGCATGCTCTACGAGAGCTACATCCACCCGCTCACGATCCTCTCGACGCTGCCGTCGGCGGGGGTGGGCGCGATCCTGGCGCTGCTCCTCACCGGCGTCGAGCTGAACGTGATCGCGCTGATCGGCATCCTGCTCTTGATCGGCATCGTCAAGAAGAACGCCATTCTCATGATCGACTTCGCGCTCGAGACCGAGCGCAAGGACGGCAAGTCGCCCGAGGAGGCGATCTACGAGGCCTGTCTGCTGCGCTTCCGGCCGATCATGATGACGACGATGGCGGCGGTGCTGGGCGGCCTCCCGCTGGCACTTGGCACCGGCATGGGCGGCGAGCTCCGCCGTCCGCTCGGCATCACCATCGTCGGCGGCCTTTTGGTGAGCCAGGTGCTGACGCTCTACACGACCCCGGTCGTGTACATCTATCTCGACCGCCTGAGCCTGTGGTGGCGAGGCGTGCGGTCGGAGGGCGTCGCGCGCGCGCGTGCGGCCGCCGCAGGTCTCGCGGTGCGCCGCGCGCGCTAGGAGTCTGACTCGGACTCGATTCTCCGCGCGCGTGAGCGCGCGGCCGAGCATCAGCGAGCCGGGAGTGGGGCCCCGGACCCTCGGAGGAGGGTCCGGGGCGAGGGAGAGATCCCTCGTCAGGGAATAGACGCCTTCGCCTTGAACTGCGCGGCGGTGTTCTTGGAGACCCCGGCGGCGGTGTAGCGCGTCTCCCAGCAGGCGCCGGTCTCGGACTGGAGCTGTGCCCGGAGAGGCAGCGGGAGGGGCAGCGCAGGCAGCGTGAGGTTCTCGCCCTTTCCGCTCACCGTGACCTTGGCCTTCCCGGCCTCGCCGGTCTTGAGGACGACCGTCTCGATGCCGTTCGGGAAACGCTCGCCGTCCTTGTAGCGCAGAGTCTTCGCATTGAGGGGTTTCCAGCAGGCCTTCTTGCCGCACTGGCCGGGACGCGACACGGCGCTGAAGAGCAGGCTCGGCGCCGGATGCGACTCGTCGAAAATGCAGAAGGCGTAGTTGCCGCCGCTCAGCGGATCACCCAGGTCCTCGCGCGTGGTCGCCTCACCCTTGGCCCAGGTCCAGGCGACCCGATCGTTCTTGTCGGCGGTCTTGTCGACGATCTCGAGCTTGTTGGTCAGGTCTTTGATGCCCAGCAGGCACGTGGGCCGCGGCCCGATGAGGCAGCCGCCCTTCGGGCTGCAGGTCTCGCACGGACCGCACGAGGTCTTCGGGCCGCCGCCGCAGGTGCCGGCGGCGCAGACGTCGTTGCGGGTGCAGGCGTCGCCGTCGTCGCAGGGGAGGGTGTTGGCATCGTGACGGCAGACGCCGGCGGCGTCGCAGGCATCGTTGGTGCAGACGTTGCCGTCGGCCGGACAGTCGCTGCCCGCCGGTGCGAGCTGGCAGGAGGCGGAGCAGCAGTCGCCGTCCGCCGAGTTGGCGTCGTCGCAGGTCTCCTCGCCGTCGACCACGCCGTTGCCGCAGCGGTCCTCGAAGGCGCCGACGTCGCAACCGGAACCCGGCGGCCGCGGCGCGAGGCGCTGATCGGTCGCGAGGATCGCACCCTCGTGATCGCTACAGCCCGTCGGATCGCCGGCGTCGAGTGCCGGGCTGTCGGCGAGGAGCGCCATCGTCAGCGTCGGGCCGCCGTTGTCCTGCAGCGGGCCGAGGTGGGGATCGGCGCCGACCACGTTGCCGGTCTGGTCGCCCGTGACGGTGCAGCCGGCGGTGGTGCCGATGAGGTCGTAACCCGCCGACTCGAGCGACCCGACGCAGTCGGGCGCCTCGCCGCCGGGGTCGACGTTGGCGGCGAGGATCGAGTTCTCGATGACGGGCGGCTGGTCGGAGTCCGCGCGCAGGCCGCCGCCGTCGCCGCTGCCGTCCTCGTCGTCGTCGGCCACGTTGCCCGCCACGGTGACGTTGTGGAGCCCGAACGTTCCCGCCGTGAGATGGAGTCCGCCGCCGCTCCCGGTGGCGCGGTTTTCCGCGATCGTGCTGTTCACGACGCTTTCGCGGCCCGACGTGCCGACCAGCTTGTAGACGCCGCCGCCGTCGGTCGCCTCGTTGCGGGTGATCGACGATTGGTTGATGACGAGGTCGGGAAGGGCGCCGCCGGCGACCCATACGCCGCCGCCGTTGCCGCCCGCGTCGTTGTTGTCGACGTTGGTGCGGTCGAGGAGGAGCCCGGCTCCGACCCAGAGCCCGCCGCCGTCCCCCAGCGCGCGGTTGCCGTTCACCACGCTCTCGATGACCGTCAGCTTCCCGAAGAACGGACCGACGGCCCGGCCGCTCCGCGCCACCGTCGGCGCGCAGTCGCCGTTGCTCGCGATGCCGCCGCCGTTCCCGGTGGCCGAGTTGTTGGTGACGATCGTCTTGGTGAGCGTCATGTACTCGCAGAACGCGATGCCGCCGCCGTCGCCCACCGCGGCGTTGCCGCTGATGCGGCTGTCGGTGATCGTGAGGCTCTCCGCCGAGCCCTCGATGCCGCGACCGGCGTTGTGACGAATGGTCGTGCCGATGATCTGCGGGAAGTTGCCGCTGGTGCTCACCCCCGGCCCGTCGTTGTCGCGCACCTCGCTGTTCATGAGCAGCAGGTTCGGGCCGACGATGCCGGCGTCGTCGTTCTCGAGGACGAGGACGTCGTCGATCTCGAGGGTGCGGGTGTGGTTGACGATGCCGACCAGCCCGTTCTGCACGGTCAGGGCGCTGATCCGGCCCTCGAGGGGTCCGAAGGCGAAGACGTCGTCGAGGCCGCCGCCGTCGATGATGGTCGTGTCGCGCCCGGCGCCCGTGATGGTGCCACCGGTGACGTCGAGGCTGCCGGTCGCGGCGTCTCCGGCGTCGCCGCTCGGGTCGATGGTCAGCACGTAGGTGCCGGCCGGGACGTCGATCGAGCCTCCGGGCTGCGAGGCGTTCAGCTCCTGCACCGCGGCGCGGAGCGTGCACGCGCCCGCCTCGGTCGCGCACGACCCGTCACCGGGGGTGGCGTCGACCGCGTCGTCCGTGCTGTCGACGGTGAAGCTCGCCGCGAACGTGAGGGATGGTGGGACGACGAACGCGAGGATCGATGCCGCGAACAACACACCGATCCGACTGACCGACTTCATGCTGCCTCCAGGTCTGTAAGCGGGTTTGCAGCCCTAGCACCTGCGCGTGCGTCCTCGCCAGCCACAAGGCAGGGGGGGCCGCACGTCACAGGGTACGGAAGCTAGCATGCCGTCACATCGTAGGCGCAAGGTGCAAAGAGCGGCCGGGGGGTCGACTGACCCGTTTTCGTACGACTTTCGTCGGAAACCCCTGGCGTTCCTACTTGGGGCGGGGATCCTTCAGGACGGCGTCCGTCGGCGGCGGCTCGCCGCGGCGGAGCGCCGTGACCCTGGCGGCGACGGCACGGGCGACGTTCCGGACCTCTTCTTGAATCGCGGTATCGCGGTCGAGCGCCTCGTGGCTGGTCGCGTACGGCTCGTAGTAGCCGATGTAGCGGTCGAGCTTGGCGCGGAAGCCGCAGCCCACGAGGCCCATCCACTCGAGCCAGTCGGAGAGGCTTCGCCGCACCGATTCGATGCCCGCCACGTCGCCGTGAACGACGACGCCGTAGGCGCGGCCGGCGAGGTGCTTCGGGTACGGCCAGCCGTCGAGCTCGAGCTGCTTCGCCTTGGCCGCGTCCTTCCCCGCCGTGCTGGTCGGGTCGGGATTGCCGCCGTCGGCGCACACGAGACGGTCGATCATGAGCTTCAGCACGCTCGGCACCTGGTACCAATAGACCGGCGTGAGGATGATGACCCCGTGCGCGAGCGTCCAGCGCTCGTAGATCTCGGCCATCCAATCCTGGGTCTGACCGAGCGAGTGGTTCGGGTAGCACGAGCACGGCCAGTGGCAGAGCGGCATGGCGGTCGAGACGCAGCCCTTGCAAGGGTGGATCTGCCGGCCGTACTCGGAGGTCAGCAGGCTGAGATCCAGCACGTCGACGTCCCAGGCGCCCGGAAGCGCCGCGAAGGTCTCGCGCGCGATCGACGTCAGGCGAAACGTCTTCGACATCTCGGCGGGGCAGGTGGCGTCGTTCCGCGCCGATCCGCAAATCAGCAGCACGCGCGGCGGCGTGCTGGGATCCGCATGGCGGGCGCCGGCGAGTCGCAGACGTTCGCGGGTCGCGAGCCAGTCGAGGGAAAGCTCGTAGCTGGGGTCGTGAAACTCGGGTCCGGCCGCGCGCCTGTGCGGGGCCTTCCGTCCCGCCTCATAGGCCTCCCACGCGATGGCCTCGATCTCGGCGAGCGTGCCTCGGGCGACGTCGAAGAGGGAGTCCTCGAAGCGTGCCCGGAAGCGCCGCGTGAACTCGGCGCGATCGAGATGTGGCGGGCCTTGGCCCGTGCGGACGTCGGCTGCCATGAACGCAGCATGGGGGCGGGCGCGTTCGGAGGCAACGCACGGTCTCGTGGTTCTACGTAGAGGGAAAGGGGGAGGCGACCGATCCCTGGAGTGCGTGCTTGTGCACGAACGCCGCGCGTCGCTACTCCGGATGCATGGCGAAGGAATTCCGCTGCGGACGCTGCGAGCGTCTGATGCCCGCGCCGATGCCGACCCCGGCCGGCGTGTCCGAAAGTGAAGGGCCGCTCTGCGCCGACTGCGCCGAGCTGCCGCCCGAGGAACGCCCGGTGCGAAGCCCGCGACGGAGCTCCTGAAGGAGGCGACGTGTCGACGCTCTTGCTCATCATAATTCTGCTGGTGGTTCTCGGCGGTCTCCCGCAGGTGAGCGGCCACGGTTACGGGTATGGCCCGTCCGGGATCGGCGGAGTGATTCTGCTGATCCTCCTCATCATGCTGCTGACCGGAAGGCTCTGAAATGAGACACATGGTCATCGCCGGAATCATGTTTCTGTTGCTCGCCACGGGCGGCGTGAACGTCGCGCAGCACCCGACCGCGATGCGGCTCGCGGCGTCGGACGGCATCGCCAATCCTGCCCCCTCGCCGAGCCCCGATCGAGAGAGCGAGAAGCACCACGGCACGTCGGGCAGCGGTCCCGACACGATGGGAAGCGGCACCAAGCCCATGCCCGGCGAACCGGGTTCCGCAAAGCCGCCCGCTCGGCCGATGGGCGGGACCGGAGGAGCGGGTGCCGGTCACTAGTCGCCTGTCCTCACCCCGCTGCTTTCGATGCCAGGGGACGCATTGCCGCTGCACGCGATGCGGGACGGCCTATCCACGCACCTCTCCCGCCTGCCTCGAAACCGCATGTCGAGGTGCCGCCCTCGTGTGTCGCTGCGGGGCCATCGTCCATTGGCCGACCTGATCTGAGGGCCGTCGGTCCCGTGCTCGCCGCCTTTCGGCGTTGCACGGCGCTCTGCGAATGGCACGAGTGCGAGGTGTGACGATGAAGGCACGGATCGCGTCGTTGATGGTCGCGTTCTGACCGAGTCGGCCGAGCTGCGCGCTCACGGGTTCCAGCGAAACGCGGTGCCCGCGCACATCCACTTGCTGCTCTCCTCCGCCACCGAGCACACCAGATCGCCCGCGCGCAGCGTGCCGTCGCGTGCGAGCTCGTCGAGCACGGCGAGCACGGTCACCCCACCGAGGTAGCCGACGCGCGGCAGGTTCATCCGCCACGTCTCCGGGCGCAACCCGTAGCGCTGCTGGAGGAGGGGTTGGAGCTTCTTCGCGACCTGCATCGCCGAGATCGACGGGATGAAATGGTCGATGGCCGCGGCGGAGAGCTCGAGCCGCTCGAGCATGCGCTGGAACCCGCGCACGGCGAGCGCGAAGCCTTCGCGCAAGACGTAGCGGCTCTCCTGGCTGACGTGCTGATCGCCGCGGGCGTAGGTGCCGACGAAGTCGGGTTCGGCCGCGCCGAAGGGAAGCATCATGCCCGCGCGTTTTCCCGCTCCGGTCGATTCGAGCCAGACGCGCAGCCCGATGTCCGGCTCGCCGCGCTCGAGAGCCAGCGCGCCCGCGCCGTCCGAGACGATCCACCTGAGCGGCCCTTGGTGCGGCGTCATCCGTTCGGGGTTCGACCAGGGCGGGCGACCGAGGAAGCTCGTGTATTGAGAGGAGCAGACGAGCGCCCGGCGATACCGACCGAGCTCGAGTTGGCTCGTCGCGAACATGAGCGCCTTGTACGGCGCCGTGCAATTGGCGCTGATCTCGAGCTCCGCACACGACGCGATGCCGAGAGCCTCTTGGACGAGCGTGCTGGTGGGCGGGATCAGGTGATCCGGCACCACCGTCGTGACCACCAGCAGGTCGACGTCGTCGGCCGACCACCGGGCGGCCTCGAGTGCCCGCCGTCCCGCCGCGGCCGCCATCGACGTATTGGTTTCGCGCCGGGTCTCGTCGTGGAGGTCGATCGCCAGATGTCGCGTGACGATGCCGGTCTCGGCGATCAGATGCTCCTGGTCGGCCTCCGAGAGCCCATCCGGGTAGCGACGCAGGAACTGCCGCAGCGCCGCTAGGTCGATCGGCGGGCCGGGAAGATGGCTCCCCGTCCCCGCAATTCGCACCGGCACCAGCTACTCGGTGCGGAGTGCGTCGAGCAGCGGTTGGCGGACGGCCTGTCGTGCTGCCGCGTAGCCTGCGAGGAACGTCATCCCGAGCACCAAGGCAACGTACCAGAGTGTGGCCCCGACGGCGAGATGGTGTTCGAGGTAGTAACCCAGGAGGTAGCGGAAGTTGATACCGATCCAGATCCACGTCGTCACCGCGCCGACCAGGACCCCGAGGACCGCGCCCATCGCTCCGACCGTCACGGATTCGATGACGATGGAGCGCCGGACGGCGCGCTCGTCGGCGCCGATCAGGCGCCACACGGCGAGCTCCCGGCGGCGTTCGATGATGGCCGAGAGCAGCAGGTCGAAGATGCCGGCGATCGTGACGATGACGACGAGAAGCTGGATCGCGTCCGTGAAGGCGAAGGCGCTGTTCACCTTGGCCTCGTGGTACGCCAGGACGTCGCGCATCGAGAGGATCTTCAGGCGATAGCGGTCGCCGATGCGCTCGCCGACCCGGCTTCGCACGGCGTCCAACGCCTCGCCAGGCTCGAGAAAGAGGTTGATGCGGCTGACCGTGGGCTCGTGCCAGCGCTCGATCAGAAGGCGTCGACTCAGGATCACGCTGCCGCGGTCGGACAGCAGATCGGGGACGACGCCGACGATCGGCAGCGCGAGCGTCCCGGTCGGCGTGTCGAGCTCGATGGTCTCTCCGAGGTGCAGGTCGAAGCGGTCGGCGAGCGTGGTGGAGACGTTGACGCCCTTGCCGGCGCGGAGCGCGCCCGCGGCCGCCGTCGGGTCGCCCTCGCGATACCAACCCGGCGGAAAACGCGCCGGGTCGAAGAAGACGTCGGTCACGGCGCCGATCGCGATGCGCTCTCCACGGAACATCTGGCCCGGGAGGGCGCGTACGCCCTCCACTTGCCGCACGCCGGGAATCGCGGCGAGCTCGTCCATCAGGCTCGCCGGCAGAGGCGTCTCGAGCCACCCGCCCTCGGTCGCGACCGCGCTCACGACGAGGTCGCCGCCGAGAAAGCCCTCGACGTAGGTCGCGGTGGTGCGATGGAAGCTGTAGGCGAGGGAGGCGACGGTCATGCCGACGGTGAGCACGAGCGCGACGGCCGCGACGGTGACGCCGGTGCGCGTCGGGGCGCGAAAGAGGCTCGTCGCGGCGACCTCGCCCTCCGCGCCGAACACACGCTTCAGCAATCCGGAAAGCACGCGCGCCGTCCACGCCACCAGCGGGATCGCGATGACGATCACCGAGCCGTTCCACAACGTCGCGCCGAAGTTCCCCCACGCAATCGACTTGAACTGTTGCTCGAGGACGAGCGCCGCGGCGCTGATCATCACCAACACGACCCACATCGGGACGAGCAGCCGCGAGGGCGCGGTGGCGAAGGGCGGACGCCGGCTCGTGCGCAGCACCTCCAACGGGTCGAGACGCGAGATCCTGCGGGCGGCGAACGCGGAGGCGAAGAGCGTGGCGGCGATCCCCACGAGCGCGATCGCCCCCAGCTGCCACGGGTCCATCGCTTGCTGATCCGCCGGGAAGCGCAGCTGGAAGATCACCCCCATGGAATCCGTCACCATGCCCATCAGCAGCCGCGCCAGCACGATCCCGGTGCCGACGCCGAGGGCGGTGCCGATGACGCCGAGGAGGAGGGCCTCGACGAGGAAGAGCCAGAACACCTGGCGCGGCGTGGCGCCGATCCGCCGCAGCCCCGCCATCACCACCGCTCGGTGCAGCGCCCCCGTCGAGGTGGTGTTGTAGATGATGAAGACGCCGGCCACGAGGCAGAGCAGGCTGAGCCCCGTGAGCATCGCCTGGAACGAGGCCACGATCGCCTCGTACTTGAAGTTCCGCTGCACGGGAGGGGTGACGCTGAGCGTCGAGGGGAGCGCGCTCCGCAGGCGGTCGGCGACGACGTCGGCGCCGGCATCCGGTGCGAGCACGACGTCGATCTGGTCGATTCGGCCGTCTTTGCCGAGCCAGCGCTGCGCGGCCGGCAGGTCCATCACCGCGAGCTGCCCGCCGAAGGCGGTCGCCAGGCCTTCCGGCCGGAGGAGGCCGTAGACGCGGAAGGTCTCGACGCCCGTCGGCGTGGAGAGACGGAGGTCGGCACCGACTTTCAGACCATGTTGCGAGGCGAAGGCCTCGGTGACGAAGATGGCACGGACGTCCTCGATCGCCTTCAGCAGCTCGCGCCGCTCCGTGACCGCGGCGATCCGGTAGCGTTGCAGATCCTGCTCGGCGGTGAGGTCCGCCCCGAAGAGCTGCAGCGTCTCGGCGGGAGTGTCGGCGAGCGAGACGGTGCCGCGCAGCAGCGGAACGGCGGTGCGGACGCCCGCGACGTCCCGGACGGTCGCCAGCGTTTCTTCGGAGAAGCCGATCTCGCCCACGCCGAGCGTGACCTCGAGATCGGCGGGGCCCGCGATCAGGGCGAGCGTCCGGCTGAGGCTTGCCGTGACGCTCGTGTTGATGACGTTGATGCCGACGATCAGCGCGACGCCGGTCAGGGTCCCGGCGATCACCAGGAGGGTCCGCGCCCAACTCGCCCGCAATTGCGGGAGGCTCACGAGGGTGAGGAGGCGCAGCACGGTGGCGTTATCTCACGACGTCCAATTTGGGGCGCGCGTTCGGCACTTCCCCCAATTCGATGTCCTGGTCGAGCGCACCGTCGACGAGGTGCAGAATGCGATGTCCGTAGGCGGCGAACACGGGATCGTGGGTGACGAGGAGGATCGTGACCCCCGTCTGCGTGTTGATGTCCTGAAACAGGTCCATGATCGCCCGCCCTGCGTTGCGGTCGAGGTTGCCGGTGGGCTCATCGGCGAGCAGCACCGCAGGCCGAATCACCAAGGCCCGTGCGATCGCGATGCGTTGTTGCTCACCGCCCGAGAGCTCAGCGGGCTCGTGCGCACCGCGATGGCCGATGGCGACTACTCCGAGCGCCTCGTCGACACGCGCCTCGATCTCCGCCTTCGGCACGCCGTCCAGCACCAGCGGCATCGCCACGTTGGCGCGGGCGCTCAGGAAGGGAATCAGGTCGAACGTCTGCAACACGTAGCCGATCTTCCGCCGCCGCATCAGCGCCGACTCGGTCGGCGTCATGGTGGCGACGTTCGTCCCGTCGACCCGCACGACCCCCGCGCGTCGGCGCCGTCAGGCCGGCGACGAGGTGGAGCACGGTGCTCTTCCCGGACCCGCTCGGCCCCGTCAGCGCGTAGAAGGCGCCCTTCGGGCACACGAACGAGAGATCCTGGACCGCGACGACTTCGGTCGCCCCGCGGCCGAAGGTCTTGGTGACGTGGTCGAACTCGATCATGCAGGCCGCGAGGATAGCGCCCTCGGAGACTTTCGGCCACGGTCTCGAGAAGGCGTCGAAGGGGAGCCGCTCGAGCTTTCTACGGGTAGAAGGCCTTGGCCTTGAACTGCGTCTTTGTGTTGCGTGACGTCCCGAGCTCGGAGTAGCGCGCTTCCCAGCATTGGCCGTTCGGGGCCTGGAGTTGGATGCGGGCCGGGAGCGAGAGGGGAAGCTGCGGCAGCGTCAGGTTGTCTCCTTTGCCGATCGCCAGCACCTTGGCTTTCCGGTCGCTGCCGCTCTTGAGTACGACGCTGTCGAGTCCGTCGGGCGTCTGAGCGCGATTCTTGTACTGAAAGCCACTCGCTCCCACCGGTTTCCAGCACGGCTTCCTGCCGCACGTTCCGGCGCGCGTCATGGCGCGGAAGGCGACCTGCGCGGTGGGACCGGACTCCTCGAACAGGCAGAGCGCGTACTCGTCGCCACCGAGAGGCTCGCCAAAATCCGCGAGCGCCGTGGATTGGCCCTTGCTCCATTGCCACGTCAGCTTGGGCGTCGTCTGGTTCGCGATCACGAGCTGACCCGAGAGGCGCTGGGTAGGCTGGTGGCAGCCGCTGAGGACATGGGCCACGCAGCCGCGCGCGGCATCGCAGCTCTCGCAAACGCCGCAATCGACCGGCGTTCCGGCTAGACAAGAGCCGCTGCTGCAGGCGTCGCCCGTCGTGCAGGCGTCGCCGTCGCTGCAGGAGCTGCCATCGGTTTCGAGGTGGCAATCGGCCGTGCAGCAGTCGTCGCCGAGACTGTTGCCGTCGTCGCACGTCTCGCCGGGATCGACGGCGTGATTGCCGCACGCGAACTCGTAGGCGCCGATGTCGCACGTCACGCCCTGAGGGCGGACGACGCTCCGCTGGTCCGTGGCTTCGCAGGCCGCGGACGAGCCAGTATCGATCGCGGGGCTGCCCGCGAGCAGGGCCCGAGTGGGTGTGAGGCCGCCGTTGTCGGCGAGGGGACCCAGAAGCGGCGCGATACCGACGAGATTGCTGGTCGGATCGTCGATGACGTTGCATCCAGCCGTGGTGGTGATGAGGTTGTGCCCGCCCGAACGGAGCTCGATCGCGCAGTCCGGCCCTTCGCCTCCGACATCGTGGTTGTCGGCGAGGATGCTGTTGACCACGCTGCCGCTCGGAGGATCCAAGAAGGGCTCGAAAGCCGGCGTCGCGTAGAGGCCGCCCCCATCTCCGAATCCGTCGCCATCGGCGTCGGCGACGTTCGACGCGATGGTGGTGTTGGCGATCGTCCCCACCTGGGGATTCAGCACGAAGATGCCGCCGCCATGGCCGTCGGCGTGGTTGTTGGTGATGGTGCTGTTGCGGATCGTCAGGAACTGATGGGCAGCGATGCCCCCGCCATCACCGGTGGAGGTGTTGTTCGCGATCGTGCTGCCGGTGATCACGATGGCGGCCCCCGCCGACGGCGCCGAGATCCCTCCCAATCCGCCGTTTCCCGCGATCATGCTGTTCTCGACGATGACCTTGAGGCCTCCGCCGACGCTGCCGTACAAAATCCCTCCCAGAGTATTGTCGTTGATCGTGCTCCGAATCACCCGCAGCTCGGATCCTTGCTCTCCGCGCAGAAAGACTCCCCGCAGGTTGCGCGCCACCACGCTGTCCTCGATGCGAATGCGTCCGTCGAGGTAGACACCCCACCCGATCCCGCTGCCGCCGTTCCCCGCGACCTCTGACCGCAGCAGCGTGACGTGCACGGTCGCGAACCGATCTCCGATGCCGTCGCCGCCGTTGCCGGTGACGATCGAGTCGACCATCGTCAGCGGTCCGAAGCACCTGCCGAAAGCCGCACCGCAATCGACGCCGCCGACTCCGGCATCGGAGTTGTTCCGTACCGTGGAGCGCGCGATCGTCAGCGGTTCGCCGTCCGCGATGCCGGCGCCGGCAGCGTTTTGAATCGTCAAATCGATCATCGTCGTCGCGGCCTCAACCGTGAAGACGTCGTCCAGTTGATTGCCGTCGACGATCGTGGACTCACGGCTCTCCCCGAGGATCGTCAGCGTGTCGGTGATGTCGAGGTCGCCAGTCGCCGCGGCATCCTCTCCGGTTCCAGGGATGGAGAGCGTGTAGATTCCCGAGGGGAGGATCGCAGTATCGCCGCCCGCGAGCGCGTTGCTTTCTTGAACCGCCGCACGCAGGGTGCATGCGCCGCTCGCCGCGCGGCACGCGCCGTTACCAGGATCGGTATCGACCTCGTCCACGATACTGTCGACGACGAACGTCGCCGCCTGGCTCGAGGGCGTTCCAAGCAGGAGGACGGCAAGCGCGAGGAGGAGAGGGGTGGTCCGGGGTGTGCAGGGCACGGCAGCCTCCGCTGAGAAGGAAGCCCTACCACGCACCCCCGCAGCGGGGTCAATGCGGAAAACGGCGGAGCACGCTCCGACGATGCGACCGGTGCGCCAATGCAAAGCCACCCAAGGGACTCGAACCCTCGACCTGCCGATTACGAATCGGCGCTCCGCGCCGTACCACTACAGGATTTCCGGCGGTTAGAGTTGCAGAATGTGGCAGAGCGCGGCACGAAACGCACCCTATCCGCACCCACACAGCTCGCACGACTTATGAAAGCGGTCCGCGAGTCGATCGCGTGGCCGTTCCCCAGGGTAGGGAAGGCCGGCAACCGCATTCACACGATTGCAAGATCGGGCGCGATCGCGCGGCGTTTCCCGATGCGCGGCGGTTCGTCAGTGAACCAAACGGCGCAGACTTGTAGGCGCACCCGGATCGAGCGCAGCAACCTCGCGCCGGAGTGCTACGCGGCTCGTCCACACCAGGGCATGCCGGAGCGCCTGGAGGGCATCGGCTGCCCCTTGCTCCTCGTCCAGGGAAGCGGTGTCCAGGGCGTCGCGTGCCTCTGCCAGGAGCGCCAGCAGGCGGGCGGCGGCTTCGACTCGTTTGGCGTGTTCCTCGTTGCTCACAGCTCCCCCGCGTCCACGAACGAGTAGTAGCGATCGGCGCCAAGCACGACGTGATCAAGCAGCCGGATGCCAAGCAGCTCACCGGCTTGCTTGAGCCGCTGCGTGATCGCGCGATCTTCGGCGGAGGGTGTCGGGTCGCCGCTTGGGTGGTTATGTGCGACCACGATCGCGGCAGCGTTCGCAAGGATTGCTGCCTTGAACACTTCGCGGGGATGTACGAGCGACGCCGTCAGCGTCCCGACTGAGACAACCTCGAATCCTAGGACCCGATTCTTGCCGTCGAGCGGTAGCATGAGGAAGTGCTCTCGATCCCACACGCGCGCTTTGCGCTGGAGGAAGCGAAACACATCGCTGGAGAGTCGGAGTGGCTCGGAGTACCGCGCCCGTCCTTCGCGAACCACACTGATGCGAAGGCGCGGGATGGCTGCCGGCTTCGCGGTCGCTGCTTCGTCTGCGCTGGTGCGGTTGCTGATGTCGTCAATGTCCATGCTTTCGCGAGCGTTGCCAACACCGTGCCGCATCGAGAGGGCTCGGATTTCTTCACGATCGTTGCCGGAAAGCGTGCTCGCGATGACGAACGCGTGTTGCGGATCACTCACTCTGTTATTCTTGTGTGGTTCGTATGTAGTACGCGCGTATATTCAGGAGTATAGACGCCACGTCGCGGGCAGTCTTTGACCATCGCACGTATCCACCCGGCCGGCCCCCCTGACGGCCGCCCCCTCCCCCCTATGATATGCAGCCGCGCAGATACGTGGGGTGGTTTTCGCTTTCATCGCGCCCTCTCTGACCGGGTCTGGGCTTCATGCCTGCCGGTCAGCGGCATGGGCAAAAGCACGCGCAACTGGTCTCCATCGCCTGGACGCAACTTCTCGCCAACTGCGCGAGAATACCCAACGTGCGTCGCGCGCGACGGCGCGGATTGGTGTCGGCGCCCCCGTCGCGGCACCCCGGTCGGGAGATCAGCGTCAGCGACACGTGGCCAAACGACGAACCCGCTGCGCGCGGATCGCGCTTGCCATGCCCTACGTCGCGAGTGTCGATGGATTAGATCTGACCACCGCTCGCACATCTCCGGTGGCCTCACGCGGGACAAGCAACTCGTGTCCCAGATCGACCGTCTCATCGATGCGCTCAGCCCGAAGCGCCGGGTGTTCGCGCAACGCCAACGCCGTACGGACACCAGTCGTATCAATGTAAAGTGCACGTTGCGCTTCGCTGCGCTCCAACAGCCTAAACTCCTCCGATCCAACATGATAATAATACTGAGGATCGCCAGGCACATATTTCGCTATCGTATCCTGTATTCTATCGTGAGCGTCGGCCCTGTTTAGAAACCGACGGATTTCTTCACTAGGAAGCCGCACGCTTCTTAACGGATCGCGATGGAGAATCCGAAGAGCAAGATTTGATGCCGTGACGTCGAACCGCGCGTCTGAGATCTCGGCAATCAGCACCCACATTGAGTGATCATCAAGCGAGACAAGCTGATCGATTGGCACCTGCTTCCCTTGTATCAACTCGAGCAACGGCTTAGCGGATCGGCTGCTTATCTGAGCCGTCGTACCGCGACGAGCCAGATCGCGAAGCCGCTCCAGCAGCTTCGCAAGCAATTGCTCCATGCCTTGAACCGTCCGATGTCGGTAAAGCACCCGGTGAAGCGTCATCCGTCCGCGCAGTAGTTCGATCGCAGGGTGCAATCCGCGCGATGGGTCGATTGCGATTTGTGGGATTCTAGATGAATCAAATCCGAACGTCATCGATGTAATAAGGCGGTCTATCTGGTACCGCCCATACGGAAGCCCGGCGAGATAGCTATCTCTCAGGAGATAGTCCATGCGATCGACGTCGATATCGCTGTGAAGTAGTCGTGGAAAGTATGGAAGATGATACCGGCCGGTCAACATATCAATAATTCGCTTCGACGAGCCGCGCTCATTCCCCTCAAGCAGTGTATGGAGGTGGCCGTCCGGCCACGCAGAACCGCAAGCGTCACAAGCTCATGCCACTTCTCAACCTGGGCATACGCTGGTACGTCCTTGACGCCGAGAGACTCGGCCCATAGATCCCTTGTG
This sequence comes from uncultured delta proteobacterium, assembly GCA_963761995.1. GTDB lineage: Bacteria > Desulfobacterota > Binatia > UTPRO1 > UTPRO1 > UTPRO1. The sequence goes on along the minus strand of CAVXIU010000006.1, from coordinate 4,656,961 downwards.
TTGGCAGCCCAGCTGTCACCGATAATTATTTTCTCCCACACGTGCGAAAAGGGACCGTGGCCGAGATCATGGCACAGAGCTGCCACACAGAAATCGCGCAATTCTTCCTTGTCCGGACGCAGGCTGATCGGCAATAGTTCTGTCGCCTCGTCGGCGAGATGCCTTCCGATCCGCGCGGCGACATATGCGGCACCGAGGCAATGAGTGAAGCGGGTGTGCTCGCAGCCCGGAAAAACAAAGTCAGTGAATCCAGTCTGCTTAACCCGCCGCAAGCGTTGCACTTCCTTCGCACTTAGGAGTTCAACGACCAGCGACTCGAGGTGCCGGAATTCCAGCGGGCCGTGAACTGGGTCCTGAATGACACGACCGCCTCGGCGAGACATACGAAGCTTATGCGGCGCGTTGCGCCCGCTTCGCAGCGTCTAAGAGGGCGTCCAACTTTTCCACCGGCTCACCAGGCCCGGTTTCCAAGCGGCCGCGTAGATCCTCAAGTCGCGATATAAGGGTACGTAGCCGATGTGGCGGCAGTCGCATAACGGCGTCGAGGGTCGGCCATGTTGCCCTCAGGACCTCAAGCTCCTCAGCTGGGTTTCCACCCCATGCGGCCGGCGCTGATGGTTGTGGTAAAGCATACGAGAACTCAGCGCGTACCTGTTCGAGGATTTCGACTGGAGATCCGCGATCGCTCGGTTGGCGACTTAGGAGTTTCGCCAAAATGCGGGTTTGTCGTTGATCGTGCGAGTCTTCTAGAATAGCGGCGATTCGGCTGTCGTAACTGGCTACTACACGTTCCCTGAGCAAGTCCTCAAAATGCTGCCGTTCCATAGGCTTCGTAATGGGTGGTACGTGCTCGTCGGACTCAACCAGGGGAAGCGGCCACAAACCACCGAAGCAACAACAGCGCCGAGTGCCCAGAGATCGCTTTGAATCGAATGCCCTTTGTCGCCCACTAGCAGTTCTGGTGCGCGGGTTCGTAGACTACCTGTCGCCGATGCTTCAGGGGTAAATTGGTTGGCTGGACGACAGATCCCAAAGTCCAGCAATACAAATCGCCCGTCGTGCTTACCAATGTTATCGGGCTTGATGTCCCCGTGCACTAGCGCCAGCTGATGTATGTAATCCAGCGCGGCGGCGATATCGTGGGTAAGGCGCGCGGTTTCTTCTAGGCCGGTTGTTCGGAAAGTATCGTTTAAGACGTCATGTAGCAATTCCTCAATCAGGAACATCTCGCCTAGGGAGTTTCCTGCAGTATACGTCTTGACTATGTTGGGATGATTTGCTGAGAGCGGGTGACTGCGAAGTTCACGGTGTAAAATGGACTTATCGAGAAGACGCTTCAAGATTACCGTACGTTGTTGAACCCTCCAATTTGCCTTGTATACAACTTTCTGACTGCCCCTCTTTTGTAGGCGGCCGATAATAGAGACTTCGGACGGTGGAATAAGCTCGATGCAGTCCGTGACTGCCTCCCAGTCGTCAACGGCATGAAATCGGATCCACTGACATAAAGTCTCGGCTTGCAAGTCCGCACGGTCGCGCTGTATAAGCCAAGAATGCAGCAGGCTCTCCTGAGGCGAACGAGACCAGCGTCTGCTCTCAAGGCATTCTAGGACCTGTGCGATGCCAAGGCGTACATTGTCAGGGACGGTAAGCTTTTTAGCTCGAAGCTCTATGGCAAGCGCGGGAAATCTCTCCTCCAGCCCAGCCAGCTCCTCAAAGAGGGGTGCCGACGTTGCCTCCTTGGATCGCTTTCTCTTCTTCTCCGACATATGCGTTCCTCTCATAAGTTGCGTTGCGGCCACGGAAGATACGGGCATGCTAGCGCTGTGTTCTATTGGAGACCTGCACCGATTTGCCTAAAGGGCTGCATCTAGGAAGTGGGTTAGGTTAGTTCACGTCGTGAATCCGTTGTCAGTTACCGAAGCGTCGTCCTCGGCCTGTATAGGCGCCGAGCACGTACCACCTCAAGAGCTATTGGTGCCACAGGGTGACCAAGTGTATCAAAATGGCGCAACGAGCCCTTGCGAGGGCGATTCGCCTCAAGCGCACGACCCGGCGTGTCCGAATTGATATCCTGGACGAACACATAGAACCACAGGAGCGACAACGGTTGGCGTTGCGATCCAACGGTGGGTGATCTTACCCCAACGCGTTCCGCCTACATAGGTTCAGGCTCGCCGGCCGGGAGGACGTAGTGGGTCTCACCGGGCGGCCCCGCCTTTGCGGCCGTTGGCAACAGTCATGAGGTGCATCGGCTTTTCGCCGTGTCGTCCCCTCCGCGAGCGTCGTCGCTTGCCGGGCGTGAAGGGTCTGCCGCACCGAACTCCGCGTTGCGCGGCGCCCCTTACGAGGCTCATTTTGGGATCGAAGCCACCCGAAGCGTGGGTTCGTGGCATCCGCTCGCCCCGCTGCCCAGGAGCGTGTCATCGATTCGACCGGACACGCCGATTGATCGCCGCGTCGCCAACGGCACCATCGTTAGCGCTCGCCGCGCCACAGGCGCTGCGTACGCCGCCGACCCGAAGCTCGCTCGTCATCCTCGGTCCTGGCGGGCGGTGCCGCCTGAATGGACTCACAGGGGTGTGGGGCGACTTACGGAGGTGTTCGCCATCCGCGTGCTGGGTTCGCGAGTCCCAAGGCTGGACCTCCGGAAATGGCCTGACTCCGGAGAAACCCCCGCGACGCCCTTCCCAGATTGACGTCCGTGCTGCTCTCTGAGAGTGCAAGCGCCTAAGCGCTGGCGGAGATCTCTGCGACGGATGACGAAGGAACAACTCAAGCAACTTGAGGCCGATCTCTGGAGTGCCGCGGACAACCTTCGCGCCAACTCCGATCTGAAGTCGAGCGAATACTCCACGCCGGTTCTCGGCCTGATCTTTCTCAAGCCGCGACAACAACTACCGCCGCCACGAGGTCGAGATCATCGCCGAGTACCAGAAGCTCAAGGGGACGCGGCGCGAGAAACCCCTCTCCGAGATCGCCATCGAGAAGTGCGGCTTCTACCTGCCAGACCACGCCCGTTACGACCACCTGCTCAACCTACCCGAGGAGAAGGACATCGCCAAGGCGCTGAAGGCAGCCATGAAGGCGATCGAGGAGTACAAACCCGAGCTTGAGGGCGTCCTGCCAAAGGACGAATACTTTCGCCTGACGCGGGACGAGAAGACGCGCACGATCCCGAATCAACTGCTGAAGACCTTCGCCGACATTCCGGCGAGCTTCACCGGCGACCTCTTCGGCCAGATCTACGAGTACTTCCTCGCCGAGTTCGCCCGTAGCGAGGGCTCGAAGGGCGGCGAGTTCTTCACCCCGCGCTCGGTCGTGCGCCTGATGGTCGAGATCATCGACCGCACGGCGGCAAGGTCTTCGATCCCGCTTGCGGCTCGGGTGGCATGTTCGTGCAATCCGCGCATTTCATCGAGCAGCATCGCAAGGTTGCGGGCAGTGGCGTCTTCGTCTACGGCCAAGAGAAGACACTCGAAACCGTCAACCTCGCCAAGATGAACCTGGCGGTGAATGGCCTGCGCGGGGACGTCAGCAAGGCGGAACACCTGCTACGAGGATGCCTTCGGCAGCATTGGTGCGTTCGACTACGTTCTCGCCAATCCGCCGTTCAACCTCGACGACGTCAGCCTTGCCAGCGTCGAGAAGGACAGGCGCTTCAATGCCTACGGCATCCCGCGCAACAAATCGAAGGCGAAGAAGAAGGACCGCGGCAAAGAGACGGTGCCCAACGCCAACTACCTGTGGATCAATCTTTTCGCCACCTCACTGAAGCCGAAAGGCCGCGCCGCACTGGTGATGGCCAACTCGGCCTCCGACGCCCGCCACTCCGAGGCTGACATCCGCCGGACTCTTGATCGAGCAGAACCTCATCTACGCCATGCTGACCCTGCCCTTGGACGTCGGCACCGTCACCCTGCCAGCGACGCTGTGGTTCTTCGACAAAGGTAAGCGTGACGACCGCATCCTCTTCGTCGATGCCCGCAACGTTTTCACCCAGGTTGACCGCGCCGACCGCTATTTCTCCGACGAGCAGCTTCATAACCTCGCCGTCATCAGCCAGCTTCACAAAGGCAGACGCGAGAGGTTCGTGCAGCTCGTCGACCGCTACTTTGCCGAAGGCATGAAGCGATTGGCCGAGAACGAGGCCAAGGTCCAGCCGGTCTCGGCGCAATTACTCGAGGTGCTTGACGACGACGCCGGCCGGCATGCCGTCGCCGACCTGGTGAAGCAGTGGGCCGGGCTCGGCAAGCTCCGCAGCCGCTACGAGCAGTACCGCGCCAAGTACGCCGGTGACGAGGCGGTCGAGCGCAAGAATAGGGCGCAGCGCCACCTCCACGACGCCTTCGCGCCCTTGTTTGGCGCGCTGCACGAGACTCTCAAGCAGCTCGACCGCATCTTCCGCCAGCGCGAGAAGCATCAAGGTGACGCAGCTCAGGGCAACGGCGGGCGGCCCGCCACCGATCGCCGGACCAAGGCGCTCAAGGCCGTGCTGGGGGAGCTGCACCGGGAAGTCAAAAACGCCGAACTCTTTCACCAACACATCCACTGGCTCCAGCAGCGCTTCCCAAACGCGGAATACGAAGACGTCACTGGTCTGTGCAAGCTGGCCACCCGGGCCGAGGTGAAGGAGCAGGAATACTCACTGAACCCCGGTCGTTACGTCGGCGTGGTCATCGAGGAAGACGGCAAGACGGAGGAGGAATTCATCGACGAAATACTGACCATCGATACAAGTCTGGAGGCCTGCCCCGGCTGCAAAGCCCAAGAGCTGCAACGGGTCATCTCGGAAAAGTCCAGAGCAGTGGCAGGCGAGCGATGAAGAATGATCTTAGCACTATTGGGAGGAGAGATGCCTCCTTTGAGTTGCTGACCGTACGCGATTTGGTCAAGCAGGGCGTTCTCGAGACGCCGCTCGATGGCAATCATGGCGAACTTCACCCTAAAGGCGATGACTTCGTCTCGGAAGGGATTCCATTCATCATGGCCTCGGATATCTCCGAAGGTCAGATAGACTATGGCGCGTGCAAATTCATCAGCGCCAAACAAGCGGGGACCCTGAGGAAGGGGTTTGCACGACCGGGCGATGTTCTTCTCACGCACAAGGGGACAATCGGGCGCACCGCGATCGTTGAGCGCAGTCAGTACTCGTTTCTCATGCTTACACCTCAGGTCACTTATTACCGGGTGAAGGATAGTAGCCGGCTCAACCACCGTTACCTTCGCTACTACTTCGAAGGCGAGTTCTTTCAGAAGACGCTCCAGCTGTGGGCAGACTCTGGATCGACCAGAGCCTATCTTGGCATCACTGCACAACTAGCCTTGCCCGTGATCCTTCCACCCATCCAGAAGCAGTTGAAGATGGCTGCGCTTCTTGCCGCCTACGATAAGTTGATAGAAACCCGCAAGCAGCAGATTGCACTGTTGGCGAATCTGGCCGAGGAGATCTACCGCGAATGGTTCGTCCGCCTCCGCTTTCCGGGATGTCGGACGGTCAGCTGGACCAAGGGCATTCCCGACGGTTGAACGTAAGGACGTTGGGATCTGTTCTACAGCTGTGTTACGGCAAAGCGCTCAAAGAGGAGGAGCGCATTCCCGGTCAGTACCACGTCTATGGTTCCAGTGGTATCGTTGGGACTCACAACCAGGCGCTCGTCACAACGCCAGCACTTATCGTGGGACGGAAGGGTAACGTAGGTAGCGTCTACCTAGCTGACCGCGGGTTCTTTCCCATCGATACTGTCTACTTCGTCAACTCCAACCTCCCGAATTGTTTCCTATACTTTCTCCTGCAATCTATGAACTTTCTCGACAGCGACGCTGCGGTTCCTGGCCTCAGCCGGAGCCAGGCATATGCGAATCGGTTTCTTCAACCGTCAGATGACCTGCTGCAAGCGTTTGCTGACATCGTTGATCCACAGTTTGAAATGAAACGCGTGCTTGTACGCCAGAACGAACAGGTTGCGGCGGCTCGCAAGTGTGTTCTCCCGCGGCTTCTTTCAGGCAAGCTATCGGTCGCGAATCTGGACATTCGCTTTCCGCCGGGAATGTCGGACGAGGTCGAGGCCAAACGGACCACGAAGAGCCGCGGTTTCAGCGAGTCCGCCAACGCGGCTATACCTTCTGCATGATTGATCGCGAGATCAGAAATCCGTTCGGGCCGCTGACCTAACGCCGCCGGTCGCATCCTCGCCGCACAATGCCAAACTTCATCTCTGAGGATCAGATCGAGCAGGAGCTGGTGCGGAGGCTGCGTCAAGAGCACGGCTTCGAGGTGCTCAACTGCCACACCGCCGACCCAGAGGAGCCGAATGATCGCTCCGGCCGCGCCAGCAAGCGCGACGTCTTCCTCGTCGATCGCGTGCGCGAGGCGGCGGTCCGACTGAACCGACATGTGCCGGCGTCGGCAATTGAGGACGCCCTCGAGAAGCTCATGGATCGCCGCCACGCGATGTCGCTGGTGGCTGCCAACCGCGAGGTCTACGACCTGCTGCGCGACGGCGTTCCGGTCGAGTACGACGACGCCAATGGGCAGAAGCAGCAGGAGCGCGTCCACCTAGTCGACTTCAACCGCCCCGACGCCAACCGTTATCTCGCCGTTCGGCAGCTCTGGGTGCGAGGCGAGCGCGGCTTTCGCCGCCCCGACGTTGTGCTCTATGTCAACGGCGTTCCCCTGGTGTTTATAGAGCTGAAGAACTCCAACGTAAAGCTGGCGAACGCGCACGCCGACAACATCGTCAACTACCGCACCGAGATTCCGCAGCTGTACCTCGCCAACGCCTTCTGCGTCGTCTCCAATGCGATCGAGACGAAGGTCGGCAGCTTCTCGGCGGACTGGGAGTATTTCTTCAATTGGCTGCGGCCCGATGATGAGAAGGAAGCGGTGACCCGCGATGAGATCGAGCGCCAAGGCACCAGCCTGGAGCGCGTCGTCGAGGGACTACTGACGCCCGCCAAGCTCCTCGATTATGTCGAGAACTTCATTCTCTACTACAAGGATACGGCGAAGATCGTCGCGCAGAACCACCAGTTCATCGGCGTCAACCGCGCCTATCTAAGTTTCTGAAGCGCAAGGCGCTGCGCGGCCGGCTCGGGGTGTTCTGGCACACGCAGGGCTCCGGCAAGAGCTTCTCGATGATCTTCTTGCCCGCAAGGTCTTTCGGAAGCTGACAGGCAACTCACCTTCGTCGTGGTCACCGACCGCGAAGACCTGGACGGCCAGATCTACCAGAACTTCCTCGACACCGGCACCGTTTCCAAGACGGATGCGGCGCAGCCGAAGGACAGCGAGGAGCTGCGCAAATTCCTCGGCCAGAACAAGCGGATGGTGTTCACCCTGATCCAGAAGTTCCGCTGCGAAGGGCAAGAAGTATCCGATTCTCTCGGATCGCGACGACATCATCGTCATCATCGACGAAGCCCACCGCACGCAATATGAGTCGCTCGCCGAGAACATGCGCGCCGGCCTGCCGAATGCCGCAGTTCCTCGCGTTCACCGGCACGCCGCTGCTGGCCGCGAGCGCAAGACCAATGAATGGTTCGGCGACTACGTCAGGAGTACAACTTCCACCAGTCCATCGAGGACGGGGCCACCGTGCCGCTCTTCTACGAGAAGCGCGTCCCGGAGGTGCTGATGCAGAACGACGACCTCGAGCGAAGAGTTCTACGAGATTTCGAAGAGGAGAACCTGACGAAGCGCAGCAGGCTAAGCTTGGAGCAGAGGTTCGCGCAGGAGGTCGAAGTCATCAAGCGCGACGACCGCCTGGAGAAGATCGCCCACGACATCGTCGAGCACTTTCCGCGCCGCGGCTATCTCGGCAAAGGCATGGCGATTCGCTCGACAAGTTCACCGCGGTGAAGATGTACGACAAGGTCCAGGCCTCTGGAAAGCGAAGATCAAGCGCCTTCGCGGCGAGATCGCCAAGTCGAAACGCGACATCGAGAAGAGCCGGCTCAAGACGGTCTGGATTACATGCGCAACGTGGAGATGGCGGTCGTCGTCAGCGAGGAGGCGGAGGAGGAGAAGAAGTTCGCCAAGCAGGTCTCGACATCAAGCCGCACCGCCAGCGGATGAACCGGTTGGACGCCACGGACACGACGTCGAGTACAACTTCAAGGACCCGGGGATCCGCTGCAACTGGTGTTCGTGTGCGCCATGTGGCTGACCGGCTTCGATGCGCCCACGGTGTCCACGCTTTACCTCGACAAGCCGATGAAGGACCACACGCTGATGCAGACGATCGCCCGGGCCAACCGTGTCACGTCGTACAGATCAACGGGGTCGAGAAGCGGAACGGCGAAATCGTCGACTACTACAACGTCTTTCGCGACATGAAGAAGGCGTTGCGAACTACGCCGCGGACAGGGTGACCAGCCCGAGGCTCCGGTCAGGGAGAAGGTGGAGCTACGTCGGCTCCTCGCAGACGCGATCGCGCAAGGAACCGGGTTCTGCCGCGAACGCGGCGTCGATCTCGACGTCGCCTTGGCCGCCAACGACGTCTTCAAGAACGTGATGGCCTTCAAGTCCTACGCCGACACGCTCCTGAGCAATGACGAGTGGCGCAAGAGTTTCGCGGTTTACGAGAACACCATCACGTCGCTCTATGAGGCGTGCAAGCCGGAGATCCTCGGCGACCCAATGGTGCGCTCGGTCGCGGTGTTCCAATACCTGCGCGGTGTGATCGACGCGATCATCGAGCAGATGGACATCGACGCGGTGAGCTACCGCATCGGCGAGCTGCTCGACGAGAGCCTCGTCGTGCACGATCCGGGCTGGGAGTCGGTTCCAAGCTTTCGGATTACGCAAGCGGGCAAGACCTGGGACCTCAGCACTCTCAACTTCGAGAAGCTCACCGAAGAGTTCAAGCAGTCGGATTACAAGCACATCGAGATTGCGGATCTGCGTGCCTTCATCGCGCACAAGCTCCGCAGATGTTGCGACAGAACGCGACACGGACCAATTTCGCGCAGCGGCTGCAAGTGATCATCGATGCCTACAACTCCGGCAGCTCATCGGCGGACAACGCCTTTGAGGAGCTGCTGCGCTTCAGCAAGGCGCTCAAGGACGAGGCCGAGAGGCACGTGCGGGAGGGCCTGACAGAAGACGAGTTGGAGTTGTTCGACCTTCTCAAGAAGGAGCGCATGACGAAGGACGAAACCCAAAAGGTGCGCCTCGCGGCCAAAGCGTTGTTGACGCGCCTGGGAGGCGTCCCACCCGTTCTGGTCCAGGACTGGTTCAAGGATTCGCAAAGCAAGCGTCAGGTGCGATCCGCGGTTGAGGAAGTCCTGAACGCTTATCTCCCCGAGACGTATGACCGGAAGCTTTTCGGTGAGAAATGCAGCAACGTCTTCGAGCGGATCGTCGACTACGCCAGTCAAGGCGTTACGTGGGCCGCGTAGAGGTCGTTCGGATGCTCTGGCGCTTTTTCGTGCTGGCGAGGGTTCGCGGGACAATGCGGGATCGCTGTGAGTGCGTCTGAGGAGTTTCTCAGGTTGAGCGCGTCGGTCGCACGACCCCGTACTCGTAAACGTCGACGTATTTCGCTATTAGTTCGCTATTTGTTAATACTGGACCTTGGGAGCGGTTAACGGCGACGAGATCAGATGTGCGCTCGGTCTGAACAAGGTCAGCGCCCGCCAGGGCTCGCGTCCTGGGCCGCTGTTCGGGTTGTTCACTCACGGCGGGCCGCCGAGTCCGCGAAGTCATCGCTACTTCTTTTCTGTAGTGAACGGTAGCGAAGGGTGGCACCCCTAGCTCGTCTCCCTTTCAGTGAAAGCGAACTACCTCACGGCTTGGGACCGCAGGAAACACCCGCTCGATGTCGATGTCGAGCTTGGATGCCCAATAGATCGCGCGTTGCGCATCCTTCGCGAAGTCCCGTGGACGGTAGAGTGCGCCGTCCCACATCTCGCGGAGAAGAGTAGTGCGAGACAGGCGCTTCTCGAACTGCCGAACGAACGCCGCGAGATCACGCTTTGGCTCGTTCCCGGCAGCCTCCGCCGCCCATGCGAGGAAGGCGCGAACATCGGCGAAGCGTTCGTCGCTGAGGCCGTCCATGAACGCCGTGAAACGCGCATGCTCGATCCCTGTGGCCCTTCCGGCGACAGCCGCCTCCTGGGCTTGCTGGGCGAGCGTCAGGGCCTTCGCGACTACGTGACGGAACGGCTGAGGGCGGGCGGCATCAGCAGCCATCGTGGACGGACGGCCATCGGGCAGTGGTGCAGCTTCATCGTCCAAGTTCGTCACGCTCTCTTGCCCCTCGCGCGCGTCGAGCGTTCGCACGTCTGCGCTATCCACGGGCCACCTCGCCAACGGCAGGTGCAGTTCGCGCTGCGGGATACAGAATGGCCCGTAGTGTTTCGACATCCTCGACCGTGTAGCGGCGTGCCCCTGCGCGCGTACGCTGAGGAACGAAGACCCCGCTACGCTCGATGCGTCGCAGGGTGTCGGGATGAACGGCAAGTTGGTGGGCCGCATTGGTGATTGAAAACATTGGTTATGCTACCTCCTCTTAACTGTATTATAGCATAACATTATGCATACGCCTATGCATTGTCGTGTATTCACCGGCACACAGGGGCACCCACATAATGCTTCACCTCTCGCCTAGCACTCACCTAAACGCTCACCTCAGCCATAACCTCCACGAACGCCACTCGGCTAAGGGGCCGATATAACGATGGACGATGAGAGTGCTGGCACCATCGCCTCTCGCCTCCGCCCCGGCAGAGGCCGGTTCATTAAAAGTAACAAGGGGGAGGGGGGCGAGCGCTGAAAGCCGCAAACAGTCGAGATATCTGGGTGGATAGGTGGACAGGCGCGCTGTACCCCCTCCCCCCACCCCGTTTCCCTTTCAATGGGCGATTCCCGGCACCCGCGAAGTTGACGGGTCTGCGGGGTCGCGTGGTAGGAAGCGCGGCCATGACGCGTAGCTGGGGAGCGTTTTTGCTGGTAGCCAGCTTGGGAACGGTTCTCGCCACCCCCGGCTGCTCCTATCAAGGTGCGATCACGCGCGACTTCAGCAGGCACCCCGTGGGCAGCCAAACCACCAAGATTCCGCTCACGTTGGGTTGGTGCAGCCTATCGAGTTCCTGGAGAAGTTTTCATCCAGAACGGGGCGGATCGGGACATGACGATCGCCGTCCAACCGGCCCTCGGGGAGGCGATCTACGCGGAGATGGCGACCGTGTTCGAGACCGCCGTACGTCTTACGCCCGCAGAGATCGGCGCGAGCAACGTAGACCTGCTCATATTTCCAACCTACGCGTATAGCACGATCGACTCGAATCGCTTTTTCAAGACGTTCACGATGAAGCAGGAGCTGGTGTACAGCTTCAAGGAGAACCGGACCAGCCGCGAGGTTGCTGCGCTCCGCTCCGAGGATGTGATTGAGTACACGCAGCCGGGGAGCGCCAGGACGGCGGCGATCGTAGGAATCGCGAGCATGTTCCTCTTGACGCCCATCACGATCCCGCTGGAGACGAAAGCGCTTGGCAACCATGCCGTGGAGTTGGTCGAGGCGAGCCTCAGGAGGATGATCCAGCGCCAGACGGAGCAAATCTACATCAACAGGAACCTGTTCGCCGCGCAGCGGTAGACGGAGTTCGGGCTCTCTCCCTCCGCAATTGCTGGTATCCTACCTGGAAGGCGGGTACGCTGCTCTGCCTCATTCCGGTTGGCCTTTACCGGACTCTTGCTCCGCGCGGGTGCGGCCGACTTCTCCTCGGCACTTGTCGTCGTCAAGGTCAGCGAACGTCACGAGCCACCCCGTACTGCCCGAACGGACAAGGCGTAGCTCTTCAGTATGTTGTCTACACGACCGTTGCCGAAATCCACGTACCACGCCTCACTCGCATGTGTGGAGAACGTGGTGGCCGTCCAATATCCGTCCCCGGTGGCCGTCGGCCCAAAGGTAGGGTCAATGCAGGGATCTGGATACGTGCTGCACACGAACGGCGCGAGGAGGATCGTCGCCAGCTCCTCCTTTGTCGGCAGGCGCCAATCGGTCTGGCCGGCAAACCCACTCCCGGCATTCAGCTTCGCTAGGAAGTCCCCGAACGCGCCGCCGTTCGGCGCCGGGTTGAATGGCGGGTACGGCCCAGAATAGTCGCAGTAATGGTCTAGATCGCCGTCACGACACCATTGGTAGACATTATTGACGTTGTGCGAGTCTGGGCACGAAGTCGTGTAGCAATTTTTGGGGCTGCCGACCGAGCCGGTCTTCTTCTCCCACTGAAGCCCCGTCTGAATGTCGATGACCGTGCCGTTGCCAAGGTCGAAGTAGCGGCCGGAGGCTGCTGTTGGCGTCGGTCTCGGAGCTGTTGCAGTGCGAGCGGGCGTCGGGGTCAGCGTTCGTGCCTGCGTAGGTGCTCCGGGCGTTATGCTTGCTGTGAGCGTCGGTGACGTACAGGCGTCGCGGTCGTCGGCGTCGTCCCAACGTCGGCCTTCGCCTTGAATTGCACCGCATCGTTCTTACTCGGTACGGAGTAGATGGCCTCCCAGCAGAAGCCGGCTGTGTTCTTGAGCTGCACCCGGATTGGGGCTGAGAGCGGGAGAGGTGGCATGTCGAGATTCCAGCCCTTCCCCTTAACGGTGATCTTCGCTTTTCCAGGGACCAGCCCCTCTACAAGTACGAGCTGCTGCACGCCGTCAGGCGTCAGGGCTTTGCTCGCGTACGTGAAGCCGGCTTTCGTCGTCTTCCAACACGCCCTCTTGCCGCAGAGGCCCCCTGGCGGGACGTTCGCAGTCATCACGAGCATTGACGCCGAGTCGTAGACACACAGATCGTAACGCGCCGTCGAGGTGGGGTCGCCGAAATCGCCCCTTGCCGTGACGCTACCCTTCGCCCACACCCACGCGAAGGTGTCCTTAGCGTCGTCGTGCTTGTCCTTGAGCATAACGGTGGCTTTGCCCGCCACGGCTGGCGTCCGACAGCCCGTCTCGGGCTTAAGCCCACATCCCGGCGTCGCGGTGGCCGTCGGCGTCAGCGTGGGTGTGGCGGTCGGGCCGGTCGATGTCGCGGTCGGCACCGCTGGCGCGAGGAAGACCTGCCCCCACCATGTGCCCCATCGATCAATCCCGCCCGACGGCGCTGCGGCGTACTCTTGCACGGTCCACAGCGTCGAATCGTTCGCGGGATCGACGGCTGTTGCGCTGTAGTACCCCCACACGTTGGTCCCACTGGCGTTAGGCTTGAAGTAGGGGCATCGCCCGCTTTCAGCACGCGGTCATCGCGCAACGTGCTCAGCGGATCCGAAGCGCTCCGAAAGGAATAGTTCGCGCTCGGGTACTGCTGTGACGAGAACCGCGAGTAGCCGATCAGCACGTCGTCAGTGGCGTTCACGGCTATGCTCGGAAAGGCATAAAACATCTGAGGCGACGCGTCGTCGACATCGTCAATGCGGCTACCTTGCAAGACGTCGCCATTCGCGGGGTCGATCTGTAGCCATTGCACTGCGCTACGCGTGGGTGCCGACTCGGGCAGGAACACGGGATGCGCCGCCCACACCGCGCCGTTGCGATAGACGACGCTCAGCATCCACGAGTCGCCTAGGTACACCTTATTCGAAGTGCCCAGCTGGGGCGCGGCGTTCGCGCTCGCCGTGTAGTTGTCCCACGGTGGTAGCGGGCCAACGAAGGGTCCCGGCGCCAGCGTTGCGGTGTCGAACGATGCCCCGCCGAGCGCCCACAAGCGGAGATAGCCGGCACCGTCGCCGTCGTCGCCAGTCCACATCTGCGCAAAGAGCTGCACCCCGTAGTTGTCGTAGGTAATCGCGGGCACCTGTGGGCCGCCGTAGGTTGCCGGGTCGGGCGTGAAGAGGCGATAGATGGCGGGCGCGCCCCCATACACCGTACTGGGGTCGAACGCGTACGCCTGTGATCCCGCAAACAAGTCGTTCGTGACCGAGTACGTGTTTACTTGCACGACGATCGCGCCGGTGTTGAACCCGAGGAACGGAAGGTAGCCACGTACATCGTTGTTGGGGTCGATATCGACGGCGTACAGGTTCCACGACCCTGTCGGGTTGCTATTCGCGGACGCGGCGAGCAGCAGCCGAGACGTTGCGCCGGCACCGTACGCGAGCGCGCAGAACACCCAGCGATCCTGGATCGTGTCGTAGACGATCCGCGGGTAGCTTACGACAGCGCCGCTGCTGACGGGCGACCAAAAGGTCGCTTCGGTCATTGAACCGATAACCACACCACTCTTGTCATGCACCTGAACGTCCGCCTCGGTCGCGACCATGAGATAGCTGAGCCCAACGGCGCCCGTGACGTCAGGTGGGATGACTACGTTGCCGTCCGCGAGCGCGGCGAAGTTGGGTGAGGAACCAGGCGATAGTACCGCATCGAACGGTTCATCCGCTGACGCCGCGAAGGCAAACGGCGTGGAGGCATAGGCCGCGGCCGTGCCCGTGCTACTCGCCACCCCGGCGGGATCGGCGGCGTACGCGCAAGTGCACGCAGCCGTCAGGAATGCTCCGACCAAGGCGGCAGTGAAGCGCGGTGCGATGCGACTTGCTCTGCGTGTGCTCACCAACCACCTCCGGGCGCGTTCCCAGCCCGCGCAAGAGCAATCCGTCAGTGAGCTAACAAGAGCAGGGCACGTGCCGCCCGTATCCCGCGAATGTTGCGTGAGATCTGACGCGTAGCAGCGTTACGTGCCTGCCATGCGGCATCGTGTGGACGCTGCGCTCGCGTTCACCGAGCAGTTACTGACCTCGGGTCACGGTTGATGCGCGTAGGCGGCTTCGCCGCCGCCCCTCCCAGCCAGGACCCCACCTCCCCACCCCAGAAGAAAGAATACCCCCGGGTTCTCTCGCGGAGTTTGCGCGCGTCGCGTCGCTGTCCTCCGATTCGCTAGCGGCGGTCACGCTTGGGATCATCCGGCGTAGATTGATCCGAGGATCAATCCGATCTGAGAAGGGGCCGCCTACCTGAGCAAACGGTTAATCTCAGCGGGGGTAAGGCCGAACTGTCGCCGTACTACCTCGGTCCTATCCGGCTCTCGACACATCCTGAACGCCGCCCGAACTTTCGTTCGTAGTGCGTCCTGCTCCGCCTTCTGCTTCGCTCGATGCCGGGCGACGCGGCATTTCGATCGGTCGCACAACTGACGAGATCGTTGCCCCGCCCGCTCTCGCACGCCGAAGTACCCACATCCCTCGCAGCGGTAGAACCGGACCCAGAGCCCATTCACCAGAGTGTCCAGAGAGACGATCCAGGTGCAGTTCTAGGTTTGGCTCAAGATCGGGAACAAGGACCGGAACACTGCCAAACTGCGGGTGTCGGTAGAAGCGAAGCGTTGCCACCGAGTGAAACCGTCGCCGCCACCCGAAAGTCTTGAAGAGCGGTTGCCACGCATCCGCACACACCGCCGCCAGACGTTCACGCGTCGTTTGATGAATCGCCTTGAGCCTCTCGTACCTCAGGCCGCGTCGTTCGCGCCCATGTCGCGGCCAGGGCCGATAGGGTGACTCTTCGATCGGCCCGCGACGACGGATGAACGCCTCCGCGTCTTGAAGCCGTATGGCCCTGAGTGTCGCAATGCCCTCATGGGCACCGCGCACCTCCCACTCTCGCGGTCCCCTTCCCCCTTCGAGGTTGATGCTCGCCCAGATGGCGCCGCGAAGGTCGTCCGGGACGTAGCCCGGCCGCGCCGCAGTCTCGCGGGGATGGACGGCTGGCCGGAAGCTTCGTGGTGGCTCACTCCATAGCGTCCGCCAGTTCGCCTCGGAAATCTCACAATTGACGAAGGCGGTGAGCCGCAAAGCGGCCCAGAATCCCGGTGGGTTAGGCATGTAACGCTATTTCTAGCAAATCGCGTCACATCTGGTTAGCGCGTTTTCTACGCTTTTCGGTGAACGGGCGTATTTCGGGAGGTAGCGCGACCGAGAAACGGCCGCGACCAGAGGAGACAACCCGAATGAAGACCCTAGACCGCCAGACAAATCCCTCGGCACGCGCCGTTGAGATCAACGGGAAAGGCCCTAGACCGATCAACGAATCGAATTCTCCAGACGAGAAACTCCCGGCCACCGACGGGTCAGCAACGCCCACCGCAACAGCAATGGCCCGTGTCGAGGCTGTCGTCGGCGAGCACTTCCCGGAAGCGCTCGACGCGATCAAGGTTGAGCTGGCAGTTGTAGCGGCCGGATGTCTCAAAGGTAGTCCGCCCACCACACTCATTTTCACAGGGGAGAGCGGCTCGGGAAAGTCGCTCGCATGCATGCTGCTCTTCCCGGACGAGGGCGACGCCGAATTAGGCTCCCTCATCTACCGCAGCGATGAGTTCACGACCGCCGCATTTCTGAGTCAAGCAGGCGATCGTTCCAAGAAGGAACTCCGAGACATCGACCTTTTGCGACGGATCGCAGGCAAGACGCTTGTCACCAAGGAGTTGGCAGCCATCTTTCGGGGCAAGGAGTCGGACCTCGTCCCGCGTTTCAATCGGCTGACTGCGATTCTCGACGGGAAGGGATTCACGAGCGATAGCGGAACCCACGGACGGCGGAGCATCGTCGGCGACATCTCGTTCCAGTGGATAGGGGCGACCACACCGCTCTCGACCACGGCCATCAAAGTCTTCGGGGCGCTCGGCCCACGGATGGTCTTCTACTGGGTGGACCGCCTCCCCAAGAGCGACGCCGACCTCGTAGCCGTCGCCTTGGATGGCGAAGACAGCGAGGCAGTGAAGCTCAGGGCATGTCATGAGGCCGTCAGGGATGTCGTGCTCTCACTTCCTGATGTGGGAACCGTCGGAAGCGAGGCATTGTCGCTCTCAACGGAGGATGGCCAGCTCCTCGTAGCATGGGGCAAGCTGACGGCAGCGTTGCGGGCACAGCTACCCGACGAGCACACCGGACGCGGCCTGGTACAGGAACACCCCGAGCGTGTGATTCGGGTGCTTCGACGTATCGCAATAGGAAGCGCCCTCGCGCACGGCCGCTACGAGTTGGCGCCCTACGACCTGGCTCAGGTGGCCCATATCGCTCTCTCGTCAGGATTTGGGGACCGCAGCGAGGTAGCCCGCGTTCTACTCGATCAGGGCGGCGAGGTTTCGACCCCTCAACTGGAGGCGATCCTGGATGTTTCACCACCGACCGCCCGTGCGCGCATGGAGGACTTGGCCCGGTGTGAGGTGGCAACCCTCACCAAAGGTGCTCCCGATCGCATCCGCATCGTTCCCACGTTTGCGATCCTCTGCGCGGCGCCACGTCTCGGAAGGCTCTGAAAGAAAAATGGGGAAAGGGAAGGATAGGAGAATGGTAAGGAGAGAGAAAGGGGGAGGCCGAGTCTTGGCCTCTCCCTCTCCCGCTATTTCTTTCAGCACGGGTCTGGCGGAGGCGAGGGCTCCGTCGAGCAGCAGTGCAGCTCATCGACAGTTCCCGTTGCACCTCAACGCGATCCGTTCGTCGCGGCGTACTGCTCCACGCCGGACGGAATGGCCGAGGACCAGTGGGAGTGGCCGCGATGATGTCGCCGCACCTTCCTCCAAGTAAGGCTGCGCCATCGTTAACAGCAGCGCGCCCTCCGCGAACGCGGCGCTCTCGTCGTCGCACCGCGACCCGACCTTGTGTCGTGGCACCTCCGTCCACCGATACCGATCACCTACTCGACAAGAATGCCGCCGCCGCGTTCATCGGAGTAGCACCTCGCACCCTCCACAAGTGGGCAGCCCGGGGAGGCGAAGGATTGTATGTCGAGCGATAACCCCGCACCGGGTGGCACGGACTCGAGCGGTGACGACCATGCCTCGGAGCGGGTGGCACGCACGTTGCTCCGGCGCGAGGCATGCTCTCGCGACCCCGGCGATTCGTATCTCTCACTCCGCGACCTGAGCACGTACAGCGGAATCAGCGTCCGCAAACTCCGTGCGCACCTCAAAGACCCGACCCACCCGCTTCCTTGTTTTCGCGTTGGTGGCGGCAAGTTGCTCGTGCGGCGTTCCGATTTCGATGCGTGGATGGTGCGCTTTCGGACGATCGGCGATGCTGATCTCGACGCGATGGTGCATGAGGTGCTCCGCGATGTGGTCTAAGCACGTCGTCGTGGGGCGCTAGCCGTGGGCGTCAAGGTTGGCAAGGACGATCGCGGCCGGTGGTGTGTGTTCATCAACCACAACCGGCGACGCAAGCGGAAGTGCTTCGGCGCCGACAAAGGCGCGGCAGAGCGCGCGGCGAGGGCGCTCCGCGAAGCACTCGCACGTGGCGACCTGGGGCTAACGATCGAGCGCGAGCGGCGCCCCTTTGACGCTTATTGGCGCAGCTGGCTGGACAGCTACGCCCTGGCACACGTGAAGCGCAGCACTTACGACGGGTACGAGGCGACGGGGCGCCTGTATCTGATCCCGGCGTTCGGCTCCAAGGACATCTGCGACATCACCCGTGACGACGTGAAGCGGCTTACGCAGACATTGATCGCGACGGAATGGCGGGGCGGGAAGCGCCTGGCGTGGGCAACCATCAAGGCGGTCCTCGCGCCGCTCCGCGAGATGTTCAATCACGCCGTGGAGGATGGACACGTGCCGGCAAACCCTGCGGTGCGTATTCTCCGCCGAACGCGCAGGGAGGCGCAAAGCCGCCGCCCGCCGGACGCCGAGTTTCTGACGGCCGAGGAGCTTACCCGTTTGCTCAAGGCGTGCCGCGAGCTGTACCCGCACCGCTACTCGTTCGTCCTGACGCTCGCACGCACCGGCATGCGCCTCGGTGAGGCGCTCGGCCTCGAATGGGGCGACATCGACACCGCTGAGCGGTTCGCGGTCGTCCGCCGGTCGATCGTCGAGGGGCGCGTGGAGACACCCAAAAGCGGCAAGAGCCGCCGCGTAGATTTGAGCCGGCACCTCACCGATACTCTTCACGCGCTGCGCCCAGAACAGCGACGTGAGGCGCTCAGGTCGGCCCGACCTGCTCCCACGCGACTCTTCCCCGGTCTCGACCCAGACAACTTCCGCCGTCGTGAGTGGGGCCGTATCCTCGACAAAGCTACCCTGCGGCACGTCCCGATGAAGGCACTCCGCCACACCTTCGCCTCGCTTCACATCGCGCACGGGGAGAGTCTTGCGTATGTGCGCGACCAGCTCGGCCACAGCTCCATCCAGGTGACGGTGGACGTGTACGGACACCTCGTGCCGGGTGGAAATCGCGGTGCGGCGGATCGACTCGACGATGCGGCGCCTGTCGACGCGCACCCAAACGCACCCCAGGCGCACCCCGCCCAGCGCGAAACGTCGTAAGTACAAAGCCACCCAAGGGACTCGAACCCTCGACCTGCCGATTACGAATCGGCTGCTCTACCAACTGAGCTAGGGTGGCGTGGCCGGTGTGGGAGCGGCGGCGAGGGCGAGACCATAAAGGCTCGCGAGGGTGCGGTCAATCGTCTAAGAACGACGGCCATGCGCGCCGTTCTGCTCAAGGAGCCGGGAGTCCTGAAACTCGAGTCCGTGCCCGATGCGAAGCCGGAGGCGGGCGAGATCCTGCTGCGCGTTCGCGACTGTGGGATCTGCGGCTCGGATCTGCACGCCGCCAAGTTCGGGATCGGGATGCCGGCGGACGCGATCATGGGGCACGAGTTCTCGGGCGAGATCGCCGCCTTGGGCGATGGCGTCGAAGGATGGCGGGTAGGGGAGCGGGTGGTTTCGCTTCCTTATATGTCCTGCGGCGTCTGCGACGCGTGCCGGCGCGACGACGGGCTCCGCTGTCCGAGCATGCGGACGATCGGCCTGGGGCCGCTTCCGGGAGCGTACGCGGAGCTGGTGCGCGTCCATCCGGCGAGTTGCCTCCGCGTGCCCGCGGCGGTGAGCTTCCGCGAGGCGGCGCTGGTCGAGCCGTTGGCGGTCGGCCTGCACGGGGTGCGGCTCGGGCGCGTCGGCCCGGACACGGGCTGCGTCGTCATGGGGGCGGGACCGATCGGGGCGGTGACGATTCTCTGGGCCAGGCACGCGGGCGTTCGCGCGCTCGTCGCCTCGGATCCGTCGGCGGGCCGGCGCGAGCTGGCGGCGCGGCTCGGGGCGGATCGCGCCGTCGATCCGAACGCGGCCGATCCCGCCGCGGCGCTGCAGGCGCTCGCGGGCCTCGATCCCGCCGTCGTCTTCGAATGCGTCGGCGTCAAGGGAACGATCAACGGGGCCATGCTGCTCGCCGGCGTCCGCGGGCGCGTCGTCGTGCTCGGGGTGTGCGCGGAGACCGACGAGATCTTCCCGATGATCGGGATCACCAAGGAGCTGGAGCTCCAGTTCGCGCTCGCCTACAGCCACGCGGAGTTCGCGGAGGCGCTCGAGGCGCTCGAATCGCGGACGATCGACGTCGCGCCGCTCGTCACCGACGTCATCGACCTGGCGGACGTACCCGAGGCGTTCCGGATGCTCGAGCGCCCGAGTACCCAGTGCAAGGTGCTGATCGAGTTTCCGTGAAATCGTCGCGCGGGTCGGCGCGACGGTGATCGTCAGGCGTTCTGCTTGGTGACGTTCGCGGCCTGCAGACCCTTCGGGCCCTGCGCCACCTCGAAGTTGACGCTCTCGCCCTCCTGGAGGGATCGGAAGCCGTCGCCGCTGATCGCGGAGTAGTGGACGAAGACGTCCTGGCCGTCGTCGCCGGTGATGAAGCCGTAGCCCTTCTGTGCGTTGAACCACTTCACTTTGCCACTGGGCACGAGAAACCTCCTGATGGGTCATCGCCCGCGCGAGGAGCGCCCGGGCGCGAAAGCGCGGTCGCGATTAACACGGAACGGAATCGACGGGCAAGAAATTTCGCACCAAAGTGACGCTATTCCAGTGACGCAGAGCGGCGGTTGTCTCCCCCGACCTCGTCACTTATAAGGCCGACGGAACTGTCCCGCGGGGCGGTTGCCAGTGGGAGGCCGCCGATGGTTGTCGACTCGAGACTGGTCACGCTGTTCAGTTACTATCGTGACGCCGAGCTTCGGGGGGCGACGCTGCTCTTGAAGCTCTTGCAGCGCATGGACGATCCCGACGCGCAGGTGAAGCTCACCAAGCATCTCGAGGACGAGGTACGGCACGCCTGGTTGTGGACGAAGCGCATCACCGATCTCGGCGGCGTCCCCGAGAAGGTCGACGACGGCTATCAACGGCGGATCGGTCACGAGGTCGGTGTACCGCGAACCCTAGAGCATCTGCTGGCGCTGACGATCGTGGTCGAGGAGCGTGCCGAGGCCCGCTATCTGGCCCACGCCGCCGCGCCCGGGGTCGACGCGGAGACGCTCCGCGTGCTCGACGAGGTGACCAAGGACGAGAAGTGGCACCTGTCGTGGATCGACCACAAGCTCCGCGAGCTCGCCGGCCCCGACGGTGAGGCGCGCGTGGAGCTGCTCTTGGCGCGCTACCGCGACGTCGATCGACGCGTCTTTGCCGAGCTCGAAAGCAAGGAGCGGGCAACCTTCGGCTTCTCGTTTGCCGCCGCGGCCGGGTGCTGACGAGGGCGCTCCGCCACCGGCTCGAATACCTGGCGCTCAGGCTGGTGACGGGCGTGCTCGGCGCCCTCCCGCTCGAGTTCGCGATGCGGCTCGCCGCCGGCGTGGCCGCCGTGCTCATTCGCGTCGCCGGCCCCATCAGGCGGATCGGTCTCACCAACCTGGCGATCGCGTTCCCGGAGAAATCCGAGGCCGAGCGCATGGCGATCCTGGTCGCGAGCTACGAGAATCTCGGCCGCATGGTGGCCGAGTGCGCCCACCTCCACCGTCTCACCCCGGAAAACGTGCAGGAGACGGTGCGCAACGACAACCCGATCTGGACCGACGAGATGCTGCCGCAGCTGGCGTCGCAGGGCATCCTGATCCTCACCGGCCACTTCGGGAACTGGGAGATGTTCGCCTACGCCTACGGGCTCTACGGGCATCCGGTCTCGCTGGTGCACCAGACCATCAAGAATCCGCTCGTCGACGCGTACGTCGAGGGCATGCGGAGCGGCGGCGGGACGCGGCTCTTCCGCAAGCAGGAGGCGGCGCGCGCGGTGTTGCGCGCGGTTCGCGAGCGCGCCCTGGTGGTGCTGCCGCTCGATCAGAATCAGTCGCGTCGCGCCGGCGTCTTCGTCGATTTCTTCGGACGTCCGGCGAGCACCAGCGCCGGTCTCGCGCGCATCGCGCTCCGCACCGGCGCGCCGATCTTTCCGGCGTTCCTGGTGCGCGAGGGAACGAGCGCGCGCCATCGCATCGTCTTCTTGCCTCGCGTGTCGATTGCGAGTATGGCGGACCGCGATTCGGCCGCCCTCGAGGTCACCCAGCGCTGCACGGCCGTGCTCGAAGCAATGATCCGCAAGCACCCCGATCACTGGCTCTGGACACACAAGCGCTGGCGCACCCGACCACTCGGTGAGCCGGAGCTCTACCGGTCGTGAGGAGACGAGCGATGCCGACCAAGAAGGCCCCCCGCAGCGGTCGCGCGAGCGTGAAGCGCGCCGTCCGAGGCACTCGCAAAGCGAAGACCGCCGTCAAGAAGAAGCCGGCCCGCGTCGCGCCGAAGGCGGCGACGAAGCGTCCGACCCGCGCCTCCGGCGCGCGTGCGACGTCCAAGCCCGCGCGCGCCACCAGCAAGGCGACGCGCCCACAAGCGAGAGAGAACGCCGCGGTGAGCGCGCTGAAGGCGCGGTTCCAGCGCGAGCGGAACGGGCTCGAGAAGAACCTGACCGACGCCGTGCGTGAGATCGGCCTCCTTCGCCATCACGAGCTCCGCGTCACGCAGCTCGAGCGTCAGCTGCAGGAGCGCGACGAGACCATCACGCGTCTGCAGAGTCGGCTGGCCGAGCTCGAACGACGCCCGGTCGAGCCGGTCTACGAGGACGAGGTCCAGCACAGCTTCGCCCTCCCCGCGTCCGCGCCCGAGCTCGACGAGTTCGAGGACGACAACCCCCTCGCCGAGGACAGCTCGCTCGCCGAGGAAGACGAGATCTGATCCCTTCTGGCGCACTCCTCGCGTCCGGGGAGCGCCACCAAAGCCCGGTTTCGCTCGCCGGGCGTAA
Organism: uncultured delta proteobacterium; assembly: GCA_963761995.1. GTDB lineage: Bacteria > Desulfobacterota > Binatia > UTPRO1 > UTPRO1 > UTPRO1. Next base: position 4,633,987 of record CAVXIU010000006.1, on the reverse strand, counting down.
GCGCTCGTCTGTGTTCCCGAGGCTTTGTGCCGGATCGGAACACCTCGGCCCCGTACCCGCATTTGACGTGAGGTCCAATTCCAGTTGAATAAGGCATCACGGCGGTTTAGCTTGTGCTGAGCTCACGTCATGGCGTGAGGGCGTAACGGAGGCACTGCGAGTCCTTGACCAATCGAATGACCAGCCGGATGGGCTCAATGGGTCGCAGGAGGTCGTAGCGATGGCGAAGACACGAGTCCTGCTAGCGGAAGATCATACGGTGGTCCGTCAGGGGTTGCGGAAGATCCTCGAGTCCGACGCCGAGATCGAGATCGTCGGCGAGGTCGGAGACGGACGAGGCGCGGTCGAGGCGGCAAAGCGGCTCCGTCCGACCGTCGTGGTCATCGACATCGGCCTCCCCGGCCTGAACGGCATCGAGGCCACCAACCAGATCATGAAGGGCACCGAGGGCGTGAGCGTCCTCATCCTCTCGATGCATTCCGACGACGTCTACGTTCGTCAGGGTCTGAAGGCGGGGGCGAAGGGGTATCTGCTGAAGGACTCCGAGGACCTCGACCTGATCAAGGCCGTGAAGTCTCTGGCGCGCGGCGGCTCGTACTTCAGCCCGTCGGTCTCGAAGGTGCTGCTCGCGGGCTACCTGAACGAGTCCGGGACGTCGGCCGGCGAGGATGCGCTGTCACGCCTCACGGGCCGCGAGCGCGAGGTGCTGCAGCTGATCTCCGAGGGCAAGACCAACAAGGAGATCGCGCGGATTCTCTCGCTCAGCATCAACACCGTCGAGAGTCACCGCAAGCACGTGATGGAGAAGCTCGATCTCCACAACACCGCCGAGATCGTCCGCTTCGCCGTCCGCAAGGGCATCGTTCAGTAAATACAGGGCGCGCGTAGCGTCGATCGGACGCCGCTGGTCATCGGCCGATCACCGCGCGAGTTCTCCCCCCGTGCGGCACTCACTCGGGCGCGCCCTGTAGCTCCACCCAACCACCCCACGTCACCGCGCCGAGCGCGCGGCATCTCTACTCACGAAGCCTGTGGCCGATTCCAGCGCCAGCGTTCCCAGAACGTCTCGCTGCCGGCTGCGGCGCCGGCGGCGCCGAGCCTGAGGAACGTGCGCACTTCCCACGTGCCGTTGATCTTGCGCCCCGTCGCGAGCAACCGCTTCGTCGGCTTCCGCGTCCCCTCCACCACTTTCCGCTCCTGGCTCATCGGCCCCTCCTTGGGCTTGCTTCGTGATTTCGGGAGGGGAATCAGCAGAAAGCGTTCCAGGCACCCACGCATTGAAATTACATGCGAAATGCTGTGGACCGGCGCCGGATCCGTTCAATTCTGTCCGGGCGCCGCCGAGCTTTGAACGGCTCAATGCAGCAGTTCGAGGAGTCCCAGAAAGAAGAAGAATCCACAGCAGTCGGTGAAGGTCGTCAGCACGACGGCCGAGGCGACCGCGGGGTCGATGCCGCACCACTTGAGCCCGAGCGGAATGAGGACGCCGACGAGCGCCGCGATGCAGAGGTTGCCGAGGATGGCGATGGCGACCACGAGCCCGATCAACGGGATGCCCTTCCAGGCAAAGGCGATGATTGCGGCTACCAGCCCGAGCGCGAGGCCGTTGATGGCGCCCGTCATCAGCTCCTTCACGAGGACGCGGCGGGCGTTCAGGAAGGTCAGCTCGCCGAGCGCCAGCCCGCGGACCACCAACGCCAGGGTCTGCACCCCGGCGTTCCCGCCGCTCCCGGCCACCATCGTCATGAAGGCCGCCGCGATCGCGACGTGCTGAATGGTGCCTTCGAAGAACGCCACCACGCTCGCCGACAGCACGCAGGTGCCGAGGTTGACGATCAGCCACGGCAGCCGGCGGCGGACCGAGTCGCGCGTCGACTCGTGCACCGAGGCCTCGTTGCCGAGGCCCGCGAGCCGATAGATGTCCTCCGACGCCTCCTCCTCGATGACGTCGACGACGTCGTCGACGGTGATGCGTCCGACCAGCCGGCCGGCGCCGTCGACCACGGGCAGCGACAGCAGATCGTATTTCTTGAAGAGCGTCGCGACGGCCTCCTGGTCCATGCCGGTATGCGCCGCCGGCGGGTCGCTCTTCATCAGGTTGCGGAGCGGCGTCCGCGGGTTGGCGAGTATCAGCAAGCGAAGGGGCAGGACGCCGATCAGGCGCTGCTCCTCGTCGACGACGAAGATGTTGTGGATGTCGGGCACGTCGGCGGCGCGGCGCCGAACCGTGTCGATGGCGTCGTCGACGGTGGCGTCGGGCGGGAGCGCGACGAACTCGCGCTGCATGATGCCGCCGGCCGACTCCTCGTCGTACCGCATGAGGTCGCGGACGTCGGCGGAGAGTCGCGGCGGGATCGAGCGCAGCAGCCGTTCGACCTTTTCGCGCGGCAGCTCCGCCAGGAGATCGGCGGCGTCGTCGGACTCGAGGGCCGTCACGAACTCGCGGAGCCGAGCCTCGGGGAGGGTGTCGAGGAGCGTCTCGCGCGGCTGATCCGCGAGCAGGCTCAAGACCGCCGCGGCCCGCGGGGTCTCGAGGTGAGCGAAGAGCCGCGCCCGGAGATCGTCGTCCTCGATGGCGTCGAGCAGCTCGGCGGCATCGGCCGGGTGCAGGCGCCGCATGGCCTCCTGCACCTGATCCTCGCGGCCCATCTCCGCGAGCATGACGAGGTGGTCGGTGGTCTCGGTGGTGGTCGCGGTTGCCATTGGTCGATGCCGTCGGGGCGAGGCTGAACCCCGAGGCCCTACCACCGCGCACGCGACCGCGCCACTTCCGACGGCCGCGAAGGAGGCTAGTGCGAGGTCAGGAACGCTTCGAGGGCGGCGTTGAACGCCGTCGGATCTTCGACCGCCGGGCTGTGACCGATGCCGGGAAGCATCACGAGCTCGGCACCGATGCCGTCGGCGAGCTGGCGGGCGTGGTGGGGCGGGAAGATCTTGTCCTCGTCGCCGGCCACGACCAGCGTCGGCGGCTGGATCTTGCCGAGGCGGTCGAGCGTGTCGTGCACGAGGTCGGCGTCCACCTGCCGGCAGTAGGCCTCGGCCGACTGTGGATGAGGAGCCGCCAGGAACATCTGGACCAGGGTCTCCGCGCCGACGGTGTTGAGAAAGGTGTGGCCGACGCCGGTCAGGAGGATCGCCTCCAGGAAGGCGGCGGGCTCGAGCGTCGTCCGGAGGCGCTTCCAGGTGCGAAAGAGCGCGCGCGTGTACTCGTCGTTCTGGGCCCAGCTGCCCGCCAAGGTGAGCGTGCGGACCCGGTCGGGCGCGGCGAGCGCCAGCTCCTGGGCGACCGCGCCGCCGAGCGAGTGGCCGACGACGTGGGCGGCGGGCAGGTCGAGCGCGGCGAGCAGGCCGGCGGTGTCCGCGGCCATGTCGCGGGGCGTGTACGGGCTCGTGATCTGGGTGCTCTCGCCGACGTCGCGGTTGTCGAAGGTGATGCAGCGATAGCGATCGGCGAAGGTCGCCACCTGACCGCCCCAGATGGTGCGATCGAGGCTGGTGCCGCTGACGAACACCAGCGCCTCGCCGTCGCCGGCCTCCTCGTAGACGAGCTCGACGTCTCCGACTCGGAGGCGGGGCATGCGCTTACGACGAGCTCGCCGGCGCGGCCGGCGTCGGCTCCGCCGGGAGTGGTCGCGCCCGGACGGCCTCGGCGACCGGCTCGACGGCCTTCATGACCATGTCGAGCCGCGCCGCGCGCGGTCCGATGGCGCCCGTCAGGATCTGCTCGTAGTCGCCGAGGGCGGCGTCGAGCTCGGCCTTCTTGTCGGGCTGGATCGCCTGCTCGTCCGCGGTGAGGGTGGCGTTGATGCGATCGGCGATCGCCTCCAGCGCCTTCTCGTTTTCCTCGCCGATGGCCTGCCCGATGCATTCGGCCCACACGGTGTGGAACGCGATCGTGGCGGGCACCTGACGACGGAGGCCGCCGGTCAGGTTGTAGAGTCGGTCGGCGAGGACGTCGGCGCTGGCGGGCCGGCGCCGCGACACGAACGCGTTCAACCTGAGCAGGCGCTCGTAGAGCTTGCCGAAGCCCATGCGATCCGCGACGACGGTCATCGCCTCGCGCAGCTCCTGTCCGGTGGGGTGTGCCATCCGCGGTGAATCGGTGCGGGCGCTGTCTTTTCGGGTTTGATGCTCCTAGTCAAGCCGCCGCGCTCATTCGGTCGGCGTGGAAACGCTCGCGCTCCGGAGCGCGCGGGTGGCGATCCTGGCGAGGAGCACGCTGACGGCGACGGTCACCCCGAAACCGATGAGCGTGGTGGTCCAGTAGAGGGCGTCGCGCGGCACGGGCGCGCCGCCCGCGAGGGCGGCGACGTTGCCGAGCAGCTTGCCGTAGTACACGTAGAGCAGGGCTCCCGGCAGCATGGTGACCGAGGCGACGAGATAGTCGGCGAAGCGGATGGTGGTGATGCCGAGGGCGTAGTTCAGCAGATTGAACGGCACGGCGGGCGAGAGCCGCAACATCATCACGATGCGGCGGCCTTGCTTGGCGACGGCGTGATCGAGGGCGATGAAGCGGGGCGAGCGCCCGAGGCGCTTCTCGACCAGCGGCCGCGCGGCGCCGCGCGCCAGCCAGAAGGCCGCCGCTCCGCCGAGGACCTCGCCGCAGAAGGCGTACGCCGTACCGGGCACGAGGTCGAAGACGACACCGGCGGCCATCGTCGGGAGCGCGCCCGGGACGAACGCGATCGTCAGCACGACGTAGCCGGCGATGTAGGCGACCGGGGCCCACGGGCCGTGCGAGGCGACCCAGGCGGCGAAGCGTGGAATCTCGCCGCCGGCGACACGCCCGAGCGCGACCAGGACGCCGAGCACCAGGAGCGCGATCGCCACCCGCCGCAGTGTCACGGGCAGCCGCTATCGCACCCCGCCCCCCTTTGCCACCGCGCCGCGGCGCCGGTGTCCTGCGACGGCGGCCGTCGCAGCTCACTCGAAACTCCAACCAACAAGCTAGCCCGCCAGCGCCTTCAGTGTCGCGTCGTCGACCTCCGCGGTTGCCGGCAGACCGTGGGTGATCTGATAGGTGCGGAGCGCGGCCCGCGTCCGATTGCCGACCTCGCCGTCGATCGGTCCCGGATTCAGCCCGGCATACGTGAGGTAGACCTGCGCCGCCCGCACCCGGACGTCGGGGGTGCCGTTCAGCGAGTAGTGGAGAAAGGCCGATTCGAGCTTCAGGTCGTATTCGTTCTTCTTGAAGCCGGCGCCGTTGTATCCGCGCGCGAACGCGACCCAGTCCTTTCTGCGCAGCGCCTCGTCGAGGTGGGCATCGATGAGGAACCGCATCATGGCGTCGAGCTGGCGGTCCTCGGACTCCACCATCTCGCCCACCATGGCGGCGGTGTCCGCGTATCCGAGCTTGGCGGCGTGATAGCCCATGACCTGCCCGATGCCCCACGAGGCGCTCGCCATGGCCGAGGAACGATCGAGCGCCATGGCGCGCGCGAGACGCTCGTACTGGTAGGCCCCGCCCTGCACGTAGCCCCCCGGATCGGCGTTGCTGAGATCGGGTGCTTCGTCGTCGTATCGGCCCTCGGTCAAGCGATGGAAGACGTGACGCTCGAAGAGGATCGCCGGACGGCGGTCGTGAAGGAAGCCGCTGCCGCGCGTCTCGACCCTGAGCACGGACCAGATCTCGGGGAGCGCGACGCTCAGCTTGGTGGCTGCGCCGGCGAGCATCTCGCTGCTCAGTGGACGTCCCTTGCGCGCGAACTCGCTCATGGTCGCCTCACTCGTCACAGCTGACCAGCCACTGGTCGGCGCCGCGCTCGAGCACGCGCGGCTCGAAGCGGAATGGCTGGGCGTCGCCCTTGACGTCGGTGAACAGCACCTCGGTCACCTGGACGACGGTGATGTTCTTGAACCCCTTCTGCTTGCAGAACTCCGCGGTCCAGTCCGCCTTCCTCTTGCTGTTGCAGGCGTAGATCAGCCGGGCTGTCATGAGGTCTCCTCAGAGAAACGCGTGGAATCGGGAAGGGAAGGGGGCAGGCAAGTATGATCGCGATTAGCGATCGATCGCCCGCCAGTCGAGCACATTCGTACGAGGGTGTCTCAGGATGGTGCAGGAATCTCGCCGACGAGGGGAGTCGGCGCCGTCACGCGGCGAGTGCGCTCATTGGCGGCGGCCGACGCGCGCGAAGGCCGCCGGCGCCGGGCTCTCGAAGCGGACGGCAGCACCCGTCGCGGGGTGCACGAAGCCGAGCGTCGCGGCGTGCAGGCAGAGACGGCGGACGGGATCGGTCGCGGCATGATAGGTGCGATCACCGACGACGGGGTGACCGAGCGCGGCGAGCTGGACGCGGATCTGGTGCCGCCGTCCGGTGCCGAGCTCGACGTCGAGGACGGTGACGGTGGCCCGGCGCTCGCGCACGCGATAGCGCGTCACCGCGAGCCGGGCCCCGGCCTCGCGCGCACCGGCGGTGCGGACGCGAAGCGACGTGCCCTCGACGATGCGGTCCTCGAGCCTGCCGGCGTCGGCCGCGACCCGGCCCTCGACCACCGCGACGTAGCCGCGCGTCACCGCACGCGCCGCGAACTGCTCTTGCAGATGGCGCTTCGCCACCATGGACTTGGCGACCACCAAGAGGCCCGAGGTCTGACGATCGAGGCGGTGCACGATCCACGGTCGTTCGGGCGGCCGCTTGGCGGCGAGGTAGGCGAAGACCAAGCGGTAGGCGGTACGCTCCTGCTCCTTGTCGGTGGCGATGGTCAGGAGGTCGGCCGGCTTCTCGATCACGATCAGGTGCTCGTCCTCGTGCACCGACTTGAGGGGATGGGTCAGGCTGACGCGCGACACCGTCTCGTGCCCGAGCCCGACGCGGTCCCCCTCCGCGAGCACGATCCGGCCGTCGCGGGCCACCTGGCCGTTGACCGTGACACGACCGTGGGCGAGCCAGTCCTTGCGGCTCACGCCCGACGCCTCCGGGAAGAGCTCCTTCAGTCGCGCGGCCAAGGTGGGCACGGCCGCAGTCTGCCGAGCCCGAGACTAGAGCGCCACCGGACTGCTCAGACCGGCGCGGCGGACGTTTTGGAGACGCGCTGGCGTACGGCCTCGAGCAGCTCGCCGGCGTCGAACGGCTTGCCGAACACCCGCTTCACGCCGCCGCCGTTGGCACCGGCCGTGAGCGGGGCGTTGAAGGCCGAGACGACGAAGATCGGGACGGCGCCGAGGTCGGGATCGCCGTCCTCCAAGAGCTCGAGCAGCTCGAAGCCGCTCATCACCGGCATCATGAGGTCGAGGAGCATGAGCTCGGGTCGCGGGGCCTGGCGCACCAGCGCGAGGGCCACCGCCCCGTTCTCGGCGCATTGCACGTGGTACCCCTCGGACTCGAGCAGCGCCGTCAATGCCGCCCGGATCCCGGGATCGTCATCGACGACGAGAATCTCCCCCTGCGCTTCGACACCCATCAATGAGTCCACAGGGCATTTTCACCCTTGGCAGGGGCAGTGGCTAGGATGAATGATGCGAGGTCGCGGGGAGGGGCCACAGGGCGGTGCGCCTGCGCGTGCTCTTGATCGAAGACTCGTTGTCGGACGCGCTGTTGCTGGAGCGCCGGCTGGTGCGCGCCGGCTACGAGCCCGTGCTCGAGCGCGTCGATGCGGTGGTCGATCTGCGCGCGGCCCTCGCCCGCGGCGGCTGGGACCTGATCATTTCGGACTACATGCTGCCTGACTGGAGTGGCAGCGACGCCCTCCGCATCGTCCGCGAGGTCTCGGACGACCTGCCGTTCCTGCTCGTGTCGGGTGCGATCGGCGAGGAGACCGCGATCGAGGCGATCAAGGCCGGCGCCAGCGATTATCTGCTGAAGGACCGCCTTGCGCGCTTGCCGGCAGCGATCGCCCGGGCCCTCGAGGACGCGGAGCTCCGCCGCGAGCGGCGCCGCTCGCGCCTCGCCGTGGCCTTCCTGGCGGAGGCGAGCGTGCAATTGAACGCGTCGCTCGATCCCGCGACCGTCGCCGCGACCCTGGTCGACCTGGTGGTGCCGGCGCTCGCGGAGGCGGCGGCCGTCGACCTGGTCGACGGCGCGGGTAGCCTGACGCGCGCCGCCGCCAGTCAGGACGCCGCGGCGCTGCTCGCGAGCGCGACCCGCGGCGACGGCCCGTCCGGGATGTCCGTCGCCACACTCCCGCTCGCCGTCCGTGGCGAGCCGCGCGGCGTGCTGTCGCTGGTCGTCCCGACGTCGCCGCGCCCGTTCGGCCTCGGCGACGCCGCGCTCGGCGAAGAGCTCGCCGCCCGCGCCGGCCTGGCACTCGAGAACGCCCGCCTCTACCGCCAGGCGCAGGACGCGATCGCCGCCCGCGACGAGTTCCTCATGATCGCGGCGCACGAGCTCCGGACGCCGCTCACGCCCCTCTCGTTGCAGGTGCAGACGTTGCTCCGCGCCGCCCGCGCCACCTCCGAGCCCGCGACCCCGCGACTGGGGACCGATCTCGAGGCGACCTTCCGCCACATCGAGCGCCTCACCAGGCTCGTCGATCGCTTGCTCGACGTGACGCGGCTCGGTGAGCACGGCCTCACCATCGCGTGCGAGGAAATGGATCTCGCCGCCGTGGTCCGCGAGGTCACCGACGGTTTCCGCGCCCAGGCGGCCGAGGTGGGCTCCGACCTCGAGCTCCGCGTCGCGGGTCCGCTCGTCGGCCGTTGGGACCGGACGCGGCTGGGCCAGATGCTCGCCAACCTCCTCTCCAACGCCCTCAAGTTCGGAGCCGGGAAGCCCGTCGAGGTGACGGTCGCGGCGGAGGACGGGCGTGCCCGCGTCGCCGTGCGCGATCACGGCCACGGCATCGCCGCGGCCGATCGCGAGCGCATCTTCGAGCGCTTCGAGCGCGCCGTCTCGGTGCGAAGCTACGGCGGCTTCGGCCTCGGCCTCTGGGTGGTGCGCCAGGTGGTGGCGGCGCACGGCGGGGCGATCGCCGTCGCGAGCGCGCCTGGGGGCGGGACGGATCTTCACGGTCGAGCTGCCGATGGTGGTGGAGCAGGAGAGTCCGATCGCGGTCTGACCGTTTCCAGCCGCGAGCGCGGCTGGTTGGCATCCCCGAAGCTTCCAGAGCTGTTGGTAAAGAGGGGGTTGTTCCTCCGCTCGCACCGGAAACCTGGACGCGTAGTCGGCCGCCCGTCCGCGCGACGTGGCATCACGCGCGGAATCAGCTCTGTTGGGCCTTCGCTGAAATCCGCGCGTCACTTCGATCCGCGGCTTCTCGGTCGCCTGCCAGATTCTGCGAAGGTCAAGTGTCGCGATCGCTTCGGGTTCGGTGATCCTCGGCCGTTCGCTGTTCATCTAGCCGTCTCTTTGGCACTTGCCTTTCGATTTGATTCTGAGGTATAAAGATAGCCGATTCAAATGCGGCACCGACCTCGCCAATTGACGTTGGACTTGTCGGCTCCCCGCCGCTGGGGCGGCCGCCGGCCCGGTGCGGGCCGCAAGCCGGGTCCGAATCCCGGCTTGCCGCACGTTTCACGAGCGCGATTCCGGCAGACCCTGCCGGCCCACGTGACGCTGCGCCTGCTTCCCGGCCTCCCGTCGCTTCGCACCGTCCCTGTCGTCCACGCGATTGAAGCCTCCTTCGCCAAGGGCTGTGAACGCGGGAGCTTCCGGCTCGTGCACTACTCGTTGCAGGGCAACCACGCGCACCTGATCGTCGAGGCACACGACCGCGAGGCGCTCGGGCGTGGGATGAAATCCGTCGGCGCGCGGCTCGCGCGAGCCGTGAACCGCGTAGCGCGCCGCTCGGGACGGGTGCTCGCCGACCGCTACCACTGTCGTCTTCTTCCGACGCCGAGAGAGGTGAGGTCAGCCCTGCGTTACGTGCTCCTGAACGCGCGGCGACACGCCGGGAGGGCGCGGAAGAGGGTGGGTAGGATCGTCGTCCGGCTCGACCCGGCCTCCTCGGCGCGGTGGTTCGACGGCTGGCGGGGAAGCCTGCCAGCCGACGAGATGGCGAGCCCGCGTGCGGGGCCGACGGCTGTGGCGGTGGCGCGGGCAAGGACGTGGCTCCTCCGGATCGGGTGGCGCCGGCACGGCCTCCTCGATCCCGCCGACGTCCCGGGCTGACGGTTCCGTCTGGCGGATTTCTCCTCCCGAGCGCGCGCGTTCCGGCTAGTATCGGACGTCGAGCCGACGATGCTACGGGAGCACGGCGGGCACGTGCGCGGGGCGCGCGCGCCGAAGAGGGGGAGACGTGGACACGACCAGCATGGCCGAGGCGACCCGACTCGACGAGGACGCGCAGCGCATCCGCAACTGGAAGCGTTGGGGACCGTACCTCTCCGAGCGCCAATGGGGCACCGTGCGCGAGGACTACTCCGAGCACGGCACGGCCTGGGACTATTTTCCGCACGACCACGCGCGCAGCCGGACCTATCGGTGGGGCGAGGACGGGCTCCTCGGCATCTGCGATCGCGAGTGCCGCCTCTGCTTCGCGCTCGCGCTCTGGAACGGCCGCGACCCGATCCTGAAGGAGCGGCTCTTCGGCCTCACCGGTCCCGAGGGCAACCACGGCGAGGACGTGAAGGAGCACTACTTCTACCTCGACTCGACCCCGACGCACTCCTACATGAAGGCGCTCTACAAGTACCCGCAGGCCGCCTTCCCGTACGCGCAGCTCGTCCTGGAAAACGGCCGCCGCGGCCTCGCGGATCCCGAGCTCGAGCTCGTCGACACCGGCGTCTTCGACGGCGATCGCTACTTCGACGTCGTCGTCGAGTACGCCAAGAACGCGCCCAACGACATTCTGGTCCGCGTCACCGTCGCCAATCGCGGCCCCGAAGCGGCGCACCTCGACGTGCTGCCGACGCTCTGGTTCCGCAACACCTGGGCCTGGGGCCGGACCGGCGAGGGCTACTGGCGGAAAGGCAAGATCCACAGGATCGGCGACGGGACCGTCGAGGCCGAGCACGCGTCGCTCGAGCGCATGCGCCTGTGGGCGGACAGCCATCAGGGGAGGGCGCCCGAGCTGCTGTTCACCGAGAACGAGACCAACACCGACCGGCTCTTCGGCGTGCAGAGCTCGACGCCGTACGTGAAGGACGCGTTTCACGCCTGCGTCGTCGACGGCCGGCGCGACGCGGTGAACCCGGCGGGCTTCGGCACCAAGGCGGCGGCCCACTATCGCCTCGAGGTGCCGGCGCGCGGCGAGGTCGCGGTGCGGCTCCGGCTGGCGTCGGTCGACGAGGCCCCGGGCACGCCCTTCGGCCGCGACTTCGAGCGCATCTTCGCCGAACGCCAGCGCGAGGCGGATGCGTTCTACGCGGCGCGCGCCCCGGTGTCGCTCGACGGCGAGGAACGGAACGTGATCCGGCAGGGGTACGCCGGCCTGCTGTGGAGCAAGCAGTACTACCACTACGTCGTGCGCGACTGGCTCGACGGCGACCCGAGCCAGCCGCCGCCGCCCGCGGCCCGCAAGAGCGGGCGCAACCACGACTGGCTGCATCTCTACAACCGCGACGTCATCTCGATGCCCGACAAATGGGAGTACCCCTGGTACGCGGCGTGGGACCTGGCGTTCCACATGATCCCCTTCGCCAACATCGATCCCCATTTCGCGAAGGAGCAGCTCGTGCTGCTGTCCCGCGAATGGTACGCCCACCCGAACGGCCAGACCCCGGCGTACGAATGGGCGTTCGCGGACGTCAACCCGCCGGTGTCGGCGTGGGCGGCGTGGCGCATCTACAAGATGACCGGGCCGCGCGGCGCCCGCGACCGGCTCTTCCTGTCGCGCATGTTCCAGAAGCACCTGCTCAACTTCACCTGGTGGGTGAACCGCAAGGACGTCGAGGGCAACAACCTCTTCTCCGGCGGCTTCCTCGGGCTCGACAACATCGGCGTCTTCGACCGCTCGCGCCCGCTGCCGACCGGCGGCCATCTCGAGCAGGCCGACGGCACCGCGTGGATGGCCTTCTACTGCACCACCATGCTGTCGATGGCGATCGAGCTGGCGCGCGACAACCCCGCCTGCGAGGACCTGGCGTCGAAGTTCTTCGAGCACTTCATCGCCATCGTCGACGCCATGAACAGCCTCGGCGGCCACGGCCTCTGGGACGAGCAGGACGGCTTCTACTACGACCAGCTGCACCTCGACGGCAGCGCCAGCATGCCGCTTCGCATCCGCTCGATGGTCGGCATCATCCCGCTCTTCGCCGCCGAGAATCTCGAGGCCGACGTGATCGCCGCGCTGCCGGGCTTCGGGAAGCGCCTGCGGTGGTTCGTCGAGAACCGGCAGGACCTGGCGCGCTACATCTCGTACCTCGAGTCGCCCGGGGATCGCGGCCACGGGCACCGCCTGCTCGCCATTCCGTCGCGGGAGCGCCTGGAGCGGGTGCTGCGTTACGTGCTCGACGAGAGCGAGTTCCTCTCGCCCTACGGGATCCGCTCGCTCTCCCGCTATCACCGCGACCATCCCTACGTGCTCCACGCCGGCGGCCAGGAGCATCGGGTCGAGTACGCCCCCGGCGAGTCCAACACCGGCGTCTTCGGCGGCAACTCCAACTGGCGTGGCCCGGTCTGGCTGCCGCTCAACTACCTGTTGGTGGAGGCGCTCGAGCGCTACCACCACTTCTACGGCGACTCGCTGACCGTCGAGTGCCCGACCGGCTCGGGCCGGCGCATGAACCTCTCACAGGTCGCCCGCGAGCTGGCGCGCCGTCTCACCAACCTCTTCCTGCCGGATGCCGACGGCCGACGGCCCTGTCACGGCGACGATCCGCGCTTCCGCGACGACCCGCACTGGCGGGACCAGGTGCTGTTCTACGAGTACTTCGACGGCGACAGCGGGCGCGGCGTCGGCGCCAGCCACCAGACCGGGTGGACCGCGCTGGCGGTCCGCGGCATCGAATACCTGGCGCGCCGCGAAGCGCGGGATGAGGACCAGAGCGCGAATGCGCCGCTGCGCGTGCTGAAAAGGAGCGGACCATGAAAGCCGTCGCCGTCTTCCCGGCTGCGCGGAGCGTGCAGCTGATCGACGCGCCCGAGCCGCGCCTGACGGGGCCGACCGACGTGCGCCTCCGCATCCTCGAGGTCGGCGTCTGCGGGACCGACAAGGAGCTCTGCACCTTCAAGTACGGCACGCCGCCCGCCGGCAGCGATCATCTGGTGATCGGCCACGAGGCGCTCGCCGAGGTGGTGGAGGTCGGGTCCGACGTCACGCGGGTCGCGGTCGGCGATCTCGTCGTCCCGATGGTGCGCCGGCCGTGTCCCCACGACGGCTGCCTCGCCTGCACCGCCGGCCGTCAGGACTTCTGCTACACGGGCGACTACAGCGAGCGCGGCATCAAGGAGCGCCACGGCTTCATGACCGAGTGGGTGGTGGACGACGAGCGCTACGTGAACGTCGTCCCGCGCGCGCTCCGCGACGTCGGTGTCCTGGTCGAGCCGCTCACCATCGCCGAGAAGGCGCTCGCGGAGGTCGCGCTCATCCAGCAGCGCTTGCCGTGGGCGTGCCCCGTCATCGCGGGGAAGGGCGCCGGCAACTGTCATCGTGCCCTCGTGGTCGGGGCGGGGCCGGTCGGCCTGCTCGGCGCGATGGTGCTGGTCGCCGGCGGCTTCGAGACCTCCGTCTACTCGCTCGGCACCCCCGAGAGCCCGCGCGCCCGGCTGGTGCGCGACATCGGCGCGACCTTCGTCTCGGCCGAGACCACCGCGGTCGCCGATCTTCCGCGGGAGGTCGGCGCCATCGACGTGGTCTACGAGGCGACCGGCGTGTCGGCGCTCGCCTTCGGCATGCTGGCGGTGCTCGGTCCGAACGCGATCGTCGTCTTCACGGGCGTTCCGGGCCGGCGCCCGCCGGTCGAGGTCGACACCGATCTCGTGATGCGCAACCTGGTGCTGGGGAATCAGGTCGTGCTCGGCTCGGTGAACGCGAGCCGCGCCGACTTCGAGGCGGCGATTCGCGACCTCGAAGGCTTCCGGGAGCGCTGGCCGCAGGCGCTGGCCGCGCTGATCACCGGTCGCTTCCCGCTCGCCGCCTACGCCGCCCCGCTGCTCGATCCTCCCGCCGAGGCGATCAAGAGTGTCATCACCCTATCCTGACGACGCCGAATGGCTCGAGGCCGACGGCCTCGGCGGCTTTGCGTCGGGAACCGTGAGCGGGATCCGGACCCGCCGCTACCACGCGCTCCTGCTGCCGGCGACGACGCCCCCGACCGGCCGCCTCTGCCTGGTGAACGGGCTCGAGGCGTGGGTGGTCGTCGGCGATCGGCGCCAGGCGCTCTCGAGCCAGCGCTACGCGCCCGACGTCGTGCATCCGGACGGCGCCGAGCGCATCGTCGACTTCACGCCCGAGCCGTGGCCGCGCTGGACGTATCGTCTCGCCGACGGGACGCTGGTCGAGCACGAGCTCCTCTCCGCGCCGGGCTCGCCCCTGGTGGCGCTGGTATGGCGGCTCGCGGGGCCGACGGGCGCGGGCGCGGCGCCGTCGCTCGAGGTGCGGCCGCTGCTCTCGGGGCGGGACTATCATGCGCTCCACCACGAGAATCCGTCGTTCGACTTCTCCGCCGCGGTGGACGGCGAGGCGGTGCGCTGGCGGCCGTACGACGGTCTCCCCGCGGTGGTGGCCCGGACGAACGGCCGCTATCGACACGATCCGTGCTGGTACCGGAGCTTCTTCTACCGGGAGGAGCACGCCCGCGGGCTCGACGCCGTCGAGGACCTCGGCGCGCCCGGTGTGTTTCACTTCGAGCTCGGCGCCGGGGAGGCGGTGATGACGTTGACGATCGAGGGCGCGGCGGACGCCGCCATGCGGTCGCAGCCGGTCGCCCGCCGCGTCGATGCGCTCCGCGGCGCGGAGCGGCGGCGACGCGCCGCCTTTCGGGGCCGGCTCGAGCGCGCCGCGGACGCGTATCTGGTCGCGCGCGGCAGCGGGCGGACGGTCGTCGCCGGCTACCCGTGGTTCACCGATTGGGGGCGCGACACGTTCATCGCGCTCCGCGGTCTCTGTCTCGCGACGGGGCGCCTCGCCGACGCGCGCGCCATCTTGCTCGCGTGGGCCGGCGCGGTGTCGCAGGGCATGCTGCCGAACCGCTTCCCCGATCGCGGCGACGTGCCGGAGTTCAACGCCGTCGACGCCGCGCTCTGGTACGTGGTGGCGGCGGACGAGTATCTCACGACCGCCGCGGCCGCCGGCGAGCCGGTGCCCGCCGACGTGCATCGCGGCTTGCGCGAGGCGATCGAGGCCATCCTCGACGGCTACGCCGCCGGCACGCGCTTCGGCATCCGCTGCGACGACGACGGCCTGATCAAGGCGGGCGAGCCCGGTGTGCAGCTCACGTGGATGGACGCCAAGGTCGGCGACTGGGTGGTGACGCCGCGCATCGGCAAGCCCGTCGAGGTGCAGGCACTCTGGTTGAACGCGCTCCACGTCGGCAGCCGCTTCTCGGAGCGGTGGCAGGACTTGTTCGCGCGCGGGCACGCGAGCTTCGTCGGCCGCTTCTGGAACGAGACGCTCGGTGGTCTCTACGACGTCGTCGATTGCGACCATCGCCGCGGCGTGAACGACGCCGCCGTTCGCCCCAATCAGATCTTCGCCGTCGGCGGCCTGCCGCTCATGCTGCTCGAGGGCGAGCGCGCGCGCCGACTGGTCGATGGTGTAGGCGCGCGGCTCTACACCCCGCTCGGGCTCCGCTCGCTCGCACCGGGCGAGCCGGGATACGCGGCGCATTGCGAGGGCGGCGTGCGCGAGCGTGACGCCGCCTATCATCAGGGCACCGTCTGGCCTTGGCTGCTCGGCCCCTTCGTCGAGGCCTGGGTGCGAGTTCGCGGCGCCACGCCGGAGGTGAAGCGGGACGCGCGCGCGCGTTTTCTCACGCCTCTCTGGCGCCACCTCGACGACGCCGGCCTCGGCCACATCTCGGAAATCGCCGACGCCGACGCGCCTCACACCCCCCGCGGCTGCCCCTTCCAAGCCTGGTCCGTCGCCGAAACACTCCGCCTCGACCGCGTCGTTCTCGCCTGAAACCGTCCGATTCGGCTTGCGAATTGGAGGATGTGGCGATAGACACGCCGCTGATGCGGATCGTGGCGGTTGTGGTTGGATGCGTCGTGCTGCTCGCGAGCGGGCAGATCGTCGGAGCGGACGAGACGACGCCCCGTCGCAGCGAGCTCTGTCTCGACGACTGCAACTTCTTCTTCGAGAAGTGCCAGAAGCGCGCGGGCTCGAAGAACGACGGGCGTTGCAACATCGAGGTCGTGCGTTGCAAGCGCGACTGTCCGTTCGAGCCGGCCGAGGATCCGAACGTTCCGACCGTTCGAAGTCACGAGCGCTGCATCGACGCGTGCCGCGTCACCTACAAGGCATGCCTCGGGCGTCCCGAGAACAAGCGCGGCGGTCCCTGTGCCGCCGACGAGATGCGATGCGAGAAGGCCTGTCCTGAGCCGCCGCCGCCGGTAGCGAGCGTGCCGGCGCCGCTGACGCCGGCCGAGGCGGGCAAGGAGCCCGGTGCACCCCCACCGGCCTCGATGACGGCGCCGCGCGAGGAGAAGGAGAAGCCGCGGCCGCGAGCGGCGCGCGTCGAGGGTGCGGCCGCGCCGGCACCGGCGAGTGCGACTCCCGCCGTCGCCGTCGGCGAGCGCGCGGAAGCGGCCGCGCCGACCGTGCGGAGCGAGGCATCGGCACCGCCGGTCACGGCGCCGGGCGAGGCCCGCGCGGCGGCGCGACCGGAGCAGGGCGAGCGCGGCTTTTTCGAGAAGATCGGATGCTTCTTCCGGAGCTGCGAGCCGACGGGATCCACCCCCTGCCTCGACGCGTGCGCCAAGTCTTACGACGAGTGCCACGTCCGTGAGTCGAAGCGCGGCGGCGAGTGCAACACGCGTCTGATGCACTGCCGCCAGGGCTGCCGCGACGCGGCCAGCACGGCACGCTGATTACCGCCGTTTCCGGCGCGCGCTAACTCGCAGGCACGGCCGACTCCTCGCGTTGCGAGACGTCGGTCGCGCCGTTCCGCTGCAGGATGTCGCGCACCTCGGCTTGGCGGACGACGCTCTCGGTATGCACCGAGATCAGGATGTTGCCCTCGAGCACCTTGCTTTCGTACTGCCGGGCCTCGAACTCCGGAACCGCGAAGCCGAGGAGCGCCCCGGAAACGCCGCCGACCGCGGCTCCCGCCGCGGCGCCGCTCAGGGTCGCCATGATCGGTCCGGCCGCGATGAAGGCGCCGAGCCCGGGAACGGCGATCGCGCCGACCCCGGCGAGCCAGCCGAGCGTGCCACCCAGAAGCGCGCCGGTGCCGACGCCCGCCGACGCGCCCTCCGGCGCCTTGGTATGGGCGTCGTGCCGGAGATCGCGCTCGCCGGTGCGGTCGGGAAAGAGGATCGAGATGTCGCGACTCGGAATCCCCGCGTGGCGGAGATCACCGATGATGCGCTCTGCACGGGCCTCACTGTCGGCGATGCCGAAGACGGCTTGTGACATGATCGACCTCAGGCGGCGTCGGCGTCCGCATCGTTGTCCATGCGGACGGTCGTGGGAAGTGTGGGCTCGACGACGACGTCGCTCACCACGCGGCGGACGCCGAGCGTGTGAATGGCGGCCTCGAATGCGGCGAGGCGCTCGGCGGCGTTTCTCGCCGTGCCCGCGAGGGTGACGACACCGTCGTAGACGCCGGCCACGTGGATGTGCGATCGGCGGAGCACGCGCGCGAGGTGCGCGCCGACGGCCGCGCCGAGCTCGTCGTCCGTGCCGCCGCGTCGAAAGCGCGCGCCGCGCACGCGAATCAGATTCGACAACCCGACGATCCCCGGCAGATCACGAAGGCACTGCTCGGCTTGGTCGCGCAGCGCGCCGGTCGCGACCTCTCCAGCCAGGACCAGGCGTCCGCGGTGCGCCTCGACGGCGACATCGGCGACGCCGCGGCCGCAGGCGACGAGCAACGCCAAACGCGCCCGCGCCACGAGCCACGCGTCGCGGAACGGAGCGAGAACCGCGGCGGTCATACCGGCCGAGGTTTCGTCCACGAGCGGGGTCGTTCCGAGCGTGCGAAGATTGGCAGTCGCGTCGTCCACGTCTCGGGTCAAGGCAGGATCCATGCCACCGCGATCCCCTTCGTTTCTCACGCGCGACGTGCGGGTTACGGCTGTCAGGCCTACAGCCGCTGTAAAACTTGCAGCGGTGACGATGCGCACCAGCGACGAAGCGAAGAGCGTTCGATTGGCGAATCAAAGACATTCGTCGGTCTGCGCTCGAACGGCGACGTGAGCGTCACGGGCATGATGCTTGCTGCCCCCGCCCTGGGATCACGAGGACGGGATCACATTGATGACGAACGGAATCACGCCGGCACACCAGAACGAAGCCTCTCCGGCTCCGAGCGCGATCACCGCTGCCGAGCGCGCGATCGAGGCGGCACAACGGATCGTGGTCGAGCGAATCGAGCTGATCCGTCTGGAAACGCAGGACGCGTTGGCGAGCGTGTTGCGACGCATCGGCCTCGTGCTGGCAACCGCGGTGGTCGCCGTCTTCGGCTGGTGCGGCCTGGCGGTCGCCGCGGCGCTGCTGTTGGCCGAGCGCATGTCGCCGGCGGCCGCGGTCGCGACGATCGGGGCGGTGCACCTGCTCACGGCGGTCGCCATCGGCATCTACTTGAGCTCCGCGGAGAGAACATGAACGAACTCGAGATCGGGGCGGTCGAGCCCGCGGCACCACCGCCGGCACCGGATGACAAGGAAGCGCTTCGGCAGTCGATCGAGCGCAGCGAGGCCGATCTGCGGGAAGCGGTCGAGGAGCTGACCGTCGCGGTGAAAAACGACATCACGCTCGGCACCCACATCGCCGAGCATCCATGGAGATGGCTCCTCGGCGGGTTTGCCGTCGGCCTGCTCATGGCGCAGCGCTGAGAACACACATCGAAGGAGACACGACGATGGCGACGACCACGAAAATGACGACGATGCCGACGGGCGGACGGCTGGCGGATGAAGCCGAAAAGGTGCTCGGCCCGGAGCTGGCGCGAATCGATGGCGAGCTGCGAGCGTTCGTGAAGGAGCGGCCGATGCTGGCGCTCCTCGGCGCCGTGGCGGCCGGCTACTTCGTCGGCCGGATCCTTCGCCGCCACGTCTGAAGGGAGACCGAACATGCCGACCACGATCGCCGACGGCAGTCGCATTCAACGCCTCCAGAAGAAGAGCGCCGGGGTACGACGCGAGGTGAGCGGTCTCACCGCGGAGCTCGAGGGCGCTCTTGGTGACCTGGAGCGCAGGGTCCGCGAGCAACTCGAGGCGCGACCGTACGTGACGCTCGGCGCCGCCTCCGGGCTCGGCTACGTCCTCGGAGGAGGTCTGCCGAAGACGTTCAGCCGCATGCTCTTCGGAGTCGGCGGTCGACTCGCCTTCGTGCTGCTCGCCAATCGCCTGCGCGACAACCTCGCCTCGGCATCGGCGCCCACCACGGAACACGAAAAGGAGTGATGATCATGCAGAACCTCTCGGTGCAGGACCTGATCGATGCATTCACGGGCGCGAAGAGCGCCGGACGGGATCAATTGCTGCGGGCGCTCGGCGGCCGGCCGGCGGACGACGCCATGATGTCGTCGTTCGGCATCTTCGCCGCCGGTATCGTCCTGGGTGCGGGGCTGGCGGTGCTGTTCGCGCCGCGCCCGGGCGCGGAGGTCCGCGAGGCGATCAGCGAGAAGATCGGCGAGAAGATCAGCAGTCTTCGACCCGCCGCCGACGCCTAGCTTTGTCGCTGCGCGACGTCGCGCGAGAGTCCCTCGTCGTCACCATCGCCGCCGTCCTGGTCGGACTGGTGGCGTTGGTGGGCGGGCTCCATCTCGGGCGCGGCTTCCTCCTGCCGATCGTCCTGGCGCTCATGTTGCGCCTGATTCTCGGGCCGGTGGTGCGAGCGCTCAAGGGCTGGGGCGTGCCCGAGCCGCTCGGGGCGGGGGTTCTGCTGCTCGGCCTCCTCGCCATCGGCTCCTACGGTGCGTACCGCCTCGCGGAGCCCGCGGTAGCCTGGTTCGACACCGTGCCGGAGAGCGTCCGCCGGGTCGAAGACAAGCTGCGGACGTTCCGGAAGCCCATGGAGCAGGTGACGAAGGCGGCCGACCGCGTCGAGGATCTCGCCAACGGCGGCGGCACCGACCAGACTCCCACGGTCGCGATCAAGCCGACCAGCCTCCGCGATCGCTTGTTCTCGCACACCAGCGGGATCGTCACCGCCGCCGGCATGACGCTCGTCCTGCTGTTCTTCCTCTTGGCCTCGGGCGATCTCTTTCTCCGGAAGCTCGTGCGCGTGTTGCCGCGCCTCGACGACAAGAGGCTCGCCGTCGAGGTGGCGCGGCGGATCGAGAGCAACATCTCCCGCTACCTGCTCTCGGTGAGCCTGATCAACGCCGCCCTCGGGGTCACCGTCGGGCTCGCGATGGCGCTGATCGGAATGCCCAACCCGGTCCTGTGGGGCATCATGGTCGCGCTCCTCAACTTCGTCCCCTACGTCGGTCCGCTCACCAGCCAGGTCGTGCTCGGCTTGGTTGGGGTGATGACCTTCGACAACTTGGGGAAAGCGTTGGTGGCGCCGGGGATCTACTTCGCGATCGACGTGATCGAGAGCAACTTCGTGACGCCGGCCGTGCTCGGACGACGCCTCGAGCTCAACCCCGTCGTCATCTTCCTCGCCGTCTGCTTCTGGACCTGGATCTGGGGCATCCCGGGCGCACTCTTGGCCGTCCCGATGCTGGCGACGCTGAAGATCCTCTGCGACGCCCTGGAGCCGCTCGCGCCGGTGGCGGAATTTCTGAGCGAATAGGTGAAGGGGAGAGATCCCCTTCAATCTCCCGGGAGGGCGCGATTCACCTTGCGGCCGGCGTCCTCGATCTTGTCGCCCGCCCTGTCGGCGGCGTTGTCGATGTGACGGCCGGCGTGCTCGGCGGGGCCCTCATTACGATGGTGGTGGTGGTGGCAGGCGACGACCGTGAGTCCGGCGGTCGCGAGGACGCTCGCGGCGAGCAACCTGCAAATGACCTGACGCATTCGAAATCCTCCTCAGTTGTGAATTTGTGAATCCATGGTCGAGGGAGCGAGATGCGTGCCACGCGCTGCGCGTGCACAAGCGAGCGTCGCCACGCTCGAGTGGCGTGAGCGCGAAGTCCATGCTTGTAGAACTTGCCGAGGAAATCGCGCGCGATTACACGGTGTACTCTTCGAGGGTAGCGAAATCGCGAAGCATGGGGCTGGCACGCGCATCGCTCTCCGGCGTCTCGGGAGGAGCTGCCCATGTCGACCACATCGAGACGACGCATGACCCTGCGAGCCGGAGATCACGTCTGCCCGACGTGCGGCGGGCCGGGCCGAATCTATCGTGTCGGACGTGCCGCACGTCTGCAGACTCTCTGCTTCAGCTGCCGCGCCCATGGCTCGCTGCTGACCTGGACGCCGCTTCCGCCCGCGGCACCGGGCGCGGCGTGAGTCGATCGCGCGGCGCGGTAGTTTGTAGAGAGGCACGGCATCGTCTGCGCAGCGGACGCATCGTCGTGACGGCAACGCTTGGTCCGGAGCGGACGAATCCTCTGGCACGGGAGTCGCAGACTTCCCGTCCGGGAGTCGCAGACGCGACTGCCGACTAATAGAGGAGGATGAGTCATGCCAGACACCAAGCGTGGTCAAACCGGTCAAGGTGGTCAGCCGGGACAGCATAAGCCGCGGGAGCCTCGTCCCGAGGACAAGCAGCGCAAGCAGGACAAGTCGCAAGACCAGAAGTAGACGTGAGCTCATGCCGCCCGGTCGGGAGCCAATCGATGCTTCCGACCGGCGGCATTGCTCACATCCGCCGGCGCTCCGGCCGGCTCCCACCTCAGCGCAGCTTCGGTAGAAGCTCCGTTTCGCACATCTCGAAGAATCCCTCCTGGTCGGGTCCGATCTGATGCAGGTAGACGTGATCGAAGCCGGCCTGAAGATATTCCTCGATGCGAGCGCGGTGCGCCGCGGGGTCGGCGCTGCAGACCACGTCGGTGGCGACGTCCTCCGGGCGCACGTGCTCGGCCGCGTGCTCGATCAGCTCCGGCGTCTTCAGCTCCCAGAGGAGATCGCCGCCGAGAACGGTCTGAGGCCAGTAGCGATGAGCGGTCGCGCGCGCCTCTTCGTCGCTTGCGGCCCAGCAGACCGTTAGGCCGCCATAGCGGGGCTTGCCGCGGCCGCCGGCAGAGCTGAAGCGCTTGACGATGCTTGCGGCGGGTGAGGTCGTGATCAGGCCGTCGGCGCTTCGGCCGGCGAGCTCGGCGGCCTGCGGCGCGCCGGCGGCCAGGTAGAGGGGCGGGGGCGCCTCCGGCAGTGTGTAAAGGCGGGCCTCATCGACGGTGTAGTGCCGTCCGCGATGGGTCGTCACCTCGCCCTTCCAGAGCTCCCGGATGATCTCGACCGCCTCCTCGAGCATCTCGAGCCGCTGACCCGGGCCGGGCCAGCGCTCGCCGGTGACGTGCTCGTTCAGGTTCTCGCCGCTGCCGAGGCCGAGGAAGAAGCGGTTCGGCATCAGCGCCGCGACGGTTGCCGCCGCGTGCGCGACCAGCGCCGGGTGCATCCGGACGAGCGGACACGTCACCGTGGTCCCGAGCCGCAGGCGTTCGGTCGCGTGCGCGATCGCCCCGATCACGGCCCAGACGAACGGGCTCTGGCCCTGAGTGCTCGTCCAGGGGTGGAAGTGGTCCGAGATGGTGGCGAAGGAGAAGCCGGCCCGCTCGGCGCGGACGGCGTACTCGACGAGCTTCGCCGGCGGATGCTCCTCGCTCGAAAGCGCGTAGCCGATGTGTATGCTCATGCGGGCGGGAGCTGCGAGGCGTGTGCCAGGTGCGGCGACGAGCCCCGGCGCGCGCGCGCCGCGCCGCCGTGTAGAAGATGCCAGCAACGCCCGTGAAAAAGTGCGATCCGCCGGTTCGCCGGAATGTGGTACGCGTCGCCGCCATGACGACGAGCACCAACGAGCTGGGACAGCCGATCGGCTTCTCCGTTCCGGGCTGGCGGCCGCCGCCGCGTCCCGCGCGCGAGGTCGTTTCCGGCCGCTTCTGCCGCCTGGAGCCGATCGATCCGGCCCGCCACGCCCGCGCCCTGTTCGACGCCAATGCCCTCGATCCCGATGCGCGTGGGTGGACGTATCTGCCCTACGGACCCTTCGCCGACCTCGAGGCCTATCTGGCCTGGATGCGGGCGCTCTGCCTCGGCGACGATCCACTCTTCTTCGCGATCGTCGACGCCGCGAGCGGGCGCGCGGTCGGCCTCGCCAGCTACCTTCGCATCGATCCGCTCGTCGGATCGATCGAGGTCGGCCACCTGCGCTTCTCGTCCCTGCTGCAGCGCCGGCCGGCGGCCACCGAGGCGATGTATCTGATGATGAAGCGCGCCTTCGACCTCGGCTATCGCCGCTACGAATGGAAGTGCGACGCGCTGAACGCCCCGTCGCGGGCGGCGGCCGAGCGCCTCGGGCTCTCCTTCGAGGGCGTCTTCCGCCAGGCACTGGTCTACAAGGGCCGGAACCGCGACACCGCGTGGTTCGCCGCCACCGACCGTGAGTGGCCAGGGCTGGACGCGGCCTTCGCCCGCTGGCTCGCGCCGGCGAACTTCGATGCCGAGGGACGACAGCGGCTCCGTCTCGGCGAGCTGACGGCGCCGCTGCTCGTGCCACTGCGCTGAGGCCGCGGCCGGCGCGAGGCCGACACGGTCCGTGCGGTGATCGGGTGGTCCAGAGTGGCGCGATCGCGCCGCGCCAGCCGATTTTCCTTGACCGGTAGGAACGCCCGACGTTACAGCCGAGGGAGCGGCGCCGCTCGATGTCGCGCCGCCCCGCGCCGGATCGGCTCACGTTTCAACACTCGAGGAGGAGGTTCGTCATGCGCATCGGTCGCTCGCTGTTGGTGCTGTCGTTCGTGATCCTGTGCGCGTCGCGGTCGTTGGCGCAGGTGTCGTGCATCGATCCCGACAACCTCTGCACGGGCAATCCGTGCACGATGACCAACGTCACGGTGCAGTCGCCGTGCGTCGTCGACTTCGGGGCCCGCGCCCTCGTGATCGGCGGCGCGATCATCGTGCCGGACGGCGGGACGCTCTCGCTGACCGCCGACAGCATCGTGCAGCAGGGTCGGATCGAGGGCCGCAACAACGATGGCGCGTCGGTGTCGCTGATCGCCGCCAACGGCGACGTCGATTGCCGCACCGAGATCGACGTCTCGGGCATCACGGCGAACGGCAGCATCGCCGTGCAGGCGAGCGGCAACGTCATGGTGAAGTCGCGTCTCACCGCCAAGACGTTCGGCAACGGGGCCGCGCCCGGCGGCAGCATCACCCTCGATGCCGACGGCGAGGTCTCGACGGGCGTCAGCGCCGTCATCGACGTCCGCGGGACCCAGCTGAGCCCCGGCGGAACGGTCACGATCCTGGGCGACACGGGCGTCACGACCGCCGGACGCATGTTCGCCGAGGGCAATCCGGGCGGCAACGTTCAGATCATCAGCAACGCGGGGACCGTCACGCTCGACCGCGACGTCCGTGCCAGCGGCGATCACGCTCCGGGCGGCAGCGTCTCGCTCACGGGTGAAACGGGCGTGGTGATGAACGACGACATCCGTGTCCGCGCGCGCAACATCGGCAACGGGGGCTCCGTCAACCTCACGAGCGGGTCCGGCAACGTCACCATCAACGACGCGATCCAGGCCCAGGGCATCGCGATGGGCGGCTCGGTCAACATCGACGCCCCCATGGGGACCGCCTCGCCGCGGTCCATCAAGGCGCCCGGCAAGACGAACGGCGGCTCGATCGGGATCAGCGCCGCGAACATCGAGATCCTCCACAACATCGACGTGCAAGGCTCGACCGGCGACGGCGGCTCGATCCAGCTCGCCGTCACCGGCCTGCTGCACGTGCTCGGCGGCGACCTCGACGCCGACGGCAAGGTGAACGGCGGCATCCTCGGCCTCTACGCCGACGTGGCGAGCGGCGACATCACGGTCGACCACTCCACCTTGACGGCCGTCGGCACGGGCGACTTCGGCGGCAGCCTGGTGATCTCCGCGCCGGCGGGGACGGTCGACGTCTTTCTCTCCGCCAGGCTCTCGGGGAGAAATACCGGCGGCGACGCGCAGGTCGAGGGCGCGGCCGTCACGGTCCGGGCGAAGTCGTTCTTCGACGTCGACGGCCACACCCAGGCGGGCGAGATCCGCTTCAACCAAAGCGGCGCCGGGCTGATGGAGATCGACGGCACGCTCGAGGCCCGAGAGAGCGGCAAGATCGAGGCCCTCGCGCCGGCGGGTAGCCTGACCGCACGCGGCCGTTACAAGGCCGCGTCGGCCGGTTGCATCGGATTGTCCGCGGGCGGCACGCTCAACACCTCAGCGGTGATCGCCGACGTGCCGCTCACGGCTAACTGCCCGTAGCCGCCGCCCGTGGTGCCGCCGCCGATTCGAGCGTCGGCTTCATCACGCTCGCGGCGTGGTCGATCATCGCCTGGATGTGCGGCGCGATCGCGTCCGGCAGGAAGTCGGCGATCCACACCAGCACGCTGCCGCCGCGGCCGTCCTCGAAGACCTGGACCGAGGCGTTGTGGTGGGTGAAGGAGCCGCCCACGACCGCCCAGACGAGGCGCCGTGCCTGGTCGTCGAGCTCGACGATCAGCTCGCGCGCGACCATGCCGTTCCCGAAGGTGACGATGCGGG
The DNA here is from genome assembly GCA_963761995.1 of uncultured delta proteobacterium. Taxonomy (GTDB): domain Bacteria; phylum Desulfobacterota; class Binatia; order UTPRO1; family UTPRO1; genus UTPRO1. The sequence goes on along the minus strand of CAVXIU010000006.1, from coordinate 4,608,378 downwards.
CGCCTTCTTCGAGGCGGGTGTCGGTCACGAAGCCCGGGACCAGGCGGGTGTGGAGCGCCCCGACGTCGCGCAGCGCCTCCCAGCAGTGCGCGGGCGGCGCGTCGACCAGAATCTCTTTCCGAATCGAAGCCATGGATGAGTCTCCTTTCCTGCCCGCAAGCTAACGCACGGGCGCGGAGGACTCTTGGCGAAAGTTGCGGTGCGGCCGGGGGGCCGTGGCGGCGAAAGGGAGCGATCCCCTTCTGCACTAGCTGCGACGGCGGCCTGCGAGGAGCGCTACGCGCCAGGCGTGCGCGATGTGTTGATCGCCCGATGAGTGCCATGCGCTGCTGCGATACGCCGATCGATTGATCCGTGGCGATTGCCCGCCGATGCGGCGATCGCCGCGCTCCACCGCCGTAGGACCCGCCGCCGAGCCCTCCACCGTCCGCTCTTCCCGACGGCCGCCGTCGCAGGAACTAGTGCAGGCGGCTGGTGACGATTCGGTCGGAGCCGAGAGGCAGCTCCACGACCAGCCCGTCGTCGGCGATCTCCCAACCGGTCGGCCGAACGGCATCGACCCCGCGCACGAAGACGGTCTCGGCGAGACCGTTCGGGGGCGGCGGCGTCAGATGGTAGAGCACCAGCAGCCGGACGCCGGCCTCGTTCGCGACCTCGGCCGCCTGGACCGGCGAGGAGTGGTAGCTCGGGATGTCGTGCATGATTTGCGCCACCCGGGGCTGGCCGTGGCGCGCCGCCGCCTCGCCGATCACGGCGACCAGATGATTCGCCTGGGCCTCGTGGAGCAGCACGTCGGCGCCGCGTGCGGCGGCGATCAGGCTCGCGCTCTTGGCGGTGTCGCCGCTCACCACCACCGAGCGGCCGCGGTAGTCGAAGCGGTAACCATACGCCGGTGTCACCGGCTCGTGGTTCACGCGGATGGCGGTGATGCGGAGCCCGTCGGCTTCCAGCACGACCGCGGGTGCGCCGTCCGGACCGAGCTCCACGGGATGCGCCTCCATGCGGCTGATCGCCGGGGGGAGCAGTTGGGCCCCGTGATGGGCGACGCGATAGCCGGTGTCGAGGGCGTAGGCCTCCGCGAAGCCCGCGACCACGCGCTCGACTCCCGGAGGCCCGTAGACCTGGAGCGGCGTCGGCCGCCCCGCGCCCCAGGTTTGGAGGTTGAACTCGCCGAGATCGCCGATGTGGTCGGAGTGGAAGTGCGTGAGCAGCACCCCGCCGATCCGGCTGCCGTCGAGACGCCAGAGTGCGATGCGGTTCCACGACATCGGTCCCACGTCGACGATCCAGAAGCGGCCGGCCGCGAAGACGGCGACGCAGGGCTTGGCGCGGCTGACGTGCGGCAGCGGCGACGCGGTGCCGCAGAGGGCCACGCGGAGCGCGTCGTCGGTGAAGAGGCGATTCGCGGTCGGGTCGCCGACCAGGCGGTCGATCACGCGATAGACGATGGCGTCCTGGACCGCCGGCAGCCTGAGCGCGCCCAGCAGCGCGAGCCCACCGAGGACCGTCACGCCGACGATGAAGAGGAGAGCGCGTCGCATGCGCGTCCCTAACCGAAGCCGCTCGCGGCGTCCAACGCTCGGCTCGCGGCTCTGCTTCGGAGACGATAGAGGCAGGCGCATGACCCTCGCCATCGACGTCTTCTGGTCCTTCCGGAGCCCGTACTCCTATCTCGCCACGCCGCGCCTGGTGCGGCTCGCGGCCGACTATGACCTCGCCGTCAACGTCCGCCCGGTGCTGCCGATCGCCGTCCGCATCCCGGGCTTCTTCGAGACCGTGAACCCGCTCTGGCCGCCCTACCTCCTCCGCGACACGCTGCGCCTGGCGCAGTATCTCGGCCTCGACTACGGCTGGCCGCGACCCGATCCGATCGTGCAGGACTTCGCCACCCGCACGGTCGCCGCGGAGCAGCCCTACATCCACCGCCTGACCCGCCTCGGCATCGAGGCGGCGCGGCGCGGCCGCGGCCTCGCCTTCATCGACGAGGTCTCGCGCCTCATCTGGAACGGCAAGGTCGACGGCTGGAACGAGGGGACGCATCTCGCCGAGGCGACCGCCCGCGCCGGCCTGGATCTCGCCGAGCTCGATCCAGTCGTCGCCCGCGACGCCGCGGCGCTCGACGCCGCGATCGCCAAGAACCAGGAGGATCACCTCGCCGCCGGCCACTGGGGCGTGCCGACGATGGTGTTCGAGGCCGAGCCCTTCTTCGGTCAGGACCGCATCGATCTTCTGGTGTGGCGTCTCGAGCAGCGCGGCCTCGCGCCCCGCTGATCCTCGCCGCGGCTATTGCGGCAGATCGGGCAGGAACACCCCGGGCCGCGCGAACGGGTTGCCGTTCGGGTCGCGGATCTCGAGCAACCCGCCGTCGAACGGGTCGACGCCGCGGAGCGAGACGGAGGTGCCGTTCGGGAACGGCGGCAGGCTGGCCTCGCTCAACATCGCGTTGCCCGAGGTCTGGACCTTGACCCGCCCGTCGATCGCATCGAACGCAAACTCCATGGGGAAGGAAATGGTCGTCATGGTGTCGTTGTCCGGCTCGACGAGCGTCAGCGCGACCATCATCGCGAACGTGCCCGGGCCGTTCGCGGGGTCGCCGTTGCCGTCGGTGATGCCGGACATGGTGAGCTTGACGCCGAAATCCGCCGCACCGGTGCAGCGCGTGTAGATCTTGACCCTGCCTTGGGCCTTGCTGCTGTCCCAGTGCCAGCCGTCGGACGGGCTGCCGTCGCGCTCGTTCGGGGTCTCGGGCTCGCACGCGGGAATGCCGCCTTCGGTCGTCGTCGACGGGATCCCGCCGTTGATGTTGCCGCAGCCGACGTATGCCTGCACCAGGCTGGAGTCGAACTGCTTCGCCTTCTTCGGATGCTCGAAGGTGGCCACTCCGGAGGGCAGCGTCGGCCCGCAGGCCGGCAGCATGTCGCAGTCGGGAATGTTGGTGTGCGTGCACGTGCCGGCGCCGTCGCATTCGTCGAAGGTGCAGAAGTAGAGGTCGCCGTCGCAGAACTCTCCGGCGGCCTTGTTCGGATGGAGACACACGCCGGCGCCGTCGCACTGGTCGTTGGTGCAGCTGTTGCCGTCGTCCTGGCAGATCTCGCCGGAGCCCTCGAACGTGCAGCTCCCCGAGCAGCAATCGCCGCCGACGCTGTTGCCGTCGTCGCATTCCTCACCGGCGTCGAGCGCGCCGTCGCCGCACGTGGCCGGCGCGATCGTGCTGCCGATCGGTCCGGAGTAGGCGAGCGTGTACGGTCCACCCGGGAACAAGGGCGGGAACGGTCCCACGCGCCCGATCCGTACGCGATAGGTCCCGGCGTCGGGCGCAAAGAAGGTGAGGTCGGTGAGCGAGCCGCACGTGGCTTCGCTGCACTCCTCGAGGTCGTCGAACTGCGGGCCCTTCCAGATCGAGATGTCGGTGTTGAAGCTCGCGGTCCCGCCGTCGGAGCAGAAGGTGAGATCCAGCTGGTCGTTTTCCTGCAGCTCGACGTCGAAGAAGTCGCTGCATCCCGCGAGGCCCGTGCAGTCCTCCGAGACGGTCTGGAAGCTGCCGTTCGGCTGCGCCATGGAGGGCGGCCCGATGCGCGTCGTGAAGATCGGGTCGCAGGTCGCTCCTGCCGGTCGTGCCGCCGTCAGGACGACGGAGGTCGCGAGCGCGAGCACGGCGAATCGAAGTGGGGTGGTTCGTGGCATGACGGCGGTCCTCCAGGGACGCGGGAGATACGAGAACCTCGCATGATTGACGGGCGGCAGTCCACGAAAATCGTTGAGAATCTCGCCTGTCGATTTCCGAGCTCGCCGTACGACTATCGAGTATTCGAGCATTTCGGCGGGAGGAGAGAGCCATGAGCGACTCGCAAGGAAACTTCGTCTGGTACGAGCTGACGACCACCGATCCGAAGGGTGCCGCGGCGTTCTACGGCGACGTGATCGGCTGGAAAACGCAGGCCTTCGAGGGTGGCCCCTACACGCTGTTGATGAACGGCGCCGCGGCGATCGGAGGGCTCGTCCCGCTCGACGACGCCGCCAAGAAGTCCGGGACCCGGCCGTCCTGGCTCGCCTACGTGACCGCCGACGACGTCGACGCCCTCACCAAGAAGGCGACCTCCCTCGGCGCCAAGGTCGCGGTCCCGCCGTCCGACATCCCGACCGTCGGCCGGTTCAGCGTGATCGCCGATCCGCAGGGCGCCGTGCTCGCGCTCTTCAAGCCGATGGGCTCAGGCATGGCGCCGCCGACCGAGCCGACACAGGGCCACGTCACCTGGCACGAGCTCCTCGCCGCCGACGGCGAGGCCGTGTTCGGCTTCTACCAGCAGCTCTTCGGCTGGCAGAAGACCGAGGCGTTCCCGATGGGGGAGAAGGGCGTGTATCAGATCTTCGGCAGGGGCGGCCCCAACCTCGGCGGCATGATGACCCGGCCCGAGGGCTACCCGCTGCCGCCGCACTGGCTCTACTACGTCCACGTCGGCGACCTCGACGGCGCGCTCGCGCGCGTGAAGACGGGCGGAGGACAGGTATGGAACGGCCCGATGCCCATTCCCACCGGAAACCGTGTCGCCCAATGCGCCGACCCGGCGGGGGCGACATTCGCCTTGCACGGGAAGTAGCTCTCGACGGCGGGCGCGGCTATTCTCCGGCCATGCCCGCCGACGAACGCTCGCAGATCGACCCCGAGAAGATCGACGCCGCCATCAAGAACGAGCGCGACCGCATCGTCGTCGCGCTCCGTCGGCTCGCCGACAAGATCGAGAGCGCCCCGCTCGACAGCATCAGCAAGGGCCTGGTGTGGGTCGCGACCGGCGTCGAGGCGCTGGTGCAGACGGTCGAGCGCGCGCTCGGGCGGCCGAAGTAGCGTTCCTCCGCCCGTCGACCGTTGTAGATCGAACGTCGAGCGTGTTAGGGGCGGCGCCAAACGAGTCGCCCGCACCCGCGGGGAGGGAGGCGTCAGTGAAGACGTTCGTCATGGGTATGGCCACGCTGGCCATCGTGGTTGCCGGCGTCACGACGAGCCGAGCCGACTTCAAAGAGAGTCTCTCGTGGTGCATCAGCAGCTACACGAAGGAGCCGGGCGAGCTCGATTGCGCCAACGAGTACGTCGCGACGTATCCGGAGTGTCTCACCAGTGGAGGACGCTCCTGCCTGATGAAGAAGGCGGTGGCATCGGCGAAGGACGCGAAATGCGACATGGCGTTCCGGCTCGCCCTGATCTGTCAATGTCACAGTGACGGCGGCAGGAGCGAGATCGAGGCGGCGGGAAAGCAGGCGGTGTGTGACTTCCTGAAGAGCCGTTGACCGGAACGTCATGAGCAACGGCGCAGCAGGATCGAAAGCGCGCTCTCCGTTTCAGCGTCTCATTACGGGATTGGAGTACTTAGGGAAGTTGACGATTCTCGGGACGGCGGTGTCTTTTCTGATCAATCACGATGCGGAGCTGCGGGCACAGCGGGACGAGGCCTGGCACAAGATCGTGGCGAATGCCTGGTCTGAGCAGCCGGCGAATCGCGCCGCCGCGCTGGAGATCCTCGTCGGACAGGGAGTCAACCTCGACGGCGTGGCGTTGGGTCCGGTGAACTTCCTCCCCGGGATCAATCTCTCGGGGTGCTTGACGGTCTGGGGCCATGCCGTTCCCTTCACCTGCCGCGGCTCGCGCCTGGAGGGCGTGCAGTTGGAGTGGGCCCGGCTCCCCGGCGCAAGCTTCCGACGAGCCAACCTGCGGAGTGCCCATCTGAAAGGCGCCTGGTTGGTACCGGGCGACGTCGGCAACGATTCGGACCTGCAGAGCACGGACTTTTCCTACGCGCGATTGGAGGCGGCCTGCCTCGATCAAGCGCACGTCGAGCGGGCCAAGTTCGTGAGCGCCGCGATGACGGGCGCGACGTTCTACGGTGCTTGGATCTCGGGTGCCGACTTCTCCGGAAGCAACGTAGACGCGACGCAGATCGACACCGCGTGCTTCGATCCCATCGACCCCCCGAAGCTGCCGACCACGCTCTCCGCCTACGACCGAACCCGCCCCAACCCCGCTTCCTGTGACTCCACGCGCACGCCGTTTTGGTTGAAAGATCTCTTGCGGAAAGACCGGGTGGAAGCGCCGATCGGTTGATCGGCGGAGAAGCTGGCGCGCTGCGTCCCACCGGCGGATCGAGACGACTACTGCGAGGAGACGATACGGCAGATCCTGCTGGAGGACTCCCCGCTCAAATCCGAGCTGCTGAGCGAAGTGATCAAAGCCGACGCTGCTCTGGAATCGGACCACTGATGTTCAGGGTCAAATCGCTCCCGTGGACGCGGAAGCAGCGATCGTGTGCGTCAGCGCGCGCGCTTCCTCGCGGGACGAAACGTCGCGACCCGTTCCTCGTTGCCGTCCTGGCTCCCCCTGGTCAGGAGGCGCGGCCGGAGGCTCCCGTCGTCGACATGGCGCCACACATTGACGGGACCCTGACGCATCAGCGCGAAGGTGATCTCGGCCACCTTCGCGAGCGCGGCCGGCGGGACGAGTCCCTGCTCGACGTACCAGTCGGCGAGACGCTGCCGGATGAACTCGCTGCCGTGGAGCGCGACGGGGGCTTTCGGTCGCGTGCTCATGCCTCCTGTCCGAGCACGGATTCGACGCGATGCAAAGTGATTGCAAGCGCAGCCCGGCAGAGGAGCGAGCGCGGGCGAGACGTATCTCGCCCGCGCCGCCGCTTCGATCACTCGATCAGTCGCTCTTCGCGCTGAAGCCCTCCGCCGAGTTGCGCGAGATGAAGGCCCCGTAGGTAGCGACCCAACACTCGCCGTTGCCGGCCTCGAGTTGCGCGCGGAGCGGTAGGGCCCCGGGCGCAATCGGCAGCATCGGCATGTCGAGCTCGGTGCCCTTCCCGCCGAGGGCGATCTTGGCTTTGCCATCCTGCAGGCCTTGGGTCAGCACGATGCTGCTGACCCCGTCGGCGGTGGAAGCGCGATCCTTGTAGCGGAATCCGCTGGAAGTCTCGTTCCAGAGCGTTCCGGCCGGAATGTCCGCGCTCATGATCAGTTGGTCGGTGCCGTCGTAGACGCAGAACGCGTACTCGGTCGTGGAATCCGGACTTCCGAACGCGGCCTTCGCCGTCGCGACGCCTTTGCCCCACGTCCAGTCGAGGCGATTCTTCGACGTGTCGCTGCGGTTACTCAACCGCAAGCGTCCGGCTCGCGGCGCCGTCGATTGCCGGCATTCCGGCCGCGGCGGTCGTGGCACGCTCTCGCATGTCCCGCTTCCCGTGCACGTCCCCGTGAAGCAGAGGTTGGAGGCGGCGCACGATGTGCCGGCCGTTTCGAACGTGCAGCTCGCTGAGCAGCAGTCGCCGGCGACGGTATTGCCGTCGTCGCACTCCTCGCCCGCCGTGACCTCCCCGTCGCCGCAGCCGGGCCACAAGACGGTGCCGATCGGATTCGTGATCGGTGTGCCGGAGCCGCCGGCCTCGTGCCAGACCAGCGGTTTCACGGTCGAGGTCACGTCGTTGTGGTCGGGGCACGGGTAGTTCACCCAGTATGGAATCAGCGCCCGGCTCGCGAGCCAGGTGCCGGCGTCCGCCCATGGCCCGCGCCACTTGATCCTCGAGTACGGCCTGGTGCTGCAACCGTTGTCGCTGCCGAAATATTCGAGGAAGACCGACGTGTGATCGGTGAGCCACCCGTAGCCGCTGTACCCGTTGGTGTCGCGCAACTCGATCACGCCGATCTGAGTCTCGATACCCGTCTCCGTGTCGTAGATCGCGCCGACCCAGGTCTCGCCACCGGGGACCGCCCCGAGTATCCAGATGCGCAAACGATACTCGCGGCCCAGCACCCAATCGTAGTTCATGAGACATTGCGTGCCGGTGCCCTCGCCGCCGAAACGGTTGCAATTGCCGGTCGGCAGCGCGGTGTTGGCATTGCCGCTGACGTCCCAGATCGAGAACAACACCTTCTTGGTGTTGCCGACGAGCTGCAAGCCCATGTAGCCGCCGACGCCGGCCTGAAAACTGAAGTTGAACGCCGGGTAGATCCGGCTGGTAGCCGGCGCGCTCTCCCAGGTGACGTACATGTCGTAGTTGTAGAAGGCCGGAGGGCGATTCGGTTGTTCCATGTAGTAGTCGGTGTAGTCACCGAAGGCGGGCATCGCCGCAGCCAGCGATGCGACGATGAAGAGCAGGCAAGTCGAACGCATACGTTACCTCCGCGAAGCACTCAGTTGGTGTGAGAAAGAGCGCCGTCGCAGGGGGCCAGACCGCCAGTCTGACCGGCGAACGGCGATTCGGCCGTCGCTAACGTCTGAGCATTCTCGCCATACACACGTCTCCTTCCGTACGACGCTCGGTGCGGGCGGCGTCGCCGCATAAGCACATGTCGCGCCAACGAACCGACATGTCTGCGGCCCTGAAGCTACTGCGAGGCGTCGACCTGCGCATGCCATCCGCGCCGCATCCTCATGAACGATCGTTCCGGACTCCTTCGTCGTGTGATCGATCGTTCGCTACCGGCGTCAGCGGTTCCAGGAATTCGTGTGGGTGACGATCAGGCGGCGGATGCAATCGTGCAACGAGTGGGTGTGGCGCACGTCGACTTCGGAACGGGCCTCATCACCATTAGAACTGGCACCAACGAAGGCCGCGAGAACTCGTCGAGTTACCCGCGCGTACAGCTGCCGAAGTGAGGCGAGATCATTCTTATCCGCTTCCGTCCGACAAGCGGACGTGCCCCATTCTGACGCGGGTTGACGCGATGCGACTGGTGGACGACGTCGCCCGTGCGGGCCAGATACCACGGTGCAGCGGCAATTGCCTTTGCTTATGTCAGTCATCGCTTTCTGCGCTGTGGCGATCGGCTTCGCGGGCAGATTTTCTTTGCGGCGGCGGCCTCATACGCGGTACGGTGCGCGACCGTTTCAAAACGAGAAAGGGCACGCCCCCTATGCCTTCTCTGCTTCGCCTCCTGGTGGTCGTCACGGCGATGTTCGCCGCTTCCGTCGACGACGCGCGCGCCGCTTGTAACCTCATTCCGGGAACCGCGAAGAGCTTCGCGGCCGCGCTCGGCGCCACCAACCGGCCCTACGCGGCGCCGGGAGAGCGAGTCGAGATCCGGCTGCGGCACTGCGACGCGTCGTCGGGGTTCCTCGCGGACGGCGACGATCACGTCGTTACGCTGATGTTCCAGCCGAGCGCCGGCGGCAATCGTCGCGCGGTGGTGCTCGCCGCCGACTGCAGCAAAGTCGATCTCGACCCGTGCAGCGCGGCCCCGGGCGTGGTCTCGGCGACGTGTCAGGAGGTGGCTTCCGGCACCTTGCAGACGCGCCTCGACCTCGACCAGCACGATCGCCGCCTCTCGTTCGTCTTTCCCGATACCGATGCGCTGCTGTCACCCGACGGCGATGACGCCACGCTCTCGGGTCCGGTCGCGATCGGCGTGACCGCGGCCGGCACGCCACCGGCGTGCGGTCTCGCGACCGCCGAGTGCAGCGCGCAGTCCGGACTCTTGGCCTGTGTCGACGGCCTCTACGCCAACGACGGCGCGTGCGGCACGGCGATCCCCGACGCGCGCTTCTCGCACTTCACCGCGCTCCCGCCGCCGAACGACTACCAGGCCGATTGCTTCAACGAGGATCCGCCGTGCACGGCGACCGCTGGCGAGGTGCGGATGGCGGTCGACGCCGCGGGGAACCTGCTCATGCCGATGGGATGGGGAGGCATCCTGGTGCGCGATGCCGGCGTGCCGGTGCCCCGCCTCATCCGGACGCGCTTCCACTCGCCCTTCGCGTTCACGGTGCCGGCGCAGGTCTTCCTCCATTCGTTCACGCCCGAGGGCGGGGTCTTGCCTCCGATCCTCGAGCCGCAGCTCGATCCGACGGTGGCGTCGAACGTGGTGACCTTCTTCGGGTCGGCCGACGCGCCCTACACGATCCTCACCGTCGCCCGCCATCACGGCACGTGCGTCGGCGGGGACGGGGACGGCGCACGTTGCACCATCGATCTCGACTGCAAGGGCGGCGCCTGCGAGACGTCCTGCGTCGACGCGCCGGCCACGCTCTGCACCACCGACGGCGACTGCACGACCGGTGTCTGCGGCCGGCTCTTCGACTTCGGGCCCGCGGTGACCGGCGGCGGGCCGGTGGTGTTGCCGCGCACGACCCCGCACTTCTGCCAACTGCCGGCAACGCCGCCGTACACCAGCTGTACGGTTCCCGGTGATTGCCCGGGCGTCGGCAACGCCTGCGTCGCCTACGCGTTCGAGGCCAATTCGCCGGTGCCGCTGGAGGGACTCGCCGCGAGCAATACGGCGCGCACCTTTACGATCCGCGAGTCGATCGACGGGGTCGACCGCAACGGCGACGGCGACACCAACGACTTCGTCATGACCTTCCGCGACCGCGGTACCGGGAAGAGCGAGGTCCTCGGCGCCACGGCCGGTTGCGGCGGCCTCGCGGGGACGCCGGAAGGCCGTGCGGCCGTACGCGTCAACGAGTTTCCCTTCAGCTTCCCCGCGGTGTCGGTCGAGGGCAACGTGCTCGCGTTCCTCGAGTCGGAGGCCGGTCAGTCCTGCGACGTGACGACCGACAACGACCAGGCCGACAGCATCCTGCGGGTCTTCCGGATCGGGACGGGCGAAACCGCGATCGCGCGACCCCGCGCGGTGGACGCGGCGCTCCGGATCGACGACGCGCCGCTCGAGGTGTCGAACGGCCGCGTCTACGTGCGGACGTCCGAGCCCGAGATGGCGAGCCGCAGCATGCGGCGTGCGAGCAGCGCGTTCGGGGGCGGCGAGAGCACGACCGCGTCGGGAGGGTATATCTACGGCGTCGGCGGCGTGTCCGCCGACGGACGGCGGGTCGTCTTCTCGACGGACGCGAGCGATCTCCTCGCACCCGGCCTCGACACCAACGGCCTTCCCGATGTCTTCGTGTACGACCGCGTGACGCAGACGACCACGCGCGTCAGCGAGCCGACGGGCGGCGGCCAGGGCAACAACGTCTCGGCCTACAACGGGGATTCCATGATCTCCGCGGACGGAAACTGGGTCGTGTTCGGCAGCCACGCGAGCAATCTTGCGGCGGGCGACGGCAACTTCGTCCAGGACATCTTCCTGCACGACCTCCAGACCGGCGAGACCGAGCTCGTCAGCCAGGCCTTCGGCGGCGGCGCCGGCAACAACTTCAGCATCACCCCAACGATCTCGGACGACGGGCAGGTGATCGCGTTCGCGAGCAGGGCCAGCGATCTGCTCCCGCCCGGCGAGGACACCAACGGCGCCACCGACTTCTTCGTCTACGATCGCGGCGCGGGCACGACCGAGCGTGTCTCGGTGCGCCCCGACGGCACACCGGTCGCGCTCGCCTATCCCAATCGGCCGGCGCTGAGCGGCAACGGCCGTTTCGTCCTCTTCTCCACCTTGGAGAACATCGACCCGGACGACCTCGGCCCCGGAATCAAAGTCTACGTGCGCGACCGTTTGCTGCACACGACCGAGCTCGTGAGCCGCCGCTACGACGGCCTCGGCACCGCCTGCGCGCCGTACGGCGGGATCTCCTCCGACGGGCGTTTCGTCCTCCTCACCTGCAGCGGGAGCGACATGATCGCGCCGGGCAAGGACACCAACTTGCAACAGGACGTGTTCGTCCGCGATCGCCTGCGCGGCGTGAACGAGCGCGTGAGCGTCGCGACCGACGGCACGCAAGCCAACGGCTACTCCAGCAGCGGCACCGGTGGCGGCCTCTCGGCGGACGGGCGCTTCGCGGCCTTCCTCAGCTACGCCACGACGTTCCTGCCCGGCGTTTCCAATGGACAGGTCTGGGTCCACGATCGGGTCACTGGCACGACCGAGCTCGGGAGCGTGGCCGACGACGGGACGTCCGCCGATGTCGAGCAACGGCACCCCATTGATCTCGGCCGACGGTCGGGCAGTCGCGTTTCTCACCGATGCCACGAACCTCCTCGGACCCGGCGGCGACACCAACAATCTGAGTGACACCTACCTGCGCGGCGTCGACACGACGGATCCGCTCGCCGTCGATCCGCTGCTCTTCTCCGACGGCACGCTCGACGACACCGTGCTGGAAATCGTCGACGCGGCGACCGGCGCGGTCACGACGGAATGCCCGGCCGGCGACGTCACGGTCGCGGGCAATGTCGCCGCGTATCTCCGCCCAGAGTCGAGCGTCGGAACCGTCGCGTGCCCCGCCGGCCCGCTCAATGGCGACGGCTTGGTCGACGACGAGGTCGTGCAGCTCGTGCAGAACGCCGGCCCGACGGTGAACCTCGGGCTCGCCGCCACGGCCATTGCCGCGTCGACGACCCGCGTTGCCGCGCTCGACGCCGACGATCAGGTCCTACAGGTGTATTCCATCGCCGGCTCGGCCTGGGCGAACGTCGGCCAGGTGGCCGATGCGTTCGCGATCTCGGGTAACGTCGTCGCGTTCATCACGCCCGAGGCCGCCCAGGGCGACGGATCGCTGAACGACATCGACGTCGACGCCCCCGACCTCGACGACACCGACCGGGTCGCCCAGGTCTACGACGCCGCGACCGCGACCCTCACCAACCTGGGATACGCCGCCGAGGAGATCGTGCTCGGCGAGCCCGCGGGCTCCGTGTGCGGCCCCCATCAGCTGCTGGCGCTCCGCTCGCGCGAGGCCGCGCAGGGGAACGTCGACCAGAACGGCGACGACGACGAGCTCGACGCGGTGCTCGTCGTGTACGACCTCGTGACCGACACGACTTACGCGCTGGGCGAGGCGGTGACGCCGTGCCGGCTCGAAGCGTGCGACCCGCGCGCGCCGTATCGCGTCAACGGCAGCGAGGTCCGCTTCCTCACCTTCGAGAGCGATCAAGACGAGGATCTCGACGGCAACGGCTCCATCGGCGGTCTCGTGCTGCAGACCTTCGACGTCTGCACCGGCCAGGTCGCGGTGGTCGGCGCCGTGCACGAGGACACCACGTCCGACCCGCTGAAGATCGTCGACGACGGCGCGGTGTTCACCACCGAGGCGGGCCGCTGCGCGACCGCACCCTACGTGTGCACCGTGCCCGCCGATTGTCCCGTGGGGTCGTTCTGCAACGGCGTCACCGGCTACTGCACGCTCACCACCCCGCCGACCTGCCGCACGGGTGCGAACGATTGCCCGAACGACAGCTTCTGCATGGCGCAGCCCATCACGGTCGGCGTGCCGGAGCGCGACAGCGACGACGACGGCATTCCCGACGCGATCGACAACTGTCCCGCGCTTCCCAACCCCGGGCAGACGGACGGCGATCACGACAACGTCGGCGATGCCTGCGACGTCGCGACCTTGGCGCTCTGCCCGCAGGAGCCGAGCGAAGACTGCCGCACCTCGACGGTGGCGCTCAAGTCCTCGCTGGCCATCAAGGACGGCAGCAAGAACGCGAAGGACACGCTCCAGTGGAAGTGGGGCAGCGGCGCCGCCACGACGGCGGCCGATTTCGGCGATCCCGTCGCGTCGGACGCGTACCGGCTCTGCGTCTACCAGGGCACGAGCCCGTTCGTGACGCTCAGCACCGACGTGCCGATCCCGGCCGGTGGCGTCTGCTCCGGCAAGCCGTGCTGGAAGGCGCTCGGCACGCCCCCCGGTGCGAAGGGCTTCCAGTACAAGCACAAGACCCGCGGCAGCCTCGCGCTGAAACCCGGCGCCGACGGCAAGGCACAGATCAAGCTCGTCGCGAAAGGTGCGGCCGCGATCTTGCCCGCGCTGCCGGTCTACTCGTTGCCGCTCCGCGTACAGCTGCACGCCCCCAGCACCTGCTGGGAGACGACGTTCGACACGACGATCAAGAACGAGCCCGAGAAGCTTCAGGCGAAGGGGCCGAGCTCGTAGTCCAGCGAGGAGCTTCCCCTCGGCGATTCCCGCACCGGCTCGCGCCCTGCGTGCATGCCGCCTAACGTCTCGGGCGTTGGGCCAGCTGAACGGTCAAGGCTTGCTCGCGGCGACGATAATCCACAGTCCTCCAGCGTGTAGTCGTTTCAGGCCAGAGAAGCCCGCGTTCGTGAGCGTCGCGCTGAGGTCATTCGCGCTGAAGGAGCCCATCCCCCATAGCCGCCGGCGGATATCTGCGCCAAGTGTTCCAAGACCGTTCTCGCCGTGACGAAAGGCGGCCAGGGTGAGGGAACCTCCGGCACCGAGAACACGGTGGATCTCTCTCAGGACATGCCCCGGGTCAGGAAAGAGATGCAGCGCTCCACAGCAGTTTACGGCCTGAAACATTTGACTCCGGAAGGGGAGTTCCATGGCGTCACCGCGAATCAATTGAAGATTCGTCAAGCCATCCTCCCGTGCACGTTTCGACGCATAGCGGAGCATTGGATCGGAGCGATCCAGGCCGATCACATGACCGCGAGGGAGATTTCGAGCGAAGGGGCGTGCGTAGATGCCGGGGCCGCACGCAAGGTCCAGCACGACCTCATCGCCCTTGAGGTTCGCGGCAGCCGCGATCAGGGAGTACTCGCGCTCGAAAGAGATCCCCAAAAGGGCGGAGAAGAACGGACTTCGCCTCCAGAACCGACTCTCGTATATGCGAACGAGAGGTGACCACTCCATCGAGCGCTGGGCTAAGCTACGCATAAGCTTGCTCGATGAGCGGTCACCCAACAGATGGCCGCTAAGCTGCGGCTGAAGCCTGCGGCCGACATCTTCCGCGATTTGTTGGACGGCCAGCGAGAGGGCATACCCCTCTTCTTACTACCCGACCCCGCCAAGACAACGCGCGTAGCCGCTGACGTCGGCGATGAGGAAACACCGCGCTCGATCGAGCTCATCGCCACCTTCTTGCTCATCCGGAGCCTTGCAGCCAGCGAGAAACGAGGGAAGGAATCCGCCCGCTGACGTCAAAGCTCGACGCTGGCTGGGCGAAGAAGGTCCACACGCAACCCACCCGTCAGTTGACCCGCCGGCGCCGCGTCGGTTGTGGGCTGGGAGTCGGTGTCTTCCCGCGCCCCCTCGCGCAGGGCCCGTCAGGCGAAGAAGGACACCCATGCCCGCCAAGAGCTTTCCGTCGTCCGGAGCAATCCAGAGTCGCCAACCGGAGCATCTGCTGCTTCTCGCGTGCGACCCTCGCCATGGTCGACGACCATCGACAGACGATTCGGACAGCAATTCGGACAGCGAGGTGCCATGAGAGGGCTGACAAAGAGTCCCATGTTTTTGCCTCCCGCAAGTCCCAGCTCTTCGGTACTACCGACCGGCCGCAATGCATCTCACGCACCGGCGTACTTCTACGCGTAGACGGCACCATCCGATCGGCGCAGCATCATCTACTCACTGGACGACCCGCCCGACGGATGATCCCGTCCGCAACACTGCCACCGCGCGAGCGCCCCAAAAGCTACGACGACTCTGGAGGTATCGATGCGCTCAAAACGCATGCCGGTGACATTTCTGCTCCTCACACTCCTACTGCCGACGGCGGCCAAGGCGGCGACGCGCGTAGTCGACATCGACGGCACGTACGATGCCGGCAGCAGTACGTGTACGGGGGGAGATCCCGCCTTCACGACGATCCAGTCGGCTGTCACGGCGGCAGTCGACGGCGACACGGTGCTGGTCTGTCCCGGCACCTACAACGAGATTCAGATCATCATCAACAAAGCCCTCACCGTGCAGAGCGTGGCGGGCGCGGCCGCGACGATCATCGACGGCGGCGGCGGCACGGGGCTCGCCTTCTCGGGCACGGTCGTCATCAACGCGACCACGGGCAACGTCCTCTTCGACGGCTTCACGGTGCGGAACGCGAAAGCGGGGCCGTCGTCGGTGCGGATCAACGTGCGGGTCGGCGCGAACGCGGCGGCCGTCACGTTCACCGTCACGAACAACGTGCTCCTCGGCTCGAACAACCCGCTCGACGGCAGCGACTACGGCCTCTACGCGGCCGGTCCGATCGCGACCGACACCCTGATCTTCCAGTACAACCAGCTCTTCAACCACGGCTCCAACACGATCCTGATCGAGCGCCACAAGGGCCCGACCGACGTGAGCTTCAACACCTTCACGCGCGGCGTCCGCGCGCTGACCATCTCGGCGTACGTGAACATGAGCCACACGAACGATACGATCACCACGCTGCAGAAGGTGAGCAACAACACCATCGACATGGCGAACGACCCCGGGCCCTACACCGCCGCGAACGCGAGCAGCGGCATCGTCTTCATCGGAGCGCTCACCGGGACGACCATCGGCAACTTCACCAACGTCGAGATCTCGGGCAACACGATCTTCAACCTGCGCGCGTTCCGGCGCGGCATCGTGCTCTCGAACTCGGCCAATACTCTCGCCAATCAGGCGCGCGGCGAGATCGCCAACGCGCTCATCTCCTGCAACGTCATGACTTGGACGGGCGCGACGGAACCGGGGTCGGTCGGCGTGCAGCTTCGAGGCTTCGTCTCGAATCCGACCATCACCGGCAACGCAATCGACGGCGTGAACGGCGGCTTCCAGGCCGTCGCGCAGAACGGCCACATCGCGAACGCGGCGGTGTTCGGGACGAACTCGGTCACCGACACGGGCACCTTCGCCGTCGACTGGCAGCCGTCCGGGCCGCTCACCGCCGAGAACGACTGGTGGGGTTCCGCGACCGGACCGACCCACGCGAGCAATCCCGGCGGCACCGGCGGGATCATCATCAACATCGGACCCGTCGACTTCACCCCGTGGCTCGTGAGCGGCGGCGACGCCGATCCGGGACCGTGCTTCGTGCCGGGCTGCGGCAACGGCACGACCGATCCGGGTGAGGACTGTGATCAGGGTGGGCTGAACGGTGATCCGAGCGTCTGCTGCACGGTCGCGTGCGTCTTTGTGACGGCGGGCCCCACCTGCCGCACCGCGGTCGACGTCTGCAACGTGGCGGAGACCTGCACCGGCAGCAGCGGCGCCTGCCCCGCCGACGGCGTGGCCGGAACGTCCGTCGAGTGCCGGCCGTCGGCCGGCGCGTGCGATCCAGCGGAGAACTGCGACGGCGTCGGGGTGAGCTGCCCGGCCGATGCCAAGAGCGTGGCCGAGTGCCGGGCCTCGGCCGGCACCTGCGACGTCGCCGAGAGCTGTGACGGTGGCGGCAACGATTGTCCCGCCGACGGCTTCGCGCCGTCGACCCAAGAGTGCCGCGCGAGCGCCGACGCCTGCGACGTCGCCGAGAGCTGCACGGGCAGCGGCGTGAACTGCCCGGTCGACGGATTCCAGTCGGCGGCGACCGTCTGTCGTGCGGCGACCGATGTCTGCGATGCGGCCGAGAATTGCACCGGTGGCAGCGCAAGCTGTCCGGGCGACGGCGTCCAGCCGGCGGCAATGGTCTGCCGAGCGGCCGCCGACGATTGCGACGTCGCGGAGAACTGCAACGGCTCGACGACGGCGTGCCCAAGCGACGGCTTCGCCGGGGCCGGCACGACCTGCATCGATGGGGATTTCTGCACGCAGCCCGACGCCTGCGATGGCAACGGCACGTGCAGCGGACCGGCCGTCGATTGCGACGACGCGAATCCCTGCACCGACCAAGTCTGCGATTCGCAGGCCGGCGACTTCCTCTGCGTGTACACCAACAACGGGAGTTGCGTCGGACCGAATTGCGGCAACACCGTGGTGGATGCGGGCGAGACCTGCGACCCGCCGAACCCGGCGATCGATCCGGTCACCAATCAGGTCGAGTGCCGTTTCGATTGCACCTCGTGCGGCGATGGCGTCGTCCAAGCGAACAACACGGAAACCTGCGACGACGGCAACACCACGAGCGGCTGCCGCCCCGATCAACCGCAAAGGCCGCTCGACGATTGCCTCAACAACTGCACCCTGCCGATCTGCGACGATCCGTCCCGGATCAAGCTGACGAGCGGCCTCGACATGCTGGCCTTCCACGGTCGCCTGGTCGCGCCGAGCGCCATCGATTTCTCGGCCAAGCACTTCGTGATCCAGCTCACCACCACCGACGGCACCGTGATCTATCGCGACTCGCTCATGGCTGGCGCCATCCCGAAGACGACGCAGACCGCGTGGAAGTACCGCAACAAAGCCGCCAAGACCGCGGGTGGAATCTACGCGATGAAGATCCGCGGCAAGGACGGCTACTACATGTTCACCCTGCAGGCGTACGGCGACGGCAGCCCCGCGGTCGCCGACATGCGCACGCAGGTCTTCGTCGGCGCTACCCAGTGGGCACTGCGCGGCGTATGGACCCAGCTCCCGGGCGGCAAAGGCTGGCGGCTCAACAAGAAGTCCGAGTTTCTCGAGCCCTGACGTTTCTCCGCATGACATGAACCGGGCGGCGTCGACCATCGCGGGCGGCGCCGCCCGACTCATCCGGGAGGTACTGGCCCGAGTCGGCGCGGGCGCGAGTGAATCGGACCGCGGTGATCGAGTGCAATCGCCGATGTGCTGGCGGGCATACCCCCGGAGAGCGTACCTCTTGAAGCTACGAATGCCGGACGGATCGATGAAATCAACGAGAAGATGGGGCACCCGCGGCGCTAGGCGGGCCGGCGCTCAAATAGCTCCCACCGTCCCACGTGTAGCCTATCGCCTAGCCAGCGCGGTCGAGGAACTGCAGGACCGTGGCGGTCCAGTCGAGCGGGTTGTCCTCGTGCACGATGTGCGAGGCGCGCGGGATCGCGGCGCGGCTGACGGAGGGGAGAAGCTCCGCGAGTCTGTCGTTCAGGCGATGGAAGAGGCGCGGGCTCTGTGCGCCTTCCGTCAGGAGCACGGGGCAGGTGATGGAACGGGCGCGGACGACGAATCGGAAGTGGGCAGGGGCGGAATTGAACCGCCGACACGCAGATTTGCAGGCCGACCAGATAATGGGGCTCAACTGCCAGGGCGACGATCTCGTTGTGGCCTCGCCGCCGGCGAGCGGTTGTCATGCCACAAGAAGGGCGTCAGCAAGGTCGTGATGAACTGCTCGTTCGCAGGCCGAGCTGTTTTCCGGCTGTGCGACTTGCGCTCACGCGATTCGTGGCCGATGTTGGGCGGGAGGTGCTGCCGATGCCGGAGCCAGCCCTACGTACCGTCGCCTTTCCGAAGCTCACAGAGGACCAAATCGCCCGACTCGGCCGCGGCGCCGGTGCGACGGTCCAGCGCTACGGTGACGGGCAAACGCTCTTCGACGTCGGCGACCGTGATTTCAAGTTCTTCGTCGTCAAGTCCGGACAGGTCGACGTCGTCGATCCCTCGAGCGACCCACCGAAGACGGTCACGACCCACGGACCCGGAGAGTTCACCGGCGACGTTTCGCACCTGACCGGCAGTCCGGCGCTCGTCCGCGCGGTCGTGCGCGGTGATGCCGAGCTCTACGAGGTAGCGCCCGACGGTCTCCGCGAGCTCCTAAACCGATGCGTGGATCTCGGTGACATCATCCTGCAGGCGTTCATCGCCCGCCGTCAGCTCCTGCGCGAGTCGGGACAATTCACGGGTCTCAGGGTCATCGGGTCGCGCTATTCACGCGACGCGTTCCGGATCCGCGACTTCCTGGCCAAGAACCGCGTGCCGTTCACCTTCCTCGACCTCGAGACCGATCCCGAGGTGCGCCAGCTGCTGCAGCGGTTCGGGATCGACGAGAAGGACACGCCGGTCGTGGCCTGCGGCCGGAACGTGCTGCTGCGGAATCCGTCCAACCGCGAGCTCGCCGAAGCGATCGGGCTCCGGCGTCCCGTCGAGCAGACGGTGTACGACTTCGCGATCGTCGGCGCCGGTCCCGCCGGCCTGGCGGCCGCGGTCTACGGCGCTTCGGAGGGCCTCCGCACCGTGGTGCTGGAGCGCGTGGCACCCGGCGGTCAGGCCGGCCTGAGCATGCGCATCGAAAACTACCTCGGCTTCCCGACCGGGATCACCGGCAGCGAGCTCGCGGAGCGCGCCGTCGTGCAGGCCAACAAATTCGGAGCCTATCTCTCGGTTGCCACCCCCGTCACGGCCCTGACGTTCGAGAACGCGTACCCCACGCTCGGCCTCGACACCGGGGAGACCGTCATCGCCAAATGCTTGCTGATCGCAACCGGGGCGGAATACCGCCGGCTCGAAGTGGAGGGATGCGCGCGGCTCGAGGGCGCCGGGGTCTACTATGCCGCCACGCACAACGAGTTGCAGGTCTGCCGAGGAGCGGACGTCGTCGTGGTGGGCGGCGGCAACTCGGCGGGACAGGCCGTGGTGTTCCTGGCGCCGTACGTGCGCAAGGTCTTTCTCGTCATCCGCGGCGACGATCTCTACAAGAGCATGTCGAGCTATCTGGCGCGGCGGATCGAGCAGACCGAGAACATCGAGGTGCTGCGCAATACGACCGTCGAGCGGATGTGGGGCGAGGATCACCTCGCCAAGGTCGAGCTGCTGAACCCCCAGACCGGCGAGCGGCGTATACTGGAGACGCCCGCACTCTTCAGCTTCATCGGCGCTGCTCCGCGCACCGAATGGATGCCCGGCGACATCGCCAGCGATTCCAAGGGCTTCATCCTCACCGGCCCGACCGTCAAGCAGTCGCTACCCTGGGTCGGCCGCCGCGAGCCGTTCCTGCTCGAGACCAGCCGTGCCGGCGTGTTCGCCGCCGGGGACGTGCGCTGCGGTTCGATCAAGCGCGTGGCGTCCGCGGTCGGCGAAGGCGCGATGGCGGTCCAGTTCGTCCACGAGCACCTGAAGGGGATGTGAGACCGTCCGCCGGTCGGTGGAAAGAGCATGAAGCTGGAGACACGAGAGTGATACGTGCGGGCTCGCGTGGACAGCCACGTCGGAGCGGAGATCGATCCGGCCCATCGAGTACGGCGTGTCGCCGTTCGGCGTCACGACCGTCGCGTCCTCGGAGGGTGACCTCAACCATTCTGGAAATCGGCCCGGATGCGGGTGCCAGCGCCGGGGCGGGACTCGATCGTCAGGCGGCCGCCGAGGAGCGCCGCCCGCTCGCGCATGCCAGACAGGCCGCTCGTGCTCGCGGAGGTACGCTCCCCTTCCGCGTCGAAACCCGTCCCATGATCTTCGACCTCGACGATGAGGCGACCGTCGGCGGCGAACGCGCGGACCGCGACCGTGGTGACGTTCGCGTGGCGGGCGACGTTGGTCAGCGATTCCTGCACGATACGGTAGGCGGCGGTTTCCACGTCGGGCGAGAAGCGCTGCTCGAGCCCGATCGGCTCGAACGCGACGGTGATGCTGACTTGCCGGGAGAAGCGCTCGAACAGCCAACGCAGCGCCGGCAGGAGCCCGAAATCGTCCAGCATCGCCGGCCGAAGATCGAGCGACAGGTCGCGGATGCGGTCAATCAGCTCCGCTACGAGGCGGCAGGAGTCCGCGAGCCGTGCGCGAAAATCCGTCCCAGACTCCGGATTGAGCTGGTTCAGCTGCAAACCGATCCCCGTCAGGTACTGGCCGATCTCGTCGTGCAGCTCCCGCGCGAGGTGCCGCCGCTCCGTCTCCTGCACCGCCAGTAGACGCCGTGACAGCACGGCGAGCCGCTCGTGCCCGACGCGAACCTGCTCGAACAGCCGCTGCCGCTCCATTGCAATCGCGAGCGCGCTGGTCACCTGGGCGAGCAGCATCTTGTCGACGGTCGCACAGCCGCCCACGTCCACCCACAGCAAGGTCAGGCAACCGATCACGCCGTCAGCCGCGAACAAGGGCAAGCTCAACCGCGACCGAAGTCCGAGCGCGCGGGTGTGATGCGCAACCGGAAGGTGCGCGAGCGACGCCAGATCGGGCACCTCGTAGGGACGGCCGGCCACCAGCTCCGCGCCTCCCGGATAGTCCGAGACACGCATTCGCACGTCCTGAGCACCCCTCGCGGGCCAGGGTGCGGCGGCGGCCACCAACCGGACCCACTCCCGCCGCTTGTCGAAGAGGGCCAGGCTCGCGCTCGCGCATTGCGCCAGGTCACGCAAGCCGGCACAGACGTCGGCAAACGCCACCGCCACGTCGATGTGGGTATTGAGAGCGCGGAGGATGGTGTTGACCGCGGCCGTCGCGCGCTCGCGGCGCCTCCGGAGCTCGTCGGCTTCATGGCGCTCCGTCACGTCCTCGGAGATCCCGAGCAGGTAGGTAGGGGCACCGTTGTCGTCGAGGATCGGAATCTTCTTGGTGTGGAGCAGCCGCACCCCGTGTTTGGCGGTGGCGATCGGCTCCTCGGGGACGTCCAGTAGGGTCTTGTCGCGCAGCACGGCGCGGTCGTTCGCCGTAAAGAAATCCGCCTCCGCCTTCGGAAAGAAGTCGTAGTCGTTCTTGCCGATCAGATCGGCGCGCGCGTAGCCGAGCAGCTCTTCGCCGGCTCGGTTGACGAGGACGAAGCTCAGGTCCTGCGCGTCCTTCACGAACACCATGTCGGGGATGTTCTGGACGATCGAGTCGAGGAACGACTTGGCGCGCAGCAGCTGCTCTTCGAGCCCCTTGCGCCTGGAGATGTCGCGTTGCACGGTGATCCAGACAGTCCCGAACTCGGGGTGATCGAACGTGGAGATGCTCGCGTGGCTCCAGAAGGTCGAGCCGTTCTTGCGGCGATTGCAGAGTTCGCCGTCCCAACGGCCGTCGGCGCGCAATGCGGTGATGATTTCTGCCGCGACGCCCATCGGATCCGTCACGTCGGGCGAGTTCAGTATCGACACGTGTTGGCCAAGCAACTCGTCCGGCCCGTAGCCGAACATCCGCTCGAAGTACGCATTCGTGAAGACGAGGACGGCGTCGCTCACACGGGTGAGCGAGATGCACTCGTTTACGTGGCGGAGAACGTCGATGCGGTCGGGATACGACCTCTTATTCGGCTTCGCCGACGTCCCAACCCCCATTGCGTGTCGCCTACCAGAGGTCGGGCGTCCAAAACAATTGCGTCGGCCTTCGCGAGGATCACCGATCGGCCGCGCGATGTTCGCGTCGGTCAGTGTCCTCGCCGTCGTCGAGCGAGCGTGGATCGTCGAGTGTACGCTTGCCGGTCTTCGACGAGCACGTGCGCAAGGAAAGGTCCTTGGGGCCGCGCGTGATCGTCGATGCCGGGAAGCTCCGGCACATACTCGCGACCAGCATAAAGATCCACGCCGCGGCACGCACACTCAACTGCACGAAGGACGCTTACGTGTCTCACGCGCTCCGCACTGTGCGCGATCCCTGGTGGGTCGAGAAGCAGACGGGTGTCGCGTTGGACACCTTGAAGCAGCACTACGCGAAGTGGATGCCGGACCCCGAGCGCAGTGAGCTGCAACGGCTCGCCGCTGTCTCGGCGGACCATCAGCGGGACGCGGTCGCACGACTTGTCAGCGCAACTGCCACCACTACAGCCACCGACGCCCAGGCTGCTGAACGCGCCGTCGATCAGCTCGATTCAACCACCGAGACTGACGACGATTTGGAAGTGGGCAGGGGCGGAATTGAACCGCCGACACGCAGATTTTCAGTCTGCTGCTCTACCGACTGAGCTACCTGCCCGTGCTTCGGTGGGATGCGAGAGTCGTCTCGCGAAGGCGCGGACCGTAACAGACGGCGGCGGCCTTTTCAATTCTGACGGCGCGCGCTTCGACTCGGCGGCCTTGCGCTCGACGAGCTCGAGGACCTTGGTCTCGAGGCAGACGCCGTCGAGGCGATCGACCTCCTGGATGCCCGTCGGGCTCGTCACGTTCACCTCGGTCAGGTAGTCGCCGATGATGTCGAGGCCGACGAAGTAGAGGCCGGCCTCGCGGAGGCGCGGGCCGACGCGGTCGCAGATGCGGCGCTGGCGCGCGCCGAGGACGACCTTCTGGGCGGTGCCGCCGACGTGCAGGTTGCTGCGGTGCTCGTCCTCGCGCGGGACGCGGGCGATGGCGCCGAGCGGCTCGCCGTCGAGCATGATGACGCGCTCGTCGCCGAGCTCGCGGACGGCGGCGAGATACTGCTGCGCCATGGTGAGCGAACGGCCGTTCTCGGTGACGGTCTCGAGGATGGCGTTCAGGTTCCGGTCGCGGCCGTGGACGTGGAAGATGCCGAGGCCGCCCCAGCCGTGCGGCGGCTTCAGGATCATCTCGCCGCCGAGCTCCGCCAAGAATTCCTTCAACCGTGAGACGTCGCGCGTCACGAGCGTGCGCGGGATGCAGTCGGGGAAGTTGAGGGCGTAGAGCTTCTCGTTGGCGTCGCGGAGCGCGGCGGGGCGGTTCATGACGAAGACGCCCTGCGCCTCGACCAGCGACAGCAGGTGAGTGGCGTAGAGATAGTCGGCGTCGACCGGGGGATCGGTGCGCATCCAGACGGCGTCGAACTCGCCGAGCGAGCCGACCTTCGCCTCGTGGAGCCGGTGGTGCGGCGCGCCGGCGGCGCTCGGACGGAAGACCTCGGCGCGCCGGCTCGGTGCCCGCACGTCGGCGCCGTCGGCGAAGAGGTCGCGGTGATGGATCACCCAGCACTGGTGGCCGCGCTTCTCCGCCTCCAGCATGAGCGCGAAGGTGGTGTCCTTGTCGGGATGGACCCCGGGCAGCGGGTCCATGACGACCCCGATGCGGAGCGCGCTCACGACGACGCCTCGCGGGCGAGTCGCACCACGCAGGTGCCGGCGAGGACGTCGTGCCAGCCGCGCTTCCGCGGCGTGAGAGCGATCAAGAGGAACCCGAAGCCGAAGAAGGTCGACGAGGCGGCGTAGCCGAGCGTCCGCATGAGGCTCCGAAAGGCGCCGACGGGTGCCAGGTCGAGGCCGCGGACGCTGAGGCCGAGGAGCGACTTGCCGATCGTCTGGCCGTCGTGCTGGTGGAGGATGGTGAAATAGATGGTGGCCATGGCGAACCAGGCCGCCGTGAGGATCGTGAACAGCGCCTCGTCGGCCTCGACCGGTACGGGATGGCCGAGCACGAGGCTGCCGGCGCGCACCCCGAAGTAGCCGGCGGCGGAGAGCGGGACCGCGAATCCCACGAGCACGACGGCGTCGATCAGAAAGGCGGTGAGCCGCACGAAAAACCCGGCGTAACGCACGGTGGGCTCCGCCTTCCGCGCCTGCAGGCTCTCCGCGAGGTCGCGCAACAGCGCGGCCTGATCGACCGGCGGGCTCGGCGGTCGCGGCGCCGGCACCGCGGGTGCGACCTCACTCGGGACCGGGACGCCGGGCGGCGTCGGCGACGCGGGGCGCGGATGCATCGTGCTCACCGCGTCGCTGTCGCCGCGCACGACGGCCCGCAAGAGCGGCGAGTCGGGAAGGCTCAGGTCGTCGAGATCGCGCAGCGTCTCGCCGGGGTGTACGGGAGCCACGGTCTCGTCGACGTGGGTGCCGCATTGCGGGCAGGTCGTCGCTCCCGGTGCGTTCAGGTACCCGCACGACGCACACGGTCTCGACTCCGTCATCGTGCGCGGATGCTATGCCGCGCCCTTCGGGCAAACAAGGCGCGCGCGCCTCAACGGGCGTCGAGGTCGCCCCAGCGCGCTTGCACGAGCGCGAGCGCGACCAGCGCGGCGGTCTCCGTGCGGAGCACCCGCGGTCCGAGGCCGCAGACCAGCAGGCCGGCGTTCAACGCGCGCGTCGCCTCGTCGGGGCTGAACCCGCCTTCGGGACCGATCACCACGGCGGCGGACTTCGGTGCGGGGCCGTCGCCGCCGGCCGGCAGCGTCATGGTGCCGGCCTCCTCGAAGAAGAGCAGGCCGCGCTCGTGACCGGCGGCGGCCGTCACGACTTCCAGGAACGTGAGCACGGTGCCGATCGTCGGAATGGTGGTCCGACCCGACTGCTTGGCGGCGGCGAGGGCGATCCGCTCCCAGCGCTCGCGCTTGCCGGAGGCCGCGCCGACGGTCATCGTGCCGAAGGCGGAGACGAAGGGCACGATGGCCGTCACGCCGAGCTCCGTCGCCTTCTCGACGATCAGATCCATCTTCCGCCCCTTGGGGAGCCCCTGGTAGAGCGTGACCGCGAGCGGCGACTCGCGCGCCGGTGCCGCCGAGGAGACGATGCGCACGGTCGCGATCCGCGGCGAGAGCGACGCGATCACGCCCTGGTGCTCGATCCCGGCGTCGTCGAAGAGGGTGACGGCGTCGCCCTCGCGGAGCCGCAGCACGCGCTGCAGGTGGCGGAACTCGCCGCCCTGGAGCCGGGCCTTGCCGTCGACGACGTCGCGGGCGGGGACGAAGAAGCGCGGCATGGTCAGGGCGCCGCCCGGCGCTCGAAGATGCTGGTGACCCAGGCGCCGCGTCGGGTCGCCGAGCGCAGGCGCCAGCGCGGCGGCGCGAAGGCGGCGCGCACCCGCGGTTGCTGGCTGCGGAGCACGCCCGAGGTCACGAGATGGCCGCCGGCGGCGACGCGCGCGGCGAGTGCCGGCGCCAGCTCGGCGAGGGCGTCGACGTAGAGGTTGGCGACGGCGAGCGGGTAGCCGCGGCCGCGGGAATCGACCGGGACGGCCTCTTCGAGCGGGGCGCAGGCGAGTCGCACGCGGGGGCTCGCACCGTTCCGTCTGAGATTGCCGCGCGCGGCGGTGATCGCCTGCGGGTCGAGGTCGAGGGCGAGGACCTTCCGCACCCCGAGCTTGGCGAGCGCGATCGCGAGCACGCCGGTGCCGGTGCCGACGTCGAGGGCACGCGCGGGCGGTGGGCTCGCGAGACGCTCGAGCGCCTCGAGACACCCGAGCGTGGTGGCGTGTTGGCCGGTGCCGAACGCCATGCCGGGGTGGATGACGATGCGGCGCCGTCCGCCGTGCGCGCCGCGATCCCAGGGCGGCACGACCACGAGCGAGCGACCGGCGCGCACCGGCTGGAAGTGCTGCCGCCAGTCCATTTCCCAGAGCTCGGCGTCGAGCTCGCGCCAGCCGACGGTGGCGCGGCGCACGCCGGCGTCGCGGGCTCGGGTCAGCGCGGCGCGGACCGCGAGCCGCGCTCGCACCGGCTCGCGACTCGGGAAGAAGCCGCGCACCGTCTCGTACGTGCGGCGGCGCGCTCCGCGCGCCAGCTCACGGACGCCGGTGACGACGCCCTGCGAGCCGGCCTCGATGAGCAGCGTGCCGACCTCGTCGGCGGCGGCGATCGGGACCCGGATCGCCGCCTCCAGCCAGCGCGCCCGCGACCGGCGCGGCGACGCGGCGGCCGAGCTCGCCGGGCGTCGGCGCGACGGCGCCGTCGGCCGTGTGCGCTTCGCTGTCGTCGCCCGCGCCCCCATCGTGCCGTGCGGTCTATGCCATGCGCTCGCGCGCGCTCGCAAATCGAGCTACCAAACGGCAATGAGCTTCCTCGGCATCGCCCATCGCGGCGCGTCGGGACGCGCCCCCGAGAACACGCACGCCGCCTTCGCGGCGGCGCTCAACCTCGGGGCCGAGGCGATCGAGCTCGATTGTCAGCTCTCGTCCGACGGCGAGCTGGTCGTGATCCACGACGAGACGCTCGAGCGTACCACCGACGGCCGCGGTCCGGTGGGCGAGCGCGCGCTCGCCGACCTCCTCCGTCTCGACGCCGGCGCGTGGTTCGGGGCGGAGTTCCGCGGCGAGCGCATCCCGCGCCTCGCCGACGTGCTGGCCCAGGTGCGGGACCGCGTCACGCTGAACGTCGAGATCAAGAGCGCGCGCGACATCGGCACGATCGAGCGCAAGCTCGCCGCGCTGGTCGCCGCCGAGCGGGCGGGCGAGTGGGTGGTGTTCTCGTCGTTCCATCCCGAGGCGCTCCGGCACCTGCGCGACGCCGCGCCGTCGGCGCGTCTCGGCGTGCTCTGCGACCGGGATCCCGCCGCGGGCGGGCTCGCGCTCGCGGTCGAGCTCAAGGCGGAGTTCCTGATCCCGGGCCGGCGCTGGATCGACGCCGCGATCGTCGACGCGGCCCACGAGCGCGGGCTCGACGTCTGGGTGTGGACGGTGAACGAGCCGGGCGAGATGCGACGCCTGATGGCGCTCGGCGTCGACGCGCTGTTCAGCGACTACCCGGAGCGCTTCGCCGCGCTCGCGGCTTCTTCGGCTTCGGTCCCACCAGCGCCAAGGTATACGCGTTGAGGGTGAAGTAGCCGCGGGCCGCCGCCTGCACGGCGGCGGGCGTGACGTGCGCCAAGGCGTCGCGGTAGCGGTCGCCGCCGTCGACGCCGAGACCGTACACCTCGTTGAAGGCGAGCTCGTCGGCCTGCGACGAGTTGGTCTGCAGCGAGATCTCGTAGCTGCCGAGGAGATACTTGCGGGCCTCGCTGAGCTCCTCGGCCGAGACGGGCACGTCGCGGAGGCGTGCCAGCTCGGCGAGCACGCCGGTGACGGCGCGCTCGACCGCGTCGGGGGCGCAGGCGAAATAGACGCCGAAGACGCCCGGGTCGACGCCCTCGGAGGCGAACGCGGACACGCTGTAGGCGAGGCCTTGGCGGTCGCGGAGCTCGAGGAAGAGCCGGCCGCCCTGGCGCGAGAGGATCGCCTCGAGCGTCTTCAGCACGGCGCGGTCGGAGTCGATGATGCGGCCGCCGCGCATGCCGAGCACGAAGTGCGCCTGCTGGCGATCGAGATGGCGGGTGACGCGCTGGATGCGGCCGTTGGGCGGCGTCGGCAGCGGCCGCGGCAACGCCTTGACCGCGGGCAGGTCGCCGAGCGCGCCCTCCAGCCGATCGAGCAGCCAGCCGGCGTCGAGGTCGCCGACCACGGAGACCACGAGCCGTTCGGGGGCGAGGAGCCGCTTGTAGTAGGTCGAGAGCGCGCCACGCGTCAGCTTGTCGAGCGACTCGCGCTCGCCGAGCCCCGTCAAGCCGTAGGGATGCTTCGGGAAGTGCGTCGCGTAGAAGAGCTCGATCGCGCGCGAGGCCGGCTCGTCGTCGCGATGCGAGAGCGCGATCAGGAGCTCGCGCCGGCGCTTCTCGATCTCGTCGGGCGGGAACGTCGGATGGCGCAGCACCTCGAGGAAGAGCTCGGTGCCTTCCTCGGCATGGCGCGCCATGAACTGGCCGCGGAGGCCGAACGAGTTGCGTCCGGAGAAGCCGTCGATCGACGCCGCCAGCGAGTCGACGGCGCGCCCGAGGCTCTCGCGCGAGTGGTGCCGACTGCCGCGCGTCAGCAGGCCGGCGAGGAAGTTGTTGATGCCGTTGTTCTCGGGACGCTCGAGCAGCACGCCCCCGAGGGTGACGGCGCGGAGCGCCACCAACGGCGTCGCGTGGTGCTCCTTGACGATCAGCCGGATGCCGTTGTCGAGCCGGCGCGAATGCACCGCCGGGCGGCGCGCGGCACGGCTCCGCCCAGGCGGGCGGATGACGGGCGGCGTCGCTGCCAGCGGCGCCGTCAGCTGCTCGGCCTTCGGGAGATGGCGGGCGGCGTCGGGGCCGACCAGCACCGCGACCATGTTCTCGGGACGGAAGTACGTCGCGGCGACCCGCTGCACGTCCTCGCGCGTCGCGGCGGCGAGCTCGCTGAGGTAGCGCGACTCGTAGTTGGGATCCTCGAAGACGCATTGCGAGTAGCCGAGGAGGCGGGCCTGCCCCTGCATCGTCTCCTTGCGGTAGACGAACTCGCTCTCGAGGTTGCCGCGGGCGCGCGCCAGCTCGGCGCGCGTCACCAGCTCGGTGCGGGTGCGGGCGATCGCGGTCAGCAGCTCGCCGGTGGCGCTCGCGATCTTGCCGCGCTCGAGCGAGGCCAGGAACACGAAGACCCCGGGATCCTGCGGCGTGTAGGCAAAGGCGGAGATCGAGTTGACGAGCTCCTTCTGGGCCTCCAGCAGGGTCACCAGCCGCGTGCTTTCGCCGCCCGCGAGGATGTAGGCCAGCAGATCGAGCGGGATGGCGTCGGGATCGTGTCCGGACGGGACGCGGAAGCCGAGGAGGAGATGATGCTCCTGCACCGGCATCGGGATCGCGGTACGGATGAGCTCACGCTGCGGCGGCTCCGTCGGCCGTTGCCGGACCGGCAGCGTCGCCCCCTCCCAGTCGGCGAAGCACTTCGTCACCTGCTCGCGGACCAGGGCCGGGCTCACGTCGCCGACCACCACCAGCACGATGTTGTTCGGCACATACCAGCGGCGGAAGAACGACAGCACCCGCTTGCGGTCGAGTGCCTCGATGGTCTTGCGCCAGCCGATCACGGGGCGGCCGTAGGGATGGGCGGTGAAGGCGCGGCGGAAGAGCTCGGTGTAGCCGCGCGACACCGGCATGTCCTCCGAGCGTTTCCATTCCTCCATGACGACCTTGAGCTCGCGCGCGAGCTCGGTGGCGTCGAAGGTGGAGTGGCGGAGCGCGTCGGCGAGGATGTCGAGGCCGGTGGCGAAGTGCCGGCCCGCGAGCACGAGGTGGTAGACGGTGTGATCGGAGGTGGTGAAGGCGTTGATCATGCCGCCCGACGACTCGACCTCGGCGGCGATCTGGCCGACCCCGCGCGTGGCCGTGCCCTTGAAGAGCATGTGCTCGTGCACGTGCGCGACGCCCGCCTCGACCTCCTCCTCGTCCGCGGCGCCGACCTTCACCCAGGCCTGCAAGGCGACGACGGACGCGAAGTGATCCTCGCGCACGATGACGTGCAGTCCGTTCGGGAGCGTGAAGCTGTCCGACGCGCCGAGCGCGCCGCCGAGTCGTGTCGGCAGTGCGCTCGCGTCGCCGCGCGTTCGCGGAGATTTTCTTGACTCCATCTCGTTTTCGTCTAAGGTAACCCGCTAGCCCGAAGCAGCGCGACCGGGATTCTGCGTTCCACTTTCACAATCCGAAGCAGAACCACTCCACGAACCACCGGAGGGGGGTGAAATATTGCATGCCCGGAGTCAGGGTCAAGGATAACGAGCCGATCGAGAGCGCCATTCGGCGTTTCAAGAAGCAATGTGAGAAGGCCGGTATCCTCGCCGAGCTCCGGAAGCGTGAGCATTACGAGAAGCCAAGTGTGAAGAAGAAGAAAAAAGCCTTGGCGGCAAAGAAGCGAGCGCTCCGGAGGGCGAGTCGCACCAAGCACGACAGTGCGCAGTAACATATGAAGGCGGCGGGAGCAGGCGCGTCGAGCGCGGCTCCCGCCGTCGTTGCCTCGGGGCGCGGGGGAGCGTCGCGAGCGGATCGGTCGGCAATCGATGGTCGTGGGGTGGTGAGGAAGGGGAGGCGGGTGACGGACTAGAGCGAGGGTTCCGGTAGTGAATCGGATCGACGTGGTCCTCGCAATCGTGCTGGCGCTCTTCGCGCTGCGGGGACTCCAGCGTGGTTTCTCCCGGGAGTTCTTCGCGCTCGTCGGGCTGGTGGGCGGGATCGCGGTCGCGGCCTCCTACTACCTCGAGGCGGCGGTGATGCTGCCGCCCTCGGTGCCGGAGATCGGCCGGCCCTACGTCGCGTTCGTGGTGGTGTTCGCCGCGGTCTGGCTGGCGGCGAAGCTCGTCGGCCTGCTCGTCCACCACGCGCTCGGGGCGGTGCTGCTGTCGCCGATCGATCGGGCCGCCGGCGCGCTGTTCGGCGCAGCGAAGGGCGTCGCGCTGATGGCACTGGTTCTCCTGGTGGTGCGCACCGTCACGCCCGCCCACGCCCTCGAGCGGGCGTTCGGCGACTCGGTGCTGCTGAGACCGCTGCTCGCGCTCACCGGCGACGGCCAGACCGCCGCGACCGTCGAGCGCCGCCTACCCGATCCGGTCATGCTGCCGTCCCCGGCGGGAGCCTGAAGCATGCGCGGACGCATTCCCGAGACGACGCTCGTCGAGCTCCGCGACCGCGCCAACATCGTCGAGGTGGTCGGGGCGCAGGTCGGCTTGAAGCGTGTCGGGCGAAACCACGTCGGCCTCTGCCCCTTCCACGCCGAGAAGACGCCGTCCTTCACCGTCAACGAGGAGCGCGGGATCTTCCACTGCTTCGGGTGCGGCGCCGGCGGCAACGTCTTCACCTTCATTATGAAAATGGAGAGCCTGCCCTTTCCCGACGTCGTCGAGCGCTTGGCGCGCCGCTACGGTGTGACCCTGCCCGAGCGCGGCGACGACGATCCCGCCATCCGACATCGCGAGGCGCTCTACCGGCTGAACGAGAAGACGGCGCGGTTCTTCCAGCGCCATCTCTGGGAGAGCGGCGAGGCGGAGGCGGCGCGGGCCTATCTCGCGGAGCGCGGCATCTCGCGGGCGACGGCGGATGCCTTCATGCTCGGCTACGCGCCGGGCGGAGGCGAGGTCCTGACGCGCCGCCTCAAGGAATCGAGCGCCGGCGACGCCGGGCTCGCCACCGGCGGCCGACCGCTCGCGCAGGGGCAGCAGCTCGGCTTGGTCGGGGAGCGCCGCGGCGGCGGCGGACACTACGATCGCTTCCGAGCCCGGCTGATGTTTCCGATCACCGATTCGGCGGGCCGCGTGGTCGGTTTCGGCAGCCGCAGCCTGCCGGGTACGCCGAGCGGCGACTCCGACCTGCCCAAGTATCTGAATTCCCCGGAAACCCCCCTCTATAAGAAGGGCTCCCATCTCTACGGCCTCGCCGTCGCCCGCGAGGCCATCCGGAAGAGCGAGCGGGCGGTGGTGGTCGAGGGCTATTTCGACGTACTGGCGCTCGCCGAGGCCGGGGTGGGTCACGTGGTCGCCTCGCTCGGCACCGCGCTCACCCTCGACCAGCTGCACGTGCTCAGGCGCTTCACCCGCGACATCGTGGTCTGCTTCGACGGTGACGCCGCCGGGGCGCGCGCCGCCGAAAAGAGCCTGGTGACGTTCCTCGAGGCCGGTCTCTGGGGCCACGGTGCGTTCCTGCCGCCCGGCGACGATCCCGACACCTTCGTGCAACGCGAGGGTCAGGCGGCGGCGCTCGCGCTGCTCGCCGCGGCGACGCCGCTCCTCGACTTCCATCTCGATCGCGCCGTCCGTCCCGACGCCACGGTCGCCGAGCGCGGCCGCGTCGCCCAGCAGGTCGCGCAGTGGCTGAAGAAGATCGCCGACCCGTTCGAGTACGACATGACCGTGCGCCACGCCGCCGAGCGCCTGCGCGTGCCCGAGGAGTCGCTGCGGGCGGCGGGGGCGGGGTCGCCGTCCGCGACGCCGAACCAAGGAGCGGCGCGCGCGTCCGCGGGCTCGCGTTCCGCCGCGACGGGACTCGCGGTCCAGGCGGCGAGCGCCGAGGAGTTGCTCATCACGCTCATGCTCTACGATCCCGCGCTCGTGCTGCGCGTCGATGCCGAGGGAGCGCTCGACTATTTCGACGAAGGCTCGTGGCGGTCGCTCGCCGTCGATCTCGTCGACATCGTCCGACGGGACGTGCCGCTCGATTCCGCGACCCTGCTCGGACGTCTCGACGACGCGAGCGCCGCGCGCGTGGCGGGACGTTTGCTCACGATCGGCGGCGACGAGGTGCGCGAGCAGATTCTCGTTGACTGTTTGGCCAAGCTTCGTCATCGTGCGCGCGAGCGCGAACGGTTGCGCGTGCTCCGTCAGATCCGCGAGGACGAGGCACGAGGCGACGACGCCGCGGTCGCCGAGGGGCAGCGCCAATTGCAAGAACTCCGACAGCTCGAAGCCGGTGAGCGACCCTAGAGGGACCGGCGTGGAGATCCGAGAGCTCACAGCCGTTCAGCAGCTCGTCGATCGCGGCAAGGCGAAGGGTTTCCTGACGCTCGACGAGATGGCGGACTTGCTGCCGTCCGACGCGCTCTCCTCCGAGCAGATCGATCAGGTCATGACGCTGCTCGGGGCCCTCGAGATCGACGTCGTGGACCCGAACGCCGCGCCCGTCGAGTCCGGGCCCGAGGAGGCGGAGGACGAGATCGACGACGAGCCGCTCGCGGTCGCCGAGGGCGATGGCGCCCGCGAGGCGGCACCCCAACTGGCGACTCCGTCGCCCACCTCGGTCGATCCGGTGCGCTGTTACTTCCAGGAGATGGGGCGCATTCCGCTCCTCGGCCGCGAGGGCGAGGTCGAGTTGGCGCGGCGCATCGAGGAAGCCAGCACCCAGGTGCGGAACGAGGCGTTCGCGTCGCCGCTCGCGCTCGCCTACGTGGTCGACCTCGCCGGGCGCATCGACGCCGGCGAGGTCGCGCTCGACACGGTGGTCGACGAGGCCGACGACGACGAGGACGATCCCGCGGCGATCGAGCAACGTGCCGCCGAGTTCCGGCGCGGCGTCGAGCGCATCCGTCGCCTCGCCACCGGGCCGGGGCGGGACCCGACGGCGCGCGTCGAGGCGATGAGCGCGCTCGGTCTCGGTCGGCGGCACTTCGCCGCCATCGTCGGATCGATTCGGTCGGCGGCGGCGGTCGCCGTGCGCTGCCAGGGCATTCTCCGCCGCCTCGAGGAGCGCTACGACGTGTCGGCGCGCGACCTGATCCGCCTCGCCGACGCCTGCGACGCGGGCCGTCCCAGGCGTCGCGGCGGTCCGACGGCCCGCGACGCCGAGCGCTTCTTCGCCCGCCATCACATCTCGCCGACGGAGGCGGCGACGCTCGCCGCCGAGGCGCGAGCCGCCCTCCAGGAGCTGCGGGCGGTCGAGCGTGGCGCCGAATCGTCGGCGGCCGATCTGGCGCGCTCCGTTGCCGTGATCCGCGACGGCGACCAGCGCGCCGAGCAGGCCAAGACCCAGCTCATCGAGGCGAATCTCCGTCTGGTGGCGAGTCTCGCCAAGCGCTACGTGCAACGCGGCCTGCCGTTCCTCGACCTCATCCAGGAAGGCAACATCGGCCTCATGCGGGCGGTCGAAAAATTCGACTACCGGCGCGGCTATCGCTTCTCCACCTATGCGACGTGGTGGATCCGCCAGGCCATCAACCGCGCCATCGCCGACCAGGCTCGTACCATCAGGGTCCCCGTGCACATGGTCGAGGCGATGAATCGCGTCATGCGGGCGCACCGGATCTTCGTCCAGGAGACCGGCCGCGAGCCGAGCGAGGCCGAGCTCGCCAGCCGCGTCTCGCTCCCGATCGATCGTGTGCAACGGGTGGTGCGCATCGTCCAGGAGCCCATCTCGCTCGAGACCCCGGTCGGCGAGGACGGCGACGGCCTGCTCGGCGACCTGGTAGCGGACGTGCGCGCGATCGCACCCGCCGAAGCCGTCGCCACGTCCCACCTCCGGACGCAGACGGAGCGCATGCTTTCGACGCTCTCGCCGCGCGAGGAGCGGGTCTTGCGGCTCCGCTTCGGGATCGGCGAGCGGGTCGACCACACTCTGGAGGAGGTCGGTCAGCGTCTCGCGGTCACCCGCGAGCGCATTCGTCAGATCGAGGCCAAGGCGATCCGCAAGTTGCGACACCCCGCCCGCCGGAAGCACCTGCGGGACTTCTCGGATGAGTGAGCGCGGGGTGAAATGCGGTCGATGTTTTGACGGACTCATCGACCTGCGCTATGCACGGACGGTTCCGTGCCGGAATGTTTCGCGTCATGGGCCTATAGCTCAGCTGGTTAGAGCGACCGGCTCATAACCGGTTGGTCCCAGGTTCGAGTCCTGGTGGGCCCATTCTTCACGGTGCGCGAGGAGAGCGATTGGCGAATCAGATCGAGCTGCTGGTAAACCTGCAAACCATCGATCTGCAGCTTCGGGAGCGTACCGACGCGATCGAAGCGCTCCGCCGCCAGATCGCCGACCTCGACGACGCACTGGCGGCGCAGCGCCAGCTGCTCGAGTCCTGCCGCGCCGAACGTGCCGACGCCGAGTCCCGCCGACGGGACATCGAATCCTCCTTGGCGGACGAAGAGGCCAAGATGAAGGATCGGCGGATGCGCCTGAATCGCATCCGCAACGAGAAGGAAGCGGCGGCGGTCCGGCGTGAGATCGAGGTTGCCAAGGAGGGCACGGGCGAGCTCGAGGAGGGCCTGATGGGACTCTTCGAGCAGCTCGACGAGGTCGTCGGGCGCGAGAAGGAGCTGGCGAGCGCCTTCGAAACCCTCGAGGCGCAACGCGCCACCGAGAACGAGCGCGCCGAGGCCGAGATCGCGACGCTCTCCGGGGGGCTCGACGACGCGCGGCGGCAACGCGAGACCCTGGCCGCCGATCTCGATAGCAACCTCCGGCAACAATACGAGACCATCCTGTCGCGTAAGAAGGGGCAAGCCGTGGTCGAGATTCGCGCCGGCAACTGCGAGGGGTGCCACATGCGGGTGGCGCCGCAGCTGGCGATCGAGATCTACCGCAACACGCGAGTCATCACCTGCCCGAGCTGCCACCGGATCCTGTATGTCCGGCCGCCCGAGGTTTCCGCTCCCGCTTGAGGCGGCCGCGCCGCTCTTGCGGCGCGGCGGAAGCCGAGGCAGGTTGGCGCTCTCGAGCAGCGTCGGATCGGGCCGGACGGTCGCCTGGAGGGTTCTCCCTCCCGGAGGAAAGTCCGGACTCCACAGGGCAGGGTGGCCGCTAACGGCGGCCCGTCGCGAGGCGGGGAAAGTGCCACAGAAACGAGACCGCCGGCGGCTTCGCGCCGCCGGTAAGGGCGAACCGGTGAGGTAAGAGCTCACCAGGCTCCGGGGAGACCCGGGGCGCTCGGCAAACCCCACCCGGAGCAAGATCAAATAAGAGGGTTCGGCTGCCCGCCGTATGCCCTCGGGTAAGGTCGCTTGAGCCGTCCAGCAATGGCCGGCCTAGAGGAATGACCGTCGGCCTTCCTTCGGGAAGGCGCACAGGATCCGGCTTATAGGCCCGATCCGACGCCCTCGAGAAAAAATCTCACCCCCCGCAGATTTTTCTTGACAGCCCACTCTCGCGTCGACTACACACTCCCGCTGGGTGGGGGGAAGTGGTGAGGAAGTGTGATGAAGTGTCACACAGAAGCATGAGGCTGGCGGAGACGGTGTGGACCTTTGCGGCAACTACGCGCACACGATCGACGGCAAGGGGCGCGTCAGTGTTCCTGCCCTCTTTCGCGACCAGCTCATCGACGATCATCGTCTCATCCTCACTCCCTTCACGGTTCTGGGGGAGCGCTGCGTCGACATCTACCCCCACGCGGAGTGGCAGAAGCTGCTCGCGAAATTCGAGGCACTTCCGAAGTTCAGCCCGAAGGCCATCCGATTCCAGATGGGCTACCTCGGGCGCTCGCATCGATCCGAGATCGATTCGGCCGGGCGGATTCTGTTGCCGCCGGCGTTACGGCAGCACGCCGATTTGAAGCGGGACGTGGTGGTTTCGGGGCATCACACGATGTTCAGGCTGATGGACCAGGTGAGGTACGGGAAGGCAATGGGCGAGCTGGACGCAGAGGCAGCCAAGAACGACGGCATGTTCGAGGATCTGGACCTCTGAGCTCGCTCGGATGACGTGGTGGGGCGGTGGGGTGGTGGTGGAGAACGGGCGCGTCCGGAGTAGCGGACCGGGGGGTCGCCGGGCGCGCCCGATCATTTCGCAAGGTGAAAGTACATGTCGGAGGTCCAACTTCGGCCTTCTCCGGGTGGATGTGGGGTGGATGCGGAGTCGGAGAGGGGTCGACGACATGCGCCGGTCATGGCGGAGGAAGCATTGCGCTTCCTCCGCGCACGACCGGGGGGCTTCTACGTTGACGGAACACTCGGCGACGGCGGCCATGCGGAGCGCATCCTCGCAGCCGACCCGTCGATCGTGCTGCTCGGCGTCGATCGCGACGCGCTGACGCTCCGAGAAACGGCACGCCATCTCGCGTCTTTCGGGTCGCGATTTCGAACCCATCACGGCAGCTTCAGCGAGCTCGGCGCCGCGCTCGCGGCGGCGGGGCAAACGGGCGCCGACGGGATCCTGCTCGACCTTGGCCTCTCCTCCCGACAGCTCGACGATCCCGACCGCGGCTTCGGCTTCCGGGCCGGCGGTCCGCTCGACATGCGCATGAACGCCGGGGTCGGGCCCTCGGCGGCGGAGCTGGTCGCGACGCTCGACGAGCGCGAGCTCGCCCAAATCTTCTGGCGCTACGGCGAGGAGCCGTCGTCGCGCCGCATCGCGCGCGCCATCGTCGCCGACCGGGCCGAGGCGCCGTTCACGACCACGACCATGCTCGCCGACCTGGTGGCGCGCCTCGTCCGCCGTCGCGGCGGCACCCATCCCGCGACCCGGGTCTTCCAGGCCCTGCGGATCGCCGTCAACGAAGAGCTCGTCCACCTCGAGCGTTTCCTGGCCCATGCCCTCGACTGGCTCCGGCCCGAGGGTCGTCTGGTGATCATTGCCTACCATTCGCTCGAGGACCGCATGGTGAAGCGCGCCATGCGGGGGTGGGTGAAGACCTGCACCTGTCCTCCGGCGCTGCCGCGCTGCGTGTGCGGGGCCACGCCCCGGGTCACCGTGCTGACGCGGAAGGTCGTGACCCCGACCCGCGCGGAGATCGCCGCCAACCGGCGGGCGCGCTCGGCGCGCCTCCGCGCCGTCGAGGCGCTGGCGTGAGGGCCGTGCCGTGACCGTCGCGGTCCTCGCCCGCCGGCTCCCGGCGTCGTGGAGCACGTGGATGCGGCCGGCGCCGCGCGAGTCGCGCGGCACGGTCGCCGGCGTGCGGGCGCGGCTCCGGCCGGGCGAGCGCCGCCTGGCGCGGGCGATCGGGCTCGGCGCGGTCGCGGTGGTCGGCATCGCGCTCCTCCTGGTGTGGGTGCGGCTGCAGGCCGTGCACACGGGCTATCAGCTCTCCGCCGGCCGCCGGCTCGTCCATCGGCTCGAGCAGGAGCAGCGCGAGCTCGAGCTCGAGCTCGCCACCCTCACGTCGCCGCGGCGGCTCGAGACCCTCGCCCGCGAGCGGCTCGGCATGGGGCCGCCGGCACCCGGCCAGATCGTGAGCGTGCCGTGATGAAGGCGCGCATCCTCGCCGTCGGCGGCGGCATCGCCGTGCTGCTCGCGATGGTCGCGATGCGGATCGTGCAGCTCACCCTCACCGACAGCCCGGACCTGGCGCGTCTCGCGCGCCGCCAACATCACGAGGAGATCCAGATCTCCGCCCACCGGGGCGCCATCCTCGATCGGCACGGCGAGCAGCTGGCGGCGAGCGTCGAGCGGCCGTCGGTGTTCGTGCGTCCGCGCCGCGTCGGCGCCGGCGATCGTCGGCGCGCCGAGGCGGCGCTCGGCGAAGCCCTCGGGATTCCGCCACGGGCCGTCGCGGCGAAGCTCGCGAGCGGCTCGAGCTTCGTCTGGTTGAAGCGGGCGGTGACGCCGCGCGAGCAGGCGGCGGTCCAGCGGCTCGCCATCACCGGTCTCGGCGAGGTCACCGAGGCACGCCGCTTCTACCCGCACGGCAGCGCGGCGGCGCAGGTGATCGGGTTCGCCGGGGTCGATCTCCGCGGCATCGAGGGCATCGAGCGCCTCTACGAGCAGGACCTCCGCCCGTTGCCGCGCA
Organism: uncultured delta proteobacterium; assembly: GCA_963761995.1. Taxonomy (GTDB): domain Bacteria; phylum Desulfobacterota; class Binatia; order UTPRO1; family UTPRO1; genus UTPRO1. The sequence goes on along the minus strand of CAVXIU010000006.1, from coordinate 4,569,381 downwards.
CGCTCGAGATCGAGCGCGACGCGCTCGGCCGCGAGATCCTGACCGACGGCATGGACGATCCGCGTGAGCTGGACGGCGCCACCGTCCAGCTCACGCTCGACGTCGGCCTGCAGACGATCGCCGAGCGCGCGCTCGAGCAGGGGGTGCGGGAGGCGCAGGCGGTGGCCGGGACGGCGATCGTCCTCGATCCGTGGACCGGCGAGCTCCTGGCGCTCGCCAACGTGCCGACCTTCGATCCCAACGATCGCGGCGGGGTCGCGCCCGCCCAGCGCCGGAACCGCGCCATCAACGACTTCTACGAGCCGGGCTCCACCTTCAAGGCATTGCTCGCCGCCGCCGCGCTCGAGCACGGCGTGGTCCGTCCGGACGAGATGGTCTTCTGCGAGAACGGCGCGATGGCGGTCGGCAAGTGGGTGATCAACGATCACCACAGTCACGGCTGGCTCTCGGTATCCGAGGCCATCGCGGTCTCGAGCAACATCGCGGCGGCGAAGATCGGGGAGCGTCTCGGCCGCGAGCGCTTCCACGCCTTCCTCACCGACCTCGGGCTCGGCTCGCCCACCGGCATCGACCTGCCCGCCGAGGTCGGCGGCATGCTGCGACCGCTCAAGAGCTGGTCGCGCATCAATCTCCTGACGACGAGCTTCGGTCAGGGCATCGCCGTGACCCCGCTCCAGATGGCGCGCGCCTTCGCCGCGATCGCGAACGGCGGCCTGGTGGTGAAGCCCTACGTCGGCATGCGGGCGGTGAGCGCCGTCGGCGAGGAGCTCTGGGAGCATCGCCCCACGATCGTCCGTCGCATCATGAAGCCGGAGACGGCCCGCAAGGTGACCGCCATGCTGGAGCAGGTGGTCGAGGAGGGCGGCACCGGCACCAAGGCGCGGATCGCGGGTGTGCGGGTGGCGGGCAAGACCGGCACCTCGCAGAAGGTCGAGCCGGGAACCGGACGATACTCGCCCGACGCGCGGGTGGCGTCGTTCGTGGGTTTCCTGCCTGCCGATGCGCCGCGCCTGGTGATCCTGGTGATGGTCGACGAGCCCCGAACCTCGAAGTACGGTGGCGTCGTGGCGGCGCCCATCTTCCAGGCCATCGGCACGGCGGCGATGGAGCGCCTCGGCCTGATCCCGGCAGGGCAGAGCCCGGAATGGCAGGAGGCGGCCGCGGATCCTGCCGCGCCGCGCGCGCCGGAGCCGGTTCGCCTCGGCGTCCCGTCCTTCCTCGGGCTCAGCAAGCGGCTCGCCGTCGAGCGGGCGCGCGACCTCGGATGGATGGTCCAGGTGACGGGGGAAGGCTACGTGCAGAGTCAGACGCCCGCGCCGGGAGCGGTGGCGGCTCCCGGCAAGGAGCTGCTGTTGAGTCTCGCTCCCTCCAGCGACGTCTTGTGATCGTTTTCCGATGATGCTCGGCGAGCTGCTCGATGGTGTCCGGGGCGTCACCTTCGAGCTCCGCGGCAAGGCCGACGTCGCGATCGGACGGCTGTCGTGCGACTCGCGTCAGGTCGAGCCCGGGGACCTCTTCGTGGCCCTGCCGGGCACGCGCACGGACGGCGCGCGCTTCGTCGCCTCGGCGTGCAAGCGCGGCGCGGTCGCGGTCGCCGGCGCGGCTCCGCTCAAGGTTCCGAAGGGGGTGGCGCGCATCACGACCGCCGAGCCGGCGCGCTTCCTGGCGCGCGCGGCCGCCCGCTTCCACGGCGATCCCGCCGCCGCGCTCACGATGGTCGGCGTCACCGGCACCAACGGCAAGACCACGGTCACCTACCTGCTCGAGGCGATCTGGCGGGCGGCCGGTTTCCGGCCGGGCGTGCTCGGCACGATCAGCTATCGCTTCGGCGACGTCGTCGAGGCGGCGCCGCTCACCACCCCGCCGGCGCTCGAGGTGTTCGCGCGGCTCGCCGCCATGCGCGCCGCCGGCGCGACGCACGTGGCGATGGAGGTTTCCTCGCACGCGCTCGTCCAGGAGCGCGCCGACGGCATCGCATGGGACGCCGCCGTGTTCACCAACCTCGGCCGCGATCACCTGGACTTCCACCGTGACCCCGACGACTACCTGCGCGCCAAGGCCCGCCTGTTCGCCGCCCTCGACGCGAGCCCGAAGCCGCGCCGGGTCGCCGTGCTGAACGCTGCCGACCCGAACGTCCAGCGCATCCGGAGCGCGATCGCGAGCCCGGTGGTCGGCTTCGGCGCGGGCGGCGACGTCGTCGCGGAGGGCGTCGAGATGACGCTCGGGGGCACGCGCGCCACGCTGGTCGTCGGGTCGGAGCGCGTGCCGATCGCGACCAGGCTCGTCGGCGCCGGACACCTCGAGAACGCGCTGGCGGCGGCGGCGACGGCCCATGCGCTCGGCGTTCCGCTTCCGACCATCGCCCGCGCGCTCGAGGAGTTTCCCGGCGTTCCCGGCCGCCTGGAGCGCGTCGACGGCGGCCAGGATTTCACGGTGTTGGTCGACTACGCCCACACCCCCGACGCGCTCGCCGGGGTGCTGGGCTCGCTCCGCACCTTGGTGCGCGGTCGGCTGGTCTGCGTCTTCGGCTGCGGCGGCGACCGTGATCGCGGCAAGCGGCCGCTGATGGCGGAGGCGGTCGGCCGCCATGCCGACCTCGCCATCCTCACCTCCGACAATCCGCGCACCGAGGATCCGCTCGGCATCATCGCCGACGCCGAGCCCGGGCTCGAGCTTGCCGGCCTGGCACCGCTCCCGAACCTGGCGTCGAGCCGCCGCGGCTACGTCGTGCAGCCGGACCGCAGCCAGGCGATCGCCAGCGCCGTGATGACGGCCCGTACCGGCGATTGCGTGGTGATCGCGGGCAAGGGTCACGAGGACTACCAGATCGTCGGCACCGAGAAGCGGCCCTTCGACGATCGCGCGGTCGCCCGTCGCGTCTTGACCGGACGAGGCGGGCGGGAACGCCGGGCGACGGACGGCGGCGGAGCGCCGCCGTCGTGAGCGGCGAGCCCGAGAGCGGCGCGCGCGTCCCGAGCCCGTGGACGCTCGCGGACGCGGCGCGGGCGAGCGCCGCCGTCGTGGAGCGACGCGGCACGCGGAGCGGGTTCGTTCGCGTCACCACCGATACGCGCGCGATTCGCGGCGGCGAGCTCTTCGTGGCGCTCGCGGGCGAGCGCCACGACGCGCACGACTTCGTCGGCGACGCCGTCGCCGCCGGGGCGGCGGGTGTCGTCGTCGCGCGTCCGGTCGAGCTTCCCGCCGCCGACGACGTGAGCGTGCTGCGGGTCGCCGACACCTTGCGGGCGCTGCAGGATCTCGCCGCCGACCTCCGGCGGCGCGTCGATCCCACCGTGCTCGCGATCACCGGCTCGAACGGCAAGACCACGACCAAGGAGATGCTGGCCGCCGTGCTGGCAGCCGCCGCCGGCGAGGCGAGCGTCCTCAAGACCAGCGGCAACTTGAACAACCTGGTCGGCGTGCCGCTGACGCTCCTCGGTCTCGCGGGCGGCGAGCGCCACGCCGTGATCGAGATGGGCATGAACGCCCCGGGCGAGATCCGCCGCCTCACCGAGATCGCCGACCCCGACGTCGGGCTGATCACCAACGTCGGACCGGCGCATCTCGAGGGCCTGGGATCGATCGCCGGCGTCGCGCGTGCCAAGGGCGAGCTGTTTGCGCACATGCGGCCGACGGGGGTCGCGATCGTGAACGCCGAGGATTCGCACGTCGCGGCCCTCGGGGACGCCTTCGCGGGCCGGGTCGTGCGCTTCGGGGAGGGCGGCGAGGTGCGGGCCGAGGGCGTGCGCTCCGACGAGCGCGGCGCCGCCGCGTTTCGTCTGCTCGTGGGGACGGACGGCGTGGAGGTCGCGCTCCAGATTCCCGGGCGCCACAACGTCATGAACGCGCTCGCGGCCGCGGCCGCCGCCACGGCGGTCGGCGTTGCCCCGGCAGCGATCGCCGCCGGGCTCGCGGCCGCCACGCCGGTCGGCGGCCGGATGCGGGTGGTGCGGCTCGCGAACGGCGTCACCGTCGTCGACGACAGCTACAATGCCAATCCCGCCTCGGTAGCGGCGGCACTTCGCAGCCTGGTAGAGGCCCCGGCGCGTCGCCGCATCGCCGTCCTCGGCGACATGCTCGAGCTCGGTGCCGCCAGCGCCGAGCAGCATCGCGCGGTGGGCCGCTTGGCGGGCACGCTCGGCCTCGCCGCGCTCTATCTGCACGGGAACTTCGCGCCCGAAACCGCGCGTGGCGCGGCCGACGGCATGGGGCCGAGCGCGATCCACATCGCCGCGAATCACGCCGCGATCGCCGACGCCCTCCGCGCCGAGACGCGCGACGGCGACTGGGTGCTGGTGAAGGGCTCGCGCGGACAGCGGATGGAGGAGGTCGTACGCCTCCTCGGGGCGGGGTGATCGATGCTCTACCACCTCCTCTACTCCCTCCACACCAGCTACAGCATCTTCAACGTCTTCCGGTACATCAGCTTTCGCACGTTGCTCGCGGCCCTGATGTCGCTCACCGTCTCGTTCGTCCTCGGGCCGGTGCTGATTCGCCGGCTCACCGCGAACCACATCGGCCAGCCGATCCGCAGCGACGGGCCGGCGCGGCACCAGGTGAAGGCGGGGACGCCGACGATGGGCGGCACGCTCATCCTGCTCTCGGTCCTGCTCGCGACGGTGCTGCTCGCCGACCTCACCAACCCCTACGTCTGGCTGGCGCTGATGGTCACCGTCGCCTTCGGCGCCGTCGGCTTCGTCGACGACTACCGAAGTACCGCCACGGCAACTCCGCCGGGCTCCGGGCTCGCGACAAGTTCCTGGCCCAGTGCGTGATCGCGCTCGCGGCGGGCCTCTGGCTGATGCAGGTGCCGGGCTTCTCGCCGACGGTCGCGATGCCGTTCTTCAAGGACGTCCGCGTCGACCTCGGCTGGATGTTCCTGCCGTTCGCGGCGCTCGTGCTGGTGGGCGCGTCCAACGCCGTGAACCTGACCGACGGGCTCGACGGGCTCGCGATCGGGCCGGTGATGATCGCCGCCGGCACCTACATGATCTTCGCGTACGTCGCCGGCAACGTGAAGCTCGCCGAGTATCTGCAGATCTCCTACGTGCCCGGCGCCGGCGAGCTCTGCATCTTCTGCGGCGCGCTCGCCGCCGCCGGCCTCGGCTTCCTCTGGTTCAACGCCTATCCGGCGCAGATGTTCATGGGCGACGTCGGCTCGCTGCCGCTCGGGGCCGCGATCGCGACGGTGGCGCTGGTCACCAAGCACGAGATCGTGCTGGTGCTGGTGGGCGCCATCTTCGTCGTCGAGGCGCTCTCGGTGATCGCCCAGGTCGGCTACTTCAAGCTGGACCGGCGGGAAGCGCATCTTCCTGATGGCGCCGATCCACCACCACTACGAGCTCAAGGGCTGGCCCGAGCCGCAGATCATCGTGCGCTTCTGGATCATCTCGGTCATCTGCGCCCTCCTGGCGCTCAGCACCCTGAAGCTGCGATGACCGTCGCCTCGTATCGCGACCAAGGAGTGCTGGTCATCGGTCTCGCCACCACTGGCGTCGCGGTCGCGCGCTTCCTCGCCGCCGCCGGGGCGCGCGTGCGCGCCGTCGACCGCCGTCCGGCCGCCGAGCTCGGCGCCGCGGTCCTGGCGCTGGGATCCGAGGCGGAGCTCGTGCTCGGCGCCGAGGCGGTGGACGTTGCTCGACGGGATCACGCTCGTGGTTCCGAGCCCCGGCGTGCCCGCCGACGGCCCGCTGCTCACGGCCGCGGTCGCGCGCGGCCTTCCGATCGTGAGCGAGATCGAGCTCGCGGCACGCCACCTGGCGGTGCCGATCCTCGCGGTCACCGGCACCAACGGCAAGAGCACCACGACCACGCTGCTCGGCGCGATGCTGCGCGCCGCCGGCATAGCGACCTTCGTCGGCGGCAACCTCGGGACCCCGTTGATCACGGCGGTGGGCGCGGGTGACGAGGCCGCGGTGGTCGAGGTCTCGAGCTTCCAGCTCGAGTGGGTCGATCGCTTCCGCCCGCGCGTCGGCGTGTTCCTGAACCTGACCGACGACCATCTCGATCGCTACCCCGACCTCGACGCCTACGGCCGGGCCAAGCTCAGGCTCTTCGCCCGCCAGGATGCGGACGACACCGCGGTGCTGAACGGCGGCGATCCGTGGCTCCGGCGCCACGCCGGACGGCTCCCCGCCCGCACGATCTGGTTCGGGGCGGGCGAGGGCGTCGCGATCCGTGCCGACGAGGCCGCCATCCGCCTCCGCCTCGCGGGCGGCGAGGAGGTCTATCCGCTGACGCGGGTCACGCTCGCCGGCGCGCACAACCGCGAGAACATGATGGCGGCGATCGCCGCCGCACGGGCGTTCGGCGTGCCGCAGGAGGCCGTGCAGCGCGCGCTCGAGGATTTCCGCGGCCTCGAGCATCGACTCGAGCTGGTACGCGAGCGTGCCGGGGTGCGCTGGGTCAACGACTCCAAGGGCACGAACGCGGGCGCCGTCATCAAGTCGCTCGAGAGCTTTCCCGGGAACGTCGTCCTGCTCGCCGGCGGGGTCGAGAAGGGCGGCGACTACGGCGTCCTGCGCGAGCCGGTGCAACGCCGAGTGAAGCGCGTCATCCTGTTCGGGGCGGCGCGCGACCTCCTGGCGCGCGCGCTCGCGGGGACGACCGAGATCGAGATCGTCGACGGGCTCGCGACCGCGGTGACGCGCGCCGCGGCCGTCGCGGTCGCTGGCGACGTCGTGCTGCTCTCGCCGGCCTGCGCCTCGTTCGACATGTTCCGTGACTACGCCGACCGCGGCCGGCAATTCAAAGCCCTGGTGGAGCAGTTGGAGGACCCATGAGCGTGCGCACGGCGGCAATGGCCCGTCCGATGTCGACCCGGCGGGTGGCGCCGCGGGCGCGAGCGCTGCCGGTGGTTGCCACCGGCGGCGATCGTTGGATCGTCGGCACGGTGGCGATGCTGGTGACGGTCGGCGTCGTGATGGTCTTCAACACCAGCTACTTCTTCGCCGGCGAGCGCTTCGGCGATCCGCTGCACGTCTTCCGGAAGCACCTGGTGTCGGTGGCGCTCGGCATCACCTGCTGCTTCGGCGCCTCGCGGATCCGCTCCGCCACCTACGAGCGCCTCGCCTATCCCGCGCTCGCGGTGGTCGCGCTGATGCTGGTGGCCGTCTTGATCCCGGGCATCGGTCTCGTCCGCGGCGGCGCCCGGCGCTGGATCGGCTTCGGCGCGATGAACCTCCAGCCCTCCGAGATCGCCAAGGTGGTCACCGTGCTGTACCTGGCGCGCTCGCTGGTGCGGAAAGGGCCGCGCCTCGGCACCTTCGCGATCGGCGTTCTGCCGCACCTGATCGTGGTCGGCACGCTCGCCGCGCTCGTCGTGGTCGAGCCCGACTTCGGCACGGCGGCGCTCCTCGGGGTGACGCTGTTCGCGATGCTCTTCGCCGGCGGCGTGCGCTGGCGCGATCTGGCGCTGCCGCTCCTGCCGATCGTGCCGCTCGCGATCTACGCCGTCAGCTCGAGCCCCTATCGGCTCCGCCGGGTGCTGGTGTTCCTCGATCCCTGGCAGCACCCGCGCGACGCCGGCTTCCAGCTCGTGCAGTCGTTCCTCGCCTTCGGCTCCGGCGGGCTCTTCGGCGCCGGGCTCGGCGAGAGCAAGCAGAAGATGTTCTACCTGCCGGAGGCGCACACCGACTTCATCTTCTCGGTGATCGGCGAGGAGCTCGGCCTGATCGGCGCGCTCGCGCTGGTCGGTCTCTTCGCGCTGCTGGCGGTGCGCGGGCTGCGGGTAGCCCTCAATCATCCGACGGTCTTCGGCCGGCTGGTCGCGTTCGGGGTGACGACGGTGATCGTGCTGCAGGCCGGCATCAACATGGCCGTCGTGCTCGGCTTGCTGCCGACCAAGGGCCTGGCGCTGCCGTTCGTGAGCTACGGCGGCTCGGCGATGCTGGGCGCGATGACGGCGGTGGGCGTGCTGCTCGCCCTCTCGCGCGAGTCCGGATGAAACTGCGCCTGATGATCGCCGGGGGAGGGACGGGGGGCCATCTGTTTCCGGGGATCGCGGTCGCCGAGGCGGCGCTCCGGCGCGATCCCGAGACCGCCGTCCTTTTCGTCGGCAGCGCGCGCGGCATCGAGGCGCGGGTCGTGCCGCAGAGCGGTTTCGAGCTGACGCTGCTCCCGGGGGCGCCGCTCCGCGGGCGGCGGGTGGTCGGCAAGGTGGGCGCCCTCGGCGCCCTCGGCGCCGCCACCCTGCAGGCGCGCACGGTGGTGCAACGCTTTGCGCCCGACGTCGTGATCGGCCTCGGGGGCTACGCGTCGGCGGCGGCGGTGGTGGCGGGGCGTCTCCGGCGCCTGCCGATCGTCCTCCTCGAGCAGAACGCCAAGCCCGGGATGACGACGCGATTCCTGGCGCGTCTCGCCGATCGCGTGTGCGTGAGCTTTCCCGAAACCGCCGCGGGCTTCGGGCCGGGCCAGGCCGTCGTCACGGGTAACCCGGTGCGTGCCTTTCCGCCGCGCCCGCAGCCGAGCCCGGACCGCACGGGCCTCACCCTCGCGATCGTCGGCGGCAGCGCCGGCGCCCGGCGCCTGAACGAGGCCGGGCCCGAGCTGCGCGCGGCACTCGCCGACGTACCCGGCCTCGCGATCATCCATCAGACCGGGCTCGCCGAGGAGGTCGGGGTGCGGGCGCGCTACGCGCGCTTTCGCGACGTCGACGTGCGCGCCTTCGTCACCGACATGGGCGCGCTCTACGCCGCCGCCGACCTCATGATCTGCCGGGCCGGGGCCACGACCATCGCCGAGCTCGCCGTTCTGGGCGTGCCGGCCATCTTCGTCCCCTATCCGCATGCCGCGGACGATCACCAGCGGGCCAACGCCGAGGCCCTGGTACGGGGCGGCGCCGCCCGCATGGTTCTGGATCAGGCGGCGAGCGGGGCGCGTCTCGCGGAGGAGGTGCGAGAGCTCACCACCACGCCGGGGCTGCTCGCCGACATGAGCCGGCGCATGCGGCAATTCGCGCATCCCGACGCCGCCGGTCGGGTGCTGGCGGTCGTCGACGAGCTGCTCGGCCGGAGGCGTTGAAAGGAAAAAGGGTTCGACCTCGCCGGTCGAGGAGAGGTAGAGGAAGGCAGCGATGGAACTGACCAAGCGCAAGCACCGCGTCCACTTCGTCGGCATCGGTGGCATCGGCATGAGCGGCATCGCCGAGGTGCTGTTGAACCTCGGATTTCCGGTGAGCGGGTCGGACCTCTCCGCCAGCGAGACCACCGATCGTCTCGTCCGGCTCGGCGCCACCATCGCGCTCGGGCACCATGCCGACCGCGTCGCGCCCGACGTCGAGGTGGTGGTGATCTCGTCGGCGGTCAAGTTCTCGAATCCGGAGGTGGTGCGGGCGCGCGAGCTCAACATCCCGGTCATCCCGCGCGCGGAGATGCTGGCCGAGCTGATGCGCATGAAGACCGGCATCGCGGTGGCGGGCACGCACGGCAAGACCACGACCACCTCGTTGCTCGCGCACGTGCTCGCCGAGGCCGAGCTCGATCCGACGATGGTCATCGGCGGCAAGGTGAAGGGGCTCGGCTCGAACGCGCGGCTCGGGCAGAGCACGCTGCTCGTCGCCGAGGCCGACGAGAGCGACGGCAGCTTCTTGGTGCTCACCCCGACGATCGCGATCGTCACCAACATCGATCCCGAGCACCTCGATCACTACGGCAGCGTCGAGCGCATGCACGAGGCCTATCTGCAGTTCATCAATCGCGTGCCGTTCTACGGCCTCGCCGTGCTCTGCCTCGACAGCGTCGCCGTACGGGCGCTGCTCCCGGCCGTGCGCAAGCGCTTCCGCACCTACGGCCTCGCCGGCGACGCCGACCTGCAGGCGGTGCACGTGCAGGTGAGCGCCGAGGGCACGCGCTTCGACGTGCTGGAGCGGGGCCGCTGGGTCGGCGAGATCCGCTGCCGCATGCTGGGTCGCCACAACGCACAGAACGCGCTGGCGGTGGTCGCGGCGGCGACGGAGCTCGGGGTGCCGTTCCCTACCATCGCCCACGCGCTCGCCTCGTTCGACGGCATCCATCGCCGCTTCGAGGTCAAGGGCGAGGTCGGGGGCGTGACCGTCGTCGACGACTACGGACACCATCCCGAGGAGGTGAAGGCGACGCTGCGCGCCGCCCGCGAGGGCTTCGGGCGCCGTCTGGTGGCGGTCTTTCAGCCGCATCGCTACACCCGCACCCGCGATCTCTTCGAGAGCTTTCTCGGCGCCTTCGACGACGCCGACCTCTTGGTGCTGACGGAGATCTACGCCGCCGGCGAGGATCGCATCGAGGGCGTGAGCGGCGAGGTGCTCTACGAGGCCTTGAAGCGCCGCGGGCATGCCGACGTGCGCTTCGTGGCCGACCGCCGCGCCATCGCGGCGGAGCTGGTTCCCCATCTGCGTGGGGGCGACATGGTGCTGACGCTCGGCGCCGGTGACGTGCACCGGGTCGGGGACGAGCTGTTGCAGGCGCTCGTGCAGGAGCGACCGGCGGCGTTGCAATAGCGAGGAGGGGACCGTGGAGGACACGGGGGGTGGTGGTGGTGCGGATGAGCGGCGTGGCGGACGCGCGACGCGGCACGGGTTGATCGCGGTGCCGAGCCCGCCGCCGTCGCGGCGGACGGAGGCGGCGGTGCCGGTGGCGCCGCCGGACGAGTTGCTCGCCGCGCTCGCGGCGACGGGAGCCGACGTTCGTCTCGGCGAGCCGCTCGGACGCCATACCAGCTTTCGCATCGGCGGGCCGGCCGACGTCTTCATCGCCGTGCAGAGCGTGTCCGAGCTGATCGGGATCCTGCACGCCTGCTCGGCGCACGCCACCCCGGTCTTCTTCCTCGGCGGCGGCACCAACCTGTTGGTCAGCGACCGCGGCGCGCGCGGGGTCGTCCTCAAGCTCGGGAAGCCCTTCGACTTCGTCGAGTGGACGCAGGGCGAGCACGAGGCCAGGCTGCGCGTCGGGGCGGCGGTGCCCTTCAAGCGCCTGGTCTCGCACACCGTGGCCGAGGGGCTCGCCGGCCTCGAGTTCGGGGAGGGCATCCCGGGCACGATCGGCGGCGGCCTGCTCATGAACGCGGGCGCCTTCGGCGGCGAGATCGGTCGGGTGGTCGAGGCCATCGAGACCGTCGACGTGCGCGGCGAGATCCTGGTGCTGCCGCGCGAGCGGCTCGGCTTCACCTATCGCCGGCTCGAGCTGCCGACCCGGGTCATCGTGACCGCGGTGCGGCTTCGCCTCGAACGCGGCGAGCCGTCGGTGCTGGCGGCCGCGATCGCCGACGCCAAGGCGCGCCGCGACCGGCACCAGCCCAAGGGACATCCCAACGCCGGCTCGATCTTCAAGAACCCCCCGGGCACCCCGGCCGGCAAGCTGCTCGAGGCGGTCGGGCTCAAGGGGGCGCGTCTCGGGAACGCCATGGTGTCGCTCCGCCACGCCAACTTCATCGTCAACCTCGGCGGCGCCCGCGCCGCCGACGTCAAGGGCTTGATGGATCTCGCGACCCGCGTGGTACGCCAGCGACTCGGGGTCGAGCTCGAGCCCGAGGTGCGATTGGTGGGGGATTGGTGACGCGACGATTTCGGCGCGCGCGGGTGGCGGTGCTGCTCGGCGGGCTCTCGGCGGAGCGCGAGATCTCGGTGCAGAGCGGCGAAGCGGTGGTCACGGCGCTCAGAAGCCGCGGCTACCGCGTCACGGCCGTGCCGGTCGGTCGCGACCTCGCGGCGCGCCTCGCTCGGCTGCGTCCCGCCGTCGCCTTCAATGCGCTGCACGGCCGCTACGGCGAGGACGGAGCGGTGCAGGGACTGCTCGAGGTGATGGCGATCCCCTACACCGGCCCCGGCATCCTCATGAGCGCCTTGGCGATGGACAAGACCATGGCCAAGGCGGTGTGGCGCTCGCAGGGATTGCCGACGCCGCCCTGGGCGGTCGTCGACCCGAAGGCACGCCGCCGGCCGCCTCTCCCGGCGTCGCTGCCGCTGGTGGTGAAACCGAACAGCGAGGGCTCGAGCGTCGGGGTCTCGATCGTCCGCCGCCGCGGCGAGCTCGGGGCGGCGATCCGCCGCGCCGGCCGCTCCGACCGGCGGGTCCTGATCGAGGGCTACGTGCCGGGGCGCGAGGTCACGGTCGGGATCCTCGACGGGCGCGCGCTCGGCGCCCTCGAGGTCGTCGCCAAGGGCGAGTTCCACAGCTACGAGGTGAAATACACGGCCGGCCGGGAGGAGTTCTTCATGCCGGCCCGCCTCTCGAAGCCGACCACGGCCAAGGTCCTGGCGCTCGCCGAGGCGGCGCACGCGGCGCTCGGCGGCGGCGCCTACAGCCGCGTCGACCTCCGGGTCGACGGCGGCCGGCCGTACCTGATCGAGCTCAACTCGCTTCCGGGCCTGACCGCGCTCTCCTATCTGCCGCGGATCGCGGCCCACGTCGGCCTCGACTTCGCAGACCTCTGTGAGGCGATCCTCGAGCGCGCGGCCCTCGGGGTGCAGGAGAGCCGGCGGTGAAGCGTCCCGACCTCGGCGGTTGGCGAGCCCGTCTCGGGCGTCTCCGTGGGCTCGCTGCCTCGCGGTGGGGACGCCGGGCCGCGCTCGGATGCGCCGCCGCCGCTATCGCCGGCCTCGGGGTCGCCGCCGTGACCCACGGCCCGCGCCTCCTCGCCGCGCTCGCCGATCACCCCTACTTCGCGCTCACCGAGATCGTCGTCACCCCCACCCGGCACGTCCGAGGCGGGACGCTGCTCGAGGCGGCCGACCTCCGGGCCGGGACCAGCCTCTGGCGGGTCGACACCCGCGAGCTCGCGGCCCGGCTCGAGCGCGACCCCTGGATCCGCCGGGCGGCCGTCCGCCGCGAGTTCCCGCGCCGGCTGGTGGTCGACCTCGCCGAGCGGGAGCCGGTCGCGATCCTGTACCTGGACCACCTCTACTACGTCGACGCCACCGGGCTCGCCTTCGCCCGTGTCGGTGAGCGGGATCCGCTCGATTTGCCCTTCGTGACCGGCGTCGAGGCCGCGATCGTCGCCGACGAGAGGCCGTATGCCCGGCACGCGATTCGCCAGGCGCTCCGCTTGCTCCGGATGCTCGGGGCCTCGGGACTTCCATTCCGGGTCTCGGAGGTGCATATCGAGCGTGAGCAAGGTGTGACGGTCTTTCCGATCGAGCCCCGGGTGGCCGTCGCCTTCGGGTGGAATGGGTTCGGGACGAAGATCGCGCGTCTCACGCGCGTGCTCGAGGACTTCCGCGGACGCGAGCGTCGCATCCGCGAGATCGATCTGACGATGGGAACGGAGGCGGTGGTGCGGTTGCGACAATCGACGGATCGCGCGCGCAAACGCGCCTGATGAGGCCATGCTCTCGTGGAGCGAGGAGCGCGAGTCGACCTCGCGCTCCGAGGCCGGCGGAGCATTCGGCGTGAAGTGCCGAAGCGCATGGGGCGGTAAGGAGGATTGATGCGGGGGGGAGTAGTAGCTGCGCTCGATCTCGGTACGGCAAAAACCTGCGTCGTCGTCGGCTCGGTGAGCGAGCGCGGCATCGAGGTGACCGGGCTCGGCGAGGCCCCGTCGCGGGGTCTCCGCAAGGGTGTGATCGTCCACGTCGAGTCGACGGTGGCGGCGATCAAGAAGGCGGTGGCCGAGGCCGAGGCGATGGCGCGCTGCGAGATCCGCCACGTGACCGCCTCGATCGGCGGCGCGCACGTCCGCGGCGTCTCCAGTCACGGCGTGGTGGCGGTGCGGAACGGAGAGGTTTCGGCCGGTGATCTGAGCCGTGTGCTCGACGCGGCGCGCGCCGTCGCCCTGCCGGCCGATCGCGAGGTCCTCCACGTCCTGCCGCAGGAGTACATCATCGACGACCAGGAGGGTCTGAGGGAGCCGGTCGGGATCGCCGGCGTCCGCCTCGAGGCCAAGGTCCACATCGTCACCTCGCAGGTGTCGGCGGCGCAGAACCTCATCAAATGCTGCAAGCAGGCGGGTCTCGTCGTCGACGACGTGGTGTTGGGCGCGATCGCCTCGGCCGACGCCGTCGTGACGCCGGAGGAGAAGGACCTCGGGGTGGCGCTGGTCGACGTCGGCGCCGGCACGACCGACGTCGTCATCTTCCACGGCGGGGCCGTGCGGCACACGGCGAGCCTGCCGCTCGGCGGCGGCCACCTCACCAACGACATCGCCGCCGGCCTCCGGACGCCGACCGCCGAGGCCGAACGGATCAAGCAACGGTACGGCTGCGCGCGTTCGGCCGTGGTCGAGCGCCACCTCGAGATCGAGGTGCCGAGCGTCGGCGACCGCGAGTCCCGGGTGCTGTCCCGCCACATCCTCTGCGAGATCATCGAGCCCCGGGTCGAGGAGATCTTCACGCTGGTGGCGCGGGAAATCATCCGATCCGGGTACGAGGAGATGCTGGCGTCGGGAGTCGTCCTGTCCGGCGGCGCCGTGCTCCTCGACCACATCACCGACGTCGCCGAGAAGGCGCTCCGACTCCCCGTTCGCATCGGGATTCCCCAGCACGTGACGGCGCTCGCCGATCTGGTGGCGAGCCCGATCCATGCGACCGCGATCGGGCTGCTCCTGGCGGGCGGGAACGGCGGGCGGCCGGTCAGGCTGCACGCCGGACGCGACGACGGTCTCCTCGGGCGCGTCCGTCACCGCATGGGCGAGTGGCTCCGCGACTTCTTCTGAGACGAGGCGCCAAGACCGCCGTTTCTCGGGTGAAAAGACGTGACAGCGATTTTGAATTGCGGTACAGGAGGTGTGGCATGGGGCGGCGGCACGGACGTGGCGGTGATGGGAAAGACGGCGCCAACTCGCCCAAGAGTGACAGCCGTCCTGTCCAGGTTGAAGGAGGTGGGGTGATGCAAGAATCAGACGGCGTCCAGCTGGGCGCGAGGATCAAGGTCGTCGGCGTGGGCGGGGGCGGCGGCAACGCGGTCAACACGATGATCGCGGCCGGCCTGCAGGGCGTCGACTTCATGACCGCCAACACCGACGCGCAGGCGCTGAAGGCGAACCTGGCGGCCGTCAAGCTGCAGCTCGGCGGCGAGTTCACCAAGGGCCTCGGCGCCGGCGGCAACCCCGACGTCGGCCGCAAGGCGGCGACGGAAGACCTCGAGCGCATCCGCGAGCATCTCGCGGGCGCCGACATGGTGTTCGTCACCGCCGGCATGGGCGGCGGCACGGGAACCGGCGGCGCGCCGGTGGTGGCGCGCGTCGCGCGCGAGCTCGGCGCCCTCACGGTGGGCGTGGTCACGAAGCCCTTCCACTTCGAGGGCAAGAAGCGCGGGCGTCAGGCCGAAGACGGCATGCGCGAGCTGAAGTCCAACGTCGACACCCTGATCGCCATCCCCAACCAACGTCTGCTCGCCGTCGCGGGCCGCAACATGTCGATCCTCGAGACCTTCAAGAAGGCGGACGACGTGCTCTTCCAGGCGGTGCGCGGCATCTCCGACCTGATCACGGTCCACGGCCTGATCAACCTCGACTTCGACGACGTCCGCACGATCATGTCCGAGATGGGCATGGCGCTGATGGGCGCCGCCACCGCGAGCGGCGAGGATCGCGCCGTCGAGGCGGCCCAGAAGGCGATCTCGAGCCCGCTGCTCGAGGACGTCTCGATCCAGGGCGCGCGCGGCGTGCTGATCAACATCACCGGTGGCCCCGATCTCACGATCCACGAGGTCAACGAGGCCGCGACCCTCATCCAAGAGGAAGCCGACGACGAGGCCAACATCATCTTCGGCGCCGTCATCGACGAGAGCATGCACGACCAGATCCGGATCACCGTGATCGCGACCGGCTTCGGCGAGCCGCGCGAGGAAGTGAAGCGCCCGCCGAGCGTCATGACGTCCGCGCAACCGGTGGCGCAGCCGGCGCCGCAGGCACAGAGCGCGTCGCCTCGCATGGCGTTCAGTCGCGAGCCGGTGCGGGAGGCGGCGCAGACGGCCGCCGCCACGGCTCGCCGGGTGGTGCGGGTCGGCGGGATCAACGATCTCGACGGCACCATGTGGACGCGGCCGGGATCGAACGAGCGCGGCGAGCCGATCTCGCTCACGGTTCCCGAGGACGACGAGAGCCTCGACATTCCGACGTTCCTGAGGAAGCAAGCAGATTAGCCGTTCGGTAGGACTTCGCGCACGAGGCACGCGGGACCTCTCGCGTGCCTCGTGTCGTTTCTACGCCCCCGAAGAAGGAGCAACGCTTTGACCGGACGACCACGACAATCGAATCCCTGTGAGAACCTGAACCACCGGCGCGCCAACGCGCCCGTCGGCTTTTGCCCGCAATGCGGCGGCGTCGTGAACCAGACCCTGCGGGCCGCCCCCTGCGACGAGGCGCAGCACGTTGCCGCGCGCCGCAAGCACGCCGCCTTCTGCGTCCAGTGCGGGACGCAGCTGATCGCCCCCTACCGTTAAGTCCGAGGGATTCCTCCCTCGCTCCAGATGGGCAACGCCCATCCAGGGCCCCACTCCCGGCTCGGCCGCGCGCTAGGCGCGCGGAGGTCTTAGGCGCCCGCCCGTAGCTCAAGTTGCGGGCGCGGGCGGCCGAAATCCAGTCACGCGAGCCCGACGGAACGGGCGCGTCGCACAGCACATCGCATGTTTACCATCATCGGCATCGTCGTCGTCCTCGGCGCCGTCATCGGCGGCTTCGCGTTCATCGACGGACCGATGCACGTGCTCTTCCAGCCGGGCGAGCTCATCATCATCGGCGGCGCCGCCATCGGCTCGCTCATGATCTCGGCACCGGGCGCGGCCCTCGGCCAGGTCGCCAAGGGCTTCGCCTCGGCCTTCGGCTCGTCGACGCCCTCCAAGGGCGACTACCTCGACCTGCTCAAGATGCAGTACGAGGTCTTCCAGTTCATGCGGAAGAACGGCGCCGTCGCCCTCGACGAGCACGTGCAGGATTTCGCCAAGAGCGCCATCTTCTCGAAGTATCCGAGCTTCCTGAAACGTCATCACGCGGTCGAGTTCCTGCGCGACGCCTTGAAGCAGATCGTCAACGGCACCGCCTCGGCCGAGGAGCTCGACACCCTTCTCGACACCGAGCTCGACACGCACCACGAGGAGCACCTCATTCCGGTCGGGCTGATCCAGAAGGTCGGAGACGCGCTGCCCGGTCTCGGCATCGTCGCCGCCGTGCTCGGCATCATCGTGACCATGGGCTCCCTCGACGCCGGCCCCGAGGAGATCGGTCACCACATCGCCGCGGCGCTGGTCGGCACCTTCCTCGGCGTGCTCCTGTCGTACGGCATCTTCAATCCGGTCGCGACCAACATCGAGGTGCAGGGTGCCGCCTCCGCCAAGTACCTCCGCTGTATCAAGGACGGCGTCGTGGCCTCGCAGCGCGGCACCTCGCCGATCGTAGCGATCGAGTTCGCGCGCAAGGCGATCTTCGAGAGCGCGCGTCCGACCAGTGACGAGCTCGACGAGGCGGTGCGGAGCGTGAAGGCGTCCTGATGTCGGCCAAGGGAGCACCCCAGGTCGTCATCAAGTGGAAGAAGAAGAAGGGTCACGGCGGCGGCCACCACGGCGGCGCCTGGAAGGTGGCGTACGCCGACTTCATCACCTGCATGTTCGCGCTCTTCCTGGTGCTGTGGCTGTTGACGCAGGCCGACCTGAAGCTGCGGCAGGAGCTGGCGCGCTACTTCCGGAACGCCGGCGTCCAGTCCGGCGGCTCGATGCTGGGCGACAAGCTGGAGGCCGCGAGGACGGACCGGGCACGGCCGCTCGAGGCGGCACTCACCATCGTGCAGGGATCGGGCGAGGAGCTCGAGGCGCTCCGCGGCCGCGCCAAGGAGATCCAGGAGGCCCTCGAGCACGGTCCGGAGTTCGAGGCCATCAAGGAGCACGTCCGCGTCGAGGTGACGGAGGAAGGGCTCGAGATCCAGGTCGTGGACTCCGGCTCCAGCGGTAGGAAGGGGTTGCTCTTCGACCTCAGCAGCGCCGCCCTCAAGCCGGAGCTGATCGCGCTGTTGAAGGAGCTCGCCGGTCATCTCAAGACCCTGCCGAACCACATCGAGATCGGCGGCCACACCGACGCGCGCCCCTTCGCCGCGAGCTCCGGTCTCAGCAACTGGGAGCTCTCCTTCCAGCGCGCCAACAACGCGCGCCGCATCCTCGAGGACGCCGGCCTGGCCCAGAACCAGGTCCTGCGCATCAGCGCCTACGCCGCCGAAAAGCTCTTGAACACCGCGGATCCGCTCGCCGACGAGAATCGCCGTCTCAGCATCGTGGCGCGCCGCGAGCACGCCAAGGCCGAGCCCCAGAAGGGTCCGGCATCGACCGGTTTCGGCGGGGAATCGGTGGCGCCGCAAATCGTGAATCCGGGCACCCCGCCAGCGTAATTCGGCCGGCGGCGCGCGCGCGGAGCCTCGTACTCCCTCGCTCCCGTGTGGGCTTCGGTTGCTTGTGGGGGTAGGGCCGCAGCATAATCGGCTGTTCGATGCCCAATCCCCTTCGCGAGCGCGCTCGCGACCGTCTCGCCGAGGAGCGCTTCTTGTTCTCCCCCTCCGGAGGCGGCGACGTCTCGATTTGTCTCGTCTATCCCAACACCTATCCGGTCGCGATGGCCAACCTCGGGTTTCAGGCGGTCTTCGAGATGCTGGCCTGCCACCCACGCGTCCACTGCGAGCGGGCCTTCCTGCCGGACGACGACCAGCGCGGCAGCGAGGTGTCGAGTCTCGAGAGCGGGCGCCGCCTCCGCGACTTCGAGATCGTGGCGTTCTCGATCTCGTTCGAGACCGACTATCTGCACGTGGTCGAGATCCTCTCCGGCGCGGGCATCCCGCCGCTGCGCGACGAGCGCGGCGGGGGCCCGCTGTTGCTCTCCGGCGGACCGGCGACGTTCCTCAACCCCGAGCCCCTCGCGGATTTCTTCGACCTCTTCCTGATCGGGGAGGGGGAGGAGATGATCCCCGAGTTCCTGGCGCTGTTCCTCGCGACCCGCGACGCCGGCGGCGGCCGGGCCGGCGTGCTCGACGCGGTGGCCGAGGTCGGCGGCGCCTACCGCCCTGATCGTTACGACGTCGAATACGCCGCCGACGGGACGATCGGCTCGGTCGCGTACCGCGGACCCGGCTCGGGAGTGGTGCAACGGCGCCTGGTCGCGGACCTCGATCGCTTCACCACCGCCTCCAAGGTCCTGACCCGCGAGGCCGTCTTCGGCGACATGTACCTGGTCGAGGCCAGCCGCGGCTGCGAGTGGGGATGTCGCTTCTGCGCCGCGGGGTACATGTACCGCCCGATCCGCCACCGCTCGGTCGACACGTTGAAGGCGGCGGTCGCCGAAGGGCTCGAGCATCGCTCGACGGTCGGCCTCGTGGGCGCCGAGATGGCGAGCGTGCCGGGGGTGGCGGAGCTCTGCGAGTTCGTCGCCGATCGCGGCGGCCGCGCCTCGCCGTCGTCCCTCAAGGCCGACGTCATCACTCATCGGCTGGCCCGGGCGCTCGGGCGGAGCGCCAATCAGAGCGTCACGGTCGCGCCGGAGGCCGGCTCGGAGCGCATGCGGCGGGTCATCAACAAGAACCTGACCGAGCCGGAGATCCTGCGCGCGGCCGACTGGCTGGTCGGGGCCGGCGTCCGCGCCCTCAAGCTCTACTTCATGATCGGCCTTCCCACCGAGACGCACGAGGACGTCGCGGCCATCGTCGAGCTGACGCGCCGGATCGGCGAGCGCTTTCGGCGCGAGGGGCGGGTGCAGCAGATCCGGCTCTCGGTGAATCCCTTCGGGCCGAAGCCGTGGACGCCGTTCCAGTGGGAGCCGATGGAGGATCGCCGCTCGCTGAAGGCGAAGATCGCCGGGCTGCGGCGTGAGATCGGCCGCATCGGCGGCGTCGACATCGACGTCGAGTCGCCGCGCGAGGCCTACTACGCGACCGTGCTGTCGCGCGGCGACCGGCGGGTGTCGCGCTTCCTGCTCGCCGTGCACGCGGCCGGCGGCGATTGGTGGAGCGTGCTCCGCGACTGGCAGCGCGATCCGCCCGCCGACGGCTTCGATCCCGCGCTCTTCACCTCCCGCACCTACGCCGTCGACGAGATCCTGCCGTGGGACTTTCTCGACCACAGTCTCCACAAGCGCTTCCTCTGGGTCGAGAGCGAGCGGGCGCGTGCCGAGCGCCAGACCGTTCCCTGCGACGTCACCACGTGCCGGGTGTGCGGCGCGTGCTGACCGCTGCCGACCCGGCGGCGCGACCATGATTCTCGGCACCGGCATCGATCTGGCCGAGGTCGCGCGTATTCGCGCCGCGCTCGAGGATCCCAAGACCGGTGCCCGCTTTCGTGCCCGCGTCTTCACCCCTGGGGAACAGTCCTACTGCGACGGGCGCGGCGTCGGACGCTATCAGAGCTACGCGGCGCGCTTCGCCGCCAAAGAGGCGACGATGAAGGCGCTCGGGCACGGCTGGGGTCGCCACGTCGGCTGGCTCGACGTCGAGGTGGCGCGGCGCTCCGACGGGCGACCGGAGCTCCGGCTGCACGGCAAGGGCGCGGCGTCGGCCGCGGCGATCGGCGTCGCGCGACTGCACCTCGCGCTCAGTCACACCGCCGAGCTGGCGATCGCCCAGGTGGTGCTCGAAGGCGCCCTCTGAGGCGCCGGATCCGTCACTCCCCGCGGAACTCGGGCTTGCGCTTCTCGAGAAAGGCTCGCACGCCCTCGGCGTAGTCGGCGCTCGCGAAGCAGTCGGCGATCAGGCGCCTCACCGCGTCCAGATCACGCGCCGCCGGATCGCGCTGGGTCTCCGCGATCGCCCGCTTGGCGGCGCGGAGCGTGAGCGGGGCGTTGGCGGCGATGCCTTCCGCGTAGCGGCGCGTGAAGGTCTCCAGGTCCGCCTTGGCGACCACCTGGTTGACGAGGCCGATCCGGAGCGCCTCCTCGGCCGAGTAGGTCCGCGCGGTGAAGAAGATCTCGCTCGCCGCGGCCGGTCCCACCAGGCCGACGATGCGATCGACGCCGCCGTAGGCGTAGCCGAGGCCGAGACGGGCCGGCGGCAGGGCCATCCGCACGTCGTCGGCCGCGACCCTGAGGTCGGCGCAGGCGGCGAGGGCGAGGCCGCCGCCGATGCAGACGCCCTGGAGCATGGCGACCAGCGGCTTCTCGAGCTCGAGCAGGGCCGCGAAGGCGCGGCCGTTGATCTGCTCGTAGGCGGCGGCCGAGGCGGGGTCCTTGCGATGGGTGGCGAACTCGGAGATGTCGGCGCCGGACGCGAAGGCCTCGCTGCCGGCGCCGCGCAGGACGACGACCCGGACGTCGCGATCGGCGGCCAGCTGGGCCACCAGGGGGGGAATCGCCTCCCACATCTCGAAGCGAACCGCGTTCAACCGCGCCGGATTGCGGAGGATCATCCACGCCAGACCCTGCTTGCCGCGCTCGATGTCGATGCCGTACTCGCTCACGCCGTTCTCGTGTCCGGAGGGTGCGCCCGTGGTCGTACACGAGCCGTCCGGCTTCGCCAAACGAAGGGCCGAAACGCTGGCGGGAGGAGCCCATCGGCGAGTAGAATGGCGCCGACGGGGAGGAGGGGCGGGTCGTGATGGAGCACCGCTTTCAGACGAGCAGGCTGACGCGTGGCAATCTCGTGTTTCCGACCGTGCTGGTGGTGAGCGATCGTTTCGTGACCCGCATCAAGCCGTCGATGGCAGGACGGATCGAGGAGAGCATCAGCCTCCGCCAAATATCGTCGGTGACGGTGAACCTGGGCATGATGTTCGCCGACGTGGTCGTGCATTCATCCGGCGGCACCGACCCGCTCCGCAGTCACGGTCACACCATCGGCGATGCCGTGCGCCTCAAGCGGACCATCGAGGAGTTGCAGAGCAACATCATGACGGCCGGGGTCGCGGACCTGAGCGGGCTCCGTCCGTGCCCGCGCTGCGCCGAGGCGATCAAGTTGGCGGCGCAGGTGTGTCGCCATTGCGGCGCCGAGATCCCGATCGAGCTCACCGACGAGGTGGCACACGAGCCTCGCGACGCCGCGCCCAACGGTGCCGTCGCGACCCCCGACAAGGATTGGACCTGGAGCTGACCAGATGGACGAGTTCGCAGCGGCCAAGGAGCGCTTTCAGGAGATCGTTCACGAGATCGATCCCGACGTCAGCGTGGTGATCCCGGAGCGCTCGACCCAAGATGCGTTTCGGATCTCGCTGACACGCGGCACGAACCGGCGCTTCCTGACGGTCTCCGAGGACGACATGCTCGACCTCGTCGAGGACGAACGCGCCGCCGCCAAGATGCACGCCCTCCTGCGGGGCGAAATAGCGGCGCTCTAGCCTTCTCGCTGCGCTGTCACACGCGGACGTCGATGCGTGACCTGGGACGCTCGGGCCTGTCGTCCGGCGACGAGGGGCGGCGCCGAGTGGGCTCGGCCTCGTCGCTGTCGCCGTCGACGCCCTTCACCCGTGGCGCCTTGTTGGGCTCGGACTTGGCGAGGGCCAGCGCCTGGGGCGAGAGCTGCAATACCACGTCGCGCATGAGCTCCCCGGGCGGACGCAGACCCGGCGAGGCATAGCCCGACCGCTCGTGGGTCTGCGGCTGGCCGTGACGCTCCACCTCGAGCGGTGGGATCGTGCGCCGCGCCTCGGTGGCGAGCGCGCTCGTGGTGCGGCTCGGCCCGATCGTGCCCGGTCGGCCGGAGGTCGGATCCAGGTCCATCGCTGCCGAGCAAATCAAACGCGGCGTGCGGCGCCAAGCGAAGAACGTCGGCGCGACACGATTTCCGCGGCTCCGCTACGCGAACGCTTGAGCAACTCGCGGAGCGAACGCTCAGATTTCGGTCGGGCGCGACTCGTGCGCGATGGCGGCGAGCCGGCGCACCGAATCGCCCATCGCGGCGAAGCGCTCGTCCTGGGTCTGGCCGCGCACGAAGCGGACGTAGATCTGCTGCAGCACGACCGCCAGCTTGAAGAGCGCGAAGGTCTCGAAGAAGCGGATCGCGCCGACGTCGCGGCCGCTCCGGGCGGCGTAGCGGGCGACGATCTCGGCGCGCGTCGGGAAACCCTCGAGGCAGGTCGGTTGCATCG
Source organism: uncultured delta proteobacterium (assembly GCA_963761995.1). GTDB lineage: Bacteria > Desulfobacterota > Binatia > UTPRO1 > UTPRO1 > UTPRO1. Next base: position 4,546,429 of record CAVXIU010000006.1, on the reverse strand, counting down.
CGATCGCGAGCCGTTCGGGAGGATCGGTCGCCTCCGGCCAGTAGCCGAGCAGGGTGCCGAGATCGATCAACGGATCGCCGAGGGTCGTCATGTCCCAATCGAGGACGGCGACGACCCGACCGGGGTCGGCGGCGTCGAGCATCATGTTGTCGAGCTTGAAGTCGTTGTGGACGACCGTCGCGGCGCCGGCGGGCGGGATGCGGGCGGCGAGCCACGCGGAGAGCTCGTCCATGGTCGCGAGCTCCTCGGTCTTGGCGCGCTGCCAGCGCTCGCTCCAGCCGCGGATCTGGCGCTCGACGAAGCCCTCCGGCTTGCCGAGCGCGGCGACCGGCGTGCCCGCGACCGGCACCGCGTGCAGGTCGGCGAGCGTGTCGATCGCGGCCTCGCCGATGCGGCGGCGGAGCCCCGGATCGTCGGGGATCTCGGGCGGCATGGTGCGGCGGACGACGATGCCGTGACGGCGCTCCATCACGAAGAAGGGCGCGCCGATCACCGCCGGATCCTCGCACAGCACGTAGACCCGCGGCGCCGGCGGGAAGTACGGTCCGAGCGCGTGGAGCGCGCGGAACTCCCGCACCATGTCGTGCGAGCGCGGCGCCACGGGTCCGAGCGGCGGACGCCGCAGCACGTACTCACGCGCGCCGTAGCGCAGGAGATAGGTCAGGTTGGCGTGGCCGCCCGGGAACTGCAGGACCTCGAGCGGACGATCGCCCTCGGGCAGGCGGCCGCGCAGATAGGCCGAGACGACCCCGACATCGAGCTGCTCGTCCGGACGAACCGGCGCGACGTCGTCCGCCGACGGCATGCCCGAGGTCCTACGCGCCGTAGCGCGCGATGGCCAGCTGCACGATCTCGGCGATCAGATCGCAGTGGGAGCGCCCCGACTTCTTGGCGGCCTTGGCGAGCTCGGCGCTCGAGAGCAGCCACGGGTTCGGGTTGCACTCGATGACGTGCGCCTTGCCCTCGGCGTCGAGGCGGATGTCGATGCGGCCGTAGTCGCGGAGCCGGAGCGCCTGAAAGGCCGCGATCGCCGTCTGCTTCAGCTGCTCCTCGACCGCGGGCTCGAGGTCGTCGGGAAAGAAGGGCTGGGTGTCGCGGTAGACGGCGGTGCCTTCCTCCCACTTCACCTCGGTGCCGGCGATGCGCGGCGTGCCCTCCGGGAGCTTGGAGAGGTCGAGCTCGACGATCGGCAGCGCCTCCGGATCCTGGTTGCCGAGGACGGCGACGTAGATCTCCCGACCCTCGATGTACTCCTCGATCAGCACCGGGCCGTCGAAGTCGGCGTTCACCTGGTCGATGCGCTCCATCAGCTCCTTCAGGCTGCCGACGACGGCGCTGAAGCGGATGCCGATCGAGCCGTCCTCCAGGCCGGGCTTGACGATCACCGGGAAATGGATGTCGTGCGCCCACTCCAGCCGGCCGCGGTAGCCGGTCATGAAGTACGGCGTCCGGATGCCGTGGAAGGCGAAGATCTTCTTCGCCAGCGCCTTGTCCTGAGCCAGGTAGAGACCGTGCGGCCCGGCGCCGGTGTAGCGCCGCCCGAGGAGATCGAGGTAGGCGGCGACGTGCATCTCCTTGGTGTCGTCGCCGTCGTACGACTCGGTCAGGTTGAAGTAGAGGTCGGCGCGCTCGGTCGCGAGCGAGTGCAGCGTGTCGTGCGCGTCGTCGAGGGGATGGTAAAAGGCCTCGTGGCCCGTCTTCTTCAGGGCCTCGTAGATCTCCTCGTGATCGTGCTTGGGACGGCGCCGCTTCCGGCGTGAGGTCTTCTCCTCGGCCGCGTCCTCCGCCCCGCTGTCCGTTGCGTCGTACAGGACGCCCACGCGCAGCTTCGGCATTGGCGGACTCTAGCACCGAAGCGCGGCGAAAATGAAGCAGAATCTCCGAGGGCGTCGCTCACGCGCGCTTCGGTGACGCCAGCACGACGGCGACGGCCCACACGCCGAACACGAAGCCGAGAACCGTCCACGCGCGCGCCGGGCGGCCGTTGTTACGCGCGACCAGTCGACAGACGATCGCGTTGCAGATGTTGACGAGCACTGCGGTCGCGAGCAGCGTCGGCCAATCGAGCTCCATCGCGGAGACGAGCTGGAGGCCGGTCAGGTACCCGAACGCGAGCCGCAGGGATTCCATGGATTCGCCGCGCGAACGGCCCCGCCTTTCTTGACCCTGAGAAAGCGCGTCACTATAGTCCGCTGCCTTTCAGCCCACAACGAGGAGCACGTATGGCGCGACGGCAACCCACGCTCCTTTCCTGGTTCGTCGAAATGGGAGAGGCGCGATTGCTTCAGTTCGCGGAGGAGCTCCTCGCGAATCCCAAAATGGCCGAGGCGTTCTCGGCGGCGCTGCAGCGTGCCGCCAAGACCAAAGGACAGGTCGACCGCAACATGCAGATGCTGCTCGGACTGCTGAACATGCCGTCGAAGGCCGACTACAATCGCCTGCTGTCGAAGATCGAAGCGCTGCAGGGCAGTCTGGTCAACCTCAACATCAAGGTCGACCGCTTGCTCGCGGAGCGCGATCGTCCGAAACGGCGGCGTCCTCCCAAGGCCGAGGCGGCTAGTTCATAAGGGGGATCTCTCCCCCTTCGCCGCCGCGGCAAAGCCGCGCCGGCTCATTCCCCGGCTCGCTTCGCTCGGCCGCGCGCTCTGCGCGCGGAGGTCGGAGCCTTGAGTCAGGGTCCGAGCGCCGGCCCACGCGGAGGCGCCCCGCTTGGCCGATGGGATCGTCAGCCTGAACGTCGATCCGTGGCCGAGGCGGCTCGCGACCTCGATGGTGCCGCCGAGGTGCGCGAGGGCGCGGCGCGCGAGGTAGAGGCCGAGACCGAGGCCTCCGTGCGTGCGCACGAGCGAGGAGTCGGCCTGCCAGAAGGGCTCGAAGACGTGCTCGCAGTGCTCCGACCGCATGCCGATCCCGGTGTCGCAAACCGTCACGGAGACGCCGTGCTCGCGCGCGTCGGCCGTCACGTCGATCGCCCCGTGCTCGGTGAACTTCACCGCGTTCGCCACCACGTGCCAGAGCACGCGGGCCAGCTTGGTCGGATCCGTGTCGACGACGACGTCCGGCACCACCTCCTGCCAGCGTACCGGGACGTCGGGCCGGGCGAGCGGCGCGCAGCGGGCCGCGACGGCGCTCCAGAACGCCCGTAAGGGCACCGCCTCGATCGCGACGTCCGGCCGCGAGACCGACAACTTTCCCAGCAGGATGAGGTCGTCCACGACCTCGCGGAGCGCCTGACCGGCGGTACGAATGCCGTTGGCGAAATGACGGACGTCGCGCTCGGCGTCCGGGCTCGCGTCGAGCAGCTCGCCGAAGCCGAGGATCGCCGTCAGCGGCGTTCTGAGCTCGTGCGAGATGATGGCCAAGGTCTCCGCGCGGAGCGTGTAGTCGCTCGCGGCGTGACGCTGACGGCGGGGATGTCCCGCCTTCGGGTCGGAAAGGGTGGGATGAGTGCGGTGGGACATCGATCGCATCCTCCTGGTGAGAGCTTATGCAGGCGCCATGCCGATTCCTCTGGCGACTGACGGTGCAAAGCCGGAAGAGTGTGTGGTCGTACCGCTAGTTGGCGCGAGGAGCGTCGAAGCTTCGTCGCTCTCACCCCTCTCGGCGCCGCACCTCACCCACTTCGGGTCGCGAAGCGCCTGCCAAGGCCTGTCGCATGGCCGAAGCACGGCAGGCCGTTCCGAGCGTACGCCGTTACCGCGATGACGCTCCGAGCCCCGAGGAGTACGAGTTTGAACGGCAGCGTGACAGGTTGGACGGGTCTCGACCGACGAGGAGTGCGAGTCGACCGGGGCCAAAATGGATCGTGTCCACCGATTTGACTCCGCGGGATGCGCTCGCGAGCATTCGCCCGCGATGAAAATCTTCCACTGCGATCACTGCCAACAGCTGGTCTTCTTCGAGAACGTCCGGTGTCTCTCGTGCGATCATGCACTCGCCTACGTCCCCGATTTGGAGGATCTCGTCGCCCTCGAGCCCGCCGGCGAGAACGTCTGGCGCCCGGCGACGCGCGGCGCGACGGGCGTCACCTATCGCCTGTGCGCCAACTACGATCGCGAGAACGTCTGCAACTGGGCCGTGGCGGCGGAGGATCCGGAGCCGCTCTGTCGGTCGTGCCGGCTGACGCGGGTGATCCCCGACCTGTCGCAGCCCGGTCACAAGAACGCCTGGTACCGTCTCGAGGTCGCGAAACGGCGGCTGATCTACAGCCTGCTCCGTCTCGGGCTCCCGATCCAGAGCAAGACGGCGGATCCCGAGCGGGGCGTCGCGTTCGAGCTGCTCGCCGACTCCGGCGACGCACCGGTGCTGACCGGCCACAACGAGGGCGTGATCACCATCAACGTCGCCGAGGCCGACGACGCGGAGCGTGAGCAGCGCCGGCTCCAGCTGCACGAGCCCTATCGGACCCTCCTCGGCCACTTCCGGCACGAGATCGGCCATTACTATTGGGACCGTCTGGTCGCGGGCAGCGATCGGCTGGACGCGTTTCGCGCCTGCTTCGGCGACGAGCGCGAGGACTACGCTGCGGCGCTGAAGAGCCACTACGACGGCGGGGCCCCCGATCGGTGGCAGGAGCGCTTCGTCAGCGCCTACGCCAGCGCCCACGCCTGGGAGGACTGGGCCGAGACCTGGGCCCACTACCTCCACATGACCGATACCCTGGAGACCGCGGCCGCGTGCGGCCTCACGTTGCGTCCGCGGCGTGCCGACGAGCCGTCGTTGAGGACCGCCGGCCAGGATCGTCCGCTCGGCTCCTTCGAAAGCAAGATCGACGCGTGGTTCCCGCTCACCTACGTGCTGAACAACCTGAACCGCGGACTCGGCCTTCCCGACGGCTACCCCTTCGTGCTGTCGCCGACGGTCGTCGAGAAGCTGCGCTTCGTCCACGACGCCGTCACCCGAGGCGCGTGAGGGTTGGTCGGTGGGCGGGAACGGCAGATCTGGATGCTCAGCGACAGGAGAGCGAGTGCCCCCCGACCTTGCACGTGCGATTACGCTGCGCGGTCGTGACCGCGAAGCCGCCCGGGGGCGGGATCGAGATCAAGAGATTCACGCCCGGCAGATCCGCCGCCGAGAGATCGACGTCCCTGGCGTAGAGCTTGATCTTGTAGCCCGCCGGCGCGCCGCCCTGCTTGAACTGTTTGATGCTGACCTTGCGGACGCCCCCGATTCCGCCGGCGTCGTCGACGAACTCCCAGCGGGTGCCGATCGGCTCGATGAGCTGCCAGAGCGCGCCCGGGATCGTCACCTCGTAGGTGAGCCCGTTCCGATCGGTGACCGTGAACGTGACGCCGGGATTCTCCGTCGGATCGATGCTCACGAGCGGGAAGCGGGCATCGAGACGCAGCTGATCGTCGTTGGGATCGAGAAGATCGCCGCGCGCGATCGTCACCTTCGGCTTCTCCAGCCGGAGCACCGGGTTCACCGCGGTGGTCGCAAAGGTGGCGCCGGCGGGATCCACCACCTCGACCGCATGGATCTCCATGCTGGTGATCGGGGTCGAGAACACGCCGAGCGTGCTCAACAACACGTCGTCGTCGATCTTGCCGTTCTTGGCGGTGGCGTCGACCGAGATCGGGAACTCGACGGTGGTGCAGAGCGCCGAGGACGTGCAGGGGCCGGTGGTGACCCGGGCTCGAGAGACGACCGCATAGGTGCCGTTCCGGCAATCGGGAGACGGTCCAACCAGGTCGTCGAAGGTCGTGGAGAGCTCCGGCCCACGGCCGACACGCATGCGCCAGCGCAGCACGCCGTGGTTGGAGTCGCAGCCCGATGGCCAGTCGAGCGGGGTGCAGGCATTGCCGATCGTCCCGCTGGTGTTCGGCGCCGTGCAGGCGGCGTAGCCGGCGCCGGTCGTTCCCAGGACCGACTCCGCGTCGTTGGTGCCGATCCCGGCGGCGGCCATCGGCAAGCCGTCGGGGGCGATGATCGTCGCGCCCAGAATCTCGTAGTGAGCGCCCGTGAGCCCGCCCGGTAGGAGGTTTTCGAGCACACCGTTCACGAGCTCGACGTCGTTCGGGGGATTGAAGCTGAGCGCGGGCGACACGATCACGTCCTCGAAGGTGCATTGACCGCCGCTGCAGGTGGGATCGTCGGCGGTCACGCGGAGCGCGAGCTCGAGGGTGTACGTGCCCATCGGGCAGGAGCCCGGTCCGGCGACGTCGCGGATCAAGACGTCCACGCGGGTCTGCGATGCCGCCGCGCGCGGGCGGACGTCGAGGGTGCCGCGGTCGAAGGTGCAGGAGGACGTCACCGCGGGACTGCAGGCGGGGATGCCGTCGGCGGTCGTGTCGTTGGGGACCACGCAAGGCACGTAGGCGCGGGTGAGCTCGGTCGCGTAGCGCGCCGCCGTCTCCGGATGGCGTACCTCGAGCGCGAACGCCGGTGTCGGAAGCATCGCGACGAGAGAAGCGATCACGGTCGCGAGCGGCCGGACGTGACTTCGAATCATGAGGGGGGACCTCCTCGTAGAATGGAGCGCGCAGGAGCGACGAGAGTGCCCGAGTAGCGTCGCCGAACCGCGCCGGTCAAGCACAATCGCGACGGTCGCGAAGAAAGGCGGTTCGCATGGACCGGTGCATGAACACCGAGTGAACCAAGGCTCGATCCTCCGCGGCCGGCGAAGCGAGCCGGAACTCTTCCTCCCCCACCCTATCCCCAACCTCACCACATGCCCCACACAGCAGCAAGAACAGCCCAATGCAGAGTACTACGTAGGGTTGGACGTGCACACCCGCGAGAGCGTCTTCGTCGTGCAACGCGCCGACGGCACCGTCCTGGGGCGGGGCCGCGTGCGACGGATCGCTCCGGCTTCGAAGGCTTGCGGACCCGTTTCGCCTTGCCGTCCGCCACCCCGGTGGCGCTGGAAACCGGGACGGTCGCGTTTTTCACCGCCCGGCTTTTGGCCGCCCTCGAGCTGCAGCCGATCGTGGTGGACGCGCACGAAGTCCGTGCCAAGGCGCATCGGCCGAATCAGAAGAGTGACAGTCGCGACGCGTTTGAGCTCTGCGACGGCATTCGGCGCGGCTTGTACCGCGCGACCGTCCACGTGCCACCCCCAGAGATCAGTGCGCTCCGCGAAACGCTCTCCCGGCGGCGCCATTTCGTGCGGCAGCAGACCGCGGAAGTGAACGCGGCCAAGCGCCTGCTCCGCAGCGCCGGGTGCGCGAAGTGAGCACGAAGACGCTCGGCACCGCCACGGCGTGGACCGCGGTGCTCTGCGCCGTCGGCCCCGAGGAGGCCCTGCAGCAGCACCTCACGCACCACTCACCCTCTGGCGCTGCGCCGGCGAGCAGATCGTCATTCTTGAGCAGCAGCTGCACGCGTTTCCGCGCGGCAGCGCGAGGCAGGCAGCGGCTGCAGACGATCCCCGGCGTCGGCCTCATCGTTTCGCTCACGACGCTCGCCGTCTTCAGCGACGTCACGCGCTCCCGTCGGCTAAACACGTCGCGAGCTACGCCGGCTCGTGCCCACGACGTATCAGTCCGGGGATCGTGACCGCACGGCCACATCACGAAGCGGGTTCGCGCGGCTCCGGGCGATGCTCTGCGAAGCCGCCCATCACGCGCGGCGCCCGGAGCACCCGCTCAATCCGTACTTCGCCGCGCTCTGCGCCCGCCGCGGCTACAAGATGGCGACGATCGCCGTCGCCCATCGGCTCTGCCGCATCCTCTTCGCCATGCTACGCGACCGCACCGAGTTCGACCCGCAGCAGCTCGCGATCGAGGAGGCCCCTTCACCCGGACGACGACGCGCCGCTACCGTCGAACGTCCCAGCGCTGAGTTTCCCCGTCGCAATCCCATGGTCTGTCCGTCCGCGAACAGTCCGTGACCCCGGTTGGCCCGTGGGCTCCCAAGCCTCAAAACCGAGTGGGCCGGACTCTCCGCACGAATACTGGGCGCGTGCGACCCCAATGGACGGCTGGCGGCACGCGGACCGACCCACTCCCCACATCGTGACCCCCATCCCCCGTGGCGTGCAGCCCACCAGCCGTGTGCGCGAGTATCAGCGACCGGAGACTTGACCGTGCGTCTTCAGCGGGGATGAGTCGCCGCGGCTTTGCCGCGGCGGCGAAGGGGGAGAGATCCCCCTTGTCAACTGAACTCGGTGCTGAGCGTTGCCAATCGCGCGAGCGTGCTCGGCTCTTCGGTCGCGAGCGGCACCTCGACGCAGAGCGCATCCGGCGCGGCCGCGCGTAGGCGGGCGATCTCGGCGCGCTCCGCCGAGACGAGGCCGGCATAGCGCGTCGCGAGGGCGGCGAGCTTCCGGGCGAGCGCCAGATCGGCGCTCGCCACACGCTCGACGTCGGGAAGGGGCACACCGGCCACCAGGGCCGGCGGCAGCACCCGATTCACGACGAAGCCGGCGAACGGTAGGCCGGCGCGCACGAGCTCGCGATGGAAGGCCAAGGTCTCGCCGACGCGGGCGGTCTCGGGAGTGGTGACGAGCAGAAACGAGGTGGCCGGCTCACGGAGGAAGCGGGCGACGGTGGCGGCGCGCTCTTGGAATCCGGCCGAGAACTCCTCGAGCCCGCCCACGAACTCCGCGACGTCGCGCAACAGCTCGAAACCGGTGAAGCGCTCGAGTCCGCGCAGCACGGCGGTGAGCGCCGCCTGCGCGAGACGCGAGCCTTCCCGCGCCAGGATCAGGCTCGGGTTCTGGAGGATCGCCGCCGCGCGCGAGGTGAGGAGCGCGGTCAGGCGTTCCGGGGCTTCCAGGAAATCGAGGGCGTGCTGCGTCGGCGGCGTGTCGACGACCAGGAGCTCGTAGCGTCCGCCGGTAGCGAGCGCGTGCAGGCGCTCCATCGCCATGTACTCCTGTGAGCCGGCGAGCGCGGTCGAGACGCTCTCGTAGATCCGGTTCGTGAGCACGCGCTCGGCGGCGGCGGAGGTGGGCGCATAGCGCTGGATCAGCTCGTCGAAGGTCCGCTTGGTGTCGAGTACCATCGCTTCGAGGAAGCCGCCGCGCCGGAGACGGCCGAGCGGGACGCGATGCGGCTCGCCGTCGAGCGTCGTGATGCGGAGCGCGTCGCGCAGCCGCCGCGCCGGGTCGATGGTGAGCACCGCGGTGCGCCGGCCATGGTGGACGGCGGCGGCGAGTCCGAGCGCCGCGGCCGTCGTGGTCTTGCCGACGCCGCCGCTGCCGACGCAAATCAGGAGGCGCTGCCCCGTCAAGAGAGGCGCCAGCGGAGTCTCGCGGGCCCGCCTTTCCTCCGGACCTGGCGTCCAGTGGGGCTCGATCATGGTCGCCGTCACGAGGCGCGCCGCGAGCCCGCCGAGCGTGCATGGGCGAGCGCATCGGCGAGCCGCTCGATCGCCGGAAGTTGGAAGGACGGCGCCTCGACGTGCGGGAGGCAGACCGGACGATCGGGCAGCGCCTTGGCGAGCCGACGAATCTGCCGCTCCGCCGCGCGTTGGCGCGCGAGCCCGAAGCGCCCGATGGCGGTGAAGGGCAGGAGCGTGCTCGGAAGATCCGGCGGCTCGGCCAGCAGCCGGCGGCGCTCGTGGGTCGTGAAGCGCACCAGATCGACGCCGTTCACCACCGCGGGGAGCAGGGCGACCCCGAGTCGGAGGAGGTCGGTCGCGAGCTCGAGGGTCTCGTTGACCGCCATCTCCTCGGCGCGGGTGACGACCGCGACGGCCACCCGCGCCGGATCGCTCAGCAATATCGCCAGCTCGCGGGCCCGATTGGCGAGCGGGCCGAAGGGCAGCATCTTGAGGAAGGTCCCGGGCGTCGCCAACAACGGGACGGAATGACCGGTCGCGGGAGCATCGACCAGCACGAGGTCGTAGCGATGCCGGCGGCGCCGGTAGCCGATGCGCTCGTCCTCCCACTCCGCGATGCGGGTCAGCGTGAGGAACTGCTCGAGCCCCGGTGCGGCCGCCGTGACCACGCGAAACGTGTTGCTCTCGAGGAGGCGATGGGCGAGCGCGCGCAGCCGCAACATCCCGACCAGGAAGTCTTCCATGATCACGGCGGGTGCGATCGCCGCCACCGCGAGCTCGGGCGTGATCTCGGCCGGGGACGCGGTGAGCGTGCGATCGCCCAGGTACTCGCCGATACGCCCATAGGGATTGGTCTCGACGATCAGGGTCCGGCGGCCGGCGCGCGCGGCCGAGAGACCGAGCGCCAACGTCACCGCCGATTTCCCGACCCCGCCCTTGCCGGTGACGAAGACGAGGCGGCGGTGCAGTACGGCGTCGAGCATCGGGAGTGACTTACTACGTGCGGGCCCCGAAGCGGTCAATCGAGAGCTCACGAGCGGATACCCGTTTCTCGACGACCAAAATTGACAATCCGCCGGCGCTTCCCTACGGTCGCCGCATGGCGCGTCGTGTGATCGATCTCCGACCCGACGCGATGCCGAAAGTGACGCCGAAACGCCGGCGCCGCCGCGCGGCCGACGTCGAGCACGACGCCTTCGGCCGCCGCCTCCGCGAGCTCGAGGACGAGATCGAGGCGGCGCTCGCGCGTGCCGGCGGTGGCCGCGACTACGACGCGGCGGCGTGGCTGCGCGGCAACGCCGAGGAGATCCTCGGGTTCTACGCCGACCTCGGGCGGGCCTTCGTCCGCGACGGCCTCGCCGGCGCGTTCGTGCGTCTCAGGATGATCGGCACCGCCGAGTCGGTCGACGACTTCGGCTACGATCCCGCCTTTCACGCGCGGCTCCTGCCGCTGATCCGGCTGCTCTACGAGCACTGGTGGCGCGTCGAGGTGTCCGGGATCGAGCACGTGCCGGCCAGCGGGCGCCTGCTGCTGGTCGGCAACCACTCGGGCGGGCTCTTTCCGTATGACGGGGCGATGATCGCCGAGGCGCTGCGCGCGCATCATCCCGGCGGTGGGCGGCACGCGCGGCCGTTGGTCGAGGATTTCGTCTACCACACGCCCTTCCTCGGTCCGGTGCTGGCGCGTGCCGGGATCGTTCGCGCCTCGTCGGCGAACGCGCGCCGGCTCTTGCTCCGCGAGCAGGCCGTCGTCGTCTTCCCGGAAGGCGCCAAGGGGCTCGGGAAGTACTACCGTGACCGCTATCGCCTGCAACGTTTTGCCCGCGGGGGATTCGTGTCGCTGGCGCTCCGCACCCAGGCGCCGCTCGTCCCCGTCGCGGTCATCGGCGCCGAGGAGATCCACCCCGTGCTGGCACGCTGGCATTGGATGGCGCGCGCCCTCGACCTCCCGTACTTCCCGGTGACGCCGACCTTCCCCTGGCTCGGGCTCGCCGGCCTGGTGCCGTTGCCGACCAAATGGCGCATCGCCTTCGGGACCCCGATCGATCTCGCGGCCGAGCACGGCCCCGACGCCCACCGCGACGAGATCCTGGTGAATCGTCTCAAGGAAGAGATCCGCGAGCGCATCCAGCGCATGCTCGTCACCGGGCTCTCCGAGCGCGACTCCGTCTTTTAGTTCCCGACGGCGGATCAGGGGCGTTGCTGGCCCAGGATCCGGCGGACGGTGTGGCCGAGATCGTTCAGATCGATGGGCTTGGCGAGGAAGGCGGCGGCGCCGAGGCGCGTCGCGAAGCGCTGGGTCTCGGGATCGCTCTGCGCCGAGATCACGATCACGGGCGGCCGCATCGCCGGCGGTTGCCCGATGCCGTTCTCCCGGAGCCGCCGCAACACCTCCCATCCGTTCATCCCGGGCATGCGAAGGTCGAGGATCAGCAAGCCGACGTTCCCGCTCTCGACGGTCGCGAGCACGAGCTGTCCGTCGGTGACCGCCTCGACGTCGTAGCCGGAGCGGGCGAGGGCGCTCGCGAGCACCGTGCGGGTTCCATCGTCGTTTTCGGCAACGACGATCATGTGGTCTCCACCGAGCTCACGAGGCCTCTCCCGTTACCGCCTACAACGCGCTGTTGCCCCGCTCGCCGGTGCGGATGCGGACGGCGTCCTCCACCGGCAGCACGAAGATCTTGCCGTCGCCGATCTTGCCGGTCTTGGCGGTCGCGATGATCGTCTCGGCGGCGAGTGGCGCCTGCTCGTCGGAGCACAGGATCTCGAGCTTGATCTTGGGCAGGAAGTCGACGACGTACTCCGCGCCGCGGTAGAGCTCGGTGTGCCCCTTCTGTCGGCCGAACCCCTTCACCTCCGACACCGTCATGCCGGTGATGTTGATCTTGCTGAGAGCCTCCTTCACCTCGTCGAGCTTGAAGGGTTTGATGATCGCCTCGATCTTCTTCATGGCGCCCTCAGAACACGTACGACAGCTCGGCGGCGACGGTGTGCTGGTCGTCCTGGGTGTCGTCGGCGCCGACGAGCCTCTTCTCGAAGAGGTCGTTCGTCGCCGAGTCGTAGCGGTACTCGGTGCGGAACATCAGGCCCTCGGCGAGCACGACCTTGAAGGTGCCGGTGACCTCCCAGGCGTTCTGGTAGTCGCCGAAGCCCGCGCCGCCCGGCGTCGGCAGCCGCGTGCCGTCGGAGTCGTCGAAGTACTCGCCGCGGAGCGCGAAGCCGATCGGCACCATCAGCGCGTCGGGCACGTCGAACGACAGGATGCCTGAGAAGGCGTTCCACTCGGCGTGGCCGCCGACCTCGAGGTCGCTCTCGTTGCCGTAGTCGTAGTTCAGGATGATCGCGAAGTTCTCGACCGGCTTGATCGTCGCCACGATGTCGGCAACGCCGCGCTTGGCGTCGCCCCGGTCGGGCTGCTCTGCGCCGTAAATGCCGTTGACGAGCAGCGTGAACTGCTCGACCGGCGTGAGCGCGAAGCTCCCGAGCACCGACTTGCCGTCGTTGGAATCGACGACGTTGTCCCAGCCGTTGACGATGCCCATCATCAGGCTCGCCTGCGACCCGAACGCGTAGCTCGCCGTCGCGCCGGTGTGGGTGAACGGAATGGCCCAGCTGAACGCCAGCGAGCGGCTGACGTTGGGGTTCGCCCACGGCTCGATCACCTCGGCGCCGATCGGGGTCGCGAACTTGCCGGCCTTGAGCTGCAGGTCCGGGAGGCCCGGGAAGTTGTACGTGATGAAGGCGTCCTGCAGCTCGACCGAGTTCTGCTCCTCGGCGACGTTGCCGATGGTGCCGTCGCCGTCCCAGTCCGACGCCATGCGCTCGGCGGTCTTGCCGAAGTTCACCTTGGTCATGAAGCCGACGCCGTCCTCACCGGGCGCCCGCGAGACCTGGAGCTGGAAGAGGTCGAGGACGAAGCTGTTGTGATCGCGGTCGAAGGCGCGGAGCGACGTGAGGTTCGACTCGGGGTCGTTGAAATCGTACTGGTACGAGGTCGCGATGCCGCCTCCGAGCTTGATCCCGAACGGCAGATTCTTGATGTGCGCCTCGATCTGATCGAGCCGCTTCTGGAGCTCCGAGGTGTCGCAGCAATCCTTGCCCGGCATCTCGCCGCGGCGTTCCAGACGCTCCACGCGCTCTTCCAGCGTGAGCCCACCCTCGGCACGCACGCTGCTCACGGCCGTGAGGCTCACGAACCCGGCGAGCGCCCCATAGGTCATCAAGCGTATCGTCTTCGTCATCATGCCCTCCTTGTGATGGCGGTGCGCGCGGTGGCGCGCAGTGCGACCTGCAGCAGCGAGCAAGGCCGATGCCAGCGCCCAGGCTCCGCATGGGGAGCGTTGCGGAAGGGAATGAGACGCGGCGCGGCCGGCGATGCCTGCTCGGCGTGCGGGCGGTGATGAGAAAACGGGCAGCGAGGTCCTCTACGGCGCCTCCCCGATGTGGTATCGACGCGCAGCGCGAAGGGGGCGGCGAACGTGGGATTGTGGTGGATCGCGATTGCGCTCGGCGTCGTCGAAGGCGTGACCGAGTTCGTCCCGGTGTCGTCGACCGGCCACCTCATTCTCGCCGGCGAATGGCTCGAGTTCCCCAAGGAGACGGCGGCGGCCTTCGAGATCTTCATCCAGCTCGGCGCCGTGCTCGCGGTCGTCTGGTTCTACCGCGCGCGTCTCCACGATCTCGCGGCCGGGATGCGGCGCGAGCCCCGCGCGCGGGCGTTCGCCGCCAAGGTCCTCCTGGCCTTCCTGCCGGCGGCGGTGGTCGGCCTCTTGCTGCACGACTGGATCGAGCAGGTGCTCTTCGGGTCGCTGCCGGTGGCGGCCGCCCTCGCCGTCGGCGGCGTCCTGCTTCTCGTGATCGATCGCCCCGACCGTCGCGAGGCCGAGACCCGCACGATCGACGACGTCAGCTGGCGTCAGGCGTTCCTGATCGGCTGCGCCCAGGTCGCGTCGCTCTGGCCCGGCATGTCGCGCTCGGGTGCCACCATCATCGGCGGCCTACTCGCCGGCCTGACGCGCGCCGCCGCGCTCGAGTTCTCGTTCTTCCTGGCGATTCCCACGCTCGGCGCCGCCTCCGTCTTCGCGCTCTGGAAAGCGCGCCATGCGCTCACGGCGGCGGACGTTCCGATCTTCGCCCTCGGGCTGCTCACGTCGTTCGTGGTCTCGCTCGCGGTGATCGCGCTCTTGTTGCGCTACGTCCGCGACCACGACCTCCGCCCGTTCGGCTGGTACCGGATCGCGCTCGCCGCCGCGGTAATCTGGCTTGCGGCGCGCTAGGTGGTCCGCGGGGGCGGCGGGTCGTTTTTCCGCTCGCGGGCCTCAGGCTCCCAGCGCGTAGAGCCCGCCGCGTCCTCGTCCGTCCTGCGCAACACGCGAGGAGCTGCTCGCTCCAAAACGACCCGCCGCCCCCGCGGAGCGACCGCCGCATCACACAGCAACGACGCTTCTCGCACGCTTTGGTACCGCCACTTGCCGGGCGGGTGAGGGGTCGCTTCGGAGCTCGTGCTCCTCACGTCGTGCGCAAGACAGACGTGGTACGGCGGGCTCCACGTGCTGGGGACCTGAGACCCACGAGCGGAGAAGCGACCCCTCACCCGCCCGCCACGGAGGAAAACGCGCTAGCCGAAGATCACGGTGCTGCGGCGCAGGCGTTCGGCGTCGAGCAGGCGCTGCACTTCCGTCCGGACGTACTCCGCCCGTTCGTGCAGAAACTGGTCGCGTGGGGTCCGCGGATACGGTCGGATCGGCATGAGCGGCGGCCCGAAGCGGATGCGCCACTTGGTCGGGAGCGGCAGATACCCGAGCGGTCCGAGCAGATAGAGCAGGCTCGGCACGGGCAGGAAGGGCACCCGCATCATCCGCGGCAGATACGGAATGCGAAACAGCGAGCGCGTCGTCTCTTCTGCGCCGATGACCGCCACCGGAACCACGGGCGCCTGATGGCGCGCGCTGAGATGCGCGACGCCGGTGCGAAATGGCCTGAGGCAGTATGCCTGATGATAGGGCTTGCCGAGGGCCTCCTCGCCTTCGGGAAAGATCCCGACTGCCTCGCCGCGTTTCAAGAGCGTGCCGCCGTTCGTGATCGAGGCCTCGACGCCGCCGAGCCGGCTGAACAGCGGGCCGATCCCCGGCAGGTCGGTGACGAACTTGGCGTAGAGCATGCGGACGATGCGGTGGGCCGGGTGCTCGTCCTCGACCGCCAACGAGATCATCGCGGCGTCGAAGGGGAGAGCGCCGGAGTGGTTCGCGGCCAGGAGCACCGGGCCGCTGGTGGGGAGATGCTCGAGGCCTTCGACCTCGACGCGCCAGTAGTACTTGTAAAGGAAACGGAAGAACGGCTTGGCGCGCTCGCGCGACAACGGATCGAAGCCGAAGGGATCGGCACTACTTCGCGCCGACGTCTTGGCCTTGCGCACGTCGCCACCCACCACCTCTCTCATCGACCACCCCTCCACGGCACCGTATTTCAGGCGGCCACCCACGGCCGCTTCGCACCCCTGTGCGGTGACGTCACGGCTAGCACACGTCAATCCGGAAGTCTCGGCCTATTCGATGGCGCAGCGCAGCAGCCTTCGCTTTTTCGCGCGCGGCGGCGGTCGCCTTGACGGCGGTGGCGAGGCAGGTCATTGCCGGCGCGTGACCGCACGGGCGCCGACGCTTTCGAAGTCCCGCTTCGGCGCCGGATTGCAGTGTTCGAAGCGGCTCTTCCTCGACTGGTCCGCGCCCGAGCTGCGCGACCCGGACGAGCCCGGCCGTGAGGCGCTGGCGCGGGCGGGGGTCGAGGTCGGGACGCTCGCACGCCGGCGCTTTCCGGGCGGTGTGCTGGTAGACGGCGCGCTCCGCTGGGACGAGGCCGTGGCCGCGACCGCGCGGCTGCTCGCCGATGCGGAGGTTCCCGCAGTCTACGAGGGCGCATTCGAGCACGGGGGCACCCGGATCCGCGCCGACGTCCTGGTGCGGGCCGGCGAGGGCGGGTTCGAGCTGATCGAGGTGAAGGCGGCGAGCCGGGCGCGCGAGCACCACCAGACCGATCTGGCGTTGCAGCTGGCCGTCCTCGGGCGGGCGGGGCTCCGGGTGACGCGGGCGGGCCTGATGCTCCTCGATCGCGAGTACGTCCACCCGGGCGGCGAGCCGGATCTGACGCGCCTCTTCACCATCGTGGAGCTGACCGAGGAGGCGCGGGGGTTGGTGCCCGAGATCGAGGCGCGCCTGGGGTCGATGTGGGCGATCCTCGGCTCCGACGCCGCGCCGGCGATCGCCACCGGGGCCCATTGCCTCGTCCCCTATCGCTGCCCGTTCTTCGGCCACTGCCATGCGAACGGACCCGAGCATCCGCTCACCGACCTCCCGCGCCTCAAGCCCGAGCAGCTCGCCGAGCTTCATGCCGGGGGCATCACGGACCTGCGGGCGATCCCGGCGGATTTTCCCGGGCTCACCCCCTTGCAGCGGCGCGCCTGCGAGGTCGTCACGCGGGGCGCCGCCTTCCGTGATCCCGCGGTCATCGACCTCTTGGCGGCGATCCCGCTGCCGGCCCACTTCGTCGACTTCGAGACCTTTGCGCCCGCGGTTCCCGTCTACCCCGGGACCCGTCCGTTCGAGCAGGTGCCGTTCCAGTGGTCGAATCACGTGCTCGGCGCCGACGGCACCCTCGCGCACCGGGAGTTTCTGCACGACGCCGACGGCGACCCGCGCCTCGCCTTCGTGGAGAGCCTGCTCGCCGCCACCGCGGACGCCGCGGCCCTGGTGGTGTACTCGCCGTTCGAGGGCGAGGTGCTGACCGCGCTCGCCGGCGAGCTGCCGCACCTCGCCGACGCGCTCCTCGAGCGCCGGTCCCGCATCGTCGACCTGCTGCCGATCGTGCGCGACCATTGCTATCACCCGGATCTCCGCGGCTCGTTCTCGATCAAACGCGTGCTCCCGGCCTTCGTTCCCGGCCTCGGGTACGACGACCTCGCGATTCGCGACGGCCTCACCGCCTCGCTCTCCCATGCGAGCCTGGTCGATCCGCGGACCCCGCCGGCACGCCGCGCCGAGCTGCGCTCGCAGCTGCTCGCCTATTGTGCCCGCGACACGGAGGCGATGGTCGCGCTCTATCGCGTCCTCCGGCAGGCATGACGGCCTCGGCGCGGTCGCGGGCGATGATCGTCGAGCGGCCGGCGCCGGCGGCGACGGCGCCGCTCCGCGCGATCGAACGTGCCGTGCCCGAGCCGGCGGCGGGCGAGCTCCTGGTCGCGGTCGAGGTGTGCGGCGTCTGCCGGACCGACCTGCACGTGGTCGAGGGCGACCTGCCGCCGCGACGTCCGGCGGTGGTGCCGGGCCACGAGGTGGTGGGTCGCGTGCTCGGACTCGGTCCCGGCGCGGGCGGGTTCGACGTCGGCGAGCGCGTCGGCGTCGCCTGGCTGAACCGGGCGTGCGGCCGTTGCCGCTTCTGTCTCGTCGGACGCGAGAACCTCTGCACCGCACCGCGCTTCACCGGCTACGACGTCGACGGCGGCTACGCCGACCACGTGTGCGTGCCCGCCGCGTTCGCGTATCGGCTGCCGCCGGACGTCGACGCCGTCACGCTCGCGCCGCTCCTCTGCGCCGGCATCATCGGCTATCGCGCCTATCGCCGGAGCGGCGCCCGGAAGGGCATGCGGATCGGGCTCTACGGCTTCGGCGGCTCGGCACACATCGTCCTCCAGCTGGCGCGCGCCGACGGTTGCCAGGTGTACGTGGCGACGCGCGGCGCCCGCCACCGGCGCCTCGCGGAGCGTCTCGGCGCCGTCTGGGTGGGAGGCAGCGACACGCCGCCCCCGGTCCGGCTCGACGCCGCGATCCTCTTCGCGCCCGCCGGCGAGCTGGTGCTGCCGGCGCTGGCGGCGCTCGACCGCGGCGCGCGCCTCGCCGTCGCCGGGATCCACCTGAGCGCGATCCCGAGCCTGGACTACGCGGCGCACCTCTTCCAGGAGCGTGAGCTCGTCAGCGTGACGGCCAACACCCGCGAGGACGGACGCGCGCTCCTGGCGCTGGCGGCGGCGATTCCGATCCGCTGCGCCACCGAGGAGTTCCCGCTCGCGGCCGCCAATGAGGCCCTCGCGCGCCTCGCCGGCGACGCGGTCGAGGGAGCGGCGGTGTTGCGGGTGAGCGCCGCCGTCGGGTCCACTTGAGTCGGCGTGCGGTTTTTGCAACGTCAAAGGGTCCAAGGAGGGCACGATCATGGCTCTACGACTCGGAGACACCGCTCCGGATTTCACCGCCGACACCACCGAGGGTCGGATCAAGTTCCACGACTTCATCGGCAGCAATTGGGTCGTCTTGTTCTCGCACCCCAAGGACTTCACCCCGGTCTGCACGACCGAGCTCGGCTACATGGCGCGCATCAAGCCCGAGTTCGACAAGCGCGGCGTGAAGGTCCTCGGTCTCAGCGTCGATCCGGTCGACTCGCACCAGAAGTGGTCGGCCGACATCAAGGAGACGCAGGGACACGCCCCGAACTACCCACTGATCGCCGACCCCGAGCGCAAGGTCGCCGACCTCTACGACATGATCCACCCGAACGCGCTCGACACCCTCACCGTGCGCTCGGTCTTCGTCATCGGCCCCGACAAGAAGATCAAGCTGATGCTCACCTATCCGGCCAGCACCGGTCGCAACTTCGAAGAGCTCCTGCGCGTCATCGACTCGCTGCAGCTGACCTCGAAGCACAGCGTCGCGACCCCGGTGAACTGGAAGCCGGGCGAGGACTGCATCATCGTCCCCTCGATCTCGGACGAGGACGCCAAGAAGAAGTTCCCCGGCGGGTGGAAGGCGCTGAAACCCTACCTGCGCATCGTTCCGCAGCCGAAGGCGTGATGCAGGGCGCCGCAGGGCGTGCCGCGAGCCCGCCCTGCGGCGCGGACATGACGATCCGCGCTCCCTCCGCCGACCGCGCCGACGCAGGCGAGGTGCCGCTGATCCTCACGGCCGCGGCGGTCGGTCTGACGTTGGCGGGCGCGATCCTGCTTGCCGGTGACGGCGGGCGCGAGGCGACGCGCCTCGCCCTCCGCGCCACGGCGCGGCTCTCGCTCGTGTACTTCGTGCTCGCCTTCGTGGCCTCGCCGCTCGCGCACCTCTGGCCGGGGACGCTCGCGCGTTGGCTGGTGCGACGGCGGCGCGCCCTCGGTGTGGCGTTCGGCGCCAGCATGACCGTGCACGTCGGCTGCATCCTCCGGCTCTACACGCTCTATGCGCCCGAGCGTCCGCCGATGGTCACGGACGCCGACTTCTTCGTCGGCATCCCCGGCCTCGTCCTGGTCGCCCTCATGACCGTGACCTCGGCGATCGCCGTCCGGCGCCGGATGTCGCCGCTCCACTGGCGCCGCCTCCATCGGGTGGGACTCTACGCCGTGTGGTCGATCTTTTTCCTCTGTCTGGTCGACAGCGTCGGGCGGAAGGAGACTTCTCACCCGGTCGCCGGCTACTATCTCTTCATCGCGGTCCTGGTGCTGGCGATGGCGCTCCGCTTCGTCGCCTGGCGACGGCCAGCGGCGCCCGCGCCGGCCTGAGGACGTCGTCTTTCCATAGCCGGGGGCCTGTGCGAGGGTCCGCGCCGGAGGGACGCACCATGACGAGGTCGCGACTCGACCTGGCGGAGTTCACGGCGGACCCGTTCGGAACGCTGCGGCGAGTCCGCGACGCCGGCGGCGTCATCGACCTCGAGCTCGGCGGGGTCGGCCTGATGCGCTACGAGCAGGTGCGGGCGCTCATGGCCGACGGCCGCCTGCGCGCGAACTTCCCCGACTTTCTCCGCGCCTTCGGCGTCACCTCCGGGCCGTTCTACGACTGGATGGCGATCTCGCCGCTCAACCGCGACGGCGCCGATCACCAGCGCTGGCGGGCGCTCATGGCGCGCACCTTCACGCCGCGGAGCGTGGAGCGGTTGCGGCCGTTTCTCCGCGCCGCGGCCCACGAGCTGATCGACGGCTTCGCCGCGCGCGGCCGCTGCGAGTTCATGGCCGAGTTCGCCGACGCCTATCCCTCGCTCGGGCTCTGCGAGCTGATCGGCGTGCCCGCCGAGGATCGCGACCGCTTCCGCGGCTGGGCCAACACCATCGGCCTCGGCTTCAGCCCGCTGGTGGCGATGCACATCACGCGGGTCGACGAGGCGTTGACCCAGCTGCTCGCCTATACGGGCGAGCTCGCGGCGGCGCGGCGCGCCGAGCCGCGCGACGACCTGGTGAGCCGCATCGCCCAGGCGGCGCGCGAGGACGGATGGTCCGACTTCGAGGCGCAAGGCTGGATCGCGGGTCTCGTCTTCGCGGGGCACGAGACCACCAAGAATCAGCTCGGCTGGATGGTGCAGGTGCTGTCGGCGGAGCCGGAGACGTGGGATGCCGTCGCCGCGGGGCGCACCGCGGCGGCCGACGTCGTGGAGGAGGTGCTGCGCTATCGCTCCGCGGTGACCGGCGTCGGGCGCACGGCGGCTGAGGCGGTCGACGTCGGCGGCGAGCGGATCCGGGAGGGCGAGCAGGTGTTTCTCTCGGTGTGGGGCGCCAATCACGACGAGCGTGCGTTCGCGCGTCCCGAACGGCTCGACCCGGCGCAGAGTCTCGAGGTCCCACACATCGCGTTCGGTCACGGTGCGCACCACTGTCTCGGCGCGGCGCTCGCGCGCGCCGAGCTGCAGGACGCGCTCGACGCGCTCGCGGCGCGGATCGAATGCCCGACGCTGGAAGCGGGAGCGGAATGGCGTCCGCCGCTCGGCATCAACGGTCCCGAGCGGCTGCCGATCAGCTTCCGTTCGCGTCCGACTTGACCGCCTTGGGACGCGCCGCTAGCGTGCCGGCGCTCCGGATCACTCGGGGCAAGGAGCGTTCGTCCTGGTGAGACCAAGAGCCACCTTGCTGGTGTTGATCGTCGCCCTCGCCGTCGGCTGCGAGCGCGCGCCCGATTCCGGCCCTGCCGGCGCGTCCGGAGAAAAGGCGACTGCGATGGAGGAGAAGACCGAGAAGACCGCCAGCGGCCTGCAGTACACCGACACCAAGGTCGGGACCGGCGCCTCGCCGCAGAACGGCCAGACCGCGGTGGTGCATTACACCGGCTGGCTGACGGACGGGAAGAAGTTCGACAGCTCGAAGGATCGCGGCCAGCCGTTCCAGTTCGTGGTCGGGCGCGGCCAGGTCATCAAGGGATGGGACGAGGGCGTCATGACCATGAAGGTCGGCGGCACCCGCACCCTCATCATTCCACCCGAGCTCGGCTACGGGGCGCGCGGAGCGGGCGGGGTGATTCCGCCGAACGCCACGCTCAAGTTCGACGTCGAGCTGCTCGAGATCCGCTGAGCGGAAGGGCCGCATGCGCGTCGTGGCCTTCGAGAGCCGCCGCGCGACCGAGATGGCGGCGCTCATCCGGAAGCAGGGCGGCGAGCCGTTCGTCGCCCCGTCGATGCGCGAGGTGCCGCTCAGTGAGCAACCGGAGGCGGTGCAGTTCGCGCAGGCGCTCGCCGCCGGTGCGGTCGACGTCTTGATCTGTCTCACCGGCGTCGGCACGCGGGCGTTGGTCGACGCCGTGGCGCCCGTCCTCGCCCGCGAGCGCTTCGCCGCCGAGCTCGCTCGGGCGGCCGTGGTGGCACGTGGGCCGAAGCCGGTCGCGGCGCTTCGCGAGCTCGGCGTCACGCCCGCGCTCACGGTGCCCGAGCCCAACACCTGGCGCGAGCTCCTGGCGGCGCTCGATCGGGAGCTGCCCGTCGCGGGGAAGCGCGTCGCGGTCCAGGAGTACGGCGTCGCCAACGCCGAGCTGCTCGCGGGTCTCGAGGCGCGCGGTGCCACGGTCACCAGGGTGCCGGTCTATCGCTGGGCGTTGCCGGAGGACCTGGCGCCGCTCCGCGAGGCCGTCCGGCGGATCGCGACCGCCGAGCTCGAGGTCGCGCTCTTCACGAGCGCGACGCAGGTGGTGCACCTCGTGGCGGTGGCGCGCGAGGCCGGTGCGGCCGAGGCGCTCACGCCGGGCCTCGCGTCGGCGGTCGTCGGATCGATCGGGCCCGTCTGCAGCGAGGCGCTCCGGAACGCCGGCCTGCCGGTCGATCTCGAGCCGAGCCATCCCAAGATGGGACCGCTCGTCGGCGAGACCCTGCGCGCCGCGCCGGATCTGCTCGCCGCCAAGCGCCGCTGAGGTCCGTCCGGAGCGGCATCGGGCGGCCTCGACGTTGCCGCCCGGCCCTGGCATTGTCGCCGCGGGTGTCCGCCGCGACTCGATTCCTCCGTGCCTGCCGCCGCGAGCCGACCGATCGCACGCCGATCTGGATCATGCGTCAGGCCGGCCGCTATCTGCCGGAGTATCGCGCGCTCCGCGCACGCCACGGCTTCCTCGAGCTCTGTCGCAGCCCGGCGCTCGCGGCCGAGGTGACGTTGATGCCGATCGAGCGCTATCCGCTCGACGCCGCGATTCTCTTCGCCGACATCCTCCTGGTGCTGGAGCCGATGGGCGTCGGTCTCGAGTTCGCGGCGGGCGATGGGCCGCTGATTCACCGCCCGGTCCGCACCGCGGCCGACGTCGACGGGCTCGAGCGCGTGCCGGCCGCCCAGGCGCTGCCCTACGTGCTCGAGACCGTGCGCCTGCTGCGCGCCCGGCTCCACGGTCGAGTGCCGCTCATCGGCTTCGCGGGTGCTCCCTTCACGCTCGCCTCGTACCTGATCGAGGGCAGGGGGTCGCGGAGCTGGGTCCACACCAAGACCCTCATGTACGCCGACCCGAGCACGTGGCATCGCCTGATGGAGCGGCTCGCCGAGACCGTGGTCGATTACGTGCGCGAGCAGGTGGCGGCGGGTGCCGAGGCGGTGCAGCTCTTCGACAGCTGGGTGGGGTGTCTCGGACCCGACGACTATCGCGCCTACGTTCTCCCGCACATGCGGGCCACGTTCGCGGCGCTTGCCGCCATCGGTGTTCCGCTCATTCACTTCGGAACCGGGACGGCGGCGCTCCTCGAGCTCATGCGTGAGGCGGGCGGCGACGTCATCGGCCTCGATTGGCACGTCGACCTCGGCGAGGCGTGGCAACGGGTCGGCCACGACGTCGCCGTGCAGGGCAATCTCGATCCGGTCGCGCTCTTGGCGCCGCCGGCGGAGATTCGCATCCGGGTCGCGCGCATCCTCGAGCGCGCCGGCGGGCGTCCCGGCCACGTCTTCAATCTCGGCCACGGCGTGCTCCCCGGGACCCCGCCGGAGCACGTCGCCGCGCTGATCGCCGCCGTGCACGAGCTCTCCGCTCGGTAGTTGCCGCCATGACGCCGATCGACGCCGTCCTGCTGATCGCCTTCGGCGGTCCCGAGCGCATGGAGGACGTGCGCCCGTTCCTCGACAACGTGCTGCGCGGCCGTCCGGTGCCCCCCGAGCGCTACGAGGAGGTCGTGCACCACTACGAGCTGATCGGCGGCCGTTCGCCGTTGAACGCGCTCACCTTCGCGCAGGCAACCCGCCTCTCGACCGTGCTCGCCGCCGAAGGCCCGCGCCTTCCGGTGTATGTCGGCATGCGCAATTGGGCGCCCTACGTCGCCGATACGCTGGCGCGCATGCGGGACGACGGTGTCCGCCACGCGCTCGCCGTCATTCTGGCTCCGCATCGCACCGAGGCGAGCTGGGAGCGCTACGTCGGGGCCGTCGACTCCGGCCGGGCGGCGCTCGGGGCCGGCGCGCCGGCGGTCACGTACGGCGCTCCGTGGTTCGATCACCCGCTCTTCATCGCCACCATGGCGAGTCGCACCGGCGACGCGCTCGCCGCCGCTCCCGACGCGCCGCTCGTCTTCACGGCCCACAGCATTCCGGTCGCGATGGCCGCGATCTCGCCCTACGTCCGCGAGCTCGAGGTCTCGTGTCGGCTGACCGCCGAGGCCGTCGGCCGGCGCGACTGGGTGCTCGCCTACCAGAGCCGGAGCGGCGGCCCGCGCGACCCCTGGCTCGAGCCCGACGTGAACGCCGTCATTCGCGAGCTCGGCGCCGCCGGTGCCCGCGCGCTCGTCGTCGTGCCGATCGGCTTCGTGTGCGACCACGTCGAGGTGCGCTACGACCTCGACATCGAGGCCCGTGGCATCGCCGAAGGACTCGGGATGCGGCTGGTGCGGGCCGAGACCGCCAACGATCACCCGAGCTTCGCCCGCATGCTGGCCGACGTGGTTCGGGCCGGCGTACAGCCAAACTAGCGGGGCCGCATGGCGCTCGTCCGTCACGTCGTCGTCGTCGGTGGTGGCATCGCCGGCCTCGCGGCCGCCCACCGACTCCGCGAGCGCGACCCGGCCTGCCGCGTGACCGTGCTCGAGGCGGGCGATCGCGTCGGGGGATCGATCGCCACCGAAGCGACGGAAGGCTTCCTGGTCGAGGTCGGGGCCGACTCGTTCTTGACCGAAAAGCCCTGGGCCATGGCCCTCTGTCGTCGGCTCGGCCTCGACGCCGAGCTGGTGCAGACGCGCGACGAGGAACGGCGCACCTTCGTGGTGCACGCCGGCGCGCTCCATGCCCTTCCCGAGGGCTTTCTCTTGATGGCGCCGACGCGGCTCGCGCCGCTCGTGACCACGGGTCTGTTCAGTCTCCTCGGGAAGATCCGGATGGCGCTCGACCTCGTCCTGCCGCGGGGCGCCGCGCGCGGCGACGAGAGCCTGGCGAGCTTCGTGCGGCGTCGGCTCGGACGCGAGGCCTTGGAACGAGTCGCCCAGCCGCTCGTCGGCGGCATCTACACGGCCGATCCCGAGCGCCTGAGCCTCGCGGCCACCATGCCGCGCTTCCTCGAGATGGAGCGGCGCGACCGCAGCATCATCCTCGCCATGCGCCGCCAAGCGCGGGCGGCGGCCAGCCGCGACAGCGGCGCACGCTGGAGCCTGTTCGCGAGCTTCACGCACGGGATGCAGACGCTCGTCGATGCGCTGGTACGACGGCTGCCGGAGGGCGCGCTCCGCCTGGCGGCGGCGGTCCGGACCCTCGAGCGGACGCCGGCGGGCGGGTGGCGCGTCGTCACCGCCGACGGCACGGCGCTCGAGGCGGATGGGGTGGTGCTGGCGACGCCGGCCTACGTGAGCGCCGATCTGCTCCGTCCCCACGACGCCGCGCTCGCCGACGCGCTCGCCGCGATTCGCTACGCCTCGTCCGTCACCGTCACCTGCGGGTATGCGCGTCGCGACGTGCCCCACAGGCTCGACGGCTTCGGCTTCGTGGTCCCGGCCGTCGAAGGACGGGCGCTCATCGCCTGTACCTTCGCGCACGTGAAGTACGCCGGTCGGGCGCCCGCCGATCGCGCGTTGTTGCGCGTCTTCATGGGCGGCGCGCTCGCTCCCGAGGTCGTCGATCGCGCGGACGCGGAGCTCGTCGCCGCGGCGCGCCGCGAGCTCGCCGAGCTGCTCGGGATCCGCGCCGAGCCGCTCTTCGTCCGTGTCCATCGCCACCGCCGCGCCATGCCGCAGTACGACGTCGGGCACCTCGAGCGCGTGACCGCGATGGAGGAGGCGGCGACGCGTCTCGGGGGGCTCGCGCTCGCCGGCGCCGCCTACCGCGGGGTCGGCATCCCGGATTGCGTGCACAGCGGGGAACGGGCGGCGGAGACGCTGCTTGAGCCGACCCGGCGCGACCTGTAGGAGCAACCATGCTCCGCACCCCGCTCTGCGATCTCCTCGGCATCGAATACCCCATCATGCTGGCCGGCATGGGCGGCGTGTCCTACTCGGCGGTCACGGCCGCGGTCTCCGAGGCCGGCGGCTTCGGGTGTCTCGGCGCGGCGATCATGAGCCACGACGAGATGAAGCGCGAGATCGAGGCCGTGAAGGCGGCGACGCGGAAGCCCTTCGGCGTCGATCTCCTGACGGCGAGTCCCCGCGACCTCGTCGCGATGGTCGAGACCATTTGCGCCTCGGGTGCCCGGGCGTTCGTGGCGGGGCTCGGCGTGCCGGGGCCGGTGGTCGATCTCTGCCATCGCCACGGCCTCGTGGTCGTCAACATGTGCGGCAAGGTCAGCCACGCGGTGCGGGCGGTCGAAGCCGGGTGCGACATCGTGGTCGCGCAGGGCACCGAGGCGGGCGGGCACACCGGGCAGATCGCGACCCTGCCGCTCGTCCCGATGATCGTCGACGCGGTCAAGGTGCCCGTGGTCGCGGCGGGCGGGATCTTCGACGGTCGCGGACTCGTCGCCGCCCTGGCGCTCGGCGCGCAAGGCATCTGGATGGGCACGCGCTTCATTGCATCGGCGGAAGCCCGGGCGCACCAGGACTTCAAGGACAAGATCCTCGAGATCGACGAGAACGGCACCGTGGTGACGCGCTGCTACAGCGGGAAGACCATGCGGGCCATCCGCACGCGCTACACCGACGAGTGGGAAGTGCGAAAGGACGAGCTGCAGCCTTTCCCGATGCAGGCCGCGCGCGCGACCCAGGACGGCGTGTGGAACATCTCGGCCGGACCCGACGCTGGCTTCGATGCGGCCCGCGATTGCATGCCGACGGGCCAGAGCGCGGGCGGG
The DNA here is from genome assembly GCA_963761995.1 of uncultured delta proteobacterium. GTDB lineage: Bacteria > Desulfobacterota > Binatia > UTPRO1 > UTPRO1 > UTPRO1. The sequence continues at coordinate 4,519,751 of CAVXIU010000006.1, read as the reverse complement.
ATCGCGGCGGTCAAGCCGTGCCGCGACATCGTCCGTGACGTCGTCGCCCAGGCGGAAGCGATCCTGGCGCGTTTGCCTCGCCCCGCGACCGCGAGCGCCTGAGCTCCGCTAGCTTCGCGAGTGCACTCCTCCGCGGAGCTCGCTTCGCTTCGCGCACCCCCCGCCGAAACGCTATGAGGAGGCTTCGGCGCATTGCGGCATTTTGGTGGTCAGCTAGAATCCAGCGCTGAAAGGACGGGTGCCATGGGACGGGATTCGTTGACGGTCACGGACAATCGCACCGGCAAGACCTACGAGCTGGCGGTCGAGGACGGCACCATCCGGGCACTCGACCTCCGCCAGATCAAGGCTGGGCCGGACGACTTCGGCCTCATGGCCTACGATCCGGCCTTTACCAACACGGCCTCCTGCAAGAGCCGCATCACCTTCATCGACGGCGACAAGGGCATCCTGCGCTACCGCGGCTATCCGATCGAGCAGCTCGCCGAGAAGAGCACCTACCTCGAGACCGCCTACCTCCTGGTGAAGGGCGAGCTTCCCAAGCCGTCACACCTCGAGGCCTTCGATCAGAACATCCGCCACCACACCATCATCCACGAGAACATCAAGAAGTTCATCGACGGCTTCCACTACGACGCCCATCCGATGGGCATTCTGGTCGGCACCGTCGGCGCGCTCTCGACCTTCTACACCGACGCCAAGCGCATCTTCGATGCCGAGTCGCGGCGCATCCAAACCCACCGCCTGATCGCCAAGATGCCGACGCTCGCGGCCTTCGCCTATCGCCACTCGATCGGCATGCCGTACGCCTACCCCGACAACGACCTCAGCTACACCGGCAACTTCCTGAACATGTTGTTCAAGATGACCGAGCTCAAGTACAAGCCGAACCCGGCGCTCGAGCGCGCGATCGACGTGCTCTTCATCCTGCACGCCGACCACGAGCAGAACTGCTCGACGAGCGCGATGCGCGGGGTGGGGAGCTCGCAGGTCGATCCCTACTCGGCGATCGCGGCCGCGACCGCCGCGCTCTACGGCCCGTTGCACGGCGGCGCCAACGAGGCGGTCATCCGCATGCTGATGGAGATCGGCTCGAAGGAGCACGTGCCGGACTACATCAAGCGGGTGAAGGCGGGGGAGCTCCGGCTCATGGGTTTCGGCCACCGCATTTACAAGAACTACGACCCGCGCGCGAAGATCGTCCGTAAGGTCGCCAACGAGGTCTTCGAGGTCACCGGGCCCAATCCGCTCCTCGAGATCGCCCTCGAGCTCGAGCGCATCGCGCTCGCCGACGACTACTTCATCTCCCACAAGCTCTACCCGAACGTGGACTTCTACTCGGGCATCATCTACCAAGCGATGGGATTCCCGATGGACATGTTCCCGGTCCTGTTCGCGATCCCGCGAACCTCGGGATGGGTGGCGCAATGGATCGAGATGTTGCTCGACGAAGAGCAGAAGATCGCGCGCCCGAGACAGATCTATCTCGGGCCCGACGAACGCGACTACGTTCCAGTGTCAGAGCGGCCGGAGTAACGCGCAGCGAGCTGCTTGCGGCGACTTACTTGATGATGAGATAGGCGGCGGCGACGATCATGGCGCCGCCCGCGATACCCAGCGCAACGAACAGGCCATCCATGCGTGATGTATCTACACTTCTCGCGTCGTCGAGCAAGCTTTTTCGCACATGACCGACCTCTGCCTCCGCCCCGCATGGGAGCTCGCCGAAGACGTCCGGCAAGGGCGGCTATCTCCCGTGGCACTCGTGCAAGCTTGCCTGGATCGCATCGATGCCATCAATCCTTCGCTAAATGCCTTTGTCGCCGTACGTCGTGAGGAGGCGCTCGCGGACGCTGCCGCGCTGCAGCGCGCGATCGTGGCCGGCAAAAAGCTCGGACCTCTTGCAGGATTGCCGGTCGGCGTGAAGGACCTCGAGGACGTCGCGGGACTCCCGACGACGTATGGCTCGCTGCCGTTCAAGGATCATCGCCCCGAACGGGACTCGGTGCAGGTGGCGCGCCTGAAGGCCGCGGGCGCCATCATCCTCGGGAAGACCAATACGCCGGAGTTCGGCTACACCGGGCTCACCAAGAATCGCGTCTTCGGCGTGACGCGCAATCCGTGGGACCTCGAGCGCACGCCCGGTGGCTCGAGCGGCGGCTCGTCGGCGGCGATCGCCGCGGGGATGGTGCCGCTGGTGACGGCGTCGGACGGCGGCGGCTCGATTCGCATTCCCGCGTGCTACGTCGGCGCCTACGGTCTGAAGCCCACGTTCGGCCGGGTGCCCGTCGGTCCACTCATCGCCGACCGGCCGATGCTGTCGTGGATCGACACCGTCTGCTACGGCCCGCTGACCCGCACGGTGCGCGACGCCGCGCTCTTCCTCGACGTCGTCGCCGGGCACGATCCGTCCGACCCCGACAGCCTGCCGCACCCGGGATTCTCGTATCAGGAGCGGCTCTCGGCATGCCCCGCCGATCTCGCGATCGCCGTCAGCCCGGGCCTCGGGTACGCGCGCGTGCAGCGCGACGTCTGGCGCGAGGTCGAGGCGGCGATCGACGTCTTTCGCGAACTCGGGCATCGCGTCGACGTCATCGACGACGTCTTCCCGGACCTCGGCGTCGAGTGGGCGATGATGGGGTCGGCCGAGACCTACGCGCTGTTGGCCGACCGTCTCGAGGCGCATCGCGACGAATGGGGCCGCGCCTTTCTCGAAGGGCTGGAGCTCGGCAAGACCGTCACGCCGGCCTTCGTCGGAAGGGCGCAGCGCAAGCGCGCCGAGCTGCAGGCGTGTCTCGCGCGCGTCTTCTCGCGCTACGCCCTCCTGCTGACGCCGACGCTGCCGACCGAGGCGTTCGCGGCGGCCGGTCCGTTTCCGCGCGCGATCGACGGCGAGCCGATTTCGACGGCGCTCGGCGCGGTCGCGTTCACCTATCCGTTCAACTTGTCCGGACATCCCGCGGCGAGCATGCGGGCCGGCTTCACCGACGCCGGACTGCCCGCCGGGCTGCAGATCGTCGGTCCGCGCTTCCGCGACGAGCTGGTGCTGCAAGCGTCGTACGCCTACGAGCAGGTCCGACCCTGGAACGACCGCTGGCCGGATCTCGCGTGACCGGCACGGGCGCCTTCCGCATCGGTGCGGTCGCGATCGAGCCCAACGTCGTGCTCGCGCCGATGTCGGGCATCACCGACTCCGCCTATCGTGCCGTCATCAAGGAGCTGAACCCGGGCGCGATCGGGCTGGTCGTGACCGAGCTGATCAGCGTCGAGGCGCTGACGCGCGAGAACACGCGCACCCGCGGGATGATGCGGTATCGGCCGGAGGAGCGTCCGCTCTCGATCCAGCTCTTCGGCGCCGACCCGGTGCGCATGGCCGACGCGGCCCGCATGGCGGAGGACGCCGGGGCCGACATCATCGACGTCAACTGCGGCTGCCCGGCGCCGAAAGTCACCAAGAAGGGTGGGGGCGCCGAGCTCATGCGCCAGACACCGGTGCTGGCGGAGATCCTGCGCGGGCTGCGCCGCGCGTTGACCGTTCCGTTCACGGTCAAGATCCGCGCCGGCTGGGACGACCGCTCGCGCAACGCGATCGAGGTGGCGCGCATGGCGGAGGGGGAGGGGGTGCAGGCGATTGCGGTCCACGGCCGCACCCGCACGCAGCTCTACAGCGGCGAGCCGGACTGGGAGCTGGTCGCGCGCGTCAAGGACGCGGTCGGTGTTCCCGTGATCGGGAGCGGCGACATCTTGACCGCCGCCGGCGCGCTCCAGCGGTTCCGCGAGAGCGGGGTCGACGGGGTGATGATCGGCCGCGGCACCCTCGGCCACCCCTGGATCTTCCGCGAAGTGGCCGCGCTCGCCCGCGGTTTGCCCGTTCCCGTGGTGACTCCGATGGAGCGCTTCAGCGCGATCGACCGCCTGATCGCGCGCCTCGAGGAGGAGCTGACCCCGGCGGGGGCGCTCGGGCGCTCGCGCGGCCTCGCCTGCCGCATGGTCAAGCACTTGCGGGGGGGCGCCGAGCTCCGGCGCGCGCTCACCCAGGCCCCCTCGACCACCGCCATGCGGACGATTCTCGCCGCCGCCGGTGCGCTTGAGTACGAATCCGCCGCGTAGTGTAATTCCGGCGCTGCGCTGTACCGCGACTCGGTCGCGCGACGACCGTTGGGACCGCTTGTCACGACACGCACGGTGCAATCGGGCACCGTCCACTGCAAGGAGGTTCGAGCATGCGCACAGCTTTATTGACCATCACCGGTGCCGGCATTTTGCTGCTCGCCGGCGCGGCGCCGAGCTACTCGTCGGAAGTCAACTGCGGCATCGTCATGAAGTCCGTGAAGATGGGACGGTCGGCGCAGGACATCGCCGAGACGATGCTCATCTCGACGTCGGACGTGGAGAAGTGCAAGGCCGAAGCGGCGAAGGCCGGCGGCGAGACCGGCGGCGAGAAGCCGGCCGCCCAGGTGCGACCCGAGACGGCACCAGCTCCCGCCGGAGGCGCTGAGAAGCACTAACCTCACGCTGCAAAAGGAACGGCTGCAAAGGGAACGCCGGTGGGTCGTTGAGGATCCACCGGCGGTTTCGCGTTTCCCAGGCTATTCCGTCAGCATGTGCGCGATGCGGTGCTCGATGGTGCGTTGATGTATCTGGGCCCGCAGGCGCCCGAACAGTTCCGTCTTGTTGATTGGCTTGGTCAAGAACTCGCTGACGCCGAGCCGCATCCCGACCACCCGCGTCTCCATGTCGTCCTTGGCCGTCAGCAGGATGATGGGGATGCCGCGGGTGCGATCGCTCTTACGGAGCGCTTCGCAGACCTGGAACCCGTCCATCTCGGGCATCATCACGTCGAGCAGGATCACGTCGACCTGATGCGCCGCGACCAGCGTCAGCGCTTCGCGCCCGCCGCTGGCGCACAAGACCGTGAAGCCTTCCTTCGTCAGTAGGCGATTCAGGATGTCGACCGCGTTGCGATCGTCGTCCACCACCAGCACGTTCCCCTCGGCCTTCGTCTCCATCTCCCCTCTCCCCTACAGCAGGTAGCTCTGGGCGCCCTGATACGCGGCGCCCGGCTTGCGCCGGCGAAGCTTCGCTACCAGCGTCGTGCGCTTCAAGCCGAGCAGACGTGCTGCCGCCTGTTTGTTGCCCTTGGTGCGTCGCAGTGCCTCCTCGATCAGTCGATTCTCGAACTCCTCGACGGCGCTGTTCAGGTCGAGACCGTTCTCGGACAACGACGGCTTCGGGATGCGCTTTTCGGAAATGAACGACCGGATGTTGCTCGGGAGGTTGTCGACGCGGATCCACCCGTCCTCCGAGAGAATGACCATGCGCTCGATCAGGTTCTCGAGCTCGCGCACGTTGCCGGGCCAGTCGTACTCCCAGAGGTGCACCATGCTCTCGTCGGTGATCTGCGCCGGGCGGTCGGGTCGCTTGCGGTTGTGCTTCTCGAGGAAGTGGGCGACCAGGAGCGGAATGTCGGAGCGTCGCTCGCGGAGCGGCGGCATGACGATCGGAATCACCTGGAGGCGATAGAAGAGGTCCTCGCGGAAGGTGCCGCGGTCGACCTCCTGCTGCAGGTCCTTGTTGGTCGCCGCGAGCACCCGCACGTCGACCTTCAAGGTGCGGTCGGCGCCGACCGGTCGAACCTCGCGGTCCTGGAGCACGCGCAGGAGCTTCACCTGCAGACGCGGGCTCATCTCGCCGACCTCGTCGAGGAAGATGGTGCCGCCGTTGGCCAGCTGGAACATCCCGGCGCGCGCGCCGATCGCGCCCGTGAAGGCGCCCCGCTCGTGACCGAACATCTCCGACTCGAGAAGCTCCGCGGGAATCGCGCCGCAATTCACCGGAATGAACGGACGGTCGGCGCGCGGCGAAAGCATGTGCGTGGCGCGGGCCACCAACTCTTTGCCGGTGCCGCTCTCACCCATGATGAGGACCGTCGCGTCGGTCGCCGTCACTTTCTTGATGAGGGCGTGTATTTTCTGCACCAGGGGGTGCTGCCCTATGAGGAATGGAAATCCGTCCATACGCGCGTGTCTCCGATGCTCAGGAAAATTGTCGCGTGCGTGAAAAACGTAACAGTGGTGTTTCGGGCGAACAAGACAGAATCTTTAGGGCCGTCGTAGCCGACGCGTATATATGAGCGTCGCACGACGGATGCGCATGCGCGTTGCGATCGCGTGCGTCACGCGCGACGGTGTCGGGAAGTTGACTTCAGTGCGGGAGTGCGATGATTGCCATCCTCCACGGCGGCTCATGACAGCCGCCGCGAGCGTTCGCACAGCGAGCGAGAGGAGGACGCATGCAGGTTGGTGGAAAGTCGCGGGGGCCGAGGCCCGACGGACGGCGGGCGCGTGAGCTCCGACCGGTGGAGATTACACCGAACTATCTCCGCCACGCCGAGGGCTCGGCGTTGATCACGTTCGGCCTGACGCGGGTGTTGTGCGCCGCCTCGGTCCAGGAGGGCGTGCCGCAGTTCCTGCGCAACAGCGGGCGCGGCTGGGTGACGGCGGAGTACGGCATGCTGCCGCGCTCGACCCATACGCGCTCGGACCGCGAGGCGGCGCGCGGCAAGGTGGGCGGTCGCACGCAGGAGATCCAGCGCCTGATCGGCCGAAGCCTCCGCGCGGTGGTCGACATGACCAAGCTCGGCGAGCGGACCATCTGGATCGATTGCGACGTGATCGAGGCCGACGGCGGAACGCGCACCGCCGCCATCACCGGCGCCTACGTGGCGCTGGCGCTCGCCGTGCGCGGGTTGCTGAAGGGCGGGCAGTTGACGGCATCGCCGCTGGTCGACCACGTCGGCGCGATCAGCGTCGGCATGATCGACAAGAAGCTCTGCCTCGACCTCGCCTACGAGGAGGACAGCAAGGCCGAGGTCGACATGAACGTCGTGATGACGGGCAAGGGGAAGTTCATCGAGGTGCAGGGGACCGCCGAGGGGAAGCCGTTCACGGCCGCGCAGCTCGCTGCCATGACGGCGCTCGCCAGCGAAGGCATCGCCCAGCTGATCGCCGTGCAGAAGAAGGTGCTCGCCGGGGACGCGGGTGGGTGAGGGTGACGCGGAGGGCCGCGGACTGCCGCCGCGGCTCGTGGTTGCGACGAGCAACCGCGGCAAGCTGCGCGAGGTCGCCGCGATCCTCGCGGCGGACGGCTGCGAGGTGCTCGGCCTCGACGACGTCGGCCTCGGCGGCGGGCGCTGGCAGGTCGTCGAGGACGGCGCGACCTTCGCCGAGAACGCCCGCATCAAGGCCCGCGATCTCGCCGGACGGCTCCGCCTGCCCGCCCTCGGCGACGACTCGGGTCTCGAGGTGACCGCGCTCGGCGGCCGCCCGGGCGTGCGCTCGGCCCGCTATGCCGGCGAGCACGCCGACGACGCCGCCAACGTCGTGCTCCTCCTCCGGGAGCTCCAGGGCGTACCCGACCGCGAACGCACGGCCGCGTTTCGTTGCGCCCTCGCGCTCGCGTGGCCCGACGGCGGGCTCGCCGCCGCCGAGGGGCGCTGCGAGGGACGGATCGCCGTGGCCCCGCGCGGAAGTGGCGGGTTCGGCTACGATCCCGTCTTCATCGATCCCGCGAGCGGCCGCACCTTCGCCGAGCTCCCCGCCGAGGCCAAGAACGGCTTCAGTCATCGCCGGCGCGCGCTCGACGCGCTCCGGCGCCAACTGCGCGCTTGAAAGGGATGGACCGCGGTGGTACTCCGCCGAGGTCAGGACGCGCCCAACGGAGTTCGGAAAACAATGCGAGACGGCGCGGAACGTGTGCGAGTTCGAGACGGGGCGTGGCGCAGCCTGGTAGCGCACCTGCCTTGGGCGCAGGGGGTCGGAGGTTCAAATCCTCTCGCCCCGATTGGCTGGCATCGTTCCGGCATGCGCCAGTAGCTCAGGTGGATAGAGCAACGGCCTTCTAAGCCGTAGGTCAGGGGTTCGAATCCCTTCTGGCGCGCTTCCGCCGGATGAATCTCAACATGGTGACTGTAGCTCAGCTGGTAGAGCACCGGATTGTGGCTCCGGGGGTCGAGGGTTCGAAACCCTTCAGTCACCCTCATTTATTCGATTACGCCCCCGTGCGGTCGGCGCGCTTCGCGCGCCGATCCTCCGATGGGCGTCGGCGCCCGAAGTGAACTCGGGCGCCGACCTTCCCCCCTAGGAATTTGTCCGCGCCGAGGCGTGACAGCGCGGGGTGAATCATCTAGATTCGCGCGCTCTCGCCAACGAGGCGCGGGCCGGTAGCTCAATTGGTAGAGCAGCTGACTCTTAATCAGCGGGTTGGGAGTTCGATCCTCCCCCGGCCCATTTTGTAACTCAAGCACTTACCGCCTCTGTCTCCTGTTCGATCTCCGCGTTGTCCGCATGAGTGTGCGCGTTTTGTGCGCGAACCTCGAGCGGGCGCACGCGCGGCGCCTCCCGCCGTGCCTGCTCGACGTAGGCATGCGTGCGCTCCATCGCGTCGGCGAGATCGTCCTCGCTCACGATGTTGTAGCGGTCGAAGATGCTGCGCGTCTTGTGACCCGAGATCGCCATGGCGACCCGTTCCGGCGTGCCGGCGCGGACCAGATTTCGGACAGCGGAGCGGCGGAGATCGTGGAAGAGCCGACCGCTGACGCCGGCGGCCTGGCATGCTGCCGTCCATGCTTTGCGGAAGTTCCCGAGCGGCTTGCCGCCCCGATGGAACACGTGGACGCAGTCGAGCTGCCGTGCGTCCGTGCGGCGGTCGATGATCGCCCGCAGCTCGCCGCGAAGTACGAGCGTCCGGGGACGCTTGTTCTTGCTGTTCGCAGCTCGGAGCCGGATCACGCTGCCGGCGAGATCGACGTCCGCCCATGTGAGGCTCCGAATCTCACCCTTCCGCCAGCCGCTCAGGTACGCGAATGCGGCGGCGTCGGCGAGGTACGGGGGCAGGTGGGACTGCACGGCGGCGAAGTCGCTCGGCTCGAGGAATCCCTCGCGGGCATTGTCCTCGGCGAGCATCGCGACGTGCGGGCGCGTGGCGAGCATGCCGCCCTTGCAGGCGAGCGAGAACATGCGTCGGAGGGCGGCGAGCTCGCGGTTGACGCTCGCCGGCTTGATGCCGGCAGCGAGGCGCGCCGTCGTGTAGCGGCCGATACGGTCGGGCGTGATGCTGAGCGCCCGCTCGTCGTGGAACACGTCGCCGAGGTGCCGGACGTTCCGCTCGGCATCGCGCAGCGAGCGTTTCCCGTTCACGCGGTAGTCGGTGAGGTAGAGCTCCGCGAGCGTCTCGAACGTCAAGCGCTCGGCCTGCGGCCCGACGAAATGCGGCGTGCCCGCCGTGCGGAGCCGTTCGCGCAGCAGCTTTCGCGCGTCGGATTCCCGCTCCGACTCCGTGCTTTCCCGCATCTGCATGCCACGGTGGTAGTAGGCGATCCAGAAGAACCGGCCGCGCCGGTAGATACGTCCCTGGCCGCGCATGGCTATCGGCTCCCCGGGCGCGTCGCGAGCAACGCCTCGATGGCTTCGCGGATCAGTTCCCGCAGGCTCGTGCGCTCTTCGATCGCGAGGTGGCGGAGTTTTCGGTGGGTCTCGCCGTCGAGGGCAATGGTCGTGGTGATCATTTCCGGGGTCTCCGGCGTTCGGCGCGCCGCCCGTGTGGTCCGCTCCGTTTTCCGTATGCGCCGTTCGCTCATACAATGATACTATCAAACTACAGTACTGAGGGTCAAGGTGATGGGCGCCGGCTCGCGAGCCAGCGCTCGAGCCCGGACTCGCTGAAACGTGAAGCACGGCCGATCTTGCGGGCGAACGGCCAGCGCCTGGCGTGCCGGTACACGTAGTCGAGGGAGAGCCCGGTGCGCGCGGCTACCTCCGCGGCCGTCAGCAGCCGTTCGCGGTCGGGCGCCGCCTTGTTGGCCGTGGTGGTTCCGATCTCGGTCAGGAGATCTGCGAGCGCATCCGCAGCGGCATGGAGCGTCGCGCGGAGCCGTTCCGCGGTAGGACACTCGCTCTCCGTGGCTGCTACTGGTAGCCGATGCAGCATCACGTGGCATCCTCGGGCGTGTGCAGCGCCCCGAACCAGTCCGCCCAGTCGCCGAGCCGGACCATCACGAATTCGCCTGCATGATGGGCGCCAGTCTTGTGCAGGATCACGAGCGGCAGTTGCCCGAGTCGCTGCGCGGTGACCGCTTGCGCCATCGCGCTGTGCAGGTCGGCAGGCTTGCGCGGCTCTTCACCTCCACGGCGAAGGTCGGATGCGCGATGTCGGGTGCGTCCCCGCGCTGGCGGCCTGAGACCGGAACCCGCACGCCGCCGAGTCGGGCGGCGATCGCGCGCTCCGTCCGTTTCCAAGCGCGTTCAGACATCTGGTCCGCCTCCCCCTCGGTTTCCTCGATGTCGTAAGGGGTTCCCCCTGAGGCTACCAGTGCGGGAGACCTCAGGGGCCGTAGGTGAGCAGCTAGCCAGCAGTGCGCGGGTTCTACGTACGCCCCAACCCACGCAGAGTCTTCGGACAAGGACGCCGCTGCATGAGTCGCGCAAACTCGTACGGCGGCTTTCTTTTTCCCCACCTTCCCTAAGAGGGGGAGTAGGTGTGGGTACAGGTCTAGGTCCAGGAAAAGGAAAAGGCAGAAGATCGCGAGGAGTCATCGGTGTTGATGTCCTCCGGCGAGCACGTCTTCGATGCGATCCACTACGCTGTAGTAGTTCGCCTCGCTCAGCCGCCGCTGGTTGCGATCGGTGAACGTCGTACGGATGGACACCGTCACCAGCACGCCCATCAGAGCGCTGGGCGGCATCCGGTCTCGTCGTATGGGGCGCCGACGAGTCACGGTGCGCCAGTCGCGGGCAAACTTGGACTGCGCGCGGAATACCGGGCGTCCATTGCTGTCGATCCGGTCGACGTTGTAGTGGCCGTGTAGTCGAACCGCAGGCTTACCCGACGACTCGAAAACATCGAAGTCGAGCCGGAGCTTTACCGCGTTGCCGAAGATCTTGGCGGGGTAGATCTCGTAGCCGACGATCGCGGCCTCGTAGGTGCCAGCCTTAAGAAGCGGCGGCAGGTCGTCGGCGACGATGAAGCCCTCCCGAACCTTGCCCCTCCGAAGATGTAGAACCTGCGCCGGCGTCTGCGAGCCGGCGGAGCCCGTCGAGGTCGGCGCCTCTCGCGTTGAGGTCATCGTGCCGGCTTTCGATTGCTGGGCGTCGCTGGGTCGCTGGCGATCCGCTGGAGGTAGTCACGGAGTGCACGGCGGGCGAGCGCAGACACGCTTACGTCGAGATCTACTGCTGCCCTTTTCGCGGCGCGTCGCTCGGCAGGACTCAGTCGGATTGCAAGTTGAGCTTGCGTTGTTGTTCTCATGACGCGACGACTACCGTTAGTCGGTAGGCCCCGCCACAGTCTGACTTCACACGCGCGTATTGAGATCAGACGCTTTCGCCGCTAACGCCGCGGTCGCTGAACGAGGAGCCGAAGTGTGTTCGCGCGGTTCTCCTCCGCGACGTGGTGCAGATCGTGGCCGTACCATTCCAGGCACAGGTCGACGTCACGCCATAGGGTCTTCCCATCAAGCCGCCCCTGACCGTCGCGATGCCGTGCACGAGTCCACGACGAAACGGCGATCGCCGCCTGACGGAGCTCCTCGTTCCGAATCTTGGTTACTGGATTCCTACGCTCCGGCGCCGCATGCGCCTGCAGCCGCTGCACCAATTTTGCGCTCGCCTGCTCATAGCGGTCGAGCTCTGCGAGGAGGCTACGCGCGAGAGACGCCAGTCTCACCGAGTGACCGGACCGCGCCACCTGCCGCTCGCGTTTCCGCAGATCAGCGATGCTTTCGCTTTGTCCACGAAGTGGTTTGACCCGCAGTTCCATGCGGTCGGCCGCCTGTGCGGCGAGCAGATCCGCCATCGGCCCGTAGATCATGCTGGCTGCTCTCTCGAGCTGCCATCCCGCGACGAGACCAGCACTGGCCGCGAGCTGGAGACTTTCGCAGTCGAGCGGTTGCCAATATGTCGCGAGCCACCGCGCGGCGAGGTCGCCAATACGGGCGAGACGCCGGCGTTCGAGTGCGCGCTCCGCGTCCGTGACGTAGGTGTTGCCACGAGGATCAAGATGCGGATTGGGCGGCGGCGGGAGCCGCTCGCGTTCTCGCGCGATTTCGTCCGCTGATGGCTCACACTGCTGCGGTGGTCGTCGCCGCGCCATCTCCACCTCCCAAAGTGGAGTTCCCCGTAGGTGATGCTGCACGCGGGCTGGGCGGCGGGATACCGCCCATGCATCGCCCCCGTCGAGGCAACGCCAGCCCGCGCGGAATCGGCTAGGCCGCTATCAGAACCGGCGGGCTTGTCGAGCCCAAATTGTCAACGCAGCTCGACGTGGAACGGCGGCACGAAGCCGCTCACGTCAACGGTGCTCGGCGGCGCCATCTTCGTCGTGAAGCTCCCCTGGCAGGCGGGCACAGGACAGCAGCATCGATCGGGGGGGGCCCAGATGGCCCCGGCCCGGTTGGCGCAGTCCTCAGCCGAGGTCGGGCGGGTCTCGGTGCTGTGTCGCTCGAGTTCGGCACCGTCGACGGCCGTCAGGTAGGCGACGCCGTCGAGTACGCCGAACGATTCTCGAAGCACGCGCGGTCCGCTCACATTTCGGAGGGCCTGTCCGCTGCAGTCCCCGCTCTCGTAGTCGAAGCTCACGCCCTGCGGGAAACGATCGCCATGGAAATGGACGGCGGCCGGACCATCGGGCGCTGCAACGACAACGAGCTCTTCCGTGAAGAGCGATCCGACCACCGTATCGCTTGCGTCTTTGACTACCAGCCTAGGCGTCGAGAGTCCCGGCGGTCCCGGCGGCCCGCAGAACTTCACCGCCGCGAGCGCCGTCGTGGTGCCGTCACTGACGGCCCCAACGCAGTCCGAAGGCACGACAGTCGCGGCGAACTTGAAGGCACCGCTCTTCGACGCCTGCCCGACCGTCTGGCCTTCCCACGCGATGGTCGCAAACGGCGCGGCGCCCTTTCCTTTCACTAGGACGGCGGCCTTGTCGATCTTCGCACTCGAAACTGTGAGCGCGTGGGCGGGCAGCGCGAGACAGAGGAACAGCAGCGCGATCAGGAAGCGCACGGGACAGTCCTTCCGCTCGGCACCCTACGTGTCCCCGGTATGGCCACCGCTCCCGCGTGGCCGAGCCGAGCGAGCTTAGCCCGGATTCCTCGACGACCAAAGGCCCCTCGCGATTGAAAGCGTGCCTCAGAATGGTGCGGAGCGCCCGGCGGTGCCGAACGCCGATCGTTTGTCAGCTCTCCGGTGGTCTAGCGGCGCGCCCGCTCTGCCTTCGCTCCCCACGATACATGGGGGCAATTAGTCGACAACGAGTTACTTGCGCCAAAATGAGCCCGTTCAGTTGCCGGGATCGCCTAGTCGTCATCGTTCTGGAGATGGACGACACGCCCATCCCCAGCAGCAGCTAGGGCGTCGACGAGACGTTCGTAGTTTCGTCGTTGATCGCTTCGAGCGCGTGCGATTCCGCGAAGTTCTTCCAGCCACTGCGGGAGGTGATAGAGCGACCCGCGATGCTATCCATATGTCCTTCGACGAGACGCGATATCCACGGCAGGCCAACAGCGGCTTGCGCGGCGGGAGCCGCACGCCTGAGGAAACCGATCAGTGCGTCAACCGCCGCTGGAATCCCGACCGCTAACGGCAACCAACGCTCGATACGATCGGCGATGTCACTGAGGTTTGGCCAGCCGTTGGTTGCCGAATGGAGCGTCCCGTCGATGTCGGTATCGGTTACCGAAACCTGAGGAGCTGGCACGAGTCCGGCGATGGCATTGTCGTGGAAGTAGTGGTCGCCCCGGACCTCGTGACCGCTCGCGACAGCGTCGAGAATCCTGTCCATCACTACCAGCCAGAGCGCGCGGAACCGCGCACGGTGCTCCGCATCATAGGTCGCGAGGAATGCGAAGTCTTGGAGCAACTCCGCGAGCGCTGCGGAATGGTCCACGAACAGGTCGAGGTGCGCCTCGAGCCCTGCGCAACGACTGTTGGCCGCCTCTGTGAGAAGCACCGCTGCTATAGCGCGGTGATCATCATCGTCTCGACGGTACCCTTTATCTGCCCATTGTGCGGCACCGCGACAGTGCGCGGCCAGCAAAGCATCGAGAATCGTTTGGGTACTCGTAGAGATGCAACAGCTACTTGCGACACAGCCCCCGGCTCCTACGATTGCTGCGGTGAGGCGATCGATCAGAAGAATTTCGGTCGGAACTGCCGCGAGCGTCTCTTGGATCGGACCGGTGAGGGGCGCGGTATCTCGCCTACCGAGGTCTGGATTCCAAGGACCAAGCTGGCAGTCAAAGGCACCGGCCAGCGCAACATCAAGGGCTACGGCATGGCGGCATTGACTCTGGTCGGCTTCGCGCCCGCACGGCGCTGCCCATACCGGGGTCAGCGCCTCGGCAGCGATTCGGCGCACCTCGTCGATTCGACTGCAAGCGAGCGTTCGAAGCGCTGCTATCACATTGCGGCCCTCCGGCGCGACTGCATCCGCACACGGTTGCCCATCGAATACAGGGAGTAGCGTTGCGGCCAAGCCGCGTGCGGCTGATCGATCCGCTCCCATGCGATAGAGGCTTCTCTCTGTCTCGAGCGAATCGGTTCGGATCCGCGTACCTGCCTCGACGAGGGTGTCGACGGCCCAGGTGATATCGTTGCTGTTCAATGCAAGGTCGCCAAGTGCAACCGCCCACATGGCTGCGGAAGCAACTGCCGCCGCAGCCTCAAGTGGATCTGGACCCGTCTCAGGAGGGTCAGCAAGGTACTCACGAGCAGCAACAAGATCACTCGCGAGATTTACGGGAGGCCGACCAGCTCCGTACTCGGTCAGGAGGCGCCACCCTTCGTTAGCTCGCTGGATCTGTGAAGTGGACTCGGCGAGAGCAGCAACGACTTCTGCGGGCGGAGTGTACTCGTATACGATCTGTCCACTGGGGAGATGCCGCGCTTGGTAGTGCTGCGCGCGGAGCACCGATGCCCACCCCTGAACCATTGCAACGTTCCGGCCGGGCTCTCGCCCCGCGCGCAAAGGGCGTCCGCGATTTCGCCCAACCGCGCGAGTCGGCTAGCGTCGCCATTCTCAATCGCGCGGACGACGAGCTGAAATGCAACTTCGCGAAACGAGTACCGGCGGCGCGGTGCTCGCGAACTTTGGTCGCGGCCGGCGAAGCCGGTGGTTTCGTGCATCGTCCGAGCGAATTCAAACTCCCAGATGGATGAATCGGAAAGCCACACGTCGAGATCGTCCGTCACTCGCTCGAAGTGTCGCACCAAAAGGCCAACGACGAGACCCGGCATCGCAAGATTGTGGCAATCGGCAAGCATGCGTCGTACGACCGCAGACATCGGGACGCCAGCTTCGAGCCACTGGTCGACGACCTGCTCAACCGCCATGAGTGCGCTCATCGCTGGATTAGGGCCAACGGTCGAACCGCGGTACCAGCACCATGTGTGCTGGTCTCCGGCGCAAAAGCGCTCCCCGAGACCGGGCAGATCAACGGTAAGGCCGACACGTTCGGTAGTGTCGCGAAACGCGGCTACTACGAGAGATCGGTGTTCAGCCGCATGATTGAGAATACGGCTGATCAACTGAAGCGCGGAAAGCGGATCCTCTCGGAGTAACGCCAGGAACGGCCCATAGTAGTGCTTCGCGAACGGCGCGCCCAAGCCCGCATATCGATGCCCACGAATTCCATCGGAGTGCCCAAGGGCCAGACGCCGTCGACCAGTCTCCAGCGGTTCAATGTAGTAGGCCGGCACCAGCTCCCGCAGGAGAGCCGGGTGGTGGGCGGTGAGCGCAAGTACGGCGTAGGGGCCTTCGACGCAACCCTGGATGCGCGCCGGGTACTCGCGCGCTGCTGTTCGAAGCCGTTCGATCACGCGAGCATCGATGTCTGGCCCCAGCAATGCCAATCGTTCGAGGTGCTTTTCAGTGTCACGAGAATAGGCGTCTGACAGGTACAATTCGCGCAACCGCTGACGGAGCGGGTCGCACGCGTCGAGATGCCCTCGCATTGCGAGGCCACACAGCCAACTGAATATGAGTTCGTCTGCGGCATCGGCTAGAGGCTTCCCGTATCCGCGTCTTTCGACCGCATGGTCGAGCAAGAGATCGACGATAGGACCAGCAATTTGCGGGTCGGCGGCCTGAGCCTTCGTGTGCTGCTGCATGACGAGTCGCAGGAGACGTCGAAGGTTACGTGCCGCATCCGATACCAGACTGGGCCACGCTTCCCGCAGTGCGGTCGCAGCATTTCGGAAATGATCAGTGCCTCCCATGGGATATCGGCCCAGCGATCACCGCTGTCAGTGGCCATCGCATCGAAGATGAGCTGGATCTCCTGGCGCACCGGCTCGATTCCTGCTCCTGCAGCGGTAAGCCGCGCCTCGCATGCCAACCGGGCGGCGCGGAGAGCCCATCGTGGCGAACCCGCCGCCCGCAATAGCTCGAATCCCTCGACTAACAGTAAACGGGCTAGCGAGAAGTCTCGAACCAAGTCGTTTGCGAAATCATCGCCAGCCATCCACGGTGCATGCGCGCCGAACGGCAGTAAGAGTTGGTCAGAGCGAAGCGACGGCAGCGCGACTGCATCGACGATTGGACGCGGCGATGACTCCGGATACAGACGTCGGCGCGCAAGTTCCAGAAGCGCCAACTCGCGGCCGTCGGGTGTGGCGTCAACGGGACTCCGATACTCCCCGCGGCGAATGACCTGCCTCCACACGGCTGCGAAGACATCAGCTTCCCCGATTGCGCCAGTAGGGAGGATCGAAAGCGCGTCGGCTCGAAGAAGCAAATCCGTCAGACCAGGACGCTCCAGTAGCCAACGCGCTCGAGGCTCGGACGCCACCCGGACAAACCGGGAACGAAGCCGCGATGGTAGCAATCTCGGTGGCATCGAGACCAGATACCTCATGAGTCTCGACTGTCGTCATGGCACTCGTCCCGAGAACCTCTATCGTGGCGTCAAGTACGGCGCGCACAGCATCGTTTCGGGTGACGGCAACGATTCCCAAGCCGGCGGTCGAGGCAGCCGAGACAATCCCCATGAACAGATCGCGGCGCCCCGCTTGGATGGTTTCCGCCCCATCGACAACCACGATGCGGGTCGCCGCAACTGCGGTGCCGCCAAATGCTTCGAGGAGTGAAACCCCAAGGAAGTGTTCGAACTCCACGACGTTCGCGGGAACGGCTGCCAGGTTCAACACAACAACTGAACTCCCCGCAGCCCGGATTGCGCGGACGGCATCCAGAGTCAGAACCGACTTACCGACATCCGGCTCTCCAGCAATCACCAACGCGCGAGTCGCGGATAGCCTCTGCACCAGAGCCTCTCGAGCGGCATCGCGTGGTAGCACAAGGCTCGAATTGCCGGTGCCAAGCGCTCGACGGGTCCGCAAGGCAAGCTGAGCCTCGATTCTGTCAAAGACTGACCACGCCTGTTGGAGACGTGGCGAGCGGGAGAGGTGGTGGCTGCCGCTGAGGTCCCGTCGGATCATTGCCTCATCCACACGAGCGCCGTGTGGAGCGTAGGTGTCAGCGAGCTGACATAGAGAAGCCCACAAGTCGGCTGGAGCAGGCGAGATATTGCCTAGTTCGGCGATCACTGCCGTCCGCTCGGGGGCGGTGTCGCCCTCCAATCGCACGTCGAACACCCGCAGCGCGGCCAGAAGACGCCAGGTTAGGTCTTTTTGATTCGTTGTCGCAGAATCGAGCTTGGCGAGGGGCATCGCGGAGGCAACAACTTCGTCTACCAGCACTAGACGTGTCCGCAACGCCCCTCTCTCCCCCGCAATGGCATCGCGAAAGCTCTCGTTGGTTGAATGGCTGCGGGCGTGCTCGGTTAGCTCCGACAGCTCTCGAGTCGAAGATCGGTGCTCAGCGACCGCAAGACCCAGCCGCCAGCGACCATGCTCGATATCAACGCGCCGCGCTTCGACAACTTGGAGCGCGTCAGCAATGAGCGCAACGAACTTCTGGTCGCTCTTGCCGATTGTAGGATCTCGACGGACTGCGACCGCTAGATGGCGTGCATGGCCATCTCCCGACCGACCGACGATCACAATGTCGTCGATCGCGACACCTCTCGCCTGAAAGGCTACTTCGACGATGGCATGGTCATCGCCGAGACCCACAACAGGGCCGCCGAGGAGAAGGGCGGCCAAAGCCCTCGCTCCGTACGCGTGCTCGAGGACGACGCCTCCTCCCCCTGTCGCGTAGCTGGTCATTCCCATCCGATCTCGCGAGCTCGGGCCACCCAATTGCACGAAGCTCGGGAGAGATGCGACGCAGTATCACGCTCAGATGATAGCGTCACCCAAACGCGAAAACGGCCTTCGGGTCGAAAGAAATCTCACCAGCGAAATCTTCGGCAGCAACGAGCGCCTGAGCTACCGCATTCGCGTGGTCATCGTGAGCACGAGGCGGGTGGTCGATCATGTCGCGCCTGACGCTCGAAGTGCGTCGCTCAAGCGCGCGCAGCGGGAAGAAATAGCCGACCCCTTACTGCTCGTCCCACTTCCTCCCGCACGGACACAGTCGGTGGAAGTGCTGGCCGGCGACGCCGGTTCGGATCTCACTTGCGCGTCGCGGACGTGATGACGTCCTGGCGGGGCTGATCGAAGCCTTCTCCCACGACTACTCGGATAACATTTCTCTCGCACGCTCCAGATAGCGGTTGCTCGAGCGCAACCGCCTGCGCTCTGGGGAAGATCAGCCGGGCGAGCTGCGGAGCGCCTCGAAGGCATGGCGGTCGTGAAGGGGATGCTCTGAGTCGAAGGCAACTCGCCGGAGCTTACGCCAGACTCTCGCCGCGTCCCGTGTGGTGATCGCGCGAAGCTCTGAGGGAGGGCGCCCACCACCGCGATTGCCGACGGCCGCACGGTTCCCCCGTCGAAACTGTCCCTTGCGTGTGCGCTCGCCGAGTTTTTGCGCCGTGTTTTCTTTCAGATCTTGTTCTCGCTCGTTGGGTTCCATTTGTGCCTGCGCCCACGGGGAATCTGGTGGCCCGTCGTCCTCGCAGTCTCAGGGTCTGGTGGCAGTCGTCGTGACCGACCCGCACAGCTCGCGCACAGCATCGTACGCGGCCTGTGAAGTCACGGGTTTAGGCCACACCATCGGATGGAGGATCAGCGGTTCTAGGCTACGATTCTCGGTTTCGACATCGGCGCCGCGCGGGCGAGAGCCGGGCGATTTCCCTTGACCACGCGCGCGCGGCCCCTGTAGCGTCCCGCCACTCTTGCCGAGGAGCTGGGCCGACTCTTCATCCAGGTTCGAGATCTTTAGGCAAAGGGCGAGCGACTGATAACTGGGGTACCGTCTCCCGCCAACCGGCCGTTCATGGCGCCTATGAACGTCAAGCAACGTGAAGCCATTGGCGGCAGCCATCAGGAGAGGGCAGAACCGCAAAGGAGATTGGCATGTTCCTGTCTCGTTGCACTTGGATCTGCACGCGGATTCTGGTCGCGTCCCTGCTGTTCAGCACACCGGCATGGGCACTCGAGACAATCTACATTCGGAGCGGTCACGACGGTGTCTCTCCGCTGGCCGGTGGCGCGCAGTGGACGCAGGCACACGTCACGGACTCCAATCTTAACGCACTTTACCCACTGAGAAACAAAAGCTTCTCGATGGCCAGCGGTTTTTTTCCGAACTACTTCCGTCGTGTATTGATCGGTCCCAGCCCGCGGGTCGTTTCGGAGTATGCGTTCGCGTGGTTGCCGCTCTTGCCTGACGATAACCAGGCCCGTTGGATTCACCCGAAGACCCACGAGGGAGAGGGGCTGCCTGCCAACAGCGCGCTCTACGCAATTCCGTTTCATGTGTCGACGCCCACGATCGGCGCCGCGCGACTCACCCTGAGCTGGATCGTTGATGACGTCCTGGGGGATCCGAGAGGCCATCCCTATGGCGACCCCAATATTCCCGGGGTCTACGTCAACGAGCAGCCGGTCACCGAGTACATTACGGGTGGAGGCTTCATGGTCGCGCGGACCGAGACGCGATCGATTACGGCGCTCGTTCACCCCGGGGACAACGTACTCTACATATATCAACGCGATCTCCAGGGCCTTCGCAGTGGGCTGATCTTCAGTGCACGAATCGACATCTGCGACCCGCCGATCTCTCCTACGTCTGTGACGATTCGCAGCGGATCGGTCAACGGTGCGACCGGATCCCCGGGAGCAATCGCAGATCAGTTCTGCAAGGCGGGTTCGGCTGAGGCCGCTCTCAAAGGCTCGCTCTTCAACTCCTGGGACTACTTCACCGTGTCTCGGGCCCGCGTCGCGGGCGGACCGTGGTCGGTGCCCACGGACATGGATCCAGCAGCCCGGTGGATCAATTGGAGTGTCGACAATCAGAACCGATTGTTCCCCGCCGCCTCGGCGCTCTACCGGTCACCCTTCTACTTGGATATCCCGACCTATGCGCCCGCGATCCTGACTTTTCGATTCGCCGCAGACAACCGATTGGGAGATCCCTCAGGGGGCGCGAATACCGCTGGGGTCTACCTGAACCGGCTGCCACTTCCACAGCCAATCACTGGGGGGAGCCGCAGCTCGGTCACGACGGTGACGCAGCAAGTCACGGTTCGGCCTGGCTGGAATAACCTGTTCGTCTACGGGCGGGATGTCCACGATCCTGAAGGTACGAACTTCAGTGGCGTCATCTTCAGTGCTCAACTCGACATCCAAGGGCGGCTGCCGTGTTGGTTCGGAATGATCGCGGGATTCACGCCCGCGGTTCGCGAGGCCTATCCAATCGCAGCAGACCTCGTTCGCGTCGTGTTCGATCGTGAAGTCACACGCGAGACCGCTGAGAACCCCAACAACTACGCGCTGGCATCGCTCGGAAGCGTCGACGGCGCGAGCCTCGATGAGAGTGGGAGAGCGGCGTTGCTGCGAGTCTCGGGTACCGTGAGCTCGGGAAACCTCGATGGCATTTCGGTGTCCGGGATCGCGGCCGCGGACACTCTGGACGTCATGAATGGCGTCGAATTCCGATCATACGTTGCCGGCGTCCTCACGGTAGCCGACATCCAGCAGCCGACGGCCCTACCTTTGAGCGGACGGAGCGTCCCGCGAATTCCCGACCTGTGTGACGACCGATCGCCGTACGCGGGAACCGGAGAGACTGTCGGGCCTGCGATTACGGTCAGCGGAGTCTTCGTCGGGGGCTCGGATGGCACCTTTTCACTGATGGACGAGACCGGCACCATCCGACGTGGGATTCTCGCGAGTGGAATCAGCGAGGAGATGATCCGCGGTCATCGCTATCGCGTCACTGGATACGTCCAGGAGTCCGAGGGCCAAACTCTGCTGGTCGGAACCACCGGGTTGGGCGACGAAGGGGTCGCTACTCTCCCAAGTCCCACGATCCGCCCCGTGTCCGTGCTCCGGGACACGGCCTGCGATGTCGGACAGAGCATCGAGACCGGCGAAGACTTCGAGGGCATGCTCGTCGGAGTCCAGGACGTCACGATCGTCCGACGCACGCATGGGTTCAGCTTCCTGGTGCGGGGTGCTACCGACGCCGACACGATCGAGATCGTGGGTGACGACTCGACGGATACCTTCCAAGTTCGGGCAATCCCCGGAACGCACCTGAATGTCCAGGGCATCCTCGTCTACCGCGACGGAGCCTTCCGCATCGCGCCCCGCGACTCCGCGGACCTCCAGACACTGACGGTGCCGGTGGTTCCGACGACCGGCACGTACGCGGTTCTCATCCTGATTGGCTTGCTGGCTGCGACGGGCGCCTCTTGGCTGTTGCGAGTTCGCGGACGGGGATTCTGACGCGAGCGGCTGACCGATCCCGATTCTCGAGGTGGTGAGCTAAAAGACCGCGTCGGGCGTGTGTACGGAGGCTTGGAGCTCGTTTCGATATACACTGTGACATGCAGCGTCGCGCCGCTCGTGGGTCCGGCCGGGTCTCCGGGGCGTGCGTCTAGCACAGGACGCCCGTGGAGAAGATCGACATGCACCGACTACAGGAATTGGTTCGTTGCATCGCCCCAGTACCGGCGCCCGCACCGTCGCGCGGCGGCTGCGCATGAGCCAGAACGTCTGTGCGCGTTTTGTGCGCGAACCCGAACCCGAACCAGCCGACAGCGAGCGGAACGAAGATCGCCAAGCGGGCAACGTTGTAGGCTCCAGTCGGCTGCTTTCGGCTGTGCTGGTGACGTTTCCCGGGCTCTTAATCAGCGGGTTGGGAGTTCGATCCTCCCCCGGCCCATTCGTCATCTCCGCAAGAACCGCGATACTTACCAGCGGTGGCGGAGGCTCTGATGCCGCAGCAGAGATTGGTTTTCGCCACTGCCGTGGATTGATCGCGGGCATGCTGCGCTTCCGCGGCGCCCTCCTTTCACTCGGCGATCGGTTCGCCGGCTTCCGTCGCCGGCTCGCGGGTCAGCGCCGAGATCCTTCAAACTGCGGCAGTTCCGCGTCGGACGTCCGCCATGGCCTTGGCGGGCGCCCGCGCCTGCGGCGCACTGCAGCGTCACATTCTCGTTGACTGCGCGAAGAGGACGGCAGTACGTTGCCAACCCTCCACTGCTGATCCGTGAGGTGACTCATGACCAGACCTGGGCGGGGCGGTGCGGTGCTCGTGACCGCGATGGCGCTTCTCACCGCGAGCGCGCTGCCGGCGTCAGCGGCGGCGATACGCGTCAAGATCGTCACCGTTTTCTCGACTGACCCCAACGCCGCCTCCGCCAGCGCGGTCGGCGCCATCAAGGTCGTCGTCGGGGGCGTGAGCGCCATCACCGGCGACGGCACGGACGCGAAGAAGTGCCTCGGCGGATCGAACTTCCGGGCGCTCTGCAGCGTTGCTTCCGAATGTCCCGGCAGCACCTGCAGCAATCCGGGAGACAACGACGGCGACGGAACCGACGACGATGGGTTCGGCAGCGCGCGCGCCGTGATCTCCTCGGGCGGCCGCACCGTCGGCATTCCGACCGCTGACCTGGTGGACGAGTTCGGGGCGCTGTACCGCGTCGGCTCCGTTCGGATCGAGGAGACGGCCACCAGCGACGGCTCGCTCTGCAAGCCAGCGTCATCGCCCGAAGGCAACGTCAGCTTCCTCTTCAGCGAGGACGCCGTCAACACCACGAGCGCGAGCGACTACACGGTCGCGATCCGGATCGTGCCGCTCGACGCGCCCGAGTTCACGGGCGGCGTCGTGTGCAACGCGAGCGTGGCCGCGGCAGCCGAGAAGGCCCGGCGCAAGTGCGCGCGCAAAGTCGCGGATAGCTCGGCGGACTACGTCAAGGCCCGCGCGAAGGCACTCGAGAAGTGCTACCTCGGGAATTTCCGTCGCGACCAGCCGATCTCCTCGTGTCTTGCCGAGCCAGACACCGGCAAAACGATCGAGAAGGCGAAGGCGAAGCTGCGGACCGCGATCGAGACCGCGTGTGGCGGCAAGAACAAAGACTGCAACACCGCCGACGACGACGACGTCGACCCGGAGGCGATCGGCTTTCCGTTCCTTTGCCCGAATTTCGGGGGCGCGGATTGCCCCGACGAGACGGAGGAGATCGTCACCTGCTTCGACGTGGCCACGTGCGTGCTATGCATCGACGCCGCCACCGTCGACCCGGCGATGTCCCTTTTCGCGAGCGTCGCGATCCCTGCGTCCGACAAGCGGCGGGTGAAGTGCGCGCAGAAGATCGTGAAGGCCGGCACCGAGTTCCTGGTCAAGCAGTCGAGTCTGCGGCAGAGCTGCTGGGACAAGCGGCTCAATGGCAAGCACAACAACGCCTGCCCGAACCCGGGGGACGGTAAGACTCAGCCCGCGCTCGCCCAGGCCCTCGAGACGCTCGACGACAAGATATGCAACGCCTGCGGTGGCTCCCAGGTGAAGGGATGCGCGGGGACCGACAACTTCTCACCCGAGCAACTCGGCTTCCCGGAATTCTGCCTCGACGTGGCACGCGAGGGGTTCGGGGAGACCGTCCCGTGCAACGAAGAGCCCACCGTGGTGCTCACCGACATCGTCGACTGCATCAGCTGCGTGGCGGAGGCCCACGCGAGCTGCGCGGACGTCAACGCCGTCCCGAGCTTCGCCAGCTATCCAAACCGCTGCAGCGACCTGTCGACGGAGGATTGACCAAAGGGGACGCGTGGTTCCTGCCGTGCGCATGCGTGCGGTCGAAGCCAGCCGGCCGAGGTCGATGGTCGGCACGATAATGCTTGCGTCGCGGCAGGCGCCTTGGCTACAGATGCCTCTTTCGCACACCGGAGGCAGTCATGGTCAGCGTGTCGGCTCGTCGTCGTTCCTTGGTGCTCTGTGCCCTTGCGATTCTGGTCGTCGTGCCGGCGGCGCGTGCGCAGGTGGTGGTGGCGCCCGAGGCCACGGTGCCGCTCGACACTCCGGCGGGATGGTCGGCTCCCTTGAGCTCCTCCTGGGACGTGGCCGCGGGGAGCGATGGTCGCGCCGTCGCCATCTGGACCGAGGCGATCGACGGCGTGTTCGGCTCGCGGCGGAAGCGGGCCATCGCGACGCGCGTCTTCACGCCCGGCGGCGGAACGCTCGGCGCCATCCACCGAGTCGCGGTCAAGGGAGCCGCGCCGCTCGTCGGCGCCGGCGCCGCCGCCGGCGCCTATCTCGCAACCTGGTCCAGTGGGCCGGATGGAGGCGAGACCGTATTGTACGGTCGGATGCTCGACGCCGACGGCGCGTCGACCGGCAGCATCTTCCAGCTGAGCGGCGACCTTCCGGGTGACATGGGTATCTGGTTCCTCACCGTCGACAACGGTGCCGCGGGACATACCGTCGCCTGGAGTCTCGCCGGTTCCGGTCCGTTCGTCCGGCGCGTCGCGGCCGATGGAGCCCTGGGGACGACGTTCGATCTGGACTCGGGCAGCTTGAACTTCGGGGTGGGCGTCGCCGCCACCGCCGACGGCGGATTCGTCGCGGTCTCCGGGCGTCCCGCCGAGGCGCGCGGCTTCACCGCCACGGGAGCTCCAAAACCCCCGCTCGAGCTCACGAACGACGACGATCTGCGCGTGCGGGCCGTGGCGGCGAGCCCTGCCGGCGACGTGGTGGCCGCCGTCTTCATCGCCCCCGAGGGCGGTCCGTATCCGCTGCTCCTCCAGCGCTTCACCTCGAGCGGCACGTTGCTCGGTCTGCCCGTGGCGGTGCACGAGGTCGCGACGTTCTTCGCCGACGTCGTCGCCGCCTTCGATCGCAACGGCAACCTCTACGTCGCCTGGACCGAGCCCAGCCAACCGCCGCGGGCCCGCGCCTACGATCAGAACGGCCAGCCGCTCGGTCCGGCGGTCGCCATCGCGAGCGCGCCCGGTGCCGGGATCGTGACCGCGCGATCCCCGGCCGGCGATTTCATCAACCTCTGGCGCGACGGCGACGGCACCATGTGGGCGAACGTCGTGTCGCTCTGCGTCCCCGGATCGGCGGTCTGCGGCGACGGCATCCCCGATCCCTTTTGCGAGGTGTGCGACACCGGCGCGGCGCTCAGCGATACGGCCCCCGACGCCTGTCGCACCGGCTGCGTGCCGGCGCGTTGCGGCGACGGAGTGACCGACGGCGGCGAGGCCTGCGACGACGGCAACCTGGTCGACTGCGACGGGTGCACCCGGGTCTGCACGGCGGAGGTCGGACTCGGATGCGGCGACGGCATCCCGTATCCCCAATGCGGCGAGCCGTGCGACGACGGCAACGCCATTGCCGGCGACGGCTGTGCGGCGTGCACGCTGGAACGCGCCGCGGGCGGCGGATCGACCGGCAGCGACTGCTTCGCCGCGTGGTCGATCGACAACCCGGCCAACGAGCCGCGCTATGCGAAGAAGGGCGGCATCAACGGCACGCAGGTCTGCACCGACGACGATCCCCGCTGCGACTTCGACGGCGGCGTCCCCGGCGGCTGCACCTTCCACGTCGGCGTCTGCGTCAACAACACCGACCAACCGGGCTGCGAGCCGGGTGTCCGTGTCGCGAGCTTCGAGCTCCGGAAGCCGTCGGCCGCGGACGCTGCAAAACGCCCGGAGGCGGCGGCGATCCGGCAGGCCTTCGCCGCGGTGGTACCGGGGAGCGTGATCGGGACGTCGGATCGCGACGTCTGCTCGCCGCCGGCGGCGGTCCCTGTCGCGCTCCGGGGGACGCCGGGCTCGTACATCGACGGCCGCGTCACCATCTCCGCCCGCAGTACGCTCTACGACGCCCGCTCCGACACCGACAAGCTCCGCCTCGAGTGTCGCCCGGCGCCTTGAGCCGAGCCGTCACTGCGGAGGCTACGGCATGTCGGCCAAGGCGGTGTCGATGAGGCGCGCGAGACGGACTCCCGCTTGTTTGAGCCGTGTCTCGACGGTCGGTTGAAACCGAGACTGATACGGGTAGCGCAGCGTCCGGCGCGGTCCCATGGATCGGCACTTCTCGTCGTGCCAGTGGCAATACCGGACGTCGTCCTCCGTGGTGATCGCATACGATTCCTCGGCCCATGCGATCGGCTCCGACTGCGCCCAGCTGTTTTGCGCCGTCCCGTCGATCGTGGCGGCGAGATCGCGCGCATACTTCGGCCATTTCCGAGACCCGCGCGCCTTCCTGATGATCCCGGTGTCCCAGACGGAGTGCAGATGTTCGGAGGGGTAATACCGGCCCTGGATCCTGTTGATGCTGTTGCCCCCGATGTCGTCCTTGTAACTGATGTGGAGGGGCTGGTGCACGTCGCCGACCCAGTGCGCGAGCAGGATGAGCGCTTCGGCGCGTTCGGCCAACGAGAGCGTCGGGAGCGCCAGACGTTCCCGGTGGAACGCGATCGCCTTCAAGACGCAGTCGTCGTGACATTCCGCCGGGTCGACGTGATGTGCGTTGCGCGGAAGATTCAAGAAGTGCCAGTGGGAGAACTCCGCGAAGCGCGCCCATGCGGCCGCACCGTTCTTGGCGTTCGTGCGCGCCTTGTCGGCGAACGTGCACCAGTACGGCAGCTCGTCGTGGCGCTCGCCGTCGGGGCCGGTGTACGCTTTCGCGAGCGTGATCACCTGCTCGCGCCTCGGGTCGGGGAGGAGCGTGGTGGCGATCTCACAGACGATCATGTGGCCCTCGTTGCCCCACGCGTGGGCAGTTGCCGTAGGTGCAGCGGCAAGAAGCAGCACGGTAGCGCTCACGACCACGAGGGCATTCGCGGCTCGTGGACTCGCATCGTGGATCGACGACCCCATCACCGACCTCCTCGAGTACCGGCATCCATCGAGCGGCGGGTATGGCATGCAGGCTCGGGCGTCACCAGATGCGTGGGCGACGCAGACCGTATCGTTTCGGCGCATGCCCATGAGGCGGCGCCCATGTACGTCACGGAGTGCCCGAGCGGGTCGCAGCTCGATGCTCCGCCCGATCTTCGTCCGTCGGGATCACCGATAGCCGGTGACGTCGGCGGGCTTGCCGGGGTCCTGCACCTCGACGACGTAGCGCCAGGCGTCGGGCCTGCTGCCGTCGAGATCGGTGAAGCCGTAGATCTTGGCGAGCTGGCCGCTGGAGAGGGAGCGGCCGTTCCAGCGCGATCGATCCGGATCGCGGGCCAGCGCCGCGACCGCCCGCCCGACGAACGCCGGGCTCTCGGAGATGGCGAAGTGCGGTGAGCGCGCCGTCGCGTCGCGCCAGTTCGACTCGCGGACGCCGTAGGCCTCGAGCATGGCCTCCGACCGGAGCCAGCCCGGCGTGAGCGACACGGCCGTCGCGCCGTGGGGTGCGAGCTCGTGCGCGAGGGCGAAGGCCATGCGGTTCACCGCCGCCTTGGCGAGGTCGTAGAAGAAGGAGACCCGGTAGGTGGTCGCGTTGTACTCGTCGGTTCCGTCGGTCACCTCGACGACCAGGCCGCCCGGCGTCTTGATCACGAGCGGCATCGCGAAGTGGCTGGTGATCGCGTGTGTGTCCACGGCCAGACGAAGGGTGTGCAGGCCGTTCTCCAGCGAGGACTCCCAGACGGTCTTGTTCCACTCCATCGTCGTGGCGCCCCAGATGTCGTTGACGAGAACGTGCAGGGCGCCTTGCTCGGCCTCGATGCGACCCACGAGCGCGCGCACCTCTTCGGGCACGAGATGGTCGACACGGACGGCGATGCCGCGACCTCCGGCCTCGTCCACCAGCGCCGCGGTTTCCTCGATGGTCTCCGGCCGGTTCATCTCCGATCGCGCGGACCCGCTCGTGCGCCCGGTGACGTAGACCGTCGCGCCGGCCGCACCGAGCTGCACTGCGATTCCGCGTCCCGCACCGCGTGTGCCACCGGCGACCAGCGCTACCTTCCCTGACAGCGATGTCTCCATGCCGGTGAAGCTAGCAGCGCGCGTCCGCGAGGACGACCGATCGTCCCTGGTGCCGGGCTATGCCGTCACCCAGACCGGCGGTGGATGTCCGCGGCCTATCGGTAGGAAGGCCAGCAGGAACTCCGAGACGTCCCACGGAGCGACCCCGGCGTCGCGGCGTGTGGCGCGCCGGCGCCGGGCGCGTTGCATGGCACGGACGAGTGCGCGCCGGGCGCGCCGCACGCGGGTCATCACCAGCGCGCGCGCCTCGGCGGCGCGCGCCGTCACCAGGCGGCCGTGCTCGCGCACGACCACGATGGCGGTGACGATCCAGAGCGCGACCAGGACGACGTTGATGGCGACCAGCGCCCCGGTCGCGTGTCCCGCGAGGTGGCTGGTGGCGAGCACGGTCAAGGCGGCGAGGCCGTCGCCGAGACGCACGAAGAGGGCGTCGACCGTCGGCTTGCTCTCGTACTTCATCTCGGCGCTCGCGGGCAGCCAGAGCACCTGGCGCGCGGTCTGGTTCAGCGAATAGTCCGTCGCCTGCTCGGCGACCTTGATCCACTTGAAGACGGCGAGCGCCGGCGCGAGCACGACCATCGCCGACGCGAGCAGTGCCAGCATCGGGAGGGCGAAGATGATCGCGGCGAGCCCACCGCGCTCGAGGAGCCGCGCCGTGACCAGCAGCTGGACGGCGAGGGCCACGAGGTTCGTCCAGAGATAGAGATCGCCGTAGAAGGCGGTGGTCGCGGTCTGCGCTCGCTCGAGGGCGAAGGCCGCGTCGAGTCCGGGCGCGGCGGCGGCACGCGCCACCCCCTCCTGGACGAAGTGGAAGAGCAGGTTCTCGCCGTTGGTCGAGACCCAGCTGAGGAGGAGAGCGAGCAGGCCGGCCGCGACGACGAAGCGATCGCCGAGCGCGCGCCGCAGGTTCCGCCTCGGAGCGCGTCGGATGGTGGAGGGTCGCGCGTCGGTCCGAGCCGCGGCGGCGGAGAGCGCGGTCGCCGCCGAGAGGGGAAGGGCGGCGAGCAAGAGGATCGAGTGGCCGCCGGCGGACCCGAGGCCACTCAGGCAGCCGTGCACCCACGAGCCCGCGGCCGCACCGGCGGTGCCGCCGATGGCGAGCAGCGGCAGGATGCGACGGCCGCGATCGTCGGCGTAGAGGTCGGTGGCGAAGGTCCAGAACTGGGCCACGATGAAGACGCCGAACAAGCCGACCCAGAGATAGAAGGCGATGCCCGCGCCGGGGAGCGCCCCGAGGAGGAAGCCCGGCTGCACGAGCCAGAAGGCGACCAGGCTTGCCGCGCAGGCGAGCGAGGTTCGGGTGATCAGGGCGCGACGCGACCAGCGGGCGGCCAGGCGCGCGTAGGCGCCGACCGCTCCGATCAGGAGGAGGCTCTGCGCCAGGCTCGAGTAGGCCTTGATCTCGACGCGCGAGAGTCCGGCGACCGCCGAGACGGCGATCCAGCCCTCGCGGAGCGGCTTCACCATGTAATAGGCGCACATGACGAAGAACACGGCGGCGAACATGTGCAGCGCCGTGCGGCGCTCGTCGGCCCCGAGCTCCCCCAGAACGGGGAGGCGAAGCAGCGGTCGGCGAGTCGGTGCGGAAGCACGCATCCAGAGCGCCTGACGAGCAAGCTATGGACCAGCCCAAGGCGCTTGCGGCATCGAGGAGCGGCGAACGGGCGCGAGCGCGCGTGACACGGAGCGCGCCATCCATGGCCACGACGCGGCGATCGTGGTGTCGGCGGCGACACACGCGGCCACGATTCGTCCACGGGAAGGGCTCCGTCGCGAGCCGGCGTGACGGACGTGCGGACGCTGTGCGACCTCGCGAGGACCGAACGATTTCTGCGTCACAATGAAACGGTCGAGAGCCCGTAGGCGTCGTCGCGCGTTGCCCGCGAAGTTGGCGCTGGACAAGCTTCGGCGTGGGCGCGAGCGGTTCGTGTCCATCACCCCCCTTCGGAGAGCCACCTGGGCGCTCTCCTCTCCCTCGCAGCGCTGCCAGTGCAGCGACTCAAAGGAGGCAGTCATGAAGTCCCTCGGAATTGCGACGGCCGTGATGGCCATGGTCGCGTTCGGAACCACCACGGCCTGGGCCGTGTCGTGCAGCATCAACGGCACGTCGTACACGTGCGAGGCGACCTGCTCCGGCACGGGTGCCTGCAACGTCGAGACCGGACTCGGGCACTCGGCGTGCGACTCCGTGCTCGGCGGCGGCAACGGCGACGGATTCTGCACCATCTGCGGAGACGGCTCGAACAACAACATCACCGGCACGAACGGCGCCGACATCATCTGCGGGAAGGGCGGCAACGACACCATCACCGCCGACAACTCGACCTCCGTCGGCGGCGCGGACATGGTCAACGGGGAAGGCGGCAACGACACCGTCTTCGGCCGGGTCGGCAACGATCTCATCCTCGGCGGCGACGGCAACGACACGCTGAAGGGCGGCGACGGCGACGACGAGGTCGACGGGCAGGACGACGACGACCTGGTGTACGGCGATCGCAGCAACGACGTCGTGCGCGGCGGCAGGGGCAACGACTACGTCGAGGGCAACGCCGCTCCGTTCATCAACTCGGAGCTCGGCGATATCCTCTGCGGCGGGGAGGATGACGATCTGCTCGTCGCGGTCGGCAACGGGCACTACTGCTTCGATCCCGGCCCGGATCAGGCGGCGACCTTCTGGGGCACCGGCTATGATTGCCAGTACGTCGCTCCGATCTTTCCGGACGACGGCGACGTGGCGACGCAACGGAACTGCGTCCAGGTGGACACCTTCGCGAGCGCGTTCAATGCCTCGCAGCGCTCCTGCAACTGCCAGGATTAGGCAGGGCTGCTGACGAGGCCGGCGAGGGGGGCCGCTCCGGTGGCCTCTCTCGCCGGCCGACGGCGGTGGCTAGCGGGGAAATGCCGCCGGTGGCGTGTCGGCCCAGCCCTCGCCGGAGAGCGCTTCCATGAACCGCACCAGCGCCTGCACCTCGGCGTCTGTCAGGTCGAGCCTCCTGACGCGGGTGGAGAGCCACGGGTTCGGCGTGCCGCCGCGGTCGTAGTGCCGCACGGCCGCCTCCAAGGTCGGCACCGAGCCGTCGTGCATGTAGGGCGGATGGCGTGCGACCTCGCGGAGGCCCGGCGTCTTGAAGGCGCCGCGATCCGCGTCCTTCTTGCTGATCGCCTGGCGGCCGACGTCCTTGAACGTCTTGCGCTCGGGATCCCAGCCGATGCCGAGGTTGTGGAAGCGATTGTCGGTGTAGTTGTCGCCGAGGTGGCACTGGTTGCACTCGGCCTTGCCGGAGAAGAGCTCGCGGCCGAGCTTCACCTCGGGCCCGACGGCCGCCTCGTCGCGCCCGAGGAGCCAGCGGTCGACCGGGCTGTTGCCGCTCATGCGGGTGCGCTCGTAGTCGGCGATCGCGTGCGCGACTCGCTCCTTGGTGATCGTCGTCGATCCGAAGGCCTCCTTGAAATAGGGCCGGTAGGCGGCGACGTTACCCAGCGCCTTCACCATCGAGGCGTGCGTGCCGCCCATCTCGACGGGGTTGGCGATCGGTCCGAGCGCTTGCTCCTCCAGCGTCGACGCGCGACCGTCCCAGAAGAAGTTCGGGTAGATGGTCCACGCCAAGTTGACGAAGGAGGGAGCCTTGCGCGTGCCGAGCTGGCCGCGGATGCCCTTCGAGGTCGGCGTGAGCTCGGAGAACGCGTGCTCCGGCACGTGGCACGAAGCGCACGCGAGCGTGCCGTCGCCGGAGATCCGGGGGTCGAAGAAGAGCCAGCGGCCGAGCCGAACCCGCGCCGGCGTGGGCGGCGTCGGCAGGTCGGCGAAGGTCGACGAGATGCCGAGCGGCGGCTCGGGGAGAGGTCGGACGGGGTTCGCGTCCTCCCATGGCGGAGCCGCGCGGGCGGCGCCGTGCAGGAGGCAGAGCCCCGCCGCGGCAGACAGGAGACGCGAGCGTCGCACCGGAAAGCCGCTCAGCGATCGAGCGTCGCCTGGTTCACTTCCGCCTTGGCGCGCGACGCGCCCACCACCGGAATGTCGGCGTCGGCGAGCGGCGCCATCCAGCGCTTGCGGGCGAGGGCGCGCTCGACCCAGGGCGCGAGCTCGGCACGCTTCCGCGCCTCGCGCTCCGCCGCCTCGCGCTGGAACTCGGGCGCGATCTCGCGCGCGAAGAGCGCGAGCGCGGCCAGGATCTCGTCGTGGCGGTTGTGGCCGGCCTGCTGGAGGAAGATCACCTGGTCGACGCCGGCGGCCTGCTGGGCGCGGAGGTGGTCCCGCATGTCGTCGGGCGTGCCGATGCCGGCGCTCTGGTAGCCGGCCTCGTGGGCGCGCGCGACGAGCTCGGCGGTGCGATCGCCGCGGCGCCGCTGGAACGTCTCCCAGAGGTGCGAGCGACCGGGGCGCGCGTCCTCCGCGACCAGCGCGTTGACCGCAAAGAAGAAGAACTCGAAGCCGTCCTGGCCGCGCCGGATCGCCTCGGCCCGATCGGGGTGGATGGAGAACGCCGACACCGTCGCGAGGTTGGCGTTGACGGTGTGGCCGAGCGGCACGCACTCGTCGCTCTTGATGGTGTCGTAGTAGATCGTGCTCCACGTCCGCGCCTCGTCGGGATCGACGAAGGCGAAGGCGAGCGCGCCGAGGCCGTTTCGCGCCGCGACCCGGATGGTGTCGCGGTTGGTGCACGCCATCCACATCGGGGGATGCGGCTTCTGCGCCGGCTTCGGGATCACGTTGCGGCAGGGCATCGAGAACGATTTTCCCTCGAAGCCCGGATAGGGCTCGAGCACCATCATGTTGGCGATCTGCTCGGCGGCCTCGAGCGCCATCGCCCGCTTCTCCTTGGCGGGGATCTTGAACCCGCCGAGCTCGAGGCGGGTCGCGCCCTCGCCGATCCCGAAATCGAGGCGGCCGTTCGAGATCAGGTCGAGCATGCCGAGACCCTCGGCGGTGCGCGCCGGGTGGTTGTAGCTCGGGATGACCTGGCGGATGCCGTGGCCGAGGCGGATGCGCTGGGTACGCGCCGCGGCCGCCGCCAGGAAGACCTCGGGTGCCGAGCAATGCGAGTACTCCTCGAGGAAATGGTGCTCGACGCACCAGGCGTAGTCGAAGCCCAGGCGGTCGGCGAGCTCGACCTGCGCGAGCGCCTCGTGGACGACGCGATGCTCGGAGCCCGCGTCCCACGGCTTCGGCATCTGCAACTCGTAGAACACTCCGAATCTCATGCCCGCGTGTTAGCTGGCGCGCCGCACGCCGACAAGGCGCATCCCGCCGATGGGATCGGGGCTGCAAAGCGGCGCTCGGATGCGCTAGAGAACGACGCATGGCCGTGAGCCCGCTCGCGGGGAAGCCCGCCGACCCGTCGACCCTGATCGACGTCCCGCGACTGGTGACCGCCTACTACACGCATCGCCCCGATCCCTCCGTGGCGGCGGAGCGGGTCGCGTTCGGCACCTCGGGTCACCGCGGCTCGTCGCTCGACGCCTCGTTCAACGAGACCCACATCCTCGCCATCACCCAGGCCATCTGCCGCTACCGAAAGGAGCAGGGCACCGACGGGCCGCTCTTCATCGGCATCGACACCCACGCCCTCTCGGAGCCGGCCTTCGCGAGCGCGCTCGAGGTGCTGGCGGCCAACGGTGTCGAGGTGATGGTGGACGCGCGCCAGGGTTACGTCCCGACCCCGGTGATCTCGCATGCGATCCTGACCTACAATCGCGGCCGCACGCGCGGGCTCGCCGACGGCATCGTCGTCACGCCCTCGCACAACCCGCCGCGCTCGGGCGGCTTCAAGTACAACCCGCCGCACGGCGGGCCGGCGGGCTCCGAGGCGACCGGCTGGATCGAGCGGCAGGCCAACGCCTACATCGCCGACGCGCTCCGCGGGGTCGAGCGCATGCCCTACCAGCGCGCCCGGGCCGCGGCGACGACCCACGTCCACGACTACCTCGACGCCTACGTCGGCGACCTCCCCGCCGTCGTCGATCTGGAGGTGGTCCGCGCCAGCCGCGTGCACATCGGCGTCGACCCGCTCGGCGGCGCCAGCCTCGCCTTCTGGGAGGCCATCGGCGAGCGTCATGGCCTCAATCTCGAGGTGGTGAACCGCAGCATCGACGCCACCTTCCGGTTCATGACCGTCGATTGGGACGGCCAGATCCGCATGGACCCGTCGTCGCCCTCGGTGATGGCCCGCATGGTCGACTTGAAGGACCGCTTCGACGTCGCCGTCGCGTGCGACGCCGACGCCGATCGCCACGGCATCGTCACCCGGAGCCGCGGCCTCCTCGAGCCCAACCACTACCTCGCGGTCGCGATCGCCTATCTCTTCGCGAATCGTCCGGACTGGCCCGCCGCGGCCGCGGTCGGCAAGACCGTCGTCAGCAGCAGCCTGATCGATCGGGTCGCGGTCCGGCTCGGCCGGCGGCTGATCGAGGTGCCGGTCGGCTTCAAATGGTTCGTCGACGGGCTTTTCGACGGCTCGATCGGCTTCGGCGGAGAGGAGAGCGCGGGCGCGTCGTTCCTCCGCCGCGACGGCAGCGTGTGGACGACCGACAAGGATGGGATCGCGCCGAGCCTGCTCGCGGCCGAGATCACGGCCCGAAGCGGCCGCGATCCCGGCGAGCACTACGCGACGCTGACCGCCGAGCTCGGGACGCCGCGCTACACCCGCATCGACGCGCCCGCGACCCGCGAGCAGAAGGCGCGGCTCGGGAAGCTCGCGCCGGCGGACGTGACCGCCGCCACGCTCGCCGGCCAGCCGATCACGGCCAAGCTCACGGCGGCCCCGGGGAACGAGGCGCCGATCGGCGGCCTCAAGGTCGTGGCCGCCGACGGTTGGTTCGCCGCCCGCCCGTCGGGGACCGAGGACATCTACAAGATCTACGCCGAGAGCTTCCGCGACGAGCGGCACCTGGCGGCGATCGTCGAGGAGGCGCGGCGGATCGTGAGCCAGGCCATGGGGGGAGGGACCAGCACATGAGCGAGAGCCAGACGGACACGAGCGAGCGCCCGATCTTCGTCTACGGGACGCTCCGCCAGGGGGAGTCGGCAGAGGACGTGATCGCGGCCGACGTCCAGCGCCGCGTCCCGGCCCGCGCCCACGCCCGCCGCCTCGAGATCGGCGCGCCCTATCCGGCGGCGGTCTTCTCGGCCGAGGAGGAGGGGTGGATCGACGGCGAGCTGGTGTTTCTGAAGCCCCACGCCTATCAGGCCGCGCTCGATCGCATCGATCAGTACGAGAACGTGCCCTTCCTCTTCCGGCGCGTCGCGGTCAGCGTCGAGGCCGAGGGCCGCATGGTCGATGCCTGGGCCTACACCTACACCCACGCCTCGCACGCGATTCGACTCTGAGAGCTCACGGCTCATGCGGCGTGCGTCAGTACGGTCGGATCGCGAAGCTCCTGAGTAAAGAGGTGTAGGGCCGGACCTTCGGGAGCGGTGTGTAGCGCGCCGCGCCGAGCTTCGATGCCGCGCGGTCGAAAAGGGCGATTGCGAGGCCGAGGTTGTAGTGCCGCGAGACGTAGGCGATTCCGTCGACGGCGTCGGGATGCGCATGAATGGCGCGCGACCAAGCCTGAGGAACGTCGTAAGGTGTCAGCGTCGAGATTCGGCCGTCCAGGCCGATGCGCTTGAGCGCCGCGCCCGTGAGGTCGGCCACAATCAGGCGCGAGCGGTTCGCGAAACGGACGACCTGACGGTCCGTGAGCTCCGAGACCCCGACGTCGAACCCTCCGTCCGTCGCGGTGCGATCGTGCAGGACGCTCTCCGCGAACGCCACCGTCACGGCGTCCTGGATGTTGCCGGCTCCGAGGTAGCAAACCCCGTACGAGAGCGCGGGGTCGTCGAACCGGTTACCGCCGCTCCGGCCGAAGTACGGCTCGCCGGTGTGGTGACGGGAAATGCGGCACAGCGTATTCACGCGCACGATGCGCGAAGGCAACTCTCTCGATCCGAGGTCGCTCGGAGGAAGGAGCGGTGACGTGCCGGCCATCGCGGCGACGGGTCAACGATTCGCGAATGCTGCGGCAGCGCGCCGGACGACTTCGAGCTTTCCATCCCGAAGGGCTTGCAACGGCGTCACGTCCCCCAGGCTTCCGAGCACCGAGCGAAAGAAGGCCAGCTTCTCCGCGCCCGGAAGATCTCCCAACTGGCGAGTCACGCTCTCGAGCACTTTACGGTCGAGATCGGGGTCCGCGTAAAAGCTCGGATAGTAGTCCTCGGCGCCGACCTTGAGCGAGAAGAAGCGCTTGTCGTTCCGGGCTTTGGTGATCGCTTGTGCCGACACGGTGAGCCTCTTTGCCAGCTCGGTCGAGGTGACGAGCTCTCCCGAGCCTACGAGTGCCTGACGATTGCGGCGGCCCATTTCGTGGAGATCGGAGGGCGACTGAGCGACGTGTGGCGCATGTTTGTTGGCGGGGAGTCGTGCCGGTGCCGGCCGTGTGTCGGGAAGAGTTTCGAGCAGCACCGAAACACGCATGACTTCCGTGGAGAATGCACGGAGATGTGTTGCGAGCTTGTCGGGAGTCATGCCGCTTACGCGCACCCAATCCTGAAGGGGAACGCTGCCAACGACCTGTGGCAGCGTCATGTTGGTGAGTTGCACGATGAACTTCCGACGATTGGCTGTTGGAGGCTTCCGCCGACCGCCGTGCGTGCGGCTTTTGGCCGAATCGGTTCGCTGCTTGGCCCGTTCGGGGTCGGAAACCTCGATACCCATGCTCGGGACTTAGCTTACGCGCACGCCCAACGCAACTAGAACAAGTATTACAACTAAAACAACGAAGCGGCGTCGAAGCGACGCTTTTGGCCGGAGCGGATCGCTGGTTGGCGCGCATTGAATGAGAAAAGCGAGCTGGTACGGTGCCGTCCCATGCCCAACCGCGTCTGTCTGATCACCGGCGTCGGCCCCGGCACCGGGGCGGCGCTGGCGCGGCGTTTCGCGCGCGGCGGCTTCCGCGTCGCCATGCTGGCCCGTGACCCGGGACGGCTGCGCGCGCTCGCGGGCGAGATCGACGGCGCCAAGGGCTATCCCTGCGACGTCGCCGACGCGGCGGCGCTGACCGCGACCTGTGGCGCGGTCGCGGACGAGCTCGGGGCCCCGACCGTGGTCATCCACAACGCCGTCGGCGGCGCCTTCGGCGACTTCCAGTCGATCGATCCGGGCGTGCTGCGCCACAACTTCGAGGTCAACACGATGGCGCTGCTCACCCTGGCGCGGGCGGTGGCGCCGGCGATGATCGCGGCCGGGGAGGGCGTCATCCTTTGCACCGGCAACACCTCGGCGCACCGCGGGGTCGCGAGCTTCGCGGGCTTCGCACCCAGCAAGGCGGCGCAGCGCATCCTTGCCGAGTCGATCGCGCGGAGCCTCGGGCCGAAGGGCGTGCACGTCGCCTACGTGACCATCGACGCGGTGATCGACGTCGCCTGGACGCGCCAACTGCACGCCGACAAACCCGACGACTTCTTCATCCAGCCTGCCGCCATCGCCGACGAGTGCTGGCACGCGGCGCACCAACCGCGCGCGGCGTGGTCGTTCGACGTGCAGATCCGACCCTTCGGCGAGCGCTGGTAGCCGCACCCACGAGGAGAAGCCATGGCTCGGCTCAGCACGCTCAATCGCTCGATCGCCGGCCGCGCCGCGCTCGTGACCGGCGCCGCGAGCGGCATGGGCCGCGCCACCGCGCACCTCTTCGCCGACGAGGGCGCGCACGTCGCGGTCACCGACCGCGAGGCCGGCGCGGTCGAGGCGGTCGTGCGCGAGATCACCGAGGCCGGCGGCAGCGCCCACGGCTGGGCGATGGACGTCACCGACGGCGCGCGTGTGATCCAGGTGATGGACGAGGCCGCGACCCGTTTCGGGCGCCTCGACATCCTGATCAACAACGCCGGCCTGGCGTTGCCGACGCCGATCGACGCGCCCGACTACGAGCGGCTCTGGGCGACCTCGCTCGACGTGCTGCTGACCGCCCACACGCGCACCGTCCGGGCCGCGCTCCCGCATCTCCGGCGCTCGGATGCGGCGCGCATCGTCAACGTCTCCTCGACCGAGGGGCTCGGCGCGACGCGCTTCGCGAGCGCCTACACCGCGGCCAAGCACGGCGTCATCGGGCTCACGCGCGCGCTCGCGGTCGAGCTCGGGCGCGAGGGGATCACGGTCAACTGCGTCTGCCCGGGACCGATCCGCACCGGCATCACCGACGCGATCCCCGAGGACGCCAAGAGGGAGTTCGCGCGCCGACGGACGATCCTCGGCCGCTACGGTGAGCCCGAGGAGGTCGCGCACGGCACGCTCGCGCTCGTGCTGCCGGCGGCGTCCTACATCACCGGCGCGGTGCTGGTGATCGACGGCGGAGTGACGGTCCGGAACGCCTAGGAAGCGACGTGATCGGGCGCCTCAAGTCGATCTTCATCGGGATCTACATCACCGCGGCGGTCGGCGGTCTCGTCACCGCGGTGGTGATGATGAGCCGCGCCGGTGCCGTGACGGCCTGGCTCGGCACGGCGCTCGCGTGCGCGGGACCCGTGCTGTTCTTCGCCGGCGCCTACGTCCTGCCGCGGGCGCGCACCTCGCCGAACCTCCACGGCGTCCTCGCCGCCGGCGGGCTCGGCACCGTGCTGTCCGTCGCGCTCGGCGGATCCGTGGCATCGCCCGCGACCCTGCTCGCGGCAGCGGTCGGGATCCTCGGAACCCTCCTGTACGTCTACTGGTACTCCCGCTTCGGCGACGGCGGTGAGGCGGTGCTGCAGGTGGGCGCGCAGCTCCCGGCCTTCGCGGTCGTCGAGCACGGCCGTTCCGTGCCGAGCTCCGAGCTGGTTGGCACGCCGGCGCTCTGGATCTTCTACCGCGGCAACTGGTGCCCGATCTGCGTGGCGCAGGTGCGGGAGATCGCCGGCCAGTATCGCGAGCTCGAGCGGCGGGGCGTGGCGGTGTTCCTGGTGAGCCCGCAACCCGAGGAGAACAGCACGGCTCTGGCGGCCAAGGTCGACGCGCCGATGCGCTTTCTCACCGATCGCGGCAGCGCCGCGGCCGCGGTGCTCGGCATTCGCGAGACGGCCGGGCTGCCCGCCGGCATGGAGGTGCTCGGGTACGACTCCGACGTGCCGCGGCCGACGGTCTTCATCACCGCAGCGGGCGGCCGGATCATCTACTGCGAGCGCGCCTCCAACTACCGCGTGCGCCCCGAGCCGGCGCAGTTCTTCGCCGTGCTCGACCGTCACGCGCTGGCGTGAGCGGGCGCGAAAAAAGAAAGACTGACACGAAGAATTTACATCGGAACCGGCATTCCCACACCACCACGACGCACTCGCCGGGCATGATCGTTGCTCTCCATGGTGCAGGGGAGCACACGACCATGGAATTCCGTCTCGAATCGAATCGATCTCGCGTCGTCCTTGCGATCGCCGCCGTCGCGGCGGTCTTCGTGGTTGCGAGCGCCGAGCTCGCGTGCGCCGAAGGTCTCCAGAAGGACGTCGACCAGGCCGCGGACATCATCGAGCGTTTTCGTGAGATGCCCGAGTCGGGCATTCCCGACGCGGTGCTCCGTGACGCCAAGGGTCTCGCCATCCTCACCGTCTTGAAGGCCGGCTTCATGTTCAGCGGCCAGGGCGGATGGGGCGTCGTCGTGGCCCGGACGCCTCACGGGTGGAGCCCGCCGTCCGCGATCGGAACCGGCGGCGCCGGGTTCGGGTTCCAGGTCGGCGCCCAGGTGACGGAGTTCGTCATCGTGCTGAACACGCCGGAAGCCGTCGACGCCTTCGCACGCGGCGCCAACGTCGCGATCGGCGCCGATCTGAGCGCGGCCGCCGGACCCGTCGGACGAAACCTCGCCGCCGGCGTGATGCCGGTCGCGGCGGTGTACACCTACAGTCGGAGTCAGGGTCTCTTCGCCGGGGTGTCCCTCCAGGGCACCGTGATCGCCGCGCGCGACGACGCCAACCGCGAGTACTACGGCCGCGAGGCGACGCCGCGCCAGATCCTCGCCGGCAGCGTCAAGGCTCCGGCGGGTGTCGCCAAGCTGCACCGCGCCCTCACGACGGCGGTCGCCGTCAGCCGTGCTCACGACCGCGCGCCGGCGGTACGCCGTCGCGACGGGTGAGCGCCACACCCAACCCCGCGAGCCCGAGCAGGGTCAGCACGGCATAGAGCCACCCCGCCCGCGGCCAGAACCAGAGCACGACGGTGCGCTTCCCCTCCGGCAGGGACACCGCGAGCCGGCCCTTGCGGTCGAGGACCTCTCCGACGTCGGAACGCCAGCCCGGGTAGAAGTTCTGATTGACGTGCAGGCGGGCCGGTGCGGGCAGGTCGACCGCCACCTCGAGTCGGTTCGGCGTGAACGCCACGAGGCGAGCCGTACCGCTTCGCAGCGGGCGGAGCTCGACGTGCTCGGGGAAGAGCGTGACGAGCGCCGCCGACCTCGGCAATGGATTCGGCTCGAAGTCCTCGCACATGGAGAAACCGTAGCCGTCCAGGGGGGCACGGAGATAGGTCGTGAGCCAGGTCTCGCTCGTATCGTTCAGCTGGGGAAACCCGACGCGTGCAGGTGGCGAGGTATCGTGCCGCACTTCGGGTGGAACCGTGAACCAATCCTGCAGCATCGACGCGTTGATGGTGGCCAGATCGGCGAAGGTCAGGATCAGCACCACTGCCGCCGCGTACCTCCGTGCTCGCGAGGCGCCGGCGGCGAGATCGGCGAGCGCCTGCCCGAACCAGAGACCGACGAAGGGGAGGACGAGAATCACGAAGCGCGAGGGCACACGTTGGGAGGCGAAGCCCGGCACGTGGTGGAGCAGGGCGTAGGGGGACCACGCGCCGTGGTCCCCGGCCACGAGTGCCAGGAACCACGCGGCGAGGACGACGTCGCGGAGGCGGGCGCGCCCGCGCGCCAGGGTGACGAGGGCACCCCCGACCACCAGCGGACCGACGTAGTCGCGGTACTCGTCGAACGGAAACACATAGCCCTCGCGCTCGCGCGTGAACGGACGGTAGAGAAAGATCTCGACCAGCTGCCGGAGGCCGAGCGCCTCGTC
Organism: uncultured delta proteobacterium; assembly: GCA_963761995.1. Classification (GTDB taxonomy): domain Bacteria; phylum Desulfobacterota; class Binatia; order UTPRO1; family UTPRO1; genus UTPRO1. Next base: position 4,478,480 of record CAVXIU010000006.1, on the reverse strand, counting down.
GCCGACCGGCGTCGCTCTCGGGTGGCTCTGAAAGAACTCGATCACGGGGAAGAGCTTGAACGCGGCGATCGACACGAAAGCGGCGGCGGCGACGAGGGCGATCCGAGCCGGCACGAGCGGCGCCGGCGCCGGCAGCCCGCGCGCGCGTCGTGCCGCGACGATGGCGAGGTCGCGGGTCGTGAGCGTCGCGATCAGGAGGACGCCGTAGGTCGTGGGATAGGGGGCGCCGCTGTAGACGCAGAGCGCCACGAGCGCGCCGAGAAGGTAGGCGAAGCGGAGCTCCGCCTGGGCGCGCTCCCAGCACCAGAGCATCCACGGCACCCACGCGAACGGCAGGAACGAAAGGTGGCCGGCGGCGCGCGCCGTGAAGAAGCCGCTCATGGCGAAGACGACCGCAGGGGCCGCCGCCCAGGGGTCGCGAAGGCCGCGCGACCGAGCCCAGGTCCAGGTGCCGAGAAAGGCGACGACGAAATGCGTCAGCATGAAGATGCGGATTCCCGCCCCTGCACCCAACGTCAACGCCGGCAGGAAGAAGGGCGACCACCCCATCGAGTGCGGATTGGCGAGCTCGCCCATGCCGCCGCAGTGGTAGGGATTCCACAGCGGCATCTGGCCGAAGGTGAGCCACGTCGTGCGATCCGCCTCCCAGAGGAACTGGAAGTAGATGAGGTCGCCCCAAGGGGGGCGAAACGACGGGTGCACGAGGAGGACGTGCAGAAATCCCGCCATCAACACGCACGAGATCGCGAGGCGGGTCGGCAAGGCGAGCTGCGACTAACGTGCGGGAAGCGGCCGCGTCAAGCCGCCGCGCCGCCGCCGGTCTCCGATTCATGAGACCGGCGGCGGCGCCGGACGATGGTGCGTCCGATCCTAGCGGTGATGGCGATCGTGCTTGTGGTGGTCGCACGGGGCGGACTTCTTCCCGTGCTTCATGTCGCAGCCGTCCCGGCAGCCGCTCGCGCCCACCCACTTGCCGCCGTTGCACTCCTGACAGGCGCCGTCGTTCGAGCGGATCGCGCCGGGTGAGAAGCACCGGCTTCCGTACGCGCACGAGTCCGGGCCGCATCCGTGCATCATCATTTTCGCCATGCCCTTGCCCTTGCAGGGCGGGCCGCCGGGGCCGTGCGGGCCGGCATGTCTTGGTGCGCACGACATGGCCAGGAGCGCCAGGGCGGGAATGACGACCATCGATTTCACCAATCGCATGAGGATTCCTCCTGCGAGAGAGGATTACGACGATCGTCCGACGGCGTCCATACGACCCGCGGAATGATCCGTCCATCCGTGGTGTCGTCGTCGCCGTGCGGGCGGCGCCGCTCGCCCTGGGTTGCAGTGCCCGTTCGTCCCGCGTACACGGTCGTCATGGCGGTAGACACCGAGGCCGCGCGCCGCGGGCTCCTCTCGTTCCTCGCGAAGCAGGGCGGCGCGCTTCCGATGCGCGAGCTGCACACCCACAGCCTCGTCTTCTATCAGGCCGGACACCAGGCCTTCTCGCAGCTGATGGAGGGATTGGTGGCGGACGGTCTCGTCAGCTTCGACGACGGGACGTTCTCTCTGACCGACGCGGGACGAGCCGCGCTCGCGGGCTGAGACCGGCGCCCGTCGTCAGGTCTCCGTGGACGGCACGATGCTCGTCGTGCCGCTCTCCGGATCGAAGACGATCACCGCCTCGCCGCGCTCGAGCTGGCGGCGAACGTCCGCCATCTTCTCCTCGAGCGTCCGCTCGTGGGTGCCGTAGTCGGTACCGGCGCGGGTGACGAACTCTTCGATCACGCCGGTCAAGGTCTCGGCGGAGAGCGCGGTGTGCGGCACCTCGACGGGGTCGGCCATGGGCGGGCGGTACGCCTTCTCGACCTCGGCCGCAAGCGCGACCTCTCCGACGGGTTGCCCTCGAGCGCCGATCGCGCCACCCTCGACGCATGACCGTCAGCGTCGAGAGCGTCACGATTCGATCGGCCGAGGGGCACAGCATTCGGGCGGTGGTGATCACGCCCGTGTCGCCCGCGGGTGTGCGGCGCTGGCCCGCCGTCCTGGCCTACTCCGACATCTTCCAACTCACGGGGCCGCACCTCCGCATCTGCGGGCGCCTTGCCGCCTATGGCTTCGTCGTCGTCCTGCCCGAGCTCTTCGCGCGCCTCGGCCTCCCCGACGCCGCCTTCGACTTCGAGCGCGATCGCCAGGCCGCGCTCGACGCGACCGAGCGCATGGATCTCGCCTGGTTCGATGCCGACCGCCGGACCGTTCTCGCCTGGATGCGGGCGCAGGCCTCCGTCGATCCCGAGCGCATCCTCGCCTGCGGCTGGTGCATCGGCGGCCACCTCGCATTTCGCGCGGCCCAGGAGCCCACGGTCCGCGCCACGGCCTGTTTCTATGCGACCGGCCTGCACTCCGACACGGTCGGGGGTGCGCACGGAACCGCCGCGAGCCTTGCCGGCGCCGCCGCAATCCACGGCCAGCTCCTCTTGGTGTGGGGCCTGCGCGATCCCCACATCCCGAAAGAGGGCCGCGATGAGATCCACGCCGCCCTCGACGTGGCGGGCACCGCGTATCACGTCCGGCTCTACGACGCCGAGCACACCTTCATGCGCGACGAGGGCGCGCGCGCCGACCCGCGTGCGACCGACCGTGCTTTCGCCGCCATGCTCGAGGTCTTCGAGCCGTTGCAACAATAAAGGGGGATCTCTCCCCCTTCGCCGCCGCGGCAAAGCCGCGGCGGCTCATCCCCCGGCTCGCTTCGCTCGGCCGCGCGCTCCGCGCGCGGAGGCCCGAGTCTTTCGGTCAGGATTCTGAGAGGCAGCGAGCAGCGCGAATTCACTTCGCGCGCATCGCCTCGGGGGCGGACTCCTCGAGATCCATCCCGCGCGTCTCGGGGAGCCAGAGCAACACCGCGAGCGCGGCCAAGACGCCGGCCGCGGCGATGACGGCGAGCGCCAGGTGGATGCCGCCGAGCGCCGGCGCCAGCGCGCCGGCGAGCGCGAGCCCGGCGATGCCGCCGATCGTGCCCGCGGCGGTCAGCCAGCCGGCGGCGGCGCCGCGGAAGCTCGTCGGGAAGAGCTCGGCGGCCCAGGCGCGGATGATCGTCATCTTGCCGCCCTGGAAGAAGACCATGGCGGCGAAGCCGGGCCAGAGCGCCCGCGGTCCGCCGAGGAAGAAGAGCAGCTCGGCGACGGTGAGGCCGACCAGGAAGATCACGCCGACCGGACGGCGGCCGAAGCGGTCGGCGAGGACGCCGCCGAGCCCCCAGCCCGGCATGCCGAGCCCGCCGGCGACGATGAACATCGCGCTCGCCTGACCGCCGCTCCAGCCGTGGAGCGTGATCGGCACGTAGGTCGCGAACGCGAAGCCGGCGACGTCGTAGCTCATGGCGAGCGCCACCACGACGAGCGCCGCCAGGACGCGACCGCGATACTCGGGCGGCGGCAACGTCGCCGCGGGTCCACTGCGCGCGAGCCAGCGGCGGCTCTCGGGAATGGCGCGGCGGAGGAACGGCAGAAAGGCGATCGGCACCAGGCTCGCGAGACAGAGGCCGCGCCATCCCCCCGGCACGAAATCGATGACGGCGAGCAGCAGCGCGCCGAAGCCGGTCCCGAAGGCGTTGACGGTGCCGATCACGCCCTGGGCGGCGGCGCGCCGCTCGGGGGGAATCTCCTCGGCGGCGAGCACCGCGGCCGTGAAGAGCGCGCCTTCCTGGAAGACACGGGCGACGAGCTGCCACGTCACCAGCGCGGCGAGCGTCCTCGCCGTGGCCGTGCCGGCGCCGAAGAGCGCGAGCAGCGCGATGCTCACCAGGAGGACGCGGCGACGGCCGAAGCGATCGGCGAGCGGCCCGAGGACGAGCACGCCGAGCGAGCCGCAAGCGATCAGAGCGAGGGCGAACGAGAGCTCGTCCGACGAGGCGCCGAGGTCGCGTCCGACGTACGACAGCGTGACCGTGATCAGCGTCCGCCCGTAGCCCTCGAAGAAGATGGCGAGCCCGAGGAGCGCGAGCAGGCGGCGGTGATCGGCGTGCACGGCGCCCAGCTACGGGTTTCCCGGAGGCGGCGCAACGCTGCGAGTGGTGGTCGGGGGCTCTCCCAGCTCGCGCAGCAACGCCTCCGCCACCCGCCGGTGTCCCTCGGCGCTGAAGTGGACGTCGCAGGGAATGTAGTTGCGCGCGACGACCGCGGCGGGGTCGTCGCCGCCGACGAAGAGCGGAAAGAGATCCACGAAGCGCACGCCGCGCGCGCTCGCCCAGCTCCGCCAGGCCGTGACCTGCCGGGACTCGCGGTCGCCGCGCACGACGTGGTCGGGCCACGGGTAGACGACCAGGGTCAGCGTGCGTCCGTGGCGGGCGAGGAGGGCGAGCAGCCGGTCCATGCTGGCGGTCGCCTGCGCGAGCCCGCGCCTGCCGACGTCGGCGAAGGCCGCATCGTCGACGCTCCAGCGCACGGTCTCGACGTTGGTCACGGCCGCGAGCGGGTCGCGATCCGTTCCCGGACAGACGGCGGGACCCCGGGCGGCGCGGGCGCTCCGCCACGCCGTTCGCACGGCGCGCGCCACGATCGAGTGGTCGACCAACCAGCCTCCGAACGACGGTGCCGCCGCCGGCGCGTCGCCGAGCCAGAGGCGGGCGAGCTCGGTCGTCGCGACCACCCGGTCGTCTGCGTCGAGGCGGTACATCTCCGCCTCGTCCCAGACGTCGGAGGGATCGACGAGGACGATCAGCTCCGTGAACTCGAGCCCGACGTCCTCCAGCAGGTACTGTACCTTGCGAAAGTAGATCGACGGCGCATACGAGACCGCGGCGGCGTTCAGCACCTCGACGCCGGCGGGCGCGAGGGCCGCGGCGATCAGGCCCGCGAAGGTCTCCTCGAAGGGAAAGCCGACGCCCTCGGTGAAGGAGTCGCCGATCAGCAGCAGCCGGCGACCGCTCGTGCGGAGGGGAACGGTGCGGCAACTCGCATCCTTGAACCCGAGCGAATTGGTGCGCAGCGGATAGCGCCGGCTTCCCCAGGCGCCGACGAGATCGACGTTGGGCGCGAGGCCGTGGTGGTAGAGGTCCGACGGCCGGCGATAGGCCCGCTCGATGCCGCGAAAATCGAACGGCGGCACGAGCCAGCGATAGGCCCGCGCGAGCGCCGCGTCGGTGCCGACCGTGACGAGGCAGAAGAGGAGGACGGTCGGCCACGATCCCGCGCCGTCGCGGGCCGTGTGCATTACCGGGCGGCGGCGCGCTGTGTCGTTGCCTGCGCGGCGCCTCGCGTCGCGAAGAGCTCGCTTGCCGGATGGTGCACGCCGACCTTGCGGAGCTCGCGTGCGAAGGGGATGTCGACCCTGCGATAGAACTGCACCGTCTCCGGCTGGTAGGCGGCCTCGCGGAGCGGGAGGCGGGCGTAGGCGCGACCGTCCTTGGCGTCGCGCGCGACGAAGGCCCCGTCGCGGACGTCGTGGAACACGCCCTGATCGCCCTCCCAGCCGAGGTCGCCGGCGTAGAGCCAGTCGTAGAAGGCGCGCCGCTCGTTCTTCACCCGCAGGCGATCGGGCTTCCCGTTCACGAGCGAGTAGGCGATGAAGTAGCGGACGCCCATGACCTCGGGCGCGCCGTCGCCGTCGACGTCGAAGACGTCGTAGAGCTCCGACTTGTTCAGGAAGACGTCGACCTCGTAGAGGCGGTCGCTCTCGGCCGGCAGGATCTGGCGGAGCTCGGCGATGTGTCCGGTGTTCAGGTGGGTGCAGCCGTGCGACATTGGCCCGCGCGACAGCAGCCAGAGGTGCGAGAACGGCCGGCCGTCGCGGCTGCCGCGCGTCACCTGCTGCCACGCCGCCGGCAGGAACTTGGCGTCCGACGGCGCCATCTTCCACCACGGCGTGTGAATCGAGTTGTGCATGGTCCGGCCGACGTGCATGTACGGCAGCCACGGCGAGTAGCTGTAGGACTCGTCGGTCGGGATGTGGTCGGCCATCAGGCTCCGCTGGTGGGTCGTGAGGGCGCGCCGGCCGGGCGTCGGGTACTGCGGGATCGGGCGGCCGCGCCACGAGGTGTAGGCGGCGAAGGTGCCGACCGGGTAGATCGCCGTGAGCTCGGCGAAGCGGATCGTGTCGCCCTCGACGGGATAGCGGCCGCCGCCGACGCGCGTCAGCAGCGCGACGTAGGCCGGTGTCAGCCCCGCGATGCCCGCGGCGTCGTCGGCGCTCGCGGGCGCGCGGCGTACCAGGTCGTCGAGCGCCGGGCCGACCCCAGCCGGCAGCTCGCTCAACCAGAGCCGCGTCGGCAAGAGCAGGTTCACGAGCTCGAGCCGGCGCGCGGCGTCGAGCCGGGTGCGGTCGCGCGGCTCGAGGCCTCGGACCCATGCCGCGACGGCGCGCGACACCGGAATGGCGATCCGGAAGACCCGGCCGGGATTCAGGCGCTCGAGGAGATCCAGGTTCCGCGCTCGGAGCGCCGCGGGCGCGAGCCCCGGCTCCTCCGCCACCAAGCGCTCGAGCCCGACCTCGGCGAGCGTCTGCTCGAAGTCCTCGAAGGCGCGGTTCTGCGTCGGCTCGAGACGGTTCGTGTCGACGAGACGCCGGTACGTCCGGTGGCGCGCGTCGAGGTCGCGCGCGTAGTCGCGGAGCGCCTCGTCGGACAGCACGGCCGTCACCCGCAGCTGGTTGCCGCGCCCGAGGTGGATGTGGAGGCGGGCGGGATCCTGCGTGCGCGGCGCGAAGCCCGTGTAGAAGGACGGCTCGCGCTCGTCGTAGAAGGTCCCATAGCGCGGCGGCTCCTCGATCATCAGGCCGGCGGCCGCGCGGTCGCCGCCGAGGGCGGGGGCGGCGAAATCCTTCGCGACTGCGGGCGAGGGAAGGACGAGCCCGGCCGCGATGGTGAGGGCGGCGAGCGCGGCGGCGGTGGTCGTGTGCGGTCGTGTCTTCATGGCACTCCTATTTGAGCAGCAAGCGGGCGCGGTCGAGCGTGTGGCCGGCGCCGATCTTGCGGAGCTCGCGGTTCAGCTCGAAGCCGGGCGCGCCGTCGAAGGCGACCTTGGTGCGATAGAACTGGATCGCCTCGGGCTCGAAGGTCGCCTCGTAGAGGGGGACGTCGCGCAGCACGTCGGCCTCGACCGCCTTCCGGCCGACGAAGCGGCAGACCGGCGCCGCCTTGATGCGCGCCTTTCCGGGCTCGCCGTACGCGATGTTGTCGCCGTAGAGCCAGCGGTAGAACGGCTCGCGACGGTTGCTGACCCAGGCGCGGACGGGCGTGTGCTCGTCGCTCTTGTACGCGAGGTAGTACCGCACGCCCATGACCTCGCCCGTGCCGTCGCCGTCGATGTCGAAGACGTCGTAACAGCCGGGGAGATTGCGAAAGGTCTGTACCCGCGTCAGCACGTCGGACTCGGAGGGCACGATCTGCCGGAGCTCGCTCATGTGCCCCGAGGCGAGGCGTGTGCAGCCGTGCGAGGTCGGACCGCGGCTGATGATCCACAGGTTCTCGTACGGCTTGCCGCTGCGCTCGCCCGCGACCTTCCGCCAGGCGCTCGGCAGGAAGGGCGTGCTGTTCAGCTGGCAGCGAACGCCGGCGTTGTGGAACGCGTTGTACGTGATGCCGCCGGCGTGCTGGTACGGCAGCATGGAGATGAAGCCGTAGCCCGGGTTGGGGGAGAGGTAGTCGACCATGCCGGTGACGCCGCGGCCCTGGGTGCGGCGGATGAGCGGCCACACGCCGGTGACGCCGAAGTCCGGGAGGCGCTCGCCCTTGTAGGTGGTCGTGCCCTCGACCGTGCCGGCCGGATAGATCGCGGTGAGCTCGGTCGCCACGACGGCACGGTCGACGACGCGGTAACGGCCGGCGCTGGCGCGCTCGATGAAGGCCTGGGTCGCGCTCTGGAAGGCCGCTGCGTCGGCCTTGCCGGCGCGCGCGGCGTCGACGGCCTGGCCGAGCGCGGCATCGACCTCCGCTGCCAACGTCGTCAGGTTGATGCGGCCGGGGAGGGCCGCGTTGGCGGCGTCGAGGCGTGCCGTCTCGCCGCCCTGGTCGCCACGCGTCAGCACCGCGTGCCAGCGCGCCGCCACCGCGTCGAGCGGCATGCGGATCGAGAACACCCGCTCGGGGTTCAGCGCCTTCATGATCTCGAGGCTCTTGCCCCGATAGGCGGCACCGCCGCTGCCGCGCGCGGCGACGGCGGCCGCGACGCCGGTCTCCTCGAGGCGCTTCAGGTAGCGCTCCCAGACGAGGTTGGTGCTCGGCTGGATCGCCTTGGCGTCGATCATCTCCTGGACGACGCGGCGGCGCTCGTCGAGGTCGCCGAGGTAGGCGTCGAGCTCGGCGTCGCCCACCACCATCGTCACCCGCACCTGGTTGCCGCGCGAGAGCTCGATGTGGACGCGACTCGGATCCTGCGTGCGGGGCGCGAAGCCGGCGTAGAAGGACGGCTCGTACCAATGGAAATAGACGCCTTGGGGCGGCTCGCTGCCGTCCCAGGTGGTGTCGCCCGCCTCGAGCGCGGCGCGCGCGGCGGGTGGCGCCGTGGCCGACGCCGCCGCCGCGAGCACGAGCAGGGCGACGGCGACGCGCGGCGCGCGGCGCCTCATCGCAGCACCTCCGCGAGCGCCAGCGTCGCCTTCCGGTCGGCCGCGGGGCCGTCGAGCGCGGCGAGCGCCGGCACGTTCTTCAGGTCGTCGTTGCCGAGGAAGGGCCGGCACTGGAACAGCCAGAGCTTCCCCTCGGTGAAGCCGAACTCGATGTCCCACGGCCGCGGCTGCCCGGTGGGATTCAGGACCGGCGTGAACTTCTTGACGATGTCCTGCCCGGCGCCGGTGAGCTGGCGGATCTCGTCGGGCTCGAGGACGGTGTCGCTGCCGCTCGAGGCCACGATCTTGCTGCCGCCGTGCGCATCGAGCTGGTTCCGCCAGGGCGACTTGAAGAGCGTGATCAGCTCGACGCGCTCGGGCGACCACAGCAGGGTCTCGGCCGAGGTCCCGTCGACGGCGCCGCCCACCCCCTCCGAGGTTGCGATCAGCATCTTGCCGGGCACGCCGTCGGTGACGTCGGCGGTGACCAGCACGCCCGACTTCTCGGACGGCACCGACTCGAGGATGACCACCGACGACAGCACCCACAGCGGGTCGTCGATCAGGGTCTGGCGCCACGAGAACGAGCGGAACTGGAACGGCGACGCCCACACCTCCGTGAGACCGGTGTAGATGTCGTCGAGCGTGCGGCGGTTGAAGAGGGTGAGGTTCAGGCCGGCGCCGTTGAAGTTGTCGAGGTCCTCGACGTTGGTGTCGCTGCGGACGAAGCAGCCGACGGTCTGATCGGCGCTGCCGGGCACCATGAGGCCGTTCTTCACGAGGCCGTCGCGGATGGCCTGGCGGAGCGCGGGGTCGAGGGGCGACATGCGGATCGAGTTGCGGATGATCTCGAGGCGCGGCTCGATCCACGCCGAGAGCTCGCGCTCGCTCTTGCCGGAGGGGATCAGGGTGGCGAAGAACTCGCCGTAGCTGCGCTCGACGAAGGCCGGGAGCGGCTCGCCCGCCGTCGCGACGACGCCCTTGGTGCGCAGCGTCTCGGGGATGGCGACGACCGCGTGCTGGTAGTGGTGGTGATACGCGCCGAACGGCACCACCAGGCCGCGCGCCACGCGGTCGGGGAAGGTGGACTTGAGCTCGCCGAGGTAGGCCGCCTTCGGTCCGCAGAACACGCCCGAGTCCTTGCGGCGCACCTGGGTGAGATCGATCGGCAGCTTCGGTCCGAGGTCGATCTTGGCACGATCGATGTGGAGCTTCTTGCTGCCGGCGCCGAGTGCGCCCGCGCCGGTGCGGGTCTGGTTGCGGGTGTACTCGTCGTAGGCGGCGCGCACGTCGGGGGTCATGGTGCCGGCCTCCTCGATGATCACCCGTCCCGCCGGGGTGGCGATCAGGACCACGGTCTTGCCGTCGTGCATGCGGAGGCGATCGAAGGCCTTGGGGCCGAGCACGACGTTCGGGATGCCGAGGGCGCGCGCCAGGAGCTGCACGTGCGAGAGCACGTTGCCCTCGCCTTGCGTCAAGATGCCGGCGGCGGGATCGAGGTCGGCCGGCGTCTCCGGGAGGGCGACGATCTCGTCGCGGCTGTAGCCGTGGTCCTTGGGGCCGACCCGGAGCTTGCCGTAGGCGAGCCCGGGATTGAGCGCCCGCACGTCGCTCTCGACGACGGCGCCGAAGAAGCGATGCCTCGGGCGTTCGCCGCCGGCGACGAAGTCGTCGAGCCGCCGCGCCACCTCGGCGTAGAGGATGAGCGGCGAGCCGCGCAGCACGTCGTCGCGGATGCCGGCGGAGTCGGGGAGCAGGAGGATCCAGGGCGCCATCACCTCGGCGAAGGCGAGCTCGGCGTTGCCCTGGGCCCACTCGACGACGCGCTCGGCCTCGCGCAGGCGATGCGCGAAGTCGGCGCGCGCGGGCTCGGCCTTGGCTCCGAGCGCGCGGAGCGCGTCGCTCGCGCTCGCGAGCTCGCGGTCGTTCAAGAGGCCCGCACCGTAGGCGGCGTCGGTGAGGGCGCGGAGGATCGCGACGTGGTCCTTGGCGGTCAGGCCCGCGCCGGTGAGCAGCCCGCTGCCGCGCTGCTGCAGCACCTGCGCGGCGGTGATGTCGACGTCGATCGCGCGCCGCGCGTCGGCCTTGGAGATGCGCCCCGCGACGATCGCGCCGCGCGTGGTCGCCATCAGCTTGCCGAGCCCGACCACGGCGTCGACGGGCGGCGTATTGGCGGTCGGGACGAGTGGCGCCAGCTCGGAGCGCAGATTCTGGTCGGTGAGCGCCGCGATCTGCGGGGTGAGCGCGCCCTCGTCGAGGAGCGTGAGCTTCTGGATCTCGCTGATCAGCTCATCCACCTGGTTGCGCACCGCACCCGCTGGCAGCTTGTTGCGATAGGTCGTGAGACCCGGGATCAGTCCCGCCGAGACCTGATTGTGGGTGGCGTCCTTCAGTGGCTTGAAGTCCGGACGGCTCGCCTCGATCCGCACCGCCAGGTTGCGGACCTTCTGCACCTGGCCGACGTCGTCGCGGACGAAGTAGCGGCGCTGCAGCTCGTAGGCGAGCAGGAAGTCGCGCCGGGGATCGAACTCGTCGGAGCCGAGGTACTTCTCGAAGAAAGCCATGCCGGCGCCGGTCTCGTCCTCGGCGCTCGAGAGCCCGCGGTATTGCCGCATCTGCGCGAGCTTGTGGGCGGGATGGGTCTCGGTGAAGTACTTCTCGAGGATGTAGCCGCGCACCAGGTCGTGGTGATTCCGGAAGCTCGACCAGAGATTCACGTCGCGGGAAAAGATGTTGGCGACGTACATGCGCTCCTTGGCGAGCGCCTCGGCCCAGGGGGCGCGATAGGCGGCACAGAAGATCGGGTTCGGGCAGGGGACGCGGACGGCCCCGTTCGGCGCCTGCACGCCGAGGCGCTGGCCATCGCGGCAGAGGCAGAAGTTCTCGGTGTAGGGGCCTTTGATCTTGGAGAGGCAGAGCGCGAAATTGCGCTTCAGCTCGGCTTCCTGGGCGGCGCTCAGGGTGGGCGGCTGAAATGCGTCCGCGCTCGTGCCTGCGCCGAGCACTAGGCCCAACACCACTGCCCAGAGCCCACGTCGCCAGTGACTCGTCATCTCGAACCTCCCTGCAGTCGGTCCGCGCGGGGCGCCGTCGCGGCGCGGTCCCGGGGCTCCTGTGGGCCGGGCGGCGCGGCACCCGACCTCACTCTCGGAGACGCGGAGTCCTATCCGAAATCGCGGGCTTGAGAAACCGAGGCGTCGAAGGCATCTGACGCGGCCGCCGCATCTCCGCTAAGGTGCTGGGCTCATGCGCACGCTCATCGCCGCGCTCGTCCTGTCGTCGGCCCTCATGCCGACCGGAGGTCCCCCCGGCGCGGCCGGACCTCCCGATCCCGCGGAAGCCCGCCGCTTCCTCGCCACGATCCAGCCCGACGCCGGTCTGCAGGCGTTCCTCGATCGCAGCGTCGAGGCGCTCCGCGCCACCGACCCGGCGCTCCGCCGGGCGAAGATCGGGATAGCGCTCCTCGATCTGCCGCGGCAGGGGCCGCCGCGCCTCGCCCACTACGGCGGCGACACCGCGATCTACCCGGCGAGCGTCGTCAAGTTCGCGTACCTGGTCGCGGCGTACGCGTGGCAGGAGAGCGGCCGGCTCACCATCGACCCCAAGCTCGACGCGGAGCTCGAGGCGATGATCCGGGAGAGCAGCAATCGGGCGACCCAGAAGGTCTTCGCCCGTCTCACCGGCACGACGCCCGGACCCGCGCTCGACCCCGCCGCCTATCGCGAGTACCGCGAGCGCCGCCAGGCGGTGAAGCGCTGGCTGCAGTCGCTCGGCATCGACGATCTGCATTGCGTCAACCCGACCTACGACGGCGACGGCGACCTGGTCGGGCGCGATCAACAGTTCCTGCGCGACCGAACCGTCAAGGGCGGACTCGCGAGCGCCGACGGCATCTATCCCAATCGCCAGGCGATGACGGCGATCGGCACGGCCAAGCTGCTCGCGCTCCTCGCCACCGATCGCGCCCTCACCCCCGAGGACTCGGCGACGGTGCGCCGGCGCATGAAGCGCGACCCGAAGCAGCAGCCCCATCTCGCCCGCCGCATCGCCGGCGGCGCGGCGCGCATCCCCGGACTCGAGGTCTACGCCAAGAGCGGCACCTGGGGACCCGACTACGCCGACGCCGGCATCGTGCACCATCCCGACGGGCGGGAGTTCGTGCTGGTGGTCTTCACGGAAGCGGAGCCGGCCTATCGAGGCGAGTTCATCGCCCAGCTCACCTTTCGGGCGGCGACGCATCTCTTCGCGGCCGAAGGGGGACGGGCGGCGAGCAGCATGCCGCGCAACTGGCCGATGGCGCCCTCGGAGCTCGACTACCGACTCGCCTTCGAGGACTTCGAGATCCGCGAGGTGAAGAGCGCGGGCGGCGGCGTCACCGGCGCTGCGCGGCTCCTGGTCGCCTTTCCCGACGGTAAGACGCTCAAGATCAAATGGAAGCCGTTTCCGGCCAAGACCCTCGACGGCTGGAACAACTCGCCGCGGAAGGAGCAGGCAGCCTACTTCGTCCAGCGCTGGTTCCTCGACGAGGCCGACTACGTGGTACCGACGCCGGTCCCGCGCTGCATTGCGCTCGACGTCTACCGGCCGATCGACCCCAAGGCGAAGCCCAGCGTCCCCGGCACCTCCTGCGTCCTCGGTCAGGCCGCCGTCTGGATGAACGACGTGACCAAGGCCGACGACCTCGGCGAGGACGACCGTTTCGAGGAAAACCCGCAATTCGCGCGACACCTCGCCGACTTCAACGTGCTCACCTACCTGATCGATCATCGCGACGGTCGCGACGGCAACTTCCTCGAGTCGACCGACCCGAGCGACCCGCGCGTGTTCGCCGTCGACAACGGCATCGCCTTCGAGGGCTTTCCCTGGAATTTCTTCGTCCGCAACTGGAACTCCATCCGCGTGCCGTGGCTCCGCCGCGAGCCGATCGAGCGCCTGCGCGCGCTCCCGGCAGCCGACGTCGAGCGCACCGCCTCCCTCATCGACATGCAAGTGGACAAGGCCGGGATCTTCCGCCTGCAGCAACCCGGCACCCCGCTCGATCCGAAGAAGGGCGTGCGGATCGCCGACGGGCGCGTGCAGCTCGGGCTCACGACGAAGGAGATCACGCGCCTGCGCGAGCGGATCACCGACCTCGTCGCAGACGTCGACGCGGGCAAGATCCGCGTGCAGTGAGCGGCGGTGCCCGACTCTTCTGACCCGGAGCCCGCGGCCGGCCGCGAGCGCGTGCTCGCCGCCGTCGAGACGCAGATCGGCTGGTGCCGGAGGCTCGGCTCGCCCTTCACGGCCGGGGTGCTCGAGGCCGTTCGCGACAACATCGACGCCGCCGGGTCGCTTGCGGCTCTGGTCGTCCCGTGGCCGGGGCGTCCGACGGTCGATGCGGTGGCGCTCCGGCTCGCGGCGGCGCTGCATGCGCTGGTGCGCGCCGGTCGGGCGCCCGAGCTCGCCGTTTTCTATCCGCCGACGTCCGCGCCGTGGGACGCGACGGCGGTCGGCCAGGCGCTCGAGCGCACGGTCGCGGCGCGGCAGGCGGAGGTGCGCGACTTCGTCGCCCACCCGCCCCAGACCAACGAGGTCGGCCGCTCGGCGATCCTCATGCCGGGGTACGTCGAGGTGGCGCGCCTGACCGGGCTTCCGCTCGTCATCCTCGAGCTCGGCGCGAGCGCCGGTCTGAACCTCCTCTGGGATCGCTTCGCCTACCGCCTGGGGACGCTCGCCTGCGGTCCCCCCGGGGCGGCGGTGACGATCGAGGCCGAGTGGCGGGGTGCGCCGCCCGCGATCACGTCGTTCCCGAGGGTCGCGCGGCGCGCCGCCTGCGATCGCGCGCCCATCGATCTCGACGCGGCGGGTGCCGCCGAGCGCCTGATCGCCTACGTCTGGCCGGACCAGAGCGAGCGCGTCCGCCGCCTGGAGGCGGCGATCGCGCTCGCACGCGCGGTCGGAACGCGCGTCGAAAACGCCGACGCCGCCGCTTGGCTGGAGCGCGAGCTGGCGCTGCCGGCGGCCGGCGCCGCGACCGTCGTCGCGCACACGATCGTGTGGCAATACTTCCCGGCCGCCACCGCCGAGCGCGTGCGCGCGACGCTCGCCGCCGCGGGTGCGCGCGCCACGCCGGAGCGGCCGCTCGCGTGGCTCGCCTTCGAACACACGAAGGCCGACGCGCCGCCCGAGCTCGCGCTCACGCTCTGGCCGGGCGACGCGCCCCGAACGCTCGCGTGCGCCCACCCTCATGGCGCCTGGGTCGACTGGAAATAGCCCGACCGAGCGCACGCGCACGTCGAGCCTCACCCAATTTTCCGTCCGATCTTCGTTGACACTTTCGACCTCGAGTGAGACGACCCCAGTCGTCGGCTCGAAGGCGCCCCAGGGTCTCACTCCGGTAACGGTGCCGCGACGTTCCGCGGCTTGAAGGAGGTCGCAATGTCATCCTCCCACCGCGAACGCGTGTCGGTGACGATACGAAACGCGTCGGTGTACTTCGCGCTCACCACCGTCGCGAGCTGCCTCGTCGTCATCCTCTCGGTTCTGCCGGTGCACGCCTTCGGGTGCCAGGCGAGCGGCTCGTTGCCGATCTTCCCGAGCGCGGGCACGACCTGCCCGACGGCGCTGCACGTGACGGACACGGTCGACATCGCGATCACGCTCAACAACACGTCGTCCTCGGTCCCTGCCGGCACCAACGTCGCGGCCAAGCTCGTCAACGTCTGCGCGGGCGGGCTGAACGGCCGCGCGCCCTGTACGGTGGACTCGCAGTGCCCGGGAAGCAGCTGCCTCGCGGCGGTGGCGTACACGCTCGCCTGTACCGACACGGCGTGCGCGCTCGAGCTGCCCGGCGTGCTGACCTTCGTGCCGGTCGGCGCCGACGGCTGCGTGGCCAAGGCCGCGGCGGTCGTCGCCTGCACGCAGGATCCGCTGAACAGCAACCGCGTGCTGGTGTTCGTCAATACGGCGGGCGTCGCGCTCGGCGCGGGTGCGAGCTTCGTTCCGATCGCCACCATCCGTGCCCAGGCGACTACCGAGGTCCCGTTCTCCCCGACCAACCCCTGCGGGCTCTTCGGCACCCGTGGCGACACCCGGGGTAGCGCGATCGTCACCCAGGATGCCGGCTGCAGCTCGGTTGCGACCGGTGGAGCACAGGGAAGCAGTAACCTCTTCCTGCCGCAGGCCACGGCGACCCCGACGCCGACCGCGACCCCGACGGTGACCGCCACGGTCACGCCGACGCCCACGGTCACCGCGACAGTGACGCCGACCGCGACCGCGACGCCGACGCGAACCAAGACGCCGACCCCGACGCCGACCGCGACCCGCACCTCGACCCCGACCCCGACGACCACCGCGACCCCGGGCGTCGAGCGCTGCCGGACCCCCGGCTTCTGGGCGACGCATGCCTGCCCCGACGTTGCCGACGGCAACCGCGACGACGATTGCGAGAAGGGCAACTCCATCAACATCACGCAGCGGGTGATCGACGCCGCGGGCGGGTGCCTGGAGATTTGCGGCGAGCGCATCACCGACACCGACGTCGACAGCGCCAACTCCGCGCTCGAAGCGATGTGCGTGTCGGTCGGTGGCGTCAGCGAGCGGCAGCTCGCGCGTCAGCTGACGGCGGCGGCGCTCAACTGCGTGATGAGCGGCGGCGGTCCCACCTGCGCCGGTCTCAGCATCGAGGCGGCCTTCGCCGACTGCAACCTCGCCTGCGAGAGCGGCGGTACGAGCGGCACGCGCTCGGTCGACGAGTGCATCACGCTGATCGACGACTACAACAACGGCGCCTTCAATCGCTGCCACGATCGCGTGCTCTGCAATCCCCAGGTGCTCGATCCGAAGACCGGCCAGCCGCTCTGCTTCGACCCGCCGGGAGCGGCGGGGAGCCCGGGCGCCTGCAACGACGCGAGGAAGAACGACTGCATGGTGATCGAGAAGAGCCGGCCGAAGAGCCCGGAGGACGAGTCGCACTGCGCGACCGGCACGATCGCGGCCGACGAAAGCTGCCCGTGAGACCGGTCGGCTGACGTCCGGCGCGGCGGTCGGCTCCGCGAAGGGACGGATACCCGGCTCGGGGGTTTTCGGATAGAACGCCCTCGATGCGCGCCTCGTCGTCCGTGACGCCGCTCGCCGAGTGGTGTCGCCTCCGCTTCTTCCGAGTCTTCCTGCACGTGTTGCTCGCCGTGATCGCGGTGAGCGAGTGGGCGGTGACGGCGCGCGTCGCCGGCCGCCTCGGCGTCGACGTTCCGCTCCTCGCACACGGGCTCGGAATCGCCGGCTTTTACGCGCTGAACCGCGCCATGACGCGGCGGTTCGACCGGGAAGCGAGCGGTCCGGTCGTCGCCTGCTACGCGGGCTTCGCCTTCACCTCGCTCTTCGGCGCCCTGCTGATCGGCGTCGCGGAGCTCGGCTGGTTGCTCGTCCGCGTCGCGGCGCCGCCGGCGGTGCGCCTCGCCGGTCTCCTCCCGGTCCTCGATCCCGTCGTCTGGCGGCCGCGCTTCGACGCCGGCGTCGACGCCGGCCTCCTCGCGGTCGCCACGCTCTTTCTCTTCGGCTACACGGCCGGCCGGCGCGCGCTCACGATCAGCGAGCGGCGGATCGCGCTCCCGGGATTGCCGCCGGCGCTCGCCGGCTTCCGCATCGTCCACGTCAGCGACCCGCACATGGGCGTGTTTCTCGGTCGCGAGGAGCTCGCGGCTCACGTCGCGCGCATCAACGCGCTCGCGCCCGACCTGATCTGCATCACCGGCGACCTCGTCGACGACGCCGCCACCTGCGCCGAGGCGTTTCCCGTGCTCGCGGGTCTCCGCGCGCGCCACGGGGTGGTGGTGACGCTCGGCAACCACGACGTCGCCGCCGGTGCCGACGCCGTGACCGACGCGCTCCGCCGGCTGACCCCGTTCACCGTGCTCCGCAACGCCCGCCTCGACGTCGAGCGCGACGGCGCGCGGCTCGTGCTCCTCGGCCTCGACGACCTCGGGCGCGACTGGGCGCGCGGCGTGCTCGAGCATCCGGCCCTGCCGCCGCTGGCGCGGGCGGTGCCGGCGGGGACGCCGCTGGTGGTCCTCTCGCATCGTCCCGACTGCTTCGAGCAGGCGGCCGCGCTCGGCGCCGGCCTCGTGCTCGCGGGCCACACGCACGGTGGTCAGATCGGCGTGCCGGGTCTCGGCGGCCGCATCCGGAACATCGCCGAGGCGATCACCCGCTACGACCGCGGCGTATTCCGCTCCGGCGCCGCGACCCTCGTCGTCAGCAACGGCCTCGGCTTCACGGGGCAGCCGGTGCGGCTGTTCACGCCGCGCGAGATCGGCTGCCTCGAGCTTCCAGCCGTCGTGACCCGCCGGTCGGCGCAGGCAGCGCCCGCCGGCCGGGTCCCGCTCGTCTGCCTCGGCGTCTTCGCCGCCGTCTGGATCGCGTGCGCGATCGCGCCGCGCTTCCGCGCCGATTGGCTGCTCGAGAACCTGCCCACCATGATCGCCGTTCCCGCGGTATTGTACGGACACCGCCGCTTCCGCTTCTCCAATCGGGCCTACGTGCAGGGCACCCTGTTTCTGATCCTGCACACGATCGGCAGCCACTACACCTACTCGGAGGTGCCGCTCGGCGACTGGGCACGCGACGCCTTCGGCCTCGCCCGCAATCACTACGACCGCGCCGTCCACTTCGCGTTCGGGGCGCTCCTCTTGCGCCCGATCCGCGAGCTCGGCTTCGGGCGCGGCCGGGCGCGCGCGCCCGGCGAGCCGGCGACGCTCTTCTTCAGCGTCGCGGGCGTGGCGCTCTGGAGCACTGTCTACGAGATCGTCGAGTGGCTGACGGCCCAGATCGTCGATCCCGCCGCCGGCACGGCCTTTCTCGGCACCCAGGGCGATCCCTGGGATGCGGAGAAGGACATGGCGTGCGCGCTCGTCGGCTCCCTCGTGGCGGTCGGCGCCGAGGCGCTGCTCGATCGCCGCGCGCGGCGCTGACCCTTACGCCAGGAACGCCGCCCGCAACGCCTCCCGCCGCGCGGCCGTGAGGCCGAGCGCCTCCTCGAGATAGCGCTCGGTCGAGCCGTGGCGCTCCTCCATCGCCGCGAAGGCGATGTCGAGATAGGGCGCGCGGGCCTCCAGGAGCGCGCGCATCTCGCGCGGCCGTACCCGCAGGCGCGACGCCAGGTAGACCAGCCATGTGCGCCGGCGCGTCGTCCAGCGCGTGCAGTGGTTGGTGAGGAGATAGTCCTCGACGATCGTCGGGCGCGGCACCCCGAGCGCCAGCAGCACGAGTGCCACCGCGAAGCCGGTGCGGTCCTTGCCGCCGTTGCAGTGGATCAGCGCCGGCGCGTGTCCGGGCTCGGCGAGCGCCTGCAGCACCGCGGCAAAGGCGGGCGCGAAGTCGATGACGTAGGCGCGGTAGGCGGCGACCACGCTCTCGGCGAGCGCGCCGGCGGCGAAGTCACGCCCCAAGAGCAGTCGGCGGACGCGCCCCGGATCGAGCGCCGGGAAATCGACCGGTAGCGACAGCACCTTCGGCGCTGCGGCGGTGGGGAGACGGCTCGTCAGGTCGAGGCGCTCGCCCTCGGCGCGGAGGTCGCAGACCAGGCGGATGCCCAGGCGCGCGACGGCGGCGAGGTCGCGCTCGCGCAGGTGTCCGAGGTGGCCGGAGCGAAAGAGGCGGCCCCAGGCGATGGTGCGGCCGTCGTGGGTCGCGTACCCGCCGCAGTCGCGAAAGTTGTCGGCGCCGGCGAGTGCGATGTGCCGCGCGCGCGCGACCGGCTCAACGCCCATCGTCGTCCGGAGGTTTCCGCGCGGCGGCCAGCACCGCCTCGTGACGCTCCTCGAGCAGGTTGCGGATGCGCCGGCTCAAGGTCTGGCAGATCGCGATCGCGATGTGGGGATGCTCCTCCATGACCTCGAAGAGATCCTGGCGGGTGAGTCGCAGGAGGTGCACGGCCCCGTCGGCCGTCGCCGACGCCGAGCGCTCCTCGCCGTCGAGCACGGCGATCTCGCCGAAGAACTCGCCCTCGCCGAGGGTGGTGACGTCCTCGCCGCCCTTGGTGATGCGGACGCGGCCGGTGACGATGAAGTACATCTGATCGTCGAACTCGTCCTCGTGCACGATGACCTCGCCCGAGGTGACGTTGCGCTCCTCGATCACGCGCGTCAGCTCGGCGAGCTCACGGGTGGTAAGCCCGGCGAAGAGGTCGAGCCTCCGGAGGTGCAGCATGACGTCGACGTTGGTCACGGCGTGTCCCCGTCGCTGATATGGCACGAAGGCATGCGCGGGGTCGACGGCGGGCTGGCGCGCCAGCACGTCGGCCGGGAGCGTCGCGCGCAGCAAGTCGTGGGTGAGGGTGTCGTTGCTGGCGAGCGCCTCGGCCACGGCCGCGTCGAAGGAGGGCAACGGTCGCTCGAGCGCGGCCGCCGCCGTCTTGGCCAGGAGGCGTGGGTCGCCTTCCTCGAGGAGCGGCAGGAGCCGGGTGCGCTCCTCCGGTGGCAGCAAGGCCTCGAGCGCCTCCAGGACGAGTCCGCGGTCGCGACCGCTGTGCGCGTGGCCGAGCAGGCGGGCGGCCCGCGCCAGGCGGTCGTCGTCGTAGAGGGCCGCGAACAGCATGACGGTGGTGTGCGCCGCCTCGTCGATGCGCTCGTGCAGGCGCTGGAGGACGACCTCGGCGACACCGCCCTCGCGGAGCGCGTGCACGAGCAGCAGCTGCTGCCGGATCCGGTCGAGCTCGCTCTCGACCAAGCCGTTCAAGGTCGTGGGCTCGATCGGCATGTCGATCAGGATCGTCAGCGCGGCCTGACGGACGCGGTAGCCGCCGAAGCGGAGCGTGTGGAGCAACACGTCGACCGCCGCGGGGCCGAGGTCGCGGAGCGCCTGGCGCGCCGCCGCCGCCTCGTCGGGGTCGTCGGCGATGAGATGGGGCACGATCCAGCGCGCGCTCTCGGCGAGCCGGACGGCCCCCGCGAACCGCAGCACGGCGCTCCGCACGGCGGGGTCGGGATCGGTGCGATGGGCGAGGAGCGTCGGCGCGCAGGGAGCGAGCCGCGTCCCCTGGACGGCGGCGACGGCGGCGATGGCGGCCGCCGCGTGCGAACGCTCGGCGGGGTCGGCGAGCTGCGCGACCAGCAGGCCGAGGCGGCTGTCCCAGCGCGCGCCGCCGCTCGCCGGGCGGCGGAGCTCGCGGGCGATCTCCTCGCGGGCGATGCGACGCGCGACCTCGTCGCCGCTCTCGATGGCGGCGCTGACGGCGGCGTCGAGCTCGGCGATCGGGACGGCGCCGGCACGCGCCAGCGCCGCGATCGCCGCCAGCCGCACCGCCGGGCTCTGATCCTCGGCCGCGGCGGCGAGCGGCGCGGGGCGCGCCTTGGCCGCGAGCCCGCGCAGGCGTCCGTATGCGCGCACCAGCTGCGCGCGCTCGAGGACGTCGAGCGCGCTCGGGGCGGAGAGCAGCGCCCCGAGATGGAGCGCGGCCTCCTCCAGCACCAGCGTCTCGCCGGCGGGCGAATCCAGCACGCGCTGCAGGGTGGCGACGAGCAGCGGATGATTGCCGGGGGGCGCGACCCGGAGCGCGCGCGCGAGCGCCCGCACGCCGCGCCGCGGAATGGCTTCGACGATCAGCTCGCACGCCGCCCGGCAGCGCTCGAGATCGCTGCTCACCAGGCCGTGCTCGAGCAGGCGCACGGTCCCGCCGTCGAGAAGCTCGGTGAGGGGCGGGGGCTCCTCGAGATCGTTCCGGCGGGTGCTCGCGATCTGCATCAGGAGGCTCGGGTAGAGCCGCCACAACACCAGCGCGAGCAGCAACCACGCCGTCGCGATCGGCAGCCCCGCGAACCCGACCCAGAACGGGCTCGCGGCCGCGAGCGCGCCGATGATGATGACGTTGCCGAGCACCGATCCGGTGCGTTTCACCGGCCCGTCGATCAGGGTCGTGACCGCGGCGCGCATCCGCTCCGGGAAGAGCGTCACCAGAATCCGTTGCGCGGGGTCGTAGACCGCGTGGTCTTGAAGATTGGCGCCCGCGACGGCGGCGACGCCGGCGGCGAGGCTCAGCTGGAGGCTGAGTCCCGCCAGGCCGACGAGGTAGATGAGCGGCGAGAGCGCGGCGGCGAGCGGCACCCCGAGGCGGCGGAACACTGCGGGGGTGCCGACGATCTGGATGAGCAACACACCGACGTTCAGCCAACCGCGGAAGATCGCGTACAGGTCGAGCAGGCGCTGCTCGCCGCCGCTGCCCTGCGTCGCGAGGTCGGCGACGTAGGCGAACTCGAAGTAGAGGATCGGTCCGAGCATGCCGGCGAGGAGCGACACCAACACCAGCACCCGAAAGAGCGCACCGCCCCGCCACAGGGGGCGAAGGCGCCAGTTGGCGGCGTCGTCGAGCCCGGGCGGGGGGACGGCACGATAGAAATGCGGCTGCCGGATGCGGGTGAGCGGCAGGACCGCGAGGGCGGCGAGCAGCATTGCGATGGTGGCGATCGGCAGCAGGGTCGCGATCCCGAAGACGCGACCGAGCCACCCCGAAGCGAAGCTGCCGGCGATGGCGCCGAGCGTGCCGCCGGCGCTGATGCGGGCGAAAAGCCGCTTGCCCTGCCGGCCGCTCACCAGGCCGCCGATCGCGGTCCAGAACACCACCATTGCGATGGCGTCGAGCTGCTTCGCCATCAGCACCAGGAGGGCGATGGCGGTGCTCACCCCTCCCAGCACGAGAATCCAGAGCGGCAACAGGGCGAGCCCGAGCAGGCCGAGCGTCGCGGTGAGCAGGCGGCGGCGCTCGTGGCGGATCGCGAGCCGGCCGGCGGCGAGGGTGGTACCGGTCAGCAGGATCGAGTTGACCAGGAAGACCCACGGGAGCCGATCGACGCCGACCCGTTTCAGGAACAGGGTCTCGGCCACGTTGGTGACCAGGATCGACGCCCACGAGACCAGGAAGAGCGCGATGGCGCTCCAGAAGAGGATGCGCTCCTCGCCGGGCTGGATGTCGAGCCGGCGCGCGAAGCGGGCGCGAAGACGCCTTGCGGTCCTGCCCCCGACCGCTTCGCCGTCGCGGCGCGCGGGTCCTATGCGGCCTCCTTGGTGGCGCTCCGCGCGACGAGTCGGCCGTGCTCACGCACGATGATCCACGCCGCCACCAACCATCCGAGCACCACCACGATCGTGACGAGGAAGAAGCCGCGGGTCGAAAGCTCGAGCAGCTGCACGCCCAGCAGCACGGTGAGGGCGGCGAGGCCGTCGCCCAGTCGTACGAACAGCGAGTCGACCACCGGTTTCGCCTTGTACTTCATCTCGGCGGTGGTCGGGAGCCAGAGCACCTGGCGGGCGGTGTTGTTGATCGAGTAGTCGACGCTGTTCTCCGCGACCTTCATGATCCGGACGACCGCCAGGATCGGCAGGAGCGCCATCGTCGAGTAGGAGATCAACGCGATCGACGGCAGCAGCATGAAGAGTGCGCCGAAGCCGCCGTAGGCGAGCAGGCGCGATGCGACCAGTGCCTGGAGCACGAGCGCGGTGACGTTCACCCAGAAATAGTAGTTGCCGTAGAAGGCGGCGGTCTCGGTGCGGACGAAGTTGATGGTGGCGGCCGCATCGGTGATGCCGCGGGCGACGCGCTCCTTCTCCAACGCCTCCTGGACGACGCGGAAGAGGAGGTTCTCGCCGTTGGTGTTGACCCAGTTGGTGAACAGCGCCACCAGTGCGGCGGCCAGCAGATAGCGGTGGCGGAAGACGAAGCCGAGCGCGCCGTGGCCGCCGCCCTCCTCGGGAGGAGCGGCCGGGGTGCTCGGTCGGACCCGCTCGCCGCGCGGCGTGTCGAGCGGCCCCCGGACGTCGGCCATGCGGGTGAGGAGGATCGAGAGGCCGAGCGGAATGATGGCGAGCAGCAGCAACGTGCCGCTGTCGAACCAACCGGATTCCACCAGCTGCTCGGTCAGGAAGGAGCCCGCGGCCGCACCCGCGGTCGCGCCGATGCCGATCATCGGCAACAGGCGCCCACCGCGCTCGCCGGCGTAGAGGTCGGCGGCGAAGGCCCAGAACTGCGCCACGATGAAGACGCCGAACATGCCGACCCAGAGGTAGAAGGCGATTCCCGAGCCGGGGAGGTTGGCGATCAGGTAGCCGGGTTGGATCGCCCAGAAGCCGACCAGGCACGCCATGCAGGCGAGGGTGCAGCGCGTGATCAGCGTGCCGCGCGGCCAGCGCGTCGAGAGCCGTCCGTAGGCCGACACGACGCCGAGGAGCAGCATGCTCTGTCCGAAGCTCGAATAGGCCTTCACCTCCATCTTCGAGAGCCCGGCGATGTCCGAGACCGCGATCCAGCTCTCGCGCAGCGGCTTGATGAAGTAGTAGGCGCAGAGGATCAGGAAGACGTTGGCGAAGAGGATGAGACCGGTCGAGCCCTCGCCGGCCCGAATGTCGGTGAAGACGCGGAGGACGCGCTCCAGAATCGAGAGCCGAGTTCGTGGTTCCGCGTGCACGCCACCTCCCGCCGGGGAAGGGAGGACGCACCGTCCACGTCTTCCCGATCGACGTGACTCTCTACGACGGCGCGCGGGCGGTGACAAAGGTCGCGGGCGTCCGCGGAGGCCCGGCGTCGGTTGTGGAGGTGGCGTCCCGATGCTACTTTCCGCCCTCGTTCGCACCACGCCCCACGGAGGTTTTCCAAGATGATTACGACCCGAAACCAAGGAGAGCTGCACGCCCATGGGCGGTAAATCACGGACCTCCGTCACCAAGCGCCAGAAAGAGCAAGCGCGTCAGCAGCGCCGGCTTCAGAAGGTGCAACGACGCGAGCAGCGCGCGGCCGAGAAGGGCGAAAAGGCGCAAGGCATCGAAGGCGAGGATCCCGACATCGCCGGCATCGTGCCCGGCCCCCAGCCGCATCCGTTTGCCGAGGAGCTCGAGGACGAGGGCGAGAAGAGCGAGTAGCTCTCCACGCTTCGGTTTCCGCCACGCGCGTGCGGCTACCAGCCGATCGCGTACGACGGCATGCGGCGGCTGATCTCGCCGCGCGGGTCGGCGCCGCCGCGCAGCACGCCGTCGCGCTCGCCGACCCGGATGCAGAGCACGTCGCCCGCGACCCAATCGTCCTCGACGACGACGTCGTGACCGCGGCGCCCGAGCTCGTCGCGGACCGCCGCCGGCAGCCGCCCCTCGACGCGGAGACCGCCCGGGTTGGCGTGGTGCGGGAAGAAGCTCGACGGGAAATGGATCGAGGAGAAGCGCGCCGCCTCGATCGCGTCCTGCACCTCCATGCCGAACACCACCTGGTTCAGGAACACCTGGAGCGTCCACTGATCCTGCTGATCGCCGCCCTGGGTACCGAGGACCATGGCGGGATCGCCGTCGCGCGTGACCAGGGTCGGCGTCAGCGTCGTCCGCGGCCGCTTGCCGGGGGCGAGCGCGTTCGGGTGCCGGGGGTCGAAGTAGAAGGTCTGGAGGCGCGTGCCGAGCGGGAAGCCGAGGCCGTCGATCACGGGTGAGGTCGGGATCCAGGCGCCGCTCGGCGTGAACGACGCCATGTTGCGGGCGTCGTCGACGGCGGCGACGTAGACCGTGCCGCGGCCCCAGTCGCGGGCCGCGAAGATCTCGCCGTCGGTGAGGAGGGCGCGGCCGCGCGCCGGGTCGCCGGGACGCTGCTCGCGCGAGGCGCGCGCGGGGTCGATCAGGGCGCGGCGCGCCTCGGCGTAGGCGGGTGTCAGGAGCTCCTTCAGCGGCACCTCGACGAAGACGGGATCGCCGTAGAACTGCTCGCGATCGGCGAACGCGAGCTTCAGCGCCTCGGTGACGAGGTGCACGTAGTCGGCGCTGTTGTGGCCGAGCGCGCCGAGGTCGAAGCCCGCGAGCAGGGCGAGCGTTTGGAGAAACACCGGCCCCTGGCTCCACGGGCCGCACTTGTGGACGGTGTAGCCGCGGTACGCGAGCGCCACCGGCGCCTCGATCTCGCTCCGATAGTCGTGCAGGTCGGCGAGCGTCAGGAGACCGCCGTGAGCGCCGACGTGCGCCGCGATGCGCTCCGCGATCTCGCCGCGATAGAACGCATCGACGGCGGCGTTCAGCGCGGGGCCGCGGCCGTGCCCGATGGCGGCGTCCTCGGCGGCGATCATCAAGCGAAAGGTGTGGGCGAGGCCGGGGTTCTTGAGCAGCGTCCCGACCTCGGGGAGCTCGCCGCCGGGGAGGTAGATCGCGCCCGAGGTCGGCCAGGTGGTGCGGAAGAGGTCGGCGCTGCCGGCGAGCGAGAAGTCGCCGAGCTGGTGGACCGGCGCCGGCCCGCGCAGCGCCGGGTGCACCGGAAAGCCCTGCTCGGCGAGTTCGAGCGCGGGCTCGACGACGGCGGCGAAGCTCATCGTGCCGTCCCGTGCCAGCGCCGTCAGCAGCGCATGGGGCGCGGCCGGCGGCCCGGCGGCGAGGACGCCCGCCATCGGGATCGCCGAGTGGCCGTGGGCGCGGAACCAGTCGATGGTGGCCGCCCGCGGCGCCTTGGTGTTGCCGTTCACGGCCAGCACGCGCCGGTCGTGCGCCGTGTAGAGCAGCGCCGAGAGCTCGCCGCCGAAGGTGTGCATGTGGGGGTCGACGACGCCCTCGACCAGCGTCGCCGCGACCGCGGCGTCGCAGGCGTTGCCGCCGGCGTGCAGCATGCGCAGGCCCGCCTCGGCCGCGAGGTAGTGCTCGGCGACCACCATGCCGCGGGGACAGAGCAGCGTCGGTCGTTGCGCCATGGACCCGAGATAGGATTAGTCCGGGCGCGCGGGGTGGTCCAGGCTCGATTTTAGGCTCAGCCGGTGCCGGTCGCGCGCTCCTCGAGCACCGCCGCCGGCAGGTGCACCGTGAAGACGGTCCCCACACCGTGCGCGCTCTCGACCGCGATCGTGCCGCCGAGCACGTCGACGAGACGCTTCACGATGTGGAGGCCGAGCCCGACGCCGCCGTAGCGGCGCGTCGTCGAGCCGTCGCATTGCCGGAACATCTCGAAGATCAGCGGCAGCTCCTCCTTGCGGAGCCCGATGCCCGAGTCGCGCACCGTGAGCTCGATCCCGTCGTCGACGGCCTCGAGCCGGCATTCGACCATGCCGGTGTCGGTGAACTTGAGCGCGTTCCCGACCAGGTTGCGGACGATCGTCTTCAGCTTGACGCGATCGAGCTCCGGCCGCGCCTCGCCCAGCGTCTCCGTGAATCGCAGCACGACGCCGGTCGGCACCAGGGACTCGAGCGAGCCGGCGATCTCCGCGAAGAGCGCGCCGACGTCGAGCGGCTCGGCCTGCACGCGCTCGCGCTCGGCATCGAGGCGGCCGATGGCGAGCGTGGCGTCGATCAGCTCGAGCAGCTGCAGGGCGCTCCCATGCACGCGTCCGAGGATCTCGCCCTGCTCGCCGCTCACCGTGCCGGCGCCGCCGTCCGCCAGCACGTCGACGTAGCCGATGATGACGTTCAGCGGCGTCCTGAGCTCGTGCGACATGGTGGCGACGAACTCGGATTTGACCCGCACCGACTCGAGGGCGGCGTTGCGGGCCTCCGCCAGCTCGACGGCCTGGCGGGCGAGGGCGATGGCGCGCTCCTCGGATTGCCGGCGGGCGCGCTCGACCTCGACGTAGGAGCGCTCGAGCTCGGCGGCGGCGGCCCGCCGCGCCGCGGCGGCGCGGGTGCGCTCGGTGACGTCGCGGAGGATGCTCTGCGTCACCGTCCGGCCCTCGATGACGGTCGTGCTGGTGCTCACCTCGACCGGGACGAGCGTACCGTCGCGGCGCCGGACGCGGCCTTCCGTCAGCGCGGCGTGGCCGCTCGCGAGGCAGCGCGCGAGGTGCGCGTGGTAGCGCGCCTGGTCGACCGGCGGCACGAAAGCCTTCGGGTCGGCGCCCGCCAGGCTCTCGACGGGCACGCCCAGCAACTGACCGGCGCGCTCGTTGGCGTCGAGGATGCGCCCGCTCGCGCCGTCGGCGACCAGGATCGCGTCGCCCGCGGTCTCGAGCAGCTGGCGGTAGCGTTCCTCGCCGTCACGGACCCGCCGGAGCACCCGCCACGAGATCGAGACGCCGAGCAGGAGGAGCAGGATCGCGATGCCGTCGATGGTGTGGGAGAGCCAGCTGCGGAGCGCGCGGGCGCCGCGGCCGAGCGTGTTCGAGAAGGCCGCCTCGATCGGCGTCAGCTGCCGGTTCAGGACGTTGATGCGGCGGAGCAGCGGGGCGAGGGCGGCGGGGCTCGCGTCGCCGGCGCGCACCCGCGCGTGCAGCGCCGTCGCGGCGTGATCGAGCTTCAGGAGATGGCGGTCCGCGCGGCTCCAGATCGCAATCGCCTCCGCCATGTAGGAGACGCGCCCGAAGCGGCGGTAGAGCATGATCATGGCGCCGACGTCGTCGGGGTGGTTCCGGCCGGCGAGGAAGCCCGCTCGGACCTTGGCGCGATCGGGCGCGGCGGTCGCGAGCTCGACCCGCGCGCGGTGATCGCCGAGCGGCACGGTGATGGCGGCTCGATAGCGCGCGAAGTCGCGCGGGTCGTGGGACGCGGCGTAGCTCCGGAGGTGGACGACCGCGTCCTTCTGGCTCTTCGACCAGAAGCTCTCGCCCTCGACGTAGGCGCGGACGCCGGCCATGATGGCCATCTCGACGCGTACCAGCACCAAGAGGCAGGCGACGATTGCGACGAAGATCCCCACGATGACCGCGAGCCGATGCGCCAGCGGTACGAGGCCGAACCGTCGAGGCGGGAGCAATGGCCGGGTTGCGAGTCGCATGGCGACGAACCGAACGAGCAACCCGCATTCCGACTCATCCGTCATGAGAGTTGCCGGGTCCGCCGCGAGAAGGCTCGGGATTGGTGGGCCGCGCCGTCGGCCAGGCGTGGCGTCGCGTCACCACGAGGTGCCGCAAGCGCCCGTTTCCTCGACCAAGGCCCGCCCGCGGTGAGCCCACCCGCCGTGCCAGTTGCAGAGGCGTCTGGCGTGCCGCCGCGCTTGCACGTCGAGAGCGACGGCCATGGCGACCACTTGGTGCTCGGGCACGGCTTCGGCGGCAGCGCGCGTAACTTCCGCGCGCAGGTGCGCGGGCTCGGGGCAGGGCTCCGGGTGGTGCGCTTCGATGCCCGCGGCCACGCCCGGAGCGACGCGCCCGACGAGGCGGCGGCCTACACGCCCGCCGTCTTCGTCGCCGACGTGGGGCGCGTCCTCGACCAGGCCGGTGCCGCGCGCGCGATCGTCGGTGGGTTGTCGATGGGGGCCGGCATCGCGCTCCGCTTCGCGCTCGCCCATCCCGAGCGTACGCGCGCGCTCGTGCTCGCGGCGTTTCCGGCCGGCCGCGACACCCCCGGCTCGTACGCCGCGCTGGCCGAGCGGTTCGCGGCTCGCATCGAGCAGGACGGGCTCGAGGCGGCGGGAGAGGAGCTCGTGTGGGGCCCGGCGTCCGGCCTGGATCCCGCGGCGGCCGCGCTGGTCCGCCGCGGCTTCCTCGAGCATCGCCCCCACGCCCTGGCGCACGTGCTGCGCGGCGTGATCGCCGAGCAGCCCGCGGTCGCGGCGCTCGCGCCGGCGCTCGCCGGCGTCGCGATTCCCGTCCTCGTGATCGTGGGCGCGCGCGATCGGCTCTCGCTCGAGCCGGCGCGCGCGCTGGCACGGCTCCTGCCGGCGGCCCGCCTGGTCGAGATCGCGGACGCCGGCCACCTCGTGAACCTCGCCCGTCCGACCGAGTTCAACGCCGCGGTGGCGGCGTTCGCGACCGATCTCCCTCCCGAGTAGCGCCCGCGGGCGGGAGCGCACACGAAGATTTGCCGTAGACGACTGGCTTCGTCCCGTGCGAAATGACGAGGGGGTGGGGGAATGACGGCGACACGTTCATGGCTGGCGGTCCTGCTGCTGCTCGGGCTCTCCGCCGTCCCGCGGAGCGCGGCACAGACGATCGGAACCGTCGCCGGCCTGCAGCCGGCGGCCGTGCTGGTGATGCCCTTCGACGTGACCGCCAATCACGCGAGCTTCCTCACCGTCAGTCGGATCGGCGAGTCGCTCCGCGGCGCGCCCGTCGACACCCACTGGATCTTCTACTCGGCCGACTGCGGGCACCTCGCCGATCTCTCGATCGTGCTCACCGACAACGACAGCATTGTCGTCGATCCGACCCGCATCCAGAGCCAGAGCCAGGAGCCGGGCGTCCCGGTGAACGTCCCACGCGGGCCGATCGTCGATCTCTCCGGCGCGCGCGGCGTCGTCACCGTGACGGTGCAAGCGCCGTCGGGGGTGTCGCCCGCGCAGCTGATCGGCGGCTGGGTGATCGGCGATCTCGCCGCCGGAGCCGCCTTCGGCGGGGACGCAGTCGGCTTTCCGAGCGCAGCACTTCCAGACGCCTCGGTCTTCGCGGGGCAGGGGCTCATGATCCCGACCTTCGACCCCGGGGCGCTCGACGCCTCCCTGGTGATCGTCATCGGCCTCGAGCAGCAAGGCGACAGCATCGTGCCGATCGCGCGCCCGAGCGCGGCGCTCGGCGGGGCGCACGTCTGTTGCAACGCCGCCATCTCCGACACCCTCGAGGCCATGGTCTCGGTGCCGGACGTCTGCTTCGCCTGCGCGCTCTTCGCGCCGATCGCGCCGACCCGGCTGCCGAGCGCCGATCAGCCGGTCGTGCCGCTCGCCTCGTCGCCCTCGAGCGCGGGCCTGGTCGCGCTCACCGCTTGCCGGAGCGCAGGCGAGGACGGTCTACCGGCGCCGCTCGGCCAGGGTGGCGTCCCGCAGTACCTCGTCGCCTACCACGGCCAGGCGGTGGGGCCGTTCGGCGTCGTCACCAGCGGCAAGTACCAAGCGCTCGCCCTCCAGTGACGACCACGCGCTCGAACGGGCGTCGCTTCAGCCGTCGCTGACCGTCAGGTTCGGATCGCCGGGGAGCGGGTCGCTCACCCAGCTGTGGCTGCGGCCCGTCGGATGCGTTCCGACGACTCGGAACGAGGAGCCGAGGCTGCCGCTGTTGCCGGGCAGGATGGTGATGGCGACGTCGCCGACCACCATGGCGTCGAGGGTGTCGACGTCGGACGCGTAGGCCTGGTGGGTGGCGTAGTACGCCTCCTCGCCGGTCGCGACCCCGCGGACGGCCGCCGCGACCCGGCTGTCGTAGCCGCGGGCGCGATAGCCCGCGTACTGTTGGATGGAAATGCCGGCGAGGACCCCGATCAGGACCAGGATCACGAGCACTTCGATGAGGGTGAAGCCACGATCGTCACGCATGGGCGTGACAATCAGCAACCGAAGTGCCACGCGTCTTCGCGTACCGGTGTCGCAATCGTGACGCAGGAAAGGACGCGTAGACTTCTCGCCGCTTTGCCCCGCGTCGCCGTCGAGCGCGCCATGGCATGTGGACTCCCAGGTGCGAGCCCGCGCGCCTTCCGGAGGCCGATTGCACGGCTGCGAGACGCGGCGAGCGTCTCGCAGCCACGCGCGAACGCGGTGCTCAGGCCGCGGTGCCGGCGCGGATCTTGGTGAGCGTCTCGACCAGCTCCATCGGCGTCGCGACCTCGGGATCCTCGCTCGAGTCCTTCATGTGCTCGAAGCGCAGGAGGTCGAGCTTGGCGTAGGCCTCGCGGACCTTCGGGGTGAGGAGCCCGAGGCGCTTCAGGTTGGGCACGATCTTCGAGAACAGCATCTGGCGGAAGCCGGTCATGAAGGGCGTGGTGAGCGACCAGTTGGTCCACACCTTCACGTCGAAGCCCATGTACTCGAAGACGTCCTCCATGAGGAGACGGTCCCGCATCAGGTGCGTCGCGTCGATGACGAACTCCTCGCGCTCACGGAGCTCGCTGCTGGAGAGCTCCTTCGTGTAGAGGTGCTCGAGCGAGAGCACGCCGAAGGCGACGTGGCGCGACTCGTCGCCCATGATGCGGGTGGTGATGTCTTGGATCAGCGGCTCGTCCGGCCACTGCAGGCGCATCAGCCCGAACGCCGCGAGCGCCAGCCCCTCCACCATGATCTGCATGCCGAGGTAGGTCATGTCCCAGCGCGAGTCCGAGATGATGTCGTCGAGCAGGACGCGCAGGTGACGGTTCACTCCGAACGAGCGCCCGAGCTTCTCGGTGAGATAGCGGTGGTAGACCTCGACGTGGCGCGCCTCGTCCGCGACCTGATTCGCCGCGTACCACTTGGCCTCCTCCCACGGCACGCCCTGCACGATCTTGGCCGTCGCCAGGAGGGCCCCCTGCTCGCCGTGAAGGAACTGCGAGAGCATCCAGGCGTTGATGTTGAGGTTCAGCTCGATGGCCCGATCGTCCTCGAGATGCTGCGGCGGGTTCAGGAGCTGATTGAAGACGGCCTGCGCCCCGATGCCCATGTAGTCGCGCTGGGTCTTCTCGAGGTCGACGTCGACCGACCAATCGAGGTCGGTCGCGTTCCAGGTGTTGGCCTTGCCCTTCTCGTAGAGTGCCAGGAGGTTCTCGCGCTTGAGGGCGTACTCCCAGTCGAAGATCGAGGTCATGGTGACGTCGACGGACTCGGTCGGGCCGACGTCGGGGATCGGGAGCGGGTTGTGCTGCGTGTACTTCATCGGATCCTCCTCGCGGCGTGGGGGTGGCGCCCGAGCCGCTCGTAGCACGGGCCGAGGTCTCAGTCACGAGCGCGGGAGCGGTGCTCGTGCGGGGCTTTGAGAGCGGTTGGTAAGGGGGTGGGGGAGGGGGAGGGGCTGCCGCCGCGATCGCGGTCGCTGCCGACCGGATCTGGCCATCGGCGTTTGACAAGGGCCACACAATCGTATAACATAGCCCTATTCAAATGGCTCGCCGACCGGCTCAACTCAGCTTGTCCTTGACCGCGCCCCCACGGTGGGGCGGGCGTCGGCCCGGCGCCGGGCGCAAGCCTGGACCCCGTCCCGCCGTCCGACACGCGCAACGGGCCCACTTCGCGAGGACGCTGCCGGCGCACGTGACGCTTCGGATCCGTCGCGACGTTCCGTCGCTGAGAACCGTTCCCATCGTCCACGCGATCGAGCGCACCTTCGCCGCCGGCTGCGAGCGCCCCGGCTTTCGCCTGGTGCACTACTCGTTGCAGGGGAACCACGCCCATTTGATCGTCGAGGCGCACGACCGGGCGGCGCTCGGGCGCGGGATGAAGTCGATCGGGGCGCGGCTGGCGCGTGCGGTGAACCGCGTCGCGCGACGAGCGGGCAGGGTGCTCGCCGACCGCTACCACGTGCGCATGCTGCCGACCCCGCGCGAGGTCCACCGCGCCTTGCGCTACGTGCTGCTGAACGCGCGGCGACACGCCGCGCGGACGCGCGCCGCGCTCACGGGCGCGGTTCGTCTCGATCCCGCATCGTCGGCACGCTGGTTCGATGGCTGGAAGAGAGAAAAGAAGGAGGAAGTCCTAAGGGACGGTACCGAGGACGACGTCGGGCAGCGGCCGGTGTCACGCGCGCGTACCTGGCTCCTCACCCTGGGCTGGCGCCGCCACGGCCTCCTCGACCCCACCGACGTCCCGGGCTGAGGCCCCCAAGGGCGCACCCCGCCTCTCGCGCGGCACGGTCTCCCCAGCCCTTCCCTTACCAACCCTCTTCTACCCCGCCTCACCCACGGTCCCGCAACTACGGATGCAGCAGATACGACCACGTCTCCGTCAAGGTCTCACTCTCCTTGTCGAGATACGCCCGGAGGTCGATCGGCGACCCGCTCTTGGGGCGGATCTGAAAGGTCAGACGCCAGCCGCCGGTGACGGGGTTTTTGACCACGTGCTGATGGAGGATCTCGCCGGCGTCCTCGCCGCTCGCGATGGTGACGTCGCCGCGCAGGATCTGGTCGGCGGGCACGGCCTCGAGGTCCTTGCCGCCGAAGTCGACGACGAAGCGACGGGCGCCCTCCAGGTCGCCGGAGTCGCGGCGGGTCGCGGTGACGCGGCCGTGCGGCGGTCGTGTCGCGTCGTCGCCGTACCAGGAGAGGGTGTAGCCGAAGTCGAAGGGCGTGCCGATGCGCGGTTGTTGGTCGGGGACCCAGTAGGCGACGATGTTGTCGTTGGCGTCCGACTTGGTGGGAATCTCGATCAGCTCGACGTGCCCCGTTCCCCAGTCGCCGTGCGGCGTGATCCAGGTGCTCGGGCGGAGATCTGGTCGGGTCTCGAGGTCCTCGTAGCTCTTGAAGTCGCGGTCGCGCTGCACGAGCCCGAAGCCGCGGAGCGCCGGCGTGCGGAAGGCGCTGATCTCGAGCTTCTCGGGATTGTCGAGCGGCCGCCATAGCCACTCGCCGCTGCCGTTGTTGACCAGGAGCCCGTCGGAGTCGTGCACCTCGGGACGGAAGTCGTCGATCTCGCGCTTGGTGTTCTCGCCGTGGAAGAACATGCTGGTGAGCGGCGCGAAGCCGATCTTCTCGGGCTGGCGGCGGAGGTAGAGGCGGCCCTGGGTCTCGACCACGGTCTGCTCGCCGGGCGTGATCGCGAAGCGATAGGCGCCGGTCAGGCTCGGGCTGTCGAGCAGCGCGTAGAGCACCAGCTGCTTGTCCTTGGGGTCCGGGTTCACGAGCCAGAACTCGCGGAAGTATGGGAACTCCTCGCCCGAAGAGAGGGCGGTATCGATGGCGATGGCGCGCGCCGAGAGCCCGAAGACATGATCGCGACCGACGGCGCGGAAGTAGGTGGCGCCGAGGAAGACGATGACCTCGTCGTAGTACTTGGGCGTCTTGAAGGGTGCGTGGACGCGCAGGCCGGCATAGCCGAGGCTCTGCGGCACGCGGCTCGCGAAGTCGTTCCGCCCGTAGTCGAACTGGCTCGGCGAGAATGGGACGGGCTTGACCTTCCGGCCCTCGATCAGGTTGATGCCGACGGTGCGATCGTAGAAGAGGCCGGGGTGGAAGAGCTGCACCTGAAACGGCCGGGGCGGCTCGCGCCACAGCGTCTGGTCGGTGCGGAAGCGGATGTCGCGCCACTGGTCGTAGCTGATCTTGGTGAGCCAGTCGGGCACCTGCCCGGGGGTCTTGAACGGCTCGGCCGCGAGCTTCTTGGCCTTGGCGGCGACGTCGTCGAAGTCGAAAGCGGCCGTCGGGGAGGCCCCCGGGGAGGGGGCGGCACGGAGTGACGGCGCACCCACCGCGATGACCACCGCCACGACGAGGGCGATTGCGAGCGACGTCGCGCCAGGAGTATCCCGGCGCCCGGACGAGCGCGCCGCGTGTCGGTCACAGGCCACGAGTGGACGCTCCTATTGGTACAGCGGCTGACGGTGGTCAAGGCCCGTCCCGCCACGGGCCGCCCGCGACGGTGGCGTGCGTCTCGCGGGGATTTGTGCGCTAAGCTCTCCGCACATGCCGGCGAGTAGGGGCGCAGGGCGGGGCTGGGGGAGGCGGGTAGTGGCGGCGGTCGTCGCGATCGCCGCCGCGGCGTGCCGCGCGGAGACCGGCACCGACGTGGTCGAGTTCTGGGCGATGGGACGCGAGGGCGAGGTGGTGCAGCAGCTGATCCCGGAGTTCGAGCGGCGAACGCCGGGGGTGCGAGTGCGCGTGCAGCAGATCCCCTGGAGCGCGGCGCACGAGAAGCTCCTCACCGCCTACGTCGGCGACGCGATGCCGGACGTCCTGCAGGTCGGCAATACCTGGCTGCCGGAGCTGGTCGCGCTCGGCGCCCTCGCGCCGCTCGACGGGTCCGGGCCGGCGGCCGGCGATGCCGGCGACGACTTTCCCGGCATCGCCGAGGCGACCACCATCGACGGCGTGCGCTACGGCGCGCCCTGGTACGTCGACACGCGCGTGCTCTTCTATCGGACCGACCTGCTGCGCGCCGCCGGGTACGCGACGCCGCCCAAGACCTGGAGCGGGTGGCGCGAGGCCATGGAGCGCATCGCGCGCCGCGGCGGCGAGCGCTACGCCGTGCTCCTGCCGATGACCGAGTGGGAGCCGCCGGTGATCATGGCGATGCAGCGCGGCGCCACCCTGCTCCGCGACGGCGACCGCTTCGGCGACTTCCGGAGCCCGGCCTTCCAGGGGGCTCTCGAGTTCTACCGCGACCTCTTCGCGAGCGGCCTCGCCCCGCGCGACGGTGCGGCCCAGTCGGCCAACCTCTATCAGGACTTCGCCGACGGCTACTTCTCGATTCTCATCAGCGGGCCGTGGAACTTGGGCGAGATCGCGCGGCGCCTGCCGGCGCTCGCCGCCGACTGGTCGACGGCGCCGATGCCCGCCTTCGACGGTGACGGTCCAGGGCTCTCGCTGGCGGGCGGCGCCAGCCTCGCGGTGGTCCGCAGGTCGGAACGCGCGGAGGCGGCGCGGCGTTGGATCGCGTTCCTCGCCGAGCCGGCACAGCAGCTCGCCTTCTGGCGCCTGACCGGCGACCTGCCGGCGCGTCCGAGCGCGTGGCGGTCGGGCGGCCTCACCACGGAGCCGCGCACGGCCGCCTTCTGGGCCCAGCTGGCGCACGTACGACCGACGCCGAAGATTCCCGAGTGGGAGCGGATCGCCAGCAAGATCATCCAGCACGCCGAGACCGTGATCCGGGGGCGCGGGGACGTGGCCGACGCGCTCGCCGCGCTCGACCGCGACGTCGACGCGATCCTGGAAAAGCGGCGCTGGATGCTGGAGCGGGCGGCGGCGCCGGACGCGCTTGCGCGCGGGGGGCGATCGTGACGGCGCCCCGGACGGCACGCTTCAATCCCGCGTATCTTTTCGTGGCGCCGGCGCTCCTCGCGATCGGCGCCTTCTTCTTCGTGCCGGTCGCGGCATCGGTGCTGCTGAGCTTCACCGACTTCGACATCTACGCGGTCGCGAGCCGCGCCAACCTCCGGCTCGTCGGCCTCGACAACTACGGCCGCCTGCTCGGGGACGAGCTCTTCTGGACCGCCGTCCGGAACACCGCCTACTTCGTCGTGCTGGCGGCGCCGCTCTCGATCCTGGCCTCGCTCGCCACGGCGCTCCTGCTGAGCGCCCGCGTGACGCGCTGGCGGTCGGCGTTTCGTGCCGCGCTCTTCCTGCCGGTGGTCACGACGCTGGTCGCGGTCGCGGTGGTGTGGCGCTACGCCTTCCACCCCCGCATCGGCCTCCTGAACGCGCTGCTCGCCCCGCTCGGCATCGCGCCGGTCGACTGGCTCGGCGACCCGCGCTTCGCCATGCCGGCGATCGTGCTGATGACGATCTGGAAGAATTTCGGCTTCAACATGGTGATCCTGGTGGCCGGCCTGCAGAGCATCCCGGCGAGCTTGTACGAAGCGGCGCGTATTGATGGCGCGCGCGCTTTCGCGCGCTTCTCCCACATCACCCTCCCCATGCTCCGGCCGACGCTCGTGTTCGTCACCGTGATGACCCTGATCGGCGACCTGCAGCTTTTTGCCGAGCCCTACGTCATGACCCAGGGTGGCCCCGCGCATGCCACCTTGAGCGTGGTGCTCCTCATGTACCTCGAGGGTTTTCGCTGGTGGAACATGGGGTATGCGGCGGCGATCGCCTTCGTGTTGTTCGCGATGATGCTCGTACTCACGGCGTTTGCGATGTGGGCGCGCTCGGTCACGACGGCGGAGGAGGCGACGTGAAAGGGCGGCTCGCGACCGTGCTGGTCCACCTGACGCTGGTCGCCGCGGCACTCGTGACGTTGGTGCCGCTCCTCTGGATGGCGTCGGCGTCGCTGATGCCGAGCGGCGAGGCCAGCACGGTGCCGCCCCGTTTCCTCCCGAGCGCGCCGACCCTCGCCCACTATCGCGAGCTCTTCGAGCGCCTGAACCTGGCGCGCGCCTTTCTCAACAGCCTCGCGATCGCCACCGCCGTGACGGTGGTGTCGGTGACGGTGAACGCGCTCGCCGGCTACGCCTTCGCCCGTTTCGAGTTCGTCGGTCGCGACCGCACGTTCCGCCTGCTGCTGGCGGCGCTGGTGGTGCCGGGCCAGCTCGGCATGCTGCCGCTCTTCCTGATGCTCCGCGAGCTCGGCCTCGTGAACACCTACCTCGGCGTGCTGATCCCGGGGCTCGCCAGCATCTTCGGCATCTTCCTGGTGCGCCAGTACGCGCTCTCGATTCCGCAGAGCCTGCTCGACGCCGCCCGCGTCGACGGTGCCGGCGAGCTCCGCCTCTTCTGGTCGGTAGTGGTGCCGCTCTGCAAGCCGGTCCTGGTCACGCTCGCGATCTTCACGTTCATGGGAACCTGGAACGACTTCCTGTGGCCGCTGATCGTGCTGAGCGACGCCGATCTCCAGACTCTGCCGGTGGCGCTCGCCAACCTGCTCGGCGAGCACGTCCAGGACACGGAATTGATGATGGCGGGCGCCGTGCTCACCGTGCTACCCGTGATCGTGGTGTTCCTGATGTTGCAGCGCTACTACATCGAGGGCATCGTCACCGGGAGCGTCAAGCAGTGAGCCCGGCGGCGGCGGGGGTGGGGGCGTGGACCGGCGGAGATTGACGCGCGCGGCGCGCGTCGGGCGGATCATCGGTTTTGGAGTCGTGATCGTGCTCTTGATGCCCGCGACCGTGCGCGCCGTCCAGGTCCTCGACGACTTCGAGGACGTGAGCGGCTGGAGCGCCCAGGCGTCGCCGGGCGCCAGCCTCGAGATCGCGCAGGACGCCGGCAAGACCGGCAACGCCATGCGCCTCGACTTCGACTTTCGCGGCGGCGGCTTCGTGATCGCACGGAAGGCGTTCGCGATCACGCTGCCGCCGAACTTCGCGTTCACCTTCGACATGAAGGGCGAGGCGCTGCCCAACACCTTCGAGATCAAGATCGTCGAGCCCAAGGGGACCACCGTGTGGTGGCGCGTGCAGCGCGACTTCGCGTTCCAGCGCGACTGGCAGCGGGTGGTGGCGAAGAAGTCGCGCTTCGAGCTCGCCTGGGGGAAGCCCGGCGGCGGCCCGAAGAAGGTGGCGTTCCTCGAGATCGCGCTCTCGACGGGGGAGGGCGGCAAGGGCTCGATCTGGATCGACGACCTGAAGCTCGAGGAGCGCGAGGCGCCGAGCCGCGCCGACCTGCCGCCGGTCGTCACCGCCTCGACCTTTCTTCCCGGCCACGAGCCGCGCCTGGTGCTCGACCAGGATCCGCAGACCAGCTGGCGGAGCGGGGAGCTCGCGGCCGAGCAGTGGCTGCAAATGGACTTCCAGAAGCTCCGCGAGTACGGCGGCCTCATCATCGACTGGGACCCGGCGGACTACGCGACCAGCTATCGCGTCGAGGTCTCCGACGACGGCGAGAGCTGGACGATGGCGTACGCCAGCACGGCGGGCATCGGAGGGCGCAGCTACGTCTACACGCCGGACGGCGAGTCGCGGTACGTCCGCATCACCCTGCTGCAGAGCAGCCAGGGCAAGGGCTACGAGATTCGCGCCATCGCCGTGCAGCCGATCGCGTTCTCCGCCTCGCCCAACCAGTTCTTCGACGCGATCGCGTCGAGCGCCTTCCGGGGCACCTACCCGAAGTACTTCACCGGCCAGCAATCCTATTGGACGGTGGTGGGAGCCGACGGCGACGACAAGGAGGCCCTGATCAGCGAGGAGGGCATCATCGAGGTCGACAAGGGCGCGTTCTCGATCGAGCCCTTCCTCTATATCGGCGGGGCGCTGGTGACGTGGAGCGACGTTCAGCCGGAGCAGGCGCTCGCCGAGGGCACGCTGCCCATCCCGTCGGTCACGTGGCGGGCGGGCGAGGTCGTGCTGCGCATCGAGGCCTTCGCCGCCGGGCCGGCGGGCGCGTCGGTGCTCTACCTCCGCTACGACGTCGAGAACAAGGGAGGAGCCGTCCGCGACCTCGACCTCTTCTTGGCGCTCCGGCCGTTCCAGGTCCTGCCGCCGTGGCAGACGCTCAACATGATCGGCGGCGTGACCCCGATCCAGACCCTCGCGCTCGACGGCCGCACCGTGCGCGTGAACGGCGACCGGGCCGTGGTGTCGCTCACCCCGGTCGACCGCTTCGGGGCGTCGACCTTCGAGCAGGGGCTGGTCGGCTCCTTCCTCCTGAAAGGCCGCGTCCCTCCCGAGACCAGCATCACCGACTCGCTCGGCTGGGCCTCGGGCGCGCTCGGCTACCGCCTGAGCATCGAGCCCGGCCAGCACGGCATCGTCGACCTGGCGGTGCCGTTCCACGATCCGGCGCCCACGATCGCCGCCGCCGGCGCGGGTGCGCCGATCGACGTCGCCGCCCTGCGCGCGCGCACCGCGGGCGAGTGGGCCGAGCAGGTCGGGCGCGTCGAGGTGACGCTGCCGCCGGTCGCGCAGAAGCTCGTCGACACGCTGCGCTCCACGCTGGCCTACATCCTGATCAACCGCGACGGCCCGGCGATCCAGCCCGGCTCCCGCACCTACGCCCGCTCGTGGATCCGCGACGGTGCGCTCACCTCGGACTCGCTCCTCCAGATGGGGCACACCGAGGAGGTGCGGAGCTTCCTCTCGTGGTACGCCGGCTTCCAGCTGCCCGACGGCCGCATTCCCTGCTGCGTCGACCGGCGCGGCGCCGACCCCGTGCCCGAGCACGACAGCAACGGCGAGTTCATCTACGCCGTCGCCGAGTACTACCGCTTCACGCACGACGTCGGCTTCGTGCACCGCCTCTGGCCGGCGGTGACGCGCGCGGTCGACTGGATCGCGGCGGCACGTGCGCTCCGCACCACCGACGCGTACCGCGAGCCGGCGAAGCGCGTCTTCTTCGGCCTCCTGCCGGAGTCGATCAGCCACGAGGGCTACAGCTCGCATCCGGTGCACTCCTACTGGGACGACTTCTTCGCGCTCCGCGGCCTGAAGGACGCGGCCGAGCTTGCCCGCGCGGTCGGCGACGAGACGCGCGCGGCCGAGGTCGCGGCGCTGCGCGACGCCTTCCGCGAGGACCTGCTGGCGTCGATCCAGCGCGTGATGGAGACCCGCGCCACCGACTACATCCCGGCCTCCGTCGAGCTCGCCGACTTCGATCCGACCGCGACCGCCGTCGCGGTCACGATCGCGGGCCTCGTGCCCGACCTGCCGCGCGACGCGCTCGACCGCACCTTCGAGCGCTATTGGCAGACCGTCGAGGAGCGCACGCTCGGCACCGACGGCGGCAGCGGCTACAGCCCGTACGAGCTCCGCAACGTCGAGGTGCTGGTGCGGCTCGGGCGGCGCGATCGCGCCAACGAGCTGCTCGCGATCCTCTTCCGGGACCAGCGGCCGGCGGCCTGGAACCAGTGGGCGGAGATCGTCTGGCGCGATCCCTGGACGCCGCGCTTCATCGGCGACATGCCCCACACCTGGGTCGGATCGAGCTTCGTCCGGGCGCTCCGCACCATGCTGGCCTACGAGCGCGAGGAGGATCGCGCGCTGGTGCTCGCGGCGGGGGTGCCGCTCGCGTGGCTCGCGCCCGCGACCGGCGGCGTCGGCGTGAAGCGCCTGCCCACTTACTACGGTGTCCTCAACTACACGCTCGAGACCGTGAAGGAGGGGACGCTCCGCATGCGTCTCGCGGGCGACCTGACGCCGCCCCCTGGTGGCGTCGTCCTGATGCCGCCGCTCCCGCGCCCGCTCCGCGCCGTCACCGTCAACGGCGCGCCGCTCGCGGACGTTGGCGGCGAGGCGGTCACCGTCCGCGCGTTCCCGGCCGAGGTCGTGCTCGAATACTAGTTGAGCTCGTGCCCGTTGAGCGTGCGTCTTGCGACGGCGGCCGTCGGGAAGAGCGGACGGTGGAGGGCTCGGCGGCGGGTCCTACGGCGGCGGAGCGCCGCGATCGGCGCATCGGCGGGCGAACGACAGTCATGCCGCGAGCGGCGTTATCGCAGTAGCGCATGGCCCTCATCGGGCGATTGGCACGGCGCGCGCGACTGGCGCGGGTGCGCTCCTTGCCGAGATCGCCTGTGCCCGGAGGGTAGACCCGCCGCCGAGCCCTCCACCGTCCGCCCACACCGTCGGAGCTCGGAAGAGGCCACTACAAGCGCATTCGATGGCAGCGACGCCGGTGCCAAGAGTCTTCCGAGCTGCGGCGATGACGGCGCGCGGTGGAGGGGTCGCCCGCGGGGCCGATCTCGGCAAGGAGCGCTACGCGCCGATGAACCATGACGCGCAGATTGCCCGATGAGGGCCATGCGCTGCTGCGAAACGCCGATCGAGCAATGACTGCCGTTTGTTCAGCGCTGCCCCGATCGCAGCGCTCCGCCGCCGTAGGACCCGCGGGCGACCCCTCCACCGCGCGCGCTTCCCGACAGCCGCCGTCGCAGAGTCCTTTAGGTCACGCCGTCAGCGTGCGGCCCTGCGCGTCGAACACGTAGACCCGCCCAGGATCGGCGGCGAGCGCGAGCGGCTTGCCGGTCTCGAGCGTGTGCATTCCGGGAAGGCGAGCGACGAGGTGCGTGTCCTCGTTCGCGCCGGCGCGCAGGTGGGCAAGCGTCTCGTGGCCAAGCCACTCGACGTGCTCGACGGTGACGGCGAGCGCGTGCGACGCGCCCGGCTCGGCGAGGGTCAGCGCCTCGGGCCGGATGCCGATCGTGACGTCGCCCGCCGGCAGCGTCCCGGCGACGCGATCGGCGGCGATCGCCAGCGTGCCGCCGGCGACGGTGGCGGCGAACCAGCCTTCGCCCGCGGACGCGACCCGTCCCGGCAGGAGGTTCATCGGCGGGTTGCCGATGAAGCCGGCGACGAAGGTGTTCAGCGGGCGGTCGTAGAGCTCGCGCGGGCTCGCCACCTGCTGCAGGACGCCGGCGTTCAGGACCGCGACGCGGTTGCCGAGCGTCATCGCCTCGACCTGGTCGTGGGTGACGTAGAGCATCGTGGTGCGCGTCCGCTCCTGCAGCTCGGCGATCTCGGCGCGCACGTCGACGCGCAGCTTGGCGTCGAGGTTCGAGAGCGGCTCGTCGAGCAGGGAGACCGCCGGCTCCCGCACCAGCGCGCGTCCCATGGCCACGCGCTGGCGCTGCCCGCCCGAGAGCTGCTTCGGGAGGCGGTCGAGGAGCGCCTCGATCCCGAGCTGGCGGGCCGCGGTCGCGACCCGGCGGTCGATCTCGGCGCGCGCGCTGCCGCGCATGCGGAGCGGGAACTCGAGGTTTCGCCGCACGCTCATGTGCGGGTAGAGAGCGTAGTCCTGGAACACCATGGCGACGTTCCGCGCCTGCGGCGGGACCGCGTTGACGACGACGCTCGCCGATCCAGATCGTCGCCGCTCGTCGCCTCCTCGAGCCC
Source organism: uncultured delta proteobacterium (assembly GCA_963761995.1). Lineage (GTDB taxonomy): Bacteria > Desulfobacterota > Binatia > UTPRO1 > UTPRO1 > UTPRO1. Next base: position 4,435,959 of record CAVXIU010000006.1, on the reverse strand, counting down.
GGCGACGAGCCGCAGCACGGTCGACTTGCCGCACCCCGACGGCCCGACCAGCACCAGGAGCTCGCCGTCGGCGGCCTCGAGCGTGCAGTCGTCGAGCGCCCGCGCGCCGTTCGGGTAGACCTTGGCGACGTGGGAGAGGGCGACCCGGGCCATCAGTCGAAGAAATCCTCGTCGGCGAGGATGGCGACGGCGCGTTGCACGATCGGATCGGCGGCGAAGAGCTCCTGGATCACGTGGGGCCGGAGATGATTGGCGAGCGCGATCAGGGTCATCGCCTGATCGAGCGAGAGATAGGTGCGGGCCACGCGCTCGGTCATCGGCTCGACGGCGTCGTAGAGGCCGTAGTCGCCGTACAGGTCGTAGCGCGCGGCGAGGCGCCGGAGGTTGGCCACGGCCTCAGTGGGCGTGACCGCGAGCGCGAGCGCGCTGGCGTGCGGAGTCACGACGCCGGCGCCGTAGCCGCGCGAGCCGAGCACGCCGACGCCGAACTCGCGATAGCGGTCGCCCGGCGGTACGACGCTCGGCGACAGCCCCCAGACCGGATAGGCGAGGGTCTCGAGCGCGAAGCGGCGCTGCACCGTCGCGTGGGCGACGGCGTTGGGGCCGAGACTCCGCGGTGCGACCCGCACCTCGTCGAGCACGAGCATCGGCATCAGCGCCTCGAACATGCTGCCGCCCCACGACGGCACGTAGCGATTGCCTTCCCATGCGTAGTGGCCGCCCCACACCGGATGACCGCGCACGATCTTCTCCCGCGTGGCGATGGGCGTCTCGCTCTGGCCCACGCACTCGGCGGGATAGGTGCGCACCATGTCGAACCACACCGCTTCCGGGACGTCGCCCTTGCCGATCGCGAGCAGCGCTCCCGAGCCGCGCCTCGGTGTAGAGCACGCCGTAGTGATAGCGCGAGCGCGTCCGGCGGTGCACGAAGTAGCCGTGCGAGAGCAGCCCGAGCTGCTCGTCGTAGAAGAAGCGGTAGCTCATGCGATCGATGAGGGCCGTGGTGCGGGCGGCGAGCTCCGGGAAGCGGGCGCGGGCGATGATGAGCCCGGTGGTGAGCCAGGCCGAGTCGACGAACGAGATGAAGTTGCTGGTGCGCTCGAGCGAGGTGGTGTCGTAGTAGTTGAAGAAGAAGCCCTCGAAGGTCTCGAGACGGTCGAGCGTATCGAGGGTGCGATTCACGGCGGCGATTGCGTCCGCCGGCAGAACCAGGCCGAGCTCGGCGGCGGCCACCAGCGCCACCAGATGGAGGCCGACGTTGGTGACGTTGGTGTAGTCGCCGACCCGGCCCGTCGGCGGGCCGTCGGCGCCGCCGTCGAGCTGCACGTGATCGACCGGCAACCCGTTCTCGCGGTCGGTGAAGGCGTCGAGGCCGCGCCAGGTATCGCGCGCGAGGCGCTCGAGGAAGGCGCGGTCGTCCGTCGGCAGCCCGGCACGATCGACGCGCGCGACCGCGGGCCAGCTCTTCAGGCGGGCACGGACCGCCGGCCGCGCCGCGATCTCGCCGCCGAGCGCCTCCTCCCACGCCCGCTTGCGTAGCGCCACCACCGGGTCGTCCTCCCAGACGGGTGCGTCGCTCTCGGCGGGCTTGACGGAACCGAGCGGGCAGAGCGGTCGCACGGCCCGCGTCGAGGCCTCGGCGGCGGCCACCGGCTCGGCCGTGGCGATCGGCTCGGGCGTGGCGGCGGGCTCCTCCGCAGCCACGGAAGGCTGCGACGCCATCAGCAGGGCGGCCACGAGCAGCGGTACGACCGGTGTTCGCCGTGGCCAGACGCGCATGTGCCGCGCATTCTGCCAGAAGACACCCGAGTCGTCTCCACCGAGCCGGGTCGCCTCCGACCGAATACCGACCGACGGCGCGTCAGGCCACCTCCAGCACCATCTCGATCTCGACCGCGATGTCGAACGGCAGCTCGGCCATGCCGACCGCCGAGCGGGTGTGGCGTCCGGTCTCGCCGAAGACCGCGACCAGGAGGTCGGAGCAGCCATCGATCACCTCGGGCGTGCGGTTGAAGCCGGGCGCGCAATTGACCATGCCGAGCACCTTCACGATCTGCGCGACCCGATCGAGGCTGCCGAGCTCGGCGCGGACGGTCGCGAGCATGGAGAGCGCCGTCAGGCGCGCCGCCTCGCGACCCTGCTCGAGGGTCACGTTGCCGCCCACCTTGCCGCGGACGACGATGCCCTCGGCGCCGACGGGCCCGTGCCCGCCGACGTAGAGGACGTTGCCGGAACGCTTGCAGCCGAGATAGTTGGCGACCGGACGCGAGACCGGCGGCAGGACGAGGCCGAGCGCGGCGAGACGCGCCTCGATGTTGGCCGCCATCAACCGACCCGCGAGCTCGATCTCGACATCGGCATCCTGTAGCGACCACGGGTGGACCCGCGCAAGCGAGCCGCCGCACCGCCCTTGACGCCGCCGCCCCCGCCTCCCATACCTCTGGCGTGAGTTTGGCCGCTGCCGAGCGCTCGCGCTCGTTCCCGCCCGGGTTCGTCTGGGGTACCGCGACCGCCGCGCACCAAGTCGAGGGCGGGAACTGGAACAACGACTGGTGGGCGTGGGAGCACGCGCCCGGCACGCCGTGCCGCGAGCCGAGCGGCGACGCCTGCGATCACTACCACCGCTACCCCGACGACCTCGAGCTGCTGGCGGGCCTGGGGTTCAACGCCTACCGGTTCTCGCTGGAGTGGAGCCGGATCGAGCCGGAGGACGGCGAGTTTTCGAACGCCGCGCTCGATCATTATCGGCGCATGTGCGACGCCTGCCTCGCCCGCGGCCTCGAGCCGATCGTCACCTTTCATCACTTCACGACGCCGCGCTGGGTGGCGGCGCGTGGCGGCTGGACCGAGCCGGCGACCGCGGATCTGTTCGCGCGCTACTGTGCGCGCGCCGCCGGTCGTCTCGGCGACGTGATCGGACGGGTCTGTACCCTGAACGAGCCGAACATCGTCGCCGACGTCGGACATCGCTGGGGACTCTTTCCTCCCGGGGCGCGCGATCCCGAGCTCAGGCTCCGCGCCAACGGCGTGTTGATCGATGCGCACCGGAAAGCCGTCGGCGCGATCCGCGGCGGACCGGGACGGGCCCCGATCGGCCTCACGCTCGCGATGCAGGATTACCAGGCGGTGGCCGGCGGCGAGGCCCAGCGCGACCGCGAGCGGCGCGACATGGAGGACGTGTTTCTCGAGGCCGTCCGGGGGGACGACTTCGTCGGGGTCCAGACCTATACCCGGACGTTGATCGGCCCCGACGGGATGCGGCCGCCGCCTCCGGACGCGACGCTGACGCAGATGGGATGGGAGTTCTATCCGGAGGCGCTCGAGGCGTGCATCCGCCGGGCCACGGCGCTCGCCGGCGTGCCCGTGCTGGTCTCGGAGAACGGGGTCGCGGTCGACGACGATCGCGACCGGATCGCGTACGTCGCGCGCGCGCTCGCCGGCGTGCTGCGCTGTCTCGACGACGGCATCACCGTCCTCGGGTACGTCTACTGGAGCCTGCTCGACAACTTCGAATGGGCCTTCGGGTATGCGCCGCGCTTCGGGTTGGTGGCAGTCGATCGCGCGACCCAGGCCCGCGAGCCGCGCCCGAGCGCCTCCTGGCTCGGCGCCGTGGCGCGTGCCAATGCGTTGACCGCCGTGGCATCATGACGACCGTTCAGAGCCCCCCGCTGAAAGCATGATGGACAAGCGCAGCGCGCCGCTGGCCGCCGATCCCGGGCTCGCGAGCCCGGAGCCGGCCGTCGAAGGTGGACGGATCCGCCTCGACGGCCCCGCCCATCGGGTGCTGCAGGACTGGCGGCTCGCCCACGTGCGGGCCATCGCGTACCTCGCGGCACTCCGGATCCCGGCCGCCGAACGCGACGAGCTGGCGCGCGAGGCGGTGGCGCGGGCGGTGAGCGCCGAGCCCTGGGACGAGGGGAGCGATGCGATCGACGTCACGCTGTCGGCGCTCCGCACGCTGCTCCTCGAGCGTCATCCGATCGCGCCCCGCCCGTGGGCGGCCAGCGCCGACGCCTTCCTGGCATGGCGTCTCGCGCGCGGCGTGATCGCGGACCCGACCGGCGACGGCGCCGTGGGACGGACCGAGCCGGTACGGAACGGGCGCTTCGACTCGATGCCCCCGATCCGCCGCACCAGCATGGCGCCCGAGCCGATGGAGCGGCGCCTGCTCCGTCGTCTGGTCGCGCGGCTCGGAGGCCGGAGGCTCGCCCGCGCGCGTCTCGACTTCCGCCGCCAGCGGCGGGCGCTGACGTGGACGCGCGCCGCGCTCCGCCGCCGGCTGTTGCTGGCGACGTTGGTCCTCCTGCCGACCGTGGTCGCGAGCGGGTTCATGGTGAACGTGCTGCCGCGCGGCGGCGGCACCGCCCTCGAGGTCGTCATCGTCGTCGTCTTCGGCGTGCTCTTCGGCTGGATCTCGATCGGCTTCTGGGCGGCCTTGATGGGCTTCTATTGTCTCGTCCGCGGCGACCGCTTCGCGATCACGCGCGCGCCCGGGGTGGAGCCCGACCTCCCCGTGCCCACCGAGCCGACCGCCATCGTCATGCCGATCTGCAACGAGCCGGTCGATCGCGTCTTCGCGGGTCTGCGCGCCATCTACGACTCGCTCGAGCGGATCGGCGCCGCGAGCCAGTTTCATTTCTTCGTGCTGAGCGACAGCGCCGACCCGAAGACGATCGTGCGCGAGGAGGAGGCGTGGGCCGAGTGGTGTCGCGCCGTCGACGGCTTCGGGCGCATCTTCTACCGCCGCCGGCGCGTGCGGCTTCGCCGCAAGAGCGGCAACGTCGCCGACTTCTGCCGGCGCTGGGGAGCGCGCTACCCCTACATGGTGATGCTCGACGCCGACAGCATCATGACCGGTGACGACCCTGGTGCGCCTGGTCGATCTGATGGAGCGGCATCCCGGGGCCGGCATCATCCAGACGGTGCCGATCGCGGTCCAGCGCCGCTCGCTGTTCGCGCGCGTCCAGCAGTTCGCGAGCCGCGCCTACGGCCCGATGTTCTCCGCCGGTCTCCATTTCTGGCAGCTCGGCGACGGCCAGTACTGGGGCCACAACGCCATCATCCGGATCGCGCCCTTCATGGAGCACTGCGCGCTGCCGCGCCTGCCTGGAAAGCCGCCGCTCGGCGGCGAGATCCTGAGCCACGACTTCGTCGAGGCCGCGCTCATGGGCCGCGCCGGCTGGACCACGTGGCTCGCCTACGACCTCGACGGCAGCTACGAGGAGGTGCCGTCGACGCTGCTCGAGGAGATGAACCGCGACCGCCGCTGGTGCCAGGGAAATCTCCAGCACCTCCGCCTGCTCTTCACCGAGGGCCTGTTCGGCGCCCATCGCATGCTGTTCCTGAACGGCGCGCTCTCGTACGTGTCGGCGCTCCTGTGGGCCACCTTCCTCCTGCTCAGCACCTGGGAGGCGGTCGCCAACGTCTTCTTCGAGCCCGACTACTTCCCATCGGGACCGAGTCTCTTCCCGGAGTGGCCGGTGTGGCGGCCGAACTGGGCGCTCTCGCTGCTGGCGGTGACCGCCATGATCCTCTTCGTGCCGAAGATCCTGAGCATCCTGTTGATCACGGTGCACGGACAGGCGCGGGCGTACGGCGGGTTCCTCCGGCTCTTCGCGAGCGTGGTGCTCGACGTCGTGCTGTCGAGCCTTCTCGCGCCGATCCGGATGGCGTTTCACAGCCGCTTCGTGTTCACCAACCTGATCGGCCGGACCGTGGTGTGGCGCTCGCAGGCCCGCGAGGACGCCGAGACCTCCTGGCGCGACGCCTTTCGCGCCCACGGCTTCGACACGCTCTTCGCCAGCGCCTGGGGCGTCGCGCTCTACTCGCTCAATCCCGACTACTTCTGGTGGATCACTTCCGATCATCGCGGCGCTGGTGCTCGCCATCCCCGTCTCGGTCCTGGCGAGCCGCGTCGACACCGGCGACCGGGCGCGCCGGCTCGGCCTCTTTCTCACCCCCGAGGAGACCGATCCACCTACGGAGATCCGCGCGGTCGCCGCCCGTCTCGCGGCGATGACCCGCGCGCGCGGCAACGAGTTCGTCGCGTCGATCGTCGACCCCTACCTGAACGCGCTCCATCGCGCCCTCTTGCGCCCCGGCCGGTCGTTCCGCGCCAGCATCCGCGCCGCCCACGCGGCGCTCTTCGACGAGGCGTGTCGAAAGGGTCCGAACGGCGTCTCGACTCCCGAGCGCCGCACGCTGTTCCGCCATGCCGACACCGTCGCCGAGATGCACCGGCGGGTGTGGGACGAGGACGATCCCGAGCGCGTCGCCCAATGGAACCTGCCGACGCCGTGAATTCGTCCGAAGGAAAAAGAGGGTTGGTAGGGAAGGCTTGCTCGGGTCGCCCGTGTTGGAGTGGGCTCGGCGCGAAGCAGACGAGTCAGCCGGGAACTTCGGCGGGATCCAGGAGACCGTGACGACGCCAGCCGACCGCGAGGAGCCACGTCCGTGCCCGTGACACCGGCCGCTGCGAGGCGTCCTCGGTGCTTCCCCTAGATGCTTCTTCTCGTACTTTTTCTCTCTTCCACCCATCGAACCATCGCGCCGAGGAGGCGGGATCGAGCCGGACGGCGCCCTTGAGCTTCGCGCCCACCGCCGCCGCATGCCGGCGGGCGTTCAGAAGTACGTAGCGGAGCGCGTTCCGCACCTCGCGCGGCGTCGCGAGGAGGCGCGCGTGGTAGCGATCGGCGAGCACCCGCCCGCTCCGTTCCGCGATCCGGTTCACCGCCCGCGCGACGCGGATGCCGAGCGCCCGCATGCCGCGCCCGAGGGCGTCGCGATCGCGCGCTTCGACGATGAAGTGCGCGTGGTTCCCGAGCAGCGCGTAGTGGACGAGCCGAAAGTCCGGCCGCTCGCAGCCGGCGGCGAACGTCCGCTCGAGCGCGCGAACGAGCGTCTTCGCTCGGAGCGACGGGAGCTCTTTGCAGAGTCGGACCGTGACGTGCGCCGGCAAGGGCCGCGCGAAGGATTGGCGCGACACGTGCGGCATCCCGGCCTTGGCACCAGCGGGCTTCCGCCCGGCCCCGGCGCGTCGCCCGCCCCAGCGTCGCGGCGCAGGCAACGACAAGTCGAGCTGTGCAGGTCGGCGTGCCATCTTGAAACAGCGAAACTTGACCACATCCACCACATCCGTGTCAAGCCGCCACGCGGCGGACGACGCGGGCCGCACCGGCCGCCGATTCCGCCCGCCGCGCCGCGCCCCTTACCAACCTTCTTCAAGCCCGGCCGCGAAACCGGTATTAGGTCGGCCCTAGTAGGCGAGCTCGGTCAGCGGCAGCTGATGCTCGACGGGATTGAGGCCGGCGAGGACCGCGGCGCCGTGGCGCCCCGCCTGCGTACAGGCTGCGACGATCGAGAGGCCGCCGACCAGATACCACGTGAGAGCGCCGGCGAAGCTGTCGCCGGCGCCGTAGGAGCCGACGACGCTCGCAAGCGACGGCGGGGCGGGGAAGTGCTGCACGCCGTCGGCGGTGTCGATGCGGCCGCCGCGTGGACCGTCTGTGAGGACGACGGCGCGCGGCGCGACCGGATAGTCGCGCGCCGACTCGCGCGGGTCGTTCAGGCTTCCCACCACGACGTCGGCGACGATGCCGGAGGCGGCGAGGACGCTCGCGCGGCGCGCGGTCACGACGACGAGGCGGGCGGCGCGGGCGGCGCGTAGGATCTCGGGATCCTCGCCGGTGAAGAAGACGGCGTCGCAGTCGGCGAAGACGTTCCACGGCAGCGGATCGTCGCGGCGGACGTGCAGCGGCGGCTGCATGACGACGATCGTGCGCTCGCCGTTCGGGGTGACGAGCACGAGGTCGCGGCTGTGGGCATGGTGACGATGCGCGGCGTGGATGGTCGCGCCGGTCGCCACCAGCGCCGCCTCGACGTCGTGTCCCGCCGCGTCGTCGCCGATCGCGGTGAAGAAATGCACCTCGGCCGGGCTCCGCACCAGCTGATGAAAGCTGATCGCGCCGCCGCCGCCCGCCATCCAGGTCGGCTGCTCGAGGTGCAGGATGTCGCCGGGCGCGGGAAGCGCCGGCACCCGGGCGAGCGTCACGTGCTGCGCGTGCCCGACGACGGCGAGGCGCGGCCGTCGCCCGGTGCTCACGCCGACCCGTGGTGACAGGTGCTGTGCGGCATCGCGGCTACCTAGCATCGGCCGCCCGCGCCGCGCCAATCACCCGACGCGGCGGGGCGCGCCGCGCCGCACGACGCGCCGCCACGTTCTCGACGCGCGGCAGTCGCACGTCGCTCGCGCGCTCCGGCCCTCGTGCGCGTCCGCGCGTTTGCGCATGGCGTGTGTCTTGCACGGCTCTGTGCCGGCTCGTTCCGAGCCGTCCGCGACGAAAGGGGATCACCGATGCCGACCATGGAGCAGCTCCTCCGCGAAGCCGTCGACAAGAACGCCTCCGACCTGCACCTCAGCGCCGGACAGCCGCCGCGCCTCCGCGTCGACGGCGACCTGACGCCGCTGGATCACCCGGTGATGGCGGCCGCGGACGTCATGACGGCGGTCGAGACCGTGCTCTCGCCCGAGCAGAAGGCGCGCTTCGAGGCCGAGCACGAGCTCGACCTGGCGTGCGCCCTCGCGGACATCGGCCGTTTCCGCGTCAACGTCTTCATGCAGAGCCGGGGGCCGGGCGCCGTGCTGCGCCGCATTCCCACCGTGATTCCCTCGCTCGAGTCGCTCGGGCTGCCGCCGATCTTCACCCAGCTCTGCGAGCGCGAGCGCGGGCTCGTCCTGGTCACCGGCCCGACCGGCTCGGGCAAGTCGACGACGCTCGCCGCCATGGTCGACCACGTCAACAACACCTGGGACGCCCACATCCTGACCGTCGAGGACCCGATCGAGTTCGTGCACCACTCGAAGCGCTGCCTGGTGAACCAGCGCGAGGTGGGTCCGCACACCGGCTCGTTCGCGAACGCGCTCAAGAGCGCGCTCCGCGAGGATCCCGACGTGATCCTGGTCGGCGAGATGCGCGACCTCGAGACCATCTCGCTCGCGCTCACCGCCGCCGAGACCGGCCACCTGGTGTTCGGGACGCTCCACACCTCGAGCGCTCCCAAGACCATCGACCGCATCATCGACGTCTTCCCCTCGGGCCAGCAGGGCCAGATCCGCACCATGCTCTCCGAGTCGCTCGAGGCCGTGATCGCCCAGAAGCTCCTCAAGAAGAAGGGCGGGGGCCGCGTCGCCGCCACCGAGATCCTGATCGGCGTGCCGGCGGTCCGGAACCTGATCCGCGAGGCCAAGCTGCACCAGATCCCGTCGGCGATGCAGACCGGCCAACAGCACGGCATGCAGACGATGGACGCGGCGGTCGCCGAGCTCACCAAGAAGGGCGTGCTCGACCGTCCGCCGGCGACCCTCAAGCCCGATGGCATGGCCGCCGCGGGCGGCTCCCACTGACGCCGTCGCGGCGGTTGACGACGTTACCGTAAAGGCGTCATGGGTGCGGGAGCGCCCGTGACCCGCCCCGCGTTCGCCGCCGACCTCTACACCGACGCCGCGATCGCCGATCCCTATCCGCTCTATCGCGCCATTCGCGATCTCGGGCCGGCGGTCTGGCTCGGGGCTCACGATGCCTGGGCGATCGGCCGCTTCGACGATGTGCGGGCCGCGCTCCGCGCCGACGCGATCCTGGTCTCCGGGCGTGGGGTCGCGATGAACGAGGTGGTGAACGCGCAGGCCGGCCGCGTCGTCCTCACCAGCGACGGCGACGTCCACCGCCAGCTGCGCGCGGTCTTGATGAAGCCCATGATGCCGAGCGCGCTCCGCGAGGTGCAGGCGGAGGTCGAACGGCTCGCCGACGACCTGATCGCGCGCCTGGTGGCGCGCGAGGCATTCGACGGCATCGTCGACTTCGCGCAGCACCTGCCGGTCGCGATCGTCTCGCACCTGGTGGGCCTCCCGGAGGAAGGACGGCAGCGCATGCTCGAATGGGCGCGCGCCACCTTCGACGCGCTCGGGGCGATGAACGGGCGCGCCGAAGCGGCGCTGCCGCTCGTCTTCGAGATGGTGAGCTACGCAATCGGCGTCGAGCGCTCCACGCTTCGTCCGGGAGGATGGGCGGCGCGGCTCTTCGAGGCGGCGGACGCGCACGCGATCGAGCCTACCGACGTCGCCAGCATGTTGATCGACTACATCGCCCCCAGCCTCGACACGACGATCCTCGGCCTCGGGCACCTCCTGTTCCAGCTCGGCCGCCATCCCGAGCAATGGGATCTCGTGCGCGCCGATCCGGAGCTGATTCCGCGCGCCATCGACGAGGCGCTCCGTCTCGAGCCGCCGGTGCGCGCCTTCAGCCGCCTCGCGGTCGCCGACTACGAGGTGCGCGGCGCGACGACGATTCCGGCCGGCGACCGCGTGCTCGTGCTGTTCGCCGCGGGCAATCGCGACGAGCGCCGGTATCCGGACCCCGATCGCTTCGATCTCACCCGTGACGCCCGCGATCACCTGGGCTTCGGACACGGGGTGCATCGCTGCGCCGGCTCGCACGTCGCCCAGCTCGAGATGCAGTCGCTGCTGCGTGCCATGGTGCGGCGCGTCCGCCGCATCGAGGTGAGCGAGCCGGTACCGGGCACGAACAACGTGCTCCACGGCTACCGGAGCTTCCGCGCCTCGTTTCGCTGAACGCCGGCCTCAGCGCGGCGGGATCGGCGTCAGCACGTTCGCCAGCTGGCCCTGAAAGGCGCGGCGCGGGCACCTGCCGCCCGCGGCGCGGGGTGTCGTGCCCGCGGCGCCGCGGCGTGCTAGGTCGGGTCACCATGGCGGCGGCCGGGTATCTCAGTTTCGCCGAGCAGGCGCTCCACTATTTCGATCGTCCCCACGAGGCGATCCCGCCGGCCGCGCTCGCCGGTCCCGCGGCGTGGCGCGGTGCTGCGCTCGAGAGCCGCCGCGATTGGATCGTCACGCTCGCCGCCGCGGAGATCGCCGAGCTCGACGAGCTCGCGCGGGCGCTCGCCGCGCGTGGAGGCGGTATGGCGGAGCTCCGGCGTGAGGACGTTCCGTTGCCCGCGCTCGCGCCGGCGATCGCGCGTTGGCGGCACGAGCTCTCCATGGGCCGCGGCTTCCTCGTGATCCGCGGTGTGCCGGTCGAGCGCTGGAGTGACGACGAGGCGGCGCGCGTCTACTGGGCGCTCGGCCTCCACCTCGGCCGGCCGGGGGCGCAGAATCCTCAGGGCGACCTGCTCGGGCACGTGCGCGATACCGGGGAGGACGCGGCCGACCCCTTCGTCCGGCGCTATCGTACCGCGGCCGAGATCGCCTATCACTGCGACCTCGCCGACGTCGTCGGGCTGCTCTGTCTCCGGACCGCGCGCGCCGGCGGGGCCAGCCGCCTGGTGAGCTCGGTGACCGTGTACAACGAGCTCGCGCGCCGCCGGCCTGACCTGGCGGGGCGCCTCTTCGAGCCGTTCGCTCTCGATCGGCGGAACGAGCAGGGCGACGGCGGGCCGGGGTGGGTCCCGGTGATCCCCTGCCGCTTCGCGGGCGGCAGGCTCCGAACCTTCTACCACAGCGACTACTTCCGCTCGGTGACGCGGCATGCCGACGCGCCCCCGTTGACGGCGCTCGAGCGGGAGCTGCTGGACCTCTACGAGGCGATCGCGGCCGAGAAGGATCTCCGCCTCGACATGCAATTCGCGCCCGGCGACGTCCAGCTGGTCTCGAATCACGTGGTGTTGCACGCCCGCACGGCCTACGAGGACACGCCCGACTCGACCCGCCAGCGTCATCTCCTGCGGCTTTGGCTCTCGCTCTGACCGACGATTTGGTTTGACTCTCGCTGCGCCAGCTGGCACGACCGACACGGCTGCAGCTCGCTTCAATGAAGAGCTGCGGAACTACGTACTTAGGGTGTCGTTCGTGCAATCGACGCGTTGCGAACTCCCCTCCCAGTCCGAGGCCGACCTCCGGCTTCGACCGCGGGGAGCGTCCAACGGTTCTCCTTCAACCACGACCTTGAACTTTTCCGCAGACACTTCCAGGAGATCCCGATGCTGCCATCCACCTTGCACCCCAGAGTTGCGCGGCTCCAAATTCAGCGAGCATTCGTCGTAGCGTTCATTGCGCTCGGGCCCATCCTCGCATGGGCGCCCCAGGCCCATGCCTTCGGGTGTCAGGCCAGCGGGTCGCTGCCGATCTTTCCGAGCAACGGGACCACGTGTCCGCTGGCGCTCGGTCTCCTGGACACCGTCGACATCACGATCACGTTGAACCACACGTCCTCGTCGGTGCCGCCGGGAACGAGCGTCTCCGGGATCCTCGTCAATGCCTGTGTCGCCGGCCTCAACAACGGGGCCAACTGCGCGGTCGACAGCGAATGTCCCGGCGGGCTCTGCGGCCCCGCCGTGACGTATACGCTCGCGTGCGTCGACACCGCGTGCTCCCTCGAGCTTCCCGGGGTGCTGACGTTCGTTCCGGTCAACGCCAACGGCTGCGTGTCGAATGCCCCGGCGGTGACCGGATGTGTCGAGGATCCCGGGAACTCCAACCGGGTGAAGATCTTCGTGACCACCGCCGGGATTCCGCTCGGCGCCGCCTCCTCGACCACCATCGCGACCATCCGCGCTCAGGCCACGGCGGCGGTGCCGTTCTCGCTCTTGAACCCGTGCGGGGTGTTCGGCACCCGCGCCGACACTCCGTTCAACTCGATCGTCACGACCGACGATCGGTGCGAGGCGGACGCCACCGGCGGTGCTCAGGGCAGCAGCAATCTCTTCCTCCCGCAGGCGACGGAAACGCCGACGCCGACCGCGACCCCCACCGCGACCAAGACCGTGACGCCGACGCCGACCAAGGGCTCCACCAAGACGCCGACGCCCACCCAGACGAAGGGCGCGACCAAGACGCCGACGCCCACGGCCACCAAGGGTGCGACCAAGACGCCGACGCCCACGGCCACCAAGGGCAAGACCGCGACGCCGACCCACACCAAGGGTGCGACCAAGACGCCGACGCCCACGGCCACGAAGGGGAAGACTCCGACGCCGACCCACACCAAGGGTGCGACCAAGACGCCGACGCCCACGGCCACCAAGGGCAAGACCGCGACGCCGACCCACACCAAGGGGGCGACCAAGACGCCGACGCCGAGCGTGACGCCGCACAAGGACAAGGACGTCTGCCGGCCCTCGTCGTACTGGAAGGTGTACGCCGGCACGAGCAAACACAAGTCCTGTAGTCAGAACATCACGCAGGCGGTGCTCGACGCGCGCGGCTCCCTCGCAATCTGCGGCGAGGTCGTGAAGACCACCTCGCTCGACGACGCCGCCTCGGCGGTCGAGGCGCTGTGCACGAGCGCGTCCGACGGCACGAAGCGCCAGCTGGCCCGCGAGCTCACGGCGGCCGCCCTCAACTGCATCGTCAGCGACCTCGCGTCGGGACGCGATCCCAAGGCGAACCCGCTCTGCGGGGGAGGGAGCAACGCCGCGCTCTTCGCCAATTGCAACGCGCTCTGCGCCGGCACCGGCGGGAGCGGGACCATCAGCCAGTGCACCGACGCGCTCAAGTGCGTGAGCAGCGGCGACATCTGGACCGGCAGCTATTGCAAGGACAACCCGTACCCCGAGTGCGACGACGCCAAGCTGCCACGCTGCGACGTGCTGGCGCTGCCGAACTGCAAGCTGTCGTCGTACGACGCCTGCTACGGCCAGCAAGGTGAGGCTGGCGGATCCGGCAAATGCACCGACGCCGGCGGCAACCAGTGCGAAATCCTCGGCGACGGCGAGCCCAAGTGCGCCTGCGACAGCGACCCGGCCGCGAACGAGAACCCGCACTGCTCGTGAGCTGAGCGAGACCTCGAGGCCGGGCCGTGCGACGCGTCGAGACCATCTGCAGGGTGACGCTGGCGCTCGTCCTCGCCCTGCCGGCGCTCGCCCGGGCGCTCCCCGACATCTCCCCGGAGATCTCCGCGGTCACGGTCGACTTCGACGCCACCGTCGATCCGGGTGACGTCGACGAGGGCTGCGCCGGGGCGGAGACCGGGCGCGTCCTGGTGCACTTCACGACCATGACGCGCAGCCTCGGTCCCGACGACCTGGTCATGGGCGATCCCGGCTGCCCCAACTGCGCGCTCAACCCGGGCGCCCCCTGCGCCAATCCCTACTACGTGTGCGGCGCAGCGCACGGCCATCCGCACTTCGAGAGCTTCGCGAAGGCGGAGATCCTCGACGCCAACGGCGTCGTCGTCGTGACCGGCCGCAAGCAGGGCTTCTGTCTCGAGGACTTCGGGTGCGACAATCCCCAGTTCGACTGCGGCAATCAGGGCATCACCGTGGGCTGCGTCGACGTCTACGCCTCCGGGTTGCCGTGCCAGTACGTCGACATCACCGACGCCAACCTGCCCGACGGCGACTACACCTTGCGGGTGACACAGGACCCCGACAACGTCATCGCGGAGGCGAACGAGAGCAACAACGTTTCGACCGCCACCGTCCACCTCGGTCCGCCGACGATCCCGCCGCCGCCCACGTGTCCGGTCTACACCGCGACCGACGTGCCGCAGGACATCGTCGATCTCGGCCAGACGTACTCGATCGTGCACGACCCGCGCGCGGGCGAGGTCGAGCGCGTGCGCGTCGTGAATCTCCACGGCACGCACACCTACGTGCAGGACCTCTCGATCGTGCTCTCGAGCCCGGGCGGGACCACGGTCTCCTTGATGGACACGATTTGTGGCGGCGACGACGACTTCAGCCTCGACCTCGCCGACAACGCCATCACGGACATTCCCTGCCCGCCGAGTGTCGGCGGTCTGCACCGTCCGTACACGCCGCTCGCGGCCTTCATCGGCGAGCCGGCGGCCGGAGATTGGACCCTCAGGGTCGCCGACCTCGCAGCCGGCGATGCCGGCAGCCTCGACGGTTGGGGGCTCGAGATCTGCACCAAGTGCGGCAACGGCACGCTCGATCCGGGCGAGGTCTGTGACGACGGCAACGCCCTCGCCGGTGATTGTTGCAGCTCCGACTGCCAAACCCCCGCCGCGAACGGCTTCCCGTGCAACGATCCCAATGCGTGCACCATCGGCGGCACGTGTCTCGGCGGCAGCTGCGAGGGCGGCACGGTGAGCTGCGATCCCTGTCTCGACTGCGATCCGCCCTTCGGCTGCATCCCTCCGACCAACGTCCAATGCGACATCGAGCCGCCCCGGTCGGCGTCGCTCAAGTTGCTCAAGCACTCCACGGACGCGGCGCACGACGGGTTCACCTGGAAATGGAAGAGCGATCTACCGGTGGCCCTCCTCGACTACGGCTCGCCGTCCACCGTGACGGACCTGACCTTCTGTCTCTTCGACCAGTCGGGTCTCAAGATGAGCGCGACGGCGGTCGCCGGCGGCATCTGTCGCGGCAAGCCGTGCTGGAAGGAGGGGCCGTCGTCGATCAAGTACACCGACAATGACGCCACGCCCGACGGCATCGTCAAGCTCACGGCGACCGCAGGCGACCCGGGACACGCGCGCATCGTGCTGAAGGGCAAGGGGACCAATCTCGCCATGCCGCCTCTCGGTCTCAGCGGCGCCGTGACGGCCCGTCTGAAGCGCAACGTCGGTCCGGTGTGCTGGCAATCGCGCTTCCCGACCGCGACGCGGAACGACGCCAAGCAATACCGCGCGTCCGTCCGCGACTGAGGCCGCGGGAGCGGAAGGGTCGCACGATCGTGCGCGGCGACCACATGCCGAGGCGCGCGCGTGGGCGGGTGGGGAGGCATTTGGAGCGCCGGTGCTGGCGCCGCTCTTGCTCCTTGCACGAAGCGGCGGTGCCACCGCCGACGGGGGAAAGCATGATCGAGCGCTCTCGACTCGGGTTTCGGTGTCTCGCCGCCGCGATTTGTACCGTCGCCGTCACGTTGCTGCCGCTCGCCGCCGCGGCCGCCCCGCCTGCCTACGACATCGTCTACGTGCGCCAGCCGCGCTACGGCGAACACGACCAACACGACCTGGCCCGAGGTCTTCCATCCGGCGCAGCATCGATCCCGGCGCCGACCTCATGCTGCTCCATCCCGACGGCAGCGAGGAGGTGCTGGTCGCGGGCGGCAACGGCGCGGTGACCGATCCGTTCGTCTCCTTCGACGCGCAGTGGGTCTACTACAGCTACTTCCCCGACGTCCGGCCGCAGGCCTTCAACTACCAGCGCGGCCTGCCGTAGCGAGGGCGCCGACATCTACCGCATCCACCTCGCGTCGCGCGCGATCGAGCGGCTCACGCTTCGGCGAGTTCACGCCCAACACCGGCGCCGGCCACTTCGACGAGTCGAACCCGGTCGAACCCGGGCCCGGGCAGTACGACTCGCCTCGGCTACGGCATCCTGAACCTCGGGCCCGCGCCCGGTCGCCGGCGGCAAGATCGCCTTCACCAGCAACCGCAACGGCTTCGTGCCGCCGAAGGGCTACACCAACCCGACGCTGCAGCTCTTCGTGATGGACGAGGACGGCGCCAACGTCACGCCGATCGCGCCGATGAACATCGGCGAGCGCGCTGCACCCGACGCCGCTCCGCGACGGCCGGCTCGCTGTTCTCGCACGCTACGAGAGCGCAGGGCCTGCGCGACGGCGCGCATGTGGGGCATCTGGGCGATCTGGCCGGACGGCCGACGCTGGGAGCCGGTGGTGAGCGCGTTCCGCGAGCGGCCAGGCCTTCCACTTCATGACCCAGCTCTCGAACGGCGACCTCGTGTCGTCGACTACTACAACCTCAACAACAACGGCTTCGGCGCGCTCTACCGCATGCCGGTGCGCGCCGCCGCCGGGCGACGCCGCGCTTCTATCAGCGCCTTCCTCGACGACAACCCGCCGATCGCGCAGACCGTCGGCGGCAGGGCTTCTCGCTATCCGTTCCGGATGCCGTTCACGCCGCGCGGCCTGTACTCGCTCACGCCGTTCACCCACGGCAACGACGAGGCGGCGCCGGTCGGCGCCGGCGGCGTGCGCGTCGGCAAGTTCACCCATCCCTCGGCGGCGCCGGACAACGACCTGCTGGTCGTCTGGACGCCCGGGCCCGGCGAACGACCTCGATCGCCCGACCACGACGCCCGTACTACGACGCCGGGCTCTACCTGATCCCGGCGGCGACGTCGTGCAGCGCGCCGAGCGAGCTCGTGCTGATCAAGAACGATCCCGCTACAACGAGGCCTGGCCGCGCGCGGTGGTGCCGTATCGCGGCGGTCCACGGCGTCGACGAGCCGGCGACGCTGCTCGTGGCTGCCGAACGACGGCACGGTGCATCCGGCGCTGCCGCCGGCACGCCGTACGGCCTCGTCGGCACCAGCAGCTTCTACAAGCGCGAGAGCTTCCCCGGCTTCGTGCCGCCGTGGTCGAACACCTTCGACGGCCTCGACGCCTTCAACACCGGCCGAGAACGGCCAGAGCAGCAACTGGGACATGGCAGGGCGCCGACGCCGGCAGTACGACGAACGCCGACATCTGGGCGGTCCGCCTCCTCGCGATGGAGCCGAGCACGCACCGCAGCTACGGCCCGAACGGCGGGCCGAGCGGCGGCGCAGCTCTTCTCGAGCCACGCCATGGAGCGCCTGCGCATCCTCGGCGAGATCCCGCTGCGCAAGTTCGACGCCGGGCGGCGCGCCCGATCCTCGATCCCGAGGGCAATCCCGACACCAGCTTCCTCGCCAAGATTCCCGCCGACACGCCGTTCACGTTCCAGACGCTCGACCGCAACGGCCTGGTGCTCAACATGGCGCAGACCTGGCACCAGGTGCGCCCGGGCGAGATGCGCGCCGACTGCGGCGGCTGCCACGCGCACAGCCAGCAGCCGCTCGCCTTCGCAGGACACGGCCGCCGGCGCAGCCGGGCTACCCGGTCGCCGACCTGGTGCACGACGACGCCGCTCCTCACGCACCGACGCCGACGGCTCGCCGGCGCACGCGCGGTCGAGCCGGTGCCGTCGGTCGACGTCGAGTTCATCCGCGACATCCGGCCGCTCCTGCAGCGCAGCTGCGTGCCGTGCCACACCAAGAACGCCGCGAGCCCGCCCGGCAACCTCGTGCTCGACGACACGCGCCGATGACGGGCGGCCTGCCCGGGCGACTACGCCCGGCTCGCCGACGACCGCCGACGCGCGCTGGGGCTACCCGCCGGTCATCGCCGACCGGCGCGTGGCGGCAGACCAACGCGAGCCGCTACGTGCGCAGCTTCCAGAGCCGGCGGAGCCTGCTGGTGTGGAAGATCTTCGGCGCCGCGGCTCGACGGCTGGACGAACGCCGACCATCCCGACCGAGTCGACGCCGGGCGACGCGGCCACGCTGCCGCCCGGCGCCGACCCCAACGCCGCCGACCTCGACTACACCGGCACGATCATGCCGCCGCCGGGCAGCGGCGTGCCGCCGCTCAGCGATCGACGAGAAGATGACGATCGCGCGCTGGATCGATCTCGGCTGCCCGATCAACGTCGGCGACAGCGGCGACGCCGTACGGCTGGTTCCTCGACGATCTCCGCCCGACGCTCGCGGTCAGCGCTGCCGCGCCCGGGCTGGAACAGCGGCGAGCTCGGCGACGCTGATCCGCATCGGCGTCGCCGACGCCGACTCCGGGCTCGCGCCGGGCTCGCTCTCGATCACGGCCGACTTCGCGATGGCGGGACGCGCGGCGGGCGCGGAGCTCGCCGACCTGGCGCAGGTCGCGGGCGACGGCATCTGGAGCGTTCCGCTGTCGCCGCCCCTGACCGACGTGCAGAACGCGCACCTCTGGGTCGCCGTCGCGGACCAGCAGGGGAACGTGACGCGGGAGGATCGCCGTTTCTCGGTCGGCGCCGGGCCGGCTCCGACGCCGACCTTCGCGCCGCCGCAGCCGACCCCGACGCCCGCTGGCGGCGGCGGACACGATTCCAGCGTCACCGGCCTCCGCCGCGCCAAGCGCGTGCGCCTGCGCGAGGGGGTCGAGGCGCGCACGGTTCGGGTCCGCATCAAGGTTCGGAACGAGGACGTGGTGGCCGACCGCGGCGGCCCCGGTCACGAGATCCGGCTGGTCGCGTC
The DNA here is from genome assembly GCA_963761995.1 of uncultured delta proteobacterium. Classification (GTDB taxonomy): domain Bacteria; phylum Desulfobacterota; class Binatia; order UTPRO1; family UTPRO1; genus UTPRO1. The sequence goes on along the minus strand of CAVXIU010000006.1, from coordinate 4,416,981 downwards.
GGCGGGCGATTGCCCGCCGGGCGTCGTCACCGTCGCTCCCGACTTCGTCTCACGCACGGCGGGATCGCAGGACCGCATCGTCGTCCGCGCCGGCAAGCGCAAGACCGCGACCGTGACGTTGCAGGTCGAGAGCACGGCCTTCTTCACCCCGGGGGACGTGCCGGCGCGGTGTCAGATCGCGCTCAGCGCGGTCGGTCCGGGGGTCGATCCGACGCCGGCGAACAACGTGACTGCCGTCGTGCTCGAGGTCGAGGACGACGGCGATCGGTGACGTGTTGGCGCGGCACGTCCGGTTGGCTCCGGCGTCGTCGGCGCGCTGGTTCGATGGACGTCCCGGCTAGGACGCCGGCCTGAGAATCCAGTATCCGCGCGCGGAGCGCGCGGCCGAGCGAAGCGAGCCGGGGGATGAGTCGACGCGGCTTTGCCGCGGCGGCGAAGGGGGAGAGATCCCCCTTCTGAGCTAGCTCGGCAGAAACACCGGGCCGTCGTCGAGCAGCTCGGCGAGCATCGCCCGCCACCGCACCCGCGCCGCCCGCATCTCGAGCCGCGCCGCACGCAGCTCGGCGCGCAGATGCCGTAGGCGCTCCGCGCGGTCGCGTCCCCACTGCGCGCGCGCCTCCGCGAACTCGCGCTCGCGCTTGCCGAGGGCGGCGGCGGCGCGCTCGACGCTCGCCGCCATGTCGGCGAAGCGGGTGCGCAGGTGGGCGAGGGCCTGTTCGGAATGGCCGCGCAGGCGCTCGCTCAGGCGCTGGGAGTCGCAGTCGAGCTCGGCGGCGACGATGCGCTCGGGCGGGACGCGGCTCAGATTCCACGCGAGGCCGACCATTTCCAAGCCGCGGATGAGCCACTTGGTGGGATCCCAGGCGGCGCGCCCGACGCCGTTCCGGTAGTCGGTCGCGAAACGGTGATGGAAGTTGTGGTAGCCCTCGCCGAAGGTGAGGAGCGCGGTCACGATGCTGTCGCGCGCCGAGATCGCCCGGAGATACGGCCGGCGGCCGAGGCGGTGGGCGAGGGAGTTCACCAGGAAGGTCGAGTGGTGGACCAGCACGACGCGGAAGACGCCGGCCCACAGCACGCAGGCCCAGGGATGTCCGACGCTCCACCCGAGGCCGAACGGCACCACGAATCCCATGATGACCGCAATCGGAATGTAGAAGCGGTGCTGGGCGCGGATCCAGGGGTCGGCGAGGAGATCGGGGATGTTGGAGAAATCCTCGGCGCGTTTGTGGTCGGTCACCAGGAGCCAGCCCATGTGGGCCCAGAAGAAGCCGCGCGTGATGCTGTAGGGGTCGTCGTCGTGATCGAGGTGCTTGTGATGGCGGCGGTGGTCGGAGCACCACGACAGCACCGAATGCTGGAAGGCGGCGGCGCCGAACAGTAGATAGAAGATCTTCACGATCCGCGAGCATTCGTAGGAGCCGTGCGCGAACAGGCGGTGGTAGCCGGTGGTGATGCTGAAGCCGGTGGCGCCGACGTAGAACGCGAAGGCCACGAGCTCGCTCGGCCCGACGCCGGCGGCGTGGATGTGCAGGGTCCCCCAGATCAAGCCGACCAGCGGGGTCAGCGTCAGGAAGAGCGTCGTCACCCAGTTGATTCTGCGAAATACGGCGGCGGTCGTTGCGGTCACATCCCCTCCTCGGCCTCGTCCGCGGGTCTGGTGGCGGTCGCGAGCTCGGGGCGGATCGTACTCCCTCTGGCGTCGCGGGCAACCCGCCGGTTGGACCCCCAAATCCCCGACCAGGCTCCATGGGCGCGAAACCACGAGGAATCCGACTCCGGGGGTTGAACGGCGTTCCCTCCCGATTGAACGCCTTTCGGTTGAAAGGAGCCTGAAAACAATGCGTCGTTCAGTCCTCGTTCCGACCCTCCTCGCCACCGCCGGCCTCGTGATCGCGGTCGCCGGCCCGGCATCCGCCGCTCCCAACACCTGCATCGCCGGCAAGATCGCCTGCACCAACGCCTTCAGCAGCTCGGTCTTCAAGTGCTACGCCAAGATCTTCAAGACCGGTTTCACCGGCGAGACGGCGGACAAGGCCGAGGAATGCATCCGCAAGGCGCGCCGCAAGTTCGGCACCGCCCTCTCCTCCAAGGTGCAGTGCTGGGACAAGGTCGAGGCCAAGGAGAACGTCGCCAAGCCCGAGACCGTCTGCCCGGCGGGCATCATGGACGAGTACGACGTCGACAACGTGGTCGAGGATTTCACGCTCGACGTCATGAACGAGGAGATCGCGCCCGGCGGGCCCGTGTCGTTCGGCAGCTCCTGCAGCGCCGGCAAGGTCGCCTGCCTCGGGAAGCTCTTCAAGTCGATGCTGGCGTGCGAGATCAAGTCGCACAAGGCCGGCCTGCCGACCGACGAGGCCTGCCTCGACAAGGCGGTCGCCAAGTACGACGGCGGGGGCGATCCGGCCAAGAGCTGCTTCGCCAAGCTCGAGGCCAAGCAGAAGCTCGGCAACATCAAGAGCCTCTGCGACGCCACCGGCAACTCGGTGAGCGCCCGCCAGCAGGCCGAGCTGTTCGTCGCGCTGGTGGTCGTCGGGCTCGAGCCCTAGCGAGCTGGGAGCCTGACCCAAGACGGCGGCAACGGCACGAAGCTGCTCGTCCGCGCCACGTACTCGGCATAGCCGGGGCGGGTGCGGGCGAGCTTCTTCTCGAGGAGCGGCACGCCGGAAAGGCGGGTGAGCAGATAGGTCATGATCACCGGCCCGATCGCGGTCCAGGCGTGGGCCGGGGTGGTGAACGCGAAGCAGAAGAGCCCCCACCACACGAGCGCGTCGCCGAAATAGTTGGGGTGACGCGTGTAGCGCCAGAGGCCGCGGTCCATGACCCGGCCGCGGTTCGCGGGGTCGCGCTTGAAGCGGGCGAGCTGGAGGTCGCCGACCGCCTCGAAGGCGAGGCCGACCAGCACGAGCAGCGTCCCGAGCGCGTCGAGCCAGCCGAGTCGGTCGGGAGCGGGTGACGAAACGGCGACCTGCACGGGCAACGACACGAGCCACATCAAGGCGCCCTGGAGCGCGAAGACGACGCCCAGGCTCACGAACGCGAAGCGCGGGCCGTAGTGCCGGCGCATGGCCTGGTAGCGGTAGTCCTCACCGCCGCCCCAGTTGCGCCAGAGCAGGTAGGCGCCGAGCCGGACGCCCCACGCCGTCACCAGCAGCGTGACCAACCAGGCGCGCGGCGGGTAGCCGGCCGTGGTCGCGCGCACCCAGTGGGCGACCATGACGAAGCCGAGGCCCCAGAAGACGTCGACGATGCTGACGTCGCGGAGCGCCAGGCTCACGAGCCAGAGCGCCAGCATGGCGATCGCGATCAACGCCGCCGTCGCGGTGAGGCTCGCCACCATGACGACTCTCCTTGGCACGCGACCTCCGCGCCGACAATCGCGGACGCGCGCCGGTGGCGGCGACGACGGCGGCCTGTGGTAGGGAACGGCGCGTGACGGTTCCGGCGGTCGAGGGGGGAGCTGATCCGCGCGATCGCCTGGCTCGCGAGCTCGGGACGACCGATACGGTCATGCTGGTCGTCGCGTCGGTGATCGGCTCCGGGATCTTCCTCACGCCGGTGACGGTCGCGGGGCTGTTGCCGCATCCGGGGGCGATCCTGGCCGTCTGGCTGGTGGGCGGCCTGCTGTCCCTGGCCGGCGCGCTCGCCAATGCCGAGCTCGGGGCGATGTTTCCGCGCGCGGGCGGGGACTACGTCTATCTCCGTGAGGGTTACCATCCGGCGGCCGGATTCCTCGTCGGCTGGCTGAGCTTCTTCGTGATCTACGCCGGCACGGTGGCGTCGCTCGCGGCCGCGTTCGGCGAGGCGGTCGCGCATCCGCTCGGGCTCGGCGGCGCCGGCGTCCTGACCTTGGCCGTTCTGGCCACGCTCGTCACCTCCGCGATCAACTACCTGGGGGTGCGGCGCGGCATCACGGTCAACAACTGGGCGAGCTTCGCCAAGCTCGCCGGGATCGCGATCTTCGTGACGGCGGCGTTCACCGTCGGCGTCGGCGACCCCACCCGCCTCGGTCCGCTCGTCGCCGGGGCGACCGCCGCCGCCCCCGTTGCGGCGTTCGGGCTCGCCCTCTCGCCGGTGCTCTTCACCTACCTCGGGTGGAACGCGCCGGTCTACGTGGCGAGCGAGATCCACGACCCGGGACGGACGGTGCCGCGGGCGCTCTTTCTCGGCCTCGGGATCTGCACGGCGGCCTACCTCGCGCTGAACGTCGTCTACCTCTACGCGCTTCCCCTCGACGCGCTCCGCGGCGAGCCGAACGCCGGCGCGGCGGCGGCCCGCGCGCTCTTCGGACCGCTCGCCGGGCGCCTGGTGGCCGCGTTCGTCGTCGTCTCGATCCTCGGGACCTTGCACGCCACCATCCTGGTCGGCCCGCGCATCGCCTACGCCATGGCGCTCGACGATCTCTTCGTCGGCGGCGCGGCCGAGGTGCACGCCGTCTACCGCACGCCGCATCGCGCGATCGTCGTCCAGGCGGGGGTCGCCGTGGCGCTCCTCCTCGTGCTGCGGCGCTTCCCGAGCGTCCTCGACTACACGACCTTCGCGATCGTCCTCGCCACCATGGCCGACACGGCCGTGCTCTATCGGCTGCGCCGCCGCCGGCCCGATCTGCCGCGCCCGTATCGGGCCTGGGGCTACCCGGTGGTGCCGGCGCTCTATCTGGCGGCCAATGCCGGCATCGCGGTGGCGATGCTGTGGGGCCGTCCGTTCGAGTGCGCGATCGGGCTCGCGGTGCTGCTCGCGGGCGTGCCGTTCTACTGGTGGCTGCGGCCGAGCGGCAGCGCGACGGGAGGCTGAACGTCGCTCTCGCGCTCCGCCGCGCCGGCCGCGCGCGCCGGCTCGTGCACGCGGCCGTGGAGCACGCGGGCGCGCGCCTGCTCGAGCACCAGGTAGGCCGCCGGCACGATGAAGATGGTCAGCACGGTCGAGCACACCATGCCGCCGACGACGGCCACGCCGAGCGGCGCGCGGAGCTCGCTGCCGGCGCCCGAGCCGAGCGCGATCGGCAGGATGCCGACGATGGTCGAGATCGCCGTCATCAGGATCGGCCGGAAGCGCGTGACCGAGGCCTCGAAGATCGCCTCGCCGAGCTCGCGGCCGCGCTCGCGGAGCTGGTTCGCGAACTCGACGATCAGGATGGAGTTCTTGGTGACGAGGCCGATCAGCATGACGAGCCCGATCTGGCTGAACAGGTTCAGCGTGTCGCCCGTGAGCCGGAGCGTCGCGAGCGCCCCCGTGAACGACAGCGCGACGGCGATCAGGAGCACCACCGGATGCCAGAAGCTCTCGAACTGCGCGGCGAGCACGAGGTAGATGATGACGACGGCGAGCAGGTAGGCGAAGGCGAGGGCGTTGCCGGACTCGTAGAAGTCCTCCGACTCGCCCGAGAACGTGAGGCTGTATCCGGGTGTGTCGCCGATCACCCGCTCGGCCACGGCGCGGACGCGGTCGAGGGAGGCCCCGAGCGGAGTTCCCGGCAAGAGGGTCGCGGACAGCGTTGCCGAGCGCAGCCGGTCGAAGTGCGGCAGGCCGCGCGGCGCGGTCGACTCGCGGACGTGGACGACGGACTGCAGGGGGATGAGATCCTGATTCTTGCCGCGCACGTAGAGCTCGAGGAGCTCGCCCGGACGTCGCCGGTACGCCTCCTCGAGCTGGACCATGACCTTGTAGGTCTCGCCCTCGAGCTTGAAGGTGGAGAGGTCGAGCCCGCCGAGGAGGATCTGCAGCGTCGAGGCGATGGTGCGCACCGACACCCCGAGATCGGCGGCGCGGTTGCGGTCGATGTCGACCACCAGCTGCGGCTTGTTGAGGACCAGGTTGCTTCGCACGTTGACGAAGCCCGGCAGCTCGGCGGCGCGGTGCACGATCTCGGTGGCGAAGCGCGAGAGCGTCTGCACGTCCGGACCCTGGATCACGAGCGAGACCGGCGTGGCGTCGAAATTGGTGCCGAGGGACGGCGGGTTGATCGGGAACGCCAGCATGCCCGGCACCCGGTGCAGCGCCGGGAACAGTCCGCCGACGATCGCCTGCTGCGAGCGCGTGCGCTCCTCCCAGGGATCGAGAGTGACGAACATCGCGCCCTGATTCACGACCCCCGGCCCGTTGTTGCCGAGGGCGACCACCGAGAAGCCCTTGGCGATCTCGGGGACGGCGAGCACGACGTCCTCGACCTGACGCTGGTAGCGGTCGGTGTCGCCGACCGTGCTGCCCTCCGGTGACTCGGTGAGCACCAGGATGTTGCCGCGGTCGGCCGTCGGTACGAACTCGCGCGGTGCCGTCTGCAGCAGCCAGAGCCCGAGCACGAACCAGACGGCGCCGAGCGCGACGCCGGCGCGAGCGTGGGCGAGCGCGAACGTCAGGCAGCGGCGATAGGCGGCGGTCACGGCGTCGAGGCCGCGCTCGAGCGCACGCTTCAGGCCGTGCTCGGCGGTGGCCCGTCGCACCAGGCGCGCGCACATCATCGGCGCCAGCGTGAGCGCGACGAAGCCCGAGATCGCGACCGCGGCGGCGACCGTGACGCCGAACTCGCGGAACAGGCGTCCGGTCTGATCGGTCAGGAAGGCGAGCGGCAGAAACACCGCGATCACCGAGACGGTCGTGGCGAGCACCGCGAACGAGATCTCCTGCATGCCGCGGTGCGCGGCCTCGCGCGGCGGGGTGCCGTCCTCGACCCAGCGCGTGACGTTCTCGAGCACGACGATGGCGTCGTCCACCACCAGGCCGATCGCCAGCGTGAGCCCCATCAGGGTGAGCGTGTTGATCGAGAAGCCGAAGAGATCGAGGAAAGCGAAGGTGCCGATCACCGACACCGGGATCGCGACGGCCGGCACGAGCGTGGCCCGCAGGCTGCGGAGGAAGAGGTAGATCACCGCCACCACGAGCAGGACGGCCTCGAAGATGGTGCGCGTCACGTCGGCGACCGACTGGCGGATGAAGGTGGACTGGTCGTAGGCGACGTCGAGCGTGACGTCCGCGGGGCAGCTCGCGGCGGAGCGTCGCCACCTCGGCGTGCACGGCGTCGGCGACCGCCACCGTGTTGGACTTCGACTGGCGCACCACGCCGAGCGCGACCGCGGGCTTGCGGTCGAAGCGCACGAAGTTGCGGTCGTCCTCGGGGCCGACCTCGACGCGGGCGATGTCGCCGAGCCGGATCACCTCGCCGTCGCGCTCGGCGACCACCAGCGCCGTGAACTCCTCGGCCGTGGTCACCTCGCCGAGGGTCCGTACGGTGAACTCGCGCCGTGCGCCCTCCACCCGGCCGGACGGCAGGTCGACGTTCTCGCGCCGGAGCGCGGCCTCGACGTCGGCGATCGTCAGGTTGGTGGCGGTCAGCCGCACGTTGTCGATCCACACGCGCATCGCGTGCCGGCGCTCGCCCGCGATGATGACGGTGGCGACGCCGCCGAGCTTGCTCAGGCGATCCTTGATGCGAGTCTCGGCGATGGTGGAGAGCTCGAGCTGGCCGTAGCGCTCGCTCGAAAGCGCCATCCACATGATCGGGCTCGCGTCGGCGTCGCTCTTCGCGACCACCGGATCCTCCACCTCGTCGGGGAGCGTGCCGCGCACCCGCGCGACCCGGTCACGCACGTCGTTCGCGGCCTCGTCGACGTTCCGCCCGAGCTCGAACTCGATCGAGATCTCGGAGACCTGCTCGCGGCTGTTCGAGGTCAGGTGACGGATGCCGTCGATGCCGATCAGCTCGTCCTCGAGCGGCTGGGTGACCGAGGTCTCGACCACCTCGGGTGCGGCGCCGAGGTAGATGGTGGCGACGGAGACGATCGGGGGATCGACGTCGGGGAGCTCGCGATTGGCGAGCCGCGGCAACGCGATCGCGCCGGCCAGCACGATCACCAGCGACATGACCGTCGCGAGGACGGGGCGCTCGATCGAGTGGTCGGAGATCCTCAGGAGGCCGCCTCGGGGCTCGCGGCGGGGGAGGGGCCGGCGGGCACCGGCTCGACCACGACGCCGGGAGCGAGCTTGTTGGTGCCCGCCACGACGACGACGTCGCCGGCCTTGAGGCCGGAGCGGACCTCGACGAGGCCGTCCTGACGGGTCCCGAGCTCGACGTCGGCCGCCTTGGCGACCTGCTTGTCGTCGAGGCGCCAGACGAACGTCCCCTCGCTGCCGTAGACCACCGCGCTGTCGGGCACGGCGAGCACGTTCTCGCGCGTGCCGAGATCGGCCTCGACGGTCGCGAACAGGCCGGGGCGCAGCACGAGGTCGGCGTTCGGTACGCGCGCCTTCACCAGGATGCGGCGGTTCTGCGGGTTCAGGCTCGGGGCCACGAACGAGACCATTCCCGGGAACACCCGGTCGGGGTAGGGCGCGACCTTGAGGCTGACGGGCACGCCCACCCGCGCCAGCGGCAGCGCCAGCTCCGGCAGCTGGAAGGCGAGCTCGAGCGTCGTGATCGACTCGACCGTGACCAGCTCGTACTCGGGCTCGATGCGGGCGCCGAGCGAGACCAGCCGCGCCCCGGCATAGCCGTCGAAGGGGGCGAGGATGCGGGTGCGGTCGACGGCGACGCGCGCGACCTCGAGTCGCGCCCGGGCGGCGTCCATGGCGGCGGTGACGTCGTCGAGCTGCGACGGCGCCACGATGCCCTGTCCCGAGAGATCGCGCGTGCGCCGGTAGTTGGCCTCGGCGAGCCGGAGCGCGGTCTCGGCCTCGTGCAGCCTGGCGACCTGCTCGTCGTCACGGAGGCGGAAGAGGACCTGCCCCTTCGTGACCGGCTTGCCCTCCGTGAACTCGATGGCGGCGATGATGCCCGCGACCTCGGAGCGCACGACGACGCTCTGCTCCGCGACCAGCTGGCCGAGCAACGCCGCCTCGTTGGTGATCGTCCGCGGAGTGACCGTGACGACCTCGACCACCGGCGGCGGCGGCCCCGTCGGCGCGGTCTCGCCCGACTGGCTGCAGCCGATCCCGCCGAGCACCAACATCGAGACCCACGCCGGGCCCACGCTCCTGCGCAGTCTCTTCCGGAGATCCATCACGCTCGTCCGCCAGAAGTCTTACCTGGGGGATCGGGGTGCGCCAAGTCGGATCACAGTTCGGAAGGGGGATCTCTCCCCCTTCGCCGCCGCGGCAAAGCCGCGTCGGCTCATCCCCCGGCTCGCTCTCGCTCGGCCGCGCGCTTCGCGCGCGGAGTCTCCGTCAGCGCCCTAGGGAGCGGTCACGGTCGATGGAACGCAGAGCTCGCGGGGGCCGAAGACCTCGAGCGCATCCGACCCGAACTGATGCGTCGTGTAGACCACGTTCGGCAGGTGCTTCTGCGGCGGGGGCGTGCCGCTCGTCGTCCGCACCAGGTAGCACATCAGCGCCTGCCCCGGGCTCGGGATGCCCTCGCCGTTCTTGTCGACGGGGATGCAGAGGTGCAGCGGCTTCTTGACGTCGACCGTGATCGTGCCGAACTGGTCGTCGAGCTTGATGCCCGAGACTCGGGTCTTGGCGAAGGCGGTCTTGTAGCACTTGAAGTGGTCGAGGGCCGGGAACATCGGCGGCGGCGGCAGGCCGGCGAGACTCTTGGCCGTCGGCACGAACAGCCGATCGGGCTTGAAGACGTCGAAGGTGATCTGGCCGAACTGGTTGGTCGCCGTGACGCCCTTCACGCGCGCGAACGGCTTCGGCGCGCTCTGCTTGATCGTGAACCCCGTCAGGGTCTCGGGCTGGCCGACCGCGACCGGATCCTCGTCGTTCTTGTCGGCCGGGAGACAGATCCGCTTCGGATGCTTGACGGTGGCGAAGCTCGCGCCGAACTCGTCGATCAGAGACACGGTGAGATTGAGCGGCAGGTGGTGGATCTCGTAGCAGATGAAGTGGTTCAGATCCGGATTGGGCGTCGCGGTGGCGGTCGGCGTCGGGGTCGCCGTCGCGGTCGGCGCGGTCGACGTCGGGGTCGCCAGGGTCGCGGTCGGCGCGATGGTGAGCGTGGCGGAGACGGTGGGGGTCGGGGTCGGCGCGAGGGGCGTGAGCGTCGGCACCGGCGTGCAGGTCGGCCCCACGGGTGGGATCGCGGGCGCGCAGTCCACGTCGCTGTGGGCCGACGAGACGACCACCTCGCCGACCCCCGCGATCACGACGTGGAGGAGGTTGATGGTGAGCGAGGAGCTCGAGATGCCATCGCCGCCCGGGATCTGCTCGTTCAGCGTGACCGAGCCGCCGGGCACGGCGACGACCGTGTTCGGCGGCGGCGTGTTGGCCTGCGCCATGCCGTTCACCACCAGGCCGGCGAACACGGTGTTGGCGTCGCTGCTCGAGGCCGTGGTGCCGTCGCAGGTGCTGCTGGAGACGGCCTGGGCCAGGGTCGCGGTCACGAGGCCGGCCAAGAGATTCAGGTTCTCGACCCGCGCGGTGGCGTCGGAGCTCGCCATCGTCGGCGTCGTCGTGCCGTTGGTGGTGGCGATGAGCGTGCCGGTAGTGACCACGCCGGCCTGGGTGAAGCTGGTGACGCTCGCTCCGAGCGAGCCGCCCGTCGGCGCGAGCACGACGTGGGGATTCGGTGGGATCGAGACCGGCGGGACGTCGACGAAGAAATCGTAGGCCTCGCCGCTCACGATCGGGTCGCCGGTGATGGGCGCGTTCGGGACGCACGGACCCGGCGTCGGGGTCGGGCTCGGCGACGGCGGTCCGCAGGCGACGTCGCTATGGGCCGACGCGATCACCAGGTCGACCGAACCGAGGACGAGCGTGCTGACCTGGATGTGCAGGAGATTGACGGTGAGCGAGGAGGTGGTGGTGCCGTTGCCGCCGGGGACCTGCTCGTTCACGGTGACCGCGCCGGTCACCACCAGCGGGATGCTGATTGGAATGACCGTGTTGGCCGGGGGCAGGGCGCCGATCGGCACACCGGCGATCGTGAGGTTGGCGAGCGTCGTCCCGGCCGCGCTGCTGCTCGCCGTCGCGCCGTCGCAGGTGCTGCTCGATTGCGCCGTCACGACGTCCGCGGTGATGAGGCCGGCGAGGACGTTGATCTGGGTGACGGTCGCCGTGCTCTCGGAGTCAGCGTTGCTCGCGCCCGCCGTGCCCTGCGTGTCGACCGAGATGGCGCCGGTGGTGAGGAGGCCGACGAGGTTCAGCCCGGCCACCGCCGCCGAGGCCGTACCGCCCTGCGGATCGAGGTCGACGTCGGGGAACTCGGTCAGGTTGATCAGGAGGGACGACGCCGAGACGCCGAAGGCATCGCCACTGACGGTCGATTGTGCGATCGCGCTCCCCGCAGCGAGGAGCACCGCGAGGGTCGCGGAGAGGACGGTGAGGCAGGCGGATCGAGCGGTTACTGAACGTGGGGCGGATGGCATGGCACTCTCCCTCGCCGTGGCAGGTGCGTGCGAGTCACGCTGCGGCTACCACGAGTGAGGAGGCGATCAATGCCGCCCTCAGGTGAGATTTGCTGGTGAAAATAAGGGAGGGCCGCGGAGCGGTGCTCCGCGGCCCTCGCGGCGACTAAAGCCCGAAGGCGCTGCGTGTCGCTATAGCAACGGCACGCACTGCCCGCACAGGAGACAGAGTGCGAGTGGTCCACATCCTTGCTGCGGTAGCTCGCAGACCTCGCCGGGCTCGATGTTGAGATTGCCGCAGATCGCGACCGGAACGTCGACGCACTGGTTGCAGAGCAGGCAGAGTTGGTTCGGTCCGCAGCCGATCGCAGGGAGCTCGCAATTCTCGCCCGGCTCGGTGTTCAGGTTGCCGCAGAACGGAATGGCATCCACGCACTGCGTACAGTTCAGACAGAGTTGGCCGGGATCGCAGCTGATCGCCGGCAGCTCGCACACCTCGGTCGGCTCGACGTTCACGTTGCCGCAGATGAAGCCGAGTGGCTCGATGATGGGACCATAGTCGGGGAAGCACTGCTGGCAGAGCAGGCATGCCTGGCTCGGTCCGCACCCGATGGCGGGTACCTCGCATGGCTCGCCCGGATCCAGCACGTTGTTCAGGCACGTTGCCGTCGGCACCGGGCATCCACAGTTGGTACAGCTTCCGGGGCATTGCGAGTCGTTCGGCGGATCGCAGTCTTCCCCAGGGCCGACGAAGCCGTCGCCGCAGGTCACCGGACATATGCAGGGGTTCGCCGAGGCGGGCGCGCCACACTCTCCCGGACACGCCGCGTCGGAGGTGCCGTCGCACTGCTCTCCGAACTCGATGGCGTTGTTGCCGCAGACGCGATTGCACTTGCAGTTCGCGAGACACGTGCCCGGACAGTTGGAGTCGTCCGTTCCGTCGCACTCTTCCACGAAGCGATTGACGTCGTTGTCGCCGCATTCCTTGAGGTCGATGTTGGTCGGGAAGCTGATGGCTCCCGGACCGGGTAGCCCGGCGGTCTGATTGATGGCCGAGGCGCTGGTTGCCGGGATGCAGAACGTCGACACCGAGACGTTGGTGACGGTGCCCGGTGTGCCGACGCGCACGATCGGGTCGAGGAAGCAGCGCTGGTTCTTTGCCAGACACGGACCGGTGCTGCCGGGACAGTTGCTGTTGGTCTGACACCCGATCTCGGGCGCGTTGGCGCACGTCTGGGTCGGCGGACCGGCGACGCATTCGCCCTCGCCGGTGGCCTCGATGCCGATCTGCCGGCACAGCGGCTTGCACGAGCCCGCTCCTCCGCCGGGACATTCGGCGTCGCTGCTGCAGGCCTGGTTGTTGTTGCTGCCGCCGTCACAGGCCTTGGCGCACGAGTTGGTCTGCGGCTGGCCGTCGCACCAGCACTGCTCGGTGGTGTGACCCGAGCCGTCGCAGGTCTGGTTGGTCGGGAACGTCGAGGTGCCGGTCGTGACCGGCTCAAACGGGATGGTGAGGCCGCCGCCGGAGACGTTGGACGACGAGCTCGGGAAGCAGTCGTTCGACGTCGGGCCGAGCGGACCGGTGCCCTGGACGCGGCAGGCGCCGCCGGCGTTGTCGGTGCAGGTGCCGGTGTCGCCGATCTGGCAGTTGTCCGGATCTGGGAGCCCGCAGTCGCAGATCGGGCACGGCCGGCTGACCGCGATGCCGAGGTGGACGAGCGAGCTCAGCACCGTGTGGAGCTCGGCGTTGCCGGTCTGGAGGTTGTACGTGCCGGTGACGTCGGTCGCGAAGCGGTTGATGATGCACGCGGGGACGCCCCCGGCCGAGAGCGGCAACGGCGGACCGAAGGTATTGACGGTGCATCCGCCGGCGCTGCAACCGCTGTCGGTGAGGCAGGCTTGCGAGGGATCGGCGGCGCACGCCGAGCCGACGTTCCCGAAGAAGTCGCACTGGCCCCCACCGTCGCAGCTGGAGAGCTCACCGCTGATGGTCGAGCCCTTCTGGACCGCGAGGTCGTGTGCCGTCCCGGTCCAGCCGGTGTCGAGGTCGGCGCCGTCCTGGACGGTGAAGCTGATCGTCGCCGAGCTCGGGCACGTGCACCCAAGGGAGCACTCACCCGGACAGAGACTGTCGTCGGTGCCGTCGCAGAGCTCGCTACCCTCCCGCTGGTCGTTGCCGCAGAACGGCGCGCATTGGCAATCCGCCTGACACGTCCCCTCGCCGCAGATGCCGGTGCCGTTGCCGTCGCATTCCTCACCGGGATCGATCTGGTTGTTGCCGCAGAACGCTCCGCAGGTGCAGTCGGGCTGGCAGGCCTCGGCGGGGCAGGCGACCGAGCCGGCGCCGTCGCATTGCTCGGTACCTTCCACGACGTTGTTGCCGCAGACGGCGCCGCAGCTGCAGTCCGGCTGGCACTGGCCCGGGCATTCCGCGTCGTCGGTGCCGTCGCAGGCCTCGCCGAACTCCTGCGTGTTGTTGCCGCAATCCGAAGGACAGAGGCAGTTGCCCTGGCAGAGCCCGGGGCAGTTCGAGTCGTCGTTGCCGTCGCATTGCTCGCCGGCGTCGACCGAGCCGTTGCCGCAACCGGGGCAAGTGCAATCCGGTTGGCACGCGCCGGGGCACGGCCCGCCGGCGCTGCCGTCGCATACCTCGGGCGGGTTGATCACGTCGTTGCCGCAACCCGCGGGAATCTTGAACACGCGGGTCGGCAGCTGCAGCGCTCCCGGTCCGGGCAGCCCGGCGACCTGGTTCACGGACTGACTGGAGGTCGGCGGGATGCAGAACGTAGCCGCCACGATCGGCGTCACCGTGTCGGGATCCCCCTGCCGGATGATGGGATCGAGGAAGCACTGTCGGAGCGCGATGTCGCAGGACTGCGCCGGCAGACAGCTCGGACAATTGCCGCCTGGGGGCGGGTTGCAATCGGCGTTGTTGGTGCAGCCGCGGAAGGGCTCGAGGCTGCAGGCGAGGTCGACCGGTCCGCCCTCGCAGAGGCCTTCGTTCGGGCCATCGGCCGGGTTCGACGAGCAGATCTCGTCGGCGCAGGCGTTCCGCTTGGTGGGCTGGCCCGGCCGGTTGCAGAAGCCGCCGGCGCCGCATTGCGAGTCGGCGGTGCAGGGCGCGCCGGCATTCGGGCCGCCGAGGCAGCGTCGACCGCCGCAGATGACGCCGCCGGGGCAGTCGCCGTTGGTGTTGCACGGCTCCGCCGCCGACGTCGCGCAGGTCGAGCAGAAGCAGTTGCCCGTCTGGTCCGTGCAGGGGCGATTCGTGTTCAGCTGTACGGTGCCCGTGGTGGCCGGGTTGAAGCCGACGCTCAGGTTGCCGATGCCCTTCACGTTGGAGGGCGGACAGTCGATGCTGAGCGGGCCGAAGAAGGTGCTCGTGCCGCCGACGTCGCACGGCTGGCCGTGGCGGCTGCCGTCCTCGCAGGTGCCGTCCTTCACGCCGTCGCGCGGGGTCGTGTCGTTCTGGCAGATCGGACAGGGCTGCTCGACGGCCTCGCCGTTGTGCACGGCGGCGATCAACTGCAGCGTCACCGACCCTTCACCGGCATGGGGTCCGCTCTCGGACACGTTGGCGGTGCCGGTCACGTTGCCGACGAGCCGGTTGAGTACGCACACCGGTACGGCGCCGGCCGAGATCGGCAGCGGCGGTCCGAGCATGCACTGGCAGGTCTCCCCGCCGCCGCAGGCCGGCGCCTGGGGATCGCAGGTCGTGAGCGAGCTCGCGTCGGCGTTGTTGGCGTTGTAGCAGACGCAGTTCTTGGACGCCCCGGCGAACGCGATCGGTCCGGTGAGATTGCACTGCCCGCAGGTCGGTGAGCCGGTGTCGAGATCGCAGCCGGAGATCGTCCCGGCCATCAGGGAGGAATCGTCGACGGTGTGGGTGTCGTGGCCGATGCCGGTCCAGCCGGTATCGAGATCGCTCCCGGGCTTGCCGACGAAGCTCACGGCCGCTGGAATCGGGTTCGGGAGCACGCAGACGTCGGGCGGGCAGGTGCACATGCCGGTGCACTGGCCGGGACAGGCCGCATCGCTGGTGCCGTCGCAGGTCTCGCTGCCCTCGACCACGTTGTTGCCGCAGCCCATCGGCGGGTTACCGCCGCACTCGGCGGGGTACGAGCCCATCGACGGCGCCGCGAGCCGATCCATGCACTCGCCCTTGAAGTTGGTGACGCAGCTCACGCAGTTCACCAGCTGCTGGAGGTTGTTGACCGCGCCGGCGCACGACGCGCCGCCGGGGACCGTCACGTTCGAGCACGAGGCCGGAAAGCCGATCGTGACCGGGGTCATGTCGTCGCCGCCGCCGCAGACGCGGTCGTCGCCGCCGCACGTGCTACAGATCTTGGTGTTCTTCTTGGCCTCGGCGTTGGCGAGGATCGCCGACGACTTGGCGTCGGGGCAGGGGCCCGAGATCTGACCCGAGAGCACCTTGTCGCGGCACTTCTGCAGGACCTTCGACTTCGTCCGAAGGTATTTGACCGCGCTCTTGCCGATCTCGCGCTGGCAGCGCTTGACGTCGCTGTTCGAGGAGTTGCTGAGGTCGTCGTAGTAGAGGTCGATGCCCTGATCGACGGCGGCGGCATCGACGCACAGCAGGCAGTTGCTGATGCCGTCGCAGTCGGTGATCGCGTTGTTGCAGGCGCCTCCTTCGAGGTTCGGGCACTGGGCGCCCCAACCGATCGCCGCCAGGGCGTCGTTACCGCTCGGCGAGCCGCAGTCGTGGTCGACGCCGCCGCACTTCTTGTCGATCGCGCTCCGGAGCTTGTCCGCGGCCTTGTTGAGCGCCGTCGTCGTCTTCCCGTCCGGACAGGGACCGCTGATCTTCGCGGTCAAGACGGAGTCCTCGCACTTCTGCAGCGCCCGGACCCTGGCCTGGACGTACTTCGAGGAGGCTTTGGCGATCTCGCGCTTGCAGCGCACGGCGTCGGCGTGGGCGCTGGTCGCGATCGTCAATCCGAACACGAAGCCGGCGAGCGCGAGCATCGTCATCGCCAGTGGGGTTCGCAGGCCTTGGTGGTGGCTGCGACGAACGTCGTGCTGCATGGGGAGCCTCCCTTGTCGTTGAGCGCCAGTGTTACGGGTTGGCGACGGCACTACTGTGGCGAGGAGTAGGCGACGGCGCGCATCCTTACAATCACGCACCAAGGCCAGTTTCCTCCGGCAAAGGCGTGAGGCGCAACGGTAAAATCAGTGAAACGCACTGCATCAGAGGTAGGCCAGGCAGGGCTCGCGAGTATCGCGGGAACCCAGCAGCGGGTGGGTGTGGCGATCGGAGTGGCCGCCGCTGTAGGGGTCGCCGTAGCCGTGGCCCCGGCGGGTGCGATCGCTCGTTCGCCCGATTCAGCCGATGACTCGGCGGGTGCGCCATTGCGCTCACGGCGCCGACGAGGCGAACGCCACGAGGACGCGAGCATGGTCGACGCCGGGTGGCGAATCCAAGCGCCCGAATCAACGCGAGTTCCTCGAATCGGCCCGGAACCTCCTCGGGTCTCTTCGGGGGATTCTCGAAGGAGGCGATCGGGGAGGTCAGCCGACGCCCGCGCCGTGGCGCGGAAGCGACTCGTCGGCGAGGGCGAGCAACGCCTGGTGCAGGCGGGCGAGCTCGTCGTCGAGCTCGGTGCAGACGCGATCGGCGCCGGTGAGGTCCCCTGCGTGGGCTCTATTTTCCAGGCCCTCGGCCAGGGCGGAGGCTGCCTGACCGCCGAGGTTGCTCGCGGAGCCACGGATGGCGTGGGCGATCTGCTCGATCGTGCGGGCATCCCCGCGGGCCGTCGCCCCTCGCAGCTCTTCGATCCAGGCCGTCGCATCGCGGAACAGGCCGTCGGCGAGCTCCCGCACGAACGCCAGGTCGCCCTCGACGCGATCGAGGAGTGCCGTGACGTCGAGGACGCTCCGCGCCGGTCCGGAGGATTCCGAGGGGGCGTCGCTCGTGCGGAGCCACTGGGCGAGCACCGCGTCGAGCTCGTCGCCGCCGACCGGTTTGCCGATGTGGTCGGCCATGCCGGCGGCGAGACAGCGCTGGCGCGTCTCGGGGCTCGTGCTGGCGGTCAGCGCGACGATCGGTGTGCGCCGGCCGGCCGGCTCGCGATCACGGATCTCACGCGTCGCCGCGAGCCCGTCGAGGCAGGGCAGCCGGCAGTCCATCAACACCAGGTCGTAGGCGCGCCGGAGGCACGCCTCGACGGCGGCGCGCCCGTCGCCGGCGACGTCGACGCGGTGGCCGCGCTTCTCGAGCATGCGGACGATCACCTTCTGGCTGATCGGATCGTCCTCGGCGACGAGGATGCGGGCGATGCGACGCGCGGGGTGGACGGTCGCCGAGCGGCGGCGGCGCGCGGGCGGCGGCGCGGCCGTGGCGGTCGCGACCGGCGTGCCGAGCAGCGAGGTGAGGGCGTCGGTCAGTCGCGCCACCCGCACCGGTTTCGAAAGATACGCGTCGATTCCCGCACGCCGGCTGGCGCGACGGGCCTGGGCCCGTCGTCCGATCGCGGTCATGAGCACGATCTTGGTGGCGGCGATGCTCGGCTCGGCGCGGATGGCGCGCGCGACCTCGATGCCGTCCATGATCGGCAACTCCCAGTCGAGGATCACCGCGTCGTACGGTTTCCGACGGGTGGCCGCTCCGCGCAGCAGGGCGAGCGCGTGCGCGCCGTCCTCGCTGGCGCCGCCGCGAATGCCGAACGAATGGAGATAGGAGCGCAGGTGGGTACGGACGGTCGGGCTGTCGTCCACCACCAGCACGCGCCGGGCGCGCAGCGGGAAGGGCGTGACGACCGCGACCGCCGGCTGCTTCTCGAGGCGGAGCACGAGGCTGAAGGTGCTGCCGGCGCCGGGTTCGCTGTCGACCACGATCTGACCACCCATCAGCTCCGCCAGTCGCTTGACGATCGCGAGCCCGAGCCCGGATCCGCCGTAGATGCGGGCGTTGGACACGTCGCTCTGCGAGAAGGTCTCGAAGATCATCGCCTGGCGCTCGGGGGGGATGCCGATGCCGGTGTCGGTCACCTCGAGGCGCAAGAGGGCGTGACCGGGAGAGTCTCCGGCCGAGGCGACCCGCACCACGACCTCGCCCTGCTCGGTGAACTTGATGGCGTTGCTGAGGAGGTTGGTGAGAATCTGGCGCAGCCGATTCGGATCGCCGCGGAGCGCGGTCGGGGCATCCGGCTCGATCAACGCCGCCAGCTCGATCCGCTTGCGGTAGGCACGCTCCGCGAAGAGCTCAGCCACCTCCTCGACCGTGCGACGGAGGTCGAAATCGATGACCTCCAAGTCGAGCTTCCCGGCCTCGATCTTCGAGAAGTCGAGCACGTCGTTGATGACGCCGAGCAGCGACTCGCTCGAGGTACGGAGCGACTCGGCGTACTCGCGCTGCTCGTCGT
The DNA here is from genome assembly GCA_963761995.1 of uncultured delta proteobacterium. Taxonomy (GTDB): domain Bacteria; phylum Desulfobacterota; class Binatia; order UTPRO1; family UTPRO1; genus UTPRO1. The sequence goes on along the minus strand of CAVXIU010000006.1, from coordinate 4,398,320 downwards.
TCAGCCGGGTGTCGAGGAGGAGCGCCGTCATGCCGACGACCCCGTTCAAAGGAGTGCGGATCTCGTGGCTGACGGTGGCCAGGAACTCGCTCTTGGCGCGCGAGGCGGCCTCGGCCATGTCCTTGGCGCGGGTGAGCTCGCGGGCTTGGCGGGTCTCCACCTCGACCCGCTTCTGGTCGCGGAGATCGCGACACACCGCCGCGAAGCCGGTGGCCTCGCCGCTCTGGGGATGGCGGACCAGGAAGAGGTTGACGGCGACCGGCAGCACCTCGCCGGTGCGCAGATGCCGCCCGCGCAGCTCGCCGAGCCAGCGTCCTCCGCCGAGCACGGCCGGCACGATCACGTCGTGGAACAGCTCGCGCTCCTCGGGGTGGATGAAATCGTCGAGCGACAGCACCTGTACGGGCGCCGCCGAATCGAGGCCCACCAAGCGGCGGCCGGCCTGGTTCACGAACAAGACACGTCCGTCGGTGCTCGTCAGGCTGACGAAGTCGTCGGTGTGGTCGATGATCGAGGCCAGGAGGCTGCGGTCGGATTCGGCGCGTTTGCGTTCGCTGAGATCGCGCACGATGCCGATGAAGGTGCGGTAGTCCCCGCTCGTGACCTGGCTGAGCGCGAGGCCGACGGGGAAGACGGCGCCGCTGCGGCGCTGGCCGACGATCTCGATGGTGCGGTCGCGGTGACGACGAGCACTTCGCTCGAGCCAGCGCGCGACCGTCGCGTCGTGACGCGTGCTCGCCCCGCTCGGCAACAGGGAGGCGATGCTCCTGCCGCACACCTCCTCGGCCGTCCATTCGAACATGCGGACGGCCGCGGCGTTGAAGGACTCGATCCGCCCCGACGCGTCGACGGTGACGATGCCCTCGGCCGCGTGATCGAGCACGGCGCGCATGCGAGCTTCGCTCTCGTCCGCGGCTTGTCGCGCGGCGCCGGCACGCCGGCTCTCGTCCTGGCTCTCCGACCACTCGCGACGCAGGTGTCCCGTCGCCCAGATCGCCAGCATGACGAGCGGGGCGATGACGATCGCCCACACCGCGCCGAGCCTGAAAATCGTGGCATGGATCGGGCCGAGTACGTCGCGTTGGTCGACGTGCACGAGGAGCGCCCAGCGCGGCGGGGTCGGCAGCCCGTGGCCCAGCATGCGGGCGTACCCGGTCAGCATGGTGACGCCGCGGTTGGGGTCGACCTCCTCGATGTACCCCGGAGCGGATGCGGCGCTCGCGAAGGCCGAGGGGAGCGCGAACCGGCCGAGAATCGGCCGGCGATTGGTGCTGGCGATGAGCTCGCCGTTCGGGCTCAACAGGTGCCAGTCGATCCGCACCTCGCCGCCCCACTTGCGGCGCAGATTGTGGACGCTGCGGCCGAAGGCGCGCTTGATGCGGGCGAGGCCGGCATGGGCGATCAGGGCACCGCGGGTGGCGCCGGTGGCATCGATGAGCGGGACGGTGAAGGCGAGGATCGGCGCGCGGCGGGTGAGCGGCTCGGTGGGTCTCAGCATGCGCACGTCGAGCCCGACGTTGCGCGCGATCGCGAACCAGGCGGTGTTGGCGACCAAACCGGCGCGGCCGGGATCGGTGCTGGCGATCAGCTGCGCCGAGAGGTCGGTGACGCCGATCCAGCGGAACTCGGGATGGTCGGCGGCGAATGCCCGCAAGCGGGCGGCGAGCGCGGCGGCGTCGTCGACCTCCGGCCCGGCGTCGTCGCCGAGCATGCGGAGCTCACGCACGTGGCCGAGCAGGATGAGGTCGAGCTTGTCGACGCTTTCCGCGGCGGTCAGCGCCAGGGTGCGGCCGGCGCCGGCGATCAGATGGCTCCGCAGGCTCGAGAGACCGAGCGAGCAGATCACCAGGCCGGCGAGTGCCGCGACACCTATCAGTGCCGGCAGCCACCCGTAGGGCCCGGGGGTCCGTGTTTGCGGCCACATGGTCGTTTCCCAATCCGCTGCGTGCGACGGGCCGGGGGGTGGCGCGTCGTTGCCATGTAGAAGCAAGCGCCGTGCGCAGGTGCTGCGTGAACTGGGACGGCATGGCGGTCGCGCATCTAACAGGTCGAACTCGTAGGCGCGCGGGAATTCTGGCGAATTTGCAACTCCCGTCATCTCGGGAGTGCCACCCGCAGGTCGTGGCGACTGGAAACTGACGATACGATCGAAATGTAGCGGCGGTGCGGCTCAGGTCTTGGGAGCGTCGGCGAGGAGGCCCTTCCCCGGAACGTGATTGATCTCCAAGCGAGTGCCGTCGGGATCCTCAAAGAGCAGCGAGTAGTACCCCGGGGCCCACGGCCCGTCCTCGGGCGGGTGGACGACGGTCGCGCCGAGCTCGCGCACCAGCGCGTACACGGCGTCGACGTCGGCGCGTTCGCGGGCGCGGAAGCAGAGGTGGTGCAGTCCGACCCGCGTCTGGAGGAAGCGTTCGCGGCGATGCGCCTCGTCGGCGCGCACGATTCCGACGGCCGTGCGGCCACCGACGCAATAGAGATAGCCGTCGGTATTGAAGACCGGACGGAGCCCGAGAAACGGCAGCAGCTTTTCGTAGAAGGGGAAGCAGGCCTCGTAGTCGCTGACCGTGAGCATGACGTGGGCGATGCCGTTGATCTCCATGGCGCAGCCCTTAGACGGCCGGCGGACTCGAAGCCAGAGTGTCGGCCACGATCAGCGCGAGCGACGCCAGGCGCGGGCGGTCGCGCCCGAGAGCGCGGTCCGGACCCGCGGATCGCTCGCGAGTGTTTCCAGCGCAAGACCCGGCCGGCGACTCCAGCTGCGGTAGCGATCGAGGTCGACGCCGGGGAGGTTCACCGGTTCGACGGTTCCCGCGAGGTCGTCGAGGGCGATGCCGACGAGGACCGCCGGCGTCCGGCAGAGGAAGGCGTGGACGGCACGCCGAAAATCGGGATCGTTGCCGTCGGGGGCCCGACCGCGAGGCCAGAGGCCCGCGGCCACGAGCAGCCGGGCCAGGGCTCGCACCGCTTGGACGCGCTCGCCGCGAGCCGCGGCGAGCGCGGCGGCGCCGCCGATCTGCCCGTGCGCGCGCCGGAGCGTCAGGTCGCGGCCGCCCGTCCAGCCGGCGAGCGGCACCATGTCGTGGGTGTTGGCGCCGACCAGCGCCCGTTCGGGGTAGGTGCGCGCGGGTCGAAACGCGCCGCGCCGGTCACGGCCGAAGAGCAGCACGCGGGTGGAGAGGATGCCGGCATCGGCGAGCCGCCGCGGGAGACCACGGGGCACCGTGCCGAGATCCTCTCCGATCACCAGGGCATCGGCGCGCGTGCTTTCGAGCGCGAGGATCGCGAGCAGGTCGTCGGCCGGAAAGCGCACGTACGCCCCTTCCGAGCCGGGCCGGCCGGCGGGGATCCAGAACTGGCGGAAGAGGCCCATGACGTGATCGATGCGGAGCGCGCCGGCGTGACGGAACGCCGAGCGTAGGAGACGTGACCAATAGTGGTAGCCGTCCCGGCGGAGGACGTGGGGATGGATCGGCGGCAAGCCCCAGTTCTGCCCGGCCGGGGCGAGGCCGTCGGGAGGGGCTCCGAGGCTCGTGCCGTCGAGGACGAAGAGTCCCGGGAAGCCCCACGTGTCGCTGCCGCGGGCCGCCGACCCGAGCGCCACGTCTTGGTAGACGCCGATCGGGAGGCCGGCGCGACGCCCGCGGGCGGCGACCGCCCCGAGCTGACGGTCGAGCTCGAATTGCACCCACATGGCGCGATCGACGTCGTCGGCGTGCGCGCTGCGAAAGGCGACGACGGCCGCCGAGGCCGGGTCGCGGTACTCGCGCCGCCAGCGGCGCCAATCGCGGCCGGCTCGTTCCGCCAGGTGCTCCTCGAGCGCGACGTAGGTCGCGAAGTCGACGAGGGTCGCGCCCTCGGCGTCGCGATAGCGACGGTAGGCGCGCGCGCGCGGCGTGTCACGGTCACGATGGCGTGCGACGAAGGTGCGATGGAGCTCGGCGATGAGCGGCGCCTTCACGGCCATGACGCCGGCGTAGTCGACGTGGTCGCCGGCGCGGAGCCGGGCGAGGGCCGCGCCGAGCTCCCGCGAGGCGAGCGCGCGGGCGACCCGCGGGCTGGCCGCGACCTCGGGAACCGCGGTCACGTCGAGATAGAGCGGGTTCCGATAGAGACGGCTCACGGGACTGTAGGGGCTGATCTCGCGGCGGCCGTTCCGGAGCGCGTGCAGCGGGTTGACCCCGACGAACGCCGCGCCGATCTCGCCGGCGAAATCGACCAGGGTGGCGAGGTCGGAGAGATCCCCAGCCCCCCAGTTGCGGCCGCTCTCGACGGCGTAGAGGTTGGCGAGGAGCCCGAACACCTTGCGGCTCCCGAGACGCGCGCGCGGGAGCGTCACGCGCGGCGGAACGACGATCAGCGTCTGCTCGGCGTCGACGTCGGCACCGGCCGTGGTACGGATCCAGAGCCGGAGTCGGTGATAGCCGAGGGCGGGCGCCGCCGGCAGCCGCAACGTCAGCTCGCCCGTCGGCCGGGTGACGCGGCCGGCGATCACCGTCCGACGGCCCGCCTCGTCGCGGAGCTCGAGCCGCCACTCGAGGCGGCCGGCCGCGAACGGCGCGGGCACGACGACGCGGATCCGCCGTGCCTCCGCGGGTGACGCGACTCGCGTCGGTGCGAGCGGACGGGCGCGCTCCTCGGCCGCGAGCGCGGCGAGCCCGCGGGCCGCGGCGGACTCGCTGCTGCCGTCGAAGCCGAGGGCAGCGACCAACGCCACTCGGGTGGCGTCGGAGGTGCGACGCGTCACCCCGCTCGTGTCGACGTAGCGCGTGAGGATGCCGAGCCGCGCGGCCAGGCTTCCGAGCCGGGGTCGCGCGGACATCGGGATCAGGCCGGACCCAGGACGAGCGCCGCGAGCGGCGGCAGACGGACGGCGACGGAGTGCGCGTGGCCGTGCCACGGGATCGGCGCCACCATGACCGGCTCCCGAGACGCATAGCCGCTGCCGCCGAACTCCGAGGCGTCGCTGTCGAGGCGGATGGCGTAGGGACCCGCCGTCGGTACGCCGACCCGATAGCCGTCACGCGGCACGGGGGTGAGGTTCAAGACGACGACGAGGTGCGCCTCGCCGTCCCGACGCTGGTAGCTCACCACCGACGCGTCACGATCGCCGCAGTCGATCCAGGCGAAGCTCGCGGGATCGGGATCGCCCCGCCAAAGGCACGGCTCTGCCTGGTAGAGGCCGCCGAGGGCGGCGAGGAAGCGCATGTGACCCTGGCGCGCCGGATCGTCGGCCAGGTGCCAGTCGAGGCTCGCGTCGTGGTTCCACTCGGTCGCGGGCGCGAGCTCGGTTCCCATGAACAACAGCTGTTTCCCCGGACGGGTGTACTGATAGGCGAGCAGCAGGCGCAGGTTGGCGAGCTTCTGCCAGAGGTCTCCCGGCATCTTCTCCAAGAGCGAGCGCTTGCCGTGCACGACCTCGTCGTGGGAGAGCGGGTTCACGAAACGCTCGCGGTGCTCGTACAGCATGGCGAACGTCAGCTCGTCCTGGTGAAAGCGCCGGTGCACCGGCTCGTGGGCGAAATAGGCGAGCGTGTCGTGCATCCAGCCCATGTTCCACTTGAGCGCGAAGCCGAGGCCCCCTGCGGCGGTCGGCTGGGTGACGCCGGGCCAGGCCGTCGACTCCTCGGCGATGGTGAAGCACCCGGGCTGCTCGGCGGCGATGGTGTCGTTCAAGGTGCGGAGGAAGGCGACCGCCTCCAGGTTCTCGCGTCCGCCGTACTGGTTCGGGAGCCATTCGCCGTCGCGGCGGCTGTAGTCGAGGTAGAGCATGGAGGCGACGGCGTCGATACGGAGGCCGTCGACGTGGAACTCGTCGAGCCAGTAGAGCGCGTTGGCGATGAGGAAGTTCGCGACCTCGCGCCGCCCGTAGTTGAAGATCAGGGTTCCCCAGTCGGGATGCTCGCCGCGGCGCGGGTCCTCGTGCTCGTAGAGTGCGGTGCCGTCGAAGCGGCGGAGCGCGAAGTCGTCGCGCGGGAAGTGGGCGGGGACCCAATCGAGGATCACCCCGAGGCCCTCGCGATGGCAGGTGTCGACGAAGAACCGGAAATCGTCGGGGGTGCCGAGGCGGGACGTCGGCGCGTAGTAGCCGGTGACCTGATATCCCCACGAGCCCTCGAACGGGTGCTCCATGATCGGCAGCAGCTCGACGTGCGTGAACCCGAGCGAGCGGACGTGCGCCGCGAGGCGGGGCGCGATCTCGCGGTACGTGAGCGAGCGGTGGCCCTCCTCCGGCACGCGGGCCCACGACCCGAGGTGCACCTCGTACGTCGCCATGGGGGCACGCGCCGGATCCCGCGAGCCGCGGGCGCGCATCCATTCCCGGTCGCCCCAGGCATAGGTGGTGGGGGCTACGATCCGCGACGCCGTACCCGGCGGCGCCTCCATGGCGAAGGCGAACGGATCGGTCTTGATCCGGATCGCGCCGGTGGGGGTCACGATCTCGTACTTGTAGAGGGCGCCGTGCGCGAGCTCGGGCACGAAGAGCTCGAATACGCCCGATCCGCCGAGCTGTCGCATCGGATAGAGCCGGCCATCCCAGCGACAGAAATCGCCGACCACGGAGACCCGACGGGCATTCGGAGCCCAGACGGCGAAGGCGACGCCCGCCGTCCCGTCGTGGGAGCGCGGGTGCGCGCCCAGCTGCATCCACAGCCGGCGATGCGAGCCCTCGCCGAAGAGATGGAGATCGAGCGCGCCCAAGGTCGGGAGGAAGCGATAGGGATCGTCGCGCTCCCAGACGTTGCCGTCACGGAAGCGAAAGCGCAGCCGATAGGCGACGGGCAGCTCGACGGCGGGGAGGAACGCCCCGAAGATGCCGTTGCCGAGCGTCGTCAGCGCCACCGGCTCGCGGTCGTGCAGCATCACCTCGACGGCGACGGCATCGGGGTGAAAGGCACGGATGATCGCGCCCCGCACCCCTCCCTGCACCGCCGGGTGGGCTCCCAGAATGTCGTGCGGGCCCGTGTGGGTGCCGCTGGCGAGCCGCGAGGCTGCGGCTCCGTCGGGGGCCAGCGCCATCAGCGATCCTCGTAGCGGAGCAGCACCAGCGAGTGTCCCCGCAGGTTCTGGACGTCGGTCTTCACGACGCGGGCGCCGGGTCGGCCGGTGTGGATCAGCTCGTGCCAGTCGCCGGGGCGTCCCAGACTGGGCAGGGTGAAGGCGCGCGGGCGGTCTCCGCCGTTGACGAGCAGGAGCAACGTGCGGCCGACGACCGGCCGGCCGCGCTCGTCCCTCTCGTCGGTCGCCTGGCCGTGAATCAACATGCCGAGCACGTGCACGCTCGGATCGTGCCAATCGAGCTCGGTCAGCTCGTTGCCATCGGGACGCAACCAGGCGACGTCCTTGAGCCCGGTGCCGGAGAGCTCGCGACCGTGAAAGAAGCCGCGGCGCCGCAGCACCGGATTGGCGGCGCGCAGCGCGAACACCCGACGCGTGAAGGCGAGCAGGTCGCGGGCGTGCTGGTCGAGGTTCCAGTCGAGCCAGCCGAGCTCGTTGTCCTGGCAGTAGGCGTTGTTGTTGCCGTGCTGCGTGTGGCCGATCTCGTCGCCCGCGAGCAACATCGGCACGCCCTGCGAGAAGGCGAGGGTGGCGAGAAGATTGCGCTCGGTGCTGGCGCGCGTGCGCAGGATGTCGACGGCGGCCGTCGGTCCCTCGATGCCCCAGTTGCGGCTCCAGTTGTCGTGGGTGCCGTCACGATTGTGCTCGCCGTTCGCCTCGTTGTGCTTCGACTCGTAGCTCACCAGGTCGCGCAGCGTGAAGCCGTCGTGACAGGTGACGAAGTTGATGCTGGCCTCGGCGTTCCGGCCGTTCTGGTCGAAGAGATCGCTCGATCCCGAGAGCCGGGAGGCGAGGTCGGCGACGCGGCCGTGTTCGCCGCGCCAGAAGCGCCGCACCCCGTCGCGGAAGCGCCCGTTCCATTCGGACCAGCCCGCCGGGAAGGCGCCGCCCCAGTCGCCCCCTGGTCCGAGGTCCCACGGCTCGGCGATCAGCTTCACCTGCGAGAGCAGGGGATCCTGACGGACCATCTCGAAGAAGGCATCGCTGCGGGCGCGGATGTCCGCCGCGCGCGCCAGCGTCGGGGCGAGATCGAAGCGGAAGCCGTCGACGTGCATCTCCTTCACCCAGTAGCGCAGGCTGTCCATCACCAACTGCGTGGTGCGCGGGTGCGGGAGGTTCAGCGTGTTGCCGCAGCCGGTGACGTCCACGTAGGCGGCGGGGTTGCCTGCGTCGAGGCGATAGTAGACGGCGTTGTCGATGCCGCGGAAGGAGAGGGTCGGCCCGAGCAGGTCGCCTTCGGCGGTGTGGTTGTAGACCACGTCGAGGATCACCTCGATGCCGGACCGGTGCAGCCGCTTCACCATCGACTTGAACTCGGTGACCTGGGCGCCGTTGACGCTGGTGGCGAAGCGGCCGTCGGGCGCGAAGAAGGCGAGCGTGTTGTAGCCCCAGTAGTTGGTGAGGCCGCGGGCCGCGAGATGGCGATCGGTCATCGTCTGCTGGATCGGCAGGAGCTCGACGGCGGTCACGCCCAGTCCCTGCAGGTGTTGGATGATCGGATCGGTCGCGAGGCCGAGGTAGGTGCCGCGGAGGCGCGCCGGCACCTCGGGATGGCGCGCGGTCAGGCCCTTCACGTGACACTCGTAGATCACCGTGCGGCTCCACGGGGTGCGCGGCGGCCGGTCGTCGCCCCAGGTGAACGCCGACTCGACGACGATGCTCTTGGGCGCCGCGCCGGCGCTGTCCTCGTCGCTCGGAGCCAGGTCGCCGCGCGGGTCGTCGGCGACGTAGCCGAAGAGCGCGGGTCCGAACCGTGCGTCGCCGAGCGCGCGCGCATAGGGATCGACGAGCAGCTTGGCGGGATTGAAGCGGTGGCCGCGGGCGGGGTCGTAGGGGCCGTGGACGCGATACCCGTAGTGCTGGCCGGGCCGGGCGTCCGGCAGGTAGGCGTGCCAGACGCCCTGATCCCGTTCGACGAGCGCCACCCGGGCCGACTCGCGTGCGCCGGCGGCGTCGAAGAGGCAGAGCTCGATGGCGGTGGCGTTCGCCGAGAAGATGGCGAAGTTCACGCCCTCACCGTCCCAGGTGGCGCCGAGCGGAGCCGGCGCGCCGGGCCAGACGCGCACGTCGCCGCTGCTCATGACGGCAACACCCTGAAGATCTGACCCACGCGGGCGCCGGGATCGAGGCGGATGTAGTTCCGGCTGCCCTGCCAGTCGTAGCGCTCGCCGCTCAGGACGTCCTCCACCGTGAACGGCGTCGTCGCGGCAAGACCGAAGAGCTCGAGCGGTACGTGGACCATGGTCTCCTGGAGATGGTGCGGGTCGAGATTGACGGCGCACAACAGGCTCGCCGACGGATCGGCGCCCCGTTTGGAGTAGCAGAGGACGGCGTCGTTCTCCGAAGGGTGGAACTGGAGATTGTCGGCGCGCTGGAGTGCCGCGTGTGCCCGCCTGAGCTCGTTCAGGGCCCGGATGTCGTCGTTCAGGTTCCCCGGCGCGTTCCAGTCGCGTGTCCGGATCTGAAATTTCTCGGAGTCGAGGTACTCTTCGCTCTCAGAGTGGAGCGGCGTCGCCTCGCAGAGCTCGTAGCCGCTGTAGATTCCGTAGAGCGGCGAGAGGGTCGCCGCCAGGAAGAGGCGCACGTGAAACGCCGGGCGGCCTCCGGTCTGTAGATATGGATGGAGGACGTCGGGCGTGGTGGGAAAGAGCGCGGGACGGAGGATCTCGGCCAGCTCCGTCTGGGTCAGCTCGGTGAGGTAGTCGCGCAGCTCCGCGGCCGAGGTGCGCCAGATGAAGTAGGTGTACGACTGCGTGAAGCCGAGGGCCGAGAGGGCGCGCAGCGCCTTCGGCCGGGTGAAGGCCTCGGCTAGGAACACGACCTCGGGGTGCTCCGCCTTGACCTCGGCGATCAGCCACTCCCAGAACGCAAAGGGCTTGGTGTGCGGGTTGTCGACCCGGAACGCACGGACGCCGCGGGCGATCCAGAACGACAGCACCTCGCGCCAGGCCGCCCACAGCGCCGCGCGATCGGGGCACCAGAAGTCGAGCGGCACGATGTCCTCGAAGGTGTAGGGCGGGTTCTCGGCGCATTTGATCGAGCCGTCGGGCCGGTGGGTGAACCACTCGGGGTGCTCGCGGACCCAGGGATGGTCGGGCGAGCAATGCGGGGCGAAGTCGAGTGCGACCTCCATGCCGAGCTCGCCGGCGACCCGCACGAAGTCGTCGAAGTCGGCGAGCGTGCCGAGGTCGGGATGGACGCTCATGTGGCCGCCGCTCGCAGCGCCGATCGCCCACGGACTGCCGGGATCATCGGGGCCGGCAACCGGAGCGCCGTTTCGGCCTTTGCGGTGCGTGACGCCGATCGGGTGGATCGGCGGCAGATAGACCACGTCGAACCCGAGCGCCGCCACGGCAGCGAGGCGTCGGGCGGCGTCGGCGAGCGTCCCTGGACGGCCGGCCTCGGCGCCCTGCGAGCGTGGAAACATCTCGTACCAGGCGGCGAAGCGCGCGCGCTCGCGGTCGACCACGAGCGTGAGCGCGTGGGCGTGACGCGTGAGATCGAGCGGAGGCAGATGGGCGGTGGCGAGGGCCACGAGCCGCGGCTCGCCCGCGAGCGCGATGCGCGCGTTCTGGGGGGCCTCGGAAGCGCGCAGGGCGGAGGCGGCGTCGGAGAGCGACGTCCGTGCCGGCTGGTCGGCGTGGCGGGCGGCCTCGGCGAGGAGCGCCGCCCCCTCGAGCAGGTCGGCGGCCACGTCGCGTCCCGCGTCGGCCCGGACGGTGACGGCATGGCGCCAGCTGGCGTAGCGGTCGGTCCAGGCTTCTATCGTGTAGGTCCAACGCCCGATCCGTGTCGGCACGAACGCTCCACTCCAACGATCGCGGTCGTAGTCGTACACCAGGGGAGCGTGGCTCCAGACGACGTCACCCGGCCCGCGATAGGCGATGCGAGCGGCCAGGTGGTCGTGACCGTCGCGCAGGATGTCGGCGCCGACCTCGCACGCGTCTCCGAGGATGCGCTTGAGCGGATAGCGACCGCCGTCGATCGCCGGGATCACGTGCTCGATGAGCAGACGGGGCAGTCCGGCCGGTGTGTCCTCAGCGCTCACGCTGGCTCCCCGTCGCCGTCATCGCCGCCGCTGGCGACTCTAACAGCCGAGGTTCGGGGCGGCTAGGAGTCTGACGCAACGACTCTCGGGGCCCGTTCCGCCCGCTTTCCGGGCTCGGCGAACGTGCGCGGGTTCAGCGGCCGGGCTTGAAGAAGGTTGGTAAGGGGGCCCGGCGTGGCGGGCGGGATCGGCGGCAGCCTGCAGTCCGCGTCGTCCGTCGCGTGGAGGCTTGACATGAATGGAGTGGGCGTGCTAAGAGTTACGCTGTTTCAAGATGGCACGCCGACCTGCACAGCTCCCCTTATCGTTGCCCGCGCCCCGGCGGTGGGGCGGGCGGCGCGCCGGGGCAGGGCGGAAGCCATCCGGCGCCAAAGCCGGGCTGCCGCACGTCTCGCGCCAGCCCTTCACGCGGCCGATGCCGACGCACGTGACGATTCGGCTTTGTAGAGAACTCCCGTCGCTGCGCGTGAAGAAGCTCGTTCGCGCGCTCGAGCGGACGTTCGCCGCCGGCTGCGAGCGGCCGGACTTTCGCCTCGTGCACTACTCGCTCCTCGGGAACCACGCGCACTTCATCGTCGAGGCGCGCGATCGCGACGCGCTCGGGCGCGGCATGCGGGCGCTCGGCATCCGGGTCGCGCGGGCGGTGAATCGCCTCGCGGAACGGAGCGGGCGGGTGCTCGCCGACCGCTACCATGCGCGGCTTCTTGCCACGCCGCGCGAGGTGCGGAACGCGCTTCGCTACGTGCTCCTGAGCGCCCGCCGGCATGCGGCGGGCGCGCGTGCCACGCTCGCCGGAGCGGTGCGGCTCGATCCCGCCTCCTCGGCGCGGTGGTTCGATGGGTGGAAGAGAGAAAGAAGTATCTAGGCGAGGTACCGAGGACATCCCGCAGCGGCCGGTGTCACGGGCACGGACGTGGCTTCTCGCGATCGGCTGGCGCCGTCACGGCCTCCTCGATCCCGCCGAAGTCCCCGGCTGATCCGTCTCGCGTCGCGCCGAGCCCGAATTCGGCAGAGACGACGCGGGCAAGCGTTCCTACCAACCCTGGTCTCGCGCTTCGCGGAGCTGGTGACGGAGCGCCGCCACGACCACCGACGTCTCCCACGCCTCCTCGGCGGCGATCACGAGGGCGAGGGCGAGGACCGTCGTCGACCCGACCGTCCATGCGATGCACGCCGTTACGAGGCAGACGCCGAGGATGGCCGAGCGCAACAGACGGATGAGGAAGAGGGCCTGGCGCGCGCCGCTGCCGCCGGTGTTCATGCGCGCATCATGGCCCGTCGGAGCACCTCTCGGAAGACTGCAGAAAAGCCTTCGCGCGTGCCGCGCCGGAATGCTATGCGGCGGGCATGGAGCTCCGGGAGATCGCGACCGACGTCTATGCGTGCCTCACGCCCGATCGAGGGCTCGGCTGGAGCAATTCGGGACTGGTGCATCGCGCCGGTGGGCTCGTCGTCGACACCTTCTGGGATCTGACCCACACGCGGGCCTTGATCGATACCTACCGGCGCGTCGACGCGCGCCCGGTGAAGCGGCTGGTCAACACCCACCACAACGGCGACCACTGCTGGGGAAACCAATTGTTCACGGACGCCGAGGTCATCGGGCATCGCCGCTGCGCCGAGGCGTTCGGCAAGGACGCCTCGCCCGCCGGTCTACAGATGCTGCGGAACGCGACGGACAGCCAGGACCCGGCGATCGCGTCGTTCGCGACTGCGCTCGCGGAGTGGGACTTCAGCGGCATCGAGCTCAGTCCTCCCACGACGGTGTTCGACGACCGGCTCGATCTCGATCTCGACGGCCTCAAGGTCGAGCTGCGCTACGTCGGGCCGGCCCACACCGCCGGCGACGTCATCGTGCACCTTCCGGCCGAGCGGGTGGTGTTCACCGGCGACGTCCTCTTTCGCCTGTGCACGCCGATCGGCTGGGAAGGCACCTACGCGCAGTGGACGGCGGCGCTCGACGAGATCGTGGCGTTGGATCCCGCGGTCGTGGTGCCCGGCCACGGCCCGCTCTCCGGTGTCGAGGGCCCGCGCGAGATGCGGGACTATCTCACCTACGTGCGCGGCGAGTCGCGGCTCCATTTCGACGCCGGCCGCTCGAGCCTGGACGCCGCCAAGCGCATCGACCTCGGGCCCTACGCCGGGTGGAGCGAACCCGAACGTCTGCTGTTCCAGGTCGAGCGGGCGTATCGCGAGTTCCGTGGCGAGCCCTTCGACGCGCCGATCGACGTCATGGCGATGTTCCGTGGCATGTACGACCTGCGTCGGCACTGGAGCGCAGGGCGCGCCTGACGCCGTCGTGTCCGACGGAGGGAACAGCACCCCGTCCGGGGTGGTGACGCCGATCGAGCCGCCGCCCAGTCGCTACGCCATGCCGAGCGCGCAGCTCGCGCCCGCCCACGGGTGTCTGGCGGCAGGAGGGGACCTCGAGCCGGGCACGATCCTGGCGGCCTACCGCGGCGGCATCTTCCCTTGGCCGGACCCGGAGGGACGCCTGCTCTGGTGGTCTCCCGATCCGCGCGCGGTGATGCCGCTCGACGCCTTTCACGAGTCGCGGAGCCTCGGACGCCTCAGGCGTCGCGGCGTCTATCGCGTCACCCGCGATCGCGCCTGCGCGGCGGTGATTGCAGGCTGCGCCGACCGGGCCGAGGGCACGTGGATCACGCCTGCCATGCGCCGTGCCTACGAGCGCCTGCACGCGCTCGGCTGGGTCCACAGCGTCGAGACCTGGCACGGCGACGAGCTGGTCGGTGGGCTGTATGGCGTCGCCATCGGGGGCTTCTTCGCCGCCGAGTCGAAGTTCCACCGCGCGCACGATGCCTCGAAGGTCGCGTTGGCGGCGCTCGTCGAGTGGCTCCACGAGCGGCGCTTCCGACTGCTCGACGTGCAGCTCTCGACCGATCATCTACGCTCGCTCGGGGTCGTCGACGTCTCGCGCCAGGAATATCTCCGCATGCTTCGCGCGGCGCTCAATACCCACGTGAGCTTCTGAGCGCCGGCGGCGGCGTTCGGCTTGTTCCCGCCCGTGCCACTTGCTACGTCCTCGCCAGCGCTTCCGAAGAGAGGTTTTCATGTCCGCCGCCCCCAGTACCGTTCAGTCCGTGACCGGCCCGGTGCGCCCCGAGGAGCTCGGGCGCACCTTGATTCACGAGCACGTCCTGATCGGCTTCCCCGGCTGGGACCTGGACGCGCTGGCGCCCCGCTTCGACCGCGCCGAGGCGATGGCGCGCGGGGTCGAGCAGATGCAACGGCTGCGTGACCTCGGGGTCGGCACCTTCGTCGATCCCTGTCCGATGGACCTCGGCCGCGACGTCGAGTTCCTCGCCGAGCTTTCAGCGCGGAGCGGGCTCCGCATCGTCTGCACGACCGGCGCCTACTTCGAGGCGGAGGGCATCACCCACACCTTCCGGCACCTGCCGGTCGAGGACATCGCCGCCATCTATATAAAGGAGATCTCGGAGGGGGTCGGGGAGACCGGCATTCGGGCCGGGGCGGTCAAGATCGCCACTGGGGCTCACCGGATCTCGGACTACGAGCGGAAGCTCGTGCAGGCGGGGGCGCGCGCGGCGCGCGAGACCGGCGTGCCGCTGATTTCGCACACCCAGGAAGCCTCCTGCGGCCACGACCAGATCGACCTCGTGACCGGGGAGGGCGTTCCGCCCGATCGACTGCTGGTCGGTCACTCGGATGGGATCGACGATCACGACTACCACCGTTCGCTCGCCGAGCGCGGGGCGTTCGTCGGCTTCGACCGCTTCGGGATCACCCTCATCCTTCCCGACGAGGTGCGGGTGAAGAACGTGCTGAAGCTCGCCAAGAGCGGCCACACACGACACATCATGCTGTCGCACGATTCGATCGTGTGCTGGCAAGGCCGACCGGTGCCCTTCGCCAATCGTTACGAGGATGTGCTGGCCATGCTCCCCGACTGGCGGCCGACGTCGATCCTGACCAACATCGTTCCCCAGCTGCTGGCGGGTGGGCTCACCCAGGCCGACATCGACACGATCCTCATCGACAACCCACGCCGCTTCTTCGCCGGTTAGCGCATACGGGATCTCTCGCGCGTCCGCGCTCCGCGCGCAGAGGTCGGTGTCTCGAGGTCAGCCTCCCGCACGCGCCTCGGCGGCGGCGATCTGCTGCTCGAGCTTGCCCCAGAGGTAGGAGTCGCGACGGATCGTCTTGGCGAGGTCGAGCTCCGCGCGGGCCCGCGTCAGATCGCCCCGCCGGAAGTGGATCGTGGCCAGGTTGTAGTGCGCGAAGAAGGACGGCGGCTCGAGCGCGGCGGCCGTTTCGATCGTCTGGAGCGCGTCGTCGAGCCGACCCGCGACGAGATACGCCCGGCCGAGATTGAGGGCGATGGCCGGATCCGAGGGGTCGAGAGAACGGGCGCGCACGAGTAGAGGGATGGCGTCCTCCAGGCGACCCTCTTCGAAGGCGATCGCCCCGAGGTTGTTGTGGAGCACGGCTCGCTCGGGGTGCCGGGCCAGGGCCGCGGTCAGGAGTCGTTGCTCCGCGGTGCGCGGTTTCGCGCCGTAGGGCTGGTTGGCGCTGATGTAGGGCATCTTGAGGGCCCAGTCGGCCCACAGGCTGAGCTCGTCGTGGAAGACCGGGACGCGGAGGAAGGTGAGCACCCCGAGCCCGAGCGCGACGGCGGCCGCGAGCCCGCGCGCGAAACGAACGAGCCCGAGTCGCTGCAGGCCGGCGTGGGTGAGCTGCACGAGGGCCACGACGAGGCCGAGCGACGGCACGTAGAGGTAGCGGTCGTTCATCAGCGCCGGGAACGGCACCAGGTTGAGCATCGGGGACAAGGTGATGCCGAACCACGCGAGCCAGAACGCGGCAGGCGCACCGCGCCACCCGAGCCAGGCCGTCACGAGGACGAGGGCCACGATGCCGATCACGGCTGCCGCCACGGTCGGCTCGAGCCAGGAGCCACGCAGCGTCACGGCGTAGTAACTGGAGAGCCCGAACGGAACGGTGATGATCCCGAGATATCTGGGGATCACCGTGCTGATGGTGCGCAGTGTCACGGTGAGGCTGCCGCCGTGGTAGGCGGCGCCGTGCGACGGGTTGTCGTGGAGGTTCACCCACGCGAGCCCGATGCCGCAGGCGAGGAGGCCGAGCGCCATCGCGACGTCCTGGCGGCGGAGCCGACGCCGCAGGATCAGCTCGTACGCCAGCGTCACCGCCGGGAGGACGATCGTGTTCACCTTCGACAGGAGCGCGGCCAGGTAGAGCACGAACACGAGCACCCGGCCTCGCGCCCGCGGGGCCTCCGAGCACCGCACGTAGGCGGCGAACGCGAGCAGGAAGAAGAGGGTCGACAGGAGGTTCTTGCGCTCGCTGATCCAGGCGACCGACTCGACCTGCACCGGGTGCAGCGCCCACAGAAGGGCGGCGCTGACGGCGACGCCTCGCGACTCGTGGAGACGGAGCAGTAGGAAATAGATCACGATCGCATTGGCGACGTGCAGCACGAGGTTGCTGAAATGGAATCCGGCGGGGTGGAGACCGAAGAGCTGATAGTCGACGGCGAACGAGAGATACGTCAGCGGGATGTAGTTGACGTTGGCCTCGAACCAGGTGGCGAGCGTTCGCAGATTCGTGAGCGACAGCGAACGAATCAACGGGTTCCCGGCTATCAGGTCGGTGTCGTCCGAGATCCAGGTTCCGGTGAAGCTCCCGAGGTACGCCACCGTGGTCGCGACCGCGATCAGCAGGGGGATGGACACGTCGGGATCGCGGGACGATCGGCGCACGATGCCGTGGGCTCGTAGCCGCGACCGGTCGGGGTCGCAAGCATGGCGCGATCCGGCCTTTGCGCCCGTCGTCCGCTTTGGTGTACGAGCAAAACGAGGCGCCATGCCGCGGATGGGGCGTCGCGTCGTGCTCGCAAGCCGTGCGAGAGTGGCGGAACTGGTAGACGCACTAGACTTAGGATCTAGCCCGCATTTGTCGGATGGGGGTTCGAGTCCCCCCTCTCGCATTCTCGGCTCTCGCGGGTACGGTGCGACTTGTCACAGGAACTGGGACTACGTAAGGTTGGCGGACGAGTGGGGAAGGCGTGCAAGTCACCGTCGAGGACCTGAGCCCGATCAAGAAGAAGATCGGCGTCGCGCTCCCGCCCGAAGAAGTCCAGGCGAAGATCGACGCGGCGTACCGTGGTCTTTCGCAACGAGCCCGCATCAAGGGCTTCCGACCCGGCAAGGTGCCGAGGCAGGTGCTCGAGCGCTACTACGGAAGCCAGGTCGAGAGCGAGGTCATCGGGGAGCTGATCCAGCACTCCTATGTGCGCGCGCTCGAGGAGAAGCACCTCAGGGCGGTCGCGCGCCCCGAGATCGTCGCCGAAGAGGTCCGGCCCGCCGAGGGTCTTCGCTACTCGGCGACCATCGAGATCAAGCCGGACGTCCAGGTCGAGGGGTACGATCGCTTGGTCGTGGAGCGTCCGGTGACGCCGGTCAGCGACGAGGCGATCGACGCGCAGCTCGAGCGCCTGCGGCAGTCCTTCGCGCAGATGGTTCCGGTCGAGGACCGTGACGTCGTGGCGGCGGGGGACTTGGTCGAGCTCTCCTACACGGGGGTCATCGAGGGCCGGGCGCTGCCGGGCGCGGCGGCGCAGAGTCGTGTGGTCGAGGTCGGCAGCGAGACCTTCCCGCCGCCCTTCGAGGAGCGACTGATCGGCCTCAAGCGGGGCGAGAGCGCCCACATCGCCGTCCCGTACCCGCCGCATCATCACAGTCCCGAGGTTGCCGGCAAGACGGTGACGTTCCGCGTCGAAGTGAAGGAAATCGGGCGGAAGGAGCTGCCCACGCTCGACGACGAGTTCGCGAAGGATCACGGCGAATGCGGCTCGTTGGAGGAGCTGCGCACGAAGATTCGTGAGCGGCTGGTCGAGGTCGCCGAGCGCGAGGCCGACGAGCGGATGCGCGTCGCGCTGGTGAAGCAGCTCGTCGAGCGCAATCCACTCGACGTGCCGGACGCCCTCGTGACCCAGCGTTTCGAGGCGATGGCCCGAGAAATCGGTGTGCACGACGTGCAGGCGGCGGGCGACGCCGAGCTCACGCGCAAGCTCGACGAGATTCGGGCCGACCTTCGCCAACGGGCCCGCGAGGTGGTCCATTCCGCACTCATCCTGGAGCGCGTCGCGCTCCAGGAGAACATCGCGGCCGGCGAACCCGAGGTCGACGAGCGCATAGCGGAGCTGCTGCGCTCCGCGCCACGCGAACGCGATCGCCTTGCCGACCTCTATCGCCATCCGGAGGCGCGTCGCGAGCTCGGGGAGCGTATCGCCCAGGAGAAGGCGCTCGACTGGCTCGTCGAGCACGCCACCGTCACCGTTCCGACGCATCAAACTTGATTGCCGGGAGGCGGAAAAGCAGTTAAGCTCGCCACAACATGACGAGATCGAGCCTCATCCCGATGGTGGTGGAGCAGACCGGCCGGGGCGAGCGCGCCTACGACATCTACTCCCGCCTGCTGAAAGACCGAATCGTCTTCCTCGGGATCGGCGATCGACGACGACGTCGCCAACCTGATCATCGCGCAGCTTCTCTTCCTCGAGTCCGAGGATCCCGAAAAGGACATCCACTTCTACATCAACTCGCCGGGCGGCTCGGTGACCGCCGGCCTCGCGATCTACGACACCATGCAGTACATCAAGCCCGAGGTGTCGACGCTCTGCCTCGGGCAGGCGGCGAGCATGGCGGCGTGGCTGCTGGCCGCCGGGGCGAAGGGCAAGCGCTATCGCGCTGCCGCACGCCCGCATCATGATCCACCAGCCGCTCGGCGGCGTGCAGGGCCAGGCCACCGACATCGACATCCAGGCGCGCGAGATCCTCCGCATGCGCGAGCAGCTGAACAACATCCTCGTGAAGCACACCGGGCAGAGCCTCAAGAAGATCGAGAAGGACACCGACCGCGACATCTTCATGACCGGCAAGCAGGCGGTCGAGTACGGCCTGGTCGACGAGGTCATCGTCGACCCGGCCCGGCAAGGTCAAGGCCTAAGGGGGCGCCATGGCGAAGCACGGAGACGATCGGACCGGAAACCTCGTCTGCTCCTTCTGCGGAAAGAGCCAGGACGAGGTTCGGAAGCTGATCGCCGGTCCCACGGTCTACATCTGCGACGAGTGCATCGACCTCTGCAACGACATCATCGCGGAAGAGTGCGACCAGGAAGAGGGGCTCACCTCCACCTCGGCGGTGCCGAAGCCGGCCGAGATCAAGAAGGTCCTCGACCAGTACGTGATCGGCCAGGAGCGCGCGAAGAAGATCCTCGCGGTCGCGGTCCACAACCACTACAAGCGCATCGACTCGTCAGCTCGTGACCGGCGACGTCGAGCTGCAGAAGTCGAACATCCTGCTGGTCGGGCCGACCGGCTCGGGCAAGACGCTGCTCGCGCAGACGCTGGCGCGCTTCCTCCAAGTGCCGTTCGCGATCGCCGACGCGACCAGCCTCACCGAGGCCGGCTACGTCGGCGAGGACGTCGAGAACATCATCCTCTCGCTGCTGCAGAACGCCGACTACGACGTCGAGAAGTGCCAGCGCGGCATCGTCTACATCGACGAGATCGACAAGATCGCGCGCAAGGGCGACAACCCGTCGATCACCCGCGACGTGTCGGGCGAGGGCGTGCAGCAGGCGCTGCTCAAGATCATCGAGGGCACCACGGCCAGCGTCCCGCCGAAGGGCGGCCGCAAGCACCCGCAGCAGGAGTTCCTCCAGGTCGACACCACCAACATCCTCTTCATCTGCGGCGGGGCCTTCGTCGGGCTCGAGGACATCATCCGCCGCCGCATCGGCATGAAGGGCATGGGCTTCGGCGCCGACATCCGCCGCAAGCGACGAGCGGACGCGTGACGCGATCTGCTGCACGAGGTCCAGACCGAAGACCTGCTCAAGTTCGGGCTGATCCCGGAGTTCGTCGGCCGCCTGCCGGTCATCGCGACCCTCGAGGAGCTCGACGAGCAGGCGCTGGTGCGCATCCTCAAGGAGCCGAAGAACGCGCTCACCCGCCAGTATCAGAAGCTGTTCGAGATGGAGAACGTCCACCTCAAGTTCACCGAGGGGGCGCTGACGGCGATCGCGCGCGAGGCGCTCAAGCGCAAGTCGGGCGCGCGCGGTCTCCGCGCCATCATGGAGAACATCATGCTCGACGTGATGTACGAGATCCCGTCGCAGCCGAACATCAAGGAAGTGCTGATCTCGGAGGAGGTCGTCACCAGCAAGGAGCAGCCGATCATCCTCTACCAGAAGACGGCCGAGACGGCGTAGACGGAACGGGCGCTCGCATGCTCTTTCGGAACGACAAGCAGGATCCGCAGACCAGCCGCCGCCGAGCGGCGTCTGCGGGTCCCGCTGCTGCCGCTGCGGGACATCATCGTCTTCCCGCACATGGTGGTGCCGCTCTTCGTCGGCCGCCAGAAGTCGATCCGCGCCCTCGAAGAGGCGATGAGCAAGCAGAAGTTCATCCTGCTCGCCGCGCAGAAGGACGCCAAGACCAACGACCCGACCGAAGAAGACATCTACCAGGTCGGGACGCTCGGCAGCGTCGTCCAGCTGCTGCGCCTTCCCGACGGCACCGTCAAGGTGCTGGTCGAGGGCAAGAAGCGCGCGCGCGTCGCCCAGTACGTCGACCACGCCGACTTCTTCCTGGTCGAGGTCGAGGAGATCGACGAGGTGTCGCGAGAAGACGACCGAGGTCGAGGCGCTGATCCGCAGCGTCAACTCGACGTTCGAGAACTACGTCAAGCTCAACAAGAAGATTCCGCCCGAGATGATCATGTCGGTCGCCTCGATCGACGAGCCGGCGCGGCTCGCCGACACGATCGTCGCGCACCTCGGCATCAAGCTCGAGGACAAGCAGACGCTCCTCGAGATGCTCGATCCCGCCGAGCGCCTCGAGAAGGTGCTCGGCTACATGCGGTCCGAGATCGAGATCCTCGAGGTCGAGAAGCGCATCCGTACTCGGGTCAAGAAGCAGATGGAGAAGACCCAGAAGGAGTACTACCTCAACGAGCAGATGCGCGCGATCCAGAAGGAGCTCGGCGAGAAGGACGAGTTCAAGAACGAGATCCAGGAGCTCGAGGAGAAGATCAAGCAGAAGAAGATGTCGCGCGGAGGCGCGCGAGAAGGCGGAGAAGGAGCTGAAGAAGCTCAAGATGATGTCGCCGATGTCCGCCGAGGCGACCGTCGTCCGCAACTACATCGACTGGATCATCTCGCTCCCGTGGCACGAGTACACCGAGGACAAGCTCGACATCGAGGATGCCGAGAAGATCCTCGAAGAGGACCACTACGGCCTCGAGAAGGTGAAGCAGCGCATCCTCGAGTACCTCGCGGTGCAGAGCCTGGTCGGGCAGCTGAAGGGCCCGATCCTCTGCCTCGTCGGCCCTCCGGGCGTCGGCAAGACGTCGCTCGGGAAGTCGATCGCGCGCGCCACCGGACGGAAGTTCGTCCGCGTGTCGCTCGGCGGCGTGCGCGACGAGGCCGAGATCCGCGGCCACCGCCGCACCTACATCGGCGCGCTTGCCGGGCAAGATCATCCAGTCGATGAAGAAGGCCGGTTCCGGCAACCCGGTGTTCCTGCTCGACGAGGTCGACAAGATGTCGACCGACTTCCGCGGCGATCCGTCGTCGGCGCTGCTCGAGGTGCTCGACCCCGAGCAGAACGGCGTCGTTCAACGACCACTACCTCGACGTCGACTACGACCTCTCGAAGGTCATGTTCATCACCACGGCGAACGCGCTCGAGCGCATTCCGCGTCCGCTGCAGGATCGCATGGAGATCATCCGGATCGCCGGCTACACCGAGCTCGAGAAGCTCAACATCGCCAAGCGCTACCTGGTGCAGAAGCAGCGCGAGGCGAACGGCCTCAGCGAAGACAACATCGAGTTCATCGACTCCGCGTTGTTGAGCATCATCCGCCACTACACGAAGGAGGCCGGCGTCCGGAACCTCGAGCGCGAGATCGCCTCGGTGTGCCGGAAGGTCGGCGGTCGAGGTCGTCAAGAAGGATCGCAACGCCAAGGTCAAGGTAACGCCGAAGAGCCTCGGAAAGCTGCCTCGGACCGCCCCGCTACCGCTACGGAAAGGCGGACGACGAGCAGAAGGTCGGCGTGGCGACCGGGCTGGCGTGGACCGATCTCGGCGGCGAGCTGCTCGGCAACCGAGGTCACGGTGATGCCCGGCAAGGGCAAGCTGATCATCACCGGCAAGCTCGGCGACGTGATGCAGGAGTCCGCACAGGCGGCGATGAGCTACGTCCGGTCACGCGCCGAGGCGCTCGGGCTCGAGCGTGATTTCTACCAGAAGGTCGACATCCACATTCACGTTCCCGAGGGCGCGATTCCCAAGGACGGCCCGTCGGCCGGCATCACGATGGCGACGGCGCTGGTCTCGGCGCTGACGCGGACGCCGGTGCGCCACGACATCGCGATGACGGGCGAGATCACGCTCCGCGGGTCGCGTGCTGCCGATCGGCGGCCTCAAGGAGAAGGTGCTTGCGGCCCATCGCGCGGGGATCAAGCGAGTCCTCCTTCCCACGGAGAACGCGCAGGACATCAAGGACATCCCCTCGACGATCCTCAAGTCGATCCGTTCGAGCTCGTCGACCACATGGACCACGTGCTGCGGAAGGCGCTCGTGCTCACCGATCCCGAGAGCTTCCTGCGTCAGCAATTGCCGCCCGAGTCCGCGCCGCGACCCTTTCCACAAGGGGCCGAGGCGACGCCCGAGATCATCACGCACTGAAGCGGCGCGCGGTCTCGGTGGAGCGTCGGCCCGGTCGGAGCAGCCGTCCGGGCCGACGCTCGGCCAACGCGTTGAATTGACTCGCTCAATATCGGCTGGTATGGCGTGGCCACCTTTTCACCGATGAAGGAGCATTCATGACCAAGGCCGAGTTGGTCGACTCGATCGCATCAAAGACCGAGCTTCCCAAGGGTACCGCCGAACGTATCGTCAGCACGATCTTCGACGATATCGTCGCCGCGCTCAAAGGCGGGGACAAGGTCCACATCTCTGGATTCGGTACGTTTCAGGTCTCGGATCGCAAGGCTCGAACGGGTCGCAACCCGAAGACCGGCGAGGCGATCCAGATCGCCGCCTCACGTTCTGCCAAGTTCAAGCCCGGGAAGACGCTCAAGGACAGTCTCAACTAAGAGTCCCGCGTTCCGGCGGAGGGCGGTTAGCTCAGCGGCAGAGCATCGGCCTTACAAGCCGGGGGTCGCTGGTTCGAAACCAGCACCGCCCATTGAACTCGGGGCGCTCGATTGATAGGAGAGCGCGACCAATCTCGGGGTCGTAGTTCAGTTGGTTAGAACGCCTGCCTGTCACGCAGGAGGTCGCGAGTTCGAGTCTCGTCGGCCCCGCTCTAGCGAGGTGCTTTCAGCAGTGAAGAAAGACACGTACATGGCATCGCGCGAGGATGCGCTGGCAGCGCGGCGATGGTTCATCGTCGATGCCGACGCTCGCGTCGTCGGTCGGGTGGCGACACGAGTGGCAAACGTGCTGCGCGGGAAGCACAAGCCGACGTTCACTCCCCACGTCGATAGCGGCGACTTCGTCGTCGTGGTCAATGCCGCGAAGGTGCGGCTTACCGGCGCCAAGCTGCGCGACAAGATCTACTATCGCCACACCGGGTATCCGGGCGGCATCCGCATGACGACGGCGGGTCGGCTCATGGACCAGCGGCCGGAGCGGGTGCTGCGGTCGGCGATCGTCGGGATGTTGCCCAAGAACCGCCTAGGGCGACGCCTGGCGACCAAGCTCAAGATCTATCGCGGACCGGATCATCCTCACGCCGCGCAGAAGCCCGAGACGTTGAGCCTCTAAGAAGATAGGACGATCGATCAATGGCAGACCGCCGAGAAGTGCACGTAGCCACCGGTAAGCGCAAGAGCGCCGTGGCGCGTGTCAGGATGATGTTGGGTGAAGGTAAGCTGGTGGTGAACACGCGGACGCTCGAGGACTACTTCGGGCGTGAGACCTCACGCATGATCGTCCACCAACCGTTCGAGCTCACCAACACGCGGGGCCAATACGACTTGGCGGTGAACGTCGGCGGCGGCGGCGTCGCGGCTCAGGCGACGGCGATCCGGCACGGCATCACCCGCGCGCTGATCGCGGCGCATCCCGAGTTTCGCCCCGTTCTGAAGAAGGCGGGTTTCATCACGCGCGACCCGCGTGAGGTCGAGCGCAAGAAGTACGGGCGCCACAAGGCTCGCAAGCGTCCCCAGTACTCCAAGCGCTGAGCTCATGAGCCACGCGTCGGACGCCATCCGAGTCGCCGTGGTCGGGGCGACCGGATACGCCGGCGCAGAGCTGGTCCGCTATCTGGCTCGCCACCCGCGCGCCCGACTCGTCGCCGTCACCTCCGAGCAGAGCGCCGGCAAGGACCTGGCGGAGGTGCTTCCCTCGGTGCGCGGGAAGGTCGCGCTTCGTCTCGAGGCGTTCGATCCGGCGGCGATCGCCTCCTCGGCCGAGTTCGCCTTCACGGCATTGCCGCAGGGAGCCTCGGCGACGGGCGTCGCCGCGCTTCTGGAGCGCGGGTGCAAGGTGATCGACATCGGAGCCGACTTTCGGTTCCGCGACCCGGACGAGTACGCTCGCATCTACGTTCCGCACCCCTGTCCGCAGCTGCTCGCCGATGCGGTCTATGGGCTCACCGAGTACTGCCGCGATCGCCTGCCGGGTGCGCGCTTGGTCGCCAATCCCGGGTGCTATCCGACGGGGGCGTTGCTCGGGCTTCTGCCGCTTTTGGAGCAGCGCTTGATCGAGCCGGAGGGGATCGTCATCGACGCGAAGTCCGGGGTGACCGGCGCCGGGAAGACGGTTGCGGCCGAATACCTGTTCGCCGAGGTCGACGACAACCTAAAGGCGTACAAGATTGGCGAGCATCGCCACGCTCCCGAAATCGAGCAGGAGCTGCGTCCGTACCTCGGGGACCGACGCGTCACCTTCGTGCCGCACCTCCTCCCGATCCGACGGGGAATCCTCACCACGATCTACGTGCGACCGCTCCCGAAGGTCGGTGCCGACGACCTCGAGAAGGCCTATCGGAAACGCTATGCCGGCGAGCGCTTCCTCGTGTTGTCGGGCCGCCGTCCGCCGGAGATTCGCGACGTGGTCGGCACCAACGATTGTGGGATCGGCTGGAGCATCGACCCTCGGAGCGGCCTCGGAGTCGTGGTGACCGTGATCGACAATCTCGGCAAGGGCGCGGCCGGTCAGGCGATCCAGAATTTCAACGTGATGACCGGGCACGGCGAAGCCGACGGCCTCGATCATCTCGCCGTCGTGCCGTAGGCCTCATTCGGGCCCGAGGAACAGGAACGCTCCGAGCACGCCGAAGACCCCGTTGGCGGTCCAGGCGGCGATCGCGGGGGGAATGGCGCCGCCATGCCCTAGCGAGATCGTCAACGCCAGCAACACCCAGTAGCTGAAGCCGACGACTAGGCCGATGCCCACGCTGGTCGCCAGCGATCGCCGCCGGGGGTTGCGTGCCGAGAGTGGCACCCCGACGACGACCATCACCAGGGGCAGCAGCGGCAGGGCGAGCTTCAGGTGGAGGTCGACGCGGGACTCGGTGGTATCGATGCCCTTCCGACTGAGCTCGCGGATGTGATGGCGGAGGCGGCGGAAGTTCAGCTCCTCGGGATCCTTTTCCATGATCTGGAAGTCCTGCGGCCGCTCGGGAATGACGAGCTCTCCGGAGCCGAGGGTTCGCGTGATGACGTTGCCGCGTTCGTCGAAGCTCCGCTCGGTGGCGCTGTCGATCAGCCAGTGCTCGTCGCGCCATTGCGCCGTCGGTACCTCGATCAGGCGCTGCAGCTCGAATCCGGGCGTGAACTCGTAGACCGTGAGCCCGAGCAGCGTTCCGGTGCGCGCGTCGAAGTGCTCGATGTTGTAGATGCCGCTCCGGCCGTGAAACCAGATGCCGTCCTCGTTCAGCAGTGCCTTCAGGGGCTTGTTGCGGATCTCGACGATCTCGATGTAGCGCGAGCGTTCCGTGCAATAGGGTACGACCGACTCGTTCCAGGCGAAGGTGCCGATGCCCAACAGGATGGCGGTCACGAACAGCGGCGTCGCGAGCTGGACCGTGCTCATCCCGGAAGCACGGAGAGCCGTGAGCTCGTTGTGACCCGCCATGGTGCCCAGGGTGAAGAGCACGGCGGCGAGCGTCGCCACCGGCACGAGCTGCGTGATGATCAAGGGGACCTTGAAGAAGAGGTAGCGGACCACGCTGCCGAAGCTCGCGTGGTATTTGAGAAATCCGTCGAGGC
Source organism: uncultured delta proteobacterium (assembly GCA_963761995.1). Taxonomy (GTDB): domain Bacteria; phylum Desulfobacterota; class Binatia; order UTPRO1; family UTPRO1; genus UTPRO1. The sequence continues at coordinate 4,371,927 of CAVXIU010000006.1, read as the reverse complement.
GGTCGAAGAGATCGACCAGGACATAGATCAGCAGAAAGCCCGCCATGCACATCGCGAACAGGCGCGCGAACTCCGTGAGCACGTAGCGCGGGATCACGTTCATGAGGCGAGGCTCGAACGACGGGAGGCGCGCAGGCCGATCCAGCGTCTCGGCAGCGTCAGGAGGTCGAAGCGGCGCTCTCGGGCGGCGGCCACGAACAGCGTCGTCCCAAGCGCGGCGAAGACCAGGTTGGGGATCCACAGCGCGACGACCGCCGGCAACTTGCCCTTTTCGGCCATCGCCTCGCCCGCCGTCAGCAGCAGATAGTACGCGAAGATCACGACCAGGCTTACCGAAAAGCTCCGCGATCGTACGGCGCGGACGGGCTGCAAGCCGAGCGGCACGCCGACGAGGCCGAAGACCAAGCACGCAAACGGCAACGAGAACTTGCGGTGCAGCTCCACCAACTCGGAGTTGACGGGGCGTCCCGCCGCCTGCCGTTCGGCGATCACCGCGCGGAGCTCGTCGAGCGTCATCTCTTGCGCGTCCTTCTCGCGCTGCGAGAAGCGCGCGAGCGCGACCGCGAGGTTGAGGCTGACGTCGTAGGTCGTGAAATCGGTCTTGTGGTAGCTCTTTTGGTTGGGGAGAAACGTGTGGATGTTGCCGTCGAGCAAACGCAAGGTGACCGTGTGGGTCTCCTCGTTGCCGACGAGGAAACCACTCTTTGCCAGCACGGTGTTGCGCTGATTCGGATCGCGCGCGTCGGCGATCAGAATGCCCTGCAGTCGGTCGCCGGGGGGCTCGATGTGCTCCACGTAGATGACCAGGCCCGCGAAGTCGTCGTTGAACACCCGTTCACGAAGGCCGGCGCTGGCCCGCGTCTTCGCGATCTCGTAGAGGCTGGCCTTGAGGTTGCTGTTTCCCCACGGACGCGCGTACAGCGCGAGCAGCATTGCCAGCAGGGTCACGGCGCCCGTGAAGATCATGACCGGCACGACCATCTGGTAGAGACTGATGCCTGACGTCTTGAGCGCGACGATCTCGCTGTCGGCGGAGAGACGTCCGAAGGACAGCAGCACCGCCAGCAACAGCGCCATCGGAACGGTGACCTCCAAAAAGGTCGGGAGAATGTAGGCGAAGAGCTTGGCGATCTCGAGAAACGGCACGCTCCGATTGACGACGAGCTCGACCAGCTTCAGCATGCGGGCGATCAGCAGGATGAACGTGAAGACGCCGATGCCGAGGAGAAATGGGACGACGACTTCGTGCAGGAAGTATCGCCGGAGCGTCGGTCCCATTCCGATGCGTGGCATTGCTATGGTCGCTTGTCTCTACTGGAAACGCTGATGCGCCGCCACTCGTCTCCGTCGCGGCGGGCTCCGGACGACGTGATCTTCGGCGTCAATCCGGTGCTGGAGGCCCTGCGGGCGTCCCCCGGGGCGGTCGCCATCCTGTACCTCGCAGCGGGGACGGAGGGGAGTGAACGCCTCACCAGCGAGGCGCACGCCCACGGCGTTGCGGTCGAGGTCACCGATCGCGCGGCGCTCGATCGCTTGACCGCTGGCGGTAACCACCAGGGAGTAGCGGCGCGCGCGCGACCCATCGCGGTCGTGCCGTTGGAGGACCTCCTCTCGCGAACCCCGCCCTTGGTCGTGATCGCCGACGGGATCACCGATCCTCAGAACCTCGGCGCCATCATCCGTTCGGCGGAGGTGCTCGGGGCGGGAGGCATCATCCTCCCGCGCGATCGGAGCGCCGGCATCACCCCTGCCGTCGTCCGGGCATCGTCTGGGGCGGCGATGCACCTCGCCATCACGCAGGTCGTGAACTTGGTGCGCGCGACCGAGCAGGCCAAGGCCGCTGGATACTGGATCGTGGGCCTGGACGCCTCGAGTCGCACGCGATTTCAAGATCTTCCGGCGCTCGACCGGGTCGCGCTCGTGGTCGGCAGCGAGGACCGCGGGATGCGTCCACTGGTCGCGCGCACCTGTGATTTCGTGGTCGCGATCCCCGTTCGGGGGCGCGTGACCTCGCTGAACGCCTCCGCCGCTGCCGCCATCGCCCTCCACGAGATCGCCATGCGCCTTCCGAGCCGCCCGTAGACCCCAGCCTTCGTTGACAGTTTTCCGGACGGTCGCTATGTAGGGAGGTTCGCACGTCATCCGATCATCTTCAAAGCAGGAATAGGACGAGGCTCGACGGCGCTTGGCCCGGCGATCCGCACCGGACACCTGGAGGGCATCGTGCCGGAGTACGGACACGCAGAGTGGAGAGAGGCGGCGTCGAGAACGGGGGTCGAGCCGCGGGCGACCGCACCGATGACGATTGGCTGCTGGCGTAGCTCAACGGTAGAGCACCTGATTTGTAATCAGGCGGTTGTAGGTTCGATTCCTATCGCCAGCTTCGAAGATGGATCGGCGAGGTCTTCATGGTTGGCAGCGGAGAGGTACCCGAGTGGCCAAAGGGAGCAGACTGTAAATCTGCCGGCGTCAGCCTACGGAGGTTCGAATCCTCCCCTCTCCATATAGATGGCAGGTGAACCAGCACGTGGCCAGCTTCGACGCGGGAATAGCTCAGTTGGTTAGAGCATCAGCCTTCCAAGCTGAGGGTCGCGGGTTCGAATCCCGTTTCCCGCTTTCCAGCGGCGACGCCGGTGCTCTCGATGCCCAGGTAGCTCAGTCGGCAGAGCACGTCCTTGGTAAGGACGAGGTCGGCGGTTCGATCCCGCTCCTGGGCTTTTTCCGTCGGTAGGCTTTCGGACTCAAGGGGAGACGCACGATATGGGCAAGGCGAAGTTCGAGCGGAAGAAGCCGCACGTGAACGTCGGGACGATCGGGCACGTGGATCACGGGAAGACGACGTTGACGGCGGCGATCACGAAGACGCAGGCGGGGAAGAAGCTGGCGGAGTTCGTGGCGTTCGACCAGATCGACAAGGCGCCGGAGGAGAAGGCGCGGGGGATCACGATTGCGACGGCGCACGTGGAGTACGAGTCGGACAAGCGGCATTACGCGCACGTGGATTGCCCGGGGCACGCGGACTACGTGAAGAACATGATCACGGGGGCGGCGCAGATGGACGGGGCGATCTTGGTGGTGTCGGCGGCCGATGGGCCGATGCCGCAGACGCGCGAGCACATCTTGTTGGCGCGCCAGGTGGGGGTGCCGTTCATCGTGGTGTTCATGAACAAGGTGGACATGGTGGACGATGCGGAGCTGTTGGATTTGGTGGAGCTCGAGGTGCGGGAGCTGTTGTCGAAGTACGAGTTTCCGGGTGACGACATTCCGATCATACGGGGGAGCGCGTTGAAGGCGCTCGAGGGGGAAGCGAGCGAGCTCGGGACGGGAGCGATCCAGCAGTTGATGGAGGCGCTCGACGCGTACATCCCGCAGCCGCAGCGAGACGTGGATCGGCCGTTTTTGATGCCGGTGGAGGACGTGTTTTCGATCAGCGGGCGCGGGACGGTGGCGACGGGGCGGATCGAGCGGGGGAAGGTGAAGGTGGGGGAGGAGGTGGAGGTCGTGGGGATGAAGGACACGACCAAGACGGTGGTGACGGGAGTGGAGATGTTCCGGAAGCTGCTGGACGAGGGGCAGGCCGGGGACAACGTGGGATGTTTGCTGCGCGGGATCAAGCGCGAGGACATCGAGCGGGGGCAGGTGTTGGCGAAGCCGGGGTCGATCACGCCGCACACGAAGTTCGAGGCGGAGGCCTACGTGCTGACGAAGGAAGAGGGGGGACGGCACACGCCGTTTTTCAACGGGTATCGGCCGCAATTTTACTTTCGGACGACGGACGTGACGGGCGTCGCGACGTTGCCGGAAGGGACGGAGATGGTGATGCCCGGGGACAACATCAAGCTGTCGGTGAGTCTGATCACGCCGATCGCGATGGACGAGGGCCTGCGCTTCGCCATCCGCGAGGGCGGCCGCACCGTCGGCGCCGGCGTCGTCACCAAGATCCTGGAATAGCCGATGCGCGACCTCATCACCCTCAACTGCGAGTCGTGCAAGCGCAAGAACTACACGACCAGCAAGAACAAGAAGACGATGACCGAGAAGCTGTCGATCAAGAAATTCTGTCCCGCCTGTCGCAGCCACACGCTGCACAAGGAGGGCAAGGTCTGATGACGCCGGGGGCCAGTAGCTCGAACTGGCTAGAGCACCGGACTCCAAATCCGGGGGTTGCAGGTTCGAATCCTGCCTGGCCCGTCCTTCAGGCCTGACACGAGCACGGGCGAGACCACGACCGCAATGGCGAACGATCGAATGCAATGGGCTAGAGATGTCGTCCCGCAGTCGCGCCAGTTCCTCGTCGAGGTGTGGTCCGAGCTGCGCAAGGTCCACTGGCCGACCCGACAGGAGACCCTCGCTGCGACGGTCGTCGTGATCGTGGTCGTGATGATCGTGTCGCTCTGGCTCGGGCTCGTCGATGGCGTAATCTCGTTCTTCTTCACCCGCTTCCTGGGCATGCAATGACGATGTCGACGGCAGCAGTCGCAGAAAAGAAATGGTACGTCGTGCACACCTACTCGGGCTACGAGCACAAGGTGAAGGCGGCGCTCGAGGAGCGCATCCGCTCGCATGGGCAAGGAGGAGTTCTTCGGCGACATCCTGGTTCCCGCCGAGAAGGTCGTCGAGCTCGTCAAGGGGAAGCAGCGTACGTCGTCGCGGAAGTTCTTCCCCGGCTACATCCTGGTCAACATGGAGCTGAACGACGATACCTGGCACATCGTCAAGTCCACGCCCAAGGTGACCGGCTTCGTCGGCGGTGCCACCGATCCGCCGTCGATCTCGGAGACCGAGGTGCGGCAGATCGCGCAACAGATCGAAGAGGGGGCGGTCAAGCCGAAGCCGAAGGTGCTTCTTCGAGACCGGCGAGAACGTGAAGGTCGTCGACGGGCCGTTCCAGGACTTCAACGGCGTCGTCGAAGAAGTGAAGCCCGAAAAGGGTAAGCTCAGGGTTCTGATCAGCATCTTCGGCCGGGCGACGCCCGTCGAGCTCGATTTCATCCAGGTCGAGAAAGCCTAAAGGACGAGAAGCGCATGGCGAAGAAGGTCGTTGCGGAAGTGAAGCTGCAAATTCCCGCGGGGCAGGCGAATCCGAGCCCGCCGGTCGGTCCGGCGCTCGGGCAGCGCGGCGTCAACATCATGGAGTTCTGCAAGCAGTTCAACGCGCAGACCCAGGCGCAGGCAGGGCCTGATCATCCCGGTCATCATCACCGTGTACGCCGACCGCTCGTTCACGTTCGTCACCAAGACTCCGCCGGCGTCCATCCTCTTGAAGCGAGCGGCGGGCATCGAGAAGGGCTCGGGTGAGCCGCACAAGAACAAGGTCGGAACGGTGACCAAGCAGCAGGTCGCGGAGATCGCGCAACTCAAGATGCCCGATCTGACCGCGGTGAGTCTCGAGGCGGCGATGCGCACGGTCGAAGGCACGGCGCGCAGCATGGGCCTCGTCGTCGAGGGCTGACAATGGGCAGGCATGGCAAAAAGTACAAAGCAGGTGCGGCGAAGATCGATCGCGAGAAGGCGTACGCGCTCGACGAGGCGGTCACGCTCGCGGTCGAGGGTCGCTACGCCAAGTTCGACGAGACGGTCGAGATGGCGGTCCGCCTCGGCGTCGATCCGCGGCAAGCCGATCAGAACGTGCGCGGCACGGTCGTTCTGCCGCACGGCACGGGCAAGACCGTCCGGGTGCTCGTCTTCGCCAAGGGCGACAAGGTCAAGGAGGCCGAAGGCGCGGGTGCGGACTTCGTCGGCGGCGAGGAGCTCGCCAAGAAGATCGCCGAGGAAGAGCTGGCTCGACTTCGACATCGTCATCGCGACCCCGGACATGATGGGTGCCGTCGGCCGGCTCGGTAAGATCCTCGGACCGCGCGGTCTCATGCCGAATCCCGAAGGTCGGCACGGTCACCTTCGACGTCGCCAAGGCCGTGCAGGAGGTGAAGGCCGGCAAGGTCGAGTTCCGCGTCGAGAAGGCGGGCATCGTCCACGTGCCGATCGGCAAGGCGTCGTTCGGGCCGGAGAAGCTCACGGCCAACGCGAACGGCGCTGGTGGCCGCGCTCATCCGGGCGAAGCCGGCCGCGGCCAAGGGCAACTATCTGCGGAGCATGTCGGTGGCGACCACCATGGGGCCTGGCGTGTTCGTCGACGTCAACGCCGCGCGTGCGCTCACCGTGGCGGCGTGACGAGGAGAACGACGTGAATCAAGAGCAAAAGTCGGCGCTCATCGCCGAGCTCCACGAGCGCATCTCGGCGGCGAGCCTGGGCGTCGTCACCGAGTATCGCGGGCTCACGGTCGCGCAGATGAACAAGCTCCGCCGGCGAGCTGCAAGCCGTCGGCGCCTCCTATCGCGTGACCAAGAACACGCTTCAGCGCGGCGCGCCATCAAGGAGACGGCGTTCGCGAAGCTCGAGGAGTTCCTGATCGGACCGACGGGCATCGTGACGATCGGGGCAGGATCCGGTCGCGGTCGCCAAGGTCGCTGGTCAAGTTCGCCGAGCAGCATGACAAGCTGAAGATCAGCGGCGGCGTGCTCGACGGCCAAGCGCTGCCGGCCACCGGTCGTGAGCGCGCTCGCCAAGCTTCCGAGTCGCGAGGTGTTGCTCGCGCAGCTGCTCGGTTTGCTGCAGGCGCCGGCGTCGCAGCTGCTGCGCACGATTCAAGAGCCCGGGGCGTCGTTGGTGCGTCTCCTGGGAGCGATCGAGAAGTCGAAACAGGAATCGGCGGGAACGTCCGCGGAATGAACGAAAGACGGACGGGTCCCCGCTACCTCGTCCACAAACCGAAGGAGGAGCAGTACCATGGCTGACGTTTCACGGGAGCAGGTCAAGGACTTCATCAAGAACATGTCCCTCATGGACGCGGCGACGCTGGTGAAGGAGCTCGAGGCCGAGCTCGGCGTGAGCGCGGCGGCGCCCATGATGGCGGCGATGCCGGGTGCGGCGGCTGCGGCCGGCGGTGCACCGGCGGCCGAGGAGAAGGACGAGTTCACGGTGGTGCTCAAGAGCGCCGGCGAGAAGAAGATCCAGGTCATCAAGGTCGTCCGCGAGCTGACGGGCCTCGGGCTGAAGGAGGCCAAGGACCTCGTCGACGGCGCGCCGAAGAACGTCAAGGAAGGCGTCAGCAAGGCCGAGGCCGAGAGCATCAAGAAGAAGCTCGAAGAGGCGGGCGGGCAGGTCGAGCTCAAGTAACGGCGTGTCCGTCGCAGCAAACGAGTTTGGTTGGCAGTGGGTCGCGGACCGGGATCGCCGGTCCACCAAGAAAGGCACGGCATGACTTCTGTACAGGTCGCGAACAATTTCCGTCTGCGACGCACCTTCGGCCGCATCAAGAAGATCGTCGACATTCCGAACCTGATCGACATCCAGACAGCGGTCGTACGACGAGTTCCTGCAGCGCGACGTGGCCCCCGAAGCGCGGCCGACCACGGGGCTGCAGGGCGTGTTCAAGTCCGTCTTCCCGATCAAGGACTTCAACGAGACCGCGTCGCTCGAGTTCGTGAGCTACTCGCTCGGCGAGCCCAAGTACGACGTCGACGAGTGCCACCAGCGCGGCATGACCTTCGCCGCGCCGCTCAAGGTCACGATCCAGCTCGTCATCTGGGACGTCGATCCGGAGAGCGGCGTGCGCTCCATCAAGAACGTCAAGGAGCAGGAGGTCTACTTCGGCGAGATCCCGCTGATGACGCGGAACGGCACGTTCATGATCAACGGCACCGAGCGCGTGATCGTGTCGCCAGCTGCACCGCTCGCCCGGCGTGTTCTTCGACCACGACAAGGGCAAGACGCACGCCAGCGGCAAGCTGCTCTACTCGGCGCCGCATCATCCCGTACCGCGGCTCGTGGATCGACTTCGAGTTCGACCCGCGCGACATCCTGTTCGTGCGCATCGACCGGCGGCGGAAGTTCCACGCGACCGTGCTGCTGCGCGCGCTCGGCATGACCACCGAGGACCTGCTCAACTACTACTACAAGAAGGACACGATCATCCTCGACGGCCGCAAGGCCGCGAAGGTGTTCCAGCCGGATCAGCTCGTCGGGCATCAAGGCGACGCGCGACATCCGGCATCCCGACAGTCGAACGAGCTCATCGTCAAGGAAGGCCGGAAGTTCACCAAGGCGCGTCGCTCCGCCAGATGGAGCGGCGGGCGTCGAGCAGATGCCCGATCGCGCTCGACGAGGTCATCGGGCGGGTCTCGGCGCACGACGTGCCGGACCCGAAGACCGGCGAGGTGCTCCTCGAGGGCAACGAGGAGCTCACCCAGGAGAAGCTCGACATGCTGCGCGAGCGCGGCATCGACAAGATCGAGGTGCTCTTCATCGACGACCTGCACATCGGGCCGTCGCTCCGGAACACGCTCCTGCAGGACAAGATCGCGACGCCCGAGGAGGCCGATCCTCGAGATCTACCGCCGCCTCCGTCCCGGCGATCCGCCGACGCCCGAGACGGCGACGGCGTTCTTCCACAACCTCTTCTTCAACCCCGAGCGCTACGACCTCTCGAAGGTCGGCCGGCTGAAGCTCAACCACAAGCTCAAGCTCAACGTGCCGCTCGAGCAGGGCACGCTCCGCCGCGAGGACATCCTCGAGGTCGTGCGCTACCTGATCGAGCTCAAGAACGGCAACGGCCAGATCGACGACATCGACCACCTCGGCAACCGCCGCGTCCGCGCGGTCGGCGAGCTGGTCGAGAACCAGTACCGCATCGGCCTCGTCCGCATGGAGCGCGCCATCAAGGAGCGCATGAGCCTGCAGGACATCGAGACGCTGATGCCGCAGGAGCTCATCAACTACAAGCCGGTCTCGGCGGTCATCAAGGAGTTCTTCGGGTCGTCGCCAGCTCTCGCAGTTCATGGACCAGACGAACCCGCTCTCCGAGATCACGCACAAGCGTCGTCTCTCGGCGCTCGGGCCCGGGCGGTCTGACCCGCGAGCGCGCCGGCTTCGAGGTGCGCGACGTGCACCCGACGCACTACGGTCGCGTCTGCCCGATCGAGACGCCGGAAGGTCCGAACATCGGCCTGATCGCCTCGCTCTCGACCTACGCGCGCGTCAACGACTTACGGCTTCGTCGAGACCCCGTACCGCGAGGTCGAAGGAGGGCCGCGTCACCGACGAGATCCGCTACCTGTCCGCGCTCGAGGAGGAGGAGCACGTCGATCGCGCAGGCGAACGCGCCGCTCGACGCCAAGGGCGCCTTCACCGCCGACCTCGTGTCGGCCCGCAAGGGCGGCGAGTTCACGCATGGTGCCGCCCGAGCAGGTCGAGTTCATGGACGTCTCGCCGAACCAGCTCGTGTCGCGTCGCCGCCTCGCTCATCCCGTTCCTCGAGAACGACGACGCGAACCGCGCGCTCATGGGCTCCAACATGCAGCGCCAGGCGGTGCCGCTGCTCCGCACCGATGCGCCGCTCGTCGGCACCGGCATGGAGCGAGTGGTCGCGCGCGACTCTGGCGTCACGATCGTCGCCGAGCGCGACGGCGTCGTCGAGACCGTCGACGCGACGCGCATCGTCGTCAAGGCCGACAAGCCGCTCGACCGACGGCCGCGACGCCGGCGTCGACATCTACAACCTCGTCAAGTACCAGCGCTCGAACCAGAACACCTGCATCAACCAGCGCCCGATCGTGGTCGTCGGCGACCGCGTGAGCGCCGGCGACGTCATCGCCGACGGTCCGTCGACGGAGATGGGCGAGCTCGCGCTCGGCCGCAACGTCGCTCGTCGCGTTCATGCCGTGGGGCGGCTACAACTTCGAGGACTCGATCCTCATCAGCGAGCGGGTCGTGAAGCGAGGACCTACTTCACCTCGGTCCACATCGAGGAGTTCGAGTGCGTCGCGCGCGACACCAAGCTCGGTCCCGAGGAGATCACGCGCGACATCCCGAACGTCGGCGACGAGGCGCTGAAGGACCTCGACGACTCCGGCATCATCCGCATCGGCGCCGAGGTGAAGCCGGGCGACATCCTGGTCGGCAAGATCACGCCGAAGGGCGAGACGCAGCTCTCGCCGGAAGAGAAGCTGCTGCGCGCCATCTTCGGCGAGAAGGCGGGCGAGGTGCGCGACACCTCGCTCCGCGTGCCGCCGGGCGTCGAGGGCACGGTGATCAACGCGCGGGTGTTCTCGCGCAAGGGCGTCACCGAAGGACGAGCGCTCGCGCGCATCATCGAGGAGGACGAGGTCGCGCAGCCTCACGCAAGGACCAGCAGGACGAGATCCGCATCATCAAGCGACTCGACGCTCAAGAAGGTGAAGAAGCTGCTCGTCGGTCAAGCGATCGCCAGCGTGCGGCTCACCGACGACAACCGCCGCGTGCTGCTTGCCGAAGGGCGCGGAGATCACGGCCGAGGATCTCGACCAGATCCCGTCCACCTACTGGGGCGACATCAAGGTCGACGACGAGAAGACCGAGGACGAGCTCTCGCGCGTGGTCGACGCGCATGCAGGAGCAGATCGAGCGCATCAAGACCACGTTCCAGGAGAAGATCGAGCGCCTGAAGGGCGGCGACGAGCTGCCGCCCGGGCGTCATCAAGATGGTGAAGGTCTTCGTCGCCATCAAGCGCAAGCTCCAGGTCGGCGACAAGATGGCCGGCCGCCACGGCAACAAGGGCGTGCTCTCGCGCATCCTGCCGGAGGAGGACATGCCGTACCTGCCGACGGCACGCCGGTCGACATCGTGCTGAATCCGCTCGGCGTGCCGTCGCCGCATGAACGTCGGGCAGATCCTCGAGACCCACCTCGGCTGGGCGGCGCGCGAGCTCGGCCGGCAGATGGCGGACGAGCTCGAGGCAGACGGGGTCGCCGGACGTCGACGGCTCCGCAAGAGCTCAAGGAGACTCTACGTCGACAAGGAGACGGTCGAGTCTCATCGACGCAGCTCGCGCGACGAGGACGTCGTCAAGCTCGTCGCGCAAGGCCGCACGCGGCATCCACGTCGCGTCGCCCGTCTTCGACGGCGCCGCCGAAGACGAGATCTTCGGCTGCTTGCAAGCGCGCCGGTCTGCCGCCGAGCGGCCAGACGCCGCTCTGCGACGGCCGCACCGGCGAGCCCTTCGAGCAGCGAGTCACGGTCGGCGTCATGTACATGATGAAGCTGCACCACCTGGTCGACGACAAGATCCACGCCCGCTCGACCGGTCCGTACTCGCTCGTGACCCAGCAGCCGCTCGGCGGCAAGGCCCAGTTCGGCGGCCAGCGACTCGGCGAGATGGAGGTGTGGGCGCTCGAGGCCTACGGCGCGGCGTACACGTCTGCAGGAGATGCTGACGGTCAAGTCCGACGACGTCGCCGGCCGCACGCGGATGTACGAGGCGATCGTCAAAGGCGAGAACGTTCTCGAGCCCGGACTGCCCGAGTCGTTCAACGTGATGGTCAAGGAGCTGCAGAGCCTGGCTCTCGACGTCGAGCTGATCGAAGAGCAGCCCCAAGCTCAGAGCTGAGTGGAGACGTACAAATGGTAATGGAAGATCTCTTCAATCTCTTCGAGAAGCCGAAGAACCCGCTCGCCTTCAACGCGCTCCGGATCTCGCTCGCCTCGCCGGAGAAGATCCGGTCGTGGTCGCACGGCGAGGTGAAGAAGCCGGAGACGATCAACTACCGGACCTTCAAGCCCGAGCGTGACGGCCTCTTCTGCGCCAAGATCTTCGGGCCGACGAAGGACTACGAGTGCAACTGCGGCAAGTACAAGCGCATGCGCCATCGCGGCGTCGTCTGCGAGAAGTGCGGCGTCGAGGTCATCCAGTCGAAGGTGCGCCGCGAGCGCATGGGCCACATCGACCTGGCGACGCCGGTCGCGCACATCTGGTTCCTGAAGAGCCTGCCGTCGCGCATCGGCACGTTGCTCGACATGACGCTCAAGGACCTCGAGAAGGTCCTCTACTTCGAGTCGCTACGTCGTCATCGAGCCCAAGGGACGCCGACAGCCGCTCGAGAGCAGCGAGCTGCTCACCGAGGCAGCGCTACCGGAAGGCGATGCGAGGAGCACGGCCCCGACGCGTTCCGCGCCGAGATGGGCGCCGAGGCGATCCGCGAAGCTGCTCGCGCGACATCGACGTCGACGAGCGAGTCGCGAGCGCTTGCGCGTCGAGATGCAGGAGGCGACGAGCGAGGCCAAGCGGAAGAAGATCGCCAAGCGCCTCAAGGTGCTCAACGCGTTCCAGCAGTCCGGCAACCAGTCCCGAGTGGATGATCCTCGAGGTCATCCCGGTGATCCCGCCGGACCTCCGCCCGCTCGTGCCGCTCGACGGCGGCCGCTTCGCCACCTCCGACCTGAACGACCTCTATCGCCGCGTCATCAACCGCAACAATCGGCTGAAGCGCCTCATGGAGCTGAACGCGCCGGACATCATCATCCGCAACGAGAAGCGCATGCTGCAGGAGGCCGTCGACGCGCTCTTCGACAACGGCCGCCGCGGCCGCGCGATCACCGGGCCGAACAAGCGCCCGCTGAAGTCGCTCTCCGACATGCTGAAGGGCAAGAGCGGCCGCTTCCGTCAGAACCTGCTCGGCAAGCGCGTCGACTACTCCGGCCGCTCGGTGATCGTCGTCGGCCCCGAGCTCCGGCTCCACCAGTGCGGCCTGCCGAAGAAGATGGCGCTCGAGCTCTTCAAGCCCTTCATCTACAACAAGCTCGAGGAGCGCGGCTTCGTCACGACCATCAAGAGCGCGAAGAAGATGGTCGAGAAGGAAGCGTCCCGAGGTCTGGGACATCCTCGACGAGGTCATCCGCGAGCACCCGGTGCTCCTGAACCGCGCGCCGACCCTCCACCGCCTCGGCATCCAGGCCTTCGAGCCGATCCTCATCGAGGGCAAGGCCATCCAGCTCCACCCGCTCGTCTGCGCCGCCTACAACGCCGACTTCGACGGCGACCAGATGGCCGTGCACGTGCCGCTGTCGGTCGAGGCGCAGGTCGAGGCGCGCGCCTTGATGATGTCGACCAACAACATCCTCTCGCCCGCCAACGGCCGCCCGATCATCGTGCCGACGCAGGACATCGTGCTCGGCCTCTACTACATGACCCGCGAGCAAGCCGATGCGCGAAGGGCGAGGGCAAGGTCTTCTCCAGCGTCGGACGAGGTCCGCATCGCCTACGACCAGGGCGAGGTCGATCTCCAGGCGTCGATCAAGGCCCGCATCAGCGGCGCCTTGGTCGAGACCACGGTCGGCCGCGTCCTGCTCTACGAGATCGTGCCCGCCGGAGATCACGCTTCGCCGAAGTGAACAAGGTGATGAAGAAGAAGGAGCTCGGCGAGCTCATCGACCTCGCCTACCGGCGCGCCGGCAACAAGGCGACGGTCATCTTCGCCGACAAGCTGAAGGACCTCGGCTACGAGTTCGCCACCCGCGCCGGCATCTCGATCGGCATCAAGGACATGGTGATCCCGCCGCAGAAGGACGAGCTCCTCGACGAGGCGACGACCGAAGTGCGCGAGATCGAGGACCAGTACAACAAGGGGCTCATCACCGACGGCGAGCGCTACAACAAGGTCGTCGACATCTGGGCCGAGGTGACCGACCGGATCGCGGACGAGATGCTGCGCGAGCTCGGCACCGAGAGCTGCACCGACGACGAAGGGCAACGATCGCAGCGCGTCGCCGAGCTTCAACCCGATCTTCATGATGGCCGACTCGGGCGCCCGCGGCTGGCCCAGCAGATCCGGCAGCTCGCCGGCATGCGCGGCCTCATGGCGAAGCCGTCGGGCGAGATCATCGAGACGCCGATCACGGCGAACTTCCGCGAAGGGCTCACCGTGCTGCAGTACTTCATCTCGACGCACGGCGCCCGCAAGGGCCTCGCCGACACGGCGCTCAAGACCGCGAACTCCGGCTACCTCACCCGCCGTCTCGTCGACGTCGCGCAGGACTCGATCATCACCGAGCAGGACTGCGGCACGCTCGACGGCATCGAGATGACGCCGCTGGTCGAGGGCGGCGAGATCATCGAGGGCCTCGGCGACCGCGTGCTCGGGCGCGTCGCGCTCGAGGACATCCGCGATCCCGTTCAACGGCGACGTCATCGTCACGCGCCAACGACGAGATCAACGAGGCGATGGTCGACGGCGATCGAAGAGGCGGGCCTCGAGCGGGTGAAGATCCGCTCGGTGCTCACCTGCCAGTCCCGCCAGGGCGTCTGCGGCCGCTGCTACGGCCGCGATCTCGCGCGCGGCCACATGGTCAACCTCGGGCGAGGCGATCGGCGTCATCGCGGCGCAGTCGATCGGCGAGCCGGGCACGCAGCTCACGATGCGCACCTTCCACATCGGCGGCACCGCGAGCCGGCGCGCCGAGCAGACGACGCTCGAGGCCCGCAACGACGGCACGGTCAAGTTCATCAACCTCACCGACCGTCGACGGACAACGAAGGCGACCTGGTCGTCATGAACCGCAACGGCGAGCTCGCGATCGTCGACGTCCCCGAGGCGGGGCGCGAGCGCGAGCGCGAGCGCTACCCGATCGTCTACGGCGCCAAGCTGAAGAAGCACGACGGCGCCAAGGTGAAGGCGCGGCGATCTGATCGCCGAGTGGGATCCGTACACCCTCCCGATCCTCACCGAGGTGGGCGGCGTGGTGAAGTTCGGCGACATCCTCGAAGGCGTCACCATGGAGGAGCAGGTCGACGAGCGCACCGGCCTCTCGACCAAGGTCGTCATCGACACCAAGGACGTCGACAAGCGGCCCCGCATCTCGCATCAAGGACGCCGAGGGCAACACGCAGCGGCTCCCGAACGGCAACGAGGCGCGCTACCTGCTGCCCGTCGGCATCCACCTGAACGTCGACGAGGGCCAGCCGCTCGCGCCGGGCGACATCATCGCCAAGATCCCGCGCGAGACCACCAAGACCAAGGACATCACCGGCGGTCTGCCGCGCGTCGCCGAGCTGTTCGAGGCCCGCAAGCCGAAGGAGTTCGCGGTCGTCAGCGAGATCGACGGCGTGGTCTCGTTCGGCAAGGACACCAAGGGCAAGCGCAAGGTCGATCGTCACGCCCGAGGTCGGCGAGGCGCGCGAGTACCTGATCCCGAAGGGCAAGCACATCAGCGTGCACGAGAGCGACCACGTGCGCGCCGGCGAGCCGCTCATGGACGGCTCGCTCGAACCCGCACGACATCCTGACCATCCTCGGCGAGAAGGCGCTCGCCAAGTACCTCGTCGACGAGGTCCAGGAGATCTACCGACTGCAGGGCGTGCGCATCAACGACAAGCACATCGAGGTGATCGTCCGGCAGATGCTCCGCCGCGTCCGCATCAAAGAGGTCGGCGACACCGATTTCCTGGTCGGCGATCAGGTCGAGAAGTGGCGCTTCGAGGAGGAGAACCAGCGCGATCGCGGAGCAGGGCGGCGAGCCGGCGACGGCCGAGCCGCTGCTGCTCGGCATCACCAAGGCGAGTCTCTCGACCGAGAGCTTCATCTCGGCCGCCTCGTTCCAGGAGACGACCAAGGTCCTCACCGAGGCGGCCATCAACGGCAAGGTCGACCGGCTGCGGGCTTGAAGGAGAACGTCATCATGGGCCGGCTGATCCCGGCCGGCACCGGCATCAAGCGCTACAGCCAGGTCGAGGTCGAGGCGGAGGAGCCCGAGGAGCGGCCCGAGGATCTCCTCGAGGTGCCGACGGTCAAGGCGGAACCCGAGAGCGCGAGTGCGTAACCTTGACAGTCTGGGGTCGTTCGCATACTTTGCTCGTTTTTTCTGCCCTTCCCGGCGCGAAACGGCTCAGCCGCGCCCCACAGTGAGACAGGAGTAGAGGGATGCCGACGATCAATCAGCTCATCAAGCGGCGGGCGCGAGACGCAGCGGCGAAAGCGCGCAGCGCCCGCGCTCGCAGAGCTCGCCGCAGAAGCGCGGCGTGTGCACGCGCGTGTACACCTCGACTCCGAAGAAGCCGAACTCGGCGCTCCGCAAGGTCGCGCGCGTCCGACTCACCAACGGCATCGAGGTGACGTCGTACATCCCGGGTGTCGGCCACAACCTTCAGGAGCACTCCGTCGTCCTCATCCGCGGCGGCCGCGTCAAGGATCTGCCCGGCGTTCGCTACCACGTCGTCCGCGGCACGCTCGACTCGATCGGAGTGCAGGATCGTCGGCAGGGCCGCTCGAAGTACGGCGCCAAGACAGCCGAAGTAGAGGATGTGACCGGCGGTCGAATCATGCCGACGTCAAGGTGCAGAGGTGTCGCCAAGTCGCGAGAGTACTGCCCGATCCGAAGTTCCACGATCGGATGGTGACCAAGTTCATGAACGCCATCATGGTCGACGGGAAAGAAGAGCCTCGCCGAGCGCATCTTCTACGGCGCGCTCGACCTCGATCGCAGCAGCGCACCAAGGAAGAGCCGCTGGCCATCTTCAAGCGGCGCTCGACAACGTGAAGCCGCTCGTCGAGGTGCGCTCGCGGCGCGTCGGCGGCGCCACCTATCAGGTCCCGGTCGAGGTTCGGCCCGCGCGCCGCATCTCGCTCGGCATGCGCTGGCTCGTCCAGCACGCGCGCGCGCGTCCCGAGAAGTCGATGGTGGAGCGGCTCGCCGGCGAGCTGCTCGACGCCGCGAACAACCGCGGCGGCGCGATCAAGAAGAAGGAAGACACGCACCGCATGGCGGAGGCCAACAAGGCCTTCGCCCACTACCGCTGGTAAGCGCCGGCGATCATGCCTCGTCACGTCCCCACTCGAGCGCACGCGCAACATCGGCATCATGGCCCACATCGATGCCGGGAAGACCACGACGACCGAGCGCATCCTCTACTACACCGGCATCAACTACAAGATCGGCGAGGTCCACGAGGGCACGGCGACGATGGACTGGATGGTGCAGGAGCAGGAGCGCGGCATCACCATCACCTCGGCCGCGACGACCTGCTTCTGGACGCGACCACCGCATCAACATCATCGACACGCCCGGCCACGTCGACTTCACGATCGAGGTCGAGCGCTCGCCTGCGCGTGCTCGACGGCGCGGTCGCGCGTCTTCTGCGTCGGTCGGCGGCGTCGAGCCGCAGTCGGAGACCGTCTGGCGCCAGGCCGACAAGTACGGCGTGCCGCGCATCGCGTTCGTCAACAAGATGGACCGCGTCGGCGCCGACTTCGTCCGCACCGTCCAGATGATGCGCGACCGCCTGCGCGCCAACCCGGTCGCCGTGCAGCTGCCGCTCGGCACCGAGGACAAGCTCACGCGGCGTGATCGACCTCGTCACGATGAAGGCGATCGTCTGGGACGACGACAGTCTCGGCGCCAAGTACCGCGAGGCCGAGATTCCCGAGGCCAACCGCGCCCAGGCGGACGAATACCGCGAGAAGCTCATCGAGGCGGTTGCCGACGTCGACGAGAAGCTGATGGAGAAGTACCTCGAGGGCGAGGCGATCGACGAGGCCGGAGATTCGCGCCGCCATCCGCAAGGGGACGCTCGCGATGAAGCTCGTGCCCGTGCTCTGCGGGTCGGCCTTCAAGAACAAGGGCGTGCAGCTGCTGCTCGATGCGGTCGTCGACTACCTGCCGTCGCCGCTCGACGTTCCGCCGGTCAAGGGCGTCGATCCGGAGACGAAGCAGGAGGCCGAGCGCGACGCCAAGGACAACGAGCCGTTCTCCGCGCTGGCGTTCAAGATCATGACCGACCCCTTCGTCGGAACGCTTGACCTTCTTCCGCGTCTACTCCGGCGTCCTCGCCGCCGGCGCGGCGGTCTACAACTCGACGAAGACGCGCAGGGAGCGCATCGGCCGTCTCCTCAAGATGCACGCCAACAAGCGCGAGGAGATCAAAGAGGTCTACGCGGGCGACATCGCGGCGGCGGTCGGCCTGCGCGACGACGACCACCGGCGATACGCTCTGCGACGAGAACAAGCCGATCATCCTCGAGTCGATCGAGTTCCCCGAGCCGGTCATCTACGATCGCGATCGAGCCGAAGACCAAGGCCGATCAGGAGAAGCTCGGCATCGCCCTCGCAGAAGCTCGCCACCGAGGACCCGTCGTTCCGCGTCCACAGCGACAAGGAGACCGGCCAGACGATCATCTCTGGCATGGGCGAGCTCCACCTCGAGATCATCGTCGACCGTCTGCTCCGCGAGTTCAAAGTCGACGCCAACGTCGGCAAGCCGCAGGTCGCCTACCGCGAGACCATCCGGAACAAGGTCGAGCAGGAAGGTAAGTTCGTACGGCAGACCGGTGGGCGCGGCCAGTACGGTCACGTCGTGGATCACGCTCGAGCCGCTGGAGAAGGGCGGAGGCTTCGAGTTCGAGGACGGCACCAAGGGCGGCGTGATCCCGCGGAATTCATGCCGGCCGTCGAGAAGGGTGTGCGCGAGGCGTTCGAGGGCGGTGTGCTCGCCGGCTACCCGATGGTCGACGTCAAGGTCACGCTGATCGACGGCTCGTACCACGACGTCGACTCGTCCGAGATCGCGTTCAAGATCGCGGGCTCGATGGCGGCCAAGGAGGGGGCGGCGAAGGCCAAGCCCATCATCCTCGAGCCGATCATGGCGGTCGAGGTCGTCGAGCCCGAGGAGTTCATGGGCGACGTCATCGGCGATCTCAGCAGCCGGCGCGGGCAAGGTTCAGGGGCATGGAGCCACGCGGCCGGCGCGCAGGTGATCAACGCGCAGGTGCCGCTCGCCGAGATGTTCGGTTACGCGACGGATCTGCGCTCCAAGACACAAGGGCGCGCGACCTACACGATGCAGTTCGCTCACTACGAGGCGGTGCCGCAGACGATCTCCGAGGAGATCGCGGCCGAAGGCCGTCGGGCGTAGCGTAGCGCGGAGGAAGGTATGGGCAAGGCGAAGTTCGAGCGGAAGAAGCCGCACGTGAACGTCGGGACGATCGGGCACGTCGATCACGGGAAGACGACGTTGACGGCGGCGATCACGAAGACGCAGGCGGGGAAGAAGCTGGCGGAGTTCGTGGCGTTCGACCAGATCGACAAGGCGCCGGAGGAGAAGGCGCGGGGGATCACGATCGCGACGGCGCACGTGGAGTACGAGTCGGACAAGCGGCACTACGCGCACGTCGATTGCCCGGGGCACGCGGACTACGTCAAGAACATGATCACGGGGGCGGCGCAGATGGACGGGGCGATCCTGGTGGTGTCGGCGGCCGACGGGCCGATGCCGCAGACGCGCGAGCACATCCTGCTGGCGCGCCAGGTGGGCGTGCCGGCCATCGTGGTGTTCATGAACAAGGTGGACATGGTGGACGACGCGGAGCTGCTGGATCTGGTGGAGCTCGAGGTGCGGGAGCTGCTGTCGAAGTACGAGTTTCCGGGCGACGACATTCCGATCATCCGGGGGAGCGCGCTGAAGGCGCTCGAGGGGGACGCGAGCGAGCTCGGCGACGGGCGTCGATCCAGAAGCTGATGGAGGCGCTCGACGCGTACATCCCGCAGCCGAAGCGAGACGTGGATCGGCCGTTCCTGATGCCGGTGGAGGACGTGTTCTCGATCAGCGGGCGCGGGACGGTGGCGACGGGGCGGATCGAGCGCGGGAAGGTGAAGGTGGGGGAGGAGGTGGAGGTCGTCGGGATCAAGGACACGACCAAGACGGTGGTGACGGGAGTGGAGATGTTCCGGAAGCTGCTGGACGAGGGGCAGGCCGGGGACAACGTGGGCTGTCTGCTGCGCGGGATCAAGCGCGAGGACATCGAGCGCGGGCAGGTGCTGGCGAAGCCGGGGTCGATCACGCCGCACACGAAGTTCGAGGCGGAGGCCTACGTGCTGACGAAGGAAGAGGGGGGACGGCACACGCCGTTCTTCAACGGCTATCGGCCGCAGTTCTACTTCCGGACGACGGACGTGACGGGCGTCGCGACGCTGCCGGAAGGGACGGAGATGGTGATGCCCGGGGACAACGTCAAGCTGTCGGTCGAGCTGATCACGCCGATCGCGATGGACGAGGGCCTGCGCTTCGCCATCCGCGAGGGCGGCCGCACCGTCGGCGCCGGCGTCGTCACCAAGATCCTGCGAATAGGTCGGATGAACGAGAAGATCCGCATCCGCCTGCAGGGCTACGATCACCGGCTGCTCGATCAGTCGGTGCGCGAGATCGTCGACACGGTCCGCCGCACCGGCGGCCGCGTCGCCGGGCCGATTCCGCTGCCGACCCACATCGAGCGGTTCACGGTCAACCGCTCGCCGCACGTCGACAAGAAGTCGCGCGAGCAGTTCGAGATCCGCACCCACAAGCGTCTGCTCGACATCCTCGAGCCGACGCAGCAGACGATCGACGCGCTCGGCAAGCTCGACCTCGCGGCCGGCGTCGACGTCGAGATCAAGCTCCAATAGGGACGGCGGGTCGGACATGGTGAGCGGGATCATCGGCAAGAAGCTCGGCATGACGCAGGTGTTCACGGGCGAGGGCAGCCTCGTGCCGGTCACCGTCATCCAGGCGGGGCCGTGCACGGTCGTGCAGGCGAAGACGCCGGCGCGCGACCGCTACGCGGCGGTCCAGCTCGGCTTCGACGTCCAAAAGCCGCAGCGCGTCTCCAAGGCGGCGCGCGGCCACGTCGCCAAAGCCAAGAAGGGACCGTTCCGCGTGCTCCGCGAGTTTCCGCTCGCCGCCGACGCGACCCTCGAGGTCGGTCAGGACATTCGCGTCGCCGAGGTGTTCAAGGCCGGCGATGTCGTCGACGTGACGGGTGTCAGCAAGGGCAGCGGCACCGCGGGCGTGATGAAGCGCCACCACTTCAGCGGCTTTCCCGGCTCGCCACGGCACGCACGAGTACTTCCGACACGGCGGCTCGATCGGCAACCGCTCGTACCCGGGACGCGTCTTCAAGGGGAAGCGCATGGCGGGCCGAATGGGCAACGAGCGCGTGACGGTCGCGAACCTCGAGGTCGTCGCGGTGCGCGCCGATCAGGATCTGCTGTTCGTGCGGGGGGCCATTCCCGGGGCGCGCGGCGGGACCGTGGTGATTCGGAAGCATCGCGGCGCCGTCACGGCGGCGACGGCGGGAGCGGAGTGATGGCCGAGAAGGACAAAGCTGCTGGGTTCACGGTGCCCGTGTTCACGCAGGCGCGCGCCGAGGCCGGTACGATCGACCTTCCGGCCGGGATCTTCGCCGAGCCGCTCCGCCGCGCCCTCCTGCCGACGTCGTCCGCATGCAGACCGCCGGTCGGCGGGCCGGCACCGCATCGACCAAAGAGCGCGGCGACGTCCGCGGCGGCGGCAAGAAGCCCTGGAAGCAGAAGGGCACGGGTCGGGCGCGCGCCGGCAGCACCCGCTCGCCGGTCTGGGCCGGCGGCGCCGTGATCTTCGGCCCGCAGCCGCGCGACTACTCCTACTCCATTCCGAAGCGTGCGCGCCGCATCGCGCTCAAGTCGGCGCTGGCGCAGAAGCTCCGCGAGGAGCGTCTCATCATCGTCGATCGCATCGAGCTCGCGGAGACCAAGACCAAGCACTTCGTCGCCATGCTGCGGGACCTCGGGGTCGCCGACAGCGTCCTGGTCGTGGTCGACGAAGCCGACCAGACGGTCGAGCTCGCGGGCCGCAACCTGCCAACGTCAAGGTCTTGCGAGTCGCCGGTCTGAACGTCTACGACCTGCTGCGCTACCACCACGTGATCATGACCCGAGCCGCGCTCGATCGCGTCGCCGAGCGGGTCGCGGCGTGACGCGGAGACGATCATGAGACGTGAATACAGCCTGATCGCGGCCCCGATCATCACCGAGAAGGGGACCTTCGTGAACGAGACCGGCAATCAGGTCGTGTTCCAGGTGCGACCGGACGCCAACAAGATCGAGATCAGCAAGGCGGTCGAGAAGCTCTTCAAGGTGAAGGTCGTGAAGGTGCGCACCGCCAACATGCTCGGCAAGACGCGCAGGGTCGGCCGGTCGCTCGGGAAGTCGCTCCGACTGGAAGAAGGCGTACGTGACCCTCGGCGAGGGCCAGCGCATCGACTTCTTCGAGCAGGTGTAAGCGCATGCCGACGATCCTCTACAAACCCACGTCGCCGGGCCGCCGATTCCGTTCCGGCTCCGACTTCGCCGAGATCACGCGCGACGCACCCGAGCCGAGCTTGCTCGCGCCGCTCCGGAAGTCGGGCGGCCGCAACAACCGCGGCCGCATCACCACGCGCCATCGTGGCGGCGGACACAAGCGGCGCTACCGCCTCGTCGACTTCCGCCGACCAAGGACGAACGTGCCGGCGCGCGTCGCGGCGATCGAGTACGATCCCAACCGCTCGGCGCGCCTCGCGCTCCTGCACTACGCCGACGGGGAGAAGCGCTACATCCTGGCGCCGGTCGGTCTCGCGGGTCGGCGACCGCGTGACGGCGGGCGCCGACGCCGACATCAAGCCCGGGAACAGCCTGCCGCTCAAGCTGATCCCGCTCGGCACGATGGTCCACAACGTCGAGCTCCGGCCGGGCAGCGGCGGTCAGCTGGTGCGCAGCGCCGGGCGCGGCGCCAGCTCATGGCCAAGGAAGGCGAGTACGCGCTGGTGAAGCTGCCGTCGGGCGAGCTGCGCCTGGTCCGCATCGAGTGCCGCGCCACGGTCGGCCAGGTCGGCAACCTCGATCACGAGAACATCTCCGTCGGCAAGGCCGGCCGCACGCGCTGGCTCGGCCGGCGCTCGAGCGTGCGCGGCATCGCGATGAACCCCGTCGATCACCCGCACGGTGGCGGCGAGGGCCGCTCGAAGGGCAATCATCCGCAGACGCCCTGGGGCCAGCCGACCAAGGGCTACAAGACGCGGCACAACAAGCGCACCAATCGGTTCATCGTCATGCGCCGGAAGAAGTAGGCGCGGGAGCAACGGCACGTGGCGCGTTCAGTCAAGAAGGGTCCGTTCATCGACGGGCATCTGCTCAAGAAGGTGCGAGGCGATGAACGCCGCGGGCGAGACGCAAGGTCATCAAGACCTGGTCGCGCCGCTCGACGATCATTCCCGACATGGTCGGCCACACGTTCGCGGTGCACAACGGGCGGAAGTTCATTCCGGTCTTCGTCACCGAGAACATGGTCGGTCACAAGCTCGGCGAGTTCTCGCCGACGCGGACGTTCCACGGGCATTCCGGTGCGCGCAAGGCCGAGGTCAAGCCGAGCGGGCCGCCCGAAGTAGGACGAGGGACGGATCGATCATGGAAGCCCGAGCGAGCACGCGACATGCACGGATTGCGCCGCAGAAGGCGCGGCTCGTCGTCGACCTGATCCGCGGCAAGGGCGTCGAGGAGGCGCATCGGTGTCCTCGAGTTCAACACGCGAAGCGGGCGTCGAAGACTGATCGCCAAGACGCTCAAGTCGGCCATCGCCAACGCCGAGAGCACGCAGCAACGTCGACGTCGACACGCTCTACGTGAAGGCGGCGTGGGTCGACGAGGGCGCCGACGCAGAAGCGCTTCCTGCCGCGCGCGCACGGGCGTGCCACACGCGTCATCAAGCGCATCGAGCCACGTCACGATCGTCGTCGACGAGCGGAACGGGGAGTAGGCGATGGGACAGAAGGTACATCCGAGGGGCTTTCGCCTCGGCGTCATCGAGGGCTGGGACTCGCACTGGTATCGCGGGGCGCGAGTACGCCGACGCTCCTCCACGAGGACATCCGCATCCGGCAGTTCATCAAGAAGACGCCTCTACCACGCCGGCATCTCGAAGATCGAGATCGAGCGCGCGGCCAACAAGGCCAAGATCAACATCCACACCGCGCGGCCCGGCATCGTCATCGGCAAGAAGGGCGCCGAGATCGAGAAGCTGAAGAGCGAGCTCAACAAGCTCACCTCGCAGCGAGTGTTTCATCAACATCCACGAGGTGCGGCGGCCCGACATCGACGCGCAGCTGGTCGCCGAGAACGTCGGCCTCCAGCTCGAGCGCCGCGTCGCGTTCCGCCGGGCGATGAAGGAAGCGGTGGCGCGGGCCATGCGCATGGGCGCGCAGGGCATCCGCATCCAATCGTCCGGCCGCCTCGGCGGCGCCGAGATCGCGCGCCGCGAGTGGTACCGCGAGGGTCGCGTGCCGCTGCACACGCTGCGCGCCGACGATCAACTACGGCCTCGCCGAGGCCCACACCACCTACGGCGTGATCGGCGTCAAGGTCTGGATCTTCCGCGGCGAGGTGCTCACGCGACAAGAAGAAGAGCAGCGCCAGGCCGTAGGCGTCTGACGGGCGACGATCGATGCTGGCACCGAAGAAAGTCAAATACCGCAAGATGATGAAGGGCCGCCGCCCCGGGACGGCGTGGCGCGGCTCCTCGCTCGCGTTCGGCGACTTCGGCCTGCAGGCGACCGAGCCGCGGCTGGTTCACGGCGCGCGAGATCGAGGCGGCGCGCGTCGCGCTCACCCGCCACATCAAGCGCGGCGGTCGCGTCTGGATCCGCGTCTTCCCCGACAAGCCGCTCACCAAGAAGCCGGCCGAGACCCGCATGGGCAAGGGCAAGGGCGCGCCCGAGGTGTGGGTCGCGGTCGATCAAGCCGGGTCGCATGTTGTTCGAGATGGAAGGCGTCGACGCCCGAGGTCGCGACGCGAGGCGCTCCGCCTGGCGGCGCACAAGCTGTCGATCGCCACCCAGGTGCGCGAGCGAGCAGGAGCGCACGGCATGCGAGCTAGGGAAGTCCGCGATCTGCTCGCCGACCGAGCTCGACGCGCAGGCTGCGCGAGCTCGAAGAGGAGCTCTTCCGTCTCCAGCTGAAGCGCGCGACGAGCCAGCTCGAGAACCCGATGAAGATGCGCCTCGTGCGCCGTGACCTCGCGCGGCGTCAGGACCGTCCAGCACGAGCGCGCGAGGGTAGGAGTGAGCGAACACGCACAACGGAAGACAGCGCCTCGGAGCAGTCGTCGTCAGCGACAAGATGGACAAGACCGTGGTCGTCGCGGTCGTCGCGTCGCGTCCAGCACGCGAAGTACCGCAAGTTCCTGCACGCGCCGAACGCGCTACAAGGCGCACGACGAGAAGAACGAGTGCGAGGTCGGCGACACGGTCCTGATCATCGGAGACGCCGGCCGCTCGCCGGCACAAGCGCTGGCGCAGTCTCGTCAAGATCGTCGAGCGGGCGGCCAAGCTGTAGGAGCGAGGCGATGATGATCCAGACGGAAACCATCCTCGACGTCGCCGACAACTCCGGCGCCCGAAGGTCCTGTGCATCAAGGTGCTCGGCGGCTCGCAAGCGCCGCTACGCGTCGCTCGGCGACATCATCGTCGTCTCGGTCAAGGAAGCGATCCCGAACGCCAAGGTGAAGAAGGGCGACGTCATGAAGGCGGTGATCGTGCGCACGGCGAAGGAGGTCGGCCGCCCCGACGGCTCCTACATCCGCTTCGACACCAACTCGGCGGTGCTGATCGACAACCAGCGCGAGCCGATCGGCACGCGCATCTTCGGGCCGGTGGCGCGCGAGCTGCGCGCCAAGAGGTTCATGAAGATCATCTCGCTCGCGCCGGAGGTGCTCTGAGCGCGTGCCGCGCGTCGGCGCCGACGACGAGCCGCATCCGCAAGAACGACACCGTGATGGTGATCGCCGGGCGAGGAGAACGGCAAGACCGGCAAGGTCCTGCGCGTGCTGCCGCGAGAAGGACCGCGTGGTCGTCGAGCGCCTCAACATGGTGAAGCGCCACGAAGCCGCGCGGCGCCGCAGAGCCAGGGCGGCATCGTCGAGAAGGAAGCGCTCGATCCACCTCTCGAACGTCATGGTCGATGTGCGACCGCTGCAACGCCCCGACCCGCATCGGCGGCAAGCTGCTCGCAGGACGGCTCGAAGGTTCGCGTCTGCCGGCGCTGCGGCGAGGCGCTCGATCGATGAGCACCAAGGCGCACGACTCCGACGAACGCTACGCCGAAGAGCTGTTGCCGGCCCTGCAGAAGGAGATCGGCTACACCAACCCGATCGAGGTGCCGCGGCTCGAGAAGATCGTGCTCAACATGGGCCTCGGCGAGGCGATCCAGAACGCCGAAGCTGCATCGACTCGGCGGTCGAGGAGCTGACGGCGATCACCGGCCAGAAGCCGGTGGTCACGCAAGTCGAAGAAGGCGATCGCGAACTTCAAGCTGCGCGAGGACATGCCGATCGGCGTGCATGGTCACGCTGCGCGGCGAGCGCATGTAGGAGTTCCTCGACCGCCTGGTCAACGTCGCGCTGCCGCGCGTGCGCGACTTCAAGGGCGTCTCCGACCGCTCGTTCGACGGCCGCGGCAACTACTCGCTCGGCCTCCGCGAGCAGATCATCTTCCCGGAGATCGACCTCGACAAGGTCGACAAGATCAAGGGGCTGACCATCTCGATCTGCACGACGGCCCGGACCGACGAGCGAGGCGCAAGGCGCTGCTGCGAGCGCTCGGCATGCCGTTCCGGGCAACTGAGGAGTCACGGTGGCGAAGACCTGTCTTACGAGTGAAGGCGACGCGGCCGCCAGAAGTTCGAGGTGCGGCAGTACAACCGCTGCCCGCTGTGCGGCCGGCCGCGCGCGTTCTACCGGCAGTTCCGCATGTGCCGGCTCTGTCTGCGCGACCTCGCGCGCAAGGGACAGATTCCCGGGCTCATCAAGGCGAGCTGGTGACCCGATGTCGATGACCGATCCGATCGCCGATCTGCTGACCCGCATCCGCAACGGCAACCAGGCCCGCAAGGCGCAGCGTCGACGTGCCGTGGTCGCGTACCAAGGAAGCGGTCGCCCGGGTCCTGATCGCGGAGGGCTTTCTCCGCGACGCGACGGTGGTCGGCGAGGGCGCGGCGAAGCATGCTGCGTCATCGTGCTGCAGCTACGACGAGCAGCGCCGGCCGGTGATCACCGGCATCCAGCGCGTCAGCCGCCCGAGCCTCCGCGTCTACGTCGGCAAGGCGAGATCCCCGCGGTCCGCGGCGGGCTCGGCATCAACGTCCTCTCGACGCCGCACGGCGTCCTGGTCGACCGCGAGGCGCAAGCAGCGCGGCGTCGGCGGCGAGCTCCTCTGCGCGGTGTGGTGAGGACGATCCATGTCGCGCATCGGCAAGCATGCCGATCACGCGTTCCCGCGGGCGTGACCGTCGCGCGTCGCGGACGGACGGCGTGCGCGGTGAAGGGCCCGAAGGGCACGCTCGGCGCGGCCGTCGAGCCCGCACGTCGACGATCACGGTCGAGGGCGGCGACGTGAACGTCACGCGCCGCGAGGACACGCGCGACGCGCGCGCAGCGTGCACGGGCTCACGCGCAAGCTGGTCGCCAACATGGTCGACCGGGCGTGAGCGAAGGGCTTCACGCGCGTGCTCGAGATCAACGGCGTCGGCTACCGCGCCGAGGCGAAGGGCAACGCCATCCAGCTCTGACGCTCGGCTACTCGCACCCGATCGCTGTTCCAGCTGCCCGCAGGGCGTGCACGGCGAAGGTCGACAAGCAGACGGTGGTGACGCTCGAGGGCGCCGACCGCCAGGTGCTCGGGCGAGACCGCGGCCGCGATCCGCGAGCTGCGGCCGCCGGAGCCCTACAAGGGTAAGGGCATCAAGTACGCGGAGGAGAAGATCCGCCGGAAGGCCGGCAAGGCCGCCGGCGCGGCCTCCTGAGGATAAGCCATGGGCATGTTCAGCAATGACCGCGTCAAGGCGCGCAAGTTTCGGCAGGCGCGGGTGCGCAAGCAGCTGCGCGGGACGTCGCACCGCCCGCGCCTCTCGGTGTTCCGCAGCGAGAAGCACATCTACGCGCAGGTGATCGCCGACGAGACCGGCGAGACGCATCCTCGCGACGTCGACGCTGACGCCGGAGGTGCGGGGTCGGCTCCAGAAGACGACCGACGTCGCCGCCGCCAAGGAGCGTCGGCGAGCTCATCGCGCAAGTCGTGCCTGGAAAAGGGCATCACCGCGGTCGTCTTCGACCGCAACGGATTCCTCTACCACGGCCGCGTTCGCGCCGTCGCCGAAGGCGCGCGCGAAGCGGGTCTCAAGTTCTGACGGGAGCATTATGGCGCGTGGATCGGTCACGGCGCATCGACGCCCATGGCCTCGAGCTCAAAGAGAAGGTCGTCCACATCAACCGCGTCGCCAAGGTCGTGAAGGGCGGCCGGCGCTTCAGCTTCAGCGCGCTGGTCGTGGTGGGCGACAGCGACGGACACGTGGGCTTCGGCCTCGGCAAGGCCAACGAGGTCCCGGAGGCGATCCGCAAGGGCATCGAGAAGGCCAAGAAGACGCATGATGACCGTGCCGATCGCCGACGGGCACGATCCCCTACGAGGTGATCGGGCGTGTTCGGCGCCGGGCGCGGTGCTGCTCCGGCCGGCGTCCGACGGCACTGGCGTCATCGCCGGCGGCGGCGTGCGCGCGGTCGTCGAGCTCGCGGGCATCCAGAACGTGCTCACCAAGTGTCTCGGCTCGAACAACCCGCACAACATGGTGCAGGCGACGATCGAGGCGCTCGCGGAGCTGCGCGAGCCCGAGCGGGTCGCGGCGCTGCGCGGGAAGCCGCTGGCGGAGATCCGCTGAGGTTCCGATGGCCGACCAAAAGAAGCTGAAGGTGACTCAGGTCAGGAGCCAGATCGGCGGCACGCGCCGGCAGCGCGAGACCCTGCGCGGGCTCGGCCTCCGCAAGATCGGCGGCTCCGCCCTCGTGCCCGACACGCCCGCGACGCGCGGGATGATCGAGAAGGTGGCGCACCTCGTGCAGGTCGGAGACTGACATGGAGCTCATCGATCTTTCGAACTTGCGACCGGCCCCCGGCTCGCGCCGGCCGCGGAAGCGCATCGGCCGCGGCCTCGGCTCGGGCACCGGCAAGACGTCGGGACGCGGGCACAAGGGCCGCGGCGCGCGCTCGGGCGGCAACACGCCGCCCGGCTACGAAGGCGGCCAGATGCCGCTGCAGCGCCGCCTGCCGAAGCGTCGGCTTCACCAACCCGATCGCGCGAAGACCTACACGTTGATCAACGTTGGCGCAGCTCGAGCGCTTCGCCGCCGACAGCGTGATCGACGGCGACGCCCTGGTGAACGCCGGACTGGCCCGCACCGGGCGACCGATCAAGCTCCTCGCCGACGGGTCGCTCGCCAAGAAGCTCACGATCAAGGTCGACAAGGCGAGTGCCGCGGCCTGCGCCGCGGTCGCGGCGGCCGGCGGCAGCGTCGAGACCCCCGCGCCTGCGGACGCCGGAGCCGAGGAAGCCTGACGTGCTCGAAGGCTTCCAAAACGCCTCCCGCGTGCCGGAGCTCCGGCGCCGGCTGCTGTTCACCCTCGGGATGCTCGCGGTCTACCGCGTCGGCGTGGCGATCCCGACGCCCGGCATCGACAGCATGGCCCTCGCGACTGTTCTTCAAGGAGGCGGCCAACAACTTCCTCGGCCTGGTCAACCTGTTCTCGGGCGGCGCGCTCGAGCGCTTCTCGATCTTCGCGCTCGGCATCATGCCGTACATCAGCGCCTCGATCATCCTGCAGCTGCTGACCGTCGTCGTCCCCTACCTCGAGCAGCTCTCCAAGGAAGGGCGAGGCGGGCCGGCGCAAGATCACCCAGTACACGCGCTACGGCACGGTCGTCCTGTCGCTCGTGCAGAGCCTCTTCATCAGCATGGGGCTCGAGCAGATCCAGTCGCCCGACCGGCGCCTCCGTGGTGCTGGACCCGGGCTGGAGCTTCCGCCTCATGACCATGATCACGCTCACCTCCGGCACCGCGTTCCTCATGTGGCTCGGCGAGCAGATCACCGAGCGCGGCATCGGCAACGGCATCTCGCTGATCATCTTCGCGGGCATCGTCGCCGGCCTCTCCTCGGCGGTGACCACGACCCTGCAGTTCTTGAACGAGGGCGAGATCAGTCTCTTCCTCCTCATCGGCCTGATCGCCTTCATGATCGCGGTGGTCGCCGCCATCATCTTCATCGAGCGCGGCCAGCGCCGCATCCCGGTCCAGTACGCGAAACGCGTCGTCGGGCGGAAGATGTACGGCGGGCAGAGCTCGCACCTGCCGCTCAAGATCAACACCTCGGGCGTGATCCCGCCGATCTTCGCCTCGTCGATCCTGATCTTCCCCGGCACGATCGCGAGCTTCTTCCCCGACAGCCCGATCGCGGTGCAAGCGGCCGAGATGCTGTCGCCGGCATCGCTGGTCTACAACCTCCTCTACGTCGGCCTCATCATCTTCTTCTGCTACTTCTACACGGCGGTCACCTTCAACCCGGTCGACGTCGCCGACAACATGAAGAAGTTCGGCGGCTACATCCCCGGCATCCGGCCCGGCAAGAAGACCGCGGAGTACATCGACCGCATCCTCACCCGGATCACGCTCGGCGGCGCGCTCTACATCGCCGCCGTCTGCATCCTGCCGACCATCTTGATCTCGCGCTTCAACGTGACCGTTCTTCTTCGGCGGC
Source organism: uncultured delta proteobacterium (assembly GCA_963761995.1). Lineage (GTDB taxonomy): Bacteria > Desulfobacterota > Binatia > UTPRO1 > UTPRO1 > UTPRO1. The sequence goes on along the minus strand of CAVXIU010000006.1, from coordinate 4,341,719 downwards.
ACGTCGCTCCTGATCGTGGTCGGCGTCGCGCTCGACACCATGGCGCAGATGGAGACCCATCTGTCACCCGCAACTACGAAGGCTTCATGAAGCGTGGCCGCCTCCGTGGGCGTCGCGGCTGATCGCGGTCCGAGCGGGGCCTCCGATGAACTTGATCATCATGGGTCCGCCCGGTGCTGGAAAGGGCACGCAGTCGCGCCGATTGGCCGAGAGCCTGGCAGTTCCCGTCATCTCGACGGGTGAGATGTTGCGAGACGAAATCAAACGAAAGACCCCGCTGGGAATGCAAGCAAAACGACACATGGACCGCGGCGAGCTGATTCCGGATGCGCTGATGATCGGCGTCATCGAGGAACGGCTGAAGCGTCCGGATTGCCAAGCGGGGTTCATCCTCGACGGCTTCCCGCGCACCGTCGCACAGGCGGACGCCTTGCATCACATGCTGGGGAACCTCGGCGGATCGTTGGAGCACGTGGTGAGCCTGGCGGTGCCCAACGACGAGTTGCTGAAGCGCCTGTCGGGACGGCGGACGTGCCGCGACTGCGGGGCCATGTACCACATCATCTTCGATACCCCGACCAACGCCGGCCTCTGCAACAAGTGCAACGGCGAGCTCTACCAGCGCGACGACGACCACGAGGACATCATCGCCTCGCGCCTCGAGGTCTACGAGGCGCAGACGGCACCGCTCCTCGACTACTACCGAAGCCACGGATCACTCGTCGAGGTCGACGGGATCGGCGGCCGCGACGACGTGCTGGCGCGGATCCTCGCCGAGCTCGGAGCGCCCAAGCAATGATCAAGCTGAAGGCGCCGGACGAGATCGAGATCATGCGGAAGGCGAGCATGATCGTCGCCGAGGTACTCGCGGAGCTCCGGGCCATGGTGCGTCCGGGGATCACCACCGAGGACCTCGACCGGGTCGCGGAGGAGCTGACCCGCAAGAAGGGGGCGGTTCCGGCCTTCAAGGGCTACGAGGTCGCGAACCGGGTCTTTCCTGCCTCGCTCTGCGTCTCGATCAACGACGAGGTCGTGCACGGGATTCCGTCGCTCGAGCGTGTGCTCCGGGAGGGCGACATCGTCGGCCTCGATTTCGGCGTGCGCTACCAGGGTTTCTACGGCGACGCGGCCGTCACGGTGCCGGTCGGCGTCGTGAGCGACGAGGCGACCGAGCTGATGCGTACCACCCGCGAGGCGCTCGAAGCCGGCATCGAGGAGGCGCGTCCGGGACGGCGTATCGGCGACGTCTCGGCGGCGATCCAGGCTCACGCCGAGCGCCACCGCTTCGCGGTGGTGCGGGACTTCGTCGGGCACGGCATCGGCCGCCGCCTGCACGAGGACCCCCAGGTCCCGAACTTCGGGCAGGCGGACCGCGGCATTCGGTTGCGCGAGGGCATGGTCCTCGCTATCGAGCCCATGTTGAACGCCGGCGGCGCCGAGGTGCACGTGAAGGACGACGGCTGGACCGCGGTGACGTCCGACGGCAGCCTCTCCGCCCACTTCGAGCACTCGGTCGCGATCATCGAGCGCGGACCGTACGTCCTGAGCCAACTATGAGCATGCCAATGCCGAAGAGCGAGGCGATCTCCGCCAACGGAACGGTGCAAGAGTCGCTGCCGAACGCCACCTTCCGGGTGGCGCTGGACAACGGTCACAAGGTGCTGGCGCACGCGTCGGGCGCCCTCAGGATGCACTACATCAAGATCATTCCGGGCGACAAAGTCATGGTCGAGCTGTCGCCGCTCGATCTGAGCCGCGGCCAGATCGTCACCCGGACGAAGTAGACGGAGCGGAACGATGAAAGTGCGGGCATCGGTGAAGCAGATCTGCAAGAAGTGCAAGATCATACGGCGCCAGGGCGTCGTGCGCGTCCTCTGCAGCAACCCGCGCCACAAGCAGCGGCAGGGCTAAAGGGCAAACATCATGGCACGTATCGCAGGCGTCGATCTCCCCAAGGCCAAGCGCATGGAAGTCGCGCTCACCTACATCTTCGGTATCGGCCGTCCCTCGGCGCGCACCGTCCTGCGTGAGGCGGGCGTCGGTTTCGACGTCAAGACCGACGATCTCCACGAGGAGGATCTTCTGAAGCTCCGGCGAGTCATCGACGGGCTGAAGGTCGAGGGCGATCTCCGCCGCGAGGTCGCGCTCAACATCAAGCGCTACGTCGATCTCGGCGCCTATCGCGGGCTCCGCCACCGGAAGAACCTCCCGGTGCGCGGGCAGCGGACACACACCAACGCCCGCACCCGCAAGGGTCCGCGCAAGACGATCGCCGGGAAGAAGCAAGCCCCGTCGAAGGGCTAGAAGGGCGAGAGAGGCGATTCATGGCGAAACCAGAAGCACCGACCAAGCCGGCCGCGGCGGACCGAGCGACGGTCCGGCGCAAGAAGGCGAAGCGCACCGTTCCCGAGGGCGTGGCCCACATCCATTCCACCTTCAACAACACCATCATCACCATCACCGATCCCACCGGCAACGTCATCTCGTGGGCGAGCGCCGGGAACGTCGGCTTCAAGGGCTCGCGCAAGGGCACGCCGTTCGCGGCCCAGCTCGCGGCAGAGGCCGCCGCCAAGCGGGCGATCGATGCCGGCATGCGCTCGGTGCAGGTCTTCGTGAAGGGACCGGGCGCCGGCCGCGAGTCGGCGCTGCGCTCGCTGCAGGCGGCGGGCTTCACCATCAGCCTGATCAAGGACGTGACCCCGATCCCCCACAACGGCTGCCGCCCGCCCAAGCGCAGGCGAGTCTGAGTCGACGATGATTGCGCAGCAAACGGGCCGGCCAGACCGGTCCAGCACAACGACCGGCCAGAGCCGGTCGAGGAGGTAGTACAGCGTGGCTCGTTACCGAGCGTCCGTATGCCGGCTCTGCCGGCGCGAAGGATTGAAGCTCTTCCTCAAGGGAGAGCGCTGCTACACCGACAAGTGCGCCATCGAGCGTCGCAACTACCCGCCCGGGCAGCATGGGCAGGGGCGCGTCAAGTTCTCGGAGTACAGCCTGCAGCTGCGCGAGAAGCAGAAGCTGAAGCGCATGTACGGTCTGCTCGAGGGTCAGTTCCGGCGTCTGTTCGACCAGGCGGACCGCGCCAAGGGCATCACCGGCGAAAGCCTGATGATTCTCCTGGAGCGCCGGTTGGACAACATGGTCTACCGGCTCGGTTTCGCGAACTCGCGAGCGGAAGCGCGCCAGCTCGTACGTCACGGTCATTTCCTGGTGAACGGCCGCAAGGTCGACATTCCCTCGGCGCTCCTCAAGGTCGGGGACGTCGTCACCGTCCGTGAGCGCAGCCACAAGGTCGTACGCATCCAGGAGGCGCTCGAGCTCTCGCAGCGCCGCGGCGTGCCCGAGTGGCTGGAGGTCGACCGTCCCAATTTCACCGGGCGCATCCGGGCCCTGCCGGCTCGGGCCGACCTGACCATGCCGATCAACGAGAAGTTGGTCGTCGAGCTCTACTCGAAGTAGGACGCGCGGAGGCTCTATGAACAAAAACTGGCGTGACATGATCAAACCGAAGAAGCTCGAGACCGACGACAAGTCCCTGACCGCGACGTACGGCAAGTTCGTCGGCGAGCCTTTCGAGCGCGGCTACGGCACGACGATCGGCAACTCGCTCCGGCGCATCCTGCTGTCGTCGCTCTACGGCGCCGCCATCACGGCGGTCCGCATCCGCGGCATCCTGCACGAGTTCTCGACCCTGCCCGGCGTCACCGAGGACGTCACCGACGTCGTCCTCAATCTGAAGGAGGTGCGGGTCAAGCTGCTCGACGTTCCACAGGACACCGTACGCCTGTCGGTCAAGGGCGAGCGCAACGTCACGGCGGCGGACATCGTCACCGGCCCGCGCGTCGAGATCCTCAACCCCGAGCAGCACATCGCGACCCTCTCGAAGGACGGCCAGATCGAGATGGAGATGGTCGTGAAGCGCGGCCGCGGCTACGTTGCGGCCGAGCACAACAAGGAAGAGGGCGATCCGGTCGGGACGATCCCGCTCGACGCCATCTTCTCGCCCGTTCGCAAGGTCAACTTCAACGTCACCAATGCGCGCGTCGGTCAGCGCACCGACTACGACCGCCTGGTGCTGGAGATCTGGACCGACGGCAGCGTGAAGCCGGAGGACGCGATCGCCTACTCGGCGCGCATCCTGCAAGACCAGCTCAGCATCTTCATCAACTTCGAGGAAGAGGCCGAGATCGCGGAGCCGCTCGAGGAGACCATCGAGGGCAAGGTCAACGAGAACCTCTTCCGTCCGGTCGACGAGCTCGAGCTGTCGGTGCGCTCCGCCAACTGCCTGCAGAACGCCGACATCAAGTTCATCGGCGAGCTGGTGCAGCGTTCGGAGCAGGAGATGCTCAAGACCAAGAACTTCGGTCGCAAGTGCCTGAACGAGATTCGCGAGATCCTGCACGAGATGGGCCTCGGATTCGGAATGCGTCTCGAGGGCTTTCCCAATCGTGAAGAGCTCGAGCGTCGTCGTCTGCAGAAAGAGAAAGAGAGCGCTTAATGCGTCACCTGAACGCCGGACGGAAGCTCAATCGCTCGGCGTCCCATCGCCGCGCCCTCTTTCGGAACCTGGTGACCGCGCTCCTCGAGCGCGAGCGCATCAAGACCACGGACGCCAAGGCGAAGGAGACCCGCCGCCTGGCGGAGCGTATGATCACGCTCGGCAAGCAGGGGACGCTGGCGGCGCGCCGCCGGGCGCTCACCTTCGTGCAGAGCCGCGGGGTCGTGAAGAAGCTCTTCGACGACATCGCGCCGCGCTTCAAGGACCGTGCGGGCGGCTACACCCGCATCATCAAGATCGGGATCCGGCACGGCGATGCCGCCCCGCTTTCGGTGATCGAGCTCGTGACCCGCGCCGCCGACCTCGAGAGCGCCGGCGGGGGCGACAAGCAGAAGAAGCGGCGTGCGCCGACGCGCGGCAAGGCGCCCGCCAAGGGCAAGGCAGCCGAGACGCCCGCGAAATCGCCGCGCAAGCGCGCCGCGGCCGGCTGAGCGCACGCGCGCGGCGCCGCCGTGCGCCGTGCTTCCCTCGAGTCGCGTGGCCTTCGCCCTTCGAGCCGGCAACCTTGACTGCTCGGGCGAAAGCACGTATCCACCCTGAAGATCTCAGGTTTTTCTGATGGGCACCCTTCGTCATCCAGCGCGGCTCTCGTGGTGGTGGCGCCGACTCGGCGCGATCTCCGCCCTTGGAGGGGCATGAAGAAGCCCCTCGAAGAATTGCTGCGTGACGCCTGCGAGCGCGCGATCAAGGGGGGAGAGCTGGTGACCACCACTCTCCCCCCTTTGTTTCTGAGCGTTCCGAAGGAGGCCGAGCACGGCGATCTCGCTACCAACGTGGCGCTCATATTGGCGCGCGGCGAAGGCAAGTCTCCGCGCGCCGTGGCGGAGACGATCGTCCGCCACCTCGACGACCGCCGGCACATCCTCGCCGAGGTGGCGATCGCCGGCCCCGGTTTCATCAACTTCCGGTTCGCCCCCTCGTATTGGTGGGAGTGCCTCCGGGAATGCGCCGCGGCGGGCGAGGCGTACGGCCGGTCGACGGTGGGGACCGGCACGCGGGTGCAGGTCGAGTTCGTGAGCGCCAACCCGACCGGACCGCTCCACGTGGGGCACGCCCGCGGGGCGGTGACGGGCGATGCCTTGGCGCGTCTCCTCGCCGCGACCGGTCATCGCGTCGAGCGCGAGTACTACGTCAACGATGCCGGCAACCAGATGGAGATGCTGGGCGCCTCGACCTACGCCCGCTACGCCGAGCTCGTGGGCCGACCCGTTCCGTTTCCCGAGGAGGGGTACCACGGCGACTACGTGCGCGACGTCGCGGCGGCGATCCGCACCCGCGAGGGCGACCGCTGGATCGACGTCGAGCCGGGGGTGGCGAGGCAGCACATGCGCGACGCGGCGGGCGCCGCGCTCCTCCAGGCCATCCGCGACGACCTGGCGATGCTCGACATCGACTTCGACGCCTACTCGAGCGAGCGCAAGCTCCGCGCCGATGGCGCCGTCGACGACACCCTCGCCGCGCTCGCCGCGCGCGGTGTCGTCTACGACGCGGACGGGGCGCGCTGGTTCCGCTCGACCGAGTTCGGTGACGACAAGGACCGGCCGCTGGTCAAATCCGGCGGGGAGTTCACCTACTTCGCCGCCGACATCGCCTACCACCGCGACAAGCTCGCGCGCGGCTTCGATCGCATCATCGACGTCTGGGGCGCCGATCACCACGGGCACATCCCGCGCATGCGAGCGGCGCTCACCGCGCTCGGCCTCGACGCGAGCCGGTTCGAGGTGGTCGTCGTCCAGATCGTGAGCCTGACCCGCGGTGGCGTGCCGGTGCGGATGGGCAAGCGCTCGGGCGAGTTTGTGACCCTGCGGGAGGTGGTCGAGGAGGTCGGAGCCGACGCGACGCGCTTCTTCCTGCTCATGCGCAAGTCCGACGCGCAGCTCGAGTTCGATCTCGATCTCGCCAAGCAGCGGACGGCCGAGAACCCGGTGTTCTACGTGCAGTACGCCCACGCGCGCGTCGCCAGCATCTTCCGGCAGGCGGAGGCGGCGGCGCTCGACCGCAAAGCCGTCGACGCCGCCGACCCGAGCCGGCTCGAGGATCCCGAGGAGCTCGCGCTGGTGCGATCGCTCGCGCAGTTTCCGGAAGTCGTCGAGGGTGCCGCGCTCGAACGCGAGCCCCATCGAGTGGTGTTCTACCTGATGCAGCTCGCGGGCGACTTCCATCGCTACTACAATCGCACTCGCATCCTCGGTGCCGACCGGGAGCTCGCCTCAGCGCGCCTCCTGTTGGCCGCGAACGTCCAGAAGGTGATTCGCGTCGGTCTCCAGATCTTGGGTATCAGCGCACCCGACACGATGTGACGGGGGGAGGGGACACATGGCAGGGAAGGGGACACGTCACCGATTCGAGCTGAGCCGTCTCGAGATCGCCGGCGTCGTCGTGAGCGGCGTCGCGGGACTGTTCGTGGTCTTCATGCTCGGGATCTACGCCGGCCGAGGGATGGGCGATCGTCGTCTCGACGGCGGCGAGCAGATCGTCCGCCTGCCGGTGGCGCCCGCGGTCGAGCAGACGCCGAGCGGCGACGACGCGCTCACCTTCTACGACACCTTGGGGCAGGACGAGCGCCTGGCGGCGCGTGGCGGCGACAAGGAGGGCGCCGAGCGGCAGCCGCCGTCGCTTCCGCGCGACGAGCCCCCGGCGGCCGAGCCCTCGCCCGTGCGCGTCGCCAAGGCTCCCGAGCCCGAGCCGAGCGCCAGGCCCGAGAAGGAGATCCCGGGAAAGGCGGAGCCCGCAGCCGCGGGCCGCGAGGAGCCGGTACGGCGCGCGTCGGGCCCGACGCCCTCGCCCGCGGCGAAGGCGGGGCGGGCACCGGCGGCGCCCGCGACGGCCCGGGTCGCGGTGGCGCTCGCACCCGCGACGGCGCCGACGCCGCGCGCGCCGACACGCGGCGAATGGAGCGTGCAGGTGTCGGCGACCCGCGACCCCCGCACCGCCGACGCCGTTCTCCGCCGCCTCCGCGCCAAGGGCTACGACGCGTTCGTCCTCAAGGTGCGGCGGCGGGGTGAGACCTTTTACCGCGTCCGGGTGGGGCACTACGGATCGCTCGACGAGGCCCAGCAGGTGGTGTCGCGCCTCAGGCGCGAGCCGGGCGTGCCGGAGGCCTTCGTCGCCTCCGATTGAGCGAGCATCGATGACCGCCTGCACGCCGAGCCTCGCCGATTTCCTCGAGCTGTCGACTCGCGGCAACCTCGTTCCCGTCTTCCGCGAGATCCTCGCCGACACCGAGACGCCGGTCTCGGCCTTCCTGAAGACGGCGCGTGGCGACCACGCCTTCCTGCTCGAGAGCGTCGTCGGCGGCGACAAGTGGGGGCGCTACAGCTTCCTCGGCTCGGAGCCGGCGGCGATCTTCACCAGCCGCGGCACCACGGTGTCGCTGGCGGAGCAGGGACGTCCCCCCCAACGCTTCGTCGCCCCCGATCCGCTCGAGGCGCTGCGCGAGCTCCTGGCTGGCTATCGCCCGGTCGTGGTGCCGGGCCTGCCGCGCTTCTTCGGGGGTGCGGTCGGCTACGTCGCCTACGACGCGGTCCGCTTCTTCGAGCGGCTGCCGGCGACCTTGCCGGACGACCTCGGGCTCCCCGAGCTCTACTTCATCGTGCCGGCGAGCCTGCTCGTCTTCGACACCGTGGCGCAATCGATCAAGGTGGTCGTCAACGTCGACCTGCGCGACACGGGCGCCGATCCGCGGGCGGCCTACGAGCGCGCCGTCACGCGGATCGACGAGCTGGTCGCCCGCCTGGCCTCCCCGCTCAAGCTTCCCGACGTGCTGCCGGCGGCCGGCGAGGCGCCGCCGCTTCATGCCAACCTCGATGCGCGCGAGTTCGGCGCCATCGTCGAGCGCGCCAAGGAGTACATCCGGGCGGGCGACGTCATCCAGGTGGTGCTGGCGCAGCGCCTCGAGACGCCACTCCGTGCCGCGCCCTTCAACGTCTATCGGGCGCTCCGCACGGTGAATCCGTCGCCCTACATGTTCTACCTCGAGCTCGGCGAGCAGACGTTGGTGGGCTCGTCGCCCGAGGTCATGGCGCGGGTCGAGGACGGCGTCCTCACGGTGCGTCCGATCGCGGGCACGTCGCCGCGCGGCACCCAGGAGATGGAGGATCGCGAGCTCGAGCGCGCCCTCCTCGCCGATCCCAAGGAGATCGCCGAGCACATCATGCTGCTCGACCTCGGGCGGAACGACGTCGGGCGGGTGGCGACGACCGGCACGGTCGAGGTCACCGAGCGGCTCGTGATCGAGCGCTACGCCTACGTCATGCACATCGTCTCGAACGTGCGCGGCCGACTCGCCGAGGGTCGCGACTGCTTCGACGCCTTCCGCGCCACCTTTCCTGCCGGCACCCTCTCCGGCGCCCCGAAGATCCGTGCCATGGAGATCATCGAGGAGCTCGAGCCGGTGCGCCGCGGAGTGTACGGGGGTGCCGTCGGCTACTTCGGGTTCGGCGGCGCGATGGACACCTGCATCGCGATCCGCACGATGGTGATCAAGAACCAGACCGTGTACGTGCAGGCCGGCGCCGGCATCGTCGCCGACTCCGATCCGGAGCGCGAGCACGCCGAGTGCTTCAACAAGGCGCGCGCCCTCTTGCAGGCCTTGAAGCGCGCCGAGCACATGGGCGGAGGTGTCCCGTGACGCGACCGGCACCCGACGTCCTGATGGTCGATAACTACGACTCCTTCACCTACAACCTCGTGCAGTACCTCGGCGAGCTCGGCGCCAGCGTCGAGGTCCGTCGCAACGACGCGGTCACGCTCGCGGAGATCGCGGAGCGCCGCCCGACGGGCATCGTCATCTCGCCGGGTCCGTGCACGCCGAAGGAGGCCGGCATCTCGGTGCCGGTGATCGAGCGCTTCGCGGGCGAGATCCCGATCCTCGGCGTCTGTCTCGGGCACCAGGCGATCGGCGCCGCGCTCGGCGGCACGATCGTGCGCGCGCCCCGGATCATGCACGGCAAGACCTCGCCCATCGAGCACGACGGGCGGGGCGTCTTCCGCGATCTCGTCAATCCGTTCGACGCCACGCGCTATCACTCGCTGGTGATCGAGCGCGCGTCCTTGCCCGCGGAGCTGGAGGTCTCGGCGTGGACGGCGGAGGGCGAGATCATGGGCGTGCGCCATCGCCGGCTCGCGCTCGAGGGTGTGCAGTTCCATCCGGAGTCGATCCTCACCCTCGAGGGCAAGCGCCTCCTCGCCAACTTCCTCGACGCCCTGGCGGCACGCTGAGGGCTGGCGCGTGACCCAGTCGTCCGAGGGCGGCTTCGGCCGCGTGATGCGTGACGCGATTGCCGCCGCCGCGGCGGGTGAGAACCTCGCCGCGGACGCCGTGCAGGCCGTCGTCGACGGCATCATGGAGGGCAGCGCGACGCCGGCGCAGATCGCGAGCCTGCTGACCGCGCTCCGCATCAAGGGCGAGACGGTGGACGAGCTGGTCGGGGCGGCGCGGGCGCTCCGCGCCCGCATGCTGCGCGTCGAGGTCGTGGGTCCCGTCGTCGACACCTGCGGGACGGGCGGTGACGGTGCCGATCTGTTCAACGTCTCGACCGCCGTGGCGCTGGTGGTGGCGGGTGCCGGCGCGGCGGTCGCCAAGCACGGCAACCGGGCGCAGTCCGGCCGCGTCGGGGGCGCGGACGTCCTCGAGGCCCTCGGGGTGCGGATCGAGCTGCCGCCCGCCGGCGTCGCCCAGTGCATCGAACGTGCCGGGATCGGGTTCTGCTTCGCGCCGCTCTTTCACGGCGCGCTCCGCTTCGCGGCCGTGCCGCGCCGGGAGATCGGGCTCCGCACGATCTTCAATCTGCTCGGCCCGCTCGCCAACCCCGCCGGCGCGGCGGTGCAGCTGGTCGGCGTCTCGGCGCCGAGGTGGACCGAGCCGATGGCCGAGGCGCTCCGCCGTCTCGGCTCGTCGCGAGCGCTGGTGGTGCACGGCGGCGAGGGGATCGACGAGATCAGCCCGACGCGACCGACGCGGGTGAGCGAGCTCGCCGGCGATCGCGTGCGTACCTACGAGCTGACCCCCGAGGCGTTCGGCCTCGCGCCCACTGCGGCGCCACTGCCGCGCGTCGCCGACGCCGCCGAGAGTGCGGCGGTCATTCGCGGGGTGCTGGCGGGAGAGCCGGGGCCGGCCCGCGACCTCGTGCTGGTCAACGCCGCGGCGGCGCTCGTGCTGGCCGGCAAGGCAGCGGACTGGCCGGCTGGCGTGGCGCTCGCCGCGGGTGCCATCGACGCCGGCGCCGCCGCGGGCGCGCTTGCGCGCCTCGTCGAGACGAGCCACGAGTAGTCACCGAGCCATGAGCACGCTGCAGGCCATCGTCGACCACAAGGTCCAGGAGCTCGCGACGCGGCGGCGCGAGCGGCCGCTCCGGACCCTCACCGAGGCCCCGCTCTTCGCGGCTCCTCGCCGCGACCTCGCCGCCGCGCTCGCGGCACCGGGCCGCCGCATCATCGCCGAGGTGAAGCGGTCGTCGCCGTCGCTCGGCAGGATTCGCGACGATTTCGACCCGGTCGCGATCGGCGAGGCCTACGCCGCGGCGGGCGCGGCGGCGATCTCGGTGTTGACCGAGGAGCGCTTCTTCGAGGGCCACCTCGACTACCTCGGCGCGATTCGTGCCCGCGTCGACGTGCCGCTGCTCCGCAAGGATTTTCTCTTCGAGCCCTATCAGGTCTACGAGGCCCGCGCGGCCGGCGCCGACGCGTTCCTCCTGATCGCCGCCATCCTCCGCACCGAGATCATCCGCGAGCTCACGGCGCTCGGGCGCGAGATGGGCATGGCGGCGCTGGTCGAGGTCCACACGGCCGAGCAGCTGGAGCGCGCGCTCGCGGCCGATGCGACGATCATCGGCATCAACAACCGCGACCTCGACACCTTCGCGACCTCGCTCGAGACTGGTCTCGGGCTGGTCGGCAGCGTCCCGCCGGGGCGCACGGTCGTGATCGAGAGCGGCCTCAAGACGCGGGCCGACCTCGAACGCTTCGAGGCCGTGGGCGTCCGCGCCTTCCTGATCGGCGAGACCTTCATGCGGGCGGCCGATCCCGGCGCGAGCCTCGGGGAGCTCCTGTGATCGATCCGTCGCGCCCGCGGCCGCTGTGCGTGAAGATCTGCGGCATCACGCGCGCCGCCGACGCCGAGGCGGCCATCGAGGCCGGCGCCGATCTCCTCGGCTTCAACTTCCATCCCACCAGCCCGCGCTATCTCACGCCGGAAGCGGCGGCGCCGATCGTCCGCATGCTGCCGCGGCGGGTGCTCGCGGTCGGCGTCTTCGTCGACCCCGAGGCGACGACCGTCCGGGCCGCCGTCGAGATGGCCGGCATCGGGCTCTTGCAGTTCCACGGGCGGGAGCCGGCCGACTTCTGTCGCGCCTTTGCCGTCCCCGCCATGAAGGCGCTCCGCGTCCGGAGCCTCCTCGATCTCGAGGAGGCGGCCGCGCCCTATCCCGACGGCTGGCTGCTCGTCGACACCGCCGATCCTGCGCGCCACGGCGGAACGGGGCGGGCGCTGCCGATCGAGCCGGTCGCCCGCGAGCTGGCACGCCGTCTCTTCGTCGCCGGGGGCCTCGCGCCCGAGACCGTCACCGACGTCGTGCGCCGCCTCCGGCCGCTCGGCGTCGACGTCTGTTCTCGGATCGAGAGCGCGCCCGGCATCAAGGACCACACGCTCCTCAAACGTTTCGTGACCAATGCCAAGACTGCCTGATCAGCACGGACACTTCGGACCCTACGGCGGCCGCTACGTCAGCGAGACGCTGATGCCGGCGCTGCTCGAGCTCGAGCGCGCCTATCACCGGCTCCACAAGGAAGCGCGCTTCCGGCGCGAGCTGCGCGACCTCTATGTGCGCTACGCCGGCCGGCCGACGCCGCTCTACTTCGCCGAGCGCCTGACCCGCATGCTCGGCGGCGCGCGCGTCTACCTGAAGCGCGAGGACCTCTGTCACACCGGCGCGCACAAGATCAACAACACGCTCGGCCAGATCCTGCTGGCGCACCGCATGGGAAAGAGCCGCATCATCGCCGAGACCGGTGCCGGCCAGCACGGGGTCGCGACGGCCACGGTGTCGGCGCTCTTCGGTCTCCGCTGCGAGGTCTACATGGGCAGCGAGGACGTGCGGCGGCAAGCGCTGAACGTCTTCCGCATGAAGCTCCTGGGCGCCACCGTTCATCCCGTCGACTCCGGTAGCCGCACCCTCAAGGACGCGATCAACGAGGCGCTCCGCGACTGGATCACCAACGTCCGCGACACCTTCTACATCATCGGCTCGGTGGCGGGCCCGCATCCGTATCCGATGCTGGTGCGCGACTTCCAGGCGGTGATCGGGCAGGAGGCGCGGCGCCAGATCCGTCACGCCACCGGCCGCCTCCCGGACGTGCTGATCGCCTGCGTCGGCGGCGGCAGCAATGCCATCGGCCTGTTTCATCCCTTCCTGGGGGACAAGCGCGTGAAGATGATCGGCGTCGAGGCTGCGGGCCGCGGGCTCGAGACCGGCCAGCACGCGGCCTCGCTCTCGGCGGGGCACGTCGGCGTGCTGCACGGCAACAAGACGTATCTCCTGCAGAGCGAGACCGGACAGGTGCAGATCGCGCACTCGATCTCCGCCGGGCTCGACTATCCCGGCGTCGGGCCCGAGCACAGCTACCTCAAGGACAGCGGGCGCGTCGTCTACGAGGCGGTCGGCGACGAGGCGGCGGTGGTGGCGCTCCGCACGCTCGCCGAGCAGGAGGGCATCATTCCGCGCGCTCGAGAGCGCGCACGCCGTCGCGGCGGCGATGCGTCTCGCGCCGACGCTGCCGCGCCGTACGGTGATGGTGGTCAACCTCTCGGGACGCGGCGACAAGGACATGGAGACGGTCGCCGAGTACCTCGGGATCCGGCTGCGCGAGGAAGAGCCGGCATGAGCGGGCGGATCGCCGCTACCTTCGCGCGGCTCGCGCGCGAAGGTCGTGCCGGATTCGTGCCCTTCATCATGGCGGGCGATCCCGACCTCCACGCCACGCGCGAGCTCCTACGGGCGGCTGCCGAGGCGGGCGCCGACCTGATCGAGCTCGGCGTGCCGTTCTCCGATCCGATGGCCGACGGTCCGGGACTGCAGCGCTCCGCCGAGCGCGCGCTCGCGGCCGGCACCACCCTCACCGGCGTGCTGGCGGTGGCCGCGGAGTTCCGCCGCGAGTCCTCGGTGCCGCTCGTGCTCTTCGGCTACGCCAACCCCTTCCTGCGCTACGGAGCCGAGCGGCTCGCGCACGCCGCCGCGGCGAGTGGGATCGACGGGCTCCTCTGCGTCGACCTGCCGCCCGAGGAGGCCGACGATCTTCAGCCCGCGCTCGATGCCGCCGGGCTCGATCTCATCTTCCTGCTCGCGCCCACCAGCGACCGGCGGCGCATGGACCGGGTGCGCGCGCGTGCCCGCGGCTTCGTCTACTACGTGTCGATCACCGGGACGACCGGCGCCGCCGCTCCGGACCTCGCCGAGGTCGCCGCCATGGTCGAGACGGTGCGCGCCCGCGCCGGGCTGCCGGTCGGCGTCGGCTTCGGGATCACCGGGCCGGAGCAGGCCGCGCGGGTGGCGCGGATCGCCGACGCGGTCGTGGTCGGCAGCGCGCTCATGCTTCTGGTGGAGGAGCACCCGGGAGCGGCGTTGCTGCCGGCCGCCCGGGAATTCTTGCGGGGCCTTGCCGCGGCGGTGCACGCGGCGCGCGCGTGAGCGCCTCCCGGTGGAGGCGCGACGCGGCGTGACGGCCCCCCTCGATGCGCCGGCGCTCTGGACGCGCTGCGAGGCGTGCACGGAGCTGGTCTACCGGAAGGAGCTCGAACGGCGGCTCTTCGTGTGCCCGCGTTGCCAGCATCATTTTCGTCTGACCGCCGAACAGCGTCTCCAGCTCCTCCTCGACCGCGGCACCTTCGTCGAGCGCGACGCCGGGGTGACCTCGCAGGACGTCCTCGCCTTCCCGGACGTGCCGCCATATGCGAAGCGCCTGCGCGCCGCCGCCGAACGCACCGGTCACGACGAGGCGGTGATCACGGGCACGGGGCGCATCGGCGAGATCGCCGTTGCGATCGCGGTCTTCGACTTTCACTTCATGGGCGGCAGCATGGGGTCGGCGGTGGGTGAGAAGGTCACCCGCATCATCGAGCACGCCACGGCGGCGCGTCTGCCGCTGGTCATCGTCTCGGCCTCGGGCGGGGCGCGCATGCAGGAGGGTATTCATTCCCTCATGCAGATGGCGAAGCTGACCGGTGCCCTCGGCCGCCTGCGCGACGTCGGTGCGCCTTATGTCTCGGTGTGCACCGATCCGACGACCGGTGGTGTGGCGGCGTCGATCGCGCTCCTCGGCGACGTCAACCTCGCCGAGCCGCGGGCGCTGATCGGGTTCGCCGGCCCGCGCGTGGTGGCCCAGACCCTGAACGAGGAGCCGCCCGAGGGCTTCCAGCGCGCCGAGTTCCTGCTCGCCCACGGCATGCTCGACGCCGTGATCGAGCGTCGCGACCTCAAACGCTCGCTGGCCCGCGTCCTCGCGCTCACGCGCCCGACGCCGCGTCGCGACGCCCGCCGAGCACGCAAGCGCCGCCCGTCACGATGAGTGCCGACGCCTACGTCGCGACTTTGGCATGGCTCTATCGCCTCGAGGCCCACCACGGCATCGACCTGAAGCTCGAGCGGGTCGCGCGCGCAGCGGCGGCACTCGGACACCCGGAGCGAGCGGCGCCGACCCTCCACGTCGCCGGCACCAACGGCAAGGGCTCGACGGCGGCCATGCTCGCGGCCATGCTGGCGGCGGACGGACGCCGGGTCGGCCTCTACACCTCGCCGCACCTGGTGTCGTTTCGCGAGCGCATCACGGTGGCGGGGATCCCGATCGCGGAGGAGGCGGTCGTGGAGGGCATCGCGCGCATCCGGAGCGTCCTCGGTTCCGATTTCGACCTGACGTGCTTCGAGGTCATGACCCTGCTCGCCTGGGAGACGTTCGCCGCCGCATGTGCCGAGGTGGTGGTGCTGGAGGTCGGCCTCGGCGGGCGGCTCGACGCGACCAACGTGGTGACGCCCGAGGTCGCCATCGTCACCAACGTCGGGATGGATCACGAGGCGCATCTCGGCCACGACCTCGTGAGCATCGCGACGGAGAAGGCGGGCATCATCAAGCCCGGCGTGCCGGTGGTCTCGGGCGTGGTCGGCGCCGGCGCGCCGGTGGTGGCGGCCCGCGCCGCGGCGCTCGCGAGCCCGCTCGAGATCCTCGGCCGTGACTTCACGCTCGACGCCGAGGGCGACGGTCTCGTGTACCGCTCGCGGCAGGGGGCGCGCGGCCCGCTCACGCTCGCGCTTCGCGGCGCGCACCAACGGCGGAATGCGGCGCTCGCGATTCGCGCCCTCGAGCTCGCGCCGGATCTCACGCCGCGACCGGCGGCGATCACGAGCGGCCTCGCCGACGTGCGCTGGCCGGGGCGCCTCGAGGTAGTGTCCCGCGAACCCCTCGTGCTATTGGATGGCGCTCACAACGCCGACGGCATCGCGGCGTTGATCGCGGAGGTCGGGGCGCTCGCGGCCGGCCGGCGGGTTCGGGTACTCTTCGGCGTGATGCGTGACAAGGGGTGGCAGAGCATGCTGCGTGCGCTCGGGACGCTGGCCGACGAGATCGTCCTGACGCGACCCCGGCAGCCGCGCAGCGCGGCCCCCGAGGAGCTGGCCGCCGCCGCCCCGGGCGTCGTTCGGATCCGAGAGGATCCCGCCGTGGCCTACCGGGAGCTGCTCGCGACGAGCGCGCCCGACGACGTTCTGCTCGTCGCCGGCTCGCTGTTCCTCGTCGGCGACCTGCTACCGCTCGTCGATCCGAGCCGAGCGGCGGACGCGGAGCGGGAGCGGGCAGCCGCACGGCTCGCCGGACGATGCTGAGACGGCGCGAGGCGCGGGCCGTCGGTCTGCTGCTGTGGGTCCTCGGCGGCGTGATGGCGACGATCGCGCCGGCCGCGGCCTTCCCGGCCCTGCCGGGCGTGAAGGAGCTCGGCGGCGACTCGGGCGGCGAGGTCACGGTCGACGCCGAGCACATCGAGTACGACCAGCGCGCCGACGTGGTGACGGCAACGGGAGCCGTCAAGATCACGCGCGGCGACATGGTGCTCACCGCCGACACGGTGCGGGTGAATCGCACGACGCAGGTGGCCAATGCGGAGGGTCACGTGGTGGTGGTCGATCCGCAGGGCACGCTCTCGGCCGACGTGCTGACCCTGAACCTGGTGGAGGAGACCGGCTCGATGGACGAGGGCTCGGTGTTCCTGAACGCCAACCGCTATCAGCTCGCGGGCGATCATTTCGAGAAGTTTCCCGGACAGAGCTATGCCGTCACCAACGGGACGTTCACCACCTGTCTGTGCGGGAAGGACGTGGCGCCGCAGTGGAGCGTTCGCGGCCAGCGGGTCACCCTCGACCTCGAGGGGTACGGGCGCGTCAAGGGCGGGACGTTCGCGGTCAAGGACGTGCCGATCCTCTACCTCCCCTACGGGGTGTTCCCGGTGCAGCGCGACCGCCAGTCCGGTCTCCTTTTTCCACGCTTCGGGTACTCGAATCGGCGTGGCTTCCAGATCGAGCAACCGCTCTACATCGACATCAACAAGAGTCACGACGCGACGATCTCCATCGATCTCGAGACCGAGGCCCGCGTCGGAGCGCTCGCCGAGTATCGCTACGCCTTCAGCCGCGCCACGATCGGCGAGGTGAGCGGCTCGTACTTCAACGAGCAGATCCGCGGCGCCAGTACGCGCGACATCGTCAACTCCCGCATCGCCGATCCCAACATTCCGGTGAATCGCTGGAGCGCCGGCCTGACGCACGACCAGGGGCTGCCGTTCGGCTTCAAGGGGTTCGCCGACGTGCTGCGTGTGAGCGACGATCTCTTCCTGCGAGAGATCAACGTCTTCACCTTCAATCCCGGCGTCGACGTGGCGCTCCGCACCCGCCGCTTCGAGCGCTCGCGGGTCGGCCTGATCCGCACCTTCGACGACGGCATGCTGCTCGCGAGCGGGACGTGGTACCAGGACTTCATCAATCCCGACCGCTTCACCTTCCAGGTCCCGCCGCGCGTCGAGGCCCTGACCCAGTCGCGGTTCTTCGACGACCGACTCCTGCTGCACTTCGCCGGCGAGGGCGTCAATTTTATCCGCGATCGCGGCTACGACGGCCAGCGCCTGGACCTCCGACCCGAGCTCGAGCTGCCGTTCCGGGCCGGCCGCTACGCCTGGGGGTCGGTGCGCGGCGGCTTCCGCGAGACCGCGTATCACCTCGACGACACCAACGTCCCCGAGCAGGTGAACACCAATCCCACCGACCCGGGGAGCCAGCCGCCGAGCATCCTGCCCGCCCTCGACCAGCATGCGACCCGCGAGCTGTACTACCTGCGCGGCGACGTGGGCACCCAGGTGTCGCGGGTCTTTCCGTTCGAGCATTTCGGTCTCACCCGTCTCAAGCACACCATCGAGCCCTCGCTCGGCTACCTGTTCATTCCCCGCACCAACACCCGTCAGGCGGCGCTGCCGCTCTTCGACGACGTCGATCGCATCAATCAGCGGAGCGTGTTCACCTACGGGGTGACGAGCCGCCTGGTGGGGCGTTTGGCGGCGCCGGCCGCCCCGGCCAAGAAGGGTCCCAAGGAGCACCAGCACGCCCATCGCACGCCCAACACCGCCCACCGGAGCGAGCCCGCCGCCGAGAGCCGCTCCGATCGCCCGGCCTCCTCCGATGCCGCCGCCCGCGAGGGTGACCTCGCCGGCGGTCTCGAGTCGCCCCCGACCGCCCCCGCGTCCGGATCGATCCGGGAGCTCGCGCGGTTCTCGCTCTTCCAGAGCTACGACGTCGCGAACAAGAGCGGCGATTTCATCGACGACGTCGATCCCGAGACCGGCGAGATCCTGCGCGGCAAGGGCTCGCGTGCCTCCGATCTGTCGCTCTTCCTCCGCCTGACCCCGTCACCCTACTTGAGCTTCGAGGGTCGGACCGACTACAGCGTGACGGGGGAGGGCACCAAGAGTGCCATGGTCGGGCTATTCCTCAGCGATCCGCGGACGCCTGTGGACGAGTTCGGCCTCGAGTCGCTGCGCGGTCGCACGCGCTTCGGCGTCGGCTATCGTTTCGTCGCCAACCAGGCCGTCGAGGAGATCAACGGGAGCATGATCGTGCGATTCACCAAGCATCTGTACGGCGCCTACGAGGCGCGTTACGACAACCGCAGCGGCCGCTTCCTCGAAAACCGCTACGGGGTGCGCTTGATTTCGAATCAGGAATGCTGGGTCGTCGATCTCGGGATCTCCGACCGCATCAACCCCGACGAAACCGAGGTCCGGCTCCTGGTGTCGCTGGTCGGGCTGGCGCAGTTCGGCAAGGAGCCGTTCCGCCGCTCGCTCGGCGCGATCGCGGCCCCCACCCACGGGTTCCTCGGCGAATGAAGGGCGTCATTCTCGCCGGAGGCCTCGGCTCGCGACTCCAGCCGCTGACGCGGATCACCAACAAGCACCTCCTGCCGGTGTTCGACAAGCCGATGATCTACTACCCGCTGCAGGCGCTCATCAACGCCGGCATCAGCGACATCCTGCTGGTCACGGGCGGCAACAACGCCGGGGACTTCTTGAAGCTCCTCGGCAACGGCAAGGACTTCGGCCTGCAGCACTTGAACTACACCTACCAGGAGGGCGAGGGCGGCATCGCGGCCGCGCTCGCGCTCGCCGAGCACTTCGTGGACGGCGAGCGCGTGTGCGTGGTGCTGGGTGACAACGTGATCGAGGGCAACTTCCGAGCCTCGGCCGAGCGCTTCGAGCGCGGGCCGGGCGGGGCGCGTATCCTGCTCAAGGCGGTGCCCGATCCCGAGCGCTTCGGGGTCGCGAACTTCCGCGGCAAGCGCATCGTCGCCATCGAGGAGAAGCCGAAGCGACCAAAGAGCCGCTACGCGGTCACCGGGATCTACATGTACGATGCCCGGGTGTTCGACTTCATCCGTACCCTCAAGCCCTCCGGACGCGGCGAGCTCGAGATCACCGACGTCAACAACTGGTACCTGCGACGCGGGGAGCTCGGATACGAGGTCCTGCGCGGCTGGTGGACCGATGCCGGCACCTTCGACGCCCTGCATCGTGCCAGCAACCTCGTCGCCAAGACGGGAGCCAACAAGCTCGACTCCCCCCGCAGCACCCCAAGGAGAAAGCGATGATCGACGGCGTTCACCTGAAGCGTCTCACCGTTCACACCGACGATCGCGGCTTCCTGATGGAGGTCCTGAAGACCGACGACCCCTGCTTCGCCGAGATCAAGCAGACGACCTACACCGAGGCGTTCCCGGGCGTGATCAAGGCCTTCCACTGGCACCGCCGCCAGTGGGACATGTGGTTCTTCGTGCGCGGCATGGCGCAGGTCGTGCTCTACGACCTCCGGCCCGAGTCGCCGACGCACCGCCAGACCAACGTCATCGTCATGGGCGAGCGCGCGCCCGGCCTGTTGGCGATCCCGATCGGGGTCGCGCACGGCTACCGGGTGCTCGGCAACCAGCCGGCCGGCCTGCTCTACCACACCACCGAGGCGTACGACCCCGCCGATCCCGACGAGGAGCGGATTCCGCACGACGATCCCACCATCGGCTTCGACTGGACGACGCGTCCGCGCTGAGGCGATGCGGCTCCTCGTCACCGGCGGCGCCGGATTCATCGGCGCGAACTTCGTCCAGTACCTGCTCGCGACCCACGCGGACGACGTGGTCGTCACGCTCGACCTCCTGACCTACGCCGGCAACCTCGCCAACCTCGAGTCCGTGCTCTCGCATCCGCGCCATCGTTTCGTGCGCGGCGACGTCGCCGATCCCGCGGCGGTCGCGGACGCGATCGGCGACGGCGTCGACGCGATCGTCAACTTCGCGGCCGAGACCCACGTCGACCGCTCGATCACCGACGCCGGGGCCTTCCTCGCCACCAACGTCGTCGGGACGCAGGTGTTGCTCGACGCCGCGCGCCGCCGCGCCGTCGGGCGCTTCGTGCAGGTCTCGACCGACGAGGTCTACGGCAGCCTCGGCCCGACCGGCGCGTTCAGCGAGGAGACGCCGCTCCAACCCAACAGCCCCTATGCGGCGAGCAAGGCCGCGGCGGACCTCCTGGTGCGCGCGGCCCACCACACCCACGGGCTGCCGGCGTTGATCACCCGCTGCTCCAACAACTACGGTCCCTATCAATTCCCCGAGAAGCTCATCCCGCTCTTCGTCACCAACGCGCTCGCCGACGAAGCGCTGCCGCTCTACGGCGACGGCCGCCAAGTGCGGGACTGGATCCACGTCGACGACCATTGCCGCGGCGTCGACCTGGTCTTGCGTCGCGGGCGGGTGGGCGAGGTCTACAACCTCGGCGGCGGCAACGAGCGCGAGAACGTCGAGATCGCGACCCTGATCCTCGAGACCCTCGGAAAGCCGCGGACGCTGATCCGTCACGTCACGGATCGTCCCGGTCACGACCGCCGCTACGCGATCGACGCGCAGAAGAGCACGCGTGAGCTCGGCTGGACGCCGCGACGCGAGTTTGCGTCGGGTCTTCGCGACACCATCGACTGGTACCGCGACCACCGGAGCTGGTGGGAGGCGGTGAAGAGCGGCGCCTATCGCGACTACTACGAGCGGATGTACGGTCAACGGTTGCGCGGTGCCGCCGCCGAGAAGGAGAGCTCATGAAGCGCGCGCTCATCACCGGGGTGACGGGCCAGGACGGCTCGTATCTGGCCGAGTTCCTGCTCGCCAAGGGCTACGAGGTCCATGGCATGGTGCGGCGCGCCAGCACGGAGAACTTCGAGCGCATCGAGCCGTTTCGCGATCGCATCCGGCTGGTCCAGGCCGACCTCCTGGACCCGATGTCGTTGATCACGATGCTCTCCGAGATCCGGCCGACCGAGCTCTACAACCTGGCGGCGCAATCGTTCGTGCCGACGTCGTGGGCGCAGCCGGTCCTGACGGCGGAGTTCGACGCCATCGGGGTGACGCGCGTGCTCGAGGCCATTCGCCTCGTGGACAAGCAGATCCGCTTCTACCAGGCCTCGTCCAGCGAGATGTTCGGCAAGGTCCGCGAGGTGCCGCAGACCGAGCTCACGCCGTTCCACCCGCGGAGCCCGTACGGCGTCGCCAAGGTCTACGCCCACTACATCACGGTCAACTACCGCGAGAGCTACGGGATCTTCGCGTGCTCGGGCATCCTCTTCAATCACGAGTCGCCGCGGCGCGGGAAGGAGTTCGTCACCCGCAAGGTGACCGAGGCGGTGGCGCGCATCAAGCTCGGCCAACAGTCGGAGCTCCGCCTCGGCAACCTCGAGGCGCGGCGCGATTGGGGATTCGCCGGCGACTACGTCGAGGCGATGTGGCTGATGCTGCAGCAGGACGAGCCGGACGACTTCGTGGTCGCTACCGGCGAATCGCACACGGTCGCGGAGCTCGCCGAGATCGCGTTCCGACACGTCGGACTGGACTGGCGGCAACACGTCCGCGAGGACCCGTCGCTGAAGCGCCCCGCCGAGGTCGATCTGCTCGTCGGCGACGCCGGCAAGGCTCGTGCGAAGCTCGGCTGGCGACCGCGGGTGTCGTTCGACGAGCTGATCGGGATGATGGTCGACGCCGACGTCGCTCGTCTCACGCGCGCATAGGCTCAGCGCAGGGAAGGGTCCGGCTCGCGTGCGCTACTTCATCACCGGCATCGGCGGTTTCGCCGGCACCCATCTCGCGGCTCACCTCTTGGCGGAAGGCCACGAGGTGTCGGGGTGCGTGCGGGAGCGGCGTCCCTATCCGGCGCTCGCTGCGCTCGCCGCGCGCCACGCCGGCTTTGGCGTCGACGCGCTCGCCTGCATCGACGTCATCGACGCCGAGGGCATCGCGCGTGCCGTCGCCGAGGCGCGGCCCGACGGCGTCTTCCACCTGGCCGGGGTCGCCTTTCTGCCGCACGCGGAAGCCGCTCCGGAGCGCGCGCTCACGGTCAACGTGCTCGGCACGCGTCACGTGCTCGCCGCCGTGCAGGAGGTGGCGCCGCGGAGCCGCGTGGTGATGGCAGGATCGGCGGACGTCTACGGCGCCGCGGCCGACGTCGGCGTCCCGATCACGGAAGACTCGGCGCTTCGTCCGGTCAGCGTCTACGGGTTGTCGAAGGCGGCCGCCGACATGGCGGCGTTCCAGCAGTGGTGGGAGAGCGGGCTCGCCGTGATGCGGGTCCGCGCCTTCAATCACACCGGCCCGGGACAGAGCTCGGCGTTCGTCTGCTCGGACTTCGCGCGCCAGGTGGCGCGGATCGAGCGCGGCGCGGCACCGCCGCTGCTCCGGGTCGGCAACCTGCGAAGCGCGCGCGACTTCTCGGACGTGCGCGACGTCGTCCGCGGCTACGCGATCCTCATGGCGCACGGCACGCCGGGGGAGGCGTACAATCTCTGCTCGGGGGAGGCGGTCACGGTCGCGTCCATCGTCGACCAGCTGCGCGCCGAGACCGAGGTTCCCTTCGAGGTCGTGGAGGAGAGCGCCCGCGTCCGGCGCCGTGAGATTCCGCGCGTCGTGGGGAGCGCCGAGAGGGCCCGCGCCCTCGGGTGGGTCCCCGCGATCCCGCTTCGCCAGACGCTCCGCGACCTGCTCGACTACTGGCGAATCACCGACGCGACGGCCTGACCAGCGAGCTTCCCTAGGCCCGGGCGCGTTCCTGCTGGGCGAGGTAGCCCGAGAGCAGGACGCGGTGGAGCGGGGCGCTGAAGTAGGGCTCGCCGCGGGCAACCGAGCGGACCGCGCGCACCAGATCGAGCTCCTCGGAATCCTTCAGGACGTAGCCCCGGGCTCCCGCCTTCAGGCTCTGGCGAACGTAGGTCTCGTCACCGTGCATCGACAGCATGACCACGGAGGCATCGGTGAGCCGCCGCAGGATACGGCTGGTCGCCTCGACGCCGTTCATGCGGGGGAGGCCGATGTCGATCACGACGACGGCGGGTCGGACGCGGAGCGCGGTATCGACCGCGGCCTCGCCGTCCCCCACCTCGCCGACGATCTCGATGTAGGGGTCGCACTCGAGAATTCTCCTGAGCCCCTGACGCACCAGGAGGTGATCCTCCACGAGCAATACTCGTATTTTCTCCGCGGCGCGCACCTCGTCAGAGGTAGGAGGAGGGGTCAAAAGTGTCAATCACGTGAAGCGGCATGTTGGGATGGGTTGTGGCGGGGATCTGACGCGCCAAAACACGGGTGCCGCGCTCGCGGGTTGCCGGCCCTCTCTGTCGCGAGCGTGCGGCGTCACGCTCGGATCGCTGCCGCGTCACGTTCGATCAAAGGCTACCTTGAGGGCCCTAGATCGCTATGTTAGGCAATTCACATGGAAGTGGAGGCCGGCGAGCGCAAGCCTCTCGAGGAGCTTCTCCTCGGGCGCGGCCGGATCAGCGCCGACGACCTGCGCAAGGTCCGCATGCTCCAGCAGGAGCGCGGCGAGCGCCTCGAGCGGCTGCTCCTCGATCTCGGCTTCATCTCCGAGGACGACCTGCATCGCGCTGCTCTCGGAGCACCTCGGCGATCTCGGTCATCGGCCGCAAGGAGTTTCCCGCCGTTCCGGTGGTGCTGCAGAACGTCAATCCGCAGTTCCTCCGCCACGCCAAGATCCTTCCGCTCGAGATCCAGAACGGCACGCTTGTCGGTCGCCATGGCGGACCCGGCCGACCTCTACAGCCTCCAGGGCCTCGAGGTGGCCACCGGCATGCACGTGTCGCCGCGCCTCGGCCGCGAGAAGGAGATCCTCGAGGCTCTCGAAGGCTACGACTCGACGGCGACGCCGGCGCAAGCCGATGACGGCGACGGGACCCTCGCGTTCATCGGCGACGACGAGGAGGACGTCAACCACCTCCGCGACCTCGCGAGCGAGGCGCCGGTCATCCGGCTGGTGAACCTGCTTGATCAACCGCGCCGTCGAGCAGCGCGCCTCGGACATCCACATCGAGCCGTTCGAGAACGAGCTCAAGATCCGCTACCGCATCGACGGCGTGCTGCACGACATCGAGTCGCCGGCCGCGGCGCCTGCAGGCCGCCATCGTCTCGCGCATCAAGATCATGGCGAAGCTCAACATCGCCGAGCGGCGCCTGCCGCAGGACGGCCGCATCAAGCTCCGCACGATGGGCAAGGAGATCGACCTCCGCGTCTCGACGCTGCCCACCCTCTACGGCGAGAGCGTCGTGCTGCGTATCCTCGACCGCTCGAGCATCGTCCTCGACCTCGAGCAGCTCGGCTTCCCCGAGCGACACGCTCGCACGAGTTCGAGAAGCTGATCGTCCGGCCCTACGGGATGATCCTCGTCACCGGCCCCACCGGCAGCGGCAAGACGACCACGCTCTACGGCGCGCTCGAGAAGATCAACTCGCCCGACAAGAAGATCATCACCATCGAGGATCCGGTCGAGTATCAGCTGATGGGCGTCAACCAGATCCACGTGAAGCCGCAGATCGGCCTCACCTTCGCGAACGGCCTGCGCTCGATCGTCCGCCAGGATCCCGACGTCATCATGGTCGGTGAGATCCGCGACCCGGAGACGGCGGAGATCGCCGATCCAGGCCGCGCTCACCGGCCACCTGGTGTTCTCGACGCTCCACACCAACGACGCGGCGGGCGCCGTGACGCCGGCTCCTCGAGATGGGGGTCGAGGACTACCTGCTCGCGTCGTCGCTGCTCGGCGTGCTGGCGCAGCGCCTGGTGCGCCAGGTCTGCCCCAAGTGCCGCGCCGAGGTGCCGCACGGCGAGGCCCTGCTCGGCGCCGGCGACATGACGCGCTCCGCGGCCGAGCGCTTCGCGAACACGGCGGTCAACGGCGCGCCGGTCTACCGCGCGGCCGGATGCGAGGAGTGCTCGGGCACCGGGTACCGCGGCCGCAGCGGCATCTACGAGTTGCTGCTCGATGAACGAGTCCGATCCGCGAGCTCATCCTGAAGCGCGCGTCGGCCGACGTCATCAAGGGAGCGGCGGTCAGCAACGGGATGCGCACGCTGCGCGACGACGGCTGGCGCAAGGTCCGCGAGGGCACGACGACGGTCGCCGAGGTCGTCCGGGTCACGCAGGACGAATGAGCGGGCCCGCGTTGGCGCGCGACACGGCCGCCACCTCCGCGGGCGGCGCGCCGCCCGACGTGTCGGTGGTCGTGCCGGTGTACAACGAGCGCCCGACGCTGGTCACGCTCTTCGAGCAGTGTCGCGACGCGCTCGATCCGCTCGGCGTCCGCTTCGAGCTGATCTTCGTGGACGACGGCTCGAACGATGGCTCGTTCGACGAGATCGTCGCCCTGCAGGCGCGCGATCCGCGTGCCCGCGGCCTCCGCCTCCGCACCAACCTCGGCAAGTCGGCGGCGCTCGCGGTCGGGTTCCGGGCCGCGCGCGGCGAGCGGCTCGTGACCATGGACGGCGATCTGCAGGACGATCCCGCCGAGATTCCCCGCTTGCTGGCCGCGTTGGACGCCGGCGCCGATCTGGTCTCCGGCTGGAAGGTCGACCGCCAGGACTCGCTGGCGCGCGTGGTCGCCTCGCGGCTCTTCAATGCCGTGTCGGGCTTCGTCTCGGGCGTGACCCTCCACGACGTCAACTGCGGCCTCAAGGCCTATCGGCGCGAGGTCACGACCGACGTGCCGCTCTACGGCGAGCTGCATCGCTTCATCCCGCTGCTGGCGGCGGGGCAGGGGTTCCGCGTCGCCGAGCTCGCGGTCTCGCATCGGCCGCGCGCCTACGGCCGCTCGCGCTACGGCTGGTCGCGGGCGCTCCGCGGCGCGATGGATCTCGTCACGGTGGTGTGTCTCACCCGCTACAATCGGCGCCCGGCGCATTTCTTCTCGCTCCCCGGTGCGGCCCTGATTCTCGTCGGGTCGCTGCTCTGCGCCTACATCGCGAGCCTCCGCCTGGTGTACGGGCACATTCAGAGCCGCCATCCGTTGCTGATCTTCGCGGTGCTGCTGGTGGTCGTCGGGGTGCAGCTCTTCACCACCGGTCTCGTCGGGGAGATGCTGGTGGACGCCGGCCGGCGTGTCGACGACGATTACCATCGCGCCCGCAAGATCGGCTAGACGCTCTCCGACGCTGCATGGGATTGCTCGATCGCTTGCGGAGCCCCAAGGCGAAGCCGCGGGTCGCGATCGTCGGCCTCGACGGCGTCGGCGCCCCGCTGATCGAGCAACTGACCGACCGGGGTGTGATGCCGCGGATGGCGGCGCTCCGTAAAGCCGGGACGCTGGGACGCATGACCTCGAGCATTCCGACGGTCTCGAGCGTCTCGTGGTCGGGATTCATGACCGGCGCCAATCCCGGTCGCCACGGGATCTACGGGTTCACCGACGTGAGGCGGGACTCCTACGCCGTCTACTTTCCGAACTACACGCACGTGCGTGCGCCGACGCTGTGGGACGCGCTCGGGGCGCAGCGCAAGACCTCGATCGTGATCAACATCCCCGGCACCTATCCGGCCAAGGACATCCGCGGCGTCCTGGTGTCGGGCTTCGTCGCGGTGAGCATGGAGCGGGCGGTCACGCCGGCGAGCGCGCGCGCGGTGCTCGCGGAGCACGGCTACAAGATCGACGTCGACTACGTGAACGCCGATCAGCATCCGGGGGCGTTCTTCACCGACCTCTTCGCCACCCTGGCGGCTCGGCGGCGGACGCTCCGGCACTATCTCGCCACGGCCGACTGGGACTGCTTCATCGGCGTCATCACCGAGACCGACCGGCTGCACCACTACTTCTGGCGGGCCTACACCGATCCGGATGATCCGCTGCACCAGCGCTTCCTCGACTTCTACGCCGAGCTGGACGCGACGATCGGCGAGCTCGCCGACGTGGTCGGCGACGACACACCGCTCTTCATCATTGCCGATCACGGCCACACGCTGATCGAGACCGAGTGCTATCCGAACGCCTGGCTGCGTGCCGCAGGCCTGCTCCGCTTCAAGACCGCGACGCCGAAATCGTTCGCCGACCTCGATCCGAGCTCGCCGGTGTTCATCCTCGATCCCGGGCGCATCTACCTGAACCTGAAGGGACGCTTCGCGGAGGGCGTGGTCACGCCGGGCGCCGAAGCCGAGGAGCTGCTGGCGCGCGTCACGGCGGGACTACTGGCGATCGAATATCCCGGCCCGGCGGTCGGCGGCACGCGGCGTCCGGTCCAGGCGGTCTATCGGCGCGACGAGATGTACCACGGACCGTGCGTCGACCAGGCGCCGGATGCGGTGTTGCACTTCCACGACGGCTTCGACATCAAGGGCGCGATCACGCGTACCGAGCTCTTCGGTCGGAGCGCACTCACCGGCATGCACACCTACGACGACTCGCTCTTCTACGTGAACCGTCCCGGCTTCCCGACCCAGGACCTCGCCATCACCGATCTGGCTCCGACCGTCCTGGCCCTGCTCGGCTGTCCGCCCGCCGCTCCGATGGACGGTCGCGCGCTCGCCGGGGCGTAGGGAGCGAGGCCGGCCATGCGGTTCGCGCTCATCGGTCCGAGCGCACCCCTGCGCGGCGGCATCGCGCAGTATCACGATCGTCTGGCGACGGCGCTGGCCGCGCGCGGCCACGCGGTCGATCGACTGTCGTTTCGCCGCCTCTATCCGCGCCTGTTCTTTCCGGGCCGCACGCAATACGAGCCCACGCCGCAGGAGCCGGCGCAGCATGAGTCGAAGACCGCCGGCGAAGCCTCGCCGACCCGCGCGGCGACCGGTCGTTTGGCACCGGCCGAGCCCATCCTCGACTCGCTCGGGCCGCGCACGTGGCTCGCGACGGCGAAGCGGGCCGCCGCCGCCGAGGTGGCGCTGGTCGAGTGGTGGCATCCCTTCTTCGCACCCGCGCTCGCGGTCGTCACGGCGCTGCTCCGGCGTCGCGGGGTGCCGGCCGTCTTCATCTGCCACAACCTGGAGCCGCATGAGCGCATCCCGGGCGGGGGGTCGCTCGCGGCCCTCGCGCTCGGGCGTGCGGCGGGGTTCATCGCCCAGAGCGGTGCCGACGCGGCGGAGCTCTCTCGACGCTACCCGGGACGGCCGGTGCGGACCCTCTTGCCGCCCGCGGAGGCGCCGCCGCCCTGTCCGCACGGCGACGACCGCTCGCGCTGCGAACGGGCGCTCGGCCTCGCGCCGGCGCCGCGCCGCGCGCTCTTCTTCGGCTACGTCCGGGAGTACAAAGGCCTGCCGACGCTGCTCGAGGCCTTGCCGCTCGTTCCCCCCGACGTGCAGCTGGTGGTGGCGGGAGAGATCTACCACCACGACGCCGCCCACTATCGCGAGCTCGCCGCTCGCGCCGGCGTCGCCGAGCGGGTCGTGCTGTTGGATCGCTTCGTGGCGACATCCGAGGTGGCGTGTTGCTTCGGCGCCAGCGACGTCGTCGTCCTGCCGTACTGGGACGCGAGCCAGAGCGCGGTGGTGCCGCTCGCCATGGCCTGTGGCCGCGCCGTGGTGGCGACCACGGTCGGCGGCCTGCCGGAGCTGGTGCGCCACGGCGAGACCGGCCTCCTGGTGCCGCCCCGCGATCCGCGGGCCCTCGCGGCGGCGATCGTCGCCGCCCTGATCGAAGCGCCCCGCTTGGGACGCGCGGCCGCGCTCGCTGCACGCTCACAAGACTGGGATTCGGCAGCGGTCCTGATCGGGAGCTTCGTCGCTGCCTCTATATGCGGCATCCGAGCCCCGTGTTAGATACCGATTTGCGGTCACACGGGTTCGCGTGACCACCACGCGAGGTCTCATGGCGCAATATCAGTATCGAGCAACCGACTTTCAGGGGAAGATCGTCGAGGGCTCGATGGAGGCCGGTGAGGAGCGCTCGGTCGTCCAGCGCCTCCGTGAGAAGGGCCTGATCCCGATCCGCATCGGGATCGGAGCCGCGGTGCCGCGGGCCGCCCGCGCGATCACCCTTCCGGGCTTCGCCGGCGGGCGGAAGCGCGTCAAAACCTCGGATCTCCTGATCTTCACCCGCGAGCTCGCGACCCTGCTCGGGGCCGGCATGCCGCTCGATCGGAGCCTGACCACCTTGACCGAGCTGGCGCAGACGCCGGAGCTCAAGCGCGTGACCGCCGAGGTGCTGGAGGCGGTGCGTGGCGGCACGTCGCTCGCCGAGGCGATGGCGCAGCATCCAAAGGTCTTCCCGCCGCTCTACGTCAACATGGTCAAGGCGGGCGAGGTCGGCGGCATGCTCGATCAGGTCCTGCAGCGCTTGCTCGAGTACCTGACGAGCGCGCAGGAGCTCCGCGACGAGGTGATCTCGGCGCTGACGTACCCCCTCATCCTGGTCGGTGTCGGCGGCCTGTCCGTGGCCGTGCTGTTGATCTTCGTCCTGCCGAAGTTCGCCACCATGTTCGCCGATCTCGGTCAGACGCTGCCGCTCTCGACCCGCATGATGCTGTCGATCAGCGCCTTCTTCACGAGCCCGTGGTCGCTGATCGGCATCCCGCTCATCATCGGCGCGATCTATGGCCTCTATTGGTATGCCCAGAACTCGCAGCGGATGGCCTTCGACGCCTTCAAGTTGCGGATTCCGGTGCTCGGACGCCTCTTGCGACTGACCGAGGTGGCCCGCTTCACCCGCACCCTCGGCACCTTGCTGCGGAGCGGCGTCCCGATGTTGCAGGCGCTCGACATCGTTCGCGCGGTGTCCGGCAACGTCGTCATCTCGCAAGCGCTCGCCGAGGTGCAGGTCGGCGTGCGCGAGGGCGCCGGCGTTGCGGGGCCGCTCGGCCGTAGCGGGGCTTTTCCGCCGCTCGCGCTGCAGATGATCGCGGTCGGCGAGGACACCGGCAAGCTCGACGAGATGCTCCTCACCACGGCCGATTTCTTCGACCGCGAGGTTCGCAACGACGTCAAGCGGCTCACCCGTCTCTTGGAGCCGGCGATGATCCTCATCATGGGGCTCGTGGTCGGCTTCATGGTCATCTCGATGCTGATGGCGGTCTTCAGCATCAACGACGTCGACATCTGATTCGTTGGAGGAACGACACATGAACGACACACGCACGAACGACTCCCTCACGCGACCGGTCGCACGCCGCGGAGAGCGCGGGTTCACGCTCGTCGAGCTCTTGGTCGTGATGGTGATTCTCGGACTGCTCGCCGCCTTGGTGGTGCCGGCGTATCTCGGCCGCGAACGGAAGGCGCGATCGCAGGCCGCGCGGGCGCAGATCGAGCTCTTCGGGACGGCCCTCGACACCTTCCGGCTCGACGTCGGCCGCTATCCCTCGTCGCAGGAGGGGCTCGCCGTGCTCAACGAAGGGCGCGGCATTCCCGGATGGGACGGTCCGTATCTCAAGAAGCTCGTTCCCAACGACCCCTGGGGCCGTGCCTTCCTCTACGTCAGCCCGGGCGAGCACGGGGAGTACGATCTCTTCTCCTACGGTGCCGACGGCGCTCCCGGCGGCGACGGTGACGCCCGCGACCTCGCGAGTTGGGCCGGCTGAGCTCCCGTGTCGCAGATCCCGCGTGACGCGCGGACGCGTCAGAGCGGCTTCTCGCTGTTCGAGCTGATCGTGGTCTTGGTGGTGATGGCGGTCGCGAGCGGCATGGCCGCCCCAGCGATCCAGAGCGGATGGCGATCCCGCGAGGTGCGCTCGAGCACCCGGAACCTGGCCGCGGTGATGCGCGGGCTCAGGGAGAAGGCCGTGCGCCAAGGCCTCGAGCTCGAGCTGGTGATCGAGCCCGACGGTCAGACCTTCAGCTGGACCGACGGCAAGGAGGTGGTGCTGCCCGGCGGTGCCGCCATCACGGGGATCCGCGGCGGCTGGCGCGATCAGGACGGGCGCGTGCGGGTGGTCTTCTTCCCCAACGGCGGATCGAGCGGCATCCACATGGTGATCGGCCAGCAGGACGGCGACAGCGTGCAGTTCGCCATCCGTGTCGATCCAATGCTCGGGGACGTGGTGGTCCAGAGCCCATGAGCGCCTCCACCAATGCGCGGCACCGCAGCCGGGGCTTCACCCTGATCGAGGTCGCCGTCGCCATGGCGATCGTCGGCATCGGCGTCGTCACCACCCTCCAGATCTTCAACGCCGGGTTGCGAACCGAGCGGGGGGCCGCCGTGCGCTCGCGTGCGGTGATGCGGGCCCGCGACCTGATGGAGCGCGCCATGACCGTGCCGGAGCTGGTGGCGGTCGAGGATCGCGGCGAGTTCGGCGACGGCTATCGATGGGAGCGCCGGGTGCGGGAGGCGCGTGATCTCGTGCCCGGCGGCAACAACCGGGATCTCGACGTCAAGACCGACCTGACCCTCTACGAGATCGAGATCTCCGTGTTGTGGCCGCAGAGTCCCGATCGCGAGGGCGTCTATACCCTGCGCACTCTCCGGATCGCCCCCGCTCCACCGGCATGAGGCGGGCGACGTCATCTTCTCCTCGTCGGCCAGCGCGGCTGTCGGCGGCGGGGTTCACCTTGCTCGAGATGGTGCTGGCGCTCGCCATCTTCGGGATGATCGCGGCCGTGCTCTACAGCGCCTTCTATTTCGGACATCGGGCCGTCACGAGCGGGGAGCGCGCGGCCGACGACAACCAGCGCATGCGCCTCGCCGAGGAGGTCATGGGCCGTCAGGTGCGCTCGGCCGTCTTCTACTTCGCCATTCACGACGAGGATCAGATCCCTTTTTTCCTCGGCTTCTCCGACGGCTTGAGCTTCGTCACCAGCGCGCCGCAGAGCCGGGGCGGCAGCGGTCTCTCCGTCGTCACCTATCGGGTGCTCGACGGTCGCCTCGTCCTCGAGGAGCGCACGGGCTTCACGCCGCAGGACCTCTACGCCCCGCCCTCGGACGTTCCGGTCGAGCGCGCCGTGCTGCTCGAGGGCTTCTCGGCGCTCCGTTTCGAGTATCTCCCCCACGAGGAGGTGGACATCGGCTGGGCCGAGAAATGGGACGCCCGCGACGAGGACGGCCTGCCGGCGGCCGTTCGCATCACGGTGGACGGTCTCTCCTTCTTCGGCGGCCAACCCTGGGTGCGGGAGATCCCATTGTTGACGATCTCGTACGGCTGGGGCTCCGACGAGTACCAGGATCCCCCCGAGGAGGACGACGATGGGGGAGACGATGGGGACGATGGGGATGGTGGAGATGGGGGGGATGGCGGGGATGGGGGCGACGGCATGGACGGTGGCGACGGCGGAGATGGCGGCGACGGATGACAACCACCCCCGTGGCAGGCGAGCGCGGCATTGCGCTCCTCATGGTGATCTGGATCTTCATGGTCCTGAGCGTGCTCTCGGCGGAGTTCTCGCGCTCGATGCGCGACGACGCGGTGGCGACGCAGAATCTCGCGGAGGAGGTCCAGGCCCGGGGTGTGGCGCTCGCCGGCTTCAATCAGGCGCTCTATCGCACCCTCTACGCCCGCGAGCGCCAGGTCGACACCACCGATCCCGATGCCGTGGCGGTGGATGAGCCGGCGGTATGGCTCCCCGACGGTACCTGGCACGAGGAGCCCTACTGGGGCGGAAAGTACGCGGTTCGTCTGATCGACGAGGGCGGCAAGATCTCCCTCAACCGGGCCGACGAGGCCCTCTTGCGGAAGGTCTTCGAGACCCTCGGCCTCGACTTGGACGGGCAGGAGGAGGTCGTCGACGCCATCCTGGACTGGCGGGACAGCGACGACCTGCACCGCCTGCACGGCGCCGAGGACGAGTACTACATGAAGCTCCGGGAGCCCTATCACGCCAAAAACGGCCCCTTCGATTCGGTAGACGAGCTGCTGCAAGTTCGTGGTATTACCCGCGAGCTGTTCTTCGGGACCCAAGAACGGGGCCTCGGGAAGGACGGGCCACCGCCGATACCGCTCCATGAAGTCTTTTCCGTTTTCAATCGGAGCGCTAACATCAATGTCCGTACGGCGCCGGCGGCGGTGCTGCGAGTGGTGTTGGGGGGGGATGAGGTGGCTGTGGAGGAGATTCTCACCGCGCGACAGGACGATCCCGGCAGCGTGCTCGGCCTGATTCGGGCCAAGATCGCCGATCAGACCCTCGGCCGACGCCTGGTCGATCGCACGGCGAGCACGGTGGCGATCGAGGCGCGCGCGATCATGCAAAACGGTCGGGTCACCGCTCGTCTGGGGGGCATCGTCGACGTCCCCGAGGACGCCGACGGTTTTCACATCAAGCGTTGGTACGACCGGTTGCCGTCGCACTGAGCCCGCATGGATCTGGCCACCTTCTCGCAGCGCATTCGGCGCGCCGACTTCCTCGACGGGCTCGGGATCTACGTCGGGGCCGAGCAGGTGTCGCTGGCGCACGTGCGCAAGCGTCTGCTCCGAGTGACGCTGCTCGAGAGCCGCACCTTCCCGCTGGCGCCGGCGAGCCGTCCGGAGGAGCGGGTGCAGAATCTGACCCAGGCCGTCGCGGAGTTCGTGCGGGAGACCAAGATCGAGCCCGGGGCGGTGCACCTCTGCCTGGCGCGCCCCGAGCTGCTCCTGAACCGCCTGGTGCTGCCGGCGGCGGCCCGCGAGAATCTGCAGCAGGTCCTGGAGTACGAGATCGAGCGGGTGATCCCGCTGCCGCGCGACGAGATCTTCTACGACTACCAAATGCGCGAATCGGGCCAGGGCGAGGCAGGGCGGCTCGCGGTGCTGGTGGTTTCGGTGCCACGGCGCATCGTGCGGCAGTACGTCGAAGCACTGGAGCAGGCCGGCGTCCGCGCCAAGTCGGTGGTGATCGCCGCCGGAGCGCTCGGCGACTACACCGCGTTCTGTCGCGGCGCCCTGGCACAGCCGGTCGCCCTGCTCGTGCGGGACGGCGGCGACGGCGAGCTCGCCGTCTTCGTCGACCGCCAGCTGGTGGCGAGCCACGCGCTCCGCGGCAAGGTGTCGACCACCGAGATCAACGCCATGGTCCGGCGCGACCTCGCCGAGGTGTTTCATGTGGTCGAGGCCCCGGTCGACCTGCTGGTCGGGGCGTCGCCCAACGGCGTCCCGGCGGCAGCCGATGATGGGACGCTCGATCTCTTCGCGCTCGCGAGTGGCCGCCTGGAGGCGCCGGCGGGCTTCTTCGACACCTCGCAGCCGGCCTTGCTGCCGGCCGTGGGTGCGGCTCTGGGGGCGGTCCGCGAGGGGGTAGTCGACATCAACCTGCTTCCGGCGGAGCATCGGCCAGGCCTGCAGGAAGGGCTCTTCGTGCCGTTGCTGCTGATGGTCGCGATCGTCGTGCTCGGGCTCATCTATGGGGGCAGCATCATCGTTCGCGACGAGATGACCAGGCGCGCGCTGGCGCGCGAGGCCGACGAGCTCGAGCCGCAGGTCGCAACCGTCAAGCAACAGGAGTCCGAGGTCCGGAAGTACCAGTCGCAGCTCGCGACGCTGACCGAGAATCAGGACCGCCGCACCGTGCAGTTCCTGAAGGAGCTCACCGACAAGATCCCCACCGACGCGTACCTGACCACGCTTCGCTATCGCAACAGCCGGATCGAGATGGACGGCTTCGCCAGCAAGTCGTCCGAGCTGATCCAGATCCTCGAGAGCTCGCCGCTCTTCCGGAACGCCCAGTTCACGTCGCCGATCACCCAGGGACAGGCGGGACAGGAGCGCTTCTCGATCGTCGCCGAGGTGGAAGGATGACCTGGCGCGAGCGCTGGGCGCGCTTCAGTGCCCGCGAGCGACGGCTGATCGGGGCGGCCGGCGGCGTCCTCGTGCTCTTGCTCGTGTACACGCTCGTGATCTCGCCGTTTCTCTCGTACCGCCAGGACCTGCAGGACGAGATCGAGGCGCACCGGGCCAGAATCGAGAACGGCAAGGCGTATCTGGCGCGGACGGCCGACGTCGCTCGGCAGCGAGACCAGATGCAGAAGGCCTTCCAACAGGTGCGCGCGCAACTGGTGCCCGGCGACACGCCGACGCTCGCCGCCGCCAATCTCCAGAACGTGCTGCACAGCCTCGCGGGCGAGAAGGGTGTCGAGATCCAGAGCACGCAGGTGATGCGCGACGACCAGTCGGGGGACTTCCGCCGCATCGCCGTGCGCATCACCGTGACCGGAGACCTGAAGCAGCTCGCCGATTTTCTGGCCGCGGTCGAGCATGGGACGACGCGGGTCGCGATCCCGTTCCTCGAGATCAGCCGGCGGGGCGCCGCCCTCCGCGGCAAGGCGGCGCGAGCGCTCTCGGCGACGATCGAGGTGAACGCCTTCCTGCAGGGGACGGCGGTGGCGACCGCCGAAAAGGCGGGCTCGGCCGCAAAGCCGCCCGAGGGGGATGGGGGGGCGCCCGGAGCCTCTCCGGGAACCTCCCCGGGGGCCTCCCCGTCGCCCGAGGGTCCGGCCGGCACGGCCCCGAGCGCCGCCCCCTCGCCACCCGCCGCGGGCAAGGTCGTTTGATGCGGCGCGTCTTGATCCTCAACCTTTTGCTGCTCGGCATCGTCGGCCTGCTGGCGATCCAGATCGTTCTCCTCTGGTGGGGGAACGAGACCCCGCTCGAGAGTGTGGCGCCGCGCGAGGCCAAGGCCCAAAAGGTCGATATTCCCAAAGTGGATCGACGGCCCCCTCCCGCCAATCTGGCGACCCTGATCGCCGACAAGGACCTCTTCGACCAGTCCCGGACGGGGGCGCAGCCCGGCCAGATGGCGAGTGCCCCGACCGAGCCCGTCAGGCCGCTCACCTTGGTTTTGCTCGGGGTTTCCGGGGGAAGCCCGGAGCGGGAGGCCCTGGTGAAGGACCAGGCCGCGCCGAAACCGGAGTGGATTCGGGTCGGTGAGGACGTCGGAGGCTACAAGCTCGGTCGGATCGACCCGACCTCGATCGTGATGGTAGGACCGGCGGGAGAAGAGATCACGCTGTTCATAAACGTCGAGAAAGCCAAGGCCGGTGCACCCGCGGCCCACATGGGACCCGCTGGGATCCAGCCGACGCCGACGCCCGGCGCGGTCGCGAGCCGGACGCCCCGAGGTGGTGGGTCGCCCGGCGTCGCCCGCACCCCGGCCGCCGACATCAAGGAAAAGATCGAGCGCCTGCGGCAGGAAGCCCGAAAACGCCGCGGACAGCCCGAAGCGCAGTAGTCGTGGGAGGGAGGAGCCAAATGATGCGAACAGCCCTGAGGAGCGTCGTCGCGGCCCTGGTGCTCGGTGCCGCCGCCGTCGTCGCTGCCGATACGCCGGTGCCGACCGGGGGTCCCCCCGCCAACGGTCAGCCCCCCGCCGCGAACGGCCGGGCTCCGGCCTCGCCTTCCCCGAAGGCCACGGCCTCCCCCGACGATTCGGTGGTGTTGAATTTCGAAGGCGCCGACATCCGCGAGGTGATCCACAGCCTGGCCGACTCCCTCGGGATCAACTACCAGATCGACCCCCGCATCCAGGGGCAGGTGACGATCCGCACCACCGGCCCGATCGCCAAGGAGGATCTGTTCCCGATCTTCAATCGCATCCTGCGCTCGAACGGCATCTCGGCGGTGCAGGTCGGCGACATTTACCAGATCATCCCGGTCGCCGAGGCGAAGACCAAGGCCATCATCCCGGTCGCCCCGGGTGACAAGCGGCAGGCCACCGTCCAGGACGCCTTCATCATCGAGGTGGTGCGCGTCGATCACGTCGCCGTGCAGGAGATGGTGAACGTCCTGCAACCCTTCGTCACGCCGGGCGGCGACGTCATCCCGTATGCCCGCGCCAACCTCCTGATCATCACCGACCTCGAGTCGAACGTGGTGCGCCTGAAGGACCTCGTCACCACCTTCGACCGCGACGCCTTCCGCGACCTCCGCGCCAAGGTCTACAAGATCGAGCACGCCAACATCGAGGAGATCGGCCAGGAGCTGATGTCGATCATGGACACCTACGGCGTCACCCCGGCCTCGGCCGAGGAGCGCGGTGTCTACGTGATCCCGCTGCCGCGGCTGAACTCGCTGGTGATCGTCGCCTTCAACCCGACCGTGTTCGCCGAGGTCGATCGCTGGATGAAGCTCCTCGACGTGCCTCCCGAGGAGGGCGCCGGCCGCTCCGTGCACGTCTACGCGGTCGAGAACGCCAAGGCCGCCGATCTCGCGGAGATCCTGAGTGAGCTGTACGGCGCCGGCCAGGGTGGCTCGAAGACCGGCGCCAACCAACAGGGCTTCACGCCCTTCGGGACGCGCCAGCGCGGCGGTGCCGGCGCGCAAGGGCGCGGGGCGGCGGCCGGCCGGGGCGCGGGAGGGGCGGCGCCGGCGCCGCCGGTGGTGGCGCCGCGGGTGAACCAGACGCTCGACGGCTTCGAGCAGTACGAGCCGCTGCAGCAATTCGACGACGGCGGGCTCGGCGGCGGCAGCAGCAGCTCGTCGCGCGGTCGTGGGCGCGGCGGCAGCGGCGGCGGCCTCGGTGGCTCGTCGAGTCGGAGCGGATTCGGCAACAGCAGCAGCGGCGGCGGGGGTGGGTTCGGACAGTCGCAGGGCGCCACCGGCTACGTGCTCGCGGGCGGCGAGCCGGGTGACCTCTTTCGCCAGGAGGTCCGCATCGTCGCCGACGACGTGACCAACTCGCTCGTCGTCCTCGCCACCAAGAAGGACTACAGCGACATCCGCGAGGTGCTGCGCCGTCTCGACGTGGTGCCGCGCCAGGTGTTGATCGAGGTCCTGGTCGCCGAGGTGACGCTCGGCGACGACCTCCGCTTCGGCGTCGAGTTCGCGGCGGCGCAGCAGAGCCGCAAGGACGCGCTCGGCCGCATCACCGGCGAAGCCACCAACACCAACGCCGACGACCCCAACGCCAACAACAACGTCAACAGCCTGTTCGACCTCGGTGCGGCGCTCGGCAACCGCTCGGCCGACATCGTGCCGCTGCCGGGCGCGGGCATGTTCGGCATCATCAGCGACAACCGCAACTTCGCGGTCGTCATGAACGCCGCCGCCGGCAAGAACAAGCTCAAGGTCCTGTCGGCACCGCACATCATGACCGCCGACAACCACGAGGCGCACATCCTGGTCGGCAACGAGGTGCCGATCGTCACCACCCAGAGCAACGCCACCGACATCCAGACCAATGGTAACTCCAACATCCTGCAGAACATCCAGTATCGCGACACCGGCGTCATCCTGACCGTGCTGCCGCAGGTGAACTCCGAGGGCCTGGTCAACATGCAGATCCGCCAGGAGGTGAGCCAGGTGGCGAGCGCCACCACCGGCGGGATCCAATCGCCCACGTTCTCGACGCGCGAGTCCGAGACCACGGTGGTCGTGCAGAGCAGCGAGACCATCGTCATCGGCGGCATCATCGACGACACCGTCGATCGCAGCCGTAGCGGCATCCCGTTCCTGATGGACATCCCGGTGATCGGGCGGGCGTTCCGGGTCGAGAGCGACACCGTCCGTCGCACCGAGCTGATCGTGCTCTTGACCCCGCACGTCGTGCGCGACCGTCAGGAGTCCCGCAATGCCACCGAGGCGTTCAAGTCCCGGCTGAAGGGAATGGCGCGCGATCTCCAGCGGTACGAGGCGGGACGCCCCGACTACGGGAGCGGGCGACCCTCCACCACCGATCTGGATGCGGAGCGCGTGACCACCCCGATCCCGTGATCGTCGCATGAAGCCGGCGCCGTGGCGGTAGGCGGGACGGGCTCCACGCGCCGCACCTGGCTCGCCGGCGGTCTCCTGGTGCTGGCGGTGGCGGCGACGTTCGGGAACGCGCTCGAGAACGGCTTCGTGTACGACGACCAGCTCGTGATCGTCGACGACCCGGCCGTGCGGGCGCCGCTGACGGCGGGGTTCGAGGGCTTGCGCTACCGGCCGCTCCGGACCCTGTCGTATCGCCTGGATCATGCCCTGGGGGGCATGGACCCCAGGGTCTTTCACCTCGGCAACCTCGTCTACCACGCGGCGACCGCGCTGGCCGTGCTGGCGCTGCTGCTCGGGATCGGCGCCTCGCCACCCGCGGCGCTGGCGGGGGGCCTGCTCTTCGCCGTGCATCCGGTGCAGGCTGATGCCGTGACCTACGCCGCCGGGCGGCGTGACGTGCTCTGCGGCCTGTTCTACGTCCTGGGCGTGGTGGCCTATCTCCGCCATCGCCGGACCGGTGGCCTCGGCGCGTTGCTCGCGGCCGCCGCGGCCTACGTGCTCGCGATCCTCGCCAAGGAGATGGCGGTGACCATGCCGGTCGCCTGCGCGCTCGTCGACCGCTGGTGCCGTCGCGCCGATGCGGGCGGCTCCGCGGCCCCGGCCCGCTTCGGGCGGCCTGCCCTCTACCTCGGGGGTCTCCTGGCCGCGGGCGGGCTTGCCCTCGCGCTCACCTACGGCGGTCACGTGCTGCACATCGCGGCCGAGCGCCCGTGGCACGGCGGTAGCGTCGGCGCCAACCTCGCGACCGTGGCACGTGTCTGGGTCAAGTATCTGCAACTGATCGTCTGGCCGGCCACGCTCTCGGCCGACTACAGCTTCGACGCATTTCCGGTCTCGACGAGCGTCATGGATGCGCGTGCCCTCGCGAGCTACGTGCTCCTCGGCGTGCTCGCCTGGGCGGGATTCGTCAGCTGGGCGCGCCGCGGGCGGCTCGGCCTCGCGCTCGCGTGGATCGCGGTGACGTTGCTGCCGGTCTCGCACGTGATCCCGTTCCGCGAGCTTTTGGCCGAGCACTACCTCTACATTCCGATGATGGGCGTGGCGATCGCGGCATCGGGGCTGGTCGACGGCGCCGCCCTGCGCTGGCCGGAGCGGCGGCGATGGGTGGCGGCGGCGGTCGCGCTCGTGGTGGCGGCCGCCGCCGGCCGCACCGTGCTCCGGAATCGCGACTGGCGCGACCGCGTCACGCTCTGGGGCGCGACCGTGGCGGTGGTGCCGCGCTGCGTGCGGGCGCAGTTCAATCTCGGCCAAGCGTACTTCGAGCGCTCCCGGCTCGCCGACGCGGAGCGGGCCTGGCTCGCGGCGGACGTGCTCCAGCCCGGCGATCCCGAGACCGCGCGCGTGCTGGCGAAGCTCTACTATCGCCTCGCCAAGCACGACCTCGCGGCCGCTCGCATCGAGCGCGTCCTGGCGGCGGAGCCCGACGACGGAGACGCCCTCACGCTCGCGGGATGGATCGCGCTCGACAGCGGGCGACCCGAGGAGGCGCGTGCCTGGTTCGATCGCGCGCTCGCGATCCTGCCTCCGGCCGAAGCGGAAGGGGCGCGCCGTGGGCGCCAGCGCGCCGCTCCGCGGGCGGCGGGTGGGGAGGTGCACCGGCAATGAGCGACGCCGGGGACCTCGCGCTGGTGGACGCTCCGAAGCCGTCCACCTTCGCTGCGCTCACGTTGGCACGCGCGGTATGGCGGGCGCGCCCGCTCGTCCGCGCGCTGGTGGCGCGGGACCTGCGGAGCCGCTACGTCGGCTCGACCCTCGGCCTGGTCTGGTCGCTCGCCCACCCGCTCCTGCAGCTCGCGACCTTCACCTTCGTCTTCGCGACCGTGCTCGAGGTCAAGGTCAGCGCCGCCGGCGACGTCGAGGTCCCCTTCGTGCTCTACCTCGCATGCGGGCTTTTTCCCTGGCTGGCGGTGCAAGAGGGCGTGCTGCGCAGCGCCACCTCTCTGGTCGACAACCCGACGCTGGTGAAGCGCGTGGTGTTCCCGGTCGAGACATTGCCGGTCGAGCTCGCGCTCGCGGCGGTGGTGCAGCAGCTGATCGCGACCGTGGTCCTGCTCGCGCTGATGGGCATCCTCGGGTTTCCGCCCCGGGCCGCGTTGCTCGCCTTTCCGGCATTGCTCGCGGCGCAGCTGCTGATGACGATCGGGCTCGGATGGGGCCTGGCGGCGCTGCACGTGTACTTTCGCGACACGGCGCAGATGCTCGGCGTGCTGTTGCCGGTGTGGTTCTACCTGACGCCGATAATCTACCCGTATCGGCTGGTGCCGCCCTTCCTGCGGCCCGTGCTGGCGGTCAACC
Source organism: uncultured delta proteobacterium (assembly GCA_963761995.1). Lineage (GTDB taxonomy): Bacteria > Desulfobacterota > Binatia > UTPRO1 > UTPRO1 > UTPRO1. The sequence goes on along the minus strand of CAVXIU010000006.1, from coordinate 4,300,405 downwards.
CGCTGACGCCGCTGGTGGAAGGATACCGCGACCTGCTGTTGCACGGCCGTCTGCCGGATCCCGTCGGCATGGCGTGGCTCCTGGCCGCGAGCCTCGCGCTGTTCGCGCTCGGGGCCGCGGCCTTCAGCCGCGCCCGCGGCGAGTTCGCCGATCTCGTGTAGATTTCGCGGGCCGTGAGATAGGTTCGGACCCGCGATGTGGACGGTGCGAGCCGAGAACCTCGGGAAGGCCTACCGGCTCTACGAGCGCCCGCTGGACCGGGCCTTGGAATGGATCTCGCGGCGGAAGCGCCACCGGGAGTTCTGGGCCCTCCGAGGCCTCGACTTGCAGGTGTCGGCCGGTGAGGCGGTCGGCGTGATCGGCGAAAACGGGGCCGGCAAGTCGACGTTGCTGGCGCTGCTCACCGGCACGACGCAGCCCACCACGGGTCGGGTCGCCGTGCACGGCACGCTGGCGGCGATCCTCGAGCTCGGCGCCGGCTTCCATCCCGAGTTCAGCGGCCGCCACAACGCGCGCATGCACGCCGCGCTCTTCGGCATCACCGGCGACGACGCCGAGCGTCGCATCGAGGAGGCGATCGCCTTCTCCGAGCTCGGGAGCTTCATCGATCAGCCCGTCCGCACCTACTCCTCGGGGATGTACGTCCGGCTCGCGTTCGCGCTTGCGGTCAGCGTCGACCCGGAGGTGCTGGTGATCGACGAGGCGCTCGCGGTCGGCGATCAGCACTTCCAGACCAAGTGCGTGGATCGCATCACGAGCTTCCGCGAGCGCGGCAAGACGATCGTCTTCTGCTCCCACAACCTGTACCAGGTGAAGAAGCTCTGCGACCGCGGCCTCTGGTTGCGGCAGGGTCAGGTGGCGGCCGCCGGGCCGGTCGACGCGGTCATCGATGCCTACCTCGAGCACACCCGAGTGCGGGACCAGGAGGACGCTTCCCCGGTTCCCGGGCGCGAGCACGCCGTGCTGCGGCTGGTCGAGGTGATGCTCGAGGGCGGAGACGGGGACGACCCCCCGACGGTGCGGAGCGGTGCGCCGCTCACGGTGCGGGTCGCGGTGGAGCAGAGCCCCGGTGCCGACGTCGAGCCGGGCGTCGGCATCGCCTTCGTGCGGAACGACGGCCTGGTCTGCTACTGCGTCTCGACCGAGATGGACGGGGTCACGATGGAGCGAAGCGACGACGGCACCTTCCGCGCCGTGCTCCACGTCCCGGAGCTGCCCCTGCTCGGCGGCGGCTACTATGTGAACGTCGCCACGACCAACAACCGGGCGGCCCTCCTGGTCTACGACGTGCGGGAGCGCTGCTGCCCCTTCCGGGTCCGGAATCCCTCGGACGAGTACGGCGTGATGCGGATGGATCACGCGTGGCTCGGAGCCGACGGCCGCGCGGCCCGAGCGCGCCGGGAGACCGCGTGAGGCCAACGATTGACCGTGGCGGGTGCAACGGATACGAAGCCACTGCGCATGCATCCTGAGATGTCGCGGAAATCCGAGGGGTTGCGGGGGGGTTCACAGGACCGCTGCGTAACCGCCGTCGGCCTGGTCCTGGCACTTGGGATGGTGAGCCTGGTCGCCGGGTGTCAGAAAGCTGACTCGGCGGGGAGCCTCAAGGAGCGGGCCCAGACCTACTGGGGCTTGAAACAGTCCAAGGGCTGGGAAGAGGTCTACGACAAGTATCTCGATCCCGAGGCCAAGGGTCGCCTCACCAAGGAAGCCTTCCTGAAGCGGCGCTGGCTGGCGTTCGACATCCTAAGTTACGAGATCAGCGACGTTCAGGAGACCGGCGACAAGGCGACCGTGGCCGTCACCAACGAGGTCAACTTCCCGCTCAAGACCCCCGACGGGGAGCTCAAGCTGATCAAGAAGCAAGTCACTACCAAAGACAACTGGGTGCGGCGGGACGGCAATTGGTACGTCATGCTCACCGAGTGAGCGGGGCGCCAACCGGGGCGCGACGCTTGACACTTTTCGAAGCCTCGGGCTAGGATGCGCCGCGATTTTGACGTTGTGGGGGGTGGTGGGTCTCTTGGGTCAATTTCAATCGATTGAAGAACGGCGCTCTCCCCAGAACTCTGCGGAGCAGGGCTATAGTTTGGTTTGTCACACGAGATCGCGCCATCACCGGACCGGCGCGAGTTGGGCAGTAGGGTCAGTCGAAAGTCTCACCGCGAACGAGTGGAGACGAAAGGAGAGACGCATTATGAGGAAGGGCATTCTATCGATTTTGGGTCTTGGGGCCGCGCTTCTCGCCGCACCATCGGTGCAGGCGGCGGAGCTCGGGGACACGGTTACGACGCTCGAGCCGGCGGTTGCGCTGGTCATGCCGTTCGACGTCACTGACGGCAAGGCGAGCTTCCAGCTCGTCAGCCGGATCGGTGGCGACGATTCGGATCCGGTCGCGACCCACTGGTCGTTCTGGTCGGAGAGCTGCGATCACCTCGCCGACGTGTTCATCTGCTTGACCCCGCGTGACACCGTGGTCGTGGATCCGACGGCGCTTCAGGGCCAGATCCAGAACGGCCAGGAGAACATCAACACGGGTCCCGTGATCAACCTGAGCGGCGAGAAGGGCTTCATCACCGTCACCGCCTTCGACGCCGACACCAACAGCCAGACCTGCGAGCCCGAGGATCCGGAAGCGGCCTCCGGCACGCCGAGTCTGATCGGAAGCTGGGTGGTCGCCAACACCGCGACCAATGCGGCCTTCGGCAACAACGCGATCGGGATCCTGGATGGTCTGACGCTGCCTGCGGGTGGGGACTTCTTCCTCACCGGCCCGGTGGCGGCGGGTCTGTTCCTCCAGACCTTCAACCCGCTCGACCTGCAGGACTCCGAGGTGTTCTTCATCGGCCTCGCGTCGCCTGCCGGTAATGCGGCGTTCGCTGATTCCGAGGTCGGCCCGATTCCGGCGGCCCTCTCGGACGGTGAGTCGGCGGTCTGCTGCAACGCTCAGTACTACGACAACGTCGAGTCCTTCGTCTCGCTGCCCGACATCTGCCTCACCTGCTCCAGCAGCGCGAAGATCGCGGAGAACGAGTCCCTCGCGGACATCGACCTCCCCGCCATCATCCCGGCCTCGATTCCGGCCGAGACGTCCGGCTTGGTTCGCCTGACCAACTGCCAGGTGGGCAGCGACGACGGCGACATTCCGATCGGTGACACGACCATCAACGGCATCGACCTGACGACCTTCCTCTTCGCCTACCACGGCATGGCGGTTGGTCCGTTCGGTACGTCCACGCTCGGTCGCTACACCGCAGAGTAAGGCTGACTTTCACAGCTCGCTCTGAGTGAAGAACGAGGGGACGGCGCGCTCGCGCCGTCCCCTCTCTTTTTGTCCGCCGCTGGTCTTGCATTCACGTCGCAATCGGGGTCTGGCCTACCGCACGATGCTCTTCGATCTCTCGCTCTCGCGAAACCAAAAGTCCGCGATCGTCGTGGTGGCGCTCGTGCTCTCGGTGGGTTGCCAATCGAAGGGCCCTGCGATGGGCGAGGTCGAACGCCTGAACGCCGAGGCCGGAAACGTCGGGCGGTACATGGTCGCGTACTACGCCGCCCTCTACGCGCTTCCCGACGGCGGCGCGGTCGCGACCTGGATGCGGGAGGAGCCGCCGTATCGTCCCGTCGTCTACCGCCATGCGGCCAAGGGGGACGCGTCGTTCGGTGCGGAGGAGTACCTGACGCCGAAGGACATGCTCGGCACCATCACGATCGGCCTCACGATGCTTCCCGGTGCTGCCGACGGTGAAGTCTACGCCGCCTGGCAGGCCCGCAAGCCCGAGACCGGAAACAAGTTCGTCATGTTTCGAAGCTCTCGCGACGGCGGCGCGAGCTGGTCCGAACCGCATCGGCTGAACACGGAGCCGATGGCGTTCGCCCCCTCGATCGCGGCCGATCGTGCGGGCGGTGTCTACGTCGCCTTTCCCGACGAGCGTGGCTACACCACCGGGATCTTCGCCAATCGCTCGCTCGACCGTGGCGACACCTGGTTGCCGACCGACATACGGATCGACGACGGTGCAGGAGGCGGTCTGATGGCGAACGCCGTTTCGACCGCGAGCGACGGCGAGAAGCGAGTGGTCGCGGTGTGGGAGGAGCAGGCCTCCCGAGGCCGCGTCGTCATGTCGGCGGTGTCGAACGATCGCGGCACCACCTGGTCGAAGCCGCAGCGGGTCGACGACGGCAAGGGGCGAGGCGCGCCGCTCGCGCCGCGCGTCGCGATCGTCGACGGTCGGGTCGTCGTGGCCTGGACGGCCGCCGTGGGTGGGATCAACAGCTTCGCGCAGGTCTGGACGGATGCGTCCGCCGACGGCGGCGCGACCTTCGGGGAGGACGTGTTGCTCCACGAGCAGTCCGGCGGCACCGCGCCCACCATGCAGCTGTTCGCCGACGGCGCGCGCGCGGCCGTCGTGTTCGAGGACAGGGTGCGCGGCAAGAACGACACGATCTACTACGTCAGGATGCAATCCGACGGGAGCTGGACGCCCGCGAGGGACGCCCTCACGCCGGTCGCGACGGGCGACGCCGACTTCAGCGAGCCGCGTCTCGGGTCGGACCGGCAAGGCGGCGCGCTCTACATGGTGTACGTCGAGGACGGGAAGCGCGTCAGGCTCATGCGCGCGAAGGACGGAGAGCATTGGGAGCCCTCGTTGCTCGTGTACGAGCGCGCGGAGAGCACGCCGTCGGCGACCGTTCGGTTTCCTCAAGTCGCCGTTGCCGGCGGGACCGCCTACGTCATGTGGGAGGAGTGGGGGGAGGCCAAGAGCGTGGTCAAGACGCTCGGCGACGCCCAGACCAAGCGTCCGCCCCTCGATCTCTTCCTGCGGCGCATCACGTTTCGCGACTAGGAGCCTGACCCACGATGGCGATCGTCGCGAGAAACGCGCCGCGCCCGGCTCGCAAGGAGCCGACCACGACCGCGTATCTGATTGATACGCCGAGTGGTCGGCGACGCCGTCGAGACGGGATGCGGCGCGTTTCGCAGCAGATTGTCCATCTTGGGTCAGGCTCCTAGGAGCCGCCGCGACGATGGCGGCCATACCGGCGCTGCTCGTCTTCCTGATCCTCCACGGCGTCTTCTTTGGCGACGTCATCGTCGGTGGTAAGTCGCTCTCGGCGTCGACCTACACCGCCGGCCTGACCCCCCACGGTCCGCGCGACGCGCCGGCCACGCCGGGCGTGCCCCACCTGCTCGACGTCGAGGGTGCGGCGTGGGTCGACGAGCCGAGCCCGCGCCTGGCATCGGCCGCGTTCGCGGCGGGCGAGCTCCCACTCTGGAATCCCGCTACCGGGCTCGGTGCCCCGCTCGCCGCCAACCTGAACTCGGGCGCAGGCAACCCCTTCCAATTGGCGCTGAACCTCTTACCGACGCCGCTCGCCGCCGATCTCTTCTACCTCGCCCGGCTGATGCTGCTCGCCGTGTTCGTGTGGGCGTTCCTCCGTGAGCTCTCCCTCGGATCGCTCGCGGCCTTCACGGGCGCAGCGTCAGTCGCTTACGGCGGCTACGCGATGGCGTGGATCGTGCACCATCCACTTTCGAGCGAGCTCTTTCTGCCCCTCGGCCTGCTCGGGCTCGAGCGCGGTCGCCGCGGTCGCCCGGGGGGATGGATCCTGTTGGCGTTCGCCGCCGCCGCCTCGCTCCTCGGGGGCAAGCTCCAGGCGAGCCTGCTCTGCTTCGCCTTCGTCGGCGTCTATGCGCTGCGGCGATCCGCCCCCGGCGAGGGCGGTGCCGGTCCCGTCACCGTGGCGGCCGTCGTGTCGGGCCTCGTCCTCGGATGCGCCGTCGCCGCCTGGCTCCTGGTCCCGGCCGGGGAGCTCATGACGCGCGCCTCCGGGCTCACCCTCGGCGGCCGTTCGCAGCTCGCGAGCTTCACGGTGCCCTGGCCGTCGCTCGCCAGCCTGGCGCTGCCACGTCTCTTCACGGCCGCCGGGGACGCGTTCGCCCGCGACCTGCTCCTGACGCCCGCCGTCGGCATCGTCGTGGTGGTGTTGGCCGCGGTCGGTGTGGTGGCGAGCGCCGCGCCGCTCGTGGCGGTCGCGCGCCTCTCCGTCCTCTGGGCCGCGACGCTGTTGCTGCGGAACGCCGGCGCGTTCGGCGACGTTGCGACCGGGCTCCCGGCCGTGCGCGGGATCCTCTTCGTGAAGTACACCTTCACGGCGGTGTTCGCGCTCGCGGTCGCGGCCGCGATCGGACTCGACGCCATCGTCGGCGACCGTGTGGCGCGCGGGCGCGCGCTCCGCGCCGCCGGCGTCACGGTGCTGGCACTCGCCGGCCTGGCGGCGGCGGCGGTTTGGTCGCACGACCTCGCCACTCATCCGCGCGCGCTGCTCGGGTCGGCGGGGGTCGCTGCCGCGCTCATCCTCGCCGTCGCGCTCTGGCACGGCGAGCGCCTCGGCGGGCGGGCGCTCGGAATCGTGCTCGCCGTGCTGGTGCTCTCCGAGCTCCGCTGGTTTGCCCCGAGTCAGCACCCTCCGCGCGTCGATCCCTATCGCGCGCCGGCCTACGTCGAGTTCCTGCGGGGTGCGCCCCCGGGTCGTGTCATCGCCGATCCGGATCTCATGGTGCCGCTCACCTCCGCGGCCGCGGGCCTCCGCGATCTGCGCGCCATCGACGTGCTGACGCCGGGATCGTACTACGCCTTCTTCATGCGGCTCGTGAGCTTCTGCGACCGTGTCATCCACTTCACCGTCGATCCCGATCTCGCGCTCGCCGCGACGGCGCCGGCGCTCGACCTGGCGGGCGTGCGCTGGGTGGCCACCCGCCACCCTCTCGCCCTCGACGACCTCGCCACCCGCGTCCGGAGCCAGGTGGGCCGCGAGCGCACGGCGCGTCTGCTCGCCGGCATGACCCGCCTGCGCACGGAGGGCGCGCCCCTCGTGATCGGCCCGATCGCGCTCGGTGACGACGAGCGTTTCGCTTTCACGCTCGCGACGCCCTTCGAGCTCGAGGTCGCGGGGACGAGCGATGCGGCGGAGCTCGCCTGGGGCGCCCTGGTGCGGGGTACGGGCGCCGGTGTCCACCTCCGGGTCCGCGTCGACGGCGTGCCGTCCGACGCCGCCGAGGAGCCGCTCGTGCTGCCCGCCGTCGAGCGCTGGCAGGAGCAGCACCTGGCGCTCGGGCAGGCGGGCGCACCTCGCCACGTCCGGCTGCGCGTCCGCGGCGAGAGCGCCGACGGAACGCCCGTTCGGGTGTCGCTCGGGAATCTCGGCTTCGGTCCCGGCGCGACGGCCGAGGTCCGGCTCGCCGAGGAACGCACCGCTCGCCATCGGCAGGAGGCCCCGGGTCTTCGTCGGGTCTTCGAGGATGCCGAATTCGGGGTCACGGTTTACGAGAACACCAACGCGCTGCCCCGCGCCTTCCGCGTGGCGCACGTCGAGCCGAGCGACGGCGAGGAGGCGGCGTTGACGCGGCTCGGCGACGGTTTCGACTTCCGCTCGGCCGCCTTGGTGGCGCGCGCCGAGGTGGCCGCCGTGTCGGCGGCGCTCGCGGGCGTCCCGAGTGGCGCCGCCGCCGCGGGCGAGACCAGCGTGCGCGCGGAGACCCCGGGCGTGGTGACGATCGCCACCTCCGGGGACGCGCCCGCCGTCCTGGTGCTCGGCGATCTCGCCTATCCGGGATGGCGAGCGACGCTCGACGGTCGCGACGTTCCGTTGCTCACCGTCGACGGCGTGCTCCGGGGCGTGGTGGTGCCGGCGGGCGCGCACCTCGTCGTTTTTCGCTACCGGCCGGGCTCCCTCGGGCTCGGTTTGACGATCAGCGTGCTCGGCCTCGTCGCGCTCGTGCCGTATCGGCGCTGGAGCGCGCGCGCCCACGACCGCGACGGCACGATGTGACCGGCGCTGCACGACGGTACGGCGGACTCGAGCTCGCCGCGGTGGCCACGCTCCTCGCGGTCGCCGCGGCGCTCAGGCTCTGGCGCCTCGACCTCGGCTGGTTCGGCGTCGACCAGGCGCGCGACATCCAGACCGCGCTCGACGTCGTCGCCGGTCGCGACTGGCCGACGGTCGGACCCACGATGCGGCGCGTGACGAGCCTCGGCGCGCTCTACTACTACTTCTGGGCACTGCCGCATCTCGTGAGCTCCGATCCGCTCGCGGCCTATCGCTTCGCGGCCGGCCTCGGCATGGCGGCCGTCGCCGGCACCTGGATGCTGGCGCGGCGATGGTGGGGAGGGCGTGCCGCGCTGGTGGCGCTCGCCGTTCTCGCGACGTCGCGCCTCGCCGTGATCGACGGACGAGTCGCGTGGGCGCCGGCGGCGCTCCCGGTCGTCGCCGTGGCCCTCCTCTGGCTCTTGGCGGAGCCGCGTCAGGCGAGCGCGGCGCGGCTCGGGCTCCTGGGGGCGCTGCTCGGTCTCGCCCTTCAGCTCCACCTCGCCATGCTCGCTTGGACGGCGGCGGCGGTGCTGCTGCTCGCGCTCGAGCCGCCGCGCCGGCGCGCGCTCGTCGCCGGCGGGCTCGGCTTCCTCGTGGTCGGCGCCCCGGCGCTGTGGGCGGCGTTCGCCAACGCCGGGGGCGACGCGGGACTCGCGACGTTGCCGGGCCGCGGGCCCTGGCCCGACGTGCCGGCGCGTTTCGTCGCGGCGACGGCACTGGCCTGGCGCGTGCCGCCGGCGTTCTGGCAATGGAACGACGCTCGGCGATGGTTTCCGCGCGGCTGCGCGCGCGGCCACGCTCCTCGTGCAGGCGACGGCGCTCGTCGGGATCGCCCGGCTCGTCCCGCCGGCGGTCCGCGGCGTGGCGCCGGCGCGCGTGCTGCTGATCGCCGGGGCCGCACAGCTCGGGATGGTGGCCGTGCTCCCGGGCGAGGCCTGGTACTACTACCTCGACGCGCTTCTGCCGTGGTGGGCGCTCGCGGCCGGCGCGGCCTTCACGTCGTACGCCGTAGGCGGGGAGGAGGCGACCGCGCCGCCCTCGGAGCGCGCTCGGCCGCGCGATCTCGGAGCGGCATTGGTGATCGTCGCGGCGCTCTTCCTCGGCGTCGCCGGCGCCGCCTGGCTCCGCGCCATCGCACGTCACGGCTACCTCGTCCTCGACCCGGCGCCGTTGACGCTCGATCACGGCGGCGGGCGCGATGCCGCGACGCCGGGCCGACTCGTGACCGCGGGGAGCAAGCGCGCCATCGCCGCCGCGGTCGCGACCGAGCCGGCACCGTTCGCGGTTCGCTGGCTCGCGACGCACGGACCGGCGTTCGACGACGCGACCGGCGACAACGGCTTCTGGCTGCTCCATGCCGGGGCGTCCGCCGCCGAGCCGCCGCCCGCCGTCACGCACGCCGCGCTCTGGTATCGCGACGATCCCGGCGCGCCGGCGGTGGCGACGCCGGGCTTCGAGCTCGTGACCAGCGGACCGCTCCTCGTCGTCCGCTACCGTGCGACCATCCGCTACGACCTCTGCCGCGACGGGGGTGGCCGGCTCACTGTCCCGATGCGGGTCGTGCCCCACCCGCGACGCTACGGCGACGGCACGCCCGCCCGCCCGGCCGCGTTGCCGGGCCGCATCGAGTGTGCCGTCGACGCCGGCGCGGGCGCGACACGCGTGGTGGCGGCGGTCGGAGCCGGCACCGTCACGCTGCACGGCGAGAACGGCGCCACGGGCGCGAGCGGCCGCGAGAGCACGCTCTGCGTGCCGCGGCATGCGGATCGTCCCGCGCCGTTCGCCGTCACCATTGCGCTGCCCGCGGGTGCCCGGAGCGATCTCGATCTCTACGAGCGCCCGGACCCGGCCTGCGGCGCGGAGAAAATTGCACCTTGAATTCCCACGGTGCTATAAGCGCGCGAATGTCGTCCGCGCCCGATTCGGACGCGCGCGCACTCGCTGCCCTCTACGACGAGGGCTACTATCACGGCGCCAACAGCGGGTACCCCGCGGCCGGATACGAGAGTGAGCACGCCAGCTGGACGCACTGGGTGGCGCACGTCGCCACCCGGGTGACCAGCGGCGGACGCTGGCTCGATCTCGGCTGCGCCTACGGCTACCTGGTCGCCGAGGCGCGGGCGGGCGGCTTCGCGGCGGTCGGTGTCGACGTCAGCGGCTACGCCCTGGCACGCGCCGCGCGCGAGGCGCCGGCGGCCGGCGGTCGCGTGCTGCGTGGCCTCGCCGAGCGCCTGCCCTTCGCCGACGCCTGCTTCGACGTGGTCAGCGCCTTCGACGTCCTCGAGCATCTGCACGACCCCGAGCCGGTGCTCGCCGAGGTGCAGCGCGTGCTCCGTCCGGGCGGAATGTTGATCGGAGCCACGCCCGATCCCCTGTTCTTCCACGGCCACGAGGAGACCCATTTTTCCGAGCGGCCGCCCGCGTACTGGATCGACCGTCTGCTCGCGCTCGGCTTCGCCGTCGATTTCCGATTCTTCCAGGCGGCCTACAACCTCGAGATCGCCGCCGAGCGCTCCCCGGCGGGCCGCCTCGCGCCCGAGGGCGCGCTCCGCCTGGCGGGTTTCGGGGAGACGCCGGGATGCGGGGTCGTGCTGGGGCCCGATGCGGAGCACGTCGCCGTCCGCCTCCGTGCCGGGTTCGTGGCGGCGCCGCAGCCGGATGCGGCGGGCGCGCATTGGAGCGGGGAGGGCGACGGCCACGGCTATGTGCTCGTCGCCGGACGCGAGCCGCGCCGCCTCACGATCCGGATCGACGCGAGCGTCGAGCGGGACGGCGAGCTCGTGGTCGAGCTCGGCGATCTCGAGGTCGGCCGGGTCGCGCTCGGTCCGGCGCCGCGCCTGGTCGCGCTCCCGAGCGTGCCGGTCGCCGCCGGCGGTCACGCGCTCCGTCTCAGGACGAGCGCGCCGCTCTTGCTCCGCCGCCTCGAGGTCGTGGTCGAGCCCGTGACGCGCGTCGAGCTCCTGGCCCGGCTGCCCTTCGACATGTACCAGCGTTACGATCACGTCCGGGTGGCGACGGCGCGGCTCGGGAGCTCGCCGCGCCGGGTGCTCGACGTCGGGGGCGTGATGGGCGGGGCGCACGGGCATCTCGCCACGCTCGCCGACTTCTTTCCGGACGACGTCACCTGCACGATCGACGTGCGTGGCGCCGATCATCCCGATCATCGCGTGGCCGCGGATCCACCGCTGCCGTTCGCCGATCGGAGCTTCGATCTCGTCCTCTGCCAGGACGTGCTCGAGCACGTGCCCGCCGCGGGCCGCACGCTCCTCCTCGACGAGCTCCGGCGCGTCTCGCGGCGCTTCGTGGTGGTCGGCGCACCCTTCGCGACGCCGGGCGTGCGCGACGCCGACGCGGTGTTGTTCGCGCTGGTGCAGGCCCGCCACGGGTACGTCCATCGCTTTCTCGAGGAGCACCTCACGCACGGCCACCCCGATCTCGCCGCGACCGTCGCGCACTTCGAGGCGGCGGGCGCGAGCGTGGTCGTGCTGCCGAACGGCTACCTGCCGTATTGGACCCTCATGCAGGCCGCCAATCTCCTCCTCGCGGAGCCGGGGCTCGGCGCGCGCTACGTGCGCGGGCAGGCGCGCTACAACGGGCAGGTCGCCGACTGGCGCGAGCCCGCCTATCGACACCTCGTGATCGTCGATCTCGCGGGCGCGACCGATTGGTGTGGCGACGTGCGCCGGGTGGTCACCAACGAGGCCGACCCCGACGCGGCCGCGCGCCGCCAGCGGGACGCCGCCGCGCTCGACGACATCCTGACACTGGCGGCATCGCGGGTGCCGGGCGCGGCCGCTCCGCCGCCCGAGCCGCCCGGGACGGCGGCGGTCCCCGATGCTCGCTCGGACGACGGGGAGCGCGCTCGCATGCACGAGGCCCTACGCTTCGCGACCCGCGTCCGCGCCCATCCCGCCTATCGCGTCTACGCGCGTCTCCGCCGCTTCGCGCGCAAGCTCGGCGGGAACGGTCGCGCGTGAGCGGGCGGCCGCGGGCGACCGTCGCCCTCGTCAACTGGAACGGGCGTCATTTGCTGCAGGCCTGCCTGCCGTCGCTCGCGGCGCTCGACTACCCGCGGGACGATCTGGAGATCGTCATCGTCGACAACGGCTCGCGTGACGGCTCGGTGGCCTGGCTCGGGGACGAATGGCCGGCGGTGCGGGTGGTCGCCCACCCGGACAACCGCGGCTTCGCCGCGGCCGCCAACGACGCGGCCCGGGTCGCGACCGGACGCGTGGTCGCCTTCCTCAACAACGACTGCCGGGTCCTCCCGAGCTGGCTCGCGCACCTCGTCGAGGCGCTCGCTGCGGAGGACGCGGCGGCGGTCGGCAGCCGCATGCTCGATTGGGAGGGTACGTCCCTCGACTTCGACGGCGCCTCCATGAACTTCCACGGCCACGGCCGGAATCGCGGCTTCGGTCGGCCCTACGTCGCGGGCCCGCCGCGCCGGCCGGAGCCCGCGCTCTTCGCGTGCGGCGGGGCCATGGCGGTCGATCGCGAGCGTTTTCTCGATTGCGGCGGCTTCGATCCCGACTACTTCGCCTACTTCGAGGACGTCGATCTCGGATGGCGCCTCTGGGTCGCGGGCGAGCGCGTGCTCTACGTGCCCGACGCCGTCGCGTTCCACCGCCATCGCGGCTCGGCGATCGCGCCCGAGCGCTGGCGGATGTTGCTCGAGCGGAACGCGCTGGCGTCGCTGTTCAAGAATTACGACGACCAGAACCTCGCGGTGGTGCTGCCGGCGGCGCGCGCCCTGCTCGAGGCGCGCGCGACGGCTGCCGGTGCCGGCGCGGCACCCTACCGTGAGGCCGCGCGCGCCTTCGACGCCGCCCGGCCCGCGCTCGAGCGGGCTCGTGCGGTGGTGCAGAGCCGGCGCCGGAGGCCCGATCGCGAGATCCTGCCGCTCTTCGGCGAGCCCTTCCGGCCGAGCTGCCTCGGCCGTGCCTATTGGGAGACGCAGCGACGCGTGCTGCGCGAGCACGACCTGGCGCGCGTATTCGGCGCCGCGGTCGTCGAGGCGGCCGACGGACTCGGCGATTTCATCGGCGAGCTCCAGGCGCGGCTCGAGGACCTCGAACGCGGCGGGGCCGGTCGCTAGCCGCGATCCCCGAAGGCTGAGAGAATCGCGCGCGACATGGGGTGGACACGACGACGCTTCCTGGCCTTGGCGGGCGGTCTCGCGGCGAGCGCGCTCGCCGGCGGCCGGCGCGTCGCCGCGGCGGCGGGCGGCGGCGCCACCGCCACCGCCGAGGGGCTCCGCGCCCTCGTCACGGCACGCGCCTTCGCGAGCGACGACCCCTGGGTGCTGATGCACGTCGTGCTCGCCTTCGGCCCCGACGCGCGCGTCGCGGCCGGACCGATCCTCGACGTCGTGGCCGCGCGCCACCTCGTCAAGGAGGAGCGCGGGGGGCGCTCCCACCCGACCTTCCCGCTGAGCGTCGAGGCGCACCCCAATCACTTCCTCGAGATCATGGACGCGGTGCGGGTGCCGGAGACCCGACGCTTCGCGACCCCGGCGGGTGCGATCACGACGGTCGACCTGCTGGCGGGCGCCAGGGCGCTCTTCACGCCCACCATCGCCGGGCCCGAGCTCTCGTGGACGATCAGCGTGTTCACGGCCGCCATGCCGCCGAGCGCCGATCGCTTCGTCAACGCGGACGGTCAGGCCTTCACGGTTTCGGCGCTGGTCGAGACGGCGGCCCAGGCGGCCGAGGTCGGCTACGCCGACACGGTGGCGGCGATGCGCGGCGCCAAGCCCTACGGACGGAGCACCCTGCAGACCTACGCCTGCAACGGCACCCACGTCCTCTACGGCCTCTACGACGCTCTCCGGCACGGCTACGAGGGGAAGGACCTGCGCGCGCGCGTGCGGCTGCTCACCGCGGCCTCGTTCTTCCGCCTCGGCGCCGAGGTGGCGCTGATCGACCAGGCCCTCGGCGGCGCGGGTCAGCAGCTGAACGCCGACGCCGCCAAGCTGCAATTCCTCGGACACTCGATCGAGAACCTGCGCTACGCCGAGCGCCACGGCATCCACGCGCCGTCGGCCGAGGAGCGCCAACGGCTCGTGCGTGCCGAGACCCAGCTCGCCGAGGTCGTGCAGCGTCTCACCACCGTGCACAACCTCGACGCCCTCGCGCACGCCGTCCCGCGGGCCTATCGCATCCTGCTCGGCGACGCTTGTCATGCGCTCCACGGGCTCACGGACGCGTCGGCCTGAGATGGCGCGAGCGCTCCGGCCCGGCGCGTGACGCGGCATGGACGCGACCCTCGCCGAGCTCACGATCGTGGTGGTGACGTGGCACAACGCCGACGACCTGCCGCCGCTGCTCGTCTCGCTCGCCTCGGCACGTGACGCGGGCGCCGAGCTCGTGATCGTCGACAACGCGTCGGGCGACGACACGGTCGCGATCGCGACGGCCGAGGCCCCCGCGGCGCGGGTGATCGCGAACCCCGCCAATCGCGGCTTTGCGGCCGCCGCCAATCAGGGTTGGCGCGCCGGCCGGCTCCCGTTCGTGCTGTTCGTGAATCCCGACGTGATCGTCGGCTCCGACACGCTGGCGCGGAGCCTGGCCTACCTCGACGCCCACCCCGCGTTCGGTCTGGTCGGGTGTCGAACGCTCAACGCCGACGGGACGCCGCAGCCGACCGTCGATCGTTTTCACGCCGTGCGCGGCCTCGTCGCCGAGGTCGTGCGCGGGCGCGGGGCCGGTCCGCGCGGGTCGGCGCCGACGGCGAGCGGCGCGGTCGACTGGGTGTACGGCTCGTTCCTGCTGTGCCGCCGCGCGGCGCTGGACGCGGTCGGGGGCTTCGACGAGACCTACGAGATGTACGGCGAGGACCTCGACCTCTGTCACCGTCTGCGTGACGCGGGCTTCGCCGTCGGCTTCTGTGCCGAGGCGACGATCGTGCACCGCGGGAACCGGAGCGGGGCGCGGCGCTACGGTGACGCGCGCGATCTCGCGGTGCTGAAGGGCACGCTCCGTTTCTTTCGCCGCCGCCGCGGCCGCCTCTCGGAGCTCGGGTTTCGACTGGCGGCGGCGACGAGCTTCGCCTGCAAGGCCGCCGTTGCGACCCTCGGATCCTGGCGCGGCGATGCCGCGGGCGCGGCGCGCGCGCGCCGCTATGCCGGCATGGCGCGGCTCTCCGCGACCGGTGATCCGGCCGGACGCCGTGCCGACCGTGCGCGGTTGCGCGTCCGCCACGCCCCTGGGATAGAGGGGCCGTGACAGATGCGGGACCCTGGATCGTCAAGCCAGGCAAGGGGCCGCCGGTGGTGTCGATCGTCATCCTGACCTGGAATTCGCGGGCGCTGCTCGACGCCTGCTTGCGGGCCCTGCCGGCCGCGACCGCTCCGCTCCAGACCGAGATCATCGTCGTCGACAACGGGTCGCGCGACGGCACCGAGGCGCTCCTCGCGAGTCATCCGGAGGTCGTGACGATTCGGAACGGCACGAATCGCGGCGTGGCGCCGGCGCGCAACCAGGGCCTGAAGGCGGCGCGCGGCGAGTTCCTCGCCTTGCTCGACGTCGACACCGTGCCGGCCCCGGGCTCGTTCGCGGTCCTGGTGGCGCGGCTGCGCGCCGCCCCGGAGGTGGGGCTCCTCGGCCCCAAGCTCGTCGATCCCGACGGGCGGTTGCAGTACAGTTGCCGGCGCTTTCCGACGCTGGTCGACAAGCTCTGCCGGCGCTTGCCGGCGCGCTTCGGACGGCGCCTCATCGACGACGTCGAGCTGCGCTGGTGGGATCACGCGCGCGTGCGGGCGGTCGACTACGTGATCGGGGCCTGTCAGGTGATGCGTCGGAGCGCGCTCGACGAGGTCGGGTTGCTCGACGAGCGCATCTTCTACGGGCCGGAGGACGTCGACCTCTGTCTCCGCATGCACCAGCACGGCTGGCAGGTCGAGTACGTTCCCGATGCCGTCGTCATGCACTTGGAGCGGCGGGTGACCCGGAAGCTGCTCTCCACGCTGACCGCGCGGCACGTCTACGGGCTCGGCTACTTCTTCTGGAAGCACGGCTATCTGCTCACGCGGCCGACCGTCGCCGCCATTCGCCGCGCCGCATGAGCCCGCAGCCGGAAGACGGAGAGCCCACGACCCTCGGCGACCCGCGCGCGCCGGCGCTCGCCATCGGCGTTCCGGCGACCACCGGCGAGGACGACCTGCCGGCGACGCTGGCGAGCCTGTACGCGAGCGCGCTCGGGACCGGGCGCGTGATCGAGGTGCTGGTGGCGGTGAACGGGCCCGAGGAGCCGGCGCCGGCCGTCGCGGGGGTCCGGGAGTTCGCCCGCGCCGCGGGCCTCGAGCTGGTCGAGGGCGCCGCGTCGCCACCCGCGGAGGGCTCCGCGGTGCGCCTCCTCCGTCTGGCGCCGCAGAGCAAGGTCGCCGCCTGGAACGCGATCCGCGCCGCCGTGCGCGCGCCGATCATCGTCTTCGCCGACGCCGACGTGCGCGTCGTCGCCGCGGCGATCCCGCTCCTGGTCGCGCGCCTCGAGCGCTCGCCGGAGCTCGCGATCGTCGCCGGCCGCGAGGCCGCGCTGGTGATGCCCGGCGACGGCCTCGCGGCCCGCGTCGCGGCGCTCCCCCACCGCTTCGATTTCGGCAACGTTCCCGGTCGGCTCTACGCGCTCCGCGTCGCGGCGCTGCCGGAGCCGCTCCCCGCGACGGTGCTGCACGAGGATGCCTATCTCAGCGTGCTCCTCGGCCGCCGGCGCTTCGCCAAGGAGCACGACGCCGTCGTCTACCTGCGTCCGCCGACGACCTGGCGCGAGTACCTCCGGCAGCGCGTCCGCAACGAGGTCGGCAAGCTCCAGCTGACGCACGAGTTTCCCGAGCTGCACCGCGCCCACGGCTTCGGGCGCTATCCGTGGCGGCGCTTCGTTTCCGAAATCGCGCCGCACGAGTACCCGCTGGTCGCGCTCTCGATGGCGGCGCGCCTCTTCGCCCGCGCTCGTGCGCTCCGCCAGATCAAGCACGGCTTCCGGCGCGGCTGGGCCGTGCTGCCGTCGACCAAGCGCTGGCCGGGCGCGGCGCCCTCGAGCGCCGGCGGCGGATCCGCCGGCACGCCCTGACCACGCATGCAGCGCAGCGGCCTTCGCGAGCAGAGCACGATCGCGCTCCTGCTCTTGCTCGACTCGGCATGGGGCATCGTCGCCTACGGCGTCGCGTTCTTCATCCGCATCTACTTCCCGGTGCCGTTCACCACCGACCTCCTGCCGCTGGCGCGCGTCTTCGAGCTCCGCCACATGCTGCCGGCCATCCTGCTCGCGGAGCTCGTGACGCTGTACTTCTTCGGCTTCTACGATCTCCGCGCGCTCCGCGCCGGCTTCCGGCCGATCGTCAACAGCGTGACCGCGCTCTTCGTGCACCTGCTGGCGACGACCGCGCTCTACTTCTTCAGCGGCGACGTCAACTTTCCGCGCTCGGTGTTGATCGTCTACTGGCTCGTGAACGCCGCCGGCCTGGCGCTCATCCGCGAGTGGATCGGGCGCCGCCTGGCGTCCTCGTCGGCGGTTCGCGTCTTCCTGGTCGGGACCGCGGAGGAGATCGAGCAGTTTCTCGAGGGTGTCGGCGAGCCGCGCCTCCACCACATGGACATCGTCGGCGCGATCGCGGTTGGCACCGACGGCATCGGCGCGACGCCCGGGCCCTTCGTCGGCGCCTTGCCCTGGCTCGGCGAGGTCACCGATCTGCCGCGCCTCCTGGTCGAGCACGACGTCGGCGAGATCGTCCTCCTGTCGCCGCTCTCGTGGCGCGACCGCCTGGTCGACCGCATGCTGCGCCAGAGCCGCCGGCCGCGTGTCAGCGTCGTGCCGTCGGTGTACGACATCCTGGTCGGACGGGTGTCGTCGGGCCGCATCCACGACGTGCCGGTGGTCGAGGTGGTCAAGAACCCGCGCGACGATCTCGCCTACGTCTTCAAGCGACTGACCGACTTCGTCGTCGCCGCGGCGCTCCTGGTGGTGATGCTCCCGCTCGCGCTCGCCGCCGCCGGAGCGATCAGGCTGAGCTCGCAGGGCCCGGTCTTCTATCGCCAGCGGCGGGTGGGGCAGGGGGGCCGCCAGTTCACGATCTGGAAGTTCCGCACCATGCTCGACTTCGCCGAGCAAGAGAGCGGTCCCGTGCTGGCGCGCCTCGAGGACCAGCGCGTGACGCGCGTCGGCCGCTGGCTCCGCGCCAGTCGCATCGACGAGCTGCCGCAACTCTGGAACGTCCTGAACGGCACCATGAGCCTGATCGGCCCGCGGCCCGAGCGTCCCGAGTTCGTGCGCCGCTACGCCGAGGAGATCCCCGGCTACCTCGAGCGCCTGCAGGTGAAACCCGGGCTCACCGGCCTCGCGCAGGTGAACGGCGAGTACCACACCAGCCCCGCCTACAAGCTCAAGTACGATCTCGCCTACATCTACAACTACTCGCTCGTCCTCGACCTCAAGATCATGGCCGAGACCGTCAAGGTGATGGTGACCCGCCGCGGGGTGTGAGGCTCGCGGAGTGAGATCCGTGCGCCATCACGACGCTCTTGCGTGGACGCAATGGCCCTCGTCGCGCCAAGTGGTCGATGCATCGCTCGCGCCGAGGTACGGCATTTGCTGCGGCGGATGCCATAGCGGTCGCATAGAAAGCATTGCTCTGATTCGAATCACGCCTGCACCTGGTGCGACGGTGGCGTCGCGGAGGATCTCCTGATGAGCAAGTTCACGCTCTCGATCGTGACCACGGTCACCTTCCTGCTGGCAATTGCGGCGCCCCCGACAGCGTGGTCCCAGCCGGTCGATACGCCGACCCCAACGCTGACGCCGACGCCGACGCCGACCGAAACCCCGACCGAGACGCCGACGCCCACGGAAACCCCGACGGAGACGCCGACCGAGACGCCCACTGAGACCCCGACGCCGACTGAGACCCCGACCGAGACTCCGACCGAGACCCCGACGGAGACGCCCACCGAAACCCCGACCGAAACGCCGACACCCACGGAGACGCCGACGGAGACGCCAACCGAGACCCCGACGGAGACTCCGACCGAGACCCCGACGCCGACCGGGACCGCGGCGACGCCCACGGGAACCGCAGCGACCCCGACCGAGAGCGCGACGCCGAGCCCCACCCCGACCGATCCGGCGACCCCGACCGAGAGCGCGACGCCGAGCTCGACGCCGACCGATCCGGCGACCCCGACCGAGACCGCGACGGCCTCGCCCAGCACCACGCCGACTCCGACGCCGACCAGTACCTCGACGGCGACCCCCGGGCCGCTCGATCACTTCCTCTGCTACGAGACCCACCGGCGGTCGATCAACGTCAAGGACGTCTCGGCGGACGACGACTTCGGTCAGAGCACCGTCGTCGTGCGGCAGGCGAAGCGGCTCTGTGCGCCGGCCCAAAAGATCCACGAGAAGGACCCGGGCGACCCCACGGCGCCCGACCACCCGGGTCACCTCACCTTCTACACGATCCACCAGACCGACCCGCCCTTCGACCGGGTGAAGGATCTCGAGATCGAGGATCAGTTCGGAAAGATCACGATCGATCTCGTGCGGCCCGAGCGCATGCTCGTGCCCACGGCGAAGAGCCTGGTCGCGACGCCCCCGCTGCTCGCGACGCCGCTCGACCACTTCAAGTGCTACCGGGTACGGGGCGCGCGCGTCCGGGTGAACGGCCTCAGGGTCAAGACGCAGTTCGAGAAGCTGGCGGGCACCGAGCTCGCGATCGCGGTCAAGCGGCCGCGCGACCTCTGCATCCCCGTCGACAAGACGCACGGGGGCTTCCATTCCGGCATCACGAACCCGCGGGTCGGGCTCATGTGCTACCAGGTGCGGACGATCCCGCAGCAGAACCTGCCGCACGTCTTCACGACCGACCAGTTCGGCAGCGACGACTACAACCTCTTCGGCGTCCGCGACCTCTGCGTCCCGCTCGTGGACGGACCCGGCATCTGCCCCGATGGCTCGCTCAACTCGCCCGGCGAGGACTGCGAGAGCGGCCCCGGTAACGACGCCGCTTGTCCCGGCCTCTGCGATACCCAGACCTGCACGTGTCCAGCGGCACCGGCACCCGTCTGCGGAGACGACGCGATCAACCAGCTGAGTGAGGAATGTGACGGCACCGACCCGACGGGTGCCTGCCCGCCGCCGTTCTGCAATGCGCAGTGTACCTGCGATCCGTTCTGCGGCGACGGCCAGGTCGACCCGCCGGCGGAGCAATGCGACGGCTCGGCGGCGACGTGCCCTTTTCCGGCGCAGAGTTCCTGCTTTCCCGGCTGCACGTGCCTCTGCTTGCCACAATGCCCGCCATTCCCCTCGTGTGGGATGGTCCAGGATGGCTGCGGCGGTACGATCAACTGCGGCTGCCCTCCCGGGCTTGGGTGCGTCGCGAACCAGTGTCAGCCGGTGACGTGCATTGCCGAAGACGACCCTTGCCAGCTGATCAACATCTCTCCGCAGCAATGCTGTCCCGGGCTCACGTGCTGCCCAACGATGATACGGGGCGCGCCGCCCCTGGGGGTCTGCTGCGAGGACGACGACTAGTACAGAAGGGGGATCTCTCCCCCTTCGCCGCCGCGAGTGCTAGACGGACGGCGGCATGACGGGCACGACGACGGAGCGGGTGCGGAGCGTCCTCGAGCGGGTGCTGCAGGTGCGGGCGAGCGCCCTCGAGAGCTCGGCGCGGCTCGACGAGATGGCGGCGGTCGACTCCCTCTCACTGGCGGAGCTCGCGGCGGCGCTCGACGAGGAGTTCGCGATCGAGGTCGCGGGTGAGCGCCTGACGACGGGTCTCTCGGTGCCGCAGGTGGTGGCGCTCGTCGAGGAGGCGCTCCGGACGGCTCAGGAAGCCGCCGGCAGGTAGGGCCAGAGCCACCACTCGTCGGCGGCATCGCGGATGATGGTGGTAAGCGCACGCTCGACGGCGTCGGTCGGCACGAGCTTCGCCACCGGCGTGATCGCGTCGCCGTACCGTAGCTCGAAGCGGTCCCCGCGCGGGACCGCGACGACCGGCCGGATCGGCACGCCGACCATTCCCGCCAGCACGAAGAGCCCGGAGGCGATGCGGACGCGCTCGCCGAAAAGCGTCACCGTGATGGCGCGGGAGACGACGTCGCCGGGCACGTCCATGAGCACGAAGACCGAGGCGCCCTTCACCAGGCGCGAGCGGGCGATTGCGAGCGCCTCCGCGCTGGTGCCGAGAAAGGCGTCGCCGGTCTCGCGCTCGAGCCAGCCGACCTTGCGATGGCCCCAGGCGCGCTTGGCCGGGTTCATGGGATTCGCGTCGTCGAGCGGCCGCGCCACGATCTGCGCGTCGAGGCCGCGGACGCGCCGCAGGTAGACGTAGGCGAGGTTCGGGCTACCGAGGTGGAGGGTCGCCCAGATCGCCGGCCCATCAGTCGCGGGCTCGATGGCGGCGGGACGAAAGGCCCGAGCCAGCTCGTCGGGGTGGTGCATGTACCAGCTGACGTCGGCCTCTTCGCGCGCCTCGGAGCTGAGCGTGCGCCGGAAGATCGCGTCCGCCTGCCGGGCGTCCACGCCGAGCCAGCGCCCGATGCGCGCCACCCCCGCCGCGCGGCGCGGCTCGTCCAGACGGTACTCCGCCGTCTCGCAGAGGCGCGCGTACACGCGACCGGCGAGGCGGCTCCCGGAAGTCCAGGGCAGCAAGGTCCCGTAGCGCAGCGCCTCCCAGCGTTCCCGCCGCGGCGCGCGCGGCGGGGTCACGGCGTCGCCGCGAGCTCGCCGACGTAGCGCTCGCGGGTGGCGGCGCGCGCCAGCTTGCCGCTGGTGGTCTTCTGAATGCCGCCCGGTGGCACGAGCTTCAGGTGGCGGAGCGCGAGGCCGGTCGTGCGCGTCACGTGGCTCCCGATCGCGCGCGCGAGCGCCTCGAGATCGTCGCCCGCGGCGAGCTTGGTCTCGACGATCGCCGCGACGCCCTCGGTGCCGCGCTCGGGGTCGAGGACGCCGAAGGCGACCACGCAGCCCTCGCGTACGCCCGGCACCTGATTGATCGCGGTCTCGATGTCGTGCGGCGCGTACTTCTCGCCGGCGATCACGATCAGGTCCTTGCCGCGGGCGACGAAGAAGAGGTCGCCGTCAGCGAGGTAGCCGCGGTCGCCGGTGTCGAGCCAGCCCTCGACCAGCACCCGCTCCCGTAAGCTCGGGGTCGCGGTGGTAGCCCTGGAACAGTGAATCGCTCTTCAGCCACACCTCGCCGACCTGACGGTCGCCGAGCACGCGCCCGCCGTTGCGGATCTCGATCGCGCAGCGCGGCAGGCACTGGCCGATCGCGACCGAGGTGAGCCCGGCGCCCGCGCCGGGCCGGGCGACGCCATCGGAGGCGAGGACGGCGCGGTCGATCGTCTCGACGCGCGGCGCGCGCCCGCGCGGGTGGGCGGTCGCGATCGTGACGTTCTCGGCGAGGCCCCAGGCCGGGGTCATCGCCTCGGGCTTGAAGCCGTGCGCGGCGAAACGGCGCGTGAAGGCGTCGATCGTGTGGGCCAGCACCGGTTCGGCGGCGTTGATCGCGAGCCGCCAGGTCGAGAGATCGAGACCGACCAGCTGGTCGTCGCGGATGCGCTGCGTGCAGAGCGCGTAGGCGAAGTTCGGCGCCCACGAGATCGTTCCGCCGTAGCGGTGCAGCGCCTCGAGCCAGAGGCGCGGCTCGCGCACGAAGTCGGTCGTCGGGATCAGCACGGTCGGGCAGCCGGAGAGCAGCGGCAGCAGGAACGCGTCGATCAGTCCCATGTCGTGATAGAGCGGGATCCAGTTGACGCTCACGTCGCGTGCGTCGATCGCGAGGCCGTCGCGCACCGCGCGGATGTTGTTCAGCATGGCGCGGTGGGTGAGGCGGATGCCCTTCGGGGTGCCCGTCGAGCCCGACGAGAACTGGATGGTCGCGACGTCATCGGGATCGGGCAGCCTCGGATCGCGAGGCCGAGCGGCCGCCGACGCGTCCACGTCGGAAACGCGAAGCAGCGTGCAGCCGGCGGGCATGATCGCCGCTCCTTCGGAGAGGATCGTGGCGGTGGCGTCGTCGCAGTAGGCGATGCGTGCCGGGCCGCGGGCGAGGATGGCGCCGATCAGGCGACGGTACGTCGCGGGCTCCGCGGCGCGCTGGGTGGGCGTCGAGGCGAGGGCCGGGACGCCGCCCGCCAACAGGATGCCGAAGTAGGCGCTCACCAGCTCGGATCCCGTCGGTAGGACCAGCACGGCGTGATCGCCGGCCTCGAGACCGTGGTCCAGGGCGGCGGCCTGCACCGCCCGCGCGCGCGCGAGCAGGCTCCCGAGCGTCAGGCGCCGCTCGCGGCCGGAGCGGTCGTGGAACACGAGGCAGGGAAGCTCGGGATGATCGCGACCGAGTCGGAGAATCGCGTCGGTGAGCGTCGGTACGTCGTCGAGGAAGCCGCGGCCGATCGGACTCTCGGGCAGCTGCACGCGCTCCCACGCCATCGGCGCCCGAACCTATCTCCTGAGGTGCGCCGCGGCAATCGAAGCGGTGCCGAGTTCGACACGGCGCCTGCTTTCGCGATAGGCGACCGCGCATGTCGCCGTCATCGGCGCACGAGCGCCACGTCGCCATCGCGCTGCTGATGACGGCGCTCGTGGTCGCGGCGCTCGTCGGCGAGGGGCTGGTGCGGGTGATCGTCCGGAGCGACGGCGACGGGCAGGAGTGGCTGCGCGACCTCCGCCTGCGGCCCTACCACCTGCCGCTGGCGAGCATCGGCAAGACGCTCGCGGCGATGCAGGAGGGAACGTCGTTCCTCGCCTACGATCCCGAGCTCGGCTGGGCTCCACGCCCCGGCGCCCGCAGCCCCGACGGCAGCCACCGAGTCGATGCGGCCGGCATCCGGACCGACGGCGAGAGCGCGCGCGCGCGGTCGGCCGGCGTCCTCCGCATCGCGATCTTCGGCGACTCCTTCACCTTCGGCGACGAGGTGCGCCAGGACGAGACCTGGGGTGTGGCGCTGGAGCGCGCGCTCGCGGCGCGCGCCGTCCGTGCCGAGGTGCTCAACTTCGGGGTCAACGCCTACGGCATGGACCAGGCGTACCTGCGCTGGCGGCGCGACGGTCGCACCCATCATCCCGACGTCGTGCTGTTCGGCTTCCAGGCCGAGGACGCGCTCCGCAACCTGAACGTCTTCCGCCCGCTCTATTTCATGAGCAGCGAGGTGCCGCTGTCGAAGCCGCGCCTCGTCCTCCGCGACGGCGGCCTCGTCACTCTGAACGTGCCGACCATCCCTCCCGACCGGCTGCCGACCGTCCTCGCGCACCTCGAGGGCGAGCCCCTACTGGCCCACGAGCGCTTCTACGCGCCCGCGTTCCAGCCGCGCTGGTGGCTCCGTTTCCGGACGCTCGCGTGGGCGGCCACCGTGCTCGGCGCGACGGATCCATTCCGGCTCGACGGCGAGGCGCGGGATCTCGCGCTTGCCATCACCGACGCGTTCGCCCGTGACGCCGCGGCCAGCGGGGCGTCCTTTCTGGTGCTCGATCTGCCGCGCCGCGAGGATCTGGCGACGCGTCGCGCCGGCGGCGTGCTCTGGTACGACGCCCTCCTCGCCGACCTCGAGCGCCGCCACGGCATGGTGCGTCCGCTCGCCGGGGTCGCCCCCGACGGGGCGCTCTTCGCGCCCGGGGGGCACTACGCGCCGGTGCTGAACGGAACGATCGGCGAGGCCCTCGCCGATTCCGTGCTGCGGGCGGTGCGGGAGCGCAGCCCTAGCGTCCGCTGAATGCCGGTCTGCGCTTCTCGAGAAAAGCGCGGATCCCCTCTTGCCCGTCGGGACCGCCCGCCGCGGCGGCGATGGCGCGGGCCTCGAGCTCCATTTGAGTTTCGAGGCCGTTCTCGAACGAGCCGTTCAAGAGCGCCTTGGTGGCGCCGAAGGCGCGCGTCGGGCCGGCGGCGAGGGTGCGGGCGAGGGCGGCGACGGTCGGCTTCAGCTGCTCCGCGGGTACGACCTGGTTCACCACGCCCCAGGCGAGCGCCTCGGCGGCGCTCAGGCGGCGGTTGGTGAGCATGAGCTCGCGCGTCCGGCGATCGCCGATACGGCGCGGCAAGAAGAACGTCGAGCTGCCGTCGGGCACGAGGCCGGCGTTGGTGTAGGCCATCACGAAGCCGGCCGTCTCGCTCGCGATCGCGAGATCCGCGGCGATCGCCAGGCTGAAACCGGCGCCCGCGGCCATGCCGTTCACCGCCGCGATGACGGGTGCGTTCATGCGGGCGAGGCGTGAGATCGCCGCGTGCAGGTAGACCGTCAGCTCCTTCAGGCGGCCGCCGATGTCCGTGCCGGCGTCGCGGAACGAGCGCAAGTCGCCGCCTGCCGAGAACATCGTGCCGCGGCCGGTCAGGACCACCGCGCGGACGGTGGGGTCCTCGTCGCATGCGATCGCCGCGTCCATGAGCTCGCGCGCGAGCGGGATGTCGATGCTGTTGGCGGCCTGCGGGCGGTCGAGGGTGATGGTCGCGATGCCGTCCTCGCGCTCGAGCGCGATGTTTTCGTACGCCATTGGGTCTCTCCTTCTCGTCGGCACCTGAGCACGTGTTTCAGGATGGAGCAAACAATCACGCGCGCGGCCGTGCCGAGGACGCTATTCGCTGGACCGCCGCGCGGGCCTCATGGGACGGTCCGCCCGGCGACCGTCGTGCCGTCTCAACGCCGGCCGCATCCCATTGCCCGCTGTCCCGTAGCTCGAAGGAGGATCGACCATGAAGCGAGTCGCGTTCGCCACGATACTGGTCGTCGTCATGGCAGGCGTGTCGGTGGTTCGGGCGGCCCCGGATGTCCCCGGTCCCTGTGACGACCCCGCATGGGCGCTCGGCTTCCACTGTGGTCAAGGCTGGGAATGCCAGAGGTGTCCGGACGGCGACTACATCAATTGCGCCTACGACGGGATGTTCTTCGCGACCGGCCTCGAGATGAGTCAGTACATGACCGCGCACCCCTGCGACTGCGCGGAGCCGCCGTCGGAGATGGTCGGCTGGTATCCCCTGAACGGACCCAGCGTGGGCGTGCAGGGCGACATCGCGGGCAACGTCAACGACTCCGGTACCGTCCACGGCGCGACGCCCACCGCCGGCATGGTCGGCGGCGCGTTCCATTTCACCGGCGACCAATACATCGACGTCGAGGCGTCATCGGGCGAGCTCGATCTCGGCTACGGCGACCTCACGATCGACGCCTGGGTGAAGACCACCGCGACGGGGCTGCCGCCCATCTTCGACAAGCGCAGCAGCGACCCGGTGGGCTACAGCTTCTACCTCGCCAACGGCCTCGTCGCCTTCCAGCTCGCCGACCGTGACGTCGGCAACTGCGTCTGCGGGTCCGACCCGTCGCGCAACTGCACCAACTGGGCGGCGACCTCCGGCAATGCCGCCGACGGCAACTGGCACCACGTCGCCGTGACGGTCGAGCGTGCCGGCGTGGGGACGTTCTACCTCGACGGCGCGGTCGTGGGCACGTTCGATCCGACCGGCCGCGATCAGAGCGTCACCAACTCTGCGCACGCGCTCATCGGACGGCGTCCAGCGAACGGGTGCGCACCGGCGCTGTCGTTCGACGGCGACATCGACGAGCTGGAGGTCTTCAATCGCGCGCTCGCGGACTTCGAGATCCAGGGGATCTACAACGCGGGACTCAATGGGAAGTGCAGGCCGGGTCCGGTGGACCCTCCAGACCAATGGCCTGCAGAGGTCCCGACGCTTTCGGGTCTCGGCCTCTTTCTGCTCGCCGCGACCGTCGTCGCGGCCGCAGCGATCCGGAGAGGTCGCGCCCGTCCGACCTGACGGGACCTCCCGCCGCGGGCGGACGCCTGGCTTGACCCGGGCCGTCCGAGCTGACTAGCTTCGCGACGCCCGGCAGCAACGCACACGCGACGCGATCACCCCACCGGCGAGGAGGATCCCATGAAGGAGTTCGGACTGTTCATCAACGGCGAGTGGCAAGCCGCCAAGGGCGGCAAGACCGCTCCCACCATCAATCCCGCCACCGAAGAGGCCTGGGCGACCGTCGCGGTCGCCGACCGCGACGACGTGAAGAAGGCCGTCGCCGCCGCCAAGAAGGCCCACGACAGCGGCGTGTGGCGCAACAAGTCGCCGCAAGAGCGCGGCGAGATTCTGCAACGCGTCGCCATGGCGATCTTCGAGCGCCAGGACGAGGTCGCGGCCGCCGAGGTTCAGGACGGCGGCGGCACCATGCGGAAGGCCATGAGCATGGACGTTCCGGGCGCCGCCCAGACCTTCATGCACTTCGGCCAGTTCGTCTGCGGCGACGAATACAAGGCGATGATCTACGAGGAGTACGACGAGATGGTGCCGATCCCCAGCAAGAACCTGGTCGTGCGCGAGCCGATCGGGGTCTGTGCCGGCATCACGCCCTGGAACTTCCCGCTGATCATGGCGTCGTGGAAGATCGCGCCCGCGCTCGCGGCCGGCAACTGCGTCGTGCTGAAGCCGGCCTCGGTGACGCCGGTGACGTCGCTGATGCTCGCGGAAATCTGCACCAAGGCCGGCGTGCCGGCCGGCGTGGTGAACGTCATCAGCGGCCCCGGCGGCACGGCCGGTGAGGAGCTCGCCACCCACCCCGACATCGGCAAGGTCGCCTTCACCGGCTCGACCGAGGTCGGGCGCCGCATCATGCAGCTCGGCGCCGGCACCCTGAAGAAGGTCACGCTCGAGCTCGGCGGCAAGTCGCCCAACATCATCCTCGACGACGCCAACCTCGACACGGCGGCGCTCGGCGCCCTCTTCGCCACCTTCATGCACCAGGGCCAGATCTGCGAGTCGGGAACCCGCGTGCTGGTGCACGAGAAGGTCCACGATCAGTTCATGGAGAAGATGATCGCCGGCACCAAGCGCATCCAGATCGGCGACACCATGGACATGACCACGGGCATGGGGCCCCTGGTCAGCTCGGCGCAGCGCGACACCGTCGAGAAGTACGTCGCGCTCGGCCAGGAGCAGGGCGCCAAGTGCGTCACCGGCGGCAAGCGGCCGAGCGACCAGAAGAAGGGCTACTACTACGAGCCCACCATCTTCGACGACGTCGACAACAAGATGCGGATCGCCCAGGAGGAGATCTTCGGGCCGGTCGTCTCCGTCATCCGCTACAAGGACGACGACGAGGCGATCCGGATCGCCAACGACTCGGTGTACGGGCTCGGCGGCGCCGTGTGGTCGTCCAACAAGGACCGCGCGGTGGCGATGGCCAAGCGCATCGACACCGGCACCGTGTGGGTCAACGACTACCACATGATCAATCTTCGCTTCCCGTTCGGCGGCTACAAGCAGAGCGGCGTCGGGCGCGAGCTCGGCAAGTGGGGGCTCGCCGAGTATCACGAGCTCAAGCACATCCACGTCGGCGAGGACACGCCGCCCGAGGGCAAGTTCTATCTCCAGTTGTTGCTGAATTAATCCGTTCCGCTCCGTGCCCGTCATCCGCATCACGCCCCGCGCCGCCGAAGTGGTGGCGCGGGTGCGGGCGGAGCGGCACGGCGTGCTGACCTTCACCATTGACGGCGGCTGCTGTGAAGGAACGGCGCCGCACCTCTTCGAGGACGCCGTGCTCGCCGGCGTCGACCCGGTCGGAGAGGCCGCCGGCGTGCCGGTCTATCTGCAGGCGGCCATGATCAAGCTCTACGCCGACGCCGACGTCACCATCGACGTCGTCGACGAGCCGCTCTCGGACGCGCTCTCGCTCGAAACCGAGTACGGCCTCCGCTTCGTGCTGCGCGAAGGCGCCCGCTAAGGCAAGCGCAACGTCGATTACGCGCGCGCGGTGCGATCGAGGCTCTGACGGTGAGAAGAGCACCCGCCGGTGACGTCGAGGCGGACGACGACCGATCGCAGGACCTCGCGCCGGAGGTCGTCTTCGGACGGACGGCGGTCGGCGCCGGCGCGGACCCGATAGAGCATCTCGCCCGTCTTCGGGTTGACGGTGAGAAAAGCGCGGAGCGCGTCCAGGGCCTCGGTCGTCTGGAGATCGACGACGACCGGCGTCGCCGTCAGCTGCCGGCCGCGGAGGCGGAGCGCGACCGGGTTCCCGTTCCGCAGGCTCCTCCACCAGAGCGAGCTCCGCGTGCACAGGTAGAGGCGGTCGGCGACTGCGACGTAGGACAGCGGCAGCGTGCGACGGCGGCCGGTCTTGGCCCCGACGTAGGTCAGGAGGAGCAGGTTCCCGCTCAGGAGGCCGTGGAGCGGCGAGCGGAGTATCCAGCCGATCGCGGGGTTCAGGCGACGGAGGACCCGGATCGCGAGCGGCAGCGGGGCGTCGGTCGACGCCGCGGGGGACAGCGAGAGCGTGTTTGGCTGCATGGAGGTCGGTGTAGAGGCGGCCCGATGATTCAACAAGCTCGTTCGATTCACTACACTCGTGACATGCGCTCACAAGTGATCGGAGCCCACCTCGCCGCCGTCCGCTCGCTGGTTCTCGTGGTCGACGGCGGTAGCCTGACCGGCGCCGGCCGACGCCTCGGCCTCACGCCGTCGGCGGTCAGCAAGCAGCTCTCCCGCCTCGAGGCCGCCCTCGGCGCCCGTCTCCTCGAGCGCACCACCCGCCGAGTGCGGCCGACCGCGGCCGGTCTCACGTTGGTGCAGCGCGCCCGCCCGCTGTTCGAGGCCTTCGACGAGGCCGGGGCGGCGGTGCGCGACCTGCAAACCGAGGTCCGCGGCCAAGTGCGGATCTCCGCCTCGCGCGCCTTCGGGCGGGTGCGTCTCGTCCCGCTCGTGGCCGAGCTCGTGCGGGCCCATCCCCACCTCGAGGTCGACGTCGTGCTCGACGCGCGCCGTCTCGACTTCATCGAGGACGACATCGACCTCGCGGTTCGGGAAGGTCCGCTCGCCGACTCCTCGCTCACGGCCCGGAAGCTCGGCGAGGTCGCGGTGCGGCTCTACGCCGCTCCGTCCTATCTGGCTCGCCGCGGCCGACCGCGCCGCCTCGACGATCTCGCGGGTCACGATCTGCTCTCGGTGCCGCCGTCGGGTCCGACGTCGGATCTCACCGCCGTGCGAGGACGCGACGGGCGGCGGCTCGGCCTCGTGCCGCGCGTCCGCGTCAACGACCTCCTGGCCCTGGCCGACCTCGCGGAGCGGGGCGCCGGCATCGCGGTATTGCCGGGCTACGTCGCCGCGCCGCGGCTCTCCCGACGGACCTTGGTCGGAGTGCTGCCGAAGACGACGCTCGCCCGCATCGCGCTCCACGCCGTCTATCCGAGCCGACGGCACCTGCCGCGCCGCGTGCAGGTCGTCTTGGAGGCGCTGGCACGACATCCCGGGGAGGGTCGCTGATGCGCTCGATTCCCTTGCCGCTGGCGGGCGGCTGCCAGTGCGGCGCCTGCCGCTACGAGATCACGGAGAGGCCGCTCACCGTCTACGTCTGCCACTGCACGGACTGCCAACGCCAGGCGGGGAGCGCGTTCGGCATGTCGATGCCGGTCCCACGCGCCGGCTTCGCGGTGACGAAAGGAACGCCGAATCAGTGGCGACGAACGGCCGCGAGCGGGCGCAGCGTCGACTGCGCATGCTGCCCCGACTGCGGCACCCGACTCTTTCACCTCCCGACCCGGAACGATGCCATCGTGAACGTCAAGCCCGGCACGCTCGACGCTACCAGCTGGCTGCACCCGGTCGGACACCTCTGGACGGCAAGCGCGCAGCCATGGGTCGCGATCGCACCGGACGTCCTTTCGTACCCGGGGCAGCCGCCGGACTTCGAGGCGCTCTTCGCGGCTTGGGCCGCGGAGTTTCGTTGAGCACTCTCGGCGCTTTCGCTCTTTCTCCGGCAAAGTCTACAGACCCGAGCTCGTAGCAGGCGGTACTGCCTGGGGGTACGTCGGGTATGCGACTTGCTCCATTCCGAGCCGGGAGGAGGAGCCAATGGAGACATCCTCGGTGGTCACGCCCAGTGTGGCACGCGTTCCCAAGCACACCGCGGTCGAGATCAACAAGCGCATCCGCAGCGAGGCCGTGGAGCGGATCGCGTACTATCAAGACCATCCGGACGAGATCGGGCAGCGTCTGAAGGCGCTGAACGAGGAATGGGACATCGAGCGCGCGCTCGCGACGGGCTCGGCGTGTCTGTCGTTGCTAGGTCTCGGGATCGGGCTCGGACGGAGCCGGCGCTGGCTCGCCCTCCCGCTCGCCGTGCAGAGCTTCTATCTCCAGCACTCGATCCAGGGCTGGTGCCCGCCGTTGCCGGTGCTGCGGCGGTTCGGTTTCCGCACCTCGATGGAGATCGAGCAGGAGCGCTGCGCGCTGAAGGCCATTCGCGAGGGTGTGGTCGAGAACCCGGTGCCGGAGTCGGGGCCGGCCTGTGGTGGCGCGGGATCGGGGTCGAGCGAGGCGCGTCACGAGCGCGCGGCCGTTCGCTCGGCCACGTGAAAAGTCCGGAAGGTGAGACTTCCCGCCGCGGGCCGGTGATCGAGGTGGAGACCCGGCGGCGGCGCGTCGCCGTGGCCGCGGACGTAAGTCCAGAGCGTCACGCCGTCCTCGGCCGTCGCGCGGTCGGATTCGACCCACACGTAGAAGGAGCGCCCGGCGCTCTCGGGGATCGCCTCGAACAGCGCCGCGCACCACGCGCCGTCGGCGATCTCGGCGGCGTCGAGTACGACGCACCGGAGATCGCCCGCATCGGGGGCCGCGGCGACGTGCACGGTCAGACGATCCCGATGAGGGCGGCCGTCGGTGCCGACCCGGACGTCGATCCGGGTGAGGTGGCCGGCGCCGGCGACGAAGCGCTGACCCACCGTGCGTCCCGCGCCGAGGAAGCCCGACGGCGTGTCCGCGGCCTCGACGGCCGTGCCGGCCACGAGATCCTCCGGCTCCAGATCGTAGCGTCCGGTCTCGTGCGGAAAGCTCTCTGCCAGCGGCGGAGCGACGGCTGCGCGGGGGGCAGAGAGCTTTCCGCGGCGCGCGGCGGCCTCGCGGGCCCGGCCGAGGGCCGTGACCAGCTCCTCCGCCCGCGCCTCGGGGGTCGCCCGTAGGAAGACGTCGGCCAGCGCCTGATTGCCGAGGCGTCGCCGCAGGCCCGCGTCGTCGACGAGCTCGAGGAGCCGCGCTTCCCACTCGGCCGACGACGCGGCGAGGAAACCGTTCACACCCGGCGTGATGGCGCGGCGGAACGCCGCGGTCGGGCTGGCGATGGTCGGCACGCCGAGCGCGCCCGCCTCGAGATACTTGACCTCGCTCTTGGCGTCCGAGAACGGGTCGTGCAGGCGCAACGGCGCCAGCTGGACGTCGACCGTCGCGAGCGCGGCGAGGAGCTCGTGCCAGGGCAGGAAGGGAAGGCGCCGGATGCGCGCCCGCCATGGCTCCAGCGCCGGAGGGGAGAGCAAGTGACCGGCGAGGACGAGACGGACCGTCGGCCGCGCCGCCAGGACCCGCGCCAACGCCGGGGCCACGACGGCGAAGTCGAGGTCGTGCATGGTGGTGCCGCTGCCGTAGGCGAGCACGACGCCGTCGCGCGGGCCGCTCGGGGACTTCCGCACGCGCTCCGCGACGGCGAGCCCGCCGCGGCCGATGCCGTTCCGCGCCGTGAAGGCGGGGATGCCGAGGCGCTCGGCCGCGGCCGCGAGCGGCTCGGTCGAGCCGAGGAAGGCGTCGGAGGCACGGAGCGTCGCGGCGTAGCGCTCGGTGGCCTGAAGCCACCAGGCGCGCTCGGCCTCCGTCAGGGCCGCGAGCGCATCGCGCGGCGTGCTGGCGGCGTCGAACACGAGATCGTCGCACGAGAAGACGACGGCGCGTCCGAGGCTCCGCGCATGGTCGATGCACGCCGCCAGCCACGGGCTCATCGGCACGCGATAGACGACCACGATCTCGGCGGCCGCGATCGCCGCCGGAACCTCGGGATCGGTGTACCAGAGGGCGCGACTGGCGATCCCGCGGGTCGCGAGCGCGTCGCGGAGATGCGTCACCCGATGGCGAAACGGGGCGCCGTCGCAGCCGGCGACAAAGAGGACCGCGCCGAGCGCGGCGGGGACGGTCGCGTCGCCGCCAGCCGACCGTTCGCTCCGCGGCCGACGGCCTCGGACCTCGGCATAGACGCGCTCGAGGTCGGCGATCTGGCCTTCGTGAGTGGGGACCTCCGTCGCCCCGGCTCCGCTGCGCAGTCGGTCGGCGAGCCCGGGCTCGAGGACGAAGCGGCGGAGGCACGCCGCCAGGTCGTCGGGGTCGCCGGTCGCGAACAGCAGGCCGTTTCGCTCCGGCCGGATCGCCTCCGCCGGGCCGCCGCTGTCGCTCGCGATCACCGGCACGCCCGCGGCCAGGGCCTCGCGCGTCACCAGCGAGTACGACTCCCGCATCAGCGACGGCACCACCAGGCAGTCGAGCCCGGCGAGCGCCGCCGCGAGCGCCGCGGGCGCGAAGGCCCCGCGCACGCGGACGCGGTCGGCGATCGTCACCGGGATCGCCACGGTCTGGCCGACGCGGTCGTGGAACGCGTGCGGCCACCCGAGCCGTGTCGCCGCGTCGTCCACGTGGAGCACCAGCTCGAAGCCGCCGCAGCGCGCGCGATCGGCCGCCGCGAGCAGGGTCGCGAGACCCTTCAGGCGATGGTCGGGGCCGCCGAAGTAGCCGAAGCGCACGGGGCCGGGAGGGCGGGGCGTCGCGCCGACGCGCGTCACGCCGTTGGCGGAGACCGTGACCCGCGCGGGCTCCACCCCGTTCGCGATCGCGGCGTCGGCGAGGAAGCGCGAGGGTGTGAGCACGCGGTCGGCGAGGCGGAGCGTCGTCGCCAGGTAGCGGCGGCGGGCGACGAGATCGAAGCCCGGTGCGCAATGGCAACGCTCGGACGCGACGCGCGGCGGGCAGACGAAGTCGTGCTGATCGACCAGGAAGAGGCGGGCGCACCACCACCACCAGTCGTGCATGGTGACGACGATCGGGATGCGCGCCGCCGCCGCGACCTCGAGCAGATTCGCCCCCAGCGCCTGGATGCTGTGGAAGTGCACGACGTCCGGCCGCGTGCGCTCGAGAAAGCGCGCGAACGCGGGCGCGGTCTCGGGATGGCGATACGAGCGCGCGTCGAGGGCGGCGTAGCCGGGCGCGGCGTTGACGGCGAAGACCGGCAGCCCGCCGACCTCCCAGCTGCTCTCCTCGTAGGGCGGCGCGTCGCCGTGCGGCCGCCCGCAGAAGACGGCGACGTCGTGGCCGCGGGCGCGCAGGCCCTCCGCCACCTGCGCGCACGCCAGGGTGGCGCCCCCCACGAAGTCGGGAAGGAAGAGGGTGATGACCTGCGAGATGACCATTATTCGCGCGGGGATTCGCGAACTTCCGTCACCCTGACCGCTGGGCTATAGGTCCACGACTTCATGCAACGGCTCTGGTCATACATGATCCGTTACCGGGGCCGCTACGCAGTCGGGCTCGTCTGTCTGCTCGCCACCGGCACCCTGGCGATGACGATCCCCTATCTGCTCAAGCGCGCCGTCGACACCATCGCGGCCGGTGGCTCGGCGGCGGCGGTGGGGTGGCTGGCCGCGGCGATCGTCGCGATCGCGCTCGCGCAGAGCGTCGCGCGTACGGTGTCGCGCTTCATGATCTTCAACGTCGGACGCGACATCGAGTACCACCTCCGGAACGACCTGTTCGCGCACCTCGAGCGCCTGCCGCTCGGCTTCTACCACCAGCAGCAGACGGGCGACCTCATGTCGCGGCTGGTCAACGACATCGCCGCGGTGCGGATGCTGCTCGGCGTCGGCTTCCTGAACCTGATCAACACCCCGATCTACTACGTCTACGCCGTTTCGATCATGGTCTCGATGGACTGGCGCCTCACGCTCGCCGCCCTCGTGCCGTACCCGCTCGTGCTCTTGATCGTGAAGCGCACCAGCCGCCAGCTCATGGAGCGCACCCTGAAGACGCAGGAGGGGCTCGCGGCGATGAGCAGCCGCGTCCAGGAGAACCTCTCCGGCATCCACGTCGTGCAGGCCTACGTGCGCGAGGAGGCCGAGATCGCCACCTTCGCCCGTCTGAACGCCGACTTCTCGGCGCAGAACATGGCGCTCGCCAAGGTGCGCGGCATCATCATGCCGGTGATGCGGGCGGTGAGCACGCTCACGACGCTGGTGGTGCTGTGGTACGGGGGCCTGCGGGTCATCGCCGGCGTGCTGAGCCTCGGCGACCTGGTGGCCTTCATCGGCTACCTGCACATCCTCGCCTGGCCGACCATGGCGATGGGCTGGATGCTGTCGATCGTGCAGCGCGGGCGCGCGGCCCTGCAGCGCCTGGAGATGATCTTCGCCGCCGAGGCGAGCATCGACGACCGTCAGGCCCAGCCGCTCGAGCAGCCGCTGGCCGGTGCCATCGCCTTTCACGGCGTGACCTTCGCCTACCAGAGCGGCCGGCGCGCCCTCACCGACGTGCGCTTCGATCTGCCGGCGGGCGCCACGCTCGCCGTCGTCGGCCGCACCGGCAGCGGCAAGACCAGCCTGGTGCAGCTGCTGCCGCGCCTCTACGACGCGACGCTCGGCGCGATCACGATCGACGGCCGCGACGTTCGCACCATCCCGCTCGCCGCACTGAGAAGCGCCATCGGTTTCGTGCCGCAGGATCCTTTTCTCTTTTCGCGCAGCGTGCGCGACAACATCCGCTTCGGCGCGGCGGAGGCGGACGACGACGCCGTGCAGCGGGTGGCGGCGATCGCCGCCCTCGACCGCGACGTCCACGAGCTGCCGCGCGGCTACGACACCATCGTCGGCGAGCGCGGCATCACGCTCTCGGGCGGCCAGAAGCAGCGCGTGACCCTGGCGCGCGCCCTGCTGGTCGATCCCACCATTCTGGTCCTCGACGACGCGCTCTCGAGCGTCGACACCGAGACCGAGCGCCGCATCCTCGGACGCCTGCGAGAGGTGATGCACCAGCGCACCAGCATCCTGATCGCGCACCGGGTCTCGACCGTGATGGACGCCGACATCATCCTGGTGCTCGACGACGGCGGCGTGGTCGAGATCGGCGACCACCAGGCGCTCTTGGCGCGCGGGGGCTTCTACGCCGATCTCTTCCGGCGCCAGCGCCTCGCCGAGGAGCTCGAGGCGCTGTGAGCGACGACCGAGCGAAGGGCGAGCGGCCGGGCCCGCGTGCCCGCGTGACGCCGCTCCGGCCGCGCGCCGGCCGGCGCGCCGCGGCGGCCGATCTCGGCAAGGCGCTCGATCCGCACCAGGAGGAGGCGCTCGGCAAGGCCTACGACGCGCGCCTCATCCGCCGGCTGTGGGGGTTCATCCGCCCCTATCGCGGCCTCTTCTGGCTCTCGGTGGTCTGTCTCCCGCTGAATGCCGCCTGCATGCTGGCGCAGCCCTACATCCTGAAGCTCACGATCGATCGCTACGTCACCACCGGGGACGCGAGCGGGCTGCCGCGTATGGGTCTGTTCTACGTCGCGGCCATCATCGGCGAGTGCGTGCTCTTCTACGCGCAGTACTATCTCACCATGCTGGTCGCGCAGCGGAGCCTCGCCGACCTCCGCGTCCGGGTCTTCGCGCACGTCCAGCGCCTGCCGATGAGCTACTTCGACCGCAATCCGATCGGACGCCTCGTCACCCGCCTCACCTCCGACGTCGACGTCCTGAACGAGATGTTCGCCGCCGGTGCGATGACGATCTTCATGGACGTGCTGACGATGGTCGGCATCGTCGTCATCATGGTGAGCATCGACGCGCGCCTGGCGGCCGCTTCGATGGTGCTGATGCCGCTCCTGCTCCTCGGGATCAACTTCTTCCGGCTCGCCGCCCGCCGCACCTACCGCCAGATCCGCGAGCGCATCGCGCGCCTGAACGCCTACCTCCAGGAGGCGCTCTCGGGCATGATGATCATCCAGCTCTTCGCGCGCGAGCAGCGCTGCTTCGAGGAGTTCGACGCCCTCAACGACGATCACCGCGAGGCCAACCACTGGTCGAACATCTACGAGGCGGCGCTGTTCTCGATGGTCGAGGCGCTCGCCAGCATCTCGGGCGCCGTCATGGTGTGGTACGCCGCCGGCGACATCCTGAGCGGGGTCATCGCCTTCGGCACGCTGGTCGCGTTCATCGAGTACATCCAGCGCTTCTTCATCCCGATCCGCGAGTTCTCCACCAAGTACGCCGTCATGCAGTCGGCGATGGCGTCGGCCGAGCGCGTCTTCCAGCTGCTCGACACCGCGCCGGCGATCGCCTCGCCGGCGGCCGGCTACGCGCCCGCGGGTGTGCGCGGCGCGATCGAGTTCGACCACGTGTGGTTCGCCTACAAGGGCGAGGACTGGGTGCTGCGCGACGTCTGCTTCCGGGTCGAGCCGGGCGAGAAGATCGCGATCGTCGGCGCCACCGGATCGGGCAAGACGAGCATGATCAAGCTGCTGTCGCGCTTCTACGACGTCAGCCGCGGCGCCATCCGCGTCGACGGGGTCGACGTGCGCGAATGGGACCTGCAGGCCCTCCGCCGGCGCATCGGGGTGGTGCTGCAGGACGTGTTCCTCTTCAGCGGCGACGTCGCCGGCAACATCTCGCTCGGCCGGCCCGAGGTCACGGCCGCGACGATCGAGGCGGTGGCGCGGCGGGTGAACGCGTGGGACTTCATCCGCGGGCTTCCCGGCGGCGTGCACGAGAAGCTCCGCGAACGCGGCTCGAACCTCTCGACCGGCCAGCGCCAGCTCCTGGCGTTCGCGCGCGCTCTCGCCTACGACCCGGCGATCCTGGTCCTCGACGAGGCGACCTCGAGCGTCGACACCGAGACCGAGATGCTGATCCAAGAGGCGCTGACCACGCTGATGCGCGACCGCACCGCGCTGGTCATCGCGCACCGGCTGTCGACCATCGAGCACTCGGACCGCATCATCGTGCTGCACCACGGCGTCATCCGCGAGGTCGGCACTCACCTCGAGCTGATCGCGGCCCGCGGCATCTATCACCGGCTCTACGAGTTGCAGTACGCGCTGGCGGACGACGCGGTGGCCGGCGGCCAGGTCGCCAGCTGAGGTGATGACCTTCCATCGGTCGCTCGTGCTCCTGCTCGTGGTGGCGAGCCTCGGGGGCTGCTCCCCGACGTACGTGCTGCGCGCCGGTTACGAGGAGGCGAAGATCCTGTGGCGGCGGGAGCCGATCGCCGACGTGCTGGCGCGCGCCGATCTCGAGCCGGAGGTGCGCCGCAAGCTCGAGCTCGTGCTCGACACCAGGCGCTACGCCGAGCAGATCGGCCTGAAGGTCGGCGGCAGCTTCGAGACGCTTTCCTACGTCGACGGGCCGACCATGCTGTACGTCTTGACGGCGACGCCGCGGACCTCGCTCGAGCCCCACACCTGGTGGTTCCCGATCGTCGGCCGCGTGCCCTACAAGGGCTTTTTCGCCCGCGAGCTCGCCGAAGCCGAGGCGAAGGCGCTCGGCGAGCGCGGGCTCGACACCAGTATCCGCGGCGCAGCCGCCTTCAGTACCCTCGGCTGGTTCGACGACCCGCTCCTCCGGCATCAGCTCGCCGGCGACGACGTGGCGCTCGTGGACCTCATCCTCCACGAGCTCTACCACGGCACCTTCTACGCCAAGGGCGCGCACGCCACGGCCTTCAACGAATCGCTCGCGACCTTCGTCGGCCATCGCGCCGCGATCGACTTCTTCGCGGTCCGTCCGGACGCCGAGGCGTCGCGGCAGCGAGCCAGCGACTCGTGGGAGGACGAGCGCACCTTCGGCGCCTTCGTGCAGGGCCTCGGCGCGCGGCTCCGCGAGCTCTACGCCGCGAGCGACGAGGCGACCGCGCTCCGCCGTCGCGAGGAGCTCTTCGCGGCCGCGGTCGCGGAGTTCAAGACCCTGTCGCTGCACGGCCGCCGCTTCGAGAAATTCGACGACGTGCCGCTCAACAACGCGGTGCTGCTGCAATCGCTCCTCTACACCACCGACCTCGACGTCTTCGAGGCGGTCGCCGCACGCCTCGGCGGTCTCCGCCCCGCCCTCGACGCCATCGAGGCGGCGGCACGCACCGAGCCGGAGGACCCGTTCGGCGCGGTGCGACGCATGCTCGGGAGCGTCGTGCCGGATTAGGAGCCGCCGTCGAATCCGCGCCCGTCGATTTCGATTTACGTGCCTGGCATCTCGTGGCACGCTCCAACGCCCGATGCACGCGTCAGCCATGCGACTCCGCCCGGGCCTCAAGACGCGAGCGTACGCGAACTTCGCGTGGCGGAATCCGTGGCTCTTCTGCATCGGTCCCAAGGTGCGCAACTACCTGCGGTACCGCCTTCTCGCGCCGACGGAAATCGTCGATGCAGGGCGCCGTGGGCCCGTCTTCTTGACCCTGAGCATCACGCGGCGATGCAATCTCACCTGCCGATTTTGCATCGTCGGCGACGTTCTCAATCGACCGGGTTGGCGAGAGACCGAGGCAACGGTCGAGAGTGCGTGCCGAGTGCTCGATCACCCGCTCGCGCGTTGCTGCCTGTACGTCATGCTGACGGGTGGGGAGCCCCTCCTCAATGACGACGTCGGTGCGATCGTGCGGATGGCGAAAGCACGACGGCACCTCGTCGGCATCACGACCAACGGTCTCCTGTTGCGCGAGCATGCCCGCGATCTGCAGGCCGCGGGCCTCGACGTGACCAACATCTCGGTCTACGACGAGAACAGGGATGCGCTCGCCGCGATCGTCCCGGCCGTCGTAGGGCGGCTCTACTGCAAGCTGTGTGCGGTCATCGGCAAGGACGACGTCGAGCGGCACGGCCGCCTCGAGGACTACGTTCGGTTCGCACGTGAGACCGGCTGTCGACGTCTCTTTTTTCAGAATACGTATCCGCACGTCGACGGACTCGCGAAGCTGCGTGACTCGTCGATCCCACCCCGGGCGAGCGGCGCCGAAAAGCGGCCGATCTCCGACGAGCAGCTCGAGTACCCGGATCTGATCGCCGATCTGACGCGGCGATATCCCGACGTGGCGGTCTCGTGGCCGGCACCGGTACGGCGACACACGCGCGCCAAGACCTGCCGGATGCCGTGGTACATTCTCGGTGTCGATGCCGCCGGCAACACGGCGATGTGCAGCAACCACGCCTCGTGCACCGGGCCGAGCCTCTTCGGGGTCCCCCTCGAGCAGGCGATGAACACCGAGCCGTGGCGCAGCACCCGTCGTGCACTGCTTGCACGGAACGCCGAGACGCCGCCGCTCTGCGTCGGCTGCTACACGCTGGACGACCCGTGGCGACGCGACATGTGAGCCGCGCGGCGTCAGCCCGGCACGTCGGCGGGATCGAGAAGCCCGTGGCGACGCCACCCGATTCTAAGTAGCCAGGTCCGCGCTCGCGCCACCGCCGTCGGATTGGGGGTTGCCGCTTCGG
This sequence comes from uncultured delta proteobacterium, assembly GCA_963761995.1. Taxonomy (GTDB): domain Bacteria; phylum Desulfobacterota; class Binatia; order UTPRO1; family UTPRO1; genus UTPRO1. The sequence goes on along the minus strand of CAVXIU010000006.1, from coordinate 4,260,284 downwards.
TCGGTGGCCTCTGCCGCCAACCGTCGAACCACCGCGCCGACGACGCCGGATCTAGCCGCACGGCCTTAGTGAGCTTTTCCCGCGCGCTTGCGGAATGCCGTCGCGCGTTCAGAAGCACGTAGCGGAGCGCCGACCGCACCTCTTTCGGCGTCGGGAGAAGACGGAGGTGGTAGCGGTCGGCCAGGACCTTCCCGAAGCGTCCGGTTACGCGGTTCACGGCCCTGGCGAGCCGTGAACCAATCGCCATCATCCCGCGTCCAAGTGCCTCGCGGTCGTGCGCCTCGACGATCAGATGCGCGTGGTTGCCCTGGAGCGAGTAGTGGACCAGCCGAAATCCCTCACGCTCGCAGCCCTTGGCGAACGAGGCCTCGATCGCATGAACGATCTTGATGGTGCGGAGCGAGGGCAGGCCGGGCCTCAGCCGCAACGTCACGTGGGCGGGAAGGGTCTGCCGGAGTCGCTCCCGCGACACGTGGCGGATACGGGGATTCGGACCCGGCTTGCGCCCGGAACCCGGCCGGTGGCCACCCCAACGTCGGGGCGCGGACAAAGGCAACGCAAGTTGCGCAGCTCGACGTAGCATCTTGAATTCGGCTACCTTTGAGCAAAAGAATGCAAAGTGCGTCGTGCGCGTTGCTGCACCCGCGGCGCGGACGAGCTTCCTTACCGACTTCTTTTGATCTTCAGTCAGCCGCCGACCGCCGCGAGATCCTCGCGTACGCTGCGCGCCGCGAGCAGGAAGTGCACCGCCGCCCACAGGTTGGTGGCACCGATCACCAGCAGCGAGTAACGGATCGCGGCGCTGCCGTAGGTCGGCGCGAGCGCGTCGTTCAGCGCCCCGATCACCGGCGGCCCGAGGCCGAGGCCGATCAGGTTGATCACGAAGACCAGCACCGCCGACGCCGTGGCGCGCGCGTGCGGGCGTACCAGCGCCTGGGTGAGACCGAAGACGGGACCGAACCACATGGCGCTGAGAATCGCCGAGGGAACGAGCGCCAGCAGTGCCGATTGCGGCGTCGCGAGCATGAAGATCAGCAGCACGAATGGAATCTGCGCCAGCGTCGCGGCCGCCGGAAGATAGAGCCGCCGCCGCGCGTCGGCGGCGCCGAGGCGGTCGGCGAGGAGCCCGCCGCCGACCGAGCCGAGCGCGCCGCCGAGGCCGAGGATGGCGCCGAGCCAGGTCCCGAGCTCGCCCATCGACATGCCGTGGACGCGGACGAAGAACGGCGGGCCCCAAACGGCGAAGGCGTAGCCCCCGAAGGAATGCAACGCGGCCGCCAGCGACAGGTGGCGGAACGAGCGCCGCGCCCAGAGCCAGCGCAGCACGGCGCGCGTCGACTCGGCGGTCCCCTCGTGCGCCGCGCTGCGCGCGGGCTCGCGCACCGTCAGCCGAACCAGCACCGCCAGCGCCAGGCCGGGAAGGCCGACCGCCAGGAAGGCGCGGCGCCAGCCGAAATACTGGGCGATCCACCCGCCGAGCAGGAAGCCGAAGGCGGTGCCGACGTGCACGCCCATCGAGAAGACGGCCATCGCGGTGGCCCGCCGCTCGGCCGGAAAGTAGTCCGAGATCAGCGAGTGCGCCGGGGGGACGAACGCCGCCTCGCCGATGCCGACGCCGATGCGGGCCAGGGCCAGCTCGGCGAACGAGCGCACCAGACCCGAGACGGCGGTGAGCAGGCTCCACACCGACAGGCCCGCGGCGATGATCGAGCGGCGGACGCCGCGGTCCGCGAGGCGGGCGATCGGGATCCCGGCGCAGGTGTAGAAGATGGCGAAGGCGAAGCCGGTGAGGAGGCCCATCGCCGTGTCCGACGCGCCGAGCTCCTCCTTGATGGGCTGGAGCAGGATGGCGAGGATCTGACGATCGATGAAGTTGAAGACGTAGGCGACGAAGAGCAGGGCGAGGACGTAGCGTGCGTAGGCGTCGGAGACCGGCGCGGGCGCGGCGGGAAGCGACGAGCGCGCCGGGATCGACCGGCGACGCTCGTCGAGAGGTCCTCGTCTCAGCTCACGGCTCCGAGATGCGCACCACGATACCGGTGCCGCCCGCCGGCGCCGCCGTCGAGTCGCCGAGCGCGTAGATCTCGCCGTCGCCGCCCTCGCCGAGGCCGTTCAGGAAGAAGCCGAGCGACAGGGCGTCGTTCGGATACTTCACCTCGGCGATCTGGCTGGTCAGGATCTTGCCGTTCTTCCGGACCAGGCTCTTCTTCTTGAGGTAGAAGAGGCGGCCGTCGAGGGCGAAGGTCTTGCTGAACTCGCCGAAGACGTAGTGCCGCTTCAGTCTGGGCAGGCTCGGGCCGTGCGCGACGTAGCCGCCGATCACCGAGATGCCCTCGTCGTGATCGTATTGCGCCACCGGGTCGATGAGCCCGGGCGGCACGCCCGGATCGATCTTGCTGACGTAGCCGGCGTCGGTGCCGTTCGGCTTGAAGAAGAAGCCACCCTCCTTCAGCCGCCAGCCGTAGTTGCCGCCGGCGACGACGATGTCGACCTCCTCGACGTCGTTCTGCCCCACGTCGCCGACGTAGAGATGATGGAGCTCGGTGTCGAAGCTGAAGCGGAACGGATTGCGGAAGCCGTACGCGTAGATCTCCTTCACCGCCCCGGGCGGCGTCGAGACGAACGGATTGCTCGCCGGGATACCGTACTGGCCGTTCGCCGAGTTGTTGCCCTGCGGGTCGATGCGGAGGATCTTGCCGAGCGCGGAGCCGAGGTTCTGGCCGTTGCCGTTCGGCCCGTGGCCGATCACCGGTCCGCCGATGAAGGGCTGGCCGTCCTCGTCGTCGGCGCCGCCGCCGTCGCCGATCGCGATGTAGAGCAAGCCGTCCGCGGGCGAGAACGCGACGGTGCCGCCGTTGTGGTTGAACTGCGGCTTGTCGACGCGCAGGAGCTCGCGCGCGCTCCCGGTGTCGACGACCGATGCGGGATTCGACGGGTTGATGACGTGCCACTCGGTGACGACGCTCTGGTGATCGGCGGTCGTCAGCGGCGGCTGGGTGGAGAAGTCGGGCGTGCCGGTGGCCGGCTCCGACGTGTAGGTGTAGACGAGGCCGTTGGTGGCGTACTGCGGGTGGAACGCCGCGCCGAGGAAGCCGCGCTCGTCGTAGGTGCCGGCGCCGAAGAGGCCGAGCGGCACGAGGCGGCTCGTGACGTCGAGGAAGACGACCTTGCTGCCGTCGGTCACGTCGACACGCCAGAAGATGCCGGACTGGTCGACGACGTACAGGTATTTCGGGTCGATGCCTGGCGCACCGCTCGCGGTGATGGGAGCGTCGAGGCCGCTCGCGACGGTCGTGAGCGCGACGCGCTTGCCCTTGCGGATGGGACGCGGCAGCGGATCGGCGAGCGCGTCGGTCGGCGTCGGCACCGGCGTCGTGGTCGCCGTCGGCACCGGCGTCGGCAGGCTCGAGTTGAGGATGTCGAGCGTGATGCGCGCCGAGCGGTCCCCGGAGGTCGAGACGTTGCCGTTCACGGCGTTGCCCCATGCCGTCAGCGTCACGTTGGCGAACGAGCTCGGCGCCGTCCACTCGAAGGAGAAGGTGGTGACCGCGCCGACCGCCGCCTTCGGCCCGCTGTGCGTGATCTCGTCGAGGCTGCCGGCGCCGACGACCGTCGTGGTGTCGGCGGAGTTGGGACCGCCGGTCGCGAGCACGCCCATCGGCGCCGCGACGTTCAGGCCGGCGAAGGCCTGCGCGCCCATCTTCGAGACGGTGACCGTGTACACGTGCGTCGCATCGGGATCGACCGAGGTCGGACCGGTGAGGGTGACGGTCGGCACCGCCCCGCCGGAATGGCAGTCGTTGCAGCCGCCCACCGCCGAGAACGAGGTGCTGGGGATGCCGCCCGAGAACGCGTCGGCCCGCCGTGCGCCGGCCGTGGCCGCGATGATCACGAACGCCATTGTCCACCAGGCGAATCTTCGGGGTGAGATCGTCATTGGTGCCCTCGTCGTCGGAAGCGTGGGATTTCGTTTGGGCCGCGGAGGTTCTGGCCGCCGTCGGAAACCCGGCGATTCTCGATGCACCGTGCCCAGCGAGTCAACCGAAAAATACGGTCGGTGACGGCGATTGTTTCACCCGGCGCGCTGTGCGGGCGCGTCATTTTCCGCGGGTCCGCGCCCGTGCCCGCGCTTGACTTCGCGACCACCATGGCCGACTTGGGACCCCACACGTCCTCACGGGGGGTATGCGATGGCCACCATTTCGAAAGCGGTTCTCATCACCGGCTGCTCGACCGGGATCGGGCGCGCAACCGCGCTGCGGTTGGCCAAGGCCGGCCACACGGTCTACGCGACCGCTCGCAAGCTCGCCGCGATCCAGGACCTGACCTCCGCCGGCTGCAAGGTGCTCGAGCTCGACGTCTGCGACGAGGCCTCGATCCGCGCCGCCGTCGCCAAGGTCGAGAGCGAGCAGGGCGCGGTCGGGGTGCTGATCAACAACGCCGGCTACGGCTCCGAAGGTCCGATCGAGGAGGTGCCGATGGCCGAGGTGCGGCGCCAGTTCGAGACCAACGTCTTCGGCCTGACCCAGCTCACCAAGCTGGTGCTCCCCGGGATGCGGCGTCAGGGTTGGGGCAAGATCGTCAACCTGAGCTCGATGGGCGGGCGCATGACGCTGCCCGGCGGCGGCTTCTACCACGCCACCAAGTACGCGGTGGAGGCGATCAGCGACGCGCTCCGTTTCGAGGTGCAGGGCTTCGGCATCGACGTCGTCGTCATCGAGCCCGGTCCGATCAAGACCGAGTTCGGCGACACCGCGATCGCGCGGGTGGCCGCGCTCGGCAGCCCCGAGTCGCCGTACAAGGAGTTCCTGACGGTGCTGCAGCGTCAGATCCGCGACGCCTACGAGGGGCCGATGGGCCGCCTCGCCGCCGACGCCGACGCGGTCGCCAAGGTCATCGAGACGGCGATCACGGCGTCGCGCCCGCGGACGCGCTACGTCATCACCGTCGCGGCGCACGTGATGATGGGACTCAGGCGCTGGGTCGGTGATCGCGGCTGGGACGCGGTGATGCGGACGCAGTTCCCGACGCCGAAGCGCGCCTGACCATGGCGGCCCGCTTCGCGGATCGGGTCGCGCTGGTCACCGGCGCCGCGAGCGGCATCGGCCGCGCCACCGCGATCCGGCTCGCGGCCGAGGGGGCGAAGGTCGCGGTCGTGGATCGCAACGAGAGCGGCGCCGCCGAGACCGTCGGCCTCGTCGCCGCGGCCGGCGGCACGGCGGCCCCGTTCGGGTGCGACGTTGCCGCCAGCGCCGCGGTGAACGACACGGTCGCGGCCATCGCGGCGCGGCTCGGCAGCGTCGACGTCCTCGTCAACGTCGCCGGCATCGGCGACACCGCCGGCCTCGAGGGCATCGCCGGGGTACTCGACGAGCGCTGGAACGCCGTCCTGGCGGTGAACCTGAGCGGACCGTTCTACCTCAGTCGCGCCGTCATTCCCGGCATGGTCGCGAAGGGCCGCGGCGCCATCGTCAACGTCTCGTCGCTGGCCGGCCGCTCGAAGAGCGCCATGGGCGGGATCGCCTACTCCTCGAGCAAGGCCGGGCTCCTCGGCCTGACGCGCCACCTCGCCTTCGACTACGGCCCGCGCGGGATTCGCGTCAACGCGATCTGTCCGGGCGGCGTCGACACCCCCATGCTGCGCGCCGCCGGGGTGCGGGAGGCGCGCTCGGAGGCCGAGCAAGAGGCCCGCCTCGCGCGCATGAGCGCGTATCAGTACTTCATGCCGATCAAGCGCATCTCGACGCCAGAGGAGCAGGCGGCGGCGATCGCCTTTCTCGCCAGCGACGAGGCGTCGTACATCAACGGCGTGTCGCTGGACGTCAACGGCGGCCTGTTCATGGCGTGACGCCCGCGGGCCGATGACCCATCGCGGACGTGGTTGGAGCGGGGCTCGCATCGCGACGGTAGCTCTCGCGGCGGCATTCGAGCTGACCGTCGTCGCGTGTAGCCCACGACCAACCAACTCTTTCCTCGAGCGCCTCGACAACGAGCCGCCGGCCATCAGGCTCTACGTGTTCGACTGCGGTACTCTCCGAGCCGATCCGGCGCGCTTCCGACTCGAGAGGGAAGAGGTTGCGACGACCAATCTCGCCGTTCCCTGTTACCTGATCGTTCACCCGCGGGGGAGGTTGATGTGGGACCCGGGCGCCGTTCCTGACGAGGACTGGACTCCGACCGGCGCCCCGGTCGCCCATCATCTCGTGCTACCCGACGGTGGCGAGCGAGACGTGACGTTGAGGAAGTCGCTGACGACACAGCTGGCCGAGATCGGGTACTCGGCGGGCGACGTGACGCATCTGGGTTTGTCGCACTATCACTACGACCACACCGCCAATGCCAACGCGTTCGCGGGCGCCACCTGGCTGGTACGGAAGCGCGAGCGCGATGCCATGTTCGCCGAGAAACCGCCTGCGATCACACGGCCTTCGAGCTACGCCGCGCTGAAGACCAGCAAGACGATCATCATCGACACCGACGACCATGACGTGTTCGGTGACGGAACCGTCGTCATGAAGCTCGCCGCCGGGCACACCCCTGGCCATCAGGTCCTGTACGTGAAGCTGCCGAAGACCGGAGGCGTCGTGCTGTCGGGCGACCTCTATCATTTTCCCGAGGCCCGCACGCTCGAGCGCGTGGCGACGTTCGACTTCGATCAAACGCAAACGCGCGGCGCGCGAGACGCCATCGAGGCGTTCCTCGTGAGCACCGGTGCGCAGCTGTGGATCCAACACGACCATGTCGGCAACGCCCGGCTCAAGAAGGCGCCCGACTACTATGAGTAGGACGAGCATCGTCGGGCCGGCCCTCGTGACGGCCGTCCTCGTCGTCGGCGACCCGGCCGCGGGGCCGACGCGTCGGCCGGTCGAGCTCACGGTGGCGGGGCCCGCGGCGACGGCCACGCCGGTCGCCGATCCGTACGCCGCCGAGCGCGAGCGGATGGTGGACGAGCAGATCGCCGCGCGCGGGGTGCGCGCTCCGGCCGTGCTCGCCGCCATGCGCCGGGTGCCGCGGCACGAGCTGGTCCCGGCCGCCTGGCGCTCGCGCGCCTACGGCGACCATCCGCTGCCGATCGGCGAGGAGCAGACCATCAGCCAGCCCTACATCGTGGCGCTGATGACCGAGCTGGCGGCGATCGAGCGCGGCCAGCGCGTGCTCGAGGTCGGGACCGGCTCCGGCTACCAGGCGGCGGTGCTCGCCGAGCTCGGCGCCGACGTCTACACGATCGAGATCGTCGAGCCGTTGGCGCGGCGTGCCCGTACCGACCTCGATCGGCTGGGGTACGGCCGCGTCCATGCCCGGCACGGCGACGGCTATCGAGGCTGGCCCGAGGCGGCGCCGTTCGCGGCGATCGTCGTCACCGCCGCGCCGGCGGCGGTGCCGCAGGCGTTGCTCGACCAGCTGGCGCCGGGCGGACGCCTCGTGATCCCGGTCGGAACCGCGGAGCAGGAGCTGCAGGTCCACGAGCGCACCGCCGACGGCATCCGCATCCGGCGCGTCATCCCGGTGCGCTTCGTTCCGATGACCGGGGCCTCGCCGGTCGGACGCTAGCTAGCGGTCGTCGTCGGTCTTCCGCGGGCTCAGACCTGCAAATGGGCCATGCTTTTGAGGGCGGAGCGGCGAGCGAGGGCCCACGCGGTGACGGTGAGGAGCGTGACCGCGCCGAAGGAGATGGCGATGGCGGCGCTCTCGCCGCCGCCGATCGGTCGGGCGGCGAAACGGGCCCAGAACAGGCGTGACACCGGCCAGGCCTCGAGGGCGATCACCGCGAAGATCAGGCCGAGGCAGGTCACCATGTAAATGAGGCCGCCGAAGCCGGTCGCGATCTGCGCCGCGTTCTGGGTATCGACCCGCGGGTAGGCGGCGCCGAAGGCGAGGCCGAGGCTCACGATCGCCGCCACCACGAAGAGCAGCGTCGCCATGAAGACCATCGTCAGGCCGGGCGCGACCCCGAGCAGGCGGCCGGTGATGACGATCAGGGCCTCGCCGAGGAGCGCCAGCGGCAAGAAGGCGATCCAGAACTTCCCCCACCAGATGCTGGAGAGCGGGATGGGCGCCGTGCGGAGCGCCCACCACGACCGGCCCTCGAGGCTGATGGCGGGGTACACGAAGCGCACCGCGACCGACGCCGTCACGAACGCCGCGAGGCCGAGGTTGGCGAAGGCGACGATCTCGCGCAGCGTCGCCGCGAGCGGGCTGCCGTCGTCGATGGGGAGCGCGGAGAAGTTGTAGACGTAGACCACCACGAGCGCGAGCAGGAGCAGCAGCTGTGACCACTGGCTGGCGTCGCGGAAGAAGATGGTCGCGTCCTTCATGAAGAGCAGGCCCGTGGTGTGGGGCAGGGGCGCCGCCAGCCGTCCGAGCCAGTGGGCGAGTCGGCGCTCCCGCCCGGGACCTTCGCGGCCCTCCTGGGCGCGCGACCAGGCGGTGAGGAAGACGCGCTCGACGAGGGCCGAGCAGGCGATCGCGGTGACGGCGGCGGTGCTCGCGAGGAGCGCCAGGTAGAAGAGCGGCTCGCCCGCCCGTTGCCCGAGGAGCGGGATCAGGACCTCGGCGGCCCAGGTGGTCGGCAGGTACGGCGAGGCCGGCGCCTCGAAGGCGGCGAGAAAGGCCGCGAAGCCGGCGAGCTCGGCGGGACTCGCGAGGCGCTCGGGGCGGAGCAGGCGGAGGGTCAGATAGCCGCCCGCGATCAGGGCCACGCTCGCCACCACCAGGACGTCGCGCATGCGCCGGGCCGGGAACACCAGGACCAGCACGGTGGTGAGCGCGACCCCGATCGCGGCCGGAATCACGAGGAACGGCACCAAGGTCGCGAGGACGGCGAGGTAGTAGAGCACGCCGGCCTGGAAGACGACCCCATAGGCGGCGAACACCGGGAGGCCGAAGAGCAGCACCATCCAGGACGAGGCGACCAGCGTCTCGACGAAGCGCGCCTGATGCAGGCGGCGCCGCGGTACGGGCGCGACCAACAGGAAGCGCACGTCGGCGGAAAGGAAGTACGTCGTGAGCGCCGTCACCACGTTGCTGATCAGGAGGACGGCGAAGAAGCTCACGAACAGCATTACCAGCAGGCGCTGGGTCAAGATGGGCCCGAGCGCGGTGATGGTCTGGAAGAAGCGCAGCGTCTGCGCGAAGAGCAGGAAGCTGCCGACCCAGAAGAGCGCCGTCAGTCCCGCCAGCGCCCAGGCGCGCAGCGGACGCCGCCCGAGGACGTTGCGGGTCGCCAGGACGCGCGGCGAGAGCAGCGTCGCGAGGGAGATGCGCGGCGCGGAGCCCTCGCGGCTCATACGCCGCGATCCTCGGTGCCGGTGAGCGACAGGAACACCGACTCGAGCGATCCTTCGCGACTGGGCAGCACGGAGAACTCGCTGGCGCGGGTGCGGAGCTCGGCCAGCGTGCCCTGCGCGATCAGGCGGCCGTGGTCGATGATGCCGATGCGGTCGCAGATCTCCTCGGCGACGCCGAGGCTGTGGGTCGAGATGAAGATGGTGACCCCGCTCGCGGCGAGCGCGCCCAGCAGGTGCCGGAGGGCGAGCGCCCCCTGCGGATCCATCCCGACCATCGGCTCGTCCAGAATCAGGATGCGCGGGCGGTGGATCAGCGCTGCGGCCAGCGCGAGGCGCTGCTTCATGCCGTGCGAGAAGGTCTCGATCAGCTCCTCGGTGCGGTCGACGAGGCCGAACTCTTCCAAGAGGTCGACGGTGCGGTCGGCGATGTCGCGCGGATCGACGCGGTAGAGGCCGCCGATGAAGCGCAGGAACTCCTTGGCCGTGAGCTTGTCGTAGAGGAAGGGCTGATCGGGCACGAAGCCGAGCAGCGCCTTGGCCGCCTCGGGCTCGCGGGCGAGGTCGTGGCCGCCGAGCAACACCTGGCCGGCGCTCGCTTCGAGCAGCCCCACCATCATCCGGATGGTGGTGGTCTTGCCGGCGCCGTTGGGGCCGAGAAAGCCGAAGACCTCGCCGGCCGCGATCTCGAGGTCGAGGTCGTGCACGGCGACGAGATCACCGTACTTCTTTTGGAGCGCGATGCATTGGATCATCGGGGGGTCTCCTCCACCACCGCGAATGCGAGCTGGCCGATGATGCCCGCCAGGGCCACCTGCCGCTCCAGTCCACCTTCGATCAGCTTGACGTGCGTGGCATCCGCGGGGAGTTGATCGAAGACCGCGTCCGCGCTCACCCACGCTCCCACCCACAGCTCGTTCCAGGCGTGATAGTAGAAAGCGTCGTTGGCGTATACCGCTCCGGCGATCACCCGGGCGGGGATGCCGGCCGCGCGCGCCAGGGCGGCGAGCAAGACCGCGTGCTCGTTGCAGTCTCCCCGCCGCGCCGTCAGGACCTCGCGCGCGCTCGGGACCGTGACGCTCGGGGCCTTCTCGACGTGTCCGTGCACCCACGTGACCAGCTTGCGGGCGGCCCGGCGTGGGTCGGTCTCGTCCTCGACGATGGCACGGGCCTTGGCCCGGATGGCTGGGTCGTCGGATTCGATGAAGGGCGTGGCGGCGAGCGCCGCGGCGGGATCGTCGGCTCCGGGAAGGATCGGGACGGCGCCGATCAGCGGCGGCGCCCCCGGAAGCTCCTCGCGCGCGATGCTGAGCAGGTCGGCGCTCCGCCGCTGGCGCGGCGGCGCGCTCGGGATGGTGGCGGCGGCGGTGCCGCGGACGCGCAGGACGAGGCGGGCGAGGTTGCGGGGATCGTCGATCGCGCCTTCGAGCGGGATGCCGGTCGCGGCCACCAGGTCGATGGGCTCCCGGGTCTCGGCCCCCGCGAGGGCCTCCTCGCGCGGCTCGCGCTCGAGCGTGAAGCCGAGCAGCGCTTCCTCGCGGATCACGTTGCCGTCGACGTCGAGCCAGGCGCGGGTGCGCAGACCTTGATGCTCCTCGGCGAGCCGCAGGGTATCGACGGGACCGGAGCGCGTCCCGAGCCGCTCGCGGCCCTCGACGATCACCGTCATCGGCTCGCTGCGGGCGGTGAGCGGGCTGAACACCGGCACCGTGTAGCGGGCGCCGGGCGCGGGGTGGTCGGCGAGCACGCGCGGCCGGAGCGTGCTCGGGAGCGCGATCGGCTCGTCGAGCGGCAGCTCGAGGCTCGCCTCCTGACCCTTGGCGCCGTAGCGCGCGCGGAGCGTGCGGCCGTCGCTGCTGCCGGCGGCCGTGAACGTCGTGGCCGGCGTGATCAGCGTGTAGCTGAACGTGCGCAGCATGAAGGCGTCGTCGGTCTCGGCCTCGAGTGTGCTGCGCAGGGTCTGCGGCGTTCCGAGCATGGCGAGCGCCACCACCGAGTCCTCGCGGAAGGTATAGCCGGCAGCGTCGCGGGCCACGACTCGGTGCGCGTGGCCGATCTTCTGGCCCGATTTGTAGATGCCGAACCACTCGTCGCGGGCCTCGACGCCGGCGAGCGGCAACGGCGAGGCGGGTGGCCGCTCGAGCGGCGCCTGCTTCCGCACCAGCGCCGTGATCAGCACGAGCCAAAAGGCGACGATGCCGAGGGTGAGGACACGTCTCATCGAGCCCTAGACTCTGCTGGAACTCGGTCGACGATTCAATTGAAGCACTGCGAGCGCGTGGTGTAGACATTCCGCATGGCACTCGTCGCCGACGCCACCGAGTTCCCGATCGTCGCCTGCGCGGTCTGCGGGCGCGACGTCCTCGGCTATCTCGACCTCGACGCGGACGAGCACGCGATCACCCGCTGCCTCGAGTGCGCGACGGTCGCCGACGCTGCCAGCATCCGCTTCGGCGACCTGCATGCGATCGAGGAGATCGGCTACGGCTTCGTCCTGCCCGAGGGCGGTTGCGGGCGGCCCGACTGCGGCAAAGGTCGCTGCGGGCGCAGCTAGCTCGCGCGGGTCTCTACGACGCTCGCGCGCGTGAGTCGGTGGGGCGGGGACGTGGGATCGGCTCTCCGGCTCGGCAGATCTCACGTATGAACCGACACCTTTCAACTATTCGCAGGTGAGCGTGTTCGATCTACTCACCTCCGAGCCGATCCCCACGTCCCCGCCCACGGCCGCCGCGGCGCGACGAGCCCACCACCGATCGCAGCTCGGTCATGGGCTCGTCGCACGGGGTAAGCGGCCGGCGCCGAACTCATCCGCTTTCGATCATTCAGGGAGAGGAAAACTTGCCGGTGACGAGCGACCCGAAGGCCCCCGCGGACCATCCGAAGCCGTTCGCCTGGGTGGTGGCGTTGCCGCTGCTCACCACCGAGGAGCCGCCCGAGGCGATGTTGTCGTTGCCGCCGTTCACCGCCGAGTGGTTGCCGCTCGCGAGGTTCTGGAAGCCGCCGGTGACCGTGGACATCTCCGGACCGGCGAGAGGGTTACACCCAGTCTTTTTCGGACCCGCGCCGGCCACGTTGCACTGGCCGCCGAGCACCGAGCTGCCGTTGTTGCGGGCTTCGTTCGCGAATCCGCCGCTGACCGACGCCTGTAAGCCACTGGCGATACTGCTGGCGCCGCCACTGACCGAAGACAACTCGCCACTGGCAATGTTGCCGAAGCCGCCGCTGATGGAGGAGCGATCGCCGCTCGCCACGTTCCGGTAGCCACCACTCACTGAAGAGATGCCGGCATAGGGGATGCAAGACGGGGCAGGCCCGGGACCTGCCACGTTGCATTCGCCGCCGCTCACGGATGAGATGTCGCTGCTCGCGATGTTCTCGGCGCCACCCGAGACGGAAGACGAGCCTCCGCTCGCGACGTTGTTCGCACCGCCGCTGATGCTCGCGTGTCCAGCGCTGGCGGTGTTGCCTTGGCCGCCGCTGATCGACGAATTGTACCCGCTCGCGGTGTTGAGACTACCGCCGGTCACGGACGCGCTGGGAGCGGAGATGCTGTTCTCCTGTCCGGCGACGAGGCCGCCGTAGCTACTGTAGTCGTGATAGGCGCCGATCACGACATTGTGCGAACCAGTGCGAGTGTTGCCGCCGAAGTCTTCGTTGTATCCGACGACCAGGTTGCCGAGGCCGTTCACGGCAGCAAATGTATCCCCGCCCCCGCTACGCACGTTGACGTTGCAACCGTCGAAGTAGACCTCGCTGCCCACCTGCGTCAGGCACGGAACTTCCGCGCCGGCCGTCGAGGCGTGCTGCAGCTGGCAGCTGCCGCCGACCGGCGTGATGCCGAGCCCGGTGACCTCGAGGTAGAGGGTCGCGGCCGTGGACACGCCGGTAAGGACCTCCGTCAGGCGCACCGTGTTGGGCGGCTTGACGGCACCTTTCGGCTTGAAGCGTTTCACGCGCTCGATCAAATCGATGTCGTCCACGGCGATGGTGACGTCGTCGACGAGCGTCGTGCAGGCGCCGTCGGAATAGAGCGCGAAGGTGATCGGGGTGCCGCTGACGGCGGCTTTCAGGGCTTTGTCGTCGACCGTGTAGCTCGTCTGCAGATCGGCGGCTCGGGCCGAAGCCGCTAGCGCGAGCGTCGCGAAGGTCGCTGCGAACAGGGAACGGGTGTGCCGTGACATGACTCCTCCTTCTGTGAGTTGTGCAGTGAGCGTCGCTAGGCTGCTCGATCGTTTCTTCTTCACGAGCGGCGCCGAGAACGTTGCGCGCTTAGCAGGCCCGTTCATTTCTTCTGCATCATGACCGTCAGGACGGCGTTGCCGGTGCTGACGCCGCCGACGTCCTGCGGCCCTCCGGAGTGATGCACGGTAACGGGCTGATTGTAGAACATCCCTGGGTGCGCCAGCTCCGCGGCGTCGAGGTCGACGAAGTACGTTCCGTGGATCGTGCACGCATCGTTGTTGCATGACGTAATGCACGCGACGCCCTGACCCGGACTCGGCTGCGCCAGTTGCACGATGCCGTTCACGCTGAGATCGGGTCCCAGACAATACGTCAGCGCCTGCGCGAAGATGACGTTGGCTTCGGAATGGATGATGAGGACGTGCTTCTTCTTGCCCTTCTCGATCGTCGCGTTGATCGTGTAGGAGTCCTGAAAGAGATTGACGTGGGCGAGCGCGACGTTTTTGCCTGGTGACACGTCGGCGGCATGCGCAGGCGGAGCGAACCTCAGCGAAGCAAAGAGTGCAGTCATTGCGACCAGCGTCACGAAGGGTGTCGTCATTGGTGATCTCCTTCCGTCGGGTGGATGCGATTTCGTCCAATTCATGGGACGCTACGTCTCGCGTAGCGACGCTACGCGGGCGCCCTTCCAGGACCACATGCGGTCTGGGGTGTATGAGCACAGCGCGCCGGTGTGCACGGCGTTGCGCAAATGGAGGCCGAGCCCGCCATTCGCGGCGGCGATTCGCGCAATCGCCTGACGAATACGATTGGTGACCGCCTTACGTGCGCGCTCGGGGTCGCCGTCCCTCGCGATCAGCGATGCATTGGTGCGTGCGATCAGCTCGCCAACGGGAAACCTTTGTCCCGGGTGTCCCAGCAAAACGGCGAGATAGCGGAGCCCCTTCGCATCGCGGAGGCGGACGAGGCGGTGCTCGTAGACGATCGTCCAGATGTCGCCGTCATTGCGAAAAAGACCGACCCCGCGGCGAGGAGGGTTCGACCCTTGGTCCGAGCGCATCTCAGGGTAGCGGCGCTACCCGGGCCGTAGCGATGCTACGTGTTACGCCGCGGGGTGAATTAAAAGTCCCACGGGACCGGGTGATCCGGCGTGTACGAGCAGAAGAAACCCGTCCGCAGCGCGTTCTGGAGATGCCGCCCGAGGGCAGGATGCGCTGCGGCCACTATGGTGATCGCGCGGCGAATCCGGTTGGTCACGGCCTTCCGCATCCGTTCGGTCGGATCCGCCGCCCGCCGCGCCCGGCCCCCGAGCCCATAGGCGGTCGTCAGCTGCTGTGTGAGCAGCTCGCTCTCCTCGCGGGCGCGCGCGGCACGGCCGAGATCTCCCGCTGCTGTCGCGCTTTCCAGCTCCTCGCGCAAGTCGCGCAGCCGCTCCCGATATGCCGACGTGGCTTGGGAATCGAGCATGGGACCCGCGTCGCGCCCGACTGCGATCGAGGAATTCCGCTCCCGGCCGCCCAGTTCGCCGGCCCCCAGAGCCGTCAGCTCGGCGACGTGAAAGTCGCGTGTGGGAGCCCGAATCAGGCACGAGATGTAGAACAACCCCTTGGCATCCTTCAGCCGGACGGTCCGACCGTCATAGGCGATCGTCCAGTAGTCGCCCTCCTTCCGCCATTGGTTCGTTGCGGCTCGAGGCTCCCCTGGCTCGGTCGCCGGTGCGCCGACATCGCGCAAGGGGGGAAGGGCCGGTTGCGATTGCTGGACAGGCGTCATTGCCGCTCTGGCGGCTGGCGGCGAGCCCGGCTTGGAGGCCACCAGCAGATCCTCAGCCCTGGCGATCCATCCCGTCATGCCGAGCGCGCGAAACGATTCGAGGGCGGCCTCGAGAAGCGGCCGAGCGCTACGGCCATCTCGCCGGCGGAGGAACGCGAGACCTTCGTCGTGGTCGACGATGGCACGCAGCGGACGGGCGTGCTGTTCCGCGAGGACCTCGCGCGCGTCGGCGAACCATTTCGTCGCATCATCGTATCGACCCTGGAGCGCGAGGAGGCGGGCGAGTGCGAGGCGGCCGTCTCGCATGGGATAGCGAAAATCCGGCTGGATCACCTTGTCGCGTACCACCGCCTCGATCCGATCGGCATGCACGTCCCGTTCGGTCAGCCACAGCACCTCGGCGGCATCACAGGCGATCTGCGAGCAGTTGCCGAGCCAAGCCGGAGCCCGTTCCAGCGCCGGCAGGAGCGCGTCCACGAGCATGAGCGCATCATCGACGCGCCGCATCCGGGCGGCAGCGCATGCGGCCGCCGCTTGCATGGCCGTGATCCCGAAGCGGTTTTCGGGAAGAAGCGTGGTGGGCGTGTCGCGCTGTTGGCGAGCGAATTCTTTCCAGCCTTCGTCGATCGCCATCAGCATTTCGAAGCGCGCGCCGAGCAATTGCAGTACCTGGCGCGATTGCGTTGCGCATCGCCCAGCCAGCACGACGCCCTGCTGATACGCCTTCGCCGCTGCAGGAAGCTCGCCCAACGCCGTAAGGACGCGCGCAAGCTGCGCCCAGCATTCTATCGCTGTCGCGATCTTACCCTCGCGCTCGCACTGCGCAGCCGCGCGCTTCCACAAGGCGCGGCAGCGGACGAAATCGCCGAGCCAGAACGTCCCAAGAGTCGGATCGTCTCCGGCTCGCGCAATCAGTTCCGCACGCGATTCGAAGAAGCTGCAGATGCCGTGTCCCACCAGGAGCCAACGGCGATCCATCGGAAGGTCGATGCCTTCCGCGACGCGACAAAGCTCTCGGCGCGCTTCGGAATCCGGGGGGATTCCTAGCCCGTCGGGATCCTCAGCCGCTTGGCGAAGCATGTCGAACAACGTGAGCGACACCCATGCTGCGTCGCGACGCGCTCCGATGTAGCCGAGCCCGTCGGTTGCCAGCGCCCAAGCGCCGGTGGTGGACCCGGCCGTCGACATGGCGCACGCGGCCTCGGCGAGATACTCACCTGCGACCGAGCCGCCATCGCGGCTGGCGAGCGCGAGCGCTGCATCGCGCGCGACCGCCAACGCTTCATCGAGTTGCAAGCTCCACGTGAGCGAGAGTCCAAGCCGCGCAAGCAATGTGGCCCGCTGCGGATCTTCGGACGGCAACAGCTCGAGAGCAACGCGAAGGAACCTTGCGCATTCGGCGTGGGCGTGTGTCGCTACGGCGCTGTCCGCCGCCCTGATCGCATGGGTGGCGCCGCGGTCGGCGCCTGGGAGGGTCTTGCTGCGGAGGTACTGACCAGCGATTTCCGCCGCATGCTCCGGAGCCTGCTCGCCGTAGACCCGCTCCATCGCATCGGCAATCTGCCGATGCAGGCGAATGCGTCGCGATGGCGGCGAGGGTGAATATAGAGCATCGCGGAGTAGTGCGTGGCGGAAATCGTATGTGTCCGCGCCGTCGAACGACACGCTCACGTCCGCCCGAAGCGCTTCGTCGAGCGCCGCAAGTGCATGCGTATCGTCGTATCCGAGGACCGTCGCTGGCACTTCGATCCGGAACGGACCGCCGCATGCGGCCGCGACCGTGAGGAATTGTTGCGCGTCCGGCGATACGCGCGACATTCTGCGGCAGAGGAGGTAGCGGATGCCCTCCGACGCGCCGAGTTCGCCCATGTCGATGGCGCGCTCCTCCCCCAGTCGACCGGTCTCGAGCAGCGTCTCGACGACCTCACGGACGAAGAAGGGGTTTCCTTCGGTGTAGGTGCTGATACTGCGCAGAACGGCTTCCGCGATCTGTTGCCCGGCCGCCGCGGTGCTGAGCGCGGCGGTGTCGGATGGACTCAATCCCTGGAGCACCAGCCGCTCGTAGCTAGTTTCTCGGCGCAGCGCGGCGAGCAGGGTCGCCAAAGGGTGGAAATCGTCGATCTCGTGACCGCGATACGCGCCCACGATGAGAAGACGTTGCTGGGACGCGAAGCGAGCGATGTGGCGGAGAAGCGCGATCGACGAAGTCTCTGCCCATTGTAGGTCGTCGAGGATCAGCACGACAGGCGCGCGTGCTCCGAGGGCGAGCAGGAATTGGCTCACGGCGTCGAAGAGCCGCAAACGCTCTTCGTCCGGCGGAAGGGGCAACGGCTGCGGAACATCCGTGAGCCGCTCCCGAACCGCCGGAACGATTCGAGCTATCGTTGGCGCGCCGAACCCGAGATCGTGTCGCAACATAGCGATGGCGCTCCGCCGGATGCACCTCGTCATCGCATCAGAAAAAGGACGATATGCCGGCCCCGGCTCATCCTCGTAACACGCTCCCCGGAGAACCAAGGCGCCACCGCGTTCCGCGAACGTGCCGAATTCCTCCGCCGTGCGCGTCTTCCCGATCCCGGCCTCACCGACGAGCAGCACCACGCGGCCATGACCAGCCGTCGCATCGTCCAGTGCGGCCTCGAGCACGGCGAGCTCTCGCTCACGGCCGATGAAGGGCCATCTCAGTCGTTTTATCGGCGGCACGGCGACGCTCAAATTGGGCTCCGCGGTCTGACACAGGAGCGGTGCGCACCGCAAGCCGCGTTCGGAAACCTGCGATCGCAACAGCCACTGCCGCCGCCGCCGCGCGCGCGTTCAGCAGCCCAGCTGCCGGCGGGCCTCGTAGAGGACGATCGCGACCGCGTTCGCCAGGTTCAGGCTGCGGACGTGCGGGCTCACGATCGGGATGGAGTAGAGCGCGCCCGCGAGATCCTTCTTGATCACGTCGGGCAGGCCGCGCGTCTCGCCGCCGAACACCAGCACGTCGCCCGGGCGGAACGCGATCGCGGTGTAGGGGCGCTCGGCGCGGGCCGAGAAGCCGAGCCGGCGACCGGGTACGGCGGCCGCGAAGGCCGGCCAGTCGGCGTGTTGGTGCAGGTCCACCCAGGGCCAGTAGTCGAGCCCGGCGCGCTTCAGGTGTTTGTCGTCGATGGTGAAGCCGAGCTTGCCGACCAAGTGGAGCGGCGTCTCGGTCGCGGCGCAGAGGCGCGCGATCGAGCCGGTGTTGGGGGGGATCTCGGGCTCGACCAGCGCTATGTGCATCAATCGGCCGGCCGGATCGGGTGGCGCCGGCCGCCGGCCTCGAGCTCGAACCGTCCCTCGTCCTCGATGATCGACGGGGCGAGCTGATAGTACGCGGGGCGGAGGAAGCGGGCGGGGTAGCGGCCGTCCTTCACGCGCGTGTAGAGCACGTTGCCCTCGCCGACGCGGAGCGTGGTGCCGTCGAGCCGTTCCTCGGTGTCGTCGTTCAGGTGGAGCGTGAAGCCGCGCGTCCGATCGCCGCTCACGCCGGTGACGACCCAGGGCGTGTCGTGCACGTCGACGAAGGCGCGCTCGTCGGCCATGGCGATCTGCCAGCGGCCGTCGGCGGTCTCCTTCAGGCACTTGCTGAAGAGCTTGGCGATGCGCGCGTTGTTGATCGGCTCGTCGTCGGAGTACCAGCGGCCGTCGCGGCGAAAGCTGATCTTCCCGGAGGAGACGGCCCAGAAGCCGGCCTGCGCCATGAGGCCTTCTAGGCGGGGCCGGTGGACGACGCAATCCCGAAGCGGGCGGCTCGGCGCACGCGATCGCCCGGCCCTGACTCGCGCTCCCCGGACCCTTCCGATATGGTCCGCCGCGGTGTACCCGATAATCTTTTCGATCGGTCCGCTCACCGTCTACAGCTTCGGGGTGATGCTCGCGATCGCGTTTCTGGTCGCCAGCAACGTCGTCCAGCGCGAGCTCACGCGGAAGGGCCTCGATCCGGACCTGGCGGCGTCCTTCACGCTGTGGGCGGCGGTCGGTGGGCTCGTGGGCTCGCGCGTGCTCTCGTTCCTCGACGATTGGGGCGGATTCATCCGCGACCCGCTCGCGTTCGTGCTCACCGGCGCCGGCTTCGTCTTCTACGGCGGGCTGATCGGCGGCTTCGTCACGGTGTCGATCTTCATCTGGCGGCGCGGCCTCCCGTACTGGCAGATCACCGACTGCATCGCGCCGTCGCTCGCCATCGGCCAAGCCATCGGCCGCATCGGCTGCCAGCTCGCCGGCGACGGCGATTGGGGCATGCCGACGACGCTGCCGTGGGGCATGAGCTTTCCGAACGCCATCATCGGTTGGGAGGAATGGACCCGCGAGAACAATTTGCCGGTCGACGTCCGCGTCCATCCTGCGCCCGTCTACGAGACGCTCCTCTACGGCGCCGTCTTCGCGATCCTCTGGGTGCGGGGGCGGTCGCCGCATCCCGACGGGTACATCCTGTGGCTCTACCTGCTTCTCAGCGGCGCGGCTCGCTTCCTGGTCGAGTTCGTCCGCATCAACCCCCGCGTCGTCTTCGGGCTCTCCGAGGCCCAGGTGATCAGCCTGATCCTGATGGCGATCGCGTCGGTGCAGATCTGGCGGAGCGCGGGCTCGAGCCTCGTCGAGGCGCGGGCCGTGTCGCCCTCGACCGACGCGCCGCGGGCATGAGCGTCGGCTCGCGTGTCTCGACCGCGCGCGTCGTGCTCGCGGTGGTCGCGGTGCTGGCGGTCGCGACCGGATGTCAGCGCGGCGGGGCGCTGGTCGGCCAGCCGGCGCCCGAGTTCTCGCTCGCCGATCTCGAGGGCAACGCCGTCCGGCTCGCCAATCTCAAGGGCAAGGTCGTGTTCGTCAACGTCTGGGCCACTTGGTGCGAGCCGTGCCGGCAGGAGATGCCCGCCATGCAGGCGCTCTATCAAGAGCTCAAAGGACGCGACTTCGAGATGCTGGCGGTGAACAGCGATCAGTCGGAGCGCGACGCAGTGAGGCGCTTCGTCGAGACCTATCGCCTGAGCTTCCCGGTGCTCCCCGACCCCGATCTCCAGGTCGCCGGCCGCTACCGTGTCACCGGCTACCCGGAGACCTTCGTCATCGACCGCAACGGCACGATCGTCGCCCACGAGATCGGGCCCCGCGAGTGGAACGCCCCGACGGCGGTGGCGGCGCTCAAACGTCTCATGGAGACGGGGACTTGGCCGGGTCTCGGAGGGCGCGGCTAGCAACCCGCTAGCGACGCCTGGGGCGTGAGCCGCCGCGGGTGGCCGCGATCGGGCCGGCACGGAGGCGGCTCCGGAGCGCGCGCTTGGCGTCGGCGAGATCGGAGACGCGGAGAAAGACGGTGGCGGGGCCGTGGCCCGCGGCCCGGCTCGAGCCGTACATGTAGTCGATGTTGACGCGGGCGCGGCCGAGCGTGCGCGCCAGTCGCTCGATCGACCCGGGTTGATCGGGCAGCTCGACGGCCAGCACCTCGTGCACCAGCACCAGCGTGCCCGCCGCGCCGATCAGATGCTCGGCGGCCTTCGGATCGGAGACGATCAGCCGCACCACGGCATGATCGACGAGGTTGGCGACGCTGATCGCCTCGATGTTGATGTCGTGCGCGGCGAGGTCGCGGCAGGTCGCCGCCAGGGACCCGGGCTTGTTGTCGAGGAACACCGAGAGTTGTCGCTCGACCCGCATCGCCACCTCCCCGGGCCCCTACCTAACGGCGAGCCCCCGCCCATGCAAGCGAGGCATCGTATCCGCACGGCCTTCCGCACGCGGGTTTTTTTGCGTGTGAAGCGTGTCTCCAGCTTTGCGGGGCACGACGCCTCTTGTATAGTTGCACGACTTCATTCGAACGGAGCACCAAACGATGCCACCTCGGCGACGCAGTCTCACCCTTTTTCTCGCGTTCTTCGCGATGCTCGCCTTGCTGTTCTCGGGTGGCAACGGGGTCCAGCGGGTGGACGCGGTCGGCAAGGACGCGGCGTACGAAAATCTCCAAACCTTCACCAACATCCTCTCCATCGTCCAGAAGAACTACGTCGAGGACGTGACCGACCGAGCAACTGATCGAAGGCGCCATCAACGGCATGCTGACGTCGCTCGATCCGCACAGCGCCTACCTCACGCCCGACCTCTACAAAGAGCTGCAGGTCGACACGAAGGGCAGCTTCGGCGGGCTCGGCATCGAGATCACCGATGCGGAACGGCGTCCTCACCGTGGTGTCGCCCATCGAGGACACGCCCGCGCTACCGCGCCGGCGTCAAGGCGGGCGATCAGATCATCAAGATCGACGGCGAGTTCACCAAGGACATGACGCTGGTCGAGGCCGTCAAGAAGATGCGCGGCCCGAAGGGCAGCAAGGTCACGCTGATCTCGATCAAGCGCGAGGGCATCAACAAGCTCTTCGACGTCACGCTCACGCGCGAGGTCATCAAGATCCAGAGCGTCAAGTCGAAGTGGCTCGAGAAGGGCTACGGCTATGTGCGCGTCACGCAGTTCCAGGAGCGCACCGACAACGACGTCGAGCGCACGCTCGACTCCTGGAGCACGCGAGACCGGCCATCGAGGGCATCGTCCTCGACCTCCGCAACGATCCCGGCGGTCTCCTCACCCAGGCGGTGAAGGTCGCCGACCTCTTCCTCGACGGCGGCCTGATCGTCTACACCGACGGTCGGCTCGAGAACCAGAAGCAGAAGTACTTCGCGCACAAGCCCGGCAGCTACACCGACTTCCCGATGGTCGTGCTGGTGAACGGCGGCACGCGCCAGCGCCTCCGAGATCGTCGCGGGCGCGCTCCAGGACCACAAGCGCGCGCTCATTCTCGGCACCACCACCTTCGGCAAGGGCTCGGTGCAGACCATCCTGCCGCTCGACGACAACTCGGCGCTGCGTCTCACGACGGCGCGCTACTACACGCCGAGCGGCCGCTCGATCCAGGCGACCGGCATCGTCCCCGACATCATCATGGACAACGTCCTGATGGCGCGGGTCGGCGACAAGCAGAGAGTCGCTTGGCCTCCGTGAGGCGAACCTGCCGCGTCACTTCGAGAACAAGAAGGGCGGGCCGGCGGACTCGGAGAGCGCGGAGCCCGACCAGGATTCCGAGCGCGAGGGCCCGCCCGACGAGCTTCCCGAATCGGATGTCGATTCCGGAATCAAGGAAGGCGAAATGGGCAAGGATCCGCAACTCGATCATGCGCTCGAGCTGCTGAAGAGCTGGAAGGTCTTCAAGACGCTGGTCGCGAAGCGCGAAGAGTAGGGCTGGAAGAGTAGGGGTGAGGTAGGGCTCCGCGCGCGAAGCGCGCGGCCGAGCGCAGCGAGCCGGGGGATGAGCCGACGCGGCTTTGCCGCGGCGGCGAAGGGGGAGAGATCCCCCTTTGCGGTTGAGGAGGGGTGGTGGCGGAACGGCGAAAGACGCGCCCGGCACGGCCGGCGCGGCGGAAACAGCGGGGGCGGAGCAGGGCCCTCCCGATCGTGGTGGTGGCCCTCGCCACGGCACTCGGCGCCTTCTGGCTGCGACCGCGGCATCTGCCGCCGCCGCCGCTCGCTCCCCCGCGGATCGTCGAGCCGGGCGAGCGCGTGGCGCCGGCTCCGGGCCGGGCACGTGCGGCCGGCGATCCGGTGACCCGCTCGCCCGACACCGCGTCGCGGCAGGGAGGCGCACCGCCCACGGAGCGCGCGCGCCCCGTGCCCCGCGTGGCGATCGTCATCGACGACCTCGGCGACAGCCTCGAGACCGCCGACCGCGTGCTCGCGCTCGAGCCCGCGGTCACGGTCGCGATCATCCCGTTTCGCGCCGCCTCGTCCGCGGTCGCCGCCGCGGCGGTGGCGCGCGGTCGCGAGGTGATCCTGCACCTCCCGCTCGAGCCGGAGCGCCAGGCGGCGATGGAGGGCGCGCGCGGCTTCCTCCGCACCGCCATGGGGCCCGACGACATCGAGCACCAGCTCGAGCGCGATCTCCGCGCCGTGCCCTACATCGTCGGGGTGAACGGCCACATGGGCTCGCGCTTCACCCGCGACCCGCGGGCGATGCGGGCGCTGCTCGGCGCCTTGCGCGCGCGCGGCCTCTTCTTCCTCGACAGCAAGACCAGCCCGGAGTCGGTCGCCGCCGCCGTCGCGGCCCGCCTGCAGGTGCCGTTCGCCGAGCGCCACGTGTTTCTCGACCACGATCCGGCGCCCGAGGCGGTGGCGCGCGCGCTCGCCGCCGTCGCCGCGCGGGCGCGCGACGTGGGAGAGGCGATCGCGATCGGCCACCCCTATCCGTCGACGCTCGCGGCGCTCGCCGGCTGGCTGCCGAAGGCGGACGGACTCGGGATCGACGTCGTGCCGCTGTCGGCCCTCGTACGGTAGATTCCATTTCGGCCCCGAACGCGTCGGACGTCGACCTGCAGACGAATTCGGGCTAGGTTCGGCGCGCATGGTCGTCGCGCGTCCACGCCGAGCGCCTGCGCCGCTCACGGTCACGCAGTTGACGGCCCTCGTGCGGAACGCGCTCGATCAGGAGATCGGCCGCGTGCTGGTGGCGGGGGAAATCTCCAACCTGCGGCCCGCGGGCTCGGGGCATCTCTACTTCACGCTCAAGGACGACCGCAGCCAGCTGCGCTGCTGCATGTTCCGGAGCGCGGCGCAGCTCCTGGTGTTCCGGCCCGCCGACGGCCAGGAGGTGATCGTGCGCGGGCGGGTGAGTCTCTACGCCGAGCGCGGCGAGCTGCAGATCTACGTCGACACGCTCGAGCCGCAGGGCCGCGGCGCCTTGCAGCTCGCCTACGAGCAGCTGAAGGCGCGGCTCGCGGCCGAGGGCCTCTTCGACGAGGCCCGCAAGCGGCCGTTGCCGTTCTTCCCGCGCCGGATCGGCATCGCGACCGCGCGCGGCGGGGCGGCGCTGCACGACATCCTGGTCATTCTCGGGACGCGCTGTCCGGCGCTGCACGTCGTCGTGCGGCCGGTGCGCGTCCAGGGGGTCGGCGCCGGCGAGGACATCGCGCAGGCGATCGCCGACCTCAACGAATACCCGGGCCTCGAGGTGCTGATCGTCGGTCGCGGCGGCGGCTCGCTCGAAGACCTCTTTGCCTTCAACGAGGAGCGCGTGGCGCGCGCCATCGCCGACTCGCGCCTGCCCGTCGTCTCCGCGGTCGGCCACGAGGTCGATTTCACGATCGCCGACTTCGTCGCCGATCGGCGGGCGCCGACGCCGACGGCCGCGGCCGAGATGGTGGTGCCGCGGCTCGCCGACCTCGCCGCGCTCGTGGTCCGCGGCGAGACGAAGCTCGCGGGCGCGCTGGCGCGACGGATCGAGCGCGAGCGCCGCCACGTCGAGCTCCTGACCCGCCGCCTCCGCGATCCGCGCCGGCGGACGCAGGAGCTCCGGACCGCCGCGGAGGGGCTCGCGCTCCGCCTCGACGCCGCGCTCGCGCGCCGTTTCGCGCTCGCGCGCGGGCACGTCGCGGCCACCGCACATCGTCTCGCGATGCAGCATCCCGGGACGCGCGTCGCGGCGCTCTCCGAGACGATCGCGGCGCTCCGGCATCGCCTCGATCTCGCCGGCAGGCGTGCGGTGGCGCGCACGGGCGACCGCCTCGGTCGGGCGGCGTCGTCGCTCGACGACCTGAGCCCGCTCGCGGTGCTGGGGCGCGGGTACAGTCTGGTCCGGCGCGTGCCTGGCGGCGCCATCGTCCGCTCGAGCGCCGCCTTGACTCGCGGCGACCAGGTGGAGATCACCTTCGCCGAGGGCGCCGTGGTGGCGCGGGTGGAAGGGGGCCGCGGCCCGTCCGGGACGCGCGGCACCATACGAGCACGAGCGAAGGAGGACGGCGATGGCCGACGGTGATCCACTCCGGTTCGAGGAGGCGTTGGTGGAGCTCGAGGAGACCGTGACGCGGCTCGAGTCCGGCGAGCTCACGCTCGAGGACTCGCTGGCGGCCTTCGAGCGCGGCGTCGGCTTGGTCAAGACGCTGAACGAGCGCCTCGGTGCGGTCGAGCGACGCATCGAGGTGCTGACCCGCGACGGCAAGGGCGCCCTCAAAACGCGCGCCCTGGAGGCCGACGCCGAGTGAACCTCGAGGACTATCTCGCCGAGCGGCGGGCCCGCATCGAGGCGGCGCTCGAGCGCGCCTTGGCCCCGCGCGAGGGCACGCCGGCTCGCCTGCACGAGGCGATGCGCTACGCGGTGTTCTCGGGTGGGAAGCGCATTCGGCCGATCCTCGCCCTCGCCGCCTGCGAGGCGGCGCCCGCGACGGCGACGCGCGCCCTGCCGTTCGGCTGCGCCGTCGAGATGGTGCACGCCTACTCGCTCGTGCACGACGACCTGCCCGCCATGGACGACGACGAGCTCCGCCGCGGCCGGCCGACGCTGCACGTGGTGTACGGCGAGGCCCTCGCCATCCTCACCGGCGACGCGCTCCTCACCGAGGCCTTTCGGGTCGCGGTCGAGGGCGCGCGCGAGGTCGGCGTCGACGCGGGCCGCGCGCTCGGATTCGTCGCCGCGCTGGCCACCGCGGCGGGACAGGCCGGCATGGTCGGCGGCCAGGTCGCCGACCTCGAGGCCGAAGGCTCGGCCGCCGACCGTCATCTCGTCGAGTCGATTCATCGTCGCAAGACCGCGGCGCTGATCGCCGCCGCCGTCGAGGCCGGCGCGCTCGCCGGCGAGGCGACGGGCGAGCGCCGCTCGGCGCTCCTCGAGTACGGCCAGGCGCTCGGCCTCGCCTTCCAGGTCGCCGACGACATCCTCGACGCGACGGCGCCGACCGCCGTTACCGGCAAGCGCGTGGGCGGCGACGCCGCCCACGGCAAGGCCACCTATCCCGCGGTGCTCGGTCTCGAGGGGGCCCGCGCGGTCGCGCGTGATCTCCGCGCTCGTTGCGGGGCGGCGGCAGCGGCGCTCGGGGCCGCGGGGGAGCCGCTCGGCGCCATCGCCGACTTCGTCGTCGCCCGCGCCTGCGAGCCGCGATGACGCCGGAGACGTCGGTGGTCGGCCGCGTGCGGCGGCGCTGACGCCGGGTGCACCATGAGCAAGGAGCGCGTCGACAAGTTGCTCGTCGAGCGCGGTCTCGCCGACACCCGCGAGCGAGCCCAACGCCTGGTGATGGCCGGGCTGGTGTTCTCGGGCGACGCCGCGATCGACAAGCCGGGGACCCGACTCGCGACGGACGTCGCGCTCGAGGTGCGGGGCGAGCCCCATCCGTTCGTCAGCCGCGGCGGCGCCAAGCTCGACGCCGCGCTCGCCGCGCTCGGCCTCGACGTCGCAGGAAAGGTCGTGCTCGACGTCGGGGCGTCGACCGGCGGCTTCACCGACTGCCTGCTGCAGCGCGGCGCCCGTCGCGTCTACGCGGTCGACGTCGGGTACGGCCAGCTGGCGTGGAAGCTGCGCGGCGACCCGCGGGTCGTGAACCGTGAGCGGACCAACGTGCGCGACCTGACGGCCGCGAGCTTCGCGGAGCCGCTCGATCTCGCCACCATCGACGCGTCGTTCATCTCGCTGCGCTTGGTGTTGCCGGTGGTGGTGGACCTGCTCGGGGTCGATCGCACGGTCGTGGCGTTGGTGAAGCCGCAGTTCGAGGTCGGGAAGGGGCGGGTGGGGAAGGGCGGGGTAGTGCGGGATGCCGGCTTGCACGCCGAGGTGCTGGGGGAGCTGCAGCGGTTCGCGCTCGAGCTCGGGCTCGTGGTGGATGCGGTGCTGACCTCGGTGCTGGTGGGGCCGGCGGGGAACCGGGAGTTCTTCCTCGTCATGCGGACAGGACGGTCTCGGACGACCGGGCGGCCGGAGGGTTGGTAAGGGAGGGAGGCGGAGCAGGGAAGTTAAGCCGTATCAAGATGGCACGCAAGCCCGCTCAGCTCGCTTTGTCGTTGCCGGCTCCCCGGCGTTGGGGCGGCCGCCGCGCCGGGGCCGGACGGAAGCCCGCCGGCGCGCGGGCGGGGATGCCGCACCTATCGCGGGCGCCCTTTGCGAAGACCCTGCCGGCGCACGTCACGGTCCGTATCCGGAAGGACCTGCCGTCGCTTCGCATCGGCAAGCTCGTCAGGTTGCTCGAGCGCACCTTCGTCGCCGGCTGCGAGCGGCCGGGCTTTCGCCTGGTCCACTACTCGCTGCAGGGGAACCACGCGCACTTGATCGTCGAGGCGCAGGATCGCGATGCTCTCGGACGCGGCATGCGAGCGGTCGGCGTCCGGGTCGCCCGGGCGGTGAACCGCGTGGCGCGGCGGAAGGGGCGGGTGCTCGCCGATCGCTACCACATGCGGCTCCTGTCGACGCCGCGCGAGGTGCGGAACGCGCTCCGCTACGTGCTGCTGAATGCCCGGCGGCATGTCGCCGCCGCCCGCGCCAAGCTTTCCGGGGCGATCCGGCTGGACCCTGCGTCCTCGGGGCGTTGGTTCGATGGTTGGAAAAGAGAAAAACTAGAAGAAGTAAGCGATGGTACCGAGGACGTTGCGCAGCGGCCGGCCGTGGCGCGCGCGCGGACGTGGCTCCTCACGGTGGGCTGGCGCCGTTACGGCCTCCTCGACCCCGCGGACGTCCCCGGCTGATCGCACCCGCGGCCACCACGTGTCGGCAACGGCGACGCGACCGAGCTTCCCTACCAACCATCTGTTCTTCGAATCTTGGACGTACCAGCTCGCCGGCAGCATCGCCCGCGCGCGGATTTCGATGCGCCGGCTCCCTAATTGGAGGCGTGGGGGTCGGCGAGGGCGGCTTGGGAGCGGAGCGTGGCGGTCGTGCGGGCGGCGGAGCGGGCGAGGCGGGCGAACACTGCCGCGACGGGCGGGAAGTCGACGTCCCACCTGAGTGCCAGGTCGGCGTACGACCTCTGCAACGCCTCGGCGTCGGTGAGATCGATCAAGACGCGCTCCCAATGGTTGCGGCCGCCGCGTGGGGGCTCGGCGACGAGCGGGTCGGCGCTGCCGGTGAGAGTGCGGAGCTCGTTCGCGAGGGCGGCGCTGTTGCCGTCGGCCATGTCGGCGAGGTGGAGGAGATCGATGCGGAGGGCCGGGTAGGGGACCTGCGCCGCATGGGCGCGCAGCTGGCCGCCGAGGCGGCGCTCGGCCCGATAGGTCGCGGCGAGGTCGCGGCCGAGGCGTCGCTTGGGTGGAAGCGACAACTCCCGCAACCGAGCCAGCATCCGCATGCGGGGCTCGCTACTGGCGCCCCGGCGTCGTGTCAACCGATCGCCGCGCTCGCGCGTGACGCGACCCGCACGCAATCGATGGTGTGCCGGACGGTCGCTTTGGTAACGTGCCGCGCGCTTGTCGGACCGTGATCCCATTGCCGCCCGCGCCTCGCGCTGGACGGCGCTGCTCGTCGTCGCGGCTCTCGCGGCCGGGGTGATGCTCTCCGAGGCCGGGTTCCGTGTCGCCAAGCGCTTCATCTGCACGACGGCGGGGACCAAGCTCTTCGAGCCCCATCCGCTCTACGGCTGGCGGCACGAGCCTCACGGCGAGGGCTGGACACAGGGCTGCGTGGGGCGCGCGTTCGAATGGCGCGCCTTCAGCCGCATGAATGCCGACGGCTTGCGTGACCGCGACCATCCATTACGAAAGCCGCCCGGCGTCGCGCGCGTCCTGCTGCTCGGCGACTCGTTCGCCGAGGGTATGCAGGTGCCCCTCGAATCGACCTTCGCCAAACGGCTCGAGGCGAAGCTGATCGCCGAAGGACGCGAGGTCGAGGTCGTGAACGCCGGCGTCTCGGGCTTCGGGACCGACAACGAGCTGCTCTTCTACGAGGCCGAGGGTGAGCGCTACGAGCCCGACCTCGTGCTGCTGGCATTCACCGCCGCCAACGACGTCATCGAGAACTCGCGACCGCTCTACGAGCGCTCCTACGCCGACGCGCCCGACGGTCCGCCGCCGAAGGCGCATTTCGAGCTCGGCCGTGACGGGGAGCTCCACCTCGACGCGGGCGACGCACGCCGGCACTGGGAGGAGCTCGCGGCCCGCCGTGCCAGCCTGATCGGAGGCACGTCGATGGCGCTCGAGCGCAGTCTCCACGTCGTCCGACTGGTCGAGGCGGCGCTCCAGCGGCCGGTTTCTCCCGAGGCGCGGCGCGCCGCGCGCGAGACGATGCTCGGGGTCTTCGGGACCGAGGCCGCGCCGCCGTGGGGCGAGGCCTGGGCGCTGACCGACGCCCTGGTGCGCCGCCTCCGGGCCGAGGTCGAGGGTCGCGGTGCCGGGTTCGCGGCGGCGATCATTCCGCCCAAGGAGGCGGTGTCGGAGGCGGCCTGGCGTCACCTCCTCGCGCTGATGTCCGAGTTCGCGCCGCGGGCGCGCGATCCCGAGCATCCCGAGCGCCTCGCCGACGGCCTGTTCGCGCGCGCCGGGATTCCGCATCTCGATCTCGGTCCCGTGCTGCGCGCGCATTTCGTCGCCACCGGGCGGACGGGGTATTTCGCCTGGGACATCCACCTGACGGAGGACGGGCACGAGGTGGTAGCGGAAGCGCTCCGTCCGTTCGTGGCGGGGCTCCTCGACGCGCGCGGGACGAGCGGTCGATAGCCCCGTTGCCGGCGTCCGAGCGCCTCGGGGGCCCGAGTTTCCTTGCGCGGATGATTCGGGTACAACCGACGCCAGTCCCACCCTGTGCTAGGAGATCCGGATGGCCAGAATCACCGTCGAAGATTGCCTCGAGAACGTCGAAAACCGTTTCCAGCTGGTGTTGCTGGGAGCGAAACGCGCCAAGCAGCTCCTCAAGGGCTCACGGCCGTTGCTCGAGAGCGACAACAAGGAAGTGGTGACGGCGCTCCGCGAAATTGCGGCTGGCAAGGTCAAGATGGCCACCGAGCCGAAGCCGGCCGCCGAGCCGGTGGGCTGACGGCGACCGGCCCTCCGCGTTCCGGATTGACCGCATGCGCCGCCCCGTTCCGGCGGCAGTCGAAACTCCATGGCGACACGTGATCTCTACGAGGAGCTCGGGGTCAAGCGGACCGCTACGTCCGACGAGATCAAGAAGGCGTACCGCAAGCTCGCGCGCAAGCACCACCCCGACGTCAACCCCGGCAATCGCGAGGCGGAGGAGCGCTTCAAGCGCGTCTCCCTCGCGCACGACGTCCTGATCGACGACGCCAAGCGCAAGGCCTACGACGAGTTCGGCGACGCCGGCCTGCAGGCGGGCTTCGATGCCGAGCGCGCGCGCGAGTACAAGCGCGCGCAGGAATCGATGGACGGCTACGGCGGCGGCTTCCAAGGACGAGGCTTCGAAGGAGGCGGCGGCCGCTACTCGAGCTTCGAGGACATCTTCGGCGACCTCTTCGGCGGTCGCGGCTCCGGTGGGACACAAGCCGAGCAGGGCGCCGACGTCGAAACCACCCTGACCATCGACCTCCTCGACGCGGTGCGCGGGATCACCGCCACGGTCGCGCTCACCAAGCCCGTACAGTGCGAGGTCTGTCACGGTACGGGCGGGGAGGGTCCCGGCGTCAGTTGTCCCGAGTGCGGCGGCCGCGGCCAGATCAAGATGGGGAGCGGGCCGATGTCGTTCGGCAGGCGCTGCCCGCGCTGCAACGGCGCGGGACGGATTCCCTCGAAGCCCTGTCCCGCCTGTCAGGGCCGCGGCGTCAGCGAGAAGCTCGAGAAGCTGAGCGTGAAGATTCCCGCCGGCGTCGACGAGGGCTCGCGCATTCGCCTCGCGGGAAAGGGCGGCGCCGGGCGGGGCGGAGCGCCACCCGGCGATCTCTACATCGTGATCTCGGTACGGCCGCACCCGCGTCTGGAGCGCCGGGGGCTCGACCTCTATCTGCAGGTCCCGGTCACGGTCGGGGAGGCGTTCAACGGTGCCTCGATCGACGTTCCCACCCCCGACGGCGCGGTGAAGCTCAAGGTGCCGCCGCACAGCCAGAGCGGCGCCAAGTTGCGGTTGCGCAGCCGCGGCGTGCCCGCCATGAAGGGAAAGGAGCGCGGCGACTTCTACGTCGTTCTGCTGGTCCACGTCCCGCGAGACGGCGACGA
This sequence comes from uncultured delta proteobacterium, assembly GCA_963761995.1. Lineage (GTDB taxonomy): Bacteria > Desulfobacterota > Binatia > UTPRO1 > UTPRO1 > UTPRO1. The sequence continues at coordinate 4,229,135 of CAVXIU010000006.1, read as the reverse complement.
GCGGGTGCGCGAAGCGGTGACGGCGATCGACAGCGCGTACGGCGAGAATCCGCGGGCAGGGCTGACGCTCTGAGGACCCGATGTCGAGCAAGTATCTACCACTGGCGGAAGCGGCGGCGCGCCTCGGGCGCTCCCCGGACTTCATCGAGACGCTGGCGCGCGAGGGGCTGGTCGAGCTCAAGCGGACGCTCGACGACGTCGTGGTCATCTCCCCCGAGGGAGTGGAGCGGATCCGCTTCATCACGCTCCTCACCGAGGAGCTCGAGGTCAACATGCCGGGGGCCGAGGTCATCCTCCACATGCGTGACGACATGATCGCAATGCGGCGTCAGTTCGACGAGATACTCACGAGCGTGGTCGACGAGCTGAAGCGCGGCCTGGCCGCGGGCGGGTCGCGCTCGCGAGGCGAGCCGTGAGCCGGGGGCGACGCCCCGTGCGACGGCGGGGCGCGGCGTCGGCCGCGCCGGTCGAGGATGGCGCCGCGCGCGAGGCGGAAGCATCGGAGGACGCGTCGCACGAGACCGAGGAGGTGGAGCAGCGCGAGGTGGCGGCGGAGGTCGTGCTCGACGACGAGCCCGCGCCGGTCGATCTCGCCGCCTTGCTGCCGAAGCCGGTCGCCGAGGAGGCCGAGGAGAAGTCGGGCGCGCTCGTCCCGTTCGATCCTCTCCAACGCTATCTCCAGGAGATCCGGCGCTACTCGCTGCTGACCCGCGAGGAGGAGCACGACCTCGCGGTGCGCTACCAGAACACGCACGACGTCGAGGCGGCCTACCGCCTCGTGACCGGCAACCTCCGCCTGGTCGTGATGATCGCCCGTGAGTACCAGCGCTCCTTCCGCAACCTCCTCGACCTCGTGCAGGAGGGCAACATCGGGCTCATGGAGGCGGTCAAGAACTTCGATCCCTATCGCGGCGTGCGTTTTCCGTCGTACGCCGTGTGGTGGATTCGCGCCTACATCATCCGCTACGTCATCAACAACTGGCGGATGGTGAAGCTCGGCACCACCCAGGCCCAGCGCAAGCTCTTCTTCAACCTCCACAAGGAAAAGGACCGGCTCGAGCGCGAGGGCTTCGTCGCCGCTCCCAAGCTGCTCGCCGAGCGGCTGGGCGTGAAGGAGAAGGAGATCGTCGAGATGCAGCAGCGGCTCGGCGCCAACGATCTCTCGGTCGACATGCCGCTCCGCGAGGGCGAGGAATCGACGCTGCTCGACGTGCTGAAGAGCAGCGCGGCGACCGCCGAGGACGCCGTCGCCGACGCCGAGTTCCGCACCATGGTGAGCGAACGCATCCGCGAGTTCGGCGACACCCTGAAGGACAAGGACCGCGTCATCTTCGATCATCGCCTGCTCGCGGAGGACCCGCTCACCCTGCAGGAGATCGGCGACCGCTACGGCATCAGTCGCGAGCGCGTGCGGCAAATCGAGAACCGGGTGAAGCGGAAGCTGCGGGCCCATCTGGAGGAGCAGTTTCCCGACCTCAGGGGGTTGGAGCTGACTCTGGGCTGACCGGCCGCGGGCGGCGGCGACGCGCTTGTGACATGACAAGCCGTTGACTATTCAGCTCGCATGTCGCCGGCGAAGCGACGCGTGCAGTCCGCCGTCGTACCGCACGGAGCCGTCCACATCTGGCACGAGGGCATCCTCTTTCTCGGTGGCGGGATGCGGAACGCCCCCCACCGACACTTCACTGCGTCGCTGATCTTCGCCGTCGACGGCACGTTCGCGTTTCGCTCCGGCCGTGGCGCCTGGCGCAGCGTCCGCGCGATCGCCACCGGATCGAACGTCGTGCAGCAGATGGACACGCGGGGGACTCAGGTGGCCATTCTGCAAATCGATCCCGAGACGGAGGCGTACGTGCGGCTGGCACGGCTCTTCGCCGAGCGTGGCACCGTCTTCGAGCCCGAGCCGGCGGCTGCCGAGCGCGTCGCCGCGAGGATCCGCGCCATGCTGCGGGACGGGCAGTTCGACGCGGTACGGCTGTGGGCGTTCGCGCTCGACGAGATCGGTGGTGATTGGCACGTGCCGCTCGTGCTCGACCCGCGCGTGATCCGCGTGCTCGACATCATCAAGCGCGAGTTCCCCGACCCCCCACCGGTTCCGAAGCTCGCGAAGGCGGTGCGGGTCTCGCCCGGCCGGCTCATTCATCTCTGGAAGGACGAGATCGGGGTATCGCTGCGGCGTTACGTGCTGTGGCTCCGTCTCCGGCACGTGATCGCGTGCGTCGGCATCGGTCAGAGTCTGACCCAGGCCGCGCACGAGGCGGGCTTCGCCGACTCGGCTCACCTGAGCCGCACGTTCCGATCGATGTTCGGACTGCCGCTGTCGTCGCTCTTCGGGGCGAGCGCCAAGGTCCAGCTCTCCTTCAAGCTCCCCGAGCAGGAGCTCTCCGGCCCGCACGGGCCGTACGACCGCGAGCGCTGGGCGACGGCCGCACGGGTCCTGCGGCGCCGCTCCAGTCCCTAGCCGTTTCGTTCAAGCCCGTCGGCAGATTCGTACGAGCGGCGTGGCTCGCGCTCGGCTATCCCTCCCGGCCGCGGGTGCACATTCTCGTTGCCCGCGACGGGGGAATCGTGCGAGAAGGACGGCCCCCGCAATGGGCAGCCGACGGTGTCATCGGTGGTCGAAGGACCCGCTGCCCTCGAGATCACGAACGCAGAAGGAGCTCCCCCGAATGGTGACTCTCGCTATCGTCAGGCGCATGACCGCCGTGGCTCTCACCCTCGCCGTCTTTTCGACGCCGGCGTCGGCGGCAGTGTCGCTCGGCGGCTGGATGAACCTCAGCTCGGACGACATCAGCGGCTTCACGACGCTCTCGGGGAACGACGTGACGGCGGCCGTCACCCTGCCGTTCACGTTCACGGTCGAGGGGACGAACTACACGACGCTGGCGCTGTCGACGAACGGCTGGATCGAGTTCGGCAGCAACACCTCGGGCGACAGCGACGCGACCAACGACTGCCTCCCGACCAGCGCCCACAGCAACCCCTTCCTCGCCTTCTATTGGGACGACATGCGGACCATCAACACGGCCATCCGCTACGGCACCACCGGCAGCGCGGGCGGGCGGGTCTTCGTCGTCGACGTCGACTTCGAGAACAACAACGCCGGCAACAACGACATGACGATGCAGGTGCAGCTGCACGAGCGCTCCAACACCATCACGGTGCGCTACATGGACTCGCAGAACGAGGCCAACGGGCAGACGGCGACGATCGGCTTCCAGGGCGCGGGCGGCGGCGCGGCGACGACGGTGCAGCCGCTCACCTGCAACGGCAAGATCCTCGACGACAACCTGCCGATCGAAGGCTGGTCGGCCGACGTCGGGCGCGCCGGTCTCGTCACCCTGTCGTCGATGGTGGAGGCGAGCCCGGACGACATCAGCGGCTTCACGACGCTCACCGGCAACAACGTCGCCAGCGTCACGATGCCCTTCAGCGTCACCATCGAGGGCACCAACTACTCGACCGTCGCGATCTCCACCCACGGCTGGCTCGAGTTCGGCGGCAACACCTCGGGCGGCACCGACTCCACCAACGACTGCCTGCCGACGTCGGTCCACACCAATCCGCTGCTCGCCGCCTACTGGGACGACCTGAACCCCTTCGGCACGGCGGTTCGCTACGGCACGGTCGGTACCAGCCCGAATCGCACCTTCATCGCCGACTACGAGGTCGACATCAGCTCGGGCGAGGGCTCGGACGATCTGCGCTTCCAGGTGCAGGTCCACGAGCGCTCGAGCCTGATCAGCGTCCGCTACCGCGACAAGCAGGCGAACGCGAACGGCCAGGCCGCGACCATCGGCTTCCAGGGCGCGGGCGGCGCCGCGGCGACGACGTATCCGATCACGTGCAACGCCAAGATCCTCGACGACAACGACGTGGGGCACGAGGGCTGGTCGGTGCATCCGAAGACGCTCGGCGCGATGTCGCCGCACGGCGTGCTGGCGTACAGCCCCGACGACTTCACCGTCGGCAACATCCCCAGCCTCCTCACGCTCAGCGGCAACGACAACACGGCCAACGTCACCTTACCGTTCCCGATCCGGATCGACGGCACCAACTACACGCTGATCACGATGTCGACGAACGGCTGGATCGAGTTCGGCGGCAACACGGCGGCCAACAGCACGCCGACGAACGACTGCCTGCCGACGGCCCAGCACACGAATCCGTTCCTCGCCGCCTTCTGGGACGACATGACGGCCGCCGGCACCAACATCCGCTACGCGACCGTCGGCACCAGCCCGAATCGCACCTTCATCGCCGACTTCTTCCTCGACACGGTCGTGAGCGGCGACGACGGCGGTGACGACGTGCTCTTCCAGGTGCAGATGCACGAGAGCTCGAACGAGGTCAGCGTCAAGTATCGCACCTCGCAGACGCTTGCGGGGGGGCAGACCGCGACGATCGGCTTCCAGAACGCCGGCGGCGCCGGCGCGACCGCGACCGCGGTCGGCTGCAACGCCCGCATCCTCGACGACAACAACAACGACGCCGGGTGGTCGATCGCGCCGCTGCCGATCTGCGGCAACGGCATCATCGAGATCAAGGAGCAGTGCGACGACAACAACACCAACAACGGCGACGGCTGCTCGTCGACGTGCCAGATCCAGGCGACCCCCACCCCGACCCAGACGGCGACCCCGACGCCGACGGTCACGGCGACCCCGACCGAGACTCCGACGCTGACGCCGTTGCCGACCGAGACCCCGACGCTCACACCGCTCCCGACCACGACGCCGACCCTCACGCCGCTGCCGACGGAGACGCCGACCGAGACCCCCACGCCGACGGCAACGCTCACGCCGACCGAGACCGCGACCCCGACGGCGACGCCGACGGAAACCGCGACGCCGACGGAGACGGCGACCCCGAGCGAGACACCGACCCCGACCGAGACCGCGACCGCCACGGAGACCGCGACGCCGAGCGAAACGCCGACACCGACGGCGACCGCCACGCCGACGGAAACCGCCACGCCTACCGAGTCGCCGACGCCGACGCCGAGCGAGAGCCCCACGCCGACGGCAACGGCGACCTCGGACGAGACCGCGACACCGACCGAGTCGCCGACGCCGACCGAGAGCGCGACGCCGAGCGGGACGGCGACGGTGACGCCGACCACGACCATGACGGCGACGCCGGTCGAGACCGTGACCGCGACCCCGACCCCCGGCGGCACGCCGGTCTGCGGGATGGTGCCGCTCGGCGGCTGCCGGACGCCGGCCGTCGCGCAGAAGGCGATCCTCCAGCTCAAGGACAAGACGCCCAGCAGCAAGGATCAGCTGCAGTGGAAGTGGAGCAAGGGTGCGGTGACGGCGAAGGCCGAGTTCGGTGATCCGACGGCGACGACGCACTACCAGCTCTGCATCTACGACAGCACGGATCTCGTTCTCTCGGCGCCGATCCCGGCGGGCGGGATGTGCGGGACGAAACCGTGCTGGAAGGCGAAGCCGAAGGGGTTCGACTACAAGAACAAGGCGGCGACGCCGAAGGGCGTGACGCAGGTGAAGCTCCAGGAAGGGCTCACGGCCGGGAAGGCGCAGATCCAGGTGAAGGGCAAGGGCGACCTGCTCGACGACCCGGTGATCCCGATCAGCCAGCCGGTGACGGTGCAGATCTTCAACGGCAACGGCGTGTGCTGGGAGGCGACCTACAGCGCACCGGCCCAGAAGAACGTGGCCGGACAGTTCAAGGACAAGGCCGACTGACGGCCCGACGCGAGGCCCGGGACGAGCGCGCGGCTCGCCCGGGCCTCATAGCCGTTTCATTCAAGACCCCCGACAGATTCGTACAAGCCGTCGCTCGTCTTCTCGGATAACTCGGCGCCATCCTTCGATTTCGCGCGCCACGTCAGGAGTCCTCGATGTCGAGAAGGTTTTTCGCTTGCGTCGCGATCGTCGTGCTCGCGGTGCTGATCCCGGCCAGCCGGGCGTCGGCGGCGTCGTCCCTCGGCGCCTGGATGAAGTCGAGCCCGAACGACCTCTCCGGCTTCACCACGCTCTCCGGTAACGACAACCTCGCGACCGCGGCGATCCCCTTCACGCTCACGATCGAGGGGGTCGGCTACACCACGGTCGCGATCTCGACCAACGGCTGGCTCGAGTTCGGCGGCAACACCTCCGGGAATACCGATCCCACCAACGACTGCCTGCCGACCTCGGCGCACAGCAACCCGCTCGTCGCCGCCTACTGGGACGATCTCCAGACCTTCGGCTCGAACGTACGCTACGGGACGGTGGGGACGAGCCCGAACCGCACCTTCATCGTCGACTACACCGGGGTCGACGTCGACCCCGCGGTCGAGGGCGGCGGCGCCGACGACCTGAACTTCCAGGTCGAGATCCACGAGGGCTCGAACCTGATCAACGTCCGCTACCACGACACCGGGAGCCAGGCGCTCGGCGGCGGCGCGACGATCGGCTTCCAGGGCGCGGGCGGAGCGGGGGCGAACGCCCAGCCGATCGTCTGCAACGGCCGCACCCTCGACGACAACCGGCCGGACGAGGGCTGGTCCGTCGACCCGACGCGTGCCGGCTCCGTCACGCTCTTCGCGCTCCTGCAGCACAGCCCCGACGACATCGGCGGCTTCACGAGCCTCAGCGGCAACGACCTGGTCACGACGCCGGCGCTGCCGTTCGGCTTCACGATCGGCGCCACCAGCTACAACTCGATCGCGATCTCGACCAACGGCTGGATCGAGTTCGGCGGCAATACCTGGATCGACAGCCACCCCGGGAACGATTGCCTGCCGACCGGCGCCCACACCAACCCGTTTCTCGCGGCCTATTGGGACGACATGCAGACCAACGGCACGGCGATTCGCTACGGGACCGTCGGCCAGAGCCCGAACCGCATCTTCATCGTCGACTTCGCGATGGACGTGGTGGCGCAGGGCAGCGCCGACGTGTTGGGCGCGCAGGTGCAGCTCCACGAGACCTCGAACCTCATCAGCGTCAAGTACCGGGACGGCGGCAACGCCAACGCCAACGGCCAGGCGGCGACGATCGGCTTCCAGACCGCGGGTGGCTTCGGCTCGTCGGTCACGTACCCGCTCACCTGCAACGGCAAGATCCTCGACGACAACCGCAACAACGAGGGCTGGTCGGTGCACGCCAAGGGCTCGGGGGCGCACGTGCTGCAGGCGGTGCTGGCGCACAGCCCCGACGACATCGGCGGCTTCACGAGCCTTTCCGGCGACGACAACACCGCGACCCCGACCATGCCGTTCTCGGTGACGATCGACGGGGTCAGCTACTCGACGGTCGCGATCTCGACCAACGGCTGGCTCGAGTTCGGTGGCAACACCTCGGGGAGCGCCGACTTCACCAACACCGCGCTTCCGACCGCGAACCACACCAACCCGTTCCTGGCGGCCTTCTGGGACGATCTGCAGCCGGAGGGCGCCAACGTCCGCTACGGCACCGTCGGCACGAGCCCGAACCGCACCTTCATCGTCGACTGGGAGGCCTTCATCCTGCCGAGCCCGGGCTCGACCATCGACGGCATCTACTTCCAGGTACAGGTCCACGAGACCTCGAGCGTGATCGACGTGAAGTACCGGGTCAGCGAGCTCGGTGCGAACGCCCAGACGGCCACGCTCGGCTTCCAGGGGGCGGGCGGTGCCGGTGCGGCGGCGTTGCCGCTGGTGTTCAACGGGAAGATCCTCGACGACGACCGGCCGAACGCCGGCTGGTCGGTCGGCCCGCTGCCGATCTGCGGCAACAACATCCTCGAGCCGCGGGCCTTCGAGCAGTGCGACGATGGCAACACCAACAACGGCGACGGCTGCTCGTCGACCTGCCAGATCCAGGTGACGCCGACGCCGACCAAGACGGCGACGCCGACCCCGACGCAGACCGCCACGCTCACTCCGACCCCGACGGTCACGGCGACGGCGACGGTCACCCCGACGCTGACGCCGCTGCCGACGACCACGCCGACCGAGACGCCGACTCTCACGCCGACCGAGACCGCCACGCCGACGCTGACGCCGACTGAGACCGCGACCCCGACTGAAACCGCGACGCCGACGCTCACCGCGACCCCGACGGAGACCCCGACGCCGACGGAGACGGCGACGCCGAGCGAGCCGACGACCCCGACACCAACACCGACCGAGACGGCGACCGCGACGAGACGGCGACCGCGACTCCGACACCGACCGCCTCCGCGACGGCGACCGAGACCGCCACGCCGACGGAGTCGCCGACGCCGACCGAGAGTCCCACGCCGACGGCCACGGCAACCGCGAGCGAGAGCCCGACGCCGACGGAGTCGCCGACGCCGACCGAGAGCCCGACGCCGAGCGGGACGGCGACGGTGACGCCGACCACGACCATGACGGCGACGCCGGTCGAGACCGTGACCGCGACCCCGACCCCCGGCGGCACGCCGGTCTGCGGGATGGTGCCGCTCGGCGGCTGCCGGACGCCGGCCGTCGCGCAGAAGGCGATCCTCCAGCTCAAGGACAAGACGCCCAGCAGCAAGGATCAGCTGCAGTGGAAGTGGAGCAAGGGTGCGGTGACGGCGAAGGCCGAGTTCGGTGATCCGACGGCGACGACGCACTACCAGCTCTGCATCTACGACAGCACGGATCTCATTCTCTCGGCGCCGATCCCGGCGGGCGGGATGTGCGGGACGAAACCGTGCTGGAAGGCGAAGCCGAAGGGGTTCGACTACAAGAACAAGGCGGCGACGCCGAAGGGCGTGACGCAGGTGAAGCTCCAGGAAGGGCTCACGGCCGGGAAGGCGCAGATCCAGGTGAAGGGCAAGGGCGACCTGCTCGACGACCCGGTGATCCCGATCAGCCAGCCGGTGACGGTGCAGATCTTCAACGGCAACGGCGTGTGCTGGGAGGCGACCTACAGCGCACCGGCCCAGAAGAACGTGGCCGGACAGTTCAAGGACAAGGCCGACTGAAAAAGGAGGGGGAACTCGTGGGCGTGACGACGCGCAGCTTCCTTCTTCTCCTCGCCTGGGCGGCCTCGGTGGCTCCGGCGGCGGCCGAGGTGTCCTCGCGCGACCAGAGCTGCATCACCGGCTTCAACAAGACGCTCTGGAGCGTGGCGCGCATCCACTCGCGGACGGTCGGCCAGTGCCTCCGCGACTTCGCGGCCGGCACCCTGGTCACCACGGCCGAGGACTGTCTCCGCGCCGATCCCAAGGGCAAGCTCGCGACCGCGCGGGTGCGCGCGCTCCAGAAGCTCGCCGATCAGTGCGCGTCGTCGCCGCCGTTCGGCTTCACCGGCATCGAGCCCGGGCTCGTCACGGCGGCGGTGAGCCAGATCGACCTCGCCCACGGCGCGCTCGGCGCCGACCTCGACGCGACGCTCATCCCGAGCACCGCCGACGCCACCTGCCAGTCGCGCGTCGCCGCGACCCTGATGAAGTGCCACGACACCCGCCTGAAGGCCTTCCTCAAGTGTCAGAAGAAAGGCATGCGCGACGGCCAGATCGTCGACGCGACCTCGCTCTCCGCGACCTGCCTCGGGGTCGGAGCCGCGTCGCAGCCCGATCAGAACGGCAAGATCGCGACCGAGTGCCAGGCCAAGCTCGCGGCGACCGTCACGCGCTACTGCTCGGCGACCGACGTGACGGAGGCGTTTCCCCTCTGCGGCACGACGCAGATCGCGACGCTCGTCGGCTGCCTCACCAGCGAGCCGTCCTGCCAGCTCTGCCGAATGCTGAACACGGCCGACGGCCTCGCGCGCCAGTGCGACGTCTTCGACGACGGTGACGACTCGAACGGCAGCTGCGGTCCCGAGTGCGGCGACGGCGTGGTCCAGAGCGAGGAGCCGTGCGACGACGGCGATGCCTCGGACGGCGATGGCTGCTCGAGCCTCTGCCGCATCGAGGCGGGCTTCACGTGTACCGGCTCGCCGAGCGTCTGCACGCCGAGCTGCGGCAACGGCGCGCTCGACCCCGGCGAAGGCTGCGACGACGGCGACGCCGAGGGCGGCGACGGCTGCTCGGCCGCCTGCCAGGTCGAGGCCCACCACACCTGCGTCGGCGAGCCGAGCATCTGCGTCCCGAACTGCGGCAACGGCGTCCTGCAGGCCGCCGACGGCGAGGCCTGCGACGACGGCGATGGTACCAGCGGTGACGGCTGCTCCGCCGCCTGCCAGATCGAGCCCGGCTTCCTCTGCGCCGGCCAGCCGAGCGTCTGCGCGTTCGTCTGCGGTAACGGCACCTTCCAAGCCGGCGAGACCTGCGACGACGGCGACGCGGCCGGCGGCGACGGCTGCAGCCCCGCCTGCCGCATCGAGCCGGGCTGGCTCTGCTCGGGCCAGCCGAGCCACTGCACGCCGCTCTGTGGCGACGGCCGCCTGCGTGGCGGCGAGACCTGCGACGATCGCAACGCGATCAGCGGCGACGGCTGCTCGTTCCAGTGCCAGGCCGAGGTCGGCTACGCCTGCGTGAGCGAGCCCAGCAACTGCATCCCGATCTGCGGCGACGGCTTCCGGCGCGGCCTCGAGACCTGCGACGACGGCAACGCCGACGGCGGCGACGGCTGCTCCGCGAGCTTCTGCCGGCAAGAGATCGGCTTCAGCTGCCTCGGGCAACCGAGCGTCTGCGCGCCGAACTGCGGCAACGGCGACCTCGATCCCGACGAGGCGTGCGACGACGGCGACCTCGACGAGGACGACGGCTGCGACGCCGACTGTCAGGGCGAAGCCGGCTGGTCGTGCGGCGGCGAGCCCAGCGTCTGCGTGCAGAGCTGCGGCAACGGCGCTCTCGAAGGGGCGGAGAGCTGTGACGACGGCAACGCGACGAGCCGCGACGGCTGCAGCGCCAGCTGCCGCATCGAGTCCGGCTGGTACTGCGGGGCGCCCGGGCTCGCCTGCCAGCCGTTCGAGATCTTCATCGACGGCCCGCCGCACGGCAGCTTCACGACCGCCGGCATGGCCGTCGTGAGCGGCCACTACACCACGCTCCCGCCCGGCGTCGCGGCGATCACCGTGAACGGCACGCCGGCGAGCACCGTCGATCCCTTCACGCGCACCTTCTCCCACACCGTCGCGCTGAACGGCCCTGCCGTGCTGAACCCGGTGCGGGCGCGGCTCACCAACACCGCCAACGGCAACGCGATCGACGACCGCATCGTCGTGATCGCGGGCCCGTCGGTCGCCGACGGCGCGCTCTCGCCCGAGAGCGTGGCGCTCCGCATGAACGACACCGGCATCGACGCCATCGAGCCGCTGGTGAGCGACCTCGCGGCCGGGCTCTTCGACCTCGGCGAGCTCGTGCCGCCGGGCACCGTCATCCTGCCCTGGCAGTGCTACTTCCAGTTCATCTGGTGCTGGGCCGGCGCCGAGGCGCGGATCGGCAGCCCGGCGCCGTCGTTCGGGGCGGTGCACTTCGGCGCCGACGCCAAGACCGACGCCGTCGCGGCCAACATCGTCCTCGACAACCTCCGCATCGACATCGACATCGACGGCACGGGGCTCGCCCCCGACTGCGGGCTCCGCCTGACGGCGCAGCACCTCAACTTGAACGGCGACTACACGCTCGGCCCCGATCCCGTCGATCCATCGCAGATCGACGTCAACCTGGCGGCGCTCACCAGCGTGACCTTCGACGGCTTCCAGCGCCAGTTCACGTACGGGAACTGCGGGCTCGTCGAGGGTCAGCTCGGGAACGTCGAGGACCTCGCCCAGGACGCCATCACCGGCTTCATCGACGATCCCGACGGCCCCGGTCCATTGGATAGTCCGCTCGCCGACGCGGTCGAGAGCGCGCTCTCGGGCGTGTCGCTCGCCGGCGCCGTCGGCTCCGGTCTCGGACTCGAGCTCGCGGCGCCGCTCTTCGACGTCAGCGAGGATCCGGCCGGCATCACGCTCGGCGCCGACGCGAGCTTCACCGTGAGCGTCGGCCCCGACCCGGGGCAGTGCATCCCGCCGCCCGGCGCGCCGAACCTGGCGGCGTCGTACGCGCCCGTCGAGGCCTTCCCGACCTTCGGGCCGACGACGCCGGTCGGCGGTGTCCCGTACGGGGTCGGCGTCTCGATCTCGACCGCCGGCTTGAACCAGCTGCTGCGCGGCCAGACCGAGTGCGGTCTCCTCCGCACGTCGCTCACCACCATCGACCTCGACGGCGAGGGCGGCGTGCCTCCGGTCGGCATCACCGCCGGGCTGTTGGCGCTGCTCGTGCCCGAGTTCGCGCAGCTGCCGCCGGCGACGCCGCTCCGCATCGACGTCGCCCCGACCATCGCGCCGCTCGTCACCGGCAACGCCGGTCCGGCGGGCGAGCCGGTCGAGCTCAAGATCGGGCAGGTGGCGGTCGCGATCGTCGAGCCGTCCGGGCCCACCTGGCTCGCCGGCGCCTTCGACGCTCGCCTGGGCGCCGACCTCGGCTTCACGCCGACGGGCCTCGGCGTGCTGCTTCACGAGCCCGCGGAGGCCGACACGACGATGGCGGTGCTCTACAACCCGCTCGGCGCCGACGTCGCTCAGCTGGAGGATCTCCTCCCGAGCGTCATCCGCCCGTTGATCCCAGAGCTCGCCGGCGGCCTCGGCAGCTTCCCGCTGCCGGAGTTCTTCGGACTCTCGCTCCAAGGCGTCGAGGTGGCGCGGAGCGGCCAGTTCGTCACCCTCTTCGCCGACCTCGCGCCCCAGCCGTGAACTCGAGAAGGAAGGAAGCCCCCATGACCGACCGTCCGACGACCCGTTTCTTCGCGGCCCGCGCGCTCGGCGCGCTCGCCGTCGCATTGCTCGTGAGCGCCGCGTCGCCCGCGCACGCCGACGTCTCCCTCGGCGGCTGGATGGCCGAGAGCCCCGACGACATCTCGGGGTTCCTCACGCTCTCCGCGAACGACAGCACGGTGGACGTGGCGTTGCCGTTCACCTTCGTCGTCGAGGGCGCCAACTACACGACGGTGACGCTGTCGACGAACGGCTGGCTCGAGCTCGGCGGCAACACCTCGGGCAACAGCGATCCCACCAACGACTGCCTGCCGACTGCGGCGCACACCAATCCCTTCATCGCCGCCTACTGGGACGACCTCGTGCCGTGGGGCACCAACGTCCGCTACGGCACCGTCGGGACGAGCCCGAACCGGGTCTTCATCGTCGACCTCGAGGCCGACGTGCCGCCGAGCAACCAGGACCTGCGCTACCAGGTGCAGCTGCACGAGCGCTCGAACCTGATCACGGTCCGCTACCGCGACACCCAGAACCAGGCCAACGGACAGACCGCGACCATTGGGTTCCAGGGCGCCGGCGGCGCGGCGGCGACGGCGCACGCGCTCGGCTGCAACGCCAAGATCATGGACGACAACCGGCCCGACGAGGGCTGGTCGGCCGACGTCGGGCGCGCCGGGCAAGTGGTGCTCGCCTCCAACACCGAGTTCAGCCCCGATGACATCCTCGGCGGCAGCACGCTCTCCGGCAACAACAACACCGCCAATACCGCGATCGGCTTCGACGTCACGATCGAGGGCGTCACCTACAGCTCGCTGACGCTCTCGACCAACGGCTGGATCGAGTTCGGCGCCAACACCTGGGTCGACAGCCACCCCGGGAACGATTGCCTGCCGACCGGTGCGCACACCAATCCGTTCCTCGCCATGCTGTGGGACGACATGGAGACCTTCGGCGGCCACATCCGCTACGGCACGCTCGGCACCGCGCCGAACCGCGTCTTCGTCGCCGATTACGAGTACGAGATCGTCGGCGGCGTCGAGGGCTCGGACGACACCCACCTCCAGGTATTGATCCACGAAGGCTCGAGCCTGATCAGCATCCGCTACCGCGATAAGCAGCGCGATCCGATGGGGCAGACGGCGACCATCGGCTTCCAGGGCGCCGGCGGCATCAACGCCGACGCCCACGGCCTCACCTGCAACGGCCGCATCCTCGACGACGACGACGACGCGCGCGAGGGCTGGTCGGTCGATCCGCGCCGCGCCGGCAAGATCGCCGTCCACGGCGTCATGTCGTCGAGCCCGAACGACATCACCGGCTTCACCACGCTCTCCGGCAACGACGCCGTCACCAACGTCGTGATGCCGTTCAACGTCGTCATCGACGGCACCCCTTACGGCAGCGTCGCGATCTCGACCAACGGCTGGCTCGAGTTCGGCGGCAACACCTGGGTCGACAGTCACCCCGGAAACGACTGCCTGCCGACCGGCGCGCACAGCAATCCGTTCCTCGCGGCCTACTGGGACGACATGCAGACCCAAGGGACCAACATCCGCTACGGCACCGTCGGGCAGAGCCCGAACCGGACGTTCGTGGTCGATTACGTGATGGACGTGGTGGCGCAGGGCGGGAGCGACCTGGTGGAGATGCAGGTGCAGATCCACGAGGGCTCGAACGTCATCAACACCAAGTACCGCGGGAACGGCGCCAGCTCGAGCGGCCAGCAGGCGACGATCGGCTTCCAGCGCGCCGGCGGCCTCGCGGCGACGGTGCACCCGCTCGGCTGCAACGCCCGCATCCTCGACGACAACCGCACCGACGCCGGTTGGTCGGTGGCGCCGCTGCCGATCTGCGGCAACGGCATCCTCGAGGGCGCGGGCGGCGAGAGCTGCGACCTCGGCGGCGGCAACGGCGGGGCCGGCACCTGCTGCACCGCGAGCTGCGGCTTCCGCGCGAGCGGGCAGGTGTGCCGCCTCGGCGGCGGTGCACCCTGCGATCTCAACGAGACCTGCAGCGGCGCGAGCTCGAGCTGTCCCGGCGACGACGCGCCCGGCACGGCCGGCCTCACCTGCCGGATCGGCTCCAGCGACGCATGCGATCCCGACGAGGTCTGCAACGGCACCCCCGGCGTCGGCTGCCCGAGCGACGTCGTGACCTCGTCCGGCACGCTCTGCCGCGGCGGCTCGGGCGACCTCTGCGACCCGAACGAGACCTGCACCGGCGTCGCCGGCGCCGCCTGCCCGGCGAACGTCGTCAACGGGCCGTCGACCGTCTGCCGCCTGGGCTCGGGCGACGGCTGCGATTCGAGCGAGACCTGCTCGGGCGTCCCGACGGCGCCCTGTCCGGGCGACGACGCGCCGTTGAACGCCGGCGTGGTCTGCCGCTCCGGCTCGGGCGACTCGTGCGACCTGAACGAGAGCTGCACCGGTGCGCCCGGCGCGCAGTGTCCGGCCGACGACGCGCCCGGCAAGGCCGGCACCGTTTGTCGCATCAGCCCCGTCGGTGATCTCTGCGACGGCAACGAGACCTGCCAGGGCATTCCCGGCGCCACCTGTCCGGCTGACGACGCGCCCGGCAACGTCAACGTCGTCTGTCGTCCCGGGTCGGGCGACGTCTGCGATCCCGAGGAGCGCTGCGGCGGCGTCGCGGGGCAGGGCTGTCCGCAGAACGTCGTCGCCGACCCGACGACGGTCTGCCGCGTCGGCTCGGGCGACGTCTGCGATCCGAGCGAGACCTGCACGGCAGTGCCGGGCGCGCCGTGTCCGGCGGACGTCGTGACGCCGAACGGCAGCTCCTGCCGATCGGCGACCGGCAGCTGCGACGTCGCGGAGGTCTGCAGCGGCACGGCGGGTCAGCAGTGTCCGGCGGACGCCTTCACGCCCGCGGGCACGTCGTGCGACGAGGACGCCGACACGTGCACCATCGACGAGTGCGACGGCAACGGCACCTGCGGCTTCCTCGCCAACGTCGCGGTCTGCGGCGACGGTGACGTCGACGCCGACTGCGGCGAGCAATGTGACGACCACAACACGAACGGGGGCGACGGCTGCTCGCCGACCTGCCAGCTCGAGGGCGAGCTCACCTGTGCGTCGGGCCCGCTCTCCGGCTGCCGGCGTCCGTTCGTGTCCGGGAAGGCGTCGATCCTTCTCAAGAAGGGAGCGACCGGCGCCAAGGATCAGATCAAGTGGAAGTGGGCCGCGGGTACGCGCACGACGCTCGCCGAGTACGGCAACCCACTCGCTACCACCGACTACCAGGTCTGCGTCTACGACCAGACCGGCCTCGTCCTCGACGCCACCGCGCCGGCCGGCGGCATCTGCGCCGGCAAGCCGTGCTGGAAGCCGACCGGCCTCTCCGGCTACCGCTACAAGAACAAGAGCCTCGCGCCCGACGGCATCCACCAGCTCGCGCTCCGCACCGGCGCGGACGGGAAGGCCAAGATCCAGCTCGCCGGGCGGGGCGCGCTGCTCGCCGTACCGGCGACCGCGGGACTGTCGCAGCCGGTGACGGTGCAGATCCACAGCAGCATCGGGCGCTGCTGGGAGGCGGTTTACAGCGTGCCGGCGAGCGCGCAGACGGCGACGCAGTTCAAGGACAAGGCGGATTGATACAAAAGGGGGATCTCTCCCCCTTCGCAGCCGCGGCAAAGCCGCGGCTGCTCATCCCCCGGCTCGCTCGCGCTCGGCCGCGCGCTTCGCGCGCGGAGGCTCGCGTCTTGGGTCAGGCTCCTAGCTGTCCCGTGCGGGTCTTGGCCGATGCGTTCGTCGTGCCATTTCAAGCGTCGAGATGCGTCACCTGGCGACGAGCGGGCCGGTGCGATGACACGGGAGCGTATATCTACGCGCGTAGTCCCATCGTCTAGGAAAGTGCACAGGTGCGGATACGCTCCCGGGAGCCAGGAGGCGTAGACCATGCCCATCACGGCTCCCCTCGTAAACCGTACGGACTCAATGGCGCGGCGGCGCGACGTTTTCCGACCCTGCAGATGCGGCAGCACGGCGCAGGGTCGTCCCTTGTCCGAGCTGAAAGCGCAACGCGATGAACTGCGAGAGATGGTGAAGCAGGCAAAGGTCACCGAGCGGTTCTTTCGATAGGGAGTCGTCATGACCTACGTTGCCGTGATCTCGGAAGATTCGGAGAGCGACTTCAGCATTCATTTCCCCGATGTGCCGGGTTGCTTCACGCGAGGTGCCACCCCCGACCAAGCGTGCCGCTTCGCGGCCGAGACGTTGGCGTTTCACCTGGAAAGATTCGCCGCGAGGGGCTTGCCCCCGCCTTTCACGCGCAGCCTTGAAGCCATGCGAGCCGAGCCTGAGCTTCGGAACGCGACAATGGTGCTCGTGGCACCGACCGCTCTCGCGCTAGAGGGCCGCCCGTCATCCGTGCAGCATTCTGCGCAGTAGCAGACCCAACGCGCGCGTTCGGCTAGGTACAGGCCATGGACGACCAAGACGCCAAGCTGATCCACGAACGTACGCAACTCCTTGATCTCCTCACGAGCCTGCGCCAGGTCATCGGTGCGCTGCCGGTCGAACGCCTCGCCGGCGTGCTGCCGATGCTGGTGGCACCGTGCGCGGAGCTGGAACGGGTCGCGCGTCATGCCGGGATCTTAGACCGTGATCCGGGCGAAGGCGGCTCGTTAATCGAACCGATCAGCGGCGCCTCGATCCTCCCGTAAGGGCGCCGTTGCGCTTTTGATGTCCGGTGATCGCTGGATAGACGCCTTGGCGCTCTCTCTGGCAGGCTTCGGCCAGCGCATTCCTGAGCATCGCGCTGCCGAACGGAGGTTGGCCATGATTGACGGAGTATTCGCCGTCCTGCTGATCAGCCCGGATGCCGCGCGGCTCGCGGCGTTCTACCGTGAGGCCCTTGGCCTGGCACTAGTTGATGAAGTGCATGAAGGCGTGCCGCCGCACTATGCCTGCGACCTCGGAGGCGTCCACTTTGCCATTCATCCCGCCGAGGGGTGGCCCGGCGTCCCGACAGGCGACGCGCAAAGTCCAGTCATCGCGCTGCGAACGCAGAACGCGCAGGCAGTCGCCGACGCGTTGAATGCCACCGGCCATCCGGCACTCGGCCCGTTTGATCACGGCTTCGCCTGGGTGGTCGTGTTCCGCGACCCAGACGGGAATCACATCGAGGTGATGCAGCTTCACTAGAGGCGCGTTGCCCGCCCGAATTAGGACAGCACCTTCCGCCCACTTGGCTTGCGACGCCGGAAGGGCGAGGGGTATAGTGCCCCGTCTTTTTCCAGCACACGGGGGACCCACACCGCATGAGTCAACTCCACGGCGGGCGCATCGTCGCCAAGGCGCTCAAGAACGAGGGCGTGTCGCACATCTTCACCCTCTGCGGCGGCCACGTGATGCCGATCTACGACGGCTGTCTCGACGTCGGCATCCGCGTCGTCGACACCCGGCACGAGCAGACCGCGTCGCACGCCGCCGACGGGTGGGCGCGCGTCACGGGCGAGCCCGGCGTGGCGGTGGTGACGGCCGGTCCCGGCCTCACCGACGCGGTGACCGGCGTCGCGAGCGCCTGGCGCGCCAACATCCCCATGCTGATCATCGGCGGTCAGGGTCCGCGCAGCCTCCAGGACATGGGCTCGCTGCAGGACATGAACCACGTCGACCTGATGCGGCCGATCACCAAGTGGTCGCACTCCGTCCCGGAGGCCCGCCGGCTCGCCGAGTACGTGAGCATGGCATTCCGCATCGCCACCACCGGCGTGCCGGGTCCGGTCTTCCTCGAGATGCCGGTCGATTTCCTCTTCGACTCCTACAGCGAGGACCAGCTCGCCTTTCCGACCGGCGCGCGCAGCGCGGCCGGCGCCTATCCCGACCCCGCCTACATCGACCAGGCGTTGGCGCTGCTCAAGAAAGCCGAGAAGCCGGTGGCGCTGGTCGGCAGCCAGCTCTTCTGGTCGAAGCGCCGCGACGCCTACCTGCCGTTCGTCGAGCAGTTCGGCCTGCCGGTCTACGTGAACGGCCAGGCGCGCGGCTCGCTGCCGCCCGACCATCCGAACTTCCTGATGCGCACCCGCAAGGAGGCGCTCCGCGGTGCCGACGTCATCCTGATCTTCGGGACACCGCTCGACTTCCGCCTCGGCTACGGCCGCCCGAGCCACCTGAACCCGCAGGCCAAGCTGATCCAGGTCGACCTCGACGGCGGCGAGATCGGCCGCAACCGCCACGTCGACGTCGGCATCCCGGGTGACACCGGGATGGTGATGGCGGCGCTCTCGGCGGCGGCGACCGACATGCCGCGCGGCGGCAGCCCGGCGGTGCGCGAGTGGCTGAAGGGTCTCCGCGTCAAGGAGGCCGAGCGGCTCGAGCAGATGCGGCCCGAGATGGAATCCGACACGGCGCCGATCAACCCCCTCCGGCTCTGCAAGGAGATCGACGCCGTGCTCGACGACAACACCGTCGTCATCGGCGACGGCGGCGATTTCGTGGCCACCGCGGCGTCGGTGCTCAGGATCTCGAAGATCGGCCAGTGGCTCGACCCCGGGCCGCTCGGCACGCTCGGCGTCGGCCCCGGCTACGCCATGGCCGCCAAGCTCGCGCGCCCGGGCAGCAACGTCATCATCGTCTACGGCGACGGTGCCTTCGGCCTGAACGGCCTCGAGTACGAGGCCTTCGTGCGGCAGAAGATCAACGTCGTCGGGGTCATCGGCAACGACGCCGCCTGGATGCAGATCCGGCGCGGCCAGGTCGAGCTCTACGGCGAGGAGCGCTCGGTCGCGACCAAGCTCGACTTCACTCACTACGAGAAGGTCGCGGAGGCGGTCGGCGCCCACGGCGAGTACGTCGAGGAGCCAAAGGCGATCCGCCCGGCGCTCGAACGCGCGCTCGGCTGCGGCAAGCCCGCGCTCGTCAACGTGCGTCTCGGTGTCAGCGAGTTCCGCAAGGGCGCGATCTCGATCTAGGAGCTTCTCCGGGCAATGGGCGATCTCTCGGCGGGCGTGGTCGTCATCGGCAACGAGATCCTCTCGGGGAAGGTGGTCGACACGAACTCGCCCTTCCTGGCGGCCGAGCTGCGGGTCCTCGGCGTCACGCTCCGCCGCATCGCCATCGTCCCCGACGAGCTGCAAGTGATCGCCGCCGAGGTACGCGAGCAGCACCGGGCCTACGACGTGGTCTTCACCTCGGGCGGCGTCGGGCCGACGCACGACGACATCACCATCGAAGGGGTCGCGATCGCCCTCGATCGCAAGGTGATCGTCCACCCGGACATCGCGGGCAAGCTCCGGGCGTTCTACGGCGACAAGATCAACGCCGCCCGTCTCAAGATGGCCGAGGTTCCCGAGGGCGCCGAGCTGATCGCCGACGTCAACCTCAACTTCCCCACCATCAAGGTCGAGAACATCTACGTGCTGCCGGGCATTCCGGAGATCTTCCGGTCCAAGTTCGAGGCGCTCCGGCCGCGCTTCGGCGCGGATCCCTATTGTCTGAAGGTGGTCTACACGCGGGTGGGCGAGGGCACGATCGCGGAGTTCCTGAACGACACCATGCGGGTCTTCCCGGAGCTGCTGCTCGGCTCCTACCCCAAGATCGACAACCCCGAGTACATGGTAAAGGTGACGCTGGAGTCGAAGGACGCCGCCTACGTCGGCCGCGCCTTCGCGCATTTGCTGACGGTGCTGCCCGAGGGCAGCGTGGTGCGGACGGAAGAATAGCACCGCTCGAAGAGCGGAGTGGAAGAGGGAGGAGGCTGTGATGGCACGACTTGGACGTGGACGGATGGTGATGGTGGCGATGCTGGTGGCGACGCTGATGATGGGGTCTTTCCGGCCGGCATTTGCCGAGGAGGAAGAGCACCGCTACGCGCGCGACTTCGGATTGGGGGTCGGGGCGGTCTTCACGAACATCTTCTACATGCCGGTGAAGTTCGTCTACGCGACGCTCGGCGGGATCACGGGCAGCTTCGCGTACGTGCTGACGGGCCTGCGCTTCGACATCGCCAAGGGCATCTGGGTGCCGTCGCTGGGAGGCACGTACGTCGTCACCCCGTCGATGCTGAAGGGCGAGGACCCCATCTATTTCAGCGGCGTGACCCAGCCGAAGCGCGCGGCGCGCGAGGAAGAGGACCTGTCGTCGCAGAAGCGCGACGCCGACGGATATTGAGCCCCGGCGCGCCTTGTCTCTAAAATCGGTTTCTGCAAGTAGGGACGATCCCCAAGAGGAGGAGACATCATGAAGACATGGATCGTCGCTGCGAGCGTGCTCGCCGTTCTGGTGGCCGGCTGCTCGCCAAAGCTCGAAGAGGGCGAGGTTCTCGACAAGAAGGGCGACACCTTCACGATTCGGCTCGAGAAGACGATCAACGAGCCGCTCGACAAGGTGTGGCAGGCCTTCCAGACCCCGGAACAGATCGAGAAATACTCGGAGCAGTATCAGCAATCCAAGCTCGTGAAGTCGGAGGGCAATACCAAGGTCGTCGACTATCGGATCTCGGCGCTCGGGCAGGTGAACGCCTTCACGATGGAGCTGACGGCGAATCCCGATGCGAAGCGCGTCGATCTGAAGACGCTGGAGAGCTCGCTCGTCGACATCACGGGCTCGTACGAGCTGAAAGCGACGCCGGACGGCAAGGGCACCGTGATCGTCTACAAGGCGATCCAGAAGGACAAGACCAACCTTCCGGTCCCGGTCAGTGTGCAGAAGACGGCCATCAAGGATTCCTTCGATAACCTGATCGTCGGCATGAAGAAGGGCATCGAAGCGCAGGGTGGTGGCCCCGCGTCCTAGCCCGCTACCGGCGCCCATGAGGCGCCGGTGAAAGTCACGAGCGCGGTCTTCGCGGGTGCGGCGTCGGAGCCGGGGCGGTTCCCGGCTCCGTCGCATCCCGAGGTCGCCTTCGCCGGTCGATCGAACGTCGGCAAGTCGTCGGCGATCAATCGGCTGGTCGGGCGGCGCGGCCTCGCCCGCACCAGCTCGACGCCCGGCCGCACCCAGCAGCTCAACTTCTTCACCATCAACGACATGGTGGTGATGGTCGATCTCCCCGGGTACGGCTACGCCAAGGTCTCGCACACGGCGCGCGCGGCCTGGCGGCCGCTGGTCGAGAGCTACCTCGGAAGCCGCGGCGTCCTGGCGGGCGTCGTGCTCATCGTCGACGTCCGTCGCGGTCTCGAGGAAGAGGAGCATCAGCTCCTCGACTATCTGGCGGCGCTCGCCGTGCCGGCGCTGGTGATCGCGACCAAGATCGACAAGCTGAATCGCGGCGCCCAGACGCGGGCCCTCGCCGCGCTCCGGAGCGCGGCGGTGCCGGTGGTGCCGTTCTCGGCGGTGACCGGCGAGGGCGTGGGCGCGGTGTGGAAAGCGATCGCCGAGTGGACGCGCGAGCCCGGCGGTGCCACGCGCCGCCGGGTGCGCCGGGGAGCCTGATGCCGGCGGTCGGCGTCGTGGTGCCGGTGCGCGACCGCGCCGGCATGGTCGTGGAGGCGATCGCCTCGGTGCTGGCCCAGACCCGGCGCGACTTCGCCCTCGTCATCGTCGACGACGGCTCGCGCGACGGCTCGGCCGCGGCGGCCGAGGACGCGCTCGCCGGCGCGCCGGTGGGATCGCGGGTGATCCGGCAGGCCCCGGAAGGCGTCGCGGCCGCCCGCAACGCCGGCGTCGCCGCGCTCGACTGTCGCTGGGTCGCGTTTCTCGACTCGGACGATCTCTGGCTGCCGCGGAAGCTCGCGGCGCAGCTCGACTGGGTCGAGGCGCACCCGACCCATCGCATCGTCCAGACCGGCGAGCGCTGGCTCGACCACGGGCGCCACCGCAATCCGCGCGCCTGGCATCGCAAGGAGGAGCAGATCTTCCCGCGCTGCTTGGAGCGCTGCCTGGTGAGCCCGTCCGCGGTGATGATCCGGCGCGACCGCTACGAGGAGCTCGGCGGCTTCGATCGGAGCTTTCCGGTATGCGAGGACTACGAGCTCTGGCTCCGGGTCGCCGTCCACGAGCCCGTCGGTCTCGTCCCCGAGACCCTGGTCGTCAAGCGCGGCGGCCATGCCGATCAATTGTCGCGCTCTACCTGGGGGCTCGATCGCTGGCGGGTGGCCGCGCTCGCGAAGCTGCTCGCAACCACCGCGCTGGCCGACGGCGAGCGGACGTCGGTGGTGGCGATGCTGCGGGCCAAGTGCGACGTGCTGGCGAACGGCGCGGCGCGCCGCGGGCGCGCCGAGGAGGCCGCGCGCTATCGCGCGTTGGCGGAGGCGAGCGCATGACACGCGACGAGCTGCTCGCGGCGCGCACGGCGAGCTGGAGCGACGATCAGCGCGCGGCACTCGGCGCGGTGGTCGACGCGTTGCGCCCGAGCCCGCGCCACCTCGCGGACGTGCTCGACTGGCTCGACGACATCGCGGCCCGCGACGGGGGACACCCGTCGGCGATGCTGGCGGCGCCGGCCCTGCGCGCGGCGCTCGCCGGCGGCGGCGGTGCGTCGGATCGCCTGAAGCGTTGGAAGGAGGCGCTCCGCCGCCTCCGCCATCCGCGCCTCGCGGCGCGCGAGCAGGAGTTCGCGGCGGCCGTCCGGGCGCTCGATCTCGGACGCGGCGTCGCGATCACGCCTCCCCCTGGTTTCGAGGGCGGCGGTGTGACGGTCACGATCCGGAGCGCGTCCCTCGCGGAGTTGGTGTCGGCGCTGGATGCACTCGAACGGGTGCGGCGCTCGGGGGAGCTGGCGCGACTCTTCGAGGTGGGGGAATCGCCGGAGTAGCTCCGAGGCGGCTCGGGAGGTTGCGGCCGAGCTATCGGAGGGTTGGTAAGGGAAGGGGAGCGTGGCGGGCGGCGCGACGTGCTCGCGCTCCGTGGCGACGCCGGTACCGCCCGTGTAGCCGAAGTTGACAGTCGAGGATTTAGAGAGTACAATGGTCGCGGTTTCAAGATGGCACGCCGACCCGAACAGCTTCCCCTGGTCTTGCCAGCACCGCGGCGGTGGGGCGGGCGCCGACCCGGTGCCGGTCGCAAGCCCGCCGGCACACACGCCGGGATGCCGCACGGGCGGCGCGCCGTTTTCAGGTCGCCCCTGCCGGCGCACGTCACTCTCCGCCTGCGCCGCGATCTGCCGTCGCTGCGGGACACACGGGTCGTGCGCGCGCTCGAGCGGACGTTCGCTGCGGGGTGCGCGCGGCCGGGCTTTCGCCTCGTGCACTATTCCCTGCAAGGCAACCACGCCCACCTCATCGTCGAGGCCCGCGACCGGGTGGCGCTCGGTCGCGGCATGATGGCGATCGGGGGACGCCTGGCGCGGGCCGTGAACCGGGTGGCGAAACGGACGGGGCAGGTGCTCGCCGATCGCTACCACCTGCGGCTCCTGCCGACGCCGCGGGAGGTGAGAAACGCGCTCCGTTACGTGCTGCTGAATGCCCGCCGGCATGCCGCGGCGGCCCGAGCCAAGCTCTCCGGCGCCATCCGGCTGGATCCCGCGTCCTCGGGGCGATGGTTCGACGGCTGGAAAAGAGAGAAAGTAAAGGAGGTAGTAGCGGAGGGCACCGAGGACACCGAGCAGCAGCGGCCGGTGTCGCCAGCACGCACGTGGCTTCTCGCGGTCGGCTGGCGCCGCTACGGCCTCCTCGATCCCGCCGACGTCCCCGGCTGACCGCGGCCATCGCCAGGCTCGCGGCCGACCGTCCGCGGCGCATGGGCGGCGTGGCGGCTCCCGGAGGTGCGTGGTACGTAGCCTGCCGTGTTCACGCCGGAGGCGATCGTCGTGGAGCGGGGGGTCGAGGAGACGCCGATGGTGCGGCGCTGCCGGGAGCGTCTTCCCGAGGTCCCGCTCACGGTGGTCGACGATCGCCGCGAGGTTCGCGCGCTCGTCGGCGACGACTTCGCCGCCGCCAAGCGTCGTCTCGTCCTGGCGCCGCAGCGCGGCTCGTTCCTCGGGCACTGCCCGGCCGGCACCCGCGGGCTCGCCTGCTGCAGCTACCTGGTGATGAACCTCGCCTCCAACTGCCCGATGGATTGCGGCTACTGCTTCCTGCAGGAGTACCTCGCGGAGAACGCGCCGCTCACGGCCTACGTCAACCCGGAGGCGGCGCTCGCGGAGCTGGCGCAGGTGCTCGACAAGCATTCCGATCGGCACTTCCGGGTCGGCACCGGCGAGCTCGCCGACAGCCTGGCGCTCGACCCCGTGACCGGCCTCAGCGGCGAGCTGGTGCCGTTCTTCGCGGCGCGCGGGAACGCGCTCCTCGAGCTCAAGACCAAGACCGACGCCGTCGCCGATCTCCTCACGCTCGATCCCAAGGACCGGGTGGTGGTGTCGTGGTCGCTGGCGCCGCCCGCCGCGGTCGCGTTCGCCGAGCGCGCGACCGCGACCATCCCGGCGCGTCTCGCGGCCGCCGCGCGGGTGGTCGCGGCCGGCTACAAGGTCGGCGTGCACCTCGACCCGCTGATCGAGCACCCGGGCTGGGAGGAGGGCTATCGCGACCTGATCGGCGCCGTCGCCGCGGCGGTGCCGGCGTCGCGCCTCGCCTGGATCAGCATGGGTGCGCTCCGCTTCTCGCCCGGCCTCCGCACCCGCGTGCGCGAGCGCTTCCCCGGCACGGCGCTCCTCGCCGGCGAGCAGGTGGCCGAGCGTCGACGGCAAGTGGCGCGACTTCCAGCCGCTCCGGGTGACGATGTACCGGCGCGTCCGGGCGTGGGTCGAGGAGGCGCTCCCGGCCGTGCCGGTCTACCTCTGCATGGAGACGCCGGAGGTGTGGGAGCGCGTCTTTGGCACGCCGCCACCGTCGGAGCAGGCTCTCGGCGCGCGGCTCGCGGTGCGCTGATGGCGGCGCGCGAGCCTGGCATCGGGATCGCTCGCGAGCCCGGGATTGGAATCTTCGACTCCGGCGTCGGCGGCCTCACGGTCGTGCACGAGCTGCTCGCGACCCTCCCGAACGAGCACCTCCTCTACCTCGGCGACACCGCGCGCTATCCCTACGGCACCAAGTCGGCCGAGGTGGTGTCGCGCTACACGCTCGAGAACGCCCAGTTCCTGCTCGACAAGGGCGTGAAGCTCCTGGTGGTCGCGTGCAACACCATGTCGGCGGTGGCGCTCGACGCGCTCCGCGCCCACACCGCGGTGCCGATCGTGGGCGTCATCGAGCCGGGCGCGCGCGCCGCCCTCGCCGCCACCCATAACCGCAAGGTCGGCGTCATCGGCACCGACGCGACCATTGGGAGCGGCACCTACACCCGCGCGCTCCGCGCCCTCGACCCGGGCCTCGAGATCTATACCCGCGCCTGTCCCTTGTTCGTGGCGCTCGCCGAGGAGGGCTGGGTCGACAACGAGGTCGCCGAGCAGGTCGCGGCGACCTACCTCGCGAGCCTCCGCCAGAGCGGCATCGACACCCTCGTCCTCGGCTGCACCCACTACCCGCTGCTCGCCCGCACGATCGCCAAATACCTCGGGCCCGAGGTCCAGCTCGTCGACTCCGCGACCGAGACCGCGCGCGAGGTCGCCGCCGTGCTGGCTCAGCGCGAGATCGCCGCCGCCCGCGGTCCCGGCTCGACGTCGTTCTTCGTGACCGACGTCCCCGACCGCTTCGTCAAGATCGGCAGCCGCTTTCTCGGCAGCGCCGTCGACTCGGCCGTCCGCATCGAGCGCTGACGGCGGGGGCGGAGCGCGCGGACGTCGGAGGGCCGGGCCTCGTCGTCGTCGCCGTCGTCCGCCTCCTCGCCGGTGAGCGCGTCGGTGAGCGCGGAGACGTCGTTCGCGATCGACTCGACGTCGGCGCCGATCAGGCCGACCTCGCGCCGTAGCGAGCCGAGCTCGTGCGCCGTCACGTGCAGCTCTTTGGTGAGCCCGTAGAGGGCGGCCGCGATCAGCGCGGCGCCGGCGAGGACGCTGGCGGCAAGCGCGAGCGTGCGCGTCATGGCCGGCCGTTGCCGTCGGCGGCGGGCTCCCCGTCCGCGAGCGCGGCGCGTACCAGCGGCGACGGCGTCGCGACGCTGGTGAGCCAGAGCTGGTGCACGGCGCGGGTCGCGCCGACGTGCAGCAGGCGGCGCGCGCCCGGACGATCGGGGAAGTGGGTCGCACTGACCTCGACGAGGATGATGTAGTCGAACTCCAGGCCCTTCACCTGCTCGATCTCGGTGATCTCGACCCCGGGCGCGAAGGTGAAGTCCTGGTGCACCACCTGGCGGGTGCGCGGGACCTCGCTGTCGACGAGGCCGCGGGCATAGAGCGTGCTGAGCTCGCGCGACGGGGTGAGGACGGCGACCGAGGCGAGGCGCTCGCGGGCGGCGAGCTCGCGGAGGGCGTCGGCCAGGAAGGCGACGCAGGCGCCGTGGTCGGCGAAACGAAAGAGCTCGACCGGCGGGCCGTCGCGGACGGTGCGGAGCGGCGTGTCGTCCTCTCGGAGCGGACCGAGGATCCCCGCCGCGAACGTCGCCACCTGGCGCGAGCAGCGATAGCTGACCTCGAGCGTCGAGACCTCGGCGCCCTGGAGGCCGAGCTGCGAGAAGAAGGTCGCCCACGAGGTGAAGCCGCTGTGCTCGAGGAGATGCTGCTGGGTGTCGCCGGCGAGCGTGATGCTCTGACGGCGATCGAGGCAGCCGAGCAGCACCTGGACCTCGAGCGGCGAGAAGTCCTGCACCTCGTCGACGGCGATGTGCCGGTAGCGCAGGAGGGCGCCGCTCGGCGAGGGCAGGGCACCGATCCGCAGCTGCCACGCCCGCAGCAGCAGCGCCTCGTCCTCGTGATCGAGCTCGGCCTCGGCGCCGCGGTCGCCGCCGAGCCAGGCCGCGACGCGCTCGTGCTCGCGGCGGTTCCAGTCGATCGCGCGCTGGAGCTCCTCGGGGCCGAAGGCCTCCGGTGCCTGCTCGGCGAGGACCGCCGTCAAGCGTCCGCCGTTGGTGAGGACGCTCGTCCAGTCGTCGATCACCTGGGCCGGCGTGCTCGGACCCGGCACCTCGGCGACGTGACGCTTGAGCGCCTCCAGCATCGCCGGATGGAGCTTCAGGCGCTGTACCGCCGCCGGGGCGGTGTCGCGCCGATCGGCCGGCAGCATGGGCAACAGGCGGCGCCGGATCTCGTGTGCCCACTCGTGGAAGGTGCGCACCTGGACGCGCGCGACGCCGAGGGCCGGCAGGACGTGGCTCACATAGTCGCGGAGCGCCGGCGAGAAGACGACGACCAGGGTCTGCTCCGAGTCGATGCGCGGGTCGTCGTAGGCGAGGTAGGCGATGCGATGGAGCGCGACCGTGGTCTTGCCGGAGCCGGCCGCGCCGCGGATCACGACGAAGCCGGCGGTGGGACGGGTGATGAGGGCGAACTGCTCGGGATCGATCAGCCCGGCGATGTCGGGGAGGTGCTTGTCGGCGCGCGGCGGGCCGTCGGAACGTTCGTCGCCGAGGCGGCGCGTGCCGCCCTCGCCGACGGCGTGGGCGCGCAGCGCCGTGCCCTCGCCGCCGGCGAGGCGCGTCGTCTCGGGCGCGATCCGGTGCCACCCCGTGGCGGCCTCGGGATTGCGCTGAAAGGTACCTTCGGGGGCGTCGATGCGCTGCAGGCGGCGGTCGCGGATGGTCACGGTGCGGCGGGTCACGATCTCGCCGCTGCGCTCGCGTCCGGCGATCTCCTCGTCGAACGCGTCGCCCTGCCGATAGCGATAGAAGAGCCGCGACACCGGGGCGTGACGCCAGTCGACGATCGCGACCCCGCCGTCCAGGTGGGTGCCCTTGCCGAGCAGGATCTCCTGCTCGCCCGCGTCCTCGCGGAGACGGAGGTGGCCGAAGTAGGGCGACTCCGGGCTGACGCGCGGCTGCGCACGCGAGGTGCGGAGCTGTTCCAGCAACGCCGAGTTGCGGTGCCACTGCTCGAGCAGCGCCGGCTGATCCTCCGTCTTGGCGCCGTCGCGGAGCGCCTCGCGCAGGCGCTCGAGCTCCTGGAGGAGGGCACGCTCCGAGGGGGCGGCGGCGGTCGCCGGCGCGTCGAGGGCCTGGTTCACCCGCTCGAGCAAGGCGAGCTCTTCGGCGACGATCGGGTCGGGTGCGGGCATGAATGTCTAGCTCTAGCAGGAGGCCGCGGCTCGGACGATGCCCGGCCGTGACCTCGCGGGCGGACGAGCGTAGCATGCGCCGCGTGTCCACGTCTCCATCCCGCTACCGTCCGGAGGGGGTGCCCGACTACAGCCATCGCTTCCACGCCGGGAACGTCGGCGACGTCTGGAAGCACGTCGTCCTGCTCGCGGTGCTGCGGCTCGCGTCGGCTCGCGGCCGCGTCGTCTACCTCGAGTCGCACGCCGGCGAGGGCATGTACCCGCTCGGTCCGACCGGCGAATGGACCGAGGGCATCGGACGGCTGTGGGAGCGCGCGGACGGGGAGGAGGACGGCCTCGTCGCGCACTATCTCCGGCTGTGCCGCGACCTCGGGAGCGGCGCCGCGCGGCCCGAGCGGTATCCGGGATCGCCCGCGCTGGCGCGGGCCGTCCTCGGGCCGGAGGCGACGCTCGCGCTCTGGGAGCGCGACGAGGCGGCGTGCACGCGCCTCGCGAGCGCGCTCGGCGGCGACGACCCGCGAACGGTCGTGACGTGCGGCGACGGGCTCGCGGCCCTCCCGCCCGCGCTCGCGACCGCCGCCCGCGATGCCGACCAGGCGATCGCCCTGATCGACCCGCCGTTCACGCAGAAGCCGGACTGGATCGCCGTGCCCGACGCGTTGATCGCGGCCGCCGCGGCGGCGCCGCGCGCGATGGTCCTGCTCTGGTACCCCGTGAAGAGCCTGACCCGCCCGAACGCCATGATCGCGCGGCTCAAGGCCGCCGGCGTCCCCGCCGTGGTGGCGGAGCTCGTCACCACCCCGCTCGAGCACCAGCGCCAGCGCCTGAACGGCAGCGGCGTGGTGCTGGTTCGGCCGCCGGCCGGCACGCTGGAAGCCGTGGCGGCCGCGGCGCCGATCATCGGCGCCCGCTGCGCCACCCGCCCCGGCGCGTGGTCCCTCCGCGTCGTGTCCTGGTGAGACCGTCGGGGCCCGAAATGGATTCGGGCCCCGACGTCCAATCAATCAATCACTCTTGGCCTTGAACTGCGCCGGGTCGTTCTTGCTGGCGACGCTGTAGACCGCCTCCCAGCACTCGCTGTTCTGCGAGTTCTTCACCTGCACGGTCACCGGGAGCGTGAGCGGCAACACCGGTGGATCGATGAAGATGCCGATGCCCTGGACCTGGACCTGGGGCTTGCCGTCGACGAGTCCCTCCTTGAGCTGGACCTTCTTGACGCCGTCGGGCGTGAGGAACTTGTCGCCGTACTGATAGCTCGTGGACTTCGCCACCCAGCACGGCTTCTCGTTGCAGATGCCGCCTGCCGGCGCGGACTTGCTGAGCAGCGGCTGCGGGTTGATCGAGGAATCGTAGATGCAGATCACGTAGCTGGCGGTGGCGACGGGGTTCCCGAACTGGGCGAGCGTCGTCGCCTGGCCTTTCCACTTCCACTTGAGCTGATCCTTGCGGTCCACGGACTGATCCTTGATCTGAAGCTGGGCGCCGCCGAAGGGGGTCGCCGCATGACAGGTCCCGGTGGGGGTCGGAGTGCAGAGCTCCAGACGGCAGACGGACGAGCAGCCGTCGCCGTCGTCCGCGGGCTCGCAGACGCCCGGCGTGCCCGCGCCGCAGCCGTCGTCGCATTGCTCGTCGATGCCGACGCTGCCGTTGCCGCAGACGTCCACGGCCCACGCGGTCAAGGTGTCGGAGCCGGCGGAGACCACGTAGACGCCCCTGCCGTCGGGGCTCGCCACCACGTCCTCGGTTCTTCCCAGCACGGTCGTGCCCGGGACGGGGTCGTCCTGAAACTCGAGGAAGTCGAGCTCACCCGAGGTGGTGTCGCGGGCGAAGACGGCGATCGCGTCGTCGCCCCTGCCGACGACGTACACGTAGCGATTGTCGGGACTCACCGCGACGCCGGTCGCGACCTTGAAGCCCCTGGCGAGGCCGGTGCGGCGCTCGGTCTCCACCCAGGTGAGCGCGCCGGTGATACCGCGCGCGAACACCACGACCGAGTCCCCGCCGCTGCTGCCGGCGTAGACGTGGTTGCCGTCCGGGCTCACGGCCAGGCCCTCGACCCTCGGCGCGAGACGGTCGACGCCTGCCACACCGTCCTGCTGGAACTCGAGGAAGGTGAGCGCGCCGGTGATGTTGTTGCGGCTGAAGACGACGACGGTGCCGAACGAGTCCTTGCCGTCGCTGATGCGGGCCCCGGCGTAGACGTTTTGACCGTCCGCGCTGATCGCGAGCTTCTGGGGCGTGCGCAGGCCGAGGACGCCGCCGATGGTGTCCTTCTCCGTCTCGACGAAGGTGAGCGCGCAGCCGATCTGGCTGAAGACCCCGATGCCGTTGTCGGCCTCGCCGGCGACGTACACGTGGGCGCTGTTCGGGCTCACGGTGACGTCGATCGCGGTGTCGATGCCGTCGACGCCGCCCGCGTTGTCCTCGAGGAATCCGACGAAGGTGAGGGCGCCGGTGATGAGGTTGCGGCTGAACGAGACCACGGTGCCCGGACCGGTCGGTCCCGGCTCGTTGTCCCTGGTCGCGACGTAGACGCAGGCGCCGTCCGGACTGACGGCGACACCCTGCGGATCCCTCATGCCGTCGACGCCGCCGACGGAGTCTTCCTCGACCTCGTTGAACGTGATCGCGTTGGTGATCGGATCACGGTCCCAGACGGTGACGGCGTTGTCCTGGATGCCGACGGTGTACACGTTCAGGCCGTCCGCGCTGATGGCGAGGGCGAGGGCGCCTCGCAGGCCGTTCAAGGCGGGGGGGATCGGCGCCTGCTCGAACTCGACGAACGAGAGACCTCCGGCCAGGGCCTCGACGGGCGCGAGAAGCAGACCAGTCAGCAGGGCCCCGACGGCAAACGATCGAATGCGACGCATGGGAACTCCTTTCGTTCTCGCGGACGTTGACCGCTTGGACGGGGTTCGCGCCGATGCGCAACGCTGCTGGCATCGCGTCCCGCGGCGAGGCGGATGATCGCCCCGAGGCCATTCGTCAGTCAACGGAAATTCGCTGGTTCATTTCACCCGTGCACGGTGGAAATGAACCTGCGATCGGCCGGCTCACATCCCCAAGCGCTTCATCAGACGGTAGAGGGTCGTGCGATCGATCCCGAGTGCCCGCGCCGCCTCGGCGCGCCCCCCGCCTGCCGCCTCGAGCGCGGCCCGGACGCGATCGGCCGTCGCCTCGTCCAGGTGGTTCTGTAGGGTGCCGAGGTGAGTCGAACGGGAGCTACCGGTCGACTGATCGAGCAACAGGTCCTCGGAGGTGATCGCGTCGCCGCGGGCCAACACCACCGCGCGCTCGATCGCGTTCTCGAGCTCGCGCACGTTCCCGGGCCAGGAATGGCCGACGAGGGCCTGCTCGGCCTCGGCGCCGAGCTCGAGACGGCGCCCGGCCTCCGCGGCGTGGCGGGCGAGGAAGTGACGGGCGAGCGGCAGCACGTCCTCGCGGCGCTCGCGGAGCGGCGCCAGGTGGAGCGGGATGACGTTCAGGCGAAAGAAGAGATCCTCGCGGAAGCGGCCGGCGGCGACCTCGTCGCGCAGCACGCGGTTGGTGGCGGCGACGATGCGCACGTCGACGGCGATCGGCCGCGAGCCGCCGACCGGCAGGACCTCGCCGTCCTGCAGGACGCGCAGCAGCTTGGCCTGGAAGTCGGAGCTCACCTCGCCGATCTCGTCGAGGAAGAGGGTCCCGCCCGAGGCGCGCTCGAAGCAGCCGGCGCGCGCCGCCACGGCACCCGTGAAGGCGCCCTTCTCGTGGCCGAAGAGCTCGCTCTCGAGCACGCCCTCGCCGAACGCCTTGCAATTGACGGCGACGAACGGCCGGCCGACCCGCTCGCTCCAGTAGTGCAGCATGCGGGCGACCAGCTCCTTGCCGGTGCCGCTCTCGCCCTGGACGAGGACGGTGGCGCGACTCGGGGCGACCCGGCGCAGGAGATCGAGCAGCTCCAGGCTCTGCGGGCTGGCGGCGACCATCGCCTCGGGCCCGTAGCGGCTGCCGATCTCCTGCCGCAGGTAGCGATTCTCGCGCTCGAGGCGGGTGAGCTCGAGGGCGCGGGCGACGACGGCGCGGAGCTCGTCGTTGTCGAAGGGCTTGGTGACGTAGTCGAAGGCGCCCTCGCGCATCGCCGCCACCGCCGAGGGGACGCTCGCGAACGCGGTGATCAGGATCACGGGCAGGCCCGGCTGCTCGGCGTGGAGCCGTTTCAGCAGCTCGATGCCGTCCATGCCCGGCATCTTCCAGTCGGTGACGACGACGTCGGCGCCGCGCGCCGCGAGCGCGGCCAGCGCCTCGGCGGCGCTGGCGCAGGTCTCGCATGCGTAGCCGGCGCGGCCGAGCGCCATCGCGACGACGCTCGCCATCCGCTCCTCGTCGTCGACGACGAGCACGCGCGGGGTCATGCGGCGATCGCGGCGCCCGGGGACGCCGGCAGGCGGACCACGAAGCGGGCCCCGCCGCCCCGGCGCTCGCCGACCTCGATCCGGCCGCCGTGGGCCTCGACGATCTGGCGCGCGATCGGCAGGCCGAGGCCGGTGCCGCGCGCGCGGGTGGTGAAGAACGGCTCGAAGATCCGGGTGCGGAGCTCGGCGGGGACGCCGGGGCCCGAGTCGGCGACCGCGATCTCGACGCTGTCGCCCTCCGTGCGCGCGTCGAGGCTGATCTCTCCATCCGCGCCCGCCGCCTCGATCGCGTTCACCAGGAGGCCGACCAGGACCTGCCGCACCAGGTCGACGTCGGCTCGGACGCGCAGCGGCGCGGCGGCGGCCGGGGGACGATCGACGCGCACGTGCTGGCGGGTGAGGTCAGGCCCGGCGAGCAGCAAGGCGCCGTCGAAGAGCTCGTCGACGGCGACCGGACGCGGCTCGAGCCGGAGCGGGCGCGCGAAGGCGAGGAGCGACGCGACCACGCCGGTCAGGCGGTCGATCTCGGCGATGATGAACTGACAGGCGCGCCGACCGTCGGCGTCGCCGGCGCCCACGTTCTCGCCGAGGCTCTGCGCCGCCGAGCGGATGACGGCGAGGGGGTTCCGCACCTCGTGGGCGATGGTCGCGCTCAGCTGCCCGAGCGCCGCCAGCTTCTCGCTCTGCACCAACCGTGCGCGCGCCGTCTCGATCGCCTCCATCTGCGCGCGGATGACGGCGCTCTGCTCGCGGTCGCGCCGCCGCCCTTCGATCACGCGTCCGAGGAGGAAGCCCATGACGGCGAGCGAGCTCCCGAACATGGCGCCGACCAGCAGGCTGACGTCGCGCCCGTTCATCGCGAAGCTGATGCCGAGGAGCCGCATCGCGAGGGTGTCGGTGACGGCGATCGCGATCCCCACCGCGCTGCCGACCCAGGGGGCATGGGCGACGTACCAGGGGGTGTGCGCCGTCCCGGGCGTGTCGGCTGCCGCTCTGATGTGAGTCGTCGTCGTCATGACCGTCGGCGTAGCAACTCGCGGGCCTCGGGCGCCGTGGGCGAGGATTGTTCCGCAGTCGGGTCGGCATGGCAACGTGCGGCGCCCGCCGTTGCGGGGGCGCAACGCCGCCGTTGCGGGCCCGCCACGGACGCCGGCCCCCGGCGTGGCCCGTTCGCGGCGAGACGGGCCGCGCGACGTCGGCACGCGGCTTGAAAGGCTCCCCGGCACACACCCGGCGCCACGACGGCGCCGCATGCGAAAGGAGACTGCTCATGAACAGGAAGCAAATCGCACTCTCGTTCGTCCTCGCGGACTTCGCCGCGCTCAACGCCTACGCGATCGCGCAGTACGGCCTCGTCGGCATCTTCGAGCTCTGCCTCGCCAACGCCGCCACCGTACTATTGTTCGCGGATCTCGCGATCGCGCTCTCGCTCGTGACGATCTGGATGTGGCAGGACGCGCGCGAGCACGGCATCGCGCCGCTGCCCTACGTGCTGATCACGATGGCGCTCGGGAGCGTCGGACCGCTCTTGTACCTGATCCGGCGCTTCGGCCGAGAGTCGGCGGCGGCGACGGTGATGCCGGCGCGCGCCCAGCACGCGCGCGCTTGAAGGCCGTCTCATGCCTTACGTCGACACGCAGGATCGAACGCGGCTCTTCTACAAGGACTGGGGGACGGGGCGACCCGTCCTCCTGCTCCACGCCTGGCCGCTCGACGCCGACATGTGGGAGTACCAGATGACGCCGCTCGCGCTCGCCGGCGTACGCTGCATCGCGGTCGACCGCCGCGGCTTCGGGCGCTCCGATCAGCCCGGCCACGGCTACGACTTCGACACCTTCGCCGACGATCTCGCGGAAGTGCTCACGGCGCTCGACCTCCGCGACGTGACGCTGGTCGGCTACTCGATGGGCGGCGGCGAGATCGCGCGCTACCTGGCGCGGCACGGAACGGAGCGTGTGGCGCGGGTCGCGCTCGTCGGCGCGGCGCTCGCCCGCATGGACGAGGGCATGGCGGCCATGATGGGCGCGGCCATCGCGGCCGACCGTCCGAAGTTCCTCGTCGACGGCGTCCCGACGCTCTTCGCGGGGGCCGCGGTCTCGGCGGAGGCGATGCAATGGATCGTCGCTCTCGCGCTCCGCGCCTCGCCGCTCGCGACCCTCGGGTGTCTCCGCGCCTTCGCCCAGAGCGACCACACCACGGCGCTCGACGTCTTCACGTTGCCGACCCTGTTCGTCCACGGCGACGCCGACCTGACCCAGCCGATCGCGGGCGCGCGCGCCGCGGCCGCCGCGATTCCGGGAAGCCGGCTCGTCGAGTACGCCGGCGCGCCGCACGGGCTCTTTCTCACCGAGCGCGAGCGCCTCGCCGCCGATCTCCTGGAGTTCGTGCGCGCATGATCACGCTCTACTTCGCGCCCCGCACCCGCTCGGTGCGGGTGCGCTGGCTGCTGGAGGAGCTCGGCGTGCCCTACGCGCTCGAGCGGGTCGACTTCAACGTGCCCAAGACGGCGTTTTCGCAGTCGACGCCGCTCGGCAAGCTGCCGGTGATCGAGGACGACGGCGTCGTGATCGGCGAGTCGGGCGCCATCGTCGAGTACGTTCTCGAGCGCTACGGCGAGGGCCGCCTGGCGCCGCCTATCGGCCACCCGCTCCGCGGCCCCTTTCTGCAATGGGTGCACTTCGCGGAGGCGACGGCCTTTCCGCCACTCGGCGTGATCGTCTGGCACGCCGTCTACCAGGGCGATGCCGACGCGAATCCCGGCGCGATCGCCGGCGCTCGCGAGCGGGCGGCGTCGAGCCTCGCGTTCGTGGAGCGGGCGATCGGTGACGGACCCTTCCTGCTGGGCGCCGAATTCTCGGCGGCCGACGTGATGATGGGTTTCACGCTCATGGCGGCACGGCTCTTGGGCGTGCTCGACGAGCGGTTTCCGGCGCTCGGGGCGTACCTCGATCGCGTGCAGGTGCGTCCGGCGTTTCAGCGGGCCGTCGAGTAAAGAAGAAGAAAAGGAAGGTGGTAGGGAAGGGTCCGCGTGGCCTTGCTGCCGACGCGGGATCGACGCGGCGGCGCTCCGCCACGTCCCGCCCGTGCGCGGCCGTCAATGCCTGTGCTTTACGCTTGCCCTTCGTTTCGTCGTGTAGTAAAAGGTAGCCGAGTTCAAGATGGCTCGCCCAGCTCCCCAACTAGCATTGCCTTTGACCGCGACCCGGCGGTGGGGCGGCCGCCGGCCGGGTTCCGGACCCAAGCCGGGTCCGCGTCCCGCCATGCGTCACGTCTCGCGTGCGCGGTTTCGCCAGACCTTGCCGGCGCACGTCACCTTGCGGCTGCTTCCGGGCTTGCCGTCGCTCCGCACGGTCCGTCTCGTGCATGAGATCGAGCGTTCCTTCGCGAGCGCGTGCGAGCGCGGCGCCTTCCAGCTCGTCCACTACTCGCTGCAAGGGAACCATGCTCATCTCATCGTCGAGGCCCACGACCGCGAGGCGCTGGGGCGCGGCATGATGGCCGTCGCTTCGCGGCTCGCGAGGGCCGTGAACCGCGTGGCGGGTCGCTCCGGCCGTGTCCTTGCCGACCGCTATCACCTCCGTCTTCTGCCGACGCCGCGGGAGGTGCGGTCGGCGCTCCGCTACGTGCTCCTCAATGCGCGGCGACACATGGGGGCGGCGCAGAAGACGGTAGGTAGAGGCCTGCGGCTCGATCCGGCGTCGTCTGGACGCTGGTTCGACGGCTGGCGACGACAGCCGCCGATTGAGATCACCGCTCCCGCGGCGACGGCGGTGGCGCGAGCGCGGACCTGGCTTCTCCGAATCGGCTGGCGCCGTCACGGCCTCCTCGATCCCGCCGACGTCCCGGGCTGACGCGGCCACAGCAATTGCGACCCGTATCCGGAGTCGCTACGTTGCCGCCCCATGATCGACTATCGCAAGGAAGGCAACGTCGCCGTCGTCACCATCAACCGGCCCGAGGCTCGGAACGCCGTCAATACGGCGGTCGCGAAAGGGTTGGAGGATGCCGTCGACAAGATCGAGGCCGACGACGAGGTGTGGGTCGGCATCCTCACGGGCGCGCGCACCGACAAGGGCTGGATCTTCTGCGCCGGCGCCGATCTCAAGCAGATGAGCGTCGATCCCGGCGGCATGATGACCGAGCGCGGCGGCTTCGCGGGCTTCGTGAAGCGCGCGCGCTCGAAGCCCATCATCGCGGCGGTCGACGGCCCGGCGCTCGCGGGCGGCACCGAGATCGTGCTGGCGTGCGACCTGGTGGTGGCGTCGCGGAAGGCGGTGTTCGGCGTGCCGGAGGTGAAGCGCAACCTGATCGCCGCCGCCGGCGCGCTCTTCCGCCTGCCGCGGAAGCTGCCGCGGAACGTCGCGATGGAGCTCGTGCTCACCGGCCGGCTCGACTTCCCGGCCGAGCGCGCCCACCACTTCGGCCTCGTCAACGCGCTCTGCGACGAGGGGCAGGCCCTCGAGACGGCGACGCGGCTCGCGGCGCAGATCACGGAGAACGCGCCCATGGCGGTCCGTGAGAGCCGCCGCGTGCTGCTCGAGGCGACCGACGCGCCGGACGAGGTCGGCTGGCGCATGTCGGCCGAGGGCATGGCGAAGATGTTCGGCACCGAGGACTTCAACGAGGGCCTCGCCGCCTTCGTCGAGAAGCGCGCGCCGCGCTGGAAGGGACGCTGAGCCCCCCGCGCGCGATGGCGTCGCCGGTCACCTTCGATTTGACGGGCGAGACGGCGCTCGTCACGGGCGCCACGAGCGGCTTCGGCGCCCACTTCGTGGAGGTCCTGTGCGCCGCCGGCGCGCGCGTCGTGGCGACGGGCCGACGCGTCGAGCGCCTGGAAGCCTTGCGGCAGCGGATCGCCGCGGCGGGCGGCACGATCCACGCCGTGCCGCTGGACGTGACGCGGATCGAGAGCATCCGTGAGTGCGTCGCCGCGGCGGAGGAGCGCGCCGGCCCGATCGGCATCCTCGTCAACAACGCCGGCATCAGCATCCAGTCGACCGCGGCGAAGCTCGGCGAGGCCGACTACGACGCGCTCATGGACACTAACGTGAAGGGCGCCTTCTTCATGGCGCAGCTGGTCGGCAACGGGATGGTCGAGCGCGGCATCCAAGGCCGCATCGTCAACGTGGCGTCGATCGGCGCCTTCAAGGCGCTGCCGGGCCTGGTCGCGTACAGCATGTCGAAGGCGGCGGTCGCGATGATGACCAAGGGCCTGGCGCGCGAGTGGGCGCGCCACCACGTTGCCGTCAACGCCATCTGCCCGGGCTACGTCGTGACCGAGCTCAACGACACCTGGTTCGCGAGCGAGGCGGGGCAGAAGCAGGTCGCCGGCTTCCCGCGCCGCCGGCTCGGCACCGAGGAGGATCTCGACGCCGTCCTGCTCCTCCTCTGCTCGCGTCACGCGGGCTTCATCACCGGCTCGCTGTTCACGGTCGACGACGGCCAACTGCTCGCCTGAGTCTTCGATGCGCAGGCTCCACTGCTCCTGATCGCTGCGCTCCGCTCACGCGCGCCGGCCGCGGCGCACGGGCAGGGCGCCCCGCGCGACGGCGACCGCTTCGTGAACCTCGCGGGACCGCGGCCGTCGGCGGGGCTGCACGTCATGCTGCCGTTCCTCTCGCGCAAGGTCTGGACGTCGCTGGTCGGCCGCGATGGAGCGCCGCGGCTCGTGCCCTACGATGCCGAGGCGATCCTCCACAACCCGAGCCTCACGTGGATCGGGCACGCGACCTTTCTGGTGCGCATGGACGGCGCCACCTTCCTCACCGACCCGATGTTCTCGAAGCGGGCGAGCCCGGTCGGCTTCGCGGGGCCGAAGCGCCTGAATCCTCCCGGCGTGCCGCTGGATGCCCTGCCGCCGGTCGATTTCGCCACGCTTTCCCACGACCACTACGATCACACCGACCTCGACTCGATCCGCGAGCTGGCGCGGCGCGGAACGCGCTTCGTGGTCGGGCTCGGCATGGGCGATCTGGTGCGCGATGCCGGCGGCCAGGCGATCGAGCTCGACTGGTGGCAGAGCACGACGATCGGCGCGGTGCGCATCCACTGCGTGCCGGCGCAACATTTCTCCGGGCGCGGGCTCGGGGGCGGGGACCGCCGGCTGTGGGCGGGTTGGGTGGTGGAAGGACCGACACGCCGCTTCTACCACGCCGGCGACACCGGCTACTTCGGCGGCTTCCGCGAGATCGGTGCGCGGCTCGGCCCGATCGACCTCGTCGCGGTCCCGATCGGTGCCTACGACCCGGCGCCGATCATGCGCTTCGTGCACCTCGATCCCGAGGAGGCCGTGCGCGCGGCGGCCGACGCGGGCGCGCGCCGCATGGTCGGCATGCACTGGGGCGGCTTCGACCTCACCGACGAGCCGCTCGACGAGCCGCCGCGCCGCTTTCACGCCGCCGCCGCCGCGGCGGGATACGAGCCCGACCGGGCCTGGACCCTCGCCGTCGGCGAGACCCGTCGCTGGTGAAGGCGAGCGAGGACCTCGACCCTTCTTTCTGCGGTGGGCGCGTGGCATGTCCGTACGATGGATGTGACGGTCCGGGCCGCGACCCAGGGCGATGCGCCGTTCCTTGCCTGGGTCCAGCAGGAGGCGTCGCGCTCGCACCTGCCGTTCGGTTTCTGGGACCTGGCGATCCTCGGGCCCGACGAGTACCGGCTCCGCATCATCGAGCGCATCTGCCGGAGCGAGGCGCGATCGTTCTGTCACTGGTCGGGCTTCCATGTGGTCGAGGTCGGCGGCGAAGCGGTCGCCGCGCTCTCGGCGTACGACGACGCGAAGCCCGCCACCGGCGAGCGCTTCATGCAGGCACTGGC
Source organism: uncultured delta proteobacterium (assembly GCA_963761995.1). GTDB lineage: Bacteria > Desulfobacterota > Binatia > UTPRO1 > UTPRO1 > UTPRO1. Next base: position 4,189,311 of record CAVXIU010000006.1, on the reverse strand, counting down.
CGAGGCGCTCCGAGCCGAGGGCTGGAACGACGCGCGCATGGGGGCGATGCTGCAGCGCCTCGCGCCCTTCCTGAGCTGCGCGCTCGAGCAGCCCGACGACGCGTGGATCGTCGAGTGGGTCGCGACCCGGCCCGCGCATCGCGGCAAGGGCTACACCCGCCGCCTCTTGGAGACGATCCTCGAGGCCGGCGGGCGACGCGGCCACGGGCTCTTCCAGATCGGCGTCCTGATCGGCAACACGCCGGCGCAACGGGCGTACGAAGGCGTCGGCTTCCGGGTGGTCGACGAGAAGCGCGATCCCGCCTTCGAGGCGACCTTCGGGGCGCCCGGCATCCTTCGCCTACAGCAACGACGATGAGCGCACGGAGGCACGAGCCATGATCGAGGAGAAGACGACCTACTGCCGAGTCTGCGAGGTCTACTGCGGGCTGATCGCGACCGTCGAGGACGGGCGCGTCACCGATCTCCGTCCCGATCCCGATCACGTGGTGTCGCGCGGCTACTGCTGCCCGAAGGGCGTCACCTTCCACCAGGTGACGCACGATCCCGATCGCATCCTGCACCCGATGAAGCGGACGCCCGGCGGCTGGCAGCGGATCGGCTGGGAGCAGGCGATCGGCGAGATCGCCGCCAAGCTCGACGCCGTCCGCGCCGAGCACGGCCCGCACGCGATCGCGCTCTACACTGGGAATCCCGCCGGCTACTCCTACAGCCACATCCTCGCCTCGGGCTCGTGGTTGAAGGCGATCGGCAGCCGGAACGGCTACGGCGCGGGCTCGCAGGACAACCTCTCCGTCTTCCTTGCCGCCAAGCTGCTCTACGGCTCGCATCTCCGAGTGCCGATCCCGGATCTCGACCGCACGCGGTACTTGCTCGTGGTCGGCTCGAACCCGGTGGTGTCGCAGGGGACGATGATGCACGCTGCCGACGTCAAGGGTCGGCTCGAGGCGATCCGCGCCCGCGGCGGCAAGGTGGTGGTGATCGACCCGCGCCGCAGCGAGACCGCCCGCATCGCCGACGAGCATCATTTCATCCGTCCCGATCGTGATGCCTTCTTCCTCTTGGCGATGCTGCAGACGATCTTCGCCGAGGGTCTGGAAGACCGCGCGTTCCTCGCCGCCCACGCGCGCGACGTCGAGTGGCTGCACGCCGCGGTGGCGCCCTTCACGCCCGAGCTCGCCGCCGCCGAGACCGGCATCGCCGCCGACGTCGTCCGCCGCCTCGCCCGCGAGCTCGCGACCGCCGACGGCGGCTCGGTCTACGGGCGCATCGTGTGCGGCACCTACGGCACGCTCGCGGTCTGGGCTCTCGACGTGCTGAACGTCGTCACCGGCAACCTCGACCGTCCGGGGGGCGCGGTCTTCTCGGAGGGCGTCGTCGACATGGCGGCGACCGTCGCGCGTCTCGGCCTCGACGACTACGGCCAGCACCGGAGCCGCGTCGGTAACCTCCCCGGCGTGCTCGGCCAGCTGCCGTCGGGCGTGCTAGCCGACGAGATCACCACGGCGGGGGCGGGTCAGATCCGCGCGCTGGTGGTCACCGCCGGCAATCCCGTGCTCTCGATCGCCAACGGTCCGGCGCTGGCCGAGGCCATGAAGCAGCTCGCGTGCACGGTGGTGCTCGACATCCAGATGAGCGAGACCGCCGCGCTCGCCGACTACGTGCTCCCGTGCACCACCGCGCTCGAGCGCGAGGACTTTCCGATCTTCCACGCCAATCTCTGCACCGAGCCCTACGTGCAATGGACCGAGGCGGTGGTGGCGCCGCAGGGCGAGGCGCGCTCCGAGTGGGACATCTTCACGGCACTCGGCGACGCCATGGGTCTCCGCTTCCTCGACGATACCTTCGCGGCCTGGACGCGCTGGGCGCTTCGGCTCGTCGGCGGCGACTTCTCGCAGCGCTGGCTCGCCGACGCCATGATCCGCACCGGCCCGCACGGCGACCGCTACCTGCCGTGGGGGAGCGGCCTCAACGTTGCGCGCCTCGCCGCCCTGCCGCACGGCGTCCGGCTCGGGGAGCTCCGTACCGGCATCCTCGCCGAGAAGCTGCTGACGGCGGACCACAAGATCTCGCTCCGCGCGGTGGAGATCGAGGGCGAGATGGCGCGGCTCCTGGCCTCGGCGGGGGAGGGGACCCGGCTCGCCGACTATCCCTTCCGCCTGGTGGGGCGGCGCGACAATCGCTCCAACAACAGCTGGCTCCGCAACGTGCCGAAGCTGATGCGCGGCGATCGCTGCCGGCGCCTCCGCATCCATCCCGACGACGCCGCCCGTCTCGGCGTGGTCGACGGCGGGCGCGCCCGCGTGCGGAGCCGCGTCGCCGCGCTCGAGGTCGACGTGCGGATCACCGACGAGATGATGCCGGGGGTGGTCAGCCTGCCGCACGGCTGGGGCGAAACCACGACCGACCGCCGCGTCGCCGACGCCGCGCCGGGTCCGAATTGCAACGCGCTCGTCGATCAGCGCGCCATCGAGCCGCTCGCGGGGATGGCGCTCCTGAACGGGTTTCCGGTGGCGGTCGAGGCGGTGTAGCCGGCGCTGCTGCGCTGTTGCCGAGGAATCGCGGGCGCTTTCCGTATTGCTGGGAGCTCGCCAACGGCGACCCGCCGGGCGGCGTCACCGTCCACTGGATCGACGAGCAGCTCGATACCGGCGACCTGCTGCTGCAACGCCCGCTGCCCATCGACGCTGCGGAGACCGTGAGCTCGCTCTCCTGGAAGGGCGCCGAGCTCGGCGCCGATCTTGCGGTCGAGGCGCTCGACCGCGTTGCCAACGGTGCCGCGCCACGCGCGCCGCAGGGCACGGAGGGCGTCGCTACTTCTCCTGGCAGTTGCGCGCCGATCTCCGGCGGCTGCACGCGCGTGGCCGGGCGCTCGGGTCGGTCGGCGACGCGTGGCGGCGGATCGTCGCGGCGGGGTAGGGGACGCGACATTGCTCAAGCGGCGCGCACGACCTAGGGTCGCCCGCATGAAGCTCGCCTACTTCGGCATCAATCTCGGCCCCTGCGCCGACCCCGACATCGCCGCGCGCGTGGCACGCGCCGCGGAGGCCGCCGGCCTCGAATCGCTGTGGACGGGGGAGCACGTCGTGCTCCCCGATCCGCAGGTCGCGCCGTCGCCGTCGCCGCCGGAGGTTCCCTTCCTCGATCCGGCGGTGTCGCTCGCCTGGGTCGCAGCCGTCACCACGACCATTCGGCTCGGCACCGGCATCATCATCCTGCCCCAGCGCAACCCGGCCGTGCTCGCGAAGGAGCTCGCCAGCGTCGACGTGGTGTCGAAGGGTCGGCTGATCTTCGGCATCGGCTCCGGCTATCTGAAGCCCGAGTTCGACGCGCTCGGCATTCCGTTCGACCACAAGAGCGCCCGCACCATCGACTTCCTGCAAGCGATGCTGGCGCTCTGGACGCAGCCGAAGCCCTCCTACGACGGGCGCTTCGTGAAATTCGCCGGCGTGAACGCCTTCCCGCGGCCGGTGCAGCGTCCATATCCGGAGATCGTGATGGGCGGTCACGCCCCCGAGGCTTTCCGCCGCGCCGTCCGCCACGCGCACGGCTGGTACGGCTTCGCCCTCGACCCCGCCGCCACCGCCAAGTGCCTGGAGGGCTTGCGCGCCGCCGAGCGCGAGCACGGCCGTCCCGCCGAGCTCGGGCCGCTCGAGATCAGCATCACGCCCGCGGCGGGGATCAGCGCCGAGACGGTGCGGCAATACGCCGACCTCGGCTGCCACCGCCTCATCTTCTATCGACCGACCGGGGCCGAGGCCGACACGCTCGCGGTGATCGAGCAGATCGGCACGCTCGTGGGGCGCTGACGCCGCCTCCGTTGCGACTCGCAGCCGCGGCAAACTGATCCCAAGCGATACACCTCGGCCGGCCGACCGGTCATTCTCGCGTTTTCTCTGATCCAATTTGAGACAATCGCCTTCTCAAGCGTTCGATCTCTGGGATACGGGTGACCGTGATGGTCGGCGCCGACGCTGACACTGCTGCCTTGTCGACCCAGAAGATCGATCGTGCGCCGCGCCGGTTGGTCGTGGTCGAAGACTGCGCGGCGCCGGCCGTGAGCGAGGTGTACGCCGCCCTTGCCTCTGACGAGCTGCTCCAGTGTCGGCGCGTCGGGTGGGACGTGGATACGCTCGCGACGCTCGGGACGGACGAGGACGATCTCGTCGTCGTGGTTGCGGGCTTGGGCGCGGGGCCCGCCGCGACCGCATTGGAATGGCTCCGCGCCCGGCGACTCGCGGTGCCGACGTTCGCGGTCGTGCCGCCGGACGCCGACGAGGCATTGCTGCGCTTGGCGTCGGCCGTCACCGACGACTTCATGCTCGCCCCCGTCCGCGCCGCCGAGCTCCGCAATCGGGTGCGGCGCCTGCTCGGATCGGGCCGTGCCGTCCTGGCGGCGGCCCGGCGGCAGCTGATGGAGGAGATGGGCCTCACGCAGCTCGTGGGGCGGGACCCGGCGTTCGTGCGCGCCGTCGAGCACCTGCCGCGTTTCGCGCGCACCGACCTGCCGGTCCTGATCACGGGCGAGACCGGTACCGGCAAGGAGCTCTGTGCCCGCGCCGTCCACCACCTGGGGAGCCGCAAGGCGCAGCCGTTCATCGCCGTCGACTGTGGCGCGATCCCCGATTCGCTCTTCGAGAGCGAGCTCTACGGCCACGTCCGCGGCGCCTTCACGGATGCCCATCGCGATCACAAGGGCCTGGTGGCGATGGCCGAGGGCGGTACGCTCTTCCTGGACGAGATCGATGCCTTGTCGCTCGCGGCGCAGGCAAAGCTGCTGCGCTTCCTGCAGGAGCACACGTTCCGGGCGCTCGGTGCGGACCGCTTCTCGCGGGCCGACGTGCGGGTGATCGCCGCGACCAATCGCGATCTCGACGTCTGCCTGCGCGAGCGTCGGTTCCGGGCCGATCTCTATTTCCGGCTGAACGTCCTGCGCGTCCATCTGCCGCCGCTCCGCGCCCGGCGTGGCGACGTCGAGATGCTCGCGTGTCACCTCCTGCAGGAGTGCCGCGCCGCGTTTCCCGCCGCGCCGAGCGCGTTCACTCCGGCCGCGATTCGCATGCTGATGATGCACGACTGGCCGGGAAACGTCCGGGAGCTCTCCAACGTCGTGCAGCGTGCGGCGGTGGCCTGCGACGGCGAGCGCATTCTGCCCGCCCACGTCGAGCTCGAGGGCGCGCAGCCCGTCCGGGCGCGGGAGACGGCGGACGAGAGCTTCCGGACGGCACGTGCCACCGTGGTGGCCGCCTTCGAGCGCCGCTACCTCGAGGAGCTGTTGCAGAAGCATCACGGCAACGTCACGCACGCGGCGCGCGAGGCGCAGCAGGAGCGGCGGGCCTTCGGTCGATTGATCAAGAAGCATCGCATCACCCGTTACGCCGTCTGACGGCGACGCCGGGTCGAATTCGACCCGCCGCCGGGTCGTTACGGTCCCGGGCCCCGCGAGGGGGTATGTGCACCGAATTCGCGTCGTTGCGACGGATACGGGTGCCGTGGCGGTTCGTCTTTCGACCCGGCGCCGGCAGAGCGCGCGAAGCATACACCGCGTAGGTCACCGTCCGATCGGATGTTCGGTCGCGACTGCGCGTGGACCGCGGCTTGCACTGCACGAGCGGCGGCGGAGCGCATTTGGTGGAGCCCGACATTCCGACGGAGATCATTCTGGACAGAGCGCGGGAGGTGCTCGGTTACTTCCTGCGCTACCGCACCGCCGCGGACGACGTCGAAGGCATCACGCGCTGGCGCCTCCGTGCAGAGACCGTGCATCGCAGCGTCGCCGAGATCAGTCGCGCTCTCGAGTGGCTGACCGAAGAGGGCTTCCTCGTTCAAGACCGCGCCGCCGGGGTCGCGCCCGTCTTCCGCCTGAATCAGACCCGTGCCGCCGACGCCGAGCGCTTTCTGCGCGCGGTGCCGCCGAAACCCTTGCTATCACCCGTCATGAGCGATCGCGTCCCGATCGGGGATGCGCTCGTGCCGCTGGCGCTAGCATGGCTCGATGCCGCCCTCCTGAGCTACCACTACGCCCACCCGGGCGAGCGCGGTGACGTTCCAGGATTGTCGCGCAGCCCGTCGTCGATCGAGCGTGCACTGCTGCCCGCGGCATCTCTGGCGTCGCCCAGTGCCGACGAGGCCAGGCAGGTGGCGGAGGCGGGCGCTCGGGCGCTGTCGGCGGCGCTCGCTCGGCCGCACGAGAGCACGGGACCGTTGGCGAGCCTGTGTCGATTGCTCGGGCTCACGCCGCTCGAGCTGCAAGTCGTCGTCCTCTGCATGGCGCCCGAGATCGACCTCAAGTACCAGCTCGTCTACGGCGTTCTGCACGACGACCTGGGACGGCGGGCTGCCACGCTCGGTCTCGTCGGCGCGCTGCTCGGCGAGCCGCGTGCGATCCGCGGCGCGCTGGCTGCCTCCGGTGGCCTCCAACGTTGGCGCTTGCTCGAGAGCGGCGCGATCCTGCCGAGCGGCGACGAGCCGTTGCGTCTCGACCCATCCGTCGTCGCCTGGCTGATGGGGGATCCGACGGCTTTGCTCGACGACTCGAAACTGCGGGGCACGATCCGCCGCCGTCCGTGGTCGGGCGCGCGTTGGGTGCCCGACGTCGCCGAGGACGCCATCGCGCGCCTGATCCGGTTGCTCGGCGGCGACGGCCCCGGCGGTTGGCTGGCGCTCGTCGGCGAGGATCTCGATTGGTGGCGGGCGACGCTCGAAGTGGCCGCTGAACGGCTCGCGATCCCGCTCTTGCGGGTCCCGCTCCGCGCGTTCGAAGGGGTCGACGGTCCGGACGCCGACGAAGTCGGCATTCGGATTGCCCGCGCGGCGCAACTGGCGGGCGCGATCCCCGTGATCGATGGCGACGGGGCGCATCCGGAGACGTGCTCGCGACTTCTGGAATCCCTCGCGGCGATGCGCGCGCCGGTGCTGCTCGCGCACGAGACGCAGCCGTGGATCGGTCCGTGGCTTCCGCGCGGCGGTCGCCTGCTGCGGCGTGATCAAGCCGGCGCCGACGCACGCGGGAGAGTGCTTGCGGCGGCGGCCGCGGAGGTCGGCCTGTTGGTGTCGACGGAGGACGCCGAGCGCGTGATGGCGCGGTTTCCGCTGGGGCTCGAGGGCATCGATCGTGCGGTGCAGGCGGCTGCGCTTCCGGGGCCGATGGCGGATCCGTCAGAGCGGCTCCGGGCGGTCGCCGATGCCTGTCGCCGCGTCGCGGCTCCGGGATTGCCCCGCTTCGCGCGCCGGTTGCAGCCGACCTTCCGCCTCGAGGACGTCGTGCTGCCCGACGATCGGCGCGCCCAGCTCGACGAGATCGTCGCGCACGTGGTGCACGCCCAAACGGTCCTGCAGGGATGGGGCTTCGGCGAGCAGCTCCCGTACGGACGCGGCGTCGCGGCACTCTTCAGCGGTGCCAGCGGGACCGGCAAGACGATGGCGGCGCAGGCGATCGCGCAGTGCCTCCAGACCGAGATCTTCGTCGTCGACCTGTCGCAGTGCGTGAGCAAGTACATCGGCGAGTCCGAGAAGAACCTCGACGTGGTCTTCGGGGACGCCGAGCGCGCCGGGGCGGTCCTGCTCTTCGACGAAGCCGACGCGCTCTTCGGGAAGCGCAGCGAGGTGAAGGACGCGCACGATCGCTATGCCAACATCGAGGTGGCGTACCTTCTGCAGCGCATGGAGGCCTACGCGGGACTCGCGATCCTGACAACCAACTTCCGTCAGAATCTCGATCCCGCCTTTCTCCGGCGGCTCCGCTTCGTCGTCGAGTTTCCGAAGCCGGACCCCGGGGCGCGCGAGGAGATCTGGAGGAAGTGCCTGCCGGCCGACGCGCCCGTCGGCGCCGACGTCGACGTGCGATTCCTGGCGCGACGCTTCGAGCTGACCGGCGGCCACATCCGACAGATCACGTTGCGCGCCGCGTTCACCGCCGTTTCCGAGCGCTCCAAGACCATCGCCATGCGGCACGTGGTGAGCGCGACGCGCGCTGAGCTGCTCAAGCTGGGCATGCCGACGGCCGAGCGGGAGCTCGCCGAGCTCGCGGCCGCGCGCTGGTCGGGGCCGCGAGCGGCATGAGGCGAGCGTGAATGCGGACGCCATCAGGATCGTCAGCGAAGCGATTCGAGCGGTGCTGGGACCCGCCGTCGGCGGCGCGGGGAACGTCTACGTCGGCCCGCTGGACGACCAAGCCGGGAGGGATGCCAGGATCGTGCTCTTCCTGTATCGCGTCGCCGTCAACTCGCACCTCCGCAACGCCGAGCACCGAGTCGCGGCGGCGGATCCGAAGGATCCCGTCGTCGTCCACAAGCGATCGTTGCCGCTCGACCTCTGCTACCTGCTCACGGCCGGGAACAGGGAGACGGGAGGAGAGGCCACGGCCCTCGCCGATCTCGGTCTCGCCATGCAGGTGCTGAATGCCACCCCGGATCTCGTCGGTCGCGAGCTTCAGAACGAGACGGTCCGGCTCACCCTCGACCCGATCGGGAGCGAGGAGATGAGCCGGATATGGACGCTCTTTCCGACCATCAACTACCGGACGTCGGTGACGTACGTCGCGTCGCCGGTCTGGATCGACCCCGCGACCCCACCCGTCGACGCGGTTCCGGTGACCGAGGAGCCGCATCGCTTCCGGCAGAAGCCGCGCGCGATGCCGCTCTGAGGCCGAGCCGACCATGGCGCTCTCACAGGACGGTCCAAATCGGCGGGTGCTGTTCGCCGTCGAGCTCGTCGATCCGGTCGCGCAGGCGACCGTGTCGCGCGGCATGACGGTGCGCTTGGGCGGCGTCTCCAGCTTGCCCGTCGTCAACGCCTCGGGCCGCTTCGTGTGGCTCGCCGAGAGGGACTCGCAGGCGTGGCCGACGACGATCGTCGTGACGTCCGACGGCGCGCCCTTCGCGTCGGAGCTCGTGCGCGTGCGGTCGCCGCGGGACCGGAAGAAGCCCACACCCGAGGAGCGCCTGGGCCGCGTCAGGCTGCGGCCGACCCCGGCCTATCCATTCGAGGCGGGGGTGACCGCGTCGCGTGGTCGGCTCACGGAGTCCGAACGGAGTCCCTTGCCGGTGGTCGGCGCGCTCGCGCAGCTCGCTTGGTTCGACGAGGTCACGGGGAAGTGGGTTCCGCCGCTTCCAAAAATCGGTTCCACCGAAGAGGGAGATCCTCCTCCGACTCCTCCCGAGGTGGAGACGGACGCCCGTGGCGAGTTCGCGGTGTTCGCCCGCATGACGTCGACAACCTCGACCGAATCCGACCTCGAGGGCCAGGTGAAGGTTCGCATGCAGTTCACTCGCCTCAGGGAGGGTCTGTCGTCGCGAGTCACGCCGCCGGATTTTCCATTCGTGCCCGGGAAGCCCGACGGGTGCATGCCGGAAGGTCGGCTGTTGCCCCGCGACCTGCAGCTCCGGTGGTCCGATCTCGTCCGACCCTAACGTTACAGGAGACCGAACATGACACCAGAAGAGCCAGCGGGAGACGCAGGCAAGATCAAAAAGTTGATCGAGGAAGTCGAGAACAAGATCAAGAAGTTCAACGAGGAGAAGAACGACGAGCGAAGGGCGTCCCTGGTCGCCTTCGACCAACTGAACACTGCGGCCGTCGCAGCCTACGGCAAGGATGAGTTCAAGGCGCTGAAGGACGCGTGGTGGGGGCAGCAGTGCGCCATCGAGAGCCTCCGCCACCGCATGGAGTGCGTCTTGCCGCTGAAGGACTGGCAGGCGGTTATCACGGACCGCATTTGCGTCCCGGAACGCAAGGTGCGCTTGCTCGAGCACTGGGTCCAGCGGCGGACGTACTGTTGCCAAGGTCAGCAGGAGCGCACGCGTGAGCAGGCCCGTGCCAAGGCAGCCGCGAGCGAGGCGCGCTTCAAGGCGCTCCTGGCCAACGGCGAGGCCGCAGGCGCGCTTCTGGAAGCGAACGCAGCCCTCATCACCCAGATCGGCGAGCTCCTCGACACACCGGAGAGGAAGACGACGCTGTATCTCTTCTATTTCAAATTGGTGCCGGCGCATCGGCAGCTCGCGCCGGAGGAATCGCTCGGCGATCACGACACCTTCCAGGACTGCATGCCCGGTACGTTGTGCACGGCCACGTGGGACAAGCCGTACGAGGACGAGCCGGGCGCCTGCAAGCCGTTGGTGGAGCCACCAGAGCCGGCCCGATCGCGCGCGCTGCCGTGGCTGATGCCGTGGTCGACGTATCCCGACAAGCTGATCGATGCTTGGACGGCCTCATACCAGGCGGCGGTCGAACTCGCGCGCATCGAAGCGCAGTACGAGCCCAACGCCGATGACCTCGAGGCGCTCAGTGACAAGGTCAAGAAGCAAAGGGACGATCTCGAGAACAATGTCATCGGCAGTCTGAAGAAAGCCAAGGAGTGAGCGATGCCTGAATACCTGTATCCCGGTGTCTACATTGAAGAGATCGAGCGCGGACCGCGCCCGATCGAAGGTGTCCCCACCAGCACGGCCGCGTTCGTCGGCGAGACCGAGCGCGGACCGCAACGTCCGACTCCGGTGACGAGCTTCAAGGAGTATCAGCGGATCTTCGGCGGCTTCTTCGGTCGCGATCGCTACATGCCGTACGCCGTGAACGGGTTCTTCGAGAACGGCGGCAAGCGCATGTTCGTTGCTCGCGTCGTGGCCGTCGACGGCCAACGAGGCGTCCGCGGACGCTTCGGTGACTTCGACGTCAAGGCCGTCGGCCCGGGGGCCTGGGGCAAGAACGTCTGGGTGAAGATCGGCCAGTCGTCGACGAAAGTCGCGGATCCGACGGACCCGAAGAAGCCTGGCGTTCCGATCGGGTTCCGACTGCAACTCGCCTACTGGTCGACGCCTCCGACGAACGCTGTTCGACCCGTTCGATCCGAACAAGCGCGGCGAAATGCCGCGACCGCAGTACCAGGAGGACTTCGACGACCTTTCGATCGATCCGATCTCGCCCGACTTCTTCGAGAAGCGTCTCGTCGATGCCTCGACCGGGCTTCCGTTGCCTGTGCTTGCCACCATCGTCCGCAACAAGGCCGGCACGGTCGCGCCGGCCGCCGATCCGGGTGTCTTTCTAGACAAGGGCGGAGACGACGGAGACGATTTCGAGCGCGGACTTCGGTCCGACAGGATGCTTCCCAAGGTCTGACGGCACTCGAGCTCGATCCGTATCGCGACGTCGCTTTGGTGCATGCTCCCTATCCGGCAACAAGGACGATCTCGCCAAGAAAGTCGCCGGGAACGTCATCGACCATTGCGAGAACATGCGATTTCGCTTTGGCGTCGTGGATTGGCATCCGGAAACTGCCTCCCGGAACTCTCGACCCTCGCAGGGACATCCCGAAAGACAGCAGCTATGGGGCGGTCTATGCCCCGTGGATCCACATCTCGGATCCCGTGACCGGGGGCGCCGCAAACCGTGCCGCCGGGCGGCCATGTGCTCGGCGTGTACGCGCGCACCGACGCGGAGCGCGGTGTCTTCAAGGCGCCCGCCAACGAGACTCGTCCGCGGTGCGCTCGACGTGCACCACGACGTCAACGACCAGACGCAGGCGTCGATGAACCCGCGCGGCGTGAACGCGATCCGCCGCTTCCCGGCCCGCGGCATCCGCATCTGGGGCGCGCGCACGCTGTCCTCGAACGGGCTCTGGAAATACGTCTCCGTGCGCCGGCTCTTCATCTTCCTCGAGCGCTCGATCTACGAGGGCACGCAGTGGGTGGTGTTCGAGCCCAACGACGACCGCCTGTGGGCGCGCGTCAAGGACACCATCCGGCTCTTCCTGCGATCGCAGTGGCGGGGCGGCGCGCTCTTCGGCCGCACCGAGGAGGAGGCCTTCTTCATCACCTGCGACCGCACCACGATGACGCAGGACGACATCCTGAACGGGCGCCTGATCTGCGAGATCGGCATTGCGCCGGTCCGTCCGGCCGAGTTCGTCATCTTCCGCATCTTCCAGCACACCGCTGAAGCGCAGCGTTAAGGGAGGTCGGAACCCATGGCACGCAACGATCCGCTGCGCAATTTTCGCTACCGTCTCGAGATCGACGGCATCACGCAGGCGAGCTTCAGCGAGGTGGCGATCGGCGAGACCACGACCGACGCGGTCGACTACCGCGAAGGCACCGACCCGGCGCACGTCCGCAAGCTCTCGGGCCTCACCAAGTTCGGCAACATCACGCTCAAGTGGGGCGTGACGGACTCGCTCGAGCTCTTCAACTGGCACAAGCAGATCATGGCCGGCCAGATCAAGAGCAATCGCAAGCAGGTCGCGATCGTCGTGCTGGACGAGGCCGGCACCGACAAGGCCCGCTTCGTCGTCAGCGAGGCCTGGCCGATCAAGTACGACCCGAGCGACCTCAACGGCAAGGGCAACGAGGTGTTCATCGAGCTGCTCGAGCTCGTCAACGAAGGCATCGAGCGCGTGCAGTAGGCGCGTCGTCTCACAGGAGGACGTATGCAGCAGCGATCACATCTCGGCTTCCAGACCGAGATCGAGTTCACGCTGCCGAAGGGCTATCTCGACGCCGTCGGGCGTCCTGCACCGCCAGGGCGTCATGCGGCTCGCCACCGCCGCCGACGAGATCCTGCCGCTGCGCGATCCGCGCGTGCAGCAGAACCAGGCCTATCTGGCGATCATCGTGCTGGCGCGGGTGATCACCAGGCTCGGCGACCTCGAAACCATCGACGTGACGGTGATCGAGGATCTGTACGCGTCGGACCTCGACTACCTGCAGCGGCTCTACGAGCGACTCAACGGCAGCGACGACGGCGCCACGACGGAGCTCTCGGTGCCGCCCGTGCCGACGCTCGGAGCCAACAGTTCGGTCGCGAGGGGGTTTCGCACCATGGGGGAAGCCTGAAGGCCTATCCGGAGCGCCAGCTGCGCGAGGAGATGGCCTTCATCGCCTACCACTTTCACTGGGGACCGCGATGACCTGCTGCAGCTCGAGCACGCGGAGCGGCGACGCTGGTGCCGCGAGATCTCGCGCATCAACCGCGAGCTCGACGGCACGTCACCGAATCCGTTCGAGGACCTCTAGGATCTGAGCGATGGCGCGGAGCGATCCCTTTCACGGCTTTCGGTTCCGGGTCGAGTTCGACCACGTCCAGCACGGCGGCTTCAGCAAGGTGAAGGGCCTCGTGCGCGAAACCAAGTTCGAGTCGCGGCGCGAGGGCGGTGTGAACGACTACGAGCACAAGCTCGCGACCCAGACCACCTACGGCCCATTGACGCTGGAGCGCGGCCTTGCCGACGAATACCTGTGGGGTTGGCACGAGGCGGTCGTGGAAGGGCAGATCAAGCGTCGCACGCTCACCATCGCGCTGCACGACCAGGCCGACCAGGAAGTCTGGCGCTGGCTCGTCGAGGGCGCCTTCCCCGTCAAGTGGACCGGCACCGACCTCGACGGCGCGAGCGGCCAGGTGGTGATCGAGAGCGTCGAGCTCGCGCACCACGGGATTCGGCGCGCATGATGCGGCTCGCCTTTCGCATGGGTGTGGGCCGGCCCGCGTTCATTCGCCCGCGCCGCTGGCGCGGCCGGCCGGCGGGGTGGTCCGGCACCGGCCGGCGGCTGTCGCGGCTCGTTCTGTATTGGCGGCGGCGGCCGGGGCGGCGGCCCGCGAACGTGGCGCCACGGCCTGGATCGTGGATCGTGACGACGGTCCAGCGCCTGCAGCGCATCTCGACTGTCGTCATGCGGAGCGAAGTCGGGTGGCGTACATCCGTCCGCCTCTACGCCGGTGCGACCGCCGGTCCCGTCCGGCGGAATCGGGGCGCCGTTCGCATCGATCGCCTCGCGCCGTTCACCCGGCGGCTCGGGGCGACGCCGCTACGCGCACGGACGCCGCGCGTCGAGAGCGCGCCGCCGAGAGCCGTCCGCTCCGCGACGACGGCACGACGCCCGACGGCGGCACGGGGCGGGGGCGTTCCGCGATCGCAGGGCGCGCTCGTCGCGCGCGCGACCGCGAGAGCGCTCGGTGCCGAGGCGCCCGTAGCGTCGCCACGCGTCCGGCACGACCATCGTCACGTCCGGCTCTTCGCGCACGTCGGCTCCGCCGTGGTTCCGTCGGGGCCGCTGGCCGCGAGACTGGGAGCGGCGGGCCCGCGGGCTCTCGTGGTGACGACGGTCGCCGCCGAAGGCGCGCCCGCCGGCGCGGTGGCCGTCTCGGGATCGTCCGCGAGGCCGCCCCTGCACGGGATGCGCATGACCGCGATGCGTCGGTGGCGCACCCGGCGCGCGTCCCGGCTCGAGCGCGTCGCCCGCAAGGCCGCGAGCGCGCGAACGGGGGCGAGCGGAGCAGTGCTGTCGCCGCGCGCGTCCCGCGACGGATTTCCCGTGCCGGCGAGCTCCCCGAGCCACCACCTCCTTGTGCCGCCGGAACGGCCTGACCGTCGCGCCCGACCGCTGGTGCCCGTCGTCGCCGCGGGTACGGGTCGGACGGCCGCGTCGCGCGACGGCGTGGCGCTGGTCTGGCGAACGGTCGTGACGGCGGGGCCGACCGTCCCCGCCCGTGCGCATGGTGCGCGATCCGACCAGGCGGCCGGTGATGGTTCGACGGTTGCCGCGCGCACGTCGGCAACGACGCCGTCCCGCCCGAGCCTCCCGCCGCGATTGGACGGAGCCGCGATCGATCGTCTCGCCGAGGACGTCATGCAGCGCATCGACCGCCGCATGCGGATCGAGCGCGAACGGCGGGGCCTCTAGGAGCCGGGATGGCACTCGAGAAGGCGACCATCGACGTCCTCGCGGGTTCGCATGCCAACGAGCGGATTCCGGTGCTCTTCAATCCGTTCGAGTACACGATCGAGCGCGCCAACACGTTCAAATCTAGCGCCATCCCCGGGTTGAGCGGTCCTCTCCTGCAATTCATCCAGGGCGAGGCGGACGTGCTGTCGATGGAGCTCTTCCTCGACGACTACACCGACCGCAATCCGGGCGTGAAGAGCGTCGAGCAACGCTTGGTCGAGCTCACCCGACTCCTGGAGATCGACCCGCAGCTGCATGCGCCGCCGCCGGTGCGCTTCGTGTGGGGAAAGCTCGCGTTCAAGGCCATCATCGAGAAGCTCTCGCGCAAGATCACGCTGTTCCAGCCGGAAGGAACGGCGGCGCGCGCGTCTCTCACGGTCACCTTCAAGGAATACAAGACGCTGCCGGAGCTGATTCACGAGCCCCCGCTGCAGTCGTCCGACAAGAGCAAACGGCGGGTGATCGTCGGCCTCGACAGCCTCTGGTCGCTCGCGGCCCGCGAGTACGGCGACGCGACGCTCTGGCGCCCGATCGCGGTACGGAACGATCTCGACGACCCGCGCGACGTCGGGCCGGGCGACTGGGTGATGGTGCCGCCCTTGGAGCAGGTAAATGGATCTCGCGGGATACGCTGAACGACACGGCGAATTCTACGTCCCCGCCTTCGTCGTCAAGGTGAGCGGCGCGGCGCTGACGCAGGATCGAGGCATCGGCGTCAGCCAGTGCGAGGTCGACCTCACGCTCGGCGCCGCCAGTCGCTTCAGCTTCACCGTGGTGAACACCTTCGACGTCGAGCTGCGCGAGTTCCGCTCGGCCTTCGGCGAGCGCGTGCTCGACGTGCTCACGTTCGGCGCCGCGGTCGAGATCGCCATGGGGTACGGCGACCGCTCGAGCCTGCCCGTTCTGCTCCGCGGGCTGGTCACCGAAATCACCACCAGCTTCGCCGAGGGCGGGACGCCCGAGCTCGTCGTCTCGGGATACGACCATCTCTTTCCGCTGACCCTGGGAAAGAACTCGCACAGCTGGGCGCGCGCCAAGGACAGCGACGTCGTGAGCGAGCTCGCGCAACGCTACAACCTCGCCACCGACATCGAGACCACGAGGGAGACGCACGCCCAGATCGAGCAGAATCAGGAGAGCGACTTCGAGTTCTTGAAGAAGCTCGCCGAACGGAACCACTACGAGTTCTACGTGTCTCCGGACAAGAAGCTGCGCTTCGGCGAGCCGAGGGACCGCGGCGACGGTATCGTCACTCTGCGATGGGGCGACAGCCTGTTCAGCTTCAAGCCGGAGGCGAACCTGGCGGCGCAGGTGACAGCCGTCGAGGTCTACGGCTGGGACGCGGACCACAAGCGGAAGATCGTGGGGAAGGCGACCGCCGGGGAAGAGTCCGGACACGATCCGCGGCGCCAGAGCGGCGGCGAGCGCCTGCGCGCCGCCATCGGGAAGGAGACCGTGCTGCAAGTCCGCCAGCCCGTCTTCACCGAGGCCGAGGCGCGGCAGCGGGCAAAGGCGATCCTCAACGATCACGCCAAGAAGTTTCTCACCGGCGATGCCGAATCCCTCGGCCTTCCCGAGCTGCTGCCCGATCGCAACGTCGACCTCGGCAATCTCGGGGCGCCGTTCTCGAAGACCTACTACATCAAGCAGGCCACTCATAAGGTCGACGGCAGCGGCTACCGCACGCGGCTCAAGATGAAGGAGACCACGCTATGAGCCTCACCGAGCCCGCGCCCAGCGAGACCACGCTCGAGTCCGGCGGTCATGCCAAGGGCGTCGCCGTCGCGATCGTGCGTCAGAACAAGGACGACAGCGGTCACGGGCGCGTCAAGGTCACTTACCCGTGGCACAGCCAGCCGCGCGAGAGCTACTGGGCGCGGCTCGCGATGCCGATGACGGGCAAGGAGCGCGGGATGTACTTCGTGCCGGAGGTCGATGACGAGGTGCTCGTGGCCTTCGAACGCGGCGACCTCCGCTTTCCGTACGTCGTCGGCTCGCTGTGGAACGGCAAGGACAAGTCCCCGGCGTCGAACGCCGACGGCAAGAACGACCTGCGGCTGATCCATTCGCGGAAGGGACACAAGCTCACCTTCGACGACGGCTCGAAGGGAGCGGTGCGGCTCGAGCTGAACGACGGCAAGAAGCTCACCATCGACGACGACGGGATCGTGCTCGACGACGGCAAGGGCAACAGCCTCACCATCAAGAGCAACGGCGGTGAGCTGACGATCCAGGCGGCGCAGCAGCTCACCATCAAGGCGGCGAAGATCTCGATCGAGGCGACGGGCACGCTCGACGTGAAATCCAACGCCGCCTTGAATCTCCGCGGCGCGACGGTCGCGATCAACTGAGGAGGACGTCGTGGGATTCCCGGCCGCGCGCGTAGGAGACCAGACCAGCCACGGCACGCCGCTGACCGGCGTGGGCTGTCCGACCGTGCGCATCGCCGGGCAACCGGCCTGGCGGGCGCAGGGCGACGTGCATGCCTGTCCGCTCGCCAACGGCCCGCAGCCGCACGTCGGCGGCACCATCGCCGTCGGCAGCCTGACGGTGCGGATCGGCGGGCTCCCGGCGGCGCGGCAGAACGACGTGATCCCGGAGCCCGGCGGCCCGAACTCGATCGCCGCGGGCGCGCCGACGGTGACGATCGGGTAGGGGCGGCGCGCATGGACCAGCAAAAGGACTGGCTCGGCCGCGGCTGGGCGTACCCCGTTCGCGTCGACGTGCTGACGGGCGGGGTCAAATTCTCGGAATACGAGGTCGACATCCGGCAGTCGATCCGGATCATCCTGGGAACGTCGCGCGGCGAGCGCGTCATGCGGCCCGACTTCGGCTGCGGCATTCACGAGCTCGTCTTCGAGGTCATCGACGTCGCGACCCTCACCCGCGTGGAAACCGAGGTGCGCGACGCGCTCGGCAAGTACGAGGCGCGCATCGACGTGCTGTCGGTGCGCGCCGATCCGCTGGAGGCCACGGACGGACGTCTCCTGGTGGAGCTCGAGTACCGCGTGCGCCGCACCAACCAGATCGGCAACCTGGTGTACCCGTTCTACTTCCGCGAGGGCGGGGTCGGGCTCGTGGAGGGCAGCCGCCGGTGAGTCGTTTGCCACCATCGTTCGAGCCGCGCCGTTTCCCCAAGCTACGCGAGGAGCTCGTCGCGCGGGCACGCGCATGGATGGACGACTGGCGGCCGCGCAACGAACGCGTCGATTTCGGAGCCGCCGTGCTGGAGATCGGCGCCCGGCTCGAAGCCGAGGTGACCCAGCGACTCGACCGAGTTCCCGAGAAGGCGTTTCGAGGTTTTCTCCAGTGGCTCGGCATCCGCGGGCGACCGGGGTTGGCGGCACGGTTGCCGGTGGCGTTCCGGATGACGTCCAGTGCGGAAGACGTCGACGCTCCGCCCGGAGTTCGGCTGCAAGCCCTCGTCGATCCCGCGCCGCTCACCTTCGAGACCGATGCGCCGCTGCGCCTGGTGACCGCGAATCTCGTGGCGATGGCGGGCGCCGATCCGGAGCGGGACCTGTTCACGCTTCCTCCACCCGCACTCTTCCGGACCGAGCCTCCACCGGCCGAGCCCAACGAGTGGCTGCTGAAATCGCCGGGTCCGATCGGCGCCACCCGTCTCCAGCTGGAACCCGAGGCCGGGCTCGCGCCGGACATCGTGATCGCGGATGCGAAGAGCGGGCGCCAGTACCGCGTCGTCGCCGTCAAGGACGGTATCGTCACCATCGAGCCGAAACTCGAGGCCGCGCTCGACGTCGCGGCGCGCCTGGTGCGCGTCGAGACCTTCGCCGCCTTCGACGACGTCGCGCGCGACCGCCAGGAGCACGTGCTCTATCTCGGCGCCAAGGACGCACTGGACATCGCGACGGAGGCGGTCATCGAGATCCGGGGAAGCGGAGACCTGCCGTCGGATGCGACCTGGGAGTTCTGGGGGAAGCTCCATCCGGCCGAGCCCGATGCAGTGCCGATCTGGCGGGAGCTTGTGCCGGCAAAAGTCGGCGGCCGCTTGCTGCTGGTGAAGCCGGCCGGCGCCGTCGAGCCCCGCGACGTCGACGGTCGGCCGAGCCGCTGGCTGCGAGCCCGGCACCACGGGAGTCGCGCGGTTGCGAAGCGGGCAGCCGCGCTCCGGATGCTCGTCAATTGCAATCCGGACGCGTTGGAGTGGCCGGCCGCGGTGGCGAAGACGATGAAAGACCTCGGCCCCAAGGACCCGCCCGTCGCGCTCGAAGGCGTCGCGAACACGACCCCGCTGGTGCTGAACGCGCCTTTCTATCCCTTCGGGCGCGATCCGCGGATCTTCGATGCCTTCTACGTCGGCGCGAAGGAGGCGTTTTCCAAGCCGCGCGCCGATGTCACGCTGGACATCCACATCGACGATTCCTTCAGCAGCGCGCTCGCGGGAGGCGCCCTCGGCGATAACGGGCGGATCGCGGTTGCGATCGGATTGGATGGAAAGCTGCACCGCCTCGAGTGGAAGGCCGGTACCAAACCGGCCTTCTTTCCGCCGACGCAACCCGACGTCCTGCCGAGCGTGCTTCTGACGACCAGGGTGCCGCCAGAGGAGCCTGCCCCCTCGGAGGAGGTCACCTCGGTGGGCATGGGACTGCAGCCCGGGCTTCTGTGTGTCGACAGTCAGGTATACGTGACCGCGGCGGCGGGCCCGGACGTCTGGATGTGGAGCCGCCTGTCGGACGACGTGGCCAGTCGTTGGGATCCGCTCGGCAGACCGGCTCGCAAACCGGCCGAACCTCCCGTCATCGCCGCCGCCGACACCGTCGTCGTCCAGCAGGAGTCCACAGGGGCGATTCTCGCCTACGCGGTGTTCGACCAGCGTATCCATCATCGTCCGGTATCGAGTGGAACTTGGGAGCTCGTGGAGTTGCTGGACGGTCCGAACACCGTCGACGTCGTACGCCTGGTGCCCGTGGTCCGTCTCGAGGACGAACCCAAGCGCGAGCGCGTCTTCGAGGAGGACGGCTTCGTCTGCGTCGGGAAAGACGGGACGCTCTTCTACAAGCGCGGCGCCGATGTGAAGAAAATTGCCGCGCCTCTCGTCGATCCCCTCGTCTACCCCTTGGCGATCAGGATCGGAAACCGCCTGGAGCTCTTCGCCAAACGCAAGTCGAAGGACGAGATCGTGTTCGTCGACCTCGTTGCGGGGGCGGAGGTCCGTCACGCGGGCGCGAAGCTGGTCGGCAACGTGCTGGCCTTCGACCGACCAGCGGACGGGGTGGTCGTCATCTTCGTCGACGAATTCCAAGGTTCCCGCCGTCCGGCCGTGTGGAATCCTTCCAGCCCCGACGCACCGGACCCGGGATCGGCTCCCGCCGGCAGCGTGCTCAGCGGCGGCCCCCTCCGCACCAAGGACTATCTTCTCATTCCCGGCGACCGCGGTGACGTCCTCGCCTGGAGGTTCGGCAAGGATCAGTCGATCACGGTGCGCGTTCACGACGGTGCGCTCTTCCAGGGGCCGCTCGGCGCACTCCCTGGCCCATGGCTCCTGGATCTCACGCCGCAGGACGTCGAACACAAGCAGGTGACGCTGGCCACGACGATGTTCGCCGTGACCAACGGCGAGTGGGTCGTAAAGATCACCGCCACGCGACATGGCGAAGCCGACCCCGTCGAGGTCGACGTCTACCAGATCGTCGATGTCGTTCCGAACAAGATCGAACCGTGGACCGGCAATTGGGACGGCGAGAAGCGGCTACGGCTCGCGGACGACGACCCCAACCAGGACGAGCATGCCCAGCCGTTGTTCTGGGTGATGATGGAGGGTGACGCTCGCATCGTGGAATTCGACACGCGCGAGGACCGCGTAGTGGTCATGAAGCAGGCCTTGCCCGGGGCGAGCAAGGGCAAGGCACCAAAGGGCAAGGACAAGACGAGCAAGGACAAGGCGAGCAAGGACGCGAAGAAACCGATTCAGTACCGTCGACTGAAGAAGCTGGAGACGTCACGCCAAGCCTCCCTCCGTCCGTTCATCGAAACGGATGAGTCTCCCTCGCGCTTCGCGGGCGCGGCCTTCGAGTTCCCGGCGTCCTTCGATCCGCGCCGCCAGCACCAGCGCGGCGCTTCGGAACCCCGAAAGAGCGTCGTGCTGGCGCATGCGTGGGAGACGGCGCCGCCGGACGGCGAGGTCTCCGTCAACGTGCTCTACGACGCGTTCGAAACGTTCGAGCGGGTCGAGCCCCCGCAAGCCCGCAATCCCGATCTGTCGTGGGAGTATTGGAATGGCAGCGGCTGGTGGCAGATCGACGCGCTCCGCGACAGCACCGGCAATCTCGTGCGCTCGGGCCTCGTCACCTTCCCGGTGCCGACGGACCTCGCACCGACCGACGTCGGCGGGCGAACCAACCACTGGATTCGGGCCCGCCTGATCGGCGGCGACTACGGCGAAGAAACCGTCTACGTGCAAGACGACGCGACGGCCGGAACTCACACCGTCGTTCGTAACCGCGACAAGATCCACCCGCCTTACGTCGTCAGTGTGGTCGCGACCTACGAGGTGTGTACGCCGATCGTTCCCGACATCGTCTTGGCGCGTGACAACGGCCGGTATCGCGATCAGACCGAGGCGAATCGCACGGCCGACGCGGTCGTCGAGTACTACACCTCCCTCGGCCAGGCCCTCGCCAGGATGACCAACACGAGCACGGGGGATCAAGCGGAGCCCGTGGGCACGCAATCGCCAGTGTGCGTGGTGTGCGCGACCGGGGCCCCTTGGAGCGACGACGTCGCGCCCGCAGGCATAGCGGCCGACGACGGCGGTCGGGCCATCTATCTGTGCTTCGATCGCGAGATCGTCGGTACGCCGATCAACCTGCTGTTCCTAGTCGAGGATCGCGAGCACGACGGTGCATTTCCGTTGCGCATCGAGGCACTGCTCGACGGTCGCTTCGAGCCGATTCTCGCCACCGACGGCACCCGCGGGCTCAGCGAGAGCGGCATCGTCACGCTCACGCTGGAGGTGTCGCCGCGGCTTCACGAGATCTTCGGCTCCAAGGGCCATTGGTTGCGGCTGCGCCCGAACGCGTTGTTCGACGCCACGAAATGGCGACCGCTGATCCGGGGCGTCTACGTCAACGGTGTATGGGCCACCGAGGCCGAGACGCAGGAGCTCGAGCTGCTCGGATCCTCGGACGGCCGGCCGGGTCTCACGGTGCACCTGGCGAGACCACCGGTGCTTGCCGAGTCACCGGCACCGCTGCAGGCGCGGGGCGCGCAACGCACGCCCGACGGTCTGGTCCTGCGAGTTCGCGAGCACGTGAGCGACGAGGAGATTCGCGACCTCAATCGCGCCGATCCGGACACGGTGGTGCAGATCGACCACCGGGAAGGCTGGTGGGTGCGATGGACGGAGATCGCCGACCTGGCGGACGCGGAGGCGCGGGATCGGGTTTACGAGCTCGAGGAGGCGAGCGGCCGGATCACGTTCGGCGACGGCCTGCACGGCCGCGTCCCGCCGATCGGTCGCGACATGCTGCTCGCCGTTCGCTACCGCCGAGGAGGCGGTGCCGCGGCGAATCGCATCGCCGCGGGGAGCGAGATGAACCTCATCACCCCGTTGCCCGGCGTCGACGGCGTCGTCGTGCCCGTCGGGGCGGCGGGAGGCTCCGACCCGCAGGACCCCGCGACGACGATCCGCTTCGCGCCGGCGAACCTAGCGATGCAGGACCGGGCGCTCGCGCTCGCCGACTTCGAGCGCCTGGCGCTACAATTCTCACCGACCGTCGCGCAGGCGCGTACCCTCACCACGGCGACCGGCGTGCGCGTCGTCGTGGCGATGCGCGGCGAGAATCCGACACCCTCCCGAGAGGCGGTGCGTGCGCTCGAAGAGTACCTCCGCGCGCGCGTCTCACCCGCGTTGGCGGCGCCCGGTCGGCTGCGCGTCGTGCCCGTACGCCTGGTGCCCGCTCGCGTCGACGTCGACGTCGTCGTCGACGCCAGCGAGTCCACCGGCGTCGTCGGGCGCGAGACGGACCGCCGGGTTCGCGCGTTGCTCGACCCCGCGGTCGGCGGCCACGACGGGACCGGATGGCGCTGTGGCGAGCTCCCGTTGGAGGAGGACGTCGCGGCGAAGCTGATCGGCATCGCGCACCTGGAGGAGGTCGACTCGATCGCGCTGTGGCGGGTGGCCGATGACGGCAGCCTCGCGCCGCTCGACGCGACCTCGCTCCGCCCGATGGAGCTGCTGCATCTGGTGCCCGACGGGGTGCGCGTGCACTTCAGGGTCGCGGAATCGGGGGTCGCGGCGTGAACGACCTCCAGCTCATCCTCGACGACGTCACGTTCGACGAGCTCGTCGAGCGCGGGCGTGCGATCATTCCGACGGCCGCGCCCGCGTGGACGGACCACAACACGCACGACCCCGGCATCATGCTGGTGGAGCTGCTGGCGTGGATCGCGGAGTCGCAGATCTACGGGCTCGCGCGCCTCCGACGCGACGAGCGGCTCGCCTATGCGGCCCTGCTCGGCGTCCGTCCTCGGGGTCCGGACGGCGCGCGCGGCTGCATCTGGCCGCCGGACGACGCCAACGGCGCGTCGTGGGCGGCGGGGCGGATCATCGATCCCGAGGATTCGTTGGTGCCCGACGTCGACGACGCGCCCGTCTTTCACCCCGAGCATCGCATCGCCCTCGTCTCTGCCGCGCTGAAAGCGGTGCAAACGCGGTTCGCGGACGGCGCGCTCCGCGATTGGACGGCGGCCAATCGCAAGGAGGGCGCCACCTTCCGTCCGTTCGGCGGAGGGCCCCGCCGCGGCGACCGGCTGATGCTGGCGTTCGACGGAGACCGTTCCAGCCCGACGCCGCCCAACGGCCTGGTCGCGCTCGGGGTGGACGTCGTACGCGCGGAGGGCGCGCCGGCGGCGAGCGTGCCCGAGATCCCCGAGGAGAGCCTGCGCTTGAAGGTCTCCGTCGTCGATGCGCGAGGAGAGCGTCCCGTGCGCCTCGCGCGGGACACTACGGGTGGCTTCCTCCGAAGCGGCGTGGTGCTGCTCGCCTTCGATGCCCGGTCATGGCCCGTCGGGCCGGACTTCACGATCGTCATCGAAAGCGCGAGCGGCGGGTTCTTGATCGCGCCGCGCGTGCAGCGCATCGCGGCCAACGTGCTGCCGGTCCGGCAGATCGAGGTCAAGACGGCTCAGAAGGATCCGTTCGGAACGGGCTTGCCCGATCAGACCTACCTCCTGACGTCGGAGGAGTTGACGCCCGAGTCGATCGTCTATCCGATCGATCGCAAGGTGTTCCAGGTCCGCACCCTCGAGGGCGAGGTGCGGCACGAGTGGAACGTGGTGCGTGATCTGCAGGAGTGCGACCCGGAGGACCGCGCGGTCGAGCTCGATACCGCGGCGGGCACGCTCCGCTTCGGCAACGGCGTGAACGGCATGGTGGTGCCGGCGGGCGCGACGCTCGAGGTGCAATATCAGATCTGTGCCGGGACCCGTGGGAACCTGCCGCCCGGTCTCGCCTGGAAGTTGCCGGCCGGACTCGAGGGATACGTCAACAGCTCTGCCATCGCGGGCGGCCGCGCGGCCGACGATTTCGACACCCTCCGCATCGCGACGCGACGACGCATGCGGCGTCGGCCCTGCGTGTCGCGGCGCGACCTCGGCTCGCGGGCCCTGGCGTTCACGGACCTAGGCGTGATGCGCGCGTACGAATGGGTGGCGACGGCCGCGCCGCCGCGCTCCGTCTTTCGCGCCATGCGGACGCTCGCGGTCGTGGGTCCACGCGATCCGCACGGCGAGGCGTCCGACGTCACGGAGTCGTCCGAATGGTTGCGCGAGATCCGCCGACGGCTCCTGCCTCTCCTCCCAGTCGGACAGTCCCTCACCGTGGTCGCGCCGCGCTACGTCGAGGTACGGGTGATTGCGACGCTGTCGGCGGAGCCGATGGTGGACCCCGCCGTCGTGCGTGAGGCGGCCGAGGCGACGCTCCGCGCGAGGCTTGCCGTCGTCGCCGCGGTTCCCGGCGATCCGGTGTGGCCCTTCGGCCGCGCGGTCACGCCGCTGGCGGTGAAGGGCTGGCTCCGCAGCGTCGACGGCGTGGCGCGGGTTCGCTCGCTACGCCTCCAGGCGGACGGCAAGGACGCGCCCGAGCGAGGCGTCGTCCTCGGACCGCTCGGGCTTCCGCGCCTGCACATCGAGCCGAAAGACATCGAGGTCGAGCGCGCGCCGATCGGAGCGACGTCATGAGCGCGTTCCAGCCGCACGTCTATCGCTTCGCGAGCCGGAAGACGTGGAAGCGCTGCGTCCTGCATCGCATCGAGGCGCGTCGCGACGGGTTGCTGGTGCCGGTGGCGCGCCTCGGGCGGCGGGCGCATCATGCGATCGCCGACGTGGGCGTGTCGGCCGTGGCCGTCGATCGTCACGGGCGGCTTCTCTGGCGGCGGAGCGGGCACGACGCGAGCGGCGGAGCCTGGGCGCGCTGGTTGAACGCGCTCGGGGTCCCCGCGAGGCCGTTCCGCGTCGACGAGATCCTGGCGGCGAGCCCACGCTGGCTGGTCGACCGACGGTGGTTGTGGGCGTTCGATCCGCGCCGGCCGCAGGTGGCACGCTTCGACCGCGAGACGCTCGAGATCGACCGCACGATCGAGCTCGCGAGGTGTCGGGGCGCGAGCGACTCCGATCCCATGGTGGTGCTCGAACGCGTACTCGACGTCGCGACCGATCGCGAGGGGGGTCTCTGGGTCCTCGCGCGTGCGGCGGATGCGGTCGAGTGGCTGGTGCACGTCGATTGCCGCGGAGCGGCTCGTGCGCGCTGGCGAACGCCCGCCCAGGCGGGACCGATCAGGCAGATCGCGGCCACCAGCGAGAGCCTCGTGCTGCTGCCGACCCGCGGCCGACTGTGGTTCGTGGCGCTCTCCGACGGCACGGTGACGTATCGCCTGCTCCCGCCGGGCGTGTCCGAGTGGGCACCGTCGCGACTCGCGGCCGACGGCGGGAACCGCATCGTGCTGGGCGGCCTCGAGACCCTCAAAGGTCGGGCGCGCTGGATACTGGTCGTGCTGGACGGCGCAGGGGATCTCCTCGACGGTCCACGCCGCGATCTCTTCGACCCGGAGCCCGCTGCATTCGAGGCCGCGAGGGCTTCGCACGATCCCGACGTTGTGCCGGCCGATCTCGCCGTCAGCGGCGACGAGACTTGGCTCGCGACGGCGGACGGGCTCTGGCGTCTCGATGCCACCATGGGCTCTGGCGCCCAAGAATCGAGGAGCATGTTGCTCACGCCGCTGCTCGTGTCCCCCGTCACGAGCACGTATCGCGGCTGGCTGCGGGCAGAGCTCTCGATCGATCTCCCGAAGGGCGCGGTGCTCGAAGCCGAGTATCGCTGCACCAACGACCCGCGGGTGGCGAAAGACGTCCAGGACGTGCTCGCGGACCGCACGCTCACGAGCGAAGAGAAGCAGGAAAAAGCATGGTCGAAGCTCGAGGAGCGCGCTCGCCAGCGCGTCAGGCTGAGTGATCCGACCTCCCGCGCGACCCCGCTCGCGATCCCGCTCTTCGAGTGTCAGGACCAGTGGCTGTTCCTCCGCCTGACGCTCACCGTCCCGCCGGATACTGGTCTGCCGAAGATCTCGATGCTGCGGGTGATCCATCCCGACGTGTCGATCGCCCAGCACCTCCCCGCCATCGTGCGCGGCGAGGACGGCGACCCGACGGGCTTTCTCCGCCGTCTGGTCGGCGTGCTGGAGTCGACGACCCAGCGCCTCGACGAACGCATCCGCTCCATCGGGAGCGCCATCGATCCCGAGACCGCTCCCGTCGACTGGCTCGACTACCTGGCGCGCTGGATGAGCCTCCCGTGGGACGATGCGCTGCCCGAAGCGGCGAAGCGCTGCATCTTGCTGCACGCCGGCGACATCCTCGAGCGGCGCGGAACGCGCGCTGGTCTCGCGGGCCTCCTGAACTGCGTCGCGGGCAAGGGGAAGGCGACGATCCGCGACGACGCCGCCGAGCACCCGCCCATCCGTCTGGGCGACGCCGCGTGCGCGGGCGGAGCGCTGCCCGCCGTGCTCGCCGGCGCGTCGGCGCGGATTCCGGTTCTCGGGAGCCTCGCCACAATCGGCGGCGCTCATCTGGCATGTCCCACGATGGATCGCGATCCGTTGCGGAATCTCGTGCCGCGCCTGCGCGTGACGCTGAAGGTTCCGCGCAAGGCTCAAGAGGCCCTCGAGCCGATCCTCGCGGCGTTGCTCGCGCAATACCTGCCCGCCGACCTTCCCGTGAAGGTCGCGTGGCGCGTCCAGCCGGCACGGCAGGGCGACGCCGGCGACGACGGAATGATTCTCGAGGAGGACGGACCAGGCAGGCTGAACGAGGACAGCATCTTCGGTCGGACCCTCATCGGCGGCCGCGACAGGGGCCGCGTCATGGACGTCGGCATCACGGTCGGCTTCCGACTTCACTAGCGCACCACCGCAAGGAGACACTCATGCACGACCACGATCATAGCCAGTGTGACGAAGGCGATTGTCGCTCG
Source organism: uncultured delta proteobacterium (assembly GCA_963761995.1). Taxonomy (GTDB): domain Bacteria; phylum Desulfobacterota; class Binatia; order UTPRO1; family UTPRO1; genus UTPRO1. Next base: position 4,162,113 of record CAVXIU010000006.1, on the reverse strand, counting down.
GGAACGCGCAACCGTTTTTTCGCCGGCAAGCTCATGAAGGCGGCGGATTTCCTCCGCGAGCAAGACTACGGCATCGCGCGGCGCCGGCTGCTGAACCGCGCCGTGCACGGCTGGGGCGCCGTTTACGGCCTGGCGCTCGGACGGCCCGAGCCTCCCCAACGGCCGACGCCGCCACCGCCGAAGACGGCGCTGTGCGTCGGTCCGGGCTTGGCCCTGGACAGGTACGGGCGGAGCTCCTCGTGGTCGAGCCCGCCGTGCTCGACTATGCCAACACCTTTCTCCGGAAGGACCAGGCCGATTGCCGAGCCGAGTCGATCGACGGTCTGGAGGCCGGGGACTACGTTCTCGCGGCCCACTATGCCGAGCGGTACTTCGGCGACTTCCGGGTCCCCGGGAACTGCGACTGCAGCAGCGTCGAAAAGAAGTACATCTGCGAGACCGTCGTGTTCTCGCTCACCCCGCTCGCCGGTGCATGTCCGTGCGCGGAGAAGCCCTGCGACCGCACGTGCCCCTGTGGCGCGGTGGATGCCTGCGGCGCTACGATCCGAGGTCCCCACGTCTGTCTTTGCCACTGGGTTACGGACGCCAAGGTCCCCGGCGCGTCCCCCGAGCTCTGCGAGTGGAGCGGTCGCTGGCTCGATCCGGCCGCCGGCGTCCCGCTCGGCTGCGTGCGGGTCCAAAAGCACACCGATCGCTGCAAGCCGGTCGCGGTGGACGAGATCACGGACGCCTGCGGACCGCGACGGCTCGTGAAGAACAACGACCTGCTCTACGACCTCATCCGCGGCTGCGACCTCACCCGCATCAAGTGGATAAGCTGGGCGGACAAGCACCGTACCTCGGCGCGTGACCGGACGGATCCGGCGCGGCCGGTCGTCGAATGGAAAGAATTTGCGGCGATGTTTCACGAATCGCCGAATCCGGATCCGCAGAATCCGGATCCGAGCTCGGAAACCGACTTCGCGGTCCGCTTCTCCCGAGCGGTGAAGGTCGACACGATCCGCCTGGACGCGGTGACCATGACGATCGCTCTCGAGGAAAACGAGCGGTGGCTCGGCCTGCTGCGCGTCCCCCTCAGCAAGATCGATACGACCCCGGAAGACGCGACCCTTCCACCCGACACGACCGATCAAATCCGTCTGTTCGTGAGAGCGGACTGGGTGGCGGAAGAGATCAAGGGCGCCGCGACCCGCCTCAGTGAGGATCGCCTCGGTTACGAGCCCTTTACGGTGGAGATCGAGATTCGCGGCGATCTGATCCTCGACTGCACCGGCCAAGCCATCGACGCCAACGCGGTCGGTGTGGCTGCAGCGCCGACCGGCAACGGGACGCCGGGTGGAACATTCGTCTCGAGCTTCGATGTCCAGGCGCGCCCCAGTCGGAAGCGAAAGCCCTGACCCGTCACATACTGACCCGAGAGGAAGACACGTATGCCAACCACGACGACCACGACACCGCTCGAATCCGCCATCGGAATGTCCACCCTGCAGCGCCCGCGCTTCGGGGCCGGCCTCCTGCTCGAGGCCGAGGATCTCACCGCCGGCGTCGACTACACGCGCGGGCTCATGCGGCTGATGTTCCGCTCCCTCTTCGGCTGCGGGGTGATCTGCGGCTTGGAGGTCACGGCCAAGCTCACCTGTCAGCGCAAGAAGCTCGAGGTGAGGGTGGCCAAGGGGCTCGCGCTCGACGGCGCGGGTAATCCCATCGAAGTCGCGACGGAGACGACGCTCACCTACGACCCCGACTGCAACAAGCCGATGCCGCCCGTCGTGTGGGTGGCGGTGTGCTACCTCGAGAAGTGCTGTCGGCCCAAGGACGTCGCGTGCTCACCCGACGACGACGCGTCGGTGCTCCAAACGCGCAGTCACGACGCCTTCACGATCCACATCTACGAGGAGCAGCCGGCATGTGCGTGCGCCTGTGCACCGCCGGTCCCGCCCGGACCTACGAACAACTGTCGGTGCTACGCGGATCACAATGCGCACAAGTGTAAGTGCGATTGTGGCTGCACGTGCGTGTTGCTCGCGAAGATCGACACGAAGATGGTCGACAAAGGAGACCAGGCGCAGCCGCGATTCGTGGACATCGGCACGGTTGCCGGCACCGACGACGTGTCGATGCAGGCCACGACGGACGAGGTGCGGTTCATCCGGCCGCTCCAGGTCGGCTTCCTGCCATGCCTGAAGCAGCTCCCTTGATGACGCCGAATCCGCGATCGCCGACGTCGCTGCGGACCTGATCCGCGACCGCCGATGTCCTCTCCGCGCGTCGTCGGTCGGAAGGCTGCGGGACCCGAGCGGCGCGTGCCGCCGAAGACGGTCGCGCGCGCGCCGGCCGTGTCGCCGACGGCGCACGCCGGCCAGGCGCTGCAGCGCCGGCTCGGGAATCAAGGGACGACGGCGCTGGTCGCTCGGAGCGCTCCCGCCGGCCCGGCGCCGGCCCCGCGCGTAGAGCCGAGCGCGCCGGCCGGCGTCGCGCAGGCGTCGGGCCTCCACGTGTCGTCGCCGGGCGACCCATCGGAGCGCGAGGCGACGGCCGTCGCCGGCACTATCATGCGCATGCCGGCGCCGACGCCGGGCGTCGGCGTGGCCGGCGCGGCCGCGGCGTCGGTGCAGCGCTCACCCGCGGCGGCCGCGCCCGCCGCCCCGACGGGCAGCGTCCACGTCGGCGCCTCGGGCGGCATGCCGCTCGCCGGCTCGGTGCGCGGCTTCATGGAGCCCCGCTTCGGCGCCGACTTCAGCCGGGTCCAGGTCCATACGGGCGAGCACGCCGCGACCATGAGCCAGCAGCTGAACGCCAAGGCGTTCACGGTCGGGAACCACGTCTTCTTCGGGCGCGGCGAATACAAGCCTGACACCGGGGCCGGGCGAGAGCTCATCGCCCACGAGCTGACGCACACGATCCAGCAGCGCGCGGTCGTGCAGCGCAGCGAGCGGGTGCGGGTCGGCGAGCAGTCGACCATCCGGCCCCAGCGTCTCGGCCTCGGCGACGCGCTCGACTATTTCGCGCGCCAGGCGCTCAACATTCCCGGCTTCCGGATGTTCACCATCATCCTCGGGGTGAACCCGATCAACATGAGCGCGGTCGAGCGCAGCCCGGCCAACATCCTGCGGGCGCTGGTCGAGTTCCTGCCGGGCGGGAACTTGATCGTCCAGGCGCTCGAGAGCTCTGGCATCTTCGATCGCGTCGGCAACTGGATCTCGCAACAGATCGCCTCGCTCGGCCTGGTGGGCAGCGCAATCAAGGCCGCCGTCACCAGCTTCCTCGGGACGCTCAAGTGGTCCGACGTCTTCGACCTCGGCGGCGTCTGGGAACGCGCCAAGGCGATCTTCACGGCCCCCATCACCCGCATCATCAATTTCGCGAAGGGTCTGGTCGCCGACATCATCCGCTTCGTCAAAGAGGCGATCCTGATGCCGCTCGCTCGCCTCGCGTCGCAGACGCGCGGCTGGGATCTGCTGACCGCCGTCCTAGGCCGAAACCCGATCACCGGCGAGCCCGTACCCCGCAACGCCGAAACCTTGATCGGCGGCTTCCTGAAGCTGATCGGCCAGGAGGAGGTGTGGGAGAACATGAAGCAGGCCAACGCGCTGCAGCGCGCGTGGGCCTGGTTCCAGGGCGCCCTCGGGTCGCTGATGGGGTTCGTGTCCCAAATCCCGGGGCTCGCAATGGCCGCCTTCCGCTCGCTCGAGATCGCCGACATCGTGCTGGTGCCGCGGGCGTTCGCCAAGATCGCCGGCGTCTTCGGCAGCTTCCTCGGCCGCTTCGTCAGCTGGGCCGGCGGCGCGCTCTGGAACCTGCTCGAAATCATCTTCGACGTCGTCAGCCCGAAGGCGCTCGCCTACATCAAGAACACCGGCGCGGCGCTCAAGAGCATCCTCCGCAATCCCCTGCCGTTCGTCGGCAACCTGGTGAGCGCCGCCAAGCTCGGGTTCCAGAACTTCGGCACCAACTTCCTGACGCACCTGAAGGCCGGCCTGCTCGACTGGCTGACCGGCTCGCTGCCCGGCGTCTACATCCCGAAGGCGTTCACCCTCGTCGAGATCGTCAAGTTCGTCTTCTCGGTGCTCGGCATCAGCTGGGCAGAACATCCGTCAGAAGCTCGTGAAGGTGGTCGGCGAGCCCGCCGTCAAGGCGATGGAGACGGGCTTCGACATCGTCGTCACGCTCGTCACCCAGGGCCCGGCCGCGGCCTGGGACAAGATCAAGGAGCAGCTCGGCAACCTGAAAGACATGGTGATCGGCGGCATCACCGACTTCGTGGTCGACACCGTCGTCAAGAAGGCGATCCCGAAGCTGATCGCGATGTTCATCCCCGGCGCCGGCTTCATCTCCGCGATCATCTCCATCTACGACACCGTCATGGTGTTCGTGAACAAGATCTCGCAGATCATCCAGGTCGTCACCGGCTTCATCGACTCCATCGTCGCCATCGCCGGCGGCCAGATCACCGCCGCCGCCAACAAGGTCGAGCAGGCGCTCGCCAACGTGCTCTCGCTCGCCATCAACTTCCTCGCCGGCTTCGTCGGCCTCGGCAAGGTCGCCGACAAGGTGATGGGCGTGATCGGCAAGGTGCGCGCGACGATCGACAAGGCGCTGGACGCGCTCATCAACTGGATCGTGACGACGGCAAGGCGCCTGTTCGCGCGGGTGTTCGGTGGGCGTGGTCGGGAACAGCGCAAGGGGCAAGTTCAAAAATCTTTCAATCTCCCCAAAGAGTCGCATCACGTGGCTGCAATCGTCGACGGGGAAACCATTCGGGTCACCGTTTCCAGCGAGCGGGCAGTTGAAATCATGCAGATGCTCACGGCGGCGAAAGCCGAGGTGTCAAACGACAAAACGAGAGACGATCGTCAACGCGCATCGATCATCTCTAATTTAGATCGCGCGCGACAGGTGCTGCTGGACATGGGACACGACTGGCGAGCGGAGAATAAGCAGCAACTCGATCCGTCGACGTGGGCGGAACGGCGCATGGCGCTAATCGTTAATTGGCTGGAAGCGCTGGGGGGGTGTGGCATCAAGGCGTTTAGGGACTTCAAGGGGCAAATTCCTCCGAAGCGCTTTCTCCCGCAAGGCTATGATGTGCGTGAAAAACTCTATTTGCGGGGAGGTTGCTGGTCCGCTGCCAGCGCAGCAGTAGTTGCAAGTCAGCGCGCCATCCTTCTCGAGGATGTGCAAACCGTCATCAATAATCGAGAGACCAACCCACAGGCAGCGACACTTGCCTGGCAGAGAATTGAAGATGGCCTTCGCCTACCCGAGGGCTCCACTATGAAGAATCTCAGGGAGCGTGTATTGGCCACGCAGTACGACGTGGATCACATGGAAGTGCTGTCTATGCATTGGGAATCTCAGAGCGGCAACAATCTGAATGATGCAGCGCGTTGGAGCCTCTCTCAGGTCAGCAAGCTCCGGTATATTACTCACAAGCACAACGTGGCTCGTCCAAAAGGGACGTACGTAGATTGGGTTGGTCCGAACTTTGTCAGCGTTTATGCGCAAGGCGGTGAGCACACTGCGAAGAAAATCGACGGGCTTCCGTTCCTGGATGCGCCTGGTGGTACTCCGATATAGGAGCTCAAATGAATACTCATAGTGCCCGATTTCCAACGCGCAATCCTCTTATGGTTACAACCGTAGACGTGAGTCCGCGCGGCAATGATCTAGTTGTGGGGCAGCAGGGAGACGACAGATCGCAGCTGGCACTTGGGCTGTGGTCCCTCGATGACGGACATCTGATCGCGGAACTTGTGAAGGGGGTTGGCGTAATTCCATTGACCGCACGCTTCACCGCGAGTGGCAACATCCTCGTATTTAGTGATGCAGAACAGGCTCTTGTATTATATGACATTAAAACCAAAACGGCGGACAAGAACAGAATTCCGCGGTCATTCATAAAATGGGTGGGGTGCGCACAGGACTGCAATCGCTTGATTGCAGGTGGCGTAACAACGGAAGTGTGGGACCTCGACAAAGATCTGCTGGTCTGGACACTTCCCGTAGATCCATTACCGGCAACGCGCGATATTGAGCCACCCTGCTGCGCGCTTAGCGCCGATGGTCGATACGTTGTTGCGTCTGGGGTGGCAGCCAAGCAGCTTCTGATCTACGAGTGCGATACGGGAAAGATCATTGGGGCTATCGAGAATACCATGGATAGCGCGAGATCGATTGCCTTCGACTCGTCGGGTCGCCTTCTCGCAGCGGTATCCAACACCGGTGGAGCTGGAGTGTGGGATCTGCAGAGCGGCAAAGCGCTTGCCTCGGATGTGCTCAATATGCGAGCCGACTTCTATTGGTGCATCCGAGTTCATCCCGACGGGAAGCACGTTGGACTGGGTCTCTGGTCCGGGTTCGTCAGGATAGTGAATCTCGATGAGGGAGAGTACGCCGTTAGGGCATCTACTGTGTCCCACCAAGGGCGGGTGATGGATCTCGCGTTTTCGCGTGACGGAAAAAGGATGGTTACGGGTGGGGAGGACGGGGTGGTGCTGGTGTGGGATCTATAGGGCGTCGTTCGCTACACCACCCGATATTCGTATACAGGACGGTCGCGAGCGATGCGGGCGGCGGGAGATCAGCGGGAGGTGAGCGAGCGGGCGAGCGGACGATGGCTCATTGCCGGCAGCATCCTCTTTTGGCTCTCGTGGACGCTCATGCCGGGAGTCGGAGTGACGGACACCCGCCAGATCTTCGAGCGGGTGGCGATGCAGCGGGACGCGGTGTGGCTGTCGACGCTCCTGCAGTTGGTCTCCGCGGCGTGCTTCGCGCCGGCCGTGGTCGGGCTCGCGCGGGTCGGACGCGTTCTCGCGCGGGGCGGCCTCACCTGGGGCGCCGTGTTGCTCGCGATCGGCGCCATGGGCTCGGCCGCCGACGCGATCTTTCACCTGCTCGCATACTACATGACGGCGCCCGAGATGGATCTGCCCGCCATGATTCCATTGATGGAGCGCATGCAGGGGCCCGGCCTGGCGCTGCTGGCGCCGATGCTGATCGCGTTCTTCGTTGGCACGGCGACGCTCGCGGTCGCGTGCATGCGCGCGGGCCTCGTGACGTGGCGGACGCCGCTCTTTTTCGCGCTCGGCGTCGCCGTCGCCGTGAGCGCGCCGCTCTTGGTACGGGTGCACGTGCCACCGCGTGCCGTCGGGCTGACCGTCCTGGCGCTCGTGTCGCTAGCCCTCGTGGGGGTCGGCACTGGCGTCGCTCCGCGCATGCGGCCGGCCCGCGTCGGGCTCGGCGCGTTGGCGACGCTCGTGCTGCTCGGGGTTGCGACGTTTCTCGCGGGCGAGCGCACCGAGGTCGTTGTGCTGCGGACCACGGACGATGCGGGGAAGACGATCGAGACCAAGATGTGGGTGGTCGATCGCGACGGCGCGCCTTGGGTGCGCGTCGCCAACGCGGAGCGCGGCTGGTACCGCCGTCTGGTCGCGCACCCGCGCGTCGAGCTGGTGCGCGCCGGTACGACCACGGCGCGCGTCGCGCATCCCGAGCCCGCGCTGCGCCTCGCGGTCGACGGCGACTTCGCGAAGAAGTACGGCCTCACCGACTGGTGGTACGGCGCGCTGCTCCGACGCGGCCCGGTGCCGATTCGTCTCGATCCGGCGCCGTGAACGACGCGCCGGGGCTCAGCGGCAGAGCACGGCGTTCTGGGTAAGGCGGCACGCGTCGGCGCCGCCGACATGGTCGATCCCCGAAAGCGGCGTCGGCGGAGCGTGGACGAGCCGAGCGGTCAGCGGGATCGTGAACGGGCCGGTCAGATCGCGGCGCTCGGCGACGATCCGTATCCGCAGGGAGCCGGTCGTCGCCGCGACGGTAATGCGAGCGCGGACGCGACGCGAGGGGTCACGGCACACGATGCTGGTGGCCCGGCGGCGACAGTCGGACGCGTTCCAAAGCAACTGCTCGTCGAGCCCCGTGCCGTCCGCGATCGTCACCAAGAAACCGCCCGTGATGTCGAGGTCGGCGAGCGCGGATATCGCCACGACGTCGGCGCTCAGGATGACGTGGCCGGTCGGGCGGCGACCCGGGGCGGCCGTGTTCTGCCGCACGCGCAGATGGCGGATGCCGAGGTCGCCGTCGTGGTCGTCACACACGTCGCCGAGTCCGTCGCCGTCGAGGTTCCGCTGGTCGGGATTGGGCACGAACGGGCAGTTGTCGGAGACGTTGGGAACGCCGTCGCCGTCGAGCTCCTCGTCGCAGGCGTCGCCGAGGCCGTCCCCGTCCAGGTCGTGCTGATCCGGATTCGGCGCGGTCGGGCAATTGTCGAGGGCGTCCTCGACGCCGTCCTGGTCTCCATCGGGCAGGAGCTCGACGTGCAGGCGAATGCTCCGGAGGTCGACCAGCGCCGATCGGTCGAGTGCGAGGTGGATGTCGACGCCGCACCCATTCGATGATCCGGTGACGGTGAAGAGGCTGGGGTCGACGGCGTCGGCATCGGCGTTCAGGTCCGCCGCGACTGCGACGGCGCTGGCAGCGGGGTCGAGCGCTCGACCACAATCCTCGAGCGGGTCGATACCCTGAAGCCAGGCGTCCCACGTGCCCGTCGCGGTCGGGTGCGCCGCTCCCGCGTTGAAGAAGAAGACGAGCTGCTCGCGTCCGTCCTCGACGCGACGGGCCACCTCGACGACGTTGGTGGTACCGACGGACGGATCGGGAACCGCTGCGGAGAGCCCCCACGTGGCGCCGATGGGAGAGCCCGAGCGCGTGCCGTCGCGTCCGAGCTCGATCTGCAAGGCGTCGCGTTGGATGTTCTTCACGAAAGTCGATTGGTCGTAGAGGGCGACGATCTCGGGGATCGTGTTGAGGTCGTCGATGGGACCGAGTCCGAGGCTGATCTGGTCGGTGTCCCCGGACGGTGCGGCGTCGTCGAGCATCTGAGGGCGGTTCCGCAACGATCCGGCGGCCATGAGGTGGTCGGCATCCGACGCGTGGAATTGCGGCATGCCGCTGTCGACGAAACGAAACTCGTCGAGCAGCATGTGTCCCAGCTCGTGGGCGACCGTGTCGTTGCGAACGAGATCGCTGATGATGATCCCCGGGAGGCGCAGCGGGGTGGCGCTCGCGTCCTCCTCGCTGCGGGTGAATCCCGCGAGGGGGCCACTGGTCATGCTGTCCGTGACCGATGCGACGTAGTACACGTGGACGAGATCGCCGCCGCCACGCGCGGATTCGAACAGAGGGTCGATTTCGGTTTCCAAGTAGTCGCCGTCATCGCCCGGGTCGTCGAGCATGAGCGTTCCTGCAGATGCGGCCAGAACGGCGATGCCGATCTGGCCGAAGATGTGATCGGCGAACTGCACGTCCTTGGTGACGTTGGTCGTCGGATCCTCGTTCGGATCGGGATCGTCGACGATGATCGTGCGGAGCGAAACGGTGCCACGGATGGGAAGGCCGAGAGCCTGGTCGGCGAACGGGACCAGCAGCAGCAGGCACGCGAGGAGCGCGCGGCTCGGGCGACGGGCGGCAATCATTCGAACGCGAAGCCTCCCGTGGCGCCGGCCACCGCTCCGTCGGACCCGAGGAAGACGTGAAGATACCAGCCGCCGCCCTTCCCGCTGCCGAGCCATTGGTAGGACGTGACCGGCCCGTGCTTCGGCATGCGTGTCGGGCGGACGGCCAAAGGAGGTTTCGCGAGCTCCGCGAGCAGCACCGCGGGGAAATCGTGGGCGCGGGCATACTCGAGCGCCGCAGCCCGCGCGCGCTCGACGACCGCCGCGTCGTGCTCGCCCGCCGCGGTGGTGGGGGCGGTGTCGGTGGCGCCGGCGAGCGGCGCGCCGAGGACGGAGAACGCGATGGCGAGCGCGACGAGAGCGCGTGTTTTCGATGCCGTGTCGGATCGTGGCGACATGCGAACTCGAGACGCTAACTCGCTGCTCAGTCACGAGACAATCGCCGCGCGGCCGCGGGAGCGAGATTCATGCGCCAGAATGAGCCAAAACGTCGCGACCCCTCCGGAATCTGCCCCGCTTTGCGGCACCCGGACGGCTGGGTTATGAGTACCCCTTCATGCTGAAGACGCTGGTCCGGAAGATCGTCGGGACCCGTAACGAGCGCGAGCTGAAGCGCATGCAGCCGTTGGTCGCCGAGATCAACGAGATCGGTCCCTCGCTCGCGGCGCTCACCGACGACCAGCTCCGTCACAAGACCGTCGAGTTCCGGGAGCAGCTGGACCAGGGCAAGGACCTCGACGACCTCCTGCCCGAGGCCTTCGCGGTGGTGCGCGAGGCGTCGGTGCGCGTCCTCGGGATGCGGCACTTCGACGTGCAGCTGATCGGCGGCATGGTGCTGCACAGCGGCAAGATCGCCGAGATGAAGACCGGCGAGGGCAAGACGCTGGTCGCGACCCTGCCGGTCTACCTGAACGCGCTCGCCGGCAAGGGCGTGCACGTCGTCACCGTCAACGACTACCTGGCCCGCCGCGACGCCGAGTGGATGGGCCGGCTCTACAAGTTCCTCGGGCTCTCGGTCGGCGTCATCCTCCACGGGCTCAACGACCGCGAGCGCCAGGACGCCTACCGCTCCGACATCACCTACGGCCAGAACAACGAGTTCGGCTTCGACTACCTGCGCGACAACATGAAGTTCGCGCTCGAGGACTACGTCCAGCGCACCTTCCCCAAGGAGTTCACCGACGCCAAGGGGAAGCAGATGTGGAAGCTCTTCAACTACGCGATCGTCGACGAGGTCGACTCGATCCTGATCGACGAGGCGCGCACGCCGCTCATCATCTCCGGCCCCGCCGAGGAGTCGACCGAGAAGTACTACGTCATCGACCGGGTCATCCCGCGCCTCCAGAAGGAGAGCGACTTCACCGTCGACGAGAAGACCCGGAACGCCATCCTCACCGAGGACGGCATCGCCAAGGTCGAGAAGGCGCTCGGCGTCGCCAACCTCTACGACCCGAACGAGATCGACACCCTGCACCACGTGAACCAGGCGCTCCGCGCCCACGCCCTCTACAAGCGCGACGTCGACTACCTGGTCAAGGAGGGCGAGGTCCTGATCGTCGACGAGTTCACCGGCCGCCTGATGCCGGGCCGGCGCTGGTCCGACGGCCTGCACCAGGCGGTCGAGGCCAAGGAGGGCGTCAAGATCGAGGACGAGAACCAGACCCTCGCGACCATCACCTTCCAGAACTACTTCCGCATGTACAAGAAGCTCGCCGGCATGACCGGCACCGCCGACACCGAGGCGACGGAGTTCCACCAGATCTACAACCTCGACGTGCTGGTGGTGCCGACGCACCGCCAGATGATCCGCAACGACCACGCCGACGTCGTCTACAAGACCGAACGCGAGAAGTTCGACGCGGTGATCGAGGACATCCGCGAGCGCAACGAGCGCGGCCAGCCGATCCTGGTCGGCACCATCTCGATCGAGAAGTCGGAGCACGTCTCGACGCTGCTGAAGAAGGTCGGCATCAAGCACAACGTCCTGAACGCCAAGCAGCACGAGCGCGAGGCCGAGATCGTCGCGCAGGCGGGCCGCAACGGCGCCCTCACCATCTCCACCAACATGGCCGGCCGCGGCACCGACATCGTGCTCGGCGGCAACGCCGAGTTCATGGCGGCGAACGAGGCCGGGACGCGCGACCCCGCCGACCCGGCCTTCCAGGCGGCGCTCGAGAAGTATCGCGCCCAGGTCGCCGCCGAGCGCGAGCAGGTGCTCGCGGCGGGCGGCCTCCACATCCTCGGCACCGAGCGCCACGAGTCCCGGCGCATCGACAACCAGCTGCGCGGCCGCGCGGGACGCCAGGGCGACCCCGGGCAGCTCGCGCTTCTTCCTCTCGCTCGAGGACGACCTGCTGCGCATCTTCGGCGCCGAGCGCATCCAGAAGATCATGGAGCGCCTCGGCATGGAGGAGGGCGAGCCGATCGAGCACCGCTGGATCAACGCGCGCGATCGAGAACGCCCAGAAGAAGGTCGAGGCCCACAACTTCGACATCCGGAAGCACCTCCTCGAGTACGACGACGTCATGAACAAGCAGCGCGAGGTCATCTACGCGCGCCGCCGCGAGGTGCTCGCGGCCGAGAACCTGAAAGAGGACGTGCTCGAGACCGCCGAGGAGCTCGCCGACGCGCTGGTCGCGACCCAGCTCTCGAAGGACGAGTCGCCCGCCGAGTGGGATTGGAAGGCGCTCGACGACGTGCTCTTCCGGCAGTTCAGCATGCGGCTGAATCTTCCCGAGGAGGAGCGCGAGACCCTCAAGACCGAGGACGTGCAGCGCCTGGTCGTCGAGCGCGTGACCGCGCTGTACGAGGAGAAGGAGCAGACCTTCACCGCGCCCGTCCTCCGCCACCTCGAGAAGGTGGTGATGCTGAACGCCATCGACACCCTCTGGAAGGACCATCTGCTGGCGATGGATCATCTGAAGGAGGGGATCGGCCTCCGCGGCTACGGCCAGAAGAACCCCTTGCAGGAGTACCAGCGCGAGGGCTTCGACATGTTCCAGGACCTCATGAACCGCCTCGACGCCGACATCGTGGAGAAGCTCTACACGGTGCAGCTGGCGCGCGAGGAGGACGTCGAGCGCCTCGAGCAGAAGCAGCAGCAGCGCCAGGCCAAGGTGACGATGACCCACGGCGGCGGCGAGGCGGCGGCCGCGGCGCCGGAGACGGTGAAGCGCGATCAGCCGAAGATCGGACGGAACGACCCCTGCGTCTGCGGCTCCGGGAAAAAGTACAAGAAGTGCTGTGGGGCGGCGCACTGAGCGTGTCCGGCTGAATCCGTGAAGCTCCCCGTCCGCGAAGCGCCGATCGTCGTCCCCGGGTTTCGGTTCGCGGGGGTGGCGTGCGGGATCAAGCCGTCGGGGAAGCCGGATCTCGCCCTGATCGTCTCCGACGTGCCGGCGACGGCGGCGGGGGTCGTGACGCGGAACCGGGTGAAGGCGGCGCCCGTGCGGCTCGTGATCGAGCGCCTGCGGCGCGGGCGGGCGCAGGCGGTGCTCATCAATAGTGGGAACGCCAACGCGTGCACGGGCGTGGCCGGGATGAAGGTCGCGCGCGAGGCCTGCCGGCGGACGGCGGCGGAGCTCGGGATCGGCGACGCCGCGGTGTTGCCGTGCTCGACCGGTAAGATCGGCATCGTGCTGCCGGCGGCGCCGATGGCGCGGGGCATCTCCGCGGCGGCGGGCGCGCTCGCGCCCGGCGGCTGGTGGCGGTCGGCGCGGGCCATCATGACCACCGACGCCTTTCCGAAGGTCGCGCAGCGGCGCGTGCGGGTCGGCGGCCGTACGGTGACGATCGCGGGGATGGCCAAGGGCGCCGGCATGATCGCGCCCGACATGGCGACGCTCCTGGTGTGCCTGGTGACCGATGCGCGGGTCGCGGCGCCGGCGCTCCGCGGCTTCGTCCGCGCCGCGGTCGCGACCTCGTTCAACGCCATCAGCGTCGACGGCGACTGCAGCACCAACGACACCGTGCTCATGCTCGCGAACGGCGTGGCGGGGAACCGGCCGTTCGCGACCGCGAGCCCGGACGGGCGGCGCTTCCAGGCGGCCGTCGCCGCGCTGATGGCCGAGCTCGCCGAGATGGTGGTGGCGGACGGGGAGGGTGCCACCAAGCGCGCCCACATCACCGTCACCGGCGCGCGCAACGCCGCCGAGGCGCGGCGCGCCGCCCGCGCCATCGCCGAGTCGCAGCTGGTGAAGACGGCGCTCTTCGGCGGCGATCCGAACTGGGGACGCATCGCCTGCGCCGCCGGCTACGCGGGGGTGGCGCTGGAGCCCGAGCGGGTGAGCGTCGCGATCGGCGGCGTCGCGGTGTTGAAGCGCGGCGTTCCGGCGGCGAACGGCGCCGTGCGACGGGCGGCGACGGCGATGCGAGCGGCGGCGTTTCCGATTACGGTCGACCTCGCGACCGGAGGCCGCGCGACGGCGACCATGATCGCCAGCGACCTCACGCCCGCCTACGTGCACTTCAACTCCGCCTACTCGACGTGAGGGCCACGTGACCGACGACACCCCGATCTGGAAGCGCTGCAACACCTGCAAGAAGCCGATCGCCTTCGCGAGCGGCTACTTCACCTGCAACGTCTCCACCTGCAACCGCAAAGGCACCGACTTCGCGTTCTGCTCGGTGGCGTGCTGGGACGCGCACGTGCCGGTGCTCCGGCACCGCGACGCCTGGGCCGAGGAGCAGCGCGCCCCGACCGCGGCCGCCTGGGCCGAGCAGCAACGCGAGCAGGCCGTGCGCGCGGCGGCGCCTCCGCCCGAGCCGCGACCCCGCGCCGTCGCCGCGAGCGCGAGCGCGGGGTCCTCCCCCGCGCCGCGCTCCGGCGAGCCGGTGCCGCACGACGTCTTGATCGTGGTCTCGAAGCTCAAGGCCTACGTCCGCGCCCGCTCCGGCGGCATGAACACCTCCGACGGCGTGATGGAGGTGCTCTCCGACCGCGTCCGCCGACTTTGCGACGAGGCGATCGAGCACGCGCGCGCCGCCGGCCGGAAGACCGTTCTCGACCGCGACTTCTGACCGTCCACGTCACCGGCGATGTCCTGCGTGGGTCGCCGCGGGTCAATTGATGTCGGGCAGCAAGACTCCCGGACTCGCGAAGAGCGTATTGTTCTCGTCGCGGAGCTCGAGCCCGACGAGCTCGAGCGACGTGCAGCCGGGCGCACCCGGAAAGCCGTTGCTGTTCAACCACGCATTCGCGGTCGTTCTCACCTTGGCGCGTCCATGCACCACCTGCACCGCGAAATTCGGAAACGGCAAGTCGATTACCGTCATGTCGCCTCCGACGCGATCTTCGAAGGTCGTCCGTCGATTGGGCCAGAGAACTCCGGTCCCGTCGACGAGGCCGTCGGCATCTTCGATGCCGACGAGGTCCAGGCGTACCTCGACGTCGGCCGTGTTCGGTATCGGATTCAACCCGTTCCAGATCCGATTGGTGGCTGCTTTGAACGAGACGGTGCCCGAGCCGTTCGCGCCCCACAGCCAGCCGTTGGGGGGAGCGCCCGCGTACTGGTTGAACGTCTGCGGGGGCTGGCATGCCGAGATCCCGATGTCGGTATAGGTGTTCGGAGTTCGGGATACGCCGTCCGGAGCGCAGGCCGGGTCGGTGTTGCACGGTACGAAGGCTTGGACGAGCGGCAGGACCACCTGCCTCGCTCTCTTGGGATGTGAAAAGGCGCATTGAGCCGTGGCGGTGCCGGTCATGAGTGTGGTCGCCACGATTGCGGTACCGATGATGGAACGAGCTTGCATGGTCGGACTCCTCCTTGTGCAAGCATGGTGTGACATCGCTGCGTCACGTCGTGACTCCGAGGGTACGAGCGCGTCACCCTGACGCCGCGAGCGCCCGCTGTGAACGCGCGTTCCCAGCGCTGCCGCCGATGCCCTGAACGGAGGCTCGCCGCGTGGTGGAAGGATGCCCGTGCTTGAACGCGTCGTTCTCGGCACGTCCGGTGCTGACGTTGGCGCGCCATCGACAGCGAGGCTTGTGACGGATCACGGCCGACCGATTTTCCTTGACAGTCGAAACACGGCGGCGCTACGGGTCGGCCGGGTGAACACGACGCTCGACCCCTGAGGAGGTCCTGCGGTCGTCACGAAGAGGGGCGTAATGATGTGCCGTATCATTGCGCTTGGGGCCCCCCAGCTCCGACGACTCGACCTGAGGGCTCCCGGGCGTGCGCTGCTCGAGCGCTTTCGCCGCGCACCCGGCATGGTGGAGGTGTGGCCGTGACCGACCGCGTCGTGTTGGTCGAGCACGAGACCGAGACCGCCGAGTGCATCGAGCGCGCACTCGCCGCAGCCGGCTTCGCCGTCCACCGCGCCGCCAGCGGCGCCGAAGGGCTCGAGCACCTCCGTGCCAACGCCGCCGTCTGCGTCGTGCTCGACCACGATCGACCCCTCGACGACAGCTTCCAGATCTTGCGCGGTATCCGCGCGCTCCAGATCGCGAGCCCGGTGATCATGATGTCGATCTCGAACGCCGCCGACTTGATCGTGAAAGCGATCAAGGCGGACGCGTTCGACTTCGTAGTCAAGCAAGGCGAATACGCTGCGCGCGTGGTTGAGAAGGTGCGCGAGGCGGTCTCGACGGGGCGCGAGCGGGTGACCGCCCATCGGGTGGTGCGCACCACCTTCGTGGGCCGCGAGCCGGAGCTGCGTGCGCTCGACGAGGAGCTGGCGCGGGCGGTCGCCGGTCAGGGACGCGTCGTGCTCCTGACCGGTGACGAGGGCATCGGCAAGACCAGTCTCGCGCTCGAGTTGGCGAGCCTCGCCCGCTCGCGCGGCTGCACGATTCTGCGCGGCCAGTGCCACGAGGCCGGAGGCGTCCCGGCCTACTGGCCGTGGATGCAAGTCCTGCGCGCCTATCGAAAGGCGGCCGAGCCGGAAACGCTCGCGGAGGATCTCGGCGAGAGTGCAGCGGCGCTGGCGTGGATCGCTCCGACGCTGCGGTCCACGCTGCCGGCGAGCGAACCCGTGCTGACGCGGTTCCAGATCGTGGACGGGGTCACGCAATTTCTCCGTCGCGTGGCGGCGCGTCGCCCTCTCGTGCTGGTGCTCGACGATCTCCACCGCTCCGACGGCGATTCCGTGGACCTCTTTCGCTTCTTTGCGACCGAGTGTTCCGACGTGCCGGTGCTGGTCGTGGGGGCATATCGTGACGGCGCGGCACCGGCGGCGGTCGAGGAGGACTTGACTCGGGTGGCGAGCCTCCCGCTCGCCACGGTCTTGAGTCTCGGCCGATTCGATGCCGCGACGGTGGGACGCTACGTCGAGGAAGCCACCGGCCTCCGGCCGTCGCCGCGGATCGTCGACGCCATCTACGCGAAGACCGATGGGCACCCCCTGTTCGTCGCCGAGGTCACCCGACTGCTTGCGACCGACGGACGGTTGTCCGAGCCGCCCCCGAACGGCGAGCTCCGGCTCGCGATCCCCGCTACCCGCCGTCATGCGATCGCCGACCGTCTGACCCGGCTCTCCGAGGGGTGTCGGGCCGTCCTCGGCGTGGCGGCGGTGATCGGCCACGAGTTCTCGTCGGAGCTCCTGAGCGCCGTCGCGCGCACGGACGCGCGCACGGTGCGTGAGCGTCTGGGCGAAGCCGTCGACGATCAGCAGATCGCGGCCAGCGACGACGAGCCGGATCTCTACAAGTTCGCGCACGTGCTCGTGCGCGAAGTCATGTACGACGCCCTCTCCGAGGTCGAGCGCCGCACTCTGCACCGTCGGATCGCGGACGTGCTGGAGGCGAGGGCAGGGGAGACGTGGAGGAGCGACGACGGGGGGACACCGCTCGCGGCGATCGCGCATCACTGTTACGAGGGCGCGGCCAGTCCCTCGGATCAGCAGCGGGCGCTCCGTTGGATCGTCGCGGCCGCCGATCGGGCGGCGCTCTTGATGGCGCACGACGAGGCGGCGCGCCACTACGATACGGCCCTGCGGATGGCCGAGCAGCACCGACTCGCCGTCCCGACCGCGCACGAGCTCCTGGTGAAGCTCGCGGACGCACGGCGCTGCGCGGGGGACACCAAGGGCGCGCGCGCGGCGGGCCGGCGCGCTCTGGCGCTGGCGGAGGTTTCCGGTGATCCCGAGCAGCGCGCGGCGGCCGCGCTCGCGTTCACGGGCCGCCTGCCGCGGTTCGGTGCGATGGGGCCGACCTCCCAAGTGGCGACCGAGCTCGAGCGTGCCCTCGAACACCTCCCGATGACGTCGAGGGCTCTCCGTGCGCAGGTGATGGCCCGCCTCGCCGAGGAACGTGCGCACGGGGAGGGGCCCAGCACGCCGGGGTTGGCGCGGCAGGCCATCGACCTGGCGCGCGAGACCGGCGACGCGACCGTGCTGGCCGCCGTGCTCCGCACCATGCACTCGGCGCTCTGGGCGCCCGACGACATCGAGTGGCGGCCGGCGCTGGCGGCCGAGATCGTCGCGCTCGCGAACCGCACCGGCGACCGGTTGCTCGAGATGAACGGGCAGCTGCTGCGCCTGTGGAGCGCCCTCGAGCGCGGTAACCTCGAGGAGGCGTGGCAGCAGCTCGGGGTGTGCCAGCGCCTCGCCCGCGAGCTCCGCTTGCCCCACTTCGACTGGGTGACCGCGTCCGCTCGTATCTGCCTCAGCATCACGATCGGACGCCTCGACGAGGCGGAGCGCCTCATCGACGACGCCTTCGCAGAGACAGTTCCGGCCCAGGCGGTGAGCAGGCTGTTGGTCCTGCGCACCCAGCGCGAGCACGTCCGTTTCCTCCGCGACAAGACCGGGGATCACAGCGAATGGTGTCACTTCCTGCTGACGAACTTTCCCAAAAGCGGTCCCGCCGTCGACTGCTTCCTCGTCTGGATCGATGCTGGCCTCGGCCATCGCGAGCGCGCGCGTCTGCGTTTCGCGTCGTTGATGGCGGACGACTGCGCGCACGTCCGCCGCGACGAACGATGGCTGATGAACATGGGGTTTCTGGCCGACACCGCCGTCTCGCTCGAGGACCGCCAGGCGGCCGGCCGGCTCTATGCTCTCCTCGAGCCCTTCGCGGCGTACAACGTGATGCTGCCGCCGTGTTACGTCTTCGGATCGGTGGCCCACTTTCTCGGCGGTCTCGCCGTGCTCCTCGGCGACCCGCGGGCGGCGCGGCGGCACTACGACGACGCCCTCTCCCTCGCCGAGCGCTCTGGCACCCGGCACTGGCTCGCGCGCACGCGCTTCGCCTACGCCCGCTGCTTGCTCGCGTCCGCCGATCCGGAAGACGTCGAGCGCGGGCGGCAGCTCTCCGCATCCGGCCGCGCGCTCGCCACCGCGGTCGATGCCCGCTGGTACTTGCGCGAGGCCGACGCGCTTGCCGCCCCGCGCAGCGAGCCGGAGACGGAGCGCACCCGATTTCGACAGGTGGAGGGTGAATGGGAGGTCGAGTTCCGCGGCCTCCGCGCCACCGTGCCCCCGCGCGCGGGCATGGCGTATCTCCGCTGTCTGTTGGAACGACCCGGAGTCCCGGTAGCCGCGGTCGAGCTGGCGGGCCTCGGTCGCGACGCGGTGCTGGTCTCGAGCGCCGGCGGCCCCGCCGCCGATCGGCGGGCGCTCGCCGACGTCCGTCACCGTTTGGACGAAATCGACGCCGAGATCGCCGCCTCTACCCGCCGGAACCTGAGCATCAGCGCCGATCTCCTCCACGAGCAGCGCGAATGCGCGCGCTATCTCTCCCGGCGCGGCACCGAGATGGTCGGCGCCGCCGATCGGGCCCGCTCCGGCGTGACCAAGGCGATCAGCCGCGCGATCGATGCCATTGCGCGGGTCCATCCGGCTCTCGGACACCACCTCGCACGCCACGTCGAGACCGGTCGGCTGTGCATGTACGTGGCCGACCCCGGCGCCCCCATGGTCTTCGAGTTCTGACGTCACATTGTGGCGCCGTGATGTCACGGCTTGCGGGAAGACGGACGTCCCGCGGGTCGTGGTCGGTGTGCCCGACCGCTCGCCCCCGCCGGTGCGCGATCCTCGGGAGGACCACCATGCGAGCTCGAATCACGGTAATCGGAATGTCGCTTGCGCTCGCCGTCGCGACGACGGCGTTGGCTGCGGCTCAGGATCTCCGCTGTCAGAGGATGATCGGAACGAAGGCCCGCGCCTTCGTCGCCAAGCACTTGCGGCTCGTCGAGCGCTGCCGCCTACAGGATCTCGCGACGCCGGCCAGCTGTCCGGCTCCCGACGGGTCGAAGCTGGCGCGCCTGCAGGCCCAGCTACGGGACGGCGTGGCGGCGGCCTGTGGCGACGTCACGCTCGCCGACCTGGGGTTTCCGGGTGAGTGCGCCGACCTGTCGCCGGGCGACTTCACGCTCGGCGAGCTTCAGGACTGCATCGACGACTCGCACACCGCGATCGCGGGGGCGCTCGCGGACGTCGAGCTCGACCCGACCGTGGTGGGCCCGCTCGACGGCCCGACGCTCGTGTGCCAGCGCACGATCGTCGCCGCCGCGTCCCGCTTCCTCGACGCGGTGATGAAGAGCGTGCAGCGCTGCCGGAACGACATCCTCGCGGGGAGGCTCGCGCTCGACCCGACGACCTGCGCCGTCGGCGATCCCAAGACGTCGGCGGCGATCGCCAAGGCCCGCGCCAAGGCCCGCGCTCGGATCCTTTCCAAGTGTGACTCTGCCGCAGTGACGGCGCTCGAGGCCTGCGAGCCCGACCAGGCCGCCGCCGAGCCCGCGGCCGATTGCATCCTCGACGCCAAACAGGATGCCGCCGACAACATCGATCCGCCGGGGCTCATCCAGTACGAGTTTCCGCCGCCGGCAACGCCGACACCGACGGCGACACCGGGGATCTGTTGTGACGGTCACGTCAACCGCCCGGCCGAGGAGTGCGACGGTGCCGACGACGCGGCGTGCCCCGGCCAGTGCGGCGCCTGCGGGGGCTTCTTCGAGTGCTTGTGCCTCACCATCCCGCGCGAGCGGATCGTCGAGCACGCCAACGCCGACCTCGACATCGGCTGGACGGGCCTGAGTCACGACAGCAAGATCGTCGAAGGCGGCGGCTATACGGCCGATCTCTGGGACTGCGACGGACCGGGCGGTCCGGACACGCTCTGCACGGTCGGCCCGAGCTGCAGCCTGCCGCCGCATGCGTTCTGCCGGTCGACCAAGAACGGCGCCGGCGCCAACGTCGGCCCCCCGTACGAGGACGCCGACGCCATTTGCGCAAGCCTCGGTCAGGGCACGTGCCGGAAGACGCGGGGTGGGGCAATGGGTCCGCATTGTGAGATCCAATTCCAAAAGGAGTGCGACACCGACCTGCAGTGCCCGCTGCCCGGCGACCGTTGCGTGAAGACGTTCCACGGCGCCCCGCTGCCGATCACCGCCGGCAGCGTGAAGGTCTGCATCGAGAACACCTTCTCGGAGGACGTCGTCGGAACCACCGACCTGGCGAGCGGCGCCGGCGCCGTCCGCGTTCGCCAGATCTCGAAGACCTATCTCGCCCTGAACGGCTTCGAGCCGTGCCCGGTGTGCGGTGGCTACTGCGAGGCCAGCAACGCCACCGAGCTCGACCCCGGCGGTCGGCTACCGTGCAAGACCGACGCCGATTGTTTCGCTGCGCCACACGTGTGCGTGCACGAGGCGAAGTGCAGCTTCGGGCAGAACATCGACGAGCCCTGCCGTCCCGATCCGCCGTTCGGCGGCCCGACGGTCTTCTTCGGCAATCCCAGCATCGACTGCCCGAGCAGTCCCGCCACGACGGTCGCCGGTCGACCGGACATTCTCTTCGATCCGGCGACGACCAGCGACGTGACGTCGCTCACGTTCGTACCGTGCATGTCCTCGGGCTTCGGCAAGGAATGCTCTCTCGGAGTCAACGATGCGAGGCCGTGCGCGACCGCGGGCGACTGTCCCGGTGGGACCTGCCAAGAACGTTGCAACTGTCCCGCTCAGCCTCAGCCGAACGCGTGCGAGGCGGCGTGCCGCGGCGGCTCGAACGACGCAGAGCTCTGCGACGTCGACCCCGATTGCCCCGGCGGCTTCTGTCACGTCGCTGATTGCCGGCTGAACCCCGCCGACACCGACTCGGTGCAGGAGGGCGTCTGCACCGTCGGGCCGCTCGACGAGCACTGTTCGAAGACGCTCCATCGAAGCTGTAGTTTCGACAGCGAGTGCGCGCGGTCGACGGCCTGTCCCACCTGCCAAGCCGACGAGACCTGCGTCTCGTCGTTCCGGGAATGCTTCCTGAATCCCATCGAGCGGGCCGGCGCTCCGGGTGTGACGGGCCGCGTCGGCGCTGCGATCTTCTGCGTGCCGTCGAGCGCGCCGGCGGTCAACACCGTCGCCGGCCTCCCCGGACCCGGGGCCCTGACGCAACCGGAGACGACGCTCGACGTCGGCTTCTGACCAGTATGAGTCGCGGGCGCCGGCATCCTCGCTCGGTGCCGACGTCCGCGCCTCGACCCGAGCGCGAAAAGCACGTAGGACCTCGAGCCATGAGCGACCCATTTCTCGCCTTCGACGCCGTTGCGCAGGCCGAGCTCGTTCGGCGCGGCGATGCGACCCCGATCGAGCTCGTGGACGCGGCGATCGCGCGCTGCGAGCGGGTGAATCCCAAGCTGAATGCCGTGATCACGCCGCTCTTCGACAAGGCGCGGACGGCGGCGCGCGATCCCAAGCTGCCGCGTGGTCCCTTCCACGGCGTGCCGTTTCTCTTGAAGGACCTGCTGGCCTACGGCGCCGGCGATCCCTACCACATGGGGATGGGGGCGCTCCGCGACTTCGTGGCGCCGCACGACACCTACCTGGTCGAGAAGATCCGGCAGGCGGGCTTCGTCGTGATCGGTCGCACCAACACGCCCGAGCTCGGCACCATTCCGTCGACCGAGCCCCTGGCATACGGCCCGACGCACAATCCGTGGGACCCCAGCCGCTCGCCGGGTGGGTCGAGCGGCGGCTCGACGGCGGCGGTTGCGGCCGGGATCGTGCCGGCGGCGCACGCCAGCGACGGCGGCGGCTCGATCCGCATCCCGGCGAGCGCCTGCGGGCTGGTCGGTCTCAAGCCCTCGCGCGCCCGTACCTCGTTCGGCCCGGATCTCGGCGACGGGGTCGGCGGCCTCGCGGTCGAGGGTGCGGTGAGCCGGAGCGTCCGCGACACCGCGGCCATCCTCGACGTCATGGAAGGCTACATGCCCGGCGATCCGTACACCGCGCCGCCGCCGCGCCAACCCTATCGCGAGGAGGTCGGCAGCGACCCCGGCCGGCTCCGCATCGGCGTCATGACGCAGGCGCCGGCATCGTCCACCATGGTCGACGCGGATTGCGTCGCCGCCACCGAGGACGTCGCGAAGCTCTTGGCGTCGCTCGGCCACGCCGTCGAGAGCTCGCATCCGCTGGCGCTCGACGACATGGAGACCTTCCAGCACTTCGGGATCATGTTCGCGACCTCGACGACGCGCCTGCTCGATGCCATCGGCGGCGTCCTCGGCAGGACCCTCGGGCCCGACGACGTCGAGCCCTTCAACTGGGCCCTCGCCGAGATGGGCCAGGTCGTGAGCGCCCGGCAGTATCTCGCGACCGTCGACTGGCTCTTCGGCTACACGCGGCGCGTGGCGTCGTGGTGGGCCGACGGCTTCGACCTCCTCTTGACCCCGACCCTGCCCGAGCCGCCCTGGACCCTCGGCGGCTTCCACGGCATCGACCCCCTCATGGCGGGGCTCCGCGCCCAGAGCATCTGCGCCTTCACCGGCCCCTTCAACATGACCGGCCAGCCGGCGATCTCGCTGCCGCTCTTCTGGAACGCCGCGGGCCTGCCGATCGGCGTGCAGCTGGTCGCCGCCTACGGCCGCGAGGATCTCTTGCTGCGCGTCGCCGCGCAGCTCGAGCAGGCGCGACCGTGGGCCGATCGCCGTCCGCCGATCACGGCCTAGCCGCGCTCTGCCGACGGCCCGATCCCCCTTCATCCGCGCGTAAATCCCCGATTCCAGTGATTGATGTCGGACGGCCAATCGCCGACAAGGCCGGGTACCGTCCGAAGCTCGGACGAAGGGGGCCGCATGGACGGATTCGTGAGGAAGCTGGGTCGTACGACCCTCCTCGTCGCGCTCGCGCTGGCGATGCCGCGCGTCGCCGTGGCGCAGGTCGTCGCGGGCGACACGGCCAAGTGCATCAACGACGTCAACAAGGGCACCCGGAAGATCACGCTCGCCGCCGGGAAGCAGGTGCGGAGCTGCGTCGCGGCGTACGCCGGCGAGACCCTCGGCTCGCAAACGGTGGCGCAGTGCATCGCCGCAGCACCCAAGGTGCAGAAGGCGGTCCAGGGCGCGCTCATCCTCGCCGACCACTCCTGCAACGGCGCCCCGCCGCCCTTCGGTCCGCCGAGCATCTCCGCTCAGGGTGCGCGCGCCATCCAGCTCTCGCAGGACCTTCTCGTCGACCTCTTCGGCGCGACCCCGGAGACCGCGCTCGCCCCGAACTCGCTCGTTCTGAGCTGTCAGAACGCCGTCCTGAAGGCGGCCGGGAAGTGCGGCGACCTCCGCATCAACTCCTTCAACAAGTGCAAGAAGGAAGGTTTGAAGCGCGGCTTCGTCACCACCGCCGTCCAGCTCCAGGCGGCCTGCCTCGGCACCGCCGAGACCCAGCCCGACCCGACCGGGGGCAAGATCGCCGCGACCTGCGTCGCCAAGCCGACCAGCACGATCACGTCGAGCTGCGTCGGCCACGCCGTCGACCTGGCGAGCGCCTTCCCCGGCTGCAACGCCGCGACGGCCGCCGGTCTCGCGACCTGCGTCGACGAGCGCCTCCGCTGCCGCTTCTGCACGATGCTGAACGACGTCGACGGCCTCGGCCGCGACTGCGACCTCTTCGACGACGAGAACGACGCCAACGAGAGCTGCGCCGAGCCACCGGAGTGCGGCGACGCCGACCTCGAGACCAATGAGGACTGCGACGACGGCGGCAACCTGCCGGGTGACGGCTGCGACGCCGCCTGTGCGATCGAGCCCGGCTGGACCTGCGGCGGCTCGCCGAGCACCTGCAGCCCGATCTGCGGCGACGGCCTGGTGGTCGACGGCGAGGCCTGTGACGACGGCGACCTCGGCGCGGGCGACGGATGCAACGCCGCGTGCCAGGTCGAGCCCGGATACACCTGCGCGGGTGAGCCCAGTGCCTGTACGCCGATCTGCGGCGACGGCCTGCTGCGTCCCGGCGAGGTATGCGACGACGGCGACCTCGCGCCCGGCGACGGCTGTGGGCCCACCTGTCAGGTCGAGAGCGGCTGGACGTGCGGCGGTCAGCCGAGCACCTGCAACTCGATCTGCGGCGACGGCCTGCTCCGCGGCAGCGAGGGGTGTGACGACGGAGACACCTCGGGCGGCGACGGCTGCAGCGCCGTTTGCCAGACCGAGGCCGGTTGGCTCTGCAGCGGTCAGCCGAGCAGTTGCGCCACGGTTTGCGGCGACGGTCTCATCCGCCCGGGCGAGGCCTGCGACGACGGCGACCTCTCGCCCGGCGACGGCTGCAGCGCCACCTGTACGATCGAGTCCGGCTGGCAGTGCGGCGGGCAGCCGAGCGCCTGCCAGACGGTCTGCGGCGACGGCCTCCGGCGCGGTGACGAGGACTGCGACGACGGCGACGCCACCTCGGGCGATGGCTGCAGCGCCGTCTGCACCGTCGAATCCGGCTGGACCTGCGGCGGCGAGCCGAGCGTGTGCTCGGCGGTCTGCGGCGACGGCGTGCTGAGCGGCAGCGAGGCCTGCGACGACGGCGGGGTCGCCGCCGGCGACGGCTGCAGTCCGACCTGCGTGGTCGAGTCCGGCTGGACCTGCGAGGACGAGCCGAGCGACTGCGAGGCGATCTGCGGCGACGGCCTCCTCCGTGGCGGCGAGGATTGCGACGACGACGACACCGACTTCGGGGACGGCTGCAATGCCACCTGCCACGTCGAGCCCGGCTTCGTCTGCAGCGGTCAGCCGAGCGTGTGCCTGGCTTTCAGCATCACGATCAGCACGCCGTCGCACGGCATCTTCACGCAGGCGAGCTCGATCGGCGTGACGGGCTTCGTCAGCAACCTGCCGCCGGCGCAGGCGACGCTGACGGTGAACGGCGCATCGGTCCCGCTCCAGCCGAACGGCTCCTTCTCGACGACGGTCGCGCTCAGCGCCGCCAACATCTTCAACCCGATCCGGGCGCGGGTGACCGACAGCGCGCACGGCAGCTCGGCGAGCGCGCGGGTCGTCGTGATCCGCGGGCTCTCGATCGCCGACGGCGCGCTCTCGCCACAGAGCGTCGGCATGCGCTTCACTGATGGCGGCCTGAACGACGTCGAGCCGCGCGTCCAGCAGCTCGCCGGCGCCGGGCTGGATCTGGCGACGCTCGTGCCGGTGGGCACCGTGCTGGTCGAGAACGAGTGCTTGGTCGATTGCTCGCCGTTCGGCTGCTGCGGTAGCGCCACGTTGACGGTGATCAACCCTCCGCCGTCGATCGGTGGCTTCGGGATCGCGGTCGACTCCATGAATGGCTTCGTCGCCGGCGACATCACCGTGAGCGACATCCGGGTCAACGTCTACATGGACGGCAGCGGCGTCGTGCCCGACTGCGACATCTCGATCCACGCCGACGCCGCCTTCTTCAACGGCGACTACACGCTCGAGCCGGCGCCGGGCGATCCCGAGAACATCGACGTCAACCAGCTGGGCGACCTCGACGTCAGCTTCACGGCCTTCACGGCGAGCTACGGCGGCACCTGCAGCTTCGTCGAGTCGTTCCTGCCCGACATCGAGGACCGGGTAGTGAACGCCATCCGCGACTTCCTCTCGGATCCGGACGACGCCGGCCCGCTCGACAGCCCGACCGCCAACGCCATCGAGGGAGCGCTCGCGGGCATCTCGATCGCCGGACCGGTCGGCGAGGGGCTCGGCGTGCAGTTCGACGCGCCGCTCTTCCAGATCGTCGAGGACAACAACGGCATCACCTTCGGGTCGGACTCGAAGTTCACCGTCTCGGTCGGGACCGGGCCGGGCCAGTGCCAGCCGCCGGCGGGCGCGCCGAACCTCAGCGCCTCGCTCGCCTTCGACGAGATCTTCCCGACCTTCGGCGCCACGACGCCGGTCGCGCATCTGCCCTACGACATCGCGATCGCGATCTCCTCCGAGGGCTTCAACCAGTTGCTGCGCTCGCAGGTCGAGTGCGGCCTGCTGGTGACGAGCATCACGTCCCTCGACCTCGGGAGCGGCCCCGTGCCGCTCACGGCCGGGACGCTCGCGGCGCTGCTGCCCGAGTTCGGCGCCTTCCCGCCGGCCACGCCGCTCCGCATCGACGTCCGCCCGACGCTCGCGCCGATCGTGACCGGAAGCCCCGGTCCCGCCGGCGAGCTCGCGCTGCTGAAGATGGCGCAGCTCCTGATCGCCGTGGTCCGGAACGACGCCACTCAGACGGTTCTCCTGCAGGGAACGGTCGACGCCGAGATCGGTCTCAACCTCGCCTTCTCGTCGGGCGCCTTGGTGTTCGATCTCTCCGAGCCGGAGGCCGACGACATCACGGTTGCCGTCCTCGTGAACCCGCTCGGCGTGAACGAGGCCGCGCTCGAGGTCGAGGTACTGCCGCCGCTGGTCGCGGCCCTGCTGCCGTCGCTCGCCGGGTCGCTGGCGAGCTTCCCGCTGCCGGAGTTCCTTGGCCTCGGGCTCTCGGGAGTGGAGATCTCGCGGAACGGTCAGTTCATGTCGCTCTACGCCAACCTGGTGTCGACACCGTAGCGAGGACCACTTGATCGCGGCGCCGCCCTGACCGCATGCTGGGGCGGCGCGCGATGAGAGCTCCGCTGCCGATCGACCCCTTGCTGCCGGAGATCGTGGCGGCGCTCGGACGCACCAACTGCGTCGTGCTGCGCGCCGCGCCCGGGGCCGGCAAGACCACGCGCGTGCCGGCGGCTCTGCTCGATGCCGGCCTCGCAAACGGCCGTCACGTCGTCGTGATCGAGCCGCGGCGGATCGCGGCACGGGCCGCCGCCGAGTTCGTGGCCCGTGAGCGGCGCGGACAGGTGGGGAAGGAGGTCGGCTATCGCGTGCGCTTCGCGCGACAGGGTGGAGCCGAGACGCGCCTCTGGTTCCTCACGGAGGGCGTCTTCGGTCGCGACCTGGTGCGCGATCCTTTCGTGGAGGACGTCGGCGTGGTCGTGCTCGACGAGTTTCACGAGCGTCACCTGCAGAGCGACGTCGCGCTCGCCGTAGTACGCGAGCTCCAGGAGTCCGTTCGACCGGATCTGAAGCTGGTCGTCATGTCGGCGACCCTCGATACCGCGGGGCTCGCCGCCTATCTCGAGCGCGCCGCCGTCCTCACCTCCGAGGGCCGCGCCCACCCGGTCGCGATCGAGTACGACGACGCCGGCACGGGGCGGCGCCTGGACGAGCGCGTGGCGGCGGCGGTGCGGCGAGCGGCGGCGGCGGATGCGGGCGACTGCCTGGTGTTCCTGCCCGGCGCCGCCGAGATCCGGCACGCTGCGCGAGCCCTCGCGCCGCTCGCGGCGGGGGAGGGGATCGACGTCCTGCCGCTGCACGGCGACCAGCCGCTCGACGAGCAGGCGCGGGCGCTCCGCGCCGGCCCGCGTCGCCGCATCGTGCTCGCCACCAACGTCGCGGAGACGGCGCTCACCGTCGAGGGCGTCACGACCGTGATCGACTCGGGCCTCGCCCGCACGACGCGCTTCGATGCGCGGACGGGCCTCGACCGCTTGCGCCGCGGTCCGATCAGCCGCTCCTCGGCGACGCAGCGCGCGGGCCGGGCGGGACGCCTCGGGCCAGGGCGCTGCCTCCGCCTCTGGTCGCGCGCCGAGGAGGTCGGCCGGCGCGAGCACGAGGTGCCGGAGATCCTGCGCGTCGATCTCAGCCGCACGCTGCTCGAGCTCGCGGCCTGGAGCCTGCGCGATCCGACCGCGCTCGCCTGGCTCGATCCGCCGCCGCCCGCAGCGCTGGCGCGCGCCCGCCGGTTGCTCCTCGACCTCGGCGCGGTCGCCGCCGAGGCGTGGACGCCGACCGCGCTCGGCCGGCGGCTGCTCGCGATTCCCGTCGCACCCCGTGTCGCGCGCATGCTCTGCGAGGCCGAGGATCTCGGTGCGCCGGGAGATGGAGCCCTGGTGGCCGCGCTCGCGAGCGAGCGCGACGTCCTGCGGGCGGCCCGCGCCTTCGGCGAGGGCGGCGTACGCTTCGGGTCGGGTCCCTCGGATCTGCTCCTCCGCCGCGAGCTCTTCGCGGCCGCCGAGCGCGCCGGCTTCGCGACCGCCGCCTGCGAGCGCGCCGGTCTCGATCCCGCCGCCGTGCGGGCGGTCGCGCGTGTGCGGCGTCAGCTGCAGCGCCGCGCCGGACCGCCGGAGGGCGCGCCGGACGACGTCGTGCTGCGCTGCGTGCTGGCCGGCTTTCCCGATCGCGTCTGCCGCCGGCGCGAGGCCGGAAGCCCGCGGGCCGTGATGGTGGGGGGCACCGGGGTCGTGCTGGCGGCGGAGAGCGTGGTCCGGGACGCCGAGCTCTTCGTCGCCGTCGCGGTCGAGGGCGGGGAGCGCGGCACGGAGGCACGGGTTCGCCTCGCGAGCGCGATCGAGCGTCCCTGGCTCGCGGCGACCTTTCCGGGCTCGGTGAGCAACGGTCGGCGCGTCCTCTACGAGCGCGAGGAAGCGCGCGTCGTCTCCCGCACCACCCTCTGCTACCACGACCTGGTGCTCGACGAGCGGGTGCGCGCCGACGTCGCTCCGGAGGAGGTCGCGGCGGTGCTCGGCGAGCTGGCGGCCGCCGATCCGTTCGGACTGTTGGGCACGCGCGACGACGTGGCCGATCTCGTCGCGCGCCTGCGCTTTCTCGGGCGTTGGATGCCGGAGCTCGCGCTCCCCGAGCCGGACGAGCTGGTGCGCGACGCCGTGACGGCGTTCGCGGCGACGGTGCGCTCGGTGCGCGAGCTCGAGCGGGCCGACGTCGGCGCGGCGATGACGGGGCTCCTGTCGGCCCGCCAGCGCGCGGCGCTCGCGGAGCAGGCGCCGACGCACTGGACGCTGCCGAGCGGGCGCCGGGTGCCCGTCGTCTATGCGCCCGATCGCCCACCGATCGTCGCCGCGCGCATTCAAGAGCTCTTCGGTCTCGCCGCCTCGCCGCGCCTCGCCGGCGGTCGGGTGGCGGTGCTCTTCGAGCTCCTGGCGCCGAACCAGCGCCCGATGCAGGTCACCGACGATCTCGCGAGCTTCTGGCGTACCACCTACGCCGCGGTGCGGGCCGAGCTTCGCGGCCGCTATCCCAAGCACCCCTGGCCCGAGGACCCGACGACGGCGCCGCCGACCGCGCGGGCGAAGCGACGATAGCGATGTCCTTTGCCACCGAGAGCGCGAGCGAGGAGCGCGAGTTGACCTCGCGCTCCGAGGGCCATCGGAGCATTCGGCGCGCGAGCGCCGAAGCGCACGGGGCCGAAATGCAATGACAAGCCCGTCGCAGCATACCTCCACGCCGACGCACCTGCTCGACGTGCCGTCGCTCACCGCCGTGCTCCGCCTGGCGGCGCCGACGACGGTCGTCATGGCGGTCTCGGCGGTCTCCAACGTCGTCTACACCTATTTCGTCAGCCGGCTCGGTGTCGACGCCATCGGGGCGGTGTCGTTGGTCTTTCCGGTGTCGTTGCTGGCGGTCACCGCGATGGGCGGCGGCATCGGCGCGGGCGCGACCTCGGCGCTGGCGCGCGCGCTCGGCGCGGATTCGCGCGCCCTGGCTGCGACGCTCGCCGGCCAAGCGCTCGTGCTGGCGATCGGCCTCGGGCTCGCCTTCGCGCTCGCGGCCTGGCTCGGCGCGAGCGGCCTGTTCCACGCCATGGGCGCGACCGGCGCGGTGCACGCGGGCGCCGTCTCCTTCGCGCACGTGCTCTTCGGCGGCGTCGCCATCACCTTCTTCGGCATGATGCTCGACAGCCTGATGCGCGGGGAGGGCAACGTCCGCACGCCCGCCACCTGGTCGACGGTCTCGCTCGTGCTCCAGATGGGGGTCACGCCGCTCTTCATGTTCACCTTCGGGTGGGGCCTGGTCGGCGGTGCGCTGGCGATGCTCGCCTGCCAGCTCGTCGCCATCCTGCCCCGTCTGCTCTGGGTCTTCGGCGGCCAGGGCCTGGTGCGGCCCGTCCTTCGCCGCGAGCCTGGCGGTCTCGATCCCTTGCGCGAGATCCTCCGGGTGGGGGTGCCGGCCGCGCTCTCGACCTCCATCAACAACATCGGCCTCATGGTGCTGACGGCGGTCGTGGCGCGTCTCGGCGCGGCCGACCTCGCCGCCTACGGCCTCGGCTCCCGGCTCGACTTCGTCCTGATGTCGCTCGCCTACGGCGTCGGGGCCGGGGTGCTGACGCTGGTGGGCCTCGCCACCGGCGCGCGCCGCCCCGATCGCGTGCGGAGCTTCGTCGTGTGCGGCGCGGTGGTCGCCGTGCTGCTGCTCGCGATTCCGGGCCTCGTCGTGTGGTGGCGGCCCTCGCTCTGGCTCGGCATCTTCACCACCGACCCCGACGTCCACGCGGTCGGGACGCGCTACTTCCGGACCGTCGGCCCGGCCTATCCCTTCCTCGGCGTCAGCATGGTGGTGGCGTTCGCTTTTCAGGGGCTCGGCCGCGCCACGCTGCCGCTGATGGTGATGATCGCCCGCGTCGGCGGCGTGCTCCTCGCCGCGATCGTCTGCACCCGCTGGCTCGGGCTCGGCGAGGGCGCCGTCTTCACGTGCATCGCGGTCGGGAATGTGATCGCGGCGCTGGTGCTGGTCGGGTTGTTCGTGGCGACCGACCGCGGAAGTCGCCGTGAGAAAGAGAAAAGAGGTAGTTGAGGGGGGTTCGAGGTCCGTCGGTGCGCGGTGACGTCAGCCGGGGACGTCGGCGGGATCGAGGAGGCCGTGGCGGCGCCAGCCGACCGTCAGGAGCCACGTCCGCGCCCGTGCGACGGCAGATGGGCCGCGCGTCAGCGTTTCGTCCGGCGCGTGTCGCCAGCCGTCGAACCATCGACCCGACGAGGCGGGATCGAGCCTTGGTACGTCTTTGATCCTCGCGCCCGCGCTCGCGGCGTGGTGTCGCGCGTTCAGCAGCACGTAGCGCAACGCCGAACGCACCTCGCGCGGCGTCGGGAGCATGCGCACGTGGCCAAGTGAGATGCAATGACCATCCGCCGAGTCCAACGGTGCATGGATCGGCTGCCACCCGGCGCCACACAACGCGATTCCGTCCCCGGAGATCGGAGAGGCAGCCTTCTACCAACCTCCTTGAAAGGGACGCCTACCTCTGAAACGAGCCGAGGGATCGGTTTTCAGCCGCGTCCGAGCGACGTCACCGTCAAGAACGCCCGCGCCGCCGCCGGCACCGTACGCGGCCGCAGCAGCTCCGGCGCGTAGGCGGCGAAGCGGCGGGTATTCTCCTCGAGGCAGAGCGCCACGAACGAGCGCACCGAGAAGTCGCCGGCGATCGCCGCGGCGCCGCTCGCCGTGAAGCCGTCCTTGGAGAGCGGCGGCTCGGGGTGGTCGGCGCCGTTGCCGTTGCCGCCGCCGCTGCTGCGGGCGACGTTGCCGGCGGAGCGGGCGCGGTCGAAGGCGGCGCCCGCGAACGAGGCGAGGCAGCGCAGCCGATGCAGGGGCTGCAGCAGTGCGGGTAGCTGGCAGCGCTTGTAGGCGACCCAGTTCACCAGGAAGAGGATGTGACGCACCTCCTCCTGGACGATGGGCTCGAGCACGTTCAGGAGCGCATGGGGCAGGAACTCGACCCGGCGGGCGAGGGCGAACATGCCGAAGGCGAAGAACGAGTCGATGCACTCGCCGTAGCCCGTGCGCATGAACGCGGCCTCGAGGTTCCTGGGCAACGGTTGCGCGGGGCCGGGATCGACGGCGATGTCGTAGCGGCGGATGAGGGTGTCGAGGAGCGCCGCGTGGCGGGTCTCCTCGTAGCCCTGGAGCGCGACGGCCTCGCGCAGGAGCGCGGGCGCCTCCTGCGCCGCGTAGGCGGTCACCTTGGCGCCGGTGCGGCGCTCGGTGCGGATCGCTTCATCCCAGAAGGGGAGGCCGCGGAGCTTGCCGACGGCGTCTGCGTCGAGCTCCGGCCAGGGCAGTCGCTGGGGCTCGAAGGGATCGTGAGTGTCGATGAACTCGCGACAGAGGAGCGTGAGATGCGCCTCGGAGCCAATCCGCATCGCCGAGGGTTGTCGCCGCTTCGTCGGGTGCGGTCAAGGGTAGCGCTCCGATCGCGGGCGCCGCCATTGCGCTCGAAACATGTAATGCTCCACCCATGACGGAACCGGCCCCACTTTCGGGGCTGCAGCTTGGCCGCTTGTTCGACCGCCAAGAGCGCGGTGGGCTGTTCGAGACCCTC
The DNA here is from genome assembly GCA_963761995.1 of uncultured delta proteobacterium. Taxonomy (GTDB): domain Bacteria; phylum Desulfobacterota; class Binatia; order UTPRO1; family UTPRO1; genus UTPRO1. The sequence continues at coordinate 4,129,360 of CAVXIU010000006.1, read as the reverse complement.
ATCCGGTGGCTGTACTCGTCGATCCTGCGAGCGGGCGATCATGCCGTCGACGGAGGCGCACATCTCGGGTTGCATACTTTCCCGATGGCCCGGCGCGTGAAGGCTGATGGCCGGATCTACGCTTACGAACCGGTGCCGAGCCTCTCCCGCAAGCTATGCGGGCACGCTCGCAGATGGCCGAACATCTCCGTCAGTCAAACCGCACTGTCCGATCACGACGGCCCTAGCGACTTCGACTTCCTGCCAGATGAACCCGCGCTCTCGAGCATCGTCCCCCGGGAGCTGGGCGGATCCCCTCGGTCCGAACGGATCACCGTGGCACTCACTCGGCTGGATATCCTCGTGAGTCAGCCGATCCGGTTCATCAAGCTCGATCTCGAAGGGGGCGAATTTCACGCTCTCCGAGGAGGGCTACGCCTGATCGCAGCTCAGCAGCCGCTGATCGTGTTCGAGTGCGGCAGAATCGACGGGGCGGTGGCCTACGGGTACGGCGCGGACGACTTCTTCAATCTATTCGAGTCGAGCGGGTACGGCCTCCGCACTCTCTTCGGCGATCCCTTCATGCGCGACGACTGGGAACGGAGATGGAACGACCGCTCCGTGCCTCACTATCTCGCGGCAGCGCCGATCGGCCGAATCGGTACCGTCGCGACGCTCCTCCGTCACAACGTGGATCGCGCGCTCTGGGGTCCATCTCGGCTCGACGTCATCCGTAACGGCCTCTCATTAGATGCGCTCGGGAACAAGCTGGCCGCATCGGCTTACTGGTAACCGTTTGCCGCTCGTGTCGCCGTTCCGACCAGAGCTTTCCGCCACTCAGCGCGGCATCGCGGCGTTGCTGCTCTCGTCCGTCCTGCTCTCGACGATGGCGGTGCTGGTGCAGATCGCGGCGCGCACGATGCCGTCGGCGCAAGTCGCGCTCGTGCGCTTCGCCGGAGCGTTCCTGCTGCTGCGTGCCGTCGCCGGACGGCGTCGGTTGCGGCCGCGCCCGGAAAACGTCTGGCGTGTGGTGCAACGCGGCGTCCTCGGGTCGCTGGCAATCCTCTGCTACTTCCAAGCGATCGAGCGCGTGGGCGCGGGCCTCGCCACCTTGCTGTACTGCACCCATCCGATTCCAACCGCGGCGTTCGCGGTGCTGTTCCTCGGCGAGGGTGCGTCCTGGCGCCTCGGCGCCGCCATTGCGCTCGAGCTCGTCGGTCTCTCGTTGGTCGTCGGACCGGGGGTCGACGTGCAGCAGGCGAACGCGACGGGCATCGCGGTCGCCCTCCTGGGATCGATCCTCGCCGGCGGCGCGCTTGCGACCGTTCGGCACCTCCGTGGCAGCGAGGACGCCTGGGTGATCACGACCTACTTCATGGCGGTGGGGGTGGTATCGGCGAGCCCCGCGCTTCTGCTCGGGCTGCCGGAGATCTCGCCTGCGCTCGTCCTCCTGCTGCTCGTGATCGTCGTGACGTCGTCAGGGGGACAGTGGCTGCTCCATCACGGGCTCGGCTTCGTGCCGGCCTCGCTCGGGAGCCTCGTGTGCGCGAGCGGCGTGTTCACGTCCGGCGGGCTCGAGGCGCTTTTCCTCGGCAAACGCTTCGGCTGGGCGGCGATTGCCGGAACGCTCGTCATGAGCCTCGCCGTCGGCCTCGCGGCGCGCGCCGCACCCGTTCCCGCAGAGGTCCGCGACGCGGCGTGAACTCGAGTTGCATCGCGCCCCGCCGCATTGCGCCGCCCGTGGTCCCTCCGCGGCGCATTTGACCGCCGCGGGCCATCCCCAATAGGGTGCGCGCAATGCCCAGGTCTTGGGCGGGCCCAGTGGTCAAGCAATTGAGTAGGGGGTTCGAATGACCGTGTTTGCGCGCTCGTTCACCATGCTCTCTCTCTCGCTGGCGGCATCACTCGTGATGGTCGTACCGGCCTTGGCTCTCGATCCCAGCCTCGACGCCGACGGCGACGAGTACTCGGACGCGATCGAGCTGAACCTCGGCTCGGACGAGAACGACGCCGCCAAAACTCCCGAGACCATCGGCATTCCGAGCAGCTGTCACAACAACGTCGATGAGGACCTGGACACGCTGGTCGATGACGCCGACTCCGGCTGCGACATCCCGTCGATCTCCGACGAGACGTTCCCCTCCGCCGGTACGGACATCTATGAGGTCAGCCTCACGCTCGACGACTACATGCTCGCCCTGCCGACTCCCGAATACCCGCCGGGCAGCGCCTGCCCGATCGACTTCGTCGGCTTCGGCCCGATCGTCGTGCAGCGCGGGAACCCGAGTGGCGGCCCCGCCACTATCAACACCCAGATCCTCGCGATGGAGCTGCGCAGTGCCGACGGCACCCTGACCATCGGCAGCGACATCAACTGTCCGCTACCGCCGGGCCCGCTGGAGAACGTCACGCTGGTGCTCGACCCCAACCAGATCTCGTCCGGCACGATCACCGACAACAACGCATCGCCGACGCTCGACTTCCCGGCGACCAGCAGCTTCGATCTGTACTTCCTGTTCGACACGCAGGACATCGGCATCCTGCCGGGGGGACCGCAGAACGGACCGGTTGGCGGCCCGCTCCAGCTCGAAGGCGAGATCGGCAGCATCCCGCCGTACCAGACGCCCGACATCCCCGAGTTGACGCCCGACTGCCTGGACGACGACGGCGAGGAGGTGTTCTTCTGCGCGCTGCCGGCAGCCACCGAGCTCGATCACTTCCGCTCCTACAAGATCGTCAAGCACCCCAAGGAACAACGGAAGTTCGTAACCGTCGACAACGAGTTCGGCAAGATCAGCTCGATAACGGCAACCAAGCCCGAGCGCCTGATGATTCCCGCCAAGGTGACGCCGCCTGGCGAGGACATCCACAACCCCGACGCTCGACTCAAGTGCTACCACATCACCTCGGGCGTCTTTCGGCAGCGCACGATCGACATCACCAACATGTTCGGCGATCAGCGGCTTTCGGTCGGGCGACCGAAGACCCTCTGCGCGCGTGGCTCCAAGCCGCCGGCCGTCCCCGACCCGGGACTGAACAGCTACATCTGCTACCAAGCCAAGACGTTCGACTTCAAGCAGACCGCCCGCGACGTGCAGGACGAGGTCGGCACCTTCGACGATCTCGCCGTGCTCAAGCTCCTGAGCTTCTGCGTGCCGACCGGGATCGCGGGCGAGGAGATCCCCGATCCGACCGCCTATCTGACCTGCTACCTGAACGATCCGCGCAACGTGAAGGCCGACCTCGGCGTGCGCGATCGCTTCGTCAGCGAGACGGTGTCGATTCGCAACAACCCGCCGGGCCAGCTCTGCGTCAAGACCAAGAAGGTCCAGCACAGCGCGGTTCAGGACCCCGACCGTAACTTCTTCGGCGTGTTCGCTGGCACCGACGGCGAGGAGGAGGACATTGGGGCGGAATTCGATCCCTGCGCCTTCGACGCGTCGCTCCGAGTGTGGCAGGGCTGGGCCGCCAACCGCACCACGGTGCTGAGCGAGGCCGACACGGTCAACACGCCGAACGGCAGGAGGCCCTGCGACCAGAACGGCAGGGCCCAAGGCAATGGCGATCCCGACACGGACTTCGGAACGCCTGACGGCCAGGCGACCGAGGTCGCGTTCCGCGGGGCGATCGCCGCGCTCAAGCCTGGCGGGACGGCCGCCAACAAGCCATCAACCGGTGATCAGCTGGTGGTCTTGATCTCGGGGCACGGCGAGGACGGCGAGTTCGCCCTCGACGCCACCGGCAACACCGCCAGGACCGACGGCGACATGACCGCGAAAGAGCTACGCGACCTGCTGAGCGGATTCCCGCGTGGCGTCGTGATCACGGTGATCTTCTCGGCCTGCGAGGGCGGTTTCCTCGACGAGCTGATGAAGATCAAAGATGTTGACGGCAAGGGAAAGAATCCGGGCGAGGTCGAGGTGCTGCAGTCCAGTCGCGATGGATCCGACTCTGCTGGTGCCGCCACCGTCGGTTCCTGGCACACGATCGCCGCCAGCGCCTGCCTCAGCGACAACGGGGGCAAGACGCTGGCCGATCGCTTTTTCGGCAACAGCGACTCGGTCACCTGGTCGATCGAGCACCATCTTTGCGTCGCGCCGGTCACGACGCTGATCGCCGGCTACTGCAATGTGACCGAGGTGGGTACGAACCCTCCTCGGACGGTCGCGGACGCCTCTTTTGGTATCGGCAACGCCAGGGGCAATGGCTTTACCGCGTCAGACGAGCTTGCGAGGTGTGGCGCTCAGAGCTGGGTAAACGGCAAGAATGGCGTCACGGCGCTGCTCGCCAAGGCTTCCACGTTCGACTTCAAGCAGCTGCCGGTTTTCAAGGAGCTGGGCAACCCCGACGTCGATCTGACCAACTCCGACGTCGATGGCGATGGGATCCCCAACGTCTTCGAGACCATGTCGCCCGAGCGGGTCACCAACCCCTGGAAGAAGGACACGGACGCCGACGGGCTCGACGACGAAACCGACATCGACAGGCCCTGCGATCCGGTCGACCCCGACGCCGACGGCGACCAGACGGTCGATTCAGACGACAATACCTGCGTGCCGTAGCGAGCAGCCGCACTAACCGGGCCGGCCCGAACGACGGGTCGCGCACCCCCGCGTAGCGCCAAGCGCCCAGCGATCGCGTCCTGGGAAAAATTCCTTTACAGCACGCCGCGATCGGCGTTAGACAGACGGAAGCCCTCACGCGTTCCATCAATCCGTCAAGCAATCCGAGGAGATACCCACCATGTCCCTACGTACCCCCTTCGTCGCTCTTGCCGTCGTGCTCGCAATCACGTCGGTCGCCCGCGCCGAGTTTCCCTATCCGAAGTGCGGCGGCCCGCTGGCCCCCGGCTGCACCGACCCGACGGACTACGAGTCGTATCTCTTCCTGCCGACCACCGACCCGCCGACCATCCCGTCGGATCTCTCCGCCACCAACTTCCGCTTCTCGAGCCTGGTCGACCCGGCCGTGCCGCCGACCGCTCAGGAGCTCTTCGGCGTGCGCGGCCCGAGCGTCGACAAGGCGTGGCAGGTCACGACCGGACGCCCGGACGTGGTGATCGCGATCCTCGACTCGGGAATCATGTGGAACGACCTCGGCGCCATGGGCGACCTCTCCGCCAAGGTGCATCTCAACAGCGCCGAGCTGCCGCTCCCCGAGGCGACCACCAACGGCTACGACCGGAACGAGGACGGCGCCTTCAACGTCCGTGACTACCTCGCCGACGGCACCCACGTGCAGGACAGCCGGGTCAGCGACCAGAACGGCAACGGCATCATCGATCCCCAGGACCTGATCGAGATCTTCTCGGACTCGACCGACGCCGACTCGAACGGCTACGTCGACGACATCGCCGGCTGGGACTTCCACCAGGAGGACAACGACCCCTTCGACGACGTCTCCTACGGCCACGGCACCGGCGAGGCCGAGGACTCGAGCGCCGAGCCCCAGAACGGCGGCGGCGTCGGCACGGCGCCGAGCGGCATGTTCATCCCGATCAAGGTCGCCGACAGCTTCGTCTCCGACGTCAACGACTTCGCGCGCGGCGTCGTCTTCGGCGTCGACAGCGGGGCGGCGGTGATCCAGGAGGCCAACGGCTCGCTCGACAACACGCCCTTCGGCCAGGAGGCGGTCGACTACGCGTGGGCGAAGGGCGTGCCCGTGATCGCCTCGGCGGCCGACGAGGAGTCGTACCACCACAACTACCCGTCGAACTACGCGCACACGATCCCGGTCAACTCGGTGCGCGGCGAGGACGGCGACTTCGTCCAGAACCACACCTATCTGCTGTTGAACGGCTGCACCAACTACGGCGCGCACAACGTGCACGTCTCGGTCCCGTCGAACTCGTGCTCGTCGGAGGCGACCGGGCGCGGCTCCGGTATCGCGGCCCTGCTGATCGCCCAGGCCAAGAACCTGATCGACCGCGGCCAGCTCACGTCGCATCCGATCACCGGCACGGCGCTTTCGGCGAACGAGGTGAAGCAGCTCCTCGCGGCCACCGCCGACGACATCGACTTCAGCGGCAACCTGGCGCTCTCGACCGACCCGGGCGTCAAGGTCGGCTTCCTGACCGAGCTGCAATCGACGCGCTTTCCCTCGCACGCCGGGCGCGACAAGTACTTCGGCTACGGGCGCGTCAACGCCGACCAGGCGGTGCGGGCGATCTCCGCGACCGGCATCCCGCCCGAGGCCGACATCCTGACCCCGGGCTGGTTCCAGAACGTCGATCCGACGCTCGTACCCTCCGTCTCGATCGTGGGCTCCACGGCGGCGTACCGACGGGCGCAGGCCTACAGCTACACGCTCGAGTACGGCTGCGGCGTCGATCCGCTCGACGCCGAGTACGCCCGCGCCGGCCACCTGATCGCGAGCGGCACGCCGGGCGCGGCGCTGACCGACGCGCCGCTCGGCACCTGGACGCTCGGCGGCGTGCCGGCCGACTGCGCCTTCAATGCGATCACGCTGCCCGTGGCCGATCGCGACGACTTCGACGAGGTCTACAACGTGACGCTCAGGCTCCGCGTCACCGACGACCTCGGGAACGTCGGCGAGGACACCCGCGTCGTCTCTCTCCACCACGACCCGACGGTGAAGCCGGGCTTCCCGCTCAACCTGCAGGCCTCGGGCGAGAGCTCGCCGGCGATCGCCGACCTCGACGACGACGGCACCCTCGACGTCGTGATCGCGACCTCCGACGGCCGCGTGCATGCGCTCGACGGCAGCGGCGCCGAGCTCCCCGGCTGGCCGGTCGTGACCAACCTCGACGTCCTGCACACGGGCTCGGCGGCATTCGTGAGCACGGCCGTGAGCAGCCAGGTCCACGAGTCGGTCGTGGCCTCGGTCGCGGTCGGCGACCTCGAGCGCGACGGCGACTTCGAGGTCGTGGTCGCGTCGACGCAGGGCAGGCTCTACGTGTTCGAGGAGGACGGCACGCCGCGCGCCGGATTCCCCGTCTCCACCAACCCGGCGTTCTCCGATCGCACCATCCGCAACGAGGCCAACCGCCTCGATCCCGGCTTTCTCGCGACGCCGGCGCTCGCCGACCTCGACAAGGACGGCATGCTCGAGATCGTGATCGGCGCCATGGACCGCCATCTCTACGTCTGGCGCGAGGACGGCACGCCGCAGCCGGGGTTCCCGATCCTGATGGTCGACCGCACCAAGGTGACGGTCGCGCCCAGCACGCAGGTGACGTGGAACCTCTCGAGCGGCCAGCCGGTCGGCTCGATCGGCACCAAGATCGTCGGCGGGCCGGCGATCGGCGACATCGACGGCGACGGCTGGCTCGACATCGTGCAGGGCACCAACGAGGAGTACGTCCGCGGCGAGGCCGGCAACGTGCAGATCTCGCCCTTCGCGGACCTCTTCGGTCTCGAGGCGATCAACGGCCGCGTCTACGCCATCCCGCACGACGGCACGCTGAGCCCGCTCGTGGCCGGCAATCCGTCGGGACCGTATCTCCCGGGTTGGCCGGTGAAGATCGGCATCTTCCTCGACGACCTGTTGCCGACGGTCGGGCACGGCGTCGGCCAGCAGGCGGCGCTCGGCGACATCGACGGCGACGGCGCCGACGAGGTGGTGGTGCAGGGCTCCAACGGCCCGCTCTACGTGCTGCGCGGCGACGGCAGCTCGTTCTTCGGCGTGTCAGTCGGCGGTAAGCACCTCACGCTCGACTACGACATGCTGGCCGCGATCCCGATTCCCTCGGGCTCGACGGACTTCCCGCTGGTTCTCGGTCTGCTCGGCGGGCCGACGCTCGCCGATCTCACCGGCGACGGCCGGCTCGAGGTGGTGGCGGGGACGGCGGGCACCATCAAGCTGATCGACGCCCAGGCGTCCGGCCGCCAGGAGCCGGGCGACCATCAGATCTCGGTCTGGGACACGACGACCGGCCACATGCTGTCGCCGTTTCCACAAATCGTCGAGGATCTGATGTTCTTCGGGAATCCCACGGTCGCCGACGTCGACGGCGACGGCCGGCCCGACGTGGTGTCGGCGAACGGCGGCGGCTTCGTGCACGCCTTCACGCCGACCGGCGGCGAGCCGGCGGGCTGGCCGAAGTTCACCAACGGCTGGATGATCCCGATCCCGGCGGTCGGCGACCTCGACGGCGACGGGCTGCTGGAGGCGGTCGCCATGGGCCGCGAGGGCTACCTCACCGTGTGGGATACCCCGGGCGCGGCGAATGCGAACGCCGTGCACTGGAACGGACGCGGTCACGACCGCCAGCGCACCGGCGCCGTCCGCTCCGGCGTGCCGGCGGGGCTCGTCCCGGATGCGTGCCCGGCCGGTGTCTACCCGCTCGCGCTCAAGACGGCGCGCCTCCAGACCCGCGCCAAGCCGGTCACCGACAACATGAGCGTGAAGGCGAGCTTCCGGCTCGCCGGCAACGCGATCGCGCCGGCGAGCGAGACCTTCGCGGTCACGCTCGTCGGCGAGTTCACCGCCTACAGCGGAGTGATCCCGGGCGGGAGCCTGATCCCGATCAACCACGGCTTCAAGTTCAAGGGCTCGGTGCCGGGCGGCGGCAAGATGAACGTCCGCCTCACCAGCAAGGACGGGCAGCTCTACAAGGTGTCGGCGACCGCCAAGACGTTCAGCGCCGGCGGCACGGTGGCGCCCGTCGGAACCGTCACGGTGCGGGTCGGCCAGGACTGCTTCGCGATCACGCTGCCGTGCACGAACAAGAACGGCCGCCAGGTGTGCAAGCCGGCTCGGTGAGGGCACGGTTTCCCGCGCTGACGCTCGACGAGCTCTCCCGTGAGCTCGCGAGCGCGGCGCGGGCGCGTGCCGTGCTGCGCTGGCTCTACGGCGTGCCGGCGATGCCGAGGGCATTGCCGGAGCGGCTTCCGGGTGTCGCGGCGGACACCGCGGCGAGCTTCGTGGTGCGGAGTGGGTGGGCGCCGCCGACCATCGTCGAGCGGCGTCGAGCGTCCGACGGTACCACCAAGTACGCGCTCGCGTTCGGGGACACCGACGGTCGAGACGGTGCGGATTCCGGCGCGCGGCCGCAGCACGGTGTGCGTGTCGAGCCAGGCCGGCTGCACGCGCCGCTGCGGATTCTGCGCGACGGCGACGCTCGGGTTTCGGCGTCATCTCGAGGCGAGCGAGATGGTGATGCAGGTGCTGGTGGCGCGGGCCGAGGCCGACGTCGCGGCCCCCGTCAGGAACGTCGTGTTCATGGGCATGGGCGAGCCGATGGACAACCTCGACGAGGTCCTGCGGGCGGTCGCGGTCCTGACGCAGTCGCCGGCGCCCGAGCTCAAGCGCCAGTCGGTCACGGTGTCGACGGCGGGGGTGTTGCCCGGCATGCGGCGTTTCCTGGCCGAGTGCTCGGCGAGCCTGGCGCTGTCCTTGAACGCGACGACCGACGAGGTGCGGACGCGGTTGATGCCCCACGGGCGCGCCTGGCCGATCGCGGCGCTCCTCGACTTGCTGCGCGCGGACGCCGATGCGAATCCCGGGCGCTTGCACTTCATCGAGTACGTGCTGTTCGACGGGCTCAACGACGGGGACGACGATGCGGATCGGTTGGTGCGCTTGCTGGACGGCGTACGGTCGCGGGTCAATCTGATCCCGCACAACCCGTTTCCCGGGAGCGCGTACCGGGCGCCGTCGGCGGCGCGGGTGCTGGCGTTTCAGGAGCGGATCGTGGGGCAGGGCAGGCGGTGTCATGTGCGGTGGCCGCGGGGGAGCGAGATCGCGGCGGCGTGTGGACAGCTGGCGCTCTCCCATCACGATGGTTGCTGAGAGGGTCGGCGTTCGATCGTAGCCGCGTTCTCTGCCGCGGATGGGCGGAAGACGGTTGGTACCGAGGGCGCGCGGTGGCGGGCGTGTGGGTGCGTTCGGGGCGACCACGACGACTCGCCGCGTGTGAGGCGCTTGCCATCCATGTCGTTCGTCGTATATAACATAGCTGATTCAAGATGCAGCGCCGACCTTCTCAGCTCTCGCTCGCGTTGTCGCCGCTCCGCCGATGGGGCGGGCGGCGACGTGGCGCCGGGCGCAAGCGCGGTCCAAATTCCGGACTGCCGCACGTCAGCCGCGATCGCTTCAAACGGCTGCCTGCGCACGTCACCCTCCGGATGCTGCCCGGCGTACCCTCGCTCCGCTCGGTTGGCCTCGTGCATGCGATCGAGCGCACTTTCGCGGTGGGGTGTGTGCGGCCGGGTTTCCGGCTCGTCCACTATTCACTTCAAGGCAACCACGCCCACCTGATCGTCGAGGCCGTTGATCGCGACGCGCTCGGGCGCGGCATGAAGTCGATCGGCGCGCGCCTTGCCCGTGCGGTCAATCGGGTGACTCGGCGCAGCGGTCGTGTGCTGGCCGATCGCTATCATCACCGGCTCTTGCCCACGCCGCGCGAGGTGCGGAACGCGCTCCGCTACGTGCTGCTGAACGCCCGCCGGCATGCGGCGGCCGTGCGCTCGAGGCTCGCCGGAGCGGTACGGCTGGATCCCGCCTCCTCGGCACGGTGGTTCGATGGATGGAAGCGAGAAAAACTAAGACCAGAAGTCGCTAGGGGAGGTACCGAGGACGCCCCGCAGCGGCCGGTGTCACGGGCACGAACGTGGCTCCTCGCGGTGGGCTGGCGTCGTCACGGCCTCCTCGACCCCGCCGACGTCCCCGGCTGATCGCCGCGCCGGCCCTGCAGCACCGACCAGCGGCCGAGCCTTTACCATCCCTCTTTTCTTCAGTCGCCGATCGCGACCAGCATGTCGTACTCGACGGGATCGAGGCCGCCGGTGCCGACCAGCAGGAAGTAGTCGCGGGAAGCCCCGCTGCTGTTCTCTGCCGACACCTGGACCTGCTCGGACTGCGACGCGGTGTCGACGTCGGCACAGAGGCCGGCGTCGGACGAGCCGCAATTGGCGCTGCCGGCGAAGAGGGCGATGTTGGCCCCGTTGCTGCCGGATACCGGCGTCACGGTGACGGTCAGGACTTTCCCGTTCGGGACCACGATGCGATAGACCCGGTCGGGGCCGTCGAACGCGCCGGGCAGGCCGCAGGCGTCGTAGTCGAAGTCGAAGCCGACGGTCGAATGCTCGGCGAACGACCCCGGATTGATCAGGATGGGGTCGTCGCAGCGCTCGCCCGCGTTGCAGCCGCCGGCGAGCTGACAGACCATCGCGTCCACGAAGGCGTCGACCTGGTTCTCGATCAGCGCGGTGTCGCCGGCGGACGGGCAGAGCGTCGCCGGCTTGGCGGGGTTCTGCTTCGCCTCGAGCTTGGCGAAGCACCCTTTGGCCGGCGTGGCGCCGCCGTCGAATTTGGCGTGGGCCTTGGCGAGGCAGGTGGGATCGACCGCGCCGCCCTTCTTGTCGGCCGCGGCATGACAGGCGAGCAGCGCCTTCACCTTCTTGGTGATGCACGCCTTCTTGGCGGCGGCGCATTTGCTCTGCACCACCTGCGCGCTGGCCGGCGCGATCGCGAGCAGCACGGCAAGCAGGGCCAATCCCGAGCGCATCGAGCGGATGCTCTAGCGTCCGGAGGAGCAGACGGCAAACCCGCGTCGCGCGCGGAAGCGAAATGCTCCCCGGAGCGACTCGCAGCGAGCGCTTCGCGCGCGGGTCTTTCGTCGCAGTGTCCATGTGGACGGCCAGCGCGAACGCCGGGGTCTCCCCGATTTTGGATGGTCGATTCACGCTGAGCGGTGATTGACCATCTCCGGCGGCTGCCAGCATCATCCCGCCTCCTCACATCCCCCGACCCCGGAGATCCTCCATGTCCGATCCCGCCGCCGCCGTCGCCTCGTCCCGCCCCGTCCTCGCCTCGCGCGCACACTCCGCGGCTCGGGTGCTGATCCCGCTCGCGATCTGGACCCTGTTGCTCGCGGCCGTCGCCCATGCCGACCCCGTCATCTGTCAGCGGGCGATCACCAAGGGCACGGCGCGTTTCGCCCAGGCGAAGATGAAGGCGATGCAGAGCTGCTGGGACGGTGTGGTCGCCCGAGACGTGGGGTCGTGCCCCGATTCGAAGGCCGCGATCAAGATCTCGAAGGCCGGATTCAAGCTCCGGCGGGCGGTCGGCAAGGCCTGTGGCGGTGGCGACGCGAACTGCGGGACCGGGATGGACGACGAGACCCTCGCCGCGATCGGGTGGGACCTGGGCACGTGCCCGAACCTCGCGAACGGTGGCTGCAGCAACGGCCTCGCCGACTGCGACGACGTCGTCGACTGCGTGCAGTGCGCGGCCGATGCGGCGGTCGACGAGACGATCGCACTCGCCTACGAGTCGCTCGACCTCGACAACTCGGGTGCGGCCATCGAGCGCTGCCAGCGGGCGATCGGCAAGAAGCTCTCGTTGTACTTCAACGGCGCCAACAAGGCGCTGCACCGCTGCGAGGAGGCCGTGCTCAAGGGACAGCTCGCCGGCGAATGCCCGGACGCGAGCCCGTCCGCGTCGGCGAAGATCGCGCGGCTGGCGCAGAACCTCGAGCTCGGGATCTGCATGGCGTGCGGCGGGATCGACCAGCAATGCGGCGGGGCTCCGGACCTGACCCCGACCCAGATCGGCGTGCCTGCCGAATGTCCGGCGGTGACGGTGCCGGGCGGCTCGGCCTGCGGCGCGCCGCTCGCCGACGTGACGAGCATCGCCGCCTGTGCGGTCTGTCTCGCTACGTTCGACACCCGCTGCCTCGCCGCGATCACCGTGCCGGGCTTGGAGAGCTATCCGAGCGACTGCAACGTCGCCCTCCCCACCCCGACGCCGACCGCCACCGCGACCCGGACCACCACGCCGACCCTCACGGCCACCGCCACCGCGACGACCACCGCGACGCCGACCCTGACGGCGACGCCCACGCCGACGGCGACCCGCACGCCGACGCCGAGCCCGACCCCAACCCTGACGGCGACCCGCACGCCCACGGCGACGCCGACCGCGACGGCGACCCGTACGGCCACGCCGACCGCGACCGCGACGCAGACCCCGACGCCCACGCCCACGGCCACACCCGCCTGCGGCAACGGCATCATCGAGCCGCCGACGGAGGTCTGCGAGCCGACGAACCTCGGCTGTCCGGCGCTACAGAGCTGCCTCGACGCCTGCACCCGCTGCGGGTTGTTTTGAAAGGACGGAGCGCGAGCTGACCTCGCGCTCCGAGGGCCATCCGAGAACTAGAACGCGCGGCGCGTGGTGGTGGGGGCGGCGCCGAGGGGGCGCGACTCCGGGATCGGGCCGGCAAAAGCGACGGCTGCCAGCTCACCGGGACGACGCTGGCCGCACGCCTGCAGATGCCGCAGGAGGGTGCTGCGCCCGATGCCGAGCCTTCGCGCCGCAAGGGTCTGGTTGCCGCCGCAGCGTTCCATGACGCTCAGGAGGTATTCGCGCTCCACCTGCTTCAGCGGCACGATACCCGGGGCCACGTGGCGCCGAGGTCGGGCGCGAAGCTCGCTCCGCACGCGATCGACCGAGACGATGGGGCCGCGGGTGTGATCACAGGCGACGCCGATCACGCACAGCAGCTCGCGCACGTTCGCCGGCCAGTCGTACTCCTCGAGGCAGGGAAGCGCGCCCTCACCCAGGGACTTGGCGGGATTCGCCGTCCGCCCGGCCCAGCGCTCGAGCACCGCCGCGGCGATGACGGGGATGTCGCCGCGCCGTTCGCGAAGCGGCGGCAGGCTCACCTGCAGGGTCGCGATCCGGTCGTAGAGCGAACGCTGAAAGCGTCCGTGCCGTACGTGCTCGTCGAGGTGGACGGCGGACCCGGCGATCAGGCGAATGCTCGGGACGTCGCCGTCGCTGAGCGCGGCCACCAAGCGATGTTGGAGGCGTTGCGGTAGGAGCTCGATTCCGTCGAGGTAGATCGTGGCGCGCCGGGCGCGCGCCGCCAGGCTGGTGACCCCGCGCTCGCCGAACAGGCACTCGAACATGCGGGCCTCGCCCATTCCCTCGAGGTGGAGGTTGAAGAAGGGATGGCCTCGGCGGCTGCCCATGCGGTGGAGTGCCAGGGCGCAGGCTTGCTTGCCCGTGCCGCCTTCCCCGCGGAGGAGCAGGTTGGTGTCGAGCTGGCCGAGGGTCGAGATCGCGTTGCGGAGAGCGCTCACGGAAGGGCTGCTACCGAGGAGCGCGACGTCGAGATCGACGGCTTCGAATGACGGGCGATGCGGCCGGGTGGGGTTGAGCATGCGGCAGGCCGAGCAAGGGTCACGCCAGGTGAATAGCGTATGCAGTAATGGGGGAGAGTGGTGTCTCATGCGCGCGCAGCGTCCAGTACACAGGACACTGGTTCCGCGTGACTGTCCTCTATGCAGGACAGTCGAGCTTCGGACGACGACAGTTTCTGACGCAGCATGTTTGCAATTCGAGTAGCGAAATCGTTATGCACGAAATGCGTGATCAACCAGCCTTCCTCCGCACCATTCGATCAGATCCGCCGCGAACGCGATCTCTACCGTCGGTTGCTCGCGCTCGGTGCGCAGACCGAGCTGCGCCCTCTGCTCGAGGAGGCACTCGGCCTCGCCGTCGAAGTGATCAACGCCCGGCTCGGTTACCTCGAGCTGCTCGACGACGAGGGGCCGGAGCAGAAGCCGCGCTGGTCGATGGCGCACGGTCTCAGCGCGGAGGAGATCGCGGACGTGCGCGCCGCGGTCTCGCACGGCATCGTCACGGAAGCGTTGGCGACCGGCCAGACGATCATCACGCCGTCGGCGTTGCTCGACGCTCGTTTCGAGGCCCGCGAGAGCGTGCAGATCGGCCGCATCGAGGCCGTGCTCTGCGCTCCGATCGGCAGCGATCCGCCGGTCGGCGTGCTGTATCTGCAGGGGCGCCGGGGCGCGGGGCCGTTTTCCGACGAGGATCGCGACCTCGCGGAGCTCTTCGCGCGCCAGCTCGCGCCGCTCGCGCATCGCCTTCTGGCGCGCGAGCAAACCGCCGTCGACTCGACCCGGTCCGCGCGCCACGCGCTCCGACTCGATCGCGTCGTCGGACGGAGCCAAGCGCTCGCGTTGCTGCTGCGCCAGGTGGCACTGGTCGCGCCCCTCGAGGTCAGCGTCCTGCTGACCGGACAATCGGGAACGGGCAAGAGTCAGATCGCCCGCGTGATCCACGACAACAGCCTGCGGGCGGGACGCCCCTTCGTCGAGCTGAACTGCGCGGCGGTGCCCGAGGGCCTCTTCGAGAGCGAGCTCTTCGGTGCGTTCCCCGGGGCGCACTCGACCGCGACGCGCCGGATCTTCGGGAAGGTGGCGGCCGCGGAGCGGGGCACGCTCCTGCTCGACGAGATCGGTGACCTCAGCCTGACGCTGCAGGCGAAGCTGCTCCACCTGCTGCAATCGAAGCAGTACTACCCGCTCGGGGCCACGATACCCGTCGGCGCCGACGTGCGGGTGATCGCCGCGACCAACGTCGACCTCGAGACGGCGGTTGCGGAACGCCGTTTTCGCGAGGATCTCTTCTATCGACTCCAGGTCCTGCCCGTGCGTGTCCCGTCGCTCGCCGAGCGACGCTCGGACGTCGCGGAGCTGGCGAGCTTCTTCTGCTCCCAGGCGAGCGAGAGCCATTCCCTGCCGCTGCTCGGCCTGTCGCGCGAAGCCGTGCGGGCCGCCGAGGCGGCGGAGTGGCCGGGGAACGTACGGCAGCTCGCGCACTCCGTCGAGGCCGCCGCGATTCGCGCCGCCGGCGAGGGCTTGACGTTGATCGAACGCGCGCACCTCTTTCCCGAGTCGGCCTCGGCAGAGGGCGACCCGAACGAGATCCTGACGTTCCAGGAGGCGACCCGTCGCTTTCATGCCGACCTGATCGCGAAGGCGCTCGAAGACTCGGGCTGGAACGTGACCGAGGTGGCGCGCCGGCTCGATCTGGCGCGCTCGCACGTCTACACGCTGATCCGTACCTTCGGCCTCTCGCGTGGATCGCTGAAACGCGCGAGCCCACGAGACTGATCCGTCGCCCATGACCGACGCGCTCCTGCTCTACGGCGCCACCGGCTACACGGGGCGGCTCATCCTCGCCGAGATGCTGGCCAAAGGACTCCGCCCGGTGCTGGCGGGTCGCGACGAGGGGCGGCTCGCCGAGTTGGCCGCGCGCCACCACCTCCGCTACCGGGTCGCGCCGCTGGCGGACGCCGTGCGCCTCGATCAGGCGCTCAGCGACGTCCGCGTCGTCCTGAACGCGGCGGGGCCGTTCTCCGCCACGGCGGCGCCGGTCGTCGAGGCCTGTCTCCGGCGGGGGGCGCACTATCTCGACATCACGGGCGAGATCGACGTCATCGAGGCCCACGCCAGGCGCCACGGTCACGCGCGTGCGCGCGGGCTCATGATCTTGCCCGGCAGCGGGTTCGACGTGGTGCCGTCGGACTGTCTGGCGGCGCACCTCGCCCGTCGGCTACCGAGCGCGACGCACCTGGCGCTCGGCATCAGCGGTCTCCTGCACGCGAGCCGTGGATCGGCGAAGACCTTCATCGAGTACGGCGGCAGGTCGGTGCTGATTCGCCGCGACGGCCGCCTGACCGAGGCGCTGCCGGGCTCGCTCGAGCGTGACTTCGACTACGGCAGCGGTCCGACCGCGAGCGTCAACGTGCGGTGGGGGGACGTGTCGAGCGCGTACTACTCGACGGGGATTCCGAACATCGAGGTGTACTTCGCGGCGACCTCGGTGCTGCGGGGCTCGTTGGCGGCGAGTCGCACGATGGGATGGGCGCTCACCACCATGCCCGCGCAGGTCTGGCTGAAAATGCATGCCGACTTGCTTCCGGAGGGGCCGAGCGAAGCTCAGCGGGCGGCGATCCGGACCGTGCTGGTGGCCGAGCTGACGGATGCGGGAGGGTGCTCCGTCCGTGGACGCCTCACGGCACCCCAGTCCTATTCGCTGACGGCCCTGACGGCGGCGGAGATAGCCCGTCGGGTGCTGGCGGGCGAATACGAGCCTGGGTTTCAAACCCCGGCGCGCATGTACGGCGCCGATTTCGCTCTCGAGTTCGCGGGCGTGACGCGCGAGGACCTCTCGTGAGCGAGGCCCGACCCATCAAGGTCGCCGTGGTCGGGGGTGGCTGCGCCGCGATGGCGGCGGCCTTCGAGCTGACGCGGCCCGAGCATCGCGGCCGCTACGAGGTGACGGTCTACCAAGTGGGTTGGCGTCTCGGCGGCAAGGGCGCCTCGGGGAGAGGACCGGCGGGCCGCATCGAGGAGCACGGCCTGCACCTCTGGATGGGCTTCTACGAGAACGCGTTTCGGCTGATGCGGGAGTGCTACGCGGAGCTGGGTCGCGACCCCGCGCGCTGTCCGATCTCCGATTGGCAGGATGCGTTCGAGCCGTGGCCGCTCGTCGGCGTCGCGGACCGGGCGTCGACCGGCGAGTGGGAAGTGTGGCGCGGCGTGTTGCCGCCGATCGAAGGTCTCCCCGGCGATCCCGCGCGCGGTCCAGAGCGATGGACGATCGCCGACTACCTGCTCCGCTCGATGGGATTGGTACGTGCACTGCTCGAGACGATCCAACGTGCGGGCAACGGTGGAGCTCCTGCACGCGCACCGTTCGGCGCCGAGTCGGTCGACGCGATCGCGGCGGGGATCGCGCGCATCCTTCAGGTCGGCGAGATCGCGACCTTGACGGGGCTCATCCAGGCCGTCGGCTTGGTCGAGCTGGCGCTCGGTTCGCTCGCCCGCTTTCCGGACAACCTCGTCATGCGCATGCTCGACGCCATCGGCAAGAGCGCGCGCGAGGTGCTGGCGACGCGTCTCGAGCACGATCCCGGCGTCCGGCGCATCTGGCACATCATCGATCTCACCTTGGCGACGATCCGCGGCGGCATCCGCTCCGGGTTGATGACCGATCCCCGTGGGTTCGACGCCATCGACGAGTTCGACAGCCGCGAGTGGCTGCGCCTGAACGGGGCCGCGGAGAGCTCGCTCGCGTCGGGCTATCTGCGCGCGCTCTACGACTTCGGCTTTTCGTACGAAGGCGGCGATCCGACGCGCCCGCGCATCTCCGCGGGTCAAGCCCTGCGGAGCATGGTGCGGGCCTTCTTCACGTATCGCGGCGCCTTCTTCTGGCGCATGACCGCGGGGATGGGAGACGTCGTGTTCGCCCCGTTCTACGAGGTGCTGCGGCGGCGCGGCGTCCGCTTCGAGTTCTTCCATCGCGTCACCAACGTGAAGCTCGTGGAGCCGAGTCGGCTCGGGGTCGGCGAAAAGCCCTACGTCGAGGCGCTCGAGATCGACGTGCAGGCGCGAACCGCCGAGGGCGGCGAGTATCGGCCGCTCGTCGACGTCGGGGGTCTGCCGTGCTGGCCGTCCGAGCCCGATTGGCGGCAGCTCGCGGACGGGGCGGCGCTCGCGCGTGAGCGGCCGGATTTCGAGTCCCATTGGGAGCGCCGCTCGGTCGCCACCAAGGAGCTGCGCGTCGGAGACGACTTCGATTTCGTGGTGCTCGGCATCGGGCTCGGCGCGGTGCCGTACGTCTGTCGCGAGTTGGTGGAGCGCGATCCCCGCTGGCGCGCCATGGTGGATCGGGTTCCCACGGTGGCGACGCAAGCGTTCCAGCTCTGGATGCGGGCGGACATGAAGGATCTCGGCTGGACCGACGATCCGATCGTGATCTCGGGCTTCGTCGAGCCGTTCGACACCTGGGCCGACATGCGGCATCTCGCGCGCCGCGAGGCCTGGCCGGAAGCACCGCGGTCGATCGCCTATTTCTGCAATGTCCTGCCCGATCCCGCTCCCGGCACCGAGAAGGGCGCCGCCTTCGCGGCCGCGGAGCGCGAGCGTGTCCGTCGGAACGCGATCCGCTTCCTCGACACCGAGATCCGTCATCTGTGGCCGAGCGCCGCCGGCCCCACCGGCTTTCGCTGGGACCTGCTCCTCGACGGCCGCGACGGGGAGGGCCGCCCGCGCGTCGGCGCCGAGCGATTCGCGTCGCAGTTCTGGACGGCCAACGTCAACCCGTCGGACCGCTATGCGCTCTCGGTCCCCGGCAGCAGTGCCTACCGGCTCTCCCCGCTCGACGCGACCTACGACAACCTGACGGTTGCCGGCGACTGGACCGATTGCGGTTTCAACGCCGGATGCGTCGAGGCGGCGGTGATGTCGGGCCGCCTTGCAGCTCACGCCCTTTCCCACACGCCGCCGCTCGACGAGATCGTCGGCTTCGACCACCCCTGAGGGAGCACCCATGAGTGAGAGACCTCGCTTCCGTCGTCCACCGCTCGAACGGACGAGCGCGATTCGCAACTGGACCACCCTCTTCGGAGCGCCGCCGGCGAGCGGCGCCGACAACGGCGGGTCGACGGACGATGCGAACGACGATGCCGCACGCGACGACGATCGCCCGGGGGCGGCCGTCGAGGACGTCGTGGCACGCTCGGTCGGGCTCGGCTATCGGGTGATCGACGAGTACATCCAGCAGGGCGAGCGCGTAGCGCGGAGCCTCGGTGACCGCTCGTACGGGACGGCCACCATGGTGAACGACGCCCAGGCGGTCGCCACGCGCATGGCGCAGTATGCGACCGAGATGACGTCGCTCTGGTTCGAGTTCGCCGGCCTGGCGGCACGCGGCAGCGGCTTTCCGCTCGGGCCGATGGGGCCATTCGGAGCCGCGCCGACCGCTGAGCCCGGCGCGGCACCGGCGACCGCGCCGTCTCCGTCGCAGCCGCCGCTGCGGTTACGAGTCGCCATTGCGTCCTCGCGCCCCGCCGAGGCCACCATCGACGTGCGCCTGGAGGGAGCGGTCCAGCCCATCGTCGCGTCGGCCCTGCGGCCGCAAGCCCAGGGAGGCACGCGTATCATCGATCTCGCCGTCGAGGCGGCGGAGGCCGCCGATCTGCCGTTGACGCTTCGGATCCATGTCCCCGACGATCAACCCGCGGGCGACTACGAGGGCACGTTGGTCGACGACACCGGTCGCTCGGTCGGTTGGATCACGCTCCGGGTGGGTGCGCGCTGAACGACGCCGGCGAGACGATTCGGGACGTCGCCCGTGCCCGCGCGGCCCTCGTGCCCGCGATGCTCGCGGAGTACGGCGAGCGGACGCGCGAGGCGCTGGCCGACTATCTCCGGCCTCGCGAGCCCCGCCGCCATCTCTACGACCTGGTGGCCGACTATCCGCAACGCGGCGGACGCATGCTGCGGCCGAGCCTCTGCATCGCGTCCGCGCGCGCGTTCGGCGCGCCCATCGAGGACGCGGTCCACGCGGCCGTGGCGCTGGAGCTGATGCACAATGCCTTCCTGGTGCACGACGACGTCGAGGACGAGAGTGACGAGCGGCGGGGACGCCCGACGCTGAACGCCCTCTACGGCACGCCGATCGCCGTCAACGTCGGCGATGCGCTCATCATGCTCGGCCTCCGCGCGCTGCTCGACGGCCGGGCACGGCTCGGGCCGTGGCTCACGATGCGGGTGCTCGAGGAGGCCGAGCGCATGGTCTGCGAAAGCATCGAGGGGCAAGCCATCGAGCTCGGCTGGCGGCGTGACAACGCCCTCGACCTCACCGACGAGGATTATCTCCAGATGGTCCTCAAGAAGACCGGCTGGTACACGACGATCTACCCGAGCCGCGTCGGAGCGCTGATCGGCACGCGCGGCGCCGTCGACCCCGATCGCTTTCTGCGCTTCGGGTTCTTTCTCGGCGCGGCGTTCCAGATCCAGGACGATCTCTTGAACCTGGACGGCGACCCGGCGCGCTACGGCAAGGAGCTCGGCGGCGACATCTGGGAGGGCAAACGCACCCTGATGTTGATCCGGCTTCTCGGGGTCGCCGACCCGGACGAGCGCGAGCGCCTGGCCGCCTTTCTGGAGCGGCCGCGGAGCGCGCGCAGCCCGGCGGAGGTCGGTTGGGTGCGCGCGCGGATGGATGCCTACGAGTGTCTCGGCTACGCTCGCAGGGTGGCGCACGGGCTCGCGGGCGCCGCGCTGCACGAGTACGCTCAGGTCTACGAGGGTCTACCGGAATCGCGGGACAAGAGCTTCATCCAGGGGGTGGTCGGATGGGTGATCGAGCGCGGGTGACGCCGTTGGCGGCCACGGGGATCTCTGCTAACCGGGCCGCTCGACCGATGGGAGCGAGAACCTGATGCGGTCCGCCGGGCGCACTATCGAAGAAGGCACCGCCGGCCGGGAGGCGCTGTGGAGCGCGTACGTGCACGGCATGGGCCTGCAGCCGTCGCGCCTGCCGCCGGCGCTCAGGCCGATCTCGCTCTCCGACGCCATCGCGATCACCCCGGAGCTGACCGACGAGCACGCGCCGACCCGATCGCTCAGGGTGTTGCAGCAGGCCGTCAAGGCCGCCGGGCTTTCCGGTCCGCCCGGGCCGCATTGCGCGCGGATCGCCAGGTCGCCGAAGCAACAGCGCGACGTGGAGACGAAGTCGGTCCGCCACGGCCTGGCCCGCAAGGACATCAAGGTGTCGCGACAGTCGCTCGCGCGGCTGGTCGACTGCATCACGAGCGAGCCCGAGCCGTGCATCGACCCCGAGACCAAGATGACGCTCGGAGGTCCCGACAACCAGCCGGTCCTGCTGACCTCGCACGTGGTGCGGCGGCCGATCGAGGAGCTCGTCGAGCTGCTCGACCCGCGCTACTGGGACCGCTGCGGCGATCTCTTCGCGCTGACCCGTCGGGTCCGTGCCGAGGGCGGCTTCGACTACCCGGTGTACGAGCCCGACCCGGTCCCTCCGGGACACGACTGGAGCGGGCTGCTCCACGAGCGGGCCGTGATTCCGGGTCAAGTGGCCGACAACATCCTGCGCGTCGACTTCCGGGTCGACCTCGCGAAGGACTCCGAGGGCGTCGGGTGTCCCGGCGACGACATCGAGAGGTGTCTCGAGGGCGACGCCCCGATGCAGATGCGCTTCAGTCTCTTCCACGCCCTCGGGTATCAGATGGGCGGCGCCGATCTCCCCGGAATTCTGCTGCAGGACAGCGGCAAAATGGTCGCGTGGCGCGCCGGCAAGGACAAGACGCGCATTTGCTCGCGCAAGGAGATCAGCTACGCCCGGCTCACCACGTGGGGCGGGACCGGCACTTGGGATTACGGCGAGGCGCTCACCTACGCCGCGCCCGCCACCATGTGCCTCTGGACCGAGGAGCTACATCTGGTGCTAGGGTGTTGTCGCAAGGAACGAAGGAGGCCGTGATGGAGATCCCAAATCAGTTCGTCTCGCAGTTCGTCGGCTATTGGTCCTACGTTTCCGATCACGCGATGCGGACGTGGCAAAACGCCGCCGAGGACATCGAGCATCGCCGCTATTCGCCGACCAAGTTGATGTCCGACGTCGCGGGGTGGTGGAACGTCGCCGCGCTCGGCTGGTGGACGGCGCTCGGCAACCTCGATGGTCGGCCGCGCGTGGTGCTGTTCGTGATCCGGCCGGACACCCAGGCGGCCGGCAAGACCATCCCGGTCCTCGCCACGACCATGCCGGACGGCGATCCGCAGCTCGTCTGGCTCGCCGGGCCGGCGGCCGAGGGCCGGCACGTCAAGGCGCTCACCAAGGACAACATCAAGCTGCGCTGGTCGAAGGAGAAGGCGCTGATCCGGATCGACCTCGTCGACCTGGCGGATCCATCGGTGAAGCCGCCCATCACGCTCCAGCCGGGGATCTACCAGGCGCTGATCCGCGTCGGGGAGGTTCCCGTCGCGAACGTGGACGTCGAGGTCGGGCCGCCCCCTCAATAGGGCGCGGAGCGCCGCGGCGGATCCGCCGCGAGCAGCGCGCGAGCGGCCCGCATGTCCGCGGTGTCGACGTCGTCGATGCGCGCATGGACGCGCGCGAGGCGCGTGCGCGCGTCGCGCGCGTGCGGCCCGTTTCCCTCGAGCTCCGCAAGGTCGATGGCGGCGCGCAACTCGAACGCGAGCGCGCCTTCCGCTTCCGCGAGCGCCAGTGCAGCGCGAAAGGACTGCTCGGCGCGCTGGCGCTCACCCCGCCGGAGCTCGATCCGCCCGCGTAAGCGCACGAGCTCGGGCTCGTGGAAGCGGGCGTAGAGCGAGCGGCAGAGCTCGAGGCCGCCGGCGATGGCCGTCGCGGCCTCGGCATCGCGGTCGGCTTCGAGGAGCGCGATGGCGAGGTAGTAGTGGTAGTAGCCGTAGCTCGCCATCAGGCCGAGGACGCGGTAGCGCTCGAGTCCGATGCGGATCGTATCCAGCGCCTCGTCGTAGCGCCCCTCGGCGAGGAGCGCGCGGCCGTATGCGACGGCCCCCGGTGCCCAGTACGCGTAGAGGTGCTGCTCCTCGGCGAGCTGCATGAGGCGCAACGACCAGTTCCGGGCGTTGCTCACCTCCCCGCAGTCGTGCGCCATCATGCTGGCGAAGGCGAGGACGGCCGAAAGAGAATAGGGATCGGCCCGGCGTTCCGCCACCGCGAAGGCCTCGTCGCGGAGCGCGAACGCCTCGCGCAAGCGACCCGTCGTCCAGAGGGCGCAGAAGCCGAAAACGTAGCTGTAGATGCCCGAGTCGTACAGCGCGTCGCGCTGCTGGGCGCCGTAGCGCCCGAGCGCACGCCGCAGATGGTGGATCGCCGTCGGGAAGTCCCCGCGCCAAAACGCCGCGATCCCGAGACAGCTCTCACCGAGGTGGCAGGCGATGTCGTCGTCGGTGCGGGTGGCGAGCTGCTCCAAATGGGGAATGAGCGCGCTGACGCCCGCCCGGTCGCTGCGGACGATGTGCACGCCCCAGACGCCGTAGAGCACCTGGGGAGGTGGCGTGCTGCCCGGCTCGATGGCGAGACGCCAGGCCTTGGCGAAGGTCTCTTCGACCTCGGGCGCCGCCCACCCTTGCAAGGAGAAGAGGGCGGTGCCGCGGGCCACCAGGAGGTCGACGGCCTTGGGGCGGAGCCCGACCGCCGGCTCCCGGCCGGCGAGCGCGAGCGCATGCTCCGACTGTGTCAGCGACTCGGAATAGGCGGCGCGACGGTAACTGTCGTTGGCGGCGCGGAGCCAATGCTCGAGCGCGAGCTCGACCTCCCCGGCGTGCTCGAAGTGGGTCGCGACGATCTCGGGGCGTCGTTCCGCGAGCTCGGGAAAGCGGGCGCGCAGCACCTGTGCGACGCCGTGGTGGAGGCGGCGTCGGAGCGTCGGCGGTGTGGCGTCGTAGACGGCGTCGCGCAGCAGCGCGTGACGGAAGGTGCAGGTCGGCAACCGCGCCTCGCCGCGACGGTGGACGAGTCCCGCGCGCGTGAGCTCGACCAGGTGTGCATCGAGCCGGCTCCGATCGTCCGGTGACGACGCCGCCAGGATCTCGTAGGCGAACTCGCGTCCGAGGGTCGCGGCGAGCTGCGCGGTCTCCCGGGCCCCGACCGAGACCAGGTCGAGACGTGCGGTCAGCAGCTCGTGTACGCTGCTCGGCACGACGACCGACGCCGGCCAGCCCGGCGTGTCGGACGCCGCCGAGCCGGTCGGGTCGGAGAGAAGGGTGGTCAGCTCCTCGGCGAACAGCGGGTTGCCCTCGGCACGTTCGACGATGCGGGCCATGACGGCGGGCATGATGCCGGTTTCCGGCGTGCCGCTCCGGACGATGCTTTCGATGTGGCCGTCCGAGAGCCGATGCAGGACCACGTGCTCGGCGCCGCCTCCGGACAACGTCGGCACGCCGTCGGGTCGGGTGGTGCAGAGGATCAGGCTGGCGCCAGCGTCCGACGGTGAGCCGGCGGCGGTGTACTCCTCGATGATCCGTTGCACCAGCTCGAGCGTCGTCGGGTCGGCCCAGTGGAGGTTCTCGACCACCAGCATGAAGGGGCCGCCTTGCGTCCGCCGTCGCAGGAGGAGGAGGAGCGCACGCAGGGTGAGATCCTTCTGGCGATCGGGTGTGATGTTCAAGGGCGGGTAGCGCGGATCGGGTGGCTGTCGCAGCAACGCCGCGAAGAGCGGAAAGTGCGACGCTCGGTCCAGTTGGTAGCGATCGAGCCGCTCCTCGAGCGGATCGTCCCAGGTGAGGAGGGCGTCGATCACGGGTTGCAGCGGCGTCGTGCGGTTCTCGGGCGCGCACCGCAGCTCGATCCAGGTCCCCGGCGCGCACCGCCGGCGGATCTCGCGGATGAGTCGGGTTTTGCCGATGCCGGGGTCGCCGACGATGACGAAGGCTCGCCCTCGCCCGCCGATTGCGTCGGACCATCCCGCGCCGAGGCGCGCGAGCTCGGCCGCTCGTCCCGCCAGGGGCGTGAGGCGTCTGGCGCCGACCCCGTCGGTCGCCCCGCCGGGGTTGCGCGCCTCGGAGAGCGGCCCGTTCGCCGTGGCGGGACTCCGGTGGCCGTCGTCGACGACGGCGAGCAGCTCCAGCAGGCGCGGCAGACGCGCAGCCCGCGTCGCGGGATCCCTGGTGGTGGCGATCTCGATCACGCGCCCGAGCACGAGGCGGCGGAGCCAGCTCGGGATCGCGACCGACTCGGAACCGAGCCGCGCCACGGCCGAGCCGTGCGCCGCGAGCGCAGGCGGCTCGCCCGTCAGGCACTCGAGGAACACGAGGCCCCACGCGTAGAGGTCGCAGCTCGGCGCCGGCGGCACGCCCCGCAGCTGCTCCGGGGCGGCGTAGCTCGGGGTGCCGGTCAACGTCGCATGCTCGCCGCGTTCCGCCGCCACGCACGCCAGGCCGAAATCGAGGACGACGGCGTTCCGCGTGCCACCGTCGGGCGTGATCATGATGTTCTCGGGCTTCAGGTCGCAGTGCACGATGCCACGATCGTGGGCGGAGCGGAGGGCGTCGAGGACCTGCCGCATGAGGTGCGTCGCTTCGGAGGGCGCGAGGCGGGATTCCGTTCGCAGGGTCTCGCGGAGCGTCGCCCCCGGCACGAAATCGAAGGCCGCATAGTAGGTGCCGCTCGCGACCCCGCTGTCGACCAGACGAGCGAGGTTCGGGTGCGAGAGCGCGGCGCCGAGGCGGATCTCTTCGTGGAGTCGCGCGATCCCGTCCGCACCGTTGGCCGTCCGCGCCACCTTGAGAGCGACCAGCCGACCGGTCGAGCGTTGACGGGCCTTCCACACGACACCGAAGCTGCCCTGCCCGAGGGGCTCGAGCATCGTGTAGCGTCCGTCGGTCCAATCCTCGAGAGGCGGGGTCTCGTTCATCGTCGGAGAAGGCGGGGGTTCACCCGGCTGCGTTCCCGTCCCTAGCAGGATGCGATCGCCGAACAAAATGCCCGCCCCCTTCGCTCGTGCGTCGGCTCTGCGTGATGAGCATGAAGAACGGGAAGCGTCCGCCGTAGCTTTTCCTCCACGCCTCTCGCCTCCTCGGCGCGGCGGTTCGATGGTCGGCTGGCGCCGTCACGGCCTCCTCGATCCCGCCGAGGTCCCGACCTGACGGCCTTCAGCGCGGGTCAGCTCTTGAGCCGCTCGAGCAGGATCCGGTTGACGACCCCGGGGTTCGCCTTGCCGCCGGTCGCCTTCATCACCTGACCGACGAAGAACCCGAAGAGCTTGTCCTTGCCGCCCCGGTACTCGTCGACCTTGCTCGGCGTTCGCCGCCAGCACCTGATCGATCGCGGTCACGATCGCGCCTTCGTCGGTCACCTGGGTGAGGCCCTGGCGCTCGACGATCGTGCGCGGCGGCTCGCCGCTCGCCAGCATCTCCTCGAAGACGGTCTTGGCGATCTTGCCGCTGATCGCCTCCGTCGTCGATCAGCGCGATCAGCTCGCCGAGCGTGCTCGGGCGCGACCGGCCAGTCGCTGATCACCAGCGCGTCGTCGAGCTTGCGCTCGCGGACGAGGCGCAGCACGTCGCCCATCACCCAGTTGCTCGCCGCCTTGGCGTTGGCGATGGGCGGCGAACGACGGCCTCGAAATAGTCGGCGACGTCGCGGCGCGCGGTCAGCACGTCGGCGTCGTAGTCGGGAAGGCCGAGTTCGCGCGACGAAGCGCGCGCGGCGTGGCGTCGGGCAGCTCGGGCAGCGCTGCGCGGACCTCCTCGACCAAGGCGTCGGTCGAGCACGAGCGGCGGCAGATCGGGGTCGGGGAAGTAGCGGTAGTCGTGCGCCGACTCCTTGCTCCGCATCGGTGCGCGTCTCCTCGCGGTCGGCGATCCCAGAGCCGGGTCTCCTGGACGAGCGTGCTCGCCGTCCTCGAGCGCCTCGCACCTGGCGCTCGATCTCGTAGGCGATCGCCTGCTCGACGGCGCGGAACGAGTTCATGTTCTTGATCTCGACCTTGGTGCCGAGCGTGGTCGCTGCCGCGCGGCCGCACCGAGACGTTGGCGTCGCAGCGGAAGCTGCCTTCCTCCATGTTGCCGTCGCAGATCTCGAGGTACTGGAGGATGCGAGCGCAGCGTGCGCAGATACGCGCCGGCCTCGGCCGGCGTGCGCATGTCGGGCTCGCTCACGATCTCGAGGAGCGGCACGCCGGAGCGGTTGAAGTCGACCAGGCTGCCGCCGCCGTGCGCGTCGTGGATGTTCTTGCCGGTGTCCTCCTCCATGTGGATGCGCGTGAGGCGCGACGCGCTTCGCTGGCGCCGTCGACGACGATGTCGACGCAGCCGGCCGTCGCAGATCGGCAGCTCGTACTGGCTGATCTGATAGCCCTTGCAGAGGTCGGGGTAGAAGTAGTTCTTGCGCGCCCAGCGGCTGATGCGGCGCGATCCGGCAGTGGGTGGCGAGGCCGGCGCGGACCGCGAACTCGACGACGCGGCGGTTCAAGACCGGCAGCACGCCCGGCATGCCGAGGCAGACGGGGCAGGTGTGCTGGTTCGGCGGCGCGCCGAAGGCGGCCGAGCAGCCGCAGAAGATCTTCGACGCCGTCAGCAGCTCGGCGTGGACCTCGAGGCCGATGACGCTTCCCAGTCGCCGAGCGTCATGTTGGCGGTCTCCCTTCCGCGAGATTGGGGGGACGCAACCGATGCCAGTCGTCGCAGCCTCGAAGGCGCGGGCGACGCGCAGCACGACCTCCTCGTCGAAGGGCGGTCCGATGATCTGCAGCCCGATCGGCAGGCCGTCCGCGTCGACGCCGCAGGGCAGCGACGAGCGCCGGGCAGGCCGGCCAGGTTCACCGAGATGGTGAAGATGTCGGAGAGATACATCTGCAGCGGGTCGGCGGCCTTCTCGCCGATGCGGAACGCCGTCGTCGGCGCCACCGGCGTCGACGATCACGTCGGCGCCGCGCGAAGACCCGCGTCGAAGTCGCGGCGGATGAGCGTCCGCACCTTCTGCGCCTTCAGGTAGTAGGCGTCGTAGTAGCCGGCGGAGAGCGCGTAGGTGCCGAGCATGATGCGGCGCTTCACCTCGGGCCGAAGCCGGCCTCGCGCGTGTCGCGATACAGGTCGAGCAGGCCGCTGCGCGCGGCCACGCGGAGGCCGTAGCGGATGCCGTCGTAGCGCGCCAGGTTCGAGCTCGCCTCGGCGGTGGCGATCGATGTAGTAGGCAGCCGACCGCGTACTCGGTGTGCGGCAGCGACACCTCCTGCACGACGGCCCCGCCGTCGCGGAAGACGGCGACGGCGGCGCGGACGGCGCGCTCGACGTCCGGCTGCATGCCCTCGACGAAGTACTCGCGCGGGAGCGCCGATGCGGAGCCCCGCGGCGCCGCCGCCGAGCGCGGCGACGTAGTCGCGGCACGGGCGCGGTCGACCGACGTCGAGTCGCGCCGGATCGTGGCCGGCGATCGCGTCGAGCACGAGGGCGCAGTCGGTCGACGTCGCGCGCGAACGGGTCCGACCTGATCGAGCGACGAGGCGTAGGCGATGACGCCGTAGCGGCTGACCCGCCCGTAGGTCGGCTTCATGCCGACGACGCCGCAGAACGCGGCCGGCAGGCGGATCGAGCCGCCGGTGTCGGTGCCGAGCGCGGCGGGCACCTGGCCCGCCGCCACCGCGGCCGCCGAGCCGCCCGACGACCCGCCCGGCACGCGGGTCGAGATCCCAGGGATTGCGCGTCGGCCCGAAGGCGGAGTTCTCGTTCGACGAGCCCATGGCGAACTCGTCGCAGTTGGTCTTGCCGACGATCACCGCGCCCGCGCGCTTGCAGGCGGGCGGTGACGGTGGCGTCGTAGGGCGGCACGAAATGCTCGAGGATCTTGCGAGGCGGCGGTGGTGCGGACACCCGCGGTCGCGATGATGTCCTTGACGGCGACCGGGATGCCGGTGAGGGGTCCGGCGGTGTTCCCGGCCGCGAGCCTCTCGTCGGCCTCCGCGGCGGCGGCGAGGGCCTGGTCGGCCGTGACGGTCAGGAAGGCGTGCAGTGCCTCGTCGGTCGCGGCGATGCGGTCGAGCGCCGCACGCGTCAGCTCGACGGCCGTGACCTCCCTCGCGCGGAGACGCGCGGCGGTGGTCGCGATCGACGCCCCGTCCTCGCTCATTCGATGATCTTCGGAACCAGGAAGAGGTCGTCGTCGCGGGCTGGGGCGTTGGCGAGGAGCGCGTCGGTCGAGGGCGCGTTGGTGACGACGTCCTCGCGCCACGGCGTCTCGACGGCGACGATGTGGGCGGTCGGCTCGACCGCGCTGGTGTCGAGCTGGTTCAGCTTGTCCATGTGTTGCAGGATCTGATCGAGCGTGGTGACGAGCTCGTCTTCCTCGGCGGGAGTAAGGGCGAGACGCGCGAGGAGCGCGACGTGGCGGACCTGATCGCGCGAGATCTTCACCGCGCGGAGTGTAGCAAGCGGTCGGCGGGCCCGCCAATGCAGGGGCGCCGACGGGGCGGGCTCGGCGGCCGGTGCCGATCAGGGCGCGACGAGTCGCCGCAGGAACGCGCGCGCCTCGACGACGTCGGTCAGGCGATAGGGCGCGATCGTGCCGCGCGATCCGACCTGGATCGCGATGCCGTGGTCGGCGAGCGCCCGGAACATGTCGTCGTCGGTGTGGTCGTCGCCCATCGCGCACACCAGCGCGCCGGGGGGCGCCGCGGCGCGGATCGTGGCCACGATGGTTCCCTTGTCGGGGCCATGGGCGCGAATCTCGACGACCTTGTCGCCGGGGAGGATCTGCACCGGCAGGTTGCTCAGGCGCTCGGTGAGGTGCGCGAGCAGCTCCATGGCCTGGCGCTGGCCGAACTCGGGATCGCTGGCGCGATAGTGCCAGGCGACCGACGCCTCCTTCTCCTCCACCAGCGACCCCGGGGTGCGGACGGCGAAGTCGACCAGGATCGGCATGACCGCGTCGCGCCATTCCGGGCTCGCCGTCGATCCGCCGCTCCAGGTCGAGGCGTTCGGCTGGCGTGACCAGAGCCCATGCTCGCCGTGGAGGCCGAGCGGCAGGCCGCCGAACCAGCGCTCGAGCGTCGCCCGCCCGCGGCCGCTCACCATGTGCACCTCCCAGCCGTGACGGCGGGCGAGCGCGGCGAGGAGATCGAGCAGCGCCTGATCCGGCCGCGCCAGGTCGGGGGAGAGCGCGAACGGCACGAGCGTCCCGTCGTAGTCGAGCAGCAGGCGGACGCGCGGCGCCTCGCGGACCCGGGTGGCGAGCTCGGCCACCACGCTCGGGCTGGTCGGGGCCCGCCGGACGGTCGCGGGCTCGGCGCTCGCCTGCAGCGCGCCGAGAAAGCTCCGCGCCCAGCGCCCGGCGTCGTAGGCGAGGACGCGGCGGCGGAGCGCCTGCATGCGCGAGCGGCGCTCCCAGGCGGGCATCGTCAGCGCCCGGTAGCAGGCGTCCGCGGTCGCGTCGATGTCGAAGGGGTTGACCGTGATCGCCTCGGCCAGCTCCGAGGCGGCGCCCGCGAACTCGGAGAGCACGAGCACGCCGTCGTCGTCGATGCGGGCGGCGCAGTACTCCTTGGCGACCAGGTTCATGCCGTCGCGGAGCGGCGTGACGAGCATGACGTCGGCGCCGCGGTAGAGGGCGAGCAGCTCGTCCTGCGTGACGCCGCGATACATCCAATGCACGGGGACCCAGCTCGGCGTCGCGAACGCGCCGTGAATGCGACCGATCAAGGCGTCGGCCTGCTCGCGGAAGCTCTGATACGCCTGCACGTCCTCACGCGACGGGACGGCGACCTGGATCAGCCGGATGCGCTCGCGGAGCTCCGGGTGGCGGGTGAGCAGGCGCTCGAAGGCGAGCAGCCGGCGCGGGATGCCCTTGGTGTAGTCGAGGCGGTCGACCCCGAGGAGGATCTGCGCGCCCTCACCGCTCCGCCAGGTGCGTGCCAGCTCCTCGACCTCGGGACGCGCCGCCGCACGCGCGAACCCGGCGGCGTCGACCCCCATCGGGAAGACCCCGATGCGCACCTCGCGGCCGCGCCAGAGCACGCGATCGACGTCGCTCGCGACGCCGAGCACGCGTAGGACCGTGGTGGCGAAGTGGCGCATGTAGGCCGCGGTGTGGAATCCCAACAGGTCGGCGCCCAGCAGGCCTTCGAGCAGGCGCTCGCGATGGGGCAGCGTGCGCAGCACCTCGGACGACGGAAACGGGATGTGGAGGAAGAAGCCGATGCGGGCGGTCGGGATGCGGCGGCGGAGCAGCTCGGGAACGAGGAGCAGGTGGTAGTCGTGCACCCACACCATGTCGTCGGGCCGATACACGGCCGCCACGGCGTCGGCGAAGCGCTGGTTGATCGCCTCGTAGACGTCGAAGCCCTCGATCTCGAGCGGCAGGCG
This sequence comes from uncultured delta proteobacterium, assembly GCA_963761995.1. Taxonomy (GTDB): domain Bacteria; phylum Desulfobacterota; class Binatia; order UTPRO1; family UTPRO1; genus UTPRO1. The sequence continues at coordinate 4,097,951 of CAVXIU010000006.1, read as the reverse complement.
CTCGAAGAAGTAGTGGAAGAGCGGCCACAGGACGCCGTTCGAGAAGCCGTCGTAGTACTGCCGCACCTCCTCGGCCGAGAGGTCGACGGCGACCAGCCGCCGCGCCGCGAGCTCGCGCGCCAGCTCGGGCGAGCCCGTCGGGTCGCTGGCTGCCGAGCCAGCCGATCCACTGGCTTTCGCCGTCGGCGTGCAGGGCGGAGAGACCGGTCGCGAGCCCGCCGCTGCTAGCTCTCGAGCGTGAGCTCGCCCGTCGGCGACGGGACCGCCGTGACCGGCAGGCGGTTCGAGACGATGAGCAGCCGCGCCATGCGCTCACGCCCAGACGCGCACGCGTCCTTCGCGCGCCTCGATGAGCTCGCCGATGGTCGTGGCGGTGTGGATCAGCCCGACGTGCGTGTAGGCCTGCGGGAAGTTGCCGAGCAGCGCCCCGGTCGTCGGCTCGATGTCCTCCGAGAAGAGACCCACCGGGTTGGCGTGCGCCATCAGGCGGTCGAAGACGGCGATGGCGTCGTCGAGCCTGCCCATGAGCGCCAGCGCCTCGGCCCACCAGAACGAGCAGATGGTGAAGGCGCTGGTGGTCTCGCCGAAGTCGTCGGGGTTGCGGTAGCGCAGCATGAAGCCGCCCTCGGTGAGGCGCTCGGTGTAGCGCTCGACCGTGGAGGCGAAGCGGGGGTCGTGCGCGTCGATGATGCCGATCGTGGGTAGCAGGAGATTGGAGGCGTCGGGGTGCTCGCCGTCGAGCGCCTGGGTGAAGAAGCCGCGCTCGGCGTTGTAGCCGCGGCCGAGGACCACCGCGCGCTCCTCGGCGGCGATCGCGTCCCAGCGCTCGGCCTCCTGCGGATGCCCCAGGCGCCGCGCCAGGGACGCGCCCCGGTGCAGCGCCGCCCAGCACATGGCGCGCGAGAACGTGTAGGGGCGGAGCATGGTGCGGAACTCCCAGATGCTGGTGTCGGGCTTCGGCGCCATCTCGATCGCGCTCTCGACCAGCCGTGCGATCAGCGGGAAGTAGCGTTCCGGCTGGTCGTGGACGATGCGCGGGTCGCCGAGGAAGGTGTCGAGGCAGAGAATCACCTCTCCCATCAGGTCGTGCTGGCGCTGCTCGCTGGCGGCGTTGCCGCGCCGCACCCAGCCGTTGCCGCCGAAGCCCGCCAGGTGCGGCAGCATCTCCTCGGTGAGGTCGCGCTCGCCGCCGATCCCGTAGAGGGGTTGCAGCGGCGCGTCGCCGATCGTGTCGCGCAGATAGCGCACGAACTGCTCGCCCTCGGAGACGTGTCCGATGCGCCGCAGGGCCTCGATCACGAACGCCGAGTCTCGAAGCCAGCAATAGCGATAGTCCCAGGTGCGGGGCGTTCCCATCGCCTCGGGGATGCTGGTGGTGGCGGCGGCGATGATCGCGCCCGTGTCGTGATAGGCGTGCAGCTTGAGACACAGCGCCGAGCGCAGGACGTGCTCGGGCGCGAAGGTCGGAAGGGCGGTCGTCTTGATCCATGCCCGCCATCCCGCGATCGTCAGCTGACAGGCGTGCTCCAGCGCCTCGAGCGTCGCCGGCTCCTCACGCCGTCCCCAGGTCAGGACGAAGAAGAGCGGTCGATCGAGCGTGAACTCGGTTCGGCCGAGGATGTAAGGGTCGGCGAGGTTGGTGGCGAAGGAGAGCGGGGTGGCGAGCCCCAGGACCTCGAGCCCGCCGGCGGTCTCGCGGATCTCGACGGGCGCGCGCCCGAAGTCTGGGCGTGGATCGAAGTCGACCCGCAGGCGCGGCACGCCGCGGAGCGGGCGCAGCAAGCGGACGATCTCGATCGGGACGTCGACGTCGAGCCCCTGGGGAATGCGCGGCGCGAAGTCGACGATCTCCCAGGCGGCGTCGCCGTCCTCGAAGCGCGTCTCCACGACGTTGGTGTTGGGGACGTAGCGGAGCGTGCCGGCGATCTCGGCCTCGCGGGACAGGATCCGGAAGCAGCCGCCGCGCTCGTGGTCGAGCAGCCGCCCGAACACCGAGCCCGAGTCGAAGCGCGGCATGCACAGCCACTCGATCGCGCTCGTGGGCGCGACCAGCGCGAGCACCCGGCCATTGCCGTAGACGGCGTGGTCGAGACGGGGATGCGACAGGGGCCCGGCCGTAGCCTCCGCGCTCACAGGTCGGTGCGGCTGCACTCGCTCACGAACACCTGGTCGACGTCCTTGGTGATCTCGTACACGGTCAGGAGATCGCGGCTCGGGGAGTACTCGACGTCGAGGAAGCTGCCGTCGGCGAGGCGCCCGAAGCTGCAGGCCTGCTCGACGGCGTCGAACTCGAAGGCGCCGATGAGGCTGCTCAACCCCGTGCCGTTGCCGAAGATCTGGAACTCGAACGGGTCCCCGTTGCCGGTGCAGTTCCAGAATGAGCCGGCGTTGTTGGCGTTCGGCCCGTTCAGGGCATCGCGGAGGTCGCAGGTCTCGGCCTCCGGCACGAAGAAGCTCATCGGCAGGAAGACCTCGTCGCTGATCACGGCCCAGTCGGAGAGCGAGAATCCGCCGAAGGCGCGCTCGGCGCCCGAGCAGCGGTACTGCAGGTCCAGCTCGCCGACCCCCGCGTCGAACGAGAAGTTCAGGAGGTCGCAGAAGATGAAGGACGGGGCGCGGTCGTCCGTGAAAAAGACGTTCCCCGTGGCGGTCTGGTCGTCGAGGTTGAAGCTGATCGCCCAGCGCTCGTTGCCGACGTCCTTGCTGACCAGGATCAGTTTGGCGTCGGGGGTCCATTGCACCCCGCTGACAGCGGCGCCGGCGGCGGTCGCGATCAGGGTGCAGCCGAGGGCTAGAAGGGCTCGTACAGGTCTATGCATCATTCATCCTCCGTGGGGCGCCCCTAAGGCGCCGTCTCGAAGAAAGTTGCAAGCGCGCGCGTCGAGATCAAGTCGGACCGACGGCACCTACTCGTCGTCATGCGCGCCGCGCCGGCGACCGTTACCATTTCGCCGCGTGACCCGGGACCGACAGCGCTGCGGGCGTGACGGAGAGGAGCGGGCGGCCGCGTACCTCGCGGCCCAGGGTCTCGTCATCGTCGCCCGCAACGTCCGGGCCGCGGCGGGCGAGATCGACCTGGTGGCGCTCGACGGCGAGACGCTGGTCTTCTGCGAGATCCGCACGCGACGTTCGCGCGGGCAGGGTGGGGCGCTCGAGTCCGTGACACCGGTGAAGCAACGCCAGGTGGTGCGGGTCGCCGAGCACTTCCTGGTGCGCCATCCGCGCCTGCGCGCGCGCCCGATGCGCTTCGACGTCGTAGCGATCGACCTCTCCGGCGACGCGGTCGAGCTCGTCCACGTGCGCGACGCCTTCTCGGGCTGACGGTCGCCGGCGCCGTGCGGGCGGTTCCGACGCGCCGGCGGTCGGCGCGAATTGCCGCTCTCCGACCCACATGGTACGACGCGCCGGTGCTCGACATCCGCCTGATCCGCGAGCAGCCCGACGCCGTCAAAGCGGGGCTCGCGACCGTCGGCGTCGCGGCGGGCGAGGTCGACGAGCTCCTGGCGCTCGATGCGGAGCGGCGGGCCGCGATCCACAAGCTCGAGACGCTGAAGGCGGAGCGGGGCGCCGCCTCCAAGAGGATCGGCGCCCTCAAGGATGCCGCCGAGCGCGAGGAGGCCATCGCCGCCACCCGCGGCCTCGGCGAGCAGATCGCCGCCGCCGAGGCGGTGGTGACGGAGGTCGAGGCCCGTTTCGAGCAGCGCATGCTCGAGTTTCCGAACCTGCCGCATCCGGACGTCCCCGTGGGGCCGGACGAGACCGCCAACGTGGTGGTGCGGACGGTGGGGACGCCGCGCAGCTTCGACTTCACGCCGCGGCCGCACTGGGAGCTCGGCGAGACCCTCGGCATCCTCGACTTCGAGCGCGGCGCCAAGGTCTCGGGCTCGCGCTTCTACGTGATGAAGGGCGCCGGGCGCGCAGCTGCAGCGCGCGCTCATCACTTGGATGCTCGACCTCCACGTCGGCGCCCACGGCTACAGCGAGGTCTATCCGCCGGCGATGGTGCGGCGCGAGTGCCTGGTCGGCACGGGCAACCTGCCGAAGTTCGGCGACAACCTCTATCGCGACGCCGAGGAGGACGTCTGGTTCGTGCCGACCGCCGAGGTGCCGGTCACCAACATGTACCGCGACGAGATCCTCGAGCCCGGGACGCTGCCGGTGAAGCACGTCGCCTATACGCCGTGCTTCCGGCGCGAGAAGATGTCCGCCGGCCGCGACGTGCGCGGCATCAAGCGCGGCCACCAGTTCGACAAGGTCGAGATGGTGAAGTTCGTCGAGCCGTCGCGCTCGGACGCGGAGCTCTTGGCGCTGCTCGACGACGCCGAGGACGTCTGCCGACGGCTCGGCATCCCGCACCGCGTGGTCCAGATGTGCACGGGCGATCTCTGCTTCGTCGCCGCCATGAAGTACGACGTCGAGCTCTGGGCGCCGGGCTGCGGCGAGTGGCTCGAGGTGAGCTCGTGCTCCAACTTCCGCGACTTCCAGGCCCGGCGCGCCAACATCCGCTACCGGCCGGCGCCGCAGGCGCAAGCCCGAGCTGGTGCACACGTTGAACGGCTCGGGACTGGCGCTCCCGCGCGTGGTGATCGGGGTGCTCGAGACCTACCAGCAGGCCGACGGGTCGGTGATCGTCCCGGAGGTTCTGCGGCCGTACATGCGCCGCGACGTGATCGCCGCCTAACGCTCGGCGGCGGTCTGTTTGCCGCCGGTCGCGGCGCTCGCGAGCTGCGCGAGAGCCTGCTCGGTCACGCGGCGCTCGCTCGGGAAGGTGAGGCGCACCAGGGCCTCGGCCGCGGGGAACCAGCGGGCGTCGTCGACCTCGTCGTCGTGGTCGTCAGTGCTGCCGTGGCGGTACTCCAACAAGTAGAAGTGCACGACCTTGTGGCTGCGGATCGCGCGACCCTCCTCGCTGACGCTGAACCAGATGTCGATCGTGTCGAGGGACGCGAGCACGGTACCGAAGAGCCCCGTCTCCTCGGCGACCTCACGGGCGGCGGTCACCTCGAGCTCCTCGCCCTTCTCCTGCTTGCCCTTCGGCAGCTGCCAGCGCGTGCCGCCCTTGGTGGAGATCAGCGCCACCTCGATGCCTTGGTCGGTGCGGCGATAGATGACGCCGCCGGCGGAGACCTCGAAGCGGGTGGTCGGACGAGACGTGGCTGCGCGCGCCTGTGGCTTCCGCGGCATGCCGGGCATTGAACCACACGCGTTGGTGCCGCACCACCAGAGCGGCGCCAGGCGGGCTGCGCCGAAACGGCGCTATTTGCGCCGCGGGCGCCGGAACGCATCGAGTGCCAGCTCGAGGTGTCGCTGGTAGGCGGCGTCGAAGCGCGCGTCGGTTTCGAACAGCGAATGCAGCAACGGGCGGAAGAGTTGAAACCCGAGGGTGGCGGTGAGGAGCAGGGCGGCGACGGCACGGGCGTCGACGTCGGTGGCGCCGTCGGCTTGCAGGTCGCGACGGTAGCGCTCGAGCAGACGGGCGATCGTCGGGCGGTGGGCGGCGAAGACGTCCTCGGTGAGGAGCTCGGTGAGGACGCCCCACGCGATCAGGCGCACGTAGCTCGGATTGCGGGCCTGCGCGCCAAAGAGGAGCTGGACGATGGGCGCGGGTCCCTGCGTGGCGTCGCCGTCGGCGTAGAGCTCGAGCACGCGCTCGAGCTGGCGCGCGAACGGCTGCCGCAGCGTCTCCTTCAGGAGCCCGGACTTGCCGCCGAAGTAGCGATGGATGAGCCCGAACGAGACGCCGGCGCGGTCGCCGAGCTCGGCGAGCCCGAAGCCGTCGGGGCCCTTCTCGGCGACGAGCTCGGTCGCGGCCGCGATGATGGTCGCGATGGTGGCGGCGCGATCCCGCCGCGCGCCAGGACGGCGTCGGCTCGGGCGCGGACGGGTGACGGCGGCGGCGCCGGCACGACGGGTCTCGGGGCCGGCACGCGTCGCCACGGCCGCCTCCTCAGGACAGGGTGACGCGGGCGTTCGAGATCACGACCTGATCGCGCTCCTTCACCTTGGCCTGGACGACGACGTCGGTCGCCGACTCCTTCCACATCTCGGTGACGATGGTCTCGCCCGGCATCACGGGACGCGCGAAGCGGACCCGGATCGAGCGGAAGCGCGTCGGGTCGTCGCCGGCGCAGGCCTCGATGACGGCGCGCCCGACGTTGGCGAAGGTGCAGAGGCCGTGCAGGATCGGCTTGTCGAAGCCGCCCATCTTGGCGAACCCGGGGTCGGCGTGCAGCGGGTTCTTGTCGCCGGAGAGGCGATAGAGGAGCGCCTGATGCGTGAGGGTCGGATACTCCACCACCGCATCCGGCGCGCGCTTCGGCGCCTCGTTCGCCGCCGGCGGACCGGCCGCGCCGCCGAACCCGCCCTCACCGCGGAGAAAGATCCCGAACTCGTTCTTGAAGACGGGCGTGCCGCCGTCGCGCTTGGTGATCGCCTCGATGACCACGAGCGCGCCCTTGCCTTTGTCGTAGATGCCCGTGATCGTGCCCTCGGTGCGAGTGGTGGCGCTGGTCGGGATCGGGGTCTCGAGGACCTCGAGGTATTGCTCGCCGTGCAGCAGCATCATCGGGTTGAAGCTGAGCGCCGGCACGTTCATCAGGCCCATCAGCATCGGAAAGCTCGGCACCACGCCGAAGGTCGGGAGGGCGCGGAGCCCGTTCTCGAAGGTGTACTGCAACACCGCGGGGCTGGTCTGCTCCACGCCGATGCCGACGCCGGCGCCGAGCGCGTAGAGCATCAGGGTGTCCTCGTTCCAGGCGTACTCGGTGGCGGGGAGCGCGGCTCCCAGCGCTTTGCTCACGTCGATCGGCATGGCGGTGTATCCTCCCGTTCGCGGTGATGATGGTGCAGCCCCATATGCAAGGTCTTGCAACAAGTAAAGTCCCGTCCTAGGTGTGGCCGCCGGAGGTCGCGCGCATGGACTTCGGCTTCACGCCCGAGCAGGACGAGCTGCGCAATCAGGCGCGTCGTTTTCTAGATGCCGAGCTGCCGCTCGATCGCATCCTCGCGTGGACGAGCGACCCCGCGGCGATCGATCGCGCGCTCTGGAAGCGCATGGCCGACCTCGGTTGGACGGGGCTCACCGTGCCGGAGGCGCATGGCGGCCTCGGCCTCGGCGCCATCGATCTGATCGTGCTGCTGGAGGAGATGGGCCGGAGCCTCTGCCCGCTGCCGCTGGCGTCGACCGACGCCGCGGTGGCGGCGTTGACGGCGCTCGGCGACCCGGCGCAGCAGGCCGCGCATCTTCCCTCGATCGCCGCCGGAGACGCCATCGCGACGCTCGCGATCTTCGAGTCGAGCGACGTGCCGAGCGCGGACGGCATCGCGACCAGCGCCGCGGCGCGCGGCGGCGAGATCGTGATCGAAGGGACGAAGCTCTTCGTGCCCGACGGTCAGCATGCCGACCTCCTCTTGGTGGCGGCGCGCGAAGGGAAGGGGATCAGCCTCTTCGCCGTGCCCGCCGACGCGCCCGGCGTGACGGTGGCGCCGCTCGTGGTGGTCGACGCCACCAAGCCGGCCGCCGAGGTGCGGCTCGCCGGCGTGACGCTACCGGCGAGCGCGCGACTCGGCGCCGCGGGCGAGGCGTGGCCGGCGCTGGCGCGGATCATCGACCGGCTGACGATCGCCCACGCCGCCGAGATGGTCGGCGCCGCCGACGCGGCGCTCCGCATGGCGGTCGAGTACGCCAAGGTGCGCCAGCAGTTCGGATCGCCGATCGGACGCTTCCAGGGCGTCAAGCACCGCTGCGCCGAGATGCTCTGCGACGTCGAGTCGGCGCGCTCGCTGGTCTACTACGGCGCCTGGGCGGTTGATTCGGCGCCGGCCGAAGCGGCCTCGTATGGCTCCATGGCGAAGGCTTTTGCCTCCGAGGCCCTCGATCAAGCCGGCGAGGAGTGCATCCAGATCCACGGCGCGATCGGCTACACCTGGGAATGCCACGCCCATCTCTTCTACAAGCGCGGCCGCCAGAGCCACGTCTGGCTCGGCGCCCCCGACGAGCACTACGAGCGCGTGCTGGCCCTGCAGGGCGTCTAAGGAGACGACGATGGACTTCACCTACAGCCCCGAGGACGAGAAGTTCCGCGCCGAGGTCCGCGCCTTCATCCGCGATCACCTGCCGAAGCGCACGGGCGGCGAGGACGGCATGGACGTCGAGGGCGGCATGTCGGACCTGCCGGCGCTCTTCAAGTGGAACCACGATCTCTACGAGAAGCGCTGGGTCGGCTTCAACTGGCCGCGCGAGGTCGGGGGCGGCGGCGGCTCGCTCACCGAGCAGATGATCCTCAAGGAGGAGATGGCGCGGGTGAAGGCGCCGATGCTCGGGCTCAGCTACATGGGGCTCGCCTGGGTCGGGCCGGCGCTCATCAAGTACGGCACACCGGCGCAGAGGGAGCAGCACATCGGCCCGATCCTGCGCGGCGAGATCCAGTGGTGCACCGGCTACTCCGAGCCGGGCGCCGGCAGCGACCTCGCGGCGCTCCAGTGCAAGGCCGTCCGCGACGGCGACGATTACGTCGTCAACGGCCAGAAGATCTGGACCAGCCTCGCGATGTGGGCGCAATGGATGATCCTCTTGGTCCGCACCGATCCGACCGCGACCAAGCACCTCGGCATCACGTGTGTGCTCGTGCCGATGCAGACCCCCGGCCTCACGGTGAAGCCCATCAAGGAGATGAACGGCGGCGCGATGTTCGCCGAGGTGTTCTTCGACAACGTACGGGTGCCGGTCGGCAACCGCTTGGGCGCCGAGGGGCAGGGCTGGGACGTCACCAAGGACGCGCTCGCCAACGAGCGCAGCTCGATCGCCGACGTGTGGGCCCTGAAGCACCGGCTCGAGGGTATACGCGAGCTCGCACAGCGTTGCCGGCGGCGCGGGCGGCCGGCGATCGAGGATCCCACCATTCGCCAGCGCCTGGCGCGCATGGAGACGCAGGTCGAGGCCATGCGGCTCAACGGTCTCCGCTTCGTCACCAAGCAGCTCCGCGGCGAGCCGCTCGGCGCCGAGACCTCGATCAACAAGCTGATCCGGGCCCGCATCGAGATCGAGTCCGGGCGGCTGGCGCGCGACATCGAAGGGACCTTCGGGGCGCTGGCGCGGAAGTCGCCGCACGCGATCGAGAACGGCCGCTGGCAGAAGATCATGCTGTCGTGGCCTCCGTTCGTGATCGGCGGCGGCACGCCCAACATCCAGAAGAACGTCATCGCCGAGCGCATTCTCGGTCTCCCTCACGACGTGTGACGCGGCGCCGGCGGGCGGCCGTCGGCGTCAATCCCGTGGCGGGATGACGGTGGTGCGGCGGTCTCCGTCGCGGCGATGACGTAGGCCGTTGCGCGCAGGGGCGCGCAGCCACGACCCCATCGCGACGAGACCCGCGGGCATGTCGCATGACATGCATGCGGCGGCGCAAGCGTGCGCATTCCGCTCGTCGCTCGCCAAAGCGTCGCGCTCTCAGGACTTGTGCCGCGGTACCGCGTCGCCCGCGCCTTCGTGGGATTGCGCAGCGTCACGCCGCCGTCGCCCGCCGCACTTGCAGTGGTGCACGCCGTGGAGCGTCTCGTCGCCGTGCGCTGCCGGTGGCGTGATTCTTGCGATCGCTCCTCCCACTCCCTACGCGAAAGGTCGATGCATGGAAGCCGCGCTGCGAATCGAGCGACAGAGAAGGCACGACGTTCGCGCGGCGTCGGCCGCCGCCCCCGATCCGTTCGCGCGTCCGACGGGCACGGCCGATGCGGTGCTGCGGCGGCATCTGCCGTTGGTACGCGACGTCGCGCATCAAGTCGCGGTGCGAAAGCCACCGCACGTCGACGTCGACGAGCTGATGAGCTGGGGGATGGAAGGCCTCTTGGACGCCTACCGCCGCTTCCGTCCCGACAAGCACGCCTCGTTCCGGACCTACGCGCGCTTCCGCGTCCGCGGCGTCATCATGGACAACCTGCGCGAGCGCGACCTGCTGTCGCGGACCGCGCGTCGGAAGGCGGTGTTGCTGGAGCGAACCCGAAGCCGACTCGAGGCGACGCTCGGACGGACGCCGGCCGAGGACGAGATGGCGTCGGCGCTCAAGATCAACGTCACCAAGCTCCGCACCATGGCCGCCGAGACCGATTTCGCCACCGTGTCCGTCGAGGATCTCCGGACGGGGAACGATCGACCCCACGAGGTCGATCGTCACATGCCGGACCACACGAGCGATCCGCTGCGCACCGTGCTGGGGCGCGAGCGGGCCCGGCTGGTGAACGCCGCCATCCAGCGGCTGCCGGAGAAGGAGCACGCCGCCGTCATGCTCTATTACAAGAGCGATCGGACCATGCGCGAGGTCGCCGACACCCTCGGGTTGAGCGAGTCCCGCGTCTCCCAGTTGCACTCCCAGGCGCTCGTCCGCTTGCGCGGGCTCCTCGCCAACGATCTTCTCGCCGCGGATTGAGCACGGACACGTGACGAGCCCGCCGAAGTCCATCGGGACCGCCCGCGGATGGCGCGACCGTCTCGGCTTGCGCCAAGCCGACGCCGGCGGTGACGCCCGCCGGCAAGAGGCGCTGGTCGCGCTCAGCCAGCTCGCGCTCGAAGGCGCCGACTGTCGCGAGCTGATGAACCACGCCGTCGCGCTGGTCGCGCGCATCCTCGACGTGCCCTACGGTGCCGTGCTCGCCTGGGAGCCGGACGAGCGCGGTCTCAAGGTCGCGGCCGGAGTCGGGTGGCGGAGCGGCATCGCCGAGCATCTGGTCATCGATACCGGCGGGTGTCGCGGCGCGGCGGCGGCCTGGCGCGAGGTCGAGCCGGTGCTGTTCGAGGAGCGGGCCACTGACCCGCGCATGGCCGAGGTCGACTTGCTACGGGCGCACGAGATCGTGAGCGGGCTCAGCGTGCTCGTGGCGCCGCGCGATCGCCCCTACGGCGTGCTGGCCGCGTATGCCGCCAAACGGCGCCCGTTCGAGCCGGGCGAAGTCGAGTTCATGCGGACGGCCGCGAGGATCCTCGCGATCGCCCTCGGACGTGAGTACGGCGAACGCGCCCTCTTCGAGGAGATGCAGACGTCGACCGTGCTGGCGCACGTCGGGCGCGAGATCATGTCGTGCACCGAGGTCCCCGTCCTGCTCGATCGCATCTGCGCGCTCACCGCGAACGCCCTGCATTGCGATCACAGCGTGACCTGGCTGCACCGGCCGGAGGACGACGGCTTCCGCCCGGCCGCCGCGACGGGCCTGGCGGAGAACATGTGGGAGACGCTTGGGGCGATCGTGCTGCCGCATGCAGCCGCGGCGCCCTTGCTCGTCGAGCTCGCCGAGCGCGAGACCGTGCGGGTCGAGGCCGCGAGCGAGCGGCAACCCCTGCTCGGCGCCCTCCTCACGCGGACCGGCATGCAGTCCGCGCTCTTCGCCGCCCTCCGGCAAGGCGAGGAGGTGGTCGGCCTGCAGATGAGCGGCCACCGGGGGCGCCACGACGACTTCACCCTCCACGACCAGCGGGTCGCCAACGGCATCGCCCAGCTGGGATCGCTCGCGCTCATGAACGCGCGCGTCGTCGAGGAGCTCGAGCGCGCGAGCCAGCTCAAGACCGAGTTCGTGTCGACGATGTCGCACGAGCTCCGTACGCCGCTCAACATCATCATCGGCTACACCGACATGCTGCACGACGCGGCGACGCCGGAGGAGCAGGCACCTCTGCTCGCGCACGTCCGCAAGGCGAGCCAGGAGCTGCTCGAGATGATCGACGGCACGCTCAACCTGAATCGTCTCGCCGCCGGCGGCGACGTCGCGCGCTTCGGGAGCGTGGTGGTGGCCGATCTCTGGCGCGACCTGCAGGACGATTTCGACGTCCTCACCCATCGCAGCCACGCCGCGCTGCGCTGGCAGCCGTGCGGCAGCGTTCAGCTCGAGACCGATCGCCGCAAGCTGAAGATCGTCCTCAAGAACCTGGTCGGGAACGCGCTCAAGTTCACGCCGGACGGCGAGATCGTCGTGAGCGCCCGCGCCGTCGGCGACAGCTGCGAGTTCGTCGTCCGCGATACCGGCGTCGGCATTCCGGCCGAGGCGCTGCCTTACGTCTTCGACATGTTCCGGCAGGCCGACAGCTCCGAGACCCGCTCGTACAACGGAGCCGGGCTCGGCCTCTACATCGTGAAGAGCCTGCTCGCACAGCTCGGCGGGCGGGTGAGCCTCGAGAGCAAGCAGGGGACGGGTTCCACGTTCACCGTCACGCTGCCGATCGAGCAGCCGCGCGCGCAGGCCGCGCCCGACGTCGTCGTCGGCGCGCCGGCCGGCTTGACGGGCGACGCCCACGCGGAGAGTCCTCCCGACGGCCGGACGTCCATCGGACCCGCGACCGCGGCGGGCAAATCCGCGCGTCCAACGTGCCCCCATCCGGTGAAGCCGCGTCTGCTCTTCGCCGACGATCTGCCCCTCAATCGTTTCCTCATCCGCCGCTTCTTCGAGCGCGAGTTCGCGGAGGTCGACGTCGTCGAAGCGTGTGACGGCGAGCAGGCCGTCACGCTCTTCGGCACCCATCGCCCCGACCTCGTCGTCCTCGACCTCCACATGCCGCAGCTCGACGGCTGGCAAGCCGCCCGCGCCATCCGCCAGCTCGAAGGTGGCCGGGAGACGCCGCTCCTGGCGCTCAGCGTCGACGCCAGCCCGCTCGCCGAGGCCAACGCCATGCGCGCCGGCTTCCAAGAGTTCATCGCCAAGCCGATCAGCGACTACAGCGCGGTGAAGGCCCGCCTCGAGCACTGGCTCGCGCTCCGCGCCACCCAACGTGACCGCTGGCCGAAGCGCGAGTGCGACAGCTGCCGCCTCGAGGCCGGCCAGGCCGCGTAGTCGTCCGGGCGCATCCCTCGACTTGCGACTCGGCGTCCCGAGTCGTAGCTAGTCCACTCCTACCGCACGGAGGGGTGGCCGAGTGGTTGAAGGCACCGGTCTTGAAAACCGGCAGGGTGAAAGCCCTCGTGGGTTCGAATCCCACCCCCTCCGCTTTATTTCTCACGGGTACGCCCTTCGGTGTCGCGGCGATCGGCGCCATCAGCGCCCGGTTTGCCCCAACCGTGCCCCACTGACCGCGCTCCGGAGCGAGCTCACCCGCCGCGGTGGGGGATGAACTGGCTGAGGTAGTGCGCGGCTACGACGGGCGCTCGGCTGATTCGAGGAAGCTCCTGGTCACGATTCGAGCTCCGGCCGCAGGCGTGCGAAGTGGCCGGTCGCCCCGAAGTGCTCGTAGAGCCCGAGAGCGGTGCGTCGCTGGGTCTCGGCTTCCGCCGGCCTGCCGCCGAGCGCGTGCAGGCGCGCGAGCTCTTCCCGGATGAGCGGCTCCCAGGCCGGCGTACCGTTGCGTTCACAGAGCAAGAGCGCGTCGGCGAGATCGCGACCGATCGCGTCGGCCATGGTCGCGCCGTCGCTGGCGACTCGGATGCGGGCGCGGGCCAGGAGGGCGCGGGTCTCGCGGCCGCGCATCTCGTGCTTGCGCATGCAATCGACAGCCTCGTCGGCGGTGCGGCGCCCGGCCTCTACATCACCGAGCCCGAGCTCGGCTTCGGCAAGCTGCGCGAGCAGCGGCAGGGCGATCCATTGGCCGACCGAAGATGCCGCACTAATCGCGAGGGCTTCCCGCGCCGCCTCGGCGCAGGGTTGCCAGCGCGCGTTCAAGTGATTGGAGCAGGCCACCGCCTCGAGTGCTGCCACGCGCTGGATGCTCTGCGACTGATGTAGGCCGGTATAGCCCTCGATCGTTGCCATCGCGCGCCGGCCGCGTTCGAGGGTGCCAGCCGTGTCACCGCACAATTCGGCCAGAAGAATGCGAAAGCGCTCCTCGTCGACGGGGTATTCGAAACCCTCGGCGGCAAGCGCGTCGAGCAGATCCCGACCCTGCGCGAACTGACCCGTCTCGATCAGAGCCATCGCGTGGTAGTACCGCACGATGCTCAGCGGATGCCCGACAGAGGTGCTGCTGGGGAGGTAACGGTGCCGGTTCGCCTGCAGCCGCTCCCCTTCCGCGCAGGCCTCACGGTAGTTTCCGGCGACCAGGTTCGGAACGATATTGACCATCGGCGCCGCGTCGGCCGACACGTTCGCGATGTCGCAGGCCTGCTGCGCGATCCTGCAGAACTCGGTGGCTGTCCAATTCGGCCTGAGCAAAGTGAGCATGGCCCGCGCTTCTTTGGGCGCCGCCCGGATCCACGGGCTCGTCACGTGCTCGGCCAGCCGCTCGGCACGTGCAAGGAGCGCATCGGCGTCGGGAATATGCTCGCCGAGAAAGAGCGGTCTCAACAGGACACTGGTGGCGGCTGCGATCCAGATCGCCACCAAGTCCTCGGCCTCGAGCGCACCGTCGAGCAGACTCAGGATCTTCCTGCTGTGCCTTCCCAACTCCCCGAGCGCTCCCTTGCCCGTGGTCCAGGTTTGCGCTCGGCGCAGCCAGCGCGCCGCGTCGGCATTCTCGCCGGCACCCTCGAGATGGTGCGCGATCAGCGCGGACCTTTCGTCGAGCTGTCCCGCATCGCCGCTCTGCAACGTGCGCGCGAGGGCCGCATGCACGCGGCGGCGCCGCTCGAGGAGCTGCGAGCCATAGGCCACTTCCTGGGTCAACGGGTGGAAGAACGCGTACAACGGCTCCGGGTAGAGCTCCCGTTCGACGAGCAGCTCGGCGTGGACGAGCGACGCGCACGCCGCGCGCAGCTCCGCGTCCGGCACCGCGGATATCTCGCGGAGCGCGTTCTCCGAGAATTCCTTCCCGATGACCGATGCCGTCTGCAGCAGCCCCTTTTCGCGGTCCGTCAGCCGGTCGATGCGCGCGGCCAACACGGCCTGCACCGTGGCCGGAATCTGGATGTCGACGAGCGGCGTGAGTGAGACGATAGGCGCCCGGTTCGCCGGCGAGGGCGCCGCGCTCCGCCAGCTCACGGACGACCTCCTCGAGGAAGAAGGGTGTCCCGCCAGTGCGCTCGTGGAGGAGCGCGCCCAGCCCTGCGACGCTGGGGTGCTGGCCGAGGAGGTTGCCCAGGAGCGCGTTCACGTCGTCGCGGCCGAACGGCAGCAACGGAATCTGTCGGTAGCCCGTCCGTTCCATCCAGCCGGCGTGGAACTCCGGACGGAAGTTCATCAGCATCAGGCCGCGACTCGCGAGCGCTCCATCGATGATGTGGGCGAGGAACTCCGCGCTCGCGTCGTCGATCCAGTGCAGGTCCTCCACCAGCACGACGCCGGGCTGTCGGCGTGCCTCGGCCTCGACGACGCGGCGGACGGCACCCAAGAGGCGCCGCTGCATATCGGGGCCTTGCCCTTGCCCCGGCCGATCGGGATCCGGAACTCCGAGGAAGTCGAAGAACATCGGCAACGCCGGCTCGAGCTCACGATCGAGGAGTAACAACGCCCCGGCGATCTTCTGGCGCGCGTCGCGCTCGCCGTCACCCTCCGCGATGCCGAAGTAGGTCCGCAGAAACTCGAGAATCGGCAGATACGGCACCAGCCGGCCGTGCGACACGCAATGCGCCTCACGCACCGGCACGCCGCGGGCGCGGCAGCGCTCGGCAAACTCGAAGCAGAGCCGGCTCTTGCCGGTGCCCGCCGCCGCCACGACGCCGATCACCTCGCCGCGCTCATGCGTCGCGCGCTCGAGCGCCGCTTCGAGCTCCTGCATCTCGGCGTCGCGGCCGATGAACTTCGAGAGGCCGCGGGCGCGTGAGAGGTCGAAGCGGGTGCGCAGCTGGCCGAGGCCTTCGAGCGCATGGACGGCGAGCGGCTCTTTCGCGCCCTGGATCGTGAAGTCGCCGAGCGATCGGAGCGTCATGTAGCCCTGCACCAAGCGCGCCGTGTGCGCGGTGACGTACGGGATCCCGGGCTCGGCGAGCTGCTCCATCCGCTGCGCCAGCCCGACGGTGTGGCCCTGGGCCGTGTAGTCCATGCGGATATCGTCGCCGGCCATTCCGATAGCGCCGACGATCACCTCGCCGGAGTTGAGACCCATGCGCGTGGAGAAGCTGAGTCCGCGCGTCCGGCGGAGCTCCTCGCCATAGGCACGTAAGGTGTCGCGCAGGTGGAGCGCGGCGAGGCAGGCGCGTTGCGCGTGGTCCTCGTGGGCGATTGGCGCGCCGAAGAGCGCCATGATGCCGTCGCCGGTGAACTTGTCGACGAAGCCTTCAAAGCGCTCGACACCCTCGGCGAGGATGGCGAAGAAGCGCTGCATGATCTGTGACCACTCTTCCGGATCAAGCTGCTCCGCCAGCTCCATGGAGCCCTTCACGTCGGCGAAGAGCACGGTCACCTGCTTGCGCTCGCCCTCGAGGGCGGATTTCGATTGGCGGATCTTGTCGGCGAGGTGTCGCGACGTGGGGGCGCGCGGTGCGTGCCGGGTGGGCGCCACCGCGGCGCGCTCGGATGCCGCGATGACCGCGGCACCGCACTCGAGGCAGAATTTGGCGCCGGCGGGCAGCTCGGCGCCGCAGCCGGCGCAGCGCACCGCGAACGGCGTACCGCACTCGAGGCAGAACCTGGCAGAGTCCGGATTGTCGTGGCCGCAGCTCGCGCAGTTCATCCAGCGAGCTCCTGTGCCATCCGCGCGGCTGTCAGCGCGGCGCCGCAGCCGCCGCAGAACTTCTCACCGAACTCGTTCGCCGTGCCACACGATGCGCAGCCCGCCACGAGCGCAGCCCCGCATTCCGCGCAGCATCGGCGCGCTGAGATGTGGTCGTGGGCACAGGACGGGCAGCGCATCGCGTATGGTCTCGCGTGCGGAAACTAGTGATCGAGCGCTGCGGCCGTCGTCCGAGCGCGGCCGGTGGCACCCATGTGCGTGAACGCCTCGTGGGCGCGGCGGAGACACTCGTGGTGTTGCCTGACGTCGCCGCACAGCTCCGCCACCCCAGCGCGCTCGACGAGAACGAACGGCGTCAGGTTGCAGGCGCCGGTCTCGGCGATCAGGCGATCCGCGATCCCCAGCACCTCGTCGATGCGCGGCGCCGCCGCCGAGCCGCCCTCGGCGCGGAGCGCAGCCGAGAGGGTCACCGCCGCCTCGATCGCGACGAGACGCAATCCGACCCCGAGGCAATAGGTGAGGACTTCGTCCGCGATCGCACGAGCGCGCGCCGGATCTCCCGCAGCCAGCCACGCCTGTGCCATCGCCTGTCGTATCCCCGGCTCCTCGAGTCGTTTTCCCTCGCCGCAGAGCGATGCGGCATACTCGAGCGCTTCCAGCGCTCGGCCGGGCTGACCGTCGAGCGTGAGCTGTCTCCCGAGATGGCCGTGCGCCGTTATGCGGGACATCGCGCTCAACGGCTCGCTCATTCGCACGGCGTTCTCGACCGCCGCGCGTCCGAGGTCGGGCTCGCCGGCGAAAAACCCCACGTCGCCGAGCGCAGCCGAGACCGCGGCGCTGTGCTCGCCATCCCCCACTCGCCCCGCAACCTCGACGGACCGCTCCATCAGCTCGCGAGCGGCGTCGAGCGAGCCCGCGAAGAGCTCGACCGTGCCCGAGCTCCAGAGCGCACCAGCGTGCGCACTCATGTGCCAATCCCGCATGCCCCAGTCGGAGTGATCGCGGCTCCACGCGAGTTGCTGCAGGCTGTTTGTGCGCAACGCTGCGAGGTCCCCACGGGCCAACAACGGCTGAAACGATGCCCAGAGCGCACATGCACGGCGGTCGTCGTCCGGCAGCGTCCGCGCGATCCGCTCCCACTCGGCGGCTTGGATGAGCGCGGCGTCGATGCGATTGTTCGCCATCTCGAGCACCGAGAGCGCCTGGTGCAGACGCCCCACCGAGCGCGCGTCATCCGTGCGTGCCGCCCACCCGAGTCCGTCCTCGAAGACCTGATGGGCTTCCTCTTCCGAAAGCCCGATACGCATCCCGAGGCTGAGCGTCCGGAAGCAGACGTTGACCCCAACCTCGGGCGCTGCAGGATCGTCGGCGACGCGGCGGAGCAACTCGCGCGCCCGCCGGCAGTGACGGGCCGACGCTACAAAGTCGTTCTTTCCGATGAACGCCGCGGCGCGGGCATGCCACTGCGCCGCGGGCAACGCGTGGCCCGCCTCGGCGCAGTGGTGCGCGAGCAGCGCGGCGTGCTCGTCGAGCTTGCCGGCATGCATGCCCTCGACGGCCTGCGCGACTGCGGCGTGGACCTGCCGCCGTCGCTCCTGGAGCTGCGAGCCGAGTGCCACCTCCTGTGTCAGGGGGTGCTTGAAGGCGTACTCCGCGATCGGGAAAAGCGCCGTTTCGTAGACGAACTCGCGCGTCTTCAACGTTTCGAGCGCGGCAGCGAGCGTGCCGTTCCCGAGTTCCGCACGGCCGGTCGTGGCGAGCACCTGGCGAAGGATCGGCTCGGCGAACTCCTTGCCGATGACGGCCGCCGTCTGGAGCACTTGTTTCACGCCGTCCGCCAGCCGATCGATGCGGGCGCTGAGCAGTGCCTGCACGGACGGCGGAACCACGAGCCGCTCGATCGGCGTGACGAGGCGATAGGCACCCGGGGTGCCGATGAGGTGTCCTGACTCGATCAGGCCCTGGACGACCTCTTCGATGAAGAACGGATTGCCGCCGGTGCGGGTCTGGATGTCGTCGGCCAGTCCGTGCGTGCTCGGGTCGTCACCGAGGAGGTCGGCGAGCAACGCGCGGATGGCGTCGTTTCCGAGCGGCGCCAGCGGAATCTGACGGTAATAGGATTTCTGCATCCACTCGGCGCGGTACTCGGGCCGGAAGTTCACGATGAGGAGGCTCGAAGACTCCGCGATGGCGTCCACCCACTGGGCGAGGAAGGCCTCGCTCGCCGGGTCGAGCCAGTGCAGGTCTTCGATCAGCGCAAACACGCGCTCGGCGCCGACCCGCCGGTCTTGGATGACCTTCCGAAGCGCCGCGAAGATCTGGCGCTGCTTCGCCTCGGGATCAATTGGCGGCAGCGGACGCTCCGGGTCGGGGACGCGAAAGAATTCGAACATGACCGGCAGGACGTCCCGAAGCCCCTCCTCGAGCAACAAAAGACGGCCGGCGATCTTGTCGCGCGCCGCGGCGTCGTCGTCGCGATCGTCGATTCCGAAGTAGGCGCGGCACACCTCGAGCACGGGCAGGTACGGGATGCTCTTGCCGTGGGCGACGGCATGGCCTTCATTGACGGTGATGCCGCGCGCCCGGCAGCGCTCGGCGAACTCCCAGCAGAGCCGGCTCTTGCCGGTGCCCGCCGCCGCCACGACACCGACGACCTGGCCGTGTCCCGCCTGCGCCGCCGCGAGCGCGGCTTCGAGCGTTGCCATGTCGGCGTCACGACCGACGAAGCGCGAAAGCCCGCGGGCGCGTGAGACGTCGAGCCGCGTCGTTGCCGTGCCGGCGCCGACGAGACGGTGGACCCGCATCGGCTCGGCGGCACCCTTCACGCGGAAGTCGCCGAGATCCTCGAGCGTGAGGTAGGGACCGACCAACGCCGCCGTCGCCGCCGTCAGGTAGCAGGTATCGGGCGAGGCGAGTGCCTCCATGCGCTGCGCGAGGCCGACGATGTGCCCCTGGGCCGTGTAATTCATGTGGAGATCGTCGCCCTGCTTTCCTATGGTGCCGACCACCACCTCGCCCGAGTTGATGCCCATGCGGGTCGAGAAACCGACGCCGTGCTCGCGCTTCACCTCGGTCGCGTAGCGGGCGAGCTCCCTCTGCAGATGGAGCGCCGCGAAGCAGGCGCGCTGGGCGTGGTCCTCGTGCGCGATTGGCGCGCCGAAGAGCGCCATGATGCCGTCACCGGTGAATTTGTCGACGAAGCCCTCGAACCGTTCCACGCCTTCCGAGAGGACCCGGAAGAAGCGCTGCATGATCGCGGTCCACGCCTCCGGGTCCATCTGCTCGGCGAGCTCCATCGAGCCCTGCACGTCCGCGAACAGCACCGTCACCTGCTTGCGCTCGCCTTCGAGCGCCGACCGCGATTGCAGGATCTTCTCGGCAAAATGCTCGGAAAGTTTGCTGCCGACACCGGTCGCCGAGGCCGAGGACGCCGCGGGCGCGCCGCACTCGTCGCAGAACCTCGCGTGCGGACGGCGCGTCGCGCCGCAAACCACGCACCGCTCGGCGAGGGGCGCCGCACACTCCTCGCAGAACTTGGCTGCAGTACGGTTGTCGTGGTTACAGGACGGGCAACGCATCCAGCATGATCTCGCGCTGCTGCTTATCATGACCGGCGCTCAGCACGAGCCGTTATCGATGGAGATCGACGCGGTGTCCGAGATTTGAACGAAAACCGCCGCCGGCGCTGCGTCGCATTGCCCTATTCTGGAGCATTTCGGGATGAAAAAGGATGGTTCCTACGATGAGCGGACGAGGCTGCAGTGCGCGCCGCCGTGATCGCAAAAAAAGAGCACGTAGCCCCCGACGAGCTCTCCACGCTCTTCGAGAAGGTGTCCGTGTTTTGTCCGTGAACGCCGGTCGGCGGGAGTCGTCAGCGATCGGTTCGTCGTTGTGCTGAGGCCTGGTGGAATCGACGCTTGCCGGACCGAGCCGATCGCTGTTGCAGGCTGCGCCCGACTTGAAAACCGGCAGGGTGAAAGCCCTCGTGGGTTCGAATCCCACCCCCTCCGCCACAAGTTTCAGGAGGTTGCTGGCTTCTTCGCTGATGCGATCGGGACCACAGATGCCCCGGTTTTCCCATTTCTTTGCTTTTCCTGCGGTAGCGCATCGATGTCGGATTTGGCGGGCTGAGTCGAAAGGCCGAGCCTACGACAGCAATCTTCTACGGCTTGCTGTTCTTCGTTGCTCAGCGTTCCCTTCAACCAACTCCCGAGCTTCGCGCCTCCGTTGGCCCCGAGCCCCCCTCGCAGGTCAGGCGTCTCGGGCTCACTGCTCGATGCAGTACAGGTGCACGGACATGGAGCTGCAGTTCTGCGCTCCGCCGTCCCAGTATCCTCCCTGTGCGCTCCGGCTGTCTCCGACGTTCCCGTTCCCCGAGCTCGACGTCCAGTCGTTGCACGTCTCGCTAGCGAGGGGGGCGTTCGAGATGTTCGTCGACCCCGTCCACACGAACGCCGCCAGGTAGCCGCCGTTCGCCGTCTGCCAGATGCCGCTCTCGAGGTACTCGGTGCCCGAGAAGACGCCGTCGTCGATGAGATCTTGTCCGGTGCCGACGGCGGTGCCGTCCGGGCGGATGTAGGTGGTTCCTAGGCTGAGCAGCGTCGCGGCTGCTGCGGTCGAGCGTGCGAGCAGCGCGACGACGCTTCCGGTACCGGCGGGTTTCTCTGCCTGGCAGAGCGCGTCCGGAGTGCCGACGCCGGGAATGAACGGCGAGTTCGTCATAAAGATCCGCTTGCCGCTCGCGAGCGGCGGCGCCACGTCCGTGTTTTGCGTCTTCATGAAACAGTAGATCCGGAACGACAGGCACGGGAAGGGGCCAAACGACGTCCATCCTTGTGGGCCGAATCGGACGGCACCGATCGTCATGGTGTTCATCGTGTCTGTCCAGTCGGAGCAGTTGTTTCCCGAGAAGGTACCCTGCGGAGTGGTTCCGGTCATCACGCCGCCGTCGACGAGCACCGTCCCGGTCTCGGTCACGCGCAGGGGATTGAAGAGAATGTCGGCGGTGAGGTCGGCGACGGTGTCGGCGAACGGGCGTCCGTCGACCCGCACGAAACCGCGCGCGGACCCGAGACGCGTGACGGCGTCCGAGTTCGAGTCGGAGATCCAGGCGACGAAGGCGTCGCCGGCCATGTTGTTGATCCCGGCGTTGGTGGCGAAGGTGTTGCACTGCATGTCGTACGCGGCCGCGCTGCCGAGGTTGGCGGCAACCACTTGCGACGACACGAAGACGAGGTTCGCCTGCGCGGTTGCCGTCGGTGTCGGCGTGGGCGTCTGCGTGCCACCGCCGGGAGTGAAGGTGACCGTCAGCGTCGCGGTCGCGGTGATCGTCGGTGTCGCGGTGGGCGTGGCCGTCCGTGTCGCGGTGACTGTTGCCGTCGGCGTCGGCGTTCGGGTCAGTGTCGTCGTCGGCGTCGCGGTGGCGGTGACGGTCGGCGTCGGTGTTACGGTGAGTGTCGGTGTCGCGGTGGGGCCGCAGAAGGCGCTGGTCGCCGACTGCCCGACACTCGCGAGCAGCTCGGCCGCGCGCGGCGCCATGAACGGCAGTATCTGCTCGACGGTGCACTCGTGCTGGCGCATCACGCACTCGCCCCAGTCGCTCGCCGACGCGAGGATGACGCCGAGCGGCTGGCACGTCGGCGCGAGCGCATCGACGAAGATCGCGTTCGCGGCGACCGCCTCGGCGAAGATCTCCGCGCAACGGGCAGCGATCGCGGACGGCACCGCGTCCCCGGCGGCGGGGATGTCGACCGTCAGTGCCTTCACGCAGGTCGCGCGCGCTTTGTCGGTGCACTTCGTGTCGTTCGGCTTCTTCTGTACGCAGCCGAAGACCGCCGTCGTGCACTTGCTGAGGCTCTTCAGCGTCTTCGTGACGAATGCCGTGCCGGTCTTCTTGACGAGCTTCTGGCACTTCTCGAGCGACTTCCCGACGTCCAGGTCGGTGACGTTGCCCGCGCCGCCGAGATCGTGGAGACAAGAGCCCGCACGCGTCCCGATGCCGAACGCGGTCGCGAGCGTCCGCGCCCGCGGCATCTCGACCGAGAACATGCGCTCGGCGCGACACTCGAGCTCTTCACGTGCGCAGTCGGCGACTGCCGCGACGGTGGTGAGCGGTGCTCCCGCGTTCGCGCATCCTGTTTCGAGCCCGGCGTAGCCGAGGCCTCCGGCAGCCTTCAGATCAGCGAGACTCGTGCACTTCTTCGGGATCGCGCCGGAGATCTTGGCGAGGTGCTTCGCACGGGACGCGTCGTTCTCCGTCGCGCAGCGCGCGACCGCCTTCGGAATGCACTTGTCGTCGTCGGGCTTGGTTTGAATGCACTTGAAGACGCCGTCGAAGCATGTGCTCAGGCTCTTCAACGTCGACGCGGTGAACGCGGTGCCGGCCGACAGGATCGCCTTCTGGCATTTGTCCGCGGCCTTCGCGGCATCCGGGTCCGGGAGCTGTGCCCATGCGGCAGTGCCGCCGTCGATCGCGACAAGGGTGACGAGTGCGGCGAGGGCGGTCGAGACGTTGATCATCCGCATGGGGGTCTCCTGCGTGCGTGGACGTCGAACGATATCGACGTCTGTGCAGAGATCGCCGCGATCGTGGAAAAAATCAACGGAGAACGTTACGCGCTGCGTGGAAACGACGCTGCTCGTCGCGGGCGGGGTAGCGGTACTACTCGTCGTCCGCGCCGGAGGTGTGGAGGCCGCACTCCTCGGCGCGCCCATCGAAGCGGGCCTTGCCGGCTTCGCCGCGCTCGTCTGGCGCCGCGTTGCTCGTGTAGTTGATAGTCATCTTTAGCAGCGTTTTTGCTAGAGCCAGTTGACGTATCGCCCCTTATCGGACGTGCGCCGCTGAACTGCCGTTCGCCACACGGAACAAGCCGGCGGGTGCGGGTCGTCCGAGTGGCCGAGGGGGCGCGTTCGGAGGCGCCGGCCGCGGTGTCACAACGCAGCGCGGCCAGCGCGCCTTGGGGGCGCTGGGATGGACGCCCAGCCGCCGCGGGTGTCCGGGCGTCAGGCGAAGTCGAAGCCGTCGGGCTCAGGCGGCGGCCGCGCGGGCGTGACAACGGGTCCCCGGTGGGCAGTCCGAGGTGGAATTCTCACCCTGATAGGAGTGAGCTTCGCAAGAGACGCGAGGAGCACACTCATGAGACGACTACGGAAGCACGCGCTCGGCGCGGTTTGGTTCCTGCTCTCGATTGCCGTCGGCGCAAGCAGCGCAGCAGCGGCGACCGCGGATCTGACCTCGGGCGCGACCGGGACCAACGTCCCGTCGCAGACCTTCAACGAGACCCGTGGCGTCGCGGTGACGGTGCTCGGCACCACCGACCGCGCGCTCTCGGCGATTGCGCTCCATGGCCTCAGCATCACGACCGCGACGGGGTCGGTCGGTGCGCGCGTGTAAGCATCAGACGAAGCTCCCGGCCCAGGACGTTCAGGTCGCGAACCAACTCGGAACTCTCAGCCTTCGGGTGCTGAAGCCGGCCATGCTCTGCGTACCGTCGACAAAAACGGTTCTGCGTAAGAACCTCTGCGCGGATCGACCTCGAACCGGGCATCAGCTGGCCCTCTGCGATGCGACGTGCGAAGAGCCATGGGCGTGATGTCGCGCCTGCATTTTCGCGTCGAAGCGACCGCGAGCGGATCCTCGCGCGCGGGCGTGCCGCTTCACGACGCTGCACGGCGAGGTCGAGACGCCGGTCTTCATGCCCGTCGGCACGCAGGCGACGGTGAAGGGCCTCATCGGTCGAGGAGCTCGAGGCCGCCGGCTCGCACGATGCTGCTCGCCAACACCTACCACCTGCTGCTGCGGCCCGGGCCTCGAGGTGTTCGAGCGCGTCGGCGGCATCCACCGCTTCATGAACTGGCGACGGCTCGGTGCTGACCGACTCGGGCGGCTTCCAGGTCTTCTCGCTCGCCGAACGACCGCGTCGATCACCGAGGACGGCGCCGTGTTCCGCAGCTACGTCGACGGCGCGCGCGATCGTGCTCACCCCCGAGCGCAGCATCGCGACGCAGCGCGCGATCGGCAGCGACATCATGATGGCGCTCGACCAGTGCATCGCCGTCGACCGTCGACCACGCGACGCGCGGCCGCGGCGATGGAGCGCACGCACCGCTGGGCGGCGCGCAGCCTCGCCGCGCGCGGCGACGCGCCGCAGGCGCTCTTCGGCATCGTGCAGGGCGCGTGCTTCGAGGACCTCCGGCGCGAGAGCGCGGAGCATCTGACGCGCCTGCCGTTCGACGGCTACGCGATCGGCGGCCTCGCGGTCGGCGAGAGCAAGGCCGAGCGCGAGCGCTGCACCGCGCTCGCCGCCGCCGCTCCTGCCCGAGCGACCTGCCGCGCTACCTGATGGGCGTCGGCACGCCGCTCGACCTGCTCGAGGCCGTCCATCGCGGCGTCGACATGTTCGACTGCATCATGCCGTCGGTGCTCGCGCAGCAGGGCGTGGCGTTCACGTCGCGCGGCCGGCTGAACCTCTATCGCGGCGTCTACAAGCTCGCCGAGGAGCCCGTCGACGCCGACTGCGCCTGCGCGACGTGCGCCGGCTACTCGCGCGCCTACCTGCACCACCTCATCAAGGCCGAGCGAGCCGCTCGGCTGGCAGCTGCTCGACGCAGCACAACCTGCGCTTCTACCACGACCTCATGGCCGCGATGCGGCGAGCACATCCTCGCCGACACGTTCGCGGCGTATCCGCGACGAGCAGCGCGCACGTCCTCGGCGCGGCGACGACGACAACCCGTCGGTCGCCGGCGCCGCGGCGCCGCCGCGGTCGCGACGAGCGCGCGCTCGAGCGCTTCGCGGTCCGCGACTCGCCGCAGCGGCTACGCGAGCATCGTCGCACCGCGCGTCGGGCGAGATCATGCACGGCGGTCTCGATCCGGCCGTCGAGGCGAACGCGCTCTACGTCGAGCAGTCGCGACTGCGTCGCGCGGCTGCGCGAGCCGGCCGCCGCGCCGCTCGTCGTGTGGGACGTCGGCCTCGGCGCGGCGCACAACGCGATGGCGGCGATCCGCGCGTGCGAGAGCGCGCCGGCGGCGCTCGCAGCGGCCGCTCCATCTCGTCAGCTTCGAGCACGACCTCGCGTCGCTCCGGCTCGCGCTCCGCCACGCCGGCGCAGTTCCCGCACCTGCGCCACCCGGCGCCCGAGCAGCTCCTGCGCTTCGGCGAGTGGCGCTCGGAGACGTGCGCCGCTCATCGTGGACGCTCCTCGAGGGCGACTTCCGCTCGCAGCTGACCGACGGCACCGCCGCCCGACTGCATCTTCTACGACCCGTTCTCGGCGAAGACCGACGTCGCCGATGTGGACGCTCGACTGCTTCGAGCGCGTGTTCGCCGCCTGCGCCGAGCACGACACCGAGCTTTCACCTACTCGGCGTCGACCGTCGGTCCGCGCGGCGCTGCTGGCGGCCGGCTTCGTCGTCGCCGCGGGGCGCGCCGACCGGACGGAAGCCCGAGACCACGCTCGCGATGACGCCGGCGGCCGCGCTCCATGCCGGCGCGCGCGGCCGCGTGGTGCTCGGGCCCGATGGCTCGACCGCTGGCGGCGGAGCGACGCCAGGTTCCCGAGCGACGTTCCGACGGCGCCCGCAAGGCGTTGATCGAGCGCGTCGAGGCACTGCGCAGTTCCGGGAGCCTGCCGTGCTTTTCGGTTGACTCAGGTGCGGGCTCTGGGCGACGGTGCGCCTTCCCTTCATTGTCCGGGCGGTGGCTGCTGGCGGGCGTGACGTCTACGTCAGAGGACGTTCATCACCCCGGCCACGAGAATGACGCCCCAGGTGAGCATGTTCCCGACGAGTCGTCCGGGGTTGGCGCCGGTCCCCTGCGCGAGCGGCTCCTTGGACGTGCGCCAAACGGCCGACGACGAGCGCGACCCCGAGCCCGTGGAGCCACGTCGACGAGGTGCCGTTTACCTCGAGGATCAGCATCAGGAGCAACGCCAGAGGAACGTATTCGGCGAAGGCCTGTGGATGCGGATGCGGCTCAAGAGCAGCGCATCGCCGCCATCACCGAGGCCAATCGACGTCGCGCGGCGCACCGCGACGACACGAAACGAGAGGATCAGCATCAAAAGACCGAGTAGCCCGGCGTAGAGCGCCGTTACGGGTGCGTGCATGTTGCGCCTCCTCGCTGCCGTCGTTGCGGCGTCGAGTAGCGGGTGCCCTGGCCCGTGTCCAGGCTGAAGCGAGTCCCCGGGCGCCTCAGATCATCGCAACCCCTCCGACCTCGACCAGCATCGTCGGAACGGCGAGCGCCGACCCCACGAGTACGTGTCCACGAAACCTGGGCACTTCTAGCTCGGGATTCTTCAGGCGTGCCTCACCATCGTGCGAAGGACGCCGCCGCGCTTCCCCCATCCAGTTCCCCATCAACGCCCCGGGACGAGCAGGGATGAGCGGGCACTCGAGGAGGCCTCGGAGAAGCTAGCGTTTGTCAGAAGCACACGTGGAGGGATGAGCAGGGACAGCCCGGTACGTGACGCGCCGCACTTGAAAACCGGCAGGGTGCAAGCCCTCGTGGGTTCGAATCCCACCCCCCTCCGCCGCCCATCCACCCCGTGGGATTCAGCGCCGAAAGGGCCGCGGCTGCGCCGCGATTTCTTTTCGCGTTGCTCGCCTTCGGCGAGCGGCGTCGTCGAATCCCACCGCCTCCGCCAACCATCCACCCCGTGGGATTCAGCGCCGAAAGGTTCGCGGCTGCGCCGCGATCTTTTGCGCGTTGCTCGCCTGTGGCGGGCGGCGTCGTCGAATCCCACCCCCTCCGCTCGTTGCTTCAGTGGATTACCGTCACGGGCGCTCTCTCTTGAATCGTCCGGGGGGGGTGTTCATTCCCAGGTTTGACCGCGCCGGGCTTTGTCTGTGGCTCTTCAAGTAGCGTGGTGGGTCGGAAGCGTGAAGCAGAAGGTGCTCCCTTCGCCGATCCTGCTTTCGGCCCAGATCCGACCGCCATGTCCTTGCACGATGCATTTTGAATGTAGAGACCCAGTCCCACGCCGCGTCGGTCGTTCGCGTTCACCTGACGGAATCGCTCGAACACCGCTTCCAAGCTGTCGGCGGGAATGCCCACGCCGGTGTCACTGACCGCGAAGCGGATTTCATCTTCGAGGCGTTCGACGCGGACGACGACTTTCCCGTTCGCCGGCGTGAACTTCATGGCGTTACCGAGGAGATTGATCAGCACTTGAAGAATCCGCGCGGGATCGAACCAGCGACCAACGACGGCGGCACGATTTCTTCCACCAGCGAGATCCCGCTTGCCGCTGCTTGCGCTGAAAAGTGTCCACCGCCTCCGTCACGACCTGAGCCGGGTCTCCGACCTCACGCGTCACCGCCAGCCGACCGGCTTCGATGCTCGCGACATCGACCAGATCTCCGATGAGGCGGTTCATCCGAGCACCCGAGCGCTGAATGCGCTGAACGTCCTAGAACCTGCTCCACGGGATTCGCCTGCGACACTTCTTTCTCGATGAGCGCCGCGGAGCAGACCACGACATTCAGCATATTTCGCAGGTCGTGGCTCACGATGCCGAGAAACTCATCCCGCGTAGCAAGCGCATCGTCGGCCCGCGCGCGTTCCGCGAGAAGATCCTTGTCCGTCTCGCTGCGTTCGGCGTAAGTAGGGCGACCTGCTCCGCACGTTCCGCACGGAGCATGTCGTCCGCATCGGCTCGCTCCTCTCTGAGGGCTTGGTCTTCGCGCGACTCTCTCCCTCACGACATTGCCGAGAGTCTTTGCACTACGCGCTCCAGACCGTCGATCCGTCTTGGTACGCGCAGCCGCCAGGACTTCGTCGGCGCGCGCCCGAGCCTTGCTGATGACGGCTGTCCGCAGTCTCATCGAGGCGCTAGCTCCTCCCCGAGAGCATCGTCCGCCTTCTCGCGTTCGACGCGCAGACTTTCGTCGGTCTGTTCGCGCTCTGGGTTCGAGGGCTTCTCGTCGGGGGCCATAGGGGAAGTACCACGGATGCTCAACGTGGTCGCCCGGTGGAAGCTAGGGGACGAGAGGGGTTCAACGAGAACCAGCGAAAGCGCGCCTGATCTACGAAGTGACGCTACAAGGTTCCAAAGCGGAAGTTCCGCGAGTTGATCGCCAAGCGACGCTGCGCCGCGTCCGCGCTGTCCGCCGTTTGTCCGTGAACGGCAGTCGCCGGGAGTCGTCAGCGATCGGTTCGTCGTAGTGCCGAGGCCTTGGTGGAATCGACGCTTGCCAGGACCGAGCCGACTCCCGTTGCACGCTGCGCGCGACTTGAAAACCGGCAGGGTGAAAGCCCTCGTGGGTTCGAATCCCACCCCGGGATTCAGCGCCGAAAGGTTCGCGGCTGCGCCGCGAGCTTTTGCGCCTTGCTCGCCTGTGGCGAGCGGCGTCGTCGAATCCCACCCCCTCCGCCGCCTGCGCCGATCGCTGGGGTTGCGTTGACATGGTGCTCTGCTTTCTGTGGGAGCATCACTGTTTTCGAGATCAACGAGTGAACGCGACGTATGCAAGCACCAGTGCCATGACGATCGCGACGATACGTCCGACCGTCATCAGCTGTGTCCCGCCGACCGGGCGTCCTCCTTGGGGGCGAGCCCCGGTGAGCGCGACCAAGGCGACGAGGACGACGGCGATTGCTAGTAGTCCGAGCCAGATCAATGCGAACGACCTCCTGCTGCCGTTATGCCTGGGCACCCCGCGCTAGTCGCTCCCGGCGCCGAACTTCACTCCCGCCGAGCTCGCCCCGCGACCGATTCGGCAGGGTGAAAGCCCTCGTGGGGTCCGTGTTCGCGCGGCCGGTCGTTTGGTTCGCGCGCGGGAGAATACCTGGGTCAGCCGACGCGCCCGAGCAACTTCCGGAAGGGGCCGGTCACCAGCTTCATCGCCGCCGACGCGAGGTCGAAGTAGTCGCGCCAGAGCGTGATCGTGCCGTCCTTCACCTCGAAGGTGCCGCACACCCAGAGATCGAGATAGATACCCGGCCCCGAAAGGATGTCGACGCGCTCGGTCAGCACGACCCCGTCACGTGCGGCGATGTTCTTCATCTTTACTTGGAAGCCCGTCATGAACCTGCCGAACGTGTCGAGCGTCCGACGAACGGCCGCCTTTCCCCGCGCCGCCGGGAAGGGAACGTTCTGGTACACGATATCCTCGGACATGTACCCCAGCGCACGCTCGACGTCCTGCCCGGAAAACGCCTCGAAGAACGACTCGACGAGCGCGATGTCTCGGGAGTCGGGGCTCGTCTCAGACTGCCGGCCGTGCATGAGCAACACTATACCCCGTTCTTCCTGCGTGAAGTCCAGGAGCGCCGAGCCGATCAACCTCGGCAGCGCCCGCGCATCCCGCTGATCGGTTCGAGGCGCAACCTCGTTGGTAATGGCACGCAGACAAGGGCAAGCAGCCCGGACTTCCCGGGTCATCACGACTCTCGCCGCCTGGGCGCGGCGTTTCCGGGTCGGCGTCTACGGTCGGAGCCACTCGCGATCTGCGGATACTTCCTGAGCGCTGCTTCTCGCGCTCCGCTGCGACCGTCTCGATCGCAGCGACGAAGGCGTGCTGATTCGCAGTCTTCGGATCGCGCGTCACTTGCAGCTCGGCCTGCGCAGAGATCGTGACGTCCGGCGGCGCCGCGTACGGGGAAGGTCGCTGCGCTGTCGCATCGAGCACTGCGGAGACGGAGGCAATTCCGGCCGCACGCCGCATCGACTTGCGGCGAGTAGCTCTCGCCGGGCGCGCCGAAGCGCTCGGCGAGCAGTTGGAGGATCGACGTGTGGTCGAGGGTCACGCTCGAGACGCTCGCTTGCGACACGAACGGCGACACCACGAACGCTGGCACGCGCGGACCCGTCGTCGCGAACGGCGTCGCCGTTGCCCACTGCGGACCCGGTAGCTGCACGACGTTCGGCGGCAGCACGTGGTCGAAGAACCCGCCGTGCTCGTCGTAGGTCACGATCAATAGGGTCTTCTTCCAACGCAGCGGATCGGCGCCGAGAGCGTCGTACACCTGCAAGAGGAGTGACTCTCCGAACGCGACCGAAACCGGCGGATGATTGTCGCTCGCATGGCCGCTCGTATGGACGGGCGAGTCTTCGTAGTCGGGCTCTATCAGAATCACCTTCGGGCGGTCGGCCTTCGTTTGTACTGAACGTCTCGGAGAGCTCGCTGAGGCGCCGGAACTTCGTGCTGAACACGCGCGGCCACAGGCGCTTCATCAATAGCCAGAAGGAGATGCCGGCCGAGTACACGCGCCAACTCACTTCGTGGGCATCGAGCCAATCGAACATCGTCTTCTGATTGGGCATCAGCCTCGCATGCGTCTCGTCGATGTCGGTATAGCCGCAAAGGGACATCAGACGATTCGGCTGCGTCGACGTCGGAAGGGGCGCGAACCAACGGTCGCACACCATGTATTCGCGCGCGAGAAAGCTCGACACGCGGAAGCTCATCGGGCTGCAACAGCATCATTGGCGGTGGGTTGAGCACGCCCGTTCAGCCAGTGAACTGCTCGTACGCCTTCACGAAACCCGTCATCGTTGGCGCGCCGCTGACATTCGAGAAAGCAAGCTGCGTGCGACGAACGCACGCTCGTGCGGAAGGTCCGACGCGAGGGTGTCCGTGCCAAAGAATGGCTGCTCGATCGTCCCGTTCCGAGCGGGATTCCCGTGGGCCGGATCCTGGAGATCCCGAATCCCGTCCACGTCGGCACGGCCGCCGAACTGCGGCAGGGAGAGGTGTCCGAGCAGGTGATCGAACGATCGATTCTCGAGCATCAAGATCACGATGGTGTCGATGTTCCTGCGCAGCTCGGCGCGATTCATGGCGCCTCGCTCCCGCAGTCGAGCGTTACGGCGATCGCCAGCGATCGCGGCAACGACGGCGTCCCGCAGGCTTCGCCGGGTCGCAGCGCCATCTCAAGCTTCCAATCGCCGGCAATCGGGTGCCGCGAAAATGGCCTGACGGCGCACCTTGTGCCACGTTCGCGGTCTTCGATGCGTGCTCGACCTGATAGCTACGGCCGTCGCTGGACGAGACCACGCCGACCCGCAGCTGGGATCCCAGGCTTCGGCCGGAACGCGCGCGGTGACCCACAACCGGCCCGGCGCACAGCCGGCCGACGGATCGGCGATCGAGGCACCGATCTTCGCCGGAGAGTCCGGCGCCGAGACGACCTGCACGCTCGCCTCGGTCGTCTTCTTGCTGAAGAGCGTGGCAACGCGTAGGCGATACGTCGTCGACACGATCGGGTGGACTTCCTTCGCGCCCTTCGACGGAACCGCTCCGAGCGACCCATCCAGCGGCTCGGAGCTGAGCTGACTGTACAGTACCTTCCCATTCCAGCCGAGCGCCTCGCCCCGAGCACACCGTGTTCGGCGTCGCATGCAGCGACGGCTGAACCGTTGCGCAACCGACGGAGAGGAGGACCAACAGAATCGCACACCGAGACGGGCGATCGCTCATTGCAGTCGATTGATAGGCAGCATGACCGTTGCCAAGCCTCGAATCGTCAATACGACGAGGTCGGTCCAGCACACAATGACATGCTAGCCACGGCTGATCGAAGCGTGGTCCAGAATCAGAGCAAGCGATGCGCGCCGCTGTCGTGCTACGTGCAGCTAGGGCAGAGTGAGCCCAAGACGCGACGTGGTCGAGCGTGTGCGGGGTGAGCGCGCCGCGAGCAACCGTGTCTCAGGGCACGCAGATCAGCTGTATTTTGTCGCCGTCACGAGCGCCGCTGTAGAGCGTCGCCTGGCTCGTCAGCTTGCGCTTGCCGGCTGACGTCCCCGGACGCACCGCCACCGGCACCAGCACCTCGGGACTGCAGACGTCGCGCAGCGTCGTGCCGACGATCGCGCCGTTCACCGTGCCCGCGAACGCGGCGCGGATGTCCGCAGCGACAGGATCCTTCAGGCCTTGCTTCTCCGACGGCGTCTTGAGCGTCCACGACGACAGGCGAAGGGCGGGCTCGCACTGCGGGACGTCGGTGTTGTTGACGCAGACGCGGAGCGCGAACGTGCAGCTCCCGACGACTCCGCCGTCCCGATCGCAGAGCGCATCGTTGTCCCTGCAGCGTTGGACATTGGCGAACCGCCCTTCCTTGTCGAGGAGCGGCGTGTTGGTCGGGTTGTCGATCGACCACTCGATGTAGCAATCGGTGTTGATCGAGCCGCCGCCGCGGGCGCGCTCGGGCGTGCACGTCGGACTACAGCCGTCGCCGACATCGTCGTTGCCGTCGTCGCAGGTCTCGCCGCAGGTCGGGAACGGGATGGCGTCGCCGCAGCCGAGGCCCACCTCCTCCTGACAGGTCAGCGAGCAGCCGTCGCAATCCTCGCGATTGGCGTCGTCGCAGGTCTCGCCGGTGTCGATGGTGCCGTCACCGCAGCGGGCGGGTCGGCAATTGGTACGGCAGGCATCGGGAAGCGTGTCGCTGTTGGCAGGGCCCGCGTCGCAGCGCTCGCAAAGCGCATCCAGGACGCCGTCGCCGCACACCGACGTGCCGGGCGTGCAGAGCGACACGACGCCCACGTTGGCGCCTGGATTGCTGAACACGGTGACGAAGTCGCCCTCGGGTATCCGGCTCGCGCGGACCGTCCCGTACGTCGGGCCGCTGATCTGCACGGGGGGGCCGAGCGGCGTGCCACCAGCATCGTACCCGCGGGCCCGTACCCCGGAACTGCCGTTCCAGACCACGTAGAGGTTTCCCGCCACGTCGAACTCGAGGTCGCCGACGACGCCCTGCTCGCCGCTGCCGTTCACCCGGAGCTCGGGACCGAGCGGCACACCGTCGCTCGTGAAGCGGCCCAACCAGAGCTCCGGTGCGGTCTCGACATCGGTGGCGCCGCGCCAGAAGAGTGCCGCGACGACGTCGCCGGCCGGACTGGCGGCGAGCGCCTGCAGGAACGGCTGGCTGGAGATGGTGAAGTACGCGTCGACCGGTTGGCCCGCCGCAGTGAAATGCTGCGCCCGCGGCACGTTCCCTTCCGGCTGCTGCCAGGCGACGACGAAGCCACCGTCGTGAAGCGCATCGACCTCGATCCGCCCGGCCGGATCGAACGGCGCGCTGTCCAGGGAAATGGGCGATCCCAATGGTCTTCCGCTCGCATCGAGCCTCGCGAACCGAAAGGTCCGGAATTCCTGCCAGGCCACCACGACGACCCCGGAGGGGAGCGCAGCGGAGGAATGATAGCCGATGATGGCGGAGCTACCGACTTGGCTGATGTCCTCCTGCGCATCCCCGTCCGGCAGGCCCGCGCGATTGAGCCGTTGCGCCGACAGCGACACCCCGGAGAACTTCCCGTCGAGCCACGTCGTGAGCAGGCCGCCGTCGGCGAGCGCCGTGATCCGCGGTCGCGGATTGGAAAAGAGCCGGATCGGCATCCAGGTCGTTGGGAACGTGGCGGTCAACGTTGCGAGGGAGAACGGTGCGATGCCCACGATCGGGTCGTCGAGGTGGGACTTCACGATCTTGTAGTCGCTCCAGACGACGACGGCGCGTCCGTCGTTGGCGACGGCGACATCGAGCGAGTTGCGGTCGAGATAGATGCTGCCGCGAAAGATTCCCAGGCCCTTGAACGGCTTCACGACGTATTGCGCGCGGGCGGCCGCGCCGCTTGAGAGGATCAGCCCCACCGTCACGAGCGCGATCAGGCCGTGCCGGCGGAGATGATGGGTCGTGGAGCGCGGATCGGGTCGGAGCATCGGTCCTCCTCCAGGTCGCTCGTGGTGTCCGGCGCCCCAGCGTCAGTACCGAGTTCGAAGCCGCCGGGCAACAGAATTTTCGCGCCCGGTGGCGTCGCTCACGGTCGGAGGTTACTGCCCGGAATGGGAACTCGTTGTCCGTGTTTTGTCCGTGAACGCCAGGCGGCGCGGGTCGTCAGCGGTCGGTTCGTTGCGGCGCCGGGGCTCGGTAGAATCGATGCTTGTCGGACCGATTGCTCGTCTTCGGCGAGCGGCGTTCGTCGAATCCCACCCCCTCCGCTTTCAAAAACTCGACGACCGCTGAGATTGGTCCGAGCGCGATGTGGTGGTGAAGGGTGAGGTTCGTGTCTGCAACCCCAGCCGGCAGCGGTTACCGGCGGCGCCCGCCGAATGGGGAGCTTCGTCGCGCGAAAGCGCTCTTCGACCTCACGAGAGCGAATTGCGCCAGGCAACTCTGCTCATCGCCCCGCTGGTCGGCACGTCGCCGTGTGTCTTGACACTACGCCGAGCAGGGTGGGAGGGTCCCGCACGGTAGTCGCCGAGCAGACGAACAGAGTCTTCAGTCGCTGTCGCTGGAATTCGAGGAGGCGCAATGACGAACCGTAGTCGCACACGCCGCGTTCGACTCGCTCTGGCCACCGCCACTTTCTTGATGAGCGCTGTCGCGCAGGCGCAGGTCGTCCCGGCACCGCCGCCCGAGCCCGCGATCGCGCCGGAGATTCCCGACGCCCGCCCGTTCGACGCCAACGGCAGCAAGATCGACGACAAGATCGAGCAGGAGCTGGCGACGATTCGCGCTGCGCTCGGCAGAGCCGTGGCACCGACGGAGTTCGCGAGCTTCCAGGCGGAGCTCTCCGCGCCGATTCGCATCGAGCTCGTGTTCTCGCAGCAGGTCACGCAACCGCAGATCGACGCTTTTCTCGCGCTCGGCGGAGCGATCGATCACGTGTACGGCGCGGTGAGCTACGGCTGGACCGGACGCCTGCCGCGGGCGAGTGTGGAATCGCTCCCCGCGGCGATGGGTGCGTCGCTGGTGGTCGTCGTCGAAGAACGGCCGTTGCAGCTTCACATGGACGAGGCGACGCGCACCGGGCGCGTGCGGCCGGTGTGGGCGAGCGGCTTCGCGGGTAGCGGCACCGGCTTTTCCGGCGACAGCAACATCACGGTCGCGATTCTCGACACCGGCGTCGACGACTCCCACACCGATCTCGCCGGGCGGATGGAGTACTGGAAGGACTACACCACCGATGCCGAGGCCACGCCGCGCGACATTCGCCAACATGGCACCTTCGTGGCGGGCATCGCCGTCGGGACTGGCGCCGCCTTTGGCGTCGGGCCCGGCACGCTCACCTACACGGACAGCGGCGACATGACGGCCCTCCCCGCCAACGGCTTCTTCGCGAGCATGATCCATCTGCCGGCGGTGTCGCTCACGTACACGCAGGACGCCACCTGGCTCGGCGGCGGCTCGACGAATCTCTTCGCCTTGAGCGCGCCCAACGGGACGACGTCGTTCGGTGCGCTCTCGGCGCCTACGTCCGGGGCCTCCGGCATCGTCGAGCCGAACACCTTCACTCCCGTGGCCACGGAACACTACACCAGCGCCCTCTCGCAGAACGGCGGCGGCACGGTCACCCGCTACGCGGTCGTCAACACGGCGACCAACTACCCTGCCGTCGGCGACGGGTTCAACGCGCTCCGCGGCGTGGCGCCGGTCGCGCGCTGGGCGGGCGCCAAGGTCTTCACCAACGCCGGCGCAGGCTCGGCCCTCGACTGGGGAGCCGCGCTCGACGACATGGTGGCGCAGAACACCCTCCACAACATCAAGGTCATCAACATGAGCTTCGGGCTCATCGGCGCGCCTGGTATCAACCCGACCGCGCGGGCCAAGGCCAACACGGCGGTCATGAACGGAATCGTGGCGGTCGTCTCGGCGGGCAACGACGGGCCGGGGACCGGCGGCGGCAACGTGGTCGACGATCCGGGGCGCGCGTCTCTCGTGATGACGGTCGGGGCCAGCAACGACGTCAACGAGCTGACGACGTACACGAGCAGCGGCTTTCTCGCGCCCGGGGCGGACGAAGACGACAAGCCCGACGTGATCGCGCCGGGTGGGTCCGACTTCTATTCCGCGATCCTCTCGGATGACAGCAACGACGCCGACGCGCTGGTGGCGGGATTCGCCGATCGGGTTGCCAACGACCACTACAACAACAAAGGAACCTCGATGGCGGCTCCGTTCGTGGCCGGCGCCGCGGCGTTGGTGATCGACGCGCTGCAGGATGCCGGGCTCACGTGGAGCTTCGCATCGAGCACCCATCCGCTCCTGGTGAAGAATCTGCTCGGCGCTTCGGCGACCGAGTCGAACGCGAACCGTGAGGCCGGGGCCGGCTCCGATCCGACGCTGGGACGCGCCGCGACGCCGAAAGACCGCTTCGAGGGCTATGGTCTCATCAATCCCGATGCCGCGATCGAGGCCGTCACCCTCACGTACGCGTGCGCCCCGCTCAGCGACTCGACGACGGGCGGCAGATTCGATCGCCGTGCGTGGGGTCGCAAGATGTCGCTTTCGAGCGGGGTGCCGGTCAGTCTCGGCCTCGCCGTGCCGGCGTCGGCGGACTACGACCTCTATCTCTACAGCATCACGCCCGACAGCAAGGGCAACCCGGTGATTCGCGCGTCGAGCACGAACGCCGGCCTCGATAGCGATGAGGCGATCATCTTCATCCCGAGCGTCACGGAGACGGCGTACGTTTTCGTGAAGCGAGTAGCCGGGAGTGGGTCGTGGATGCTCACGTGCCCCGTGATCCCGACGCCGACCCCGACCGCGACCCTGCCGCCGACGCCAACGCTGACGCCGACGCCGACGCCGACGGTGACGGCGCCGACGTGCAACTCCGGACCGGTCGCCGGCTGCCGGACGCCGGCGACGGGCGCCAAGGCGAGCCTCCAGTACAAGGACAACGTCGCGACCGACACGAAGGATCAGCTGCAGTGGAAGTGGAGCAAGGGGGCGGTGACCAGCAAGGCCGAGTTCGGCACGCCGCTCACCACGACGAACTACCAGCTCTGCATCTACGACGGTGCGTCGACCTTGCTCTTCGACGCCACGATTCCGGCCGGCGGTCTCTGCGGCGTCGCCAATCCGAAACCCTGCTGGAAGGACAAGCCGAAAGGCTTCGACTACAAGGACAAGGATCTGACGCCCGACGGCGTGAACCAGCTCAAGTTGCAGGAGGGGCTGACGGCGGGCAAGGCGCAGATTCAAGTGAAGGCGAAGGGCGCTCTCCTCGACGATCCCGCGTTGCCGTTCGGGCAACCGGTCACCGTGCAGCTGCACAATTTCGAGAGTGGCCTCTGTTGGGAGGCGGTGTACAGCTTCCCGGCCACCAAGAACGTCGCCGGCCCGCCGACGGGTCAGTTCAAGGACAAGGCGGACTGACGCGACGCCGCGGGTCCGCGTGGTGAATCCCCTCCACACCCGCGGGCGGCAAACACTTCGAGGTAGATCCTGCTCACCCGGTCGAATCCCTCCCCCTCCGCTTTGGAAGCTGACTCCGAAGACTGTTCCAACCGCATCCGCGTCGGGATTCGTACGTCAGCGGCTACCGTATCTCATAGCGGCCGCTGCTGAGGGTACACGTGAAGTTCATGTACGCCGGTCGCAGCGCGCCGGTGGACGAGGCGTCCTGGGTGTCGGTGATGATCTCGCTGACGTCCAGGCTCTTGCCGTCTCCGTCGAACGTGGCCACGCCGAACCCGGTCACCACGCCGTTGGGGCTGGCAAAGCCACCCTTGGCTGCGAACAGGTCGTCGAGGGCGATCGCGACTCTCCGCGGCGTGCCCGGGGCCCCGGTGAAGCTGTACGGGCCGCATGGATTGCACACGTCCTGCCCGGTCCCCGATTTCAGCGGGAGACCCGCGTTGTCGTAGAGGTAGAGGCTCACGACCACGCCTTTGGGCGGCTTGCCGTCGGTGACCCCGGGCGCGTAGGTCATGAAAATCGTCGTATCGAACGTGAACGGCGTGCCGGCCGCGTACGAGCCGCTCTTCTCGAGCACGTGCGGGATGACGAAGCCTTTGGCCATGGCATGCTCAGCCGAGACGGCGACGACGGCGAGCATGACGAGAGAGGCGAAGAGGCGTGTGATCATGGTGTCCTCCTGGGTGGGATTTCTGCGAGCAGTACGCGGGTCGCGGCGCCGCTGTCAACGGAAACCCGCGACCGAGCGTTGATAGCGACCCTAGCCACGTCTTGGCCTGCCTTCGCCGTGAGGGAAGGGACATATCGTCCAAAGTCAGGCGTTCGCCCGAACTGCTCTTCGCCACAGAGAAGCGGGTTCACCTGTGGACGCCTGACCGCCGGAGAAACGCGCGTCGTTCTTGCGGATCGTTGCATCCCGTTGCAGACCGCCCCCGGCGCTCCGGGTCTCGAAAAACCGGCAGGGCGCAAGCCCTCGTGGGTTCGAATCCCACCCCCTCCGCTCTACGAGATCGATAGGGCGGTCTAGCTCTCGTCGGTGTAGTCTGGCTGCACGAATGGGCGTTTGGGGCACTGGTCTCTATTCGGGCGATTTTGCCCTGGACCTGCGTGCGGCGATCGGCGCGGTGGTCCGGCTGCCGTTTGATGTAGACAAGCTCGTCGACATTCTGTGCGAGAGCGAATCAGAGACGGCAAATGATCCAAGGCATGAGGAATACACTACGTTCTGGCTTGTTGTCGCGGATCAGTTCGCGAAGCGGTGCATCGTGTCTGATCGCGTGCGACGTAGAGCGCTTGAGATCATCGACAGTGGCCAGGACATCGAGATGCTCAGGGAGCTCGAAGCGAGCGAGGGGCACCTCCGAGCGCGGCGCAAGATGCTGGGCGAGCTGCGAGTGCGCATCGCGGAGTGCCCTGCAGGAAAACCACGTAAGATCATCGCAGAGCCGCAACCGCTGTTGATGACTCTCGGAGATGTCATCGTGTTTCCGACCTGTGGTGGACACTGCATCAATCCTTACTTCAAGTCGAAAGAAAAGGATCTGGTCGACAATGAAGCCGGATACTGGACCCAGGACGGTTGGGCGGCGGCAGTGATCGTTGATTGTGGCCGAGCGTTTGAGTTCTTGGCGTGGTACAGGCCACTGACGATTACAGAGGCGCTACCCGACAAGCCATCTATGGATGCACTATCTGGATCTGTAGCCTGGCGGATCCAACTGCCGGGAACGTGTTCCCCGCGCCATTTCAAGAAGCTGGAAATAGAAAGAATTGGAAAACTAGAGGTGGAGGCGACTAACGTCAGAAAAGTGTTTGCGCCACTAAGTTTCGACTACAGGGTCGGGATGTATGCGGCAATTAGCGATATTTCAATATCAAATGGATTGAAAGCAAGTCCTTATCTTCGACCAGCTCCAAAACCTAGCGACTTTGTTACCCCAACGCTCATGGGGATTAATCATATTCTAAAGACTTGAAGGTATTCCCCCGTGCGCGTCAGCAAAGGCCGCCGCACTTGAAAACCGGCAACGCGCAAGCGTCCGAGGGTTCGACTCCCTCCAACAAAGGCGTATGGATCATCGCTCCTTCGGGCGCCGAACGATCTGCCAGAGCAGGTCGATTACGAGGAGCCCGCCGAGCGTGCCGGGAATCTTGCGAAACCAGAAATCGTCTCGAATGAGTTGCTCGATCAGCAGGCGGTCGAAGCCGCCGGCGTCGATCCGGTCCTGAATGGGCACGAGCACCGCGAACGTCGCGACGGCTACGAAGAGATTCAGCGCGAAACAAGCGGGAAGGATCCAGCGGGAGACGCCCGGTGGGGGCAAGAAGAGAAGAGCCGCATTCGCCGCGAATGCCAGCAAGCCTGGGTAGACCGCGAGGGGATAGATCTTCCAATAGTGTGCCTCGCGCAACGCGCGGAACGCCTCCGGCGATATGTGCGGGCCGAGATCGCGCCAATACGGATAGTTCTCGAATCCTTGGACGTAGGACGCGCCCCACACGAACGTGAACGAGAGTACGAACGTGACGAGGGCGACGGCGCGGAGTGTGCTCATCCGGGTACCCATATCGCTCATGGCCCGGCGGTGTATCTGATCCCTTAGCCATGTTCCTAGTGCCGGCCGCGCGGCCGACGCATGCGCCGCGTTGGCGCCGGTCTACGTCAGTTCGCCCAAAGCTTCGGCACGCCGCTCTTCGTCAAGGCGAAGACACTGCTTGCCGAGCTGTCCTCACGCGGGTCGATGGGTTCGAGGCCGCCGCGATTGAGGTGCCGCTCATGCGAAACGCGCACCGGAAGATTGCGGAAATGGCAGAGGGGGCAGGGCGAAGGTTTGGCACGTAATACGTGCCAATAGTGCAGCAGGTCGACGACGTGGTCGGTCACGGCGTCAGCGCTTGGCGGCGTCGGGCTTCGGCGCGAGCGCGGCGTCGCAGCGCTCCGCTTGCATCCGTGCGGCCTTGTCCTCCGAGCACGCGCGCACGCAGTCCTGCCAGGCGTCGCGAGCGTCGACGAGGCGGCCATCGTGGAAGTGCGCGAGCGCCTCGGCGAACCGGGGCTGGTTCGCGAGCTTGCCCTCGCTGATGTGGGGAGCGTCGGCGTCGCAGACCTCATAGAGCCGCACCGGCTGGGTCGTGTCACGGACCCCCACGTGGTCGATCTCGCGCAGCTGGAACGCCGACGGGTCCGCCATCGCCATGAGCGCGTCCTCACTGACGAGCAGCTCCACCCCGTACAGCTTCGTCATCGACTCGACTCGCGATGCGAGGTTGACGGCGTCGCTGATCACCGTCCCCTCCATGTGCGCCTCGCCGCCGATCGTCCCGAGCATCAAGTTGCCGGTGTTGATGCCGATGCCGATCTGGATCGGCGCGAGGCCGTGACCCCCGCGCTCTGCTTTGTACACGCGCAGGGTCCGCGATCGCGTCACCGATGTACTTGTCGATGAAGCCGTGATGGCGGCTGACCATCGGCTCCATCGCACGGAGATACGAGTTGATGAAGTCGAAGTTGGCCTGCGTGCTCATCGACTCCGACAGCGTCGTGAACGACCGGATGTCCGAGAACAGCACAGTCATCCGGCGTTCGATGCAGTCGGCGAGCTTGATGTGGACGACGCTCTCCTTGCGGAGCAGGCGGAGGAGCTCCTGCGGCACGTAGCGGCGGAACGCTTGCAGCGCCTCTCGGTAGCGTGACGCTACCGGATCTGCGGACAGCGGTCACGCCATGGGAAGCTCGAGCTCGAGCACGTCCGCCTCGGGTGCTCCGGCGAGCCGATACTTGCGGCGGTCCGGGGCACGGCGCACGACCAGGTCGGCGGCTCGGCCGGTCACGGCCGCCGCGTCCGGAGCGTCACGGTCGGTGCGATCGGGTACCGGCTGGCTCACGCGGACGCCAATAGCTCCGACGCTGCGATGACGTCGGCGCCGGTCTCCCGGCTGTCGACGAACCAGGCGAGGACGGGCCGCAACACGTCGCGCGCCGCCGATCCGCGCCGCAAGCGCGTCAGCGCGACGGCCGCCCGGAGCTCGATCAACCGTGCCTGCTGCGCGCGGGCGATCTGCATCGCCTCGCGAAACGATCGTTCGGCATCCGCAGCGGCGCGTGGACGCCGCGCGAGCGTGAGCACGCCGCGAATCCGGTGCAGCTCAGCCAGGAACACGTGCTCCCCGGTGTCGAGCGCGTGGTGGAACGCCTCTTCGAGGAACCGTTCGGCGTGATCCAACTCGCCGGCCTGCGCGTGGATCTCGGCGAGGATGCCGAGAAGGAGGCTCTTCATCTCTTCCAGCCGATTGTCGCGATACTGGTCGAACGTCTCGCGGAGCTCCGTCGTCACCGCCGCCCCCTCGCGGTCACGCACGAGTGCGAAACGGCAGAGCCGACCGAGCGGAACGAAGACCGGGAAGGCGTTCTCGCGAGCGATGTCGATGAGATGGTCCGCGAGGGACTCGAGACGCTCCCGGTCCCGCAGCATGAGCCATCCGAACGCGGCTCCGAAGCCGGCGAACACGTCGCCGACGGTTCGCCCCGACGGCTGTGCCGCGAGCGCGGCCTTCCGCGCCGCGTCGAGATGGCCGAGCTGCGCCAGGCAGATCGACGAAAGCCCGCGCGCGTAACGGTGCACGTCGAACGACGGCGGCAGGCCCGGCTCGGGTGTCGTCGCGAGGCAGCGCTCGAAGTGGTCGCGTGCCTCGATGAGGCGGCCCGTGTAGACGTCCACCAGTCCTGCGAAGCAGTGCGATTGCGAGGTGAGGGTTGGAAGCTCGACGCGGCTCGACGCCAGCAGCCGTTCGACGTGGGTCCGGGCCGCGGCGTAGTCGGCGCGCCCGCACGCGGTGTTGCAAAGTCCCAGCCGCGCGCGAAAAAGGCCGCGGGCCGAGCCGGCGACCTGGTAGGCGTTCTCCGCGCGCTGGTACGCCGCCGTGGACACCTCGCTTCCGCCGCCGTCGGTCGCCGTCAGGATGTCCCCGAGATCGGCCTGCAGGTCCCCCTCGAGCTCCGGCATGCGCTGGTCGGGCGGCAGCGTGTCGAGAAGCGCGATGGCGGCGCTCAGGCAGTGGTTCAACTCGTTGAAGGCGACGCGCCGGAGCGCGTTGTAGGCGGCGAGTCGTAGGTAGGGAACGGCGCGCATCGCGTCCCGTCCTTGCTCGAAGTGCCGCGCGAGCTCCGTGGCGGCTTCGAATGGCGTGCTGGCGAAGGCCCGCTCGAGCCGCTCGCCGATCGCGAGGTGGAGGCCGGCGCGGCGATTCGTCGGCAACCGCTCGTAGAGCACGCCCTGATAGAGGGCGTGCGTGAACGCGTACCGATTCCGCCCGCCTCCGTCCGGCCACTCGGCGCCGGCGGCGGCCCGGAGCACCTGCCCGCGCCGGGCGAGGGCACGACAGAGGATCTCCACGTCGTCCGCGGGACGCTCGAGCGCCGCGGTGATCGCGTCGACGGCGAACTCGATTCCGGCGACGCTCGCGGCTTCCAGCACCAGCATCGTGGCCGGGTCGAGCGTCGAGAATTGCCGCTCGATCATCCGCCGCAGGTCCTCGGGAATCGCGACCGACGCCGGGTCGAAACCGGCGGCGACGGTCCATCGTCCGTCGTCCTGCATGATCCAGCCTCGTTCGAGCAGGTCCGCCACGATCGCCTGGATGAACAGCGGGTTGCCGCTCGATCCCCCCTCGACGAATCCGGAGAGTCGCGACGCGAGCTCCGCATCGCCGAAGCGGTGGTCGAGGTACGTCGCGACCGCACCGGCGTCGAACGGGCGGAGGTCCACCGCACTCGTCGTTCCGCCCGCGCACAAGCGGTCGGCCAAAACCGCCACGGGATGCGCCGCGGCGAGGGCGTCGCCTGGACGATAGCTCCCGACGATCATCATCCGCGCGGCTGACGAGCGCTGCGCGATCTTCGCGAGCACCTCGATCGTCGGACCGTCGGCCCAGTGGAGGTCGTCGAGCGCGAGAAGGATCGGCATCCGCTCCGCCGCCGCGTCGAGGAACGCGACGAGCTCGAGCAGCATGCGACCCGGCCCGATCCCGACGAGCTTCTCCTGCAGCGCGAACATGTCCATGACCGGGAGCAGCCACGGCAGTTGCGCCAGCCACGACGGCGCGTAGCGGGCCAGGAGCTCGCCGACGAACCCGTGCTCGTCGCGGGCGGTGAGCTGCGCCAGGATCTCGAGCACGGCGAGGTACGGCTCGCGGCCG
Organism: uncultured delta proteobacterium; assembly: GCA_963761995.1. GTDB lineage: Bacteria > Desulfobacterota > Binatia > UTPRO1 > UTPRO1 > UTPRO1. Next base: position 4,054,092 of record CAVXIU010000006.1, on the reverse strand, counting down.
GCGCTCTGCTCGAGGCAGCTCGCGCTCGCGACCAGGCAGGGGAGCTCCGCGGAGCCGCGGGCGTCGTCGACGAACGCTCGCAGCAGCGTGCTCTTGCCGATGCCCGCTTCGCCGGTCACGAATACGACGCGGCTGTCGCCCGTGCGCGCGCGTCGCCACGCCTGTGTGAGCTGCTCGATCTCGCGGTCGCGACCGACGAAGATCGCACTCGCGGTGGTCGGGACCGGGTCTGCGGCCGTGGTGTGGGGTCGAGCGGTCGCGGCCGGCGTCGACGCGCCGGCCGTGACCGTTGCGACGAAGCGGAAGCCCCGCTTTGGCACTGTCTCGATGAAGCGGGGCGCAGCGGACGAGTCGCCGAGCGCCTTCCGGAGCTCGACGATCACGTTGGTCAGCGTCTGCGGCGTGACTGCGGTGTCGGGCCACACGGCATCGAAGAGCTCGTGCGTCGTGACGAGCTTCCCGTGGCGTTCGACGAGATGGCGGAGCACGTCCCAGCTCTTCGGGCGGAGCACGATTGGCTGGTCGTGGCGCTTCAGCAGTCCTGCCTGAAGATCGAGCCGGTAGATGTCGAAGGCGAACGTGCTGGGGGAATCGGGCGCCATCAGTCGTAAGGGGTAGGCCGCGGCGGGCGGAAAGCGCAAGCGCGCTCGTCCCGGGATGTTTCGAAAATGTTTGAGCTTTGTGGGGATTCCGATCGCCGGGTTCGCCTATATCCGCGGCGTGGAAGCCGAATCGCGTCGGAAGCTCGTCGCGGATGCAGCCGGCGGCGCAGCAGCTCTCTCGATCATCGAGACGAAAGGACGGGCCCCGCTCATGACCGCAACATTTTTCGCTTCCGTACACCGGATCGCGGCTGCGCTGGTCGCAGTCATCATCGTCGGGGGCGCGTCGTCCGCGCACGCCGTGACCCTTCTGGTCGACGACGACAACGTGCAATGTCCCAGTGCTCCGTACACGACGATCCAGGCGGCGGTTGCCGCCTCGTCCGCCGGTGACACGGTCAAGTTGTGCGCCGGACTTTATGGCGGGCAGGTCGTCATCAATCATCCGCTCAAGATCTTCGGTAAGGCACCGCAACCAGAGACCTGTAGCACGCTCCCCCCGCTCAGCCCGAGCGCGTACAGCATTTTCGACGCACCCGCGGTCGCCGGGCCCGGCGGCATCGGCATCGACGTGCTGTCCGACGGCGTGACGATTCAGGACGTGGTCATCCGGGGCGCCGGCGAAGCCGGCATCCGCACCGATCCCGCCCACGTGAAGTTCAAGATCACGTTCAGCGTCTTCACGCTGAACGCGAACGGCCTCGACTTCCACTCCGCCGGCACCCCGGCGAGCCGCGTCACAGACAACTGTTTCCATCAGAACGGCACCGGCATCCGCACCGGCTACGGCCTGAAGAGAGCGCTGATCCAGAAGAACTACTTCTTCGGCAACGTCGGGGCGGGGATCTTCCTCGATCAACTGTCGGCGACGACGAACGAAAAGCTCAAGGTCCAAAGCAATCGTTCCATGAACGATGCGACCTTTGCGGTGATCATCGGCACCGTCGACTCGAGGTTCGTGAAGAACAAAATGATCGGCAATGCGACGACCGGCGCGGGTATCGTGGTCGGCGGCAACAACGTCGACCTACTGATCAAGCAGAACGCGGTGCAAAACCCCGGAACCCACGGCATCCGCTTCAACACGCAATCCTTCCCCGGCTTCCCGCCGAGCGGACCGAGCAGCGCCCTCGACGTGACCAAGAACGACATCATGAACGCCGGGACGCACGGCATCACGATCGAATCGGTCGCGGGCGAAGCCAGCCTCGTCGCCTCGTCGATCCTGAAGAACGAGGTGACCGACAGCGGGGACGGCGGTACGGGTGACGGCATCCGCGTCGAAGACCCCCTGGCGACGGGACCGAACTCCGGCAACGAGATCGAGGCGAACATCATCTCGGGAAGCGCCAACCACGATTGCCACGACCCGTCCGGGGGCAACACGTGGTCGTCCAACCTCGCGAGCACGCAGTCGGTCGCGAACCTCTGCTTCACGGGAGCCGCGAACGGCGTCGCCGACTGACCCCGAGTCGACGTCCAGGACGCCTTCGCGAAGGCGAACGGCGAGGGTCATCCGGTGCTGCCCGTCGAGTGAGGACACCCATCCGCCGAAACTAGCAACAACTGCGTGCCGTGCTCCATTCTGGCGCATGTTTTGCCTGTTCGTGGGGGTCGCCTACGCCCAGAGTCGCCGGCGGGGACCCGTCCGAGTCCTTCGTTTTTTGCTCTTGGCTAGGGCGTCTTCTGTGGTACGGAGGCCCTCGAAACTCGACCGGCTAACGAGAGCGATGGACTCGTATGGATGGCACGAGGACCGATTCACGCGCGATGAGTATCCAGCACGAGGCGTGACGCACGACGAGAGAGGTCTTTCCGAAACCCACCAAGAGCCCGAGGAGACCTGCTCATGGACGCCCCATCGCGCCGCTTGACGCTATTCTGTCTGCTCATCGGGCTCGCCGTGCTTCCGGCACGGTCGGTTCGGGCGCAAATCTCCGGCGCCACCAACAGCACCACGGGGACGACGTGCAGTGGCAGCATGTTCTGGGATTGCGACCACTCCGTAGCCTTCACCAACAGTACCCCGACGAGCTTCACGAGCCGCTACGCCTGGAACATCAACGCTAGGAGCGACCAATACTTGCTCCCCGCGAGCACCGTGGACAGCGCCGCGCAGCACAACATCTCGTTCACCGTGACCGCGCCGGCTGGTTTCCGGCTCGACGTCACCACGAGCCGCGTCGGCGAATTGAGTCGTCAGAGGAACCCGTTCCAGGGCGGCGATACGGTCGACACGAGCGCTGTCTCGGGCTTCTCCAGCAACGGGGTCGTCTTCGGCACGCTCGGCCTTCCGGATCCGGGAGACATCGTCGGCGGCGCTACCGCCAGCCTGCCCTATAGCCAGACGGGCGGAGCGGCGATCTACGGGGTCAGCAACGGCGTGCCGCAGAGCTACACGCTGACCTTCACATGGGACGGTTCGGTGTACGCCCATCTGTCTCAGGGGGCGATCCGTCAGGGCGAGAACACCCAGGCGTCCTGCACGAACTGCCAGTATCCCGGGAGCCCGCCGCGTACGCTGGAAACCGATGGCCACTTCGTGACCGTGACGTTCGCGCCGTTGTGCGGCAACGGTGCCGTCGAGCCCCCGGCCGGCGAGCAATGCGACCTGGGCGGCTTGAACGGCCAGAGCACCTCCTGTTGCACCTCGACGTGCCGGCTCCGTGCGCCGGGATCGGTCTGCCGGGCGTCCGTGGGGACGTGCGACGTCGCCGAGACCTGCACCGGCTCGGCGCCGGTTTGTCCGGCCAATGGGCTCGTGCCCGCAGCGACGCAGTGTCGGGCGTCGGCGGGCGGCTGCGACCCCCCCGAATCCTGCACCGGCTCCAGCGGATCGTGCCCGAACGACTTCTTGATCCCGGCGAACGGCGTGTGCCGCAGTGCCGCGGGGGTCTGCGACATCGCGGAGCGGTGCTCCGGGTCGAGCCCGGCGTGTCCGGCCAACGCCTTCCAACCGTCGTCGACCACCTGCCGCGGGTCCGCTGGTCCCTGTGACGTCGCAGAACAATGCACCGGCTCGAGCCCGAGTTGCCCTGCCAACGTGCTCGCCTCGTCGGCGACGATCTGCCGCGCCGCCGCCGGCAACTGCGACGTCGCCGAGAACTGCAGCGGCGCGGACATCGGTTGTCCACCAGACTCGTTGGAGCCGGCGGGGGTCTCGTGTCGCGACAGCGCGGGTGCCTGCGATGTCCCTGAGACGTGTACCGGTTCCGGCGCAGTTTGCCCGGCGGATTCGGTTCAGCCGTCGACGTTCGAATGCCGGGCGTCCGCCGGCGTGTGTGACGTCGCGGAGACGTGCTCCGGGTCGAGTACGACGTGTCCGAGCGACGCCTTCGTACCGTCGTCGACCACCTGCCGCGCGTCTGCCGGTCCCTGCGACGTGTCCGAGCAGTGCACCGGCTCCGGGCCGAGCTGCCCTGCCGACGGGTTCGCGTCGTCGACCACGGTTTGCCGCGCCACCACCGGCGACTGTGACGTCGCCGAGCATTGCAGCGGGGTGGACAGTGCCTGTCCGCCGGATTCGCTCCAGCCGTCGACGTTCCAATGCCGGGCTTCCGGCGGCGCGTGCGACCCGCCGGAGAACTGCGATGGCGTCACGACCAGCTGCCCCGCCGACACGCTGCAGCCGGCGGAGACCCCATGCCGGCCGGCGGCCGGAGTCTGCGACGTTGCCGAGGCGTGCACCGGCACCGCGTCGGCCTGCCCCCCCGATGTCGTCGCGACGACGGCCGTCGAGTGCCGTGCGAGCGCGGGCGTATGCGACGTGGCCGAGCGCTGTGACGGCACCACGGTGACCTGCCCAGCCGACGCTTTCGGCCCCCCCGATTCCATCTGTCGCGCTGCCGCCGGCGTGTGCGATGTTGCCGAGACGTGCAGCGGTTCGGCCGCCTCCTGCCCGCTCGACGCGCCGAAGGCGGCAGGAACGGTATGCCGGGCGTCCGCCGACGACTGCGACCTCGCCGAGACGTGCGACGGCGCGTCGAGCACGTGCCCCGACGACCTGCCCGCGCCGGACGGTACCCCGTGTGACGACGCGCAGGCGTGCTCCTTCCCGGACTCGTGCCAGGCCGGAGTGTGCTCGGGACCGACCAGCATCGGCAGCTGCGTCGGTCACTTCCTCTGCTACAGGACGAAAGCGCGCTCGCCCTTCGACCGCATCTCGTCCGTGCACCTCGCGGATCAGCTCGACGACGGTATCTTCGACATCGTGAAGCCGAGGAACCTCTGCACGCCCGCGGCCACGAACGGGGAGGAAATCGCCGACGGCGCCACGCATCTCCGGAGCTATCAGATTCGTCGGGCGGCGGGGTCTCCGTCATACGTTCGCCGCACTGCCATCGAGATGGTGAACCAGATCGGAACGATCGTCCTCGATGCCGTGACCCCCGAGCTGCTTCTCGTGCCCGCATCGAAAGATCTCGATACGCCCCCGCCGCCACCCGACCCGACCGCCCACGCGGTCGATCACTACAAGTGCTTCAAGGCGAGCGTCAGCAAGGGGACGTCGAAATTCCAGCGCGTCGAGGTCTTGGTCGCCGACCAGTTCGCGAGCCCCGCGAAGCGGCTCGTCTTGAAGAAGGTCCGCCACCTGTGCGTGCCCGTCGACAAGGACGGGGAAGGCATTCGCAACCCTGCCGGCACGTTCGTGTGCTACTCGTCGCGCCCGGCATCGGGACAGCCGAAGCATCAAAAGCGCACGGCGTTCGTGAACGACGGGTTCGGACCGGGGACGGTCGAAACCATCAAGGAAGACGAGCTCTGCATCCCGTCGCTCATGAATCCGTGAGCTGACGTTTCACCGGCTCTCGTCTCGATTTCGAGCGGTCGCATGAACGCGCCATGGATGGGCGGCAACTTCCATTGGCGCGAGCGCTCGACCGATCAGCTGACGCCGAACGCCACGAGCTTTTCGATGGCGATCCCGAAGGTCGGCACTCCGTGTTGAGCGATGCCGAAGAAGAAGCCCAGGTCCAACGTCCGGTCAGGAAAGAGATCGGGGTAGATATTGACCCGAACGATCGATTCGTCGGTGCCGTTGAAGATCACCGAGGCCAGCAGACGATCGTGATCGTCCCAGAAGATACCGCCGGAGGGCTGGACCTTGTCCAAGTCGTTCTCTGCGAACGGATCGACGGTAGCGAGGCCCGCGCCGGCGGAGACTCCGGTGTCGTTGCGCAGCGCCAGACTCGCGCCGGCAAAATAGTGCAGGCCGAAGTAGAGAAACGGCCGCACATGGTCGCTCCTCAAGTGCGGCCGCAAGACGTAGTTGTTGCTGGCGTTGAGGATCGTATGGTGACGCACGTCGAAGACGGGCTGTCCCGGCCAATTGCGCAACTGCCACTGGTTCTGGACGATGTCCGTCACGGTATCGCTCATGAACAATAGATTGCCGACGAAGTTGAAGAAGTAGAGGTCGGCGATGGGATCGGTGGCATTGGTCTCGGGATTGGAGATCTCGATGGCTTCGTTGCCGAGATAGCCCGCGTAGGAGCTCAAGAACGCCCAGAAATAAGGGTAAGGCACGCGGTGTTCGTCGTACCATTCCGCCAGTGCACGGAAATCGTAACCGTTCCCGAGTAGATGTAGCGTCAGATTGGGTAGGACGGCGCCCGACGCGAGTTCGTGACGGAAGAGATGATCCCAGCCCCCGTCCTCGTCGATCGCGTCGAGCGGATGGGCAAGACGATCGAAGACACGTTCATGGTTGTGCCAATAGCCGTCCTCGCTGAAGGCCCGCGATACTTGTGCCGTATCGAAGGCGGTGTTGACGTAGTTCGTCAGCGGGAGCAGCCGGAAGCGGCTCTCCTCCGGTTTGAGCACGATGTGGGGCAGCAGCAGAGGTCGCACGCTGGGTTCACGCCGCAGCGCTGCATCTTCGGCGCGGCCGAGGCCCGGTAGCAACGCGAAGAGGCTGACCATGAGGATGAGCCGGATGGCGGAGGAAGAGATCAATATGGGTTCGAGCTTGAGCGATGCGAGCAGTGTCCGCAATTGCCACGCCGGTCTCTGCCACATTGCCTGCACCATCACGTTGGACGTCATGTCGTCTCCGCCGACGCCGAACATTCGGCGAACAACGACGCTGGCGTCGACTATCAACGGGCTTCCAAATCAAGATCAGAACTGCAGCGTGACCATCACTTTCGCCTGATCGGGTCCGAAGTTCAGCGAGGAGCCCACCGTCTCATCCGTCGCGTCGTTCGGGCGATTCAGGAACTCCTTGCCGATGAAGCGATGGAGCGCCTCCACCGGGTCGACGAGAATCAGCAGCGCGTTGCGTCCGACGGACGGACTCCACCGCGCGATCCTACGCCGTATCTGAAAGCGGAGCTCACCCTGGAGGCTCCCGAGGTTCGACGTTATGAGCAGATCCTGGGCGCTCGGCCGCTCGGCCCACGACTCGAACAGGTACTCCCACCCGACGGAGACGGCGGTCGAGAACAGGAAGCTCTCGAGCGGGCCGTAGTCCCGGTTACGCACCGTCAGGTACGCCTCCGCGCCCATGATGGGGTGCAGCACGTAGTTGGCCACGGGGCCGTCGGTGTCCCACGCCGGGGGTCGGGTCCACGCTTCGACGAACTGATTGGTCGAGACCGTTCCCGTATGCACGAAGGAAGGGGCGAGCGTGAACAACGGAATCGTCAAGGCCAGGCAGGTCGCCCACTCGGCGGCCGGGACCCAGAGGTTGTGGCGAGCAGGGTCCGGCGGGATCGTCAGCCAATCCGCCTTGCTCCCTGCTCGGGCCTCCTCCTGGGCGGGCTCTCCCGGTTGCTCGAACCCGGACTCGGCCGGGGAGGTGATTCCGCTGGGCCCGCTGACCGTATCGAGCGCGTGGGCCGCCGTGGCCAGGACGAGCGCACCCGCGAAGACGGCGAGGGAACAGCCCCGAGCACTCATCTCATTTCTTCCGATTTCTGGGGATTCGAGGGAAGCAGCGGATAGGCAGGATGAACGGGCATTTAGTAGTTCCAACAACTCCCCAAACTCAGACGGTCGCAATTTCACCCTTGATACGGGGCGGACGAAGGCCCTATCAACGATCGCCGGGGATCACCAGACGGCCGTTCGGTCCCGAGCTGAGAGCGGGCGCGAGTGCCCGGTGCGACCGCCGCGGCACGGCCGCGTCGGCTCGACTCACGTCAGTCGGTCTTCTTGGTCGTCCCGTGGGCGAAGCACTGACCGCCGATCGTCACGGTGAGGTACGTGTTCGCCGCGACGTCGTCGGCGGCGGCGGCCGAGAACCAGCGTTTGGCCTTGACGAGCAGCTGGAACATGCCGGGGTGCTTGGGGCCGAGGCTCTTCAACGTTATCTGCTGCAGGCCGTCGTTCTTCGACGCGAAGCGCCACATGGCGCCGGTCTTGCCGGCCGGCGGGAGCGCACCGACGCTGCGGACGACGATCGGTTGGCTGTTGCCGTCGTCGACGCGCACCGTGACGGGCTCGTTGGTGTACGAGGCGAGCGCGATGACGAGCTTCGCGCCGAGCTGGCCGGCGTCTTTTTTGGTCTTCACCGTGATCTTGGCCTTCGGATCGCCGACCAGGTTGGCGCACTCGCACGTGCAATCGTCCCGACAGGCCCCCGCGCACGAGCCGAGGAGCACGCCGTCGCAGGCCTCGGCCCCCTCGATCACGCCGTCCCCGCAGGTCTCGAGGTCGCAGGCGTCGCCGGCCCCGTCGCCGTCGGTGTCGGTCTGCCCGGTGTTCGCGGCCAGTGGGCAGTTGTCGAGGTGGTCGGGGACACCGTCGTCGTCGCTGTCCGGGCTCGCCGGGACGATGCTCCGGTTTTCGCACGACGAGCCCGGTGGGCAGTCGGCGCCGGTCGTGCAGACGCCCTGAACCTTCGTGCAGACGTTGGCTTCGCAGGCGGAGCCGAGATCGCAGTCAGCCGTGGTCGAGCACGGTCCGGCGGTCTCGACGCAGGTGCCCGACGCGACGTAGACCGTGCCGCTCGTGGTTCCGGGGTCGCCGCCGGCGAGCGGGTTCCCGTTGGTCACGGTACCGATCGTGCGCGTGGTTCCGCTCGCGAGGTCGAAGAGCCGGATCACGAGATCGTCGGCGTCGCCGTCGTCGTTCAGGTCGGTGCCGCCGCTGAAACAGCCACCCGAGACGACCTGGCCGTGCTGATCGCATTCGCGGCTCAGGAACTTCACCGAGGTGGCGAAGACCCGATACGGGATGCGCGGGTCGCACTCCGGAATCCGGCAGGGCGTGATGGCCTGCTGCGAACTGTGGACGAGGTGCGTCGCCGGGTCGTAGACCTGCAGTACGTCGTCGGTGAAGTCGCCGTCGACGTTCAGATCCTGTCCCTGCGCCGCCTCGTTGGTCCGGAAGGCGACCAGCGTCGGTCCGCAGGCGAAGTCCTCGGCCTCCTGCTGCGTATTGGTGAGGCTGTTGGTGGACGCGTCTCCCAGATTTGAAGAATACGGTCGGTGGCGTCGACGTCGGGCGGATTCAAGCTGCCGGCGCCCTGCGCCCACTCGGGCGTGATGAACACGGCCCGCGGTGCCGCAGACCTCGAGCGCATCGGCGGCTTGGCCGGTGTTGGTCCACACGCCGCCGACCGAAGCCGGATGGACCTCGACGACGCCGTCGTTGGTGTCGCCGTCGCCGTTCAGGATGGTGCCGTTCTGGCCGCGCTCGTCGACGATGGCGGCGATCGTGCTGCTCGACATCGCGACCGCCCGTGCCGCGACGCCGAGGCTCTGCGGGTTGCCGCTGCCGGTCCAGAGCTCGGCGACGCCGTCGGCGACGTCGGCGTCGCCGTTCAACGAGCCGCCGGGACAGGTCGCCGTGCCGACCGCCGACTCGGGCCGCAGAAACGCCGCCATGCCGCCGGCGGTGGCGACCTGGGTCGCCGGACAGAGGGTGGTGAGCGTGCTGGTGCCGGTGTCGAGGCTTTCGAGCACGCCGTCGGTCAGCCGGTTGTTGTCGAAGAGGAGATTGTCGACGCCGGTCGGGTCGGTCGCATCGACGCTGCGCACGAAGACGTCGGCCTTCCCGTTGGTGTCGGTGCCGGGCGGAAGAAGGTTGGCGTCGGGGCTGGCGAAGGCGACGGTCTGGCCGTCGCCGGAGATCGCGAAGCCGATCGATGCGACCAAGCTGTTCGACCCGACGGTCGCCTGGGCGCTGTTGTAGGCGACGCTCACGCGCTTGGTCACGTTGACGAGCCGATCGCGGACGTAGATGTCATTGATGCCATTCGTGTCGCCGCCGGGACCGAGCAGCGTCGAGGAGAGGGTCTGGAAGGCGACGAAGCGGCCGTCGCGGGAGATTTGCCCGAGGAACGTAAACTGGTCGCCCTCCGTTCCGTCGGTGCCGACGCTCACCCGGTCGGTCGTGCCGAGCAGGCGGTCGCGAACGAAGAGGTCGGTGACCCCGTTCGAGTCTCCCGGTACGAGATTGGAGGCATTGCTGGAGAAGAGGATGAAGCGACCGTCGGCAGAGATCTTCTGATGCGAGAACAAGACGGTGTCGATGGCTACGACCTCGGTCGTGCCGAGCAGCCGATCGCGCACGAGTGATCGGGAAACCGGGGATACTCCGATCTGGGTGTTGAACGTGACGTAGCGTCCATCCGCCGACATGTCGACGTCGCTCAGGACGTTGTCGTTCTCGTCCGGCGCGCCAGGGAGGCCGCTCACGCGCTCGGTCGTCGCCACGCAGCCGGGGACGAGCGCGCCGTGCGCGCGGCAGGTGTCGCGGACGAAGACGTCGCGCTTGTCGTTCGTGTCCCCCGGAACGAAGTTCGTGCAGCTGCTGACGAAGGCGATGAAGCGACCGTCGTCCGAGACCGCCGGCGACGTCGAAGAGCCGACCGATGACGACGCACAATAGGAGCCGTCGGCCGCCACGCTGACGCGCACGTTCGACGGCACGCAACCGCCGCCGACGGCGACGCCGTTCGAGACGCAGCGATCGCGCAGATGGACGTCGTAGGCGCCGGCGACATCGGGATCGAACACCGTGTTCTCGAGGTTCCAGTCGTCGGAGACGAAGGCGACGAAGCGTCCGTCCGGCGACATCTTCGCCGTCGTGGAGCCGCCGCCGTTGTAGATGCAGCGCGGGGGCCCGCCGTCGGCGCGGGGATCGATCTGCTCGGTCGTGTTGGTGACCCGGTCACGGACGTAGAGGCTGCTGCAATTGGCAAAGTCGGCAAAGTCGTTCGGATTGGGGAGGTCGGTCGCGGCGCTGTAGAAGGTCGCGTACCGCCCGTCGTTCGAGAGCGCGCTCCCGGACGAGTCCTTGTTCGGACCGGTGCCGCCGCTGGTGAGGCTCACGCGCGTGGTCGTCCGCGCGCCCATCTCGGGCTCGGAGGAGCGGAAGAAGACGCGGCCGTTCGAGACCGCGAGGCTCTTGCCGTCGATCACGAGGCTGGCGTCGACGCCGCGGACCGGGCTCATGGGGATCTCGCCCGTCCCGAGGCGAAAGACGCGGGCGATCGATCCGGAAGCCTCGCCGTTCTGGTCGATGTCGCACTGCTTCTGACCCGGCTCGGACTCGAGGAAGGCGAGGACGTCGTTCTCGACCGCGACCGCCGGGAAGTTGAACGGCGGCTCGCTGATGCGCACCACCGCGCGGCCTTCCGGGGTGCCGGCGAGACCGCAGCCGGCAGGCGCGCCGAGGCTTTCGCCGGCGCCGGTGAGACGATCGCGGAGCGTGATCACCGAGTCGGTCGTGTCGCCGTCGCCGTTGTGGTCGGTGAGGTCGACGTTCTCCTGGAGCGTGAAGGCGAATTGGTCCGACGTCCCTTGATACAGGCTCTCGAGCGCCACCTGGGTGCGCGCCTCGAAGGCGTAGGTCACGCAGGCGTTGCCGACGCCGGGGCAATCGCTGAGCTGCGTACAGGGCGTGTGCGGCTCGAGCTGACAGATGCCGGTGCCGGTGGGGATGCGGGACAACGGAATCGGTCCGCCGTTGCTCGCGAGCGGGGCGAAGTTGCCGAAGAGCGCCCCGCAACGCCCGCCACCGGCGCACATGCCGTCGTTACTGCACGCAGCGCCCGGCGTGCTGCCGCCGACGCAGGTGGTCGGGCAGGTGCCGCCCGCCGGGCAATTGCCGTCGAGCACGCAGGCTTGGCCCGGCGCGTTCGAGCACGTCCCGGCACGCTTGGCGATGCGCAGGATCGTGTAGGGGGCGTCGGCCGAGCCGAAGAGCGTGAGCACGTCGGGGTCGACGACGCTGGCATCGGCGCTCGGCTCGAAGATCGGGGGCAGCTTGGCGCCCTCCGGCGTGTACGACGCCAGGAACACCGGATCGGGGACCGCGATCCCGAGCGGCGAGCGCACCGTGCCGCGCAGGAGCCGCGGCACCGGAACGCCGCCGTTGGTCGCCAGCACGCCCTGCCAGTTGAAGGGCAGGAGGAGATTCCCCGCCGCGTCGACCGTCATGCGGAGCTCGGCGGCGGTCGGATTGCAGGGGAGAGGGCTGTTGGCGAAACAGACGCTCGCATAGTCGTTCGGCGGCGGCAACGCCGTGAAGTGGCCGAACGTCTCGTCGACGTTCGGCTGGCAGGTGCCGTCGGCCGCGTAGAGATCGTCGACGCAGGCGACCGTCCCGGATTGCGCCGCGCAGGACGTGGTCGCGAGCCCGCAGGGCAGCGCGGCGCTGGCGCCGGTGACCGCAATCGTGGCCGGGCCCGCGAGCGTCCGACCGTCCCCGGCCGGAGGCAAGAGCGCGTCGGTATCGGGAAAACGGAAAGCCAGACGACGCTCCCCGTTGCGCTCGACGACGGCGAGGTCGGTGTCCGATGTCTGCACGCACGAGACGTTGCCGACGCCGAGACCCGGGGCGCTCTCGCAGGCCGTGCGCAGCGATTTGATCTTGCCGCTGCCGCATGAGTCCGTCGTGAGGAAGACGACGCGGGGTTGGTATCCGGCTGGTTTGAACACGACGGTCACGACGTGATCCTCGGCGGCCGACGTGATGCCAGGCGAAATCGCGTCGCAACGTCCGGGCTCGGCGCTCACCTCGACGAAGTCGCCAGGCGCCGCGAACGGCTTGTTGGTGCCACCGAGCGCCCCCCGGAAGGTCTTCGCCGCGCTCGGGATGAGATTGCAGGCGGCGCCCGCCTCTCGTCCGCCGAGAAGCGCGGGCGAAGCCATCAGAAAAACGAATGCAACCCATTTGCGGTGACGGAGCTTTCGATCGTTTCGGGGTGTCATAGGGGGTGCGACTGGTCCTTCCCGCGCTGCGCGCTGGATCTCTGATGGAGAGAGGTTGACCTCGTGCGTACGCCGGGCGCACCACTCACGTCAATCGGTGATGCGACCACGGCCGAGCGCCATGATTCATCGCTGAGCGGAGCGCGACAGCACCGTGATGTCCGCGCCGTCGAGGTACTCGAAGATCCGGGTGATCCGTCCGTTGGCGAGCTCGAAGACGATGCACACGTTCGCCGCGAGCGTGCCACCGGGAGCTCGACCGTGAAGGACATGCCGCTGGACCACGCGGTTTCCGTCGGCGAAGCGATCGAGCACCTCGTAGCGGATGTCCTGCACGCGTGACGTGAACCGGCGCAAGACTTCGACCGCCGCGGCCTTGTCGAGCGCCGTGCGCGTGATGTTGTGCCAGACCTGGACGTCCGCAGCATAGAACGCGGCGATGGTGTCGACGTCGCCACGGGTGATGGCGGCGAAGAAGGGGTCGAGCACCTCGTCGACCGACGGCGGCGCGGCATGGGCCATGGAGCGTCCTCCTTGGTGGTGACGTCCCAGCGTTGTACGCGGTCGCGCAGGCGGCAGGCCAGCCCCGCGAGCACGAGGCTGCGTGTGCGGGAGCGACGAGCCGTTTTCGAAGGCTGTAGCGCGGTCGTACAGGTCATTTGTTGCGAGCACTCCATTGATGTTGTTGGTACCACCCGGCTATGCCGCTGCCGCCTCCGCACCGTCCGCCGGCGAGGGTGCAGCGTCCGCGCCCGTCGTCGCCGGACGCCGAGGGCTCGGACCGGTGAAGAGCGCCACCACCGTGCCGACCAGCGCGATCGCCAGGGCCAGGAGGAAGACCGCCTGGAACGCGCCGGCGAAGCCTTCGAGTACGCTCTGCTGCAGGTCGATCGGGAGCGTCTTGATCCGCTCCGCGTTCGCCATGAGCGACCGCACGTCGACCCCCTCGAGCGCTTCGAGGTTCTCGCCGAGACGGCTCGTGAAGATCGCGGCGAAGAGCGCGGTCCCGACGGTGGAGCCGAACGACCGGAAGAACACGTTGGCCGACGTTGCCACGCCCATGTCGGCTGGCTCGACGGCGCTCTGGACGGCGACGAGCAGGGGCTGGATCGTCAGGCCGAGTCCGCCGCCCACCGCGAACAGGTCGAGCGCGAGCAGCCACGCGGGGGTCGAGGCGTCGATCAGCGAGAGCAGGCCGAGCCCGACCGCTGTGAGCGAGGTGCCCGCGACGGGAAACGCCCGGGAGCTGCCGGTCCGCGAGATCGCCCTCCCGGACAGGATCGCCATCGCGACGTAGCCGAGCACGAACGGAAGGAGCCGGCTGCCGGCGCCGGTCGCCGAGGTTCCGGTGACGATCTGGAGGTAGAGCGGCATCATCACGATGGTGCCGAACATGCCGATGCCGACGATTCCCGCGACGGCCGAGGTCGTCGCGCACACCCGGTTCGTGAAGAGGCGGAGCGGCAGGATGGGCTCCGCGACGCGCGCTTCACAGACGAGGAGGAGGGCAACGAGCACGACGCCGGCGGCCGCGAGGGAGACCGTCGTCGGGTGCGCCCACCCGTGCTCGGGACCCGACCACGCGAGCGCGAGCACGAGCGCCGAGACCGAGGCGAAGACGAGCCCGGCTCCGAGATAGTCGATCCGAGGTGCGCGGTCGCCCGACCGCACGCGAGCGACGGGGAGCCGGAGCGCTCGGCCCGTGACGACGAGCGCGAGCATGCCGAGCGGCAGGTTCACGAGGAACATCCAGCGCCATCCCGCGAGGCCGAGGATCGTGGCGCGATCGGAGAACACGCCGCCGAGGACCGGTCCGACGACGGCCGCGAGGGCCCACACGGCGCCGAGGTAACCCTGGTACCGTCCGCGCTGGCGCGCCGGGACGATGTCGCCGATGATGGTGAACGTCAGGGTCGAGAGACCGCCCGCTCCGAGGCCCTGGACGGCGCGGCCGGCGACGAGCTGGGTCATGCTCTGCGAGAAGCCGGCCAGCATGGAGCCGAGGAGGAAGACGGCGATCGCGAACCGGAAGACGCTGCGCCGGCCGTAGAGGTCGGAAATCCGACCGTACAGCAGCGTCGACGCCGTCGCGGGGAGCAGGTACGCCGTGACGATCAGTGCGTAGTGGTCGAGGCCGTCGAAGGTCTCGGCGATCGTCTTCAGCGCGGTCGCGACGATCGTCTGGTCGAGGGCGGCGAGCAGCAAGCCGGTCATGAGACCGGAGACCGCGATCCTGGTTTGACGCGGCGTCAGGACCGTCGGCGTGGTGCTCACGCGGCCACCTTGGCGGCTTCCGGAGCCGCGACGGGCTCGAGCAGGAGCCGGTGGATGAGCGGATTCACGAACATGCCGTGGGGGTCGGTGCCCGCACTCTCCAGGGCGCCGAGGAAGCGCTCCAGGCGTTCGCCGAGTCGCTCGCGGACGATCCCGACGATCCCGGGGACGTGCTCGAACTCCTTGGCCCAGTGTGGCAGCGCTCCGGGAATTGCGAGCCAGCGTGCCGCCAGCTCGGCGGAGAACTCGGTCCATCCTTCGGTGGGCTCGGCGCTGAGCGCCTCGATGTAGCAGGTGACGCCCTCGCCGAAGGCCGGCGACAACAGCGCGTCGCTCGACCCGATGAAGCGCGCGTTTACCGCGACGTTGAGGGGATACTTGCCGCGCGCCGCCCAATCGTCCGCCAGCTCCTGCATGGCGGTCCACGCCTCGCGGAGGCGATCGGCCTTCGGATCGAGCTTGAACGCGACCTCGACGCAGCGGCAGCGGAAGAGCTCGAGCCAACGCCGGCAGTGCTGCGCCTCGGCCTGAGTCAGCACCCGGTCGCGGAAGGTCATGACGCGGACGAAGTTGCGCCACGTGTGCGGCGTGAGGCGGGGGAGGCGCCGGACCACGCCGCGGAGCCAGCCGCTGCAGAGGAGCATCTGCACGAAGTTGAGGGCCAGGAATCCTCGCCCGTGGCCCCGGTGCGTGGGGGGCGCGTCCGTGCGGTCGGCCGTGCGCACCCAGATCTTGTCGGTGAAGGGGAACCAGTAGAGATCGAGCGCGTCGTGGGCGTCGACGAGATCGCGGACACCGTCGAGCACCGACTCGCGCGGCAGCAGCCGGTCGCGCTGGATCACCCGGAAGGCGGGGACGACCTTCAGCTGGATGCGGGCGAGGATGCCGAACATCCCGAAGCTGAGGCGCACGGCCCGCATGGTCTCGGCGCCGACGGTCGCTTCCGAGAGCAGGCGTCGCTCACCCGTCGCCGTGATCACCTCGGCGGCTTCGATGAGGTCGCCGAGCGTGGCCGTGTCCCGTCCCGAGCCGTGGGTGCCGAGGCTCACGATGCCGCCGACGCGCACGGTCTCCATCACGACGTTGTACGGCAGCGTCAGATCGTGGCGGGCGAGGGCGGCGTTGAGCTCGCGATTCGTGACGCCCGGTCCCACCCACACGGTCGGCCGCGCGGGGTTCGAGGCGTCGATCTCGATGTCGTTCAGGCGCTCGCAGCAGACCAGCACGTCGTCGGTCGCGGAAAACCCCGACCACGTGAACCCCGACGCCACGGCGCGCACCTTTCGTCCCGCCGCCGCGGCCGCCCGGACGACCTCCGCCAGCTCGTCGACGGTGCGCGGGACGCAGGTCGCGGCCGGGCGTGCGGTCACGTTGCCGGCCCAGTTCTGCCAGGGGACGTCCTGCCGTCCCAGGATGGTGGCTCGCTCGGCCGCGTCGAGCTGGCGCCGCAGGGCCGGCCGCCAGCCGCGGCGCACGAGCGCCTCCAGCCAGAAGTGGAACGGACCCCAGATGACGGCGTGCGTCGTCTCGAGCGCTGCCCGCCCGCGCGGCTCTCCGCCGAAGTACGACGCGTGCTCGTGGTAGTAGATGTGCGCGAAGAGCGCGGCGAGACCCGCGGCGACGAATACGGCCAAGGGAATCGCTGCACCGAGCCAGAGGTCGCTGCCGGGGCCCCAGAGCGTGAGCGGCAGCTGCGCCCATCCGACGCTGAGCAGCCCGACGAGCACGGCCGTCAGCGGATCGGCCGGGAGCCAGTACAGCACCGAGAGCGCCGCGAACCACGCGCCGAGGCTCGGGCCCAGCAGCGGGAGCGCCACGGGGACCGGCACCTGGGACAGGACGGTCGTCAGGCCGAGCCAGGCCGCGCCGTTACCCCAGACGTGCAGGCGCAGGTTCGCGGGGTTCTGGTGCTCGATCCACTGCCGCAACACGAAGCGAAGATGATGTCGGTTCACGGGGGCGCTCCTCTTTTTGCCGCGAGGGTGGTTGGTCGATCCGCGGCGCTCGGAGGAGGGTAAGAGCAAGCGGCACACCACGCCGCGACCTGAGGTGCCGGAATGAGAAACGCTGGAACGGCGTGGGTTTGCGAGGCGGCGTGCGAGGGGCGCGCGGTCGGCTGCTAACTCCGCGCGACAACCCTGGTTGGCGGGTGCGAACGCCGCTTAGCAGCGCGTGGTCAGCCCCGGGGCTACGAG
This sequence comes from uncultured delta proteobacterium, assembly GCA_963761995.1. Classification (GTDB taxonomy): domain Bacteria; phylum Desulfobacterota; class Binatia; order UTPRO1; family UTPRO1; genus UTPRO1. The sequence continues at coordinate 4,036,857 of CAVXIU010000006.1, read as the reverse complement.
CGCAGCCCGTATGCCTTCATCTTCTTCTGGAGCATGACCCGCGAGAGCCCCAGCACCCGAGCCGCCCGGGAGACGTTGCCCTCCTGCGCGCGCAGCACGCTGCGGAGGTACTGAATCTCGAACTGCTCCCGCGCCGCGCGCAGCGGCTCGGTCGCGGCGGGCGAGCCGAGCGCGGTGGTGGCCGGGTCCAGGCCGGCGGGCGTGTCGGCCAGCTTCGGGGAGGTCAGCTCGAGGGCGATCCGCTCGCCGTCGGGGCAGAGGGCCACCGCGCGCTCGATCTCGTTCTGCAGCTCGCGGACGTTCCCGGGCCACGAGTACGCCATCAGGCGGTCGAGCACGTCGGGCTCGATGCCGGCTACCCGCTTGCCGTGGCGCGCCGCCGCAGCCACGAGGAAGCGCTCCGCGAGCACCGGCACGTCCTCCCGGCGCTGCTGCAACGGGGGGAGTCGGATGGGAAAGGCGCCGATCCGGTAATAGAGGTCCTGCCGGAAGCGCCCGTCCTTCACCTCGACGGCGAGGTCGCGATTGGTCGCCGCGATCACCCGCACGTCGACCCGGCGCGGCCGTTCGTCGCCGAGGGGGGTGACCTCGCCCTCCTGCAGCACGCGCAGCAGCTTCGCCTGCATCGGTCCGGGCATCTCGCCCACCTCGTCGAGGAAGATGGTGCCGCCGCTCGCCGCTTCGAAGAGACCTCGCCGGTCCTGCAGCGCGCCGGTGAACGCGCCCTTGCGATGCCCGAACAGGTCGCTTTCGAGGAGCGTCTCGACCATCGCCGCGCAATTGACCGCGATGAAGGGACCGTCCGCGCGGACGCTCGTGCGGTGGATGCCGCGAGCGACCAGCTCTTTCCCGGTGCCCGTCTCGCCCTCGATGAGCACGGTGATCGGCGACGCCGCCGCGCTCTCCATCAGCCGGAAGACGTCGCGCATGGCCGGCGAGATGCTGACGATCTCCGTGAAGCGATCGAGGCGCGCGAGGTCGCGGCGGAGCGCACCCACCTGCACCCGGAGTCGTTCCTCCGATGCTTTCACGGTCTCGAACAGCATCGCGTTCTCGATCGCGACCGCGATGCTGCCGGCGAGTGCCTCGAGCAAGCGCAAGTCGTCGTCCGTGAAGGGACCTTCGCGCCGGTTGACGACCGAGATCACGCCGAGCACCCCGCTGCGCGCGCGCAGCGGGGCGCAGAGCATCGTGCGGGTCGGGACGCCGGTCTCGCGGTCGATCTCGGAGTAGAAGCGTGGATCGGCGGTGACGTCGTCGATGCGCTCCGCTTTTCCCGTCCGCACGACCGTCCCGGCGATGCCGCGATCGGACGGCATGCGCAGCGCCAGCAGCCGCCGGGCCGCCTCGGAGTCGTCCTGGTCCACGTACGGGAAGTACAGCTCCGCGCGGGCGGCGTCGTGCAGCAGCACGGACACCCCCGACGCATCGAGCACCCGCCGGGTCTCGGCTGCGATCATCGGCAGGAGCTCTGCCAGCTCCAGACGCGCGGCGAAGGCACAGCCGAGCTCGTACAGCAGGTGAAAGCGCGCGTTTGCTCCCGAGTCCGCCACTGGGGGAGGCTGATATCGTCTGGACCCGCTCCGGTTCAACCGGCCGCGCCCCCGCTCGACTGGTCCATTCCTTCGTGGTTCAGCGCCGGCTCGGCGTCTGCGTCAGGGCCGTTTCCGGACCTTCCACACCTCTTCGGACGGCCACTGCCGCGCCCATTCGCGGGTGACGAACGGATAGCGCGTCGTCGCGTCTGCTGCCGGCCGGAGTTGCATGAGGTCTTCGATCTCGAAGCCCGAGCGTCGCAGCAGCCGGATCCACTCTTGGTGCGGCAGGTAGAAGTTGGTCGAGCCGTCGGGCCAGTCGATGCGATGGAGTCCGAAGGTCGGGCGCAGCAGCCGGTCCGTCGCCGCGACGTCGTTCTCGGACGGCATGCAGAGCGCGAGCAGCTCCGAGTTCACCAGGAACGCGAGCCGTCCGCCGGGCCGAAGGAGACGCGCGGCTTCGGGAATCCAAAGGTACGGGTCCGCCCAGATCGAGGCGCCGTATTCGGAGATGGCGAAGTCGAAGCTCGCAGCGGGCAGGTCCACGCGCTCGGCGTTGCCGTGGATGAGTGGGAAGTCGAGACCGTGCTCGCGCTGGAGCCGTCGCGCGGTCGCGAGCTGCTCCAGCGAATTGTCGATGCCGACGACGCGCGCGCCTCGACGGGTCATCCACGCGCCCACATACGCCGTGCCGCAGCCGAGCTCGATCGCGTCCTTGCCGTCGAGGTCCACCGCGAGCATGGCGACTTCCGCCTCGCGAATGCCCCAGATCCCCCACGTCGGTTCCAGGTCCGCCCAGTGGGTTTCCGCCGCCACGACGTACGTCGCCGCCCACCGCGCCCATACCTCGCGATTTCGCCGGACGTGCTCGGGGAGGTCGTCTGCTCGGTTCGACATCGAGCCCGACGTAGCCGCGGGAGACGTCGCTGCGCAAGCGCGCGAGTCGACCCACGGCCTGCGTGGTCCGTCTCAGTTGACGACGACGGTCGTCGCCATCACGCCGACGTTGTTGCTCTCGTCGCTCTCCGCGACGTCACCCTCGGCGTCGAGCGTGGCGATCGCGTAGTAGGTGCCCGGCGGGATCGTCGGGATGAGCGGATAGGTGGCGCCGCAGACGTCGGTCGCATCGGGTGCGACCGTCGCGGTCGTCTGGCAGAGCGCGAATTCGAAGTCGTCGTGCGAGAACGTGGGGTCGGGCGACAGGTAGAAGTACGTGCGCGTCGGCCCGGCGTCGGCCGTGCCGACGTTCTTCAGCTGCACGCCGGCTTGGATCGAGCCGCCGGTGGTGACCGGGCTCGAGACGAACACGATCGTCAGGATGAGATCGGGGAGGGGCCGGGACCCGGCGGCGGTGATGGGCATTCTCGCGACGAACGACTTGTGCTTGAGCGTGAGCTCCGCGTGCCGCACCTGTCCGGCCGGCACGGCGCTCTTGTCGACGCCGATCGTGAAGGCCGCCGTGCCGCCCGCCGGCAGCGTGAGCTGCGCCGGCACGGTGACGGCGAGGTCGGGCGTCGTCTGGACGGCGAGGTCCCAGACGCTCTCCTTCGCGAGCTCGCTCTTCGCGGTGCGCGTGACGGTCACCGCGTTCGGCGCGACCGCCGGGAGAAAGACGCTGGGGTAGTTGACGGTCCAGAGGTCGGCGGCGTGGGTCACGTAGTCCTCGACCGGGACGTCGAAGGTGACTCCGGGCGCCATCGCCTTCTTCAGCTGCACGCGTCCCGACCCGCGATCGAAGGGATCGGCCGGCGTGACCCCGTCCTCGGCGACGACTGCCGCCGTCGCTGCGGTGGTCATCAACGCCGAGTGTATTTGCCCCGGGGTCCACTCGGGATGGAGGTCGTGGAGAAGCGCGCCCGCGCCGGCGACATGCGGGGTCGCCATCGAGGTTCCCTGGATCACCTGGAAGAGCTCCCCGTCGGGAAGGCCGGGATCGCTGTGCGCCGGCGTGTCGGCCGCGAGGATGCGATTCCCCGGCGCGACCAGGTCCGGCTTGGCGATCCCGAAGGCGAGCTCGGGTCCCCCCCGCGAGCTGAAGTCGAGGACGACGTCGAGGCGGTACTTCGCCGATTTGGCCGGCGTGAACTTCGCGGTGACGCCGGTGTGCTGATCGAGGAACGCGAGCAACGCCGCCCCGCTCGTGAGCTCGACCGTCGGCAGGAAATGCTTGTCGGTGCGGCCGAACAGGCGCGGCGGATCGAAATACGTGATCAAGCCGACGCCGCCGCGCTCGAGGACGCGTTGACCTTCGGCGTCGCCGCTCCGGCGACACGCCCCGATGGCGCCCTGGAACGCACCATCCGGCGTGGAGCTCTGGCACGCGTCGTCACCGAGCGTCCGCCCATCGATCACGGGTACCGCCTTTGTGATCCCGGGCATGATCGAGTCGCCGACGAGCTTCAGCTTCGCCCCGTCCTCGCCGGCGAGGGTGAGCTTGCTCGTGAACGTGCGCGCGTGCGTGCTGGCGCCGACCGTCGTCACCCATCCGCTCTTGTGGAACACCGTGTCGGGCCCCGGGCCGCTGTTGCCGGCGCCGGCGGCGACGAAGATGCCGGCTGCGTACGCGTCGCGGAACGCGAGCTCGGTGGTGCTGAGGAAGGGATGCTCTCCGCCGCCGACGGAGAAATTGATGACGTCGACGCCGTCGAGGATCGCTTGCTGCACGGCGGCGACCGTGTCGCTGAAGAAGCATTTCCCATTGGGACCGCAGACCTTGTAGGCGATGACGTGCGCCCGCGGCGCGATGCCGGAGACCTTCCCGCGCTTCAGGCCGAAGAGCATCGCCTCGACGGCGCGGTTCCCGGCGGCGGTCGCCGCGGTGTGCGAGCCGTGTCCGTCGCTGTCACGTGCCGAGGAGAACTCTTCCGCCGGATCTACGCAGGTCGTGCACGCTTCGTACGTTTCGAGAAAGCGGTAGGCACCGATGAGCTTCCCGTTGCAGGCGAACGGCGGCCCGGGATTGGGTCCGCCCGCGAACTCGCAGCGGCGCGTGCCGGGCGGTGCGACGTACGGCTTGCCTTTGGGATCGGGGTCGGCGAACGACGGGTGTTCGGGCCAGATGCCGGTGTCGAGCACGCCGACGATCACGCCTTCGCCCGCCTCGTCGACGCCGCCGACCTTCCCCCAGACCGCGTTCGCGCCCATGAGCTTCGGGCTCTTGTCGGTGAGGAGCAGGGCGGCCTCGTCGCGGTACACGGCCCGGACGCCGGGGAGGGCGGCCAGTGTGTCGATCGCCGCCTCCGGCACCCGCATCGCGACGCCGCCGAGGACCATGTCGTAACGGTACACGGCGCGCGCGCCGGGAATGGCGTGCTGTGCGGCGCGCTCGAAGGCACTGTGCTTGCGAGCGAGGTGGGCGCGATAGGCCGCGACCGCGCGCGTCCTCGGATCGAGGCGGGTCGCCGTCGCGGCACGCGCGGTCGCCGCGAGCCGGCCGACGCCGCCCTTGTACGTCGCGACCGGGTCGTCCTCGAGCTTCACGATTACGCCGATCCACCCCGGCGCGGCCGGGGCGAGGGTGCTGCCGCCGTCGGCTCTGGCGGTGGCGACTGCAGTTCCCGCGGCCAGCACCGCGATCAGGAAGAGGAGCGTCGCGGACGTGGCGCGTGGGTGCATGGACCTTCAGAGGGTAGGGGGCCGAGCGGGGAGGGATCAAGCTACGATTTTTCGCGCATTGGGCGCTCGGTCGGGCTCGTCGCGCCCTTCGTCGGGCTCGTGATCGCGGGCATGGCTCAAGCCGGATCGAGTTCGTGCCGATAGTCCGATCGCCGGGTTCCCGCGATGCAGACCATCTCGTGGCCGAGTGTGTTGCTCCTGGCGCTCCTCTTCTTCCCTGTTCGGCATCTCCTGCGGTTCCTGTGGTCGCGGTTCGCGCGGCGAGAGGCCCGAACGATGCGCGAAGACAGCGCGCAATTCACCCAACCCGACTACGTCGACCGCGCCGAACGCGACATGCCGCGCACCCTGCGCCAGATGCGCGACCGTGCCGCGCCGTCATTGCACGAGGCCGGCTACACGCTCTTTCGTCGTTTCACGAATGCGACCTTCCAGGGCGGGAGGAACTACTACCTGTCCTATCTCTCACCCGACGCCGTGACCCTGTTCGAGATCGCGTGGAGTCGCACGCCCGCGATATGGCGCCTGGCCGACCTCCTGATGGGTCAGGTGCGGCAAGCCATGGCCTCCCATCGCATCATCGTCTCCACGGAAACCTCCTACGGCAACGGCGACGTGGCGGAGGTGCACGACACCGATTTCGGCATCCCTTACCCGCCCTACGTGCACGTCGAGCACGTGGAGAGGGCCGAGGGCGTGCCGGCGATGCTGGCTCGTCACGGCCGACTCCGTGAGCGCCTGGAAGCGGGCGGTCGCCTCGTCCCGGTCAAGATCCGCGACTTCGCGCATCACCTCGAGCTCGATCAGGCACTGCGAGAGCGCCTGGGCGGCGAGCTGAGAAAGGCCAGCGAAGAGGCGGCCCGCAAGCTCGATCCGGACGGCGAGGGCTGACTACCGGTCCGACGACGAATCGCGACGCACCGCCCGGACGTTGAAGCCGCCGCTCTTGGCGAGAAGGTCGATCACGAGCCCGTTTTTGAAGTTGATACCCCACACGTCCGTCGAATCCCTGACCGTGGTGCTCGCCGACCAATACAGGTTGGAGTTGACGGCCGTCGGATCAAAGATCGGATCGATGCACGGGTTCGCACACTCGAACGGGCCGAGCAGGAGCGTCTGCAATTCGCCGATCGTCGGCAATCGCCAGTCACAGTGGCCGGCGAAGCCCGCATTCGCGTCCGTCTTGCCGTCGCTGCTCGTGCAGTTGTTCAGCATTCCGAGGAACTCCGTGAACAGGGTCCCGTTCGGCAACGTGCCGCCACCCGCCGCGCTCCAGGTATATTTGTTGTCGACGTCGTGGAGGGCCCCGAAGACGTTGGCCTCCTTCTTCTCCCACTGGAGGTGCGTCTGCCGGTCCGTGATGGTCCCGTCGCCGTTGTCGACGAAACGATCCTGCTTCGCGAAGTAGCCCGGCAGCCCTTGGCCGACCGCAAACGTACCGAGCGACTGGCTCATCAGTCCGAGGAGATTCGCGTTCGCACCCGTGAGCGGCGTATCGCTGGTGAAGCGGATCTTGCCGCTGCTGGTGAGCGGCGTCGGACCCGCGAGCGATTGCACGTCGGTGAACGCGACGCCGCTCACGGGAAGCGAGCCCTGGCCGACGGCGTTGCCGGCGGCGTCGAGGAACGCGGCAGTGAGCGTCAGGCTGCGGGGCCCGATGTCGAAGCGGTTCGCCGTGTAGAGGTCCTGGAAGAGGGCGAGGATCGCCCGATTCGTCAATGCCGTGCCGCCGCCGGGATTGAAGTAAAACGGCACCACCAGCGCGGCGGGCTGGATCTGCTGGTAACGGATCGCAGTGCCGTCGACGAGAGCGCCCGCCGCCGCGCGCTGCCCCGCTGCGTCCACCGCGACCCGGGCAAGCGGATTCTGTCCGAAGGCGCTGTTGGTCGAGAAATCGGCGAGCGTGAACCCGCCCGCCAGTGCTCCGGAGGAGGCCGTGGGACGGTCGTCGTTTCGCAAAGGCGGCACCACCGGGCGCGCGTCGGCCGCACTCATGACCGGCGTCACGACGGCGAGCCCGGCGTTCCCATTCACGTTCTGCACCTGGGACGTATCCAGGACGACGTTGCCGCCGCTCGGGAGAGCCTGAAACTGGGTCGCGAGCCGCTGAGTCAGGTCCTGCGGGTACCACGCGATCTCGACCGTGAGCGCGGTCGGCGAAAAATTGGACACCACCAGGAAGGGCGCATGCCCGGGGGTGGCGTCGTAGAAGAAGAGCAGCTGATCACCGCTCGTGCCGGGCGCGGCGATCAGCGACTGCGCGCGGGCGTCGTGGTGCGGCTAACCCCCATCAGGAAGAGCGCTGCGAGCAACACGAGACGGAACTGGGTCACCGGTCCTCCTGAGTACTGCAGTGCAGGCCGCCGGACCATGACGATCCGGCGGCAACAATGACCATTGGTCCTAGAAGCAGTTTCCCATCGAGCAGTTCTCGCCGATCGGGCAGGGCGCGTTGCAGGCGCCGCAGTGGTTGTTGTCGCCGAGCAGGAAGACCTCGCAACCGTTCGCGCCGACGTTGTCGCAGTTCCCGTAGTTGACGTCACAGGAGCCGACGAGACACGTCGACATCACGCAGCTCTCGACCGCGTTCGGGATCGAGCAGACGAAGCCGCACATTCCGCAATTGTTGGGGTCGCTGCCCGTGGCGACCTCGCAGGCGTCGCCGACGCTCATGTTGCAGTTGGTCTGACCCGGCGCGCACCCGCAGGTGCCCATGTTGCAGAACGTGGTCGCGACGCAGTCGCTGTGGGCGAGGCAGCCGCCGCCGAGCCCGCAGTCCGGGCAGTCGTTGCCGCCGCAGTCGTCGTCGGTCTCGTCACCGTCCTGGATGCCGTTCCCGCAGTCCGCGGTGGGGGTCGGCGCGGGCGTCGGCGTCGCCGTCGGGGTGGGGCAGGTGCCGCCCGCCGAATCGAGGGCGCACACCACGTCGTCGACGTAGGCGTCGACCTTGGCCTCGAGCGCTGCGGTGTCGCCGCTGGTGAGGCAGCCGATGCCGTACTTCGCCTCGAGCTTGGCGAAACAGCCCTTCGCCGGATTCGTGCCGCCGTCGAATTTGATCTTGGCCTTCTGGAGGCACTCCGCGAACTTCGCGGGAGTCATGCCGGCGGGCGGTTTCTCGTTCTTGCTGTGACACTTCAGAAGCGCGGCAGTCTTCTTGGCGACGCAGAGCTTCTTGGCGGCGGCGCATGCATTGAGGGTCGCGTGCGCGGGGGCGGCGAGGGCAAGCGCGACGAGCGCTCCGACGAGAACGAGGGTGATGCGCGTCATGACGAACCTCCGGTGGTGGGCCGCCCGGTGAGGAAGGGCGAGACGGCACGTGGAATGGCAGCTCGGAGCTGATGTGGCACGGTCTCGGCCCGTTCGTCCAGCGCAAAGTGGCTTGCCGCGGCCAGCGCGTTCGCTGTAGAGGCGCCGCCGAGAGAGCGGAGGGCTACGCTTCGACGTGCCAGTCGACGCGGATCGGTGGCGCGTAGACGCACACCATCCCCATGCGGACCGTCTCGCTGAGGTGACGGCCGAGCGCGGGATGGAGCTCGAGGAGCTTCCCGATCTGGGTGCGGATGACCTTCGTCACCGCCTTCCGTGCGGTCTCCGCCGGCCCGCGCCGCGGGGCGCGCGTTCCGAAGCGCCGGGCGAGCTCGCCGACCAGCTGCTCGAGCTCGGCACGCAGGCGCTCGACGCGTCCGGTGTCGGCGAATTCCTCCGCCTCCTCGAGCTCCACGCGCAGCTCGTCGAGGCGGACGCGATAGGCGCGGCGGGCGTGCTCGTCCGGTGCGGCGTCGATGGCGCCGTCCCCCTTTCGGATCGACAGGCCCTCCGAGGCGGCGGGTGGCCGAGGCACCGTCGCCGCCGCGCGCCCGAGCTGCAACACGTGGAGCTCGCGCCCCGGAACCGCGAGCAGCGAGGCCAGGTAGCGCGGACCCTTGCCGTCCCGCAGCAGGAGGTCACGACCGGCAAAGCGCACGGTCCATATCTCGCCGTCGTGGCGGAACACGTTGTTGCCCGCCACCGCCGGGGTCGCTGCCATCTTCCCTTGCAAGCGTGCGACGCGGGCGGCGACGTCGGCGAGCCCGAGCTCGTGAGCGCAGCGTCCGGCTTCGGCGAGCATCTCCGCGATGCGCGTGCGGTCGTCCTCGTCGGGATGGTGCGCCAACATCGCGCTGGCCAGGAGGCTCTGCGCCCGCGCGACGATCGGCGGCGACCCCATGCGGCGGCCGAGCTCGATCGCGATCTCGAAGTGCCGAACGGCATCCGCCGGGCGCTCGCAGAGCCGAGCGAGCGATCCGAGGAACAGCGGCCACGGTCCCAGAGTGTGACACCCGTCCATGCTCCACAGGTCGTCTCGGCCTGCGATGCGCTCGTACAGCATCGGGGCGTGCTCGCGATCACGGAGCGCGACGCAGAGCGCGGCGAGCCCGACGAGATAGGTGCGCGCCATCACGCCGCGCTCGGCGGCCGCAAACCCGCTCGCGAGCAGATTCTGGAGCTCCGTCCGGGCGGCGACGGTGTCGCCATCGGCGATCCGCGCCAGCGCGCGAAACGGCCGCCAGTTGGTCCCGAAGGGGTGCGCGTCCACGAACGCGTCGAGCTCGGTCGCGATCTCCGCGAGGCGACCCCGGAACGCGTACAGCATGATGCGCTGGCTCACATAGACCCCGAGGGCGTTCGCGAGCTGCATGCGGATACCGGTCGCCAGCGCACGGTCCCGCGCCGCCTCGGCGTCGGCGAACCGGCCCTGCACTGTCGCGCGCAGCGATTGCAACGCGTCCGTCAGCCAGAGCCCGTCCGGCGCTCGTGACGCGGAGGCGGCGGTGGCGAGCCCGTCGATCTCGCTCGCGAAGGCCTCGGGCTCACCTTTCGAGAGCAGGTTCATGGCCCGCGAGTAACGGACCGCGGCGGCGTACTCGTGCTCTCCGCCGGCTTCCGCGGCCGCGAGGATCTCGTCGAAGGTGGGCATGCGCTCGCCCGGCCTCGCCGGACGCATCCCCAAGCGCGTCACATAATGCGTTCCCATGAGGGCGATCGCGAGCGCACCGGCGGCGCCCGCACGACGCGCCGCTGCGGCGGCCTCGTCGCAGAGGGCGTAGATGCGCTCACCCTGCTCGACCTCGTTGGTCGCGATGAGGTCGCCGGCGAGACGCGCGTAGAGGCGCGCTCGCAGCGCATCGTCGATCGCCGGACCCAGGCGGCACGCTTCCTCGAGGACCGCGCGCACGGGCGGCTCGATGCGCCCCCATTCCGGCAGCGGTCCGGCGTAGATCAGCGCCGCGCGCGCCAACGTCGCAGGGTCGGGCGTCCGCCGGCACGTCGTCAGCACTTCCTCGCAACGCGCCCGCGCCGCGGGGACGTCGCCCGCGCCACGGAGTGCCCGCGCCAGCGCGAGCCGCAGCTCGAGCGCGCGCCCGGCGTCGCAGAGACCGGAGCTCGAACCGACATCGAGCGCGATCTCGTAGAGCCGCACCGCCTCCTCCCATCCGAGACCGCACGCGGCCTGCTCTGCGCCGCGACAGGCGTGCTCGAAGGCCTGCCGCAGCGCCTCGGGGGAGCCGGCGGCGGCGAGGTGGTGCACGATCTCCGTCGTCATGGTGTGCGTGGCCGTCGCGTGACGCTCGAGCACCGCCGCGATGCGGGCGTGGCGGGCGCTCCGCACCGACGGCGGCAGGTCGTCGACCAGGACCCGCCGGATGAGCGCGTGCGCGAAGGCGTAGCGGCCCGGTCCGACCTCCGCGAGAATGCGATCATGGACGGCCCGCGCGAGGTCGTCGGCCGGCACGTGGCCGTCCATGACCTCCGCCAGGACGCCCACGTCGATGGTGTCGCCGAGCAGTGCCGCCACCGCGAGCGTGTCGCGACAGATCTCGCCGAGGCGCGCCAACCGTCGCGCGATCACCTCGCGGACGCCGCTTGGAACGGTCCGCAGCGTCTCCTCGGCGATCAGCAACTGGACGATCTCGCCGACGAAGAACGGGTTGCCGTTGGTCTCGCGGTGCAACGCATCGGCGAGCCCGGCGACGTCCGCGTGCGCTCCGGCGGACGCGAGCCAGCGCGCGCAGTGCTCCGGACCGAGGCCGCGGAGCCAGAGACGCCGCGTCGTCGACTCACGGACGAGCGACGACAGCGTGCTGGACAACGGATGATCGCGCTCGACCTCCGTGTCGCGGTAGGTGGCGACGATGAGGAGACGCGTGTCGCCGAGTCCGGCGGCGACGAACTCGAGGAGCTTCAACGACGAACGGTCGGCCCAGTGGATGTCGTCCAGCACCACCACGAGGCCGGCCGGCTTGGCGACGGCGGCGAGAAAGCGGCTCACGATGTCGAAGAGCCGAAAGCGGGCGCGGTCCGACTCGGAGGTCTCGCTCGCCGCGAGCTCCGGCAGGCGCTCCCGCAGGACCGGAAAGACGTGCGCGAGCTCGCCGCCCCAGGCTCCCGCGGCAGTCGCGACCGCGGCATCGCCGGCCTGATCGAGCCAACGCCGGAGCGCCGCGTTCCAGGGCCAGAAGGCCGGCGCCGACCCGTCCTCCCAGCCGCGTCCCCACCACACCGGCACCCCGCGCGACTCGGCCTCGTCGGCGAGGACGGTGGCGAGGCGGGTCTTGCCGATGCCGGGCTCGCCGGCGAGCAACGCGACGCGTCCGCTCCCACTGAGCGCGCTGTCGAGCGCGGCGCGGAGCTCGGCGACCTCGGGATCGCGATTGATGAGGGGATAGGTCTCCATGCTCATTTCGACGGCTCGATCGCGGCGGGCCGCCGCAGCACCCCGACCAGGAAGCCGACCAACTGCTTCATGGACGCGAAGCGCATCACCTCCCCGGATGCCACCATCTCGGCGCGTCCGCGGAGACGACCCCGCGTACCCTCGACCGGATCGAACTGGATCACGAAGGCGCGTTCGGTGGACCTCTTGCCGGTACGTTCACCCATACGGTCTCGAAGAGTGCGGCAAGCGGCGCGGGAAGTCCTTCGAGCTCGGTTAGAGTCCGGTTAAATTCGGGATAGAAGACCGGAGCGATGAGGCTTCGGTTCGACCGCTTCCGCTTCGACCGTGACGAGCACCGCCTCGAGGACGCGGCCGGCGCGGTTGATCTCAACCCCAAGGCATTCGAGGTCTTGGCCGTCTTGCTGCAGCATCGCGGCCAGCTGGTGTCGAAGGACATGCTCCTCGACGCCGTCTGGGCCGACGCCCACGTGGCCGACGGCGTCCTGAAGGTCAGCATCGCGGAGCTCCGGCGGGCGCTCGGCGACTCGGCGACCACACCCCGCTTCATCGAGACCGTCCACCGGCGCGGCTATCGCTTCATCGCGAAGGTCGAAGCGCCGGACGGCGCCGGCAGCGCGCCCGCGCCGAGCCCAGGTGACCCGTCACGGTCCCTGCTCGTCTGGCCGGCGGGCGGAGTGCCGACCGAGTCGGCGACGATCGGGCTCGTCGGTCGCGGTGGCGAGGTCGAGATCCTCGAGAGCTGTCTCGGCCGCGCGCTCGCGGGCGAGCGCCAGGTGGTGTTCGTGACCGGCGAGGCCGGCGCCGGCAAGACGGCGCTCGTCGAGCACTTCGTGGCCGGCGTCGCCGCCCGCCAGAGCGTCGCGATCACCGGCAGCCAGTGTCTCGAGCAGTTCGGGTCTTCCGAGGCGTACATGCCGATCTTGGAAGCGGTCAGTCGCTTGGCGCGCGCCCATGACGCCGTGCGGCCGCTCCTCCGCCGCTACGCCCCGACGTGGCTCGCGCAGCTGCCGTGGCTGATCGAGGACGACGAGCGCGAACGGCTCAGCCGCGAGCTCGTCGGCAGCGCCCGCGAACGGATGCTGCGCGAGATGGCGGAGCTCGTCGAAGCGCTCACCGCGGAGCTTCCGCTCGTGGTGGTGCTCGACGATCTGCACTGGAGCGACCCGTCGACGATCGACCTGTTGGCGCTCGTCGCCGGACGGCGCGAGCCCGCCCGACTCCTCGTGATCGCGACCTACCGTCCCGCCGAGGTCGTCCTCTCGGGCCATCCGCTGCGTGCCGTCGCGCAGCGGCTCGCGACGAGCCGGCGCTGTACGGAGGTCACGCTCGACGATCTCGCCGTCGACGCGGTCGCGGAGTACCTGGAACGGCGCTTCGCGGGGAATCGCTTCCCCTCGGAGGTGGCGCGGCTCGTCCGCAAGCGCACCGACGGCAACCCGCTCTTCCTCGTGACCCTCGTCGATCATCTGCTGGCGCGCGGCGCGATCGTCGAGCGCGATCGGCAGTGGCAGGTCGCCAAGGAGCTCCGCGACGAGCTTGCCGCCGTTCCCGAGAGCTTGCGCCGCTTGATCGAGCAACGGCTGGACCGCCTGCAAGCGGACGATCGCGAGCTGCTGCGAGCGGCGAGCCTGGTCGGTGTCGAGTTCTCGGCCGCGGCCGCCGCTGCGGGAGCGGGTTCGGACGCCGCCGACGCCGAGGAGCGCTGCGCGCGGCTCGCCGCCGGCGGTCCCTTGCTGCGCGCGACGGGCAGCATGACGTGGCCGGACGGTACGGTCGCCGGCGGGTTCGCGTTTCGGCATCCGCTCTACCGCGAGGCGCTCGCCGCCTCGGTCGCGGCGCGTCGGCGTGTGGACATGCATCTGCGGATCGGCACGATCCTCGAACACGCGTATGGCGAACGGGCGAGCCAGCTGGCGGCGGAGCTTGCGCTGCATTTCGAGGAAGGCGGCGATCGGCCGAAGGCGATCGGCTACCGGCGACTCGCCGCGCACGTCGCCGCGGACCGGCACGCGTTTGCCGAGGCGGAGAGTCACCTCGAAAAGAGTCTCGTCGTCCTGGCGACGCTCCCGGCAACACCCGCGCGCGATCGGGACGAGCTGGCGTTGCAGAGCATGCTCGGGTCGGTGCGCATGGCGACCCGCGGCTACGCGGCACCGGAGGTCGGCGGAGCGTTCACCCGAGCGCTGGCGCTGTCGAGCGGCGCCGAAGGTCCGTCGGCGTTCCCGGTGCTGTGGGGCATCTGGCTCTTCTATGCCGCGAGCGGCCAGCTCGACCGCGCGCTCGAGCTCGCCGAACGGAACCGCGCGATCGCGTACGGGAGCGACGACCCTCTGCTGCGGCTCGAGGCGCATCACGGCCTCTGGACGACGCATTTCTTTCGCGGCGAGCTCGGCGAGGCTCTCGACCACCTCGATACGGGCGAGCCATTGTTCGAGCCGGCGCACCAGCGGGCGGCGTTGGTCTATGGCCAAGACCCCAAGATGGCCGCCTGCGGCTATCGCGCGCTCGTCATGTGGGCACGCGGCCACGTCGATCAGGCCGTCACGCTGAGCCGAACGGGTCTCGATCACGCGCTCGCGCTCGGTCATCCGATGAGCGTCGCGCAAGCGATGGTGTTCGCCGCATGGGTGCGACTCTGCCGGCGCGAGCCCGATGCCTGTCGCGAGCACGCCGAGGCGGTCATCGACTATTGCAGCGAGCACGCGCTCCCCTTTTGGTTTCCGAACGGCCTCCAGCTCCGGGGGTGGGCGCTCGTGGAGCTCGGCCAGCGCGAGGAAGGAATGGCGGAGTGGCGTCGCGGCGTCGAGCTCTGGACGGCCGCGCGCGGCAGTCTCGGCCGCACGGCCTACGACGCGCTCTTCGTCGAGGCACTGGCGCGCGCCGGGCACGTTGCCGAGGCGCGGAGCCATCTCGAGCGCTGCAAGGGCGTCGTCGCGGCGACCGGCGAGCGCTACCACGAAGCAGAGGTCCACCGGATCGACGCCGAGCTGATGCTCGCCGAGGCCGGCGGCGTCGACGCCGCTCCGGGCGCGACACGCGCCGGAGCGGATGCGCTGCTGCAACGCTCTCTGGGCCTGGCGCGGCGCCAGGGTGCGCGATCCTTCGAGCTCCGCGCGGCGACGTCGCGGATGCGTCTGGCGCGGTCGGCCGCCGACGCCGGCGCGGCGCGGGCCTACCTCACCGACCTCGTCGCCACGCTCACGGAAGGCCGCGACAGCGCCGACGTGGAGGACGCCCGCCGCGTCCTGGCCTAACGGCGATCCACCACGACTTCTCCTCCGCGGCGGCGACCGCCGTCTCTCGGGTAGCCGCCCGCTACCCGAAAGGTAGCCGCCTCCCCTCAGGAGGAGGACCCGGTGAAACACCTGACGGCAGCACGGGTCGACGTCGAGCCGACCCGGAAGGACATCGAGGATTTCGCACACAAGGCGCTGGGCGACGTCGCCGGCGCGCTCACGGCGGCGCTGGTGGTGCTCGGCGACAAGCTCGGGCTCTACAAGGCGCTGGCGGAAGGGCCGGCGACGGCGGCCGAGCTCGCGGCGCGCACCGCGACGGCCGAGCGCTACGTTCGCGAATGGCTGAACGCGCAGGCGGCCGCCGGCTACGTGACCTACGAGGACGGCCGGTACACGCTGCCGCCCGCGCAGGCGGCGTGTCTCGCCGACGACGACAGCCCGACCTGCGTGCTCGGCGCCTTCCAAGGCATGACGGCGGCGATGCGCGCCAACGGCAAGGTGGCCGAAGGCTTCAAGAGCGGACACGGCGTCGGGTGGCACGAGCACGATCCCGAGCTCTTCGTCGGCATCGAGCGCTTCTTCCGGCCCGGCTACGTCGCGCACCTCGTCTCCGAGTGGATTCCGGCGCTCGCCGGCGTGCAGGCGAAGCTCGAGCGCGGCGCGCGCGTCGCGGACGTCGGCTGCGGCCTCGGCGCATCGACGATCATCCTCGCCCAGGCGTTTCCGCGCTCGTCGTTCGTCGGCTTCGACTACCATCCGGCGTCGATCGAGCGCGCTCGCGAGCGCGCCCGCGCGGCCGGCGTCGCCGACCGTGTCCGCTTCGAGGTCGCGTCGGCCAAGGCGTTCCCGGGTACCGGCTACGACCTGGTCGCGTTCTTCGACTGCCTGCACGACATGGGCGACCCCGTCGGCGCGACTCGTCACGTCCGTCAGGCGGTGGCGCCCGAGGGCACGTTTCTCGTCGTCGAGCCGTTCGCCGGCGACCACGTCGAGGACAATCTGACGCCGGTCGGACGGCTCTTCTACTCGGTGTCGACGCTCGTCTGCACGCCCGCGTCGCTCGCCCAGGAGGTCGGCCTGGCGCTCGGCGCGCAGGCTGGTGAGGCGCGGCTCCGGAGCGTGCTCCAGCAAGGCGGCTTCACGCGCATCCGGCGCGCGACCGCCACGCCGTTCAACCTCGTGCTCGAAGCACGACCCTGACCGACATCACGACCAAAGGAGAATCCAATGAAACACGTGCGCATCACGACCCCTATCGTTGCCCTCGCCGCCGCGCTTCTCGTCTCGTCGGCGGCGACGCTGCACGCGAAAGTCATCCAGCGGCCCGACGTTCCGACCGACCTCGACCCGGGCGACGGCTACCGGCCGTATCTCGTCGGGCACGCCGTCGGGACGCAGAACTACGTCTGCCTACCGAAAGGCGCCGGCTTCGCCTGGGCCCCGTACGGCCCGCAGGCGACGCTCTTCAGCGACGACGGTACGCAGATCGCGACGCACTTCCTGAGCCCCAACCCCGACGAGGGCGGCACGCCACGCGCCACGTGGCAGCACTCGCGGGACACCAGCGCGGTGTGGGCGGCGCAGGCCGCGATCTATTCCGAGCCCGACTACGTCGAGCCGGGCGCGATCCCGTGGCTGCTGCTGGAGGTGAAAGGCCAGGCGCGTGGGGTCGACGGCGGTCGCCGTCTCACCGACACCGTCCTCATCCAGCGTGTGCACACGTCGGGCGGCGTCGCGCCCGAGGCGGGTTGCACCGAGGCCGAGAACGTCGGCGCCAAATCCTTGGTGCCGTACACGACCGACTACTACTTCTACAAAGCGCGCGGGCGCCAGCAGTAACCGCGAGGAGAGGGAGAAACGTCATGAGACGACTCGTTTCGAAGCTGGTCATCGTGCTGTCGCTCGGCTCGGTCGTGTTGGCGCGGCCGGCCGCGGCGACGGCGCTCGTCGATCTGGTCACGGGCGTGCTCTTCTACAACGCCGTGAACACGATCCCGCCCGTCGTCGCCAACACGCTCACGATCTCGCTGGCAGGCGGCGTCTACACCATCGACGATCCCGCCGAGAGCACGCTCGACCTCGGCCCTGGCGCCCTCGGGCAGGGGTGCGCGCCGTACGACTCGAACACGATCACCTGTCCGGCCGCGGCGATCGCGGGCTTCGACGTCGACACCAACGACGGGCAGGACAGCATCGTGCTCACGGGCGTTCCCGTCCCGGCGAACATCGACGGCGGGGTATCGGCCGACACCATCGTCGGCGGCAGCGCCGGCGATACGATCGTCTGGACCCCGGGCGGCGGCAGCGACGTGATCGACGGGGGGCCCGGCAGCGACACGCTGCGGTTCTTCGGCTCGAACATTGCCGAGGTCTTCAAGATCACGGCGGAAGGCGCGGGCTTCGCGCTCACC
The DNA here is from genome assembly GCA_963761995.1 of uncultured delta proteobacterium. Classification (GTDB taxonomy): domain Bacteria; phylum Desulfobacterota; class Binatia; order UTPRO1; family UTPRO1; genus UTPRO1. Next base: position 4,019,342 of record CAVXIU010000006.1, on the reverse strand, counting down.
CGGAACATCGGTGCCGTCGACCTGGGCGCCGAGAGCATCGAGCTCCTCGACCTCGCGACGCTCGCTGGTGCGGACGACGTGTCCACGACGCCGCTCGCGAACACGGCTCAGCAGCTCAAGTCCGGCACCGATGCCGAGCCGGACACGCTCCGCATCGACGCCGACGGGCGGTGCCTCGTGCGCGAGGGCGACACCTTCGAGGTCCCCGGTTTCGGGTCGATTCTCATCGCCCACTTCGCCACCGTGCTGGTCGGCGACCTCTTCTGTCGGGTGGATCCGTGCGACGGCGCGGTGGCGACGATGGGCTGCACCGTGAACGGCGCGCATGGCCAAGTCTGCCAAGGCACGGATGCCAACGACGTCATCATCGGCAGCGTCGCCGCCGACGTGATCATCGGTGGTGGCGGCAGCGACCGGATCCGCGGCGGGGCGGGCGACGACCTGCTCTGCGGCGGCGAGGGCGAGGACGGCATCACGGGCGGGCGCGACGCCGACACGATCGCCGGCGGCCCCGGTGCCGACCGCCTGCGTGGCGACAGCGGCAACGACATCGTGCTCGGTGGCGACGACGGCGACAAGCTGGTCGGCGGCAGCGGCGCCGACGACCTCGACGGCGGCCTCGGCGACGATAGCCTGGTCGCGGGCAGCGGCGACGATACCCTGCGGGGCGGCGACGGGCTCGATCTGGTGAAGGGCGGTGGCGGCACCGACACCTGCACCGACACCGATCAGAGCGGGCCCTTCTCGGGGTGCGACCTACCCTGAGCGCAGCCACTTCCGATGCCAGCGGCGGACCGCTTGCCGGTCCGCCGCTGCGCCGTGGCCGGCGGCCGCGCCTACGGAGGCGCTGCCCCCGAGCGCGTCACGAAACGCCGGTTGTCCGCCTGCTCCGCAGGCCGAGCCCGGCCGCGCCGAGGAGAGACAGCAGCAGCGTCACGAGACCCGCGTGCGAAAGCGCGGGGGCGCCGACGCCGCATGGGGCATAGGGCGTTTGCCCCGTACCCGTATTGCAGACGCCTCCGCACGAGGCCGTTTGCAAGGCGCAGGTGGGGACGCCGCAGATGCTGTTGGCGTCGAGACAATACTGCCCCGCCGGGCAGTTCCCCTGTCCCGCACCCATGCAGGGCATTCCCCCCGTTTCCGCGAGCGCGTCGGCGCACGGGCGAGACACGAAGCATTGCCCGGAAGGGAACGCCGTCAGGTTCTCGTTGCCGCAAAAGCAGTTGGTCGCGGCCGCGCGACCCTCGGTCGCCTGCGTTTGCGCCATGACGGTGGAACCGAGTCCCCCGAGGAGCATCGCAACCGCGGCCTGCACGATGATGATTGGGCACTTCATATGCGCTCTCCCGTTCCCCTAGAACAGCGGATCCAACGTCTCCCAGAGATGGCTGACCAACACCGAGTTGCTCGATTGATTCGTGTTGGGATCGAAGCCGTCGTGGCACGTAAAGCAATTCGTGCCGGACTGGAACGTCGAGTCGATCCCTTGTTGGTACGTCTCCATCGTCGTGTTCGTGAGCTTGCTGGTGCCCACTTCCTCGCCGGCGTTGGCGTTGGGGGGGGTGAAGCTTCCCCTCGGCCGGAAGCCCAAGGCCGTCCACGTGGCTCCGGTCAAGATGTAGTTCGTCCGCACGTCGGCGGACGCCAGCATGCCGCGGACGGAGTTGTTGGTCTTGATGAGGTCGCTATTCGAGTCCGCGGTGGCGAGCACCAAGGGATTCGGTTTACTGTTCGAAGCGCCGCCCCACGCTTTCCGTCGGATGGTATCGCTCGGCTGGATCAAGAGGATCTGGCTGCCCGTATTGATCCCCTCGATGTCGTCAGCTCCTCCGACTTGGTCTACGTCTGCGACACGCATCTGCGCCCGGTTGAACGGCCCGGCGGCGGGAGCCGGATCTTGGCAGAAGAGCCAGTCGCCGGCCGTGTCCTGGGGCACGGAGAACGGGGGGGCGGTGGGGCCGCCGGCGGTGGACCTGTAGAGATAGGCGGCATTCGGCGTGTTGCAGACGTGCTCGAAGGTCGCCCAGATCATCTCCGGATGGCCTTTCGTGCTTCCGACGACGTGTATGCCGACCATGGCGAGCTTGGCCGTCTCCGTGCCGATCCTGACCCACTCGGCCGGATTGTTGACCTGGTACTTCGGAATCGTTCCAAAGGCCGTGATGAAGCTGCTCGCATCGACGAGGTCCTTGGCGCGGATCCACGCCGTCTTGAGCTCGACCGCCATCGCGTTCGGTTCCGGGAACGTCTTGCCGTGCGCGGCCGCGAAGGTGGTTATCCGTCCCAGGTCCGTTGCATTTACCGGAAAGAGCGGCAGACCCGTCCCGTGATTTATCCCCGTCCCGGGATTGGTATCCTCATGGACTACTCCGGTACGGAAGTACGCATACACGTCGTTCACGTGCACGGAGTAGTAGACGAGCGAGCCCTCGCCCGTGACGTACGCATCGTCCTGCGTCATCAGGATCTCGCCGCCCCCCGCTTGACCTTGCTCGACGGCGACCACACGGTTGGCGATGTCGACGAAGACCGGCCCTCCCGTCGCCTGGTTGATGAATTTCTGCACGAGGGGCTGCTTCTTCGGATTCAGCTCGATGGGGAAGATCGGCTTCCCCTTGACCGGCTGCGTGCCGGCCTGATCCGCGAAGTAGATCGCCTTCTTCCCCTTCGCGTCGAGCCCGACCCGCCCCACCTCGACCGGACCGGTCTTGGTCGCGATCTGCGGGAGCCCGCTCGGCCCTGTCGGAGCGGGCACCACCTCGGCGATGGTGGCGCGCTTCAGGGCTCCCTTGTTCGTTCCCGCCATCAGCGCAACCGCGGGGAAACCGTTGGGGCCGAGCGCCGATTTCCGCCCGACGGCGTCGAAGGGAAGCCCCGGAGAGTGAGCGACGAACGTCCGATGGCCGGCCACCTCGGGCGTCACGTCGTAGAAGATGGGTGACTGGAGCACGAGACCGCCGCCACCGTAGCTGCTCGGAGCGGGCGACGTCGCCCACAGGAACATCTGCTCCGACCACTCGTAGAAGATGCAGTTTTCGATGGCGTCCGTGAAGGCGATGCCGTCTGCGGCCTTCACCCGGCCGTTCACGACCGGCGCTCCGTTCTGGATGGAGCTGGGCTCGAACCAGCTGTGGAAGGTGGCGGTCGTGAGGTTGCAGACCGATCGGGGGTCGGGAGGCAGCTCGACGCAGTTTCCGGTGATGGTCGTTTTGCCGTTGTTGACGACGCGCATCTGGAGCTCGAGACGCGCGAGACCGGGGAGGCCGACGGCGCCGTTGAGGGCCGCGGAATCCGTCGGCCCGAGACAGAAGACCGCCGCGGACGTCGGCTCCGACTGATGGTTCACGGGCGCATCGACCTGACCCGACGCCGTGACCGTCTCGCCGACGCTGCCGTTGCCGTAGCATTCGCGCGATCGCAGGACGGAACAGGTGTCGCCGGGGAAGGTGCAATCCGCCCCCGTCGTGCAGCTACGAAACGTCTCCGTCGGGCCGCAGTGCTGGTCGACCGGCCCCGTGAGGCAGATGCGATCGTTGGCGCTGGTCGCGGGCGCGTTGTCGCCGGCGACGCAGTCCCCGACACCGCCGGCACACGCGTTCGGAGCCGTCGCGGCGCCAGGTACGGCGCACGTGCCGCCGCTCGGGCACTCGCTCGCGACACTGCAGGCGGCACCGTTGTTCGAGCCTCCGAGGCAGCGCTTGCCGCCGCAGGTCGTGGCGCCGACCGCCGTGCAATCGGTATTGCTCGCGCAGGGGGTCGCCGCTGCATTGTTGCAGGTATCGCAGTGACACTTCTGCCCGCCGAAGCCCGGGGCACGGCAGGTCGGGCTCGCGGCGGACAGCGTCCGGACCGCGACGCCGGTCGTCGTGGAGAGGCCGAGCTGGAGATCGGCGATCTTGTTTACTGCGATCGGCGGACAATCCAGGCTCGTGGCGCCCCACACCGGGTTCGCCGCGCTGCCGCTCGCGTCACAGGACAAGCCGCTGCGCGCACCCGACGAGCAGGTTCCCCCCGCGACGCCGTCCAACGCCATGCCGTCCCCGACGCAGCGCGGGCACGGTTCACTGACGCTCGGCCCGTTGAAGACGCGCGAGCTCAGGACGGACGTGCCCGCGAACGCCCCGCCGGTGCCGGAATTCACGTTCACCGTGCCGGTGATGCCGCCCGCGAAGGCATTCCCGACGCACGCGGTGGCGCCGCCCGCGGCGAACGGCAGGTATGAGCCGAAGAAAAACACGCACGGGCCGCTACCGCCGCAATGGGCGTTCGTGGTGCAGTGGATCGAGCTGTCCCCGAGGCAACGCTGCGCCTGCAGCTGGCCGGGCCCGTTCTTGACCGGGCCCGTGTAGCTGCACACGCCGCAATTCGGCGCGACACCCCCGCAGCTGGTCACGTCGACGGTGAGCGTGGCATCGCTGATCGTCGTCGCATCGTGGCCCTGACCGGTCCACCCCGCGTCGAGCACGCCCCCCGTCCCCGTACTCGTGAACGTGACCTGGGTCGGGCAGGTCGCCGCGCCGGCGGAAACGGCCCGGAAGACGAGGGCCAGGGCCACGATCCCGATCGATACCGCTGGACGCCGAAGGTGAACGCCTGCTGACCTCATCGACATGGTTGCTCCTGTCATCGGTGTGTAGGAATTCCTCGGACAGATGGCGTCCGCGAGAAGCGACCATGCGCTTCTCCGCACTAGAGTTCCATGGCTATCTGATCCCTCACTCAGAAAGTCTGTCTCGAAATAGTGCAGGTGATCGCTTCTGAGAGCTGCGGAACCAGCCGGCCATGCCTCACCCCGCCCCCGGCGGGCCTTCGTGGGCTGGTGAGGTATCGTTGCAGCGCCTCTGGGACGCGCGAGTCGTCTTGACCGTCGCCAACCGCACGTCGTACACCCCGCCGGTCTCAGGCGCCCGTCTTCTCGCGGTATCGCGCACCCGGAGGATCCAATGACGCTGCTCGCTCGACGCGCCGCCGTCGCCATCGCGTCGGTCGCCTTTCTCTCGGCCGCCGTCACCGTCGTGCGCGCGCTCACCACGTTTGCCGTGCAGGGACGCGTCAACCTGTCCTCGGCGGAGGATCAGGGTGAGCACGTCGACGACGAAATCGTGCACCGGGCCGTCGTGTCCTCCAACAACCGCTGGGTGGCCTTCGCGACCGCGGCGGGCAATCTCGTCGCCAACGACACCAACGACGGCAGCGACATCTTCGTGCGCGACCTCGAGCTCGGGACGACGGTGCGGGTCGGCGTCGCCACCGACGGCACCGAGCCTTTCGGCACGAGCGGCGGGTTCCTCGCGTCCATCAGCAACAACGGGCGCTGGGTGGTCTTCCAGGCCGAGTCGAACGAGCTCAGCGGCACCGACACCGACCACGACCACACGTGCGACGTCGGCGACTGTGACGGCAACGGCGATCCGGACGTCTTTCTCCGCGACCGCGACACCGACGGTGACGGCGTCTTCGACGAGCCGGACGGGGTCGCCACCACCCGCGTCAGCCTGACGAGCACCGGCGCGGAGGCGCCGTCTGGCGGGCGGGCGCCGTGGATCAGCGGCGACGGGCGCTGGATCGCCTTCGTCTCGCAGACCGCCCTCGTGCCGGGAGACGGCAATTTCGCGAACGACGTCTACGTCGCCGAGCGCGCCACCAACGCCTTGACCCGGGTGAGCGTCGCCAGCGACGGCACGCAAGGCGACGGCCCGAGCGGCGTGCTCCTGTTTGGCGACCAGATCGGGCCCGTCATGAGCGACAACGGCCGCTTCGTCGTCTTCGGGTCGGATGCCGAAAACCTCGTCGCCAACGACGGCAACGTCGATTCGGACGTTTTCCTCCGCGACCGCGACACGGACCAAGACGGCGTCTTCGACGAGCCCGGCGCCGTCGCCACCAGCCGCATCAGCCTGAGCGCGACCGGTCAACAGCTGAACAACACGATCCTGGACGATGCGAACGGGTTCGGGGAGGTGGTCTCGATCTCGGGCGACGGGCGCTTCGTCGCCTGGACGTCGGCGTCGACCGAGATCGGCATTCCCGGCAACGTGACGAATCGCGCCGACGTCTACGTCACCGACCGTCAGACCAATACGTTGTATCGCTTCAGCGGCGACACCGCCGCCACCTGCGACAACTACATCGCCCATCAGGCGCTGAGCGGCGACGGCAGCCGTTTGACGTACACCACGCAACGCCTCGCGCAGATTGGCGGCTCCGGCCCCACCACCTGCGTGCAGGACGTGCTGGTGGCCGAGCTCCCGGGCGGCGCCGTGCAGCAGCTGACGACGACGCCCGATCCGCCGAGCAGCTCGCTCTTCGGCAGCAGGGCGCTCGCGATCAGCGCCGCCGGCGCCGTCGTTCTCCTGTCGTCGGAGGTGGACACGCTGGTGGCGAACGACACCAATACGACGCGCGACATCTTCTTCGCCGGCGAGGCCCCGCTGACGTTTCCGACCCCGACGGCGACGGTTCCGCCCGCGATCCCGACCGCGACGTTCACCGGCCCGGGCGGCGGCGCGACGCCGACGGCGCGCCCGACGCCGGCGACCCTCGATCACTTCGTGTCGTACGGCGTCAAGGCCACGAAAGGCCATCCCCCGTTCTTCGCGCTCGGGCCGGTCACCCTGCTCGCCGGCAACCGCTATGACGTGTTGAAGGCGGCGACGCTGCTGCTGCCCGCCGACAAGAACGGCGAAGGACTGCACGACCAGGTCACCCACCTGCTCGAGTACGCCGTCAAGCCCGGCAAGGACGTCCCGAAGTTCGGAACGCTCTCGGACATCCGCGTGCTGAATCAGTGCAGCGACTTCTTCGTCGAGATCAAGAAGCCGGTGTCGTTGATGGTGCCGACGGCGAAGGGTCTCGGCGCCCCGGTGACGGCGCCCGCCGGGGCGAGCCTCGACCACTTCCTCTGCTTCCAGGCCAAGCCGCAGAAGAAGCGTGGGGGCGTGGCGCTGCCGAAGTTCCCCAAGGGCATCCAGGTCGACGCCCAGGATCAGTTCCAGACCCGGCGCTACGAGCTCACCAAGCCGAGCAAGCTCTGCATCCCGACCGACAAGTCGGGGACGCCGAGCTTCTTGAAGGGACCCGACAAGGGCAAGCCGGCGACGATCACGCCCGCGACCGTCCAGCACGGCTTCGAGTTTCTCGTCTGCTACAAGGCCAAGCTCGCCGGCACCACGATTCCCCAACTCGGCTGCGGCCCGGCGGTCCCGGGCGCCAAGGGGACGAAGATCACGCCCAAGCAGCCGAAGCACACGCCGCGGGCGGGGCTGTTCATCGCCAACCAGCTCGGCACGCTCCGTCTCGACAGCACGAAAGAGGTCGAGCTCTGCGTCCCGTCGCTGGTGGAGTTTCCCAACAGCTAGACGATCAATCGGCCTTTGCGCTCAGCTGCTCCGCGGTCTGCTTCGTGTAGGGCGCCGAGTAGGCGGCCTCGAAGCAGACGCCCGCGGCGCTCGTCAGCTGGACCCGCACCGGCGAGGCGAGCGTCGAAAGATCGGCCGGCAGGCCGAGGCCTGCCCCTTTCCCCTTCACCTGGATCTTCGCCTTCCCGGCGTCGAGCCCCTGCTTCAACGAGAGCTGGCTGAGCCCGTCGGGCGTGAGGTCCTTGTCCTTGTAGTTGAAGCCGGTTGGTTTCTCCTGCCAGCACGGCTTCCCGGCGCAGACACCGTCGCCGGGGGCGATCATGCCGGCCACGAGCCCGTTCCCGTCGTAGATGCAGAGCCGGTAGAGATCCGTCGTCGCGGGCGCTCCGAAATCGGCCTTGGTGGTGGCCGCGCCCTTCGCCCAGCTCCAGCTCAGTTGGTCCTTGGCATCGTCGGCCTTGGTCTTGAGCTGCAGCTTGGCCTTGGCGGACTCGACGGGGAAGCGGCAGCCCGGGAGGGGGCTCGGCGGACACGCCTCCGAGAGCGCGTCGCAGGCGTCGCCGACGCCGTCGGCATCGCGATCGGCCTGGCTGGGATTCGGCGTCGCGACGCAGTCGTCCTGGTCGTCGGGCACGCCGTCGCCGTCCTGATCCGCCACCGCGGCGACGGCCGTGACGCGTGACTCGAGACACCCGATCGCGGGCGGTCCGCAGTCGGCGTCGGCGAGGCAGGTCGCGGGTGCCTGCAGCACGCAGCGATGACAATCCCCATCGACACCGCAGGCGAGCCCGATGTGGATCGCGCAGTGTCCGAGATCGGCGAGGCAGACGTCGGCCTCGCAGACGGCGTCCTCGCCGCAGCCGTCGACGGACGGTGTGCAGCCGACGCCGAGGTCGCAGCGGCCGCCCGGGCTCGGGAACGCGACGCTCTCGTCCGGCTCGTCGAGCGGGTCGGGATCGGCGGCGGGGTCGACGGGGCCGATCGTAGTGACGCGGTCGGAGCAGAAGTCGTACACCTGGAGCACGAGGTCGTCGGCGCTGCCGTCGCCGCTGAGATCGCGCCCGCCCTGCTCGGGCTCGAAGGTGAGGAACTTCACCTTGGCGCCGAACACCCGATAGGGGGCGCGCGGATCGCAGGCCTCGAGCCGGCACGGCGTCACCGCCTGGCCGACGTTGCGGAGCGTACCGCTCGCGGCATCGAAGACCTGCAGCACGCCATCGGCCGTGTCGCCGTCGCCCGTGGCCTCGCCGCCGCTCGTGCCGTTCAGGTTCTTCTTGCCGTTGGCGAGCTCGCTGGTGCGGAACGCGACCAGCTGCACGGGCCCGCACGCGCTCGCCTCGAGCTCGCCGAGCACCATCTCCTCGGCGGCCTGGCCGACGTTCACGAGCTCTGACGCGCCGGCATCGTACACCTGGGCGACGCGGTCGCCGAGGTCCTTGTCGCCGGTCCCGGCATTGAGGTTCGCGCCCTCTGCCGACTCGGGGGTGAGAAAGGCGACGACGTCGCCCGAGATCGCGAGCGTGTCGGCCGCCTGCCCGACGTTGGTCCAGCTGCCGGCGCCGACCGGATGTGTGTGCACGACGGTGTCGGCGCTGTCGAGGTCGCCGCCGCCCGCGTTGAGATTGGAGCCCTCGCCCGCTTCGGAGACGAGCGCGGCGACGCGCGTCGGCGAGAGCACGACGGCGGTCGCGGCCTTGCCGAGGTTCTGCACGGCGGCGCCGGTCCAGAGTTGGACGACGCTGTCGGTGGTGTCGGCGTCGGGCAGGTTCAGCGAGCCCGCCGGACACGCCGGCGTGCCGGTCGCCGACTCCGGCCGGAGGAACGCGGCAGTGCCGGCCGCGACCGCGACCTGCGTCGCCGGGCAGAGGATCGTCGCCGCGCCGCTGTTCGCCGTCACCACCTCGAGCACGGTGTCGTCGAGCACGCCGTCGGCGAAGAGGTCCTCGGCGAGATCCGTCGGGTCGGGGCTGCGCACGAAGACGTCGGTCGTAGCGTTGCCGTCGCCCGCCACCAGGTCGGTCGCCTGGCTGGCGTACGCGATCGCGTTGCCCGCCGCATCGATGGCCGGCCGGCCGCCGATGACGATGTCGGGGCTCGATCCCAACGAGCCGTCGGCCCGCACGCTGACGTGATCGGTCGTCGCCGTGGCGCGCTCGTGGACGAATACCTCGAAGCGACCAAAAGAGATGACGTCGGACGTCAGCGCGTCCTGGCTGTCGAAGGCGACCCGGCTGCCGTCGGCCGAGAGCGCCGGCCGCGCGGACCCGATGAACGGATCCCCCTGCTCGCCGTTGGTCTTCACGCTGACGCGCGAGGTCACGCCGGCGGCGAGGTCGCGCACGAACACGTCGCGCGCCCCGTTGCTGTCGCCGGCAACGAGGTCGCCCGCGGAGCTCGCGAAGGCGACGACGCCGCCGTCGGCGGAGATCGCGACGCCGAACTCACCCGACTCCGCGTTGCCCGCGGCGCCGCTCGGTGTGACGCTCACCCGCGTCGTCGTCTCGAGCAGGCGATCGCGGAGGTAGACGTCGGTGAGGCCGGTGCTGCCCGGTGCGAGGTTGTTGGCCCGGCTCGCGAACACGACGAACCGCCCGTCGGCGGAGAGCGCGAGGTTGGGATCGTCGAACGGGCCGCCATCCCCCGAGTCGGCGTCGCCCTCCTGTCCCTTGTCGTTCACGCTCACGACCTCGGTGAGCGCGTCGCCGGCGCCCGGCTCGTCGAAGACGGCGTCGCCGTCGAGGTCGCGGTCGCGCACGTAGACCTGCCGGTCCTCGTCGCCGCCGCCGAAGTTGCTCGCCGTGCTCGCGAAGGCGACGAAGCGGCCGTCGAACGAGAGTGCCGGCATCATCGACAGGCTGTCGCCCTCGGTGCCGCCGGTCGCCACGCTCACGCGCGCCGTCGTCCCGAGCTGCCGATCGCGCACGAAGACGTCCTGGGTGTCGTTGCCGTCCCCGGCGACGAGGTTGGTGGCGGCGCTCGTGAAGGCGACGTAGCGACCGTCGCCCGACATGGCGATGCCGTAGTCGCCGGAGTCGCCGTCGGGCTCGACACCACCGAGCCCGATGCTGACGCGCTCGGTGCGCTGGTTCCCCGACCCGGCCTCGTCGAAGACGCCGTCGCCGTCGAAATCGCGGTCGCGGACGAAGACGTCGCGGAAGCCGCTGTCGCCGGCGACGAGGTCGTCGGCGAGGCTCGGGAAGGCCACGAAGCGCCCGTCGGCCGAGATGGCGGTGTACAGGGCCGCGTTCCCGATGCCCGAGGCGACGGCGCCCTCGTCGCCCGCGTCGTCGACGCTCACCCGCACCGGCCGGACGGCCGCGCCGTCGGCCTCGCCGCGGCGGAAGAACACGCGACCGCCGGAGACGACGAGGCTCTGCCCGTTCACCAGCAGGCGCGGGTCGGCGGTGTGCGGCGGGACGAGCCCGGCCGTGGTCTCGCCGATGCCCTCGCGGAAGACGCGCAGGATCGCGTCGCGACGATCGACGTCGCCGTTCTCGTCGCAATCGTTGTTGGCCGCCTCGTGCTCGAGGAAGGCGAGCACGTCGTTCTCGACCGCGATGGCGGGAAAGCGGAACGGCGGCGCGGCGACGCGCACCACGGCGCGTCCGATCGGCGGATCGCTGATGAAGCAGCCGGCCGGGGCGCCGAGCGGCGTCACGTTGCCTGTCGCGCGGTCGCGCAGGGTGACGACCGCGTCCGCCTCGTCCTCGTCGTGGTTGAGATCGCGTCCCGCGATCGCTTCCAACGTGGTGAGGCCGCGGACGTCGTCGGTCGCGACCGCGAGCGAGTCGAGCGTGACGGGCGTCTCGGCCTCGAAGCCGTAGCGGACGCAGAGATCGTCCGGGTCGCCGCACGGCCCGACCATGCCGATCGTGCAGGTGGGGTTGTTGGGCAGCTGACAGAAGCCGTCCTCGCCGACCGGCGTCCGCTGCAGGACGACGGGTCCGGCGGGCGGCGGCAGCGCCGAGAGATCGAAGAGCGAGCCGCACGGACCGTCGACCCCGCACTCGGGATCGGTCGTGCACGGCGTGGCCGGATTGCCGACGCACGAGGTCGGACAGGTGCCGCCCGGGCAATCGAGGTCGCTCGCACAGCGCGCGCCGGCGTTGCCGCCGCCCGCACAGGTTCCATGGCGGCGCGCCAGGCGGAGGATGGTGTACGGCGCGTCGGCGGAGCCGAAGATCGTGATCACGTCGGGATCGACGCCGACGGTGGGATCGAGCTGCGGCTCGAAGATCGGCGGCAGCTTGCCGCCCTCGGGCGTGAACGAGCCCAGGAAGACCGCGTCGGGCATCGTCACCGGGACCGGCGCCTCGAGGCGGGCGCGCAGGAGGCGCGGCACCGGTACGCTCCCGGGCACGAGGATGCGGCTCCAGTCGATCGGCACGAGCAGGTTGCCGGCGCCGTCGAGCGCGCCGCGGACCTCGGTGGCGGACGCCGTGCACGGACCCGGTTCGTGGAAGCAGTCGGCCGCGTAGTCGTTCGGCGGCGGCAGCGCGGTGAACTGCGGGAAGGTGCCGTCCGGCACCGACGTGCCGCAGGCGCCGTCGTTGGCGAAGAAGTCGTCGATGCAAGCCAGCACGCCCGGCTGACTCGTGCAACCCGCCGTCGCGAGCCCGCACGGCAACGGATCGCCCGCGGCGCTGACGCCGATCCGCACCGGGCCCGCCGCCGTGATGTCGTCACTGGCCGTGCCGATCAGCGCATCGGTATCCGGGAAGCGGAAGCCGAGCCGCGGTACCCCGTCGCGGCTCACGAGCTGCAGCCCGGCGCTCGCGCCGGCGACGCACGTCGCGGTGCCGCCGCCCGTGAGCTCTGCGGCGCACGCGGGGAGATCGGGTGCGACGACGGAGCAGTCGGCGGCGGCCGTCAGCACGACCGCGTGCCGCGGCCCGCTCGGCGGCGTGAACACCACCGTCACGACCTGATCGCTGGCGGCGGCGCCGAAGGCGGCCGCGGGCGGATCGCAGACGCGCGTCCGGAGCTCGACGCGCTCGCCGGGCGCGGCGAACGGCCGATTGGTCGCGCCGAGCGAGCTGTTGAAGGTCTTCTCCGTTCCCGGGATCAGATTACAGGCGGCCTGGGCATCGGGAACGACGGAGGGCGAAGGCGCGAGCGCGAGGAGTGCGCACGCTGTCCAGAGGGGGACGAGGCGCATGCGCGGAAGCTACATGCCTCGGCCGCAACCCTGCAATCGGAAACGCCCGCGGCGGTGGCCCCGGCTGGTCTCCCGAACTTGCCGGATTCAGGATCGAATGACCGGTGGTGACGACGATCAATGCGCGCATGGAACCTCACCGGGTGGTTTCGAATCGGAGGCCGCCGCCTAGTATCGTTCGCGCGCTTTCGCCAGGACCGGCTTCGCGATTCGCCGAAGTTTCGATTGCAGGGCGCCACCACCCCGCGCTAGCTCCGCCTCATGCCGGTACTGCCGCCGGGCGTCCCCGCCGAAGTCGCGGCGGCGCTCGATCGCCTGATCGATGCGCTGAAACGAAGCGGCGGTGCGAACCTGGAGGCGGTGGTTCTCTATGGCGGATTGGCGCGGAGCCGCTATCGCCCCGGCAAGAGCGACGTCAACGTCGTGATCGTGCTGCGGGAGGCGTCCGAGCCGACCTTGGCGGCGATCGCGCCGGCGCTCCACGCGGCGTGGCGCGAGGCCGCCGTCGAGCCGCTATTGCTCACGCCCGCGGAGCTGCCTGCCGTCGCGAATGCCTTTCCGACCAAGCTCCTGGACATCAAGAACCATCACCTCGTGCTGCACGGTGCGGATCCGTTTGCGGGTCTCGAGGTGCCGCGAGAGCACCTGCGCCTCCGCGTCGCACAGGAGCTCCGGAACCTCCTGCTCCGACTGCGGCGGGGCTACGTGGCGTCGAGCGACGACGAGCGCAAGTCGACTCGGATGTTGGCGTCCATGGCGCGGCCGTTCGCGCTGCAGCTGCACGCGTTGCTGCAATTGGCCGGCAACGGCCCGCTTTCGGACGATCGGTCGGCGGCGATATTTTCCGCGGCGGCCGCCGCGTTTGGGCTCGAGGCGGCGCCGCTGGAGCGCCTCGCGCGTCTCCGCCACGAGCCTCAAACGAAGAGCGGCGTGACCACCCTGTTCGGCGACGTATTGAAGGCGGTCGCGCGCGCGGCCGATCTCGTCGACGCCATGCAGGAGGGCCGCCCCTGAACCCCTTCGATCTGCCCGGTCCGCAGTTTCTGAACTTGTACGCCGCGGTGTTGGTCGTGGCGTTGGTCGGGGCCGTCTTCCTTCGTTGGTTCTTTCTTCGGCCCGGCGGCGAGCCGGATCAGGAGGCGCAGGGACTGTCGCAATACGAAGTGGCGTACCTGGCTGGTGGCGGGGAACGTGCAACGAGCGCCGCCGTCGCCCGCTTGGTGAGCGAGGAGATGCTCACCGCGGATCCGGTCTTTCGCGTGTACAAGCGTAAGGGCGAAGAGCCGAGACGGAGTTCCCCCGAGCTGGAACGAGCGGTGTACGCAACGGCGAGCCGCGATGACGGCGCGGTGTTGTTGGCGCTCGAACGAGACGCGGTGCTGTCCTTGCAAGCGATCCGCGATCGGCTCGAGAAGCTCGGCTTGATCGTCGGCGAGCGTGCGGCGTCCAATGCCCAGCTCGTCCCGGCCCTGCTGCTGTTCGCGGTGATTTGCTTTGGCGTCATCAAGATCGGCATCGGGATCTCGCGTCAGCGGCCGGTGTTGTACCTGGTTGGATTGTGCATCGTGCCGTGCTTGGCCATGTTCAGGCTGTTGGGCCAACCGGTGCACCGCACCCGACGCGGTGATCGGACGCTGGCGCGTTTGCGGCAGTCGAATTCCGCGTTGGGGTTCACCGCCGAGCGCCGCGCGGGTGATCTGACGGGCGATGACCTCGCCTTGGCGATCGGCTTGTTCGGCCTGGAAGCGCTGGCTGCCGCGCCGCAATCCGAGCTCCGCGCGGCACTGATGCCGCCTGATCGGCGGCGCAACCCGGAGTCGTCGTCTTCGTCGTCGTCGTCCGGTTGCGGCGGCGGTTGGGGGACCAGTTGCGGCGGGGGAGGTGGGGGCAGTTGTGGAGGAGGGGGCGGAGGTTGTGGGGGCGGGGGCGGTTGTGGCGGATGCGGAGGCGGCGGATGACGAGCGGACGCACCATCGATGGTGCCGGGCTCGGTCTCGGCATCGGCTGGCGGCCGGAGCTGGCCTTGGCGATCGATCGCCGCAGGGATCTCGGCTTCGTCGAGTTGATGGCCGAGAGCTTCGACCCGCGAGGCGCGTTGCCGGCGCCGATCGAGCGTTTGCGCGAGCGCGGCGTCGCGCTGGTGCCGCATGGGGTATCGTTGTCGCTCGGCGGCGCCGAAGCGCTCGATCGTGGCCGGCTCGCGGCGCTGGCGCGCTTGGCGGAGCGTGTCCAGGCTCCGCTCGTCAGCGAGCATCTCGCCTTCGTGCGCGGCGGTGGAGTCGAAAGCGGGCATCTGTTGCCGCTCCCGCGCACCCGCGAGGCGCTCGACGTGGTCGTCGGCAATCTCGAGATCGCCAAGGCGGCGCTCCCCGTGCCGCTCGCCGTGGAGAACATCGCCACCCTTCTGGAGTGGCCGGACGGGGAGATGAATGAAGCCGAGTTTCTCACGGAGGTGCTGGAGCGCTCGAACGCGCTCCTCGTGCTCGACGTCGAGAACCTGTACGCCAACGCGCGAAATCACGGTTACGATCCGGTGGAGTTCCTCGACGCCGTGCCGCTGGAGCGGATCGCCTACGTTCACGTCGCCGGCGGCGTTCAGCGGGCGGGCCTCTACCACGATACGCACGCACACGCCGTGCCGCGTGAGGTGCTCGACCTGCTGACGGAGCTGTCCGCGCGCACGGACGTTCCGGGCGTGATGCTCGAGCGCGACGATCGGTTCCCCGCCGCCGCTCTAGTGAACGGCGAACTGGATGCGATCGCGGCAGCGGTCGCGTCCGGGACGGCCCGTGACTGATCGACCCGACCTGGCGTCGCGGCAGGCGATGCTCGTGGCCGCCCTGGTAGGCGACGGACCCGTGCCCGCCGGTTTCGCGCCGGCCCGCGTCAAGGCCATGGCGGTCGCGCTGGCGGCCAAGCGCGCTCGGGGCGTGGCCAAGGCGTGGCCGGCGCTGGCCCGGGAGCTCGGCGACCGATTCGGTGAGTCGTTCGCGACGTACGCGCGCGCAGCTGAATTGCCGCGCGACGGCGGACCCCTCGCCGACGGCCGCGGCTTCGCACGCTGGCTGCAGGCGTCCGGCGCCTTGCCACGCGCCGGACGGATCGAAGCTCTGGCGATCGATCTCCGCTATCGCGCGACGCCGCGCGGACTCCGCCGCCGGCGCGGTCCGGCGATGAAAGTCGCCTGGATCGGCAAGCCCTCGAGATTGGTTCTGGCCCTGCGCCTCCCGTGGGTCGGCGAATATTGGCTGAGGTTTTCCAATGACCACGCGCACAGCTGATTAATCACTAGTGGGCGTATCGAGTCAGGCGCCGGGACTGCCGTACGCACCATGACCGGTGCTAGTGAAGCACGTCGTACGTGTAACAAGCGGTGTTTCCGTAGAGCTCCAGCGTGCTGGGATCGAATTGCGGCATGATGCAGCCCGCGGTGACTCCGCCGCTTTGAATCGTGCCGGCGTATCCCTCGAACTCGCTGCCGTTGTGACAGACGCAGAGCAGCTTCTTCCCGAGGTTGTCGATCGTCTTGCTCCACGAGCACCCGCTGACGCCGCCCTGCACCGATCACTGTTGCGGGCCGTCCAATTGCTGTAGACAGCCGCGGGTGTCGATTCTGGGCGACGTCTTGCGGAGTGGATTCGCACGCTCGCGCTCGAGCCTGACGCGCTCACTTTGGAGCCTGGTATTGCTCGTCGCCGTCGGGCTCGGCGTCGTCGTGCATGCGGGCGCGCAGCAGATCACCAACCAATTCGGACGACAGGATCGCGCCGATGCGGCGAAGCGGGCGCTGGTCCTGTCGGTGCAACGAGGCATCGGAATGCTTCCGCCCACCTCGGGCCAATCATTCGGGTACGAGTTCAATGCGGCGCTCGATGTTCCCGTACGGAGCGAGCGCTCGGGGCCGGTCTCGCTGCGGACCGCGCAGACGATCGGACGGGGTCGCTGGAGCTTTCGCGCGGCGGTGTCCTACTTCTCGTTTTCGGAGCGGCTCGGACCCATCGACTACTTGTTCAACTTCGACGACCCCGCGACCGATTCGAGCTTTGCGTCCATCGGCACCGAGCTGCGTGCCGACGTCGCTCTGTTCAACCTGGCGATCGACTACGGCGTGACACAGACGACCGAGATCTTCGGGAACGTGCCGATCGTCGTGATCGACGCTCACGGAGATCAGATCTACAGCTCTGACCCGCTGAGCCCGAGGAAGTTCGGCTTTGCCTTTTCGCAGCGCGCTCTGCGCGATGATCTGAAAAGCGGCAAGCTCGTCTACGGACAAGCCTCGTTCTCGAGCCTCGGGTCGTCCTTCGACGATGGGGCACACGTCGGCGTCGGGCGCATCAGTCTCGGCCACAAGACCGTCGTGATCCGGCGTGATCCGTTCGACGTCGCCGTGTCGACGGAGCTGTTTTTCCCGAGTCCCAACGAGAACGACTACGCCGGCTCCGAGAGCTTCGCGATTCTCCCGCGTGTCATCGCGTCATGGCGTCTTACCCAGGGGCTGCGCGTGCACGTCGACACCGGGTACGACTACGATACTCGATTCGACGAGCTCCGACGGTTCGTATGGAACGTGGGTCCGTCGTATGCGCTACGACGCGCGACCATCGATTGCGGCGTCAGCGGTTCGCTGTTCAACTCGGGCATCGAATGGACGCCGCGGGCCGTGCGCGGCGTCGCCACTGGCCCGGCATCGGGCACGGACACGACGGCGAGAGCGCTCGGTGACACGACGCTCGAAACGAATTGGATCGATTTCCTCGTTGGCGCCAAGTTCTGGCTGAACGACACGATCGCCATCAGCGGCGCGGCTACCGTGCCCCTGAACGATGCCGGCGTGCGGCCGCACGCCATGGGAACGATCGCGGTGGAGACGCACTTTTGAGGCGGTGGGTGCTGTTGCGCGGTCAGCTCGCGTGGGCGCTCCGCGCGGTCGTGCTCGTGATGCTGATTGCGCACTGCGGCGGGGACACGGGGGGCGGGCCGGAGGCGATCTGCGGGAACGGCATCCTCGACGGCGGCCCGGAGGAGTGTGACGGGGACGATGATGGCTTGTGCGAGGGGCGCTGCGACGTAGACTGCCGTTGCAAGGATTTTCCTCCCCCGGGTCAGTGTCGACAGGAAGGCGAGACGTGTCGCCACGACGCGTCCGAGTGCTGCCCTCCCAATCTCGTCTGCGGAACCGGCGTGTGCGTGCGCGTGGCGGCGGTGGCGACGTCGACGCCATCGCCGGGCGCCGTCACCGCGACGCCGACGGCCATTCCCAATCCTACGGTTGCGGCCACACCGGCGGGAGCCGGACGGCAGGACGTCGTCGGCGGATTCGTGAGCACTCCGCCGGTGACCGCCTTCGCGGTCGTCCGCTCCCTCGCGGAATGAGGGTGTCCCGCCGTCCGTGACATCGTAGCGTCGATCGTTACGCCCCTCCTGTGCCGGGCGCGAGCCCGAGCATGCTCCAGGAGGATACAGCGATGCCAAAGTCAGGGTCGTCGTCGTGCATTGCGATCGCGCTCGTCAGCGCCGCGACCGCCGTCTTCATCACGGTTCCAAGCTCTCTCGGCCTGGCTGCCGAAAGTGCCTCGCCGCCGGACTCGCTCGGTGCCGCCGGGGACCGCCGGTTCATCGTCGAGCTGACCGAGCCTCCCGCGGCGGCGGGGGGTCCTGGAGCGGCACGCCGCGCCGACGCCGGAGCGCAACGCGCGCGCGTCCGGCAGACGATCCTTCGGCTCGAGGCCGGTCGGGCGGGCCGCGCCGCGGCTCCGCTCGACCCCGTCCGCGTCATCCAAAAGGAATACCGAGTCGTCCTGAACGGATTCGCCACGACCCTCGGCGACGGCACGGTTGCGGAGCTCGCCCGCGATCCGGACGTTCGACGCGTGGTTCCTGACGGAACGGTCAGCGCAATCCTCGATACCACCGTTCCGCACGTGCGGGCGCCCGAGGTCTGGCAGGACCTCGGGATTCGCGGTGCCGGCATCACGGTGGCCGTGATCGACACCGGCGTCGACTACACCCATCCCGATCTCGGCGGCTGCTTTGCCGCGGGCTGCAAGGTCGTCGGAGGTCACGACTTCGTGAACGACGACGGCGATCCCATGGACGACCACGGGCACGGCACGCACGTCGCCGCAACGGTGGCGGGCAATGGGCGGCTCGTGGGAGTCGCACCCGACGCGACCCTGCTCGCGTTCAAGGTGCTCGACGACTTCGGGTACGGATTCTTTTCCGACGTCATCGCCGGCATCGAGCGCGCCACCGATCCGAACGACGACGGCGATCCGCGCGACCACGTGAGGATCATCAGCATGAGTCTCGGTGGCGGCGGTGACGAGGACGATCCGGTCTCGACCGCCGTCGACAACGCGACCGCGGCGGGGGTCCTGAGCGTCATCGCAGCCGGCAACTCGGGGGAGGGCTACTCGACGATCGGCTCGCCGGGTACCGCGCGCACCGCCGTCACGGTCGGCGCCGTCGACGACTCGGACGTCATCGCGCCGTTCAGCTCGCGCGGTCCCACGGCCGTCGCATTCCTCGCGAAACCCGATCTGGTGGCACCCGGCGTAGACGTCTGTGCTGCCACGATCGGCGGAGCCTTTCCGGGCTCGGAGTGCCTCGATGATCGCCATGCCTCGATCTCCGGGACGTCGATGGCGACGCCTCACGTCGCGGGCGCGGCGGCGCTCCTGTTGAGTCTTCGGCCGTCGCTCTCGCCCCTGGAGACCAAGGCGATGCTCCGAGCGTCCGCGGTGCCCCTCGGCTTGGATGTCGTCACGAGCGGCGCCGGCCGTCTCGACGCGCGCGCGGCGATGGACGTGGCGACGGTGATCTCACCGGCGCCGGTCGATCTCGGGCTCGACTCGGTGAGCTCACCGACGTGGCAGCGGAGCGTTCCGCTGGTGATTCACAACCTGGCGCCGGCCGCCAAGACGTATGCGTTCACCGTCGCGGCCGATGCCTTTCCGCCCGGGGTCACGGCGAGCGTGACGCCCGCGACCCTGCGGGTCGCGGCGGGCGCATCGGCAGAGGTGACGTTGACGGTCACCGTCGACAACGCCCTCGTCCCGGACTCGACCGTCCCGCCGTATCTCCACGAGGGCAGCATCGTGGTGACGTCGGGCGTCGAGCAGCAAACCGTGCATGTGAGCTTCGCGAAGTTCGAACCGCCGGCGAACGATAGCTGCGGGAACGCCACGACCGTCACTGAGCGTCAGTTCACCACGACGGTAGACACGTCACACGCCACGACGGATCCGGATGATCCGGTGAGCACCTGCGGATGCGAACGCAACGGTCACACGGTGTGGTACAGGTTCACCGCCGCCCATGACGGAATCGTCGTGGCGGCGGTGCACAGCGCGTCGCCGTTCGGCGGCACCGACGCGACCGAGACCCACGAGCCCGCAACGCGGAGCTTTCCGTTTCCGCAGCCGGCAGTCGTCGGTGCGTACAGCGGAACGTGCGGCGCCTTGAGCCCGGTCGGTCAGTGCTCGCTCGGCACGGATGTCGAGACCGTCTTCCCGGTGAAGGGGGGTCTGACCTATTTCGTGGAGGTGGCCGGCGTCTGCGGCGGATCGGGCACGACCGTCACCTTCACGCTCGATCAAGACCCACCGCCCCCACCGGCCAACGACACGTGCTCGACGGCAACCGAGGCGGACTCGCTGCCGTTCGCCAACGTCATCGACACGCGTACGGCCATGGCAGACCCGGACGGGCCGCCGTCTTCGTGCAATTGTTCCCCGAGCCTTCACACGGTCTGGTACCGATTCCAGGCCCCGCGCGACGAGCGGCTCACCATCCACACCTTCGATAGCGACTATCTGAACATCATCGAGGTGTTCACGGGCGACTGCGCCAATCTCGTGCCGCTCGGACGCTGTCAAGGCGCGGCGTCGAGCGGGGTGCTGACCTTCGATGCGAGTGCCGGCGTCACGTATCACGTCCGCGTGGCGACCTACTGCGAGGCGAAAGCGGGTACGCTCGCGTTCCACGTCGTCGAGGGCCTCGACCCGTACGATCATCCCATGCTCGGGCAGTCGTTGGTCATCCGCGACGATTCGAGAGCGCCGGCCAGGCGGTCCGTTACGCTCACTACGCACGGCGACGCGATCGTGCCGCCGGAAGCGGACAGCGCGACCGATCCCCGGACGGCGGGCGCATGGATCCTTCTCAACAATCCTCGGACGTTCGAGTTCGACGGATTCTTCCTGCCGGCGCAATCCTGGAAGGCCATCGTCAGGAAGGGCGTCGTGAGCGGCTACCGCTACGGTGGCAAGGGCGCTTTCGGGCCCTGTACGTCGGTCGTCATCGTCCGTGGGAAGATCAAGGCGGCATGTCGCGGAGACGCGATCGGTTACTCTCTCGACGAGCCCGCGCAGGAGAGCATCGCCGTCACGTTGTACGCGGATCCCCACCTCTACTGCACGACGTTCGGCGGCAAGATCGTCAACGATACTCCGGCGTCCGGCAAACGCGCCGGCACGTTCCGCGCGCGTAACGCTCCGGCGCCGGCGACGTGCCGCTAGCGCGGACACGTCGTACGCGCGAAGAGGATGCGCGAGTCGATGGATGGCGGCACGGCACTCTTGCCGTGCCGCCATTCGCCGTTTCACGGACCGGCCGCTCGACGACCGCGTTGCGGCTGGAGTATTGAGGCGGACGGCCGACCGCGTGGGATGATCCTATCGAACAAATACGAGATCCTCGGCGAGATCGGCCGCGGCGGGATGGGCGAGGTCTATCGTGTTCGCCACCTGACGCTCCACACGATCCTGGCGCTCAAGATGTTGCCGGCGTCGCTCGCGAAGCACGAGGATCTCGTCCGGAGATTTCACCGCGAAGCGCGGGTCATGGCGCAATTGCACCACCCCAACATCGTCCGCGTGCTCGATGTGGATCGCGACGGCGACGTGCATTACTTTCTCATGGACTACGTCGAGGGTCGGAACCTCACGCAGTTTCTCGCCGTGCGCGAGCGATGTGCCGTCATGGAGGCGCTCGACATCGCAACACAGATCGCGCGGGCGCTGGTGTGTGCGCACGAGTACGATCCTGCGGTCGTGCATCGTGACATCAAGCCGTCGAACGTGCTGATCGAACGGCACACCGGCCGTGTCGTCGTCACCGATTTCGGGATCGCGAAGATCGTCGGTGCGGGCGAATCGCTCGGAACGGGCGGCGGGGAGTTCCTCGGTACGCTGCAGTATGCCGCGCCCGAGCAGCTCACCGGCGCGCCCGACGTCGACGCGCGGGCGGATGTCTACGCGCTCGGAATGCTGTTGTACGAGCTCGTGAGCGGCCGACCCCCCTACGCCGACTTCGAGCGTACGCGCATGATCGCGCAGCTTCTCTCCGAAGGCGGCGAGCACCCGTTCCGCTACGAGAACGAGGTGCCGCTCTCGTTGCGATTGCTGATTGCCCGCGCGACGATCAAGCGCCGAGAGGGACGTTGCGCGAGCGCCCGAGAGCTTCTGGCGGACCTGGAGGCGATTGCCGCGGAACTGCCTACCGTCGCCGGCCCGATGGCGGTGTGGCCGGCCGGTCGTGACGATCGGACGTGGCGCGCGCCGGCGCCGCTCGACCACGCACTGCCGCCGTCGCGGGCGCCGGACTCCCATTCCACGCGGCAAGGGTTGTCGCGCCGCGCCGTCGTGAGCACCGGCCTGGCGCTCGCGACAGGCGCCGCGGCCATCGCGCTTTGGCAGAGCGCCGGCGGCCGACGCCGCCCTTGGTATCCTCGCGATGAAACGTCCCTCGCGACCTCGGCGCGCTCCAGCGACGACCATCCGCCGGCCCTTGGCGTCATGGACTTCTCGTCGCTGATGCAGGATCCCCAGCTCGATTGGATGCGCGACGCGATCCGCGACAACCTCAACAGCCATCTCGCGAATGCCCCCAATTGGAAGGTGTTCTCGAAAGAGTTCCTCGACTTCAAAGCGCAGCTGTTGGTGCGCGAAGGGCGTCAGGCCGACATGAAGTCGGCGACGATGGCCGTTGCCGAGCAGCTCGGGATCGCGAAAGCCGTCATGGGCAGCGTGCGCGTGCGTGACGAGATCCTGCACATCGAGGCGCACATCGTCGACATCCGGAGCGGTGCGCTGGAGGGTGCCGAGGTCGTCGAGGGACGGCAGAGCGAGTTCCCGGATCTGCAGAGCAGGTTGGCTCGCGGCATCATGGCCCGTTTGGGCATCTCCGAGCTGGCGGGTACGAAGACGGTCGCATCCGGAGCGTCGTTGGAGAGCTACAGGCTTCTGATGCAGGCGGAGGGCGGCGCCCCGGTAGTGCGAGCCCCGTCGCCGTCACCACCGAAGCGAACGGGTCGCGTCGAAGCGCTTCATCACCGCACGCTGCGGGCGCTCGCCGGCGCGTTCGGCGGCACGGCATACGCTCAGACTCCGCCGGGTGCGGCAGGAGATGGGGAGGTGCTGGCTGCGCTCGAGCGCTATCGGATGGCGTATGAGAGCAAGAGCGTCGCGCTGTTGAAGGGCGTGTATCTCGACATGACGGAGGAGCAACTGGAGGCGAACGCGCAGTATTTCGCGAATGCGCGTGAACTCACCGTCACGATCGACAACGTCGACGTCCTCGTCGGCGGAGACGAGGCCGCGGTGACCTACACCCGTCGCGACCGGTTCACGGACGAAAAGACGGGCGAGCCAATCGACCTGCAGGTGCGGCTGACGAAGATCTTCGTGCGTACGCCGGCGGGATGGAAGATCACGCTCCGGGCGAGGTAGGGCGATAAGCTCAGCAGTCCCACCGGACGGGGTGCTTCGGGTCGGGAGTGTACGAACAAAACCTTCCCGTCTTGATCGTGGTCGCCAAGTGATGGCCGAGCGAGGGGTCGCACTGCTGGAGCTTCTTGATCATCGAGCGGATCCGGATCGTCACGAGCACTCGCGCGCGCTCCGTGTGCGAGCCAACCTCCCGATCTCTCCCGCCGAGGCCGACGGCGGTGGACAGTTGGTCGCTCAAGAACGCAAGCTCCTCGCGGACGCGCTCCGTCATGCCGGTGTCGTTCAGGAGCTCGGCCTCGGTGAGCTCTTCCCGTAGCTCCGCCAGGCGACGCCTGTAGGCCGCCTTCGCTTGACCGTCGAGTTGCGGGCCCGCGCCGCTCTCGGCGTGTACCTCGAGACCGTGTGCGGATGCGGAGCCACGGGCGAGACCCCCCGCAACGAGGCCCTCGAGCGCCAGGTCCAGCGCATGGAACTCGCGGTCTGGATAGCGCAAGAGCTGCGCGATGAAGCGCAGGCCCTTGGCGTCCCGAACGCGAAAGAGCGTGCCGCCGTAACCGATCGTCCAGTATTCACCTTCGCGTCGGAAGACGTAGTCGGCCACCTGATGTGCGGGTCGCTCCGCGATTACGGGTTGCTTTGCAGCGTCGATCTCGGCCGCGCGCCACGCCTCGCCCTCGGACGCGCGCGTCTCCACCGCGAATTCGAGCCCTGTCGTTTCGCGCCGTCCAAGCTCCAGCACTCCAACGCCGTCGAGTCGGGTGACCTCTTCGTGAAGGTACAGCGCCTCGGTGCCGCGCAGGAGATAGGTGCCGTTCATGCTGGTGTCGGCGAGGTAGAGCTTGCCGTTTCGGTGCTGTACCGACGCGTGGAGGCGAGAAGCGTAGTGGTTGTCGACGACGACGTCGTTTTCCTCCCCGCGGCCGATGCTCAACTGCGGTCGGGTTCCGTCGACGATCCACTCGGCAGCCCCGAGCCGAATACGCCCCCGGGCCAGCCGCACGGGCGGAAATGCCGTCGCCCTCGTGGTCTTCTCGTCGCTCGTCATGGCGTGCGCAGCTCGGGCTGTTAGCACACCGGGGTGGCGCGGATACAGCGGCGCCGATCGAACGGTAGTGTCTCAGTTTGGTCCCGGAAGCGTTCGGGTACCAGGTCGACTACGCGCAGAAGGAAGACCAGCGTCGCTACGCTCCCGCGCAGTGCCTCGGCGCGGAAAAGCTGCCTATTCACGGGTACCCGAAGGCGGTGCGACGCGCGATCGAAGGTGACAGGTGGCGAGCGCGTCCTAGGCTAGCGACGGTCGTTTGCGAACCGGCCAGGCCAACGACGCCAGCACCAGATTCACCGCGATCCCGGCGAGCAACACCGGCGCCATGCTCCGGAACTCGCTCGCCACTACTTCAGGCTCATTGGTCACCCAGCTTCCTGTCTGCGGGCTCCAGTAAAACACAGCGGTATGGATCACCACGCTGACTTCGAGCGCGATCGACGCGATGGCAGTGAGACGGATGCCGAGAAACCCGCGCGCATCGCCGACCACACCGAGGAGTCCGGAGACCACAAATGCGAGCCCGAGCACCGCTCGGAGCGTGTTCGCAGCCGCGTACGCCGGCAGGGCGTAGACCTGGTGGAGGCCGAGACCCAAGCCAATGAGTCCGGCGCACAACGCGACCGCGATAGCGGCGTGGTGTCTCGGAAGCATTGTCAGCGTGTCGCCGTAGCGTACTCGCCGCGCCAGCCGCAACGCTGCGGGGCTTAATTCTGGGGCCGCGAGGCAACCCGGGAATCAAACTGAGACACTACCGATCGAACGCGTCGCTGTCGTTCGCGGATCGGATGCGCCACATTGTGTGCTGAGGAGATCAGCCATGCTCGACCCACACTTGACCGAAATCCGTCCCGTGACCCCGAGCGCCGAAGGCTGCGAGGAATGCCTGCAGAGCGGCTCCGGGTGGGTGCATCTCCGGCTTTGCCTGAGCTGTGGTCACGTCGGCTGCTGCGACGCCTCTCCGGGCCGGCACGCCACCAAGCACTACCAGCGCACCGCTCACCCCATCATCCAATCCTTCGAGCCGGGCGAATCCTGGCGCTGGTGCTACGTCGACGAGACCGAGGTCTGATCCCCCACCCGTACCGCGAGGATCGTCCGCGTCTAGGCCGATCGGCATATTTGCGACCGGCGTTCGCCGCGGCATGCACGAAGGAGCTCGAGTTCTGCGTGCCGTCGTTCGTGGAGCTTCCGAACGGCTGAACGAACGGCGTCGACCTCATGCTTTGCCGCCGTAGAGGTCGTTCACCAGGCAGAACGGCCCGAGGCAGCTGATGGTGGTGTGCACGCCCCGCTCGCGAAGCTGGTCCTCCTCGAACTCCGCTTGGACGTCGAGCTCCTCGAAGAACGAGCGGCCGCTATCGAATGCGCGCTGCGCCACCGTGACGAAGTCGAGCAGGCCGAGCGCGGTGGTCGCCGCGCTCACGAGCCCGCCGCAGTTGAGGCGGTTGTTGATGCCACCGGCGTACTTGGCGTTCTGCTTGATCCGCAGGAGCTCCTCGATCTTGTTGAGGATCTTGTCCTGGAGGTTTTGCTTCTTGACCGCCTTGGCGAGCTGGTCCGCGTTCGGCGCATCCCGGCCCGGAAGCTGGATGTCGACGTCGGTGACCTCGTCGAGCGCGCGCGCGAGCCGCGCAAGGTCCTCGTCGACGGTCAAACCCGATCGATCGACGAGATTGAGCGGGTCGTTCGAGGCATAACGGTAGAGGTTGGCGTCGCCGCCCGAGAAGCCGATCGGATCCTTCGCAGTCCAGCGCCCGATCGCGGCATCGTAGTCGCGCGCGCCGAAGCGGACGAGCCCGGTGGCGGGATCGTAGAGGCCACCTGCGAAGCCGAAGGGCTGGAAGCCCGGGTTGCTGTCGGCGGTCACTCGCCCGAAGGCGTCGTAGTCGAGGCGCTGGACGATCGCGCCGGTGGCGGTGTTCACGACCAGGCGCACGCTGCCGACCACGTCCGTGACGAGGCGGAAGACGATGCCGCCGCGGATCATGGAGGCCGGCGCGCCGCCGCCGGCCCAGACGAAGCGGCTCACCAGCGCGCCCGCGCCGTCGAGCTCGGCGACCACGCGATTTCGTGCGTCGTAGAGGAAGCCCTGGACGAGGGTGCCATCGGCCTTCTTGCCGACGCGCCGGCCGGCGGTGTCGACCAGGTACGCGATGTCGGTCCCGCCGGGGAGGGCGACCCCGACGAGGTTCCCGATCGCGTCGTAGTCGTAGGTGGTGGTCTGCGCCCCGACCGTCCGGCTCTCCAGCTCTCCGGCAGGGTTGTACTCGAAGGTGGCCGTGCCGTACGCGAGCAGCCGGTCCTGGGCGTCGAGGGTGGCGGTGGCGTCGACGCCGCCCACCGTCGCGCTCGTCCGGTTGCCGTTCAGATCGTAGGCATAGTCCTCGACGACGACGTCGTTCTTCTCGACGGTCACCAGCTGTCCGAGGACGTCGTAGTCATAGTCGTAGGTATCGGTGACGCCCTCGACCGTCTCGACCGCCTGCACGACCCGGCCGGTCGCGTCGCGCGCGAGGTCGTAGGCGTAGAGCGGAGTGGCGTTGGCGGCGAGGGCGTAGCTCGCGAGCTCCCCGAAGCCGCTGAAGGCGCTCGTGTCGCTGACGACGCCGAGTGCCGAGCTCGTCGGCAGCCCGGTCGTCGCGTCGCGGCCGACGGTGAGGCTTCCCGCGGCCGTCAGCAGCCCGTCGTCGTCGTAGGCGAAGGTGACGGGGTTGGCGCCGTTCACGGACTCGGTCGCGGGCTTCAGGCGCGCGTCGAACGTGCGTGTCACGCTACCCGCGACCGGCCCCGACCAGGTCACGCCGGAGCGTAGCGACCCGTTGTAGGCGTGGGTCGTGACCACGCCGCCCGCGGTCGTGGCGGTGGCGATGCGCCCGGCGGAGTCGTAGGCGAAGGTGTCCGTGCCGGTGGTGGTCACGCCGGTCTTGTACGCGCGCGTCGCGATCCGTCCCGCCGAATCGTAGCCGATCGCGATGCTGCGCCCGTCGGGCCGGGTGACCGTCGTCGGCCTGCGATCGAGGTCGTAGGCGAACGTGAACGGGCCGGTGCCGGCGACGCTCGGCGGCGTCACCGAGGTGAGCTCGTTCCGCGCCGAGTACGCCAGGACGTGTGCCGGCCGGCCCGGCGGCGTCACGCTCGTCAGGTTGCCGTTGGCGTCGCGGGCGAACGCGATCACCTCGCCGTCGGCGCGGGTCTTGGTGATCAGGCGGCCGGCGTCGTCGTAGCCGAACTGGACCTCGCGACCGATGGGATCGACGGCCGATGCGACCAGACCGTCCGCGTCATAGGCGTAGGTGAAGGTGCGGGCGTCGGCGGTGCCGGCGTCGATCGCCACGGTCTCCAGCCGGCCTCTGTCGTCGTACGCCGTCGTGACGGTGCCGAATCCGGGGAAGCTACTCTCGAGCGCCCGCCCGAGGGTGTCGATCGTGAGCGTCTCGACGCGGCCGAGCGCGCTCGTGCTGGTCGTCGTCCGCGACGCCGCGTCGTAGGCCGTCGTGAAGGGCTGGCCGGCGAGCGTGAGCGTCGAGGTCAGGCTCTGCAGGCTCAGCGGATCCGCCGGATCTCCCAGCACGGCCGTCTCGCTGTAGGTCCGTTCGAGCGTGGGGGCGCCGGGAAAGACGAAGCTCTCGGTCTTGGCGATCGCCGACGACATGCCGAAGCGCGGATCGACCGTCAGGACCTGCGTCTCCGTCGAGCCGTCGGCGAAGGTGCTCAGTTGCGTGCCGTCGGCGGCGAGGTCGTATTGCGTGACGGTGCCGTCGGGGGCGGTGTTGGTCAGCTGCTGGTCACCCGTCGCCTGGCGCTCGACCCGGTAGGTCGAGGTCCGGCCGAGCGCGGTCGTCCTGCTGATCTCGTGACCCGTGGCGAGCTCGGTGCGGTCGATGGTGTGGAAGCCCCCGGCCGGGTCCTCGGCGCGGGCGAGGCGGCCGAGCGGGTCGTACTCGTAGAGCGAGGTGTGGCCGCGCGGGTCGGTGTAGGCGGTGAGGAGGCCGCCGGCGGTGGAGGTCATGAGGGCGGTCTCGCCGGCGGGGTTGGTGACGCTGGCGAGGAAGCCGTTCGGGTCGAGGGTGAGCGCCGTCTCCTGGCCGAAGGGGCCGACGATGGCGGTCGGGTTGCCGGCGCCGTCGCGCTCGATCGTAGTGGTGTTGTCGTCGCCGTCGCGGATCTCGATGAGGCGACCGGCGCCGTCGTAGGCGAACTGGTAGATCGTCGCCCCCGTCAGGGTGTCGATGGTCTGGAGGTGTCGGCCGAAGGGATCGAACTGATAGACCAGCCGTCCATCCTCGGACGCGACCGAGAAGGACGCCGCCGTGAAGCTCGGAAGCAAGGACCGGAAGCGGCGGATCCGATTCGGGCCGCGCGTGACGACGTGCAACGAGCCGTCGGGGGCGACCGCCGGGCCCTGCGCGTTTTGCAGGAAAACTTGCAGCGCGGGGACCTCGTCGGTCGAGCCGTCGGCGCCGCCGCCCGCCGCGGAGCTGATGATGCCGTCGGTCCCGACCACGCGGATGCGTTCGTTCGAGCGGTCGCCGACGTAGAGACTGCCGTCGGGGCCGAGGGCCAGGCCGGTCGGCGTGCACAACAGCGCCTGGCGCGCCGGCCCGCCGTCGCCGCCGAAGTCGCAGGTGTCGAAGTCGCCCGCCACCCGGGTGGCGATGCCGTCGACGCCGATCCGGACGATGGTGTCGCCGTTCGCGAAGTACACGATCCCCTGCGGATCGACGGCGAGCCCGCCGATGTCCGAGAGCTCGGCGTCGAGCGCGGGGATGCCGTCGATCTGGTTGCAGCACGTCGTGCCGCCGCCGGCGACGGTGATGATGGTGCCGTCGGTGCCGATGCGACGGATCCGGTCGTTGCCGTTGTCGGCGACGTAGATGCTGCCGTCGGGACCCACGGCCACGTATTTGGGGTCCGAGAGCTGGGCATCGAGCGCCGGCCCGTCGTCGCCGGCGAAGCCATCATCGCCGGTGCCCGCGAACGTCGAGAGGATGCCCGCGGGGTCGACCCGGCGAACTCGGTGATTCCCCGTGTCGGCGATGTAGCCGGCGCCGTCGGGACCGACGGCGAGACCCTGCGGGGAGCTGAATTGGCCGAATCCCAGCAGCTGACCGTCTCCACCGAAGCCGGGACCGCTGCCGAAGAGCGCGAGCACGCCGTCGAGCCCGACCCGGCCGATGCGGTGCTCGTTCGGGATCGAGAAGAAGAGCGTCCCGTCGGCGGTGAAGACGACGGAGAAGGCGCTGGCCAGGAGCCGGGCCGACTTGGCGGCGATGCCGGTGGCGGCGTCGATCGTGCCGCCGCCCGCGAGCGTCGTGACGCCGGTGCGGATCGCGCCGGCGCTGATCCGCCCCCCGTTCCCGAGATAGACCACCTCGCCCTCCGGGTCGTAGGCGTGGTGGACGTCGAGCGTCCAGCCGCCGAGGCCGTAGCCGCGCGCGTCGAGGGTGCCGAGCGCGCCGGTGAGCACCTGGCCGATGGTGATCTCCTCGCGCGTCCGGTCGCCCGAGATGGGGGCGGCACCGAAGACGCCGAAGGCCTGCTGGGCCTCGGCCGGCGTGGCGTACACGGCCTCGTAGACGTAGCCGATGGTGGCGCGGAAGGGTTGGCGTCCTTGCAAGGCGCGGCCATAGATGTCGAGGCCGTCCCAGGTGAAGGCGACGCTCTGATCGGGGTCCGGGGGCAGCGTCTGGTTGAAGGTCTGGCCCGCGACCTGCATCTCGACGTCGATCCGCTGCAGGCTCGCCGGCACGCTGGCGCCGCTCGCGACCAGGCTCACGGTACGCGCGCCCTCATGGCCCGCGACACGGTCGCTCCGGTAGTTGAGCGTGAACGGCGTGCCGACGACGTTCACGCTCTGGCCGAGGATCTGATTCTGGCATTCGACGACCGAGGCGACCGCCTCCTCGTCGAGACACTGGTCGATCGGGTCGTCGGTCTGCGCGGTCGGCGAGGTCGGCGCCGCCGCGTCGTCGGGGGGGACGAAGGGCCAGTTGCAGTCGACGGTCGAGAAGTGGGGGATCGGGACCCGCCACAAGCTCTGCCCGGCCGAGTAGAGCGCGGCGAGCTGCTGCCGCTCGGCGGCCGTGACGCCGAGCGCGACGCCGTCGTCGACGACGGTGTCGCCGTCGGTGTCGAGGTCGGCGAGCCCGCTCGTGATGCCGACGATCGCGATCACGACGCCGTTCGCCGCCGCGACCCACACGCCATGCTCGCGGTCGTAGAAGCCGGTCGGCACGGGGGTGCCGACCGGGAAGTTCAAGAAGTTCTCCACATAGTGAAAGATCGGTTGGCTGAAGGTCACCTGGCGGGCGTCGGCCGCGATCGCCTCGTCGGTGGAGAACTCGACGGCATAGGTGTAGGCGCTGCTCGGCGGCAGGTCGCCCGGCATTGCCCGCGGTCCCTCGGGGCCGACGGTGAACTCCGTCGCCCGGACGCTCAGCTGCGCCACCTCCTGCTCCTGGCCGTTGGCGTCGGTCATGGTCGCGGTCGTGCCGGCCGGAAAGAGCAGGGTGGCTTGCCGCGTCCCGTCGGCGTCGGACATGACGCTGCCTCGCGCCACCAGCATCGCTCCCTGGCCGAGGTCGATCGCCGTCACCTGCGGGTCGAGCTCCGTGAGCATGACGTCGGGAAGCGTCACGAACTCCTGCCAGGGCACGTCGGCGTTGCGCTGCAGCGGCAGGAAGCCCGCCTCGGGCGTAGTCGACCGTCAGCAGGCCGCCGCCGTTCACCACGAGATCGAAGATCCCGTCGGCACGGCTCAGCGTCTCGCCGAGCTCGGGGTGGGCGCGGATCGTGATCGTGACGCCGGCGAGCGGCGCGCCGCTCCGCGCGAGCACGCGGCCGCGCAGCACCGCGGCCCGGCGCGCGTCGATCGCGTTCGGCGCGACCCCGGTCTGGATCGGATCGTCGCCGTCGAAGAGAAAGCTCGCCGCGAGCCCGGGAACGCTGGCGACGCTGGGGTCGACCGCGGGTGCGACGTCCTCCGGGTCGGGGGGCAGGTCGACGTCCTCGGTCGGCGACGGCGTCGGCGTCACGGGCTGTCCGCCCGTGGGGCTCGGGGTGAGGGTCGGGAAGCCGTTCGCGGAAGGCGTGGGCGTGGGCGCGGGTGCCACCGACGGCACGCAGAGCTCGTTCTCCTTCAGGGTGTCGAGCGCGAAGGGCCCGAATCGATTGTCGATCCGGAGGGCGAGTTGCTTCACGTGCTTCGGCTGACCCTTCGCCGGCGCGACCGTGTAGCAGGCGAGGTCGCCCTGCGGGTTCGTGACGCCCTCGAGCTCCGCGTCGACGGGCAGGCAGAGGTGCTTCAGCGCGCGGACGGCGAGCACCCGCGTCGCCTGCGTGAAGGGGTCGGTGACGGTCACCGTCAGGCCCTTCGGAAGCTTGGCGGCGCCCTTGGAGCGCCGCACCAGGTAGCACTTGTAGTGGTCGACGCCGTGGCCGGCGGGAGGCGGAGGCGAGACCGCCGGATCCACGGCCGTCGGCACGAGCAGCAGATCGGGCTTCACCGTGTCCACCAGCAGCGTGCCGAGGTGATTGGTGATCGCCGTCCGCAGGCGTTTGACGTGCTTCGGCGATCCCTTCGCGGCCTTGATCTTGTAGCCGCGGAGATGCGTCGCCGGGTCGACGACGGCGTCGCCGTTCGCGGCGACCGGCACCAGGAGGTCGCCGGCGGTCTTGACGTCGAAGCGCGCGTCCTCGAAATCGTCGGCGAGCCGGACGTTCCGCACCAACGCGAATTTCGCCGTGCCCTTCGTGGTCTTCGTCTTGTACGAGAGGAAGTGGTCGGCCGGTGCGCCCGGCGGGTTGATGGCCTGGGCGGCCACCATGGCGAGGAGCGTCGTGGCGAGGGCCATCACGGAGGCGCCCGCGATGCGAGTGGGCTTCATTCGCTTCCTCCCCGGAACCGGCTCATGAAGCCGACCAGGTCGGCGAGCGAGCCGAAGCGGCGGGCCTCGCCCGACGACAGGTGCTCGACGCGGCCGCGCAGCGTCCGCCGGCGTGCGGGGCGTTCGTTCTCGAGCTGGACGACGAACGCCCGCTCCGGCGATAGACGCGGCGTCGCGGGGTCCGACGGCGAGGACCGGCGTGCTCGCTTCGGTGCGGCGTGCGCAGGTTGCGTTCTCGGCATGGCGGAACCTTGCCGCGCCGGACGTGCGAGCGGCAACGTGCATTGGGTGGAATTAGGGTGGAATCGCGGGTTGGGTCGTTGTTACGATCGCGATCCGACGTGCCCAAGCCGGACCGCGACATCTTCTTCGCCCCCTTCCGGCTCGACGTCGAGGGCGGGCGGCTCTGGAACGGCAGCAGCGAGCTCGCGATTCGTCCGAAGACGCTGGCCGTCCTGCGACACCTCGCGGAGAATGCAGGGCGGCTCGTGACGGTCGGCGACCTGGTGCATACGGTCTGGGCCGACAGTCATGGCAGCACCCCGCTCGTGAAGGGGTGTGTGCGGGAGGTGCGGAGGCTTCTCGGCGACGATCCGGCGACGCCGCGCTACATCGAGACGGTCGGGCGCCGTGGCTACCGCTTCATGGCGCCGATCCACGAGCTGTCGACGGCGGTGGAGGCGTCGTGGGGCAGCGACGGCGCCGGCGCGCCCTTCGTCGGACGACGGACCGAGCTCGAGCGGCTCGGCTCGTGGTTGGAGGCCGCGTTCGCGGGGACGCGCCAGATCGTGTTCCTCAGCGGCGAGCCCGGCATCGGCAAGACGGCGTTGGCCGGTCATTTCCTCGCCGCCGCCGCGGCCCGTCACGAGCTCCGCATCGCCCATGGGCAATGCGTCGAGCACTACGGACCCGGAGAGCCGTACCTTCCCGTGCTGCAGGCGCTGGCGACGATGTGCCGGGGCGGCGGCGGGGAGCGGGTGCAGGGTGTGCTCGGTCGCTACGCGCCCACCTGGCTCGCGCAGATGCCGCCGCTGCTCTCGGAGGCGGAACGCGAGCGGCTCGCCGCCCGTGTCGCCGGCACCAACCGCGAGCGCATGCTGCGCGAGATGTGCGATGCGGTGCAGGCGCTCGCCGCGGAGCGTCCCTTCGTGCTCTGGCTCGACGACGTCCACTGGAGCGATCCGTCGACGGTCGACCTGGTGTCGGCGCTGGCGCTCCGCGCCGAGCGCGCGCGCTTCCTCTTGATCGGCACCTACCGGCCGGCCGACGTCGTGGTGAGCGGCCATCCGCTCGGAGCGGCGCGGCGCACGCTCTTGGCGAGCGGTCATGCCCACGAGCTTGCGCTCGCGGCGCTCTCCGGCGCGGATGTGCGACGCTATCTCGCGCTGCGGTTTCCCGGCAGCGAGCTCCCCTCGGCCCTCGGCGGGGCGGTGCTGGAGATCACCGACGGCAATCCGCTGTTTCTCTCCTCGGTGCTGGACGAGCTCGTGACGCAGCGGCTCCTCGCCGAGGAGGACGGACGCTGGCGCCTCCGCAAGCGAGTCGAGGCGCTCGGCGAGCTGCTTCCGGAGAGCTTGCGGCACCTGATCGAGCGGCAGGTCGAGCGCCTCGGCGACGACGATCAGCGGATCCTCGAGGCGGGAAGCGTCGCCGGCCGCGAGTTTTCGGCGGGCGCCGTCGCAGCCGCCCTCGGGCTCGATGCGGATGCCGTCGACGAGCGCCTGCAAGGCCTGATGCGAGCCACGCGCCTGGTCGAGGCGCGCGGTCTCGACTCGCCACCGCATCGCCCCACGAGCGGCCGGCACCGCTTCGCGCACGCGCTCCATCAGCGCGGTCTCTACCGCCGTCTCTCGCCGGCCCAGCGGGCCCGGCTCCATCGCCGGCTCGGCGACGGCCCAGGACGCCGCGTGGGGCGACCGCAGCGACGAGATCGCCGCCGAGCTGGCGCTGCACTTCGAGCGCGGCGGCGACGCGCCGCGCGCCATTCGGTTTCTGCGCGTCGCCGCGGAGAACGCGGCGCGGCGGCTCGCCGACACGGAGGCGATCGCGCACCTCACGCGCGCGCTCGGCCTGGTCGATCATCTGACGCGCCGGGATCAGGTCGTCGAGGAGCTGCGCCTGCAGATCGCGCTCGGCTTGATCCTGACGACCAATCGCGGCGACGCGGCGCCCGAGGTCGAGCGGACCTATCGTCGCGCCGCCGATCTGTGCGGGCGGATCGACAATCGTCCCGAGCTCTACCCGATGCTGCGGGGCCTCCAGCGCTTCACGCTCGTCCGCGCCGACCTCGGTCGCGCCATGACGTTGGCGCGGAAGGGCGTGGCGATGGCGCGCAAGGGCGGCGAGCGGGAGGATCTGCTCGAGGCCCATCTGGCGCTCGGCGTGACCTACTTCTACGCCGGTCAGCTGCTGCGCGCGCGCACGGCGCTCGCGACGGGCCTCCGGCTACCGCGGGCCACCCCTCCGACCTCGCCCGCCGCCTGGATGCAGGATCCCGTCATCGTGGTCCGCGCGCATCTCGGCGTGATCGCCTGGCTGTTCGGGAAGGAAACCGAGATGCGCGCGCAGCTCGCGGAGATGCGTCGTGCCGCGAGCGCCCTCGGCCATCCGTTCTCGCTCGCCTTCGCGCATGCCAGCGTCGCGACCATCCAGCAGATGGCCCGTGATACCGACGCGGCTCGCGCCGCCGCCGAGGCCTTGCTCGCGCTCAGCACGGAGAACGGCTTCTCCTTGTTCGTCGCGCGCGCGCGGTGCCTGCGCGGCTGGGCGCTCGCCGTCGGCGACCGAGAGGAGCACGGCGTGGACGAGATCCGGGCGGGGATCGCGCAATGGCAGGCGACCGGGGCCAAGTATCTCGTCCCCTATCACCTCGGGTTGCTCTCCGAGGCCGAGGCGGCCGTCGGACGGCAGGACGCCGCGCTCGCCTCGGCCGAGGCGGCGCTCGCCGTCGTCAAGAAGACCGGCGAACGGTGGTGCGAGCCCGAGCTCCTACGGCTCGCGGGCGAGCTCCGCGGCACGATCGCCGGCCGCGCGCGCGGAGCCAGGCGAGCGCAAGGCCGGCGCGCGGCGCTCGCGAGCCTCCGTCGTGCCGTGGCCCTGGCCCGCCGGCAGGGCGCGCGCGCGCTCGTGCAGCGCGCGCGCGCGAGCCTGGATCGCTTCGGGTGAGGGGGCGGCGGATCAGTTGTCCACGTAGCGCACGCGCAAGCGCGGAACCTTGCCGCTCGGCGCGCCTTCGTACGACGAGAACGAGTGGTCGTTGGTGCAATCGGTGATGAAGGTCACGTCGCCGACGCCGCTCCACGGCGTGCCGCTCGCCGCGTTCACGACCTGCTGCAAGCCGTAGGAGGCGTACGCGAACGTCTGGTACTGACCGATCGGCGCTCCGCCGCCGCCGGTGATGTTCAGCGAGTCTATCCCGTGGACGATCGGCCACTGCGGCATCCATTGCCAGTTCGCCGTGAAGGGCGGGTCGGTCTGGTTCGGCAGCAGGGTGTACGTCGAGCAGACGAGCGGAAACGTGGTGTTGGTGGTGAGCTTCGCCGCCTCGAGGGACGCGGCTGGGATGGTGGCGTCCGCCGGCACCGGCACGTCGTCGAAGTGCAGGCCGACGACGGTGTTGCCGGTCGACCACGCCAGCGATCCGGTCGTCTGCCAGGTGGCGGGACCGCCGCTCACGAGACCGTCGGCGTCGCTCGCGTCGTGGTTCCCGGCGGGCAGATTGCAGACCAAATCCTTCCAGAGGTTCCAGACCACCGGATCCACCAGCGGGCCGAGCACCGTTTGGCGCGCGATGCGCTTGTAGTCGGCGGCGACGCTGTTGAGGCTGGTCGGGTGCCAGACCGTGTCGGGCAGCGTCTGCTCGATGGTCGCGAACATCGTGAGGGCGGCGAAGTAGTTGCCCTTGGAGTTCAGGTGCAGGGCGGCGCTGCTGGTGAACAGCTCCGAGTAGACGTGCGCGGCATCCTCGTGGAAGCGCGCGATCGCTTCGCCGATCGGCGCGATGCGAATGTTGAATTCCGAGCCGTGCGCCAGGGGAGCGTAGCCCCAGCACGTGCCGCACGCCGCCGGCCAGCCCGGCGCGCTCGGGCATTGCGCCGGGCTGAAGGCGCTCGCCCGGGTGATGTGGTTGTCGAGGGTCGACCGGTAGCTGCCGCTCGTCCATGCGCTCTGACCCTGGGGGAAGGGCAGGTAGATCGCCATGCGGCCGCCGTTGCCGACGTCGTCGATCTCGTCCTTGATCTCGAGCGCGGCCGCGATGCTGTCGGCGGGCAGGTCGTGGTTGGCGCCGTGCTCGGTGAACGCCTCTTGGATCACCACCCAATCGTACGGGCCCTCGTTGTTGCTCTTTCCCGTGTGCAACGTCTCGAGCAGCCCGGAGTCGATGTGCTCGCGGAGAGTCTTACCGTCGCCGGTGATCTGATCGACGGTCGCGTCGACGCCGACCGAATCGTAGACGTCCCGCAGGTCGTTCGAGATCCCGCTGGTATGACTGCTGCCCACCAGGAGGACACGCAGATCTGCGGCATGCACGGTCGTTGCGGTCATGGCCAGCAGGACGACGACGCTCACGAACCGAAGGCTTCGCATGGGGTTCCTCCTTGCGGTGACGACCTCAGGGATACCCCGGTGATGCAGTGCCCGGACGGCGTGGGTCAAGGCAAGTGAATGCGCGACGCAAGAAAGATGCGTCATCCTGACACACCAACGTCTGTTACAGCGTCTTCAGGTACTCGATCAGCGCGACGCGCTCCTTGTCCGTCAGCACGTCGGTGAACTCGTGGCCGCTGTTCGACTGGCTGTGCATGCGGGTGTTGTAGATCTTGCGGTCCTCGATCTGCGCGTTGGTGAGCGTCGGCGCCATGAGCGGGCCGAAGATGTTCCACGCCAGCGAGCCGTTTGCGAAGAGGACGTTCAGCCACGATGTGGACGAGCGGCGTCGCGAAGGGATCCGTCGGATCGCATTCGCAGGTAGGGCGTGACGCCGGGGGCGCCGCACGGCAGGTCGTCGTAGCGCCAGCCGAGCGCGGCCGGGTCGTAGGCGCGCGCGAGATCGGTCTCGAAGCCCATGACGACGCCGGGACGCGCGCGGCTTCGACATGCGGCGCCAGAAGAGCGGGCGATCGGACGACTCGAGCACGCCCTGGACCGTCGGCACCGAGCCGTTGTGGAAATACGGCGCCGACGCCCACACGCCGTAGAGCGGCTGGGCGAGATAGCCGATCAGGTTGTACTTCTCCGCGCAGCCGTCCTGGCCGTAGTAGGTGAACCAGCTCGACTTCCGCCGCCTGCTCGACGGCGGCGCTGTTCGCGACCATGCGCGCCGGGTCGGTATTGATGATGTCGATCGGCGTGACGTTGGCCGCGATGCCCGCCAGCGCCGGCGTCGCCAGGAACTTCTTGCTCTTCACGTAGCGCGGCGCGTAGGCGCCGTGACAGCTCGCGCACGAGCCGTTCCCGCCCTCGGGCCGCGGCACGGGATTGGCGCGCTTCTTCGCCCACAGGTCGAGCTTGTGGAACATGACCGCGCCCTTCTTGGCGAGCTTCAAGTCGATCGGCAGCGGGTAGGCCGGCGAGCGTACGCCCAGCATCCAGGTGTTGGCCACGTACTCGTGGTCGAGGATCCAGTCGTAGCCTTCCTGATACTGCGGCGTCGCGGCGCCGGGCATGTACCAGGAGAGCTCGATGCGCGTGGAGTCGCTGCTCATGCCGGCGTCGTAGAACTTCGCCGGCCGGTGGCCGAGGTTCCACCAGTTCGGCGGGTCCTCGCTGCCCGTCGTGCCCGAGATCCAGAGCCCGGGATTCTGCACCATCGCCGGCACGGTGGTCTGGAAATCGAAGAGCGTGAGCAACCCGAAGAGCTGGAAGTTGGTGATGTTGCCGCTCCCGCGCACGCGGTTCAGGCTCATGAGGGTGAAGCCGTTGTTGGCGCCGCCGATCTCGCTCAGCAGCAGATTCACGTCGGCGAGCCCGTTGTTGCCGAAGAGCGGGCCGAGGCCCGGTCCGTCCGTCGCCGTGCCGACCTGCCCGCTGTGACAGATCGAGCAGGTGATGCCGATGTTGCCGCTCCAGCGTGCCGTCGGCGTTGTGGGTCTGGGTCAGGGCCATCGGCAGCTGGCCCGGAGCCGCCGTCCGTGAGGTTCGGGTCCTCGCCGGGCAGCGGGTACGGATTCCGCTGCGCGCTGAGCGGAGTGCCGTAGCGCTCGGCGAGCAGCTGGTCGAAATCGGCGGGACGCGCGAGCAGGCCCCAGCGCAGCCAGAGCAGGTTGTACTGGCCGGCGCTGATCCCGAAGAGGCCGCTCGGGTGGTCGCCGCTGAACTGCCACCCGGCCTCGGGATGGCCGTTGCCGCGGAGCAGACGGCCGCCGGCCGCTTGCAGCGCGCGCAGCTCGCCGCAGGTCGCCGGCTGCCGATCCATGCAGGCGTGCCAGGCGACGTTGAAGGCCACCGCCTTGTCGAAGGTGGGGGTGACGAGCGAGCGGGGATCCGGCGGCAGCGGCGTGCCGTCGGGCTGGTCCTCGCAGAAGTCGAACCAATAGTGGCCGCCCCGCGCGCTGGCGATCAGGTTCGACTGCGCGGCCGATGCGGCCACTGGACCGAGCACCAGGCCCGCGAGCAATGCGGGGCAAGCGAGTACGACGATGCGCCTCAGGGCGGTGCGTAGGTCCACGGCCAGTCTCCTCCGGAAGGGGTCCCCTTCGCCTAGCATCGGGCGCGCGCGTAACGACTCACGCCGACTGAGGAGCAAGGCCGGAAAAGATGAGGATGGGCGTCACCGATAGGGGTGAGACGCCTGATTGGTCTCGCTTCCGGTCCGGTTGGGGTCGGGCGGTCAGCGGCTGTCGAAAAATGCGACTGCGGCTTTGCCGGCGGCGCCGCCGAGGTAAAGGAACCGGCCGAGGGAATCACTCCCCGATCTACCCTAGGAGGATCTGCCATGACGAAACGACTCGCGGTTGCCTTTGGACTCGGTGCGGCGCTGCCGCTCGTGTGCGCGCTCTACCTCGGCGGCGAGAATCTCGCCCAGGCCGGCCTCCGGCTCGCCGCGATCGAGCAGGGATTCGCGCTCGCGTCGCGGCATTGGCAGTTCGAGGCGACGCCGGCCCACGAAATCACGGTAGCGCGCTGGGACGAGCCTCGACCGGCGCCCGCCAAGGCGAAGAGTCCGAATGCCGCCAAGCGACGATAGACGTGCCGACTAGGAGTCTCGCCGGGTCACCCCGGGACCTCGGCGGGGTCGAGGAGGCCGTGCCGACGCCAACCCACCGCCAGGAGCCACGTCCGTGCCCGTGACACCGGCCGCTGCGAGACGTCCTCGGTACCTCCCCTAGATACTTCTTCCCTTAGTTCTCTCTTCCACCCATCGAACCATCGCGCCGAGGAGGCGGGATCCAGCTGCACCGCTCCGGCGAGCGTGGCACGCGCCGCCGCCGCGTGCCGGCGGGCGTTCAGGAGCACGTAGCGGAGCGCGTTTCGCACCTCGCGCGGCGTCGCGAGGAGCCGCGCATGATAGCGGTCGGCGAGCACCCGCCCGCTCCGTTCCGCGAGACGATTCACCGCGCGCGCGACCCGGATGCCGAGCGCCCGCATGCCGCGCCCGAGCGCGTCGCGATCGCGCGCCTCGACGATGAAGTGCGCGTGGTTCCCGAGCAGCGAGTAGTGGACGAGTCGGAAGTCCGACCGCTCGCAGCCGGCGGCGAACGTCCGCTCGAGCGCGCGGACGAGCTTCTTCATACGGAGCGACGGGAGCTCTTTGCAGAGCCGAACCGTCACGTGCGCCGGCAAGGGCCGCGCGAAGGGATGCCGCGAGACGTGCGGCATCCCGGCCTTGGCGCCGGCGGGCTTCCGCCCGGCCCCGGCGCGCCGCCCGCCCCAGCGCCGCGGCGCGGGCAACGACAAGTCGAGCTGTGCAGGTCGGCGTGCCATCTTGAAACAGCTAAACTCTATCACCTCGGCCGCATCGATGTCAAGCCTGCCACGAGGCGGTCACCGCGGGCCGCGCCGGCCGCCCGGCTCCGCGCACCACGCCGCGCCCCTTACCAACCTTCTTCCAAAGCCGGTCACGCCAACCGAGATTCGTCCGAGTAATAGCTCTAGGCGAGTCGCTCGAGGCTCTTGGGAAGCCGCGGCAGCCGCCGGAGTGCGCTCCGCGCGGCGAAGTAGCCGCACATCCCGTGGACGCCGCCTCCGGGCGGCGTCGATGCCGAGCAGATGAAGAGACGCGGATTCGGGGTGGAGTAGGGGTCGAGTCGGGCGACGGGCCGGGTGAAGAACTGCCAGAGATCGGCGACGCCGCCGGTGATCGCGCCGCCGACGTAGTTGGGGTTCTCGCGCTCGAGATCCGTCGTGGCCATCGCGTGGCGCGCCAGGATGCGGTCGCGGAAGCCGGGAGCGAAGCGCTCGATCTGGCGCTCGATCGCGTCCGTCTGGTCGACCGTCGACCCCGGCGGGGACGTGGCAGTAGGCGTAGCCGGTGTGCTTGCCGGCGGGCGCGCGCGCGGCGTCGAACTGGCTCTGCTGGACGACCAGCACGAACGGTCGCTCGGGGTGCTCGCCGCGCCAGACGGCGGCCTCGCCGGCGGCGATCTCGTCGAGCGTGCCGCCGACGTGAACGGTCGAGGCGTCGAGGCAGCGAGGATCGCGCCACGGGATCGGCCCGTCGAGCGCCCAGTCGAGCTTGAAGACGCCGGGGCCGTAGCGGTAACGGCCGAGCCGGCGGAGGTAGTCGGCGGGAAGGAGCGGTGCGCCGATCGTGGCGAGCTGCGCCGGGCTGGTGTCGAAGAGCACGACACGCGCGGGCGGAAGATCGGCGAGCGAGCGAACCGGACGTCCGGTCTCGATCGATCCGCCCAGGGAGCGGAAGTACGAGGCGAGAGCCTCGCCGATGGCCTGCGATCCTCCCGCGGCGACGGGCCAAGTCGGCGACGTGCCCGGTCAACGCGAAGAGCGTTCCCACCGCGGCGGTCAGCGGCCGCTCGAGCGGCAGGATCGAGTGCGCGGCGCAGCCCGCGAGCAGGGCGCGCGCCCGTTCGCCGCGGAAGCGCGCCCGAAACGCGGTCGTGGCCGGAAGGAGGCCCGGGAGCCCGAAGCGGGCGACCCGGAGCGGGTGCCGCGGGATGCGCGAGCGGGGCCGAGCAGATCGGCGAGGAGCTCGTGCGGCTCGCGCAGGAAGGGAGCGAAGAGCCTCTCGTAGGCGCGGGCGTCCGCGCCGAGACCGCTCGCCGTCTCCGGCAGCGAACGCGTCAGGATCACGGCGGGCTCGTCGTCGAGCGGGTGCGCGACGGAGGCGGGCGGATGGATCCACCGGAGGCCGTGGTCGGCGAGCGGCAGGCTCCGGAACCAGGGCGACAGGACCCCCATCGGATGGCAACCGGAGCAGACGTCGTGCGCGAACCCGGGGAGCGTGAGCGCGGCGGTGCGCACTCCGCCGCCGATCTCGTCGCGACGCCTCGAGCACCCGCACCGAGGCCCCCGCTCGCGCGAGCGCGACGGCGGCGGCGAGCCCGTTCGGACCCGAGCCGACGATGACGGCGTCGTCCACGGGTGTCAGACCTCGCCGTAGTCCCAGGGCTTCCGCGCGGCGAGCTCCGAGAGCTCCGCGTGACCTTCCTCGAGGACCCCGCGCTCCGCGTCGACGATACGCCAGTGCAGCGTCGACCCCAGGATCGGCTGGGCCTCGACGCAGATCACCCGCAGCTCCCCGTCCTCGAACCGGCACTGCCGCTGCACGGCCGCGATCAGCTTCTCGTCGGCCAGGTGGCCTTCACCGAAGTTCCACCCCACGATCGACGCGGCGACCGCCTCGCCGTCGACGTAGGTGTAGTCCTGGAACGGACGCCCCCCGATCGCCCTGGGCAAGAGCTTCCCGAGGATTCGGCCCTGGAGGTGCAGCGTGCGAAAGGCCATGAACCCCGAGTCGGCCTGCACGGCCTGCTCCGCCGGCAGGAAGCGCTCCTGCTGCTCCCGCAACAGCGGCGCGGCCCGCTTCAGCGCGTCGAGCTTCCGCTCGCTGCCGTTCCGAAAGAGCCAGGCGTTCCACGCCCAGTTTCCCGCGTAGTAGCGCATCGCCACCAGGAAGGAGACCTTCGACGGCATCAGGTTGCCGATCAGCGGAAGCACGAGCAGCGCGACGATCAGATAGAGCGCGAGCGGAAGGGACCCGACCGCGAACAGGCTCACCTCGGGATGGCCGACGAACAGGAAGAAGGCGGCGTAGAGGCTGAGGACGTTCCATTCGAACACCGCGGCGATCGGAAGATTGCTGAGGATGAATCCGTGCAGCATCACGGCGAAGACGAGCCCGAGATACAGCAGCGGGCCCTCGCGCGTGACGAAGAGCAACGTGAGCGGGGTCGCGAACTCGAGGAAGGTGCCCGCGTGGGCCATGGCCTTCGCGAGCGGCGACGGCCGGAGGTCGTCGGGGTAGGAGACGAACAGCCGCCGGCGGAGCGCGGCGCTCTTCAACAGCGGGTTGTTGGCGGTCATGATCGGCACGACGTAGCCGAACGCGACCGTGAGCTTCGAGACGCCCGCCCAGAACCAGATGGCGAGCTGCACCCACTTGCAGGCGGCGATCCAGTTGCCGGCGAACAGGAAGCAGACGATCATCGCGAAGTGGTGCTCGACCCGCGCGGCGAGGAAGATCGTCCGGTCGCCGAGCCCGCAGAGCGGCAGCAGGACGACGATGGGGACGAGATGGGCGGGGGCGATCGCGGGCTGCACCAGCGCGCGCAGCAGCGACAGGACGAGCGCAGCGTAGAGGCCGACGTCGAGCCAGGTGCGGGTCGTGCCGCCGAGCAGCGGCAGGTGCGGAAACATCGGCAGCTTGGTGGTGCCGGGACGGAGGAAGTGCAGCGACGCGGTGAACGGCGGCCAGACCCTCAGCCCGAGCGGTCCGCTCATGCATCCGAAGCCCATGACCTCGACGAGGCTGGCCCAGAGAAATGCCTTCTGAAACGCGACGCCCTCGAAGATCCACGAGGTGAAATTCCCCGGCGTGCCATGGCCGGGCGTGAAGCTGCAGAAGAACATCCAGCCGAGAACGAAGAGCGCCAGCTTGACGGCGTGGAACAGGTAGGCGGCGAGCGGATAACCGATGCCCTGCAGGACGTAGGCGTTGGTGCCGACCCGGACTCGCTCCGTGAAGTCCTTCTTCGGCCATTCGGTCGGATCGAACTGGGCTGCGCCCGTGGCTCGAGGGCTCATGGCGTCCTCCGTGTGCGCGCTGGGTGCCAGCAATGCTATAGCTCGCGCCCATGACGGCGTTCGAAAAGCAAGTGGTTCTCATCCGATCTCGGACTCGACGCACTCGTGAGGTGACCAGATGACCATGAGACGTCTTCTCGCCTTGGGGCTCGCCTTCCTGTTGTCCGCATGCGCCGCCTCGCGCGTCCCGGCGCCCGCTCCGCCGGTGCTCCGCGTCGGCGTGACGCCGGATACGGCGCCCTACGTTTTCCAGCAGCAAGACCGCCTCGCGGGGGTCGAGATCGACCTCGCCAATCGGCTCGCCGCCGCGCTCGGACGGCCGCTCGAGATCGTCCCGGTTCCCTGGGACGAGCAGATCCAGAGCCTCCTCGCCG
Organism: uncultured delta proteobacterium; assembly: GCA_963761995.1. GTDB lineage: Bacteria > Desulfobacterota > Binatia > UTPRO1 > UTPRO1 > UTPRO1. Next base: position 3,975,583 of record CAVXIU010000006.1, on the reverse strand, counting down.
GCCGCACCGACGTCATCATGTCGGGGATGTCCATCACGCCGGCGCGGGCGTCGCGGGTCGCCTTCGGAGAGCCCTACCTCACGACCTCGTTGCAGGCGGTCGCCCGGCGCGAGGATGCCAAGCGCTGGCCGACCCCGCAGGCCCTGCTCCAGACCTCGCCGCGCATCGGCGTCAAGGCGGGCACCACCGGCGAGGCGTTCGTCCGCCAGCGCCGTCCCGACGAGAACATCGTCGTCTACCGGCGCTCGCGCGACGCGATCATCGAGCTCCGCAACTACCGCATCGACGTCTACGTCAGCGACGCGCCCGTGATCGAGGAGGCCGTCCGGCATTACCCGCGCGATCTGGTGGCGTACCCGCACGTGGGGGAGCAGTCGATCGCGTGGGCGTTCCGGCCCGCGGACGGGGCCCTCCGTAGCGACGCCAACGCCGTCCTCGGCCGCTGGCGCACCGACGGCACGCTCCGCAGGGTGCTCGACGCCTGGCCGAGCATCGCCGAGTAGAAGCCTGACGCAAAGGCCCGCACCGCCGCGCGGAGCGCGCGGCGGGAGAGCTCCCTCGTCTGAGCTAGGGGAGTAGCACCTCGGACGGCACGCAGAAGTCGCGCGGCCCGAAGATCGAGTAGGTGTCGAAGCCGAACTGGTCTTCGTGGGTGTTGATCGTCGGCTGCGTATCCGGCCGTGGACCGCGGATCTGGTAGCACATCAGATGCTCGGTGTGGCTCGGCGCCGTCGGGTCCTCGCCGTTCTTGTCGGCCGGTGCGCAGAGGTGGGCGGGCTTCTTGATGTCGATCGTGATCCCGCCGAACTGGGTCTCGATGTCGATCCCGGTACGCCGGAACTTGGCCTGGCTGACCTTGTAGCACTTGAAGTGGTCGAGCACGCCGACGAACGGACCCGGATCGCCCGCGAGGGCCTTCGCGGTCGGCACCAGCAGCCGGTCGGCCTTGCCGACGGTCACGGTCAGCGCGCCGAATTGGTTGGTGACCGCCACGCCCTTGATCTTGACGGCCTTCGGCGCGGTCTGCTTGAGCGTGTACGAGACGAGATGGTCGGTATCGGTCACCGCCATCGGATCCTCACCGTTCTTGTCCGACGGCGCACAGATCCGCTTGTTGCGTTTCACCGTCACGGTGCTCGGCCCGAACTGATCCTCGAGCGACACGCCGGCGCGATTCAGCGATGACCGATGCGTTTCGTAGCATTGGAAGTGATTCAGCGGCGGCGGCGTCGCGGTCGCGGTCGGCGTCGCGCTCAGGGTCGGCGTCGGTGTGATGGTCGGCGTACCGGTTGTCGTCGACGTGGGCGTCGGCGACTCGGTTTCGGTCGGAGTCGGCGTCGGTGTCGGTGTCGCGGTCTCGGTGGCGGTCGGCGTCGCGGTCTCAGTCGGCGTCGCGGTCGCGGTGGGTGTCGCCGTCGGGGTGGACGTCGCCGTCGGGGTGGGCGTCGCTGTCTGCGTCTCGGTGGCCGTCGGAGTGGCTGTCGCGGTGAGGGTAGGGGTCGCCGTCGGAGTCGAGGTCGTCGTGCCGGTTGGCGTCGGGGTTTGAGTGGCGGTGGCCGTTGCCGTCGCCGTGGCCGTGGCCGTGGCCGTCGGCGTTGCGGTGAGTGTCGGGGTCGCCGTCGGCGTCGCCGTCACGGTCGCGGTGGGCGTCGGCGTCACCGTTTGAGTCGGCGTTCCCGTCGGGGTCGCCGTCAAGGTGGGCGTCGCCGTCAGCGTGGGCGTCGCGGTCCGCGTCGGGGTCAGCGTCGCGGTCGGGGTCCCGGGCGTCGCCGTCTGGGTAGGTGTCGTGGTCCGGGTCGAGGTCAGCGTCGCGGTCGGGGTCCCGGGCGTCGCCGTCTGGGTAGGCGTCGTGGTCCGGGTCGGGGTCAGGGTCGCCGTCGGGGTCCCGGGCGTCGCCGTCTGGGTAGGCGTCGTGGTCCGGGTCGGGGTCACCGTCGCCGTCGGGGTCCCGGGCGTGGGCGTCGGGGTACGCGTCGCGGTTCGGGTCGGGGTCAGCGTCGCCGTCGGCGTCGGGGTGCGCGTCGCGGTCCTGGTCGGCGTCGGCGTCCTGGTGGCCGTCCGCGTGGGGGTCGGCGTCGCCACCGTGGTCAGACATACGGAATCACCCTTCGCTCCCGCGTTGTTGTTCGAGGGATCGCGAAAGATCACCTTGAGATAGGACACACCCGCCGGCGCCGTCGCGGAGATCATGAAGGGGCCACCCAAAGCATTGGTGACGTCGATGTCGGTAGTGATGGTGTGGACCGCGGGGGTTCCGATCTCGACGTTCGCCGCGTTGTAGAAGCGGATCGCGATCGTCGGGTTCACGGCCGGGTTGTGCGTGCCGCTGAAGAAGTTGAGGTTGTAGGTGATCCCGGCGACGGCGCTCACCTGCTGGGACATGAGACCCGGGCTCTCCGTCGGAGTGCCCCAGACGTAGCCGACCCAGTTGCCATCGGGTGGGTTGAAGGCCGTGGTCGCGCCCGTTTCACCGATCCCGCCCTCGAGGACCCACACCGTCGGAATCGGGTCGCCGATGCTGTTGGTGCCGCTGTGCAGCTCGAAGCTCGAGTTCGCGAGCAGGTTCCCGAGGCATTGCGCCTGCGCCGCCGGAGTCCATCCCAGCAGCGCCGCGCCGACCAGGAGCGCGCCTACGAAGCGAAGCTGCGCGACCGACGTGTGATCATGCGGAACCGGGATCCGGGCAAACGTGCGTGTTCGAGTCATCTTCGGCGGGCCTCATAGGGGGTGGTGAGGTAGAATCGGTCTCGTGTGTGTGACGGCGCAGCGGGAGCTCGAGCGTTCTTTGACTCAAGAAAGACGTTTGCTTTGATCGCCCACCGAGTGCGTCTGCCGTGGGCAACCGAAGGGGCGCTGGGGAACGCGGACTCCTAACGCCGTACGAGGCCGGCTGTCAAGGAAATTGCGAGCGACGAGTGCCGGACACGAGATGATAACGGCGTCGCAATTCGGCTCCGCACGTGCACGCCGTCGTCCGCCGCTGCCGTCCTGAAATCAGGACATCGGTTCGGCTCGCGAGACGATGTTCGTGACGATGCGCTAGCGCGCCCCGGGCATTTGGTCCGGGATCGGTCCGGGCGCGCGCTCGGCAGTCCCGCCGCCGGTTCCGACCGCGAGGTGATTGCGCACCTCTTCGACGCCTTCGACGTCGGCCGCCAGCGACTCGGCGTGCTCCTTCGCGTCCTCGTTCGGGACCCGCCCCCGGAGCGTGACCACGCCGCCGCGGACGTCGATCTCGACCAGTTGCGCGTTGATCGCCCGGTCGGCGCTCAGGCGGTGCTCGATCTCGGTAGCGATCGCCGCATCCGCTTCGCTCGGACGCGGGGTCTCCTCTGCCGGCGTCGTCGCGACGACGACACCCGAGAGGATGGCGGCCAGCACGAGCACGATGGCGGGCGATCGCATCGGGTCACGCCTCGTGGCGACCTACGCTTCGCGCCCCTGGGCGGTCGTGCCCGTCCACGAGGGCGGATCGCTCGCCGGGAAGGAATCGTCCGAGGCGAGATCGATGGCGTCGGGATCTGCGGGCCGAGTCGACGAGATGCCGCCTCGTCGGGCCCTCCGCGACGAGAGCATCCACAGCAGCCCACCCGCGGCGAGCAGCACGAAACTCACGGGACCTCGGACACGTCTCATCATTTTCGCCTCCCTTCGCACCTGGATATGCGGGTGCGTAGACGAACAGAGGAGAAGCAAGCGGAATGCCGTGCGCTCGGCCGACCGGACGCCGATCTTCGGTCGCTGGTTTGAAGAAAGATCCAAGGAAGTTGCAAGGATTGCTCCGCCGACACGGGTCGAAACCGAACTCGCGGGCGTCGCGCTGGTCGAAATTTTGCTGGATCAGGCGCGGAGCCTCTCGTGCGCATTGCCCAGATCGCGCCCCTCTACGAAAGCGTACCGCCGGCGGCGTACGGCGGAACCGAACGGATCGTCAGCTACCTCACCGAGGAGCTGGTGCGGCGTGGGCACGAGGTCACGCTCTTCGCGAGCGGCGACTCGACGACGCGAGCCCGTTTGATCGCGGGCGCGCCCCGCGCCCTCCGGAGCGACACCGACGTGCTCGACCCGATCACACACCACGTGGTCCAGCTCCGTCACGTGATCGAGCGCGCCCCGGAATTCGACCTCATCCACAATCACATGGACTATCTGGCCTTTCCGTTGGGCGCGGCCACGCGGACGCCGATCGTCACCACGCTGCACGGTCGGCTCGATCTTCCCGATCTTCCGCCCGTCTTCGCGGCGTACCCCGAGGCGAATCCGATCTCGATCAGCATCGCGCAACGCGGAGGGCTACCCGGCGTCGGGTGGCGGGGAGTGGTGCATCACGGTCTCCCGCCCGACCTGCTCCCGTTCGGCCGCGGCGAGGGTGGCTACCTCGCGTTCCTCGGGCGGATCTCCATCGAGAAGCGCGTCGACACGGCGATTCGCATCGCGGAGGCGACGCGCCTGCCGCTCCGCATCGCCGCCAAGATCGACCCGCACGACCGCGCCTATTTCGCCGGGATCGCGCCGCTCTTCGCCAGCCCCTACGTCGAGTTCGTGGGGGAGATCGGGGAGCGCGACAAGGCGCGCTTCCTCGGTGACGCCAAGGCGCTGCTCTTTCCGATCGACTGGCCGGAGCCCTTCGGTCTGGCGATGATCGAGGCGCTGGCGTGTGGAACGCCCGTGATCGCCCGCCGACGCGGGGCCGTCCCGGAGGTTGTGGCGCACGGGCGGACCGGCTTCGTCTGCGACGACGAGGACGAGATGATCGCGGCCGTCGCCCGCCTCGACGAGATCGAGCGCACGGAGTGTCGGCGCGCGTTCGAGGCGCGCTTCACCACCGGCCGCATGGCGGACGACTACCTGCGCATCTATCGCGAGGTGATCGCCGACCGCCCGCGCGCCGACGTCCGCCACGCACGCCCGCGGCTCGACGGCCAGGCGCCGAACGGCGCGCCCGCGTCGCTCGGTCACGCCTTGCAGTTGCCGGTGGTCATGCCGGCGGCCTAGCCGCGCGGCCGCCGCGGCTCGCAGTCCGCCGCACCGTCGCCGAAGCAGTAGAGCTGGTAGGTGTGCTTGATGACCGGCAACGCGACGTTCCGGACCCGGACGCCGCCCGGCGTGACGCCGCGCTCGACGCCGGCGTGCGCGTGGCCGTGAATCGCGAGGTCCGCCCCGGCCCGGTCGATGGCCTCCGCCAGCAGATAGCTGCCGAGGAACGGGTAGATCTCGAGGCGCTCCCCTTGCAGCGTGTCGGCGACCGGCGAGTAGTGCAGGAGGGCGATGCGATGGTCGGTGGCGAGCCCCGCCAGCGCGCCCTCGAGCCGGTCCGACAGCGCATGGGTGTGGCGGATGAACGCCTTCATCTCGGCCTCCCCGAAGTCGCTGCCGCACGCCCCGGCGAAGCCGCCGCCGAATCCCTTGGTGCCGGCGATGCCCATCCGCATGCCGCCGACCTCGACGACGGTGGCGTCGCCCTCCAGCACCTCCACGCCGGCGGCCTCGAGCACCCGGCGCACGGCGTCCGGCTGCTCGCCGTGGTGATCATGATTGCCGAGCACGGCGACCCGCGGGATGCTGAGGGGACGGAGCGCGTCCGCCAGCATCCTGGCCTCCCTCTCGAGGCCGCCCTGGGTCAGATCGCCGGCCAGGAGGAGCAGGTCGGCGTCGTCGGCGACGCCGTCGAAACGCGCGCACCAGACGTCGGCGGAGTCCTCGCCGACGTGGAGGTCGCCGACGGCGGCGACGCGCACCATGCGCCCATCCGGAGTCATGCCAGCTTCTCGCGCTCGTGCGGAATCGTCGGTGCGTCGACCGCGACCTCGTTGTGGACGTCGTGGTCCGGAAGCAGCTCGCGGACGACCTCGGTGATGTGGCACAGGCGCTCCGCGGTCGACACGGTGCCGTGCAGGAAGACCTTGCGGTCGACGATGGTCACGACGATCCCGAGCTCGTTCAGCCGCGGGTCGAGCGCGAGCGCGGTACGCACCCGCTCGACCAGGTAGGGGGCGGCCGCCGCGTCGGTCATGGCCCGCCTTCCTCCGCGGGGAAGATGGTGGTGGCCAGGCGGCGAAACGTCGCGGGCGGCACCACGAGACCGATCGATTGGGCGTAGAGCAGCAGGCTCATGACGCGGGTCGGGCTCTTGGCCGCGCGCTGCAGCAGATAGTCCCAGTCGATTGGGCTGGTGGCGAGCACACCGAGCGCGTCGTACCAGTGGCGCGGCGTTTCCTCGTCGTGGACGATCGCCTTGATGACGATCAGGTCCTCGGGCGGGATGACCCGGACGGGCTGCCCGCGAAACTCGCGGCGGAGGCCGCGCGCCAGCATGGCGTCGTCGAGATAGATGTCGCCCTTGGCCTTGAAGATGACGTCGACCAGCACGTCGTCCTTGAAGCCCTTGTAGATCCAGTGGGGGTTCGTCCGCTCGGTCTCGAATCCTTCGAGCGCGAGCGCCGTCAGCACGCCCTCGGCGTCCTCCGACTTCACGAAGAGGTCGACGTCCGTGCTGTGGCGGCCGCGGCCGAGCAGCGTGGACGCCAGTCCGCCGAGGAGCAGATATGGAATGCCGGCGCGTTCGATCGCGCCTATCGCGGCTCCGAGGACGCGCGTCACCGCGGCGAGATCGACCTCCGTGATCCGCACGACGGTCGGTGTGGCGCAATGGGTCGCCGCATTGCCCGCCATTCCGGCGAAAGGAGCAAGACGCGGACCACGAGGTGCGAGCCCGCCGTCTCTGCTTCGGCCGCCGGCATGGGTCCCATCGATGTAAGACCTACACCCCTACAGCATCACCTCCACCTCCGCGTCTCCGGTGCGCCCGAGCAGATTCACCGAGACGCTCGAGGTGTGCCGCTGGAAGAGCAGGTCGAGCGTGGCCTCGCCCACCTGCAGCCCCTTCACCGAGAGCCAATCCAGGAATGGCGGTAGGCGCGGCGCGCGCAAACGGACGATCGGGGGCGAGGCCGTGATCTCGAGCCCGAGACAGGCCTGTAAGAGCGCGATGGGTGTGACGGCGGCCCACGCCTGCGGCGCGCACGCGACGGGGTAGGGTGTCGGCGCCTTGCCACGTCGGCGCTCGAATCCGCAAAGAGCTCGGGGAGACGGCGGAGGTGCATATGCGCCGCCGCATCGAAGAGCGCACTCGTCAGCCTGAGCGCTTCGCGCCGAAAGCCGTAGCGCATGAGGCCGAGGCCGATGAGCGCGTTGTCGTGCGGCCAGACCGAGCCGTTGTGGTACGAGGTGGGATTGAAGCGCCGTTCGCCGGTGCCGACCGTGCGGATGCCCCAGCCGCTGAAGCTCTCGCGTTCGAAGAGTCCCTGCACCACGCGTGTCGCCCGCTCCGGGAGCACCATGCCGCTCAGCAGCAGCTGACCCGCATTGGAAGAGCGGATCGCGCATGGCGTCTTGGCGCCGTCGAGGGCGAGGGCATAGGTGCCGAGCTCCTCGCACCAGAAACGCGCCTCGAACGCCTCGCGGAGGAGGTCCGCCTCGGCGTCGAGCGCGGCGGCCTCGGCGGCGTCGCCGAGGTCGGCGACCAGCCGGGCGGCGAGGCGGCGGGCGAGATAGGCGTAACCCTGGACCTCGGCGAGCGCGATCGGTCCGTCGGCGAGCCGGCCGTCGGCGTGGAACACGGCGTCCTCGGAGTCCTTCCATCCTTGATTGCGGAGCCCGCGCTCGTGGCCGCGCCCGTACTCGAGGAAGTGATCGCGGTCGCGGTCACCGTAGCGATCCATCCAGGCGAGTGCGGCCCGCACGTTGGGGAGTATGGCTCCGAGCGTGGCGCGGTCGCCCGTCCGCTGCCAGTAGAGTCCGGCGAGGATCACGAAGAGCGGCGTCGCATCGACCGATCCGTAGTAGCGCCCGAACGGCACCTCGCCGAGACGCGCCAGCTCGCACTGACGGAGCTCGTGCAGGATCTTCCCGGGTTCCATGTCGGCGCGCGCGTCCTCGCGGTCGCCCTGATGCGCCGCGAGAAAGAGCAGCACGCCGCGCGCCAGCGCGGGATCGAGCCAGAGGGTCTCGATCGCCGTGACGATGCCGTCGCGGCCGAAGGCGGTGGAGAACCACGGCACGCCGGCGTACGGATAGGGCCCGTGCGCCGTCTGCGTCATCAGCATCGCCAGGTCGGCGGTGGAGCGGGTCAGGACGGAGTTGAAGAGCGTGTTGGAGGAGTCGATCTTCGGGAGGAGCGCGCGCTCGCGCCGGCGCTCGTGGCGCGCGCGCCGGATGGCGCTGAAGTAGCTCCGGCGCGCCTCTCGGCCCTGCTCGCCGTGCCGGCACAGCGCGGCGACGGTGATCCAGCGGCGGGTGCGGGGGGCGATCTCCAGCGCGAACTCGGCGCGCGTCTCCGCGAGGCGCGTCGGCGTCGGCGTGAAGGCGAGACTGGTGGAGCGAGGAACGCCGTCGAGCGAGGCATAGTCGAACGTCACCTCCGACGGTCCCCCGACCGCGGCCCGCACGGCGCCGCGCCGCGCCCGCGGGTGGCCGCGGATCTCGAAGAGATCGGCGAAATCGGCGTCGAACTCGAGCGCGATCTCCAGGCACACCGGCTGATCGCAGTAGCTCGTCACCGTGAAGAGCTCGTAACAGGCGGCGTTCCACAGGAACTTCGAGCGCGTGATGTGGAAGGTGTCCTTCGCCATCAGAAGCCGGCCGTTGCGGTAGAAGTCCGGGTTCGTGAGATCGACGTCGAGCAGTACGTTGTCCGGTTGAATGGTCGAGGAAAGCAGGAGAGGCCGGCGCGCCTCCAGCAGGAACGAGAAGCGCGAGAGATGGCGGGTGTCGCAGTGGAACAGGCCGGACGGGTCGCGCTCCGCCTCGGCGAAGTCGCCGTAGGCGTCGAACATGGCGAAGGTGTCGCCGTGCTTCAAGGTACGCCGGCTCTCGTCCGCGATCGTCACGACCGCGGGGACGACGACCGGGGGGGTGGAATCGGTCTTGGCCTTCATGACGTTCCGCAGTCCCATTCTTGGGAATCCGCCGTCGAAAGCAATTCGGGCCCGACGAGGCTCCGCTGCGTCGGCGTGCCGAGCCGTGCGGTCTGCTACGGCGTCGGCGTCTCCGCAGGGGTCGGCAGCGTGCCGTCCGTCGGCGTGGCCGTGGGCGTCGCGGTTTCGCTCGCCGTCGGGGCGCCGGTCGGCGTCGCGGTCGGCGTGCTCGTGGCGCTCGCCGACGCCGACGGGGTCGGCACGGCGGTCGCGGTCGGCGTCGCCGTCGGCGCCGCGGGTGCCGGGCAGAAGTCGCTGCGAAGCGCGCGGCCGGTGCGCGCGAAGAGCTCGGCGGCGCGCGGCGACTGGAACGGCAGAAGGTCCTCGGCGGCGCAGAGGTGTTGCCGCCGGACGCATTCGGCGTAGTCCGCGAGCGACGCGAGCGGGGTCACGCCGAACGGGGCACACTCGGCGGCGATCGCCACCAGGTTGCGGCCGGTCGGGTCCTCGAGCGTCGTGAAGCCGAGCGCGCCGCATCCCTTCTGGAGCGCGCCGACGAGCTTGGTCTCCGCGGTCGCGTTCCTCGCAAGCAGGCCGGTGCAGCTCGCCGCGGCGCGCGTCGGGCACTCGGGGTCGGCCGGCTTCACTTGCAGGCAGGTGAACATGCCGCCGGCACAACGCGCCAGGCTCTTCAGCGTCTTGGCGACGAAAGCCGCGCCCGCCTTGCGCGTCGTCACGCTGCACTTCTCGAGCGCCTTTCCCGTGCCCGCCGCATCGTCGACGCCGCCGGCGTCCCCGAAATCGGCGAGACAGGACGCCGCTCCGAGCGACACGCCGCCGCGTCGCACCAGCTCGCCGCCGCGCGGCTCCGCGAAGGCGAAGAGCTCCTCGCTGGCGCACGCATGCCGGGCGCCGACGCAGGCGGCGACGGCGCCGACGTCGCCGACGCCGCCGGCGCACTCGGCGGCGACGTTGTCGTAGCCGAGCCCGATCAGCCGGCGAAGATCGGCCGCCGCGACGGTCGCGCAGCGGCCCGTGATCGAGGCCGCGAGCTTCGCGGCGGCGACGGCGATCGCGTCGATCGCCTTCTGGCACGTCAGGTGCGCCTTCACCGGGCAGACCGCATCGCTCGGCTTGACCTCGATGCAGCTCGCCACCGCCCCGGCGCACTTGCCGAGGCTCTTCAGCTCGGCCTTGACGAAGGTCTCACCGGCCTTGGCGATGGCGCGCTGGCACTTGTCGGCGGCGCGCGCGGCGGTCGGCTCGCCGAGGCCGGCGGTCGAGGTGGGGCGCGGGGTCGGGGTCGGGCTCGTGGTCGGCGACGCGGTCAGCCCCGGCGTGCGCGACGGCGTGACCGTGCGGGTGCGCGTCGGCGTCAGGGTGCGCGTGGGCGTCAGGGTCTTCGTCCCGATCGGCGTCGGCGTGCGGCTGGGGGTGCGCGTCGGCGTGCTGGCGACGGCGGCGAGCGCCCGTACGGCGTCGACGCGGCCGCTGCCGGAGGTCGTGTCTTGCCCGCCCGCCTCGATGTCGACCGCGGTGCTGCGCATGGTGGTGCGGATCTGCGCCGCGGTCAGCGACGGCTTCGCCTGCAGCATGAGGGCGGCGATCGCGGCGGCGTGCGGGGCCGCCGCGGAGGTCCCGAAGAAGGGATTCGGAAACCCGGCCGCCCCCGTCACGGCCACGCCGTCGATGGCGGCGACGTCGGGCTTCGCCCGCGTCGTGCTCGACGGAAAGCGGATCGTGACGTTGCCGCGCGACGAGTACGAGGCGACGCTGCTGGCGCCGGCGTTGATCGCGGCGACCGCCACCGCCTCGGTGAGCGCGGCGTGGCCGAAGATGCTGTCGCCGGTCACGCGGTCGCTCGCGTTCAGCGTGCCTCCGAGCACCTGCAGCTCGATGGTCTGCGCCGCGCCGCTGACGCGGCGGACCTGGAAGCTGCAGGTGCCGCCGCACGCGACCTGGAGGGCCTCGACGGGATCATCGTTGCCGTTCTGCTGCGTGTTGAAGGCGGCGCACTCGGGCCCGGTCATGCCGGTCAGGCAGAGATCGTAGTTGTCGCCCGCGCTGCCGAAGCGATTCGACCACTGGAGCACCACCAGGACCACGGAGCCGGTGATCTCGAAACTGTTGTTGCCCGAGGAGATGCGGTGGCTGCCGAACCCGTCGCCGCTGTCCGAGTAGCTCCCCTGATAGTGGAGCTGGGCCTCGTTCCCGGCAGCGGAAAAATAGCTGACGCCGGCGCTCACGGCCGCCGCGACGCAGTCGGCCTCGGGTCCGTCCTCGAAGTACGGCGTCAGGAAGAAGCCGAGATCGTCGACGATGATCTTGGCGCCGAAGTTGCGGAGCGCGGAGACCGACTGACAGAACTCGACGCTGGTCCCGACGCCGCCGAAGCCGAGGATCGCTCCCGGGGCGAGGTCGTGGACGATCTCGAGCATGGCCGTGCCCTCGGAGCAGCTGCCGCACCCCGTGCGGGCGATCGTCACCGGGCCGAGATCGCCGCGCGACTGCGCCGTCGAGAGCCCCGCGACCCCGTCGGAGATCACGCCGACCTTGACGCCGCTGCCGTCGACCCCGAACCCGGTGGGCGGTGCGGCACGGGCGGTCGAGGCGCGGAGCAGGGCGTCGCCCTGGCTCGTCACCGATCCGATGCGCGGGTAGCCGTAGACCGGCGGCGCGATGCGGGTCACGCAGGCGAGGGCCGCGAGATCGACGATGGCGCTGCGGGGTACCCAGGCCTGGACGATCGGACGCGCGTCGTCGATCAGCTCGATGGTCGCGCCGCCGTCCTCGAGGTCGCGGAGGCACGCGCCCGTCGGGCTCGGATCGGTGACGTACACGTAGACCTGCACGCGATCGGCATCGTCGATCATCACCAACGGGTAGGGCGCGACCTCGAGCGGCTCGCCGCGGGCGATTCGTTCGCTGGAGAGCGCGGCGCTCGCCGGGGTGCCGACCGGCTCGATGGTACGGCGGAGCGTGACGGCGATCTTGTCGTCGTCATCGGCGCCGCGCGCATCGCACACCGGCCAAGCCGACGCGATGATCGACAGCACCGCCAGCACGATGGCGCGTCGGCGGTGCGAAGCGGTGAAGCGCTGGTCGGAGACGGGCACGTGAGGCGGAGTTTCTCCACTCGCGCGGCGCAGAAGGATGTGCCGGGACGGCGAGCGGCGACGCTACGACGAATGGAACCGCCATTCCAATCGATTTCTTGCGCGCCGTCTGCAGCACAATGCGCGATCGCGCCCAGGCCGCACGGCATCGTCTATGGCGTCCCGCAACCGGGAGGCTGCACGGGGTCAGCGGTAGCGCCGATCCTCGGGCAGCGCCTCCTCGATCGGCCGGACCTCGATGCTGCCGATCCGCGCCGACGGCCATTTCGCCGCCACCTCGATGGCCTCGTTCTGATCCGTGGCGTCGATCAGAAAATATCCGCCGACCTGCTCCTTCGCCTCGGCGAACGGACCGTCGGTCACCGCGAGCCTGCCGCCGCGTACCCGGATGGTGGCGGCGGTGCGGACGCTTCGCAGGGCGTGCGTGGCGATCAGGCGACCGCTCTTCCGCAGCGACTCGACGTAGGCCAGGGTCTCGCCCCGGAGCGTCTCCCATTCGCTCGCGGAGAGGGCGTTCAGGGTCGTCTCGTCCTCGTACGCCAGACAGAGATACTTCATGCGCGTCTCCTTCCATGTGCTCGTCGTTCGGCGTGCCGCGAAATCGACGCCGGTTGCCTGCGGACGCGGGCGCGGCTCTAATCCGAGTCGTGACGTCGTTCTGGAGAAGCGTCCTCCTGCCGACCCTGCTGCTCGCGGTGCTCGTGGCCACGCCCCGCTCCGGGCCGGCGATCGAGCTCATGTCCGGGCGCCCGCTCCGACTCGAGGGGCGTCTCGCCGCGAGCGCGGACGCTCCGGACGTGCTGGAGGAGATCACGGTCTCGGCGGACGGTCGCACCCGCCGCCGCTTCGCCGTCACCGCGCTCCAGGCCTACCAGCCCGAGGAGGAAGGGGCCCAGGTGCTGCGCCACTCGACGCTCCGCCCGGTGACGCTCCTCCTGCGCGGTTCGTCGGAGTCGATCCGGCGATTCTGGGAGGCACGTCCGGGAGAGAAGGTGATCGTGTTCGGCGTCTACCACGCCGGCGCCGGCACGCTCACGCTCGGCGGCGTCGAGGTCGGGGGGTAGGCGCTACAGCAGAGCGGGGAGCGCGAGATCACCCGCGCTCCCCGACAGTGTCGCCCGCTCAACCACCCACGTCGTCGAGCTCCTTCGTCGCGGGCACGCAGAGCTCGCGCGGCCCGAAGATCGGATAGGTGTCGTCGTCGAACTGATTGTGCGTGAAGACCGTCGGCTGCAACGGCGGCCGCTTGGCGCGCAAGAGGTAACACATCAGGTGATTGGTATGTCCCGGCGCCGTCGGGTCCTCGCCGTCCTTGTTGACCGGCGTGCAGAGGTGCATCGGCTTCTTGATGTCGACGAGGGATTCGCCGAATTGGGTCTCGGCCGTGATTCCCGCGCGGCGGAAGCGCGCGTGCGCCACCCGGTAGCACTTGTAGTGATCGAGCGGCACCTGCAGCGGTCCCGGCGGTCCGACCAGGCTCTTGGCGGTCGGCACCAGCAGCCGATCGGGCTTGGTGACCGTCATGAGGAGCGAGCCGAACTGATCCGTGACCAAGACGTTCTTGATCGGAGCGAAGCCCGTCGTCTGCTTGATCGTGTACGCGGTGAGGTGTCGCGGATTGGTTGGCGCGTCCGGATCCTCGCCGTTCTTGTTGGCGGGGGCGCAGAGCCGCTTGGCGGTCTTGACGTCGGCGGTGGCGCTCCCGAATTGGTCGATCAACGAGACGTCGATCTCGTTCGTCGGCGGCCGGTGGATCTCGTAGCACTGGAAGTGATCGCGGGGCGTCGCGGTGGTGGTCGGGGTCGGCGTCGGCGTGGGCGTCGGCGGCGGCAGAAAGAGGTTGGTGCTGCCGGACGCGCCGCCGGTTGCCGTGGCGTCGCACTGGCCGTCGGTGGTCACGATCGAGTTGCCGGTGGTGTCGGCGCGAGTGCCGAACTTCCCGCAGACGTTGGCCACGATCTGGGCGGTGGCTTGCGCGCGGATGGTCGCGACGGCCACGCTCGCTCCCGGCGGCAACGGCACGCCCGCGGCATTGACCGTGATCGAGACGGTGTTGCCGGTGACGTCCTGCGGGTCGAGCGCGCAACTGGTGACGCCCGGAACGTTGCTGACGCATCCGGTGGCGCCGACCGGTACGAACGTCAGCGTCCCCGGCAGCTCCAGCGCGCACGTCGTGTCGGTGCATGCGAAGGTGTAGCTGACCGCGGCCCCGCAGATCAGGCTGTCGCAGTCCCCTGCCACGGTGCACGCGGCGCTGTTGTTGGCGCCACCGATGCACACGTTGACGATCTTGGCGCTGACGTTGACGATCGCAGCGGGCGGTACCGAGCTCGACGTGTTGTTGACGTTGATCTGGATGTCGATGAAGTCGCCGATCGCGAGCCCGATCGGACAGCTCGTGCCCGTGCTCGGGAAGATGGGAAGCGACCCGCTCGCCTGACACCCGAACGCGTGGACGCGCGGCGCCCAGATCAGGATGAGGGCAAGCGCCGCGAACGCTCCACCCCTCCGCATGATTCTCCGATGCTGCATGTTCGTACCCTCCATGGTTGGAACCCGGATGACCGCTGCATCGAATCGTCCGTGACCCGTGTTGCGGACGCAGTGGCCGGATTGATTGCGTTGGGTAGCACTGCTGATCCACTGCCGTCGAGCGAAATCGAGGTCGCGCGTCAGTGACGGTCGAGGGTGCGCGGAATCCGCGCGCCGTTCACGTCGAAGGCGTGTCCCGTTTTGGGTCGGCTTTCGCCGGACCGCGTCCGCCGATCCGGCTTGACGAGCCGATCCGAACGCTGCAGGAGTCTCCGCGGTCTTCGCAATATTTGCCAAGTCGGTTGCCGCGAGCGCGGCTAGGGTGTGTGGAATGACCACTGCGCGAGGCTTCTCTCTCTTCGACACTGCGATCGGCCGCTGCGGTATCGCGTGGGGCGAGAGCGGCGTGACCGGGCTGCAGCTGCCGGAGGCCGGTGTCCGCGCGACCCGGGCGCGCATGCGAACGCGTTTTCCGGACGCGTGCGACAGCGCCCCGCCTCTCGAGGTCGAGCGGGCGATCGGGGAGATCACGGCGCTCCTCGGGGGCGCGCCGCGCGATCTCTCCGGCATCGCCCTCGACATGGACGCCGTGCCGCCGTTCCAGCGCAAGGTGTACGAAGCGGCGCGCGCCGTGCCGGCGGGCACGACCGTCTCCTACGGCGAGATCGCGGCCCGCATCGGTTCGCCGGGGTCGGCGCGCGCGGTCGGGCAGGCGCTCGGTCGGAATCCCTTCCCGATCGTGGTGCCGTGTCATCGGGTGCTGGCGGCGGGCGGCAAGCCGGGCGGCTTCACCGCCACCGGGGGCGTCGACACCAAGCTCCGCATGCTCGCGATCGAGCGGGCGCAGGGCACGCAAGGACGGCTCTTCGACGGCGAGCCCGGTCTCGGGTTCGACTGGGACGCGGCCGTCGCCCACCTGCGGGACACCGACCGTGGGCTCGCGCGGGTGATCGACGCGACCACGGCCGGGCGCCTCGAGCTCAAGAAGACGCCGAGCCTGTTCGGCGCGCTCGCCGAGGCGATCGTCTATCAACAGCTGAGCGGCAAGGCCGCCGCCACGATCTACGGCCGGGTGTGCGCGCTCTTTCCGCGCGCCACGCACGGGCCGACGGCCGAGCACGTGCTCCGGGCGCCCGACGGCGCGCTCCGCGGCGCCGGCCTCTCGGGGTCGAAGGTGCTGTCGCTGAAGGACCTGGCGCGTCGCGAGAAGGCGGGCGAGATCCCGACGCTCGCGGCGGCGCGGGCGATGGACGACGTGGCGATCGTCGAGCGGCTGACCGAGGTGCGCGGCATCGGCCGCTGGACGGCCGAGATGCTGCTCATCTTTCGGCTCGGGCGGCCCGACGTGCTGCCGATCGACGACTACGGCGTGCGGAAGGGGTTCGCGCTGGTCCGCCGGAAGCGCGAGCTGCCGTCGCCGCAGGAGCTCGCGAAACACGGCGAGCGCTGGCGGCCGTATCGTACCGTCGCGAGCTGGTACCTCTGGCGGGCGCTCGAGCTCCAGAAGCGTCCGGAGTGAGCCGCGCGTCGTCGGCGGTGCTTGACTTCCGCCCGCGCGGTTTCCGAGAGTGCGGCATGCGTCTTGGCCGGACGATCCGCCGCCTGTTGGGCGTTGTGATCACGGGCGTCGCGATCGTGGCGGACGCGGGCGTCGCGCGGGCTACGACCGCGACCGTTGGGGTGGACGGTAATCTACTCGTCGACGGCGCGCCGTTCTTTCCGATCGGCATCTACCACGTGTCGTGGATCGGCGATCGTCAGGGCGACGAGGCGATTCCTGATCTGGAAGAGGCAGCGGACGCCGGCTTCAACCTTTTTCATCCGACGATCGACGGCCGCGACTCGATCGGGGCGCTGTTGGACGTCGCGGCCGCGCGCGGCGTCTACGTCATCGGCGAGATTCCGTGGCCCACCGGCGGGCCGGATTTCTTCGTCGACAAGTGGAAGGCGAAGCCGGCGCTGATCGCCTGGAACGTCGCGGACGACTTCAACGCCCCGTACGCGGGGCCCGCCTACAATCATCCCCCGGCGGAGGTCGCGGCGCGGAGCGACGAGATCCACCTGCTGGCGCCGATGCACCTCTCGTACGCGAGCGGTGGGTCGTATCCCGGCTACCGCATCGGCGAGTTCGCCGGGACGATGGATCTGATGGCCTTCCAGAGCTACCCGATCGGCGCCCAGAACCATCCCGACGACTACGCGCTGCAGGAGAACGTCGACTCGTTCGAGTGGGTGGCCGATCAGCTGGCGGGGACGGGGCAACCGTTCATGGCCAACCCGCAGGCCTATCGCTGGGACGACGGCGGCCGCTACCCGACCCCGCGCGAGGCCCGCAACCTGCTCTACGCGCCGCTGATCTTCGGGGCCAAGGGCGTCGTCTGGTACACGATGTGGGAAGGCGGCGGCACGCTCTTGCCGAGCGTCGCGCCGGCGCTTTGGCAGGAGCTCGCGCGGCTGAACGTCGAGCTCCGGAGCCTGACGCCGTTCCTCTTGGACGGCACGCGGAGCGAGCTCGCGACCGGCGATCCGCGGGTGCGAGCCGCGTCCTGGCGCCGCACGGGCCAGGAGCTGGTGGTCGTGATCGGCACGCATCGCGCCGGCGTCGTGCCGATCGCGCTGCCGCTCGCCGCCGGCGCCGCGCCGCCGGCGCACGCGCTCTTTCCCGGTCGCGCCGAGGGCGGCATGACGGTCGCGGGCGGGGCGCTCGTCGGAACGGTCGGTGCGGAGGACGTGCACGTCTACCTGATCGACCTTGCGGTCGCGGGCGACGCGCCGCCGGTCCCGTCGTTCACCGCGAACCCACCGGGCGCGGCGTTCGCCGAGCCGGTGACGCTCGATGCGTCGGGATCCAGCGACGGCGACGGCGCCGTGGTGAGCTGGAGCTGGGATCTCGGCGACGGCGCGCTCGCCAGCGGCGCGGTCGTCGTGCACGCGTGGGCGCGCCCGGGCACGTACCCCGTGCGCCTCACGGTGTGGGACGACGTCGGGGCAGCCGCCACCACGATCGTGCCGCTCGCGGTCGGCATCACCTCGGGTTGTACGCCGGCGCCGCGAAGCGGGTGCCGGAGCCCCGGCGCGAGCAAGCTCGGGCTCCGCGACGGCGATGCGCCGAGTCGCCGCAAGCTCGACTGGTCGTGGAAGAAAAATGCGACCGCGCTCGCCGACCTCGGCGATCCGACCGCCGCGACCGCGTACGCGCTCTGCGTCTACGATACGGGCGGTCTCGCGATCGCGACCGGCGTCAGGCCGGGACCCCGCTGGCAAGCGCTCGGCGCCAAGGGCTTCCGGCTCCGTAACCCGAGCGGCGAACCGGGCGGGCTCGTCAAGGCCGCGCTCAAGCCGGGTGCGACCAATGCGAGCCTGACGGTACAAGGGAAGGGCGGACACCTCCCCGCGCTCGACCTGCCGCTCGCGCCGCCGGTCACCGCGCAGCTCGTGGCGGGCGACGGCGCGACCTGCTGGGAGGGGGTCTATGCGCCGGGTCCGCGCACGGTCAGCACCGCCTACCTCTTCAAGGGCAGGGCGAACTGAGCGGATTGCTCGGTCCCCGCGCCGCGGGTAGACCGGAAGGACCGTGTCGTCTCGGACGCTCTTCCAGAACGCCGCCCTCACCGTGATGGACTACCGCTGCGAGGCCGGGCCGGACGTCGAGCCCTTCGTCGAACGGCACGCGGGCTTCGACCTTGCGTACGTCCGCCGCGGCAGCTTCGGCTATCGCGCCCGCGGCGAGGCCTTCGAGCTGGTCGCGGGGTCGATTCTCGTCGGCCATCCGGGTGACGAGTACCTCTGCACCCACGACCACACGGTCGGTGACGAGTGTCTCTCGTTCCAGCTCTCGCCGGCGTTGGTCGAGGCGATCGGCGGCCGGCCGCAGCTCTGGCGGAGCGGCGGCCTACCGCCCCTCTCCGAGCTCATGGTGGTCGGCGAGCTGGCGCAGGCGGCGGCGAACGGCGACAGCGACGTCGGCCTCGACGAGATCGGCCTGGCACTTGCGGCGCGCTTCGTCGCCGTGCTGGCGGGCCGCCCGCCGGCGGCACCGGATGCGCGCGAGCGCGATCGCCGGCGTGCGGTCGAGGCCGCGCTCTGGATCGACGCCCACGCCGCCGAGCCCATCGATCTCGAGGCCGTCTCCACGGAGGCCGGGCTCAGCAGCTTCCATTTCCTCCGGCTCTTCTCCGGCGTCCTCGGCGTGACCCCGCACCAATACCTGATTCGGTCGCGCCTCAGGCACGCGGCGCGGCTCCTCGCCGAGGACGAGCGCTCGATCACCGACGTCGCCTTCGACGTCGGCTTCGGCGACCTTTCGAACTTCGTCCGCACCTTCCACCGCGCGGCCGGCGTCTCGCCGCGTGGCTTCCGCAAGGCCGCCGCCGGCGACCGCCGCGTCGTCCGCGAGCGCCTGGCTACTCTCGGCTGAGCCGCTACTGCACCAGGGTGTTGGTGCCGCCGCCGAGGTCGAAGGTCGTGGCGCCGGTCACGGTGGTGCCGTTCAGCAGCTGCACCAGATCGTTGTCCGCGCCGGTCTTGATCGACAGGTCGCCGGCGATGCCGAAGAGGTCGAGCGTCGCGACGTTGGCGCCGGCGCCGAGCGCGAGCTTGGCGTCGCCGCCCACGCTGGACACGGCGAGCGTGATGGTGTCCGTCCCCTTTTTGCTTCGGATCGTGAGCGGGCCGACGCTGCTGGCGTTCCGGACCGTGAGCGCGTTGTCGCCGTCGCCGAGATCGGCGGTCGCCGTGCCGGTGACGTTTGCGGCGTCGAGCACGAAGGTGTCGACCTCCTTGCCGCCCTTCGCCGTGAGCTTGCCGCCGACGGCGCCGCCGGTGACGTTGACCGTGTTGGCGCCGGCTCCCACGGTAATCGAGGCGTTGCCGGCGACGCTCACGGGGTCGAGGTTGACGAGGTCGAGGTCGGCGCCCCCCTTGTAGGTCAGCGTTTTGCCGATGGTGCCGCGGACTCGAGCGCCGTTCGGACCCGCGCCCGCCTTTACGCTCACCGCGCCGTCGGTCGCGACCAGCACGTTGACGGTGTCCTCGTCCGCCCCGCCGCTATACGCGAGCGAGCCGACCGTGGGATTTCCGCTGAACGTGTTGAAGCCCGCGCCCAGCGCGACGCTCACGGCGGCGGGCGAGGTGAAGTCGTTGAGTGTGACCTGATCGTTGTCCGGCCCGCCCTTGACGACGAGCTTGCCGCCGACCGTCATCAGATCGCAGCGGAAAATGTTGCTGCCCGGGCCGGCGCCGAGGCTGACGCTGGCGGCGCCGGCGACGTTGGCGTTCATGAGCTGGATGTTCTCGGAGCTGCTCCCGCCCTTGTAGGTGAGCTTGCCGTTCACGTCGACGTTCTGCATCGACAGGGTATTGTCCCCGGCGCCGGCGTCGACCTTGAGCTCCTTGCCGACGGTGGAGATGGCGAGCGTCACGTTGTCGTTGCCGGCCCCGCCTTGCAGGACCACCATGCCGGCGATCTCGACGGCGCTGAGCGTCGTCTGATTGGTGCCGAGGCCGAGCGCGATCACGAGATCCTTGGTCACGCCGACGAAGTTCTGGGCGCCGGGGACGCCGTTCACCGTGGTCCCGAACCCCGGCGTCACCTGCAGCGTTTGGGCGCCCAGCCCGGCGACCTGGAGGCTGTCGTCGCCGTCCCCGCCGGTGAAGCTGAGCGTGCCGCCGCTCACCGTCGCGACGACGTTTCCGGCGAGCGCGACGCGCGGCCCGGCGGCCGTGACGGCGAGCAACGACCCCACGGCGACGAGACACGCGGCGCGACGCATGGCGACCTCCCGTACGGCGGAATACGTCATCCCTTTCTCGTGGCCGCGGGGGTCCGGATTGTCAACCTCGCGCATGGCGAACGCCGAGATACGGCGCTCGCCACGCGCGTCGGCATGATCGCTCGCATGGCGTCCGCGAGGGGGGCTCTTTCGCCCGGGCAAACTCACCCATCTCTGTCGGTGTTTTCGCTCTCAATGTTGATTGTCCGTGTCGGGGCCATGCGCGCAGTATTCCCTCTCCGGTACTCCCACCCGTCGAGATAGGTGCGCCCATGTTGGAAGCGAGAATCGAATCGCCCCGGGGATCGCTCTACTACGCAGCCGAGGCAACCCCCTACGACCTCGAGATGCTACGCCTGTACGTGCGTGACCTGACGCCGGGGTCGCGGCGCGGCGATCTGCGACTGGAGGTGACCGTCGACGACGGCGACCCGGCGGCGCCGGTGATCGCGAGGTGGCTCGGGCAACTCGCCGCCAGCGGCGTTCGCGTCCGACGGGGCGCGCTCACGCGGTGACCTCCGCCGGCGTCACGGACCGCCGAACGTTCCATCCTCGCATTGCACGGCTTCGTTGGTGGGCGCGCAACGCTGCGCCGTCCCCGTGCACCCGGCGCGGCACGACCCGCACACGAGATCCCGGCGACACTCGTCGCACTGCGCGGCGCAGCGGGTCTCGCAGTCCGGATCCCCGGCCAGACACAGCTCGCGGCATTCATTGAAGCAGCCTTGATCGACGGGGGGATGGCACTCCCGGCAGACCTTGGTGTCGCGATCGTCGTCGTCGCTGCCGCAGGCGGAAAGACCCGCGACCGCCAGCAACGTCGCGAGCCCGCAAGCGATCAGAATTCGTCGTCCCGCCATCGTCGTCGCTCCTTCAGAAGGTGTGACCGAAGGTGAGGTAGATGAGGCCGTGCTCTTCGGGGCTGAAGCCGGCGT
The DNA here is from genome assembly GCA_963761995.1 of uncultured delta proteobacterium. GTDB lineage: Bacteria > Desulfobacterota > Binatia > UTPRO1 > UTPRO1 > UTPRO1. The sequence continues at coordinate 3,954,314 of CAVXIU010000006.1, read as the reverse complement.
CGATGCGCGCGACCAAGCCCGAGGAGAGACCGATGCGAATCCCGCCGCCGTAGCTGTAGCGGATGTGGTCGAACGGGTGCTCGACGAAGTCCTCGCCATCGTTGTAGACGCGGCCGACGTCGCCGAAGCCGACGCCGTCGATGGTGACGTCCCAGAGCTTCCGGAAATTGAAATCGACGAGCTTCAGGCGGTACTCGGCGTTCAGGAGCGCGCTGCCCTTGCCGAGGAAGCGCTGCGGGAAGTAGCCGCGCATGGTGTCGTCGCCGCCGAGCGAGCTGAGCTCGAAGAACGGAATGTCCTCCTCGTCTCCGAACACGACCTCGGTGTTGCCGTGGATGGCGATCACCTGCCGGCGCCACACCAAGGGATGCATGTAGCTGACGTCGAAGATCAGCTTTTGGTAGTCGGTGTCGCGGTTGAAGAGGGCGTGGTCGGCGTTCAGGTACTTGACGATCAGCTCCCAGCCCTGGGTCGGCCGCACCAGCTCGTCGCGTGAGTTGTAGACCAGCGCGGCGGCGAGGTAGTTCGAGGGCGCGCCGTGCACGCCCGGGAGCCCCGGCGCGAAGCGCTGCGTCGACGGCGAGTCGTCACTGCTGCCGTTGGCGACGTTAGTGTCGCGGTAGAAGCCGGTCAGGACCAGCGCGAGCGGCCGCAGGACTCGGTAGGCGAGTGTGAAGCCGGTCCGGAGGCGGCGCATCGAGTGATTGGAGAGCTCCTCCGGTCCGATCTCGTTGTTGCCGAGACCGAAGAACTCGACCGCGGGGTCCGTGTACCAACCGACGGTGCCGAACAGCATGAACGGCCCGAGCTCGGTGTTGCCGACGGTGACCCGCGCCTTCTGCTGGCGCTGCAGCGCCACCAGCACGTTGACGTCTCCGAAGGTGGTGCCGCCGAAGAGATCGCGCCCCTCGAACTTGACGCCGACCTTCGGACCGGTATCGGGGCCGTAGCCGACCTGCGGCAGAACCGCGAAGGGGAGACCGCGCTGCTCCCCGTCCGCGGTCTCTGGCTGCGGACGACTCGGCAGCGAGTCGGAGACCATGTTCTCCGGGTCGAGATCGTTCTCGGGGGTGGCGTACGCCACACCGAGCGGGCCGCCCGTCATCAGGGCGAGCACGAGTGCGGCTCGCATCACGCGCCGCCGCGCGGCCGGCGCGCCGTATGGAATCCTACGCGGCGCTGGCGCCCGCACGCGCGGCCTTTCCCCGCCCGCGATCCGTCATTCGTCCCTCCACCACCTCCCACGCGACGTTGGCGAAGAAGGCGTCCACGTACTTGGCGCGTTCGCTGCCGTAATCGATCAGGTACGCATGCTCCCAGACGTCCATCACCAGGATCGGCTGGAACCCGGCGACGTTACCGTGCTCGTGCAGCGTGATCCAGTGATTCGAGATTCGTCCGTTGGCGGGGTTCTGGTAGCAGATGGCCCAGCCGACCCCGCGCATGTTGCCGATGCCGGCGAAGTCGGTCTTCCAGGTCTCGAAGCTGCCGAAGGTCTCCGCGGCGCGTTCGCGGAACGCCCCCATCCTGCGCTGGTCGCTCTGCCGCGCGAGGTTTTCGAAGTAGTACTCGTGGAGGACCATGCCGTTGTACTCGAAGCCGAGGCGACGTGTGAGCTCGGAGTAGGCCGGCGTCTCCTCTTGGTCGACCTTGCCGTCCTTCAGGATCTCCTCGATCCGTTCCGTGAGGGTGTTGGTGCCCTTCACGTAGCCGGCGTAGAGCTTGAAATGCAGCTCGAGGGTCTCATTGGAGATGCCGTGGAGTCCCTGGAGATCGAAGGTTCGCGCTTTGTAGGTCATTGCCCGCCCTCGTTTCCGCGTCGCCCGGACGCACCTGCTGCTCTCGGGTCGCAAGCCCCATGCCGTCAATCCGGGACGATCGACGCATGATTTGTTTTCGGATTTTTCTTCGCAGCGTCCGGGTCATCGTCGGTAAGTTGTAGAAACGCAGTGGCTTGGAGCCTTTTTGGTACGGTGCGGTAGCGGCGAGGAAGGCACGACGCTTGCTGTCTCCTGCAAGCATGAGACACGCAAACGCGTCGTTCGTATCCGCCGCCCTGCTGGCCCTCGTCGTAACAGGACCCGTCATGGCGGCCGGACCGCCCTGCCTGAAGAGCGCGGCCGAAAGCGCCCGAGCCTCCGACCGCCGTGTGACCGAGGCCATCCGCGATCAGATCGCCGAGGACGGCACCGTGTCGGAAGGGGCGCGGAACATCGAGATTTCGACCACGGACGGCGTCGTGACCCTCCGCGGCGAGGTATCCAGCGCAGAGGAGCAGACCGTCCTCGCGAGCCTCGCGGAGGGCATGCCCGGTGTACGTCGCGTCGACGACCGGCTGCGCGTGCGCCCGGCTGCGGACTGACGACACCTGACCTGCCGCGTTCCCGTTTTTCCCGAACGCACGCGGCTCGGGACGCAGACTTTACAACCGCCGTGCCGTCGCGACCGGCGCTTCCATGGATAGACTTCGTGGCATGGTTCTCGCTCCTCTCGCCTGCAACGAAAGACTCGCGGATGCGAGTCGCAAGTCGACGAGGAGGCCAACATGCTTCACTACGCAGTATTGTTCTTCATCGTGGCGCTGGTAGCAGCGCTGCTCGGAATGCGAGGGGTGGCGGGGCTCTCGGCGGAGATCGGCTACGTGCTGGTGGTGGTCGCGGTCATCTTCTTGGTGGTCGCCTTCCTCACGGGGCGAGGACCGGTTCCACCCGTCGGATAACGTCAACGTGCCGATGACGACACGTACTCGTATCCCATCACGTGCACCTTGGCTCGAAAGCGACCGTCGTCGCGCGTGGGCAACGGCGGATTCGGTTGCAGCTCGAAAGCCAGGGTGCCGTGAGGAGGCAACGGTCCCGGGACGGTCAGCACGACTGATCGCCCGGGATTGTCCTCCCCGGGGTGGAGCTCGTCTTTCCACAGGAACTCGAGGTCGATCAGCACGCGGATGTCCCGGATCTCGTCGGCGCTCCGGTTTCGGAAATGACCTTTCACGGAGCCAGTGGTGAGCACCGCGTCGGTGACCTCGACCCGAGGATCGACCTCACCGTCGGCGATCGTGATGCTGGTCGCGAAAATCGACGCGCTCGGGACAATCAATGAAGCGGCGAGGACGGCAGAAACGACGATCGATTTGGGCATGGCCGGAGGCGGGAGCAGAATCCGAGCCAGAAACGACTCCCGTCCGCGGGCGATCGGCGCGGAAGCAGGCGGGGGAGCGATTGTGTTTTCTACACAGCCGGTCGACTTCCGTGTAGCTCTTACACTCGACTCCCGTTCGGCCTGAATCGGCGCTGGCCGCGACGGTCCGCAACTCGTCGATTTTTCTTCTCGACGCTCCCAATCCGATCGGTGGCCCGCGTTGGCATCGCTTCTGCAACCCGGCAAACCATGCTCGAAGCCAGCCAGAGAAAAGCATCCCGCCGCCGCTCCCGCCACGCTGCATCGGCAGACGGCCGAGGGCCCGTCGACGTATCGGTGCCCGACGTCATCCTGCCCGATCAGTTCTTCACTACGGGAGCGATCGGGGCCCCGGACAGCCCCGAGAAGCGACTGATGTTCGCCGTCCTACTCGACGCCATCGCCCATCTTCGCCGGCGCGACAGCACCCGCGGTTCGGAAGCCGAAGACTGGATCCGCGATCCGAGCGACGACGGAGTATTCTCGTTTGCGAACGTCTGCGCCGTCCTCGGGTTCGAGCCCAGCTGCCTCGCGCGCGGCTTGCTCGCTCCGAACTCGCGGATCGCTGGACGGGCACCGCTTCGCCATCCACGAACCTCGCGGCTGCGTGTGACCCCGCGCCGTCGAGGGCAGCGTCAAGAGGCTGCGCTGGCGGTTGGGTGAGGTCGGTCGGGTGATTCGTCACCCCGACTCGACCCCTGCGCGGAGCGCGGCTCTCGGCCGAGAGTCGCGCGTCGCGCAGGCGTGGCGGCAGACGGTAGAGAGCGCCGGCCATTTCTGCGGGCCGCGGCCCCTCGCCGATCGATCGCTCGACGCGATCGACCAAGCCTCCCAAGATTCCTTCCCGGCGAGCGATCCGCCGGCCTGGACCGCGACGCACAGCTGAGTCACTCCAGCGCGCGTCGTCCGTTCGTCGCGCCGCAAAGTCTACAGCCGCTGGATGTAGATCGGAGCGCTCTGGCTGACGCGTCGCAATGACGATGCGGGCTCGGCAATGGTACGTGCCTTGCTCCTCTTCGCGCGCAGGAGGACGCCAGATGAATTGGGACCAGATCGAAGGAAAGTGGAAGCAGCTCAAAGGTCGCGTGCGGCAAACGTGGGGAGATCTGACCGATGACGACCTCGATCGGATTGCCGGCAAGCGCGATCGATTGGCCGGTATGGTGCAGGAAAAATACGGCGTCGCGAAGGATGAGGCGGAGCGTCAGATCGCCAAGTTCGAGAGCGCCCTGGATTCGTAGCCTTTTCGACTCACCCCAAGCCGGCGGCCGGTCTCAGATCGGTCGCCGGCTCCCACCTTGCGCAGAGATTACAAGCCCAACTGGAAGTTTGTGGAGGGACCGCCGCCAAGCCCACGGCACGGCGAGGGAAAGCGGCTGGCACGGTTGTCGCAACCTCCTGAGTCCATAAGGAGGCCACGGAATGGGCAAGCAGATGCAGCCGAATCGGCAAGATCAACAGAAGAAGCAGCAACCCAAGCAACCAGACCAACAGCCGGGCGGCGAGCGCCGTCGAAGCGACGAAACGATCGACGACGACGAGTTCGGCGAGGAAGACGCGGAATAAGTCCGCGTCACCCGTCTGAGCGGTGCGTGACTCTCGAGTCGCGCCCGCTCCAGGCGGGAACGTCACAGAAGGGAGCTCGACATGTTGCACTACGCACTGGTGTTCTTCGTGATCGCTCTCGTCGCGGCGCTGCTCGGATTGCAAGGCGTTGCTGGGATGTCGGCGGAGATCGGTTACGTGCTCGTTTCGGTCGCGGTCATCTTCCTGCTGGTCGCGTTCATGACGGGCCGAGCCCCGCTGCCACCCAACTGAGCTCGCGGTCGAGCCGCGATCCCACAAACTCACAAAGGAGAGAGACCATGAAGAAAATCACGCATGCGATACTCGGTGCGGCGGCGCTGGCCCTGATCGGGGCGAGCAGTGCGCTCGCCGCACCGTCGGATCCGTGGATCACGAGCAAGGCGAAGATCAACCTGCTCACGTCCGAGGGCATGAGCGCCAACGCGATCAACGTCGACACGGTCGACGGTCGCGTCACCTTGCACGGCAAGGTGCAGAGCGAGAGCGAGAAGAGGAAGGCAGGGGAGCTGGTCGCCAAGATCGACGGCGTCCGCGAGGTGAAGAACCTCCTGCAGGTCGTCCCCGCCAAGCAGGAGAAGGCCGTCGAGGCCTCGGACGAGCAGATCAACGCGTCCATCAAGGATGCCTTTCAGAAAGACCCGCAGCTGAAATCGAGCGGCGTCAGCGTGCAGTCGGTCAACAAGGGCGTGGTGCTGCTCGCCGGCGAGACGCCGTCGATGACGACGCATCTCCGCGCCATCACGACGGCGGCGTCGGTGCCGGGCGTGCGCCGAGTCGCCACCGAGGTGAAGGGCGGCGAGCAAATCGCCGACGTGGAGCCGGGTCAGAGCATGAAAGAGCGAGCTGCGACCGAGAGTGGCAAGGCGACTGCGGCGATGAGCGACGCCTGGATCACGTCGGCGGTGAAGCTCCGGCTGCTCTCCAATAGCGAGACCCCGGCGCTCGACATCAACGTCGATACCCAGGACTCCAAGGTGACGCTGTTCGGCGTCGTGCCGTCGGCGGCCGCGAAGGCGGCGGCCGAGGCGGAGGTCCGCAAGGTCGACGGCGTGAAGGGGGTCAGCAACGATCTCCAGGTGGTCGCGGCCAAGAAGCAGGAGGTCGTGGCGGCCAAGGACGATCAGATCGAGGATGCGGTCGAGAAGGCGATCGAGCGCCGGTTGCCGGAGAGCGGCGACGCCATCGACGTCGACGTGAAGGCCGGCGTGGTGCGTCTCACCGGAACGGTGCCCGACGAGGCGACGCGCATTACCGCGGCCACCACCGCGCGCGGTACGTCGGGGGTGAAGGCGGTCCTCTGGGAGGACCTCAAGGTGACGCAAGCCCCGGCCCGCAACTCCTAGCGAACAGTGAGCTCGGGTCCAGCCCGAGTTCTGGGCTCGACACGACGGCAGGCGGCCATCAATGGCCCGCCTGCCGTTGTCGTTTCGGGGGGCAAAGGATAGTGTCCGCCGCCGCCGATGCAGGGTAGGTCGTTCTATGTCGTGCTCATGCTGGTCGCGGCTCAGTGGGGCTGCGCCGCCTCGCCCAGTCGGATCGCGACCCTCGAACGCCGGCAGGGCGAGATGGGGACCGAGGTCGCGGCGCTTCAGAAGAAGGTCGCCGAGCTCGACGGTCGGCTGGCGACGCTCGGGAAACGGCTCGGCGCCCTGCAGGCGCCGAAGGCGGCGCAACGCGACCTCGAGCAGCGCCCGGAGCCGCGTGCCGAGCGCCCGCGAGAGACGCCGAGCGCCCGCGTGCCGGTGGTCGTCCGGAGCCCCGCCGCACCCGAGCTCGACGTCGACGGTCTCAGTCGCGAATCGTCCCGCCAGCTCCCCGCCGGCTATCAGCACGGCCTGGAGCTCCTACGCCAGGGCGCTTACGAGCAGGCCATCCAGGCGATGCGCGATTTCATCCGCGCCAAGCACACCTCCCCCTTCGTGCCCGGCGCGCAGTATTGGATCGGGCAGGCGCACCTGCAGCTCGGCCAGTACTACCAGGCGATCCTCGCCTTCACCGACATGCAGCAGCGGTTCCCGCGCGACGACCACGCGCCCGCGGCCGCGTACGGAAACGGACTCTCGTTTCTGGAGCTCGGCAACGCGAGCGAGGCCCGGCGCGCCTTCGAGCGGGTGATCGCCGATTACCCCGGGACGCCGCAGGCGGCCAAGGCGGAGGGGCGCCTGCGCGAGCTCGACGGCAAGGGGGGCTGAGGAGCCACCGGCCTCGCGGCCGCTCCCGGGCAGGTTGGTAAAGGGGGGCGCGGCGTGGGGTCGACGGCGGGCGCGCGTCTCAACCGCGGACGACCTCCGCGATCCCGTCGCCGTCGCGGCCCTCGCAGCGCTCGAGCGGGAAGTCGATGATGAAGGTCGCGCCGCTTCCCGCTTTGCCTTCGGCGCGGATGGTGCCGCCGTGGTGCTCGACGATGCGCCGGCAGATCGCGAGGCCGACGCCAGAGCCGACGACCTTGCGGCCGGGGAGCTGCTCGAAGAGGTCGAAGATCTTTTCCGCGTCGCTCTCCGCGAACCCTTGGCCGTTGTCGGCGACGCGGATCTCGCAATGCCGCCCGTGGTCGCGGTGGGCGATCCCGCCGTCGATGCGGATCGTGAGCGGAACGTCGGGCCGCCGGTATTTCACCGCGTTCTCGAACAGGTTGCGGAAGAGCTGTCGGAGCTGGGCGCTGTCGGCGCGGAAGGTCGGGAGATCGGCGATCTCGACCGTCGCGCCCGCCATACGCAGGCCCAGCGTGCCGTCCGCCACCAGCTCGCGCACCAGCGACGAGACGTCGACCTCCTCGTCGAAGGTCGGCTGGGTGTAGGTGGCGCGCGCCAAGCGGAGCTGCGCCTCCAGGAAGCCGGTCATGCGGTCGATCGCGGCGCGCAGCTGCTTCAGGTAGCCGTGGCCGCGGTCGTTCAGACCGGCGTCGGGATTGGTCTCGAGCAGCTCCGCCCACAGCGCCATGGTGGCGAGCGGCTGCCGGAGCTCGTGCGAGACGAACGAGGCGAAGTGACGGAGGTTGCTATTGGCGGACTCCAGCGTCGACTGCGCCCGCTGGCGGAGCGCGTTCTCGGTGCGGAGCGCGGTGTTCGAGGTGGCGAGCTCGGCGGTGCGGTCGCGGACGCGCTGCTCGAGCTCGGTCGCGAGCGTGCGGATCTCCTGCTCGGCCGTGCGCCGCGACCCGACCTCGTCGTGAAGCGCGCGATTGGTGCGCGCGAGGACGCGGGCGGCGCGCCGCTCACGCTCGATGAGCTTCAGCATCGCCGTCAGCAGGAGCGAGATCAGGATGCCCGACGCGAGGATCATCTTGGGAAACGAGGTCTCGATGGTCGCCAGCAGCTCGGCCGACGGCCGCACCCAGATCTCCCACCTGTGCCCGCCGGGAAGGTCGAGCGTGTAGGATCGGCACCACGGGCAGTGCGTGGCCGCCGCCGACAAGCGCGGGCCGTAGATCTGCCGATCGCCGTCGAACACGGTGATCAGATAGTCGTGGCTCCGTGCCGCGAGCAGCTCGTCGAACATCTCGTTGGTGACGAAGAACGCCGACACGAACCCGTCGGCCTCGTCACCGCGGAAAAGAGGGACCGCGAGGCGCCACCCCCACTTGTTCGGCTCGTAGTGAAAGGTCGGGGTGACGACGGCACGCCGGTGCGCGAGCGCATTCGCCAGGGTGCGCCGGCCGGCATCGTCCACTGGGGGCACCGGTCCCCCGCGCGGTGCCGCTGCTTGTGCGCTCTTCGAGGGCAGCACGACGTACACGACGTCGAAGTCGGGATCGATCCACTCGACGGCGCGCGGGCCGCCGAGACGCTCGAGGATGAGACGGCTCTGATAGCGCCACTGCGCCGCCGGGAGTCGCCCGGCGACGTTCCATTCGTCGGCGAGGTGCTCGAGGGCGCGCGAGACGCTGGAGACGAATCCGCCGAGCTCGGCGAGCGACCCGACCGCGGTCATTTCGACCATCCGCCGGATCTCGGCGCGCTGGTGCGCGACCAGCGACTGCCAGAACAACACGGTGGCGAGCAACGCGGTCAGGCCCGCCGCGTAGGGCGTGTAGCGGCTCGCCGCATCGCCGTGGGAGACCGAGGCGCGGGGCCACGACGCGAGCGCGAGTCCGAGCCCGAGCATCACGAAACCGAGCGCGGCCGGGAGCGGCATCATGCCGACGAACGTCGAATGCAGCTCGAGCACGCGGCCGGTCGCGCCGAGTGTGGCGAGCGCCAGCACGCCGATGCCGAGGCTCCAGGTTGCGCTGGGGCTGCGGCGTGCCAGCGCGATCGCGACGCCCACCAACGCGAGACAGAGCGCGGTGCTCGCGGCGGGCCACGGCGAAGGCGCGCCGTCGGCGGCGGTCGCGACGCCGAGCGTCAGCGCATGGCGCGCCACGACCATGGCGGCGCCGGCGGTCAGCAGGAGGGCGAGCGCGACCGCGTGCCGGCGGCGCCCACTCCCGTGCAGCGCGAGCGCCGCCCCCGCGACGACGAGGCCGATTGCGGTCGCGGTGGGCACCCGCCATGGGGTCGAGGCGGATCCAAGAGCCGCGCGCGAGGCGAGCACGAGGAGACCGAGCCCGCTCGTCGCGAGGCCGGTAGCGAGCGGGAAGGCGAAAGGCCATCGCAAGTGTCGCCTCCGCACCAATCGCTCCATGGATGGGTCAGACCAGAAGGAATCCGGGTAGGCAAGCCAGGTAAGACTTACAAGTCGTGCAAGTCTTGCAACGATTCGATGGGGTTTGAGTAAAACTTTTCTCGATATTCTCGTGGCCCATGGCTTGCTCACTCACGTCGGAAGGATCGCAGCTTGCCAACCGTTCTCGTCGTCGAAGACGACATCCCCCTCCGCGCCGCGTTGGTCGCGGCCCTCGCGGCGCAAGGCTTCGACGCCAAGGAGGCCGGCGACGTTTCGGGTGCGCTACGGCAGATCGAGGCCGACTCGATCGACGTCGTGCTGTCCGACATCGGCATGCCCGGGAACGGCTATTCGTTGCTCGCAAAGGTGAGGGAGATGAAACCCAGCACGCCGGTGATCTTGATGACGGGCATCGAGGAGGACGACCTCGGTCGTCGGGCGCGCGCCGCGGGCGCCCATGCGTATCTCGTCAAACCGATCCGGCTCAGCGTCCTGAAGGCCACGCTCGACGACGCCTGTCGTCGCTGACGGCGGCAGCATTCGGCCGCCCGACGTTCGAAACGATGAAAGGAACAGAAGTATGAGTGGGCTCGCACACGCGTCCAGGGATGCGGTAGAAGGTCAGCCGGCTGAACCCCCTATGCCGACAGCGCTGATCGTCGACGACGACCCGGATTTCCAGGCCGCAATGGCCGAGCTGGTGCGTGCCGAAGGCTTCACGGTGGAGACCGCGGCCTCGCTCGCCGACGCGCACGCCTTCTTCAAGGTCCGCATTCCCGACGTCGTGCTCGTCGATCTCACGCTGCCCGACGGCAACGGGCTCGAGCTGCTGAGCGCCGTCGAGGGAGCGGGGGCGCCCGAGATGATCGTCATCTCCGGGCACGCCACCCTCGACAACGCGATCGAGGCGCTCCGCCAGGGTGCCTCCGACTACCTCACCAAGCCGGTCGACCTGCCGCGTCTCCGTGCGATCTTGGTCAACGTCGCGCGCCGCCGCGACATGACCGAGGAGATCGAGGGCCTCCGCGCCGAGCTCCGCGGGCTCGGTCGCTTCGGGGCGCTGATCGGCGGCTCGCCGGTGATGCAGACGGTCTACGAGCAGATTCAACGCGTCGCGCCCAGCAACGCCACCGTGTTCATCCAGGGCGAGAGCGGCACCGGCAAGGAGCTGGTCGCGGAGAGCGTCCACAAGCTCAGCCGTCGTCGCAAGCGGCCGTTCGTCGTCATCAACTGCGGAGCCATCGCGCCCAACCTGATCGAGAGCGAGCTCTTCGGCCACGAGCGCGGCAGCTTCACCGGCGCCGACCGCATGCACCGCGGGTACATCGAGCGCGCCAACGGCGGCACGCTCTTTCTCGACGAGGTCACCGAGATGCCGCTCGAGCTGCAGGTGAAGCTCCTGCGCGTGCTCGAGACCGGCCGCTTCTCGCGCGTCGGCGGCGAGCAGGACCTGCCGGTGGACGTCCGGGTGATCGCCGCCACCAACCGCGATGCGCACCAAGCGGTGACCGATCAGAAGCTGCGGGAAGACCTGCTCTATCGCTTGCGGGTCTTTCCGATCACGTTGCCGCCACTGCGCGATCGCGCCGGGGACATCGATCTGCTCGCGGAATCGTGTCTCGCCGAGCTCAACAAGGACGAGGGAACGCAGAAGCGTCTCAGCCGCCCCGCACTCGAGCGCCTGCGCGGCTATCGCTGGCCCGGGAACGTCCGCGAGCTGAAGAACGTCATGCATCGTGCCTTCATCCTCGCCGACGACGAGATCGGGCCGAACCAGGTGCCGGACTCGTCGCCGCTCGGGAATCCGGCGGCCGAGATGGTGTCGGGGAGCGACTCGATCCTGCAGGTGAAGGTGGGGAGCTCGATCGCCGAGGCCGAGCGCCGCCTGATCTTGGCGACCCTCGACGCGTGCGAGGGCAACAAGGACCAGGCGGCGAAGATCCTCGGGATCAGCTTGAAGACGCTCTACAACCGGCTGAACAGCTACAAGAACATCGCGGCGCCGGTCGCCTGAACCGCCGTACGGGTTGTAAGAAGTGCGCCTGCGACGCTCGCGGGCGTGATCGCCTTTCGCGCCAACTGCCCGATCGCATGGGTGTTCCGCCCATCCCGGGGGTGTGCGGAAGTGGCGCGGATCCTGCACGCATGTGCCCCAATGCGGATATCGACGTGGGTTGGAAGCCTTGGGGTGGCGCTATCGCTGGCGATCGTGGCGTGTGACGGGGGTGGTGGCGGAGGCGGGAACGACAACGAGAGCTCCGGACCGCCGCCGCCGCTCACGGCGAGCCGTACGTACCGCGCCATCGCCGGCGTTTCGATGGGCGGCTACGCCGCGCTCAACCTCGGGACCAAGCACGGCGAGCTCTTCTCGACCATCGGCTCGCTCGGCGGACCCGTCGACCTGCAGCAGCTGCTGCACGACAGCCTCACCGACAACCTCGAGGTGAAGGCCGAGACCACGATCCCGCGTAACGTCGGCGAGGACTTCACGTTCGATCACCTGCCGCCGTATCCCGACCGCGACTCGCGGGTGAATCAGACGGAAGACCTGGTGATCGCCTTCGGGAACCCGTTCCTCCACCACCCCGATCCGGCGCGCCTCTACCTCGCGGTCGATTCGCAGCCGGCGGCGCTCCTGCGCGACGATCAGTTCGACAACTTCACGCTTCCGACCGATCCGCGCGGCTTCCTCGACGGCGGCGACACCAACGAGGACGGCCTCCGCCAGACCGGCGAGACGCCGACCGAGGCCGTGGACGTGCTGCTCCTGGCGCGCGGCTCCGCGCCAACGCTCTCCGGCGGCGTGGCCGGGCAGCTGATCGGCGACCGCGAGCTCGTCGATCTGAACGGCGACGGCGTCTACGACGTCGGCGACGGCATCGTCGTCGACTACTCCGAGCCCTTCACCGACCCGAACGACAACGCGGTTTTCGAGCCTGCGCTCGGCGAGACCTTCGAGGACGTCGGCCTCGACGGGGTGCCGGATACCGGTGACCTCGGCGAGGGCAACGGGCAGTTCGACTACGATCCCGATCGCGCCAACTGGATCGCCGAGGATCCGACCTCGCGGCTGGCGGCGCGCAGCGCCACCGACATCGCCACCCAGCGCCTCTACATGGACGTCGGCATCAAGGACGAGTTCGGCTTCGCGCGCCACTACGACAACCTGGTGCGTCTCCTGCGCGAGAAGGGCCTCACGGTCGGCGTGCAGGACGGCTTCGGCGGCGATTGCGGCGATCTCCCCGACAACGACGACCAGTTCCGCCTGGTACGTTACGACGCCGGCCACGTCGGCGTCGCCAAGGTCGATCCGGACGATCTCCTGACCGGCGACGTGTGCGGCGACGACACCGTCTGGCAGCGCCTGCTGTCGCTGCTCGGCTACCTCGACAAGTCGTTCCCCGACGGCTTCGACGGCCCCGGCGGCGACGCCGGTGGCATCGACATCGATCTCGACGACTTCGACTTCGACGTCGATTTCCCCGACGCCGATCTCCGTGGCGACATCATCAGCGCCACCATCGACTCGCCGTCGCTCGCGACGGCCGGCGGGCCGGTGCCCACCCGCGACGTGCTGGTGTACCGCCCGCCCGCGTTCCACCGCACCGATCGCCAGTTTCCGGTCGCGTATTTCCTGATCGGCTACGGCCAGAAGCCGGAGGACTACGAGCGCCTCGGGCTCTTGCTCGATGGCCTGATCCTCACCGGCCAGCTCCAGAACATGTTCGTCGTGATATTGCCGGGAAGCGGCGGCCGCGAGGGCGGGTTCTACGTCAACCACGTGGTGCCCGAGAGCCAGGTGCCGGAGATCCCGCAGGTCACCTCGGGTCGCTACGAGGACTCGACCATCACCGATCTGATCCCGGTGATCGAGGATCAGCTGCTCGAGCGGCGCGTGCGGCGGTAGGGTCATGGACGCGCTTCGAGACGCCACCCCTCACGGGCGCGACCGCGCGTCGTCGCACCACGTGCAGTTCTATCAGGGCGAGGCGTTTCTCACCGAGCAGGTCGCGAGCTTTCTCGGCGCGGGCCTCGGCGCCGGCGCGCAGGCGATCGTGATCGCGACGCCGGAGCATCACGCCGGCTTCGCCGGCCGCCTCTCCGAGAGCGGGATCGACGTGACCCGCGCCGCCGCCGACGGCCGCTACGTCGCGCTCGACGCCCGCGAAACGCTCGAACGCTTTCTCGTCGACGGCATGCCGGACGCGACGCTCTTCGAGGCGGTCGTCGGCGCGCTCGTGCGGCCGATGGCGGCGCGCGGGCCGCTCCGGGCCTTCGGCGAGATGGTGGCGCTGCTGCGGGCCGACGGCAACACGCGCGCCGCGCTCCGCCTCGAGCGCCTGTGGAACGAGCTGGCGGCGCGCTGCCCGTTCGCGCTGCTGTGTGCCTATCCAATGCAGGGCTTCGCCGCGACCAACGCCGCCGACGCGCTCCTCGACGTCTGTCGCGAGCACGACGGCGTGGTGCCGTCCGAGGGCTACGCCCTGTTGCCGAGCGCCGAGGCGCGCGAGCGCTTCATCGTGCAGCTCCAGCAGAAGGCCGCCGCGCTCGACCGTGAGGTCGCGGAGCGCGAGTGGGCCGAGGACTCGGCGCGGGAGCACGGCGAGATGCTGCGCTCGCTCGTGCACGCGTCGCCGGTGCCGATCGTCGTGATCGCGGCCGACACCACCGTCCGGCTCTGGAATCCCGCCGCCGAGCAGGTGTTCGGCTGGTATCGGGACGAAATCCTCGGGCGTCCGCTCCCGATGGTTCCCGTGGACAAGCGCGAGGAGTGCGCCTCCGTGCGCGCCGCCGCCGTCCGGGGCCAGACCGTCCGCGGCGTCGAGAGCGCGCGCCGCCGCAAGGACGGCTCCATGGTCGAGGTGTTGATCTCCGCCGCGCCGCTCCTCGACCGCGACGGCGTCGTCCGCGAGATCGTGCTGCTCTTCGAGGACGTCACCGACCGCAATCGTCTTCACGCGGCCGAGCGGCGCGCCCGCGCGCAGGCCGAGGCCGCCAATCGCGCCAAGGACGAGTTCCTGGCCATGCTCGGGCACGAGCTCCGGAACCCCTTGTCGGCGCTTCGCACCGCGGTCGCCACGGCTCGCCTCGAGCCGCGCTGGCGCGAGCGGGCGCTCGACATCGCGGCCCGCCAGGCGGAGCACCTCGGACACCTCGTCGACGACCTGCTCGACGTGGCCCGCATCACCCACGGCAAGATCACGCTCGCCCGCAAGCCGGTGCGGCTCGCCGCCATCGTCGAGGCCGCCGTCGAGACCATGCGGCCGCTCATCGCCGAACGCGGCCACGCGCTCAGCGTCGCGTCGCCGCCGTCGGACGTCGGCGTCGACGGCGATCCGACCCGCCTCGAGCAGGTGCTGGTGAACCTGATCAGCAACGCCGCCAAGTACACCGAGCCGGGCGGGCACGTGCAGGTGGTCGCCGAGCGGGTCGGCGCCGAGGCCGTGATCCGCGTGCGCGACGATGGCCAGGGCCTCGGCCCCGAGCTGCTGCCGCGCGTCTTCGATCTCTTCCTGCAGGGCACGCGCGACCTCGATCGCGGGCAGGGCGGCCTCGGTGTCGGCCTCACGCTCGTGCGGAAGCTGGTCGAGCTCCACGCCGGCCGCGTCGAGGCCCGGAGCGACGGGGTCGGGCGCGGCTCCGAGTTCACGATCACGCTACCCGCGATCTCGTTTCCCACCGAGACCCGCGACGATGCCGAGCCCGCCGCGGACGGACTCGCCCACGCGAGCCGCGTCCTCGTCGTCGACGACAACGTCGACGCCGCCGACAGCCTGAAGATGCTGCTCGAGGTGCTCGGCCACCGCGTGCAGGTCGCCTACGACGGCCACGCCGCCCTCGCCGCCGCCGCCGTGCAGCGTCCCGACGTCATGGTGGTCGACATCGGCCTTCCCGGTCTCGACGGCTACGAGGTCGCCCGCGCCGTCCGCCAGGATCCCAGCCTGCAGGGCGTCGTCCTGGTCGCGCTCACCGGCTACGGCCGCGAGGAGGACCGCGATCACGCCCTCCACGCGGGCTTCGACTTTCATCTCTTGAAGCCGGTCAACGTCGACGATCTGCGGAGCTTGGTCGGCGGATTGGGCGCCGCAGCCCAGCCCGTCGCCGCGACGCGCCACTGAACGCTCCGTAGGGCGGGAAGACAAGGCGTTAGTAAGAAGGGCTCGAAGCGACCGCCGTGCCCGGGGCGCCGCGGCGCGTGCGTTCGCGGCAGTTGTGCGCCGGGAAGAGTGTGCGTTCAAGGACATGGGTAACAGATTTGTTCCAGAGAGATGGGTGACAGGCCGTTGTCGTTCTAGGGACATGGGTAACAGGTTATTGATGGGTATTGGGTGCGCGATGAGTGGTGGCCACGCGTGAAGAGCAGGGTCGTCTTCTTGCGTGTGAGGTGCCCGATGAGTTGCGTCCCGAAGTACACCGACCAGTATCCGCGCTCGCTCCATGCGAGTCCGAGCAGCTGGTGCCGCAGGACGGTGCTGACGAAGACGGTGTGCGCGTTCCACCGCAGGCGACCAGTGCGGCGCACCCGCACGACTTCGCAATGCTCCGGGTAGGCGAAGTCGCGGCCCCAGGAGGGATCGGGTAAGGGCGTGGCGGACGGTTCGTAGAAATCCGCGGGCGGTCGCTGTCCGAGCGCCGCATGCGGGCGCACCGTGTTGAAGTCGTGGCGGAACCGATCGAAGGCGCGCTGCTGCTGACGAAGTGATGGACCGCCCAGTGCCACGTCGCGCTTGAGCGTCAGATGGAAGCGCTCGTGGCGGCCGTTTTGCTGCGGCTGCCCAGGCGCGATGCGCTCGTGCCGGATTCCGAGCTTCTGCCACCAGGCCGAGAGTTCGGAGAGGCCGCCGGGTCCGTGGACGGACGCAAACGGGGGGCCGTTGTCGCTGCGTATCGCGGTGGGCAGGCCAAAGGTACGGAAGATCTGCTCGAGTGCGCGGCGCACCCCCGACGCGCGCGTGTTCCGCAAGGCCACACACGCGAGCAGGTACCGACTGTACGCGTCGGTGCCCGTGAGCGGATAGCACCGGCGCCGGCCGACGAGGAAGTCGCCCTTGAAGTCGATGCACCAGAGGGCGTTCGGGGCGGTGGCGTGCGCGAGCGGGGTGCTCGCCCGCGGCACGCGCCGGCGGCGGCGGCGCGGGATCACGAGCCCATTGCGTTGGAAGATGAGCGCAAAGGTGCTGACGGACGGCAGCGCGGTTCCCGGGTATGCCTTGAGCAGCGTTGTGCGGAGCTTCTCGGGCCCCCAGGTCGGGCGCTCCCGGCGCGCGGCCACGATGGCGTCTTCGATCGCCGTCGCCACGGCGCGCGGACTGTGCTGGGGCCGCCGCGATCGGTCGGCCAGCTCGCCGCCGCTGAGAAAACGCTCGATCCATTTGTAGCCAGTCTTGCGGCTGATCCCGAACCGCCGGCACAGCGCGCTGAGGCTGGCGTCTTTCGCCAGATAGGCGTCGATGAATTCTTTCCTCTGCTTCACGGGTGACGTCTCCTTCCAGGGCAAGGCACACCTCCTTGCCCGCAGTGTCACCCATGTCTCTAGAACGTTTTGCCACCCGGTCACCGATCAGTGCGGTCCAAACTGTTACCCATGTCTCTAACTTGGACCAGAGGTTCGTGCTTGACAAAGTTCTCACGATTCGCTAAACATAGCCTAATTCAAATGCCACGCCGACCAGCTCAGCTCGACTTGTCCTTGCCCGCACCTCGACGGTGGGGCGGTCGGCGGCCCGGCGCCGGCCGCAAGCCGGGGCCGCGACCCGCCGTCCGGCACGCCAGCCGAGCCCGTTTCGCCCGCCCGCTGCCGGCGCACGTGACGCTCCGCATCCGTCCCGACGTCCCCTCGCTTCGCACCGTCCGGATCGTCCACGAGATCGAGCGCAGTTTCGCCGCCGGCTGCGAGCGCCCGGGGTTTCGCCTCGTGCACTATTCCCTGCAGGGAAACCACGCCCACCTGGTCGTCGAGGCGAGCGATCGCATGGCGCTCGGCCGCGGGATGAAGTCGATCGGCGCGCGCCTCGCGCGTGCCGTCAATAGGGTCGCTGGGCGGGCGGGAAGGGTGCTGGCCGAGCGCTACCACGTCCGGCTCCTGCCGACGCCGCGCGAGGTGCGCGGGGCGCTGCGCTACGTCCTGCTGAACGCGCGCCGGCACGCGGCGCAGGCGCGCGCCGCGCTCGGACGCCGCATCCGTCTCGATCCCGCGTCCTCGGCGCGCTGGTTCGATGGCTGGAAGCGCGAGCGGCTACGAGGGGCGGGAGGAAGCGGCGAGCCGCCGGCGGGCGACCGGCCGCCGGTCGCGCGGGCGCGGACGTGGCTGCTCACGGTGGGATGGCGCCGGCACGGGCTGCTCGATCCCGCGGACGTGCCGGGCTAGTCGTGCCGACGGATCGATGTCGGCGTCGGGCATGACGAGCGGGATCACCTTTGCGGAGAAAGCGGCCCGGTTCGTCAGCTCGGGAAGAGTGAAGCCGCCGGTTTCTGCGTCCCGCGAGCTGCGCCTGCACCGAGTATTTCGCGGGAGTAGGAGGTCGGGAGCGAGGCAGCGCTCGCGCCGCGGCGCCCGTGTCAGGCGCCGCGGCCCGCTGCGTCGTCAGTTCTTGTACTTCACCCCGCACCCGTACGGCGCCGTCGACGCCGTGCTGACCGGCTTCCCCGCCGCCGCCTCGTCGTAGGCGGCCCGCACGAAGTTCTTCGCGGTCGCGGCGTCATCGGGGTCCGACGACGGGTTGTCGTCGATGGCCCCGGCGTAGACCAGCGTACCCTTGTCGTCGATGACGAACATGTGCGGCGTGGTCTTGGCGCCGTAGGCGTGGCCGACCGTGCCCTCGGGATCGAGGAGCACGTCGGTCGGGGCGGCCTTCGTCTCGGCGAGGTACTTCTGCTCCTGCTCGGGGGTGACGTAGCCCTGGGCGCCCGGCGCCGACGAGATCACGCTCAGCCAGACGACGCCCTTCCCGGTCAGGTCCTTCTGGAGCTTCTGCATGTTGCCGCTCTCGTAGTGCTTCTTCACGAAGGGGCAGCTCTGATTGTGCCATTCCAAGACGACGTACTTGCCCTTGAACTCCGACAGCGAACGCTCCTTGCCGTGCAGGTCCTTGGCGGTGAAGGCCGGCGCCGGCTGTCCGACCTTCGGACCCTCGGCGGCGGGGACATCGGCAACCGCCAACCAGGCGGCGAAGGTGGCGGTGGCGGTGAAGGTGACGATCAACGTGCGCTTCCGGATGTTCATGTGGTGCTCCTCCTTGCGATCGTGTTTTCGAGTTGCTCGAGCTCGCCGATGACGATGCTCGGGGTGAGGATCTGCGGCAGGATGCGGGGCGGATCATCCTGCCGGCCGCTGTACAAAACGTAGAGCGGCACGCCGTCGCGGCCGAACTCCTGGAGCGCGCGGGTGATCTCGGCGTCGGGACGGGTCCAGTCGGCGCGCATCGCGACCACGCCGAGCTCCGCCATCTTGGCCGTGACCTCGGCGGTCTCGAGCGCGACCTTCTTGTTGACCTGACAGGTGACGCACCACGCGGCCGTGAAGTCCACGAAGACCGGCCGGCCCTCGGCGCGGAGCGCGGCGACCCGGGCGGTCGAGAACGGCTCCCACTCGAAGGCGGCCTTGGCCGCGCCGTGCGTGCGCTCGTCGACGGTGCGCGCCGACGCATCGACGCGCTCGACCGGCGTGATCCGGAGCGCGATCATCACCGCCAGCGCGACGGCTGCCGTCGCCGCCAGGCGTCCGGCGGGCGAGGGCGAGCGGCCGCTCACCCAGGCGGCGAACGCGAGCAGCACGAGGCCCATCAGGATCGCGCCCACGGCCTGCGGTCCGGCCTGAAAGCTCGCCACCCAGACCAGCCAGACGACGGTTGCCAGCAGTGGGAAGGCGAGGAACTGCTTCATCGTCTCCATCCAACGGCCGGGACGCGGGAGGCGCGCCGCCAGCGACGGGACGAACGTGACGAGGACGTAGGGGAAGGCGAGCCCGAGGCCGAGGCTGCTGAAGACCGCGAGGGCGGTCGTGGCCGGCTGGGCGAGCGCGTAGCCGATTGCGGTTCCCATGAAGGGCGCCGTGCAGGGGGTGGCGACCACCGTCGCGAGCACGCCCGTGAAGAAGGCGGCGCGGTCGCCGTCGCCGACCGTGAGGTGCTGGCCGACGCCCATCAACGAGCCGCCGACCGTCGCGACGTCGAGGAGGACGAGCGCCATCCAGAAGAAGAGGCCGGCGAGCGCCGCGATGACGGTCGGGCTCTGCAGCTGGAACCCCCAGCCGAGCTCGGCGCCGCCGGCGCGCGCCGCCAGGAGGAGTCCCGCCAGGATCCAGAACGAGACGACGATGCCGAAGGCGTAGACCACGCCGTGGCGACGGACGCGCCGCCGCGCCTCGCCGGCGAGCCCCGCGAGCGCCAGCGCCTTGAGGGCCAGCACCGGAAACACGCACGGCATCAGATTCAGCAGAAGCCCGCCGACGAAGGCGAGCACGAGCGGCGTCGCGCTGCCGCCGAACGTACGGGCGGGGGCGTCGCCGGCTGCTCCGATCGCCGCCTCGACGGCATAGGCGCGGTCGCCGAGGTCGAGCACGCCCGCGAGCCTCGCCGGCAGCGCGGCACCCGATCGTCGCGCCAGCGTCATGCGAAAGCCGTCGTTCTCGCGCTCGACCGGCTGGCTCGGCGCGGCCTCGAGGGCGTCGCGATCGTCGGGATAGAAGACGGGCGGCGCCGTGGCGGGCAGCAGCAGCCCGTGAACGGACAGGGTGACGTGCTCGTCGCCGCGGGTGGCGGAGACGCGCCACGCCTCCGGCACCGGCAGCGGCAGGTGCCGCCGCGCCTCCTCGAACCAGCGCGCCGCGGCCGGCGGATCGCCGCTCGCGACCCCGACCGGCAACGACAGCGCGAGCGTCGCGCTCCCCGGAATGCATTCCTCGCGATTGCAGACCAGCCACTTCGCGCGCGCGCCCACGTCGAGCGGTCCCGCGCCGACGTCGGACGCGACCGTGACCGGCGCCGCCAGCAACACCGTTCCGGGATAGCCGAAGCTCACCACCGGACCGTTCACGAGCCGCGCCGGCGCCGGCCACTCGAGCGCGCCGGCCGTGAGCCCGCGCGGCAGGCGCCACTCGATCCGCGGCGCCTCGCCGGAGTCGCCGGGGTTCCGCCAGTAGACGTGCCAGTCGGCCTCGGGAACGAAGCGCACCCCGAGGCGGAGCGGCCGACCGGGCTCGACCATCGCCGCGTCGGCGACGAGCTCGACCTGCACGTGCGGACCGGCGACGGGAGCCGCCGCCGCCGAGCTCGGCCACGCGCCGCCGAACGCCGCCGTCAGACCGCACAGCAAAAGGGCCCGAAGCCGCGTCCCCGGCGTGCCGCGACCATCCTCGCTTGCGCCGCGCATCGTCCCATCAGTAGCGGAACGGCACGGCTCGTCCAGCCCCCTCGACGACGCTCTCCACGCGCCGGGCCGGCGCTCAGTTGCTCTCTCCCGGCGTCGGTGGTTACCTGCGACGAGTGGCCGGCTGGCTCGCCAACGTCAAGGAGACCGTGACCACCATCTTCGAGGGGATGGCGATCACCTTCTCGCACTTCGTCCGCCGCCCCTACACGGTGCAGTATCCCGATCGCATGCCGATCCGGGTGCAGGACACGCTGCCGTTCCGCTATCGCGGCATTCTCGCCGTCGACATGGAGATCTGCACCGGCTGCCTCGCCTGCGAGCGCGCCTGTCCGATCGACTGCATCGCCATCGACGCGGTCAAGGACAAGGAGACGCGCGCGATGGTCATCACGCGCTTCGACATCGACATCGCGAAGTGCATGTACTGCGGGCTCTGCAGCGAGCCGTGCCCGACCGGCTCCATCCACCACACCTCGGAGTTCGAGGGCGCCGACTTCACCTTGCAGAGCATGCTGCGCCGCTACGTGACGGCGCCGGTGATCGCCTACAAGCCGAAGAAGGGCGCCGAGCCCGATCCGGTGGTGGCGTCGATCCTCGAGCGCGGCATGGCCTACGTCGAGGACTTCGCGGTCGGCGTGTCGCCGCCGCCCCCCACGTCGCCGAAGGCGGTGCCCGCCGCCGCGCCCCCGGCCGGCACGGTCGACGAGTAGGCGCCCGGCTCTCGAGCCCCGCCGACGATCGATGCCGGAACGCGCGCTGCTCGTCGCCAATCGAGGTGAGGTCGCGATCCGCATCATGCGGGCGGCGGCGGCCTGTGGACTCCGTACGGTCGCCGTGTGCTCGGAGGACGACACCGCCTGCCTGCACACGCGGCGGGCCGATCGCCTGCACGTGCTCGCCGGCCGCGGCCCGGCGGCGTACCTCGACGGCGAGGCGCTGATCGCGGCCGCCCGCGCCACCGGCTGCGACGCCGTTCATCCCGGCTACGGCTTCCTCGCCGAGCGCGCCGACTTCGCGGCCCGCTGCGCCGCGGCCGGCCTCCGCTTCGTCGGCCCGCGGCCCGAGGTGCTGGAGGTGTTCGGCGACAAGAGCCGGGCCCGCGCCCTCGCCGCGCGGCTCGACGTGCCGCTGCTGGCGGCGACCGCGGGACCGACGACCCTCGAGGAGGCGCGCGCCTTCGCGGCGGATCTCCCGGCCGGATGTGCCGTGATGCTGAAGGCGATCGCGGGCGGCGGCGGTCGCGGCCTGCGCGTCGTGCACGACGTCCACGACGGGGCGGCGCTCGGTGAGGCGTTCGCGCGCTGCCGCTCGGAGGCGGAGGCCGCCTTCGGACGCGGCGACCTCTACGTCGAGCGCCTCTTGCCGCGGGCCCGCCACGTCGAGGTGCAGATCATCGGCGACGGCCGCGGCGCCGTCCGCGACCTCGGCGAGCGCGAGTGCTCGCTGCAGCGCCGCCACCAGAAGCTGGTCGAGATCGCGCCGAGCCCGAGCGTCGGGCCGGAGCTCCGGCGGCGTCTCGTCGCGGCCGCGCTCCGCATGGCCGAGGCGGTGCGCTACGAGAGCCTCGGCACCTTCGAGTTCCTGGTCGACGCGGGCAGCGGTCCCGACGGCGACTTCTATTTCCTCGAGGCCAACCCGCGCCTCCAGGTCGAGCACACCGTCACCGAGGCGGTGACCGGCGTCGACCTGGTCGTCGCCCAGCTGCGGATCGCCGCCGGCGCGTCGCTCGCCGAGCTCGGCCTCGGCACGGAGCGCCCGCCGCCGCCGCGGGGGCACGCGATCCAGCTCCGCCTCAACATGGAGACCATGGCCGCGGACGGCGACGCCCGGCCGGCGGGCGGCACGCTCACCGTGTTCGAGCCGCCGAGCGGCCCCGGCGTGCGGGTCGACGGGCTCGGCTACGCCGGCTACGTCACCAGCCCGCGCTTCGACTCGTTGCTCGCGAAGATCGTCGTCCACGCCGAGGAGGGATCGTTCGCGGCGGCGGTGACGCGCGCGGCGCGCGCCCTCTCCGAGTGTCGCGTCGAGGGCGTGCCGACCAACCTCGGGTTCCTGCAGGCGCTGCTCGCCCATCCGGCAGTGGTCGCCAACCAGGTCGACACCGGCTTCGTCGAGCGCCATGCGGCCGAGCTGGTGGCGGCGTCCGCCGAGCAGCCGCGGCGCTGGTTCATGCAGGTGCCGGAGACGCGCTCGGACCGCGAGCGGCTCGCCGGCGCCCGCGTCGACAGCGCCGACCCGCTCGCGGTCTTGGCGCACGGCAAGAGCGGGACCGCGCGGGCGGAGGAGATCGTGCCGGCGTTCGCCGACGAGCTCGACGGCGCGGTCGCGGTGCGCGCCGAGATGCAGGGCACGATCGTCGCCGTCGAGGTCGAGCCGGGCGCCGCCGTCACGCCGGGGCAGACGCTCGTGGTGATGGAG
Source organism: uncultured delta proteobacterium (assembly GCA_963761995.1). Taxonomy (GTDB): domain Bacteria; phylum Desulfobacterota; class Binatia; order UTPRO1; family UTPRO1; genus UTPRO1. Next base: position 3,931,154 of record CAVXIU010000006.1, on the reverse strand, counting down.
GCGATGAAGATGGAGCACGTCGTCGCCGCCGCGCAGGGCGGGGTGGTGCGGCGTCTCGGGGTGGCGAAGGGCGACACGGTCTTCGCCGGCCACCTGCTGGCGGTGCTCGAGCCGGACGCCGGCGAGCACCGCGCCGGCGCCGTCGACGACCAGGTCGCGCTCGAGCACGTGCGCCCCGATCTCGCCGAGGCCCGCGAGCGCCACGCCGTCGGACTCGACGCGGCCCGACCCGAGGCCGTCGAGCGGCGGCGGAGCACCGGCCAGCGGACGGCGCGCGAGAACGTCGACGACCTCTGCGATCCAGGAACCTTCGTCGAGTACGGGGCGCTGGTGATCGCGGCGCAGCGCCAGCGCCGCTCGCTCGAGGACCTGATGCAGAAGACGCCGGCCGACGGGCTGGTCGCCGGCATCGGCTCCGTCAATGCGGCGAGCGTGCCGGAGGCACGCGCCTCAGTGCGTCGTTCTCGCCTACGACTACACCGTGCTCGCCGGCACCCAGGGTGCGCAGAACCACCGCAAGAAGGACCGCATGCTCGAGATCGCGGAACGGCGCCGCCTTCCCGGTCGTGCTGTTCAGCGAGGGCGGCGGCGGGCGCCCCGGCGACACCGACGCGCTCGGCATCGCCGGGCTCGACGTGCCGACCTTCCAGGCCTTCGCGCGCCTCTCGGGCCTGGTGCCGCTGGTCGGGATCAACTCCGGCTACTGCTTCGCCGGCAACGCGGCGCTGCTCGGCTGCTGCGACGTCGTGATCGCCACCGCCAACTCGAACATCGGCATGGGCGGCCCGGCGATGGTCGAGGGCGGCGGGCTCGGCGTCTTCCGTCCGGAGGAGATCGGGCCGATGGCGGTGCAGGCCGCGAACGGCGTGGTCGACGTCGCGGTCGCGGACGAGGCCGAGGCGGTCGCGGCGGCGAAGCAATACCTCGGCTACTTCCAGGGCTCGCTCCGCGCCTGGGACTGCGCCGACCAGCGCCGCCTGCGGTCGTTGGTGCCGGAGAACCGTCTCCGCGTCTACGACGTCCGGCGCGTGGTCGAGACCATCGCCGACGCGGGATCGGTGCTCGAGCTCCGCCGCCCCTTCGGTCCCGGCATGGTGACGGCGCTGGCGCGCATCGAGGGCCGCCCGCTCGGCATCGTCGCCAACAACCCCACCCATCTCGCCGGCGCGATCGACGCCGACGGCGCCGACAAGGCGGCGCGCTTCCTCCAGCTCTGCGACGCCTTCGACCTGCCGGTGCTCTTCCTCTGCGACACGCCCGGCATCATGGTCGGGCCCGAGATCGAGAAGCAGGCGCTGGTGCGCCACGCGGCGCGGCTCTTCCTCACCGGCGCCAGCCTGACGGTGCCCTTCTTCACCATCGTGCTGCGGAAGGGCTACGGGCTCGGCGCGATGGCGATGGCGGGCGGGAGCTTCAAGGCCGGTCTCTTCACGGTCGCCTGGCCGACGGGCGAGTTCGGCGGCATGGGGCTCGAGGGGGCGGTGAAGCTCGGCTTCCGGAAGGAGCTGGCGGCGCTCGCCGACCCGAAGGAGCGCCGCGCGCTCTTCGAGGCCATGGTCGAGCGCATGTACCGCCACGGCAAGGCGGTGAGCGCGGCCTCGCACTTCGAGATCGACGACGTGATCGATCCCGCGGATTCACGGCGCGTGATCATGCGGGCCCTCGCCTCCGTCCCGGAGCCCGGCCCGCGACGCCGCAAGAAGCGGCCCTGCGTCGACGCTTGGTGAGTCGCGGGCGGGCGGCGCGCGGGGGGTCGCGTCGTGCGGGGACGTGGGGATCGGCTCTCCAGCTCGGCAGATCTCACGTATGAACCGACCCCTTCCAACTATTCGCAGGTCGGCGTGTTCGATCTACTCGCTTCCGAGCCGATCCCCACGTCCCCGCCACGCCCGCAGCTGCGCGACGAGCCCACGCCGATCGAGCGTTTGCACGTCGCGCAGCGACGGCGCGTGCGTGGGGGTGGGGAGTCGTCGCGGAGCGGAGTAGATCGAACACGCTCACCTGCGAATAGTTGAAAGGGATCGGTTCATACGTGAGATCTGCCGGAGCGGAGCGGCGACTCCCCACTCCCGCGCCCACCGCCTGCTGGTGCGCGACTAGCCGGACGCTGCTTCGGCGGTGGCGGGGTAGGCGGCGCGGGTGACGCGGCAGTAGAACAGCTCGGTGTCGAGGATGCCGAGCTCGGGAATGTCCGTCTTCGAGTACTCGACGGTGAAACCCAGGCGCTCGAGCGTGCGGTCGAGCTCGGTGCCGTAGGTGCGATAGCAGAGCGCGCGGTCCTCCTCGGAGTTGGCGTCGCCGTGGTACTCCGGCTCCATCACGTGCTGGTCCCGCGCCGGGTCGTCGGGATCGAGCACCCGCACCCGCACCGTCGTTTCGGCGCGGTCGCGGTGGTGCGGAACCGTGAAGAGGTAGACCCCGTCCGGTCGCAGCACCCGCCGGATCTCGCGGTGGGCGCGGTCGTCGAGGCGCACGTGCTCCATGACGTCGCTGGTGAGGACGAGGTCGAAGCTTTCGTCGGCGAAGCGGAGCTGCGCGAGGTCCTGGTTGGTGCAGCGCGTTCCGAGCGACCGACCGAGCGGCTCGGCCGGGCGGTAGGTCGAGGTGTGGACGTCGATCCAGTCGCAGCGCGCCAGGAGGTCGGGCAGGGGATAGGCGCACTCGGCCCAGTAGAACGGCACCTGGGTGTCGTAGACGCGGAGGCGCCGCTGCGTCGCCAAGTCGGCGAGCTCGGCGAGGCTCGTCGCCTCGACCCCGACCAGCTCGCCCAGGGCGCGCAGGATGCCGCGCGCGAGCGAGCGATAGCGGCTGGTCGACAGGCACTCGACGCAGAGCAGCGACTCGCGATAGAGCGCCTCGCTCTCGAAGTAGAAGAGCGTCGCGTCGCCGCAGATGTTGCAGGTGCCGCGATAGAAGCGCCGGCCCGCCAGCCGCGCCGCGTGGCGGCGCGTGGGTGACTCCCGCCGGCGGCGCGCCGCACGGGCGCGGCGGAGGTCGTCGTCGGCGCGCCGGCGGACGAGCGCGGCGATCTCGCGGGCGCGGGCCGTCCAGGTGTGGTCGCGCACCGAGCGCCGCAGGCCCGTACGCCACTCGGGATCGCCGGCCCGCGCCCGCGCGCGCGCGAGGGCCGTTGCCGCCTCCTCGGGAGTGGAAACGATGGTCACGCCGTCGAGGTCCGCGCCGTCGGCGATCGGCGTGCTGACCACGGGCGTGCCGGTCGCGAGCAGCTCGTAGAGCGCGATCGGGCACGCCTGCTCGGTGTCGCCATCGACCCGCAAGGGCAGCAGGCCGGCCGTGCAGCGCGCGAGGTACGCCGGCAACGCGGCGGCGGGCGGCGGCGCCAGCAGGCGGACGTTGTCGCGCCGCTCGAGCGCCGCCAGGGACGGCGCGTCGTCGCGCCGCTGCGCGAAGACCGCGAAGCCCCACTCGGGCCGGAGGCGCGCGACGGATTCCACGAGGTCGACGTCGAAGCGAGCGTCGACGACGCCGTGGTACACCGCGACCGGACGGTCGTCCCGGCGGAGCGTCTCGAATGCGGGATCGAGCGCCACGCCCTCGCGCGACGACGCGAAGCACGCGTCGGCGGCGGCGTTCTGCAGGAGGATCGCGTCGGGACGCCGGGTCCGGACCTGGTCGAGGAGGCCGCGCGAGGCGCAGACGACGACGTCGGCCTCGCGCAGCAAGCGGTCGTGGTTCTCGCGCAAGAGACGCTCCTCGAAGGGGAATCCCGCGAGCGAGTCGGCGAGGTCGTAGACGATCGTCCGCTTCAGCCAGCGGAAGGCGTCGACGCCGTTGTAGGGCAGGGCCCAGACGAGCGGCGACTCGAGCTGCTCCAGCACGCCGTCCGGACCGGCGTAGAGCCAGAGATTGCGCTCCACCTCGCGGAAGCCGTCGACGTCCTCGCTGGCGTCGCCGCTGCAGTCGAGGAAGACCAGCATGCCGTTCCGGGCGAGCGCCTCGGCGAGGTGGTACGAGCGCTCTCCGGGCGGCGTCCGGCGGGCGAGGGAGCGCAGGAACACGACGACCTGCTGCGGCCGCACCCCGGCATGGGCGGTGATCTGGGCCAGGTGCGTGCGGAGCGCGGCGATCCGCGGCAACGCGGCATCGTCCTGGTGCGGGGTCCACATGCCCCACTTGCGCTCGAAGGCGCGCTTGTTGCGCTCGAAGAGGGCGCGGTAGCGCTCGTTGTCGAGCAGCTTGAAGGAGGCGCCCCCGGCGTGATGCACGAACGAGTCGCGCGCGCACACGATCCGGTAGCCGTGGCTGCGGATCCGGCGCGAGTAGTCGTCGTCCTCGAACATGCCGATCGCGAAGCGCTCGTCGAGGGGGCCGACCTCGAGAAAGGTCTGACGCCGCATGGCGACGCAGAACATCGCCAGCATCGACATGCTGCGGAGACGGTCGTCGTTCTCGCGCGTGAAGCGGTGTGCCCACCCCGGCATGTCGTCGAGACCCTGGTAGCCGACGGCGACCTTCGACTCGTTGCCGATCTCGTTGGTGGCCGGACCGATGAGGCCGATCTCGGGCACGGCCGCGAGATGGCGGATCAGGGTCGACAGCCAGCCCCGGGTCGGGATCGTGTCGTTGTTGAGGAGCACCAGGTACTCGCCGGCGGCGACGGCGAGGCCCTGATTGCAGGCGGCGGCGAAGCCGCGATTGTCGTCGTTGCAGATCACCGTCATGTCGGGACGGCCCTCGGCGTAGGCCCGCAGATAGTCCGGCGTGCCGTCGTGCGAGGCGTTGTCGACCACGATCACCTCGTGGTTCGGCCACTCGGTGCAGGCGAAGAGTGCGTCGAGGCAGCGGCGGGTCATCTCGAGGTTGTTGTAGGTGACGATCACCGTCGAGGCCTTCGGAAAGGTCGCGGGCACGGCGGCCACGAGCTCGGCGAAGCGCGCCTCCCACGTGTTGGCCCTGGCGAAGGCGCGGCGGCGCTCGATGAGGGCGTCGTCCTCGGGCTCGAGGGCGGCCGTGATCTCGCGCTCGAACTCGTCGACCGTCGCGGCCAGGCGGACGAGCGGCGCCAGCTTGATCATCTCCGGCAAGGGCACCGAGACCAACGGCTTCCCCGAGGCCAGGATCTCGTAGGCCTTGACCGGGTTGGTCGCCTCGGTGAGCGGCGTGCGCTTGAAGGGCAGCAGGGTGACGTCGATCTTGGCGAGCCAGGCCGGGATCTCCGCGTAGGGCTTCTCGCCGGGGAGGCGCACGTTCGGGAGCTTCTCGAGCCGGGAGACGTCACCCATGTCGGTGGAGCCGACGAGCAGGAAATCCCAATCGGGACGCCGTTCGGCGAGATCCGCGACCAGGTCGCCGTCGAACCAGTCCGCGATCGCGCCGTAGAAGCCGATGACGGGACGCGGCCCGCGCACGCCGCGGGCGTTCGCGAAATGCTCGTACTCGCACCCGTTCCGCACCAGCTGCAACTTGCTGGTGTGCTGCCGCGCCTCCTGCTCGAGCTGCGCCGACGAGATGGTGACGAGGTCGGCGCCCGCGAAGAGCGCGCGCTCGTCGGCGCTGGTCGCGCCGGTGTGGGTCGCGAAGCCGGCGTGGTGGTCCATGCAGTCGTAGAGGACGGGCCAGCCGAAGCGCTCGCGCGCCAGCGCCGCGAGCGGCCACCAGAAGGGCAGCTGCACCACGGCGAGCGTCGCCCCGAGCGAGACCTCGGCGCGCAGCCGATTCAGCGATGCCAGGAGGCGGTCGGCGTCGGCGGCGCCGAGCGCCTCGGTCCACACGTTGCGGCGCGGGCCGCGGAGCGTCACGCGCTGGACGTTCGGCGCCTTCTCCTCGAGGCGGAAGGGCTCGCCCGAGTCGGTGAGCCAGGGCGAAACGTAGAACACACGATGGCCGGCGGCGCCGAAGCGCGCCATCAGATGTTGCGGGCGCTGGAAGCGGAAATCCCAATCGATGATCGGGAAACACACCACGTCGTAGGTGCCGGGAGGGACGTGGTCGGGGTTCGGGTCGTCCTCGGGGGCCGACGGCGACTTGCTGCGCGGCGACGGGCGCCGCCCCAGCAGCCGATAGATCGGCAGCAGGTAGCGGTACTTGAAGAGGCCGTACCGGTGCAGGAGTCGCCAGCCGCGCGTGCGCTTGATCGCGTCGAGCTCCGCCTCCGCGGCCTCCGCGCGCGCCCGCAGGATCCTGATGTCGCGGCTCCGCTGCGTGACCCCGGCCGACACCGGCTCCACCACCTCCGCATCCTGGCCGAGGAGGCCGGCGAGCGTGCGCCACGACTCTTCGCGCTGCTCGAGCTGCGAGCGGAGCCGGCCGCAGGCGCGCTCGTAGGCGGCGAGCTCGGTGCGTTGCCGGTCGGCCGCCGTGGCGATTCCCGCCGGAACGGCCGCCGCCAGGGCCGCCTCGTAGGCGCCGGCGAGCAGCGTGCGCGCGACGTCGACGCGCGCCGCCAGCGCCGTGGCCGAGGTTTCGTGCGCCTCCAGCGCCCGCTCCAGGCAGTGCGGGAGGGCGTCGCGCGTGCTCGCGTCCGGACGGAGGGCCAGGTCGGAGAGGCCGAGGATGCGGGCGTGACTCTGGAGCGCCGGATCGGTGCCGATCGCGACCGCCGGCGTTGCCGCGACGGCGGCGAGGATGGTGCCGTGCAGCTGCAGGGTGACGACGGCGTCACAGCTGCCGAGCCAGCGCGCCGCCTCGGCGGGCGTCGCCGGCGCCGTTACGTGCAGGTCGCCGGGCGCGAGCCCGAGCGCGCTCCGCAGCCGCTCCACGTCGTCGAGCGCACCAGACGCATCGAGCGGAAGCACGAGGACCTCGAGGCTCGCGCCGGGTGGCGAACACGCCCAGGGCCGAGCCGACGACACTCGTCACCTCGCTCCCCGCCGCGTCGAGCGGCGTTCCCGGCACCACGCCGATGCGGAGCGGCTTCCGGCGCGGCTCGACCACGAACGTCGCGTCCGGCACGACCGCGAACGCCGGATCGGCGACCACCAGGATGCCGCCCGCGAAGCCCGCGGCGCGGAGCGCCTCGGCGCTCTCGTCGTCGCGCACCGAGACGTGCGCGGCCAGCGCCGCCAGCGACGCGACCGCGCGCCGTGCCTCCGGGCTCGCGAGCGGGCCGACGCCGTTGGCGAAGAGCACGGAGGGAACCCCGAGGGCCGCGGCCGCGAGCAGGGGACGCGCCGCGTACGCGATGTCGGACGGGGCGTGCCCGAAGAGGGACTCGGGCCGGAGCCCGCGGGGATCGCGCCACAGGCGGCCGCCCGTCACCACCACGAGATCGGCGCCGCCGATTGCCGGGCCGAGCGCGCCCTCGTCGTGGGCGTCGAAGGTCGTGACGTCCAGCTCGCGATGCGCGTCGGGCGCGAGCGACGCGACCGAGAGCGATACCCCCGGGGCGTGCGCACGAAAGCCGTGCACCAGGCTACGAAGGATCGCCTCGTCGCCGAGATTCCCGGTACCGAAGCATCCGAAGAGAACGATGCGCATCGAGGGGACAGAGCGACGGCGTCGCTTCCTCCGGGGAAACGAGCAGCGCGGCGGCGGAGTGTATAGGGCGAGCGAACGCGAGGTCAACGACCGTCGGCTCCGCCTCCGTGGACGGAAATCGAACGAATTTGCGGCGGGTCTACGAGTTTGCTACTGCACGCGACCCACTGGGCGACGGTTCCGCGCCGCCGTCGGCCGCGACGGCTCCCGAGCGGAGGCAGACCCGAATTGTCCCTGTCGATCGCGCTGTTCTACGTCTTTGCCGCCTTCACCGTGCTCTGCGCGGCGGGCGTGGCGTTCTCCAGCAACATCGTCTACTCGGCGTTCGCGCTGCTCGGCACGCTGTTCGGCGTCGCCGCGCTCTACGTGTTCCTGGCGGCGGACTTCGTGGCCGGCGTGCAGTTCCTGGTCTACATCGGCGGGGTCCTGGTGCTGATCCTGTTCGCGGTGATGCTCACCCACCGGATCGCCGACGTGCAGGTGTCGAATCGGTCGGTCGGTCGCGTGCCGGCGTTCCTGCTCGTCGGCGCCGTGTCGGCGATCATGTTGCGGGCGATCGGGCGCACCACCTGGCCGGTGGTGACGGCGCTCCCCGACGCACCCACCACCCACGCCATCGGTCACGGCTTCCTCGGCCCCTACGTGCTGCCGTTCGAGCTCGCCTCGTTCGTTCTCCTGGCGGTCCTGGTCGGCGCGATCGTGGTGTCGCGGAAAGAGCTCGCGGGCGACGTCACGCGCTCCGACCGCCGGGCGCGCTGACATGGACGGGATCGCGCTCGAGCACTTCCTGGTCGTCGGCCTCGCGCTGTTCGGCCTCGGCCTCTTCACGGTGCTGACGCGCCGGAACGCGATCGGCATCCTGATGGGCATCGAGCTGATCCTGAACGCCGCCAACTCAACTACGTCGCCTTCGCGCGCTACGGCGGTACCGGCACCGACGGCCAGATTTTCGCGATCTTCGTGATCATGCTGGCGGCGGCCGAGGCCGCGTCGGGCTCGCGATCGTGCTCGGCATCTATCGGAACTTCGACAGCATCGACGTCGACGCGACGCACGCGCTCCGCTACTGAGCCATGGAGCCGAGCGCCGTCACGTTTCTCCGCTGGATCCCGCTGTTGCCGCTCGTCGGCGCGGTCGTGAACGGCGTCGGCGGCGCCGTTCTGCAGCGCCGCTTCGGGAAGCGCGCCGTGACCGTCATCGCACTGACGCCGGTCGCGGCGGCGTTCGTGCTCGCGGTGTGGGGCTGGGCAGCGCTGCTCGCGCGCCCTCCGGAGGACCGCGCGCTCCTCGACGTCGCGGCGCGCTGGATCGCGGTCGGGTCGCTGCGCGCCGACCTCGCCTTCTGGCTCGATCCGCTCTCGTGCACGCTCGATCCTGGTCGTGACCGGCATCGGCGGCCTGATCCACGTCTACTCGACCGCCTACATGCACGACGACGACGGCTACTGGCGCTACTTCGCCTACCTGAACCTCTTCACCTTCGCGATGTTGACTGCTGGTGCTCGCCGACAACCTGCTGCTCATGTTCGTCGGCTGGGAGGGCGTCGGCTTCTGCTCCTGGGCGCTGATCGGCTTCTGGTGGCGTGACCCCGTCAACACCACCGCCGGCAACAAGGCGTTCATCGTCAATCGCGTCGGCGACTTCGGCTTCGTGCTCGGGATCGGCGCGCTGTTCGCCGCGCTCGAGGCGGCGGGGCACGGCACGCTCGTATTCCGCGAGATCGCAGCAGCAGGCGGCGAGCCTCGACGGCCGGATGCTCGCCGGCATCCCGATCGTGGTGCTCGTCACCCTGCTGCTCTTCGTCGGCGCGACCGGAAAATCGGCGCAGATTCCCCTCCACGTCTGGCTCCCCGACGCCATGGCAGGGTCCGACGCCGGTGTCGGCGCTGATCCACGCCGCCACCATGGTGACCGCGGGCGTCTACCTGATCGCGCGCCTCCATTTCCTCTACGCGCTGGCGCCGGCGACGCTCGCCGTCGTCGCCGGGATCGGCGCCGCGACCGCGCTCATGGCGGCGACCATCGGGCTCGTGCAGGACGACATCAAGAAGGGTGCTCGCGTACTCGACGGTGAGCCAGCTCGGCTACATGTTCCTGGCGATGGGCGTGGGGGCGTGCGAGCGCCGGCGTCTTCCATCTGGTCACGCACGCGTTCTTCAAGGCCTGCCTCTTCCTCGGCGCCGGCTGCGTGATCCACGCCCTGCCACGAGCAGGACATGCGGCAGATGGGCGGGCTCTGGACGCGGATGCCGGTCACCTCCTGGACCTTCCTGATCGCGACGCTTGGCGCTCGCGGGCGTCGCCGCTCACCGCCGGCTTCTTCTCGAAGGACGAGATCCTCTGGCAGGCATGGTCGAGCCCGTTCGGTGGGCCGGGGCTCTGGCTCGTCGGCGTCGCCGGCGCCGGTCTCACCGCCTGCTACATGTTCCGGCAGGTCTTCCTGGTGTTCTTCGGCGAGAGCCGCCTCGATCCGCACGCAGCCGCGCACCTCCACGAGTCGCCGCCGGCGATGACGGTTCCGCTCGTGATCCTCGCCGCCGGCTCGCTCGTGGTCGGCGGGCTCGGGGTGCCCGAGCTTCTGGGTGGCGGGCAGCGCTTCGCGGCGTGGCTCGCGCCCGTGTTCGCGAGCGGTCACGTGCCGGCGGCGCACGCCGTGCACGACCCGAGCCTCGAATGGATGCTGATGGCGACGTCGGTCGCGGTCGCCTTCGCCGGCTTCGTGGTGGCGTACGCTGATCTACCAGCGGCGGACGCTCTCGCCCGCGGTCTTCGCCGACGCGCTCGGCGGGGCGCCGTATCGGATCGTCGTCGACAAGTACTACCTCGACGAGCTCTACTGGGCGGTGTTCGGGCGCGGTACCCTCGCTGCTGGCGCGGCTCGGCGCCTGGCTCGACACGCGCGTCATCGACGGCATCGTCGACGGCAGCGCCGCCGCGACGCGCGCGCTCGCCCGCCTCGAGAGCCTGTTCGACGCCTACGTCGTCGACGCCCTGTCAACGGCCTCGCCGACCTCACCCTCGGGCTCGGCGAGCGTCTCCGCCGCATCCAGACCGGTCACGTCAACGCCTACCTCTACGTCGCCGTCGGGGCGGTCGCCCTCGTGTTGATCGTCCGCCTCCTGTAGGAGCCCGGGACTCGAATCGCATGGACCACGTCCTCACCTGGATGATGTTTCTCCCGCTCCTCGGCATGGCGGTGATCCTCTGCCTGCCGGCGCGCGACTACGAGCGCATCAAGCAGGTGGCGCTGGCCTCCACCCTGCCGACGCTCGGCCTCGGCGTCTGGCTCTTCGCGAGCTTCGAGCGCGACGAGGCCGCCTTTCAGTACGTCGACAAGGTGCCGTGGATCGCCGTCCTTCAACATCGAGTACTTCGTCGGCGTCGACGGCATCAGCATCACGATGGTGCTGCTGACGGCGCTGCTCTCGCCCGCTCTGCATGCTCGCCAGTCGTGGGGCATCGACAAGGGCGTCAAGGGCTACTTCGCGCTCTTCCTGCTGCTCGAGACCGGCATGATCGGCGTGTTCGTCGCGCTCGACTTCTTCCTCTTCTACGTCTTCTGGGAGGTGATGCTCCTGCCGATGTACTTCCTCATCGGCATCTGGGGCGGGCCGCGGCGCGAGTACGCGGCGATCAAGTTCTTCCTCTACACGCTTCGCTCGGCACCGTGCTGATGCTGGTCGCGATGCTGGTGCTGTACTTCCACGGCGAGCCGCACACCTTCGACATGACGGAGCTCGATGCGGCTGGTCGCGCGACACGATCGACGCTCGAGCATGCAGCGTCGTGCTCTGGCTCGCGCTCTTCGTCGGCTTCGCGATCAAGATCCCGGTGTTCCCGTTCCACACCTGGCTGCCCGACGCGCACGTCGAGGCGCCGACGGCGATCTCGGTGATCCTCGCCGGCGTGCTGCTCAAGATGGGCACCTACGGCATCCTGCGCATCAACTTCGGCGTCCTGCCGGCGGCGACGCTGGACCTGGCGTTCTGGCTGCTGGCCGCGCTCGGCACGCTTCAACATCGTCTACGGCGCGCTCTGCGCGATGGCGCAGACCGACTTGAAGAAGCTGGTCGCGTACTCCTCGATCAGCCACATGGGCTACGTGATGCTCGGCATGGCGGCGCTCACGCCGCAGGGCATCAACGGCGCCGTGCTGCAGATGTTCAACCACGGCACCATCACCGCCATGCTGTTCCTCCTCGTCGGCGTGATCTACGACCGCGCCCACCACCGCGACCTCGACGGCTTCGGCGGCCTCGCCGGCGATCATGCCGCGTCTACACCGGCGATCACGCGCGCTCGCCTTCTTCGCCGCGCTGGGCCTGCCGGGGCTCTCGGCGTTCATCTCCGAGGTGCTGGTCTTGCTCGGCGCGTGGCAGCGCTATCCCGGCCTCACGGTCGGTCGGCGGCGAGCGCGGTCGTGCTGACCGCCGGCTATCATGCTCTGGACGCATGCAGCGCGTGTGCCTCGGGCCGCCGAACGCCGAAGTACCTCGACGCTGCCCGAGATCAACGGGCGCGAGCTCGTCGACGCTGGTGCCGCTCGCGGTGATCGTCGTCGTGCTCGGCGTCTACCCGCACGCCGTGCTCGACCTCATCAACGTCTCGCTGCTGCACCTGAACGAGATGGTGCGGGCCGCGGCCACGACCGGGCGTGGCGGTCCGCTGAGGCGAGGCCGGCGCGCATGGATCTCGGCAATCTCGAGAGCCTTCGGTACAGCGCCCCCGAGCTGATCCTGATCGCGACCGCGATCCTGGTCTTCGGCCTGGACCTCGTGGTGCGCGGCAAGGAGCATCTCGGCTCGATCGCGCTCTTCGGCTGCGCCGTCGGCGCTCGTCGGCGCGATCGGTCTCCGCCTGCCGTTCAGCGAGCGCTGGCTCGTGCAGGGCCTCTTCGGCTGGGGCGACGGCTGGCTCTACTCGCCGGATGGTCGATCGTCGACGACTTCGCGGTCTTCTTCAAGCTGATCTTCTGCCTCGCGGCGTTCGCCACCATCTGGATGTCGCTCGGCTCGCAACGAGGTGCGCGACGGCCGACGAGGGCGAGTACTACGGGCTCCTCCTCGCCTCGACCGTCGGCATGCTGCTACATGGCGCGGCCGCGAACCTGCTGATGGCCTACCTGGCGCTCGAGTTGGTGAGCCTCACGTCCTACGTGCTGACCGGCTATCTGCGGCACGAACCGCCGCTCCGGCGAGGCCGCGCTCAAGTATCTCGATCTACGGCGGCGTCGCGTCGGGGACGATGATCTACGGCATGAGCTGGCTCTACGGCCTCGCCCGGAGCCTCGACTACGCAGCGCCATCGAACGCCGCGCTGACGCGGCGGGGCCGGCGATCCGCTCACCGTCTTCGTCGGCGGTGCTGCTGGTGCTCGCCGGGCTTCGGCTACAAGATCGCGGCGGTGCCGTTCCACATGTGGGCGCCGGACGTCTACCAGGGCGCGCCCATCCCGGTGACGGCGTTCCTCTCGGTCGGCTCGAAGGCGGCGGGCTTCGCGCTGCTGACGCGCTTCTTCTACCCCGGGCTCTCGCAGCCGCGCGGAGGCGGGCGGCTGGACCATCCTGGCCGGCGTCGACTGGCCGCAGCTCATGCTGGTCGATCTGCATGGTCGACCATGACGCTCGGCAACCTCGCCGCGCTCGGCGCAGCAGAACGTGAAGCGCCTGCTCGCCTACTCGAGCATCGCGCACGCCGGCTACACGCTCATGGGCTTCGTCGTCCTGAACGACGCCGGGCTGCCGCGCGATGCTCTTCTACCTGGTCGACGTACTACCTGATGAACCTCGGCGCGTTCCTGGTCGTGATGGTGGTCGCGAACGCGACCGGCCGCGAGGACCTCGACGGCTTCCGCGGCCTCGCGTGGCGCGGCGGCGCGGTCCCGGCGGTGGCGATGGCGATCTTCCTCTTCTCGCTCGCCGGGCTCCCGCCGCTCGCCGGCTTCGTCGGCAAGTTCTACCTCTTCGCGGCCGTCGTGGAGCAGCGCTACTATCTGCTCGCGCGTCGGTCGGCTTCGCCAACAGCGCTGGTCTCGCTCTACTACTACGCCCGCATCGTCCGGACGATGTTCCTCGACCGGCCGCGCGGCGACGAGGGCGTCGTCGCGCTCGATCCCCACAACGCGTTCCTGCTCTGGTTCCTCGCCGTGCCCACGGTCCTGCTCGGCATCTACTGGGCGCCGGTGATCGCGCTCGCCGACCGCTCGGTCAAATTCTTCCTCGGGTGAAGTCGCAAGCGGGCGGCCGCCGAGGTCGCCAAGGTCGTGTGAACGGGGTACTCGTAGCCTCGATGCGATGAAAGGGTGCGCGTATGACGACCGGAGTGGGTGTGACCTTCACGCATGCCAGGATCGCGAACCCGTACCGCCGGGACGTCACCGGCGTCGACCTCGAGCTCTTGGTGGACACGGGTGCCATCTACAGCGTCGTTCCCGCGAGCGTGTTGGAGGGGCTCGCCATCGCCCCGCTCGAGGTCGAGACCTTCGGGCTCGCCGACGGAACGAAACGCAGCTATCCGGTGGGCGAGGCCTTCTTCGACCTGGGAGATCGTCGGGCGACGTCGAAGGTCGTTTTCGGTCCCGAGGGCGTCACGCCGCTTCTCGGTGCGCTCACACTCGAGAGCATGGGCCTCATGGTGAATCCCGTGACGCGGGAGCTGCTGCCGATGCGTCTCTTGCTTGCCCGCATGGCTGCCTGACGGTCTCGTCGCGCCGAATCCTCCCGAGGTTGGATTGTCGGTCGCGCCGAGCCCGTGTTATGGCTCGCGCCGCCTCGTGACGGCAGAGCGGTCACGCTGGCCCCCATCGAAGAGACCATGTCGTCGCGACGCCTCCTGATCGCTGCCATCGTGCTCGTGGCACTCCTGGCCGGCTTCTTCCTGATGCGCCCGGCGTCACCGCCCGAGGCGCCGCCGGCACCCAAGGCGAGCCCGACGCCGGCGCGCGTCGCCGTGGCCCCGGAGTCGACGGCTTCGCCGGTGCGCCTGGTGCAGCGGACCGAGACCTATCTCGAGCCCGTCGACGAGACCAAGCTCGGCGCCCAGCAGGCCGCGGCGCGCTATCGGAAAGCCGCGCGCTACCCGCGCACCTCCTGGGCCCTCGAGGACGGCATCGACCCGATCGCGAAATCCCGCATGCCCGCCGTCGACGACGACTGGAAGGGCAAGGAAAAGACGACGCGCCTGCTCACCTATCCGTCGCTCACGATCTTCGAGGCCCCGGGCGACGTCGTGATCTATGCCGAGGTCGTCGAGCTTCACGAGCTCGAGCAGCGCCCCGAGCCCGACGCCCACGGCGATCGGGCCCCCAACGTGCGACAGACCCGCGTCCCCGCGACCAGCATGCGCGGCATCATCCAGACCATGGAGGGCGTCCAGGTGGCGACGCTGGCGTTCCGTGACGACGGCAGCAAGGGCGACGCGCAGGCCGGTGATGATTTCTTCACGGTGACCTACACCCCGGATCCGGATCGTCCCGACGACTTCCGCGGCGAGTTCCAAGTGCTCGTGCTGGCCGAGACCGCGAAAGGTGAAGAGATCACCGCCACCACCGGATTCGTCTACAGCGTGCAGAAGGCGCACCTGACCGGCCACTACCGGGACTCGCTCGTGCGGGGCAATCTGCAGATCGAGGGCGAGGTCGAGGTCGAGGAGGCGGGGCGCTTCCGTCTCAAGGGGACGCTGGTCGCGACCGCCGACGCGCGGATGGTGGGCTTCGCCACCTCCGACGTCGTCGCGCTGGAGCCGGGGACGCATTGGATCCCGATGACCTTCTACGGGCTCATGTTTCACGACATGAAGGCCGACGGACCGTACTCCCTGTTCTCGATCGTGCTCGCGTCGCTGGCGGGCACGACGGAGTCCGAGGGCGACGTGGTGCCGAACGCGCACACCACCGGGCCCTACAAGATGACGGATTTCGGCGATCAACCGTTCAACGATCCCGAATACATGCAAAAGGCCGCGGACGCCGAGCGGCGAGGCTAGCGGCTACAGCCGGCGTAGCAGGCGACTGACGAGACGGTCGCCGAACGGCGTGTAGCGCTTGAGCGCCGCGTAGCCGTAGAGCAGCCAGCGGTCGAGGCGAATCAGGAGGCGTGTCGTGGCGCCGTCGCTCGGCCGCGGCACGTAGCGCGTCGAGCGGATGGGACGCGGCGCTCCGGCGTCCTGGAAGTAATAGAGCGCGAGCGCGCGACGCGAGCGGCCCGCTGGGCACGTCACCGTGGTGACGCTGTGAAACGACGCCGCGCCGGTGTCGAAGAGGACGCAACGGTTGAAGGCGGGGACGATCTGCTGGACCGGCCTCGTGACCTCGGGGTCCCAGAGCTCGAGCCGTCCCCCGTCCGCCTCCGTCCACGGGCGGTTCAGGAAGATCAGGAGATTCAGGCGCCGGTTCCACGTGCGCTCGCTCGGGTGCGAGAGGAAATCGGAGTGCACGTTGACGAAGCCGCCGGGCTCGACGTCGCTGAGCCCGCCGCCTTCGAGCGCCGGGTCGGCGAGCAGGCCGGGCAGCCCCGTCAGCGTGCCGAGGACGGCGAGAAACTCGGGGCCGTTCAGCTCCGCGATCACCTGCTGGCTGACGGGGCCCATGCGCGGGACGTCGTTGAAGCCACGCTTTCGCTCGTTGACGTGGTGGTAGAAGATCCAGTCGCCGCGCGCGACCTCGAACTCGGCCGCGAGCGCCGCCGCGACCTCGGGATGGAGCAGGTCGTCGATGACGACGTGGGGGAAGGGCGCCGCCTCGACGAAGCTCGCATGGCGGAGGCGCGCGATGTCGCGTACCCGATCGAGGTCGAGCGAGCGCATGAGGGAGAGGGGTTTCATCGTCCCTTTGCCGCCGCGACGTCAAGCGCGTCTCCCCCTTCGCCCCGCGGCCGTGCGGGCGACCCGGGTGGACTCTGCCCGCCGGCACCGCTATGCGCGTGCACCCGGAGGGAGCGAGAGCGATGAAGGATTTTCGGGGCAAGTTGGCCGTCGTGACCGGCGGTGGAACCGGCATGGGACGCGAGCTCGTGCGACAGCTCGCGGCCGCGGGCTGTCACGTCGCGCTCTGCGACGTGTCCGTGGAGACCATGGCCGAGACCAAGCGGCTCGCCGAGGCCGAGGCGCCGGCGGGGACGCGCATCAGCACGCACCGCTGCGACGTCTCGATCGAGGCCGAGGTGGTCGCGTTCCGCGACGCCGTCCTCGCGGCGCACCGCACCGACCACGTGCACCTGCTCTTCAACAACGCCGGCATCGGCGGGGGCGGCAGCATGTTGAAGGACGAGCGCGCCGACTGGGACAAGACCTTCGGGGTGTGCTGGTTCGGCGTCTACTACTGCACGCGCGCGTTCCTGCCGCTGCTGGTCGCGAGCGACGGCGCCTACATCGTCAACACCAGCAGCGTCAACGGCTTCTGGGCCTGTCTCGGACCGCGCACGGCGCACACCGCGTACAGCGCCGCCAAGTTCGCGGTGAAGGGGTTCTCCGAGGCGTTGCTGATCGACCTCCGTCTGAACGCGCCGCACGTCAAGGTGGCGGTGGTGATGCCCGGCCACATCGGCACCTCGATCGTCCTCAACACCAACCGGGTGCTCGGGAAGCCCGAGATCGCCGCGATGCCGGCGGCGGAGGTGGCGCGGCTCCGCGAGCTGCTCGAGAAGCGCGGCATGCCGGTCGCCGGCATGTCCGACGACGAGCTCCGTGCCGCCTTCGAGCAGATGGCGATCATGTTCCGCGACGCCGCGCCGACGACCGCGGCCGCGGCCGCCACCATCATCCTCGACGGCGTCCGCACCGGAGCCTGGCGGATCCTGGTCGGGGGCGATGCGGAGACCCTCGACCGTCTGGTGCGCGCCGCACCGGAGGGCGCCTACGAGGACTCCTTCATGCAGGCGGTGCAGGCCGAAGGCCACATGCAGCTCGTCGGCTGACCGCCGGCCGCGATGCGCGACACGCCGCCGATCCTCGATCGCCACGCGCTCGTCGAGGAGACGCTCGACGCCTTCCGCGAGGCGATCGCCGGCGATCTCGCGGCCTACCGCGGCCACGTCTATCGGGTCTTCAATCTCTGTCGCGGGTTGGCCGGCGCGGCGTCCGACGGCGACGACAAGATCGCCTACGCCGCGGTCTTTCACGACCTCGGGATCTGGTCCGATCACACGGTCGACTACCTGCCGCCCTCCTCGCGTCGGCTGCGCGCACGCCTGGACGAGGACGGGCGGGCGGCGTGGTCGAGCGAGCTCGCTCGCATGCTCGACATGCATCACAAGCTCACGCCCTACCGCGGCGAGCACGCGGCGCTCGTCGAGCCCTTCCGGCGCGCCGACCTCGTGGACCTCTCGCTCGGCCTCGTCCGCTTCGGCCTGCCGCGCGTCTTCGTCCGCGAGGTGCAGGCGGCCTTTCCGGCGCGGGGCTTCCACGCCCGAGTCGTCCAGCTGGTGGGTGGCTGGGCGCTCGCGCATCCGCTCCGGCCGCTGCCGATGTTCCGCCTGTAGCTCGCGCGGGACCTTCCGGCCGGGGCGAGCGACGGGTATATGCCTCCCCCCATGTGTCCGTGGAGCGGCTACGCGCCGGCGACGATCGCGTTCTGTGAGCGGCGACTGTGCGCGTGGGTCGTCGAGCCTTCGAACGCGTGGTCGAATGCCGCCTACGTGCTGATCGGCCTCTGGATCCTCTGGGAGTGCCGTCTCCGCCTCGGCACGGCGCTGACGGCGATCGGGGTCGGAACGGTCCTGCTCGGATTGGGGTCGTTCAGCTTCCATGCCACCGGCATTCGCGTCTTCGAGGTGGTGGACGTGTCGGGCATGTACGTGCTCAGCGGTCTCGGTCTGACCTTCGCCCTGCAGCGGCTCTGGGGCTGGTCGGATGGCCGTGCGGTCGCGTTCCTGATCGCGTGCGCGACGGCCTCGAGCGGCCTGATGATCCTGCTCGGCAACGACGGCATCGTCGTGTTCGCGTTGGAGATGACGGTGATGGTGCTGGTCGAGCTCCGGCTGCGCGGGGCCAATCCGCCCGGTGCGGGACGCTGGATCCTCTCTGCCGTCGCGGTGCTCGTGGTCGCGTACGTGATCTGGAGTCTCGACTTCCACGGCCCGCTCTGTGATCCCGACAATCACCTCGTGACCGGCCATGCGGTATGGCACGCGCTCACCGCGCTCTCGGTCCTCTTGTTCTACCGCTTCCAGGTGGCGCTGCGGGCGACCGCGTGACCCGCGGTCGGTCCTGGTGGGCCGCCGCCGATGCCGTAGGCCACTCTGTGCTCGTCTTCGCGTTCCTGCCGGCGCTGGCAGCGCTGCCGCGCTGGCTCGCCTTCGAGGCGCAGAATCCCCTCAATCGCGAGGATCCGGTCGTCGCGGCTTTCGTGCCGGTGCGGGGCGCCATCCTGCTGCTCCACGCCTTTCGCGCCGGAGTGTTTCCGGGAGCGGCCGCCGGACTGCTCGCGGGCGTCGGGGTGTGCGCGTGGGTGGCATGGCGAGGGGAGCTGTCGCTCCGCCGGCGGCGGGTGGCGATCGGGGCGCTGGGCGGCGCCCTCGCGGCGGCCGCGGTTCTGCTCGCGACGGTGGCGTCGGCGTCGCTGTTCGGCCGGACCCTTCACGTTTCCGCCGCGACCGTCGCGTTCGAGATCGGCGCCGGGATCGCGTGCGGCGGGGTGGCGGCGCCGAGAGCGTTTCGGCTCGCCGCCGGAGGGTCCGCCGGTGCACGGGCGTGACCGTCGCTGACGGGACAGCGTGGCGCAGCCGCTCGGCGGCCGCGGCCGTCACGCTCGTCTACGCCGCAATCGTCATCGTCGGCGCCGCCCATCACGAGCCGTGGCGCGACGAGGTCGTGCCGCTCAGCATCGCGCGCGACGTCGGGTCGCTCCGCGAGCTCGTGGCGGCGTTGCGCTTCGAGGGGCACCCGATCCTCTGGTACCTCGTGCTGCGGTGCCTCTATGCCGTCGTCGGCAGCACCTGGATCCTGAAGGCGGCGAGCATCGCGTCGGCGGTGGGCGCCGTCTTCCTGTTGAACCGCGGCCCGCTCGCCTGGTGGGTGCGGCTGCTCTTCACGTTCTCGTTCTACCCGCTCTACCAGTACTCGGTCGTGAGCCGCGGCTACGGTCTCGAGATGCTGCTCCTCTTCGCGTTCTGCGCGGCCTTTCCCCGCCGCCGCGAGCGGCCCATTCTGGTTGCGCTCCTGCTGGCCGGGCTCGCCAACACCGAGGCCTTCGGGTTCATCGTCGCCGTCGCGGCCGGCGCGATGCTCGTCGTCGAGGCGGCGCGCGGAGCGAGCCGGGGCGCGGGAGCGGCGGGCGGCGCGTGGCGGGTCGCGATCGTCGTCTATGTCGCCGGCCTCGCCGCTGCGGCCGCGGTCGCCCTGCCGGCCTCCGCGCATCCGCTGGCGGGCTTCGCGCATCGCGACGTCGGCGACGTCGCCGCCGGGGTCGTGGGGGCGATCGTGGCGCCGGCCGCGCATGCGCCGCATTTCTTCGGCCTCCCGCCTGCCTCGCTGCTGGTCTGGGCGTATTTCGTGTATCTCGCTCCGACCCTGCCCGTACTGTGCTTCGCGCTGGTCGGATTCGTCGGCATCGAGGTGCTGTTCGACGTCGTCTACGGGCCGGGCGCGCCGTGGCACGTCGGGAACCTCGTGCTCGTGCTCGTCGCGACCATGTGGCTGGACGCCGCGGAGGGGGGATCGACCCGGGCGCTTTCCGCCGGCTTGACGCGGGCCCGTCTCTGGCTCGGCCGCGGCCTGGCGGTCGCGGTGGTCGTTCTCTTCGCCGAGCAGGTCGTGCTGGCCTGCAACTACCTGCGGCAGGATCTCGCGCACGACCATTCGGCGAATCGGCGTCTCGCCGAGCTGCTGCACGCCGATCCGAGCCTCGCCGGCGCGGTCGTGATGGGCGAGCCGGACATGCCGCTCTGGTCGCTGCCGTACTATGCGGAGAACCGCGTCTACCTGGCGCGCGAGCAGGTGTACCGCGCGTGGGGCGTCTTCGGGCCCGGACGCGCGCGCGCCTACGACCTCGAGGCGCTGCTGGAGACGGCGCGCCGGGTCCGCGAGCGCTGCGCGTGTCCCGTCGTCGTGACGCTGGGCCGGCGGCTCGACGCCCTCGGGACCTTCACCGCCTTCCCGCGCACCTACGCCGAGGAGGCCTTCACGGTCACGGCGGTCGGCGCGCGACGAGTTCCTGGCCGCGACCGAACGGCTGGCGCACCTCGGCCCGACCATCACCGACGAGAGCTACGACGTGTACCGCCTGCGTTGAGCCCCGCTGAACTTGCCTGCGACGGCGGCCGTCGGGAAGCGCGGACGGTGGAGGGCTCGGCGGCGGGTCCTACGGCGGCGTCGCGCTCCGACCGGCGCATCGGCGGGCGAACGCCAGGCATCAATGATCGGCGTATCGCAGCAGCGCATGGCCCTCATCGGGCGATGGGCGCGTCGCGCATGATCGCCGCGTAGCGCTCCTTGCCGAGATCGGACCCGCCGCCGAGCCCTCCACCGTCCGCCCACACCGTCGGAGCTCGCAAGAGGCATTCATGAGCGCACATGATGGCAGCGACGCACGTGCAGCGAGTCTTCCGAGCTGCGGCGATGAGGGCGCGCGGTGGAGGGGTCGCCCGCGGGGCCGATCTCGGCAAGGAGCGCGACGCGCCGACCGACCATGACGCGCCGTTCGCCCGATGAGGGCCATGCGCTACTGCGAGACGCCGATCGATCAATGACAGACGCGTGCTCGCGGCGACGCCGATCGCAGCGCTCCTCCGCCGTAGGACCCGCGGGCGACCCCTCCACCGCGCGCGTTTCCCGCAAGCCGCCGTCGCAGCACGCGGCGCCGTCACCGCTCGAGAGCCGCGACCGCATCTTCCCAGCTCGGTCGCCACCCGAGCGCGCGGAGGCGGTCGAGACCCTCGAGGGTCGGGGCGGCAACGAACGCCGGCACGGAGCTCTCGGCGACGACGGCGCTTTGCGTGATGCGCACGATCCGCCACGCGCCGCCCGCGCGGCGAAGCTCGAAGCGCTGCTCGAAGGGCGGGAAAGGCCAGAGTCCGATCGCCCCACCCGCCGGGCGGGTCGTCTCCGCGGCACCGACCCGAACGCCCACGTCCGCGGCGTCGCGTTGCTGGTTCACCGTCGTCACCCGCACGTCGAGGGCCGCGGCGACGGGCTGCACCCAGCGCACGAGGTTGTAGAGATCGAGCCATGCCACCCGCGCGCGCGCGAGCTCGAGCGCGCGGGCGTTCTCGGGCGTCGTCTCGGGCTCGGGTGCGAGCGGCACGCGTAGCATCGTCGCCAGGCGAAGCCCGTGCGCGAGGTGAGCCTCGGGTGCGAGGAGGTCGGCGGCGCGCACGGGATCGCGGGCGCGGAACGCGAAGTACCGTTCGACGGTGGCGAGCGCGGACCCGGGGACGGCGCCGTCGAGACGGAACGGCCTCACCGTCGCGGACGCGGGTGCGAGGCCGTACCACGTCAAAAGGACGCCGCCCGCGGCGATCGTCAGCAGCGCTGCTCGCAGGACCGTGCGCGCGCCGCCCGTCGTCGACCCGACGCCGATCGCCGCCAGCAGTGCCAGGGGAAGTGCCTCGGGGAGGAGGTAGTTGATCTTGGTGAGGACGAGGTACGGTCCGATCGTCACGAGCGGGAAGAGCGCCGCGGCATAGAGCAGCCCGAAGCCGAGGGCGACCGCAGCCCCTCCGACGAGCGCGGGCCGGAGCGACGCACGCACGGTGCCCGCCATCACCACGGCGGTGACGAGCAATCCGGCGACCGACATGGCGAGCCGCGCCGGCGGCGGCACTCCCGAGAGAAACACGCCGAGCGGGTCGCCCCAGAGCGACGCGTGCAACACGCCGGCCCAGGAGTCGAAGAGCCGGCGTGTCGGCGCCGCGGCGTAGACGATCCAGCCGATGACCTCCTTTTCCTCTGAGCCTGCGCGCGCGCCGAGAACCTGGTAGGCCGAACCGGGGAGCGCGAGGAAGAGCCGCGCGAAGTGCGGAGCCGCGAGGGCGGCCGCGACGAGGCCGACCGCGAGCGTGTTGCGGAGGATCCGCGCGGGCTCGCGCCGCGACCGCCAAGCGTAGAAGAGGACGGCCGTCGCGATGGCCGCCACGCCCGTTGCCTTGGTGGCCGCCGCCAAGCCGGCGAGGACGCCGGTCCAGGCCGCGTGCGCCGCCGACGGCGCGCGCGGGGCCTCGACGAGGCGCACCACGGTGGCCGTCACCAAGAGCGCGCACAGCGGGTCGTTGGTCATCATGCACGAGGCGATGACCATTCCCGGCACGCCGAGAAGGAGCGTCGCGGCGACGCACCCGTCGATCCCGAACCCGAGGCGCCGGAGCGTCCGCCAGATCAGGCCCACCGTCGCCACCCACGCCGCCGCGGAGATCGCGCGCAACATGACGTGCACGGGGACGGCCTCGGGGAGGAGCCGCCAGAGCGCCGCACCGATCCCGTAGTAGAGCGGCGGATGGCTGCCGGACCACGAGCGCGGGTCCGGGAGGCGCCCGGAAACCAGGTCGAGCACGTATGCGGCGTGGCCGCCCGCGTCGAAGTCGTACATCGGCGGATAGACGGCGACGTCGTGCAGGCGCGCCAGGACCGCGAAGGTCGCGACCGCCACCGCGACGGCGACGACGACGCCGTCGCCGGGCCCGCGCGGCTCCTGCGACGCCGGTCCGACGGCGGGCATCGCCGCTGTCTACCACGAGCGCCGGTCCGAGCGTCAAACGCGCGCGCCGCCCTAGAATTCTCGTTGACACGCGCCGAGCATCCGCCGTAGTCCCATGCCCGTCCCATCGACGTCCGTCGGTGCGCACGCGAAATCCCCCATGCACGTCACGCTGATCCGGCCCCCGAAGATCACCAGCGACTTCGCCCCGCATACCCAGTCCGGCGTGCCGCCGATCGCGCTCGCCTGCCTGGCCGCGGTGCTGGAGGAGGCGGGCCACCGCGTGACCGTGCTCGACGCCTACGGCGAGGCCCCGGGCCACACCGCCGACATCGCCGGGACCAATCTCAACACCGTCGGTCTGACGGCGGACGGCATCGCGGCGGCGGTCCCGAGCGACACCGACGTGATCGGCCTGACCTGCATGTTCTCGCAGGACTGGCTGTACGCCAAGCACGTCGTCGCGGCCGTCCACGCCGCGCTGCCGCGGGCGCCGATCATCGTCGGCGGTGAGCACGTCACCGCCGATCCCGAGCACGCGCTGCGGAGCGCGCCGGCGATCACCGCCTGCGGCCTCGGCGAGGGCGAGGAGACGCTGGTCGAGTTCGTCGACGCGATCGCGACCGGTCGGACGCTCCGGTCGGTCGCGGGTCTGGCGCTGCGGGCCGACGATGGTGCGCCCTTCCGAACCCCGCCGCGCGCCCGCGTGCGGGACGTCGACACGCTGCCGTGGCCGGCCTGGCACCTGGTCCCGACGCTCCGGGTCTATCTCGACAATCACTTCGGCTTCGAGGAGCAGAATCGCCGCGCCATGCCGATGATGGCGACCCGCGGCTGCCCGTATCGCTGCACCTTCTGCTCGAGTCCGTCGATGTGGGGGACCGGCTGGTTCGCCCGCGACCCGCAAGACGTGATCGACGAGATCGCCTTCTACCTCGAGCGTTACGGGATCGAGCACGTCGAGTTCTACGACCTCACGGCCGTCGTCGATCGCCGCTGGATCCTCGCGTTCACGCGCCTCTTGATCGCCGCGCGCCTGCCGATCACCTGGCGGCTCCCGTCCGGCACGCGCTCGGAGGCGCTCGACGAGGAGGTCCTGCGGGCCATGGTCGCGAGCGGCTGTGAGGCGATCGTCTACGCGCCGGAGAGCGGATCCCCGCGCACCCTGGCGCGCGTCAGGAAGAAGGTCACGCCGGAGCGCATGCTCGCGTCCATGCGGGCGGCGGTACGCGCCGGGATGCACGTGCGCGGCCATTTCATCATGGGCATGCCCGGCCAGTCGCCGTCGGAGGTGGCCGAGACCTTCCGCTTCATCGCCCGGATGGCGTGGGTCGGCGTGCACGACGTCAACAGCTATTTCTTCTACCCGTATCCCGGGAGCGAGATGTACCGCGCGCTGGTCGCACGCGGCGACATCGACCCGAGCTCCCCCGCCTACGACGAGCTCCTCGCCGGCGCCTGCTTCACCGACTTCAAGGCGATCCGATCGTGGTCGGAGTACTTCTCCCCGCGGGCACTTCGCCTGATCTGCCTCGCGAGCATGGCGTACTTCTACGTGCTGAGCTTTCTCTTTTGGCCGCTACGTCCGTTGCAGACGCTGTGGCGCGTGGTTCGCGGGCGGCCCTTCACCTGGCTGGAGCGTTTCCTGCACGCGGGATTCCGGCAATACGTGCTGCGCCGGAGGGTGTCCCGCTTGCCGATCGTCACGACGCCGGTCGTGCGGCGCGCGGTCTCCGAGCACTCCGGGAACCGGATCCGCCTCGCCGTCCGCGACGCGAGCCGCGGCCGTGCGGCCGAGGTCGGACTGTAGCCTCGCGACTCGTCTTGACGCGGCAGGGCGGCGATGGTTCATCGACCGGGCCGATGCCCATGTTGCCGTATGCCGCCGGGTGGCGCCGCCGTCTGACACCCGCGCTGGCGTTGATCGCGATCTTCGCGGGCTGCGCGCGCGAGGAGCCGATCGAGAAGACCCTGCTCGCGACGCTGCCCGCCAACCACCGGCCGCGCACGATCGTGACGTCGGCCAACGGCGAAGCGTGGGCCTTCCTGGTCCAAACCGCGGACGGGGAGCAGGTGGTCGCCTCGAGCGGACGCGGCGAGGTCCACGTCAAGTGCACCGGCCTGGCGTTCGCTCCCAAGAGCGAGCGTTTGTTCTACTGGACCCGTGACGGTGCGCCGGAGCAGCCGATCATCGCGATCGCCGCGGACGGAGCGTCGCTCGCGACCGATTTCGTCGGGGCGGGCGAGCTCTCCTTCAGCGCGGACGGTTCACGCTGGACGGCCATCGGCGCCGCGGCGGGAGCCGCCAAGGGCGAGCTCGGGGAGATCACGCTCTTCGTGGACGGCACGAAGCTGGTTCGACACCGCGAGGTGAGCCGGCCGGCGTTCAGCGCCGATGCGCAGCACGTGGCGTATCTCACGGCGACCGATGGCCGTGCGACCTTGTTCGTCGACGGCAACGAGCGGCGTTCCTTCGACCCACCCACGGAAGGCTGCGGTGCCGCCGCGCTGCGATCGGCGACACACCCCGATCTCGACCGTCATCTGGTGCGCTTTCTCGCCGATGGCAGCGTCCTGGTCGCGACCCGGGACCGGGACGGTTGGGGCGTCTACGTCGACGAGCGCCGGATCGCGTCGTACGCCGTGGCGAACCTGGACCACGCCGACCAGGACTGTACGAAGATGGCCACGCTCGCCATCCGCTCGTTGCGGACGGCGGAGCATGCACCGGCCGCGTTCTGGTGGGAGCGGATCGCCGGCGACGCCGAGCTTTGGCGGGTCGTCCGGAACGGTCGTCCCGTCGACGACGTCACCTGCGTCGAGCCCTGGCGGACGCATCCGCCCGAGCCGAGCTCCGACGGGACGCGCGTGATCTATCCGTGCCGGATGAGACCGTCCGGAGACGAGCAAGTGGTCTTTCTCCTCAAGGATCGCGTACGCTACGGACCGTACGACAACGTGTGGGGGCTCGCACCGTCGGAGGACGGCGCCCACGTCGCGTATGGGGCCTCCATTCCGGGCAAGGATCCGCCCTGGGGATTCTACGTCGACGGCGTGCTGCGGGTGGAGGGCTTCACGGGCACCTGGCGTCCGCGGCTGTCGGAGGACGGGAAGACGCTCGCCTGGGAAGGGATGCGGAACGACGACGGTCGCGGGGTCTTCGGGATCGACGACCGCCAGCTCGGCTCCTTCGACGAGGTGCTGTGGGGCCCGGAGTTCCAGGCCGGCGATCGTGTCGCCTGGGTGATTCGCCGCGGACGGAAGATCACGCGGATCAGCGTCCCGCTCTCGATCGCTCGCGGCCCGCGGCGCCCGCACACCATCGTCCGCCGCTGAAGAAGACTGACTCAAGGCGCTGCGACGGCGGCTTGCGGGAAACGCGCGCGGCGGAGGGGTCGCCCGCGGGTCCTACGGCGGAGGAGCGCTGCGATCGGCGTCGCCGCGAGCACGCGTCTGTCATTGATCGATCGGCGTATCGCAGTAGCGCATGGCCCTCATCGGGCGAACGGCGCGTCATGGTCGGTCGGCGCGTAGCGCTCCTTGCCGAGATCGGCCCCGCGGGCGACCCCTCCACCGCGCGCCGTCATCGCCGCAGCTCGGAAGACTCGCTGCACGTGCAGCGCTGCCATCTTGTGCGCTCAGGAATGCCTCTTGCGAGCTGCGGCGGTGTGGGCGGACGGTGGAGGGCTCGGCGGCGGGTCCGATCTCGGCAAGGAGCGCTCCGCGGCGATCATGCGCGATGCGCCCATCGCCCGATGAGGGCCATGCGCTACTGCGATACGCCGATCATTGATGCCTGGCGTTCGCCCGCCGATGCGCCGGTCGGAGCGCGACGCCGCCGTAGGACCCGCCGCCGAGCCCTCCACCGTCCGCGCTTCCCGACGGCCGCCGTCGCAGCGCGCTAGTACCCGTCGGGATCGAGCGCGTAATGCGCGGCGACAGAGCTCGCGAAGAGCGTGGTGCCGTCGCGGGTGAGGTGCGGGTAGCGCGAGCCGATGCCGATCGGGATCTGGCCGATGATCGCGAGCGTGTCGCGGTCGAGGATGCGGATCTTTCCCTCGACCATCGAGCTCACGTAGAGCCGATTCCGTCCCGCGTCGATCACCACCGGACGATTGCCGAGACCGATGCGCTTCCGCATGACGAGCGTGTCGGTCGCGAGATCGAACACCTCGAGCCCCCACAGGCTGCTGATGAACAGGCGGTCGCGATCGGCATCGACGCTGATCCCGAGCCCCGCGCCGCTGCCGAACTCGTAGCGGGCGACCCGGCGGAGCGTCGTGAGGTCGATCGCGTGGGCGGCGTTGCCGCCCATCCATTCGGTGACGTAGAGGCGGTTCCGCCCCGGGTGGACGCCGTGCGGGGCGAGGATGTACGAGCCGCCGAAGGCCTCGAGCGTCACCGGCTCGTGCCACGGGTGCACCAGGTCCTGGCTCGGCGTGTCGTCGAACTGGCGCGTGCGGCGATCGTAGCGCACGACGAGGTTGCTGAACTCGCTGGTGTAGAAGAGCGCGTCGTGGGCGGCGTCGTACGCGAGCGTGTTGCCGAGCGCCGGGCCGGCGACGACGGGCGTGAAGTGCGTCGGGTCGTCCACGGGGAACGACATCACGCTCTGCCGGATCGACCGCCCCTGGTACACCGTGGCCTGGACGCCGACCTGTACCTCTTCGTCGAGGCAGACCAGCAGCTCGAGGCGGCCGTAGAAGGCGGGGGACAGGAACCGGTGCGTCGCGAGCGGCCGCTTGGTCGCGAGGTCGTACTCGACGATCCGCGCGTCGCGGCAGGCGTCGTAGCCGCCCAGCTGGACCGACCCGCAAACGGGAATGGTGGCGTAGACGGTGCCGCGTCCCGGCACCTCGCAGAAGCTGTAGGCGAGGCCGGGTCCGAGGTAGGTGGCGCCCGCGGGCGCCACGACCAGCGGCAGCAGGGCCGGGAGGAGATTGACGGGAGCAATCGCGAGGACGCGGGCGAGCAGGACGTCGGCACGGTGGGCGCGCGGCGCGAGATGGCGTTCCGTGAGCCAGAGCCCGATGGCCCAGAACGCGATCGCGATCCGGTCGGTGGGATCGCCGGCGTGCGCCATCCAGCCGGCGAAGAAGACCGGCCAGACCACGAGCGGCAGCGCGCGCGGCAGGCGTCCGGCCAGAGGAGGGGCGTGCAGCCCGTAGAGGAGCGCGAGCGACGTGACGCAGGCGGCGGTCACGGTGGGATTGACGTCGAAGGCGTAGTGGACGGCGACGGCCGCGGAGAGCAGCAGCGCCCGCGCGAGCGGGGTGAGGCGCCAGAAGCCGGCGGCGCGCGCCAGCAGCGCGGCGGGCAGCCGGCGATGCAGCGCCGCCGTCGCGACCGCGGCGGCGAGCGCGAGCGTCGGCAGCTCGAATTGGCCGTAGCCCCACAGCCAGAGGAAGGCCTGGGTGTCGACGACCATCAGCTCGCGGACGACCCGGTCGATGCTCGGGTGCGCCGACCACGTGGAGTAGCGAAGCCAGCGCGTGCCGACGAGCACGAGCAGGCAGAGGGCGCTCGCGCCCGACCAGACGGCACAGAGCAGGGGCCCGACGCGCTTCACCGTCGCACCGCCAGGAGCGGTCCGACCGCGGCGCCGAGGGTCTCCGCGATCAGGCGGTGCGCGACCGGGTTCGGATGTGCATCCGTGTCGGCCACGACCAGGGTTCCCACCGGATCGCGCTGGTAGTAGTCCGCGACCACCGGTCCGAAGTCGACCACCGTGAGGTCCAATGCGGAGACCGCCGCCGCAAGCTCCGGCGGCATCGTGCGCGACGCACCGCGGGTGAGGTACGGCATGTGCAGGACGACGAATGCCGCGCCGATCTTCCGCGCCTGCTCGGCCATCGCACCCAGCATCACCCGAAGCGCGACCGCGCCGCTCTCGCTCGGGTCGTCGACGGGCACGGGCCGGTCGCGCCAGCGAAACCAGGCCATCTTGGCGGCCCACTTGGTGCGCAGGAGGAAGGCGGTCGGTCCCGTCGGATCGCGCAACGCCACCTCGGCCATGAAATCCCGGTTGTCCTCGGGGGAGAAGAGGTGCATCGGCGGCGGTTGCAGCACCATCTGGTCGCCCTCGCGCTTGAGGAACGCCACGGGCGCGCAATAGGGCACGTAGTTGGGGGCGCAGGGAGCGAGATTCCGCCGCAGGTGGTCGGGGATGAACCCGTACACGACCACCTTGGGATGCAGATCCGAGTTGCGGAGCAGCATCAGATAGGCCTGGACGGACCCGAAGCTCCCCATCGCCAGGTTCGCCACCGACGCGTCGAGCAGGCCGCCGAGCTGCTGCGGCCAGGTCGCTTCGCTCTCGACGCCCGCTCCCCAGGTGAACGAGCATCCGAGCGCCATGACGTCGACGGTGTCGCCGGTCTCTGCGCCGGGCGCGTTCACGCGGGCGCTCCGCCGATCGGTGAAGACGTGGAAGCCGGCGGCGCCATCGATGCTGCGGATCTCGGTCGAGCCGTTGCGCGTCGGCACGAAACCCATCTCCTCGTCGCGCTCCATCAGCCAGTCTCCCCGCATGGTCATCGGAATCCGGGGCAGCTTCGAGCCCGCGTAGCCGAAGTAGGCGATCGCCACGACGGCGCAGACGAGGAGCGTCGCGCTCGACATGGCGGCGTAGGAGGCGAGCGTGCGCGCGCGCGACGTCAGGTCGGCTCCTTCATCGAAACGGGCTCATGCGGAGCAGCGGGCGGTCCCATTGCTCGACCGACTCCGGCGAGAAGAAGAGGCGGTGCGCGCTGCCGTCGCCGGCGAGGTAGGCACGGAGCCGGGAGTCGGGTCGCGTGAAGAAGTAGAAGGCCCAGTCGACCACGATCGGGACGTCGGGGTTGGCCCGCAGGCACTCGACCAGGTGCTCGTCCGAGACCCGGAGGGCACGGGTGCGTTCGGTCCAGAGGAACGCCTCGCCGAAGGCGCCGTAGGCGAGCGCCGGGTTGCCGAGGCCGCAGGCCGGCTCCGCTCCGGTCGCCGCGAAGAAGATCGGGTTGAACGAGGCGACCTTGGGGTGGTGGTCCGCGATCCAGCGCACGCGTCCCCAGAACCAGAGGTCGCCCTGGTCCTGGAGCATCGACGCCAGCCGGACGGCGAGCACGACCCCGGCGACCGTGGCGGCTGCGGCGGTCCACCATCTGCCGGCGTAGCGTTCGGCGAGCCAGACCCAGCCGGCGCAGAGGAACGTCGCGAAGGCGAAACACGGGATGAAATAGCGGGGGGAGACGAAGTCCATCACCACGAAATTGAGGACGAGATAGGCTGTCGGCCACAGCACCACGAAGGCGGCGAACGCCGGCCGCGAGCGGGCGCAGCCAAGAGCCCAGAGCGGGATGGCGAGCAGGCCGAGCCAAAAGACGGCCAGCGGCACGGACTCCACCCCGGATCGGAAGAAGGTGGCGAAGTTCAGCACCGCCCATTGTCGAGGCGTCGCGATTCCGAGCTGGCGCCTCATGTCGGCGAAGCCGGAATCGATCCCCCACATCCCGACGCGGTGCGTGCCGACGCGCGTGAGCTGGAAGCGCAGCACCTCGCCGAAGATCCCGTCGCTGAGATCGATCACCCAGGCGAGGCCCGCGAGGGCGACCACCGTACCCGTCGCCGCGAAGGTGACGAGGCGCGACCACCGCCGCGCCCATGCCAGGCCGACGGCGGCGGCGAGCGCCATGACGAGGCACGTCGGCTTGATCAGGATCGCCGCCACGAACGCGACGGCGCCGGCGGCGGCCGACCAGCGGTCGTCCCGCGTGAAGAGAAGGGCGGCACCGATCAGCGTGAAGGGGAGCGCCGAGGTCTCCGGCACGGCGGCCAGCGCCCGCACCTGCACCGGCGAGAAGAGAAAGAGCGTCTGGGCGGCGAGCGCCGGGATCGTACCGACGAACGGCCGCGCGAGCGCGAACAGCGCGAGTCCCCCCGCGACGAGGCAGAGCAGCGACAACATCCGGTAGCCGAAGAGCGTCGGGCCGAAGACGGAGGCGGAGAGTGCCAGCAAGTAGGGGTGCAGCGGCGGCTCGTGCACGGGGAAATCGACGAACGGGGTCAAGCCGCGCTGAATGAGGCGGGCGTCCAGGATGAGCCAGCCTTCGTCGAAGTCGTACGGCAACGTGGCGAGCACCGGCGCGGTCAGCGCGACGAACACGACGCTCAGCACGACCGCGATGGCGACGGCGAGGTGCCCGTTCTGGGGGCCGCGAGCGGGCGATGCGCTGTCGCGCGCGAGGCGACTCATCACGTTCAGAGACGCGCCGTCCCGACCACCGACGGCCGCGCAACCTACGATCCGGCAGCCGGACGCGTCAAGCAACTGGTGCTACAAGACGCTGATGATCTTTGCGTATGCGACCGATGACAGAGGGCTGTCGGTGTTTGCGGACGAAGCCGGCGCCTACTCGTACTGCGAAATCTACGATGTCCGAGACGGGGGATGGTTGTTTTTCGACGACGACGGGCGGCCGCTCGCCGCGGTCGTCACTCCGCTCCCTGGAGGCTGGCGTCGCTTCTTCGCAGGTCCGGGCAGCTACACCCTGGTACCGCAAGCCGACGCGCCGGAATCGGCGATGCTGCTCAATCTGCTGCCGCACGTGGCCAGCGTAGTATCGGAACAGCTACGCTGGGGAGGCTCGGCGTCGACTGGTCCGACCCTGGGCAGTATCGAGGCGGTTCGGCACTACCTGGAAAGTAGGACACCCGCTCCGTGAGCTCAGGACACTCGGCTCCCAAGTCAGGGCAACTTAGGCCAGAGCCGCTCGTCAAAGCAGCCGAGCGATTCTCCGTCTCGATCCGGCGCGCGTGGCCGGAAACCAGCTTGCGTCTGGGACGCGGGCGGCTATGTCGTGCGCCATGAGCGACATCACCGGTGCCGGGAAGATCGCTGAAGCGGCTGAGCGGCTCACGCGCGAGCTACGAGAACTGATCCGAGACGTTCTCCAGCCCCCCGCTCGCGAACTTGGCGAGCACTTCGCCGATCGCGTGCGCTTGTATCGCGAGAAGGCCGCCTTGAAGGCTTTGCTGCTGGCGCGAGATCAGATCGAGGCGTCCGGTCTGCCGCGGGTGCCGCTGACGGTCAAGGATTCCGTTCTGCTGCTTGAGGGCGCCTCGCTTGAGGATGACGATTACCTGACTTCGCAATGGGCGGGATTGATCGCGAGCGCAGCTACGGGAGGGACCGTACTCCCTAGCTTCGCGGATATCCTTCGTCAGTTGACCCCCGAAGAGGCCCGCATGCTGAGCATTCTCGATGAGGACAAATCAGGGGATTCGACGTTTCAGAGTTTGGCTGAGACGCTCGGGCTGAGTGGCCCTCTTGAAGTGCGCATTCGACTACAAAACATGCATCGCCTTGGACTTTTTCAAGGAGATCACTGCATCCTCTCCGCGCTGGGAGGAGCCTTCTTTGCGGCTTGTCGTGGACCTAGGCGAGCGTAGGACACCCGCGCGAGCGTCCTAGTTTGCCCGCAACTTTCCGTGCCCCTTCAGGTGAATTTCCGAAGCAGCCGGTGCAAGCCGACGGAGGGCGGCAGCAATCCCGATCGCGCCGAGGATGGTGCCGCTCGCGCTCCTGGGTCAGCTCCCTGATTGCGCATCTTCCCAATGGAGCTGGTCCACGCTGCCCGACAGGCGCACGCGCTCACTCGCAAAGGCGCGGGCAGCGGCTAGCGCGCGTGATTGGAGATCGCCAAGCACCTCCGGCTTCGTGAACTTGATCGCCTCAAAGAATGAGTCCCGCGCCCACCCCTCGGAGTTCAGCGACGCGCCCGGCCATTCGAAGTCACCGAGACCAAGATTGAGCCGCGCAATCTTGCGGCGCGGCTTGCGAGGGCGCGGTGTCCGAGACGGGGCCATCGGCGCCGCCACCTACCCGACGACCAGAGCCGACGGCAACGGCTAGTCAACGTCCCGGGAGCGATTCTCCGGCTCGATCTGGCGCAAGCTCCGCAATCACGGAGCGAGGCGCAGACGAAACTTCTTTGGGGGTGCTAGGAACCTTTGAATGAACGACCAGGAGGCCCGAACCCTTCTGCTTCTGCATCTGGAGCAATGGCGAGGTCGGTCATGGGCCGAACTGCGCGTTCTCGTTCTTCTGGATGACCAGGAAACTTGCGAGGTCACGGGTCCGTCCGGGGTACGCTACCAGATCGAGGTCCAAGCCTTCTGGGATGACCAACCCGAAGGCAACATCCGCGTACTGGGTGGGATCGATGACGGCGGCGTGCGAGCCTATTTCCCCCTCTGCACAGACTTCATCAAGGCCCCCTCGGGTGCCTTCATCGGAGAGTAGCGGGCGTGCCTCCGCAAACTAGGACACTCGCCCGCTGAATCAGGACACTCGCGGGGAAACTAGGACAGCACCGACCTGGGATTCTCGTTGACGGGCGGAAGGGGAGTCGTGGTAGACACTGCCGATGCCCGCCTCCGGAGCGGCGCAGCAGGAGCCCTTTCTGCCGCCGCCTTTCGCCCCCGCCACCGCCACCCTCGTCCCGCGAATCGACGCCGACTCGAATGCCTTCCGGGCGCTCACCTGGGCCGTGCTCGCCTCGACGCTGCACCGCATCCGGCGCGGCGAGGGGGCGCTGCTGGCCGTCAACCTCTCGCTGATCGTCCAGCAGGGGGCGAGCCTGGGGCTCGGGGTGATGCAGGCCCTCGTGTCGACGCTCGCGATCCTCGTGATGTACGCCTTCAACGACCTCTACGACGCGCCCGTCGACTGGAACAATCCGAAGAAGGACCGGGCGCTGATCGGCACCTGGATCGCGCACCGGCGGGTCGGCGTGTCGACCACCTTCCTCTTGAAGGGGCTGACCCTGGGGCTCGCGCTCGTCGCTCTCGGTCCGGGTGCCTCCGCGGCCGTGGCGGCGGTGATGATCGTCAACGTGGTGTACTCGACCACGCTGAAGGGCGTGCCGGTCGGGGACATCGCCGCGGTGTCGGTCTGGGGTGCGCTCTACGCCGCGATCGTCGACCCGTCGCCGGCGATCATGGTGATCGTCGGGTTGATGACGGGCATCTGCCATCTCTTCCAGGCGCTCGACGATCGCGTGCCGGACGCCGCCAACGGCATCGAGACGACGGCGGTGCGATCGGCGACGCTGTCGCGGAACGTGCTCGTCGTGCTGACGGCGCTGCTCTTCCTCGTCCTGGCGGCGCCGCTCGGCGTGCCGGTGGCGCTCACGGCGCTGACGCCGCTCGCGATCTTCGCGCTCGTCGCCGACGCGGGGACGGGATGGTTGCTCACCAAGGCCTACTTCGCCGTCGTCTGGCTGTATCTCTTGGGGACCACCGGGTGATTCGCAGCCGTTCGTGATGGCGCCGGGGGCGCGCACCTCCGGCGCGTTGGCGCCGGCCGCTCGGATCGCCGCCGCCGCCCTGTTGCTCGCCTACGGCGTCCCCCTCCTGGCGCCGCCGGCCGCGGTTCCGCTCGGGACCCGCACCCCGGCGGATGCCTGGCTGCTGGAGCGCATCCTGCCGGGCGTGCCGCCGCTCTGGGTAGCCCTCCGTCTCGGCGCGCTCGCGATCGGCGCGGCGCTCTTGGCGAGCCCGCTCGGTCTCGCCACCGCTTCCGCCGGCGTCCCGGGCGGCGCCCTCGGCTTCCTCCGCGGGCTCGCCCTCGCGATCGCCGTGCTGCACGCCGCGGCGGCGTTCGTCGCCCCGCGGCTCGGTCCCCTCGGAGAAGTGCTCTATCTCGCGCTGCTCGCCGTTCCCGCGCTGCTCCTCGCCGCACCGTTCGGCCTCTCGCGGCCGACGCGCTGGCGCGGCGGCCTCGCGTCTGCGCTCGTCATCCTGGCCTGGGTCGGGTGGTCGCTCGGCCGCGACGTCGGCTCGCCGCGCGTCGCCGACGTCGTCGACGGGTGGCGCGGCTGGCTCGACATCGTGAGCTTCGTCGACGACGGCAAGAGCCTCCTCACCGACCTCTGGGAGCCGAAGCTTCCGGGTCTCGGGGGCGTGCTGGCGGTCTTTCACGGCGTGCCGGCCTATCAGACGGGCGTGCTCGCGCTCGACTTTCGCTCGGTGCAGATCTTCCAGATCGCCTCGCTCGCCGTCGGTGCGGCCGGCGTGGCCCTCCTGGCCCGGACGATGGTCGGCGCGGGGGTGGCGCCGGTCGCCGCCGCGGTCTTCCTGTTCGCGCCCTACACCCGTTTCGTGGCGCTCTTCCCGGGTCCGTTCGTCGCCGGGCCGCTCTACGCGACGGCGGTGGCGCTCGCGGCGTGGAGCGCGTGCCGGCGGCGATCGGACGCCGCGCTGGCGGCGCTCGGCGCGGCGAGCGGTATCGCCGTGCAGTTCCCGGGCGTGCTGCCGATCGTCGGCTGCTTCGTCGTCGTGACCGCCTGGCACCTGCGCGCACTCGTGGCGGCGACACTGGCTGGGGGCCGCCGCCGGTCTCGCATCGTTTCTCGCCGCGGTCGTCCCCGCGCTCGGCTCCGTGCTCGACCCCGCCGAGCTCGCGGCCCACTTCCGCTGGGACGGCCTGATCGCGATCATCGACGCCGGCTTGCTCGGGCAGCTGCCGGTGGGGACGACGCCGGCGGCCTTCGAAGGGGTCGTGCCGCGGCCCTTCGATGTCGTCGTCGCGGCGCTGCTGGCGCCGTTCGCGCACCCGCGCATCGGCATTCGTCTGTGGGGCGACGCGCTCTTCGATCCGCTCGGCGGGGCGTTGATCGCGGTCGGGATCGCGGGGTGCCTGGTGAGCCTCCGCCGCTCGCCGGCCGCGCCGGTGCTGCTGCTCTTTCTCCTCGCCGCGCTCGCGCCCGCGTTCGTGTCGCCGGTGGACGTCGTCGACGTCGTGCACGCGGTGGCGCTGCCGGTGCCGGTGGCGTTGCTGGCGGCCGCGGGTTTCGAGGCGGCGCGCGGACGTCTCGCCCTCGGGCGCGGACAGGGCCCCGCGCTCGTCGTGGCGGCAGTGGTCGCGCTCGGCGGTAGCGCGCTCTTCGACGTGGTGAACCCGCGGATCTTGAGCGCGTCGTCGTTCGGCATCATGTTCGACGTCTTGCGACCGGAGGATGCCGACCGGGTGGTGGTGGTGAGCTACGGACCACGCTTCTTCCGTCCCACCAAGACCCTCTACGCGGGGCCGATCACGGCGTTCGCGGGCCCGCGGCCGGTCGGCTACCTGGAGTGGGACGAGGCCGAGCTGCCGGCCGAGGGCTTCGCCCACGAGGGCAAGAATCTGCTCTTCTGGAGCCGCGGCTTCGACCGCGAGTTCGCCGTACGGGAGGCCGTCTGTCGGCGGTGGCCGGCGGCGACGTTCTTCGAGATCGTGGACCGCGCGGGCCTGGGCCGCGCGTACGCCGCGCGCCTCGGCGGCGCGCCGTGGGAGCCGCGCGACGCGGAGGGCCGCTGGCGACGCTGGGACTGCACCGCCGATCCGATGGTGCACCCGCCGTCCCCGGCGTCGTGATGGCAGGGCAGGGCGGCGACCGGCACGAGGCGGCCTTCACGCTCGCGACGGGTGTCATCCTGACCGTCGCCGTCTGCGCGCTCTATGCGCCGATGCTGCACGCGCCCTTCATCTTCGACGACCGGCCGGGCATCGTCGACAATCCCTCGCTGCGGCGGCTCTGGCCCCCGGTCGGCGACGAGCGGGTCCGCGGTCCGCTCAATCCGCCGCCGCTCGCGCCCACCGCGCGCCGTCCGCTGCCGAATCTCAGCTTCGCGCTCAATTACCGGCTCGGCGGTCTCGATCCCTTCGGCTATCGCCTCGTCAACGTGCTCCTGCACGCGCTGACGGCCGCGGTGCTGGCCGCCGTCGTGCGACGGACGCTCCGGCTGGCCTACTTCGAGGCCTCCGTGGCGGCCTGGGCCGCGCCGCTGGCGCTCGCGGTGGCATTGCTCTGGGCGATCCATCCGCTCGTCACCGAGGCCGTCGCCTACGTCACCCAGCGCACCGAGATCCTGGGTGCGCTCTCCTTTCTCACCACCCTGTGGGCGGCACTGCGCTACTGGACCGCATCATCCGCCGGGGCGCGCCGCGGCTGGCTCGCGGTCGCCGTCCTGGCGAACGTCGCCGGCATGGCCTCCAAGGAGATCATGGCGGCGATGCCGCTGGTCGTGCTGCTCTACGAGCGCAGCTTCCGCGCCGACTCGTGGCCCGCGGTCCGCCGCTCGTGGCCCCTCCACCTCGGCCTCGCCGCGGGGTGGAGCGTGCTCGTGCTGCTGAGCGTGGGGGGCATCGGCGGCCTCAGCGATGCGCGCCATCAGGTGCCGTTGCTCGTGTGGTGGGCGACGCAGGCGAAGATGGTGTTCCTCTATCTGAAGCTCGCGGTATGGCCGTGGCCGCTCTCGATCCATTACGCGCCGGCGTACCTGACGAGCCTCGGCGCGGCGGCGCCGTGGGTCGTGGCGCTGCTCGCGCTCGCCGCGGCGACGATCGCCGGCACGTGGCGGCGTCCGGCGGCCCGCTTCGTGGTGGCGGCGGTGGTGATGGTGCTGGCGCCGACGCTGGTCGTGCCGCTCCCGAAGATGATGGCCGCCGAGCGCCGCATGTATCTCCCGCTCGCCGGCCTGCTCGCGCTCGTGGTCGTGGGCGTGCAGCGCCGGCTCGCCGCGCGCCGTCCCGCGGCGGTCGCCGGGCTCGGGGTGCCGGCGACCGTCGCGCTCGTCATGGTGCTCGCCGCCGTGAGCACGGCGCGTCTCGGCGCCTATGCGAGCGCGACCTCCATCTGGCGCGCTGCGGTCGCGCATCAGCCCGCGGACCCGATGGCGCACTACAATCTCGGCGTCGCGCTCCTCGACGAGGGCGGAGCGCCGGCCGACGCGCTCGCGGCCTTCGAGGAGGCCGTTCGCCTCGACCCGGACTATCCCGCGGCACTCGACAACCTGGGGTTGATGCTGAACCGGCTCGGTCGTCCGGAGGAGGCGCAGCGGCATCTCGAGCGCGCCCTCGCGCTCGATCGCGACGATGTCGTCGCTCTCAACAACCTCGGGATCGCGCTCACCCAGCTGGGTCGTCCGGCCGAGGCGCTGCCCTATCTCCAGAAGGCGCTCGAGCGCGAGCCCGAGAAGCCCAAGTCGAAGGTCCACGTGAACCTCGGGAACGCGTTGCTCGCGCTCGGACACGGGGACGAGGCGCTCGCGCACTTCGAGCGTGCGGTTCGCGACGCACCCGACGACGGCGACGCGCGCTACAGCCTCGGCTTCGCGCTCATGCGGCTCGGTCAGAGCGCCGAGGCGATCGCCGCTCTCGAGGAGGCGATCCGGCTCGCGCCCGACGACGGCGCGGCGCACGGCACGCTCGGGACCGTGCTCGTGCAGAGCGGGCAGATCGAGCAGGCGGTCGCCCAGTACCGGCGCGCGCTCGCGCTCCGTCCCGAGGACGCCGATCTCGAGAGCAACCTCGGCACCGCGCTCGCGCTCGCCGGCAAGCGCGACGAGGCCATCGTGCACTTCGAGGCCGCCCTCCGCCGCGCCCCCGACCACGCGAACGCGCGCCGCAACCTCGGCGCGGCGCTGCTCGAGGCCGGCCGAGCCGGCGAGGCGATCGCGCACTTCGAGCGCGCCGTCCGCCTCGACCCGGACGACCCGGCGCTGCGCTTCAATCTCGCGCGTGCGTACGCGGGCGACGGCCGGCGCGAGGCGGCCCTCGCCGCCGGCGAGGCGGCGCGGGCGGCGGCGGAGAAGCGGTCCGACGAAGGTGCCGCCGCCGAGATCGCGGCCTGGATCGCCGCGTTGAAGGCCGAAGAAGAGGAAAAAGAAGGTTTGTAAGGGTGTCGGCGGCGCTTGCGGCGTTCGAGATCGCCGGAGCCCGTCGTGCGCCGGCGCTGCGCTCTGAAGCGCGCGCGAGCGGTTGCGTCCATGCAACGGGTGCCTTGACGCGAGATCGCTTCTGTACGATAGGCGCTGAATCAAGATGCGGCGAGCACGCAAACCCACCCAGCTCGCGCTCTCGTTGTCGGCGCCCCGGCGCTGGGGAGGGCGCCGTGACGGTGCCGGGCGGAAGCCCGCCGGCGAACGAGCGGGAATCCCCCACGCATCGCGCGAGCATTTTCGACGGCCGACGCCAGCGCACGTCACGTTGCGTCTCCGGAAGGATCTGCCGTCGCTCCGGACCGTCCCGCTCGTGCGCGCCCTCGAAAGGACGTTCGCCGCCGGGTGCGAGCGGCCGGGCTTTCGGCTGGTACACTACTCACTGCAGGGGAATCGCGCGCACTTGATCGTCGAGGCCCGCGATCGCGTGGCGCTCGGGCGCGGCATGATGGCGATCGGCATCCGGATCGCGCGGGCGGTGAATCGCATCGCGGGGCAGAAGGGGCGGGTGCTCGCCGACCGCTACCATCTCCAGCTGCTGCCGACGCCCCGGCAAGTGCGGAATGCGCTCCGCTACGTGCTGCTGAACGCCCGCCGGCATGCGGCGGCGGCGGGCGCGAAGCCCGCCGGCGCCATTCGGTTCGATCCCGCCTCCTCGGCGCGGTGGTTCGACGGGTGGAAGAGAGAGAAGCCAAAGGAAGAGCTCGCGAGGGGAGGCACCGAGGACGTCATGCAGCGGCCGGTGTCACGGCCACGGACGTGGCTGCTCACGTTCGGCTGGCGGCGTCTCGGCCTCCTCGACCCCGCCGACGTCCCCGGCTGATCGCGACCCGCACCCGCACCCACGCCACGGCGACCGAGCGGCGCCGCTGCGCGCGAGCTTCCCTTACCAACCGTCTTTTTCTTGCTTCTCTTTTTTTCCCCCGCCCCGATACCCCGCGAGCCGCCCCGCGATCCCCTCGGCGAGATCCCCGCGCCCCGCCGCCCGCGCCGCCGCGAGCGCCCGCTCCGCCGTCGTGACGGCATCCGACAGCCGTCCCGTCGCGGCGTACGCCGCCGCCAGCACGTCGAGCGACTCGGGATCGCGCCCGCCCGTCTCGGTGTTGGCGCGCTCCGCGAGCGCGACCGCCGCCGCACCGTCGCGGAGGCGCGGGTCGGGGTCGGTGGCGAGGATCCACGCCAGAGCGCGCGCGACCTCGGGCCAGGCCGGCCGCAGCCTGAGCGCCTCGCGATACTCGGCGATCGCCTCCGCGCCGCGGCCACGGTCGGCGAGGAGCGCGGCGTAGTTGGCGTGGGCTCGGGGCTCCGCGGGCGCGAGCGTGACGGTCGTCCGGTAACGCTCCAGCGCCTCGTCGTGGCGGCCGAGACCCTCGAGCGCGACCGCGAGGTTGTTGTGGGTCGCGATCAGGTCGGGCGCCAGCGCGAGCGCCCGCTGGTAGTGCGTGACGGCGTCCTCCAGCCGCCCCTGCTCGGCGAGCGCCCAGCCGAGGTTGTTTTCCGCCTTGGCGTGGCGCGGGTCGATGGCGAGGGCCCGCTCGTAGTGGGCGATCGCCCCGGCGAGGTCGCCGCGCTCGGCGAGGAGGAGACCCCAGTCGTATTCCGCGGCCGCCGAGGTGGGATCGAGTCGTACGGCATCGGCGTAGGCGGCCGCCGCCGCCTCCGTCCGTCCGAGGCGGGCGAGGGCGAGACCGAGGTCGAGGTGCGCGTCGGCGTACCCGGGCGCCGCCGCGATCGCCGCGCGATAGTGGGTCAGCGCCTCGTCGACGGCGTCGCGTTCCATGAGTGCGACGCCGAGGTTGGTGTGGGCGACGTAATTGTCGTGGGTGACCGCGAGGGCGTGGCGGAAGAGCGTCTCGCTGTCGGCCCAGAGGCGCACCTGCCGGGCGGAGAGGACGGCACAGGCGACGGCGCTCGCGGCCGCGCCGGCGACGACGACCCGGCGCGCCGCCGTGCTCGTCGCCGCGAGCCGCTCGGCGCCCCACGCCGCCATCACGAGCACGCCGACCAGCGGCAGGTACGTGAAGCGGTCCGCCATCGCCTGGTCGCCCTGGCGCACCAGGCCGAGCACCGGCACGAGCGCGCCGAGGTACCAGAGCCAGCCGACCAGCAGGTACGGGTGACGCCGCCGCGCGCGGACGGCGGCGACCGTGATCGCGGCCAGCACGGCCGCCGCCGCGAGCGCGGTCCCGGCGTGGAGCGTCGCCGCCGGCGGATAGAAGACCGCGAGGTCGCTCGGCCAGAGCGTCTTCCGGAGGTAGGTCACGTACGACACGAGCGCGTTCCCGACCCGGTAGGAGAACGGCGT
This sequence comes from uncultured delta proteobacterium, assembly GCA_963761995.1. Lineage (GTDB taxonomy): Bacteria > Desulfobacterota > Binatia > UTPRO1 > UTPRO1 > UTPRO1. Next base: position 3,890,049 of record CAVXIU010000006.1, on the reverse strand, counting down.
CGCGGCGAGCGAGCCGATGGCGCCGGCGTGCCGCTGCGCCAGATAGGTCACGACGCTGACGGCGGCGGCGAGGGCGAGGAGCGGCAGCTTCTCGATCACCAGGCGCCACGCGGTCGCGGCGCGCCAGCGGCCGAGAGGCCAGAGGTCGAGCAGCGCGAGCACGAAGGGCAGGGTGACGAGCATCGGCTTCGCGAGAAGTCCGAGGACGAAGACGACGACCACCGCGGCGTAGCGCGCCGGGCCGGGCCGACGCACGTAGGCAAGCCAGCAGGCGAGCGTCAGCATCCAGAAGAGGCCGGAGAGGACGTCCTTGCGCTCCGACACCCAGGCGACCGACTCGACGTGCAGGGGGTGGAGCGCGAAGAGCGCCGCCACCCACGCGCTCGGCCAGCGCGCCCCGGTCATGCCGACGAGCACTGCGAACAGGACCAGCGTCGCGAGCGCGTGCAGGACCACGTTCACGGCCAGGTGGGCGCCGGCGTCGAGGCCGAAGAGCTCGACGTCGACGAGGTGCGAGAGGCTGGTGAGCGGGTGCCAGGTCGCGTGGTGCACGCTCACGAGCGCCCAACCGACGCTCTCGGCGGTGATCCCGGACCGCACGACGGGATTCTCGGTGACGTACTCGGGGTCGTCGTAGTTCAGGAACTGGTGCCCGCGCACCGGCGCGTAGACCACCGCGATCGCGACCACGAGGGCGAGCGCGAGCACGAGATCGGTCGCGCCGAGACGGCCCGCGGGCTGCGGCGCGGGCGCCGTCATGGCGCGGCGGGCGCGAGCGCGGCCGCGAGGTTGTGGCTCGCCTCGGCGTGGTCGGGCGCGAGCTTCACGGCCTTCTGGAACTCCTTGATCGCGGCGTCGCGGTCCCCGCGCCGCGCGAAGGCGATCCCGAGGTCGTTGTGGAAGTCGGCGACGTCGGGGCGGAGTGCCGTGGCACGCGCGAGCTCGACGACGGCCTCGTCGATGCGGCCGGCGGCGGTGAGCGCCACGCCGAGCTGGTAGTGCGCGTCGGCGCGCTCGGGCGCGAGGCGCGTGGCGGCGGTCAGGTGCTCGAGCGCTGCCGGGATCTCGCCGCGGGCCGCGAGCGTCGCCCCGAGGCCGCGCTCGGCCTCGGCGTGCCCCGGATCGCGGTCCACGACGGCGCGGAACTGCGCCAGCGCCTCGTCGTCCCGGCCGAGCCGGGCGAGCACCACGGCGAGGTTGTAGCGGGCGGCGACGTACCCGGGGTCGGTGGCGATCGCCGACTGGTAGAGCCGGATGGCCTCGTCGGTCCGCCCCTCGGCGACGAGCACGTTGGCGAGGTTGCTCTCGGCGTCGGCGTAACGGGGCTTGAGGCGGATCGCCTCGCGGTAGTGCAGGGCGGCCTCGGCGAGCCGGCCGTCGGCGGCAAGCGCGTTCCCGAGGTTGCTGTGGGCGAGCGCCGAGCCGGGGGCGAGTCGCACCGCCTCCTCGAGGTGCGCGCGCGCGTCGGCGCCGCGGCCGAGCGCCGCCAGCACGACCCCGAGGTCGCCGTGCACCTCGTCGCTCGGCTCGAGGGCGAGCGCGTCCTCGAGGGCGGTGCGCGCCTCGTCCGATCGCCCGCGCTGGTGCAGCCACATGCCGAGGTTGATGTGGGCCATCGATGCCGACGGGTTCTTGGCGATCACGTCGCGCCAGAGCGTCTCCTGATCGGCGTAGACGCGGGTCTGGGCGGCGGTGAGCGACGCCAGCACGGCGAGGCCGAGGACGGCGGTGCCGACGCCGAGCGAGCGTGACGACGCGCCGAGCCGTCGCGTCAGCCATGCCGTCGCCGGCGCGATCAGCGCCAGGCTCGCGAGGTACTGGTAGTGATCGGCGACGAAGGTGTAGCGCATCGGGTAGACGTCGATGAAGCCGAGCGCGGGGAGCAAGGTGACCGTGAACGCCAGGACGGCCGTGAGCGGTCCCCGTCCGAGCCGTCCGCGGAGCAGCCAGAGCACGACGATGGTCGTCGTCGCGGCGAGCGGAAAGCTCCACTGCCACCACAGGCCGGGGTCGATCGTCCAGCGCGGGTAGACGAAGACGAGCGGGTACGGCCAGACCAGGGTGGCGACGTAGAACCAGAGGGCGCGGCCGGCGATCAGGATCCGCTCGACGGGTGACAGGCCGAAGAGCGCGCCCGTGGCCCCGACGTGCGTGCGCTCCATCCAGACCGTGACCAGCGCGAGCCCGGCGCCGAGCACGAAGAGCGGCAGGGTGGCGACGAGGTCGCGGCGGGTGAGCGTCCCGCGCCGCCACCAGCCGAGCAGGAGGAGCACGACCGGCAGCGTGCAGGTGACGGTCTTCGCGAGCAGCGCGGCGACGAAGAGCGCGATGACGAGCGCGCCGCGGCGCGCCCGCCCGGCCGCGTCGTGCGGCGGGGCGTCGGTTGGGCCGAGCGCGACCAGGAGGGCGGCCAGGTAGCAGGCGCCCGACAGCACGTTCTTGCGCTCGGTGATCCAGGCGACCGACTCGACGTGAACGGGATGGAGCGCGAAGACCGCGGCAGCGAGCCACGCGCCCGGGAGCCGGAGGCGGCGCAGGATCAGCCACACCAGCACGGCGTTCAGGGCGTGCAGCAGGACGTTGCCGACGTGATAGCCGGTGGGGCGGTCGGCGTAGAGCCGGTACTCGACCCAGAGGCTCGTGAAGGTGAGGGGGTAATATTGCGGGGTGGCGCCCGGCTCGAGCCAGATGCGGCCGAGCCCGGCCAGGCTCCTGAGCGCCGGGTTCTCGGTGACGTAGTCGTCGTCGTCCCAGATGAAGCCGGCACCGAGGAGCGGCGTGTACGCGATCGCGACGAGGGCGCAGAGGGCGAGGGCCGGGAGGAGCCTCCCTCCCTGGGGCACGGGGGCGAGCGCCCGAGCCGGAGGCGTCGCCTGAGCCGCGCTCGGTCGGGGGGGAGGCGGGCGCCGCCGGCTCATGTCGAGACGCCCTTACTCGAACGCGATTGATGTTGACAGGGGTGGGGTGGCGAACGATCCTCGCGCCGGTCCATGCCGGCTCGCGACGGAGATCCCGAAGGCGGAACGCTCCTTCGGGTGGTCGCCAGCCGCTGGTGGCTCGCCGCCGTCCTGCTGCTCGCGGCCGCCCTCCGCGTCGGCTACCTGCTCGAGCTCAGCACCACCCCCTGGTTCGACCATCTGGTGGTCGACCCCGAGTACTACGACGCCTGGGCGCGGCGCCTCGCCGCCGGCGACTGGCTCGGGGAGGGCGCCTTCTACATGGACCCGCTCTATCCGTACGTGCTCGGGATCGTGTACGCGCTCGGCGGGCACGACCTCTGGCTGCCGAGGCTGCTGAACGTCGCGTGCAGCCTCGGAGCGTGTGCGTGCGTGGCGGTGCTCGGCCGGCGCGTCGCCGGTCGGGCGCTCGGCGGCCTCGCCGGTCCAGCGATCGGCGGCCTCGCCGGTCCAGCACTAGGCGGCGTCGCCGCCATGGGGCTCGCCGTCTACGAGCCCGACATCTTCTTCGTCGGCGAGATCGACAAGACCTCGCTCTCGACGCTGTTGGTGGCGGGTGCGCTGGTCGCGTTCCTCTCCGACCGCCGGCGGACGCGCGTCCTCGCGGGCTTCCTCCTCGGCCTCGCTGCGCTCACGCGCGCGAACCTGCTCGTGCTGGCGCCGCTCGCGGCCGGCGTGATGCTCTTCGAGGGTCCGGCGCATCGGCCGACCGTTCCGGCCGCGCGCGCGGCCGCATTGTTCCTCGCCGCCTTCGCCCTCGCCATCGCGCCCGTCACCTGGCGGAACCATCACGTCTCCGGCGAATGGGTGCTCACGACCACCCAGCTCGGCCAGAACTTCTACACCGGCAACAACCCCGAGAATCCCTATGGCGCGTACGGCGTGGTCGCCTTCGTGCGCGCCAATCCGCACTTCGAGGAGGTCGACTTCCACGCGGCCGCCGAGGCCAGGAGCGGCCGGACGTTCAGCGCGGGCGCGGCCTCGTGGTTCTGGGTGCGGGCGACGCTCGCCCACATCGCCGGCGATCCCGGCTTCGCGTTCCGCGCCTTCGGCCGGAAGGCCGTGCTCTTCTGGAACGACTTCGAGATCTCCGACAGCCAGGACCAATACCTCCTGGAGCGCTACTCGCGGATCCTCCGCCTGCCGCTGCTCGGCTTCGGCGAGGTCTTCGCCTTCGCCGTGCTCGGCGGCCTGGTGTACCGGTCACGCCGGGGGAGCGTTCGGATCCTGCTCGGCTTCGTCGGGGTGTACTGGGCGACGATCGTCCTCTTCTTCCTGTTCGCGCGTTACCGGGTGCAGATCGTTCCGGCGCTCCTCCCGCTCGCGGCGCTCGGCCTCACCGAGCTGGTCGACCGGACCCGCCGCCGCGACGTCCGGGCCGTGGTGGCGGCGCTCGGCGTGCTCGCGGTCGCCGGCTGGTTCTCGTTCCAGACCATCGGTCTCTTCTCGGTGAGTCATCCCAACGTGGTCGAGATGCGTCTTCGCCGTCTCGCCGACGCCGAGATGACGATGGGGCGTCCCGAGCGGGCGATCGCGGCCCTCCAGGAAGCCGTCCCCAATTGTCTCCACGGCTGCCCGTGGGCGCTCGCCGATCTCTTCGAGATCTATCGTCGCTCCGGGCGGGTCGCGGACGGGGTCGCCTATTTCGAGGCCTTCATCGCCCGTCATCCCGAGCAGCGCGACGCCCCCGAGTACCTCGCGAAACTGCGGGCTAACGTGCCGACGCCCTGAGCGCCGGCTCCAGCATGACCGCGTGCGTCACGCCGACGACGGCGAACACGCGGCGGTGCTCGGCCAGCGCAGCGAGCAGGCGCTGGAGCATGTGCTCGTCGCGCAGGCGATTCGATCGGCGCGCGATCCGCTGCGTCACGAGATCGTCGCGCATCGGATTGGTCTCGTGCCCCGTCACGCGCCGGGCCTCGAGCGGATGCCCGGCCACGCGGACGTGCTCCCGCTCGATGAGCGGCCAATCGATCGAGGCGAGCTCCAGTGCCGGTGCGATCAAGTCGAAGAACTCGCCGAAGTATCCATCGAAATCCATGCGGACGGTCTTGCGGTTGAACGAGGCCAGCTGGCGCACCACCAGGAACACCAGTGCTTCACCCTGGGGGAGCTCGCGCCGCAGCAGCCGCGCTTCCTCCGCCAGAGGGATGTCCATGCTCGCCGTCGCGATCCCCGCGCGCGCCGCCAGCCGGGTCACCAACCCGGCTTCCCCGTGCCGGCGGATCGCGATCTCCCGGTCGGGCTCGGGGTGCGGCGGCGTTCCCTCGTGCAAGGCGAACGCGGGTGAAAGCTCCGCGAACGCGGTCTCGATCTGGTCGAACATCGGCAGTGCCGGATCGGAGCTGTGCCAGCCGCCGAAGAGCAGCAACCGAGCTCCGTCCCGCCGAACGTCGACGACGTAGGGCGTGGCGTGCCGGATCGCGGCGTACTCGTCGAAGGTCAGGATGCGATCGAGCGGCGGCATGGCGGACGACACTTCGCGTTGCGCTCTTGCATCATGGTGCTCCGCCCCGCGATTCGTCGTAGCGCTCGTCGCTGAAATCCTCGGGTTTGTACGGTGCGGTCTGGTACTGCGTACCGATCGCGTCGTTCAGCTGGGGCGGCTTGTCACTCATGTTCGCGAGCGCGATCGCCGACAGCTGGTAGGGGCCCGGCTCGTTCGCCTCGCGAAACGCCAGACCCCAGAAGGTCAGCGGCATCCACCGGATGCCGGGCTCGAGCCGGACGGTGTTCGTGGCCCACGTGAGCACGCCTTTGGATCCGCTGAGCGTCCCTTCGAGACGATACTCGGCCGCCTCGATCACCTCGATCTCGGCCAGGATCTGGAGGTGCTTGTCCACCAGCTTATCCTGGTAGCTCCCGGTCAGCTTCGCCGACGGCACTCCATAGTAGAACCGTGTCCGGGCGGTCCGCCGCTCGCCGTCCGCCGTTTCTCCGTAGATTTGCACGCGGATCAAGCCGTTGAACTCACCGAGATCCTCGGTAGTGGGGGTGAGCCGCGCCGTGAACAAGCCGTCGCCCGCGTCGATGTCACGCTCTCGTCCATCGTCGCGCAGATCGACCTCGGCGACGACCACGTTGTCGGCGTTCCAGAGCTCGCCGGCGATTTCCGCATCGGTCAAGGGCGACCGGTCATCGGGGTACTCGCGGACGAATTGCGCGTAGAGAATGATGGGGCTCGGCGCCTCGTAGCTGAGCGACGATGCGTACACGATGAGTGTCGGCGAGCGACCCTGCCGCGGCGGGCTCAGGCGCTCCTTCACGGTACGCGTTCGGAGGATCGGGTCCATGTTGTCCTCGATGCGATGGGACGTCGGCGGGAAGCGGGCCTTGTGACGGCGTTTCGCCGCGGCTGCCTCTGCCTTCTCGGACCTCGTGGTCGTCGCGGCCGTCTCGTCGTGGCCGAGCTCGGACGCCGCCAAGGGTCTCGGCGGGACACCGCCGCGCCGTCCGGCGGTCGGGTGGACGCTCGGAATCACTTGCGCGATCTCCGCCGGGCGCGGCTGCTTGCGCTCAGGCTCCGTCCCCGACCCGTTCAGCAAGAGGAAACGCGCACAGACGGCGGCGATCCCGAGGGCAGCGAGCAATAGGATGTTCGACCGCGACATGAGCCTGGTGCCATCGGGCCGACAACGTCGCCTCGGCCGAGTGGTAAGCTAGTCGACAACGGGCGCGCCGTACAAGACGCCCGCCGAACGAGTCTACGGTGCCGGCGTCAACTCGAAGTGCTGGTCGCTGAGATCGCTCGTTCCCATGAGGACGGCACGCGCGGGTGGATAGGCGCGATAGTCACGACGGGTCGGCTTGCCCAGCTTCAGCCGCAGACTCGCCCCGGGGACGAGATCGTCGAACTGATAGTGACCGTCGGCGTCGGTCACGACCTGGCGCGGCCGTCCCATGCCCTTGAGCTCCACCGTGACACCGACGACCGGCGCGCCGCCGAACAGGCTCAACACGCCGCCGAGCGAGAGGTTCCCCTCGGCGACGGTGATGGTGACGTCCTCGGACGCGGTGGCGGGACCGTCGACCGCCTCGAAGTGCGCCGCCGCATGCACGCCCGACTCGTTCGCGTCCGGCATCCAGCGGAACGTGCGCGTCGACGCGTCGAAGACCGCGCCCGGCGGGAGGTTGCTCGCGCTCACCACGGTGTCTTCCGGATCGAAGCCGGCCGGCGGGCGTACCGTGAACGCGAGCACCGCGCGCTCGGCGACCGATTGCGCGCCGATGGCACCGATCTCGAGATCCGGCAACGCGACGGCCGGCGTGCGCGCGAAGGCGCGCTGCGCCGAGATCGTCGAAGGCGGCGCGCCCGCAACGTCGGTGACGAGACCGATGACGGTCTGCGAACGGGTCGCGGCGACGAGGCCGGAGTCGACCAGCGCGGTGCGCTCGGGATGGATCATGCTGCCCGGGATCTCCCCGCTGAGCACGGCGCCGTCAGTGCCGACGCGCGCCGCGTAGATCTGGTACGCGACGCGGCTCAGACACAGCACCGAACAATAGGGCGGCGGGATGTCGGGCTCGGCGAGGAACGTCGCCACGTAGTCGCTGCCGTCGAACGCGACGCCGCTCGCGATGGCGGGACGCATCGCGGTGTCGGCCTTGTTGTTGACCACGATCCCGGCGAGGTCCAGCGCGGTCGCGGTCGCGCCGATGCGAGCCACCACGATGTCGTGCGGACAGGCGAGCTCCGGCTGCTCGAACGGCGTGCCGCACAGGCCGGTCGGCGGCAGGCGGTCGGCGAGCGCCAGGTAATTCGTCCCGTCGGTGACGAGCCCGCGGAAGTTGTGCAGGTCGTTCATCACGCGCACCGGCTCGTCCTGCACCGCCCGATCGCCGATCACCTGCAGCGCCGCCAAATGGCGGGGGTAGGGCGCGCTCGCGGTGAGCGTGATCTCGCGCCACGCCACCAGGCAGCTCCCGTCCGTACACGCGATCCGGCCGGGCGAGTAGTTGTCGATGCCCTCTATCGGATTGACGCGCGAGTAGATCCGCCGCGACTTGCCGCGCACGGTGCCGTCGATGCCGAGCCGCTGCACGACGAACAGCACCCGCTCGCCGGTCTCCAGGCCTTTCCCCGGGGGCTTCGCCTCCTGCGTCCACAGCACCGTGTAGGCTTCACCGTCGAAGCCGACGTCGACGGCGTACGGGTTGTACGGGTTCGAGCGCTTGCGCGACGCCAGGATGGTCGGCGCGCCCTCGATCGGGCGACCGTCGGGGTCGAGGCGGAGCGCCTTCACGAACACGGTGATGAAGTTGTCGCCCGGCAGGATCTGGCCGTCGATGTAGACGAGGAGGAAGTTGCGGCCGTCGAACGCGAGCGCGTGGATCATCGAGCTGTTACCCGAGCCAACGAGGTAGGCCTCGTTCTGCGGGTCCACGACGGTCGGATCGGTCGCGACGCCGGCGCCGTCGATGCGGCTGCTCAGGATCTCCGTCGTATGCACCTGGTTGTCGAACCCGCCCCACACCATCACGGTGCCGACGCCGTCGCTGGCGAGGCGCGGCGGAAAGTCCATCACGCGCTGGTTGGTGAAGCCGGGGTCGACGACCGTCGGTGGCCCGACCCGCTCGTCCTGATGCACCTGCAGGGTGGCGGTGACGGCGGCCCCCCCGTTGTCGGTCGCCGGAGCGTCGACCGCGACGTCGCCGGTGTAGCGGCCCGGAGCCAAGCCGGTCGTGTCGGCCGAGAGTAGCGCCTCCCCCGGTCCGCTGCCGCTCTCGGATCCGGGAGGCGCGTCGAGCCACGACGGCAGCGCGAGCGTCCAGGCGATCGGGGCGGCGCTCGTGAAGTCCCAGCGCGGGTGCGCGACGTCGGGAAGGATCGTGTCGGCGAGCGCGTGCACCTCCACCCCGCCCGTACGGAAGAAGGCGAGCAGCGGCGGTGGGTCGAACACCCGAGCCGCGTTGATGCGCCCGAACCCGAAATGCGGATTCCAGATCTGGCCCTCGAAGCCGGGATATCCGGGCTGATCGGCGTTGAGCTCGAGATGCGACCGGATGTCGGCGAGGCTGAGGCCGGGCAGGCCGCCGATCAGCACCGCGGTGAGCCCCGCGACGTGCGGCGTCGCCATGCTCGTTCCCGAGAGCCGCATGTACTCCGTGCCCACGGGCACGCCGAGGGGCGGGATGCCGCCCGCGCGCACCGACAGGATGTCGAGACCCGGCGCGGCGACCGCCAGCCCGTCGCCGTAGTTCGAGAAGAACGCGACGTCGTCACTTGCGGTCGTGGCGCCGACGGCGACCACGCCGGGAATCGCGGCCGGAAAGAAGCTCGCCATGTCGCTCGCGGAGTTGCCGGAGCCCGCGATCATGATGGCGCCGAGCGCCGTGATCGCGTCGACGGCGTCGACCAGCACCTGGCTCTCGCCCTGGCCGCCCCAGCTCGCGTTCAGCACGTCGGCGCCGTTCTCCGCGGCGTACACCATCGCGGCGGCGAGGTCGGTGTCGAAGCCGCTGCCGTTGGCGTTGAGCCCGCGGACCGCCATCACCTCGGCACCCCACGCCATGCCGACGACGCCGCGCGAGTTGTTGCCGACCGCCGCGACCGTGCCGGCCACATGGGTGCCGTGCCCGTGCAAGTCGTTCGGCGTGGCATCGCCGTCCGAGAAGTCCCAGCCGCGCACGTCGTCGACGAAGCCGTTGCCGTCGTCGTCGACGCCGTTCGCGGGTACCTCGAGCGGATTCGTCCACATGTTCGCCGCCAGGTCGGGATGAACGGCGTCGACGCCGGTGTCGATGACGGCGACGACGACCCCCGCGCCCGTCGACGTGTCCCAGGCCGTCGGCGCCTCGGTCACGTGCATGCCCCAGAGGTCCGCGTACGATTGCCCCCAGGTCGCGCTGCTCGCGAGGAACGGATCGTTCGGCACGAGCGCCGCGCGCCGCTCGTGGTCGGGCTCGGCCCACTCGACCATCGGATCGAGGCGATAGCGCGCGGCGGCCGCCGCCACGTCCGTGCCGGGCGGCAGCTGCAGCGCGTAGATCGCCGAGAGATCCGGGTTGCGCGCGTTCGCGGGGGCGCGCGCGGCGCGCGCCGGAAACCGCCGCCGCACGTCGTCGAGCTGCCGCCGGCGTGCGGCGCTCCGCCCCGCGGCGAGCGGAGTCGTCTCCGACGCGAAGACGGCACGCGCGCGCGTCACGCCGAGCTCGCGGTGCAGGCGGTCGAGCGAGTCGGAACGGGTGACGGACGCGAACGGGATGCCGCGCTGCAGTAGGCAATCGACGCAGGCGTCGAGGCTCGGCCGATACTTGACGACGAGCCGGGTGGGGTGGATCCCGAGCGGGCCGCCCGGGTCGCCGAGTGCGCGCCCGGCGGACCATACGACGAGAAGCGCCGCCAACACCCCGGACATATGTGCGTAGCGTCGTGGCATGGCCATCCTCCAGAAGGCCGGGTAGCGGGGACGCACGAACCAAGTCAACGGAAAAGTTGGACCGGAAACTTTGAACCAGCGGGTATACGCGTACTAGGAGCCTGACCCAAGATTGCCGCCGGCCCGCGGGCGGTCACCCGGGGACTTCGGCGGGATCGAGGAGGCCGTGACGACGCCATTCCACTGCGAGGAGCCACGTCCGTGCCCGTGACACCGGCCGCTGCGGAACGTCCTCTGGTGCTTCTTCTCGGACTATTTCTCTCTTCCAGCGATCGAACCATCGCGCCGAGGAGGCAGGATCGCGCCGAACGGTAGCTGATAGGAGAGAGCTCTCCTCGCGCGAGCCGGCGAGTGTGAGATCGCAGACCGCCCTCAGTACGACCCACTCCCGACTCGGTCGCGTTCGGCCGCGCGCTCCGCGCGCGGAGGTTCGAGTCGTGGGTCAGGCTCCTAGTCGCTCACGACGGCAGAGAGCGCACCGTCAACAGCACCGCCTCGGGCAGCGCGCCCGCGCGCCATGGGAGCCCGACCGCTCCGAGGCCGCGCGACACGACGAGCATGCCGCGTCCGTGCACGTAGATGCCCTCGTCGAGACAGAACCGGCTCTGCCGGACGATCGGTCCGAGCCCGGGAAAGCGGATCTGGCCGCCGTGCGTGTGGCCCGCGAGCACGAGCGCGACGCCGCGGCGCTCGGCATCGTAGAAGTCGTCGGGTTGGTGCGCGAGCGTGAGATGTGGCGGCCCGTGCGGCGCGAGGAGGCGCGGCCAATCCCGCGTACCGAACGTGCGGTCGTCGAGCCCAGCGAGCACGAATTCCGTGCCTTCGCCCCGCACGACCGTCGACTCGTTTCTGAGCGTCCGGATCCCGGCCGACCGCAGGCGCTCGAGCACGGCCTCGGGCGTACGCGTGAAGTAGTCGTGGTTGCCGAGGCAGTACCAGGCGCCGAGCGGCGCGTCCGTGAGCGTGGCGAGCGCCGGGAGAAACCCGTCCAGGTCGTCGAGTCGTCCTTCGACGATGTCGCCGGTGATGGCGACGACATCCGGGCGGAGCATCATGAGGCGGCGGAGCACGTCGGCGAGCACGTCGGGACGGAGGAACGGTCCGCAGTGGATGTCGCTCACGTGCAGGATGGAGAGGCCGTCGGCGTGCCGCGGCCAGCGCGGCGGGGCGATCGTGGCGGTCGCGACTTCGACCCGCCGGGGCAGCAGCCAGCAGTACGGGTGCCAGAGCCCGAAGAGGTGCGGATAGATCCAGCGCGCGGTGAAGCGATCGAGTGTCCGCTCGACGCGCTTGAGCGCGCCGTGCTCGGCGTCGAGCCAGCGCCGCTCGAGACCTGTCGTGCTGCGCGCCGGCGTGAGGCGGCGCGAGGCCAAGCCGCACTCCGCGATGAGGTCGTGGGAACGCTCGTCGCGGCGAGCCGGGTCGCGGAGAGGACGCCTCGCGTCCGACCGGGGATTCACGGACGCCGAGCCTACTCGACCCGCGCTGGATTCATAAGGGGGATTTCTTCCCCTTCGCCGCCGCGGCAAAGCCGCGTCGGGGCCGAAATCGAAAAAAGCGGCTGGAGCCTCAGCTCCAGCCGCCTTCTGTGATCACACGTCCCGCAGCGTCGCGGGTGCCACGAATCCTACTGCTTGCACTTCACCGTCGCGCCGCCGCCGCTGGTCACGCAGTTGGGCGCGGGGAAATCGAAGTGCCCGCATTGTCCCGCGGCCCCCTCGGCGGCGCCGCCGAGCACGATCGTCATGCGCACGGGGCCGACCACGGGCGCGTAGGGACCGTTCTTGCCCTTGACCTGGAACTGGGCGCCCTTGAGCTTGTCGGTCTTGTCCTTCGCCTGCGCCTTGTTGATCCCGAGGGCCGAGCCGGCCGCGCAGGCGGCGTTCTGATTCTGGTTGGTCTTGTTGCCGTACCCCTGGGCCGTGAGGGCGGTGTTGGTCTTCCAGCCGTCCTTCTCGCCGCAGGCGGTCGGTCGGAGGCCGCCCGGGACGACGTAGTCGAAGATCACGTTGCCGGAGGCGCCGAGATCGACGAGCTCGATGCGCATGCCCTTCGCGGGGTTTACGACGTCGAGCGGCGGCGTCGGCAGCGTCGCGCCGGTGAAGCTGAGGTTCCCCTGGGCTTGCATCTGCTGCAGGTTCGGACCCTCCAGCAGCTTGGAGAGCTTGAGCTGGGCCTTGGTCATGCCGACGCCGGCGGTGCAGATGTCGCAGTCGTCGCCGAACCCATCGCTGTCGCCGTCGGCTTGCGAGAAACTGGGGACCGACGGGCAATTGTCGCAGGCGTCGCCGGTGTTGTCGCCGTCACCGTCCGCCTGGAGCGGGTTCGCGACCAAGATGCAGTTGTCGCATTCGTTGGCGAAGCCGTCGCTGTCGGTGTCGATGTTGGGTCCGGACACGGTCGGACAGAGGTCGACCGCGCAGGCACCCGGAAACCCGGGATCCCGGAAGCCGTCGCCGTCGATGTCGGTACAGGGATCGCACGCGTCGCCGAGGCCGTCGCCGTCGGTATTACTCTGGCTCGGGTTGAAAGCGGCCGGGCAGTTGTCGCACACGCCGCCGTTGATGCCGTCGCCGTCGAGTGGAGCGTCGGAACCCGGAGCGACGGGGCAGCCGTTGGTGGCCACTTCGAGTCCGTCGACGTCGTCGGTTGGGAGAAGGTCGAGCACCGCGGCGGACCGGAACACGGGGGGGCACGCTCCGAACGGCGGCACGCCGCCGCCGATGACGGAGGCAGGCGAGTAGGTGCAGACGCCGAGCGACGGCGAACCCGGGGCGAGCGAGAAGAGCACCGTTCCTCCCGAGCTGATGGACAACGCATCGATGTCGTCACCGGCAATGAGACCGAGGTTGGCCGCGGTAAGAACGATGAACAAGTCCGGAGGACCGACTGGCGGCGTTCCCGACGCCGGACACGAGGCGAGGATGTCTGCCGGTGCGGCACCTCCGGGCAGGAGGGGGTTCTGGCCGAGAAGGGTCGGCGATCCTGCCGTCAGCGAGAAGCCCACGCAGATGATGTTCCACGTGCCCGGATACCCCCAGTCGAAGTCCTTGATGTCGTCGTTCCTCGGTGGTCCCGGGGATGCCAGCCCCTCCACGAGCCCGAGGCCGAGGCCCGGGTAGCAGCTGGGCGGAAGGAGTGCCGCGCCGTTGCCGTCGAGCACCTGGGTGTTGAACGGGGGCGCGCCGACGCACGCTGGATCGAGGTTCGAGAATATGTCGCCCGACGCTTCGGGCTGAGTTCCCGGTGACACGCCGGCGACCTCCGTCGAGACGTCCGGCGTCTTGGGCCCGGCGCCGGCTCCAACCGTCGCCCGGGTGACCGAGAAGTACAGGGTTCCACCGGGAGCTCCGTCCTCCCCGAAGGTGACCGCATCGATCGCGTCGCCAGCCATCAATCCGAGCTTCGCGGCCGACAGGCCGATCGCCGGCGGCGGCGCTGCGGGCAGCGGTCCTGACGGGGTGAGCAGGGAGTTCGGTCCAGCCGAAATCGCCGTCAGCGAGGTCGACTGCGCATCGAGAGCGAACGTTTGCGCAGACGCGCGCATCGGCATGAGCGCGCTGACGGCAACGGCTGCAAACACGGCACACTGTACGGAGCGCTTCATAGGGAATGCCTCCTTTGACTCTGACGGCACGGGAGCAGGGCAAGGCTCCCCGAGCGGGGGGTGGAGCCGCCGACCGTACGCTGTCGCCTTCGGGTTCGTCAATCGAAAAATTTGGTGCGAGATCGACACTGTGCGGCGTGGAACGGGCAGCGCTCCACGTCAGAGACGCCAGGTCACCGTCAGCTCGGGGTCGGGTACGTAGGAGCAGAAGGTGCCGGTCTTGACGGTGACGCCGAGGTGGCGACCGTAGGAGTGATCCTCGTCCTGGATCAGACGGATCGCTGCTTTGATGGCGCGGGTCGCGCTGACCCGTGCCCGTTCGATCGGCGAGCGGCTGTCGCGCCCGCGGCTCCCGAGGCCGATGCTGCGCGCGATCTCGCGGGTGAGGGCGTCGGTCTCACTCTCGGCCTCGGCGATCCGCCCGAGGTCGTTGTCCCGTCGGGCCTCTTCGAGCACGTGCCGGAGCTCGGCGAGGCGGGCGCGGTAGGCGCGCTCGGCATGGGGATCGAGTGCGGCTTCCGCGCTGGCGAGCGGACGGGCGCCGCCGAGCTCCGCGATGCTGGCAGCGATGCGCGCGGGCTCGGCGTGCGGAGCGGGCGTCCTGCTCGAAGAACGAACCAGGTCGACGGCGAGAAACTCGCGTCCGGGACTGCCGATCAGCGTCGCGAGGTAACGTAGCCCAACGCGGTCGGCCAGCCGGAACTCCGATTGCTCCCACCCGAGGCGCCAATAATCGCCCTCTTTGCGGAGGAGCGCGGTGCGCCGCGGCCGCGGAGGCGGGACCGGCGTCGGCTCGGGGGCGGCGGCATTCGGAGCGACGGGGAGGGCGTCGAGCACGAGCACCAATCGCCGCATGCCGTGCGCTTCGGCGACCGGCCGCGCCGCCGCGACGAGGGCCGCGGCGCGCGCCTCGTCCCCTGGCGCGCGCCGGGTGAGGTAGAGCACCGCCTGCTCGTAGCGGGTGTAGGCGCACCAGGCGGGCGCCTCGAGACGTTCCTCCGCCGCCACGGCCTCTTCGAAGCAGGCTTCCGCGTCGTCGAAGCGTCCGAGGCGGGTGGCGAGCAGGCCGAGATAGTGCGAGACCGATCCCAAGCAGAGGATGCCCAGGCCGGAGACGACGATGCGGGTCCGATAGGGGGCGAGGAGCTCGTAGAGGGTCGCGGCGTGGGGAGCGCCGGGAAGCTCGACCGATGCCAGCACGAGCGTGGAGATGCTGTTCAGCCAGTCGGGATTGCGCGGCACCATCGCGAAGCGGTCGGGCGCCAGGAGATCCATCTCGGCCCGGGCTTCCTCCACCTTCCCGCGATCCGCGTGGAGCAGGGCCAACCCGGAATGTGCTCCCGGAAGCTCCGGGAACTGCTCGACGATGCCGCGCACGATCGGCTCGATCTGGTCCTGGAGCTGACGCTCCCGGCAGAGCACGTAGAACTGGGTGGCGAACACTTGGATCGCGTCGCTCGGGATCGCGCGTTGTCCGAGCGCGAGAGCCTTCTGCGCCAAGGGCTCCGCCTCGTCGAGACGACCGGCGAGAATCGCCTCCATGGTGCGGATCGCCGTCAGCCACCACATGAAGTAGGGATGACGAGACGCGGTCGCCATCGTCGCGAATGCGGCGATGGCGAAGCGCGCGTGTGGCAGATCGCCGAGGGCCAGCGTGTCGGCGATGATGAATCCGCGCCCGATCAACGCGAACTCGTGATGATCGCACTGCTCGGCGATCGCCACCATTTCGGTCGCGACGGCCAGCCGTTCCCGGACGTCGTCGGGCCCGGAGAGCGCGGTGAGTCGGCTGCTGAGCGCGTAGGCGAGGGTAGGGGCGTAGCCGAGTCGGCGTGCCATGGCGACGGCCTCGTCGCTGAGCGCGCGCTTGCGAGTGTCCGATCGCGCCCAATAGAGGGCCACCGAGAGGCGGCTGAGCAGGCGCGAGCGCAGCACGCTGTCGGTGTCGTCGAGCGCCGTCAGCGCTTCCTCGAGGATGGGGACGACGCGCTCGCTCTGCCGTTCGATTTCCCCGAGGCCGAGTGCGGCCCGGCTGAGGTCTTCGGGTCGGCGGAGCTCGCGCGCGAGCGCGACGACGCGCTCGAGCGTGGCCGTGGCGGCGGGAGGGTCGCCGGCGCGCACTTGGGCGAAGCCGAGCGCCAGCAGGAGCTCGCAGTGCCGCGTTTCATCCTTGGACCCGCACCGCTCGAGGAGCTGCAGCGTCCGCTCGTAGTGCGCGACGGCCTCCTCGTGGGCGAGCGCCTGCGTTGCGCGGCCGCCGGCGAGGATCCCGTAGCGCACGGCCGCTTCCACGTCGCCGTCGGCGGCCGCTTCGCGGAAATGATGCGCGAGCTCGGCCACGTGCTCGTCGTCATCGCCGCCGGTGGACGCGGCGATCGCCTCGCCGATCTCGCGGTGCAGCTGGGTCCGGCGGGCGAGCGGTGTGTCGCTGTAGAGCGCCTCGCGAATGAGGGCGTGACTGAACCGATACGTATCGAGGTCGTGCTCGGCGGCGACCACGAGGCGGCCGTCGAGCGCCTCGCCGATCAAGGCGAGCACATCGTGCCGAGCGAGCTGCGCCAACCGCCGCAGCACGGAGAGGGAAAAGTCGCGGCCGACGATGGCCGCGACGCTCAGCATCTCACGGCAGGACTCCGATCGTTGCCGGAGGCGACGGGCGATCAACTCGCGAATGCTGTCGGGGACGCCCGTGATTGCCGCGGCGCCGCTCGTCTCGAGGAGACGCACCGACTCGACCACGAAGAACGGATGGCCCTCGGTCTCGTGGTGGAGACGGTCGGCCAGTGCCCGACCCCGTTCGTCGCCGAGGGTCTGGGTGACGTAGGCCTCGACGTCGTTCGCACCGAGACCGGCAAGCGGCATCCGCTCGCCACGGCTCGCGAGCTCGCCGAGGATCGTGCTCAGCGGATGAGTCTTGCCGATCTCGACGTCGCGATACGTCGCGACGACGAGCACGGGCGCCGTGCGCGCGTGCCGGACCAGGAATTGGAGCAGCACGAGCGAGGGCATGTCGGCCCAGTGCAGGTCCTCGAGGACGAGCACGAGGGGCCGCGCGGTGGCGGCGGTCACCAGGAGCGTCGTGATCGTGTCGAACAGCCGAAAGCGCGCTGGCGCGGGATCGAGCGCCGGTGGAGTGACCGTCTCGTGGATTCGGCCTTCGAGGTCGCCGAGCGCGCGTTCCATGGCGGTCCGGACCGACGTGTCGTCCGTGCTGCGTGCGTGGTCGCGTGCGATCTGGATCCACGGCCAGAATGCCGGGGCCCCGTCGCCTTCCCAACAGCGGCCCCAATGCACGGCAGCGCCTCCTGCCGCGGCCTCGGCGGCAAACTCCTCGGCGAGCCGCGTCTTCCCGATGCCCGGCTCGCCGGTGACGACGATGAGCCGGCCGCGTCCGAGGTGAGCCCGCAGCACCTCGAGCTCGGCGCGACGGCCGACGAAGGGCCGGCGCGGTGCGGTCGAGGTCGAGGGCAAGGGCGAACCTGGATGCAGGGTGGACATCGTCGGCTAGGAGCTCCCGGTACGGGTGGCACCACCGGGAGCCCAAACGGGCCTATAGCGCAGACCTTCGGCGCGAGACCAGCGCGCTCGGAGGCGACGGCTTGACCGCAACGCGACCAGGGCGACACTGTGCCGCCGATGACCGACGGGACAGTGGGCCGATACTGGAGCGCCGGCGCGTTGGCGCTGCTGGTCGGGCTCCTGGCGCTCGCCGTCCCGCCGCACCCGTTCGGCGAACGGCCGACCTGGGAAACCCTGCTCGCTCCCTACAGCACCGGCGCACTCCTCCCGCACGGCTTCCGGATTCACGAGATACGCCGAGGCCCGGACAATGGCGTCGTCGTCTCGGTTCGACGCCCCGACGACGGCGCCGCGGTCGAGGTGCTCGTCGTCGAACGCGGCCGGTGGCAGAGCGTTCACCAATCGCGAAGCTTCACGATCGACTACGAGCTCCCACATTCCCCGGCCGTCGAGCGCGACGTCATCACGGCACTCCTCGCCGATACGATCCGCTCGCGCGACACCGGTTTGCCGGCGCCGGACGCGGTGCCGCTGCGCGCGGACGACGACGGTGTCCTTCCCTGGTGGCTCGAGATGCTGCGCGGCGCGCGTGGCATGCTGCTCGGCTCGAGCCTGGTCCTGCTGGCACTGCTCGTCGTCGTTCGTTCACCGGGCGTGGCGCGCGCCGGGGTCGCGCTCGGCGTGACCGATCTGGCGGCGCGGCTCGCCGGCGTGCCGCTGCTGCGATCGGACGTCGGCGCCGTCTGGATCGTGCCGGCAGCGGCCGGGCTGCTCTTCGTGGCGCTCTGGGACCGGCGGTCCCGGCCGGTCGGCGGCCTCTGGCCGGCCTTGGCCGTCGCGGCGGTTGCACTCGGATTGCGGCTCGCGCTCGGCCCGTGGGGGCCGCTGCACGTGAACGGTCACGGCGCACGGTTCGTCGCCGGTGCCGCCCGCGACCCGGCGGACATCGCGGCGTATGGTCCGGGCTACCACGAGATCTTCGCCCCGATCGCCGCCCTCGCGCCGTCGAGCCCGGACTGGGCGATCTTCGCGTGCAACGCGCTGTTCTCGGCGCTGGTGGCTCCGCTCGCGTTCGCGATCGGCCGCATGACGGGGCTCACGGCGGGCGCCGCCTTCGTTGCGGCACTGCTCTTGGCGATCGATCCGATCGCGATCCGCATGGGTGCGACGGAAGCCTACTTCGCGTCGATCGCCTTCCTCTGCACGGCCGGAAGCGCCGCGATGCTGGCCGCCCTCTCCGAGATGGAAACCGGCGGCCGGTGGCGCGCCGCTCTGCTTCTCGTTGCCGCGGGATTGCTGCTCTCCCAGGCGGCACGCATTCATCCCTGCGCCTGGGTGCTGCTGGCGACGGTGCCGTTCGTCCTCCCGGCCGGGGACGCCGGAAGCTCGAGGCGCCGCATCCTCATGGCGCTCGCCGCAGCCGTGGTCAGCGGCGGCGTCCTCTTGTTCACGAGCGCGAACGCCTTGCTCGACGTCCTCGGGAACATCCGCACCGGCACGGTGTTGAGGCCAGCTCCGCCGTCGCCGTGGCCGCTCGTCTGGATCGCTCTCCCTCTGGCGGTCTACGCCGTGCTCGCCCCGCGGCGCTGGCTGGCGTTGCCGGCCGGGATCTCGATCGCGGCGCTGCTGCTCACGCGGCACGCCTTCGACGCGAGCTGGATCTGGGAGCACTCCTACTTCCGGCTCCACCTGACGCTACCGGTGATATCGGTGCTCGCCTGTGTCCCGCCGGCGTGGCTCCGCCGCCGCTGGCTCGCCGTGGCGGCGGTGACGGTGCTCGTCCTCGCCTGGATCGGCTTCGGATGGCCGGTCATCGCCGGCCGGACCACCGATCATCTCGAGTATCGCTGGGTCCGGGAGCAGCTCCGACGGTTGCCGCCCGAATGCCGTGTCGTCCATCTGGCGTCCGCCGGCAGCCGCGTCCTCAGGCTGCCGACCTACGTGGGCCCCGCGAGGACGGCGGTCGCAATGGACCTCCGCCAACCCGGGACGATCGAGGCCGCGCTCGCTCCCGCGCCCTGCCTCGTCTACGTGCGCAGCTCGCTCTGCTCCACCGCCGACGGCCGACCGGCGTGCGACGCGATCGAGCGCCGGCTCGCCCTCGTCCCGATCGCGCGCGCAGCGTTCCCGGCCGTACCCGCGTCGGGACCGTTCGCGCACGACCGCGACCCGGTGGAGACGATGATCGCGCGCGTCGAGCGCGTGGAGGGCGGGGACGGCCGCTGACCGTTCGCCAAGCTCAACGAATCTCGGCGATCCAGCAGCCCATCGCTGCGAAACGCCGCACTATTCGTGGGACCGGACCGTTCCGCACTTCGAATTGCGGCGGCCGGCCACCACCACACCCACGATCAGCAGCGTCATGGCCAGCACGAGCGCCGCGAGCGGCGACAGCGGTACGGTGGCGACGGTCTCTTCCTCTTCGAGGGCGAAGCCCCCATTGACCGGGTCGCTGGATCGTTCGTTCGCATTCACGCCGTCGCAGACGTTTTGTGCCGTGCAGTCCACGGGAAACGCGAAACCGACATTCAATCCCTTCGCGAAACCACCCTCGCTTCCCATCTCGCTTGCGAAAACACAGGCTCTCAGATTCTCGACGTCGGACGAGATCGTCACGACCTCGCCCTGTGCGCCCGCCACTGTACCGGACGGGCAGTTGCCGTTCAGGCCCGCCGCGATCGCCGCCGTCAGATCGGCGGCGCTCAGCGCCGCCTGTGAAGCGATCTGACCGGACGAGCACACGAAGTTCGTCGGGTTGGGATCCTCGCAGACGACGAATGCATCGCACGTCTCACCGCCGACGGCATCGTAGAGCGCCACGCCCGTGTAGCCGGACGCCGTGCTCGCTCCGACTTTCGCAACGCGTAGCGTGAGGTGGATGTCGTCGGCGGCAGCGGGCTGAAGGAAGGTGCCGTTGCCGCCGCCCGTGAATCGTTCGTCGGACGCCGCAGCCACCGCGCACGATCCGACGATCCACACCAGTCCGACGAGAACGCGAGGCAGTCGGCGCGTCCTGGTCCCTTTCCATCGTGATGCGGGACTCGCCATTGGGCTACCGACCTCCAGGCCTCGATTGCCAACGATCACTTGCATTTGTCGGAGAGCCCACGACATTTGTTGCTCTTACATTGGATATCGCGGCAACATTTCTGGTCCTTACCGCGGTTCTCTGATTTGGCGCACCTCAGATTGTAACAGACGGTGCCGGCTCCGCATTGGCGATCCCTTGTGCACAACGCACAATCGGCCTTCGCAGATACACACTTGTTTTTCCCAATCGTGATGGTCCCCTTGTCGCAATACTTCCCGCTCGGGCAATCGTTGTCGTTCGTGCATTGACATTTGCTGTTGTCAGCCGGACAGCTGCCCGATTTACACTGGTCGTCACGGCAGCAGTCGTGATCGAGCGCATAGAACTCGTCTCCCGAAATGCAGCGTCCGAACGGCTTTCCATCGCAATACAAGCCGGGTTTGCATTGCCTGTCCAATTCACAAAAGGTGCACCTGTCTTTCAATGCCAAGCAAGTGTTGTCGAAGGGCCAGACGTTTATCTGGCAATACGCGGTATCCGGACAGTCGCTGTCGTGTTTGCATTCACAGAATACATTGCCGCAGCTGCCGGAGATGCACTGTGCGTCCCTGCAACATTTCCCATCGAGACCCTTCGACTGCGGAATCACGCAAAATCCCGCCGGAGATCCCTTGCACTTCATGCCCCTCGGGCATTGGAAATTAAACTGACACCCCGTCTTGCATTCCGCACCATCGACCAACGTGCACGTGTTCTCGAACGGATCGAGGTCGCAGAACTCGCCGGATGCACAATCGTCGTTGGTCAGACATTCGCACAGCGAATTGTCGCTGCAGCTTCCAGAGGCACACTGGAGATCGTCGCAACACAACGCGCCGATCGCCTTGGGCGCGGTGAGATTCTTGCAGACGCCGCCGGAGCACGTCGCCGGAGGAGCGCATTGCTGGCTGTCGACGCACGGGCTGCATTCGGGAAGCACCGTCAGGCCGTTGCTCGGACAATTCGGCTCGGACGACAGCGCGCAGTGCGGCAAGTCGCCCCCCAGGCTATACACGACGTCTTGGATGGAAACGGCCCTGCTGGGACAGCCAGCGCAGTGATGGAGGCCCACGACGGCATGGTCGCTGTACCCGAGCACCGGCGCGCCTGACGACGCGTCCAAGGTATCGGCAAAATATGTGACGTCCGGTCCGAGACCGTAACACGAGAGCGCATCCACGAGCAGGACTTCCGCGAAGCCCGACTGGTCCTGCACATGCGTAGAGGCCACCGCGAGACGCTTGCCCCACCCTTGCGGATGCTGCGGAACGTAGATCCGCTCGTCGATCTGGGCTCCGGCGAGTCGTGCCTGCAGATATCCGTAGGTGGCGATCAGGCTCTTCGGCGTCACGGGTTTGACCAGCGCGTAGTCGTAATCCTTGTTCGCTCTGATCAAATTGGTGCTCGTCGCCACGACGGTTCCGGGGCACCACCCTTCGACCGCGCACATCGAGGTGCACGTCGCTCCTTCCGCCATGAACTCCACCTGCGTTTGCGCGGCATCGCCGGCTGTTTTTATGCAATGCTCGTTCGTGAGGATTTCGTTGTCGGATCCGAACAGCCATCCCGTACACCACTGGGTTCCGTTGATGAGAAGGCGAGCGACGGGCTTGGCACGATTGTACGCGACGGCTTCCGATGCCTGGTAGCACTTGGCTTCTAGCGAGTCGTCCGGCGCACAACCGCTCTCGGTCTTGTAAGCGCACGACTCAGTCCCCAGTTCGGCGAGCGTGAGGCCGCGAGCAAACTTGTCGATCACGTAGCCGTCGGCGCGCCCTCGCGTGACCGTGTGCAGCTCGATGACCGCGGTGTCGCCGGGGATCGCGATGCCCCAAAAGTTCTCCAGGATGTGGCTCTTGCCGCTCGGCCGTTCGTAACGCCACGAGCGCGAACCGTCCGGCGACCGGACGACGACGAAATCGCCAGGATCGAGATCGACCTTGCTGAAGTGCGGCGCGATGTACATGGCCCCCGCCTCCGAGAGCTCCGCGATCGTGACGACCTCCTGCGTCGGCACCTGGCCCGTGCCGTATGGGTGCGCGCTCTCGAGAACGCGAATGACCTCCACTCCGACTCGGGCAGGGCCGGCCGTGGGGCAGACCGGGGGCGGTGGCGTCACGCTGAGCGCGGCCGCAACGAATACGTCCGCAGCAGCCTTCACTGCCGGGGCATCTCCGTTCGGGGTGCATGCGCCCGACTCGGCCTTGGCGAAGTCGGCAAACAATCCCGCGTCGCTCTTGGTCAGGCAAGCCGCATCGACGGCCCGTGCCTTGAGGATCGCCGCGGCGTGGCACTTGAGGGTGGCCCGGACGCGCTTGCCGACGGCCGTCACCTTCGCAGGGCACAGCGCGTCAATCGAGCCGCCCGAGACGAAATCGTCCGCCGCCGACTGGTACGCTACGGCGTCGCCCGCCGGCGCGCAGGAGCCGAGCGATTCGATCCTCTCGCTGGCGACGAGGAAACCATCCGCCGCGATCGACAGGCACATCGGGTCCGGGGGATGCACGGCGCCGCTCTCGACGGGCGCGGCATAGCAATCCAACGCGGCCGCAACCTCGACGCCGATCGCCGTCAGTTTCGCCGCCCGACAGCCCTCCGCGCTCTGTGCGGCTCCGGCAATCGCCGTGCCGCCCAGGCTCGTCGCCAACACGATTGCTACGACAATAGTCGTCCGACGCGCCATGGTCTCCTCGCGGTCTCGGTTTGCGCGGCACCATGAGCGCAGGGAAGCGCAAAGGCAAGAAGAATCGACGCCGCGCTCACATCTTATGATCGGTTATCCGTCACGTCTCCAGGTGTCGTATTCCAGCGCAGACTCAGCGCACGCGAGGACGCTCGATGGCGAACATCTCCGCACAGGTCGGTCAACGCCCAGGTCCCCTCCGTCCGCGGCGAGGTCCATTGTCTCGTCGGCGGTGAGCACGCCCAGTCGGCGCAGCGCGTGGAGGGCGGGGACGGCCGCTGACGCAGCCGCGTTCAACGGTCGGGTGCGCCGTCGTTCCTCCGCCGCGGCATCGCCTCGAAAAGGCCGACCTCGTCTGCGCGCAGCTCGATCGGCAGCGGCGGAACGCCCGCTTCGAACTTGTCCGCGATCGGGGTCCGGACGGTCATCGATGCCGCAGCGCCGGGCGCCGGCCGTTCGACGACTGCGTGAGTGTCGCTGCGGGCGGTCCAGCGTGTGCCGTCGATGGCGACGATCTGCTCACCGCCCGCGTCGTAGAAGGCGATCTCGCGCGTCGCGTCCGATGCGGTCGGACGGAGCGGAATCCTCCAGAGCAGCGATCGCGTCCCCCGCCGGCTCCATTCGCCGATCCGAGTCGCGCTCCGAGCGATGCGTAAGCCGAGACAACGATGCAAGGCGCCGCCCGCGTCGCGGGCAACATCCCCGAGATCATCGCGCGTCAACCTCACGCACGCTTCGCCCGTCGCCGGGTCCGGACAGAGCTCCGCTTCCTCGGGATGTGTCCACGCGCCGATTGCGCTCGTGAGAACGTCACGACCGCCGAGACGGAGGCGGCGCCATCCCTCCGGCGGCTCCACCTCGGGACGCGCGGGTACGACGCGGAGGATGCGCGGTGGCAAAACCGGTGCGGCGGCGGTCCCTGCGAATGCCGCGGCGACCTGGCCCACCGGGCCGCCCCACATCGGGCGTACGATGAACTGGATGTCGAGGGCGCTCGTGTCGACGAGCCCGGCCGCCGTGGCGAGCGCCATGCCGTCATCCATGAACCATGGCGCGCTGGCGAAGTCCGCGCTCGCCAGACGTTTCGAGAAGATCCCGATGAAGATCACGATCGCGAGGGCGCGCACGCGTGCCGAGCGGGCGCGCAACGTCAGGGCGTCGAGAAGCCACCCGGCCGCAAAAACGATGGCGGGGAAGGCGGCACCGTAGTAGCGGGCTTGGGGCGGGCGTGAGACCGCCCACGGAAGCAGCACCCCGAGGCCGACGGCGCCGATCAGCAGCCACAGCAGAACCGCCACGGACTCCCGCAGTGCGGGATCGTCACGTGTCGCGTGCCGGAGCCGCAGCTGGATCGGCACCGAAGCGGCGAGCGCCAGGGCGACCAGTGCTGCTCCGGCGAGATGCGCGCCGAGCCATCCGTGCACGATGGCGACGTTCGTCGCGGAGCTGGCCGGAGAAATCGCGATTTCGGTGAGGACGAAGGTGCCGAGCAAGACGAGGGGGGCGACGACGGGTCGCCGGGCGGTGATCAGGACGATGAGCGCGGCCGCGGCGACGAACGGGCCGAGCAGGACGTGCGACTCCGAGCCGAACGCGAAGGCCACCCCCGCGAGGAACGGGCTCCATGGGCTGCGGTCGTTCGTGATCGCGAGCGTGGCGAGGAATGCAATCGTCAGCGGCAACACCAGCCACGAGGGATTGTGGATCGTCGGGTAGCTCGTCAGGTGGACGCTCAGTGCCGACGCGAAAGCGGAGGCCAGCCATGCGACGCCGCCAAATCGCCGGGCGATCGCATGATGCAGGAGCCCGATGGTGCCGCCATGGACGCACGCCGCGAGAAAGCAGAGCGCTCGCATCGAGAGTCCGAGAGAGAGCCAGCCGGCCAGCGCGTAGGTGAATGCCTGACCCTGGACGAGACCCAGCGCGGACGACGCGTGGCCGAGGCAGTAGGTGGCGTTGCTGGCGATGCAATCGCGGGCGAGCGCCACGTCGACGGCCGTATCCGGATGCGCCGGAGGCGCGGCATCGACCTGCAGCCACGTCACGACGATCGCCGCAACGATCAGAGACTCGACTGCCTCCCGGCGCGGCCCGCGCCTGGCAGTCCAAGCGCGCGCGGCGGCGATCGCAGCTGCCGTCGCCAAAGCCAGGAGCAGAAGTACGAGGAGCACGGAGCGTAGCGCCCGCGCGAAGGAGAAGCCGCGGCGACTCTTGCCGACGCTCAGCATGCTCCATTCGAACTCGGACTCTTGCGAGCGGATCAGTGCTGCGATGGCTGCAAGCAGATCGTCGTGCGGCGATCCCTCCACGACCGTCACCGCAAACCGTGTGGTTCGGATCGCCTGCGAGCTCCCCGCGTCCCGATGGGACAGCTGAATGAGTACCTTCCCGTAGGGGCACTGGTATGTCGCCCGCACCACGCCGTGGTCGACCTGGCCACCGGCAAAGGAGCAACCGGTCGGGAGCGGCGCGCCTTTGCCCAGCATCGCCGCGATCAATGGCTCTTGTCCCGGCGGGATGATCTGAGCGCGAGCCGGTGCGGTGCCGAGCGGAAGGCCGGCGAGCAGGAGGAGCAGAGGCACCACACGTCCGGCCGTCGTCGTCATGCGAAGGCCGGCGTGCTCAGTGGATCTCGGCGATCCAGCAGCCCTTTGAGTCGAAACGCCGGGTGCCATGCTGCGCGAGCGCCGCATAGAAGGCGCGCGGGGCGGCGAACTCCGTTCGGTCGCCCTGGACGTATGCCACGTTTCGGTCACAGGTGACCGCGAGGGCGATGCGCTTCTCGGTGACGAGGCGGGGATCGAAGTTCGCGACGCGCTCTACGAGCTCGCCCTTCAGGACGCGAGCGTCGAAGTCGGGATAGGCCTGCCGGAAGGCCGCTTGGACGAGCTGTTGGAGGCGGCCGCCGGGCTCTGCGAACGTGATCTGCAAGAGCGGAAGGATGTCGGACTCGATCCAGACCGTCGCGCCGGGTGGCGCGTGTTGAATCAGCCAGCGTTGCATGACCCAGCGCGGATTCTCCTCGACCTTTCCGGCGGGCACGAGCGGACTCACCCGACCCCAGAGCTCGAAGGTCATCAGCGCGACGAGGACGAGACCTGCCGCTGCGATCACCGGGCGCCGCGGCACGGTCGACAGTGCGTCCCCGACGAAGACGCCGACACCGGTACAGAGCCATGGCATCACGATCAGGATGTAGCGATCTTCCTGCGTCCTGGCCGCGGCGAAGAAGCCGAGGACGAGCCACGGAAAGAGTCCGAGCAGGCGCCGGTATCCGCGCCCACGGACCGACAGCCAGACGCCCGAGCACGCCGCCAGGATGGCGAACAGCCCGCTCTGATCGCGCAGAAGATGGAGGTAGAACCAACGGGACGCCTTCTCGGCGTACGGATGCTGCCACACGGTGAGCGACAGCTGATAGCCGAGGGCGCGCGCGGCCGCGGCCGGTGAGAGACTGAAGTACGGGTTGGTCAGCGCGAAAACCACGGCGCCCGCGACCACGCCGAGAGCGATCGAGCGCGCGAGATCTGCGGACGGCACTCGCTTCCGGACGAGCATTGCCGCGGCGAGGTACGCGACGCCCAGGAAGACGGCGGGGTAGTTCGCCGACGTCGCGAGGCCGATCGTCACACCCGAGAGGATGAAGTCGCGACGTCGGCCACGTTCCGCCATCCGGTGCACGGCCAACATGGCGACGGCGGTGAGCAGAACGCAGAGGGAGTCGACGCGAGCGCGCTGCGAGTACAGGACGTGCACCGGAAGCAGGGCGAGAGTGGCGGCGGCGACGAGGCCCGCGCGCCAACCGCTGATGCGGCGAGCGAGCTCGAAGATCACCGGGACGGTCAACGCGCCGAATACGGCGGCGAGCAGCTCGAGGGCTTGCAGATACTTCGCCTCGTGAAGAACGAAATCCGCCAGGAGATCGACGGACGAGTGAAACGCGCCCGTCAGCCTGCCGACGAGATAGAGACCCGAGAAGAGCGCCGCGCCTGCTTCGTAGAAGAGGGCAGGGTGGAAGAAGGCGCCAGGGTTGGCGCCCTCGAAGAGGACGGACCACGCGCGCCAGGCGGCGTACCATTCATCGCCCCCTCCCTCGTTCGGCCCCACCTGGAGCACGAAGGGCACGCGAACCATCAACGCGACGACGAGGAGGCCGACCCACACCGCAGGCAGCCGCCATCTGCCACCCGCGGGCGGACTCCCTGGCCGAAGCACCCGGCGTGCATAACGCGGCGCGATCGCATCCGGCAACCCGGACTGGCGATCCGGCGCGCGCGGCGCACTTCGCGGCCGCAACGACGCGTTTCGGCGGATGCCATGCGGCCTGGACGCCACGCGGCCGACACCGCTAGAAGCACGCGATGGCAATGGAGCCGAACGACGTGGCGGTTGCGCTGAATCCCGACCGGCACCTTTCCGTGGGGCAGGTCTCTCGCTGGCGATGAGCCGCTTCGCGACGGTGGGTGTGCTCGGGGTGCTCGCGTACGTCGCATTGGCGGGCGCCGGGCAGGCGATCGCCGAGGGCGCGCCGATCACGCCCGAGTTCGCGGAAGGCCTCTTTGCGCGCGTCGCGCCGTTGCAGGAGCCCGACGGCTGTCGGCTCGCGCGCTTCGACACCAGCCGCTTCCGGATCACCGTCGGCCTCGTGACGTCGCCGGGTACGCAGCATTCGTTCGAGCTCGGCATGGTACCCGCGCCGTCCGCCAGCAGCCGGACCGCCGGCGATTGGTGGCTCGAGGTGCAAGAGCCGCTCGCGCGCGACTGTCCGACGACGGTCGCCGCGATCGAGCGCATACTCGCCGCGACGTCCGCACCGAATAGCGGCTGGCGGCTGGGCGGCGTGCCGGTCTCGGCGCCATCGCACTACGCCGTGCTCGCCCTGACGTTCCTTCTCGTCCTCCTCGGGACCGTTCACGTTCTCTATCGGGAGGCGGCGGCACGCCCCGCGCCCGTCCCCGCCGTCGTCGCCTTGCTGCTGGTGTGCGCGGTGGCGCTGACGCTGCGCCTCACGATGTCGCCGCGGACGTTCCTGCACGAGTACTACCACATCACGGAAACCGTGGGGGCGTACTTCAGCCAGGAGGCGGTGCCCGGATACGGGAAGACCGGCCCTGCGCTCTTCCGCATCGTCGGCCGGATGTTCGGAGACGGCGAGGACGTGCGGATCATCTTCCTCACCAATGCGATCATCTCGTCGCTCGCGATCCCCGCGGCCGCGATGCTGGTGCTCGCGGTGTCGCGGAGCTGGCCGCAGGCCGTCTGCGCGGCGCTGCTGCTCGCCGTGTTGCCGCAGCACCTGCGGTTCTCGGCCGCCGAGGATCTGTTCGTGCAAGCGATCACCTTCGGCCTGTGGTCGCTCGCGCTGTTCGCGTGCTATCAGCGCACGCGTCGCCAGGAGGATGCGCTGCTCGGCGCCCTCGTCGCGTCGCTCGCGATGCAATCGCGCCCGGAGATGATCTTCTTTCCTCTGGTGGTGGTCGCGTTCCTTCTCTGTAGCGAGCCGCGCGCCTGGCGCCTGCTCTTCGCGAGGCCGATGCTCGTCGCCGCCGCGGTATTCGCCGTGTTGCTCGTGCCGCACTTGCTCGAGGTGATGAGCGTCATGCGTGAGGGCCGCTCGCCGTCCCAGGAGCTTCCGTTGATGTCGCGGTACGTCGAGACCTTGCTCCTGTTCGACCCGCGGATCACCCCGGTCATCTACCCGCTGACGATCGTCGCCGGCGGGGTGTGGTCGGCGATCCACCGTCCCGGCTGGCTGCTCTGGATCGTGGGCGTGTACGTCGGCTTCACGATGTTCTCTCTGTCGATCTTCGACAACCCGCCGTATCATCTCCGCGCCCAGGACCTGCCCAACAGCTATCTCGTCCTGCTCGGCGCCGGCGTGGCGCCCCTGTGGATGGCGGCGTGGCGTTCGCATCGTCGGCGCGGTGCCATCGTCGGCATCGCACTCCTCGTGCTGTCGGCCGTCGGCGTGGTCGTCGGCTGGCGCGGCTTCGTCGGCGAGCTCAAGGATCAGCAGCTCGAGTGGGCGTTCCTCGAGCGGCACGTGTCGGAGCTCCCGGCAGAGGGCACGCTGATCACCGCCGTCGAGACGGGGGGGCACAATCTGGACGCGTTCCCGGAGTTCCTGCTCACGCGCGGCGCCCGGCGGTACACGCTGGTCGACGTCCGGAGCGCCGCCAAGGGAAAGGTCGCCTGGCCGCAGCCCACGGGCGAGCTGCTCTTCTACCAGGGCATGTTCTGCTACTTCGCCTTCGAAGACGAGCCATCGCCGGACCCGATGACGCCTTTCTGCCGCGCCGTGCACGAGCGCTACGCCGCCGAGCCGCTCCTGGTGGAGGACCTGGATACCGAAGGCTACTCTTCGCTGCGCTACGC
This sequence comes from uncultured delta proteobacterium, assembly GCA_963761995.1. Classification (GTDB taxonomy): domain Bacteria; phylum Desulfobacterota; class Binatia; order UTPRO1; family UTPRO1; genus UTPRO1. The sequence goes on along the minus strand of CAVXIU010000006.1, from coordinate 3,860,459 downwards.
CCAAGGCGGGCGCGGCGTCTATCGCATCGGCTTCTATCGGTTGACGCCGCGGATGTGACGCGCGGTCCGGTTTCGTCAGGCTCGAGATGATCTCCTGGTGGCGCGCAACCTAGGACCTGGGGAACATGGCTCGTCATGCACGGCTGGTGTTCCTGGCGGGAGTCGCCTGCGCGCTGTCCGGCACGGCCCGCGCGGCTCTGCCGTCCGCCAACCGGGTCCTCGTCCCCCGCACGGCCGACGCGCTGTCGCGCGCCTTCGCCACCATGCGGCCGGAGTGGGTGCTCCGCCATGCCAACATCGAGAAGGATCACGTGGAGGCCACCCTCTGTCCCGCCGAGGCGGGTCCTTCGGGCTGCAGCTCGATCCTCCTCACCGACCCGACGGTCGGATGCGCCGGGGAGGTGGTGGGCCCGTGGTGCCTGACCTTCCCCGACGCGGCCGCGCGCGCGGATCCCGGCCCACGCATCCGTCAGGCGCTCGCGAGCGTCGACGGGGACCTGCTGTGGCGGAAGTTGGAGATGGTGCCCGCGAAGCCGATGGTTTTTGCGCGGCCGGGCAGCCCCGAGTGGCCCCCCTACGTGGACGAGGCGAGCGGTTCCGGAAGCGCACGAGACGTGCTGGGGCTCGTCGCCACCGTGCTCGGCGTCCTCCTCGTCCCCGCGGTCGTGGGCGCCCTCGCCGGCGTAATCGTACGGCGGGTGCGCGGCCGGCGTCTCCGAGGCGCAGGAGCGGCGATCGTAGCGGTGGTGGTTCCGGCCGCGCTCTGCATCGTCGCCATGCCGCGCTCGGTCGGCATCTGGGACGCCGTCGGGGAAGGTCTGCTTGGCGGCGTGGGGTTTCTCTGGTCCGTTCACGCTGCGCTCGAAGGCCGCTCCACCAGAGCTCTCGCGATGGGGGCAACGGTCGTATGGCTCCTCGTCTTCGAGGGCGCGGTGAGGCTCCTCCTGCCGCCGCCACCGGGCTTCGTGCCGCCGCTCCAAGTCCGGTTCGTGCGTACGAGCGGTCACCGCATGGGTCTGGGGAGCGGAGGTCAGGAAGCCGTGTGCAACGCGGTCTACGGCGCGGGCTGGTCCACCGGCACCGACGAGACCGTCGGCCTCCCCTGGGACCATCCGGCTCCTCCGGGCTACGCTCGCCGCGTACTGCACCTGGGCGACTCGATGACGGTAGGAGCCAGGGGGCCGCGCAGCGAAGCGTTTCCCGCGCTGCTCCAGGCTGCCGATCCGAGAACGCTTCACGTCAACGGCGCCGCCCCTGCCATTGGGCCAGACGGCTACCTCGTCCTGATGAGACAGTGGACGCAGCGGATCGACTTCGACCTCGCCGTCATGTCGCTGTTCGCCGGCAACGACCTCGACGATATCGACAAGCCGTATCCCTGCTGCGCGTGGCAGCCCATCCTCACCTACGACGGTCCCCGGCCCGAGCTGCGCTGCCCCGTGCCGACCCCGCTGGAGGTTGCCATGCAGCTCCCGGCCTACGTCGCTCAGAGCCCACCACCGTACCTCCTCCGCGTGGCCTCCGCCGTCTCGGCGGGAGCGGCGTACGGTGCGGCGACATTCGCCCACTGGGGCCAATCGACCGGGAATGAAGTCGTCGAGCCCGACCGCCTGGACAAGCGCGCGCACCTCGCGGTGATCCTGAGAGCCGCGCGCGACGAGCTCGCGGAGCGCGGTACTGCGCTCGTCGTGGTGGTCCTCCCCGTGCGTGCCGCCCTCGAGGGCAGGGATCGAACCTCCATGGCCGACGGGCAGACGATGCGCGAGATTGCCGAGAGCCTCGGTATTCCCGTGCTCGATGCGTGGGAGCCGTTGCAATCGGCCGTGCGCGATCGCGGCAGCGCCCCGCTATTCGCCGACGTCATCCATTTCGACCCCGCCGGACATGCGGTCGTCGCGGCCTGGCTGCGCGAACGTCTGCCGGAGGCGGAACGCGCCGCCAGGCGAGGCCTCGAGCGCTCACCGTAGTGCGCAGCTTCACCGGACCTTTCCTCGCGATTCCCTCTGATCTCCAACGAGCCGACTGTCCGACGCTGGCATCTCATGGAGCACGATCCGCTCGAAGTGCCTGGCCAGCGACTCGTGCCCGGCGGCATTGAAGTGACCGACGGAATCCATGCGGATGGCGCGATAGTCCTCACCGCGCAGCTCTTTGGCGAGGTGATAGACCGCTACGGCTCGCTCGTTCGCGAACTGCAGGACGTCGCGCTCCACCGGGCGGTGCGCCAGCTCCGCGAACGGCCGATCCAGTGCCGTCGCGAAAAAAATGATCAGCTTCGCTCCAGCGGCGTCCACGAGCGCTTTGAGGTGTTCGTAGCGCGCGTCGAGACGCTGCAGCGCCGCGGGCTCGCGCTGGCCCCACCGGAGAACGAGCATCTCGTACAGGCGCGAGTGCTCGAACAGCCATCCATTGGGACCTGCCGGAACGAAGTCCAGGCCGAACGACCCGTCGGGGCGCACCCTCAAGCGTTCCGACGCACTGACGTAGGGCGGATTCACGAGGTAAGCCGTCCCACGCACGATCACGTATTTGCGGCGGTCGCTCCAGCTCTCCCACAGGACGAGCGAGGGTTTCCAGCGGGCAATTTCGTCCTTGGCAACGGCGAGCGATTGGTCGAATCCGAAGCCGGGCTGAGCGAAATTCATGACACAGAAACCCGGGCGAGGGTGCGATTCGTTCAGCGCGGTTTCGAGGATGGCAGTGAAGACCTGGTCCGGGTCGAGATTGACGCCGTAGGTGATCGAGTCCCCGAAAACGAGAATGCGGGCGCGATCCGGATCGAGCTCGGCGCAGCTCGTATGTTCGCGATCCGCGCTGGCCTTCCACACGGGCTCGCCATGGCGCAGCGACGGCCGGAACGGTTGTGGTTGCTCGAGCAGGCGCACGACTTGCGTTGGCGGCCGGGGATTGACGTATCGAACCGCGACCTCGCTGAGCAAACAGCCGCTGAGGATTCCCACGACGGCGAGGAGCGCCGTCCACACCGGGGCGCTCTTCATGGCCGGGAGCACCCACGGAGGAGTCGAGACGCGCGACTCACAGCTGCAAGCCGACGCGCCAGCGCACCATCGCCCTCAAGATGAAGACCGACGCGAGCATCGAGAAGGCCGTCGACAGCGCCGCGCCCACCAGGCCGTAGGCCGGCACCGTGAGCCAGCACGCGATCGCGTTGATCGCGACGGTCGCCGTCATGTAGGCCGTATTCCAGCCCGGGTGCCCGGACATCAAGAGCGTCTGCGCGAACGGGATGTAGCCGGAGGCCAGCACCGTGCCGAGCACCAGGCAGTTGAACGGCGTCCAGCTGGCGAGGAACTCGGCCTTGCCGGTGAGGAGAAGCAGCACGTGCGGGTACGCGAGCACCGCGACGAGCCCGAGCGCCGCCATGCCGGCGTACGTCCGGCGCCGGCCGCGCGCGATCGTCGTGTGCAGCGTCGCGAAACGGCCGGCGGCGATCTCGCGCGCGAGGATCGGGTTGTAGATGCTCTGGAGCACGAGCAGGATCTGGAAGAATCCCACTGCCAGCACCGCCGCGAACGAGTAGATGCCGACGTCCGCCTCGGTCATGAAGTGGCCGATGACGAAGACGTCGACGTAGGTGTTGAGCTCGAAGAGGACGCCGCTGGCCACGCTCTTCGCGCCGTAGCGCACGTGCTCCCTCGTCCACTTGCGCCATGCGGGAGCGAGCGAGAGTGCCACGAAGCGCCGCACGTCGAGGATCAAGGCCGCGAACAGCAACGTCTCCGCGATGCTGAACACGACCGCGATCTCGTTCCCGTGCGCGCGCCCGACGTCGAGCACGAGGAATCCGAGCAGCCCGAACAGCGGAATCGCGTAGCGCAGCGTCTGGTAGAGCGCGAAGGCGCGCATGCGCTGCGCGCCGTTGACGACTCCCAGCAGCACCTTGTTGATCGCGAAGAAGAAGAGCCCGGGCGCCGCGACGGCCAGGCCGACGGGCATGTTCGCGCTGTGGTTGAACCATTGCGAGAGCCAGCCGATCGAGCCCCAGTAGAGCGCGGTCACGAGCGCCGAGAGCACGACGGTCGCGACCAGCGCGCCGGCGACGATTCCGCGCAGGCGCTCGCGGTCGCCGGCGTGCTCCGCGACCGCGCGCAACGTCGAGCGATCGATGCCGGCGACGGCGAGCTGCGAGAAGATGAACCACGCGGCCAGCGTCTGGTTGAAGACGCCCAGCGCGACGGCGTCGTAGTAGCGGCCGATGATCGACTTGAGCAGGATGCCGCTGACGCCGAGCACCGCCAGGCTCGCCAAGTTCCAGATCACGTCCCGTCGGCGCACCATGCGTTCGGTCTCGGACGCTTCGCGCAACGGGGCGTACGGCATGGCGCACGAGACTGCGGGCTCTCGTGCCCGGGCGCAAGCCCGGTCTCGCGCCCACGCGTGGTGCGCGCCACCATTGCAAACGGGAGGGCTGGCGCGGTAACGGGACGTGCCGTGCGCATCCTGCTCTCGCAGATCGCAGTGCGCCGCTCGTCCGCGAGGGCCAGGCGCGTGACGTAGCGCATGCAGGGATCCGTGCGGCCTTCGGAGCGGCTGCGCCGCCCCAGAGGACCGCTCATCGCCCTGGCGACGCTCGTGATCGTGTGCGTCGCCTGCGTCGCCGTGGTTCCGAGGATGATCGCGTCCTTCGTCGAGCAGCAGCTTCGCCGTCCGGGGGCCGACACCGGCGCCCGCTCGGAGGTGGAGCGCGTGTCGCTGGCCTGGCCGGGCCGGCTGCGCGTCGAGGGATTCCGGTTGCGGCTCGCGCAGGATGCCGAGCCGAGCATCGCGGTCGAATCCGCGGACGTGCGTTTCGCGCCGCTCTCCTGGCTGCTCGGCAGGGACTTTCTCCAGGTGACCCTGACCTCGCCGCGCCTGGTGTTGCGGCGGCGGCCGGAGGGCACGTTCGACCTCGTCGAGTATCTCTGGCGCGATGGCTCCGCGGAGCCCGAGCACCAGGAGGAACCGAACGCCCGGGTTCTGCAAACCGAGTCCGACGATTCGACGGAGGCAGAGCTCGAGCCCGAGCCCGAGTTCACTCCGGAAGAGCGTGATGCCGACGCCGCCGCTAGCGATGCCGGCGAGGCCGCCGCCACGGCATGGGACGGCTCGCTGTGGATACGGAGTGACGACCCGTTCGCGATGATCGGAGGAACTCTCAGGATCGAGAATGGATCGCTGTCGATCATCGACGCGGCGTCCGGCCAGCGGGCCGAGCTGATGGACGCCGCGCTGACGTTTCATGCGCAGAAGCTCGACGAGACCCTTTCCCTCAGTCTGTCGGCGCGCCAGCGCGGGCGCGAAGGGCGCGAAGGTGCGGTCTCGGTGCAGGGACGCCTGGCGCGCACCTCCGCTGGGCGCTTCTGGTTGCAGTACGACGGTTCGGAATACCTGCGCGCGGCCGACCTGGAGGTTCGGGCGCAGGTGGCCCCGTGTGTCGTCGGCGACCTCGACGTCGGCGGCGAGCTCGACGTTGCAGTCCACTCCGGGCGCGCGACGGTGAACGGCGAGGGGACGCTGAACGGCGGCACGGTCGCGTTCCGTCTCGCGGCAGAGACCCGGGCGAGGGGGCTGTCACCGGTGGGAGACGTGCATCTGGAGATGCGAGACGTCGGCCTGGTGCCGGCGTTCGCGCCGCTGCTCGCCCGGGTCAATCCGATCTTCGACGTCGGAAGCGGAACGCTCGGAGGACGTCTCGACACGACGTGGGACGGAGGGTGGCCGGAGACCTCGGCCGCACGCCAGCACGTGCGGCTGCGCGGCTCGCTTGCGGTGCGGGACCTCACGCTGTCGGAGGCTCCGTTGGTGACGGCGATTCTTCGCGCGCTGGGGGAGCCCGGACGGCAGCTGAGCGGCGATCTCGTTGCCGCCGACATCCGGTGGGACGGCGGCCGTGTGTCGTACGACCGCATGGCGCTTGCCGGCCGCGATCGCCAGCTCGCCTTTGCCGGAACGATCGCGGAGAACGGTGCCTTGCGCTTGAGCTGCGAGCTCGGAACGTCGCGGCGTGTTCCGATCGTGGGTTGGGTCCACGATCCGCGGCTGTCCGACGCCGTTCAGGCGCGCCGGCGCAGCAGGTAGAAGGTCGTCGTGCGGAAATTGCGATAGGCGCCCGATCTGACCCAGGGTGCGCTGGGGTTGAAGAAGCGGGCCGGATAGCTGGCCTGCGCGAGCACCTCGTTGTGGGGGTCGTGCAAGTGCCGTTCGCACTCCGCCAGCATCCGATCGCCGGCCACGACGAACTGGTAGCAGTTGGCGCCCAGGAACACGTAGTCACCGGGGGTGAGGGCGGTGGCCCGGTGCGTGATGCGCGTCTGTCCGTCGTCGAACAGGTGTCCCTGGTCGAACTCGAGCTGGTAGAGCTCCATCTCCTCGCGCTCGCGATCGCGGGTCGACCGCTCCGGTATGCGGAAGATGCGCCCGACCACCGCCATCGCGACGCCGCTCGACGACTGTGCGCTCGCGTACTCGGCCCAATGGTGCTCCGTGGGATCGTACATCCAGACCTGCCGCGGTCCGGCGACCAGGTGCCGGGCCGTGGTCCAGTAGAACTGCCATTCGTACTGCAGGATGTACGCATTGTCGGCGAGTCGCGGGACGTAGACGCAGAAGACGGCGATGATGGCCGTGACGACCAGCGGAAACGTCTTTTCCCAGCGCCGATACAGCCAGGCGATGGCCTCGCTGGCGACCAGGAAGACCGCCGGGAGGATGTTCATGAAGTACCTGGCGTTCGCATGGACGGTGTGGCTGCGGATGTCGCTGTAGACCGCCAGGAAGGCCGCGAAGACCACGATCGGGTACACGTGGAGAAGGGCGCGGGTCCGCGCGATCTGGAGCGTGCCGATGACCAGCAGCGGCAGAAGATAGGGCGGACACCACCGCCAATCCACGAGGTGATTCCAGGTCGGGTCGTCGAATTTCCAGAGCAACGTCAGCGGCGCCATCCACAGGTGTTGGACGACGTGGCTCTGGGAATTGCCGGCTTCGTACCAGTCGTATTGGAACGCCAGGTTCGCGAAGAAGAAAAGCGCCGCGCCCGCCGCCAGCGCGCCCTTGTTCACCGGCAATCGCCAGAGCGCATACAGCACGCACAAGCCATGGAGGTAGAAGACGACGCTGTTCTCCGGCCGGGACAGGTAGAAGAGGTTCGACGCGAGCAGAAACCCGCCGAAGAACACCAGCTGCCGCGTCTGGAAGAAGAGGAGGAGCAGCAGATGGCTCACGACCTCGAAGAAGACGCCGGTGATGAAGAGGTCGTGCGGGCCCGTCAGCATCACGTGTGCGGGGTTGAACGCGAGCAGCAGGGCCACCGTCCACGCGAGCTTGCGCTGCTCCGTGAGGCGCAGCGCCAGCAGGTAGAAGACGGCCGGCGTGGCGATGCCGACGATCAGCGAGGTGTACCACGAGACCTCGTGCAGGTCGGCGCCGAGCGCGCCGTTGACCAGGCGCAGCAGGGCCGGGAACGCGACCGGATAGGCGAAGGAGAAATCGCTGGGCGAGAGACTGAGTTGCAGGAAGTGGTGGGCCGGGCGCAGGGTGGTCTTCTGGAAGAAGGCGATGCGCGGGATCGCCGAGAGCACGGTGAGCGCTGCCAGGTCGAGCAGGAGCCGCTTCGATGCATGCCGACGCAGCAGCCAGACGACCGTACACACCGCCCACGCGATGAAGAGCGCGTTGACGATCGTCAGGCCGCGGAGGTCGTAGAGGAAGCTGAACCGGGCGGGCGGCGCGGGCATGCGCGGTCTGCAGTAGCGTTATCGGAGCGGGCGAGCCAGGGGAAAGGATCCACGTCCTGAGCGCCGCCCGGCCGCCACGCGCTATTCGCCAGTCGCGGTGCGAGAAGAATCCCCGAAGAGCCGCGACACCACCGGGGAGCGATCGAGCGCGGTCCCGATGATCTCGGCGAAGTGGCGGTTTCCCTCCGGCGTCGGGTGACCATCGTTCACGATGAAGTCGTCGTCCGGCAACCGCTCATGCTCCACGAGGACGGCGCCGTCGCCGAGGTGCGCCCGCACGGTTTCGACCCAGTGCGGATTGTCGTCACGGTACAGAAAGACGAAGAGGGGCGCTCGACGGATGTGCTCGATGGCGTCGACATGGCGTGCCAGAAACTCCAGTCGCGACTCCTCGGAGCGCGCCTCCGACCACTTCATCGCGTAGAACGTGTACGGATTGTTGTTGTTGCCCAGGAGAAACTCGAAGAAGCTGTAGGCTCCGACGCGGTCCTCCAGCGCCGGCTGCTCCAGCTCGCCCAGGTCGTTGGGCAGCAACAAGAAGAGCACGACGAAATCGGGCGCCAGCAGCTGCTCGGCGGCTCGATAGAGCTCGACGTAGCTGGGGAGGTTGCTGCCGGGAACACCGAGATTGAGCACTTCGATCTTCGTGTTCGGATGGAGGCGTCGCACGCGAGCGGCGAGCGTGGCATCGATGGTGTCCGCATTGTCCACTCCACTGCCGAACACCATGGAATCACCGATGAGGACGCCACGAACGGTCGCTGTCGGCTTCGCCAGACTCCATTCCGGTTCGCGGAAGCCAAGAGAGTTCGTGTGGTAGGTGCGCTTGCCACGCGCCGCATAGTTTTCCTCGAAATACGCATCGGGTCCCGCCGCGCTGGTTGCCGCCCCTCCAAAACGGATGCCCGGCACCGCGACGAGATGGATGCCATAGCCCACGCCGACGAGGCACAAGAGGGTCGTAGCCAGCAGCGTCGGCTTCACTTCTTGGCCCGCGCGCGCGCTCGCAAACCAGACTGCCGCTGCGGCCATGAACAGCGCCCCGGCGGTCGCCGACGACCACACGATCGAGCCCGCATCGCCGCGCGCGAACGCGGTGTTCAGATGGCGCAAGGCAGCGATCAGAAGCAGCGCGATCGGGACGGCGAAGACGATCTTCCTCATGGCGCGGCCGGACTCGCCACGACCAGATCGTAGAAATCGTACCGCTCCGCCGAGCAATCGTGCAGACGGATCGCGACGGCGTGGCGCCCCGGCCTGAGGAAGCCGGTCGTATCGGCCTGGAGGGTCAGGAGCGGGTGTCCCGAATCGCCCCCCGGCTGCTGGAACCTGGACTGGGGCAGGCGGAGACCGTCGAGAAAGATGGAGGCGTCGCAGCGGCCTCCGTCGGCGGAGGCGGTCAAGAACAGGCGCAGCTCCTGGCCGGGCTCGGGAAGCCGATCGATCTCCAACGTCCCTCGCAGCACCACCTCGAGCGGCGATGGATCTGGTCCCGGATAGTTGGCTTCGGCGGCGAAGGCCTCGTCGAGTCCGTGCTCGACCATCAGGGCAGCGACCTGTGAGGCCCTCCGAAGCGGAAAGGCCGGCACTCCGGGGCGATCGGCCGGCCACGTTTCGATGGTCGCAAGCCGATCGGCCTCCTCGGCCGGCGATACGCCCGGTTCGGTTGCGCGTACGGCGCCCGGCGGTCCGGCGATGCGCTCGTCGTCCCTGCCGGGGTCCCGTGTCGACGGCAGGCGGAAGGCGACGGCGCGAAACGGCAGCTGCAGGCGTGATTCGTACTCGACGACGCGCAGCGTGCCGTGATGCGTGATCGCGCCTTCCGCCGGGCGAAAGGGAAACTCGCGTTCGAGGATCGCGAAGTGCGTTTGCGCCGGTGGGCCGTTGGCATCGGCGGAGCACGGCACGCGGGTGTCATGGCCGCAGAGCGTCCAGAAGAGATACGAATCGCCATGGAGGTCGCTCTGCACCGGAATGCCGTGCACGCGGCGATTGAAGCCGACGCGTCCGAGCCCGCGGGCGTGGAGATGCCGGACCACCGACCGGATCTCCTCCAGCGATTGCGGAAAGATCGGGTCGGAGAGGATGGTCGTCGGGCGCGGGCCGGCGAGGTGCTCCACGGCGTGCCACCCCAGCACGATGGCCGCGAAGACGCCGACCACCTGAACCGCTCGGCGCGTCCGAGGCCACTGCCTCACCAGCCACACGAGCGGAAGCGTGAGCCCGCGTCCGATGATCACCGGCCCGAGGAACTGTGCCAGATACACGCGTGGGCCCGCGCCGATATAGGCGGGCAGTACCAGGAACATCGCGAGCCAGAGCAGGAAGAAAAGGTCGGCGTTGGTACGGAGCGGAGCTCGCCGGATCGCCGTGCGCAGGGCCGCTGCAATCATGACCGCGAGCGCTGCGACGCCGACGTAGAGCATGGTGCGGTCGTTGAAGAGCACGACCTCGCTGATCGACCCGATGAAGCCGAGCGCCCCGGCCCGCGCCTGCACGATGTCCTGCGCGTCCCCGGCGGGATAGCTGAACCCGTCGCCGCTCACGAGCCACACCGGTCCCGCGACGCCGCCCCAGACGTCGGCGGCGATCCACGGAAGCTGCAACGCCGCGAAGATCACCGCGCAGCGCAGCCACGTTCGCAGGGGGACGCGCGGCTCGAACAACAGAAACAGCACACAGAGCCCGGGCGGCAGGAACAGAGTCGCGAACCCGTACACCTGCGTGGCGAACGCCAGCGCGACGGCGAGCAACGGCATCAGCCACCGTTCGCGCAGCAGCAACACGCGCGCCGTCAGGACCATGACGATGAGGACGAGCGGCACGCTGTAACACCGCACGTGCGCGGCCGTGCAGCGGGCTATCGAGGGTGCGGAAAAAGCCAGGACGAAGAGCGCAAGCGTCGCCGGCCACAATCCGAACAGCTGCCTCAGCAGGAAGAAGAGCAGGCCCGCGGCGACGACGTTCAGGACGTTGAGGGAGATGATCTCGCCGGCGGGATCGAACGTGAAGAAATAGGGAATGGCCTTGAGGTAGGCGTGCAGGGGTCCGACGAAGATCGCCGTATAGCGGATGCGGTGATAGGCGCGCGGCGGCGTGCCGTGCTCGACGAAGGCCGCCGACGAGACGCTGGTCTCGGCCGCTTCGTACTCGAAGATCCAGGGATAGCGAGCACGCACGGCCAGAAAGGTCGCGCCCAGCACGACGACGATGATCCACGGCAGCAGGCGGTGCCGCAGCGATGGGCCCGAAGCGGCCGGTTGCGCCGGAACCGACGCCCCCGCACGTGCCGGTTCAGCGAGGCGCCCTCCGGTCCCCGGCTCACGGTCTGCTGTCGTCGTCACGCGGGCTCGGGCTGCTGGACCATGCCGATTCAAGAAGACAGCGGCCGGCCCGGTGCGATGGCACGGTGGGGCTCGGCCGGGCGCACGGGGTTGGGGATGCGTGCGAGCCGGTCGAGCGCCAGCTCGAGATCCTCCGCGTGGGCATGGGCGAACGCGTGCATGGTTTCCGCCGAGTCGTACCAGGTGAAGAGCCACGACGACGAGTTGCCGCGCATGGCGGCGCGCAGCGAACGGCAGCGCGCGATCGCCGCGTCGCGATGCGCGCCGGCCGCGGGATCGTGAAGCACGTCGGCGAGCGCGAGGGGCCCGTCGGCATCGGCGAGGGCGGGGCAGGTGATCGCGGCCTCGAGGAGCGCGGCACGCCCCGCCGCCGCATCGCCGCGTAGCCAGGCGAGCTCGGCCGCCAGGAGCCGGGCACGCAGCCGGGTGGGCTTCGCGCGCAGCACCTGGCGCAGCAGCTCGTCGGCCCCGTCGAGGCGTCCCGCGCCGAGCGCGACCTCGGCGCGATACACCAGCGACGCCTCGCCCGGGAGCGCGCCGTGGTGGACGCGCAGCCCCTCGTCCCAGACCCGCTCGGCCTCGGCGGTTCGGCCGAGCGCGGCGAGGGCGGCCCCGAGGCCGACGTGTGCCCAGCGATTCACGCTCGTGCGCCGCACCTCGTCGAATCCCGCCGCGGCCTCCTCGTAGCGGCCGGCCCACAGCAGCAGCTCGGCGCTGTACGTACGGAAGACGACCAGCCGCGGCCACTCGGCCGCGAGCGCCGCGAACGCGCGCAGGCTCGCCTCGAGCCCCACGTGTCGAAGACGCCGTTGCATCGCGACCGCCTCCTGTCGCGCCGTGCGCAGGTCGAGCGCGCGCAGGCGCCCGTCCTCGACGACGGTGCAGCTGTCGCCGCGGTTGCCGCCGAACAATGCGACGATCTTCCATAGAGTCGCCTCGCCACCGCCCTCGCGCCATTCGGCGACGAGCGGTCCGATGCCGGCGACGCCACAGCGCTCGAGGCCGGCGATGACCCACTCGTGGAAGTCGCGCACCAGCTCGCGTCCGCCTTCGTCGGGCTTCCGCAGCAGCGCGATCCAGGTCACCAGCCGGAGCACCGGATGGTCGCTGGCCTCACGCAGCGCGGCCTGCTCCGCCGACGCCGCCCGGCCCCGACGGAGCACGTCGCCGAGCGATCGCCACCACGATCGCTCGCCCCCGGAGTCGCGGCGACCACGGCGCACGGTGAGCTCGGCTCTCCAGCGGCCGGCGACGTCGCGCAGCTGCGGATCGCCGTGGTTCTGGATCACCTCCAGCGCGGTGAGCGCGGCGTCGATCCTGTCCGCGGCTCCGCAGGCGATCGCGGAGAGCAGGTCGCCCTCGGCGGCGACGGTGCGGTCGTCGGGCGCTTTCTGGAACAGCGCGCGCAGGTCATCGTACGCGGCGCTCCAGCAGGCGGCGCGCGCATCGAGCAGCCAGCGGTCCGCGGCGGTGAGGCGCTCGCCGGCGTCGGAGCGGCGGATCGCGTCGACGAGCTCGAAGTGGCCGCCGCCTTGCAGGGAGCGCACGAACGCTCCGAGCTGCTCCCGGTGTCCGAAGCCGCGCAGCGCATCGACCGTCGCCATCACCCAGGCCCGGTGCGCCAGAGCCGTCGCCGGCGGCACCCGGGGAATCACCCGCAGGGCCACCGAGACGATCTGCTCGTGGTCGGCGGGCGGGAAGCGGGCGAGGATCGCGAGCGATTCCGCCTCGTATCGGAGCACACCGAGGGCGCCCGCCGCCGGCACGGCCACGTTGGCGGACGCGCCGACGAGCGGCTCCGCCGGCACGGCGCCGATCTCGCCACGGAGCGCCCGGAGTAGGAGCCGGCGCGCCTCGTCGGACGGCGAGGCGGGCGCCGGCATGGCGCCACGCAATGCCGCCGCGAGACGCTGCACCAGGTCCCGGTGGCGGGCGTCGGATGCCGGCTGCGTCCGCATCAGCTCGCGTTACCCGATTCCGTTCCGCTGCGGCAAGCGATGCCGCACGCCCGTCCGCCGCAACTCACGACGCAGAAACGAACGGACGGACCTCCGCCCCATCCACGTCGAACGACAATGCGCCGAGCGGCTCCCCGTTGCGGAACGGGGACAGCAGGCCGCGACCGATCCGCACTTCGTCGGCGTGCCCGAGCACGTCGCGCCAACGCCCGGGGATGGCCGGATCTTCGTGTACGATCACCGATCGGTAGGCGTAGCGGTCGGCGCCGACGGTGCGCGCGCCCGCGAGCTGCAACGCTCCGCCCTCGCGAAACAGGATCACCAGGCCTTCCAGCGCGCGCGACAGCTCCTCGGCCCTCGCCGGATCGCTCTCGCCCATCGCGTCGAGCACGGTGCGCGCGTAGCGGCGCGAGGTCTCGCAGTCGTACCGGCAGACGAAGTGCGACACCAGCGAGCGAACGGGATCGAGGTCGTTGAGCAGCGCGAGCGCCGAGCCGCCGGTGCGCCGGAGCGCTTCGAAACGCAGCCGCGCATTGGGCAGGTCGCAGCGCGGGGCGAAGAAGTCGATGCAGCATTGGGGATATCCGAGCGCGCGCCCCAGCGCGGCATTGAGCGTGGCGCTCACCGGCGCGCCGCGCGCGACCGCGGCCATCATCGCGCGCTCGGCGTCGACCGCCGCCCCTGCCGCCGCCGGCGTCGCTCCGACGTAGAGAATCGTATCGCAGCCGGCGGCGCCACCGGTCGCGAAGTCGGTGAGGTAAACCGCCGCGTCGACGGGAATGGCGTGCAAGCCCTGTCGCTCGGCGGAGGCGATGAGGTCTTCCATCCCCGCCCCGCGCAGCACGCTCCGCGCCGCGGGCTTCACCCCCGCGCGCACCGCCAGCCAGTCGATCGGGAGGGCCGATCCCGGTGTCGGGGGGCGTTCGCCGAGGGTCGCGAGCAGGGCCGCCGGGAGGTCCGCCTCGCGGCGCAGGATGGCGGCGTGCAGCTCGTCGAGGAGCCGCAGCCCGGCCGCGTCGAGCGCCGACCCTTCGTGCCCGAGGAGAAAGTGGGCCGTCGTCCGATAGGCACCGCCTCCTACGGCCCGCGGCCTGAGCCAGGCGTCGACGGAGGCGCCGTCCCGACTGGTCGCGAGCCGGATGGCGTCGTGGCCAGCGCTCACCGCGTCGAGGCGGATGCCCCCGGGGAGCAGATCCCCCGGTCGCGCGCCGTCGAGGAGGAATGCCACGACGGACGACGCCCAGGCCGGTATGGAGGGTGAGGGCGATTCCATCGCGTCTCCGGCGAGAGGAACGGGGCACCGGCCCAGTTCCACGACAGCTCCGTACCAGAGCCCTCCAGGCCCGGTCAAAGTGAGGACGCTTCGGCTCGCTTCCCCGTGCCGGAGGTCCCGAAGCGTGGGCGATCGTGCACGCGATCGACGTCCAGGCAGCGCATGACGGGCGCCTATCATCGACCATCGGCCCTGGCGCCGCGAACGCTATGGCGATCGGTGACGACGAGCGGAACTTTGGCGTTGACGAACGGTCCGACGCTGACGTAGCGTCTGCGCGCTTGGGCGCCCTTCCGTGGAGGTGCCTGACGCGTCGCTTCCATCGGGAGGATCTCGCCATGAACACCTCGTTTCGTGCCGTCGTCGCCGTGTCCCTGCTCGTGGCGGCGCTGCCCGGACGTGTGTGCGCGCAGAGCTTCACGCTCGACGCGGCGTCGCAGTCGCTGGCGGCCATTCCCGCGACCGCCGGGGCGGTGCTGCGGCCCGCGGGCGCTCCGGCCGCCGGACCCTTGGCGGCACCGCTGGTCGGGCGCACGGCGGCCGAGCTCCATCTCCTCCCCGGCGACGTGGTCGACGCGCTCAGCTATTTCGACGACGCCGGTGCGAGCGACACCATCTACTTCACCGTCGGCCGCGGCGCGGCGGCGAGCGCCGGTCCGTCGACCCCCGACGTCCATTCGGAGGTCAACGCGGTGCCGCCCGGTACCCAGGCGGAGGCCGCGAGCGACATCTTCTCGGCCGCCGACCCCGCGTGCGGCCTGGGTCCCGGCGTGCACACGCAGGTGGTCGACGGCAATGGGATGGCGCCGCTCGCACCCTTGGCCTGTTACGGCGGGTTCGGGCTCGGGCTTGCCGAGCTCCTGGGGACGCCGCCGCCGCCGGCCAACGACCACGTCGCGGATTTCGACTGGGGCGCTCCGGGACGCGGAGTCTTCTTCCCGACGATGATCTCGCTCGCGGCCGGCTCGCCGAGTCTCACGCCCGGCACCAACCCGGCGCTGCCGAGCGGCGCCGAGCCGGGCGACGTGCTGAGCGTGGCGACGGGACAGTTCGGCGGGCTGTCCGTGTACACGTCGGCGGGGGCGCTCGGACTCGTGTCGGGCGGCGCCGGGTGTTCGCCTCCCGCTTGCGACGACCTCGATGCGCTCGCGATGGGTGTTGGCGCGACCCTGTTCTCGTTGGCGCCCGGCTCGCCCACCTTGGGGCTCGCCGCGGCGAGCGCAGCCGACGTGTTCACGGCGGGTGTGGCGCCGGCCCCGATCGCCATCGGCCATGCCACGCTCGGCTTGGCGGCGGGCGACGACGTGACCGGGCTCGAGTCGGTCGCGAACGCCTGTCCGGCGACCCCCGGATCGGCCGCGGATCCGGATGGTGATGGCGTCGGTGCGTGCGACAACTGTCCCTCGACGTTCAATCCTGCTCAGGACGATCTCGATGGCACGGCGGGTGGCGACGCCTGCGACCCGTGCACCGATTCCGACGGCGACGGCTTCGGCAATCCCGGCTTCCCGGCCAATGCCTGCCCGGACGACGGCTGTCCGTTGGCGAGCGATCCGTCGCAGCAGGACGGCGACGGCGACGGGTACGGCGATGCCTGTGACACCTGTCCCACGATCGCGGATCCGGCGCAGGCCGATGGCGATTTCGACGGGGTCGGCGATCTTTGCGACGTGTGTCCGGGCGGGGTGGACCTGATCGACGCCGACGACGACGGCATTCCCGACGGGTGCGACCTCTGCGTCGGCGGCGCCGATACGCAAAAGGCAAAGCTCTCGATCGTCAGGGCCGGCGTGCCGAACGCGGGGAAGCTCTACGCCAAGGGCGACATCGCGTTTCCCGGCGTCTCCCTGCCGTCGCCCCCGCTCGACGTCGTGACCAAGGGCATGCGCGTCGTGCTGGCGGACCTCGGCGCCGGGAACGCGGTCCTGCTCGACCACTTCGTGCCGGGCGGCCTCATCGGTTCTCAGTGCGGGCCCAAGGACGGCTGGAAAGCCGGCGCCAGCGGCCTCAATCAGAGCTATGGCAACCGCACTCACACGCTTCCGCCGGGGTGCGCGCCGGCCTCCGACCTCGGTATCTTCCGCATGGCAGCCATGGACAAGACGCCCAAGCAGAAAGGTGTCGCCTTCAAGGTCCAGGGCAAGAACGCCACCTACGGTCCTTTCGTGGGTCCGATTCGCATGACCATCGTCCTCGGCGGCGCCAACGAGACCAACGCCGGTCAGTGCGGCGAGCACGTATTCAGCTTGGCCGACTGCCAGAACAAGGGAAATTTCCTCAAGTGTAGCCAACCTTGATGGCGGGGCGCGCTCACGCGGACGCGTCTCACGAAACGTCGAGGGGGCGCTACTCCGCAGCTTCGGATTGAATGAGCATCCGAAGGCGTGCGATCGCGGCGTCGTAGCGCTCGATCACAGCCAGCGTCTCGTCACGCGTGCCGCGGTCGTCACCGCCGGCAGCGAGGTCGCGCTGAAGCTTCTCGCGGTATGCCATGAAGAACGCGAGCGTGTCGCGGCGCTCTTCCGGCCGGTTCAGCTCGGGGATCTGCACGGCACGCTCGAAATAGCGCTCCGGATGCTGCAAGTCCTCGCGCGTGAACCAGTCATTCGTCAGAAAGCGGTCCTCGTCGCCTTCGGGCCGCGGTTTCGATGGTGAAGGCGCGGCCGCGGCGAGATCGACGACGGCGGGCGTCGGCCGGCTCGGGGCCGATGCTTGCGGTGGCGGCGCACTCGCCGGCGAGTGGCGGTCGCGCGCACCGGCCGATGAGGTGAGCGGCGTGCCACGAACCGCCGGCGACGGTTCTCCCGCGGCCGCCGTCGAGCGCGCCGTCGGGCGAGGAGCCGCGACCTCCGCCGGCTCGTCGGCCTGGAGCCGATACAGCGTGAAGGCCGCGAGCAGCGCCGTCGCGAGCACGGCGACGATCTTCCGCCCGCGCGAGTTGCTCGCCGTCATCGCCGGCGACGTCGTTCAGTGAATGCCGAAGAAGGGATTGTACGAATACGTCGCGTCGACGCCCTCCGCGAAGGTGAGCTGCCGGATGACGGTGACGGCCGGATCGAAGGTCCAGTCACCGGGCGCGAGATGGTTGTTGTCGTCGCTCTGCGCCCACCACGCCGTTGCCGCGTCGTCCGCGTGGTCGTCGCCATCCATCGCCTGGCCGATCGACGCGCTGCCGTTGCCGCTGACGCCGCCGTAGCTGAACGGACCGTCGAACGTCATGCCGTTCCCCAGGCACGAGCGCAGCACCCACACGTCGTCCCACAGCGAGATCAGGTTGTACGGGCTCTTGAAGTCGGACCACTGGCCGCCCTCGGGATTCGGCGGAACCGCCGGCGTCGCCGTGGCGCTCGGGTAGTACATCACGCCGTCACCGCCCGGAACGGTGTCGTCCGCGTGCGTACAAGAGGGGCCGTTGTTGTCCCACCAGTCGCAAATGCCGTGGCCCTTCGATTCCACATACACGGCGGGGCGAGGATCGGTGATGCCGACCGAGGTATCGGTGAACAACGTGAAGCCGCGCTCGGCGTCGTTGTCGAGATCGTCCGCGTCCGGTCCGACGCCGTTGCCGACGCCGTCTCCGGCGAGCGCATACTGGTAGAAGTCGTTGTGGGCTCGGGTCTGCAGCATGCGGAAGCGGCCGTAGGGCGAGCCGTCCTTCTGGACCATGACGAGGAGATTTTCCGTGTCGTTCTCGTGGCAGTCGGGGTCGGGCCCGCAGGTCCCGAAGAAGGCGTTGTTCCAGTCACGCGGATGGAACGTGTGGTACTGAATGAACCAGTGCGTCGCCGTCTCGAGGACGTCGTAGTAGACGTACGGGGCGATGCCGGCGCTCGGCAGATTGTCCCAGTTGTTGTTGCTGCGCCAGTCGCCGTCGTAGTCGATCTTGCCGATGAAGTCCGCGTTCCACTTGCTCGCGGTGTCCTGGATGATGATCGGCGCCCAGCGATAGGCGAGGGCCCGGTAGAACGCGGGCTCGCTGAGTGACTCGCTGTCCGGATTGCACGGCTGCGGGGTCGACGGTGTCGTCGTCGGCGTCGGTTGCGGGGTCGCGGTGCGCGTCGCCGTCGTGGTCGGTACCGGCGTGGTCGTCGCTGAAGGCGTCGCTGTCGGCAGCGGCGTCTCGGTCGGCGATGGCGTGGGCGTCCGCGTGGCCGTCGGAGACGCGGTGGGCGTGCGCGTCGGCGAGGGCGTGGCGGTCGGCGTCCGGGTCGGAGTCGATGTCCGGGTCGGCGTCGGTATCGTGGTGGGCGTGCGCGATGGTGAGGGGGTCGGGGTCACGGTCGGGAGCGGGGTCGCGGTGGTCGTGACGATCGGCGTCGGCGGCGGCTCGATGTGACACCAAGCGTCGCAGCCGTCGCCGGCAACGCGATTGGCGTCGTCACACTCCTCGCGCGCGAACTCGACGATGCCGTTGCCGCAGGTGCCCGGCAGACACTCGAACCGGAGCTTGTCGCGGTCGCCGCCGTCCTGGCCGGTGCTCTCGAGCTTGAGCGAGCGCTTCCCTTTCTTCGGAGCCCGACCTGGGCGCTGCCGCAGGGGCACGCGGATCACCGTCGGATCGGAGCACAGGTCCCCCGTCTCGTTCCGGACGGACGTGCGATCCTCCCCGGTGACCAGCACGCGGTCCCGCAGCAACGGCACGCAGAGACCACCCTCGCGGCAGAGCGTCAGGTCTTCGAGCGCGGTCCGGTTCGCCGCGTCGGCCGCATCGCGGCTGGTGGTGCGCGGTGATTTCACCTCGAAGGACTCGATCCAGTCGGGAAGACACGACGGGAGCCGCGGGTCGTCATTGTTGATGCAGAGCGACAGCTGAAACGTGCACACGCCCGGCTCGCTACCGAAATTACACCCGGGATCGCCCTCGACGCACACGATCCGCGTGCCCGGAACGCCGCGGGAGTTGGGTGCCGGCTCGGGGGTCAGCAGCCACTCGGCCGTGCAGTTGACGGCCGTGCTTCCCGAGCCCGGGCTGCAGGCGTCGACGGTCGCGGCGTCGCTGCACGACGCACGGGCGGGAGGGTGGTATGCGACGGTCGCGAGGGCGGTCGCCAGCACGATGCAAAGGATTCGCGCCATCGCCATACGGCGTCCTCTCACGGACCAAGTCCAAAGATCAACGGCTTTTTGTGGCGCGCCCGATCCCGCGACCGCCGTCGCGCGTCAGGCATGGTGCCGCGGAGATCCCCCGCGACGCTTCGTCAGCCGCTCTTCTCCGCCGGCGCCGGGATCGGTGGGTAGTCGGGAAGGGCCCGGACGGCCTGCCACGGGACGAGATGCTGGTCGATCAGCCACCGCAACCAGCCGACCGCGAGCACCCGGTGGCCGAACGCCGAAAGATGAATCGAGTCCAGACGAAGCTGCGGCAGGGGATACCGCTCGTACAGCGGCGCGACGACGAGCAGCGGGACGCCTACGCGCTCCGCCCAAGGGACGATGTCGGGCCAATCGCAGGCGGAGGGGAGGTTGTGGGGCTCTTCGAGGAAGGGGAGACAGAGTATCGCGAAACGCGATCCCGCCGCGCGAGTCATTTCGGCCATGCGTGACAGCGAGGCGAGCACAGAGTCCTGCTCGGGCTGAGACTGCAGCGGCTGTTGGTTTGCTTCGATCCTCTTCCAGGTGAGCCATAGCCAGTTCCACACGTACGAACGGCGGGCCAGAACGTGGTCTCCACGCGCCTCGGCATCCTGAATGAAACGCGTGAAGATGAGCTGGCCATCGACCATGACATACTGCTGCGCATCGTTCGGAGTCAGGCCGACGACGACCAAATCGGGGTGCAGCGCCAACCCTTCGTGACGCAGGAGCACTTCTTCCTGCAGCGTGCTCCAGCCTCCTTCCGCGAGATTGACCACTTCGTACGGCCCACCGTCGAGCGCCGCCCCGAGCAGGTGCTCGAGCAGACGGATGGCGCCGTCTTCTTCCCGAACTCCCGCCGGCATCAGCACGGAGTCGCCGAGGACGACGATCCGAACCCCTTCTTTGTTCGGTTTCGGCGGCGGCCGCTCACCCGGCTCGTGGAACCACATCGGCACGCCGTCGATCTCGGAGAGAGTCATCCGCGCCTGCCGTTCGTAGCGCTCACCGAGAAGAGTCAGTCGCCCGTCGACGAGCACGAAGGGCGCATACCGTGGCGCGATGCCCTCCGCGATCACGAGAGCGACGACGAGGCCGCCCACCACGAGGGCCAGACGCTGCAGGATCGCGGAGGTCCAATTGAGTGCGCCGGACATTGGGAGGCTAGGACTCTACCGTGACCCGAGCGGGCTTCAAGGCGCACGCGACCTGGCAACCGCAAAGCCCCAGGCACGACGACCGACCTCGCCAGGCGGCTGACTCGAGTTCGCCGCGATTTTCGCGGCACGACCTCGTCGACCGAACGAAAAACTCCCCGGCTAGGGCGCGCGGGGCGCCCTAGCCGGGGAGTGTCGTTGCCGTCAGTCCGCCTTGTCCTGGAACTTTTCCAGGGTTTGTTTCGTCGGGGGCCCGCTGAAAATCGCCTCCCAACACACGCCGTCGCTGTTGTGAATCTGCACGACGATCGGCTGCGCGAGGGTGGTGAGATCCGCCGGCAGGTCGAGGTTGGCGCCGCGACCGCTGAACTGGATCTTTGCCTTCTCGACCGCGCCTTGCTTCAACCCGAGCTTCTGACCGCCGTCGGGGGTGAGCTCCTTGTCGGAGTACTTGAAGCCCTGGAACCCGGTCGCTTTCCAGCACGCCTTCCCGGCGCACGTGCCCCCTGCCGGATGAGTCACCTCGATCCGGAGTCCGCTCTGGTCGTAGAGACACAGCTGGTAGTTGGTGCTGGTGAGCGGGGTGCCGTATTCGGCGAGGGTCGTCCGGGTGCCGCGCATCCACTTGAACTTGAAGCCGTCCTTGGCGTTGACCGCCTTGTTCGAGAGCTGCAACGTGGACTTCCCGGGGACGAACGGCGGCTTGCAGCCGCTGAGCGGCGTCTCCGGACAGGCGAGGCCGATCTCGATGAGGCAGGTGGGCGAGCAGCCGTCGTTCGGGTCGGTGCCGCCATCGTCACACTCCTCGGCGCACGCTCCCTGTACGGTCCCATCGCCGCACGTCATCGAGTCGCCGACGCAGGCGCCGGCGACGCAGGCGTCGCTGATCGTGCACGTCAGAGTGTCGTCGCACGAGGTCCCGTCGGGCTCGAAGCCCTCGGCGGGACAGTCGGCAGCGCTGCCCGTGCAGTTTTCGGGGACGTCGCACTGGCCGGCATCGGCGCGGCATTCGACGCTGGAGGGCTCAAAGGCGTCGGTCGGACAGACGCCGCTCGCCCCGTCGCAGCTCTCGGCGACGTCACAGACTCCCGCCGTCGCGCGGCAGACCTCGGAGCTCGGCTTGACGACGTCGGCGGGGCAGTCGGCCGTGCTGCCGGTGCAGCTCTCCGCCACGTCGCACGATCCCACGGTGGCCCGGCATTCGACCGTGCTCGGCTGGAAGTCGTCGGCCGGACAGGCCGCGCCCGAACCGGTGCAGCTCTCCGCGACGTCGCAGACGCCGCCGCTGGCGCGACACTCGAGGGTCGACGCTTCGAACCCGTCGGCCGGGCAGTCGGCGTCCAAACCGCTGCAGTTCTCGGACACGTCGCAGACGCCGGCCACGCTACGGCACGTCGTCGCCGAGCTCTCGAGCGTGTCGCCCGGACAGTCGACGTCCACGCCGTCGCAGTTCTCGGCGATGTCGCAGACGCCCGCGGAGGCGCGACACACCGTCGAGCTCGAGGAGATGGTGTCCCCGGGACAGGCCGGCGCCGAGCCGGTGCAGTTCTCGGTCGGGTCGCAGACGCCCGTCGAGGCGCGACACGGCGTCGACGAGGAGGAAAGAGTGTTCGACGGACAGGCGGCGCTCGAGCCCGTGCAGTTCTCGGCGGGGTCGCAGACGCCCGCGGAGGAGCGACACGTCGTCGCCGAGCTCACGAAGCCGTTGACCGGACAGTTCCCGCTCGACCCCGAGCAGCTTTCCTGAAGGTCGCACACGCCACCTGACGCGCGGCAGACCGTACCGCCCGTGCGGAACTGGCACGCCGTGGTGCAGCACCCGGTGCCGTTCACGCCGGTGCCGAGGTCGCACACCTCGGGGGCATCCACTTGGGAATCGCCGCAGCTGGAGGTGTAGAACGCAAGATCCACGTGCGAGCGGTCGACCTCGGTGAGGCCATCACCTCTGCGGTGCGTCGAGCCGCTGCCGAAATACAGGTCCGCCGGTGAAAAGACGCCGGCTCCGGCGTCGCTCGCTTCGATCAGGACGTTGACGGTCAGGCTGCCGACCGCCGAACCGATGCGCCAGAGGGAGTGGACACCCTGGGCTCCGCGGATGTTGGTGCCGGTGAGTGCCTGGGTCGTCGCGTCACTCACGACCGCGCCGGTGCCGCTGAACGTGAGCGTCACGCGCGTGTCGACCGCGCCGTAGCCGGCGATGGACGTCGTCCCGGTGTAGCGGATCGTGGTCGCGCCGTCCGCCGACCAGATGAACCTTTCGTTCCCGCTCGGCTCCGAGCCGCCGGTGCTGTCCATGTTGTCGCCGAACGGCACCGTCGTGTTGCGATCGACCCCGAGGTACAGATTGGTGAACGACCCCGCGGTACCGGTGCAGGTATAGTTGCCGCCGCCGGCGAGCTTCTCCGAGCCGGCGACCGGCAAGGTGCAGCTCCACCCGCCGCCCGGCGTATCCGTCGGCCCGTTGCTGATGACGATCGCGCCTGCCGGCGCCGCCGCGACCAGTAGTCCGAGGACCGCCAGGGTCGCCGTGGTCCGGGCCGCCCAAATTCTTCGCTGTGGCCGAGCTAACGTCATCGCGACGCCTCCGTTGACGCCGAGGTGCACTCTGGCACCCGGCGGATTCTCACCACGACCCGTGCGATCCGTGGCTGCCGTGAGACCCATGGCTGCCGTGCGATCCATGGCTGCCGTGACTCCCGTGGCTGCCGTGGGACCCGTGGCTGCCGTGCGACCCGTGGCTGCCGTGACTCCCGTGGCTGCCATGCGAGGCATGGGAGAGATGTTGGGCAAGCAAAATGTTCTCGTTGTTGGGTTCGGAGCGTAGCGCCTGAGCCGCCTCGGACGCGTCGAGTCCGACATCGGGCTTCAGCGCCTGACGCGCCTCGTCCCGACTGAGAAAATCCACCGGCGTCTTCCGCAGTAACGGCAGCCCCTTCTCTTTGTCGCTCATGTCGGCTCCTTCACCTGAGTTCGCTGCGTGCGCCCGCCCTTTACCGCAACTTGCCGTCGGCCGAGGGGCCGTCCGCCGCCGCGAAGCGACGGACGCGCTCGCGGTGCGGCAGCAGCTCGGCGAACACGCCGTCCGCTACCTGGGCCTCGTTGGCCGCCACCGCGTGCGCCAGCTCCGCGACCGCCTGCCCGAGGTGCTCCTCGGTCGGGAGGTCTCCGTAGCCCTGATTCATCACCACGAGATCGACCCGGCGCGTGTAGACGACGCCCTCGGGGCTCCCGTCGTTCTGGCAGAGATGCACCCGGTGCGAGCGCCCGCGCTCGTTTTGCAGCGTCACCACCGCCGACCCGTCCTGCACCGACGTGCAGTCGACGAGCCGCCAGCCGTGCGCCACCACGGCGCCGGCGCCGTACGGCGCCAGGAGATCCCAGGGCGGCGGCGCAGCGGCGAGCCCCGCCGAGTCCGTGCGCGGGGCCAGAGCATTCGCCCCGTCCCGGTCGCTCGCGGGCTCATCCGTCGGGTCGCCAACAGGCCGCGTGGCCGCAATCCCGGTCCCCACGGCCCCAACAGCCAATGCCGCAGCCGCACCCACCGCCGCTTTGCCGATCAAATCGCGTCGTGAAAGCATCGCCCGCTCCCTTCTGGATCCTTTGCGTCGCCGGACAGCGACGCGACGGCGCCGTGGGACGCTGAGCACCCCGGCGACGCCGGTGGGACAGTGGCAGTGAGCCGCTTCGGTTGTCAAGGAAAAAAGGCGGCCTGACGACCGTTCGGGGCCGGATTTGAAGCGGCCGTCGCGTGACGGGAAGTATCGCCGTCTCAGATCCGCGGCGGGTCGCGTCAGCGCGGGAATGCAGTCTCCCCGCGCTGACGCTTCTCGCGTGCCTTCTACCCGTGGGCCGCTCGCCGGGTCGGCGGCGGCCGATGGGACGTGTGAGCGACTAGTCGGTCTTGTCCTTGAACGAGCCGTTCACGTTCTTCGTGGCCGGCGCATTGAACGTGCCTTCCCAGCACACGCCGTTGGCGCTGTTCTTCAGCTGCACCACGACGGGCAGGGTGAGCGGAACCGGCGTGTTCGGCAGATTGACGCCTCGGCCCTTCACCTGGATCTTCGCCTTCCCGGCGACACCCGCCTTCAAGTTGAGCTGCTGAATACCGTCGGGCGTGAGGTCCTTGTCCTTGTACTGGAAGCCGGTCGACTTGGCCTTCCAGCAGGGCTTCCCGGCGCAGATGCCGCCGGCGGGAATGAGCGTGCGGGCGAGGAAGTTACCGCCTTGGTAGATGCACAGGACGTAGTCGGTGTCGGTGAGCGGCGTCCCGAGCTCGCCGAGCGTGGTCGCGGCGCCCTTGTTCCACTTGAACTGCAGACGGTCCTTGCTGTCGGGCGTCTTGTCGCCGATCTGGAACTGCGCCTGCTTGGGCGCGATCGGCGTGCGGCAGCCGGTTTCGGGTGTGGGACTGCAGCCGAACTCGAGCTGACAGGTCGCCGAGCATCCGTCGCCGCTGTTGGTGTTGCCGTCGTCGCATTCCTCGTTGCACCCCGGCTGATTGGTGCCGTCTCCGCACATCGACGACTCGCCGGCGCAGGCGCCGGCCACGCACATGTCGCTGATGGTGCAGGTCTGGGTATCGTCGCAGCTAGTCCCGTCGGGCTCGAAGTCATCCGTCGGACACGCGGTGCCCGTTCCCGTGCAGCTCTCCTGAACGTCGCAGTCACCGGCATCCGGACGGCAGACCGTGCTGGCCGGCTCGAACGTGTCGCTCGGACACATCGCGTCGCCGCCGCCGCACAGCTCGGCGATGTCGCACGGTCCGGCGGTCGGCCTGCAGACCGCGTTGGCCGGCTGGAGGCTGTCGCCGGGGCATGCGGCACCCGACCCGGTACAGGTTTCGACCATGTCGCAGCCGCCCGCCGCACCGCGGCAGACCTGCGTGTTGGGCGCGAACAGATCGGTCGGACACGTCGCGCTCGAGCCGCTACAGTTCTCCGCGACGTCACAGAGGCCCGCCGGTCCGCGGCAGAGCGCGGTCGACGCCGCGAATCCGTCGGGAGGACACGACGGGCTGCTGCCACTACACACCTCACCCACGTCGCACACTCCGGCCGCGACGCGGCAGATGGTCGAGTTCGGCAGCAGGACGTCGGCAGGACACGGGGCGCTCGAGCCCGTGCAGCTCTCGGACGGATCGCAGCCGCCGAGGGAGGCCCGGCAGACGGTCGCCGAGCTCACGAACGAATTGCCGGGACAGTTCGGTCCCGTTCCGGGGCACAGCTCGGTGACGTCGCAGACGCCCAACGACCCGCGGCAGACGGTGCTGCTCGTGAGGTAGCCATCGACGGGACACGTGACGCTCGCGCCGGTGCAGTTCTCGACCGCGTCGCACCCGCCTGCTGCCGGCCGGCAGACGTCGGTCGCGAGCTTCAGCGCGTCGGCCGGGCAGGCGACGGTGGTCCCGTCGCAGTTCTCGGCGGCGTCGCAGGCGCCGACCGCGCCGCGGCAGACGTCGGTCGCGAGCTTCAGGGTGTCGGCCGGGCAGGCGGCGTTGGTGCCGTCGCAGTTCTCGGCGACGTCGCAGACGCCGGCCGCGCTGCGGCAGACGTCGGTCGCGAGCTTCAGGGTGTCGGCCGGGCAGTTCTTGGTCGACCCGTCGCAGTTCTCGGCGACGTCGCAGACGTCGACATCGGCCCGGCAGACGGTGCTGGTCGGCTCGACGGCGTCGGCGGGACAGCCGGTGGTGGCGCCGTCGCAGTTCTCGGCGGTGTCACAGACGCCGGAGGCGGCGCGGCACACGGTACTGCTGGGCTCGACGCCGTCGGCGGGACACGCGGTGCCCGAGCCGGTACAATTTTCGGCGGTGTCACAGACGTCGACCGCGCCTCGGCAGACCGTCGCGCTCGACTCGACGTCGTCGCCGGGACACGCCGGACCCGAGCCGGTGCAGTTCTCGGCGACGTCGCAGACGCCCGCCGAGCCGCGGCAGGTGGTCGCGCTCGACACGAAGCTTTCGGCGGGGCACGCGTCGCTCCCGCCGTCGCAGCTCTCGGCGATGTCACAGACGCCCGCCGAGCCGCGGCAGACCGCGCTGCTCTTGGCGTCGCCGGGGCAGGCTGCGCTCGAGCCGGTGCAGTTCTCGGTCAAGTCGCAGACGCCGCCGGAGCCGCGGCAGACCGTCGAGCTCGAGACGAAGCCGTCGGGCGGACAGTTGTTGGTGGCGCCGTCGCAGCTTTCCGTGATGTCGCAGACGCCGCCCGAGGCGCGACAGACCGCGCTGCTCTTCGCATCGCTCGGGCAAGCCCCGCCCGAGCCGCTGCAGTTCTCGGCGGGGTCGCAGACGCCGCCCGAGTTACGGCAGACGGTCGTGTTCGGGAGGAAGCTGTTGCCCGGGCAGGTGCCGATCGAGCCGCTGCAGGTCTCCTGGGGGTCGCAGACGCCCGTCGACGAGCGGCACACGGTCCCGGATGTACGGAACTGACACGATGTGCTGCAGCACCCCGTGCCGTTCGAGCCACCGAGGTCGCACGTTTCCGGGGAGTCCACTTGGGAATCGCCACAGCTGGACGTGTAGAATGCGAGATCCACGTGCGATCGGTCGACCTCTGAAAGGCCGTCGCCCAGCCGGTGCGCCCCGCCGGTACCGAAGTACAGGTCCGCCGGCTGCCAGACGCCGCTGCCGGCGTCGCCGGCTTCGACCAGGACGTTGACCGTCATGCTGGCGACCGCCGCGCCGATGCGCCAGAGGGAGTGGACGCCTTGGGCTCCGCGGATGTTGGTACCCGTGAGCCCCTGGGTCGTCGCGTCACTCACGACCGCCCCGGTGCCGCTGAACGTCAGCGTCACGCGCGTGTCGACGGCGCCGTAGCCGGCGATCGACGTCGTCCCGGTGTAGCGGATCGTGGTCCCGCCGTCCGCCGACCAGATGAACCGTTCGTTTCCGCTCGGCTCGGAGCCGCCGGTGCTGTCCATCTTGTCGCCGTACGGAAACGAGGTGAGTCGGTTCACCCCGATGTACAGGTTGGTGAACGACCCCGCGGTGCCGGTACAGGAGTAGTTGCCGCCGCCGGCGAGCTTCTCCGAGCCGGCGACTGGCGCGCTGCAGCTCCACCCGCCACCGGGCGTATACACAGGCCCGCCGGTGATGACGATGGCGCTTGCCGGCGCCGCCGCGACCAGCAATCCGAGGATCGCCAGGGTCGCCATGCTGACCAGAGCCGAGCCGTGACGCCTGGCGCCTGTCGGCGTCGCAGTGCCGACCGCGCGGGTCTTGGCCGCCCGAATATTCCGCTGTAGCCGAGCTAACGTCATCGCGACGCCTCCGTTGACGCCGAGGTGCGCTCTGGCACCCGGCGGATTCTCACCACGACCCGTGCGATCCATGACTGCCGTGCGATCCATGACTGCCGTGGGACCCGTGACTGCCATGCGAGCCGTGGCTGCCGTGACTCCCATGGCTGCCATGACTCCCGTGGCTGCCGTGACTCCCGTGGCTGCCATGCGAGGCGTGGGAGAGATGCTGCGCTAGCAGGATGTTCTCGTTGTTGGGTTCGGAGCGCAGCGCCTGCGCCGCCTCGGACGCGTCGAGTCCGACGTCGGGGTTCAGCGCCTGCCGGGCCTCGTCCCGACTGAGGAAATCCACCGGCGTCTTCCGCATCAACGGCAGTCCCTTCTCTTTGTCGCTCATGTCGGCTCCTTCACCTGAAGTTCGCTCTGCCCGCTCTTCATCGTAGCTTGCCGTCCGCCGAGGGCCCGTCCGCCGACGCGAAGCGCTGCAAGCGCTCGCCGTGCGGCAGGAGGTCGGTGAAGAAGCGGTCCGGCATCTTGGCCTCGTTGGCCGCCACCGCGTGCGCCAGCTCCGCCACCGCCTGCGCCAGGTGCTCCTCGGTCGGGAGGTCTCCGTAGCCCTGATTCATCACCACGAGATCGACCCGGCGCGTGTAGACGACGCCCTCTGGGCTCCCGTCGTTCTGGCAAAGATGGACCCGGTGCGATCGCCCGCGCTCGTTCTGCAGCGTCACGACCGCCGATCCGTCCCGTACCGGGCTCAAGTCTGCGAGTTGCCAGCCGTGCGCGATCGCGGCGCCGGCGCCGAACGGAGCCACGAGATCCCAGGGCGGCGGAGCGGAGCGCTCCGCGGACTCTGTGCGGGGCGCCAGCGCGTTCTGCCCGTCTCGGTTGGCCGCCGGATCGTCCGTCGGGTCGGAAAGGGGCCGCGTGGCCGCAATCCCGGTTCCCACCGCACCCACAGTCAAGGCCGCGGCCGCACCGACAGCCGCTTTGCCGATCAAATCGCGTCGTGAAAGCATCGCCCGCTCCTTTTTCTGGGTCCTGGCGTCGCCAGCAGCGACGCGACGGCGGCGACGCATACTCAGCACCTCGCCCACGATCAGGGTCGATTTCCCTGCGACAGCGCAGGTCGAGAGGCTCTCTTGGCTCGGCGATGCCGGTGGGACAGTTGCAGTGTGCCGCTTCGGTTGTCAAGAAAAAAAGGCGGGCGTGGCGCCGTTCGGGGTCGGATTCGAAGCGGCTCAGGCGAAGAGCGGCGGTCCCGGGAGAGCGCGTCCAGCGCATCGTCGTCGCGAACGCGCGCCCGCCGGTAGTCGTGCATGGTGTTCCCGCTGGCATCGCGGCATGAACATCTGCTACATCCGCCGGCGGTAGGTTCCGCAATGAACGATCGCAGAGCTGACGATCACACTGATCGAGATCCGCGGCACCGCGACGATCGGGACGGACGAGGCCACCGGGATGGTGGTCCGGACGCCGATCGGGAGCATCGGGGTGGCCAAGGCGCGGACACCCGCTTTCTCCAGCTCGAGATGTCGCGGGTCCTGTACGGCGAGGCGGAAGGGGTCACGAAGCAGGCGTTCCGGGAGCTCCTGTTGGAAGGGGCGAAGGACCATCTCCGCGCTCGCTTCGGTGACACGATCACACGTCTTGCTCGGCTCGCCACCGACGAGTTGCTGGCCGACATCGAGGCGAGCCTGGATGTCGAAGAGCAAATCCAGCGCCGGCACGGATCGGATGGCAGCCCGCCGGATCGAGTGCGCGAGGCGCTCGCGCGGAAGCGGCCCGACCGCGGCCAGCCGTCCGCCGAGCGCAAAGGCGGCGGGGCGTCCTCGTCGCGTAAACGTCGCCGCTGACGTCTGCGCCACTACGCCAGTAGCGTGAGAGATCTACGCCGATCGTCGCGATCGTCCAGCGCGTAACGTCGGCGCATCCGGCGGCTGGAACCTGATCGATCTTGCCCGGCGGCCAGCCTGCGAGTACTCCTGAACGTCCGTGAGGCTCCACACCCACCTCCTGCAGCTCCTCGCGCCATTCCGTGCGGGGGACGAGGTCGTGCCGGGTGCCTGCCTCGTCGGCGTATTGCTGGAGATCGGGCTCGGATGGCGTTTCCGTACCGCAGAGGGAGACGTCAACGTCGAAGTGGCGCTCCTCGCCGACACGGAGCGCTTCGCCGCGCGCACGCCGCGGCTCGCATTGAGCTACCGCGCGATGACGGTGACGCCGGCGCGCTCACGTGCGGGCAGCGCGCTCTGCGAGGCGCTCGTGCCGATCGTCGCGCGCAACGAGGACGCGGTCTTGGCGGCGATCGAGCGGGAGGCCGCGACCGAGGAGGGCGCGGTCCCCGCCGGCCGGCGCGTCCGCGAGGTGCAGGTCGAGACGGCGCTCGAGCCGGCCCTCGACAGCCCGTCACGGTTTTTCACGATCACGCCGTACGTCGGCTGCGTGATCGGCTGCCGCTTCTGCTACGCGCAGGTGCCGATCGGCAACATGCGACGGCTGGCCCGGGCGCCGGTCGTACCATGGGGAAGCTACGTCGACGTCCGCGTGAATCTTCCCGACGTCCTGACGCGCGAGCTCGTGGACGCACCCCGCTGGCCGATCAAGTTCTGTCCGATTCTCAGCGATCCATACCAGGCGGTGGAATCGCGCTACGAGGTGACGCGCGCGTGTCTGATGGCGATCCGCGCGGCGGCGCCGCGCCCGGTGTTCGTGCTGACGCGGTCGCGCCTCGTCGAGCGCGATGCCGAGCTGCTGGCATCGCTGCCCACCGCTTGGGTCGGCGCCTCGATCCCCACGTTCGACGACGACGTGCGCCGTCACTTCGAGCCGCGCGCGGCGTCGATCGCGGAACGTTTTGCCCTGCTACGCATGCTGCGCGCGGCGGGTGTGGAGACGTTTGCGGTCGTGCAGCCCGTCCTACCCGGTCCCGTCGAGGCCTTCGCCGACGCCCTCGCCGAATGCGTTTCGTCGGTGAGCATCGACGTCTTGCACGGCGTCCAGGGCGCCGGCGGCGACTTCGCGGAGGCCGGCTACGCGGAGGTCGCCACCGACGAGTGGCAACGCGAGCGCGTCGCGGCGCTCACCGCCGCGCTCGTTCGGAACGGCGTGACGACATGGGAGGGTGACCTGCCGCCGTCGCTCACTGCAAGCTTCGACGACATTGGGATCGACTGATGGCCAGGGTCCTGCTCCTCAATCCGCCCGCGAACGGACGGGCGGTGCTGCGCGACTTCGCCTGCGGGGAGTCCTCCAAGGCCGATTACTATTGGGCGCCGATCGATCTCCTCGTGCTCTCGGGGGTGCTCGGTGCGGACCACGACCTGCACGTCATTGATGCCGTCGCCGAGTCGTGTCCCCCCTCCGAGGCACTGGCGCGCGCCAAGAGCTTCCGTCCCGACGCCGTCTTTTCGCTCACTGCGGCGGTGTCGCTGGCCCACGACGCGGCGTTTCTTGCACGCGTGGCGGCCGAGACCGGCGCACGCATCTACGGCCTCGGCGACGTCGCCGCGTTTGCTCCGCAGGAAACCTTGCGCAAGGTGGCCGCCTTTGACGGGCTCATACAGAACTTCGCCGATCCGTCGCTGACGCGTCTTGCGAGCGGTGACGACGCCGGCGTCCGCAGTGTCGTGCTGCGCCGCGGTGACGAAATCGAGGTGCGCCCCGTCCTCGGCGGCGAGCCAATGCGCTACGGCATGCCGCGGCACGCGTTGTTTCCGCTGCATCGCTACCGCATGCCGTTCACCCGCTGGGAGAAGACGACGACCATTCTCACCGCGAACGGTTGTCCATTTCCCTGCACCTTCTGCGCGTCCCGCAGCCTGCCGCAGCAGTTGCGCCCGATCCCGGACGCGGTGGCGGAGCTGGCCGCGATCGAAGCACTCGGCCTGCGTGAGGTGTACGTGCGCGACTTCACCTTCGGTCCCAGCCGGCAACGGGGGCGCGAGCTCTGCGAGGCAATCATCGCCGCCGGCATCCGGCTGCGCTGGTCGGCCGAATGCCGCACCGACGTCCTCGATGAGGCCCTCCTCGACCTGATGCGTCGCGCCGGGTGCGAGGTGATCCTGTGCGGAATCGAAACCGGCGACGAAGAGGTGGCCGGCCGGCTCGGCAAGGCGGTGAAGGCGAGCCGCACGCATCGCGTCCTGGCGCATGCGCGGGCACTCGGCATTCGCAGCTGCGGCCACTTCGTGCTCGGCAGCCCGCACGAAACGCGCGCGCAGGCCCTGGCGACGATTCGCTATGCCCGCGCGCTCCCCCTCGATTATGCCTCGTTCAATCTCTACGCGCCGCGCCTCGGCACGCTGCTGCGCAGCGAGCTGGTGGCGCTCGGCAAGGTGCAAGAGGGGGATTTCGAGCTGCAAGACGTGTCCGCGCAGGCGAATGCGTTCGCCGACATGACCGCCGAGGAATTGCGCGGCGTGCTGCGCTGGGCCGTCACGTCCTTCTATTTGCGTCCCGGGCACATGTGGCGCCTCTTGCGCTGCACTCCGTGGTCGACGCTGGCACGGCAGGGCAGCAGCGTGCTGCGCGCCGCCTTCGACGCACATACGTGAGGCGCGACCGGGCGATGAGTTGGATCAGCTCCGGCAGCTCTGTCCACGTCGACCTCGTTCGTGTTACTCCGCCGAGCCAGATCTTCGTGCTGACGTTCGAGGGCTTTACTCGGGGGAGCTCCCGATACTTCGACATTGAGGGCGGGGAAGGGACTATGCCGGCCGAGGTCGCGCGGTTCGAACGTGCAGTCGATGGAGCATTCGACACGTCTCCCTTCCAGCCGCCCTGTCCGGCCGGATGGTTCGGCGCGTGACGGTCCGCGCGGACGCGAGCCCGGCGGGAGCGTCGGGGTTGACCCTCGTGATTCCAGCCCGTGATGAAGAGCACGGGCTCGCCGTCACGCTCGCGGCAGTGCGCGCCATCGAGCCGCGCCTCGACCGGCCCCTGGAGATCATCGTGGTCGACGACGGCTCGCGCGACGCGACCCAGCGTGTCGCGGCCGACGCCGGCGCCCGCGTCTGCGTGCATCCCATGTCGGCCGGGTATGGGCACGCGCTGAAGACCGGGATCAGGGCCGCCTCTCACGACCTCATCGCGATCACCGACGCCGACGGCACCTACCCGGTCGAGGAGCTGCCGGTGCTGCTCGAGCTGACGGAGCGCTTCGACATGGTGGTCGGTGCACGCACCGGAGCGCACTTCCGCCGTGTCCGGCGGTCCCCGAGGCAGGCGACGTTCGTGCTGTTGACCAACTTCGTCACCGGGAAATGGCTGCCCGATCCCAACTCGGGCTTCCGCGTCTTTCGGCGGGCGGACGTCGTGCCCCTCCTCGATCGGCTGCCGAATGGATTCTCGTTCACCACCACACTGTCTCTCGTGCTGACGTTGAGCGGCGCGTTCGTCCACTTCCACCCGATCGAATATCGCGCCCGCATCGGATCCTCGAAGGTGCGCTTCGTTCTCGACGCCCTGCGCGCGGGCCAGGGGATGCTGGAAGTCGTCCTGCACTACAATCCCTTGAAGGCCTTCCTGGCGTTCGCCTTCGTCCCGCTCCTCGTCGCCTGCGTGGTCGCCCTGCTGCCGTTTTCGAGCGGCGTGAAACTGCTCGCGCTCGTGGCGGCGCTCGCAACGGCCTGCCTGATTTTCGCGATCGGCATGGCCGCGGCGGCGATCTCGGGGGCGCAGCGCGGCAAGTGATCGGCCGGCATTCGAAGGCGCACCGGCGATCCGCTCCCACGTGCCTGGCGATCGGCGCCGTGCTCGGCGCGACGGTCGTGGTCGTGACGGCGGTCGCGGTCCCGGTCGTGGCGTGGCTCCTGACGCCGTCGGCCTTCGGCGGAGTCAGCGATCCAGCAGTGTCGTTGCAGGACCACGAGATGCTGCAGCGGGAATTGGCGAGCTGGTCATTGTGGGTCGCGGTCGCCACGTGCGCCGCGGCAGCGATTCTGACGATCGTGGATGGCGTCTCGAGGCAAGGGCGCGCGCGTCTTCCGACGGCAGCCGCGGTGAGTGTCGACGCCGTCGCCGTGCTGGCCTGGAGCGCAGTCGTGCGCTTCGTGCTGACGGAGCCCAACATCCTCACCGACGGGGGATCGGGCTACGGCCGATTGTGGCGGCAATCGGTGGGGGGGTGGCAGGGGTTGTCGGTCCTGATCGAAACCCTGTTTCCCGAGGAACCGCGGTTCATGTGGACCATCATCCGGGTGCCGTGGGTGCTCGCTGCGCTCGCGCCGCCACTCCTGGTCTTGCTCGCTCGCGCCCTCGACTTCAGCCGCGCCTCCGCGCTGTTCGCCGGCGTCGCGCTCGCGTCGCTGCCCCTTCACGCCGCGATGTATTCCAGCGACTTCGAATTCGGCCCGCTGCTCACGTTCAATCTGCTGGGCGTCGCGTTGGTGGCGGCCGCGGTGCGCTTCGAGCGCGGCGAGCTGGCGATGGCGGGGGCCGCGGTGCTGGCCTACGCGTGCTGGGGCCGTCCCGACGCGCCGGTCGTCGGCGCGGCGTTGCTGGCGATTGCCGTGCCGGCACTGCGGCGCTGGCGAACGCACCCCGTGCTCGTGGCCGCGCTCGGCTGGTTTGCGGCGAACGCCATCGCGAGCTTCGCCAGCGCACGTGCGCTGGGCGTGGTGAGCCACGTCGCCCCGCATCTGTGGCACGGGTTCCCGGTACTGCTGTTCCTGGGGATGCAGCAGGTCGTTCCATTCTGGTTGCTCCTCCCGCTCCCGTTCGGCGTCGCGCATCTCTGGAGAAGGGACCCTTGGCGGCTCGTCGTGGTCGGCGTCGGCATCGCCGCCGGACTGGTGCCGTTGTCCCTCAGTCCCGTCGGTGCCGGCGATCCGACTCGCAGTTACATGGAGTATTTCCGCTACGGCACGTGGGCGCTTCCGTGGATACTGCTCGTGGCCGCCGAAGGAATGGACGCCGGTGTCCTCTTCGTCACGCGTCGCTTTGCACGCCTCGGTCCCGCCCGCGCTCATCGTCTCGAGCTCGCCGTTCGGGCGACGATCATCGCCGTCTGCATGGCCACGCCGCTCTACTTCCGGAGCTACCTTGCTCGGCAGTACGGACCGCGCGTGGAAGAGGAAGCGTTTCGGGAAGCCTTACGCCGTGTCCCCGATGATTGCGGGCTCGTCGTGCCGGACGACGACTCCGACGACCAGGGCGGCGGTACGATCGAGATCCAGCGGCGGTACGCGTACATCGCCGAGGAGGCCGCCGCGGAGGGCGAGAGCCACGTGGGGCCCGAGCGGGTCATCGGAGCGAGCGCTTTTCTGCGTTCGGCTGCCGACCGCCGCGCGCTGCCGCCGGTGGCGACGCCGGCGGCCAAGCGGGCGGAGCCGGCGTGCTGGTACTATTTCCGCGGCTCGTACTGCTACACGGGATTGCAGGGTCAAGGCTCGGCGGTCTGCGCCGAGCTCGAACGCGATGCGGTGCTCGAGCCGATCCTCGCCCGGCGCATCCTCTACATCTCGCACCGGTTGGTGACGCGTCCCGACCTCTCCGATGGGCCACTCTATGATCCCGACCAGTCGCTCGTGCTGTCGAAGATCGTCGCATGGCGTACGTCCGAGGCGGACGCCCCAGCGGTGCACTGAGCTGCCGGGGACCACATGTGCGGCATCGCCGGAATCGTCGACGTCACCCCGCGCCCGGAGACGCGGCTCGCCGTCGAGCGCATGACGGAGTCGCTGGCGCGACGCGGCCCCGACGCGATGGGGATTCGGGACTGCGGCGCCGCTGTCCTCGGGCACCGCCGGCTGGCCATAGTCGATCTCGCCGGCGGGCAGCAACCGATGCACGACCCCGACGACGACGTGACGCTGGTCGCGAACGCGGAGATCTACAACCACGCCGACCTGCGTCGCGAGCTCGAAGGGCGGGGATTCGAGTTCCGCACCCGCTCCGACTGCGAGGTCATTCTGCATGGCTACCGCGCCTGGGGTGCTCGTGTCGCCGAGCGGCTGTACGGGATGTTTGCGTTCGCGATCTGGGATGGCCGGCGCCGATCGCTCTTGTTGGTGCGCGATCGTCTCGGTCAGAAGCCGCTGTATTACGCAGAGGTCGGCGGCCGCTTTCTGTTCGCGTCGGAAGTCAAAGGGATTCTGGCCGCGCTCGATGCGACCCCCGCCGTGGAACCGCGCGCATTGGCGCGCTACCTCGCGCTCGATTTCGTGCCGACGCCGTGGTGCATCTTTCAGGGAATCCACAAGCTGCCGGCGGCCCACTCCCTGGAGCGACGCGCCGGCGCGGAACCGCGGCTGTCCGCCTACTGGGAGCTGCCGGTTCCGACCGCGGACGCACCGCCGCTCGCGGAAGCGATCCAGCGCACGCGTGAGCTCTTCGAGACGGCCGTCACGCGGCGGCTGATGAGCGACGTCCCGATCGGGGTGCTGCTGTCGGGCGGCCTGGACTCGACGCTGGTCGGTGCGGCCCTCCGCCGACTCGGCGCACGGCTCGAGACGTTCTCGCTCGGCTTCGACGAGCCGGGATTCGACGAATCGGACGCCGCGCGTTCCGTCGCCAACTGGCTCGGGACGCAGCATCACGAGGAGCGCTTCGACGTGCGTTCGCTCCATGCCGCGTTGCCCGAGGTGATCGAGTGGCTGGACGAGCCGTTCGCTGATGCGTCGCTGCTGGCCGTCCATGCGCTGAGCGCATTGACGAGCCGGCGCGTCAAGGTTGCGCTCGGCGGCGACGGAGCCGACGAGCTCTTCGGAGGCTACGACGTGTTTTTCGCCGCCAAGCTCGACGCCTGGACCCGGGCCGCGGGCCGGCTGCGGCACTGGGGCCTCGAGGCGTTGGCGCGGATCCTGCCGGTGCGGGAGAACCACTTCAGCCTGGATTTCCGCGTGCGGCAGTTGGCCCGTGGGTGGACCTACGACGAGGCGGCGCGGCCCGCCGCGTACACACTCGGCTTGTCCGAGGACGAGATCGGCGCGTTGCTCGGGCGGATGCCGTGCGACGACGTGCTCGAGGAGGCGAGGGCCGCGGCCGCTCCGCTCAGCAGCGGTGCGCTCGACATCGCGCTCAGGCAGTACGCTCGGTTCTTTCTCGAGTCCGATGTCTTGTTCAAGGTCGACCGCGCCGGGATGGCGCATGGGCTCGAGATCCGCAGTCCGTATCTCGATCACGAGCTGGCCGGCTATGCCGCCTCGTTGCCGGGCGAGTTGAAACTCCACGGATGGACGCGCAAGACCTTGCTCCGCCGTGCCCTGGCTCGAGACATTCCGCCTGCCGTCCTGGCGCGTCCGAAGCAGGGGTTCTCGCTGCCCATAGTGCGGTGGATCAACGGCGAGCTACGCGGTTGGTTCGACGAGATACTTGCTCGACCCGTCCGGGTACACCGATGGGTTGATCGAACGGCGCGCCGTGGAACGCCTGCTGGCGCGCCATCGCCACGGCGAGGCGAATCTCCGCAAGCCGATCTGGAACCTCACGATGCTGATGCTCTGGAAGTCGCGCTGGTTGCAGCGCGCGACCGGCGCGAGTGGCGCACGACCGCGGAGCACGGCGGGACCGTCGTAGCCGCGTTCGGCGCGCAGTCCGAGACTATTGGTTCGTCGCGCGGCGGCGCCAGAGCACGAGGATCGCGACCACGGCGCCGCCGGCGAGCGCCAGCAGCCAGCGTGAGCGGGCGCCGCCGCTCGTGCTCCGTGCGCGGGCATCGCCGACTTCGGTCCATGCGAACGCCGCTTCGCGGGCGCGAATCCTGTCGGCGACCGCCTCGACGAGCCCGCCGGGAGGCGCACCGCTCTGCACGCTGATGGCGAAATGCTCCGTGCGGACCCCGCCGGATGGCGCGCTCGTGGGGTGGACAAGCTGCAGGACGACTTGCGCGTCGCCGCAGGTGTAGGTCGCGAGCGCCGAGGTGCGTTCGATCTTCCCGTCGCTGAGCGCGCAGCCGCCGGGTAGGGTCTCGCCTCGGCCGAGCATGTCCCCCAAAAGCGACTCGGTACCGGGTTTGATCGCGTAGCGCTCGTTCAGCCGCGCCGCGTCCACCGGCGGTGGCGGGTCCTCCGCCTTCGCCTGCGCGATCCCGAGACCCATGATCGCCGCGAGAAGTGGGACCACGATATGAGGACAGGCCATGCGCACGTTCGTGAAAGGGCAGCGATAGCTACCCGGGCGCGCCCGGGACGTCAACGGAGTAGGAGCCTAACCTGAGACGACGATCTCCGCGCGCGGAGCGCGCGGCCGAGCGTAGCGAGCCGGGGAGTGAGGCTCCGTCGGGCTTTGCCCGATGGAGCGAGGGGAGAGATCCCCTCGTTGGACTCCATCGTGTGCGCATTGCGGGGCCGCCATGCGCCCCGAGCTTTTGGTGGACGCGGGGCGATCAATAGCGGTAGGAAAAGGCGAGGCGGCCTGTCAGAGATGCATCCCAATGACGTGTCGGTGGTGCTGAGCCCGTTCGTTCCGGCCCTCGCGGACGGCGTGACAGCAGCGCTGCGCGAGCTTCTCGGCATCCCGGCGCATGTGCCGTTCGCGTGGCACGACAAGCGGGTGAAGCCGTGGCGGATGGAGTTGACGGTCGGGGACGTTGCCCTGCAGCTGCACGACCCGGGGTCCGAGCCCGCCGTGTTCACGGGCGAGCGGCTCGCGATCGCCTACCGCGGCTCGGAGGAGCCGCCGCTGCTGCGTGCGCTGATACGGCGGCTGCGCCACGCGGAGCGCGACGGTGCGCCGGTCGATGCGCTTTGGACGGCCTTGAGCGCGTGGCGACCGTTTGCCGGGATGCAGGACACGGACTTCCGCAACGTATCGGACACGGAGGCCATCGTCCGTGTCGGCTTCCGCTGCAACCAGGACTGCGGCTTCTGCTGGCAGGGCCGCGACTGGCCGGGTCCGCCGCGCGCCATGCTCGAGCGATGGATCGACGAGATCGCGGCCGGCGGCGCCCGTCAGCTGATGATCTCCGGCGGCGAGCCGACCGTCTATCCGGAGCTGCTCGCGCTCGTGCGGCGGGCGCGCGCGGCCGGTCTCGAGCCGTGGCTGCAGACGAACGCGATCCGCATGGCGAAGCCGAACTTCGCGCAGGACCTCGTCGACGCCGGCGTCCTCGGGCTCAGCGTCTCCTACCACGCGGGCGATCCCGCCCTGTCCGATCTCCTGACGCGCGCGCCCGGCACGCACGTGCGCACCGAGGCCGGCATTCGCGCGAGCCTGCGCGCAGGGATGCGCCTCGGTCTCAA
Organism: uncultured delta proteobacterium; assembly: GCA_963761995.1. Taxonomy (GTDB): domain Bacteria; phylum Desulfobacterota; class Binatia; order UTPRO1; family UTPRO1; genus UTPRO1. The sequence continues at coordinate 3,821,502 of CAVXIU010000006.1, read as the reverse complement.
TTGCGTCGTCGGCCGTCGCAATCTCCCGCATCTGCCGGGCACCGCCGAGCGCATCGTGGAGGAGTTCCTGCCGCTCGCGCCGCACGGGCTCGCGGTCTCGTTCTCGAATCCGTCGGAGGCGCACGAAGTGGACGACGGCGACCCCGTCGCGCTCGACGAGGTGGCCGGTCCGCTCTCCGCCGCCGTGCGGACGTTGATCGGCGCGGGCATCCCGGTGCAGGCCGTGGGCTCCTGCGGCTTTCCACCGTGCGTGCTGCGCGACGTGCCGGAGATGGTCGTTCCGCTTTCGCTCAACCGCCTGGCGCCGGAGCACTTCGCGTCGCGCCGGAAGCCGGAGGTATGCGCGCCCTGCGCTCTCAGCGATGCCTGCGTGGGGCCGCGCGAGCGCGACGTGCGTCACTTCGGCGACCGTGGGCTCGTGCCGTTCGCGGAGCGGCCGCGGGGCAGGCGGTCGCCGCTCGCGTTCGTGCCGAGCTTCGACGACACACGTCCGTGACGTACGGTGTGCCATGACGACGGGACCGGCGATGTCCGTGCGTGAAACCGTCGCGTCGCCCGAGGAGAGGGGGCAGATCGCGCGCGCCCGGCTGCGGGCGGTGCGGCTCGCGCGGCGGGCCCGCCGGCTGGTCGGCGCCGTGGCGCGCACGCTCTTTCGCAATGATCTCTCGTACACGGTCGCCGTGCCGACGCCCCACGGTCGCCGACGTCGGGAGATGCTCCTCCGGCTCGGGGCATCGTTCACGGGAGGGGCACCTGCCTCCGGAGGCTGGGCGTTCCGCGACGTGCAGCTCGACCCGCCGGGGTTCGCCTTCGACCACGCCGACGGGCGGGCGTTGATCGTGCAGCTCCATCGCCCGAGCGAGCTGCAGGCCTTTACGCGAACGAAGACGTTCGCGGTGAGCTATCGGGGACCGCGCGAGCTCGGTCCGGACGAGGCGTTCGTGCGTGCGGTGGTCGCCAGTATCGAGCGGGCCGAGGCCGATCTCCGCGGCACCGAGGGCTTCCCGGGGGTGCTGTTCGATCGGAGCGCTTCCGAGATCACGGTGTACCCGAACGACATGCGTGTGGAGCTCCGCCCGACCCTCGCGTGCAACCACCACTGCGGGTTCTGCAACTCGGTCGACCGCACCATCGAGAACGTCACCCAGGGGATCGACGATCTGCGCGACGGGATCGACGTATGGGCGGGATTGCCCGTCTACCGCACGACGGTGTCGGGTGGCGAGCCCACCCTTCTGCGCGGCCTGCCGGACCTTCTGGAGATGCTCGCCGATCGTGGGCTCCGCGTCGAGCTCCAGACCAACGGCATGGCGCTCGCGGATCCCGCCTACGCGCGGAGACTGCGGGACGCGGGCGTGCACACGGTGCTCATCTCGCTGCACGCGAGCGACCCCAGCCTGAGCGACCGCCACATCACGCTCCACGACGGCGCCTGGGAGCGGACGGTCGCGGGGATCGACAACGCCCTCGCGTACGGGCTCACCGTCGAGATCAGCCACGTCGTGCACCGGGCGAATCACCAGGAGACGCTGCGGTTCATGGAGTTCGTGCACGTGCGATGGGGGCGGCGGGTCCGCGTGCGCCTCGCATTCGTGGCTCCTACGGGCGGGGCAGAGGACGCGACGGAGCAGTTCGTGCCTCCCCTCCAGGAGACGCTCCCGGGTCTACGTGCGGCCCTGGCGTACGCGCGCGCCCATCATCTGCGAGTGGGGATGGTCGGGTACTGCGGCCTGCCGCCATGCCTGCTCCGGCCGTACGAGTGGTTCTCCGAGATCACCCGCCGAGGGGCGACCGACTACCCCGAGAATCACGTGAAGTTCGACGCGTGCCGGTCTTGCGTCTACGACCGCTCGTGTCCGGGGATCTGGCAGGGATACCACGAGACCTACGGCGACCCGGGCATCGAAGGGATCGTGTCCGGGCCGTGGCTGCCGCGTCCGGTGCGGTGGCTCCTCTACGAAATCATGAACTGACGGGGCGCGTACCCGGGGGATGCTTTGCATCACCCCCCGGCGCCGCACGAGGTGGCCCCAGGAGCGACCGCGTCCACCCGGCTGGGACCCGCAATGGCCCCCGTGCCCCGCGCCAACTTTCTCCTTGAACGCGCGCGGTCGGAGGTGCTACTTGCATCGAGCCGTTGGGGTTGGAAACGCGTGTCTTCCCGAAGGGATGGGTTCCCGACGGCCCGCCACGGCCCGCACCATGCCGGAACCGATTCAATTCCACACCGACCTCTACCGCCGCGACGCGGTCGAGTTGGCGGCGGGTAAGTACAGCCGCCGAGCGAGGATCGTGGTCGCGGAATCCGGGCCGCACGTGGTCGTCAGCCTCGAGCCGCTCGCTCGCGATCCCGGGAGCGACGCGGGGCAGGAATCGGATCTCCAAGAACTGGTGGACGAGCTCTGTAACGAGGTGTTCTCGGCGACCGCGCGGCAGATGCGCAGCGCGCCTGCCGAGGCGCGGTCGGCGGAGCCCGCCGACACCGCCGAGCCGCCCTGGGCGCTGCTCGCGCCATTCGGCGAAGGCTCGCGACTTGCGCTCGACTGGTCGATCGAGTCGCTGAGCCCGATCCGCGGCGGCGCCGCGACCCTTCTGCTCACGCACCCCGAGCGCGGCCGCGCCCGGATCGTCATCCGCCGCAACGGCGGAGCGCCGCTCGGCGTCGCGCACACGGACACGCTCGATTTCCTGCTCATGAACGGCGGCAGCGGCGGTACGCGGACCGACGAATCCGCCGGCCGCGTGCTGGTGGCTCTGGCGCATGCGCTCGATGCGCAGCCCGCGCCACCCGACGCGCTGCCGTTGATTGCAGCGCTGGCACCACACGCGGAGATGCAGGGGCCCCAGACCCTCCGTGCCGATGGGGCCGAGCCGGGGCGTCGTGTCGCGCCGCGCATCGACCTCGCGGAGCGGACCATCGACTTCGCGGTCGATGAGGCCGGCGTCAGCCGAATCGCCCTGTACGATGCCGTGCTGCGCTTCGCCGATCGGTGCTTCGTCTTTCTCACCCGCTCCGGTCCACAGTCCATCGCGCTCCGTGTACGCACGCGCGGCGACCAGGCGCCCGAGGCGCTGAAGGCGCTCGCCGCCGAGCTGACGCGCGCCTTGAATCGCGTCGTGCGCCGCAACGCGGCGAGCGAGAGCAGCGTCGGGTTGCCGGTGCTGCCGCGACGGGTGGCGCCCGACGTCGATGCACTGGTGTGCGAGCTCGCGGCTGCCGATCCGGCGACCGTCGGCCTTGGCTACCAGCCGGAGCGCGGTCCGGGGCACGAGGGTCTCAGGGTGCTCAACATCCGCGGAACCGGCGCCTGCAACAGCGACTGCATTTTCTGCGTGGAGAAGTTCGACCCGGCGCACCGCACGATGCCGAAGGCCGACGCGACCCGGCAGTTCATCCTCGACAACGCCGGCCAGTTCGAGATGCTCTTCTTCGCCAGCGGCGAGCCGACGATCCATCCCAAGCTCTTCGAGTACGTGGAGCTGGCGCGGACCGTCGGCTTCACCAGCTTCGGCATGTCCTCCCACTTCCGCACGTTCGCGGACCCGGTCTTCGCGCTCCGGGTGCTCCAAGCCGGATTCGAGTACTTCGACATCTCGCTGCACGCGGCGGAGACCGAGGGCCAGCTGGCGGTGAACCCGATCGGCGACGGCGGAGCATCGCTCCACGAGGCCTTGAAGGGGCTCGCGGTGCTCTATGCCCTGGCCGAGGCGTTCGGGGTGCGGATCAGCGTGACGCACAAGATCGTGGCGTCACGGCTGAACGTCACCGAGCTCGACGCCATCTTCCACGCCACCTACGACCGTGGCGTCCGCCATTTCATCGTCCAGCCGGTGCGGGCGATGAATCTCGACCCGGAGCGGAAGGCGCTGCTCGCGATCGAGGAGGACGAGATCTTGCCGTACCTGAACGCCTTCCTGGCTCGTACCGAAGGACTCGGTGCCACCGTGAAGCCGTACGGGTTCTCGCGCCAGAACCTGTTCGCGGGCGCGCACGTGGAGACGGAGCAGAACCGCGTCAAGAACGTGTACGGCCGTATGCGCGGCGGAGAGATGCAACGCCGGCCGAGCCTGGAAACGGCCGAGGAGCGGCCGCGCGACGGCCGCCACTGGGTCGAGGTGCGGATGTCCGAAACCGGCGATCGTTTCCAGTTCGCTTCCACCGGCGGCGTCCCGATGCTCGACGAGGCGCTCGAGCGCGGGTACACGCTGCCGTTCGGCTGCCGCATGGGCTCCTGTGGTATGTGCTGCGCGCGCCTGCTCGAAGGGCAGGTCGACCAGAGCGGTCAGTTCTTCCTCACCGAGGCGCAGCAGCGCGACGGCTACGTGCTGCTCTGTCAGGCGCGGGCGAAGAGCGATCTCGTCGTCCGGCTGTGTACCGACGATGAGCTGGATCCCCTCTGATCGATCCGCGGCGACATCCGCGGCGGGGCGCCCAAAACTTACTTGCAGGCCCAACCGGCAACGTGTGATAGTTCCGCTCCGCTTGAGGCATTTTCGGAACCGATGATCGCTGTGCAGGCAATCGAGCGGGCCAAGATCTGGCTCGCCGTCAAGCTCGTGTGGCCTCGCAATGGCAACATGGCGGAGGCCATTCGGGGCTTCCAGGCCACCGAGGCCGACGGGGTCTGGCACCTCCATCGTGCCTTGAGTCGACTCGACGACCCGCGCCAGCGCGCCATTCTCTTCACCCACGGCCTGGAGGAGGAGTCACACGCCGAGGAGTTCACGCTGGCGTATGCGCACTACGGCCAGCGGCCGCTCGCCCCGGCCAACTTCGAGCGCCGCGAGCTGTACGCAGCCGACGAGCCCACCTGGAAGACGTTTGCGTTCGTCAACGTCGGGGAAGACGACGCCACGGAGCGCTTCCGGCTCCTGCGCGATACCGTCGATGACGGACTCCTGAAGGAATCGCTCGCGCGCGTCGTGGCCGACGAGGAAGGGCACGTCGGGCTCACCCACGACCTGCTCGTGCGCATGGGCGCGACGGACGGCGAGATCCGCTCGGAGCTGCGCCGCGTCCGTCGGCGGCGCTTGTGGGAGGCTTGGTTGCGCAGCGGCCGGCGGGTGATCGACCGGCTCGCGACCGTGGTGCTGAGCGTCGCGTACTTCGTCATCGGCACGGCGCTCCACCGCATCGCCCGCGCCCGCTTGTCGCGTCGCTTCGTCGACTACGACAACAACCGCATCAAGAAGCTCGTCGAATGAACGTGCTGGGCGTTTCCTACGGCTATCACGACGCGTCCGCGAGCTTGATCGTCGACGGGCGCGTGGTCGCCGCGTCGGCCGAGGAGCGCTTCACGCGCCAAAAGCACGACTCGAACTTCCCGACCTTCGCCATCCAGTATTGCCTGCAGCAGGGCGGTGCGCTGGGCCCGGGGGACATTGACCAGGTCGTCTTTCACGAAGACCCGCACGCCAAGTTCGCTCGCGTCCTCACTACCGCGCTGGCGCCGTTCCCGCGCTCGCGGCTCGAGTTCGTCAACTCGACCAAGTCGTGGATGGGGAAGAAGCTCTGGGCGTTGGGTACGGTCTCGAGCCGTCTCGACGTTCCCGCCAATCGCATCAGCTATCTCAGCCATCATTTCAGCCACGCCGTGCAGGCGTTCATGGGATCTGGGTTCGACGAATCCGCGATTCTCATCGTCGATGCGGTCGGCGACTGGGCCTCGACGGCGTTGTTCCGCGGCCGCTGGCAGGACGGCCGGCCGGTGGTCGAGCGGATCTTCGAGATTCCGTTTCCGAACTCGCTCGGGCTCGTGTACTCGGCCTTCACGGCGTTTCTCGGCTTCAACCCGAACGACAGCGAGTGCAGCACCATGGCGCTCGCCGCCTTCGGCCGGCCCGTCTACGTGGACGCGGTGCGCGAGATCGTCGCCGGGCTCGACGACGGCACCTACGGGGTCGACCAGGGCTATTTCAACTTCGCGAACTTCTACAAGGGCGTGGTGACCGGCCGCTTCACGCGTCTGTTCGGCGAGCCGCGCGCGTTCGGGCAGAAGCTGCCGTTTCGCAGCTTCGGCGGGCCATCCGAGGTGACACCCGAGATGCAGCGCTTCGCCGACGCGGCGTACGCGGTGCAGACGGTCGTCGAGGAGCGGCTGCTGGCGCTGGCGGGCCGGCTGCACCGCGAGTGCCCGTCGGACAACCTCTGCTTCGCGGGCGGGGTCAGCCTCAACTGTGTCGCCAATCGCCGGCTGCTCGCCGAGGGGCCGTTCAAGAACATCTACATCCCGCCCGATCCGGGGGACGGCGGAACGGCTGTCGGCACGGCCCTCTACTACGATGCGCTCAACGAGCGCGTCGACCCGCGAGCCGCGAGCTATGGTCCCTATCTCGGCGCGCAGTACGAGGAGGCCGACGACATCCGGATGCTCGAGCACGTGCGGCCCGCGCACGTCGCGCGCTACCTCAAGCGCGGCGTGGCGCCGCTGCCCGGCATGCGGTTTCGCCATGCCAGCTTCTCGAACGCCGACGATCTGGTCGACGAAGTGGCGAGCCGTTTGCTGCGAGGCAACATCGTCGGCTGGTTCCAAGGGCGCGCGGAGATCGGGCCGCGCGCGCTCGGCAATCGCTCCATCCTGATCCGGCCGGACGACGTCCAGCTGGCGCTCCGCCTGTCGCGGGACGTGAAGGATCGCGCCCTGTTCCGGCCCTACGCGTTCTCCGTCGCCGAGGAACATGCGCTCGAGGTCCTCGACGTCGCGCCCGAGCACGTCCGCTTCTGTCGCTGGATGCAGTACGCTCAGCCCGTGCGTTCGGCGCATTGGGACAAGGTCGCGGCCGCGGTCCACGTCGACCACACGACGCGTCCTCAAGTTTGCAGTGCGTCGGACAACCCGCGCTATCACCGCCTGCTGACCGCCTTCGGGGAGCGCTTCGGCCTCGCGGTCCTGCTCAACACGTCGTTCAACCCGAGCGGCTATCCGATCGTGTCGACCCCGGTCGAGGCCTTGACGATGTTCGCGCGGACCGGCATGGACGCGCTGGCGCTCGGCAATACGTTGGTGTGGAAAGATGCGAACTGACGTCCGTTCAGGGTCTCGACGGCGGCCGTGGTACGGCGGGTTGGTCGTCGTGCGGCTCACGATCATGCGGACGTTCTCGATGCTGCGGAAGAGCGATCTCGGGGCCTTCGTGCCGTTCGTGGCGGTCCTGTTCATGGGCGCCGGCGTGCTGTGGCTCGTGAACGCGATCGCGCCGCTCGCACCGCTCATTTATTCGCTGTTCTGAGCCGCGGGACCTCCGGGTCCGCGGGACCGAACCAAGCTCGAGGGAGGAGAGGGTCGAATGGCTGCTCGCACAAACGCGTCGATGGGCCGCACCGTAATACTCGCAATCGCCATGGCTTCGCTCGGGACCTGGATCCTCCCGGAGATCGCGGCGCATGGTCAGACCCCGGGGGTGCCAGCCGCACCCGCCGGCAGTGCGGCCACACCAGCCGCACCGGCGCGCCTCCCTTCGATGACGTCGAAGGGGAGTCGCGCCGACTGCGAGCGCTACGTCGGCGTGTTCGCGGGCAGTGAGAAGGATGCCGCGCTCCTGAAGCGACCCGAAGTGCGAGCGTTGGCACCGAAGGCCATCGAGCTGGTCACGTGCAATGCCGTGCGCGCCGACTCGGACGAGCCGTGCAAGCTACTCGAGAAAGACGCGGCCGAAGCGTGCCGCGCCGCCCGCGCACAGTTCCATGAGATGCGCACCTATCCGAACGGCCGCTCGTACATGTTCGACGACCGCAAGTACCAGGAGTGCAAGCAAAGCGGCGGCATGCCGCTGGTGGTATGTGACGCTCTCCGGAAGGCGCTTCGGGAAGGCGACCCCGCTGCATGCGCCATGCAGGCCGATTTCGTGGCGCTCTGCCGTCAAGGGGTCAAGGAGGGGAACCTCGAGGACGTCAAGGCGGCCGATTGCGCCACGGTCGGGCCGACGATCCAAAAAATGTTGGAAGGCCAATGTCGTGCGCTGGTCAACCTCGACGCATCGGCGTGTCTCATTCCGGGCCCGCACGCCGACGGTATGGCGGAGCAGTGTCGTAAGGACATCGAAAGCAGGCAGTCCTATGGAAAAGGACTGAAGGAGCTCGCGAAATCCGATTCCGCACCGGACCGAGAGCTCGCGAAAGCAGCGCTCGATGATCCCGACGCGTGTAAGGAGCCGACGAAATCGGCGATGGATGCTTGCCTCGGGGAGGGCTCCGCGCCCACGGACGCGACCGGCAAAGACGGCGGCACCGACACGACGGCTCCCGCGGCGCCGAACGACCCGCCTCCTGCACCGGACGGCGCAGCGCCACCGAAAGGCTGAAGCCCGCATCCGGGCTCCGCTCGCGTCATTCCGTCGCGGCCGCACCGGGCGCGTCCCGCACGATGTCACAGATGCGCTCCGCGATCTTGCGATGGCCGATCAGTGACGGATGCCGCATGTCGTTGAACCAGGAAACGCCCATCTCCGAAAAGGCTTCCAGCGCATCGACGAAGAACCGCTGTCGGCCGTCCGGCGCCACGGCGTCGCGGCGCCGTTCCAGCAGCGCTCGCCGCGTGGCGGAGCGACCGGCGGCGAGATCTTGGATGAAGAGATCGTGAACGAAGACGAAGCGCGCGCCGCGCTCGCGTGCGCACTGCGCCGCCGCATCGAGGGCGAACGCCTGCTCGTCGACGACGTGCACGGCTGCTGCGGCGAGCGTGTCCATCGTCTGCGACAAAACGTCGGGGCGCACGGTGCGAACATACGCGAGCCCCGCAAAGCGCAGCATGGCGCCGGCATGCCGCACGTAGTCGCGGAGCCCCCGCGCCCACAGCATGTCATCGTTGTTGCCGCCGATCGCCACGACGGATTTCACGTCTGACGTGAGCTCCGACGAACAGACCTCCCCGCGCGTCCAGTCCAAGCGCCCCCCATGGCGCGCGGCGATCTCCAGGCCGCCGGAGCATGCGGAACACTGCGCGAGCATGCTGCTCACCCCACCGCCGGCGCGCAGCTGGGCATTGTCGATCGGGGAATAGCCGACCAACCGGCACGACGCACCAGAGCCGTTCCCAGCTTCGCTCCACCGTCGCTCGGTGAAGGTGTTGCGCGCCGCGCGCTGTACGCTGGCGAGAATCACCACGAGGCCGATCGCGACGCCCATGCACCCGATGCACCATCGCATCCAGCGCCGGGGAAACGGGACGACCCGATCGGACACGCGCAGAATGGCGGCGATCAGGACGAGCAATGGGACCGCGAGGTAGGTGAGCCATGCGGCAAACGGCGCGAACACGCTCAGGGCGGCGAGGCCCGCCGAGACCGTGACCGCTGTGCCGGTACTGATCGCGGCGAGCCCGGCGATCGAGATCGTGGCCAAGACCAGCAAGGGCAGGAGGAAGCCCGTGTTCACGTGCCGCTCGATGCGATATCCCTTGCCTTCGCGACTGATCGTGACCCAGCTCGGACCGGCCACGACCACCATCAGCAACGGTCGTCCTTCGCCAACCCGGACCTCTGCGGGGGGGCACTGGCCCACCCGCACTTCGGCGTGATCGGCGGTGCTCGAGACATGGACGGACCGCGCGTCGCCGCACCGTTCGGGCAACGTTGCCAGCCAGCGCGCGTCGGCCTTCCATGACTGCCCGCCGTCCCACGCGGCGAGTCTGAGGCCCGCGGCGCCGGTCTCGAGCCGCTGCGCGTCGGACAACCAGCTGCCGCTCTCTGCGCTGCGCTTGGTGCCGAACACCACGTAGGGTGCCGGGGTGTTGGCGTCGGTGGTCACGACGAACGTGCCGCCACCCTCGAGGTTCGCGACGGCAATCAAGCCGGGAGAAACGGCGATCGCGCCGTGCACGTCGAGGCCGGGACCCGGGAAGAATTCCTCGCCACAGCATTCGGTGAGTGCCAGCTCGGGCCGGCCCTGCGGCTCTTCGAATACGCCGCGGAGCATCTGGCCATCCTTGACGCGCTCGTCGATCCACATGTGACGGACCGCAACGAGCTGGAGTGCGAGACAGAGCAGCCACAGCGGAGCGCGCGCGGCCCAGGCTCGTGGCATCGAGGTTTCCTAGCCGGGCGCCCCATGAGCCGCAAGCCAGTCGCCGTGGAGCGGGGTGGTTCAGTGCGGCGCGAGAATTTGTTGGCGCGGCGAGTGGGCCATGCTAGCTTCCCGCTCCGGCGAACCATGACGATTGTCGCACGCATCGAGCGGATCGAGCGACCCAGCTACGAGGAGTTTCGAGACCGCCATCTCGGGCCGCGTGTGCCCGTGCTCATGACCGGCGCGCTCGGCGACTGGCCCGCGATGCAGCGCTGGAGCTTCGAGCACGTCGGGCGCGCCATCGGCGATCGGCGCATCCATCCGGTGATCGCCCGGGACGGTCGGTGGGCGGTCGACCTGCGTGAAGGCATGCGCACCGAGGAGATGGATTTCTCGACGTACCGCGCCGAAATGGAAGACGGTGACGTACGGCACTACTTGCGGTTGCCGCTCGAAGGACCGTTCGACGGCCTGCTCGCCGAGGACTACGAGACGCCGATCTACTGCCGCAAGCGGATCTTCATGAGGAAGAACCTCTGGGTCGGTTCGGCGGGTGTGTCGTCCGGGCTGCACTACGACATGATGCACAACGTCGTCGGACAGATCGTCGGTCGGCGGCGCGTGGTCCTGTTCGCGCCCCAGGAGAGACGGCACCTGTATCCGTATCCGCTGCGCACCCTGTCGTGGCACCACAGTCCCGTGAGAGTCGAAGCCCCCGATCTGGACCGCTACCCGGCCTTCGCGAAGGCGCAGCGGATCGAAGTGGAGATCGAACGTGGTGAGCTGCTGTTCATCCCGAAAGGATGGTGGCATCACTTCGCGACGGTCGAGAACGCGATCGCCATCAACTTCTTCTGGCTGACGAAACGGTTGGCGGCGACGCTGGCGCTCGCCCGCGCCGCATGGGTCCTCGGGGGCGTGCGCACTTGATGCATGGGCCGGGTGTCGGCTGCAACACGACACCACCGGAAGGCGTCTGCGCCTCTCCCGTCCAGGCGTTGGCCCGTATGCCGGCGGTGTCGACGGCGGAATTCCATGGGCGTTACGTCGCACGGCGGCATCCGGTGGTGCTCGCGGGCCTGGTGAGCGACTGGCCGGCGGTGCAGCGATGGAGCCTGGATGTTCTTCGCGGCGCGCATCCCGCGGTCTCGATCACGACGGCGCACGTGGAGGATGGACAGGTCGTCATGGACCGGCAACGCGGGTTGATCCATGAACCGGAGCGGCTGGATGCGTTCGTCACCGCGCTCTCTGCCGGCGCGCGAGACCGTTACGTGATGACGCCGATGAGTGGGCTTCCCGAGGCGCTGTGCGCCGACGCGCCTCCGCCGCCATACCTGAGCGCCGTGACCGTGCAGAATGCGAAGTTGTGGATCGGTCCCGTCGGGATGGTCTCCAGCCTGCACCGCGACCTCGCCGACAACCTGCATGCGCAGGTCTCCGGGAGGAAGCGCTTCACGCTCGTCGCGCCCCACCAGAGCGCGTGCGTGTACCCCAACTCGTTCTTCGACAGCGTCCCGAACGGTTGCCGCGTCGACATCGAGCGTCCCGACCATGCGCGCTTTCCGCGGCTACGCGAGGCCGTGATGTTCGTCGCGGAGCTCGATCCCGGTGACGTCATCTACATTCCGCGCGGCTGGTGGCATCACGTGCGGACCCTCGATCTGAGCATTTCGGTCAATTTCTGGTGGGCGAGGGGCGTGCGCCGAATGCTCGTGCAGGGCGCCGACTACCTCAAGCGCGTGCGGCGCATCAGCCGCTAGGCCGGCCGGACGGCAGTCGCATGTTCGCCGCCAAGCGGATCGCGGCGTTGGTCGTCGCTGTGATCGCGCTCACGCTCTTGCTCGAAACCGTGATGCGGCTCGTCGGCCTGCACGCACTGTTCGGGTTCGCCGGCAGCACCGTCCGCGACCCGGTCGTCGGTCGGCTGCCGAAGCCGGGGCTGGTCGTCCACGAGCCCTTCCGCGGAACGGTCAGCATCGGCGAGCACAGCGTCCGGCTCAATCGCAATCCTCCCGTCGCCGAACGGCCGACGATCGTCGCGGTGGGCGATTCGTTTACCTTCGGGCAGGACGTGAGCGACCCGGACTCCTGGCCGGCGGCGCTCGAGCGACGGCTCGGACGCCGCGTGATCAACGGCGGGGTGAACGCGTTCGGCGTCGATCAGGCGGTGTTGCGTGGCGAGCAGCTGAGCGAGCTCTACGAGCCGGATCTGCTCATCGTCAGCTTCATTCCACACGACGTCGTACGCTGCGAATACTCCTGGTTCCTGGGTCACCCGAAGCCGTACTTCGAGCTGGACGGCGCGGGCCTCCGCCAGCATCCGCCCCCGGTGCCGAGCTCGTGGTTCGCCCCCATCAGGAACAAGCTGTTGTCGACGAGCGCGGCCGCGTACCTGTTCGAGCATGCACTGGTCTGGGAGGGGCCGGCGGAAGAGCGCGTTCACGACCAAGGCCAAGAAGTGGCATGTCGGCTCATGCAGCGACTCGCGGATCTCGGCCGCGCGCGGCGGATGCGCGTGCTCCTGCTCGCACAATCGCAGGGAGCCTCTGCGGACTCGGCGGATCCGTGGATCAAAGACCGCGTGCTCGCGTGCGCGCGGGCGAGCGGCCTCGCGACGCTCGATATGTTCCCGCTGCTGGCGGATGTGCCCGAGAACGAACGCGACGAGCTGTTCAGCGGCCATATGACGCCCGCCGGCAACCTGTTCGTCGCCAACGCGCTCGCGACGTTCATCGCGGCGAACATTCGCTTCGACGCGGGACGTTTGGAAACGTCCCGCCGGTAGTCGCCGTCCATCGGGCGGACGATCGTCCGACGCCGGCTACGGTGTCGGGTGCCGCCTGAGCTCTTGGCTGGTTACCACGTAGGACTCCGCCGACATCACGTCCGACACGATGCGTTTGGCAATCTCCTTCGGAGCCATGAGCGACTGCCAGTTCGGCCGGTGCCGGGTCATGCGCGTTCGCACGCCACCGAGGTAGTAGTCGAGAATGCGCACGTTGCATCGGGCGCCGTCGATCTGGAGCGAGCGCGTGAATCCTCGCAGGCCATGCTTCGAGGCGCAGTACACCGCCTCATCGTAATTCGGTTCGAGCCCGGCGACCGAGTTGATGCACACGATCGTTCCGGCGCCTCGGGCCCGGAACAGCGCGTATACGTTCTTCAGGAGCAGGACCGGGGCGACGAGGTTCGTCGCCAGGAGATCGCGCGCACCCGCATCGGAGAGCGCGACCCCACGGTCGGAGTAGACCCCCGCGTTGCTTACCACACACTCGATCTTCTGCCGTTTGATGAGGGTGACCAGCCGCCCGATCGCGGACAGATTGCGGAGATCGTGCCGCACCAGCGTCAGTGCCGGCTGCGCGCGGGCCGGGCGCTTCGCCGTCCGCCCTACGCCGTACACGCGATGGCCTTGTGCGAGGAACTGCTTGGTGATGGCGAGACCCAGGCCGGATGTCGCGCCCGTCACGAGCACGCTAGCCATGCGCGCTGAAATCGAACTTCGGTGAGAGATGCAGCTCCTCGAACGACAGGGTCTCGCGCGGTACCGGCGCGGCACCGACGAGGGCCAGGGCGCGCTCGACGATGTCGACGCGCGTGGGATAGAACGCCTCCGTCAGCGCCGTGGACGTCGGCACCGGCACATCGGGACACGAGATCGACACCGGCGCCGCCCGAAGCATGTGGAACCCATGTTGCGCAATCTTGGCGATGACTTCCGAGCCGATGCAGAACGAGCCGTGCGTCGTGTCGAAGGTGATCAGCCGCCCGGTCTTGTGCACCGACGCCGCGATGGTCGCGTGGTCGAGCGGGTGGAGGCTTACCAGGTCGATGATCTCGAGGCTCACCCCGTGTCGCTGAAGCTGCGGCGCGGCGCGATGCCCCTCGACGAGTCCATCCCCGTACGTTACGAGCGTGATGTCCGAGCCTTCGCGCACGACGACCGCGCGCGACAGGTCCTGACGGTACGGTTCGGGCGGCACGTCTTCCCGCGTGGTGTACAGCCACCGCGGCTCGATGAAGACGACCGGGTTTCCATCGCCCACCGCGCTCGCCAGCAGTCCCTTCGCCGTCCTCGGCGACGACGCGATGACCACCTTGAGCCCCGGTACGGAGCCGAACAGCCCGTATAGGGTTTGTGTGTGCTGCGGTCCGTTGCCCCATTGCCGGCCGACGGCGATGCGGATCGTGATCGGGACCGGGTTGCCGCCGCCAAACATGTAGTTCCACTTCGCCGCCTGCGTGACGATCTGGTCGATCGCGAGCAGGGCGAACTCGACGCGGCCATGGACGATGATCGGCCGCATGCCGCGAATCGCGGCGCCGACGCCGGCGCCGGTCAGTGCTGCCTCCGAGACCGGGGTGTCGAGCACGCGCTCGGGAAAGAGGTCGCTCAGGCCCTGTGTCGTTCCGTCCGCGCCGTTCGGGTAGCTGCACCCGAGCCCCATGACGAAGACGCGCGCGTCGCCGTCCATGCATTGGAACGTGGACTCTCGGATCGCCTCCGTGAACGAGAGGCTCCTAGGCATGGACGTCCCGCATGAGAGAGGCCGGCTCCGGGTACGGTTCCCGACTGGCTCGCGCGATTACCTCCCGGCACCGCTCCGCGGTGGCCTGCTCGAGCGCCTCGATTTCCAGCTCCAATTTGGGGTCGCCGGTAAGCACCGCCCGCAGCTTCCTGACTGGGTCCTGTCGTAGACGCTCGTCGGGCGGGTCGACGTCGCGGTATCCCGCCGCGTCGTCGAGCAACGGTGCGCTGTGGGCCATATGGCGGAAGGTGATGCACTCGACGACCGTCGGCGCGCCCCGCCGCACGTCGACGAGCGCCGCGCTCACCTTGCTGTGGACGTCGACGTAGTCGTTGCCGTCGGCGCGGACGTACCGCACGCCGAGCCCGGTGAAGAGCCGCTCGGGATCGTAGGCCGGCGAGCGGCGATCGAGAAGTTTCGTCCGCACCGCGTAGAGGTTGTTCTCGAGCACGTAGAGGACGGGCAGCTCGAACTTGGCGGCGAAGTTCATGGACTCGTAGACGACGCCCTCCTCGGACGCTCCGTCGCCGAAGAAGACCGCCGTGATGGCATCCAACTTCTGCAGCTTCGCGGCGAGCGCGGTTCCGGTCGCGATCGGGGCGATGCTGCCGAGGATGGGCGTCGAACCCAGGAAGTTTACGGAGCGGTCGATCATGTGCATCGAGCCGCCCTTACCTCCGCAACACCCCGATCGGCGTCCGAGCAGCTCCGCGACCATGCGGAAGGGATCGCCGCCCTTGGCGAGGTAGTGGCTGTGCGAGCGGTGGTTGCCCATGACGGCGTCTTGCGGACGCAGCGCATTGCAGACGCCCGCGGCCACCGCTTCCTGCCCGATCGAAAAATGGACGAAGCTGAAGACCTTGTGCTCCAAGTAGTAGGCGACCAGCTGCTGCTCCATCTCCCGAATGAGCCACATCGTCTGGTAGCCGCGAAGGAGGTCGGCACGGCTGGGCGCGGCAGGCGCGCTGCGCTCGATCGTAGCCAGCTGCGAGATGCTCAAGTGGTCGCTTCCATGTCCACGACGACGCGGCCGCAGAGACCGGATTCGACCGTCGTGATCGCCTCGTTGATCTCGTTCAGCTGGTAGGTGTGGGTGATGAGGCTCTGCATGGACGTCGGATCGCGTCGATACAGCGCCTGCAACGTCGCCATGTCGCTGTCGGGATCGAATGCTCCGCCTTCGCTGACGCGCACCTGCTTCCCAGTGAAGAGATCCAGTGCGGGCTCGATGACGAGCTTCGTACCCGCGCGTGGCTGACCGACCAGCATCAGCGTCCCGCGCTTCGCGAGCGCTTTGAACGCTCCGTGCATCATCCGCACGTCGCCAGTGGTCTCGACGATGGCGTCGAATCCCATCCCGCAGCGGTCGTGCAGTACCGAGGGCAGGAGCTCGGGCGTTTGAACGCGCACGTACTCGGTGGCGCCCATCGTGCGCGTCAACGCTTCCTTCGTGCCGGTCACGCGGTCGACAGCCACCACCGCCGACGCCCCCGCCAGCGACGCCGCCCGGATCACGTTCAGACCGACGCCCCCGCTCCCGATCACCGCCAGCGTGGCGCCGCGCTCGAGCTTCAGCTCGTTCTGAACGATGCCGTAGCCGGTTGAGATTCCGCATCCGAAGAGTGCCGCGATCGTGAGCGGGATGGAGCCGTCGATCTTCGTCACGCGGTTCTCCGCGATGAGCGCCCGACTGGCGAGGCTCGTCACGTGTCCGCCCCCGGCCGAGTACCCGTCGGCGCTCCGGTACCGCGGAAACGGACCGGCGCCGCCCGCGCCCTTGCGCCAGTGCAAGACGACCCGATCGCCGGGCGCCACCTTCGTCACGAGGTCTCCGACCCTCTCGACGGTGCCGCTTCCCTCGTGCCCGAGGAGATGCGGCAGGAACACGTCGGGCCCCTTGACGCCGCGAATCTCGTTGATTTGGGCGCCACAGATTCCGCTCACCGCGATACGCACCAGCACCTGATGTCCCGTGGGCTCGGGTACGTCGAAATCCTTCACCAGGATCGGCGCGTTTTGCTGCACTAAGACCGCGGCTTTCATCGTGCTCTCATCGGCGTCTGCGTCGCTCGGCATGGTCTTCGAACCGCCCAAGCCGGGACCGGGCAGGGCATGTATTCCCGCCGGGACATAGCAGTAAGGCGCCCCCCGGGGAGCCAGAAGCTCTCAGATCGGGCCCTGACACGTCAAGGAGAAACGCATACGGAACTGGCCCCTGCCCAGCGTCACGCGTGCGTTGCGGATCCCGCGGTCGCGGCAGTAGTATCACCGGCCGTGATCGAAACGACGCGCGTTGCGGCGGCCGCACGCTCCCGATGATCAGCCCCGGTCGCATGCGGCGCATCGACGCGCTGCTCGGGCGTCTGCTGTGTTGGGCTCTGACGCTGCACCGGCGCGTGTCGGAGAACCTCCGCGGCGCCGGATCTCCACCGCCGGTCCGCCGGATCCTCTTCATCAAGTTGATCGAGCAAGGCGCCACGGTTCTCGCGTACGACGCCGTCCGTACCGCCATCGAGCGGGTTGGCCGTGACCACGTCTTCTTCTGCGTCTTCGCCGATAACCGCGACATCCTCGACGTCATGGACCTGATCCCCAGGGACAACGTGTTCACCATCCGCAGCGATACCGTCCCGCACATCTGTGCCGATTCGCTCTCGGTGATCCGGCGCGCGCGCGCTACCGGCATCGACACGACGATCGACATGGAGTTCTTCGCCCGCGGGTCCGCCATCCTCGGCTATCTGACCGGCGCCGCGCGACGCGTCGGTTTGCACGGCTTCACCGAAGGCGCGCCGTATCGCGGCGACCTGATGACGCACCGCTTGATTCACAACCCGTTTCTTCATGTCGCCCGCGCCTATCGCCTGCTCGTCGATGCGCTCGACGCCGATCCGCGCGAAGTCCCGCTCATGAAGGTGCCGCGCGCGAACCAGCAGCCGGCGCTACCGACGTTCGCGCCGTCCGACGCCGAGCGCGCCCGGGTCGGGACATTCGTCGCGGAGATCGCCGGCACGCCGCCGGCCGGACCGATCGTGCTGCTCAATCCGAACGCGGGCGACCTCCTGCCGCTCCGGAAGTGGCCGCCAGATCGCTTCGTGGAGTTGGGACGTCGGCTGCTGGTGGCGCGGCCGGATGTGACCGTGCTGGTGACGGGCAATACGGCCGAACGCGATGCTGCGGACGACCTCTGCCGGCGCATCGAGTCGCCGCGCGCGCACAGCGTCGCCGGGCGGTTGACGCTGCGCGACCTGCTGGTGCTGTACTCGCTGGCCGACGTGCTGGTCACCAACGACAGCGGACCCGGCCATTTTTCGTCGCTGACGCCGATCCGGAGCATCGTGATGTTCGGACCAGGCGCGCCGGAGCAGTACGGTCCGATCGGCGAGCGCAGCGAGGTGCTGACCGCCGCGCTGGCGTGCAGCCCATGCGCGCATGTCCTGAATCATCGTACGTCGCCGTGCACGGACAACCGGTGCATGCAGGCCATTCCCGTCGACGACGTGTTGGCCGCGGTGCTCGCGCGCGTACCGGCGCCGATCGATGCGGAAGCGAAGGCAAGGCGCCAACTCGCTGCCACCCGGTGAGACGGTGACGCCCGCTCACCGGACCCGAAATCGGTGCGGTGGCTGAGGGTGATCATCGCAGCGTCACACGCCCCTGGCGAAACAGCTCGAGCAAGTGCTCGTTCGCGGGAGTGACTTCGATCAACGGCGGTTCCTCGAGCCAATCCGAATCCGGGCCGATGCCGCGGGACGAGATCTCTACTTCGAGAATTCCGGATCCGGGACGATCGTTGATGAGCCGCACTTCGGGACCGGGCACCGTGCCATCGAACGCGGCGCCGCTCACCTGCCGAATGCGGATGCGGAGAGGCCAAATCTCCGATACGCGCAGCCAATGTGGCTCGCCGCTCCCCGACATCCGGAGCGGGATGAAGAATCGTACGCAGTACGTTCCGCCCGGGGGCTGATAGCTCAGCAACCTGCCGGGCGCCGGGAACTCGATCTTGTCGACGGGGAAGTACGGCCGGTCATGTTGCACCATCGCCCCTGGATTTCGTGTGGTGCACCGCTCTGGATCGATCTCCTGGTCGCACGATCTGGCATAGCAGGTTCGGAGCCGCGAGCGATCCAGCACCGACGCGGAGAGAATGGCGAGCGCGGATTCTCCACCCGGCCTGTCGAGGCGTACGAGGACATCCCGGGTACGCGCCGCGATCGCGGGATCGACCAGCAGGGCGACGAGCGACAGCGTCGAGTCGCGCCGCGGCGGCGGGTCGTGGAAAAGGGCGGGATCCAGGCTCGCGATCATCGACTGGATCGCGTACGGCGCCTGCCCCTGCAGGGCGCCCATCAGCTGAGGGAACGTGAACCCGGATTCGTACAACTTCCCCACCATCGTTTCCGCCGTCGCTATCGGCCACACCTGCCGCGTGCGCGGATAGATCAGAGCGTCTGGAAGGCTGATGAGACAGACGAGCATCGTGCCGGCGACGGCGACGCGAGCGGATGGGCGCGTTTCGAGATCGCCGCCGAGGCGAGCGCCGGATCGGAGCACATGCAGGAGGATGACGACGAACGCCATTCCTGCAGCCACCGTGCAATGCACGCTGCCGAGAGCGGTCGCCAGCGGCGCGAAAGGCAGCGAGACAAGCGCCAGCAACAGGACGCCCATCAAAGTCGCAACCGTTCGACGTGACATCGATCCCGTGGCGTCGGCGGCGAGGAATGTGAGCGGGAGCACCGCGGCTGCGAAATAGTGTGCTGCGGGAATGCGCAGGCGACCGGGGATCGCCGAGCCGACCCACGGGACCGTGATCAGGTACACCGCTGCTAGCTTCACGGTGGCGCGCAGGCGGATCGGTGCGGATAGGCCGAGGAAGAGGTGTCGCCAGCGTTGCGCAGATTCGGCGATCCGGCCCATGAGCGCTTGCGCCGGGGTCGCAACCGCCCCGGCGGCGACGATGACGAGCAACAGCCCAACGACGACGATACTTGGCCAGGAGAGCAGTCGCGCAATCTGCCTGGCGGCGTCCGACGATTCGATGGCGAAAGGAGCCACGACCGCGATGGTGGCGCTGGTCGTCGCGAAGAGCGGCCTTCTCGCCACCAGGGCGACGAGCGCGATGTGTAACGGCACCAAGACGATGGACCCGAGAGTGGCACTGACCGTGGCGGCCAAGAACACCGACGCGCTGAGCGCTGCCAGCATGCGTCTCGAATGCACGAACCACGCGGTGCACGCGTAATAGAGCGCCAACGGCAGGGGCGCCAGCACCCCGTTCGTGAGGTCGTCGTAGCGCAAGGTCGCCATCGTCGTCGGCAGCACGAGCAGCGAGGCAAACATCCCGGCGCGCCACGAAAGCGCCTGCCAGGCCACGATGGACCAGACGATCGTCGCGCCGATCAGGAAGACGAGCCCAATCAGCTGGACCGTACCGAGCCCGCCGCCGATCTCGAGGCACCACGCAATGACTCGGATCCACGACGCGCCGTGCGACAGTCCGAAGCCGGAGGTCGGCATGCCGGCCGCCAGGCACCCGCCACGTTCCAGGCACTCGCGCGCCATGCGCACCGCGAGGCCCGTATCGTTGTCGGCATATTGATACGCGCGGACCCAGTAGGCGGCGATGAGAGCCTGGATGCTCCAGAGCGCCATGGCGACCGCGCTCCGGCCGAGGAACGCACCATCGAGCCGTTTCCACCGAGACGTCAGAGCCCCGCTCAGACCGCGCCCAGACGCCGCGCAATGATGCGCCGCAGGATGCGCATGCCGTCGCGGAAGCTCTTGAGGCGGCTCCCGCCGTGCTGCCGCGGGGCGCGTCGGACCGGCACCTCGACTACCCGGCCCCCGGCGCGTAGCACCCCGAGAAGCACGTCCACCTCGATGTCGAAGCGGTGCGCGCTCAGGTTGACGCGCCGCAGGATCCCCGCGCGGACGGCCTTGAACCCGGCCTGCGTATCGGTGAGCCGGGTCGCGAACAGCCGGTTGACGACCGACGTGAGAAAGCGATTGCCCCAGTGATTCACCGGCGTGATCGCGCCCGGTTCGAACGTGCCGATGAAGCGCGAGCCGACGACCAGGTCCACGTCCGGTTGAAGCGCCTCCAGGAGCCGTGGAATCTCGCTCGGGTCGTCCTGGCCGTCGCCGTCGATCAGCACGATCACGTCGCTCTGCACCTCGGTCAAGCCGCGTCGGATCGCAGCTCCTTTGCCGCCGTTCGCCTGGAGGCGCAGCACGGCTGCACCTGCCTCTGCGGCCGCGCGGTCAGTCCCGTCCGTCGAGCCGTCGTCGACGACGAGGACGTCGCCCCGTGGCAACGCCTGCCGCGCCGCGCGCACGACCATCCCGATGACGGGCGCCTCGTTGTAAGCCGCCACCAGCACCGTGACGGACGGCGAGGAGCCAGTCATCTGAGCGGAGCGCAGCATGGACGCGTACGACTACGATCCACTGTTCTGCCCGCGCACGACCATGCGACCGACGACGGTGAACGCCTCGGCCGCCGGCTCTCGGATCTGCGAGCCGCGCAGGCGCGCCAGCGCACATACCATCTCGGAGTCGAGATAGGGGCGGCCGCCGAAGTCCTGCGACCGGTAGCGGCCGACCATCCGCACCTTGGCATCCAGCTCTCGAGCCGTAAGGGAGACGTAGACCTGCGGCGTGAACCCGCCGAGATCGTTGTTGGGGAACTCCCCGGCGAGCAGCGACAGGTGCGCCTTGAAGACGCGCGCCGCCTCCTCGGCGACCTGGCGGTGATCCTGGTTCGTGTCCGTCGGGGCATGGGTCACCACCAGGTCGTAGTCGTGACGCAGGGCCTCCATCGCGGCGTAGAGCGTTCCGCGCTCGGATTGGAACGCGCCGCGGCATGCCGGCAGCATCTGGTCCGAATGGTCGCGCACGTCGGCTCCGGACTCGGTACGCAACCATGCGAGGTTCTCGGCGAACTCACCCCGCGCCCGCGCCGCGGTGTCGAGGTCGAGAACGCCGCGATGATCGCTGAACACGAGCACGCCGACATGGCGTCCAGTGAAGCAGGCGCGGGCGAGGAGGCCGCCCGCGAACAGCTCGATATCGTCGCAATGGGCGCCGACGAAGAGGATCCGTTCGGCCAGCGTCACGGCTTCCGGGCGGTGTAGCCGGCGGCATGTATCCACGCGGCTGCCCGCTGGAGTCCGTCCACCAGCGGCGTCGTAGGAACCCAGCCGAACAGCTCCTGCAGGCGCTGCACCGACGCGCAGCGTCTCACCACCCGGTCCCAGCTCCGCGGGTCTTCGAAGCAGAGCCGATTCTCCGGCAGGTCGTAGAGCCTGAGGATGTGGCGCGCGAGCTCGACGATGGGGGTCTCCTGTCCGGTACCCACGTTCACCACCCGACCCGCCGCCCGCGGCGCATCCAGCAGTACCCGTACCACGTCGTCCACGTAGGTGAAGTCGCGGGTCGCGTCGCGACCGAAGATGCGGATGCGCCCGTCGATGCCGTCGAGGGCGCGGATCATGTTCGGGATCGCGTTGCGGTAGCGACCCGGCGGGTCGCCGGGGCCGTAGACGTTGAACAGGCGGAAGATCGCGTAGGGCAGCCCCGAGGAGCGGACGTAGGTCTCGCCCATCTGCTTGCTGATCGCATACGGCGTGTACGGTCGCGAGGGACCGCCCTCGTCGAACGGGACGGAGACGTCGCCGTACGATGACGAGGAGCCCGTGTACACGAACAGCCCGCAGCCCGTGCGGCGTGCCATCGCCAGGACGTTCGACGTCCCTTCGACGTTCGACCGCATGTCGATGGTCGGATGGTCCATCGACAGCTCGTTCGCGAACGATGCGGCCAGATGGTAGACGCGCTCGAAGGGGCCGGAGCCGACGCGCTCGAGATCCTCGGCGAGACGGACGTCGCCGTGGACGAACTCGATCCGGTCGGCGACGTCCTCGATCAACCGCATCGACCAGGTCGAGACGAGGTTGTCGACGACCGTCACCTGATGCCCCCGCTCCACCAGCGCGCGGACGAGATTGGAGCCGATGAACCCAGCCCCGCCGGTGACCAGCACGCGGCGCTGCGGCGTCTCTATGGCGTCCGAAGGTAGACTCGCAGACACGGGCGGTGTTATTAGCAAATCCCCATCGCTCATGGCTATCGCAACTTTGGTCCGGCCCCCGAGTGTCGTGGGGCAGTACGCGTTGACACTCAACGGGACGCCGCCCCTTTCGGTCGCCTACCTCGCCGGGAGTCTCACCGCCGCCGGGCACGAGGTGCAGGTGATCGACGCCGTCGGGGAGGCGCTACACGCAATGCACCCCGGCTACCGGGCCGACATCCTGATCAACGGGCTCTCGGTGACGCAGATCGTCGATCGGATCCGCCCGGACACCGGGCTGGTCGGGATCTCGTGTCTCTTCTCCCACGAGTGGCCCGTGATCCGACAGCTGATCGCGGCCATCGCCGCGCGCTTTCCCGGCGTGCCCATCGTCCTGGGCGGGGAGCACGCCACCGCGGTGCCCGAGCTCTGTCTCGCGGAGGCGCCGGATCTCACCGCCTGCGCCCTCGGGGAGGGGGAGGAGACCATCGTCGAGCTCGTCGAGGCCTGCGTCGGCAAGGGTCTTCAGCACCGTGCTCGCGCGCTCGCCACCGTCAAAGGCATCGTGCTGCGCGGTCCAGATGGACCGCTGCGGACGGCGCCGCGGGCGCGCATTCGCGACATCGACGACATTCCGGCGCCGCGCTGGGACTTGACGCCGATCGAGCCCTATCTCGACGGTGGATTCAGCTTCGGTGTCGACCGCGGTCGTACCATGCCGCTCTTGGCGACGCGCGGGTGCCCGTACAGCTGCACGTTCTGCTCGAGTCCGCGGATGTGGACGACCCGCTACACGACGCGGAGCCCTGCACTGGTCGTCGACGAAATCGCCGAGTTCGTGCGCCGCTATCAGGCGGAGAACATCGATTTCTACGACCTCACCGCGATCATCGACCGCGACTGGATCCTGGAGTTCTGCCGCCTCCTCGACGCGCGGAAGCTGCGCATCACATGGCAGCTGCCGAGCGGCACGCGCTCGGAGGCGCTCGACGAAGACACACTGCGCGCCATGTATCGCAGCGGTTGCCGGAACGTGTCGTATGCGCCGGAGAGCGGCTCGCCGCGCACCCTGCATGAGATCAAGAAGAAGGTGAACCTCGATCGCCTCGAGGCGTCGATGCGCGCCGCGGTGCGCGTCGGCCTCAACGTCAAGGCGAACATTCTGATCGGATTCCCCGACGAGCGCACGACGGACCTGCGCGACACCCTGCGCTTCATCCTGCGCATGGCGCGCCACGGCGTGCACGACGTATCGGTGTGGACCTTCTCGCCCTATCCCGGCTCCGAGCTGTTCGAAGGCCTGCGTGCGGCCGGTAAGCTGCCGCGCCTCGACGACGACTACTACGCATCGCTGCTGTCGTATTCCGACGTCTCCGGCGCTACGTCGTACGCGGAAGCGCTCGATTCGCGGCAGCTCCAGCGCTACCGCCTCGCGGGGCTCCTGCTGTTCTATGGCGCGAGCTACCTCACGCATCCCGGGCGGCCGCTGCGTTCGCTCTACAACATCGCGACGCGTCGCTACGAATCCCGGATGGAGATGTCGTTCGGCAACCTCGTCCGCCGCCTGACCACGGCACGGGCGCAGGTGGAGGCGGCGTAGTGCGTGTCACCTTCGTCACCTGCGGCCTCGAGCACCTCGGTATCGAGGCGCTGTCGGCGTGGGTGCGGCAAGCGGGTCACGAATCGGCGTTGGTGTACGAGGGGCGACCGTTCTCGTCCGGGTCCGGCACCGACTCCCGGCTTCTGGCACGTCTCCTCGATCCGCGACCAGACGAGACAGCGGCGCGCGTCGCGGCCACGCGTCCCGATGTCGTGGCGTTCACGTCGTACAGCGTGACGCATCGCTGGGCCATCGAGGTGGCTCGCGCCGTGAAGCAGCGCTGCGACGTGCCCATCGTGTTCGGCGGCCCGCATGTGTCGGCCGCGCCGGAGCGGGCGATTCGCGAATGGTCGATCGATGCCGTGGTCGAGGGTGAAGGTGAAGGCGCCTTGGTCGACCTGATCGAGTGCGCGGAGCCTGGTCGATTCGGACGCACCGACGTCGCCAACTGCACCTTCAAGGGGGACGGCGGGCCGATCCGGAACCCTGTGCGGCCGCTCTTACAAGACCTCGACGCGCTCCCGTGGGCCGACAAGCACGGCTTCTACGACACGGTGCCGGCGTTCGAGCACGAGTTTTACGTCGTGTCGCGGCGCGGCTGCCCGTTTCGCTGCAGCTTTTGCGAGTACAGCACCTTCCCCAAGCAGTATCCCGGCGAGAAGCCCGTCCGGCGGCGGTCCGTCGAGCACCTCATCGCGGAGCTCGCGTTCTGGAAGGCGCGCGGTCGCGTCCGCAAAGTGTTCTTCTGGGATGCGATCTTCACGTTGGATGTGAAGTGGATGGCCGACTTCGCCGCCGCGTATCGACGGGAGATCGGCATTCCATTCGAGTGCTACACCCACCCGCAGACGATGACCCGCGACATGGCGCGGCTCCTCGCCGAGGCGGGCTGCATGATGGTGCGCGTCGGCGTCCAGAGCGTCAACTCCGACACGCTGGCCGCCGTCGACCGCAAAGGGGACCGGGACAAAGTAGTGCAGACCCTGAGGTGCCTCAGCGACTACGGGGTGCCCTACTCCGTCGACCACATCATCGGGCTACCCGGTGAGGGCGCGGCCGATCAGCTGGATGCGTTGCGCTTCTACGCGGCGGTCGAGCCGAAGCGCATCGTCACGCATTGGATGACCTACTTCCCGGGCACGACGGCGCTCGAGCAGGCCCACGCGCGTGGCATCCTCGACGACGGCGACGTCGAGCGCATCCTGGATGGCGACGTCGGACCGGGTTACATGTTCGGCGGCAACAAGGAGTACCGCGACCACGACGAGCTGCGTCATCTATCCGGCGTGTTCGACCTGCTGCCCCTCCTGCCGCGCGGGGCGACCGAGTGGCTGCTCGAGAAGCGGCGCTACCGCCACCTCTGGGGCGCCGGCGTCATGCGACAGCTCGGGACGCTCGCGCTGGCCGTCCGCGGCGAGCCCGCCACGCGCGAGCACGTCCGCCACATCTTCGCGACGACGCTCGAGGCGACGCGCGAGGCGCTCCGCCGGAAGCTCGGCAGGCGCGCCTCCGCCCACGTGTAAACTCGCAGCCCCCGGAACGTCTTGCGACGGCCGCCGTCGCAGCTCACGGTGACGGACTAGCTAGCGAGGTTGCTAGGCAGCGGCTCGCGGGTCGGCTGGCCGGTGAGCGGAGCCGGGATCGCCGGAGCGGCGTCCGGCGCGGGGGACAAGAGTTTCAGAGTCTCCGTCGTGCGCTGATAGAGCGCGTCCCAGGCCCGATCGGAGATTGGTCCCGTCTCCGCACTTCCGAAGCGCTTGCGCGGCGGACGGCCCAGCGTCCTGCGGGCCAGGTTCGAAAGGCCCTGCCGGTACCGCCCGAAGAACAGGGGGAGATCGGGATCGGGGTAGACGGCGATGCCGAGGGCGTGGGCGAGGCCACCGAGCGCCTTGACCACGGGCGCGGGCAGCCAGCTCACGTGCTGCCGCCGGAGCTTGCTGCGCAGGGCGGGGGGCATCAGCACCAGCATCCGGAACAGCGTCTCGTAGTCGAGATAGGCACGCCGGGACTTGTCGTCCTTCACGTTTGCCTCGCGGTGCCAGAAGAGGGTGTACCCGCGGTTGATGCGGTCGATCGTCGCCTGATCGATGCTGCCTGCGGCCAGGCCCTCGTCCATGATCTCGGTTCCGGGCAGGTAGGTGAGCCAGTACGTCGCGATCTGCTTGATCGACGGGTGCTCGGCGTAGAAGGCGAGGGCCGCCCCCTGACTCTCGAGCGTCTCGCCCGGCAGGCCGAACATGTGATCGGTCTTGACGCCGATGCCGGCCCGGTGGAGCAGGTTGAGCACGTGCGACATGCGGTCGCCTTTTTCCGGGCGTTTCAAGCTCTGCTTCTTGTATTTCTCATCGACCGACTGGACGCCGATCTGGACCCATACGCAGCCCGATTCCCGCAGTGCCTCGACGCGTTCCTCGTCGAGGAAGTGGACGTGCGTGAGGCAACGGTAGGGGACGCCGATCTCCTTCCGGTAGCGCCGGGCGAACTCCTTCATCCAGCCCGTATCCAGGGTGAAGACGTCGTCCAGGAACGTGACGTGACGCGTTCCGTAGCGGCGGCGGGCGACGCGTAGCTCGGCCAGCATGTGATCCACGCTGCGCTGCCGCACGTACTTGTTCGCGCTGCTGCGGGCCCCGCCCGTATTGGCGAAGAAGTTGTTGAAGCAGAAGGTGCAGCGGTAGGGACAGCCGCGCGACGACATCGTCATGTACCCGGCATCGAAGCGGATGTGGTCCAACCAGAGGTCCTTCTCGAACGCCGGCAGGCTGTCGAGGTCCTGCACGAAGGCCATCTGCGGGCCCTTCACCATCCGGCCGCCCGGTCCGCGGAAGCCGATGTTGGGAAGCAAGCGCTCCCGCTCGCCGCGGGCGAGCTCCTCCAGGAGCATGGGAAGGCTGACGTCGCCCTCGCCCACGCACACGTAGTCTACGGCCGGCTCCTCGAGCACGATCTCCGGAACGGCCGAGGCGTGCACGCCACCGAACACGTTGACGACGCCGGGGCCGAGGCGATCCTTGATCCGCTCGGCCACGGAGATCATCCAGCGGTACGTCACGGTCAGGGCGGAGTAGCAGACCACGTCCGGCGCGAAGCGGGCCGCCTGATCGACCACGTCGTCGGTGTTCACGAGCCGGGCCAGGGTCGGGATCGACACGAGGTCCCCGTCGTCGAAGAGGTGGGGCGTGAAGGCCAGGCCGACCTGGTGGCCGGCCCGGCGCAGGATCGAGGCGAGCAGGCTGACGTTCAGCTGCTCGCAGCCGGCGGCGACGAAGAGGACGCGCATCGAAGTGGACCTACCCCGATCGCGGCACAAAGGTCAACGTCAAACGACCGGAATCACTAGCCACAGTAGCGCTTCGCGATCACCACATCGGTGCGGTGGCAGCCGTAGCAATCATGGCGCATCTGCTCGGGCTTGGTGCGCATTTTGGCCAACGGCGTTTGCAGGATGTTGCCGATGATGACGCGTTCTGGGCAACAGGCGGAGACGCTTCCATCGAGGTAGATGCCGACGTTGAGCTTGCGATCGGCGGTGCACTGAATTCGCGGCGCCGCGCCAAAATACGACTGCAGATCCGTGAGGAAGAACGATGGATCATCCATCCGTTCGGGCTCGCGGCGAGTCCATGATTCGAGCACCTGGCGCATCGCGACCACCTGCTCCGGCGTGGGGAATTGCTGCGGGTAGATATGGGGATGACAGCGGACACGGTCGGTGCCCGCCTCCATCGCGCGCGTCACGGTTTCCTCGAGCCGCGGCGCCGTGTACCGACTGAGCGTGATCCCGACCGTCAGCTCGGCCTGCTTCAACCCGGCCCGCAGCCGTCCAAAACCGTCCCACGCCGCCTTCCAACGCTCCTCGGCGCCGTTCCCGCCCAACTCTTCCGGGGGATGGGGTGAGAAGATCACCGCGGCATGGGTCGCCTCGCACGCCTCCAGGATCCGCGGCGCGTCGATCATGCCGTTGGTGACGACGCTCTGCGAAAACCCGCGAGCCTTTCCGGCGTACAGGATCTCCGGCAGATCCTCTCGCATGAACGGCTCGCCGCCGACGTACGAGACGATCGGGACGCCTTCCCGCTTCAGGGCGTCGAGGATGCGCATCATGGTCGCGGTGTCTTCGCGACGCGCTCTCTGCTCGGTATGGAGGCTCGCGTAGAAGAAGCAGCCGTCACAACGCACGTTGCAGCGATCGGTGACGAAAACGCTGGCGATCAGCGGAGCCGGATTGCCCAGGCGCTGTCGGATCACGCGCACGGCGAGCTGCGCTTGCGTTTTCAAGGGCAGCCGCCTCATTGACTGCGTATAGCGGGGCTCTCGAGCGTGGTGCAAGCAGCGGTGCGTCGCGGGCTACATCCGTACATTGCGGAGCTTTCGCAAGAGGTCGGCCGCAGCAGCGAGGGGGCGGACGATGCCCCGCGCCCACCACCAGTTGATCGACATGCTCGCGTCGACCGAGGTGGCCTGATGCCACCAGGCGCTCGGGATGTAGAGCAGGTCCCCCGGCCGTAAGTCGATCGTGATCGGTCGCGCGCCGTGGAAGCGCGGGTACTGATCGAGATCCGGCTTCTCGGCATTCACGGGGCTGATCTGCGGCAGCTTGGAAAGCATGGAAAACCGATAGACGCGCCGCGCGTCCCCGCGGGGCAGGATCGTGAATCGCTTGCGGCCCACCACCTGCGCGAAGAGATTGTCGGGAAAATCGCGGTGGAGCGGGGAGAACGACCCGGCGGCACTCATCCAGAAGCGGCTGCGGACGCGCGCGGCGCCGTCGAGATATTCCGGTCGGGTGACGCCGTCGAAGAGCGCCGAAAGCGGCCCCTCGAGCGGGGCGATCATGTAGTAGCGGGGCTCGGGCGTGCCGTAGACGAGATCCACGGCGTGCCGCACCTCGACGTCTTGATAGGTGAAGCCGACCTTGGGGTCGCGAACCACGTGACGATCGTGGAGCGTCGCCACCGGCGTGACGAGGTGACCGTGCTTCTCCTTGAAGA
Organism: uncultured delta proteobacterium; assembly: GCA_963761995.1. Taxonomy (GTDB): domain Bacteria; phylum Desulfobacterota; class Binatia; order UTPRO1; family UTPRO1; genus UTPRO1. The sequence continues at coordinate 3,792,302 of CAVXIU010000006.1, read as the reverse complement.
ACTGGGGTGTCCAGTGCTCGAACGCGGGCCACTTGTCGACGACGCCCGTGATCACGACCGGACGTTGCGGCTTCACCCAGTCACGGAAGAAGACCTCCCGGGAGGGCGCCGCGATGCGTTCGACTTCGATGGTGGGAGGCCGGCGATGACGCAGGATCACGGAGACTGTACCGAGGCTCGGACTACTCCGATCGTGGCGCAAGTGTCAATTCGCGCGGACGGCCATCAGTGCCAAAACGGGTACGCCGTTGCGTGTCGTGAAGCTGGCTTCCTCGTGAACGCGGCTTCCCGTTCGCGCCGCGGCGTCCTGTAGGAGTGCCACCAGCCGTCGCTCCAGCGGCTTGTCCATGATTCCGGTCTGCAGCGGGACGAGATAGCGAGCTCCCGGCAACGCATGAATCGCCGCGTCCAGCACGCCGTCCGCGCAGGCATCCTCGTCTGGTCGTCCGCCGCAGTCGTTCAGCGCGATGTCGAGGCGCACGCTGGATTCGCCGGTGAGCGCGTCGGGAAGCCCGACCAGGTTGTTGCTCGTGACCACGATCGGCGCACCTCGCGCCGTACGCAGATACGCCCCGAGCGTGCGTGCGGCATTGGCGTTCACCGAGACCGGGGCATCGAATGCCTCCGGACGCCGGTACTCGTTGATCGCCAGGGTCAGCACGACCAACGCCGCCGTCCCCACGAGCCAGCGAGCCGGGCTCCGACGATGGCGCGCCGCCCACTCCGCCGCCGCCGCGATGGTGCATCCGAGGGCCGTGACGAAGCTCAGCGCGAGCGGGGTGTAGTTCGTCGCGACGGCCTGGTTGTACGCGAGCCAGACGAAGAGCAGATAGAACATCTGCAATCCACCGCACGCCGCCGCGACGCGGTCGTGTGGTCGCCGTCGCAGCGCTTGCAGCAACGACGCCACCGCGTAGAGGAAGGCCGCGCCAGACACGGCGAGCGTCGCGGGCCACAGGCGGCCATCGCGGCCGAGCTCGACGTCGCCGTAGTATTGAAAGTCCGCTGCGTTCACCAGCAGGTGGAACACCTCGGCGGCAAGCAACTGGACGTCCAGCCGCGATTGGGCGATCGAGAGTCGCCAGACGACCTCATGGCCCACTCGCTGCTGTGGATCGAGCATCGCCGTGATCGCCATGGGCGCGATCGCCAGCGCGCCTCCCATGATCGCGGCGCCCCATGCCGGCCACGGCGTCCTCCGGAGGACCGGACTCTCGTACAGGGCGATCGCGAGAAGCGGCACCCCCACGACGACCGCCTTGACGTTCGCGAAGAGCGCGAGGCCGGCAATCGCGCCGACGACCACGCTCCGTCGCGTCGTCGGCGGCATCCTCGGATCGGGGCGCCGGGCGATGACGGTCGCCGCGGTGACCACCAAAACCGCCGGCAGCAGCTCGTACATCAGCCCGTACGATTGCAGCACGAGTAGGATCGGCAGGACCGCGGCCGCGCATACGGACATCGCCGCCCGGAGTGGGTCGCCGACGCGTTCGATGAGCAGGAAGAGCGCGATCAGTCCCAGCACGCCGATCACGAGCGCCGCGCGTCGCACCGCCATCGGATCGCCGCGGTGCAGGGGGCGGAGAAGCTGGAGCGGCCAGTAGTGCACGCCGCCGATGTAGGGCGTGACGAGCACGGGCCACGCGAGCCCGCCGGCGCACAGCATGGTGCTCGGGCGGCCGGTCGCAAAGACGATGCGGTGGTCGCCGCCGCACGGATCGACGACCTGGGCCGAGCTGCCGGTGACCACCAACTGCCGCGAGGGAGTGGTTGCGTATACCGAGAGTGCCTCGTTGGTCACCGGGGCGTGGTTCGCGAGGATCCAATTTTGGGCCGCGAACACCGCTATCGCGATGACCGCGACGACCCGGGCATGCCGCTGGTCGAGGATGATCGGGTGGACCTCGGGATCGCGCGAGCTCACGAGCGCGACGACGCCTCGTGGAGGCAACCCGCGTGTGACCGAACAGGAATGCTTGTCCCGAGAGTTTCGCTATCGACGGGCGGAGGGGGCACGAACGGCAGCCGGAATACCCATCCGGACGACGGTCCGCAAACACCCCTGACGGCCGGAACAAGACCCGTGAGTGCCCCATTATGGAACAGGTGAGACGGGCGCCACACCTCACGGCATTTTCCAGTGCGCTTCCGCGCGATTTCTGTTGACGGATGCTTCGCTTGCTATCTATAGCGACCCGCACGTGTTCCGGGCGGTGACGCACAGAAGAGGGGCGGACACGATTTCGACCTCCAACATGCTGCGAGGTTGCTCATGCGGGTCGCACTCATCTCTCCGCCCCTCAACGTTCCCGCGCTGACCAGTCAGCTGGAGCCGTTGGGCATCGGGTACGTCGGTGCCGTGTGTCGCGAGGCCGGACACGAGGTCGAGCTTTACGATCTCATCAGCATCCAGTCGGCCAACCTCGACGACTTCTTCGGGCGTCTGGATCGCTTCCGTCCCGACGTGGTTGGGATCACCGCGATGTCGGAAATGTTTCCCAACGGACTCAAGATCGCAGAGGCGGTGAAGTCCAGGTACGGGTGCACGACCGTCTTCGGCGGCTGGCACGTCTCCGGTGATCCCTCGGAGGTGCGGCATCCGGCCATCGACTTCGTGGTGGTCGGGGAAGGCGAGGAGACGATCCTGGAGCTGCTCCAGTACCTGCAGGGATCGCCCGTGCCCGTCGATACGATCGCGGGGCTCGCCTACAAAGCGCCGGGCGGCCATCGCGTCAACGGTCCCCGCCGCCGCATCCGGTCCCTGGATCGTCTCCCGCGCCCGCTTCGCGAGGGATTTCCCGTCGAGCGGTACAAGTTCGGCTTCATCTTCCAGCACACACCCAAGCGGAACCATACGCTGTCGGTGCAGGCATCCCGTGGGTGTCCGTACAAATGCACCTTCTGCCAGACCCCGACGGTTCTCGGGAACCTCTGGACGTCCCGAACGGCTGCCGAGGTCGTCGACGAGATCGTCGAGATGACCGAGCGCCATCCGACCATGAACACGCTGTTCTTTCGCGACGAGGAGTTCACGATCCGGCCACGATGGGTCCACGAGATCTGCAACGAGATGGTGCGGCGGGGCTTGCCCAAGAAGGTATCGTGGGGCGCCTTCGGCCGGGTGGACGATCTCTCCGACGATCTCGCGGCCGCCTTGCATGCGGCGGGCTGTCGCATGCTGATCGTCGGCATCGAAGGGACGGACGCGGAGAGCACGCAACGCGTCAACAAGAACTACAAGGTCGACGAGGTCGTTCGGGCCTGCGAAATCATGACCCGTCACCAGATCATCTCCCACGGCGGCTGGATCATCGGCTATCCGTGGGACACCAGGGAGGAGCTGGAAAGAGCGTTCCGGTGGATTCTCGACCTGGAGCTCGATTTCCTCGAGGTCTACTTCGCCGTTCCGTTCAAGGGGACGCAGCTCGGCCGCGAGGTCGAAGAAGCCGGACTCCTGCTGCACACTGATCCGGCTCGTCTGACGTGTTTCGACGTGAGCATCCACACGCCTCACATTCCAGCGGAGGAGCTCCGCGTGATGCGCGATGACTTCTATCGGCGCTTCATGCTCCGCCCGATTCAGCTTCGCCGGTTCGTGCGCCACGCCTTCCGCCGGCCAGAGCGGTTTCTGATCGGCGCACAATACTTCACCACGCTCGGCTACTGGCAGCGCTACTTCCTCACGACCTTCCTCAACCGCTCGGACCGGGTGGACGGCTTCGACATCCCCGCCCGGTTCCACGCGCCGCTCGACGAAGCCGGGTGCTCGGCGATTCCACGTGTACCGGTGCCGCTCCTCGATCTCCGCCCCGACGTCCAGACGCTCGCGATGACGCTGGCCGCGGGCGCCGGAGCTGTTTAGGCGCGGAAGCGTCGCCACCAGCACCACCCCTCGCGCGCGCTCGCGCTTGTCATTTCGGTTGCCTTACTGAACAGTAGGCCTTCACCGACGTGGCTGCGAGATCCCTGCGAGCGTTACGACTGACCGCCGAATTTCTCGGCTTCGCCGTTCTCCTCTTCGTCGTGCGCTTCATCGGGCGCGGCTACCTGGTCCCGGAGATGGATCAGGAATGCCACATCGGAGGCATTGCGGTGGACGTGCTCGCGCACGGCATCCGGTTTCCGCTGCTTGCGTATGCACCGAACGAATACGACAACGGATCGTTCTTCAGCGGTCTTCTCGCCGCGCTCTCGTTCTCGGTGTTCGGTAGAAATCTGCTGGCGCTGAAGCTCGTCACGCACGCGATCTCGGCCGCCGGGGCGGTCGCCGCGTTGTCATTGCTCCGCGCTTGTCTCGCCGAGCTCCGCCTCACCGATCGCCTGGTCCGCGCGGTCGCGATCGCGATCCTCGTGTACGGCTTCGCGATGGCGCCGACGCTGGTGACCGCGCTGTCGATGTACGCGGTCGGGAACCACCCCGAAGGTGCGGCCATCAACACGATTCTCCTGGCCTGGTTCGCGTACCGCGTTCGCACCCGGTCGGCGGCGAGCACCGCGGTGATCTGGGCCGCCGTCGGCGTCGCCCTGTACCTGAACAAAGGCGCGGTCCTCGTCATTCCCGTGCTGGCCGCAGCCGAGCTTCTGGCCGCCCGCCGACGCTGGGGGCGACTCGCGGCCGCGCTCGCAGGCCTTGTGATCGGCGCGCTTCCCGAGCTCCTCGTTACGTGGCAACGGCACGGACTGGGGTGGGCAAACATCGCGGACAAGGCGGAGCGCAACTCGCGGATGTTTCCCCAGGCGTTTCTCGACTCCATCGCCGCGCTGGCCGACCATCGCATCGCCCTCCTGATCGTGTGGGGGGCCGCACTGGGCGTGGGCATCGCGCTTCTCCGCTCGACTACGCGCCGGAGCACCTCGCCGGCGAGGCCACCCGGGACAGCTCCCGACCGCCCGATCGTCCTCGGACTGGTACTCTTCGTCACCTGTCTGCACCTGCTGATGCTCATGGCGATGGCGCGGCTCGGGACGGATCCGTATGCGATCTACGCCTTTCCGACGTTGGCCGTGCTGCACGCCGTGCTGGTCGCGACCGCCGTCGACTACGCCAGTCGGCGCTGGGGCCGGACCGGTGCCGCGCTCGCGGCGGTCGCCTTCGTTGGTCTGACGCTCGTGTCGTACCCGCCGTTCGAGCTGCAATTCAGCACCCGGAAGGCCGAGGCCTTGTGGCACAATCAGCGGGGTGCCGCCTGCGCGTGGCGGTTCGCGGAGGGATTCGAACGCGAACAGCGCTATGGGCTGGCGCCGCCGGGGCGGACGGCCGAGCAGCATGCCATCGAGCGCTGCCGATCCCTCTCCGAACCCGACCTCGTGCTGGATTGCATCGGGGGCATCGGCCGCGAATTGAACTGGCGACAGAACCGCCGCGTCGGCGGCGAGCCCCCGACCGGCCTGACGGCGCACGAGCGTCGCGCCTACGCGTACCACTACGGAACCCATCGCAAGGGCGACGTCGCCGCGTGTGGCGACTTCGCGAGCGCCGAGCTTCGTGCCGAGTGCGCTGCGGCCGTCCAGCTCGAGTGTCTCGTGTTCGCCGATCACTTCACTCGCGCGATTGAACGCGTCGGGCTCGAGCATCCGCGCTGTGACGTTCCGCCACCGCCGATGAACACCTATTGGGCGGCGATGCGCGACGAATTCCTCGCGCGATCGGCAGGTGCCACTCCCGACCTGTCACGTGTCGGCGGTGAGGACACCCTTCTCCTCGACTGCGAGCCGATCCTCAGGGCCTGCTACTGACGGCGAGGCGGCGGGCGAGCTCGGCTGCGACGAGGTGATACCCCTCCGGCGTGAAGTGCCGGTCGAACAGGCGCGCACGTTGCGCCTCCGGCAGAGCGTCGAAGACCGGGAACAAGTCCACGGTCTCCAGTTGCGCGGCAATGCCGCAGGCCAGCACCGCATCCTTGACCTCGCGCTCGTCGGGCGCCGACGCCGCCTCTTGGGGATGCGCGAGCACGACGACACGGATGGCGCGGTCGCGGCCGAACGCCGCGAGCCGCTCGATCAAGGCGCACGCGACTTCCTTGCCTTGGTGATGCACCACCAGCGCGCCCGGTCCCTGCCAGTTGAGCACCGTCGGAAAGAGGAGCTCGAGGGCGCGGCTGTAGCGGAGCAGGCGCTGCGTGCGCGTCCAGAGCGACGGCGGCCGTACCTCGGCCGGGTGGAACCGCAGCGACCCCTCCGGATCCAAGTCGAAGTACGGTTTCGAGAAGCCCGACCAGTACGACATCTCGCAGCGGAGGACGTCGTGCGGGATGAACCCGAGGACGATGGCGTCGGGATGGTAGACGTCGCTCAGCTGCTCGGCGCGCAGCACCGCTTGATCGAGCCCGAAGCCGAACATTCCGGCGTTGATGACGCGCTCCCCGGAAATGCGCTCGAGGACCGCCGGCCAGGTTTCGGCATCGTTCACGCCGTCACCGAACGCGAACGAATCGCCCACCACCAACGTCACCGGCCGTGCCGGCGGTTGTTCGCCCCCGTTCAGGCGAATGCCGTGCTCCCCGCCCGTGATCGTGAAGCCTCGGTCCGGATGCCGCCGCGAGCCCGTCATGTTGATGACGCGCCCGATCATCGGATCGGTCACGCAGCATCCCTCGGGCTCGCTGCTTCCCCACCGGAAGAGCGAATGCGTGGCGACCCGCACCGAGAGCTCGACCAATAGGCAGGAGGTGGCGATGCCCAGCGCCACGAGCAAGACGGCGTGCGGCCAGCGCGTGGTGGCGGAGCGCGAGGTTACGTGGGGATCGCCGTTCACGCGCTGTGCGGCAAGATGATCGCTTCGTCGGGTAGGGCGCGCTCGTCCAGAAACCCGAGCGCGCGCAAGCGCGCCAGCCAGCGGGCCCGGATCGGGCTACCCGTCCGGTTCGCCACCCACTCGGGATGGTAGAGCGCCTCGTGGGGGCGGCACGGCGGCACGATACCGACGCGCGCCGCCGCCTCGCGCTCCGGACGCATCATCTCGCGCACGAAGCGTCGATTGAGGAGATCCTGTGCAGACGCGACGGTCTCGAGCTCCGCCGTCGGCGGAAGGTCGTAGTAGGTCATGTTGCAGAAACGCCGATCCGCGAACGCACCGGCGACCGCATGCCAGAGCCGGATGTCGTAGCAGATGACGTCCCCGGGGCTGGTGTCGAGCACGACCGCCGGCACGCCGTCGATCGCCGGACGAACCGCTCCGAGATAGCGATCGACGTGGCCGTGCAACGGTTCCCGGTGCGAGCCCGGAATGACCCGGAGCGCGCCGTGATCCGATCCGACCGGTTGGAGGTAGAGGGCGAACTGCACGCCCACGAAGCGCGGATCCACCGTATCGGGATGCCAGATCGTGTTCTCCGAGCACCGCGAGGCATCGCAGCGTCCGCCGACTGCGTGCTCCCCGAGGAGCTGCTCCGCCACGCCCCAGAACCTCTGGTCCTCGATCAGCGTCGCCATCAGCGGCGTCGTCGGCCCGTTCATGCCGACCCAGTAGCGCGTGCCGGTGAATGGCGCGTGCGCGTACGCGTCCTCGAGGCGCCGCAGCGATTCCACGTCGAGCGCGCCGACCTCTGCCGGGGTCAGCGCGCCGCGGAGGACGAGGTATCCGAACGTCTCGAAGTGGGTCCGTTCGCCCGGGCCGAGCGGAGCGTATGGTTGGTGCACGGGTCGGCTGCTCGTCAGATCACCTGCGGACGCTCCTTGGCGATCCGCGGCAACTGGACGAGGCCCTTGCGGCTGTCGAGCGAGAGCGAGCCGTCGTCGCGTGCGGCAATGCAATCGCAGGCAGCGGTCAGGAGGCGGTTCAGGTCGGCGGGATCGTGGTCGCCATTCACCCGCGTGTAGAAGAGGTTGAAGGTCGTGCTGCGGACCAGCGCGGGCTTGGAGTCGTCGCGGGCCTCGACCACCAGCTCGACGCTGGCGCCGCCCCGGGCGAGCTCGAGGGTGTAGCGCGCGTCGTTGCGGCTCAGCTGAACGCGGACGAGCCGCCCTACGTCGGCGGGGAGCCCTTCGAGCAACGCCGCCCAAACGGGATGGCCGAGCGGCGCGCTGGCCGCCGCCGACGGTCCCTCGTCCGGCCGGCCCTCGACGCCCTGCACGCGCGGTGTCCACGGGCGGGTGCGCGGGGCCGGAACCAGCGTCTCTTCCTCCCAGCCGAACTTCCGCACGTAGTCGTGCGACAGCCCCAGACACTCGTCGCTGTGCTCGCACAATGCCTCGTACAGACAGGCGAAGCGTGGAAACTCGTTCCAGAAGCTCTCGACGATGATGGTGTCCGGTTGGCTGTTGTCGAGGGTCGCGCCGTGGTCGCCGAGGAGGCATTTCGGGGCGTATTTCGTGATCGCGCGAACGTCGAGCTCGGCGCAACGATCGAGCGCCGCGCGGAGCGACGGCATCGCCGCATCGATCGGGGCGATCAAGTTGCGCTCGTCGGCGTGGTCCTCCATGGGCAGATACGTCCAGAACTCCATCTCGCGCACGCCATAGCCGTGGGCGAGATCGACGATGCCGCGAAACGCGCCGATGTTGGTCCGGTGCACGACCGTGTTGGTGATGCGCCGGACGGGGTGGCGGGTGAGATTCTCGAGCCCGTGGACGAGCTCGTCGAAGCTCCCGTCGCGCTGGGTGATGCGATCGTGGAGCGCGGCGGTGTCGCCGTGCAGCGACACGAAGAACTCGTCGATCCCGGCGGAGACGAGCTCCTCGGTGAACGCGGGGTCGGCGAGCTTGCGCCCATTGGTCTGCAGGCGGACGTGGCGGAAGGCCCCGGACGAGCGGGCGTGCTCTATGAAGCGGAACAGCGACTTCTCCAGCGTCACCTCGCCGCCGGTGAAGATCACCCGATCGTACTTGTGGCTGCGGAGGTTCTCGTCGGCGATCGCCACGAAGCGCTCGAACGGCACGCCGCGGTAGTTGTTCATGCCTTCCTGCACGATGCAGAACGTGCAGGCGCTGTTGCAATGGAAGTCGACCGTCACCGCGAGATCGCGGAAGCGGGTCGGGTGCACCTGATCGCGCAGCAACGTGCTCATAGCGTGCAGTAGTAGCTGGATTTGGTCATCGTCACGGAGCCGTCGGGCTCCATGACGTAGTCGACGCCGACGTCGAAGCGGAGATGGTCGAGCGCGCCGCGATGGGCTTCCACGAAGGCGATGATCGGCAGAGGATACCCGAACGTGCGCAAGAAGAACACGAGTTGGCCGACGTCGATGCCGGAGTAGTAGACGGCGTCCGCGAACCGCTTCTTGGCGACGCAGATCCGGTTGCAGTCGATGAGCTCGGGCAACAGGACGCGTGACAGCGGCACGCGCGTGTGGTCGACGAACACGCTCTGCCGGATGTCGTGGACGATCTGCCGAATTTCGGTTTTGGGGTGGAGAAATCGGTAGACGTTGTCCATCTCGAGCCGATCTGCCGACAGCTTGTACGAGCGACCGCCTTGCACCTCGTAGTAAGGCAGATACAGATTGATGACGTCGATCGAGTCGCCGGGCGCCGTATCCGGCTGTAGGTCGAACGAGAACATGAAATACGGCACCGTCTCGCGGGGCTGCGGCACGACCCGGATCCACGGCGCGACGGCGTCGATGATCGAGCTGGCGCGGACGGCGGGGTCCTCCTTCAGGCGGTCGTAGAAGTACAGCTCCCACCACAGGCGACCGGCCTGATGCTTGATGCCGACCACGGTCATGTCGCGGCCGGCGCGGCACTGGACCGCGTCGAGCACGTCTTCGAGGGTGGGCGACGCGCCGGCGACGTCGACGCTGTTCCAGAGCAAGGCCTCGCTGCGCAGCTTTCCGCGTGGGTCGCGCAGCGGATCGTACGGCTGCAGACAGTAGTCGAAGAACCGGTCCGTCTCGGCGGTACGCGGCAGCGGTCGAACGCGTCGCTCCCGAAGAGCGGTCTCCGTCATGAGCGCTCCGGGTCGGCGTCGCGGCAGGGGGTGGCGTCTGCCAGGCACCACGGCCGGGGAGGAGCCTGGAGGCGGTCGGCGACTGCCTCCCCGGTACGTTCGGCGACGCGCAGGCACGTCGCGACCCAGTCGACCAGGTCGTCCAGCGCACGCGGCGGCGGTGCCACGCCGGCTCTCACACGCACGGACACCGCATGACGCTCCGTCCGTCGGAACGCGCGGGCTGCATGCTCCGTCGGCTCGATGAACACGCCCACTTCGACGCCATGGCCGCGAAAGACGGCCACCGGCTCGAGCGCCTCGGGCGCCCGCCCGCTGCCACGCGGCTTGCAGTACAGCGTCCACCCGCCGCCGCTGAGCGACACGCCCATGGAACGCGGCGCAGCGGGCGGAAACGGCAACAGCGACTCGACCAGCGCCGCGTCGTACCCGGGCAGAGCCTGAACGCACCGCCACGGCAGAGAGCCGGGGGGCTCGCGGAGCGCCACGAAGAGCGCGCGGGGGCGCGGCGCGCCTGCTTCGAGGTCGAACGACAGGACACCGCCGGCGTCGGCGCGCTCCTCGCGGGCCGCCGCCGCGAGCCCCCGGGCCGCGGTCCCGTGTGGCCCAGCGAGGGCGACGACATCGCGTGCTTGGACGTACAGCTTCAGCTCGACCGCGCCATCGGCGCTCGCGTTCATTCCGATCACGGCGGGCGGCTCGTGCCCCGATGGTAGGGCAACGCCCGCCGCGGCGCATACGCGCTCGCGGACGTGCACGGACGCATCGGAGGCGTTGATGTACAGTTTCAGGCAGCGCTGCGTTCCGCCGCCGCGCCGATCCCAGCCGGCGATGATCGGCAGCCGTTCGTGTCCGGCGAGCGCCAGCCATTGTTCGGCCGCGGGCGGCACGGCGACGCCGAGCGCGCGCGCGATGGCGTCCACCACCGGCGGCGCCGCCTGCTCGATCATCATTCGTCCCGCAACCAGCCGGCCGTCTGCCGTCGACCGCACGGAAGCCTCGTAACCGGCGTGGTCGGCAACCCACGTGCGCAAACAGGCGGAAAGCTCGGTGTGCTGGTCGCCGACGAGCGCGGCCGCGACGCGCTCGGCCAGGTTGCTCGGAACATCGCTGGGTGCGTGCGGCTGGGTGTCGGGCAGCGCGGTGCCGTGTCTCACTCCGCCCATGGAGCAGCGAGACTACGCCGCTAACGGCTCGGACTTCAAGCGATATTGTGCGCGTCCCACGCGAGACGCTGCGGTCGAATGCGCGCGCCGCGTGGATCTACGACACGGCCGGCGATCAGGATCAGGGACGGGCGTTCCAGCACGTCCAACGCGGTGCGGGGGTCGGCGTCATAGAGCACGAGATCCGCCGGCGCGCCGTCCTCGATCCCCGGCTCGCCGAGCCAGGCGCGGGCACGCCACGACCCGGCCGCGAGCGCGTCGCTCGCGGCCAGCCCGCGACCGTGGAGCTCGCGGATCTCGTCCGCGATCGTCACCTCCGGGAACCAGTCGGTCCCGGCGAAGATCGCCACGCCGTGTCGGTGCGCGAGCGGCAACAGCGTCGCGAGGCGTTGCATGGATTCCTCGACCCACGCGGCGCGTGCGGTCTCGCCGTCGCGACATGCGGTCCGCCACATCGCGGCGGCGATCCCCAGCAGCGGGATCCACGCCACGCCCTTCCGCGCCATCTCCTCGATGAGCCCCTCGTCGACGCCCCAGCCGTGCTCGAGAGAGTCGCACCCCGCCCGAATCGCCACCTCGGCTCCGGCGCGCGTGAAGCAGTGCGCGCCGACGCGGCCGCCCGCGTCGTGCACGGCCGTGACCGCCGCGGACAAGACCGGCAGCTCGTAGGTCACCGCGTCGTCCGCGGTGAAGCCCGTGTTCTCCTTCCCACCGAAGTCGCTGGACCAGTCGGAGAACACCTTCACCCAGCGGGCACCGTGCTCGACGCGCTCGAGGAAGACGCTCCGAAGCGCGTCCGGGGGCGTCGGCGTGAACGGGAAGTCGTCGTAGCGGAGGACGAGCATGCCGGTCGCCTGTGCACGCGGCAGCCCGGGCGCGTCCGCAAGCCCAAGAACGGCGTCGCTGGCGGACCCCATGTCGCGCAGCAGCGTCACGCCCGTGGCGGCGTAGTTGGCGCGGTTGCGATCCATGAACTCGGCGCTGTCGGCCGGCGTCGTCCGATCATGGGGCCAGCTGATGTGCGAGTGGGCATCGACGAGCCCGGAAAGGGCAAAGCCGCCGGCGGGCCGCAGCTCCTCGGCCCCTTCGATCGGGGTGAGACGGAACCGGCCGCTCTGGATCCAGAGGTCGCTTGGGGCCTCCCCATGCGGAAGCATCATCGCGCGGAGGTGGTACGCCGGGCCGCCGACGCCGAGGAAGCGCCCGACCGCGGTGTGTCGCGACGAGTAGATCAGCGGCCACTTGCGCGACACGGCGGGATCGCCCGGCCGAAGCTCGGGGGCGAAGTCGGCGAGCTGACTCGCCATCGCTCGGGTGTCCGGCGCTTTGACGACCGCACCGTCCGCGAAGCAGTGCAATGCCAGCGCGACCCGGATTTCATCCGAATCGTTCGGGTGCGCGGCGTGGACCATGCAGCCGTCGTGAACGCTCACGTCTCCCATGCGGACGGGCGGACAGTCGTCGATCGCGAAGCCGCGTGCGGCGATGATCTCGGCGAAGATCTCGTCGCTGGTATCGTCGATGTTCTCGACGGGAAAAATGCCGAACCGATGCGAGCCGCGTGCGAAGCGCGGGAGCCCCATTTCGGCTCTCACGTCCTGCAGCGGAATCCAGATCGTCAGCGCGGCGTCCATGGTCATCGAGTACACCGCCGCGTCCTGATGCCATGGTGTGATCCGCGCTCCCGGCTCCTTGATGAGCCAGTCCTCGCAATAGATGCGGGCGCCGCTCACGCCCATCAGATCGGCCGCGATCTTGCCGAGGCGGCGAGAATGCGTGAACGCGCGGACGACGTCGTCGTCCACGCCGACGTTCGTGACCTGCACGAACGCCTGCGAGTACGCGTCGGTTCGCTCCGCGACCGGCTTGGTGTCCGTGGGCCACGCCCGCTGCAACGCAGCGAGCAGGAGCGGGCGCGCGGCCACGACCACCTCGCGCGCGAGCGCCCCGCGCAGCACGACGTGCCCGTCGCGCCGGTAGGCGGCCAGGTCGGCGGGTGAGATCTCGATCGAGCTCTCGAGATGGTAGCGGTCGTATGGGCTCGGAAACCCGGGCGCGCCTTCGGTTCTCGCGCCGTCTGCCGGCTCGTCGGCGATGCTTGGCAGCACGCGGCCGAGCGCGGCGATGACCGCGTCGAGCAGGCGCTGTCGATCCGGCGGGAGCGTCCCGGACCCGCGGTAGCTGTAGGCGTGTTCGCCGACGGTCCGGTATGCCGGTTGGCCGGCGGCGGCGGGCCGAACCTCCAACGTCAGCGCGCCGGCCGCGCCGTCGAGGGCCATGAGGAGCGCCGTGCCGTCGCGCGTGACGCCGGTGACGTTCCAGGCGTCACGCGTCGCCCGGGCGACCGCTTCGGCGAGCAGCTGCTCCGCCTCGCGGTTCATCTGTCGGCGACGGCTCGCATCATCGCGTCACGCCTCGTCGCGCGCCAGGTATTCGTCGATCGTCCGATGCATGTGCCGGATGCGCCGTTCGTTGTCCCCGAGCACGAGCCCATCGAATCCGCTCGATCGCATGCCGCGCTGCACGCGGACGAGGTTGAACGTGTCCTGGTCGGTCACGAACCCGAGCGAGCCCTTCCCGTATGCGAAGCGCTCCGGTTTCGGCCGCGGTGGCCGCCGCGCGCCGCGTGCCACACGGACGTATTGTTGCTGGTCCAGCAGCATGCGGTTCGGATCGGTCGGATGCGGCCGATGACGGAGCAGTATGTGCTTCATGGCGTAGATGTTGAGCGTGAGATTCGGGAACACGTGGTACTGGTGGTTGTCCGTCAGCTGATCGTCGTGGAGCGCCGAGAGGTCGACGTCGGTGCGCCCACGCAGGAACTCCCGAATGGCGGTCCGGACCAGAGAGGCCGACTGCGGGAAATTCGACGGATCGAGCCCGGCGTCGGAGAGCAGGTATTTGAGGTGATCGTTCACGGTCTCGCGGTCGCTCATCGTCGGGCTGACGAGGCCGAACGGCACGCGAATGCAGCTGTGCCGCCCGAGCAGCTCGAGCTCGACGCGCAGCTCGTCGAGCATCTGCAGGAGCTGAGGATGCACGGCGCGAAGGTGGTACGCTTCGTTGAACGCATCGACGCCGACCTTCCAGTTGCACGGCAGGTCGACCGTTTGGTCCTCGGTCAGCGCGTATTCGTCGAGTCGATAGGCCGCGAGCGGCCCCGCCACCGGGCCGAGGAACTCCTCGAGCGGCTCGGGAGCCGGATCGAAGTTGACCCACACGAACCCGCCCCACGCTTGCGCGGCGACGGATCGCAATCGCGGTCGCTCGCCGGCGAGGCAACCGGCGAATTGCTCCGGTTCGGGCAGATGCATGAGGACGCCGTCGAGCCCGTACTCCCACAGGTGGTAGGGGCATCGAAAGCTGCGCGCCTGGCCGAGGCCGGGCTCGCGCAGCAGGCGGCCGCGGTGCTGGCAGACGTTGTGAAACGCCTTGATGCCGTCGGGATGGCGGACGACGAGCACCGATTCGGCGCCGAGCTCGAACGTGAAATACGCACCCGGCTCGGCAACGTCGGCTTCGGGTCCGGCGAGCAGCCAGGTGCGCGCGAAGATGCGGTCGAGCTCGAGCCGAAGGAATGCCGCATCCACATAGCGGCTCTTGGGAATCGGACCCTCGGCGATCGGAGTCCACGACGCGGGCGGCACGCGCGTGCTAGCTCCAATAGCGCACGGCCGTGTGGTCGCGCGTGACGGCGAGAAATCCGCCGAGCGTCCAACGGGCGCCGCCCTCGACCGGGGTGACGTCGTGGTACCAACGGCCTCCGTCGAACACCAAGAGGTCGCCGACCTCGGGCAACACCACGGAGAACCCCCGCCGTTCGAAGTGCTCGCGTGCGAGCTCCTCACCGCCCAGCTGACCGATCAGCGAGTCGCCACCGGCGAGGCAGTTGGTGTGAAACAACCGCAGCAGTCCACCGCTCGGCGGGGTCACGAGCGGAAGGTAGAAGCTCATCAGGGTCGTGGTGTCGAGGTCTGGACGGAGCGCATCCATGACCGGCCTCTCGAACGTCTCGTTCTCGAAGTGCAGCGGCAGGCGATCGCCCTCGACGAGGACGCGGACCGTCACCGCGAGAAACGCCCGCCCGTCCGCGCCGGTGGGAATCGTCACCGACCACGGCTGCCCGAGCCCACGCAGCGCGGCGTCGATGGCCCGTTCGATTTCCGGGTACTCGGGAAATATCGCCGCGCAGCCGGCGCGAAACCGCGCCGCATCGTCCAGATACTCCTCGAGCCCATCGGCGGCGGCGACGAGAGGACGCCCGAGCACGTAGCCCTTGAACACCGGTGGCCGGAACGTCGGGAGCGATGCTCCGTCGCGTTCGAGTCGGCGCACCAGCTCGGCAACGCGCTCGGGATGCAGCACGCCCTTTACGATGACTCCCCCGATCGCCCCGTCGAAGATGCGCTCGATCGTGCCCGCCCCGTGGGCGACGTCGGTGACGAGGAGCTCCTCGATCGGCAGTTCGCCGGACGCCGCGGCAGCCGAGATGGACGAACCTGCGGTCATCGCGGTCAGTCGCCGCGTCGCCCGTGGAAGGGCCGAGCCCGCCTCGGGTGCCGGACGAGGTGGCGAGCTGCTCCGCTTGACCGATTCATCCCCTTCGCCTAGCTGCTCCGCTTGATCGATCCATTGCCGTCGCCTACCGCCCATCCCTACCACCGCCGACAGCCGACCGGCAACGGTCATCGTGTCGGCGCCGCAGCGCAAGCGGTATGGCGAACCACACGCGAGGGTCGGCGCCGCGATCATCTGGCCGCGGTGTCGGGATGAAACGCTTCATCGGAGCACTCGGGCGGTTGCTCGCGCCCGCTCCGGCCAGCGGCGCACTCCACTGCAGCCTGTCGCTCGCGCTGTTCGCGATCGGAGCGGCTCTCGCATGTGTGTTCCTCCTTTCGTCGTCGGTGGTGATCTTCACAGCCCTGGTGGCCGCGCTGTGCGCGCTGGCCGCGCTGTGCATCGTTCCGCATCGGAGGACGGCGGCACGGGCAGCCGCGCGAGTCGTGCTGGCGGCCGTGCACCTTGGATGGATCGCGCAAGCCATCGCGCTCGCGATCATGCTGTCATGGACCGTTCCGCTCTGGATCTGGGCCGCCGCCGGCGTGCTCGCTGCGCTGGCGGTGGCGACGGCGTTCACGCGCCGGGTCGCTGTGCGGCTGCCGACGGCGCTGCCGATCGGGGTCGCGATCGCCGCGCTGCTGGCTGGGTGGAGCCGCGAAGATGGAGCGATCCGCTGCGACGACTATCTGCGCGTGCGCGCGTCACCAGCGGCGGTCCTGGTGCCCACGACGCCCGATCTCACGCGCTGTCAGTCCGGCCAGTACCTGCGCATCGGCCGCTATCCGCGCCGATTTTGGGAGTATCCGGGGGGCGGTCGCTATCTGGTGACGACGCAGCGCGGACGCCGTCCAGAAACCGCCAGCGGCGCCGAGTGGTTCGGCGGGTCGGTCTGCGAGGTCCACGTCGGCAGCGAACGGCAGCCGGTTTGTTTCGGCGAAGCGAAAGGCCAGGGAATCGTCGAATCGGCGACGCGCGATCGCCTCTACGTCACCACCTTCGGGGCAGGCAATGGGTGGGTCTATGCCGTCCCGCGTGAGGGGCCGCTCGAGCCGATCGCGGAGGCCCACGTGCCGGCGCCGACGGCAACGCTGTACGTCGACGACGCCGACGACACGATCGGACTCTTCGCGGACGACGGCCGCCAGCTGACGCGCCTCAGGGCGTCCGATCTCGCTCCGCTCGAGCCCAGGCCGGGGCCCTTTGCCGCCGACGAGGTCCACTACGATCAACGCCTCCATGAAGGCATCATCTGCTTCGCGGCAGGCCCGATCAGCGCGATCGATGGTCAGCGATACGTGGCAGCCGCCTTCAAGGGAGCGCCCTTCGTCGCCCGCCCGCTCGCCCCGTCCTCGCGGTACCCGTCCTCGTGGATCGCGATGACGTGGGCGTGCGACTGGGATCCGATCGGACGACGTGCCTACGTGGCCATCGCCAACCTCGGCCTGCTCGCGGTCATTCAGTACGACACCGGCGACGTGCTCGACCGCTCGTTCGTCGGCCTCGGCATCCGTACGGTGGCCTTCGACCGCGCGCGCCGACGCGTGTACGCGGGGGTGTTTCTGAGCGGTGAGGTGCTGGCGATCGATGCCGATACGGGCGTGATCACGGACCGCTGGTTCGCCGGTCGGTTCATCCGCTACGTCGCCGTCTCGCGCGACGGCGCAGCGCTCCTGGTCGCGTCCAATCTCGGGATCGTCCGCATCCCGCTGCAACCGGCGTGAGGTCGCGTTCAGGCCGGGATCGGCTGATCGGGTACGCGTTGATACAGGAGGTTCATCTCCGTGTGGCAGTTCCAGTAACAGTCGGTGCAGGCGGTCAACTCCTCGCGCCGTTGCTGGTATGCCGCTGTGTACCACAGCTCGCGCAGCGGGACGTCGAGGATGTTACCCGACGGACGATGCAGCTCGTAGTGAAAGGCGCACGGGTAGACGTTCCCGTAGCAGTCGACGATCACGTTCAAGTATCCAACGTGGCAGCGCAGCGGGGACGCCGTTCCGCGAAACGCGCGTGGAAAGAGGGCGAGGTACGCGTCCGAGCTGTCGATGAATTCCGGCGCGCGCGCGCGGGCCTTTTCGGCCCGTAGCCAGGCCACCGCGGCGTCCATCGCGCGGAGATCGTCCGCGCCGTGTGGTTGCGCGCCGCCATAGCACGCGGCGAGCGGCATGAAGGTGACCGAGGTGATGCCGCGACGTCGGGCGAGGGCGACGAACTCCGGAACCTCGCGGCAGTTGTCGGGTCCGATCACGAACGTATAGGTCACGGTCGGCGTGCCCCCGCGCCGCCGCGTCAGGATGGCCTCGGTCGCCTCCGCGATGCGTTCGAAGCCTTGCGGGGCGTTGCGCAGCCGGTTGTGCGTTGCCGCAGTGGCGCCGTCGAGCGAGATGTTCAGGCCCTGTACGCCGCTCGCCAGGAGCTCGTCGAGGCGGCCCGGGCGCGCCAGCAGGTTGTAGCCGTTCGTGTTGAGGTGCGTGAACAACCCACGCTGCTGCGCGTGTGCGAGCAGCGCGAAGCAGTCGTCGCGGACGGTCGCCTCTCCGCCGGTGAGGGTGAGGCCGGCGACACCGATCGCCGCCATGTCGTCGATGACGGCTTTCAACTCGTCCGTGCCGAACTCGTGCGCTCCGCGCCGCTTGTACAGGTGTGGTTTGGGCAGGTCGCACATGAAGCAGGCATTGTTGCACCGGTACGTGGGCACCAGGATGGCCATCACGGGGCCGAGCAGCGGCCGCCCGATGCGACGTGAGATCGGCACCGCGGCGGTCTTGGCGGCCGTCGCAAGGAGCCAGCCCAGCCGGCGCTCCCGCACCGCGTGTCGTGCGACACGGAGGTACTGCCTCCGGAACGGGAAAGCGCTCATCGTACGGTGGGCGGTCGGCGAGAGCGTGCCGGGATGAGTATCCAGACCTGCGACGCCAGGCACGATCGCGCGATTCAGGTACCACGGTGGGTTCGACATCGCAATGAATTCCTTCGGTGACTGGAGCCGCGTCTTGGGGGGCCGATTTTTTCCGGTCTCTCGAGAGTAATCGTTGACCTCCGTGCCGATGGCGGACTATGGTCCGCGACGGTGAAGGAGGAGTCGACGACCGCTCCGCCGCGTGGCCTCGGCGCGCTAGCCCGCCACGCCGGTCCCCTCGCGCACAATGCGTCCACGCTCGCGCGCTTCGCGTTGGCGCGCGCGACCGGGCGTAAGTTCCCGTTGATGGTCACCCTCTCGCTCACCGACAAGTGCAACTTCCGCTGTCACTATTGCGACCTGCCGCACATGAATCGGCAGGAGATGACGACCGACGATTGGCACCGCGCCATCGACGAGCTCGCGGACGCCGGCATGATGCGCGTCAGCATCATGGGTGGCGAGCCGATGCTCCGCAAAGACGTCGGCGAGATCGTCGATCACCTGAAGGCGCGCGGCGTCAACGTCGCGATGAACACCAACGGGTGGTACTTCGCGCAGAAGATGGACGTCGTCGCCAAGCTCGATCTGGTGTGCATCACGCTCGACGGTCCGCGCGAGCACAACGACGCGCAACGTCACGCCGGCGCGCACGACCGCGTGCTGGAGGCGATCGATCTGGCGAAGTCGCGCGGGGTGAAGGTCATCACCATGACCGTCGTGACGCACGCCGACCTCGACGTCATCGACTACGTGCTGCAGGTTGCGCGCGAAAAGGACGTCCGCGCCTTCTTCCAGATCGAGCACCCCTCCGATGGGGACACCAACAAGCCGATCGCGCCCCAGATCGCCGATGATCGGTCGATCGCCGCCATCGCGTTGCACCTGCTCAAGCGCAAGGAAGAGGGTTGGCCGGTCGGACCGTCCAAGACCTACTTGAAGCAGCTCGCAGGGCGCGACAACCAGGGTGCGCGGCGCCTGTACAGCTGTGAGGACTGCTTCGCGTCGCGCTACTTCCTTTCGGTCACGCCGAGTGGCTACGTCGTCCCCTGTCCGCTGACCTACCACGATGGGCGCCACAACGGCCGCGAGATGGGTTTTGCCAAGGCCTTCGAGGCGCTCGAGCAGCCGAGCGATGCCGGGTGCAGCTGCAATCCGACGACGGAGCTGAACTACCTCCTGCACTTCCGCGTCGAGCCGATCCTCAACGCCTTCCAGCTGGTGTAGGGCAATCGAACGAGGGGATCTCTCCCCTCGCTCCGTCGGGCAAAGCCCGGCGGAGCCTCACTCCCCGGCTCGCTTTCGCTCGGCCCGCGCGTCGCGCGCGCGGGAGATCGGGTCTTGAGCGCCTTTGGTGGCCCTTACTGCGGGGCGTGGAGCGTCGCCGCGAGCGCGCTGAAGATCACGCGCGCGTCGAGATCGAGGATGCGGTTCACCTCGTACGACGGCACGCAGGAGCAGCCCGGCCCGCGCGGCGCGGGGAGCGCGTCGAAGGCGGCGACGTAGCCGTGTTGCCGGCCGCCGGCGGGCTCCGCCTGGTGGCGGGTGAAGATGCAGTGCGAGACGGTTCCGTCGCTGAACACGTAGCCGAAGTACGTGCCGGCCCAACATCGGTCGCAGGTCAGGAGGTAGCGCTCGGCTTCCTGACGTTGCAGGGCGGGATAGGAATTGCCGACGGGCAGGCCGCCGCGCTTCAAATCCCGCAGGCGGCGCGCGAGCTCTGCGACGCGCGCCTGGCTCAGCTGGGGCGAGATCGGCTCCCGCACGTCCATCTGTTTGTCGTGCTCGAGCTGGAAGTAGGCGCGGATCCCGTACGTCCGCGCGATCTCGAGCACGTGGGCGACGTGATCGATGCCTGCGGGCGTGACGACCGTCATCGTCACCACCGCGATGTTGCGCCCGCGCAGGGATTCGATCGCACGAAGCACGCGCGCGTACGAGCCGGGATGTCGCTGCCGGTCGTGGACGGCCTCGGGGCCGTCGAGCGTGATGCAGACGAGGTCGAGGCCTGCGACCTCGTCGAGGCGTTCGCTGAGCAGCCAGCCGTTCGTGTTCAGCGACGCGTGTACTCCGCGCCGCTTCAGGTGGCGAACGATCGCGCCGACGTCTTTGCGCAGCAACGGCTCGCCACCCATGATGCTCGCGCGTCCCATGCCGGCGGCCTGCAGCTGGTCGATCGCCGCGAGCCAGTCCTCGGTGCCCATCTCGTCGCTGTGCTGCAGCGGAATGTCGCAGTACGTGCAGCGAAAGTTGCACCGGTTCGTGAGCGACAAGCTCATCTGGAACGGGCTTTTGCGATGCAGCGCCCGCCGTACTCCGAGCTTCAGCAGCGGCACTGCGACGGTTGCGGCGCGACGGAGCGCGCCACCCGATCCCGGTAGCTCTTCAGGCAGCACGGTCACACGAAGTGGCGCCAGGCGACATACAGCGTGGCCCCGACCAGCAACGCGCACCAGCGATGCACGACGCGCAGGCGTCGCGCCCGGGCGGGGGTGAGCCCGTCCCAGGCGAGGAGCAGCGGGAACGCGACGACGAACGCCGCGCCGACGATTCCCGGTATGGCGGCGGATCGTACACCCGCGTCGGTCGAGGCCGTCGCCGTGGTTGCCAGGGCGCCCGCGCAGGCGGCGAGGAGCGCGGTCCAGCGTGGGCCGAGCGTCAGCCAGGTGGTGCGAAGGCCGCTCGCTTGGTCGTCCTCGCGATCGCCGGCCTCGTGGATGAGCTGGTTCTGCAGCAACAACGCCGCGAAGATGATCGCGATGGTGCCGAACCCGACGGGCAGCGAAGGGCCTGCCATGCCGAGGAACAGGATGGGCGCGAACCCGGCCGCGTCGGTCAGGGTTCCCACCACGGGAATCGCCTTGAGACGTGGCCCGATGGAATACACGCAGCCGAGCGTCAGGCACCAGGCGGTCGCGAGCTGGACGGGCCACGGACTGAAGGCCGCCAGTGCGACGCTGATGGCCGGCAGCATGACCAGGGACGTCTTGTACCCACCGTGGCCGGGCAGCAGCAACGGATTCTTGCGCGCATCGCGATCGACGTAGCGATCGGAAACCGCGTTGAGGAGAAAGCCGAACGCGAGGATCCCGAAGGCATTGGCGATGCCGCGTGCGGCGGCGACGAGAGCCGTACCGAGCGGAACGTCGGCATCGAACGTCGCCAGCGGAAGCGGCAGGATGTGCAGCCACTCCGGTGCACGGTAGAGACGATAAAGACGAGGAAGGACCAGGAGGGGAGAGCTGTTCCACCAGGAGCCCGCAGCCGCTTGCGGCGGCGCCGCGACGACCACGCTGAGTGGTCGAGGATGCATGGGTTCGGCCGGCGAACTCGCCTGCAGGTGTTGCCTGCCGGGGTGACGGCTCATCGTGCCCCGCTTCCCCGCCGGCCGAGACGAAACCCGACCGCGTCCATCATTGCGGGCTGGCGGCCTCGGAACTGGGCAAGCGGCGTCTCGATCATGGTGCCTCGGGGAAGGGCGAGGGATTCTCTCGCCGTCGAGGCAACCCTGTCAAAGGAAAACGTCGACGCCGGCCGGCCGGATCGTCACCCGGAACGCGAGCCCGGCGCCGGCTCTCAGCCACGGCCCGCGCCCGCGGCGATGCTGGCCGTGCTCCCGCCTATCCTCGCCAGCACCTGCGCTACCCGCTCGGCGGCGTGCCCATCCCAGAGGGGCGGCCGGCGCGGCGACGGCCGGTCCCCCTCCAGCACCCGCCCGATCTCGGCAAGCAGCCGCTCGGGCCGAGCGCCGACGACGCGATTGGTCCCATCCGAGACGGTGGCCGGTCGCTCCGTGTTGTCGCGCAGCGTCAGGCAGGGGACGCCGAGATACGTGGTTTCCTCCTGCACGCCGCCGGAGTCGGTGAGGACGAGCTCGGCGCGCTCCAGCAGCGCCACCATGTCGAGGTAGCCCAGCGGCGGCGTGGGATGCAGGCCGGGCACTCCGGCGAGCGCCGACCCGAGGCCCGAGGTGTCGAGACGAAGCCGGGTGCGCGGGTGCACAGGGAACACGATCGGGATGCGGCGGGCGGCCTCGGCAACGACACGGAGGAGCGGCTCGAGCGTGGTGGCGCGGTCGACGTTGGACGGCCGGTGCAGGGTGAGCACGCCGTACGGCTCGGCGACGCCGAGGGCGGCGGCCGGATTGCGCACTGCGGCGCGCGGGCGGAATCGTACCAGCGCGTCGATCATGACGTTGCCAACGTGGTGCACAGCCGTGCCCGCCACCCCCTCGCGCTCGAGATTCTCGACGCCGCTCGCCTCCGACGCGAACAGAAAGTCGCTCACGGCATCGATGGTGATACGGTTCACTTCTTCCGGCATCGTGGGATCGAAACTCCGGAGGCCCGCCTCGACATGTGCGACCGGAATCCCCAGGGTGGTCGCTGCGAGAGCCCCGGCGGCGCTGGAGTTGACGTCGCCGACGACCACGACGAGATCCGGCTGAAGCCGAGCGAGCACGCGCTCGAGATCGACCCGCATCCGCTCGATGTGTGAGGCTTGTCCGCCGCTGGCGGCGGGGAGCATGACGTCGGGCGGCGGGAGCTCCAGCTCCGCGAACAGCTGCTCCGACATCGCGGGGTCGTGGTGCTGCCGGGTGTGGACGAGCAACGACTCGAAGACGTCCGGACATGCTCGTTGCGCCGCGAGCACCGCGGCCATCTTCACGAGATTTGGCCGGGTCCCGACGATGTTGACGACGCGAAGCACCGCCGATTGGCTACCACGTTCCGTCGGAAGCGGTCCATCGAAGCTGGCGCGGTCCGTGCGATCCTTTCGTTCGCGCCACCGATCCGCGTTCGGTTTGACCGGTGGTCGCCGGACGACTACGAAGCCGGGTTCGCCCAGTGTCGCTCTCTGGCACGACAACGTCCGACCCCGCGATCGACCCGGCGGCGGGGTGCGTGGTCCACTCGTGGAACGAGTGGGACCCGCTCGAGGAAGTCGTCGTCGGTCGGCTCGAGGGCGCGGCTGCGCCGCCGGCGCACGTCACGATGGTCGGCAATCTGCCCGCGCGTGCGGCCCGGCTCTATAGGCTCCTCGCGGGCCGCCGGTACCCGAGGCTGCTCGTGCGGGCTGCGGAGCGGGAGCTGGACGGCTTCGTGCGCCTCCTCGAAGGGGAGGGCATCACGGTCCGCCGGCCGGACGTCGTCGACTTCACGCGGCGCTTCGCCTCGCCTCACTGGCGATCGAACGGCTTCTGCACCGCGAGCCCTCGGGACGGCATCCTGATCATCGGCGACGAGATCATCGAGACACCGATGGCGTGGCGCTCCCGGTACTTCGAGGTGCACGCCTACCGGACCCTGCTGAAGGAGTACTGGGCGCGCGGCGCGCGCTGGGTCTCGGCACCGAAGCCCGAGCTGCGCGACGAGCTCTACGACGCCGAGTTCGTGCCGGCGCCGAAGGGTGAGCCGGTCCGCTACATCACGAACGAGATCGAGCCCGTCTTCGACGCCGCCGACTTCGTGCGCTGCGGCACGGACCTGTTCGTCACCCGCAGCAACGCGACGAACCGCGCGGGCATCGAGTGGCTGCGGCGTCACCTCGGGCCGCGCTTCCGCATCCACGAGATCCGGAGCCGGTGTCCGCAGCCGCTGCACATCGACACCACCTTCACGCCACTCGCGCCGGGCAAGGTGCTCGTGAATCCGGAGTACATCGACGTCACCGACCTACCCCCCGTCTTGCGGAGCTGGGACATCCTCGTCGCCCCCGAGCCGGACCCCGTCCGCGGGTGGCGGAACGTCCATCTCTCGATGGTGAGCAAGTGGATCAGCTTGAACCTGTTCATGCTCGATCCGCAGCGCTGCGTCGTCGACCAATCGCAGGTGTCGATGATGCGGCTGCTCGAACGTCACGGATTCACCCCGGTGCCGTGCCCGTTCATGAACTACAAGCCGTTCGGCGGCTCGTTCCACTGCGCGACGCTCGACATCCGCCGGCGCGGGACGCTCGAGAGCTATTTCTAGTGCGCTAGTGAATCTGCTCCGCCACTCGGACGGCGTTGGCCATCAATGTGATCGTCATGTTCTTGGCCGGCAGGAAGGGATAAACCACGCCATCAATGGCGTAGAGGTTCTCGAATCCGTTGCAGCGACCATCTGACGAGGTGCAGAACCCCATGGGTTTGCGGAGCATCGGCAGGGTGCCGCCGTACATGATTCCATGTCCCTTCGCCAGGATCTGCGTCATTCCTCGCGGGACGATGCAACCGAGCATGCGCAGCGCTCGCTGCACGACGCGACGCACCGTCCTCGCGGCGTCCTCGTCCACGCCGGTCTGGTATCGGACTACGAGTTCCGTGTGGCCGGAACTCCCCAGTGGTCTGATCGTCACGTAGTTGGCATCTCGCCTGCGGTCGGGAGACCAGACGTTCACGACACCCAGACCGGACCGAACGGCCCGGAACACGGTCGTCGCGCGCCGCAAGTCCGTCGGTAGATTCTGCACGATTGGGTGGATGGGTGCAGACTTGAGTGCGGTGATCTGCCCATGGATGTATTCCTCCGGACGCTCCGCCTGGATGCCGATCGACAGCTGGTGGAACTGGTAGCTGGCGAGATCGACCGGGTGTCCCAGCCTGCGAGGGTTGAGGTACGGAATCACCACTGTCTGGACGTCCATCAGCCCTGGCAGCTTGCGAATCTCGCCGGTCGCTCGAAACCACGAATCCAGGAAGATCTTGGACGAGCCCATCGTGCCGGCAGCCAGCACGAACACGTCCGCTGTTCGGGAGAACGCCGTCTCGTCGGCCAAGCGGATGCCACCCATGCCGCGAATTCGGCGATCTCGATCAAACTCGAAATGGGTGACGTAGTGCCCGGCGACGTACTCGAACTGCGGATACCGCTCGCATTCTCGAAGCGTCGCACTGGGCCGGTAGATCGATTCGGTCGGACAGCCCCAGAAGCATCTTCCGAGACGACTACACGCCTTGCGGTCGCCGATGTCTCGCGTGAGCGTGGCCATGCGGGACAGCCCCATGTAGAAGCCGAGCCGCCGGTTCAGTCGGTGCTTCTGACGGCGGTACGCGGCGAGCAGATCCGCGGAGTGGTCGTCGAGCTCGAGCGGTGGCAGATAGTCGGCGTCGTAGCTGATGAACCGCTCGAGATCGTCCCGCGCTCCGTTGACGCCTATTCGGCGCACGACCTCCTGATAGTACGGCCGCAGTGTGTCGTAACCGAAAGGGAAATCGGCAAGCTCGTGATCATTGAGGACGGGCACACCCCCCGTCCACGCCTCTGCGAGACCGCCGCGGGCGAACGAGAAGAGCGGTTCCATGTCCGAGGCTTCCGCGCGAAACGGCTTCGGCTGCGCGAACACATAGGCCTTGCTCGCCGGAAAGCCGTAGAACAGGGCGTCGGGCCGAGGAAACAGCGTGTGGCCCGCGTTCTCGCCCAGGAAATACGCCACCGGGTCGTCGAGCTCGTCCTTCAAGTCGTCGAAGCTCGCTTCCGGATGGGGCACGGGGGGGCGCTCGTTTCCCACGTCCAGCATCACCACGCGATGGCCCTTCTTCAGGGCAGTCAGCGCGAAATGGGCGCCGCTCGGGCCCGAACCGACGACGACGATCTCAGCCATCGGATCGGGTTGCCCCACGGAGCCGCCACTCCAACTCGCCATAGAGTTGCAATGGGCCAAGAAGGAGTACCGCCAGGACCAGGGACAGCGCGGTGCCCAGCGCCGCTTGCAGCAGTACTGCCCAGGTCCGAAATCGAGACGCCGAGAGGCTGCTGTTGAGGATGCGGCCGATTCCCGGCGAGTTCTCCAGGATCGCGAGCATGAGCACGAGCTTTTGCCGGAGCAGGCTGTACGGTGCGAAGAAGCGGGCATAGGTGTCGGCGAGCTGGGTGTGCATGTGGCCGCGCAACGCGAACCGAACCAGCCGCTCGCCGAACGGATCGCGGCTGGCTCGAGGGCCGGCTCCGGGCAGGACCTTTTGTCCGCTCGCGTACTTCTCGACGACGTAGCTGCTCGCAGACGCCCCGCTGAGATATCGGCAGAACAGATCTGCCTCAGCGCGGATCGCGCTCTGGTCGCGCTCGGTGGTCAACTGCGCTCCATGCCGAATTCGGGCTGCGCCAACTCTTGCACCATGGCGTCCAGGCCGATCTCGGGCGGTGCAAGACCCACCAGGGGGTGAGCCAGCGGCGTGCCGTCGTTGGCAAACGAGGTCAATTGGCCGGCGCTGAAGGGCAGGACGGGACGCAGGAAGGGTTCCAGGGTGGCCAAACCGAGACGCGCCGCGGTCAAAGGCACACGGACCCAGGGCCCGCGGCTCCTTCTCACGGCGATCCTCAGCCGGCGTAGCAACGCTGCGAAAGACACTGCGTCGGGACCACCGATCTCGATGACCTCACCGCTGGACTCGGGATGCTCCGAGATCGCGAGCAGAAGGCTTGCCAGGTCGCGGACGTGCACCGGCTGGACCTTGACGCTCCCGGCACCGAAAAGGATGCCCGCGGGCCCGCTCGCCAAACGTCTCAGGGCGTTTCCGATGCGGCTTTCGCGACCGAGCACCATCGTGGGACGTACGATCACCCACGGGAGTCCGCTCTCCATCACGGCGCGCTCCGCCGCTTGCTTGCTGGCCGCGTAGGGATAGAACCGCTGGTCCCGAAAGCTGACTGCGATCGAGCTCACCAGCACCAGTCTTCCGACACCTGCTTTGCGGGCGCCGTCTATCAGCCGTTGCGTACCTTCCACGTTCGCACGTTGAAACGCGCGGGCCGAGGCTTTTCCGGTCAGCGCCGCCAGGTGGATCACCGTCGATCCCGCCTCCAGGCAACCGTGGTAGCTGGCTGGGTCCAGCAGATCCGCTACGTGCACTCTCCAGCCCGCTCGCCGGCTGGCTTCCCGCTGCGCTGGCTCGATTCGTCGCACCAGGCATGTGACCCCCGCGCGCCCCGCGTCCAGCAACTGCGCGACGAGCTGTCTCCCAACGAACCCACCCGCGCCCGTGATCACCATGTCGCCGATCATTCGCTGGCGAGGGAGCCGCGGTCGCGCACGACGACGGGGTATACGCCGAGACGGATCTCCGCGCGGTGAGCGCCGAACTCCTGGACCTCGCTGTATGGCAGATTCTCGAGCACGCGCTCCTCGAGCGGGATGCGGCCGTCGGTTTCCGCTTCGCAGCCGTCGACGCCGACGAGATCGCAATCCATGCTTCGGTAGAAGAGGACGCATGGAGACTCGGGGGCCAGCGTCGCGGCGATCTGCTCCACGCCTCCGTCTAGTTTCTCCGTCTCACGGAGATGGCCGACGAGCTTTCCGAACGCCGACCAGCGGTAGCCGGTCCTCATGTCGGACATGGCATCCGCGCGCGGGGTCTTGGCTACAAAGACGCAGCGCGGATAGCGAGCGAGAAGATCGAGCAAGTAGCGCACTTCCGTCTGCTGGTTGCGTGCGAGGAGCGGCGCGGCGGTCGACACGCCGGGCAACTGTTGTCGGCGGCCGAAGAATTCCCGCTGCCACGGGTTGAATGCGGGGACGGTCGCGACGAGCACCAGCACGGCGACGCGCTTCCACCACGCGGGCCAAGAGAGTCGCTGTGCCCAGTCCGATAGCTCGCGAAAGCCGAAGAGGGCCAGGAAGACGACGAGAGGCGTGACGAACGTCAGGTACCGGAACTTGTCCAAGAATGCTCCGTGCGACCCGGCGGCGTACATCTTGAAAAGCGTCAACACGCCGATCGGCAGGAGGAAGAAGGCGAACCATCTCCGCACGCCGTGGATCACGCCCAGCACGAACAGGACGACGATTCCGAAGGGGAAGAAGAACGTGATCGCCTGCAGCCACGTCAAGAAGGAGAAGTTCAGCGGGCGAAGAGCCGCCATGGCCCACCATCCATTCGGGATCGGCACGTATTCCAGGGCGAGCAGTCCGGCACCGGCGAGGAAGAAGACGACCAGCGGGCCGGTGACGATCGTCTGGAGGTGCCGCCCGGCGCTCCGAACCGCCCGTTGCATCCATTCCTCCGCCCCGACGATGTGCGCAATCCCAATCGCGAGCGCCGGAACGCCGAGCACGAGCACTTCGAAGCGCAGCCAGCCCGCGAGGATCACGAGCAAGCCGAGCAACGCGAGCGCGAGGCTGCGCAGTCGACGTGAAGCACCCCGATCCGAGACCACCGCGGCCGCGATACATGCGAGCCAGAAGTGAATCGTCCATGCCATCGCGGGCGTTTCGGAGAACATCGCGTTGATCGTGTTCATACTGAGCGTGTAGGACGCGGCGAACCCGACGCTTGCCCACCACGACCGCAGTACGTGGCTAGCGAGAAAGAAAAAGACGACCGTATTGATGACGGCGAGACACAGGTTCGCACGGACCAAGGCAGGCAATGTGGTCGGGCCATGGCCGCTCAGCCATTCGGTCAGCGCGTAGAATCCCGGACCCGCATGCGTCCCGGCTCCGTACAGCTGCTGAATGTTCCGCACGCTGCGGCCTTCCTGCAGGACCGTGATCCATCCCGTCGGAATGTCGCTCGGGTCGACGAGCACGAGGGCCGACGCCGCGCCGAGGAGCGCGCACGCGCAGCCGGCAATGACGCGACCGCGAACGAGCGGCTGCTGCCGCGCCCATTCGCCGAGGACGACTGCCAGCAGGACAAGGGCCACGCTTGTTGCGCCCAGCCACGTGAACGCATCTGGGCTCGCCCACGACGGCATCAGTCGGTGATGTGGACTACGAGAACATCAGTGACCATCTCGGCGCGTGTCATGGCTGGGCTACGGCGAGACTCCACACCGGTCCACCCACCGGGTCTCTGGCGAGGAGGAGCATCCACGTGGTTACGACGTGCATGTGCACCGCTATGATGACGTCGAACCGTTCAGCCATTGGACTCGCTGGTAGGGTGCCGACGACTCCGCATGTGGCGCCCTCGGCCAGTGCCGGTCACTTTGCACAGGGCGCAATTCCCGTCCAGGTTCGGGCTGCCGGAGGCGTGGCGAGGCGTCGAGCGCGCACCCTAGCGCCAAGCTTCATGTTCCATGGCGGGCGACTGTTGCATGGCGCCGGGCAACGGGTCAGACATCCCTGATGCCGCCTTCTCGGGCCTACTTCTAGCGACGTGGGCGATCTCCTGCGATCGGCCGCCGGTCTGCTGCCGCATCCGTCCGTCGTCGTCACCTTCCTGCTCGTCTGCCTCGCCCTTCCCGCCGTGGCGGGCGGCTATCTGCATCGTCTCGTCCGACGTCGGGTCCCAGGAGCATGGTGGTCGAGCCGGATCGCACGCGTCGGAATTCCGCTCGCCGTGGTCGTCGCCGTGAACAACCTGTGGCCGGAGCTGTTCGTGCTCGCCCCCGCGGTCGCCGGCCTGTCCGCCGGCTGGGCGCTGCGGCGTCGGTTGGTCGGTCGGAGAGCCGGCATCGCCGTGGCGACGTCCGTCGTCGTCGCCGGCGTGGGTCTCGCGGCGGGCGCGGCGCTCCTGCGGGTCGCGCGTGTCGGCGTGTGGGATGCGGCGGCAATGCTGGCGGCGGCCGGCCTTGGCTACGTGCTCGGGTGCCGTACGGATCGTCGTGAGCTCGATTGGCAGGGCGTCGCGTTGGCGGCCACGGCGACGATCGCCGTGCTGGTGCTCGGTGAGGTTGCGGCTCGTGTGCTGCTGCCGCCGATCCCCATGTACTACAGCTCGGACGCGACGAGGATCCGCTTCCCGACGTTCGACCTCCAGCGGGCGTCGTTCACGCCGCTCACGCCTTTCGACATCAATCCGGATCTGCCCGCCTGTGCGGCGCTCTATGCCGACGACGTGGAGCTCCGGCAGCCGTTCGGAGTCTCACGAGCCGCCACCGATCGAGTCGTGTTGCACGTCGGGGACTCGATGACCCAAGGCGTGGGAGTCGGGCAGGGGGAAGCGTTTCCCGCGGTCTTGCAACGAGAGACGCCGGCAGTTCGGCAGGTGAACCTGGGCGTCGAGGGAACGGCTCCCGACTACCATCTTCTGATGGTCCGGAAAGCGGTTCCTCGCTTGCCGGTGCAGTTGGTGGTCGTGCATCTCTTCATCGGCAACGACATCGAGGGCCTGGGGCAGCCCTACCGGTGCTGTGCTGACGGGCCGCTTCTGCAACTGACGCCCGACCGTGTCGCGGCGCGCTGCCCGGCTCCTCGCTGGATCGAGGGATTCGGCGAGTCGATGGCATGGTTCGCGGCGGTGAGTCCGCCGCCCGCCATCGTGCGGCACTACGCGCCGGTTTCGCAGCTTGCCCGCTACGTGATCGCTGCGGTGAAGGGGCTGCAGCAGCACTACTTTGCCGTGAGCGTTTCCGGCGAGTCGTGGTGGGCCGATCTGCTGGAATCGCGCGAGCGGTCCGGTCGCGCGCCGTCGGAGCGCGCCGACGAGCAGTGGAAGCTCTTCGAAGCGATCATGCGGACGCTGCGCGATGAGCTGGCGCAGGAGCACGTGCCCCTGGTGGCGAGCGTTCTTCCGCTGAGCATCGCGCTCGAGCGACCGGCGCCCAAGGCCACCGAAAGCTACCAGGTGCGCGGGCGCATGCTCGACATCCTGGAACGGCTCCACATCGAAGCGCTCGACCCGTGGGACGACATCGAGGCATCGGTGAAGCAGCACGGTCGCGACAGCATTTTCGCGGGCGGGGACGTCCACTTCAACGCCTCGGGTCATCGCTTCTACGCCCAATGGTTGCTCCGGCATCTCGGCGAAGGGCTCGGCGCTCGTGGCGGTCAGGGCAGGGCGTCGAGCACCTCCGGCAGCTGTCGCAGCGCGTCTGCCGGAGACGGAACGAGTCGCGCGAGGAGCTATCGGGCGGCGGTGAGCAACGGCTGTTGTACGGCGACGGGAAGGGGGCGCCCCGACACCGAGCCGTCGCGGACCTCGCACGTGGGAAGCGCGGCGAGATCGAGCGCGTCGGCCTCGTCGCAGAGGCGGACGAAGCGCGCGCGCTCGACCGCGCGGCAGAGGAAGGCGTCGAGCACGGTCGCGTAGGGTCCGCCCTCCAGCTCGGCGTGGATCGTGAGCACCTCGAGCGTGTCCGGCCTGAGGCGCGCGACGAGATCGTCGGCAAGCACGTTGGGCTCGCGGCCGACGACGCCGTACGTCTCGTCGAGCGTCGGCAGCGTCGTCGGGAGCTCTGGTGCGCGAAACACTCGGCCGCCGACGGCCGGGCGATACGGCTCGGTGCCGCGGGTGTCGCTTCGGTAGTCGAACCCGGCGTCGTCGACGGCGGCGAGGCTCGTGGCCGTGCACCGCCAGCCGGGCGCCCCGAACGCGCGCGGTTCGACGCCGAGCGCCTGGCGGTAGACGGCGCAAGCGCGCGCCACTTCGATGGCCACGGCGGCGGCATCGAGCGCCGGCAGCCGGTCCTGCCAGCGGGCGTGGTCGTGGCCGTGCACGGCGACCTCGTGGCCGTCGCGTGCGAGCGCGCGGAGCAAACCCGGAAATGCGGCGGCGATCGGACGTGCGGGCAGGAGCGTCCCGGAAAGCAGCGTCCGCCAGCCGTAGATCGACGGCGCGCGAGTCCGGATGAGTTTTCGCACGAAGTCCGGTCCGAGC
The DNA here is from genome assembly GCA_963761995.1 of uncultured delta proteobacterium. Taxonomy (GTDB): domain Bacteria; phylum Desulfobacterota; class Binatia; order UTPRO1; family UTPRO1; genus UTPRO1. The sequence continues at coordinate 3,760,272 of CAVXIU010000006.1, read as the reverse complement.
AGCCGCGGCAGGCGGCGGCCCATCGTATCGGGACCGCAGACGACGAAGAACGACGCGCGAATGCCATACGCCGCGAGCCGGTCCCGGATCACGGGAACACCGGTGCGCAGGCCGTCGTGGGTGTCGACGTCGACCTTCAGCGCGATGCGCGTCGGCGCAGCGCCGCTCACGTCGCGGCCGGTGCTCCGTCACTCGACTGGTCGCGAAACCAGCCGATGGTGCGCGCGAGCCCGTCGTCGAGCGAGGTCGTGGCCTGCATGCCCAGGATCTCCGCCATCCGGGTCACGTCGGGGACGCGCCGGGCGACGTCCTCGTACCCATCGCCGTACACCGCTTCCTGCGCGACGAAGCGGAGCGTCGACGGGCCGCCGCCGATCGCGATCATCCGCTCCGCGAGCTCGCGGATGGACGTCTCGACGTCGGAGCCGACGTTGATGATCTGACCCTCGGCCGCCGCCGTCACGCCGGCCGCGATCGTCGCCGCGACCGCGTCCGTGACGTAGGTGAAGCAGCGGGTCTGACGGCCGTCGCCGATGACGGTGAGCGGTTCGCCGCGGAGCAGCTGACCCATGAAGATCGTGATGACGCGGCCGACGTCGAGGCGGTCGAGGCGCGGACCGTAGACGTTGAAGTAGCGCAGGATGGTGACGGGCAGCCCGAGACGGCGGAAGGCGAGGCAGAAGTGCTCGCTGGCGGCCTTCGACGTGGAGTAGCACCAGCGGTCGATGGTGCTCGGGCCGAGCACCCGGTCGGCGTCCTCACGCCACGGGACGGCGGGATTCTTCCCGTATACCTCCGAGGTCGACGTGAAGACGACGCGGCGTCCGTGCTTCAGCGCGGCGCGCAGCACGTTCTGCGTGCCGTTGATGTTGACGTTCAGCACCTCGTAGGGATCGCCGACGTAGTGCTCGACGCCCACGATGCCGGCAAGGTGGTAGACGAGGTCGGCGCGCGCGGTCAGCGCGTCGAGGATGTCGGGGTTCATCACCGAGTCGACGACCAGGCGGAAGCGCGGGTGGCCGAGCAGATGCCGGATCTTCTTCTGCGACCCCGTGTCGAGCGCGACGACGGTGTCACCTCGCGCCAGGAAACTATCTGCCAAATGCGAGCCGAGGAATCCGCCACCACCGGTGATCAGCACCGTCAGCATGCATGATCCTCGTCGCCCGGGTCGGGGCAGTCCTCCGCCACCCAGGGAAGGAGACGCTCGATGATGGGGCGGTCCCCCTCCGCAAATTCGATCAATGACGGGAAGAATACGAAGAGGCTGGCTTCCCCTTCCAGCAGGATCGCCGTCTCGGTTCTTTCTTGCGTATGGCAGCTACGTGACTCCCACGGTTCCGCCGCCCGGAACCCCCAGCGGGTGTACGCAAATCTCGCAAAGGCCCGTGAAACGAGCTGGGCACCGAGCTCGATCGCTCCGGCGCGACGGCCGTCGTAGCGATCGTCCGGAATGGACCGAAGCAGCACGAATGAGTGCATCTCTGAGTCGCGGTCGGTTCGCAATGGCAGCGTCATTCGTAGCTGCACGACCTCGCGGGACGTCTCCGACTCGGCGTAGGCCACGCCCATCCCATGATAGGCCGAATCGGCAGCGGCTGAGCTCGCGTCTCGCGAGATCGAAGAGTGCCGCACGCCGCTCTCGCCTTCGAGGTCGATCGCGATACGGGTCGCATCGAGAGCCGTGCGGAACGGATGCATGAGCGCGACCGCAGCACCCGACAGCGGCACGGCCGTCCACCCCTCCGGCAAACCGTCATTCAGAATCGTCGCCGGGGCTTTGAGGACGAGGAGATCGTCTGGCGCCAAAGCGATGGTCGCCTCTGCGGGGAGAAAGAACTTGAGGTAGCCGAGCACGAACGACAAATCCGGTGTCCAAAGATGCGCGTAGGCGGCATTCCATCCCATGCCTCGCGCTCGGAGCGCGAGAGCCAGTGGCTGCATGTCTTCCAAGGACCATTCCGGTGGGTTGCCGAGGAGCGTCGAATAGACCGACGGCGACCGGACGTACGTCGGCAGCCAGTTCGAGATCAGCAGCACGGCGATCGTTGCGCGTAAGGTGCGCACGATCGCGGGTGGCGCGGCGTTCCGAGCGATCGCCAGAACGAAGAGGATCGCACACGCCCGGAATCCCCACGTCATCGCCTCGCCTCTTCGTAGCGCGTCCGAGACTCCCAATAGGTTCTCGCCGACCACCTCGATCGTCCAAATCGAGCCGTGCACGACGGCGAGCATCGCCCCGAGCCTCCAGGGTTCGCTCAGCTGTCGCCACCATGGCCGGAGCCAACGCCCCAGAGCTGCTGCGGCCGCCACGCCCAGCACGGCCGAGAAGAGGAGCAGCGGGTAGTCGGTGATCAAGACTCGAACGTTGGCCGCCCAAACCGCCAGCGACAACACCGCCGGTACCGTCGCTGCCAGGGCAACGGGGACGAGCCATCGGCGCGGCTCGACGTGGATTCCGGCGACCGACACTAGAAAAACGACGGACGGCAAAACGACGACTGTGCTGATGGTGAGTTCCGTGCCGAGTCCAACCACGAAGCCGAGCAGTGCGACACTGGCGAATCGGCCGGTGCGAATGCAGTCGATCAGCGCAACGGTGAACAGCGCCCCGACCAGCGGTACGAGGTTCATGTTCCGCAGCTGCGAAAGGTCGGTCGAATTCGCCGCGAGAGCAAAGACGATCGCGATCTCGAGCCAGCCGACGTGGGCATGGAAGGCACGGCGTACCGCGGCGGCCACGATCACGACCGCTGCGGCAACGCTCGCGAGGTACACCACGTTCAGCCAGTGCAGCGAGATGCCCAGCCAGTTGAACAGAATCAGCAACCACAGAACGGAGCGCCCGTGGGTGATTCCCGGCAGGCTCGACGGAACACCTTGCAGAAAGCCGCCGTCGAGCCATTTCTTGACGACGCTCAGCTCCGCCGCCGTATCGGCGGACAGCGGCAAGGCGATACCGGGGGCGCATGAGATGAGAAGCACGAGAACCCAGAGACCGATCGGGTACTTCAACGGATCGGCGACCCAGCTGGGCGCGGCTCCCTCAGGATGCATCGTCTCCCAGTCGATCGCCGGGGCACACGCCACGGTGCCCGGCGAAGTCGGCACCAGGCTCCTCCGCTTCGCCTTCGAGCTGGAGCTGCTCGAGCACGAGCCCTCCACGCCCCGTCGCGACGACGATCCCCGCAGGCGAGACGGCGCCGACTCGCCCCGGCTCGGCCCCCACGGGCTCGTCGACCGGAGTGGCCTTCCAGACCAGCAGCTTCCTGCCGGCCCAGGTCGTGAACGCGCCGGGATACGGGTGGGTGACGGCGCGGACGAGATTGTAGAGCTCGCGCGCCGGGAGCCGCCACGCCAGGCGGCCGTCGTCGGGCCGCCGGCCCCCGAACGTCGTCGCGCGCGTGTGGTCCTGCGGAATCCGCGGCGCCGTGCCGGTGAGGAGCACGGGAAGCGTGTCGCGGAGGAGCTCGCGAGCGGCGTCGCCGAGCTTCCGGGTGAGCGTGCCCGCCGTGTCGTCGTCCGCGATCGGGACGCAATGCTGGGCCACGATGTCGCCCGTATCGGGCGTCGGCTCCATGTAGTGCAGCGTGACCCCGGTCTCCGTCTCGCCGTGCACGAGAACCCAGTTGACCGGGCAGCGCCCGCGGTAGCGCGGCAAGAGCGAGCCGTGCAGGTTGAGGGCGCCGCGCGCCGGGACCGCGAGGAGATCCGGCTTCACCACCTGTCGGAAGTAGAACGAGAAGAGCAGCTCGGGTGCGAGCCTCTTGATCCGCTGCACCACCTCGGGCGCGTTGACGTCCGCGGGTACGAGCACCGGTACCCCCGCCTCGCGGGCGCGATCGGCGACGGAGCCGAACCAGATCTCCTCATCGGGGTCGTCGCGGTGAGTCACGACCGCGGCGACCTCGGCGCCGAGCCGCAGCAGCTCGTCGAAGCAGACCCAGCCGATGTGCTGGTACGCCATCACGACGATCGACATGTGCGCTCGCGTGACGCGCCGTGCACCGCGCGCACCACGTACGACGGCCGGCGACGCACCTCGGCGTAGATGCGGCCGACGTACTCGCCGACCAGACCCACGGCGAAGATCAGCAGCCCGAGGAAGACGAACAGGATCGCGAAGAGCGTGAACAGCCCCCCGCTCTCGGGACCATGGGTGAGACGTCGGAAGAGCAGATACACCCCGAAGCCGGTGCCGACGAGCGACACGCCGATGCCCGAGAGCGAGACGAGCTGGATCGGGACCAGCGAGAATCCAGTCATGAGATCGAAGCCGAGCCGCATGAAACGGAGCGGCGAGTAGCGCGATCGGCCCGCGATGCGGGGCCCGTGTCCGATCGCGATCTCGGTCGGCCGTCTCGCCACCCAGGCGGCGAGCGCGGGGATGAAGAGCGCCCGGTCCGCGAGCTGGACGACCGCGTCGACCACGGGCCGGCGGTACGCGCGGAGCATCGAGCCGCAGTCCGTCATGGGGACGCCTACCGCCAGCGATGCGAGGCGGCTGACGATGGCGGATACCGCCCGGCGCAGGGCCGGGTCGACGCGCCCGTCGCGCCGTGTGCCGACGGCGTCGTAGCCGGCATCGATCTCGGCGAGCAGCCGCGGGATCTCCTCGGGCGGGTTTTGGAGATCGGCGTCGATCGTGACGACGACCTCACCGCGCGCGTGCGCGAAGCCGGCGAGCACGGCGGCGTGTTGCCCGACGTTGCGGGCGAGCGCCACGACCGTCACGCGCTCGTCGCGCCCCGCGATCTCCATCAGGACGTCGAGCGATCCGTCGCGGCTGCCGTCATCGACGTAGACCACCTCGACGGATCGATCGAGGTGGTCGCACACGGCGGAGAGGCGAGTATCGAAGCGCGCCAGCCCGGCGGATTCGTTGAACACCGGGACGACGATCGAGACGACGGGCGCCTCCGCATCGGGTGCCGGCACGATCCCCTGGGGCTCGGCGGGCTCAGGACGCATGGCGACGGAGCACGTCGGCGAGCGTGTCGACCACGTCGCGCACGTCGTCTTCGGTCATCGCGGGGAAGAGCGGCAGGGATAGGATCGACTGCGATGCAGCCGTCGCGTGCGGGACGACGGCGTTCGCCGCGTGCTCGCGATACAGCGGGTGGAGGTGCAGCGCCTTGAAGTGCAATCCGACGCCGATGTTCGCGGCGAGGAGATCACTCATGACGTCGTCGCGTTGGATGCCGAGCGCGTCGAGCCTGAGGCGCACGACGAGCAGGTGCCAGGCGTGCCGCGCGGGGTAGGGTACGGGTCCGAGCATCGTCACCGCGCGGACGTCGCGGAGCCGGTCGGCATACCACCCGGCGACGCGGGTCCGTGCCGCCACGAACTCCTCGAGGCGCGCGAGCTGCGCGATCCCGAGCGCGGCCTGCAAGTCGGTCATGTTGTACTTGTAGCCGAGCGTGACGATCTCGTAGTCCGGGCTTCCGTGCTTGCCGTACCGTTTCCACGCATCGCGCGTGATGCCGTGGAAGCGAAGGAGACGGAGCCGCTCCGCGAAGTCGGCGTCGTCCATCGTCACCATGCCGCCCTCGCCCGTGGTGATCGCCTTGATGGGGTGGAAGCTGAAGACCGCCGCCGTACTGCCGCCCCCGACCGGCCGGCCGCGATACGTCGTGCCCAGGGCGTGCGCGGCGTCCTCGATCAACGTGAGGCGGTTCCGCGCGGCGAGGGCACGGAGCGGATCGAGATCGACCGGCTGCCCCGCGAAGTGGACGGGGACGATCGCGCGCGTCCGAACCGTGATGGCGCGTTCCACCGCGGCGGGATCGACGTTCAGCGTCGACGGGTCGATGTCGGCGAACACCGGCCGCGCCCCGACGGCGAGGATCATGTTTCCGGTCGACGCCCACGTGAGCGGCGACGTGATGACCTCGTCGTCCGGGCCGAGCCCCGCGGCGATGAACGCCACGTGGAGCCCCGCGGTCGCCGAGCTGACGGCGACCGCGTGTTTGGCGCCGACGGTTGCCGCGAAGAGCCGCTCGAACTCCGCGACGCGCGGGCCGCTCGTGATCCAGCCCGAGCGGAGACACGCCACGACCGCCTCGACCTCGGCGTCGCCGATCGACGGGCGGGAGAGCGGGAGGAACTCCCGGCGGCGCGGTTCGCCGAGTGGAGCCGGTGGAGACGACTTCGACGGCTGCGATTCCGGCGGCGCGGCGTGCGACTCAGCCGACAAAGGCCGTGCGCGGCGACGAGGAGAGTCTTGCATGCCATCTTTCGCGTCTCACAGCGGGGCGGGCCGCGTCAAGTTCGGCCCGTCGTCGTGCGCGGGTCGAGCTCGGGTCAGTTCGGTCGCTTTCCGCGGCGGAGCGCGCTGCGCCTCTCGTCGATTACGTGCTGCCCGCTATGCCGATTCGCCAGTGGGTACTGGCGGCTCTACGCCCGCGCGCTGCTCGCGTTCAGGCGCCGGGACCGCGATTCAGCGCTGTGGGCGGCGCCCTCGATTGCAACGTCCACATTCTTTTGTTGACGCCTACGCCTGCCTCGGGCACGCTCCGTCGGAAGACGCGAGGAGAAGACAATGCCCATGTGTCACATCGTCGCCAGGTCGCGCCGAGTCGTCGCGAGTTTGCTCTGCAGCATTCTGCTGACCGCGATGTGTCTGCCCCCGGCGTCTTTTGCCGCAAGCCTCACTGCCCGCGCCGAGCGGGTCGTCAGCGCGATGCTCGAGACCTACGTCCACGGAGTGACGCCCGAGCTGGCCGCCGACCGGATCGGCCCCGACGACGTGCCGACACTCGTCGCGCTGCTCCGCGACCCCGCCTTTCCGCGGCGTGACAACGTGGTTGCGTTCCTCGCGTACGTGGGCGGCGCGGAAAGCACGACGGCGCTGCTGGCGTTTTTTGCGTCGCCCGTCGACCCGAGCGTCCCCGAGGAGGATCGATCGCTGCTGCTCGCGCCGCAGGCGCTCGGCCACCTCGCCAGGCGCGGCCACGGGGAGGCGCTGGCGGCGCTCCTCGACATGACCGCACCCGACGCCGACGGCGGGCCGCTGGGTACCGCCGCCGCGCGCGGGCGCGATCCGCGCGCGCTCCGTCGCGACCTGTTGCGGATGGCCCTGCGCGGGCTCGCCTTGAGCCGCATGCCCGCCGCCCTCACTCGTCTGCGTGCGCTGGCCGCGGGCCGCGCGCGGCCGCCGCACGACTTCGACGATGCGGCCGCGGCGGCCCGCCAACTCATGACCGAGCTCGACGGACAGCCCAGCGCCTCGACGGCGCCGGGGAGCAATCCTCGGGTCGCCGACACCCAGCCGAGCACGCACGACAGCGGGCTCACCTACGCCAACCATCCCGACGTCAGCAGCCCCATGGACGATACTCGGCTCGACGCAGTGCTTGCGTTGGCATCCCTCCGGGCCGGCCGGGCGGACTTCGGTGCCGACGTGTCCTGTTGCGTCCTCGTTACGCGCTCCGGGAGTGCGCTGACGTTCGGGACCGCTGGGGATGGGCTCGACATCATCGACAACGAGCCCGAGCTGGAGGCCGTGCTCGACGACTCGACCGCACGGACCAAGATCGTGCGGACCATCAACTATTGCGGCGGACCGGGCATGAACATCATCGGCTGCGCCGAAACCCCCGGCAACAGCATGGCCGTGGTGCGCCGGACCAGCCTCGGCTCGGAAGCCGTGCTCTGGATGCACGAGTACGGTCACAACACCGGCCTCGGTCACAGCTCCACCAGTCGCTACATCATGTTCGGGACCGACAACGGCTCGAACGATGGCGTGTCCCAGAGCGATTGCGACGCGTATCACGCGCCTGATCCGGCTGCGGCCATCATCCCGACAAACGTCGGGGCGTGTGCCGATACGGATCTCGACGAGGTCCACGATCTGATCGACAACTGCCCGACGATCGCGAACTTCGATCAAGCCGACGCGGACGCCGATGGCGTGGGCGATCTGTGCGAGTCCATCTGCGGGGACAACGTGATGGAGGGACCGGAGGAATGCGACGACGGGAACCTCGATCCCGACGACGGCTGCACCGACTCCTGCACGATCTGCGGCAACACCGTGGTTACGCCGCCGGAGGAATGCGACGACGGCAATCTGTCGAACGGTGACGGCTGCTCGGCGAGCTGCCTGCTCGCGTGCGCGCTGGCACCAGCCGGCGGCTGCATCGTCCCGGCGGAGCCCCAGAAGGCGACGCTATTGCTCAAGAAGAAGCCGCTCAGCAGCGGCGATCAGATCATGTGGAAGTGGGTGAAGGGGCCCGTGACGCCCAAGGCCGACTTCGGCGCTCCGACCACCAGCACCGGATACCTGCTGTGCGTCTATGACGGCGCGGGCTTGGTGTTGGACGCGAACGCGCCGGCCGGCGGTGTGTGTGCCGGCAAGGCGTGCTGGTCGGAGAAGTCGACGAGCTTCAAGTACTCGGACAAGGAGCTGACGCCGCACGGCTTGCAGCAAATCATTCTCAAGCAGGGCCTTCTCGTCGGCAAGGCCAGCATCACGGTGAAGGGGAAGGGTGGGCTGCTCCTCATGCCGAATCCCGGCGGGCTGGTGTCTCCCATCAGGGTGCAGCTCCGGCGGAGCGGTGTGAGCACGTGCTGGGAGGCGGTCTTCAGCGCACCCTTCACGAAGCAGGACGCGACCCAGCTGAGGGACCGGGCCGATTGATCGCCGACGAGATCGCAATCCGGTAGAGCGGACGCATCAGTCGGCGGTGGGGGTGCCTCTCGTCACGGGCGGGCGATCGCGTCGCGCGCGAGGAGCAATATCCACTGGTTGCTCGTTTCCCGCGTCGCCGGATGGTGCTCGACGACTCGCAAGCGATGGCGCCGGACGAACGGAAGGACATCCTCGCTCGCAAGGTTGCGGAAATGCTGGTGCCCCGCGCGCGGCGCTCGGTCGGCGGCCGCGATCTGCTCCGCGCGGCGGAGCATCGCGAAGGGCGTCATCTCGACGAGCAAGAGCGATCCGCCCGGGTTCAACAAGCGCGCCATCCGCGACAGGGCCTCGTCGAGGTCGAGCACGTGGTTCAAGGCGCGCAAGCACAGCACGTGATCGTAGCTCGCGGGCTCGCCGTCGAAGTGCTCGATGTCCCCGACTTGCAGGCGAGCTTCCGGTAGTGCGGTGCGGAGTCGGGCGAGACTCTCTTCGTCGGGGTCGAGGCCCGTGTAACCAATCGCACCCGAGCGCAACAGTCCCGCCAGCTCGTCCCGGTAGAGCTGCTCGCCGCAGCCGACGTCGAGCACCCGCCCGCGCAGGCGGCCGATGTGGCCGGCGATCCATCCCTCCTCGCGCGCGAACGGCTCGCCGTCGACGAGGCGAAACCGTTGCCCGCACCCCGTACGGTGCGCACACGACCCGCAGATGGGGTCGGCAAGGGCCCGACGCATGCCGTTCTTGAAGTCGTCGAGGACGCCCGGTGATGCGCGGTCGACGAAGAGGTGGCTCAACTCGGACTTCACGCGCGTGATCTCCGCGTCCGTGAAGTCGCCCGTGTCCGTGACGTAGCGCGTGAGCCGATCGCCGTCCACGAGCCACAGCTGCCGGACCGCATCCAGGCCGCCGCTCTGTGCATGCGCGGTGCACTCGCCCGCCTCGGCCGTCCATGGGACGGTCGTGTCGGTGCGAACGTAGTTGAAGGAATTGGCGCGTGTCTGCGGCGGCGGCGCGGAACGTCGGGACGTGAACGGGACGAGCTCGTCGACGCCGTAGCGTCTCGCGTACTGACGCGAGATGCCAGGGCAGGCGCGCAGCACGGAACAGCGCCGGCACGGCTCGCCGAACGCCGACAGCTCCGCTTCGATGTGGCGCATCGAGTACACCCGCTCGCCGTTGGCGTCGTCGAGGTAGTGCGTCTCCCCAAATGCCCACCGCCCGAGATTCACCACGTCCGGATCTCCGACGATGCAATTCGGAAACGACTCGAAGAAGACGTTGGCGCCGAGCTCGAGCGCGGTCGAACGCAAGCGCTGCACGGTCTCGCGGACGTCGGTATATCTGAGCGTCGCGATGCCGTCCCACGAGCCCCCCTTGCCGAGCGTCGACGGGAACACGAACTTGAACCCCGCACGCTCGCCATACCGGGCATGTCCTTCGCGCAGGTACTCCTCGAGCTCGCCGAGGTTCAGCCGGGTCAGCACGCAGTTGAGGGTGACGTCGACCTCCGCGTCGACGAGGCGCTCGATGCCGGCGACGGTCTCGTGGTGCGCGTCCTCCCGTGTGCCGAAGATGGTGGCGCTCGTCGCCGGCCGATGGGAATGCAGCGAAACGATGGCGCGCTTCAACCCGTGACCCGCGGCCCGGCCTGCGAACCCCTCCCGGGCGAAGCTCCGGCCGTGCGTGTTGACGTCCCAGGTGAAGCCGTCGGCGGCCAGGCGTTCCACCACGGTCCAGAATCCGGGGTGAATCGTCGGCTCGCCGCCGGTGACCACCGCGCGCCTGAAGCCGTAGGCGTGGAGAAAGGCGGCCCGCCGGAGGAGCGTTTCGGTGGGATGGAAGAACAGTGACGCCTCCCCAGTGTTGCTGCACATAGGGCAGTCGTTGTTGCACTGTTCCCCGAAACGAAAGAGGGCCGCGCTGGCTGCCGTGACGGGCTCGGCGTCCGGGACCTTCTTCTTGAAGAGCCGCGGGGCGAGAGGCCGCGAAAACTCCTTGCCAGTAGCGGCCATGCGAACTACGATCCGCCTCCGAAATGGCCGCGGGCACGTACCTCACCGAAGAAGATCGTCGCGCGGCAACCACGGTCACGACCTCGGGCTCGGGGCACAAGTTCGAGATCCAGCTCGGCCACCTCTGCAACAACCGCTGCGTCTTCTGCTCCAGCGGTCAGCTGACCGCGATGAAGATCGCCCGCGCGGTACCGCTCGAGCCGATCCTCGAGGCGCTCGAGGCCGCCCGCGCCGCCGGCGCCTATCACCTGACGTTCCTCGGCGGCGAGCCGACCACCCACAAGCGCTTCCTCGACGCGGTCCGGAAGGCGGTGGAGCTCGGCTTCGAGCACATCGTGATCTTCACGAACGGCGTCATGTTCCCGCACCCCGGGTTCATCGACTCCGTGGTGGCCCTCGGACGGTTCGAGTGGCGCATCTCGATCCAGGGGGCGACCGACGAGGCCCACGTCGCGACGACCGAGCGCCCCGACTCGTTCCGGCGCATCCTCCACGGGCTCGGTGAGCTGCAGCGCCGCGGGCAGCTCGTGACCGCGAACATGTGCGTCAACGAGCGCAGCTATCGGTCGCTGCCGGAGTATCCGGCGCTGCTGGCTCAGTACGGCGTCCGCCAGCTGCACGTCGACATCGTCCGGCCGGAAAGTACGGGTGAGCGCGATCAAGAGTACCTCCGCGAGATCATGCCGCGGTACTCCGACATGGCGCCATATTACGACGAGATGCTCGCGCGCTTCGACCAGTGGGATCCGGATTTCGACGTGAACGTCGGCAATCTTCCCTACTGCATCCTGCCGAAGTGGGGCTCGCGCATCCATCACGGCGGCCAGGAGACGGTGACGAAGTCGGCCGACGCCGTCGGGCTCGAAGACGCGATGAACAAGTACGAGTGGCACGGCTCATTGCGCACGTACCTGCCAGGCTGCGACGAATGCGTCTTCCGGTCGCGGTGCACGGGGATATTCCGCGTCTATCTCCAGCTGCACGGCGAGGGCGAGTTCAAGCCCGTGAGCCGCGAGGCGCTCCTCGCCCTCGATCCCGAGCGGCGCAACTTCGTCTTGCTCGTCGAGCCGCACCTCGGCGCGTTGCGCGCGGCGGTCGCCACCGCCCGGAGCGTTCCTCCGGCGTGGCGCATCGAGCGTGAGAGCAGCGAGGACCGGCGCCGGCAGGTCGAGATCGTGTTCGTGCACGCCGCCGGCGCGCGCGCGCGCTTCGTGCTCACGGCACCCGGTCGCGGCCGCGCGCCCATGATCACGTGCGACGCGTACGACGTCGACGTCGAGGCCGACGCCGGCGTGCCGGACGACGATTTCGCCACCTTGCTCAAATGGGTCCACGCGCGACTGGCTGAGACCTCGGAGGGAAGCTCCGCGCCCGTGCTCGCCCCGTATACCGCGAGCGACCCCATGCTGCTCCGCGGCCGCCAGCGCGTCACGCTCCTCGCGAAGCGGGTGGCGGCAGAGCTCGCCGTGTCCGGGTGGCACGTGGAGCCGCTCCGCTGGCCGACCGAGAGCAGCGCCCTGCTGGCGGTGTGCGGATCCGCCGACGCGTCCGTCGAGGTGCGATTCGCCATCGGCGCCCGCGGGAGACGGTCGACGGTCGAGTGTCGAGTTCGGCCCGACGGATCCGGGGGGACGGCGGCGTCAAGGCCGTGATGGAGGCGCTGGTCGAGATCCTGCGCGAGCGCCCCGGCCAGCCGGCGTCCCGCGAAGACCGCGCAGTACCGGCGTAGCCCGCTCGCCCGGTCGCGGCGGCGGGACGACGAGCCGTCGCACCTCACGACAGGTGCACCTCCGTCGGGAGGTTCGAGAGACCGCGCGCCGTCCGCTCCGCGAGGTGGCGCTGCTCGAGGACCTCGAGGTCGCCGAACAGCGCGACACCCGGTGGGGTGAACTGGCCATGGGCTCGTAGCATCTCCATGCCCTCGTGGTTCTTGAGATCGATCTCGGACAGGCGCCCTTCGAAGCCGGGATGCGCCGCCAACGGGTGCCTTGTGTCGCGCATGCGGCGGTAGAGCTCCGCCACGGGGAGGAACGCGTGCACCGCGAGGAGAATGCCCCACAGCGGTCGGGGGTCCGGGCGGATCGGACTCGGGTAGAGCGGGTGGAACGCGTTGGCGAGGAAGTCGACCCCGTCCGACGCGACGTTGATCTTGTTGTGCTGAAACTCGTGCAGCACGGCCTCGGTCATCGTCATCACGTTCGGGTGCAGCGTCAGGTACATCGTGCCGATCGCCTCGCGGTAGGAGGCGGACAGGTGGCGCGCGCTCGTCGTAGCCCACCGGGATGACCTCGTGCAGCATCAGCCGCATCTCGGCGAACGTCTGCGGCAGGAACGTCTCGATGAGCGCGAACGCCTCGTCGAGGATGTCGACCCACTCCGCTTCCGGCCGGTCGCCGAGATCGACGGTGTTCCCGCGCTTGTCCGGGTGCGCCTCGAACGCCGCGATCGGGTTCTGGTCCACGGTGGCGAAGTGCGTGACGTCGCCGACCGGGTGGTAGCGGCGCTCGAAGCGGAAGCCGCCGGCCACCTCGCAGGCGGTGCGCATGCCGTCGTCATCCAGCGGCAGGTGTGCGATCTCGGCGCCACCCGCGACGGCCGCGACGCGGGTCGCGGAGAACACCAATCCGGTTGCGGCCTCGGGCGGGACGACTTCTCCGCCGAGAGCGAGCGAGGCGAGGCGAGGCGCGCCGTGCTCCCAGACCACGGCCTCCCCGTCGGGAACGAGCCCGCTGAGCGCCATCTCGAAGAGCAGGTGCGGCATCATCGCGGCGACGGCGTCATCGATTCGCGCCCGGAATTCCGGCAGCTCGTCGCGAAGCCGGATGCAGCGCAGCGGCGTACCGACCGTGGGCGCTGCGAAGCAGTGGAGGAGCTGGCCCTCGTCGATCGCGAGGGCCCGGTGCACCAGATCGGCGACGCGGCCGTGGGCGCCGCGCAGCGCCGCCGGGAGCTCCGAGCCGAGCGCCACGAAGTCCCGGCAGGAGGTCGCGAGGCAGCGAGCGTAGGCGGTCCGGAAGGCGCGCGCATCGCTGCCGGGGCCGTCGCAGAGCACGAGGTGCTGACCGGTCATTGCACGATGAAGTGGTCGAGCGTGCGATTCGTCGTCCACCGGCGGAACATCTCCATGTCCCGCTCGTCGGCCGATTCGAGCTTGTGCATGAGGTAATCGAAGATCGACTTGTGCTTCTTGCACCAGGTCGAGTCGCGCATGTGACCGTGCAGGCTTCCCTGGGTCTTGTAGTTGTACTCGACCTGCTGGCCGCACCACGGCTTGTAGACGCACGCCACGCAGTCCGGCTGCGCGTCGTTCAGGCCCGCCATGACGAGCGCGCGCGTCGCGGCGTTCGTCATCAGGTGCTGATAGCTGTCGTGCACGGTGCCGATCCTGAACATGTCGTCGCCCATCGCCGCGACGAATCGCCCCTCGTCCGAGGAGTAGACGCCGCCGTCCGGGGCGTAGCCGAGCTGGCCGATGCACGCGCCGCCGGGCGTGCGGAGGTCGAGATAGTTCGGCTCCTCGTCGACCAGGATCTTGTTCAGCATGATCGCCGCGTGTCGCTCCATCACCTGCACGCCCTGGCGGTTCAGCTCGATGATGTAGTCGACCGCGTTGGCGTAGAACTCGAGGTACTCGTCCATCGAGTAGCCGAGCGTCTTGGCGCTCTTAGCGGCGAAGCCGAACGGATCGAGCTTGCGGAGGAAGATGGCGCGGCAGCCGACGGCGACGAACTCGTCGACGATTTCCTTCCAGCGGGTGAGGCTCGGCCGCGTGAGCGTGGGGAGCGCCTCGACGCGGTAGTGGTTCGTGTCCAGGCCCATGGCGCGGTAGCGCTCGTTGATCTTCTTCATCCACCCGACGAGCAGCTCGTGGCTGTTGCCGCCCTTGAAGATGCGGATCTTGTTGTGGAGGTCGGCGGGGCCGTCGAGGCTGGTGCAGATTTGGACCTTGTGGGCGAGGAGAAACTCGAGCCGCTCGTCGTCCATCAGCGAGAGATTCGTGACGAGCGCGAACGAGAGGATCTTTCCGACGTCCTGGTTCTTCCGGGTCGCGTACTCGACGACGTGCCGCAGCACCTCCCAGTTCGCGGTCGGCTCGCCGCCCTGGAACTCGATCGTGATGGCCCATGCGGTCGACTGGAACGCCACGTCGACCGCGCCCTCCGCTACCTCGAACGACATGTCGGTGTCGGTCCGCTCCATCCCGACGACCGAGCTGTGGCAGTACTGGCAGCCGTGGTTGCAGCGATGCGTCAGCACGAGGCCGTGCAGGGTGGGGCCGTGGAACAGGTACTGCTTCTTCCGTCGCCAGCGCTCCGCCTGCGCCCGTACGTCGACCGCCTGCGCGATGAAGTTCGCCGTGCGGAGCTTTTCGTAGAGCGGCTCGCCGGGCTGCTGGCCGTCCCTCGACGAAGGATCGGAAATCGTCGGGGGTGAGGAGCAGCCAGTCCCCGAAGTCGTTCGTGATGAGGACCTTGCCGCGAATCATCCGCTGGTTGAAGGGCGTCGCGAAGCCCGGCTTCCAGCGCTCCGGGGAGAGATCCGTGAAGTCGACCTGGCGCCCGTGGGGCAGGAGCTCGGCGTCAAGCATGACCGCTCCGCTCAGCGCGCGCCGAGTTCGCGAGCGCGAAATTGCAGAACTCGGCGACCACGTCACCGTCGACGTCGCGCGTGATCGCGCTGACGTCCACGACGTGGTGCTCGCCGTCGGCACGGACGGCGAACGATGCCAGTCCGGCGAACGTGGTCGCGGCCTCGGCGATTGCTTCTTCCGTGTACAGCATCCGATGGAGGCGGATCGTCACTACGTCCGTATCGCTCGACGTCATTCGGTACCTTGCTTCTCCGGCTCGAATGGTCGGGCGATGCCGAGCGGGTCGCCGAGGAAGCCGTCCTCCGGGTCTGTCGGGTCGATGAGCGGAGGATGCTCCGCCGCGGAACCCGCCTCGGGTTCGTCGCTGACCGACGCGCCCGCGATGGCGACCGCGACGACGTCCTCGATGATGCGCTGGTTCGCGTCGACGACTTGATGGCGCAGCGCCTGCGCGAGGAGCTCGTTCTCGAACTCGCCCGCCATGGCGCGGAACGTCGCCTCCTCGAGGGGGCGCTTGGCGCGGAAGTGCACGATGAACCGCGAGTCCTGGCGGTCGAGCAGCACGTAGGCGCGGTCCAGGAACACGTACGCGGCGGCGTACAGAACGTCGCGCGGGTACAGGCCGACGTCGAGCGAGAGCGTCAGGGTCGCCGTTGCTGGATCCAAGGTCTCGATTTGCACGCGTGTCATCGTCCTCACGCCGCCGGAGCCGCCGCGGAGTCGTAGGTGGGCCGGAGCTCCGCGTCGCCCCAGCGCTCCAGATAGTCGCGACGGAGCCCGAGGCAGACGCCGTGTTGGTACCGGCACCCGTTGCATTTCTCGGCATAGGTGTTCGGCGAGATCTTCGACTCCCAGAGCGCGAACGTCGCGCGCGGCGTCACGACGAGCACCTTGTCCTCGCGCAGGTCGACGACGTGGTCCTCGTACCCCGGCAGCATGCAGCGCGGGATGTGCCGGGAGCGAACGGTGACGCCAAGCCGCTTGCCGCGCTCGAACGCGGCCTCGATCCCGTCACGCATCTCCGAGACCATCGGCAGCGACTCGAGATTGTCGCGGTTGCGGTCGCTCAACGACACCAGCCAGAGGTTGAAGGTGTCGATGCCGAAACCCGCCCAGTGCTCGACGATGTCGGCGAGATGCATCCACGTGTCGTGCTTGATGATGAGATCGCCGACCGGCCTGCGGCCGAGCGCCTGCAGATTGCGCACTCCCTCGGTCACCAGCGACAGCGCGTCCGGTCTCCCCATGATGCGAGCGTAGAGCTCGTCGGTGTGCGCCATGAACGAGATGTGGAAATCGGTTATCCCCGCGTCGCACGCTTCCTGCGCGATACGATTGATACGAGTACATCAACCCGTTCGACGGGATCTTGATGGAGCGCCAGCCGCGGTCGCGGCACCAGCGCACGAGCGGCAGGAGGCTCCGCCGGATGGTGGGCTCGCCGCCGCCGAACGCGACCTTCGTCGCCCCCCGCCGGCGCGCATCGGCGAGCGCCGCCATGACGGGCAGCGTCGCCATGTTCTCCTTCCGCATCTCGTCCGTGATCGAGCAGTAGTCGCACTGCACGTTGCACGCGTAGCCGATCATCACGTCGACCAGGACGTCGGCGTACTCGAACCACTCGTCGCCGAGCTTCACGACGGTCGCGGTCATGCGGTCGCCACCAAGGGCCGGCTCCGTTCGACCCGCATGTCGGGCTTCTCCTGGCGGAACACCTGGAAGCCCTCGCACACCGTCGTCCACGGGCATGCCGCGCAGACGGCCTGCTTCTCCCGCCGCGCTCCCAGCCACTCGTAGAGGTTGACCTGCTCGGGAAAGCGGGGATCCGCGGCGAAGACCATCGTGCGACCCATCTTCTGCAGATCGCCGACGACGTACCGCTCGTACCCCGGGAAGACGCAGAACTGCGCGTTGATGACGTGGATCTGGATCTCGTCCGCGTAGCGGTCGATGACGCGCATGACCGCGTTCGCCGCCTCCTCGAGCGGAGGCACCACGTCCTCCCAGGCGCGGCCGAACGGCGTCGTGAACTGGAAGTTGATCTTCGACGAACGCCCTTCGCCACCGCGAGCGCGGTGAGCGCCATGAGATGGTCGACGTTGGAGCGGACGATCGTGACGTTGATGCCGGTCTCCACGTGGGCCGGCCGGAGAGCCATGACGTTGTCGATGCCGGCGATCGTCTCGGCGAAGCTGCCCGGCGCGTCCGTCGCCGCCTCGTGCACCTCGGCGGTGGCGCCGTGGAGCGAGATCAGGAGATGCGTGATGCCGCTGTTCACGAGGCGCTCGGTGAGATCCCGGTCGCGCAGCAGGCGGCCGTTGGTCGTCAGGTTGATCGAGCGGTAGCCGAGCTCGCGCGCGAGCTCGATGGCATCCGTCAGGCGCGGGTGCGTCGTCGGCTCGCCGCCGTCGATGTCGAGCTGGTCCGTGCCCTGCTCGCGGTGCTGCCGGAGGATCTCGTCGATCTTGTCCCACGCGAGCGCGGCCGACACGCGATCGCCGGTGGCGCAGAAAACGCAGCGGTTGGCGCACTTGTAGGTGATGTTCATGATGAGCTTGCTGCGCCTCACGGGCCGCGATCTTCATGTCGAACGCGGCGCGTGCCTTCTCGAGGTACCCCGGGGGACAGGCCGGGCGGATCGAAGCACGGGCGGTGCTGGAAGAGCGCGCCGTCCTTGAGGTCGATGCCTTCAGGCGGAATCAGACCCATGGACACGCACTGCTCGTGCAGCGCGGTGCCGAGAATCGGGGTCGCGAACTGCATCGACGGCCAAGCCCCGTAGCGTTCGTACAGCTCCCACGCCATCTCGAGCGTGCCGGTGACGTGCGCCGGCGTCTCCCAGGGGAAGCCGATGATGTAGTGGCTCATCAGCGGCACGTCGAGCTCGCGACACCATTCCGCGACGCGTCGGATCGCGTCGAGCGGCTGCCCCTTGCCGATGGGTCCGTTCACATCTTCCTGCGTCGCGCTCTCCGCCGAGATGCTCAGCATCCCGACGCGTCCTTTCATCAGCGCCGATCGCCTCGCGGCTCAAATGGTCCGCGCGCATGCCGTTCGGGAAATCGTAGGTGAAGTCCAGCTCGTTCAGCATGCGGAGCATCGCCTCGAAGTCCGTCCGGACGTTCACCATCTCGTCCAGCACGATCAGCTTTTTCGCGGCGAATACGGTTTTGCAGGAGATACGCCCAGTGCGTGAGGCGGGGCAGGGGGATCGGCCGGTAGAGCTTGCGTCCCGTCCGTCGCCAGCCCGGGTTGCTCGTGCAGAAGATGCAGCGATGCGGGCAGCCGATGCTGGTCACGAACGAGCGCGTCCCCGCGCCGACGCCGAACGTGTTCTGCCACGTCCCGTCGCCGAAGCAGCGCTCGAGGAAGCGATCGAAGTTGCCGACGTCGATGCCGTCGAGGAAGTAGAACGGCTCGAGCGGATCGGCACCGCGACTCTCCGCCTCGCGCAACACGACGCGCGCGTCGCCGAGGGTCGCGAGATATTCCGGCTCGGCGAAGAAGCGCTCGCCGGGGTATTTCAGAATTGCGTCGAACTCCGGATACTGTGCGAGGACCCGCTCGGCGTCGTAGTCGGCGTAGTGCTGGCCGCCCACGTAGCCGTCGGCGAGCAGCAGGACGGAGCGTGGAAATCGCTCGCGGAGGGCGGCGATGAGCGCGCGGGTCTCCGCATGGGCGGCCTCGATGCGGAGGAAGACCGGGCCGCCGAGCACCACGACGTCGAAGCGGCCGCGCGGCAGCGACGCGATGAACTCGTCGTGCCCGACGCCGAGCACCCATCCCCCGCCGGCGCGGCGGTGACGTCCCGAGTCGCGCAACGCGAACGCGTCGTGCACCGCGACGTCCGCACCCGACCGCGCCGCCAACCCCGCACACGCGAGCAACCCGTGATTGGCGAAGAAGGGGTAGTCGATGAAGTCGTCCTCGAGGACGAGCGGCGGATTGATGAAGAGGAAACGCGGCATTGCGCTACAGAGGCCGCTCCATCGCTTGCTGCCGGCGCTCGAGCGAGGGCTGCTCGGTCAGTGAGCGCCGCCCACGTCGCGCCATGAGCCGCGCCATGAGCTCCGGCGACGGTTCGCGTCTCAGCACCTTCGCGATCATCGGGGTGGGGTCGTCGAAGATCGGCGAGAGCTCGCGCTCGTCGTAGCTCTTCGCCATCGAGAACATGCCCGCGCAGATCGGGTCGAAGCGGCACGCCTGGCAGGCGTCACCCTTGCCGTGCAGGAACTCCTTCTGGTGGATGAAGCCCTTGAAGTCGAGGAAGCGAATGCAGCGCTCCTCCTCCTTGATGATCTTGCGCGCTTCCGTCGAGGCCCACGCGTAGCGCCGCATGTAGCAGAGCGGGACCCGCTCGGCGCGGAAGCTCCGCCCGGTGCTCACGAGGTAGTCCATCGCCTTCTCGAGCGACACCTGGAACTCGTAGTGGCGCGGGATGCAGTCGGGATTCTCCTCGGCGCGATTGCCGTCGGGGTCCATGTTGTTCCAGACGAAGTGGCGGATGAACGGGAAGTTCTCGCAGATCCAGCGGACGTTCTCGTGGAGATGGTCGCAGTTCCAGACGTTGATGACCGTGTTGATGTCGGAGGTGATGCCCATCTCCGGGACGTTCTCCAGGCAGCGGACGAGCACGTCCCACGCCCCGCGATATTGCGTGATGAAGTCGTGGACCTCGCGCCGGTAGCTGTGGAGCGAGACGTGGATGTGGGTGAGACCGGCGTCGACGCAGCGCTTGAAGAAGTCCTTGTCGGCGAGCTTCTGCCCGTTGGTGATCATGCGGCTGAAGAGCTTTTGCTCGCGCGCGTACGCGAGCGCCGGGAGGAGGAGCTCGGAGGTGCTCGGCTCCCCGCCCGTCAGGATCACGCCGTCGTAGCCCATCTCGACGAGCTTATCGATGTTGCGGCGCATCTCGGCCTCGTCGAGATGCACGCCGGTCGGCGGATTACTGCAGAAGTGGCACTTCTGGTAGCAGTTCCGCGTGAGCTGGAGGTAGCCGAGGTTCGCCATCGTCGGTCGTTATCCTTCGAGCGAGACCTGGCGCCGCTGTGCGGCCTCCTGGCGCGCGCGCTCGCGCTCCTCGCGTTTCTTTTGCGCGAACTCGATCAACGGCTCGACCGGGGCCGCTTGCGGCGGCGCGAAGCCCGGGCAGGCTCGGTCCGACCGGCTGCAGTGGCTGACCGTCGCGGACGCGCGGGAGCGGCGTCGGCCGGAGTGCTGTCAGCTGCGCCGCCGCGTTCTCCGCCCACGCACCTTCGCGCAACGGCTGGAGCTCCGCGAATCCCTGATCGCGGATGAAATTGATGTGCGCACCCTCGCAGCGGGCGGTCACGACGCAATCGCGGCAGCGGAGCGACTTGGCCTGGTAGCCGTGGACGACGTGCGTCCGTGCCAGCTCGCGGATGGCGATGCGACCGGTCTCCGGGTCGAACATCTTCTTCTCGAGCACCTTGGGCGCCTCGACCAGCTGCGTCCCCGGGGCGAGGCACGCGGTCAGGCCGCTGGCTCGGATGGGGAGCGCGAGCTCGGTGAAGAAGCGCTTCAGATTGCGCACGTCGTTCGCGACCGCGTCCTTCAGGAACTCGTAGGTCGGCTGATGCAGACGGATCA
The DNA here is from genome assembly GCA_963761995.1 of uncultured delta proteobacterium. Classification (GTDB taxonomy): domain Bacteria; phylum Desulfobacterota; class Binatia; order UTPRO1; family UTPRO1; genus UTPRO1. The sequence continues at coordinate 3,739,427 of CAVXIU010000006.1, read as the reverse complement.
CGTCGAGGTACGTCCGCACGCGCTCGCGCTGCGTGAGCAGCCAGGGGGCCGTGCGCTGGTTCAGCTCGATCTCGACCTCGACCCCCGCGGGAAGCGGCGTGCCGCCGAGCACGACGTCGAGCTGCTCCGGCTCGCGGAGCGCGAGCAGGAGGCGGTTCGGCACGCGCGCCCGATCGACCAGTCGGGAGGCGCGCTTCGGGCGGACGTAGATGCCGACGTCCGGATGGACGCCGAGGCCTTCGACGTCCGGCAGATCGTCGACCTCGAGGCCGATGGAACGGCACCCGAAGGGTAGCTCGTTCGCCGCAGGCATGTTTCCAATGCCGGTGGCGGCGCCCATCCACCAGACGTCCCAGCTCGCCTGGTTCTGGCGCTCGATCACGCGATCGGCCGTGGTGCAGAACGGCTCGATGAAGCAGTGCACGCACCGCTCCTGCTGCCGGCATTCGAGGGGAACGCCTTCGTCGAGGTATTTGCGAACCTGGAAGCGGCGGCCGTTCACCTCGTCGAGCATCTTGTGCGGATCCTGGATGAGGTCTTCCAGGCCCTCGAGGAACTCGACCGGGAAGCGATTCGTCCACACCACGACGTTGGGATGGCGGTTCAGACGGAAGACCTTCTGCAGGCGGGGCAGGTGCTCGACCGGATCGTAGAAGAGCTCGTCGCGGTTCTCGAACGCCGCGCCCTGCGGGATGACGTGCAGGAGGTCGAACTCGTTGACGCCCACCGAAAGGCAGAGCGCGACGATCTGGTCGATGTACGCCACGTTCTGCTTGTTGATGCAGACGTCGACGTTGACGATGATGCGTCCGTCGCGGCGGGCGCGTATCATGCCCTTCATCAGCCGGTCGAAGGCGCCCTCGACGCCCGTGAGGCGGTCGTGCAGCTCGGGCGTGTGGCCGTGCAGGCTGAACGTGATCTCGCCGAGCCCGGCTTCGACGGCGTTGAGATAGAACTCCCGCTTCGCGAACATGTAGCCGTTGGTGACGGTCTGCACCCGGCTGTAGCCGATCTCGCGCGCGTAGCGCACGAAGTCGATGAACTTCGGATGGATCGAGCCCTCGCCGCCCGACAGGATCACCTTGTCGGCGTTCAGCTCCTCGCGTCCGCGCCTGAGCTCCTGGTGAACGTCGTGCTCCAAGAGGTACATGTTCCGCGGCGTGTCCGTGTCGAGGCAAAACACGCAGCGGCTGTTGCACGCCGTGACGAGCCGTACCCAGTGCTTCCGGACGTTGGCCACGCTCTCGCGCGCCAACATCCGTTCCGTCAGCTGTCCTGCATCCATCGTTTCGACCTCGCGTTCCGCTGCCATCCGATTGCCGTGCCGGGGCAGCCGATCACGGTACATGCATTCCCGTCGTCGCCGCAGCTTGCGAAGGCGCCGACCGGATCCGAGCCGCGGGGCGCGTACTCGACGCGTCGCCCGAAGGCGACGCCGAACGCCGGACCGTTGCCCTCCGCGGACTCGACGCCAGTACCCTCGTCCAAGCCCAGGCCCGCTTCGTTGCACAGGCAGTGCGGTAGCACGGCCCACAATGCCGACCGCACCGCGCCGGGCGGGAGGAGGCGCGCGCACTCGACGACGTCGTCCAGGGAAGATCCTTCCGCCGCCAGGCGAAACCGTGGATGACCCGGCAGCTCGCCGCGGCTCCAGGCGTTGGCGAAGAGCGGGACGGAGCGCGCGTCATGGACGATCGCGTAGGCCCCGACCGCGATCGACGTCTGCTCGCGCAATCGCTCGACGCCGCGCAGGGTCGCCGCGAAGGAGCCGGCGATTCCGCAGTGGGCGTCGTGGCTCGCGGCGTCCGGCCCGTAGAACGCGACGTCGATGCGCGGGAGATCCTTGAGGCGGCGCAAATCGACGTCGGTCCACTTGAGGATGGCGCTTCCCTCGCCGGCGCATTCGACGCGCCGGAAGAGCCGGACCGCGTCGAAGAGCAGCGCAGCCGCGCTCGGATGGGCGAGCAGCTCGGCGCCGACGAGCCGCAAGACCGCCGGCCGGAAACGCGCGGCCTCGACCAGCCTGGCGCGGACGGCGCGCGTCGACTCGGGTCCCGCGGTCGGATGGTCGCCGGTCGGGTGACCACCTGTGGCCGAATGGCCATCCGCGCACGCGTCGCACCGTACGCGGCGCGGCCCGCGCCACGAGAGCACCATCGTTCCCGCGGGCCGAACGCTCTGCTGCGCCGCGACGTTCTCCTCGATGCGCGCCGTGCATGGCGCCGGGTCGGCGAACTCTTCCCAGCCGAAGCGCGCCACGTAGTCGCGCCGGCGCTCCGGCGCAGAGCGGCGCACCGGGACAGCCCGGGCACCCCGGGCCGCCTTCGACGCGGGCATCGACCGCACCGTTCGCCGTCAGCCACAGCTCGGCGTCGGAGCGGGCGAAGAGCCGTCGCAACCGCGGCGCGGCGCAGACCGGAAAGTCCCGGATCACGATACGGGACCGTCGCTGGAGCGCGGTCGTCGCCGCGCGTTCCAGGTCGTCGGCGATGCAGCGACAGGCGCGGCGAGAGCAGGACGAATTCGGGCCCGTCCGACGTCGACCGTGGCGAGACGTCGAACGACGATCTTGCGCACCCCGACTCGCGTGAGGACGTCGATCGTTTCCTCGAGGTGCGGCATCGTCGGCCGGGTGACGACGACCTCGGCCTCGACCGGCATCCCGGTATCGACGCAGGTACGGATCGCGCGCAGCGCCGTCCCGAGCGCGCCCGGCTGCCCGACCAGCCAATCGTGTGCGTCCCGGCGTGCACTGTGGAACGGCACTCTCAGCCGCTGCACCCCGACGGAGCGCAGCCGATCGACCATCGTGCCCGTCACGCCCGCGCCTCCGGTGCAGAGGCCGAGATTCTCGGGCCGGAGCTCGCGCGAGCTCGTGGAGCAGGGTCGGTAGGTCGGTGCGGCGAAGCGGATCTCCGCCACCGACGAGGAAGGCGCCGGGCCGGCCGGCGACGGCGCGCGCGCCATCCAGGACCTCGCTCAGCGAAAGCTCGTCGGTCGCCCCCCTACCGCCTCGCCACGGCAGCCGGGCCGGACCGCGAACCAGCGAGATACGGAGATCGATGGTCCGAATCGCAGCGACCGGGACGCGGCGTCGCGCGCGTTCTCCGCTCGACGGCGTCGGACAGTGGAGGCTCGTGTTCACTTGGGCGACGGTCCGTCTCGGGGGGTTACCACATCAGGCCGCCGATTCGCCAGGCATTTTTCGCCTGCTCAACGACGGGAGGGGGCCGGGCGTTCTCGCTGCCCGCTGGCCCCCTGACTGGCCCGATCGAGTAGGAGAGGGATCCACGACAACGATCTCCGTGCGCGTTAGCGCGCGGCCGAGCGAATGCGAGCCGGGGGACGAGCCGACGCGGCTTTGCCGCGGCGGCGAAGGGGGAGGGATCCCCCTTCTGAGCTAGCGCGGGCGGCCGCTTCCGGCCGTCCAGCGCTCGAGGATCTCCTTCGTCTCCCGGTCGCTCTCGTTTGCCAGCCGAGCGAACAGGGTGCGGGAGACCGCCATATGCTCCTTGCACTCGAAGCACCGCGGCCGCTGCCCGAAGAGGTCCCCGTCCCGGACGTACGTCGACACGGGCGAGATGCCGCAGAACGGCTTGTTCCAGCAGTCCGCGCACATCGGCTGCGCGTCGAGGAGCGACGCCGCCGCAATCGCCCGGGCCGTCGGATGCCGGACGATGTCGGCGATCCTGAGCTCCCGCACGTTGCCGAGCGCGAAGATGGGATCCCCGAACGCGTCGACGCGCCGCGCCTCGTCGCCCGGGAATATCCGCCCATCGACGTCGTATGCGAGCTCGCTCGTCCCGGCCGAGCACGGCGACCGGATCTCCCGCAGGGCGGGATCCCCGGAGGACAGGATGCCGTTCAGGAACCCCGACGCCGTCCTCTCGGCGAGGCGCACCCCGCTGCGATTCAACTCCAACAATATAGCCGAACGCGCGGTCGTAGAACGCCAGGTATTCCTCGACGGTGTACCCGATCGTCTGCCACGCGTCGGCGTCGAAGCCGAGCGGGCTCAGCGGCCTGAGCTGGATGGACCGCATCCCGCGCGCCACGTACTCGTCCACGACCTCGCGCCAGGCCGACAGCGTCCGGCGCGTCGTCGTCATCCTTGTGTCGACGTGCCAGACGTCGGCGATCGAGCCCGAGCTCGCGGTATCGGCGGTCGAACCACTCGATCCACCGGACCACGTCCGCATGCGCTCCCGCCAACGTGTATCTCCGGTTCCACTCGTGGAGCTCGTGCCGGTCCGTCGAGCCACGTCCGGATGGCGACCTCGTTCGCGATCAGCCACTCCGCCATCTCCGCCGTCATGGCGCTCAAGTTGCTGACGAGCGTGAACCCGAGCGTCTTCCCCTCGGCGCGTGCGTTCGTCGTCCGCGCGAATTCGACGAGATGCCGGACTCCGTCGGCGTTCAGCAACGGCTCGCCGGCGTGCCGCCTGCAGCTCGAATGAGACCGACGGCGATCTGCTCTGGAGCGCGACCTCGACGATCCTCTCGGCCGTCTCGCGGTCGAGGTCCATGCGGGCGCGCCGGGCGCCGCCGATGGAGCTTCCTGCCCGGCGCGGCGGCTCATCGTCACGACGTGCAGCTCCGGCCCGCGCGCGACGTGGCCCACGCTGCCGTGCGACCCTGCTCGCGAGCGCGTCGAGATCGAGGCCCGTGCGGAGAAAGCCGCCGCCCTGGAGCTCAGCGAACCGCGGGTGGTCTTCCAGGATCTCGCCAGCGAGCAGCTGCGCGAACTCCGGCTCGGTCAGAAAGGCCCAGTCGCCGCCATCCGTCGTGATCAGGACTTTCTCGGCGATCCGTCCCCAACGAAAAAATCCCAGCCGGTCGATCGCGACCGTCGAGGGCGAAGGCGCTACTCCGCCGGCGACCATCTACACGCGCTCCGGCGCTTCGGGTGCGGCGGCCCGCCGCATCCGCACGACCGTTTCCTGCAACGCGTGGTTGCAGAAGGAGTGCTCGATCGTCTCGCGATCACCGCCGCTGACGGCGCTGATGGTCGCGATCACCGCGTCGCCGGAGCGCTCGAGCGTGATGTCCGCGTACTCGGCGTAGGCCGCGGCGGCCGCCTCGACGGCTTCGGGAGTGTAGAGCGATCGGTCGAAGATGATCTGGCTCATCCGGGACGTGCGGCCCTACTTCGGCTCGCTTCCCTTGTCGCCGGGCTTCGCTTCCCAGGGAACCGAGATCTCGAGCGGGTCGTCCCCGAGCTCCTCCGCGTCGAGCTCGGCCAGGAGATCGTCGACGGAAGGCGCCGACGCCGCGGCCCGCAACGCCGCGGCCGTATAGTACTCGCGGATGCGAGCGGTGGCTTGCGACAGGCGCAGCCGCGTCACCTGCGACAGGATCTCGTTCATGAACTCGCCCGCGAGCGCGTCGAGCTCGGCGGAGGTCGCCGGCCCACGCGACGTCAAACGGACGTTCACCACCTGCGGCCTCGGTCGGGAGAGGAACACGAAGCATCGGTCGACGAAGAGATATGCTCCCCCGTAGATCGCTTCGAGCGGATAGACCGTCTCGTCGACGTCGAACATCACGTGATCGCGCCCTAGCGAGACGCCGAGACGCGATTCGAGGTCTTCCGACCGAACGTCGTCCTCACCGAGTGCCACGGTCTTTCCTTTCGCGCGTCATTGCTCGGTCGCCGGCATGAGCCACCGCCCGCTTCACGGGCAAGGGCCCCGGATCTAGCTCAATTCCGAGCCGGCCGGCAACAACGCCGCCGGAACGGAGACCTGGCGTCAGCGACCGCGCCCGCATGATGCGTCGTGTCTCGTCGCAGCTCGTCGTGCACCTCCGCGATGGTGCGGGCGGCAGGGGACGCGCGGCACCCGCGCGTGCAACCGCGTCATGCGCTGATATGGCGCTGCCGATCATCCTCATCCGAGACACACGCGATCTCAAAGCGTCAAAATTCGCCGCCTTCCTTTACTTTTTCATTGACAAGTTGCCCCGCACATTGCTACCCGGACACGTCCTCCAATGCCGACCCCCACCTCGAGCACGAATTGCTCATCGGTTTTTCGAAAAGGCTCGTCGTCCACGATGACGTTTCACGCGGTGGGGGCCTCTTCGGTGCGGTTTGTCGGTACGGGAATCCGGAATCGCGAGGGAGTTAGGTTTCCAGAAGGGAGCGGGCGATGCTTTCACGACGCGATTTGATCGGCAAAGCGGCGGTGGGTGCGGCTGCGGCATTGGCTGTTGGGGCCGTGGGGACCGGGATTGCGGCCACGCGGCCTGTTGGCGACCCGACGGATGAGCCTGCGAGCGACCGGGACGGGGCGAACGCTCTGGCACCGCGCACGGACTCGGCGGGGCTCGCCGCTGCGCCGCCGCCCTGGGATCTCCTGGCGCCGTACGGCGCCGGCGCCGTGGTGGCGCACGGCTGGCGGCTCGTCGACTGCACGTCGGTGCAGGACGGGTCGGCGGTGGTGACGCTGCAAAACGAGCGCGGGCGCTCGCACCGGGTGCATCTCTGCCAGAACGACGGGAGCCCCGAGGGCGTCGTCTACACGCGCCGGGTCGATCTCGTGGTGATGAATCAGGGCTACGGAGACCTCCCGACCGAGGAGCACCTCGGGCAGGCGGTCGCGGAGCTGGCGCACGCGGTGGCGGCCAACGAGGCCCAGGTAGCGGACGGCGTGTTCGCCGAGCTGCTGCCGCACCGCGAGCGCGTCCGTCGCTTCGCGGCGGCGGACGGCCCCTCGGCCGACGGCAAGTTGCGGTAAAGGGCGGGCGCACGCAGCGAACTCAGGTGAAGGAGCCGACATGAGCGACAAAGAGAAGGGGCTGCCGTTACTGCGGAAGACGCCGGTGGATTTTCTCAGTCGGGACGAGGCGCGTCAGGCGCTGAAGCCCGATGTCGGACTCGACGCGTCCGAGGCGGCTCAGGCGCTGCGCTCCGAACCCAACAACGAGAACATTTTGCTTGCCCAACATCTCTCCCATGCCTCGCATGGCAGCCACGGGAGTCACGGCAGCCACGGGTCGCACGGCAGCCACGGGTCCCACGGCAGCCACGGGAGTCACGGCAGCCATGGATCGCACGGCAGCCATGGGTCTCACGGCAGCCACGGATCGCACGGGTCGTGGTGAGAATCCGCCGGGTGCCAGAGTGCACCTCGGCGTCAACGGAGGCGTCGCGATGACGTTAGCTCGGCCACAGCGGAGAATTTGGGCGGCCCAGACTCGTGCGTTCGGCACTGCGACACCGGCAGGCGCAAAACGGCACGGCTCGGCTCTGGTCAGCATGGCGACCCTCGCGGTCCTCGGACTGCTGGTTGCGGCGGCGCCGGCAAGCGCGATCGTCATCAGCAACGGGCCCACGACTGCGCCGGGCGCGGGGTGGAGCTGTAGCTTGCCGGTCGCCGGCTCGGAGAAGCTCGCCGGCGGCGGCAACTATTCGTGCGCCGGCACGGCGAGCGCGTTCTCGAATCTGTACATCGGGATCAACCGACTCACGACGCTGCCGTTCGGCCTCAAGATGAACAGCGTCGGGACGGAGCCGAGCGGCACCGAGATGTTCATTTGGTCGACGGACACCGCGACCACCATCCGCTATACCGGGCAGACCGCGATGATCAACGGCGGACCCGGCACGGTCTTCACGCGGGTGACGCTCACGTTCAGCGGCGCGGGCACGGTGGTGAGTGACGCGACGACGCAGGCGCTCACCGGCGCCAACATCCGAGGCTTGACGGGCAACGGTACCGCCCAGGGCGTGCACTCGCTCTGGCGCGTCGGTTCGGGCGTCGCCAGCTTTTCGGTCAACGTCCTGATCGAAGCGGCCACTGCCATCGGCGGCCCCTTTTCGCCGGCGAATACCTTCTTTGGCACCACGGCGAGCCCACCGACAGGGCACCGGCTTTACGGAGAACAACCGGTCGCACGTCGACCTTGCATTCTACACGTCCATCTGCGGCGATTCCCAAACAGATACCGTGAGTGGGACTGATGGGAGTGCCGAGCAGTGCGACCCGCCCGGCGGGTGTTGCACCTCGACCTGCCTGTTCGCGTCGGCGGGGACGCTGTGCCGCGCGTCTGGCGGCGTGTGCGACCCGCTGGAAAACTGCGCCGGGGGTACCGGGGCGTGTCCGGCCGATGCCAAGAGCACCGCGGTTTGTCGTCCGTCGAGCGGCGCGATCTGTGACGTGGCCGAGAGTTGCGACGGTGTCGGCAACCTCTGTCCGAACGACGGCTTCGCGTCGTCGTCCACCCCGTGTCGTGCTTCGAGCGGGGTCTGCGACGTCGTCGAAAACTGCACCGGCTCGAGCACGGTCTGTCCGGGCGACGGCTTCGCGTCGTCAGCGACCGTCTGTCGCGGCGCCGTCACCTCTGCGACGTCGCCGAGAACTGCAGCGGCGGCGGGGCGGCCTGTCCGGGCGACGGCTTCGCCTCGGCCGCGACCACGTGTCGCGCCTCGGCGGGGGTCTGCGACGCCGCCGAGAACTGCAACGGGTCGAACTCGGTCTGTCCGGCCAACGCGTTCGTCTCGGCGGCGACCCCGTGTCGTGCCTCGGCCGGCGTCTGCGACGTCGTCGAGAACTGTCCAGGCAACGCGGCGGCCTGCCCGGGCGACGGCGTCGCCTCGGCGTCGACCATCTGTCGCGGCTCCGGCGGCGTCTGCGATCTCCAGGAGAATTGCACGGGCTCTGGCGCGGCGTGTCCGGGCGACAGCAAGAGCACGGCGGTCTGCCGCGGCTCGGCCGGCGTCTGCGACGTCGCCGAGAGCTGCGACGGCGTCGGCAACAACTGTCCCGCGGACGGCTTCGCGTCGTCCTCGACGGTCTGCCGCGGCTCGGGCGGCGTCTGTGACGTCGCCGAGAACTGCACCGGCTCGGGTGCAGCGTGTCCTGGCGATTCCAAGAGCACGGCCGTCTGCCGGCCCACGGGCGGCATCTGCGACGTTACCGAGAGCTGCGACGGCTCGAGCAACGCCTGTCCCCCGAACGGCTTCGTGTCGAGCTCGACGGTCTGCCGCGGCTCGGCGGGCGTCTGCGACCTGACCGAAAACTGCACCGGCTCCGCTGCCGCCTGTCCCGGCGACGACAAGAGCACCGCGCTCTGTCGCGGCTCCGCCGGCGTCTGCGACCTGACTGAGACCTGCGACGGCTCCGACGACGATTGTCCGGCGGACGCCTTCAAGTCCTCGGCGACCCTCTGCCGCGGCTCCGTCGGCATCTGCGATACCTCTGAGAACTGCACGGGGTCGGGTGCGGCCTGCCCGAGCGATGCGAAGAGCACGGCGGTCTGTCGTCCGAGCGCCGGCGTCTGCGATATCGCCGAGAGCTGCGACGGCTTTGCCAACACCTGTCCGTCCAACTCCTTCCAATCGGCGGCAACGGTCTGCCGCGGCGCGGCTGGCGTCTGCGACCTGGCGGAGAACTGCACCGGGTCGACCGCGCCCTGCCCGGGCGACTCGAAGAGCACGGCGGTCTGCCGGCCGTCGGGCGGCGTCTGCGACGTGGTCGAGAGCTGCGACGGCTCCGACGATGATTGTCCGGCCGAGGGCTTCAAGAGCGCGGCGACCGTCTGCCGCGGTGCGGTCGGCGTCTGCGACCTGGTCGAGAATTGCACCGGATCCGGCGTAGCCTGCCCGGGCGACAGCAAGAGCACGGCGGTCTGTCGGCCGTCGGCCGGCATCTGCGACGTGGTCGAGAGCTGCGACGGCTCCGACGACGATTGTCCCGGCCAACGGCTTCCAGTCGGCGGCGACCGTCTGCCGCGCCACCAGACGGCGTCTGCGACGTTGCCGAGAACTGCACCGGCTCGACGGCGCCGTGTCCGACCGACGACTTCGAGCCGAGCACGACTCTCTGCCGCGCCAGTGTCGGCGTCTGTGACACGGCCGACAACTGCACCGGGTCCGGCGCGAACTGCCCGACCGACGCCAAGAGCACGGCGCTCTGCCGTCCGGCGGCCGACGTCTGCGACGTCGACGAGGATTGCGACGGCACCAACGACGATTGTCCGACCGATGCCTTCGAGGCGAGCTCGACGACCTGCCGCTCGGCGACGGGCGTCTGCGACATCGCCGAGAACTGCACCGGCAGCACGGCGGCCTGTCCGACCGACGCGCGCGCCAGCAGCGCCACCCTCTGCCGCGCCACCACGGGCGTCTGCGACGTCGAGGAGAACTGCGACGGCACCAACGTCGCATTGCCCGGCGAACGACTTCGAGCCGAGCGCGACCGTCTGTCGGTCCGTCGTCGACGTCTGCGACGTGGCGGAGAACTGCACCGGCACCGGCCCGGCCTGTCCGGCCGACTCCTTCGAGTCGAGCGCGACCGTCTGCCGCGGCTCCGGTGGCGTGTGCGACATCTCCGAGAGCTGCACGGGCGGCGGCCCGTCGTGCCCGGGTGATTCCGTCGAGCCGAACTCGACGGTCTGTCGCCCGGCCGCCAGCACGGCCGATCAGGAAGAGAGCTGCGACGGCAGCAACAAGTTCTGCCCGGCCGACTCGTTCCTGCCGGCGGGTACGCCTTGCAACGACGGCAGCTTCTGCACCCAGCTCGACGAGGCCGACGGCTTCGGAACCTGCGTCGGCATGGATCCCGTCGATTGCGACGACGTGAACCCCTGCACCGACGACTCGTGCGACTCGCAGTCGATGGGCTTCCTCTGCCTGCACCCCAACAACGGCATCTGCATCGGGGCGAACTGCGGCGACTTCGTGGTCCAAAACGGCGCTCCGGACTTTGAAACCTGCGATCCGCCGGACGTCGTCCCGAGCGTGAACGGGTGCCGCCTCGACTGCACCAGGTGCGGCGACGGCGTCGTCCAGTCCAACAACACGGAGACGTGCGACGACGGCAACACCATCAGCGGCTGCCGCACCGACAAGCCGCAGCAGCCGCTCGACGAGTGCCTCAACAACTGCAACGAGCCGATCTGCGCCGACCCGGCCCGCATCAAGTTCGGGCACGGCACCCAGCAGGACATGTTCGACTTCCATGGCCGGCTGATCACTCCGATTGGCGCGCCGGTCGACTTCATCAACAACCACTTCGTGATCGAGCTCCGCGACGCGGCCGACGGGGTCATCTTCCGTGCCTCGTTGGTGCGGGGATCGCTCGAGGTGCAGAACGTGAAGTCCGTGCGGTACAAGAACCGCGGCGCGCGCGCCGGCGGCGGCATCTACCAGATGAAGACCAAGGCTGGTCTCGGCTACTTCATCGTCTCGCTGAAGGCATACGGCGACCTCGGCATGTCGGTGCAAGACATGACGACCCACGTGTACGTCGGCGACGAGGAGTGGGTGGTGCGCGGCCTCTGGATCCAGCAGTCCAAGGGCTGGAAGTTGACCGGCAAGACGCTCCTCGAACCGGTCCACTGAGACCAGGCTCGCAAACGTGATCCCGCGGCGCGTGCCCGGGCGTCGTCAACCCCCGTTGGCGACGATCCGAGCACGCGCCGCGGCAAGATTCCCCATCACGAGGTCGTGATGGGGCCAGCTCGCCGGGGCGAGCTCGAGGGCGCGGGTGTAGTCCTCCACCGCCCCCGCCCAGTCACCCAGAGTCTGACGCGCCCAACCCCGATTGTTGTAGGCCTCGGGATCGGTGGGCGCGAGAACGATCGCCTGGGAATGGTCCGCGACGGCGCCGGCCGCGTCGCCCTGCTCGAGGCGGGCGTTGCCGCGGTTGAGCCAGGCGGGGCGATAGCGCGGGTTGGCGCGGATGGCCGCACCGTAGTCGGCGATTGCCTCGGCGCGGTCGCGCCGCGCGAAGCCGCGATTGGTGAACGCCACCCAGTTGTCCGGGTCGAGGGCGAGCGTGTGGTTCCAGAGCGTCTGCGAATCCTTCCAAACCCCGACCTGGCGGACCGTGAGGGCGGCGAGCAGTGCGAGCGCCGCGGCTGTCGCGGCGGTGCCGAGGCGGCGCGGCAGCGGGCGCTCGCGGCTCCACGAGTGGGCGAGGCCGCCGGCCAGCACCACCACCCACGGTAGGCAGGCGAGGTAGGTGTAACGGTCGGCGACCAGCTGGGGCCCGGTCTGGGCGAGCCCGAGGACGGGCGCCAGGATCACGACGTAGGCGGCCCATGCGGCCGCGAGCCCGGGCCAACGCCGCCGCCCCGCGATCGCGGCCGCCGTCGCCGTCACCACCAGCACGAACGCTACGAGATAGCGCGGTCGGGTGGGGTCGAGATCGGCCTCGAGCAGATAGGCAGGGTGGAGGCCGACCGGCCACACCGTCTCGACGAGATAGAAGGAGAGCCCGTAGGCGGCCTGCGCCACGCGGGCGAGGAGGCCGTGCTCGGCGAGCGAGCGCATCTCCGGCACCCGCTGTTGCGCGGCGAAGGCGATGACCGCGCCAGTGGCGGCCGCGACCGCGAACGGAATCTTCTCGCGCAGGAGCGCGGAGCGATCCTCGCCCCAACGCCGCAGCGGATAGGCGTCGAGGATCAACAGCACCAACGGGAACGTGATGCCCCAGGCCTTGGCGAGGAGCGAGGCGACGAGGGCGGCGAGCGCCAGTCGGAGCAGCCGCGGGCGGTGGGCGGCCGGGGTCGACGCCGCCCGCAGGTAGGCCGCGATCGCCAGCAGCCAGAAGAGTCCCGAGAGCACGTCGCGGCGCTCCGACGCCCACGCCACGGACTCGACGCGCAGGGGGTGGATCGCGAAAAAGAGCGCACCGGCGGCCGCCGCGCGCGTGACGATGGCGGCCGGCGCCAGCTCGAGCCGCTCGAGCAGGGCGCGGATCACGACGAACGCCAGCACCGCGTTGGCGGCGTGCAGCAGCAGACCCGTCAGGTGATAGCCGCGTGGATCCATGGCCCAGAGCGCGTGGTCGAGCGCGAACGAGAGCCAGCTGAGCGGCTGATAGTGCCCCCCGAGCGTGGTGGTGAACATCCAGCGCAGGTGGGCCGTGGAGAAGCCGCGGTAGGCGAGGTTGCCGGTGAGGTTGAGGTCGTCGTCCCAGTCGACGAAGTCGTTCCGGAGGACGGGCAGGAAGATCGCGACGACCGCGACGAAGAGGCCGAGGGCGATCGGCCACGTTATGGTCGCCCGCTTCTGCACCGTCTCGCTTCGGCTGCCACGAAAGGGCGGCCGTGAACAAGGGTAGGGGGTGCGTGCGTCGGAGAAATCGCGGCTCGTCGGCGGCATCCAGGTCCCCGCCGACGACCTCCCGGGCCGCATCGCGGGTGCCCAGGTGGGTGAGCAGGCGTTCGCCAAGGCGCGGACCGACTTGGCGCCGTGATCCGGCCGTTTCTTCGTTGAAGCTCCGAAGCACTTGCGGCAAGATCGCTGCTCACGACATCTCGATTGGCGATGCCGCGGCAAACACGATCCAGGACCACTCGAGCGCGTCTCGTCCTGCCGCCCCTCAAGCGCGACGGCGGGAGTGCCGAGCTTGATGCCGAGAGCACCATGCGGCGAACTCGACTACTGACCTCGGCGCTCGCGGCGAGCGCGCTCCTGATCGCGCTCACGACCCCGGCCACGGCCGCCGGCGACGCCGAGTCGGTGGCGCTCGCGCACGGCTGGGGTCATCTCGTCGACAGGCTCGCGGCCGACGGCATCGCGCGCATGCGGGCGGCCGCCGCGTTCGCCGATCCGCGTGTGCCCGCATTCGACGGGCTCGCATTCCAGCTCGAGCCGCGCGAGGCGGCCGGTCCCTACCGTAGCCTGCAGGGTCCGGCGAGCGTCGGGGCCGCGCGCCGCTGCCAGGAGCGCTACGCCTCGACCTTCGCCGCCGCGGGCGCGCGCGAGGGCGTGCCGGCGAGCCTGGTGGCCGCGATCATCCACGTCGAGAGCGGCTGCGGTGCCTACACCGGGTCGAGCAACGTCTTCCATCGCCTGGCGCGGCTCGCGATGGCGAACGCCCCCGAGAACCTGCGCTGGAACGTCCGTCGCCACGCCGGCGATCCCGAGGATGCGGTGATCGCCGAGCAGGTGCGGCGCCGCGCGCGCTATCTCGAGGACACCTTCTACCCGGAAGTGCGGGCGCTCTTCACGATGGCCGACCAGCTCGGGATCGATCCGCTCGCGATGCAGGGCTCACCCGCCGGTGCCTTCGGCTTCCCGCAGTTCCTGCCGACCAGCTATCTGCGCCACGGCGTCGACGGCAACGGCGACGGCCGGGTCAGCCTCTACGACATGGCGGACGCCGCCGCCTCGTGCGCCCGCTACCTGGCGCAGTACGGCTGGAGCGAGCGCGCGTCGCTCGCGGAGAAGCGCGCCGCGATCTGGCACTACAACCGCTCCGGCGTCTACATCGACACCGTCCTGGCGCTGAACCAGAAGCTCCAAGCCCCGGCGGAGCCCGCGCCCCGCGTGGCGCGCGTGAGCCGCCGCCGCCGTTAGCTACGGCGAGGTGCCGCTCGGGACCTCCCAAGCGGCGAGCTCGCCGTCGTTGTCCGCCACCAGGAGCGTCGGCCCGGCAGCCCACGCGAGCGCCGTGATGCTCGCCTGGTGCCAGACGAGGCTGGCGCGCACGACGCCGCCGGGAAGCGCGACGATGCGGAGCACGTGCCGGTCGTCCGAGGCCGCCCCGAGCAGGCCGTCGGCGCTGACCGTGAAGTGGGTGATGGGGAAGCCGGTCGTGGCGTCGCGGAGCGGCTTGCCGCTGGCGGCGTCGTAGATCCGCACGTGGCCGTCGCGGGCGGCCGTGACCAGCTGGTTTCCGACGAAGGCGAGCCCGGTGATCTCCTGGGTCGAGGCGGTGAGGACGCGGGGCTTCGCCCCCTTGGCCGCGAGCTCGAAGATCGCGACCGTGCCGGTCTCGGTGCCGACGGCGGCGCGCCGAGCGTCGTGATCGAACGCGAGCTCGGCCGCGCGACCCGGGACGGCGAGCTCGCGGACGACGCGCCCGTTCGTGGCATCGAGGATCCTGGCCTTGCCGTCGCCGGCGCTCGCGATCAGGAGCGAACGTCCATCGTGCGACCACACCAGGTGGTCGACCATGCCGAGGCCCTCCGGACCCTCGAAGGCTCCCACTGGACGCCCGCTCGCGAGGTCGTAGCGCAGGATCTCGTCGCCGGCGGCGAGGAGTGCGGTCCGGGCGTCGCCCGCGACGGCGATCGCCTGCGGCGATTCCCGCTCCTCGTGCGGATTGGCCCCGGGCTCGAGGGGCGGGGGGACAAGCTCGCCGGCGAAGGTCAAGGCGGGGAGGCGCCAGGTGGTCGGCTGGGTGTCCATGAGCGACACCACCGTGAGCGTGCCGTCGGGGCTCGTCCCCATGGACGTCAAGGACCGCCCGAACGAGACCACGCAGCGCGGGGCGGTGCCCTGGGCTCCGGGTCGCTTCGGCGGCCCGCACTCCGGGTGGGTGGGGGCGCCGGCGAGGGTCCGGAAAGGGCCCGACGCGGGCGGCGGGTTCGGGGTCCGAGCGGCCCGGGGGGCACAGCCCGTGAGCCCCGAGACGACCAGCGCGACGACGAGAAGGGACGCCCGTGAGGTGGTCATGGAGCTGCTCTACACTGGTGCAGATTTTCCTTCCATCCTGGCCGGTTGGGCGTGTATGGTTGCCGGCGCCAACCTTTCGAGCCGGCCTCCTGGCAGGGCCGCCATCAATACCAACGAGGGTGACGTGAAGATCGTTCGTGCGCTGATCGTGTTCGTGCTTCTGGGGGTCTACTTGGCGCCCGCCGCTTCGGCGCAGACCCTGACCCGCGGCCCTCTGATCCAGAACCCGGCCGCGCTCACCACGACCATGACCATCCTGTGGTGGACCGACGTCGCCGGCGACAGCAAGGTCGAGTACGGGACGACGACGGGGCTCGGTTCCCAGGTCACCGTCGCCCAGGCCGCCAGCTGCGAGGTCGGCACCGCCGGCACCTGCCACACCGTGCCGCTCACCGGCCTCCTTCCGGGGACGCGCTATTACTATCGGCTCCTCACCAACGGCACCGAGGTCCTGGCCACGACCTACTTCCAGACCTTCAAGGCGACGAGCGACCCGAGCGAGCTCTACTTCACCGTCATCGGCGACTGGGGCCAAGGCTCGAGCGCCCAGGGCCAGCTCGGCAACATCCTCCACGCCGACGACCCGCCGCTCCTGATGACGGTCGGCGACAACGCCTACCAGAACGGCACCCAGTCCGACTGGGACAACAACGTCTTCATCTCGCAGTTCAAGAACCAGATCCTGCGGCGCGCGGTGTTCATTCCGGTCCTCGGCAACCACGATCTGAACAACGTCGGCGCCGGTAACTGGGCGAACTCGGTCGAGATCAAGATGCACGCGCTGCCGCGGAACGCGCCGGCGGGCCAGGAGGAGCGCTTCTTCTCGTTCGACTACGGCAACGCCCACTTCGTGGTGCTCGATTCCAATCCGGGGGCGGTCTCGCTCCAGAACAGCTGGCTCGCCGCCGACCTCGCCGCCACCACTCGCAAGTGGAAGTTCGTGTTCCTGCACCACACGCCGTACTCGTGTGCCAACGGCTTCGCCTCGATCGGCAGCGACCACACGGTGCGCGACAACTGGGGTCCGATCTTCGAGCAACACGGCGTCGACATCGTCTTCGACGGCCACGATCACATCTACGAGCGCTCGGGGCTCGTCGACCACTACCAGATCGGCGGGGCCGGCGGCTCGGACGGCCTGTCCACCCGCTACATCATGACCGGAGGCGGCGGTGCCAGCCTCGACAGCGCCGCCCAGGTCGACGGCGGCGGCCCCTTCGGCCAGGGCTTCTTCCACTCCAAGGAGTACTGTCCCTGGCTCGCCAACAACTGCTCGAACGGCGTCAACGGCCAGTACTGCAGCTTCGCGCGCTTCCAGTTCAGCGAGGTGCGGATCGTCAGCGACACCACGCTCACCCTGAAGTCGATCGACAACAACGACGCCGTGTTCGACACGCTCGTCATCACCAAGGGGAGCATTTGCGGCAACGCCGCAATCGAGGCCGGCGAGCAATGCGATCAGGGCGCGGCCAACGGCAGCTCGACCTCGTGTTGCACGGCGAGCTGTCAGTACGTGACCGTCGGCACCTCGTGCCGCACCGTGGCCGGGATCTGCGACGTCGCCGAGACCTGCACGGGGGCGAGCGGCGCCTGCCCGACGAACGGCTTCGTGTCGGGATCCACCGTCTGTCGCTCGGCTGCGGGCGGCTGTGACCTCGCCGAGAGCTGCACCGGCTCGAGCGCCGCCTGCCCGAGCAACCAGTTCGCCGCCAACGGCGCGGTATGCCGCCCCGCGGGCGGCGTGTGCGACCACGGGGAGGTCTGCACCGGTGGCGGCGCGGCCTGCCCGAGCGACGGCAAGTCGACGGCGATCTGCCGTCCGGCGATCGACGACTGCGACGCGGTCGAGAGTTGCGACGGTTCCAGTAGCGACTGTCCGGCGAATGGCGTCGTGCCCGGCGGTACGCCGTGCCGCATCGCGGGCGACGTGTGCGACGTCGCCGAGACCTGCACCGGTTTCGGCACCGCCTGCCCCCCGGACGGGTTCGCGTCGTCGGCGACCGTCTGCCGCGGCGCTGGCGGCTCCTGCGACGTGGCCGAGAGCTGCACCGGCAACGACCCGTCGTGTCCGGCCGACGTCTTGGTGGTGAACGGGACGGCGTGCCGGGCCGCGACTGGTATCTGCGACGTCGCCGAGAGCTGCAGCGGCGGTAGCGCGACGTGTCCGAACGACGGTTTCGCCGCCAATACCGTGGTCTGCCGCGGCGCCGTCTCCACCTGCGACGCGGTCGAGAAGTGCAGCGGGTCGAGCGCCGCCTGTCCCGGCGACGGCTTCGCGGCGTCGTCCACCGTCTGCCGCGCCGCGGTCTCGACATGTGACGCCGTCGAGCAGTGCACGGGCGGCTCGAACGTCTGTCCGAGTGACGCGGTGGCGTCGAGCTCGAGCGTCTGTCGCGCGGCGCTGAGCGTCTGCGACCTGGCCGAGAGCTGCGACGGCTCCACGACCGCCTGCCCGAGCGACGGCTTCGCGTCGAGCGCCGTGACGTGCCGCCCGGCGACGGGCGTCTGCGACCTCGCGGAGAGCTGCACCGGCAGCTCGTCCGTCTGTCCGCCGAACGGGTTCGCGACCAACGCCGTCACCTGCCGTCCCTCGGCCGGCGTCTGCGACCTGGCGGAGACCTGCAGCGGCGGCGCCAACTGCCCGAGCGACGCCTTGCAATCGTCGAGCGTCGAGTGCCGGCCGACCGCGGGCACCTGCGACGTCCCCGAGTTCTGCACTGGAAGCGGCGTCGGCTGTCCCGCCGACACCGGTCAGCCCGACGGCGACGGCGACGGCACCTGCGACCTCGAGGACGTGTGCCTCACGGTGGTCGATCCGGGCCAGGAGGATGGCGACGGCGATGGCCTCGGCGACGCCTGCGATCCCTGCACCAACGCCGCCGACGTGCGGGCCGTGAAGCCGAAGCTCAGCATGCAGAAGCTGGCGCAGCCGATCGGCGACCACCGCTTCAAGTTCTCGGGCACCATGACGGTACCGTCGGCGGCGATCGATCCCGCGAGCGACGGCGTGCGCATCATCTTCGTCGACGGCGCCGGCACGACGATCGTCGACGCCGCCATCCCGCCGGGTCTCTTCGACGCGCTGACGAATGCCGGGTGGAAGGCGAACAGCAAGGGGACGACGTTCCTCTACAAGAACCTCGGCGGCGGCGTCCCGCTCATCGAGGGCGTGACCAAGATCCTCATCAAGAAGAACACCAAGGTGCCGGGCCAGGTCCGGTTCTCGGTGCAGGCGCGGAACGGTGGCTATCCGCTACCGGCGAGCTTGCCCATGCGGGGCACGCTGATCCTCGATCCGCCCTACGCGAGCACCAATCAATGCGGCGACGCGCTCTTCCCGGGACCACAGTCGCCTGCCTGCGCGTTCGTGGCGCCACCCGGCACGATCAAGTGCAAGTGAGGTTAGGCGTAAATCCGACTCCGGCGTGTCGTGGGCGGTCGGCGTAGAGTTCGGAACCAGACCCCAAGAGGATTCGGCCTCCGCGCGCGAAAGCGCGCGGCCGAGCGCGAGCGAGCCGGGGGATGAGCTGACGCGGCTTTGCCGCGGCGGCGAAGGGGGAGAGATCCCCCTTTTGAACTACGACGCCGGGTCGGGTTCGGGGCGTCGTCCGACGGCGATGACGTAGACCTCGTCCGGGCCGAGCTCGAGGCCGACCCAAGACGGGTTCTCCTCTTTCTTCTGGCGCGCGAACTCGCGGTAGCCTCGCCCCGAGGTGATGGGGAGCCCGGCGGCCTCGAAGGCGTCGTTCACTTGCGACAGGTATCCGGGCGGATCCTCGTCGGCCGCGAACACGTAGATGCCGGCCTTCATCGGGAAGCGGATCGGGGCATTGCCCTGCACCTTCCACCCGGCATCCTCGAACACGCTCTGGAGCGTCTTCTGGAAGGCGGCCGCCTCGGGGTTGTTCGGCACCGTCGCGAACCAGACCGGCTGTCCGGTCGTGGTGCTGCCGTCGGTGGAGGAGGTGAGGCGCGCGATCATCGCCTCGCGCTGCTCGGGGGTGAGCGTGCGAGGAGCGGTGCTGCCTGCCGCTCCGGCGACGGGCGCGGCGGGAGCGGCCGGCGCCGCGGGAGCGGCCGCGGGCGCCGCCGGGGTGGCGGTGCGCATGCGGGACAGCTCGGCGTTCAGATGGGTGATGTACCAGACGACGCCGACGGCCAAGACGAGGCCGGCGACCCGAATCAATAGACGTGAGGTCACGACGGAGGTGTTTAGAGTGAGGGGGCCGGGCGTGCAAGGGCAAATCACCGCTCGGGAAATGCCTTCAGGCCGGCCGGTTGGCCCACGGCGGCGGGTCGTCGGGGCGGAGGTCGTGCGGGCCGTGGGGCGTGCCGAGGCGGCCCGGCGGCCAGCGCGCCGTCCAGCCTTCGGGAAATCCCCAGTACGGGCCGCGGTCGCCCAGGAGCTGCTCGGCCACGCGGGCCGTCAGCTCGAGCAGCTCGTTCTCGAGGTGGGCGCGAAAGGCCTCGCAGGCGTCCGCGTCGGCGTCGGGCGGGATCCAGTACGGGCCGCTCGCGAGCGTGACGCGGCGATTGCAGGGGAGAGGGATCTGCGTGCGGTCCCAGCTCGCCAGCATGATGCCGCGCCGGTAACACGTCCGCACCAGCACGATCGGCGCCCGGCAGGCGCGCGCGATCGCGACGCAGCCCGGCTTCATGCGGTAGACGGGGCCTTGCGAGCCGTCGACGGTGAGGCCGTAGATCACGCGCGGTGTCGTCTGCATGTGCTCGATCAAGTCGCCGAGCACGTCACGGCGGCGCGACTTCGAGCCCGAGCCGCCGCGGAATACGACGAAGTTGCAGAGCCGGAGCATTGCGCTGATGACCTCGCCGAAGTCGCTGACGCTCGCGAGCGTGTGGCCGTGGAAATGGCGGTAGTTGTAGGCGACGGAAAAGACCTCCTGGTGCCAGAGCGCGGCGACCGCCCGATCGTGGCGCTCGGCGGCGGCGAAGAGCACGTCGTCGAGCCGCTGCGCGTCGTGGCGCGAGGTGACCCGCACCAGCCACATGTAGGCCATGTAGAGCCGCGGCAGCACGATCGCCGCGATGCCGATCGCGCGCGCCGCGAGCCCGCGCCGGACGCGCTTGCCGAGCCGCACCGGTCGCGGGGCAACGCCGTCTTCGGTCGATGCCTCGCGGCGCTCGGGTCCGTCACCCACGCGCGCGGAGCCTATCGCGCCGCGGGGCGGCGGGCGAGGCGTGCCTTGTCTTTGGGCAAGCCCTACGGGACAATCCGCTGACCATGCCCGCGTCCTTCACCGTCGGCGTCGCGCAGATGAGCCCTCGTCTCGGCGACGTCGCCGCCAACCTCGCCGAGTACGAGCGCCAGCTCCGCGAGGCCAAGGGCCGCGGCATCGACCTGCTGATCTTTCCGGAGCTGAGCCTCACCGGGTACTTCCTGAAGGACATGGTCTCGACCGTGGCGCTCGGGCCCGACGCGCCGGCGCTCCGCCGCTTGAAGGCGCTCAGCCGCGAGACCGTCGCCTTCGTGGCCGGGGCGGTCGAGGAGACGCCGGAGTACCGCTTCTACAACGCCGCCATGTTCTTCGACGGCGGCGAGCTCCGCCACGTGCACCGCAAGGTCTATCTCCCCACCTACGGCCTCTTCGACGAGCTCCGCTACCTGGCACGGGGCGAGCGCGTCGCGGCGTTCGACTGCCGCTTCGGGCGGAGCGCGCTCTTGCTCTGCGAGGACCTCTGGCACCCCTCCACCGCGTACATCGCCGCCATGGACCGGGCGCTCACCCTGATCGTGCCGTCGGCGAGCCCGATCTGGGGGCTCGAGCGCGGCGAGCTTCCGGAGAACGCGGCCTACTGGCAGCGCGCCAATGCCTTCACCGCCGAGTCGTACGGGCTGAATCTCGTGTACGCGAATCGGGTCGGCTTCGAGGACGGCGTCGGGTTCTGGGGGGCTCCGAAATCCTCGGCCCCAGCGGAGAGACCCTGGCGCGCGCGGCCTACTACGAGCCCGACATGATCGCCGCCGAGATCTCGCTCGGCGCGGTCCGCCGGAAGCGCATCGCGGCGCCGATGTTGCGCGACGAGAATCTCGACCTCACCATCAACGAGCTGACCCGTATCCGCGGCCGCGAGCCCGCCGGCCTCGTGAAGCCGCTGCCGACGCGACCGGCGGTCGCCGCCAAGGCGACGCGCGCACGCCCGTCGGCAGCGCGCGGCAAGGCACGCAAGGCGGCACCCCGTCGGTGAGCGTCGCCCGACCGAGCGCCGCGCCGCCGCCGGCGATCCCGATCAACGCGCCGGTTCTTCGCCGCATCCTGGTCGCGTTCGTCGCCAACGAGGTCCGCAAGGTCGGCGTCGAGCGGGTCGTGCTCGGGCTCTCCGGCGGCGTCGACTCCGCCCTCGCGGCCTTTCTCGCCGCCGAGGCCCTCGGGCCGCAGAACGTCCTCGGCATCCGCATGCCCTATCGCGCCTCGAGCCCCGAGAGCCTCGCGCACGCCGAGCTGGTGATG
The DNA here is from genome assembly GCA_963761995.1 of uncultured delta proteobacterium. Taxonomy (GTDB): domain Bacteria; phylum Desulfobacterota; class Binatia; order UTPRO1; family UTPRO1; genus UTPRO1. Next base: position 3,717,545 of record CAVXIU010000006.1, on the reverse strand, counting down.
CAAGCGACCGGCATCGCCAGCGAGACCATCGAGATCACGCCGCAGATCGATGCCTATTTCGAGCGTTTTCCCGACGCCTCTCCCCTTCGACGCGGCAACAAGATGGCACGCGAGCGCATGACCATCCTCTACGACCACTCGGCCTCGTGGCAGGGGCTCGTCCTCGGCACCAGCAACAAGACCGAGCTCCTCCTCGGCTACGGCACCCTGCACGGCGACATGGCGTCGGCGCTGAATCCCATCGGCGACCTCTACAAGACCCAGGTGTGGGCGCTCGCCGCGGCGGTCGGGGTGCCGGCGCCGATCGTCGAGAAGCAGCCCTCGGCCGATCTCTGGCAGGGGCAGACCGACGAGCACGAGCTCGGGTTCGAGTACCGCGAGGTCGACCGGCTCCTCTATCTGATGATCGACGAGCGCTTCGAGGACGAGGAGCTCTTCGCCGCCGGCTTCACGCCCGAGTTCGTGGCCCGCATCCGCGGGATGGTGCAGCGCTCGCAGTTCAAGCGCCGCCTGCCGGTGATCGCCAAGGTCTCGGCGCGCACCATCGATCGGGATTTCCGCTACGCGCGCGACTGGGGCTGCTGACGCGCATTGCGCGCCCCGGCCGACCAGCACGGAGCGGTCCTGACGCCGGGACGCGAGCGCGTGGCGGTCGCGCTGCTGCTCGCCTTCTTCGTCGCGAACGGCGTGCTGGCGGCGCGCACGCACACCCCGACCGTCGACGAGTTCGTGTACGTGCCGGCCGGCTACTACCACCTCGCGACGGGTGACCTCGGCTTCGATCCGACCAATCCGCCGCTCCTCAAGATGGCGAGCGCGCTGCCGCTCCTGGCGATGGGCCTCGCGCTCGACCGCGACCCGCGCTGGCGCGACGACCGCACCGGCTGGGGTCCATGGATCTTCGGCACCCGCTTCATGGAGCTGAACCGCGCGCGCTACCTCGACGCCTTCTTCGCGGCCCGTCTGGTGGTGCTGGCGATCGGCGTCGCGACCGGCCTCGTGCTGTGGCGCTGGGCGCGGGCGCCCGTCCCGCCGCTCGCGGCGCTCGCGGTGCTGGCGCTCTACTGCTCGAGCCCGACCATCCTCGCTCACAGCGCGCTCGCCACCCTCGACGTCGGCGTCACGGCGTTGATCTTCGCGGCCTTCTTCGCCCTCCAGCGCTTCGCCGCGACCGGGCTCCGGCCGTGGGCCGCGACGAGCGGCGTGCTCTTCGGTCTCGGGGTCGCCGCCAAAGGGGTCACGCTGGTCTTCCTGCCGCTCGTGCCCGTGCTCGCGGCCGTCGGCTGGCGGGCGTGGGACCGCGAGGGCTGGCTCCGCCTGGCCGACGGGATGGTAGTGATCGCCGTCACGGCGTGGGTCGCCGTGCTCGCGGTCTACCAGTTCTCGGGCTTCCCACTTCCCGGGCCGGTGCTCGAGGGCATCCGCTTCCAGTCGCTCGCGAGCAGCGCCGGCGAGTTTCCCGCCTTCCTCCACGGCACCTGGTCACAGACGGGCTGGTGGTACTATTTCGCGGTCGCCTTCCTGCTGAAGACGCCGCTCCCGACGATCGCGCTCACGGCGGTCGGCGCCGTCGTGGTGGCGCGCCGCAGGCTGCGCGCCGATCTCTGGGTCGTGCTGCCACCGCTTTTTCTTCTGTACGTCCTGTCGTTCCACTTCGGGAAAAACTACGGGGTGCGCTATCTGCTGCCCGCCATGCCGTTCCTGCTCCTGCTCGCGGGCGTCGGCGCCGAGGCGCTCATGCGGACAGGGCGTCGTGGCGCCCTCGCCGTCGGGGTCCTGGTGGGATGGCAGCTGGTCGCGTGCGCGGTGACGGCACCGCACCACCTCGCGTACTTCAACGCGCTCGCCGGGCCGGGCGACTCCGGCCGTCGCTGGCTCCTCGACTCGAACCTCGATTGGGGCCAGGACCTGGGGCGGGTCAAGGACTACCTCGACGCCAATCACCTCGACCGGATCTGCCTCGGCTACTTCGGGCACGTCGACCCGGCGCTCTACGGCATCGAGTACACCCTGCCGCCGAGCGCGCCGGCCCCCGGACGCTGCGCCGTGAGCGCGAACTTCCTCGCCGGCTACGGGTACGCGATCACTTACCCCGGTCCGCGCATCCAGGGCGTACGTGCCGGTGCCTGGTCGTGGCTCGACCGACTGCAGCCGAGCGCGCGCATCGGCCGCTCGATCTACGTCTTCGACGTCAGCGCCGACGACGTCCGACGCCTGACGGGGACGCCGTGAGCGGGAGGGGCGCGCGCGGTCCCCACGCGGGCGCGATGCTCGCGGTCTCGCCCCGCGTCGAGCGTCTGCTCTTCGTGCTCACCCTGATCGCCTTCGCCTGGTTCCATCAGGGTGGCGGCTGGGGCCAGAACGTGCGCTTCGCGCTGGTGCGGGCGATGGTCGAGCAGGAGACCTTCGCCATCGACGACTATCTGGTCTACCGGTTGCGCGTCGCCGACGGGACGCTCGCGCGCGCGCCGCTCCGGCGCGGCGTGTTCGAGCGCGACGGCGCCCGGCGGGCGCTCGCGTGGCGCACCATGCAGGGCGAGTCGACGGCGATCGATCCCGAGGCACGCGGCGACGCGCCGCTCGTCGCCGTCGAGACGGTCGCGGCCTCCGGAGACCTCGCGTACCACGACGGTCACTTCCATCCCAACAAGGCACCCGGGACGTCCTTCCTCGCCGTCCCGGGCTACGCCGTCGTCCACGCAATCGAGCTCGCGCTCGGGCTCGACGGCGACCGCTTCGCGGTCCTCACCGCCAATGCCTGGCTGGCGTCGGTGCTGAGCGTCGGTCTGGTGAGCGCGCTCGGGGTCGTGTTGCTGCTGCGCCTGGCACGCCAGCTCGCCTCCGAGCGCGACGCGGTCCTGACCGCGCTGGTATTCGCGTTCGGGACCATGCACTGGCCGCACGCGACGCTGCTCTTCGAGCACAACGTGATCGCGGTCGGCCTGCTCGCGGCCTTCTACCTGATCGAACGTGCCCGCGCGGCACCGGCCGAGACCGATCTGGCGCTCGCTCCGCTCGGGTGGCTCGTGCTCGCCGGCCTCGCGGCCGGCTGGGCCGCGATCACCAACTACGCGATGGCGCCGCTGGTCGCGCTGCTCGGCTGCTTCGCGATGGTACGGGCCGGCTGGTGGCGCGGCGGGCTCGGCTTCGGGCTCGGGGTGCTCGTGCCGCTCGCGCTCGTCTGCGCCTACCACTGGGCGTGCTTCGGGACGCCGTTCACGACCAACTACGCCTACCAGAACCAGATGTTCGTCGCCGAGAGTCGGCTCCTCGGAGTCTTCGCGGTGCCGCGCCTCGACGTGCTGCTGACCGTCCTGTTCTCGCCGTATCGGGGGCTCTTCTTCACGTCGCCCGTCCTGCTCGTGGGCGTCGCGGGGCTGGTCCTCCTCTGGCGCGGCGGCGGACCGCACGCGTGGACGTGGATGATCGGGCTCGTCGCCGCCTATCTCATGCTCATGAACGCGAGCTTCAACGGCTGGGACGGCGGCTACACGGCCGTCCCACGCTACCTCGGACCGGCCGTTCCGTTCCTCTCCCTCCCGATCGCGCTCGCCTGGCGGCGCTGGCGCCTCGTCACCGCGACCCTCGCCGCGCTCGCGATCGCGATCCAACTGCTGGTGACGGCCGTCGATCCGCAGGTCCCGATCGGCGACCGCAGCCTCGCGGGCCATACGCCGTATTCGACCTGGAGCGCCGACCCGCTGACACGCTATCTCGTGCCGCTCTTCGTGGGCGGCCGACCGTGGCCGATGCTCGAAGAGGGCGTGGAGCTTCTGCTGGCGGGGGCCGAACGGCGCGCCCAGGCGCGGGGCGTCCCGCCCGAGGAGCGGGAGCGAGCGCGAGTCCAGCTCGAGGCCGACCTCCGCGCCCAGATCGCGCGCGGCGATCCCGTCCGCATTCCACTCGCCGGCGTGTGGGGACCGGTGTCGGCGAATCCGATCGGCATCTACGAGGGCGGCTTCTTCCGGCTGACGCCCGCGGGCAGCCGCTTCGCGCGCGCGAACTCGCTGAACGCGGGCGAGCTGATCGTTCCGGAGAGCCGATGGAGCCTGCTGCCGCTCCTGCTCGTCGCCGCTCTGCTCGGCGCGTCGCTCGCCCGGGCGCGTCCAGGGGGATCCGATGGATCGACGGAAGCTGCTGCTGGTGATCGCGATCGCGTTCGCGCTCGGTGAGGCGGACCCGCTCGGGTGGCTCTACTGGAGAGCGGCCGAATCGTACCTCGCGCGCGGCAAGTCCGCGGCGCTGGCCGCGCCGAGCCCGTTCGAGTCGATTCCACCCGACCGCTGGGTCGCGGAATCGGCGCACGCGTTCGTGGTGGACGACATCGATCCCCAGGCGCCGGTGCACGTCCTGGTGGTCGCGAAGACGCGCGTCCCGTCGCTGCTCGACGCGCCGCCCGAGCTGCTCGCCGAGATGCTCGCGCTCGCGCGCGACACGGCGCGGGCCCGTGGCGTCGCCGAGAACGGCTTCCGCGTCGTGATCAACACGAACCCGCTGGGCGCCCAGACCGTCTACCACCTGCACATGCACGTCCTCGGCGGCCGTCAGATGCGCTGGCCCCCGGGCTAGGGACTCTCGCCAAGACGGTCGCTTCGCGGGGGCGGTGGGTCGCTTTTCCGCTCGTGGGTTCCAGGTGCCCAGCGCCTAGAGCCCGCCGGATCTCCTCCGTCTTGCGCACGACGCGAGTTGCTACTCGCTCCAAAGCGACCCACCGCCCCCGCGAAGCGACGCCCGCTGCCGGACGCGGATCCAAGCCTCTCGGATGCAGGCATCGAACGTGTGACGTCGCGTAGTCGTCGGCGGGTGGGCGGGGTCGTTTCGGAGCGAGTAGCAACTCGCGTCATCCGCAGGACGAACGAAGCTGCGGCGGGCCGTAGGCGCTGGGGACCGGAAGCCCACGAGCGGAGAAACGACCCCCGCCCACCCGCCACGCCCGTCACGAACGTGAGAGCGTGCGACGTAAACCTCGACGCAACGCCGCTACGACGACGGCCGGCAGCTCGCGACGATCTGGTCGGCCTGCGGGTCCTCGGGGCGGAGGCGGCGAAGATCCTCGCGCAGGCGGCGGGCGTCGTCGCAGCGGCCGAGGGCGGCGCGGGTGCGGAGCGCGGACAGCACCACGACGGGATCGCGCGGGCGGTCGCGGATGGCGGCGTCGCTCGCCGCCACCGCCTCCGCGGGCTGTCCGCGGAGCTGGTAGACGGTCGCCAGATACGTCTTCGCCTCGTACGTGTGGTAGCCGTGCTGCACCGCGAGCTCGAGCGCCGGGATCGCGGCCGCGAGTCGCGGCGCTGCGACGGCCGGATCGCCGGCGCGCTGCGCCAGCGCGAGCTCGAGCCGGCCGATCCAGAGCTGGGTCTGCCCGGGACCGCGTTGCGACTCGCCGGCGGCGGCGCGACGCAGGTAGACGAGCGCCGTCCCGAGCTCGCCGTGTTGCTCGTGCCATTCGGCGATCTTCTGCCATTCGCTGTCGAACCAGACGTCGCCGTCGAGACAGATGGCCGGCGCGTTCTCGCGCGCCGGCTCGCAGTAGGAGTGGTTCACGAACAGGCCCATGAGGGCGAGGCCGGCGCCGAGCGCGGCAACGGGCCGCCAATCGTCGCGCGGCAGTATGCGGATCGCCCAGTCGATCGTCACCGCCGCGAACACCATCAGGAGCGGCACCGCCGGCATCCGATAGCGCGAGCGCACGTAGAAGAGGGCGATCACGCCGAGGTAGCCGAGGCAGAGCACGTACAACGGACGCGCGCGCCGGTGCCGAGCCGCCAGCACGAGGCCGAGTAGGCCGAGCGGGCCGACCACGGCGAAGGTGGTGCCGGCCCAGAGCCAGGGGATGTACTGCTGGCGGATGAATGCGAAGTGGTAGCTGTCGGGGATCTCGTAGCTGTTCCAGAGGACGGTGATCTTCCGCCAGGTGGTGGCCGCGAAGTCGAGCGGATGCGACGTCGCCCAGCCGAGCGCACGCCGCGTCCAGTGCCGCGACACCCCGGCGGGCGTGAGCGTCTTGCCGGCGTCGCGCTCGGCGAGGCGCCGGGAGTCGCTCTCTTCGAACTCGGGGATGTCGCGGAGCCCCTTCGGCCGCCCGGTGAGACCGGTCGTGAGGGGGTTGTTGCCGAGATAGAGGTTCAGGCCGGCGTCCCCGCTCGTCAGCATGAAGCCGCCGCCCCACCAGCTGTTCCAGGCCACGATCGGCGCCAGCGCCGTGAGCGCCCCGGCGAGGAAGAGCACCGCGAAGCGGGGCGCGAGCGGCCGCGACAGCACGCGATCGAAGGCGAGGTAGAGGGCGAGGCCGACGAGTGCCAGGAGCCATTGGCCGACGCCGATGACGGTGACGCCGAAGATCAGGCCGGCGACCGCCATGAGCCGCGCCTCGCGGCGGTCGAGCGCGCGGAGGAAGCAGACGAATCCGAGCAGGCCGCCGAAGATGAGCAGTGCCGTCTTGCCGAGCGAGGTCTCTTCGAGGACCATCGGACCGTAGGTGGCGAGCAGGAGCCCGGCGACGAGGCCGACGCGGCGATCGAAGAGGCGGGTGCCGACGATCGTCAAGAGGCCGCAGCTGGCGCTCCCGAGGAGGATCTGGATCACGCGCGGCGGCCAGGGCGAGGAGCCGAAGGCGGCCTGCACGCCCGCGAGGTAATAGGCGTAGAGCGGTGACTGGTAGAAGTGGCGCGCGGGCAGCCAGTCGCCCGCCAGGATCTGCGCCGCCCACACCTGGTAGCCCTTGGCATCGATGGTGTCGATCTGGAGGTAGGGCGTGCGCGTCATCAGGGTGAGAGCGATCACCCGGATGAGGAGGGCGACGCCGACCACGACCGCGACCGTCGGCCAGACGACGGGCTCGCCGGTGGGCGGCCAGGCCGGCCACTCGAGGCCCGCACGCGCGCGCGCCGCGCGCGTTTCCTCCGGCCGCCGGAGCGCCGGGCCGGACTCGGTCGTGGAGCGCGCGAGCGGCGGGGAATGCGACTCCCCACGCTCGCGCTTCTCGCGTGCTTTTTTACCCATCAGTCGCTCGCCGCGATTCGTGCCGGCTAGTGGTGAATCGAAACGAAGACGGAATCAAGCAGCAATTCCGCGCGCGGAGCGCGCGGCCGAGCGAGAGCGAGCCGGGAGTGGGTCGTACGAAGGCGGTCTGCGATCTCGCACTCGCCGGCTCGCGCTCGCCCCGGACGGGCTTTGCCCGTCCGGGGCGAGGGAGAGATCCCTCGATTTGTTAGTCGGTCTTGTCCTTGAAGACCGAGCTGATGTTCTTGGTGGCCGGCGCGTTGAAGGTCGCGCTCCAGCAGACCCCGTCGCTGCTCTTCAGCTGCACGACCACCGGCTGTGCGAAGGGCAGGGTCGGCGTCAACAGGTTGTCGCCCCGTCCCTTCACCTGGATCTTCGCCTTGCCGGCGACGCCCGCCTTCAGGTTGACCTGTTGGATGCCTTCCGGCGTGAGGTCCTTGTCCTTGTACTGGAAGCCGGTCGACTTCGCCTTCCAGCACGGCTTCCCGGCGCAGAGGCCGCCGGGCGGGATCTTGGCCTTCGCCTTCAACACCCCGCCGTCGTAGACGCACAGCACGTACTCGGTGGTGGTGAGCGGCGTGCCGAACTCGGCGAGGGTGGTCGCGGCGCCCTTGTTCCACTTGAACTGCAGGCGGTCCTTGCTGTCGGGGCTCTTGTCCGAGATCTGGAACTGCGCCTGCTTGGGCGCGGTGGGAAGCTTGCAGCCGACCTCGGGGCCCGCTTCGCAGCCGAACTCGAGCTGACAGGTCGCCGAGCAGCCGTCGCCGCTCGTGGTGTTGCCGTCGTCGCACTCCTCGTTGCAGCTGCCCTGATGCGTGCCGTCGCCGCACATCGACGACTCGCCGGTGCAGGCGCCGGCCACGCACATGTCGCTGACGGTGCAGCTCTCGGTGTCGTCGCAGGTCGTTCCGTCGGGCTCGATCACGTCGGCAGGACAGGCCACGCCGGTTCCCGTGCAGCTCTCCCCGACGTCGCAGTCGCCGGCGTCCGGACGGCACACCGTCGAGGACGGCTCGAAGGTGTCGCTCGGACACATGCCGTCGCCGCCGCCGCACTGCTCGACGATGTCGCAGGGTCCGGCCGACGGCCGGCAGACCGTCGCCGCGGGCTGGATGCCGTCGGACGGGCAGGCGACGCCCGACCCCGTGCAGGTCTCGACGACGTCGCAGCCGCCGACGGCGCCGCGGCAGACCTGGCTGTTGAGCGCGAACCCATCGGTGGGGCAGAGGGCGCTCGAGCCGGTGCAGTTCTCGGCGACGTCGCAGACGCCGGCCGGCCCGCGGCAAAGCGAAGAGCTGGATACGAAGCCGTCCGGGGGACACGTCGGGCTGGAGCCGCTGCAGACCTCGCCGACGTCGCAGACGCCCGCCGCGACGCGGCAGACGGTGCCGTTCGGCGTCAGCGTGTTGGCGGGGCAGGCGGCCGCCGAGCCGGTGCAGTTCTCGACCGGATCACACGAGCCGAGCGAGGCGCGGCACGCGGTCGCGGAGCTCACGAACGAGTTGCCCGGGCAGTTCGGGCCCGTCCCCGTGCAATGCTCGCTGACGTCGCAGAGGCCGGCGGTCGGCCGGCAGATCGTGCTGCTGGCGAGGAAGGCGTCGACGGGGCAATTGACGCCGGACCCGGTGCAGCTCTCGACCGCGTCGCACGAGCTGGCGGCCGGCCGGCAGACGTCGGTCGCGAGCTTCACGGCATCGGCCGGACAGGGCTTGGTGACGCCGTCGCAGCTCTCCACGACGTCGCAGATGCCGGTCGAGGCGCGACACGCGGTGGTGTTCGGCTGCACGCCGTCGGCCGGGCAGTCCACCGCCGAGCCGGTGCAGCTCTCGGCGGCGTCGCAGACGTCGCTCGAGCCGCGACACGCGGTCGTGCTGGGCTCGAAGTCGTCGGTGGGGCAGTCCGTCGTGGTGCCGTCGCAGTTCTCGGCAACGTCGCAGACGCCGGCGACGGCGCGGCAGACGGTGGTGTTGGGCTCGACCGCTTCGGCGGGACAGGCGGTGGCGGCGCCGTCGCAGCTCTCGGCGACGTCGCAGTTGCTGACCGCGCCGCGGCAGACGGTCGTCACGGGCTCGACGGCGTCGGACGGACAGCCCGCGCCCGAGCCGGTGCAGCTCTCCACCGTGTCGCAGACGTCCACGGCCGTTCGACAGGTGGTGGTCGCGGGCTCGAAGTCGTTGCCCGGACAGGCCGCGCCCGAGCCCGTGCAGTTCTCGACGAGGTCGCAGACGCCGCCGGAGCCACGGCAGACCGTCGCGCTCGACTGGAAGCCGTCGCCGGGGCAGTTGTCGTTCGATCCGTCGCAGCTCTCGACGACGTCGCAGACGCCGCCCGAGGGCCGGCAGACGGCCGAGCTCTTGGCATCGCCGGGACAGGCCGCGCTCGAGCCGGAGCAATTCTCGGCGAGGTCGCAGACCCCGCCGGCGCCGCGGCAGACGGTCGCGGCCGACACGAAGCCGTTCGCGGGGCAGGCGTTGTTCACGCCGTCGCAGCTCTCGGCGACGTCGCAGACGCCGCCCACCGGCCGGCAGACGGCGGTGCTCTTGCCGTCGCCCGGACACGCGGCGCCAGAGCCGGTGCAGTTCTCGGCGGCGTCGCAGATGGCGACCGAGGGCCGGCAGGGCGTCGAGCTCGACGCGAAGCCGTTGCCGGGACAGGCCGCGCTCGACCCGGTGCAGTTCTCGACGACGTCGCAGATGCCGCCGGAGGCGCGGCACGGCGTCGAGCTCGAGGCGAAGGCGTCGCCGGGGCAGGGGCCGCTCGAGCCGGTGCAGTTCTCGGCGGTGTCGCAGATGCTGACCGTGGGACGGCAGACGTTGGCGCTCGACAGGAAGGTGTTGCCGGGGCAGGGCCCGCTCGAGCCGGTGCAGTTCTCCGCCGGGTCGCAGACGCCGCTCGAGTTGCGGCAGACGTTGGCGCTCGACAGGAACGTGTTGCCGGGGCAGGTCGCGCTCGAGCCGGTGCAGGTCTCCTGCGGGTCGCAGACGCCGGCCGAGCCGCGGCAGAGCGTCGCGCTCGAGGCGAACTTGCAGCTCGAGGTGCAGCACACGCCGGGGGGATCGCAGTCTTCGTTCACCACGCCGACGTCGTCGACGGTGCCGTTGCCGCAGTAGTTGGTCAGGGTGACGGTCACGAAGTGGCCGTCGCTGGTCTGGGTGCGGCTCGGGGTCCCGGGATAGGTGCAGGCCCCGCAGTCGGTTACGCTGCTTTCTTCACCGAGGCGGACGGCGGCCTCGCAGGAGTTGCTGCGGGTGGTGCCGGTCCAGCTGAAGGAGAGCGAGTGGCCGACCGCGCCGCCGTTGCTGTTGCCGGTGAACGCCGCGCTGGTGGACTGGTTGAAGGGCGTGTTGGAGTCGCCCCCGCCGTTCGAGATGCCGCCCGGATCGCCGAGGTCCAGGCTGCCGGAGAGGAAGGTGGCGCCGCTCTGACTGCCGTTCGAGCTGGAGATGTCGGCGGCGCCGTCGCAACCGCTGATGTCGGCGTTGCGCTGCACGATGCCGACCCGGTCCTGGCCGACGTCGAGGCGGTAGCCGCCCGGGGCGGTGACGTTGAAGGAGAGATTGTGCTGTGCGGTGCCGTTGGTGTCGCGGGTGCTCGCGGGGATGACGTCGGCGCTGATGTTCCAGGCGAAGCGGGTCTTGAACTGTGTGCTGGTGTTGATCTGGGTGTCGACCGACGAGCGGCGCGAGCCGTTGCCGTCACCCGAGTTGCCGGTGCTGCCGGCCGTGTTGACGGAGGTGCTGGAGATCGATTGGGCCGCGGCGGGTCCGGCGGCGAGTAGGAGGCCCGCGACCACGGCGACGGCGACGAGTGGGGCGCCTGTGGCGCTACGGCGAACGCGGGTGGGGGCCACCATGACTCACCTCCGACAGCGTAAGGGGAACGTTTGGAGCCGCAGAACCGCGGCGGGTACGGCGGGGCTGGTTATCTCCAACCCGCATGCGAAGTGTCAAGGAAAAACGCATGCATCTCGTGGGTTTTTGGCGTTCTGCTGGGGCGGTGCGTCAGCTCGAAACGGGGGTCTCGGGCGCGCCCCGCGCCGCGGCCCGCCGGTTGTGACCATCCGCGTTCCGTGACAGCTACGCCGGGGTCGGATGGCGGGAACCCTCTACCTGGTGGCGACCCCGATCGGGAACCTGGAGGACCTGACGGCGCGAGCGGTCGCGACCCTGAAGCGGGTCGACCTCATCGCCGCCGAGGACACCCGGCGGACCGGGCGCCTGCTCCAGCATCTCGGGATCTCCCGCCCGCTCCGGAGCTACTACGATGCCGTCGAGAGCGAGCGGGCGCCCGCTCTCGTCGCCGCGCTCGTCGCCGGACGCTCGGTGGCGCTGGTCTCGGACGCCGGGACCCCGGGGATCGCCGACCCGGGGTATCGCCTGGTCGCGGGCGCCATCGCCGCCGGTGTGGCGGTGGTCCCGATCCCGGGACCGTCGGCGATCACCGCCTTCCTCCCGGCCTCGGGCCTCCCGACCGATCGCTTCGTCTTCGAGGGCTTCCTGCCGGCCCGCGCCGCCGAACGGCGCCGGCGGCTCGCGGAGCTCGCGGGCGAGCCCCGCACGCTCGTCTTCTTCGAGAGCGGCCGCCGGCTCGGGGCCGCGCTCGCCGACTTGGCGGCGGCCTTCGGGCCGCGCCCGGCCGCGCTCGGGCGCGAGCTCACCAAGCTCCACGAGGAGATCGTGCGGGACGACCTCACGGCGCTCGCCGCGCGCGCCGATCGGCTGACGACCAAGGGCGAGATCGTGATCGGCGTCGCGGGCAGACCCGAGCCGGAGCCGGCGGCGGGCGACCTCGACGACGACGCCGCGCTCGCGGCGGAGATCCACCGCCGGCGCGCCGCCGGTCAGAGCGTCCGCGACGTCGTCGATGCCCTGGTGCGCGAACGCGGGCTTGCCCGCCGCGCCGTCTATCGGCTTGCGCTCAGGCTCGCCCGCGAGTGACGCGCGCCGGCTCGACCAGCCAGCCGCGGCGCGACGGGTGGCGCGCCCTCCTGCCGCGTGACGTGACCGCCGGCGAGTGGCGACTCTTGGCTCTCCTCGGCACCGCCAATGCCGTCAACGGCTACGACCTCGCGATCATCACCCTGGCCCTGCCGGCGATCCAGGCCACACTCGGGATCGCCGAGACCGGCGTCGGGGCCATGCTCGCCGTCATCCGTCTGGGCTCGCTGCCGGCCCTCGCGCTCGGCGTGCTCGCCGACCGCTACGGGCGCCGCCGCCTGCTGCTCGCGACCATCGTCGGCTTCACGATCTGCACCGTGGCGACCGCCGGCGTGCCCGACGCAACCAGTTTCATCGCCGTCCAGCTGCTCGCGCGCGTCTTCATCGCCGCCGAGGACACGCTCGCGATCGTGGTGGTGGCGGAGGAGCTGGCCGCGGCGCGCCGCGGCTTCGGGCTCGGCGTGCTGGCGGCGCTCGGCGGCGTCGGCCACGGCCTCGCCGCGGTGAGCTTCGCGCTCGTCGGCAACGGGCCGCTCGGCTGGCGGCTCCTCTATCTCGCGGCCGGCGTGCCGCTCGCGATCGTGGCGTGGCTCCGCCGGAGCCTCGTCGAGACCCGACGCTTCCTCGATCACCAGGCCAGCCATGCGCGCACCGACACCCCCGTGCTGGCGCCGCTCGTGACCCTGGTGCAACGGCATCCCGGCCGCGTGCTGGCGTTGGTGGCCATGATCTTCCCGATCTACGTCCTGACGGCGCCGGCGATCACGTTCCAGTCGAAGTTCCTGCAGGAGGCGCACGGCTACGGCCCCGCGACGGTCGCGGTCCTCTACTTCGTCGGCGGCGGCCTCAGCGTCGCCGCCCAGCTCGGCGTCGGTCGCATCAGCGACCGGATCGGGCGGAAGCCGATGGCGCTCGCCGCGCTCGTGCTCACCGCCGCCGGCACGCTCGTGCTCTATCGCGGCGCCGGCCCGTGGGTCATCGTCGGTTGGCTCGTCATGGTGGTCGCGTACCTCGGGCTCGACGTGATGCTGAGCGCGCTCGGGAGCGAGCTCTTCCCCACCGCGCACCGTGCCACGGCCTCCGCCGTCCGGGCGGTGACGGCCACCGTCGGCGCCGCCGCGGGCCTCGCGCTCGAGGGGCCGCTCTACACCCTCACCGGCAGCCACGGCAGCGCCATCAGTTGGATGGTGCTGCCGCTCGCGCTGGTGCCGATCGCCTTGCTCGCGCTCCCGGAAACCGCGCACCGCGAGCTGGAGGAGATTGCACCCGGGTAAGCGGGTACGCCGCCGAGACTACGACGCGCGCGCGATACGCAAGTCGTCATGCAGGGTTCTGGTGCCTCGAGTTCGGGCATGTGAGCTCTCCGCTAGCCTTCAAGACGGGCGAGTCACGCGCCAGGATACGTGGCACGGAGACCGGCCCCTTCGCCACCATTCGCCTTCGTTGCCGCAACGGTCCCCTCCCGGATAGACCTGACGACATGCCAGCGGTGTGGGGCACGGCATGACCTGCGGCGCCTGCGGCCACGCCAATCCCGAGCGCGCCAAGTTCTGTCTCGAATGCGGGGCGCGGGTCGGCGACCGCCCGGCGACGGGTGTCGCGGCGACCGTCGAGAGCCGCAAGGTCGTCACCATCGTCTTCGCCGACCTGGTGGGCTCGACGGCGCTGCACGAGCGCCTCGACGCCGAGTCGGCGCGGGCCTTCATGGAGCGCTACTACGCGGCGATGGGCGCGGCCGTCGCCGCGCACGGCGGCGCCGTTGCGAAGCTCCTCGGCGACGGCGTGATGGCCGTCTTCGGGGTGCCGCGCGTCGCCGAGGACGACGCCATCCGCGCCGTCCGGGCGGCGGTCGCGATGCAAGAGGCCTTTCGCGCACTGGCCGAGCCGGAGAGCGCCGTGGTCGGCGCCACCGGGCTGCGCGTCGCCGTCAACACCGGCGAGGTGGTGGCGAAGGACGCGACCGAGCTGATCGGCGACCCGGTGAACGTGGCGGCACGCCTGCAGGAGCAAGGACGCGACGGCGACGTGCTGATCGGCGAGGCGACGCGGCGGTTGGTGGCGACGCTGCGTGACGCTCGAGCCGCTCGGCAGCGTGACGCTCAAGGGGCGCGCCGGGGCGGTGGCGGTGTATCGTGTGGTGTCGCTCGAGCCGCCGGCGGGGGCGGCGACGACGCCGTTCGTCGGACGCGACGGCGAGCTGGCGCGTCTCGAGGCCGTCTACGATGCGGCCGTCGGCGCTCCCGCCACCCGGCTCGCGGTCGTGCTCGGCTCGCCCGGGCTCGGGAAGTCGCGGTTGATCGGCGAGCTGGCGCGCCGTCTCGACGCCGCCGCGACGGTGCTCACCGCGCACTGCGAAGCGGCCGGCGGGGCGACCTTCGCGCCGCTCGCCGACGCCGTGCGTGGGTGGCTCCGCCTCGACGATGGCGCCGGTGCCGACGTCTTGCGGAGCACGCTCGAGGCGGCGCTCCCGCACGCCGAAGCCGACCGCGCGCGCATCGTCGCCGGCACGACGGAGCTGCTCACCGGGGCGCCGCGATCGCCGGAGGAGACCTTCTCCGTGGCGCGACGCCTGCTCGCCGCGCTGGCCTCCGTACGGCCGGTGGTGCTGGTGATCGACGATCTGCATTGGGCCGAGCCGCTGCTCATCGATCTCGTCGAGCACCTCGTGCAGTGGGGTGGCGGCGTGCCGGTCTTCGTGCTCGTCGGCGCCCGCCCGGAGCTCCGCGACGCGCGCGCGGCGCTCACGACCCAAGGCGGCCTCGTCGCCGACGTGCTGACGCTCGGCGGTCTCGACGCCGGGGCGGCCACGCGGCTCGCCGCCAGCGTGATCGGCGCCGCGGACTTGCCGGCGGCGGTCGCCGCCAAGGTGCTCGCGACCAGCGAGGGCAACCCGCTCTTCGTCGGCGAGCTGGTCCGCATGCTGGTCCACGAGGGCGCGCTGCTGCGCGAAGGCGAGCGCTGGATCGTCGGCGCCGGCCTCGCGGCGCTCGCGATGCCGCCCACCATCCACGCGCTCCTCGCCGCCCGCATCGAGCGCCTGCGCGCGGAGGAGCGGACGGTGCTGGAGCGAGCCGCGGTCGTGGGCCGGCATTTCTCGCGGAGCGCCGTCGCCGAGCTGCTGGGAGACGAGGCGGACGATCTCGATGCCCGCCTCGAGGCGCTCCGGCGGGGCGAGCTCGTCGAGCGCGACGCCGGCCGGTTCCTGGGCGAGCCGGCCTGGCGCTTCCACCACGTCCTGATCCGCGACGCGGCGTACCGCCGGCTCCTCAAGGGCACGCGCGCCGAGCTGCACGCGCGGGTCGCCGACTGGGTGACGGCGCGTGTGGGTGAGGCCGTCGAGCACGACGAGACCATCGGCTGGCACTTCGAGCAGGCCCACCAGCATCTCCGCGAGCTCGGGCCGCTCGACGACAAGGGGCGGCTGCTCGGCGCCCGGGCGGCGCGCCATCTCGCGGCCGCCGGACGGCGGGCGCTCGCACGCGACGATGTCCGCCTCGCCGCGGGACTCCTCGGGCGCGCCATCGAGCGGGTCGAGCCCAATGACCCGACCCGCGCCGGCCTCGCCCTCGACTGGTGCGAGGCCCTGCTCGCCGCCGGCGAGGTCGGGCCGGCGGGCGCGGCCATCGACGAGCTCGCCCGCTTCACCGCCGACTCGGCGCGCCTGCGGGCGTGGCACGCCTGCTTCACCGGCCAGCGTACCGCGCTCACCGCTCCCGAGGGGCTCACGGCCACGGTCGACGCGGTCGCCGCGGCCGCCGAGACGCTGACGGCGCTCGGCGACGCCACCGGCGAGGCCAAAGCGCACGCGGTGCACGCGCAGGCGCTGGCGCGGCTCGGCCAGATCGGCGGCGCCGAGGCGGCACTCGACCGCGCCCTCGCCGCGGCTCGCCGCGCCGGTGATCGGCGCCGCGCCAACGCCGTCCTCGCCGGTGCGCCGCTCGCCGCGCTGTGGGGACCGAGTCCGGTGACACGCGCGAGCGGCCGCTGCCTCGACGTCGTGCGGGTGCTCAGGATCACGCAGGGGGCGCCCGTGGTGGAGGCGGTGGCGCTCAGCTGCCAGGGCGTGCTCGAGGCGCTCCGCGGTCGCACCGACGCCGCCCGCCACATGATCGCGTCGGCGCGTGCGATGGTCGAGGAGATCGGCATCACGCATCGCCTGCTCGAAATCGAGGTCTTCGCCGGCCGCGTCGACCTGTTGGTGGGCGACGCGCGTGCCGCCGAGCGGAGCCTGCGCGGCGCCTACGAAGGCCTCCGCGACATCGGCCTCGGGATCGACGCGGCACGGGCCGGGGCGCTGCTGGCGCGGGCGCTGCTGGCGCTGGACCGCGTGCCCGAGGCCGAGGCGCAGAGCCACGAGAGCGAGGCGCTCGCGGGCGACGATCTCCAGGCCGCGATCGCCTGGCGCGGCGTCCGCGCCGAGGCCCTGGCGCGGCGCGGCGAGCACGCGGCCGCGGTCGCGCTCGCGAGCACGGCGGTCGAGATCGCGGCCGCGACCGATGCGCTTCTCGATCACGCCGATGCGCGTCTCGCCCTCGCCGCGGCGCTCCGTGCCGCGGGCCGCGGCGGCGAGGCCGATGCCGAGGAGCGGCGGGCGACGGAGCTGTGGGAGATCAAGGGCGCGACGCTGCTCGTCGAACGGGCGCTCCGCAGCACGCCGCGCGAACCGGGCCGCGACGCCAGCGCGCGGGTGCCGCCGCCGCGACGCCGCGTCCGCCCGAACGCGGCCACTGCCAGCGCCGAGCGGTTCGCGGCGGCGAGGGTCACCCCCGACGTCGACGCCCTCGGCGAGCTGCTCGCCGACGACCACGTGAGCGTGCACCATCCGACCGGCACGTCGTGGGGGCGCGCCGAGGTGCTGACGCTCGTCGGTCAGATCGCGAGCGCGCGCGACCTGCAGTTCCGCAGCGAGCCCCTCGCGACCCTCGGCGACGCCCTGCTGCTGGAGCGCGAGACCAGCTCCTTCACGGCCTTCGGCGACGAGTCGTTCGGGCCTTTCGGGGCCGTCGAGCGCGAGCACCTCACGCTGCTCGAGGTCGACGCGAGCGGGCGGCTACGGCGGGTCGAGCTGTTCGCGGCCGACCATCCGGGCGCCGCCGTCGCCCGTCTCTACGAGCTCTACGCCGAGCTTCTCCCCGCCGGCCAGGCGCGTCGTCGAGCCGCGGCGACGGCGCGCGCGGTCGCGCTGACGACGCTCGCCGACGATGCCGCCGTGCGAGTCCTCGACCTCGTCCGGCTCGAGCCCGGCGCGCTGTTGGTTCGTGCAATGGGCGAGGGGACCGACCGCGCCGGCGGCGGAGCCTTCGAGGTGCCGCGCCTCGTGCTCCGGGCGTTCGACGGCGACGGCCTCCTGATTTGCAACGAGGTCTTCGACGGCGATCGCGAGGCCGAGGCGCTGGCCCGCTTCGAGGCGCTGACGGCGGCGCCGCCGCGGCCGGTGCGGCGTGGGGTGGCTCCGAACGCCGCGAGCGCGACGCTCTGCCGCTTCGAGGCCGCGTTCGCCGCCGGCGATACGGCCGCCCTCGCGGCGCTCTTCGGCGACGCCTTGGAGGTGGTCGATCATCCGAACGGCGCCTCCTACGGGCGCGAGGGGCAGCTCCAGTCGCTGGCGAGGCTGCGGCGCATGCAAGATGCGACGCTGCGGGTCGAGCCGCTGGCGACGCTCGGGGAGTCCCTCGTGCTCTGGCGCCGCCGCATCCATGCCGCGGGGACCGCCGGCGGCCGCTTCGACGTCGGGGAGTACGAGCGCGAGGAGATCGTCGGCTTCGAGGTCGATCGCGACGGCTGCGTGCGACGCATCGAGATCTTCGCCGGCGACCACCTGGGGGACGCCGTCATTCGCTCGTACGCACGTCATGCCGAGCTGCTTCCCGACGAGTCCGACCGTCCTCGCGCGATGGCGGTCGCCCGGTCGGTGGCGGGGATCGGCGCCCGTCGTCCGAGCCTCGCGGGCTTCGCGGCGGCGCTGGCGCCCGCGGTCGAGTTCAACGACCATCGCGTCCTGGGATTGGGGGCGGGGCGCGGAGTCGATGCACTGGTCGGCGGCGCACGCGCGCTCTTCGATCTCGCCGACGACGTCGTCGAGGTGACCGACGACGTGCTGCGCCTCGAGGCGCGAGCCCTGGTCAGGCGGGCGACCATGTCGGGCAAGGACCGCGCTGGCGGCGGAATCTTCGAGGTGCCGTATGTCTCGCTCTGGGTCTTCGGTGACGACGGTCGGGTGAGCCACTACGAGGCCTTCGATGCCGACCGCGAGGCCGAGGCCCTGGCCCGCCTCGAGGCCCTGACCGGCAGCGCATTGCCGGAGCCCTTCGCCAACGCGGCGTCGCGCGCGCTCCGCGAGTTCGAGCGCGCCTGGCGAGCGCGCGATTGGGACGGGGTCCGCGCGACCTATCACCCCGCGCACCGCATGGACGACCGCCGCCGCCTGATGCGGGTCGAGGTCGCGGGCGACGCCTTCTTCGCCAACGAGCGCATGCTCTTCGACGATACCGCGAGCCAATGGCAGGGCGAGCTGCTCGCGACCCGCGGCGAGCGTCTCGCGCTCTTCCGCGTCCGCTTCACCGCGACGGTCGGCGGCAGCGGCCCGATGGAGGTCGAGGCGTTGGACCTCGTCGAGGTCGACGCGGCCGGCCGGCGGACGGTGCTCGTGGTGTTCGATCTCGACGATCGGAGCGCCGCCTACGACGAGCTCGACGCGCGCGCCGAGGCGTTCGGCGCGGCGCCGGCATCCGATCCGCTTGCGACCGTGGTGACGCCCACCGCGGCGACCGCCTTCGCCGAGCGCTGGCAGGCGGCGTTCAACGCCCGTGATTGGGACGCGCTGCGCGCGGGCTACGCACCCGACGTGAAGTGGGAGGATCGGCGGCGCTTCTTCCAGCTCGCCGGCGGGCTCGACCTGGCGCTCTCGTCGATGCGCGAGCGGGCGGAGGCCGGCGCCCGCGTCGAGCGCCGTGTGATGGGGACGGCGGGCGAGCGCGTGCTCGTCCAGCGCGTACTCTGGTCGGGCGGGCCGGCCGACGGCCGCTTCGAGATCGAGTTCCTCGCGGTGATCGAGGTCGACGAGAGCGAGCGCGCCACGGCCGTGATCGTCTTCGATCCGGAGGACACCCGCGCCGCGCAACGCGAGGCGTGGGCGCGGTGGAGCGCCATCGATCCCGTGGCGGCGCCGTGGACGGCGATGGTCGGGACGATCGCGGACGGCTTCAACGCGCACGATCGGGCCGGCCTGCGGGCCCTCGTCAGCGACGACGTCGTCGTCGAGGATCACGGCCGGACGGGCATCGCTCGGATCGAGGGCGCCGCAGCCTGCATCGACGGCATCACGGCCCTCTGGGGGCGCTCACCGGACCATCGCCTCGAGCTCGGCTGGTTCTGGCCCATGATCGAGCGCCATGGCGTCCTGCTCACGCTCCGGCGCTCCGCCGAGCGCGACCTTCTCTGTCTCTGCACGGCGACGGGCGGTCGCATGACGCGCCTCGAGATGTTCGAGCTCGAGGACGTCGACAGCGCCCTGGCGCGCCTCGCCGAGCTCCGCCCGGACCCGCTCCGCATCCCGCCGAACGCGGCGACGCGCGCGTTCGATCGCTGGTACGAGGTTGCGAAGGCGGGGGACTGGGAGGCCGTGGGGGCGCTGTACGCGCCGGGGTGTACGGCAGAGGATCGTCGCCAGTTGATGCACATGGCGGTCGACCGCGAGATGTCGATCGCGAACGACCGCCACATCTGGGAGTCCGGCGTGCGCCCGGTGCGTACCGTGCTTGCCACCGCCGGCGATCGATTGTCGCTGCAGCGCATGGTCTGGGTCGCGGGGAATGGAGGCCAGACCTCCGAGGTCGAGTGTCTCGAGATCAACGAGGTGGACGGGGAGGGTCGTTTCATCGGCAACGTCATCTTCGATCCCCACGACCGCCGCGCCGCCGATGCGGAGCTCTTCGAGCGCTCGGCGCGCAGCGCCTTCCCGCCGCTGGTCGCGGACACCGCCCGAGCGTTTCGCGATCGCGACCACGAGCGCATGCGGGCGGGCATGCGTGCCGACTTCGTCTTCGACGATCACCGCCGGACCGGCCTCGGTCGCATCGAGGGAGCCGACGCGTATCTCGCGGCGCTGCGGGCACTGTACGACCTGTCGCGCGATGCGTCGGTGGGCATGCCGCTCTATTACCTCGCGATCGAGCCGCATGGGCATCTCTGCGTCGCCCACACCGTCGGCATGCTGCCCGAAGGGGGGGAGTTCGAGTCGGTGTTCGTCACCCTCATCTGGTTTCCCGAGGGCGGCCGACTCGCCGGCGTCGAGCTCTTCGAGCTCGAGGACCTCGACGCCGCACGCGCGCGTTTCGCCGGACTGGGGGCTGGGGGCGGTTCCTAACCGCGGCACTCGCAGGGGTAAGCCGTGAATTGCGGCACCCGCAGGCGATCGACGCAGAGCACCTCGTGGTCGGCGATGCAGGCGGTGCACTCGATCAGGTCGGCGAGCGTCGCGATCGGACGGTCGCAGGACGCGCCGCCCTCGGGCAGCTGCACGGCGGGGCAGGTCGCGGGGAAGCCGATCGCGGCGGGCGTCAGGTCGTCGCTGCCGCCGCTGCCGGCGACGGTGACCGCGCCGGGGCTCACGACCGTGTCGTCGCAGGCCTTGTCGGCGCCGCCGCAGGCCTTGCAGATGGTGACGACCCGCTTGGCGTCGGCCTTGGCGATCGCGAGCGCGGCCTTCTGTGCCGGGCTACCGGCCGCCGCGGCGGCATCGGGACAGCGCTCGCCGTGCTTGCCGGCGGCGCGCGCGTCCCAGCACGAGCGCAGGCGCTGCTCCTTGGCGAGCGCGAAGCGGGCGGTGGCCTTGCCGATCGCGCGCTGACACTTGTTGAGCGCGGGCGCGGCGACGCTCGGGACCAGATCGTCGTAGGCGAGGGCGCGCGCCCCCTCGACGGCGGCGCCGCCGACGCAGGCGATGCAGGCGGCGATGTCGGCGCAATCGCCGATCGCGGCCGTGCACGCGGGATCGGTGGACCCGCCGAAGCTCGGGCAGACGCCGGGCCAGCCGAGGCCCGCGGGCGACTCCTCGCCGGCGAGGTTGCCGCCGCATTGCTTGTCGGCGCCGCCGCACACCTTGCCGACGGCGGTCGCGAGCTTGCTCGCGGCGAGCGCGATCTTCGCCGTCGCGGCGGCGTCGGGGCAGGGACCGGCGCCGCCCTGCTTGACGGTCGCCTGGTCGCACCGTTCGAGCGCCTTGGTCTCGAGCGCCAGGAATTTCGACGCCTGCTTCGCGATCCCGCGCTTGCACTTGGCGGCGCCGCTCGTGACGGGCGACTCCGCCGCCGGCGTCGGCGCGGGCGTGCAGGTGGCGTGCGGCGTCGGGGTCAGCGTCGGGCTTGCCGACGGCGTCGCGGTCGGCGTCGGGCTCGGGGTCGGGCTCGGCGTCGCGCTCGGGGTCGGGGTCGCGGTCGCCGTGAGCGTCGGCGTCGGTGTCTCGGTCGCGGTCGGAGTGGCGGTGAGCGTCGGGGTCGGCGTCGTGGTGGTCGTCGCCGTCGGCGTCGGCGTCGTGGTGGGGCTCGGGCTTTCGGTCGGCGTCGCGCTCAGGGTCGGGGTCGGGCTCGCGGTCTCGGTCGGGGTCGGCGTGGTGGTGAGCGTCGGGCTCGGGGTCGACGTCGGCGAGGCGGTCTCGGTCGCGGTCGGTGTGGCCGTCACGGTCGCCGTGACGGTGGGCGTCGCCGTGCGCGTGGCGGTCGCGGTGACGGTCGCCGTCGGGGTCGCGGTCGGGGTCGCGGTGCGCGTGGGCGTGGCGCTCGCGGTTGGGGTGGCGGTCCTGGTCGGCGTCGCGGTCCGCGTCGGCGTCGCCGTCCGTGTCGGCGTCGGGGTCGTGGTGCGGGTCGGGGTCGGCGTCGCCGTGCGGGTGGCGGTCGTGGTCGGGGTCGGCGTGGTGGTGCGGGTCGGGGTCGGCGACAGCGTCGGGGTCGGCGACGGCGCGACCACGCTGTTGAAGAACCAGTTGTACCCGGCGTTGAAGTACACGTTGGCGGTCGTGATCGCGATGTGGGTGCCGTTCAGGAAGACGCCGTTGGCGCTGCACTGCGCGAAGCCGGTCTGGGCGTTGTCGAAATCGAGCACGATGTTGCAGCTGGTGGTGAGCCCGGCGTAGCTGAGCGCGATCGTGTAGTCGTCGGCCGTGCCCGCCGTCATGTCGAGGCCGCTCATGCCGAGGCGCAGCGTCGCGACGTCGTCGGCGGCGACGTGGCGCTGGTCCTCGTCGCCGAAGGCGCCCTGCTGCATCACCGCCTCGGTGTCGTCGTAGCCGAGGAGCGCCGCGACGGTGCGGTCGGCGTTGGCGGGGAAGGTGTGCCCCGCGGGGAGATCGCCGACGGTGCGGCTGTAGGTGCTGCCGTCGACCGTGGCGGCGAGGGTGAAGGGGTCGTCGTTGGACCTCCGGAACCAGTGCAGGTTCGCGTCGTCGCCGCGGCCGTCGTCGCTCGAGCCGATGATGCCGTCGGCCCCCGCGTTGCGGTTGTAGACGTTGTCGGCGCCGTCGGTCGACTTGGTGTAATTGAGGTCGCTGCCCGAGAGCAGGGATTCGGTCGAGATGTTGGGGTGTCCGAGGCCGAGACAATGGCCGACCTCGTGGAGCGCCGTCGACTCGAAATCGATCTGGGCCGAGCCGATGTTGTTGTCGTCCTCGAAGAGCAGGTTGGGACTCGTCGCCGAGAGCGCGTTCCAGGTCGTGACGACGTTCCGCACCGACTGCTCCATGGACGCGGCGTTGGCCGAGGTCGGGTCGATGCAGACGGTCACGCTCACGGTCCCGCCGCTCCCGGTGTAGCCGGTGGGGTGTGCGACCACGTTCACGCCGTTGGCCTCGCCGGCGAAGATGAAGGAGCCGGCGCGTGCCGCGCGGGGCACGCTCGCCATCACGAGCGCGGCCGCCAGCGCGACGGCGAGCGCGCGCCGGCGGGCCGAGTGCCGGCGGCGGACCGGCGCCATCAGCGCACCCGGGTGAAGCCCGGGCGCTCGCGCAGCGCGCGCAGCTCCTGCTCGGCGGCCGCGAGGTCGCGGAGCGCCGTGACGTCGGGGTGATGCTCGGCGTCGTGGCGGAGCCCGGTCCAGACGGCGCGGCGGGTGACGTCGAGCGCCGCGCGCGCCCCCGGGCTCGCCGCCTGGTAGCGCAGGGCGGCGACCTCGATCACGGTGGTGGCGGCGTCGGTGGCCTCGAACACCACGACCGGCCCTGCGCCGGCCTGCGCGCGCTGGCGCGCCGCGGTCAGGGCGGCGCGCTTGGCGCCGCGTGCCGCGGCGGCGTCGAACTCGAGCACGCCCTTGGCGGCGAGCGAGCGCACCAGCCCGTCGAGCTCGCCCGGCGCGAGCCGCTGCTCCCAGTCGCCGGCGCGCGTCATGTAGCGCGGGTAGTGCGTCACCATCCGGCCGTCGCCGAAGATCTGCAGCACCGGTCCGCGATCGGCGTCGCCGATCTCGCCCTGCACCTCGCGATAGGTGACGACGGCGACGTCGGGGCGCCGCGAGGTCTCGACGATCGCCGTTCCGCCCGCGAGCGCCGCTTCGCCGCCGAGCGCGTACAGCAATGGGATCGCGAGGGCGGCGCGCGCGAGGCGCGTCGACCGGTCGGGGGCCGACATCATGGAGCATTTACGGCATCCCCTTGGAAGGAGTTGAGCACGCCCGGCTCTGCGCCGAGGTGTGCCGCGTCAACCTCTATGGTACGTCAGGTCGGGGTGGAGGCGCCGATCGTCGAGGCCGTCGGGCTACGCAAACGCTACGACAAGCACGAGGTCGTTTGCGGTGTGGACTTCGTCGTGCGCCCGCGCGAGTGCTTCGGTCTCCTCGGTCCGAACGGGGCCGGCAAGACCACCACCATCCGCATGCTCACCTGCTTCTCGCCGCCGACCGCCGGCAGCCTCGCCGTCTTCGGCATGCCCGTGACCCCCGGCAATGCGCGCGCCATCAAGGCCCGGCTCGGGATCGCGCCCCAAGAGGAGAACCTCGATCCCGATCTCACGGTCGAGATGAACCTCCTCGTCTACGCCAGCTACTTCGGCCTCGCACGGTCCGACGCCCGCGCCCGCGCCGCCGAGCTGCTGGCGTTCGCGGAGCTCGGCGATCGGGCCGGCTCGCGCATCGACACGCTCTCCGGCGGGATGAAGCGCCGCCTCGTCCTCGCTCGCGCGCTCCTCAATCGCCCGAGCCTGCTGGTCCTCGACGAGCCGACCACCGGCCTCGATCCCCAGGCGCGACACCTGGTGTGGGAGCGCCTCCGCGAGCTCAAGCGCAGCGGCGTCGCGATGCTGCTCACCACCCACTACATGGAGGAGGCGGCGCAGCTCTGCGATCGCCTGATCGTCATGGACCACGGGCGGATCATCGCCGAGGGCACGCCCGCCGCCTTGATCGCCGAGCACGTCGGCCACGACGTCATCGAGGTCGCGACCGCCGGCGATCCCGTGGCCGAGGCGCGGATCGCGGCCACCTGTCGGAGCCTCGGGGGCCGGGTCGAGCGCGTGGGCGACCACGTCATCCTCTACCTGAACGGCCGCACCGAGCCGCGCGACGCGCTGGCGGCGCTCGCGGGCGAGCAGCTGGTGCACCGCCGCGCCACGCTCGAGGACGTCTTCCTCACGCTCACGGGGCGGGAGCTGCGGGAGTGAGCACGGTCACCGTTCCCATCGGTTTCGTCGGCGGCGCGCTCCGCGTCTGGCGCCGCGACATGGAGAGCTGGCGGAAGTACTACAAAGCGTCGCTCGTCGGCGCGCTCGGCGAGCCCATCCTGTCGCTGCTCGCCATCGGCTACGGGCTCGGCCGCTTCGTCGACATCGACCCGAGCGGCGCGGGCGGGACGTACGCGCAGTTCCTGGCGCCCGGGATCCTCGCCTCGGCGGCGATGAACGCGGCGAGCTTCGAGGCCACCTTCGGCTCGTTCACCCGCATGACCGAGCAGAAGACCTACGACGCGATCCTGGCGACGCCCCTCGGCATCCGCGAGATCGTCGCCGGCGACGCGCTCTGGGCGGCCTCCAAGGCGACGCTCTCCGGCACCGCCGTGCTGCTGGTCGCGACCGGCGCCGGCCTGGTGCGGAGCGGGTGGGCGGTGCTGCTCCCCGCGGTCGCCCTCCTGATCGGTCTCGTCTTCGCCAGCATGGGCCTCGCGGTGGCGTCGCGCGCCCGCGCCTACGACTTCTTCACCTACTACTTCACCCTCGTCATCTCGGTGATGTACTTCCTCTCCGGCATCTTCTTCCCGCTCGCGAGCCTGCCGGCGTGGGCGCAGGCGGCCGCCTGGTGCCTGCCGCTCACCCACGCGGTCGCGCTCAGCCGGGCCTGCGTCACCGGCACCGTCGGCGTCGCCAGCCTCGCGCACGTCGCCGTCCTGCTGCTCGTGCTGGCGGCGACCTACGGGCTCGCGGTCCGCTGGGTGGAGCGCAGGCTGATCGCCTAGTGTCCCGTTTCGGAAAATCGCCGCATGAGGCTGCGAGGGATTTTCAGCCCTGCCGAGGCGCGACGACGAAGGAATATTCAGCGAATATTTCGAGGAGGAGCAACGCGGGCAGGGCTGAAAAGACCCGTAGAATCATGCGGCGATGTTCCGGGACGGGACACTAGCATGCCGCCGCGCTCCCCCAGCCGTCGCTTCCTGATCGTCGCCGCCGTCGTGGCGCGGGTCTACGGCGGTTACAAGCTGATCCAGCTCACCAAGCGTCTCGGCCGCTCGGACGCCGCCGCCCGCTACGCGCGTCACGACCGCCGCTCGGCCGAGGCCGTCTATCGCATGGCGGTGCGCTTGGAGGGGCTGCCGATCAAGGTGTGTCAGTTCCTCGGCTCGCGCGCCGACATCCTTCCCGACGCCTACGTGACCGTGCTGTCGCAGCTCCAGGACCGCGTGCCGCCGCGTCCGTTCCACGCGATCGCGGCGGCGATCGAGCGCGAGCTCGCCCGGCCGTGGCGCGAGGTCTTCGCCGAGATCGATCCCGTGCCGCTCGCCGCCGCGTCGCTGGCGCAGGTGCACCGGGGCCGCCTCCCCGACGGGCGCGAGGTCGCGATCAAGGTGCAGTACCCCGAGATCGCGCGCCTGGTCGCGATCGACCTCCGGAACTTCGCCTTCCTGGTGCGCGTGCTGGCGCGTCTCGAGCCCGAGTTCGACTTCCGCATCATCATCGACGAGGTCGAGAAGTACGTGCCGCGCGAGCTCGACTTCGAGAACGAGGGCCGGAACGCCGACCGCATGCGCCAGGCGCTCGCCGCGCGCACCGACGTGATCGTGCCCGCGGTCTTCGCCGAGCTCTCGACCAAGCGTCTGCTCGTCATGGCCTACGAGCCGGGTGTCCGCATTACCGACGTCGAGGGTCTCCGCCGCATCGGCGTGGATCCCAAGGACCTGGCGCGCCGGCTCGGCGAGCTCTTTTGCGATCAGATCCTGATCCACGGCTTCTTCCACGCCGACCCGCACCCCGGAAACATCCTCGTGCGGCCCGACGGCCGCATGGTGCTGCTCGACTTCGGACTCGCCAAGGACCTGCCGCCCGGTTTCGCCGACGGCATCGGCCGCGTCGCCGCCGCCATCGTCGGCGGCGATCACGCCCAGGTCGCCGCCGCCTTCCGCGCCCTCGGGTTCAAGACCCGCGACGACTCCGACGAGAGCCTGTGGTGGCTCGGGGAGGCCTTTCTCGGTTACGCGCTCCGCAACAAGCTCTCGCACGGCACCCCCGAGATGGTGAAGCTCTTCAACGCCGAGATGCCGCGCATCATGCGCGCCAATCCCGTCGTCGAGCTTCCCGGCGACATCCTCTTGATCGGCCGCGTCATCGGCCTCTTGTCGGGGGTCAGCAAGCAGCTCGGCTCGGAGGTCGACATCGCGGCGCTCCTCATGCCGTATCTCGGTCGGGTGATGATGGGGGCGCCGAGTGCCCCTACACCGCCGCCGCCCGAGTGACCGATTCTTCCGCCGCGCGCGGCGGGCGCGCCAACGCCTCCGCCACCTCGTAGGCGGCGCCGTACCCCGGCAGGAACGTCACGCCCGGACCCGGATGGCAGGACGCGCCGCAGAGATACAGCCCCGCGATCGGCGTCGCGTGCGCCGAGCCCGGTACCAGGAGCCGTCCGCCGATCATCTGCTCCGGATGGATCAGCCCGTGCGTGAAGTCGCCGTTCGTCGCCCCCTGCATGGTCGCGAAGTGCTCCGACGAGAAGACCGCGCGCTCGACGATGCAGTCGCGGAGGTCGGGGAGGAACTCGGAGAGGCGGTCGAGGATGCGCTCGGCCATTTCGTCGCGGAGCCGCCCGCGCTCCTCCTTCGGCGCCTCGCAGGGGAAGAAGAAGCCGTAGGTGGTCGCGATGTGGAAGCCTGCGGGTGCGAGGCTCGGATCCATCACCGTCGGGATCTGCATCCCGACCGGCGGGTGCTCCGGCACCTCGCCGCGCCGGCAGGCCTCGTAGCTCGCCTGTTGCAGCTCGGGGTCGGGGACCAGCGTCGTGTTGAAGCGCGTCCGCGGGTCGGCGTTCAGGTGCTCGAAGGGCGGGCCGTAGCGCGGCAGACGCTTCAGCTTGAAGAGCAGGTGTACGTAGGCGCCGCGCTGCTCGACGCGCTCGATGAGATCGATGGTCGCGGCGTCGAGGTGCTCGCGCCCGACCAGGCCGAAGAAGGTCGCCGGCTTGTCGAGGTTGGAGAGCACCGCGCGTGCGGTCAGACGCGCTGCCGTCGCGGAGCTCGACGCCCACCGCATGCCCGTCCTCGATCAGCACGCGCCTGACGGGCGACTTCGAGCCGCACCTCGCCGCCCTTCTCGGCGATCGAGCGCGCGAGCGCCTCGGACAACGAGCCCATGCCGCCCTTCACCCGCCGCATGAGGCCGCCGCCCTCGTTCTGCGCGAAGGTGTAGACGAGGCAGAGCGCGCTTCCGGGCGTGAACGGTCCCTTGTAGGTCGATTGCACGGCGGCGAAGGCGACCAGTGCGCGGAGCGTCCGATGCCGCCGCCGGTCGGGCAGGAAGCGGTCGATCAGGTCCATCGCGCTGCCGGTGAACGCCAGCTCGAGCTGCCGGCGCTTGCGCGTCGTCGGGTGCCGCGGCCAGCAGCTCGGCGAGCGTGCGCGGCACGCTTCGCGGCGTGAAGCGGTCCATGACGCTCGCCGGGTACTTGCAGAACGCCATCAGGCGCACGAAGCCCGCCATGGCGCGCACGCCGAAGTGGCGGAGCACGTAGAGCGCCATGCGGAGCGGGTTGGCGTAGAAGATCGCGGGCGGCGAGGTCGGCGAGTTCAGGTTCGACGCCATGATCGGCAGGTCGATGAGCTCGACGCCGTAGCGGGCGAGCTCGAGCTCCTCGGCCACGCCCTTGGCGAGCGGGAAGAGCAGGCTCGCGCCGACGTCGTTCCGGCAGCCGGTCAGGATCTCGCGCGTCCCCGCCATGCCGCCGACGTAGGCGTTCTTCTCGAGGCAGAGCACGCGGAGCCCACGCGCCGCGAGGAGGGCCGTCGCGGCGAGGCCGTTGTGGCCGGCGCCGACGACGATGACGTCACGGTCGGGAATCGGACCCCCGCGCCGCGAGCCAGCGCACCTGCCGCTCCTGCGCGGCGAGATACATGCCCATCGCGAAGCTGAAGCTCGTGAACAGGCTCATCACGAAGTAGATCCAGGTGCCGCGGAGGCCGCGCCGCGGCCCGTCGATCATCGTCCAGAGCGGGAACAGCAGCACGTTGGTGATGATCATGTCCTGCCCGACCGACCCCGCCGCCGGGTTGGCGAAGAGCATCGCGGTGAAGTGCGTCCAGCTGTACTCGGCGGGGTAGCCGAAGACGTAGCGCACGTTGAAGTACCAGCCGGCGACCACCGACACGATCGCGAGCAGGTAGTAGAGGCCCTCGAGCGGCGTGGCCCCGGAGCCCGGCCAGTCGTTCCGGTAGAGGTGGGCATTCAAACGGAAGAAGATCCAGACGGTGAGCGCGCCGAGCGCGGCGTGAACGAGCAGGGAGAGCACAGCGGGCTGGCTACGCCCCGCGACCCCGCTCCGTCAAGGAGGCCGCTTGATCCAGGACGGGGAATGGAACAGGCAAAGGGCTCCGGACCGATGATCGAGAACCCGCGCACCGGTGAGCAGATCGTCTTCGAGCACCAGAGCCCCGCGCTGCTGGTGATGCACAGCACCTGGACGCGCCCCGGCCGCCGCGCCGCCGCGCACCTGCATCCGGAGATGGAGGAGCGCTACGAGATCCTGGAGGGCAGGGCGGCGTTCCAGATCGGGGATACCGAGACGACCGCCGCTCCCGGCGATACGGTGGTCGTTCCGCCCGGGACGCCGCATCTCGCCTGGAACCCGACGGAGCAGCCGGTCCGTCTCCGCATCACCATGCGCCCGGCGCTCCGCTGGGCCGAGTTCGTCGCGCGCCTCTTCGCCGGCGAGGATGGCGCGGCGCTGCTTCGGGAGTTCCGCCGAGAGATCAGGCTCGCGCCGCGCAACTAGGGCGTGTCTCTGCGCACGTTCTCCAGTAGCACGCGGCGCCGCTTCGCATAGGTCAGTATCTCGTCATACGTGACGACCTCGATGTCGGGATTGTCCGATGCGAGACGCTGGCGATCGATGGCGTCGACGAAGTCGCTCGATCGACCGATGATGACGGCCAGTCGTGGCCGAAAGACCTCCATTCCGAGTTGCGGTAACAGCCGTTGTCGGTTGCCGGGATCTTCGAACCAATCCCGGTAGCGCAGCAGCTGCGCCCGCGCCTCGATGACGGAGGTTGCGAAACGATCGCGGTTTTGCTGCCGCCGGACAATCGTAGTCGGCAATTTCAATTCGACGATGGCGGCCTTCTGGGCTTCGCGATCGGTCAAGAGGAAATCAGGGATCAAATTGCCTGTTTCGCGCTGTAGGACGACGTGAGGATGGACCTCTCGATGATCCCAGCGCCTGAAGAAGTGGGGATGGTGCTCGAAGAATCTCTGGAACTGCAGCTCCCCAGCGCTAGGATCGTTGAGGAGATTCTCTAGTTCGTCCACTTCGTCTGGCTCGAACGCTCCCAGGAGGCCCTTTAGGTCGCTCAGTAGCGCACGGTTCGGTGTGACGAGACGATCGCTCTGTCGTACGACGAAGTCGCCCAGCACGGTGTACGGCCGTAGGACGATTCGGCCGCTCTCGATCGACAGGAGCAACTGGAAATCGTCGGCACCTCCCGCCGTTGAGAAGAACTCCACGACCTCCCGCGTGAGCGGCGCATCGCGAAAATCGGTGTGGCGCTCGCCGTCCAAAAGCTCGCACAGCAGATCGACGGTGTGGGGTCTCGCCAGATTGATTCCCTTCTTCGGCTGGGGAAACTTCTCGGCGAGCTCCGCGATTGCTCGCAGGAAGTCGTTTGAGCCGAGCGTCCGTGGGTCTCGGCGTATCGCGAGCGCACGCGTGAGTACGTGATCCAAGGTGATGTTCGCGGTCGCCAACTCCAATGACGTTTCTTTGGTGTTGCGGCGCGGACCCTCGCCCTGCAGCCAGAGCCACGAGCGATATGAAGAGCGCCCGATGCGCTCGATCGCTTCCTCTACCTTCGCGTGCCAGGCGACGCGGGTGTCGAGGCGAAGCAGGGCATGGAACACGTGCGAGTCGAGGAGGGGAGATGTCTCGGCGAACGCGATCTCAAGAGCGCGTTGGAGACGTTGATCCGGCTCGACATTGAGGTCCTCGAGATGGCCGAAGATCGATCCGTGGAGGGCGCTCTCCCTGCGCGTCAGCCGACGACCCATGTGGGCTCACCGCGACGCCGTGGGAAGATGCGACCGCCGTATCAACGGCTCACAGCTTGACTAGTCCCAGCCCGAATCTTCGCCCGAGCCCTTCGCCGCGGCCGCTTGCTCGCCGGTCCACTTCGCGTACTGCTCGGGCGTGTCGATCGTGAGGAAGCCCTTCATGCGGTAGTGGCCGAGGCCGCAGAGCTGGGCGCACGAGATCTCGTAGCTCCACTTGTCGTCGCCCTTCTTCTTTTTCATGTCGTCGCTGGTGACGGTGGGCTCGAACCAGATCGGCGTGACCAGGCCGGGGATGGCGTCCTGCTTCACGCGCATCTCCTGGAGGCCGAAGCTGTGGATGACGTCGAGGCTGGAGAGATACACGATCGCCGGCGTGTTCACCGGCAGGTGGAGCTGGTTCACGGTGGTGAAGTCGTCGGCGGCCGCCGGGTCGCTCTTGTCGAGGCCGATCGGGTTGGCCTGGGCGTCGAGCTGCTTGATGTCGGTCTTGCCGAAGACGCCGTCGGCGCCGGGGTAGTGGATGTTCCACGCGAACTGCTGGGCGATGACGCGGACCCGCGTCGCCGTGCCCTCGGGCGGGAAGTTGTCGACGCGCGCGGCCCACAACGGGACCGAGAAGCCGAGCAGCAGTACCGCCTCGACCACGACCACCGCCACCTCGATGTAGCTCGAGACGTGGTTCTCCACGCCGTCGGGGTTGGCCACGGGGTGGGCGGAGGCGCGGAACTTGAAGAGCGCGATGACGAAATACACGAGCCAGCCGACGAACAGCACGGCCATGAGCAAATGGACGTACCAGGTGAGGCGGTCGAGATCGCCGCCGTGCGCGGACGCCAGGTCGGGGAGGTAGAGCCACTTCTGAATGTCCATGGAGTGCCCTTCTAACCTTTCACGAGGCGGAACACCGGCCGCGGCATGGGATCACGAAAGTCCCGAGCGCGCCGCCGCAAGTAGAGAAAGAAGATCCCGAAACCGACCTGGACGCCGACCAGGATGGCGAGCAGGAACCAGACGCCGCTCTCCGTTCCCTTGGTCATCTGCGCGTTGGGATCGCCGAAGCAGACGGGGCAGGCGAGGGCGACGCGCGTCCACAGGAGGACCAGCGCGACCGTGAGGCCGAACCGCACGGTCATCCGTCCATGTCCTTCATCTTGATGAGAAACCAGCGGCCGTAGACCAAGAGGCCGATCGCCGTCGCCAGCGAGCCCGCCGCGCCGGCGAGCATCCCCGCGCCTCCCTCCGCCTGCCACTGCGTGTAGCACCACGCGCCGAACAAGAGACAGAGCGCGGTCGCGGCGGTGATGAAGACGACGTGAATGTTCTTCAGCGACATGCATGGTGCCCTAAGAGTGCCCGACGATCCTGATGTGGTCCAGGTTGGTCAGGATGGGCAACAGCAGGAGCACGACCGCGAAGGCGATGGTGACGGCCATGATCAGGTAGATCACCTGCCGTTCGGAAATCAGGTGCATGAAGAAGAGCGCCACCAGCGAGGCCTTGGTGATGGCGATCACCAGGGCCACCAGGATCGCCAGGTGCACCTCGACGTGCAGATAGGAGACCATGACGGTGAGGGCCGTCAGCGCCAGCAGGGTCAGGAAGACGATGACGTAGCCGCGGACGTGCTTGTCGATGTCGGCGGGGCTCAGGGCATGACTTTCCATTCAGCGTTCTCCTTACAGCAGATAGAGAATGGGGAAGAGGAAGATCCACACCAGGTCGACGAAGTGCCAGAACAGCCCCGAGTTCTCGACCCGGTTGGCGAGCAGCGCGCGGTCGTGCTCCCAGTAGCTGCCGGCGGCGACCAGGAAGTAGCCGTTGACGAGCATGCCGCCGATCACGTGCAGGGCGTGCAGGCCCGTCATGATGAAGTAGAGCGCGATGAAGTTGTTGGTGTGGGGCAGCAGGTGGTGCTCGAACTTCGCCCCGTACTCGAAGGTCTTGATGACGCAGAACACGGCGCCGAGACCGACCGTGGCGCCAAGGAACATGCGGTAGCGGCCGAGGTCGTTCCGCATGAGCGAGGCCCAGGCCATGACCATGGTGACGCTCGAGGTGATGAGCACGACGGTGTTGGCGGTGGCCATCGGCACGTTCAGGACGGACGAGCCGTGGGGCCACTCGACCGAGCCCACGCGCAGCACGATGTAGCTCGCGAAGAAGGCGCCGAAGAGCATGACCTCGGACGCGAGGAAGCACCAGATGCCGATCTTGCCGTTGGTGAGGCCGGTGTCCGGCCGCGCCTCGGTGATGTAGGGGATCAGCTCCATGACGGGTCAGGCCTCCTGAGCTTGGGGAAGGAAGTCGGTCGCGTGGCCGCGCGGACTGTAGTCGTACGGACCGCGGTAGACGACCAGGTCGCGCTCGAAGTTGCCGTGTGGCGGCGGTGAGGGCGCCTCCCACTCGAGGGTGGTCGCGTGCCAGGGATTGCGGTCGGTCTTTTCGCCGCCGCGCATGCTCCAGAAGAAGTTGAAGATGAAGAGCAGCTGCGCGGCGCCCATGATCCACGCCGACCACGAGCTCACGCCGTTCAGCCACAGCACGTGCTGGCCGAAGGTGTAGCTGGCGCCGCCGTCGTAGAGCCGCCGCGACACGCCCGCGAGGCCGACCCAGAACATCGGCAGGAAGACGCCGTTCATGCAGATGAACGTCAGCCAGAAATGCAGCTTGCCGAGCGTCTCGTTCATCTTGCGTCCGGTCGCCTTGGGGAACCAGTGATAGATGCCCGCGAA
Organism: uncultured delta proteobacterium; assembly: GCA_963761995.1. GTDB lineage: Bacteria > Desulfobacterota > Binatia > UTPRO1 > UTPRO1 > UTPRO1. Next base: position 3,684,158 of record CAVXIU010000006.1, on the reverse strand, counting down.
GAAGGCCAGGAGCGTTCCCGGCGCGACCACGTAGTGGAAGTGGGCGATCACGTAGTAGGTGTCGTGGAGGTGGATGTCGGCCGACGTGAGGCCGAGCGGCAGGCCGGTCAGGCCGCCGATCCCGAACATCGGCAGGAAGGCGAGCGCGAACAGCATTGCGCTCGTGAAGCGGATCGACCCGCCCCACAGCGACAGGAAGAGCGACGCCAGGATGACCACCGACGGCACCGAGATGATCATGGTGGTGGTCTGGAAGAAGGCGGCGATCGCCGATCCCATGCCGGTCATGAACATGTGGTGCGCCCACACGATGAACGACATGAAGCCGAGGAAGATGATCGAGTAGACCATCGCCGTGTAGCCCCAGAGCGGCTTCCGGCTGTTGTTGGCCAGCACCTCGGCGACGATGCCCATGGCGGGGAGGATGAGGACGTAGACCTCGGGATGGGCGAGGAACCAGAAGAGGTGCTGCCAGAGCAGCGGGTTGCCGCCGCCCGCGACCGGGAGGGGCGTGCCGCTCACCACCAGGCCGCTCGGCAGGAAGAAGCTCGAGCCGGTCACGCGGTCCATGAGCTGCAGGAAGGCCCCGACCTCGAGCGGCGGGAAGGCGAGGAGGAGCAGGAACGCCGTCACGAACTGCGCCCACACGAAGAAGGGGAAGCGGAAGAAGCTCATCCCTTTGGTGCGCAGCTGGATGGTGGTGACGATGAAGTTCACGGCGCCGAGCAGCGACGACGTGATGATGAGGATCATCGAGATCACCCAGCCCGTCTGCCCGGGGTTGATGTCGGAGAGCGGGGCGTACGACGTCCAGCCCGACTGCGCGGCGCCGCCCGGCCAGAAGAAGGTCGAGACCATCATCAGGCCGCCGACGATGAAGAACCAGTAGCTCGCCATGTTCAGCCGCGGGAACGCCATGTCCTTGGCGCCGATCTGCAGCGGTAGGACGTAGTTCCCGAAGCCGCCCACCCCGAGCGGCACGACACCGAGGAAGACCATGATGGTGCCGTGCATGGCGCCGAGCTCGTTGTAGAAGTCGGGCGTCATGACGCCGCCCGGCATGCGGGCCTCGCCGAACCAATTGCCGATCAGCGGCAGCGGCTGACCCGGGTAGGCGAGCTGCCAGCGCATCAGCATCATCAGGCAGAAGCCGAACATGAGGAAGAAGAGCGCGGAGACGGCGTACTGGAGGCCGATCACCTTGTGGTCGGTCGAGAAGACGTACTTCCAAATGAAGCCGAGCTCCTCGTGGCCGTGCCCGTGCTCGTGGGCGTGATCGGCGTGCTTGCGGGCCGGACTTGCGTCGTGTCGTGCTTCCATCTGATTCAGACTCCTCGGCGGCTCAGTTTCCGCCCGGTGCGGTGAACTTGTAGTCCACCGTCTTGTTGTCGCCCTCGGCGACCGTGACCTTCTCGACCTTGGAGCCGAGCTTCTCGTGCCAGGCTTCGATCTCGTACGTCCCGGCGGGGAGGTCCTTGATCGTGAACTTGCCGTCGTCCTTGGTGACCGAGAAGAACGGATGCTCGAAGATCGACACGTGGGCCGTCATCCAGGGATGGACGTCGCACTTGATCTGGAAGGGGTTGGCCTCCACCTTGTCGAAGGTGTGCTCGGCGTCCTTACGCGTCGCCGGCATCGCCATGTTGAACTGGCCGTTCACCTTGGGGAGCGCGTGGACGTTGTGGAGCACGCCGTCCGAGTTCAGGACCTTGAGTGGCTGTCCCACCTGCAGCGCGAACACGTGCGGCTTGTACTGGCAGCCGTTCTGATCCATCACGAACGGCTCTTTCGGCGCCGGGTAGGTCTTGCCGGCCGGGAGCCCGCTCTTCACCGAGACGATGATGTTGCCCATGGTGTTGCCCGAGCCGAGCGCCAGCGCCTCGTTGGCGACCGGCTTGTCGTGCTTGGCGGCGCAAGCGGGATCGGCATCCATCGCGAGCGGCTTCAGATTCGGGATCTTGCCGTCGTACGTCACGGTTCCCGAGACCGTGGCGCCGGCGAAGGCGATCGACGCCGCCGCCAGCGACCCGACCACACCGATGACCAGGCTCTGCCCGAACAATTTCGAAAGACCCGACATGTTGTCCTCCTGCTTGGAAGTGTGAAGGATGATGATCAGACGTTTTCGAACGACAGCGACTCCGGCAGACGGGGATCGCGGAGCGGGATGAGGGCCCGGCGGCTCGAGACCCAGCCGAACGCCGCCAAGAAGAAACCGCCGACCGCCAGGAACGTCGCGACGTCGACGACGCCGAAATGCACGCCGTCGCGGTGCAGCACCGGCATCACGCACCAGTGCAGGTCGATGAAGTGCATCACGAGGAGCCAGAGCGCCCCCGCCGTGAGCAGTCCGGCGTGGCGTTTCACGGCGCGCGGCATCAGGAAAAAGAACGGAATCAGGAAGTGCCCGACGGCGAGTAGCATGCCCACCGACTGCCAGGAGCCCACCTGGCGATTCATGTAGTACGTCGTCTCCTCGGGAAGATTCGCATACCAGATCAGGAAGTACTGCGAGAACCCGATGTAGGTCCAGAAGATCACGAAGCCGAACAGGAGCTTCCCGACATCGTGCAAATGCTCGACCGTGACGACCCCCTCCAGCGCTCCGCGCCCGTGAGCGAAGCGAACGGCGACCACCAGGAAGGAGAAGATTGCCACCGCCGCCCCCGCGAAGAAGTATACCCCGATCATCGTCGAGTACCACTCCGGTTGCAGCGACATCATCCAGTCGATGGCGGCGAAGGTCGACGAGAGGGCGAAGAGCATGATCCCCGGCGCCGAGAGGAGACGGAGGCGGGCGCTCACGCGCTCGTCACCGGTTTCGTCCTGCCGCTGCGATTGGGACGAGAAATATGTAGCGATTCCGCTCCAGATCACGAAGTAGAGCAGGGCGCGCACGAAGAAGAAGCCCTCGTTCAGGAACGGCGACTTGCCGACGAGCAGCTTGTTGGCGGCCACGACCTCGGGGCGTGTCCACTCGTAGAGCTCGTGACGGCCGAGCCAGATCGGCACGAAGAGCGCGGCGAAGAGCGGCAGGGTCGCCATGACGTTCTCGGTGATCCGCCGGAGCGTGATCCCCCAGGAGGCGCGCGTGATCGCGAGGCAGAGGACGAAGAACATCGCGCCGAGGGCGATCGAGAGGAAGAAGAGGTAGGCCACCAGCCACGAGAAGTAGAACTGCGCCGTGCCGCCGCCGATGGCGAGCGCGATTCCAAGGCCGATCACGCCGAGTGCCGCGCCGATGGTGGTCAGGCTCGAGAACGTCCGTCCGTCGAGACGCGCCCGGTCGATCGCGACGGGGGTCGCGCTCACGAGCGCTCGCCCTCGCGGCGTTTCACGAGCTGCACGTGGGTGGCGCCCGCCCCGCTCAGGAGACGCTCGGTCGCGGCGGGGTCGAACTTGGCGTCCCAGGCCTCGACCGAGATGAAAAAGCCGTCGTCGGTGACCTTTTCGAAGCGCTGCACGCTGAAGAGCGGATGGAAATGCATGGGCAACTTGTTGAATCCGAGCATGCCGACGACCGTCGAGAGGGCCGCCAGCAGCACGCCGCACTCGAAGGTGATCGGCACGTACGGCTGCCAGTTGAAGAAGGGCTTGCCGCTGATCGCCACCGGGTAGGCGATGCCGTTCGCCCACAGCTGGAGCGCCATGCCGCCGATCGCGCCGAGGACGCCGCAGACCAGGGTGACGTACGGGAGGCGCGAGCGGCCGATCCCCATGGCGCCTTCGATGCCGTGGATCGGAAACGGCGAGTGCGCGTCCCACTTCTTGTAACCCGCGTCCCGCACCTTCTCGCAGGCGTGGAAGAGCGACTTCGGCGAGTCGAACTCGGCGAGGAGCCCGTAGTAGTCGCCGTCGGGCAGCGCCGGGCTGAGGAGGCCCATCAGTGGGCTCCTCCGGTCACCGGCTGCGCGATCAGTCCCGGCGCGTGATGATCGCCGTGGTGCGGATCGGCCTCCGGCAGCACCGTCTTGACCTCGGCGGTGGCGACCACCGGCAGGAAGCGGACGAACAGGCAGAACATCGTGAAGAAGAGGCCGAAGCTGCCGATCATGACGCCGAAGTCCCAGATGGTCGGGTAGAACATTCCCCACGACGACGGCAGGAAGTCGCGGTGCAGCGAGGTCACGATGATGACGAAGCGCTCGAACCACATGCCGATGTTGATGAAGATCGAGATGACGAAGTGCCAGGCGATGCTGGTGCGCACCTTCTTGAACCAGAAGAGCTGCGGGGAGAGCACGTTGCAGCTGACCATCGTCCAGTAGGCCCACCAGTAGGGCCCGAAGGCGCGGTTGATGAAGGTGAACTGCTCGTAGGGGTTCTGGCTGAACCAGGAGATGAAGAACTCCATGGAGTAGGCGTAGCCGACGATCGAGCCCGTCACGAGCATGATGCGGGCCATGCGGTCGAAGTGCAGCAGGGTGACGATGTGCTCGAGGCCGAGCGCCTTGCGCGTGATCACCATCAAGCGTGACCACCATCGCGAAGCCCGAGAAGATCGCGCCGGCGACGAAGTAGGGCGGGAAGATCGTGGTGTGCCAGCCGGGCAGCTGGGCGACCGCGAAGTCCAACGAGACGATCGAGTGCACCGACAGCACGAGCGGCGTCGCGATGCCGGCGAGGATCAGGTACGCCATCTCGTAGTGCTGCCAGTTGCGCGCCGAGCCGCGCCAGCCGAGCGCGAAGAAGCCGTAGGCGTAGCGGCGGGCCTGGGTCTTGGCGCGGTCGCGCAGGGTGGCGAGGTCGGGGATCAGCCCGACGTACCAGAAGAGCGCCGACACGGTGCCGTAGGTCGAGACCGCGAAGAAGTCCCACAGCAGCGGGCTCCGGAAGCCGCGGCCACACGCCCATCTGATTCGGGAGCGGTGCCATCCAGTAGGCGACCCACGGCCGCCCGACGTGGATGCCGGGGAAGAGCAGCGCGCACATGACGGCGAAGATCGTCATCGCCTCGGCGGCGCGGTTGATCGAGGTGCGCCACTTCTGCCGGAACAGGAACAGCACGGCCGAGATCAGCGTGCCGGCGTGGCCGATGCCGATCCAGAAGACGAAGTTGGTGATGTCGAAGGCCCAACCGACCGGCTGATTGAGGCCCCACACGCCGATGCCTTCCCACACCAACCAGGCGACGGAGATCCCGAGGATCCCGAGGAGGCCGAGCGAGGGCAGGAAGAAGAACCACCACGCGAGCGGGGTGGGTTGCTCGACGGGTGCGGCGACGGCCTCGGTGATCGACGCGAAGTCCTGGCGGCCGAGGATCAGCGGAGCGCGACCGGCAACCGGCTCGAGCGTGACGTTATCCGTGGATTCGATCATGTCGGGCTGGCGACCGCGCGTAGCACTATAAAATCATCCGGTAGAGGGTCAAGCGACGGCCGCCCGACGCGTGCGTCATCCGCTCAGCCATCGCCGCGCTTCATCTCGTCGAGGACGTGCTGCGAGCGGTGGAACACCTCGTCGAGCCCGTCCTCGTCGGTGTCGTAGTAGCCGCGGATCTGACCCTTGCCGTCGACGAGCACGACCTTGGCGGTGTGCGGGATGTCGCCGTCGGTGCCGATGCCCTCGGCACCCGGAACCTTGAACCCCGCGGTCAGGAGGGCGCGGACGCGCTCGAGGGGGCCGGTCACGAGCTGCCAGCGCGTTTCGTCGACGCCGTAGCGCGGCGCGGCCTCGCGCAGGCGCTCCGGCGTGTCGTGGGCCGGGTCGACGGTGATGCTCACCAAGCGGATGGAGTCGATGCCGGCCTCGCGAAAACGCTTCTGCAGGGAGGCCACGCGGGTCATGAGCAGCGGGCAGATCGAGGGACAGCGCGTGAAGAAGAAGCTCGCGATCCACACCTGGCCCGCGAGCTCGGCGCTCCCCAGCGGCGCGCCCTGCGCGTCCACCAGCGAGAACTCGGGGAGCTGGCCGAGCACCGGCGGCGGCTTCGGAATGTGTCGCAGGAGCGGCCGCATCGCGGTGACGGTGAGGCACCCGATCACGAACGCCCACAGATAGGGGTTCTGGTGGAGCCGGACGCGCGCCTCGGCCGCCATCAGGAGCGGGTCAGCTTCTCGAGCAGCACGGCGTACTTGTGTTGCCGGAGGTTCTGGCGCGCGTTCAGGAGGATCAGCACCACCAGCACGAGGTGCGCCGCGAGTGGGTAGCTCGGATCGCGGAGTCGCTCGTAGCCGTAGAACACGGCAAGGCCGGCGGCGATCACGACGCCGGCGATCGAGAGGACGCGGAAGACCTGCTTCCGTCGCACCGCACGCGCCGCAAACGCCCGCTCGTCGTCGCTGAGGGGCTCTGCCGATTGCTGCGCCGCCACCGGGGCCTGCTTCTGTCAGAGTCGCCGCGTGAATGCCAGTGAGCGCGCGACGAATCCGCGGGTTGTCGGCGCCGCTGCGCCGCCGTCAACTTGAACTCTCGGGCGGGAGGCGGTAAGCAGCCGCTCGGTTTTCGGCTTGGCGCGGTCGTAGGGAACGTCACATCCAACATTAACGTGAACTGAAGTCGTCACGCCGCGCGAGTCTTCGGCGGGGAGTCGGGTGCAGGCCGGTGGCGCAAATCTTTCCCGAGCGGTTCAACAATCTACCTCTGGTTGCGGGGCTGGGAGCACCACTCGGGCTCGTCGGCGCGGTCGCCTTCGTCTGGTACTTCTTCTCGCCCTGGTACACGCAGGTCGGCTACCAGCCGACCCAACCGGTTCCCTACAGTCACAAGCTCCACGCCGGTGACATGGAGATCAACTGCCGCTACTGCCACGCGGCGGTCGAGGTCTCGCCAGTGGCGTCGGTGCCGCCGACCCAGGTGTGCATGAACTGCCATCAGCTCGCCAAGAAGGACAGTCCGCTCCTGCAGCCGATCCGCGACAGCGCGGCGAGCCAGCAGCCGATGGAGTGGGTGCGCGTCCACGAGCTCGCCGACTACGTCTTCTTCAATCACGCGGCCCACCTCCACGCCGGCGTCGGCTGCGTCGAATGCCACGGCCGGGTCGATCAGATGGAGGTCGTGCACCAGGAGAAGCCGCTCAGCATGAGCTGGTGCCTCGACTGCCATCGCGATCCCGGACCGCATCTCCGTCCGCCGGATCAAGTGACCAACATGCGCTGGACGCCGTCGGCGGCGCACGCCGAGTTCGCGGCCAAGCAGATCGCGGAGCGCCAGATCAAGCCGCCGACCGACTGTTGGGGGTGCCACCGGTGACCGAGTACTGGCGAAGTCTCCGCGAGCTCGACGCCGCGCCTGATCTCCTGGCGGCCCGCGCCGACGAGTTTCCCGACGGCGCGTCCGAGCCGCCCGAGGGCATCACCCGGCGCACCATGCTCGGATTGGTGGGCGCGACCCTGTCGCTCTCGGGCCTCGCCGCCTGCCGGCGCCCGGTCGAGAAGATCGTGCCCTACGTCCAGGCGCCGGAGCACATGCTGCCCGGCATCCCGGTCGACTACGCGACCACGATGCCGTTCCGCGGCACGGCGCTCGGGCTCGTGGTGCAGAGCCACGAGGGGCGGCCGACCAAGATCGAGGGCAACGAGCGCCACCCCGCGACGCTCGGCGCCTCCAACGTCTGGTCCCAGGGGGCGATCTACGACCTCTACGACCCCGATCGGGCGCGGACGCCGCTGCGCGCCGGGCGCGAGCAGACCTGGAAGGATTTCCTCGACTACTGGACACGGCTCCACGCCGAGCACGCCGCCAATGGCGGCGCCGACCTCGCCTTCCTGCTCGAGCCCTCGATCTCGCCCACCGAGATGCGGCTGGTCGCGGCGCTCCGCAAGCGCTTTCCGGAGGCGCGGGTCGTCGCCTACGCGCCGCTCGGCGACGAGCCCGGGCACGACGGCCTGAAGACGGCGACGGGCACCGAGGTCGAGCCGGTCTACCACCTCGACCGCGCCCGCGTGATCCTCTCGCTCGACGCCGACTTCCTGCTCCACGACCGCGACGCCGTCCGGCTGGCGCGCGAGTTCGCCGCCGGCCGCCGCCAGCCCGAGGCGATGAACCGGCTCTACGTCGCCGAGAGCACGCTCACGATCACCGGCATCGCCGCCGATCATCGCCTGCCGCTCTTGAGCGGCCGGATCGCGGCGCTCACGGTCGCGCTCGCCGCCGACCTCGGCAAGCTCGGCCTCGCGCTTCCGGGCGGGTCGGCCGCGGTCGCCGACGTCGATGCCAAGTGGGTGACGGCGGTCGCCAAGGACCTGAAGGCCAACGCCGGCAAGAGCCTGATCCTCGCCGGCGCGCACCAGCCCGCCGAGGTCCACGCCGCGGTGGCGGCGCTGAACGCGGCGCTCGGCAACGCCGGGCAGACGGTGACCTACGTGCCGACGGGCGAGAGCCTGCGCTCGCGGACCGCCGACCTCGCCGCGCTCGCCGCCGATCTCGGTGCCGGCAAGGTGAAGACGCTGGTCGTGCTCGGCGGCAACCCCGCCTACGATGCGCCCGCCGACCTCGAGCTCGCCAAGGTCGCGGCGAAGGCCGCCAACCGCATCCGCCTCGGATCCCACGTCGACGAGACCTCGGCGATGGCGGAGTGGCATCTGCCGCAGGCGCATTTCCTCGAGGCCTGGGGCGATGCCCGCGCCGTCGGCGGTCCGCTCTCGGTGATCCAGCCCTTGATCGAGCCGCTCTTCGGAGGCCGCAGCACGCTCGAGATCCTGGCCCTCCTCGAGAGCGGCAAGGAGGCGGCGGGCTACGAGCTCGTGCGCGAGACCTGGAAGCCGCTCCTCGGCGGCGACTTCGAGCGGCGCTGGGAGCGCGTGCTGCACGACGGGCTCCTCGCCGACAGCGTGCCGTCGCCGACCGCCGTGAGCGCCGACGCGGCGGCGCTGGTGGCGTTGGGAGCTGCCGTGCGCGCCCGTCCCGCGCCCGCGGCCGGCACCTTCGAGGTGGTGTTCCAGCCGTCGGCGGTGCTCTACGACGGGCGCGGCGCCAACAGCGCCTGGCTGCAGGAGCTGCCCGAGCCCGTCACCAAGCTCACCTGGGACAACGCCGCCTTGATGAGCACGACCGACGCCGACGCGCTCGGCGTCGCGGACGGCGACCTCATCTCGATCGAGCTCGCGGGCCGCACCCTCTCGATTCCGGCCCTCAGGCTCGCCGGGCAGGCCGCCGGCTCGGTGGCGCTGGCGCTCGGCTACGGCCGGACCGCGGCGGGCCGGATCGGCAACGGCGTCGGCTTCGACGCCTACACGCTTCGCACCACCAAGACGGCGGGCATCGCGGCCGGCGCCAAGCTCACGAAGAGCGGCGGCAGCCACGTCCTGGCCCTCACCCACGAGCACTGGGACGCCCACGGCCGCGACCTCGTCCGCGAGAGCACCGTCGAGGAGCACCTCCATCCCCACCACGAGGAGCACGGCGGGCACCACCCCCCGCTCGTGTCGCCCTGGGAGGAGCGCGCCTACGATCACGGCGTGCAGTGGGCCATGACCATCGACCTCAACTCCTGCATCGGCTGCAACGCCTGCGTGATCGCCTGTCAGAGCGAGAACAACATCCCGTCGGTCGGCAAGGATCAGGTCACACGCGGGCGCGAGATGCACTGGATCCGCATCGATCGCTACTTCTCGGGGCGGCCCGAGGCACCCGACTCGGTGGTGTTCCAGCCGGTGCCGTGCATGCACTGCGAGAACGCGCCCTGCGAGCAGGTGTGCCCGGTGGCGGCCACGGTGCACAGCGAGAGCGGGCTGAACGAGATGGTCTACAACCGCTGCATCGGCACCCGCTACTGCTCCAACAACTGCCCCTACAAGGTGCGGCGCTTCAATTTCTACAACTTCACCAAGGACACGCCCGAGACCCTGAAGATGGCCAACAACCCCGACGTCAGCGTCAGGGCCCGCGGCGTGATGGAGAAGTGCACCTACTGCGTGCAGCGCCTGAATCGCTCTCAGATCGACGCCAAGCTGCAAGGCCGCCCGTTCAAGGACGGCGACGTGGTCACCGCCTGCCAGCAGAGCTGCCCGGCGCAGGCGATCGAGTTCGGCGATCTCCGCGATCCGAAGAGCCGCGTCGCCGCGGCCAAGCAGTCGTCGCGGCGCTACGACCTGCTGGCCGAGCTCAACACCAAGCCGCGCACCTCGTACCTGTCACGGCTCCGCAACCCCAACCCGGAGCTCTCGGCATGAGCGCCTCGGTGCGACGGCTCGTGCCCCTGGTCCTCGCGCTCGTGGCGCCGCTCGGCCTCCACGGCTGTATGCGCGGCTGCACGTCGTCGAGCCCGCCGGTGCTGATCAACATCAGCATGTTCAATCAGCCGAAGTACAAGGCCCAGGCGGCGAGCGAGTTCTTCTACGACGGGAAGACCATGCGGCCGCCCGTGCCCGGAACGGTGGCGCGCGGCCAGCTGCGCGACGATCCGGCGCTCGAGACCGGCCTCGGCGCCGACGGCCAACCGGTCGCGACGTCGCCGGTGGCGGTCGACGAGGCGGTCCTGGCGCGCGGCGCCGAGCGTTTCGGGATCTACTGCCAGCCCTGTCACGACGAGCGCGGGGAGGGGAAGGGCGTGCTCTTCCAGCGCGCCAACGTGCCGACCGCGAACCTGCTCGAGAAGAAGATCCAGGACCAGTCGGACGGTGCGCTCTTCGACACCATCACCAACGGCAAGGGCTTGATGGCGGGCTACCGCTACCCGATCGGCGCCCACGACCGCTGGGCGATCATCTCCCACGTGCGCGCGCTCGGGAAGAAGCACGCCGAGGAGGCGGTTCAATGACCCCGCGGCGGCTCGCGATCGTCGGGGTCGTCGTCGTCGTGCTCGGCCTCGGCGCGCTCGTGCGGACCTGGATGGCGCTCGAGAACCAGGCCTATCGCGCCCCCGTCCACTCGACCGAGGTGGAGACGTCGGTACCGCGCACGCAGGCCCTCGCGGACATCCAGAAGGCGGCGCAGGAGAAGGCCAAGGGCAAGAAATACGAGGCGCCGGCCTATCGCACGGTGCCCGTCATCGGCAGCCGCGTCGCCATCTGGGCGGTGGCACAGCTCCATCTGATGTTCGCCGCCTTCGTGCTGGCCGTGCCGATGTTCGCCTTCATCATCGAGCTGATCGGCTACTTCAACGGCGACAAACGCTACGACCGGCTCGCCTACGAGTTCACCAAGCTGCTCTCGACCGCGTTCTCGTTCACGGCGAGCTTCGGCGGCGCGCTCACCTTCCTCCTCATCATTCTCTACCCGGCCTTCACCAACTACCTGATGGAGGTCTTCTCCTGGACCTTCCTGCCTTACGTGCTGCTGTTCTTCGCGGAGGCGGGCTGCCTCTACAGCTACTACTACGGCTGGGGGAAGTTCCATCCGTTGGTGCACCTGTTCCTCGGCCTCGCCATCAACGTCGTCGGCACCTCGATCATGTTCGTCGCCGACTCGTGGGCGTCGTTCATGATGACGCCGGGCGGGGTGTCCGACTACGGTGCGCTCATCGATCCCTGGGCCGCCTTCGACAACTTCACGTGGATGCCGATCAACATCCACCGCTTCATCGGCAACATCGCCTTCGGCGGCTCGATCGCCGCCGCCTACGCCGCCTGGAAGTTTCTCGGCGCCGAGACCGACGAGGAGCGCGCCCACTACGACTGGATGGGCTACATGGGCAACTTCGTCGCCATCAGCGCCTTCCTGCCGTTGCCGTTCGCCGGCTATTACCTGGCGCGCGAGATCTACGGCTACAACCAGGCGCTCGGCATCATGATGATGGGCGGCGCGTTTTCCTGGCTGTTCATCATCCAGGCGGTGCTGATCGGCAACCTCTTCCTCGCCGCCAACTACTACCTCTGGCTCGGCATGGGCCGCATCGAGGGCACACAGAGCTACCAGAAGTACGTCAAGTACCTGCTGGCGGCGATCGCGGTGTGCTTCGCGGTGTGGGCGACGCCGCGCTCGATCCTGGCGTCGGTGAGCGAGATCAAGGCGATGGGCGGCACGCTCCACCCGGCGCTCGGCGTGCTGGGCGTGATGTCGGCGAAGAACACGGCGGTCAACGTGCTGATCCTGAGCACCTACGTGAGCTTCCTCTTCTACCGCCGCACCGGGAAACGCCCGACGGTGTCGTGGGCGACGCTCGGGAACCTCGTTCAGTTCCTCATCTTCTTCGGCGTCACCGCCTTCGTGATCGCGCTCGGCGTGTACGGCTACTTCGTCGACGCCGCGACCCGCATCGGCCTCTCGATCCCGCAGGTGATGTCGGTGCTCTTCGCGATGGTGTCGATGACCGTCATCGACGCCTTCCTGCTGCGCGGCGCCGAGCAGACCGGCGAGACCCACTGGGGCAAGCTGCCGAACATCTCGCAGTACGTGCTCATCTTCATCGCCGTGACGTTCACCTGGTTGATGGGGCTCATGGGCTACGTGCGCTCCGGGCTCCGCCAGCACTGGCACGTCTACGGCGTGATGCGCGACCAGTCGCTCGACGCCTTCACGCCGACGCTCGGCTTCGCGACCCAGGTGATCTCGGGAATCGTCATCATCTTCTTCGCGCTCATCGCCTTCGTGTTCTGGCTGGCGAGCCTCCACGACAAGCCGGATTGGGGCAGCGACGGCCATGGCCATGGCCCACACGGCGGCGGATCCGCGGCGGGGCATCACTGATGAAGATTCCGCCGAACCTGAACGTCGCGCTCATCATCGTCGGCTCGAGCCTCTTCTACACCTACGTCGGGCAGCTGGTGCCGCAGAAGCAGCTGCTGCCCCCCGCCGAGGTGGCGATCGCCGCCGATCTCACCACCGATCAGATGATCAAGGTCGGCTTCGAGGTCGTGCAGCAGAAGGGGCTCTGTCTCACCTGCCACACCATCGGCAAGTCGGGGACACTGCGTTTCCCCGACCTCGCCGGCATCGGCGACCGCGCCAAGACCCGCAAGCCCGGTCTGGACGACATCCACTACCTCGCCGAGTCGCTCTACCATCCGGACGCGTTCATCGTGCCCGGCTTCGTCGGCGGCATGCCCACCATCAACAAGCCGCCGATCGGTCTCAGCGACAAGGAGATCCTCTGCGTGATCGCGTGGCTGCAGAGCCTCGGCGGCACGCCGTCGGTCACGATGGCCACCAAGCTGCCCGATCAGGCGGGAGGCTGACGCGTGCTGCTGAACCTGCCGGTAGTCTTGGGAATCATCGGGGTGATGGTGGTCCTCCGCCTGCTCCGGGTCTCGCTGCTGATCTGGGTCCTCGCCTGGTGGGTCGGGATGTACCTGTTCGTGAGCCGCGGCTTCACCACGCCGGTGCCGGCCTCGGCGCAGAACATCTACCTGGCCATCGTCGCGCTCGCGCTCGTCGCCTACGTGACGTCGAGCACCGAGCGGATGCGGAGCTTCGCCGACCCGTTGGTGAACTTCGCCGGCGACTCGCGCTACACGCTCCCGCTCGCGCTGGTGGTGCTCGCGTTGCCGGCGCTCGCCGCCTGGCGCGTCTGGAGCGGCGCGCAGGTGCCGGTCGAGCCGCCCTTCTTCGCGCGGACGGTGCACCCGTCGCCGCCGACCGAGATCACCGTGCACGATCAGAAGATCGACATGGTCCGTGGCGAGAACCCGCTCCGCGCCCTCGAGCACAGCGATCCCGAGAAGTTCAAGGCCCACGTCGCCAAGGGCAAGGACATCTACTACCAGCACTGCTTCTTCTGTCACGCCGACGCGCTCGGCGGCGACGGCATGTTCGCGCACGGAGTGAATCCCGCGCCCGCCAATTTCATCGACCAGGGCGTGCTGCCGAACTTCCAGGACACGTTCTTCTTCTGGCGCATCGCCAAGGGCGGGCCCGGGATGCCCGACGAGGGCGGGCCCGGCGACTCCGCGATGCCCGAGTGGGAGCGCTTCCTCTCGAACGAGCAGATGTGGGAGGTCGTCCTCTTCCTCTACGACCACACCGGCTACAAGCCGCGCGCGCTCGAGGACCATGGGCAGGGTGAGCATTGATGCGCGAGCTCCTCGTCGCCGCCGTCGCCGGTCTCGCCGTCGTGACCAGCGCGTTCGCGGCTCCCGACCTCGGCACCGAGCAGCAGCGCGCCGCCGGCAAGGATCTCTACACGCATCACTGCGCCCAGTGTCACGGCGACAAGGGCGACGGCCGCGGCGTCGCGGCGCCGCACGTTCTGCCGCGCCCGCGCGACTTCACCGCCGGTAAGTTCAAGATCCGGACGACCGCGAACGGCAAGCTCCCGACCGACGACGACCTGAAGCACATCATCCGGGTCGGCATGCCCTACACCTCGATGCCGGCCTGGCCGCAGCTCTCCGACGTCGAGATCGCGAACCTGGTCTACTACGTGAAGTCCTTCTCGCCCGAGTTTGCCAAGCCCGAGGCGCAGCCCGAACCGCTCAAGCTCCCCGGCGCGCCGGCGATGAGCAACGAGTCCATCGAGAAGGGCAAGCAGGTCTACACCGAGAACGGTTGCGCGCGCTGTCACGGCGAGCTCGGCCGCGCCGACGGTCCGAGCGCGCCAACCCTGGTGGACGACTGGAGCCACCCGATCCGTCCCGCGGATCTCACGCGACCCTGGACCTTTCGCGGCGGCCCGCGCCGCGAGGACGTCTTCCGCGCCATCACGACCGGCCTGAACGGCACGCCGATGCCGGCCTTCGGCGAGGCGTTCACCGAGGAGCAGCGCTGGGACCTCGTCAACTTCATCGCCTCGCTCGCCGGCTCCGAGGTGCCCAGCTACGCCGCCCTCCTCACCGTCAAGAGGACCAACGACGAGATCGATCTCGCCAACACCGACACGCTCTTCGATCAGGCCCCGCCGGCCTTCTTCCCGATCGTCGGCCAGATCATGCAGCCCGGGCGCGCCTTCCATCCGGCGTCGAACGGGCTCACGGCGCGGGCCGTCTACAACGGCAGCGACATCGCGATCGAGCTCCGTTGGAACGACATGCACGCCGACGCGAGCGGGAAGAACACGCCCGACATGGCCGTCCCCGCGGAGGAGGACAACGCCGACGCGGAGGCCGCCGCCGAGCCTGCCAAGGATGGCGGGGGAGGCGGCTGGGGCGACGCGGAGGCCGCGGACGCGCCGCAGGCCAAGGCCGCGGCCGCGAACGCCGATCCGTGGGGTGACGCCGAGGCCAAGCCCGGCGACGCGGGCGGCGACGTCTGGGGCGAGGAGGAGGGCGGTGCCGCCGCCGGCGGCGGGGCGAAGTCGGAGTTCTCCGACGCGGTCGCGATTCAGTTCCCGGTGACGCTCCCGATCAGCATCCGCAAGCCGTATTTCATCTTCGGCGACAAGGACAATCCCGTCCACCTGTGGTTCGCGGATCTCGCCAAGAAGGATCCCACCCTCTACCTCGGTCACGGCAGCGCCGCCCTCGAGGCGCTCGGGCCGCGCGACCTGACGTCGGTGAGCCGCTTCGACAAGGGCGAATGGCGAGTCGTCTTCAAGCGCCGCCTCCGCAGCACCGGGGCGCTCGCGTTCGAGGAAGGCGGCTTCGCGCCGGTCGCCTTCACGGTATGGGACGGCGGCAGCCGCGAGCGCGGCAACAAGCGCGGCCTCACCACCTGGTGGTCGATCTACCTCGAGCCCGGCGAGAAGCCCTCGCCGGCGCCGCAGATGGCGACGTCGGCACTCGGCGTGCTCGTCCTCGAGCTCGCCTTCGTTGCCTGGGCGCGCCGTCGCAAGCAGCACAAGGCTTAGAGAATCCGTCTGGAGGATCCGATGTACAAAACGATCTACGTTCCCGTCGACAACTCCGACTACTCGAATCAGGCGATCAGCGTCGCCGTCGATCTCGGGAAGGCCTTCGAGTCGAAGATGGTCGGCTGTCACGTCTACGCCGCCAAGATGCACGACTATCGGTTCAAGCAGATGGAGTACACGCTCCCCGAGGAGTACCTCGAGGAGACCGAGCTCGATCGGCAGCGCAAGATCCACGACAGCCTGATCACCATGGGCCTGAAGTTGATCTCCGACGGCTACCTGGTGCCGATGCAGCAGCGCTGCGTCGAGGCCGGCCTCGAGTTCGAGCCGCGCATGATGGACGGCAAGCACTCGACGGAGATCGTGGCCGACGTCAACGCCAACGACTACGACCTCGTCGTGCTCGGCGTGCTCGGCCTCGGGCGCGTCCGCGACAGCTCGGTCGGCTCGGTGTGCGAGCGGGTGGTGCGCCGCTCGAACAAGGACGTGCTGATCGTCAAACACCTGCCGACGGCACCGAAAGACGGCGGCGCGGAGGGCGCGAGCGCCGAGCGCGACACCATCCTGGTCGGCATCGACGGCAGCCCGCAGTCGTTCGGCGCGCTCATGACCGCGATCGACCTGGCCAAGCGCTTCGGCAAGAAGGTCGAGGCGATCGCCGTCTACGATCCCTACCTCCACTACACGGTCTTCAACGGCATCGTGAACGTGCTCACCGAGAAGGCCGCCAAGGTCTTCCGCTTCGAGGAGCAGAACCAGCTCCACGAGGAGGTCATCGACACCGGGCTCGCGCAGATCTACCAGTCGCACCTCGAGGTCGCCGCCAAGATGGCGGCCGACGCCGGCGTCGAGATCACGAAGACGCTGCTCGACGGCAAGGCCTTCCAGAAGGTGCTGAACCACGCCCGCAAGACCAATCCCTGGCTGCTCGTGATCGGCCGCATCGGCATCCACAGCGCCAAGGAGGAGACCGACCTCGGCAGCAACACCGACAACCTCTTCCGCAACGTCCCCTGCGACGTGCTGCTGACGACGCGCCTGGAGTACCCCGAGCTCGACGTCAAGGCCGAGGAGTCGATCCGCTGGACCCCCGAGGCCGAGCAGCGCATGACGCGCGTGCCGGCGCTGGTGCAGGGGATCGCCCGCACCGCGATCTACCGCCTCGCGGTCGAGAAGGGTCACAGCGTCATCACCAGCGACCTGCTCGACGAGGCGATGGAGCGCTACATGCCGAAGGGCGCCAAGGCGGCGACCAAGCTCGCCGAGGCCGTGATCCTCGAGCACGCCGCCGAGCGCTCGATCTCGATCTGCCGGAAGTGCGGCGTCTCGGCGTCCGAGGCCAACGCCGTGGTGTGCTCGGTCTGCGGCAGCACGTCCTTCCAGGTCGTGACCCCGGAGATGGTCGAGCAGATCATCGAGATGGAGGGCGGCGGCAGCGAGGAGACCGCCTACGACGGCCGCAAGCTCACCTGGACCCGCGACGCCAAGCAGGCCCTCTGGACCATGCAGGACGCCTACAAGCGTCGGCGCGTGAAGGCGCGGGTCGAGAAGGCGGCGCGCCTGAAGCGCATGGCGACGGTCAGCCTCGAGTTCGCGCGTGCGCTCATCGAGGAGGAGACCGGGCAGCCGGTCGTGCTGCCGGCGAACGGCGCGGTCGCCGCCGAGGCCCCGGCGCCCGGCAGCGACGGCAAGAAGCTGATCGCGCGCGACGCCAAGAAGAATCCGCTCTTCTCCGAGCTCGACTGGGCTCCCGACGCGGTCGACCGCATCCTCCGCGTCCCCGCGGGCTTCATGCGCGACCGGACGCAGCGCCGGATCGAAGAGTTGGCGCGCGAGGGCGCCGTCGCCACCATCGACCTCGCGGTGGTCGAGGCCGGCATCGAGGACGGCCGGAAGGCGATGGAGGAGATGATCAAGGGCTATCAGGCGAATCCCGCGCCCGCGCGCGCGGTGATGGAGGCCGCCGTGCCGCCTCGCGAGACCACGCAGACGGGCGCGATCGACGTCTCCTCGACGTCTGCGGGCCTACCCCTGAACGAGGTCGGCATCATGGCGGCGATGGAAGCGAAGCGGCGAGGGAACCCGACCGAGCACTGAACGGCGCGCGGGAGTCGTGGAGCGATCTGGTGCCGGGTTATCGGTTCTGTCGCTCCGACGACATTCCCCTCCTGGTCGCCGCGCACAACGCCTGCTGGGTGCCGCACTTCGGCGCCGAGCAGGCGATCACCGCCGAGGACTTCAAGCGCGGCGTGCGCCAGCTCGGCCTCTGGTCGAGCAGCTGCGTGGTGGCGTTCGACGGCGACGAGCCGATCGGGGTGCTGATCGCGGCGAAGCGTGACGGCGAGGCGAACTTCGTCCATCGTCTCGCCGTGCGCCCCGGCCACGAGCGCCGAGGGCACGGCCGCCATCTTCTGACCTCGCTCGTCGACAAGGCGGCGATCCTCGGGCCGCCGCGGGTGGTGGCCGAGATGCCGGCCGAATGGACGGAGGTCCGGGGGTTCTTCGAGCGCTCGGGGTTCGCGCTCGAGGCGACGTACGCCGACTTCGTGCTGGAGCCCGGCGGCACGGCCGCCGCGGACGATTCGCTGGCGAGCCTGGTGATCGCGATCGGCGTCGACGAGCTCCTCGAGAGCGGCGCCTTCGACCGCGCTCGGCCGCGCGCCTGGAGCCGCATGCCAGCGACGCTGCGGGCGCGCGCCGCCGAGCTCGAAGGCTTGGCCGTCGCCACCGACCGGGTCGAGGCGTACGTGCTCTTCCACTCCAGGCGCGACCGTTCGGAGCGTGAGGTGCTCGCGATCGGCGCCGCGGATGGGGCACGCGCCTTGGCGCTTCTGGCACCGCTCGTGGAGCGGGTGCGGGCGGGCGGTCATCGCGTGCGCCTGCCGCGGATTGCGGAGGAAGAGGTGAGCTTTGCGACGCTCGCCGCGATGGGTTTCCGCCGCGAGCGCGAGTACGTCGGCTGCGTCGCGGTCCGGCCGTCGGCCTGACGATCGGGGCACCTGCGGGCGAGGGGGGCGCCGCGATCTCCTTGGCGGCGCGGGGTATGTTCACTCGCGCCGCCGCCCGCGCCGCAGCGTGGCTCGGCGAGTGCGTATGCGTTGCCGTCTAGGGCCGGCGACGGCACGAGGACGGTCATCGTCGCAGAAGCGCTCGCCGGCGCCATCGGGCGAATACCGGACACCGACGAGAAATTTTGGTGTCCCAAGGTGGCGCCATCGCCGACGGGCTCTGCGTCAATGACGAAGGGCGCCTTCCGCACGCGCGTAGTTGTACGCGCAGACACCACGGGCCCCGAACGGGTATCGTCGAAGCCTCGATGGCGCTCCGTCGATCCGTTCTGCGTCACGCCCATCATGTGCTCGTGGTGGACGACTCCCCCGAAATTCGGGAAGCCCTCACGTGTCTGCTCGAGATCCACGGCTGTCAGGTCGTGACGGTAGCGTCGGGGCACGAAGCCTTCGCGGCGTTCGAGCGCGGGCTACGCCCTTGCATGATGCTGCTCGATCTCGGCATGCCGGACATGGATGGCTGGGAAGTCTGGGACCGGATGCGCGCGGACGCCGAACTGCAGGAGACGCCCGTCGTGATCGTTTCGGGCGAACCACCCGACCCCGTCCGCGCACGCGCGGTCGGCATTCGGGAGGTCTTGCGGAAGCCGCGAATCGCCCCGG
The DNA here is from genome assembly GCA_963761995.1 of uncultured delta proteobacterium. GTDB lineage: Bacteria > Desulfobacterota > Binatia > UTPRO1 > UTPRO1 > UTPRO1. The sequence continues at coordinate 3,664,883 of CAVXIU010000006.1, read as the reverse complement.
ACATCGTGATGGCCGTCGAGCGCCATTGCCGCGTGGGGAGTCGCGCCAGCGTTCGAGCGTAATGCGCCGGGCCCGAGTGATGACGCGCCCTTGCGCCGTCCTCGCGCCGCCGGCAACTCGTTCCGGGTGAGCGTCGGGTCTCCAGAGGAGTCGGCCGCAGCGACGAGACGGCAGCTCGGGGTCTCGGGAGTCGTCCTGGCGATCAACGTCGCCGTCTACGTGCTGATGGTGCTGGCCGATCTACGAAGCGGGGCGGCGGCGGTCATGGCCGGCCCCAGTGACGCCGTCTTTCTCGAGTTCGGCGGGCTCTACGTTCCCTCCATCGCCGAGGGCGAGTGGTGGCGGCTCGTCACGCCGAACTTCATCCACCTCGGCATCGTCCACCTGCTGTTCAACTGCATCGCGCTCCAGCAGATCGGTCCCCAGGTCGAGGCGATCTACGGCGCCCGCAAGCTCATTTCCCTGTACGTCGCCATGGGCGTGCTCAGCAGCGTCTGCTCCTACGCCTTTGGGATCAACGGCGCGGGAGCGAGCGGCGCGATCTTCGGCCTGATCGGCGTGATGGCCGTGCATGGGTGGCGGATCGGCGGCCCGACGGGACGCGCGCTCATGCAGCAGATGCTCACCTGGGCGGCGTTCAGCGTGATCGCCACGCTCGGCATCGGCAACCAGGCGGCGCACGTCGGCGGCTTCGTCTCCGGCGCCGCCTTCGCGCTCGTGATCGAGGCAGCGCCGCCGGTCATGACCCGCGCCGCGCGGGCGTGGACCGTGGCGGCGATCTGCTCCGCCGCGCTCGTGGTCGTGAGCTTCGGCATGGTGGCCGCCCACTACGGCTGAGGGCGGATCGCGATCGCTTCCGGCCAGGTCCTATTGGTGCGCGCCGGAGCCGGCGGTGGGCGGCACGCCGATCGAGGCGTGATCGATCAGGTACAGCAGCTTGCCGCCGGAGCGCTTGAGGACCTCGGTGGCGCGCATCTCGGTGACGATCGTCTTGCCGTCGGGGCCGGTGGACTTGAGCTCCCAATGGCCGGTGGTGCCGATGTGGTCGGCGCCGAGCGACCTCGCCTCGAGCGACTTGAGCGTGAGCTTGAGACTCTTGGTCTCCGTGCAGAGCCGGGTGGCCAGCTTGGTGATGCCGGCCTTGTCCTTGGCCTCCTCGCCCTGACCGGGCCAGATGACGCTGGCATCGTCCGCGTAGAGCGCCACGACGGCCTCGACGTCGCCGGCCTCGCAGGCACGGGCGAACGCGTCCTCGTGCGCCTTGACCTCCACGGGAGCATCGGCGCGCGCGGGGCCGACGAAGACGAGCAGCGCGACGCACGCGAGTACGGAGCGGATGAGCATGATTCCCTCCTTGTGCGGCACGCGCGTGCCGCGACCGGTCGACGGATCTCGATGGCCGCCATTGACTCGGAAGGGTGAGAAAAAGCAAGCGGTGGGGCGCGCGGCCGCCGCTCGATCAGCGGCTCGGCATCGCCAGCGTGCCGATCATCCGACCGAGCCGCGACTGCTCGTCGTCGGTCAGGTCGCCGCGATTGGCGACCACCACCCCGCCCGGATGCGCCACCTCCGGCGCCGCGATGCGGAGCCGGCGTCGCACCTCGGCGAGCGGCAGCGGCAGGAGCTCCTCGTAGCGCACGGCCGGGAGCCAGGCGGCGCGGCGGCCGCGGCGCCAAGCGCGCAGCAGGTAACGCTGCCAGTGCAACCATTCCCCGCGCGGGCCGAGAAGCGCCGCCGCGGCGACGATGATGCCGATCCCGGGGTTGCCGATCTGTCCGTAGGTGAAGGCCAGATTGGCGGCCTCGCCGGCCTCGTCGCGTCCGTAGCCGGTCAGCACGTGCCAGAGGTCGTGCATGTCGCGGATGCGGTCGAAGAACCAGGAGATCTCGGGACCGTAGCCCTCACGCGCCTCGATGCCGCCCTCCATGGAGGCGTCGACCAGGCCGTCGGCGCTGAGCTCCGCCGCCTCCATGAACGCCAGGTAGGCGCGGCCGAGGCTGCCGTCGGGGAGTGCGGCGAGCGCGGCGCGATCGGAGAGGGCGGCGAGGAGCGACGGCCGCTCGGCGAGGAGAGCGCCGCCGTCCGGGTGGTCGAGGAGGCGGCGGAAGCTCTTGACGTCGGCGCGGCCGGAAAGGGCACGGGTGATCTCGAAGACCTGCTCGGTGCGCTCGGGTTCTGCGATCAGGTTCGTGAGGGCGCGGCGGGCGCGCCGCCATTCGAGCGGGCGGGCGGGTACGGCTCGCAGCAGGGCGTCGCGGTCTCCCTTGGTCAGCGTGTGCGTCATCGGCGGTCCTCCTTCACGTGACGGACTGTACGCCGCGCGCGCTCCGATGTCCCGACGGTTTTCCTGATGATTTGTTGAGGTCTCGCTGAGCGGGTCGCCGCGGGGTGCGGCTGGCGGGTGGTGATGGCATGGCGGGAGCTGCCCGTCCTCCTGAACGCCCGCCGGCATGCGGCGGCCGCGCGTGCCAAGCTCGCCGCCGGAGCGGTACGGCTGGATCCCGCCGACGTTCCCGGCTGATCGCCCGCCACCCGGCAGCGACGACCCGACCGAGCCTACCCTACCACCCTCTTTTTCTTCCTCAGCCTCCCGCGCCGAGCTCGCGCGCGAGCCCGGCGGCCTCGTCGCGGAGGCGGCCGAAGCCGAGAGCATCGGCGGCGGCAAGGGCCTGGCGGACGAGCTGGCGGGCGCGCGGCAGGTCGCGGCGGCGGCCGCGCCGAGCCAGCATGCGCGCGTACTCGTGGCAGGTGCGGGTGAAGGCGGGGAGGGCGCCCCGACGCTCGTTCAGCTCGAGCGCCTGCTCGAAGTAGCGCGCCGCCGCCGGCCAGCGCTCGCACGTGGCCTCGAGGCGTGCCAGGTAGTGCGCGACGGCGCCGGCGTGGATGCGGAGGAGGTCGTGCACCGCATTGCGGTCCGCGAACGGCGCCAGGAGCTCCGCCAGCCGCGCCGCCCGCCGGCGGTCGTCGAGGTCGGCGCAGACGGTCGCGAGCTGCGCCAGCATGATCAGCCAGTGCTCGTCGCGCGGCAGGTCCGCGAAGTCGTCGGCCGCGAGCCGCTCGAACTCCTGGCGCGCCTCGTCGAAGCGGCGCAGCTCGCTCAGGACGAGGGCGCGCACCACTCGATCCATCCGTGCCGCCCACGGATAGATCCCGGTGAAGAGCTCGAGGATGGTCTGCATGCTCTCCACCTGACCCCGCTCGTGCGCGAGGAAGAGGCCATGCCCCATGGTGAGCTCGCGTCCCGCCGGGTGGCCGGCGCGCTCGCCCAGCACCTGCGCTTCGGCGATCAGCCGCTCGGCCTCGTCCCAGCGCCCGTCGGAGAGCGCGCGGGCGGCGCGCATCGAGACCACGAAGAAGCGCTCGACGGGCTGGCGCAGCTCCTCCGCGATCGCCGCCAGCGCCGCGATCTCGGTATCGGCCGCGGTCATGTCGCCGAGGGCCAGGTTGGTGTCGAAGCGCACCTCGTGGGCGAGAAAGGCGCCGTTGCGGTCGCCGGTGGCGGCGGCGAGCGCGATCAGCTCGGTCGCGATCGCGAGCCGCTCGCTCATGTGGTCGGGACCGAGCAACGACCACACTCTCGCCGCGAGCGCGATCACCAGCGTGCCGGGATCGTCGAGCCGGCGCGCCGCCTCGACCGCCTCCTGGCTGAGCGCGCGGCGGATCGCGAGCGAGTCGGAATAGGGTGCCGTTCCGACCAGGCGACTGACGATGCGAATGCGGAGCGGATCGTCGCCCGTGCCGAGCGCGTCGCGCGCCTCCTCGAGGAGAGCCACCAGCGGCGGGTCGAGCGGCAGACCGAACTCCGAGCGACCGCCGAAGCCGAGGGCGGCGCGCGCCAGGAGATCCGGTCGGCCGAGCGGCCGCGCCGCCGCGGCGGCGAGCTGAAACGTCTCGCGGGCGCGCCCGCGCTCGCCGGCGCGCGACTCGGCGTCGCCGCGGGCGAGCAGAAGCGCCACCCGGCGCGCCTCGTCGATCGGCACCGCGAGCTCGAGCACCTGCAGCGTCCGCTCGTAGTGACCGGCGGCCTCCTCGTAGGCGAGGCAGGCGAGCGCCCGCTCGGCGGCGCGTGCGCCGTACACCAGCGCCGGCTCGACGTCGCCCGCGGCCGCGCCTTCGAAGAAATGGTGCGCGATCTCGGCCCAGGGGGCGTTCTGTTGCTCGCCGTGCCGCGCCTCCAGCACGAGGCCGGCGCGCCGGTGCAGGCGGACCCGCTGCGGCGTCGACAGCTCGTCGTACAGCGTCTCGCGCACCAGGGCGTGCACGAAGGCGTAGCGTGCGGGGTCGGCGGCGTGCGGGACGAGCACCCGTGCCGCCACCGCCTCGTCGAGCAGCTCGAGCACCCGCTCGCCCGGCAGCTCCGCCACCCGCGCCAGCACGGGGAGGTCGAACTCGCGACCGAGCACGGCGGCGGTCCCGAGCAGCCCGTTGCAGCCTTCCGACAGGACGTTCAGGCGCCGCCCGATGACCTGCCGCACGCTCTCCGGCAGCACGACGCCGAGAGCGCCGGCGTCCGCGGCGCGCTCGAGGCGGCCTTCGGCGGCGAGCCAACGCACGACCTCGCCGACGAAGAAGGGATTGCCGTCGGTCATGGCGTGCACGGCGTCGATCAACGCGGCCGCCGCCGGACGACCGGCGCTGGCGGCCACGAAGCGCGCCACGTCGTCGACGGCGAGCCCGCGGAGCGCGATGCGCCGATGGTGCGGCTCACGCGCCAGCTCGCCCAGCACCTCCGCCAGCGGGTGCGAACGCCGGAGCTCGACGTCGCGATAGGCCCCGATCACGAGCAGCCGCGCCTCGCGCATCTGGCGCGCCACGAACTGGAGCAGGAGCAACGAGGGCTTGTCGGCCCAGTGCAGGTCGTCGAGCACGAGCACGAGCGGGCGCTCGCGCGCGACCGCGACGAGGAAGGCGGCGACGCCGTCGAAGAGACGGAAGCGCGCCTGCTCGGGGGTGAGCGCGGGCGGTGTCTCCACGGACGCGTGACGTGCCCCCATCTCCGGCACCAACGCCGCGACGTCGCCCGCCGCCGGCCCGAGCGCCGCCGAGAGCGCCGCGGGCTCGAGCACGGCGGCCGCGGCGCGGAGAATCTGCACCCACGGCCAGAACGCCGGGGCGCCGTCGCCTTCGTAGCAACGGCCCGTGAGCGCGAGCGCACCCTCGGCCTGCGCCATCGTCGCGAGCTCGTGCGCCGTCCTGGTCTTGCCGATCCCGGGCTCGCCGACGAGCAGCAAGAGGCGCCCATGTCCGGAGGCCGCCTCGGCGAATCCGGCACGGAGCGCCGCCATCGCCGCCTCGCGACCGACGAAGAGCGGGCGCGCCTCCTCGGCGGGGGAGGCCGAGGCCGGAGCCTCGACGCCGGACGGGCGCAGCGCGGCGACGAAGCGATACCCGCGGCCGTGCACGGTCTGGATCATCCGCTGCGCGCTCGGATCGTCGCCGAGCGCCTTCCGCGCCACCGTGATGCAGCGGGGTAGCACCGAATCGCTCACGTGCTCGCCGGGCCAGAGCCGATCCAAGAGCTCGTCCTTGGAGACCACGCGGGAGGCGTTCCGCAGGAGATACGCCACGACGTCGAAGACCTTCGGCTCGATTCTGACGACGCTGCCGTTCTGGCGGAGCTCGTAGAGTCCCTCGTCGAGCTCGAATGCGCCGAAGACGTGGATGGTCATCCCACGGCGCTTTGTACGCCATCCCCCGCGGATCAGGAACCCGAGCCGCTTGCGCATTGCCGCGATCTCGGAAAAGAAAACGCCTCCGCCATGAAGAGCTATCACGACATCGCCGGCGACGGCGGCTCCGACGTCATCGGGCAGGTGGTCGCCAAGCGCTCCAAGATCGCCGAGCGCCTCGCCGGCGTGCGACATCTCGTCGCCATCGGGTCGGGCAAGGGCGGGGTCGGGAAGAGCACCCTCACCATGCAGCTCGCGCACGCGCTCCGAGCGCGCGACCTGCGCGTCGCGATCCTCGACGCCGATCTGAACGGGCCGTCGCAGGCACGCCTCGCCGGGCTCCGCGGCGCGACGGTGGTGCCGGGCGCCGACGGCCTGATCCCACCGCGCACGGCGAGCGGCATCGCCGTCGTCTCGATGGGCATCCTCGTGCCCGAGTCGGAGGCGGTCGACTTCGCGAGCGTCTCGAGCGGCGACTCCTACGTCTGGCGCGCCACCCGGGAGTTCTCGGCCTTCGGCGATCTGCTCGCCGGGGTCGCGTGGGGCAGCGTCGATTTCCTGCTCGTCGACCTGCCGCCCGGCGCGGAACGGACCTTCCAGTACGCGGAGTTTCTCGGCGCGGCGGCCGCCTTCGTGCTGGTGACGATCCCGTCCGACGTCTCGCGCGGCGTGGTGTCGCGGGCGCTCGCGGCGATGCGGAAGACGCCGAACCGCGTCCTCGGCTACGTCGAGAACATGGACGGCTACTACTGCGGCGGCTGCGACGGCGTCCGGCCGCTGTTCGCGACGTCGTCGACGGTCGCGCTCGACGTACCGCGGCTCGGCTCGGTGCCGTTCGATCCCGAGCTCGCCGCCGCCTGCGACCGCGGCGAAGCGCTCGCGGACGCGAGTCGCCCGGCGGTCGCCGCCCTCGCGGCGCTCGCGGCCAAGCTTTCCCAGCTTCTGGAGGTGTGACGTGAAGTTCCTCTGCGTGCTCTGCGATCAAGCGATGAAGCTCGTCGAGATGGCGCCCCCCGACCGCGGCGCGCTCGCGATCGTCTACGAGTGTCCCGAATGCGCGCATCGCATCGCGATGCTCACCAACCCGCTCGAGACCCAGGTCGTGACCTCGCTCGGTGTGCAGATCGGTCCCGGCGAGGGCGACATCTCGAAGTGTCCCTTCTCCGGCATGGTGCAAGGCATGACCGAGGGCAGCGCCGCGACCGCCGACGCGGCCACGGTCGCCTGGACGAGCGCGGCGCTCGAGCGCCTCCAGCGCATCCCCGATTTCGTCCGCCCGATGGCACGCGCCGGGATCGAGCAATGGGCGAAGGAGCGCGGCCTCAGCGAGATCGACGAGAGCGCCCTCGACCACGCCAAGGACCATTTCGGCATGTAAGTGATGCTGGAGCCCGGACGCGCGCAGCACTCGGACGACGGCGGCGTCTTCGCGCGGCCGTACGTCATCTCGTGGAACCTCACCTACCGGTGCAACCTCGCCTGTGAGCATTGCTACCTCGACGCCGGCGGCAAGCCGGCGGTCCACACCGAAGCCTTCGCCGACCGGAGCGAGCTCGACACCGCCGGCTGTCTCCGCGTCGTCGACGAGATCGCCGCCTTCGCGCCCGACGGCCTTCTCATCCTGACCGGCGGCGAGCCGCTGCTCCGCCGCGACATCGTCGAGATCATCCGCCACGCGGCGGCGCGCGAGCTCTGGGTGGTGGTCGGCACCAACGGCGTCAAGATCACCGAGAACCTGGCATCCATCCTGAAGCGCGAGGGCGTCCGCGGCCTCTCGCTCTCGCTCGACGCCCTCGACGAGGCCCGCCACGACGCCTTCCGGCGGGTGACGGGTGCGTTCCGCAACACCGTCGAGGGCGCCAAGATCCTCGACCGCGCCGGGCTGCCGTTCATCGTCCAGACCACCGTCGGGCGCCACAACGTGGGCGAGCTCGCCGCGATCGCCGACTTCGCGCACGGCGAGCTCGGGGCGCGGGTGTGGAACCTCTACTTCCTCGTGCCGACCGGCCGCGGCGCCCACGTCTCCGACCTCGCCGACGCCGAGTACGACCGCGTCCTCGCCGAGCTCGCCGTCATCCAGCGAAAGTTCGCCGGCCGCATGCTGGTGAACGCCAAGTGCGCGCCCCACTACGTGCGCATTCTACAGGCGGAGGATCCGCGCTCGCCCTTTCTCAAGAGCTACGCCGACGGGGCCGGCGGCTGCCCGGCCGGGACGCACTACATGGGCATCCGCCCGAACGGCGACGTCACGCCCTGTCCGTATCTGCCGGTCTTCGGCGGCAACCTCCAGCGCGAGAGCCTGAGCGAGATCTGGCGCAGCTCGGAGGTCTTCGTCCGCATCCGCGATCGGCGCGCGCTCGGCGGACGGTGCGGCGCCTGCGAGCTCAATCCAGCCTGCGGCGGCTGCCGCGCCCGCGCCTACGGCATGAGCGGCGACGTCATGGCGGAGGACGCCCTCTGCACGCACCAGCCGGGCACGTTCGCGGCGCCGGCACCGCCCACCCTCGAGTACGGCGCCAGCGCCGAGCCCGTCGGAGCCGACGTCGACTGGGACCCGGCGGCGCGGGCGCGCATGAAGGACATTCCCGCCTTCGTCCGCGGCATGGTCACCCGGCGGGTCGAGGCCTATTGCCGCGAGAAGGGCATCGCCCGCATCACGCCGGAGATCCTGGCGGAGATCCGGAGCCGCATGCCGACGCCGAAGCTCTTCGGGTCGCGCGGCAGCTGAGCACGGGTCGCGCGCGCCGGGAGTCGGTCGTTTGACCGACCGGAGCGCTCTGCATCATAACGGCGCCGGGGAGGGGTGGACATGTACAAGCACGCACTCATCACATCGGGATTCATTCTTGGCCTTGCGTCGGTTGCGTTCGGGCAAGCGCTGGATACGCCGTTCCAAGTTCGCGCGCTCGTGAATCTCAAGGGACGCGATGCGATCGTGGCGACGAACAGCGGCGCGGCTGGATCGAACGTGACCCTGTGTGTCAACGCCTACGCGTTGTCGGCCTCGACGGGGGAGCTGCTCGACTGCTGCAGCTGTCCGGTCGCGCCGAACTCCTTGGTGTCGATTCCGATCATCGCCGACCTGCTCGGGAATCCGAAGCCGAAGCCCAAGGCCGTCGTGGTGAAGCTGATGGCGTCGACCGGTGTCGGGTTCCTCTGCGAGACCGGTGCGGTGGGAATCGGCGGCAACAGCCTGGCGACCGGCATATTGGCGTGGACGCGAGACACGCCGTTCCTCCCGGCGACGTTGAGCGCGGGAGAGCTGAACCGTCTGAACACGCAATGTTCGACCAAGCACCCGGGTGGCAACGGCTGCTTCGCGTGTCCGCTGTAGCGGCCAGGACGGTTACGCCGCCGTAGTGGGGCATTCCAGGCGGATGGTCGTGCCGTCGCCCGGCTGCGAGACGATCCGCAGGCGGCCGCCGAGGGCGGCGGCACGCTCCTCCATCGCGACCAGGCCGAGAGCCGAGGTGCGGAGCGCGTCGCGGTCGAAGCCGCGGCCGTCGTCGTGCACCTCGAGCAGGAGGGCGCCTTCGACGGCCGAGAGCGTCAGCGAGACCATCCCGGCATCGGCGTGGCGGACGGCGTTGGCGACGGCCTCCTGGGCGATGCGATAGACGGCGACCTCGAGCTCCTCGCCGAGGCGGGGGATCGGGGTCGGGAACGCGACGCCGACGTGGATCTCGGCAGTCGCCATGCCGCTTGCGAGCGCGCGCAGGCACTCCGCGAGCCCGAGGTCGGAGAGCTGCAGCGGCCGGAGGTCGCGCGCCAGCACGCGCAGGTGCTCGGCGACCTCGCGGAGATGGCGCTGGGCGCGGACCAGCGTCGGGTCGGCCGCCTCCGAGATGCCGCGCCGCCGCGCCGACTCGATCAGGATGCCGATGCCGACCAGCTCCTGGCAGACGCCGTCGTGGAGGTCGAAGCTCAGCCGCTTGCGCTCTTCCTCGCGGATCGCGACCTGCTGCATGCCCATGCCGCGCAATTGGTCCTCGCGCTCGCGGAGCGCGCAGAGCGAGCGCTGCAACGCCTCGTCGGCGGCCCGCCGCTCGGTGACGTCGTGTCCGACACCCTGGATCTCCCGCACCGCGCCGTCGCCGTCGGTGATGGCGCACACCTCCCACTCGATCCAGCGCCAGCCCTCCGGCGTCCGCCCGCGGCTGGCGCGTTGGTAGCGCCCGCCGCTGACGACGGTCTGGAGCGCGCGGCGTGCCGGCTCGGCCTCGTCGGGATGCACGAAGGAGAGGAAGTTGAGGCTGGTGACGGGCTCGTCGATCACGCCGTACTTCCGCCGGCACGCCTCGTTGATGAAGGTGAGATTGCCCGCGAGGTCGGCGCGGTAGATGAGCGCCGCCTGCGACTCGACCAGACCGCGGTAGCGCGCCTCGCTTTCCCGGAGCGCGGCCTCCGCCTCGAAGCGCGCGGTCACGTCGCGGCTGATGCCGCGAAAGCCGATCACGTCGCCGTCGGCGCTGCGCACGGCGTAGGCCACCACCTCGACCCAGATGCGCCCGTGTATGCTCCGCCATTGCACCACGGTCGGGGGCAGCGAGTCCGAGGTGCGGAGGCGCGCCCGCATCTCGGCCGCACTCGGATTGGTCGGGTGGTCGGTGAGATACTGATCCACGTTCCGCCCGATCGTCATCGCCGGGGTCATCCCGAGAATGCGGGCGCCTGCTTCGTTGATGTAGGTGATGCGGCCCTCGAGGTCGGACGCCCAGATGAAGTCGCGAGCGTCCTCGGTGATGTCGCGATAGCCGTCGCGCGAGGCCGCGAGCGCATGCAGCGCCGCCTCCTCGCTCCGGCGGCGCGCCAGCGTGGCGTGGAAGCCTTGGGCGTTGCCCTCGGCGATGGCGACGCAGAGGAGGGCGGCGATGATGATCACCGGCGCGAGCTCGTTCGGGCCGAGCGCGAAGTGCAGCCACGGGGTGGCGAGGCCGAGCAGGCCGAGGATGGCGAGGACGAGCGCGAGCTCGACGCGCCAGCCCCATGGGAAGAGCAGCGCGCCGAGCGCGCAGAGCGTGAAGAGCACGAAGCCGAGCGACTCACCGGTGCCCCCGATCCAGGCGAAGAGGCCGGTCGACGACACGCCGAACGCCATCGCGAGCGTGAGCGTGATGCCGACGGCCCGGCTGGGGTCGCGGCGTGCCGCTGTGCGTGCGACGCCGAGCGTCGCGCCCTGCAACGCCAAGGTGACGAGCGCGGGCACGAGGGCGTGTCGCGAGCCGTGGGAGAGCGCCACGGCCCACACCAGCATCGGCAGGAAACAGCCGGCCGCGAAGATCCGGAAGCGCTCGGCGACGATCGCCCGCACGTGGTCGCCGGGGTCGGAAACCACCGGCAAAGGAGGGGGATCGAACCTCATGACGGCGACCGCCGACATACTGCACGGCCGTTCCGTAACGGGTCAATCCCTACCGCGCGGCTTTGCGTGCGTCAGAAGAAAATTTGCTCGCTGCGGGTGAGGACCGCGGCCAAACTGCGCCAATCTGTATCACACCACCGACGGTCCCGAGACCGGCGAGGTTGCAAGCGTGTCGACGAGCACGTGCAACGCGCGCTCCAGCTGGTCGCGATCGCGCGCGGCGCCGAGGCCGATGCGCACCGCGTGCGGGATCGCCGCGCGTCCGACCGCGAAGAGCTCGGCGGGGGCGACGGCGACGCCGCGTTGCAGCGCGGCGCGCGCAAAGGACTCGCCGCGCCAGGGATCGGGGAGCTCGAGCCAGACGTGCAACGCATGCGGATGCGACCGCACCGCCTGGGCACCGAGCACCGCGCGGGCGATGCGTTGCCGAGCCGCCGCCTCCTCGCGCTGGAGGTCGGCGACGCGCTCCGCGGTGCCGTCGTCGATCCACAGCGCGGCGATCTCGGCGGTGAGCGGCGCGGCCATCCAGGTCGTCGCCCAGATGCTCTGCGCCAGGCGCTCGACCGCCTCCACCGGGGCGACGACGAAGGCGACGCGCAGGCCGCCCGCGATCGCCTTCGAGGTGCCGGCGATGTAGTACGTGCGCTCCGGTGCGAGCTGCGCGATCGGCGGCGGCGCGTCCGGCACCAGAAAGCGATGAACGTCGTCCTCGATGATGGCGACGTCGTGCGCCCGGGCGAGCTCGGCGATGGCGCGGCGGCGCGCCTCGGAGAGCACGCCGCCCGCCGGGTTGTGGATGGTCGGCATGCAGTAGAGCAGCTTGGCGCCGGTGCTCTCGAGGCTCGCCGCGAGCGCGTCGACGTCGAGGCCCTCGTCGTCCATGGCGACGCCCTCGAGCGGGAGGTGCAAGAGGCTCGAGAGCGCCTTCATCCCGGGATAGGTGAGGGCCTCGGTGAGCACGCGATCCCCCGGCCTGGCGAGCGCCGACAGGATCGCCATCATCGCGTGCTGGGCGCCCGCGCTGACGAGGACCTGGGCGGGACGGGCCTCGAGCCCGAAGCGCGAGGCCCAGGCGGCGCCGGCGGCACGGTGGCGAAGGGAGCCGGCATGCGGTTGATAGCGGAGCAGGTCGACGAGGTCGGTGCGCTTCGCGAGCGCGCGGAGCGTCGCCGCCAAGTCGGGCATGATGCTCTCGACCGAGAAGTTGAGGCTCAGGTCGACGATGCCGGTGTCGCGCGCTGCGGGTGTGACGGCGGCCGGCGAGCGGACGATGCCCGGACCGACGAAGGTTCCGCGGCCGACCTCGCCGCGCACCAGGCCACGGCGCTCGGCCTCCGCATAGGCGCGGGTGACGGTCCCGATGGCGATGCCGAGGGCGTCGGCGAGCTCGCGATGGGTCGGCAGGCGATCGCCCTCGTGCAGCCGGCCGTTGGCGATGTCCGCCGCGAGCGCGTCCGCGATGCCGAGGTAACGGGCATGCTTCGCGTCGAGCGCCTCCGGGGTCCATATTGTCATAGTGACAATAAATATTTTGACATGCCTTGGAATGTCAATTACTCAGTTTTCCCATGGCTGACGCGGGACAAGATGTCTCATTGTATCGAGACAATCGTGACCTCGATCCCCATCTATTGATGGAGACCGCCGCCATTGCGGTGAACTTCCTGTCGCAGGTTGGTGATGCCCCGGTCGCACGGGCGATTACGGCCCGCGAGCTTCGCGGCCGGCTTCCGGCAACGCTGACATCCGACGGCGAAGACCCGCGTGCGGTCGTCGCGGCGCTCGCGACGGTCGCGGCACCCGGCCTGGTCGCGAGCGCCGGCCCGCGCTACTTCGGCTTCGTGACCGGCGGCTCGCTCCCGGCCGCGCTCGCGGCCGAGTGGCTGGCGAGCGTGTGGGATCAGAACGCCGGCCTGCACGTGATGTCGCCGGCGGCGGCCGCGGTCGAGTCGGCGGCGGGCGAGTGGATCCTCGATCTCCTCGGCCTGCCGGCGAGCGCGAGCGTCGGGTTCACGACGGGCGCGACCATGGCGAACTTCACGGCGCTCGCGGCCGCTCGGCATGCCGTGCTGGCGCGCGCCGGGTGGAACGTCGAGGCGGCCGGGCTCGAGGGCGCGCCCGCGGTGACCGTCGTCGTCGGCGACGAGGTGCACGTGAGCGTGCTCGCGGCGCTCCAGATGCTGGGCCTCGGGCGCGAGCGCGTCCGCCGGGTCGCCGCCGACGAGCAAGGTCGACTCGATTCCGCCGCGCTCGCGGCGGCGCTCGCCGCCACGTCCGGGCCGCTGATCGTCTGCGCGCAGGCCGGTAACGTCAACAGCGGCGCCTTCGATCCGCTGGCGGAGATCGCGGCCGCCGCGCACGCGCGCGGAGGTTGGGTGCACGTCGACGGTGCCTTCGGCCTGTGGGCGGCGGCGGCGCCCGCGCTCCGGCAGCTGGTGCGCGGGCTCGGCGCGTGCGACTCGTGGGCCACCGACGCCCACAAGTGGTTGAACGTGCCGTACGACTCGGGCGTCGTGGTGGTGCGCGACGAGGCCGCGCATCGCGCCGCAATGACGGTCGGCGCGTCCTATCTCGTCACCTCGGACGGCGACCGTGACGGCAGCTGCTTCGTACCGGAGATGTCGCGGCGCGCCCGCGGCTTCGCGGTCTACGCGGCGCTCCGCTCGCTCGGCCGGAACGGCGTCGCGGCGCTCGTCCTGCGCTGCTGCGCGCTGGCGCGCCGGATCGCGGAGCGGCTGGCGTCGGCTCCCGGGGTCGAGATCCTGAACGACGTGGTCCTGAATCAGGTGCTGGTGCGCTTCACCCCGAGGGCGGGCGGCGATCCCGACGCCTTCACACAAGCCGTCATTCGACGGGTGCAGGCCGACGGCACCTGCTGGGCCGGCGGGACGCTCTGGCGCGGCAGGAGCGCCATGCGCCTCTCGGTCTCGAACTGGTCGACCACCGAGGACGACGTCGAGCGGTCCGCGGCGGCGATCCTGCGCTGCGCCCGCGAGGAGGAGAACACATGATCGCAGAGTCCTACGAGCTGAAGACCAATTTGGCGGAGATGCTGAAGGGTGGCGTCATTCTCGACGTCACGTCGGCGGAGCAGGCGCGCATCGCCGAGGACGCGGGGGCCGCCGCCGTGATGGCGCTCGAGCGCGTGCCGGCCGACATCCGCCGCGAGGGCGGCGTCGCGCGCATGGCGGCCGTCGAGCGCATCGAGCAGGTGCGTGCCGCGGTCTCGATCCCGGTGATGGCGAAGTGTCGGATCGGGCACCTGGCGGAGGCGCGGGTGCTGGAAGCGCTGGCGGTCGACTTCGTGGACGAGAGCGAGGTGCTGACGCCGGCCGACGAGGAGCATCACATCGACAAGCACGCGTTCCGGGTTCCGTTCGTGTGCGGCGCCCGCGACCTCGGCGAGGCGCTCCGTCGCATCGGCGAGGGCGCGGCGATGATCCGCACCAAGGGCGAGGCGGGGAGCGGCAACATCGTCGAGGCGGTCCGCCACCTGCGGCGGATGGGCCGCGAGATCCGCGAGCTCACGGTGGCGCCGCCCGACGAGCTGATGGCGCGCGCCAAGGCGCTCGGCGCCCCCTACGAGCTGGTGCGGCGGATCGCCGCCAGCGGCCGGCTGCCGGTGCCGAACTTCGCCGCCGGCGGCATCGCGACCCCGGCCGACGCCGCGCTCTGCATGGGGCTCGGCGCCGAGGCGGTGTTCGTGGGCTCGGGCGTCTTCAAGTCGGAGGACCCGGCGGCGCGGGCGCGCGCCATCGTGCACGCGACCACGCACTGGCAGGACGCCGGCGAGGTGCTCGCCGCGTCGCGCGGACTCGGGCCCGCGATGACGGGTCTCACGATGGAGGCGATTCCGCCCGAGGAGCGCCTCGCCGCCCGCGGCTGGTAAATGGCGCGCATCGGGGTCGTCGCGATCCAGGGCGACTTCGCCGCTCACGTGCGCGCGCTGACGGCGGCGGGCGTCGAGGCGGTGGCGGTCCGCAAGCCCTCCGACCTCGTCGGCCTCGCCGGCCTGGTGATGCCGGGCGGCGAGTCGACCGCGATGCTGCACGGCATGCGGCGTGACGGGCTGGAGGTGGCGCTCGCGGACTTCCTCGCGGCGCGCCGGCCGGTGCTCGGTACCTGCGCCGGCCTCATCCTGCTGGCACGGTCGGTGAGCGCTCCGCCGCAACGCTCGTTCGGCGTGCTCGACGTCGACGTCCGGCGGAACGCCTACGGCACCCAGCTCGATTCCTTCCGGAGCGTCGTCGACGCCGGCTCGGCGTTTCCCGGGCTCTCGGCCGTCTTCATCCGCGCCCCGCGCATCGTCCGCGCCGGCCCCGGCGTCGAGGTGCTGGCGCGGGTCGAGGGCGACCCGGTGTTGGTGCGCGCCGGCGCCACCTGGGGCGCGACCTTTCATCCCGAGCTGAGCGACGACGATCGCGTCCTGCGGGCCTGGTTGGAGTGCAGCTAGCTGGTAAGGGGGATCTCTCCCCCTGCCGGCGAGTTCTCGACGCGCGTCGGATTCGTGATTGCGTTCCGATGGCGCGCGGCGAATGCCAAGGGTCGTGCGCGTCGCGCTCTCCGGGCTCCGCCTCCCGGACGCAGGGCGACGTGCGGGTCCATCTCGCACGCGCGCCGCTGTGTGCTCGGGCGCGAAGCGGCGCCGGCCGCGACAGCTCGCACGGCGTCCGCGCGCGCATCGCAGGGCAGGGCGCCCTGGCATCGAGCGTGCAACGGCGCTCCTCGGTGGTAGCGGCGCGAGCCGGCCGCCGGAAGGAGAACCAACATGCGAGCCCTCAGGGCGACGTTGACGCTCGGATTCGTGCTGACCGTCGGGGTGGGAACGGCGGCGGCGGGGTCGGAGTGCGTACAGGACGCGAAGGAGGTGCGCGCGGAATGCCGCAGGGATTGCGACGACGAGTTCGTGATCACGCGTGACCTCTGCCGCAACATCGATCCCGAATGCGCCGCCGGTTGCCGGGTGGCGAAGGAAGAGTGCCGGAACGTCGTGGTGAGCGCGCTCGAGAGCTGCTTCGGCGGTTGCCGCCGGCAGCTCGAGACCGACCGGGCGGCCTGTCCGCGCCGCGGCCGCGGTCGCGACTTCTGCATGGACCGGGCACAGATCCGCGCCTTCCTCTGCAAGGACGAGTGTCGCGAGAGCCTGCGCGTGCGGGCGGCGCTGAACGCCTGCCAGGAGACCTTCAAGGCCTGCATGAACGGCTGCGGCCTGCCGGTGGGCCCGACGCCGGCCGTGGCGACGGTCACACCGCTGCCGACGGAGCCGCCGCCCGTCGCGACCGTGACGCCGGTCCCGACCGAGACCCCGATGCCGACCGAGACGCCCGCTCCGACGCTCACGCCCCGGGTACCGCGCTAGAGCGTCGTCTCTACGGCGGCGCCTCGGTCGAGCAGCTACGGACCGAGGTGCCGCCGTAGAGGATTCGTCTTCGGCCCCCGATCCAGGCTAGAACCTCTGCCGCATGGGCCGATCGACCCTCGGTAGAGCGCTCGCCGTCACGGCGTTCTACGTAGGCCTGGCCCTCTTCGCGCTCCGCGCGGCGCTGCCGGGATTGACGACCACGGCGGTCTTGCCCGCCGACCTCCCCGACCGCTGGCAATCGATCTCGGGATCCGATCAGAAGCTCACGATCTCGCTGATCGCGGCCAACGCCCGGGCGTTCACGGAGGCGCCGGGGACGCTCCTCGACGGGCCGCAGTGCTTTCCGCTCCGCCGTGCCCTCACCCTCGGCGAGCACGCCTTCGGGCTCGGCCTCTTGGGCGTCGTTCCGTATCTACTATCCGGCGGCGATCCGATTCTCACCTACAACGTCGTCATCCTGACGGCGCTGGTGCTTGCCGGCGTCGCCATGTACGCGCTCGTCCGGGCCTGGACGGGCAGCACCGGGGCGGCGTTGGTGGCCGGGACCGTGTTCGTGGCCCATCCCTTCCGCCTCGACGACTTCCAGCACCTCTACGTGGTCACCAACCACTGGACGCCGCTGGCGCTGCTCGCGACCGATCGCTTCTTTGTGCGGCGCACCTGGACCGCGGCCGGGGCCATGGCGGTCGCGATCGGCCTGCAGACGCTCGAGAGCATCTATCCGTTGATCGCGCTGGCGCTGATCGGCGGCGTCTACGGCGCCTGGTCGATGGTGCGCCACCGCCGTATGCTGGCGTCCGTCGCGGCCCCGCTCGTGGCGGTCGCGGTCGCCGTCGGCGCGTTTGCGGTCGCCGTGCTGGGACCCTATCTGGCGACGCGCGAGGCGTGGGGCACGCTCGCGGGTCGCGACACGGTCCTGCTCGTCCCCTCGGCGCTCGGCCCCGGCGGCTGGGCCTTCATCGGCACCGTCACCGGGGTGCTGGCGCTGGTGGCGCTCGGCGATCGCCTGCGAGGTCGGCGCCTCCATTGGGGCGGGGACCCGCGGCTCGTGGTGCTGCTGGCGGGGGCGCTGGTGGCGTGGGCTGCGCTCGCAGTGGTGCCGGTTCCGGGGCTCGCGACCTCGGTGCCGTCGCTCTTCACGCTCGCCGGGCGCCTGCTCCCCGCCTTCGATGCGCTCCGCGGCGGCGGCGTGATCGCGTCGGGGGTGCTGCTGGTGGGGGCGATCCTCGCCGGTTTCGGGGTGGCGGTGCTGCTCGAGGGACGCACGCTCGCGGTGCGGGCCGTCGTCGTGGCGCTGCTGTTGGCCGCGGCGCTCGCCGAGGTCTTCGTACCGGCGCTGGCGCGCGCGAGCTTCGGGCGCTCGGTCACCCTCGAGGCCCGTCTCATCCGGCCGCAGGGTCCCGTGGTTGCGCTCTACGGCTCACCCGCGGACGGCGCCGTCCTCGATCTGCCGTACGCCTTCTCGCACGGGATGTTCATGCTGATGGCCGACTACGTCCTCCTCGGATCCTTTCACCATCGGCCGGTGGCCGCGTGCTACAACTCGTTCAAGGTGGGCCTCCAGGACGAGATCGCGGAGCGGGCGGCGCGTGTCTACACCGATGCGCGGGACGGCGAGGCGCTCGCCGCCCTCGGCCTCCGCGACGTCGTCGTGCACCAGTTCTTCGCGCGCGGGAAGTCGGCGGCGATGCTTGCCCACCCTCCCGGAGCGCATCTGCGCGAGGTCGGCCGGGCGCTCGGCCACATCCGCTACGCCTTGCCCGCGGCCGGGCCGTCGAGCGGCGAGTGGACGGGCCTGGCGGCGGGGGCCGCGGCGCGGACCGACGCCGACGCGGTGAAGGCGGCGGCGGACGCGACGGCGCTCGTCGTGCGGGTGACGAACGGCGGACCGATCGCGTACCGCCGCCCCGACCCGATCGGGCCGGTGCCGCTCGTGGCCCGCTGGCGGGGCGCCGGCGGCGAGGTGGTGCGCGAGGAGCGGGTGTCCCGCTATCTGCCGGCCGTCGTGCTGGCCGGCGAGACGCGGGCGCAGTCGATCGCGCTTGGACTCCCCGACGCTCCCGGCCGCTATCGCTTGACGCTCGCGCCCGCCGAGCAGCCCGAGCTGGTGATCGTCGCGCAGGCGGTCGAGGTGACGTCGTGAGCGAGACGCGGAGCGGCCGCGCCGACACGCTCGCGATCATTCCGGCGCTGAACGAAGGCGGGCGCATCGGGGCGGTGCTGCAGCGTCTCCGCGCCGTGGCCCCCACCATCGACGTCCTGGTGGTCGACGACGGCTCGGCCGACGACACCGCCGCCCGTGCCCGGGCCGAGGGCGCCGCGGTCGTCTCGCATCCCTTCAACCTCGGCTACGGCGCGGCCTTGCAGACGGGGTACAAGTGGGCGGTCCGCGACGGCTACGCCTACGTGGTGCAGCTCGACGCCGACGGGCAACACGACGCCGCCGACGCCGTCCGTCTGCTGGCGCCGCTCGCCGCCGGCACGGCGGACGTCGCGATCGGCTCGCGCTTCATCGAGCCGAGCGGCTACGAGATGGGCTGGCTCCGCAGCACGGGTCGTCTCGTCTTCGCGACCGTCCTCCGGGTGTTCGGCGGGCCGCGCATCGCCGATCCGACGTCGGGCTTCCAGGCGCTCGCCCGTCCCGCCTTCGAGATCTGTTGCGCCGACTTCTTCCCGTCCGATTTTCCCGACGTCGACGTTCTCCTGGCGCTGGCGCGCCACGGCATGCGGCTCGTCGAGGTGCCGGTCCGGATGGCGCCGAATCCGGCCGCCCACGTCTCGATGCACGCCGGCCGGCGCGCGCTCTATTACCCGTACAAGATGCTGCTCGCGACCTACCGCAGCGCGCTCGCGCCGCGGGTGGCGCGGGGCCCACACGGCGCCCGCGAAGGAGGCTCATGATGGAACCCCGAACGATCGATGCCGAGACCCTGCGGCGCATGCTGCTCGAGCAACCCGACGCCGCGACCACGCGCGTGCTCGCGCTGGTGGTGAGCGCGGGCTTCCTGCTCGCGATCCTCAACCTGGTCCGCCAGGGGCGTCTCCGCGAGGAGTACACGCCGATCTGGACCGTCGTCGGGGTCGCGATCGTCTCGCTCAGCGTCTGGTTCGATGGGCTCCGGCTCATCACCCGCGCCGTCGGCGCCTGGACGCCGAGCTCGACGCTCTTCTTCTTCGGGGAGATCTTCCTGCTGGTGCTGTGCCTGAATTATGCCGTCCGTCTTTCCGCGCTGACCCTGCAGATGAAGTCGCTGGCGCAGGAGGTGGCGATGCTGCGCGCGGCGCGCGACGGTGCGGACGATCGCCCCTGCACGTTCGGGTGACGGCCCCGACCGGCTGCCCGGTCTGTGGCAGTCCCCGGATCGCCCGCCGCTATCGGCTGCGTCGCTTCGACGTCCTGGCCTGCGACGCCTGCACGCTCCGCTTCCGCCACCCCTTGCCGACCGCCGACGAGCTGCGCGCGATGTACGACGACCCGCGCTACCACGAGAGCGCCTACTTCGAGGCGCCGAGCCCGCGCTCGCCGGAGCTCCGGATCTTTCGCCGCGGTCTCGCGGACCTGGCGGAGCTGGTGCGGGGCGCCGGCGGCAAGGGCGGCGCCGCGCCGGGCCGCCTGCTCGACGTCGGCTGCGCACGCGGCACCTTCCTCGGCCTCGCTCGTGACGCCGGCTGGCAGGCCGAGGGCGTCGAGCTCTCGCACGAGCACGTCGTGCACGCCCGCGGCCGCGGCTTCACGGTGTGGGAGGGGGAGTTCGCGAGCGCGCCGCTCACCGCGGGCTCGTACGACGCGATCACCATGTGGGATTTCCTCGAGCACGTGAACGACCCGCAGGCGACGCTCGCCGCGGCGCGCCGCCTGCTCGCGCCCGCCGGGGTGTTGCTGGTGTTCACGATCGACGGCGCGAGCCTCTTCAATCTCGTCGGCGACGCGCTGTGGCGGGCGAGCGGCGGCCGCGCCGGGCAGCCGCTCGAGCTGCTCTACGATGCGCGCCACAACTGGTACTTCACGGCGGCGTCGCTGGCGCGCCTGCTCGAAGGCGCCGGCTTCCGCGCCGAGCGCTGGCGCGCCGACCGCGCCTATCTCGGTCGCTGGGTGAGTGAGCCCGCGCCCTGGTATCTGCTCGCCGGCGGCTTCGTCGTCGACCTCGCCTCGCTCGCGGTGGGTCGTCCGTACCGCCGCACCGTCTACTGTCGGCCGCATCCGACGCCGGCGTAGTGCACGATCGCATGATCGCTCCGTCTGCGCCTGCCGCGAGAGTCGTCGCTGCAGTACGCAAGGCGTTTTTGGATTGCGAGACTAGTGATCCTTCGGCAGCTTCTCCGCAACGTTTCGCTCATCGTCGTCGTGCCGTGACTCGCCACCGACGACGGAGCACCCAGAGGAGAAGGTCGAATGGGAGACGAGAACTCCACGTTGAGCGCCGCCGAAGCGCGTCACCTCCTGCGTCGAACCGGCTTCGACGTCTCGGCGGCGAAGATCGGCAAGTGGATCGCCAAGGGCACGACGCGCGGCGAGGCCGTGGACGAGGTGCTGAAGTTCAACCCGCAGGGCTTCAAGCCGACCGGCAAGGACGCCGACGATCAGCACGACAAGTGGATCAAATTCCTGGTGAAGACGAAGGCGGCGTTGCAGGAGAAGCTGGTGCTCTTCTGGCACGACCACTTCGCGACCGGCATCTCGAAGGTCGGCGACACCGACCGAATGGCGAACCAGAACCGGCTCTTTCGCCAGCACTGCAAGGGCGACTTCCGCGTGCTGGTGAAGGCCGTCAACCGCGACCCGGCGATGATGGAGTACCTGGATACCGTCCGGAACGGCAAGGACGGGCTGAACGAGAACTACGCCCGTGAGCTGCAGGAGCTCTTCACGCTCGGCGTGAAGGACGTGACCGGCGCCGACAACTATCTCCAGGAGGACATCGTCCAGATCGCGCGCGCCTTCACGGGCTGGCGCTACAACGACAAGAACGAGCCCTTTCTCCGCAACGAGCGCCACGATTTCGGCGGCGCGCCGAAGACGATCTACAAGTCGACGGGACAGTTCGGCGTCGCGGGTGTCACGTACGCCGGCGGCGCTTCGGGGGTGACGGAGGGGGCGGCCGAGATCGACAGCGTGGTCGACGTCATCTTCCAGCACCGCGACACGCAGGGAAAGAACACCGTCGCCCGCCGCACCGCGCGCCGCCTGATCGAGTTCTTCGGGACCATCGCGCCCCCGCAGAGCTTCGTCGACGACGTGGTGGGCACGGGCACGGGCGCGTTCGACGCGACCTGGGACGTGCACGGCCTCCTGCGCCGGCTCTTCACCCACGACGACTTCTATCTCGGTGCCGGCGCGCCGGCGACGACCGACCACAAGTCGATCGCCTGGCCGATCGACTACGTCGTCACCACGCTCCGCACCCTCAAGATCAAGCTCAAGGGCAAGGACCTGCTGGTCGCCGGCGGCGACTACAACCGGATCCGCGAGCACCTCCAGTCGATGGGGCAGACGCTCTTCGACCCGCCGAGCGTGTTCGGCTGGGAGTGGGAGACCAACTGGATCAGCAGCGCGACCCTGCTGGCCCGCTACACCTTCGTGCGCGACCTGACGTCCGCCCGCGACGGCGGCGGCACCTCCTTCCGGCCCGAGAAGCTGGTCGACACCTCGCTCACCGACCCCGACGCCATCGTCGACGCCGTGCTCGACGTCTGCGGCGTGCGCGAGCAGTTCGGCGGCGCCGAGAAGAGCGCGCTCGCGACCTACCTGGTCACGGGCGGTGGGCCGATCGACCTCGAGGACTACGACTATCGCAACCAGAAGCTGCACGGGCTCTTCGCGCTGGTGCTCGCGTCACCGGCGTTCCAGCTCGTCTGACGGAGAACGATTCATGACGATCACTCGACGGCAGTTCTTGAAGTGTGGTGGGACGGCGGCGGCGGGCGCGGTGCTGGCGCCGCGGATCTTCGGCAGCCGCTTCGTGCAGGACGCCCTGGCGGCGATCGGCAATCGCTACTTCGTCGTCGTCTTTCTCGACGGCGGCAACGACGGCCTCAACACGGTCGTCCCGACCGGTGGCGTGCTGCGGCCATGGTACGAGTCGGCGCGTGGCGCGGGACCGGGTGGCCTCCGGCTGACGCTCGGGGACCTCGGGAGCACGGCGATCGGCAACGATGCCCACACGGGGTCGTCGCTCGCCCTCCATCCGGGGCTGCGCGCGTCGCCGACGGGCGGCGCCGGCGACGGCGGGCTGCACGCGCTCTATCAAGCCGGCAAGGTCGCCGTGGTCCAGGGCTGCGGCTACCCGCGCTACAGCCTCTCCCACGACGACTCGCGCCACATCTGGCAGACCGCCGACCCGAGCCTGTCGCTCTACTCGGGTACGGGCTGGGTGGGGCGCCACCTCGCCGCCGCCTACGCCGGGCAGAGCGCCGCCATCCCGGGTGTCAACATCAACGACTCGGTCGCGGCCGACTTCCGGCAGAGCACGACGAGCGTGCTCGCGGTCCGCGAGCTCCGGAGCTTCAGCTTCCCGTACGACTCCGACTACCGCTCGAGCCAGGAGCGCGCGGCGCGCAACACGGCCTTCAACGTGCTGCACGCCGAGGCCAAGCTCGGCGTCGATCCCGGATTTCGCTACATCGGCGCGGCCGGCGCCACCACGCTCGCCAGCACCAACGCCTATCCGGCGCTCAACAGCCTCTACAACAACGACCCCGACCGTGCCGCTTTCGGCCGGCTCTACGACAACGGCAGCCCGCCGGGGGTGAATCGCAGCACGTCGCGCGATCTCCGCGAGGTCGCCAAGGTCATCAACGGCACCGAGCAAGGCATGGTCGATACCCGCTTCTTCTGGGTGCAGAACGGCGGCTACGACACCCACGCCGACCAGGGCGCCGGCGATCCCGAAGGCCAGCACTACGGCCTCCACTCCGAGCTCGGGGCCTCGCTCAAGGTCTTCTACGACGACCTCGCCGACATGGGCGTCGCCGACCGCGTCTGCGTCATGGTCTACAGCGAGTTCAGCCGCCGCATCGATCAGAACGACAACGGCACCGACCACGGCTCGCAGGCGCCCGTGTTCCTGATCGGCGGCAAGGTCGCCGGCGGCGTCTACGGCAACCACCCGCGCATCGACCCCGCGCAGCTCGACGGCGAGGGCAACACCCGCTACCGCCAGGCCGGCAGCAACGACGGCTTCGAGTCGACGGACTTCCGCGACGTCTACGGGACGATCCTGAACAAGTGGATGGGGGTGAATCCGTTGGCGGGGCTGCTGACGTTGGACTCGGGGGATCCGACGCGGAACTGGACGGTGGCGAACTTCAACATGCCCCTGTTCGTGCCGTAGGGCCGTCAGCCCGGGACGTCGGCGGGATCGAGGAGGCCATGGCGCCGCCACCCTACGGCGAGTAGCCACGTCCGTGCCCGCGCCACTGCAGAGGGGACGGAAGCGTCGCCTTCCGTCGGTGCCCACCGCCGCCAGCCGTCGAACCACCGCGCCGACGACGCCGGATCGAGTCGCGCAACGACCATACTGACCTTCTTCCTCGCGGAGGCGGCATGCCGCCGCGCGTTCAGAAGCACGTAGCGGAGCGCTAGTCGCACCTCTCGCGGTGTCGGCAGGAGTCGCAGGTGATAGCGATCCGCGAGGACGCGCCCACGTCGCCCAGCCACGCGGTTCACCGCTCGAGCGATCCGCGAACCGATGGACTTCATCCCACGTCCGAGCGCCTCGGGACCCTCGGCCTCGATGATGAGGTGCGCGTGATTGCCTTGCAGTGAGTAGTGAACGAGCCGGAAGCTCTCGCGCTCGCACCCCTTGGCGAAGGAAGCCTCGATCGCCCGCACGATGGGAATCGTGCGAAGCGACGGCAAGCCGGGCAGCAGGCGAAGCGTCACGTGCGCCGGCAGGGTCCGTCGGAAAGACTCGCGCGAGACGTGCGGCAGTCCAGGGTTCGGACCCGGTTTCCGGCCAGCCCCGGGTCGGTGTCCGCCCCAACGGCGAGGGCCCGACAAGGCCAGCGTCAATTGGCGTGCTCGGTGCCTCACTTGAATCGGCTATCTATATACATGAACAGATCAGTAAATGCAACATCAGAGATGTACAGACTAGTATGCATCGACGATGTTCGCTCGCCCCGGCGCGCCCTTACCAACCCATTTCCTTGCCCGCATAACGACCGCCACTGGCTTTTCGCGAGCAGATGGAGGAAAGCCCGAACGCGATGATCACGACCCTCCCGCTGATCCTCACCGCCGGCGCCGGGTTCCTCCTCGCCGTCCTCTGGTTCGACCTCATGTTCGACGTGCAGGTGCGCCGCCTGGGCGACCCCGACGGCGCGGCACGGCTCGACTCGATCGCCGACTACTACCGCCGGGTGACGCTCGAGGCCTATCCCGCCAATCGCCTGGTCGCGGCCGTGATGCTGGTGGTGATCGGCGGCAGCGTGCTGCAGGTCTTCACGGGACCCCTGCCGCGCGGACGTGCGCTCCTCGCTTTGGTGACGGCCGTCGCCCCGATCGGTCTCGCCGGTGCCCGCGTCGTTCCGAACGCGATGCGCCTCGGCGGCCGTCGCGACCCGCTCGAGACCCAGCACCAGCTGGCCCGTGCGATCTGGCGCGATCACGTCTTCTGCTTTGCCGCGATGGTCGTCTTTCTGCTGCTGCAGTTGGTCTGAATCCCGGCACCGAGCGACGCCGTTTGGTCGCACCGTTGAGCGATTGCCGCTCCCCGCCGTGCGGAAGGCGGCGCGGCGCAGCTGGGAATGCGGCATAGCGCTTGCTTGGCTGGCGACGATGGACGAGCGACCCGAATTCCGCCATTTCGGGGTCGGTACCAAGGGGCTCTTCCTGCTCCTCCGCTACGTCTTCATCATCGCCGCGGCCTACCTCGTCATCTTTCAGGGCAAGGGCGAGGTCGTCGCGACCCAGGGGCTGATGATCGCGGTGGCGCTCGCCAGCAACCTGGCGCTGTCGCAGCTTCCCCCGCGGAGCCTGTTCGCCTGGTACGTCGAGGCGCCGGTGCTCATCGCCGACACGCTCTGGGTATCCTGGGCGTTGCATTCGACCGGCGCCGTCGGCCAGGAGTTCTTCCTGTTGTACTTCTTCGTGCTCTTCCTGTCGGCGACGACGAACCGGGTGCTGATCGTGCTGGTCGGCGCCGTCTCGATCAGTGCCGCCAACGTCTACTTCCTCTCGGGCGGCGCCTGGACGACGACGCCGAACCTCCTGCGGGTCGTGTTCTTCTTCACCGTCGCGCTCTTCTACAGCCACGTGGTGCGCGAGATCCGTCGCGAACGCCAGCGCGCCGATACCGGTTTTGCGTGGGCGCGCGAGCTGGAAGCCAAGGTGGCCGAGCGCACCGCCGGCCTGCGCAAGCTCTACGAGCGGTCGCGCGCCGCCAGCGCCGCGAAGTCCGACTTCGTCGCGAGCATGTCGCACGAGCTCCGGACCCCGCTGAACATCATCATCGGCTACGCCGACATGCTGCTCGACGCGTCGTCGCCCGCGACGCCGCAGCACCCCGAGCTCATCCTGCAACGGGTCCGCGAGGCCGCCGCCAACCTCCTGACGCTCGTCAACAGCGTGCTCGATCTCGGCAAGCTCGAGTCCGGCAAGATGCCGATCGCGATGCAGCCGGTGTTCGTCGACCGGCTCGCCGCCGAGATCCAGCAGCGCGAGCACGTTCCGACGGCTCCGGACGTGACGGTGCGGTGGGAGATTCCGACGACGCTGCCGATCATCGAGACCGATCCCGAAAAGCTGACCATCGTCCTCGACAATCTGATCAACAATGCGATCAAGTTCACCTCGTCGGGCGCTGTCACCGTGAGCTTCCGCGACTTTCCCGAGGAGCGCGCCATCGAGTTCGAGGTGAAGGACACCGGCGTCGGCATCGAAGAGGCGCAGCTCGGCACGATCTTCGACCCGTTCCATCAGACCGCGACCGGCCGCGACCGCGGCGGCGTCGGTCTCGGCCTGTCGATCGTGAAGAGCTACATCGAGTTGCTCGGGGGCGCCGTCGATGTGCGCTCCGCGCTCGGCAGCGGGAGCAGCTTCGTCGTGCGCCTCCCGCACCGCTGGAGCGTCGCGCCGGCGGAGGCCGAGGGCGGCGATTCGAGCCCCCGCACGGCGACGCTCGACGCGCTTTCGGCGTGACGCCACCGGTTCCGCGGCTCGGCGACTAGGCCGTGGCGCGGTTCTGCATCACCCGCGTCGACCGGCGCCACGGAAGCAGGCAGAGCTTCCGGTAGGTGGCCAGCGTCTGCCAACCGCGGTCCGACGGTCGCTGGAGCTCGGCCCTGGTGGTCGTGGAACCGACGCGGTACTCGAGGATTCGAAAGTCACCCGAGAGCAGTCCCAGGACGGCTTCGATGAACCCGTCGAAGACCTCCTGTTCGCCGCACGGAAACCATTCCGCCCACAGTGCCCCCGCGCCGAGATGCAGCTCGTCCTGGTTCTGCAGATCGATGGTGACGTCGAACAGCAGACCCGGCTGCGCAGGAAGCTCCGCCGCGGCGTGCACATGCGGGTGTTCGTAGGTGACGGCGAGTCGGAGGCTCGGAAAGCGGCGGCGCACGATCTCCACCGCCTCGGTGAACCGGTCTATCTCGAGTCGTCGAGGCATGGAGGGCTCACGCGCCGCGCCAGAAGCTGCGGAGCGAGAGCGCGACGAAGAAGGCGTAGAAGAGCGCCGTCGCGATCAGGGCCGCGCGTCGCCACAGGGGCGGGCGGACGTGGGGCGGCAAGAGGCGCGTGTTGACGTACAGCAGGTGCAGGGACGCCACGATCAACACCGCCGCCGCGACGTTGCCCCCGAGCTTGAGGAGCGCGATCGGCTGCGCCAGGCGCAGCGCGACGATGCCCCACAGCACGGCGGCGGCCAGCACGACGTAGTACACGGCGCGCACGTCGCCGCCCCGCCACGCCCGCACCCGGCGGCTGCCGGTCCAGAGGATGTCGGTGATGACGCGCACCATCCCCTCGAGAAGGTCGAGCTGGGTCTTGAAGAGCAGCCACGCGCCCAGGAAGGCGATGACTCCACCGAGCAGCGCCCCCGCCCGCGCGTCGACGGCGTGGGCGAGCGCGGCGCCGATGCCGAGGCCCTGGATGTCGCTGCCGCGCGGGAACAGCGTCACGTAGAGGAGGGTCGGCAGGACCATGCCGAGGATGGCGCCGGCGAAGAACACGCCCCATTGGTCGGCCCGCACGACCCGCCACCAGCCGTGCCAGCGGCGCATGGCCTCGGCGTCGGACGCGAACACGAAGCCGCTGTGGGCGAGGTTCACCCTCTCACCCCCGACGGCGGCGGGGATGTATCCCGCCCGCTCGCCCATGCCGTAGCCCCGGTCGCGCGCCCAGTTCGAGAGGGTGAGATTGCCGACGCCGCCGCACCCGGAGTACGCCACCAGAGCGCCGAGCAGGAAGAAGTCGATTCCGGCCGGAAAGAAGCTGAAGCCGCCGGCCGTCGCGTCGAAGCCCGCGAGCCCGCCGGCGGCCGCGAGCCACGTCCCTCCGGGCACGAGGTACACCGCGAGCGCGAGGAAGCTCCCGAGGATGCAGACGACGAGCACCCAGTTGAGCAGCTCGAGGGTGCGCTCGATGCGCCGCCCCACCGACAGCACGGCCACGCACGCCAGGAAGGTTGCGACGCCGATGTAGTAGATCGTCGCGGCGTCCGCCGGCTCGGCCGGTCGGTGCGCGAACAGGAAGAAGATCGCCGCCGCCGCGGTGCCGGCCCACGCCGGCCAGCCGACCTGCAGGAAGTAGAGCCCGGCGTAGAACCATGCCCAGGCGGTCGACGACGGACGGGTGCGCATGAAGCCGGTGAACACCGGCTCCCCGGTCGCCAGCGTGTAGCGCATGACCTCGGTGTTGAAGATGGTCTGGAGCGTGACGGCGACCGTCGTCACCCAGAGGAGCGAGAGTCCATGCCGGACGAAGACGGCGGGGCCGAGGAGAAACTCGCCGCTGCCGATCGAGGCGCCGAGGACGATGACGCCGGGCCCGACGACGCTGAACCACCCGAGCCCCGTCGGGGCGGGCGGCCGGGGCAGGTCCGCCCGGACCCACGGATCCAGCCCCGAGCGCGCCTCCGGGGCGACGGCGGTCGGTCGGGCTACCGGCATCGCTTACGCAATGAGCGTCCGATCGATGTCCTCGATGGTCGGGCGACCCACCAATGCCATCGCCAACAGAATTTCATTGCGCAGCAATTCCAAGACGTGGCGCACCCCCTCTTCGCCGTTCACGGTGAGGCCCCAGAGGTAGGGCCGTCCGATCAACACGGCGCGGGCGCCCAGCGCCAAGGCCTTCAGCACGTCCGTGCCGCGCCGAATGCCGCCGTCGACCAACACCTCCACACGGCCGCCGACCGCCTCCACGACCTCCGGCAGCGCCTCGCACGTGGCGATCGCCCCGTCGAGTTGCCGCCCGCCGTGATTCGACACGATGACCGCTGCGACGTCGTGCTCCACTGCGAGCCGGGCATCCTCCGCCGTCAGGACGCCCTTCACCAGTACCGGCAGACGGGTGATCGAGCGCAGCCAATCGAGCACGTCCCACGTCACGCTGTCGTCCCATGAGTCCCCGGCGTAGCTCGCCAGCGCCGAGGCGTGATCGATCGCGGACATGTGGTCGGCGGCGAACGGCGCCAGATTGGCCATCGTCATGCCGGCCGGCAGATGGAACTCGTCACGGATCTCACGCTCGCGCCGCCCGAGGACGGGCACATCGACGGTGAGGCAGACGGCGGCATAGCCGGCCGCCTCCGCGGCCTGCACCAGGGCGCGCGTCACCGCGCGGTCGCGATAGCAATAGAGCTGAAACCAGCGCTGGCCGGGGGCGGCGGCGGCGATCTCCTCGAAGCCCTTCGTCGCCATCGTGCTGACGACTTGGATGACGCCGGCGGCCGCCGTTGCGCGCGCGACGGCGCATTCGCCGTCCGGATGCGCCAGCGCGTTGAATCCACACGGTGCGGTGAGCACCGGCATCGTCAGCGGCTGGCCGAGCACGGTGGTGGCGATGTCGATTCGACTGACGTCGACCAGGACCCGCGGCCGCAGGCGCACCCGTTCCCAGGCGCGCCTGTTCTCCGCGAGCGTGACCTCGTCGTTGGCGCCGCCCGCATAGTAGTCGAACACCATCTGCGGCGAGCGTTCCCGCGCCAGCGCCTCGTATTCGTGCAGATTGATGGGACTGGACATGCGCGTACCCCGAATGGGTTGGCTCAGGGGCGCAGCTCCCCTCGCCGGGCCTCGACGTAGAGGCGCACGGTCTGGCCCTCGGTCGGGTAGGGCTCGCGGCGCTCGCGGTGGACGACGTCGCAGCCGGCCGCGCCGACCGCGTCGGCGAGCTCATCGAGCTCGAAGAGCGTGGCGACGAAGGGCGTGGCCTCGCCGAGGAACTCCGCGACGCCGACCTCGCCGCGCCCCTCGTGCGCCGAGAGCAGGATCCGGCCGCCCGGACGGAGCGCGCGCCGACACTCGCGCAGCATCGGCGTCAGCTCGGGCCGCCGGAGATGGATGAGCGAGTAGAAGGCGAGAATGCCGCCGAGCGAGGCCGTTCGGAACGGCAGCGCGCGCATGTCGGCGGTGACCGCGCCGTCGAGGCGGCGGCGCGCGAGCGTGGCCATGGGATGACTGTAGTCGAGCCCGACGACGCGCCGGCCGCGCTCGCGGACGAACCCGCCGATCTGGCCGGGCCCGCAGCCAATCTCGACGAGCGGGTCGCCGACCGCGGCCGCGAACGCCGCCAGCAGCTCGCGGTCGCGCGGCTTCCGCTCGAGCTCGTCGTGGAAGCGCTCCTCGTATTTCGTCGCCACCCGGTCGTACGACCCGCGCAGGCGCTCCCAGGCCATGCCGCATCCTCGCCCGAACGCCTCCGAGAAGTCGAGCGGCCGTCCGCCTCAGCGGTCGCTGCGATAGTGGCGCAGCTCGGGGATCAGGACCGCCACGGCCGCGACCACCACGAGCGAGGCGATGCCCCCGCTCACCACCGCGAACTCGGCGCTGGTGAGCGCGGCGACGAAGCCCGACTCGGCGGCGCCGAGCTGGTTGGAGGCGCCGATGAAGAGCAGGTTGACGGCGCTGACGCGGCCGCGGAGCTCGTCGGGGGTCGAGAGCTGGATGGTGGTGCTCCGCATCACCACGCTCACCTGATCGGCGACGCCGACCAGCATGTAGGCGACGAGCGAGAGCGGGAAGGAGCGCGACAGTCCGAAGACGATGGTGGCGAGCCCGAAGACGGCGACGGCGGCGAGCAGGGTGCGGCCGGCGTGGCGTACGGGCGGGAGGGCGATCAAGACCAGCGAGGTGACCAGCGCGCCGACCTCGAGCGAGGTCGAGAGCAGGCCGTAGCCGCGCGGGCCGACGTGCAGGATCTCGGTCGCGTAGATGGGTAGGAGCGCGGTGGCGCCGCCGAAGATCACCGCCAGCATGTCGAGGCTCATGCAGCCGAGGACGATCGGTCGGCGGCGCACGAAGGCGAGCCCCTCGCGGATGACGGCGAGGTTGACGCCGCGGCCGCTCGGCACGGCGGGCGGGGAGGGCAGGAGGGCGAGGGCGGCGAGCGCGATCGCGATCAGGAGGGCGTAGACCGCGTAGGCGGCGGCGATGCCGGCCGCCGCGATCAGGACCCCGGCCAGGGCCGGGCCGGTCGCGAAGGCGAGCGCCTGGTTGGTGGAGGAGAGGGTGACGACGCGCGGAAACGCCTCGCGGCCGACCAGGCTCGGCAGGAACGCCATGCGGGCCGGGCTGTCGAAGGCGCTCGCCGCCGCGGCGACGACGATCAGCGCGTAGAGGAGCGCGAGGGTGATCGTCCCCGTCGCGGTCGCGACGAAGAGCACCGTCCCGCAGCCGAGCGCCACCAGCTGCGCCAGCATCATGATGCGGCGCCGGTCGCGGCTGTCGGCGAGCGCCCCCGCCACCAGCACGAGCGCCAGCGCCGGCACGAACTGCACCAGGCCGATCAGGCCGAGGTGGAAGGGCGAGCGCGTGAGCGCGAAGACGTGCCACGCGATCGCCGCCCGCAGCAGCATCATGGCCGTGCCGACGGCGAAACGGCTCGCGAGGTAGACGACGAGGCTGCGGGTGAGAACGTCGACGAGCCGCATCAGTGGCGGATGCGGAAGCCGACGAGATCGTCGCCGACGGGCTCGGCCTGCTCGGTGACGGCGGCGACCCGTGCCCCCGGCGGCCCGGTCCGACACCAGTCGACGAGGGCGCGCACGGCGGCGGGCGCGCCCTCGAGCAACGCCTCGACGCTGCCGTCGGGGAGGTTCCGCACCCAGCCGTCGACGCCGAGCCGGCGCGCCTCGGCCTCGGTGGCGCCGCGGTACCAGACGCCCTGCACGCGGCCGCTGATGCGGAGCCGCGTGCGCGTCCGCTCCGACGATCGGGCCATGGCCGCCAAGCTAGCGTGCGGCGCGGCCCTCGTCACGCGCGGGTCGCGAGCGCGCCGCGAGAATTGTCTACGGCGGTGGCCGACACTAGGGTGCTGTCATGCGGCGATCGTTCGGCGTCGTCCTCGGGCTGATCGTGGTGGTGGCGGCGGGCGCCGCGAGCGCCGAGCCCGTGCTCGACGACCCGAGCCTCGGCGTCACGACCGTCACGACCGGGCTCGCCTATCCGACCTCGATGGCGTTTCTGGCTCCCGACGATTTCCTCGTCCTCCAGAAGGACGACGGCCGAGTGCGGCGCGTGCTGAACGGCGTGCTGCTCCCGGACCCGGTGCTCGACGTCGCCACCCAGCCGACCGGCGAGCGCGGGCTCCTCGGGATCGCGATCAACACCGAGACGCCGCCGGGGGTCTTCCTCTACTACACCGAGGTCGACGACCCGGAGGGCGACGGCGAGCCCGACAACGGCCCGCTGCTCGGCAACCGCATCTATCGCTACGACTGGAACGCGGGCACGGGGAGGCTCGAGAGCCGGACGCTGGTCGTGGATCTCCCGGTCGGCACGGCGGCCATTCACAACGGCGGCGTCGTCGTGCTCGGACCGCCGGAGGCGGGGCCGGGTCAGATCGGCGACGGCGGCCTCCTCTACACCGTCATCGGGGATCTGACGCGGAACGGCCAGACCGCCAACTTCGTGGACGGGGATCCGCCCGACGACACCGCGGTGATCCTGCGCGTCCAGCAGGACGGCAGCCCGGCGCCGGGCAATCCGTTCGTGCCGTACTGCAGCGCCACCACGACCGAGACC
The DNA here is from genome assembly GCA_963761995.1 of uncultured delta proteobacterium. GTDB lineage: Bacteria > Desulfobacterota > Binatia > UTPRO1 > UTPRO1 > UTPRO1. The sequence goes on along the minus strand of CAVXIU010000006.1, from coordinate 3,632,302 downwards.
TGTCCCGGCGGCACCGGCTGCCCGGGCGGCGAGACCTGCCTCGAGGGCATCGCGCGCTACCTCGCCTACGGCATCCGCAACAGCTTCGGGCTCGCCCTCGATCCCGTCACCGGCGCCCTCTGGGAGACCGAGAACGGCACCAACTTCTACGACGAGCTGAACCGCATCAGCGTCGGCATGAACGGCGGCTGGCAGCAGATCGCCGGGCCCGACGCGCGCGACCCCGAGGGTCCCGCCGACCTGTTCGCCATGCCGGGGGGCGCGGCGGTCTACGACGATCCCGAGTTCTCGTGGCTCGACACCATCGCGCCCACGGCGCTGGTCTTCCCGTCCGGGAGCCTGCTCGGTCCCAACTACGACCAGAGCGTGCTGGTCGCCGACTTCAACCTCGGCCAGGTCTACCGTCTGCCGCTGAACGCCGCGCGGGACGGCCTCGACCTCGCCGCGCTGCCGGACGATCTACAGGATTTGGTCGCCGATACCGCGGCGGAGCGCGATCTCTTCCGGGTCGCGCAGTTCGCGGGCGTCACGGATCTCGAGATCGGACCGGACGGCGCGCTCTACGTCGTCGACTTCATCGCCGGCGCCGTCTACCGCGTCGCCGCGACCGGCCCGCAGCCGACGCCGACGCCGCTCCGCACTCCCGTCTGTGGCGCCACCCCCGAGCTCTGCCGGACGCCGGCCGTGTCCGGGAAGGCGCAGCTCACGCTCAAGGACGCCGCCGACGACGCCAAGGATGCGTTCACCTGGAAGTGGGCCAACGGCGCCGCGACCAGCCTCGCCGACTTCGGCGATCCCACCGCCGGCGACGGTTACGAGGTCTGTCTCTACGACGCCGGCGGCCTGATCGCGTCGGCGACCGCACCCGCCGCCGGGCTCTGCGAGGGCCGACCCTGCTGGCGCGCCCGCAAGACCGGCTTCGTCTACAAGGATCGCCTGCGCTCGCCGGACGGATTGCAGTCGATGAGCCTGAAGGCGGGCGAGGACGGCCGCGCGTCGATCCTGGTGCAGGGGCGGGGCGCGAGCCTCGCCGTGCCGGCGCTCACGGCGCTCGCCTCGCCGCTCACGGTGCAGCTGCAGACGACGACCGGAGTGTGCTGGTCCGCGCGCTATCAGTTCCCGCCGGCGCTGAAGCAGACGCCAGTGCTGTTCCGCGACCGGGCCGACTAGGAGCCTGACTCAACGCTTAGGTTTGCGCGGGCGGGCTTGGAAGAAGGTTGGTAAGGGGCGCGGTGGTGCGGACGGAATCGGGGACCCGTGCGCCCCGCGTTGTCCGCCGAGTGGCGGGCTTGACATCGATGTGGCGGCGGGTCTATAATTCAGCTGTTTCAAAATGGCACGCCGACCTGCACAGCTCCGCTTGTCGTTGCCCGCGCCTCGGCGGTGGGGCGGGCGGCGCGCGGGGGCCGGCCGAAAGCCCGCCGGCGCCAAGGCCGGGATGCCGCACGTCTCGCGGCAATCCTTCGTGCGGCCCTTGCCGGCTCACGTGACGGTCAGGCTCTGCAAAGAACTCCCGTCGCTCCGAGTGAAGAAACTCGTCCGCGCGCTCGAGCGGACGTTCGCCGCCGGCTGCGAGCGGCCGGACTTTCGCCTCGTCCACTACTCGCTCCTCGGCAACCACGCGCACTTCATCGTCGAGGCGCGCGATCGGGACGCCCTCGGGCGCGGCATGCGCGCGCTCGGCATCCGGGTCGCGCGGGCGGTGAATCGCCTTGCGGAACGGAGCGGGCGGGTGCTCGCCGATCGCTACCACGCGCGGCTCCTCGCGACACCGCGCGAGGTGCGGAACGCGCTCCGCTACGTCCTCCTGAACGCCCGCCGGCATGCGGCGGCCGCGCGTGCCAAGCTTGCCGGAGTCGTGCGGCTGGATCCCGCCTCCTCGGCGCGGTGGTTCGATGGGTGGAAGAGAGAAACAAGAAGAGAAGATGCGTCTAAGGGAGGCCCCGAGGACGTCCCGCAGCGGCCGGTGTCACGAGCACGGACGTGGCTGCTCGCGATCGGCTGGCGCCGTCACGGCCTCCTCGACCCCGCCGAGGTCCCCGGCTGACCTACGGCGCCCAAGCTCGAGCCCGCAACCGGCGCCCCGAACGAGCCTTCCCTACCAACCCTCTTTTTCCTTCGAACGAACCGCGAGCAGTGCTCCGCGTCACGGACAGAAAGGGCTGCTCGCGGTACGACCGACGCTCGGGAACAACGTCGTCGAACGCGGCGCCTCGAAGCGAAGGAGCGCTTCGGCCGCGCACGTGCTCCGGCGGACGAGGCAGCTCGCGTAGTCGCCGAGGGTGCTGAGGGTGGCGACCCCGAGGCTGGCGCAGTCGGCGGCCAGGGCGCCGACGTTGGCACCCGCGGCGCTGGTGACGGCGGTGAAGGCGAGGGGGGGATCGGCGCACCCCTTGGCGACCGCCGCCGTCAGCGCTGCGTCGGCCTTCGCGAGGGCGCCGAACGCCTTGTCGCAGGTGGTCGTTGCCTTGGCGGCGCAGCTCGGATCGTCGGCCTTGGTGCTGGCGCAGGCGAAGGTCGCCGCCGCGCAACGCTGCAGCGACTTCTGCCTGGTCGCGACGAGCTTCTGGCTCGACTTGGCGGCCTTCTGGGCGCAGCGCACGACGGCCTTGCCGGCGCCTGCTGGATCGCCGAGGTCGGCTCCGCTGCCGCCGTGGTCCGGGAGGCAGGAGAGCCCGGCGATGTCGCTCGAGGGAACGGCCGCGAGCGCCAGGAGCTCGCGTGCCCGCGGCCATCCGGCGGCGACGATCGCGTCGCCGGCGCAGGCGTGCTCGCGAACCACGCACTCGGTGACGCTCGCGAGCGTGCTGAGCGGCGTCGCGAAATCCTCGGCACAGGCGGCGGCGAGCGCGTCGTAGCCGAGGCCGTCGGCTGCGAGCAGGGTCGCATCGCCGAGCGCGCCGCCGCAGGCCTTGGCGACGGCGCTCCGGAGCTTGCCCTCGGCGGTGACGATCTTCGCGAGCTGCTTCGCGCATGCCGCTCCGGCCTTGGCGAGGCAGGCATCGCGGACGGGGCCGGCGGCCATGGTCTCGACGCACTTCAGCGCGCCCTGGACGCAGCTGCCGAGCGACGACGCGCGTGCGCCCGCGAAAGCGGCGCCGGCCTTGGAGAGCCCCTTGGTGCAGCGCGCGGCCGCGGCGACGTCGAACGAGGGCGCGAGGGCGATGGCGACCTCCGTGCCGCCGTAGGTCACGAACACGCGCTCGACCTGGTCGAATTTTCCGAGCACCCGAGCGGCGGTGAGGATGGTGAAGCGCTGTCCCAGGGTCGGCGTGAGACCCGGGAGGACGTTCACGACCAGCTTACCGTCGAGGCGCGCGGTGCCGCTGATCTGCAACACGTCGGCCGCGGGCGCGGCGAGCGCGCCGGGGCCGATCTCGATCTCGAGCACGCCGCCCGGCTGCTGCGTGTAGTCGCCCTCGATGGTCAGCTCACCGAGATCGTTCCCCGGCGCCACCGTTCCCGTCGCCGTGACGATGACCGTGCCCCCTTGGACGAGACCGTCGCCGAGGAGCGTGCCGTCCTTGGAGACCACGAGCGTATTCGGCGAGCCGAAGCTTCCCGAGCCGACCGCGATCGTGCCGCCGGCGAGCACGACCTGCCCGAATGCGGCGAGCCCGAGATCGGTCGCCACGCGCGTGAAGGCGCCGGCGCCCACCTGGATGGTGCCGACGCCGGGGAGGAACGACGGGATGCCGACGAATACCGCGCCGCTCGACGTCCAGCTCGCGTCCGCGCCGAGGCTGACCGAGCCCGTCGAGGCCGGCTCGCCGGCGAGGGTCACCTCACCGGTGACGAGCGCGCCCCCCGGGCCGATGGCGACGCTGCCGGCTCCAGCGTCGCCGATGAGCATGGGCCGGCCGCCGGTGCTCACGGACGAGCCCGTGCCGCTGATGGTGATCGCGCCGACGGCGCCGGGCTCCTGGCCGAGGACGACGGTGCTGGCGCTGCCGTTCACCGCGACCTGGCCGCCGGCCGTGACGGCGAGCGTGCCCTTACCGTCCTTGCCGAGGGTCACGTTCTTCCCGAGCTGCAAGGTGCCGCCGCTCGCGACCGACACCTTGCCGACGCTGAGCGCCTCGTCGCCGACCACCAGGTCGCCGCTCGGCACCGCGGCGGTGCTGCCGGCACCGGTGATCTTCCACTCGGCGTTCGACGGCGCCTCGACGCCGACGGCGACGGCGCCGGTCGTCGTGAGATCGGCGCCGGTTCCGAGCTCGAGCGTGCTGGCCTTGATCAAGCCGACGATGATGCCGTCGGACCCGACGTCGATGCGGGTTCCCTCGCCGTCGAGCGCGATCGAGGCGGCAGCCGTTCCGCCCGCGAGGCTGAGACCGGGGGTCGTGACGTGGGCACCGCTCTGCACGGCGATGCTGCTCCCCGTGAGCGCCAACAGCGATCCGGCGCTGACCGAGGTGCCGGAATCCTTCCAGAAGCCTCCGCTCGGCGGCCCCCCGGCGTCGTTGATGAAGATTCCCTGCGAGACCTGCACCTCGGCGCCGTTGGCGACGTCCAGGAAGCCGCTTCCGATGGCGAGATTGGTGGTCCGGAGGCGGGAGCCGACGTCCGTGAGGCCGAGCGTCATGTCGAGCGTGTTCATGAGGTTCAGCTTGGCATCGAGGTGGCCGCCGCCCGAGATCGCGAAGTTCAGGTCCTCCGCCTCGCCGTCGATCGTCAGGGTCGAGCTCGTGCCCTCGATGATGCCGGACAGATCGCTGGCGTCTCCCGTCGCGTGCAAGGTGCCGGCGCCCGTGATCCTGGGGGAGGTACTCTGGATCGTGGCGGTGACGACGTTGCCGCTCGGCACCGACAGGACGCTGCCGTTGATGTTGCCGGCGGTGAGCGTTGCGGTGCCGGTCACCGTCATGCCGCCCGGCAGGATCGTGTCGGCGGACATCGGCGCCGTCATGAGGAGGATCGAGTCGCCGAGTCCCTGGAGCACCGCCACGGAGCCCCCGTCGCCGGTCACGGTGCAGTCGCCGCAGAGGCTCGCGATGTCGTCGGCGCCGGGCGGTCCCGCGTGCATCGTGCCGGTGGTGACGTTGAACCAGTTGAAGCCGACGCTGAAGAGGCCGTCGCCCTCGCTCCAGTCGAAGAGATCGGCGGACGCGGGTTTCGCGCTGGCGAGCGCCATGGCGAACGCCAGGGCGGCGACGGCGACCGGCCATCCCGGCGCGTGGCTACGGCGCTTCCGGCGTGGATCCCGCGGGTGGTCGGGTGGAGCGGGCACGATCGACGTCTCGACGACTGCCCCGGCTGTACGGTGATCGCCCCGCGACAGTCAAGAAGTTTCGACGCCGAGGAGCGCCAGGAACGCCGCCTCGTCGAGGATCGGCACGTCGAGCTTCTTCGCCTTCGCGAGCTTCGAGCCGGGATCGGCGCCGGCGACCACGTAGCTGGTGTTCTTGCTGACGCTCCCGGAGACGCGGCCGCCGGCGCGGGCGATGCGGCTCTCGGCCTCGCCGCGCGTCAGGCTCTCGAGGCCGCCGGTCAGGACGAAGGTCTTGCCGGCGAGGGCGCCGCTCGGGGGCGCCGGCGCCTCTGGCCGGACGCCGGCCTTCAGGAGGTGCGCGACCACCGCGCGGTTCTTGGGGTCGTCGGCGAAGGCCCGGACGGCGGTCGCGACCTCCGGGCCGATGCCCGGCACCTCGAGGAGCGTCGCCTCGTCGGCGGCGAGGATCGCGTCGACGTCCCGAAAGTGCTGGGCGAGCACGCGCGCCAGGTGCTCGCCGACGTGACGGATGCCGAGCGCGTAGAGGAAACGATCGAGATCGGGTCGCTTGCTGCCGGCGATCGCGGCCGCGACGTTGCCCGCGGATTTCTCGGCCATGCGCTCGAGCCCGGCGATGGTCGCGGCGTCGATGCGGTAGAGGTCGGCGAAGTCGCGTACCAGCCCGCGTCCGACCAGCTGGTCGACGAGCTTCTCGCCGAGCCCGTCGATGTCCATGGCGCCGCGCGCGGCGAAGTGGCGGATGCGCGACTTCAGCTGGGCCGGGCAGGCGGCGTTGATGCAGCGGTAGGCGGCCTCGCCCTCCTCGCGGACGACGTGGCCGCCGCAGCCTTCGACCGGGCAGCGCGCCGGCATCTTGAAGCGCTTCGGACGGCCGACCCGCTTCTCCGTCACCACCCGCACCACGTACGGGATGACGTCGCCGGCACGCTCGATGACGATGGTGTCGCCCTTGCGGACGTCCTTCCGCGCGATCTCGTCCATGTTGTGGAGCGAGGCGTTCCGGACCGTGACGCCGCCCACCTGCACCGGCTCGAGCACGGCGATCGGCGTGATCGTGCCGAGACGGCCGACCGAGGGCACGATGTCGAGGACCCTGGTCTCCGCCTGCTGCGCCTTGAACTTGTAGGCGACCGCCCAGCGCGGCGAGCGCGACACCTGGCCGAGGATCTCCTGCAGGCGGAGGTCGTCGACCTTCAGCACCATGCCGTCGATCTCGTAGGGCAGGGTGTCGCGGTCGCCGACGAGCGTCTGGTAGTGGGCGAGGGCGGTCGCGAGATCCGGGCAGCGCCGATTCTGGGGATTGGTCTGCAATCCCCACCGCCCGAGCGTGTGCAGGAAGTCCCAGTGCGACGTGAACGTCGCGCCCTCGATCGCCCCGGCGCTGTGACAGAAGAGCTCGAGCGGGCGGCGCGCGGTGATCGCGGGGTCGAGCTGGCGGAGCGAGCCGGCGGCGGCGTTTCGCGGGTTGGCGAAGATCGACTCGCCCTGCTCGGCGCGCTCGGCGTTCAGCTTCTGGAACCCCGCGCGCGTCAGGATCACCTCGCCCCGGACCTCGAGGCGGGCGGGAATCGGCGGCGCCTTGGCGCCGGTCGGCTTCAGCACGTGCGGGACGCTGCGGATGGTCTTCAGATTGACGGTGACGTCCTCGCCGGTCGTGCCGTCGCCGCGGGTCGAGCCGACCACGAGGCGGCCACGCTCGTACACCAGCTCGATCGCGAGCCCGTCGAGCTTGGGCTCGGCGACGTAGGTCGTGGTCACGCCGTCCTTGCGCTCGAGGAGGCGGCCGACACGGGCATCGAACTCGCGCACCTCGTCCTCGGACATGGCGTTGGCGAGCGACAGCATCGGCACGCGGTGGCGGACGCTCCGAAAGCGCTCGGCGGGTGCGGCGCCGACGCGCTGGGTGGGAGAGTCCGGGGTCAGCAGCTCGGGGTGCGCCGCCTCGAGCTCCTGCAGCCGGCGGAAGAGCGCGTCGTAGTCGGCGTCGCTGATCTCGGGGGCGTCCTGCGCGTAGTAGAGCCGGTTGTGGTGCTCGATCTCGGCGCGGAGACGCGCGATCTCGTCGGGCGCGGACGGCTCGGGGCGTGCCATGCGGGCGCGAGTGTAATGTCGAGCCCGTGCACCCGCAATCGCACGCCCTGGTCTGTGCGCGGGGACGTAGGAATCGTCTCTCCGGCTCGGCAGATCTCACGTATGAACCGACACCGTTCAACTAGTCGCAGGTTTGCGTGTTCGATCTACTCGCCTCCGAACCGATCCCCACGTCCCCGCCACGCCCGCCGCTGCGCGATGTGCCCACGAGCGAACTCGTGCGTGGTTGAAAGGTATCGGTACGGACGTGAGATCTGCCGGAGCGGCGACTCTCCACACGCCTACCACCGGTCTGTGCGCGCTCTTCAGACCGGCAGCGGGCTAGTGGGTCGGGGATCGTCTGGTTCGGCGGAGGGTCTTGGGTTTCGCGGGCGGGCTTGAAGAAGGTTGGTAAGGGGACGCGGTGGGGCGGGCGGAAGCCGGACGCCGGCGCGGCCCGCGTCGTTCGCCTCGTGGCGGGCTTGACATGGATGCGGCTGATGTGATAGAGTTGAGCTGTTTCAACATGGCGCGCCGACCTGCACAGCTCCGCTTGTCGTTGCCCGCGCCCCGGCGCTGGGGCGGGCGGCGCGCCGGGGCCGGGCGGAAGCCCGCCGGCGCCAAGGCCGGGATGCCGCACGTCTCGCGGCAAGCCTTCGCGCGGCCCTTGCCGGCGCACGTGACGGTCCGGCTCTGCAAAGAGCTCCCGTCGCTGCGCGTGAAGAAGCTCGTGCGCTCGCTCGAGCGGACGTTCGCCGCCGGCTGCGAACGGCCGGACTTTCGGCTCGTCCACTACTCGCTGCTCGGGAACCACGCGCACTTCGTCGTCGAGGCGCGCGATCGGGACGCGCTCGGGCGCGGCATGCGGGCGCTCGGCATCCGGGTTGCGCGGGCGGTGAATCGCCTAGCGGAACGGAGCGGGCGGGTGCTCGCCGATCGCTACCATGCGCGGCTTCTTGCCACGCCGCGCGAGGTGCGGAACGCGCTTCGCTACGTGCTCCTGAACGCCCGCCGGCATGCGGCGGGCGCGCGTGCCACGCTCGCCGGAGCGGTGCGGCTGGATCCCGCCTCCTCGGCGCGGTGGTTCGATGGGTGGAAGAGAGAAAAACTAAGAGAAGAAGTCTCTAGGAGAGGTACCGAGGACGTCCCGCAGCGGCCGGTGTCACGGGCACGGACGTGGCTCCTCGCGGTCGGCTGGCGCCGCCACGGCCTCCTCGACCCCGCTGAGGTTCCCGGCTGACCGCCAACGGCGCCCCGGGCTCGAGCCCGCAACCGGCGCCCCGAGCAAGCTGTCCCTACCAACCCGCTTTTTCCTTCGAACGAAGCACGGCCGCCGGGCCGCACACCAGCCGTGCGCTAAATCCGGTGCTTCTTGAGCTTCGTCCAGAGCGTACGCTCGCCGATGCCGAGGCGCTTCGCCGCCGCCACCTTGTTGTCGTCGGTCGCCGCCAGCGCCTCCACGATCAAGCGGCGCTCGAGCTCGTCGAGGGCCGCCTCGAGTGTCGTCCCACCCGCCGCAACCGGCGCTGTGCCCGGCAGCAGCGACTGGACAAAGGGGGCGCGGAGCGTGGCCTCGGACGCGAGCACCGCGGCGCGCTCCATTACGTTTCGGAGCTCCCGGACGTTGCCGGGCCAGGCATAGCGCTGCAGGCAGGCGACCGCCTCGGGCGCGAGCCGGAGGGCGGGACGGCCGAGATCGCGCGCGCAGGCGGCGAGAAAGGCGGCGGCGAGCGCCGGCACGTCGTCGGCGCGCTCGCGCAGCGGCGGCAGCGCCACGCCGAAGACGTTCAGACGAAAGTAGAGATCCTCGCGGAAGGAGCCGTCGCGCATGGCGGTCGCGAGGTCGCGGTTGGTCGAGGCGACGATGCGGACGTCGACCGCGATGCGGCGGTTGGTCCCGAGCGGCTCGATCACCCCTTCCTCCAGGACCCGGAGCAGCTTGGCTTGCAGCGTGACGTCCATGTCGCCGATCTCGTCGAGGAAGAGCGTGCCCTCGTCGGCGGCCTGGAAGCGTCCGACGCGATCCGCCTGCGCGCCGCTGAAGGCGCCGCGCACGTGGCCGAACAGCTCGCTCTCCAGGAGATCGCGCGGAATGGCGGTGCAGTTCAGGGGGACGAAGAGCTTCGCACGGCGCGGGCTCTCGGCGTGGATGGCGCGCGCGATCAGCTCCTTGCCGGTGCCGGTCTCGCCGGTGATCAGGACCGGGCTCCGCGTCGGGGCGACCTGGCGCACCAGCTCCAGCACCGCGCGGAGCGCCGCGGAGCCGCCGATCAGATCGCCGAACGCCGCCGCCCCGGCCGTCTGCTCGGTGAGGAAGCGATGCTCGAGGCGGACGCGCGAGAGCTCGAGCGCGCGGCGCACGACCAGCTCGAGCCCGTCGACGTCGAAGGGCTTCTGTAGATAGTCGACGGCCCCGAGCTTCATCGCCGCGACGGCGGTCGGCACGGTGGCGTGCGCGGTGAGCACGATCACCGGCACCTCGGCGTCGATCGTCCGTAGCTCGTCCAGGAACTCGATGCCGTCCTTGGCGGGCATCCTGAGATCGGTGACGACGAGGTCGCTGCGCGCCGTGCGGAAGGACGCCAGCGCCTCGTCGGCGCCGGCGGCGGCCTCGCACTCGAGGCCCATCTTGCGGGCGAGGATCTGGAGCACGCGTCGCGTCCGGGGATCGTCGTCGACGATCAGGAGCCGCTTCACGACGGCACCTCCACGACGGGCAGCTCGACCCGAAAGACGGTGCCGCCGCCGGCGTGATCGCGCACCAGCACCCGGCCGCGATGCTCCAGGATGGTGCGCTGCACGAAGGTCAGTCCCAAGCCGGTTCCCCCCTCTCGGCGCGTGAAGAAAGGCTGAAAGATCGCCTCGCGCAAGTCGGCCGGGACGCCCGGACCGTCGTCGCGTACCTCGAAGGCGGCGTGGCCGTCCTCCGGCGGCAACACCGCGAGCTCGATGGCGTGACCGGCGGTCAGGCTCTGCAGCGCGTTCACCAAGAGGTTGAGCGCGACCTGATAGAGGAGGTCGGGGTCGGCCGCGACCTCCGGGTCGGGCGCGGCCGGCCGGCGCCGCACTTCGATCCCCTCGGTGCGAGCCTGGACCTCGACGAAGTCGGCGGCGCGAAAGACGACCGAGCCGAGCGCGACCGGCTCCAGCCGGAGATGGCGGGGCCGCCCGAGCTCGAGCAGCCCCGAGATCACCCGCTCGATCCGGTCGACCTCGTCGCGCACGAGCTGCAAGAGCTCGCGCGACTCGTCGTCGGACGCGGTCAGCGAGCGCCCGAGCAGCTGAGCGGAGCTCCTCGAGGACCCCGAGCGGGGTGCGGACCTCGTGCGCGACGCCGGCGGCGAGCTCGCCCACGAACGCGAACTTCGCCGCCTCGACGAGCCGTCGCTCGGCGCGCCCGAGCTCGGCCGCCATGCGATCGAACGCCGCCGCGAGCGTGCCGATCTCGTCCCGGCTGCCGGCGACGGCCGTCGGGGACGGAGCGTCGCCACGCCCGAGCGCCCGCGCCGCCTGGGTCAGGGCCACGAGGGGACGGGTGACGCGGCCGGCGGCGGCGAGCGCGATCGCGAGCGCGATCAGGAGGACCACCGCCAGCAGGGCGGCCAGCACCCCGATCATGCGTCGCACCGGCGCGAACGCCTCGGCGACGGGCTCCGCGACCAACACCGCCCACGCCGGCAGGTCGGCGGCGAGCGCCGCGGTTCCGAGCAGCACGCCGGCCGCGGGCTCGAGGGACGCGGTCGACGGCGACGACGCGGCGGCGGGGACGACGCCGGTCGGCTCGCCGGGTCGCCAGCGGCCGCCCCGCCGCGGCGTGCCGCCGATCACGACGCCATCGGCGTCGACGACGAGGACGTCGGCGTCGATGTCGATCGCGAGCAGGTTGGCGCGCACCTCGGCCGTGAGCGCGGTGACGCGACCCCAGTCGAGTCGCGCCACCAGCCATCCCAGCCGGCGGTCCGGCGCGTCCGGATCGGGAATCGGCGTGCGGAGACGGAGCAGCGGACGGCCGTGCGCGGGCGACAGGAGCGGACCGTCGATCGGCGGGCGGTCCGCGCCGCCGGCGAGCGCGGCGCCCGCCTGCGCGAGCAACGCCGGATCGCTCGCGGCGACGACGCGGTCCTTGGAATCGACGACGAAGAGGTCGAGGCAGACGGGACAGCCGCCGCGTGCCGACACGAGAAACGACGAGATGCGCTTGTCGAGGTCGCCGATGCGAATCTCGCGCATGACGTCCTGACGGGCGAAGGCGGCAAGGCCGTCGCGCTGCGCGCGGAGCACGGCGGCGAGGCGGTCGGCGGCGTTCCGCGCCTCGCCGGAGAGCTGGCGGCCGATGACCCGCGTCAGCGCGGCGCGGCCGCTCGACGCCGCGACCAGGCCCGAGAGGACGCCCACCGCGATGACGAGGCTCGCCACGAACAGCAGCAGCTTGGTGCGAATCGAGAAAGTCTGTAGGGTGCCGGCGCTCACGTGATCGGCATTCGGGTTGCTGAGGCGCGCATGGACCGGGCGAGACCTCACGGGCGAGGCGTGAAACGGGCGTTCCGTCTCGGAGCGCTCTTCCTAGCCCTCCTCGCGCCGGCGTTCCATCCCATGGCGGGGCGCGCCGCCGATGCTCCGACGGCGGCCCGCGCCTCCGACATCGCCGCGCGTCCGAGCGCGGAGGGGCCCGAGATCTTCAGCGTCCCGAGCCCGCTCGGAGCGATCGAGTATCACGCCGGTCGCGGGCTCCGCGTCGGCGACACCGGCCTCACCATCGGTGGCTTCGCGATCGCGGACGCCGAGCGCCTCGAGGGAGGGGAGAGCCGCGGCGGCATCGACACGGTCGACTTCCTGATCTCCTACGATCCGCTCTGGTTCGTGCACCTGTTCGCCGATCTCCAGGTCGACCAGTTCCTGCAGTGGGAAAGCGGCGAGCGTGGAGCGCAATCGGATCCGCACAGCAAGTTCGAGCGCCTCTACGCCGACCTCGGCTGGAACGATCAGCTGAACCTCAGGGTCGGCAAGTTCCTCACCCCCTTCGGTCGCTGGAATCAGGTGCTCGCCGAGCCCCTGCTGTGGACCACCTCGGAGCCCCTCATCGTCGAGGACGTCTTCGACGAGACGCAGAGCGGCGCCATGGTGTGGGGGACCTTCTTTCCCCGCGGGCAGGCGCTCTCGTACGGACTCTACGGCACGTTCTTCAACCATCTCTCCCCGGACTCGGACGAGCCGCCCGCCAACCACAGCGTCGGCGCGCGCCTCGAATGGACCGGCCCGGGCGGCTCGTCGATCGGGGCGTCGTACGTGGCGACCGAGCCCCCGCACGGCGCCTGGAATCACCTCGGCGGCCTCGACGCGCTCTGGCGCCCGCACGATCGCGTCGAGCTCTCGGGCGAGCTGCTGTTCGGCGAAGGCACGCGCGCCAACGGAGGCCAATGGGGGCTCTACGCGCAAGCGGTCGTGGAGACCATTCCGAAGATTTACCTGATCGGCCGCTACGATCATTTCGATCTCCCGGGCAGCTCCCGGCGGGTCGATCTCTTCACCGTCGGCGCCGCCTGGACGCCGACCTACTACCTGCGGCTGAAGGTCGACTACCGCATCGCCGACCACCTCGACGAGCACTCGGAGCCGGGATTGCGCGCGTCGTTCTCGGTGCTCTTCTGACATGCGGCGCCGGCTCCTCATGCTCGTCGTGCTGGTGGCGCTGGTCGCGGCGCCCGCCCGTGCGGACGAGCCCGGTCGCATCGCGGTGATCGTGCATCCGAGCCGCAAGGCCGAGCTCTCGCTCGAGATCCTGGGACAGGTCTATCTCCGCCGGAAGCGCTTCTGGGACGACGGTAGCGCGATCGTGCCCTTGAACCTCGCGGCCGGCACGGCGATCCGCGAGGCGTTCGCTCGCACCGTGCTCCGGCAGAGCGAGGCCCGCCTCGCGGAGTATTGGAATCGCCAGTACTTCTACGGCATCCTCCCGCCCGCGACGCTGGCCTCGACGCAGGCGATCGTGCGCTACGTCGCCGCCGACCCGAACGCGGTCGGCTACGTGCCGGCGGCGGACGTCGACGGCTCCGTGCAGATCGTGCTGCGTCTCGAGTGAGAGCGTCAGTGCGTGACCGAGATGCAGCTCGTTGCGTTCCCCCGACTCGTTGTCGATTTCGAGGATCAGCCCGATGTCGGGGGCATAGAACTTCTGCTCGTCGCCGCCGGGCTCGAGTAGATTGAAGTCGCGGGTCACCACGCAAGTGCCGGTGCAGCTGCCGCCCGGCGTGCTCTCGGTCCCCGTGATGCTCGTCACCTCGGCCGCGTCCTCGGCGACGCCGAGCGCGAACTCCTGCCGGTACTGATCGCCGACGGCGGGCGCCGCCTTCATGACGATGCCGGCCTTGGCGCCGTCGACGCCGGCGCGGAAGGAGCCGTGCAGGTCGGAAAGCTCGCCGTCCTCGAAGCTCTTCGAGAGCTCGCCGAAGTACCAGACCGTGCCGTCGACGTGCTGCGCGAAGTAGTCGTCGGTATCCTCGATCGCCTGACCACCGACGCTGACGACGTCGCGGACGACGATGGTGGTCACGCCTTGGACGACCTTGGTCGTGGCGGTCACGGTCACGACGGTGGTCTCGGAGCCGTTCGAATACGTCCAGACGGTCCCCGGAACGAGCGGCAAGTACGGATTCGGGTCGGCGGCGGTGGCTGCCGGGGAGAGGAAGCTCGCCGGATCGATGACGGGATCGTAGGGGTCGGGACCGACGACCTCGCAAAAGTCCTTGCGGCCGTCGCGCTGATCGACGCAATCCTCCTTGGCCTCCGCGAGCACGGCCTTGGCCGCCGTGCGGCAGGGCTTGCGCGCCTCCTTGGCCGCGAGGTTCAAGCAATAGCCGAGGGCCGTGCCGAGCTCGGCCTTCGCCTCGTCCTTGCACACCTGCAGCATCGTCTTCGCCGTCGCCGTGCACGCGTTCTCTGCCCGCGCCGCGGGCGTGATCAGAACGGCGAGTGCGAGCCACGCCCCTGCCGTGATGCCGGTCGTCGTCTTCGTCATGGTGCTCCTCCTCGTGGCGGAAGTGCCGTCAATTGAGAGAGCAAGCCGCGCACCAGTGAGAGAGCAAGCCGCGCACCAGCGAGCAGGACGGAGAGTCGTCGTGATTCCGGGAGGGGGAGGGCGTCGGGCCTGCCGGAATCGACAGGCACCCTGCCGGGTCCGGCAGGGTCAAAAAGTGAAATTGATAACCATTTTCATTCGGGATAGGCTCCGTCGCGTGACCCTCGCGCACGCCCGGGTAGGGGAGAGCCTGACCGTCGAGCACGTCGGCGGCGCGCGTTCCTTTCGCCGGCGGCTGATGGAGCTCGGGTTGGTGCCGGGCACGTTGGTGGAGATGGTCGGCGTCGCGCCGCTCGGCGATCCGCTCGAGCTCCTCGTGCGCGGTTGCAGTCTCTCGATCCGTCGCGGCGAGGCGCTCTGGGTCTCGGTGCGGCGGCGGGCGGCCGCGGGCGCGGGTTGTTGCGAGGAGACGGGCTCGCGTCCCGAGCCCGCGTCGCCGTGCGGGTCCTGTCCGAGCCACTGACGGGCGGCGCGCCCGGGGCGCTGGCGCCGAGCCTGGACGAGGCCGGCGCGTCCGACGACGAGCGCGGTGCCGCGCGCGCGCTCGCGGATGCGGCGACGCCGCTCGTGGTCGTGGTCGGCAATCCCAACGTCGGCAAGACGACGCTCTTCAATCGGCTGACCGGGAAGAACGCCCGCGTCGGCAACTATGCGGGCGTCACCGTCGAGCGCCGGCCCGGGCGCGTCCGCCTGGGAACGGGCGCGGACGAGGTCGAGATCGAGCTCCTCGACCTGCCGGGCTGCTACTCGCTGTCCGCGCGCTCGGGCGAGGAGCAGATCGCGATCAATGCCACCCTCGGCCTCGCCGGCAACCCGACGCCGGCCCTGGCGCTGGTGGTGATCGATGCCGGCCAGCTGATTCGCAATCTCTACCTCGTGCTGCAGTTGATCGAGCTCGAGGTCCCGCTGGTGATCGCGCTCAACATGATCGACGAGGTCGGCGACGACCCGCCGTCGGCGGACGCGATCGCGCGCCTGTTGGGGGTGCCGGTCGTTCCCACCAGCGCGCGCCAAGGCGCCGGTCTCGTCGAGGTCAAGGAGTGCCTGCGGCGCGGGCTCCGGCACCCGCCGCGCGGCGACGTTCGGCTCGACTATCCGCCGCCGCTCGAGCGCGACCTCGAGGGCGTTGTCGCCGCGCTGCCGCCGGCCTGGCGCGCGACCCCGAGCCGCGACCGCGCGCTCGCGCTCTGGGCGCTCACCAGCGTCGACGAGCACGACGAGCTGCTCGACGTCGACCCGCGTCTCCGCGCCGCCTGTCTCGCCGTGCAGGACACCCCCGAACGCGACGTCGACGACGAGGTGATCGCCAGCCGCTACGCCTACCTCGACCGCCACGCCGCGGCGATGCACGGGCGCGGCGACCGGCACGTCCCCAAGCGCCAGGCCTCCGAGCGCATCGACCGCGTGCTGCTCCACCCGGTGTGGGGCTTCGCGATCTTCCTGCTGGTCATGCTGGTGCTCTTCCAGTCGCTGTTCTCGTGGGCGAATCCGGCGATCGCCGTGGTCGAGAACGCCACCGGGTGGTTGCAGCAGTGGATGGCGGCGCACCTCCCCGCCGGGTTGGTGAGCGATCTCCTCCGCGAGGGCGTCGTCGGCGGCGTCGGCAACGTGATCGTCTTCCTGCCGCAGATCCTGCTGCTCTTCTTCTTCATCTCGATCCTCGAGGACTCGGGCTACATGGCGCGCGTCGCCTACCTGATGGACCGCATCATGCGGACGCTCGGCCTCCACGGTCGCGCCTTCGTGCCGATGCTCTCCGGCTTCGCCTGCGCGGTGCCGGCGATCATGGCCACGCGCACCATGGAGCGGCAGCGCGACCGCCTGCTCACGATGATGGTCATTCCGCTCATGACCTGCTCGGCGCGCCTGCCGGTCTACACGCTCATCATCGCCGCGCTCTTCCCGCCCGCCGTCGGCGGCCTTCCGGTGCAGGGGCTGCTGATGGTGGCGATGTACCTGTTCTCGATCGTCATCACCCTGATCGCCGCGGCGGTGCTCGGTCGCACCGTGATCCAAGGCGAGAACGTGCCGTTGATCCTCGAGCTGCCGCCCTACCGCCTGCCCGATCCGCGCAGCACGCTGCGCGCGATGTCGGCCGCGCCGGCGTCTTCCTGCGCGAGGCGGGCACCGTGATCCTCGCCTGCACGGTCGTGCTGTGGGTGCTGCTGTCGTTCCCGCGTCGCCCCGCCGACCAGATTGACGGCACGAGCCCGGCGGCGCGGCAGAGCGCCCTCGAGCACAGCTACGGCGG
The DNA here is from genome assembly GCA_963761995.1 of uncultured delta proteobacterium. Lineage (GTDB taxonomy): Bacteria > Desulfobacterota > Binatia > UTPRO1 > UTPRO1 > UTPRO1. Next base: position 3,615,673 of record CAVXIU010000006.1, on the reverse strand, counting down.
GCGGCTCGGCCACGCGATCGAGCCGGCGCTCCGGCCGCTCGGCTTCGACTGGAAGATCGGCGTCGGCATCATCGGCGCCTTCGCGGCGCGCGAGGTCTTCGTCTCCACCATGGGGCTGGTCTACGGCGTCGGCGATCAGGACGCGGCGGCGGTTCCGCTCCGCCAGAAGATCCAAGCGGAGCGCCGGCCCGACGGCCGGCCGGTCTACACGCCGCTGGTCGGCCTCTCGCTGATGGTCTTCTTCGCGCTCGCCTGCCAGTGCATGAGCACGCTCGCCGTCATCCGCCGCGAGACCCGGAGCTGGCGCTGGCCGATCTTCCTGTTCGTCTACATGACGGCGCTCGCCTGGGTGGCGAGCTTCGCCGTCTACCAGGGCGGCCGGCTGCTCGGGCTCTAGGCCTCTTCGAGGCTGCGGATCGCGAGCCGGAAGCCGACCCACACGAAGAGCACGAACGCGACGGCCTCCGCGGCGACGACCGCGGCGTGGCCGACGCCGACGGTCAGGTAGCGCAGCACGTCGACGTGCCAAGTGATCGGGTTCGCGTAGCCGAGGATGCGAAACCAGGCGGGCAACGGCTCGAGCGGATAGAACATCGAGCTCGCGAAGAGGAAGACGAAGTAGAAGATCGACGTCACGGTGTTGAAGGCGTCGTTCCGGCGGATGCGGAGGGCGAAGATCGCGTAGAAGAAGAACCAGCCCGCCGTGCCGACCACGACCGCCACCGCCAGCAGCGGCAGCAGATCGGTGCGGACCGGCACCGCGAGCAGCGCGGCGGCCAGCGCGACCGTCACCACCGCCTGGCCGACGGCGATCAGCACGTTGAAGAGCACCTTGCCGAGCAGGTACTGCGCGCGGCTGAGTGGATACGTGAGCATCTCGTAGAAGATGCCGTTGTCGCGGTCCAGGAAGAACGACCACGAGGTGTTGGAGGCGATGCCGAAGCTCGCCATGCCCAGCACGCCGGCCAGGAAGAAGGCGTTGTAGTCGAGCGGCGTCGCCGCGGGCGCCGTGAAGCCGAGCGTGTGATCGATGCCGACGCCGAAGACGAGGAGATAGCCGAGCGGGTAGAAGAGATCCCAGAAGATGAAGGTGACGTTGGTCGCCCGGATCTTACCCTCGCGGTACATGACCGCGGCGAGCGGCCGCAGCGAGTCGGCGCCGATCACGAGCCGGCAGGTCGGGGATGCGTCAGCGCCGCGCGCGCCGTCGGCCCGCGCGCGACGGCCGCCTCATTGGCTGACGCGAAACGCGTTGACCGCGCTCGAGCTGGCCCCGGCGACGTAGAGGTAGTGGGCATCGGGGCTGAGGGCGAGCCCGCGCGCCATCGCGAGGCAGGTCGTCGGACCCTCCATGTTCTTGTGGCGCTCGAGGAACGTGAGCGCGCCCGTCTTCGGATCGCGTGCGAATGCCGAGACCGTGCCGTCGTAGAGGCCGGTCGTGAAGAGGCGGGTGCCCTTCGGGTTCACGGTGACCGCGAGCGCGCCGTAGAGCCCGTCGGCGTCGTCCATGCCCTGCGCGTAGACGGAGACGAAGCGCAGGCGACCGCTCGAGGCATTGCGCGCGAAGACCGCGAGCGAGTCGTCGATCTGACCGGTGACGTAGACGTTCTTGCCGTCCGGGCTGACCGCGACGCCGGCGGTGCCGAGGATGCCGAACTTGGGATCCTTGGGGTCGTCCTTCAACGCCTCGATGAAGGTGAGGGTGCCGTCGGCGTTTCGCCTGAGCAGGGTGACCGCGCCGTCGCTCATGCCCGCCGCGTAGAGCTGCCGGCCTTCGGGACCGAAGGCCAGGCTGACGACGCCCTTCAGGCCGTCGACGCCGTCCGTGCCGTCGCGTACCGTCTGCACGTACTCGAGCGCGCCCGAGAAGGTGTCGCGCTTGAAGACCACGACCGCGCCCGCGCGCTGCCCCGCGACGTAGACGTTCTTGCCGTCGGGGCTGACCACGACCACGCGGGCGAACTCGAGGCCGTCGACGCCGCCCCGGCCGTCACGCTCGGCCTCGATGAAGGCGAGCCGCCCGCTGGTCTTGTCGCGCGAGAAGGCCGTCACCGCGTTCTGCGTCGTGCTGACGGCGTAGACGTGCGCGTCGTCCGGGCTGACGGCGACGTCCGAGACGTGCTCGAGCCCGTCGACGCCGCCGAAGCCGTTCCGCATGACGTCGACCTGCGTCAGCACGCCCGAGGCCGCGTCGCGCTCGAAGACCGCGAGCGCCTCGTTGCTCTCGCCGGCGGCGTAGAGGTGCCGGCCGTCGTGGCTCACCGCGACCGCGATGACGCCCCTGATGCCTTCGACGCCGCCCTGGGCGTCCTGTTGGACGTCCACGAGATCGAGATCGCCGGCACGGGCGGGAGTGGGAAGCAGAAGCGACGCGACGAAAAGAGCGGCGAGCGACGGGACGACCAGAGCGCGCATGCGAGAACTCTCCTGCTCGTGTCTTACCAGTCCGACCTCCGCTTGCCTATGCACCCCCGCAGCGAGGACGCTGTCGTGCGATTCCTCACGACGAACGCCGTTCGCGTTCGATCCCGCTCCGCCGTCAGGCGGCGCCGTTCGGATCGGTGAGCGAGACGAACACGTCCTCGAGGCTGGCGCCGCCGAGCTCGACCCGGAGCACGCGGCCGCGCTTGGCGAGCTCGCTCACCAGCGCCAGCACCTGCTGCTCGTCCTCCTTGAGCGCGAGCTCGACGGTGTTGCCGCTCACGTGCACGCGGAGCGCGCCGCGCGCCGTCATCTCGTCGGCGAGCCCGGCGGGGACGCGGTCGAAGGTGAGCGCCACCTCGTAGACCCCCTCGGAGAGGAGCTTCAGCGAGTGCAGGTCGCCGCGCGCGACCTGGCGGCCGTGGTTCATGATGAGGATGTCGTCGCAGAGCTCCTCGGCCTCGCTCAGGATCTGGGTGGTGAGGACGATGGTGCGGCCGCGCCTGGCCTCGTCGCGCAAGAGGCCCATGACGGCGCGCTTCAGGATCGGATCCATGCCGGTCGAGAACTCGTCGAGGAAGACGATCGGGGTGTCGACCATCAGCGTCTTCGCGACTTGCACCCGCCGGCGGAAGCCGCCGCTCAGGTCCTGGACCTTCTGGTTGGTGTGCTCTTCGAGGCCGAAGAGCTGCATCACCCGGTCGGCGCGCCGGCTGGCCTCGGCGCCCGGCAGACCATGGAAGCGCGCGAAGGTGAGGAGGTTGTCGCGCGCCGAGAGGAAGAGCTCGACGGCGGTCTCTTGGATCACGACCGAGATCGCGCGCCGGACCGCGAGCGGCTCCGCGACCACGTCGTGGCCGAGGATGCGGACGCGGCCCGCGGTCGGCTTGGCCAGCGTGGTGAGGATGCGGAGCGTGGTGGTCTTGCCGGCGCCGTTCGGACCGAGGAGGCCGAAGATCGCGCCCGGCGCGACCGTGAAGGAGAGCCCGTCGACGGCGCGGAGCGGGTCGTCGCGCCGGCGCGGGAAGACCTTGACGAGACCTTCCACCTCGATCGCGGGAGCGGCCATGGAGGCGGGAGACGTTAACCCAGGCGATCCGGCGACGCGAGACGCCCCCGACGCGCACTCCCAGCGATTTGCTTTGACCCGATCGTCGGCGGGTTGTTAACCAGAGGGAGGGGGACCGCATGGGCAGCGTGCACCGATTCGCGGGCGAGGCCGGGCGTTGTCGCTGGGACGGTGTGACGCCCGAGCCGTACTCGGCCGCGAACCCCGCCGCCGGCACGCGACAGGTGTTGATCGGCCCCGCCGAGGGCGCCGCGCACTTCGCGCTCCGCTACTTCGCGGTGACGCCGGGCGCCGCCGCGGCGCTCGACACGCACGCCCACGACCACGGCGTCTACGTGCTGCACGGCCGCGGCCGGGTCCGTCTCGGCGCCGCCGCGCACGCCCTCGGACCCGGCGACGTCGTCTACGTCGAGCCGCACGAGCCGCACGCCTTCGAGGCGAGCGGCGACGAGCCGCTGGGATTCCTGTGCATCGTGCCCGCGCGCCGCTGATCCTCGCGACCCTCGCGACGCTGGTGGCGGCGCTTCCAGCCGTCGAAGCCGAGTGGACCCGGACGGTCTGCACCAGCACCGTCGAGGTCTGGAAGAATGGACGTCATTTCGGGCCCTTCCCGGAGATCGAGGGTGCCAGGTACGCGCTGCCCGGCGTAAGCGATTGCGACGGCTGGAGCGAAAGCTCTGAAACGACGTGTTCGGGAGGCGGCGAGTCGGAAAGTCACAGCAGCAGTGAGGTGCGTCCGACCAGAGACGGCAACGGCTGCGAGATCTTCGTCGAGGTGAGCCGCACCGTCATCAAAGAGATCGACCTCGAGCACGACCCGCGCGTCCACCGCTAGCCTGCGGTCAGCGCGTCGCGGTGGGGTTGGCTTGCACGCCGCGGCACGGCATGATCCCGCGCTCGCGGCGTCCGACCAGGGCCGCGGTGGGGAGGACGATGCGAGCCACGAGCAGCAGAGATCTCGACTCGACGGGGAAGGGGACGCGGCGGGGCAGGGCGGCGGTCGCCGTCGCGGCTCTGGCGACGGCCCTCGCCTGCGCGGTCGCCCCGGCCGGGCTCGCCGCGATCGACGTGCCCGTCGAGAAGACGCAGCTCGCGAACGGCCTCACCGTGCTCGTCCACGAGGACCGCGATCTCCCGGTGGTGAGCCTCTACCTCTTCTTCCGCACCGGCTCGCGGAACGAGCGGCCGGGGATCACCGGCATCTCGCACCTCTTCGAGCACATGATGTTCAACGGCGGGGAGCACACCGAGGGGAAGTTCGACGAGATCATCGAGGGCAACGGCGGCTCGACCAACGGCTACACCACCCGCGACTACACCGCCTACCTCGAGAGCTTCCCGCCGCCGGCGCTGGCGCGCGTGCTCTGGACCGAGGCCGACCGCATGCGGGCGCTCGCGATCACGCCGAAGAACCTCGAGCAGGAGCGCGGCATCGTCAAAGAAGAGCGACGCCTCCGTACCGACGACGATCCCGGCGGCAAGGTCTACGAGGAGATCTACCTGCTCGCCTACGCCGCCAGCACCTATCGCTGGGGGCCGATCGGTTTCATGGCCGACATCGACGCCATCACGCTCGACGACGCCAAGCGCTACTTCCGCACCTACTACGCCCCCAACAACGCTACCCTGGTGCTGGCCGGCGCCGTCTCGCCGAAGGAAGGCTTCGCGCTCGTCGAGCGCTATTTCGGCGACATCCCGGCTCAGGAGCCACCGCCGCCGGTCGTGAACGTCGAGCCGTCGCAGGCGGGCGCGAAGTCGATGCAGCTCCACAAGGTCGCGGAGCTCCCCGCGATCGCCGTCGCCTACCAGGTCGTGAACGCCCGCCATCCCGATCGCCCCGCGCTCGACGTGCTGCAGACCATTCTCGGCGGCGGCCAGAGCTCGCGGCTCCACCGCGCCGTCGTGCGCGGCAAGGAGCTCGCGACCGACGTCGACGTCAGCTTCAACTGGGGCATCGACCCGGAGCTGTTCTGGTTCTACGGGCAGGTCCGTCCCGGCAAGACGGCCGGAGCGCTCATGCAGGCGATCGAGGCCGAGGTCGCGAAGCTCCGCGACCACGAGCCGGACGCCCGCGAGCTCCGCAAGGCCAAGAACCTCCTGCAGGCCGACTACGTGCGCAGCCTCAACTCGGTCGGCGGCAAGGCCAACCAGCTCGGTTTCTACGAGACCATCTTCGGCGACTATCGCGAGATGTTCCGCGAGGTCGATCGCGTCGAGGCGGTGACGGCGGCCGACGTGCAACGCGTCGCCAAGACCTATCTCGTCGATCGCGCGCAGAGCACGATCGAGCTCGTGCCCGAGCGTCCCAAGCCCGGGAGCCCGCCGCCGCGCACGGCCAGCCCGGCGAGCCCGGGCGGGGTGATGCGATGAGGCGCCTCGTCGTGACGCTCGCGCTCGCGGCGACCACCGTCGGCTGCGCCCACCGCGGGGCGCTCTTCGGAAGCGGCGGTGCGACCCCGCCGCCGGTCGGGCCGCCGGCCGCCGCCGTGACCATGCCGAAGGTCGCGGAGCGCGTGCTGTCGAACGGGCTCACCGTGCTGGTGTCGGAGTACCACTCGCTGCCGACCATGCGCTTCCATCTCCTGCTGCCGGCCGGCGCCTCCGCCGATCCGTCCGGCAAGGAGGGCGTCGCCGAGCTCACCGCCGACCTCTTGGACCAGGGGACGACGCGCCGGGGCGCGGAGGAGCTGGCGCGCGAGGTCGAGTTCCTGGGCGGCCAGATCGCCGCCGACGCCGGCACCGACTTCGCGACCGTCGCCGGCGAGTTCCTGAGCAAGGACCTCGACGCCGGCCTCGATCTCTTCTCCGACGTCGTCCTCCATCCGGCCTTCCAGACCGACGAGCTCCGGCGCGCGCAGGGCCTGGCGCTCGCGGGCATTCTGTCCGCGCGCGAGAATCCGGGAACGGTCGCCGAGGTGTGCTACGCGCGCTACCTCTACGGGCGGCATCCCTACGGCCACATGTCGCAAGGCACCGAGGCGAGCGTCCGCCGGCTCGGGCGCGCCGACGTGCAGGCCTTCTACACGCAGCACTACGTCCCGGAGCGCGCCGTTCTGGTGATCATCGGCGACGCCTCGGCCGCCGACCTCATGGCCAAGGCCGAGCGCGCCTTCGGCGGCTGGCGCCGGGGCGGGGCCGCGGCGGCGCCGCTGCCCGTGCCGGCGCGCGTCAGCGGCCGGCACATCCTCCTGGTCGACAAGCCCGACGCGACGCAAACCCACATCCGCATCGGCAACGTCGCGATCGCCCGCACCGATCCGGCCTACGTGCCGGCGAACGTCGCCAGCACCATTCTCGGCGGCGGCTTCGGCGCGCGCCTGATCGACGAGCTGCGCGTCAAGCGCAGCCTGACCTACGGGGCGTGGAGCGGCTTCGCGGCGCGCAAGGTCCCCGGCGACTTCCGCGTCGGCACCTTCACCAAGGTCGAGACCACCGGCGAGGCGCTGCAGGTCGCGCTCGACGTGCTCGCGGGCTTCGCCGCCAAGGGTGCCACCCCCGAGGAGCTGACGCGGGCGCAGAGCCTCCTCGTCGGCCAGTTCCCGAAGCAGCTCGAGACCCCGGGCGCGGTCGCCGGGAAGCTCGCCGAGCTGCAGGGCTTCGGCCTGCCGCGGAGCGACCTCGAGGCCTTCCCGGCCCGCGTCACCGCCACCTCGCTCGCCGACGTGCAGCAGCTCGCGACGCGCTGGGTGCCGACCGGCGACGCCGTCATCGTCGTCGTCGGGCCGGCGGAGAAGATCGCGCCGCAGCTCGCCAAGTTCGGCACCGTCGAGCGCACCACGCCGGCCGCCTGCGACGGCGCCGACGCGCCGACCGCCGTGCGCTGAGCGGCGCCTTCATTTCGGTTTGATTCGCGCCCGGGTGCCGCTTACGGTGCGCCGGTGCCGGTCCGTAGCGGCGGCGCGCCGCCCTTCCGTCATCTCCCGTCGCTCGCGGCGCTCCGCGTCTTCGAGGCCGCCGGCCGCCACCTGAGCTTCACGGACGCCGCCGCCGAGCTCTGCGTCACGACCTCGGCCGTCAGCCGCCAGATCCGCGCCCTCGAGGAGGAGCTCGGCCGTCGGCTCTTCGAGCGCAAGCCGCGCGGCCTGGCACTCACCACTGACGGGGCGACCTACCTCGCGCAGGTCGCCGACGCGCTCCGTCGCCTCGACCGGGCGAGCGTGGCGCTCCGCGGCGAGGGCCAGCGCCGCACGCTCCGCCTCAGCGTGCTCGCGAGCTTCGCCGGCAACTGGCTGGTGCCGCGCCTCCCGGCCTTCGAGCGCCTCCATCCCGACCTCGACGTCGCCATGGAGGCGACCACTCGCTACGCCGACTTCGCGCGCGATCCCGTCGACGTCGCCATCCGCTTCGGCACCGGGCCGTGGGAGGGCGTGTGCTCCGAGCCGCTCTTTCCCCTCGAGTTCTATCCCGTATGTCGCCCCGATGGGGTCCGCGACGATCCCACGCTCCGCACCCCCGCCGACCTCGCGGGTCGCACCTGGCTCGAGGAGGTGCACGTGCCGACCGCGTGGCCGCTCTGGCTCGCCGCCGCGGGGGTGACCGGCATCGAGCCGGCGCGGCGGCTCTCCTACGATCACGCCCAGCTCATGCTCGACGCCGCCATGGCGGGACAGGGTATCGCCCTCACCAGCGACGTCCTCGCGGAGCGGGCGCTCCGCGAGGGCCGGCTCACGCGGCTCTTCGACGTCAAGGCGGCGAGCCCGTGGACTTATCATCTGGTGACGCGCCCCGAGGAGCGCGACGCGCCGCCGGTGCGCGCCTTCCGCGAGTGGATCATTGCCGAGATGGCGGCGTGGCGCCGGTCGGTCTGACCGCCCACGTCGCCCTCTCGGTCACTGACAGGTGCACGCGCCTCAGGGCGCGAGCTTCGCCTTGAACTCGGTCGCGGAGCTGCGCTCGGCCTCGCTGAAGTCGGCGCGCCAGCACGCGGCGGTCTCGCTGTTCACCAGCTGGACCGTCACCGGCCCGCTGAGCGGCAACCCGCCTGCGATCGTGCCCTTCGCGCGCAGCCGCGCGCGGTCGCCGCGTCGGGTCCCGAGCAGGACGGAGGTGAGCCCGCCGCCGCCGAGCTTGTCGACGTAGCGGAAACCGCGGTCGCCGAGGGCCTTCCAGCAGGCGCGGGTCGCGCAGCTTCGGCCGGCGAGCGCCTGGGCTTCCACGAGCGGCTGAGTCATGCCGCTGCCGTCGTAGAGGCACACCGCATGGCTCGTGGTGCGGAGGGGATCTCCGAAGTCCGGCAGGCTCGCCGGTGCGCCCGACCAGCGGAAGTCGAGCGCGGCGCGATCGCCGCCGGCCTGGCGGACGACGAGGCGGGCCGAGGCGTGGTCGGTGGGGCCGGCGACCCGACAGTCCTCGCGGGGGCGCTCGCCGCAGAGTCGCGTGCAATCGATGCAGCGATCGGTCGCGGCGTCGCAGATCTCCTCCGGGCGCGTCACGACGCCGTCGCCGCACGTGTCGGTGGGCACGCAGACGTTTCCCTGCTCCGGATTGGCATCCGTGGGGCAATTGTCGAACGGGTCGGCGACCTCGTCGCCGTCGGCGTCGTTGGCCGTCGCCACGATGAGCTCGGCTTTGCAGGCACCGGCGTTCGGGCAGTCGGCGTTGCTGTTGCAGGCGCGGTCCTCGTCGGCGCAGCGGCCGATGCTGGTGAAGACCTCGCCGTGCCCGCCCGGCGCCTTCAGCGGGCTCGCGAGCCGCTGCAGCTCCTGGCCGGTCTTCTCGCACTTGCCGCGCGACGCATAGCCGTTGGCGACGAGCCACTGACAATCGGCGTTCTCTTCACACGTGCTGCCGATGAAGAGGCATTCCGGTATCGCCCCCTCCTCGTCGTCGTAGAAGCCGCAAAACGAGCCGGCGTCGCATGGGTCATTGGCGGGTGTCGAGTCGTCCGGCGGGAGCGCGCAGGAATCGTGCGCGTACAGGCACCGGTTGGCGAGCAGGCGACAGGCGCCGCCGTCTGGACAATCGGTGTCCTCGACGCAGGTGTGGACCTGGTTGGTGGTCGGATTGGGCTCGCTGCAGAAGCCGCTACTCACCGACCCGAGGAGGTTGAGCTTGGTCCCGGTCGGCCGGACGTTCAGCACCTGCACGATCAGGTCGTCGGCATCGAAGTCGCCGTTCAGGTCGGTGCCGCCGTCGGGACAGCCGATCGTGTGGCCGCCCCGCTGGTCGCACTCGCGGGTCAAGAAGGTGACGGTGTTCTGGCCGACCCGGTAGGGCACGCGGGGATCGCAGACGTCGAAGCTGCAGGGCTTGAGGGTCGGCGCCTTGTTCTCGGGACCCTGACGGAGGACCCGCTGCGGCATCTCATAGACCTGGAGCACGTCGTCACAGCAGTCGCCGTCGCGATTGAGGTCGCAGTCGAGGAGGCTGTCGCAACCGGGCGGTGCTTGTCGCGTGCAGGTGCCGGGCGGTTGCGGCGAGGACGCCTCGGCATCGCAACGATTGCGTTCGTAGGTGCGGAAGGCGATCAGCTCGCTCCGGTCGGCGCTGCAGCCGGATCGCGAGACACTTCCGGTCACGAAGTCCTCGACCGGCTGCGGGATCAGGCTGAGCGGCTGCGTCGACGGGCAGAGGTCGTACACCTGGAGGACGCGGTCGCTGCGGTCGCCGTCTCCGCTGAGATCCGCTCCCTGGGCGGCCTCGGGCGTCGTGAACACCGCGACCTTACCCGAGATCTCCACGCGATCCGCGGCCTGGCCAAGGTTCAGCCAGCCCGACGGCGGAACCGTGTCGACGTGCACCACGGTGTCGCCGGCATCGCCGTCGCCGTTCAGGTCGCGGCCTCCGGCCGGACACCCGTCGGTGACCAAACCGGCGGTCGCGCACTCCGACACCAGCGCGGCGATGGAGGTCGGCGAGAGCGTGATCGCGGTCGCCGCGACGCCGAGATTGACGACGCCCTGCGGCCCGTCCGGAACGTGCCACAGCTGGACGACGTCGTCCGCGACCCTCTGGTTGCCGTTCAAGTCGCGCGGCGGCCCGGGCTCGCCGCGGCACGGTCCGTCGGCCTCGGGGCGGAGGAACGCGGCCCAGTCGCCGGCGACCGCGACCTCCGTCGCCGGACAGGCGACGTCGACGATCACGCCGGCCTCCCCGCTCCGGGTGTCGATCGCCCGGAGAACCGTCTGACCGACGATGCCGTCCGCCGTGACGTCGGCCGCGCGATCCTTCTCGTCCGTCGTGACCGCGTGCGCGCGGAGGTCGCGTACGAAGACGTCGGTGACGCCGGGTGAGCGCTCGGCCGCGAAGACCAGCAGCCGGCCATCGCCCGACAATGCTTCGCGCGGCAGCCCGTGCCCGGGAAACGGCTCGGTTCCGCCGTGATCGCTCGCGTATATCGGCAGACCCGTCAGGCGATCGACGATCACGAAGTCGACGAACAAGGCTTCGCTGGGTGCGAGAAACCCCCCGACGGCGAGGAACCTCGCATCGCCGGACATGCCCTTCACGACGTACGGCGAAAAGCCCGGCACGCCCTTGCGGACGATGGTCGTAGCGGTCGCGGCAGAGGCGGCGCGGAGGTCGCGGACGTAGACGTTCGGTCTCGTGCCGATCGGGAAACCCTGCACGAGGTTGAGAGCGTGGCTCGTGAACGCGACGAATCGGCCATCGTCGGAAACCACGGGTCCGGTGCTGGGGAGGTAGTCCGGTGTGCCGGCGTGGGTGGCGCTGATCAGGGTCGTGCATTCGCCACCGGTACAATCACGATCGAAGGCCAGCACCTGCTCGACCGCAGCCGCATAGTCTTCGGTGACGACGTGCGACGCGACGTAGGCCACCAAGCGACCGTTCGCGGCGATGGCGGGCTCGCTCGCGTAGGCCTCGAGCTCGCTGATGCGCTCCGCCGGCGGATGCGTGCTGTCGTAGAGGTACAGCGGACGCTGGGTCGGGCCCAGCCGGCGATTGAACGCGACGACGAAGTCGGCACCGGAGGAGACGAGCGCCAGGCCGAACTTGACGACGGTGGAGCCTCCCGGGATGCCGAGGCTCGCCTCAACGGTCGTGCCGGCGACGCGGTCGTGCACGAAGACGTCCGGATGATCGGGCGGGCCGTTGCCGAAGGCGACGAAGCGGCCGTCCGCCGAGATCGCCGCGAACTCGTTCGGGCCCTGACAGGGGGCGCCCGGGGTGTCGCAGCCGATGCTGACGAGCGAGGTGCCCACCGTGCAGCCCGCGACCGCGCGCCCGTTCTCCCGGCAAAGGTCGCGGACGAAGACGTCGCTCGCCGGGTTCCCGTCCGGCGTTACGAGGTCGGTCGCGGCGCTGACGAAGGCGACGAACCGGCCGTTGGCGGAGATCACGGGCCGCCGGCTCGAGGCGTTCGCCGCGAGGTGAGTCGTCGGGCTCACGCTCACGAGCTCCGTGCCGGTGATGTGGTGCGGCGCGTTCCCGGCCTCGGTCGCCCGGAAGAACACCCGACCGTTGGCGATCGCGAGGCTCCGACCGTTGACGCGCGGATCCGGCACGGCGGCGATCGCCGACGGAAAGGCATCCAGGGACGTGTGCGCCGAGTCGTTCGGCCCCTGCTGAAACACCCGCAGCACGGTGTCGACGGTGTCCCCATCGCAGTCGAGATCCTGCCACGCGGCGTCCGGTTGCGCCTCCGGCTCGAGGAACGCGACCACGCCCTCCGCGGCGTCCATCGCGTAGAAGCTGAAGGGCGGCTGGTGCACGCGGGTGACGAGGCGGGCCGCGCGCCGCCCGACGCCCGCGCACGGCTGCGGGACCGTCAGGAACTGCTCGCGGCCGGTGTCGAGGTCCTGCACCACCGCGACGCTGCCGGTCTCCGCGTCGTTGCCGTCGAGATCCTGCTGGGCCAGGGTCTCGTTCACGACGAACGCGTTCAGCGTCTCGGTCTGGATCAAGCCGTCGAAGGGGATCGGCCCGTCCGCCGAGGCCTCGAACTGCGGACGGGAGATGACGGCGGGACCGATGCCGCCGAGCAGCCGCGAGCGGAAGTCGAAGAGGCCCTCGCGGCACGTGGCGTCGCAGGCGGCGTCGCGGCAGCAGTGGCGGCAGTCGTGGCTGCCGGCGTTCTCGCCTCCGTCGCACGTGTGGATGACCCCGCACGAGCCGCCTTCGCAATCCGAGTCGCTCGCGCAGCGCTGCTGATCGCGCGCTCCGCCCAGGCACGCCCGTTCACGGCGGCCGATGCGCAGCACGCTCCGGCGCTCGTCGGCCGACCCGAAGAGGATCAGCTCGCCGTGGCTCCGACGGTCGACCTGGGGCTCGAAGATCGGCGGGAGGCGCGCTCCCGCCGGGGTGAACGCGCTCAGGAACGCGGCGTCCGGAACGTCGATCGACTGCGTCGGTCGACCCTCGAAGGCATCGACCGAGGTCGCGAAGCGGACCAGGCGTGCGACCGGCAGGATCACGTTCTGGGCCGTGGCGAGCCCTCCCTTCACGAGGACGCCGCTCCAACCGATCGGGATGAGCGCGTTGCCGTCGCTGTCGACCGCGAGCTGCACGGTGGGGGTCGCCCCCGTCGTCAGCGCCCCGTAGTCGTTGGGCGCCGGGAGGCCAGTGAAGTGGGGAAACGTGGCATGGTGCTCCGGCGGCCACGAGGTGGTGGTCTCTGCGAACAGGTGATCGACGCATGCGATCGGCGGCGAGGTCGTCGGGACGACGTCCAGACAGGCGGCGTCGTCCGGCACGAGCGTGCAGGGCAGGGGATCGTGGACGTCGGTGATCACGATCGCGATCGGTCCGATGGGCGGCGCGAGGATGCAATCGCCTCCGGGGCACGCGGACTCCGCGGCGCACGTCCCGCCGTGGTTGGCGCCGCCGAGGCAGAGGCGCTGTCGACAGGTGCTGCCGGGACAGTCGGCGTCGCCGGCGCAGCGTGCTCCCTTGGCGGGCCCGTCCGTGCAGTAGTCGTCGGGAAAGCGGAAGAGGACGCGGTCCGGGGGTTGCCCGGGGTCGCCGCCGACCGCCAGCTCGATCGGCCGATCGTCGGGCTGGCCCACCGACGACTGCGTCCGCCGCTCGACGAAGGTGGTGTCGACGTGCTCGCAGGCGGCGGGAAGCGGGGCGCCGGCGGGACCGTGGAGCACGATCATGTGGGCCGTCCCGAGATCGCTCGTGGCGGGTGTTCCGGCCACGCTTCCGGGTTTGAAGATCAGGCTCACGATCAGATCGTCGGGTGACGAAGGAGCCGGATCGCGCAGGCGGACCGTCACGAAGTCCCCCGGGGAGGCGAACGGCCGGTCGACGATTCCTCGGACGCCCGTGAATCCCTGTTGGAGCGGCGTCGGGATCGCGCTGCAGACCGCCTCGGCCGGCGTCGTGCTCCAAAGCCCGCGCGTGAGCACGAGGAGGAGCAGGAGGGATCGCGTCGCCCCGCGCGGCGGGCGGCGGCTCGTCATGTCCCTGTCGGTTTCCGGCAACGGTACCCTCCGATCGCTCGGCAAGAGGGGTCTGGAATCAGGATGCGAAGACGCCTTCGTAACGGAGACCGCGATCTCCACGCGTGGATTCCGATTGCGGTGCCCGGCCGACAGGAGCAATGGACATACCACCACTTGGCGGCGCGCGCGGCCGCGATCATCCTCCGCGATGGCTGGGAGGAGGGAGGCTCCGAAGCGAGGTCCTGCTAGGTCCGTTCGTTCACAGTTTCCGGCGGCTCGACGTTGACGGCGGTTCCGAGCGAGCGATCCCGCGAGGATCGGTCGTTTCGATTCGATACGGACAAGACGGTACGGTCCTTGCTCTGGCGCTCCCCGAGCGAACGCGGCGGCCGGCTCGAGCAGGAAGGCCCAGGGCAGACGGTGTGAGCAGGAACGTCGAGATGCACCGCGACATCACGCGCTGGCGACGCCGGCTCGGCGAGCGCTGGTTCGTCGTGGTGGCGGCGGCCTTCGCGGTCCCGATCGTGGTGATCACCACCGTCGGCACGCTCTATTGGCCCGGCCGCGTCTTCCCGGGGTTCTTCGTCCTCGGGAACGCGCTCGTCCCGACGATTCGAGTCTACGACTGGCCAGGGAGCGTTCCCTTCTATGCCCGCGTCGTCGAGGTCGACGGCACGGCGGTGACCGGCAACCGCGAGATCTACGACCATGCGGCGCGCCAGCCGGTGGGAACGCCCGTTCGCTACGCGCTCGTCAAGAACGGCGAGACCTTCACCCGGGTCGTGCCGACGATGCGCTTCACGATGGTCCACTACGCGTTGACCGTGGGTGTGTTCCTCGTCTTCGGCTGGATCTCGCTCGCAGGCGGAATGATCGTCGCGCTGCTGCAGCCCCATACCCCCGCCGCGCGGGCTTTCCTCAGCCAGGGATTCTTCGGGGGGCTGTTCGCGCTGACGGCGACGGCGCTCTACCAGCCGGATCTGTGGTGGCTCTCTCGGCTCCAGCTCGGCATGCAGGCGACGTTCGCGGCGGCCATGGTGCATCTCGGTCTGGTGTTCCCCGAGACGCGGGCCGTCACGACGCGCCGGCCGTGGATCATCGGGGTCCCGTACGCCGTCTCCGCCGTGCTGACGGCATGGATGATGGTGGACTTCTACCGCGCGGTGCCCGGCTTGGCCGCCTATCACGCGGCGTCGCTCTACCTCGCGGTCGCGATCGTCACGCTCCTCGGCTTGCTGGCGTACGCGTACTGGGAGAACCGCACGCCGTCGGTGCGGCCGCGGTTGCACGCGATTCTTCTGGGCGTGATCTCGGGCGCCGGGCTCGCGCTCTACGGGTTCCTCAACATCGCCCAGTCGGAGAGCAATTTCCCCATCAATCTGATCGCGCTCGCGGGTCCGCTCTTCTATCTGTCGATCTTCTACGCGATCACGAAGCACGATCTGTTCGGGATCGACGCGCTCGTGAAGCAAGCGGCGGTGTATGGCGCGCTGACCCTCGCGCTCACGGTCGCCTATGCGACCAGTCTCGCGCTCCTGGGCTTCCTCCTGCCGGCGGAGCAGGCGCGGGTCCCGGGGTTCACCGTGGGGTTCATCGTGATGGTCGCGGTGTTCTTCCAGCCCTTGCGTGCCGCAGCGCAGGCCGTGATCGACCGGACCTTCTATCGGAGCCGGCTCGACTATCGGCGGACCGTCGGCCAGCTGAGCGCCGCGCTGACGTCGCTCCTCGACCTCGAGGACCTGCTCGGCCGCGTCGGCCGAACGGTGACGGAGGGCCTGCAGCTGCGCTCCCTCTCGGTGGTGCTCTGGCTCGACGAGCAGGCGACCCTCTGGCGCTACGACGAGCGCGACGATCGGATGGAGCCCGGGACGCGGCCGATCGTCGACGCCCTTCGCCGCGAGCTGGCTCGAGAGCCCGAGCGCCCATGGCATCCGGAGCGGCCGCCGTTGACGCTGGACGGGGCCGACGCGGACGATGCCCGGGCGGAGGCGGCGCAGTTGGGCGCGGCCCTGGTGGTGCCCCTTGCCCTCCGCGGGGAGGCGATCGGTGCGATGGTGTTGGGGCCGCGCCGTTCGGGTCGCCCGTTCAATCGCGAGGACGTCGAGGTGCTGACCACGCTCGCCGCCCAGAGCGCGGTCGCGATACAGAACGCGCACTCGTATCGAGCCGTGCGAGCCCTGAACGCGGCGCTCGAGGACAAGGTGCGCAGCCGCACGGCCGAGCTCGAATCCTCCAACACCGACCTCGGGCGCGCCTACGAGGACTTGAAGACGGCGCAAGCGCAGCTGCTCACCACCGAGAAGATGGCGTCGCTCGGCTTGATCGTGGCGGGGGTGGCGCACGAGATCAACAATCCGTTGAGCTTCATCGTCGGCAACGTCGAGCCCTTGCACCAGACGCTGGCACAGGTCCGCACGCTCGCGACGCTGCACCGCGACCCGGAGCTCGCCAGCGGCGTGGAGCGCCTCAGCAAGATCCTCGAGCTGATGGCGCTCGGCGCGGAACGCACCGCCACGATCGTCCGGGATCTGCGGACGTTCTCACGTCTGGGCGAGGCCGAGCCGCGGCCGACGGATCTGCAGGAGGCGATCGAGGTCAGCCTCCGGCTGCTCCGGCCGCGCTGGGCGGATCGCATCACCATCCATCGCCAATATGGGTTGCTCGCGCCGGTGCAGGTGATTCCGGGGCAGATCAATCAGGTGTTCATGAACGTCCTGGCGAACGCCTGCGATGCCATTCGGGGACGGGGCAATCTCTGGATCACAATGGCACAGGAGACCGGCCAAGTGCTGATTTCGATTCGCGACGACGGCGTGGGTATCGCGCCGCAGCACGTGTCTCACGTCTTCGATCCGTTTTTCACGACCAAACCCGTGGGAGAGGGCACGGGTCTCGGGCTCGCGATCTCGCAGGGGATCATCAGTCACCACGGCGGACAGATCCGCGTGCTGACCGAGCCGGGGAAGGGAACCGAGTTCCGGATCGTCCTGCCCGATGCGGCCTCGAAAACTGCACCACTTTCGGACGCCCGACGCTCGGTCGGGCGGATGAGAACTTGACAGATGCGGGTCGCCCTACGCTACGGTCCGCCCGGCGACGACGTCTCCTGCTGGCCGATGAACACCCGGCTCGACTACAAGCACTACCCGATCCTCTTCGTCGACGACGAGCCGCCGTTGCTCGAGACGTTGCGCTTGAACTACGACCGGGACTTCACCGTCCTCGGGGCCCTCGGCGGCCCCCGCGCGCTCGAGATCGTGGCGACGGAGCCGGTCGCCGTGCTGGTGGCCGATCAGCGGATGCCCGAGATGACGGGACTGGACGTCATCGCGCGCGCCCTCCAGCTGAAGCCCGACCTCATTCCGATCATCCTCACCGGCTATACGGACGTCGAGACCTTGGTGGGGGCCATCAACCTCGGGCGCATCTATCGGTACATCCCGAAACCGTTCGACAGCCGGGAGCTCCGGATGGCCCTCGAGAGCGCCATCGAGACGTTTCATCTCACGCGCGAGAACGCGCGCCTGGCCGAGGAGAACGTGCGTCTCCTGCAGGATCTCCAGGTCGCCAACGAGCGGCTGGTGGTCGAGAACGGCTACTTCCGGAGGCGCGAGGCGGAGGACGGCGGTTTCGGGGCGATCTTGGGGCGGAGCCAGGCGATGCAGCAGGTCATCGCCCTGGCGCGGCGTGTGCTCGCCACCCCCACGACGATCCTGATCGAGGGCCAGACCGGCACCGGCAAGGAGCTGATGGCGCGGGCCATCCACCACGAGGGCTCGCGGCGCGACGAGCTCTTCGTGCCGCAGAATTGCGGCGCCGTCAGCGAGACGCTGCTCGCCAGCGAGCTCTTCGGACACCGGCGCGGCTCGTTCACGGGAGCCGTCGCCGACAAGAAGGGACTGTTCGAGGTCGCCGACGGCGGAACCCTGTTCCTCGACGAGATTGCCGAGACCAGCCCCGCGGTGCAGGTGCATCTGTTGCGGGTCCTGCAGGAGGGCGAGATCAAGCCGGTCGGATCGGGACGTCCCGTGAAGGTCGACGTCCGCATCATCGCCGCCACCAATCGCGACCTCGCGGCCGAGGTGCAACAGGGACGTTTCCGCGAGGACCTCTACTTCCGCCTGAACGTGCTCCGCATTCGCATGCCCGCGTTGCGCGAGCGGCGGGAGGACATCCCGCTCCTGGTCGAGCATTTTCTCGAGAAGCACAGCCGCGCGTTCGGGCGGCGCGTCGCCGCGATCGCCCCGGAGGCGATGGATGCGCTCACGCGCCTCGACTTCCCGGGGAACGTCCGTGAGCTCGATCACATGATCGAGCGCGCGGTGCTGCTGTGCGATCCGGGGGGCTGCATCACCGAGGCCGCGCTGTTCGACGACACCGCCGTGGCCGTGACGCGTGTCGAGGGCGCGACGATCTCGCTGCAGGACGACGTCGCCCGCTTCGAGTGCGAGCGCATCGCGCTGGCGATCGAGCGCTGCGACGGCAACCGTACCCACGCGGCGAAGGAGCTCGGTCTCACCTATCGTGGGTTGCTCAAGAAGATGCAGCGCTACGGCATGCTGGCTGCCCGCGGATCCGCATCCCGCCTAGGCGAGCAGTAGGCGGCCGGCGCCCTGCTCGGAAACGCGGACGCGCTGCTCCTTTGGCGGGCAAACGCCAGCGCGGACCCGATCCGCCGCCCGCGGCCATGAGCCTTTCCCCGATTGCGCCAATGGTCTCCGATTTGCTGTACTGTTTGACGTGATGGTTCGTGCGGTCCTTGGACCGCACGCGGACCGTTTCCACCGCGAGGAGCGGGTGGGGCAGGAAGAGGACGGAGGCGCGGCGGCGACGGCCGCGCGCGGCTCGACGCGGCTTCAATCCCTCGACGTCATGCGGGGGCTCACGGTCGCGGGCATGATCCTGGTGAACAATCCCGGGAGCTGGGACGACGGCTACGCCTTTCTCTCCCACTCGGCCTGGCACGGCTGGACGCTCGCCGACCTGGTCTTCCCGTTCTTTCTCCTGATCGTCGGGGTGTCGCTCGATCTCTCGTTGGCGGAACGGCTTGCAGGGACGCGCGAGCGCTCCCGAGTGCTGCCGACGCTGGCCCGGCGCGGCCTCCTGCTCTTCGCGCTCGGGCTCCTCTTGAACGGCTTTCCGGACTTCGGGCAGCTCGCCTCGCTCCGGATCTTCGGCGTCCTGCAGCGGATCGGGATGTGCTCGGTCGCCGCCACGGCCGTCATGCTCGCGACCGGCGTCCGGGGCCGGGCGGCCACCGTCGTGTTCCTTCTGACCGCCTACTGGATGTTACTGACGCTGGTGCCCGTACCGGGGTTCGGCGCGGGGGTGCTCACCCCCGAGGGCAACCTCGCGGCATACGTCGACGGCCGGTGGTTCGCGGGCCACCTCTATCACCGGGGCTTCGATCCCGAGGGCCTGGTCAGCACGATCCCGGCCGTCGCGACCACGCTGCTCGGCGTGCTGGCGGGATCGTGGCTTCGCGCCGACGTCGCCGCCGGACGGAAGACCATGGCTCTCGTCGTCGGCGGCGCGCTCTTGGCCGTCGCGGGGCAGCTCGCGGACGCCTGGTTCCCGATCAACAAGCAGCTCTGGACCAGCTCGTTCGTGCTCTTGAGCGCGGGCCTCGGCTACGTGCTCCTCGGTCTCTGTCACGAGCTGATCGACCGCCGCCGCTGGCGGCGCGGCACGACGCCGTTCCTCATGCTCGGCAGCAACGCGCTCGCGGTCTATCTCCTGTCGAGCCTGGGCGCCCGCCTCATGGAGCTCTCGCAGGTGCCCATCGGCGACTCCTACGAGCCGCTCCGCTTCTTCCTCTACGAGCACCTCTTCGCGCCCGTCGTGGGAGCGCGCGAGGGATCGTTCTGCTTCGCGCTCGCCTATCTGCTGATCTGGATGCTGCCGACGGCGGAGCTGCACCGCCGGCGCATCTTCATCCGGGTCTAGGGGTTCCGGGCAATGGGGGTTCGCTCAAGGAGCGCAGCCCTTCGGTCAGGCGCGCGCGCGCGTCGCGATCATGGCTCGGCGCGCACCAGTGCGAGAGCCACTCCGGAGCTCGCGGAGAACCCGGCCTCGAGGATCACGCTGTTGCCGATCCGCGAGATCGGCTCGCCGAGGTTGAACCCGGAGACGGTGCCGCCGAGCGGAGTCGGATCGCCCGCGTATGCCACCGGCACGACCGAGGTCGCGCTGCGGACGAACAAGAGCCCCTCGCTGTTGGCGCCGCTCAGCGAGGCGACCAGCACCGGCGAGCTGGTGAGCGCGAGCGGCGCGATCACGCCGTCCACGATGCCGCTGCTGAAGACCGTGGAGAACGTGTTCCCGACTCCCGCGGGGTCCCCCGCCGACACGAGCCGCGTGATCCGACCATGGCTCCAGACGAAGAGACCGTCCGAGACCGTGCCCCCGCTCACCTCGCCGGTGAACACGACCCGCTTACCCTTGACGGCGACCCCGCCGAGCCGGCTCAACGTGCCTCCGCCGGTGTCGGGGAGCGCGTCGCCCTCGAGCACGACCTGGATCGGACCGGATCGGCTCGTCAGGAAGATGCCCGAGAAGGACGAATCGAGCGTCGAGATGAACACCGCGTCGTTGCCTGCCGGATAGACCGCCAGGAAGTCCTCGAAGACACCGCCGGCGGGAGCCGGATCGTCCTCGAGGGCCAGCGTGTCGATGCGTCCCGATTGCGTGTTCACGCGGAAGAGGCCTTCCGTCGCGAGCGTGCCGCTCAGGAACGAATGAAAGAGCACCTTGGAGCCCGACACGGCGAGGGCCGACGAGCCGAGGTCGAAGGTCCCGCCGCCCGGCACGAGGTCGCCGCTGTGGAGCACCTGCGTCACGGCGCCGTGTCCCCGCTTGAGGGCGATGAGCTCCCCGCCGCTGTCGGCGGCGGCGAATGCGAGCGAGCTGCCGCGAAACACCGGAGACCTGACGGCGCCGTAGGTGCCGACGCCGGGACTCGGTCCGCCGGGTGCCGCGACGACCTCGAGGTTGCCGTCGTCGAGGACGTACAGCACCGACTGCGTCGCCCGGAAGACCATGTCGTCGAGGTTGTTGATGCTGGGCTCGCGCGGCGAGATCGCGAGGCCGATCGGCGTCAGATCGGGCTGCCCGACGACGGTCGTGATGGCACCGTCGAAGCGCTCGATCCGCCCGGTCCGCCGCCAGATGACGCGACCACCGGCCGTGAGGCGCGGCGCGAACTCCGCGGCGCTGGACGCGAGCGGAGTGAGCGCCGTCAACCCGCCGGAGGCGAGCACCAGCTGGCGCCCGGCGGCCGTCCCCTCGAAGGCGACGTTGAAGGCGTCGTCGATGCCGACGAACTCGTCGTCGATGCTCGACAGGGGCGTTCCGGAGACGAGATCGCCCTCCTGGGCCACGGTGGACAGGGTCGGTCCCGAGGAATCGCACGCGAACACCGCCGAGGTGTCGGGACCGGGGATGGCGACGCCGGCCGTGAAGGCGACGTAGCCGAAGGTGTTGATGGCGACCGCCGCGTTGGTCGCGAAAATCTTGAAGGTGCCGCCGATCGGGGTCGCGGCGTCCTCGAGCGCACAGGCCTCGATGGTCGAGAACGGCGGCGCGGTCACGAAGATACCCTCCGGACCGCCGCTCACCTCGCCCTCGAACGCCACGACCTGGGAGTCGTTCACGACCGGACGGTCCCCGAAGCGGTTGAACGTCCCGCCGCCCGGCGCGGCCGTTCCGTCGCTGGCGAGCAGCACGCTGGTCAGGGTGCCGAGGCTCCAGAGATAGATGTCGTCCGTCCCGCGCTCGTACACGACGTCGGAATTGTTGTTCATGTCGGGAGGGTTGCTGATCGTCACCGCCTGGCCGCTCGTTCCGCCGGTCAGCCCGATCGGCACGATCGCCCCCGCGTCGCAGCAGTAGAAGAGGCCCGAGTCGGCGTTCGGTGAGTTGAGCGAGGCCCGGAAGGCCACGTTGCCGGCGTCGTTGATCACGGGATCGGCGAAGGTGTTGAAGGTTCCCGTGAGGGGTGCGGGGAGCGGGTCGCCGGTCTTCGCCACGGCCGCGAAGGTGCTGCCGCTCTTGGTGATGATGGCGCTGGTGGTGCCGAGGAAGGCGGCGATCTTCTTGGACGAGGCGGTCGGGCTGCTGAAACCGCTCAGGATGCGGCCGTCGGGCGCGGTGTCACCGGACTTGAGCAGCACCTCGATGTCGGCGGCCGCGGGCTCCGACCAGGAGACGGCGGCGTGGACGACCGCGGCACACAGCAAAAGGGAGCGGAGCGTCACGGCATCCTCCTCTTCGCGGTGCCACCCAGGGGGTCGACTCGCGATGTCGCGAATGTGTCTACTCGTCAGCGGCGTACTGCCGACGCGCGCGCGCTGTCAAGGTAAATCGCGCCGCTTTCGCGACGGGCGTCGCGTGTCGTATGACGATGCGCCACTTCGACGCAGCTTCGAGGAGACCCACCATGATCCTGTTGAATCCGAAGCAACACTCGCGCGCCTACGCCGACGACCGCTCGTCCGAGGTGATGCGGAAGACGATCGCCTTCTTCGAGGGCAAGGGGAAGCAGAAGCTCCTCGCCGACTACTACGACCGGGTCTGGTACCGCGACTTCCTCGACTTCGTGCGAGCGCGAACCGGATCTTCGCGACCATGTGCACGCCGGCGGGGGAGGGCGCGTCCGACGGCCGCTGGGACACCTGGCGCATCTGCGAGTTCGCCGAGATCCTCGGCTTCTACGGCCTGCAGTACTGGTACACCTGGCAGGTCTCGGTGCTCGGCCTCGGCCCGATCTGGATGAGCAAGAACCCGTCGATCCGGCAGCGCGCCGCGCAGGCGCTCGAGGACGGCGGCATCTTCGCCTTCGGGCTCTCCGAGAAGGCACACGGCGCCGACATCTACTCCACCGACATGGTGCTGACGCCCAACGGCAACTGGCTCCGCGCCAACGGCCGCAAGTACTACATCGGAAACGGCAACGAGGCGGCCATCGTGTCGACCTTCGGGCGCATCGAGGGCACGGACGAGTACGTCTTCTTCGCCGCCGACCCGCGCCACCCCAACTATCGGCTCGTGAAGAACGTCGTCGCCAGCCAGAACTACGTCTCCGAGTTCGAGCTCCGCGACTACCCCGTCATGCCGGGCGACATCCTGCACCGCGGCCGCGACGCCTGGGACGCCGCCCTCAACACCGTCAACATCGGCAAGTACAACCTCGGCTGGGCCTCGATCGGCATCTGCACCCACGCCTTCTACGAGGCCATCACCCACGCCTGCGAACCGCGTCCTCTACAAGATGCACGTGACCGACTTCTCGCACGTGCGGCAGAACTTCGTCGACGCCTACTGCCGCCTGGTCGCGATGAAGCTGTTCGCGCTCCGCGCCGCCGACTACATGCGGGTCGCATCGAACGAGGACCGCCGCTACCTGCTCTACAACCCGATGGTGAAGATGAAGGTCACGACCCAGGGCGAGGAGGTCATCAATCTGCTCTGGGACACCATCGCCGCCAAGGGCTTCGAGAGGGACATGTACTTCAGCCAGGCCGCCATGGACATCCGCGGCCTCCCCAAGCTCGAGGGCACCGTCCACGTCAACATCGCGCTCATCGTGAAGTTCATGCCCAACTTCTTCTTCACGCCGGGCGAATACCCGCCGGTCGCCACCCAGAGCCAGGCCGCCAACGACGACTTCCTGTTCAACCAGGGCGGCACCAAGGGCCTCGGGCAGATCCAGTTCCACGACTACCGCAAGGCCTTCGAGGGCGTCGACCTTCCCAACGTCAGGCGCTTCGCCGAGCAGGCCGAGATCTTCCGCGAGCTCCTCGCCAGCGATCCGCCGGGCCCGGATCAGATGAAGGACGTCGCGTTCCTGCTCGCCGGCGGCGAGATCTTCGCGCTCGTCGTCTACGCCCAGCTCATCCTCGAGAACGCGCCCATCTACGACATCGACGACGATCTCCTCGACCAGATCTTCGACTTCATGGTGCGCGACCTGTCGAAGTTCGCGTTGCAGCTCTTGAGCCAGCCCAGCAGCACGGAGAAGCAGGCGGCGTGCTGCCGGCGAATGATCATGAAGGCGGTGCACGATCAGGGGCGCTACGACCGGGTGTGGAAGGAGCAGGTCGCGCCGCTGAGTGGGGCGTACGAGATGGGTCGCTAGGACGCGATGGCCGCGGCGATCGTCGCTTGGATCGTGTGGCCCGCCGCCTGACGCATGCCGACGTCCAGATCGAGCGGAACCTGGTCTCTCGTCGGCGGCATCGCGGCATTCGTCGGTTTGCTCGCGGCCCCACTGCTGCGGACCAATCCGGAGCAGCAACGCATAGGGACGATCCTGGGTCTCGGTGCCCTGGCACTCGTACCCCTGGCCGCGGGGCTGGCGCTCTACGCGGTGGCCAAGAGCCCGGTCGGCACCAGGCGGGCGCCGTTCGCGACCCTCTGCATCCTGGTCTTCCTCTTCTGCACGTTTGCCATGACCGCGATGACCGCGATGCCGACGGACGGCGGGGTCTGGAGCTTCGCCGTCGGGGTCGGGGCGACGAGCGTCGTCGGCGGAGGCGGCGTGGTCTGGCGCGCCGCCCGCGACGCGCGTTATCTGGGCGTCTTCATGTTGATGCAGGGCGCACTCGTCCTTTTCAACGCGTGGCGACACGTGGGCTGACCCGCCGCCTGTCGAAATCCGCCACTCCCGAACGACACCTCGCTGAGTACGCTCGGTGGCTGTCCCCGGCCGCCCATGGAGGTGTCGCGTGAAGCTCTACGAATTCGGCCCGACCCGCTCGATTCGTGCCCGCTGGACGTTGCAGGAGCTGGGGGTGGACTTCGAGTCCGTCACCGTGAATCTCTTGCAGGGCGAGCATCACAGCCCCGAGTTCCTGGCGATCAATCCGGCGGGCAAGCTACCGGTGCTGGTCGACGGCGATCGGGTGATCACCGAGTCCGCGGCGATCCCGCTCTATCTGGCCGAGAAATATCCGGCCAAGGGGTTGATCCCGACCGATCCCGCGGCGCGCGGCGAGCTCTATCGCTGGCTGATGTTCGCGGTGACGGAGCTGGAGCAGCCGCTCTGGCGCATCACCCGCAACACCCGCTTGTATCCCGAGGACATGCGCCTCCCCGGCGACGTGGTGATCGCCGGGCGGGAGTTCAAGGACATGGCGGCCATCCTGGAAAAACACATGCACGGGCGTCCGTTCGTCGCGGGCGACCGCGTCTCGATCGCCGACTTCGTGACGGCCTACACGCTCGACTGGGGGAACGAGGCCCAGTTGCTCGGGGAGTGCCCGCGGCTTCTCGCGTACATGGAGCGGATGTACCAACGCCCGCAGGCGCCGATGCGCATCGCGGCGGCCTTCGCCAGCATCCAGGGCTGAGGGAGGGCCAAGCCGTCGTCCGGGCGAAACCGTGGACGGACGGTACGTCGAAGTGTTCTGCTCTGACCGCGCAGGAGGTCAGGCGATGCGTCTGTGTGCTCGAATCGTGGGGTTCATGCTCGTGGCCTCGCTGCTGGCGTTCTCGGCGCCGGTCCGGGCGCAGGTCTGCGGCGACGGGGTCATCGACACCGGCGAGACCTGCGATCCGCCGAACCCGGCGGTCGACCCCGTCACCGATCAGACCGAGTGCCGCCCCGACTGTACGTTCTGCGGCGACGGGGTCGTGCAGGCCGGCCACACGGAGACCTGCGACGCCGGCCCATTCGCCACGTCGTGCGGGGAATGCCTCTACAATTGCAACGAGCAGGCCTTCCATAACGCGAGGTGCCCCTGTGCGTTCGACGACCCGAGCCTCCAGGGCCTCCGCGCCGACATCCTGCCGGCCTGCCAGTGCGGGAGCGCGTCCTCCCGGGGTGCCTTCGTCCGCTGCGCGCGCGCCCAGCTCGCTCAGGTTCCCGCAGAGCAGCTCGTTTTCTTCTGCCGACGGACGGCGCTCAAATGCTTGGCGCGCTCGGTGTGCGGCAAGCCCGAAGCGGTCACCTGTTGCCGGACGAACGCCCACGGGGTGCGGCGATGCGCGATCAAGTCCGATGCCGCCCACTGCACCGCGCCTCCGGGTGGATCCGCGTCGCTTGGAGTGAGCGAGAGTTGCTGCGACGCGTGCCCGTGAGGACCGGCGCCCCGACCAGGCCCACCGCAACTGAATCCTTCGCTCGGTCGTATTGACTCCCGAGCGCCATCGCGATGATGGTTCTCGGGTGCAACGACCAGGCACACAGCTCGACGCGACCGTCCCGATTCCGGTCCTCGAGCCCCTGCGCAGGGTCAACGACGCCTTGCTCGACCTCTTGCGGAGCCTCACGGCCGAGGACTGGCAGCGGCCGACGGTACACGCCGATCGGAGCGTGAAGGATCTGACCGCGCACCTCCTGCAGGGAAGCCTGAACCGCGTCTCGATCTTTCGCGACGGATTCGCGCTTCCTTTCGGACCCGTCGACCGCATCGAGGACCTGATCGCGCTGATCCAGCGCACCAATCGGGAGTTCATGACGGCGATGCGCTGGGTGAGCCCGCGCATCCTGATCGACCTGCTGGCGGTCTACGACCGCGAGATGCTCGCCATCTTCGAGGCCCTCGATCCCGACGCGCCCGGCATTCCCGTGGCTTGGGCGGGCGAGTCGGCGTCTCGCAACTGGTTCGACATCGCCCGTGAGTACACCGAGAAGTGGCATCACCAACAGCAGCTCCGCGACGCGACCGGGCGCCCGCTGCTCTACGAGGCCGCGCTCATGGCACCCGTGCTCGAGACCTTCGCGCGCGGACTGCCGTTCGCGTTCCGCGCCTGCGAGGCGAAGGACGGGACCGCGGTCGGGGTCGCGGCGACGGGACCCGTGACGCAGCACTGGACGTTGCGGCGCACCAGCGGCACCTGGTCGCTCTGGAGCGGTCACGACCCCGAGGCCCACACGTCGATCGCGATCCCGGCCGACGTCGCCTGGCGCGTCTGGACGAAGGGCCTGACCCGAGACGAAGCGCGCACGCAGCTCAGGATCCGCGGCGACGAAACGCTGGCGGCGCCGCTGCTGGACTTCGTCGCGATCATGGCCTGAGCTCGCCGCGCAAGGGCAGATGCAAGCGACGCCGCACGTGGTTCCGCTGCCGAACGCGCTCGCCGCGGCGTTCTCGCTGCTGATCCTCTTCGTGGGGGTGGTGCACGAGGTCGTCGGGGCGACGCTCTATCCCGACGGCCCCGCGCAATTCGGCGGCGCACTGTTCTGGCATCTCGCCGGAATCGCGCTCGCGCTCATCGGGGCCTGGTTGGTGCTCTGCAGCCTGGGTCTGCGGCGGGGGCCCGTGCGGCCGATCGCGGCCGTCGTTGCCGTCGCAGGTCTCGGGGTCGCGGCACACGACCTGATCCTGCTGCATGACTTCCATCTCTTCGCGACGACGCTCGCGGTTGCGGGCGCTGGCGTGAGTCTGTTGTACCGTGGCGACTGAAGGCAGGAGGACGTCCATGGATGAGCAGGAAAGCCGGCGACCGACCGGCGAGCGCGCGAACGTCGCGATCGTGCGCCAGGCCTACGCGGCGATGACGGCGCGCGACATGCCGGCGGTCTTCAGTCTCCTCGCGCCGGACGTCGTGATCGAGCAATCGACGGAGGTGCCGTGGGGAGGCACCTACGAGGGCCACGAGGGCGTGATGCGATTCTTCGCCACGCTGGTCGGCACGATCACCTCGACGCTCGTCTTCGAGCGCTTCGTCGACGCCGGCGACTCGGTGGTCGCGATCGCCCGCACGCAGGGAACCGTGAACGGAACGGACGCCCGTTACGACGTCCCCGTCGCGCACGTCTGGACCATCGAGGATGGTCGGGTCGTTCGGATACGGTTCTACATCGACAACCCGACGATGCTGGCGGCGCTGTCGCAGCGCGCGTGTTGAGCAAACGCTCATGATCATGCGTTGGCGCCTTTTGACACGTGGGTCGAAAGGCGCCGCGCCGATCGTCGGCCAACGCCGTATGTAGGTCGCCGGACCGCGCCGCACGAACGGTACGCTGCGTGCATTCGGGTGACGTCGTGCGGAGCGCCTTCGAATGGTTGCTCGTCCTCGGGATCTCGCTGCGGGTGGTCGGGGTTCGGGTGGCGCGCCGAACGCGGAGCTACCTCCGGCATCGCCGCTGGCGTCGCGACCCCTTCGCGTAGGCCGGCGAGGGTTCCCTTCCGGCGGGCGGGGAGTTACCGTCCGGACGTCATGAAAAAGGCGCCGAACCGGTGACCCGCGCGGGCCTACTCGCGTTTCTGAGAAGCCAACGTTACGCCGTGCAGGCCACGGTGTCGGCGCGCGCGACGCCGCAGGCCGCGGTGGTCGGCGTCGCGGTCTCCGACGCGTTCGAGATCGTGTTCGACACGCTCGAGTCGTCGCGGAAGGCGGTGAACCTGGCCGCCAATCCGACGCTCGCGCTCGTCTTCGGGAGCGTCGCCGCCGACGCGACCCGCAGCGTGCAGCTCGAGGGCCGCGCCGACTTTCCCGCCGGAGCCGAGCGCGAGCGCCTGGTCGATCTCTACCTCGCGGTCTTTCCGGACGGGCGCGAGCGCCAGGCATGGCCCGGGCTCACCTACGTCCGGGTGATCCCGGCGTGGCTCCGCGACTCCGACTACGCCGGCACGCCCCCACGCATCGAGGAGTGGGATGCCGCGGGCCTCGCCGGGCTTCGCTCCGCGTGAGCCGGCCGATCGTACCACCGGAGCACGACATGACTCACGACGAAGGGGCCATCGCGAGCTGATCGCCACCTGGCATCGGGCAACCGCCGCCGGCGACGTCGACACCATTCTCGGCCTGATGGCGGAGGACGTCGTGTTCCTGGTCGCCGGCCGGCCGCCGATGGAGGGCCGGCACGCCTTCGAGCAAGGGCTGCGTGGCGTCCTCGCCTCCCATCGCATCGACTCGACGGGGGAGGTGCGGGAGGTGCGGGTGGCGGCCGACCTGGCGTACTCCTGGACGCAGCTCACCGTGCGGGTCACGCCGCGCGCCGGCGGCGAGACCGTCGTGCGGACCGGCAGCGCGCTCTCCATCCTGACCAAGCGCGCCGACGGGAGATGGGTCCTCGTGCGCGACGCCAACCTGCTCACGTGAGGCCCTTCCAGGACGCCGCCGTGGCGCGCGTGTTCGCGGCCTATCCGCCGCGGATGCGCCGGAAGCTGCTGGCGCTCCGCGCGCTGATCTTCCGGACGGCCGCGGTCATCGACGGCGTCGGCGCGCTCGCGGAGACCCTCAAGTGGGGCGAGCCCGCCTACCTGACCGCGGAGAGCGGGAGCGGCAGCACCATCCGCATCGGCTGGAAGCCGTCCGCGCCGTCGCAGTACGCCATGTACTTCCACTGTGGGACGAACCTGGTCGCGCGCTTCAGGCGGGCGCATGCGGGTGCGCTCGAGTTCGAGGGCAACCGTGCCATCGTCTTCGCGGCGTCCGACCCGGTGCCGGTCGAGACGCTCGCAGAGTGCATCGCGGCCGCGTTGACCTACCATCGCCGACGGCCCGGGCGAACGGTTCCGGGCCGATCGGGTCGCCGATCAATCCGCAGGCGGTGAAACAGGCAAATGGATCCCTAGCCGCCGCAACCGGTGCCGTTACAGCCCTCGAAGTTGAACGTACACGCGCTCGGCACGCCGTTTATTCGGCATGAAAGCGTACCCGTTCCGGGCTCACATCCCTGACTCAAGCACGTTTCCCCGTTGAGATCGGTGCCGTCACACTCTTCCGAACCCTCTTGGATGTTGTTGCCGCACTCTTGCGGCACGCTGGTCGAGGCTGGCGTCGGGGTGAGCGTCGGCTCCGGCAGGGCCGTCCCGCCGGGACGCGAGCCGTCACAGCGGAACTGGAAGTTCACGTCGTCGCCGTCGGGATCCCTCGGGAAACAGCGCTGCTGCGCGCTGTCGACCTTGCGCCGGCAGATGAGATCGACGGAGCACGGATCCGGCGCGTTCGGCACGTTGCACGGTGCCGGCGCATCGGGTCCTACCTCGACCACGACGCTCGGTTGGCAGGGCCCGTCGGGATCTCCCCCGCACTGCTCGCACAGGCCGCCGTTCGAGTCGCCGTTGCTGCCGCTGCAACTCGACATCACCACCGCCGTCAGCCCGACCACCACGAGGGGCAGTAACAAAAGCGTCTGACGATCCCAGATCCGTCCTTGGCGTCGAAGCATGGCGCGTATCTGCCATCGTGCGAGGGAAAGTACAACCAAGGTAGCGCGTGGCGATTTCCGACCGCCTGAGTCGCCTCCGGATGTCCCGCCGACCTGGTCCTCCTGCTGGCGCCCTGCAGCAGCGGCCCCGACACGGCGGTCCTCGCCGCTTCCAATGGTCCCGAACGTCGCCCACGCGCAAAATCGCGAGCCGGGACGTCTCAGCGTGACGGGCGCCGCCCCTCGTGGAACCAGTCGCGATAGGCCGCCATGCGCGCGCGTTGCTCGGGCGGCGCCGCGCGGCGGCAGGTCGCGCGCTCGGGGCTGCCCGCGGCTGCGCCCCAGCGCGCCTCGACGCAGTCGTTGGGGTTGTAGGCGATCTCGAGTGCCGACCGGCGTGCCAGCAGCTCGGCGACCGTGAGACGCCAGGGGCTGCCGTCGCTCCGCGTGTAGGTGATCGAACGCTCCTCGGCGGCGCGCGTGTGCTCCTGCTCGACGCCGATGCGCGCGACCGCCGGCGCGACGCCGTCGGTGACGTAGAGCTCGGGGTGACGCTCGATCCGCTCGGGGAGCCCGAGGAGCACCTTCATCGCGATCAGCAGGCGGAGATCGCGCGACGGGGTCGCGAAGTCCTCCCACGGGCCGATGGTTTCGAAGATCGCGGGGCCCTCCGGCATCGGCACCGGCTCGCGCGGGTGGGCGCGCACGTAATCCTCGCCCCGCTGCACCGAGTCGATGCGGGTCTCGAGCTGCTCGACGAGCGCGGCGAGCGTCTCCGCGTAGGCCTGCGACGGCCGGAGACCGTCGGGATTGATGAGCCGGCCGAGACGCACGTAGAAGGCGTCGGGGGTGAGCGTCCCCTGCTCGAGCGAGAAGGGGGCGAAGCGGGGATCGTCCACGAGTGCGTCGTTCGCGAGCGGGGCGACGCCGCCGCGCCCGCTCTGCACGAGCGGGCGGAACGCCTTGAACCCCGGCCCGGCGCCTCTCACGTCGTCGGCGAAGAGAAAGGTCCCCTCCCAGAAGCGCTTGCGCGCGACCGAGTTGTCGGGCTGGGCGTCGACGGCGAGCAGCACGCCGCCGCGCGCGCCGCTCTGCGGGATCCACTTCACGATCATCAGCGTGTGACCGTAGGGATCGGCGTAGATCGTGCCGGGACGAAGGGCGGCGCGCGTCAGCGCGACCGGATAGAAGTCGGTGTCGTCGTCGCCGAGCGCCGTCCGGGCGCTCCCCGAGTGCACCGTGTCCATCACCCGCTTGGCGGTCGGGGCGTACCAGCCGCGCGTGGGCGCGCCGTCGTTCGGATTCGCCAGCCGGAGCGGCCCGCAGCTCGGGGTCACGGTGGCGGAGCCCCGACTGCACTGCCGGTAGCCGGTCGGGAGCCCGGTCTTCCATCCGAAGTAGGCGCGGAGAGAGTACGGCAGATCGGCGCAGTCGGGCGGCGCTCCGAGGCCGTTCGCATCGTCGTCCTCGCCGAGACCGAGATGGTCGTGCAACAGGTTGCGCTCGGGATCTCTCAGGACTTGTTGCAGATTGTCGAACGAGAGCGCGACGTCGGGCGGGCCATCGAAGAGGTGCTCGATCCAGGCGGCGTAGAGAGCCTCGCTGCCGCGGTCCCAGCCGTCGAGCGACGCCTGCGCGTGCGCGCCGTCCTGACCGTGACGGCCGGGCGGCGCCACGCGTACGGTCTCGCAGCCGACGACGCGACCGTCTCGCAGCGCCCGCACGCGCAGCGTCCCCGCGGCGGGGGACGCGACGGTGACGACGCCGCTCCACGGTGGTCCTCCGAGGCGCTCGATGGCGCTGGCGGCGGCGCCTTCCGCGTCGCTGGAGACGAGCAGGTCGCCGATCGGACCGACGTCGCTGACGGCGAGGACGCGTAGCCGTTCGCCCGCGCCCGGGCGTCGGGGCGAGACCAGCATGGTGACCTCGCCGCTGCGCTCGCACTCGTCGGCGCCGCGCGCCGGGTGCGCACCGGCGAAGAGCATGCTGAGCGCGACCGCCCCCGCCCCCGCCACCATCCCCTGACGACCCATGCGGGCCACAGAGTGCCTGGCGAGGGGTGTGGTCCACAAGGGGGAGCTCTTTCGGAAGGGGGATCTCTCCCCCTTCGCCGCCGCGGCAAAGCCGCGGCGGCTCATCCCCCGCCCATGAAGACGCACGGTCAAGTCCTCCCGGTCGCATGAATACTCGCGCCCCACACGGCTCGGTGGGCTTGCACGCCCACGGGGGATGCCGGGGTCACGATGTGGGGAGTGGGTCGGTCCGCCGTCGCCGCCAGCCGTCCATTCGGGGTCGCACGCGCCCCAGTATTCGTTGCGGAGAGTCCGGCCCCACTCGGTTTTCGAGGCTTGGGAGCCCACGGGCCAACCCGGGGTCACGGACTGTATCGCGGACGGACAGACCATGGGATTGCGACGGGGAAACTCAGCGCTGGGACGTTCGACGGTAGCGGCGCGTCGTCGTCCGGGTGAAGGGGCCCTCCTCGATCGCGAGCTGCTGCGGGTCGAACTCGGTGCGGTCGCGTAGCATGGCGAAGAGGATGCGGCAGAGCCGATGGGCGACGGCGATCGTCGCCATCTTGTAGCCGCGGCGGGCGCAGAGCGCGGCGAAGTACGGATTGAGCGGGTGCTCCGGGCGCCGCGCGTGATGGGCGGCTTCGCAGAGCATCGCCCGGAGCTCACGCGAACCCCGCTTCGTGATGTGGCCGTGCCGGTCACGATCCCCGGACTGATACGTCGTGGGCACGAGCCCGGCGTAGCTCGCGACGTGTTTAGCCGACGGGAAGCGCGTGACGTCGCTGAAGACGGCGAGCGTCGTGAGCGAAACGATGAGGCCGACGCCGGGGATCGTCTGCAGCCGCTGCACTGCCTCGCGCTGCCGCGCGGCAAACGCGTGCAGCTGCTGCTCAAGAATGACGATCTGCTCGCCGGCGCAGCGCCAGAGGGTGAAGTGGTGCGTGAGGTGCTGCTGCAGGGCCTCCTCGGGGCCGACGGCGCAGAGCACCGCGGTCCACGCCGTGGCGGTGCCGAGCGTCTTCGTGCTCAACTTCGCGCACCCGGCGCTGCGGAGCAGGCGCTTGGCCGCGTTCACTTCCGCGGTCTGCTGCCGCACGAAATGGCGCCGCCGGGAGAGCGTTTCGCGGAGCGCACTGATCTCTGGGGGTGGCACGTGGACGGTCGCGCGGTACAAGCCGCGCCGAATGCCGTCGCAGAGCTCAAACGCGTCGCGACTGTCACTCTTCTGATTCGGCCGATGCGCCTTGGCACGGACTTCGTGCGCGTCCACCACGATCGGCTGCAGCTCGAGGGCGGCCAAAAGCCGGGCGGTGAAAAACGCGACCGTCCCGGTTTCCAGCGCCACCGGGGTGGCGGACGGCAAGGCGAAACGGGTCCGCAAGCCTTCGAAGCCGGAGCGATCCGTCGCAACGCGGCCCCGCCCCAGGACGGTGCCGTCGGCGCGTTGCACGACGAAGACGCTCTCGCGGGTGTGCACGTCCAACCCTACGTAGTACTCTGCCATTGGGCTGTCCTCCTTCGCTGCTGTCGTGGGGCACCCTCGTGGTGACCCCGTGGTCTGCCGCGGACCTTACCGCGGTGCGGGGAGGACAGCCCACGTCTTCATCGATACGGCTCGCTGCGCTCGGCCGCGCGCTCCGCGCGCGGAGGGTCTCGCCCCTTCGCCGCGGCGGCTCATCCCCGGCTCGCTGCGCTCGGCCGCGCGCTCCGCGCGGAGGGTCTCGCCCCTTCGCCGGCGGGCTCAGGTGGCGAGGCGTTGCGTGACGAACGCGGCCACGGTTGCGAGCGCGTCCCGGCCGGAGGCAGAGACCGATGCGAAGAAGGGCGGGGAGTGCGGCATGTCGAGCGGCTCGTCGACGGTGAGCTCGACGCCCGCGGCGCGGGCGTGCGCGGCCCAGGCGCGGCACTCGTCGAGCAGGAGCTCGGCGGTGCCGGCCTGCAGGAGGGTCGCAGCGATCCCGTCCGGGCGCACCCTGCCGACCGAGAGCCGCGGGTCGTCGAGGGCGATGCCGCCGGCGAATTGCCGCGCCTGTTCGCGCAGCGTCTCGGGCGTGCCGTAGTCGTAGGGCAGGTTCCGGCGGTGCGAGTCGGCGCTCGAGGTGAGGTCGAGCCAGGGCGAGATCAGGGCGAGTCCTGCGGGCTGGGGCTCGCCGCGCTCGCGCAGTGCCAGGGCGACGGCGAGCGCGAGGTTGCCGCCGGCGCTCTCCCCGGCGATCACGATCCGCGCGCGCGCGACGCCCTCGGCCTCGAGCCCGCGGAGCGCCGCGAGCGCGTCCTCGAGCTGTGCCGGGTACGGGTGCTCGGGGGCGAGGCGGTATTCCGGCGCCAGGATCGGCCGATCGGTCGCGAGCGCGAGCCGCGCCAGCGTGTCGGCATGGGTGCGGGGCGAGCCGAAGAGGAACGAGCCCCCGTGGAGATAGAGGACGACGCCGGCGGCCGCCTCGCGGGCGCTCGCCGACCGGACCCACTCGCCGCGGAGCGGGCCGTCGGCGACGACGGTCCGCCGCACCTTGCGGATGGCGTCGCGCGGGAGCGGTCGACCCTCGAGCGTCCGTCGAGCCTCCGGCACGGGCCAGGCCGCGATCTCGGCGAGATCGGCACGCAGGTAGGCGACGACGGTCTCCAGCATGAGCGGCCAGCTCGGCCGCAGCGGGCCGCGCCGCGCGCGCGCCACGAGCGTCCGGAAGAATGCCGACAACCAGAACCGAACGAAGCGGAGCACCGCGCGCGTGATATGGGGCCGAAGGCTGAGAGACAAGAGCCGCGTGCGGAGAGGCGGTTCTCAGTCGGCCGCGGCTGCGTCGGTGCCGCGCCGCAGGCGGATGGTGCCGTCGACCAGGCCGGTGAGAAGCGTCTTGCCGTCGCGCGAGAACCCCACCGCGTTCACCTGGTTCTCGCGATCGCGGAGGAAGCCGGGAACGTCGCGGTCGCTACGCGCTTCCCACACCGTGATCAGCTCCAGCATCGACGACGTGTCCCAGAGCTTGACGCTGGTATCGGCGCTCGCCGTCGCGAGGCGCCGGCCGTCGGGGGAGAATGCCACGTCGGCGACGCGGTCCTTGTGCCCGTAGAGGGTGGCGAGGGGCCGAAGACCTCCCCACGAGATCTGCCACAGCCTCGGCCCGTCGCCGGTCGCCGCCGCCAGGAGCCGTCCGTCGGGAGAGAATCGCACCGCGGCGATGAAGGGATCCTGGTCGGGATCCGCCGGCGCGGCGGGTTTCGTGAAGTCCTCGCTCGCCGCCAGCTGGCGCCCGGTGGCGATCTCCCACAATCGGATCGTCCGGTCATCGCTGCCCGTCACCAACGTCTTTCCATCGGGGGCGAAGGCGAGGGCGGTGATGATCCCGGCGTGGCCCGTCATGACGGTCGGCAGCGGGCGGCGATCGGCGACCTGCCGGAGCCGGACGACGCGGTCGGCGCCCGCGCTCGCCAGCAGCGTGCCGTCGGGTGAGAACGCCACCGCGCGGACCCCGCCGGTATGGCCCGCGAGGCGTTCGACCGCCATGGTGACCGGATTCCAGAGGTCGACCGCGGGATCGTCGCTGGCGAACGCGACCAACGCGCCGTCGGGGGCGAGCGCGGCGTCGACGACGGCGCCCCCGAGCTCGTCCAGGCGCGCCCGCTCCGTGCCCGTCACCGTGTCGAAGATGGCCATCGTTCCGGCTCCCGCGAGGAGCACCTCGTCGCTGCGCGGGGACGGAGCGATCCTGAGCGCGAGCAGCCCGAGCGCGTCGATGTCCTGGCGCTCGGGTGGCGACAGGATGTCCCAGATCTGGACGCCGCCCGCGCCGATCGTCGCGAGCCCGCCGCCCGGCGTGAACGCGATCTCGGTGATCCCTTTGGCGAGCTTCAGCGTGTTGCGGAGGGCACCCGAGGCGGGCTCCCAGGTCTGCACGACGTCGTCCGCGGTGGCGCTGGCGAGCGTACGGCCGTCGGGAGCGAACGCCAGCGCTACGACCTCCCCGGCGACGCGCACGATCTCGGGCCGGCTCGGCAGCGAGACGTCGTAGATCGAAATTCGCCCGCTCCGATCACCCGCCGCGAGCCATGCGCCGTCGGGGGAAAAGGCGACGGTGGTGGCGCGCGGGAGGTCCTCGAGGCCCTCGAACCCCGGGACCGGATCGCCGGCCGGGAGGCTCCGAACCTCGACCCCGAAGCTGCTGCTGTAGGCGACGCGGCTGCCGTCGTGAGCGAGGGCGACGAAGAGCCCGGACGCGTTGGCGGTCGCGGCCCCGAGGACTTCGCCGATCATGCGACGCGCGGCCGTGTCCCAGACCTGCACGACCTTCTCGGCGTCGCGGTACTTGATGCCGGCGAGGCGCGGGCCGCGACGGGCGAAGGTGATCTGCTCGACCGTGGTTCCTTCCTCCGCATCGGCGTTGGCGAAGGCCGAAATCTCCTCGACCAGCTTGCCGGTCGAGACGTCCCAGGTGCGGACCGGGAGGTCGGTGCCGGCGGTCGCGAGCAGCCTGCCGTCGGCCGAGAAAGCGAGGCTCGAAACGGCGTGCGCCTGCGTTGCGAGCCCGGCCGCGCGCGTCCAGTCGCCGGCGTGCCACAGCGTGACGTCGCCCTCGCGGCTGGTTGCGAGCCACTTGCCGTCGGCGGAGAAGGCGGCGGTGCGGACGGCGTCGGATACGGCCGTGACGCCGCCGACGCCTCGACGCAGGCGATCGAGGTAATACCATTCGAAGCCGGCGAGCGCGGCGTTCCGTCTCGAGTCGTGGGGCGCCCACTGGTCGAGAAGCCTGCCCATGTGCGCGAGGTTCGTCGCCTGGTACTCGGCGTAGGCGCGCTGCACGCCGTCGGCGTAGCTCGCGTGCCGCGCGCCTTCGCTGGACTGGAGATACAAACCACCGACGAAGACGAGCGCGATTGCGACCACGGCGGCGATCGCCCCCCGGATCTGCATCACACGCCGGCGGCGCCGGCGGTCGCGTTGCTCGACGACGTCGCGGCTCAGACCGTAGATGTCGGCGAGCATCTTGTACCAGGCGTCGCGGTGGATTCTGCCGGTGAGGTTGCGATGACCCTCCGCGAAGGGGCGAAAGTCGTAGGCCAGCGGGATGTCCTGCGAGCGCGGCAGGGTCGCCATGAGCGTCTCCGGGAACGCCTTCTGGTACTCGCGGTCGCCGCTGGCCTCGTTGTTGGGGAGTCCGGACAGCCAGATCGGAAAGATCTTGGTGGGGTCACGCAAGCGGGCAAAACGCGCGACCTCGTCGTTGACGAAGCGGCTGTCGCGGGCATGCGGCGAGCAGATGAGCAGCATCGTCCGCGACCCGGCGAGGCTTTCGTCGAGGCCGCGAAAGTACTCGTTGCCGGTGAAATCCTCGGCGTCCCGAAAGATCGAGAGGTGGCGCTGGGGCACCGGCAGGTCCTTGGGCGGGTGGTAGGCCTCGAGCGCCTTCGCGAGACGCGTCGCGAACGCCGAGTCTCGGCGCGAATAGCTGATGAACGCGTCGTACCGATAGTCGGCGGCGTCGGACGGCGTCTCGGCCATCGCGGGAGTAACGCACACGACCCGTGATGCTCACAAGATCGAGGCCCGGAATTGATGCGCCATTCTGGGACGATGTCGAGGGTCACCGTTTGCCGAGTGCGGTGACGATCGCGTAACGAGAGGCATGCCGATCTCCGACTATCTTCGGGACCTGCGGGCACGGGTCGGGACTACGTTGCTGCTCGTACCGTCGGTGACGGGCCTGGTGTTCGACGACCAGAGCCGCGTGCTGCTCGTCAAGCACTCGAACGGCGGCGTCTGGGTGGCACCGGGCGGCGCCATCGATCCCGGCGAGACGCCACAGGACGCAGTCGTGCGCGAGGTGTGGGAGGAGACGGCGCTGCACGTCGAGCCGACGCGCTTCCTCGGCTCGTTCGGCGGTCCCGAGTTCCTGGTGCGCTACGCCAACGGCGACGAGACCTCGTACGTGATGGCGACATACGAGTGCCGCCGCATCACCGGCGAGCCGAAGCCCGATCTCGAGGAGACGCTGGAGACGCGCTGGGTCGCGGCGTCCGAGCTGGCGGCGCTGCCGCTCGCTCCCTGGGCCCGCCTGATCCTGCCGACGCTCATGCGCCGCCTCGGTGCGTGGGTGCCGCCGGTGACCTGGCGACCTCCCACGCGATCGTGAGGGGTGGGTCAAGAGACGCACGTGGACCATCATCGGTGTGAAGAACGTGGCCGCCAGCTTCAGGTGGTGCCAGGCGCTGTTCGGCCAGCGAGCGACGCGACCGGCGCATCGCGAATTCGGGCAGATACTGGATGCGGACGGAACGTCCTGCTGTGCCTTCACGAATGGGGTGTCGAGGACCCTCGCGGGCATCCGTCGTTGATGAGTCCCGAGGAGGGAACGCCTGGCAATGGAAGCGCTCTCGGTCGTGAGCGCACGCCGCGCGTTGCGTCCCGCGCAACGGCCGTGGAGAAGAAATCGTTTGACCCTCCCCGGCGCCGACCCTAGCGTCGCGCGTCATGGAACAGCTCACGCTCGTCGAACAGGGGAAGATCGAATGGCGGGACGTACCCACCCCGTGCCTCGAGGGTGCGGGTGAGGCGCTCGTCCGGCCGCTCGCCGTCAGCCGTTGTGACATCGACCTGCCGTACGCCAGCGGCCTCCTGCCGCCGCCGCGCCCGTTCGCGCTCGGGCACGAGTGCGTCGGCGAGGTGACGGCGGTCGGCGAGGCGGTGACGGGCGTCCGGGTCGGCGAGCGCGTCATCGTGCCGTTCCAGATCTCGTGTGGCGCCTGCGCGCGCTGTCGCCGCGGTCACACCGGGAGCTGCGAGGCCGTGCCGTTCCTCTCGGCCTTCGGCCTGCCGTTGCAGGCGCGCGAGTGGGGCGGCGCGCTCTCCGACCTGATCCGCGTCCCCTTCGCCGACGCCATGCTGGTGCCGGCGCCGGCGGGCGTCGCGCCGTGGGCGCTCGCCGCCGCGGCCGACAATGCCGCCGACGGCTGGCGCTGCGTCGCCCCCCATCTCGCCGAGCGCCCGGGCGCCGACGTGCTGGTGGTGGCCGGCATCGCCCCCAGCATCGCGCTCTACGCGGCCGACGCGGCGTTGGCACTCGGCGCCGGCCGCGTCGTCGTGCTCTCGCCCAGCCGCGAGATCCTCGAGGTCGCCGAGCGCATCGGCGCGACCCCGATCGAGTCCGGCTTCGACGGCAAGCACGGCACCTATCCGATCACGGTCGACACCTCGGTCGATCCGAACGGCCTCGAGCTCGCCATCCGCTCGACCGATCACGAGGGGGTGTGCGTGTGCCCCGTCTACTACTTCGCCCCGACGACGCCGGTGCCGCTCGGGCGCATGTACACCAAGGGCATTCGCCTGCACGCCGGTCGCTGCCACGCCCGCCACGAGATCCCGGCGGTGGCCGAGGCGATCGCCGCCGGACGTCTCCACGGCGACGTCATCGCGACCCGCCGGGTGGGGTGGAAGGAGGCGGCGACGGCGATGGCCGAGCCGGCGGTGAAGCTGGTGGTCGAGCGCTGAAATCGTTCTAGGCGCACGTGCTCCGGTCGGCTACGGTCGACCGCGCATGAGCGTCGAGGACCGGCTGGCGCGCGCCTTCGGCGACGACGCGCCGACCGCGATCGGCTCGGGATGGCTCTCGGGCACGCTGTCGGTGTTCCTCGGCACGCTCGCGCTCGGCGCGGTGCTCTGTCTCCACTTCCCGGCGCTCCTCACCGCGCCGGAGCTGCGCGCGATCTACCCGCTGCCGGTCATCCGGGTGCTCATTCAGGCCGGTATCGTCGTCAGCTTCGCGAGCGGTCTGCTTTCGACCGTGCTGCGACGCCGCAAGGCGCTCGGGGTCACGGGCATGATGCTGGCGCTCGCGGCGACGCTGCTCGGCGGCGCCGACGTGCCGGTCGCGACCCCGGTGCCGGAGCGGCCTCATCTCGGTCTCGACTGGTTCCTGCTCTCGCTCCTCCTGTCGGCGCTGCTCTTCGTGCCGCTCGAACGCTGGGCTCCGCTCCATCCCGAGCACGGCTCGTTTCGACGGGGCTGGGTGACCGACCTCGGCTGGTTCTTCGTCAGTCACGTGACGGTACAGGCACTTGTCGCTGGTCATCATGTGGCCGGCGGTGGCACTGGCGCCGCGGCTCGCGATTCCGGCGCTGCAGGCGCGCGTGGCCGTCCTGCCGGTACCGCTCCAACTGCTGCTGATCCTCGTCGCCGCCGACGTCACGCAATACTGGCTGCACCGAGGATTTCACGAGCTCCCCGTGCTGTGGCGCTTCCATCGCGTCCACCACTCGAGCGAGGTCGTCGATTGGCTCGCCGGCTCCCGGCTGCACCTGGTGGACGTCGTGGTGACGCGCGGGCTCGTCCTGCTGCCGATCGCCGTCCTCGGCTTCGCCCCGGCGGCCGTCTACGCCTATCTCACCTTCGTGTCGCTGCACGCCGTCTTCATCCACGCCAACTTCCGCCCGCGCGCCGGTGTGCTGGAGCGCTGGCTGGTGATGCCGCACTTCCACCACTGGCACCACGCCGCCGAGCCCGAGGCCGTGAACCGCAACTACGCCGTGCATCTTCCCTGGCTCGACCGCCTGCTCGGCACCGCGTACGAGCCGGCGGGATGGCCCCGCGCCTACGGCCTCACGGACGGCCGCGCGCCCGAGGGTGTGGTCGCCCAGCTCGCCTGGCCTTTTCGGACCGAGAGAGAAAGGAGCCCCTAGCGCGGATTGGTCAGGGGCGACATCCCGAGCGCGGTCGCCAACGCGGGCGAGCGGCGCACGCCGCAGTGATACGCGGCCATCGTGAGCGTGACCGACACCGCGAGCAGGAGCGCGAACTTGACCGGGATGCCGGCGGTCGTCTGGATGATGAAGAATCCGGGGAGCACGATCGCGAGCTGGTGCAAAACGTAGATCGGCAGCGACGCCTCGGCGAGGTAGGCGCGCGCCGGGGTCGTGAAGGCGAGGCGCGCGCGCGCCCAGCCGAGGAGCGCGACGACGATGCCGTAGCCGGCCGGCGCGGTGAGGCCCCAGAGGAGCATCCGCACGGCGAGGGGCTGGCCCGCGAGAGCGGGTGAGCCGACGGCGCCGAGGAGGAGCCAGCCGACGGTCATGGCGCTCGTGGCGGCGAGGCCGATGACGCCCGCGCGTTTCCATTCGCGGGCGATCGCCGTCTCCCAGGCCGGCCAGCGGGCCAGGAGGAAGCCGAGGAGGAAGAACGTCGCGTAGTAGGTGACGTTCGCCCAGTCGTCGTAGAGGTTCTGGACGCCGGGCCAGCGGAGGCGGAGCGTCGCCTGGATCAGCACCAGCGGGACCAAGGGCAGGTAGAGACCGAGCGTCGAGGTGCGGGCGAATACCCGACCGTTCCGGAGCAGCCGTGCGAGCAGCGGCGTCAGGACGACGCTGAACGTGAAGAGGTAGAGCAGGAACCAGAGATGCGCCCAGGTGAAGCGGTCGAGGCTCGTGAAGAAGGACGGCAGGAAGGTGAGGAAGCTCTGGTCGTACGGGATCGTCGTGAGCGCTCCCGCCGCCGTGATCGACAGACCCGAGCGGAGCTCGAGATACTTGACGATCGGACAGAGCAGCACGACGCCGGTCGCGAACGGCACCAGCAGCCGGCGGACGCGCTCACGAAGAAAGCCGCCCGGCCCGCGACGCCGGAGCGCGCCGCAGGCCGACCACCCCGCCAGCACGAAGAAGAGCGGCATGTGCCACTGGTGGATGAAGCTCGTGAAGTAGTCGAGGCCGGGCGCGAGATCGTGATTCTTGATGTGGTACATCGGCAGCACGTCGAAGACCTTGGCGACGTGGAACGGGAAAAGCAGCAGCGTCGCCCCGATGCGGAGCCAGTCGAGGTCGTAGCGCCGTGCTGCCCTGGTGAGGCTCACGCGGCCGGCCCCGGCGCGAGCTGGCCGGCCATCGGTCCCTGACGGCTCCAATTGCCGCGTCGGATGCCGCCGTGATGGGCCTCGTCGGGGGGCACGATGCCCGCGGCGCGCTGCACCGCCTCGAGCGGCTCGGGCAAGAGCTCCTCGTAGGGCAGCGCGGTCAGCCAGTGGGCGTTCCGCCCGCGCCGCCAGGCCTGGAGGAGGTAGCGGGGGAAGGAGAGTCCGGCCAGCGTCGTGCTGCGAACGGTGACCCCGAGGACGAGGAGGGCCGTGGCGTAGCCACCGGACTGCGCCCACGAGAAGGGCAGCAGCGCGGCCTCTCCGAGCTCGTCGGTGCCGTAGCCGGTCAGCACGTGCCAGAGGTCGTGGGTCAGGAGGCCGCGCTGACGGAACCACTCCCGCGCCTCGTCGAGCGGCGCTGGTTCCTCGCCCCGCGCCCTGACCTTCGCCTCGAGCGCCGTCTTCAGGTGGAGGAGACCGAGCGGATCGAACGCGTTGGCATCGAGGTAGGCGAGGTAGGCACGCCCGAAGCTCCCCGCCGGCATGGCGGCGAGGGCGGCGCGATCGCAGAGCCGATCGGCGAGCGACGACCGCGTGGCGAGCAGGCGCCGGCCGACCGGATCGGCCGCGAAGCGCTGGAACTCGCGCTCCTCGACGTCGCGGTCGATCGCGTCGAAGATCTCGAAGGCCTGCATGGTGTCGTCCGGGTCGGCGAGCAAGGCGCGGAGCGCGCGGTAGGCGCGGCGCCATTCGCGAGGCCGTCGGGGTGGTCGGGGGCGGAATCGGTGATCGTCACTGATGCATCGGTCATGGGCACCTCCCT
The DNA here is from genome assembly GCA_963761995.1 of uncultured delta proteobacterium. Lineage (GTDB taxonomy): Bacteria > Desulfobacterota > Binatia > UTPRO1 > UTPRO1 > UTPRO1. The sequence goes on along the minus strand of CAVXIU010000006.1, from coordinate 3,573,064 downwards.
TTCGATGCGCCGAACGTAGCCCGCCGGGGCGACGGGAAGTCCTGACGGATTCGCGGGGAAATTCTGGGGATTTCCGCCGCCCCGCCGGTCGCGGGCGCGCGACCGAAACGTGAAGCGGGCGGCGGCCTTATGAAGGTGCCGGCATCTCGTCGAGAGCCAATTCCGCCGGATGCCGAGCGCCGCCATGGCGTCGGTCGACCCGGCGCGGAGGCCGGCGGCGCGCGCGCGGTCGCCACGACCGGCGCGAGCCGCGAGCAGTCGGGCGTATCCGGCTTGGATGTCGATCAACGCGAGCCGCGTGCCCATGGCGGTCGCCTTGGCGAGCGCCGCGCTCGTAGTGGCGCGCGCCCTCGTCGAAGCGTCCGAGCACGAGTGCAGAGGTGGCCGAGCACCGCCGCGACCGGCTCGCCGACCGCGCGCAAGCAGGTCGTGCACCACGACGAGGTCGGCGTACGGCAGCAGCAGGTCGTAGAGGAGGGCGGCGCGCGGCTCGTCGCCGAGGAGCTGGCGACCTCGGCTGAGACCGTCGAGCGTCACCAGCCAATGCTCGTCGCGCTCGAGTCCCGGCCGCGACGCGGGCGGCGACGCGCTCGAACTGCTCGCGCGCCGCCTCGTGCTCGCCGCGTAGCCAGAGCGCGAAGGCGAGGGCGCTCTGCAGCGCCGGCTCGAAGGCGTAGGGCAACGCCATCATCTCGCCGAAGAAGACGCGGTCGAGCTCCGGATCGTCGTCGAGCCCCGCGCAGATAGAGGATCGGGTACATCTGGCCGACGAACATGAAGTGCGCGTACGGGCACCGCGCTGCGCCCGCGCGCGAGGGCGTCGCGGAACGTCCGCTCGGCGGCGTCGAGGTCGCCGCGCGCGAGCTGCAGGCTGCCGCGCCAGAAGGTCGCGAGGAAGAGGAAGGCCGGCTGCTTCATCACGGCCGCCGTGTCGCCATAGGCGGCGAGCGCGCGCTCGGCGGCCGCCATGCTCGCCGCGCAGCAGGTAGGCGCCGAACGCGGCGTCGTGCGCGAGCAGCGTCATCGGGAGGCCACCCTCGCGGCGGCCGAACGCGAGCAGGTCGCGGCCGACCGCCAGGCGCTCGTCGACGTGATCGGGACCCTGCGATGCCCAGAGGCGCGCCGAGAGGGCGTCGCGGAGGGCGCCGTTCTCCGCGCTCTCCCGGGCCAGCACGAGCGCCTCGCGGCTGAGATCGATGCGGGTGGCCATCGTATCGGCCCAGGGTGCGCAGCCGGTCATGCGACTCAGCAAGCGGGCGCGCAGCGCCGGGAAGGCATCGCCGACGGCCGCGAGCGCCTCCTCCAAGAGCGCGATCGCCGGAGGATCGCTCGGCGAGCCCATCTCGGAGGGGCCGCGATAGCCGAGCGCCGCCCGCGCCAACAGGTCGGGTCGCGCCAGCTGCCGGGCGATGGCCGCCGCCCGGAAGAACACCTCGCGCGCCGGGTCGCGCTCGCCCGCCGCCGCCCGCATCTCGCCGAGCGCGAGCAGCAGGTCGACGCGGGGCGCGTCGTCGACCGCCGGCGCCGATTCGAGCGCGACGAGCGCGCGCTCGTACCAGCGCGCGCTCTGCTCGTAGGCGAACAGGCGGTCGGCGCGCCGGGCGGCGCGGACGCAGGCCTCGACCGCGCGCGCCACGCCGCCTCCCGCCACGGCCGCGAAGCAATGGTGCGCGACGGCGTCGACGGAGGCGTCGAGGTCGGCGCCGGCCAGGGCGGCGATGTGCTCGCCGGCCCGGCCGTGCCAACGCACCCGCTCGGCGTCGTCGAGCTCGTCGTAGAGGGCGTGGCGGATGAGCGCGTGGTGGAAGACGTAGCGGGTCGGCAGGTCGCCGGCGTCGAGGAGATGGGCCGCGCGGCCCTCGCTCAGGAGACGGAGCGTGCGCTCGGGCGGCAGGTCGGCGACCGCGGCGAGCGTCCCGGCGTCGAGCTCGGGGCCGAGGACGGAAGCGATCCGCAGGAGCGTCCGGCACTCCGGCGAGAGCTTGGCGAGGCGGCGCCGAACCGCGTCGCGGACCCGTCGCGGCAGCGATTGCGAGAGCGCGGCGGGGTCGGTGACGGTCGCGGCGCCGTCGACGGTGAGCAGGCGGGCCGTCTCCTGGATGAAGAACGGATTGCCCGCGGTCATGGCGTGAATCGTGTCCATGAGCGCCGCCGAGGGTGCCTCCGTCACGAGCCGCTCCACGAGCGCCGCGGTCTCCTCGCGGCCGAGGCCGGTGAGCGGGATCCACTCGCAGGTCGAGGCGCGGGCGAGGGTTCCCATGAGCTCCGCGAGCGCCGCGGTCCGATCGATCTCGTCGTCGCGACAGGTGGCGACCATCAAGAGGGGCATGGTACCGATCTCGGTGGCGACGAGCGCGAGGAGGCGGAGCGACGCGGCGTCGGCCCATTGCAGGTCGTCGAGGAGGAGGACCAGGGGTTGCCGCTCGGCGGCCCGCTTCAGCACGCTGCTCACGGCATCGAAGAGGCGAAAGCGCGCGTCCTCGCCTTCGGGGGGACGCTGATCCGGCGGCGCGGAAGGCTTCGCGGTCGATCGCGCGGCGAGCTCGGGGACGAGGGTCGACACCTCGGGGCCGACGACGCCGCCCTCGGCGAGCCACGCGCGCATGGTGGGGAGCGCGGCCACACCCCGCAGGAGCTGTACCCACGGCCAGAAGGCCGGCGCGGTGTCGCCCTCGTAGGCGCGGCCGATGGCCACCGCGAGCGAGCGTCGTCGCGCCTCGCCGAGGAGCGCCTCGGCGGTGCGGGTCTTGCCGATCCCGGGCTCGCCCATCAGGACGATCAGGCGCCCGCGTCCGGCGCACGCCTCGTCGAGGGCGTGGGTCAGACCGGCACGCAAGCCGACGCGGCCAACGTACGAGGAGTCGGCCGGGTCGGATCCCGGCGCCGCGTCGGCGAGCGCGGAGGCCGCGCGGGCCCGCACCTCCGCCACCAGCCGGTAGCCGCGGCCGTGGACGGTTTGAATCAGGTTCGCGCGGGCGCGGGTGTCCCCGACGGCGCGGCGCACGGCCGCGATGCACTTCGGCAGCACCGATTCGCTGACGTTCACGCCGGCCCAGACCGCGTCGAGCAGCTCCGACTTGGTGACGACGCGCTCGGCGTGGCGAACCAGGTAGGCCAGCACGTCGAAGACCTTCGGCTCGAGCTTCACGGCCTTGCCGCGGCGGCGGAGCTCGAAGCGCTCGTCGTCGAGCTCGCACTCTCCGAAGGCGTGGATCATGACCGCCGCGATCCGAACACTCTTCCGATCCGCAATCAACGCCCGCGAATCAGGCGGGCTCAGCGGCGGCCGAGCACCGCAGCGAGCGAGCCCGCGACCACCAGCGTCGCGCCGCCGACGGCGACCCAGGTGAGCGGCTCGGGAGCGACGAGATCGGGCATCGTCAGGCCCGCGAGCCGGATCGCGGCGAGCGACGTCAGCGGCACCATTGCGAGCAGCGCGCTGACGCGCGAGGCCTCGAGGTGCGCCAGGGCCTCGGCGAACGCGCCGTAGGACGCCAGCATGTTCACGGTGCAGAAGACGAGCGCGGCGAGCTCGACGCCGCCGAGCGCTCCGAGTCGCGCCGGCTCGGCGGCGGGGGCGAAGAGCACGGCCCCGCCGACGTAGAGGCAGAGCAGGACCTCCGGCGAGCGCAGGCGCATGAGGAGCTGCTTCTGCGCCAGACCGTAGATCGCCCATGCCACGGCCGCCAGCACGATCTCGCCCAGGCCGAGGTAATAGCGGTCGCGGGCGCCGACGAGGTGCAGGATCTGCTCGCGCGAGAACAACACGAGGCCGATCAGCATGGTCGCGAAGCCGAGTCCCTGTGCGAGGGTGAGGTGCTCGCGATAGACGACGACGCCGCCGAGCGCGAGCAGGAGGGGTGCCAGCTGGATCACGACCTGGGCGGTGCCGGCGTTGGTGTGCGCGAGGCCGAGGACGTAGAGCACGTAGTTGGCGCAGAGGAAGACGGTCGCCACCGCCAGCAGCGCCCATCGGCGGCGGTCGAAGCGCGCGACGTTCGGCAGCGCGCCGCGCGCGGCCAGCACCGCCCCGAGGACGAGTGCCGCGCCCAGGAAGCGGTACCAGGTGAGCGTGAAGGCATCCATGCCGCCGAGCGCGATCTTGAGGCCGACCGGCAGGACCGACCACAGGCCGACCGTGGTGAGGGTGAGGGCGATGCCGAGCCCGCTGCGGCCGCTGGTCCGGTGCAGGCCGGCGCCGTCCGCCTCGCGCACGGCGGGGGCGCTCATCGCCGGCGCTTCGCGGGGGGGACGTCCTCGTCCAGCACGAGATCGATCTGCTTGCGCTCGATCGAGACGCTCGCGATCCGGACCCGCACCGGGTCGCCGACCCGAAAGGCGCGCCCGCGGCGCCGCCCGACCAGGCGGTGCTGGTGCTCGATCAGCTCGTAGCGGTCGTCGGCGAGGGTGGCGACGTGCACCAGGCCGTCGACGAACCAGCGCTCGAGCTCGACGAAGAGCCCGAAGGAGGCGACGCCGGAGACGAAGCCGTCGAAGCTCTCGCCGACCTTGTCCTGCATGAACTGCACCTTCTTCAGCTGCACCACCTCGCGCTCGGCCTCCATCGCGATGCGCTCGCGCTTCGAGCTCTCCTCGGTGATCGCCGCGAGGTCGCCGCTGACGGCGCCGATGGTACGGTCGTCGCCGCGAAGGTGCGCCGCCAGGATGCGGTGCAGGACGAGGTCGGGGTAGCGGCGGATCGGCGACGTGAAATGGGTGTAGCAGGGCGCGGCGAGCCCGAAGTGTCCGGCGTTCGCGGGCGCGTAGCGGGCCTGGGTCATCGACCGCAGCACGAGGGTGTGGACGAGCCGTTCCTCCGGCCGCCCCGCAACCCGCTCGAGCACCCGCTGGAAGGCGGACGGCCGCACCTCGCCCTCGCCGACCGCGAGGCGGAGGCCGAAGCCCTCGAGGAAGCGCGCCAGCTCGCGCACCGCGTCCTCGGCGGGCGGCTCGTGGATGCGGTAGGGCACGGGCCGGTGTCGCACCGTCAGGTAGTGGGCGACCGCCTCGTTGGCGGCGAGCATGAAGCTCTCGATCAGGCGGTGGGCGGCGTTGCGCTCGGCCCGCACGATGTCCTCGGGGCGTCCGGTGAGATCGAGGACGATCTCGGCCTCGGGGAGATCGAGGTCGATCGAGCCTCGCCGCCGGCGCAGCACCGCCATCTGCTCGCCGAGCGCCGCCATGCGCTCGAGGTCGTCGACGAGGTCGGCGTATTGGCGCCGCACGCGCAGATCGCCGTCGCCGACGATCTGGCGCACCTCGGTGTAGGTGAGGCGCGCCCGGCTGCGCATCAGGCCCGGAAAGAAGGCGGCGCCGAGCACCTCGCCCCGCCGGTCGCAATCGAGCAGGACGGCTTGCACCAGCCGGTCGACGTCCGGATTCAGGCTGCAGATGCCGTTCGAGAGCGCCTCGGGCAGCATCGGGATGACGCGATCCGGGAAGTAGACGCTGGTGCCGCGCGCGCGCGCCTCGTGATCGAGGGCGCTGCCGCGCGGGACGTAGTGGGCGACGTCGGCGATCGCGACCAGGAGCCGCGTGCCGCCGGCCGGACCATCCAGCACGGCGACGGCGTCGTCGAAGTCGCGGGCGGTCTCGCCGTCGATGGTGACGAGCGGCAGCGCGCGGAGGTCGAGGCGCTCGCGGAGCGCCGGCGACTCGTGCCACGGCCGGCGGGCGGTGGCCGGCGGCGGCAGTGTCGTCGAGAGCACGCCGAGCGCCGCCGGGTCGACCACGGTGGGAATGCGGGCGGCCTCCGCGACGGCCTCGGGGGGAAACGCTTGCGGCAGCTCGAGCCGGCGGATCACGGCCTCGGTCTCGACCCGCGGGTCGCTCGCCGGCCCGAGCACGGCTTCGACGCGTGCCTCGAGGTCGTGGTACGGCCCCGGATACTGAGTGATCGCGGCGACCACCATGTCGCCGTCGCGCGCGCCGGCCGTGTCGATCAAGCGGCAGCTGTAGGTGATGCGCGGCTCCTGCGGCATCAGGTAGGCGTTCGCGCGTCCCTGGCGACAGACGCCGATCAGCCGCTCCCAGCGTCGCGCCAACACGCGGACGACCCGTCCCTCGGGGCGCTCGAGGCGTCCCCGCCGTCCCGTCCGCACGGCGACCGCCACGGTGTCGCCGTGCATCGCCGGGCGAAGGCCGGCGCCGCCGATGAAGAGGTCCTCGCCGCGCCGCGACTCGCCGGGTGCGGCGAGAAAGGCGTAGCCGTCGGGATGGACCTGCACCTGGCCGGCGCGGAGCCCGTGCTCGGCCGCGAGCGCGTGGAGCTCGGCGGCCGACTCGGGCGCGTTGCCGGCGGTGGCGTCGAGCTCGCGCTCGAAGGCGGCGACGGCGCGCTCCTCGTCGGGGGCGCGATCGCGGCGCCGCCCCTTCTTCTCGACGTGACGGTCGGCGCGGCCCTTCGGTGCGGACCGGGCACGGCCGCGGACGGGACGAGCGGTCTTCCGGGACCGCGGTGGACGCGAACGGCGGATTGCTTCCTAGTCGCTTTCGGTGAGGTAGGTGTAGCCTTCGAGCGCCTCTTCGTAGCGCCGCAGCAGCCGTCCCGACTCCGCCATGGTGAGCCGCTTCTCGCGGAGCGCCACCTCGACGGCGCGCCGCACCCGCGCCACCAGGTCCTCCTTCGAGTACTGCACGTAGGTGAGCACCTCGCTCACCGAGTCGCCCTCGACCACGTGCTCCACCCGGTAGTCGTCGCCGTCCAGACGCACGTGCACGGCGTCGGTGTCGCCGAAGAGGTTGTGGAGGTCGCCGAGGATCTCTTGGTAGGCCCCCACCAGGAAGCTGCCGATGTAGTAGGGCTCGCCGTTCGGCGCGTGCAGCTCGAGGGTGTGCTTGACGTCGCGGAGGTCGATGAACTGATCCATCTTGCCGTCGCTGTCGCAGGTGAGGTCGGCCAGCACCGCGCGGCGCGACGGCGGCCGGTTCAGGCGGTGGATCGGCATGGTGGGGAAGAGCTGGCGCACCGCCCAATGGTCGGGCACCGACTGGAACACCGAGAAGTTGCAGTAGTAGGTGTCGGAGAGCTGCTTCTCGAGGCCCTCGAGCTCGTCGGGCACGTAGGGCAGGTCGCGCACCACCTTGAGGATGCGCTCACAGGCCGCCCAGAAGAGCTGCTCGATCCGCGCCCGGGCCTTCAAGTCCAGGTAGCCGAGGTTGAAGGCGGTGATCGCCTCCTCCTTGATCTGCAGCGAGTCGTGGTAGGCCTCCTGGAAGTTCTTCCGGGAGATGCTCTCGTAGGTCTCGTACATCTGCTTGATGGTCTTGTGCTCGTCCGCGGACGGCGCCGCCGGGACCTGGCCGTCGAGGATCTCGTTGGTGCCGAGGACGTTGAAGATGAGGGCCGAGTGGTGGGCGACCAGCGCCCGGCCCGACTCGGTCACGATGTCGGGGTGCGGCACGCCGCGGGCGTTGCAGGCCTCGGCAATCTGGCTCACCACGTCGCTCGCGTACTCCTGCAGCGTGTAGTTGACCGAGGAGTGAAAGTTGGTCTGGCTGCCGTCGTAGTCGACGCCGAGGCCTCCGCCGCAGTCGAGGTAGCGCACGTTGGCGCCGAGCGCGTGCAGCTCGACGAAGATGCGGCTCGACTCGCGGAGCGCGTCCTTCACGGCCCGGATGTTGGTGATCTGCGAGCCGATGTGGAAGTGCAGGAGCTGCAGGCAGTCGAGCATGCCGGCCTCGCGCAGGCGGTCGACGGTGGAGACGATCTCCGCCGTCGTGAGGCCGAACTTCGAGCGGTCGCCGGCCGACTCGATCCACTTGCCGGCGCCCTTGGTGGCGAGGCGGGCGCGCACCCCGACCACCGGCCGCACCTCGAGGTCGCGGGCGCAGGCGAGGATGGTTTCGAGCTCTCCCATGCGGTCCATGATGATGATGATCCGCCGCCCGAGCTTCTGGGCCAGCATCGCGGTCTCGATGTAGGCGCGGTCCTTGTAGCCGTTGCAGAGGATGAGCGCCTCGGGATTGTCCTGCAGCGCCAGCGCCACCAGCAGCTCGGGCTTGGAGCCGGCCTCGATGCCGAGGTTGTACGGCCGGCCGTACTCGATCAGCTCCTCGACCACGTGGCGCTGCTGGTTGACCTTGATCGGGTAGACGCCGCGATAGCTGCCCTTGTACTCGTTCTCGACGATCGCCTGCTCGAACGAGCCGCAGAGCTGCTGGATGCGGGTGCGGAGGATGTCGGAGAAGCGGATCAGGAGGGGCAGCTTCAAGCCGCGGCTGCGGAGGTCGTCGACCAGCTCCTTCAGGTCGATCGGGGCGGAGCCGGGGCCACCCGGTGTCACCGCGATGTTGCCGGCGTCGTTGATCGTGAAAAAGTCACGACCCCAGCCATTGACGTTGTAGAGCTCGATCGAGTCCCGAATGGTCCAGGCTCGGAGGTCGTTCTGCGACGCCACCTTTAGCAATATCCCTTTCGCCTCCCTGACGCGCTGCGTACGTGTCTCTATCGACCCTTACAGTGGTGTGCCGTCCGTGTCCAGTTAACAAACGGCGACGCCGCCGCCGGAGCGCGATGTACACCGCGTCGCATTCCGTCTTGCCGTCCCCCACGGACGCCGTCATCATGCGGCGCCATGCCTACGCTCGAGTCCTCGCCGCACGCGTCGCGCTGGACGCTCGATCCGAGTGTCAGGTTTTTGAATCACGGGTCGTTCGGGGCGTGTCCGAGCGAGGTGCTGGTGTTCCAGGCCGAGCTGCGAGCCCGGATGGAGCGGCAGCCGGTGCAGTTCCTGGCCCGCGACCTGGAGGGTTTGCTCGACGAGGCGCGGGCGGCGCTCGCCGACTTCGTCGGGGCGGTGGCGAAGGACGTCGCGTTCGTCACCAACGCGACCTCCGGCGTCAACGCCGTGCTGCGCTCGCTGACGTTCGCGCCGGGGGACGAGCTGCTGACGACCGATCACGCCTACGGAGCCTGCCGGAACGCGCTCCACTTCGTCGCCGAGCGGAGCGGAGCGCGGGTGGTCACCGCCGCCGTGCCGTTTCCGCTCGAGGGGCCCGAGGCGGTGGTCCAGGCGGTGTTGGCGCGCGTCACGCCGCGGACGCGGCTGGCGCTGCTCGATCACGTGACCAGCCCGACCGGGCTCGTCTGGCCGATCGCGGAGCTGGTGCAGGCGCTCGCCGAGCGGGGCGTCGAGACGCTCGTCGACGGGGCGCACGCGGTCGGCATGCTGGCGCTCGACGTCTCCGCGATCGGCGCCGCGTACTACACCGGCAACTGCCACAAATGGCTGGGCGCGCCGAAGAGCGTGGGATTCCTCCACGTCCGCCGCGATCTCCAAGAGCTCGTCCGGCCGCTCGCGATCAGTCACGGGGCGCGGATCCAGCGGCCGGACCGCTCGCGCTTTCTCCTCGAGTTCGACTGGATCGGCACGATCGACCCGACGGCCTGCCTCTCGATCCCCGAGGCGATCCGGGTCATGGGCGGGATGCTGCCGGGCGGCTGGCCGGCGCTCCGGGAGCACAACCGGGCGCTCGCGCTCCAGGCCCGCCGCGCCCTTTGCGACGTGCTCGCGATCGCGCCGCCGGCTCCGGATGCGATGATCGGTTCGCTCGCGGCGGTGCCGATCGCGGATGGCGCGAGCGCGCCGCCCGTCTCGGCGCTCTACTGCGACCCGCTCCAGGACGCGCTCCGCGAGCGCGAGCGCATCGAGGTGCCGATCATCCCGTGGCCGGCGCCGCCGCGCCGCCTGCTCCGCGTCTCGACACAGCTCTACAACTCGCCGGAGCAGTACGACGCGCTCGCGCGCGCGCTCCCGGGGTTGCTGAGTCAGTAGAGCCTTTCCGCGCGCCGGGTGACTGCCTGGTGCACGCCGACCTGCACAGCTTGCGTTGTCGTTGCCGCCGCCCCGGCACTGGGGCGGGCGCCGGCCCGGGGCCGGCCGGAAGCCCGCGGGGAAACACGCCGGCCTTCCGCACGAACGGCGCGCGCATTTCTCCCGCCCGCTGCCGGCGCACGTCACGCTCCGCCTGCGCCGCGACCTCCCATCGCTCCGCGACGTCCGGGTGGTGCGGGCGATCGAGCGGACGTTCCGGGCGGGCTGTGTCCGGCCGGGTTTCCGGCTGGTGCACTATTCCTTGCAGGGAAACCACGCGCATCTGATCGTCGAGGCCCACGACCGGGTAGCGCTCGGCCGCGCCATGATGGCGATCGGCGGGCGCCTGGCGCGGGCCGTGAATCGCGTAGCAAAGCGGACGGGGGAGGTGCTCGCAGATCGCTACCATCTCCGTTTGCTCCCGACGCCGCGGGAGGTGCGGTCAGCGCTTCGCTACGTGCTATTGAACGCTCGCAGGCACGCCGCGGCGGCGCAAAAGACGGTTAGGAAGGTCGTAGGACTCGACCCTGCATCGTCGGCGCGCTGGTTCGATGGTTGGCGCCGCGATGCGCGGGCGGGCGGGGCGCGCGGCACGTCACCACCGCCCGCCGCCGAGCGCCCGGCGGTGGCACGGGCACGAACCTGGCTCCTGAATGTCGGCTGGCGTCGACACGGCCTGCTCGACCCCGCCGACGTTCCTGGCTGAGCCACCGCTCCCGCGCCGGCCCGGACGCGATACCCCTCAGCTACTTCCTTCTTTTGGTGGTCGCGCCGTCGCTACCCGAGCGCGACTTCCCGCGCGACCTCGAACGCCTTGATGTCCAACCCCTTCGGCTGGAGCGCGCCGACGGCCTTGTTGAACTCGGCCATGTGCGGGCTCGCCATGTGTGCCTTGATCGCGTCCATCGACTCCCAGCGCTCGATCACGCGCACCATACCGGGGTCGCTGATGTCGACCGCGAAGGCGTACTTGAGGCAGCCCGCCTCCTGGCGCGTGGCCGTCTCCATCTTCTTCACGGCGTCGACCACCTTGCTCGCGGACCCGGGCTCGACGATCACTTCGACTTGTACGACGATCATGTGAGTAGCCTCCTTAGATACGATTCGGTCTTGGCCTGGATGCGCGTCGCCTTTGCTTTTGGGTCTTCCTCGACGACGATCTCGTCGGGCGTCACCTTGAAGAGCGGCTGACCCTTCCGAACCACCACGCCGCTCGTCGGCATCAGGACGTCGGTGATGGTGCCGGCGAAGGGCGCGTGCACCTTGTTGAACATCTTCATCACCTCGATGATGTAGAGCGGCTCGCCTTTCTCGAAGTGCGAGCCCTTGGTGACGAACGCGGGGAGGGTGGGTGCCTCCTGCGAGTAGAAAGTGCCGCCCATCGCGGCGACGATCTCGTCCGCCTTGGTGACGGGCGGCGGCACCAGCACCTTCCGCATCGCGTCCTGCAGCTTCGGATCGTGGAGGGCGCTCGGGAATGGTGACGGTGAGGTCGTCCTCGAGCCGGAGGTCGTAGAAGCCGACCTTCTCCGCGATCAGCGGCAAGCAGCGCCAGGATGTCGAGGCCGAGCTGGTGGCCTGCGTGAGCGCCGCGGACGCGCTCCCAGGTGGCGGCGTCGATGCCGAAGGACGGCGCCGGATCGGCGCAGCGCGGCGTCGAGCTCCGCCCACGAGAGATCCGTCGGCACGCGCTCGGCGAGGCGACGGTAGAAGCCGAGGGCGGTGTCGAGGAGGTCGCGGTCGTGGTCCCAGATGCGATGCGCTGCCGCCGCGGTCGGAGTGTCGAGGTGCAGGAGGCGATAGGTCTCGGCGAGGACCTCGACCGGGTTTCGCTGCCAGACCACGCGGTCGTCCTCGATGGTGAAGTCGAGCCGGTGCCGGCTCAGCCACGCGGAGAGGTAGTGCGGCTCCTCGAAGAGAATCATCATCGGCCGCTCGAGCAGCGTCTCCTTGCGCTCCAGCACGCGGCGCGTGGCTTCGACGGCCTCGGCCGACGCGTCGGCAGACGCGGCGCGCGCGATCCGCTGGAAGGCGTAGTCGAGGTCGATCGATTGCGCTTCCTGCGCCAGCTGACCGACCAGCGTGAGGTACGGCACGACGAACTTGGTGGTCGGCTTGGCCCACGGGTCGCGCGCCAGAAACCACGTGAGGATGCCGTAGTGGAACTCGAGGTTGGTAGCGAGGTCGATGCCGCGGAGCGTGCTGCGGCGGAAGATCTCGACCAGCCGCTCCCAGCTCTCGCGCCGGCTCGCGCCCGTGGCGAGGAGGAGGGCGATGTTGGAGTCGTACGCGCCCGCCAGCCGGTAGCGCATGAACAGGTTCGTGTCCGGGTTCTTGATGCAGATGCCCTGGTCGTCGCGGATCTCGCCCGCGATCGGGTCGGACCACGACATGGATGACGCCGCCGGCGGCCGGGTTGAGGGCGCGATCGGTGGCGTTCAGGCGGGCCTCGATGGCGGCGCGCTCGCGCATCATGCGCGCCGGCTTCGGGAGGCGCTCCTTGTGGCGCGCGATCAGCGCCATCGCCTCGACCAGCGACTCGACGTCGAAGTGGTCCTCCGGGTCGTCGGGGTTGGTGAAGCGGAGCGCGTAGCAGAGCTCGGAGACCCGGTGCTCGACCTGGATGCGGGTGTTCACCTCCATGAAGTAGTGGCGGTCGCCGTCGACGATGCACTCGAAGGTGGACGCCGAGTCGAGCCTGACCGCGCGCGCCGAAGCGTTCGGCTTCCTCCTCCATGCGGCCGAGGATGGTGAGGTCGGTCGCGAGGGCCGCCGCCTTGACGTCCTGCCCGGCGGCCCTGGCCTCGGCGATCGCGTCCTCGAGGCCCTCGCGCGTGACCGACACCTCGACCAGCTTCTGCTCGTGCATCTGGAGAGAGCAATCGCGCCCGCCGAGCGCGATGCACCACTCGCCGTTGCCGAGGATCTGGATCTCGTTGTGACGGGTCTGCTCGATGTTGAGCTCGAGCAGCATGTTCTTGTTGTCGCCGACGCCGGTCGCCTTGACCTCGGCCAGCACCTCGCGCGTCAAGGTCGGAACCTGTGCGGCGGCGTCGAAGATGCGCTGGCCCTTGCCGCCGCCGCCGCCGATCGCCTTCAGGCGAAAGCGCCGGCCGGGCTGGTCGGTGAGCAGGCGCACCGCCTCCTGGCGCAGGGTCTCGGCGAGCTCGTCGATCGTGTAGAGGTCGATTTGCTTCCGGTAGGACGCGTCGAGGAGATTCTCCGCCGCCTCCGTGAGCGGCACGCCGTCGTCGGCGAGCCCGGGGACGTCGAGGCCGTGGGTCTTGGCGAGCTTCGCGAGCGCCTTCGCGGTCGGGATGAATGACGGAGGAGGGTGCGCGTGGTCGCGTCGTTCATCCCCGGCGTCACCGAGACCCGGTTCTCGATCGCGGTGCGCTTGGCCTCGTCCTTGGCGCCGGCGGCCGTCTGGGTGTGCGAGCACGGGCCGATGAAGCGGAGTCCCGCCTCCTCGAGCCGCGCGCACGAACTCGGCGTCCTCGGCCATGAAGCCGTAGCCGGCGAACACGTAGCCGTAGCCGTGCTCGTGGCAGATCGCGATCATCTGCTCGATGCGCTGGACGCGCTCCTCCTTGGTGGCCCCGGTGTAGTCGGCGACGGCGTGGACGTGGCGCGGGTCCATGATGCGGAGCTCGGGCGAGAGCGCGCGCGGAAAGACGATGCTGTCGCGCTCCGAGAGCAGCATCCCGACGTTGGTGATCCCCATCTCGCGGAAGACGTCGATGGCCTCCTTGCGGATGGGGCCCCGGCAGACGATCAGGATGCCCATGTCGTCTGCAGGCGAAGGAGCGGATCCACGGCGAGTCCGCCAGACCGAGGCGGCGCTCGCGGTGCACCATGGGATTGTCGGCGTACGCGGAGGCGGGTCGTGACGTCGTCAAGGGGCCATTACCTAATAAGGACGGGAGCAAAACGCCAGTACCGCCGGGTGCGTCAGGCCATCAGGAACTTGCCGTTGCCGGCCGCGACCGGGCGGTCGCGTTCCTCCTGCCACGCGATCACGTGTACGTGCGAGATGCGCCGGCCGAGCTTGAAGATGTCGGCGCGGGCGCGCGTCGGCCGCGGGCCGGCGGAGCGCAGGTAGTCGATGCTGAAGTTGATGGGGCGCGGCGCGCTCGCGACCCCGCTCTCGTGGATCAGCCGCAACATCGCGGTGAGCTCGAGGAAGGCGCCGATGACGCCGCCGTGGATGGCGGGCAGGCGGGTGTTGCCGATCAGGTCGTCGCGGAACGGCAGGACGCATTCCAATCCCGACTCGAGCTGCTCGATCTCGATCCCGAGCAGGCGCGCGTAGGGAATGGCGGCGACGAGCTCCCTCACGACTTCGGGCCCTCCGCGCCGCGCAGGCCGCCGAACGGGCTGCCGCCGCTGTTGGCGCCGAGCATGAAGGTGCCGAGACAGCCGGCGAAGGGATCCTGTTGGTCCTGGTCCCAGGCCGTGGCGCGGACGAAGGCGACGTTGCGCGTGAGCTTGTAGCACTCGGCGCGCGCGAACAGCTCGCGGCCGGGCTCGGCGGCGCGCAGATAGTCGACGCGGAGATCGATGGTCGCGATCGCCGTCAGCTCCTCCATGGCGCACGCCACCGCGAGCCCCGACGCCTGGTCGATGAGCGTCGTGATGACGCCGCCGAACACCACCCGGCGCTGCGGATCGCCGATCAGCTCCTCGTGGTAGGGCAGGGCGAGGGTCGCGAAGCCGGGACCGACCTCGACGACGCGCATGCGCAGCCGGCCGGCGTGCGGCGTGAACTGCCCGATGTCGAACTTTGCCGTGCCGAAGAGGCCGGCCATCGCGTAGGTCGTTCTCGGAGGACATGCGTGGGCCAGAGCTTCGACGGCGGGGGCGATCGAGTCAAGGGCGTCAAATGCTCTCGCGCGGACCAAGCACGAACCTGATCCATGATGAGACATCCATTCTCCACTACGGTCATCGCACGCGGTTGACGCATGATCCCCTGTCGAGGCACTTGTGAACCCGTCCAGCGACTTCAGGCTTCGATGGGAAAGCGCCGATGAACAGAGAAGACTCTCTCGCACTTCTTCGTCGTCCACTGTCTGCGCAGTGGAACGAGTTTCGCCGTCGCCACCCGTGGTGGATACCGGATCTGAGCGGTGCGGACCTCTCCGACATCGATTTCGTTCCTGACGGGGCGGAGCCTTTCGACCTCCGTGGGGCGAATTTGTGCGGCGCGACGCTTCCCGCCCGCGATCGTCTCGAGGCGGGAGGCAAACGTGCGGATTTGACCGGTGCACGCTACGACATACAAACCACGTTCGCCGCGCGAAGATTTGACCTCGAGAAAATGGGTGCGCGCATCCTGGTCAGGCATGAGCACTTCTCGGCTGCCAAGGCCACGCGCGTCTTCATCAGTTATGCGTGGGCCGACGAGGCCCTAGTCGCTTCCTTCGATGTATTGCTCCAGCACGAAGGTCTCGACGTGCAGCGCGATCGCCGCAAGTTTTTGGCCGGATCGAGAATCCGAGACGAAATTATTCGTGTCATGAGCGAGTGTCACGTGATTCTCATATTCCATTCCATCCGATCGGCAGAAAAGCCGTGGACGACTTTCGAGAGAGAAGTTGCCTTTGACCTGGAGATGGATGCCAAGCGAAAAGGGATCCGTCCGCCGCGGATCATCTACGTCTTGCTGGACGATGTAGAGCTTCCCAGCATAACCGAGAGGCATCGCATCGCGATCGCGGCCAAGGGTCGCCAACCCGACGACGTGTGCGCCGAGATATTCCAGCATGCGCTCGAGATCCCAAGCCTTGGTCGTTCGGGCGCTCTCGCCGCGAACACGAGCCTCACCCGACAGGCCTCAAGCAGCGAAATCGACGATCGTACAGCCAGACGGCAATATGCGAGCCTTCGGGCTAAAATCGCTTTGTATATGAAGGGGCTTCGTCAGCGCATGCCTCAGCCGGCCGCCGATCCCACCGTCCCAAAAGGATTCGAGGCCTGGCCGGACAATTTCAATGGATTGGAGGCCAAAAGGTTCATCGTCTACCTGCGTTCGAGTGGGTGCCGTTGGGCGATTCGTGTGGCGAACGGGAGGTCGTCGATGCTTCCAGGCTGTTTGGACTGTGAGCACAGTCTCGCCGGGTCGACATTTGGCCGCAGGGTCGAGAGCCACCAATATGTGCAGCAATTCGAGCGAGCCATTGCGGGCGTCGAGTTTGCGACGCATCCCGTCCTGTGCGTCTACAACGAGGGAAACTTCTTCAATACCGACGAGCTACCTGCGACGGCCCGCCGCCAGATTCTTCGAAGAATCGACAGGATTCCCGACGTCAAGGCGGTGATCGTGGAAAGTCTACCAAGATATCTGACGAAAGGCGTGCTCGCGGAGATGCGGAAGATCTTGGGCCCGCGCGTGATCGAGATCGGTATCGGCCTCGAGAGCGCCGATGCCGTCATCCGCACCCTGTGCGTAAATAAGTCGTACACCTTGAATGACTTCGTCGCCGCGGTCGCGAGAGTTCGACCATATGCGCAAGCTCTTGCGTACGTACTCCTCAAGCCGGCGTTTCTTACTGAAAAGGAAGCACTTGAGGACGCCGTGTCCACGTGCCGCTACGCGTTCGACAACGGCATAGACATTGTCTCGCTCGAGCCGGTCAACATCAGCGATTACAACATGTCGGGTCGTCTCAATCGCATCGGGAGCTATCGTTCGTGTTGGCTCTGGACGATCGTCGAGGTTGTCCGACGCGCGAGTGAAATGGGAACGGTGCGTCTCGGAGGCGAGCAGTTTGCGCCGAAGTACGAGCACCATCCGTGGAATTGTCCTCGATGCACGTCGGCATTCTACAAGGCGTTTCAACGGTACAACGCTACCATGGACGTCGGCGTACTGACCGCATTGAGATGTGAATGTCGATCGCAGTGGGAAGCGACGCTTGCCATGAAGCATGGGTCGTTGGTGGAGCGCATCGGAAGTGCCCTGGACGAGCTCGGGCACCAAGGCGGCTTTCTTGGGGCGTAGGCCGGGTTGGCGAGGATAGGCGCGATGGCGGACCATTCCATCCTAAAGGCGCTCGCGCAGCTGAGTGGGGAAGTCGGCCTGTTGGCCGCGCGCATTGCCGGCCTTGAAGAAGCTGTCCGGATGCACGAGGCTCTCGTCGAAGCCGAACGGGCGTCATCTATTCCCGGAGTCCGTGGGGAGTTGGAGAGGCTCAGGATGCGATTCGAGCACTTGCGCCGCGGGGACGTCATGCTCGAGTGGCGCGCGGAGGTCTATGCGCACGATCGCGAACTCCTCGAGGCGCTTCGAGAGGGCGATGCGTTTCGTGCCGTGGTGCCACCGTTGGACGTCGATCATTACGATGATGACGACTTCACTACGTTCATCGAGGCTCAGGTGGATGCTGCCGATCGAGGCGTGAGGATTGAGCGAATGTATATGTTCGAATCGACCAAGGAGGCGAAAGCGAATCTGGCGTCCGCGGTGTTCGCGACGCATTTGAAGGAACTCGCACAACAGTCGAGAAACATCTCGTTGTCCACGGTGGTTAGCGCGGAGTATTCGCGAAAGGATTTTGTGCTCTTCGGCGATGGGCGGTGCTCGAAAGGCCGGGAAGACGTCGATCGGAGAAAGCATGCCCGCTTCGAGGTGCTGTATACGAGCAATCCAAAGGAGGTTGCCAAGTACGTTCGGATTTGGGACCGGTTGCAGCGTGACGCCAAAGGCTACAAGGCGAGCCAGCAAACGTGAAGCTTAGAGTATCCGAGGATGTGCGCGGACTGTTCCCGGATCTGCGCATCGGTGTGCTCATGGGGAACGGGTTGGACAATCGCACGGGCGCAAAGTCCGCCGCGGAGTTTCTGACGGAAGAGGTGGCCAAAGTCCGGATATCCCTGACGACGGAAGCGTTGGTCGGCATTCCGGAGATTCAAGCATGGCGGGAAGCGTATGAACGCGTAGGACAACAGCCGAAGCGGAATCGTCCCGCGGCGGAAGCGCTTCTACGAAGCGTATTGCAGGGGAAAGATGTCGGAAGCGTGTCGCCGATCGTCGACATCTATCTCGGGGTCCAGCTGTACTCGAGGCTTCCGATTGGTGGGTATGATCTTGCATTGATAGACGGGGGAATCGAATTGCGCCGATCGGTCGGTGGCGAGCTGTTCCAGCCAATCGGTCCGAACCGCACGTCGGAAGTCACGAATCCGGGTGAGGTGGTGTATGCAGACGACAGTAAGGTCCTGACGCGGCGTTGGAACTGGCGGGATTGTGACGAGGCCAAGATTTCCAACGAGACGAGCGACATCATCCTGATGTCGGAAGCGCCGATCGACTCGGTGAGCTCGGATGCGCTCATGGCGGCTATCGGCAAGCTCCAAGCAGCACTCGCCGCAATGTGCGGCGGCACGTTCAGGGCGGAGATGTGGGACGCCTCGAAAGGCCCGAGTCTCGAAGTCGACTGGTGACGCACCCCACGTCGTGTCTCGTTGAAAGCCGCGAGACGTTTCGCTTGTGTCGGATTGCGGCGGCTGCTAACGCTCAACCATATGGTTGAGCATGAGCCGCCGCTCGACGGCGCCTTCGCGGCGCTCTCCGATCCGACACGGCGCGCGCTCCTCGCGCGTCTCAGGACCGGCGGGCAGAGCGTGACCAGTCTCGCCGAGCCCTTCGACATGAGCCTCGCCGCCGTCTCGAAGCACCTCGGGATCCTCGAGCGCGCCGGCCTCATCCGCCGCGAGACCCAGGGCCGGGAACGGCTCTGCCATCTCCGCACCGAGCATCTCCGCGCGGTGGCGCGCTGGGCGGCCTACGTGGCGTCGTGGGAGGCGCGGCTCGACGCGCTCGATGCCCATCTCGCCGAGCGCCGCGCGCGCGGCCGCGGACGCAAGCGATGACGGCGCCGATCGTTCAGGAGCGTATTCTCGCCGCGACACCCGAGGAGGTGTTCGCCGCCTGGAGCGACCCCGTGGGCTTGCGGGTGTGGATGTGCCCCGCGAGCGACATGACCCACGCCAGCGTCGAGCTCGACTTCCGCGTCGGCGGCCGCTTCCGCATCGTGATGCACGGCAACCGCGACTACGCGCACCACGGCGAATATCTGCTGATCGACCCTCCGCACCGGCTCGTCTTCACCTGGGTGTCCGAGTGGATGGCGCCGGCCGTCGCGGCGACGCGCGTGTCGGTGTCGATCGCGGCCGCCGGCCGCGAGGCGACGCGCCTCACGCTCGTCCACGAGGAGATCCCGGACCGCGACGCCTACCAGGGTCATCCCGAAGGCTGGGCGACCATCCTCGCCAAGCTCTCGGCCCATCTCGACGCACGAAAGGACCGACCATGACCATCGCCCGCCTTTCCGACGAGAGCAACGCCTACCGCGCCGTGCGCGACGAGCTGCAGCGCGCCGAGATGGCGCTCCGCGACCAGCGCGAGCGCGTGGCGGCGCTCCGTCGCGAGCTGCCGCTCGACACCGTCGTCGCGGACGAGACGTTCGAGGAGATCCGCGACGGCGCCCGCGTCCCCGTGCGTCTCGGCGAGCTCTTCGACGATCCCGCCAAGCCGCTCGTGCTGATGCACTTCATGTACGGGAAGAAGCTGGAGAAGCCCTGCCCGATGTGCACCATGTGGGCCGACGGCTACGACGGGGTCGTGCCGCACCTCCGGCAGCGCGTCAACTTCGCGGTGCTGGTCGCGGGCGACGCGGCGGTCTTCGGGGCCTACGCGCGGAGCCGCGGCTGGCGCGGCATCCGCGCGGTCTCGGCGGCCGACTCGGACCTGAAGCGCCGCCTCGGCTTCGAGGACGCCGACGGCGGCCAGTGGCCCGGGCTCTCGGTCTTCGTCCGCCGCGACGACGGATCGCTCGTGCACTTCTACTCGCAGAGCGCGTGGTACGGCGGCGAGGAGTACCGCGGCATGGATCTGCTGTCGCCGGTGTGGAACTTCCTCGACGTCACCCCCAGCGGTCGCGGCGACTGGATGCCGCGCCGGCAGTATTAGGACGAGGAGCCGCTCGGCTCGCGCGCTGCGCGCGCGGAGGACCTAGCTGTGCCGCGATCCACGCGCGCGCTCGGCGCCGGTCGCACGCCGCCGCAGGCTGGCGACGAGCGCCTCCGCGAGCTGTGTCGGCTTGATCGGTTTCGGCACCAGCTCGTCGAAGCGCTGGCCTTCCGCGGTGGGCCGACCGATCGGGGTGAGTGCGACGATCGAGACCTCGTGGATCGTCGGCTCGCCTCGGATGCGCGTCGCGACCGCCACGCCGTCGAGATCCGGCATCTCGACGTCGAGCAGGACGACGTCGAAGCCCTCGCCGCGGCGCCGCGCCTCGAGCAGGAGCGCCAGGCCCTCCGCGCCGCCGCGCGCGAGCGCGATGCGACACCCCCAGCTGCGAAGCATGTCCCCGACGACCGCCCGGGCGGTGGCGTTGTCGTCGACGACCAGCACGCGCAGGGCGGCGAGCTCGGGGGCGGGCGGTGCCGTCGGCGGCGAGGGCTCGGCGCGGAACGGCACCGTGAAGTGGAAGATGCTGCCGCGGCCGAGCTCGCTATCGACGGCGATCGTGCCGCCCATCAGCGCGACCAGCCGTTGCGAGATCGCCAGCCCCAGGCCGGTGCCGCCGTAGCGTCGCGTCATCGAGCTGTCGGCCTGGGTGAACGAGTCGAAGATGCGCTGCTGCTCGTCTGCCGAGACGCCGATCCCGGTGTCGTGGATGGCGCAATGCAAGCCGACACGCTCGCCCTCCGGCGCACCGTCGGCGCCGACGAGCTCGGCGCGCTCGAGACGGATCAGGATCTCGCCCTGCTCGGTGAACTTGAGGGCGTTCGAGGCGAGGTTCATGATGATCTGCCGCAGGCGATTGGGGTCTCCCGAGAGCCGTGCGGGCAGCGCGTCGTCCACCGCGCCGACGAGCTCGAGCTGCTTCCGGCCCGCCTCGATGGCGAGCGTGTCGAGCACGCCTTCGAGCACGGCGCGGACGTCGAAGGCGATGGACTCGAGCACGAGCTTGTCGGCCTCGACCTTCGAGAAGTCGAGGACGTCGTTCAGGATCGTCATCAGGCTCTCGGCGCAGGCGCGCGCTCGCAGCAGGAAGTCGTGCCGCTCGTCCTGGTCGGTGGTGTCGAGCGCGAGCTCGGTCATGCCGAAGATGCCGTTCAACGGGGTCCGGATCTCGTGGCTCATGGTGGCGAGGAAGGCGCTCTTCGCCTCGGTGGCCGCCTCGGCGGCGTCGCGCGAGCGCTCGAGGTCGTGGTTCGCCGCGAGCAGGGCCTGCTCCGCCTCGTGCTGGGCGTCGAGAAACGCGCTCACGACCGCGAGCAGCGCGCCGCCGAGGAGCACCGAGACGCTCACCTCGTAGAGCGTGATCATGTCGGCGGGGAGCGCGCTCGGGAGGCCGACCCCGAGGACGTCGAGGACGTAGAAGCCGATCAGGGTCGCGGCGCCGAGCGCGGCGTAGACGCCGGCCGCTCGGGCCCCGAGGACGAGGCCGGCGAGGAAGGCGGGCACGAAGATCCACGTCTTCCCCGGGGCGCGGACGCCGCCGAGCTCGAACCCGAGAAAGCAGAGCAGGGCGAGCAGGTTCGCGACCAGGAGGTGGGTCGCGACCTCGACCCGGAGGCCGCGCCGAACGCCGAGCAGCACGCCGCTGATGACGATCGCGGTCGCGATCAGCCCGAGGCTCGCCCTCCAGGCCTCGAAGGAGACGTAGAGTGCGAGCGTGGTCGGGGTGCACGCGAGCAGAATCAGGCAGCAGCCGTTGACGGTGCGAATGCGGCGGACGAGCGCGAGATCGCCGGCATGCGCGAGCTCGGTCCCGCCGTCGAGCAGGGTCCGCCGTGCATTGCGTAGAAAAAGCAGCGCCTTACGACGATGGCTCGGCGGACGAGCGACCGACGACCCCATGGTACGAGGTATCTCGGCCTCACCCCGCCCCGACTTGAGGCCTCGCTACGCGACATGCCTTGCGATCACGACGAGCACGGGAGCCTCCGCGCGCAGCGATCCGGGCGAGGAGCGCGAGTTGACCTCGCGCTCCGAGGGGCATCGGAGGATCGGCACGCGCAGCGTGCCGACCGCACGCGGCCGAAAATGAGCTAATGAAACTCGCGCTGGACGCCGGTCATGGGACCGGGCACGTAGTGGCGCAGCAGGAACTCGAGATTTTCCGCCAGCACGCGGCGGAGGTCGGCCGGCATGACGATCTCCGAGATCGAGCCCAGGCTGAGGGCCTCACGCGGATTCATCAGCTCGCGCTCGTAGCGCTGGTTCAGCGCGCCCTCCTGCGCCTTCAGCCACTCGGCGATCGCCGCCTCGTCGGTGCCGGCGCGGCGGCGCTTCGCGGCCTCGTCGCGCGCCTGCTTGAGCTCGGTCTTGTAGACGTACTCCTTGCCGGCGGGACCCATGACGGCGACGCGCGTCGTCGGCAATGCCAGGACGATGTCGGCGCCGGTCGCGTAGCTGTTGAAGGCGGCGTAGGCGCCGCCGAAGGCGTTGCGGAGTATCAGCAGAATGCGCGGCGTCCGGAGGTCGATGATGGCGTCGAGCATGGCGCGCCCGGCCTGCACGATGCCGCGGCTCTCCTGGTCCTTGCCGGGGAGGAAGCCGGTGGTGTCCTCGATGAAGATCACCGGCGTGTTGTAGAGGCTGCAGAAACGGACGAAGCGCGCGATCTTGAAGGCGGCGTCGACGTCGATCTGGCCGCTCGCCACGGCGCTGTTGTTGGCGACGAAGCCGACCACGTTGCCGTTCAGGCGCCCGAAGGCGGTGATGGCGTTGCGGGCGCGGTCGGGCTGGAGCTCGAAGTAGTCGCCGTGGTCGCAGATGCGCTCGATGATGATGGAGACGTCGACCGGCGTGTTGAAGCCGGTCGGCGAGTTGAACGCCTTCCGGAGCATGACGTCGATCTCGGTGGTGAGGCGATCCATCGGGTCGGAGGTCTTCTCGATCGGAGGCGCCTTGGCGTTCGAGTCCGGGAGATAGCTGAGCAGGCGCTCGGCGGTGCGGAGGGCGCCGACCTCGTCGGCGACGGTGAGATCGACGACGCCGCTCGCCCCGTGGACCTTGGGGCCGCCGAGGTCGTCGGGCGTCACGTCCTCGCCGAGCACGCTCTTGATGACGCCGGGACCCGTGAGGCCGAAGAAGGTGTCGGCGGGCTGGATCATGAAGCTGCCCTGGCGCGGGAGATAGGAGCCGCCGCCGGCGTTGTAGCCGAACATGCACATCACGCTCGGCACGATGCCGCTGATCTTGCGGAGCGCCGTGAACGCTTCGGCGTAGCCGTCGAGACCGCCGATGCCGGCCGGCACGTAGGCGCCGGCGCTGTCGTTCATGCCGATCAGCGGCATGCCGCGATTGCCGGCGAGGTAGATCAGGTTGGCGAGCTTGCGGCCGTTGGTGGCGTCCATCGAGCCGGCGCGGATGGTGAAGTCGTGGCCGTAGAGCGCGACGTCGCGGCCGCCGATCTGCACCACCGCCGTCACCAGCGACGCGCCGTCGAGGTTCTTGCCCCAGTTCTGGTAGAAGATGGTCGGCTGTGACCCGTCGTCCTTGAGGACGTCGATCCGCTCCCACACGGTCATGCGGGACTTGGCGTGCTGGCGGAGGGTCGGGAGCACGCCCGCCGAGGCGTACGGACGACCGCGCAGCTCCTCGCCGGCGGCGACGGCCAGATCGTACGGGCCTGCGGTGCCGGCGGTCTCGACGACGGCCTCGCGCAGCGGATCGTCCAGGCTCGGAGTCGCGGCGGTCGAGGCGGGTTTCAGCTTGGTGGTCGTCTTGGCCTTCGTCATGCGCTCGCCGGTGGCGGCCCCGGGCCCATGCTCGGCCGCGGAACGCCGTGGAAGCTGACCTACCTAATGTGGGAGGGGACAAAACGCCAGCACCCCTGGGATCGAGGGGAGGGCGTCGGCGGCTCAGAAGGCCGCGTCGCCGGACGGGCGGCGCAGACGCGGGGCCAGGCCGAGCTTCTGAAGCGCGCCCTCGAAACGCGAGAACGTCAGAGGCTTTTGGATGAAGCTCACGGCCTGCAGGGCGAAGCTCCTCATGGTGTCGCCGTCGTCGTTCGAGCCCGTGAGCACCAGGACGGGTTGGTGCTTGGTCCGGAGGTCGGCGCGAATGCGGCGCAGCACGTCGATGCCGTCGATGCCGGGGAGGCCGATGTCGAGCAGGACGATGAGGGGGAGCGGGCGCGGCCCGCGACCATCGCCGTCGAAGAGGTAGGCGAGCGCCGCGAGCCCGTCACGCGCCTCGGCGATCGCGTTCTCGACGCCGTGGCGGCGGAGCTCGTGGATCGTAAGGAAGCGGTCGTGCTCGTCGTCCTCGACCAGGAGGACGACGTCGGATTCGGGAGGGCCCGGGGGCGATGAGAGCGTCTCCATGCGCGCGACGCTAAATGGTAGCGCGAGAACTCAACAATACGGAAAATCCCTGATGTCAAAATGAGCCGCGGCGCCATGCGCTTTGCCGCACAATCTGCGGGCGCCGAGGGATCGTACATGCCGCAGATGGCGAGCGGCACCGCCCACGATGACAGGGTCGCTTCCGTGGCTAGGTTCCGCCGGTCACGACGCGACCGTGCCGCCCGCCTTTCGTTCGCGTCTTTACCGATAGAGGAGACCACATGGCCGTCGAACGACGCGTCGATGTCTGGGGCCCTGAAACACCCGAAATGGAGCCCTCCGATCCGCAGCCGAGCGCCGAGAGCGTGCTCGCCGCCGCGGTCCTGAAGCTGGCGTTCGAAGATCTACTGAAGCATCGCGGGGCGAGCGACGTGCGCCGGCGACGCGCGTTCCGCGAGGCGTACGTCTGGGTGGCGTCCGACGAGCGCCGTTGGCCGTTCTCGTTTTTGAACGTATGCGACATGCTGGACCTCTCGGCCGCTGCGCTCCGCGCCAAGCTGCTGACCGACAGCTGAGCCGCCCGACGAGCGCGTCGACGTCGGGACGCCTCGTGGTCGGGACGAGCGGGTGGTCCTACGAGCCGTGGCGGGGACACTTCTTTCCCGCCGATCTTCCCCGCGGTACCGAGCTTGCGTATCTGGCGCGCCGCCTGCCCGCGGTCGAGGTGAACGGCACCTTCTACTCGCTCGCGCGGCCGGCGGTCTGTGACGGCTGGCGCCGCGCGGTGGGCCCGGACTTCCGCTTCGCGATCAAGGGCAGCCGATACATCACGCACATGCTGAGGCTTGGGCGCTTCGGCGCGCCGCTCGCGAACTTCTTCGCCTCGGGGATCCTCCGTCTCGGCCGCCAGCTCGGTCCGTTCCTGTGGCAGCTCCCGCCTAGCCTAGTCTTCGACCCCGAGCGCGCCGCGCCTTTCCTCGCGGCGCTGCCGCGGGCCGTCGGCGAGGCCGAACGGCTGGCGCGCCGGCACGACGCGCGGGTCACCGGCCGCGCCGCCCTGACGGCGCCGGACGGCCGGCGCCGGCGCCTTCGCCACGCACTCGAGATCCGCCATCCGAGCTGGCTCGAGCCGGCGGCGCTCGGCCTCCTCGAGCGACACGGCGTCGCGCTGGTAGCGGCGGACACGGCGGGTCGCCATCCGTTCGCGATCCGCCGGACGGCGGACTTCATGTACGTCCGCCTGCACGGATCGACCGACCTCTATCGCAGTCGCTACGACGACGCCGAGCTCCGGACCTGGTCCGCTCGGATCCGACGTTGGCTCGCCGCGGGTACGGACGTGTACGTCTTCTTCGACAACACCGACAAGCGGCACGCGCCCGACGACGCACGCCGGCTGCTGGCGGCGATCCGCGCGTAGCTGTGTTGCCCCGTGCTCACGGGCCGGCCGCGGGACGGTCAGGGCGCGGCGGGAATCTGCTCGAAGCGGACGAGGTCGCCGGTCTTCACGTCGTGCTTCGCGCTGAAGCCGGCGTTCACCTCGAGGACGTAGCGCGACGGGACGCCGACGGTGCGTGGGGTGGTGGTGAATGGCGCCGCGTCCCGGACGACGCCGACCACCCGGCGGTCGTCGCCCAGGAAGATCATGTCGAGCGGGAGCACCGTGTTCTTCATCCAGAACGAGTGCTCCTCGGTCCTGGGGAAGACGAAGAGCATGCCGGCCGCGGCGCCGAGCTCCTTCCGGTACATCAGGCCGAGGCTCTGTTGCGCCGGCGTCGCGGCGACCTCCACCGTGACCGGCACCTCGCCGCCCGCGGTCGCGATCACGACGCGCGGCTCGGCGGCGCAGGCGGAGGCCGTCACGCTCGCGACCAGCGCGAGCGCGACGATGCTGCGGGAGAGGAGGCGCGCCGAACGCACGCGCGGGGTATAGCAGACTCGTCGCCGGCCGCGAGGACGCGTAACCTTTTGCCGCCCTGATCCGTTGTGGTGATGGCACCATGGTCCGACGAGCCCCAGCCTGGGTCGATCCGCAGAAGGACGCCGACGAGCGTCTGGTGATCGAGGCGGCGCAGCGCGACCCGGCTCGCTTCGAGGACCTCTACGAGGCGAATTTCGAGCGCGTCTACGCCTACGTCGCCCGCCGCGTCCGCGACCGCGACGAGGCGGGGGACGTGACGGCCGAGGTCTTCCACCGCGCGCTCGAGCATCTGCCGCGCTTCGAATGGCGGGGGGTGCCGTTCGCGGGCTGGCTGTTCCGGATCGCCGCCCATGCGATCGCCGATCGCGCGCTGCACGCGGGCCGCCACACGGACACTCCGCCGCCGGACGTCGCGGACCCCACGAGCCTGGAGGAGATCGAGGAGCGGGCCCGGCTTTTTCGGCTGGTGGACGGGCTCCCCGCCGAGCAGCGCCGTGTCGTCATGATGCGCTTCGCCGAGCAGCGCAGCATTCGCGAGATCGCCCACGATCTCGGCCGCAGCGAGGGAGCCGTGAAGCAACTCCAGTTTCGAGGCCTCAAGACCCTGCGATCCCGCCTGGGTGTCCACCATGACTGAGCGCGACGCGAGCCAACGACTCGACGACGCCGTGGAGGCGCTGATGAGCGATCGCGACCCGTCGCCGTCGCTCCCGAGCGAGCTGGCGGCGCTGTTGCAGGTCGCCGCCGGCCTGCGCGACCTGCCGCCCGCCGACTTGAAGGCGCGCATTCGATCGACGCTGCGGGACGCGGCGGCTCCGAGCTACGGCCCGCCGCTCGCGACCGCGGCCGACATCGCGGCCCGCCTGGCGGTCCTCGCCGGACCGCCGCGCCTGGCGGCGCACGACCTCCGCGCCGCGCTCCGCGACCTGCCCGAGCTGGGGATGCGCTTTCTCGCGCCGCTCGGGGAGGCGACCGTCGTCGTGTCGCGCTTCGCCACGCAGACGCCGATCTGGGAGCGCCATCCGGCCGGCGACGAGCTGCTGCACGTGCTCGAGGGCGAGCTCGACGTCACGATCCTGACCGAGCGCGGACCGGAGCGCGCGACCGTGCCAGCCGGTGGGCTGTTCGTGTGCCGCCGCGGGCTCTGGCATTGGCCGCGCCCGCGCGGGACGGTGTCGCTGCTGTCGGTGACGCCGGGCGCGGGCTCGGAGCACCGCCATGGCTCGGAGCCCGAGGTCGCGGCAGCACCCGCCGCGGCGAGCGTGTCGGCGATCTCCGCCGACCTCGCGACCGTGCTCGGCGACCTGCCGACGCTCACGATCAGGCGCGAGACCGGTGAGGACGAGGCCAACGGCGCGGTGCGCGAGCTCGGTCGGCTCGAGGATCGCATGCTCGGCGTTGTCCGCTTCGCGGGCCAGACACCGTGGGAACGGCATCCCGATGGCGACGAGCTCTTGCACGTGCTCGACGGCGCGATCGACGTGACCGTCCTGACGCCGGCGGGACCGACGCACGTCGCCATGCCGGCCGGCTCGTTGTTCGTCTGCCCGCGCGGCCTCTGGCATCGTCAGGACCCGAAGACGGTGGCGACCGTATTGTTCGCGACCCCGACCGAGACGACGGAAACCTCGTGGGCCGAGGACCCCCGAGACGAAAGGAGACTGTGATGACCAAAGTGAATGCGGTTCCCGAAGGACTCCGCGGCGCCACGCCGTATTTGTGTTGCCGCGATGCCGGCCGCGCGCTCGCCTTCTACACAGAGGCCTTCGGCGCCGTCGAGACCATGCGTTTCGCGGAGCCCGGTGGCCGCGTCGGGCACGCCGAGATCAAGATCGGCGAGGCCCTCGTCATGCTCTCGGACGAGTATCCGGAGATGGGCGTGCAGAGCCCGCAGGCGCTCGGTGGCTCGCCGGTGACGATCCACCTCTACGTCGAGGACGTCGACGCCTTCGCCCGCCGGGCGGTCGGCGCCGGCGCGACGTTGACCCGCCCCGTGACCGATCAGTTCTATGGCGATCGCTCGGGGCAATTGCAGGATCCCTTCGGCCACCGCTGGTCGATCGCGAGCCACATCGAGGACGTGTCGGCGGACGAGATGCAGCGACGCTTCCGCGCCATGACGTCGGAAGGCGGCGAGCGATGAGCGCGGCGGTGAAGCCCGTTCCCGAGGGCTTCCACACCGTCACGCCCTATATGATCTTCAAGGACGCGGCGCCCGCGCTCGAGTTCTACCGGCGCGCCTTCGGGGCGACCGAGATCCTCTGCAAAAAGGACGACCAGGGCCGCGTCCGTCACGCCGAGATGATGGTCGGCACCTCGCCGATCATGCTCGCCGGCGAGTTCGCGGAGTTTCCCGAGTGGAAGAGCGCCGAGTCGCGCGGCGGCTCGCCGGTGCACCTCTATCTCTACGTCGAGGACGCCGATGCGCTCTTCCAGCGCGCCGTCGCCGCGGGGGCGAAGGTGCTGCTACCGATGACGGATCAGGACTACGGCGACCGCCAGGGCGGCCTCGTCGATCCCTTCGGTCACACCTGGTACGTGGCGAGCCGGATCAAGGAGCCGTGAGCCGGCCGGGCGGATACTCGATCTGCAGCGCGACCAGGCTGCGGGTGGCCGCGCCGTAGCGCCGTTCGAGGTCGGCGAGGAGCGCGTCGATCTCGACCGTCTCGGCTGGCGCGGTACGGTCGGCGCGGGGGACCGTTGCCGCGACCACGTCCGGCACCAGGCGCACGCCGCGCCGGCTCCGGACGATCGCCGTCGCGGCGAAGGTCGTCGTGCCGACGGCATAGGTCCGATGCAGCAGATCGAGGCTGAGCGCCGCCGCGAGCTCGTCGCTGCCGTCGCCGAGCGGCACGGCCACCGCCTCGTGGCGCCAGGGCAGGAGATAGTTGCCCGCGCCCGTCAGCACGTCGCCGGCGGCGACGGCGAAGCCGGCACCGTCGTGGGGCGGCCCGGCTTCCTCGAGCGCCGACGACGGGTCGCCGCGAGCGAGGAGGCCGGCGAGGTGGTGCGCGAGCGGCACCGCCGCGCTCACACCGGCCGAGGTGATGACGTTGCCGTCGCGCACCCACCGCACGTCCTGGCGCCAGCGCGTGCCCGGATAGGCGCCGCGGAGACGCGACATGGAGTACCAGTGGCTGGTCGCCGCGCGACCGTCGAGGAGCCCGGCGTGGGCGAGGACCCATGCCCCGTCGCAGATCGCGACCATCAGCGCACCCCGCGCGGCCCAGGTGCGGAGCGCGTCGAGCAGCGCCGGCGTCGTGGGGTCGTGCATCGCCGGGACGATCACGACGTCCGGCGTCGTGGTGACCTCCGCGAGCGTCGCGTCCGGCAGGATGACCAGGCCGGGCATGAGCGTGACCGGTCCCGGCGCCACGGCGGCGATCGTCACCTCGGCGACCGCGGCATCGCGCAGCACGGCGAGCGGTACCATGAGGTCCGCCGTCTCCGTGCCGCTGTTGTTGGCGACGATCGCGACCCGCGGAAGGGGCTGCGCGGCGACGGCGCCGCCCGCTACCGTGAGAGTCACGGCCGCGGCCGCGAGCAGCAGCCGACTGCGTATCATGCGTGGCACGGCGGCAAATCTATGCGCCGCCGCGGCCCACCGCACTGACAACCGCCCCGCGAATCACGCCATTTTAGCGCAGAAGGGGGATCTCTCCCCCTTCGCCGCCGCGGCAAAGCCGCGGCGACTCATCCTCCGGCTCGCTGCGCTCGGCCGCTCGCTGCACTCGCGGAGGTTGGAACTTGTATCGACTTCCTAAGGGAGGTGCCCGCCGATCTCGTCCTCGAACTCGGGGAAGTAGCGGGAGACGACGCGGACGTCGAAGCGCGAGAGGATCGACTCCTTCGACTCGCGCTCGAGCAGGAACTCGAAGACGGCGCGGACGAAGGCCTCCGGCGTGGCGCCGCTCGTGCCGGCGAGTCGGGTGAAGGTCGCAGGCTCGAGCGTCACGGTGTGGCGCGTCTCGCCGCGGCCCTCGCGCACCACCACCGCGAACTCGAGCGTCGGCGTGGTCGCGGTCTGGGTGACGTCGATGCTCATGCGAGGATCCTTTCGAGGTGGCGGGCGACGACGTCGGCGGCCTCGAGCTGCGGCCAGTGCGCGACGTCGTCGAGCGTCGACCAGGTCGGCGGCGGGCATGTGCTCGCGGATGCGCGCCGCCATGTGCGCGCCCGAGACCGGATCGAGCATGCCCCAGAGGAAATGGCGCGGCACGGTCGTCGTCTCGAGCGCGTGCACCCAGCGGCCGGCGTGGCGCTCGCGGTCGCGGATGTATTGGATCAGACGATGGCTGATGCGGTGGCCGTCGCGGCGCGCGACGGTCTCCCACGCGTCGGCGAGCTCGGCGGCGCTCGGCTGTCGTCCCTCGGCGTAGGTCGCTCGGAGCGCCGCCCCGAAGGTCTCGGCGGTGATCAGATCGGCGAATTTCGGGCCCTGCTCGGGGTCGAGCAGCATGACCTGGGACGGCTGGGGACGGTGCAGGTCGGGATAGATGCCGCCGTTCAGGAAGGTGACGCTCAGGATCTCGACGCCGAGGCCGCCTTCGGCGTGGCGGGCGAGGATCTCCTCGGCGATCGAGACCCCGTAGTCGTGGACGACGAGGTCGGTCGCGGTCACGCCGTGGCGCTGCCAGAGCGCGAGCGCCAGATCGGCCTGCTCGATCATCGAGTAGGCGTGGTCGGCCGGCTTGTCGGAGTCGCCGAAGCCGAGGAAGTCGAAGGCGAGGGTGCGGCGCCGCGCCGTCAGCGTCGGCCAGACGCGGTGCCAGTCCCAGGACGAGGTGGGGAAGCCGTGGAAGAGCGTGCACCACGCGCCGCTGCCGCCGGTGCGCGTGAAGATCTCCCACGATCCGCTCGCGAGGCGGACGGCCTCGCGGCGGCCGCCGGCGTACCATTCTGCGAGGGTCATGCCGCCGTCATGAGGGGAGCGCGCGCGATCGTCAAGCGACGGGATTGCACGGCTGGCGGGGTCCCGCCACAAGGGGTCGTGCACGACGCTTCGGCCCGCAGCACCTTCGACGCGATCACGGCGCTTCCCGCGCCCGCTCGCGAGGCGGTGCTGATCGCCGAAGCGCGCCTCGTCGTCCTGCCCGCCGCTCGGCCGCCGTGGACCGACACCGGCATCCTTCTCCGCCGCGACGAATGGATCTCCGTGCTGGCGAGCGGGTGTGTCGTCCTGTCGGCCGCCCTCGACCTTCGTCTCCAGCCGAGCCTCGCACTCTGGGGTCGGATCGGAGGGCGCGGGCCCCTCCTGAACGGCACCCGCGACACGGCGTCTTTCCAGGCGCCGCACGACGGCGGGCTCGAGCTCGCGATCTACAACGGCGAGTGGGCGACGCAGGACGGGGCGCTCGCGACCCCCGTCGACGCCTATGCGGCCAGCGAGGGCACGATCGAGGCGCTGCTCGTGCGCTGGCGGGGCGCGCCCGAGGACGGCCTCTCCGCCCTGGCGCGCCTCCTCCCCGACGATCCGCTGATCGCCGGCGAGCTCGATCGGCTGCGCCACGCGCTCCCGCCGCCGGAGGGATGGCGGCACCTCTGGTTCCTCGGGCCGACGGAGTGCTTTCACGATCGCCGCGAGGACGGCCGCCCCGCCATCCAGGTCGACACCCGCGGCTCGGTCGGCATCGTGCAGAAGCCCGTCGTCGCGCTGCTCGGTCCCGAAACCACGCTCGCCTGGCGCTGGCGCGTCGACGAGCTGCCGGCGATCGCTCCCGAGGACTCGCCGATCGCGCACGACTACGTGAGCCTCGCCCTCGAGTTCGAGAACGGCCAGGATCTCACCTGGTACTGGAGCGCCGCGCTGCCGGCCGGCACGCACTACCGCTGCCCGCTCCCGACCTGGGCCGCGCGCGAGACCCACTGGGTGGTGCGGAGCGGGAGCGCAGGGCTCGGCGAGTGGCAGCACGAGGAGCGCCGCGTCGCCGCCGACTACCGCGCCGCGATCGGCGCCGACGTGCCGGCACGCGTCGTCGCCGTCTGGCTGATCGCGGTCAGCGTCTTCGGCCGCCGCCGCGGCCGAGCGACCTTTGCCGACGTCATCCTGCGCGACGGCGCGCGCGAGCTCTGCGTCGTGTAGCGGGCACCCCGACTGCCGGTGTAAGAGCGGCGACGCCAAGGAGGATCTCCATGTCGAAGACCGTCATCACGCCCCCCACGCTCGCCAAGCCGACCGGCTATTCCTACGCGATCAAGAAGACCGGCACGCCCGTCTTCATCTCGGGCCAGGTCGCCCTCGACGCCGAGGGCAAGCTCGTCGGCGAGAACGACGCCGCCGCCCAGACCGAGCAGGTGCTCAAAAATCTCAAAACCGTCGTCGAGGCTTGCGGCGGCACACTGGACGACGTCGTGAAGCTCACGATCTTCGTGACCGACCCGTCGTATCGCCCGGCGGTCGCGGCGGCCCGCCTCAAGTGGTTCACGGAGGGTGAGTGGCCGGCGAGCACGTATCTCGTCGTGTCGGCGCTGGCCGTCCCGACGATGCTGGTCGAGATCGAGGCCGTCGCGATGGTGTGACCGGACCTCTCGCTATGTCCAGGCGTGCGGTCGCGCTACTTCCTCGTATCGCGGTACGTGCACGCGGCCGAAGGCGGCGTTGGTGTGTTCGTGGCAACGCAGTGCCAAAGCCATCGCCGAGCTGAACCACGGTCAATCGCTGCAGCTAGCGCTCAAGTCGCCGTGAGTCGTCAATTCAGCGTCGGATCCGGAACAGCTGCCATTTGACTGCAGGCTCGACGAGGATTTGAGAAGGAGCTGCGCCAAATTGAAACACCGGAGTGTCCGCGACCCGGTTGAGGCTCGGTTCGCACAGCGCGTATAGTCGACCTTCTAGATGCTCCACCCTATTGGTCTCCGAATGACCTCCGTGACCGGATCGGAGGAGTCCGCTGCGTTGCGAGCGTCGGATCGCGCGGAGCCGCACAGGGCACGGTCGAATGCGCAGCGAAGCGGTCAGGTGGCCTCTAGAAGCGGCATCGGGAAGCGGTTGGCGCCTGATGGTTGGTGCGCGTACATTCTACAATGTCGGTGATTACACGTGGATATCGAGGCTCTTTAGCGCGATTCTCGCGCTCGAGAAGTCCTGGCAAGACGAACAAGGGCAATGAGCGCATTAGTTACGCTCACGTAGAGCACGTCAACGTGTTCCGACTTCTCGAAGAGATTGTATCGCGCGAGCGTAACAATTTTGTCCGAGGGTTCGAGCGGTTCGACGACATTGGCAATTGGTTGAGGGATCAATGGGCAGGCTTGTTTGCTGACTTCATCTCCAGGCGGAGCTCGGAAACGAATCTAAAGGACCTAGCCCAGCGTGTTGCGGAGTTGGGCCAGATAACGAGTGCTCTCAAGGAGTACTCAGAAAGTCTGCTGCGCAAGATTCAACCTGAGCACTCCGAAGAGATCATGGCAGCCAGGAACGGCACCTCGAGCAGGCGAGTAAGAAGATTCGCGCGCGAACCGATGATTGACTATCTGATGGGGCCGGACAGGACAGCCTTCAAAAGTTACGCCAGGGCAATTGTATCAGGCTTCCGGTCGGCAGCGGACCTCGAGTCGTTCCTGAAGGCGCAGGCTTTCGAGCAAATTCTTCGACGAAACCTCTCGGCGGTCGTCGCGGCCTGTGGCGGGACGCTCGACGACGTCGTCAAGATCACCATCTTCGTGACCGACCCCTCGTATCGGCCGGCCGTCACGGCGGCGCGGCTCAAGTGGTTCAAGGAGGGGCAGTACCCCGCCAGCACCTACCTCGTCGTGTCGGCGCTCGCGGTGCCCGAGCTGCTGGTCGAGGTCGAAGCGGTCGCGATGATCTGACCCTACCGCGCGTCGCGCGGCATGATGCCGTAGGCGGTGAGGCCTCCGAAGATCGCGGCGCACGCGCCCCAGAGCCGCACCGTGAGCGCGCGCTCCGTCGCCCACCAGGCGAGGAGGGCGTCGTAGCGCTCGACGCCCATGAGCGGCATCAAGAGGCCGATGAATGCGAGCGCGACGCCGAGCGCGCGAAACACCCACGGCGCGCGCGAGCGCGGCGCAGCGAGAAAGAGGGCGGTGCCGAACAGCACCCGCGCCGCCGCCGACACGCCGAGACCGAGGGGGCCCTGGAACCACAGTGCCAATGCGATCAACGTGCTCGGTGCCACGACGCCGACGGTGCCGACGGCCGCGAGCAGCAAGCCGAAGATGAAGGCCACGAACGCCACGATCGCCCGCTCATCCTATACGCCGAGGTGCCGTGCGGGCGAGCGCTTCGCCTTGCCGTCGCCTACCCGATCCTTTAAGAAAAAGCCGCTGTTGGCGGGCGCAACGGCAAAGGAGCGTGCATGGATTTCTGGACGAGATTCGCCATCCACACCCTGCTCGTGGCCGTCGGCCTCGGGATCTTCCTCCGCACCATGTACGGACGGGCACGGGTGCTGCAGTCGGTGCGCTGGACGAATCTCTTCGACAAGATCCCCGAGCGCATCCAGGCGCTGCTCGTCATCGGCTTCGGGCAGAAGAAGTTCCTGATCGACCGGCGCGAGAAGTCGGCCGGCTGGATGCACTTCTTCATCTTCTGGGGCTTCACCATCCTGGGCGTCCGGGTGGTGACGGCGTTCGCACAGGGCTGGTTCGGCCCCGAGTTCCACCTGCCGCTCCTCGGCGTCGACATGCTGGGCGGTCCGTACCTCCTCTTGAAGGACCTGATCGAGGTCTTCGTCCTGGTCAGCATCAGCTACGCGCTGGTGCGCTGGCTGATCATCCACCCGCCCCGGCTCTACGGCTTTCGGCCCGCGGAGGATCGGCTCGCCGGTCAGGATCACGTCGAGGCGATCGTCATCCTCTGCTGCATCGGCGGCATCATGCTGACCGACCTCTTTTTCGAAGCGGGCCGCTACATCACGTACCCCGACGTCGCGCACGTCGCGGCCGAGCGCGGCTGGACCCCGGTCGCGTCGATGCTCGCGAGCGTGCTGCCGCTCGGTGCCGGGGGGGCGACCGTGCTCTCCGAGGTCGGCTGGTGGGGCCACAACCTCCTGATCCTGTTCATGCTCAATCTGCTGCCGCTCTCGAAGCACTTCCACATCATCACCGGCCTTCCCAACACCTTCTTCCGGAAGCTCGAGCCGCTCGGCGCGCTTTCCAAGATGGACCTGGAGAACGGCACGACCTTCGGCACCTCGCACATCGACCAATTCACCTGGAAGCAGGTCCTCGACATGTACACCTGCACCGAGTGCGGGCGCTGCTCGTCGAACTGCCCCGCGACGCTGACCGGAAAGCCGCTGGCGCCGCGCCAGCTGCTCCTGAACCTCCGCGACTACCTCTACGAGACCCAGGATGAGCTGATCGCCAAGCGCGCCGCCGCCCCCAAGGCGGAGGCAGGCTCAGAGGCGACGGATCTCCCGGAGGTCGGCAAGAACGTCGTCGGCGACGAGAGCGTCATCCACGACGACGTGCTGTGGAGCTGCAACACCTGCCGCGCCTGCGAGGAGGCGTGCCCGGTCATGATCGAGTACGTCGACAAGATCGTCGACATGCGGCGCCACCTGGTGCAGGAGGAGGCGCGCTTCCCCGCCGAGCTGACCCGCGTCTTCAAGGGCATGGAGACCCAGTCGAACCCGTGGGGGCTCGGCGCCGAGAAGCGCGACGCCTGGGCCGAGGGCATGGACATTCCGACGCATGGCCGACAATCCCGACGCCGAGTATCTCTACTACGTCGGCTGCGGCGGCGCCTTCGACGATCGCAACAAGAAGACCACCATCTCCTTCACCAAGATCCTCCAGAAGGCCGGCCTCGACTTCGCGATCTTCGGCAAGGAGGAGCTCTGCAACGGCGACTCGGCCCGTCGCCTCGGCAACGAGTACCTCTACCAGAGCATGGCGCAGATGCTGGTCGAGCAGCTGAACGGCGCCAGCGTGAAGAAGGTGATCGTCAACTGCCCGCACTGCTTCAACACCATCAAGAACGAGCTCCCGCAGTTCGGCGGCACCTACGAGGTGATCCACGCCGCCGAGCTGGTGCAGCGCCTGCTCAAGGACGGCAAGATCCAGGTGCAGCCGAACGGCCTCGGTGCCAAGGCCGTCACGTACCACGACTCCTGCTACTACGGCCGTTTCAACGACGTCTACGACTCGCCCCGCGAGGTCATCCGAGCGGCCACCGGCAAGCTCCCCAACGAGATGGAGCGCCACGGCCGCGCCGGCATGTGCTGCGGCGCCGGCGGCGGCCGCATGTGGATCGAGGAGGACCCCGACAAGCGGGTCAATCTGCTCCGCACCGATCAGGCGCTCGCGACCAACCCCGAGGTGGTCGCGGTGTCGTGCCCCTTCTGCATGACCATGATCGGCGACGGCATCAAGGCGAAGGACGCCGAGGACAAGGTCCAGGCGCTCGACGTCATGGAGATGATCGAGCGCAGTTTGGTGTGACTACCAGCCGCCGCGGACGGCGCGAACGGCGAGGGCAGTGCCCTTACCGCCGTGCGACAGCATGCCGTTGAAGAAGTAGACGCGCCAGGCGAGGAGCGGGTAGTTGGCGACCGTGGTGGCGGTCCAATGATGACCGTCCGTCGCCGGACCGAAGATCGGGTCGATGCAGGGACCGCTGCCGCCGCCGCAGGCGCCCTGGGTCGCGTCGAGGATGGTCTGCAGCTCCTGGATCGTCGGGAGGCGCCAGTCGCAGTGGCCGGCGAAGCCCGCGGTCGTCGCGGCGGAGCCGTCGCTGCTGGTGCAGTCGTTCAGCCGATCGAGGAAATCGGTGAAGGCCGAGCCATTGGGCGGCGACGAGCTCGACCAGACGTAGGTGTTGTCGACGTCGTGCGCGTTGGCGAGGTCCACGCCGCTCCCGAGCGCCGTCTCCTTTTTTTCCCACTGCAAGCCGGTCTGGTGATCGGTCACCGTGCCGTCGCCGTTGTCCTCGAGACGCGGGCCGTCGATCATGGCGGCGACGGTGTCGGTGCAGGCGTCGGTCCTGCCTTTGACCAGCGGGTGATCGCCCGGACACGAGGCGCCCGCGGCGGCCGCCTTGGCTTCGAGCGTCTGCCAGGCCAGCACGAACTTGTCGGCGCATTTGGCGACGGCGTCGGCGTAGCGGCCCGCGTCACCCGACGTCGCGAGCTGGCCCGCGGCGTTCTCCCGGCAGGCGGAGTACTTCCCCGCCGCCTTGTTCTTGCCCGCGGCGCACTTCTGGGCGGGCGTGCCGGCGGCCGTCGCGGCGCTGACGCCGTGCAGCAGCAGCGCGGCCATGAATGTGGCGAGCGCGACGCGGGGGGTGGGGGTCCGGCGCATACTGATTACCGCTTACGAATCGCTAGCATTTGATGTGCCGGAATCCGTATCAGCGACGGCTCGCACCCCCGCACATCACACGCGCTCTTCATCCGCCATACGCGATGGCATGGCATGCGCAATCCAGCGTCGCGCGTGTGAGGCGCGGAATCGAAAGGAGTTCTCTTCGCCGGGAATCAGCGCGCGTCGGTAGCCCGTCGCGCGGGTCGAGTCGACGGCATCACCCGTCGAGTCGCGGGCGGGGCGGGCCGCGCAGAACCGCACGCCGGATGTTGCTACGGGCAGGGATGCAACGTCAGGGCGTCGCGGGCGGCCGCGCCACCTCCGCCATCGCCGCGCTCGCGAGCTGGCGCTGTCTCCTGAGGGTGGGGAGCCGCTCCGCCGCCCACTTCTTCAGTTCCTCGTCGCGGCCGCGCTCGGCGTAGGCGCGGTAGAGCGCGATGTCGCGCGCGTCGTTGGTGAGGAGCGCCTGCAGGTAGGCGCGGTCGAACTCCGCTCCCGAGAGCGTCGCCAGGCGCGACTTGATGCCGCGCTGCTCGAGGTCGATGGTGCTGGGCGCCTCGGTTCCCGACGCCGACGCCAGCCACAGCAGGTCGTCGTAGCCGTGCAGGTGCTCGTCGATGATGCGCCGGGCGAGGCGCCTCACGACCGCATTCTGGCTCCGCTGCAGGGCGAGCTCGCTCAGCTCGACGTAGGCGAGACCGCGGCCGGCCGCGGTGCCGACGAAGGCGGCGGCCTCGGTGGCTCCCCGCTCCCCGGACGCGGGCGAAGCCGCGAGGGCGAGCGCGAGCAAGCCGGCGATGGTGGCGATGCAGGCTCGCATTTCGATGCGCCTCAGTATCGCAAGAACGATGCAAACACCGGGCCGGAGGGGGATCCCCAAAGCGCTCGGACCTCGTGTGCTCACGTCTGTAAGATCTTCCGACCGTTGCCTTCCGACGGCAGCGTGAACCACATCGTCGTGGCGTGGGACTCGGGGGCGCATTCCGCCCACACCCGCCCGCCGTGCCGGCTCACGATCGCGCGTACGGTCGCGAGCCCGAGGCCGAGCCCTTCGTACTCCTTGGGGCTGTGCAGCCGCCGGAACACGACGAAGAGGCGCGCGGCCGATTCCGGGGAGAATCCGACGCCGTTGTCGCGCACGAAGAAGGCGGTCGCCGCCTCCACCGCCTCGCTGCCGATCTCGATCCGGGCCTCGGGACGGTCGCGGGTGAACTTCCAGGCGTTCGTCACCAGCTCGGCGAAGACGTGTCGCATCAGATCGGGGTCGGCGACGACCACCGGCAGGGCGCCGATCTCGGCCTTGACCTGGCGGCTCGGCTCGCGATCGCGGGTCGTGTCGATCGCCGCCCGCGCCAACGCCAGCATGTCGACGGGGCCGGGACGGAGCTCGGCGTGCTCGATCCGCGAGATCGCCAGCAGGCCGTCGATCTGGCTGCTCAGGAGCCGCGCGTTCTCGTGGATGATCTCGAGGAAGTGCCTGGCTTCGGTGCCGGGGTCCGTTTGCAGGTTCTCCTCGAGCATCCCGGCGAAGCCGGCGATGGCGCGCAGCGGCGCCCGCAGGTCGTGCGAGACCGAGTAGGCGAACGCCTTGTAGGCCGTGAGCGCGTTCTCGAGTCGCGCCTGCGTCGCGGCGAGCTCGCGCTGCGTGCGAGCGAGCTCGTCGCTGGTCGGGTCGATCGTGCTCACGCCGCCTCGCGCGGCAGCTTCACCACCGTCAGCCAGAAGTCGTCGATGAGCTTGATGGTGTTCAGGAACTCCTGGAACATCACCGGCTTCTTCACGTAGCAGTTTGCCTTCGCCTTGTAGGCCTTCAGGATGTCGACGTCCGCGTCGGACGAGGTCAGGACGACGACCGGGATGTGCTCGAGGTCGGGATCGGTCTTCACGATCGACAGCACCTCGCGACCGTCCATCTTCGGCAGGTTGAGATCGAGGAAGACGATGTCGGGGCGCGGCGCGTTCGCCCACTGGCCCTGGCGGCGCAGAAAGGCGATGGCCTCCTCGCCGTCCTCGACGACGTGGAGCTCGTTCAGCACCTTGGCGCGCTTCAGGCCCTCGGCCGTCAGCCGCGCGTCGGCCGGATTGTCCTCCACCAGCAGGATGATGATCGGCTCACCCGTGTACTGCATCGCTTCTGACATGTGCGTCCTCCTTTGCCGTCGTTGCGTCGCCCGGCGGCGTGTCGGGAATGGTGAAGAAGAAGGTCGTGCCCACCCCCGGGGCCGACTCCACCCAGATGCGGCCGCCGTGCTGCTCGACGATCTTCTTGCAGATCGAAAGCCCGATGCCCGTGCCGGGGTACTTCCCGCGGGCATGCAGGCGATGAAAGATCACGAAGACCTTGGGGGCGTACTTCGGGTCGAAGCCGATGCCGTTGTCGCGCACCGAGAACTCGACCGCGTCGGCGCGGCGCGTGACCCCGATGTGGATCTCCGGCGGCCGCTCGCCGCGGAACTTGATGGCGTTGCCGATCAGGTTCTGGAACAGCTGGGCGAGCTGCGTCTGATTGCCGCGGATCGGCGGCAGGGGATCGTGGGTGATGCGGACGCCGCTCTCGGTGATGGCGACCTGGAGGTTCTTGAGGGCGTGCGTCACCACGTCGCCGGCCGCGATCGGGTCCGCCTTCAGGCCCGGCCGGCTGACCCGGGAATAGGCGAGCAGGTCACCGATCAAGGCCTGCATGCGGAGCGCCCCGTCGACGGCGTAGGCGATGTAGTCCTGCGCGTCGCGGTCGAGCGTGCCCTTGCTGTGCTCGGAGAGGAGCTGGGTATAGCTCGCGACCATGCGGAGCGGCTCCTGGAGATCGTGGGAGGCGACGTAGGCGAACTGCTCGAGGTCGGCGTTCGAGCGCGTGAGCTCCTCGGTCTGGCGCACCAGCGCCGTCTGCGCCTGCCGGCGCTCGGCGATCTCGGCCCGCAGCTCCTCGGTACGCTCCTCGACCCGGCGCTCGAGCGTCATGCGGGCGCCCTCGAGCTCGGCGTCGCGCCGCTCGATCTGCTCCAGCATGTCGTTGAAGCTCGCCCGCAGCTTGCCGAGCTCGTCGCCACGCTGAGTGGGGACCCTGAGCGAGTAGTCGCCGCTCCGTGAGATCGTGCGCGCGACCTCGGCCAGGCTGAGGATCGGTCGGGTCACGATCCGCTGCAACTGGCTCGAGAGCAGTGAGCCGAGCGCGATGCACAGCAGGAGCACGATGCCGGCCACGACCAGCGACTGGCGCACGACGTCGTGGACGTAGGTCAGGTCGGAGGCGAGCGCGACGTAGCCGACCAGGTCGCCCTTGACGTCGATCGGGTGGGCGACGAGCAGGCGATCGCCCTCCATGCGCCGGCCCTCTGGCAAGAGGGCGTCGAGCTCGGCCATCACGTCGCCGCCCGCGCGCTGCAACGAGACGAACACGCTCCGGTCCTTCCGGTACAGCGCCGCCGCCATGACCCGCGGGTCGATGCGGAGCGCGTCCAAGATCTCCAGGCCGGACTTGGCGTCGTCGAAGGCGATGGCCGCCCCGCTGACGTTGCCGAGGATCTCGGCGCGCATGCGGAGCGACCGCCCGAGATCGTCGCGCGCCCGGACGACCGCGAACTGGAAGAAGGCGACGCAGGCGACGACCAGGACGGTGATGCTCGCCAGCGTGCTGACGAGCGTGACCTTCCACCGCAGGGAGAGCCCGGTGAGCGGGTTCACGGCGCGCTCCCGACGATGCGTGCAAGGCGCAGCACCTGCGAGCTCATGACCAGCCCGTTCTGGCGCAATGCCTCGGGATTGACGGTGAGCCGAACCGTGCTCTGGTCGATGCGGAACCCGATCATCCCGCCGCCCTGCGCGAAGGCCTCGGCGTCGCCGACGGTGAGGATGGGACGCTCGCCGAGCGCCGCCTGCACCGCGCGCGCCTCCACGCCGCCGTTCACGAAGAGGATGTGGCAGCCGTCGGCCTCGCCGAGCTCCGCGATGCGCCTGACGCCGAGCGCATGACCGTCGATGACCTCGTTGCTGAGCATCGAGTCGAGGGTCGCGCCGAAAGGGTCGCTGCCGAGAATGCAGATCGTCAACGCCGTTCCCGGGGTCGCGAAGGCGCTCTGCGGCCAGGTGACGAAGCGCGCGAAGTTGAAGAGGTAGGCGGCCTTGACCGCGTACTCGCTGGCGCTCTCGTCCGCGGCTGCCGGACGTACGCAGGCCCAGGCGGCGACGACGGTCAGAGTCACGATGCGGACGAACGCACGCGGGGATCTCACCACCGCCAGACCACCTTGCCGTAGAGGCCGCGCTGGATCTCGAGGGCCGCGCCGCCCTCGGTCCCGAACTCGGCGTGGTGATTGGCGACCAGGTTCTGACCGACGACCGAAACCTCGAGGTTCGAGGTGGCATGCCACCCGAGGCGGAGGTCGAGCTCGACGTAGCTGCCGACCCGCTGCGCCGGGACGTTGTCGATGTAGCGCAGGCTGCCGTCGAGCTCGAACCGATGGGGCAGGTCGAGCAGCGACCGCAGCGTGACCTGGTGGTGCGGGCTCGCGCCCTGCACGCTCGGACCGGTCACGTCGAAGCTGTTGGGGTCCTGGGCGAGGTCGACCTCGAGGTACGCGTACGACGCGGCGAGACGCCACCGCGCGAAGGGCCTGGCCTCGGCCGCGAGCTCGCCGCCGTAGACGTGACCGTGCAGGCGGTTCCGAAAGGAGATGGGTATGACGGTGCGCGTGCCGGTGCGCGTCGACT
Organism: uncultured delta proteobacterium; assembly: GCA_963761995.1. Classification (GTDB taxonomy): domain Bacteria; phylum Desulfobacterota; class Binatia; order UTPRO1; family UTPRO1; genus UTPRO1. The sequence continues at coordinate 3,531,046 of CAVXIU010000006.1, read as the reverse complement.
CCTCGAACGGCTTCCCGAGCTCGGCACTCAGGAGATCGTCGTACTCGTTGTAGAAGGCGGCGAGGTCGATCGAAAGATCGTCGCGCGGCTGCACCCGATAGCCGAGCTCGTAGGCGAGCACGTTCTCGGACTTGAACCGTCCGTCGCCGACCAGGCTCACGAACAGCGGCGTCGCCGGGTCCGCGAGCGTATCGCCCTCGAGGTCCTGCTCGACGCGCGACGGCGTGCGGACGGCGCGCGAGATCGCGGCCCACACGGTGTGACGCGGGATCGGCATGAAGAGGGCGCGCGCGTTCGGCTGGATCTCGAACCCGCTGTAGTCGTTCCACTCGAACTTGCTGCCGGCGATCAGGTGCAACCGGTCGTCGAGCAGGGTGAGCTCGTCCTGCAGGTACCCGCTCACCAGGTGATTGGTGCGGCGCTCCGGGTTGATCCTCAGAGAAGGAATGCTGCGGGCGTCGCCGGAGCTGACCCGATAGTCGAAACCGAAGATCACCTCGTTCGGACCGAGCGGGAGTCGGTGTTGGAGATCGATGTCGCCGGTGTCGCGGCTCTCGCGGAAGTTGATGTCGCGGCGGTCGGTACGATCGTAGTAGACCTGCACCGTCGTGCCGGCGCCGCCGCTCCACGCGTGCTCCCAGCGTCCGAGCAGGTTGGCGCCCGAGAGGTCGATGTCGCGGGTGCGGACGCCGACCGTCGGCGGCTCGAGCGTGGTGCGAATGGCGCGCGCGCCGGCGATGCCGCCGTAGTAATCGCCCTGGACGGTGACCCGATCGGGGCGATCGGCGGGCAGCCAATCGGTGCGGAAGCCGCCCTGACCCATGGCCCAACCGTCGTAGTCCCGGATGTTCCGGCTGAAGGCGGCGTCGCGCTCGAAGGCCTTGCCGTAGAGACGATAGTGCAGATCGTCGACCTTGCCGCCGTGGCGCGCACCGCCGAAGGCGCGCTCCTCCGAGCCGCCGCCCCCGACCACGAGCTCGCCGTGGGTGTCGGCGGCGCTCTTGGTGATGACGTTGACCACGCCGTTGACGGCGTTCGCGCCCCACAAGGTCCCGCCGGGGCCCCGGATCACCTCGATGCGATCGACGTCCTCGAGCAAGGTGTCCTGCACCTGCCAGTACACGCCGGCGAAGAGCGGCGTGTAGACGCTTCGGCCGTCGATCAGCACGAGCATCGAGCGCGAGAGACGGCTCGTGAAGCCGCGGATGCCGACCGCCCAATCGTCGGAGGCCCCGCGCGCGACGTGCACGCCGGGAACCATGCGCAGAGCCTCGACCAGCGTGGTCGCGCCGGAGCGCCGGATGTCCTCCTGGGTGATGACGAAGATGGCGGCCGCCGCCTCGTCGCGTCGCTGCGGCTTCTTGCTGACCGAGGTCACCTCGACCTCCATCAGCTGCTCGACGCTGAGGCGCTTCAGGTCACGATCGGCCGCCGCGGGTTGCTCGGCGGCCGCTACCGTCGTCGTCGCGAACCCGAGGAACGCGAGCGTCGACCCCGCACGTCTCCAACCCTGTCTCGTCCGCATTTCCCCCACACGGAACTCCCCGACAACGCGAGTTATCGGCCGTTTGCTCGGAAGGCCTTGAGCGGCAAATGCGTGACTCCCGCAAGGAGGGGAGCAGGCGCGGAGAATGACGGGACGCCGGGGCTAGCGGACGGCGTCGAGATTCCGGGCCACGATCGCCTCCTGCACGACGCGGGCGATCACCTGCTGCCCGTAGGGCGAGGGATGGTCCTTGAACGGCCGGCGATTGAAGCGCGCCGGCTCGAAGGGATGGTCGAGCAGGTCGAGCACGACCAAGGTGCTGCCGGCGCTGCGCTCGCGGAGGGCGGCGACGTAGCCCTGATAGCGAGGGGCGCTCCCGTGGGCGAAGCGCCGGAGATCCGAGGGCTCGGGGATGAAGAGCACGACGGGCGTGAAGTCGTGGCGCGCCGCGAGACCCCGGAGCTCGTCGACGACGTAGTCCATCCGGGCTACGGCTTCCGGGTCGTCGTAGAGGTTCGGGCGAACGGGATGGCGGGCGACCCAGGCGAGCGCGGCCGGGAGCGCCAGGAGATATGGAAAATGCGGCCGGAGCCGCTCCCGATTCACGACATACCAATGGTCGCTGGCCGTTGCGCGGGCCAACGCCTCCGACCAATCGGCCGGCACGTCGGCGCGCGCCATCGGGTTCGGCAGCCACGCGAGCCCGCCGTCGTCCGCGCGCGTCAGCATGGGCTTGAACGCCATTCGCATCGAATGCTCGCCGGTCAAGAACGGGCGATAGCAGTTCAACAGGCGCGCGATGTTCTCGCTCATCACCGCCAGGACGACGACCGCGGTGCGCTCGGCGGGGAGATTCCGCCGCAGGCGGAGCACCGCCTGGTCCGGCCCCCACGCGGACTGAGCCCAGTTGTCGACGCGCGACTGCAGCCGCTCCGAGAGAAAGTGCGGCCAGGTCTGGTCGTCGCCGAGGTCGTGGCCGAAGGTGAACGAGTCGCCGTAGGCGGAGACCAGGCCGCCGGGTCCCGAGAAGGGCTCGCGCCGGGCGCCGCGAGCGTCGATCGAGAGGCTCCAGCTCTCGGCACCGCTGCCGACGGTCTCGTGGGTCCCGGGACGGCGGAGCCAGCCGAGCTCGCGATCCCATCCCCACTGGCGCCAGGAGTCGATCTCGGCCTGGGTCGGGGCCGGGCCGAGCGCGTCGAGATCACGCCAGCGGAAATGCTTCGCGCGGAGCCCGGTCGCGAAGGCGAGCCAGGCGATCAGCTCCAGGGTGCCGAGCACCAGGACGATCGTGGCGAGCGTGAAGCCGGCGCGACGCAGGGGCGATCTCGGCGGCGAGGTGCGCGCGAGGGGAGCGATCACTCCCCTCGCGCGGTCGGATACGTGATGCCCGCTCAGCTCGCGGGTGTGATCGAGCCCTTCTTCAGATCGAGGACGAAGTCCGCCGTCGAGTTGTCGTCGAAGACGGCGTGCAGGTCGGCGAGCAGGCCGCCGGTCCGGATGGTGACCTCGATCGACTGGAGGTCGAAGTTGTCGTCGTCGTCGGTGATGGTGCCGCCGCCCGAGACGACGTTGCCGTCGCCGTCGACCGTGAGGTTGTCGAGGGTGAGCGTGAAATTGCCCTGCGGGGTCGTGAGCGTGATCGGGCCGCCGTCGACCACGAAGCCGCCGCCGCCCTGCGGCGTGCCGCTGACCGAGCCGGCGAAGGTGACGGTGCGGGAGTTGATCTGATCCGCGGCGGTGACGTTGAACGCCGCGCTGCTCGTGAGCAGCGTGGCGGTGATGGTGCCGTCGAACTGGAAGCTGCCGAGATCCGGGTCGACGAACTTGCAAGCGGCGAGCGTCACGGTGACGGTCGTCAGCTGGTCGTCCTGGGTGCGGGTGCCGCCGTCGGGGCAGTCGTCGACGCTGACCGCGGCCTGGGTGGCGGTGCCGATGCCGCGCGACACCTGGACGGTCGAGGCCGAGCTGCTGACGCCGGTCGTGAGGCCGGCGATCGTGAAGAAGGGGAGCAGATCGCCGACGACGCTCTGCACGTCGGCGTTCACGGTGCCCGGCGTCGGACTGGCCGTGGGGCCGCCCGGCGTGGAGGTCGCGCCGCCGGGGGTCGAGGTGGCGCCTCCTGGCGTGGAGGTCGCACCGCCGCCGGCCGTCGTGGCGGTCGCCGCGGGCGTTGCCGTCGCGACCGGTGTCGCGGTGCGGGCGGGGTTCGAGGCGGCTGGGGTCGCGGTCAGGAAGGAGTCGGGCGTGGGCGTCGAGCGAATGTCGAGGTCGACGTCCTCTCCATCGCATCCCGCCCCGAACGCCGCCGCCACCACCACCGCCATGAGGAGCCGAAGTCCGCCACGCGCCATGATTTCCCCCTCCTTAGGGAACGCGTTTCTTGCGCCTTCGCAGCGTGAGAGTCAAGGCGAAGTGCCATGCGCGCGAGCTGCGTGGAGTTTTGTAAATGTCTCCGAATTGCGGTTGCGATTTGTAGTTTCTGCCGCGAGCGCGAACGCGCGACCACGCCGATTCGAGGTGCGAAAGCGGCACGGAGCTTGCGAAGCTCGGAGCGCACGTTCCAAAAACGTCTGCGCGGGAGAGGCCCCCTCATGCTGAAACTCGCTCGTGAACCTTGGAATCCGTGGCCGAATCTGTCGCCGCTCGGCATGCCCGCCGGAGGCGGGCTCGCACGGCAAAGCACCGCGGCGATCGGCACCGAGGCTGTGGACCCGGCTCCGACGGCACCGCGCTACCAGGTGCTCTGCTGGTCCCGGGACGCCGACGGCACGATCGATCGCATCTCGCTGACGTCCGAGCGATAGCGCGAGCGCGCCGCGCGGGTCCTAGGGCAGCGCGATCTCGGCCCGCAACGGCAAATGATCCGAGGCGACGCGCGCGAGCGGCGTCGCCACCACGCCGAGCGCGAGCAGCGCCCCGCGCGGCTGGAGCCACAAGCGATCGAGCGCGAAGAGCGGGCGGCTCGACGGGAAGGTCCGGAGCAGCGGGGTCGCGCCGAGACGGAGATCGATCGCGGCGAGCGCGCGATCGCGCCGTCGCCAGTGGTTGAAGTCGCCGAGCACGACCAACGGCGGCTCCCGCGCGTCGCCCAGGTGGGTGAGCAGGAGCTTCCACTGCGCGCGGCGCTCGCCGCTCCGGAGACCGAGGTGCGTCGCGATCACGCGCAGCGACGTGCCGCCGCACGCGAGGTCGACGTCGAGTGCGCCGCGCGGCTCGCGTCCGGCGACCCCGAGATCGACGCGGCGGATCGCCGTCGCCGGCCAGCGGGAGAGGAGGGCATTGCCGAAGGGGCCGCGCGCCCGCTGCAGCGTCGGGCCGGGGATCGCGTGCGCGAATCCGGCCGCGTCCGCGATGTGCGACAGCTGGTCCTGCTCGTGGGGTCCGAAAGGTGACTCGACCTCCTGCAGCGCCACGACGTCGGCGTCGAGCCCGCGGATGACGTGCGCGACGCGGCCGACGTCGTAGCGGCCGTCGGTGCCGATGCAGCAATGGACGTTGTAGGACGCGACCACCAACTGCCGCGGCTCAGGCATGGTCGGCGGCGTTGGCGAGCGAACCGCCGCGGGCGGAGAGCCGCGGCCGCTCCAGGCGTCCGAGGCGGAGGCCGATCAGCAGCGCCGTCACTCCGCCCGCCACCAGCACGCCGAGCCCGGCGATCGCGAACCGGCGCGTCAGGCTGACGAGGCCGCCGGTGCCGAGCGCGATCGCGATCACGCCGGGCACCGTTCCGAGCAGCGTCCCGAGGGCGTAGTCACGGAAGGGGACGCGCCACGCCCCGGCGACGAGATTCATGACCGTGAAGGGAGCGAGCGCGAGCATGCGGGCGGCGGCGACCGCGAGCGCGCCGCGGCGGGAGAGCCTCGCGGTCAGGCGGTTCAAGCGGCGGCCGGCAAGGCGGCCCATGCGCTCTCGACCCAGAGCGCGGCCGATCCCATAGCTCACGATCGCGCTCGCGAGGACCCCCGCGACGGCGAGGGGGAGGCCATGCGCGGGGCCGAGCGCCAGCACGGTCGCGACGATCAGGATCGTGACCGGGACGAAGGCGAGCCCACCGCCGACGAAGAGCAGGAGCACCAGCACCGGCTCCCCCGCCAGCCGGCGGGCCGGCTCGGTGACCGCGACGACGTCGAGTCCCATGCCGTAGGCGGCGGCGACGGCCACCGAGAGGGCCAGCAGGTTGGCGCCGCCCCGCAGGAAGGGATGGTGCAGCGACCCCTGCACCTCGGGCGGCACCAGGCGCTCCATCAAGAGCTCGGGTGCGATCGGGTCGGTCGGATCGAAGAGGTGCGCCTCGTCGGGCAACGCGTCGAGCCAGCCGGGCGGCGGCGGCGCGAGCGGCACCAGCGTGTGCGTTCCGCCGGCGAGTCGATCGACGGCGGCCAACAACGAGCCGGTGGCGGCGACGGCGGCCGCGACGCGCGCCGGCTCGACCCCGAGGTGGTCGCCGAGCAGCCGATCACGGACGGCGGCGATGGCGCGCGCCAGGCGGGGGTCGCCCGCCGCCTCGAGGGCGAGATCGCATTCGGTGTCGACGGCCATGGAGCGGTTGCTGAGATTGGCGGAGCCGATCCGGAGAAGCTCGTCGTCGACGATCATGACCTTGGAGTGCACGTTGGTGCCGAGGTCGCGATCGGCGATCACCGGCGCGACGATGCGGAGGCGCCCGAAGCGGTCGCCGGCGCGGAGGCGCTCGACCAGGCGCGCGCGCCGCATGCCCATGGTCTGCTCCTCCAGCCAGCCTGAGCAGCGGCGGGGCACCACCAGCAGCATCTCGGGACCGTCCGGCTCGTCGAGACGGGCCGCGAGGGCGTCGGCGACGACGGTCGACGTCAGGTACTGGTTCTCGACGTAGAGCCAGCGGCGGGCGGCACGGATGGCGTCGACGAACAGGTGCTCGACCTCGCGCACCGCGGGTCGCTCGTCGCCGCCGGGATCGGTGCGGGCGATCGCCACCTCGACGTCCGTGAAGTCGGGCTCGAGTGACGGCGGCCACGGGTCGCCGTCGGGGCGTGGCGCGGCCAGTCGCTCGCCGGTCGCGCGCCACCAGCGCTCGCGGGCGAGCGCGCCGAGCGCCGCCGCCGCCGGCCCGTCGACGGCCATCTGCACGTCGTGAAACGGCTCGTAGGGCTTGCCGCCGACGCCGACGCGCCGCTGGTCGTCGGGATCGTGCGCGCAGGTGTCCCAGCGGTGGCCGCAGATGTCGAGCCCGCCGACGAACGCCACCGCGTCGTCGATCACGACGACCTTCTGATGGTGGCAGGCGCCCAGCGGGTGCTCGGCATCGAAGCGAAAGTGGAGGCGGCGGTGCGCACGCCAGTCGCGACGGTAGAGCGGCAGGAGCTCGCGCTCGGTGGCGTAGATCACGGCGAAGTCCCAGTCGAGGACGTACACGTGGAGATCGCGGTGCCGGCGGACGAGGGTATTCAACAGTCCGCCCAGGCGGCGCGTCGCGTCCTCGGGACAGCCGCCGTGGAGCGCGGTCCGGCTGTCGATGTCCCAGCTGAGGATGATGATCGAGCGGCGGGCGCGCTCGAAGGCCTCCGCCACGGCGGCGAAGTAGGGCGCCGCATCGATCAACACCGAGGCGCGTGCGGCCGGCAGACGGCGCCAATGGTTATGGCCCGGAACGAGTATGGACGGTGCGGTCGGCATCGGGTGAGTGGCTGCAAGGCAGCAACCGCCATGCCACGTGTCGGTCCGCACGCGCGGTTTCACGGCGGGCGGTTACGTCGGCGATGAGTCGCCGAGACCACCGGTTTCCAGGCGAAATGTAATCGCTACAGGATGCCCGCTGCCGCGCTCAGGGGGTGATGCAGTCGCTCGGAGCCTCGCTCGGGTGCGCGACGACCGCGCTTGCGCAGCGGCTTTCGAAGCGCGCGAGGCAGACCGCGCACTCGACGACGCCGCCGAGATCGGCGATCGCGATCGCGCCGCAGGCGGCGCCTCCCGGCACGGTGCGGGCGGGGCAGGTCGTGAGGCCGAGCGGTGCCGGCGCCGCGTCGGCGACGCCGTCGCAGCGCTTGTCCTTGCCGCCGCAAGCGCGGCAGACGGCGCTCCGGATCTTGGCCTCCTTGGTGAGAAGCTTGGCGGCGGTCTTCGCGTCCGGACACGGCGGCGCGAGCGTGCCGCGTGCGACCGCATCCTCGCAACGGGTGAGCAGCGCCGTGGCGGCGCGGAAGAATCCGGTCGCGACCTTGCCGAGCGCGAGCTGGCACTTCCGGAGCGTCACGTCGGGCGGCGCGGCATGGAGCGCGGCCGTGAGCTCGTCGGCGGCGCGACCTCCGGCGCAGCCGACGCAGCCGACGACGTCCGCGATGCTCGCGATCGGCGCCGTGCAGGCGCCGGTGAAGCCGGGGCAGGCCGAACCGAAGCCGGTGTCGGCGACGCCGAGCGCGCCGCAGGCCTTGACGATCGTCTTCGCGAGCCTGGCGTCCGCGACCGCGAGCTTGGCGGTCGTCTTGGCGTCGGGGCAGGGCCCGGCGAGCTTGCCGCGGAGGCGCGCGCTCTCGCAGCCGACCAGGGCGGCCACGCGCGCGGCGCCGAGCTTGGAGCTCGCCTTGACGATGGTACGACGGCAGGAGAGCACGGCGCGTGCGGGGGTCGGCGCCAGGACCGCGCACTGGCCGGCGTTGTTGCACGGGCTCGCGGTCGCGAGCGCGAAGTCGGTGTCGTTGCTGCCCGTGACCGAGTTGTTCTTGGTGCGGGTGAGCGCGCGCACGCCGTCGCCCGGCGCCAGGCTCGTGGGCGTGCCCGAGGCGAGCCGGGTGGGAGCCTGATAGGCGCCGTACGCCACGCAGTCGACGTAGTTGTTGGGCTTGTCGACGTCCCAGCCGGCGGGATCGGGCGGGCTCGTGTCGCCCGGCGCCCCCCAGCACACCATCCCGCTCGGCGACACGATGCCGCTCGGGATCAGGAAGTCGGGTGCGACGCCGGTGGCGGCCTGGAACGCCGCCGTCGCGTAGAGCACGTGTCCTCCGCTCGCGCCGGAGGGAACGCCGCTCGGGGTCAGGAGGAGATCGGTCGGGAGACCGTCCTTGTCGAACGCGGTGAGGCGGGTGTCGGTGAGGTCGGTCTGATCGTCGCCGTCCAGTCGGAGCTCGACGAATTGAATGTCGGGATCACCGAGGAAGCCGGTACCGAGCTCGCTGATGCTCATGAGATGAAAAGTCGCATGCGCTCGCGTTGGGAGCAGGACGGCGAGCGCAACGATCAGGAGAATGAGGGGACGTGAGCGGACCATGCGCGTGTCGCGCGACGGTCTCGGGTGCGACCGCGGCGAGGTCTCCACCGTCCGGGGCCAAGTATCCTCTGTCAAGCCGGCAGTTTCACGGGCAGGGATTCGTTCCTCTCTCGACGGTCGGGCGCGCACGGTGTGGGGACGCCGCCGGGTCCTGCGGCCTTGCCGCGCGTGCAGGGCGGGCGTCTTCGGAAGGGACGACCCAGCTGCGCGCTCACGGCCGAGACCGGACCCGGCGGCGTCCCCACACCGTGCGCGCCCGTCGCGACGTCGCGTTACTGGCAGTCGCCACTCAACCCGAGGCCGGCGGCGGCGCGGAGGACCTGGACGCCGTCGCTGACGCCGATCGCGCCGTCGCCGTCGACGTCGCAGCGGGCGAGGGTGCAGAGGTTTCCGAGCTCGGCCGCCGCGCGCAGGGTCTGGACGCCGTCGCTGACGCCGATGGTCCCGTCGCCGTCGGCGTCGCCGCAGGTGTCGCCGTCGGCGGCGACCAGTCGGCAGTCGCGGTCGCAGGCGTCGTCGTCGACCGCGTTGCCGTCGTCGCATTGCTCGACGGGCGCGTCGACGACGCCGTCGCCGCACGGCGCGTAGATGACGACCGTTCCGCCGTCGGCGGTGGGCGCTCCGACCGCGACGTTGCGACCGAGCCCGGCGACGGCCCTGCCGAAGCCCGATCCGGCACCGTCGGCCGGCAGCGTTGCCGCCCGGTTGCCGGCGGCGTCGAAGAGGTGGACCGCGCCGGCGTCGCCACCCGCGGGCGCGCCGACGACCAGGTAGCCGCCGGCATAGGCGAGGGAGGTGCCGAAGGCGGCGCCTCCGAGGCCGGGTGGGGGATCGATCGTGCCGAGGTAGATCCCGAAACCGATGTCGAAGAGATTGACCTGCGGGACCTCGGTGACCGCGAGGGTCGCGCCGTTCACCGCCAGCGCCGAGCCGAAGCGACGGGCGTCGCCGTGGCGCGTCCCGACGAAGCCGATCTGCCTCCCCGTGGGGAGGTCGAAGAGGTGGACGCCGACCGGCTCGGCCGCCGCGAGGGCGAGGGTGCGACGGCCGATCAGCGCCATCGCGAGGACGCCGCGGCGATTGGGGTCCGGGATGGTGAGTGATCGCACCAGGGTGCCGCTCGCGGGATCGAAGAGGCCGCCGCCACCGGCGCCGCCGATCATGACGTCGTCGCCGACGCCGATCGTGACGGCGCCGAGACAGCAGAAGGTCTTCCGGACGGCGCCGCTTGCGCCGTCGAAGACCGTGACCGAGCCGCCGAGCCCATCCGCCTCGTCGCCGGGCGCGATCCCGAGCATGGCATCGGTGCCGACGGCGCCGACCGAGAACTGCCACCAGCGGTCGGCGTCGACCTCGACGGCGAAATCCCGGAGCAGCGCGCCGCGCGCGGGATCGAAGAGGTAGGCGTGGGCCGTGGTCCCGGCGGCGCCGAGGTTGGGTGCGCCGACCAGCAGACGATCGCCGAGGACGGCGAGCGCCGACCCGAACCCGCCCCCGTCGCTCGCGACGGCGAGCCGGCGGATCGGACGATAGGCGAGGTCGCCGGCTGCGGTCGGCGCTGCGACGCCGGCGGCGACCGCCATCGCGATCGTCGCGGCGATCAGGCGCCGGCGCATGGCGTGCGAGCGGACCGGGGTGCTCAGCTGTGCTTCAGCTTCGCGACCGCTTCCTTCATCTCGGGCACGGCCTTGAAGAGATCGGCGACCAGGCCGTAGTCGGCGACCTGGAAGATCGGCGCCTCCTCGTCCTTGTTGATGGCGACGATCACCTTCGAGTCCTTCATGCCGGCGAGATGCTGGATGGCGCCCGAGAGGCCGACCGCGATGTAGAGCTCGGGCGCGACCACCTTGCCGGTCTGGCCGACCTGGAGGTCGTTCGGCACGAAGCCGGCGTCGACCGCGGCGCGGCTGGCGCCCATGGCGGCGCCGAGCTCGTCGACCAGCGGCTCGAGCACGATCTTGAAGTTCTCGCCGTTCTTCAGGCCGCGGCCGCCCGAGACCACGATGCGCGCCTCGGTGAGCACCGGACGGTCGGACTTGATCTCCTCGAGCGAGACGAACTTGGTCTTGAGCGCGCCCTCGTCGAGCGTGACCGGGACCTTCTCGACGCTGCCGCTCCCTTCCTTCGCGGCGGCGTCGTAGGCGGTGGCGCGGACCGAGATCACCCGCGGAGTGCCCTCGAGCTTCGACCGTCGCGAAGACGTTGCCGGCGTACATCGGGCGCGTCACCGTGCCGTCGGCGTTGATGTCGGAGATGTCGGCGGCGAGCGGAGCCCCGAGGCGCGCGGCCAGGCGCGGCGTCAGGTCCTTGCCCATGGCGGTGGCGGTGGCGATCACGGTGTCGATGCCCTTGGCCTTCACGAGCTCGGCGAGCGCCGCGGTGTAGGCGTCGGCGACGTAGTGCTCGAGGCGCGGGTGGTCGAGCTGGTAGGTCTTGAGCCCGTAGGCCGCGGCCTCGGCCGCGAGCGCGTCGACCCCGGAGCCGGCGACGACCGCGTGCGCCGTGCCGCCCATCTTCGCCGCTGCGTCCTTCCCGGCCGCGAACGCGACCAGCGTGGTCTTGGGGAACTTCCCGTGTGCATGTTCGGCAAAAATCGAGAACGTTGCCCATGTCAGATTACCTTTGCTTCGTGTGCAGGAGCTTGACCAGCTGCTCGACCGACTCGACCTTCTTGCCGGCCTGGCGCTTCGGCGGCGGCTCCATCTTCACCAGCTTCGCCTTGGGCGCGACGTCGACCCCGAGGTCGGCGACCGGGATCTCCTTCAGCTCCTTCTTGCGCGCCTTCATGATGCCCGGCAGCGAGGCGTAGCGCGGCTCGTTCAAGCGGAGGTCGGTGGTGACGATGCCCGGCAGCGGGAAGGAGAGGGTCTCGAGTCCGCCGTCGACCTCGCGCGTGACCGTCGCCGACTTCTGATCGCCCGCGAGCTCGACCTTGGAGGCGAAGGTCGCCTGCGGCCAGCCGAGCAGCTCGGCGAGCATCTGGCCGGCGGCGTTCGAGTCGTCGTCGATCGCCTGCTTGCCCATGATCACGAGATCGGGCTTCTCCGTCTCGACGATCTTCGCCAGGAGGCGGGCGACCGCGAGCGGCTCGAGGGCGTCATCGCTGACGACGAGGATGGCGCGGTCGGCGCCCATCGCGAGCCCGGTGCGCAGCTGCTCCTGGACGACCTTCGAGCCGGCGCTCACCAGCACGACCTCGGAGCCGGCGACCTTCTCCTTGATGCGGAGCGCCTCCTCGACGGCGATCTCGTCGAAGGGATTCACCACCCATTTGATGTTGTCGGTGACGATCCCGGACCCGTCCGGCTTCACCTTGATGCTGGTCTCCGGATCGGGAACGCGCTTGACGGTGACGAGAATCTTCACGACGGGGCCTCCTTCGGCTGCGGGGAAAACGCGCCACCTAACACGCTGGAAAAAATTCGGTCAAGCGTCGCAAAGAAACGACGTTACGCAGTTGCGGCGTCCACCTCGCGCGTCGGCCCTAGGGATGGTAGCCGAGGCGGCCGGAGAGATCCTGGCCGGCCTTCACGATCAGCGGCCCCAGCTCCTTTTGCAGGCGCTCGGCGGTCAGGCGATAGGCGGGCCCGCTCACCGCGAGCGTGCCGACGACGTGACCCGTGTAGTCCTTGATCGGTACCGCCACGGCGCGCACGTCCTCGATGTGCTCGCCCGTGTCGACGCCGAACCCGCTGTCGGCGATGCTCTTCAGTTGCTGGGCGAGCGTGGCGCGCTCGGTGATGGTCTTCGGCGTGAAGCGCTTCAGCGTATCCGGCAGTCGCGACTTCAAGTCTTCCTCCGACGCGAACGCGAGGTGGGTCTTGCCGACGGCGGTCGCGTGCAGCGGCAGGGTCTCGCCGATCGTCGACACCAGCCGCACGGGCTGGTCGGCCTCGATGCCGTCGAGCGGCACCATGCCCCCCTGGCGCGACACCGCGACGTAGGCGCTCTCGCGCGACTGCTTCACCAACGTCTCCATGATCGGCCGAGCCTGGCGCAGCAGGCCCATGCGGCTCACGTACGCCTGGCCGAGGTGGAGGGCGCGGAGGCCGAGGCGATAGTTCTCGGTCGCCTTGTTCTGTTCGATGTAGCCCCGCGACTCGAGGGTCGCGAGCAGGCGGAAGATGTTGTTCTTGTGAAGCTTGAGTCGCTTCGAGAGCTCGGTGACCCCGAGCTCGTCGGCCTCGCCATAAAATTGCTCGATGACGTCGAGCGCGTGCGAGACGGAGCGGATGATGTAGTTGGATTTTTCGCGCCGGACCATCGGAGCCGAGCTTTGGAAAAGTGTTTTAGAGCTATTGTTTTCGACCCCCTCTGTCAATGCGACGTGCGGGCGGCCTCCGGGGCCGCTCGCAATGGTCGCGAGTCATGCTCTTAGTAGCGGAAAACGTTGGGGAATATGGTACCGCCTCGGGCCTGGATTGGCGCTCCTGTCGAGTGCCAGAAACAGGTTTTCAGAGACGCGCGATGTCGCGCGGAACTGACGCCGCTCCCTCGCGAATCAGGCGGCGGCGCCGTCGGCGCGACGAGCCGGTTCCGGCTCGACACGCCGCCGCGGCAGCGGCGCCGGCGTGCGCTCGAGGGTGCGTTGGACGCAGCCGATCCACGCGAGCTGTGCCTCGTAGGTGGCGCGCGCCGCCTCCGCGACCAGCCAGCGCACGCGCCCGCCGTGCGACATCGGCTCGCGCGCGACCAGCGCGCGCAAGGTCTCGGCCGCCTCGCGGTAGCGTCGCGCCTCGTGCGCGAAGGTGCTGAGAATCAACGCCACCTGGTCGGGACCGGAGAAGGCGAGCTTGACGAAGAGCGGATCGCGTACCGGTTTCAGACGCGCCACCGGTGCGGCGAGCCATAGGGAGAGCGCGCGGCGGCCGCGCGGCAGGATGCGAAAGGCGGCGCGGGCCGTGTCGGGCGCCGCGTCCTCGTGGCGCACCTCGCGCGCGGACGCGGCGTCCTCGCCGGTGCGGCGCGCGACCAGGCCGGCGCGCCGCATCCGTTCGAGCGTCGAGTAGACCTGTCCCGAGTTCAACTGCCAGAACTCGCCCAGCACCCGTTCGAAGCGTAGCTTCAGCTCGTAACCCGTGAGGTCGCGCTCCGCGAGGAGCGCCAAGAGGGCGTGCTTGACCGGCATGGCGTGGCTCCTTTTCGCGTCTCGACGGTGCAATGCCGGTGCCACGATCCGCGCCGCGATCGGACGTGGCACTGCTTTCTCCGGCGAACGCCGGGCGTCCCATCGCCGCGGCCGTCTGTCGGCGTGGCGGACAGGCGGCGTCCGCGCGCCGCGTGCAGAGCGCCCGGTGCTCTGCTAACGGGAGCGGTCATGGCGCTCCGGATCGTGCTGATCGGGCAGGCGGCGTTCGCCGAGAAGGTGCTGCAGGGTCTGATCGCGCGTGGCGACGACGTCGCGGCGGTCTACAGCCCACCCGACGCCGGCGCCAAGGTCGATCCGCTGAAGGCGGCGGCGGTCGCGGCGGGAATCTCGTGTCACCAGCCGCCGAGCTACAAGACGCCGGAGGTGCGCGATCAGATCGCGGGGCTGGCACCGGAGCTGATCGTCCTGGCGTACGTGACGTTGATCGTCCCCGAGGCGGTGATCGCGATTCCGACCAAGGGTGCGATCTGTTTTCATCCCTCGCTGTTGCCGCACCGACGCGGCGGCAGCGCCGTGAACTGGACGCTGATCGAGGGCGACGCCAAGACCGGCGTAACAGTGTTCTGGACCGACGCCGGCATCGACACGGGTCCGATCCTGCTGCAGCGCGAGGTCGAGATCGCTCCCGACGATAGTGCCGGCTCGCTCTATTACCAGCGCATCTTCCCGGTCGGCGTCGAGGTCGTGCTGGAGAGCGTGGCGCTGATCGACGCCGGGCGGGCGCCGCGGATCGTGCAGGACGAAAGCCGCGCGAGCTACGAGCCGCTCTGTCGTGACGCGCATGCGGGGATCGATTGGGGGAAGCCGGCGCAGGTCGTCCACAATCTCATCCGCGGGTGCGATCCGCAGCCGGGGGCGCACACCGCGGCCGGTTCTGGCAGCGTGCGGCTGTACGAGAGCCGACGTGCCGACGGCGCCGGGGCTCCGGGCACCGTCCTCGCGCTCGGCGCTGACGGCATCACGGTCGCGACAGGCGAGGGGGCGATCCGGGCTGGGAAGGCGCGGGTCGAGGGGACGCGCGACAAGGTGCCGGCGGCGGAGGCCGCGGCACCGCTGGGGCTCGTCGTGGGTTCTCGTCTCGGTTAGCAGCCGGGGGTTTTGCGAGCTGTTCGCGCCTCCGGCGACCGGGTGAAAAGAAGGTTGGTAAGGGGGTGGCGGCGTCGCGGGCGTCGGCCTGCGCCTGGCGGTCGCGCGGCGACCGGACCGACGCGTGAGCTTGACATTCTTCACAGCATCGTGTAAACATAGCCTCATTCAAATGGCCCGACCGTCCCAGCTCAGCTTGACCTTGCCCGCGCCCCGACGATGGGGCGGGCGTCGGGCCGGGGCCGGGCGCAAGCCTGGGCCTCGTCCTGCCGTCCGGCACGCCCAACGTGCCTCGTTCGCGAGGACGCTGCCGGCGCACGTCACGCTCCGTCTGCGGAGCGACGTGCCATCCCTAAGGACGGTACGGATCGTCCACGAGATCGAACGCACGTTCGCTGCCGGATGCGAGCGTCCTGGTTTTCGCTTGGTTCACTATTCCCTCCAGGGAAACCACGCGCACCTGATCGTGGAGGCGCACGACCGTGCGGCGCTCGGGCGCGGGATGAAGTCGGTAGGGGCGCGGTTGGCGCGGGCGGTGAATCGCGTCGCGCGGCGGGCGGGAAGGGTGCTCGCCGAGCGCTACCACGTGCGGATGCTGCCGACCCCGCGCGAGGTGCGGAACGCGCTTCGTTACGTGCTGTTGAACGCGCGCCGGCACGCCGCGGCGGCCCGGGCCAAGCTTACGGGCGCCATCCGGCTGGACCCCGCGTCCTCGGGGCGGTGGTTCGATGGCTGGAAGAGAGAAAGACCAAGAGAAGAAGTAGTAAGGAAGGGTACCGAGGACGTCCGGCAGCAGCGGCCGGTGGCGCGAGCGCGAACGTGGCTGCTCACGATCGGCTGGCGCCGCTACGGCCTCCTCGACCCCGCCGACGTTTCCGGCTGACCGCCGGCGGCACACACCGCGCTCGGCAGCGCCGATACGCCGAGCCTTCCTTACCAACCCTCCTTTTCTTTCTTGCGAGCTCTCTCAGAGCTCCGGACACACCATGATCCGCACCGGATCCCCGACCTTCTCCTCGAGCCTCCGCACCCCCTCGTTGATCTCCGCGAGCGGCAGCCGCGCCGAGATCGAGCCGGAGAGATCGAGCCGGCCGCCGGCCACCAGGCGCACCAGCCGGACGACGTCGTCGCGCCGGTAGCCGAGGCTGCCAAGGAGGGCGTGGTTGAAGACGCTGAAGATCGCGGTCGGCAGGACCGTGATCGGCTCGGCGCCGATGCCGACCAGGACGGCGCGGCCGCCGCGGCCGAGCGAGGCCTCGGCGGCGGCGATCGTCGCCGGGCGCCCGACCAGCTCGACGGCGAGGTCGACGCCCTCGCCGCCGGTGAGCTCGCGGATGCGGGCGGCGGGATCCTCGTGGCGGGAGTCGATCAGGTGGTCGGCGCCGAGCGTCTTGGCGCGTGCGAGCGCACCCGGCAGGACGTCGACCGCGATGATCTCGCCGGCGCCGGCGAGGCGTGCGATCTGCACCGCGTGCGTGCCGAGCCCGCCGACCCCGAAGATGGCGACGCGCTCGCCGGCGCGGAGCGCGCCGCGCACGATCACGGCGTGGAAGGGCGTGCCGACGGCGTCGGCGAGGATGGCGCCCTGCTCGAAGGGAATGCTGTCGGGCAGGCGGACCAGCGAGTGGACGGGAAACGTCAGGTACTCGGCGAAGGCGCCGTGGTAGTCGACGCCGACGATGCGCGGGGCCAGGCAGGCCTCGAGGTCGCTCTGCCGGCACGGCCGGCAGGCGCCGCAGGTCTTCCCCGGCACGGTGGCGACGACGCGCTCGCCCTCGCGCCAGCCCTCGACGCCCGAGCCGAGGCCGACGATCACGCCGGAGGCCTCGTGGCCCGGGATGAGAGGCTGCGGCATCGCGAAGCCGCGGATCTCGCCGGCGAAGATGTGGAGGTCGGAGGCGCAGATGCCGCACGCCTTCACCTTGATGAGGGCCTCGCCCGGACCCGGTGTCGGCGTCGGGACGTCCTCGATGCGGAGCGGTTGATGGGGCTCGTAGAACAGGGCGGCTTTCATGGGGGGCGGCCTCCGAATCAATCTTGGGGGAAGGCGAGCACTACCAGCACCTGACCCGGCTCTACCATCGCGCCGTCGGCGACATGGACCTCGGTGACGCGCGCCGCCGCCTCGGCGCTGACGATGGTCTCCATCTTCATCGCCTCGAGCACTACGAGCGGATCACCGGCGGCGACCTCTTGGCCCACGGCGACGCGTACCGCCAGTACCTTGCCGGGCATCGGGGCAATGACCTTGGGCGAGCGCACGCCGCCGGCCGCGCCGCCGCCCCGGGCGTCGTCGCCGGCGGTGCAGCGGTGGATCTCGCCGTCGATCGCGACCCAGACGACGTCGCGGTCGCGGACGACGGTCGCGGCGACGCTGCGGTCCGGAAGCGTCACCCGCCACTCCGTGCCGGCGCGCTGGACGGCGAGCGTGACGTCGGCGCCGTCGAGGCGAGTCGACACCGAGCCGCCGCGCGCCACGAGCTCGACGGCGACGGGCGTGCCGTCGATGACGATCGTGCGCCCGCTCATCGCGAACCCGCGCCCGGGCGCCAAGCGCCGAGAGACTCCCACGGCGTCGGAAGATCCGGGCCGGTACCTCCCGCATCGGCGCGCGCGGCCGGACCGGCGAGCGCGAGCGCGGCCAAGACGGCGGCGAGGTCGCGGTGGCGTCCCGCGGGCGGCGTCCAGCCGGCGAAGTGCTCGGCGAGGAACTCGGTGTGGGTGGCGCCGGCGGCGAAGGCCGGGTGCGCGACCACCGCCGCGAGGTAGTCGCGGTTGGTGACGACGCCGAGCAGCACGGTCTCGCGGAGCGCCGTCAGCATGCGCGCGCACGCCTCCTCGCGGGTCGCGCCGAAGGTCGAGAGCTTGGCGAGCAGGGGATCGTACTCGACGCCGATGCGGCTGCCGGCGACGATGCCGGAGTCGAAGCGCACCCACGGGCCGCTCGGCTCGGCCAGCACCCGCACCGTGCCCGTCGCCGGCAGGAACTGATGCGCCGGGTCCTCGGAGTAGAGCCGGCATTCGAGCGCGTGGCCGCGCGCCGCGATGCCGTCGAAACCGAGCGGCTCGCCGCGGGCGACCAGGATCTGCTCGCGCACCAGGTCGAGGCCCGTCACCCACTCGGTGACGGGATGCTCGACCTGGAGGCGCGTGTTCATCTCGAGAAAATAGAAGCGGCCCGCCTGGTCGAGCAGGAACTCGATGGTCCCGGCGCCGACGTAGTCGACCGCCGCGGCGGCACGGATGCCGGCGTCGGTCATGGCGGCGCGGAGGGCCGCATCGACCGCGGGGGAGGGCGACTCCTCGATGATCTTCTGATGACGGCGCTGGATCGAGCACTCGCGCTCGCCGAGGTGGACGACCGTGCCGTGGGTGTCGGCGAACACCTGCACCTCGACGTGGCGCGGCCGCTCGAGGTAGCGCTCGAGGTAGATGCGGCCGTCGCCGAACGCGGCGGCCGCCTCGCGCGCGGCGCCCGCGACCGCCTCCGGCAGCTCCTCGGCCCGCCGCACGATGCGCATGCCCTTGCCGCCGCCGCCGGCCGCGGCCTTGATGACGACCGGGTAGCCGAGCGGCGTCGCGGCGGCGGCGAACGCCGCGGCGTCCGGCGGCAGCACGGCGGTGGCGGGGACGACGGGCACGCCGGCCTTCTCCATGAGCGCGCGCGCCGCGACCTTGTCGCCCATGGTCGCGATCGCGGCCGCGGGCGGGCCGATGAAGGTCAGGCCGGCGTCGCTCACGGCGGCCGCGAAGCGGGCGTTCTCGGCGAGGAAGCCGTAGCCCGGGTGTACCGCGTCGGCGCCGCTCCGCGCCGCCGCCGTCAGCAGATTCTCGATCGAGAGATAGCTCTCGCGCGCCGGCGCGGGTCCGATCGGCTGCGCCTCGTCCGCGAGCCGCACGTGCGGCGCGTCGGCGTCGGCGTCGGAATGGACGGCGACGCTCGCGATCCCCATCGTGCGGCAGGTGCGGATGATGCGGACCGCGATCTCGCCGCGGTTGGCGATCAGGATCTTCCGGACGGCGGCCATCGGCGGGCGGTGTCTAGCACGCGCCGCGATGAGGCGCGAAGGCCGCCCGGAAGAGCTCGCGGCCGTTCCGCTCGACGACGTCGCCGTGCGCCACGACGATGCGATCGAAGTCCCATGCGGCGACGCGAGCGAGGAACGGCCGCACCAGCGCCGGGTCGCGGAGGAGCACGCGTCGCACCAGGCCCGTCGGTCCGAGGCGCCGCCAGACGCCGCTGCTCTTCCAGTACAGGCGCTCGCGGAGATTCGCCGCCGTCCAGAAGTTCATCGCCAGGTCGGTGAGGATCAGCGTCGCGCTCGCGCGGTGCAGGAACACCACCTCGGACACGCCGCGCGTCGGACCGAGCACCGCCTGGTCGAGCTCCGCCGCCCACGCCGCGGGGGGCCGATCGCCGAGGACCGACCCCGCCGGCAGGGAGGGGCGCCGCTCCCGGAGCGCCGGGGCCAGGTGGACCTGGGCGGCGGGATACGCCTCGTGATGCTCGGCGACGAAGAGATAGTGGAAGGAGCTCGGGGCGACCAGGTGCGCGACCGGGCCGAGCCCGTCGAGATCCCGGCGCATCGCCGGATCGAGCTTGAACGGCGAGTGCACGAGCAGGCCGCCGCTCGCCAGGCGCAGCACCGTCATGTGGGTCGGAATGGCGATGCCGCCGGGCACCCGCACCTTGCGCTGCAGGACCCAGAGCCCGTCGGAGAGCGCGCGCGGCGGCGGCGTGAAGTCGTCGACCACGCGCGGGCGGACGAGGCCGAGGGTGCGATCGAGAAATCCTCGCCGCTCGCTCCTTGCGGTCGCCATCGTCAGAGGGCGAAGAAGCGGCGGGCGTTGGCGCCGAGGATCTTCGTCCGCGCCTCGTCCGAGAGGTCGGCGCGCCGCCGCAGCCCGTCGGCGCTCGCGGGGAACTCGCTGTCCCAGTGCGGATAATCGCTGGCGTAGAGAACGAAGTCGGCGCCGAGCGCCTCCACCACCGCCGGCAACAGCGTCTCGCCGGGCTCGCACGACACGAAGACCTGGCCGGCGGCGACGTACTCGCGCGGCGCGCGGCGCCAGCCGTTCGCGATCCAGTCGGCGCGCTTCTCGAAGTGCTCGTGCAGGCGGTCGAGGAAGTAGGGAACCCAGGTGACACCGGACTCGAGGAAGGCGACCCGGAGGCGCGGGTGGCGATCGAGGACGCCGCCCGAGACCAGCGCGGTCATGGCGGTCATCTGATCGAAGGGAAAGCTCACGCAGTGGACCTGGATGTAGTTGGTGAAGCGATCGATCCCGATCTTCGGCAGGTGGACGCCCGGCGCGCCGTGGACGGCGAGCGCGCAATCGAGATCGGCGGCGGCGGCGTAGAACGGCTCGAGGTCGGGATGGTCGAGGTTGCGGGTGCGGAGCGCCGGCGGGATCATCGCCGCGACGCAGCCGGCGGCGCGGGCCTCGCGGAGGATCGCGACCGAGGCCGTGACGTCCTCGAGCGGTACGATGCCGACCGGGAGGAGGCGCCCGCCGCTCGGCCGGCAGTAGTCGGCGATCCACTGGTTGTAGAGGCGCGCGAACGCGGCGGCGAAGCCGAGGTCGACGTAGCCGCCGACTCCGAGGGCGAGGCTCGGGAAGAGCACCATGCGGTCGATGCGCTCGCGCGCGGCGTCGGCGAGGACGCCCGCCGCCGAGAATGGGTCGCCGATCGCCGTCGAGAGGCCGTGCTGCGGCGGGCAGCCGGCGCCCGGGCCGCTCGCCTCGGGATAGCGGCGACCTTCGATCACGAAGACCGGCGTGCCGTCCGCCGTCCGTTCCAGACGCACCAGATCCGGCCAGCGTTCCATCGCCGCGGACGCGAAGCCGGCGCCCTCGACGACGTGCGCGTCGGCGTCGATGGTCTCGATTGGCATGCGATCGTCCCTCTCGACGGCCGGACGCTAGACGTGCGGCGCGGTCTCGGTCAAGAACGGCGGCGACGAATTCACGGAGGATAGCCCACATGCAGGCCATGGATCTCCGCCGACCGCTCGGACCGCCGCTGCCCGTCGCCGCGCTCGACGATCGCCAGCGCTTGGCACTGCTCTGCCGCATCCTCTGCCGCGAGGGCTACGATGATCACCTCGCCGGCCACGTCACCGCGCGCCAACCCGATGGCACGCTGCTGGTGAACCCCTTCGGCATCCCGTGGGACGAGCTCCGCGCTGCCGACGTCCAGCGCATCAGCCGCGACGGCGATGCGATCGCCGGCGACTACGCGGTCAACCCGGGCGTGATGCTCCACCTGGCGCTGCACGCGGCCCGTCCCGAGGTCGGCTGGGCGCTCCACAACCACCCGCGCTGGGGGACGATCTGGGCCGACCTCCACCGCGCGCCGCCGGCCTACGACCAGAGCGGGACCTACTGCGGCGACGTCGCCGTGGTCGAGGAGTACGCCGGCGCCGTCGACGACGGCGACACCGCGCGCGGCGTGGTGGCGCGCCTCGGAACCGCCGACGTGGCGCTGCTCGCCAATCACGGTGTGGTGGTCGTCGGTCCCGACGTGCCGCAGCTGCTGGTGCGGGCGATCGCCCTCGAATGGCGCTGCCGGAACGCCTGGCACGTCGAGGCCCTCGGCGGTGGCGTCCCGGTCAGACCGGAGGTCGGACGGCGCTTCAGCGAGGGGCTCGCGATCGCCGGCTTCCCCGGCCTCTGGGAGGCGATGGTGCGCCGCGAGATCCGTCGCGACCCCGGCGTCCTCGACTGAGCGCTGTTCCATATCGGAACAGATACTCGCGACCTCCACTCGCGAGTAATGGATTTTTGTTGACCCGACGCTCGCGTCGGCGCTATCGCCGAAACAGGGGATGCGACGGTCCGCGTCTCGTCACGCTCGGAGATCTCCGAGGAGGGTCCTGCGATGGTCGGTGCGAGGTTGCTGGGATGGCGCGTCGGTTGGATCCCGCTGGTGCTCGGCGTCGCGTTCGGAGCCGGCGCGGCGGACGTGGCCACGCCCGCCGTTCGCACCCTGATCGAGACCGGCTCTGCCGGCGTCCGCACGACGGCGCTCCCCGCCGACGCCCAGGTGACCGTCGGCGTCGCCGGCGCGGCTCGGACGCTGCCGCCGGCGCGCGCCGTCGCCGCTCCCGGTCCGGAGCGCGTCCTCATCCGTCTCCGCGGTGAGCCCCTGACGCGCGCCCGCGCGCGCGGCCTCGTCGTGGCGCCGCAGGACCTGGCGCTGCAACGCCAGCGCGCCGCGGCCGCGATCCTCGGCGTCGCGAGCCAGCTGCAGGGTCGCGCGATCGCGCGCGGCGACGTCATCGTCCGCGAGTACGCGCAGGTCTTTCACGGCTTCGCGGCCCGGCTCTCCGCCGTCGAGCAGGCGCGGGTGCGCCAGCTGCCGGACGTCGCCGCGGTCGTTCCCGACACGGAGGTCCGGGCGGTCCTCGCCGACAGCGTGCCGCTCGTCCGCGCCCCCGACGTCTGGTCGTCCAGCGGCTACCGCGGGGCGGGCGTCATGATCGCGGTCGTCGACACCGGCGTCGACTACACGCACGGCGACCTCGGCGCTTGCCTGGGCGGTCTCTGCAAGGTCGTCGGCGGCTACGATTTCGTGAACGGCGACGCCGACCCCCGCGACGACCACGGCCACGGCACGCACGTGGCCGCGATCGCCGCCGGCAACGGCAGCTTCGTCGGCGTGGCGCCGGAGGCCCGGATACTCGCCTACAAGGTGCTCGACGCAGGCGGCTCCGGCTTCACCTCGAACGTCATCGCCGGGATCGAGCGCGCCGTCGATCCCAATCAGGACGGCAACACCGCCGACCACGCCGCCGTGATCAACCTGAGCCTCGGCGGCAGCGGCAATCCCGACGATCCGGGGTCGGAGGCCGTCGACAATGCCAGCGCCGCCGGCGTGCTGGTCGCAGTCGCGGCCGGCAACAGCTTCGGCTTCTCGACGATCGGCAGCCCGGGAACGGCGCGCACCGCCCTCACGGTCGGCGCCACCGACAAGGGTGACGGCATGGCCGACTTCAGCTCGCGCGGACCGAGCCCCGTGATTTTCGGCCTCAAGCCCGAGATCGTGGCGCCGGGGGTCGCCATCTGCGCCGCACGCGCGCTCGGCACCGGCCTCGGTCCGATCTGCAGCGACGACACCCACATCGCGATCTCCGGCACCTCGATGGCGACGCCGCACGTCGCGGGCGCGGCGGCGCTGCTGCGCGGCCTGTTCCCGGCGCGCTCGGTCGCCGAGATCAAGGCGCTCCTGGTCGAGAACGCGGTCGACCTCGGCTACCCGGTGCTGGAGCAGGGGGCCGGGCGGCTCGACGTCGCGGCGGCCGCAGCCGCCAAGACGGTCGTGACGCCGGCGGCCGTCAGCTTCGGCCTCGACGACCTCACCCAGAGCACGTGGACGGCGACCGAGTCGCTGAGCGTGCGGAACCTCGACGGCGTGTCGCGCTCGTACACGCTCGGGGCGGGCACGCTGCCCGCGGGCATCACCGCGAGCTTCACGCCGTCGAGCTTCACGCTCGCCGCCGGGCAGGTGCAGACGGTCGCGTTCGAGCTCGCGGTCGACAACGCCACCGTGCCGAACCCGCCGAGCGCGCCCTTCGCCTACGACGGGGTGGTCGCCGTCACGTCCGGGACCCAGCAGCAGCGGGTGCCGTTCGTGTTCATCAAGTCGCCGGTCCTGCGTCTGCACTTCGACGAGACGCCGCTGTTGGTGGTCGTCCACGATCGCGCCGCCTTCGGCGTCGCGGCCTTCGGCACCGGCACCACCGCCGATTTCCTGGTGCCGGCGGGCACCTTCGACGCGATCGTCGACTTCTTCGACTTCGGGACGGGGCAGACCTCGATCGTGGTGCGGGAAGGCATCGTCGTAGACGACTTCACCGAGGCCACCATCGAGCGCGCCGAGGCCGTCCACGACGTCACGTTCGTGCCGCGCGACGAGACGGATGCGCCGCTCTTCACGAACACCTCGTCGCGCTTCCTCCATCATCGTGCGAGCGGCGCGGGTATCGCCACCGCCGGCGGCTTCGTCGATTTCGCGTCGGGACCCTTGAGCGACGCCTACCAGGTCGATCTCGCCGTCGAGGCCGTGTCGGGTCCGAGCCGCTACTTCGTGACCGGCGTGCTCGCCGACGGCATCGCCGGCGACCGCCAGCTCGGCAACGCCGGCTCGGACCTCACGCGGGCCGAGCTCAGCTACCACCCCGGCCCGGGCGAGAGCGGCGTCGGCCTGCAGTACTTCCTGGAGGTCCAGCTCAACGACTTCGTCGCGTTCGGATCGGCCGCCGGCTTCCCGTCGTCGGTCCTCGCCCACCCGCTGTGGGTCAACGCGGCGCCGTCGCCGCCGTTCCCGCTCTACTACGAGCCCTGGGCGATCGCGCCGTCGGGCGCCGCGGTGCACCGGAGCGGCCTCATCCGGGGATCGCCGACGGCGGGAGCGGTCGACGTCTTCCACCTCTTCTCGTCCGCCGCCCCGGTGTACACCACCACCACGGGCGAGCTGCCGTTGAACCTCGGCCCGCCGTTCTGGTTCGAGCGCTTCTTCAACTTTCCCGACTTCGTGAGCCTGGCGGCGCCGATCGGGAACTGGTGCTGGTCGTTCCTCGGCCAGGGCGGCGACGGGCCGGACGCGCCGGGCGGAACGGTGCCCTGGACCCTGCGGCGCGGCGCGACCGAGGTCGCCTCGGGCGCCCTCCCGCAATCGGGGTTCGGCTGCAACTTCCGGCCCTTCCTCGGGGTCACCCCGGGTGCCCACACCTTCGAGAGCGGCGACCTGCCGTACTCCGCGGGAGGCTTCCCGGCGACGACGCGCGTGACGGCGCGCTTCGACACCACCGCCGGCGATCCCAACCCGCCGTGGCTGGAAGCGATGTCGCTCCGCGCCGGCGGACGCCTCGTCGACGCCGTGCAGCCGGGAACGCCCGTCGTCCTCGGGCTCACCGTGCGCGACGAGACGCTCGTGTCGGTCGCGGTCTCCTACGACGAGGGGCAGGGCGTGCTGCCGGTGCCCGTCGTCGCGCTCGGGTCCGATCGCTACGAGGCGACGATCCCCGCCTGCCAGGGTCTCCGGCCCGTCGCGGTGACGGTGACGGCGACCGATGCCGGCGGCAACGTGCTCCGCCAGGACTTCACGCCTGCCTACGCGTGCGGGACGCCGGTCTGCTCGGCGGCGTGCGGCCCGTGCATGACGTGCGAGGCGACGGGCTGCGTCCCGCATCCGCGCGTCGGCTGCCGGACGCTCGGCTCCCGGGCCGAGCAGGCGTCGTTGTTCCTCAAGACCTCGCCGACGGGGAAGGCGAATCGGCTGACGTGGCAGCTCCGCGGACAGGCGACGGCGGTCGGCGCGTTCGGCGATCCATCGACGAGCGAGGACTACGCGCTCTGCATCTTCGACGAGACCGTGCCGTACCCGGCGCTCACCTTCCGCGCCGAGATCCCCGCCACCGGATTCTGTCGCGGCCCCTCGTGCTGGCGCGCCCGCGGCAACCCGCGCGGCAGCCGCGGCTACTACTATCGCAACGACGGCTCGCAGCCCGACGGCATCACGAGCATGCTGCTCAGGCCGGGGAACGCCGCGCTCGCCCGCATCAAGGCGAACGGCAAGGGGCCGATCCTGTCGCTCCCGCCGCTGCCGCTCTCGCTACCATCGCGCGTGCAGCTGCAGGCCGAGAGCGGCGCGTGTTGGGAGGCGCGCTACACGGCCGCGGACGCCGCCCGCAACGACGCGAAGCAGTTCAAGGGGAAGGTCCGCGGACCCTGATCGGCGGATTTCCTTGACAGCGGCGGGCGCTCCCCCGTAGCGTCGGCGGTCCGACGTCCTCACCACTCCCGCACCCGAAAGGCCACCGCCATGCACCGCTTCTTGGCCGCCCTGCTGCTCCTTGGCATCGTCCTGACCATCCCGTCGAACGGCTCGGCCGCGCCCGCCTGTCCGCAGCTCGGCGCCGGCGCCTCGCTCGGGACCGTCGACAGCAACGACCTCACCGAGGTCTCGGGCATCGCGGCGAGCCGCCGCTTTCCGGGCGTGCTGTGGGCGCATGACGACTCCGGCGACCTGGCGCGGGTGTTCGCGCTCGCGACCGACGGCACCCACCTCGGCGTCTTCAGCCTGAGCGGGGCGAGCGCCGTCGATTGGGAGGACATGGCGATCGGCCCGGGACCGGTCGCGGGGCAGGACTACCTCTACCTCGCCGACACCGGGAACAACGCGCTGAATCGCAGCACCGTAACGGTCTATCGCGTGGCCGAGCCCGCGCTCGACACGTACTCGCTGCCGGTCCAGACCTCGCTCGGGGGCGTGGCCGCGTTCCCGATGCAGTACCCGTCCGGCCTGCGGCGCGACGCCGAGACCCTGCTCGTCGATCCCGTGAGCGGGGACTGGCTGATCGTCACCCGCGATCGCTCCCGCACCGGCTCGACCTACGTGTACCTGAATCCCGCGCCCCAGCAGGCGGGCGTCCTGACGACTCTTCAGTTGGTCGCGACCATCGCTTCGAGCATCGAGATCAAGGGCGGCGACGTGTCGCCGGCCGGTGACTGGGTGCTGCTCCGGACCCACTCGACGACGCAGGCGGTGAACGGACTCCTCTGGTATCGCGCGCTCGGGACGGACATCGAGTCCGTGTTCGCGACCAGCGCCCCGTGCACGGCCCCCTTGGTCTTCGAGCCGCAAGGGGAGGCGGTCGCCTTCGCTCCCGACGGCGACGGCTACTACACGCTCGGGGAGGGCGCGCATCAGCCCGTGTACTTCTACGACGCGCTCACCACCCCCGCGGCGCCGACCAACGTCGCCGCCGTCGTGCTCTCGAGCACGCAGGTGCGCGTCTCGTGGATCGACGCGGCAACCAACGAGAGCGGCTATCGCGTCGAGCGCTCGACCAATGGCACCAGCTTCACCGAGGTCGCGGCTCTCGCCGCCGGATCGACCTCCTTCACCAACGCGGGGCTCGCCGCGAGCACGGCCTATTGGTATCGCGTCGTCGCCACCAACGATGCGGGCTCGGCGACCTCCGGGGTCGTGACGGTGACGACGCCGGCGTCCGCCGCCAAGCCGAGCGCGCCGACCGGCCTGTCGGCGACCGCCACCTCGTCGAGCCGCATCACGCTGCGCTGGACCGACACCGCCTCCAATGAGAGCGGCTTCCGCATCGAGCGCTCGACCGACGGCGTCAATTTCACCCAAATCGGCTCGGTCGGCGCCAACGTCACGAGCGCCGGCAGCTCCGGGCTGTCGTCGAACCGCAGGTATTACTACCGCGTCCGTGCCTACAACGCGGCGGGCAACTCGGCGTACTCGAATACCGCCTCGGCGCGCACGTTCCGGTGAGGGTGTCGGCTGGTTCCGCACGGCCTCCTCGACCCCGCCGAGGTTCCCGGCTGACGAGATTCCTAGTGCAGCTCCAACCCGATCATCTTCAGCCGGTGCGCGATGTCGTCGAAGGTCGAGCGTAGGAACGGGCTCACCGGGCCGAACGGTGAGGCGGTGGCGTGGTGGAAGAGGCGCCACAGGTCGGCGACGAAATCCTCGACCCGGCGCCGCTCGGCGGCGCTCGCGGTCTTGAAGCGGTCGGCGAGGTAGATCACGCCGAAGCCGGCGTGGCGCGACTCGTCGCGCAGCACGAGCCCGATCAGGTCGCGCAGCAGCGGGTCGGGGCTCTCCTTCTGGAACATCTGGAAGAGGCCGACCGCGATGCCCTCCAGGAAGATCTGCATGCCGACGATCTTCTCGCCGTAGTGGTCGGAATCGAGAAGGCGGTGCACCAGCTCCTCGAGCGCCGGGTTGAGGGGAGCCTGGTGGCCGAGCTTCTCGAGGTACTTGCCGAAGACCTCGACGTGGCGTGCCTCGTCCATCACCTGGCCGGCGAGGCAGAGCTTGGTCTCCATCTCCGGCACCTGGTTCAGGAGCTGGGCGCAGAGCGCCAGCGCCGCCTGCTCGCCGAGGAAGAGCTGAGTGAACGTGAAGGCGCGTTGCTGGCCGCGCAGCTGTCCGTAGTCGTCGCGCGAGTAGACGCCCTGCACGGCGGCGTACTCGGCCTCGCTGAAATTCTGGATCGGCCGCGACCAGTCGATCTGGTCGGTGGCGTTCCACTGGTAGGCCTTCAGCTTCTCGTAGAGCTCGGCCTCGGCGGGGATCTCGATGCTGAGCCGGCGGTGCCAGGTGGGACGGGTCTCGTGCATGGCGCGACGCTCCTCGGGTGTCTACAGCCGGCCTCTCGGGTCCGAGTCAACTCGCGCGGCCGACGTGCGCTCCGAGCCACTCGACGGTCGCATCGGCGAGCTCCGCGGCCACGTCCGCGACGGTGCGGCCGGTGACCTTGTGGCCGTGATCGCCGCCCTCGAGCCGGTGCCGGGTGGCTCCAGGCAACGCCGCGAGCGTGCGGGAGAGCAGCGTCGGATCCGCGAACGGATCGCGCGTGCCCTGCAGGAACAGCATCGGCGCCATGATGCGCTCGAGGTGGGCGGTGCGCAGGCGCTCGGGCTTGCCTGGAGGGTGGAGCGGGTAGGCGAGCAGGATCAGGCCCGCGCACGGCGCGCCGGCGGCGGCCACGTGCGAGGCGATGCGGCCGCCGTAGGAGCGGCCGCCGATCAGCAGGCGCTTGGTGCGAGCGCCGAGCGTCGCGACGACGCTCCGCCAGCATGCCTCGTCCTGCGCCTGCGGGCCGGGCGTCTTCCTGCCCGCCTCGACGTACGGGAGGTTGAAACGCACGACGTGCACGCCGCGCGCCGCCATCGCGTCGGCGTAGGCGACCAGCGACGGCGTTGCGAAGGTACCGCCGGCGCCGTGGGTGAGCGCCAGCAGCGTGTCGCCGTCCTCGCCGTGCCACGCGGCCGAGACCGTGCCGCCGTCCCAGTCGAGACGATCCGCGCTCACGACGGTGCCACCGCCGTTTCGTTCGCCGCCACCGGCGCGCGCAGCGTGCGGCGGCGGAGCGCCAGCGCGACCGCGAGCGAGAGGGTCGCCGCCAACACGCCCGATGCGAACGGCGCGGCGGGGCCGAGTCGCGCGTAGAGGAAGCCGCTCCACACCGGTCCGACCGTGCGGGCCGCGCCGCCGGCGGATTGGGCGAAGCCGAGGACGGCGCCCTGCTGCTCGGCACCGGCGTGCTGCGACGCGATGCTCGCGAGCGTCGGATTGGTGAGCCCGGCGCCGGTCCCGGCCAGCGCGACCCCGAACATCAAGAGTGCGGGCGAGTAGGCGGCGCCGATCGCCGCCATCCCGAGCCCGATCGCGATCGTGCCGCCGACCAGCACGTTGACCGAGGAGACGCGGCGCGACAGGCGGCCGATCACGCCGCCCTGGATGAGCAGCGCCATCAGCCCGTAGAGCCCGAAGAGGTGTCCGACCTCGGTGGCTCCCCAGCCGAGCCGCGCGTCGGCGAGCAGCGCGAGCGCGACCTGGACGTTGGTCATGCAGATGAAGGTGAGGAAGTAGATCGCCATCACGGAGAGGATGCGCGGGTCGACGACCGCCTCGGCGAGCGAGCGGCGGCGCGGTGCCGGCGTGGCCGGGTCGACGGTCGCGCGGGTCCGCGTCTCCGGCATCAGGAAGAACACGCCGACCAGGTCGAGGAAGGCGAGGGCGCCGGCGGCAAGCGGCGGGGCGTTCGGGTGCACGTGGCTGATCGCGCTCCCGAGCACGGGGCCGATCACGAGCCCGAGGCCGATGCCGGCGCCGACGCGTCCCATGCCGGCGGCGCGGTCGGCTCCGGAGGTGACGTCGGCGACCGCGGCCTGGCAGGCCGCGAGATTGCCGGCGGTGGCACCCGCCAGGATGCGCGACGCGAACAGCAGCGGCAGCCACGCCTGCTCGGCGGCCACCGCGAAGATCACCATCGCGAGCGTGTTGCCGGCGAGGCTCGCCAGGATCACGGGCCGCCGCCCGTAGTGATCGGAGAGGCGTCCGAGCAGCGGAGTCGCGATCGTCTGGGTGAGCGCGAACGTGCCGAGGAGAAGCCCGATCACCTCCGCCGAGCCGCCCATCGATTGTACGTAGAAGGGCAGGAGCGGGATCACGATCCCGAAGCCGACCATGTCGAGGAGAACGGTGGCGAAGACGAAGAACAGGACCCGGGACTTCATCGTGGTCGGGCGGGCGTAGCACGGACGGCGCCCTCGCGCGATGCCGCGCCGCGTGCATGACGGCGACGGCGAACTTGTGTATGGGGGCCGGATGGCGAACTTCGCGGTCGTCGGCGCGGGGGCGTGGGGCACGGCGCTCGCCGCCCACGCGGCACGGCTCGGACACGCGGTGACGATGTGGGCGCTCGAGCGCGAGGTCGCCGACGAGATCACCACCCGCCACAGCAACTCGGTCTACCTTCCCGACATTCCCTTGCCCGCGACGCTGCGTGCCTCGTCGGACGTCGCCGCCGCCGTCGCCGGCGCCGAGGTGGTGATCCTGGTGCCGCCGTCGTCGCACCTGCGCTCGGTCGCGAAGAAGGTGGGACCCGCGCTCGGGGCGACCACCACGGTGGTCGTGGCGACCAAGGGCATCGAGGAGGGCAGCCTGAAGCTGATGTCGGAGGTGATCGAGGAGACCATTCCCGAGCTCGGGGAGCGACTCGCGTTCCTCTCCGGCCCGAGCTTCGCCAAGGAGGTCGCGCGCAACATGCCGACCGACGTCGTCGTCGCCTCGGTGGACATGATCGCGGCCCGCGCGGTGCAGCCGCTGATCCACGCGCCGCTCTTTCGCACCTACTCGAGCGCCGATCCGATCGGCGTCCAGGTCGGCGGGGCGATCAAGAACGTGCTCGCGGTCGCGACCGGCGTCTGCGACGGGCTCGGCTTCGGCGACAACGCGCGCGCCGCCGTCATCACCCGCGGCCTCGCCGAGATGACGCGCCTCGGGGTCGCGCTCGGCGCCAACCCGCTCACCTTCCTCGGCATGTCGGGGGTCGGCGACCTGGTGCTCACCTGCGCCGGCGACCTCTCCCGCAATCGCACGCTCGGGAAGCAGATCGCCGCCGGCGCCGATCCCAAGGAGTACCTCGCGAGCAAGCGCTCGGTCGCCGAGGGCTTCTCGACGTCGGCCGCCGCCTACGCGCTCGCGCAGAAGCTCGGCGTCGAGATGCCGATCACCGAGAACGTCTACGAGGTGCTGCACCGCGGCCGGCCTCTGAAAGAGGCCGTGCAACTCCTGATGGAACGCCCGCACGGCGAAGAGCTGGCGGGCATTTCGTAGGGCGACCGCGCGCCGCTCTGCGCCGTCCGGTGCCCCCGACGCCGCAGTTTTTTCTTGACCCGTCACGTGAAATTGGGTCACCATCTCGCCACCATCGCATCACCGCCACCCACCCGCCCAGGAGGAGCCATGTTTCGATCGCAGGCCTTTAGGTTCATCGTCGCCGTCAGCCTCGCGCTCGGCGTCACCGCCAACGCCGACGCGTACCTGACCACGATGAGCGTCAACAAATGCCTCGCCGGCAAGCTGAAGGCGCAGGGCAAGGGCATCGCCGCCTACACGAATTGCCATGCCAAGCAGGCCGCCAAGCCCGACGCCGCGAAGCTCGCCACCTGCCTCGTGAGGGCGGGAGAGAAGGTCACGAAGGCGTACGGCAAGCTCGACGCCAAGTACCCCGGCGGCTGCGCCGGCGGCGGCAACGGCGACGGCACGGCGCGCCAGCAGGACGCGGCCGCGTTCGGCGACCAGGTGAACGCCGACGTCGGCGCTGCGCTCGGCAAGTGCGACGCCGCCAAGCAGCGGTGCGTCGGCAAGTACGTCGCGGCGATCCTCGGCTGCTACGCCAAGGCCGCCAACAAGGGCGGCGTCGTCAGCAACGGGCCGGGCAGCTGCACGGCCAAGGCGATGGCGAAGCTCTTCGACGGTACCAAGGGTTGCCTCGACAAGGCGGCGGCCAACGGCGACTGCAGCCACGCCGGGAACCAGGCCGCCCTGCTCGGCGGCGACGGCGACGCCGTCAGCGACGGCCAGAGCTGCCTGCTCGATCCGGCGGCCGGCGGCTGCGGTGGTCCCGTCGTCTGTCCGGCGACGGTCGAGTTCGCGCCCGACGTCGACGATCCCCGGAGCAACATCGACTTCGGCTGGTATTGGATCGGCCGCGACAAGCCGTTCGGCTCGGGCGGGCTCCTCACCATGGCGATCACCGGCCCGAGCGGCAGCGACTGCGCCTTCGCGGGCCCGATCGCGAACGTCAATGCCAATGCCGGCGCGCTCGACAACCAGCGCTGCACGGACAATACCTCGGTCCACTGCAGCAACGCGCCGGGCGGGCTCGGGGGCCCGTGCGCGGGGCTCGGCACCTGCGAGTTCTTCTGGAGCCCGCCGCTCCCGATTTACCTCGGGGGTCTCAACGTCTGCGTCCAGGACCGGGTAGCAGGTCCGGCGGTCGGCACGGTGAATCCCGCGAGCGGAGCCGTGGCTCGGACGTTGCCGATCGAGCGCGAGCTTTTCGGCGCGATCACGCTCGACAGCCCCTGCCCGCGCTGCCTCGGCGACGGCACGCCGAACGACGGCGTCACGGGCGGCATCTGCAACGGCGGCCAGCGAAACGGTCTCAGTTGCGACGCCAACGGCTCCATTGCCGCCTGGCCGGACAGCAATCCCACCAGCCTCGACTGTCCGCCCTCCACCGGGAGCTTCATCGTGGCCACCACCCAGACCCTCGACGGCTCGACCGGAACGACGAGCATCACGTTGACGACGGCGAGCCCGTCCTGTACCGCGGGCGGCTACACCGCCAAGCGCTGTGCCTGCGACACCTGCAACAACATCGCCCGCGAGACCTGTACGTCGAACGCCGATTGCCCGGTGAGCGACGGGCAGCCCGGCCTCTGCGGCGGACGCACGTGCTCCCTCGGCGCCGACGATGGCTTACCGTGCCGCACGTGCGTGGGCGGCGCCAACGACACCGGATTCTGCTTGGGGGCGTCCGCGTGTCCGGGCGGGGCCTGCGTCCGCGCGGCGTGCGCGGGAGGTGCGGTGTGCAGCCGGGCCGGCGAGCCCACGGCACCCAACAATTGCCAGGACGACACCTCTACGGGTCTCGACGAAAGCCTCTGCGTCGACACGGCTCCGCTCGGCGATCACGACGGGCGCTGCAGCTTCGGTCCGGTGCACAAGCTCTGCAGGCCATCCTCGGGTCATCCTCAACGCGAGTGCGGCAACGACAGCGACTGCTGCGACGACCAGGGCCTCTGCATGAGCGACCCGGTCACTCCCGGCGACTGCAGCATCGCCGAGCTCGCGTCGTGCTACCTCGACAACGGTATCGTCGGGAACAGCATCACGAGCGAGGGTATCGCCGACCCGCCGGGTGGCACGATCGCGACCCCCAAGGTCACGAGTCTCTCCTGCGGCGCGCCATCCCCCATCGTAGCGTTCAACATCATCATGGGGCTCCCCGGTGCGACGCGCCTCGAGCTGGTCGAGAAGATGCGGCTCCGGCCGTAGTCCGAGAACGGAACGGGTGCCGTCGGCCGCGTGGCCGGCGGCACCCGCTGCACGTCGCTTCCCGACCGCGCGGCCGAGACGGCATGTCATGTCGGATCGCGCAGCATCCCGGGACTTCAGGAGCGGGGCCGCTCCTGTCGATAACGCTCGCGGGTGCGATGATCATCCCGATCGGACACGACGTCGACGGCCTCAAGCGTTGGCCGGTCGTCACCTTCGGCATCGTCGCGATCTGCGCCGCGGTCCTGGCGGCGAGCTCCGTCGAGCCGCTGGCGAATCCCGAGGTCACGGCCGAGCGCTTTCAGGCCGCGGCCGAATACTACCTGGAGCACCCGGAGCTCGACGCGCATCCCGAGCTCCGCCGCTGGCTCGAGACCGCGATCGCGCTGCAAGAGGACCCGGAGGTGCAGGACGATCTCCAGGCCCGACTCGACGGCGAGGCCGAAGCGACGCCGCTCCAGGACGTGCGGCAGGCCAAGCTCGACGAGCTGACGTCGGCCTGGATCGCGATGCTGCACCAGGGGCCCGCCGGCCGCTTCGGTCTCGTCCCGAACGCCGTCGTCCCCGAGCGCCTCTTCACCCACATGTGGATGCACGACGGCATCCTGCACCTCTTCTTCAACATGCTCTTCCTCTACCTCGCCGGCCCGTTGCTCGAGGACGTGTGGGGTCGGCCGTTCTTCGCCGTCTTCTACGTGCTGGCGGGTCTGGTGCCCGCGCTCGTGTTCGTGCGGCAGTATCCCGACCTCGCGATCCCGCTCGTCGGGGCGTCGGGAGCGGTCGCCGGGGTGCTCGGCGCGATGCTGGTGCGGCACCCGCAGACGCGCATTCGGTTGCTCTGGCTCTGGGGCTTCGTGGCGCGGCGCTTCTCGACGCCGGCGTGGGTCGTGCTGCCGGTGTGGGTCGGCAGCGAGATCCTGTGGGCCTACGTGATGGACTACGTCGCACCCGGCTCGGGCGGCGGCGGCGTCGCGCACTGGGTGCACGTCTACGGCTTCGGGTTCGGCATCGTCGTCGCCGTCGCGGTCAACGCCCTCGGCCTCGAGCGCCTACTCGCGCCGCGCGACCCGGACGACCGCGATCACGCGGTGCTGCGCGCCGTCGAGCGCGCGCTCGCCCGCGATCGTCGCGAGGAGGCCTGGGAGCTCCTCCGCCGCCACGTGACGCGCGTGCCGGCGGACCGCGATGCCGCGCTCGTCTATTGGGATCTCGCGAAGACCGTCGGACGATGCCGCGAGGCCGCGCCGGTCCTGGTGCGGGTGATCCGTGCCGAGCTCGCCGCCGGCGAGCGCGAGGGTATGCTGGCGCACTGGACCGATCTCCAGACCCATCTCCCCGACGTCGTCGTCGAGACCGATCTGGCGGCGCGCCTCGCGCTCGCGCTCGGCGACGCCGGTGCGCGCCTCGAGGCGGCCGATCTCGTGCGCGGCGCCCTCGCGCGCGTCGAGGTGACGACGCCGGCGGCCGCCCTGGTCGAGCTGGTACGGGCGGCGCGCTACGCGGAAGAAGGCGTCGCGCAGGAGGTCACGGCGCGGGCGCTCGCCCATCCGGGGCTGCCGTTGTCCCTCCGGCGCGAGCTCGCCGGCGGCTGACGCCTCTAGGGCTGACTAGCCACGGCGGTCGGGGTAGAAGGCGCCTACTAACTTTTCGGGGAGGCTGCTCGATGGATCGTCGTCTTGCTGCGGTTGCTGCGCTCGTCGTCGCGTTGCTCGTGCCGGGTCTCGGACGGGCGGCGACCTACGAGATCGATCCGGCGCATACGAGCGTGCAGTTCTCGGTGCGGCACATGATGATCAGCAACGTCAAGGGAGAGTTCACGACGGTGGCGGGGAAGGCCGTCGGCGAGCAGGGGAATCCGACCGCGGCGGTCGTCGAG
Source organism: uncultured delta proteobacterium (assembly GCA_963761995.1). Taxonomy (GTDB): domain Bacteria; phylum Desulfobacterota; class Binatia; order UTPRO1; family UTPRO1; genus UTPRO1. Next base: position 3,495,821 of record CAVXIU010000006.1, on the reverse strand, counting down.
GCGACGATCGACGCCAACTCGGTGAACACCCGCAACCAGAAGCGCGACGACCATCTCCGCAGCGACGAGTTTCTCGACGTCGCCAAGTTTCCCAAGATGACGTTCAAGTCGACCAAGGTCGCGAAGGCGGGCGAGGGCACGTGGAAGCTCACCGGCGACCTCACCCTGCACGGCGTGACCAAGCCGGTCGTGCTCGACGTCTCGAACGTGACGGCTCCGGTGAAGGACCCGTGGGGCAACTCCCGCATCGGCGCCACCGCCAGCACCAAGATCAACCGGCAGGACTACGGGATCGTCTTCAACAAGACCCTCGACGGCGGCGGCGTGCTGGTGGGCGACGAGATCGCGATCACGATCGACGTCGAGGTCGTCGAGAAGAAGTAGGCGCGCGCTGGGGCAAGTCGCACGGCGGCGGGGCGGCGCGATCGCAATTTTCCGTTCGCAGACTTGACCGTGCTCGTGCGGGCGTGGATGACTGACGCCATGATCGTCACGCGTGCCGTCGTGATGTCCCTCGCCGGATTGTTCGTCGCCGCGAGCGTGGCCGGTGCCGCCCCCACTCCCGCGCGTCGCTGCGCGTCGTCCAAGCTGAAGAGCGCCGGCACGACCACCGCCGCGCTGCTGAACTGTCACGCCAGCGCCGCCAAGCGCGGCGAGGCGCCGGACGGCGGGTGTCTCGCCAAGGCGCACGCCAAGCTGACGACCGCCTACGGCAAGGCGGAGGCGAAGGGCGGTTGCGCCGGCGGCGCCGCGGCAACCGTGAGCGGCGAGATCGACGATTTCGTCGCCGCGGTGGCGACCGCGCTCGCGGGCGGCGGCACCTCCGACGGCCAGCGCTGCGCCGCCGCCAAGCTGAAGGCGACCGGCAAGAAGGCGAGCGGCAAGCTCGCCTGTCACGCGCGCGCGACCAGCAAGTCCGAGGCGGTCGATCCCGGCTGCCTCGCCAAGGCCGAGGCCAAGTTCACGAGCAGCTTCGCGAGCGCCGACGCCCGCTATGCCTGCGCCGCCGAGGGCGACGCCGCCACCATCGAGACGGGGCACGTCGATCCGCTGGTCGCCGAGGTCGTCGCCGCCGTGCCCGCCACCAGCGACGGCGTCGTGGTCCTGAACGGCAGCCTCGCCGGCCTGCAGGTGTTCCCGACCGACAACTGGTGGAGCCGCGACGTCTCGAGCGCCACGGTCCCCGCCAACTCCGACGACGTCATCGACTTCATCGGCCGCGACAAGCCGTTGCACGCCGACTTCGGCACCACCTTCGGCATCCCCTACATCGAAGTCGAGGGCACGCAGCCGAAGGTGCCCGTCACCTTCCTCTACGACGACGAGAGCGACTACGGTGCGCCCGGCCTCCCGCTCGGCTACCCGATCCCCGAGGTGGCGCAGTACGTGCCCGGCTACGTCGAGGGCGGCGTCGCCGGCGGCGGCACGTCGGGCGACCGCCACATTCTGCTCGTCGACCGCGACAACGGCTTTCTCTTCGAGATCTACGCCGCGCGCTTCGCGAACGGCGCCTGGGGCGCCGGCTCGGGCGCGATCTTCGACCTCACCAGCAACGCGCGCCGCCCCGAGGGCTGGACCTCCGCCGACGCCGCCGGCCTCGCCATTCTCCCCGGCCTGGTGCGCGCCGACGAGGTCTTCGACGCCGGCGTCATCACCCACGCGCTCCGCTTCACCGTCCGCGGCACCAAGGGTTACATCTATCCGGCGTCGCACGACGCGACGTCCGGCCCCGGCGGCGACGCCCGCCCGCCGCTCGGCCTGCGCGTGCGTCTCAAGGCGAGCGTCGACCTATCGACGTTCGCCACGCCGGCCAAGGTCGTCCTGCAGGCGATGAAGACCTACGGCCTCATCCTCGCCGACAACGGCAGCGACTGGTTCGTCACCGGCGCGCCCGATCCGCGCTGGGACGACGAGCTGATGCACGACGAGTTCGCCCGCATCACCGGCGACGATTTCGAGGTGGTCGAGTAGTCGGGGGTCGGCGCAGTCCGCTCGCGCGTCACGGCCGCGCGATGGCGTGGAAGCGCCGTTCGTCGTTTCGCCCGACGTCGCCGGTGTCGTAGTCGGCTTCCCAGCACTGCCCCTCGCTCGATTGCAGCTGGACCGTGAGAGGGAGCGTCAGCGGCAGGCTCGGCTTCGTGAGGAAGAAAGCGCGGCCCTTGACGACGATCCGCGCCGCGCCGTCGTCGCCCGGGGTGAGCTCGACCCGTGTGAGGCCGTGCTCGTTGCCGTCGGGGTTCTTGTAGACGAAGCCGCCGGTGGGCGTTCGCCGCCAGCACGACTTCGCGCCGCAGAGTTCGGGGTGCGCGCCGCTGTCCATCACGAGCGTCGTCTCATCCGCGGGACCCGAGTAGGCGCAGAACGCGTAGCTGGTGCTCGTGGTCGGGTCGCCGAAGACGGTGCCGAAGGTGGCCTCGCCGCCGAGCCAACGCCAGGCGAGCTCGTCGCGGCCGAGGAAGCTGTCCTTGAAGAGGAGCGCAGCCTTGTTGGGGGCGAGGATGCGGCGACAGCCGGCGAGCGGCGTCGCGGCGCAGCCGGGCGGGCCCGGCGTCGGCTCGACGCTCGGTACCGGAGTGTCGATCGGCCCCGGAATCGTCGCCGTCGGGCGCGGCGCCGCCGCCGCCCGGAACGGCGCTGTCACGGCGCCGGGGCCCGCGAGGCCGTATACGGTGTTGATCGCGGCGGCGCGGGTGAACGACGAGCAGAAGACCGAGGCGAGCACGCTGCCCTCGGTTCCACACGCGCCGCTCCGAGTGATGGTGGAGGGGAAGCACGACCGCGGCTGATCGATGCAGGTGCCGGCTCCCGGGAAGATGTCGTCGCAATCCTGCGTGCCGCTGTCGGGTTGGCACGGCCGAAACGGTTGCAGGTCACAGACGCCGTCGAGGGGTCCGTTCTCGCAGACGCCGCTCGGCGGACAGACGCCGTCGGGGATGCACGAGTTCGGCTGGTCCTGGTTGGCGCAATGACAGCTCCCGGCCGGGAAGTCGCCCGAGAGGCAATCCACCTCGGCGGCGAGCGACGTCGTCCCGGTGGTGAGTGGCGCGAGATCGATGTCGAGCTCGCCGACACTGCTCCCGGTCGGCAGGCAGTCGTTCGAGGTCGTGCCGAAGCGCGGGTTGATGCCTTTGGCGTCGCACGCCCCGCCCGGAGTCGTGCCGCCCTCGCAGGCACCGCCCGGGAAGCCGTCGTTCGGGACGGGATCGCCGACGCACGGCGGGCAGGGCATTGCCGGATCCACGACCAGGAACACGCGCGAGAGTAGGGGCACGGTGGCGTCGACGCAGCCGCCGTCGCAGTCGAAGGTGCCCGTGACACCGTCGCGGAACGAGTTGAGGACGCAGGCCGAGACGCCGCCGGCGGAGATCGGCACCGGGGCGCCCGCGGCGGCATCGACGATCCCTGTGCCGTCGATGGTGCAGGTCGACTCGCCCGGGGCGCAGTCGATGGGCAGCGTCACCGAGGACTCGGTGGAGAGCGGCGAGCCGTGGGCGAGGCCGGTCCAGCCGAGATCGAGGACGCCGCCCGGCTGCACGCTCAGACGCACCCACCCCGTGCTGCAGACCGGCAGCTCGCCGACCGCGATCGTGACCCGGAGGTCCGCGGGATCGCCGGGCGAGCCGTTCTGGACGACCTCGACGACGTCGACCGTGACGTCGGAGGCGGCGAGGGTCTCGCTCTCGTTCTGATCGAAACGGCAGGTGACGATGACCGGGAAGGTGAGATCGACGAAGTTCGCCTGGATCAGCACCATGGTGCCGTCGTCGCGGTCGTTGACGAGGAAGATGCCGTCGCCGGTCGAGGTGCACTCGGCGCCGTCGGCGCTGCCGGCGATGCCGCCCTTCGCGAGCGGGTAGCCGACCTCGACCTGAAACCCCTGGAGGCCGACGTCGCTGTCGAAGACGAAGTGCAGGTCGACCGGAGTCGTGACGACGGCGCGGGGTAGGCGCGCGGCGGTGGTGGCGGCGCCGAGGCCGGCGGCACGCCGCAGGGTCTCCGTTGCCTCGGACGTCCTGGAGGCACGCAAGAGCTGCACGCCGTCCGTCAACGTTCCGGCAGCGAGCGCGGGACAAGGGGAACAGAGGAGGGCAAGGGCAAGGGTGATGATCGAGGGAGAGCGCATGGCCGCGACCCTGATCCGTCGCGACCGATGGGTCAAGAGGGGAGGCGCGGCCTCGGTGCGTCAGTCGGCCTTGTCGACCAGCTTGCCGGCGTCGCGCTTCTTGAAGGGTGCGCGCCGCGGCCGAAGACTCGGAAGGTCGCGGCCGCGACCGTTGCGGGATCGAGCGCGCGATCGAAGTCGACGCGCACGGTCGTGCCGGCGGACGCCATGGCGTTCGCGGACGGACTGGTCCCGACGACCTGCAGCTCCGCGGCGAGTGCCGCCGTCGTCGTAGCGGCGACGGACAACCAGGCGAGCAGGAGCGCACGATGAGTCGAAGGATGGAGCACGAAGACCTCGCGGGGACGATCTCTTGCGCGCCGCGATGCTAACGATCGCGCGGCGCTCGGCTCAACGGCGATGCGCATGGCGTTTGAACTTGACACTCGAAGGGCGCCTCGGTAGCCGCTTGGGCATGCCCCCGTCCCGCCGCTCGCGCTCCTGACCACAGCGATCATCGGGCTGTAACACTGACGAGCCGCGGCTCGTACAGAGAGAGGTCCCATCCCATGGAGGTTCGTATGCCGTCCCCGATCCGTTACACCGCGTTCGTCCTCGTCGCCCTCGGCCTCTCCGCGCCGGCGATCGCGCGTGCCGACACCCTGGCGGTCTCGAGCACCGCGCCCGCCATGAACACCATGGCGCCCGCCAACACGACGATCGCGGTCACCTTCGACCGCGCCGTCGCGCTCGCGCAGTTCGACGACGACTCCTTTCGGGTCTTCGGGCGCGGCACCGGCACCAAGAGCGGCAGCTTCGCGCTCTCGAACGTCAACAAGACGGTGACGTTCTCGCCGAGCCAACCGTTCTCGGCCGGCGAGATCGTCATGGTGAACCTCAAGAACGACCTGGTCGCGACCGACACCTCGCCGTTCCGGAGCGCCGGCTATGCCTTCCAGTTCACGGTGGCGTCGGTGCCGGGCGCGATGACGTTCCAGTACCTGAACACGATGTCGAATCGCACCGGCGGGCAGCCCGGGCCGCACACCCAGATCTACGGTGCCCAGGCGACCGACCTGAACCACGACACCTACCTCGACATCGCGACCGTCAACGAGGTCTCCGCCGACGTGCGGGTGGCGCTCAACACCGCCGACGGCAGCGGGCTCTATTTCCCGTTCCTGACGCCGGAGTCGATCGCCGTCGAGTCGAGTCCGAACGAGCAGGCCGACTTCGACAACGACGGCGACACCGACGGCTGCTTCTCGGCGGCGCAAAGCGGGGGGCAGGTTCGCATCCTCAAGGGCAACGGCGACGGCACCTACGGCAGCTCGCAATCGATCACGCTCGGCGGTGCCCCGCACGGCATCGCCGTGCTCGACGTCGACGGGGACGCCGACTGGGACATCGTCGACGCCCGGGTCGACGGTAGCGATCTCGCGCTCATGCTGAACGACGGCAACGGCAACTTCGGTGCGCCGAGCTTCTTCGACGGCGGCGTCGGCGGCGAGTACGGCCTGCAGGCCGCCGACATGAACAACGACGGCATCATGGACCTGGTGGTGGCCGGGCGGAACAGCGAGCAGGTCCGGACGCTGCTCGGAAACGGCAACGGCACCTTCACGGGGGCCACGGCGCAGGCCTCGGGAGGCAATACCTGGGTGGTGGCCGTCGGCGACCTCGACGGCGACTTCGACCTCGACGTCACCGCCGCCAACGACGGCGATTCCAACGGCGCCGTGCTCTTCAACAACGGCAGCGGCAACTTCTCGGCGCCGGTGACCTATCCCTCCGACGCCCACACCCCCTCGACCGACCTCGGGGACCTCGACGGCGACGGCGACCTCGACTGGATCCTCTCGGTGTACGGCGGCAACAAGTGGATCATGTTCGAGAACGACGGCAGCGGAAGCTTCACGGAGGTGGACGAGATCTCGGCGCCGAGCAATCCGTCGTGCGCGATCATGCTCGACTTCGACAACGACGGCGACATCGACCTCGCGCTGACCGACGAGATCGCCGACGAGGTGGTCTTTCACGAGAACGTCGGCGTCGACGAGCCCGAGCCGACGCCGGGCTGCGCGCCGACTCCGGAGCCGTGCCGCACGCCGACGGCGAGCGGCAAGTCGCAGCTCTCGATCAAGAACACCGCGCCCGACGACAAGGACCGTTTGTCGTGGAAGTGGAGCGCGGGTGCCGCGACGGCCAAGGCCGAATACGGCGATCCCGTCACCACCGACGGCTACGACGTCTGCATCTACGAAGCCGGCAGCCTGATCGCGACCCAGTCGGCGCCCGCCGGCGGCATCTGCGCCGGCCGGGCGTGCTGGGCGAGCAAGACCAAGAGCTTCGACTACAAGGACAAGGAGTACACGCCGTCGGGTCTCGAGAAGATCCAGCTCAAGGAAGGGATCGCCGGGAAGGCATCGATCCAGGTGAAGGGGCGGGGCTTCAATCTCGGCCTGCCGGCGCTGACGCCGCCGACCGGTGCGATCGACGTGCAGCTCCGCCGCCGCGACGGCGGCATCTGCTTCGGCACGAAGTTCAGCCCGCCGTTCACGAAGGACGACGGGACGTCGCTTAAGGACAAAGCTGATTGAGTGGAGTTCGACCCCGGGCGCTTCGGCGCTCGGGGCCGATGCTCCGCGACGACTAGGCCGACGTCGCCAACAGCGGCCAGGGTTTCAGACGCTCGAGGGCGGCGGCGGCGGCCAGGACGCGGAGGTCGTCGTGGCGGCGGCCGACGATCTGGAGGCCGGTGGGGGCGCCGCCGACCATGCCCGCCGGGACCGAGACGGCGGGATGGCCGCTCAGGTTGAAGACGTAGGTCTGCGCGACGGTGTTGAGCGGGCTCACGTTGCGACCGCCGACGGTCTCGGGCGGGGGACCCTCGGCGGCGAAGGCGGGGATCGGCGTGGTCGGCAGCAGCAGCAGGTCGACCTCCTCGAAGACCCGCGCCAGCGTCTGCACCACCTCGTCGCGCACCAGCGCGGCGCGGCCGAACTCCCGCGCCCCGACGTGCTGGCCGGCGGCGAAGAGGAAGCGGATCAGCGGATTCACCTCCTCGGCCCGCGCCGGCAGGAACGGTGCGTAGAGCTCGAGGAGGTCCGGCACCATCAGGATGCGCCAAGCCTCCTCGGGGTCGGCGAGGTGCACCGCGGTCTCGGTCGGTGTGAGACCGGCGCCGTCGACCAGCGCGGTCGCGGCGGCGCCGACCACGCGCGCGACCTCCGGGTCGCAGGCGGCGAAGCCGAGGTCCGTGGTCCAGGCCGTGCGCGTTCCGCGCAAGTCGAGCGACGCGATCGCCTCCTCGTAGCGGTACTCGGGACGCGGGAGCGAGAGCGGATCGCGCTCGTCGGCGCCGACGACGCAGTCGAGGAGGCGGGCGACGTCGCGGACGCCGCGCGTCACCGTGCCGTAGTTGCGGATGTTCGGCAGCCCGACGTAGCGCGGTCCGCGCGGGATCCGGCCGTAGGTGCCCTTGAAGCCGACCAGGCCGCAGAACGAGGCCGGGATGCGGAGCGAGCCGCCCGAGTCCGAGCCGGTGGCGAACGGCACCAGGCCGAGCGCGACCGCGGCCGCCGAGCCGCCGCTCGAGCCGCCGGGCGTGAGCGCGGGATTCCAGGGGTTGCGACAGACGCCGTGTAGCAGCGAGGCGGTGTGAGACGCCGCCCCCATCTCCGGGGAGGCGGTGAGCCCGATCGGGACCGCGCCGGCGGCGCGGAGGCGCGTCACGTGCGTCGAGGTGGTAGTCGCGATCACGTCCGCGAAGACCTTGGCGCCGCGCGGATGCGGCCAGCCGGTGACGTCCTCGAGCTCCTTCACGCCGAACGGCACGCCGGCGAGCGCTCCGGGATCGCCGCCGCGGGCGACCGTGGCGTCGATGGCGGCCGCTGCCTCCCGCGCGCCCTCGGCGTCCGCGAAGACGAAGGCGCCAATCGGCTCGTTCAAACGCCCCAGGCGCTCGAGATGGTGCTCGAGGACGTCGGTGGCGCGGAGCTCGCGACGACGGATCGCATCGGCGAGCGCGACGGCGGAACGGGCGTGCAGCGGCGTGGTGTCGGTCACGATCGAGTCCTCCCCGGCCCAAGAGAAAAACGGCCGCGCGATGATGCTCATGCCCGCCGGCCGACGGGCAAGGACCGCACGCGGGCGAAATCGAACAATCTCCTAAGGGGGAATCTCTCCCCCTCACCGCCGCGCGTCCCGCGCGCGGAGGCCCGGGTCTTGGGTCAGGCTCCAGCTTGCTCCCGTGCGGGGGGATCGGATAGCTCGGCTCGCATGCTTCGTAGTCCAGCCGCGATTCTCGCCGCCGTTCTGATGTGTGTCGGATTGGGGCAGGACGCGAGCCTGGCGGCGCCGGGTGATCCTTGTCTCTCGAGCTATAGCTGCCAGGACGGAGACCTCTGCAACGGCTTCGAGCGCTGCGATGCCGGCCTCTGCATTCCCGGCCCGGCGCTCACCTGCGACGACGGCGACCCTTGTACGCGCGATTTCTGCGAGCCCGTCCCAGGCTGCGTGCACGCCGAGGAGCTCTGCGGCGGCGATTGCACCACGTCGAGTGACGGTACGCGCTGCGCCGACGGTACGGTGTGCACGCGCGGCGACGCCTGCGCCGGCGGCGTCTGCGTGCCGGGCCTCGCGGTCGATTGTGCCGACGGCGACGCCTGCACCGCCGAGGAGTGCGATCCGCGCTACGGCTGCGTCTATCAGGAGGAGGCGGTCGAGTTTCCCTGCCTGCCGAGCTGCAACGGCGCGGTCGCCGACTACACGCCGTGTCCCGGCGACGACAACGTCTGCACGCTCGACGCCTGTCTGCCCTCGGTCGACCTGATCGGCGATCCCCACAAGTGCATCATCGGCCTCCGCGGCCTCGAACGGCCGTGCGACGACGGCGACGTCTGCAACGGCTACGAGATCTGCAGCCCGACGCTCGGCTGCGAGCCGGGTCCGCCGCTCGGCTGCGACGACGGTCTGCTCTGCAACGGCGTCGAGAGTTGCGATCCGACGCTCGGCTGCGAGGCCGGGACGCCCGCCGCCGACGGAACGGGGTGTGACGACGGCTTGCTCTGCACGGTCGCCGATGCGTGCGCGGCGGGGGATTGCGGCGGCTCGGCGCTCACCCCCGGCGATTGCAGCGACGGCGACGGGGCGACCGCGGACGTCTGCGTCGAGGCGTTCGGGTGCGTACACTGTGGAGCGCAGGCGGACCTGCGCGCGATGCTTCGGGGCGCCGCGCCCGGGCGCGGCAGGCTCGCCGCCCGCGGCCTGTTGCCCACAGGCGTTCTCGCGGGCTTCTCGCCGGCGAGCGAGGTCGCCGCGGTGATCGTCGAGGCGAGCCCCGGAGGCGTCGAGCTCTTCCGCGCGGTGGTGCCGGTGGCCACGCTGGTCGCCAACCCCGGCGGCACCCGGCTTCGTGGTCGCGTGTCGAACGATCCGAATGGTACGTCGCTGGTGCTCGAGCTACAGGCGCGCCGCGAAGGCATACGCTGGAAGCTCCGGGCCGCGGGCCTCACCCTCGGCGCGCCGGCTCCCGGCCTGACGGTGCGCGTACTCCTCGGCGACGCCTGCTTCGCCGCTCCCGTCACCTGCAACGGCTCCGCCGCCGCGCACGTCTGCCGCTAGGAGCCCGACTCGAGATGGGTACTCCGCGCGCGCAGCGTGCGGCCGAGCGGAGCGAGCCGTATCGATGAAGACGTGGGCTGTCCTCCCCGCACCGCGGTAAGGTCCGCGGCAGACCACGGGGTCACCACGAGGGTGCCCCACGACAGCAGCGAAGGAGGACAGCCCAATGGCAGAGTACTACGTAGGGTTGGACGTGCACACCCGCGAGAGCGTCTTCGTCGTGCAACGCGCCGACGGCACCGTCCTGGGGCGGGGCCGCGTTGCGACGGATCGCTCCGGCTTCGAAGGCTTGCGGACCCGTTTCGCCTTGCCGTCCGCCACCCCGGTGGCGCTGGAAACCGGGACGGTCGCGTTCTTCGCCGCCCGCCTCTTGGCCGCTCTGGAGCTCCAGCCGATCGTGGTGGACGCGCACGAAGTCCGCGCCAAAGCCCATCGGCCGAATCAGAAGAGTGACAGTCGCGATGCGTTCGAGCTCTGCGACGGCATTCGGCGCGGCCTGTACCGCGCGACGGTCCACGTACCGCCCCCAGAGATTAGTGCGCTGCGCGAAACGCTTTCCCGGCGGCGCCATTTTGTGCGGCAGCAGACCGCGGAAGTAAACGCGGCCAAGCGGCTGCTCCGCAGCGCCGGCTGCGCCAAGCTGAGCACGAAGACGCTCGGCACCGCCACCGCGTGGACCGCGATGCTCCAGGCCGTCGGCCGCGAAGAGGCCCTGCAGCAACACCTCACGCACCATTTCACCCTCTGGCGCTGCGCCGGCGAGCAGATCGTCACCCTCGAGCAGCAGCTGCGGGCGTTTGCGGCGCGGCAGCGCGAGGCGGTGCAGCGGCTGCAGACGACCCCCGGCGTCGGCCTCATCGTCTCGCTCACCGCCCTCGCCGTCTTCAGCGACGTGGCGCGTTTCCCGTCGGCCAAACACGTCGCGAGCTACGCCGGGCTCGTGCCTACGACGTACCAGTCCGGGGATCGCGATCGGCACGGCCACATCACGAAGCGGGGCTCGCGCGAGCTACGGGCGATGCTCTGCGAAGCCGCGCACCATGCGCGGCGCCCCGATCACCCGCTCAATCCGTACTTCGCCGCGCTCTGCGCGCGCCGCGGCTACAAGCTGGCCACCATCGCCGTGGCCCATCGGCTCTGCCGCATCCTCTTCGCTATGCTGCGGGACCGCACCGATTTCGACCCGCAGCAGCTCGCGATCGAGGAGGGACCCTTCACGCGGACGACGACGCGCCGCTACCGGCGGACGTCGCCGACCGGCTGAGTTTCCCCGTCGCATCCCATGGTCTGTCCGTCCGCGATACAGTCCGTGACCCCGGGTTGGCCCGTGGGCTTCCAAGCCTCGAAAACCGAGTGGGGCCGGACTCTCCGCAACGAATACTGGGGCGCGTGCGACCCCGAATGGACGGCTGGCGGCGACGGCGGACCGACCCACTGGCGCGACCGACAGCATCGTGACCCCGGCATCCCCCGTGGGCGTGCAAGCCCACCGAGCCGTGTGGGGCGCGAGTATTCACGCCACCGGGAGGACTTGACCGTGCGTCTTCATGGGCGGGGGATGAGCCGACGCGGCTTTGCCGCGGCGGCGAAGGGGGAGAGATCCCCCTTCTGTACTAAGCCGAACGTGCGCTCCGCTCGCTAGACTCGACCTCGAGGCGGGCGAGCAGGCTGGCGAGCACCTCTTCGTGCTGGCCGCGACCGTCGATCTCGGCGAGGAGCCCGCGCCCGCGGTAGTAGTCGAGGAGGGGGGCCGTGTCGCGCGCGTAGACCTCGAGGCGCGCCGCGATGACGGATGCGCTGTCGTCCTCGCGCTGGAGCAGCGTGCCGCCGCAGACGTCGCAGACGTCGTGGTTGGCCGGCGGCTTGAACGCGAGATGATAGGGCGTGCTGCAATCGCGGCAGGTGCGCCGTCCGCTGAGACGCCGCTCCACCTCGTCGTGCGGGACGTTCAGGCTGCCGACGCGATGCAGCGACCAGCCCAGGCGCGCGAGGGCGCGATCGAGCGCCTCGGCCTGTCCGATGGTGCGCGGGAAGCCGTCGAGGATGAAACCGCGCGTGCAGTCCTCGCGCTGCAGGCGGTTCTCGATGATGGCGACCATCAGGGCATCGGGAACGAGCGCACCGCGATCCATATAGGCTCTGGCCTCTCGACCGAGCGCCGATCCGCGCTGCACCTCGGTGCGGAGGATTTCGCCGGTCGAGATGGCGGGCACGCGCAGACGCTCGGCCAGGCGCGCCGCTTGGGTGCCTTTGCCGGCGCCCGGTGGACCCATCAAGATCAGGTTGAGAGACATCCGCGTGCGCTCCTCGGGAAAGTGGGGTTTTCCGCAGGCCGTGTGTGTCGGGCTCGCTGGCGGGCCCCAGACAAATGACATGCGAACTTTCTCTGGTCTAGACCTTTTTTGCCCCCGTGCGCGCGGCCCGCTTCGCGGGCCGTGCTCCGATGGGCGTCGGCGCCCGAAGTGAATTCGGGCGCCTCCCTCCCTATGTCTTACGCTCTGACCGCTCCGGTCGGCGTTGCGATGTCGCGAGGATAGGTAGGCGATGGCGCCGAGCGTCAAGATGCCGGGGCCGAGGAAGATCGTGACCAGAAGGGGGACGAGCACGAAGAGGCTGGTGCGGGTCGGTGTCGGGCGGCAGGGGCCGCCGGCGAGCTCCGGACCGCAGAGGACGCCGCTGATGGCGAGGGCGGCGACGGCGTTCCACGCCACGTGCTGGATGATCGCGAGCGCGAGGCCGATCGCGACGAGCCAGAGCCGGCCGCGCGTCCGCGGCGTGCCCAGCACGTGACCGATGGCGGCGCCGGTCGTGGCGGTGAAGGCGGCGTGATTGAAGCCGCCGAGGAGGGCGCGAATGTAGACCCCTTGGAGCAGCCCGGCCTCGCCGCCTTGGAGCACGGCGAAGGTCAGGTAGACGACGTTCTCGCTGAACGCGAAGCCGATGCCGACCAGCGCGCCGTAGACGATGCCGTCGAGCGCGCCGCGCACGAGCGTACCGCCTGCGAGTGCCAGGGCGACGAGCACGACGGCCTTGGTGAGCTCCTCGATCACGGGGGCGCCGAAGCCTCCCGCGAGCGGCCGGGCCTCCGTGCTGCCGAGGGCGGCATCCACCGCTGTCAACAGCTGCGCGTTCAGGAGGTGCGAGAGATGTGCGGCGACGACGGCGCCCGCGAGCAGCGCCGTCGCGAGCGCGAGCCGCGGCTCCGGACGGTGGCGATCGATGCGCGTGATGCCCCACGCGTAGAGGAGCGCGGGGAAGGCGGCGGCTCCGACGACGAGCGGCGGCACGTCGCCGACCAGGTGGACGAACCATGGGACGGACGGCGTCGCGGCCAAGAGGAGGGCGAGCGCCGCCCAGCGTCGGGTCGCGCGCGCCTCGGTCGGCGGCGGGTCGGCGATCGTCGTCATGCGGCCGGCGCTTCCCTATCACAGCAGCGCCGCCGCTCGTCGCACCACCGCGCTTCCATGGTTTCGCCGCGCGCCGCCGTCGGCTAGAAGGCGCCGTCGAGGAGGCCGTTCATGAGCGACGCGGGAGTCGGAGAGAAGGCACCGTCATCGATGCGCACGCCGCTCGGCGCCGAGCTCCTGCGGCGCGGGGTACGGGAAGCCGTCGAGCTCCTGGAGCACGAGCCCGACCAGGCGGTCGCGGACGCGCTCGCCGACTTCTATCCCGATCTCGCGCTCCGGATCCTGTGGCGGTTGCCGGAGGCGAAGCGGCGCGCGGTGTTCGCCCTCCTGCCGCCCGAGAAGCGCCAGCAGTGGAGCCTCAACGTCGACTACCCGGAGGACAGCGTCGGCCGACTGATGGATCCGCCGCTCGGCGTGCTGCGTCCCGACCAGACGGTGAAGGAGGCGATCGAGGATCTCCGCGATCTCGCCGGCCGTACGATGGTGACCTACGGCTACGTCCTCGATCCGGGCGGGCGCCTGCTCGGCGTCATCGTCTTCCGCGAGCTCCTGTTTGCCGATCCCTCGCAGCGGATCGACCAGGTCATGCTGCGCGATCCGTTCTCGCTCCGGCCGCGGGAGCCGATCCTCGAGGCCATGAAGGACGTGCTGCACCGCCACTATCCCGTCTACCCGGTCTGCGAGGACGACGGCCGGCTGGTCGGGATCGTGCGCGGGCAGACGCTCTTCGAGCACCAGGCGTTCGAGATCAGCGCCCAGTCCGGCCGCATGGTCGGCGTCGAGAAGGAGGAGCGGGTGTCGACGCCGTGGCAGCGGAGTCTGCTCTTTCGCCATCCCTGGCTGCAGTTCAATCTGCTGACGGCGTTCGTGGCGGCCTCGGTGGTCGGCGTCTTCGAGGAGACCATCGACAAGGTCGTGGCGCTGGCCGTCTTTCTCCCCGTGCTCGCCGGCCAGTCCGGAAATACCGGGTGTCAGGCCCTCGCCGTCACGATCCGCGGCATCACGCTCGGCGAGCTCACGTCGGCCGGGGCGCGCACCCTGGTCGCCAAGGAGGCCTGGCTCGGCTTCCTGAACGGGATCGGCACCGGTCTCTCCGCCGGCCTCGGCATGCTGATCTTCGCCTACTCGAAGGGCGATCCGAACGGCCCGCTCCTGGCGCTGATCGTGCTGATGGCGATGGTGGGAGCCTGCGTGTCGAGCGGCATCTTCGGAGCCCTGGTGCCGCTCGTGCTCCGCCGCCTCGGTGCCGATCCGGCGACGGCCTCGAGCATCTTCCTCACCACCGCCACCGACGTCGCGAGCATGGGCCTCTTCCTCGGCCTCGCGACCGTCTTCCTCCTCTGACCATCGTGCCGGTGTACACGCTCATCTGCGTCGTGCTCGGCCTCGTGCTCGGCTGGATCCCGAAGTTCCTCCACGGTCCGATCCCCGAGAAGTTCAATCTCTTTTACCTCCACGGTGAGGTCTCGGTATGGGGCTGGTACGCGGCGCGCATGATGATCGGCCTCGTGGTCGGCATCACGTGCTGGCCGCGGCGCTGGTACCTGCGCGGCCCGCTCTGTGGTTTCCTGATGATGCTGCCGCCCGGTGTCATCTCGCTGGGGGTCCCGACCTGCGGCGGACCGTGCATGTTCTGGAACGAGACCTCCGCCACGGTGCTCGGCCTCGTGATCGCCGGGATCGCCTTCAAGCTCACCGGCAAGCATCACGTGCTCGATCAGGCGAGTAGCGAGGGTGAGCGAGGAGCGCGAGTTGACCTCGCGCTCCGAGGGCCATCGGAGCATTCGGCGCGAAGCGCCGAAGCGCACGGGGCCGAAATCAATTGAACCTCCGGGTGAGCTGCCAGAACGCGACCGGGCCGCTGGCGCTGAAGCGACCCGGGAAGGCGCGCGCCTCGCCGGCGTTGATCTTGCGGTCGTCGAAGACGCCGTAGCCGCCGGCGAGGTCGATCGTCCACGCGCCGAGGTCGAGGCCGCCGCCGAGCGCGAAGATGAGGTCGTTGATGTCGTAGATGAGCGGGGTCACCGAGCGCGGTTCGAGCGCGTTCTGGCCGCGCGCGACTCCGCCCCGGAGCGTGATCCGACGGTGGGCGCGATACTCGATGCCGACGCCCCAGCGGAAGACGTCCTGGGCCTCGGGCGCGAACGGCGTGTCGAGGGCGGGGGTGTCTTGGAAGCGGAAGATCGCCCTCTCGAAGGTCGAGGTGTCCGACCAGCGGCCGAAGGCCATCAGGGTGAGGTCGGCGCGCGGCTCCCAGGCGAGCCCGAGGATCACCTGCTGCGGGACGTGGAAGTCGAAGTGGAGGTCCTCGCGCTTGCCGCCGACGCCGACCGTGCCGCGGAGGAAGAGCTCGCCGGGCGTCTTGTAGGTGAGGCCGACGGCGACGGCGCGATGCAGCCGGTAGAGGATGCCGATCGTGCCCTGGATGCCGGGGCCGCGGAGGCGCCAGCGCAGGCTCTGGTCCGGGGCGGGCACGTGATTTTTCAGGTCGCCGAGCAGCGGGTTCAGCTCGACGCCGATCGCCAGGCGCTCGCTCGGCGCCCAGGCGACGCTCGGCGCCAGCGTGATGACGCCGAGCTCGGTGAAGGAGTCGCGCGGCACGCCGGCCTCCGGGTCGCGCTTGAAGTCGAACTTCGAGCCGACCGCTCCGAACATCCCGAATCCGACCGTCCAGCCGTTGCCGAGCGGCACGGCGGCGCCGCCGGACGGGGCGTAGCCGACGTTGTCGGCGGTCTCGTCGTAGCCGAAGTCGGTCGAGATCTCGGTCTCGATGAAGAGGATGCCGGAGCCGAACGTCACCTGCGGGCGGTCGCCGAGCGCCAGGCCGGCGGGATTCTGGAAGAAGGCGCTCATCAGATCGGTCGGCGCCGCGACGGTCGAGCCGCAGAGCGCCGAGTCGCGGGCGCCGGCCGCCGGTGCCAACAGCTGGCTCGCCCCGACGAGGGTCGGAGCGATGGTCACCAACGCCACGAGAAGTGTCGCCGCGGCGCGCGTGCCGCGACGCCCAGCACTGCATCGAACCATCGTCGCACCTCGAGCCGCGGGCCACGGCTGTGGATGCGAGCCCGGAGAGCGGCGGCGGGATACTGCGTCAGGTGGACGGGCGACGTCAACGGCACGCGGTCGGAATTCGTCCGGCGTTTGACTCATCGGCGCCGAGGCGCCTTATGAGTCTCGTCATGCCCGCTCGAAACGCCTCGGTGGCCGTAGTCGGTGCCGGCGACTTCATCGGCGCGGCCATCGCGCGCCGTTTCGCGCGCGAGGGCTATCTCGTGTTCGCCGGCCGGCGCGGCGGCGACAAGCTCGCGCCGCTGGTGGCCGCGATCGAGGCCGAGGGCGGCCGCTGTGTCGGCCGCGGCCTCGACGCCCGCAAGGAGGACGAGATCGCGGCCTTCGTCGCGGCCGCCGACGCCGCGGCGCCGCTCGAGGTCTGCATCTTCAACGTCGGCGCCAACGTCTACTTCCCGGTGCTCGACACCACGGAGCGCGTGTTTCGCAAGGTGTGGGAGATGGCCTGCTACGCCGGCTTCCTCACCGGCCGCGAGGCGGCGCGCGTCATGCTGCCGCACGGCCGGGGATCGATCTTCTTCACCGGCGCGACGGCGAGCCTCCGCGGCGGCGTCGGCTATGCGGCCTTCGCGGCCGCCAAGGCCGGGGTCCGGGCCGTCGCCCAGAGCATGGCGCGGGAGTTCGGGCCGCGGAACCTGCACGTCGCCCACCTCGTGATCGACGCCGGGGTCGACACCGCGTTCGTCCGCGAGCGCATCCGCGCGGGCGGCGGCGACGCGGCCCTCGCTGCGCTCCAGCCGGATCAGTTGATGCGGCCGGACTCGATCGCCGACGCCTATTGGCAGCTCCATCAGCAGGCGCGCGACGCCTGGACCTTCGAGCTCGACCTCCGGCCCTACGGGGAAAAGTGGTGAGCCTCGAGTTCCTCTTCGACTTCGGCAGCCCCAACGCCTACCTCGCGTATCGGGTGCTGCCCACGATCGAGCAACGCACGGGCGCGTCCTTCACCCACGTGCCGGTGCTCCTGGGCGGCATCTTCAAGGCGACCAACAACCAGTCGCCGGTGCAGGCTTTCGCGCACATCCCCGCCAAGCTCGCCTACGAGAGCCTCGAGATGCGGCGCTTCATCGAGCGTCACGGTCTCCACGAGTTCCACATGAATCCGCACTTTCCGGTCAACACGCTCCTCATCATGCGGGGCGCCGTCGCCGCCGAGCTCGACGGCCGGCTGCCGGCCTACGCCGAGGCGGTGATGCGCCACATGTGGGCGGAGCCGAAGAAGATGGACGACCCCGAGGTCGTGCGGCAGGCGCTCGACGCCTCGGGTCTCGACGGCGCCCACCTCCTGGCGCGGACGCAGGACGCCGACGTCAAGCAGCGCCTGCTCGCGAACACCGAGCGGGCGGTGGCCCGCGGGGTGTTCGGCCTACCGGCGTTCTTCGTCGGCGACGAGCTCTATTTCGGCAAGGACCGCCTGCGCGACGTCGAGGACGAGATCGTCCGCCTCCAGGCGGCCTGAAGCGGCGCCGATGTCCGAGACCAACGACGGTTTCCTGTACGAGGAAGAGATCGGCGCGCGCGCCGCCGGCCGCTCCGTCCTCGAGTACCTCGCAGGCCGCTACCGGCATTCCACCATCGAGGAATGGGCGGCGCGCGTCGACGCCGGACAGGTGTGCGTCGACGGCATGGCCGCGGTCTCGACCCATCGGCTGCGCCCCGGCCAGCGACTCACCTGGCGGCGGCCTCCCTGGCGCGAGCCCCGCGTGCCGCTCGACTTCGCGATCCTTCACGCCGATCCCGACCTGTTGGCGGTCGCCAAGCCGCGCGGGCTCCCCACGATGCCCGCCGGCGGCTTCCTCGCCCACACGCTGCTCGCCGCCGTGCGGCGGCGGCATCCCGAGGCGGTGCCGGTGCATCGGCTCGGGCGCGGCACGTCGGGCGTGGTGCTGTTCGCGCGCTCGCCGCTCGCGCGCCGCCGCCTGCCGCGGGCCTGGCAGGCGGGCGAGGTGTGCCGCCACTATCGGGCGCTGGTAAAGGGGCGGCTCGGACCCGACGCGTTCGTGGTCGATCTCCCGATCGGGCCGGTGCCGCACGCGGCACTCGGCAGCGTCCACGCCGTCGCCGCCGACGGCCGGGCGGCCCGCACCTCGGTGCGTGCGCTCGTGGCCGGCGACGACACCAGCCTCGCCGCGATCGAGATCGCGAGCGGACGTCCGCACCAGATCCGCATCCACCTGGCGGCCGCAGGGCACCCGTTGATCGGCGACCCGCTCTACGGGCCGGGCGGCGTGCCGCTCGGGGGGACGCGCGCCGTGCCGGGAGACGGCGGCTACCTCCTGCACGCGGAGCGCCTGGAGTTTCCGCACCCGCGATCGGACGAGCGGGTGGCGCTCGCATGTCTTCCGCCGCCGGCGCTCCGGGGCTGACGGCGGATGCGCATCTACACGACCGCACCGCTCGAGGATCCCCGCGACGCGCGCACGACCTTTCCGGCGCTCGAGCGCGCCGGCTACGACGGCGCGTTCAGCTTCGAGGCCAAGCACGATCCCTTCCTGCCGCTCGCGGTCGCGGCCGAGCACACGACGCGCCTGCGGCTCGGAACGGCGGTCGCGATCGCCTTCGCGCGCAACCCCATGACGCTCGCGAACCTCGGCTACGACCTGCAGCTCTTGACGGGCGGCCGCTTCGTCCTCGGCCTCGGCACGCAGGTGCGGCCGCACGTCGAGCGGCGCTTCAGTGCCGTCTGGTCGCACCCGGCGCGGCGCATGCGGGAGCTGGTGCAGGCGATCCGTGCCATCTGGCGGTGCTGGGAGGGGCAGGGCGAGCTCGACTTCGAAGGCGAGTTCTATCGCCACACGCTCATGATTCCCGCCTTCGACCCGGGGCCGAATCCCTTCGGTCCCCCGCCGATCTACCTGGGCGGCGTCGGACCGCGGATGATCGAGGTCGCGGGCGAGGTCGCCGACGGCTTCATCGCGCACCCGTTCGCGACCCGGAAGTCGCTCCGCGAATGGGTCGTGCCGGCGCTCGAGCGCGGCCTCGCTCGGGCGGGGCGGCGGCGCGCCGATTGCCAGGTGATCTGCGCCACCATCGTGGTGACCGCGGAGGGCGACGAGGAGCTGGCGCGGGTCCGGCGCGCGGTCAAGAAGCAGCTCGCCTTCTACGGCTCGACCCCCGCCTATCGTCCCACCCTCGACTGCCACGGCTGGGGCGATCTCCACCCCGAGCTGAATCGCCTGTCGAAGGCGGGCCGGTGGGACGCCATGACCGACCTGATCGACGACGCCCTGCTCGACGCGGTCGCGGTGGTCCGGCCGCGTCGCGAGGTGGCGGCGGCGCTGGTCGAGCGCCTCGGCGACCTGGCCGACGGCGTCAGTCTCACCAACAATCGCGCGCCCGACCCGACCCATTGGGCGGACGTCGTCGCCGACCTGAAGGCGTCGGCCGCGTCGCCCTGACCGATTGCAGGCGAGCGTTCGATCTACTCGCCTGCGAGACGATCCCCACGTCCCCGCGAACGCCCGTTGCTGCGCGCGCGACCGGGGTTGAAGAGGGTTGGTAAGGGGACGCGGCGTGGCGGGTGGGATCGGCGACCCGTTCGCTCCGCGTCGTCCGCCACGTGGTGAGCGTGACATCGCCGTGGCATTGGTGATAGAGTTTAGCTGTTTCAAGATGGCACGCCGACCTGCACAGCTCCGCTTGTCGTTGCCCGCGCCCCGACGGTGGGGCGGGCGGCGCGCCGGGGCAGGCCGAAAGCCCGCCGGCGCCAAGGCCGGGATGCCGCATGTGTCGCGGCAGCCTTTCGCGCGGCCGTTGCCGGCGCACGTCACGGTTCGGCTCTGCAAAGATCTCCCGTCGCTGCGCGTGAAGAAGCTCGTCCGCTCGCTCGAGCGGACGTTCGCCGCCGGCTGCGAGCGGCCGGATTTTCGCCTCGTCCACTACGCGCTCCTCGGGAGCCACGCGCACTTCATCGTCGAGGCGCGCGATCGGGACGCGCTCGGGCGCGGGATGCGGGCGCTCGGCATCCGGGTCGCGCGGGCGGTGAACCGGCTCGCGGAACGGAGCGGGCGGGTGCTCGCCGATCGCTACCACGCGCGGCTCCTCGCGACACCGCGCGAGGTCCGAAACGCGCTCCGCTACGTGCTCCTGAACGCCCGCCGGCATGCGGCGGCGGTGGGCGCGAAGCTCAAGGGTGCCGTTCGGCTCGACCCCGCCTCCTCGGCGCGATGGTTCGATGGGTGGAAGAGAGAAAAAGCACCGAGGGGAGGCACCGAGGACGTCGAGCAGCGGCCGGTGTCACGGGCACGGACGTGGCTCCTCGCGGTCGGCTGGCGCCGTCACGGCCTCCTCGACCCCGCCGAAGTCCCGGGCTGACCCCGCCCGCTTCGCGGCCAGCTCGAGTCCGGCACCGGCGACCCGAGCGTGCTTTCCCTACCAACCCTTGAGGCGCGCTCAGCGTGACGAGCCGGCGACGACGCGGAAGGCCTCCTCGGCGACCTCGAGCGTGCGCGTCGATGTCGGCGTCGGTGTGCGCCGCCGACACGAACCAGTTGTGGTGCGGATGCAGGTAGACGCCGCGCTCGACCGCCGCCGCGGCGAAGATCCGATTCAGCTTCTGGCCGGGGTCGTCGCGGAAGCTCATGAACGGCAGCGCCGGCGGGCCGCTGGTGACGACCTCGAGACCGTGCACGCGCGCCGCCGCCTCGAGGCCGCGGCAGAGGCGGGTGCCGAGGTCCGCCATGCGGGCGATGGCGTCGCTCCGTTCGAGCTCGCGGAGGCAGGCGAGCGCGGCCGCCATCGGCTCGGCGCTGGTGAAGAACGAGCCGGTGAAGAACACCTCGCGCGCCGCCTGGCGGAGCGTGTCGCGGCCGACGCAGGCCGCCAGCGGATGACCGTTGGCGATCGCCTTGCAATAGCAGGAGAGATCGGGGCGCACGCCGAAGTACTCGCCCGAGCCGCCGAGGTGCAGGCGAAAGCCGGCGCGGACGTCGTCGAGGATGAAGACGATGCCGTGACGGTCGCAGCGCGCGCGCACGCCCTCGAGCCAGCCGGGTGCCGGGAGCTCGGAGTCGCGGCCGGCGTCGTGGCGGAAGGGCGTGAGGATGACGGCGGCCACCTGGTCGCGTGCCTCCGCGAGCGCGGCGTCGAGCGAGGCGAGGTCGTTCCAGCGCACCTCGACGACGTTGGCACGATCCGCCTCCGTGATGCCGGCCGGCACCGGTGAGCACCAGGCGTGGGTCCCGTGATACGCGCCGCGCGCCTTCACGATTCTGGTGCGCCCGGTCGCGGCGCGGGCGACCGCGGTCGCCCAGGTGCAGACGTCTGAGCCGTTCTTCGCGAACACCGCCCAGTCGGCGCAGGGCGTGATCGCGACCAGGTGCTCCGCGAGCTCGACGAAGCGCGCCGTCGGCCCGTTGAAGCAGTTGCCGTCGCGACGTTGCGCCGCGGCGGCCTCCTCCACGACTGGGTGCTGGTGTCCGAGCACGATCGGCCCGTAGGAGCACACGAAGTCGATGTACTCGTTGCCGTCGACGTCCCAGACGTGGCTGCCGCGGCCGCGCGTGAAGAAGGATGGATAGGCGCCCGCGACGAGCAGGGCGGGCGACTGGTGCCCGTAGATGCCGCCCGGCACCACCCGGCTGGCGCGTTCGAAGAGCCGCGCCGACTCCTTGAGATCAATCGTCATGCTCGCCTCCTGCCGCCTCTGGGGGCGCGGGCGAGGATGCGTCGGTCGGGGTTCGCAAGGCAAGCGCGCCGCCATTCGACCGCCGCCGCCGCCGCGAGCGTCAAATTCCTAACGCCGTCGGCGGCCGCCGACTCGCACAACTGCACGGTCTGTCGAGGATCGGGTGGGGCACAGCACTTGCTTTGGATTGGCACCGGGGGAGATCGCACACTGGCCGTCCAGCATCACGGGAGCATTCGAGGCGCACTCGACGCGGAGACCGTTCCGCTCTTGTTGCGGCGGGTGCGGGCCGTCCTGCTGCTCTCGATGGCCGCGACCGGCCTCAGCATCGCGATCGATTGGGCGGTCGGCCGGCCGCAGTCGCCCCTCCTGATCCAGCTGCGCGTGGCCGGGACGGTCGGCTACGGGCTCATCGCGCTCGTCCTCTGGCAGCTCCGGACCGACCGCGGCTGGTTGCGGCTCCGCCTCTGGGCGCTCGGGTCCACCATCATGATGCTGGTCGTGACCTCGGCGATCGACGTCGCCGCCGGTCAGACCTCGATGTCGGTGCACGTGGTGAGCGCACTCACGCTCGGCGGTGCGATCGTCTTTCCGTGGGGGAGGGCGACGCAGCTCGCGCTCGTGTGCGCGGCCAGCGCCATGCTGGCGCTCCACGTCTGGCTCGACCCGGCGCTGTGGAGCCAGAACTCGAATCTCATCATCACGGTGTTGTCGACGGTCGCGGCGTCCATCTACGCCGCCGCCTCGCTCGACAAGCAGCGATTGGCGCACAAGGCCTACGAGCTCCTGCAGGCCGGCCAGAAGCACGTGCTCGAGCTGGTGGCGCGCGACGCGCCGCTCGACCAGGTGCTGGACGCGACCCTGCGCATCATCGAGCAGCAGTCGCCCGGCATGATCTGCTCGATCCTGCGCGTCGGCGCCGACGGCACGTCGCTCCGGCACGCCGCCTCGCGGCGCCTGCCCGAGGAATGGTGTCGCCTCGTCGACGGCACCGCGATCGGCCCGGACGTCGGCTCGTGCGGCAGCGCGGCCTTTCTGCGCACCCGGGTGGTGGTCGAGGACGTGCGGCGCGACCCGCGCTGGACCGAGCTCCGGGACCAGGCGCTCGGCTTCGGGCTCCGCGCCTGCTGGTCGGAGCCGATCGTCGCCGGCGACGGCCACCTGCTCGGTACGCTCGCGATGTACTACCGGACCGCGCGCGGACCGACGCAGGCGGAAGGCGAGCTGATCGAGCTCGGTGCCCACCTCGCCGGGATCGCGATCGAGCGCGGCCAGGCCCGCGCCGACCTCGAGCGCTACGTCGCGGCGCTCGACGAGGCGCGCACGCAGGCCGTCGAGCAGGCGGGGCTGCTGCGCGAGCAGGCCGAGGAGCTCGTGAGCACCCGCGATCAGGCGATCAGCTCGGCGCGTGCGAAGTCGGAGTTCCTCGCCAACATGAGTCACGAGATCCGGACGCCGATGAACGGCATCATCGGCATGACCGACATCCTCCTCGAGACCGAGCTCACGCAGGACCAGCGCGAGTTGGCGCACACCATCCGGCGCTGCAACGACGCGCTGCTCACGGTCGTCAACGACGTGCTCGACTTCTCGAAGATCGAGGCCGGCAAGCTCACCATCGAGCGCATCCCGATGAACCTCCGGCTCGTCGTCGAGGAGGTCACCACCCTCTTCGCGCAGCAGGCGCACGAGAAGGGGCTGGAGATCGCGGCCATCATCCCGCCCGATTTTCCCGAGCACGTCCTGGGCGACCCCGGCCGGGTCCGCCAGGTGGTCGCCAATCTGGTCGGCAACGCCGTCAAGTTCACGGAGCACGGTGAGGTGGTGGTGGAGGCGGAGGTCCGAAGCGAGCGCGACGCGTGGGTACGCGTCGCGCTCACCGTGCGCGACACCGGCATCGGCATCCCGGCGGACCGCCAGAAGGCGATCTTCGAGAGCTTCACCCAGGTCGACGGCAGCACCACCCGCCGCTACGGCGGCACCGGGCTCGGCCTCACCATCTGCCGCCAGCTCGTGGCTCTCATGGACGGCACGATCGACGTGCAGAGCATCCATGGGGTCGGCAGCGCCTTCACGATCGAGCTGAACCTCGAGAAGCAGGCCGAGGTCGTGCCCGATCATTCGACGCCGGTGGCGCTCGCGGGCCTCCGCGTCCTCGTCGTCGACGACAACGCCACCAATCGCCGCATCCTCCTGCAGCATCTCCGCGCCTGGGGCTGCCGCCCCGAGGAGGTGGACGGCGGCCCGAAGGCGCTCGCGATGCTCCGCGACTCCGCGGTGCGCGATCCCTTCGGCCTCGTGCTGCTCGACATGCAGATGCCCGCCATGGACGGCGCCGCGGTGGCGGCGGAGGTGCGCGCCGATCCGCGCCTCGCCGAGCTGCCGCTGGTACTGCTGTCGTCGATGGGGGCGCTCCGGGGCGGCGCCGATCGCGCGCGCGCCCTCGGCTTCGACGTCGCCCTCACCAAGCCGGTCTGCCGGGCCACCCTCGCCGAGGCGATCACCGCCGTGCTCGAGCGCCGCATCCGCCGCGCCGCGCCGGTGCCGGTCCAGGTCGAGGCCGCCTCGCACCCGCTCGACGTCCTGATCGCCGAGGACAACGCCATCAATCGCGACGTGCTGCGGCAGATGCTGCAGATGCTCGACTGCCGGGTCGACGCCGTCACCAACGGCCGCGAGGCCGTGCAGGCGGTCAAGACCGGACGCTACGACGTCGTCATGATGGACGTGCAGATGCCGGAGATGGACGGTCTCGAGGCCACCCGCGAGATCCGTCGCCTGCAGGCGGGACAGCAGCCGGTCACGATCGTGGCGCTCACGGCCCACGCCCTCACCGGCCAGCGCGAGCGCTGCCTGGCCGCCGGCATGGACGACTTCCTCGCCAAGCCGATCACGCTGGAAGCGCTGACGCAGGCCCTGGCGCGGCAGCGGGCCCGCCGCGACGAACGCAGCGTGGCGTAGCCCGCCGCGAAGTTTTCGCTTGCCGGGACGACGGCGAGCCGGCATGTCCACGGCATGCGCCCCCCGGCCAACTCGACCTCGCTCGCCCTCCACCTCCTTGCCCTGATCCTGGTGACCCCCGGGCTCTTGGTCGCCCTCGCGGCGCCGGCCTCCGCCCGCGAGGAGGTCGTCGTGATGCCTGGTCCCGGCACCCCGCTCCAGGACGCCATCGACGCCGCGGCGCCCGGCACCCGCATCGTGCTCACCCCGAGCGGGACGACGGACGCCGACTACATCTTCCGCGAGTCGATCGTGATCGACAAGCCGCTCGAGCTGGTGATCAAGTGGGACCCCAGTCGCTCGATAGGCATTCTGCCCCCCTGCGACGCCGAGCACGCGGTCCGCATCACCGCCGACGACGTCCGTTTCAACTCGAGCTCGATCGGGTCGCTCTACCTTCGCGGCGGGACCGTCGCCACGCTCGACGTGAGCGGCGCCCGCCGCCTCGTGCTTCGCAACCTCTTCCCCCAAGCGATCCGCGCCGACTGTCCTTCGACGGCCACGTACGCCGTTCGCATCGACGGCAGCTCGCGGGTCACGATGACGGGTGGGATCATGAGCGGGGGGCAGGCGGCCGCAATCCGCATCTCACAGATCCCCGAGGAGGGACGGGTCGTGCTGCGCCGCGTTTGGGCCTGGAGTGCGCCGGTCGGGTTCCTGCTCGAGGACATCGCCGTCCCGGCGAGACGCCGGGACGCATTCCTGCTCAAGAACGTCGAGACCAACTTCACGGACACCGGAGTCCTGATGCGGAACGTCGCCGGCGTTCGGCTGAGCGCGAGCGGCATCTACAACAGCCGCGTCGTGGGTATCCATCTCGACCCGACCGCGACCGGGAACGCGATGCTGAGGAACCTCGTCTGGCCGCCCTTCGAGCCCCCTCCGGGAGCCGTCGACGTGCTCGACGAGGGCAGCGGCAATTGCTGGTCCCGCAATCGCTTCACGACCGGCGCGGTCGTCCAGGGTCCCTGCCCGTAGCCGCACGCGCGGCCCGCGGCCGCGGTTTGCCGGGTGCATCTTCCCGGCGAATGACGTAGGTTCGGCCCATGCCCAAGCTCGTCGTCTCGCCGGCCAAGCACACGTCGCCGCCGCGGACCCTGCAGAAGTCCTCCAAGCTCGCCAACGTCTGCTACGACATCCGCGGGCCGGTCTTGGCGCGCGCCAAGCAGATGGAGGACGAGGGGCAGCGCATCATCAAGCTCAACATCGGCAACCCGGCACCCTTCGGCTTCGACGCGCCCGAGGAGCTGGTGCAGGACGTCATCCACAACCTGCCGAGCGCGTCGGGCTACTGCGAGTCGAAGGGCCTCTTCGCCGCTCGCAAGGCGGTGATGCATTACAGCCAGCAAAAGCACGTCGCGGGCGTGACGATCGAGGACATCTACATCGGGAACGGCGTCTCCGAGCTGATCGTCATGAGCATGCAAGGTCTTTTGAACGACGGCGACGAGGTGCTGATCCCGGCCCCCGATTATCCGCTCTGGACCGCGGCGGTGAGCCTCGCCGGCGGGAGGGCGCGTCACTACCACTGCGACGAGGGAGCGGGGTGGCTTCCCGACCTCGACGACATCCGCGCCAAGATCGGGCCGACCACGCGCGCCATCGTCGTCATCAATCCCAACAACCCGACCGGCGCGCTCTATCCCGACGACCTGCTGCGCGCTCTGGTCGAGATCGCGCGCGAGCACCGGCTGATCGTCCTCGCCGACGAGATCTACGACAAGGTGCTCTACGACGGCGCCACCCACACCTCGATCGCGTCGCTCGCCGACGACGTCCTGATGCTCACCTTCAACGGGCTCTCGAAGAACTACCGCGCCTGCGGCTACCGGGCCGGCTGGATGGTGATCTCCGGCGACAAGTCGCACGCCCAGGATTACATCGAGGGCCTGAACATCTTGGCGTCGATGCGGCTCTGCGCCAACGTGCCGGCGCAGTTCGCGATCCAGACCGCGCTCGGCGGCCACCAGAGCATCGAGGAGCTGGTGCTGCCGACCGGCCGCCTCGGCAAGCAGCGCGACCTCGCGCACGAGCTCATCACGTCGCTGCCGGGCGTCACCTGCGTCAAGCCGAAGGCGGCGCTCTACCTGTTTCCGAAGCTCGATCTCGGGCGCTACCCGATCCCCGACGACCAGGCCTTCATCCTCGAGCTGCTCGAGGAGCAGAAGGTGCTGGTGGTGCAGGGCTCGGGCTTCAACTGGCCCCGTCCGGATCACTTCCGGATCGTGTTCCTGCCGAACGCCGACGATCTCACCGAGGCGATCGGCCGCATCGGGCGGTTCCTCGAGCACTACCAGCGTCGCAACTAGGAATCCGTCGGCGACGGTTCGCGGGCACACGACATGCGCGCGGCGCTTCCCCTCCTGATCTTCGTGATGCTGACGGCCGCGACGGTCGGCCACGCCGCTCCGTCGCCGTCGGTGCGCTGCGAGACGGGGAAGCTGGTGGCGGCCGCCGGCGCCGCGCTCCGCGTCGCCAAGTGCCATGCCGCGGCCGCCCGCACCGGCGTCGCGGTCGCTCCGACGTGCCTCGCTGCCGTGCACGACAAGCTCTCGTCCGCCTTCGCGCGTGCCGACACCGGCTCGTGCCCAGCCGCAGGCGAGGCCGCCGGGGTGACCGATGTCCTCACGGCGCTCGGCGGCGATCTGACGGCGATCGTCGGCGGCGGGCCGTCGATGTGCGACAGCCGAAAGCTGCTGGCGGCCGGGAAGCGGGTGCAGGCGACCCTCAAGGGGCAGGCCTCGCATACCAAGGCGCCCGAACAGGAGCGCATCGGGACGGCGCTCGCGAAGGCGAGCGGCAAGTTCGCGAGCCAGGTGGGTGCCGCCGAGTCGAAGGGCGACTGCACGCATCCGGGAAACGCGCCGAGCGTCGCCGCCCGCGCCGACGCCGGCACCGACGGCGTGGTCGACCTCGTCCGTGGCACCCTGCGCGGCGCCGCCGCCGCGAGCGGTCGCTCGATCGGCGCCGCGGTGCGCGCCAACGTGTTGGCGAGCGGCGAGACCGCCTACGGCACGACCATTCTCCGGCAGTTCGATGCGGTCACCGCAGAGTACGAGTTCATGTGGGGCAACATGGAGCCGTCGCCCGGCACCTACCTCACTGGACCGATCGATACGATCGTCGCTTTCGCGCAGCAGAACGGGTTGGCGCTGACGGGTGCGCCTCTGGTCTGGCATCTCATTCTCCCGTCCTGGGTGAACGCCTCGATGAGCGCGGCGGAGCTGCAGGCCGCGGTCGACGAGCGCATCGACACCCTGATGGGTAGCTATGCCGGAGCGGTCACGACCTGGGACGTGGTCAACGAGGCGGTGGTCGATTTCGGCGCCGCCTACCGCGACTCGATCTTCCTTCAGAAGCTCGGCCCGGATTACATCCGGAACGCCTTCCTGCGCGCGCGCCAGGCCGATCCCGCCGCCTTGCTCTTCTACAACGACTTCCTGGCCGACGGCCTGAACGTGAAATCCGACTTCATCTACGACATGGTCGCCGACCTGATCGCAGAGGGGACGCCGATCGACGGCGTCAGCTTTCAGATGCATCTCGGCGGCGTGTTCGGCGCGGCCCCGACCCGCGAGAGCGTGCGCCAGAACCTTCAGCGCTTCGCCGACCTCGGCCTGATCGTGCGCATCAGCGAGATGGACGTCGAGATCCACGGCCTGGCCGGCGAGGACGCCGACCTCCTGGCGCAACAGCGCGCCATCTACCACGACATCGTCGCCGCGTGCGTCGACGTCGCCGGCTGTGACGCCGTCGCGTTCTGGGGCTTCACCGACAAATACACGTGGATCACGGACTACCTCGGCATCAGCGATCGTCCGCTGCCGTTCGACGACGCCTATCAACCGAAGGCCGCCTTCTTCGGCATTCGTGACGCGTTCGGAGGATCTTGACCCTCGCCCCTCGGCGGAGATGAGCGGCCCGCCGTAGCGCCGGTGCCATGCGCGCTGCGCCTTGCCGAAGTGCGCCGTGTCAGGCATTTACCTGACCCTTCATGGCACGCATCGGTCTCGTCCTCGGCGCCGGCGGCGCCACCGGTCATGCCTTTCACATCGGCGTGCTGTCGGCGCTCGAGGCGGCGACGGGGTGGGATCCGCGGAGCGCCGACGTGATCGCCGGCACCTCGGCGGGGGCCGTCATCGCCGCGCTGCTGCGGGGCGGCATGTCGCCCCGCGATCTCGCGGCGCGCTCGCTCGGCGAGGCGCTCTCGGCCGAGGGCGAGCGGCTGGCCGTCGTGCTCGGCCGGCCGGAGCCGGCACCCGCGGTCGAGGCGGCGAGCTGGACGGCGCTCTGGGCCGCGGAGCCGGCGCTCCTGTTGCGCGTCCTCCGCCGGCCTTGGGAGGTGCGTTTCGGCTCGCTCGCGGCCGCGCTGCTCCCGGCCGGCCGGGTGCCGACCGATCACATCGTCGGCGGCATCGGGCGGCTCTTCCCCTCGTCCTGGCCTGCGCGCGGGCTCTGGATCAACGCCGTCCGTCTCGACGACGGGCGGCTCGTGACCTTCGGTCGCGACGGGGCGCCGCCCGCGAGCGTGGCCGCGGCAGTCGCCGCGTCGTGTGCGATCCCGAGCTACTACCGGCCGGTCGAGATCGACGGCGTGCGCTACGTCGACGGCGGCGCACACTCGCCGTCGAACGCCGACGTCCTCGCCGGTCAGGGTCTGGATCTGGTGATCGTGAGCTCGCCGATGTCGGCCGCGGTCGAGGTGTTGCGGCCGAGCGTCGATGCGCCGATGCGCGGGTTCTGCCGGCTGCTTCTCAGGCGCGAGATGGCGAGCGTACGCGCCAGCGGCAGCTCGGTGCTGGCCCTCGAGCCGAGCAGCGCCGACCGCGCGCTCATGGGCGTGAACGCGCTCGACGGCACCCGGCGGCGCGCCATCATCCGCCAGGCCCACGACTCCACCTTGGCGCGGCTCGCCGAGCCGGCGGTCCGCGAGCGCCTCGGCATCCTCACCACCCCGGTCGGCGTCGGCAACGGCCGCGCGTCGCATCCGGTCTCCCGCACGATCGAGCTCGGCGTGCCGGTGCACTACGTCGACTACGGCGGCGACGGTCCGCCGATGATCCTGATCCACGGCCTCGGCGGCGCGCACGTCAACTGGATGTCGGTCGGTGCGCCGCTCGCGCGTCATGCGCGCGTGCTGGCGATCGATCTCCCGGGATTCGGCCGCACGCCCACCGAGGGAGGCTCGGCGTCGATCCACGCCAACCAGCGGCTGTTGACCCGCTTCATCGAGCGCGTCGCCGGTGAGCCGGCGGTGCTCGTCGGCAACTCGATGGGCGGGCTGATTTCGATGATGACGGCGGCCGATGCGCCGGCGAGCGTGGCGGGTCTGGTGCTGGTGAACCCGGCGTTGCCGGCGGCGCGCGGGGCGTTCTTCGACCCGGCGACCGCGGCGCTTTTCGCCGGCTACTGCGTCCCCGGGGTCGGCGAGCTGCTGATGACCGGCCGAAAGGCGCTCCTCGGCTCCGAGGGCTCGGTGCGCCAGCTGCTCGAGTTCTGTTGCGTCGATGCCAGCCGGGTCGCGCCGGACGTCGTCGCGGCGACGATCGCGCTCTCGCAGGAGCGGCAGTCCATGGCCGGCGGCAACGCCGCCTTCCTCGCGGCGGCACGCTCGATCGTCGCCTTCGTGCTCCGGCGGGGCGCCTTCGAGGGCATGGTGCGGCGGATTGCGACGCCCACGCTCCTGGTGCACGGCTCGCACGACCGCCTGGTGCCGCTCGCAGCCGCCCGGGCCCTCGCGGAGCTCAGGCCCGACTGGGCCCTTCGGGTCTTCGAGAACATCGGCCACACGCCGCAGCTCGAGGACCCCGAGTCCTTCGTCGCCGCCGTCGCCGAGTGGCTGCAGGCCTCGGCGGGAACCCCAGGGGCCCGTACCGCGAGTTGACGGCGGTTCCGGGGCGTCCGCGCGGCGGTTGCAAAAACCCCGCATCCAGGTGCAGAAAACGGCTCCATCTTCAGAGGAGGATCACCCCATGAGCGACGCCAAGAGTCACCAGACCACCGAGCAGGAATCCCGCCAGATCGCCGAGCAGGCCCGCGAGACCGAGTGGGCCGGCCGGACCTTCGTGAAGGACATGTTCCTCGGGAACTTCCTGCTGCCGCTGGTGCACCCCTTTCCGCTCGCGGGCGAGGAGCGCCCCGAATTCACGCGCTTCTACCGCGCCATGGAGAAGTTCCTCGCCGAAGAGGTCGACAGCGCCGCCATCGACCAGACCGGCGAGTACCCCGACCACGTGATCGACGGGCTCCGCAAGCTCGGCGCCTTCGGCATGAAGATCCCGACCGAGTACGGCGGGCTCGGCTTCACGGTGTCGGAGTACTGCAAGGTGATGCAGCTGATCGGCAGCGACCGACGCCAACGTGAGCGCGCTGCTCTCCGCCCACCAGTCGATCGGCGTTCCGCAGCCCCTCAAGCTCTTCGGGACGCCCGAGCAGAAGAAGAAGTATCTGCCGCGCTGCGCGGCGGGCGCGATCTCGGCCTTCGCGCTCACCGAGCCGCACGTCGGCTCCGATCCGGCGAGCCTCTCCACCACCTGCGAGCGCCAGGGCGACTCCTTCATTCTCAACGGCGAGAAGCTGTGGTGCACCGACGGCACGCTCGCCGAGCTGCTGGTGGTGATGGCGCGCGATCCGCAAACCAAGAAGATCAGCGCCTTCGTCGTCGAGACCGACTGGCCGGGCGTCAAGGTCGAGTACCGCTGCCGCTTCATGGGCCTGAAGGCGCTCGCCAACGGCATCATCAGCTTCACCGACGTGCGTGTGCCGCGCGAGAACCTGATCGGCGAGGAAGGGAAGGGCCTGCAGCATCGCGCTCACCACCCTCAACACCGGACGCCTCACCTTGCCGGCGGCCTGCGCGGGCATCGCCAAGCAGTGCCTCGAGCATCGTGCGCGGCTGGTCCGCCACGCGCCAGCAGTGGGGCGTGCCGATCTGGAAGCACGAGGCGGTCGGCCACATGATCGCCGACATGGCCGCGACCACCTTCGCGATGGACTCGGTCTGGATGCTGGCGTCGCTCCATGGCCGACCGCGGCGGCTACGACATCCGTCTCGAGGCCGCCGCCGCCAAGGAGTGGAACACCGTCCGGGCGTGGGAGATCATCGACAAGACGCTGCAGATCCGCGGCGGTCGTGGCTACGAGACCGAGACCTCGCTCAAGGGCCGCGGCGAGCACCCGATCCCGGTCGAGCGCATGATGCGCGACAGCCGCATCAACCTGATCTTCGAGGGCTCGAGCGAGATCATGCATCTCTTCATGGCGCGCGAGGCGGTCGACAAGCACCTCGAGGTCGCCGGCGCGATGATCGACCCCAAGAACGGCTTCTCGCAGAAGGCTGGCGGCGCTGCCGAAGATCCTCGGCTTCTACGCCGGCTGGTACCCGACGCTCTGGCATGCGCGGCGCCAACTCGCGGCCCGCTACGGACGATTGGGGCGTGCTGGCGCCGCACCTCCGCTTCATCGAGCGCAGCTGCCGGAAGCTCGCGCGCGCGAGCTTCCACGGCATGGCCGTCTACCAGGCCAAGATGGAGCGCAAGCAGGGCTTCCTCTTCCGCGCCGTCGACATCGTGATGGAGCTGTTCGCGCATGTCGGCGACCGTCTGCCGTGCCCGCCGCATGGTGACGGAGCGCGACCCGGAGGCCGCGAACGCCGCTCGAGCTCGCGGACCTCTTCTGCCGGAGCTCGCAGCGGAAGGTGCAGCGGCTCTTCCACGAGCTGTGGCGCAACGACGACGCCCTCAAGAACAAGGTGGCGGCGAGCGTCATGGCCGGCCGGCAGGCCTGGCTCGAGCGTGGCATCATGGACCTCGGCCTCGAGGGCGATGCCTTCGAGACGCGGTCGCTGGTGGAGCTCAAGAAGCGGCTCGCGAGCGGCGAGGCAGCGTAGCGGAGAAGGAGGAGTCCCCTTCGTCTCCCGTCTGTCGGGGGTGTCGCGTCACGCTTCGCGGGATTGACTAGTTCCGGACGCCGTACTCTGCTCGCCCTGTCCCGAGCTCTGAGTACTGCCCCCTGTTGCCCACGGAGGAGGCGTCATGCGAACCGTGTCCGCGGCTCCCGTTCTCGGTATTCTCGTCGCGTCGCTGCTGGTCGCGAGCCCGGCTGAGGCCGAGCCGACCCGCTGCAAGGCGAACATCGTCCGGAACTCCGCCAAGTTCGTGCAGAGCAAGGCGCAGGCCCTCGCCAATTGCGAGCGCGACATCGTGGTCGGCAAGCTGCCGCCCTCGACCAATTGCCACACCGAGCCGAAGGCGGCCGCGCTGATCGCGAAGGCCGAGGCGCGCCTCCGCGACAAGATCGCGGCGGCGTGCGGCGGCGAGGACAAGGTCTGCGGCACGCCCGACGGCGACGACAGCCCGGCGAGCGTCGGCTGGACGAGCGGGGTCTGTCCGAACTTCGAGAACGGAAGCTGTACCAACGCGATCGCCACCTGTAACGACATCTCGGATTGCCTCCTCTGCATCGGCGAGGCGGCCGTCGATCAGGCGATCAGCCTCTACTACGACGCCTTCACGCCGTCGGCGCCGTCCAGCCAGCTGAACCGCTGCCAGCGCGAGATCGGCCGCAGCACCACGGCGTTTCTCCGCAAGAAGTCGGGGGCGCTCTCCAATTGCTGGACCAGCGTCAACCTCGGACGCGCGACCGATCCGTGTCCCGTGCCCGGCGACGGCGGCAAGGCCTCCGCCGCGATCGCCAAGTCCGAGGCCCGGAAGCAGTTCAACATCTGTCGCGCCTGCGGCGGCACCGACCAGGCCTGCGACGGCAACGGCGACCTGACGCCGGCCGCGATCGGCTTCGTCTCGAGCTGTCCGGCGGTGACGGTGCCGGGCGGTGCCTCCTGCGCCGGTCCGGTCAACACGCTCACGGAGCTCGTGGCCTGCGTCGACTGCGTGACCGAGTTCAAGGTCGACTGCGTCGACCGCGCCGCGGTGCCGTGGAGCTCGGCCGGCTATCCCGGCGAGTGCAACCCCGGCGTGGTCCCGACGGCGACGCGGACTCGGACCCCGACGCCGACGCCCACCTTCACGAGCGCGGTGACGCCGACCCGGACGCTGACTCCGACGCCGACGCTGTCGGCGACCCCCACCCCGACGGTGACCGTGACGGGCGGCGTGACGCCGACGCGCACGACGACGCCCACGCCGACCGTGACCGCGACCACCGGCGCGACCGCCACGCGGACGACGACGCCCACGCCGACCGTGACGTCCACGCCCGTGGGCGCGACGGCGACCCGCACGCCGACGCCGACGCTGACGCCCACACGCACGGCGACCCGGACGCCCACTCCGACGTCGACCGGCACGCCCGTCCCCGACCCCTGCGGCAACGGCGTCATCGATCCGGGCGAGGATTGCGACACCGCCGGCGGCGCCGCGAACTCGTGCCAGAATGCGGCCAACACCAGCGCGGCGTTCACCTGCAACCCGACGACGTGTACCTGCGCGTGTCCGACTCGTATCCACTTCGCCGCCGACGCGAGCGATCCGGGAACGATCCTCGATACCGGATGGACCGGCATCGCGCACCGTGCGCCGGTGATCTCGAACGGCGACGTCACGGTGGCGCTCTCGTGCAGCGCGACCTCGCGGCCGTGCGGCGTCTGCAACGTGAGCGGCCCGGTCCCGAACACCGGGAGCACCGAGATCCGCAACCAGCGTTGCAGCAACGACTCGTCGATCCAGTGCACGACCAACACCCCGTGCACCACCTCGCACTGCATCGGCGGTCCGAACGAGGACGCGGCCTGCACCGTCGACAGCCAGTGTCCGAGCAGCCAATGCTCCGGCACCGGGACCTGCGTGTTCATCTTCGGCGGCCCGCTGCCGTTGGTGGCGGGTGGCGTCGGCACCTGCGTCGAGAACATCTTCGCGGCCCCGGTCACCGGCACGGCCAACGTCGAGACCGGCGCCGCGGTGACGACGGCCTTCCTCAGCTCGCGGGTCCATAGCGCGGTCATCTCGACCGATACGCCGTGCCCGGTCTGCGTCGGTGACGGGGCGATCAACGACGGCACCTTGGGCGGCACCTGCACGGGCGGGAACCGCGCCGGCAAGACCTGCGACGGCAGCGGTCTCGTGCCGGGTCGGCCCGACCACGGGACGACCAGTCTCGACTGCCCGCCGCCGATCGCGACGATCGCGGTCCTGCCGATCGACCTCAGCAACTCGACGGGGACGGTGAGCAAGACGCTGGCCGCGACCAGCCCGAACTGCACGGCCGGTGGCCTGCCGATGGGCACCAAGTGCATCTGCGACACCTGCAACAACGCCGCCGCGGGGCCGTGCGATGCCAACGCGGATTGCCCGATCAGCGGCGGGAGCCCTGGTATCTGCGGCGGCCGGCGCTGCCTCGGCGGCAGCAACATCGGCGCCCCCTGCACCGTGGCGAGTCAGTGCCCCGGCGGCAGCTGCGCGCGTCCGGGCCAGCCGACCCAGCCGAACGGCTGCGTCGACGACAGCACCACGCCCACCAACGGCCTGCTCTGCGTCGACACGGCGCCGAGCGGTGACAATGAAGGTGAGTGTCCCGAAGGCCCGCCGACGGGCGTCTGCCTGCCGTCGTCTGGACATCCGCAGCGGAGCTGCCAGGTCGACGCCGAGTGCTGCAACGATCCGCCGGGCTGCACGGTCGACCCGCCGACGGCGGGGGATTGCTCGATCGGCAACCGGCTGTGCTTCCTCGACAACGGCGTCCTGGGCAACTCGTTGACCGGCATCGGCATGGCGGATCCACCGACCAACGACGTGTCCGATCCGACCTTGGCCGCGGTCTTCTGCATCGGCCCGACCTCGGCACCGGCCGTCAACATCGCCGCCGGTCTCCCGGGACCGGGGCGGACCACGCTGACGGGGACGGCGACCGGCCGTCCGTGATCACGCGGCGCGGCCGCGCTGCGGCCGCCCTCGGAGGAGGGCGGCCGCATGCCGGCCGTCGCGCCGTATCCGCTTACTTCCGGTTAGTGGCGCAGCCGGTGTGATGGCACTCGCACGAGGCTTTCTCCTCGTCGAGCATCGCCGCCTGCGCACAATGCGTGCTGCAGTAGTCCTTCCCCTGGGTGTCGCAACCGCACGATTGGTGTCCGCACCGATGTGGCATCGTGGCACCTCCTTTCGCTACGAGAGGAGAGCACCCGACGTGCCAACGAGGAGGCCCGGGCTCGCATCGTCGAGGTCGGAAAGGCTACAAGCGTCTGTAGTCCTTACACGCCCCGTTGTCGGGCTCGACGAGACAGGAGGTCCTCGTGGCAAGCGAAGAGGCACGTCCGAGCGTCCCGCCGCAGGCGGTGCTCTATCAGCTGGCGACCGGCCACTATTTCTCGCGCGCCCTGCACCTCGTCGCCAAGCTCGACGTCGCGGGGCTGCTCGCGGGCGGGCCGCGGCATTTCCGCGAGCTCGCGGAGGCGACGGGGACGCGACCCGCGGCGCTGAACCGCGTGCTCCGTCTCCTCGCGAGCGTCGGCATCTTCGAGGAGCAGGCGGACGGGCGCTTCGCGCTCACCGGCCTCGGCGAGTGCCTCCGCGCCGACGTTCCGGGAAGCGCGCGCGCCGCGGTGATGCTCTTCGGCAGCCCGCGGGTCCAGGAGGCCTGGGGCGACCTCGAGTACTCTGTCCGCACCGGTGAGCCGGCGTACCGCAAGCGCGGCATCACCGACCCCTTCGTGGAGATGGCGAAGGATCCCGAGGGTGCGGCCAACTTCGACCGCGCCATGGCCGACTTCACGAAGATGATCGCGTTCGCCGTCGCGGCGACGTACGACTTTGCCGCCTTCGGGACGCTGGTGGACGTCGGCGGTGGCAACGGCGCCTTGCTGCTCGGCATTTTGAAGGCGACTCCGGCACTGCAGGGCATCGTCTTCGATCAACCCCACGTGGTCGCGCGCGCCGAGGACGAAATTCGGAAGCGCGGTCTCGGCGACCGCTGCCGCACGGTCGGCGGCGACTTCTTCGCCGAGGTCCCGAGCGGCGGCGATGCCTACGTGCTGAAGCACGTCATCCACGACTGGGACGACGAGCGCGCGCTCACCATTCTCGGCAACTGCCGTCGCGCCATGGGTCCCGCCGGCAAGCTCCTGATCGTCGAGGGAGTCTATCCAGCACGCATCGACCAGTCCTCCGAGAGCCAGGGCGCCGCCGCCAACGACGTCAACATGCTGGTGAACACGGGCGGCCGGCAGCGGTCCGAGCACGAGTTCCGTGCGCTTTACGAGGCCGCCGGCTTCACCTTGACGAGGATCGTCCCGACGCCGGCGCGGGTGTGCGTCATCGAAGGCGAGGCGGCGTAGGGCGACTCGCGCCCCTCGCCGTCACATCCGGAAGACGCCGAACGTCGTCTCTTCGATCGGCGCCGCCAGCGACGCCGCCAGCGCGAGGCCGAGCGCGTCGCGGGTCTCCGCCGGGTCGAGGATGCCGTCGTCCCAGAGGCGCGCCGTCGAGTAGTAGGCGCTGCCCTCCAGGTCGTACTTGGCGAGGATCGGGGCCTGGAACTGGCGCTGCTCCTCCTCGCTCATGGTCTGACCGCGGCCGGCGAGCTGCTGCAGCTTGACGGTGAGCAGCGTCGACGCCGCCTGCTCGCCGCCCATCACCGAGAT
Organism: uncultured delta proteobacterium; assembly: GCA_963761995.1. GTDB lineage: Bacteria > Desulfobacterota > Binatia > UTPRO1 > UTPRO1 > UTPRO1. Next base: position 3,458,403 of record CAVXIU010000006.1, on the reverse strand, counting down.
GCGGCTCTGCGGCCACATGAAGAGGAAGCGCGGCGAGTAGGCGCGGCCGCACATGCCGTAGTTGCCGGCGCCGTAGGAGTTGCCGACGACCACCGTCAGCTTGGGGACGCGGGCGTTGGCGACCGCGTTCACCATCTTGGCGCCGTCCTTGGCGATGCCGCCGTGCTCGTACTTCTTGCCGACCATGAAGCCGGTGATGTTCTGGAGGAAGACCAGCGGCACCTTGCGCGCGCAGCAGAGCTCGACGAAGTGCGCGGCCTTGAGCGCGGACTCGGAGAAGAGCGCGCCGTTGTTGCCGACGATGCCCACCGGATAACCGTGCAGGTGCGCGAAGCCGGTCACGACCGTCGGCGCGTAGCGGGCCTTGAACTCGTGGAAGCGGCTGCCGTCGACGAGGCGCGCGATCAGCTCGCGGACGTCGTATTGCTTGCGCGGATCGCGCGGCACGATGCCGTAGATCTCGCGCGGGTCGTAGGCCGGAGGCTCGGGCGCCTCGCGCGTGACGGCCGGGGGGCGCGGCGGCGGCAGCGAGGTGAAGATGTCGCGCGCGATCGCGAGCGCATGGCGATCGTCGCTGGCGAGATGGTCCGAGACGCCGGAGATGCGGGTGTGGACGTCGCCGCCGCCGAGGTCCTCGGCGCTGACCTCCTCGCCGGTCGCGGCCCGGACGAGCGGCGGCCCGCCGAGGAAGATCGTGCCCTGGTTCTCCACGATCACGACCTCGTCGCTCATCGCCGGCACGTAGGCGCCGCCCGCCGTGCACGAGCCCATGACGACGGCGACCTGCGGAATGCCGGCCGCCGACATGCGCGCCTGGTTGAAGAAGATGCGCCCGAAGTGCTCGCGGTCGGGAAAGACCTCGGCCTGGAGCGGCAGGAAGGCGCCGCCCGAGTCGACCAGGTAGACGCACGGCAGCCGGTTCTCGAGCGCGATCTCCTGGGCCCGGAGGTGCTTCTTGACCGTGATCGGAAAGTACGTGCCGCCCTTCACGGTCGCGTCGTTGGCGATGATCACCGCCGGACGCCCGTGGATGGTGCCGACGCCGGTCACCATGCTCGCGGCGGGCGCGCCGCCGTCGTACATGGCGTGCGCCGCGAGCGGCGAGAGCTCGAGGAAGGCGGTGCCGGGGTCGAGGAGCCCGTCGACCCGATCGCGCACCACGAGCTTGCCGCGCTCGGTGTGCTTGGTGCGCGCCTCCGGGCCGCCGCCCGCGCGCGCCTTCTCGAGGTGTTCGCGCAGGCCGTCGACCGCGCTCTGCATGGCGGCGGCGTTCTCCTGGAATTCCGGGCTGTTGGTGCGAATGCGGCTCTCGATGCGGGGCGTGCTCACGGTTCTCCTTCTTATGCGGGGCGATCGACGATCGCGCCAGCCGCCCGCAAGCGCTCGCGCAGCTCCGCGACCGAGAGGTCGCGGAGTGCCAAGCGGTGGCGCACCGCGAGAGCCGCGGCCGTGCCGGCGGCCTCGCCCGTCGCCATGCTCGGCGGGATCTCCTTGGTGGCGTGGTGGGTGCGGTGGTCGACCGAGATGCAGCGTCCCGCGACCAGGAGATTGTCCATTTCGTCGGTGCGGAGCGAGCGAAAGGGGATGGCGTACGTCACGCCGTATTTCGTCCAGTGGCCGGTGATCGCGATCGTGTCGTCGAAGTCGCGGTTCATGTCGTCGCGCGCGAGCACGTAGGCGCCCCTGAGGCGCCGGCTCTCGGTGATCCCGAGGTCGCGCGCGATCTCGCAGACGTGGGCGCGGCGGAACTCCGGCACCTCGGCCTTGAGGCGGTCGATCTCCTGCATCACCAGCCGGCGGCACTCGAGCTCGGCGAAGGTCAGGTCCTCGGGGTCGGTGGCGTCGATCTTGCGGCCGATCTTCTCGGTGGCGCCCCACGGCAGCAGCACCTGGCCATCGCCGAGCGTGCGGAAGTACCAGCCGCCGGCGTCGAGGGCGCGCTCGACGTCGGCGACGCCGCCCATGCGGAACCAGAGCCAGGGCAGGATCTTCTCGGTCTCGTGCGCGCAGCCGGCGGCGGCGAAGAGGTCGCCGTCGCCGGTCGCGTCGATCACGACCTTGGCGCGGATCGCGAAGCGGCCGCGCTTGCCCTGGAAGGCGACGGCGGCGATCGTGCCCGGGGTCTCGATGATGGGCTCGCACGCCCAGGCGTGCAGCAGCAGGCGGACGCCCGCGCCCGTCACCATCTCGTTCAAGGCGAAGCGGAGCTCCTCGGGATCATAGGCGACCGAGTAGCGCACCTTGTGGGGCGGCGAGCCCCACACCAGTCCCCAGCGCCGGTCGCGCTCGATGCGCGCGGGGTCGTCCGAGCCCCACTCGCCGGCGGGGGGGAAGAACGCGGCGCCGCGGGCCGCCACCCGATCGGTCACCTCCTGGCAGAGGCCGCGAATCACCTGCCGGCCGTTCCCGTCGTCGAGCGTCAGCAAGAGAATGATGAGCCCGCCGGTCGCGAGCCCGCCGAGCGCGCCGTGGCGCTCGACCAGCATGGTGTCGGCGCCGGCGCGGGCGGCGGCGATCGCGGCGGCCGCGCCGGCGGTGCCGCCGCCGACCACCAGCACCTCGGTCTCGGCGAGCACGGGTGTCTCGCGGGCCGGCTCGGCGATCGATCCGATCGGGTTCCTCGTCACAACCGCGGCGCAGCTAACACAGCGCCCCGCGAAACGCGAGGAGCGACGGCGTTGCGGTGCGTGGCGCCGGTCTCAACCGCCGCTGGAGATGTAGCTCTCGAGCTGCTCGATCCGAAACGCCTGCTCGTTCAGGAGCGCCTTCACGACGTCACCGATCGAGAGCACTCCCAAGAGCTCGTCGCCCGTCATCACCGGGAGGTGCCGGAACCGCTTGTCGGTCATGAGGGCCATGCACTCCTCGATGGTGTGGTCGGGCCCGACGCAGACGACGGTGGTCGTCATGATCTCGCGCACCGGCGTGTCCTTCGACGCCTTTCCCTTCAGGATGACCTGGCGGGCGTAATCGCGCTCGGACAGGATGCCGACCATTCGGTCGCCATCGAGGACGAGGACCGCGCCGACGTTCCTCTCGGCGAGCGTCTGCAGCGCCTGGAAGACCGTGCAGTCGGGCGTCACCGAGAAGATGACGGGCCCCTTCTTGGTCAGCAGGTCGCGAACGGTGGTGGTCATGACTCCTCCTTCCCGCGGTGGAGGGCAGCGCCGAGGCTCGGGGGCGTCCGAGGATAGCGATCGGCGCGGCCGTCCCGCGTCGGGGACGATGCTTCTCCCTACAACAATCAGTGCAACGGGCGAAATCCCCGCCGACCGAATCAATCGGCCTTGGCCTTGAACTGATCCTGCTGGTTCTTGAGCGTCGTCCCGTAGGTCGCCTCGAAACAGGCGCCGTTCGAGCCGACCAGCTGGACGCGAACCGGCAGCTGCGAGATCGGCAGGGTCGGCATGGGCAGGGAATCGCCGCGGCCCTTGAGGACGATCTGCGCCTTGCCGCCGGCGCCGGCCTTAAGGATCAGCTGCTGTATGCCGTCGGGGGTGAGGTCGCGATCGACATAGCGATAGCCGCTCGCCGAGGCGCGCCAGCACGGGCGCGGGCTCGCCGTGTTGCAGGTGCCGGCGGCCGGGATCGCGGCGGTCGCGATCAGCGTCGCGTCGCCGTCGTAGACGCAGAGACGATAGCCGGTCGTGGTCGTGGGATCGCCGAAGTCGGACTTGGCGGTGGCGGCGCCCTTCAGCCACTTCCACAGCAGGCGGTCCTTCGTGTCGGGGGTGCGGTTGCGGAGCTGGAGGAGGGCCTTCCGCTGCACCGCGGGCAGCCGGCAGCCGCTCGCGGGCGCCGGGCCGCAGACGGCGGCGCCGGGAGTGGCGGTCGGGGTCGGCGTCGGCAGACCGGAGACGTCGAAGCTCGCCGGCTTCCCGAGATTGCCGCGCTCGTCGACGGCCTGCACGGTGCCGCTGTCGATGGCGGGCGGGATCACCAGGGTCTCGCTCGCCCCCGCCGCGACGGTCGCCGGCAGGTCGAGCGTGCCGCCGGAGTGGACGATGCGATAGTGGTCGGCCTGGCCCGCGTACCAGTCGTCGCCAGGCGCTGTGAAGGTGAGGCTGTGCGCGTCGGGGTCGCCGACGAGCGTGCGCAGGATCCCCGGCGGGCGGCTGTCGACGCCGTAGCGGCCGGTGTTCCACTCGTCGTGGCGGTAACGCCACCACTCGACGTTCGACGCCGCGACGCCGGCGGTGTGCCACACCATCGTGTTGCCCTCGCGCGTGTTGGCGACGAGCTCGATCGTGCCGTCGGAGTCGAGGTCGCCCGCGGTCGGCGACCAGATCATCCAGCCACTCGTGAAGTTCGGGAAGCCGGTCGCCTGCAGGCCGCCGACGCCGAACGCGTGCAGCGCGCTCGAGTCGCCGCCGTCGACGATCTCGGCGAGGCCGTCGCCGGTGACGTCGACGAAGATCGGGGCGCCCAGGAAGTTGAGACCCTGGAAGTTCGCCGGGAAGCCGGGGACGACGGTGCCCGTGAGGGCCGTCCAGGCCCGCTCCTTGTTGACGATCGGCAGACCCGAGCCCGCGGTGAGCAGCGCGCCGATGATCGACACCGCGTCCGATCCGGCCTGCGCATAGGTGAGCGCGCCGCCGAACATGCCGAAGGCCCCCGAGGTCGTGAAGCCGACCGGCACGTCGGGAATCGGCAGGGCCGGGTTGGGGATGCCTGCGGGCGGGCTCGTCCACGGCGCCAGGCCGAAGGCGGTGCCGTCGCCTTTGAAGGGATAGGCGTAGAGCGACAGGACCGGGTTCGAGACGACCTCGTCCTTGCCGTCGTCGTCGATGTCGGCGACCGCCGGTGAGTTCGAGCCCTCGGTGATGAACTCCTGCGCGCTGCCGTAGTAGAAGGCGACGCTGTCCATCTTGGCGGTCCAGAGGTAGGCGCCGTCGTGGTCGTAGGCGTTCAGGTGGCCGACGCCCGACAGCACCTCGATGCCGTCGGACGGCAGCGTGTCCGACATCTGGCTCCGCACCACGATCTCGAGCTCGGGATCGGCGTCGAGCTGGGCCAGCGCCGGGTTCGAGCTGATGCGGTAGTCCTGCATGCGGATCGGCGTGCGGGTCTCGGTGGGGTTGTTGAGCGCGGGGCGCGTGATCGGCACCGAGTCGGGGACGCGCACCTGGATCGGCCAGTTGCCGGTCGTGATCTCGCCGCCGTCGGCCTCGTAGAGATGCAGGTGACCGTCGTAGCCGGCCTGACGACGATCTCGAGGTCGCCGTTGCCGTCCCAGTCGGAGAGGATCGGCGCCGCGAAGATCCCTTCGTGCGGCAGGCGCGAGAACTCGCGCGGAATGCGGGGCGACTCGAGCGGGACGACGCCTTCCGCGGGCAGGACCGGCCAACCGCTCGCGGCGCTGTCCGTCCGCGCCCCAGACGTAGACCTTGCCGGTCGAGGTGGCGCCGACGATCCAGAGCTTGCCGTCGTGATCGAGATCGCCGACGCCGACGTTGATCGGGATCGGCTCGTGGCTGATGCCGACGCCGGACCAGCCGCCGGGCTTCTCGACCACGGTCGCGTCGGTCGTGACCGGGAAGCCGGGGAGCTCGTTGCCGGTCGCGGGATCGATGGCGTGCAGAAAGCCGTCGGTGTCACCGAAGACGATCTGCAGACGGCCGAGGCCGGCGAGGTCGACGAGCGCCGGCTGGCTCTCGCCGCCGGGCGAATAGCAGTAGCCGGCGGGCGCACCCGCCGGAGCGTAGCCGCCCGCGCAGCCGGCGCCGCTCCGGATGCGGCGCGGGAAGCCCGCGACCCAGTCGGGATCGTGATGCACGGCGATCGAGCGCCGCTCCTCGCCCGCGAGCGTGACGCCCGGGCTCTTGTCGTAGCTCACCCGGATCCGGAGCGAGACGGTGTACTGCTCGGTGGTCGAGAGCTGTTTGTCGGTCGAGATCGCGAAGGCGGCCTGGTAGAACGCGGCCGAGATCGCGCTCAGGTCGAGGTCGCCGAGATGGCCGTCGAAGGGCGCGCTGCGGTTGCCGCTCGCGATGGTCGTCCAGGACGTCGGCTCGGCGCCGAGCGCCCATTCGAGCGCCCAGGTGTAGTTGCCGCTCGGCGAGCGGCGCGCTTCGGTATGACCGTAGATCGCGCACCGTCGACTGCACGGTCGGATCGTAGAGCGTGAACCATTCCGGCGAGTCGAACCACGCGACCGGCCGGATGTTCCCGAGACGGAGCTGGCTCTGGAAACGGGCGACGTTGATGCGGCCGTAGCCGGTTTGTAGATCCCAGCCGAGCTTGGTCGGCCAGGCGGTCGGCACGAGCGTGTAGTCGGAGGGGTCGATGTCGGACGTGGTCGCGATCATGAGCTGGACGATCTCGGGTCCGGTGAGCGGTGACGCGATGTAGCCGAGCTCGACGGCGGTGCGATTCCAGGCCTGGAACAGGCCGAGGATGCCGCCGAGCGTGCCGGTCGAGGCCGAGGTCGAGGTGGTGCCGGAGACCGACACCATGTTGCGGGTCCCCCACGACGTCTGGCCGGAGCGCTGCCGGAAGGTGCGCGTGAGGAGGTCGGTGCTCGGACAGAACGGCAAGCCGGGGAGGCATCCGACGAGCGGCAGGCCGCCCTCGTTGTCCTTGACGACGCCGTTCCCGGCGATGGCGTGCGGCCAGTACATGCCGCCCTGATGGTCCGTCGAGTCGAAGTCGTTCGAGGCCTCGGCGACGACCACGTCGTGACGCCAGAGGTACTCCTGCGCCTCGCGCATGAAGGTCGAGTAGCCGAGGTCCGCCGTCAGGCTCGCGACCGACGCGGCCCCGGAGTCGGCGGCGAAGAGGAACGCCTGCGCCAGGTCGTCGGAGCGGTCGAGCGCCTCGGCGCCGGCGCGGATCGGCATCACCATGCAGAGCGGGCAGGCGCCGAGCGTGCCGCCGTCGTTCATCGCCGCCTCGCCGTTCAGCATCTGGCCGTTGTGGTGGCCGTAGGTGACGTCCTGCGAGTGCGGGTTGTTCTGCTGGTTGTAGAAGTCCCAGCCCGAGACGTCGTCGACGTAGCCGTTGCCGTCGTCGTCGACGCCGTCCGAGCACTCGACGATCAGATCCTCCGGATCGAGGAGGCCGTTGCCGTTGTGGTCGGGCGTGCCCGGGTAGTCGAGGACGTTGTACCAGGGGTCGCCGTTGGCGACGTAGCGCGCCGCGCAGGCCGGGTCGGCGTCGACCTCGGGGCGGTTGATGTAGATCTTCTTGATCAGCTGGGTGTGGCCGTTCCGCCAGTAGTTCACGCCGCCCTCGATGTAGGCGACGACGGTGTCCGGGCGTCCGAGACTGGAAAAGGTCCCGCCGCTCGACGCCAGCGGCGGCCAGTCGGCGATCGCCTTCCAGGCCGCCTCCTGCGACATCCCCGAGGCGCCTTCCTTGTCGGACGCGAGGGGATAGGTCGCGGTGTCGATGACGCTCCGGAAGCCGTACGGCCAGCCCTCGGTCGGGGCCGTGCCATCGGCGGGGAACTCGGCGCGAACCGTGCTCGCCGCGGCCAGCGCGGCGAGGGCGAGGATCACGAGGGTGTCTCGATGGACCTTCATGGACCGTCCTTCCGCGTGCTGCGCTTCGAGGTGGATCGCGCTCGCGAGACGATCGAGCCGAGCACGTCGGGGCAGAGTGTCGTCGACGGCCCCCCGGTCCATCAATGACCCGAAGTCATGAACCGGGGGCCGAAAGTCGGGGTCGGGTGATCCCGAGAAAGGGGAGCGCGGCCGCGGGGTGGTCTGAGGCAGATGTCCCAAGATGGAGCATGAATCTTCTGCCGGGAGAGGGATTTCGGCGCGGTCGGCGGTGCGGGTCGTTCGGTCGGAGTGTATGGTCGCCGCTCGCTTGCCGTTCCGATTCCCTCTGACCCGCTGCTCGTGAGGCCCGCATGGCGACTCTTCGCGTCAACCCGTCTTCCGGTTGGACCGTGCAACGTGTCCCGGTTCGCTCCTCGCGCAGCCTCACGCGTGGAGGTGTGGACCCGCAAGCCGGATTTCCCTCCAAGTTCCTGACGGCGGAGTCGGAGGTCGCCGAGGAGGTCGAGGCGAGGCCGCAGGCCGCGACCCGTGCGCGCGGGGCGGCCCCGGGACCGCTCGACGTCGAGTGCGACCTCGGACCCGGCGAAGCGGCCGTGCTGTCCGTTCGCCATCCGTCGGGGGCGCTCACCTTCCATCGGCCAGTGCAGGCGACGAGCCGCTCGCGCGGCGGGCCGGCGCGGGTTCGCTTCGTCGTGCCGATGCCCTCGGCCGCACGCCCCACGGCCACCCGCGGCGTCGTGAGCCGCGCCGCCAAGGCGTTCCTCATCAAGGTGGCGGGGAAGGTCGGCGACACGCTCGCGAGCCTCGTGCTCTCGAAGCTGGTCGCCCACGTCGAGTCCGCGGCATGGAAGAAGCGCGGCCTCAGCGAGGGCTGGCTCGCGGTCACCAAGGGCACGCTCGAAACCGGGAAGCTTCGACCCGGACGTCCGAGCTCGGGCGAGCGCTCGTTGCTGTTGATCCACGGCACGTTCTCGAACGCGGCCTCGGCATACGCCGGGCTGGCTCGGTCGAACTTCTTCGAGCGGGTGAAGCCGATCTATGGCGACCGCATCTTCGCCTTCGACCACTTCTCGCTCAGCCGCACGCCCGAGGAGAACGTCCGCATGCTCCTCGAGGGCCTGCCGGAGGGGCCCTTCACGTTCGACGTGATCACCCACTCGCGCGGCGGCCTGGTGCTGCGCAACCTGGCCGAGCGCGCGACGGCATTCAAATCGCTCGCCAAGCGCTTCAAGCTCGGGCGCGCCGTCCTGGTGGCGTCGCCCAACGAAGGCACGCCGCTCGCGACCCCCGGTCGCTGGGAGGACACCGTCGGCTGGATGGCGAATCTCCTCGAGCTCTTTCCCGTCGACAATCCCTTCACGACCGGTGCGGAGTTCGTCGCCAACGGGATCGTCTGGATCGCCCGCCATGCCTCGGGCGACATCCCGGGCCTGCACTCGATGGACGGTGACGGGGAGCTGATCGCGGACCTCCAGCAACCGCCCGGACCGTCCGAGGACGTCACCTACTCGGCGCTCGTCGCCAACTACAACCCGAGCGAGAAGGTGCTGCTGCGAATGATCGACGCCGGGCTCGACGGCTTCTTCGGGTCTGCCAACGACCTGGTGGTGCCGTCGGAGGGGGGTTGGCGCGTCGACCGCGAGGGGTCGACGTTCATCCCGGGAGAGCGCATCGGTTGCTTCGGTCCCGGCGGCAATCTCCCCGGCGACGCGGTCACGCACATCGGCTTCTTCTCGGAGCCGGCGGCCGTCGAGTTCCTCGTGACCGCGCTCGCCGGCGACGCCCACACGCTGCCCGTCCTGGATCCGGCGAAGAGCCTGCCCGACCGCCGGCTGCTCCGCGCGGGCGGGGCGGGCGTGGCGGCGCCCACCAGCGCCGTCGGACGCCGCGCGCCGGTGGCGCGACGGAGCCAAACGGGAGGGGGCGGCCACGGCGCGCGCGGCGCGCGCGCGCGCGCCACCGAGCAGATCCCGACGCTCCGGGTCACCGTGGTCAACGGCGATCTGACCTTCGAGCGCCTGCCGCTGCTGATCGGCCACTATCACGCCACGGAGCTCACCGGCACCGAGCGCGTGATGAATGCCGTCATCGGTCGCGCGCTGGAGGAGGCGCTCGCGCTCGGCGACTACCCGATCGAGACCGGGACCAATCGGGTCTTCGTCAACCGCCACGTCGTCGAGGGAAAGCCCTGGCTTCCTCCGCGTCCGCGGGCGGTGATCGTCGTCGGGCTCGGCCAGGAGGGCTCGCTCCGCGGCGCGGACCTCACCCACACGGTCACGCAGGGCGTGATCGCATGGGCGCGTCACGTCGACGCGGAGGCGAAACCCGGCAACGGCGCGGCCGTCGAGCTCGCGATGGCCGCCACCCTGATCGGCAGCGGCGGCAGCGGCATCACGACCGGCCAGGCGGCGCAGCTGATCGCGCAAGGCGTGTACGAGGCGAACGAACGATTGTTCGCCATGGACCGCACCTGGCCGCGGGTTGGCCACCTCCGCTTCCTCGAGCTGTATCTGGATCGTGCCAGCGAGGCGTTGCGAGCCTTGAAAATGCACGCGCTGGCAGCGGGTCGGTACACGATCGCCGAGTTCGTGGAGCGCGGAACGGGGCCGCTCCCGCGTCCACTCGAGGCCGGGTACCGCGGGGCCGCCTACGACTTCATCACGGCCGAGACCCACACCAACGACCAGGGGGAGGTCCAGATTGCGTATGCCCTCGACACCAAGCGGGCGCGAACCGAGATCCGGGCGGTGACGCCGCAGGGCCGGCTGGTCCGCGATCTGGTGTCGACCGCGTCGAGCGAGGCGAACGAAGATCCGCAGATCGGTGCCACCCTCTTCAAGCTGCTCGTCCCGATCGATCTCGAGTCCTTCCTGAAGACCAGCACCGACATGCAAATCGAGCTCGACGAGGGCACCGCCGGCATCCCCTGGGAGCTGCTCGACGACGCGGCCAACCGACCCAAGGGCGTCGAACCCTGGGCCATCCGCACCAAGCTCCTGCGCAAGCTCCGCACCCGCACCTTCCGGGGAGCGGTGAACGACGCCACGAGCGCGTCCGACGCGCTCGTGATCGGCGAGCCGCAATGTCCCGACGACTACGGCCGCCTGCTCGGCGCGCGCGACGAGGCGCTCGAGGTGGTGGCGAAGTTCTCGAAGCTATCGAAGGCCGGGGTCTCCGGCATCAAGCCGGTGATCAGTGACGATCCGGCGACGCCCGGTGCCGACGCTCGCACCGTCGTCAACGCGCTTTTCGAGCGCGACTGGCGGATCGTGCACATCGCCGGCCACGGCGCCCTGCCGGAAGGCTCGAACACGGGCGGGGTCGTGCTGTCCAATGGGACCTTCATCGGGCCGGCGGAGATCGCGGCGATGCGCGTCGTCCCCGAGCTCGTCTTCATCAACTGCTGCCATCTCGGCGCCTCGCCGTCCGCCAGCGTGCTGGCGGACGGGCGCTCGAACCCGAGCGTCTACGACCGCGCGCGCTTCGCCTCGAGCGTCGCCCGGGCGCTGATCGACGTCGGCGTGCGCTGCGTCATCGCGGCCGGCTGGGCCGTCGACGATGCCGCCGCCAAGGAGTTCGCGGGCGTGTTCTACGAGCGTCTCCTCGCGGGGGCACGCTTCATCGAGGCGGTCGCCGATGCCCGCCGCGCCGCCTTCCAGTACGCGAGCAACACCTGGGCCGCTTATCAGTGCTACGGCGATCCCGAGTGGCGACTGCAGCCGGACGGCGGCGGCGGGGTGCGGTCGACGCCCGAGCAGGAGTTCGAGGGCGTCACGTCGGTGGCGATGCTGAAGCTGGCGCTCGAGACGCTGTACGTCCAGAAGACGTATCAGGGATTCGACGCGAACCGGCAGCTGGCGCGGGTGCGGTCGCTCGAGCACCGGTGGAGCGAGGCCGGATGGAAGGCGTCCGACGGGGTCGCGGAGCTGTTCGCGCGGGTCTATGCCGCGACCGGTGGGCTCCAGGAGGCGATCGGTTGGTACGACCGTGCGATCGCCGTAGCGGACGGCAACGTGTCGCTGCGGGCGCTCGAGCAGCGCGCCAATCTGCAGGTGCGCCAGGCATGGAAGACGCTGGAAGCGGCGCACGGGCGGAGCGCGCGCAGTCGGAAGCCCGGAGCGAAGAAGCGCAAGCGCGCGGCCGGCCGCGGCGACGCATACCAGGACGCGCGTGCGACCATCGACGAAGCGCTGAAGGTGCTCGACGAGCTGATGACCATCCGCCCGACCGCGGAGCGCGCCAACCTCTGTGGCTCCGCGATGAAGCGCCTCGCCCTCGTCGAGGCCGCGGCGGGACGGTTGCGCCAGGAGCTACAGGCCATCGAGCGGATGAAGGCGTACTACGAGCGCGGGCAGGAGCTGACCGTCCAGGACGGCCTCCGCGATCTCTTCTACCCGGCCTCCAACTACATCGCCGCCGAGCTCGCGCTCAACGCCGGCCGCAAGGGGTGGAAGGTCGAGGATCGCTCGTTGTTCGAGGCGACCCGCAAGAGTCTCGCGGACAAGAACGAGGACGACCCCGACTTCTGGAGCGTCGTCGGCCAGATCGACGTCGATCTCTATCAGGCCCTCGAGGAAACGAACCTCGCGGCGGTACGCGAGCAGCTGGAGGCCCGCTATCGGGATCTCCATACGCGCATGCGCGGCGGAACCGATTGGGGCTCGGTCTACGACACGGCCGCGTTCGTCTTGCTCAAGTATCGGACACGCGCCACTCCCGCGGAGGGGAGGGCGGCGGACGCCCTCCTCGCGACCCTCGCGGGGTTCGTGCCGCCGCCGGCCAACACACGAAAGCCGGCGCGCGGCGCCCCCAAGCCTAGACGGTGAACGGTTGCTGCTTCGCGAAGCGCACCGTCGGGCCGAGCAGGAACAGGTTGGGTGTCTGACTCGCCGGCAGCCGTGACTTGATCGCGGCGTGAAACTTCACGTACGTGCCGCGATAGCTGCCGCGGTTCCACACGTGCAACAGCTGCTCGGTGAAGGCGCCGTTGTGGTCGCCGTCCATCGAGGTCTGGTTGTCCTGGCAGCCCGAGATGAGGATGACCGCCGCCTTGGCCTTCTTCGTGAGCTTGGTCAGCCGCGGATTGGCGACGGTGTGGGCGTTGGCGAGGGCCGCGTCCGGGTCGATCGAGCGCGAGCCGTCGGTGGCCTTGGCGACGTCGCGCTGGAGCTTGTCGTAGAAGGCCTTGTGGGCCTGGTAGGTGCGGAGCGCCACCGTCGGGGGCATCTGCTTCGAGCGTTGCCCCGGGAGCGGTCGCGCGCGGGTCACCGTGCCGCTGTGGCAGCTGTCCGAGAGCACGAACACACGCACTCCGGCCGCGAATCGGCCGAGCTCGAGGTAGAGCTCGTCGTCGATCAGCTCGCCGTCGTAGAGGCACCAGGTCTCGTCCTGCTTGTCGTCCTCCTCGCCCGAGACGTCGGGGACCTGGCCGCCGTGTCCCGAGTAGCTGAGGAAGAAGAAATCGCCGGACTTGAGCTTCTTCGCCGCGGCCCGGAGCGCATTCAGCGTCGCCTTCCGCGTCGCCTTCTTGGTCAACAGGACGGTCGGCGTCATCTTGGCCGAGGTGGAGAGGGCCGCCATGTCCTTGGCGTCGAACTCGCACGCGGCGAGTGGCCCGTCCCAACCCGCGTAGTGCGACGGGTTGACCGCGTTCAGGCCGAGGTGCAGCGAGAGGCCGCGCGACTTGCTTTTCGATGAGGGCTTGGTCTTGGCCATGGTCGTTCCTCCGAGCTGGTGGTGGTGCGAGCGAGCCGAGAATCTAGACCCGCCCTCCGCCCGCCAGCAATGAGGCCGACAGCGAAAGTCTGCCTCGAAACGGACCAGCCCGGATCGGCGACGCGATCGTCAACGCGCTTCGATCGGGCGAAGCCGGTCGATGTTCTCGGAGAGGTAGCGCATCACCTCGGCGCCGTTCACGACCACGTCGACGTGCCGGGCGATGCGCTCCCCGTCGAAATGGAACCATTCGTCTCCGACGAGCTCGAGCGGCTCCAGACCCTCGCGCCGGTAGGTGCCGACGGCCGTGATGCGGACGGCGTCGCCGTCGACGACGGGTCCCTCGACGATCCGCATCATGCGTGTGTCGAAACGCCGGTCGAACGCGGCGACCGCGTTCCGGAACGAGTCCAGCACGGCCGCGCGTCCCTCGACTCGCGCCCCGTTCAGCTCCGAGGTGGCGTCGGCGGTGAAGAACGGCTCGAGTACCGTCCAGTCGTCGGTCGCGTAGGCGGTCTCGAACGCGGCGGCGTAGTCGCGAATGCATGCGATGCGGGGATCGATCATGGTGGCGGGTGTCGGCATCGGGAATCTCCTTTCGTGAGGGGACGGATATCGATCCGAGTGGTCTCTCACAAGCTTCCAATTCGAGACAATTCATGAGATCCACTTTCGCGGGGCCGCACGAACAATGATGCTCGACAAGCTCGACGGGCGCGGGCCGATCTATCGGCAGCTCTACCGATCGCTGCGGCGCGCGATCCTGGACGGGCGGGCCCGACCGGGAAGCCGCCTGCCGTCGACCCGTTGGGTCGCCGAGGAGACCGGCGTGGCGCGGAACCGTGTCGTCCTCGCCTACGCGCAGCTCTACGACGAGGGCTACGTGGTGGGACGAATCGGCTCCGGCACGTACGTTGCGGCCGATCTCCCCGGCGGCGAGCGTGTGGTGACGACGCGACTCGCCGGCCCGCCCACGCGGGCGGCGGAGCGGGTGTCGGCGAGCGCGCGGGCGCTCGCCGTGCGCGGCGCCCGCTGGAGCTTCGCCGCGGCCGATCGGCGCTGGGACTTCGCCACCGGACGCCCGTCGGCCCGGGATTTCCCGCGCTCGCTGTGGGCGCGACTGGTGCGTCGTCACGCCCGGGTCTCGACGGCCGCCGAGCTCGACTATGCCCCGGCCGCCGGCATCCCTGAGCTGCGCTGTGCGATCGCCCGCCATCTCACCGTCTGGCGGGGTCTCACGTGCACGGCGGAGCAGGTCGTCGTCACCAACGGGTCGCAACAGGCGCTCGGCCTGATCGCGAGCCTGCTCGTCGAGCCCGGAGAGACCGTCGCGATCGAGGAGCCCCACTACCCGGGAGCGCGCCAGGCGTTCGAGGCGGCGCACGCCGCGGTCGTTCCGATCCGTGTCGACGAGCAGGGGCTCGACGTGGCCCGCCTCGCCGCGATCCCGCGGCTCCGACTCGCGTACGTGACGCCGGCGCACCAGTTTCCGACCGGCGCGGTGCTGCCGCTCGCCCGCCGCCTCGCGCTCCTCGAGTGGGCCGCCCGGACCGGCGCCTACGTCGTCGAGGACGACTACGACAGCGAGTATCGCTACGCCGGGGGCGCGATCGAGTCGTTGCAGGGTTTGGATCGGGCCGGTCGCGTCTTCTACGTCGGGAGCTTCTCGAAGATCCTCGCGCCCGCGCTGCGCCTCGGCTACGTGGTCGTGCCGCCCGGGCTCGGGCGCGGCGTCACACTCGCCAAATCGGCGGCGGACTTGGGCTCGCCGCGGCTCGGACAGCGCGTGCTCGCCGACTTCATCGCCGAGGGCCACCTCGCCGTTCATCTCAGGCGGTCGCGCCGGCGTCACGCCTCCCGACGGGCGGCGCTGCTGGCGGCGATCGACGCGACGCTCGGCGGCGCGGTGCAGGTGCTCGGCGCTTCGGCGGGGCTGCACGTCATGCTGATCGTGCGCGGTGTCGGGGTGGCGGACGTCGCGGCGCTCGTCGCGCGTGCCCGGGAGCGCGAGGTGGGCGTCTACTCGACCGCGCCCTGTTACGTGACCCGGCCGCGGCGTGCCGAGCTCCTGATGGGTCACGGCTCGCTCTCCGAGGACGAGATCCGCGAGGGCATCGAGCGGCTCGCGACCGTCCTCGTCCCGCGGCCCGCGCGCGCCCGCCGCGGCTCGCGTCGTGGTTAGGCGACGCCCTCGACGTCCGTGGGCGCGCCGTCGCGCGGACGGAGACCCAGTCGGAGCCCGTCACGGATGCTCAGCGTCACCCCCGTCGCGGGCTCGACCACCGCACCGCGCGGCGCTTCGAGTCGGAAACGACCGATCACCTCCAGCACGGCGGCGCCGACGACCGCTCGCGCGAGGGCGCCGGCGATGCAGGCGCGCGGTCCGCCCCCGAAGGGCAGGTAGGCCATGCGCGGCAATCGGAGACGAAGCTCGTCCGACCAGCGCTCGGGACGAAATGCCGAAGGATCGGCGAAGTGGCGCGGGTCGCGATGCAGCACCCAGGCGCTGATCATCACGACGGTGCCCCGCGCGATGCGATAGCCTCCCGCCTCGAACGGGCTCACGGCCTCGCGGACGATGGACGGGAAGGGTGGGTAGAGCCGGAGCGCCTCGTCCACGAAGGCCCCGGTGAATGGCGGCAACGTTCCCTCCGGCGACGGCGTCTCGGCGTCGGCGCGGAGGCGAGCCTCCGCCGCGGGGTGCGTCGCGACTAGATGCAAGGCCCAGGCGAGCGCGATCGCCGTCTGATGCGCGCCGAGCCCCCACATGACGGC
Source organism: uncultured delta proteobacterium (assembly GCA_963761995.1). GTDB lineage: Bacteria > Desulfobacterota > Binatia > UTPRO1 > UTPRO1 > UTPRO1. Next base: position 3,442,408 of record CAVXIU010000006.1, on the reverse strand, counting down.
GAGCTCGTCGCGGAGCGTCGCGCCCGTATGGGCGTGACCGTCGGCGGTGCGGGCGGAGGCCAGCGCGGTCGCCAGCACCGGGTCGCGACGTGCGGTCGCGGCGGCGATCGCCCGCTCGACGAAGTCGTGGACGTACCGCATGCCCCGCCGCATGTCGCGGTTCTGGCGCACGGGCAGCCAGTCGGGAATCGGCACACCGCGCTGCACCCGCGCCGCGAAGCCGTGCAGCACGCCGCGCATCGCGGCGGCCACGCCGCCGACGTCGGGGGCGGCGGCGCCGAAGAAGATCCGGGCGTAGGTGCGGAGGGCGAGGTCGAAGAGATCGTCGTCGACGCGGCGCGGGCCGTGCGAGCGCCAGTCCGCCACCAGCCGCGCCGTTTCGTGCCGCGCCGTCGCCGCGACGCCGGCGACCTGCTCGCGTCGAAACGCCGGCATCGCCAGCCGGCGCTGGCGCGCCCAGGAGTCACCGTCGAGCGCGGTGAGCGCGTGGCCGAAGAGCAAGCGTCCCATGCGGGTCAGGATGACGGGCTTCCGGAAGCGCCGGCTCTCGGTCAGCAGCACGCGCTCGACGTCCTCGACCCCGGAGAGGAGACAGAAGCGTTGCGGACCGAGCCGAAAGCCCGCGACGTCGCCCTGCTCGGCGGCGAGGCGGGTGAGGAATCCGGTCGGATCGTGGCGATACTCGCGGGCGTGGCCGAGCAAGAGGTGCCCCGGCGGGCATGGTGGCGTTCGTGTCGTCATGGCCGCACCATCGCAGCGCCGCCGCCGACGCGACATCCGAAAGTTGCGCCCGAAGTGATTTTCGCGTCGTCGGGGAAACCGTGCCCTCGAGGGCCTTCGGCGGACGCTCCTTGGTTTCGGGGCCCGGCTTGAAGAGGGTTGGTAAGAGGCGCGGCGTGCGCGGGGATCGGGCGGTCGACGGCCCCACGTCGCTCCGTCGCGTTCGAGGGCTCGACATGGATCCGGCCCAAGGGATAGAATTACGCTGTTTCAAGATGGCACGCCGACCTGCACAGCTCCGCTTGTCGTTGCCCGCGCCCCGACGGTGGGGCGGGCGGCGCGCCGGGGCAGGCCGAAAGCCCGCCGGCGCCAAGGCCGGGATGCCGCACGTGTCGCGGCAGCCTTTCGCGCGGCCGTTGCCGGCGCACGTCACGGTTCGGCTCTGCAAAGATCTCCCGTCGCTCCGCCTGAAGAAGCTCGTCCGGGCGCTCGAGCGGACGTTCGCCGCCGGCTGCGAGCGGCCGGACTTTCGGCTCGTCCACTACGCGCTGCTCGGGAACCACGCGCACTTCATCGTCGAGGCGCGCGATCGGGACGCCCTCGGGCGCGGCATGCGGGCGCTCGGCATCCGGGTCGCGCGGGCGGTGAATCGCCTTGCGGAACGGAGCGGGCGGGTGCTCGCCGATCGCTATCATGCGCGGCTCCTCGCCACACCGCGCGAGGTCCGAAACGCGCTCCGCTACGTGCTCCTGAACGCCCGCCGGCATGCGGCGGCGGTGGGCGCGAAGCTCAAGGGTGCCGTTCGGCTCGACCGCGCCTCCTCGGCGCGATGGTTCGATGGGTGGAAGAGAGAAGAAGCACCGAGGGGAGGCCCCGAGGACATCCCGCAGCGGCCGGTGTCACGGGCCCGGACGTGGCTCCTCGCGGTCGGCTGGCGCCGCCACGGGCTCCTCGACCCTGCCGAGGTCCCCGCGTGACCTCGGCCGCTTCTAAGGGAGCTCGCTCTTGAAGAGCCGCGTCACCCGTCGCCAGGCGTCGTCCGCGGACGCGGCGTCGTAGTCGGCGCGCTCGTCGCAGAAGAAGCCGTGGCCGACGCCGGGATAGACCACGACCTCGTGGCGGACCTGGGCTCCGGCGAGGGCCTCCTTGATCGCCGCCACCTAAGCGAGCGGGATGTAGCCGTCCTTCTCACCGAAGAAACAGAGCACGCGGCCCGTGATCTTGCGCGTGCGCTTCGATGGTCGGGGGCGGCTCGTTGCCGGGGCTGCCGACGCCGCCGCCGAAGGCTCTCGCTCCACTCCTGCGCCCTTGCTATGGCGGCGGGCGACAGGAGGAAACCGCATGAGCACCACCACCATGAGCAAGAGCGAGCGCGAGGCCTTCCTCGCCGAGACCCACGTCGGCGTCGTCAGCGTCGCCGAGCCTGGCCGCGGGCCGCTGGCCGTGCCGATCTGGTACGCCTACGAGCCGGGCGGCGTCGTCCGCTTCGTGACCGGCGGCGGCTCGCGGAAGGCCCGGCTGATCCGCGCCGCGGGCCGGATCAGCCTCCTGGTGCAGACCGAGGCCCCGCCCTACAAGTACGCCAGCATCGAGGGGCCGGCGACGATCGGCGGCGAGCCGGACTTCGAGCGCGACTTCCGCGGCATGGCGATCCGCTATCTCGGGGCCGAGATGGCCGAGACCTATCTCGCGATGACGGCGTCCGAGCGCGAGGGCGCGGTGCTGGTCGAGCTCACGCCCGAGCACTGGCTCACCGTCGACTACGCGAAGAGCTTCGGCTGATCGTCTAGCGCTCCGACCCCCTGCGGTTCGGTCCCGCTCTCGCGGTTTCCGCGCTGCCGTTCTCCCCTGACTCCGCGCCGGAAATCCTAGGTTGGCGCGATTGTCGGGTCGCGCCGTGTGCGGGATCTTCGCCGCGGCTGACAGGCGGCGTGTCGGCGCAGCACCCCATCACGAGCCGCAGCGGTCGGGTCCGGCCGCGGAAAGACTCTCGCATGCGTGGTCGCTCGCTCGCCGGTCGGGCCGTGGTCCTCGGGCTCATGGTGGTGCTGTCGCCGCTCGGCACCTCCGTGGCGCGGGCCGAGTTCCCCTACGCGGCCCATCCCAACCGCTGCGACTCGTCGGGCCTGCCGCTCGGGTGCATTCCGCTCGCCAACGAGATGAGCGGCGCCGCCGGCAGCTGCAACGGCGAGAAGTGGAAGTACGCCAGCACCAACTTCTGCAGCACCGACCCGTTGGTGAACCTGAGCGCCAACGAGCTCTTCGGCGTGACGGGCATGAGCGTCGAGATCGCCTGGCGGAAGGAGACCGGGCGCTCCGACGTGGTGATCGCCGTCCACGACTCCGGCTTCAAGTGGAACGACAACGGCGCGGTGAACGACCTCCGCAAGAAGTTCCACCTGAACCGCGGCGAGCTGCCGGCTCCGGCGCCGCTGGGCGGCTGCACCCCGCCGCCGGGCGGCGACCCCTGGGACTGCAACGGCGACGGCGTCTTCAACATGCCCGACTACGACGGCGACCCGGCGGTGACCAACGTCAACGGCAACGCCGTGACCGATCCCGAGGACCTGATCATGCTGTTCTCGGACGGCGGTCGACGACGACGGCAACGGCTACGTCGACGACATCTGCGGCTGGGACTTCTTCGAGTTCGACAACGACCCGTTCGACGAGGTGCAGTACGGGCACGGCACCGGCGAGGCCGAGGACTCGGCGGCCGAGGCCAACAACGGCGGTGCGCTCGCCACCTGTCCGAACTGCATGACGATGCCGGTCCGGGTCGGCGACAGCTTCGTCGCCGACGTGAACTCGTTCGCGCAGGGGGTGGTGTTCGCGGTCGACACCGGCGCCGACGTGGTCCAGGAGGCGCTCGGCACCTACAATCAATCCGCGTTCGCGCAGCAGGCGGTCGACTACGCCTACGCCCACGACGTGCCGGTGATGGCGTCGGCCGCCGACGAGGACTCGTGGCACCACATCTTCCCGGGTCCGTACGTCCACACCGTCATGGTGAACGCGATCGCCGACTTCGGCTTTCCCACCGTCCCGAGCTCGTGGCTGTTCTTGAACGGCTGCACCAACTTCGGCGGCAACCTCTCGGTGTCGGTCTCGGCGACGTCGTGCTCCTCGGAGGCGGTCGGACGGAGCTCGGGCATCGCCGGCCTCCTGGTTTCCGCCGGCCGGAACGCGGTCGACGCCGCCACGCTCGCGGCGCCGCTCACCGCCAACGAGATCCGCCAGCTCCTGACGCAGACCGCGGACGACATCGATTTCGACGTCCCCGGCGGCCCGCTCGGTACGCCGCCCGCGGTCGGCGGCCGTCTGGTCGCGTTTCCCGACACCTCGCGCTACGCGACCCAGGCCGGCTTCGATCAATTCACGGGCTACGGCCGCATCAACACCTACGACGCGGTGTCGCGGGTGCTGGCGGGCCAGATCCCGCCCGAGGCCGACGTCCGCACGCCGACCTGGTTCCAGACCCTCGATGCGGAGCGCGACGGTGCCGTCGCGGTGGTGGGGCGGGTCGCGGCGGAGCGGGCGGCCGGCTACACCTACCGGGTCCAGATCGGCTACGGCGTTCAGCCGCAGGAGGCCGACTTCATCGACGTCGTGCCCTTCGGGGCGACCCTGACGGCGCCCGGTCGACGGTCTCCTCGCCACCATCACGCCGGCGCAGATCCCGGCCCCGACCGCGACGCAGATCCTGCGGCGCATCAATCAGCTCCCCGACCTCACCTCCGACTACGATCAGTTCACCTACACGATCCGCGTCCAGGTGCGGGACCAGCCCGGCAACCAGCTCGGCGAGGACCGGCGGACGATCTTCGTGCACCACGACCCCGACCTGAAGGCGGCCTTCCCGCTCCGCATCGGCGGCGACGGCGCGTCGTCGCCGGCGCTCGCCGACCTGGACGGCGACGGCGCCGCCGAGATCGTGTTCGGCACCAGCGACGGCCTCGTCTACGCCAAGCGCGGCGACGGCTCGGACCTTGCCGGTTGGCCGGCGGCGGGCGACGTCATTCCGTACCACGCCGGCTCGACCGCCTTCGCGACCAGCGCCATCGCAGCGCCGCGCGGCGCCATCCTGGCCTCGGTCGCGATCGGCGACATCGACGACGACGGCCTCCTCGACGTGGTCGCGGCCGACATGGAGGGCAAGGTCTACGCCTGGGATCACCAGGGCGTCCGCAAGAGCGGCTTCCCGGTGCAGGTGAACCTCGCCTACTCGGCGCACGACGTGAAGAATCCCAACAACCGCGTCGACCGGGCGATCATCGCCTCGCCCGCGCTCGCCGACCTCGACGGCGACGGCGGCCTCGACGTCGTCGCCGGCGGCAACGATCGCCATCTCTACGTCTGGAACGGCCTCGGCGTGCCGCGGCCGGGCTTCCCGGTGCAGATGGTGGATGCGACGCGGGTGGCGTCGATCAATCCCGTGAACCACCAGGTGACGCCGCTGCCGGGCGCCTTCCGCGGCGAGAAGATCATGAACTCGCCCGGCATCGGCGACATCGACGACGACGGCGCGCTCGACATCGTGGTCGGCACCAACGAATGCTACGACGAGCCCCTGAACGTGTCGCTCACGAGCGGCACGGCGGCGGCGCTCGGCCAGCTGCTCGCGGCCGCCGGCCAGAGCTCCTGCAACAGCCGCGTCTACGCCGTCGAGAAGGACGGCCTGAACCATCCCGGCGGCCCGTTCCACGCCGGCTGGCCGGTCAAGATCGCATTCTTCACGGCGGAGATCCTTCCCAACGTCGGCGAGGGCATCAACGCGTCGCCGGCGCTCGCCGACGTCGACGGCAACGGCACGCTCGAGATCGGTGTCTTCGCGGCGGCGGGCCCCGCCTATCTGCTGAACGCCGACGGCACCTCGTTCTACGGCTCCGACCCGAACGGCTACCGCGTGATGCAGACCGAGAGCGGCACCTCGACCAGTCCGGACCTGCCGTCGGTTCCGGGGCTCGGCGAGGGCGCGTTCGGCGACCTCACCGGCACCGGTTCAGGGCCCTTGAGCTTCGCCGCGCCGGCGTCCGGCCTGGCCCGCCTGCTCGCGATCGTGCTCGCCGACCAGCAGCTGAACGCCGACGATCACGTGAGCGCCTGGGTCGCCACGACGGGAACGTTCCAACCGACCTTTCCGCACCACATGGAGGAGCTGCAGTTCCTGACCGGCCCCTCGATCGCCGACGTCGGGGGAATCCCCGGCATCCGCACGCCGCCCGAGATCATCGAGGGCTCCGCCGGGTACTTCCTGCATGCCTTCGACGTGACCGGTCTCGAGCCGACCGGCTGGCCCAAGTTCACCGGCGGCTGGAACGTCGCCAACGCCGCCGTCGGGGACGTCGACGGCGACGGTCTGAACGAGGTCACCGTGCTGACCCGCGAGGGCTACCTCTTCGTCTGGGACACGACCGCCCCGGTCGGCAACGAGGAGTGGCCGAAGAAGCGCCACGACCTCCGCAACACCGGCAACTACGAGGAGCCGCCGGGACAGGTCGCCAACCCGCCGCAGACGAACCCGACGCCGACGGCGACGCCGAACGGCGGGACCCCGACGCCGGGCGCGACCGCCACCCCCGCGGCCGCGAGCTGCGGCCCGGTGCCCTCGGTCGCGTGCCGGCCGCCCGCGGTGCCGCGGAAAGCGCAGCTCCAGCTCCGCAACACCAGCCCCGACACCAAGGACCGGCTGCAGTGGCGATGGCTGAAGGGCACGGCGACGACCAAGGCCGACTTCGGGAACCCGACCGCCACGACCGGCTACGCGCTCTGCCTCTACGACGGCAACTCGTCGTTGATCGCGAGCGCCGCGATCCCGGCCGGCGGCTCCTGCAACGTCCAGAGCCCGCGCCCATGCTGGCGCGAGAACGCCCGCGGCTTCCGCTACATCGACAAGGACCTGACGCCGAACGGCATCCAGCAGCTCGTGCTCAAGTCGGGCCCGGCCGGGAAGGCGCAGATCACCGTCAAGGGGAAGGGCGCGTCGCTGCCGGATCCGCCGCTCCCGATCTCGGACCTGCCGGTGACGGTGCAGCTGGTGAACGGCGCCGGCCAGTGCTGGACCGCGACCTACGGCTCGAGCCTCCGGAACGACACCCAGCAGTTCAAGGCCAAGGCCGATTGAAGGAGGTTTTGACGCCGAGCGGCATCCGGCCGAAACTCTATAGACCTCTCTCACCACTTTCGGAGAACGCTCTCTAGCAAGCACGGGATTGCCAGGTCAGGCTGTTTCCGAGTACCTGATCGCTTTCTCCGACTCGTGCCGTCTCACGAAGGGTCGGAAGGAGGCCCCCTGTGATGATCGCCCCCCTGCTGCTGACGCGTCGCTCCCGCCGCCTCGCTCGCTCGCTCCGCGTGGCGGTCGTCCTGATCGTCGCGGGCGGCTTCGCCGCTCCCGCCGCCGCCGATCCTCCGACCTGTCTCCGCGCGGTGAACTCGAGCCTCGCCAAGTTCACCCAGGGCAAGATCAAGTACCTCGGCAAGTGCAACGAGGCCGTCCTCCAGGGCAAGCGTCCCGGACCCTGTCCGGACACGGCGACCACCGAGAGGATCACGCGCCTCGCCGGCAAGCTCCGGCGGGACGTGAGCAAGCGTTGCGGCGGCCTCGACCGCAACTGCGGGCTCGGCGGCGACGACGAGACGCTGGCCTCGATCGGCTGGGACATGGGCAGCTGCCCGAACCTCGAGAGCGGCAGCTGCACGAACGGCATCGGCGACTGCAACGACATCGTCGACTGCGTGTCCTGCGTCGCCGAGTTCGCGGTCGACCAGACGGTCGCGCTCTCCTACGACGCGCTCGCGCCGTCGGTCCCCGGCAGCACGTTCAATCGCTGCCAGGCGTCGATCGGCAGGGGCATGGCGCGCTTCTTCTCGGCCAAGTCGAAGGCCCTCGCCAAGTGCGAGGACAAGGTCATCAAGGGACAGCTCGCCGGTCCGTGCCCGGACGGCCTCAAGACCGTGCCGAAGATCGTGCGCGCCGCCGACAAGCTGGAACGGGACATCTGCCGCGCCTGCGGCGGCGCCGACCGCATCTGCGGCGGCAGCGGCGATCTCTCGCCCGCGATGATCGGGTTTCCGGCCAATTGCAACGACGTGACGGTTCCGGGCGGCGGACCCGCGTGCGGCGGAGCGGTCGGCACTCTCCAGCAGCTGGTCGACTGCGTCGCCTGTGTCACCGAGTTCAAGGCCGACTGCCTCGACGCCCTCGGCGTGCCGACGTTGAAGAGCTACCCCGCCGAGTGCTCCTTGCCGGTGCCGACGCTCACGGCGACCCCGACGAAGACGGTCACGCCGACCCCGGTGGGAGCGACACCCACACCGACCCGGACGCCGACGCGCACCCCGACGCCGACCCCGACGCCCACCAACACCAGCGGCGAGACCCCGGCGCCGACGATCACGCGTACGCCCACGCCGACGCCGACCGTCACGATGACGCCGGCCGGCACCCCGACCCCGACCTTGACGGCGACGCAGACGACGACGCCGACTCAGACGCCGACGCCCACCCCCACCGCGACCCCGAACTGCGGCGACGGCGTCATCGTGCCGCCCGAGACCTGCGAGACGGGGATCCCGTGCGGGATCACCAACAACTGCATCGCGTGTCTCATCTGTCTCTGAGCGTGATCTAGCAGGGGAGAGGGTAGGCGCGAGGGGCCCGAGTCGACCTCGGGCCCCGATGAGGTTGCGCGTGACGTTCGTCCATGACGATCTCGCCATGCAGGAAGGCAGATTCGAGTTCATGGCTCACAAACCCCCGCTCTGAACGAATAGCCCAACGATTTCTCGCCAGTGAGCTGGGTGGTTCAACCTGAGATTACAAAGGGTCGATTCCGACGCAGCGGATTCGCCCTCGCAACCGCCCAACGGCTCGCCCAGGTAAGTCATTTGATCCGCGCGCCGTCCGCTCCGTAGGCCAATCCCAGCCTCGACTTCAAATATCTGGTCCAGCTCGGTAACAAGCTCTAGACGACCGATCTCGCGTAGGCGCAGACTCGCCGAAAAGCGGTTCAGGTCCGAGTACCGATGCCGCTCGGCAAGTCTCGCACGCTCCCTCCGCTCGCACTGGGCGTCATATCCGCCGTCTTGTACGCGCTGAGCTTCCCGCCGCTCGCGCTGGGCGGGCTGTGTTGGGTGGCGCTCGTTCCCCTGCTGGTGGCGGCGATGAGAGTGCGCCCTGCCCGTGCGTTTCGTCACGGTCTGCTCGCCGGGTTCGTGGCAGCCCTCGCCGTCGGCTGGCCTTTGCCGGGCATGCTCGTCGGGTTCTTCGGGCTTCCGCCGTCCCTAGCGGCGATCGCATTCGTGACCGCGAGCGTCGTCGGCTTTGCCATCTATGTCGCGCTGTTCGGCGCGTGGGTGTCGTGGTTGGCGGTTCGCGGCATGGCAAACCCGCTGCTGATCGGGTGCGGCTGGTGCGTTAGCGAATTCTGCCGCGCCAATTTCGGCATCGCCAATCCGTGGGCGTTGTCCGCCTATTCCCAGGTGTCGTTCGCGCACGTGACGCAAATCGCCGACGTCGCGGGTCCCTATGGCATCGGCTTCTTGCTGGGTGCGACGAACGCGGCCCTCGCAGCTCTCTTGGTCCCCGGTACGTCCGCCCGCCCGGGGCGCTGGCTCGCGGTCGTGGCCGCGCTCGCGGTGATCACCTGCGCGTACGGGCATTGGCGCCTCGGAGAAACCTTCGTCCTTGGAGCGCCCATACGAGTCGCCCTCGTGCAGGGCTCGAGTCCCGTGCGGCACCCGATGACCGGGTCGGAGCAAACCGCGGCTTTCGCCCGCTACGTCGCCCAGACGCGCGCCATGACCACCGACGAGCCGGACCTGGTCCTGTGGCCGGAGAACTCGATCGCGTTCTATCCGCAGGAAGATTCACCTGGGCAACGCGACTTGCTATCGGTCTCGCTCGATCTCTCCTCCGACCTCGTGGTGGGAGGATCGTCCTATCTCCAGGGTCTCACGACGGTGCGCTACTACAACTCGGCGTTCTTGTTACGGACGGGCAGACTCGTCGATCGCTACGACAAGGTCCGCCTGATGCCGGTCGCGGAGGGCGACGAGCTCCGTTGGCTGCGCCGTTCGCGAGCGGCAAGCTACAGTTCCGGCACGGCCATCCACTCGCTGGCGACGAGCAAGGCGCAGCTCGGGGTGTTGCTCTGCTCCGAGGTGATGTTCCCGGACCTGGCACGCCTCCACACCATGCATGGTGCGGAGGTGCTCGCCAACCTCTCCAACGATTCCTGGTTCGGATACGTAGTGCCCGCACGCTTTCAGATGGCCCTTGCCTCCATGCGCGCGATCGAAACCCGTCGCTATCTGGTGCGAGCGACGATCGGTGGTTTCTCGGCGATCATCGATCCCTTGGGACAGGTCCAAGCCGTGTCTCATTTCGACGCAGGTGAGGTTGTGAGAGGCTCGATTCGTCGATCGCAAACCTTGACACCCTACCAGCGATTGGGCGATGCCATCGCACTAGTCGCTGCAGCTCTCGTGATCGTCGGGTCGGCCTACGCCCTTTGCAAGAGAGAGTCGCCGTCCTCAGCCGCCGGAGGTTGATCGATGACGCAACGTTGGCGCGCCGCCCTCGTGGCGTGGGTCGTGCTCTTCAGCTTCCCCGGGCTCATCATGGGGGCCAACGACGGCGGTCCGGAGGTGCGACAGCCGCGCCTGCGTCTTCAATGCGACAAGGGGCCGAAACAAGACTGCCCCTGCGTGCCGACGCCGGCCGATCCGAATGGGATTTGCTCGAACGCGATTTTTCGCGATTTCCCGTTCTTCGAAAACGGCCCCCAGTGCGTTCCCGTGAGAGACAAGACGAAGCCGAAGGCGTCCGGGATCTTGACGATCATGGTGGACGATCGCGTCGACGAATATCCCGGTCCGCCGGGCGTCAACCAGGCCTTCACGGTGTTGCTCGAGATCGACGGTCCGACCGGCAGGCATCTGCTCTCCGACACGTATCAGAACATCGAGCCGTCGGAGGCTCCTCGTGGCGCTTGGAGGGTCGTCGTCGACGGGCAAGAGCGGTTCGAGCCGATAACGGAGCTCGGGTTCGTCAATTTCTTCGACCCCAGTCGCGCCGATCGCGGATTCCTCAAGATCTTCAAACCGTTTCTGTTTCTGGCGCCGGAGTCGGAGCTCGGTGCGGCGTTACGCGAGATTTTCGTCGGCGGCGATGCGACGGTGCTCCCGATCATAATCAGCAAGGTCGACGACCTCAATGACATCGATCAATTCGAGAACAACAGCGATCAGTGTGACGTCAGCGAGTCCAAAGACCGCTGTCCGAGGAGACCGCCGGGCCAGAAGGAGCCTCTCGCCACCGTGGTGCGTCTCGAAGTCGATATCGCGTTCGTTCCGATCGCACCTGAAACTCAGGACGACGACCCTTCAGGTCGCTGCATACGTGATCAAGGCCTCGTGTGCTACGAGCGCGCGCCCGGGAACGATACGACGATTCCCCCAAGCGGCGAGGAGGCGCGCCCAGGGTCGACGATAGGAGAGACGTCGCGCGTCAACGACAGCCAATGTGGCGGCGCCTCTGCCAAAGAGGTCGTGTACGAGTGGACGCCGGCAAGCGACGGCCGGTGGGTGATCGAGACGAGAGATCTCAGAAACGGCTTCGACAGCATTGTCTCCCTCCGCGAGGTGCCGTCTCGGCAGCCTGCGCGGTCTCGAATCTCGCGCTCGGAGCCGAGGTCGCTTGCAACAACAACCGCAGTCCGTGCATAGGCGCATCGAAGGAATCACGCGTGAAGGTGGACGTCACGGCGTCACGCACGTATTTCATCGTCGTCGACGGGATCAGTAGCGAGGACGGGAACAACAGCGAAGGGGAATTCGACCTGTCGGTGACGCCGGCGGACGTTTCCACTCCCCCGACGGCGAGCGACTGTTCGCAGGAAGAGATTCCCGCAGAGGGCGGCACGTTCCTGCGCGCCACCGACGGCAGCAAGTTCGGTCAGCCGGTTGAGTGCTCCGTCGACGACTCGGAGCCGTCAGGGCTTGCGAGTCATGAGCGTAGCTCGTGCGCAGAGCCGGACGGCGGCACGGCTGACGCCCCCGAGTACGTCTTCCGATGGAAACCGATGACGTCGGGGGTGGCGCGAATCGCGACCTGCGAGGCGGGAACGGGCTTTGACACGGTCCTCTACGTGCGCGAAGCCACGTGCGACGGGCAGGACGTCGCGTACGACGATGACAGTTGCTTCAACGACATTGCTTTGCACGAACGCGTTGCTTCGCAAGTGTCGCTGACGGTCGAGGCCAACAAGACCTATTTCATCGTGGTGGATGGAAAGAAGAGCGCGCGCAGCAAGAACCAAGGTGTCTTCAAGCTGTCGGTCGCGCCGCCGGCTCCCGGCTCGACTCCATCGCCGGGCGGAGGATTCGCCCGATGAGGCGGCAATGGGTCGGAGCCATAGTTGCGATTGCGGCCCTCGCTCTTGCGCCATGGCCCGCTCCCGCCCAGAGCGATTCACTCTTCGTGGCGACAGGATCGCCGCGCCGCTGCAGCGGCGGCGCCAACATCGGGTGCGCTTGCGAGGGAGATGGCGCGTGCGTCGGCGGAACCTGTGAGCCGGTCAAGTTGCGCGGCCGGGGTATCATGACGATCATTGTCGACGCCGCCATCACCGACTACGAGGAGACGCCGATCACTCACGCGCCCGGACCAAAACCCACGGACCCGCCAGCGTTGGTCGAGCGTCGCGCGGTCACCGTGTTGATCGATCTGAAAGCCCGCGGACGGAAGCGTCTCTTGTCGGAGACGTATCAACTCCCCGGCGACACGGAGACCATCAACGGGACGACGCTGCTTGGATTCGCGGAGAACGTCGTTGCGTCGAAGGGCGACCGAACGCTCGTGTTTCGCCCGCAGGGCGTGCTCGAGGAGAAGCTGCTCTGTCTTTTTGATCCGGCGGAGGGTGGCGGCGAGCTTGTACTCTTCGGGGCCAAGATCGACCTGCCGGCCGAAGATCCCGGCGCGAGTCCGCGCGCGACCGTGGTGCGACTAAAGGTCGGCATCGCGTTCGCTGGCCCGTCTTGTCTCGCGACGCCGGTCGCGAGCCCGACCGGCACGCCGCCATCCACGCCGACGGCGAATGCCACGGCCTCCGCGGCTGCGACTACCAGAGCGTCGCCGACTCCGATGCCCGCTACGGCGAGTGCGACCCCTCCAACCTCGGTGGCGACGCCGAGCGCGACGAAGACTGCGAGCCCGAGCGCCTTCGCGACCCAGACCGTCGCGTTGTTGCCGACAGCGAGCTCCACGCCGTCGCGGACCGCGGCGGCGACTTCCGCCACGCCTCTGCCCACGACGCCCACACCACACGCGACGGCGACCTCCACTCAGGTCCGAACGGGAACGCCGCCGGCGACGCTGACGCCGGTTCCGACGCGTACGGTCTCTGCGCTGCCTAGCGAAACCAACACGCCGGCCGCGAGCCCGACCGGGACGTCCTCACCGGTACCGATCCTGACGCCCACGCCGGTCGGTGTGCCGGCCGTCGCGCTGGAGGACCGCACCATCTCCCTCAGCTCCCGAGGCAGGGACACGTATGTCCGTTGCGCGCTAACAAATCCGACGACGGAGGATCTGGGTCGGATCCCGTATACCGCGAGTTTCACGGTGGAGCCGGCCGATGGACAGGTCGTTGTCACCACGCCTGAGATCCAGGGGCGGCCCGTTGTGAACGCCGGATACAAGGACTACGTGCGGGTCGGCATCACGACCTCCCCTGACGCGCCGCGTGGAGAGCACCGAGTGATCGGCGTCTTCCGATTCTCGCCGAGCTGCTCTTCCGGCGGGCTCGCCGCCGATCGAAATCAAAGAGACAGCGCACGTGAGCATCGAGTAGCCTCGATGCTCCACGAGCGCCGTCGCGAATGAGCTGATGCGGCGGTTACCGCTGTTCGATGCCGCTCTGATCGCCGTTCTGCTGCCTCTCTGGTTGGCGGCGTTGGGATTCCATCTACGCCAGGTGACGGCGGGGCGGTTGGCGTGGATGGGAATCTACGTCGCGGCGCCGTCGGCCGAGTCCGCCGACTTTCCGAGCGTGCGCCAACTGTGGCCGAGCGCCGAGGACATAACATCCCTCGCCCCAGGCGACTCGTTGCTCTCGATCGACGGACGCGATCTTTCGGGGAGGCGGCCACTCGGGGTCTTCGCGCTCGCACATGAGGCGCGCGCGGCGATACTGCGGAAGGGTATTGGGGGGGCGAGTGTGACGGTTCGCTACCGACGGGCCGGTGAGGTCCACGATGCGACCGTGCCGTTCTTCCCGATCGGATTCCCGTGGCGTACCCTCCCCTTGACAGTGGGGACGATGGCCGCCGGCGTGCTCGTGCTGATTCGCCGCCCGGGAGTTCCCGTCGCGCGCGCGTTCTTCATGTGCTCCGCGGCCTTCAGCATGCATTGGACGTTCTTCTTCGGCGGTGACCATCGTCTGACCTACCTGTGGATCGGCGCCTACGCGATCGCGTCGACGCTGATGTTTCCCCTCATTCTCCGCGCCGGTTGGCTGCTTCCGGAACGTCTGCACGAGGGCGAGCCGTGGTGGCCATGGGTGTTCGCGGTTACCGGACCCGTCGCAACCACGGCCTTTCTCGGGGTTCCCTTACCGCCAGCCGTAGGATTCCCCGCATTATTCGTCGTGAACGTGGGCTTCATCGCGGCGCTCCTGACCGTTCTTACTCGCAACTACATGCGCGCGGCTCCTCTCGGCAGGCTCCAACAGAAATGGGTGCTGTACGGGCTGTACGCTGGGCTCATTCCCGTGATGGCGATTGATCTCGTGACACTCGCCGTTCCTTCCTTGTGGTGGTTGCACGAGCTCGGGACCGCGACCGAGATGCTCATCCCGATCTCGCTTTTCGTCGCGATCGTCCGATTCAAGCTGTACGACATCGACCGGCTCATCACGGCGACCGTGTCATATGGCCTCCTCGCCATCGCGTTATTGGCCGTCATTCTGGGAATCGTGCCCGCGGTGGCCGAGGCGGCGAGCAAGCTGGTCGGGATCGATCGCAGGGTCGGGACGCCGGCACTGTCAGCGATGACCGCCTTCTCGCTGGCGTTTCTCTACCAATCGGTACGCCCGCTGGTGGAACGCCTGCTCTTTCGAGAGCGCTTTGCCGTGCAGGTCGGTATGCGCGGTCTCCTGGCAGAAATCTCTCGCATCGACGGCCAACGACCTATCCTCCAGCAAGTCGCGAATGGGCTCAGCGAGATCTTTGGCGCGTCGAGCTGCACCGTGTACGAACGCACGGAACGAGAGTTCCTACCGACAGTTCACGTTGTGAGACGCGCGTCGGGGAGCCCGCCGTCGCTCGAGGTATCGAGCAATCTCGTGAGCGCGATCGTCGCGGCGCGAGGGCATCTAGATGTGGACGACTGGCGCAATCAGCCTGGATCCGCCTCCCTGGACTCCGGTGCGCGCACGTTTCTCGCCCGTCTGACGCCGGCCGTTCTGTTGCCGATCCATGCCGCCGAGGAATTGGTCGGCTTTGTTGCGCTCGGAGCGAAGCGTTCCGGCGACATCTACTCGCCGAACGACGGCGCCTTGCTCAGTGCGGTAGGGGACAAGATCACGGACCGCCTCAGGCAACTCGACGAGGCGAAGAGAACCGCCGTTGGCCCGATCTTGCTGCCGCGAAAGTATGAGGTGTTGGGTGAGATCGGGCGCGGCGGAATGGGGCACGTCTACCGAGTCCGTCACGCGACGCTTCGGAAGGTCCTCGCACTGAAGCTGCTGTCTCCCGACTTCACGGACGACGAGCAGATGGTCGCGCGCTTCCATCGCGAGGCCCGCATCATGGCTACGCTGCGACATCCGAACATCGTGCCGGTGCTCGACGTGGATCAGGAAGACGGCCAGCACTACTTCGTGATGGAGTACGTCGAAGGTCGATCGTTGGCCAAGCTGATTCGCGAACGCGGTCCGTTGCCCTATGCGGAAGCACTGGCGTTCACCCATCAGATCGGAAGCGCGCTCTCGCATGCGCATGGCCACGACCCTCCGGTGATTCATCGCGACATCAAGCCGGCGAACGTCCTGATCGACGACAAGACCTGTTGCGCCGTGGTCACGGATTTCGGAATCGCAAAGATGCCCGGCACGCAGGGGACAATTGAGACCCAGACCGGCCTCTTCATCGGTACCCTGAGGTACTGCTCTCCGGAGCAGGTGAGAGGTGATCGTGCGATCGATGGCCGCGCCGACGTCTACGCGCTCGGGATGGTGCTGTTCGAGATGGTGGCTGGACGGCACATGTTCGACGGGCTCGACGAGCACGAGGTCGTTCGGCGCGTGACGCAGGATCCGTTGGAGTATCCCCTCGAGTTCAACGACGTCGTTCCAGTGCGCGTGCGACGCATCATCGAACGGGCGGTCGCCAAGAGCATCGAGGACCGGTATCAGCACGTCGACGAGCTGCTCGCTGATGTGGCGGCGCTGCTGGCGGACACGCCACGCAACGACCGGCAAGCATCTCCGTATATTTCGTCACCTGCCGCACGGGTCGAGCCGAAGGCCGAGCGCGATTCGAAAGCGCCCGCGGCGCCCCGCGCCTTGCTGCCGGCAGAGGGGACCGCGACCCTCCCCGAATTGCCCGTCACGATTCAGGTGCCCGATTCTCCCTCGATCTTCGGAATCATGCTCGCCGTCGTGAGCGTTACGCTCGTGCTCGCCGCCGCCGCCCTCGGATTCGCGATCCTCCGACGATGGTGAGTGTGTCGGCGATCCAGGGACGTCAGTGGCCGCTCTCGAACGCGGTGGCGACGACCCGTTGAGCGAGATCTCTCGTGCTCACTCAGTGCGTCGGAATCGTCCGATTGTGAGCGCGTTGAAGCGGTCCCGGTTGGTGTCTCAAATGGCAGCGATCATCGACAGGTGGAGGCCTAGAGCCGAGGCGAAAGTCCGCGGGGATTTTGAGCCGGGCTACGCGACCTGCGGTGGCGCCCATGATTGACGCCCAAACGAACCACCGTCGGGAAACGACGCGCTACCGCAGCACGCCGCCCGCCCCGACGATCTGCTCGGCGATGCGCACGCGCGCGTCGAGCAGGCCCTTGCCGACGTACGGCGTGAAGTGCGCGATGGTCTCGAGGTGGCGCGCGAGCTCGGGGCCGTCGGTGTCGTTGCCGAAGAGCGCGCGGGCGTTGGCGGCGAGACGCTCGCTGGCGTCGGCGACGAAGACGGCCACCATGTCCTGCTCGAGCTTGGCCTTGTCCTCGCCGCGGCGGCGGATCAGCTTGGTGGTGCGGACGACCGCGCTCTCCATCGCGTAGAGGTCGATGATCATGTCGGCGAAGCGCTCGAGGTGCATCTGCTTCCGGCCGACCTCGGCGGGCTCGCGTTGCATGAGCAGCTTGGCGGTGTAGGCGACCAGACGCTTCGCCTGGTTCACCGCGTGCACCTCGGCGACCAGCGTGTGATCGACCGGCGCGTGGTGGCCGTTGCCGCTGGCGAGGTCGTCGTCGACCTCCTGCATGAACTCGAGCATCGGCAGGCCCTGCGTCATCACCCGCTTCATCATGGTGGCGGGGATGAGCATGCGGTTGATCTCGTTGGTGCCCTCGAAGATGCGGTTGATGCGCGAGTCGCGGTAATGGCGCTCGAGCGGGTAGTCGGCGACGAAGCCATAGCCGCCGAGCATCTGCAGCGACTCGTCGGCGACGAAGTCGAGGGTCTCGGTGCCGAACACCTTCACGATCGATTGCTCGATCGTGTACTCCTCGATGGACTTGATGACTTGTTGATCGTAGTCGGCAGCGCCGGCCTCGATGCGGGCGATGCGCGCGTCGATCAGGCCGGCGGTGCGGTAGCTGGCGGCGTCGGCGACGTAGATGCGGACGGCCATGTCGGCGATCTTGCGCTGCACGGCGCCGAACTCGACCAGCGGGGTCTGGAACTGGCGCCGATCGCTCGCGTACCTGACGGCGTACTCGAGGCACTCGCGCGCGCCGCCGAGCGCGGCCGCGCCGAGCTTCAGGCGACCGACGTTCAGGATGTTGAAGGCGATGCGGTGCCCGAGCCCGACCTCGCCGAGGACGTTCTCGGGGCCGACCATGACGTCGTCGAGGATGAGCTGGCAGGTCGAGGAGCCCTTGATGCCGAGCTTGTGCTCCTCGGCGCCGGTCGACACGCCCGCTGACGTGCGCTCGACCAGGAAGGCGGTGAAGCGCTCGCCGTCGACCTTGGCGAAAACGGTGAAGAGGTCGGCGAAGCCGCCGTTGGTGATGAACTGCTTGACGCCGGTCAGGCGATAGTCGCCGCTCGGCGTCAGTACCGCCTTGGTCTTGGCGCCGAGCGCGTCGCTCCCCGAGCTCGGCTCGGTGAGCGCGTAGGCGGCGATCAGCTCGCCGCTCATGAGCCGCGGGAGGTAGCGCCGCTTCTGCTCTTCGCTGCCGAAGAACAGCAGGGGCAGGGTGCCGATGCCCGTGTGGGCGCCCCAGGCGACGGCGAAGGAGGCGAGCTTGAATGAGCGCTCGCCGATCAAGGTCGCCGCCGCCTTGGTGACACCGAGACCGCCATGATGCGCCGGGATGTCGAACATCAAAAGGCCGAGCTCCCCCGCCTGCTCGAGGAGCCGGCGCATGACGCCCGGGACCTGCGCTTCGATCGCATCCACTTGCGGGAGCACTTCGCGACGAACGAACTCCTCGGCGGCGGCCGCGATGGCCTCGTCCTCAGGACCGAGGTCTTCATAGGTGAAGCAGTCGCGGATGGTGGTGCCGGTGAGGAAGCTCCCACCGGTGGCTAGGGGTTCGCCGAAGGTCACGGACGGCCAAAACAGCAAGCGATGTGCCATGCAAAACCCTTCATGGCCGTGATTCAAATCATGGACTTTTCACGAGGAACCGCGGTGGCAACGAGGTGAGGGGGTCGTGCGGTGCTGCAAGGACCGCGCGGCGCGGAGGCGAACGGCGGCTCGATCGAACGCTTGGCCTATGGCCGCTACGAATCCAACGAACGGATCGAGACGACCTTGCCGCCGGTCGCGGCCGTGGCGGGGCGCTCGCTCTCGCCGGCGCGCGCCTTCTCGGCCGCCGCCCGCGCCGCCTGCTGCTGGGCCATGCGCTTCCGTGCCGCCATCACGCGCTTGGCGTCGCGATAGCCCGCCTCCATCAGCGCGCGGTTCTTCCGCGGGTAGGCGTTGAAGACGTGGAAGGGACCGAAGCCGCTGTACTGCTCGCCGGGCTCGATGACGGTCACCGGCACGTCGTGCAGGTGGCCGTTCTCCATGCGCGCGTAGAGGTAGCCCATGTTGCCGATGGTGCGCCACATCACGTCGACGAAACGCTGCGCGAAGCCGAAGAGGCCGCCGAAGCGATTCTGATACGGCAGCTGGCTCGCGATCGGCGCCAAGAGATAGATCTCGGTCGCGCCGAGACCGAGGGCATGCTCGAGCGGGATGTTCCAGGCGAAGCCGCCGTCGACGAACCAATCCTGACGGAACTGGATCGGCGGGAAAAGCATCGGGATCGCGTAGCCGGCGCGCGAGATGGTGCGAAGCTCGCGCCAGCTGGTGCAGTCGCGCTTGGAATAGACCTCGCCGCGGCCGCGCGAGACGTTCAGCAGCACGAACTCGAGCTCGATGCGGCTCTCGTAGATCTTGGGGAAGTCGATGTACTCCTCGATCGCCCCGGACAGCCGGTCCATGGAGAAGAGGGAATACCCGAAGAGCGGGTTGTGCTTGAGGCTGGGCGAGACGATGCGCGGCAGCGAGTAGAAGTGCTCCCACGCGTCCTCGAGCTGGGGCACGCCGCCCGAGACGTAGCAGCAGGCGTTGATGACGCCGATCGAGCTGCCGACGATCGCGTCGGGCTTGATGCCCTGCTCCTCGAGCAGCTTGAGCGCGCCGACGTGGTGTGCGCCGAGCGCCGCCCCGCCTCCCAATATGAAGACCCGCTTGTGCTTTCGCGCCATGTCGCTCCCCCGTCTAGAAGAACCAATTGCGACGCCGGCGAAGCCCCGCCTGGATCATGTCGTGGATGCGGCGCTTCACCTGCTCGACCTTCTTGCCGATGACCTCGTCCTCGTCGTTGGCGTTGCCGCGGAACTCCATCGGCTCGCCGAACTCGATGTGGTAGCGCACCGGCAGCGGGAAGTAGTTGAGGAGGACCGGAAACGCCGGGATCCCGAGCAGATCGGCGAGCGGCTTCACGTTGGCGATCGAGATCGCCTGCTCCTCCGAGCCCACCACCGCCACCGGCACGATCGGCGTGTTGGTCTCGAGGGCGAGCCGCATGAAGCCGTAGCCGAACTCTTGCAGCTGATAGCGCTCGCCGAAGGTCTTGCTCATGCCGCGGACGCCCTCGGGGAACGCGATCACCGCCTCGCCGTGCTCGAGGATGTCGCGCGCGTTCTTGGGCGTGCCGACCACGCCGCCGACGCGCGCCATGAAGACGTTGAAGAAAGGGATGGTGGGAAGCCAGTACTCGCCCATGCCCCTGAGCGGGCGCGGCGGGTCGGCCTCGAGCACGGTGGCGATGCCGATCATGCCGGCGTCGATCGCGATCTGGCCGGCGTGATTCGGGATCACCAGCATGCGGCCGCTCGGCAGATGCTCGAGGCCGCTGGTCTGGACGCGGAAATAGTAGCGATAGATCAGCGCGAAGATCAGCAGCGTGCGGCGGGCGACGTCGGCGTTGAAGCCCCAGGGATCGTAGCCGTAGCTGTTGAGCTCGATCGGCGAGCGGCGAATGCGCTCGCGGAGCTCGTGGTTCAGGTCGCGGATCAGGCGCGGTGCCAGGCTCTCGAGGACGCCGCCGACCAGGTCCGAGAGGGCACCGAGCGACTCGGTCATCGCGACCGTCGCGTCGATCGGCGTCGCGTCGGGCTCCTCGATGAGGGCGTCGGGGTCGTCGAGGTCATGACGGGTCCGGCCATCCTGCATCAGAATGCCGCCGGTGCCGACCACCCCCGCCTGCCGCTGTCGCCGACGGGTCGGGCGAGCAGGCGGCGTCTTCGAGATCTTTTCCACGCGCTCTCCCCGTCAGTGCCGCACGCTGCTGAAGATCTCTTCGAGCGTGAACAGCGGTTGGAACTGCGTCGCCTCGCGGAAACGGCGGCCGTCGATCGTGCACGGGTACTTGACGAAATCGATGGCGCCCGGCGGCAGATGGTAGAGCCCGAGCCGAAACAGCCGATCGATGGTGGTGCGGGCAACCGACTCCGGCAGTGTCACGGCCGTGCCGCCGGTCTCGCGGATCGCGACCTTGAGCGGGACGGCGCCCGGGCCGGTCACGTTGAAGATGCCGCGGATGCCGGTCTCGAGCGTGCGACCGATGGCGTCGGCGAGGTCCTCCTCGTGGATGAACTGCACCATCGGGTTGAAGCCCATGATCGTCGGGACGTAGCGCAGCTTCAGGTAGCCGCCGATCGAGCTGCTCACGTAGTAGCCGAGGGTCGGCACCGGCCGCAGGATGGCGGTCGCGATCTCGGGATACTTCCAGAGAAAGGTGTTGCAGAGCGTGTCGACCTCGGCGAGGTCGCGGATGTCGGGATAGTGGCGGCTCACGTTGAGCGCCGTCTCCTCGTCCATGTAGTAGGGGTTTTCCGGCAGGGCGCCGTAGACGTACGAGCTCGACAGCACCACCAGCTTCTTCACGCCGTAATTGGCGCAGCACTCGAGCAGGCGCTTGGTGCCGGCGACGTTGATCTCGTGGCGCACCATCGGGTCCGCACGGAAGTGACGCACGAAGGCGAGGTGCACCACTGCGGAGGGTCGTTCCCGCCGAAAAATGTCCTCGAACTTCTTCTTGCGCAGGTCCATCGTGTGGACCGTCATGTAGTCGGGATGACCCTCCCAGGGCGCGCGATCGACGCCGCTCACCTCGAAGACGTCGGCGACGCGCTTGGCGACCAGTCGGCCCTGTCCGCCGGCGATGCCGGTGATCAAGAGGCGCTCCACGCGGCGTGTCATAGACGACCGTCCGCGAGACCGCAACGTCGCGGAAACACGGTGGTCATGCCGATCCGCCCGCGACGGCGGCAGCGATCGCACAGCAAGCCGCGTGTTGCCGCTCGCCGTCATTCAAGTCGGTGACCGCATCATCCGATAGCAGGGCGGAGATGCGCGATTGAGCTCGACCGGGACGGAGGAGCTGGCGCGGCTGCGCGCCGAGATCGTCAACGCGCGGGAGGTCCCGACCATCCCGGTGTTGCTGCTCCGCATCCTCAGGGTGGTCGACGGCGAGCGCAGCTCGGCCAAGGACCTCGTCGATCTGATGCAGCGCGATCAGGCGCTCGCGGGTCGGGTCCTCCGCCTCGCCAACAGCGGCTTCTTCGCCTGCGCGCGTCAGGTCTCGACGCTGCCGCGCGCCGTCATGCTGCTCGGCTTCTCGACCGTCAAGAACCTCGCCCTCGGGATCAAGATCTGGGAGACGCTGGCGCAGCGCGGCGGCACGGACATCGCGGCCTTGTGGGAGCACTCGGCGCTGGTCGGCGCCGCGGCCCGGCTGATCGCCCAGCGCACGCGCACCGCCGATCCGGAGGAGGTTTTCACCGCCGGCCTGCTGCACGACATCGGCAGGGTCGTCCTCCGCATCCGCTTCGCCGCGGTGTACGAGCGCGTCACCACGACCGGTGGCGACACGCCGCTCGTGACGCGCGAGCGCGACGCCTTCGGCGTCGATCACGCCCAGGCCGGATCGTGGCTCGGCGAGGCCTGGGCGCTCCCCAGCTCGATCGTCGACGCCGCCCGCCTGCACCACGACGAGATCGTCCCGGGGACGCCGCTCGCGGGGCCCGTGATCGTCAATCTCGCCAACCGCCTGGTGCACTGGACCGACGTCGACCAGGGCGTGCTCGCGCCCGAGGCCGAGGCCTTGCTCGCCGGCGGCAGCGGCCTCACGTTCGGCGCCTGCGTCGAGATCGCCGCCCAGCTCCAGGGTCAGAAGGACGACCTCAAGGTCTTCTTCGGGGCGGATTGAGGCACGAACCATGAGCCAGGTCTTTCGCGAAGCCGTCGGTGACGCCCAGGAGCAGTACGACACGCTGCTCATGCACCTGGCGCTGATCCGCGACCTCACCCACGTCGGCCAGCACGCGTCGTCGTTCGAGGAGCTCTCGACCCGGCTCGCGGAGTCGGTGGTGAACGGGCTCGGGCACGAACGGGTGGTGGTGATCACCGGCCGTGCCGGGGACGCGCTCGCCGTCGCCGGCAGCTACAGCCAGCACGAGCGCTTCGGCGGCCACATCGATCCGGTCCCGGCCATCCTGTTGACGCTGGCCCAGGACGTGATGCGCGAGGGCGCGCTCGTGCGCTGGGGCGGCGACGGGGTCGGCCAGCGCCGCCCGATGCCGGCCGGCCTCGACGGCTCGGTGATCGGCTTCCCGCTCTCCATCGGCGACGAGACCGCCGGCGCGGTGCTCTGTCTCCAGGTGGTGCCGATCTGCTGGGACCTGGTGAGCCAACGCGCCATCGAGCTGGTCGGCGAGATCATCGCCCAGGTGGTGACGATCGCCCACATGCGGCTCTCGATGCGTTCCATCCAGAGCGGGCTCGAGGTCGAGCTCGGCGACACCCGCACCAAGGTCGAGCAGCAGGAGGAGACGCTGCGGGCGCAGTCGGAGCGCATCGGCGACCTCGCCGGCTCGTTGATCCGCTCGAACCGCGCCAAGAACACCTTCTTGGCACTCATGTCGCACGAGCTCCGGACGCCGCTCTCGGTGATCCTCGGCTTCGGCTCGCTCATGCGCGAGGGCGCCGCGGGCCCCGTCACGACACAGCAGGAGGAGTACCTCGACCGCATCTTCGCCAACGGGCGCCACCTGCACCAGCTCATCGAGGACATGCTGTTCTTCGTCGACGCCGAGACCACGCGGATCACGCCCACCGGCGCGAGCGTCGATCTCGGCGACGTGCTGCGCGAGGTCGCGGCGTCGATGCCGCGCTACGGCGCGCCCGACGCCCCGAGCTTCGAAGTGGTGCTGGCCGAGGATGCCGGCCGCCTCCGCACCGACGCGGCGCTGCTCAAGCGCGTCCTCTTCCACGTCGTCGGCAACGCCTTCAAGTTCACCGAGCACGGTGCGATCCGCGTCGAGGCGCGCCGCTCACCCCGCGGCGACGGGGCCGAGATCCGCGTCATCGACACCGGCGTGGGCATCGCGCCCGCCCAGCTCGGCCGCATCTTCGAGCTCTTCCGCCAGGGCGACGACAGCCACACCCGCAAGCACGACGGCGTCGGTCTCGGTTTGAGTCTCGTGCGCGCCTGCCTGGCCCTCCTGCGCGGCGAGTGCCGGATCACGCCCGGCCCGCAGGGCGGGACGGTGGTGGAGCTCCGCATCCCCGACCTCGTCGAAGCTGCGCAGGCCGTTCGTGAGCCGGTCCCGGCGTCGGCGGCGGACCTCGAGCCACGGAAGGGCACCGGCGCGCTCCTCCGTCGTTGATCTCCGGGGGCGAGCATGTGGCCATTTCGTAGGAAGAAGGCTCCCGATGTCCCGCCGGGCGAAGAGGCCTGGTCGATCGCCCAGGGCGAGTACGAGGGCAAGCCGTTGGTCGCCCGGGTGAACGTGTCGGCAGCGTCGGGAGCGGTGGATCCACGGCTCTCGACCAGACTGGGGATCGCCATACCCCTCAAGGCACCCAACGAGCACGGCTTCCCGCAGGGCTCCGAGTTCGGCGAGCTGGATGCGATCGAGGAATGTCTCTTCGGCGCACTGCGTGCGGCCGGAGGTGGGTGTCTGGTGCTGGTGATCACGACGGCCGGGGCGCGCGAGTTCGTCAGCTATGTGCAGTCCCCGGACGTGGGGGAGGCCCTGGCCGCGCAGCTTCGCTCCTCGACCACCACCCATGAGGTTCAGCACTACACGGAGCCGGACGCGGAGTGGGCCCTTCTGAAGGAGTTTACCGCGCAAGAATGATGGCCCGTCGCCCCGGGTCGCCTGACGGCCGCTTGCGCGCTTCTTCCTAGACGCCCACTCGTCCCGAAGACCCACCGGAGCGTTTCGCGCCAGGGATGCGTCGGCCCGGCAAAGGGTCGTTCCCATGGCGCAGCGAAAGGATTGCGTTTCCTCGCTGCATGGCGCGAATACCTGGGAGACGGAGGGAGGCATGGCTGCGGATCCACGTGTCATGACTCGCGCCTCCGAGAGCTGACCGAACGAAAGGACTCGAGATGGCAGATCGGTCGATAGCAGCGACAACGCTCCGAGCCCGACGTGACGCGGTCGTTCGGAGCCACATCGACGCCGAGAACGCCGGCGACCTCGATGCCATGATCGCGAGCTTTCACCGCCCGCGCTACGACGTCGTGGCGATCGGCACGGTGAGTGAAGGAGAGGAAGCGGTTCGGGAGCTCGTCGCCGGCCTCGTGAGCGCGTTCGCCGAGTTCCATTTCACGGCCCTCCAAACGCACCATTCCGAGCACGCGGTGATCGTGGAGGCTCGATTGACCGGCAGGCACCGGGCGCCGTGGGCGGGGATGGAGCCTCGGGGCGGTAGGATGGACATCCGTCTCGCCTGCGTCTTCGATTTCGACGACGACCGGCTGGTGAACGAGACGGTGTATTTCGACCTGGCGACGCTGCAACGGCAGCTGGCTGGTTCCTGATCGGGTCGAGGCTCGCGCGCATGATGCCTCCAGATCCGGAGCGCTTCGAGGAAGCCGATGCGGCCATCCGCGCGCTCATGCCCGAGCCGGGACGCGCCGAGCGCCTCGCGCGAGAACTGTCGACGGTGCCCGCCGGGCCGCTCCGTGGCGTCCTCGTCGGCGTCAAGGACGTCTTCCACGTCGACGGTCTGCCCACCACCGCGGGGTCGACGCTCCCGGTGGAGGAGCTCGCGGGCCCGGAGGCGGCGGCGGTGTCGCTCTTGCGCGGCGCCGGCGCGGTCGTGCTCGGGAAGACGGTCTCGACCGAGTTCGCCTGGTTCGAGCCCGGACCGACGCGCAATCCACGGAACCTCGCGCACACGCCGGGCGGCTCGTCGAGCGGCTCCGCCGCGGCCGTCGCCGCCGGCCATTGCCCGCTCGCGCTCGGCTCGCAGACCATCGGCTCGGTGATCCGTCCCGCCGCCTTCTGCGGCGTGGTCGGCTACAAGCCGTCCTACGGCCGGATCTCCACCGCCGGCATGATTCCGCTGGCCGAGTCGTTCGACACCGTCGGATTGCTCGCGGCGGGCGTGTCCTGGGTGGCGCGCGCGGCCGCCGTGCTGTGCGCGGGGTGGCAGCACGGGGCGGCGCGGCAGCCGCCGGTCCTCGGCATTCCCGACGGCCCGTATCTCGCGCAGGCATCCGCGGAGGCGTTGCGTGTGCTCGACGGCCTCGAGGCGAGGCGTGTGCCGCTCTTCGACGACATCGAGGCGCTGAACGCCGCGCACCGGCGTCTGCTCTTTTTCGAGATGGCACGTCACCACGCGCGCTGGTTCCCGCGCTTCGCCGATCGCTACCGCCCGCGCACCGCCGGCGCCATCCGCGATGGCCTGCAAGTCGCCGCCGCCGACGCGGCGGAGCTCCGCGCGGGTCGCGCGGAGCTCCGTGCCCGGATCCACCGCGCGATGGACGCCTCCGGCGTGGACGTCTGGGTGTGCCCAGCCGCCGCGGGCCCCGCACCCGCGGGGCTGGCATCGACCGGAGACCCGGCGCTGCAGCTCCCGTGGACGTACGCCGGGCTGCCGGTCGTGACGTTACCCTGGGGCACGGCCGCCGACGGCCTTCCCCTCGGCCTCCAGATCGTGGCGCGCTTCATGGACGACGAGCGCCTGCTCGCCTGGGCGGCGCAGCTGGAGGGCTCGTCACCCGCGACGATCGGCGTCGAGCATGATTGACCCACGGATCGTCGCGTTGCCGTTCCCGCAGCGGTGCTCACGGTGACCCCAGGTCAGGACTCCATGACAGAAGTTACGTCCCCCGAGGGAGCCTCCACGATCGAGCGCCGCCGCCCGTGGCTGGCCGCGATCGCCAACCTCGCGGTCGCGCCGGTGGGGCACGTCTACGCCGGCGCGCCACTCCGTGGCGTCCTGCTCTACCTCGCGTCCGGGACTCTCGTGGCGGGTGCATATCTCGCCAGCATCCGGGTCTCGAGTGCCGCCGCTCTCGTGGCGCTCCTGCTCGTGATCGCGGCGGGCTACTTCGCCTTGGTCGTCGACGGGCTGATC
The DNA here is from genome assembly GCA_963761995.1 of uncultured delta proteobacterium. Lineage (GTDB taxonomy): Bacteria > Desulfobacterota > Binatia > UTPRO1 > UTPRO1 > UTPRO1. The sequence goes on along the minus strand of CAVXIU010000006.1, from coordinate 3,415,585 downwards.
GTCGCGCGTCGCGCCAACCCCTATCGCCTGCGGTCGTACAACCGCTGGTACGTCTACGTGTCGCTCGCGATCGTGCTCGCGTCCGCGCAGGAGCTCGCCCGCCCGATGCTCCGGAGTGCCGTCCAGGCGTTCAAGATTCCGTCGAGGTCGATGATTCCGACGCTCCTGATCGGCGATCACGTCCTGGCGGACATGCGCGCGTACCATGATCGACCACCGGATCGTGGGGAGATGATCGTGTTCGACTACCCCGTCGATCCCGCGAAGGTCTTCATGAAGCGGGTCATCGGTCTGCCGGGCGAGACGATCGAGATCCGCGACAAGGCGGTGTTCATCGACGGCTCCCCGCTGGACGAGCCGTATGTCGCGCACGTCGAGGGTGCGAACCCATCGACGCTCAGCCCCCGAGACAACTTTGGTCCGTTGGAGATCCCCACCGGGTCGTACTTCGTGATGGGAGACAACCGCGACCGCAGCTACGACAGCCGATTCTGGGGGCCCGTTGCCGGCGCCGCAATCCACGGACGGATCCACGTCATCTATTGGTCCTGGTCGTCGGACGACACGTCCGTCCGCTGGGACCGGATCGGGCACAGGGTGCGATGAGCGCCCGGGAATCGTCGCCGACACCCCGCTCGAGGCGCACCAATTCCACTGCCGTTCGACCCTCCGCGTTTCGATCGGCTCCCCGGAAATGGGCGGCCGAGATGCGCGCGGCGTTTGCGAACCCGCGGAGGTTGTCATCCGATCAATGGGATGAGTGAAGAAGCCGGCCGTCAACACCGCCGCGGATCGTCGGGGATGCGCGGCAGCTCGGCGGCGCGATGCGTCTCCATCGCGCGCCGCAGCGCCGGGCGATAGCCGGCGGCGAAGAGCAGCTCGAGCGCGTGGTAGTAGAAGACGAGCAGGATCGGGATCGGGTTGCCGGTGCGGCGGAGCTCGGCGACGTTGTGCGCGGTATCGTCGATCCCGCGCTCGAAGATCCCGTGGCCGACGCGGGTCTGAAAGACGAAGGCGGCGGCAAACGTCGCCACGGCGAGCGCGCCGTCCACGAGTACGTGCCCGGTCGTGAGCGACAGCACGGCGGCGCGGAGCGCCAGCAGCAGCGCCACCATGAGCGCGCCGGCCCCAAGGTCGACGCGGAGATAGACGAGGGCGATGAGCGCGATCGCGAGCAGCGCCGGATCGACGGGCGCGGGCACCATCGCGAGCAGCTTCAGCGCCGCCGCGAGCTCGATCGGGATACAGACCCAGTGGATGATGCGATTCACGGGGTCGAGGTGATAGGCCTCGTGCACCCCCATGCGGCGAACCCACTCGAACGCTCCCTGCGTCACGATCGGGAGGTCTAGGATGCGGGCGACCGGCTGGCAATCGAACGTCGCTGCGGCAATCGTCGTCGCGTTGACGGCGGCCGTGCTCGGTTGCGGTAACGACGATCCGTCCGAGCCTGGACCGTCGGCGGTCGGTGCCGCGGTCCAGTTCGGGGCGCCCGTCGCCCTCGTGGAGGACGAGGTCGACGACGACGATCCGTCGATCGTTTCCATGGGCGATGGGACGTGGCTCGCCGTCTGGGCACGCGACCACCGGATCGTGGCGTCCCGTTCGGCGGACGGCGGCTTCACGTGGGATCCGGCGACCGGCATCACCGGCGATCGCGATGGACGGTTTCCGGCGGTTGGGGCAGACGGCCGCGGGACCGGCGTGGTCGCGTGGCGGATCGGCGACGCCTCCACGGGGCTCGACGTGGTCGCCGCCCGCACGCGGGACGGCGGCCTCACCTGGAGCTCGCCGGTCGTCCTCAGCGCCTCCGGCGTCGACGCGATCTTCGACGACATCCGGGTGGCGACCGACGGGAGCGGGACGTGGATCGCCACCTGGGAGACGCTCGATTCCGACGGCCATGTCGGCTATCGCATCTCGGCCGCGATCTCACGGGACGACGGGGCGACGTGGGAACCGTCCTTCACGCCGAGCCCGAGCGCGCACCAGCAGGTCCAGGCGCGGATCGTCGCCGACGGCGCCGGTCGCTGGGTGGCGGTGTGGGGCTCGGACGATCCCACCGCGACGACGGCCGGGAGAGGCGGCGGTCTCCTGGCGTCGACCTCGCACGATGGCGGTCGGACCTGGACGACGCCCGTCCGTCTCGTGGGCACGTCCGCGCCGCCGAGTCGCCAGGACGCCGACGCGGATCTCGCGAGCGACGGGGTGGGCGCGGTCGTCGCGGTGTGGGTGAGCGAGCGTCTCGACCCGGGGCGGAACGGCTTGCATCTGGAGATCGCGAGCGCCCGCTCCACCGACGGCGGCGCGACCTGGAGCGCTCCGCAATCGCTCGACGCGCCAGGCGCCTCCACGGTGGACGTGCAGCCTCGCCTCGCGAGCGACCACGCCGGAACCGTGGTCGTCCTTTGGGGCTCGAACGTCGGGCCCAATCGCGCCGCGATCCTGGTCGCGCAGTCGAATGACGGCGGCGTCGGCTGGTCCACCCCCGCCGCCTTCCCGGGCGGCGGCGTCGATCAGCCGCGCGACGGCCTTCCCGAAGCCGCGATCGCGAGCGACGACCGTGGCTCGTGGAACGTCGTGTGGTCGCGCTCCACCCCGGGTGCGACTCCGGTCGACGATCCGCGCCACGACGTCGTGATCGCCCACGGCGAAGGGGGAGAGATCCCCCTTCTGGACTAAACCGGCGTGACCTCCACCGCCACCGCCACCGTGTGCTCGCCGCCGCCCAGGATGACGCCCTTCACCGGGCTCACGTCGCCGTAGTCGCGCCCCCACGCCACCGTCACGTGCTGGTCGCTCGGGATGGCGTCGTTGGTGGGGTCGAGGTCGATCCAGCCGTGGCCCGGGTCGTAGACGGCGAGCCAGGCGTGCGAGGCGTCGGCGCCGACCATGCGCTCGCGCTTGCCGGTGAGGTTCAGCACGTAGCCGCTCACGTAGCGGGCCGCGAGGCCGAGCGCTCGGAGGCAGGCGATCTCGAGGTGGCTGAAGTCCTGACAGACGCCGCGCCGGTCGCGGAGCACGTCGGCGACCGGCGTCGCGACCGAGGTCGCCCCCGGCTCGTACTTGCAGTCCTTGTGGATGCGCCGGGTGAGGTCGCGCGCGCCCGCCAAGAGCGACCGGCCGGCCGGGAACGAGGGGGCGGCGTAGGCGAGTGTGTCGGCGTCCCAGCGCACGTGCGGCGACTCGAAGACGAACTGATAGGCCTCGAGGCCGGCGGGACTCAGATCCTCGCGGAGCGCGCTCCGCGCCGTCTCCCAGGGCGGCGTGTCCTCCGCGCTTCGGCGGCGGCGTGGTCTTCAGGCTGACGTCGCTCACCGCCGTCACCGTCATCTCGCGATGCGGAGCCTGCAGCGTGAAGAAGTGCGTGGTGTTGCCGAAGAAGTCGGTCTGCTGGCGGAGCACCGAGGGCGCCGGATCGATGGCGAGCTGGGTCCGTCTCGTATGCTGCAGGCCGCCGCTCCGCGGCGTGAGGCGTACCTCGTTGTGCGCGATCGCGACCGGCTGGGAGTAGGTGTAGTGCGTGATGTGACGGACCCGGTAGTTCATCGGGCGCCTCTCGGCTTCGCCTGCGTCGCGAGGGCGCGGGTGGTGTCGGAGTGACTCAGGTAGCTCTCGGTGACGCTGTCCGAGAGCGTGACCAGCTCGGCCGCGAGCCGCTCGAGGAGGTCGGCGAGCCGGCCGCGCTCGCCGTCGGGGTCGCGGCGCGCGAGCTCGTCGGGGGCCGCGAGCCGGAGCCGCGCCAGCGCGGCGATCGCGGTGCGCTCCTCGCCGGTGCGGAGCGCCTCGCCGCCGGCGCGCGGCAGGCGCTCGACGTGCTCGGCGAGGGCGCGCACCTGGAACACCAGCGCCCGCGGATTGGTCTCGTCGGTGACCAGGAGATCGAGGACCGGCGCCGGCTGCACCGTGCCGAGGTAGCGACGGCGATAGGTGATGGAGCTGTCGGCGATCTCCAGGAGCGCCTCCAGCAGGCGCGTCTCGTCGCTCGACGGGACGACCATCGTGCTCTCGAACAGGGTCACCAGGAAGAGCCCGCGCTCGATGCGGCGGCCGAGGTCGGTGAAGCGCCAGCCCTGGCCGCGCGTCATGTTCTCGACGCTCAAGCCGTTGAAGGCGGCCATCGCCAAGACCAGCTGGTTCATGCGCTCGATGGCCTCCCCGAGCGTGAGGGCGCGCGGCATGTCGAGCGCGTGGAGGTGACTCTCGAGCTGGTTCAGGACGCGCCAGGTGTCGAGCGAGATCTGGTCGCGCGAGATCGAGGCCAGGCGCTGGGCGGAGGCGAGCGTCGCGCGCAAGACCCGCGGCGGGGCGTGGGCGCGCAGGAAGTCGAGCACGGCGCGCTCGCGGGACGCCGTGTCGGCGACGTCCTCCTCCTCGGCGAGCCCGGTCTCGAGGCCGCAGTGCGCGGCGAGGGCGTCGAGCAGGGTGGGGAGCTCGGGCACCTCGCTGCCGCTCGCCGCGTCGGCGAGGCGCGACAGCACGGCGCGCAGCACGCGCACGGTTCCCTCGGCGCGCTCGACGTAGCGGCCGAGCCAGAACAGGTTGTCGGCGACCCGGCTCGGGAGCTCGCTGCCCCCGCGCGTCAGCTCGATCGAGGCACCGGCCGGCCGGAGCAGGGTCATCGCGCTCACCGGACCCTCGGAGCCGACCCAGGTGTCCTTGCTGCCGCCGCCCCGCTGCATCGAGACCACCAGCGACTCGCGCGAGGTCGCGACCCGCGCCAGGCCGCCCGGCATGACGCGGTAGCCGTCGCCGTCCGCGGCCATGAAGGTGCGGAGCACGACGTGGCGCGGTTGCAGCCCCTCCTGCGTCCACACCGGCGCCGTCGAGAGCGCGACCTGCTCCTGGGCGACGTACTCGTGGGGACGGGCGCGGACGCGCATCAGGAGATCTTCGCGGCCGGTCTCGGTGAGGGCGCTTCCGAAGATCGGCTCGCGCCCGCTCACCGGGAAGGCCGGCTTGATGACCAGGCTCTCGAGGTGCTCGACGACGTAGGCGAGCGCGTCGGGGTGCCCGCACCACCAGGTCGCGACCGACGGCATGGCGAGCTCCTCGCCGAGCAGGTGCCGGCAGAGGCTCGGCAGGAAGGCCATCAGGGCCGCGGTCTCGACCACGCCGCTGCCGAGGCCGTTCGCCACCACCAGGTTGCCGGCGCGCACCGCCTGCACCAGGCCGGCGACGCCGAGCGACGAGTCGCTGCGGAGGCTCAACGGATCGCAGAACGCGTCGTCGAGACGGCGCAGGATCACGTCGACCGGCTCGAGGCCGCCGAGCGTCTTGAGATACACGACGCTGTCGCGGACGGTGAGATCGGCGCCCTCGACCAGTGTGAAGCCGAGGTAGCGGGCGAGGTAGGCGTGCTCGAAGTAGGTCTCGTTGTAGGGCCCGGGGGTGAGCAGCACGATGCGGGGATTCTCGCGGTGGCGGAGCGCCAGGCCGCGCAGCGTGTCGCGCAGGGTCCCGAAGAAGGCGGCGAGGCGTTGCACGCGACACTCGCGGAAGATCTCGGGCAAGGTGCGCGAGATCACGATGCGGTTCTCGAGCGCGTAGCCGGCGCCCGACGGCGCCTGGGTGCGGTCGGCCATCACCCAGAAGCGGCCGTCCGGAGCGCGCGCCAGATCGGCGGCGTAGACGTGCAGCGCCACGTCGTTGGGCAGCGCGATGCCGTGGCAGGGCCGCAGAAACGCCGGGTTCGCGTAGACCAGCTCGGCGGGAAGCAGGCCGTCGCGCAGCAGGCGTTGCGGGCCGTAGAGGTCGGCGAGGACGAGGTTCAGGACGCGGGCGCGCTGCGCGAGCGCGCGCTCGAGGCGGCCCCACTCGCCGGACGACACCACCAGCGGCACCGCGTCGAGCTCCCACGGACGGTACATGCCGCGCGGATCGCCGTAGACGTTGTAGGTGACGCCGTTCTCGTGGATGAGGCGGCGACCCTGCTCCCAGCGCCGCGCCATCTCGGTCCGTCCCTGGGAACGGAGCCAGCGCAGCACCGTCGCCCAGTGGGCACGGGGATCGCCGGGGGCGGCGAGCATCTCGTCCCACACCCCTTCGGTCGGGGCGTAGGCGAGACCCGGACGCGCCTCGGGACGGGGATCGGCGGACGGCGACGTGCTCATGCGATCCGCGCGCGGCCCGTCAACACCGTCGCAGGTCGAGCGTGAACGGGAACTCGGGATCCCGGTGGGCGGGGCGCGGATCCATGTTCCCTGGCGTATGCCCGAAGGGGAGGAAGCGCGCCACTCGCCGCGCTTCGGCCTCGTAGGCGTTGACCGGAAAGGTGTCGTAGCTGAGACCGCCGGGATGGGTCACGTGGTACGTGCAGCCCCCGATCGAGCGCCCGCTCCAGGTATCGACGAGATCGAAGACGAGCGGCGTATGGACGGGGATGGTCGGATGCAGCGCCGAGGGCGGACACCAGGCGCGGTAGCGGACGCCGGCGACGTACTCGCCGTTGGTGCCGGTCGGATGGAGCGGGACGGTGTGGCCGTTGCAGGTGACGACGTGGCGGCCGTCGACCATGCCCGTCACCTTTACCTGGAGGCGCTCGAGGGACGAGTCGACGCCGCGCGCGGTGCCGGTGCCGGTGTTCTCCTCGCCGAGCACGTGCCAGGGCTCGAGCGCGCTGCGGAGTTCGACGGCGATTCCACGCTGCACGACGGTGCCGATCGCCGGGAAGCGGAACTCGAGGTGGGGCGCCAGCCACTCGGCGGCGAACGGAAGGCCCGCCGCCGCGAGCTCCAGCCGCACGTCCTCCAAGTCCTCCGCCGCGAAGTGCGGCAGCATGAAGCGATCGTGCAGCTCGGTGCCCCAGCGCGCCAGCCGCGCCTCGTAAGGTCGTTCCCAGAAGCGCGCCACCAGCGCGCGAACGAGGAGCTGCTGCACCAGGCTCATGCGGGCGTGCGGCGGCATCTCGAAGCTGCGGAGCTCGAGGATGCCGAGCCGCCCCCGCACCGAGTCCGGGGTGTAGAGCTTGTCGATGCAGAACTCGCTGCGGTGGGTGTTGCCGGTGACGTCGACGAGCAGGTTGCGGAACAGCCGATCGACCAGCCAGGGCGGGACCTCGCGGTGCTCCGGCACCCCGCGGAAGGCGGTCTCGAGCTCGTAGAGCTGGTCGTTCCGGGCCTCGTCGACGCGCGGCGCCTGGCTGGTCGGCCCGATGAAGAGGCCGGAGAAGGTGTAGGAGAGCGCCGGGTGGTTGTGCCAGTAGGCGAGCAGGCTGCGCAGCAGATCGGGACGGCGGAGCAGCGGGCTGTCCGCGGCCGACGGCCCGCCGAGCGTGAGATGGTTGCCGCCGCCCGTGCCGCCATGACGGCCGTCCACCATGAACTTCTCGGTGGCGAGGCGGGTGAGACGCGCCTCGTCGTAGACGATGCCGGTATTGCGCGTCAGCTCGTCCCAACCCGAGGCGGGATGCACGTTGACCTCGATCACGCCCGGATCGGGCGTGACCTCGAGCTTCCGGAGGCGCGGATCGGCGGGCGGATGGTAGCCCTCGAGCAAGACCGGGACGGCGAGCTCGCGCGCCGTGTCCTCGATCGCCGCCACCAGATCGAGGTAGTCGGCGAGGCAGCCGAGCGGCGGCATGAAGACGTGCAGCTTGCCGTCGCGCGGCTCGACGCAGAGGCCGGTACGAATGGTGTCGGCGGCGGAGACGCCCGGTGCGGGCGGCAAGTCGGGGAGCGGTGCGCGGGCTCCGCCGCTCCCGAGGCCGCTCGGCGCCGGCGGCTCGCGCGCCGTCGAGTCCGGCCCGAGGCGCGGCTGTCCCGCGATGCTGACCCAGCGCGACCGCAACGGCGCGCGCGGCGCGAAGGGATCGACGTCGACGAGGAACGGACGGTCCTCCAGGGCGGCCCAGGGAAGCGAGTCGAGCGGCAGGCGGTAGCCCATCGGCGAGTCGCCCGGCAGCAGGTACATGCGCTCGGGCCGGAGGAGCCAGTGGCCGCTCCGCCAGCGCGGGCCGCTCGCCAGCCCCGTCGGGGCGAGCGGCAACGCGTAGCCCACCGCCGTCTGGAGGCCCTGCTCGAAGATCCGCGCCAGGCGCACCCGATCCTCGGCGCTCTCGAGACGCGAGTCGAACGGATCGACGTTCACGGGCAGGCGGCGTTCGCGCCAGAGGTAGTACCAGACGTCCTCGAAGCCGGCGATCGCGAACGTCGGATCGATGCCGAGCTTCCGCGCCAAGAGGCGCGCGAAGCGCTCCGCGTCCTCGGCGCCGACGCCGTAGTCGGCGCCGTCGTCGGCGACGAGCTGAGGATCTTCCCACACCGGCTCGCCGTCGAGACGCCAGTAGCAGCCGAGCGCCCAGCGCGGCAGCGACTCGCCCGGATACCACTTGCCCTGCCCGAAGTGCAGGAGCGCGCCGGGCGCGAAGCGCTGCTTCAGGCGCCGCACCAGCTCGCCGGCGAGCCGCCGTTTGGTCGCGCCGAGCGCGGTGAAGTTCCATTCCGGCCCGTCGCGATCGTCGACCGAGACGAAGGTCGGCTCGCCGCCCATCGTCAGGCGTACGTCGCCGGCGGCGAGACGCTCGTCGACGGCGCGCCCGAGCGCGTCGATCGCCGCCCACTGCTCCTCGCTGTAGGGCAGGGTGACGCGGGGGTCCTCGCGGACGCGCGTCACCTTCATCGCGAACTCGAACTCGGTCTCGCACTCGTCGATCACGCCGGTGATGGGCGCCGCGCTCGTCGGCTCGGCCGTGGCGGCGAGCGGGACGTGGCCCTCGCCGGTCAGCAAGCCCGACGTCGGGTCGAGCCCGACCCAGCCCGCCCCCGGCAGGTAGACCTCGGCCCAGGCGTGCAGGTCGGTGAAGTCCGCCGGTGTTCCCGACGGGCCGTCGAGCGCCTTCACGTCGGCCTTCAGCTGAATCAGGTAGCCGGATACGAAGCGCGCGGCGAAGCCGAGGTGGCGGAGGATCTGCACGAAGAGCCAACCGGTGTCGCGGCACGAGCCGAGTGCCAGCGCGAGCGTCTCGTCGCAGGTCTGGATGCCGGGCTCCATCCGGATGACGTAGCCGACCTCGTGGTGCAGGCGTTGGTTCAGCGCCACCAGGACGTCGATGGTGCGCCCCTCGGGCCGGCCGGCGCTCTGCAGCCAGGCGCGGAGGCGCGGGCCGACCGGCTCGGTCTCGCGGTAGGCGCGCAGCGCGTGCGCCAGGCCCGGATCATAGTCGAAGGGATAGCGCTCCGCGTCGGGCTCCAGGAAGAAATCGAACGGGTTGATCACCGTCATGTCGGCGATCAGATCGACCTCGACCTCGAAGAAGCGGGTCGGCTGCTGGAAGACCGCGCGCGCGAGGAAATTGCTCTGCGGGTCCTGCTGCCAGTTGAGGAAATGGGTCGGCGGCCTGATCGTGAGCGAGTAGCTCAGGATCGGCGTCCGGGTGTGCGGCGCTGGGCGCAGGCGAATCGTCTGCGGTCCGAGCGTGACCGGGCGGTCGTACCGGTAGGTGGTGCGGTGATGGAGGGCGACGTGGATGGCCATGGCTCGAGCGGACGCAAGGGTAGCGTCAGCGGGGTTAGCGCGTTCCGTGCCACGCCGTGCGCCCCGTTTTCTCGTCGCTTGCCGCTGGCAGTTGACGCGCATGCCGCCTAAAGAGGCAGCAGCGACATGAAAGGGGCGGAGACCATCGAGACCCGGCGCCTCGTCCTCAGGCGCCCGCGGTCGGCCGACGCCGAGGCCGTCTTCGGGCGCTACGCCGGCGATGCCGAGGTCACGCGCTTCGTGGGCTGGCCGCGGCACCTGTCGCTCGACGACACGCGGGCGTTCCTCGAGTTCAGCGACGCCGAGTGGGCGCGCTGGCCGGCCGGCCCCTACCTCGCGCTGGCTCGCACGGACGGCGCGCTGCTCGGGAGCTGCGGGCTCGCCTTCGAGACCCGCCATCGCGCCGCGACCGGCTACGTCTTCGCCAGGGAGGCGTGGGGACTCGGCTACGCGAGCGAGTCGCTGGCGGCGATGGTGGACCTCGCCGAGCGTCTCGGCGTCGAGCGCCTGCAGGCGCTGGTTCACGTCGACAACGACGCTTCGTGGCGCGTGCTCGAGAAGGCCGGCTTCACGCGCGAGGGTATGCTCCGCCGCTACCTCGAGTTTCCGAACCTTCCCCCCGGGGTGGCGGCCGACGTCTTCTGCTACGCCAGGATCTTCGCGTCCCGCCCATGTTGATGTACTTCGACTTCGCGACCTGGTTCCACATGGTCCGTCTCGCCGGCCGCGAGCGCGGGCGGCGGCGGCGAAAGCTCTTGGTGCGGCTCCTGGTGGTCGTGCCGCTGGTCGCGAGCTTCCACGCGCTCTGCTTCTTCCTCGACGCGCTGCTCTTTCCGGGGCTCCGCAAGGTGCGGGTCCGGATGCCGGTCTTCATCGTCGGCCATGCCCGCAGCGGCACGACCCTGCTGCACCGCCTGATGAGCGAGGACCGCGGGCGCTTCAGCGTCTTTCTCTACTACGAGCTCTTCCTCCCCTCGCTCCTCCAGAAGAAGGCGGTGCGCTTCCTCGCCGCCTGCGACCGGCGGCTCGGCGGCCGGATCGAGCGCCGGGTCCAGGCGTGGGAGGAGAAGACCTTCGGGCCGATGCGGCACATCCACCGCACCGGGCTCACGATCCCGGAGGAGGACGACTTCCTCCTGACCTACTCGTGCGCCTCCGGCTACTGGATCGTGGTCTTCCCGTACCTGGGCGAGCTCGACTTCTATCACGTCGACGCGATGCCGGCGGCGAAGCGGCGGCGCCTCATGCGCTTCTACGCCGCCTGCGTGAAGCGCCAGCTCTATCTGAACGGCGCCGAGCGGATTCACCTCAGCAAGAACCCGATCTTCTCGGGCCGCGTCGAGAGCCTGATCGAGACCTTTCCCGACGCCCGCATCGTGGTCTGCGTACGCGACCCCGTCGAGACCATCCCCAGCCTCTTGAAGCTCATGCAGACCGGATGGGCGCGCCGGCGCTGGGACGAGGCCAGCATGCAGCGCTCGCTCCGGCTCCTCGCCGAGCAGTCGTTCCATACCTACCGCCACCCGCTCGAGGTGTTGCGACGCCATCCCGAGACGCCGCATGCGATCGTCGACTACCGGGATCTCGTGCGCGACCCGACGGACGTCGTGCACAAGGTCTACGCCCGCCTCGGCTTCGTCCCCTCCGCCGAGCTCGAGCGCGCGCTCGCGCTGCACGAGGTCAAGAAGAGCGGCGGCCGCGAATCGGGGCACAGCTACAGCCTCGAGGAGTTCGGTCTCCGGCGCGACGAGCTCCGCAGCGCGCTCGCCGATCTCTACGCGGTCTTCCGCTGGGACGACGACACGGGCGCGCGGATCGGGGAGGGCGCGTCGCGATGAGCGACCGCCGCGACGATGCGTCGGCCGCCGCGGCGCTCCGCGCCGCCTGGGACGAGCTGCTCGCCGCCCTCGGCCGCGCCCGCGACGCGATCGACGATCCCGCGCTCCATGCCCCGCCGTCCTCGCCGCGCGTCCTCGCCGAGGGCTATCGCTATCTCCTCGGCTGGGTGCACGGGGCGATCGAGCGCGCGCTCCACGTCGATCCCGCGCGCCCACACTTCCGGCGGGCCATCCAGCCCATCAGCCGCTCCACCATCGACAACGCCGACGCCCTCTATCTGAACGCCGAGATCGACGGCGCGCGGTCCTACCTGATCCGCGGGCGCGTCGCCGACCAGCGCCACTGGCGGGGCGAGGCGGCGGCGGCGACGGGCCGGAAGGCGCCCCAGTACGTGATCTTCGAGGCCGCGACCGACTATGCGGGCGACAGCGGCTCGATCGCCGAGCTCCGCCCGGGTCGCCGCGCCGGCACCGGCACGCTCGACTCCTCCGAGCTCGTCGTCGCGGCCGACGGCCGCTTCGAGATCCTGCTCGCGCCCGAGCGTCCCGCCGGCCACGCCGGCAACTTCATCGCGACCCGGCGCACGCGGCCGTCGCGCCAGCCGGATGCGCCGCCGGTCGTCCACACGGCCCGCCATCTCACGCTCCGCGAGCTCTTCCACGACTGGGAGCGCGAGGACGCGCTCGAGCTCGAGATCGCGCCGCTCGCTGACGATGAGACGCGCCGGCGCCGCTCGATCCCGCCCGCGCCGCCGCCGAGATGCGCCGCCTGGCCGCGATCGTCGAGAACCAGATGCGCTTCTGGAACGAGTTCTACGCCGTGGTGCTCGAGACCCACGCCGACATGAACGGCGACGGCAAGCGCTTCATGCCGCGGAACGACTTCAACGCCCCGAACGCCGCCACCCTCGCGACCGGCGGCGGCCAGAGCAGCAACGTCTACGCCGGCGGGGTCTACGAGCTGGGCGACGACGAGGCGCTTGTCGATCGAGGCGCGCGTCCCGGTGCCGCCGCGCTATCAGGGTTTCCACCTCGCGAACCTGTGGGGCGAGTCGCTCGACTACGCCAACCACCAGAGCAGCCTGAACGGCTTTCAGGCCGAGCGGGACCCCGACGGCGCCGCTGCGCTGCGTGATCGCGCACCGCGATCCCGGCATCGCGAACTGGCTCGACACCACCGGCGTGCCGGTCGGGTTCATGACGTTCCGCTGGACCTACACGCACGCCGCCGCCGGAGCTGCCGACGGTCACGGTCGCGAAGGTGCCCTTCGACGCGATCGCGCGCCACCTGCCGGCCGGGACGCGCAGCGTCGCGCCGAGGCGAGCGTCGCGACCGGATCCGCGTCCGCCAGGCGCACGTGCAACGGCGCTACCGGCAGTATTAGCGGTCACCCGTCGCCGCGGCTTCGTCGCGATGGTCGACGAGGCGCGCCGTCACGATCGCGAGCGCGAGCCCGGTGAGCATGAGCACGTCGACGACCGCGATGCCGAAGGCCGGCGGATCGCCCGCGAACGGCGCCGCGACGATCGCGCCGCCGATGCCGGTCGCGAGCGCGGCGCCCAGCACCTGGGCGAGCTGCAGCGAGGCCGAGGCGGCGCCCTCTTGGCCCGGCGGCGCGGCCTCGAGGATCGCGGCCGAGGCAGTGGTGAAGGCGAGGCCCATGCCGAGGCCGGCGATCGCCCACGCGACCACCGCGCTCGCGGCAGGGACGCGCGTCGAGAGCAGCAGGATCGTGGCCGCGATGCCGACGCCGAGCACCACGAGCCCGGTGCCGATGACGGTGCGGCGCGCGGCCCGGGTCGCGAGCCGCACCTGGACCCAGGCGCCCGCGGTCCACGTGAGGGCGGCGGCGGTGAGGGCGAGGCCGTTCAGCATGACGCTCGCGCCCCGGACCTGGACGATCGCCAGCGGCACGAACGCCTCGGTGCCGAAGAAGGCGAAATTGAGGAGGCCCATGGTGGCGACCGCGGCGGGAAGTCCGGCGCGGCCGACGAGCGTGCCGGCGGGCAGCAGCCGATGGAGCGCGTGGACGGCGACGGCGCCGCCGCCGACCACCGCGAGGGCTCCGATCACGAGCCGCTCGGCGCCGAGGCCGGCGAGGGCGACGGTCGCTCCCAGTGCCAGCTGGATCGCCATTCGCGTGCGCGCGCCGTCGGGCGCGATCGCCGGGTCGCCGCGGAGGCCGCGGAGCGCGGGCAACACGAGGACCGTCGCCAGTACCGGCAGCGGTGCCAGGCCGAGAAACACCCAGCGCCATCCCGCGTGCTCGGCGATGAGGCCGGCGAGGCCCGGCCCGACCAGCCCCGGCACCACCCACGCGCTCGAGAGCGTCGCCAGCATGCGCGGCTGTTGGTCGGTCGCGTAGGCGCGCGCGATCGACGCGTAGGCGACCGCCGACAGCAAGCCGCCGCCGAAGCCCTGCGCGACGCGCCCGAGGACGATCACCGGCATCGAGGGCGCGACGCCGCTCACGCACAGGCCGCCGGAGAAGAGCAGCGTGCCGACCAGGAAGGGCGCGGCGGCGCCGCGGCGATCGGTCGCGTCGCCGCCGACGGTGATGCCGACCAGGTTGGCGAGCATGAAGGCGCTGAAGGTCCAGCCGTACCACCCGAGGCCGCCGAGCTCGGCGGTGGTGATCGGCAGGATGGTGGCGACCGCGAGCGACTCGAAGGCCGTCGCGACCACGACGAGCGCGAGCCCGAGCGTGAGGCGGGCGAGCGGCGGTTGCCAGATGCTCGTCGCGGCGGGCACCGCCGACCTTGTGTCATCGAACGCGCCCCGGTGCCAGGAACGGATCCGACATCGAAGATCCGAGCGCGAGCGAGCCGGTCGAGGGGCCCGAGTTGACCTCGGGCCCCGAGGGCCATCGGAGCATTCGGCGCAAAGCGCCGAAGCGCACGGGGCCGAAATGGATGGATGAGCCGCCGCGGCTTTGCCGCGGCGGCGAGGGGGGAGAGATCCCCCTTATGCACTTGATCTCTCCCCCCTCGAATGATCCGATCGCCGCGTGACGCACGGCGGGCCTCGTTGACGGACGCGCACGACCGGTGACACGTGCCGACGCGCGGGCCGTAGCCTTCCTCGCCGCCGCCTGGGTCGTCGTCGTGGTGCTCGTCGATCCGCGCGCCGACGTCTCGATCCTCGACGACTGGTGCTACGCGATCAGCGTCGAGCAGCTGCTGCACGGCCACGGCCTGCACGTCTCGCCGTGGAGCTCGACCTTCGCCGCGACCCACATCCTGTGGGGGACGCTCTTTGCGTGGCTCGGCGGCTTCTCCTTCACGGCGCTCCGGATCTCGACCCTCGTCCTCTGGCTCGCCGGGACGATCGGGGCGTACGGCTGGCTGCGGGCGCTCGGCTGTGGAGCGCGGGCGGCCCTGGTCGGCGCGACGGCGCTCTTCGTCTACCCGATCCCCTTCGTGCTGGCCTTCTCCTTCATGACCGACGTGCCCTTCATCGCGGTCCTGCTCCTCGCCCTGGGGGCGCTCGTGCACGGGCTCCGGGCGGCGCGCCTCGGCCCGATCGCGCTCGGCCTCGGCCTCGCGGTCGTCGACTTCTTCATCCGTCCCGTCGCGATCGTGTTGCCGGCGGGACTCTTCCTCGGCGGGTGGATGCTCGAGGACCGACGCCTGCGGGGGCGGGTCGTCGCCACGGCGCTCGCCGCGATCGTCGTCATGGCGGCTTCGTCGGTGGCGCTGGCGCGTCTCTTCCCCTGGGGCGGCGACGGCGGGGTCGCCTATCGCGTCATGCGGCTCTCCTTCGTCTTCCTGGTGCCGCCGATCGTCTACGTCGAGGCCGGCCTCAGCATGCTGGCGCACGTCGGGCTCGCGATCGTGCCGGTGCTGCTCGCCGCGGGGCAGGCGCCGCGTCGCGGCGCCTGGTGGACGGCCGCAGCGCTCGTCGTCGCCGCCCTCGCGGTGTCGGCGCTGGCGCCGTCTGCGGTGTCGGCGCTCAAGTTCGCGCACACGGCGGCGGTCGAGGAGCTCGGCGCGGCCCGGCCGCTCCTCCAGGGCATGGCGCCGCGCTCCGCGGCCGGGAGCGCGATCGAGCTGCTCGCGACCGCCGTCGGCCTCGCCGGTGCCGCGGCGCTCTGGGAGCGCGTCGCCGCCGGCCTTCGCCGGGGCGGGTGGCTCCGGACGCCGGCCTGGGCGTGCGTCGGCGGCATCGGCCTCGCATCGGCGGGACTCTGCTTCGTGCTCTGGTTCTTCTACGACCGCTACTACCTCCCGTTGGTCGTGGTGGCGACCGCGCTGGCGCTCGCCGACGCGACGGCGCCGGTCGCGGCCTGGCGCCGCGGGCTCGCGGCCGCGCTCCTGGCCGCGCTCGCGGTCGTCGACGTCACGGGCGCGCGCGACATGCTGGCGTACACGCGCGCCGTCAACGCCACCGCCGCCGATCTCCGGGCGCGCGGGATCCCGGAGGTCGAGATCGACGCCGGCTACGTCGAGAACGGTTGGCGCCTCTACGCCCACCCCGAGCGCCTGCCGCCGGGCAAGGTCGCCGAGCTCGACGTGCCGCACGTCACCGCCAAGGCTGACGGACTGCCCTACGTGATCGCGAACGCGCCCTTGCCCGGCTACCACGTGACGGCGACGGTGCTCGTCCCAACCTGGTGGGCCGTGACCGACAGGATCTACGTCCTCGAAGCCGACGAGCGCGGGAGGGCGAGGAGCGCGAGTTGATCTCGGGCTCCGAGGGCCATCGGAGGATCGGGCGCAAAAGCGCCCGACCGCACGGGGCCGAAATGTACTAGACCGCTTTGAGGTGCCGACGCGGCGGCTGAGGCGTCGGCATCGACGTCTGGGCGGTGGGAAGCGACCCGCCGTGGCGGTGCCGATACTCGTCGAGCAGCTCGACCTGCGCGTGCTCGGGAGCGTCGATGGGTACCATGCGGAAGTACAGGCGGCCGAGATGCGGATGCAATGTCGCGGGCGCGTTGAGGTGTTGCGTGAGCGCCTCGCTGAGACTCTCCTCGGCGGCCCCGATGAAGACCACCGTTCGGACGAGCGTCCCGAGCTCGTAGACGCCGGGACAGCTGGGGACCTCACCCACGCGGGCCAAGGTCATCGGTTTCCACTGCGAGAAGGTGAGCGACATCATCGAAACCTGTCGGGTGATCGAGCAACCGATGTGCCAGGGTCGGTCGCACGCGATCCCTAGTCTCTACGTGATTTCATCCTAGGCCGTTGGGAATTGTGGCGCCACAATCTCGTCGCCGGGGTACATGTGCGTCGCTGGGCTCAGGTGGCGGTTTCGATCAGGGTCAGACGCACGCCGTGCGCCGACGCCGGGTCGACGGCGAGCGCGGGCCTGCCCGCGACCGTTTTCGCTGCGAATCCGGCGCCCGCCTTCCGGAGCGCCGACTCGGCCTCGGCGAGGCTCGCGACCTGCAGGCAGACCACCGCCATGCCCTCGCCACCGGCCGCGAGGGCGGCGGCGAGCGAGGTTCCGGCCTCGGGGGTGACGAACGCGATCCTGGCGCCGCCGATCGAAAGGGTAGGGGAGCCGCCGGCCAGGGCGGGACCGGGGGCCAGGTCGAAGTGGCTCCGAAACGTCGCGGCCGCCGCCGCCGCATCGGGGGTCGCGACCACCACGTGGTCGATGCGGAGCGTCCTCACCGCGAGTGCCCCTCGTCGGGGAAGGGCTGCGCATACTCGACGAGCACCCCGCGCGTCGCGGCGGGATGGAGGAAACAGATCATGCCGGCCAACCCCGGGCGTGGCTTTTCGTCGATCAGCCGAATGCCCTTGGCGCGTGCCCTCTCGAGCTCGGCGGCGACGTCGTCGGTCTCGAAACAGAGGTGGTGGAGGCCCTCGCCGCGCTTCGCGAGGAACTTGCCGATGCCGCTCTTGTCGGAGAGCGGCTGCAGGAGCTCGATCTCGCTCTCACCGACCGTGAGGAGCGCCGCCCGGACGTCCTGATCGACCACCGTCTGCACCTTGTGGACGGGAAGCCCGAGGACGTCGCGCCAGAAGCCGTAGGCCTGCTCCAGGTCGCGGACGACGACGCCCACGTGGTGGATCTTGGACAGCATGCTCAGACCGCGCTCACCAGGAAGTCGTTCGGGGTCGGCGGCGTGGTGCCGTAGTCGTAGAAGCCCTTGCCGCTCTTGCGGCCGAGATAGCCGGCCATGACGAGGCGACGGAGCAGGGGCGGCGGCGTGAAGCGCGGCTCGCGGTACTCGTCGTAGAGGTTGGTCGACATGTGGAAGACGATGTCGAGACCGATGAAGTCGGCGAGCGCCAGCGGCCCCATCGGGTGGTTGGCGCCGAGCTGCATCGCCGAGTCGATCGCGGCGATCGAGGCCAGGCCCTCCTGTACGGTGCGCATGGCGTCGACCATGTACGGGGTGAGGAGCCGGTTCACGACGAAGCCGGTGAAGTCGCGGATGGTGACGCCGGTCTTCTTGACCTTCTGCGTGAAAGCCTGCGCCGCCTGCAGCACCTCCGGGTCGGTGCGGAGGGTCGGGATGATCTCGACCAGCTTCATGAGCGGCGCCGGATTGAAGAAGTGGAGCCCGATGACGCGGGTAGGACGCTTGGTCGCCTCGGCGAGCGCGGTCACCGAGAGCGTCGAGGTGTTGGTCGCGAAGATCGTCTGGTCGCCGACGACCTCGTCCAATCGTCCGAACAGCCGCTGCTTCTCGCCCAGGTCCTCGATCACCGACTCGATCACGAGGTCGCAGTCCGCGAGGTCGTGGATCTTGTTGGTGCAGGAGAGGCGGCCGAGCGTCGCGTCGAGCTCCTCGGCCGTGCAGCGCTGCTTCTCGACCTCGCGTTGCAACGCCTTGGCGATCTTCTGCTTGCCGGCTTCGACCGGGCCCTCGGTCATCTTCATCAGGACGGTGTCGAGGCCGGCGCGCGCGGTCACCTGCGCCATGCCCGTCCCCATCTGACCGCTCCCGATCACGGCAACGCGACGAATCTCCATGAGGACTTCCTTTCGATGGTCGGAGTGATGTGAGGCTGCGGCGAAAAGCGCGGCGATCCTACGTTCCGATGCCCCTGCCGTCAACGATGCACGGCTTGCGGGGGGAGGCCCCGATGATAAGAAAACGCGACCCCACGAGGAGGATCCTTCCCATGAGCAGCCCGTCGAGCCCGCGCCAGGACGCGAGCGCGGCCGAGGCGACCGCGACCCTGCTCGCGGCCCTCGAGCGCACCGTCGAAACCGTCGTCGCCAAGGCGTCTGCACGCACCAGTCAGGGGCGGGACATCGACGCGCATCAGCCGCAGGCCGAGCGGGTCGCGTACCTCGCGACCGAGGTGCGGGCGGCCAAGGACCTCGCCGAATACGCGCGCGGCGAGGGCAGCGGCGAGCCGGGCATCGGCGACATGGCGCTGGTGTTTGCGGCCGAGATCGCGAGCAAGGCGGCGGGCCAGCTCGACGCGCACGCCGACGACCTCGGCCTCGCGCCGAGCTTCGTCGACGAGACCCTCGCGACCCCGACGGTGCGCGCCGCGATCCGCGCCGGCATGAGCGACGCGCGCGTGACCGCGCTCGGCCGCCATCAGCTCGAGACCCGCGGCGTCAACAACAGCCCGCTCGAGGAGATCGCGGCGATGGCGCGGGACGCGGTGCGCCAGTTCGCCGCCACCGAGGTGGCGCCGATCGCCGAGCACATCCACCGCCACGACGATCTCGTCCCCGAGTCGCTGATCGCGCAAGATGGGCGAGCTCGGCTACTTCGGCATGGCGGTGCCCGAGGCCTACGGCGGCGGCGGCATGGGCAATCTGGTCATGATCGTCACCACCGAGGAGCTCTCGGCGGTGTCGCTCGCGGCCGCCGGCAGCCTGATCACGCGCCCCGAGATCCTCACCAAGGCGCTCCTGAAGGGCGGCACCGACCAGCAGAAGGCGGAGTGGCTGCCGCCGATCGCCGCCGGCAAGATCATGGTCGGCGTCTCCGTCACCGAGCCCGACACCGGATCGGACGTCGCCTCGCTCAGCTGCCGGGCGGAGCCGGCCGAGCGCGACGGCACGAAGGGCTGGGTCGTGAACGGCGCCAAGGCGTGGTGCACCTTCGCCGGCCGCGCCAACGTGCTGGCGCTCCTCGCCCGCACCGATCCCAATCCGAAGCTCGGCGCCAAGGGCCTGTCGCTCTTCATCGTGCCGAAGGACACCTTTCCCGGTCACGCCTTCGAGATGCGGCAGCCGAGCGGCGGGCTCCTCACGGGCAAGGCCGACGCCACCCCCGGCTACCGCGGCATGCACTCCTACACCCTGATGTTCGACAACTACTTCGTCCCCGGCCAGAACCTGATCGGCGAGGCGGGCGGCGTCGGCAAGGGCTTCTATCTGCAGATGGCGGGCTTCGCCGCCGGCCGCCTGCAAACCGGCGGCCGCGCCACCGGGCTGGCGCAGGCGGCGCTGCAGCGGACGGCGGAGTACGCCAACGACCGGAAGCAGTTCGGGAAGGCGATCGGCCAGTACGGCCTGACGCAGTACAAGCTCGGCCGCATGGCGACCCACATCGCGGCGGCGCGGCAGCTCACCTACGCGGCCGCCCGCGCCATGGACGAGAACGAGTCGATCGCGCTCGAGCCCGCGATGGCGAAGCTCTTCGCCTCCGACGTCGCGGTGTGGGTGACCCAGGAGGGCCAGCAGCTGCACGGCGGCTGGGGCTACGCCGAGGAGTTCCCGATCTCGCGCTACGTCGTCGACGCCACGGTGCTGCCGATCTTCGAGGGCGTGAAGCCGATCCTCGAGCTCAAGGTGATCGCGCGGAATCTGCTCGGCTGAGGCGTTGACCATCGTCCTTTGAGTCGAGTAGTCGCGGCGGGGTGTTGTTCCTCCGCGCGCTCCTGGCCTTCCTGGCGTTGCCGGGGACCGTCACGGTTCTCGTGCCGTGGCTGGTGCTGCGGCGGAGCGGTGGCGCGCCGGGGACGTTCGCGGTCGTGGGACTGCTGCCGCTCGTGCTCGGAGCCGGCATGCTGATCTGGTGCGTGGTCGACTTCGCGCGGATCGGGCGAGGGACGTTGGCGCCAGTGGACCCGCCGACGGTGTTGGTGCGGCGCGGGCTCTACCGAGTCGTTCGCAATCCGATGTACGTCGCGGTCCTCACCATCCTGGTCGGCGAGGCCCTCGTCTTCGGCTCGTCGTCGATCGCGTGGTGGGCGGCGGGTACCGCGGTCGCCTTCCACCTGCGGGTGGTCCGATACGAGGAGCCGGTCCTGCGGCGGACGTTCGGCGCCGACTTCGACGACTACTGCCGGCGAGTGCCGCGCTGGATTCCGAGACCGCCGCGGTGACGCGCGGCTATCGGAAATGCTCGTAGAGGAAGCCGCACACGAACAGCACGACGGGACCGAACAAGATCACGAGCAGCAACCAGCGCGCGCGCGGGTTGGCCGGACGGTCGCGCTCGTCGTCGCTCAGCTGGATCGCCACAGCGTCGCCGCTACAGCGGCAGGTCCTTCATGCCTTTGGTCGGGGCGCTCACCAGGCACGCCATGTTGCCCGCGCGGGTGGCGGTTCTCGTGCATGAGCTGGTGCGCATGTCCGATCTCGTCGAAGGCGAAGGTCTCGCCGAGGCAGGGATCGACCTTGCCCGCGACCACCAGGTCGTTCAGGCCCTTCGCCTGGTCGTCGTTCGCGAAGTGCGAGCCCTGGAAGCGCTTCTGGCGCATCCAGAGGTAGCGCAGGTCGACGACCGCGTTGTAGCCGGTCGTGCCGGCGCAGATCACGACCATGCCGCCGGTGTCGCAGACGAAGATCGAGGTCGGGATGGTGTCCTCGCCCGGGTGCTCGAAGACGATGCGCGGGCTGCGGCGCTCGCCGAGCACGTCCCAGAGCGCCTTCGCCGAAGGCGCGCGCGCCCGCCGCCCACTTGTCGTAGGCGGCCGTGTCCTTCCAGTGCGGCAGCATGCCCCAGTGGTCGAACTTCTTGCGGTTGATGCAGCCCTTGGCGCCGAGCTGCTTGCAGAAGTCGAACTTGTCCTCGCCCGAGACGACCGCGACCGGGATCGCCGCCCTGCGCCTTGCGCGATCTGGATCGCCATGGCAGCCGAGGCCGCCGGAGCCGCCCCAGACCAGCACGACGTCGTCCTTCTGCACGGTGTGCGGCGGCCACGCCATCAGCATGCGATAGGCGGTCGCGCCGACCAGCATGTACGCCGCGGCCGCCTCCCAGGTGAGGTGCTTCGGCTTCGGCAGGCACTGGTGCGCCTGCACCTTGGTGAACTGCGCGAAGCTCCCCCAGTTGGTCTCGTAGCCCCAGATGCTGGAAGCTCGGCGCGAACATCGGGTCGTTGCCCGCCTTCACGACCGGGTCGTTGCGGTCCCAGATGCCGCAGTGGATGACGACCTCGTCGCCGACCTTGACGTTCGTGACGTCGCTCCCGACCTTGTAGACGATGCCCGAGGCGTCGCTGCCGCCGATGTGGAAGCCCGTGGTGTCGCCGCCCTTGGCGTGCACCTTGATGACGTCGATCGGCGACGCCGAGCGCCGCCCAGACGTTGTTGTAGTTGATGCCGGCCGCCATCACCGACACCAGCACCTCGTCGGCGGCGATCTCGGGCACGGGGATCTTTTCGACCTTGAAGGCCTTGTTGGGCTCGCCGAAGCGGTCCTGGCGGATGACCTGGGCGTACATCTCACGCGGCACGTGGCCGACGGGGGGAACCTGTCCGATCTCGTAGAGGTCGCGCTTCTCGCTCATGGGGTCTCCGTGGTTCGATTCGTTTCCCGCGCTGGCCGACCCGCCGCGCGCTCTGAAGGGCGCGAACCTACTCGACCGGCCCGAGCCGGTGCAAGGGTGGGGAAATCCTTGCAGGCCCGAGGCGCTCGGTGGTAGGGGCAGAGTCGCTCGGCCGCACATCCTGATCCCCCGGAGGCCACCCGTGAGCACACCTCTCCCGCAGCTCGTCCTCTCCTTCCTCTTGCTCGCGAGCGCTTCGGCAATGGCCGGCGGGCCGCCGACGCCGATCCCGACTCCGGAAGCCCTCAATCACTTCCTCTGCCGCGACGTCGAACGACGGTCGCTCGATCGTCCCGGCGTGGCGCTGCAGGATCAGTTCGGCACGAGCACGGTCACCGTCACTCGGGCGAGGCAACTCTGCGCGCCGGCGAGCAGGGGCAACGACGATCCGTCGGCGGTGACCGACCCGTCGCATCTCACGGCCTACAACCTCCGGCGGACGAGTGGCGTGACGCCCCGGACCTTCGTCAGGGTCGTGAACCAGCTCGGCACGGCCGTGGTCGGCATCACCAGACCCGATCGGCTGCTGGTGCCGACCGCGGCGCGGATCGGCGCCGCCGCGCAGCCACTCGCGGCACCGATCGACCACTTCCAGTGCTATCGCGTGCGCGGCGACCGCCTCCGGCAGCCGGGCATAGCCATGACGACGCAGCTCGGCGTGGTCACCGTCGACGTCAAGCGGCCCCTCCATCTCTGCGCGCCGGCGAGCAAGAACGGCGAGAGCCCCGCCGCGCCGGGCCATCCCGACCACTTGATGTGCTACCAGGTGCGGACCCAGCGGCTCGCGCCGCAAGGAGTCTTCACCGACAACCAGCTCGGCCCGGACCAGGTCGAGACCCTCGGCATCCGCGAGCTCTGCGTGCCGTCGTTCGTGAATCCGCGCTGCGGCGACGGTGCCGTCAACAGGCCGGGCGAGCAATGCGATCCGCCGGGGGCGAGCCCGCAATGCGCCGTCACGGGAACGTGCCGACCCGACTGCACATGCGAGCTGCCGGTGTGCGGCAACGGCGTCGTCGAGGTCGGCGAGGCCTGTGATCGCGGCCGCTGCGCCGACGGGCTCGAGTGCAATCCGAACTGCACGTGCCCCGCGAGCTGCGACCCGGGCATCTGCGCCGGCCGCGGCATCTGCACGCCGGACGGCAGCTGCGATCCCTGCGGTTGCCAGGCCACGATCGAGGGCGGGTCGCTGTGCACGGAGCCCTGCGTCGCCTCGGGGTGCACGACCTCGGAGGACTGCGGAAACGGCAGAATCTGCGCGCCCGGCGGTCTCTGCTGCGTCGCGTGCAACGGCTACTGCCAGCCGTCGCACGACGAGCAGTGCCCGCAGCCGCCGCGGTGTGGTGACGGCGTGATCAATCAGCCCGGCGAGCAGTGCGACTTCGGCGTGGGACCGTGTCCCGACAGGTGCCGAGAGGACTGCACGTGCGCCTGCGGACCGTTTCCCGGCTTCCTGCAGTGCGGCGGCAGCTGTCCGACCGGGCAGGTGTGCAGCGTGTACATCGGCGGGTCGGCCGGAGGGACGCCCTGCTACTGCGTCCCGGGAACGGTTCCGTGCTCCGGCGACGACGACACGGAATTTCCGACCTGCGGCGGCGCGTGTCGGACGGGCGAGACCTGCTATCCGTACGCGCTCGACGGGATCACCGCCGGCGGCTGCGGGTGTGGCGGGAGCGGCGCCGCTCCGTGCGACATGCCGACGGGGGTCTGCGGTGGCATCACGTGCCCTCCCGGACAGGCGTGCCACCTCGATCTCGGGACGGGCGCGTGCGGATGTCAGTAGAGCAAGGCCGCGCTCACTCGACGTAGCCGAGCTGACGCAAACGTTGGCGCACCGACTCGTCCATCGCCGGCGCGTTCGTGAAATCGACGCCCGTCGTGGGCGCCAGCGCGCGCCAGAGCTCGACGGTGACGGGCGGCGCGCCCGCGGCCGGAGGCGCGAGGTCGCCGCGGGCGGGCTCGCCGGCGAGGTCGGCGTTGGCGAGATCGACGACGGTGCCCGCCGGCTTGCCGTGGGCGCCGAGACGGAGCGTGCCGTCCGGCGCCGCTCCGCCGTCGAGCGTGACGGCGATCTTGAGCACGCCCGCGGCCGCGAGCGCGTCGAAGCGCACCTGATCCTGCTCGCCGGGCTCCAAGGTGCCCGCGATCGAGAAGGCGCTGGCGCGCGGCTTGAAGGAAATCCGGTCGCCGCCCTCGAGGCTCAGGCGATCGATCGCGATCAACGGGATCGGCGGATCGCTGCTGACGTCGACCACGTAGCGCATCGGCCGGTCGGCGCGTGAGCGCA
The DNA here is from genome assembly GCA_963761995.1 of uncultured delta proteobacterium. Lineage (GTDB taxonomy): Bacteria > Desulfobacterota > Binatia > UTPRO1 > UTPRO1 > UTPRO1. The sequence continues at coordinate 3,391,288 of CAVXIU010000006.1, read as the reverse complement.
GGCGCAGCTGATGGCCCTTGCCGTCGAGCCGGGCGCGGAAGCCGTCGAGAGCGCTCCGCAGCTCGGCGGCGCCCGGGGCGGCGAGACCCAGGTTCCGCTTCTCCTTCGGATCGGCGACCAGATCGTAGACCTCGAGCGAGCCGTCGCCGACGTTGCGGATGACCTTCAGACCCTTGCTACGCGCCGCCTGGCGCTCCGGCGTCCGCGGCTCGGCGTGCGAGACCAGGGCGAAGACGTTGCGGCTCTCGGCGGCCGCGGCACCGGCACCGGCGGCGAGCGGCTGCAGGCTCATCCCGTCGACCTCCGGCGCTTGCCGTCGCGCGGCGGCCGCGATGGTCGGCACGATGTCGACGGAACTGACGACGTCCTCCACGACGCGCCCGTGTCCGGCGTCCGGCAGGCGAATCAGGAGCGGCACGTGCAGCAGCTCGTCGTAGAGCGATTGCCCGTGGAAGAACTTGCGATGATCCCACAGCTCCTCGCCGTGATCGGCGGTGACGACCACCACCGTGCGATCGAGGCGGTGCCGGCGACTGAGGCCGCGCAGCAGGCGGCCGAGCTGGCGATCGGTGTAGGCGATGCTGCCGTCGTAGAGGTCGATGATGCGTTGGCGGTCGGCGCCCTGGTACTTGTCCTGCCACGCGCCGGTCACGTCGTCGAAGGTGAGCCCGACCGTGGTCGTCGCCCGCCGATCGATGAAGCGGCGCGCCCAGCGCGGCGGCGCGTGGTAGGGCGTGTGGGTATCGAGGTAGTGCAGGTAGAGCACGGTCGGGCAGCGACCGGCGGCCGTCAGGTAGCGGAGCGCCACGCTGGTGATGGCGCGCGCGTCGAGCTCGCCCGCGGTCACCGCCTGGAAGCCCGGTCGCTCGCCGCGGAGCCAGGCGGCGACGTAGGGGTTGTTGACGATGGCGCGGCTCGGGACGCCGTCGCTCCCGACCAGGGCCGCGAGGCCGGGCTCCGACCGGTGCCAGTAGAAGTAGGTGCCGGTCAGGATCTGCGGCACCGAGGGGACGGTCTTGGGCCCGCCGGCGAAGGCGGCGGTGAAGCGGGTCGCGCCGGCGGCGAAGGCGTCGAGGTGGGGGGTCGTCGGCCGGCCGTAGCCGGCGCTGCCGAGGCGGTCGCCGCGGAGCGCGTCGACGGTGACGAGGAGAAGGCTCGGCGCGTCGCCGGGACAGATCGCGAGCTCCGGCGGCGCCCACCAGCCGGGTGGTGGGGGGGCGGCGGCGCCGTCGGCGGGCGTGGTCTCGAAGGCGAGGGTGCCGCGCCGGCCCGCGAACGCGCCGAGATCGCAGCCGACGTCGATCCAGCGGCGGGTGCGGGGGTCGTTGCCGTCGACCACCCGCTCGTAGAGGTCGGTGGTGGCGCCGTCGCTCTCGAAGCGGATGCGAAAGCGGAGCGGGGCGGCACCCGCCGGCACCGCGCTTCCCGCCACCACGTCCGGCACCGCGATCGCCGTCAGCAGGCGCGCGCCGGCGGGCACGTCGTCGAGGGCGACCCGGAAGCTCGCCGGCGGCGCGGTCGCCACCACGTCGCGGCTGGTGCCGTAGACGGTCGCGTGCTGCCGCGTGACGCCGGGGTCGGTCGGGACGGGGAGCGGCACGGCGGTCGCCGGAACGCCGGCGGCGATCGCCGCGAGCGCCGCGCCGATCATCACGCCGAGCGCCTGCGCGCGCGCCTGGATCAACGGCCCATGAAGCGCAGAAACTCGTCGACCGAGTCGAAGCGCATGCAGAGGTTGCGGCGTTTCTCGTGACCGATCGTCGAGGTGGGGCGGTCGGCGTAGTTGTGCCCGGGATAGAGAACGGTCTCGTCGGGCAGATCCCGGAGCGTGTTCAGGCTGTGGTAGAGGTCGGCCGGATCGCTCCCGGGAAGGTCGGTCCGGCCGCAGCTGCCGATGAAGAGGGTGTCGCCCGAGATCAGGTTGCCGTCGACCAGGAAGCATTGCGACCCCGGGGTGTGTCCCGGGGTGTGGACGAAGGTGAGGGGAATCTTCCCCACCTCGGTGGTGTCGCCGGCGTCGACCGCGACCACGTCCGAAGCGGAGAGGTCGGAGACCCGTCCGACGAATCCGGCCTCGCGCTTGTTGAGGTAGACCTTGACCGGCAGCTTCGCGACCAGCTCGGCCGCGCCGGTCACGCTCATGCCCATGAAGCGTCCGCCGAGATGATCGGGATGGAAGTGCGTGACGAGCGCTTTGGTGATGGTGTAGCCGTCGGCGGCGGCGGTCTCGACGATGGCGTCGATCTCCCAGGCGGCGTCGATCACCGCGGCCTCGCGGGTCTCGGGATCGCCGACCAGGTAGACGTAGTTCTGCATCGGGCCGAGCTCGAGCTGGCGGAGGTAGATGGGCGAGGCGGTCATGCGCTTCTCCGGCCCGGCTTCGGCGTCTTGGGCGACGACTTCGCTTTCGGGGGACGACCCGCCGGGAGCGTCAGCCCCTTCTCCCAGAGATACTCGGGCTCGCCGAGGCGCGTGGGAGATCCAGCGCGAGAGCACGAACAGGAGATCGGAGAGGCGATTGACGTAACCGAGCACGTGCTCGCCGATCGTCTCGCGGCGCATCAAGCGCAGGATGTCGCGCTCGGCGCGGCGACAGACGGTGCGGGCCTGATGCAGAAACGCGGCGATCGTGCCGCCGCCCGGGAGAATGAACGACTTGAGCGGCGTCAGGCTGGCCTGGCACTCGTCGATGGTGCGCTCGAGGACGCGAATCTGCTCGGGGCCGATGCGGATCATGCCCTCCCAGGCGGCGTCGGGCGGGGTCGCGAGCTCGCTCCCGAGGTCGAAGAGCTCGTTTTGGACCTGACGCAGGATCTGGTCGAGCCGCTGGGTCGCGGGCGAGGGCGGGGCGGCGTCGTTGCAGGCGCGGACGATGCCGAGAATCGAGTTGAGCTCGTCGATCGTGCCGTAGCTCTCGATGCGGAGGTCGTCCTTGGGAACGCGACGGCCGCCGACCAGGTGCGTGTCGCCCTTGTCGCCGTGGCGGGTGTAGACCTTGGTGATGCGGATCGCCATGCGGCGGCCGTCAGCTCTTTCCGGCGGCGCCGGTCTCGATCGGCAGCCCGGCGTCGCGCCACCCGGGGATGACCAGCCGTCCGGTGTCGTCGCGGGCGCCGCCGAAGCCGCCGCGGACGTTGGTGACGTCGGAGTAGCCGGCGGCGACCAGGAGCTCGGCGCCGCGCTGGGAGCGGCCGCCGGCCTGGCAGCCCACCAAGAGCGGCGTGTCCGCGCTCACCAGGCGCTGCACGGTCGGGACGAAATCCGCGTTCGGCGTCGTCTGGCCGGCGCGGAAGAACAACACCGGCACGTTGAGGGCGCCGGTGGGATGGCCGGCGGCGAACTCCTCGGGGGTCCGCACGTCGAGGTAGACCGCCCGCGGATCGCGCTCGAGCGTCTCGTAGGCCTCGGGAGGCGTGGTCTCACGAATTTCCATGACCTCGTGTCCTATCAGAGGCGACGAGCGATCGTCACCCGGGACCGCCGCTCGTGGTCGTACGGAAACGAACAGAGGGGGGTAGGGAAAGCTTGCTCGGGTCGCCGGTGGCGGGCTCGAGCGAGGCGCGCAGCGGGCGGGTCAGCCGGGACTTCGGTGGGGTCGAGGGAGGCCGTGACGGCGCCAGCCGACCGCGAGAAGCCACGTCCGTTAGGCGATTCACCTTTGGGTCATTCGGAGGCGGTGAAGAGCCGGAGGTACGCCTCGCGACTCGCGGGGGCGAAGCGGGCGAGCGCCAGGTTCTCTTCGACGTGAGCCCGACGCCGCATTCCGACCAGCGCGGTCGTGATGCCGGGCGTCGAGCGTACGAATTGGATGGCGCGCTGCGGATCGGTGTGGCAGCCCTCCATCGCCTCCGCCAGGACCGCGGGCAGCGGACCGCCGAGCTTTCCCTGGAGCAGGCTCGCGCTCGCCACCACCGTGATGCCGTGGTGGTCGGCGGCCTCGACCAGCGAGCCGAGCCGCTCGCCGACCGGCTGATGCCGAGCCGTCACGGCCTCGGTCATCGCCAGGTTGCAGGGCAGTTGCACCGCGCGGAAGTGGTGGTCGCGGCCGATCTCCCGCTCGGCGAGCGCCACCAGGTCGGCGAGCGCCAGGTAGTCGCGCGCGTCCGGCGCGACGCGAAACGCGTTCCAGGTGGCGACGCCGTAGCAGCCGACCTTGCCGTCGCCGACCGCGCGCTCCAGCACCGCGAAGGCGCGGCCGATGCGGGCGAGCAGCTCGTCCCGTCCGACCGAAGCCAGCTGGCATTCCGGGTTGTGGAGGTAGCAGACGTCGAGCGTGTCGACCCGGAGATTGGCCCGGCTTGCGTCGATCTGGTGCTGCAGATAGCGCGGGGCCAGCGAGTGGCCGCCGACGACGTCCTCCGCCGCGAGCAGGCCGGTCTGCACGTAGGCGTCGTGGATCCAGCGACCGGGATCGCTCGGGTAGCTGCCGTCGAACGGCAGATAGCCGGCCTTGGTGCAGACCACCACCTCGTCGCGCGCCAGCATCCCGGCCTCGATCACGCGGGCGAGCGTGAGGCCGACGACGCGCTCGCTGCGCTGGGCGCGGTAGTTGGCGGCGGTGTCGACGAGGTTGCTGCCGAGCTCGAGGACGGCGACCAGCGCCGCGCCGTAGGCCGCGTCGGTCGCGTCGTCGACGGGGCCGAGGTAGGTCCCGATGCCGAGCGAGGCCAGGGTCAGGCCGCCGAGCCCGCTCCGAAAATGGGCCGCCGGAACCGTGGCGGCCAGGCGGTCACGGAAGCGCGCGGTTCCTTCCGGGGTCGCGGCGTTCGCCATCATGCTCGCCGTCATGGGCCTCCTTGGGAGAGCAGTGCGTGTGGATGATGGTCTTCAGCCGCTCGAGATCGATGGGCTTCTTGTAGAGCACGCCGGTCGCGAGACCGGCGAGCTTGCTGCGCTTGATGACGTGGTCGCGGTCGTAGAGGTAGCCGGTCATGAGGATGACGGGAAGCCTCGGCTGGCGCTCCTTCAGCTCCATGTAGAGGTCGTAGCCGTCCATGTCCGGCATCACGACGTCGCTCACCACGAGATCGAAGTGCTTGCTGGCCGTCTCGCGGAGCGCGTCGGTGGCCGAGGTGGCGATGGTGGCCTGGCAGCCCTGATGCCGCAGCAGCTCGGCCAGCGACTGGCACACGCCGAGGTCGTCGTCGACGACCAGGATCGAGAGGCCGGCGATCGAGGGGGCGTTGCCGTTCTCCGGCGCCGGCACGGGGACGGCGGGGTCGGCGTCTTGGCGGAGATCGGTCATCAGGGTGCCGGGCAGATACTGGCGCGTCTCGTACTCGTCACCCGCGGCGAGATCCTGGACGCGCCCGACGATGCCGTGGATCTTGGCGACCTCGCGCTGCACCGCCTCGAAGCGCTCGGACTCGACCACCATCTGCTCGTCGCTCGCCGTGCGGCGGACGAACTCCTCGAGCAACTCCATGGTGTTGGTGATGACCTCGAGCGGGTTGTTGATCTCGTGCGCGAGACTGACGGCGAGCTCGCCGAGCGTCACCAGGCGGTCACGCTTGCGGATCTGCCGGAGGTCCTTCGCGAAGCCGATGGATCCGACCTCCTCCCCGTGCTCGTCGTAGGTGATCGAGCCCGAGATCGCGACCGGGAGCAGCGTTCCGTCCTTGGCGACGAAGACGGTCTCGCAGTTCTTCACCGTGCCGCGCTGCCCGCCTTCGTTGCTCCGCATCGCCCGCATGACGGTTCGGGCGGCGTCCAGGCTCGGGTAGAGCAGGGTGACCGGTTTCCCGAGCATCTCGTTCGGCGCGAAGCCCAGGGTCCGGCGGGCGCCGTCGTTGTAAAAAACGATCGAGCCCTGGCGATCGACGGCGACGACGATGTCCGGGGAGTTTTCGAGGAGTTTTTCGAAGTAGATGCGCGGGAGCGGCATCGAAAGGCTCGGCAGCTTGCGAGCACGCGACACGCGCTCGGGAGCGACCAATCGGGCATGTTAGGCCGCGACCGGGGTAGGGTCAAGGTTGTGGCACGGCGGGACGTCGGCGTGTGCTTTCCCGCGCCGGAGCGCGTCCGCGCGGCGCCGGCGGTCAAGAATCTGACCGCGGCGGTCCCTCAAGAGCGCACGCGAAGTGGCCGAAGATGTAACACGGGGCAGGTCTGGGGCCACTGGGAGTGGAGATGTTCGTGACGAGAGACAGGCGTCCAAGGGGGAGACGAGCGGCCAAGCCGACCGCGGCAGCGTGCCGCGCCGGGTGCCGTCGCACCGCATCCGCCGACCTCGGGTGTGACGCGTGAGCACGCCCGAGCGCGCCAGCGGAGCGCGGGCGCTCCTGCGCTTCCTCGTACGCCAGGGGCGCCTCGGCAACGACGACGTCGCGCGCATCGAGGGCTTGGCCCAAGAGGCGGGCGTCGCGGTGCACGACGTGCTCGAGCGCGAGGCCATCATCGGCCAGAAGGATCTGGCCCTGCTGCTGGCCGAGACGCTCCGTCTCAGGATGGTGGATCTCACGACGTTCCCCCTCGACGCCAACATCACGCGCGAGCTCAAGGAGACGATCGCGACCCGCTACGAGGTGGTGCCGATCGGCGTCGACGAGCGCAGCATCGAGGTGGTCACGTCGAACCCGCTCGACCTCGACGGCCTGAAGGCGGTCGAGTTCGCGACCGGCAAGCGGGTCCAGGCGGTGGTGGCGACGCACGTCGAGGTGCGGGACGCCCTCGCCCACACCTACCGCCTGCAGGAGTCCCTCGAACAATTCCTCCAATTGGTGCCGGCCGGCGAGTCGCTGGTCGTCAACGAGCTGGACGACGACGGCGCCGATCTCCGGATGATCGCCGCCGACGCCGAGCTGCCGCCGGTCATCAAGCTCGCCGACAAGATGCTGATCGAGGGCATCAAGACGCGGGCGAGCGACGTCCACGTCGAGCCCGGGACCGACTCGGTGCTGGTGCGCTATCGCGTCGACGGCATCCTCGAGGAGGGCTTCCGCTTCCCGAAGTGGATCCAGAACCCGCTGGTGGCGCGCCTCAAGGTGATGGCGAAGCTCGACATCACCGAGCGCCGCATGCCGCAGGACGGCCGCATCCAGCTGCGCTACCTGGACAAGACCGTCGACATGCGGGTGTCGAGCTTGCCGGCGCAGCACGGCGAGAAGATCACGCTCCGCATCCTCGACGCCAGTCAGTCCGTCAAGGCGCTCGATCGGCTCGGGCTCGGTGCCCCCGATCTCAAGCTGATCCGCGAGGCCGCCAAGAAGCCGCAGGGCATGATCCTCATCACCGGGCCCACCGGCAGCGGCAAGACCACCACGCTCTACGCGCTGTTGCGCGAGATCCTCTCGCCCAAGACCAACATCGTCACCATCGAGAACCCGATCGAGTATCAGCTGAAGGGCATCAATCAGGTCGAGGTCAACGAGAAGCAGGGCCTCACCTTCAGCGAGGTGCTGCGCTCCGTCTTGCGCCAGGATCCCGACGTCATTCTCTTCGGCGAGATCCGCGACAAGGAGACCGCGCAGATCGCCTTCCAGGCCGCGGCCACCGGCCATCTCGTGCTCAGCACGGTCCACACCAACGACGCGGCCGGCGCCGTGACCCGCCTGCTCGACCTCGGGCTCGAGCCGTACGCGGTGTCGTCGGCGCTGAACCTGGTGGTGGCGCAGCGCCTGATCCGCCAGCTCTGTCAGACCTGCAGCACCCCGACCACGATCGACGACGAGACGCGCCGCCATCTCCACATCGGCGACACCGGCGGCAACTTCAAGCAGGGCCGCGGCTGCGCCCAGTGCCGCCACACCGGTTACCGCGCGCGTATCGGCGTCTACGAGATGCTCCCCATGACCGCGGCGATGGTGAAGCTCATCGAGGCCGGGGCGGGCGAGAGCATGGTGCGCCAGCAGTCGCGCAGCGAGGGCATCCACACCCTCCTCGAGGACGCCATCGACAAGCTCCGCACCGGCGTCACCTCGGTGGAGGAGCTCGAGCGGGTGGTGCAGATCACCGAGTCCGGCAAGACGCAATGCCCGGGGTGTCAGAAGGAGATCTCCGACGAGTACAGCGTCTGCCCGCACTGCAGCCGGACGCTGAAGGCGACCTGCAGCGGCTGCGCCAAGCCGATGAGCCCGGAATGGGTGCGCTGTCCGTTCTGCGGATCCGCGGCGACCGAGGCCGTGCCCGAGCCCGACGCGGCACCGGTTGCCGAGCGCCGGAGCTTCAAGGCGCTGGTCGTCGACGACACCTCGACCATCCGCGACGTCGTCCGCCACACGCTCGAGCACTCCGACCTCGGCCTGACCGTGCTCACCGCCGAGAACGGGCGCGAGGCGCTCGAGGTCGCGAGCCGGGAGCGGCCCGACATCGTCATCCTCGACATCTCGATGCCCGAGATGGACGGCTTCGAGGTGTGCCGGCGGCTGCGCTCCGAGATGCGCACGGCATTCGTGCCGGTCCTGATGCTGACCGCGCACGACAGCGAGGACGACGTCGCCAAGGGCTTCGGGGTCGGCGCCGACGACTACATGGTGAAGCCCTTCCGCCGCGAGGGCCTGGTGGCGCGCGTGCGCCGCATCCTCGAGCGCACCTACGGGAGTCAGGCGCTCGGCGGCGCGCCCGAGACGACCACGGCGGCGCCGAGCGTGGCGAGCGCGGAGCCGGCGGCGCCGGCGCTCCCCGCGGATCCCAGTGCGTTCGCGACGGGCGGGGTCGACGTCGCCGGTCTGCTCGCCGAGCTCGCCAGCGATCGCGACGTGCTGCGTCGGTCGCTCGAAAGCTGCGAGACCAGGATCGGCGAGCTCGCGGCCCGCGAGCACCAGAACGGCCACGCCGTCGCGGCCGAGGCCGGCGACGGCGCTCCCGCCTACGACGAGCTCAAGGACCTCCTGCGGGAGCTGCGGGCCGCCCAGGAGCGCGTCGTCGGCGAGCTCCGGGACGAGCTGGCGGAGGCCAAGCGGGTCGCCGAGGACGCGCTCCGGCAGGCCGGTGCGACGCCGGTGCCGGCGATCGATCCGGCGCACGTCGCGACGATGCTCGCCACGGTCGAGCGCTTGCAGGGCGAGCAGGCGCGCCTGGCCGGGAGCGTCGAAGGGTTGCGCGAGGCCGGCGGCGGCGCCGACCAGGAGTGCGAGCGGCGCCTCCGCGAGGTCACGCAGGAGCTCGCGCAGCTGCGTGCCGAGGTGATGGATTCGCATACCACCTGGCTGCAGTCGGCGCGCGTACAGACGCGAGCCGACGTCGACGAGGCGGTGCGCGCGGTCCAGACCGAGGCCGTCGCCGCGGCGGCGCGTCTCACCCAGAGTCTCACGGAGCTCCGGGGCGCGGTCGAGGCCCAGCGCGACGAGCAGGCGCGCGACGGGGCACGGGTGCGGAGCGCGCAGGAGATCGCCGAGCGCGCAGAGGCCAGCGCCACGGCGGCCACCGACGTCGTCAGCCGGGAGCTCGCCTCCCTGCAGCGCGCGCTGGCCGAGCAGCGCGAGCAGCGCGAGCAGGACGTCCGGCGCATCACCGGCGCCGAGGACGCGGCCCGCCGCACGCGCACCGAGGCCACCACGACGATCGAGCAGATGACGGGGGAGCTGGCCGCGCTCCGCCGCACGCTCGCCGAGCAGCTCGACGACGGGACGCGCACCGGCGAGCGCTTGGCCGCGGCGGAGGAGGCGGCCCGGTCGGTGCGCGCCGAGCTCGCCGCCACCATCGACCGCATCGCGCCCGGGCTGGCGAGCCTGGAGCGCATCGTCGACGAGCAACGCGCGGGAGGAGCGGCGCTCGGCGAGCGGCTCGCGAGCAGCGAGGCGGCCGTGCAGCAGACGCGCGAGGAGACCGCGGCGGTCGCGGGAGATCTCGCCCGGGAGCTGGCGGCGCTTCGCGAGGCGATGGCGGCGCACGGCGAGCGCCCCGGCCTCGACGCGGCACGCATCGAGGGCATCGAGACCGTGGGGCGGACGGCGGGCGCCGAGGCCGCGCGTGCGCTCGCGGAGCTGGCGGAGATCCGGACCGTGGTGGCGACCCTGGCGGCGCGCCAGGACGAGGGTGGGTCCGAGGCGGGGATGGAGCTGGTCCGCCGCGACGCCGTGGCGGCCGCCGAGACGGCGATGCGCGTGATCCAGGAGCAGGCGACGGCGATCGGCGCGGCCAGCGCGCGCGACGTCGCGGAGCTCCGCGAGACGGTCGCCGCGCACCACGACACGCAGCAACGGCAGATGGAGCAGGCGCTCGGGCGCCTGACGCGGGCGCGACGCGCCGCCGCCAAGCTGGTCCGGCGTGTCCGCGACGCGACGCGGGCGGTCGAGGCGCGTGCCGTCGCCAGTGAGCAGGCGTGCCAGCAGCACATCGCCGCGCTGCGCGACGAGACCGTGACCGCGCTCGACGCCGTGCGCGCCGAGCAGGCCGAGCTCACGGGCGCGGTCGAGGGTCGTCTCGCCGACTTGCCCTCCGCCGCCGAGCATCGCACGGTGCTCGCGTTCCTCGACGGCTGCGAGACCCAGCTCACCGAGTTCGCGGCGCGGCTCGACGCCCGGGGGGCGGCACACGTCGCCTCGGAGGGGGAGGCGCGGGCGCACCTCGGCAGCCGCATCGAAACGCTCGAGGCCGCCGCCAACCGGCTCGAGGGCGAGCAGCTCCGCCTCGCGGCCGACGTCGAGGAGCGCTCACGGGCGCTGATGCGAACCGCCGCCGGCGGCTTCGACGTGCAGCTCGCGCTCTTGCGCGGCAAGGTCGAGGTGCTGGCGCGGACGCTCCGCGAGCGGATCCCGACGGACCAGGTCGCCCCGAGCGACGACGCGCTGCTCGGCCACCGCCAGGGACTCCTGGAGCGCCTGCGGACCCAGCTGACGGCGCTCCAATCGGCCACCGAGTGGGGGCCGCAGCGCGTGCTCGATCTGCTGGTCGAATCGACGCTGGCGGCGGCGGTGACCCCGTTCCGCCGCATGCTGCAGGTCGGTGGCGAGGCCTCCAGCGAGGAGAGTGCGCCCGCCCCCTCTCCGGACGCCAAGCCCGCTAGGGACGAGTCAGCATCACCTTCTTCGGATCTTTGAGCCCGCCCAGCAGCTCGGACATCGAGGTGCCGAGGTGCGGGTGGGTGAGGTGGGGCGCCAGCTCGGCGAGCGGCATCAGCACGAAGCGTCGCTTGTGCAGCTCGGGGTGCGGGATCTTGAGGGTGCGTTTGTTGACCGTCTGGTTGTCCATCAGCAAGAGGTCGATGTCGATGATGCGCGAGCCCCAGCGCTTGCCGCTGACGCGCTTCCGGCCCATCGAGGTCTCGATCGTCCGCGTGCGCTTCAGAAGCTCCTCGGGCTCGAACTCGGTTTCGAGCTCGACGACGCTGTTGATGAACCAGGTCTTGGCGTTGCCGTGGGGCTCGCTCTCGTAGAGCGAGGACGCCTTGACGATGCGGCTGTCGGGAAGCTCCCCCAGGCGAGCCTCGGCCTCGCGGATGTTCGCCTTGCGATCTCCGAGATTGGAGCCCAGGCCCACGTAGACCCGATGCGGCATCGTCGCTGTCCAGATCTCCGCGCTGAAGCCGAAAGGCCGGCGCGAGTCAGAGTTTCAGTGTTTTCAAGCGCTCCACGGCTTCCGCGAGCCGTGGCGTGGCAACCGTCAGACTGAAGCGCACGTAGCCCTCGCCGGCGGCGCCGAAGCCGCTGCCCGGGGTCGCCACGACGCCGATGTCCTGCAGGAGCTTGGCGGTCAGGCTGGTCGAGGTGAATCCGCGTGGGACCGCCACCCACACGTAGAAGGTGCCCCGCATCGGCTGCGCCTCGAGTCCGAGGGCGGCGAGCGCGGGGAGGATCATGTCGCGACGCTCGCGGTAGAGCGCGCGCATCGCGGCGACCGGGGTCTGGTCACCGGAGAGGGCGGCGATGCCGGCTTCCTGCACCGCCTGGAAGATCCCGGAGTCGACGTTGGTCTTCACCTTGCCGAGCCCGGCGATCAGTTCGCGCTTGCCGGCGGCGAAGCCGACGCGCCAGCCGGTCATGTTGTAGGTCTTGGAGAGCGAATGGAACTCGATGCCGAGCTCGCGTGCGCCCGGCGTCGCGAGAAAGCTCGGCGGCGGCTCGTCGAAGTAGATCTCGGCGTAGGCGTTGTCGTGGGCCACGATGATGCCGTGACGAGCCGCGAAGGCGACGACGTCGGCGAAGAAGTCCGGGGTCGCGAGGGCGCCCGTCGGGTTGTTGGGGTAGCCGAGCCACATCAGCTTGGCGCGGCGGGCGATCTCCTCGGGGATGGCGGCGAGGTCGGGAAGGAAGCCGTTCTCGGCGCGGAGCGGCATCGGGTAGACCGTCCCGCCGTTGAAGGTGGTGCCGATCGAGTAGACCGGGTAGCCGGGGTCGGGCACGAGCACGATGTCGCCCGGATCGACGAACGCGACCGCCATGTTGGCGATCCCTTCCTTCGAGCCGATCAGCGAGACGATCTCGGTGGCCGGGTCGGCGCGCACGCCGAAGCGCTTCTCGAGGTAGCCGGCCGCGGCGGCGCGGAAGCTCGGCATGCCCTCGTAGTCCGGATAGCGGTGGTTGGCGGGCCGGGTCGCGGCCTCCTGGAGGGCGGCGACGATGTGGGGAAACGTCGGGCTATCCGGATCGCCGATGCCGAGGCTGATGAGGTCGACCCCGCGCGCCGCGACCTCCTTCTTCATGCGGTCGATCTCGGCGAAGAGATAGGGCGGTAGTCGTCTGATTCGCTCGGCAGGAAGGATACTTACGGGCACCGTCTCGTTTCCCTTCGTGGGCTGCCCGCCGCCCGACCGCCGCAGCAGACGCGCAAAACCGATCGAGAACCCGCTACTTAGCCGAACACTCCCGAATGCACAAGGCGCAGAGCGATTTGTATATCGGACGGGATCACCGGATTCCCTGACGGCCGAGGAGGCCGCCCGCGACGAGGACGCGCGCGGTGATCTCGGCAAGGCGGGCGTGGCCGCGCGCGCTCGGGTGATGATCGGCGGGAAAGAGATACAAGCCGATGCGGTCCGGATCGAGGCCGAGCTCCGGCGCGGGATCGACGACCACGATGCCGAGGCGCCGCGCGTCCGCCGCGAGGCGTGCGAACCCACCGCGGAGGCGCGGCGCGTAGAGCTGCTCGGGGCGGGGGAAGAGCACCAGCACGAGCGTCGCACCGACGCGCTCCGCGGTCGCGGCGGCGGCGCCGAGCTCGCGGGCCGCCGTTTCCCAGCGGGCGGTGGTCGCCTCGTCGTCGTCGCCGCGCAGCAGCCGGCTCGGGAGCTCGTTTGCCTGCTCGGCCCGGCTCGCCAGCGCCTCCAGGTCACGGTCCCACCGCACCGAGCGGCCGGCGCCGATCGCCCACAGGCTCGCGGTCCGAAAGGCCGCGCTGTGGAGCTGAAGCCAGAGCCAAGGTCCCGACAACGCCGCGAACGGATTCAGGACGACGGCCGCGTGGTAGGCCCCGGGCCGGGGCACCAACGTGCCGTCGACGGCCGCGACGAAATCGCTGCCGTCGAGATTGTGCAGATCGTTCTCGACGAAGCCGAGGACGATCACGTGCGGCCCGAGGGCATCGGCGCGCGCCGCGAGCGCTCGGGTCTCTTGAAAGAGATTGTATCCGGGCACTCCGCCGTTCAGCACCTCGACCGTGCGGCCGAGCGCGCCCGCGAGCGCCCGCGAGAGCGCCGCCGGGAAGGCCTCGTCCTCCTCGACCCCGATCCCGAAGGTGAACGAGTCGCCGAGCGCGAGCACGCGGATCGTGCCCGGCCGCGGCGCCTCGAGTTCGGGTCCCCTGAGCCCCGCCGCGTCGATCCGGATCCGCTCGTTCCGGGGGCCCAGTCCCCGCCAGCCCGGGATCAGCTCGTAGACGATCTCGGGCGCCGGCCGATACATCGCCGCGCGCGGAATGGCGGGCGGCGCCACGGCGCGGGCGCCGAGCTCGAGGATGCCGAGCGTGATCAGCGTCGCCGCGAGCGCCAGCGCGGGACCGGCCACGGTCGATCGCGTCACGCGCGATCCGCTATCGCCGGGTGCGGGTGCCCGTCAATGCCGAGCGCGGCGCGGTGGCGGCGCTCTCGCCGGCCGCGGTGCCGAGGACCACGCGCAGACGATGGCGGCCGCCGTCGTCGCGCCACGTGATCGCGTCCGCGGCGACCGGCCGGCCGTCGAGCTCCATGAAGGCGACGCCACGGCTCCGGCCGGCCGGGTTCTCGATCACGATCTCCCACTCCGTGCTTCCCGACGTCCAGACCACGCTGCACGACGGCCACGAGGTCGGTAGGCAGGGATCGACGATCAGACGATCGCCGCGGCGGGTGATGCCGAGAATCCCCTCGAGGCCGGCGCGGTACATCCAGCTCGCCGAGCCGGTGTACCAGGTCCAGCCCGCCCGGCCGGCATGGAGAGGATGCGACCAGACGTCGCCCGCGAGCACGTAGGGCTCGCCGCCGTAGCGTTGTGCCGCCGCCGCCTCGCGCGCGTGGTTGATGGGGTTCAGCAGGTGGAACATCTCGACGGCCTCGTCGCCCGCGCCGATCTTGGTGAGCGCCAGCACGACCCACATGGCGGCATGCGAGTATTGGCCGCCGTTCTCGCGAATGCCGGGGGGGTAGCCGCGGATGTAACCCGGGTCGGGCTCGGCGCGATCGAAGGGCGCCGTGAGCAGAAGGATCAGGCCGAGCGGCCGGCGGACCAGGTGTGCGCGCACGGCGTCGATGGCGCGCTCGGCGCGGCGCGCCGGCACCAGGCCCGAGAGCACCGACCACGACTGCGGCAGCGAGTCGAGACGGCACTCGAGGTTCCGTGCCGAGCCCAGCGGCGTGCCGTCGTCGAAGTAGCCGCGGAGATACCAGTCGCCGTCCCATGCCAGCTCCAGCATGGAGCCGAGCCGGCTCACCTCGGCGCGATAGCGGGCGGCCCGCTCGTGGTCACCGCGGGCGTCGGAGAGGTCGGCGAAGGTCCGCAACAGCGTCCCGAGGAAGAAGCCGAGCCACACGCTCTCGCCGCGGCCCTCGACCCCGACGCGATTCATGCCGTCGTTCCAGTCGCCGCTGCCGATCAGCGGCAGGCCGTGCGGGCCGGCCGTGATGGCGCGGTCGATGGCTCGCAGGCAATGCTCGAAGAGCGAGGCGCGCTCGGCGGACGTGGTGGGAAGGTCGTAGGTTTCCTGCTCGCCGGGCGCGAGCGGCCGGCCCTCGAGGAAGGGCACGACCTCGTCCCAGACGGCGGTGTCGCCGGTGGTCTCGACGTAGCGGGCGGCGGAGTACGCCAGCCACAGGAGGTCGTCGGAGCAGCGCGTGCGGGTGCCGCGCCCGGCTGGCGGATGCCACCAGTGTTGCACGTCGCCCTCGACGAACTGACGGGAGGCGGCGAGCAAGAGGTGCGCGCGCCAGAGATCGGGACGCGCGAAACCGAGCGCCATGACGTCCTGGAGCTGGTCGCGGAAGCCGAAGGCGCCGCCCGGCTGATCGTAGCCGCAGCGGGCCCAGAGCCGTGCGCTGACGAGCTGGTACGGCAGCCAGGAGTTCATCATGACGTCGAACGAGTCGTCCGGTGTCTGGACGTGGATCGTGCCGAGCAGCTTCGCCCAGAAGCTCTCGACCGCCTCGCGGGCCGCGGCGGCCGCGCCGGGCGCGCTGTAGCGATCGAGGAGCGCGCGCGCCTCGTCGCCATCGCGGCCCTCGCCGAGCAGGAAGGCGATCGTGCGCTCCTCGCCGGGCGGGACCGCGATCTCGACCTCGAGCGCGCCGCACGGGTCGAGCCCGGCGCCGCAGTGATTCGAGAGACCGTCACGCACGAGCGCGGCGGGGCGGCGTGGACCGCCGAAGCGGCCGAGGAGCTCGAGCCGATCGCCGCTGACCGAGCGCGCGCGCGGCGTGGCGGCGAGGAACGCGACGCGGCCCGGGAAGTCCTCGCGGTAGGGATTCTGCGCCAACACCGCCCCGCGCGCGGCATCGTGCTCGGTCACGACGTGCTCCGGCACCTCGGGACGGGGGGCGCCGAGGCTCCACTCGCAATACGCGAACGCCCGCAGTCGCCGCGTGCTCGGGCCCCGATTGGTGAGCGTCAGCACGGAGAGCTTCACCGGGTCGTCGCAGGCGACGAACACGGCGAGCTCGTGCGCCACGTCCCGCTGCTCGTGCTGATAGCGGGTGACGCCGGGCGCGTGATGCACCAGCCAGCGCGGCGACTCCGGGGTTCGCGGCAACGCCCCCGGCGTGAGCCCCCAGGACTCGCCGCTCTCCTCGTCGCGCAGATAGAAGGACTCGGCGCCGAGATCGACGACGGGGTCGTTGGCGAACGGGGTGAGGCGGTTCTCGCGGCTGTTCTCCGACCAGGTGAACGCCGGCCCCGCTTCGGTCACCAGGCTGCCGAAGCCGGGGTTGGCGAGCACGTTGCTCCAGGGGCGCGGCGTCTCGGCGTCGCCCTCGAGCACGATCACGTAACTTCGGCCGTCGGCGCTGAAGCCGCCCATGCCGTTCGCGAAGAGCAGCGGCGGGGCCGTGAAGTAGGGCGGGCGCGGCGGCCTGGGCACGCGTCGCGGCCGCTTGTACTCGGCGCGCTCCGCGGGCCAATGGGGCTCGGGATAGGGTCGGTCGAGCTGGTTGGCGAGCTCCCCGAGGTCGCCGAAGAGCACCGCTCGCGCGGCCGACAAGAGGAGGAGGCGGTCGACGTCCCCGAGCACCTCGGCGCGCAAGAGGTGCACTCCCGCCGGCTTGCCCTGCCAGCCCGCCCACGGGCCGCTCGCGAGCAGGCCGCCGAGGCGATCGTGCATCTCGCTGCGATAGCCCTCCGCGTGCTCGTTCAGGACCACCACGTCGGCGGCCAGGCCCTTGAGGCGCCAGTACTCCTGGGCCTGCAGCGTCTGCTGCACGAGCGGGATGTCGTCGGACTCGACCACGACCACCACCACGATCGGCACGTCGCCGGAGATGCCGAATTGCCAGAGCCCCGATTGGCCGCGCCCGTTCTGGGCGCGGATCGCGGGTGCGGCGCGCAGCGTCGGGTCGACCCAGAACACCCGCGAGGCCAGCCGCTCGAAGAGCTGCGCCTCGTCGGACGAGAGGCCGAGGTGGCGGAGCGAGATCTGCACGTGGGTGAAGGCGAGCGCCATGGCCCGTTCGGCCGTGGCGTAGTCGTGGTACTTCTGCGCCAGCGCCTGCGCCGCCGCCTCGCCCGTCACCATGCCGGTCGCGAAGGCGAGGCGCGCGAAGCCTCCCGGCGGCAGCCGCAGGCGATAGCGCAGGCTCACCACCGGATCGACGACCGCGCCGGTCCGACCCGAGAGCGGCCGCCCGTCGAGGGCGATGGGGTCGGCGAGATCGCGGCCGCGGCCGAGGAAGGCGGCACGATCGGTCTCCCACTCCACCGAGCCGCGCAGCCCACCCTCGACGCTGAGGGCGTGCACCGCGATCAGCTCGGGCTCGCCGGTGGCGCGCGGGCGCCGGCGCGCCAGCAACGCGGTGTGCTCGGCGAGGTGCTCGGTCTCGACGAAGAGCTTCCCGAAGGCGGGATGGGCGAGGTCGGCGAGGCGGTCGCCGAGGACGATCTCGGCATAGCTCGTCACCTCGATCTCCCGCACCCGGTCGTCGCGGTTCGAGATCGCGAGGCGGCGCACCTCGACGTCGTCCTCGGGCGACACCACGACGTCGAGCTGGGTCTCGATGCCGTCGTCGCGGCGGCGAAAGACGGCCTTCTCGGGCAGGAAGTGCACGAGGTAGTCGTCGGCCTCGCGCTGCGTCGGCTGGTAGGTCGCCGACCACACCGAGCCGGAGCGGACGTCGCGGAGATAGAGCGCGTGGCTCGTCACGTCGCGGGTGGCGTCGGGTCGGAGCCGCGTCACCACCTGGCCGCGACACCAGCTGCCGCCGCCGCCGCCGTTGCTGACGACCGTCGTGTACGTGCCGTTCGAGAGGAAGTGCGCGTGCGGATAGGTGGTGTGGGGCGAGCGGAAGCGCCGGGTCGAAAGCGGGGCCGGGGGCGGCAGCACGCGCGTCGACTCGGCGGGCCGCGGCTCGACGATCGGCACGTCGCGCGGCACGCGCTCCTGCAGCAGGAGCTCGGTCGCCTGGACCTGGGGATCGGCGTGGAAGCGTGCCACGAAGCGATCGCCCTGGAGCGTGTTGGCGAACGCGAGCAGGCTCATGGCCTGGTGGTGCGCGAAGTAGGCGCGCACGATCTTGCCGCGCCGCCGGCGCTCGCGGCCGACGGGCGGCTCGTCGCCGTTGGCGCGCGGCGTGTAGTCGATCGACTCGTAGAACCCGTAGCGGCCGGACAGACCCTCGGCGGCCAGATGGCGGAGATTGGCGGCGGCGGCCGCAGGGTCGACGAGCGCCGCGAGCACGCTCGCGTACGGCGCGATCACGAGGTCGTCCGAGAGGCCGCGCTTCAGGCCGAGGCCGGGAACCCCGAAGGCGCGATACTGATAGTGTCCGGCGCGGTCGAGGAGGTAGTAGGCCGACTCCGAGATCCCCCACGGGACGCCGAGACGGGCCGCATAGCGTCGCTGGTGGAGCACGGCGGTCTCGCAGGTGCCGTCGAGCAGCGTCTCCGGGTAGCTGCGCGTGAACAACAACGGCAGCAGATACTCGAACATGGTCGCGCTCCACGACAGCAGGGTGGCCCGTCCGTCGATGCTGGTCAGCGGCCGGCCGAGCGCGAACCAGTGGCGCACCGGCACGTCGCCTTTGGCGATGGCGACGAAGCTCGCGAGCCGGGCCTCGGAGGCGAGCAGGTCGTAGAAGGAGGTGTCCAGCCGTCCCGGCCCTTCGGCGTCGGGGAGACGATAGCCGACCGCGAACAGTCGGCGCCGCGCGTCGTAGAGCCCGCGGAAGTTGGTGCCCTCGACGAGCGCGCGCGCCCGGCGTATCAGCGCCTGGATGCGCGGCGCATCGGTGCCTCCGTCGGGCTCGAGGAGCTCGCTGAGCCCCTGTGACAGCACCATCAAGGCCGCGACCAGGTTGCCGCTGTCGACCGTCGAGACGTAGCGCGGCGCGAGCGGAGCGAGCGTCGCCGTGTCGTACCAATTGAGCAGGTGGCCCTCCCAGCGCTGCAGGCTCTCGATGCCGTCGAGCAGCTGCTCGAGCCGTGCGACGAAGGCGGCGCGATCGACGAACCCGAGGTCGTGGGCGGCGAGGTGGGCGAGCAGGGCCAGGCCGATGTTCGTCGGCGAGGTGCGGCGGCCGAGAATGGGTCCGGGCTCCTCCTGGTAGTTGTCGGGCGGGAGCCAATGGTCGGCCTCGGTCTGGAAGGTCACGAAGTACTCCCAGGTCCGTCGGGCGCCCTCGAGGAAGAGGGCGCGGTCGGCCTCCGAGAGCGGGGTGTCGTCGTCCGGAACCGGCTGGCTCAGGCGATAGGCGATCAGGGGAGCCGCCATCCAGAGCGCGACCAGCGGCGACGCCCAGACGAGCGCGTCGGGTCGCGCCAGCAGAACGGCGCCGAGCGCGAGCGCGCCGCTCACCGGGCTCGCCGCCATCTCGACGAGGAAGAGCCGGACGCCTTGCTCGCTGGTGAGGCCGGCCGCGCGTGCCGAGGCCGCGGCCGCGGTCTCCCATTCGAGGAGGCGCCGCTGCGTGATGAAGAGCCGGATCAGCGTGAGAAACACCGCGTGCAGCATCTCCCAGGCGTGGAAGGCGAGCAGCGTGAGCTCGAGCACGACCCGCGCCGCCGCGGTCTGGAGATCGTCGCCGATGCCGCGCAGGAACGCGCCCGCGGTCGCCGTTCGCGGTCCGCGCAGGAGCGGCGCCAGCGCGGTCCAGATCGGCGCGGCGGCGACGGCGAGCGCGCCCGCCGTCCACACGCCGGGATGACCCGGCAACACGAGCCAGCCCGCGAGCAGCAAGAGCAGCAGTGCGGGCGCTTCCAGGCTGCGGCGGAGATTGTCGAAGATCTTGAAGCGGCTGATGATCGGCAGCCGGTTGCGCGCGAGCCCGTGGGCGGTGGGCACCCACGGCAACAGCCAGAACAGGATCTGCCAGTCGCCGCGCACCCAGCGGTGCTGGCGGCGCGCGTGCGACAGCACGCTCGCCGGGTAGTCGTCGACCAGCTCGACGTCCGTCACGAGCGCGGCCCGCGCGTGCAGTCCCTCGAAGAGATCGTGGGAGAGCAGGGCGTTTTCCGGCACGCGGCCCTCGAGGGCGGTCCGGAAGGTGTCGACCTCGTAGAGGCCCTTGCCGGTGAAGATGCCCTCGCCGAAGAGGTCCTGGTACACGTCCGAGATCGCCGTGGTGTACGGATCGACGCCGGTGTGGCCGGCGTACAGGCGTGCGAAGAGCGAGCCCGCGGCGCTCGCGAGCGTGACGCTCACCCGCGGCTGCAGGATGGTGTAGCCCGCGGTGACACGGCCTTCGCGGGGGTCGTAGCGCGGGCGGTTCAGCGGGTGGGCCGCGATGCCCACCAGCTGGCGCGCCGCGTTCCGTGGCAGCACCGTGTCGCTGTCGAGCGTCACGCAGTAGGTGACGTCGGGGAGGATCGTGAGATCGCCGACCGTGAGCACGTAGCTGGTGCTGCGATCGCCGCGCAGAAGACGGTTCAGCTCCTCGAGCTTGCCGCGCTTGCGCTCCCACCCCATCCACATGCCCTCGGCGGCGTTGAGGCGGCGGCGGCGATGAAAGAGGTAGAAGCGATCCGTCGCGTCTCCGCCGTGGCGACGGTTCAAATCCTCGATGCCGCTCCGGGCCGCGTCGATGATCGCTTGGTCGGTCGGCAGCGTCTCCGTGGCGGCGTCGCGCAGGTCGGTGAGGAGCGCGAAGTGCAGGAGCGGATCCGGATTGGCGAGCGCCTGCACCTCGAGGTGGGCGACCATCTCGCGGGCCTGCTCGACGTCGTCGAGCAGGGTCGGGATGACGACCAAGGTGCGAGTGCCGGCGACCAGGCCCTGCTGGAGGTCGAGCCGCACCAACCGCCGCGGCCGGACGCGCGCCGCGACCAGTCGTTGCACGATCGCCGTCGCGAGCTGGCTTGCGGGGACGAACGCGAGCAGCGCGGTCGCCACCAGCACGCCCCAGGAGGCGCCGTAACGGCCCGCGTACCAGAGTGCGGCCGCGATCCCGATGCCGGTGAGGAGCGCGAAAATGCCGAGGTAGATGGGCGTCGCGTGCCGAAAGGCGAAGATGTGAAGACGCGTCGACCAACTGGGCGGCCGCGGCAGCGTCCCTTGGAAGCTCGCGCGCGCGTCGCCGATCAGGTACGCGCCGACGTGCGCCAGGGGCACGTCGGGGCCGTGCGCGTCGGCCGAGTGGCGAGCGCCCTCGACGGCGCGTTGGGCGACGTCGACCTGGTCCTCGCCGCGCGGACCGGCGAGCGACTCCACCACGTGCCGGTAGCGGTCGCGGCTCAGGAAATCCATGCGGGCGTAGACGCCGCCGGGGTCGCGCTGCAGGACGTGCTCGACCAGGCAGGTACGCTCGAAGAGCTCGCGCCAGTCCTCGGTGGCGCAGAAGCGGAGACTGGTGAAGATGTTGCCGACGGCGACCTGCTCGGTCGCCTGGCGCTGCGCTTCGTCGCGGATCGCCTCCTCGACGGTCCGTCCCTCGGCGGCCAGGCGCTCCTCGAGGGCCGCTCGGAGCGGCGCCAGCGGCGAGCCGTACTCGCGGAGGCGCTGCACGAGCTGCACGACGAAAGGGACGTCGAAGCTCGCCGGCAGATCGGGAAGCCGATCCGTCTCCGCGGTCGCGTCGATCGCGTTCAGCATGGCGGCCGCCTGGGCGCGCGAGGCGCGCGCGGCGAGCATGCCGTCGGTGTGGTGACGGAGGCGCGCCAGCAGCGTGAGCTTGAGCACGCTCGGCCAGGCCCACAGCTCGCCGATGCTGAGCGGTGCCACGGTCTGGAAGGCGGCGAGATAACGGACCATGCGCTCGGCCTCGAGTCGGCCGTCGCTGTGGGCGAGGAGATCATCGGCGAGGATCTCGATGCGCGTCCGCCGCGGTCCCTTCTCGTCGGCCCGCGGCAAGAGCCGGTGATAGCCGCGCGGGAGGTCGTGGCGAACGTTCCGCACCTCCGCCTCCACCATGTGGAAGTTGTCGAGCAGCCACTCTGCCGCGGGCGGCACCGGCTCTCCACGGTGGACGTCGGAGGCGGCGGCCCGGTAGGCGCCGCGCAGGCGGTCGGCGTGCTCGTCGAGTCGCGCCAGGTGGCGACCGTCGCGCCACGGCGCCAGCAGCAGAAGCCTGCCCGTGAGGCTCCCGCGGCCGATCTCGAGCGCGAGCGCGTGCGCCCGCTCCTCGAGCTTCTCCAGGCTCAGGAACTCGGGTCGAGCGACCGCGAAGGTCGACTCACGACGGGTCCTTCGCCCCGAGAATAGTCGGATAGGTTTCTCCTCACGCGCACGGATGTGTAGGGTGGATGCTGCCGAGCACCCCCGCACGTCATCAGCAACCGCGATGCCACGCCGCGCCGAGTGGGGACGAAGGCGAGCCGCGAGCGTACGACGGAGGCGCGCAAACGCACTGCAAGATTTGCAACCACTATCACAATCGACGGAAGTTTCGACCGACTAACCAATGATGTGGACCGAACGATTTCGGGCTGCTGCGTCGCGAACTACATGGCGTAATCCTTGCACACTTCTCTCGTCATGACCGTGACTCGAATCCTTCAGTTGGCCGATGGCGAAGAACTGATCTGCGAGAGCAGCGACCGCGCTGCGGCCTGCAGCGTGATGGAAGATCCCCGCCGTGGCGCGCTCGATCGCCGTCAGGCCGCCGATCGCCCGAGCCGAGACGCGGCCCTCCGCGACATCGTCCCGCGAACGAGTCGGTTGAACGCCTAAGCGAGTTGGCGCCCGCCGTCGTCGCGTTCCAGCAACAGGCTCTGGATCGACCGCCCGATCACGCCACGCTCGTCGTAGAGTCGACTCTCCGCGAGGCCGACTCCGAGCGGGCCAGGTAGCGTCACGGCCTCGAGGCCGATCCACTCACCGCTCGGAGGACGCGCGAGATAGAGCGTCAGGTCCGGGTTGATGAAGCGCCAGCCGCGGGTGCGATCGAGTACCCAGCTGATTCCGTTCCCGAAGTCGGCGGCGGTCGCGACGCGGCAGAGCGGTGACGTGGTCTCGCCGGCGACGAGCGGGACGCGAAGGCGGATCCACGCCGTCGCCGGTCCCGGCCTCTCGAAGGTGCCGGCCACGAAGAGGAGCTCGGCGCCGCCGGAGTGGAATCCTTCGTAGGCGAGGTCTTTGGCCCAGGGCGGCCGGCTGACGGTCCCGCGCCCTGGCGGTGGCGGGGTAGGGGGCAGCGCGACGTCCTCCGGCAATCCGAGCTCCGCCCGGCGGAGACGCAGGCCGACCGCGCGCGCCACCTCGGTGTCGCTGGCGGCGACGACGAGAGAGGCCTCCACGAGCTGGACCTTCTTTCCCGGGCGGAGCGCGCGGGTTCGGGTCACGAGCGGCGCGATCGGGACCGGCCGCAAGAGCTCGACGGTGAGCCGCGCCACCAGCATCCCTTCGCCACCGTCGAATTGCTCGACCGCACGTGCCAAGAGCGCGGCCGGCGGTCCACCGTGTTGCGCGTCGGGTGTCCAGGGGCCGCGTGCGAGCTCCGTTGGGACCAGGAGGTCCCCGTCGGGGTGGAAGATGGCCTCTGCCATGGGGCGGGAAGGTACCGGCTCGGCGGGGCTGCGGCCAGTGGGAGAAAAGAAGGTTGGTAGGGAAGGGGTCGAGCGCATCGAGCAGGGCCGTCGCCCGTGGCCCGTGGGCGCCGCGGTCTCGAACCGTATCGTGTGTGGTCTTGACACGAGTCGTGTGCCGTACTATAAGTCGCTGTATCAAGATGCCGCGCCGAACGACTCAGCTCGATTTGTCGTTGCCGGAACCCCGACGGTGGGGCGGTCGCCGAGCGGGCGCTGGGCGCAAGCCGAAGGGGCCGAAAGCAGGCCTGCCGCACGTCTCGCGTGAGCACTTTTCGAGAACACTGCCGGCGCACGTGACGCTCCGACTGCGCAAGGATCTGCCGTCGCTCCGCACCGGGAAGGTCGTGCGCGCCATCGAGCGCACGTTCGCGGTCGGCTGCGAGCGTCCGGGCTTCCGCCTGGTGCACTACTCCCTGCAGGGAAACCACGCCCACCTGATCGTAGAAGCGCACGATCGGGTGGCGCTCGGGCGCGGCATGATGGCGATCGGCATCCGGCTGGCGCGGGCAGTGAACCGGGTCGCCAAGCGGAAGGGGCACGTGCTGGCGGATCGCTACCACTTGCGGCTGCTGCCGACGCCGCGCGAGGTGCGGAATGCGCTCCGCTACGTGCTTCTGAACGCCCGCCGGCATGCCGCGGCCGCGCGTGCCAAGCTCGCCGGGGCGGTGCGGCTGGATCCCGCCTCCTCGGCGCGGTGGTTCGATGGGTGGAAGAGAGAAAAACTACGAGAAGAAGTCGCTAGGGGAGGTACCGAGGACGTCTCGCAGCGGCCGGTGTCACGGGCACGGACGTGGCTTCTCGCGGTCGGGTGGCGCCGACACGGCCTCCTCGATCCCGCCGACGTTCCCGGCTGAGTCGCCGGCGGCCGACTCACGCGAACCCTACCAACCTTCTTTCTCCGGCTAGAGGCCGAGCACGTCCTGCATCGTGTAGAGACCCGGCTTCTGCTGGGCCAGCCACAGCGCGGCGCGGAGCCCGCCGCGCGCCAGGCACTCGCGGCTCTGCGCCCGATGCGTGAGCTCGAGGCGCTCGCCCGCGCCGAGCAGGAACACGGTGTGGTCGCCGACCACGTCGCCGCCGCGCGCGGCGAGGACGCCGAGCTCCTGCGTGGTGCGCGGTCCCGGCTCGCCCTCGCGGCCGAAGCGGGCGCGGCCCGCGAGCGGCGTGCCCTGGGCCCCGGCCGCGACCTCGGCGAGGCGGAGCGCGGTGCCGCTCGGGGCGTCGCGCTTCAGCCGGTGGTGGATCTCGACGAGCTCGACGTCGAAGCTCGGGCCGAGGGCGGTGATCGCGGACGTCACCAGTCGCTCGAGCACGGCGACGCCGACGCTCATGTTGGGGGCGATGACGGCGCGCGTGCGGCGCGCGAGGCTCTCGGCGCGGGTGCGCTCGTCGGCGTTGAAGCCGGTGGTGCCGACGACGATGGCGGCGCCGGCCGCCGCGGCGACCTCGAGATGACGAAGCGCCGCGGCCGGCGCGGTGAAGTCGAGGGTGACGCTCTCGGGCGGCGGCGCGTAGGCGTCGGCGAGCGACACTCCCGCGGCGGCGACGCCGGCGACCTCGCCGGCATCGCGCCCGAGCAGCGGATGCCCGGGCGCCTCGACGGCCGCGACGAGCTTCGCCGCCGGCTCCGCCAGGACGAGCTGCACCAGCAGCCGGCCCATGCGGCCGGCCGCGCCGCAGACGACGACCGCGGTCACGACGTGAGGAGCCCGAGGCCGCGAAGCGCGCCGGCGAGCGCCGCGCGGCGGCCGGCGTCGGTCATCGCCACCAGCGGCAGCCGGAGCTCGTCGCGGCAGAGGCCGAGGAGCGCCAGGCCGTGCTTCAGCGGGATCGGGTTGGTCTCGGTGAAGCAGGTGCGCATCAGCGGAAACAGCTTCCGCTGGATCTCCCGCGCGCGCGCGAAGTCGCCGGCGAGCGCGGCGGCGGCGAGGTCGGCCATCTCGCGCGGCGCCAGGTTGCCGATGGTGGTGATCACGCCGGCGCCGCCGAGCGCGATCACCGTGAGCGTCGTCGCGTCGTCGCCGGAGTAGATCTCCAGGAGATCGCCGGCCTGGTGGACCAAGTCGAGGCGTGTGATCGAGCGTATCCGACTCCTTGATGCCGATGACGTTCGGATGCTCGGCGAGGGCGGCGATGGTCTCGGCCTCGATGCGCGAGCCGGTGCGGACGGGAATGTTGTAGAGGATGATCGGCAGGTCGACGGCGTCGGCGACCGCCAGGTAGTGGCGCCGGATGCCCTCCTGGGTCGGGCGGTTGTAGTACGGCGAGATCATCAGCGCCGCGGCGGCGCCGGCCTTCTTCGCCTCGCGTGTCAGGCGCGTCGCCTCGGCGGTCGAGTTGGAGCCGGTGCCGGCGATCACCGGCACGCGGTCGCGGGCCTGCTCGACGACGAAGCGCACGACGTCGGCGTGCTCGTCGTGCGTCAAGGTCGCGGCCTCGCCGCTCGAGCCGCACGGCACCAGCGCCGACGAGCCGGAGGAGATCTGGCGCTCGATCATGGCGCCGAGCGCCTTCCAGTCGATGGCGCCGTCGTGGAAGGGCGTGGCGAGGGCGACCATGGAGCCGCCGAAGCGCGTCGTGCGTGTCGTCATGGTGCTCATGCTCCCGTCGCGGCGTAGAGTTGGTCGAGGTCGACGTCGGCGCTGAAGACCTCGGTCGCGGCGCCGGTCATCGCGACCCGATCGTCGGCGCGCCACTCGATCGCGAGGTCGCCGCCGCGGAGGTGGATGGTGGCGCGGCGCTCGCTCCGGCCGGTCAGCACCGCCGCCACCAACGCGGCGCAGGCGCCGCTGCCGCACGCCATGGTCTCGCCGGAGCCGCGCTCCCACACCCGGAAGTCCATCGTCGGTCCGCGACCGTATGGCGACGAACTCGGTGTTGACGCGGTTCGGGAAGAACGGGTGGTGCTCGAAGCGCGGGCCGATGCGGTCGAGCTCGAGCGAGTCGACCTCGGGCACGAACACCACGCAGTGCGGATTGCCCATCGAGACGCAGGTGATCTGCCAGGTGAAGCCGCCGACCTCGAGCGGTTGATCGATCACCCGGCCCTCGCTCGCGACCGGGATGCGCGGGCCGTCGAGCACGGGCACGCCCATGTCGACCGTGGCGCCGGTCACGAGGCCGCTCGTGTCGAGTGCCAAGTCGAGCGTCTTCACGCCGCAGTCGGTGTCGATGCGCATCGGGTTGCGGGCGAGCCCGCGGTCGTGGACGTACTTGGCGACGCAGCGGATGCCGTTGCCGCACATCTCGCCGCGGCTGCCGTCGGCGTTGTACATCTCCATGCGGCAGTCGGCGGCGCTCGACGCTCGCACCAGGATCAGGCCGTCGGCGCCGATGCCGTGGTGGCGCCGTGAGACGGCGCGCGCGACGCGGGGCGGGTCGGGCAGATCGTCCGCACGGCAATCGACGTAGACGTAGTCGTTGCCGATGCCGTGCATCTTGGTCATGCGGACGACGCGGCCCATGGTCACCCCAGGCTGGGCGGCAGCGTCTCGCCGCGCAGGAGGTCTTCGATGGTCTCGCGCGTCCGGACGACGTCGAAGCGGTCGCCGTCGACCAGGACGATCGCCGGTCGCGGCCGGGCGTTGTAGTTCGACGCCATCACGAAACCATACGCTCCCGCGCTCATCACCGCCAGCAGGTCGCCGGGCTCGACGGGCGGCAGCGGGCGGTCCTGCGCGAGGAAGTCGCCGCTCTCGCAGACCGGGCCGACCACGTCGACCGCTACGGCGGGCTCCGGTCCGGGGCGCTTCACGGGACGAATGTCGTGGAACGCCTGGTAGAGCGACGGCCGGAGCAGGTCGTTCATGGCGGCGTCGACGATCACGAAGCGCTTCGCCGTCCCCGCCTTGAGATAGAGGACGCGCGTCAGCAGCACGCCGGCGTTCCCGACCAGCGAGCGACCCGGCTCGATCAGCACGGTGACGTCGAGGTCGCGGGTGGCCTCGGCGATCGCCCGCCCGTACTCCGCGGGCGACGGCGGTCGCTCGTCGGCGTAGGTGATGCCGAGGCCGCCGCCGAAGTCGAGGTAGCGGATGGCGTGGCCGCGCCGCCTGAGCTCGCCGACGAGCTCCCGCACCCGCGCCATGGCGTCGACGAACGGACTGAGCGACGTCAGCTGCGAGCCGATGTGGCAATCGACCCCGACGATCTCGACGTCGGGGAGCGTCGCCGCGCGCGCGTAGAGCTCGAGGGCGGTGTCGATCGCGACCCCGAACTTGCTCTTCTTCATGCCGGTCGAGATGTACGGGTGGGTCTTGGGGTCGACGTCGGGATTGATGCGGACGGCGATCGGCGCGCGCTTGCCGAGCGACTTGGCGACGGCGGCGAGCGCCTCCAGCTCGGGCGGCGACTCGACGTTGAACATGAGGATGCCGGCGCGGAGCGCCTCGGCCATCTCGTCGGGCTGCTTGCCGACCCCGGCGAAGACGATGCGCTTCGGGTCGGCGCCGGCCCGGAGCGCCCGGATGAGCTCCCCGCCCGAGACGATGTCGAAGCCGCTGCCCTCGTGCGCGAAGGCGCGGATCACCGCCAGCGTGTCGTTGGCCTTGATCGCGTAGCACACCAGGTGGGGAACGTCGGCGAGGGCGCGGTCGTAGGCGTGGAAGGCCGAGCGCAGTGCCGCCAGGCTGTAGACGTAGGTCGGGGTGCCGAGCTCGGCGGCGATGCGCGCGAGCGGCACCCCTTCGCAGCAGAGCTGATCGGCGTCGTAGTCGAACATGGGCGATCCCGTGGCGGCGGTCAGGGCTCGGCCGGCGGCGAGGGCGCGGGCGACGGCGACGCCGGCCCGTTCCAGGTGATCTCAGCCGCGTCGGACGGCGAGCTGTAGTAGTTGTCGGTGGTGTAGGCGACGATCCGGTAGTGATACGTCGCGCCGGGCAGCAGCTGGGTGTCGACGTAATCGAAACGCTTGGCGCGCTGGAAGCGGCCTTGGTCCGTGATCGGCACGCGCGCGATCTCGGTGAAGGGCGAGTTGTAACGGTTGCGTTCGACGACGAAGCCGCCGAGGTCGCGCATGGCCGTGCCGTCGACGTACTCGGTGGGGCGGGACCAGCGCACCAGGATGCCGTTGGTCTGCGTCGAGAGGGAGAGCTCGCCGACCGACTTCGGCGCCACCAGCTCGGGCGGCTTCGGCATGGTCTTCCGCCCGCAAGCGGCGGGAGCGAGGACGAGCGCGAGGCCGACCGCCAGGATCCGGCTCGCGAGGCGGGGCGCGCCAGCCGCCATCCTCACAGCCCTCGGAGGCGGCGGGCGACGTTCGCGGGCGCCGTGCCGCCGCCGGCGACCCGGCGCGCCAGCGCGGCGTCGAGGGACAGCCACTCGCGGAGATCGGTGCCGAAATGCTTCGACAGCTCCTGCCACTCGCGATGGGTGAGGCTCTCCAGCGTGCGGCCCTCTTCCAGGCACTTGCGGACCGCGCGGCCGACGACGTGGTGCGCCTCGCGGAAGGGCAGGCCCTTGGTCGACGAGATAGTCGGCGACGTCGGTCGCGAGCAGGAAACCGTCCTCGGTCGCGGCCCGCATGCGCTCGGCGTTGAAGGTGAGGCGCGGCAGCAGCGCGGTCAGCACGGCGAGGCAGCCCTTCACGGTGTCGACGGTGTCGAAGAGCGGCGGCTTGTCCTCCTGGAGATCGCGATTGTAGGCGAGCGGCAGCGCCCTTCAGCATCGTCAGCAGCGCCACCAGGTTGCCGTAGACCCGCCCCGTCTTGCCGCGCACCAGCTCGGCGACGTCGGGGTTCTTCTTCTGCGGCATGATCGAGCTGCCGGTCGCGAAAGCGTCGGGCAGCGCGACGAAGCCGAACTCGCTCGACGACCACAGCACCAGCTCCTCGGCGAGGCCGCGAGAGATGCATCGCCAGGATGCGCCGCGGCGGCCAGGAACTCGACGACGAAGTCGCGATCGCGAGACGGCGTCGAGGCTGTTGCGTCGCGACGCGCGCGAAGCCGAGCTCGCGCGCCACGTGCTCGCGGTCGATCGGGAAGGTCGTGCCGGCGAGCGCGCCGGCGCCGAGCGGCAGGACGTCGGCGCGCCGCCGGCAGTCGGCGAAGCGCTCGGGTCGCGCTCGAGCATCTCGTGGTACGCGAGCAGATGGTGCGCCAGCAGCACGGGCTGCGCGCGCTGGAGGTGGGTGTAGCCGGGCATCACCACCTTGGCGTGCTTGCGGGCGAGACCCACCAGCGCCTTCTGGAAGGCGGTGATGCTCTTCATGATGGCGCCGATCTCGGCGCGTACGAAGAGGCGCAGGTCGAGCGCCACCTGGTCGTTCCGGCTGCGCGCGGTGTGGAGGCTGCCCGCCCGCGGGGCCGATCATCTCGATCAGCCGCCGCTCGATCGCCATGTGGATGTCCTCGTCGGCGGCGGGTGAACGGGAACGCGCCCGCTCGTCGATCTCCTTTTCGATCTCGGTGAGGCCGCGCGGCGATCTTCTTGCCGTCGGCGGCGGGGATGATGCCGCAGCGCGACCAGCATGCGGCACGTGGGCGAGCGAGCCCGCGATGTCGTAGGGCGCAGAGCCGCTGGTCGACGTGAATGGAGGCGGTGAACTCCTCGACGATCGGCGCCGTGGCGGTCGCGAATCGTCCTTCCCAGGGCTTCGACTTCCGCGTCGGCACGGCGCGGTTATGGCTGCTTCGCCGCGCGCTTTGCAACCAGCGCCTGGATGCGGAGGCGGAGCGCCGAGAGCCGGATGAAGCCCTCGGCGTCGGCCTGACGGTAGACGCCGCCGGCCTCGAAGCTCGCGATGCTCGGATCGTAGAGCGAGCGCGCGGCGCTTGCCGTCCGGCGACCGTGACGTTGCCCTTGTAGAGCTTGAGGCGCGCGGTGCCGGTCGACCGTGCGCTGCGACTCGTCGATCGCCGCCTGCAGCATGCGCGCTCGGGCGCGAACCAGTAGCCGTAGTAGACCATCTCGGCGTAGCGCGGCACGAGCGCCGTCGCGGAGGTGCATCACCTCGCGATCGAGCGTCAGCGACTCGACGGCGCGGTGCGCGGCGCAGCAGCAACGTGCCGCCCGGCGTCTCGTAGACGCCGCGCGACTTCATGCCGACGTAGCGGTTCTCGACGAGGTCGACGCGGCCGACGCCGTGGCGGCCGCCGATGCGCGTTCAGCTGCGCCAGCAGAGCGGCGGCGCCGAGAGCGCTCGCCGTTCACCGCCACCGGATCGCCGCCCTCGTAGTCGATCTCGACGTACTCGGGCTGGTCGGGCGCCTTCTCGGGATCGGTGGTGAGCAGGAACATGTCGTCGTAGGGCTCGCGTCCACGGGTCCTCGAGGATGCCGCCCTCGTAGCTGATGTGGAGGAGGTTGCGGTCGGAGCTGTACGGCTTCTCGCGCGTCACCGGTACGGGGATCTGGTGGCGCTCGGCGTAGGCGATCAGCGCCGTCCGCGAGTCGAGGTCCCAGGTGCGCCAGGGCGCGATGACCGTGATGCCGGGCTCGAGCGCGTAGTAGGTGAGCTCGAAGCGCACCTGGTCGTTGCCCTTGCCGGTCGCGCCGTGCGCCACCGCGTCGGCGCCCGTGGCGCGCGCGATCTCGACCTGCCGCTTCGCGATCAGCGGACGCGCGATCGAGGTGCCGAGCAGGTAGCTGGCCTCGTAGATGGCGTTGGCGCGCAGCATCGGGAAGACGAAGTCGCGGACGAACTCCTCGCGGAGATCGTCGACCACGACCTCGCTGGCGCCGGTCGCGATCGCGCGCTTCGCGCGACGGTCGCGAGCTCCTCGGCCTGGCCGAGGTCGGCGCAGAACGCCACCACCTCGCAGTCGTGCTGCTCGATCAGCCACGCAGGATCACCGAGGTGTCGAGCCCGCCGCGAGTAGGCGAGGACGATTTTCCGAATGTCTTTGCTCATCGACCGCTCTCCCGATGGAGCCAGGCCATCAGCGCCTTCTGGAGGTGCAGGCGGTTCTCGGCCTGATCGAAGACGATCGACTGCCGGCCCTCGAGCACCTCGTCGGTGATCTCCTCGCCGCGATGCGCCGGCAGGCAGTGCATCACCAGCGCGTCCTTGGCGGCGTGCCGCATGGCGGCGCCGTTCACCTGGTAGCCGGCGAAGTCGCGGCGGCGCTTCTCGGCCTCGTCCTCCTGTCCCATGCTGGTCCAGACGTCGGTGTAGATCATGTCGGCGGCGGCAACGGCTTCGTCGACCGAGCGTGTGACCTCGATCTTCGCGCCCGCGACGCGGCAGCGGCCGAGGATCTCGCTGTCGGGCTCGTAGCCGGCGGGGCAGGCGAGCGCGAAGGTGAACGGGAAGAGCGTCGCGGCCTCCATCCAGGAGTGCACCAGGTTGTTGCCGTCGCCGATGAACGCGACCTTGAGGTCGTCGAGCTTCCGCCGGTGCTCGACCAGGGTGAAGAGGTCGGCGAGCACCTGGCAGGGGTGGTGCAGGTCGGTGAGCCCGTTGATCACCGGCACGTTGGCATGGTCCGCGAGCTCGTCCAGGACCGCATGCTTGAAGGTGCGGGCCACGATCAGGTCGACGCATGCGCGCCAGATTGCGGGCGATGTCGGCGACGGTCTCGCGCTCGCCGAGCCGGATGTCCCAGGGGGCCAAGTAGATGGCGTGGCCCCCGAGCTGGAACATGCCGGTCTCGAAGCTGACGCGCGTCCGGAGGCTCGGCTTCTCGAAGATCATCGCCAGGGTCTTGCCGGCGAGGACCGGCTCCGGCTTGCCGGCGCGGAGCGCGCCCTTGATCTCGCTCGCGAGGGCGAAGATCGCGAGACATTCGTCGCGGGTGAGGTCGACGACCCGCCGCAAATCGCGCTTCTTCATGGGCACAGCACCTCTTCCAGCACGGCCATGGCCTGGTCGATCTCGGCCTCGGTGATGACGAGCGGCGGCAGGAAGCGCAGCACGCTGTCGGCGGTGCAATTGATGAGCAGGCCGCGCTCGAGGCAGGCGGTGACGATCGGCGCACCGGGCTCGGTGAGCTGCAACCCCTGGATGAAGCCGATGCCGCGCACCTCGCGAGCCTTCGGGCTCTTGTGCGCGAGCCCTTCGAGCCGCTCGCGGAAATAGGCGGCGCGCCGCCGCACCTCGGGGAGAAACGCCGGCGCCGTCATGATGTCGAGGGTCGCGACCGCCGCCGCCGCCGCGACCGCGTTGCCGCCGAAGGTCGAGCCGTGCGAGCCCGGCTGGAAGCACGCGGCGACCTCCTTGGTGGCGAGCGCCGCGCCGATCGGGATGCCGCTCGCCGAGCGCCTTCGCGAGCGTCATGACGTCGGGCGTGATGCCGCTCTGCTCGTGGGCGAAGAGCGTCCCCGTGCGGCCCATGCCGACCTGGATCTCGTCGAGGATCAGCAGCACGCCGCGCTCGTCGCAGAGCTTCCGGGCGCGCGCCAGGTAGTCGGGGCGCGGCACGACCACGCCGCCCTCGCCGAGGATCGGCTCGAGCAGGAGCGCCGCCGTGGTGTCGGTGAGAGCGCGCTCGAGCGCGGGCACGTCGTCGTAGGGCACGTAGCGGAATCCGCCCGGCAGCGGTTGGAAGCCGACCCGCACCTTCTCCTGGCCGGTCGCGGTCAAGGTCGCGAGCGTCCGGCCGTGGAAGGAGCCGAGGGCCGAGACGACCTCGTAGCGGCCGCCGCCGTTGGCGTGGCCCCAGCGCCGCGCCAGCTTGATCGCGGCCTCGTTGGCCTCGGCGCCGCTGTTGCAGAGGAAGACCTGGTCGGCGAACGAGTGCGCGCAGAGCAGCTCCGCGAGGCGCGCCTGGGGCTCGCAGTAATGGAGGTTCGAGACGTGGAAGAGCTTGGCGGTCTGGGCGCTGATGGCATCGGCGATCGCCCGCGGTGCGTGGCCGAGGTTGGTGACCGCGAGGCAGGCGAAGAGATCGAGGTACTCGCGGCCGTCGGCGTCCCACAGGCGGGCGCCCTCGCCGCGGACGAAGGCCACGGGCGCCCGCGCGTAGGTGGGCATCAGGTGGCGATCGGAACGGATGACGACGTCGTGGTTGCTCATGACGCGGGGGAAAGAGGCGAATACTCTGTGCAACGCACGAGGTTGTCAACAAAAAGGGTGGCCGGGTCGGCCGAGCCGCCGGCCGGGCCTCGGCGACCGGTCGGACGAGCGCCTTGACGGAGGCATGGCCGTGCGCGACACGTGCGGCCGTGTCCGATATCGCCGAGATCGCGGTGGCGCGCCGCGATGGCTTCGCCGTCGTCACGCTCGCCCGGCCGGAGAAGCGGAACGCGCTCAGCTTCGCGATGCGCCGCGGGGTCGCCGAGGTGCTCGCCGCGCTCGCGGCGGACGAGGCGGTCGCGTGCGTCGTCCTCACCGGCGCGCCGCCCGACTTCTGCGCCGGCATGGACATCGGCCGTTTCGGCGGCGACGCCGCCAACCGGCGCGAGATCGTCGAGTCGTCGACCGTGCTCTTCGCGGCGCTCGGCGCGTTCCCGAAGCCGCTGCTCGCGGCCGTCGAGGGCCGCGCGCTCGGCGGCGGTCTCGGCGTGGTGCTCGCCTGCGACGTCCGCATCGCCGGGCGCGGCGCGGTCTTCGGGATGCCGGAGGTGAAGTTCGGCGCGGCCGGCGGCTTCGCGGCGTTGCGCGCCGCGGTCGGTGACGGTCCGGCCCGCGAGCTCGCGCTCACGGCCCGCTCGTTCGGAGCCGAGGAGGCTCACCGACTCGGGATGCTCGCCGAGGTGGTCGATCCCGGGACGGCGCTCGTGCGTGCGGAGGTCGTCGCGGCCGAGCTGGCGCGGCTGCCGCGCCGCGGCCTCCTGCTGCAGACCGAGATCATCCGCGCCACCGCCGGGAGGCCGCTCGCCGAGGGCCTCGCCTACGAGCACGACGTCTTCCGCCGCGTCGTGCTCGGAGAGTCCTAGGCGGCTCGGCAGCGCTTGGCGTCGACGTAGCGCACGGCGACGAGCCGGTGGCCGATCATGTCGACGGCGGCGCGTGACTGTTCGAGCGCCAGATAGCCGAGCAGCGGATCGTATCGCCCGTCGCGCGGCTCCATCTCCATGAAGATGACCTCGCTGACGATCGGGCTGAAGCCCTCGATCTGGATCGTCACGGGACCGCAGACCTCGCCTGGGACGATACGCTGGTCGGCGGTTTCGAGTTGCTCGGTACGAATCACCGGCAGGTCGCCGAGACGATCGCGCCAGGCCATCGGCAGCGTGAGCCAGCCGGCGCCGGTGTCGACGAATGCGTCTATCCGCATCTCCCTGCTCGGATCGAACGTATTGCGGACGACGACGGACGTGACGATACGGCCCATGTGGCCCTCCCTGAAGACGACGATCGCCACTGTAGGGGGCGGGGTGTCGGGCGCCAAGCGCTCCGAGTATCCGGGTCTCAACCTCCGCCGGGAGGTCGGCGGGCGAGGCGTCGCACCCAGCCACGGACGCCGCGCGCGGAGGCCTCGACCACCGGCGGTCGGGCCAGGCTGTCGTCGGGCTCGATCGGATGGCGCGCGCCGTCGCGCGTCGTCGAGCAGGTTCTGAGCGGTGGGCTCGCG
This sequence comes from uncultured delta proteobacterium, assembly GCA_963761995.1. Classification (GTDB taxonomy): domain Bacteria; phylum Desulfobacterota; class Binatia; order UTPRO1; family UTPRO1; genus UTPRO1. The sequence continues at coordinate 3,356,325 of CAVXIU010000006.1, read as the reverse complement.
GCGGGCGGGTCGTCGTGCCAGATCGTGATGTGGGTTCCGAACTCGACCGCGACCCCCTTCAGGTACTTGAGCGCGAAGTCCAGGCCGACGCCGTTGCGGGCCAGGTCGGCCTGCACGGCCTCGGCGACCACGAACTGGAACTCGCGGAGCTGCCAGTGGGCGCCGAGGATGTCCTTCCAGTGCTCGGGGAACATCACGCACGGGTGCAGGTAGTGGAGCTCGGTGAAGAAGGTGCGGTGCGTATAGATGAAGGCCTCGTCGGTCCACGCGTAGGGGGTCCAGATCTCGAGGGTGGCGCCGTTCCGGGCGACCCGGCTCATCTCGTGGAAGATGAGGGCCTGGTCGGCCAGGTGCTCGAGGCAATGGGATGTGAAGATGCGGTCGACGCTGCGGTCGGCGAAGGGCAGGGGCTCGCGCTCGACGTCGACCATGTGATCGACATCGGGCGTCTTCTCCTTGTCGACGCCGACGAAGCCCGGCCGTTTGGCGTGGCCGCAGCCGATGTCGATCGCGAGTGCGTCGGGCACGCGCCCTTCGAGCGCGCGGCGGGCGCCCTGTCAACTGCCGGCGATTTCTCTGGCCGGCAGCTTCACGCCCGTGCTATCGCGACGCTGTAGCGAGGAGCTCCCCCATGCGATGGTCGGCTGCGGTCGCGCTCTGCGTTTCCAGCGTCGTGATTTGCCTCCCGACGCCGGCGTGGGCGGCGAAGGGCGGCGCCCTCGACCCGAGCTTCGGCGGCGTGGCGACGGCGCCGTTCACCAACCCGACGCACGCCGCCGCGCTCGCCATCCAGGACGACGGTCGGATCGTGACCGCCGGCTACGCCGGACCGTCCGGCGACGGCGCCTTCGCCCTGGCGCGCTTCACCGCCGGCGGCGCGCTCGATCCGAGCTTCGGGGTCGGGGGACAGGTGACGACGAAGGTCGGGATCGACGTCGGCGCGGCTCTCGTGATTCAGCCCGACGCCCGGATCGTCGTCGCCGGCACGTCGTATACCGCTCCGACCGGCGGCATCGGGCGGGTGATGCTGCTGCGCTACGAGGCGAGCGGCGCTCTCGACGCCACGTTCGGGACGAGCGGCGTGGTGATCACGCTCCCGGTCAGCGACGCCGAGGTCACCGCGATGGCGCGCCAGCCCGACGGCCGGCTCGTCGTGATCGGACGCGACGCCTCGGGCTTCATGGTGCGGCGCTACGAGGCCGACGGATCCGTGGACACGGGGTTCGGGAGCGGCGGCGGCGTGACGACCCCGATCGGATCGACGAGCGCCATCGCCCGCGCCGTCGTGATCGAGCCCGGCGGGCGCATCGTCGTCGCCGGCAGCACGACCACCGGCCCCGGCAACGAGGACTTCGCCCTCGCGCGCTACGAGAGCGACGGTAGCCTCGACGCGACGTTCGGCAGCGGCGGCATCGTCACGACGGCGCTCGGGAGCCTCGCCGACGCGGCATTGGCCCTGGTCCGCGATTCGAGCGGCCGCGTGGTCGCGGCCGGCTACACCCAGGTCTCGTCGACGGGAATCGACGTGCGCTTCGCGCTGGTGCGCTACGACGGTAGCGGTGCGCTCGATCCGGGCTTCGGCAGCGGCGGGATCGTCGTCGATTCGTCCGCCGTGGCGCTGGCCAGCGGGCTTGCGCTGCAGCCGGACGGCAAGCTCGTGGCGGTCGGCGCGGCGGCCGTCGACTTCGGGTTCGTCGTGCAGACGTTGGCGCGCGTCAGCCGCTACGACGCCTCGGGAGGCCACGACACGCCGTTCGGCTTCAACGGCGGGGTCACCTCTCAGTGGGACGACTACAGCGGCGCGGCGGCGGTCGCGCTGCAGGCCGACGGCCGGATCGTCGTCGCCGGACACCTGGCGGGATCGAGCTCGGTCTACCCCTTCTCGCCCGTCAACGCGCGCTTCGCCGTCGCCCGCTATCTCGCCGGCACGTGCGGCGACGGGGTCCAGGAGATCGGCGAGGGGTGTGACGACGGCAACGTCGCCCCCGGTGACTGCTGCGACGCGACGTGCGACCTCGATCTCGCCGGCACCGCGTGCGACGACGGCCAGAGCGACCTCTGCACTGGCCCCGATACCTGCGACGGCGCCGGCGGCTGCGTGAGCGGCGGTCCGATCGTGTGTCCCCCGTGCGAGGCATGCGATCCGATGAACGGGTGCGTCGCGAACGTTCGACCGGCGTGCAAGAGCCCCGTGCAGGCGGGGGCGGCGCGACTCAAGCTCACGAACGTGACGTCTGCCGTCAACGACCGCATGCAGTGGAAATGGTCGGCGGGTGCGGCGACCACGATCGGCGATTTCGGAGCCCCCGAGACGAGCGACGACCTGACGCTCTGTGTGTTCGATGCCGCTTCTGAGCTGGCGATGTCGGCCGCGGTGCCCGCCGGTGGTCTCTGCGCCTCGAAGCCGTGCTGGAAGCCGATCGCGAACGGGTTCCGCTACCAGGACCGTTACGCCACCCCGGACGGCGTCACGAAGGCCGTGCTGAAGGCCGGCACCGCCGGCAAGGCGAAGGTCTCGGTCGACGGCAAGGGCGCCAATCTCTTGCTCCCAAACCTGGCGACGCTGAACCTGCCGCTGCGCGTGCAGCTGCAATCGGAGAACGGCCAATGCTGGGAAGCGACCTACTCGTCGGGCGGCGTTTCCCAGAGCGATGGCGAGCACTTCAAAGCCCGCTCCGACTGAAGCGTGAGCGCGCCTGGCCACGAAGACCGGAAATGTTCTTGACCGCGGCCGGGCCGCCTAGTAGCCATCGACCCAACCCGTCCGGCGGATTCATGCAAGCGTGCGATGCGACCCCGAAGCCGCGCCGCTTTGCACGATTCCAGATCCGATCGGAAGGTGGCTCGCCCTATGGACTTCGACTCATCCGCACGGTTGGTCTCTCGAATCGGTCCCGTAAGGCGGCCGGGAGGCGTCCGAATTTCGAGCCACTTCCCGGCTGCCGATCGAGGACAAGAAAGCCTTATAGGACGGGGCCATGGCACACTTCTTGGAGTCTTCATCCAAGCCGCAGCCTCACCGTGCGGGTCCGCCAGCCAAGGAGCCGAGCATGAAAAATAGCGTTGCCTCAGATACTCGTGCCGCCGGAGGCGCGCCCACGGAAGGACGCATGGACGACACCAAGATCCGCAGCTACCTGGCCGAGACGCTCCTCATCGAGTTCAGCGACGACGACGGCGGCGTCCGTGAGGATGCCAACCTCTTCGAGTCGGGGCTGATCGACTCCTTCGCGTTCGTGCAGCTGGTGGCGTTCCTCGAGAAGGAGTTCGACATCAAGATCAGCGACGACGAGGTGCTCTCCGATTCGCTCAGCTCCTTCGCCAAGATCCGCTCCTTCGTCGAGACCAAGGTCGCGCCATGACGCCGGTCGCCGACATCCATCTCTGCACGCGCTGCGTCCTGCCGTCGACGTTCCCCGGCGTGAGCTTCGACGCCGACGGTCTCTGCAGCATGTGCCAGGAGGCGCCGCCGGCGCCCGAGTTCGACAAGATCCGCGGCGAGCTGCAACAGAAGCTCGAGGCCGTCTTCGACGCCAACCGCGGCAAGGGCGAGTACGACGTCATCGTCGCCTTCAGCGGCGGCAAGGATTCGTCGTACACCTTGATGATGCTGACCGAGAAGTACGGTCTCAAGTGCCTCGCGGTCACCATCGACAACGGCTTCATCGCCGAGCAGGCGCAGAAGAACCTGCGCGCCGTGACGTCGTCGCTCGGCATCGACTTCCTGCTGTATACGCCCGCGCCGGCGTTCATGAACAAGCTCTACCGCACCAGCGCCACCACGCCGGTGCACACCAAGGCCGCGCTCACGCGCGCCAGCAGCATGTGCAACTCCTGCATCAACCTCATCAACAACCACATGGTGCGGCTCGCGCTCGAGAAGTCGGTGCCGATCATCGCCGGCGGCTACATCGGCGGCCAGGTGCCGAAGGACTCGGTCATCATGCTGATGGACCTCGAGGTCCAGGGCCGCTTCCGCTCCGAGGCCATCAAACGCTACCTCCGCAACTTCGGTCCCGAGGCCGAGGGCTACTTCGGGCTGAACGACGAGCTCGTGAAGCGGAGCCCGATCCGCAAGCTCAACATCGTGAACCCGATGCTCGCGTTCGGCGTCTCCGAGGATCAGATCATCGAGGAGATCTCCAAGCTCGGCTGGAAGAAGACCGCCGACACCGGCAGCAACTCGACCAATTGCCTGCTGAACGACCTCGGCATCGCCGTCCACTACAAGCAGCACCAGTACAATCCCTACGTCAACGAGATCGCGGAGCAGGTGCGTACCGGCTTGATGTCGCGCGAGGAAGCCCTGCACAAGGTCCAGGACATTCCGGAGTTCACCCGCGTCGAGCGCCAGGCCCGAGCCATCGGCCTCGATTGGAATGAAGTGTAGGCTGCGCCCCGGCGCATGACGACGACCGCGGGCGAGCCCCTCGCCCTCCTGTTCCCGGGCCAGGGCGCGCACGACCCGAAGATGCTGGACGGCGTGCGGGGTCTTCCCGAGTTCGCCGCGCGCTACGCGCTGGTGTGCGAGGCCCTGGGCGAGTCTCCGCTCGAGTCGATCGCCGCCGACCCGACCTATCTGAACCAGAACCGCGTCACCGCCTTGCTGACGCTGCTCGCGAGCTCGCTCTCGCTCGACCTGTTCCACGAGCGGACCGGCGGGCGCGCCGACTTCGTGGCGGGCTACAGCGTCGGCCAGTGGACGGCGCTCTACGCCTCCGGGGCGCTTCCCTTCGAGCGCCTGGTGGCGGTGGTCGCCAAGCGCTCGGCGCTCATGGACGAGTGCTTCGCCGAGATCGCGGGCGCCATGCTGGCGGTGATCGGCCTCAAGGCCGACGCGCTCGAGGATCTCACGGCGCGCCTCCGGGCCGACGGCCGCCAGGTGTGGGTCAGCAACTACAATTGCGTCGGGCAGTACACGCTCGCCGGCACCGCCGATGCCATCGCGGCTGCCGAGGCGGCGGTCGCCGAGCTGAAGCCGCGCAAGGCCGCACGCGTCCCCGTGAGCGGCGCCTGGCACTCGCCGCTCCTGGCCGCGGCCAACGCCGGCTTCCACGCCTATCTCGGGAGCGTCCCGCTCGAGCCCGCGCGGGTGCCGGTGGTCGACAACGTGACGGGTGAGTGGCTGCCCGACGACCGCGCCGGTCTCGATCTCCGGCTGGCACAGCACCTCGATCACCCGGTACTCTGGGAGACCGGCATCAAGACCCTGCTCGCGCGCGGGGCGCGACGCTTCGTGGAGATCGGCTACGGCAACGTTCTCACAAAGTTCGACTTCTTCATCGATCGCTCGGTCGAGCATCAAGCCTTCTACGTAGGCTGATCCAACCATGTGCGGGATCGTCGGGTTTCTCCACACCTCTGCGAACGGCGCCTTCGACGCGACGGCCGCGCCGCGCGTCCTCGAGGGCATGCTCGCCCTCATGCACCACCGCGGCCCCGACGAGGCCGGCTACTATTTCGACGACCGGGTCGGCTTCGGGACGGCGCGCCTCAGCATCATCGACCTCTCGACCGGGCAGCAGCCGATCGCGGACGAGAGCGGCCGCTGGTGGATCGCCTACAACGGCGAGCTCTACAACTACAAAGAGCTGCGCGTCGAGCTGGAATCGCTCGGGCACCGCTTCCAGTCGACCTCCGACACCGAGGTGCTGCTGCACGCCTGGATGGAGTGGGGCGCGGACGCGCTGCCGCGCTGCAACGGCGCCTACGCCTTCGCGATCTACGACCGCGCCGAAGGCGAGCTGGCGCTCGGCCGCGACCGCTACGGCAAGCGGCCGCTCTTCTACACCGAGGTCGGCGGCTCGTTCGTCTTCGCGTCCGAGATGAAGAGCTTTCTCGCCTTCCCGGGCGCGCGCTTCGACTTCGACGAGGCGCAGCTGGCTTCGATCTTCACGGTGTGGACGCCGCTCCCGGATCAGAGCGGCTTCGCCGGGATGCAGCAGATCCCGAACGGCTGGTATCTGAAGATCGGCCCGCGCGGGCGGACGCTCGCGCCCTACACCACACTCGACTGGCCGGCGGAGGGGCGTTTCACGGGCTCCGCGGGCGAGGCGATCGAGCGCACGCGTGAGATCCTCTCCGACGCGGTCCGGCTCCGGCTCCGCAGCGACGTCGAGGTGGCGACGTATCTGAGCGGCGGCCTCGACTCCGCGATCACGACGCAGCTCGCGCTCGCCAACGGCCTCAGCCAGGTGCACTCGTTCTCGATCACCTTCGAGGACAAGGAGTTCGACGAGTCGAGCGACCAGCTGGAGCTCAGCCGCTACCTCGGCACCAAGCACACCGCGCTGCCGGTCAGGCACGGCGACATCGCCCGCAGCTTCCCGGACGCGATGTGGCACGCCGAGGTCCCGGTCTTCCGCACCGCCTTCGTGCCGATGTTCCTGCTCTCGCGCCTGGTGAACGAGAAGGGGATCAAGGTGGTGCTGACGGGGGAGGGCTCTGACGAGAGCTTCCTCGGCTACGACATCTTCAAGGAGGCGATCCTCCGCGACGGCTTCGACGCCGAGCGCGACGCCGACAAGCTCCGGAAGCTGTACCCGTATCTCCCGCATTTCAACGACGCCAACAGCAAGGCGCTGGCGTCGGTCTTCGCGCAGTTCTCGCACGAGAAGACCCCGGGCCTCTTCTCCCACGAGCTGCGCTTCCACAACTCGCTCTTCGGCCTCCGGCTCTTGAAGCAGAGCCGTGACGGCCTCGCGGATCTCAAAGCCTACCTCGCCGACAACGATCCGGTGTTCGGCCGCCTCGGCCTGGTCGAGCGCGCCCAGTGGCTGGAGTGGAAGACGCTGCTCCCCGGCTACCTGCTCTCGACGCAGGGCGATCGCATGAGCATGGCCCACAGCGTCGAGGGCCGCTGCCCATTCCTCGACTACCGCGTGGTCGAGTGGGCGGCCAGGCTGCCGCAGGACCTCAAGCTCGGTCCGAACATGGACGAGAAGTGGATCCTCAAGCAGGCGTTCCCGGACACGCTGCCGGCGAGCATCCTGAAGAAGCCGAAGCAGCCCTATCGGGCCCCGGATCTGAGCGCCTTCCTCGGCGCCCGTGACGCCGACTACACCGAGGCGCTCTTCTCCGAGCGCGAGCTCGCCAAGATGCCGTTCCTGAACGGCGCCTTCTGCCAGCAGTTCTTGAAGAAGGTGCGGAACGCGCCGCCGGGTGGCATCAGCCAGCGCGAGAACCAGGCGTTCATCCTGCTGTTGTCGGTGGCGCTCCTGCACCGCTACTTCGTCGAGCGCGACCATCCGCGCCACGACGCCCGCCTGAATCTGGTGCGCACCATCGACGGACGCGGCCGTCCATGAAGCTGGTCGGCCTCCGACCCGAGCTCTATCCCGACTTCCACCGCTTCAACCAGGAGATCTTCCCGACCCGGGTGTCGGTGCCGGCGCGCTTCCGGTTCCAGATTCTCGACAACCCGCTGCTCGCGGCCAAGGACGCCCCCGACGTCGTGCTGGTCACGGACGACGACGGTGCGATCGTCGGCCAGGTGATCCTGCAGCCGGTCGACTACCACCACGACGGCGTCCAGAGCCGCGGCTTCATGGGCGTGGACCTCTTCGTGCACGAGAGCGCCCGGCACGGCCGCGCCGGCGGCGCGCTCTCGTTCAAGATCGCCCGCGCCTACAGCCCGTTCTTCTGCGTCACCATCAGCGAGGCCGCGGAGCGGGTGTTCGGCGCGGTCGGGATCCGCACCGTCGGGACGATGCGGAAGTTCCTCTGGCTGCGCGGGATCGGCGGGGTCGCGGGTCTCGTGCGTGCGGCGTTGGGAAGGAAGGCCGCGCTCGGCCGGGTGACGGCGCCGCCGACGCTCGCCGTCGCCGGCGGACGCTTCGTGCGTCTCGCGGCCGCCGACGTCGAGCGCCTCGAGCAGCGCCCCTGGCCGGACGGCCGACTCGAGTTCGATCGCTCACCCGCGTTCCTGCGCTGGCGCTTCTTCGGCGTTCCCGACACCTACGAGATCTATGGGCTCGAGGGCGACCCGCGCTGCTGGTTCGTGGTGCGCGCCGCCAGTCGGCGCGGGCTCTCGGTGCTGGCGCTGGTGGACTATCGGACCGCGCCCGAGCGTCCCGGCGACCTCGGACTGGTCGTCCGCGCGGTCAAGGCCCTGGCGCGGGCCGGCGGTTTCGAAGGGGTGGCGACGTCCAGCTCCGTCGAGGCCTTCGATCGCGAGCTCCGGCGAGCCTGGTTCTTTCCGGTCGGGGCGCCGGTGCCGGTGCTCGCCAATCTCCCGCATCCCCCCGCGGGCCTGCTGGTGACGATGGCGGATGCCGACAGCGATCTCCGTTTCGACGAGGCCGGACCCGTCTTCGGGTAGGACGATGCTCGCAACGGTACGAACGGTCGTCGTGCTCGTCCTTCTCGGGCTCGCGATGCCGGCGGCGGCCGCGAGCGACGCGGAGAAGTGCACGCGCGCGCTGCTCCTCGCCGCCGGGAAGCAGTGGTCGTGCCTCTTCCGCGCCCGCGCGGCGGCGACGCTGGACGGCACGGCGGCCGACCTCCGGTCCTGCCTGACCCGCTACGGAACCAAGCTCCTTGCCGTCCACCAGAAGTACGGCGCGGCCTGCCCGCAGGACGTCTGGAGCGGTGGGTCGCAGCGCTTCGTCGATCAGAGTGACGGCACGGTGCGCGACCGGGCAACCGGCCTCGAGTGGGAGCAGAAGCGGAGCCTCGACGGCAAGCCGAATCGCGACGACCCTCACGACGCCGACAACACCTACACCTGGACGGCGAAACCGAACGGCAAGGAGGACAACGGGACGGCGTTCACGGAGCTCCTCGCCAAGCTGAACGGTGGGACCTGCTTCGCCACGCACTGCGACTGGCGCCTGCCGTCGCTCGCCGAGCTGCAGACGATCCTGGTCGATCTCAAGCCCTGCGTGGCGAAGCCCTGCATCGACCCGGTGTTCGGACCGACGGCCTCCTCCGTGTACTGGACGAGCGACACCAGTCCGTACCATCCCGCGCGCGCCTGGTACCTCTTCTTCCTGAGCGGCTACTGGACGACCGCGCCGAAGGTCACGCCGTACCACGTGCGCGCGGTGCGGGGCGGTCGCTAGCCGTGGCGGCAGTCCGCGGCGAAAGGTAGGCGCGCGTGCTCTTCAACAGCACCGAGTTCCTGCTCTTCTTCGTCGTCACCTGGGCGGCCTATGCCGCGCTGGCGCCGTTCGGGGCGTGGCGCCTGCAGAAGGTGCTCCTGCTGGTCGCGAGCCTCGTCTTCTACATGTCGTGGAGCGTACCGTTCGTGCTTCTGCTGCTCGGCATGGTGGCGGTGGCGTACGCCACCGGTCTCGCCGTCGCGGCGGCGAGCAGCGAGGCGGGCCGCCGGCGCCGGGTCGCGATCGGGGTCGGCGCGAGCCTCGCGATCCTCGCCTACTTCAAGTACCGCGGCTTCCTGCTCGAGAGCCTCGCCGTCCTCGACCTCGGCCTCGATCGTCGGATCGGCGAGGTGCTGTTGCCGCTCGGCGTCTCCTTCTACACCTTCCACGCCATCTCCTACATGGTCGACGTCTACCGGGGCGCGATCGTCGCCCACCGGAGCTTCTTCGACGTCGCGCTCTACATCGCCTTCTTCCCCCAGCTCGTCGCCGGCCCGATCACGCGCGCCAAGCAATTCCTGCCCCAGCTCGCCGGGCCGCGACGGCTGACGGCGGCCGGTGCCGAGCGCGCGCTCATGCTGATCGCGCTCGGGCTCTTCAAGAAGGTGGTGTGCGCCGACGTCCTCGGCGAGTACGTCGACCAGGTCTTCAAGGCGGTCGGCACGCAGCCCGGCGTCAATCTCGGGCTCGCCGCCTACGCCTACGCGTTTCAGATCTACTTCGACTTCTCCGGCTACTCCGACATGGCGATCGGGCTCGCCGCGCTCCTCGGGTACGAGCTGCCGATCAACTTCCGCCTGCCGTACGTCGCCGCCAATCCCTCCGACTTCTGGCGGCGCTGGCACATCTCGCTCTCGACCTGGCTGCGCGACTACCTCTACATCCCGCTCGGCGGCAATCGGCGCGGTCGCGGGCGCACGTACGTCAACCTGATGCTGACGATGGTGCTCGGCGGTCTGTGGCACGGGCCCGCCTGGAGCTACGTGGTGTGGGGCGCGTATCACGGCGGCCTCTTGGCCGTGCATCGCTGGTGGCGCGAGGGTCGCGGCGGCGCCGACGTCACCGTGCGCGAGGAGTCGCTCGGCGAGAGCGCCGCGCCGGGAGGCCTGTTTCTCCGGCGGCTCGCGATGTTCCACCTCGCCTGCATCGGCTGGGTGATCTTCCGGGTCGAGTCCGCCGGTGACATCGCGGCCTACTTTGCCGGGCTGCTGCGACCCGGGATGATCGTGACGCCGGCGTTCGGGCGGGCGGTGCTGTGGACGGCGCTGGCGTTCGTCGTCCACCAGCTCGCCGCCGAGCGCGACTTCGCGCGGCGCTTCCTGGCGTTGCCGCCGATCGCCCAGGCCGCCTCCTACGCGACGGTCGCCGTGCTCGTCTTTCTGTTCTCGCCGGTGACCCAACGGTTCATCTATTTCCAGTTCTGAGCCTCCGATGCCGCGACCCGTCCGAACCGTCCTCTATTGCCTGGCGCTGCTGGCGGCGATCGTCTGGCTCGCGGCCCGCGCCGCGCCGCCGCCGGTGTCGTCGGACGAGACCGAGCGCGACGTCACGGCCGCGGAGATGGAGCAGGCGCTCGCGCCGCTCCGCGCCGCGGTCGGGCGCGGCGAGCGTCTGGTGGTGGTGCTGGGCGACTCGTCGTTGCGCTGGCATCCGCCGCTCACCAAGGACGAGACCCTGACGGCGATGTTCGAGCGCGACGGCGCCCGCGCGGGGGTGACGCTCAGGGTCTTCGCCCACGACGGCTTCGATCCGGTCGCGTACTACCTGCTGGTCGACGAGATCGCGGCGCTCCGGCCGGAGGCGGTCGTCCTGGTCGCCAACTTCCAGGCCTTCACCGACGACTGGTTCCGGCGCGCGCGCATGAAGCATCCGCAGCTCGCGGCCTTCGTGCGTCCGGCCCGCGTGCCGGAGGCGATGCGGCTGCCGCTCGAGCTCGCCGGCGTCGCCGATGCGAGCCTGATCGTGAAGCCGGTGCTGCGGGCGGTCGGCGCCACCGACCTGCCCGAGAAGATCGACGGCTATCGGACGCGCGTGCGCGAGCGCCTGGACGGGGTGTCGGCGACGGCCGCGAAGACGGCGCTGGCCGAGAGCGGGCTGGCGAATGCGGCGCCGCCCGCGGCCACGCCCGCGCCGCCGCGCCAATGCCGCCGTCGGGCGCGGGGCGAGCGGGACGGCGTCGAGGCCCCGGGGGCGCTCTCCCCGGCGGCGGAGCGGTGCTCGCCAAGGGCGCCTTCCGTTTCACGGACCTCTATCCGGCCAACCTCGATGGCGAGCAGGCGACCGTGCGCGTCCTCGCGGCGACGGTGCGCGACCTCGTGGCACGCGACGTGCGGACGATCGTGCTGCTGGCGCCGCTCCACCTACAGGCGCTGAAGCTGACGGGAGCGTACGCGCAGCGGAACCTGCCACAGGCGGTACGGGTCATCGCCGAGGCCGCCACCGCGGGCGGCGGAGTCGCGCTCGACCTCACCGAGTTGCTGCCCGAGGAGGCGCTCTTCGCCGACCGCTACACCCACTTCACGGCGGACGGGAATCGTCGGGTCACCGAGCGCTTCCTCGACGAGCTGCGCGGCCTGCTCGACGCAGGCCGCTGACGCGGAGCGGCCGCTCAGGCCTTGCGGATGCGGCCCACGCTGCGGCGCTTGGCCGACGAGCTCCGCACCACCTCGGTGCCGACGCCCTCGGTGGTGAAGATCTCCAGGAGCACGGCGTGCCGCACGCGGCCGTCGAGGATGTGGGTCTTGGCGACGCCGCCCGTGAGGGCATCGATGCAGCACTCGACCTTGGGGATCATGCCGGCGTTGATGACGCCGCTCGCGATCAGCTGCGTCGCCTCGTCGCTCGCCATGGTCGAGATCAGGGTGCCGTCCTTGTCCTTGATCCCCTCGACGTCGGTGAGCAGCATGAGCTTCTCGGCGTGCAGCGCCTGCGCCACCTTGCCGGCCACCAGGTCGGCGTTGATGTTGTAGGTCTCGCCGTCGAGCCCGACCCCGACCGGGGCGATCACCGGGATGAAGTCCGAGGCGTCGAGGGACTCGATGACCTTCGGGTTCACGCCGACCACCTCGCCGACCTGGCCGATGTCCTGCTTGTCGACCTGGAGCTTGCGCGCCACGATCAGCTCGCCGTCCTTGCCCGAGAGCCCGACGGCGCGGCCGCCGTGGCGGTTCATGAGGCCGACGATCTCCTTGTTGATGGAGCCGACCAGCACCATCTCGACGATGTCCATGGTGCGGGCATCGGTGACGCGCATGCCGCGCACGAAGCGCGACTCGACGCCCAGCTGCTCGAGCATGCTGTTGATCTGCGGCCCGCCGCCGTGGACGATCACCGGGTTCATGCCCACGTACTTGAGGAGCACGACGTCCTGCGCGAACGACTCCTTGAGCTCGTCGTTCGCCATGGCGTGGCCGCCGTACTTGATGACGATGGTCTTGCCGAAGAAGCGCCGGAGGTAGGGCAGGGCCTCGAGCAGGATATCGGCTTTCTCGATGCGGTCCTTCATGGCGTCGGGTGCATAGCACATCGGCCGCGGCGGGACACGGGACGCCCCACCTGGGCCCCCGCACACGCGATGCTGGACTCGTCGGGGAGGTCCACGCTAGGGCGGGACGCGAGAGGCGATGCGAGACCGCGGAGCTCGGCTTGGCAGGCTACGTCCCGGGGTGCGGTCGGCGCTCGGCGCGGGCGTGTGTGGGGTCGTGCTGGCGATCGCGACGACTACGCTCGGGGCGCCGGCCGACGTCGTGGGCGAGTGCGCGGATGCCGACGGCGACGGTGTCTTCACCGTGGCCGACGTCGTCCACGTTCTCCGCGCCGCCGCCGGACTCCCGGACTCGTGCACGCCGTTCCGGTGCGACGTCGACGGCAACGATGCCGTGACGGTGAGCGACGGCGTCATGGTCATGCAGCGCATGGCCGGCCTTACGTTCGTGAACGCCTTCGCGTGTCCGATCCCGGCGCGCGTGCACGATTTCTCCGGCTTCGGGACCTTGCGCGTGTCGCTGCAGCCCACGCCGCGTGGGTTCTGCGCACGCCCCGGATCGGTGGTGAGCGGCACGATCGAGCGGCAGGGTGACGGCTCGGACCGGGTACGGCTCGCCATTGCCGAGGAGCGCTCCTTCGACGACCCCGCATGTCACTCGTTGCCGACCTCCGAGGCGGGCACCTGCATCGTGTCGGTGCCGCGCGTCGATCGACTGTTGAGCGCCGACGAGGCGGTGCGCATCCGGGCGGCGGTGCGTGCGGTGACGATTCACGAGGCGCCCTCGGCGCTCTGCGTGATCGGCGCCTTCGAGAGCTGTCTCCGGGTCGCGGTCGCGTGGGACGACCTCACGGTCCGCGACGACGGCTGCGCCGCGCCCTGGCTCTCGCCCCTCGACGCGCTCGGGCTCGCGAGCGCGCTCGACGGGATGGTCGTGCCGGCCCCGCGGCCGTGAGGCGGCCTAGAGGATGTAGCGGGAGAGGTCCTGGTCGGCGAGGATGCTCTCGAGCTTGTCGCGCACGTAGGCGCCGTCGATCGCTGACCTCGCGGTGGCCGCATCTCGGGGGCGTCGAAGGAGATCTCGTCGAGCAGCCGCTCGAGCACCGTGTGCAGGCGGCGGGCGCCGATGTTCTCGGTGCGCTCGTTGACGGCGGCCGCGATGCGGGCGATCTCGTCGATGGCCTCGTCGGTGAACGTGAGCCGCACGTTCTCGGTGGCCAGCAGCGCGACGTACTGCGTGACCAGCGCGTTCTTCGGCTCGGTGAGGATGCGCACGAAGTCCTCGCTGGGTCAGCGCCTCGAGCTCGACCCGGATCGGGAAGCGGCCCTGGAACTCGGGGATCAGGTCGGACGGCTTGGCGACGTGGAAGGCGCCCGAGGCGATGAACAGCACGTGGTCGGTGCGCACCATGCCGTGCTTGGTGTTGACCGTCGAGCCCTCGACGATCGGCAGCAGGTCGCGCTGCACGCCCTCGCGCGACACGTCGGGGCCGTGCACGCCCTCGCGGCCGGCGATCTTGTCGATCTCGTCGAGGAAGACGATGCCGGACTGCTCGACGCGCCGGATCGGCCTCGCGGGTGACGGCCTCCATGTCGATCAGGCGGTCGGCCTCCTCCTGCGGCCAGCACCTCGAGCGCCTCGGGAACGGCGAGTCGCTTCTTCTTCGTCTTCTTCGGCAGGATGTTCGAGAAGCATGTCCTTCAGGTTGAGCTCCATCTCCTCCATGCCCTGCGGGGTCAGGACCTCGACCATCGGCGACACGCGGCTTGGTGACCTCGAGCTCGACCATGCGGTCGTCGAGCTTGCCCTCGCGCAGCAAGCGCCGGAAGCTTCTCGCGGCTGGTCGCGCTCGGCGGCGTGGCACCGGGCGGCGCGTCGCTACCGGCGGCCGGCGTCGGGCCCGACGGCAGCAGCAGGTCGAGCAGCGCGCTCCTCGGCGACCTCGCGGGCGCGCACGCGCACCTTGTCCTTCTCCTCCTCCTTGACCATGCCGATCGCGAGCTCGGCCAGGTCGCGGATGATCGACTCGACGTCGCGGCCGACGTAGCCGACCTCGGTGAACTTCGAGGCCTCGACCTTGAGGAAGGGCGCGCTGCGCGAGCTTGGCGAGGCGGCGCGAGATCTCGGTCTTGCCGACGCCGGTCGGGCCGATCATGATGATGTTCTTCGGGCGCGATCTCGTCGCGCAGGTCCTCGGGCACCTGCTGGCGCCGCCAGCGGTTGCGGAGCGCGATCGCGACGGCGCGCTTGGCGGCCCGCTGCCCGACGATGTAGCGGTCGAGCTCGGAGACGATCTCGCGCGGAGTCATCGTGTGCGGCGCGTCCGGCGCATGACGCGGGGTGCCGGCGATCACGGCGTCACGTCGGCAGCTCCTCGATGACGAGCTGATCGTTGGTGTAGACGCAGATCGAGGCCGCGATGCGCATCGCCTCCTCGGCGATCGGCGCGGGCGTCGAGCGTCGAGTGCTTGGCGAGCGCCTTGGCGGCGGCGAGCGCGTAGTTGCCGCCCGAGCCGATCGCGATGATGCCGTCGTCGGGCTCGATCACGTCGCCGCTGCCCGGAGATCAGGAGCGTCGACTCGCGGTCGGCGACGATCAGGAGCGCCTCCAGGCGGCGCAGCATGCGGTCGGTGCGCCAGTCCTTGGCGAGCTCGACGGCGGCGCGCCGCAGGTTGCCGTTCACGCTCTCGAGCTTCTGCTCGAACTTCTCGAAGAGCGTGAAGGCGTCGGCGGCGGCGCCGGCGAAGCCCGCCAGCACGCGGCCCTGATAGAGGCGGCGCACCTTGCGGGCGTTGTGCTTCATCACCGTCTGCCCGAGCGTCACCTGACCGTCGCCGGCCAGCACCAGCTTGTTGCCGGCGCGCACGGCGAGGATCGTGGTGGCGTGGAAGGCCTCGGGCACGCGGGGACACTAGCCTCCGACGGCCGGCGTGTAAACGCGGGTTTGCAGCCGGGCGCGAGTTGAATCGCCTCGGGATACGGTCCACCATCGCCGACCCATGGAGACCAGCAGAGAGACCCCGTCGGCCGAGGCGCGACTCCGCGCGCTCGGCATCGCGCTCCCGAACCTCCCGCCCTCGGGCGGGACCTACGTCCACGCCGTCCGCACCGGCCAATTGATCTTCCTCGCCGGACACGTGCCGTTTCGGTCCGACGGATCGCTGGTGGTCGGGCGACTCGGTCAGGATCTGGACGCCGATGCCGGGTACGAGGCGGCTCGGCTGGCCGCGCTCGGCATGCTGGCGACGCTGCGGCACGAACTCGGAAGTCTGGACGCGGTGCGACGAATCGTGAAGGTTAACGGCGTGGTCAACGCCACGCCCGAGTTCTTCGAGCACACCAAGGTCATCAACGGCGCGTCGGATCTCCTGGTCGAGGTCTTCGGCGAGGCGGGCCAGCATGCCCGGCTCGCGGTCGGCTACGCCTCACTGCCGTTCAACATCAGCCTCGAGGTCGAGCTGATCGCGGAGACCCGGTGAGTCGCCTCGTGCTCTGGCTCGGCGCGGTCCTCTTCGTGCCGTTCGGTCTCTGGGTGCTCTACGACCCGACCGCGCTGGCGGCGATCACGGAGCGGCCCTTGCCGACCGCGACCGCGCTCACCGACAGCCGCGCGGTCGACGGCGGTCTCGTCTT
This sequence comes from uncultured delta proteobacterium, assembly GCA_963761995.1. Lineage (GTDB taxonomy): Bacteria > Desulfobacterota > Binatia > UTPRO1 > UTPRO1 > UTPRO1. Next base: position 3,340,105 of record CAVXIU010000006.1, on the reverse strand, counting down.
GGGTCTCGGTCTCTTCTTCGTCGCCTGCGCGCTCGATCCCACCAAGACGCGTGCCGGGCTGCTCGCCCTGCTGCTCGTCGGCGCCGGGCCGTTCCTCGGTCGCTGCGTCGGCATCGTGCTCGACGGCGGCACGGCGGCGACCTATCGCGTCGCCGCCCTCGAGCTCGGGCTCGCGGCCCTCGCCGCGGTAGCCCTGGCTCGCCAATCCAATCCCCTCGGAGGACGAACCCCATGATGCCAGCATTCGCAGAGGCTCGCCGCGCCATTCATCGCGGCGAGTCGGACTTGCCCTTCGTCGAGTTCGGCGAGGGGATCGCCTTGCAGCTCCTGCAGGTCGATCTCGATCAGGGGCTATGGATCGTTCGCACCCGTTTTCAGCCGGGCGTCGTGATCCAGACCCACCGCCACACGGGTCCGGTCTTCGCCGTGACCTTCGCCGGCAGCTGGAAGTATCGCGAGTATCCGGAGGTCAACACGGCCGGGTCCTACCTCTTCGAGCCGGCAGGCTCGGTACACACGCTCACGGTCCCCGCGGACCAGAGCGACGTGACCGACGTCTGGTTCGCGATCTACGGGCCGAACCTGAACCTCGACGCCAGCGGCAACGTCGAGGCGGTGATCGACGCCGAGCTGATCCACCAGTTCTACCTCGCCGCCTGTAAGGAGAAGGGGATCGACGATCCGGCGGTGATCGTCGGCTCGCGCTGACCCATGGTCGTCGTGCACCATCTGGAGAACTCGCGCTCGCAGCGGGTGCTGTGGCTCCTCGAGGAGCTCGGCGTTCCGTACGAGGTGAAGCGCTACGCCCGCAACCCGGAGACCATGCTGGCGCCGCCGGAGCTCCGGCGGGTGCACCCGCTCGGGAAGTCGCCGGTCATCACCGACGACGGTGCGACGGTCGCCGAGTCGGGTGCGATCGTCGAGTACCTGGTCGAGCGCTACGGCAACGGTCGCCTGATTCCGCCGGCCGGCTCGCCCGAACGGCGGCGCTACACCTACTGGCTCCACTACGCCGAGGGCTCGGCGATGCCGCCGCTCCTGTTGAAGCTCGTCTTCGATCGGCTCGAGGTCGCGCCCATGCCCTTCTTCATCAAGCCGGTCGCGCGCGCGATCGCGGGGCGGGCGAAGGGTCAGTTCATCGAGCCGCAGATCAAGCTCCACCTGGACTACGTGGAGGCGGAGCTCGGCAAGTCGACCTGGTTCGCCGGCAACGAGATGACCGCCGCCGACATCCAGATGAGCTTTCCGCTCGAGGCCGCCGACGCGCGCGGCGGGCTCGCGGCCGGTCGGCCGAAGGCCATGGAATTTCTCCGCCGCGTGCAGGCGCGGCCGGCCTATCAGCGCGCGCTCGAGAAGGGTGGACCGTACGAACTGCTTCGTTGAGTACGGGCCCTGGGTGGTGGGAAGCGTGCGGTCATGAGCGTCGAGGTCACGGATACCGCGGCGGCGGTCGCACGGGTGCGCTCGTGGGAGCGTGAGCTCCCGGAGAGCGAGCGGCTCTTCGACGATCCGTACGCGCACCTCTTCGGCGGCGGCCCGGCGGCGGACGAGGCCGTCCGGCTCTTCCTCTCGGCGCCGATCTTTCGTGAGCACGTCCGCCTCCGCACCCGCTTCATCGACGACACGCTCCGCGCCGCGCTCGCGGCGGGGACGAAGCAGATCGTGAACCTCGGCGTCGGCTTCGACTGCCGGACGCTCCGGCTCGGCGAGATCGCGGCGCAGGGTGCGGAGGTCTTCGAGGTCGATCTGGCGGCGCAGCTGGCACAGAAGGTCGCGATCCTCTCCGCCGCCGGAATCGCCATGCCGCCCTTTGCCCATCTCGTACCCTGCGATTTCAACGAGGAGTTCGATCGGACGCTCGGCGCCGACCTGGCGGCGGCGGGCTACGACCGCGCGGCCGCGGTGGTGTTCGTGTGGGAGGGCGTCCTCAGCTACCTCGACAATGCCGCCTGCGACCGCACGCTCGGCTGGATCGCCGGCACCGGCGGCCCGGGCTCGCGCTTGGTGTTCAACTACCCAATCTCGCGCTTCGACCCGGAGGACCTGCTGCCGCGCGTGCGCGCCGCGGGGTTCGAGTGGCTCGACGACGCTTCGCTCGCCGACATCTACGGCCGTTACCTTCCCGGTGATCCCCCGCCCGGGAGCGATCTCTACCGCTTCGCCGTCGCCTGGCGTTAGCCGGTCGCGCTCAGGCTCGGGGAAACGCCTTGTCGTAGACCTCGGCGAGCCTGGCGAAGTCGACGTGGGTGTAGCGTTGGGTCGTGGAGAGGCTGGCGTGGCCGAGGAGCTCCTGGATCGCGCGCAGGTCCGCGCCGGCGTTCAAGAGATGCGTGGCGAAGGAGTGGCGGAAGGCGTGCGGGCTCGCGCGCACGCGGGTCTCGGCCCGGCCGACGTGATGCGCGACGATGCGCGCCACGCTTCGCACGGTCAAGCGGCCGCCGCGGGCGTTCAGGAAGACCGCGCCCTGGTCGCGACGGCGCGAGGCGGGCCAGCGCCGGCGATACTCCTCGAGCGCCGTCAGCGCGGTGGCGCCGATCGGAACGACGCGCTCCTTCCGGCCCTTGCCGAGCACGCGCACCACCGCGGCCCGGCGATCGACGTCGATCCAATCGAGGCTCGCGAGCTCGCTGACGCGGATGCCGGTCGAGTAGAGGAGCTCGAGGAGGGCGCGATCGCGCGCCGCCGGCGGACCCGCGCCGCTGATGCCGTCGAGCACGCGAAACATCTCGTCGACGGTGAGGTGCGGCGGCAGGAAGTGCTCGCGCTTGGGCGCCGCGAGGGTCGCGGCGGGATCGTCGGGGCGGGTGCCGAGGCGGGCGCAGAAACGGAAGAAGTGCTTGAGGGCGGCGAGCTTCCGTGCGACCGACGTCTTGCGCGTGCCGCCCGCGAGGCTCGCGATGTAGGCGCGCACGCCGTGCGCATCGACGCTGGCGAGGCTGCCGCCGTGCGTCTCCAGGAAGGCGGCGAACTGCCGGAGATCCGAGCCGTAGGCCTTGATCGTGTGCGGTGAGGCGTTGGCCTCGTGGGCGAGGTAGCGCTCGAACTCGCCGATCAGGCTCGCGGCCGCCGCCTCCACACCCTCCACCCGATCCTCCCGCGGCCTCCCCCGCGGGGAGGTGCTGTGCGCTCGCTCGGCCTGCATGGTATCAATCGCGGTGGCGATGCCGCAACGCGAAACCGTGACGACCGAGGCGGTGGCGATGACGAGCCGCCGCGGCGTTCGACTGGCCGGTGTCCTGCATCTCCCCGCCGCTGGTCCGGTCTCGGCCGAGCGCCCCGCCGTCGTGCTCTGTCACGGCATGGAGTCGACGAAGGAGGGCACCAAGCACCAGGAGCTCGCCGCGCGTCTCGGCGCCCTCGGGTATCCCTGCCTGCGTTTCGATTTTTCCTACGTCGGCGAGTCGGGAGGAAACTTCGAGGAGCTCACCATCAGCGGCGAGGTCGAGGATCTCGGCGGCGCCGTCGACTTCCTCGCTGCGCGCGGCGTCGGGCGTTTCGGCCTGGTCGGCTCGAGCCTCGGCGGCACCGTCGCGGTCGTCTTCGCCGGCGGCGACCCGCGCGTGCGGGCCCTCGTCACCATCGCGGCGGTGTCGCAGCCGCTCGGCATCATCACGCGCATGCGTCCGGAGGACGTCGAGGCCTGGCGCCGGGGCGGAACCCGCTCCGAGGGCGGTGGGTTTCTGAAGCCTGATTTTCTCGACGACCTCGAGCGCGTCGACGTCCTGGGCGCGGCCCGCCGGCTCACGGCCGCCACGCTGGTCACGCACGGCGACGACGATCAGGTCGTGCCGATCGCCGACGCCACCGCGCTCTTTGCCGCGTTGCCCGAGCCGAAGGCGCTCGCGATCACGCCGGGCGGCGACCATCGCTACTCCGCGCCCGCGCACCTCGCCGACCTGCTCGATCGCACGGTCGAGTGGATCGTCGACCACCTGCCGCTCACCGGATCGCCGTCATGAGGTGCGTCGCGTGCGGCGCCGATCTCGGCCGGCCCGAGCGCATCGGGCGTCGCGACGGCTGTCCGGGGTGCGGCGCCGATCTCCATAGTTGCCGGCAGTGCCGTCTCCACGACCCTCTCCTGGCGAACGCCTGTCGCGAGCCACAGGCGGAGCGCGTACTCGACAAGACCCGTGGGAACTTCTGCGATTACTTCGTACCGGCGGAGGGGCGGGAGCGCGAGCGCGGCCCCGCAGCCGACCGCGACTCGCCGCGCGACGCCCTCGACCGTCTCTTTCGGCGACCCTGATCTTGCGGATGCGGGTGGTCTTGGCGCTCGCCGCGGTGGCGATGCTGGTGGCGGCGGGGGTCGCGATCTTCGCCACGCAGAGCCTGCAGGCGGTGATCGGGGCGCACCGCGATCAGCTGGTGGCGCGCGTCGAGGCGGTGCTGGGTCGCCCCATCGCGGTCGGCGACGTCGTACCCTCGTGGTGGCCGCTCGGGGTTCGCCTGCGCGCCGTGACCGTCGGCGAGGATGCGCGCTTCGGGACCCGCCCCTTGCTCACGGCCGACGGCATGGTCGTGGCGGTCCGGGCCTGGCCTCTGATCCGCGGCCGGGTCGAGGTCAGTGGGGTCGTCCTCGAACGGCCCCAGCTGAGCCTCGTGCGTGACGTGGAGGGTCGGTGGAACGTCGGCAGCCTCGGCGAGCCGGCCCCGGCGGCGGACGCGGCGCACGCGCCCGGACGCGAGCGACGGCGCGGCGCGCGCGTGCCGCTCGAGTGGCTGGTCGGGGTCGCGCTCAGCAGCGTCCACGACGGCACGCTCACGGTCGACGACCGGCGTCGCGGTGGGGCGACGCCGCTCGTCCTCCGCCACGTCCGGTTGCGTGCCGAGGACGTGGTGCCCGGGGCGACGGCCCGCGTCCGCATCGACGCGGCCGTGTTCGCGAGCGACTCGCCGGACCTGCGGCTCGACGTGGAGGTCCCGAATCTCGGTCGGAACGACGTCGAGCACGCGCCCTTCAGCGCCCGGGTCGAGCTCCACGACGTCGATCTCGCCGCGGTGCGCGCGCACGTGAGGGATGCACCCGAGGTAACCGGACGACTGGATCGGCTGACGCTCGACGTCACCGGCTCGTTGCCGGCGCTGGCGGGGACGCTCGAGCTCCGAACCGACGACCGCACGCTCCGGATCGGCGACGTCGCCCTCGGCGCGTTGCAGCCGTTGGTGGTGCGCGCGCGCCTGGCGAGCGTCGGCGAGCGGGTGGCGCTCGAGGAGCTGCACGTCGCGCTCGCCGAGCTCGAGCTCGACGCCCACGGCGAGGCGATGCTCGACCCGTGGCGGTGCGTCCTGGTGATCGAGTCGGAGCCGGGTGACACGGTCGCGCTGGGGAATCCCAAGCACCCGGTGCGGGTGGGCGCGCTCGGCGGCCGGCTGGTGCTCGACCGCGAGGGGGCCTTGCTCGAGCCCCTCCGCTTCGAGGCGGACGGGGCTCCGCTCGAGGCGCGCGGCTGGATCACGAGTCTCGATCCGCCGGCCCTCGACGTGCGGGTCGAGGGCCGGCCGTTCGACGGCACCATCGCGGCCGACGTGGCCGTCGAGAAGAGCGGCGGGGCGCGCGCGCGTCTCGAGGCCGCCGGGATCGACCTGGGGCCCGCCATCGCCCGTCTCGTCCCCGCGCTCGCCGACCGTGTCGAGGGCCGCGGCACGGGGGCGGCGGTCGTCACGGCGCGTGTCGTCGGTGGCCGCGTCGAGCCCGGATCGGTCGCCGGCTCCGGCACGCTCGAGGTGCGAGGCGGGCGTCTCCGCGACGTCAATCTTCCCGACCTGGTGGTGGAGCAGATCGAGGGCATCCCGCTCATGCCGCAGCTGGTGTCGGCGCGCACGCGGGCGCGCTACGCGGAGCTGTTCGCGAGCCGCGACACCGTCATCGAGTCGGCGACGGTGCCCTTTATCGTCGGACATGGCCGGCTGACCACCGAGAACGCGAGCGTCGTCAATCCGGCCTACCAGATCACCGGCGGCGGCTGGCTCGACGAGGCCGAGCAGCTGCGCTTCCAAGGCACCGTGTTGCTCGGCGCCTCGGTGTCGCGCACGCTTCGCGACGACGTGAAGGCCGCCAAGTACCTGGTGGTCGACGACGGACGCGTGGCGCTGCCCTTCGTGGCCCGCGGCCGACTCGGACACGTCTGGGTCGAGCCCGACGGCAAGCGCCTGCGCGCGCGCGGCCTGAGCGCGCTCCTGGGCGCGCCGTCCGACGGCGGCGCCGAGCGCGACCGCGGCGACGACGAGCAACGCGAACCCAGGCGCCAGGAGCCCCTCGAGGATAAGGTGATCGAGCGGCTCGAGCGCATGATCCACCCATGAGCGAGGAGCGTCCCACGCGCGGCAACCCGGAGACGGTCGAGATCTATCTCGAGATTCCGTCCGAGGAGATCGTCTTCCTGAAGCTCATCGTCGAGGCGCACGAGGGCATCGGCGTGCTGCGCACGATCGATCGGAAGCGCGCCGTGATCGTGTTGATGGTGGCGGGCGACATGCTCGGGGACGCCCGCGCGCTGCTCGAGTCGCTGCGCGGGCAGATCCCCTGGGTCGAGCTTCCGGGCCCGGACTAGCTGCGACGGCGGCCTGCGAGGAACGCGCGCGCGTTGCCGCCGCAGCTCGGAAGACTCTCGATACCCGTTGCTGCCATCGCGCGTGTCTCTGAGTGCCTCTTACGAGCTACGACGGCGTGGGCGGACGGTGGAGGGCTCGGCGGCGGGTCTACCCTCCGGGCACACGGCGATCTCGGCGAGGAGCGCAACCGCGCCAGCCGTTGCGCGACGCGCCGATCGCCCGATGAGTGCCATGCGCTACTGCGATACGCCGATCGCTCGATGCCTGGCGTTTGCCCGCCGACGCGCCGATCGGAGCGCTCCGCCGCCGTAGGACCCGCCGCCGAGCCCTCCACCGTCCGCTCTTCCCGACGGCCGCCGTCGCAGGAACTCTCCTTCGGCTCGGCCGCGCGGTGCGTAGAGCTCGAACTACGGCCGCAGCGCGATCTTGATCACGCCGTCGCGCCGGCTGCGGAAGAGGTCGTAGCCGCTCGGGGTGTCCGCGAGCTTCATGTGGTGGGTGAAGAGCGGCGTCAGGTCGACCTTGCCGTGGCGCACCACCTCCATCATGCGACGCAGGCGATCGGCGCCGCCCGGACAGAGCGTCGTGACGAAGCGGCGGTGCAGGAAGGTGCCGTCCGTCGGCAGCGCCACCGTCGGGAAGAGGCTGTAGACGCCGACGCTCGAGACCGTGCCGCCGAAACGCGTGACCCTGGCGGCGTTCTCGAGCGTCGCCTGATGGCCGAGCGCCTCGACCGCGACGTCGACGCCCTTGCCGCCGGTGAGCGCGAGGATCTCGTCCACGGCGCGCGCCGGCTCGACGACCCGATCGGCGCCGAGTCGCTTCGCCATGGCGACGCGCGCCGGCACCGACTCGACCGCCACGATCAGCCCGGCGCCGCGCGCCCGCGCCGCGGCCGTGACGCAGAGCCCGACCGGCCCCTGGGCGAAGATCGCGACGCTGTCGCCGTAGCGGAGCTCGGCGCTCTCGATGGCGCCGAAGCCGGTCGACATGATGTCGGTGGCGAACAGGACCGCCTCGTCGTCGAGGTCGTCCGGCACCTTGGTCATGTTGAACTCGGCGTGCTGCACCAGGTAGTACTCGCCCTGGGCGCCGAAGAGCAGGTTCATGGGCGCGGCGAAGCGCTCGCAGATCTGCGGGGTGCCCTCCTGGCAGCGGGCGCAGATGCCGCAGCCGAAGAGGCACGAGGCGACGACGCGCTCTCCCTGGGAGAAGCTCGTCACCCCCGGGCCCGCGTCGACCACCTCGGCGACGGCCTCGTGTCCCATCGGCGTGCCCACCGGCAGGAGCGGGATCTCGTCGACGATGTGGATGTCGCTGCCGCAGATGGTGGAGAGGCGCATTCGCACCAGCGCCTGTCCCGGTCCGGGGGTCGGGATGTCCATCGACTGCATGGCGACCTTGCCGGTGTCGGCCTTGATGCAGGTGAGGCTGTTCGCCATCGGGATATCCTTTCGCTGCCGCTACCCGGCCGTCTCGGCCGGCAGGGTGGTGGTTGCGCCCGCGGGACGGCGGCGGAAGACGAACGCGACGCCGATGCTCAGGATGTACAGCACCAGGAGCGGTGCCGCCATCAACAGCTGCGACGCGATGTCGGGGCCGGGCGTGAGGACCGCGGCGACGATGAAGATGACGACGATCGCGTAGCGGACGCCGCCGATCAGCATGCGATGGTCCACCAGGCCGACGCGGGCCAGGAAGAACGTCATGACGGGCATCTCGAAGGTGACGCCGAAGGCGAGCAACATGCGGGAGGCGAAGGAGAGGTACTCGCTGATGCGGATCTGCGGCGCGATCCCGATGTTGGCGTACTCCTCCAGGAAGAACGCGTACCCGACCGGGAAGACGGCGACGTAGCAAAAGGCGGCGCCGCTCGCGAAGAAGAGCGTGGCGACGACGACGAAGGGCAGCGCCATCCGCCGCTCGCGCTCGAGCAGCCCCGGCTCGACGAACTTCCAGAGCTGAAAGAAGATGGCCGGGCTGGCGACGAAGACGGCGGCGATGAAGGAGACCTTCAGGCGGGTGAAGAAGGCCTCGGTGATGCCCGTGCCGATCAGCTGCAGGCGGGCGTCGCCGAGCGCCACCAGCGGTCGGGTCAGCAGCTCGAAGATGCGGTCCGAGAAGAAGTAGCAGCCGACGAACCCGACCATCACCGCCGCCAACGCCTTCAGGACCCGCCAGCGCAACTCCTCGAGGTGCGCGGTGAGGGGCATGGTGGCGTCGGTCATTCCGTCGGCGGCTCGGAGGGCGGGGTGCCGACGGCCACGGCGCCCGCGGGCGCCTCTTTCGCCGGCGCCGGCGCTGCCGCCGCGGCCGCGGCGGCGGCCTTCCTTTCGGCGGTGGCGCGGCGGGCGGCAGCGTCGGCGGCCCGCGCCTCCTCCTCGATCGCGCGCTGGGCCTTCTTGAGCTCCTCGTTGACGTCGGCCGTGGCGCGACGGAACTCGGCGAGCCCCTTGCCGAGGGCGCGGGCGATCTCGGGCAGGCGCTTCGGTCCGAGGACGACCAACGCCACCACCATAATCACCATCAGCTCGGGCATGCCGATGCCGAACATGAGCGCTCTCTCCGGCGCACGCCCTGGTGGCGCGAGCACACGCGCCGGCGGGTCGAGCGGGAACTGCGGGACGGTATTGCGTCGGACCCGAGGAGTCAATCGCGCGCCGTCGATTCGGGTTCCGGTCGTGATCGTGCGGGGCTATAGTCGCCTCGGATGCAGACCGGAATCGTCCTCGACCGCCGCTACGAGGCGCACGACACGGGCGCCGGCCATCCCGAACGGCCCGCGCGTATCCGCGCGATCCGCGATCTGATGGAAAGCTACCGCCGGGAGGGTCTCGTCCATCTCGAGCCCAGGCTCGCCACCGCCGACGAGGTCGCCCTGAACCACGATCCCGCGCACGTCGCGCGGGTGGCTGCCACGGCGGAGCGCGCCTTCGCGGCCTTCGACGCCGACACCCCGGTGTCGTCGCAGTCGTTCGCGACCGCGAGTCTCGCGGCCGGGGGCTATCTGCGGCTGCTCGAGGCGATCATCGCCGGCGAGGTCGACAACGGCTTCGCCTTCGTGCGGCCGCCCGGTCATCACGCCGAGGCCGATCGCGCCATGGGGTTCTGTCTCTTCAACAACGTGGCCATCGGCGCCCGCTGGCTCCGGACCCGCGGCGTCGGGCGCATCCTGATCGTGGACTGGGACGTGCACCACGGGAACGGCACCCAGGACAGCTTCTACGACGATGCCGAGGTCCTATACGTCTCGACGCATCAATATCCTTTCTACCCCGGGACCGGAGCGGCGCGTGAGGTCGGTCGCGGTGCCGCGGCGGGGCGGACGCTCAACGTTCCGCTGCCGGCCGGCTGTGGCGACGACGAGTACGTCGCCGCCTTCACCGATCTGATCGTACCCGTCGCGGCACAGTTCCGCCCGGACTTCGTGCTGATCTCGGCCGGGTTCGACGCCGACCGTCGCGACCCGCTCGCCGGCATGCAGGTCACGGAGGAAGGGTTCCGCGCCATGACGCGCGTCCTCATGCGGCTCGCGGAGGAGCACGCCGGCGGACGCCTCGCGACCATTCTCGAGGGCGGCTACGACCTCGACGCGCTCCGTGGCGGGGTGTCGGTCGTGCTCGACGAGCTCGCGGGCACGAGCCTCCGCGAGGCGATCGCCACGCCGCGGCCGCGTGGCCCGGTGTTGGCGCCGACGCGCGCCGCGCACGCGACGTTCTGGGAGTTGCCGGACTGAGCGGTTGCGCGCGCGAGGGGGGCTATTCTCCCGGACGCAGCGGAGCCAGAATCGCCGCATGATGCGCGGGTGGATGACGATCGCCGCATTCGGCGCGACGCTGCTGGCCTCGGTCGCGAATGCGGCGGCGCCGAGCGGTCTCGAGCCGTCGCTCCTGGCGGCGACGGTCCTGGTCGGCTCGGGATGCTCGGGCGTGTTGGTCGACGGACCCGATCTGGTGCTCACCGCGGAGCACTGCATCACGGACGGCGCGACGCACCAGTTGCGCTTCTCGGACGGGTCGCAACGGACGGGCTGGGTCGCGGGCGTGGATCACGTCGCCGATCAGGCATTGCTCCTGCTCGAGGAGCCGGTCACGCTCGCGCCGCTCCAGCTGGTCAGGCAGCCGCCGATCGCCGGCACCATCCTCTACTTCGCGGGCAACCCGAAGAACCCGCGTTTCCAGGAGGCAAAGCTCGATCGGACCGGTCGCTGTCCGTCGCTGCCGGCCCTCGGGACGGCGCTCTTCACCACCATCGACGGCATCCCCGGCGACTCCGGGGCACCGATCGTCGATTCCGCCGTCCGCGTCGTCGGCCTCGTTCACGGCGGCGCGCAATGCCACATCGCCACCCCATCCGAGACCCTCCGCCGCCTGATTGCCGACGTCCTGCGCTGAAGCGCGGCGCCGAAGCGCGGCGCTGAAACGCTACCTCCGCGCGCGGAGCGCGCGGCCGAGCGAAGCGAGCCGGGGGATGAGCCGACGCGGCTTTGCCGCGGCGGCGAAGGGGGAGAGATCCCCCTTTTGCGCTAGTCGGAGCTGCGCGATGCCGTTCCGGGCCGCCTCGAGGTCGAGCTCGGTCTCGAGCGCCAGCAGCACCTCGTCGCTGATGGCGTCCTGATCGCGCAGGCGGACGAGGGCGCGCCGCTCGGCGTCCATGATCTCGAAACGGGTGCGCTTGGTGCCGCGCTCCGAGAGCAGGCTGGAGGCGCCCGTGCCCCCGGCAACGTCTGCGGCGCGGCGCAGGCGATCCTCGTACTGGTCGCGGAGCGCCGCGACCACACGGGGCTCCGACCAGGGCTCGCGGGCGATCTCCTCGAGCCGCACGAGCGCCGCCCGCGCCGCCTCGGAGCGGGCGAGCAGCTCCTCGCGGAGCTCGTCGTCGTCGCTCGCGAGTCGGAGCCGGCGCACCAGCGGGGCGAGGCTCAATCCCTGCAGCACGAGGGTGCAGAAGATGACGACGAAGGTGATCAGGATCAGCTCGGAGCGCATCGGCAACGGCGAGCCGTCGGCGAGCGTCCGCGGCAGCGCCATCGCCGCGGCCAGCGAGACGATCCCGCGCAACCCGACCCACCCGAGCAGGAAGAGAGTCGGCCATCCGGGCATCGGATCGCGAGCGCGGAGCGACGCGGAAAGACGACGCGGAACCCACGCGAAGATCGGCACGCAGACGAGCCGCACCACGATCACGACGGCCGAGACCACCGCACCCCAGGCGACCAAGCGTGGAAGGCCACCCGCCGGCACGTCGGCGACGAGGGTGCGGAGCTGCAGTCCGATCAAGAGAAAGAGCACGCCGGTGATGACGAAGGCGACCAGGTCCCAGACGGCGCGGCCCTGGAGCCGCACGTGGGGCACGGCGTCCCCGATCCCGGGCGTCCGCCGCAGTACCAGCCCGCCCGCGACGCACGCGAGCACCGCGGAGGCGTGGGCCCGTTCGCTCAGCATCCACGCCAGATAGGGCGCCATGAGCGTCACCAGGATCAAGGTGGGCGGGTCGTCGATGAGGCGGTGGACGAGCGCCGCCAACCATCCCACCGCGAGCCCGAGCGCGATGCCCGCGGCGGCCGCGGCCACGAAGGCGACGAGCGACGCGCCGGGATCGAAGTGTCCGACCAGCATCGCGCCGACGGCGGCGCGATAGAGGATCAGCGCCGCGGCGTCGTTCACCAGGCTCTCGCCCTCGAGAATCGTCACCAGCCGCCGCGGCACGCCGAGCGCGCGCACCACGGCCGTCGCGGAGACGGCGTCGGGGGGAGAGACGATCGCGCCGAGTGCGATCGCCGCGGGCCACCCGAGGCCGGGGATCAACGCCTTCGCGGCGATCGCGACGGCGGCGGTCGTGATCAAGACCAGCGCGACCGCGAGGAGCAGGATGGGGCGCGCGTTGGCCCGAAAGTCTCGCCACGAGGTGAAGTACGCCGCCGACCACAGGAGCGGCGGCAGAAAGACGAAGAACACGAGCTCGGGATCGAGCGCGACCGCGGGCAAGCCCGGTGTGAAGCCGACCACGAGCCCGGCCACCACCAGGAGGGTGGGGTAGGGCACCGGCAAGCGGCGCGCGGCCGCCATCACGAGCAGGACGCAGGTGAGGATCAGGAGCGCGGTCTGCAGCGTCTCGGGCATTCAGCTCACAAGGGGGATCTCTCCCCCTTTGCCGCCGCGGCAAAGCCGCGTCGGCTCATCCCCCGGCTCGCTCGCGCTCGGCCGCGCGCTGCGCGCGCGGAGGTCGGAGCCGTGGGCCGGGCTCCTAATACGGTAGCGGCTCCTCGACGATGCGGCGACCGCGGGGCGGGGCGGGCGCGTTGACGCGGTAGTCGTCGGGCGGCTCGGCGATCGGACGCCGCGCCGGACGCTCGTCGTACGCGTTGTCGTTGGCGCGATAGTCGTCGTCGCGGGGGGCGCGCTTGCGACGGCTGTCGAGGTAGTCCTCGGCGCGCGGCGGCGTCCGGTCGTCGATGATGCGGCCCTCGTCGCTGCGTGCGGGTGCCAGCTCGTAGTCGCCCGCGGGCCACGACTCCTCGCGGTCGAAGTCGTCCTCGCGCGGCACCGGCTGGCGCTCGCCGTCGCTCTCGGGCTCGTGGCTCCGCAGGCGCTCGACGGCACGGTCGAGCTCGTCCTGCTCCGCGTCGCTGCCGGCGATTCTCGCCATCGGCTCGGTGCCCTTCTTGAAGCACTCGAGGTCGCCGTTGACGCTCACCATGGTCACGCCCTCCGGAATCGGGAAATCCCGGACCGGGGAGTCGCCGAGCGCGGCCTGCATGAAGTCGAGGAAGATCGGGGCGGCGACGCGCCCACCCGTCTGCTCCTTGCCGAGACTGCGCTCGCTGTCGTAGCCGACCCAGACTCCGGTCAGGAGCTCCGGCGTGTACCCGAGGAACCAGGCGTCGTGCATGTCGTTGGTGGTGCCGGTCTTGCCGGCGACCGGGCGTCCCAATGGGAGGATGCGCTTGCCAGTGCCGCGCTGGATCACGCTCTCCAGCATGCTGGTCACGAGGTACGCGGTCTCGGGCGCGATCACCGGATCGGACTGCGCCGTGAACTCCTCCAGGACCTTGCCGTGGGGATCGGTGATCTTGGTGATGAAGATCGGATCGAGGCGACGGCCTCCGGTCGCGAAGGACGTGTAGCCGCGCGCCAGCTCGAACAGCGTCACCTCCGCCGTGCCGAGCGCGATCGAGAGGTTCTTCGCGAACGGACGCGGGAACCCGAAGCGGGGGAGATAGTTGATCAGGTAGTTGAGGCCCATGGCCTGGGCGAGCTTCACGGTGACGACGTTCCGCGAGTGGGCGAGCGCGTTGCGGAGCGTCGTCGGGCCGATGAACTTGTCGTCGTAGTTTTGGGGCATCCAGGTGCGCCCGTTTCCGGCCATGAGCGCGATCGGCGCGTCGACGATGACGGAGGCGGGGGTGTAGCCGCGGTCCATCGCCGCCGCGTACACGAACGGCTTGAACGACGATCCGGGCTGACGGAGCCCCTGCATGACGCGATTGAACTGGCTGCGCTCGTAGTCGTAGCCGCCGGCCAGGGCCTTGACCTGACCGGTCGGGAGATCGATCGAGATCAGCGCCCCTTCGAGCTGGGGATCGCTGTCGAGCTCGAGCTCGAGGGTACCGGCGGTCTTGGTGACGTGCCGGCGGACCGCGAGCACGTCGTACTTGGCGAGCCCGGGGGGCAGGGGATGGTCCTGGGTCCCGACCAGGCGGCCCGTGAAGCGGTTGACCTGGACACGCGCGCCCCCCTTCTCGATGGCGAGCACCAGCGCCTGGTAGGAGCGGCCCGGCTCCGGCTCGTTGGTGTCGCGGCTCGCGCGCGCGGCGGCGAGGAAACGCTCGGCGTCGGCGTTCGACAGGCGACGCAGCGGGCGGGCCCGGGTGCGGCCCTCGTCGATCTTGTCGAGGTTGCTGCGGAGCGCCTGCTCGGCAGCCCGCTGCGTGGGGAGATCGACCGTGGTGTAGACGTTCAGCCCGGCCTGGTACGGCGCGGTGCCGCCGTAGCGCTCCTCGAGCAGGCGGCGCACGTGCTCGACGAAGTAGGGAGCGGCGACGTAGGTCGGGGCGCGCTGGTCGTGATGGGCGAGCTGGATCTCCTCCTTCAGGGCCTCCTCGCCCGCCTCCCAGGTGATGTAGCGCTCGCGCGCCATTCGCTCGAGGACGTAGCGCTGGCGGTACTTGGCCCGCTCCCAGTGGCGTACCGGCGAGTACCGGCTCGGCGCCTGCGGGAGCCCGGCGAGCAGCGCGGCCTCGGCGAGCGTGAGGTCGGCGACGTCCTTGTCGAAGTACTCCTGGGCCGCCGCTCCGACGCCGTAGGCGCCGTTCCCGAGGTAGATCAGGTTCAGATAGAGGTAGAGGATCTCGTCCTTGGTGAGCTGGCGCTCGAGCCGGAGCGAGAGCAGGATCTCCTTGGCCTTGCGCTCGTAGCTCTTCTCGGGTGAGAGCAGGAGCGCCTTCACCACCTGCTGCGTGATCGTGCTGCCGCCCTGCACGACGCTGCCGGCGGTGAAGTTGGCGAAGGCGGCGCGGGCGATGCCCTGCACGTCCACGCCCTTGTGGCGATAGAAGCTCGCGTCCTCGGCGGCGATGAAGGCCTGGCGGACGACCTCGGGGATCTTGGCGATCGGGACCAGGTAGCGCTTCTCGGTGTAGAACTCGCCGAGGAGGGTGCCGTCGGTCGCATAGACGCGCGTCGCGACCGGGAGCTGATACCGCAACAGCTTGTCGACGGGCGGGAGGTTGGCGCTGATCTCGCGGTAGACGATCCAGCCGGCAACGCCGCCCGTCACCACCACGAAGAGCCCGACCCCCGCCGCGATCCGCCGCAGCCACCGCCGCTTTGGCTTCTTCGCCTGCGCCTTTTTCGGCATGTGTTGCTCACCACCGCTTGTAGCGGTCGCTCCGGCCCACCGTCAACGGCAGGTCGCGATCGGGTTCGAGACTGGCGACTCGGAGCCTTGCGACACGCGCGCCGGCAAGCCGGATAACTGCCGCCAGGAGGGAGCCAACACGTGGACGACATCCTGTGTGTGGACGACGATCGCGCCGGCCTGGCGACGGTGGCGCGGACGCTTCGCGAGATCGCACCGGTAGTCGCCGTGCATTCGGGAGAGGAGGCGCGGCGGGCGCTCGGTCCGGAGATCGCGGTGGTCGTCAGCGACTATCGGATGCCGGCGATGCTGGGTACCGAGCTCCTGGCCGAGGTGTGCGACCGAGACGCGAGCACGGGCCGTATCCTCCTCACCGCGTATGCCGACGTCGACAGCCTCATGGAGGCCATCAACCGCGGCCACGTGCATCGTTACGTCGCCAAGCCGTGGGATCCGCGCGAGCTCCGCGCCGCCGTCCGGCACGCGCGCGAGGCCGCGCTGGCGTTGCGCGCGCGCGAGCGCCACGCCGCCGAGACCGCCCGCGCCTACGCGGAGCTGCAGGAGCTCGAGACCCTGCGCGCCCGCTTCCTGACGCTGGCCGCGCACGAGCTCCGTACCCCGCTCCACGTCCTCGGTGCGGTGCTCGAGCTGCTGGGGGCGCTCGCCCGGGACGACGAGGCCGCGGATCTCCTCGCGACCGCGCGGCGGAACGCCGACTGGCTCGGCCGCAGCGTCGGGGCCATGACCGACCTGGTCCGGCTGTCACGGCCGGCGCCCCCACCGCACGACGCGCTCTGTGTCGCGGCGATCGCGCGCGCGGTGGCGGCCGACCTGCAGCCGCTCTGCCGGCGGCGCGGCCTCGCGCTCACCCTCGAGGTTCCGGAGGCGTGCCCGGCCCGCGGACGGGCCCCGGATCTGCATCACGCGCTCGTGAACCTCGGCCTGAACGCGATCCGCTTCACGCCGGACGGGGGCACGATCACGATCGCGCTCCGTGTCGGCCCCGCCGCGTCCGAGCTCACGGTCGCCGACACCGGCGTCGGCATCGAGCCCGGCCTGCGCGCGCGCCTCGGCACGCCGTTCGTGACCGGCGTGCCGATCGACCGACATCACAGTGATCCGATCGCCTTCGGCGCGGGCGGCATCGGTCTCGGCCTCGCGGTGACGCATGCGATCGCCGCCGACCACGGGGGCCGCCTGGAGCTCGAGAGCGAAGAAGGACGCGGGACGGTGGCGCGCCTCGTGTTGCCGCGCCCGGCTTTCGATGCTGCCCTTTCGATTGACAGTACGCGCGAGCGCCGAGACAATGCCCCGCCGTGACCGAGACGCGGGTCCGTTTTCTCGATCTCCAGGCGCAGTATGCCGGGATACGCGACGAGGTCCGGGTCGCCGTCGACGCCGTGTTCGCCTCCCAGGCCTTCGTCCTCGGGCCGGCGGTCGCCGCGTTCGAGGCCGCCCTGGGGCGCTACCTCGGGGCCGCCCACGTGATCGGGGTCGCCTCCGGGACCGACGCGCTCTACGTCGCGCTCCGCGCCTCCGGCATCGGGCCGGGCGATGCGGTCGTGACGACGCCCTACAGCTTCGCGGCGAGCGCGACCCAGATCGCGCGCACCGGCGCGCGCCCGTACTTCGTCGACGTCGAGGCCGAGTCCTTCAATCTCGATCCGGCGCTGGTGCGCCGCTGGCTCGCCGAGGCGTGCCGGCGCGACGGCGACGGGCTGCGCGCACCGGGGGGAGAGGTCGTCCGCGGGCTCTTGCCGGTGCACCTCTTCGGCCGTCCGTGCGCGCTCGCGGCGTTCGGCGCGCTCGCCGCCGAGCACGGCCTCGCGCTCATCGAGGACGCGGCACAGGCGATCGGGGCGCGCGTCGACGGCGCGGGCGCGTACGCCGGGACGCTCGGGCGCTTCGGATGCTTCTCGTTCTATCCCACCAAGAACCTCGGCGGGGCGGGCGACGGTGGCTGCGTCGTGACCGCCACCGAGGCCGACGCGCGCGCCGTCACCTCGCTCGCGCGCCACGGCGCCGAGGGGGGGCCGTATCGCCACGTCGCGCTCGGTCTCGCGTCGCGGCTCGACGCGCTCCAGGCGACCGTCCTTGGCGTGAAGCTCGCGCGCCTCGACGCGTGGAACGCCGCTCGCCGCGGTCATGCCGAGCGCTACCGGCTCCTGCTCGCGGCGGCGCTCGGGGACGGCGGGCCGGTCGGGACGCCGGCGCTCGCGCCCGGTCACGTGTTCCATCAATACGTCGTGCGCGTGCCGGATCGCGACCGCGTCCGCGCCGAGTTGGCGGCGGCCGGCATCGAGACCCAGGTGTATTACCCGATCCCGCTGCACCTGCAGCCGTGCTTCGCGGGTCTCGGCTACCGCGAGGGCGATTGCCCGGAAGCGGAGCGCGCCAGTCGAGAGACGCTGGCCTTGCCGATCTATCCCGAGCTCGACGACCGCGCCGCCGCCCTCGTGGTCGACGCCCTGGCGCGTGCCGTCGGCGGACCGAGGACGTGAGGCGGCGGGACCTCCCCCGGGTGTTGACGATCGCCGGTTCGGACTGCGGCGCCGGTGCGGGAGTGCAGGCCGATTTGAAGACCTTCGCCGCGCGCGGTGTCTACGGCACGACCGCGATCGCCGCGCTCACCGCCCAGGACACGCGCGCCGTGCGCGGCGTGCTCGTGCTGCCGCCCGCCTTCGTGCGGGCACAGATCGACGCGGTCCTCGACGATCTCGGTGCCGATGCCGCCAAGACCGGCATGCTGGGCACGGCGGCGGTGGTCGCCGCGGTGGCCGAGGCACTGGCCGCGCATCGGGTCCGGCGCCTCGTCGTCGACCCGGTCCTGCACGCCACCGGGGGCCGACCGCTCCTGGCGCGCGGCGGCGCGCGGATGCTGCTCACGCGGCTGGTGCCGCTCGCGGAGGTCGTGACGCCCAATCTCGCCGAGGCCTCGATGCTGGTCGGGTTTCCGGTGCGCGACCTCGTGGCGATGGAGGAGGCGGCGCGCGTCCTGGTCGCCGCGGGCGCACGCGCGGCGGTGATCACCGGCGGGCATCTCAGCGGCGATGCGGTCGACGTCGCGTTGGTGGACGGCGTCGTGCACCGGCTCCGGGCGGCGCGTCTTCCGGGTGAGTCGCCGCACGGGACCGGCTGCACCTTCGCGGCGGCGATCGCGGCGGAGCGCGCCAAGGACGTGGCGCTCGAGGCCGCCATCCGTGCCGCCAAGCGCTATACGCGGGCGTGCATCAGGCGCGCCGTTCAGCTCGGCCACGGACGTCCCATTTTGGGGCACCTGGTGAGGCGTGCGTGAGGACGTGATCCGCCGCGCCGCGTCGATCGCGGCGTCGTCGAAACGTATCGACCCGAGGCAGCTTTCCACGTTGTTCGCGGCGCCGGGCGTGGGCTATAGTCTCGGCCCGAGCAATCGTCCGCAGCTCCTTCCGGGATGCTCGGGGCTTTGGTCCTCGGCGGTCTCCCACCCACGGCGGCAGGCCCGGGTTTCGATCCACAGATGGAGCGCATGAGCGAGAGAAAAGTGGTGCCAGGAGAAGCCACGAGTCGCCGCGCTCGTCCGCGCAAGGGCCAAGGCCTCTCCGTCCTCGAGGACATCGGCACCATCATCAGCCACTCGCAGACGCTGCAGGAGACCTTCGACAACCTCGTCCGCATCGTGGCCGAGCGAATGGGCACCGAGGTGTGCTCGCTCTACCTCTTCGATTCCAAGGAGGAGGTGCTGACGCTGTGGGCGACCACCGGTCTCGAGCGCGCCGCGGTCGGCAAGGTCACGATGAAGGTGAGCGAGGGTTTGACCGGGCTCGTCATCGAGAAGGGCGAGCCGGTGATGGTCGTCGATGCCCTGGCGCACGCGCGCTACAAGTACTTCCCCGAGACCGGTGAGGAGCGCTACCACTCCTTCCTCGGCGTGCCGATCTCCGAGAAGCGCACCGCGCTCGGCGTGCTGGTGGTGCAGACGCTGCGGCGCCGCCGCTTCTCGCCGAACGAGCTCCGCCTCCTGCGTGCGATCGCCGCCCAGGTCAGCGGCATCATCATCCAGGCGCGGCTCATGGAGTCGCTCGAGAGCAAGGAGAAGGAGCGCCAGGAGTATCGCGCGCGCATGGTGGACGTCATCCGCCGCCTGCACGCGTACGAGAACACCGACGAGCGCCAGCCTCGCGGCGCCAAGCGCCGTCCCGGTCAGCACCGGCTGACGGGCCTCGGTGCCTCCCCGGGTTTCGGACGCGGGCGCGCCCACCTGCTCCACCCGGAGGTGAGCCTCGACCAGGTCGAGGAGCGCCAGGCGGAGGATCCCGCCGGTGAGCGCGAGCGCCTGGTGCACGCCGTCGAGCGCTCGGTCGAGGAGATGGTGCGTCTCAAGGAGAAGATGCACACCGTCGCTCCCGAGATCGACGGTGCGATCTTCGACGCCCAGCGCATGATGCTCGAGGACACGACCTTCCTCGGCAAGATCGAGACCCGCCTCGACGCCGGTCTCGCCGCCGAGAGCGCGCTCCGCCAGGTCGTCGACGAGTACGTGAGCGCCTTCCTCGCCGTCTCCGACGGGTATCTCCGCGAGCGCGCCGCCGACGTGCGCGACATCGGCCAGCGCCTGCTGCGGAACCTGCTCGGGCACGAGGAGCGCGAGCGCGGCTTCGCATCGGACGTCGTGCTGGTCGCGCACGACCTCACCCTCACCGACCTCTCGCTGATGGAGCACGACCGCTTGAAGGGCATCGTGCTGGCGACGGGCGGGGTGACGTCGCACGCCTCGATCCTCGCCAAGTCGTTCGAGATCCCGACCGTCGTCGGCGTCGGCCACGTCACCGACGTTCTGCACGAGGGCGACGAGATGATCGTCGACGGCAACTCCGGCGTGGTCTACATCAATCCCGGCGTCGACGTGGGTCGCGAGTATCAGCGCCTCGCCAAGGAGTATCGCGCCTTCAATCTCCAGCTCGAGGCCATCCGCGACCTGCCGGCCGAGACCACCGACGGCCATCGCGTCAACCTCTACGCCAACATCGGCCTGATCGGCGACCTGAACTTCGCGCGCGACCATGGCGCCGAGGGTGTCGGCCTCTACCGCACCGAGGTGCCGTTCCTCTCCTACAAGGACTTCCCCGACGAGGAAGAGCAGCTCGCGCTCTATCGCAAGGTGATCGATCGCATGCCGGGCCGCCCGATCACGATCCGCACGCTCGACCTCGGCGCCGACAAGTACGCCAGCTACCTCACCACGCACCAAGAGGAGAACCCGTTCCTCGGCTGGCGCTCGATCCGCATCTCGCTCGAGATGCCGGCGATCTTCAAGGCCCAGCTGCGCGCCATCCTGCGCGCCGGTGCCAGCGGCCGCGTGCGGCTGCTCTTTCCCATGATCTCCAGCGTCGAGGAGATCCGGCGCGTCAAGGAGCTGCTCGAGGAGGCCCGTCAGGAGCTCGACGAGGCCGGTCTGCCATACGACCGCGCCATGCCGATCGGGATCATGATCGAGGTGCCGGCCGCGGTGTGGCTGGCGCCGCGGCTGATCGAGGAGGTCGACTTCTTCAGCATCGGCACCAACGACCTGATCCAGTACCTGCTGGCCGTCGACCGCAACAACTCGAAGGTCGCGCCGCTCTACGAGCCGCTCCACCCCGCCGTGCTGGCCGCGATCGGCGAGGTCGCGCAGGCGGCGAAGGACGCCGGCAAGATGGTGGGGATGTGTGGCGAGATGGCGTCCGATCCGCTGGCGACTCTGCCGCTCCTCGGCATGGGCCTCGACGATCTCAGCATGGGTCCGTTCTTCGTCCCCGTGATCAAGCGGTTCATCCGCTCGGTTCCGTACTCGCTCGCGGAGGAAGTCGCGCGCGACGTCCGCACCCTCAGCACCGCCAAGGACATCAAAGGATACCTCTTTGCGCGCCTCCGCGAGCTCGGCGTCATCGAGCTGATGGACATCTATCACTGACGGAGCGTGCGGATTGACAAGGTCCGGAGCCGCCGGTAAGCGAGCTTGCCCGCTGCAAAGGAGGGGTCATGTGGCTGCGCGAGGAAGACGACGATTTCGATGACGACGACGAATTCGACGACGACGACGACGATGACCTCGACGACGACGACGACGAGGACGACGAGGAGTGGAACGCCGACGACTGAGTGTCGGCCCGGGAATTGAGCAGGACGCGAGGGCCGCGATGGGGACGAGTCGCGCGTGGGAAACCCCCGCTTTCCCCTTCGAGCGCGTCGAGCTGCGCGACCGCGAACTGGACCTCCGGCCGCTCCGAGCGGCCGATGCCCTCGTGCTGTTCCGGCTGATCGACTCAGAGCGCGCGCGCCTGGGACATTGGCTGCCGTGGGTCGAGGAGACCCGCACCGAGCGCGACAGCGCGCGCTTCATCGCCGACGCGACCGAGGAGCGGCGGCGCCGTCGCAGCCTGGTCCTGGCGATCGGTGTGGACGGCACCATCGCGGGTACGATCGGCCTGCATTACGTCGAATGGTTCGACCGCTCGGCGGAGCTCGGCTACTGGATCGCGTCACCCTACGAGGGCAGAGGGTACGTGACGCGCGCGGCGCGGGCGGTGATCGGCTTTGCGTTCGGCACGGTCGGCCTGCATCGGATCGTGGTGCGCTGCGCCGTCGGCAACGATCGCAGCTCGCGAGTCGCGGAGCGCTTGGGAATGCGGCGCGAAGGGCTCTTGCGCGAGGCCCATTACGTCGGCGGCAAGTTCCTCGATCAACATCTCTACGCCATTCTTCGCCACGAACACCCCGCATAGCCGACGTCGGAGCCCAGCGTGGACCTGCATCTGGCTGAGAAGGTCGTCGTCGTCACGGGTGGGGCGTCGGGAATCGGGCGGGTCACCGCGAGCCTCTTCCGAGCGGAAGGGGCTCGGTTGGTGATCGGGGATTTGCCGGGTCCGGCGCTCGAGACGGTGGTGGAAGAGTTGCGCGCCGAAGGTGGGACGGTCATTGGCTGTGCGGTCGACGTGCGTGAGTATGCGCAATGCGAGAACCTGATTGCGCGGGCGGTCGCCGAGCTCGGGCGGGTGGACGTGTTGGTGAACAGCGCGGGCGTCGGGGGGATTCCGCGGCTGTTCGTCGAGTCGGCGCCGGACGACGGCGACTGGGAGGCGATGCTCGCCATCAACCTGCGCGGCACGATGCACTGCTGTCGCGCGGTGACCGAGCAGATGATCGCGCAGCGCGCGGGCCGCATCGTGAACCTGGCCTCGGAGGCGGGGAAGGGGAACGAGAAGCGGATCGTGGTCTACGGCGCGACCAAGGGCGGCGTGATCTCCCTGACGCGTGGGCTCGCGATCGAGCTCGGTCGCTTCGGGATCACCGTCAACGCCGTCTGCCCCGGCGTCACCCGCACGCCGATGACGTCGTACATCACCGACGAGATGGAGCGCGAGTGGGCGCGCTACTATCCGCTCGGGCGCCTCGGCCGACCCGAGGACATCGCGCCGCTGATCGCGTTTCTGGCCTCGTCGGAGGCGTCGTGGATCACGGGGCAGGCGATCAGCGTCAGCGGCGGCTTCGGGCGCTCGTAACCGGCATCCGCCGCGCCGTGCCTTGACCCCTCGGGTCGGTGCAATGTACTGCTCGCGCTCTCTCGTTGGAGCTCCACACTCCACGGCGCGAGACGACGGGGCCTGATCCACACGGTGCTCGCGCCGTCCGCGCGCTCGACGAATCCAACATGCGGATGCTCCACGGTCGACCACCCCGACGCGCGCTCATCGTCAACGGGTACTTTCCCGAGGCGCGCCAGCGCGTGCGCGAGAGCAGGACCGTGCTGCGGACGATGGCTCCGCCGTTCCTCGCGGGCTGGCTCGATCCGCGCCACTGGTCCATTCGTCTGCACGACGAGCATACGGGCGGTCCGCTGCGGACGCCGGAGGAGGTCGGCGACAACGACCTCGTGATCCTCACCGGGATGACGTCGGGGCTCGACCGTATGCTGCATCTGGCGGCGCTCGCCAAGACCGCGAATCCACGCTGCGTGACCGTCGCGGGGGGAGCCGCGGTGCGGGCCGTCCCGCGTTTCGCGGCGGACCGCTTCGACTACGCGTGCCTCGGCGGCGTCGAGGAGATCGCGGACGTCGTCGCCGATGCGTTCGGGCCCTCCGCCGCGGCGGCCGAATGGACGCCGCGATTCGACCTCGCGCCGTGGGCGAGCGGCGCGATGTACGTCGAGTCGAGCCGATCGTGCAATTTCCATTGCTCGTTCTGTTCCCTGACCGCGGAAGGACGTCCATACCAGCGGTATGGACTCGAGGCTTTCCATCGTCAGGTGGACGCGCAGCCGCGCCGCCGCATCCTGGTCATGATCGACAACAACTTCTTCGGCTCCGATCGGCAGGCGTTCGAGGAGCGGATCGCGCTGTTGGCCGAGCTGCGAGCGCGGGGACGCTTCAGTGCCTGGGGTGCGCTCGTCACCGCCGATTTCTTCGAGGATGCGGCGCGCGTCGAGCGCGCCGTGGCGGCGGGCTGCCGGGCGCTCTTCTGCGGCATCGAGTCGTTCGATCCACGGACGCTCGCCGCGTACCACAAGCGACAGAACCTGCGCACCCAGCCGATCGACGTCCTGCGGACCGCCCTTGGCGCCGGCATCCTGCCCGTCTACGGCCTCGTGCTCGACGTCATCAACCGCACCGTGGAGGATCTGACGACGGAGGTGGCCGCGATCGCCGAGCGTCGGGACGGTGTGCTGCCATCGTTCGTCGGTACCGCGATCCCGTATCCGAGCACCCCGTTCTTTCGGGAGTGCGCCGCCGCCGGCCGCCTGCTGCCGCAGCTCCGTCTCCGCGACCTCAACGGCTCGACCCTCTGCGTGCGTCCGCGCGATGACCTGGAACGCGTCGCGGCGTTCCTCCGCGCCGTCGGGTCGCTCGATGGGTTTCGCTGGCAGGGGCTGCGCACGACCGCCTCCGCGTGGTTTCGAGGCGAGCTTGGGCCGTCGCAACTCGCGGTCATGACCGCGCGCAACCTCGCGGTGCTCGCGCGGCGATCACGGGGGACGGCTTCGCGGCGGCGGACGTTCGTCGGTCCGACCGAGGCGCTCGACGACCTCTATCGACCCCGGTGTCGGATCGCGCCCGCGTACCGCAAGTACTTCGCGCCGACCTTCGTCACCGATGCGGAGGGGATGCCGTCGTCGCTCTTTGCCGACGAAACCCGGCACGAGCGGGCGACCGCGCCCTAGCCCTTCGGAGGTCGGGGTCGACGCGCCAGAAGATCGTTCCGTACCAGCAGCCCGATGATCTTCCACGAGGCGCCGATCACGCCGCGCCACGTGCCCGACACCTTGGACCGGCCGCCGCGACGCGGCAAGGTGCGCACCTTCACCTCGGCGTATCGGAGCTTCAGTCTCGCGGCTTTGATCTGCATCTCGACCGTCCACCCGTAGTCGGGATCGGCCATGCGGAGACGGTCGAGCGCGTCGCGGCGGATCGCCCGAAAGGGCCCGAGATCGGTGGCGTTCATGCCGTATCTCCGCCGAAGCCAGGCGGCCGCGATGACATTGCCCGCGCGCTGCACGCCCGTGAGCTCTTCGCGGCCCTCGCCCACCCGTGACCCGACGACGAAATCCGCGCGTCCTTCCGCGATGGGTTGGAGGAGACTCTCCAATGCACTCAGGTCGTCGCTTCCGTCCGCATCGAGGAACACGATCACGTCGCCATCGGGGGGCAGCGCCGCGATCCCGGCCAGGCAGGCCGATCCGTAACCCCTGCGCGATGCATTCACGACCTGTGCCCCCGCCGCGCGTGCCTCGTCCGCGGTCCGATCGCGCGAGCCGTTGTCGGCCACGACGATCGTGCGGACGAGGTCTCTCGGAATGGACCGCACGACGCGCCCGATCGACGATTCCTCGTCGAGGGCCGGGATGACGACGTCGACCTTCATGCGCCGCCGCTCACCTAGCACGACTCGTCGTCCGCGAGCGACGGCGATCCGCGACGTCTGGCCGGGCCCGACCGGCTCCGATCGTGCGGGCGAACTGCCTGTTCCCTGCCGTCGTCGTCGGTGACGGCCGCCAGAGCGTCGTGTCGAGTACGTCCCGAGAGCTTCACGCTCGGCGCGACGGTGACCGCGGCGTCGCTCGCGGTCGACGGTATTTCTCACTACCCTCGTTGCGGCCGTCGTCGCAGCCGACTATCGTCCGCGCCCATCGTGGCATCGGACATCGAGTCTTCATGGACCTGAGCGTTCTCATCGACCCGCAGAACTGGATCGCCCTTGCCACTCTGCTGGCGCTCGAGGTCGTCCTCGGCATCGACAACGTCATCTTCATCTCGATCCTGGTCGGCAAGCTCCCGGCGTCGCAGCAGCCGTCGGCACGCCTCATCGGGCTCGGCCTGGCCATGGTCATGCGCATCGCCCTCTTGTTCTCGCTCTCCTGGATCATCCGTCTGACCGCACCGCTCTTCGTGGGCTTCGGCCAGGAGGTCTCGGGGCGCGATCTCATCCTGATCGTCGGCGGGCTGTTCCTGCTCGCCAAGAGCACGCACGAGATCCATCAGAAGCTCGAGGGCGATCCCGGCCACACCTCGGCGCGCGTCGCGCCTTCTTTCGCCGCGGTCCTGATCCAAATCATGCTGCTCGACATCGTGTTCTCGCTCGACTCCGTCATCACCGCGGTCGGCATGGTGGACGAGATTTCGATCATGATTGCGGCGGTCGTGGGAGCGGTCGCGTTCATGATGGTGTTCGCCGGACCGATCAGCGCGTTCGTCGAGGCACACCCGACGGTCAAGATGCTGGCGCTGAGCTTCCTCTTGCTGATCGGGGTCACGCTGATCGCCGACGGCTTCGATCAGCACATCCCGAAGGGCTACATCTATTTCGCGATGGCCTTCTCGGTCTTCGTGGAGATGTTGAACCTCAAGTTGCGGAAGCCGCACTCGGCGCCCGTCCGGCTCCACGAGCCGTACGGCTGAAACCGCGCCAGGCCGTCACGAACGATCCTGTGTTGCACCGCCGACTCAATCGGTGAGCAGCCAGGCGTACCCTTGGCGCAGCGATGCATGCCCGCCGCTCTCCAGGACGTCGCCGTGGGCGACGATCACGCGATCGAAGTCCCACGCGAGGATGCGCTCGAGGCTCCGGCGCGCGGCGGTTCGGTCGCGGATCAGCAACCAATCGAGCCTGGTCGGGCCGAAGCGGCCGTAGCTCAGGATCAGGCTCATGAGGATCCGCGTCGTCGGCGCCGCCGTCGGGCCGAGGTTGAAGGCGAGGTCGCAGAGCACGAGCGTTCCGCTCGCGCGATGGAAGAACGCGACCTCGTTCTCGAAAGGACGCCCGCGGAAGAAGGTCTGATCCACCTGGCCCCGCCACTCGACGGGTGCTTCGTCGTCGAGCGCAGCGACGAACGCGAGATCGGGCCGTTTGCGCTCGAGCCCCGGCGCGATCCAGAGCCGCGCCTCCGGAAACGACTTGGCGACGTCGCCGGCGTACAGGTGGTGCAACCGGTTCGGTGCCACCGCGAAACGGACCCGGCCGAGCGCGGCGAGCTCGCGTCGGAGCTCGGCGTCGAGAGGGATCGGAGAGTGCAGCAGCAAGCTGCCGTCGGCGAGACGGATCACCGTCATGCGCGTGCCGACCTCGAGGCCGTAGAAACGCTGCGGGCGCTCGACGACCCAGAGGTCGGGAGCGAGCGTCCGAAGCTGTTCGGTCGGCTTTCGCATCGTATGGCCGGCTAAGGCTCGAGCTTGCGGCCGCTGCTGATCGACGCCGAAGCGGCGCGCTCGAGGTCCACCGGTGCGGGCATGGTCGGGAACACGAGCGTTGTCGCCGAGCGCGCATGCCCGAGGGGAGGTCGCATCCGCGGACGCTCTCACGGTCGCACGCGGGCCGTCAACTCGCGAAGACATGAGCACGAGCTGGGTGGCTGGCGAGCCGACTAACCCTGCCGCTCGCGATCGAGTGCGCGGTATTGGATTGCCTCGGCGACGTGCGTGGCACCGACCTGTTCGGCGCCGGCGAGGTCGGCGACGGTGCGTGCCACCTTGAGGATCCGCGTGTAGGCGCGCGCCGAGAGGCCGAGCTTCGCCATGGCGCGCTCGACGAGGGCGGCGCCGGCCGCATCGGGACGGGCAGAGGCGTGGAGCTCGCGGGCGTTCATCTCGGCGTTGCAGCGGGCCGAGCCGAGGCGCGCGTGCTGGCGCTCACGGGCGGCCGCGATGCGCGTCGCCACGGCGGCGGACGACTCTCCGCCGTGGGCGCCGCCGAGCTCGCGATATTTGACCGGCGCGACCTCGACGTGGAGGTCGATGCGGTCGAGCAGCGGGCCCGACACGCGCGCTTGGTAGTGCGCCAATTGATGGGGGGTGCAGCGGCAGCCCCGGAGCGGATCGCTGCGAAAGCCGCACGCGCAAGGGTTCATGGCGGCGACCAGCATGACGCGCGCCGGATAGGTGATGCGCCACCCGGCGCGCGCGATCGTCAGTCGCCGATCCTCGAGCGGCTGGCGCAGGCCGTCGAGCACGTCGCGCCGAAACTCGGGAAGCTCGTCGAGAAAGAGCACGCCGCGATGCGCGAGCGCGAGCTCGCCCGGACGCGGCGTCGACCCGCCGCCGCCGATGAGCCCGGCGCTCGAGACGGTGTGATGCGGGGCACGGAACGGCGCGTGGCTCACGAGCGGGCGATCGTCGAGGAGCCCCGCGGCGCTGTGAATGCGCGTGACCTCGAGGGCCTCGGCGAAGGAGAGGGTGGGCAGGAGCGTGGTGAGCCGCCGGGCCAGCATCGTCTTGCCGGCCCCCGGGGGACCGATCAGGAGCAGATTGTGGCCGCCGGCGGCGGCGACCTCGAGCGCGCGCTTCGCGGATTCCTGCCCGCGGACGTCGGCGAGGTCGCGGTCGTCGGCGGGCGCGGTGGAGAGGTCGCGCGAGGTCGGTGGCTGGACCACCGCCGGCCGGGTTCCGCTGAGGACGGCGACGGTTTCGGCGAGGTGGCCGACGGGCAGGACCTCGACGCCATCGACGAGCGCCGCCTCGGCGGCGTTCGGGCGTGGCACGACGACGCGCCGGCATCCCGCCGCTCGCGCCGCGGCGGTGATCGCGAGCGCGCCGCGGATCGCGCGCACGCTGCCGTCGAGGGCGAGCTCGCCCGCGACCGCGACCGCCTGCAGGCGCTCGCGTACCGGATGGCCGCTCGCGGCGAGGAGCGCCACCGCGATCGGGAGATCGTAGGCGGCGCCCTCCTTGCGGAGATGCGCGGGGGCGAGGTTGACGGTGATGCGTCGCGGCGGGATCTCGAAGCCAGCATTGCGGAGCGCGGAGCGGACGCGGTCCTTGCTCTCGCGCACGCTCGAGTCGGGCAGCCCGACGGTCTGGGTGTGGGGGATGCCGGTGGCGAGGTCGACCTCGACCTGGACGGGATGCGCGTCGATCCCGAAGAGCGCGCAGGACATGACCGTGGCGAGCATGCCGGCAGCGTCCATTGCGCCCCGCCCGCGGCGCAACGCTACGAGTACCGTGCTCCGCTCGGGCTCAGCCCTCGACGGGCTTCGTGGCCTCGGATCCGACTTCCGCGAGGTCGTCGGCGTCGATCTTGAGACGCCGCTTCACCTCCGGGAGCGCGCTCTGCAGCAGGCGAAGCTCGGTGAGAAGGGCGCGATAGACGCCTCCCAGCGACTCGACGGGCGGCTCGCCGCCGGGCAGACCGAAGGCCGCCAGCACGTTGACGAGGCGCTCGGCGCCGAGCAGGGCGGCGCTCTCGTCGAGCGCGAAGAGGTCACGGCGCATCACCGTGTCGATCTCGGGCTGTTGCTCGCGCTCGCAGAGCTCCTCGAGCGCGGCGACCCGGTCGCGTACGACGCGCGCGAAGGCGAGCGCCAGCTGTTCGTAGCCGGCGGCGTCGATGCCGACCCGGCCGAGCGTCCGCGCCTTGTCCTCGAGCACGACGCCGCGCTGGCCGATCGCCTCCCGCACGGTCTGCACCAGCAGGTGTACGGTGAACGGCTTCACGATGAAGTGCTTGCAGTGGAGCGACACCGCCTGGCGCACGGTCGCCTCGTTGGCGAGCGACGTCGCCACGACGACCGGCAGGGTCTTCCATTCGGGCCGTTTGCGGATGCGATCGAGCATCGCCATGCCGTCGAGGCTCGGCATCATGACGTCGGTGAGCACGAGGTCGACGTCGGGATGCGCCTCGAGCGCGGTGAGCGCCTCCTCGCCGTCCGCGGCCATGATGGTCTCGTAGCGCTCCTTCTCGAGGGAGACCTGCATCATGGTCGCGTTGACCGGATTGTCTTCGACGATGAGGATCTTCACGGGTCAGCTCAGCAGGTCGCGCTGCTCTTCCCAGGATGTCCGCACGCGCTCGGTCAACGTCGCCTCGTTCTCGGGCGTGAGGCCGAGATGGGCCGTGGAGATCCCCGCCGGTGGCTTCGATCCGCTGCCGCACCCGATCGCGTAGGCGAGGCTGTCGGCGGCGTTCAGGATGCTGGCGAGATCGCCCGCCGCCCCGGCCGTGGCCGGGTCGTGGTGGCAGCGAATGGCGTCGCAGAGCTCGAGCGCGAGACCCAGTCCTCGGCCAGGATGGCGCCCGCATCGGCGTGGTCGAACCCGTACCACTCGCGTTCGAGGAAGGACTTGGCGTCTTCGCCGTCGTCGGCGAGCGCGTCGATGACCTCGGCGGCCGTGGCGTCGGCGATCAGAAAGGCCACGCGGCCCACGTCGTGGAAGAGTCCGGGGAGGAATGCGCATCCGAGCTCGACCAGGCCGGTCATGCGCGCCAGCTCCTCGGCCGCCACCGCCGTCGCCAACGAGTGGTTCCACAGCTCCTCGGCGCGGGTGCTGGCACCCTCGTAGAGTCGCTTGGCGCAGGCGGCGACCATGATGTCGCAGGTCTTGCGGAGCCCGACCGTGATGACGGCCTCCTGGAGCTTGCGGGCCGGATTGCGGCGACCGAGCGCCGCGGAGTTGGCGACGCGCAGCACCCGGGCCGAGAGCCCGGCGTCGGTCTGGATGATGCGACAGAGCTCGTCGACGTCGGCGTTGGGGTTGCGCGCCAGGCCGAGCGCCGCGCTGGCGGCCGCGGGCAGGGTCGGGAGTGCGCCGGTCCGAGAGAGCCGTGCCAGCGTGCTGCGGACCCGCGCGCGCAGATCCTCGCGTGGGATCGCGACCATGCCCGGGGCTTCCTGCGTCGTCTGTGCGTTCTCCATGGCTCCTCGCCTCCGTCTATTGCAGGCATTGGCGGGCGGCGTCGCGCGTGATCGCGTAGGGCGCCTCCCGAGTCTCGGCGATCTGTTGCAGCTTGCTGACGATCTGGCGGTCGGGCGCGCAGATCGCCGTGCGGATGCCGAGCGTGTCGGCCTCGGACAAGAGGCGCACCAGCATCGCGACGTGCTCGGAGGTGACCTCGTCGAGGTCGGCGACGTCGAGGATGAGCCGGTCGGTGCCGTCCTCCGCCAGGGCTCGGAGCTTCTTGCCGATCGACGGCAACAGCCGGGTGAGCACCTTCGACGACTGATTCGGAAGGCTGAACACCGGACAGCCGTCGTCCTCGCTCATGTACTCGTCCAGCAACTCGTCGGGCGACGTGTGGGCGCTCGCCACCTGCCGCACGTTGGCGAGCAGCTCGGCCGCCTGCAGCGGCTTCTCGACGACGGCGCGGTAGCCGGCCGACCGCGCCCGCTCGTGCAAGCGCACGTCGCCGCGCACGGCGAGCGCCACGTAGCGCGAACGGCCGAGCTTGCGGAGCTCCCCGAGGGTGGCGAACCCGTCCATGTCGGGCATCTCGAGGTCGACGAGGACCACCGCCGGCCGTGCCTTCGCGTACTGGACGATGGCCTCCTTGCCGCTCGCCGCCGTCAGCACCGTCATGGTCGACTCGAGCGCGGCCTTGGCCGACGCCAGGACCTTCGGGCTGTCGTCGACCACCAGCACCGTGCGCGGGTCGAGGTCGTCGTCGACGTCCGCGCTCGACGTGCCGGGAGCGCCGAGCACCTTCTGCACCTCGCGGTCGAAGGTCTCCGGCCCGAACGGCTTGACGATGTATCCGGACACCCCGAGCCGCGCGATCTCGACGACCAGCTCGCGCCCGGTTTCAGCGGTCAGCATGATCACGGGAATACCCTTGGTGAGCGGGTCCCGCCGCAGCTCGGCGAGGGCCTCTCGGCCGTCCATCACCGGCATCGTGCCGTCGAGCAGGACGAGATCGGGTCGGTGCGCGCGGGCGAGATCGACGCCTTCGCGTCCGTTGGCGGCCTCGAGGACCAGGCAGCCATAGGGCTGCAGGTGACGGGTCACCATCGCCCGGACGACCCTGCTGTCGTCCACCGTCAAGACCGTGCGCAGCGGTCGCGCCGCACGCTCTCCGACGTCATGCGAGATTCCCAATCAGCTTCTCCCCAGGCGGTCGCGGGCGCCGCGTCCAACGGATGACGAGGACCGCAAAGCAACGAATGTGCCGGGACGCACAGGCCTCGAACCTCGTGCTTTCGCGTGGGTCGGCGAACGGAGACTGTGCCCGACCGTGGCGGTCGTCAGTTTTCTGGCGGCGCGTCGCCGCCTTCAGTCACCCGGCGGCCGGGCTCGTTCCCGCTTGAGCCGCGCCCGCCGGCTCTTCGCGACCAGGCGGCGCTCGACCGCGCCGCGCGACGGTCGGGTCGGTCGCCGCGGTCGCGGCGCCGCGACGGCGGCCGCCAGCAACTCCGCCAGGCGGGCGAGCGCGGCGGCGCGGTTGCGGGGCTGGTCCCTGGTGGCGGCGCTGGTCACGATCAGCTCGCCCGCCTGGGTCAGCCGAGAGGCGAGACGGCGGAGCGCGCGCCGCTTCAGGTCGTCCGGGATCGAGGGCGAATCGCCGAGCGCGAAGCGGACCACGGCCTTGGAGGCCACCTTGTTCACGTTCTGCCCGCCCGGACCGCCGGCCCGCGCGTAGCTGAGCTGGAGCTCGGCGCCCGGGATCACGAGCGCGTCGTTCACGCGCAGATCGCCGCGCGCCATGGCCGCTCCGCCGATCGCTCTAGACGCGAGCGCCGACCAGCGCCTGCACGGCGTCGCCGAGGCCGTCGACGCTCAGGTGGAACATCGGGAAGAGCCGCTGCACGAGCCGCGTCGTGTAGGTGTGGCTCCACAGGTTCTCCTCGTCCGGGTTGATCCAGACCGCGCGCTCGAAGTGGCCGGCGAGGCGTTGCAGCCAGGCGATGCCCGGGCGTCGGCGAGGTGTTGTGCGGGATCGATGCCGCCGTGCGCCTCGAGCAGCTCGGCCGGATGCATGGCGGCGTCGCCGACGATCAGCGACCTTCCAGCGCTCGTCGAGGCGGCGGAGCAGGTCGCCGGTCGGCACGGCGTCGGCGCGCGTGCAGCGCGCGCCGCGGTAGACGTGGTCGTAGATGCAGTTGTGGAAGTAGTAGGGCGCGAAGCTCGCGGAGGCCGCGCTCGTCGTGGAGCGCCGTCAGCAGCTGGCTCACCGGCTCGAAGTACGGGATCCATCGTGCCGCCGACGTCCATCAGCAGGAGGAGCCGCACGTCGTTCTTCCGCGGCGGGCGGAACACCATCTCGATCTCGCCGGCGTTGCGGCAGGTCTCGTCGATGGTCTCGTCGAGGTCGAGCTCGGTCGCGACGCCGGTGCGCGTCAGCTGGCGCAGGCGGCGCAGCGCGACGCGCATCTGGCGGACGTCGAGGGCGACGTCGGTGCGGTAGTCGCGGAAGCGCCGCTCGCTCGGCGACCTTCATCGCCGAGCGCCCGCCGCCCTGGCCGCCGACGCGGATGCCGGTCGGGTGCTGCGCCGCCGTGGCCGAACGGCGAGCGGCCGCCGGTGCCGACCCAGCGGTTGCCGCCGTCGTGGCGCTCGTTCTGCTCGGCGAGCGTCTCGAGGAAGCGGCGCATCAGCTCGTCGGAGCGTCAGGCGCTCGAGCGCGGCGAGCTCCTCGGGGGTCAGCTTCGGGAAGTTCTTCGGATCCTGCAGCCACTCGAGCACCTCGTCGGTGACGTCGTCGAGCGCGCCCTCGACGCCGTGGAAGACGCGCGCGAAGACGCGGTCGTAGGCGTCGAAGTAGGTCTCGCTCTTCACCAGGCAGGCGCGGCGCGAGGTGGTAGAAGCGCAGCAGGCTCGAGCCGTGCAGGCCCTGCTCGAGCGCCTCGAGGAGCGTCATCCACTCCTGCATCGCGACGGGCACGCCTTCGTCGCGCAGCCCGTAGAAGAGGTCGAGGAACATCGACGCCGTCTACTGGTTGTAGCGCGGGCCCGAGGTCCGCCCAGCGCGTCGGGTAGCGGCCGCTCTTGGCGTCGAAGCGCTGCAGCGCCTCGACGTCCTGCTCCTTCTTGAGCAGCGCGCCGAGGAACGGGATGTGGGCCTCGAGCTGGTCCTGCGTGATGCCGGCGCGCAGGAGCGCGCGCGATCCAGTCGATCAGCTCGGACGTCGACGGCTTCTTGCGCAGCTCGCTCTGCTCGCGCAGCCAGTAGAACTTGATCAGCACCTGGTCGAGCAGCGTCGCGTCGAGGTTGCGGGTGGTGCACGGCGACGATCCGCTTCATCAGCGGCGACGTCGGGGAACTCGATGTAGTGGAAGACGCAGCGGCGCAGGAACGCGTCGGGCAGCTCCTTCTCGTTGTTCGACGTGATGATCACGACCGGGCGCTCGCGCGCGACGATCTCGTCGCCGGTCTCGATGATCGGTGAAGCGCATCTCGTCGAGCTCGTGCAGCAGGTCGTTCGGGAACTCGAGGTCGGCCTTGTCGACCTCGTCGATCAGGAGCACGAGCGCGCTCCTCGGCGGCGAACGCTCGCCCGAGCGGTCCGAGCTTGATGTAGCGGCGGATGTCCGCGACGTCGCCGTCGCCGAAGCGGCTGTCGTTCAGGCGCTGCACGGTGTCGTAGACGTAGAGCCCGTCCGCCGCCTTGCGTCGTCGACTTGATGTGCCACGAGAGCATCGGCATGCCGAGGCCGTCGGCGACGTGGCGGGCGAGCAGCGTCTTGCCGGTGCCGGGCTCGCCCTTGATCAGGAGCGGCCGCTCGAGCGCGATCGGCGCAGTTGACGGCGTCGACGAGGGGGCCGGAGGCGATGTAGCCGGCCGTGCCGGCGAAGCGGTGGAAGCCGTCGTTATTCTGGGTCATGCGGGGGAATCCTCCGTCGGAATGCGCCAAATCGGCGTCGAATCGGTTCGATTAGCCGGTGCGCGCGGGGTGCGCAACCGCGGACGGCGGTGGGCGCCATCGCCTTGACACCAAGAGAAAGGGGCGGCACGACGCGCGTGGGGACCAGCAGAGGGGGACCGTTCCGCGCCGCCCGCGAGGGCGGCGCAACGAAAGGGGGAAGTCATGCTGAAAGAGTTCCGGGAGTTTGCTCTCAAGGGGAACGCCGTGGATCTCGCCATCGGCGTCATCATCGGCGCTGCCTTCGGCGGTATCGTGACCTCGCTCGTGAACGACGTGTTGATGCCGCCGATCGGCACGCTGCTGGGCGGCGTCGACTTCTCGAATTTCTTCGTGGTCCTCGGCGACGGGCAGTTCCCCTCCGTGAAGGCCGCGAAGGACGCCGGCGTGGCGACGCTCAACTACGGCATCTTCCTGAACACCGTGATCAACTTCCTGATCGTGGCGCTCGTGCTCTTCTTCGTCGTGCGCGGCATGAATGCCTTGAAGCGCGAGCAGCCGGCGCCGGCGCCCGCCCCGACCGAAAAGCCGTGCCCGCACTGCGCGATGACGATTCCGCTCGCCGCCAAACGGTGCCCCCATTGCACCAGCCCGCTCGGGTGAGCGGGCGCTCCGCATGCTGACCGTCGGGCTGGTCCGGGAAGCCAGCATGGTCGTGACCCCGACCGACTCGGCGGTGCACGTGTCGCCGCTCGTGCCCGACGTGTACGGGAGCGCGCGCATGATCGCGTTCGTCGAGGGCACCTGCGCCGCGCTCATGGCCGAGCATCTCGCGCCGGGCGAGACCAGCGTCGGCGTCGGCTTCCAGTTCTCGCACGAGGCGGCGACTCCGATCGGCATGCGGGTACGGGTCCGGGTGGAGCTGGTCGAGGTCGACCGCCGTCGCTGCGTGTTTCAGGTCGAGGGCCACGACGCCGTCGATCGCATCACGGTCGGACGTCACGAGCGCTTCGTCGTCGAGCGCGAGAAGTTCATGGCGCGGGTGCGCGCCAAGAGCGGAACCGTCGCCGAGCCCGCCCGGGAGGTGTAAGAGAAGGCCTCCGCATGGAGGAGCACGACGACTGGAAGCTCGGCGACGAGGGCGACGACGGGGCCTGTGCGCGCTGTGGCAAGCGCAATCGCCCGGGCCTGAGCCATTGTGTGATCTGCGGGAGCCGTCTCTCGGACGAGCTCGAGTCGGCCCCGGAGTCGCTCCGCACCATCGGCGAGACGATGGGGCGCCCGCGCCGGGGAACCGGCCCACGCAAACCACGATCGTCGCTCCGAGCCTGGACGGTGGCGGCGGTTCTTCTGCTGTCGATCGTGACGCTGCTCACCTGGCTCGAGACCCGGGAGGAGCCGTTTCGCTTCGAGGATCTGATGAGCTCCGCCGCGCCGACGCCGCCACCCGCCACGCCGGTCCCGACCGCGGTGGCGACCAGGGTGCCGCGACCGACGGCACCGCCGGTCGCCACGCCCGTGGTGGTGCCGACGCCGGTGTACGCGGCCGTCCCGCCGCCGCTCCCGACGGTGGAGCGCGCGACGCCGCAGCCGCGCCGGACCGCGCGCCCCAAGCCCCGTCCGCGTCCGACGCGGGTGCGGGTCGTGCCGCCGCCCGAGGCCGTGCCCGAGCCCGTCGTAGAGCCGACGCCGGTCGAGGCCCGGCCGCAGATCGAGGCGACCGAACGACCGAGCCTCGGCTCCGACCTGCAGGAGGCGACGCGCGCGTACCGGCACGCCGTCGACGTCCACAACGAGCGGGTGGACGAGTACAACGGGCTCGCCGACGAGATTCAGCGGCGCGGCGCCTGGGACGACCGCGCGGACTCGGTCGAGCTCCGGCGCCGTCTCGAGCGCGCCCGCGATGCGGTCGAAGGCGCGCGCATTCAGGCGGAGCTGCAGCGCACCCGGATGGAGTCGATCCGCGCCCGCTATCGCTGAGGCCGCCGGCAGTACTTTTCGTCTTTCCGGCGCGCGGGCGGTCTGGAACAATCCCCGGCGCATGGCGGGGGTGGAGGAAGCGGCGGCGTGGATCGTGCTTCGTGCCGCGCCGGGTGTGGGTGACGTCGCGGGTCGCGCGCTGCTCGACCGCTTCGTAACCCCGCTCGCCGTCCGCGAGGCCACACCGAAGTCGCTCGCCGCGGCCGGCTGTCGGCCGGCGACGATCACGGGCCTGCACGACGCCGGCGCTCTCGCGGACGCGCGGGCCGAGGTGGCGCGGATCGCGGCCGCCGGTGCGCGCTTGGTGGCGCTCGACGATCCGGAGTATCCGCCGCTGCTCCGCCAACTGCACGATGCGCCGCTCTATCTGATCGCGCGCGGCACCCCCGTGGTGGCGGCGCCGGCGGTGGCGATCGTGGGATCCCGTCGCGCGACGTCCTACGGGTGCGAGATGGCGCGGGGTCTCGCCGAAGGTCTCGCCCATGCCGGCGTCACCGTCGTGAGCGGCCTGGCGCGCGGCATCGACGGGGCTGCTCACGAGGGGGCGCTCGCGGCGCGGGGCTCGACGGTCGCGGTGCTCGGGTCCGGGATCGACGTCATCTATCCCCCCGAGCACGGAGCCTTGGCCGAGCGGGTGATCGCCGCGGGCACGCTGCTCAGCGAGCGGCCGATGGGATCGGCGCCGTTGCCGTCGCATTTTCCGGCGCGAAACCGGATTCTCGCGGGCATGACGCAAGGAACCATCGTAGTGGAGGCGGCGGAGCGGAGCGGCTCGCTGATCACGGCGCGCCTCGCCAACGAGAGCGGGCGCGAGGTGTTCGCGGTCCCGGGAAGGATCGACTCTTCGTTGTCGTTCGGCGCGCATCTATTGATCCGCGACGGGGCGACCTTGGTCCGCAGCGTCGACGACGTGCTCGAGCAGATCACCCCGGCCTTGCGGGCCCGCGCCGGCGGCCTTACCGTCGCCGGCGGGAGCTCGGAAGGGGGCGACTCGGGGGTGCTCCAGATGCTGGAGGGCGGGCCGCATGCCGTCGATGACTTGATCCGTGCGAGCGGGCGTCCGGCGGCGGAAGTCCTTGCAGAAGTGCTCGATCTGGAGCTGCGCGGAATGGTTCGTCGACTTCCCGGGCGACAGCTCGAGCGGACGACCAGATTTGCCGGTGTGGGTGTATTCCAGTAGAGGGGGATCGAGCTCAAGCAAGCCATGGCCAAGAATCTCGTCATCGTCGAGTCGCCCGCGAAGGCGAAGACGCTGGGGAAGTACCTCGGCCGGAACTACACCGTGAAGGCCTCGGTGGGCCACGTCATGGACCTGCCGAAGTCGAAGCTCGGGCGTCGACATCGAGAACGACTTCAAGCCCGACTACGACGTCATCCACGGCAAGAGCGAAGGTCATCGACGAGCTCAAGAAGGCGGCGAAGGACAAGGAGAACATCTACCTGGCGCCCGACCCCGATCGCGAGGGCGAGGCCATCGCCTGGCACATCGCGGAGCAGCTCGGGCACCAAGAAGAACATCCAGCGCGTGCTCTTCAACGAGATCACCAAGAAGGCCGTCCAGGAGGCGATCAAGCACCCGCTGAAGCTCGATCGAGCGAACGTTCGACGCGCAGCAGGCGCGCCGCATCCTCGACCGGCTGGTCGGCTACCAGATCTCAGCCCGCTGCTCTGGAACAAGGTCCGGCGCGGGCTCTCGGCCGGGCGCGTGCAGTCGGTCGCCGTGCGCCTCATCGTCGAGCGCGAGCGCGAGATCCGGGCCTTCGTCAAGGAGGAGTACTGGACGGTCGAGGCCGCAGCTCGAGGGCGCGAAGCCGCCGCCGTTCGACGCCCGCCTCTTCGAGGTCGGCGGGCAAGCGGCTCGATCACAAGACGCTCCGGCTCGAGAACGAGGCGGCGGCGAGCGCGCGTCGTCGACGAGCCTCGAGGGCGCCGACTGGATGGTCGCGAAGGTCGAGAAGAAGGAGCGCAAGCGCAATCCCGCCGCCGCCGTTCATCACCTCGCGCCTGCAGCAGGAGGCGTCGCGCAAGCTCGGCTTCCAGCCGCGCGCACGATGGGCTCGCGCAGCGGCTCTACGAGGGCGTCGAGCTCGGCGACGAGGGCCCGGTCGGTCTCATCACCTACATGCGCACCGACTCGACGCGCTCTCGCCCGACGCGGTCGAGGCGGTGCGCGGCTACATCGGCGAGCAGCTACGGCGAGGAGTACCTCCCCGAGAAGCCGACCGTCTATCAAGTCGAAGAAGAGCGCGCAGGACGCCCACGAGGCGATCCGCCCGACCGTCGATCGAGTACCCGCCCGAGCGGGTCGCGCCGTTCCTCGAGCAAGGACGAGCTCGACGCTCTACACGCTGATCTGGAACCGCTTCGTCGCCTGCCAGATGGTGCCGGCGGTCTCGACGCAGACGACCGTCGACATCGAGGCCAAGGACGACGTCGTTCCGCGCCACCGGCCAGGTCATCGAAGTTCGACGGCTTCATCCGCGTCTACACCGAGGGCGCGACGACGAGCACGCCGTCGGACGACGAGGACGGCGAGCGGCACGCTTGCCCGATCTGCAGCGAGGGCGACGCGCCTGCAGCTCACTCGAGCTGCTCAAGCCCGAGCAGCACTTCACGCAGCCGCCGCCGCGCTTCACCCAGGCGACGCTCATCAAGGAGCTCGAGGAGAAGGGCATCGGCCGGCCGTCGACCTACGCGTCGATCATGTCGACGATCCTCGACAAGGAGTACGTGAGCGAGGACGAGCAGCGCCGGCTCTTGCCCGACCGAGCTCGGCATCCTGGTCACCGACCTCCTGGTCGAGTCCTTCCCCGACATCCTCAACGTCGAGTTCACCGCCGGCATGGAGGACGACCTCGACGGCATCGAGGAGGGCGACGCAGACTGGGTCGAGGCGATGCGCCGCTTCTACGAGCCGTTCGCGAAGGACCTCGAGCAAGGCCGAGACCGAGATGCGCGACGTCAAGCGCGAGGAGCGCCCGACCGACGTCAGTGCGAGAAGTGCGGCGAGCCGATGGTCATCAAGTGGGGCCGCCGCGGCGAGTTCCTCGCCTGCCGGGCTACCCCGAGTGCAAGAACACCAAGAACTTCACGCGCGACGAGGACGGCGACATCGTGATCGCCAAGGCGGAGACCACCGACGAGGTGTGCGAGAAGTGCGGCAAGCCGATGCTGGTGCGCTTCGGCCGCTTCGGCAAGTTCCTCGGCTGCTCGGGCTATCCGGAGTGCAAGACGATCACGCCCGCTCATCAAGCCCACCAAGCTCGGCATTGCCTGCCCGGACTGCGGAGGCGCCGCTGCTGCCAATGGAACAGCCGGCGAGATCCTCGAGAAGCGCGTCGCGGCGCGGCAAGATCTTCTACAGCTGCAATCGCTACCCAGACTGCAAGTTCGCGAGCTGGGACCGCCCGATCCCGGAGCCGTGTCCGCTCTGCCAGGCGCCGTTCATCGTCGAGAAGACGACCAAGCGCGCCGGCACCGTGCGCCGCTGTCTCAAGGAAGGCTGCGACTTCCAGGAGACGGTGGCCGACGTCGGCGACACCGGGACCT
The DNA here is from genome assembly GCA_963761995.1 of uncultured delta proteobacterium. Taxonomy (GTDB): domain Bacteria; phylum Desulfobacterota; class Binatia; order UTPRO1; family UTPRO1; genus UTPRO1. Next base: position 3,300,152 of record CAVXIU010000006.1, on the reverse strand, counting down.
AGCACATTGCGGCCCCGTGCGGTCGGCGCGCTTTCGCGCGCCGATCCTCCGATGGCCCTCGGAGCGCGAGGTCGCCTCGCGCTCCTCGCGTACCGGCTGGCGCCCCTCCGGCAAGCCTTGTAGAAGCATCGCTCGTCTCATGAGCGAACGGGTCACCATCATCGGCGGCGGGCTCGCGGGCTGCGAGGCCGCCTGGCAGCTCGCGCGGCGCGGCGTCGCCGTCGACCTCTACGAGATGCGTCCGGTGCGCGGCACGGAGGCGCACCAGACCGAGCAGCTGGCCGAGCTGGTGTGCTCGAACTCGTTCCGCAACGCTTCGCTCGAGACCGCCGTCGGCTGTCTCAAGGAGGAGATGCGACGCCTCGGCTCGCTGATCCTCGCGGTCGCCGATCGCACCAGCGTGCCGGCGGGCGCGGCGCTCGCCGTCGACCGGACGTCGTTCGCCGAGGGCGTGACGGAGGCGATCGCCGGACATCCCGCGATCCACCTCCACCGGTCCGAGCTGACCGCGCTGCCGGAGAACGACGTCACCATCGTCGCCACCGGGCCGCTCACCTCGCCGGCGCTGTCGGCCGCGCTCGAGGCGCGTGCTCGGCGAGACGCACCTCTACTTCTACGACGCGATCGCGCCGATCGTGACCGCCGAGTCGATCGACATGGCGGTCGCCTACAAGGCCTCGCGCTACGGCAAGGGCGGCGACGACTACGTCAACTGCCCGCTTGACCCGCGACGAGTACTACGCGCTTCGTCGACGCCGTGATCGCCGCCGACAAGGTGCCCGCGAAGCAATTCGAGCGCGGTCGTCTACTTCGAGGGCTGCATGCCGATCGAGGAGATGGCGCGGCGCGGGCGCGACACGCTCGCGTTCGGTCCGATGCGGCCGGTCGGGCTCATCGACCCGCGCACCGGGGCGCGGCCGTTCGCGGTGGTGCAGCTCCGGCAGGACGACCGCGGAAGGGCGCCTCTACAACATCGTCGGCTTCCAGACCAAGATGACCTATCCCGAGCAGCGGCGCGTGTTCCGCATGATCCCGGGCCTCGAGGCGGCGGAGTTCGTGCGGCTCGGGAGCCTCCACCGCAACACCTTCGTCGACTCGCCCGCGCTGCTGCTGCCGACGCTGCAGCTGCAGACCGCTCGCCGCACCTTTCTCGCCGGGCAGATCGTCGGCGTCGAGGGCTACGTCGAGTCGGCGGCAGCGGGTCTCCTGGCCGGCATCAACGCGGGGCGCCTCCTCGGCGGCGCGCCGCTGGTCACCCCGCCGGCGACCACGGCCCTGGGCTCGCTCCTGGCCTACGTCACGCAGCGCGGGCGGCGGGACTTCCAGCCCATGAACGCCAACTACGGTCTCTTCCCGCCGCTCGCCGGCCGCTGGCGCGGCCGCGAGAAGAAGCTCGCGGCTCGCCGAGCGCGCGCTCGCCGACTTCGAGCGTTGGGCGGTCGCGGAGGGCTTGATGACCTCACCGTCCGCGTCGCCGTCGGTCACGACCCAGGCGTCGGCGCAGGTGTAGCGCCAGGGCCGCCCGCGCGGCTCGAGCCGGCATGAGCGTCGCCCCGTCCCATCTCGAGGCACTCCGCGCCGCCGGCGTCGACGATGCCGAGGGCCTGCTGGCTCGCTTCGCGTCCGCCTGGCCCGGAGGGCTGCCCGCGGACGCGCTCGCGGCCTTGGCGGTGACGCCCGACCCGGCGCTCGCCGTCGCCGGTCTCGGCCGACTTCGCGAGGCGGTGCCGGCGGCGCTCGCCGCGGTCGCGGGCGACCCGGCGCGGGCCGTCGCGCTGGTGTGGTTGCTCGGCGCCAGTAACCTGATCGCGCGCATCCTGATGGCCGAGCCGGCGCGCTGGTCCGCGGCGCTCGGTGCCGACGACGCGGCGACCCCGATCGCCGCACTCGAGCCGGCTCCCGAGCCGCCGCCGGCCCCGTCGCCCGAGGAGCTGGCGCGGCTCCTCCGCGTGTTCAAGCGCCGCCGCATTCTTCTGATCGCGGCGCGCGACCTGCTCGGGCGGAGCACGCTCGTCGAGACCATGGCGGCGCTCTCGGAGCTCGCCGAGGATGCGCTCGAGATCGCGGTCGCGGCGGTTCGTGCGCACCTGGTGGCGGCGCACGGCGACGTCGTCGTGGACGGCCGGCCGCTCGGCTTCGCCGTCCTCGGCATGGGGAAGCTCGGCGGCGGCGAGCTCAACTTCAGCTCCGACATCGACCTGATCTACGTCTATGGTGACGGCGGCGGCGAGACGAGCGGCGGGCCGCGCGGCGTGCTCTCGGTGCGCGAGTTCATGAGCCGGCTCGCCGAGGGCGTCACCCGGGCCTTGCACCACTCGACCGACGACGGCTTCGTCTTTCGCGTCGACCTTCGTCTCCGCCCCGAGGGCACGAACGGCCCGATCGTGAACTCGGTCGCCAACGCGCTCCTGTACTACGAGTCGTGGGGGCAGACCTGGGAGCGGGCGGTCTATCTGAAGGCTCGCCCGGTCGCCGGCGACCGGGCCGTGGGCGAGACGCTCCTCGCGGAGCTCGAGCCCTTCGTGCACCGTCGCTACCTCGACTACGCCACCATCGAGGACCTGACGCAGATGAAGGCCAAGATCGCCCGCGCGCTCGCCGCCGGCGTCGACAAGGGCATCAACGTGAAGCTCGGGCGCGGCGGCATCCGCGAGGTCGAGTTCGTGATCCAGAGCCTGCAGCTCATCCACGCCGGCAAGGACGAGCGCATCCGCGACCGCAACTCGCTGGCCGCGCTGGCGCGGCTCGCCGAGGCGCGCTACCTCGCGCCCGACGAGAGCGCACGCTTGGCCGACGCGTATCGCTTTCTCCGCGACGTCGAGCACAAGATCCAGCTCGTCGACGAGCGCCAGACGCAGGTCATTCCCGCGGGGGTGGGCGAGGTGCAGCTGGCGCGGCGGTTGGGTTATCGGGAGCACGATGCGGCGGCCGCGCTCGCACGCTTCCAGGCGGACCTTCGGCGCCACATGGACGCGGTCGCGGCGACGTTTGCGGCGTCGTTCTACGACTCGCGCGCCACCATCGCCGAAGCCGACGACGGTCGGGCGGCGGGCCTGCTGGCCGGACTGGACGACGCCGTCGGCGCCGAGCGCGAGCTCGCGACGCTCGGGTTCCGCGATCCGGCGACCGCGCGCGAGCACCTGGTCTTGCTGCGCGACGGCGCGCCCTCGGCGCGCGCCACGCCGCGTCGGAAGCAGCTCCTGATGGCGGTCGCGCCCGCGCTGCTCGGCGAGGTGACCCGGGCTCCCGATCCCGATCTGGCGCTCCGTCACCTGGCCAGCTTTCTCATGGCGATCGGGGCGCGCTCGAGCTTCCTGGCGTTGCTCGCCGAGAATCCCGCGACGCTCAGGGTGCTGGTGCGGCTCTTCGGCTCGAGCGAGTTCCTGTCGCAGATCCTCATCCGCCACCCCGAGATGCTCGACAACCTCGTGCGGGCCGACCTGGTGCGCCTCGAGGTGTCGAAGCCGGAGCTCGCGCGCGAGATCCGCGGCGTGATCGACGCGACCGAAGCGTACGAGGGGCGCCTCGATGCCCTCCGCCGTCTCCGCCACGAGCAGTTCCTGCGCATCGGGATCAACGATCTCGACAATCTGCTGGCGTTCCACGAGGTGTCGAGCCAGCTGAGCGACCTCGCCGACGTCTGCCTGGAGGCGGCGTGGCGGGTGGCGGATGAGGAGACCCGCCGACGCTACGGTCTCGCGACGGCGCCGGGCCGCTTCGTGGTGGTCGGCCTCGGCAAGCTCGGAGCTCGCGAGCTCACCTACAACTCCGACCTCGATCTCATCTTCATCTACGTGCCGGGGGGTACGGGGGCGGGAGCGGTCTCGGTGCACGAGTTCTTCACCAAGCTCGCCCAGACCCTGATGACGACCCTGCAGGTGCAGACCCGCGAAGGCCGGATGTATCGCATCGATACCCGTCTCAGACCCTCGGGGAACCAGGGGCCGCTGGTGTCGTCCCTCGAGTCCTTCGCGCGCTATCACGCCGGGAGCTCGCAGCTGTGGGAGCGGCAGGCGATGATCAAGGCCCGCGCCGTGGCCGGCGAGCCGGACCTGGGGGGCGAGGTCGAGGCGATCATCGAGCGCTTCGTCTACGCCCGCGCCCTCTCCGATCACGAGGTCGGCGAGATCCATCGCCTGCGCATGCGGATGGAGCGGGAGCTCGCCGGCGACGAGCGCGTGGAGTTCAACGTCAAGACCGGACGGGGCGGGCTGCTCGACATCGAGTTCATGGTGCAGATGAAGCAGCTCCTCCACGGTGCCGATCTTCCGGCAGTGCGTCGTCGCGCAACGCGTCATGCGCTCGCGGCCTTGGCCGCGGCCGGCGTGGTTCCCGCGGACGAGGCGGCGGCCCTCGAGGAGAGCTACGCCTTCCTGCGGGCGCTCACCAATCGGCTGCGGATCGAGCGCGACCAGCCCGTCGAGTCGATCGAGCGCGAGGGCGATCGCTTGCCGGCCCTGGCGCGCCGCCTGGGGTACCACGGCGCGAACGACGCCGTCGCGCGCGCTCTCCTCGCCGACTACGGACGCCATCGCGAACGCGTGCGCGCGCTCTATACCGCCTGGTTCGGCGTCGCCGCCTGATCTCGATCGGTTTCCGCCCGCCAAGCGGTTGGACGCGTCACCCTTTTTCGATCGCAAGCCTACCCCTGTACGGGATTGTCCGGTTCGGGGTCGCACGCCTAGGGTAACGGCGCTCAACCAGCGTGCCGTCCGCGTTCCATCCGCACATGCGGACCGAGGAGGAAGTCCCCATGAGAACGCCGATTCGCTTCGTGCTTGGAATGTTCGTGAGCCTCGGGCTCGGCTTCGGCGCCGCCCTGCCGAGCGCGATGGCGAGCCCGCTCGCCTGCGAACGGGAGATCAGCAAGGGCCTCGCGAAATTCACCCAAGCCAAGATGAAGGCGATGGCGCGCTGCCACGACGCCATCCTGACCGGCAAGCTCCCCGGTCCGTGCCCGGACGCGAAGACGAGCGGGTCGATCGGCAAGGCGAAGGCGAAGCTGCGGACCGCGCTCGACAAGAAATGCGGCGGCCCCGACCGGCAATGCGGATCGGGCACCGACGAGCCGTTGGCGTCGATCGGCTGGGGCTCGACCTGTCCCAACTTCGAGGGCGGCGCCTGCGACGGCGGGATCACGGACTGCGGCGACATCGCCGACTGCTTGCTCTGCGTCGGCGACGCCGCCGTCGATCAGGCCGTCGACCTGTATTTCGGCGACCTGAGCGCCAGCACGGACTCGAACGTCGAGCGTTGCCAGCGCGAGATCGGCAAGAGCGCCGTCAAAGCGTTCCGGGCCGAGACCAAGGCGCTGCAGAAGTGCGCCGACGCCCGCATGAAGAGTGGCGGGGGCGGATCCTGTCCCGATCCGAAGGCGCAGGCCCTGATCACGCGGGCGCGCGCCAAGGCCATCACGAAGATCTGCCAGACCTGCGGCGGCGACGATGGGGTGTGCGGCGGTACCGGCGACCTCACGCCTGCGACGATCGGCTTCGCGCCCACCTGTCCGTCGGTGACGATCCCCGGCGGCGCGGCGTGCGGTGGGACGATCGGCAACCTGCAAGCGCTGGTCAACTGCGTGAGCTGTGTGACGTCCTTCAAGGCGGACTGCACCGACGCGCTCGCGGTGCCGAATCTCGAGGCCTATCCTGCGGGCTGCAACGGCAATCCGGACGCGACGCCGACGCCCGGCGGCCCGGGCACCCCGACCGTGACGCCGACCCCGTCGCTCTGCGGCAACGGCACCATCGACGGCGGCGAGCAATGCGACGTCGGCAACGACGGGGCGTGTCCCGGCGAGTGCAACGCTTGTCAGTGTCCGCCGCCGTGCATTCTCCCACCCGTCATCCCGCAAGTGGTCAACCTCGAATTCCTGCCAGGGCTCGATTCCGACTCGGGCTGGACGGGCATCGCGGACGACGTGCCGTACGGTAACAACACCCCGTTCGGTGCCGGCATCCTCGCCAATTGCAATTGGGATCTCGAGTCGCCCACGTGCGGTCAATGCGACGTCGTCGGCACCACGCAGTACCGCGGCGCCAACCCGAACTGTCTGTGCACCAACCTCGCAGATCGGGATGCCAGCTCCCGTACTCCCTGCGAGCCGTCGGCGCCGAGCTGCACGGGTGCCGAGACCTGTGAGTGCTATCAGGGCGCGGTGCTCCCGGTGTCCTCGGGAGGCGCGCCGGGGTGCATCGTGAACCGCTTCACGCAACCCCTCGTCGGCACGATCAACGTGGCGCTGTCGGGCCCACACGCGGGAGAGAGCCAGCTCGGCGTCCGGGTCGAGTCGGCCGTCCACAACGGGCTCGGCCTCGCGAAGCCGTGTCCGCAGTGCATCGGCGATCCGGTTTTCCAGGACGGCAACAAGGGCGGCACCTGTGACGTCGGACCGCGGGCGGGGCAGCCGTGCGACGTCGCGGGCACCTCCGACCTGTTCGACACGGTGACCTTCGATTGCCCGCCGTTCAGCGTGTCGAACATCGGCTACCTCGACATTCGGGCGCCGGACGAAGGCACGGGAACGTCGACCCTGACGCGTGGGACCCGCTGTACGGGCCTGCCAGGCCAGAATTGCGCCTGCAGCACCTGCGCTTCCATCGCCGCCGAGCCGTGCAACGCCAACGCGGATTGTCAGCCGGGCATCGTCTGCGGCGGGCGCCGCTGCCTCGGCGGCGCCAACGAGGGTACGCCGTGCACGCAGGACTCGCAGTGCCAGAGCGGCTTCTGCGACCGGCCGGGCGAGCCGAGCATGCCGAACTCTTGCAACGACTTCGTGTGCTCACCGAACGCGAGCGATCCCAACGGGCCGGACGAGGGCGTGTGCGAGGCGGGCCCGGTCGATCGGCTGTGCAGCATCGAGAGGTTCCGCTCGTGCAGCTCCGACGCGGAATGCAATCCGTCGCCCGCGGGTAACTGTTCCGATTGCGTCGGCGGACAGATCTGCGAGGTCGGTTTGCGCCAGTGCTTTCTCGATCCGATCTCGCGCACTGGCGTTCCGGGCGTGCAGATTGCGATCCACGCCGGGGTCTATTGCATGACCCCGGTCGCGAGCCCGTCCATCAACAAGGTGAGCGGCTGGCCGGGGCCGGGCGCGGTGCGGATCCCGTTGCGTCGCTACTTCGGGCCGGCCAGCTGCGGCAACGGCACGCTCGATCTGAACGAAGTCTGCGACCTCGGCCAGGACGGGGCCTGTCCCGGCCAGTGCCAGCCGGATTGCCAGTGTCCTGGCGCGGCGTTCTGTGGCGACGGGCAGGTCAACCAGCCGAGCGAGCTGTGCGACGGCATCGACGACGACGTCTGTCCGGGTGGGTGCCAGCCTGATTGCACGTGCGGCGCGTCGACGTGCGGTAACGACACCCGCGAGGGCGCGGAGCAATGCGACGGCACCGACGCTGCCGCATGTCCCGGCGCCTGCCAGGGTAACTGCACCTGTGGTCCGTTCTGCGGCAACGGCGCCGTCGACGCCGGTGAGGAGTGCGACGGCGCCGGATCCGTCGCGTGTCCGCCGGCGGCCTGTCAGGGCGACTGCACCTGCGGGCCGTTCTGCGGGAACAACCAGATCGATGCGGGCGAGGAGTGCGACGGCAACGGCACGGGCTCCTGCGAGGGATCGTGCGCGGACGACTGCACCTGCGCGCCCGTCTGCGGCAACGACGAGCGCGAGGCCGCCGAGCTGTGCGACGGCACCGACGACGCGCTCTGTCCCGGCAAGTGCAGCAACGTCTGCACCTGTCCCGGCCTCGGCGAGGTCACCTTCACGACCAAGCGCGGCTCCGACCTCGACGCAGGCTGGTCCGGCGTCGCCAACAACTTCGAGCTTCCGAACGGCGGCGTCATCCGCGGCGAGCTGTCGGGTTGCGACGGCCAGGGCGACATGAGCTGCGAGCTCTTCGCCAACGTCGGGTCGTTCTGCTCCGGCGATCCGACCCGGTCGTGTACCGCCGACGATCAGTGCTCGGGCGCCGGCACCTGCACGATCAGCTACTACGGTCCCCCGATCGCAGCCTCGGCGGGCGGCGTGCCGGCCTGCGTGCTGCTGCGCTTCGCCAGTGACGGCGTCGGCGCCTACAATCTCGCGACCGGCGAGGCGAACATCACCCTCACGTTCAATGCTCTCGCCCACCTCGGCGTGTCCGTGAGCCAGCCGTGTCCGATCTGCGATTGCGGCGAGGCGGATGTCGCCGACTGCGAGATCGGCGACTCCGGGGTCTGCGCCGGGTCGGGCGTGATCGGCAGTCCGCCGTGCACCGTACAGGGCAACGGTCCCGGCGGGCCGACGTCGCTGCAGTGCCCGCCGAGCTCGTCGTTGAACGTGTCGGGCGGCGGCCTCGTCCTGCCCACGGTTCCGCCGGGACTCACCACCGGGACGTCGACGCTCCCGTCGAACCAACCCTGCGACGGCGCGGGACACACGGGCGAGAGCTGCACCTGCGACGGTCAGCCGCAGCCGAACGCCTGCCTCCTCGCATGCGACGGCGGCAGCAACGACGGCGGCGCCTGCGACGGCGATGGCGACTGCCCGGGAGCGGGGGCGGGCGCGTGTAAGCCGCTCTGCCGCCAGATCGTCGGCTTGCCGGTCGGCGAGGCCGAATGCCTTGCCGGTCCGGTGGATAAGACGTGCGCGGGCGCCCCCGAGATCTCGTGCACCAACGATGGTGGCTGTCCGACCGGGGATGGTCCGTGCGCCGCGCACAATCGGCGCTGCTTCCTCGACCCGATCGTCCGCGAGGGCGTCGCGGGCACCACGGAGAACACGCTCGTCACGGCGTTCTGCGTCGCCGAGACCGGCTCCTCGACCATCAACACGGTGGCCGGCCTTCCGGGTCCGGGATCGGTGTCGCTACCCACCACCGTCGATGCGCGGCTCTGCGGCGACGGCGTCGTCAACCGCTTCCAGGAGGAATGCGATCGGGACGACGACGACAATTGCCCGGGCACGTGTCTGCCGAACTGCCTCTGCCAGCGCGACTGCGGCAACAACACGGTCGAGTTCGGCGAGCAGTGCGACGGGACGTCGGACACCGCATGTCCGGGCCAATGCGAGCCGCCGTCCTCGGAGAACGCCTGCCTCTGTCCGCCGGTCTGCGGCGACGGCTTCATCGGGGAAGGCGAGCAGTGCGATCCCGGTGGCGTCGGCGGCACGCCGCCGGCCGACGACGACCTCTGCCCGGGCATCTGCACGTCGTGTCAGTGCCCGGTGACCCTGCCGCAGTGTCTCAACAACGTGCTGGATCCCGGCGAGGTCTGCGAGGTCCCGGCGACCGGCTGCGGGCCGCTGCAGGTCTGTGGGGCATGTCTGGCCTGTCTGCCGCCGCCCGACATCCTGCCGCCGATCTCGGGGATCTGCGGCGATCTCAACATCACGCCCGGCGAGGTGTGCGAGCTGCCGGCGCAGGGATGCCCGGCGGGCAACCTCTGCAACCAGTGTACGTCGTGCGTGCCGGCGATCCCGTTCTGCGGCAACCTCAACATCGAGCCCGGCGAGGTCTGCGAGCTGCCGGCGCTCGGCTGCGGACCGCTCCAGCTCTGCCTGCTCTGCGGCCAGTGCATCGACGTGCCGATCGCGATCTGCGGCAACCGCAACATCGAGCCCGGTGAAAACTGCGAGCTGCCGCAGATAGGGTGTGGCCTACTTCAGGGCTGTCTGCTCTGTCAGAGCTGCGTGCCCTGAGCGAAGCGTGATCTCGGGTGCAACGCGCCGGCGCGCGCGTTGCACCCGGTCGCTGCGGGCCAGAATTGACAGCCCCGGGACCCTCCGATAGCTGTCGCCGGTCGGAGGTGCGGTGCAGAAAAGCGAACTGATCTGGCTCGACGGCGCGCTCGTTCCCTGGGACGAGGCCAAGGTGCACGTGCTCACGCACACCCTGCACTACGGGCTCGGCGCCTTCGAGGGCATTCGCTGCTACGCGACCAGCGACGGGCGCTCCGCGGTCTTCCGCCTCCACGAGCACACCCGACGCCTCTTCGCATCGGCCCACATCCTCGAGATGACGATTCCCTTCGCGCCGGCCGCCATCGACGAGGCGTGTCTCGACACCATTCGTCGCAACAAGCTCCGTGAGTGTTACATTCGCCCGCTCGTCTTCCTGGGGGACGGTGAGATGGGTCTCGCCGCCGTGAACCCGGTGAGGGTCGCCGTCGTGGTCTGGCCGTGGGGCTCGTACCTCGGCGACGAGGGCGTCAAGCACGGCATTCGCGTGCGCACGTCGTCCTTCCAGCGCTTCCACGTCAACACCATGATGACCAAGGCGAAGGCGGTCGGGCACTACGTGAACTCGATCCTCGCCGCCCGTGAGTCGCGTCGCGGCGGCTACGACGAGGCGCTCATGCTCGACACCGACGGCTTCGTCGCCGAGGCGAGCGGCGAGAACCTCTTCATCGTGCGCGATGGAATCGTGAAGACGCCCCCGCTGACGTCGGTGCTGCCCGGCATCACGCGCGCGACCATCATGAGCCTCTTGCGCGAGCGTGGGCTCGCGCTGGTCGAGGATCGCTTCACCCGTGACGAGGTCTACATCGCGGACGAGGCGTTCTTCACGGGGACCGCGGCCGAGGTGACCCCGGTGCGCGAGCTCGACGACCGCGCGATCGGAAACGGCAAGCCGGGACCCGTGACGCAGGCCATGCAGGCGGCGTATTTCGCCCTGGTCCGCGGCGAGGACACCCAGCATCGGGAGTGGCTGTCGTACGTCTGAGCCGCAAAATCGCACGGTTTTTCTTTGCTTCCACCCGCCAGATCCAGCCGTTAGACCGCAGCGCCGACGCACGATGTGGCGACGATGCAAGTCGAGGGGCCCGACCGAGTGACCGAAAACCGGAGGCACAGCGGACCGTAAGTCAGTGAATGCAATGATTTATCTCGATAAATCGAGGCCGGGCCAGCGGCCGCGGCTGGTCCTGCTCTTGCTGCTCCCCATGCGAGTGTCGCGTTCCCCCTCCGTTCTCGTTTTCCTGCTCGCACTCCTGAGCGGTCTTCTCGCTGCGCCGGCAGGCGCGGCGCAGCGGACGTTCGTGCTCAGCCCGGCCGACGTGGTGACGGCGTCGGACCTCTTCAGTGCGAAGGCGCTGTCACGCTCGGCGACGCTCAAACGGACCCTCGGGCTCAAGCGCGGCGCGCTGCGGTTCGCAAAGGGCGTGTGCCCTTCGCTGCTCGCGGATCCAACCCGGAGGTTGACGCGCATCCGCGTCCTCGGCGGACCGCAGGGCGCGCCGCTCGTCGTCGGTCGCAGTCTCGCTTCCGGGCTCACGACCGCCCTGATGCAGATGAACGCCGCCACCTGGACGGCACCGGCGAGCGGCAAGACCCGGCAAGCGCAGTGGACGGCCGAGCCGGCTTTGGACGGTGTCCTCGGCTTCACGACGCTCGGGTTCGCGGTCGGCAATCAGGCCGGTGCGCTCGGACAATCCGATGCCTCCAATCGTGTGCCGAGCTTTCGCGTCGTCGTCGATCTGACCGGGTCCCTCGGGACCGGGCCGGCCGAGGTCGCCGTCGCCCTCACCACCGAGCTGCCGCCGACGAAAATCGGCAAACCGGGCAAGCGCACGGAGTGCATCTTGGTGGCGTCGTTGCTACCGGTCGACATGCCGGCGCTCCGTGATCTCGTGACGGCGAGCCCGCTCGGCAACGTCACCCGCAATCGCCTGAACTTCATCCTCGACACCGCGCAGAACTTTCTCGATCACGGCAAGGCCGATCGTGCGGCCCGCAACTACCGGACGTTCGCCCTCGAGGTCGCGCAGCGCACCGAGACGGAAATCTCCCCGCCGTTCGCCGAGGCGATGATCAATCGCGCCAATGCTGCGGCCGAGGCCCTGGGCTTCTGACATGCGAGCTCGGCTCTCGACCACGATCGCGGTCGTCCTGCTCACGGGTCTCGTGGCGCTGGGACGAGAGGCGCACGCCGCCGAGCTGACGTTCCACTTGACGGTGGGCGACGTGCTGGCGAGCGTCGGCCGCACCAACGCGTTCCTGATCTCGCTCGGCAAGCAGGCGCGCGGCTTGAAGCTCGTCCCGGGCGGGACCCGCTTCGGAGGGCTCACCTGCGCCGGGTTCGGCGACGTCTACAAGCTCGGCAGCGTCACCGTCCTCGACGGTCCGGGGGCGATCGCGGAGCGGGTGACGACCAAGCGCGGCAAGGACGCCGCGGCGCTCATGGCCGCGTTCGGCCTCGCGGGCGTGACGCCGTGGACACCGACGGCCGCCGGCGCCGAGACCGATCGGCAGTTCTGGACCCCCGGCCAGGTCTCGCATGGGCTCCGTTTCGTAGCGGAGGCCCTCACGGTCGGCGGCGACGGCGGCCTCCTCGACGCGTCGGCGAGCGCGGGCATCTTCCGGTTCCGCGCCAACCTGCCGCCGACCCCGGTCGCCGGAGGGAGCTATCGCTTCTTGCTCGAGCTGATCGGTCGCACCTCGTCGCACGACGCCGGTCTGGTCGCCTTCGGCGAGCAACGCTGCTTCACCCTCGTGGAGCTCGTGCCGGTCGACGTGTCCGTGCTGAGGAGGCTGATCGACGAGACCCTCACCGATGCGTACGTGCGGAACGGCCTGGCCACCAGGGTCGACACGCTCGAGGGGGCGCTCGCGCGCCGCGACTTCGTCTCCGCCTTCGACGTGATGGCCTACATCATCGGCCACCTGATCGCGCGCTCGCCCGAGCATGCGGTGCCCGCCGCCGCCCGGCGGATCGTCACCGGCGTCTTCGACGTCCGCCGCGGTCTCGACTTCCGGTCCGCCACGGCCGAGTGCGGAAACGGCATTCGCGAGACCGGCGAGGCCTGCGACGGGCCGGATTTCGGCGGCTTCACGTGCGCCAGCATCGGCTACGCGAGCGGCACGCTCAGCTGCGAGCCGTCGTGTCTGTTCGACTACGGCAACTGTGTCGCGAATCCGGTCTGTGGTAACGGCACGCTGGAGATCAACGAGGAATGCGACAACGGCGCTCAGAACTCCGATACCGTGCCCGAGGCGTGTCGGACCAACTGCCGCCGTGCCTATTGTGGCGACGACGTCGTGGATACCTTCGAGGACTGCGAAGGCAAGAACTTGAGCGGGGAGACCTGCGAGAGCTTGGGCTACGAGAGCGGCACCCTCCGCTGCGATCCGGAGTTTTGCGAGTTCGACGACGAGCGTTGCGACGAGGGCGATTTCTGAGCCCAGTCGGTTCCACGCCTCGATCGTCGCACGGCTGGCACCTCGCGCTACCGGGGATCGCTCTGGCCCTCCTGCTCGGTGCGGGCGAGGCGCGGGCGGTACCGTTCGCGTACGTGCCGAACCACGGTGACGGGACGGTCTCCGTGATCGACACCGCCAGCAACGTCGTGGTCGCGACGGTCACCGTCGGGGATGATCCTCTCGGTGCCGCCGTCAACGCCACGGGAACGCGTGCCTACGTCGCCAACCAGGTGACGCCGATCGGCTCCGTCTCGGTCATCGATACGACCCAAAACGGCGTCGTGGGTACCGTGACGGTGGGCAGTGGACCGTCGGGGGTGGCGGCGAAGCTCCCTGGCGATCGCGTCTACGTCACCAATCGTGACGACAAGACCGTCTCGGTCATCGACACGGCGCAGCTGGTGGTCGTTGCGACGGTGCCGGTGGGCAACAATCCGCTCGGCATCGCCGTCAATCCCGTGGGCTCGCCGGCCTACGCGGTGAACAAGGGGAGCAACAGCGTCTCCGTGATCGACACCACCACCAACACGGTGATCGCCACGATTCCGGTCGGCAACGACCCGAGTCACGTGACGGTCAGTCCAACCGGCCATCGCGTGTACGTGACCAACGGCAGCAACGCGAGCGTGTCGGTGATCGACAGCGCCAGCAACTCCGTGCTCGCCACCGTCCAGGTCGGCAACATACCGGAAGGCGTCACGGTCGATCCTCTCGGGGCGCGAGTGTACGTCGCCAACAGCGGACCCAACAGCGTCTCGGTGATCGACACCGCAACCAACACGGTGGTGGATACCGTGTCCGTCGGAATGACGCCCTCCGAGCTGGCGTTCCGCCCGGATGGGGCGCGCCTCTTCGTGATCAATCGCCAGGGCGGCAACGTGTCCGTGGTCAATCCGGCGAACAAGGCCGTCACGAGCGTCGAGGTGGGGTTCGGACCGACGGGCCTCGGGCAATTCATCGAGCCCGCGCTCGTCGTGCCGCGGTTCGGGACCGTCGCGCGCAAGTGTCAAATCCTTCTCGCCAAGCAGGCCGCCAAGTTCGCGAAGCTCCACCTCGGGTTGGAGACCAAGTGCCAGCTCGGACTGATCAAGGCCGAGGCGGCGGGGAAGGGGACGGCGAAGGCGGAGGCGGCGTGCCTGAAGGGGCTGGATCTCGGCAATCCGACGTCCAAGCTGTCGAAGGCGCGCGTCAAGGCGCGGGCCGCGATCGCGCGCCGCTGCGCCAACGTGGCGCCGCGACAGATCAATGCTCCGTGCGACGGTGACGCGGTCGATTTCAATGCCACCGGCGATTGTATCCTGGCGAAACACCTCACGCGCGTCGTCGCGATGCGGGCCGACGAGTTCAGTGCCACTCGACCGACGCCGCTCGGCGCCGGCGCGCGCAGTTGCCAGGGTGCGATCGTGAAGAACGCCCGACGCGTCGTCGATCGGGCGTATCGGGACCTCGGCAAATGCCTCGAGAAGACCCTCGTCGCCGCCGATACCGGGAAGGACGAGTTCAAGGCCGTGTCCTCGTGCCTCACGACCTTGGATCTCGACGACCCGCTCGCGAAAGCGACGCTGGCGCGCGCGAAGGCCGTCGCCGGCATCGTCACGGCATGCGTCGGGACGAATCCGGCGGACCTTGGGAGTCCCTGTGATCCCGCGGCGGCGACGATCGCCGCGACCGCCAGCTGTATCGTGGACGGCCACATTCAACACGTCGCCAAGCTGCTGGCCGCCGATTTCAACGACGCCTGCGTTCTGCTGACCCGCCTCGGTCTCGGCCCGGTGTATCTGCGGGCCTGCACCGGTCCCTGATCGCCAACCGGGCCGCCGTCGCGTTTCAGGGGGCCGTGCTGCTCGCTCTGCCGCGGAGCGCGGTGCGTTGCAAGGTCGTGACCGCCGCGCTCGGTCCGGCGATCACCAGCGTGTCGCCCGCTTCGAGCCGGCGATCCGGGTCGGGCACCTCGAAGGTGTGCCCCGGCTTGTCGTGGGGCTCGACCGCGAGCACGCTCACCCCGAATTGGGCCCGGCAATCGAGCTCGCGGAGGGTGCGGCCGTCCCAGCTCACGGGAACCGGCAGTCGGAGGACCCGGTAGCCCTTCGACCACTGCGGCATCTCGTCCGCGCCCGCGGCCCCTGGGATGGTGCGCATGGTGACCAGGGCACGGTTGTAGGCGCGGATCACGTCGGCTCGTGACAGCAGCCCGAGGACGCGACGCGGATCAGCGGGATCCACGACCGGCAGCTCCTCGCGGTTGTCCTCCTCCATGCGTCCGAGGGCCTGCCCGAGGCTGCTGTCGGGGGTGACCGTCGGAACGTTACGGTCGCAGAGGTCCGCGGCGGTGCGGGTGGTCTCCGCCCCGGGGTCGGTGAGTACCGCGCGAACGTCGTGCAGGGACAGGGTCCCGAGCAGGCGCTGCTCGCCGTCGAGCACCGGAAAGTGCGTCGCCGTGCTCTCGCTCATGATCTTCAGGACCGTTGCGAGCGGGGCGCCGGCGCGGATCGGCTCGTAGGTCTCGTGGAACGCCGAGGCGACCGGGATCAGGTCCATGATCTGCTCCCGCGGCGGCTCGAGGCTCTTGCCGGCGCGCGCGAGCCCGAGGGTGTCGATCGACTCCGGCTCGATCGCGCTCGCCACCATGACGGCCAGAACGACGGTCACCAGCGCCGGCAGCGCGATCTCGTAGCTGCCGGTGGTCTCGAAGAGCAGGAACACCGCCGTCAGCGGCGCGTGCGTGCAAGCGCCGAGGAAGGCCGCCAGACCGACGAGCGCATAGGAGCCGCGCGGCCCGGTGACGTTCGGAAGCCACCAGGCGGAGAGCGCCCGGAAGGAGCCTCCGGTCATCGCGCCGATGAAGAAAATCGGTCCGAAGACGCCGCCCGGCGCGCCGCACGCGAGCGACAGGATGCTGGTGACGAACTTGGCGGCGGCCAGGACCAGCATCAGCGACCACGGCAGCGTGCCTGCGAGCGCCTCGTTGATGACCGGATAGCCGTCGGAGAGATTCCGCGGCAGCACCATGCCGACCAGGCCGACCAGCGCGAGGCCGCCGACGAGCTTGGACGCCGTTCCCAGCGGGAGGCGTTCGACGCGCTCCAGGGTGGCATGGAAGCAGCGCACGTAGCCGGCGGCCAGCGCGCCGAGCACGATGCCCATGAGCGCGTAGGTGCCGAGCTCTTGATAGCTGCCGAGCTCGAAGGTGCGGGTGTGAAAGACGGTCTCGGCGCCGCCGATCGCCCGCGACGCGATCACCGCGGTCGCCGTCGAGATGACGATCAGGCTGAAGTGCGCCAGCTCGACCTTGCCCTGCAGCACGATCTCCTGGGCGAACATGACGCTGCCGATCGGGGCGTTGAAGGTGGTGGCGATGCCGGCGGCCGCGCCGCACGCGACCAGCAGCTTGAGGCGCGACTCAAGCCGGAGGAGCTGGGCCACGAACGATCCGATCGAGCCGCCGATCTGGGCGATCGGGCCCTCACGCCCGACCGACGCGCCCGCGCCGAGCGAAATCGCGGCGCCGAGCGTCTTGACGATCATCCAGCGGCGCTTCACGCGCCCGCCCTCGAGGTGCACCATCTCGAGGAAGCGGGGGAAGCCGTAGCCCAGCGCGTGGCCCGGAAAGAGGCGCTCGAGCCCGAGCAATGCGACGCCGCCGGCCGCCAGCACGAGGGGGGCGTCGAAGGCGTAGCCGTCGCGGCTCGCGCCGAGCCAGGTGCCGAGCGCGCCGAAGATCTTTGCGGCGGTGGCAATGGCGGCCTGGAAGACGATGCTCCCACCGGCGCCGAGCACGCCGATTACCGCGGCGAGGAGGACGAGGCCGGTGTATTCGGTGTGCGTCGACGTTCCCCGCGGCCCGGACACGGCGGTCACCATGCCAAAGGGGATGCTCGCTTGCCAGCCGAGCGCGGCGTAGTATAGCTGCACTCGCGATGATGAACCCGGAAGAGATACGTCAGAGCCTCGCGGGCGCGTTTCCCGACGCTCGAATCGTCGCCGAGGATTCGACGGGCGGTGGCGACCATTTTGCCGTCCACATCACCAGCGCGAGCTTTGCGGGACGCTCGCGGGTCGAGCGCCATCAGATGGTCTATCGCGCGCTCGAGCCCCTGATGCCCCGCATCCACGCCCTCCAGCTGAAGACGGATGCCCCGGGCGAATCGTAAGGGAGGAACACATGGCCGACGACGTCAACAGAGAAATCGAAAACGAGATCCGCGACAACAAGATCATGATCTACATGAAGGGGACGCCGAGCTTTCCGCAGTGCGGCTTCTCGGCCGCCACGATCGAGATCCTCGAGGACCTCGGCCATCCATTCGGAAGCGTCGACGTGCTGAGCCAGCCGGCCAAGCGCGAGGCCATCAAGCGGTTCTCGAACTGGCCGACGATCCCCCAGGTGTACGTCGACGGCAAGTTCATCGGCGGGTGCGACATCGTGCGCGAGATGCATGAGAGCGGCGAGCTGAAGCGCCTGCTGGACGCGAGCTTCGCGAGTTGAGCCGACTCAGGCCGCGTCGAGCGCGCGCCTGAGATCCGCGATCAGGTCGGCGGCGTCCTCGATGCCGACCGAATAGCGGATCAGGTTGTCCTTGATGCCGACCTGGAGCCGCTCCTCGGTGGTGAGCTCGTAGAAGCTCATCAGCGCCGGCTGCTCGATCAGGCTCTCGACGCCCCCGAGCGAGGGCGCGATGCGTGGAATGCGGCAGCCGTCGACGACCCGCGTCGCGGTGTCGAGATCGCCCGCCACCTCGAACGACACGACGCCGCCGAAGCCGCGCATCTGCCGGCGGGCGATCGCGTGCTCCGGATGGCTCGGTAGCCCGGCGTAGTGCACCGCCTCGACCTTCGGGTGGGCGGCGAGGAACTCGGCGACGGCCTGGGCGTTGGCGTTCTGGCGCTCGATGCGGAGCGCCAGGGTCTTCAGGCCGCGGATCAGGAGATAGGCGGCGAACGGGTCGACGATGGCACCCGTCACGCCCTGCAGCGCGCGGATCCCGTCCACGACCTCGACCGCGCCGAGCACGGCGCCGGCCATGAGGTCGTTGTGGCCGCCGAGAAACTTGGTCGCCGAGTGCAGCACCAGGTCGATGCCGAACTCGAGCGGCCGCTGGTTGTAGGGGGTGGCGAAGGTGGCGTCGATGACGGTCTTCACCCGATGCCGATGCCCGATCTCGGCGAAGCGCTCGAGATCGAGGATGCGGTTGTAGGGGTTGGTCGGCGACTCGCTGAGAAGGATGCGCGTGCTCGGCCGGATGGCCTCGGCGATCGCCTCGTAGTCGCCGGCGGGGACGGTCGAGCACTCGATGCCGTAACGGTGCAGGGTCTGGTTCAGGAACTGGCGCGTGCGCCGATACGAGTCGTCGGTGACCACCACGTGGGCGCCGCGGGAGAGCATGGCGAAGAGCGTGGTGGTGATCGCCGCCATGCCGCTCGCCAGCAGTAAACAGTCGCCCGCGCCCTCGAGCGCGGCCAGCTTCTGCTCGGCGATGCGCTGGGTCGGGTTGCCGTAGCGCCCGTACTCCTCGCGCTCGATGCGCCGCTCGAAGTGGTCGCGCAGCTCCTGGGTGTCCGCGAAGGTGTAGGTGGCCGTCTGCATGATCGGCGTGGTGAGGGCGTTGCCCTCCTTCTGGCGCGGCTCGCCGGCGTGGACGGCGGCGGTGCCGAAGCCGACGTCTCCGCGCTCCGCGGGCGCGGACGTCGGGATGACGGTGTCGAGCTTGCGAGGCGCCTTCTGCTCGGGATTGCCCACGCTACGACCCCAGGAGACGGCTGCGGTCGACGTGGCGTGCGATCGTGTCGGCCACCTGTTTCGAGTCGGGGGGTAGCTCGACGGGAAGGTTCTGGTGGGTCGGGCGGATCCCGGGAAGCGTGCCGAGGTGATAGGCCGTCTTCTGGTCGGCGAACTTGAGCCCGTGCGCGGTCGAGATCACCACCACGCGGTCGCTGGCGCGGATGATCTTCCGGTCGACGAGCTTGCGGAGCGCCGCCAGCGCCACGCCGGTGTGCGGACAGTTGAACATGCCGGTGCGGTCGGCGCGTGCCGACTCGTCGGCGAGCTCCTGCTCGCTCGCCTGCTCGACCACCCCGTCGAAGCGCTGCAGCGTGCGAATGGCACGCTTGGCGCTCACCGGGTTGCCGATCTGGATCGCGCTCGCCAATGTCTTCTGTGCCGTCACCGGCTCGAAGTGCTCGAACTTGGAGAGAAACGAGCGGTACAGCGGGTTGGCGTTCTCGGCCTGGGCGACGCAGATGCGCGGCAGCTTCTGGATCAGGCCGAGATCGTGCAGGAGGAGAAGGCCCTTGCCGAGGGCGGTGACGTTGCCGAGGTTGCCGCCCGGGATCACGATCCAGTCCGGGACCTCCCAGTCGAACTGCTGCACGATCTCGATCGCGACGGTCTTCTGGCCCTCGATGCGGAGGCTGTTCATCGAGTTCGCGAGGTAGATCCGCTTGTGCTTGGTGATCTCCTGCACCACCGCCATGCAGCCGTCGAAATCGGTGTCGAGCGACAGCACCAGGGCGCCGTTGGCGAGCGGCTGCACGAGCTGCGCCGGCGAGACCTTGTTGCGCGGGAGCAGCACCACCGACGCGATGCCGGCGGCCGCGCAGTACGAGGCGAGCGCGGCCGAGGTGTCGCCGGTCGAGGCGCAGGCGACGGCGTCGATCGGCTGCCCGTCGGCGATCATCTGCTTCACCACCGACACCAGCACCGTCATGCCGAGGTCTTTGAAGGATCCCGTGTGCGAGTTACCGCATTGCTTGACCCACAGGTCCTCGACGTGGAGCTGACGGCCGTAGCGCTCCGCCCAGAAGAGGTTGCTGTTGCCCTCGAAGGTGGAGACGACGTTCTCGTTGTCGATGAACGGCAGCACCCACTCTTTCTTGCTCCAGACGCCCGAGCCGTAGGGATAGACGCTCTTCCGGTTGCGCTCCTCGAAGAGCTGCATCCAGGCCGCCGCGGCACGGGTGCGGAGGGCGTCGACGTCGTGCTGCACCTCCAGGAGGTCGCCGCACGAGGGGCAGCGATAGATGATCTCCAGCAGCGAGAACTGGCGGGGACAGCCGTTGATGCACTGAAACCACGCATTGTAGCTCATATCGTTCGAGCTTCCGCCAGGCGCCGGGAAAAATCAACCGACGTTCGAACCCGCGCCGCGCTCGAGAGAGCGAGCCGTCCGCGTCCTCCGCGCGCGCAGCGCGCGGCCGAGCGCCAGCGAGCCGGGGGATGAGCCGCCGCGGCTGTGCCGCGGCGGCGAAGGGGGAGAGATCCCCCTTTGGGCTAGAACAAGCCGTGCGCGCGCAGCACGATGACCCACGAGAAGCCGTGGCCGTACGGTGTGGGATCGAGCCAGGGGTCGAGCGCTCCGATCCAGGCGAGAGGGAACGACAGCGCGTACGCGATCCAGAAGCCGACGCGCGCGACCCGGGTGGCGAGCAGCGCGTACGCGTCGGCGAGGAAGACGAAGCAGAGCGGGATGAACAGGCAGTACCAGCGCACGCCGTAGCTGTTGCCGCCGGGGTTGTCCGAGCTGAGGAGATAGTAGAGCACCAGCACCGCGGTGCCGAGCAGGATGGTGATGGCCTCGGCGCGATGAGGGTGGCGCGGCAGGAAAGCGAGGCGCACCATCCCGAAGACGAGGAAGAGCACGATCGGCGTGTGCGAGAAGAGGCCGCGCTCGCCGAAGAAACAGAGCCAGGCATAGGCGAGGAGGTCGCCGATGGAATCGTGCGCAAACGACGAGCCTGGGAGATGTCCGGCGGAACGACTGAAATAGGATCCCGGGTACTCGAAGAGTCGCGGCTGCAACGGCAGCGGCAGCGGGCTGCCGCTGAGGACGTACGCATAGACCATGTAGGCGACGAGCGGTACGCCGCCGGCGAGGACGAGCGCGGTCGCCCCACGCATGGCATCACGGGATCCCGGCCACGCCACGTATGCAAGGAGGAACGGGAGGTAGAACGCCGCGCCGTGATCGGCCGTCGCCGCGACGCCGACCAGAAAGCCGCCGGCGGCGAGGGTCCAGATCCCGGCACCGAAGCGCCGCCAGCGCCAGATCAGCAGCACCCCCGCGAGAAGCAACATCCCGGACGGCGGGTGATTCGAGAACGTCACGCTGAAGGCGGTGTTGAGCGAGCCGAGACCGACCCCGAGGACCGTGAGCGCGCGCCAGCGGGCGTCGATGCCGAGCGCCTGGAGGAACCACGCCAGCATCACGAGGCCCAGCATCGTCGTGAGGCCGATCGTGAGCAGCGTCGTCCAGTAGTAGGCGCGTGGCAGATCCCGGGCGAAGGTCACTCCCAGCGCGTGGAGGGTCGCGTAGGCGGGGACGGCGAGCAGCGCCACCGCCGGCGGCTTGTCCGAGTAGTAGTGGCCATCGATCATGCAGACGTCGCCGCTCTTGCGGCCGATGGCGGTCCCGTCGAGCCAGAGCCGGCCGTGCTCGACGAGCGCCTCGACCATCCCGAGGCGCGAGGTGTCGTTCCAGCCGCCGTAGTTCCGGTGGGTGGCGAGGACGAGGAACAGCGCGACCGCGGCGAGCGCCAGGCCGACCCGCGGGTCACGCATCGCGACGTCCACGCCGTCGCGCCGCCGCCGCGACGGCGGCGGTCACGGCCGCGGCGGCGCCGAGATTGGCGAGCGTGAGCGCCCATTCCCGCGGGCGATCGTGCTCGCGCATCGCCTGCCGGCGGGCCCGGACCTCCGGGCGGAAGAAGGTCTCGTCGGGGAGGACGTGCATGGCGAGGAGCTGGGCCCATTGCCAGGAGAGGATCTGCAGGCTGATCGTGACGAGACAGACGGCGACCCCGTACGCGGCGCGTGGCACGAGGAACGCGGTGGCGATCAGAAACGGCGTGGTGAAGGCGCCGTAGGTGCTGTGAACCCTGGTCGGCAGCATGACGGCGGCGAGGGTGATCAGCGCCGCCAACGGCAGCATCCCGAGCGTCGCCCTTTCGGGGTGGTTGCGCTCCCAGCGGTGCGCCACCGCGTAGGCTCCGGTCACCCCGAGCGCGAGCAGACCCGCCCCCCAGAGGTCGCGGCTGATCCCCAGGATCGCTCGGCGCGGATCGAGCACGCCGGTCGTCAGCAGGTCGATGTACCAGACGTTGAAGGCCATCGCGGTCGTCCACTGCAGACGGTAGACGTAGTTGTTCAGGTAGGCGCTATCGAGCCAGGCGTCGCCCGAATCTACCCAGAAGGGAAGGGCGACCAGATTGACCACGACCACCGCCGCGACGCCGCCGGCCACTACCGTCGCGCGCGGCGTCCGAAAGCAGAACGCGTAGAGCCAGAGCGGCGCGAACAGCAGACCCGACGGCTTGAGCGCCAGGGCCAGTCCCCAGAGGACGCCGGCCGCGATCCACCGCCCATCGATCATCGCGATCAGCATCCACATCGCCGGGGCCAACACCCAAGACTCGGTCTGGCCCCAGAACGGTCCGTCTACGAGGAGCGGGGGCGCGAGCCAGGTGGCCGCGAACCCCAGCATGCCGGCTCCCGCACCGGCGAAGCGTCCGACCAGCGCCAGCACGCCGAGCGCGGTCAGGAGCTCCGCGAGCGTGGTGCTGAACGCGAACACGACGCGCGACGTCAGGGTGTTGCCGACGATCGACGGGTCGAGAGCCCGCAGCAGCCGGCCCTCCGCCCAGAACGTGTAGGCCGCCAGCGGCGGGTAGTTCAGTCGCTCACCGGTGCCGCCCTCGCGCCGCTGCCGGACGCCGTCGATCACGTACTCGCCGGGACACGGACCCGGCGGCCTGCGATAGAGATCCAGCACGCCACCGGCGACCGCCTGACGTCCCCAGCACACGTAGTCGATGTGATCGCCCGCGAAGCCGTACGTGGGTGCGAGCCAGAGCAGGACGGCGCGCGCAACGACGCCCGCGATCAGAGCGGCGCCGAGGACGGTCCGGTTCGTGGGACGGGAGCGGGAGACGGCGGCCACCACGGCTTGCTAGGCGGGCGCCGGGTGAAACTCAAGCAGAGCAGAGCCACGCGAGGCGTCGAGCCCCGCGTGGCTTGCGACGGTGAATGGTTCTAGCTCACCTGGATGCGGCGCGGCTTGGCCCGCTCCGCCTTCGGGATTTGCAGCTGCAGGACGCCGTCCTTCATCTTCGCGACGATGTGGTCGCTGTCGATGTCGTTGGAGAGCGTGAAACGCCGGAGATAATTGCCGACGTTGTACTCGGTGTAGACCGGGGTCAGCTCCTCGTAGTCCTTCAGCTCGACCTGGCCCTCGATCGTCAGCACGCCGTCGGCGAGGTGGACGTTCAGGGACTGCTCGTCGACTCCCGGCATGTCGGCCCACAGCCACATGCCGTCCTTGGTCTCGTAGATATCGACCGTCGGGACGTAGGTCCGTCCGGGCCGCGTCATCTCCTCACGCGTCTCCTGCTTCTCGCGGACGCTCAATTCTTGATTCGCCATGGATGTCACCTCCTCGGAATGTCGTTACTAGGCCGCCTTGATGGTGATCTGGCGCGGCTTTGCCTCTTCCTTCTTGGGCACGCGGACGGTCAGCACGCCGAGCTTGTAGCTCGCCTCGGCGCGGCTCGCGTCGAGATCGGCCGGAAGCTGGAGCGAACGGGAGAAGCGACCCGCTCCGCGCTCGCGGCGATGGAAGCTGCCCTCGGCCGGCGGGGCGTCGTCGCGGCTGCCGCTGATGGTGAGCGTGCGGCCCTCCGCCTCGATCTCGACCTTGTCCGGTGCGATGCCGGGGATCTCGACCTTGACGAGATAGCCGTCGCGATCCGTGAAGACGTTGACCGATGGGAACACGCCGCGTCCCGACGGTCCGAGGTCGATGCCGAAGGGCTTGTCGAAGACTCGCTCGAGCTCCCGCTGGAGGGTCAGCAGACCCGATACGGGATCGAGGCCTGAAGAAAGGCGAAAGAGTGCCATGGTGAAACCTCCTTCTGGTGAATGGAATTCGCCGGCGGCGCTTCTCACGGCCGCCTTGCTTGGACGCGAAGCTAAGATCGAAGGTCCGATCGTCAACCCCGGAGGGGTCGGAAAGTGCCTCGGCACTCAACTGCAGAGTCTTGCACTAGCACCTACAGACCTGTAGGTAGACGACCGCATGGCCCCCCGCCGCCGCCCTCACACCGTCGTCGCCGAGCGCCCCGACGACACCCGCGAGCGCATCATCGACGCCGCCCAGGCAATCTTCGCCCGCGACGGCCTCGCCGGCGCCAAGATGCAGGAGATCGCGGATCGGGTGGGAATCCAACGTCCGAGCCTCTTCTACCACTTCAAGAACAAGGAGGCCCTGTTCGTGGCCGCCCACCAACAGGTGTTCGCGCGCATCGAGCCGGTCTTCCGCGAGAGCCTGGCCCCCGACGGCGACCCGTTCGTGCAGCTCGACCGGGTGAGCCGGGCGGTGCTTGCCGTCATGGCCGACGAGCCGGACTTCGCGCGCATGGTGGCGCGGACGTCGGTCGACCGCCACCCGGCTGCGGTCACGATCGTCCGCACCTATCTGCAGCCGCTCGTCGATCTCTCGGTGGCCTTCGTGCGGCGGAACCAGCGCCGCGGGGTCTTCCGCTCCGACATCGATCCGTTCTTCTTCACGCTCAACAGCTGGGGCGCCGCGCTCATCTACTTCATCGCCCGCGACCTGCTCGCCCCGATCGCCAAACCCACCGACGTCAAGGACGTGACCCGCTTCACCACCACCCTTCTGCAGATGGGTAATCGTGCGCTCGCAACGGAGCGCCGCGAGCCCGCTGCCCAACGGGCGTCCTGACGCCAGCCGCCGAGGAGATCCCCATGGAACGCCGAGTCTTCACCGAGGAGCACGAGTTGTTTCGCGAGCAGTTCAAGAAGTTCTGCGCCCGCGAGGTCACCCCGAACGTCGACAAGTGGGAGGAGCAGCGCATCGTCGACCGCGAGGCGTGGCTGAAGGCGGGTGAGCAGGGCTTTCTCTGCCCGACGCTCGACGCGAAGTACGGCGGCTCCGGCGTCGATTTCGGCTACTCGGCGATCATAAACGAAGAGGTCGTGCGCGCCGGCTCGTCGGGCTTCACGATCGGGCTCCACAGCGACATCGTCGTGCCCTACATCGAGGCCTTCGGCAGCGAGACGCAGCGCCAGCGCTGGCTGCCGGGCTGTGCCAGCGGCGAGACCATCACCGCGATCGCCATGACCGAGCCCAACACCGGGTCGGACCTCGCCGCCATCAAGACCACGGCCATCCGCGACGGCGACTCCTACGTGATCAACGGCCAGAAGACGTTCATCTCGAACGGCATCCTCTGCGACCTGGTGATCGTCGCCGCCAAGACCGATCCGGAGTCGCGCCACGGCGGCGTCAGCCTGCTGGTGGTCGAGAACGGCACTCCCGGCTTCGAGAAGGGCCGCAAGCTCGACAAGATGGGGATGCACTCGCAGGACACCTCCGAGCTGCACTTCGCCGACTGCCGCATTCCCGCCGACAACCTGCTCGGGCAGGAAGGGCAGGGCTTCTACTATCTGATGGAGAAGCTGCAGCAGGAGCGGCTGGTCTGCGCCATCGGCGCCCAGGCGGGGATCGAGGTC
The DNA here is from genome assembly GCA_963761995.1 of uncultured delta proteobacterium. GTDB lineage: Bacteria > Desulfobacterota > Binatia > UTPRO1 > UTPRO1 > UTPRO1. The sequence continues at coordinate 3,274,455 of CAVXIU010000006.1, read as the reverse complement.
GTGCTCGACGAGACCATCAAGTACACGCAGGAGCGCCAGGCGTTCGGGAAGCCGATCGCCAAGTTCCAGAACACCCAGTTCAAGCTCGCCGAGATCGCGACCGAGGTCGAGCTCGGCCGGGTGTTCGTCGACCGCCTGATCGCCGAGCACATCGCCGGCACCCCCATCATCAAAGAGACCAGCATGGCCAAGTGGTGGGTGACCGAGATGTGCAAGCGCAACATCGACCTCTGCCTGCAGTTCTACGGCGGCTACGGCTTCATGGAGGAGTACCCGATCTGCCGCGCCTACCGTGACGCCCGCATCCAGACGATCTTCGCCGGCACGACGGAGATCATGAAGATCATCATCGCCAAGAGCATGGGACTCTGAGACCAACGGAACGAAGACACAGCGAAGGAGAGCACGAGAATGAAGAACCCACGAAAGGTCAGCGTGATCGGCGTCGGGATGACGAAGTTCTTCAAGCCCGGCGAGAAGGACTACCCGGAGCTCAGCAAGGACGCCGGCGAGCAGGCATTGAAGGACGCCGGCGTGCCGTTCGACTCGATCGAGCAGGCGTTCGTCGGCTACGTCTACGGCGAGTCGACCTGCGGCCAGCGCGCCGTCTACCAGCTCGGCCTCACCGGCATCCCCGTCTACAACGTCAACAACAACTGCTCGACGGGCTCGACCGCGCTGTATTTGGCGTATCAGGCCATCGCGAGTGGCATGAACGAGTGCGTGCTCGCCCTGGGGTTCGAGAAGATGGAGCGCGGCTCGCTCGGCGCCAAGTACAGCGACCGCACCAACCCGATGGACAAGCACATGCAGGTCATGATGTCGACGCAAGGCTTCGAGCAGGCCCCGGCGGCGGCGCAGATGTTCGGCGGCGCCGGCCGCGAGCACATGAAGAAGTACGGCACCACCAAGGAGCAGCTCGCCAAGGTGGCGGTGAAGAACCGCAAGCACGCCGTCGCCAACGAGCGCTCGCAGTTCCGGCAGGCCTCGTCGCTCGAGGAGATCCTGGCGGCGCCCATGATCTTCGAGCCGCTCACCAAGTTCCAGTGCTGCCCGACCAGCGACGGCGCCGCCGCCGCGATCCTCTGCTCGGAGGAGTTCGCCAAGAAGCACGGCGCGGACAAAGGCGTCTACATCCCGGCCATGACGATGACCACCGACTACCCGTCGAGCTTCGAGCAGTCGATGATCAAGATGGTCGGCCAGGACCTGACGCGCGCGGCCGCCAAGCAGGTCTACGAGCAGAGCGGGCTCGGTCCGAAGGACGTGCAGGTGATCGAGCTGCACGACTGCTTCACGCCGAACGAGCTCATCACCTACGAGGGCCTCGGCCTCTGCGGCGAGGGCGAGGCGGGAAGGCTGATCGACGAGAACCAGACCACCTACGGCGGCAAGTGGGTCGTGAACCCGTCGGGCGGCCTGCTCTCCAAGGGGCATCCGCTCGGCGCCACCGGTCTCGCGCAGTGCTTCGAGCTGAATCAGCAGCTCCGCGGTCTCGTCGGCTCCGAGCGCCAGGTCGAGGGGGCGAAGGTCGGCCTCCAGCACAACCTCGGTCTCGGCGGCGCCTGCGTCGTCACGATGTACCGCAAGGGTTAGGGCTAGTCGATTTCGGCCCCGTGCGCGCGGCGGCTTCGCCGCCGTGCTCCGATGGCCCGAGGGGCCCGAGGTCAACTCGGGCCCCTCGCTTCCTTCCAAGCAGCGCGCCGCGAGCGTTGCTTGCGGCCCTCGTCACTCCCCTGCATATAGTGCGCCCGCATGAACGAGGGTCACGTCGCGTCGCTCGGACATACCCTCCCGTTCTGGTCGGTCGCGCCGTTCGCGCTGATGCTGCTCGGGATCGCGATCATCCCGCTCCGCTGGCCGCACTTCTGGGAGAAGAACGCCAACAAGGCCCTGGTGAGCGCCCTGCTCGGGGCGCCGGTGGCGCTCTACGTGGCGATGCGTGAGCCGGCGCTGCTCGGGCACACCGGGCTCGAGTACGTCTCCTTCATCATGCTGCTCGGCGCGCTGTTCACGATCTCGGGAGGGATCGTGCTGCGGGGCGATCTGCAGGCCACCCCGGTCATCAATACCGGCTTTCTCGCGGTCGGCGCGGTGCTCGCCAACCTGATCGGGACGACCGGCGCCAGCATGCTGCTGATCCGGCCGCTCCTGCAGACCAACTCGCGAGCGGCGGCACGTCGGCCACATCCCGATTCTTCTTCATCTTCGTGGTCTCGAACTGCGCCGGGCTACTCACTCCGCTCGGCGACCCGCCGCTCTTCCTCGGCTACCTGCGCGGCGTGCCGTTCTTCTGGACGATGCGCCTGCTGCCGGAGTGGCTCTTCGTCGTCAGCATCCTGCTGGCGGTGTTCTACGTCATGGACAGCCGGGCGGTCGCCCGCGAGCTGACGGCGAGCCGTATGCACGACGCGGCGGCCAGGCAGCCGCTCTCCCTCGCCGGCACCCAGAACGCGCTCTACCTGCTCGGCGTGGTGGCGGCGGTGCTGGTGAGCCCGTCGCTCCCCGAAGGGGCCATCCGCGAGACGGTTCGGCTCGGAGTCATGGCGGCGATGATCGCCCTGTCGCTCGTGAGCACGCCCCGAGAGCTGCGCCGCGAGAACGGCTTCACCTTCGGGCCGATGACGAGGTGGCAGTGCTGTTCGCGGGGATCTTCGCGACCATGATCCCGGCGCTCGAGATCCTCCGCGTGCGCGGCGCCGAGCTGGGTATCGCCGAGCCCTGGCAGTTCTTCTGGCTGAGCGGCATGCTCTCGTCGTTCCTCGACAACGCGCCGACCTACCTGACCTTCGCGTCGCTGGCGCAGAGTCTCGGCCCCGGGACCGATACGCCCGTGTATCTGACGGGCGGGCCGGTGTCGGCGACACTGCTGACCGCGATCTCCGCCGGCTCGGTCATGATGGGTGCCAACAGCTACATCGGCAACGGCCCGAACTTCATGGTGAAGGCGATCGCCGAGGAGCAGGGCGTGGCGATGCCGAGCTTCGGCGGCTACTGGCTCTGGTCCGGGGCCATCCTGATTCCGATCTTCATCGTGACGACGTTCGTCTTCTTCTAGGAGCGCCATGCACGGAAGAACGGCGAGCCCTCGAATCCTCCAGGTCAGCGGCGGTGCCGCGCTGCTGCTGACCATCGTCATGCTGGTGGTCTTCCCGGCCGCCCCGGTCGAACGCAACGTTCCGGGCTTCATGAGCCCGGTCGTCGGTTTCGAGCTCGCCTCCGAGCCGGCCCATGTCTTCGATCTGCTGGGCGTGCCCGGCACGCCGGAGCGCGCGGATGCGGTGCGGCGCATGAACCGCGGCAACCGCATCGACTTCCTCTTCATGGTGGCCTATCCCGCGATCTACGTCGGGATCGCGTTGCTGCTGCGGGCGCGCGGGCGTCTCGGCCCTGGCTTCTTCCGGTTGCTGCTGGTGCTGCCGGTCGTCATGTGGACCGGCGATCTTCTCGAGAACCGTGAGCTGCTCACGCCTGGCGGGTCTCATCGACCCCGCGGCGATGATGGAGCCCCTCGCGCGCCTCCGGCCGTTCACGATCATGAAGTGGCATGCCCTCTTCGGGGCCTCGGCGCTGGTGGCCTTTCCGATCTGGCAGGACGCGAGCTGGTGGCGCTGGAGCGGCGTGCTCTTCGGCCTGGCCGCGGCGGTCGGGTTCGCGTCGGTCGCGCATCTGCCGGCGATCGAGATCGCCGGCTACGTGCTCGGCCTGGCGTGGCTGACGACCTGGGTCTACGCGCTCCGCGCGTGACCGGCCCGTGCGGCATGGCGAGCGGGGGGCACGACGCGGCGTTCTGGATCGAGCGGCTGGCGCTTCGTCCGCATCCCGAAGGCGGCTTCTATCGCGAGACCTATCGCGCCGCCGAGATGGTTGCGGCGCGACGGCCTGCCGTCGCGCTTCGACGGCCCGCGCTGCATGGCGACGGCCGTCTACTTTCTCCTCACCGCCGAGTCGTTCTCGGCGTTGCATCGGATCCGCTCGGACGAGCTCTGGCACTTCTACGCCGGCGATGCCGTGACCCTCACCGTCATCGGCGACGACGGCACGCTCACCACCCCGCGCCTCGGGCGCGACCCGCTACGCGACCAGCTGCCGCAACGCGCGATCCCGGCGGGCGCATGGTTCGGGGCCGAGGTCGACGCGCCGGGGCGCTTCGCCCTGGTTGGGTGCACCGTCGCCCCCGGGTTCGAGTTCGCGGACTTCGAGCTCGGTGCCAGGGCCGCGCTGGTCGCGCGCTATCCGCAACATCGGGCCACGATCGAGCGCCTCACGCGTCCGCCGTCCCGGCCGCGACCTGCAGCTCGCGGAAGGACGAGTCGATCGCGAGCGCGAAGTCGTGGAGGTCGGGAATCAGATCCCAGTCGGCGATGAAGCCCCAGCACAGCTTGCCGGCATAGCTGAACAGGGCTACCCCGAGGGCCTGGTTCTCGAGCAGCGCCAGCATCGGGTAGCACTCCTGGAGCTCGGCACCGAGGAGATACAGCGGGATCTGGGGGCCCGGCACGTTGGTGACGACCAGATTGAAGGGGCGCGAGCGCATGCTGAGGCGCACCGCCGCCGACAGCAGGGTCGTGCTGGTCCACTCACTGACCGCCGCCAGCACCTGGGCCCCGAGCGTCTGGCGCGACTCCTTGAGCCGTGCCGTGCTCTCGCGCACCGCGGCCAGGCGGCGGCGCGGATCGCGCTCGGCGACGGGCAGCGCGGTCACCCAGAGCGCGATCTGGTTGCCGAGCGTGCCGCGCTGCTCGTCGGAGCGGATGCTGACCGGGATGCTGGCGCGGATCTCGAGCACGTCGACGTTGACGCGCCGGCCCTCGAGGAAGGTCCTGAGCGCGCCCGCCACCGTCGCGAGCACGATGTCGTTGACGGTGCCGCCGAGCCGGCTCTTCACGGCCTTGACGGCGGCGAGGTCGAGCGTCAGCCAATCGTAGCGGCGGTGCGGGCCGATCGGGCAATTGATCGGGGTCGGTGACGCGGGACTCGCCGCCGCTCCGAGCGTCTCGCCGAGGGCGCGTAGCCCTTCCCACATTGGCCCCAGGATGCTGCTCGGGGAGCGGAACGGGCAGGGGGTCTCCCACAACAGCTCGAGCGGCTCGCGCAGGCGTCGCAGCCACTCGTCGCGGAAGATCTGGAGCGGCGTCGGGGCCGGCCGCGGGATCCAGCGCGGGCCCTCGGAGAAGTCGGCGCCGTCGGCCGGGCTGAGCAGGACGGCCAGGAGGTCGACGCCCGAGATGCCGTCCACCATGCAGTGATGGGTCTTCGCGACCATGGCGAAGCGGTTGCCCTCGAGTCCCTCGACGATCCAGATTTCCCAGAGCGGCTTGGCGCGGTCGAGCTGCTGCGAGACGATGCGGGCCGCGAGCCGCTTCAGCTGACGCTCGTCGCCGGGTCGCGGCAGGCTGGTGTGGCGGACGTGGTAGTGGACGTTGAAGTGCTCGTCGTCGACCCAGATCAGCCGGTTGCCGAGGGGGACGGACGCGAGGTGCTGTCGATAGCGCGGGATCAGGTGGAGGCGTGACGCAATGTAGTTCCGGATGGTCTCGATCTCGATGCCGCCGTCGGGTCGCGACACCGGGCGGGCGTCGAGCACCATGACGGCGGCGACGTGCTGATGGTTGGCCGGGCCCTCGATGGCGAGGAAGGAGTTGTCGACGACGGAGAGGCGGTCGTAGGCGTAGTGGCGCATGCAGAGGCTCGGGGGACGTCGGGTCCGATCGCCGCGCCACTATAGCGGACGGGGAGGGGGCCTTTCGCCCCCTCCCCCGCGTTTTCAGGGTGTCAGAACAAACCGGCAATCGCCTCGAACGGAAGGATAGCCAGGTCCAGCACGAGGGTCAGGGGGATCAGGGGCACCTTGGCAACGGGCGAGACGTCCATGTCGGTCACGCTCCGCGTCGCGGCGAAGAGGTACTCCGAGTTGTAGCCGCTCTGGCGGCGGTCCTCGTAGTCGCGGTCGTCGTAGCGATCGGCGAGGGCGGGCGAGGCGGCGAGGGTGAGGGCGAGCAGGGACACGGCGGCGAAGCGATGCAGCGTCATGGTTCCTCCTTTGGGAACGTCACTCTGGCGCCTGCGGCCGTAGGACGACGACCGGAATCGGGCGCTCGGTGATGAGCTCATAGCGGGCGTAAAACGGATTGGCGGCCGTGAGTTTCGGCCACAGGCGGGCCCGCTCATGGGGGTCGGCGGCGTGGGCGACGATGGGCACGACGTCGCGCCCGACCTGGATCGTCGCGCGCGGCGCCTCGCGGAGGTTCAGCCACCACGCCGGGTGGCGGTCGGCGCCGCCGTTGGAGGCCACCACCACGTAGTCCTCTCCGTCAGGGACGTAGGTGAGCGCGACGGTCCGAGGAGCGCCGGAGCGACGACCGGTCGTGGTGAGGAGCAGGCTCGCGAGTCCCGCCGCGCGGTGTCCGAGGAGGCCGCGGCTCACGCGGTAGAGCCGGGTATGGACGGCGTTGATGACTTTCCAGAGGCCGCTCTCGCCGAACAGTTTCAGGGCCCGCCGCGTCACCGCCCACATGGTGCGAGAGGTTCTCGCAGCCCGCCGACGGAGCCGCAAGCGGGGTAGGGGCGCCTTGACGGCCGCGCGCACGTGGCAGTAGCTTGCCGCGCGACTCCCGCGAGCGATCGATGAGCTGGCAGACCCTCTCCGTCGTCCGTGACGGTCCCGTCCTCCGCGTCTGGCTCGAGCGACCCGAACGGCGGAACGCGCTGAACGGCCGAGCGCTCGAGGAGATCGCGACGGTCTTCGCCTCGCTCGCGACCGACTTTGCCGTGCGGGCCGTCGTGCTCGGCGGTCGCGGTCCCGCCTTCTGCGCCGGCGCCGATCGCAAGGATCCGCCGGGAAGCGCGCGCCTCGCCGCGACGTCGGACGCGAGCGAGCGCGAACGGCGCTGGCTGTCGCAGATCGGTCTCCGCGCCGCGCGGGCGATCGAGGACGCCGAGGTCGTGACGATCGCCCGGCTGCACGGCCACGTCATCGGCGGCGGCGTCGTGCTGGCGGCCGCCTGCGACTTCCGGATCGCGGCGGACGGCGCGCGCTTTCACGTCCCCGAGGTCGACCTCGGCATCCCGCTCACGTGGGGTGGAACGCCGCGGCTGATCCACGAGCTCGGGGCGGCGCGGGCCCGCGAGCTGATCCTGCTCGCCGAGCCCATCGATGCCGCCGAGGCCCATCGCATCGGGCTCGTGCATCGGGTGGTGCCTGCGGCCGAGCTCGACGCGGCGGTCGACGCGCTGGCGGCGCGACTCGCGGCCAAGCCCGAGACCGCGGTTCACATGACCAAGACGCAGTTCCGCGCCTACGGCCGTCGCATGCTCCAAGGCGACGTCACCGAGAGCGACGGCGACCAGCTGCTCGCCGCGTCGCGCAGCGTGACGGCCCGCCGCAGTTTCCCGACTACCTAGCGCCGCGCGCGCGTTCTCCCGAGGAGGAAGGCATGAGCTTGGTGATCATCGAAAAGCCACGTCCGCATGTGACGCTGCTCCGGCTCAACCGGCCGCAGCGCCTGAACGCGATGTCGTTCGAGCTGATGACGGCCCTCTACGATGCGCTCCGTCAAGTGGGCGCCGACAACGCCGCCTGGGTGGTGGTGCTCACCGGGGAAGGACGGGGGTTCTGCTCCGGGCTCGACCTCGAAGACCCCGGTGTGATCCCTGGGATCGACGACATGTCGCTGGCACGCATCGGCATGCTGGCGATGAGCCACTTCTCCCGCGCCGTACCCGCGCTCCGTGACCTGCCCCAGCCGGTGATCGCGGCGGTCAACGGTCCCGCCTACGGGGGCGGCATGTGCCTCTCGCTCGGCGCCGACGTGCGCTTCGCGGCCGAATCGGCGGAGTTCAACGCCACGGGGATCGTGAACGGTCTCACCAGCACCGAGCTCGGCGCCAGCTGGCTCTTACCGCGTCTGATCGGCGCCGCCCGCGCCAACGACCTGCTGCTCACCGGCCGGAAGATCGGCGCCGCCGAGGCCGAGCGCATCGGCCTGGTGTCGCGGGTCGTTCCCGACGGCGCGGTCGTGGAGCTCGCGCTCGAGACGGCGGAGCGGATGTGCGAGTTCAGCGCCTTCGGCCTGCAGATGACCAAGAAGGTGTGCTGGGCCAACCTCGAGACGCCGAGCCTCATCGCCGCCGTCGACCTCGAGGATCGCAATCAGCTGTTGCTCGGCAACACCGAGAACCTGATCGAATGCATTCGCGCGCGTCGCGAGAGCCGGAAGCCGGTCTACACCGACATGCCTCGCCGCGACGTCGCCGAGCACGCGCACCGGGCGCAGCCCCCGAAGTATTAGTTCATACGAGGGAACTCTCCCTCGCCCCGGACGGGCAAAGTCCGTCCGGGGCCCCACTCCCGGCTCGCGAGCGCTCGGCCGCGCGCTCGCGTGCGCGGAGCCGAGTCTGGGTTGGACTCCTAATCTCCGAGGTAGTCGACGCCGAGCATTACGGGTGCCGCGATACCGGCGGCCGGCGTCGCCGTCGCCGTCGGATCCGGAGCCTCGGACCCGTCCGTGGTGGATGTCGGCGTCGGGGTCGGAGTAGCCGTCACCTGCGGTGTCGGCGTCGGCGTCGCGGTCGCCGTGGCGGTGGCTGTCGGCGTCGGCGTCGCGGTCAGGGTGGGCGTCGGCGTGAAGGTGTCCTTGGACCGGGGCGTGCGGATCGGCCGGCGGGTACGGGTCGCGCGCACCGTACGGCTGGGCTTCGGGCCCGGAGAGGGCGTCGCGGTCACCGTCGGCCGCGGGGTCGTGGTGCGCGTCGCCGTCGTGGCCGGCGCCGCCGTTCGAGTGAGCGTCGGACTCGGCGCGAGGGTGCGTGTGAGGGTCGGCCGCGGGGTCGTCGAGCGGGTGACCGTCGGCGTGGGTGAGGGAGTCCGCGTCGCTGCCGCTGTCGCCGAGCGCGTGGCGGTGACCGTCCGTGCCGGCGACGCGGTCGCGGTCCGGCTGGCGGTGGCGGTGCGGATCGGCGTCGCGGTGCGGCTCGCGGTGGCCGTCCGCAGCGGGGTGGTCGTGCGAACGGGCGTGGCCGTGCGGCTCGCGGTGGGCGTGCGCGTCGGTGTCGGGGACCGCGTCGCCGTCGTGGTGCGTGTCGGCGTCACCGTCCGGGTCGATGTCGGCGTGCGGGTGGACGTCGTCGTGCGGATGGGTGTCGCCGTCCGCGTCGCGGTCGCCGTGCGGCTCGGCGTCGGCGTGCGGGTGGGTGTCGGGGTGCGCGTCGCCGTCACGGTGCGCGCGGGGGTCGCCGTACGCGTCGCGGTCGGGGTGCGCGTTGGCGTGCGGAGCGGCGTCGTGGTGCGCGTCGACGTCGGCACTCCGGGTCGCGACGCCGCGCTCAGGGGATCGGTTCCGGCCGCCACCTCGATGCCGTCGCTCGCGCCGTCGCCGTCGGTGTCCGCGCGCAAGCGGTCGGTCTCGCTGCCGTCGATGGTGAGGTTGAGGTTCGTGTCCTCGCGCGCATCGCTGAGTCCATCCGCGTCACTGTCCACGATGGCGGCCGCGATCGCGTAGGTGAGGGCGAGCTCGTTCGAGCGCGGGCTCTCGACGCCGCTCGCGTTGTAGGTCGTGACCGCGAAGGCGTGCGTGATCTCGACCAGGAGGCCCGAGTGCTCGTAGCGGATCATCCCGTCGCTGTCCGTCGCGATCGGCCCGAGATCGGTTCCGATGGTGAAGGGCAGGAGGGCTTGCCGCGCGTACACCTTGTAGCCAGCCGCGCCGGCGACCGGGCGCCACGTGAGCCGCGCACGATAGGCGTCTGCGCTGCGTGCACTGGACACGACGAGAAACACGGCGAGGCCGACAAGCCCGCCGAACCGTGCTGCGCGAGAAAGCATGGGCAAGAAGACGGCACGGAAGCCTTCCGATCCCGCGGGACCAGTAAGGCATTCGCGCTAACGATTTGCATGGAAGATGCCATCGCAACCTCCCGAAATACGGTCGCTCGTGGTCGTGCATCACCACCAGATTGCGATGCTGCAGGGTGTTCGCGTCGGATGCGGCCGGGGGGTGATCATTTCGCAATGGTCGAAGCTCGATGAAACGCTATGGCCGAATGCATGCGGCCTGCGCTCTGCGCTCGTGTGCATTTCCGTCCAGGTCGCGATCGGTAGTTTGTAGCCTTTACGCCCAGGTCGGATCGATCCGGTGCCGATGGCGTCGATGGTTCGACGCATCCGGCATGGCATGGATCGTGCGATTTCCCGTTCGCATGATCGACCGATTGCTGTCAGGCCAACGCTGTCGCGCGCTCAAGACGCTTCCGCATCCGCGCTCTCCAGTTCCCCGCCACGGCGAAGGCAGCGTGCGCTACGGGATGGAGAACGTCGGTCGGACGCTCCTGATGGTCGATTGGGACGACGGCAAGGCGACGCTCGTCTTTCCGACCGACATCGAGATCGTACGCTCGGCGTCGTAGCGGAGGCGCGATGTCAGCGTTTGAGGCCGACGGCCTCGCCGGCGAGTTGCGAGCCGGCTTCGAGGCATACCAGGCGTACCCGGCCGCTTGCCACCAACAGGCCGTCGTCCGTTCGTGCGTCGGCTTGCCAGAGTTGCGAGCGACGGCCACGGGTGAGCGGCCGCGCGGTGACGGTGATGCGTCCCGAGCGCACGGCGTGGATGAAGCTGGTGTGGTTCTCGACGCCGACCACCGATTGCCCCCGCGGCGCGGCCGCCAGCGCCGCGCCCATCGAACAGGCGCTCTCGACGACGGTGCAGTGCATGCCGCCATGGACGACGCCATAGGGCTGGCGGTGACGGTCGTCGACGTAGTACTCGAGCACGACCTCGTCGGGCGTGGTGCGGACGATGCCGATGCCGAGTGCCTGGTCGAGCCCGCCGATCGGCGTCGTGGTGCGAGGCGTCTCCGTCATGCCCGACGTAGTTGGCGGGACTGATCGGAAAACACAAGACGGGAGGTCGACGATGGCCAAGCTGTTTCGTAGGATTCTCGTGCCCCACGATTTTTCCGCCGCCGCGAGTCGGGCGCTGGTGATCGCGGGCGACCTCGCCGCGACCCACGGCGGAACGCTGACCGTGCTGCACGCGATCGCGCCGTACTACGGGGGCGTCGGATTCGTTCCCACGGCCGAGCTGCCGTGGGTGCCCACCAAGGACATGGAGCGCGACCTGCGGCTCCAGCTGGAACGACTGGTGGGAAAAAAGCTCGGCGCCCGCGCCAAGCGCGCGCGGACCCGCGTCGTGCTGGGCGATCCGTTGCAGGCGATCCTGGACGCGGCCCGCCGCGCCGACGTCATCGTGATGGCGACGCTCGGACGCAGCGGGCTCTCCCATCTGTTGATGGGAAGCATCGCGGAGAAGATCGTCCGCCATTCCCCGGTGCCCGTGCTCACGATCAGACCCGCGGCGGCACGGGGCGGCAGCGGGCGGGGCCGTTCCCGATCACGCCCGCGCGGGCGAGCTGCGTAAGACTACCGCTCAGTGATCGAGATCATCCGCTCGAGCGCCAGGCGCGCGTCGCGCACCAGGACCTCGCGCTCGGCGGGTGGCATGCGATCGCGGACGCCCGTGATCTCGTTCACGGCGTCCCCCGGCAGCACGTGATTCAGGTCGGGCGGCGTGCCCTTGCGGAGGAGATCGAGGATCGCCACCAGATGCGGCGGGTCATTGCGCGACATGGTGGCGCAGCCGCAGCCCATGCCGCCGAGCTCCGTGGTCGGGATGTCGGCGAGGTTCACGACCTCGACCCCGCGGAGCGCCCCCTGCTCGCGGGCGTTCCGCACGAAGTGCCCTTCGGTGGCGATCGCGAGGCGATCGCCCGGCTTGGCATCGAGCATCGCCTTCCAGAGGTAGCTGGTGGAGCCGGCGCCGTCGGCGACGTCGACGACGATCTTCGGGCACTCGGGGTGGACCAGCACGCGATGGCCGCGGGCGCGCCAATAGGCGACGTGCTCAGGCCGGAACACCGTGTGGACGCCGCAGTAGCTTCCCCACAACACGATGCGAGCGCGATCGAGGCGGGCACGCAGGTCGGCGGAGAGGCCGGCGATCGACTGCCGCATGCCCTCGAAGCCGCCCGGCCACTGGAAGATCAGCTCGGGATCGACGCCGCACCAGCCGGCGACGACCTCGCCGAGGTGGCGGTCGGGCACGAAGAAGATCTTCTTGCCCTGCGCCAGCGCCCACTGCACGACGGCCGTCGCGTTCGAGCTGGTGCAGACGGCGCCGCCGGTCTTGCCGGCCAGCGCCTTCACGCGTCCGGAGGTGTTCATGTAGGCGATCACGAGCAGGTCGTCGCCGTAACGCTCGCGGAGCTCGTCGAAGACCGGCTCGACCATGTGGTCCTTCGCCATCATCTCCATGGTGCAGCCCGACTTCGGATTGGTGATCCAGACGTCCTGATCGGGGGCGGCGAGGATGGCGATCGACTCGGCCATGAAGTGCACCGCCGATTCGACGAAGATCTTCACCTCGGGGTGCTTCACGGTCTGCAGCGCCAGTTGGTAGGAGTCGGCGACGTGGCCGCCGTAGCGCTCCACGAGCTTCACGATCTCGCCGCCCATGTAGTAGTGCGCGAGCAGCATGACGCGATCGCCGAGCGCGGCGAGGGCGGGCTGGATGTAGCCGTCCATCCACGGCAACACCGTGCCGGGCAGGCGATCCGGAAGCGCCAGGTACTCCTCGGCGTAGGGCTTGAACTCCGACTGATACCAATCCAGCGGCAGGTCCTGCTGGCAGATCGGCATGTCGGGCGGCACCAGGATCCCGCTCCCCGGAATGGGGCTCGGTGGCTCGGGCATGGTCAGCGGGTGGGACGAGGGCATCGGGCGGGAACCTGGGCTCTCGCTACCAGCGGCGTCGGCGAGAAGCTACCGCCTATGACGGAGAGGCGGTGCGACGCTCGGCGGCCGCCTCACGGTCGAAGTCGCCCCCGAGCGCCGTCTGCTCACCGACGAGCGCCGGATAGTGCTCCGCGAAGGCACGCCGAACGTCCTCGAGCGGGACGTCGACGAAGGTGCCGCGGTCGTGGACGTACTCCATGTGGCGCTGACCGGCGGCGTCGAAGGGGTGGAGCAGGCTGTCGGTCCGCCCGTCGAACTCGAGAGGCCGGACACCGAAACGGTCGCAGAGCGAGCGGTTGAAGGTGGGGGTCGCCTTGACCCAGCGGTCGTCGAGGTGAAGCTCGGTGAAGCCGTGGAAGACGAACAGGTCGGTACCCATTTGCGCCCGCAGCCGCTCGGTCGTGAGGTGATTGCGGACGTCGGCGAACCCGAGGCGGGCGGGAATGCCGACGCTCCGGGCGGCGGCGGCGAGCAGGATCGCCTTGGCGATGCAGAAGCCGGCGCCGCGCTCGAGGACGGCGCTGGCGCGGAGCGCGTCGCGCGTCAGGACGACGCCGTACGGGTCGTAACGGATCTCGTCGCGGACGGCGTAGAAGAGCCGCACGGCGCGCGCGACGGGAGACGCGGCGTCGCCGGCGACGCGCGCCGCAAACGCGCGCACGGCCGGGGCCTCGCTCTCGATGCAATCGGTGGGAGTCAGGTATGGGGCCAGCGCTGCGGTCACGGGGCACCTCGGTCGGGGGAATGCACGGCACGCGATCTGTAGCAGCTCCGCAGAGCTATGCCAGATGCGTGCCGCCGCGCCTCAAGACTTGACCCGGGAGTGTCGATGTCGGAGGCGAGTGCCTGCCCCGACGCCCGACGTACGCCCGTTTTGGACCGGCTACCGAACCGAAACGCAGGGCATTCTCCGCCAGCGCGTGGCCGTGGCGATGGCGCTCTTCGCCCTCTTCATGGGGATCGGGACCTTCTTCGAGGTCGCCTACTACCCCGAGCGCATGCGAGTTGCGATGTGGCTCTATGGGCTCGAGGCCGGGATCGCGCTCTTCGGCATCGCGCTCCGCTGGTCGACGCGCCTGCACGATTGGTCGGAGTGGATCGCCGTCGCGATCGGAGTCGGCGAGCTCGCCTGCATCTGCACCTATCACGCCATCGTCGGCGCCCAGGCCGAGCGCGTCGCGACCATCCTCGGCTGCGTTCTGAACCTGGTCGCGGTGCTCTGTCCCTGGGGCTGGACCGCGCAGGCCGCGATCGCAACCGGCGCCCTCGCCAGCTTCGGCGTCGCGTCGCCCTTCTTCGTCACCACCGACGCCCTGGTGTTCCCCGCCATGGTGCTGCTCGCCAGCGCGACGACGTCGGTGTGGGCGGCGTTTTTTCTCGATCGCTACCGCTTCGATGCCTTCAGCAACGCCGCCATGCAGACCGAGGAAGCCGAGATCGCCGCCGCTCTGGCGCGCATCGGCGAGACGCTCAGCCGTCGGCTCGGTCAGCCCGACGTGCTCGACCAGGTGAATCGCCTCACCACCGAGGCGCTCGCCTGCGACTGGAGCAGTCTCTATCTCCTCGACGTCCGCCGCCGCGTGTACTGGCTCGGGTCGAACGTCGGCTCGCCGTCCGACGTCCGCGCCGAGCTCGCCGAGCTCGAGTTCCCGCCGGACAGTCTCGCGCTGCTTCGCGCCCTCGTGCCCGGCGAGCTGATCGAGATCGCCGACGCCCGCGAGCAGACGTGGGTGCCGGTGGAGCTGATGCGGCGTCTCGGGGTCGCCTCGGCCCTCTACGCCCCGATCGCGCGCGGCGACCAGATCATCGGGGTCCTCGTCATCGGGTACGTGTCACGCTCGGGACCGTTCTCGAGCCGGCAACGCCGGCTCGCGCTCGGCATCGCGCACGTCGCGGCCACCACCCTCGAGAACCGCCGCCTGGTGGCGGATCTCCAGGCCGCCAATCGCCTCAAGTCGGAGTTCGTCGCCACCATGTCGCACGAGCTCCGGACCCCGCTGAACGTGATCATGGGGTACACCGAGATGCTCGCCGACGGCATCGTACGCGCCGACGAGCCGGCGTACGACGACACGCTCGGTCGCATCCGCACGCAATCGGTCGAGCTCCTGAACCTGGTGAGCGCGACCCTCGACATGGGACGGCTCGAGGCCGGGCGCGAAAGCGTCACCCTCGACCACGTCGCGATCGAGCCGCTCTTCGCCGAGCTCGCCCGTGAGCTCGACGCGCTCGCCATGCCGCCGGTCGCGGTCCACTGGCGGAACGCGCTCGATCGTGCGGCGATCGTCACCGATCGCGGCAAGCTGAAGACCATCCTCAAGAACCTGGTCGGGAACGCCCTCAAGTTCACCAACGCCGGCGCCGTCGAGGTCGGCGCGGAGCGGGTGGAGAGCAGCGTGCGGTTCACGGTGCGCGACACGGGGATCGGCATCGCGCCGGAGCATCTCTCGGTGATCTTCGAGATGTTCCGGCAGGTCGACTCGTCGTCGACCCGCAAGTTCGGCGGGGTCGGGCTCGGGCTCCACATCGCCCGCCGCCTGGCGGAGCTCCTGGGCGGCACGATCACCGTCCAGAGCGTCCCCGGAGTCGGCTCCGCCTTCAGCGTGCTGTTGCCCCTCGAACGCGCCGCCGAGCGCATCGCCAGCTAGAAAGATCGCCGAGATCCTCCGCGCGCGCAACGCGCGGCCGAGCGCAGCGAGCCGGGGGATGCGCGGCCGCGGCTTCGCCGCGGCCGCGAAGGGGAGAGATCCCCCTTATTTAGTAATCTCGAGCAGCTCGACCTCGAACACGAGCGTCGCACCCGGCTTGATCTGCGGCGGCCGGCCCTGATCGCCGTAGGCCGTGTCGGAGGGGCAGATCAACTTCGCCTTGCCGCCGACCTTGACCTGCTGCAGGCCCTCGGTCCAGCACTTCACGACGCCGGTGAGGGGGAAGGTCGCCGGCTGGCCGCGCTGCACCGAGCTGTCGAATACGGTGCCGTCGGTGAGCATGCCGGTGTAGTGCACCTTCACCTTGTCGGTGGCCTTCGGCTTCTCGCCGGTGCCGGGCGTGATCTCCTGGATGACGATGCCGGAGGCGGTCTTGGTGGCACCCTTCTCCTTGGCGGCCTTCTCGACGAACTCCTGTCCCGCCTTCTTCTCGACGCCGGCGTTGGCGACGACCCGATCGCGGGCGAGCTGCTGGAACTTCGGATAGAACTCCTTGACGTCGACCTGGGCCGGCTTCTTCAGCGTGCCGTCGGTGAGCCCCGCCTTCACGAGCTCGAACTCGGCCGGCGTCAGGTTGAGCATCGAGAGCTGCTGGCTCAGGTTGAAGCCGAAGGAATAGAAGCTCTTGTCGGTGTCGGTCTTGAGATCGGGATCGGCGGCCGAAGCCGGAACCACGGCGGCGAGCAGGATCGCAACCAGCGCGGCGGATACACGTAGCATCACTGGACTCCTTTCGAGTCGGGGGCTCATCGAAAAAATCGAAAAAATCCAAGCGGTACTATCCGCGTTGCGCCGCGCGCGCAATGCCTCTATAGGTCCGCGATCGACTCCCCCGCACAGCCCTCCCTCTTCGGCCCGCGTGAGGTGCTGCGCGGCGTTTTCGGCTACGAGGACTTTCGTCCCGGCCAGGAAAAGATCATCACGACCGTGCTCGGCGGCCGCGACTGCATCGCGCGTGATGCCGACGGGTGCGGGCAAGTCGCTCACCTTCCAGATCCCCGCGCGGCTGCTGCCGGGAACCGTGCTGGTGGTGAGCCCGCTGATCTCGCTGATGAAGGACCAGGTCGACGCGCTGACTCGCTACGGGTTTCGCGCCACCGTCCTCAACTCGTCCATCGACTACGAGACCCGGCGCGAGCGCCTGCAACGCCTGCGCGCCGGCGAGTACGAGCTGGTCTACGTCGCGCCCGAGGGTCTCGAGGGCAGCCTCCGGACGCTGCTCGCCGGCATGTCGGTGTCGCTGGTGGTGGTCGACGAGGCGCACTGCATCTCCGAGTGGGGGCACGACTTCCGGCCGGCCTACCGGCGTCTCTGCGGTCTCAAGCAGGAGCTCGGCGGCGTTCCCGATCCTCGCGCTCACCGCCACCGCCACCCGGCGCGTCGCCGGCGACATCATCCGCCAGCTCGGCATGGTGAAGCCGGACGGCTTCAAGGGCTCGTTCTTCCGCTCCAACCTGCACCTGTGCGGCGCACAAGAAGGGCGACGGCCGCGGCTCCCGCCAGGACCTGCTCGGCTACGTGCGGCGCCGCGCCGGTGAGAGCGGCATCATCTACTCGCTCAGCCGCAAGAACGTCGACGGGCTCGCCGGCCTACCTCGCCGCCAACGGGGTGCGGGCGGTCCCGTACCACGCCGGCCTCGACGAGCGGGTGCGCGCGCGCCATCAGGACGCCTTCGCGCGCGACGAGGCCGACGTGGTGGTGGCGACGATCGCCTTCGGGATGGGCATCGACAAGTCGAACGTGCGCTACGTGATCCATCGCGAGATGCCGCGCTCGATCGAGAGCTACTACCAGGAGATCGGCCGCGCCGGGCGCGACGGCCTGCACGAGCGACTGCATCCTGCTCTACTCGTGGGCCGACGTGATCGCGCACGAGCGCTTCCAAGACCGGCATCGAAGACCCCGCGGTACGCGGCGACGCGCGGACGAAGACCAAGGCGATGTTCGACCTCGCCGATGCGCACCGGGTGCCGTCACCAGCGCCTGGTCGCGCACCTTCGACGAAACCATCGTGCGCTGCGGGAGCTCCTGCGACCGCTGTCGCGGCGACTCCCTCGGCGATCTCCTGGTGGCGAGCCGGGCGCGTCAGCAGACGGCGGCGCGGCCGACGGGGCCCAAGGTCGCGGCCGGCGCCGCGCTCGCGGTCGGCGACACGGCGCTCTTCGAGCGCTTGCGCGTGCTCCGCCGCTCGCTCGCCGACGCCGAAGGCGTGCCCGCCTACATCGTGTTCAGCGATGCCGTCCTCGCCCGCATGGCCGAAGCGCGTCCCAACGACGATGCCGGCCTCCTGGCGATTCCCGGCATCGGCCCCGCCAAGCTGGCGCGCTACGGAGAGGCCTTTCTCCGCGCGCTCGCGGAAGGATGACGTCCATGAATGCTCCCACCCTCACTCCGGCCCCGCGCGCCAAGGCCTCGCCGCTCGCAGGCCCGATCGCGCGCGGCCTCGCCCGTCTCTGGCTCTGGTTCTTCGGATGGAAGGTCGAGGGCTCGCTGCCGTCCGGCGTGAAGGCGGTGGCGATCGCGGTGCCGCACACCAGCAACTGGGACATGCCCTTCATGCTGGCGGTCTCGTTTCGTCTCGGCGTCCGCCCGTCGTGGCTCGGCAAGCGCGAGCTCTTCCGTTGGCCGTTCGGAGGCTTCATGCGCTGGCTCGGCGGCATGCCGGTCGATCGCGGCTCGCGCAGCAATCTGGTGGCGCAGGTGGTCGACCAGTTTCAGGACATCGAGCGGCTATTCCTGGTGATCCCGCCCTCGGGCACGCGCCGGCGTGCCGCGCACTGGAAGTCGGGGTTCTACCACATCGCCCGCGGCGCTCGTGTGCCGATCCTCTGTACCTTCCTCGACTACACGCGGAAGGTCGGCGGCGTCGGACCGAGCGTGCTCCCCAGCGGTGATGTCCGGGCCGACATGAACATCATTCGGGAGTTCTACAAGGACATTGCCGGGCGGTACCCGCAGCACCAGACGCCGATCTATCTCCCGGACGAGGACGATCCCGCGGCGGCAGAGGACGAGCGCACCGGCACCGGTTTCTGACGTCTTTCGGCGGCCCCGGGGGCCCCTCAAGCTCCGCCCGCGGGCTGCCGAGACACCCCATGGAGGTGTCCGTGGCCGAGCCCGCCGAGACTACCGAGCATCGTCTGGAAGCCCTGGTCGCCGCGATGGGCGCCAAGGGCGATCTGCCGGCCGCGGCCCGTGTGATCCAACGCCTGCACGAGGTGGTGCGGAAGGAGAACTGCAACGCGCTCGACGTCGCCCGGATCATCCTCGCCGATCCCGGGCTCTCGTCGAAGGTCTTGCGGGTGGTGAACTCGAGCTTCTATCGGCCGCGCGGCGAGCCGGTCTCGACCATCACGCGCGCCGTCATCCTCCTCGGCTTCGCGGCGATTCGCGATCTCACGACCGGTGTCGTGCTGCTCGACCAGATCGCGCGCGCCTCGGGGGGCCGGGTTGCCATTCAGGATCTGCTGCAGCGCTGCCTGCTCTGCGGATCGGTGGCGCGCGCGCTCTCGACCGCGGTCGGCTATCCGAACCCGGAGGAGGCCTATCTGCTCGGTCTCTTCGCCAACTGGGGCGAGCTCTGTCTCGCGGCCTACTACCCGGACCAGTACGAACGCGCGGTCGCGCTCGCGCGCGACCCGAAGACGTCGCGCGAGCGCGCGCTCGGCGAGGTCTTCGGCGTGGCGTCGGCCGACCTCGCGACCACCATGCTCGCCCGCTGGAGCTTCCCTCCGAGCTACGCCGAGTATTTCGGAGCGACGCATCCCGACGGCGACCATCCGGTCACCACCAACGGCCAACGGCTGTTCGCGCTCGTCGACCTCGCCAATCACTACGCGGCCGTCGCCGACGCGGCCGATCCCGAAGCGGCGGTGGACGCCGAGATGATACGCCGCTACGAGACGATGTTCTCGCGCCGAGCCGACAGCCTGCTGGCCGCGGTCCACAGCGGTTTCGAGGCGGCGCGCGAGCATGCGCCGCTGTTGCGCGTGGCGGCGACGCCGCACGGCGGCCGCGGCGCCAGTGAGCCGAAGACGCCGTTGGCGATGTCGCTCGCCGACGAGCCTGCGGCGGCGCCGGGCCACGCCTCGATGCCGGCCTTCGAGATCCTCGCGGAGATCTCGCGCGCGATCCTCGCCCAGGAGAACATCAACGACACGCTCGCCATGGTGCTCGAGGGAGTCGTGCGGACCGGACGCTTCGACGTCGCGTTCCTCGCCCTCCTGAACGGCCGCAGGGATCGCCTCGACGGCCGCCTCGGCTACGGTGACGGGGTCGACGAGTACCTGCGCCTCTTGAGCGTGCCGCTCGCCTCCGGCGCGGGCGTCCTCGCCGAGAGCGTGCTGGCGCAGGAGCCGCGTATGGTGACCCAGGGGAGCCCGGCAATGCTGGTGCCGCCCGGGGCGCCGGCGCCCGCGATTCCGGCCGCCTCGTTCATCGCCTATCCGTTGGTCGTGCGGGGCAAGGCGGTGGGCGTCATGGTCGCGGCGCGGGGCACGGCCGGGGCGGCCGTGGGCGCCTCCGACCTGACGATCGTCCAGCTGTTCTGCAATCAGGCTGGACTGGTCCTCGACCGCGCCGTCGGCTGACGGGGCGGCGAGACGGTCGACTCGTCCGACGACCGTAGCGGAAGAAAGAGATCGAGGCGGCAGTTTCTGCCGAGTCTCTACCGGCGGCGGAGCCGCGGAAAGTGCGGGTGCGGGTGGCATCGATCGTGCTCCCGGGGCGGCATGGGCTCGAGTGGGTTCGTACAGAGGATTCGTGAGTTGGGGACGCTGGGGTCGGCGGTGCTCGGAGTCGGAGCGGCGACGCTGGTTGCCAGTGCCTTCGGAGTCCTCGATCCGATGGCGTTGCTGATCACGCTCGGGGGCGGCATCGGGGTCACGGCGGCGACTTTTCCGCGGCAGCGGATCGTGCACGCGTGGCGCATGGTCGAGACGGCGCTCACGACGGCCGATGATCCCGAGGACGTGCTGCTCGCATTGAAGCGCCTCGGGCGCATTCACCGCGTCGAGGGACTGCCGGCGCTCGAGCGTGCGGCCCAGCAGGTCGCCGACCCCTTCCTGCGGACGGCGATCGGATTCGCGGCCGAAGGACGCGAGGGCGAGGAGCTCGAGGCGTCGCTGCTGGGAGAGGTGCGACGCCAGGCCGCGCTCGGCGAGAGCGCCCGGCACGTGGTGCTGCTCCTCGGGAAGCTCTTTCCGGCCTTCGGCCTGATCGGGACCTTGGTGGGCCTCGCCCTCTTGCTCCGCAACCTCGGGACCGCGACCAGCCTGACGGCGATCGGGCCCGGCCTCGGCATCGCGGTGACGACGACGCTCTACGGCGCGGTGCTCGCCAACGTCGTCGTGTTGCCGCTCGCGACCAAGCTGCAGAGCCATCTCGAGCGCCGGCACGCCGTGATGGAGATGATCGTCGACGGCACCCTCATGGTGCAGCAGAAGGAGTATCCGACCCACATCGAGCGCGTGCTGCGCGGCGCGTTCGCGCTGGCCCCGTCCCAGAGCCGCGGAGCCTCGAGGATCACGCTTGCGGAACGCGCGGCCTGAGCGCGGCGTCACCGTCGGCGCGGGTGCCTCGTTTCTCGAGGAGGACTCGAACGGCTGGCTGGTCACGTTCAGCGACCTGGTACTACAGCTTTTCGCCTTCGTGCTGGTCGCCGCGGTGTGCGGCTCGAGCGTCACTCCGGGCCCGCCGAAGAGCCATGAGAGCCCGCCGCCCCGGCCGCGGATCGAGACGCCGGCCGCCGCGCTCGGAATTCCGGCGGCGCCGGACGCGCTCTCGCTGGCGCGCTTCGACGACGTGCCCGCGCCGGAAGCCGTGCCGCTGCCGGAGGAGCCGCGACCCGTCCACGTCGCGGTCGCGCCCCCGGTCACGCCGCCGGCCCCCGCGCTTCCCCCGGTCACGTCGCTGGCGTCCGAGCTCGAGGCCGCCGTCGCCGACGCCGGCCTGGCGGACGCGGTGCAGGTGGCCGTGAACGGCGGCGGGGTCACGCTCTCGATCAGCGACACCATCGGCTTCGCTTCGGGAAGCGCCGCGCTGCTGCCGGACGCGGGCGTCGTGCTGGCGGCGGTTCGGGATCTCGTCGCCGTGCGTCCCGATCTCGCCATCGAGGTCGCCGGCCATACCGACGACGTGCCCGTGCGTGGCGCGTTTCCGTCCAACCTCGACCTCTCGCTGGCGCGGGCATCCCGGGTCGCGCACGAGCTCGCGGCGGGAGACGACGCGCTCGCCGCCCGCATCTTCGCGGCCGGCTACGGCGAGCGCCGCCCGCTCGCGTCGAACGACGACGCCGAGGGCCGCGCCCGCAACCGCCGGGTCGAGGTCCGCCTGGTGCCGCCCGCCGACCTCCGTTAACGGCCGGTGCGTGCCGGCGCGGCGCCGGCCTTCTTGCTGGCGTCGGGAAGGGCGTTCCGACAGACCTTGACGAGCTCGTCCACCTCGAGCGCCGTCTGACGCAACATGCGGGTGGCGAGTGTTGCCAGGACCGCGCCGCTCGGGTCCCCGTGGACCAGCAACGTCAGGATGCGACCGGTCTCGGGTCCCAGGGCATCGAGAAACTCGACCACCGCGGCGCCGCCGCCGCGGACGTCGACCAGGACGGTATCGGGTCGGAGGATCGCGAGCAGGTCGAGCGCCTGCTTCTCGTCGCAGGCCATCGAGACCGAGTGTCCGGCCTTGGCGAGCGCGGTCTTCGCCGTCACGAACGCATCGATGTCCTCCGAGAGGAGGATGGTGCGGCGGTTGCCGCGCGGCGTGCTCTCGAGCCCGGCGAGGATCTCCGCCGCCGCCGGCGGCTCCGTGAAGCAGCGCAGTGGACCGAGGATGCGGCTTCCGCCACCGGGCGCGGCGGCGTAGCCCACGAGCAGCATTCCCGCCTCGACCGTCGCGTGCATCTCGGCGAGGCGCGCGGCGTCGCAGCCGATCAGGTTCACCACCGCGACGCTGCCCCGGCCCGATGGAATCGCCGTCGTGAGGGCGGTTTGGATGTGATCGCGGAGCGTCGGGTCCCCCTCGAGCACGCGTCGCTCGACGGGGGCCGCGGCCGGAGGCGGCGTGGGTCGCGGTGGAGCCGCCGGCGCGGCCGGGGCGGGCGACGGGGGGGAGCGGCCGTCGTCCGTCCGGCCGCGGCCGGCGACGTGGGGATGGTGGCGGTGGGCGACTCGGCGGCCCGTGACACTGGCGGCGGCGCCACCGCGACGCTCGTCAGGGCCGCCTCGACGCGCTGCACGAGATCGCGCTCGAGACCCTCGAGGCGCGAGGTGACGGCGTGGCGGTCGCTCTCGACGGCGGCGAGCCGTTCGGCGAGGAGCGCGCGCTCCTGCTCGGCGCCCGCCAGCTGGTCGCGAAGCACGGAGCGCTCTTCCGCCGTCGCCTGGCGCTCGGCCTCGAGCCCCGCGACCGCGGCGCGGAGCTCGTGCAGCATGGCGTCGAGCGCGGCGCGACTCTCCTCGCGTGCGGCGGCCATGCCGGTCTCGACGGCGCTGCGGCTCTCGGCACGGGCCGCGGCCACCGCCGCCTCGCGCTCGGCCGAGAGAGCCTCGCCTTCGCCGTCGCTCGCGCGTCGCGTGTCGATCCACGGGACGCAGATGAGAGGCGGGGGTGCGACGTCGGAGGCGGGGAGCGGGGTGGCGCGATCGTCGCGCGCCCACAGGAGCGTCGAGAGGGCCAGCCCCAGGACGTCGTAGGCAAAGCGCGGTTGCAGCAACGCCTCGGCGGCGATCGGCGTCTCCCCCGCCAGCACCAGGAGCACGCCGACTGGGAGCTGCCAGCGATAGAGCGGTACGGCCGCGACCGACGACAGCGCACGGCGCTCGTCGAGGCTGGTCAGGCGCCGCGCGAAGCTGTCCTCCGCGGGGCGATCGATGACGTAGACCTTGCGATCGACGAGGGCGCGGAGCGGCATCTCGAAGCCCTGCTCGGCGCCCCAGTGCACGACGTCGAGGGCCTCGGCGCCGGCGACGGCGAGGCCGCGGGCGGAGGCGAGGGTGAGCGTGGCGTCCTCGCGGCGATAGAGCAGCAACGCGCCCGCCGGTGCGTCGAAGAGACCGAGCATCGCCGGCAGTACCTCGGCGGTGAGCGTGTCGATCGGCACCTGCCGCTGCTGCAGCTCGACGATCCGAACCACCGCCGCGAGCGCGGCACCTTCGAGCGCCGGCGGAGTATCGGGCTGCTCGGATTCCCACGCCGTCCCGCGTACGAGTCGGCTGAGTCCTTTCGAGGCGAGTGACATCGGGAGTGGCGGCACCACCGTAGCACGGTGCCCACACCCTGCCGCCTGCGATTCTTGAGAGAAAGCGACGAGTTGCGAGAATCTATGTCAGTACCGCAAGCGTCGAGAGGCGACGCTCGCGCGCGACGAAGCGCGCGAGCGCGTCACTCCTCGCATGCTCTCGAACAGTCGCGTCCGGTTCCGGGCGTGCCGCCGATCAAGCGGCAACGATCGCCGGTCGGCGAAAGCTCGCAGCGCGGGACCAAGCAGTCGGTGATCCGATCGCATTTGCGCCTGCTGCCGGTGCACGTGCCGTCTTTGGTGCCGTCGCCCGGTGCGTCGTCGCCCACGCAATCGCGTTGTTTGGGGATGCAGCACGTCACCGCTTCGGCCGGCTTGCCACAGGCCGATCGCGAGGCGGTACGCCGGATCTTTCCCGCGCACACCTTCGACACCGGACCGCACGACCGTTTGCCGTCGGTTGCGGGCTCGCAGGCGCTCAGGTCCCGGAGCTTCTTGGTGACGCACCGGACGTACTCGCCGTGGAGCGTGCCCCCGTCACAGGGGCATGCCGCGTCGAGGTCGGCCTGAATGCTCTGCCGGGTGGCTTCGCAGTCGTCGGCGTTCAGCCGGGCGCTTCCGGGGGTGGGGGCCAAGAGCGCGACCGCGAGTGCGGCGACGGCGATTCCCTGCATCCTGCTCATACGCGAGTCCTCCGAGGCCCGTGGGCCGGCTGCCACTATCGTACGCCGTCGCTGGTCGGGCAAGTCGATTTGCCGGCCCGGAGTCGCTCGAAAAGCGTTACTGGGACAATGAAGTGCCGCATTCGTGACGGATCTCTGACCGGGGGTCCCCAGGATTACAAGGATTTCCGGTCATGCCGGGTGGCATATCAGTTGCTCCCGAACCAGACAGAGCCTCGTCACTACTTCGAGTCGAAAAGGAGTGTCACCCATGGAAGCCGAGAACATTCGTACCCTGCGTCACAACCTGGGGCTGACCCAAGAGGAGTTCGCCCATCGCCTCGGGATCACGGTCGCAACCGTCAACCGCTGGGAGAATGGCCACAACAGCCCGACCCGTCTCGCCCGCAAGGCGCTCTACGATCTCGCGTCCGAGCGTGGCGCCGTCGGCCCGCAGCTGAACACGCCGTCGGAAGGCTGAGCACGAGGCTCCCATGCTCAGGGGACCGAGCCCAGGAAGCGGCCGGCCCCTCAGGATCCTGCTGGTCGAGGACAATCTCGACCACGTGGTGATCACGCGTCAGGCCGCAGCGTCGATCCTGCCGTGCGAGGTGGAGGTCGTTCATGATGGGGCGAAGGCAATCGCGCGCCTGACGGAGTCGACGCCGGCTCGCGAGCGCCCGGATCTGATTCTGCTCGACCTGCATCTGCCGACGATGAGCGGCATCGACGTGCTCCGGCGCGTCCGCCGCGAGCCGGCCTATCACGGCACGCCGATCATCGTGCTGACGGCCGCGGGCGACGACGAGGCGTTGATCCTCGAGTGCTATGCCGCCGGCGCGAACAGCTTTCTTCCCAAGCCCGCCACCGACAAGCGCTTCGCCGAAGCGCTGAAGATCCTGACCGCCGGCTCGGCGGGCGAGAGCGCCGTCCCTCTCTAGGGCCGCGCGTGCTCGCGGAAGCGCGCGCGTTAGCGGCGGCCGCCGCCCCCGCGACCACCACCCGAGGAGCGGAAGTTGGCAAACGCCTCGCTGCCGGGTCGGATCGCCTTGGTGTCGAAGAAGACCTCGTTCTTCTTGGGAAAGCGCAGGCGCTCGTGGGTCCGCTTGACGCGCTCGCGGAGGATGGCGCAGTCGCGCGAGCTCTCGGCCGCACGCCGGATCTCCTCGACCGAGAGCTCCATGGTGGCGTGCAGCGGCCCCTGTGTCAGGGCGAGCGCCAGGTAGGGATCCTGCGGGGTCGGGCCGTCGTTGATCTGGAGCTGGAGCTTCTTGTCGACGCTTTTGACGACCTTGCGGAGCAGAGATTGGGCGTCGGTCTCGAGATCTTGATGGCGCATTTTGGGGAATCCCTTCCTGCTGACGTTTTGATGCGACGCGCTTGGCGCGAAACGCGCGAGTGTAGGGAGCGGGGTAGGGGGTGTCAAGCCGACGGCTCACCGCCAGGTGCCGTGAAGCGGAACGTCAGCTGGCTGGCTTCGCGGGGACGCACCGCGATCTCGGCTTGCTGCCGGCCGAGGGTCGGGTGCCAGGCCACCACCGTGTAGGTGCCGGCGGGAACGTCGGACAAGCGGAACCCTCCGTCCTCTCGGGTGATGGCGAAATACGGATGGTCCACGACGCCGAGGTCGAGCCGCATCCACGGGTGGACGTCGCAGCGCACCGGCACCATGATCTCGGGAGCGGAGAGCGTCATGATCCGCTCGGCGCCGGCGCGGGCGAGGCCGAAGTTCCAGCGCGACGACGCGCGCGGCTCGCCGTGGACGTTGTGCAGGGTCTCGTCGCTGCTGCGGAAGATGATCGGTTGCCCCACCTGGGCGCCGGCGACCCGCGGCACGTAGAGGCAGCCGCGCTGGTCGACCACCACCGGCGCCTCGGGCGCCGCGAAGACGCGGCCCTCGAGGCCCGTCGCGATGGCGACGAAGACGTCCGCCAGGCGGCCGTCGGCGGCGCGGACGTCGCGGACGACGAGCCCGTCGGGGTGGGCGGCGGCGCAGGTCGGGTCGCTGGTCACCGGGACCCTGCGCGGCGCCGGCGGCACCCCTTCGAAGTGCGCCTCGCCCTCGATCGTGCCGGTCGTCGCGCGATCGAGCGGCGTCGCCGTCCGGCTCGCGTCGGGCGGCGCCGGCGCGCGCTCGCAGGCCGACACGAGCGCGAGCGCCAGGAGCCAACCCGCGCGCGACCCGCGCGCCATTGCGGCGCTAGAAGCCTTGGACCTTCGAAGCCCGGTCGTAGATGTGGTAGACCGTCGCCCACCCGACGAGCACGATCACGGCCAGGTAGATCGGATTCGCGGCCCAGATCGCGTGCTGCGCCACCATCATGAACATCAGCGGCACCGACATGTAGGTGTTGTGCTTCGAGCGGAGGCCGGCGAGCGCGACCAGGTTGGCATCGGGCGGGGTGCCGTTCTTGGTGGCGGTGATGATCTCCTGTTGCGCGGGCCAGATCCGGAACCACACGTTGAAGGCCATGATCGTCCCGAACATGCCGCCGAGGTGGATCGAGTAGCCGCGGAAGCCGAAGCCGCCGACCCACTGGAAGAGGAAGAGCATGACGGTGGCGAGGACGAGGCCGCCCCAGAACGCCGTCTGCGGGTCCTTGAGCGGGCCCTTGGCGAGCGGGTCGTAGATGAAGGGGGAGACCAACACGAGACCCAGCATCAGAAACGAGCCGACACCGAAGCCGCCGTCGGGATCCTGGAGCGCGATCTTCGAGTGGTAGAAGATCATGAGCAGCATGAGGATGCCCGTCACCCAGGTGAAGGCCGCGCCCCAGCGGAACCAGTAGAGCGCGCGGGGCATCAGCTCGGGGACGAGCTTCTTCTTGGTGTCCGCATCGAGCTTCGGCATGACGTTCGCGTTGACCCAATTGAAGAAGTAGAGGAGCCCGATCCACAGCACGCCCATGACGACGTGGATCCAGCGCAACAGCGACTCGATGAAATTCATCATGTCCATTGACCCCACCTCCTCTGCGATGTCGCGGTGGGGATTAGAGGCCGCACCCAGGGATGTCAAGGTTGCGAGCGGCGGCGCGGGATCGCTGGCCAGGCGCGTCGCCGTAGGGTAAACGGCAAGGTCGATCCGGGATGGAGAGATGGCCGAGTGGTCGAAGGCGCACGCCTGCTAAGCGTGTGTAGGGGTAACTCCCTACCGAGGGTTCGAATCCCTCTCTCTCCGTTTCCTTGCTACCTCGTTTTCGGCCTCGTGCGCGGTCGATCGTTCTGAGCGTGGCCGACTCCTCCCACATGCTGGCCCCGCTCAGGCGGCCGGTGTTTCGTGCGCTTTGGATCGCGTCGGTGGCGTCGAGCGTCGGGACGTGGATGCAGGAGGTGGGGGCGGCGTGGCTCATGACCACGCTGACGCCGTCGCCGCTCTACGTGACGATGATCCAGGCGGGCTCGAGCCTGCCGATGTTCCTGCTCGCGGTGCCGTCGGGGGCGCTCGCGGACATCGTCGACCGCCGCCGCATGTTGATCGTGACCCAGAGCTGGATGCTCGCGGCGGCGGCGATCCTCGGCGTCCTCACGCTCACCGGCCGCGTGACGCCAGAGGGGCTCCTGCTCGTCACCTTCGCGATGGGGCTCGGCATCGCGCTGAACGGGCCGGCCTGGCAGGCGATCGTGTCCGAGCTCGTGCCGCGTTCGGAGCTCCCCGCCGCCGTCGCCCTCAACTCGGTCGGCTTCAACCTCGCCCGCGCCGTCGGTCCGGCGCTCGGCGGCCTGGTGGTCGCCGCGGCCGGTCCCGGCGCCACCTTTCTCCTGAACGCCGCCTCGTTCCTCGGCACCGTCTTCGTACTGGTGCAGTGGGACCGCCGTCCCACCCCGACGCCGCTCGCGGCCGAGCGCTTGGCCGGCGCGATGCGCGGCGGTCTCCGCTACGTGCGCTATCAGCCGGCCCTCCGGGCGGTGATGGTACGCGCGGGCGGCTTCATGTTCTTCGCGATCGCGCTCATGGCGCTCCTGCCGTTGATCGCGCGCGGCGACCTCGGGCGCGGTCCGACCGGCTACGGTGTCTTGCTCGGATGCCTCGGCCTCGGCGCGGTCACCGGGGCCGCGTTCCTCGGCCGCTTGCGGCGGATCGTCGCCGCCGAGCGGCTGGTGTGGATCGGCTGCCTCGTCTTCGCCGCCTGCTGCGTCGGGATCGCGCACGTGCCGAGCTTTCCGCTCGTGTGCGCGCTCATGTGGGTCGCCGGGAACTGCTGGCTGATCCTGCTCTCGAGCTTCCACGTCGCCGCGCAGGGAAGCGTCGCGGGCTGGGTACTGGCGCGGGCGCTCTCGATCTACCTGCTGGCCTTCTCCGGCAGCATGGCGCTCGGGAGCATCGCCTGGGGCGTGCTCGCCGCGCGCGTCGGTCCGGACTGGTCGCTCACCATCGCCGCGGCCGGTCTGGTCGCGAGCCTGCCGGTCGTCGCCCGCTTCCGTCTGCCGGCGCTCGAGGGCCACGACCTCTCGCCCACCAAGTTCTCGCCGGCGCCGCGCTTCGAGCTCGCCGGCGACCGCGGTCCGGTCATGGTGACGGTCCGCTACGAGATCGCGCCGGAGGACCGCCCGGCGTTTGCGGCATTGATGGCAGAGATGGAGCTCGTGCGGCGCCGCGGCGGCGCCGTCGGCTGGGCGCTCTACGAGGACCCGACGCGTCCCGACGTCCTGCTCGAGGTCTTCCTCGTCGACTCCTGGCTCGAGCATCTCCGCCAGCACGAGCGCCATACCCGCACCGACGGCGCGCTCCGCGACCGTATCTTCGCGCTCCATCGCGGCGCCGAGCCGCCCGAGGTGTCGCACCTCCTGGCTGTGGAGTAGCACGGCAGGCGCCTGTGGGTCCGCGCCCTGTCGCCGTGGCGGTCGGCGTCGCATCGACGGCGCCGCGCATCGCACGCGCATGACAAGTCGCTCGCGGTTGCGCGACGGACGTCGATAAATCCGCGCCACGATCCGCCTTCGCGCCGCGATCGTGCGTGCGTCAGGTCATGGCACCCGCGTTGCACTCCGCCGGCTACCTACTTCACGAATTCCTCGGGAGGATCCATGAGAACGACGATCGCCTTGGCCGCAGCCGTCCTGTTGTCCGTGTCCACCCCACGCCCCGCGTCCGCCGACTGCGAGCTCAGCTGCAACGCCGAGTGCCGTCAGGAGGCCGCCGTCTGCAACGGCACCGCCACGCTCGAGGCGAAGATCGCGCGCCAGCAATGCGAGAGCGACGCCCGCGACGCGCTCGTGGTCTGCGAGAGCGACGCGCTCGATGCCCGCACCGACTGCATCGGCCTCTGCGGCCCCGACTTGAAGGAGTGCGGCGGCGCCGCCAAGGCCAACCTGAAGGCGTGCAAGGAGACCGCGAAGAGCGGGCTCGCCGGTTGCCTGAACGAGGTCGCCATCCAAGCCGAGGCCGAGAAGGCGTCGTGCGCCGAGGACAGTGCCGACTGCGCCGCGGGCTGCGTCGAGTAGCGATCGTTCGTGCGCGACGCGGAGCGTTCGGCAGCCGCGTCGCGCGCCTCGAAGTTGACTGCTCCCAACTCCGCTAGTAGGGTGCGCGCCTTACGCGCCCATAGCTCAGTTGGATAGAGCGTTTGACTACGAATCAAAAGGTCGCAAGTTCGAATCTTGCTGGGCGCATTCGTAGATCCCGCCTTCGCTTCGCCAGCTAACCCGCAGATCGCATCAACCTGATCGAGTGAGCGCGACGCCCGCGCTCGCTTGCGCGCGATCGATCGCGCCCGCCGCGTGCCTGGCCGAAACCGAGGGCGTTCCGACTTCTCGGCGTTGAATCCGCCGCATGGTGTTCCGCGTAGAGCGACGAACTGAGCGTGCACGACAACACGGCACGCGACTCGACGCGGTGAAAGGAGAAACACCATGCTGCACACGAAGACGGAAACGATCGGGATGGCATGTCGCGGAGCGCTCTGCGCGACTTTGGCGGCAGCGGTCCTCATGGGGTTGCTGGTGTGCCCGGCTCGGTCGGACGCGGGCGTACGCATCGGAACCAACGGCGCGGACGTGCTCATCGGACTCGACGACGACAACAAGACGAACCCCGCGATTCAGCCGGCGGAGCCGGTGGATCTCGCCAACCAGAGCCTCGACAACGCCGACGTGCTCCTCGGCAAGAACGGCAATGACGTCGTGATCGGCCTGCTCGGCAGCGACGTCATGGACGGCGGATCGGGAAACGACGTCCTGGTCGGCGGCACCGAGCAGGCCACTACGCCCAACAGCGACACCATGATCGGCGGTGACGGCAGCGACGTCGCCTTGTGGCGCGGCGGCGACGGCAGCGAGGCCTTTCTCGGCGGCCGCGGCGTCGACGCCCTCATCTTCGGGAACATCGACAAGGACGCGAGCAACGTGCCGATCCTCTCGGCGGTGACGGGCCGGCACGCGAAGACGGGCCTCCCGACGGCCGACGTGACCGGGCAGGGGGGATGGTGTGAGCTCGAGAAGGTCGTCGATCCCGAGTTCGGCTACGAATTCCTGGTCCGGTTCTTTCTCCGCGCCACCGGACGTCTCGCGGTGACGCTCCGGACCTCCGAGGTGGAGCAGGTGTTCTGCACCAGCGTGGCGGGTGGCGCGATCATCTTCGTCGACTTGACGGAGGCCGATCCCGCGTTCGTCGAGGTCACGCTCGACGAGGTGCGGGCGCTGAACGCGACCGTCGGAAAGATCATCCGCTGAGACGGGGTCCGGCTCGAGGCGGCGCCGGTCCCGTTCGAGGGGGCCGGCGTCAGTCTCCGTAGACCGCGGTCGCCGGGAGCGTGATGCGTCCGAGACCCGGGTATCCGAGGGCGGCGTTGATCGCGATACCGTCCGTCGGCGGTACGCAGAACAGGCCGCCGAGCGTCGGGCTCGCCACGCCGCACACCGGCGGGTCCGCGCTGCCCCCGACAGAGACGCCGCCGCCACCGCAGAATGCTCCCACGGCGTCGCTCGGGCAGTCGTCGATGTCGTCGCAGGTCTCTGTCGCCGGGTCGTTGCCGGGGCCGTAGCAGCGCGTGCCGATCCTGCCGTTGTCCGGAAAGCACTGCTCGGGCGTGAAGACGCACTGGTCGCCGTCGGCTGGGCAATTCCCGCTGGTGATGCAGGACCGGAACGGCTCGATCTGGCACCGTCCCGTCTCCTGCATCTGCTGGCAGAAGCCTTCGTCGATCGAATCGTCGTCGGGCGGCGTGTTCGGCGTGCACGTGAGATCCTGGCAGGCGTTGGGCTGAGGCGGGTTGAGCGAGCCGCCGCACGTGCCCTCCGCCGGGCAGTCGGCGGAGGTGAAGCACGGTGGGCCGCCCGCGCCGCACGTGTTGCAGAAGCATTTGAGGCCGCCGACGCCGCAATTCGGGCTGTCGGCGGAGAGCAGGCGCGTGTCGCCGCTCGTGCTCATCGTGATCGTGAAGTCGTGCTGCGCGTGGCTGATGACGCTCAGGCTCATGGGATCCTGCGGACAGTCCAGACTGAGACCCTTGCCGGAGAGCGTGGCCGCGGTGTCGCAGGCCAGCCCCTCTCGCAGCCCGCTGTCGCACATGCCTTCGGCGAGGCCGTCTCCCGGCGTCGCATCCCCGACGCAGAACGGGCAGGGCGAGGCCGTGCTGGCGACGACGTCGATGCCGAGGTGAATCGGCAGCGCCAAGGAGATCGCGCCGGTTTCGACGTTGGTCGAGCCGGTCAGCGGCGGGCCGGTCAGATAGGTCGAGAAGCAGGCCCTGAGCGTGGTCGGGACCGGCAGCGGCGGACCCAGGAAGAAGCGGCACACCCCACCGGTCGAGCAGTCGTCGTCCATGCTGCACTGGATCGAGGTGTCGAAGGTGCAGCGCCGGTTCGAAACCGGGGTGTTCTCGATCGGCAGGCCGAGGTCGCACGTGCCGCAGGGCGGGGTGCCCGACCCCGAGCAGTTCTCGAGCGCGACGGTCAAGCGATCGAAGAACGGGCCGCGAACGTCGTGCGCCTGCTCGCCGTTGGAGCCGAGGTCGAGGTCGAGCGCGTTGGCGTTCCCGGTGATCTGCAGCGTCGTCGGGCACTCCGCGACGCACGGGCTCGGGGTCGCGCTGGGAACGTCCGGCGAGGCCGTGGGCGTCGGGGTGGTCGTTGCGGTCGACGTCGGGATCGAGGTCGGGACGACCGTCGGCGTCTCGGTCGCGGTCGGCTGAGCCTCGGTCGGGGTGGTCGTGGAGGAGGCCACGGGCGTGGCGCTCGCGGTCGGTTGGCTCTCGGTCGGGGTCGTCGTCGCCTCGACGACGGGCGAGGCGGTCGGCGGCAGCTCCGTCGGCGTGGTGGTCGCCGACGGCTCGGGTGTGGGCGTCGCGGTGGCCGACGGCGATTCGCTGGGCGTCGGCGTCGGCGGGGCAGGGGTGGGTGTCACCGTCACCGTCGCCGTCACGGTCGGTTGCGGCCCGCCGCTCGGCAGGCTGCCACCGGCGATCGCGTCGGCCGCCGCCTCGTGCGACGTGATCAGGCACTGCCCGAGCGCGTCGATCCCGAAGCCGTTGCCACGGACCGAGCCGACGGCGCACGCACCCGGGAATCCGAGGACGGCGAGGTCGACGTTTCCGCACCGGCGGCGCACATGGTCGCGCAGGCTCGCGATCGCCTGCTCGATGAGCTTGTCGGTCTTCGCGTGTCCGCTCCCCGGTCCGCCGAGCGACGGCACCTCGGCGAGGCACCGGATCGTGGGCGCCGGCGCGAGCTTGCCCTTGGCCTGCAGCTCGAGACAGCGTGTGCGTGCGCGCACTTTGCGTTCGATGAAGATCTGGCCTTGGCGGCCGATGGTGCGCTGGCACCGCTCGTCGTTGCCGGTGCGCGCCTCGAGCGTCGGGTATTCGATCGCTACCGCCGCGTCGATGCGCATCCGATGCGACGCGAGCAGGCACGCGATCAGATCCTCGACCGAGAATGCGCCGCCTCCTCCGCTCGGACAGCTCCCCGGGAAGCCGAGCGCGACGAGGTCCTCGTCATGGCAGTGCGTCCGGAGCTTCCTGGTCAAGGATTCCGCGAGGATGCCGATCTTCCGATCGCGTTGCGTCTGGTTGCACGATCGGTCGCTGACCAGATCGTTGTTGCAGGCGACGATCGCCTCGTGCGCGCCGGCCGCGAAGTTCCGCGACTCCTGGACGACACGCTCGAGACAACGCGTTTCGGAGCGGCTGAGCGCGTGGGCGTCGGCAGCGATGCTGGACGCGATGGCGAGGACGGCGGCGGTGAGGCGAAGGATCGAGCGCATCGGGTGCTCCGCGTGTGGCGGTCTCGTGAAGCGGCTCGCACGAGCGCGAGTGCGTCGCGATATACGCAGAGTGGATCGCGCACGCAACTGCCGTCGTCCCAACGCAGTAGGACTACCGGCGGTCATCGCGTCAGCCGCGATCATCCCTGTGATCGGGAGCGGGGCGCTTCTCGTGTACGGAGGCGGCGTCATGCGCCGCGTGGTCGCCGGTTGCGCCCGCGAATCCGCGGGGAGCGCCGCGGCATGACGGTTACGCGGCCCCGATCCCCATTCCGCCGGAGACGCCGAGCGTCTCGCCGGTGACGTACGACGCCTCCTCGGACGCCAGGAAGGCGACCGCGGCCGCCACCTCTTCCGGCCGGCCCAGGCGTCGGAGCTCCGTGGCGGCCGTCATGGCCGCCACGATCTGCTCGCCGCGCTCGCGGGCGCGGAGCGCGTTCAGGAGCGGGGTATCGATCGGGCCGGGTGCGATCGCGTTGACGGTGATGCCGTGGCGGGCGCATTCGCGCGCGAGCGAGCGCGTGAACGCGATCACGCCGCCCTTGGCCGCCGCGTAGACGGCGTTGCCCTTGGCGCCGATCCGGCCGGCCTCGGAGGCGATGTTGACGATGCGGCCGTAGCCGGCACGTTGCATGGCGGGGAGGGCGGCGTGCGTACAAGCCAGGACGCCTTCCAGGTTGACGGCGAGCACGCGTCGCCAGCGCTCGGGGGTCGTGGCGGCGAATAGCCCGAGGTCGTCGACTCCGGCGTTGTTGACGAGCACGTCGAGGGGACCGGCGCTCTCGATTGCCCGCGCGGCGGCGGCGGTGTCCGCGACGTCGAGCGCCACGGCGCGCGCCCCGATGGTGGCGGCGAGCCTGGCGGCCGCCGTCGCGTCGAGATCGCCGATCATCACCTCGGCGCCTTCCGCGGCGAGCCGAGTGGCGATGGCAGCGCCGATTCCGCGTGCCCCTCCAGTGACGAACGCCTTCCGACCGGTGAATCTCATCGTCCCGTGGGGAGCCTACTACATGACGATCCTCGACGGCATCGCCAGGGGGGCACCCCACGCCGACGCCCGCCGACGTCGGACGTCAGCCTACGAGTGGGGCACCAATGTGACCGCCATGATCCCAAGCGCGAGCAGGATCGGGTACGCGGCGAGTGTGATCAACATGGCCACTGTCCGGGAGGTGATGGGTGCGAGGATGCGTTCCATCGTGAACGCCAAGAGCATGGGCACGACAATGAACATGATCGTGACCGTCAGCCCGATTCCGAACCCCCGGGCCAGCGTCACTGCCATGAAGGCTCCGCTCAGCCCGAGGGTCAATCCGGAGGCCCAACTCCAGAACGTGCCGCTGCACCTCTCGGACAACGAGTGCGCAGCGCGAACGGCTACGAGAGGTGAGACCGCAAGTACGGCGATTCTCGCCGGCCACAGGCCACCGATCTCACGGAGCGGGCGAACTATGTCCGGAAGATACAACCACATCATTCCGACGACCAGAAGAACCGCCAGCGCGAGGAAGGTGACAGGAGGGACCGCGAGCATGCCGCCGGCAATCCGGCGTCCCGGTACGCCTGTGGATGCCGAGAGTGCAGGGACGACGTACAGGCCAAACAATACGGCGATCAACCCCAGGTCGCCGAACAGGGCCAGCCTGCCACTCAGCGCAGTGGTGCCTCCCCGCAGGGAGTCGCTCACCGTAATCACGCTCTCATAGGGCAACATCAGAATGAAGTGTGCCGGGATGGAATACGCGAGACCCTCGACCACGCTTCTGGCGGCGACACGTCGGCGAATCAGGAGGAACGCCGCACCCACCCAGGCGGCGTAGAAACAGTAAAGAAAGACGGTCGTTCTGGCGCGGTTGGATTGCAACGAGTCCACAAAACCGGACCGCTCGCCAATACCGGGAACCTGCGGGGCCATCGCGAGGAGGTCTTGCGCGCCACGAAGGATCGACGAGGCCTCGGGGCGGACCTCTCCGATCAGCGCGTAAACGAGGATACATATCGCGGCAAACTCGAGGGGGCCGTGTAAGCCCCAAATGAAAATGTCCGGTTTCTCCAAAGTAGAAATGTCCGCTTTGCCTCCCTTCGGGAGGGATCGCGGGGATGGTGACGTTGACCATGGAGGAACTGGAGCGCTTGGAAGTGCTGACGCAGCTCGCCGAGCGGCGGTTGACGCAATGGCGCGCCGCGGAGCGGCTTGGCGTGGGTGCGCGCCAGGTCCGGCGACTCGCCCGGCGATTTGCCGCGGGTGGCGCTGCGGGACTGGGCTCCCGCCAGCGGGGCCGCGCGAGTAATCGCCGCCTGAGCATGGCCACGCAGGAGCGCGCCCTCGCGCTCGTGCGTGCGCACTATGCCGACTTCGGGCCCACGTTCGCGCACCAGAAGCTCCGCGAGGAGCATGCGCTGGCGTGCTCCGTCGAGACGCTGCGCGGCTGGATGATCGCGGCCGGGCTCTGGGTGCCGCGGACGCAGCGGACTCGCCGGAGCTATCCGCCGCGGCCGCGTCGGGCGTGTCTCGGCGAACTCGTCCAGCTCGACGGCTCCGACCATGCCTGGTTCGAGGACCGCGGGCCGAAGTGCACGTTGCTGGTCTACGTCGACGACGCGACCAGTCGCCTCATGGAGCTCGGCTTTGCCGCCGTCGAATCGACCTTCGACTACTTCCGCGCCACGCGCCGCTATCTCGAGCGCCACGGGAAGCCGATGGCCTTCTACAGCGACAAGCTCAGTGTGTTTCACGTCGCCGCGGGCGACCGCGCCCAGGGCGGCCGCGGCGTGTCGCAGTTTGGCCGCGCGCTCCGCGACCTCAACATCGAGGGTCTCTGCGCCAACAGCCCCGAGGCGAAGGGCCGCGTCGAGCGGGCGAACGGGACGCTGCAAGATCGCCTCGTCAAGGAGCTCCGCCTGCGCGGGCTCAATGACCCGGTCAGTGCCACCCCGTTCCTCCCCGCGTTCATGGCCGACTACAACGCGCGCTTCGCCAAGCCGCCCCGCGTGGCCTACGATGCGCATCGCCCGCTGCGCCCCGACGAGGATCTCGCGCAGATCTTCACCTGGCAAGAAACCCGTCGGATCTCTCGCCAGCTCACCGTGCACTACAAGCGCGACCTCTACGTCCTCGAAGACTCCGTCGACAATCGCCGCCTGCGGGGCGCCACGGCCGTGATCAGCGAGGACGCGGAGAGCCGGGTCACGATCCGAGCCAACGGCCGCGTGCTCGCCGCCCGGCGCTTCGCCAAGGACCACGCCGAGCTCCAGCCCGGCGCCATCGTCGAGCACAAACATCTCGACGGCGCCTTCGCCTGGATCGCGGCGCAGCAGCAGGTGCGCGATGCGCAACGCCTCGCCAGTCGGAAGGTCACCCTCCGCGAGAAGCAGCTGCTCCGTGCGCAGCCGCCGCGCTGACTCGTCCTCGGTTACGGGACAGACCGGACATTTCTACTTGGGGCAAAAGCGGACATTTCTACTTTGTGTTGACAGGCCGGCGTAGCGTTGCGGGTCGCGGAGGTGTCGCTCGAAGAACTTGCGGGGCCGCAACACCGTGAAGTCGATGAACGTCCATCCGAATCGTTCGACGAGTGCGATGAAGTCGGTCATACGGCCTCACCTGGTCAACAAAACCGCTGGCCCTAGAAGAAAAGGCTCCTGAGCAGCGGGTTCACGAAGGTGTCGTCGGGGTCGACCTTTTCATTGGTGCGAATCTCCATGAACCGCCGGAAGCGATCGCCGTACGCCGCGCGCGTGCGGGCGATGATGTTCGGGACTCCCTCGAACGATTTGGCCCAATGGGGCCGCGCGTGTTGGAGACTCATCCAGCGGTCGCCGACCTCGGCCTCGAAGGCCGCCCAGCCGGGCGTTTTGTAGTAGCTCAGGATCTCGATGTAGCAGGTGTAGCGATCGGCGCTCTGGGGATTGCCGGCCGCCGGCGACAGCAGCACGTCGCTGCCTTTGATGAAGCGGGCATTCATCGCCATGTTCATCGGGTACTCGTTGCGGGCGGCGTGTTGGTCGACGAGATCGACCACGAACGTCCAGGCGCTCGTGAAGTTGGCGAAGTCCTCGTCGACGGCGAAGGCAATCTCGAGGTTTCCCATGCGCATGCGGTTGATCGCCTTTTGATAGTGGAGCCCGTCATTGATGCTCTCCACCTCTTGTCGTTCCGGTACCAACTGGAACGCGAGCGGGCACCACGTCTTTGCGAGTGCCGGGTGAGCCGCGACCGCTTCGAAGCCCGCCTGGCCCGCGTTCGCGTCCAGCAGATTCAGCCACGCGCGGTACCCGTCGACGGGTTCATCGTGTTTCGGCGGGGCCGCCGTTCGCTTCATGGTCTTGAGCCACGCCTTCTGGTTGAACGGGAACCAGAAGAGCTCAGTGTAGTCGAAGGTGCCGACGGCATCGCGGACGGTGTCCAGCGCGGTTGCCATCGGCAGCTTCTGGTCGATCGTCAGGACGTTGTACTCGGGAACCGTGCGCAGCGTCATGCGGTAGATGATGCCGAACATTCCGAGGTGGAGCCGGGCCGCGCTCATCACCGCTTCGGGAGTTCCGGCGGCGACGGAAAAGGTGCGGACCTCGACGTCGCCGGTCGCGGGATCCGTCTTGCCGGTGACGATCTCGATGGACACCACCAGGTCCGAGAGGGTCTTCTGATCCCGCCCGGAGCCATGGCACCCCGTGGCGATGAGGCCGCCGAACTGGACCGTTCCGAGGACGACGTTGGTCGGCAGGGCGACGTGCTCCGCACGCATGGCGGTCAGGACGCGGCGTACGGTGGCACCGGTTTCCATCGTCACGAGCGGCCGCGCGGGGTCTGTCTTGTCGATCTCGACCCGGTCGAGCTTGGAGACGAACACCAAGAAGTCCTCGGTGGGGACGAGACCGCTCCACGAATGTCCGTCGCCGCAGACCCGTACGTGTTTGCCTTCGTTGCGGGCGCGCTTGACGATCGCCTTCAGATCGGCGAGCGACTCGGGGTGAAAGATCTCCGCCGGCCGCACGGACTGATTCTGGCCCCAGTTGCGCCAGACGGCGCCGGTCTCGAGATCCTGCGGCGTTCCGGGGACGTCCTCGTACGTCTGCCAGGCCATGCGCTTCCTCCGGCGTTACGGCGAGCCGATGATCGTGTCGGTGTTGCCGAGGAGAGCGGCGCGTTGCTCGGGTGACACGCGCGGCCCCTCGATGACGAACCGGAAATCGGTGAGCGTCATCTCGGCGATCGCATACGCGGTGCAGTTGGGCGATCGCCAGTCGGCGGTGACCCGACCGATGGTCGTCCTCAGCTGCTTGCTGAGATCCTTGATCTGCTCCGCCGACAAGGAGCCACCCACCCGCCGAAGTCGGCGCTCGAGCTCTTCGCTCAAGAGACGGAGACTCTTGGTGCGCGCAAGATCCGTCGCGGTCTCCGTGGCATCGACACCCTCGACCTCGGCGACGGCACAGAGCCGGTCGGGATGGTGTGTGCCATCGCCGCCGACGCAACCGGCGGGCAGCAGTGCGCGGGCCGGAGATCCCGGCACCCAGGCCGGGGCCTTCGACAAGGCGGAGGCAGCGGAGCGGTTCGCCGACGAGCACTTGTCGACGGGAGAAAAGCCTCCGAAGAGTCGCGTGCAACCCGGCGTCATCAGTACCGCGCTCGCGTAGACGATGATCAACCAAGCGCGCATGCCGTGTCCTCCCTCGGGTCGCCGACGTCGACGACGCCGGTGCGCATGACGACTATCTACGACGAAGCGCGAATGTCCACGTCAACGACACCGGTAGCGAACATTAGCTGCGCCAAAATAGGACAGACGGCGAAGAACCAGGCTCAGCGGCAATCGCCACGGAGGGCGAGCACGCTCGCCTGCAGCTCTTCGGCGCGAACGGCGGCCGCGGATACCTGCGGCCCGCAGATCAGCTCGATCCGCGACCACAGGCGGCGGAACGGCCGCCGCATCGCCGGTCCGTCCTTCCGGCTGAAGAAGCTGCCCCACAGGCCGCGCAGCGCCATCGGGACGACGGGAACCGGGGTGCGCGCGACGATGCGCTCGACGCCAGGACGGAACGGGTTCAGCTCGCCGGTGCGCGTGATCTGGCCTTCCGGGAAGATGCAGACCAGGTCGCCGTCGGCGAGCGCGCGCGCCACCTCGTCGAAGGCAGCCTCGGTGATCTTCGGATCCGCCTTGCGCGATGCGATCGGAATGGCACGGCCGGTGCGGAAGACGAAGCTCAGGATCGGCAGCTTGAAGATGGCGTGGTCCATCACGAAGCGGACCGGCCGGCGACAGGCGGCCGCGATCACGAGCGCGTCGACGAAGCTCACGTGGTTGCAGACCAGGACCGCGGGTCCCTCGCTCGGCACGTACTCCAGACCGTGCTGCCGCAGGCGATAGACGGTGTGCACCAGGAGCCAGATGATGAAGCGCATCAGGAACTCGGGGATGAGGGTGTAGATGTAGACCGCGACCGCGGCATTCATGATCGCGGTGACCAGGAAGATCTGGGGAATGGTCAGGCCGGCGGCCGAGAGGCCGATGCCGACGGCGGCCGCCAGCACCATGAAGGCGGCGCTGATGATGTTGTTGCCGGCGATGATGCGCGAGCGCTGGCTCGGCTCGCTGCGATGCTGGACCAGCGCGAGCAGGGGCACGATGAAGAGGCCGCCGAAGGCGCCGATCAGCACCAGGTCGGCGGCCAGCCGCCAGGCGTGCGGCCGCGCGAAGACGTTGCCGAGCGCGAGGGCCGCGGCCGGGGCGCCGTGCGTGGGCGACGCCCAATGGAGGTCGATCGCGAACAGCGACAGGCCGATCGATCCGAGAGGTACGAGGCCGAGCTCGATGGCGCCGCCGGAGAGGCGCTCGCAGAGGATGCATCCGAGGCCGATGCCTACCGAGAAGAAGGCGAGCAGCACGGTGACGACGCGTTCGTCCCCCCCGAGCACCTCACGGCCGAGGCCCGGCAGCTGCGCGAGCGCGAGCGCGCCGTAGAACCAGAACCAGGCGATGCCCAGGATCGACAGGAACACCGTGCGGTTGGCGCGGGCGAGGCCGATCGTGCGGATCGTCTGCGCGAGCGGATTCCAGTGAAGGCGCAGATCCGGCGTGGCGGCCGGCGCGGGCGGGATGCCACGGCTGACGAGCCAGCCGGCGACCGCGAGCCCGACGACGACCGCGGACGTGAGCGTCGCGCCCGACTCGGGCAGGCTGACCAGCACCCCGCCGAGGATGGTGCCGACCAGGATCGCCAGGAACGTGCCCATCTCGACCAGCGCGTTCCCGCCCACGAGCTCGTCGGTCCGGAGGTGCTGGGGGAGGATGCTGTACTTGACGGGGCCGAAGAGCGTCGAGTGCACGCCCATGAGGAAGAGCGCGACGAAGAGCAGCATCACGCTCCGCTGCATGAAGCCGATCGCGCCGAGCGCCATGATCGCGATCTCCAGCAGCTTCACGGTGCGGATGATGCGAGACTTCTCGAAGCGGTCGGCGATCTCGCCGGCGGTCGCCGAGAAGAGAAAGAAGGGCGCGATGAAGACGGCGCCGGCGAGGTTCACGAGGGTGGCGGACTCGAGCGTGGTGGCGGTGGCGCCGAAGGCCAGCACGATCACCAGCGCGTTCTTGAAGACGTTGTCGTTGAGGGCGCCCAGGAACTGCGTCCAGAAGAACGGCGCGAAACGACGGCGGCGCAGCAGCTCGATCTGACTCATCGTGTCCTCGCTTTCGGTTGCCCGTGGGTCGCCAATCGATGGAGCCGTTTCGCAGCGTGCCGCCCCGTCCCTAGTTCAGTTCGGCAATCAAGTCAGCAGTTTCGCCTCCGGCAGGACCAGCGGAGGCGGGCGCGAACTACGAGGCGTTCCGCCGGCGGGTTGCCCTTGCTTCGGCCGGGAGCGTCTCGTAGCACGGAAGCATCCACTGGATGCTTAGAAGGAGGACCTGACCATGAGCGAGCGTACGACCTACGAGCTCCGTGACGGCGTGGCGACGATCGGGATGGACGACGGCAAGGTCAACGTGATGTCGACGGCGATGCTGCGCGACCTCGACGCGGCGTTGACGCGCGCGGAGGCGGATCGCGCGGTGGTCTTGCTCGTGGGCCGCCAGGGGATGTTCTCGGCCGGCTTCGACCTCAAGGTGTTCATGAGCGGGACGGCCGAGGACATCAACACGATGCTGCGAGCGGGAGCCGAGCTCGCCGGGCGCGTTCTCGGATTTCCGTTTCCGGTCGTGACCGCGTGCACGGGCCACGCCTACCCGATGGGGGCATTCCTGATGCTGTCGGCCGACGTGCGCTTCGGGGCCGAGGGACCGTACCGCATCGGCATGAACGAGGTCGCGATCGGCCTCACCCTGCCGCGTTTTGCGATCGAGATCGCCCGCCATCGGCTCACGGCCGCGGCCTTCAATCGCCTGGTCGTGACTGGCGAGATGGTCGCGCCGGCGGAGGCCGCGGCGGCGGGCTTCCTGGATCACGTCGTGCCCGAGCCGGAGCTCCATGGCTTCGCACGCGCCGCGGCGGTGAGTCTCGCCAAGCTCAACATGCGAAGCCACGCGGCGACGAAGCTCCGGGTCCGCGAGCGGGTGCTCGCGGACCTCCGCGCCGCGATCGAGGACGAGCTGACGCTCGACAACGCGCGCGCGCTGGTTCGCCTGCGGGACGGTGGGGGTGCCTAGGGCCGCGCGGCGGCGCAGCTATCGCCACGGCAACCTGAAGGCGGAGGCGATCCGGGCGGCCTACGCGTTGCTCTGCGACGGCGAAGGCCCGCGGCTCAGCCTCCGGCGGGTCGCCGACGCCGTCGGCGTGGCGCATCGCTCGCTCTACAATCACTTCGCGGATCGCGAGGATCTCCTGAACGCGGTCGCCATGGAGGGTTTCCTGCGGCTCGCCGCGAGCCTTCGCTCGAAGGCCACGCGGGCGGCGTTCGTCGCGCGCTACGTGCGCTTCGCGCTCGACCACCCCTCGCTCTACGACGTGATGACCAGCCGCCGCCACGC
This sequence comes from uncultured delta proteobacterium, assembly GCA_963761995.1. Taxonomy (GTDB): domain Bacteria; phylum Desulfobacterota; class Binatia; order UTPRO1; family UTPRO1; genus UTPRO1. Next base: position 3,231,899 of record CAVXIU010000006.1, on the reverse strand, counting down.
CACGCTCTACCGCACGCCGGATCTCCAGGCCGCGGTGCACGCCGTCATCACAGAGGCGTTCCGGCTCTTCGTCGCCCCGAGCCAGCGCTCGGAGGAGCGACGGCGGGCCGTGATGCGGGCCTTCATCCTGATCCACGGCGCCATCACGCTGCACCGCGCCGGCATTCTCGACGTGCGGGGAAGCCGTGGGCTCGTCACGGAGCTCGCGACGATGCTCGAGGAGCCAGCCTCCTAGTCGTGGCGGTGGTCGTGGCCGGCGGGGCGCGCCGCCAGCTCCGCCACTCGTGCCTCGAGCGCGCCGGGCATGCAGAGGCCCTTGGCGGCGACGAGACCCTCGAAGGCGGTGAGCCAGCACTCCCAGTAGCGGAAGCCGCCGTCGTCGGGGTGATGCGTGCGCTCCCACGCCGCGATGGCGGCGATCAGGCGGTCGCGGAACTCGTTCCACTGGAAGGCGCCGTGCTCGTAGAGGGTCATCGTCATGCCGAAGACGCGGCTCTCCCAGAGCGCATCGAAGACGAGCTCGCCGTTACGGCGCGGCGGTGCGCCCGGACCCTCCCAGTCGAGCACCGCGGCCGGCGGCTCGCTGCTCACGCCGGCTCCGCGGCAACCGTCGGCCGGGCGACGCCGATCAACGCATCGCGCGTCACCAGGGCGGCCAGGCGCTCCTCGCTCCACCCCTCGGTGCCGGCGGGCCGCTCGGGCAGCACCATGTAGCGGACCTCGGCGCTGGAGTCCCACACCCGGATCTGCACTTCCGCGGGCAGGTCCAGACCCATCTCGCGCAGCACGAGCCGCGGCTCGCGCACGACGCGCGAACGATAGGGCGGGCTCTTGTACCAGGTGGGCGGGAGACCGAGGAGCGACGCCGGGTAGCAGGAGCAGAGGGTGCAGACGACGACGTCGTGGACGCCCGGCGAGCCTTCGAGCACGACGATCGGGTTCCGTCCCGGACCGGTCGCGAGACCGAGCTCTTCGGCGGCCGCCCACGGGTCGGCGACCAGTCGCCGCCGGAACGCCGGGTCGATCCAGGCCCGCGCGACCAGCTTGGCGCCGTTCAACGGGCCGATGTCCTGCTCGAAGCGGGTGACGATGGCGTCGATGAGCTCCGTCTGGACGAGGCCGCGCTCGACCAGCAGCGACTCGAGGGCCTCGGCGCGAAGCGCGTTCCGCCGGGCGATCGGATCGTCGTCGTGATCGTGATCGTGGTCGTGATCGTCGCTCATGGTGCCGGCTCCAGGTAGGGCTCGAAGAGGTCGAGGGAGACCGAGGTCCCGTTCTCCGCGTTTTCGCCCCAGAGCTCCGAGGCCACGAAGCGCACGGTGTAGAGGTACTGGGGATCCTCGCCGTTCCCCGCGGCGTTGGTGTCTGGAAACACGTGCGCGCCGTGCCGACGCTCGACGACGCCGCGCCGGCCGGCGGCGTAGCGCGGCAGGCGCGTGTGGCCGGCCGGGCTCGCGACCCGCACCCGTACGCCGTCGCCGACCCCGAAGCGGGCCGGACGTGCGAGCTCACGCTCGAATCCGAGCGAAACGGGTTGCGGTGGCGTCAGCGCGGCGGTGGGAGGGGCGACGCTACGGCCGGCGGCGCGGGCCTCGATCTCGCCCGCCGCGAGCACGCCGCGCTCCGCCAGCACCCGCTCCAGCGAGGCGAGCCAGCGGCCGTAGTAGCCGAGGGTCAGGTAAGCGTGCGGCGCCGTCCGCTCGATCCCGTGCCGAAAGGCGTCGAGGTTGACCCAGCCGAAGCCGATCAGCTGGTAGGCCATGCCCAGGACCCGCCGTTCCCAGCGCGCGTGGAACACCGGTTCGTCGGGCTCGACGTCGACATGCCCGAAGCCGTGCATGCCGCCGAGGTCGTGGATGCCGTTCACGCGATCGTCTCCGCGACCTCGGTTCTAACCGGAGGGCGCGCCCGAGTACAGATTGCGCCGGCGCTACCTCCGCGCCGCCGCGATGAAGGCCGTCCATTGATCCGCCCACGCGACGCTGAAACGGTCCGGCTCGACCCCGAGCGGCGGGCGGCTGAAGGTCTCGACCTGGACCTGGTACTGCGCGAGCGAGCCGAAGAGCTGGATGGCGGCGGCCTCGACGTCGACGCCGCTCGCGGAGCCGAGCCGGGCCGCGAGCCAGCGCGCGTAGACGCGGTAGGCGTCCTCGAACGCGGCCTGGAAGTGGCGGCGTGCCTTCTTGGGGATGGCCTGCTGCTCGAGGATGATTACCCGGAGAAGCGCGTCGTTCCGCTCGTTGAACTCGCGCGAGAGCTTGGCGGCGAGCAGCAGCCGCGACGTCGGCGCGATAGCGATCGACGGCGGCGAGATACACCGAGGCGCAGATCGGCTACACCCTGCAGGCGATCGAGCGCATGCGCGCCGACGATCTCAGGTACGTGACCGTGCGCCCCGAGGTGCAGGACGCCTACAACGCCGGCCTCCAGCGCCGCATGAAGCACATGGTGTGGTCGACCGGCTGCAGCAGCTGGTACCTGAGCCCGGACGGCGAGAACCACTCGCTCCATCCCGGCCTGGCGAGCGAGTACGTCGCCCGCGCCGCCGTCTTCCGCTCGTCGGAGTGCGAGGTGGTGCGCCGGTAGCGCGCGCCACCTCGCGCCGTTCGATCAGCCGACGGCTCCCATCACGGCCTTCACCTCGAGGAACTCCTCGAAGCCGTACTCGCCCCATTCGCGGCCGTTGCCGCTCTGCTTGTAGCCGCCGAAGGGCGCGGCGAAGTCGGCGCCGGCGCCGTTCAGGTGCACGTTGCCGGTACGGAGCCGGGAGGCGACGCGCAGCGCCCGCTCGGGATCGCCGGAGGCGACGTAGCCCGAGAGCCCGTACACGGTGTCGTTGGCGATCCGCACCGCCTCCTCCTCGCCGTCGTAGGGGAGAATGGCGAGCACGGGTCCGAAGACCTCCTCGCGCGCGATCGTCATGTCGTTCCGGACGTTGGCGAAGACGGTGGGGCGGACGAAGTAGCCCTTGGCGATGCCGGTCGGGACGACCGACGCCGCCGGCGACGAGCTCGGCGCCCTCGTCGATGCCCTTCTGGATCAGGCCCTGGATCTTCTCGAACTGGGCCTTGCTGACGACCGGACCGATCTGGTTGCCCTCGGCCTGCGGATCGCCGACGGCGGTCGCCTCGGCGGCGGCCTTGGCGATGGCGACGGCCTCGGCGTGCCGGTTTCGCGGCACCAGCATGCGCGTCGGAGCGTTGCACGACTGGCCGCTGTTCATGAAGCAGCTGCGGACGCCGCCCTTGACCGAGCGCTCGAGGTCGGCGTCGTCGAGGATGATGTTGGCCGATTTGCCGCCGAGCTCCTGGGCGACACGCTTGACGGTGTCGGCGGCGTTCTTGGCCACCTGGACGCCGGCGCGGGTCGAGCCCGTGAACGACACCATGTCGATGCCGGGATGCGACGAGATGGCCGCTCCGACCGTCGGGCCGTCGCCGTTCACCAGGTTGAAGACGCCCGCGGGAACGCCGGCCTCGTGCAGCACCTCGGCGACCAGGATCGCCGAGAGCGGCGCGATCTCGCTCGGCTTCAGCACGATGGTGCAGCCGGCGGCGAGCGCGGGCGCGACCTTGCACATGATCTGGTTCACCGGCCAGTTCCACGGCGTGATGAAGCCGCAGACGCCGACCGGCTCGCGGATGATGCGGGTCGAGCCCTTGTTCTCGACGAAGGCGTAGTCCTTCAGGATCTGCGTCGCCTGCATCAGGTGGGCGAGGCCCGACGGCGCCTGGGCCGCGGTGGCGAGCCACATCGGGGCCCCCATCTCGAGCGAGATCGTCTCGGCGAGCGCGCCGAGCTTGGCCTGGTAGGCCGCCGTGATGCGCTCGAGGAGCGCAATGCGCTCCTCACGGGTGGTGCGCGAGAAGCTCTCGAACGCCTTGCGGGCGGCAGCGACGGCGCGATCGACGTCGGCCGCGCTCCCGAGGCTGATCCGGCCGACGACCTCCTCGGTGGCGGGGCCGATGACGTCCAGCGTCTTTGCGACCGCGGGCTTCACCCATTGGCCGTCGATGTAGAAATCGAGATGCTCTCGCATGGCGGTGCTCCTCTCGCGTCTGAAGGATGAAATCGATGTCGCAGAGGCTCGCCTTCCATGCAAGTGCGAGGCGGCGCACATTGAAAAATCAAGACAGCAGATTCTCCAAAGCTCAGGGCTCACGCGGCGGTCGGCCGTCCAAGTACGGGACCGTGCGACGAATCGCCGATCCGGGGCGCTGGCGTCACTCTTGCTGTCTTCCTGCCAGGCAGGCGTGCGGCGCTCTTTCGCGCGCACGCGAGAAGGAGGAACGCGAATGGCAGGGAAGACCGATAAGGCCAAGGGTCGCATCAAGGAGGCCGCCGGAGCTCTCAGCGGCAAGAAGTCGCTGAAGCGCGAGGGCAAGATCGATCAGATCGTCGGCAGCGTGAAGGAGGCGGTGTCGAGCGCCGTCGACACGGTGCGGGAGGCGATCACCGGCCCGACGACCGCCACCAGAAAGGCTGCTCGGCGCGCGCGCTGAGCCGTTGACCGCTCATGTCGGCCGTCAAGATCGGAGCCAGCCGTCAGGTCATCATTCCGAAGAAGGTCTACGAAATGCTCGGCCTCTCGACCGGCGACTATCTGGACGTGACCGTGAAGGACGGCAGCCTCTTGATGAGCCCGAAGACGCTGGTCGACAAGCCGGTGCGGGCCATCGATGGCGAGCCGGGAACGACACCAACCGAGCCAGAGGAAAAAGGAGAATCGTCATGCGTCGAATGATCACGTTTTCGTGTGCGGCCATGCTGGTAGCGAGCGCGGCCAGCGGTTGCTACATCAAGAAGGAGACGGTGCGGGAGCCGTCGACTACCACCATCGAGCGCCGGAGCACCGTCGAGGTCCCTGAGACGGAGGTGCGCACCAAGACGACGGTCGAGCGCAATTATTGAAAAGGGGGATCTCTCCCCCTTCGCTACGCGGCACAGCCGCGTAGCTCATCCCCCGGCTCGCTTGGCTCGGCCGCGCGCTTTGCGCGCGGAGGGTACGCCGGTCTCCCCGGGCGGGGCGTGCCTCGCGCCTTCTGAACGCGGTTCACTCCTGGTTGAACGCCTCTCGGATGGGAGACGTGTCCAGAGTGCCGGATTCACAGGATCGGGGGAGGTCGGGTCTCGTGGCGGCGCCGCCGCCCGGCGTACCCATCGGTCAATTGGTGAGGGCCGAGGGGAGGGTCCAGGTGGTGACCTACTCGGCGCCCGGGGGCGGGGAGTGGGAAGTGCGCCTCGAGATCGAGGCGCTCGGTGCCGGTGAGGTGGTCGGGGTGGGCTCGATCGCCACCGCGCTGCCCGCGAGGGGGCACCGCCGTAGCTGGGATGTCGTCGTCGCCGGCCTCCTCGGCGCCGATGGAACGGCGACCCTCCGGCTCGAGCCCCTGGACGGCGAGCGTCACGTTTCCGTCACCATGCTGGTCCGCGTGACCAGCGACCCCGACACCGAGGACCCCCTCGTCGACGAGGTCCTCGCGGTGGAGGCCTGAACGCCGTTCGTCCGATCCTGAACGCCCTCGATGCAGGAGGGCCGAGGGCCATGCGAAAGATCGGAAACACGTTGACGGCGACGGGTCTACTTGCGGGACTGCTCGCCGCTCCGGTGCACCCGGCTCCCCCGACGGTCGACTACGTCGGCGATGGGGTCCACGTCATCACGTTCACGACCCCCGGCGTCTACGACTTCAGCGCGGAGGAGCACTCGAACGATGGGGACATCGAGCGGACGGTCCTGATCTCCCACGACATCAAAGGAAAGGTCGTCGGGCTCGTGCGGGACAAGGGCAGCGACATCGAGCTCGTCAACGAGAGCAAGGGGACGGTCAAGACCTCGAACGGCATCACGGTGATGAAGACCAAGCACAAGGGCTACGGGGACCTCGGGAACGGCGACTCGATGACCTCGTCCGGAACCCGCCGGACCGAGGTGCGCGGCAGCGGCGCCGACGCGATGATCTTCGTCACCCTCAAGATCAAGCAGTGCGTGAAGCAATGGCACCCGTTCAAGAAGAAGCACGTCAAGATCTGCAGCAGCGGCGGCGGCAACGCCCCCCAGCAGGCGTCCTTCGCCAATCGCGGCGATTGGGAGGTCCGCATGGAGCTGCAGCAACCGGTGGTCGGTGAGCTGCTCGGGACGGGCTCGATCTCGACCAACATCCACTCGGCCACGCTCGAGCGGACGACCCAGGTGATCGTCGCCGGCGCCTACCGCGAGGAGGACGGGACGGCCAAGCTGAAGCTGACGCCGCTCTTCGACGACGGCGACGGCCCCGTCACCATCCTGGCGCAAGTCGTCGCGGGCCCCGGCGTGCAGTGGCCGGCTGTGACCGGCGTCCTCGAGGTGAAGGGCAAGCTGCTCGGGCAGAAGTTCAACGAGGTGGTTCAATGAGGGTGCTGCCGCCGCGCCGCGCCGGCGGTGCCGCGAATGACCGCGCGGATGTCCTCGGCCCATCCCGGTGCGTCGTCGGGCGGTCGGAACGACCAGCTGACCGCCGACTTGCCGCTGCCGGCGTGCAGGCGGAGGCGATCGTGATCGCGGGCGACCTCGTAGACGCCCGTCGAGCGCGGCGTGATCTCGAGACGGAAGCGGTCGCCGCGGTGGATGACGACGCTCTCTTTGGTGACCACGATCGAAGCATCGTCCTCCTCCCAGCCGGCGTCACGCGTGCCGCCGTCGTGGCTGTAGCGGAAGAGGACGTCGACGGCGCGCCGGACGATCCCCTCAGTCTCGAAGCGGTGCTGCTGCTCCTCGCTGAGGGTCCCCGTCGTGCGCTGGCACGCGGCGACGAGCAGCAGCGCGATCGCCGCACGGCTCACGCGAGGCCGGCGCCGCATGGCAGGGCGCGCCGTCAGACCGGCAGGTCGCCGGTCGCCGTCCGGCTGCTGCCGTGCTCCTTGTAGGCGGCGATCGTGCGCTGCGCGATCCGCATCTGGTGCACCTCGTCCGGCGCCGTCGGCGAAGCGCGCCCAGCGGGCGTGCTGGTACATGTGGGCGAGCGGCGTGTCGGTCGAGTAGCCGAGCGCGCCGTGCACCTGGATGGCGCGGTCGATGATGCGGCCGAGCGCGTTGGCGACGAAGTGCTTCGCCATCGACACCTCGCGAGGTGAAGTCGATGCCGCGGTCGATCTTGTAGGCGGCGTGCAGCACCATGAGCTTGCCTGGTAGAGCTCCATGGTCGAGTCGGCGATCATCCACTGGATGCCCTGCTTCTCGGCGAGCAGCGAGCCGTGCGCGAAGCGCTTGAGTGGCGCGGTCGACCATCATGTCGAGCGCGGTCTCGGCCTGCGCGATCCAGCGCATGCAGTGCGCGAGGCGCGCCGGGCCGAGGCGATACTGGCCGAGGCGGTGACCCTGGCCGCGGCCGCCGAGCATGTTCTCGCGTCGGCACGCGCAGGTCCTCGATGCGGATCTCGGAGTGGCCGGTCGCGCCGTGCATGGTCTCGACCTCGCGGACGCGCGTCCAGCCGGCGCGACGGGATGTCGACGATGAAGCCGGTGTTGGCGGCCTGCGGGTCGCTCGGGCTGGTCCTCGGTGCGCGCGATCAGGATCGCGAAGCGCGCCCGCCGCGCGTTCGAGATGAACCACTTGTGCCCGTTGATCACCCAGTCGTCGCCGTCGCGGACGGCGCGGGTCTGGATCAGCGTCGGGTCGGAGCCGGCGACCTCGGGCTCGGTCATCGCGAAGCAGCTCATGACGTGACCGTCGCAGAGCGGGCGGAGGTACTTCTCCTTCTGCTCGTCGGTCGCCCAGTGCAGCAGCGTGTGCATGTTGCCCTCGTCGGGCGCCTGGCAGTTCAGCACCCACGGGCCGTAGTACGACTTGCCGGCCTCGGCCTGCACCATCGCGAGCTCGACGTGGCCGAGCCCCATGCCGCCCCATTCCTTCGGCATGTGCGGCAGCCAGAGACCGGCCGCCTTGGCGTCCTCCCGCATCTGCAGCAGGAGCTTGAGGTAGTCGCTGCGCTCGATCTTCTCGGGGTCGCCGATCTTCTCCTCGCCGGGACGGACGACGGTTTGGATGAACTCGCGCACCTTGAGCCGGATCTTTTCGAGCTCGGGACTGAGGGTGAAGTCGATCGCCATGGTCGTCCTCCTGGTCGGCTGCCTATCACGCTGCCGCTCCGGTTGAAGCATCGACGGGGATCGTGAGACAAGCACCGCATGATCGCCGGGCCGCTGAACGGCATCACCGTCGTCGATCTGACGCGGGTCCTGGCGGGGCCGTTCTGCACGCTCGTGCTCGCCGACCTCGGCGCGCGCGTCATCAAAGTCGAGCATCCCAAGGGCGGCGACCTCGCCCGCGGCCTCGGCCCCATGCTGCAGAACGGCGTGTCGGGCTACACGCTCTCGGTGAACCGCGGCAAGGAGGGCATCGCGCTCGACCTCAAGCGCGAAGCCGACGTCGCGATCCTGCACCGCTTGCTGGCCCGCGCCGACGTGCTGGTCGAGAACTATCGGCCCGGCGTGATGGAGAAGCTCGGGCTCGGCTGGGAGGATCTCCACCCGCGCTACCCGCGTCTCGTCTACGCCGCGACCTCGGGGTTCGGGCACTCGGGGCCGTACAGCGGCTATGCCGCCTTCGATCTCGTGGCCCAGGCGATGGGCGGCGTGATGAGCATGACCGGCCACGCCGGCGGGCCGCCGACGCGGGTGGGATGCTCGATCGGCGACATCGCGGCCGGCCTCTACACCGCGGTCGGCATCAACGCGGCGCTGGTGCACCGGGCTCGTACGGGCGAGGGCATCAAGATCGACGTCGCCATGCTCGACTGCCAGGTGGCGATCGGCGAGAACGCCGTGGTCCGCCACTTCGCGGGTGACACCCCGGGGCCGATCGGCGCCCGCCATCCGAGCGCCGCCCCGTTCGACGCCTTCCCGACCAAGGACCGCTTCATCGTCATCGCCATCGGTGACAACGCCGGGTTTCGGCGCCTGTGCGCGGCGCTCGAGCGGCCGGATCTCACGAGCGACCCACGCTTCGCCGGCAACGGCGAGCGGGTGGCGAACCACGAGGCGCTGAAGGCCGAGCTCGCGAGGACGCTCGCGGCGCGCTCGAGCGCGGAGTGGATCGCGGTGCTCCGCGACGCCGGCTTGCCCTGCGGGCCGATCAACACGATCGCCGACGTGGTGGCCGATCCCCAGGTCGCGGCGCGCAACATGATCATCGAGGTCGAGGACCCGCAGGCGGGGAGGGTGAGGCTCACCGGCTCGCCGATCAAGATGCCCGCGTTTCCCGATCCGCCGCTGCGCGCGAGCGCGCCCGCGCTCGACGGCGACCGTGCCCACATCCTCGCCGAGCTGGCCGACGCGCCGTCACCGCCACGCCGATCCTGAGCGCGCCGTGCAGGGCTGCGGTGTCGCTGCACGCGTGCGAGGCGGGCCGCGGGCGGGCGACCGCGCAGGGCCGCTGCGCGGGGCGTTGTGGGATGCGCTGGCGAGCGCGCGATGACCCGCGCCGTCGGTGTTCCGCCGGTCCTCTGCATCTGCACGCGATCGCTGCCGTTCCGGCGCGTGTCGTCGGCGCCGCCATGCGCCGAACGCCCCCACGCGGTCGCCGCGCGTCGTGGCGGCCGCGCCGCTGGCATCCAACTTGGACTCTGGCGCCGCGGAGGACTCGAGATGCATCCGGCCATCGACGGCGTCATGCGACGGCTCGCTCACGCGACCGCCGACTCGGAGCGCGCCATGAAGCGGCACCCCCTGCAGCGCGATCTCGCGCGCGGCCTCTTGCCGCGGTCGAGCTACGTGGCCTGGCTGACGCAGCTCTTCTTCGTCCATCGCACGCTCGAGTGGCACCTCGGGCGGCTTCGCGCCTTCGTGCCGCCGCTCGCGGCGGTGGTGCACGACCATTATTTCCACACCCCGGCCCTGGCCTCGGACCTCTCGTGCTTCGCCGTCGACCTCCAGCGCGTGACCAGGCTCGCGCCCACCAACGTCCTGGTCGACCTGATCGACGGCGTGGCGGTGCGCGCGCCGCTGTCGCTGGTGGGCTTCGCCTACGTCCTCGAGGACGCCAAGAACGGCGGGCGGCAGATCGCCATGCGGGCACGCCTCGCCTATCGGCTGCAACCGAGCCTGGGGGTCGCCTACCTCGACCCGTACGGCGACAAGCAGCGCCAGCGCTGGCTCGAGTTCAAGCGCGACATGGAGGCCACCGGCTTCGATCCCGAGGAGGTCGGGGTCATCACCACCGCCGCCCGCCGCATGCAGGACAGCCTGGCCGCCATCATGGACGCCATCGTCGCCGGCGAGATGACGGACGCGGGGCGCCGCCCGGCTACTTGAACATCAACGAGACGTCGGGGCCGCCGCGGAGCGTGTGTCCGCCGTCGACGGCGAACACCTGTCCCGTGATCCAGGACGCCTCGTCGCTCAGCAGAAAGCGCGCGGCCGTCGCGACGTCCTCGACGGTGCCGAGCCGTCCGAGCGGCATCAGCGACTCGTAGTTGGCGCGGGCGAGGGGATGCGCGGCAAGCGGCGCCGCCAGGTCGGTCGGGACCAGTCCCGGCCGGAGCGCGTTGACGCGGATGCCGTGCTCGCCGAGCTCGTCGGCGGCGCAGCGGGTGAGCATCTCGACGCCCGCCTTGGAGACGCAATACGCGCTCATCATGCGGTGGGTCAGCACGCCGGCGATCGAGGAGACGTTGACGATGGCGCCGCCGCGGCCCCGCTTCAGCATGGCCGCGGCCTCGTGCTTCAGCGCCAGCATGGTGCCGTCGAGATTGGTGCGGAGGGTAAGACTCCAAGACTCGAAGGACTGCTCGGCGACGCCGCCGAAGCTGCCGGTGCCGGCGGCGTTGACGGCGAGGTCGAGGCGCCCGAAGCGCTCGACCGCGGCGGCGACGGCACGCTCGACGTCGGCCTCGCTACCGACGTCGCCGGCGACGGTCAGGACGGCGTCGGGAGTGCCGAGGTTGGCGGCGGCGCGCGCGAGCTTCGCGCCGTCGCGCCCCATGAGCGTGATGCGGGCTCCGTGGCGAGCGAGCTCGCCCGCGATGCCGAGGCCGATGCCGCTTCCGCCACCGGTGATGAAGCCGACCTTGCCCGTCAGGTTGGTCATGCGCGCCTCCGGGCGGCGAATCTGACACGGGGAGGGGGGCCTGCCAATCACGCCGCGGGCATCAAGGCGCGTGGGTACGGCGCTCGGGCGCCAGGCTCGCGGCGATCGCGTCGGCGAGGGGGTCGACCTCGTCGGCCGCGAGCGTGGTGATCGAGACCCGAATCGCGGGACCGCTCGCCAGGCGATAGCGCTCGCCGCCGTTCACCGCCCACCCGGCCTCGAGCAGCGTGCGGACGACGGTGATCTCCTCACCGACGGGAATCCAGACGTTCAGGCCCGAGCGGCCGTGCGCAGGGACACCCCGCCGCGCGAGGGCGGCGAGCAGGCCTTGGCGGCGCGCCGCATAGGTGTCGGCGGCGCGCTGGACGCGGCGGGTGGTTGCCGGGTCCGACCAGAGCGCGGCCACGAGGCGTTGCAGCACGTGACTGACCCAGCCGGTGCCGATGAGCTGCCGTCCCTCGATGCGGGCGATGGTGGTGGCGTCGCCCGTCAGCACCGCCAGCCGGAGGTCTGGGCCGAGCGACTTCGAGACCGAGCGCACCACCACCCAGCGCGCCCGCTTGCGCTCGGAGAGGGTAAAGGCTGGGGTCCCCGCGACCGGCCCGGCATGGTCGTCCTCGATCAGGAGGACCTCGGGGTGTCGCTTCATCACCCGCCGGAGCTCGGCGGCGCGGGCGGCGTCGAAGGCGGCGCCGGTCGGGTTCTGGGCGCGGGGGGTGAGGATGCAGGCGGCGACCCGGCGCGCGAGCGCGCGGTCGAGGGCGTCGGGCAGGACACCGGCGTCGTCGAGGCCGACCGGCTCGGGGACGAGCCCGAGCGCCGCGACCAGATCGATCACGCCGGGGTACCCCGGGTCCTCGAGGACGACGCGGTCGCCGGGCCGGAGATGCGCCTGGAGCGCGCGCTCGATGCCGTCGAGGGCGCCGCCGGTGACGGCGAGCGCGTCGGCCGGGACGCCGTCGCGCGCCAGCTGGCGCGTCGCCCGCGCCAGCAACTCGGGTAGGTTGGCGCGCTCGCCGTAGGAGCGCTGTGAGCGGTCGATGGTGGTGAGCGCCGGGCCCAGGTCGGGCAGGAGGGCGGCGCTCGGGCTGCCGTCGGCGAGGTTGCGCGCGTGCGACGGGATCGGCGCGGCGGCGCGCGTCGGCAGCGGCGGGCGGTGGCGGACGCGGGTGCCGTGACGCCCGTGCGATTGCAGGAGCCCGCGGCCGACCAGAGTCCGATAGGCGGCCGCGACCGTGCTCGGGCTCACCGCCAAGGTGGCGGCGAGGGCGCGCACCGGCGGCACCAGGGCGCCGCTCGCCAGGCGCCCCTCGCGGATCCCGGTCTCGATGTTGCCGGCGATCGCGCTTGCGCTCGCTCCGCTGATTCTATATTGTACCGGCACGCAATAGAGATTGTACCAGTACGAAAGGAGAGACGCAAGTGCCGATCGCCGGCCCGACCCCCCGCACGACCGTGAAGCGCCGCGCCCAGCGCGGCCTCTACGACCACCAGGCCATCGTCCGCATCCTCGACGAGGGCCTGGTCTGCCATCTCGGCTTCGTCGTCGACGACCAGCCGTTCGTGCTGCCGACGGCCTACGCCCGCATCGACGACCGGCTCTATCTGCACGGCTCGCCGAGCAACCGCATGCTCCGCGCCGGCAAGAGCGGGCTCGCGGTCTGCCTGACGGTGACGCTGCTCGACGGGCTCGTGCTGGCGCGCTCCGCCATGCACCACTCGATGAACTACCGCTCGGTGGTGCTGCTCGGGACCGCGACCGAGGTCGTGGACCCGGCCGAGAAGCGGGCGGCCTTCCGCGCCCTCGTCGAGCACGTCGTCCCCGGGCGCTACCCGACGGTGCGGCCGCCGAGCGACGACGAGATCACGGGCACGTTGGTGCTGCGCCTACCCATCGCCGAGGGCTCGGCCAAGGTGCGAAGCGGTCCGCCGCTCGACGACGAGGAGGACTATGCCTTGCCGGTGTGGGCGGGGGTGGTGCCGCTGGCGCTCCGTCCCGGGGCGCCGATCGCCGATCCGCGACTCGATCCCGAGCGCCTGGTGCCGCGTCACGCCAGCGCCTACGGCCGAGGCTGACGACGATGCTCCGACTCTACGACTATCTACCCTCCGGGAACGGCTACAAGGTCCGCCTGCTGCTCGCGCAGCTCGCCATTCCGTTCGAGCTCACCACCCTCGACATCGTGAAGGGCGAGACGCGGACGCCGGAGTTCCTCGCCAAGAACCCGAACGGCCGCATCCCGCTCCTCGAGGTCGAGCCCGGGAAGTACCTGGCCGAGTCGAACGCGATCCTCTGCTACCTCGCCGAGGGCACGCCGTTCCTGCCGGCCGAGCGCTGGGAGCGGGCGCAGGTCCTGCAATGGATGTGCTTCGAGCAGTACAGCCACGAGCCCAACATCGCGACCGTCCGCTTCTGGTTGCACTACACCGAGCTCACACCCGAGCGCCGCGCCGCGATCGAGCAGAAGCGGCCCCTCGGCTACGCGGCGCTCGACGTCATGGAGCGTCATCTCGCGGCGCGGAGCTTCTTCGTCGGCGAGCGCTACACGGTGGCGGACATCGCGCTCTACGCCTACACCCACGTCGCCGACGAGGGCGGGTTCGACCTCGAACGATATGGCGCCGTGCGGGAGTGGCTCGCGCGCGTGCGGAGCCAGCCGCGCCACGTGCCGATGGATTCATAAGGGGGATCTCTCCCCTTCGCGCTCCGCGCGCGGAGGTCCAACCTCCGGCAAACACTTGTCGACGGTTGACGTAGGCCGACGTCGCCGTTGCGGCGCAAGTCGTCGATCGAGCGACGCGACCCCGAGGAGTGGATCTTGCTCGAGTGAGCCTCATGGCGAGCGAGCTTGCGGCGTGGATGCCCGACGTCGAGGATGCCCGCGCGCCGACGACCGGCGGCCGCCCCGGCTGGGTGCGGCTCGCCGAGGGCCTGTCGCCGGTCGGGGCGCGGCTCTTCGGTCGGCGCCACTTCCGGGACGGCGTCGATCGCGCCGCCTGTCGGACCATCCACGCGGCGGTCGCGCGCGGCACGCTCTACGGCTTCGCGCCGCCGCCGCACTTCACGCGGATCGCGACCGGCCGCGGCCGCCGTCCGGTCGACGTCTATCGCGGCCGGGCGCCGTGCGTGAACGGCCTCGGAACGGGGGGCGAGTCGACGCTCCATCATCATCGCAGCGGCGGCGCGCGCGGAGCGCTGGTGGTCGTGAATCGCGGCACGGGTCTGCTCGCCGATCTGATCGCACGCCGCTTCGCCGCAGCGCTCGTGGCGGTCGGCTTCGACGTCGCCATCCCGGCGCTCGCTGCGGACGACGAGGGCGATTGGGCGCGCAGCATCGGGCTCGCGCTCGCGACCATCGTACGGCGCGTGCACCAGGGCGTCGCGGTCGAGGCCTGGGCGCGGGCCCTCGGCTATCGCACGGTGCTGGCGACCGGCGTCGGCATCGGCGGCACCGTGACCGCGCTCCTCGCGGCGACGACCTCGCGCTTCGACGGCTGCGTGCCGGTGCTGGCGGGCGCGCATCCCGGGCGCATCTGGTTGCCGCCGCGGGCGCTCGCGCGGGCCGCCGACCATGCGGCGCTCGCGCGTGACGACGTCCGCCAACCTCGCACCTTGCTCCGCCTCTTCGACCCGGTGGCACCGGCGCGGTTGGCGGCGCCGCGACGGCGGGACGGGGCGGCGGTGGTCGGCTTTCGCTACGACACCCAGGTGCCGCCGGCCGACGTCCAGGCCCTGGCCGATCATTGGCGGGTCCGTCCCGTCTGGCTCGAGCGCTGCCACGTCGAGCTGCCGATGTGCGCGCGCACGCTCGCGACCGTCGTCGCGCACACCGCCGCCGCCGTCGGCCGCTGAACGGATTGCGATCGATTCCGTCCTCTACTATAGATGCCCGGGTTTGGTTTCAGTTCCAATGGTCCCCGGTAGCTCAGTTGGTAGAGCGTTCGGCTGTAACATTGCAGCCTCGTCGGGAAACCGGCGAGTGAAAAGCGGGTGAATTCAGGGAAGCCTACGTGCGCGATGCATACGGGAACCCTGAGCCAAGCCCCCCAAAGACCCGGTGATGAGCCGGCAGGGTGGGGGGAAGGTGCAGAGACTAGGGAGTGACGAAAGAATAACCTCCCCGCGAGCGCCCGCCACCTACGTCCTTCCGGATACGGTGATGAGATAGTCCACGCCCGTCGGAAACGGCGGGATGACGTGTAACCGAATGGTCGCTGGTTCGAGTCCGGCCCGGGGAGCTCGAGAGTGGGCCGCTGGAGCGATGCTCCGGCGGCCCGCTTTCATTCGGAGGCAGCGATGAGCGGCTCGGATCCGGCCGAATGGATGGTGCGGCACGCTCGCGCCGAGGAGCTGCCGCTGCTCGGTGCGATCGAGGACGAGGCCGGGTCGCGCTTCAACGCGATCCCGGAGCTCGCTGGTGTTCCCGAGGTCTCGTCGCGGCCCGAGGCGTTCGCGCGCGCGGTGGCCGAGAACCAGGTCTGGGTGGCCGTGGCGGACGGCGCCGTGATCGGCTTCGCCTACGCGGAGCCGGTCGACGGGTGCTCGCACCTCGAGGAGATCGACGTGCTGCCGGCGTGGGGGCGACGCGGCGTCGGGCGCGCGCTGATCGCGGCCGTGATCGCCGACGCCCGCGTCCGCGGCCTCGCCGGCGTCACCCTGACGACCTTCCGTGACGTCTCCTGGAACGCACCCTTCTACGCGACGCTCGGGTTTCGGGTCCTCGATGCGGCGCAGCTGACCCCCGGGCTCGCCGCGATCGTGGCGGAGGAGTCGGTCCACGGCCTCCCCGCGGCGCTGCGCGTCGTGATGCGGCTCGACCTCTGACGCGCTTGCCTAGCATCGCGCCCTCCAGCAGCCTCTTTGCATGATCATCGATCACGTCGGGTTCGGGGTTGCGGACTACGTGCGCGCCAAGGCGTTCTACCAGGCGGCGCTGGCACCGCTCGGGATCACCTTGGTGATGGAGGTCGGGCCGCAGCAGACCGAGGGCAAGAACGCGGCCTGCGGCTTCGGCAAAAACGGCAAGCCCGAGTTCTGGATCGGCAGTGACGGCAAGACGACGCCGCCGGCGCACATCGCCTTCGTCGTCGACAGCCGAGCCGAGGTGCGCGCCTTCTACGAGGCTGCTCTCAAAGCGGGCGGGCGCGACAACGGCGTGCCGGGCCTCCGGCCGCAGTACCACCCGAGCTACTACGGCGCCTTCGTTCTCGATCTCGACGGCCACAACATCGAGGCGGTCTGTCACACGCCGGAGTAGCGCTCCTCAACGAGGCGCGGTCGGGAGCGGTGCCGCCGGGGTGTCCGCCGGATCGGCCTCCGAGAGCGGCCCCGCGCGCAGCAGGCGCTCGAAGAAGGCGCGATCGGCGAGCAGCGAGGTGTCGGCGAGGAACATCTTCCCGTAGCGCTCGAAGTAGAGCATCTGCTTCGCGAGCAGGAACGTGCCGCGGTCGAAGCTCGTGCCGCGACCGCCGTGGCGCGAGATTCCGACGTGCAGCTCGCGTTGCCGGCGGAGGCGAGCCAGCCGGTCGCGCCAGCCGCGCGACGCCGGCGCTCCGCCCGTGGCCTCGTCGACGTTGCCCTGCCAGGCGGCGAGAAAGGTCCCCAGGCTGACCTCGCCGAACGGACGCGTCAGCATGGGCTCGACGATGCTCTGCGAGAAGCGGGCGAGGGCGTCCGCGTCCATGCCGAGCCCCTCGCCGAGCGCCGGCCCGTAGTTATCCAGGAAGTCGGCCGCGACGTCGTGCCAGGCGCTGGCGTCGCCGAGCGCGCCTTCGACGGTCCGGCGGAGAAAGCGATGCGTGCGGGCGTCGAGCCTGCCGACGATGCCCCAGTCGATCGCGCCGACCCGGCCGTCGCGCAGCAGAAGGATGTTGCCGGCGTGCGCGTCGGCGTGGAAGGTGCCGTCGCGGAGGGCGGTGATGAACCAGGCGCGCACCAGCTGGTCGAGCAGCGGGCGGGGATCGAGTCCGAGGCGCGCGATCCCCGCGTGGTCGTCGATCGGGACGCCGTCGAGAAACTCCATCGTCAGCACGCGCTGCCCGGAGTGCTCCGGAAACGGTGCCGGGATGACGATCCGATCGAGGCCGAGCTCCGTGAGCAGCCGCCGGTGGTGCACCATGGCGCGGGCCTCGTTCCGGAGGTCGAGCTCCTCGGCGAGCTGCTCGCGAAAGCCGTCGAGCATGCGGACGAGCTGCCCCGCCTCGGGAATACCGACGCGAAACGCCAGCACGTCGAGCAAGGGGCCCATCAGCCGGAGGTCGGTGGCGACGGTCTGCTCGATGTCCGGCCGCAGTACCTTGACCGCGACCACGCGGCCGTCGTGCAGGACGCCGCGGTGCACGACCGCCATCGAGGCGCGGCCGATCGGCACGTCGTCGAACGCCGCGAACACGTCGGAGAGCGGCCCGCCGAGGGTGAGCTCGATCGTCGCCCGCACCTCGGCCGCCGGCACGGCGGGGCCGGTGTCGAGGCAGCAGCGAAACTCGTTCGCGACCTCCTCGCCGAAGATGCCGGGCGCCGACGCGACCAACTGGCCAAACTTCACGAAGGTGGCGCCGAGGGTCTCGAAGAGCTCGCGCAGCGGCCGAACGAAGATCCGGTCCGCGCTCGTCCGGCCGAGGGTGCGGCGTGCGAGGGGCGGACCGACGGTGCGGGCCGCCGTGGCGAGCACGCGGACGGCTCGCCGGCGGAGGGCGCGGCGGTCGGGAGCGGGGAGCCGAAGCGGCTGGACGCGAAGCACGAGAGGGCAATTGACGGCGCGGCCGGTTCGAAGTCAATGACCGTGGCGGCGATCGAGGAGCCAGAACACGCCGCTCCCGATCACGATCAGCACCGCGGCCGTCGCGAACATCGCCGGGTAGCCGGCGCCGCGGATCACGCCGCCGAGCAGCGGTCCGCCGATCAGGGCGCCGACGTCGAACAGCGCCGTGAAGAGCGACATCGCGGCCCCCCGTTCCGCGGCGCGCGCCCGCTCCACGACCAGGCCGGAGAGGATCGGAAAGGTGAAGCCGTGGCCGAGGCCCGCACAGACGCCGGCGAGCGCGATCGCTCGTGGCGTCGTGGCGAGGGCGAGCAGGACGTAGCCGCACGCCAGCACGGCGAGCGCCGGAAAGAGCACGCGCTTCGGGCCGAAGCGCTCCGGCACCCACGCGAAGGCGAGACGAAGCACGATCGCCGCGATCGCATAGGCCGTGAAGAAGAGCCCGACCGAGCCGACGCCGGTCTCCAGCACGAAGGTCTTCACGAACGTGAACTGCGCCGTGAGCGCCGTCGCGAACACGATCCCGATCAGCCAGAGCGGCAGCAGGTCGGCCTGCGCCACCGCGGCGACGAAGCCGCGTGCCGGCAGGTCGTGGCTCGGATGGCGCACGTCGCGGAGCGGCCACGACAGGAGGAGCGACCCGAGGGCGAAGGCGGCCGAGACGTGAAAGAGGTCGGCGTAGGTGCCGTGGTGGAGGATGACGTCGCCGAGGACGCCGCTGATCGACATCGGCAGCAGGCCCGAGATGCCGTAGAGCGCGATGCCCTCGGTGCGCCGCCGCGCCGGCAAGAGGTCGGCGGCGTGGGTCATGAGGGCCGTGAACAGGGCGGCCTCCGCGACGCCGTGCACGGCGCGCACGACGTAGAGCCAGGGGCCGATGCTCCGGATCGTCGGATAGAGCGCGCACACCACGACGTTCAGCACGCCGCCCGCGAGGATCACCCCGCGGCGGCCGCGCGCGTCCATCAGGTGTCCGAGCGGCGGGCGGCAGAGGATGGCCGTCGCCGCGGTCACGCTCACGATCACGCCGATCCGCACCTCGTCGGCGCCGAGCTCGTGGAGATACCCCGAGAGGTGGAGATAGAGCGTGAAGGCGAGATTCTGAAGAAAGTTGGCGCCGAAACAGAGGACGAACTGGCGCGACAGCAGCGACGGCCGCGCTACGGGCGCACCTCGTAGTAGGCGTTCAGCGGGTTGTCGAAGTCGCGGCTGCGAAAGCGCGTGAAGCCGGCGTCGCGGGTCATCGCCCGCGCCAGGTCCTCGGTGAAGCCGAGCGTGCCGAGCCCGGCGCCGCCCGGCTCCGACAGCGCCGACGACATGCAGCTCAGGACCGAGAAGCCGTACATCATCCCCGCCATCGGGTTCTCCGCGAGATTGGCCTCGAAGGTCGGCTGGCTCTTGATGTCGGCGATCAGCCAGGTGCCGTCGGGCTTGATGGCGCGACGGATGGCGGCGATCACCGCCGCCGGATTCGCCATGTCGTGCAGGCAGTCGAAGCTGGTGACGAAATCGAAGCGGCCGTCGCTCGGGAGCGCGTCGCCGTTGGCGTCGTGGAACTCGACGTTGCCGAGCCCGGACTCCCGGAGGTTGGCGGCGGCGCGCTCGAGGGCGTACTTCGAGATCTCCCAGCCGTGGAAGGAGGAGCGCGGGAAGGCCTTCGCCATCTCGATGAGTGCGATGCCCGCCCCGCAGCCGACGTCGGCGACCGTCGCGCCGGCCGCGAGCTTCGCCGCCACGCCGTCGAGCGCGGGGATCGCGACCGGCACCAGCATGGTGCGAAACCAGGGGGCGAACATGCGCTCGACGCCGCGGTTCCCTTCGAGCCCGAAGGCGTCGTAGGGAAGCCCGCGCCCGGTGCGGAAGGCCTCCGGCAGGCGCTCGATCACCGCCAGCTGCTGCGGCAGCCCGCAGAAGCCGCCGGCCGCGAAAGCCGGGCTCCGTTCGTCGGCCAGCACGAGTACGGCTTCCGGCGAGAGCGCGAAGCGGCCGTCGCCGCGGTAGTCGACGAGACGGGCCGCCGCTTGGCCGCGCAGCCACTCGCGCACCCAGCGCTCATGGAGCCCGGTCGCCTCCGCGAGCTCGTCGCTGGTCATGGCGTCCGAAGCGGCGAGCGCGCGGTAGAGGCCGAGGCGATCGCCGAGGTAGATCATGCCCGAGATCACCGCGCCCCCGAGGTAGCCGAACACCTGCTCGACCGTGGCGTGCAGCTTGTCGGGATCGATCGTCGCGGTTGCTCTCGTCACGGGCGCGTCCTCCGGTGAGGCACCATAGGAAGCGCGCGCCGGCCGATCAAGTTGACAAGGGGGATCTCTCCCCCTTCGCCGACGCGGCAAAGCCGCGTCGGCTCATCCCCCGGCTCGCTCGCGCTCGGCCGCGCGCTAAACGCGCGCGGAGTTTGCGTCTTGGTCGGGCTCGCTCAGAAAGTGCCGTCCTCGCACTCGACGAAGGCGATCGACGAGCCGCAGCGATTGACCGAGCCGGAGCAGTTGTCGTCGCAGGCGAAGCAGGAGAGCCCGTCGCTCGCATTGCAGTCGGCGTTCGAGTCGCACGTCACGCAGAGGCCGCTCGGGCCGAAGACGCCGTCCTCGCACTCGAGGAACGAGAAGTCGGAGGCGCAGCGGGCCGGGCCCTCGCTGCTGCAGCCGTCGACGCAGTCGAGGCAGGCGAGGGTGGGGTTCGAGCAGCCGCTGCTGCAGGGCTCGCAGAGCCCTTCGCCCTCGAGGAAGACGTCGGAGTCGCCGCTCGCGTAGACTACGACGATCTGGGCAAGCGTCGGGGAGTAGATGTTGGTGATCAGCGAGTCGAGATTGGCGAACAGAGCGGTGCCGTCGACGACGGTGGTCACCACCCGTCCGGAGAACACGAAGAACTGATCGTCCAGCAGCACGGCCGAGAACTCGTCGCGGTAGGACCCGAGGATGCTGCTCGAGTGATCGAGGACCCCGTCGACGCGGATCACGTCGGAGAACGAGAAGTCGAGCGCGCCGAAGGTCGCGAAGACCTCGCCCGTGCTGATGACGAAGTCCGTGGTGTCGAACGAGAGGGTCACGCCGCCGTCGAACTCGGTGAAGCCGAGCGTGCCGTTGGTGACGAAGTCGCCCTCCTGACAATCGAAGAACGTGATCACGAAGCCGTTGTCGTCCTGGAATCCGCCGCCGGAGCAGGGGGCGGTCGTGCCCGCCGCGCGGGCGCGTGCGGCCGCCGACGCGCTCTGGCCGAAGCCGAGCGTCTTGATGATCTGTCCGAAGAAGGCATCCGCCTGCGAGGCGCTACAGGCGACGTTGGCCTGGATGCCGGCGGCCACCCGCAGCGCGAGCACGCCATCGGTGACGCTCGTCTGCCCGTCGATGTTCATGTCGCAGCGCTCGCGCGGGCAGCCGGCGGGGAGCTGGGCGGCGGAGCGCAATACCAGAACGCCGTCGGTGACGGTGACGGAGCCGGTACGGTTGGCGTCGCCGCAGACCGCCGCGTCCGCGGCTCGAGTGGCTACCGCGAGGGCGCCGGCGATGGCGCAGAGCACCCCGATGACTTTCGACGCGATCCCCATGAAGTGCCCCCCTTGTCCGCAGCCGCCCTACGTCGCTCGGCCGTCGAAGACCCACGTCGCGGCTACCGATCGGCGGCGGAACTGTCAACCCGCCGGCCGCGTCCCGCCGGATGCGGAGCGTGGTAAAGGCACCCGCAATGCGGCCCGATGCCACGTCCACCCTCGCGCTCGAGCGGCGCTTTCCCGCGCTCGCCGGGCGGCTGCCGCGCCGTCCGCTCGCGCTGCTGCCGACGCCGGTTGCGCGGCTCGTCGAGCTCGAACGGGCGGCGGGAATCGGTGAGCTCTGGATCAAGCGCGACGACCGGACCGGATCGCTCTACGGCGGCAACAAGGTGCGGAAGCTCGAGTGGGTGCTGGCCGACGCGCTGGCGCGCGGGCATCGCACGGTGCTGACGACGGGGGCGCTCGGCAGCAACCACGCGCTCGCGACGACCATCTATGCCGCGGAGCTCGGTCTCCGCACCCACCTCGTCCTGATCCCCCAGCCGGTGACGGCGCACGTCCGGCGGACGCTGCTGGTCGACCATGCGTACGGCGCGACCATCCATTTCGCGCCCACGATCGCGGCGGCACGGCGGACCGCGCTCGGCGTGCTGCTGCGCGGCGCGCTCCGCCGCGACCGCGCGTATCTCGTGCCGACCGGCGGCTCGTCGGTGCTGGGGACGCTCGGCTACGTCAACGCCGCGCTCGAGCTCGGCGAGCAGGTCGCCGCGGGCCTGCTGCCGGAGCCGGCGGCGGTGATCGTGCCGCTCGGGAGCGGCGGCACGGCGGCGGGTTTGGTCGCGGGGCTCGGGCTCGCGGGTCTCGCGACCAGGGTGATCGCCGTGCGCGTGACGGATCTGCTGCCCCCGACGCCGCGGCTGCTCGATCGCCTCGCCCGCGGCGCCCTCGCCGTGCTGCGGCGCTTGGGAGCCGACGTGCCGGTCCTGGCGCTGCCGCCCGACGGTCTGGAGGTCCGCTCCGACTGGCTGGGTGCAGGCTACGGCGCCGCGACGCCGGAGGGCGAAGCGGCCGCGCGC
Source organism: uncultured delta proteobacterium (assembly GCA_963761995.1). Lineage (GTDB taxonomy): Bacteria > Desulfobacterota > Binatia > UTPRO1 > UTPRO1 > UTPRO1. The sequence goes on along the minus strand of CAVXIU010000006.1, from coordinate 3,209,506 downwards.
GCGATCGCGGCGACCGAGGACGTCAGCTGCGAGCTCACCTACGGTGCCAAGGCGCTCGCCGGCGCGCTCGCCCTCGCGCGGGATCGCGCGTGGCGCGGACGCCCGTTGCTCTTCTGGCACACCTACAGCTCCGTCGATCCCGCCGCGGGCCTCGAGCGTCTCCCCGACTGGCACGAGCTGCCGTCGCCGCTGCATCGATTCTTCGCGGACGATCGCCCGTAGGGCGCGGCGCGGCGTGGCGGGCGGGAACGGACGGTTGGCGCGGCACGGCCTCCTCGACCCCGCCGAAGTCCCCAGCTGACCCGTCCGCTTCGCAGCGACCTCGAGTCGAGCCCGACCCCGGAACCGGCGATGTGAGCGAGCTTTCCCTACCCACCCTCCTTTTCTTTTCGAACAAGGCAGCGAAAGCGACGCGCCGCCGCGCTTGATCGACGGTGCTCGCACGCGGCGCGCGCGCCCAACGGCTGTCGTCCGGCTTGCAGTCGCGACTCCGGCACGCCATGAGCGGCGGAGTGACCACGAAAGCACGCCCGCCCCGAACCCCGGGCGCCGCCGCGCCGCCGCGCGACGTTCGTCTCGTCGTCGCGCCGAGCGCCGCGCGCCGCCGTGCGGAGGCGCAAGCGTGGATCGAGGCCCATCCGGCCGACCGCGAGCTGCTGGTGATCGGCGCCAGCTGGGAGGCGTGCGACGAGATCGTGCGCGACGTCGTGCGCGCCGGCGGCGTGCGCTTCGGCGTCGTGCGGTCGACGCTCGGTCGGGTGGCGGGCCTGCTCGCGGCGCCCGCGCTCGCCGGCCGGGGGCAGGTGCCGGCAAGCGGGCTCTCGCTCGATGCCGTGGCGGCGCGCGCCGTGCATCAGCTGCGTGCGACCGACGCGCTGACCTACTTCACTCCCGTGGCCGACCGTCCGGGTTTCCCGCTGGCGGTGGGGCGGACGATGGAGGAACTCCGCCTCTCCTCGGTGTCCCCCGCGGCGCTGGCCGCGCTCCCCACGATCGGCCACGATCTCGAAGCCCTCGCGACCGAGACGGCGCGTGAGCTCGCGGATGCCGGGCTCGCCGACCGCGCCGCCGTCTTTGCGGCCGCGACCGCCGCCGCCGCCGCGGCCACAGCACCTCCGCCGGTCGGCCTGCCGCTGCTCATGCTCGACGTCGCGGTCGCGACGGCCGGGGAGGCGGCCCTGGTGGCCAGCCTCGCGCGCCGCGCGCCCGCCGTGCTGGCAACGGTTCCGACCGGCGACGCGCGCACCCGGAGCCTGCTCGAGCGTGCGCTCGCGAGCGCCGCGACGCCGCTCGCGCCGTCATCCGAGCCGGCGGCGCTCGCGCGTTTGCAGACGCATCTCTTCGAGACCTCGACGCCGACGCCCGCACCGCTCGACGAGAGCGTGACGCTGCACTCGTGGCCGGGCGAGGCCCGCGAGTGCGTCGAGATCGCACGCCGCATCCACGAGGAGGCGGCGCGCGGCGTGCCCTTCGATCGCATGGCGATCTTCCTGCACGCCCCGCGCGAGTACACCGCCCACCTCGAGGAGGCGCTCCGCCGCGCCGACGTCCCCGCGCACTTCGCGCGCGGGACGACGCGCCCGGACCCGGCGGGTCGCGCGCTGCTGGCGCTCCTCGCATGTGCCGCCGAGGGGCTCTCGGCGCGCCGCTTCGCGGAATACCTGTCGTTGGCGCAGGTGCCCGACGCCGAGCTCCAACGAGAACGCGGCGCCGCGCCGGCGCCGCTCGTCGTGCCGGCGGACGAAGAGCTCCTCCCGCCGGCGATCGCCGATCGGCTCGCCGACGCGGCCCTCGCGGCCCAGGCCGTCGCCGAGCGTGACGATCCCTTGCCGCGCGATCCGCACGCCGAGGCCGTCGTGGCTGGAACGGTCGCGACCCCGTGGCGCTGGGAACAGCTCCTGGTCGACGCCGCGGTGATCGGCGGCCGCGACCGCTGGGCCGAGCGCCTCGACGGCTTGCGGCGCGAGATCGCGATGCGGCGGGCGGAGCTCGGTGGCGAGGACGAGGCGCGGGCGGCGCAGATCGACGGGCTGGCGCGGCAGCTCGAGCATCTGCAGGCCTACGCCATGCCGCTGATCGCACGCCTGGACGAGCTCCGCCATGCGCGCTCGACGTGGGGCGAGTGGCTCGGCCGTCTGCGCGAGCTGGCGGCACAGGCCCTGCGCGATCCGATCCAGGTGCTGGCGACGCTCGCCGAGCTCGAGCCGATGGCACCGGTCGGGCCCGTCGCCCTCGACGAGGTCCAGCAGGTGCTGGGCTCGCGCTTGCGGTCGCTCACCGTCCGGCCCTCCCGCCGCCGCTACGGCGCGGTATTCGTCGCGCCGACCGAGGCCGCGCGCGGCCTCGCCTTCGACGTGGTCTTCGTGCCGGGCCTCGCCGAGCGGCTCTTCCCGCGCAAGATCGTCGAGGACCCGATTCTGCTCGACGCCAGCCGCGAGCGGCTCGGCGGGCTCGCGGACGGCGTCGGCCTCGTCACGCAGGGCGATCGCGTGTCCGCCGAGCGCCTGGCGCTCCGTCTCGCGGTGGGCGCCGCGCGCGAGCGCATCGTGGTGTCCTATCCGCGCATCGACGTCGAGCAGGGCCGCCCGCGGGTGCCGTCGTTCTACGCGCTCGAGGCGCTGCGCGCCGCGGAGGGTCTGCTGCCGGGCTTCGAGGAGATCGCGCTCCGGGCACGCGAGCGCGGCGAGGCGCGCCTCGGCTGGCCGGCGCCCGAGCGGGCGGAGCAGGCGATCGACGACGCCGAGTACGACCTGGCGCTGCTGGCGCCGCTGCTCGACGTCGACCCCAAGACGACGATCGGCACCGCCCGCTATCTCCTCGGCGCCAACGTGCATCTGGCGCGGGCGCTCCGGGCGCGCGCGCATCGCTGGTGGAAGCGCTGGACGCCTGCCGACGGTCTCGTCGATCCGGACGAGCTCGGACGGGCGGCGCTCGCGGCGCACCAGCTGAGCGCGCGCTCGTACTCGCCGACCGCCCTCCAGAATTTCGCGGCCTGCCCGTATCGCTTCTTCCTGCAGGCGGTGCACCGGCTGAAGCCGCGCGAGGAGCCGGTCGCGATCGAGGTGCTCGATCCGCTGACGCGCGGCTCGCTCTTCCACGAGGTGCAGTTCGCGGTGCTCTCCCGCTTGCGCGCGGAGGAGCTCCTGCCGGTGCGGCCCGACAACCTGACGCGCGCGCTCGATCACGTCGACGGCATCCTCGACGCGGTGGCCGGCCGTTACCGCGACGAGCTCGCGCCGGCGATCCCCCGGGTCTGGGAGGACGGCATCAACTCCATCCGGGCCGACCTCCGCGAGTGGCTCCGCCGCGCGTCGCAGGAGGACGACGGCTGGGTGCCGGATCGCTTCGAGCTGGCCTTCGGCCTCGCCGATGCGCGAGCGGGGCGACGCCGATCCCGCCAGCGTCAGCGAGCCGGTACCGGTGGTGGGGACGCTGACGCTGCGCGGCTCGATCGATCTCGTCGAGCGTCATCCGCGCGGCGCGCTCCGGGTGACCGACCACAAGACCGGCAAGGCGCGGGCCATGGCCGGCGTCGTCGTCGGCGGCGGCGAGATCCTGCAGCCCGTCCTCTACGCGCTCGCGTGCGAGCACCTCCTGCCCGAGCCCGTCGAGGCGGGACGCCTCTACTACTGCACGGCGACCGGCGGCTACGAGCAACGGGTCGTGGCCCTCGACGAGCACAGCCGTGCCGCCGCGCGCGACGTGGTGGCGGTGGTGGACGCGCGCTGGTCGACGGCTTCCTACCGGCGGCGCCGCTGGAGCGCGGGTGCCCCTGGTGCGACTACCGTCCGGTCTGCGGTCCCTACGAGGAGGTGCGCGTGAAGCGGAAGCCGCGCGAGCGCCTGGCCGCGCTGACGCGCCTGCGGAGCATGCCGTGAGCGCGGCCCGGCTCGCCGACCAGACCGAGCGCGACCGCATCGCGCGCGACCTCGACACCACCCTGATCGTCGAGGCGGCGGCCGGCACCGGCAAGACCACCGCGCTCGTCGGACGCATGGTGGCGGCGATCGCCGCCGGCCGTGCCCAGCTCGATCGCATCGTCGCGGTCACCTTCACCGAGCTCGCCGCCGGGCGAGCTGAAGCTGCGCCTCCGCGCCGAGATCGAGCGCGCCCGGGCGGCGGCCCCACCCGGATCGGACGTGCGAGGAGTGCCTGACCGCCGCGCTCCCCCAGCTCGAAGAGGCGCGCATCGGCACCATCCACTCCTTCTGCGCGACCTCCTGCGCGAGCGGCCGGTCGAGGCAGGCGTCGATCCGCTCTTCGAGGTCGCGCCCGAGGACGTCGCGGGCGGGCTCTTCCGGCGCGCCTTCGATCGCTGGTTCGAGGAGTGCCTCGCGGAGCCGTCCGAGGGCGTGCGGCGCATCCTGCGGCGGCGCAGCCGCGAGGACGCGAGCCCGCGGGATCTCCTGCGGAGCGCCGCTTGGCAGCTCGTCGAGCGGCGCGACTTCGCGACGCCCTGGCGGACCGCCGCCTTCGATCGCGACGGCGACATCGACGCCCTGATGTCCGAGCTCGCCGCAGGTCGGCGCGGGCGCCGGCAGCGGCGACGCCTCCGATTTCTTCTTCCGCTCGCTGGCGGCGATCGCGCAGTTCGTGCGACGAGGTGGCGCGCCGCGAGACGATTCGCGGCCGCGACTACGACGGGCTCGAGGCGGAGCTGTTGCAGCTCGCGCGCGCCTCGCACTGGCGCTGGATGGGGTTCTCGCGCGGCGCGGGCGCGGCGAAAGCGACGCTCCGTGCCGAGCGCGACGCCGTGCAGGCGCACCTCCTGGCGTTCGTCGACGCGGTCGGCGCCGACCTCGCGCCGCGCCTCCGCGACGAGCTCTGGCCGGTCGTCGAGAGCTACGAACGGCTGAAGGAGAGCGCCGGCCGCCTCGACTTCCTCGACCTGCTCTTGATCGCGCGCGATCTGCTGCGCGGCAACCCGACGGTGCGTCGCGACCTGCAGGGCCGCTTCACGCACGTCTTCGTCGACGAGTTCCAGGACACCGATCCGCTGCAGGCCGAGATCCTGCTGCTGCTCGCCGCCGACGATCCCGACGAGGTCGACTGGACGCGTGTTCGCCCCGTGTCCGGCAAGCTCTTCCTGGTCGGCGATCCCAAGCAGTCGATCTACCGTTTCCGCCGCGCCGACGTCGCGCTCTACGAGGACGTGAAGCGCCGGCTGCTCGATGCGGGGGCGGTCCTCGCAGCATTTGTCGGTCAGCTTCCGCGCCGTGCCCGAGATCCAGGCGGCGGTGAACGCGGCGTTCGCGCCGCGCATGGCCGGCTCCGCCAGCCAGGCCACGTACGTGCCGCTCGTGCCGACCCGCGCCAGCGTCGTGGCGCAGCCGGCGGTGGTCGCGCTGCCGGTCCCGGCGCCGTACGGCGACTTCGGCAAGGTCGTCGACTGGTCGATCGAGCGACTCGCTCCCCGACGTGATGGCGGCCTTCGTCGACTGGCTGGTCCGCCAGAGCGGCTGGACCGTGAGCGCGCCCGACGGCACCCGCGTCCCGATCGCGCCCCGCCACGTGTGCCTGCTCTTCCGCCGCTTCCGGTCGTTCGAGACCGACGTGACGCACGCCTACGTGCGCGCGCTCGAGGCGCGCCACCTGCCGCACGTGCTGGTGGGCGGCAGCGCCTTCCACGGGCGCGAGGAGGTCGAGGCGATCCGCAACGCGCTCGCGGCCATCGAGCGTCCCGACGACGAGCTCGCGGTCTTCGCGACCCTGCGCGGCCCGCTCTTCGCGCTCGCCGACGGAGCGCTGCTGGCGTTTCGCGAGCGCTACGGGACCCTGCATCCGTTCCGGCGCACCGACGACGAGCTGCCGCCGGCGCTCGCCGAGGTACGCGAGGCGATGGCGGTCCTCGCCGAGCTGCATCGCGGCCGGAACCGGCGGCCGATCGCCGACACCATCGGGCGGCTCCTGGCGGCGACGCGCGCGCACGCGGGCCTCGCGATCTGGCCGACCGGCGAGCAGGCGCTCGCCAACGTGACTCGGCTGATCGACCTGGCGCGGCGCGCCGAGCGACACGGGGTCACGTCGTTCCGCGGCTTCGTCGACCGCTTGGCCGACGAGGCGGAGCGCGGCGAGGCGAGCGACGCGCCGATCATCGAGGAGGGCACGGACGGCGTGCGCATCATGACGGTGCACCGCGCCAAGGGGCTCGAGTTCCCGGTCGTGATGCTCGCCGACCTGACGGCCAAGGAGGCTCCGGGCGAGCCGAGCCGCTGCACCGACGCCGGCCGCGGCCTCTGCGCCATGCGGCTCGCGGGCTGCGCCCCGCCCGAGCTCCTCGAGCGCCGCGACGAGGAGCGCGAGCGCGAGCGGGAGGAGGCGGCGCGCATCCTCTACGTCGCCGCGACGCGTGCGCGCGACCTGCTGGTGGTGCCGGTGATCGGCGACGAGCGCCGCGAAGGCTGGCTCGGGACGTTGCATCCGGTGATCTATCCCGCCGAGTCGCGGCGACGACAGCCCGAGGCCGCGACGTTTCCGAACGGTCCCGCCTTCGGGCTCGACAGCGTCTCGCTCCGGCCCGAGCGCGCCCCCGGACGCGAGCGCTCCGTCGCCCCCGGCGTGCACGTTCCCGAGGTCGGGAGTCATCGCGTGGTGTGGTGGGACCCCGCCACCCTCGAGCTCGGCATCGAGGAGACCGTCGGTCTCCGCCAACAGAAGCTCTTGGAGGCCGACGAGAGCGGGGCGACCTCCGAGCGCGGGGTGGCGGCGCACGCCGCGTGGCGTGCCGCGCGCGAGAGGCTGCGCGCCGCCGCGGGAACGCCGACCGTCCGTGTCGAGACCGCGACGGCGTGGGCGGCGGGCGAGGCATCGGACGTGGACGCGGCGCGGCGCTCGCAGGAGGTCGAGGTCGAGAGCGCCCGCGTATCGAGCGGCCTACGGCCGCACGGCGTCCGCTTCGGCGTGCTGGTACACGCCGTGCTCGCCACCGTCGAGCTCGACGGCGACGCCGCCGCCGTCGAGCAGGCGGTGACGTTGCACGCGCGACTCCTCGGTGCCGGCGACGAGGAGGCCGCCGCGGCGATCGAGACCGTGAAGCGCACGCTCGTCCATCCGCTGATCCAGCGGGCCGCGGCGGCGGCGCGAGCCGGGCACTGTCGCCGCGAGGTGCCGGTCGTGATCCAGCTCGACGACGGCGTCCTGATCGAGGGCGTCGCCGACCTCGCCTTCCGGGACAACGAGCCGACGCCGCGCTGGACGGTCGTCGACTTCAAGACCGATCTCGACCTCGGCGGACGCCTCGACGAGTACCGGCGCCAGCTCGCCCTCTACGCCCACGCCGTCGCGCGCGCCACCGCCCTCCCGACCCGCGCCGTCGTCCTGACCGTGTAGCTCGCAGGACGAGCACTCGGAGCGCGAGTTGCCTGGCGCTCCGAGGTCGTTGGCTTTCGCCCTGTGATCTCGCGCTCGCCAGCTCGCGCTCACCAATCGGAGCATTCGGGGTGGAAGCGCCGAAGCGCACGGGGCCGAAATCAGAACGAGGAGCGCGGATTCACTCCGCGCTCCAGGTCGTTGGCTTTCGCCCTGTGATCTCGCGCTCGCCAGCTCGCGCTCACCAATCGGAGCATTCGGCGCGAAGCGCCGAAGCGCACGGGGCCGAAATCAGAACGAGGAGCGCGGATTCACTCCGCGCTCCGAGGGCCATCGGAGCATTCGGCGCGAAGCGCCGAAGCGCACGGGGCCGAAATCAGAACGAGGAGCGCGGATTCACTCCGCGCTCCGAGGGCCATCGGAGCATTCGGCGCGAAGCGCCGAAGCGCACGGGGCCGAAATCAACTAGACGCCGGGTCGTTCCGGCGGAGTGTCTTGAGGCGCGGGAGCACGACCGGCGCCTCCAACGAGGGATGGCGGACGGGCGGTAAGAACCAGCGGGCGGTGCGATGCCGCAGGATCCGCATGCGACGACCTAGCGTGAGCCGCTCAGCGACGACGTCGAGCAAGCGCCGTTCCCCCATCGTCTATCCCTCCCCACCGAGCTCGGTATGCGAGACGATCTCCATCCCAGTCACATTTTTCGCTGCGCGCCGGCGCGAGACAACCGGATAATGCACGAGCAACGAAGAAAAATTGCGCTCTTTTGGCGCGGAAATCAGGGGAGCTGAGGTTGCGCGAGCAAACGGTCCGCCACCACGGTCCAGACCCGACCGGCGAGCTCGTCGGCCGGGCAAAACACCACGTCCATGGCGGCATACATCAGGAACCCGTCGACGACCGCGAACACCGTGCGGGCCTCGAACGCAGGATCGAGGCCGGGCCGGAAGTCGCCCTCGCGCATTCCTTGCCGGATGGTTTCGGCGGCGGCCTCGAGAAACTGGGCTCGGATCTCGGGGGCGCGCGGGAAGGCGCCGGGGTCGCGCATCATCTCTACCCGGAAATTCATGAGGCAGCGGAAATACTCTGGGCGTTGTTGTGCCCACGTGGTGGCGGCGCGGATCTGGCTCTCCAGGCGCGCCGATGCCGTCACACCGGTGGTGGCTTGGATCTGGTTGGTCGCCCAGTCGCTCCCGACGGTGGCGAAGGCGAGGCCGATGATCTCTTCCTTCGAGTTGAAATGGTACGTGAAGTGGCCGCGCGCGAAGCCCGTCGCGGCCTCGAGCGCGCTCACCGTGCAGGCCCGGATCCCGTCGCGCGCGATCACTCGAATGGCGGCGGCGATGATCTCCGTGCGCCGCGTGCTGCTGGCGCGCCGATTTCGGCCCGGACGAACGGGGAGCGGGCGATGGGGCGTCTCGGGCGCGTCACCTGATTCGGGTGCCCTGGTCCCCTGGGATGCCGGAGCCATTTTTCCCTTGTACAGGCATACTACGGCGTGGTAAAGCCAAATCGAGCCGCATCAGTGTCCCGAGCCCGTGCGTGCCGCCACGCGGGACACTGCGAACAGCCCGCCTGAAGGAGGCCATGTGATGATCCCTTCCCGTTTGTGCCGAGCCGTTGCCCCCGTCGGTATCGTTCTGGCGTTGGCCGCCGCGCTCGCCGTCACGACGAGCGCCGACGCGGCCTCCCCATTCACCTTGTTCGAGACCGGGCAGGTACGGCCGCTGGCGATGTCCCCGGACGGCAATCGACTCTTCGCGATCAACACGCCCGACAACCGGCTCGAGATCTTCGACATCAATGGCGGCGGCGCCCTTGCGCACCTGGTCTCCGTTCCGGTCGGCCTCGAGCCGATCGCGGTTGCGGCGCGCAGCAACACCGAGGTGTGGGTCGTCAACCACCTTTCCGACAGCGTCAGCATCGTCGACCTCTCCGTTCCCGCGGAGGCCCACGTGGTCCGTACGCTCCTCGTAGGCGACGAGCCCCGTGACATCGTCTTCGCGGGCCCGGGCGCGAATCGGGCCTTCATCACGACGGCTCACCGCGGCCAGAACACGCCGCTGCACGCGACGATCGAGACGACCCTGATCACCCCCGGCATCGGCCGCGCCGACGTCTGGGTCTTCGACGCCACCAACCTCGGCGCCTCGCTCGGCGGGGTGCCGCTCACGACCGTCACCGTCTTCGGCGACACGCCACGCGGTCTCGCCGTGTCGCCCGACGGCGGCACCGTGTACGCGGCCGTCTTTCACTCGGGGAATCGCACGACCGCGCTCTCCGAAGGGGTGGTGCCGAACAACGGCGAGCCGAACGGCCTTCCCGATCCGCCCACCAGCCACGACGGGACGCCGCGTCCCGAGGTCGGCCTGATCGTGCAGTTCGACGGCGCCGCGTGGCGGGACGAGCTCGGGCGCAACTGGAACAGCAGCGTCAAGTTCGCGTTGCCCGACAAGGACGTGTTCGCGATCGACGCCAATGCCACGCCGCCGATTCAGGTGGCGGGCCCGGCCGGCTTCTACAGCGGCGTCGGCACCATCCTCTTCAACATGATTGCGAATCCCACGAGCGGGAAGGTGTACGTGAGCAATCTCGAGGCCTTCAACCGCGTGCGCTTCGAGGGACCGGGCATCTACGCGGCTCCGTTCAAGCCCGTGGGCGAGCCGGCGACGGTTCGTGGTCACCTGGCGGAGAGCCGCATCACCGTCCTCGACGCCGGGACGGCGACGCCGCGCCACCTCAACAAGCACATCGACTACACGACCTGCTGCGCGACCATTCCCAACACCGAGAACGACGACAGCCTCGCGTTCCCGCTCGGCATGGCGATCTCGAGCGACGGCGCGACGCTCTACGTCGCGGGCTTCGGCAGCAGCGAGGTCGGCGTCTACAGCACGGCCGCCCTCGAGAACAACACCTTCGTCCCCGATGGGGACGATCAACTGTCGGTCACCGGCGGCGGTCCGACCGGCATCGTGCTCGACGAGGCCCGGTCCCAGCTCTACGTCCTCACGCGCTTCGACAACTCGATCTCACGCGTGAGCACCGGAACCGGCAACGAGGCGCAGCACGTGGGGCTGCACAATCCCGAGCCCGCCAATGTGGTCGACGGCCGCCCCTTCCTCTACGATGCCACCGTCACCTCGAGCCACGGCGACTCGGCGTGCGCCAGTTGCCACATCTTCGGCGACTTCGACAGCCTGGCCTGGGACCTCGGCAACCCCGACGACGACGTCGTCAACAATCCCGGCCCGTTCACCGTCGGCCCGATCATCAACCCGGACTTCCACCCGATGAAGGGCCCCATGACGACGCAGAGCCTCCGCGGCATGGCCAATCACGGGCCGATGCACTGGCGCGGCGACCGCACCGGCGGCAACGACACCGCGAGCGTGCAGCCCGAGCTCGGCACCTTCGACGAGGACGCCGCGTTCAAGAAGTTCAACCCCGCCTTCGAGGGCCTGATCGGCCGCGACGCGCAGCTGACGCCCGCGGAGATGCAGGCCTTCACCGACTTCATCCTGCAGGTGTCCTATCCGCCGAACCCGATCCGCAACCTCGACAACTCGAAGACGCCCGCCCAGCAGGCCGGCTTCAATTTCTTCTTCGGACCGATCTCGGACGCCTTCCAGGATTGCGACGGCTGCCATCGCCTGGCGCCGCTGGCCAATCCGACCTCGTCGGCGCCCGGGTTCTTCGGCACCGACGGCCGCTCGACCTTCGAGAACGAGCCGCAGGTGCTGAAGGTGCCGCACCTCCGCAACATGTACCAGAAGGTCGGCATGTTCGGCATGGCGTCCGTCACCTTCTTCAACCCGGGTGACAATGGCTTCAAGGGCGATCAGATCCGCGGCTTCGGGTTCCTCCACGACGGCAGCGTCGACACGCTCTTCCGCTTCCACAACGCGACCGTGTTCAATCCCATCCCGACGGTCAACGTCGGCTTCACCAGCGATACGCAGCGCCGGCAGGTCGAGGCCTTCATGCTCGCCTTCGACAGCAACCTGGCGCCGATCGTCGGACAGCAGACCACGCGCACCAGCAGCAACGGTGCGACGGTCGATCCGCGCATCACCCTGCTCGAGCAGCGCGCCGATGCCGGCGAGTGCGATCTCGTCGCGAAGGCGCAGGTCGCTGGCGTCGAGCACGGCTACCTCTACCTCGGTGGCGGCGCGTTCGAGAGCGATCGCTCCAGCGCCCCGACGCTCGCCGACAGCGCGGTCCGCGCCCTCGCCAACGTGGCGGGTCAGGAAGTGACGTTCACCTGCGTGCCGCCCGGCTCGGGCGTCCGCATCGGCATCGATCGTGACGGCGACACCTACGGGGACGGCGACGAGATCGACAACGGCAGCGATCCGGCCGACGCCGGGAGCGTGCCGACGGGCGTCGCACCGGTCTGCAGCTCGGTGACGGCGACGGTCTTCAAGTCGGCCACGTTGTCGGACAAGGCCGGCCGCCTCTCGCTCCGCGGCGAGGTCCTGCTCGAGGACTACGCGCAGGAGCCGGTGTCGGCGAGCGCCACCGACAGCGACGGACCCATCTTCGCCGCCGGCGTCGCCGGGAATCTCGTCGTGCCCAAGGGCTCGGGCTTCAAGTACAAGGCTCCGCGCGGCACCATCGGTGTGACCGACGTCCTCGTCAAGGAGAAGCGCAACTCCGGCGGGATCTTCAGCGTCACCCTCAAGACCAAGGGTGCCTGGGCGGTCGGCGGGGCCGACGAGGACGAGACCACCACTTCGATCACGCTGAACGTCGGCGGGGCCTGCTTCCGCGGCAACGCCAAGCACGTTCGCTAGGCGACGCGAAATCACCTCCAGCGGTCTGGCGCCGCGGCTGCTTCGGCGGCCGCGGCGCCGCCGTTTGCAGGATGCGCCGGCTCGGCGCATCCTGTCCGCTTGCCCGAGCGGGATCGGTCCCGCCGGACGACGGAGGATCTCACCGATGCCGAGCGAGACGCTCACCATCACCGACAATCGAACGGGTCGCAGCTACACGGTGCCGATCGTCGCCAATGCGGTCGCGGCCGCCGATCTCCGGCAGATCAAAGGCCCGGATGACGTCGAGTTGATGTCGTACGATCCCGCGCTCCGCAACACGGCGACCTGCCGGAGCGCGATCACCTATCTCGACGGCCGGTCCGGCGTGCTGCGCCATCGCGGCTACTCGATCGAGGACCTGGCCGCCCACGCGTCCTACCTGGAGGTGGCGTATCTGATCCTCGAGGGCGAGCTGCCGTCGGTCGCCGAGCTCGAGGAGTGGCGGCGGGAGATCGGTCACCATGCGCTCGTCCACGAGTACGTGAAGCGCTTCATCGACGGGTTTCGCTACGACGCCCACCCGATGGGCACTCTGATGAGCACGGTCGCGGCCCTCTCGACCTTCTTTCCCGATGCCGCCTCGGTGGACGACCCGGTGGGGCGTCGGCGACAGATCGTCCGTCTGCTCGGCCAGGTGCCGACGCTCGCGGCCTTCGCGCATCGCAAGCGTCACGGTCTGCCGTTCGTCTACCCCGACCTCGAGCTGTCGTACGTCGGAAACTTTCTCAGCATGATGTTCCGGATGACCGAGCTGCGCTACGTGGCGAATCCGGTGATCGAGCGCGCGCTCGACGTCTTGTTCATCCTGCACGCCGACCACGAGCAGGCGTGCTCCACCACCACCATGCGGTTGGTCGGGAGCGCCAAGACCGATCCCTACAGCGCCGCCGCGGCCGCGTCCGCGGCGCTCTACGGCCGCTTTCACGAGGAGGCCTACGAGGCGGTGATCTCGATGCTGACCAGGATCGGTGGGCCCGAGGGGGTGCCGGCCTTCATGGCCGAGACCGCGCGTCTCCGGAGCGAGCCTCCCGGATTCGGGCATCGCGTGTACCGCACCTACGACCCGCGGGCACGCATCCTGCGCGATCTGGCCGAGAAGATCTTCGAGGTCACCGGCCGGCCACGCATCTTCGAGACCGCGCTCGCGCTCGAGCAGGCGGCGGCCGACGACGCGTACTTCGTCGAGCAGTCGCTCTATCCGACGGTCGACTTCTACGAGACCATCATCTATGACGCCATCGGCTTTCCGCCCGAGATGTTCCCCGTGCTTTTCGCCATCCCACGATTCGTCGGTTGGGCTGCACAATGGGACGAAATGATGTCTGATGCCGAGCAACGAACTTACCGTCCGCGCCAGCTCTACACGGGGGCTTCCGCGCGGCCCTACCTTGCCCTTACGGAACGTGCATGAAGATCGATGACTTGAAACGAGAGCTGGTCGACATCTGCCACTGTGCGAGCGAGCGCTGGCTCACGGCCGGCTCCGGGGGAAACATCAGCGTCCGCATCCCCGACACCGATCGCTATCTCTGCACGGCCACCGGGGTGACCTTCCGCGACACCGCGGTCGAGAACATCGTCGAGATGGACCTCGCCGGTCGACAGGTGAGCCCCGGACCCTGGAAGCCGTCCAAGGAGCACCGCTGGCACGCGGGAGTCCTGGCGATCCGCCCGGAGGTGCACGGCGTCGTCCACACCCATTCGACGGCCACCATGGCGTTCGGGATCCTCAACCAGACCCCGCCGCACATGACCGGGCAGGCGCGCTTCCACCTCGGGAAGATCCAGATCGTGCCGTACGCCGACGCCGGCTCCGACAAGCTGCGCGACCTGATCGTCGAGGTCTACAAGCGCGCGCCCGAGACGCGCATCGTGCTGCTCGCCAACCACGGGCTCGCGGCGACCGGCCCGTCGCTCATCGAGGCGTACAATCGCGCCGAGATCGTCGAGGACTCCGCGCAGGCGTACCTCCACTGCCGCCTGCTCGGCAAAGAGCCCGACCTCGAGTTCTGAGGGGGTCGGCTAGGCCCCGGAGCAGCGGAACAGGCCGAGCTTCGTGCCGAAGCTCTCCTTGACGTTGGCGCTGTAGGTCACGTGCGTGCCGCCGCGGTCGACGCCGATCTCCTCGAAGATCTTTCGGTAGGTCGAGCCGGGGACGAAGATGTTGCTCGGCACCGGATCGCTTCCTCGCACGACGGCCTCGTCCACGCCATCGGCCAGGAAGACGCCCTCGTGGTCCGGGCCGTGCTTCACGTTGGCGCGGAAGCCGGCGCGGCCGGCGTCGGTGAGGTTCGGCTCCGTGATGGTGCGGAACTCGCCGCCGCCGGGGGCGGCGTCTCCCGTCTTCGCGAGCACGGTCGTCGTCGGGCCGCCGCCGTCGAAGAGGAAGAGCCCGGTGAACTGCTGCGCACCGGCGACCTTGGCGCGGAAGAGGACCTGGTTGCCGTCGTTCAGGTCGGGATCGCCGTAGAACGTGGCGTAGGTCGTGCCCGCGATGGGCGTGGGATCGCCCGTGAGCGCGATGCGGACGTTGCCGAACCCGGAGGTGGCGTAGATGCCGATCAAGGGGGTCTCGGAGCCGTCGGCGCACGAGACCTTGGTCGACGCCTGGAAGGCGAGCGCGCCGCCGCCCAAGCCCACGGCCGGGGCGATGAAGTCGCAGATCTCGCGCATGTCGAGAGTGGCGTCGCCGACGCGGACCACCGAGACGAGGAGCGTGGTGCCGCCGTCGTAGAAGAAGATGCCGCTCGGCGCTCCATCCACGGCCGCCAGGAATGCCACGTCGCCGCCGGCGTTGATGCGTGACACGCCGTCGAAGCCGGCGTAGGTGCCGCCGCCGGGTGCGGCGTCACCGAGCCGGGCGACCGCGAGCATCGAGCCCGCGCCGGGCTGAATGAACACGCCTTGGCCGCCCGTGTAGCCGCCGAGGAACGCGACGTCGCCGGCGTCGTTGAGCGACGCCCTCTCGAAGCGGGTGAAGCTGCCCCCGCCGGGCGCCGCGCCGCCTTGCTCGGCGATGATGCTCGGCCCCCCGGCTGCCGGGTAGCGATAGAGCCGACGCGGCCCGCCCTTCGGCTTGGCGAAGAAGACGACATCGCCCGCTCCGTTGATCACGGGTCCGCCGTGGCGGCTTTTTCCGAATTGCCCGGTGAAGGTCGCCCCCGCGGGGTCGAAGCCGCCCTTGCGGGCGACGCCCTCGCAGGTGAACGTGAGCGCGCTCGCGGACGACGCGATCGCGATGACGGCAACCGTAGCAACGATGCACCCGACACGGCGCGTGGAGATCATACGTCCTCCTTGGGGGCGAGTGGTCGAACAGTGACACGCGTGTCCGTGGCGGCGCAACACGTGCCCTCGGATTTTTCGTCGGAGCGGCGGGCGCCATCCGCAGGCGCGCGTGTGCGGCGAGCCCGCGGCGCGCGCAAACGCTCGTTTTTCGTCACGCCGCCAGGCGCGCGAGAAATCCTTGGTCTTGCTCGATCAGTGCCGCGAGCGACGGTCGGGCGACGATCCGTCCGAACCACCCCGCCAGGGTCGGGAAGCGCCCGGGATCGACCTCGACGCCGGCGTGGCGCAGGTTCACCAGCTGGCAGGCGACGCTGATGTCGGCGAGCGTGAAGGTGTCGGCGACGAGATACTGCCGGTTGGCGAGCTCGCCCTCGAGATAGCCGAAGAAGGTGGGCAGCTCCTTCAGCCCGCTCTGTACGATCGCCTCGTCGCAGCCGCCCTTGATCAGCTTCGCGCTGATGACGCGTTGGAAGAAGACCTTGGCCGTAAGGCTCGCCGCCATGCCGCCGTCGGCATACTCGTCGAACCAGCGCACCCGGGCGCGATCGTAGGGGTCGCGGGGGAAGAGGGCCGGCGTCGGGAAGCGCTCCTCGAGGTACTCGGCGATCACCGAGCTATCGGCGAGCGATCGGCCCTGCTCGTCGTCGAGCGCCGGAATGCGGCCGAGCGGGCTCCGGCGGAGGAAGTCGCCGCTCTTGTCGAACGGATTGGTGGCGACGAGCTCGTAAGGCACCTGCTTCTCGGTGAGCACGCACCGAACCTTGCGGACGAAGGGTGAGAGCAGGGCACCGTAGATCTTGAGCATGGGAACTCCTTTCGGGCGCGCCGCCGGGCGCGACGCGACGGTCAGTAGCGATCGGCCGGCGCTGATGCAACGGGACGCCAACCCGCGTTCGGCGGTCGACAGCGCCCACCCGCCGACGTACTCTGCGGTCGCGAGGAGGATGCCCCCGATGTCGTTCTTCCAGACCCCGCCCGTGCTCGGCAATCAGTGGGACACCGACCGCGTGCTGCAGAGCTTTCTCCGCCGCCGCGTGCCGGCGCCGGTGCTGGAGGCGATGACGCCGTCACTCGCCCGCATGGGCGCCCGTGCCGCCGGCGACCTGGCGGCGGCCGCGACGGCCTCGTACGGACTCGAGCCCGAGCTGGTGCAATGGGATCCGTGGGGGAACCGCGTCGACGAGGTGGTCGTGCCCGAGGCCTGGAAGCATTTCGGGCGCGCCGCGGTCGAGGAGGGTCTGATCGCGACCGCTTACGAGCGCACGCACGGCGAGTACTCTCGCCTCCACCAATTCGCGCTCGTCTACCTCTTCGATCGCTCGGCCAAGGTCTACACCTGTCCGCTCGCCATGACCGACGGCTGCGCCCGCACGCTCGAGGTGACCGCGTCGCCCGAGCTGCGCGATCGGGTCGTGTCGCGGCTCGCGTCGCGCGATCCCGCGCGGGCGTGGACCTCGGGGCAATGGATGACCGAGCGTACGGGCGGCTCGGACGTCGGGCTCTCGGAGACGGTCGCGCGCGAAACCCCGGAGGGCTGGCGTCTCTACGGCACGAAGTGGTTCACCTCGGCGATCACCGCCGACGTCGCCCTCACGCTCGGGCGGCCGGAAGGCGCGGGGCCGGGCGGCCGCGGCCTGGCGCTCTTTCTGGTCGAGGTCCGCGACGCCGCGGGTCGCCTGAACGGCATCCAGGTGAACCGCCTGAAGGACAAGCTCGGCACCCGCATGGTGCCGACCGCCGAGCTCACCCTCGACGGAACGCTCGCGACTCCGGTCGCCGGTCTCGTCGACGGCATCCGCAACATCACCCCGATGCTCAACATCACCCGCACCTGGAACGCGGTCTGCTCGGCCGCGAACCTGCGGCGCGGCATCGCGCTCGCCCGCGACTACGCCGGCCGGCGCGTCGCCTTCGGGGCACCGCTCGCGGAGAAGCCCCTGCACGTCGACACCCTCGCCGGCATGCAGGCCGAGCACGAGGCCGCCTTCCACCTGGCCTTCCACGCGGTCGCGCTCCTGGGGCGCGAGGAGACGGGGGTCATCACCGAGGAGGAGGCGGCCCTGCTGCGACTCCTGCAGCCGATCGCCAAGCTCACCACCGCGCGTCAGGCCGTGGCAGGGGCGAGCGAGACGCTCGAGTCGTTCGGCGGCGCGGGCTACGTCGAGGACACCGGCCTTCCCGAGCTGTTGCGCGACGCCCAGGTGCTGTCGATCTGGGAAGGCACCACCAACGTGCTCGCGCTCGACGCGCTCCGGGCCATCGCGCGCGCCGAGGCCTTGCCGGTGTTCGCCCGCGAGGTGCGCCGGCGCGCCGAGTCCGGCGCCGGCGACGCGGATCTCCGCGAGCCCGCGGCCGCGGCGCTCGCCGCCATGGAGCACGCCGAGCAGTGGCTCGCGACCGCGAGCCGGCGCGGCGGCGAGCACGTCGAGGCCGGGGCGCGGCGTTTCGCGCTCACCCTCGGCCGGACGCTTTCGCTGGCGCTCCTCGTCGACCACGCGGCCTGGTCGCTCGTCCACGAGCGCGACCCGCGCCCCGCGGCCGCCGCCCGGCGCTTTGCGCGCGCCGGCATCGATCTCCTCGGCGGCGGCGACGCGGACGCTCGCGACGCCGGCATGCTCGCGCTGGATCGCTCGAACTGATCCTACTTCCGGCGCATCACGGCGAGGCCGGCGTCGATGATCTTCCGGCCCGCGAGCGCGAGCGCGCTCGACTGACAGGTCCGGACCGCGCGCAGCATGACGATCCACTCCGGCGGCAGGCCGTGGTGCTCGGCCCCCTCGACGATGAGGGCCATGTAGCGATCCGAAGGCAGCAGCTCGGGAGCGCGCTTGTCGGAGACCAGCGTGAACGCCTGCCGCGGCGATTCGCCGAGCGGCGTCACCGCGATCTCGACCCGGCGGTAGTTGTCGATCAGCACGCCCTCGGTGAGCTCGACGTGCGCGAGGTCGTCCGCGGTGATCTCGTAGAGCACCCCGAACGTTTCGGCGTCCTCCTCGGCGCGCAGGTTGGCGAACGACTCGCCGACCGGGATCAGCGGCGGCTTGTCGAGAACGAGCCGCCAGCCCGGGGCGCGGGCGGGGAGGGCCTGCGTCGGCGCGATGCCGCGCCGGCCAGCGAACGTCGCCGGCTGCATGTTCGAACCGTAAGCGAAGTACCAGACCCGCTCCATGGGTTCGCTCACGAGACTGGCGGCTCGCAGTCGAGTTGGACCGCGAGCGATCGCCGCGTATCCGCGACCATGCCGATCCAGCAATCCGCCCACCCGTACTTGGCGGCGAGCAGGCCTCGGATGCGGTCGTGACCTTCGGGGTTGGGGAGCAGCTGAGTGCGACAGGTGCGGTCGGCGGCGCCGCGCGTCAGGATCAGCGCCGGCTCGCGCGTCAGATCGCGGAGGAACGGCCGTTCCGGATTCGCGGCCTCGACCAGCATCGCGCCGTCCGTGTCCGCCACCCAGGTGCGGATCGAATGCTCGACCCCCGCGGCGTCCCGCGTGTGCAACACGACCACCTCCCGTCCTTCGAGCGCGATCAACGTCACGACGCCAAAGAGGAGGGCAGATGCGATCAGGAGGCCAAACGCGAGACGCATCGTCGCCACCTCCTGCATCAGGCTCGCGGCTCTGTCCATCGGTGTGTGGACGCCAGGTACGATTTTCATTGACGGGATGGGCCGGGCGAGCTAGCGGGCTGGAGAGCCGGTACAACGCCCTCGCCCAACACAGGAGGTCACCATGCGTGCCCGCCTTCTGCTTGCCGCCGGATCGGTGCTGCTGACGCTGTTGCCGCAGCGGGTTTCGGCTCAGACCTTCACGCTCGCGCCGGGTTCGGTCACCCCACCCGCTGCGGGACCGCCGAATTGCGGGCCGCCCTTTTCGGCGTTCGGTGACCTGATCCAAGGACCGCCCTTCTTCGCGGTTCCGACGTCGGTGATCCGTATGGGACCCCCCGGCTGCGGCCTCGGTTGGCCCGGCCCGGCGGCGGGCGCCAACGTCGACGGCTTCTCGAGCGGCTTGTTCCCGATTCCCGTACCCGTGCCAGCGGGTGCGGTGTCGTTTCTGATCGGCGTATCGCCCGTCGGGACCGGCATGATCGGACCGTGCGTGCCGGCGGTTCCCGGTCCGTTCGCGCCCGACGTCGGCTCGGAAGCCTGCGGGCAGCCCGGCGTCACCGACGCGCCCGCCGACGTGTACTCGACCGTCGGTCCGGGCGCGCCGCCGATGCCCGCGTTCGCGCCCGGCGCGATGCCGAACTTCCGCACCGTTGACGGGAACGGCGTGGTTGCTCCCGCGTGTGCCGGTCCGGCCGGTGCCGGCACCGGACTCGTCGAACCGATGCCAGGCGGCGACGCCATGGACGAGATCGACGCGGCCGCGCTCGGCGCATGGTCGGCCGGCGGGCTGCCGACGGTTCCCGTTTACTACTCCGTCGATCCGCCGACCGCGGCTGCTGCGGGCTTGCTACCCGGCGCGGTGATCGTCAAGCCCCCGGGCCCGGGTCCCATTGGCGTCTATACGGGTCCGGTCGCGCTCGGTCTTGCGGTCGGCGACGATATCGACGCGCTCGCCGTCGACGACGTCGACGGTCTCCCGCTCGCGTTCGCACCCGCCGCGGGCGACGTCGTGCTCTTCTCCCTGAGCCCGGCCTCCCCGACGGTCGGCACGCCGAACCCGTGCCCCGGCCCGCTCGCTGGCGCACCTCGCGCGGCCGACGACATCTTGACCGAGGGAACGCTGCTCGGTGCGCCGGGCGCCGCCTGCATCCTCGTTCCAGCCGAAAACATGAACCTCTGGACGGCGCGGTTCTGTGGCCCGAACCCGCTCACCGGGGCCCCTGACGACAACCTGAACAAGCTCGACGTCATCTTCCCGATGGCACCGCCTGCGACGCCGACGCCGACGCCTACCGCGACCTCCACGCCCGGCGGACCGACGTCGACACCGACGTCGACGCCGGTTCTCCCGACCCCGACCCCGACCCCGACGCCGACGCCCGTTCTCCCGACATCGACGCCGACGGCGACACCCGTTCTGCCGACCGCGACGCCGACCGTCACCGCGACGCCGTCCTGCGCGCCGCTCCCGGTGGCCGGTTGCCGGACGCCCGCGGTCGGCGCCAAGGCGCAGCTCCAGTACAAGGACAAGTCGCCCGACACCAAGGATCAGCTGCAGTGGAAGTGGAGCAAGGGCGCGGTCACGAGCAAGGCCGAGTTCGGCACCCCGCTCACCACCACGAGCTACCAGCTCTGCGTCTACGACGGCGCGCCGAGCCTCATCTTCGACGCCACCATTCCCGCCGGCGGTCTCTGCAACCTCGCCAAGCCGAAGCCCTGCTGGAAGGACAAGACCAAGGGCTTCGACTACAAGGACAAGGACCTCACGCCCGGCGGCGTCGAGCAGCTGAAGCTCAAAGAGGGCCTGGTCGCGGGCAAGGCGCAGATCCAGCTGAAGGGGAAGGGCGCGCCGCTCGACGATCCGGCGCTGCCGTTCGGATTGCCGGTGACGGTGCAGCTCCACAACGCCGAGAGCGGCCTCTGCTGGGAGGCGGTCTACAGCGCCCCGGCCACCAAGAACGTCGCCGGCCCGCCGGTCGGGCAGTACAAGGACAAGGCCGACTGAATCCTCGCTGCGAGAACGAGCCCGCGGGAACGCCCGCGGGCTCGTTCCGATCCTCTGCCGCTCCTCGCACTATCTTGACCCTCCCACGACGAGCGGGTTAGCGTCGCCGCATGACGGTCGAACGACTCCCCGCCGACACCACAGGGACGCGCGTCGCCGAGCTCCTGGCGCGTGATGGTTGCGTCATCGTCGAGCGCGTGGTCCCGCGCGCCACGCTCGACCGCGCCCGCGCCGAGCTCGAGCCCCACCTCGTGGCGACCGCCTTCGGTCCCGACGAGTTCTCGGGACGGCGCACCAAGCGGACCGGCGGGCTCCTCCTGCGCTCGCCCACCTGCCGCGAGCTCGTCATGCACCCGCTCGTCCTCGACGCGACCCGTGCCTCGCTGGTGGACGCCACGAGCTTCCACCTGCACCTCACGCAGGTGATCGCGATCGGTCCGGGCGAGCCCGGCCAGACCATCCATCGCGACCAGTGGGCCTTCGACTTCTTCCCGTTTCCGCCCGGCTACGAGGTGCAGTGCAACACCATCTGGGCGATGACCGACTTCACCGCCGAGAACGGCGCGACCCGCGTCATCCCCGGGAGCAATCACTACGAGGACCGCCGCGAGTTCACCCACGACCAGTGCGAGGCCGCCGCGATGCCCGCGGGCTCGGTGCTCTTCTACAACGGCTCGGTCTATCACGGCGGCGGCGCCAACCAGTCCAACGACGTGCGCTACGGCCTCAACATCACGTACGCGCGCAGCTGGCTCCGCCAAGAGGAGAACCAGTACCTGGCGGTGCCTCACGACGTCGCCCGGACGTTCCCGGAGCCGTTGCTGCGCCTGATGGGCTACGCTCGCGGCGCCTACGCGCTCGGCTACGTCGACGACCTCCGCGATCCCCTCGAGGTCCTGCTCGGCCGCGCGGTCAAGGACGACGGCCTCGGCGACCTCCGCCTCGCCACCGAGAAGTCGCGCCAACCGCTCGCTTGATCCGTCGGCTCACGTAACGCGCAAGGCCGCGCTCAATTCCGAGCCCATGCGGACGACGGCGGCGGCGTCGATGCGGAGCTGCTCGCGCGCCTGGGCGGTGGTCTCGCGGGTGTCGTCGGTGACGTGCGCGGCGAGAAAGTCCCCGACCGGCCCGGCGAGCTCGGGCGGCGTGAGGCTCGCCATGCCGCGGATCACGTACTGACGGAGCATCGGGTCCATCGTCATCACGCGGGTCTTCCAATTTTCGCGCAGGAAGTTCCAGGCGGGCTGCCGCGAGGCGCGGCCGCCGAGCAGGCGCGAGAGGACGAACGCCCGATCCTGCGGACGGACGTCGTCCGTGAACGCCAGCTCGAGAGTGCCCGCGATCAGCTCCGATTTCTCGAAGCTCGCGAGGGCGTAGAGGAAGCGCTCCTCCTCCTCGGGGTCGTGCGCGGCGCTCGCGCGCTTGCGCTCGAGAAAGCGCGCGTAGAGCGCCGCGTCGCCGTCGCGCGCCACCAGGTTCGCCACCACCGGCACGAGATTCGGCTCGAGCGTGCCGCGCTCGACGAAGTAGCGCTCGAGACGGCGGCCCGCCTCCGCCAGTACCTCGGGGTCGCGCGCCAGATGTCCGAGCGCGCCGATGACGGCGGCGCGCTTCACGCGTTGATCGACCGGTTCGCCCGACTTGGCATCCCAGCCGAGCGCCGTGAGCTCGGGATCGAAGAGCGCGTGCACGAGGGCCGCGAACGGTTCGCGATCGGCGTCCTTCAAGACGTGGCTCTCGAGCCACGACAGGCGTTGCGAGATCGCCTCCAGGACGGCGCGGTCCTTCTCGCCCGCGAAGCCGCGCAGCAGCGTGAGAAAGGCGCCGACGGTGCCGATGCCGGCCTTGAGCAGCGCCCATTGGTTGCCGACGAGGTTCAGGCGCTCCTCGGGGGCGAGGCCGGTCGCGATCGCCGGTGCGAGGCGCGCGACGGCGGTGTCGTCGAGGGCGAAGCGGTAGAAGCCGGCGCCGCCGCCGTTTGGGTAGATCCAGGTCGCCCCGGCGAGCGTGAGCTCGCTCTCGGCTCCCGCGAGCAGCACCCGCTCCTCGCGGACGCCGGTCGCGCTGCCGATCTTGAGCACCAGGGGTACCGGCCAACGCTGATCCGCCGCGGCCCCCGCCATCTCGGGGTCGGAGAAGAAGCGACGCTGGCGCAGGGTCAGCGCGGCGCCGCTCGAGTCGAACCGGCTGGTGAACTCCACCACCGGGTGTCCGGGCTCGCGGATCCAGGCATTCGCGATCGCGGTGACGTCGCGGCCCGACGCGGCGTCGAGCTCGCGCCAGAAGTCGTCGGCGGTGGCGTTCCGCTCGGCGTAGCGCCGGAGATAGCTCTGTACACCGGCCTGGAACGCCTTCGAGCCGAGGAAACGCTCGATCATGCGAACGACGCCGGCTCCTTTCCAGTAGGTGATGACGTCGAAACGTTCCGCGGCCTGGCGGGCGTTCTCGACCTGGAACGAGATCGGATGCGTCGATACCAGGGCGTCGAGCGCGAACGGCCGGGCGAGGGTGGCCACGAAGTCGCGCCACATGCCCCATTCGGGGTTCAGCTCGGCGGTCGCTTTCCAGCCGACGAAGGTCGCGAATGACTCGTTCAGCCAGAGGTCGTTCCACCACGCCATGGTGACGAGGTCGCCCCACCACATGTGCGTGAGCTCGTGGGCGGCGGTGTAGAAGATGTCCTTCAAGGTGTCGGTCGAGGCCTCGGCCGGGTCGGCGGCGATCGCCGTCAGGCGGTAGGTGATGGCGCCCGGATTCTCCATCGCGCCGGCCTCGAAGTCGGCGAGCCCGATCGCGTCGATCTTGTCGTAGGGGTAGGGGATGGCGGTGTAGTCGGCGAGGTACTCGACCGCGCGCCGATGCGCGTCGCGGGCGTAGATGCCCTTGTCGGCGAGCCCGCGCGGCAACCACACCCGGACCGGAACGGCGTCGGAGGTGTGGACCTCCTCGGTCGAGTCGAACGGTCCGACCAGGAACGCCACGAGATACGACGAGATCGGCGGGGTCTCGCGGAAGCGCACGCGCTTCCGGCCGTTGGCGAGCGAGTCCTCGATGTAGACCTCGCCGTTGGCGATGGCGGTGTCCTCGTGCGGGATCTCGAGCGTCAACCCGAAGCGGGCCTTGTACTCGGGCTCGTCGAAGCAGGGAAACGCGCGCCGCGCGTCGGCGGCCTCGAACTGCGTCGCGGCATAACGCTGGCCGTCCTTCACCGAGCGGTAGAGGCCGCGCAGCTTCTCGACGATCTCGCCGGTGAACTCGAGGTGCAAGGTCGCCGGTCCGGCCGGGATCGCTGCGGGAAAGCGCAGGCTCACGGCCTCGGCCTTGGGATGGACCACGATCGCGGTCGCCTCGGACCCGCCCTCGACGCGGTCCACCTGGCCGGCGACGATGCGGGCCGTCGTGAGCTCCAGGTCGAGGGCGTGGAGCGTGATGGTGTCGGCGGCGGTCCGGAGGTCGAGGCTGATCACGGCGGTGCTGCGGTGGCGCCAGCTCTCGAGGTCGAGGTCGAGGTGAAGGTCGTAGCGGACCGGCCAAACGTCGCGAGAAAGCCGGAAGTTGACCCCGGGATCGGGGAGCGTGCTGGTCATGCCGTAATGTTCCTCACGGCAGGGCGGGCTGCAAGCCAGACCCCCGGGCCGAGGCGCCGGGGTAGCGCGACGCGGCCGGGCGCGCTAGTTTTCGCGGCCTATGAAAGTGCAAACCACCCTCGCATTGGTCGCCGCGCTTCTCGTCTCCACGATCGGTTGTCAGAGCAAGACGGGCGACGAGAAGCCCCCCGACAAGGTGGCCGCCGCTCCGGCCAAGGTGCCGACGTTCGAGATGTACGTCATGTCGCAGTGCCCGTACGGCGTGCAGGTCATGAACGCGATCGCGCCGGTCAAGGAGCAGCTCGGTTCGGCGGTCAACGTCAAGATCGGCTACATCGGCACGGGCACCCCGGGGAGCTTTCAGTCGCTCCATGGTCCCGCCGAGGTCAAGGGCAACATCGCCCAGCTCTGCGCCGCGAAGCAGGCGCCCGACAAATACCTCGCGCTGATCGTCTGCCAGAACCAGAACGCACGCGCGGTCGACACCAACTGGAAGGAGTGCGCCGAGAAGAGCGGCATCGACGCCGCCAAGCTCGAGGCCTGCATCAACGGCGACGAGGGCGGGCAGCTGCTCGCGGCCTCCTTCACCGAGGCCCAGCAGCGCGGCGCCAACGGCTCGCCCACCATGTTCATCGACGGCAAGCCCTACGACGGCGGCCGGAAGCCCAAGGACTTCCTGAAGGCGGTCTGCAACGCCACCGGCGGTGACCTGCCGCAGCCGTGCCGCGACATCCCCGAGCCGCCCGTCGTGCACGCCATCTTCCTCTCCGACAAGCGCTGTGCGGAGTGCAACATCGCGCAGATCGAGCCACGCATCAAACAAGAGGTCGGGGGCTTGCAGGTGCAGCACGTCGACTACATGTCGGACGAGGGCAAGAACCTCTACAAGGAGCTCGCCGGCGGCAATCCGCAGTTCAAGATGCTGCCCGCGATCCTCCTCGACGGCGCCGAGATCGCGAAGGACAAGGACGGCATGGAGGCCTTCCAGACCTACATGCAGCCGGTCGGCAAGTGGCAGTCGCTGCGCTTGAACGCCAAATTCGATCCCACCGCCGAGATCTGCGACAACTCCACGGACGACGACGGCGACAGCAAGACCGATTGCGCCGACGACGGCTGCAAGGACGCCATGGCGTGTCGCGAGGCCAAGGCGAAGACGCTCGACCTCTTCGTGATGTCGCAATGCCCCTACGGCGCGCAGGCGATGGTGGCGGCCAACGACGTGGTCGAGCACTTCGGCGACGACATCACGTTGAACGTCCACTTCATCGGCGAGGTCAAGGGCGACACGCTCTCGTCGATGCACGGCCAGGCCGAGGTCGACGAGGACATCCGCGAGATCTGCGCCGCCGCCAAATACGGCAAGAAGCACCAGTTCATGAAATACCTGGCCTGTCGCAGCAAGGACTACCGCAGCGGCAGCGTGGCAGCCGTGCGCCAAGAGCGCCGGCATGGACGAGAAGGTCATCCAGAAGTGCTTCGACGGCGAGGGCAAGCAGCTCCTCCGGAAGTCGTTCGACCTCGCGACCTCCTTGCAGATCGCCGCCAGCCCGACGTTCCTTTCGAACAACCGCCGGCAGTTCAATGCGGTCGACCCGGTCGCGATCCACCAGCAGTTCTGCGCCGACAACGCGACCGTCGCGGGTTGCAGCAAGCCGATCGCGGCGGCCAAGCAGGGTTAGTAGTGCGCGGCGGCTACAAGTCCGAGAGCACGTCGCCGGCGTGGCTTGCGGGCGTGACGGAGCCGTAGACCTTACGCACCTTGCCGTCGGGGCCGACGAGGTAGGAGATCCTACTCGCGACCAGCTGCAGGTCGGATGACGCGGCGCCGACGGCGCGGGCGAGCGTATGGTCGGTGTCGGAGAGAAGGCGGAAGGGGAAACCCTCGGCCTTCACGAACTCGGCGTTCGCCGCCGGCTGGTCGAACGAGACGCCGACGATCTCCACGCCGCGCGAGCTGAACTCGGCGAAGCGGTCGCGGAGGCCGCGGCCTTCGGCGGTGCATCCGGGAGTCTGTGCCTTCGGGTAGAACCACAGGAGATAGGTCTTGCCGGCGAGCGACTGCGAGGTGACGGTCGTGCCGGTCTGATCGCGGAGCGACCAGGCGGGGAAGGCGTCGCCCTCCTTCAGCAGGCGGTCGGGGTCCGCGGCGGGGGCGAGGGTCGTTCGCCAGAGGACGACCGCGAGCGTGAGAACGACGAGGGCTCCGACGGCGATCTTGATGCGCATGAGCGTCTCATAACGAGGCGCCGCGGCTCAGTCGAGCTTGTCCTTGAACTGCGCCGCGTCGTTCCGCGCCGCGGGCGCGGCGTAGGTCTGGCCCCAGCACACGCCCGTCGAGCTCCATAGCTGGACCACCACCGCCGGGCTCTGCGCGAACGGCAGGGTCGGCAGCGCGAGCCCGAGCCCGCGCGCCTTCACCTGCAACTGCGCCTTGCCGGCGGCGCCCGGCCGGAACGTTGCCTGCGTCACCCCGTCCGGGGTCGCGTCCTTGTCGCCGTATTTGAGGGTACCGTTGCCGCTCGTCTTCCAGCACGGCTTGCCGTGGCAGGTGCCGGCACCGGGGATGCGGAGCCGGAGGCGGAGCGTCGAGCTCCCGCCGCTCTGATCGTAGACGCAGAGGTCGTAGCGGGTCGCGCTGGCGAGGGCGTTGCCGAGGTCGACGCCCGTCGTGGCGGCGCCCTTCTTCCATTGCCAGGAGAGCTGATTGCTTTTGTCGGGGGTCGCGTCCGGCGTGCGGTCCTTGAGCTGCAGCTGGCCGCCGAGCGCCGTCAGGCAGAGCGGGTCGGGCTCCTCCGCGCCCGCGCAGGCGCCGCCCGTGCAGGCGTCGGTGGTGGTGCAGGGGTTGGCGTCGTCGCACGAGGTGCCGTCGGACTCGAGCTGGCACGTGGCGTTGCAGCAGTCGCCCGGGGCGGTGTTGCCGTCGTCGCATTGCTCCCCCGCGGTCACGATGCCGTTGCCGCAGCCGGTCGGAGTGCAGTTGCCGTCACAGCCGTCGCCGTCGTCGAGATCGCCGTCGTCGCAAAGCTCGGGGAACTCGGTCGTGCCGTTACCGCAGCTCGTCGCCTCGTCGACGCCGCAATCGACGCGCGGTCCGTTCACGCGCGCGCCGCCGTCGAGATCGACCTCGCCGACCGCCGGCGTGAAGCCGGGATCGCCGGCGTTGATCGCGGGTGAGCCGGCGCCGAGGTGGAAATCGCCGCTCGCCGGGGCGACCAGCAGCGGATCGGCGAAGGTCGAGGCGGCGTCCTGGCCCGTGCCCGCCTGGTAGGCGGCGAAGCCGACGTAGGGTGTGGCGTTCCACGAGAACAGCGCCGCCGCGGCACCGTCCTCGACGTACCAGAGGTTGTAGTCGAGCGTGGTGTTGACGTTGCCGTACTCGGAGACCAGGAGCTTGTTCTGATCGGTCGCGTAGAAGAGGTTGTTCCGGACGACGTTGTCCTCGGCGTACTGGATCCAGAGCTCGCCGAACCCGGCGCCGAGCGTGTCGTTCTTGTAGAGGGTGTTGTTGGTGAAGGTGCAGTCGCGGACGCGACCCGTAAAGGACGCATAGCCGCCGAAGCCGAGACCGGCCTTGTCGTTGCCGTGGATCAGGTTGTCGCGCACGACGACGTTCCGAGCCGTGACGGCGCTGTTCTCGGCGCCGATCTCCATGCCGACGTCGCACTCGGTCACGACGTTGTTGGCGATCACGAGGTCGCGCCCGCCGTCGACGTAGATCCCGGCCGCGAAGCCGCCGCCGTAGCTCGAGCGGGCACGCTCGACGCGGTTGCCGCTGATGACCCCGTTCCGGCACACCTTGGTGTCGTCGGGTTGCAGGTCGGACTCGCCGCCGATGCAGTCGATGCCGATGTTGTCGACGTCGTGGACGTAATTGTCGCTCACCACGAAGCCGTCGACGTTGCCGTTCAGGGTGACGGCCTCGCTGGTCGCGGGCTCGCAGTCGTAGATCTCGTTGCCGTCGATCACCAGGTCGGAGATCGCCGTCGGCTCGGTGGCGTAGACGGTGATGCCCATGGCGTTCTGGCCGCGCATGTCGTGGATGCGGTTGTCGCGGATCTCGAGGTGCGTGCCGGCGCCGAGGATGCGCACGCCGGAGCCGTCGGTGACCCCGAGGTTGTTCTGGATCTCGAGCCCGATCACCTTCAGGTAGCTCCTCGACTCGATGAGGATCATGCTCTGGTCGCCGGGGACGCCGGTGCCGTCGAGCACGGGCTGCTCGCCGGCGGCCGCCTGGAGGGTGATGTAACCCCCACCCGCGCTGCCGCTCCTCGGGAAGACCAGGCGCTCGAAGTACGGCCCGAGCTTCTCGTGCACCAGCACGGTGTCGCCCGCCAGCGCGACGTCGAGCGCGTCCTGGATGACGGTGAAGTCGCCGCCGGACTCCGCCACGCTGTACACCGTGGCGAGCGCCGGACGGGGGGCGAGGCCCACGAGAAGAGCCATCGCCAGGATCGCTGGGATACGCACGGACGGGCAGGGCGGGGCGGCACGCATGGCCGCCACCATAGGATGGCGCCCGGGTGCCACGCCAGGGATCTTTGCTGCGGGTCGCTCGCCAAGCGGACCGCGGCACCCCGCGGAATTTGCGGCCAGGCCCTGGCGGAGTTTCGCGCGGACGATCACAATCGCGCGATGGATGTGGCGATGCCCCGGCTCGGCCTCGGCACCTGGCGGATGGGCGAGCGACCGGCGGAGCGTGCCGCCGAGGTGGCGGCGCTCCGGCTCGGCCTCGATCTCGGCATGACCCTCGTCGACACCGCCGAGATGTACGGCGACGGCGGCGCCGAGGAGGTGGTGGCGGAGGCCATCGCGGGCCGTCGGGACGAGGTCTATCTGGTCAGCAAGATCTACCCCCGGAACGCCACCCGCCGTGGCACGGCGGCGGCGTGCGAGCGCAGCCTCCGCCGTCTCGCGACCGACCGCCTCGATCTCTACCTGCTGCACTGGCGCGGCAGCACGCCGCTCGCGGAGGTCGTCGAGCAGTTCGAGCAGCTCGTCGACGCCGGCAAAATCCTCGCCTGGGGCGTCAGCAACTTCGACGTCGACGACCTCGAGGGCCTGCGGACGGCCGGCGGTCAGCATGCCGTCGCCGATCAGATCCTCTACAACCTCGGCGATCGCGAGGCCGATTGGGCGCTGCTGCCGTGGTGCCGCCGGCATCACCTGACGGCCATGGCCTACACGCCCCTCGGGCAGCGGCGCCTCTTGAAGCATCGGGCGCTCCGCGCGATCGCCGAGCGCCACGAGGTGTCGCCCGCGACCATCGCGCTCGCCTGGGTGCTGGATCAGCAGGGCGTGGTCACGATCCCCAAGGCCGTGCGGCCGGAGCACGTGCGAGAGAACCGGGAAGCGCTCGACGTGACGCTGACGGCGGCGGATCGCGAGGAGCTGGATCGCGCCTTCCCGGCTCCGGACGGGCCGGCGGTGCTACGAACGGTGTGAAGGCCGCTTTTCCGAGGCAGGGTGCCGTCTATCCCTGCGGAGCCAACGCATTGATGGCGATGCCGACCACGCCGGCGCCCAAGATCAGTACGGGCTCCGACACGCCTTTGACGCGGACGAGTATGACGAGCGCGAGCAGGGCGATCGCGGCCGTCGGGACGTCGTAGATGGCGCGCCGTCCGAGCACGAACGCGGCGCCGGCGATCGCGCCGGCGGCGGCCGCGGTGACGCCGTCGACGAAGGCCTTCACGCGCGGGTCGTGCACGGAGCGCCGAAAGTAGCGCGCCGGGATCACGACCAGCAGGTAGCAGGGGACGAATACCGCCACGGCCGCCACGGTGGCGCCGAGCGGGCCGGCGACGAGATAGCCGATGAAGGCGACCGTGATGACGACCGGGCCGGGCGTGATCATCGCGACCGCCACGGCATCGAGGAATTGGCGCTCCGTCAGCCACCGGAGCTCGTTCACCACCACGCCGTGAAGAAAGGGCACGATGGCGAGCCCGCTTCCGAACACGAAGGCTCCGGCCTCGGCGAAGCAAGAGGCGATGCGCCACAGGGTCGACGTCTCCGCGGGGCCGTGCAGGCCGGTGAGCAACCATGGCCAGGCGAACGCCGCGAGCGTCGGCGTCGCTCCGACCTTGGTCTTCGCGACCAGCGCCACGAGCCCGGAGACCACGAACAGCCAGATCAGCTCGGACTCGGTCCAGGCCGTCACCAGCGCGCTCATGAGAAAGAGGGCCCACAGCAGACGGTCGGTCGCGAGCGTGCTCTTGGCGAGCTTGTAGGCGCTCCGCCCGATGATGGCGATGACGGCCGCGCCGATCCCATAGAACGCGCCCTGCATCCACCCGATGCCCCCGTAGGCGACGTAGGCCGCCGAGAGCGCCAGCACCATCAGGAAGGACGGCAACACGAACGCGACCGCGACGAGGGTCGCGCCGCCCACGCCGTGGTCGAGCCAGCCGAGGTAGATGGCGAGTTGGGCAGCCAGGGGGCCGGGTGCGAGTTGGGCGAGCGCGAGGCCTTCCTTGTAGTCCTCCAGCGAGATCCAGCGCCGCGCCTCCACGAGATCACGCTGCATGTAGCCGACCAAGGCGATCGGTCCGCCGAACCCGGTCGTACCGAGACGCAGAAAATACGAGACGAGGTCGCGCAGCGAATAGGCGGTGGTCGCGGGCTTCATCGGTCCTTGGCGCCGCTCTTGCGACGGAGGAAGTAGGTGTAGAGCGCATCGAACATGTCCATGCCGTGCTCCAGGCGGGCATCGTCGTCCGCGTGCGTCCACGCCAGGCCAGCGATCAGGTGGTCGAAGCCCGTGGTCTCCTCGCGAGCGAACCTCGCATCCTTGAGGTCGATGTCGTGGACGATCTCGGCGACCGCCTGAAGCGCGGCGTCCGTGAGATCGAACGCCCGCAGCAGCACCTCGAACGTGCAGAGGTCGCCGTCGTGGGTGAACTCCGCATCGAACATGTCGAAGCGAAGCTCGCGGGCGGCGGTCACGTAGCCGCGCGGCGGCACGAACTTGAAGGCGGCCCGGTGGTCGACGAACCGCCGGATCAGCCACGCCGAGCCGATGCGATCGATGTGGATGCCCTTGCGGGTGACCCAGGTACGCTTCTGGACGTCGGCGATCGCGAGCGAGCGCGAGGGGGCACGGCCGGTCGCCGGACGGACCGGCGAGAGGCGCCGCTCCAGTCCGAGGATCAGGCCGTCGACGGCTTGGCGCCCGGAGGCGGCGAAGAAGTCGATGGCCGCGATGTCGGCGGCGCGTTTGCGGAGGCGCGCGAGCGCGGTCGTGGCCTTGGCGCGCGACTCGGCCGTTAGGCCGCGTGCACGGGACGCGAACGTCTCGTGAGCGAGGCGGCGGACGTCGGTGCCGAGGGCTCGGTAGTCCGCCTCGCGGGCACTCGAGAAGAGCGCGCGCAGCTCCCGATCGTCGAGGCCGTCGACGAGGCGCGCCTCGCAGAGCGAGGCTTCGCCTCCCGCCTTGCGAATCTCCTGCAGGACCCACTCGAAGTCCTCCCGCGCGGCGTCGGTGTTGGGCAGCACGTAGACGGAATTCTTCAGCGAGAGGGCTCCGAGATCCTGAAGCCGTCGCCAGATCTTCACACGCAGATACGACGGCTTGGGGGGGAGTTGGTGGATGAGAACGAGCCACGGAATGGGCGAGCGTGGATTCACCGAGAGCCGGATATAATGAGTGTTTCATCAATGCAACGAGTGTTGCATTACAAGCGGGCGCGGAGCAGAGTGCTTCCCCTGGTGTACCGTTGCGGTCGCGTCGGACGTTGCTCCAGGAGGGCGCCCATGCCGAGCCATGCCGAGATCGAGCGGGTCTTCCGGGAGCGGCAGCGCATGCTCTGGGGGCTCTGTTATCGCCTGACGGGGGTGGCGGCCGACGCGGACGAGCTGGTGCAGGAGACCTTCGTCCGCGCCATCGAGCGTCCGCCTCCCGCAGCGGACGAGGACTGGCATCGGTGGCTGGTGCGAGTCGCGACCAACCTCAGCCTCGATCGGCTGCGCGCCCGCCGGCGCCGAGCGTACGTCGGTCCCTGGCTTCCTGCGCCGATCGAGCTCGCGGAGACGGTACTGGCGGAGGACGGGGTGGAGGCGGGCTACGAGCGGCTGGAGAGCGTGTCGTATGCGTTCCTGCTCGCCCTCGAGGTCTTGGCGCCGCGTGCCCGCGCCGTGCTTTTGCTCCGCGAGGTCTTCGACCATTCCGCGGCGGAGGTGGCGCGCCTGCTCGACACCTCCGAGGCCAACGTCCGGGTCGTCCACCACCGCGCACGC
Source organism: uncultured delta proteobacterium (assembly GCA_963761995.1). Taxonomy (GTDB): domain Bacteria; phylum Desulfobacterota; class Binatia; order UTPRO1; family UTPRO1; genus UTPRO1. Next base: position 3,176,654 of record CAVXIU010000006.1, on the reverse strand, counting down.
CGGCGGCTCGACGCCGTCCGTCCGGGGGCACGGCCGCTGCGCGAGGTGGCCGAGTCCACGCGTGCCGCGCTGCACGCCCTGGTCGATTGTCTGATGCGCCAGGACGAGGCCGGGATGCGCGCGCTGCTGACGGCCGCGGTGCGGACCGTCACCGACGGCGGCGGCGAGTATACGGCGCTCCGCGCGCCCCTCGTCGGCCTGGATCGGGTCGTGCGCTTCCACCTCGAGACCGGGCGGCGCCGCGGGCCGATCTCGCGAGTCGAGATCCGCGAGATCAACGGGCTGCCTGCGCTCGTCATCGAGACCACGCCGCTCCGCCCGCAGATGGCGCCGCGGCTCGTGCTGCGATGCGAGGTGGACCGTGACGGTCGCATCAACGAGCTGCACACCATCCTGACGGCCCGGAAGCTGACCGCGGTGCGATTCAGTCGAGCGGATTCGTCTTCTCGACGCTCGTCCCACCTGGCCGGAGGCTGATCACGTCATCCGTTCGGTACGACGAGCGGTTGCGCGTCGGTCGGGGGCGCCACTGGGACGGCGAGGAACGGAGCCCGGAGAAGGCAGCGGAGCGTCGTCGCGGGGGCCTCTTCGGCGTCGTCGAGCCCGTACACGACGCCCGTGGCACGCTCGGTCGGTGTGAAGGTGGCGAGCAAGCGATCGAAGATCGGAAACAGGTTGCCGTAGTTCGAGTCGGTTTCGCGCCGCTCGCGCGAGTGATGCAGCTTGTGCATGTCCGGCGTGACCCAGATCCACGACAGCGCGCGGTCGAGCGGCGCCCAGACGCGGATGTTGGCATGCTCGAAGGCTGCGTTGATCGTCGAGAGCAGCCGATGGAGCAGGACCGCCTCCGGCGGTATGCCGAGCGCGCCGACGGGGACGAGGACGAAGAGATAGCGCCACAGGCTTTCGAGCGGGTGGTTCCGAAAGCTCGTCGTCACGTCGACGAAGGGATCGCTGTGGTGGACGCGGTGGACGCGCCACAGCACGGGCGACCAATGCATCGCCCGGTGCGCGAGATAGCCGTAGCCGAAATCGAGCACGACCATGCCGATGGCGAGTTGAGCGGCGAAGGGCATGCCCAATTGGGTCATCAGCCCGCTGGACTCGAGCGCGAACGTGACGGCGAGCACGGTCGCCCCCGCCATCATCGCCCAGTTGGCGGCGAAGGTCGCGACCATCAAGCGAAGATTGGCAGCGGCAATGTGTCGCCGGGCGGGCGGACGGGCGAACAGTGGAAGCGCCAGCTCGACGCCGGCGAGCAACGCCATCAACACGACGATGGCGGCGACGTTGATCAGGAATGCACGCGGGCTCATGGACGGGCCCTCCTCTCGATGGTGCGGTGTTCGAGAGGAGAACGTCCGGCCGAGCCTGGGCGTTACACTCGGATCGGCTCCCGAGCTACGCCGCTCGTGCGAGGACGGTGTCGATCATCGCCTGTACGATCGCTCCGACCTCGCCGTCCTTGGGCGTGAAGACTTGGCGGACGCCGAGCTCGCGGAGCAGCGGCTGATCCGCCTCGGGGATGATGCCGCCCATCACGATCGGGATGTCGCCGCCGCCCGACTCGCGGAGACCGCGCTGCACCTCGGTCGCGATCCAGAGGTGCGAGCCCGAGAGGCTCGAGATGCCGATGATGTCGACGTCCTCCTGGATCGCGGTCGCGACGATCATCGCCGGGGTCTGCTTCAGGCCGGTATAGACGACCTCCATGCCGGCCTCGCGGCAGGCGAAGGCAAGCAGCTTGACGGCGTTGACGTGGCCGTCGAGGCCGGACTTGGCCAGCAGCACGCGCATGCGCTTCGGCGCGCGCGGGATGCGGAGCGGCGGTGCGTCCTGGATCTCGGACCCGAGCGGGGCCTGGTAGCGCGCGCCGAGCGCCTCCTCGAGCGCGGCCGTCCATTCGCCGGTGGTGCCGCCCGCGCGGGCGAGGGCGATCGACGGCGGCACGAGGTTGTCGCCGGCGACGGCCGCGTTCTTGAGCCCGGCGAGCGCGCAGGCGACGGCGCCGTTGTCACGGGTCTCCTTCCAGCGTTTCACGTCGGCGATGCGCTGCGCGACCTTCTCCGGCGTGACGGCGTCCTCGGCGCGGACGGCGCCGGTGCCGGTGAAGGCGCCGACCTCGCCGAGGAAGGCGTTCACCCCGACGACGATCTTTTCCTTGCTCTCGATCTGCTGGCGCCAGCGCACCAGGGACGACGTCAGGCGGAGCGCGACCCACGGGATGGCGCCGGCGTAGCCGATCGTCTCCATCTCGGCGATCAGCTGCCTCGCCTCGTCCTTGATCTCGCGCGTCGCCTTCTCGATGACCTTGGAGCCCTCGAAGATGTCGGGGTAGTCGGCGATGCCGGTCTCGTGCATCAGCACCTGCTGGGTGCGGAGCGCCAGGATCTGCTCGCTCGGATCGGGAAGGCCGAGCGCCTCGCGGAAGCCCGGCAGCTGCAGCGCGCCGACGCGTGCCGAGGCCGAAAGGACCACCGGCAGTGCCTGGTAGGCGATGCGGATGATGTTGACCTCGGGCTGCTGCTCGGTGAGCGTCAGCGAGCGCACCTGACACCCGGAGCGCCACTTGGTCGCGACCCCGTAGCGCTCCTGGCAGATCTCGGTCCAGAGCTGGCTGTAGGCCCGCACCTTGGCGATCTCGGGGACGAGCTCGATTCCGGAGTTGATGAAGAAGCTGATGCGGTCGACGACGCTCGCGAAGGCCTCGCGCGCGAGCGCGGGACGGATGGCCTCGAGGATCAGGATCGCGTTGCCGATCGCGTAGCCGACCTCCTCGGCCGGCGACGCTCCCGATTCCATGTAGTGGTACCCGCAGCTGTTCATCGGGTTCCACTGCGGGGTCTCGGCCGCGGCGAACTTGATGAGGTCGGTCGAGAGCCGCAGCGAGACGTTGGGATCGTAAACGGACGTGCCGCGAGCCACGAACTCCTTGAGGAGATCGTTCTGGGTGGTGCCGCGCAGCTGCCCGCGCGCGATGTTTCTCTGGTCCGCGACGGCGACGTAGAGGGCGTAGAGCCACACCGCGGTCGCGTTGATCGTCATCGAGGTGTTGATGCTGCCGAGGTCGATCTCGCGAAAGAGCGCCTCCATGTCGCCGAGGTGGGAGATCGAGACGCCGGTGCCGCCGATCTCGCCCTGCGCCATGGGCTGGTCGGGGTCGTAGCCGTTTTGGGTGGGGAGATCGAAGGCCACCGAGAGGCCGCGCTGCCCCTGCGCCAAGTTCTCGCGATAGCGCCGGTTCGATTGCTCGGCGTCACCGAAGCCGGCGTACGTGCGAATGATCCAGGGGGTGCGCGTCTCGGGCTTGGGCATGGCGACGACCTCCGCGAACCGGGATTCTGGCCCGGCCTCCCCGACCGTGCAAGGCCGAATGGCCGGGCCCGATTCGCGCCGCCGCCAGGGCGTTGCGGCCCGTGTCGCCGGTGGTCGGGCCTTGGGACGTCGCCTTCATCGTCGACGCCTTCGCCGACACGGTCATCTTTGCCGAGCTCGTCGAAGTCCCGCTCGTCGAGCAGCACGCTCGCCGCGGCGACGAGGCGGATGCGAAGCGCGTCGTTCACTCGCTCCTGCAGCGTCAAGAAGTGGTGCGCGCGGCCCGCACGAGCGTCACATTCCGGTTCGCATCAGTGTCGCAATCCGGTGCGTTTTCGGCGTCACTTTTCGGTAGTCCCCTCGACAGGTAGCGATCGGGAGCGCGCACGCACGCCGCGCGAGCTCAAGACTCCGCGCGAGGCGGACGATGGTGATCATGAGGAGACGGCGTCATGGGCGACACGGCAGCGCACGCGGTGACGAGAATCGAGAGCAAGCGCGTTCAGGCCGCGCTCCCGATCGAGCACCACGATCGGGACGCGGCGAAGCGGGCCGGCACGCGCGAATCCGGACTGCGCAAGCCCGTCGCGGCGACGCCGGCCGCGGAACAGGTGCGGTCGACCGATCTCGCGTTTCAGGTCGATGCCGTCGCGCGGCGAGTCACCGTCCACGTCATCGATCGCGAGACCAAATCCGTGGTGCGGTCGTTTCCGCTGGTCATGCCCGGGGGACGGGCGGCCGAGGGCGACGCGGAACGCGGGTCGGTGGTCGACGCCAAGGCGTAGGCTCGCCCCTCGCGTGCGCCCGCGCCGCCGCTACTGCAGGCAGGCCTTGGCGGCGTCGCGGGTCGCGACGTAGCGGGCGTCGCGGATCTCGACGATCTGGCGCAGCTTCCCGACGAGGTGGTCGTTCGGCACGCAGATCGCGGTCTTGATCCCGAGCGCTCCCGCCTCCGAGAAGACCCGTACCAGCATCGCGACGTGCTCGGGGGTGATTTCCGAGAAGCATCCGCCGTCGAGGATCAGACGATCGTTGCCCTCCTCGGCGAGCGTTCGCAGTTGGCGATCGAAGATCGGCAGCAGCTTCGGCAGCAGCTTCGAGGACGGGTTGGGGAGCGTGAGCACCGGGTAGCCGCCGTCGTCGTCGATGTGGGTGGCGGCGACGGCGTCGACCGACGCCAGGGCGGCCTTGATCTGGAGCGGCAGCTCGCCCGGCCGAAACGGCTTCTCGATGACGGCGAGGCAACCCGCCCGGCGCGCCCGCTCGTGGGCCTGCGCGTCGCCGCGGACGGCGAGCGCGATGCGGCTCGCGCACCCGAGCTTCTGCAGCGCGGCGAGGGTGGCGAAGCCGTCCATGTCGGGCATCACCAGGTCGACCAGGACCGCCGCCGGGCGCGTCGCCGCGTACTTCTCGAGGGCGAGCGCGCCGCTGGTCGCGGTCAGCACCGTCATGCTCTCCTGGAGCGCCAGGCGCGCTTGCAGCAGCACCTTCTCGCTGTCGTCGACGATGAGGATGCTGGCGGTGGCGTCGGGTGCGACCTCCTCGCTTTCGGGCTCGGCAATGAGGGGCAGCGGGGCGGCGGGCTCGGGATCCGGCTGCGACGCGATCGCCGTCGCGACCGGATCGACAGGTGCATGCTCGGCGGCGGGCAGAGCGACGACGGCATCGCCGAGCCGGCGGAGCTGCTCGCGAGCCCGGAGCTTGGCGATGCTGAGCGCCGTGAGATCCGCGATCGCCTCGAGGATGTCCATCTCGTGCGGTGCGAAGTCCTCTCGGCAGGTGCGGCCGACCCAGACCTTCCCGATCGCCTCGCCTTCCTCGCGCATGGTGGCGTCGGTCGCCGACTCGCAGCCGGCGGTGAGCATCGACGTCAAATGCGGTCGCTTGAGGCCCGGGGCATGTCCGACCGGGCCCCACGCGCTCACCAGTACGTCGTCGTCGCCGCGCCGCAGGATCACCGCGGCGAGCTGAGCTTGCAGGAGCTGCGCGGCGGTCTTCGACACCACGTCCAGTGCCGCCGACGGCTCTTTCGTCGTTGCCAGCAACTGCCCGACGCGGCGCAGCGCCTCGGACTCCTGGAGGGCGCGACGGAGCTCGCGCGTTTGGCTCTCGAGCTGCCGTTCGAGACGATGGACGTGCTCGGTGAGGCGGGTCCTCGCCTCGCGGTCGGCGCGCGCGCTCGCGTGCTTGTCGAGGACGCGCCGGACCACCACCGGCAACGTCCGCTCGAAGGCGATGTCCTTGACGACGAAGTCGGCGGCGCCGTCCTGCAGCGCCGTGACCGCGAGCATGACGTCGCCGGAGCCGGTGAGAAAGATGATGGGGGTGGGATCGTTCGCCTCACGCAGGGCACGAATCAGCTCGAGGCCGGTGCGCTTGGGCAGGGCGTAGTCGAGCAGGATCACCGCGAAGGTGTCGGTCTGGAGGACGGCGAGCGCCTCGTCGACGCTCTCGACGGCGACGATCTCGACCGGCTCCTCGAGCGGGCCCGGATCGCGAAACCCACGGCGGACCAAGTCCCGATCGGAGGCGCTGTCCTCGACCAACAAGAGACGGAGCATGACTGCCGCAGGATTGCGGTTGGGCGCGCGCCACGTCTAGTTGGGATTTTCCTGAAAAGCGGAACGCGCGGATGGAGCGAAAAAGCGCGACGGAGCCGTCAGGCGAGCGTATCCCACTCGGCCATGCGCTGGCGGCGTTGGGCGCGGAAGTTCGTGATCTCGAGCCGGACGCCGTCCGGGCTCTCGAAGAAGGTGGCGTAGTAGTCGGGCGCGTACTCGGGGTAGCAGCGCGGTGCCGTCGTCACGATGCCGGCCGCCGCGAGCTCGGCCGCGGCCCGATCGACGGCGCGCTCGTCTTCGACCCGGAAACAGAAGTGATGCAGTCCGGGCGCGTACGGATCGTGCGCCGGCGTGCCGGGACGGGCCGGCCGGATCGAGAAGCCGAAGTGGCGGTTGAAGTAGTGGAGGTGCGGGTCGCCGCCGATCGGCATAGCCCCTTTGCGGTACCCGAGCACGCCCAGCATCACCCGGTCGAAGAAGGCCTCGGACGCGGCGAGGTCCCTGACCGCGAGGTAGACGTGATCGATGCCGATGACCTCGACGGGCACGGTGCGGACGCGCTCAGACCGGTGCGGTTGCGGTCGGCGTCAGGGGCGGTGGCGGGGGCGGAGGTGGCGTATGGGCGGGCGGGATGTACGTCGTCCGTGCCGGTGCCTCGGGCGTCATCTGCGAGACCGCGATCAGCATGCCGCCCATCACCACCTCGAAGAGCGCCGAGAACCAGCCCCACCAGCCCGGCGTGCCGTCGACGATCACCCCGTAGAGGCGGCCGAGACACGCGCCCACCCAGATGATTCCGATCATCAGGATGCGCCCGCGGTTGGTCGCCGGGTCCATCGCCGCCAGCACCGTGTAGACGCCGAGCACGGTGAAGATGCCGCCGTAGGCCGCCCGCACCTCGCCGCGGACGAAGTTGGCGCTGAAAGACGGGTCGACCGTGAAGCCCAGCACGTGGCGCATGACGAGGTCGGGGTAGGTGAGGGCGAGCAGTCCCATGATGGTGGTGAGGACGCCGATGACGGTGGTCGTGACGCGAGGGTTCATCACAACTCCTTCGGACTACGGTTGGGAGCGGTCCGGGGCCCGGCTCATGCCGGTCCGGCGATGGTGGCGAACGAGTCGACGTAGCGCCGCTCGACGAGCGCGCCGTCGAAGCGACCCGTCGCCGCGAGCGCCGCGTGCAGGCGCGGCAGGTGATAGTGCGGCACGCCGGGATAGAGATGATGCTCGAGGTGATAGGCCACGTGGTGCGGGTTCAGGAAGAAGCGCGCCACGGGATTCCGCGACACCACCGTGCGCGCATTCCGCAGCGGATCGAACTTGTCCGGCACCGCCGCGTGCTCGAGCACGCCGCGCATGCGGAGGATGACCTGATAGACGATCAGCAGCGGCAGCACCCACAGCACCAGGAACGCGAGCCCGTAGCCGGCGTAAATGATGCTGCCGACGATCGCCGCCGCCAGTACGCGGGTCGCGATCGTCTGCGGCATCCAATAACGGAAGAGGTTCCCCTGGCGCGGCGTCAAGCGCATCCGGCCCGAGTCCTTGTCGACCGTCACGTAGCCGCGCATCACCAGGGCCGAGACCCCGACCGCGTCGCGCAAGAGCTTACGAAGGAAGCTCTGTCGACCGCACGGAAAAGGCGCCGACAGCGAGAGGTCGGGGTCCCGATCGGTGTGGAGGTAGCGGTGATGCCGGAGGTGCACCGTCCGATAGATGTACAGGTGGCTCGCGATCGGCTTGGCGCAGATCCAGTGTCCGACGAAGTCGTTCCAGCCGCGGTGGTCGAGCATGCGGTAGTGGGCCGCGTCGTGCATCAGGACCGCGAGCGCGTGCTGGCAACGTCCCACCACGAGCGCCGCCGCGATCCACACCGCCCAGTGCCCCGACCAGAGCGCGGCGGCGACGCTGAGCGCGATCAGCGTCCAGGTGCCCGCCACCGCCGCGAGTGCCCGCCTCGTCGAGAGCCGCTGCAGGGGCCGGAGCGACTCGGGCGCCAGCCGGAGCGTCGCGGGGGCCGTCGGCGCCGTCGACTTGTCGAAGTCGAGGGCGGGATCCTGTGCCGGGATCAACGGCTCCGCGGTCCGGCTGATCATCGGGCCGACTCTAGACCACCGGCGGGGAGATCGGAAGCCGTCCGGTCTCTCTACGCTTCGGGCGCCCGCATGGCGTATGCCCTGGTCAGCTCCACCGCGATCGTCACCACCTTCCGTGGCGTGCCACTCCGCCCCGGCCGGGTCTCGCGCAGGCTCCCCGGCACCTCACGCGCCCGCCCGTAGAGAATCGCGACGGCCCCGTCCTTCCAGGTGGTGAAGGACACCCGCGGGTTGGTCGCGATGTCGCGCCGCCGGACGGTGTTGTCGTAGATCACGAGCGAGAGCGTCGTCCCCTCGAGCGTCGAGTGCACCGGCGCCGTGTGCGGCTGCCCGTTCGGCCCGACGGTCGTCATCGCCATGATGCGAGCCGACTGCCAGAACTCGACGAGCTCGGCGGCGGTCATCTGGCGGTCGGGGTAGGCGACGGAGTCGGCGACGGCGGGGGAGGCGCTGCGGGTGCTGCGGTCGAGCAGGGATTGCAGGGCGGCAAGCGGCGACATGGGAGGCATTGTGGCTGGAACCGGTACGGCGAGCCAGCCGTCGCGGGGTCGGCCTCAGACCTGGTGCGCCACCTGATGCATCGGTGCCGTGACCTCGTCGATGATCCGTCCATCACGGAGCGTGATCATGCGGTCGCCGTAGGCCGCCGCGCGCAGGTCGTGGGTCACCAGCACGACGGTCACCCCGGTCCGCTCGCTCATGCCCTTCACGAGCTCGAGGATGTCCTGCCCCATTTTGGAATCCAGATTCCCCGTGGGTTCGTCCGCAAGCAGGACCAGCGGCCGGATGACGAGAGCCCGCGCGATCGCCACCCGTTGCATCTCGCCGCCCGACATCTCGCCGGGCCGGTGATGTGCGCGATGTCCCATGCCCACCAGATCGAGCGCCTCCCCGACCCGTTCGCCGATCTCCGCTCGGGGACGGCGATCGGCGCGCAACGGCAACGCGACGTTCTCGGCCGCCGTCAGCGTCGGCAGCAGGTTGAAGAACTGAAAGATGATCCCGAGCTTCCGCCGCCGAAAGATCGTCAGCGCGTCGTCGTCCATGGTCGACAGCATCTGACCGTCGATCGTGATCTCCCCCGCCGTCGGGACATCCAGTCCGGCCAAGAGGTTCAGCACCGTGCTCTTCCCCGAGCCGCTAGGCCCGGTAAGGGCGACGAACTCGCCGCGCAAGATCCCCAGATCCAGACGGTCGACAGCGCGAACCGCGCTCGGCCCCGCCCCGAAGACCTTCTGAACGTGCTGCATCCGAATGAGCAAGTCGGACATCGTCACTCCATCTGAAGCCCGGCCAGAATGGTGCCCCGCGTGATCCGCCGCGCGGGGAAATAGGATGCAAGCGCCGCGGCGATCGTGACTGCGACGACCGTGGTCAATGCCAGGACAACGGGGAATCTGAAGTCCAATGACCATCCCATTGCGACGGGCATCGAGTGCTTCACCATAAAAAATGCGTCGGGTAGCCCGGCAATCAATCCGAGACTGGCACCGCACAATGCAATGAGGCCACCTTCGAGCACCACAGCACGTTGAACCTGGCCACGAGTCACACCAACACTTCTAAGTAGTGCTATCTCTCTCCGTCGGTCGAGTGTGGCTGCCATGAGAAATGTCACTACTCCGAGAACCGCGATCGCGCACGCGAACACTTGGAGTGAGCCTAGAACTCGCAGTAGGTCAGTTACCCGCGCCTGAACTTCGTTGCGGAACTCGATGTTTGTCACAACCGATACACTTGGAGTATTCCGGACTACGTTGTTGACGTGTTCGCGGAGGGTTGGAATGTCCGTTCCGGACTTCGGCCACACATGCGCGTAAGTTAGGCGATTATCGAGCCAAAGGTTCCTGTAGACACCGATGTCGATGAGGATCGTGCCTATGTCCATCGTGTAGTCGCGCGCGATACCAACTATGCGAAAGGTTCGCTTGCCCAGCGCGGTGTTTAGGATCAAATCCTCACCGATGGTCTTCCTGTATCTGAACGCAAAGCTCTCGCTCAGGAACACTCCTCGACCCGACGCCACAACCTCATAAGCGTCCCGATCGGCTTGCACGACGATGAGCGGACTGCGGTCAGGCCGACTGGCGCGATCAAATGCCGCAATGACAACTGGTTGGTCCTCATAGATGAAGAGGAGCTTACGGTGCTCTTCGACCGAAGCCACGCCGGGAATCCCACGCAAGTCGTCAGCTAGAGAGGCGTCAAAACTTGCGCTGCTGAGACCGGGAGCAGTGCCAACGCTGATATCCGCGCCGAACGTCAAATGCAGCCATTCGGACAGTGTTGCCTGGATACTGTGAACCACGGAGCCTAGAACAACGACGAGCGCGTATCCCACCATGATGGCAGAAGCCGCCGCTGCGATCCGTCTAGGACGTCTGGCGAAGAATTCGCATGCGAGACTGAGGCTGACGGACGATCTGAGGGCGAGGCGCGACGCAGCGAGAGAGCAGAGAGCAACGAAGTGTGGGGAGAGAAAACCTATTCCGAACAGGAAGAGGGCATGACCCAGCATGATCCACGAGGTCTTCAGCCAAGCTGAAGGGAAACGCAATTCCAGATGCAGAATCACGAGCGCCGCAATCAATACGCACAGCGCGAGCGCCGCGACCCGACGTGACGCTGATTCGGTTCGAGTGCCAAGGTTGGCGCGTAGGATTGCTGCTGCTGGTTCGCGAGCGGCGATGATCGCAGGCGCCACCCCGGCGAAAACACAAACGGCGGTTCCTATAGTGAGGGCCAGAAATGTTCCTACCCTGGGCAGGACTACCGCACCTGTTTCAACGGGGAAATACATTCCGGTTACACCTGAGAGGGCAGTCGCGAGCGATAAACGTGCCAGGAGGTAACCGCCAACGAGTCCGCCGGCGGCACCAAGGAGTCCGAGGATAAGAGACTCCAACATGAAAACGCCCGCGACGGCGCCTCGGGTGAATCCCAGCGACCTTGCGATCGCGATCTCCCGGCGTCGCTGCTCCACCGAGATCGCGATGGTTTCGTAGATGATGAAGAAGGCGGCGATCATGGTGACGAGGCTGGCGAGGGAGAGTGCTACGCGGATGGAGCCCAGAAGGGCGTCCATCTGTTGGCCGCGGGCCTCCGTGCGTTCGACGCGTGCCCGGTCGCCGATGGCGGTGCGGAGATCGGCGAGGACGGTCTCCAGGGTCGCGTCCGGTTTGAGGCCGACGTAGATCGTCTGGGCAAGGCCGGGCGCCAGAAAGACGGTCTCCGCGGTGGGGAGATCCATGAGGGCGACGAGGCCGCCGAAGAGCTTGGTCGGGCCGACGTCGTCGAGCGTGCCGCGGATGACGTAGGGACGAATGCCCCCAGGTGTCGCGAGACGGACGGTGTCGCCGAGCTTCAGTCCGAGACGCGTGAGAAGCGGCTGGCCGAGGGCGATCGAATCCTGCGCGTTCACGAAGCGGAGCTCGTCGGCGATGTGGACGTGCTCGCGGGGGAACTGGGGACTGCGCGTGCCCACCATTCCCAGAAGGTCGATGCCGAAGGTACGGATCCGAACCGACGCGTCGTCCGGCAGGGTGAGCGATCCATCGACGATGGCGACGGCGCTCTCGACGCCCCGAACGCGAAGGGCATCCTCGGCGAGGGTATCCGGGATTCCCGTCTCGGGCCCGGCGATCTGAATGCGTGCGGCACCAGCGATGGCCTCGAGACCGGCCTCGAAGCTCTTCAGGATGGAGTGATTGAGGGCCCCCATCGCCACCATGCCCTGCACGCCGATGATGACGCCGAGCAAGGTGAGAAGGATTCGTCCGGCGTGGGCACGAAGGTACGGAAGACTGACGGTGAAGAGGAGGGCGATCACAGGGTTAGGGGGAGCGTCGGACTCGTTGGCCGCCGGGGGCGCCCGCCGCCGAGCGCGACGTCGGCCCGTCGCTGCGTGCCCAGGCGGCGGGCTCGACGGGCGAGTCGCGCGTGCTCCGCGGGGTCGGGCCCCTCGCACAGCGTGGCGATCGCGATGCAGTGGAGGCAGTCGGCGAGGGCGAGAGCCCGAACCGGATTGCCGCGCACCACTCGCTCGTGACCGAGCGCGTGCGCGAGGGCGATCGCGCGGGCAGCCAGACGCCCGCGCGGCGACCAATCGGCATTCCGGAGGAGCAGGCGCTCCGAGGAGTCGGCGACGGAGCCCATCCCGGCCATGGCGTCGGCCACCAGGGCGGAGAGTCCTGGATGCATCCACTCGAGGGATCGCGTCAGGCGGCGAGCGTGCTCGGGATCCGAGGACAATGCCTCTACGCGCGCGCCGGACGCGAAGGATGTGGTGATGAGCAGCCCCGTCGGCCGCCGTGACTCCGATGAGCCGGCGAACGCGGGCGGTCCCGGTTTGAGACCGCGCGCCACGCTCGCAACCGCGAGCTGGCGGAGCGCGCTGCGGGAGCTGCTCGGGACGACGAGATCGAGCGTCGTCATCGCGCTCTCGAGCCACCAATCGGCGATTGCCGCGGCTCGACTCACGCCGTCGCCGCGCGTGATCAGAGCGGTGCAGGTCGCGATCAGCTCGGGTGTCGCATCATGATGCAACGAGCGGAGACCTTGGCCGAGCCTGCCGTCGGGGTCCGAGGCGAGCAGCACCGGCAACGTGAACACGCCTTCGCGGAGGTCCGCGCCATTGGCGCGCCCCAGCTCGCGCGGGTCTCCGGTGAGATCGAGCACGTCGTCGGCGATCTGGAAGGCGACGCCCAGGCGTCGCGCGAATCGTCGGACGGCCGCGCGTTGCCGGGCCTCGGCGCCGGCCATGAGCGCTCCGAGCGCGGCGGCCATTTCGAAGAACGCCGCCGTTTTCTCCTGCATGATGGCGAGCCGCCGGCGCGGCGGCAGCACGACGAATGGCATCGCGAGCTCTCGGACTTGGCCACGACAGATCGCGACGATTGTTCGCCGGACCGTACGTCGGGCTTCCGCGCTGAGACCGGCGATGAGTCCGCTCGCCACGTGAGCGAGCGCCGCTCCTGTCGCGATGGCGGCCTCGAGTCCGTGGGCGCGATGCAGGGTGCAGATCCCGCGTCGCGTGTCGGCGCCGTCGACGACGTCGTCGTGGATCAGCGAGCTCAAGTGGGCGAGCTCGACCGCGGCGGCGGCACGGACGAGGTCGTGGTCGTCCCATCGCAGCGGGCGCGTCGTCGTGGCGTTCGCCGACCACCATAGGAGTCGCGCCCGCAGCCGCTTGCCGCCCGCCTGCAGCAGCATCCGGGCGGGCCACGCCGCCGGCACGCGAACGACCTCGCCGAGCATCCGGGCCTCGAGCACGTCGAGGAAGCGCTCCACGTCGGACGCCTGGCTTGCGATTGGGTTTTCCACGTTCATCGGGCGCGCCGAGCTCGTGGGGGTGGGGTGCTCAGTTTCTCTTCCGCGGATTTCATCGCACGACTCGCCGCGCTCTTGCCGACCGCCGTGCGCGCGGCGAGATCCGCGTGCCAGCTCTTGAGGACGGCGGCGCAGTGCTCCAGCCAGCGCAGGTGCGCCTCGGCATGAAACAAGGCGGCATCCGCGGCCAATGAGTTGAGCATGCGTTCTTCCGTGTGCAGCGGCTCCAACGAGCGGCGATAGGCGGTCAACGTGGTGAGATGCTCGCGATAGACGTGCTCTTGCCGGCCCACCTGCTCGAGCGACGGCTGCAGCTCCTTTTGATCCAGCACCAAAAGACGAATGAAGATCTCGTCGCGGATGGGCTGAGGACCTTTCGGCGATCGCTTCAGCCACGTATCGAGCGAGCGGCGCCCTTTGGGCGTGACCGTGTACACCCAGCGCCCGATGTGGCCCTCGCCCTGGTCGAAGCGACCTTCCACGAGTCCGCGCCGACGCAGGTCCTTCAGCGTTTGATAGATCTGACCGAAGTTGAGCGACCAGGCCGGGCCGATGCGGTCTTCGAAGACGCTCTTGATTCGGTAGCCGTGCAACTCCTGCCCATCGAGCAGGCCCAGAATCGCATAGCGCAGCAACATGCAGGCTCCTTCTTGGCCACAGGCGCCTGAAAAGCATCGGGGCTGGAGGCTGCGAATTCTCGATGGTGAGTGCCGCTCGTGTCAACGAAAAGCGTCCGCAGCGAAGTAGATACGATTGATATATGCCCCGATTTCGACCTGCGTAGAGGACGTTCGCCAAGCGACGAAACGCCGGCCGCTCGTTGCGATGTTATTGCGGGGTGTCCTGAAAAGTGGACAGTGGAGAGGATGCCGGCGACGACGCGCGCGGGTCGGCGAGGCGCTCGAGAAGGGTGGTACGGAGGTCGCTCACGCGACGTGGATCGTCGTCAGCCGGCGAAGTCCTGCGTCCACCAGCGGTGCCCGCGCGGATCGATGACGCAACCGATGCCGATGCGCTTGAAGTTCGGCCGCAGGATGTTGCCGCGGTGGCCGGGGCTTCGCATCCAGGCGTCGACCACTTCCCGCGGCGTGTCGTAGTTGTAGGCGACGTTCTCGCCGAGGGCGTCGTCGACGAGGCCGGCCCTGCGGAGCGCGGCCTCCCAGCCGCGATGCGTGAGGCGGCGCTCGGCCGCCATCGCCGCCGAGCGGCCGCTCGCGAAGCGGGCGAGATAGGTGTCGGTGCCGAGCGAGTAGAGACCGGCGCGGCGCCGGATCGCGTTGACCTGCTGCACGACCGCGCTCAGATCGTCGGTGGGGCAGAGGCGGTGGCCGCGGGCGAGCGGGGCCGTGGTGGCGTGGGCCCGGCTGCCGGCGCCGAGGCTGCAGCCGGCGGCGAGCGTGGCGAGGACGAGCGCGCCTGCCCGCATCGTCGTCGTCCTCCCGTTCGTCCCCACGCCTCGCAGCGACACGAAGCCAGAAGGCGTAGCAGCTGGGCGGCTGCTGCGGCAAGTGCGGGGGGCTTTCCTATCTGCTCTGCGACATGAGGTTCCGGCTTGGCCAACTTCGTGCATACGCGCATACTGTCGACGAAGGACCTGCGACGACGCAATCGGGTCGATCGTGTCGGGTCCTAGACCCCCGAATGCTCGCGTCCGCATTGATGCTCGTGCTGTTCGTGCTCCACGCGCCTTGGAGCGGCTGGATGGCGACCATCGTCCCCGGCTCCCCCGGTATGGTGTTCGCGGCCGACTGCGTGGGCCAGCCCGATGGCACTCCCTGTCCCGATGCCGACCTCTGCAACGGCGACGAGACCTGCGCCGGCGAGATCTGCACGCCGGGCGCGCCGCTCGACTGCGACGACGACGACTCCTGCACGGACGATCTCTGCAACGCGGCTCTCGGCTGCGTCCACACCAACAACAGCGCGAGCTGCACGGACGGCAACGCCTGTACCACCGCCGACGTCTGCAACGGCGGCCAGTGCGTCGGCGGCCCGCCGGGGCAGGGCTGCAGCTCGTGCGCCGCCGCGGCCGTCATCCCGGCCGCCGGCGGGACCTTTCTCGGCACGACCAGCGGGGGCGGCAGTCTGAACCCCGGTTGCGGCTTCGACGGCGGCGCACCCGAGCGCGTCTACCGCTGGACCCCGACCATCACCGGGCAGGCGGTGATCCGGACCTGCGGCGAGGGCACCAACTACGACACCCGCCTCTACGTCTTCACAGGCACGTGCCCCGGCACCGTCGTCGGTTGCAACGACGACACGGTCGGCTGCGGCAACGGCAGCGCCTCCAAGATCACGCTCGAAGTCACCGCCGGCACGGCCTATTTCGTCGTGGTCGACGGCTTCGACGGCACGAGCGGCGCCTACGAGCTCTTCGTCGGCACGCCCTCGGTATGCGGCGACGGCGTGCGCGCCGGCGGCGAGCAGTGCGACGGCGCCGACGACGGCCTCTGCGGCAGCGGCGCCTGTGGCGCGAGCTGCACCTGCGACGTGCCACCCGGCGGCCTGCCGGACCTCTCGCCGGAGATCACCGACATCAGCCTCGACTTCGGCGCCTCGGTCTCGAGCGGCGACGTCGCCGAGGGTTGCGCCGAGTCGACGTCGGATCTCGATCTCCTGCGCTTCGGCGTCCGCTCGTGGAACCGCGGGACGATCGATCTCGTGCTCGGCGATCCCCAGTGTCCGTCGCCCTGCATCGATCACCCGCTCGAGGTCTGCGGCAACCCCGACTTCGTCTGCAGCCCGGCTGCCGGCCACAACCATCCCCACTATTCGAACTACGCCCGCTACGAGCTGCTCGACGGCACCGGCCAGGCGATCGTGGTCGGACACAAGCAGGGCTTCTGCCTCCGCGACACGCACTGCGCGGACCCGGAGTACAGCTGCGCCTTCCAGGGCCTGAGCGTGGACTGCGGCGACGAGTACGGCGTCGAGCTCGGCTGCCAGTACCTCGACGTCACGGGCGTGCCGGACGGCACCTACCGCCTGCGGGTCACCGTCGACCCCTTCAACCTGATCACCGAGGTGTTCGAGGGCGACAACGTGACCGAGCGCAGCGTGACGATCGGCCACCCGGGGCCGACGGCGACGCCGACCCGAACGACCACGCCGACGCCGAGCGTCACCGAGACGCCGACCCTCACGGTGACGCCGACCCCGATCGAGACGACGACCGCGACGCCGACGCTCACGCCCGACGAGACGCCCACGGCCACGCCGACGCCCACTCCGACACCGACGGCGATCCCAACCAGCACCGCGACTGCGACGCCGACGGAGACGCCGACCCCGTTCGAGACACCGACGCCGACCCCGACCCGGACGGTGACCCCGACCCGCACGGTGACGCCGACCCCGACCCGCACGGTGACGCCGACGCGGACTGCAACGCGCACGCCGACCCCGACCCGCACCGCTACGCCGACCCGAACTCCGACGCCGACGCGCACCGCTACCCCGACCCCGACGCGGACCGCCACCCCGACCCCGTCGCGGACGGTCACGCCGACGGCCGGTGTCACCGCGACCATCACGCCGACGCCGACCCCGACCGCGACGCCGCCGCCGGCCGCCACCGCGACAGAGACCGCGACGCCTGAGGCGACGGCCCCGCCCGAGCCCACGGCGACCGCGACGCCCGAGGAGACGCCGACGGCGACCGCGACGAGCAGCGCCGCGCCGAGCCCGACGCCCACCCAGACCGCGAGCGTTCCGGCGGTCGGCTGCGCCGAGCATCCTCTCGCCGGCTGTCGCCGCGCGCTCCGCGCCGACGGCGGCAGGTTCACGCTCCGCGACCGCCCGACGGATCAGAAGGACAACGCCAGCTGGCGCTGGAGCCGGGGTCCGGTCACGCCGAAATCCGACTTTGGCGACCCGCTCGCGACGACCAGCTATCGCTTCTGTGTCTACGACGGGGATCGGGATCTCGTGATCCACCTGCAGGCTCCCGCCGGCGGCATCTGCGACCAGAAACGGCAGAAGCCGTGCTGGACGGCGCGCAAGAAGGGCTTCTCCTATCGACAGCGCGATTCCCGACTGAACGGGCTCCGCAGCCTCGAGCTGCGCGAGGGTCTGAAAGAGGGCGCCGCGCGTCTGTCCATGACGGGCCGCGGGGCGCTCCTCGCTCTCCCGAATCCGCAGACGCTCGTCCTGCCGCTCACCGTCCAGGTGCAGGCGACCAACGGCGGGTGCTGGGAGTCGTCGTATTCGGCGCCGGCCACTCGGCAATCCGTCAAGAGCTTTCTCGACGACGCCGACTGACGGCGGCGCGCTGCCGTCGGCGTCGTCCGCGTGCTAGAGGCGCGGCGCATGGCGAAGGAACCGCGCTGGCCCGGGGAACGAGTGGCGATCGTCCGAGGTGCCACGCCGCGGCGGCGAGTGCGGCGCGGCGGCGAGCCCCCGGCCTTCTACCGCCTCGTGTACCGCGTGGTGCGCCGGATCCCACGCGGCAAGGTCGCGACCTACGGTCAGGTGGCCGCGATCCTCGGTCAGCCGCGCGCCGCGCGCGCGGTCGGCATGGCGCTCGGCGCGCTCCGCGACGGGGCGGTCGACGACGTGCCCTGGCAGCGCGTGATCGGGTCGGCGGGCCGGCCGACCCATCGCGACGGATTCTGGGCCGGCATCCAGCGCGAGATGTTGGAGGCCGAGGGCGTGGTCTTCGATCGTCGCGGTCACGTCGACCTCGCGCGCGTCCGTTGGCACGGGCCGAAGCGCGAGTGGGCCAGCACGCTCCGTCGAGAGCTGTAGGTCACTGCGAATCGTCTCGCGCGTATTTCGTGCTTGCACGATCACGGCGGCTCGTGCATGGTGACCCCTCGATGCGAACCAACCTACACCTCTGCTCGAGCACGTCGCGCGCCTTCGGCGCGACGAAAATTTGGCGCGCCCAGTTTGGGGCGTCCGTCCGAGCGGGCGGGTGGGGCCGCGGTTCGTAGTCGCTGACGAGACGAACCGTTTCAAAGCCCCTCCCGCCGCCAGGCCGGAGGGGTTTTGCGTTTCTGGCGCACGACTCTCCGGTGCCGCGACGGGATCCGGAGAGAACGATGCGTGCGAACGGCAATCTGAGATTGGTGGCGAGCCGGCCCGACGCCGGAGCGACCGAGGTTCGGGCGATACCGCGGACGCGCTCGAGCTGGTTCACGGCCGATCTCGGACGCCTGCTCGCGGCGGCGAGCGCCTGGGGTTTCGCGTTCTCGACCTTCTATCTGCTGCCGAAGTTCCTGGCGCAGGAGCTCGGCGCGGGGCCGGCCGACATCGGCTTCACCGTCGGGATCTTCTCGGTCGCGACCGTGCTCGCGACGCCGCTCGCCGGCTGGGTGGTCGACCGCTTTCCGCGCCGCCTGGTGATGGTGGTCGGGGCGCTCCTGATGGCGGTCTCGGCGGCGGCCTTCACGGCCGTCGGGAACCTCGGCTTTTTGCTCGACGGGATCCGGGTGCTCCAGGGTCTGTCGTATGCGTTGGTGGTGACGGCGGTCGGGACGCTGGTGGCCGAGGTGGCGCCCCGCGAGCGGCTGAACCAGGCGCTCGGCCTTTCGGGTGCGAGCATGTTGATCATGAACGCGGTGGCGCCGGCGATCGCCGAGCCGCTCGCGGCGCGGGCCGGCTGGCCGACGGTTTTCGGCGTCGCGACGCTCGCCGCCTGCCTCGCGGTCGTGATCGCCTTCCAGATTCGCGAGCCGCACTGGAAGCCGTCGCGGACGGCGGCGGGCGGCCTGGCGGCGCTCTTCGCGCAGCCGCTGGCCCGCCACTATGCGCTGGTGATGATGCTCGCCGGAGCGACCTTCGGCGCCGTCTTCACCTTCGAGCCCGCTCACGCGCTGGCACTCGGGCGGACGCGGGTGGGCGGCTTCTTCGTGGCGTACGCGCTCGCGGCGATCGTGGTGCGGATCGTCCTCGGCGGCGTGCCCGCTCGCATCGGCTCGTACCGCGTGGCGCGGAGCTCGCTCGTCCTCTACGCCGGCGTCGTGTTCGGGATCGCGATCGTCCGGCCGGCGGGCCTCGATTACCTGGGCGGGCTCTTCGGCCTCGCCCACGGGCTCTTCTATCCGGCCGTCAACGCCATCGCGATCACCGCCGTCCGCCCGCACGAGCGTGGCCGTATGATGGCGGTGTTCACGGGATCGTTCTCGCTCGGCCTCTCGGCCGGATCCACGCTGCTCGGCTACGTGGCCTCGTACGCGGGCTACCCGGCGGTGTTCGCGGTGGCCGCCTGCAGCACGCTCGCGGCGTTCGCCGTCCTCTCTGGCTCGCCGGCGCTGCGGGCCGCGGGGCGCGCGCTCGATGTGCCGCCGTGAGCCGGCCGTCCTGCCTCAGCCGTCGCTGCCGCCGGCGCCGCCGGTCGTGGTCTTGAAGATCCCGTCGCCGGCGGTGCCGACGTACACCGTCTCGGCGTCCGCGGGATCGACGGCGATGGTCCAGATCTGGCGCCGCGTGCCGGGCTTGAGCGTCGTCCAGCTCGCGCCGCCGTCCGTGCTCTTCCCCATCGCGCCGCCGGCGGCGGCGGCGTAGAGCGTCGGCGACCCCGCGCCGCCGGTCGCGAGGACCCAGATCACCTTGTTGGCCAGGCCGTTGTCGGCGACCTTCCAGGTGGCCCCGGCGTCGGTGCTCTTGGAGACGCCGTAGCCGCTGCTGCCGACGTAGAGCGTCGCGGGATCCTTCGGATCGAGCACGATCGCGCGGGTGATGCGGTTCACCAGACCCGAGCTGCTGTGTTGCCAGGTGGCGGCGCCATCGGTGCTCTTGAAGACGCCCTCGGCATTGGTGGCGGCGTAGATCGTCGCCGGGGCGCTCGGGTCGATCGCGAGCGCGCGGACGTCGAGATCCGTCAGGCCCTCGACCATTTTCGCCCAGCTCGTCCCGCCGTCCAGGGTCTTCAGCACGCCGGCTTGCGGGATGGCCGCGTAGATCGTCTCCGGCTGCTTGGGATCGATCGCCAGCGCCCGCACCGGCATCGGGCGAAACGCCGGAAGCACCAGCTTCGTCCACTGACGGGCGCCGTTGTCGCTTCGGTAGATGGCGCCGTTGGCGGCGCCGACGTAGAGGCGCTCGGGATTCTGCGGATCGATGGCCAGTGTCCGCATGTCGGTCCTGAAGAGCCCGTCGCTCGCGAGCGCCCAATGCGCGCCGCCGTCGGTGGTCTTGAAGACCCCGTCGGTCGTGGCGGCGTAGAGGGTGCCGCTCCCGCGCGGATCGATCGCGAGCCCGCGAATGGCGCCCACTCCCGCGTCCTGGCGCACCCAGCCCGACGGGCTCTTCGTCGGCGCCGGGGGCTTCTTCTTCTCCGACTCGGTCGGCGTGCTCTGACACCCGAGCGCAAGGAGGACGATCGCACCGAGGAGGACGCGTCGAGGCCGGACGGCACGGGAGCTCATCGCCGGTTGCGTCTGTCATACTCCGCTGCCCTCGTCGAGCCGGGTGGGCACGGTTCCGGCCGGGGCGCCGAGGGCCGGCCGCGATTGAACCGACGGCCGCTCTCGCCTAGCTTGGCGTCGAGGTGCGGACGCGACGGAGGCGCGCGCGGCCGCTCGCCAAAGGAGTCTCTCCATGAACGAACGTGAATGTCCCTTCTGTGATCTGAGCAGCCGCGTCCTCGCCGAGAACCAATGGGCGGTGGCGGTGCGCGACCGCGAGCCGGCGGCCCGCGGCCACACCCTGATCATCCCGAAGCGTCACAGCGCGAGCTTCTTCGACCTCACCGCCGAGGAGCTCACGGCCTGTTACGCCCTCTTGCGGAGCGAGCGCGACGCGCTCGCCAAGGAGCACCGGCCCGACGGATACAACATCGGCATCAACGACGGCGCCTCGGCCGGACAGTCGATCCCGCACACGCATTGGCACCTGATTCCACGCTATCGGGGCGATCATCCCGACCCGCGGGGCGGCGTTCGACACGTCATTCCGACGCGTCGTTAGCCGGCGAGCTGGCAAATCGGATCTTCCTTTACGCGGGCGGTTCGAGTACTCCTCCTCGAGCCGACGCACACGAGCGGATCGATCATCCGCGGACGAGGAGCCCCGTCATGACACTCGCCAACCCGAACGGTCCGGTCGTGAACCAGCTGGAGCGCCTCGACGAGGAGCTCGACACCATCCTCACCTCCTTCGACACCAGCTACGCCTGGAACTACGGCAGCGTGAAAGAGGGCCTGCGCGATCTCTACGAGAAGGCCAAGCGCGACCAGTGGAACGGCACCACGCAGCTCGCCTGGGACACCCAGGTCGATCCCGAGCGCGGCATCATTCCCGAGTTCATCAATCCGCTGCTCGGTTACGCGCCCTACGACCGGCTGAACGCCAAGGAGAAAGACCGCCTCCGCCACGCGCAGATCGCGCTCCAGCTCTCGCAGTTCCTGCACGGCGAGCAGGGCGCGCTCATCGTCGCGTCGCAGCTGGTCGGCGCGGTGCCGTGGGTCGACGCCAAGTACTACGCCGGCACCCAGACCATGGACGAGGCGCGCCACGTCGAGGTCTTCAGCCGCTACTTGAACGAGAAGCTCGAGTGGCAGTGGCCGATCAACGAGAACCTGAAGGAGCTGCTCGACGCGACCATCAAGGACGGGCGCTGGGACTTCAAGTACCTCGGCATGCAGATCATCATCGAAGGCCTCGCGATGGCGGCCTTCGGCAACCTCTACCACCTGACCTCCGAGCCGCTCCTGAAGGAGCTGATCCACTACGTGATGCGCGACGAGTCGCGCCACGTCGCCTTCGGGGTGCTGTCGCTCTCGGACTACTACCAGGACATGCCGGAGAACGAGCTCAAGGACCGCGAGGACTTCATCATCTACGCCTGCGAGCTCTTGCGCGACCGCCTGATCGGCGACCAGATCGCCGACGCCATGGGCTGGAAGCGCGAAGAGGTCCGGCAGACCGTTCTCAACTCGAAGACCTTCGTCGATTTCCGCCGCTCGCTCTTCATGCGCATCGTCCCCAACCTGAAACGCCTCGGTCTCTTGAGCCCGCGCGTCCGCGCGGCCTTCGATCGTCTCGGCATCCTCGAGTTCGAGAACGCCGATCCCGAAGCGCAAGACCGCGCCCTCGGCCTGTAGCCCTCCGCGGCATCGCCGCTCTGCGGGCGATTTGCGCGGCGGCATGGGGGATTGTTACAAGCGCAGGTTCGGAGGAAAGCCATGCGTGCCGTAGTGTGCAAGCAATTCGGGCCGCCGGAGAGCCTGGTGGTCGAGGACGTGCCGACCCCGGAGATCGGCGATCATCAGGTCCTGCTCGCCGTCAAGGCCTGCGGCGTGAACTTTCCCGATCTCCTGATCATCGAGAACAAGTACCAGTTCAAGCCGCCGCTGCCGTTCTCGCCGGGCGGCGAGGTCTCTGGGATCGTGGAGAAGGTCGGCGCCAAGGTCACCGGTCTGAAGCCCGGCGACCGCGTGCTCGGAGCGCCCGGCTTCGGCGGCTTCGCCGAGGAGATCGCGATCGATGCCCGGAACGTCGTGCCGATTCCCGACGCGATGCCGTTCGACGCGGCGGCGGCGTTTCTCTTCACCTACGGCACCTCGCACTACGCCCTGAAGGATCGCGCGGCGTTGAAGCCGGGCGAGACGCTGCTCGTGCTGGGCGCCGCCGGCGGCGTCGGCCTCGCGGCGGTCGAGCTCGGGAAGGCCATGGGGGCGAAGGTCATCGCGGCCGCGTCCTCGGCCGAGAAGATCCAGGTCTGCCGCGAGCACGGCGCCGACGAGGGCATCGACTATTCGCAGGAGGACCTGAAGGAGCGCATCAAGGTGCTGACGGCCGGGCAGGGCGCGAACGTGATCTACGATCCGGTCGGGGGCGACTTCTCCGAGGCCGCCTTCCGCGGCATCGCCTGGGAGGGGCGTTTCCTCGTCATCGGCTTCGCCGCCGGTCCGATCTCGAAGATCCCGCTCAACCTCGTGCTGCTGAAGGGCGCGCAGATCGTCGGCGTCTTCTGGGGGTCGTTCACGATGCGCGAGCCCGAGCGCCATCAGGCGAACATCCGCGAGATCATGCGGTGGTACACCGAGGGGAAGCTGAAACCGCGAATCTCCGCGACCTACCCCTTCGAGCGGGTGGCCGAGGCGCTCGGCGACCTCGCCGCGCGGCGGGTCAAGGGGAAGGTCGTCCTGATCCCGTAGCGCGTGCCCGCGCGGTCGGCTCGAAGCGATAGACGTTGCCGTCGAGCGACAGGAGATAGAGCTCGCCGGCCGCGTCCTCGCCGAACGACGAGAGGTTCGCGAGCCGCTCATCGGGGTCGAGCGCGGCGCGCCAGTCCCAGACGTCGGTGACGGACCCGTTTGGTCCGGGGCGCAGGCTCCGGATCATCGCCGTGCAGTAGTCGGCGTAGACGTAGAGTCCGGCGAGCTCCGGGAGCAGCGTGCCGCGATAGACGTGGCCGCCGGTGATCGAGCAGCCGTCGTGGTGGTCGTACTCGACGACGGGCGCGGTGAAGGCGCGTTGGTCGCAGCCGCGGGTGCCGTAGCAATGGCCGAGGCCCTCGACCACGTTCCAGCCGAAGTTGAGGATGGTGCCGGCACGCAGCGCCGCCGCCGGAATGACGTCGACCTCCTCGAAGGCGTTCTGCCCGACGTCGCCGATCCAGAGGTCGCCGGTGGCGCGATCGAAGCCGTAGCGCCACGGGTTGCGGAGGCCGGTGGCGACGATGCGCGGGGCGGCGAGCGTGGTCGCGTCGACGTCGAGGGTCAGCATCTTGCCGAGCAGCGCCTGCGGGTTCTGGCCGTTGCCCTGGGGATCGCCCGCCGCGCCACCGTCGCCGAGGCCGACGTAGAGGCGACCGTCGGGCCCGAACGCGAGGTGACCACCGTTGTGGTTCGAGTACGGTTGGTCGACGAAGAGCAGCTCGCGCTCGCTCGCCGGATCGACGCGGTCGGGGTCGGCGGCGGAGACCCGGAGCTCGAGCACCCGGGTGTCGCCCTTGCGGTCGGTGAGGTTCACGTAGAGGCGGCCGTTCTCGGCGTAACGGGGGTGGAAGGCCAGGCCGAGGAGGCCCTGCTCGGAGCCGCGCGAGACGCGCGCCGAGAGGTCGAGGAAGGGGGTGGCCGTCGGGTCCACGGCGCCGCGCCGTAGGATGCGGACGGTGCCGGTCTTCTCGACGACGAAGAGCCGGCCGGTCGCGTCACCGGGTGCCGGAACGAGCGCCACCGGCTTCACCAAGTCGCCCGCGACGCGCGTGAGCGTGACGCCGGCCGCGATCGCCGGCGGCACCGGTACCGCCGGCGGGCTCGACGCCGACGCCTGGCACGACGTCGTCGCGGCCACCACGAGCAGCGCGACCCTCGAGCTCAGAGCCCCCACGCAGAGAGCCTGCCCGGCCGCGCGTCCGCCAGGAAGACGCATTCCGCTCAACGCCGGAAGATCAAGACGTATTGATGGGGCAGGAGGGCGGGCTCGGCGACCAGCCGGTACCCCGCCGCCTGCATCTCGTCGACCACCTGGGTGCGCTCGAGCTTGTGCTCGGGCGGCGGGCCGACGGGGAGCTCGCGCTTTTCCCAGTCGACGACGACGACGCGGCCCTTCGGCTTGAGGGCGGCGGCCAGGCGCCGCAGGTAGCGCAGGCGGTCGTCGAGGTGATGGAAGGTGTCGACGACCAGGACCACGTCGAGCGCGCCGGGTGGAAGACGCGGATCGTCGAAGGACGCCAGCACCGGGATCACGTGCGTGGTCCGCTCCTCCTGGGCGCGGGCCCGGAGGTGGGCGACCAGGTTCGGCTCGGTGTCGACCGCGAACACCACGCCACCGGGGCCGACGGCGGCGTCGAGGTGGCGGCTGAAGTAGCCCGTGCCGGCCCCGAGGTCGGCGACCCACATGCCGGGCGCGATCCCGAGTGCTCGCACCAGCTCGCGCGGCTTCTGCCAGGCGTCGCGCTCCGGATCATCGAAGACGCGACGCCATTGCTCGACGTCGGCGAAGTCGTGTTGGCTGCCGGGTGTCGCCGCGAAGGGCGCCGCGGTCGCGGCCGGAGCCGGGTCGGCCGCACCCTGCGACGCCGCCCAGGCCGAGCATCCGACCGCGAGCAGGGCGACGACGAGCGGGCGGAGCAATCGCATCGCCGCGAGTGTCGCCCGGGCGGAGCCCGCTGGCAATGCGGGTCGCGTACGATCGTGGACTAATCGTCGGCGAGCCCGGCGCCCATCAGCTCCACGAAGTTCTCGGCGTAGAAGCGCTCCTTGGCCGCCGCGTCGGTCGCGGTCATGCTGTCCTCGAAACGCTTGATCGGGTTCCGGCCGCCCTCGACGTGCGGGTAGTCCGACGAGAAGAGGCACACCTCCGGCCCGGCCTCGGCGATGATCCAGCCGACCGGCTCGTGTGGATACGGTGTGGCGCGGATCTGGCGGCGTACGAACTCGCTCGGACGGAGGCTCAGCTGGCGGAGGCGCTCCTCGTTCTTCGCGAAGGCGTCCTGTGCCGAGTCGAGGCGCCGCATCCAGCCGGGGATCCAGGCCGCGCCCTGCTCGATGACGCCGAACATCAGCTCGGGGAAGCGATCGAGCACGCCGTCGATGATGAGCGCCGCCAGCGTCTGCATGGGCGGGTGCGGGATCGCCATGTAGTCGACCGAGCGGAAGTTCTCGGCGCCGCCGTGGAAATCGGGCACCGGCGGCAGGCCGTTCTCGAAGTAGTGCGGGTCGAGCAGCTGGCCGCCGCCGCCGACGTGGAAGACGATCGGGATGCCGGCCTCCTCGGCTTGCGCCCACACCGGGTCGAGACCGACGTGGCTCGGCGAGTGGCGGCGCGGGCACGCGGACGCGACCATCAACGCCTTGCAGCCGAGGTCGAGCGCCTCGGCCGCCATGGCGCCGGCGCGCGCGAAGTCGGCGAGCGGCACGTAGCCGACGGCGAGGAGCCGCGGGTCCAGGGCGCAGAAGTCGACGATGGCGCGGTTGTGGGCGCGGGCGAGGCCGTACGCGAAGTCGAGGTCGTCGCCGTGCTCGGCCGCGAGCAGGTGCTGGTTGGTGAAGGTGTTGAAGACGAGCTGGCTCGCGAAGCCGAGGAGATCGAGGGCGCGCGGCCGGTCCTCGGCGACGAACGAGCCGAGCGCGCTCCAGTTCTTCCGGAGCATGATCTCGGTCTCGCCCTTGGCGCGATCGGCGGGATCGAGCCGGCGGCGGCGCATGGTGTCGATGTGGTTCTCCTCGCCGGGCTTCACGGTGCTGACGTACACCGGCTTCAGGTGCGGCCGGATGGCGGGATCGGCATAGGGCTCGAGCCAGTCCGGGGTCTCGACGATGTGCGAGTCGGCGTCGTGGATGAGACGACCTTCGGCGTACGGCATGCTCACTCCTTCAGCGCAGCAGACGTTCCGACGCGAGGCGGGCGCCGGCGACGAGCGCGCGCAGCTTCTCCCACACGATCTCCTCGGCGACCTCGCCGAGCCCGGCGGCGGTCGCGAACCCGCAATCGGGCGCGGCGAGCACGCGCCGGGGATCACCGACGGCGGCGGCGGCGAGCTCGAGGCGGTCGGCGACGACCTCCGGATGCTCGACGTAGTTGGTGGTCGGATCGACGACGCCGGCGATCAGCAGCATGCCGGCGGGCAGCGGATGGCGGCGGAAGCAGCGGTGCTCGTGGGCGTGGCGCGGGTTCGCCATCGAGATCACCAGCGCGCCGACGTTGGCCGCGTAGAGACGGGGCAGGATCTCGTCGAGCGGCACGTCGTCGTCGTGCGGCCCTTCGTAGTTGCCCCAGCAGACGTGCAGCCGCACGCGCTCGCGCGGCAGGTCGCCGAGGGCCCGGTTCACGGCCGCGACGTTGGTGTCGACGTAGCGCAGGAAGTCGGCGAGCGGGCGATCGGCGTAGGAGGTGTGGCGCTCCATCGCAAGGTCGGGAGCGTCGATCTGCAGCACGAAGCCCTGCTCGACGATGTAGCGATACTCGGTCGCGAGCGCGTCGGCGACGGCCGTGACGTACACGTCGTAGGACGGGTAGTGCTCGTTCAGCATCGCCGAGGCGACGATCCCCGGCGAGGCGGCGGTCATGAAGAGCTCGCGGAACTTGGCGGGTTGCTCGGCGCCGATGCGCCGGACCAGCGCGCACTCCTCCTCCATGGGACGGCGATCGACGTAGCCGACCGGCCCGATCGCCTTCGGCGCGCTCATCAGATTTACCATGGTGCGCGAGAAGTCGGGAACCTTGAGCTGGAGGAAGCTCGGGTAGTGCACGATGTCACGCATGATCGGCCGCTGGCTCTGACCGCCGAAGCCGCTCATGCGGTGCTGCACGTAGGAGAGGAAGCTCTCGCGCGGCTGCTCGCCGTCGTTGCCGACGTGGATGCCGACCGCGAGCTGCTTGGCGACGATCTCGCGGGTCGCATCCTCGACGGCGGCCGACAATGCCGCGGCATCGACCGCCTCACGGCGGCTGACGCGGACCAGGAGCTCGAGCAGTGCCGCGGGTCGCGGCAGGCTGCCCGCGTGCGTGGTGAGGATCTCGTCGTCGCTCGCGAGCATGGTGGCGAAACTCGTCGGAAGCCAAGACAGTGTCAAGCTCACAAGGGGATCTCCCCTTCGCCGCCGCGGCAAAGCCGCGTCGGCTCATTCCCGGGCTCGTGGCGCGCGGCCGCGGCGCTCCGCGCGCGGAGTTGCACGCGTGGGAGTAGGCTCCTACGCTGCCGTCACCATGTGCGGGCGTTTCACGCGGGCGAGTCCGCCGACGGCGATCGCCGAGGAGCTCGGCATCGACCTCGATCCGGTGTTTGCGGCCGGGCCGCGCTTCAACGTCTGCCCGAGCGAGGACGTCCTGGTGGTGGCGCGCGGCGCGGACGCGCCGGCCGCCGGCTGGATGCGCTGGGGGCTGGTGCCGTGGTTCGCGCGCGACGCGGCCTCGGGTCCGCGCGCGATCAACGCCCGTGCCGAGACGCTCGCGACCGCGCGCAGCTTCCGCGAGCCGTTCCAGCGCCGGCGCTGCCTCGTGGTGGCCGACGGCTTCTACGAGTGGCGTGCGGTCGGCCGCGAGCGCGAGCCGTATTTCATCCGCCTCACGTCGCGGCGGCCGTTCGTCATGGCGGGCGTCTGGGACCGCTGGCGCGGCAACGGCGCGGAGCCTCTCGTCAGCTGCGCGATCGTGACCTGCGCCGCCAACGAGCTGCTGGCGCCGATCCACGACCGCATGCCGGTGATCGTGCCACCCGACGCGCGCGCCGCCTGGCTCGCGGCCGACACCCCCGAGCCGGCGTTGGCGGAGATCCTGCGCCCGTATCGCGCCGACGAGATCGAGGCCTACCCGGTCTCGCGCCTCGTCAACTCGGTACGCAACGACACCCCGGAATGCATTCGGCCGCTCGAGCCGCCGCGGGAGGCGTGAGGCGAAACGACCGGGGCCCCCGGGTCGTCCCGGAGGCCCCATCGGTCACCGCCGATACGACTCAGTCGATCGGCGGACAGTTCGTCTGGACGCAGCTCCGGAACTGCTGGTGGCAGCTCGCGAAGCCCGGTCGCGCCGCTTCGTGGGCGTTGTCGCGGCAGATGAACGCCTGGACCTGGACGCCGTCGACGCACTGGTCGAAGGCGATCGCCGCGGCTTCGTCACGCGGCGGCGGGAAGTCGGCCTTGCAGCCGTCGGGCGGCTCGATGCCCGCCTCGCGATCCGCGGCGCACTGGGCGAGCGCCGGGTCGAGGGTGGTGGCGTGGACGTCCTGGCGGCACCCGTGCCGAGTGGCGCGGCACGTCTCCATGCAGTCGTGGTCCCGGTGGCGGCAGTCGTCCTTCGCGACCTGATAGGCCTCCTTGCAGCCGGCGTGACAGAGTCGTGCGTCATGCTTGGCGTTCTGCACGCAGGTCTTCTGATCCACGGGCAGCGTGCTGGGGTCGACCGCGGGACACGCCTTGGCGCACGTCCGGAAGGCCTTCCGACAATCCTTCAAGAGCGACTTGGTCGACTCGCGCACCGCGTCCCGACACTCGAAGGCATTCACCTGCGCGGCGTCGATGCAGCGATCGCGGTCGGCGCCGGGCGGGTTGTTCGTCCGACAGGCCTCGCGATTCGACTCGAGGATGTCGTTGCAGGCGTCGATTCCGGCGTCGAAGCCGGTCCCGAGCCGGCACTCGGCGCGATCGGCGCGGCAGATCTCGACGCAGTCGTGATCGCGATTCAGGCAGGCGTCCTTGGCGGTCTGGTACGCCTCTTTGCACGCGGCACCGCAGTCGCGGGCATCGCGTTTGGCCTCGCGGATGCAGGCTTTGGAGCCGGCGCTCGCGACCGCGACCGTGGCGGCCACGAGGGTCGCCGCGGCGAGCAGCGCGAAGGTTGAATGACGGCACGTCATGGTGGGGCTTCCTCCTGGTTCGCGTATGCCGGCCGGCACTTGTGTAGTCAACGATAAATCTGCGTTCGCAAAAGGGATTTGCGTCATGCAGCGGCGTCTGCGTGGCTCTGGAATGCGAGGCCGCGCGAGGGTGCGAGAGGCGTGCGCCTTCTCCGCCGGCTCTCCCACGGAACCGACCCGAAAACCCCCGAGATTCGGGGAGGCTCCTCGTCTGTATCGGTGATTGGCTGCGATCCGCCCCTCCCTTAGACGAGATGCGTCACGTGCGACGTGCCGTGCCCCTTCGCGTGCGTGGCTACCCCCTTTGGAGGAGGAATTGGAATGACTCGGAATCACTGCGCGCGCAGCCGGCGCCTGCCCCATTGTCGATCACCTCGTGACCCCAAGGATCATCTGTTCCTCGTCGCCGCGCTGACCGTCGCTGTGCTCGCGCTCGGGGTCGGAAGGGCGGAGGCGGAGAGCGTGAAGTGCAAGCGCGAGATCGCGCGCGCCTCCTCCAAGTTCGTGCAGGCGCGGATCAAGGCGACGACCCGGTGCGAGGATCAGGTGCTGACCGGGAACTTCGCCGGGCCTTGTCCGGACGACAAGGCGGCGTCGCAGATCGCGAAGGCGGCGGCCAAGCTGCGGAGCGCGGTCGACACCAAGTGTGGCGGGGCCGATCGCAGCTGTGGGAGCGGCGGGGACGACGACGCCTTGGCGACGATCGGGTTTGCCGGCAGCTGCCCGAACTTCGAGAACGGCGGCTGTAACGGCGCCTTCGCCGATTGCGACGACGTCGGCGACTGCGTCGCCTGCATCGACGAGGCGGCGCTCGACCAGGTCGTCGATCTGGCGCTCGGCGCGCCGGGCGCCAGCGCCGACGCGCGCGCCTGCCAGCGCGAGATCGCGAAGAGTCTCGCCGGCATCGTGCGTGGCCAGGCGAAGGCGCGCGCGGTCTGCACCGACCGCGTCCTGAACGGACTCGGCGGATCGTGTCCCGACACCTCGACCGCGGCGCGGATCACCAAGGAGCGGCTCAAGTTCACGCAGAAGGTGTGCACGCGCTGCGGCGGTGCCGACCGCGCCTGCGGCGGCGGGGACGACCTCGCGCCGGCCGCGATCGGTCTCGGCGCCAGCTGTCCGGCGGTGACGGTTCCCGGCGGCGCCGCCTGCGGCGGGGCCATCACCGACCTCGCGAGCGCCGTCGCCTGTCTCGCGTGCGTCAGCGAGTTCAAGAGCGCCTGCACCGCGGCCGCCGCCGCGCCCGCGGCCGGCGCCTATCCCGCCGAATGCAACTTCGGCGTCGCCAATCCGACGGCGACGCCGACCCCGAACGGCGGCGGCGCGACGAGCACGGTCACGCCGGACGGCGGGCCGACGACCACTCCTGGCGCCGGCGCAACCGCGACCGCCACGCCGGGAGCTGCCGCGACGGCGACCACCACGCCCGGAGGCGCCGCGACGGCAACCACGACGGCGGGTGCCGCCGCGACGGCAACCGTGACACCAGGCGCCGGCGGGCCGACGGCGACCCCGACCCCTGGGTCCGGCGGGCCGTGCACGCTTCCCAATCCGCTGCCGGAGGTGGTGAGCTTCCAGGCGCGACCCGGATCGGAGCTCGATACCGGCTGGACCGGCGTCGCGCACGACACCAGCACGGTCGACGACGCGTTGATCGCCGCCGCTCGTCTCGAGGGCTGCGACGTGAACCCGAGCTCGCCGACGTGCGGCGAGTGCCAGCTCGCCGGACCGGTCGCCTTTCCCGGCCCGGCGAAGAACTGCGTCTGCTTCAACCTGGCGACAACCGACGCGAGCTCGCTCGCGGCGTGCGATCCGGAGGCGGGCGCGAGCTGCGGCGCCGGCGAGAGCTGCGAGTGCTTCCTCGGACCGCCGCTCCCGATCTCCTCGGGCGGCGTCCCGGTGTGCGTGATCAATCGCCTGACCGGTCCGGTGACCGGCACCGCCAACATCGCCGACAGCGGGCCGCACGCGGGCGAGGGCGCGGTCGCCATTCAGCTGAACGCGGGCGTCTTCAACGGCGTCGCCGTCGAGCAGCCGTGCCCGGTCTGCAACGGCGACCCGACGCCGCGCGACGGCGTGAAGGGTGGGACCTGCAGCGGCGGCCTCCACGACGGCGATCCCTGCGACGTCGGGGGCACGAGCCCGTTCTTCGGCTCCTTGAGCCTCGACTGCGGACCGACGTCGGTGTCGAGCATCGGGAACTTGAGGATCGCGTTCGATCCCGCCACCACCGGGACGACGCAGCTCGGCAAGGTACGACCGTGCACCAACGGCAACGGCGGCAACTGCTTCTGCGACACCTGCGCGACGGCCGCCGCCGAGCCCTGCAACTCGAATGCCGATTGCGCGGGCGGCGTGGTCTGCGGCGGACGGCGCTGCATCGGCGGCCCCAACGCCGGCGCGCAATGCAACAACGCGTCGCAATGCCCGGGCGGCGGGTTCTGCAACCGGCCGGGACAGCCGACCGCGGCCAACGACTGCATCGACAGCGTCTGCTCGCCGAACCCGAGCGACGGGCCGAACGAAGGCATCTGCGAGGCGGGGCCGGTCGACAGCGGCTGCAGCCTCGAGAGCTTCCGCGGCTGCACCACCGACCAGGATTGCAATCCGCCTCCGAGCGGCAACTGTCCGAGCTGCGTCGCGGGTCAGGCGTGTCTCACCAGCTCGCGTCAGTGCTTCCTGGAGACCATCGTGCGCGAAGGCGCCCCGGGAACGCAGACCGCGGTGGTGGCGGCGACCTTCTGCATCCCGCCCACCTCGAGCCAATCGGTGAACCAGGTCGCCGGGTTGCCCGGACCGGGCGCCCTCGAGCTGCCGACGCGCATCTTCCGGAGCGGTGCGCAGTGCGGGAACGGCATCCTGAACGCGGGCGAGGCCTGCGACGGGGCGGTCGACGACGCCTGTCCGGGTCTCTGCCAGCCGGATTGCACCTGTGCCGGCTGCGGCAACGGGGTCGTCGACGCCGGCGAGCAATGCGACGGCGGCGACGATGCCCTCTGCCCCGGGCAATGCTCCGCGAGCTGCCAGTGTCCGGCGGCGAGCTGCGGCAACGGCAACCAGGAGGCCGGTGAGCAATGCGACGGCAGCGACGCCGCCGCCTGCCCCGGGGCCTGTCAGACCGACTGCACCTGCGGGGCGGTCTGCGGCAACGACCTCGTCGAGG
This sequence comes from uncultured delta proteobacterium, assembly GCA_963761995.1. GTDB lineage: Bacteria > Desulfobacterota > Binatia > UTPRO1 > UTPRO1 > UTPRO1. The sequence goes on along the minus strand of CAVXIU010000006.1, from coordinate 3,143,945 downwards.
ACGGCGAGGAATGCGACGGCAGCGGCTCGGAGGCGTGTCCGGCGGCGGCCTGTCAGTCCGATTGCACCTGCGGCTCCTTCTGCGGCGACGGCGCGGTCGATCCCGGCGAAGAATGCGACGGCAGCGGGGCCGGCCTCTGCCCCGGCACCTGTCAGGCCGATTGCCAATGCTCGCCGATCTGCGGCGACGATCAGCGGCAGGCCGGCGAGCTCTGCGACGGCACCGACGACGCGCTCTGTCCCGGCCAGTGCACCGAGGGTTGCACGTGTCCCGGGCAGGGCGAGCTCACCTTGGTCGTGCAGCCCGGCGCCGACCTCGACACCGGCTGGACGGGTACCGCGCACGACTCCGCGGTGCAGACCGGCTCGACCATCCGTGGCGAGCTCTCGGGGTGCAACGGCTCGACCGACGTCGACTGCGACTTCTTCGGCAACGTCGGCTCGTTCTGCTCCGCCGATCCGTCGCGCGCCTGCCTCAACAACAACGACTGCAGCGGTGCCGGCACCTGCGTGATCCAGACCTTCGGGCCGCCGCTGCCGCTCTCGGCCGGTGGTGTGCCGGCCTGCATCGTCAATCGCTTCGCCAGCGACGCGACCGGCACCTACAACACGGCGACCGGGGCGACGGCGATCAACCTCCGGCTCAGCTCGCTCGTCCACCTCGGAGCGGCGGTGAGCGCGCCGTGCCCGACCTGCGATTGCGGCAAGCCCAACCTGCAAGACTGCCAGGTCGGTGAGAGCGGCACCTGTACCGGCATCCTCGGCAGCCCGGCGTGCACCGTCGGCGGCAACGGTCCGTTCGGGCCGACCTCGAACGATTGCCCCCCGAGCTCGTCGCTGAACGTCTCGGGCGCCGGACTCGACATCCCGTTCACGCCCGCCACGACCGGTACGGTGACGTTCCCGTCGAATCAGCCGTGCGACGGCTCGGGCTTCCAGGGTCAGAGCTGCTGGTGCGACGGCGAGACCCAGCCGAGCCAGTGTCAGCGCGCTTGTGACGGCGGCGGCAACGACGGGCAATCGTGCACCAGCGATGCCGAGTGCCCGGGCGCACCGGCGGGTGCGTGCAAGCCGCTCTGCCGTCAGATCACCGGCGAAGCGGTGGGCGAGGGCGAATGCGTCGCCGGCCCGATCAGCCAGACCTGCGGCGGCGCCCCCGAGATCGGCTGCCAGAACAACAGCGATTGTCCGGCGGGCAAGGGCCCCTGCGTCTCCGACAACCAGCGCTGCTTCCTCGACCCGATCGTCAAGACCGGCACCGCCGGCATCACGACGAACACGCTGGTCTCCGCGTTCTGCATCCCGGCGACGAGCGGCACGGCCATCAACCAGACGGCAGGCCTGCCCGGTCCGGGCACGATCGCGTTCCCGAACGCGGTCACGGCGGCGATCTGCGGCGACGGCGTGAAGAACCGAACCGCGGAGGAGTGCGACGGCAGCGACGACGACAATTGTCCGGGCGCCTGCCTCGCGAACTGCACCTGCAACACGTCGTGCGGCAACGGCATCATCGAGTTCGGCGAGCAATGCGACGGCAGCAACGCGCCGGCCTGTCCGGGCCAGTGCGCGCTGCCCGGCACGCCCGCCGAGTGCACCTGTCCGCCGGTCTGCGGCGACGGCTTCATCGGCGCCGGCGAGCAATGCGATCCGGGCGGGGTCGGCGGCACCCCGCCGGCCTCGGACGCGCAATGCCCGGGCCTGTGCTCGACCACCAACTGTCAGTGCACCGTCACGCTCCCGCAGTGCGGCAACGGGACGGTCGATGCCGGCGAAGCCTGCGACCTCCCGGCGGCAGGCTGCGGCCCGCTGCAGGTCTGCCTGCTCTGCAATCAGTGCTTCCCGCCGCCCGACGTGATCCCACCAGAGCTCGGGTTCATCTGTGGCAACGGCAACATCGAGCCGACCGAGGTCTGCGAGCTGCCGGCGCGTGGCTGCGGCGACGGCGAGATCTGCCAGCCGGTCACCTGCGACGCCTGCACTCCGCTCTTGCCGGGGCCGCTGTGCGGCAACCTCAACATCGAGACCGGCGAGGTCTGCGAGCTGCCGTCGATCGGCTGTGGCCCGGGCGAGCTCTGCGTGCTGTGCGGGCAGTGCATCCCGTTCCTGCCGATCTGCGGCAACCTGAACCTCGAGCCGGGTGAGGCCTGCGAGCTCCCGGCTCTGGGATGCGGCCCGCTGCAGGCCTGCCTGCTCTGTCAACAGTGCGTGCCGTGAGGACAACCGTCTTGTTTCGTTCGGACAACCATGAGCGCGGTCCGCGGGCCGGCCGCAATCTCGGGTCGGGATCCTAGATCGCGACCGCTACTCGGCGACATTGCGCGCGCGTGCGCCGTCCCCGTAGCATCGCGCCCGCGATGACGATGGCGGCGGCCGAAGAGCGAGGCATCGTCGGGGCCACGGATGGGCTCGGGGCGCTCGTCGGCCGGAGCCTCGCGATGCAGCGACTGCGGGCGCGCGTGACGCGCCTTCTGCCGACTACGGTGCCGGTGCTGATCCAGGGCGAGACCGGCACCGGCAAGGAGCTCCTGGCGCGGGCCATCCACGGCGGCGGTCCGCGCCGGCACGGGCCGTTCGTGCCGGTCAACTGCGGCGCCCTCGCCGCCGAGCTGATCGACGCCGAGCTCTTCGGGCACGAGCGCGGTGCCTTCACGGGGGCCGTCACGCGCCGGCGCGGGCGCGCTGCCGAGGCCGACGGCGGCACGCTCTTTCTCGACGAGATCGGCGAGCTCGCGGCGGTGCTGCAATGCAAGCTGCTGCGTCTCCTCCAGGAGGGCGAGGTGCAGCGGGTGGGCGCCGACCGGCCGGTGGCGGTCGACGTGCGCGTGGTGGCGGCCACCAACCGCGATCTCTGGGCGCTGGTCGAGCGCGGCCTCTTCCGCGCCGATTGCTACTATCGCCTGAGCGGCGTCGTCGTCGAGGTGCCGCCGCTCCGCGATCGCGAGCAGGACGTCGTGCTCCTCGCCGATCGCATCGCGGGCACGATCGCGCGCGCCGTCGGGCGGCCCGCCCTCGGGCTCGGCGACGAGGCGCGCGCCGTGCTCGCGGGCTACGCCTGGCCGGGCAACGTGCGCGAGCTCGAGAACGTCGTCCGCGAGGCCGTGCTCTACGCCGACGGTCACGAGATCACCGCCGCCGACGTGCGGGGCGCGCTGGCGCCGCGCGCCGGCCGGGCGCGCGAGGCGGCCGGGGCGGCCGAGCTGGCGGAATGTCTTCGGCGCTGCGACGGCAACGTGACGCGCGCCGCGCACGAGCTCGGCGTCAGCCGACCGACGCTCTACAAGCGCCTGCGCGACCGCGGCCTCGACTGGGCGAGCTTCCGGCCACCGCCGCTGCTCGCGGCGCGCCGGGGCTGATACCCTCTGACCCAAGGGGGAGGATTCCCCCTTTTGAACTAGCGCAAGCAGCGCAAGCGCAGCTGATCGACGTCGGTGCGGCGCGTCGTCGCGGTGGCGCGAGTCCGCAAGACCCGCGTGCCGACCGGCACGACCAGGCTCTGAAAGCGACTGCAGCGATCGGCGCTTGCGAGCGCCGGCGTGAACGTGACCTGGCTCGCGATCACGGCGACGGTGGCCGGCGGGCCCAGGCCGGCGACCGCCTGCACGAGCGCCGCGGCATTGCCGGCGTCGGCGGCATCGCGCGGTTTCACGATGCTCGGCGTCAGCACCCGATAGCTCGCGAGCGCGCTCGGGACGCAGCGGCGCGCCGCCGGCCGTGGATCCTCGGCGTTGATGCACACCGCGACATGGAAGACGCAGCGCCCGTTCTTGCCGGCGACGCCGTCGAAGTCGCAGCGCGGGTCGCCGTCACTGCAGCGGGCGCGGTAACCCGGAAGATGGCGCGTGCCGGGTCGCGACGAGATCACCGGTGGCACCGGCTCGACCAGCCACTCCGTCACGCAGTCGGTGCTGGGCGCGCCGGTTCCCGGCACGCAGCTCCCCGGCGGCGCGGCCCGGCAGCTCGGCGGCGGCACGAGATCGAAGGTGGCGCGCAAGTCGAGCCGGCCGCCGGTCGACGCGAAGTCGGTCACCTCCACGAGGTACGGCGTCCCCGCGGAGACCGGAAAGGTGAGGACGGCGGGCAGGTCGCCGCTGCCGTCGTCGTCGCAGCCGACCGCCGCGAGCGCCGCACAGGTACCGGTGTGGACCGACACCACGGTGTCGTACGTGCTGCCGACGGTGGAGAGCGTGACGCCGCCCGCGGCCGGGGGGACGAGCCGGAACCAGACGCTCTTGGCGGTCTTTGGATTCGGGGCCACGACGCAGATCGGCACCGGATCCGTGGGCGCGTTGGTGGCGAGCCGGGTGTCCAGCGTCGTCGTGAACGGGAAGCTCGCGATCTCGATCGCGTCCGCGCAGGCATCGTTCGGGGGCGGCGGCGCGACGTTCAGGACGACGTCGATGCCGGTCGCGGTCGATCCCGCGACCACCGGGATGGGCTCGCCCGGTGCGCTCGGATCGTCGGGCGGATCGCTCCCCGCCTCGGCGGCGCCGTTCCAGCGCTCGGGCGGTCCGGGCAGCGCCGCCGGCGGGCTCAGCGGGCCGACGCCGGAGCCGCCGGTGAAGAGCGGGGAGACCGCCTCGATCTCGACGGTGTAGGAGGCGCCCGGGGTGAGGCCGGGAAGCTCGTAGGCGCCCGCGAGGGTGGCGCCGAAGGGGTCGGACGTTCCCGCCACGAAGCGCGCGCCCGAGACCATGCCGATCGCGTCGCGGCGCGGGTCGGCGACGTTGCGGGCGATGACGAAGGCGCCCTGGAAGGGGGCGCCGCTGTCGCCGCGCCGGATCTCGCCCGAGATGCGGCCGGTCGTCGCCGCGAAGGTCGGCGCCGGATAGAGCATTGCGAGCGCGACCGCGTCGTCACGGGCGAGGGTCCTGGCCTGCGGGCCGCTCACCAGGAACGGAAACATGGTCGCGATCGCGTCGTCGTTCGTGGTGACGCCGTCGAAGGCCTCGAGGAGGTTGATCTGGGAGTGGTCGAGGTTCACGTAGTGGCCGAACTCGTGGACCAGGACGCCCGCGAAGGTGTCGAGGGAGACCTCCGGATTGGCGGCGGTGGCGATCCCGTCCAGGAACTTGCCGTTCAGCACCGCCGACGCCTCGGTGATCACCGGCGGTGCGAACGTGCCGCACTCCGGACCGGCGAAGCCGAGGATGGAGTTGGAGGCGCCGGCGCCGAAGAGCGCATCGGTGATCGTGCCGTCGCTGTCGAAGACGATGGGGCTCGTCGCGTCCTCGCAGACGCCGAGGACGAGTCCGACGTTCGCCGGGGTGACGTCGGCCGCGAGCCCGCCGGCGTCGGCGAAGCCGATCGCCGCTCCGGGAACGGCCGCCCAGGCCGCGAAGCTCTCGGTTACGAGCTGCACCGCGGCCGGGTGGTCCAGGACGCCGAGGCCGCCGGCGTCGGAGTTCCAGGGGACGGGTCGCTCCGTCCAGACCAGCGGCGCGCCGGCGTCGTTCACGAAGAGCGCGCCGGCGGCGCGCGCGCCGGCGGGGGCGAACGTCGCGGAAAGGAGGGCGAGTGCCCCGGCGGCGACGGCGTGCGGTCGCCGGCTGCCGCGGCTCTGGGATCGGACGCGCACCTCGACCTCACGGGGACGTCGCGAGGAGCGTCCGCACCTCTGTGAGCAGCGAGGCCAGCGGCAGCGCCCGCGGTTCCGGGTCGGCCTCGGCGGCGGGACCGCCGGCGCTCCGGCCGCTCGCGTCCGACGCCGGCAGGAGATTGCGGTTACCGAGGTCGTTCTCGGCGACCCGCCCACCATTGCGCTCGCGGATGCGGAAGCAACCCTGGGCGAGGCCGACGGGGCTCGTGAATCCGAGCGTGCTCTCCGGATGGACGAAGAGCAGAACCTCCTCGCCGCGCCGGTAGGCAGGGAGACCGGGGTGCGGCGCGACGGCGGCCCCGCCACCGCCGAAGGCGATGCCGAGCTGCTTCACGGTCACGTGCTGCGCGGGAGCGCCCTTCAGCGGCTCGTCGACCCGGAACGTGGTCCAGACCGCGGGCAGGCCGTTCGCGTCGCGGCCGCTCGCGACGTCCAGGACGTGACCCACGAAGATGCGCCCCGCGCCGCTCGTGAGCGCGCCGAGATCGAGGGGGAGGAGCGTCAGGGCCGAGGCCGTCGCGGCGTGGATCGCCAGGGCGAGGAGTGCCGTTGCCAACGCGGCCGGCGGGCATCGGCGAGGTGCGATCGCGAATCCGGTCACGAAGCGCAGAGATTCATGCCCTTCGGAATCACGACCACGCCGCCCTCGCTGACCGTGAAGCGGCGCCGGTCCTCGACCGGGTCGTACCCGATCGTCATCTCCGGGGGGATGACGACGCCCTTGTCGACGATGGTCCGTCGCACCCGGGCGTGACGTCCGATCTCGACGCCGTCGAAGAGGATCGACTCGTTGACGTGGGCGTAGCTGTTGACGCGCACCCGCGGGCTCAGGATCGAGCGCTCGACGTGCCCGCCGCTGATGATGCAGCCCTCGGAGACCATCGAGTCGATGGCGACCCCGCGCCGCTGTCCTTCCTCGCCGGCGAAGACGAACTTGGCGGGCGGGTGGGGGTAGTAGGCGGAGAGGATCGGCCAGCGGGGGTTGTAGAGGTTGAGGGAGGGGGAGATCGAGATCAGGTCCTCGGAGGTGCGCCAGTACATGTCGATGGTGCCGATGTCGCGCCAGTAGCCGCGCTGGCCGTCGTGCATGTCGGGGACGGTGTTGGTGGAGAAGTCGTAGGCGACCACCCGGCCGCTCTCGACCATGCGCGGCAGAACGTCCTTGCCGAAATCGTGGGCGGAGTCGGTGCGCTCGGCGTCGCTCGTGACCTCGCGCACGAGGGCGGCGCAGTCGAAGACGTAGAGACCCATGGACGCGAGCCGCGTGCCGGTGACGCCCGGCTCGACGGGGGGCTTCTCGTGGAAGCCGACGATGCGGCCGGCGGCGTCGCAGTCGACGATGCCGTATTGGTCCATCTCGGCGGCCGGCACGGGGATCACGGCGACGGTCACGTCGGCGCCGGCGCCGCGGTGGTGCTCGAGCATCTGGCAGACGTCCATTTGATAGATGTGGTCGGCGCCGAAGACGCAGACCTCGCGCGGCTGCTCGTTCTCCAGCACGTCGAGGTTTTGAAAGACGGCGTCGGCGCTGCCCCGAAACCACTGCGGGCCGACGTTCATGGTGGCGGGGACGGGGGCCACGTAGTGGCCCATCTGGGGCGCCAACTGCCAGCCGCGCGCCAGGTGCTGCATCAACGAGCCCGACTTGTACTGGGTGAGCACGCTGATCTTGAAGATCCCCGAGTTGACGAAGTTCGAGAGGACGAAATCGACGATGCGATAGCGCCCGCCGAACGGCACGGCGGGCTTGGCGCGGTCGCGGGTCAGGGGGTAGAGCCGCTTGCCCTCGCCGCCGGCGAGGATCAGGGCGACGACGTCACCGGAGGCGGTCCTAGCCATGAAGGCTCATCGCATCGGAGGTGGACACGGCGGGCAGTCTACCAGAGAATCACGACGACGATGAACCGCCGGATCACTGCGAGCCCGACGGCGTCGGTCCGGTGGCGAGGCGGCCCGTGAGGGGCTAAAAGGAGCGGACGATGAGCAGCCTCGATCTCGTGAGCCGTGTGAACGCGGACTACGTCGACGAGCAGTACCGACGCTATCGCGCGGATCCGAGCTCGGTCGACGAAAGCTGGGCGCTCTTCTTCGCCGGCTTCGAGATGGGGGTGGACGGCAACGGCGGCGGCCCGAACGGCGGTGCCGCGGCCAAGATCGCGCGCGCGCCGATCCATCCGACCAGCGGCCGCGGCGCCGAGCCGGTCGTCGGCGTCTTCGATCTGGTGCACTCCTACCGCGAGCTCGGGCATCTGGTCGCCCACCTGAATCCGCTCGCGGCGCAGCCCGGCGGCCACGCGCTGCTCGAGCCCTCGGAGTTCGGTTTCACGCCAGCCGACATGGACCGGGTGATCGAGTGCGCCAACTTCCTGGGGTGCACGACCGCGAGCCTCCGCGAGCTCATCGAGCGCCTCCAGGCCACCTATTGCCGGACCTTCGGCGTCGAATACCTGCACATCCAGGATCGCGAGCAGCGCCTCTGGCTCACGGAGCGCATGGAGCCGACCTCCAACCGCCCCGAGCTCTCGCCCGACGACCGCCGTCGCATCCTCGACGATCTGGTGGTCGCCGAGGGCTTCGAGCAATTCCTGCAGATCCGCTACCCGACGGCGAAGCGTTTCTCGCTGGAGGGCGGCGACGCGCTGATTCCGCTCCTCGACAGCCTGGTCGAGGAGGGCGGCACCCTCGGGGTCGAGGAGATGGTCATCGGGATGCCGCATCGTGGCCGCCTGAACGTGCTCGCCAACATTCTCCGCAAGCCCTACGAGATGATCCTGGCGGAGTTCGAGGGCACGTTTCTCGCCAAGGAGGCCACCGGCGACGGCGACGTGAAATACCATCTCGGCTACTCGCACGATCGCCTGACGCGCTCGGGGCACAAGGTGCATCTCTCGTTGAGCGCCAATCCGAGCCACCTCGAGGCCATCGACCCGGTGATCGAAGGGATGGTGCGTGCCAAGCAGAACCACCTCGGTGACACCGAGCGCTCGCGAGTCGTTCCGGTCCTGATGCACGGCGACGCGTCGTTCACGGGCCAGGGCATGGTCTTCGAGACCCTCGGCCTCTCCGAGCTCCATGGCTATCGCACGGGCGGCTCGATCCACATCATCGTCAACAACCAGATCGGCTTCACGACCCCGCCCGAGGCCTATCGCTTCACGCCCTACCCGAGCGACGTCGCGAAGATCATCCAGGCGCCCGTCTTCCACGTGAACGGCGACGATCCGGAGGCGGCCGTGCACGCGGCCCGCCTCGCGATCGCCTTCCGCCAGAAGTTCAAGAAGGACGTCGTCATCGACCTGGTGTGCTACCGGCGGCACGGGCACAACGAGCTCGACGACCCGACCTTCACGCAGCCCACGATGTACCGCACCATCGCCGGGCACCCGACGCCGCTCGCGCTCTATCGCGCGCGCCTGGTCGCCGAGGAGGTGAGCACCGACGCCGACGTCGATCGCCGCGTGAAGGAGTTCCGCGAGCTGCTCGACGACGCCCATGGCTATGCCCGCGACTTCATGCCGCGCCAACCGGTGTTCGCCTTCGGCGGGCTGTGGCGCGGCCTCGGCTGGGCGGGCGCCGATTGGAGCGCCGCGACCGCCGTGCCCGCGGCCGTCCTGCACGAGGTCGCCGACGCGCTGGCGCGGACCCCCGCCGAGTTTCACTCCCACCCCAAGGTCGCGAAGCTGATGGAGCAGCGCGCGACCATGGTGCGGGAGGGCGAGCGCATCGACTGGGGGTGTGCCGAGGCACTGGCCATCGGCTCGCTCGTGCTCGAAGGCGTGCCGGTGCGGATGAGCGGTCAGGACGTCGGCCGCGGCACGTTCAGCCATCGCCACGCCGTGCTCCACGACACCGAGAACGGCGCCGCCTACGTTCCCCTCGACAACATTCGCCCGGGGCAGAGCAAGTTCCTGATCATCGACAGCATGCTGTCCGAGAACGGCGTGCTGGGGTTCGAGTTCGGCATCACCCTCGCCGATCCGCACAAGCTGGTGATCTGGGAGGCGCAGTTCGGCGACTTCGCCAACGGGGCCCAGGTGATCGTCGATCAGTTCGTGTCCAGCTCGGAGTCGAAGTGGCAGCGCATGAGCGGCCTGGTGATGTTGTTGCCGCACGGCATGGAAGGGCAGGGGCCCGAGCACTCCAGCGCCCGCTTGGAGCGCTACCTCCAGCTCTGCGCCGACATGAACATGCAGGTCTGCAACCTGACGACGCCCGCCCAATACTTCCACGCCCTCCGACGCCAGATGCATCGGACGTTTCGGAAGCCGCTCATCATCATGAGCCCGAAGATGCTGCTGCGGTACAAGTACGCCGTGTCGCCGCTCGCGGACTTCACGGACGGCACGTTCCGGACCGTCATCGACGAGCTCACTCCCGGCGCCAGCCCGGCGGAGCTCGGCGTGACCATCGAGCCGGCGAGCGTCACCCGGCTCCTCCTCTGCAGCGGCAAGGTCTACTACGCGCTCCTCGCGGGCCGTGCCGAGCGCGAGATCAACACGGTCGGCCTGGTGCGCGTCGAGCAGCTGCACCCCTTCCCGCGCCAGGAGCTGACGGCGATGCTCGCGGCCTATCCCGCGGTACGGCAGATCTACTGGGTGCAGGAGGAGCCGTCGAACATGGGGGCGTGGCAGTTCATGGCGAACCACCTCCGGCCGCTCCTTTCGGAGAGCCAGACGCTGACCTACATCGGACGCCGTGCGGCCGCGAGTCCGGCGACGGGCTCCTACAAGATCCACCAGCAAGAAGAGGCTGACCTGGTCAACCGAGCGTTCGCGCGCTGAGCTGCCGGCGGTGCCGGCAGCGCTCTGGGTGGGAGGATAGGACGGTATGGCGTTCGAGGTGCGGATTCCGACGCTCGGTGAATCGGTCACGGAAGGGGTCATCGTCCGCTGGGCGAAGCAGGACGGCGAGCGGGTCGCGAAGGACGAGATCCTGCTCGAGCTCGAGACCGACAAGGCGACCATGGAGATCGCCGCCGAGCAGGACGGGGTGCTCAGGGTCATCAAGGACGCGGGCGCCACCGTCACGGTCGGTGAGGTGGTGGCGCGACTCGAGGACGCCGACGGCGCCGCCGCGGCACCCGAGCGCCCGCGGGCCGCTCCCGCGTCCGCGCCCCCCGCGGCGCCCGCGCCAGCGCCACGGGCGGAGGCGCCGCCGCAGCCGGCGACTCGCCCACCGGCGCCGGCGCCGACCCCGGCAGCCGCGCCGCCCGCGCCCGCGAGCAGCCGTCCGGTCGGGCCGCTCAGTCCGGCGGTCCGGAACCTGATCGACGAGCACCGCCTCGACCCGGCGGCGATCCAGGCCTCCGGCAAGGGGGGCCGCCTCACCAAGGGGGACGTGCTGGCCCACCTCGAAAGCGCCCCGGCACCCGCGGCGGCGGAGCAGGCAACCGCGCCGGCGGTCGCGCCCCCCGCGCCGGCCGCACCGGTCGCCCGCCCGGCCATGCCAGCGCCCGCCGCCAAGGAGGGCGAGGAGGTGGTGCCGCTCAGCCGCCTCCGCAAACGGATCGCCGAGCGGCTGGTGCAGGCGCAGCACACGGCCGCCATCCTCACCACCTTCAACGAGATCGACATGAGCGCCGTCATGGCGCTGCGCGCCGCGCAAAAGGAGCGTTTCCAGAAGACCCACGGTGTCGGGCTCGGCTTCATGTCGTTCTTCGCGCGCGCCTGCATCGCCGCCCTCGGCGAGATCCCGGGGGTCAACGCGGAGATTCGCGGCGACGACGTCGTCTACAAGCACTTCGTCCACCTCGGCGTCGCCGTCGGCACCGAGCGCGGCTTGGTAGTGCCGGTGGTGCGGGACGCCCATCGACTCTCGTTCGCCGAGCTCGAACGCGAGATCCTGCGCCTGGCGGGCCTCGCGCGTGACGGCAAGCTCACCGTCGACGACCTCACGGGCGGCACGTTCACGATCTCGAACGGCGGCGTCTACGGCTCGCTGCTCTCGACCCCCATCCTCAACCCGCCCCAGAGCGGCATCCTCGGGATGCACAAGATCGAGAAGCGGCCGATCGTCGTCGACGACCAGATCGTCGTCCGGCCGATGATGTACGTGGCGCTCTCCTACGATCACCGTCTCGTCGACGGCGAACAGGCCGTGACGTTCCTGGTTCGCGTCAAAGAGCGCCTCGAGGATCCGATGCGGCTCCTGCTCGAGATCTGATGGCGACCGACGCCTACGACCTGATCGTCATCGGCTCCGGGCCGGGCGGGTACGTCGCCGCCATCCGCGCGGCGCAGCTCGGCATGCGGGTGGCGGTCGTCGAGAAGATGGCGACGCTGGGGGGGACGTGCCTCAACATCGGCTGCATCCCCAGCAAGGCGCTGCTGGACTCGAGCGAGCTCTACCACCAGGCCGTCGCCGGTCTGGGCGTGCACGGCATCACGACGTCGGGGGTCACGCTGGACCTCCCGACCATGATGGCGCGCAAGGACAAGGTCGTGAAGCTCGGCACCTCGGGTCTGAACACGCTCTTCAAGAAGAACAAGATCGACTGGGTGCGCGGCACCGCGCGCTTCGCCGACGCGCGGCGGGTCGTGGTGCGGGACGGCGACAAGGAGCAGACGCTCGCCGGCGCGCGGATGTTGATCGCGACCGGCAGCGAGCCGAGCGCGCTCGCGAGCGTGCCCTTCGACGGCGAGCGCATCGTGGGCTCGACCGAGGCGCTGGTGCTGCCGAGCGTCCCGAAGCGCCTGCTGGTGATCGGCGCCGGCGCGATCGGCCTCGAGCTCGGATCGGTGTGGCTCCGCCTCGGGGCGCAAGTGACCGTCGTCGAGTTCCTGGATCGCGCCGTGCCGATGATGGATCGTCAGATGGGGGTGGCGCTGCAGAAAATCCTCCAGAAGCAGGGCATGAGCTTTCAGTTCGAGACCTCGGCCACCGGCGCCGAATGGACGGCGGACGGGGTCAAGGTCGCGCTCGAGTCGAAGGGCAAGACGGCGGAGATCGAGGCCGAGGTCGTGCTGGTGGCGGTGGGTCGCCGGCCGCACAGCGACGGGCTCGGAGCGCGCGAGATCGGCGTCGCCTTCGACGAACGCGGACGGATCGTCGTCAACGAGCGCTTCGAGACCAACGTCAACGGGGTGTTCGCGATCGGCGACGTCATCCCCGGCCCGATGCTGGCGCACAAGGCCGAGGAGGAGGGCGTGGCGGCGGTCGAGATGATGGCCGGGCACGCCGGGCACGTGAGCTACGAGGCGATTCCCAACGTCGTCTACACCTGGCCCGAGCTCGCCAGCGTCGGCCTCTCCGAGGAGGAGGCCGCCGCGCGCGGTCTCAAGGTCGCGATCGGCAGCTGTCCGTTCCAGGCCAACGCCCGCGCCCGCTGTCTCGGCGAGACCGCGGGCATGGTGAAGATCCTCGCCGACGCCGAGACCGATCGCGTCGTCGGCGTCCACATCCTCGGCCCGCGCGCCTCGGACCTGATCGCCGAGGCCGCGGTCGTGATCGAGTTCGGCGGCTCGGCCGAGGACGTCGCGCGCTCGGTGCACGCCCACCCGACGCTTCCCGAGGCCGTCAAAGAGGCCGCCCTCGCGGTCGCCAAGCGGGCGATCCACCTATAGCGAGCCCTAGCGGAGGCTCTCGCCGGCCTCGCTTCCAAACGCTGGAAAAGACGTCGAAATCCGGATTCCGCTGACGGTGTCCGTTTCGCTATTGATAATGATTCTCAATGTCGCTAGAAGCGAACGACCATGATCGTGTGTCTGTGCGCCAACGTGTCCGAGCGAGAGCTGGTCGCCACCATTGCCTCCGGGGCGACGACCGTGAAGGAAGTCGGACGCCGTTGCGGCGCCGGGGCGGGATGCGGAGCCTGCAAGCCGCTCATCCGCGAATGTCTCGCCCGCTGTCGTGCCGCGGCGGCCGCGGCCGAGCCCGCGGCGAGTCTCACGATCACGCAAGCGTCCTCCGAGCCCGCCCCCGCCTGATCGCGACCTGCGCCCGGCTTCGTGTGTCCCGGAGCGCCGTGCTAGCGTAGCCGTCCAAACGGCCACGCGGCAGGGAGGGACCATGAAGGGGAACAAGAAGGTCATCGAGCTCCTCAACGACGTGCTGACCGGCGAGCTCACCTCGGTCAACCAGTACTTCGTCCACGCCAAGATGTGCGAGAACTGGGGCTATCTGCGGTTGGCCTCGCACGTGAAGAAGGAATCGATCGGCGAGATGAAGCACGCCGACGAGCTGATCGAGCGGATCCTCTATCTCGACGGCGTGCCCAATCTGCAGCGGCTCAACAAGGTGAACGTCGGCGAGACGGTACCCGAGCAGCTGAAGCTCGATCGCCAGCTCGAGGTCGATGCGGTGGTGCGCCTCAACAAGGGCATCGCGCTCTGCACCGACGTCGGCGACAACGGGACGCGCGAGCTGCTCGAGGACATCCTGGAGAGCGAGGAAGAGCACCTGGACTGGCTCGAGACCCAGCTGAGCCTGATCGACAGCATCGGCGAAGCCCACTACCTGGCCCAGCAGATGCGGGAATCGTGAGGTAGCGAGGAGCGCGAGTTCCTTCGACGGCGGCCGTCGGAGATCGGAACGCAGAGCGCCCGACCGGAGGGCCGAAATCAACTAGTTCCGGCGACGGCGGCTGTCGGAAAGAGGCGGACGGTGGAGGGCTCGGCGGCGGGTCCTACGGCGGCGGAGCGCTCCGATCGGCGCGTCGGCGGGCCAACGCCAGGCATCAAGCGATCGGCGTATCGCAGCAGCGCATGGCCCTCATCGGGCGATCGGCGCATCGCGCACGATTGGCGCGGTTGCGCTCCTCGCCGAGATCGGCCCCGCCGCCGAGCCCTCCACCGCGCGCGTGTTCCGCAGGCCGCCGTCGCAGTTATTCCAGCAGGGGCTCTCTGACCCTTCGAATCTTGGGTCACGCTGCCCCTAGTTCAGACAGCAAGTGATTTCGAGCAGGGCGGGGTAGATGCGATCGGGATTGGTGCAACGCACCATCCCGCCGTTCTGGTCGCTCGCGGCCCGTACCTCGGCGCCGTCGCAGGCCGTGTGGAAGGCCTGGCTGTTGATGGGATTCAACAAGCGGTACGCCACGACGCTGTTGCGCGCGGCGCGGAGGCCGGTGGCCTGCGGGCACGACAGCTCCACCGTCGCGCGCGGCGGGACCGGAGCGTTCATCACGCCGCATCCCGACGGCGGCGGCAACGCGGGCGCGGGGGGGCCCGGTGCCGGCCAGAGGGAAGGCGGCTTCAGGCCGTCGCCGCGCTCGAAGAGATTCAGCACGTAGGTCCCGTCCGAGCTCTGATCGACGACGTCGCCGCGCTTGTGATCGAGGACGACGTTGCGCTCGACGACCACCCCCTGCGACTCCGTGTCGAGGCGGAGCCCGGCGCCGCGGTTGGCGAGGATGCGATTGGCGACGATCCGGCAGCGGTCGCAGTCGTGCAGGTCGACGGCCGCGGCGTTGCCACCGCTGGTGTTGGCGAACACGTCGCTGCCCTCGAGCGCGAAGCGCGCGCTCTGCTCGACGCGCAGTGCGCCGCCGTCGGTGGTCGCGCCGCCGTTGCGATGCAGCATGACGTCGCGCACCCTGACGCCGTCGGTGCCGACGACGAGCATGCCCATGCCGCAGCTGTCGGCGATGCGGACGTCGCGCACCTGCACACGCGGCGCCTCGCCGACGGCGATGCCGGTCACGAAGCCGCGCACCAGGCCCGGGCCGAGGATCTGCGCGCCGTCGGCGGTCCGCTCGATCACGATGCCGCTCGGCGCGGCACCCTCGCCGCACGAGCGCGACGACTCGACGGTGTGGCCGTTCAGGTGGAGCACGCTCCGCGGATTGCGGACGATGAGCGCCGGGCCTTCGCAGCGGAGATCGCGGTCGAGCACGGCTTGGTCCTCGACGACGGTGCCGCAGCGCACCGCCGGCCGCGCTTCCCCGACGATGGGCGTAACGATCACGGCGAGCGCGAGCAGCGCCGACGGGAGCCGGAGACGACGCATGGGTCGCGATCCTTCTCCGGATGGTCTCCCCCTGCAACGGGGGTGAGGGGTTTGCCTACAACTCTGGGCTGGCGGGCAGCTTGGTCTCGCCCATGAGGTACGTATCGACGCCCCGCGCCGCCTCGCGTCCTTCCCAGATCGCCCACACCACCAGCGACTGGCCGCGGCGCATGTCGCCGCAGGCGAAGACGCCCGGCACGCTCGACTGGTAGTCGGTGCCGACGGCGACGTTGCCGCGCTCGTCGAGTCGAACCCCGAGGTCCTCCAGCATGCCGGCGCGCTCGGGGCCGATGAATCCCATGGCGAGCAGGACCAGCTCGCAGTCGAGCTCGAACTCGCTCCCCGGGATCTCCACCATCTGCGGCCGCCCGTTGGCGCCCTGCTGCCATTCGAGCCGGATCCCATGGAGCTTCCGGACGTTGCCGTCGGCGTCGCCAGAGAAGCGCTTGGTGTTGATGCTCCAGTCGCGGACGACGCCCTCCTCGTGCGAGCTCGAGCTGCGGAGAATCATCGGCCAGTAAGGCCACGGCGCGACGTCCTCGGTGCGCTGCTCGGGCGGCTTGGGCAGGAGCTCGAACTGGTGCACCTCGCGGGCGCCCTGGCGATTCGAGGTGCCGAGGCAGTCGGATCCGGTGTCGCCGCCGCCCAGGATCACGACGTTCTTGCCGGTCGCGAGGATCTGATCGGCGACGTCGTCGCCCGCGACCTTCTTGTTCTGCTGGGGAAGGAAGTCCATCGCGAGGTGAATGCCCTTGAGCTCCCGTCCGGGGATCGGGAGCTCGCGCGCGGCGGTGGCGCCGCCCGCCAGCACGATCGCGTCGAATCCCTCGCGGAGCTGCGCCACCGGCACGTCGACGCCGACGTTGGCGGCGACGTGGAAAACCACGCCCTCCTCGCGCATCTGCACGAGCCGGCGCTCGACCACGGACTTCTCGAGCTTGAAGTCGGGAATCCCGTACATCAGGAGCCCGCCGATCCGGTCGGCGCGCTCGAAGACCTCGACGTGATGGCCGGCGCGGTTCAGCTGCGCGGCCGCCGCCAGGCCGGCGGGGCCGGAGCCGACGACCGCGACGCGCTTGCCCGTGCGTGCCGTCGGAGGGACCGGAACGACCCAGCCTTCTTTGAAGGCGTGATCGATGATCTGCTTCTCGATCTGCTTGATGGTGACCGGATCGTCGTTGATGCGGAGGACGCAGGCCTCCTCGCACGGCGCCGGACAGATCCGGCCGGTGAACTCGGGGAAGTTGTTGGTGGAGTGAAGGCGATCGATCGCCTCCTTCCAACGACCGCGGTACACGAGGTCGTTCCAGTCGGGGATGATGTTCCCGAGCGGGCAGCCCTTGTGACAGAAGGGGATGCCGCAATCCATGCAGCGCGCGCCCTGCGCCTGCAGCTCGGCGTCGGGGAGCTTGCCCTCGAGCTCCCTCCAGTCCTTCAGGCGCTCGCTGACGGGCCGCCTGGACGGCAGCTCACGGGGAATCTCGAGAAAGCCGGTGATCTTTCCCATCGGTCAGACCGACGCCAGGCGCTCGGCTTCGCTGTCGAGATGGGCGGCCGCCAGCACCTTGCGGTACTCGACCGGCATCACCTTGACGAAGTGGCGTGCGCTTTCCTTCCAGCCCGACAGGATGCGCCAGGCGACGGCGCTCTCCGTGTACTCGTAGTGGCGGTGAATCAGGTCCTTCACCAGCCCGAGGTCGCGCTCCTCCATCGGGTCGAGCTCGACCATGCTCATGTTGCAGTGACCCGCGAAGTCGCCGTCGGCGTCGTAGACGTAGGCGACGCCGCCGCTCATGCCGGCGGCGAAGTTGCGGCCGGTCTTGCCGAGCACCAAGACCAGGCCCTTGGTCATGTACTCGCAGCCGTGGTCGCCGACGCCTTCGATCACGGCGGTGACGCCGCTGTTGCGAACCGCGAAGCGCTCGCCGGCTTGCCCGCGGCAGAAGACCTCGCCTCCGGTGGCGCCGTAGAGCGAGACGTTGCCGACGATGATGTTGTCCTCGGGGGTGAAGGTGGCGGCGCGCGGCGGGAACACCACGATCCGGCCCCCGGAGAGGCCCTTCCCGAAGTAGTCGTTGGCGTCGCCTTCGAGCGTGATGCCGATGCCCGGTGCGAGGAAGGCCCCGAAGCTCTGGCCGGCGGAGCCGGAGAAGCGGAGGCGGATGGTGTCGGGGGGCAGCCCCTCCGCACCGTGACGGCGCGAGATCTCCGCCGACAGCATGGTGCAGGCGGTGCGATTGACGTTGCGGATCGGGAGCTCCGCCTCGACCGGCGTCTTGTGCTCGAGCGCGGGCCGGCAGATCTCGATCAGGCGGTTGTCGAGCGCGCCCGCGAGGCCGTGGTCCTGGGTCGTGGTGGCGTGGATCGCAACGCCCTCCGCCACCTCGGGCCGGTGGAGGATCTCGGTGAGGTCGAGCCCGCGCGCCTTCCAGTGGTCGATGGCCTCCCGGGTCTCGAGCTTGTCGACGCGTCCGACCATCTCGTCGACCGTGCGGAAGCCGAGCTCGGCCATGATCTCGCGCAGCTCCTCGGCGATGAACATCATGAAGTTGACGACGTGCTCGGGTTTGCCCTCGTACTTCTTCCGCAGCACGGGGTCCTGCGTGGCGATGCCGACCGGGCAGGTGTTGAGGTGGCAGACCCGCATCATGATGCAGCCCGGACGCGACCAGCGCGGCCGACGCGAAGCCGAACTCCTCGGCGCCGAGCAGCGCCGCGACCGCGACGTCGCGCCCCGTCTTCAGCTGGCCGTCGGTCTCGACCCGGATGCGGCTCGCGGAGGTCGTTCATCACCAGCACCTGCTGCGTCTCGGCGAGGCCGAGCTCCCACGGGATGCCGGCGTGCTTGAGCGAGGTGAGGGGCGACGCGCCCGTGCCGCCGTCGTGGCCGCTGATCAGCACGACGTCGGCCTTGGCCTTCGAGACGCCGGCCGCGACGGTGCCGACGCCGACCTCGGCCACCAGCTTGACGCTGATGCGGGCCTGGTTGTTGGCGTTCTTCAGGTCGTGGATCAGCTGCGCCAGGTCCTCGATCGAGTAGATGTCGTGATGGGGCGGCGGCGAGATCAGACCGACCCCGGGCGTCGAGTAGCGGATCTTGGCGATGTACTGGTCGATCTTGTGGCCCGGGAAGCTGGCCACCCTCGCCGGGCTTGGCGCCCTGCGCCATCTTGATCTGGATCTCGTCGGCGTTGACCAGGTAGTGGCTGGTCACGCCGAAGCGTCCCGACGCGACCTGCTTGATCGCGCTCCGCCGTGAGTCGCCGTTGGGATCGCGCTGATAGCGGACGGGGTCCTCGCCGCCTTCGCCGGTGTTCGACTTGCCGCCGAGACGGTTCATGGCGATCGCCAGGTTCTCGTGGGCCTCGCGGCTGATCGAGCCGAGCGACATGGCGCCGGTCTTGAAGCGCTTCACGATCTCGCTCGCCGGCTCGACTTGGTCGAGCGGGATCGACCGCGACGGGCGGAACCTGAGCAGACCGCGGAGCGTCGCCAGGTATTGGCTCTCGTCGTTCACGATCTCCGAGTACTGCTTGAAGAGCTTGTAGTTGCCCGAACGGACGGCGTGCTGCAGCTTGGCGATCGAGTTCGGGTTGTACATGTGAAACTCGCCGCGGCGCCGCCACTGGTACTGGCCGCCGGCGTCGAGCTCGCCGTCGAGCTCGGGCGCGACCTCGTAGGCGTGGGCATGGCGCGCCCGGCTCTCGGCGGCGACGGCGTCCAGGCCGACGCCTTCGATGCGGGAGGCGGTGCCGGTGAAGTAGGCGTCGATCAGCTCGCGGTTCAGGCCGATCGCCTCGAAGATCTGCGCGCCGCGATAGCTCTGCAGGGTCGAGATGCCCATCTTGGTCATCACCTTCAGGATCCCCTTGTTGGCGGCCTTCAGGTAGTGCGCGACGGCCTCGTCCTCGGAGAGACCCTTGAGGACGCCGTCGCGGACCAGATCGCACACCGTGCTCGATCGCGAGATAGGGATTGATCGCGCCGGCTCCGTAGCCGACGAGGAGCGCGAAGTGCATCACCTCGCGGGGCTCGCCGGACTCGATCACCAGGCCGCAGCGGGTGCGGTTGCCGCTCGCGGATCAGCTGGTGGTGGACCGCAGCCGTCGCCAGCAGGCTCGGGATCGGCGCGTTCTCGGCGTCCATGCCGCGGTCGGTGAGCACGAGCAGGGTGGCGCCGTTGGCGATCGCCGCCTCGGCCTCCCAGCACAGGACCGCGAGCGCCTTCTCGAGCCCGGCGCCGCCGTCGCGCACCCGGTAGAGCGCGGGAATGGTGACGACCTTGAGCTTGTCGCGCTGCAACGCCTTGATCTTGGCGAGGTCGCCATTGCCGATCACCGGCTCCTCGAGCTCGAGCTGCCGGCAATGCGCCGGGGTCTCGTCGAAGAGGTTCTCCTCGGCGCCGATGGTGGCGCGGAGCGACATCACCAGCTCCTCGCGGATCGGATCGATCGGCGGGTTCGTGACCTGCGCGAAGAGCTGCTTGAAGTAGTTGAAGAGCAGCTGGGCCTTGTTCGAGAGCACGGCGAGCGGCGTGTCGGTGCCCATCGAGCCGACCGCCTCCTGGCCGTTCAGCGCCATCGGCGCCATCAGGAGCTTCAGGTCCTCGTTGGTGTAGCCGAAGGCCTGCTGGCGCGTGAGCAGGGTCTCGTCGTCGAACGCGGGCTCGAGCGCCGCCTCGGGGAGGTCGTCGAGTCGGGTCAGGTTGTCGGCGAGCCACGCGCCGTACGGTTGCCGGCGGGCGATTGCGTCCTTGAGCTCCTCGTCGGCGACGATGCGGCCGGCCTCGGTGTCGACCAGGAACATGCGTCCCGGCTGCAGGCGGCCCTTGGCGAGCACGTTCTCCGGCGCGATGTCGAGGACGCCGACCTCGGAGGCCATGACGACCAGCCCGTCCTTGGTGACGACGTAGCGCGACGGCCGGAGCCCGTTCCGATCGAGCACCGCGCCGATCACCTTGCCGTCGCTGAACGCGATCGAGGCCGGGCCGTCCCAGGCCTCCGCGAGACAGGCGTGGTAGCGGTAGAAGGCGCGCTTCTCCTCGCTCATGCCTTCGTGCTTCTGCCACGCCTCCGGGATCATCATCATGACCGCGTGCGAGAGCGGGCGACCGGTGTGCACCAGGAGCTCGAGCGCGTTGTCGAAGCCGGCCGAGTCGCTGCCGCCGGGGGCGATGATCGGGAAGAGCTTCTCCATGTCGTCGCCGAAGCGCGGCGACGCGAACATCGACTCACGCGCGTGCATCCAGTTGATGTTGCCGCGCAGCGTGTTGATCTCACCGTTGTGCGCCACGTAGCGGTAGGGATGGGCGCGATCCCAGGACGGGAAGGTGTTGGTGCTGAAGCGTTGATGGACGAGTGCCAAGGCGCTCGCGAAGTCGGGATCGGTGAGATCGCGGTAGAACTGCGGGATCTGATCGGGAAGCAACAGCCCCTTGTAGTTGATCGTGTTGCACGAGAGGCTCGGCACGTAGAACGACTCCGAGTCGCGAAGGCCCGACTCGCGGACCGCGTGCTCGACCCGCTTGCGGATCACGTAGAGCTTGCGCTCGAGCGCGGCGGCGTCCGGGGTGTTGCGGCCGCGGGCGATGAAGATCTGCCGGATCTCCGGCATGCAGTCGCGCGCCAGCTGGCCGCACTTGCTGGCATCGACGGGGACGCGCCGCCAGCCGAGAAGGCGCTGGCCCTCCTCGCGGACGATCTTCTCGAAGAGCTCGAGGCACTCGTTCCGTTCGTCGACGCGCTCCGGCAGGAACACCATGCCGACGCCGTACTCGCCGCGCTCCGGCAGGGTGATCTCGAGATCGGCCGTGACCTTGCGGAGAAACGCGTCCGGCATCTGGGCGAGGATGCCGGCGCCGTCGCCGGTCAGAGGATCGCAGCCGCAGGCGCCGCGGTGGGTGAGGTTGGCGAGGATCTGCAGTCCCTGCTCGATGATCGTGTGCGACGCGACGCCTTTGACGTTGACGACGAAGCCGACGCCACACGCGTCGTGCTCGTAGGCGGGATCGTAGAGTCCTCGGCGGCCGGGGGGTCGAGACCGTCGCATGGGTTCCTCCTAGGAAACGCCCTTCAGGTGCAGGGCCTTCTCGGCTCGCCGTCCGCGCTTGCCGACCGCGGGCTTGTCCTCGAGCGCCACCTGCATGCGCTCGGTGTGGGTGGACAGCACCACCATGGTCTCGGTGCGCACCACGCCCTCGATCGAGCGGATGCGGCTGATCAGCTCCTCGAGCGAGGAGGTGTTGCGGGTCTTGGCCTTGATCAGCAGGGTGTGCATGCCCGTGACGTGGTGGCATTCGAGGACGTCGTCGAGGGCCTCGATCTCGCGCTCGAAGCGCGTAATGGCGTGCGGATGGCCGGTCGAGACGCCGATGAACGCGGTGATGTCCTTGCCGAGCAGGCGAGCGTTCAGGACCGCGCGGTAGGCCGTGATGATGCCGCCGTCCTCGAGCTTCTTGACGCGCTCCATCACCGAGGGCGCGGAGAGCCCGACGTGCTCGCCGATCTTGGCGAGCGGCAGGCGGCAATTCTCCTGCATCAGGGCGAGAATCTGACGGTCGATGTCGTCGAGGTCGGGATGTTCGTCGCCTAATTTCATGAGGTGGTTGCCCCTGTCTGCCAAATGGACGTATAGGCGGAAGCGATTTCTGTCAAGTTTCATTAGGTTCAGCCCCAGTGCGCGATAAGCCCCGCTGGGGGCAACCCGGTGCCGCCGTCGGGTCGCCGCGGCGGGTCCTCGCCAGGGTGAGTTGCCGTCGCTACAGTGCGCGCCGTGATCCTGACCCACGACGTGATCCTCCGTGAAATGGAGAGCGGGCGGCTCGTCATCGACCCGTTCGTGCCCGATCAGGTCGGGCCGGCCTCGGTCGACCTCCACCTCGGCGACGAGATTCGCGTCATGGAGGGGGGACCGCCGGTGATCGACCTCGACGAGGCGGCGGACTATCGGACGGTGACCCAGGTCCGCCCGCTCGACACGCCCTACGTGCTGCGTCCGGGGGAGACCATCCACGGCATCACGCGCGAGCGCATCCGGCTTCCCTCCGACGTCTGCGGCTGGCTCGAGGGCCGCAGCCGCTACGCCCGCCTCGGGCTCATGATCCACGTCACGTCGGGCTTCGTCGCCCCCGGCGTCGACAATCGACAGGTGCTCGAGATGTCGAACGTCGCCGGCCGTCCGTTGGCGGTCCGTGCCGGCATTCGTCTCTGCCAGATCGTCCTGCAACGCGCGGAGGGGCAGGCCGTCTACGCGGGACGCTTCGCCGACCAACAGCGTCTCTGAACACGCAAAGGAGAGCCGAGTGAAAAAGCGCAAAGCCAGCAAGAAGCCGTTTCTGACCGACGTCAAGACTCTCCGCCGGCGCGCGCGCCAGCACATCGAACGGGGCGCGGTGACCGAGGGCTATCGCGCCGATCCCGAGGTCGTGGTGCGGATTTTGAACGAGGCGCTCGCCACCGAGATCGTGTGCGTGCTGCGTTACAAGCGACACTACTTCATGGCGATGGGCATCCACGCGCAGCCGGTCGCGCAGGAGTTCCTGCAGCACGCCAACGAGGAGCAGGGGCACGCCGATCAGATCGCCGTCCGCATCACGCAGCTCGGCGGCGAGCCCAACCTGAGCCCCGAGGGCATGCTGACGCGGAGCCATTCCGAGTACGTCGAGGGCACCGGCCTCGTCGACATGATCCGCGAGGACCTGGTCGCCGAGCGCATCGCGATCGACTCGTACGCCGAGATGATCCGCTATGTCGGCGACAAGGATCCGACCACGCGTCGCATGCTCGAAGGGATTCTCGCCGTCGAGGAGGAGCACGCGGAAGACCTCTCGAGCATGCTCGCCACGATGGACGACAAGACCGAGTAGCGCGCACCGTTGCGTCGTGGGTGAGGGAGGGCGCCCCGGCCGGCTCGCATAAGAGATCTCGCCTGCCGGGGCGCCCTCCCTCACCCACCGATGTGGCGAAGCGGGGAAAGCCGCGTCTATCTGGGCGGCATGCGGAGAGCGCCGTCTAGGCGGATGGTTTCGCCGTTCAGCATCGGGTTCTCGACGATGTGGCGTGCGAGAGCGGCGAACTCGGCGGGGCGGCCGAGGCGCGACGGGAAGGGGATGCCGGCGCCGAGCGCGTCGCGGTGCTCCTGGGGCAGGAGCGCCAGCATGGGCGTGTCGAAGGTGCCGGGGGCGATGGTGCAGACCCGGATGCCGAGCGAGGAGAGGTCGCGCGCGATCGGCAGCGTCATGCCGACGACGCCGCCCTTGGACGCCGAGTAGGCGGCCTGGCCGATCTGGCCGTCGTAGGCCGCGATCGAGGCGGTGTTGATGATCACGCCGCGCTCGCTCTCCTCGTTGGGCTGGTTCTTCGCCATCGCGGCCGCCGCCAGGCGGAGCGTGTTGAAGGTGCCGATCAGGTTCACCTGGATCACCTTGGTGAAGAGGTCGAGCGAGTGCGGGCCCTGCTTGCTGAGGGTGCGGACCGCGATTCCGACGCCGGCGCAGTTGACGGCGACGTGCACGGCCCCGAAGGTCTCGACCGCCCGCGTGACGGCGCGGCCGACCTCCTCCTCCGAGGTGACGTCGGCGGGGGTGAAGAGCGCCTGCTTCTGTCCCAGCTCGGCGGCCAGCGCCTCGCCCGGCGACTGCGGCCGGTCGAGGATGACGGCACGCGCGCCGCCCGCGACCATCGTCCGCACCGTCGCTTCTCCGAGACCGGACGCTCCACCGGTCACGATCGCCACTGCACCGTCGAGCTTCATCGAGAGACCTCCTTAGGTTGGATCGCGCGACCCTAGCCGATCGACCGGAGCTCGGACCAGCTGAACGCCGCCGCAGCGAAGCCTCCTTTGCTAGACCGGCAGGAGGAGCACGGCGACGGGGCAGGGGGCCTCGGCGAGGACGGCCTCGACGTGGGTGCCGAAGAAGGCGCGCCGCGCATGCGGCCGCGTCGCGGCGCCCAGCACCATCAGGTCCGCCGTGGTCGCGGCGCGGAGCAGCGCGCGCTCGACGTTCGCGGCCTCGAGCATCTCGGTGCGGATGGTGACGCCGGCATCGGTCGCGCGCGCGTGCACGCTGGCGAGCAGCGCCTCGATCGCCGCCGTCGTCTCGGCGCGCGCCTCGGCGGCGCGCGTCCGTCCGAAGATCGCGAACGAGGACTCGACGACGTGGAGCGCGGTGATCACCCCGCCGACCCGGGCGGCATAGAGCACGGCAAACTCGACGGCCGCGCGGCCATAGGCGCTGTCGCGGATCGGCAGCAGGATGCGCGGCGCCGCGTCGCCCGGCGCGCGGCGGCTCGGCAGGTGCCGTTCGCTGGGGCCGCTGCGGACCACCAGGAGCGGGCAGGGCGTGGCGGCGGCGATGACGCGCACGTACTCGCCCCCGAGCGGATGGCGGCGGGTCGCCTCGGAGGCGCCGAGCACCAGGAGATCGTACGAGCGGCCGGCCTCGCGGAGGATGACGTCGGCGGCGGGATTGCCGCTGTCGGTCTTGCGGGTCGGCATGGGCGCACCCGCCGCGCGGGCGACGTCGTCGAGGGCGTCGAGGTGGCGGACGAACGGCTCGCGGGAGCGGGCGCGGCCGAAAAGCCGGCGGCGGGTGCGCTCGACGTGAAAGGCCACGACGCTCGCCGCCGGGTCACCGGCGACCAAGGGGCCGATCAGCTCCATCGCCCGCACCGCGTTCTGCCCGCCACTGGTCGGCAGCAACACCTTGAGGCCCTGCGTCGGCAAGAGGGCCTGCTCCTTCTCGGCGTGCCGCCGAAAACGCTCGGCCTCGTCGGGGGCGACCGGAATGTGACTCGTGGTCCAGCGCAAGAGCGGGCCGGCGATCGCCGAGGTGAAGATGGCGACCAGCACGATCGCCGCGTACATCGGGGGCGTGAGGATGCCGAGCGAGAGACCGACCAAGGCGATCACCAGCTCCATGGCGCCGCGCGCGTTCATCCCGCTGCCGATCGCGAGCGACTCCCAGATGCCGAGCCCGCCCCAGTAGGCGCCGGCGCTGGCGCCGATCAGCTTGCCGGCGCAGGCCACGGCGATCACCTGCACCGCGACCCAGGCCTCGAAGCCGTGGGCGAGGTCGACCTTGAGCCCCGCGTAGGCGAAGAAGATCGGCGCGAAGACGGCCATGAGCAGACCTTCGATCTGCTCGATGGTCGTCTTGCGGAGGCGCGGCGACCGGCCGACCACCAGCCCGGCGACGAAGGCGCCGAACACGGCGTGGATGCCGATCAGCTCCGTGAGGGCGCCGAAGAGCAGCGCCACGACGATCACGGCGGTCGTCATGGCATGGCGCACCTCGACGCGGTCGTCCACCCAGCGCAGCAGCGCCAGCACGAGGCGGGCGCCGAAGAGATAGACGGCGAGGACGAAGGTGAGGGTGCTGGCGATGGCCAGCGCGGCGCTCGCGATGCTGAGCTCGCCGCGCGTGGCGAGGCCGGCGATCACCGACAGCACCAGCCAGCCCGTGGTGTCGTCGGTGACGCCGGCGCCGAGGATCACGACCCCGATGTTGCGGCGCATGAGGTCGAGGTCGGTCAGGATGCGGGCGATCACCGGAATCGCCGAGATCGAGAGCGCCGTCGCCAGGAAGAGCGCGAAAATGAGCCGATGATCGGGACTCACCAGGAGGCGATCGGGCAGCACCCACCCGAGCGCGAAGGCGGACGCGAACGGGATGACCATGCCGAGCACCGAGGCGTAGAGCGCCGCGCGCCCGAGGTTCCGGAGTACGTCGAGATCGGTCTCGAGACCGGTCATCAGGAGCAGCCAGATCATGCCGAGCCAGGCGATGACCTCGAGGATCTGGAACTGCAGGGGATCGCGGGGGAAGATCGCGAGTTGCAGGTCGGGCGCCAGCAGGCCGAGCACCGACGGGCCGAGCAGCACGCCCGCCAGGAGCTCCCCGATCACGGGGGGCTGGCCGATGCGCCGGAAGACCTCGCCGAGACTTCTGGCCGCGGTCAGGAGGAGCGCGAGCTGCAGCACGAAGGTCAGCAGCGTGTGCGGTTGGATCCCCGGCGGCATTGCGAACGGGCGATCCTATGGAAGTGCCCGCGGCGCGTCGAGCCGACCCCGAGTGCACTCGGGCGTGCGCGATCAGGAGGGCGGAGGCGTCGCGACGCTCGCGAACCAATCGAGGATCGCGGGGTTCTCGCTGCGTGGGTAGGTGTGCGAGAGCTCGGCGAGCTCGCGATAGACCAGCCGGGCACCGGCTCCCGCAAGCGTGTCGCGCGTCAGGTGCGCGAGCCCGACCGGAAAGAGGAAGTCGAGGGCGCCGTGCACGAGGTAGATCGGGACGTCGCGCGCGCGGTCGAGGTTGCCGTTCGCGAAGTTGATCGGGTGGAAGACGCCGCAGCAGGGCGCGAGCGCGCGAAACGTCTCCGGGTGCGCAAGCCCATAGACGAGCGTGAAGGTGGCGCCGTCGGAGAGGCCGGTCAACAACACGCGGTCGGCGGCGATGCGGTAGCGCTGCCCGGTCCAGGCAAGAATCTCCAGCAGACCGATCTCGTCGACCTCTCCCCACGTCGAGCCGACGGCGGTCGGAGCGATCAGCACGTAGCCGCGCCGTTTCGCCTCGCGCACCCACGTCCACAGGAAGTCTCTGCCGTTGCCGCTGCCGCCGTGGAGCGCCATGATCACGGGCCAGCTCCGGCTCTCGTCGTACTGCTCGGGTACATAGAGCGCGAAGCCGCCATGGTGTCCGCCGGCGGAGACGCGCACCAACGGAGGACGCGTCGCCGCCGGCACCGCGTCGCCCGCGTCGGGGGACCAGAAATCCCGAAGCGGCGGCAACAGGGCGCGCAGCGGGTAGAAGTGCTCCTGCGCCTGCGCCAGGTGGTGCAGCGCGGTGAGGATGCGTGGAATGCGCTCCGCGGGCGGCGCCGCGGGAAAGCCGGCGAAGAGCGCCGCGCATTCGCTGGTGTGTCGGAAGGCGCTCGCGAACAGGCGGTCGAAGGACTCGAAATCGGCGGGGGCCGGGGCGGCCTCGAGCTGGCGCGCGCGTTCCGCGAGCGGGGCCGTGAAGCGCCCGTCGATCATGGCGGCGAGCGCGCTCGAGCGCTCCGGCGCGAGCTGCTCGGCGGCCCGCTCCATTTCGGCGAGCAGCTCCGCGGCGACGGCGCTCGCGGCGAGAACGCCGCGCAGGTAGGCGAGCTCGGCGGGCGAGCGGTCCGCGAGATCGTCAGCCACGGGGAGACTTCCGGCGCACGAGCGACACTGGCCGCCGCCGCCGGCCCAAGTCAACGCACACGGGGGCTCTCCCCCCTTGGCGCGGAGGTCGTGGTTGCCAGTCGAGGCTTCGAGTCGCGTTGCGCGAGACCGTTCAATCTGTCAGAGGCGACCTCATGCCGGGTCCCCCGCATCTCCTGCTCCTCCTTCGCCACGCCATCGCCGAGGACTCGGGCGCGGCGCGCAGCGACGAGGAGCGCCGCCTGACCGGCGAGGGCAAGCGCAAGCTGCGCGAGGTCGTCGCCGGCATGCGCGCGCTCGAGCTCCCCGTCGACGTGATCCTGACGAGCCCGCTCGTCCGCGCGCGCGAGACCGCCGAGATCGTCGCGGACGGCTACGGCCTCGATGACGGGATCGAGACGCCGGCGCTGGCGCCGGGTGCCGGCCCGGACGCGGTCCTGGCGGCGCTCGCATCGATCGGGCGCCCTTCGGGTGTCGTGCTCGTGGGGCACGAGCCCGATCTCGCGGGGCTCGCGTCGACGCTGCTCGTCGGCACGCCCGGTCTCCTGCACATGGGATTTCGGAAGGCGGGTCTCGCCGGCATCGTCGTCGCGAGCCTGCCGCCGCGCTCGGCGGGGGCGCTCGAGTTCTTCATGACGCCCGCACAGCTCCGGCGGATCGGTCGGATTTAGTCCAGAAGGGGGATCTCTCCTCCTTCGCCGCCGCGGCAAAGCCGCGTCGGCTCATCCCGGCTCGCGGGCGCTCGGCCGCGCGCTCCTTGCGCGGAGAGTCTACGCGAGGGGCTACCGATTGGTGTGCGATGGGATGCGTACCGCTACACGTTGAGGCCGGTGACGGGTGCGGCCGTCATGGTCCGCGACAGATGCCGTGAAACTTGCTTGAGCAACGTAGCGTGGGCTAGGGTGACCCACCCCTCGGAGAAAGCGGCCTGCGCGCTTGCGTCGAGTTGTGATTACGGGTCTCGGTTGCGTCACTCCCTGTGGGATCGGCGTCGAAGAAACCTGGGACGCCATCGTCTCGGGTCGCAGCGGCACGAAGCCCATCCAGTCGTTCGATCCGAGCGGGTGTCAAAGCCGGGTCGGTGGGGAGATCCTCGACTTTCGCGCCGACGATTTTCTGGCGCGTCGCGAGGTGCAGGCCTTTTCCCGCTATCTCCACTTCGGCGTCGCCGCGGCGCGCATGGCGTGGAGCGACGCCGGCACTCCGCGCCTCGACCCGGACCGCGTGGGCGTCTCCATCGGCAGCGCGGTGGGGGCGATTCAGCGGAACGTCAACGACGGCTTGGTGTTCGCGGAGCGCGGCATCGAGCGGGTGCATCCGATGTGTCCGCTCCAGTATCCCGGCAGCCTGCCGTCGGAGGTGGGGATCGCGCTCGGCTTCCGCGGCCCGGCGTACTCGATCTCGACCGCCTGTACCGCGGGCGCCGACGCCACCGGCCTGGCATACGCGCAGATCGCGTCGGGCCTCCTGGATGCCGCCCTCGTGGGCGGCAGCGACGCCCCGATCTTTCCGCTGCTGTTCTGCGCCTTCGATCGCTTGCAGGTGATCTCGCGATCGAATGATCCGCCCGAGCGGGCGTCGCGGCCGTTCTCCCGCGATCGCACCGGGTTCGTGCTCTCGGAAGGAGCGGGGGTGCTCCTGCTCGAGGCCGAGGACGTGGCGCGCGAGCGCGGCGCCCGCATCTACGCCGAGCTCGCGGGCTTCGGCGCGACCTCCGACGCCCATCATCATCTGCAACCGGCGCCCGACGGCGAGCAGGGCGCGCGCGCGATCACCCTCGCGTTGGAGCACGCCGGCATGCGCCCCGACGAGATCGACTACGTCAACGCCCACGGAACCGGCACGCCGAAGAACGACGCCACCGAGACCCGGATCCTCGGGCGCGTCTTCGGCGAGCGCGCCCATCGCATTCCGGTGAGCTCGTCGAAGTCGATGCTCGGCCACATGATCGGGGCGTCGGCGGCCGTCGAGCTCATCATCAGCGCGCTGGCCCTGCATCACGGCGTCGTGCCGCCGACGATCAACGTCGTCGAGCCCGATCCGGAATGCGACCTCGACTACGTCACGGAGGGGGCTCGCAAGATGCCGCTCGGCGCCGTGCTGTCGACGTCGTTCGGCTTCGGGGCCAGGAACGCGGCGCTCGTGGTGCGCAAGCTCCATTCGTGAAGGAGACGACGATGACAGTGCTCAGCGACAGGCTTCGGGACATTCTCGCCGTCGAGTTGCAGATCGATCGCGCCCGCGTGCACTCCGGCGCCGATCTCCGCAGCGATCTCGGCATGGACTCGGTGGCGGCGCTCAACATCCTCTTCGCCGCGGAGGAAGCGTTCGGAATCCACTCGATCGAGGTGGGCGAGCTTGCGAGGCTCGCTACCGTCGCCGACGTCGAGGCGCTCGTCGAGCGCCACATGACACAGGCGCACGCCTCGTAGGAGCCGTGGGACACCCCGCCGAGCGAATGCGGCCGACGAGCGCCCGGGCCGCGACCCGGACGGCGCCGGCATCGGATCCGAGCCGTCTCGAGGTCGCGCTGGCGCGCGGGGTGCTCGCGTACCTGCGAGGCGTGGCGCGCTCCTGCGACGCGGTATGGGTGAACGAGGCGGGATCCCGCCTCTCCGCCGCCGACGTCGATCGAAGCCTGGCCGGCCTGGAGCGGCGGAGCCAGCCGGTGGTGCTGAGCTACTACATCACGGACGCGTTGGGGGTCGCGTTGCTGGCCCTGAAGGACGGCGCGTTCATCCGCCTGATGCGGAGCCTGCGCTGCCTCGTCGACGAGACGGTGACGGGGCGAGTCAGCGCGGCGATGATCCGGAGCCTGGGCGGACGGTACGTCTTGTTGCCGCGGCCCGGGCATCCCGATCGCCTGCGTGCCGTCCACGGCGTGATGCTCGAGGGTGGGTCCTGTTGCTTTCCGGTCGACGGCGGCGGTCCCTATCGTCGCGTCGGAACCGGCATCATCGGATTGACGGTCGCCCTGCACGCGGTCGTCGTGCCGCTGGCGGTCGCGCTGGCGCCCGCGCCGACGCTCGCCCCGCGCTCGCGCGTGCGCATCCCGCTGCCGCGTACTCGGATGACGGCCGTGATGGGCGATCCGATCGAAGTGCGCGGCGACATGGATCGTCGCGACACCGCCGCGGCGCTGCAGCGCGCGCTCGATCGGCTGGCGGCGGCGGCGCGCGGCGCGCGCTGAGGCCGCGCTGCGCCGAGCGTCGCCGGCGCGTGCGGCGAGCGCTCGGATGATGTGCTGCATCGCAGCGCAACGTACGATTCCGCCTTGAGCGTCCGGGCATGCAGCGTATACCGTGACGTCGGGTCTGCCACTCACGATGGGTCTCGACGCGTCCACCGCAGCGCTCAATCTGCGCCATCGGTACATCGAAGGTCTGGTCACCCGTGCGGTCGGTGCCCTCGCGTTCGCGTCCTTCTTCGCGCTCGCGGCGGCGACCGGTGTCGGGCTCGCCTGGGAACAGTCCGCGCCGGTGGTCGTGATCCTGACGGGCCTCGCGCTGGTCAACGTCCCGTACTGGTTCATCGGGACGCGCACGGGTTTCGTGCTCTCGTACTTCTATCTGCACTGGGGCGTCGATCTCCTCGCCATCACGGCGAGCATCTACTTCCTCGGCGGGATCGACGTGCCGCTGGTCCAGTTCACCTACATGACCATCATCCTGACGGCGGCGATCTTCGTGTCGCAGCGCGCCTCCTTCCATCTCGCCGCCGGCGCCACCATCGCCTACGGGCTCCTCGGCATCGCCGAGATGCAGGGATGGGTGCCGCATCGTGCCGGGATCTGGGGTCACAACTATTCCCCGACGTTGCGCTCCTTCATCATCGCCATCTCGGGCGTGACGTTCTTCATGTTCGCCTACCTCGCGGGGACGCTGTCGGAGCTGTTGCGGCGCGCCAACGAGGAGCTCGCCACCACCAAGGGCATCGTCGAGGACCAGAACCGCCTGCTCGAGCAACGCGTCCGTGAGCGCACGCGCGAGCTCGAGAATCGCACCAGCCAGCTCCAGGAGCGCAAGGACGAGCTCGAGGAGATGGTGCACATCATGACGCATGATCTACAAAACGTGGCGGTCGCCAGCACGGAGACGACACGCAAGCTGGTCGAGCTCGACGGCCAGCAGTTCTCCGCGCGCGGTCAGCGCTATGCCGAGCGCCTGCTCCGCGACTGCCGGCTGATGGGCACGATGCTCCGCAATCTGCTGGAGGCCGTGACGGCCAGCGAGGTGGCGGAGAAGCGAGAGCTGGTCGACGTCGATGCGGTGGTGCGCGAGGCGATCGCGCGGGCGCACGGCGCCGTCGAAGGCAAGAACATCGAGATCGTGATCGGCGAGCTGCCGCCGCTCAGCGCGGAGCAGCAGAAGATCTACCACGTCTTCGAGAACCTCCTCAGCAACGCCTGCAAGTACGTCGGCGACAAGGACGCGCCGCGCATCGAGATCGGCGGCGCCGTGCATCCGTCCAGCGTCGAGTACTACGTGCGCGACAACGGCGTCGGCATGGAGCCGAGTCAGCTGGGCCGCGTCTTCCAGCTCTACCATCGGGCGCCGGAGCAGATGGTGGCCGGCGTCGTCCAGCAGGGACACGGCATCGGGCTCGCCGTCGTGAAGCGGATCGTGCAGCGCTATGGCGGCCGGATCTGGGTGGAGTCGGTGCAGGGTGAAGGCTCCACGTTTCATTTGAGCTTCCCGCGCGAGGCGCCGGAAGAGGAAGTGAGGGTGAGCGCATGAGCAACGCCGCGCTACTGGTGGAAGACAACGGCTCGCACGCGGAGCTGATCTCGGACGAGCTCGAGACCGCCCTGCCGGGCTGGACCCTGGATCAGGCGCCGACCCTGGCGGAGGCGCGCCGGCGGATGGCCACCCGGAGCTACGACCTGTTCGTGTTCGACTTCCGCTTGCCCGACGGTGACGGGATCGAGCTGCTGCGCGAGGTTCGCACCAACGGCGTGACGACGCCCACCATCTTCGTCACCACGGCGTCCTCCGCGAAGCTTGCGGTCGATGCGATGAAGCTCGGCGCCGACGACTACATCGTGAAGGAAGAGGGCTACCTGGCGGTGTTGCCCTACCTCGTGCAAGAGGTGCTGAAGCGGCGTGAGCTGGCGCGCGAGCGCCAGCAGCTCGAGGATCGCCTGCAGCGCGCGGAGCGCGCCGCGACCCTCGGGTACCTGGCCTCGGGCCTTGCGCACCACATCAACAACCCGCTGGCGACGATCCGGACCTTCCTGCAGCTCCTGCCCACCAACATCGACGACCCCGAGTTTCGCACCAAGTACCTCGAGATGGCGCTCGCCGAGAGCGAGCGCATCCGTGACCTGGTGAAGGACATCATGCGGGCCGCCAGCGTGCCGCAGCAGACCCACGAGGTGCAGCGGCTGGAGGACATTCTCGATCGTGCGGAGGAGGGCATCGCCGGGGCGATGCAGGCGAAGCACGTCGTCTGCGAGCGCGAGCTGCCCGCGACGCTGCCGCCGGTCGCGGTCCACGGCGAGGCCGCCACCTGCCTCTTCCTGACGTTGTTGCAGAACGCGGTCCGCTTCTCGCCCGAGGGCGCGACGGTCCGGATCGAGGCGCGAGTCGATCCCGAGTCGGGACGCCTGGTGACGGTGGTGCGTGACCAGGGCCCGGGCATTCCCGCCGACCATCGCGAGAAGATCTTCGAGCCCTTCTTCACGACCGCGGTGGACGGCCTCGGGATGGGTCTCTTCGTGGCGTCACGGATCGCCGACCTCCAGGATATCCAGTTGATCTTGCAGGAGCCGTCGAGCGGGGGCGGCGCGGCCTTCCAGGTCGGCCTCAAGCTCGCGAATCGAACGGCCGAAACCATGGAGGAGACGCGGGCGGCGGTGTAGCGCCCGCAATTGCAGCAGCCCTCTCTGCTTGAGCCCGGCATCCGGCTCGATGTACGGTGCGCCGGCTCGATGCGCGGAGGGGAGGTTCGGTTGGGGTTCATGAGCAAGTCGGCCCTGTTGGTCGAGGACAACTCTTCACACGTCGTTCTCATCGGGGACGAGCTTTCGGCCGTCTTGAACGGCTGGACCCTGGACTCGGTACCGACCATCGCCGAGGCGCGCCGTCGCATGGCCGGGCGTCGCTACGATCTCTACGTGCTCGACTACATGCTCCCCGATGGGGACGGGCTCACGCTGCTGCGCGAGATTCGGAGCGCCGGTTGGGCGGCGCCCATCCTCTTCGTGACCACCGCCGCGTCGGCGCGGATCGCGGTCGAGGCGATGAAGTTCGGCGCCGACGACTACATCGTGAAGGAGGAAGGCTACCTCGCCGTCCTGCCGTACCTGGTGCGCGAGGTCCTGGATCGCTACCGGCTCGCCGAGGAGCGGCGCGCGCTCGAGGAGCGGCTCCTCCGGGCCGAGCGCTCGGCCACGCTCGGCTACCTGGCCTCGGGGCTGGCGCATCACATCAACAACCCGCTCTCGACCATCCGGACCTTTCTGCAGCTTCTGCCGACGCACCTCGAGGATCGTGAGTTCTGCACCAAGTATCTGGGCATGGCGCTCGCCGAGACCGATCGCATCCGCAACCTCGTCCTCGAGATCATGCGCGCGACCACGGTGCCGGCGGAAGGACAGGAGACCCTCGGGCTGGAGGAGATTCTCTCCCGCGCCGAGGAGGGCGTGAGCGAGGAGCTGAAGAGCAAGGGGGTGGTCTGTCGCCGCATGCTGCCGGCCGCGACCCCCGCCATTCGCGTCCACGGCGACGCGGCGACGTGCCTTTTTCAGACCTTGCTGCAGAATGCCGTGCGCTTCTCGCCCGAGGGCGGCGAGATCGAGGTCGGGGTCACGGTCGACAGCGACGCCGGTCGCGTCGTGACGGTGGTACGCGACCAGGGACCGGGGGTGCCGCCCGAGCACCGCGACAAGATCTTCGAGCCCTTCTTCACCACCGCGGTGCATGGGCTGGGGATGGGCTTGTTCGTGGCGTCGCGAATCGCCGACCTGCAGAACATTCAGCTCTCGCTCGAGACGCGTCCCGAGCGCGGCGCGGCGTTTCGCGTCGCGCTTCCCATGGCCTGACGCGCCGCCCTCGGGAAGAGAAAGGCGGGCTCGGTCAGCAAGAGGAGCGCGGGCAACACGGTGATCGCCGCCAGGCTCGACACCACCATCGCGAGGGCGACCAGGACGCCGAGCTCGATGTGGAAGACGAACCCCGACACGCAGAGGACCAGGTAGCCCCCGGCGATCGCCGATGAGACGTAGACGATGGCCTTGCCCGACGTCTGCATCGTGCTCGCGAGCGCCAGGCCGGGCGTGCGGCTGACCGCCAGCTCCTCGCGGAAGCGGAACAGGAAGTAGACGGCGTAGTCCGATCCGATGCCGACCGCCATGGCGGCGATCGGAGACGTGATGACGTCCAGGGGGATGCCGGCGAACCCCATGACGCCGAGGTTCGTCAACACGGCGACGGCGAGCGGCGTCGCGATCAGCAACCCCCCGACGAGCGACCGCAGCACGAGCCCCGACACGAGCACGATGATCGCGGCGATCTGGAGCATGTTGAGGATCTTGCCGCGCACCATCGCGTCGGTCAGCGCGGCGCTCGAGGCGATCGTCCCGGAGTAGCGGACGCTGTACCCGGGAGGGAACGTCGCGGCGATGCGCTCGCGCGCCCGCCGCAACAGGCGCTCGCCGGACTCGGTCGAGTCGTTGCGGAGAAAGACGCGTACGGCGGCGCGCCGCCGCTCGAGGTCGATCTGGCCGTTCAGATCCTCCGGCTCCCCCGACAGGGAATAGAGGAAGAGGTACTGGGCGACCAGCTCGGCCGAAGGCGGCACCGACGCCGCCGTGTCGCCGGTGAGCGCGCGGTGCATCTCCTTCACGTAGTCGACGATCGACACCGTCTTGCCGACGCTGGGATCGCGCTCGACGAAGCGCTGCAGGCCGTCGATGGCGGTCAGCACGGCGGGCTCGTGCAGGGCGCCTGCGCCGGCGCCCTCGACCAGGAAGACGAGCGTATTGGTTCCGCTGAAGGTTCGACCCAGGAGGTCGTCGGCCGTGCGCACCGGATGCGAGGGCGGGAACTGGCGCTTGAAGGTCGTGTCGACGCGGACCTGGGATGCGCCGACCGCCGCGACGGCCACGACCACGGCCGCCGCGACGGCGACCTTCCCGGGTCGCTCGCCGACCGCGATCGCGAGGCGGGTGAGCAGCCGCGCCAGCACCTGGCCGCTCCGCGCCTCGCGCCTGAGCTCGCGGCTCCGCGGCGCCGGCAGCATGGCGCGGAGCGCCGGCGTCAGGGTCAGCTCGACGACGAGCGTGGCGACGATCCCGAATCCGGCCAGGAGACCGAAATTGCGGATGGTCGCCGTGCGAAAGGCCACCAGCGAGAAGAACGAGAGCGCCGCGATCGTTCCCGCCGTCAGCATGACCGGGCCGACGCGGACGACGGCGACGCGGATGGCCACGTGCGGATCGCGGTAGCGCTCGTACTCCTCGTAGTACCGCTTCAGCACCTGCACGGCGTGACCGGCGGCGACGGCGAGGACGAGGATCGGCGTCGTGGTGTTGAAGGGATCGAGGGGGATGCGCAGCCACCCCATGAGCCCCAGGCTCCACACCACCGCCAGGATGGCCGTGACCACCGGCAGGATCATGCCCTGGAGGGTGCGGAAGGCCTCGTAGTGCAGGAGGGCAATGATCAGGAGGGCGAAGGGGAACAGCGTCACGGTCCGCTCGGTGATGCGCGCCAATCCGGCGTTCAGCGCCACCGTTCCGCCGAAGTAGACGTCGAAGCTCCCGTCGTTCTCCTCCGCCAGCACCTCGGCGAGCCGATCCTGGATCTCGGGATATCCCGGCATCTCGGGGCTCAACGTGAAGTTCGCGATGATCGCCGCCGCCGAATCGTCGGCGGCGACGACGGTTCCGACGTGAAACGGATTCACGTGCAGGCGCCGGCGCACCTCGGCGATCGCCTCCGCGGTCGTCGGGGTGTCCTCGAGCACGCGGCGTACCAGCAGGGTCTCGCCGTCGCCCTCGATCGCCTTCACGAGCGGGGAGGCGACGCTCTGATAGGTCGAGCGGATCAGGCCGCGGACCTCGCCGATGCGGGCCGTGATGCGCTGCAGCCTGGCGAGAAACGGAGCGCTGTAGATCGTGCCGTCCTTCGGAAAGAGGCCGATGACGACCAGGTTCTTCTCCCCGAAGGTCTGCTCGAGCGTCTTCAGCGCCTGGATGTAGGGATGGTCCTGCGGCAGGTTCGCGTCGGGATCGATTTCGACGCGGAGCGCGGGAAGGCGCGACGCCCAGACCGCGGTGACGGCGAGCATCGCGAGCACGACGACGAGACGGCGGCGAACGATCCACTCGACGTAGCGTTCGAACGCCCTCACGCCCCCACCACGCCCGGGCCCTATCGACGATGCGCGGCAGGGTCAAGGCGCTCGCATGGCAATGGCCGGGAGACGATGCTACGCGACCGCCACGGCGCCGGCGCATCCACGCGGCGGTGCGAGGAGGGAGGTATGCGTCGAATGTCCATGCTCATGCTGGTGCTCTGCGGCGTCCTCGCGGCGACCATCGCCAGCGCCGCCTTCAGTCCAGAGGTCGTGACGGCCCTGCAGGGCTCGAAGGAGATCTACGTCGCGACCAAGCGCCACGACGGCACGATCAGCAAGGTGGTGCCGGTGTGGTTCATGTTCGACGGGGACGCGGTCTACTTCGCCACGCTGCCCGGCAGTCACAAGGCCAAGCGCATCAAGAAGGGAAGTCCACTCTACGTGTGGGTGGGCAGCGCCGACGGACCGCACTTCATCGGGCCCGCGGAGCTCGTCACCGACCCGGCGGTCGCGGAGCGCATGGCGCCGGTCTACGCCAAGAAGTACTGGATCGCCTGGGTGGGCCTGTTCAAGCCGAACGCGGAGCGCGTCCGGGCCGGCAAGACCGTGATCGTCAAGGTGCGTCCGCCGGCGTGACCGTCGCGCCGGCCGCCGGCGCGACGACGCCGCGATGGCGACGCGGGTCGCCGTCGCCGAGGCGCGGGAGGTAGAACTCGGCATCGAGCGCGGCGAGCAGGTCCGGCACCCGTTCGCGCGGCGCCAGGGCGACCACCGAGCCGCCGAACCCGGCGCCCGTGAGGCGCGCGCCGAAGGCGCCGGCGCGCTCGGCCGCGGCGGCGAGCGTGTCGAGCGCCGGCACGCTCACCTCGTAGTCGTCCCGAAGGCTGCGGTGGGATTCCGTCATCAGCGCACCGACGCGCGCCGGATCGCCCGCCGCCAATGCTGTCGCCGCGTCGTCGACGCGCCGTGCTTCTCGAAGCACGTGACGGGCCCGTGCGAGCGGCCGGAAGCCCGGGCCGTCGCCGAGATCGAGAGGGCGGCCGGCATCGTCGGAAAGGAGCGGGGCGAGGCGGGAGATCGCGATCCCGCTCGCGTCGGCGAGCGCGGCGAGCGAGAGCGGCCGGTCGGGGATACGCGCCGCGAGCGTCTCGAGGTGATCCGCGAGGTCCGAACGCGGTGCCCGCGTCGCGAGATCGCCGAGACGGGCGAGGCCGACGCCGAGCGCCTCGGCGAGGACGCGGCAGGCGAGCCGGCACTCCACGACGCGGCGGTTGTAGGCGGCGCGAGCTCCGGCGCTCTTCTCGGCCACGACCAGGCTGTCGGCGACGAGGATGGCGCAGCCGGACGGCAGCGGCACCGGCACGGCGCGCAGCGGGAAGAAGTCGATACGAAGCGCGGCGCCGGCCGTGGCGAGCAGGATCGCCGCCTGGTCCATGCCGCCGGAGAGCGTGCCGACGTAGCGTTCGGCGACGGCCAGCCGCTCGGCGAGCGGCAGGGCGGCGACCGCCGTGTCGTGCACCGCCAACACGGCGAGAGCGACGGCGACCACCAACGCCGAGGACGACGACAGGCCGGCGGCGGCCGCGAGATCGGAGTCGACGGCGAGCGAGACGCCGCGCCGGCGGTCGGGGGGAATGAGGTCGGACACCGCCTGCAGCGCGGCCTTCAGATAGTTGGCCCAATCGCCGGCCTGTGACGGCGCCGGCGCCGCCTCGAGCGCGAAGGCGCGCCGACCGAAGCGCGGGTCGAGATTGACGGCCTCGACGCGCCCGTCGTCGCGCGCCCGCGCCGCCACCCGGATGCAACGGTCGACCGCGATCGGCAGGACGGGGAGACCGTTGTAGTCGGTGTGCTCGCCGATCAGGTTGACGCGTCCCGGCGCGCGCGCGACGACGAGACGTCCCGTGCCGGGCGGGACCGCGCGCAGCAACGCGCCGACGTCGACGGGCATCGCGCGCGTCTAGCATCGCGGCGGCGGAGCGT
Organism: uncultured delta proteobacterium; assembly: GCA_963761995.1. Classification (GTDB taxonomy): domain Bacteria; phylum Desulfobacterota; class Binatia; order UTPRO1; family UTPRO1; genus UTPRO1. Next base: position 3,104,939 of record CAVXIU010000006.1, on the reverse strand, counting down.
GAAGGCCGCGCCGGTCGCTGGCAGGGCGCGGTGGCAGAGGCTACAACTCGGGCGTGCTCACGATCGCCGGCCTCAGCAAGACGTTTCGCAGCCAGCGCATCCTCGATGGGGTGAACTGGTTCGCGCCCGAGCGGACGTGCATCGGGCTCACCGGCATGAACGGGGCCGGCAAGTCGACGCTCCTGCGGATGATCGCCGGCGAGATGGAGCCGGACGCCGGCGAGATCGTGCTCCCCAAGGGCACGACCATCGGCTACCTGCCGCAAGAGGTGGTGGGAATCTCCGGCCGGACGGTCCTGGCCGAGGCGATGGACGCGTTCGCCGACCAGCACGCGCTCGAGGCCGAGTGCCGCCGTCTCGAGGAGGCGATGGCGCACGCGCCCACCACCGGCCCCGAGCACGACGCGCTCATGCAGGCGTACCACGGCGTCCGCGAGCGCTTCGACGCGCTGGCGCGCTACGACCTCGAGGCCGAGACCGAGCGGGTGCTCGCCGGGCTCGGCTTCCGCCACGACGATTTCGGGCGCGACGTCGGCACCTTCAGCGGCGGTTGGCAGATGCGGATCGCGCTCGCCAAGCTACTGGTCCGCCGCCCGCGGGTGCTGCTCCTCGACGAGCCGACCAACCACCTCGATCTCGAGGCCCGCACCTGGCTCGAGGAGTTTCTCGCGGAGTGCGAGTCGCTCGTGATCCTGGTCGCGCACGACCGCTACTTCCTCGACGTCTGCGTGCAGCGCATCACCGAGGTGTCGCGGGGCCGCCTGACGGACTACACCTGCAACTACACGCGCTATCTCGAGCAGCGCGAGGAGCGCCGGGCGCTCGAGGCCGCGGCCTACGCCGAGCAGCAAGATGAGATCGAGCGCGTCGAGGCCTTCATCCGGCGCTTCCGCTATCAGGCGACCAAGGCCGCCCAGGTGCAGAGCCGCGTCAAGCAGCTCGAGAAGCTCGAGCGTCTGGCGCCGCCCGAAGGGCACGAGCGCCGCGTCACCATTCGCCTCCCCGAGCCGCCGCGGAGCGGGCGGATCGTGGTGCGGCTGGAAGGCGCGGTGAAGTCGTACGGCGAGCTCTGCGTCTACGGCGGCGTCGACGTCGCGATCGAACGCGGCTCGAAGCTCGCGCTGGTCGGGCCGAACGGCGCCGGCAAGTCGACCCTGCTGAAGCTCCTGGCCGGCGTGGAGCCGCTCACCGCCGGAGCGCGGACGGCGGGCCACAACGTTCGTCTCGCCTATTTCGCGCAGGATCAGTCCGCCGTCCTCGACCCGAACAAGACCGTGCTCGACGAGATGATGGCGGTGACCCCGGTCGAGATGGTGCCGCGGGTGCGCGACATGCTCGGCGCGTTCCTCTTCAGCGGCGATGCGGTGGAGAAGCCGGTGCGGGTGCTGTCGGGCGGCGAGCGCAACCGGCTGGCCCTGGCCAAGCTCTTGATCGAGCCCGCGAACTGCCTCTTGCTCGACGAGCCGACCAACCATCTGGATCTGACCGCGAAGGAGGTGTTGCTGGAGGCCCTCCTCGCCTACGAAGGCACCGTCGTGCTGGTCGCCCACGACCGCTACATCCTCGACCGCCTTCCGACCGAGGTGCTCGAGGTCGGCCACGGCGAGGCCGTCAGATACCTCGGCAACTACGAGGACTACGTGGCGCGGAAGGCGGGGCTGGCCGCTCCGGCAGTAGCCTCGCGCGTCCGCCTCCGAGCGGAAACGCCGGACGAGGTGGCGAGCCCGGTCGCCAACGGCAACGCGACACGCGAGGCCGAGCGCGCCAATCGCGACGCCGAGCGCCGCAAGGCGCGGGCCGCCGAGAAGCGGCAGCGCGAGGCCGAGACCGTGGAGAGCGCGATCGCCGCCAAGGAGGCCGAGCTCGCCGAGCTCTCGGCGGTGATGAACGACCCGGACTTCTATCAGACTCACCCCAACCCGCAGACCGCCTTCTCGACCTACGCCCGCCTGAAGCGCGAGGTCGAGGCCCTCTACGAGAAGCTCGAGCGCCTGGCCGACGCGCCGGGGAGCTGAGTGGAGGTCGGCGCGCGATAGAACGGCTCGGGGGAGGGGGCGTGCTCGAGAAAGTCGTCCCAGTCGGGCATCGTCGGCAGCGCGATCACCAGCGAGCCCTGGACGTGGTTGCCCTCCGGATTCCACCACGGCAAAGGCCGCGACCGCCAGTCGTTCCGTAGCGGATACGAGACGTGGGTGTAGTAGTGCAGGAGCCTGACCCCGAAGCGCTCGCCCTTGTGCTGGTTCCGCTCGCGGTCCCAGCGCCCCCAGTCTCGCGTCTCGTAGATGAGCCGGAGAAAGCCGCGGTCGCGGGTCTCGAAGTCGGGACGGTAGATGTTGTGCGGGCTCTCGCGCCAGTGCACCTCGACGGCGTCGATCCGACCCTCCGCCCACGCGCGGTGGAGCTCGAGGGCGTGCTGGGGGACGCCGTCGACGGTGAAGTAGGCGTCGTAGTCGGGGTCGAGGACGAGCCACTTGCCGAGGTGGTCGGACCACACCTCGGTGACGACGTGACTGTCGCCGGGGGTGAAGCGCAGGTCGACGCGGCGGGCGTAGCCCCCGAGCGCCGTGACGGCCTGCACGAGCAGCGGCGCGATCGTGCCGCACAGGTACCCTTCGTCGCCCCGACGAGCCGCGAGCAAGGCCGCCCCGTCGAAGGCCTGGGAATCGGGCGCGCGCGGATTGGGCGCGTGCGGGAAGCGGTCGCGAGCCCAGTGCATGAGCCGGAGCCAACGCTCGAAGTCGTTCGGTGCACCGGCGACGATCGCGTCGAGGTCGTGCGTGGCGCGGAGCGCACGCAGCTCCTCGGGCCGCTCGAAGCGGAAGCCGTAGAGACGCGATCGATCGGTCGAGCGCTGCAGGCCGAGCATGCGTTGCGCGAGCGGTAGCAGGTGACGGAAGGCGACGCGCTCGATTCGGAGCCGGGGGTAGTCCGCGCTGGCGATCCAGATCGCGAGGGCGACGACCGCGATGACGACGACGACGAGGGCGTAGGCGAGCGTGCGCACCAGGACTTGGGGCGGGCCGGCCGCCGCGCCGCTTCATACACCGAGGCGACCGACGCCGGCTACCAGAGGTCGGTGCGCCTCGACCCTCTGCGCGAGGGAGACCTCCCTCGACTAACTAATGAGTCACCACGCGATCCGACTCGTCCCCGACGGGGATGCCGAGGGACATCGGCATGCCGGCCTCGTAGGCCACCTGGCGGCTACGGCGACCGGCGGCGCGCCAGCCGCGCCGATCGGTGTCCTCGACGCGGACGTCGATGAGGCGCGCGCGCGCCAGCCATTCGAGCAGCTCGTCGCGGTCGTGGAAGTGCGTGATCGGCGTCGACAGGCGGTCGTGGACGCCAGCGACGCGGGCGCGGAACCCGTGGTCCACGTAGTCCTTGAGCGGCAACCGGTTCACCATCGTGCCGAGCCCGAGCCCCCGCAGCATGCGGAGGGGCTCCCAATAGAGTCCCGACAACACGGCGGCGACGGCTCGCGAGGCCCGAAGGCGCGCCGCTCCCGACATCGTGCGGGTGAGCGAGTGCAGGCCGCGCATGTGCGACAGCCGATAGGTGAAGCTCATGCCGCGGTAGCCGTACACCCAGATCGCGATCAGTCCCGCGTCCGGACGCGCGAAGTCGACCAGCGTGCGAAAACCGGCGGCCGGGTCGGGCATGTGGTGCAGCACGCCGAACGACCATACGACGTCGAAGCACTCGTTGCGGAGCGGTCGATCGTAGATGTTGGCCTGGACCACGTGACAGTTCGGTCGCCCGGCGGTGTTGCGGTAGGCAATTTCCACGCCGCCCGAGAGATCGATGCCGACGACCTCGGCGCCGTGCTCGCTCGCCACCAGCATGTGGCGACCGAAGCCGCAGCCCACGTCGAGGACGCGCCGCCCGCGGAGCTCGTCGAGGGCGAGCGCGTCGCCGAGATTGCGCTGCAGGTTGACGCGCCACTGGGCCGCCAGCTCGGGACCGGGCAGATCGAGGTCGAGACGTTGGCGCGTGAAGCTCTCGAGCGTGTCGGCGAGTGGATCGTCGCGCCTCACCACCGTGGCGAGGAATTGCGGGTGCTCACCGAAGAAACGGGGATGGCGCGCCCGCACCTGCGCCAGCAGGGCCGGCGCCAACACGCGCGGAATCCCGGCGACGATCGGAAAGGCGAGCGTGCAGGTCGTGCACCTGAGCGCGCCCTCGAGCACCTCGCGTTCGCCGCCGGCCGAGACCTGCTCGTCCTCGCGAAAGACGTCCATCGTGAATCGTTCACGACACCGGGGGCAGACCAACAGACCGAGGAGGGCGCGCTTCATGCGCGAAGGCGCTATGCGCCGGCATTTTTCTAGTCAAGTTAAATTCCGCGGTTGCGAGCGACGAGCCGCGGGAGACGGGCCCGACTTGCGGTCGTGCACGAGGGCGTTGCCCAAAGCGGCATCGTCTGCCGGCGCAGCAGCAGCGCGCCGACGATCCGTTCAGGACGGGACGGGCTCGCCCGCGAGCGCGCGCGCCCGCAGCTCGGCGAGCGCGCTGCCGCTCGCACCGTGCGTGAGGCACTCGTCGATCAGGTCGACGATCTGACGCGCCGCGCGCGCCGGCGGCAGACCACCGGGATGGATGTTGGAGATCAAGGTGCGATCGGGCTCCGCCGACGCGCGCGTCGGCCGGTGGATGACGTAGGCGGAGAGGCTCTCTGCGGTGGCGAGACCGGGGCGCTCGCCGACGATCAGGCAGCACACCTCCGGACGCAGCAGCTGGCCGACCTCGTCCTGCACCCGGACCCGACCGTTCCGAACGAACAGCGGGGTGCCGAGCCGGTGGCGGCGGGCGGTGAGGAGGCGCGTCACGGCGCGGAGCAGCGCGCCGCCGTGGGCGACGACGGCCGCGGACGAGAGTCCGTCGGTCACGATCAGCTGAACTCGGGGTCGTTGCCGGCAGCGCGCGAGGCGCGCCTTGGCGCTCGGAGCGAGGGCGCGCCCCAGCATCGGCTCGCGGAGATAGTCCTCCCGGGTGGCGGCGCGCGTCGCGACCTCGACCAGACCGAGCCGGCGGACCAGCGTAGCCGGGACCTCCGTGAACACGGCGTCGCGGGCGCGCGCGTGATCGGCGAGGAAGCGAAGATACTCGTGCGCGGGCAGGCGTGGCCCGGCGCGCCCGATCGCGAGACGCGCCGGTGTGCTCGCGAGCATGAGCGTGAGGGCGCGCGAGCGCGGCGGCGGCGTCATGGGCGGAGGAAGATCCCCGGGTCGCCGGCCCGCGAGGTGAGGCGGCCGTCCGCCATCAGGCCGAGCTCGACCAGCCAGGCCTCGAACTCCGGTGCCGGCCGGAGGCCGAGCAATTGTCGGAGCGTCGCCCCGTCGTGGTAGCTCGTGCACTGATAGTTGAGCATGACGTCGTCGCCGGCCGGCACGCCCATGAAGTAGTTGCAGCCCGCCGTGGTCAGCAACGTCGCCAGCGTGTCGCAGTCGTTCTGATCGGCCTCGGCGTGATTGGTGTAGCAGGCGTCGGCGCCGAGCGGGACGCCGAGGAGCTTTCCCATGAAGTGATCCTCGAGACCGGCCCGGACGATCTGCCGCCCGTCCGCCAGATACTCGGGCCCGATGAAGCCGACGACGGTGTTCACGAGAAACGGGTCGTAGCGGCGGGCGAGACCGTAGCAGCGCGCCTCGAGCGTGACCTGGTCGGCGCCGCCGTGCGCGCCTGCCGAGAGCTCCGATCCCTGACCGGTCTCGAAGTACATCAGCTGCGACGAGCGCAACGTGCCGCGCTCGCGGATCATGGCGCGGGCCTCGTCGAGCATCGTCACCGTGATCCCGAAGCTCCGGATGGCGGCCTCCGTGCCGGCGAGGCTTTGGAACAGGATGTCGATGGGAGCGCCACGCTCGAGGGCGCGCATCTGCGTGGTGACGTGGGCGAGGACGCAGTTCTGCGTGGGAATCTTCCAGCGCTCGATGAGGTCGTGGGTGAGGCGCAACAGCCCCGTCACGTTGTCGACGTCGTCGATGCAGGGGTTGATGCCGATCAGCGCGTCCCCCGCGCCGTAGGCGAGCCCTTCGTAGATCGCCGCGGTGATGCCCTGGTGGTCGTCGCTCGGGTGATTCGGCTGCAGCCGGGTGCAGAGGCGGCCCGGCATGCCGACGGTGGTGCGGGCGCGCGTCGTCACCGGCAGGCGCTTGGCGGCGTAGATCAAGTCGAGGTTGGAGCACAGCTTCGCCACCGCCGCGGCCATCTCCGCCGTGAGACCGCGGCTGATGCGGCGCAGCGCCTCCCGCGAGGTGTGGTCGGCGAGCAGCCAGTCGCGCAGCTCGGCGACGCTCCAGCCGCGGATCTCACGAAAGACCGTCTCGTCGACGCCGGCGTCGATGACGCGGCTGACCTCGTCCTCGTCGAGCGGCGCGACCGGATGGGCGCGCAGGTCGGCGAGGGTGAGCTCGGCGAGCACGAGCTTGGCGGCCGCGCGCTCCTGGTGCGAGCGGGCGGCGATGCCGGCGCGCAGGTCGCCCGCCTTGGGCTCGTTGGCGCGCGCCAGGACCTCGCGGACCGAGCCGAAGCGATGGCGCCGTCCGTGCAGACGAACCGCGAGCTGCATGGCGCTGCGCTCTACTAGAGGCGGCCGGGGGAGTCGAGACGACGCGCGACGCCTACGGCGCCGACGCCTCGCCGAGCGCGACCTGCGGTGCGAGCCAGAAACGCGCGCTCTTGCGGACGTCGCGGAGGCGTACGCGTCCGTCGCCGTCGAGCACGAAGGTCGCGGGCAGCGAGCTCGCGGAGCCGTCGGGGGCCGGGCTCGCGAGACCGAGGCGTTGGATCAGATCGCCGTCGTCGATCAGGTAGTAGAAGGGGAGGGCGTGGTCGTGGGCGAAGCGGAGCGCGCGCGGGGTCGCTTGCGCCGCGGTCATCACGACGGCGACGCGGACGTCGCGGCGGCCGGCGACGACCTCCGCGAGATCGAGCAGCCGGGCCTTGCTGGGTGGCGACCAGTCGAGGCTCGGCACCGTCACGATCATCGCCGTCGCGCCGCCGAGGTCGTCGCGTCCGATCGACGCACCGCTCACGTCCCGCAGGCGAAAGGAGGGAAACTCGTCGCCGACGCTCGGGCCGACGCCGGCGAGCTCGTCGCGCCGGCCGCCGTCGGGCGCATAGCAGCCGCTGATCCGCACGGTGACGGCGAGCAGATAGATGCAGAGCAGCGTGATGCCGATGCGACCGCGCATCGCCGGGAATCGGCTGGGCTCGGTGTCGGTCATGGGGGCGGGGTGGTGGGTTGCGCCGGCCGGAGCCACACGAAGCCGAGCGCCAGCACGAGCAGCACCGCCGACTCGAGGCGCAGCTGATCTCCCGCCACCCGGTACTCACCGGAGTACCAGGCGAGCAGGCGCAGGGTCGCGCCCAGTACGAGGCCGATGACGGTGGCGGTGGCGACGCCGGGGTTCGCGGTCGGCGCCCGTACGACGGCGAGCAAGCATGCGCCCCACACCAGGAGCGCGGAGCCCGCCATCCCCAGCATGTAGTAGCCCCAGGCATCGGTATCGAAGAGCGGGCGCGCGAACACTTGGAAGAGCGCGCGATCGATGAAGCCGCACACGAAGACGAGACCGAAGAGCAGGAGGAAAGCGGCGGTGACGGCGGCGAGCAGACGATAGGCGAGATGCCGAGGCATGTGGTGCGGTCGCGTCTCCTCGCAGAGGGGGTCGAGCCTGTCAACGGGACGCGCGGCGGTGGCCATCGTCGCCTCGATGTGCAACAGAGCCGCTGCGGCGCACGCCACGCATGCGCCCTCGGAGGGCATCGGGTGAGCGCTAGGCCGCGGTCGTGTGTCGGGGGATGTCTCAGCGGCGACAGCTTGATCGAGACCGTCGACGGCCCCGTCGCCATCGGCGGCCTCGCCGGCAAGTCGACCGTCGTCATGACGCGCCTCCCGAGCGGCACGATCGGCTTCCGTCTCTTCACCAAGATCGCGGTCACCGCGGCCGACGTCCCGGTGCTGCGCGTCTCGTTCGACAACGGCCACTCGATCGTCGTCGATCACGGGCACGTCTTTTACGCGCGCGGCGAGGTCGAGCGTCCCGTGACCGAGCTCGAGCCCGGTGAGCCGCTCGACACGAGCTTCCATTTTCCGGAGGGCTATCTGCTGCGCCGCATGGACGGCACGATCGAGCCCTCGGTCGGCGCGGTGCGGGTCACCGCGGTGGAGCCGGCCGGGACCGCGGACGTCTATGGCGGCGTCGTCAACGAGACCGGCCGCTACTTCGTGACCGCCGGCGTGCTCTGCAAGGTCTGAGCGGGCCGGCCGACCGCCGTCTGCTCAGACGAAGATTCCGCGGCGCTTGGCGAGCAAGACGCGGAGGGCGGTCTCGATGGCGGTCCGAATGCGCTCGGTCAGCTCCGCCACTCGCTCGCTCTCGGGTCGGCCGTCCGGAGGCGGCGGGGCGATCGGTGGGCAGAAGTGCATCGCCCACTTGCTCGGGAGCGGCAGGCCCCCGGCGAGGCCGCAGAGGGGAAAGAGCGGCGTCACCGGAATCCACGGCAGACCGACCACGCGCCCGGCACGATAGAGGCGCGCGACGACCGGGTAGGCTTCCTCGGCGCCCACGATCGCGACCGGGACCACCGGGGCGCCCGTCCGGATGCTCATCCGAGCGGTGCCGGTCTTGAACGGTCGGAGGCGGTAGCGCTCGGTGCAGAGCTTCTCCACACCGGCGATGCCCTCGGGGAACAGCCCCACCAGCTCGCCGCGCCGGAGCAGCAGCTCGGCGTTGGCGAGCGACGCGGTGACGGCGCCGAGGCGACGATAGAGGTCGCCGATCAAGGGCAGGTCGTCGACGAACTTGTCGAACAGCACGCGGAGGCAGCGCTCGCGTGGGTGGCCGAGCGTGAGCGCCGTCGCCAGCATGAAGGCATCGGCGGGAACGGCGCCGGAGTGATTGGCGACGATCAGCGCCGGGCCGGTCGTCGGCACGTGCTCCATGCCGCTCAGCTCGATGCGCCAATAGCGTTCGAAGAGGAAACGAAAGAACGGAAACATCCGGGCCCGAAACGGAAGATCGAGACCGAACGGATCCGCGTCACGCGCGGCGGCGGGCGCCACGCCCGGAGGGACCGTCACCGGCGCGGGCGCCGGTGCGGAGGGGGCGGCGATCGAGGGTCGCGCGGGAGCGGCCTCCCCCGCGGTGAGCGCCAGCAACGTCGCGACGGCGGCGCCCGCCGAGATGCCGCCGATCGGTGCGGTGGCGATGCGGATGTTCTGGGCCTCGAGGTCGGCGAGCGTCGCGACCAAGGCGGTTGCGGTTGCGTCGGCGATGTACCGCAGCTCGACCGTCACCGGTTCGTGACGGCGGGCGCGGAGCGCCAGCGCTTCCCGACGCACCCGTGCGATCGCCGTCTCGTCGAGCTCGGCGACGAAGGTGACGGCCGGCTCGGCGCGATCGGAGCTGAACAGGCTCGCGGCCAGGAGCCCCGCAGCCCTGCGGAGCGGCGCCCTCACGTCGGCCGGCGGGTTCGCGCTGGCGGGCGCGACGGGGTGGGGCACGGAGCGGACGAGCATGCGATCCTTTCATGGTCCGCGCCGACTCGTTCATTGTCAACGCAGGTTCGCACGGAGCGCGGGAGGTTTTTGACCTTGCGTCCTCGACCGACCGCCGATATTCCGGAGGGCCGTCGCGCGATTGCGTCGGCGCTGCAACGTGAAGACCCCCAAGGCCCGCCGACCCATTCTGTTCGTTCTGCCAACCCTCGGTGGGGGTGCCGCGCGTGTCGTGCTGACGGTGCTTCGCCACCTCGACCGCACGCGCTTCGAGCCCCATCTGGTCGTCTTCTATACGTTCTACGGGTTCTGGTTCCGCTCCGAGGTCCCGGAGGACGTCGTCTTGCACGTCCTCGAGGCGCGGCGGGCTCGCAATGCCATGCCGAAGCTGATCCGCATCATCTGGCGCCTCCGGCCGGCGGTGCTGGTGGCGACCCAGGGATACATCAATTTCTTGTTGCTGTTGGCGCGACCGTTCCTGCCGCCGTGCAAGATCGTCATCCGCGAGGTCATCGGCGAACGGTACATGGAACACAATCGCTACCGGGACTTTCTCTATCGATGCTATCTTCGCTTGGTGCGGCGTGCCGATCGCATCGTGACCCAGACCGACGCCGTGGCGCGCCGCTTGAGCGGCGAGATCGCGCCGCGTCCCGGCCAGATCGAGTGTCTCCACAATCCCGTCGACGTCGACCGCCTGGCGACGGCGGCGGGCGTCGCCGACACGCCGTACGTCGGGGCAGGGCCGCACCTCTTGGCGATGGGCAGGCTGACGTACCAGAAGGGCTTCGACCTGCTGCTGCAGGCCATGAGGAGCCTGCGCGCGCGTGGGGTGGCGGCGCGCCTCACGATCGTCGGGGTCGGCGAGCTGGAAGCGGCGCTCAAGGCGCAGGCCGTCGAGCTCGGGGTCGCGGACGTGGTGGACCTCGTGGGCTTTCAGGACAAGCCGGAGCGATTCTTCGCCCACGCCGAGCTGTTCGTGCTGTCGTCACGCTACGAGGGCATGCCCAACGTGGTGCTCGAGGCGCTGGCGTGCGGCTTGCCGATCGTCGCCTTCGATTGCCCGCACGGCGTGAGCGAGATCGTGCACGACGGCGTCAACGGTCGCCTGCTGGCGCCCGAGGACGTCGGCGCGCTGACCGACGCGCTGGTCGAGTTGCTGCGCGACGCGCCGGCGCGCGCGCGGCTCCGCGCCGCCATCCCCGGAACTCTACGCTCGTTCGCGGCGCCCGCCGTGTGCGCGCGTTGGAACGCGCTCCTGGAGAGCTTGACCGCCGCGTAGACGCGAGCCGCGGTCGTTCGGACGAACCTCCCATGTGTGGCATCTGCGGCGTCGTCGACTACGAGCGGGACCGGCCGATCGCGCCGGAGCTCGTGCATGCGATGCGGGACACCATGGTCAACCGCGGTCCGGACGACGCGGACACCATGATCCTGCCCCACGTCGGTCTCGGGCATCGGCGCCTCAGCATCCTCGACCTCTCGCCGCGGGGCAGGCAGCCGATGAGCAACGAGGACGGGTCGGTGTGGATGGTGTTCAACGGCGAGATCTACGACTTCGAGACGCTGCGGGCGGAGTTGCTGGCGGCGGGACACCGCTTCACCAGCGATTCCGACTCGGACGTCCTGGTTCATGGGTACGAGGAGTGGGGGATTCACGGTCTCCTCGAGCGGATCAACGGAATGTTCGCCTTCGCCATCTGGGACGCCCCCCGCCGGACGTTGCACCTGGCGCGCGACCGCCTCGGGAAGAAGCCGCTCTACTACGGCTGGCACCAGGGGCGCTTTCTCTTCGCGTCGGAGCTGAAGGCGCTGTGGGTCGCCGATCCCGGCGGCTGGCGCGTCCGACCCGACTCGCTGGCGCGCTTTCTCTATTGGACCTATCTGCCGGGTCGCGAGACCATCTACGCGGACGCCTACCAGCTTCTCCCCGGTCACCTCCTGACGCTCACGCCCGACGGACACCGGGAGGAGCGCTACTGGCGCCTGTCGTTCGCCCGGAAGCTTCGCCTCTCGGAGGCCGATCTCACGGCCGAGGCCGATCGGGTGATCGCCGGGGCGGTGCGACGACGCCTCAGGAGCGACGTGCCGCTCGGCGCGTTCCTCTCCGGGGGCGTCGACAGCGGCATGGTGGTGAGCTGCATGGCGGAGGCAAACGGGCAGCAGGTGCGAACCTTCTCGATGGGCACCGGTGACGCCGCCCACGACGAGCGGAGCTATGCCCGCAGGGTCGCGGAGCACTGCCGAACCGCCCACACCGAGTTCGAGGTGACGGCCGATGCGTGGGGCCTCTTGCCGCGCCTGGTGTGGGAGTTCGGGCAGCCCTTCGGCGACGAGGCGTGCATCCCGACCTACTACGTCGCACAGCGCGCCCGGCAGCACGTCACAGTGGCGCTCACGGGGGACGGCGGCGACGAGTCGTTCGCCGGTTACAGCCAGCACCTCGGACGCTACCTCGGGGCCTTCGTGGGGCGGGTGCTGCCGGGAACGCTGCTCGATCGCTGGCGCCGCCGCAGCACGCCCTTGCTCGATGCCGGCGATCGCGGATGGCCGGCGTCGGCGGCGCGCTTTCTCCGCTACGCGGAGGCGGATCCCCTGGTGAATTGGGCGGGCTCCACCACCTGGTCGCTCCATCATCTACCCGCGCTCTGGGCGCCGGCGCATCGCGAGCTCGCGGACCCCGACGTCCTGCTCGGGTACGCGCGCGAGGTGGGGGCCGACTTCGACGGCGAGTCGCCGCTCGACCGCGCCTTGCATCACGATCTCACCGTGCTGCTGCCGTTCGGGTACAATCCCAAGGTCGACGTCGCCACCATGATGAGCAGCCTCGAAGCGCGCTGTCCGTTCCAAGACCGCGAGGTCGTGGAGTGGGCGGCAACGGTACCGGCCACCGCCAAGATCAAGCCATGGGAGGCGAAGTCCCTCCTCAAGCGGGTCGCCGCCCGCCGGCTGCCACGCGAGGTCGTCTATCGCCCGAAGCACGGCTTCTCGATCCCGCACGACGCGTGGTTTCGCGGGGCGTGGGGACCGCCGGCCCGCGCCATCATCTTCTCCGAGCAGGCCCGCGCTCGGGGGTTCTTCGACTTCGACTACCTCGAGCGTCTGTGGAGCGCCCACGTCAGCGGGGCGGCGCGCCATGGGACTCGCTTCTGGCTGCTGCTCTGGCTCGAGCTCTGGTTCCGCACCTTCGTCGATCGCTCCTTCGGCCCCGACGATGCGATGCCGGCCCTGGCGGTGGGGTGAGCGCCGATGCGCATCTGTTACATCGTGCACTCCCAGAGCCATTTCGCGACTCCCTACATCGATCATTTCGCGCGCCGCGGGCACGAGATCCACCTGATCAGCTTCACCCGCGATCTGCTGCCGAACGCGGTGAACCACCATCCCCTGCCGCACGACTGCGATCCGACCAAGAGCTCGCTCTCCTACGTCCGAGCCATCCCGCAGGTGCGCCGGCTGGTGCGCAGGATCGCGCCCGACCTGCTGCACGCCCATTTTCTCACCAGCAACGGTTTGGTGGCGGCGGCGAGTGGCTTCCACCCGTTGGTGGTGAGCGCGCGCGGCAGCGACGTGCACAATTCGCTCTTGTACCCCGCGCGGCGCGCTCTCATTCGCTTCGTCCTGCAGCGCGCCGACCTGGTGAACGCCGTCTCGGCCGAGCTGGCGGCGAGGGTGGCAGACCTGGGCGTGCCGGCCGCGAAGACGCTGTGTCTCTCGCAGGGCATCGAGGCCGCACGCTTCGACGTACCGCGGGTTCCGCCCGCTGACGGGGTCGTGCGCATCGTCTGCACTCGGAAGCTCCATCGTCCCTATCAACCGCAGACGATCGTGGCGGCGCTCGCCCGTCTCGCCGCCACCGGTGTGCCGTTTCACGTGACGTTCGCGGCGGGCGGGCGCGACCTCGAGGCGCTCCGGCGCGACGTCGGCGCCCGTGGGCTCGCGGACCGGGTCACGTTTCGTGGCGGTTACTCCGCGGCCGAGTTACCCGCGTTGTTGGCGGCCTCGGACGTCTACGTGTCGGCATCGCTCTGGGACGGGACGAGCCCGGCGCTTCTGGAGGCGATGGCGGCCGGGGTGTACCCCGTCGTGACCGACTGTCCCTCGAACCGAGAGTGGCTCGCGGGGGAGGGGGACGGGCTCCTCTTTCCCGCCGATGACGTCGACGCGCTCGCGGCCGCGCTCGCTCGCGCCGTCGGCGAGCCGGCGCGCTGGCAGACGGCACGCGCGCGCAATCGCCGGGAGGTCTGGGCGCGGGCCGACCGCGAGCGGAATCTCGAGATCCTCGGCGAGCACTACGAGCGCCTGCTCGCCGCGAAGCGCTCGTCCGTGGCGACCCGGGGCTCGAGCCTGGCGACGCAGTCGGACCTGCCCTCGGCCCCCGTCGGCGTCGGCAAGGGATGACGGGGATGGCCGGGGTCGTGTCCGCCATGCGGCGGGTCGCCGCGCGTGCCGTGTCGCAGGGCGGCGCGTATCGTGCGCTCCGCGCTCCGCTCGGGCGTCTGCGTGGCGGCTTCATCCTGGCGTACCACAATCTGCCGGCGGAGCGCTTCGTCGAGCAGATCGAGGCCCTGGCGCCGAGCCGGCCGGTGGCGCTCGACGAGCTCGTCGAGCGCCATGCCGCCGGCACGCCGACCGGCGGTCTCTTCGCCGTCACCTTCGACGACGGCGTCGGCGACACGGTGCGCGCGATCGGCGCGGTCGCGGCGGCTCGCCAGTGGCCGGTGAGCTTCTATCTGCCCACCCGTTACCTGGACGAGCCCGGGGGCCTGCCGTTCCAGTGGCTACGGGCGATCGAGCGCCATGCCCCTTCGGTTCGGGTCGACATCGCGGGGACGACCATCGACTTCACGGTGCCAGGGGGGACGCGCGCCTTCGCCAAACGCATGGGGGCGATCATGTACACGCGGCCGTTCGCCGAGTACGCGCCGTTGCTCCATGCGCTCCGGAGCACGCTCGCCGAGCGCGGTCTCGTGGAAGCGACGGTGCTGGCGGCGCCTCCGCCGATCTCCTGGTCCGAGGTCGAAGAGCTCGCGCGGAATCCGCTCCTCGGCTTCGAGAGTCACGGCGTGTCGCATACGGCGCTCGCGGCCCTCGACGCCGACGCGCTCGAGCGCGAGCTGATCGCGAGCCGAGACGCGATCGCCGACCACACCGGTCGTGCTTGTCGTCACTTCTGCTACCCCTATGGCGGACCCGCCAGCATCGGCGGGGCCGCGCCCGCGGCGGTGCGGCGGCACTATCGGTCGGCGACCACGATGTCGCGCGGCCGACTGGGTCGCCATGATCTGGCGTTGTTGCCGCGCGTGCCCGTCTACCCGCACGACGACGCCGATCTCGTTCGACTGAAGGTGCTGACGGCATGAGCGCTCGCTTGACTGGTGATCGTCCGGTGCTAGTCCACGCGACGATGCTGGAGCACATGCGGCGCCAGACCGAGGACGTGATTCGCTACTACGGCGAGATCAATCGACGCGTCGGGCAGGTCGGGCTCGAGGGCGTGCCGGGATTGCTCGAGGTCACGCATCAGGTCGAAGCCGCGCTGTCGACCGTGGCGCCTCAGGAGATCGAATGGATCGTCGCCGAGCTGCGTCGTCTGCTCGAACAGTTGGTGCGCATCGACTCGCAATTGCAACGGCTGCGTGAGCTCAAGATGCATCTCGAGGAAGCCACTCCTTCCGAAATCCCGGGCCGACGCTCTTCCAACCTCTGACGAACGCTCTCGCTCTTTCCCAAACCGACCCCGCGTCTTCGCACGGTCGTCCTCAGTCGCGTATCGCGGGTCGCGGGGATGTTGGACGATCGTGCGGGATTGCACGAGCTGCCACCATCAACCTAGCCAGTCATCATCTTGGAAATACTGTGGTTTCGGCGCCTGTGCCGAACGGCAGTGGCACTGGATTTGCTTTGTGAGCGAAGCCCCCAAACCCCCGATCGATCGTGGGATGCGGTGCGCAAGGAGACGACAGGCGTGACGCAGGAGATCCGGGAACTCATCGACCGCATACTTTCCTCCTACGACGAGATCGACGCCCGGTTCACGGCTGCCGGCGGCCTCGGCAGCATCCTGAGCCTCTACGAGCAGGTGCGGCGCGAGCTCGAGCGGGTGTCGTTCCAGGAGCTCGATCGCATGACGGGGGAAATCAAAAACGTCATCGAAGCGTTGCTGACGATCGACTACGAGCTTCGCAAGGTCCAGAATCTGAAGCTGGTCTTCGAGTCTCGGAGCGGTCAGGGTAGTCAGTAGGCTCGTCGGGTCCGGTGGGTGCGGAGGGGGACCGCGCGCACACGATGACCGATGAAGGGGGCTTCACCCGAATGGGTGTGCCGCACCGCTGCGATGCTGGCAGAGCTGCGCCCGATCGCGGTATCTCAGCGAAATCACAAAAAGTTCACACGCTTCGTTAGAAATTTTGCGGGTTGAAAGCGTACATGCGCCCAAGTACACTCCGTGCCGTTGAGCCCGCTCTTGCAAAGCCGCGAGTCGGCGGCCCGGCGAAAAAAGCGGTCCAGAACGGCGCACCCCCACGCATGACCGCCCATCGCGATCGACCACACAGCATCCTCCCGGCGGAGAGCGGACTTCCCGCACGACCGGAAGAGCGCGCCGAGCACGGCAGTCTGGTGGTCGTGCAGGAACGCGTGCTCGCAGAAATTTCACACGAGCTCGGTAACTTCTTCCACAAACTCTACTACTGGTCCGACTTCATCAAGAGCGACACCGAGACCGCGAAGAAGGTCGACTCGACCGCCGGTCACATGCTCGAGCGGACGATCGCGAACCTCGAGGAGTTCCTCAAGGTCGCCCTCGAGTACTTCCACCCCATCACGCTGAACTTCACCAAGGTGCCGGTGGGCGAGCTCCTCGATGGCTTCCTGGTGCACCTGGCGTCGCACCTGAACGGCAACACCGTCGAGGTACGCCGCGACGAGTTCCATCCGCCCGCGACGATTCTGGTGGATCCGACGCGCATTTCGCAGGCGTTTCGCATCGCGCTCCATCACGTGCACGAGGATCTGAAGCTCGGTGGCGCGTTGACGGTGACCCTGCGGACGGCCAAGCGCCGTGACTTCGAAGGTCTCGAGATGCGGTTGGACGTCGAGCCCAAGGTCCCGGCGTCGTCGCTGTTCCGCGGGGCCGAGGCCGGCGTCGAGTGGGCGGTGGCGCAGAAACTGATCGAGCTCCACGGGGGGGAGATCGTCGAACGTTACGAGACGAACGGACGGAAGGTCGTCATGATCTTCCTGCCGCTCTACGTCTAGATCGAGAGCACACGAGCCATGGACACGCGGATTCTCATCGTCGACGACGACCCCTTGATCTGTCGACAGCTGGAAGACCTCTACACCTCGCAGCAGTACCTGGTCGAGCAGCGCCGGCAACGCGTCGGAAGCGCTCCGCCTCCTCGGCGAGCACGACTTCTCGCTGGCGGTCGTCGACCTCCGGATTCCCGGGCACCGACGGCATCGGGCTCACGCGCGAGATCAACGAGCACTGGCCCGACCTCGACGTCATCATGATCACCGGCTACGCCAGCATCAAAGGCGCGGTCGAGGCGATCAAGCAGGGCGCCAGCGACTACATCACCAAGCCGTTCCAGAAGGAGGAGATCCTCCTCGCGACGGAAAAGGTGCTCGAGAAGCGCCGGCTGCTCGACGAGATCAACTACCTCCGGAACCAGCTCTCCGAACCGCTACTCGTTCGCCAACATGGTGAGCCGGAACCGCGTCATGCACGAGATCTTCGAGTCCATCGAGCGTGCTCGCGCAAAACGACGCGACGGTGCTGATCACCGGCGAGTCCGGCACCGGCAAGGAGCTGGTGGCGCGCGCCGTCCATTTCCAGGGCAAGCGCAAGTCGGGGCGGTTCGTCGCCATCAACTGCGCCGCCTTCCCCGATACGCTGCTCGAGAGCGAGCTCTTCGGCTACGAGCGCGGCGCGTTCACGGGCGCGGTGCACGATCGCGTCGGCAAGATCGAGCTGTCGAGCGGCGGCACGCTGTTCCTCGACGAAATCGAGAGCATCTCGCTCAACATGCAGCTGAAGCTCCTGCGCGTGCTCGAGGAGCGCGAGGTCGAGCGCCTCGGCGGCGAACCGCCGGTCAAGGTCAACATGCGCGTGATCGCGGCCACCAACGTCGAGCTGACGGACGCTGGTGGCCGACGGCCGGATGCGCGAGGATTTCTTCTATCGCATCAACGTCGTGCCGATCCGCATCCCGCCGCTCCGCGACCGCATCGAGGACATTCCGCTCCTGGTGGGCGAGTTCCTGCGCAACAGCGAGATGGCGCCGCGAGAAGCGGCATCACGCGCGTCTCCAACAAGGCGCTGTCGGAGCTGATGGGCTATCACTGGCCGGGCAACGTGCGCGAGCTCGGCAACGTGCTCGAGCGCGCCATCCTGCGCACCAGCGGTCCGGTCATCCGCGAGGTCGACCTGCCCGGGGCACGGCAAGCGCAAGGACGTGCGACACGCTCGCGGCGCACCTACGACTACGAGGTGCCGCTCAAGGAATACCTGCGGCGCGCCGAGAAGGACTACCTGAGCCACGTGCTGAAGAAGTACCGCGGCAGCATCAACCTCAGCGCGAAGCACGCGCTCGTCGATGCGGCGACGCTGCATCGCAAGATGAAGCTGCACACGCTCCAGCGCGAAGACTTCCGCGGTCGCGACCGCAGCGAGCCCGATCAGGCGTTGGTTGGCTAGCGTCGGTGTTTCGATCCACCGTTCGACGCTGAGGCACGGCGGATCGCCGCCGGTGAGGTGAGGTCGTGTATCGCGCGTTCTTCGGCTTCCGAGAAAAGCCGTTCAATCTCACGCCGGATCCGAAGTTTCTCTACCTGAACGCCAGCTATCGCGAAGCGCTCGCCTCGCTGCAGTACGGGGTCGTCGACCGCAAGGGCTTCGTCTCGCTGATCGGGGAGGCCGGCACCGGCAAGACCACGCTGCTGAGAAGGCTGCTCTCCGAGCTGCCCCGGGAGATCCGCAGCGTACTGGTCATCAACCCGGCGATCGGCTTCGAGGAGATGCTGCGCTTCATCCTGACCGACCTCGGGCGGACGCCGCCGGCCGGGGCGACGAAGCTCGACATGCTCGAGGCTCTGAACGCCGAGCTGTTGGATACGCTCGCGCGTGGCGGCAACGTCGTCGTGTTGATCGACGAGGCGCAGGACCTCACGATCCCGGTGCTCGAGGAGCTGCGGCTGCTCTCGAACCTCGAGACCGCGAAGGAGAAGATCCTGCAGCTGGTGCTGGCGGGGCAGCCCGAGTTCGACGTGATGCTCGCCCGACCCGAGATTCGCCAGCTGCGGCAACGGATCTCGGTGCGCGCCCGGCTCCGAGCGCTGGCGCGCGGTGAGGTGCAGGCCTACGTCGCCGCGCGCATCACCGCGGCCGGCGGGGACGTGCGCGGGCTCTTCACCAAGCCGGCGCTGTATCGCCTGTGGCGATTCTCGGGAGGGGTGCCGCGGCTGGTGAACGCCGCCTGCGACAACGCCTTGATCACCGCCTATGCGGCGGGCCGGCGCACGATCGGCTGGCGCGAGATGGGCGAGGCGATGCGCGACCTCCGCCGGCAGGTGTCGTGGGCCCCTCGTCGGTTCGGCGCGCGCTTCGCGACGCTGGCTGCCGGGGCCGCCGTCGGTGGCCTGATCGTCTTCGGGGCGTCGACGGTGCTGCGCGAACGTCCCGAACGGCCGTTGTCGGTGGCAGAGGCGCCCCCCGCCGCGGGCGGGCCCGGCACGCTCGCCGAGCCCGCCGATCCCAAGGTGCCCGCGGTCGCACTGGCGCCAGCCACACCCGCGAATCCGGGCCCGACGGTCACGACCGAGCCGAAGGTCGAGGCGTCTCCCGCGGCCGCGCTTGCCGCGCCGTCGCGAGCGGTCGAGGCGGCGGGCGCCGTTGCGGTGGTAGCCGCCGTCGATCCGACTCCGCTCGCGACCCCGACGCCGTCGGAGGCTCCGACTCCGGTCGGTGTCCCGAGCCCAATCGCTGGCGCGGCATCCGATCTGCGGATCCTCGTCACCAGCGGCGATACGCTCACCGAGATCGCGGAGCGTTACTACGGGAATGCCGGGCCGCGGGTGTTGGAGACGATCAAGGACGCGAATCCCTGGTTGCGGGATCCCGACGTTCTCTGGGTCGGCAAGCTCGTCCGGTTGCCGGGCATCCAGGGTGGCGACGAAGGCCGCGCGGCGGCCGAGCACCTCCCACCCTGAGGTCCGCGTGCGTTGCGAGAATGCATGCCTAACCTCTCAGCGCAGCTCGGGTTCCCGGACGTCGTGTCAGGCCATCACCTGACACGCCTGCACGATCCCGCATAAACGCAACGTGACTGCGTGGCGGCGAAACGACGGAGAGGCTTGGCCGATGGCGGAAGGGATATGCCGAGGCGACCCGCAGGTGCATGGAGACTCTGAAGGAAAGCCGGTGCGCCGCCGGAGCCGAAAAAGTGAGAAATCTTGCAGTCGGTGCAGGCTCCATGGCATTGAACTTGCTCCCTTTTGGGACGATCCGCTCGATCCCTCTCACCCATGATCACCACTCAGCAGGAATGGTTCGTCGTCCGCAGCAAATCCCGCAAGGAGGAGCTGGCGCTCCGCAGCCTCGAGCGCCGCAAAATCGCGGCTTTTTGCCCGCGAATCATGGAGCCTGTGGGTTGGACCAACGATTGGGCGGTCGTGCCCCTTTTCCCGGGGTATCTCTTCGTCCAGATTGAGCTCCAGGTCGCCTACCACACCGTGACCTGGACCCCGGGAGTGAAGGGTTTCGTCTCTTTCGGCGAGATTCCGACACCCATCTCGCCCGAAGTCGTCAACTTTCTTCGGCATCAGACGGGTCCGGACGGTATCATTAGGCCCGAGCGGACGTTTCGGGCGGGGGACCGGGTTCGCATCAAGCGCGGGCCGTTCGCGGGGCTGATCGCCATCATCGAGAAGCCCTGTCCCGAACGGGGCCGTATCCGGGTCTTGATGGATTTCCTGCGCCATGGGACCTCGGTCGAGATCCCCCTCGCCGCGGTCGGGCGACTCTAAGCTCTTCATAGTCTTTCAGCCGGGTGGTCACACCCGATAAACTACGGCGATGGTGGTTGTAGAGGGATTGTCAGCACTTACGAGAACTGCGATGGCGGAGCCTCGTCTCGGCGCCCTGCTCACTCGCGGTGAGGACGCATCACGATGAAACAGGTTCAACGAAAAGGTTTCGGCATGGCTCTGCTCGTCTGCACGGCGGCGCTCGGCGTCTCCGCGTGCAGCAGCGTCGGCAAGAATCTCCCGCCGCCCCAGGAGCTGATCGCCGGATTGCCGGGGCCGATCCAACGCAACGAGTATCGCCTGCAGGCCGGCGACAAGCTCGCCATCAATTTTCCCTACCATGCCGACACCAACCAAGAGCTGCCGATCCGTCCCGACGGCAAGATCAGCCTCGGGGTCACCGGCGAGATCATGGCCGAGGGGCTCACGCCGATGGAGCTCGCCGACATCATCAAGGAGCGTTCGTCTCACCACCTCCGCGATCCAGAAGTCGTCGTCGTCGTGACCAGTCTCGGTGACCGCCGCGTCTACGTCGGCGGCGAGGTGACCCGTCCCGGGTTCGTCACCATCCAAGAGGGTATGACCCCCCTGCAGGCGGTGTTGGCGGTCGGGGGTTTCAAGGAAGGCGCCTTGCGGAGCGACGTGCTGTACATCGCGCGCGCACCCGGTGGCGACTATCGTGCGAGCCGCGTCGATCTCGAGGACGTCGTCAAGAATGGCGCGCCGGAGATCGTGCGCCTGGCGGGCAACGACGTGGTGTACGTGCCGTCGACCCGCATCGCCAACCTGGGTCTGTTCGTCAAACAGTACATTCGCGACATTCTACCGGTCGAGTCGCGCGCCGGTGCCACGGCGCCGATTCCGATTCCGTGAGCCGAGGGGAGCAGCGTGCAACCTGAGATCTTGAAATCCAGCAACGGGGGCGGCGTGCCGTATTTCGCCGAGGCGCCGCCGTCTCAAGATGGCGCCGCCGCCATCAAGCTCATGCTCTACGCGGTGTTCAAGCGGAAGTGGCAGGTGCTGGCGGTGATCGCGGTGGTCGTGCTGACGATCCTGGTCGCCGGCCTGACCCGTCCGCGCATCTACAAGAGCCAATCCAAGGTCATGATCCGGCCGGGACGCGCCGAGGTGCAGGTGAGCTCGGGCGAGCAACGCGAGATCACGCTTCCGATCTCGGCCACGACCGAGCAGGTGAACTCCGAGATCGAGATCATCAAGAGCGCCGAGCTGGCGCGCCAGGTGATCGATCGCATGGCGGCCGCGGGCACTCCCATCTTCGGCGAGGACTCGACGCAGAGCCCCGAAGAGCAGGTCGGCATTCTGCGCAGCATGCTGTCGGTCGGTCCCACCCCGCAGTCGAACGTCATCGCAATCGAGCTCTTCTCGAAGAATCCGCAGAAGGGGCAGGAGATTCTTCAGGCGCTCGTCGACGCCTACCTCGATCGGCATGCCCAGGTGCATCGCGCCAACGGCGCGTCCGCCTTCTTCGAGCAGGAGCTCGGGCGGCAACGCACGCGTGTCCAGCAGGCGGAGGCGGTCCTCGCCGATTTCGTCGAGCGTGAGCGCATGGCGGTGCCGGAGGATCAGATTCGCTGGGCCTACAAGGATGCGGTGCGCTTTCGCGACGTGCTCCGCACCCAGCAGAACAAGATCTCCGTCGGCGAGCGCAACCTCGCCATCATGAAGAAGCAGCTCGACGAGCAGCCCGAGCGCATCTTCGGCGATTCGGAGCGGGTCAATCCGGAATCTCAGATGCTCACGACCAAGCTCGGGGAGCTCGAGATGAAGCGCGCCAGGGTGGCCCAGCTCTACACCGACGATGATCGCAACGTCACCGATCTCGACAACGAGATCGAGATGGTGCGGCGGCGGCTGACCCTCGCCAAGGCCACGAGCAGCATCCAGGGGCGCGAGCGAATGACGGCCAACCCCATCCGCGAGGTGCTCACCCAGGAGATCCTGCATC
Organism: uncultured delta proteobacterium; assembly: GCA_963761995.1. GTDB lineage: Bacteria > Desulfobacterota > Binatia > UTPRO1 > UTPRO1 > UTPRO1. The sequence continues at coordinate 3,082,437 of CAVXIU010000006.1, read as the reverse complement.
ACGAACGCAACTTGTACGATCTCCGCGAGCGCGTCGCCGCGCTGCCATCCTTCCTCGACAAGTGGAAGGACGACAACGAGGAGGTCGCGATCGCGCTCCGGAAGAAGACCATCCACCTCGCCTCGCTCGAGCAGGACGTCTCCGCGGCGCGCGAGTCCTACCGGTTGTACGAGCGCAAGCAGGACGAAGCACGGATCTCCGAGGCCCTCGACAAGGAAGGCATCGTCAACGTCAGCGTCCTCGACCCCGCCAGCCTGGCCACCAAGCCGTTCAACCAGATGAGCATGGTCATGGTGTTCGCGGCGCTCATCGCGGGCATCGGACTCGGGGTGGGCTCGGCCGTCGGGGTCGAGTTCCTGGGACGAAACTTCAAGCTCGAGGAGCAGGTCGAGCAATACCTCGAGTTGCCCGTGTTCGCCGTCATTCCCGACATCAGCGAGATGGTCGAGCAGTCCCGGACATGAACGCCGCCCGAACGAGCAAAGGCACCCCATGAGCAAGATCTACGAGGCCCTGCAGAGGGCGCAGGAAGAGCGCGACGCCGGCGTGGTGACCGAGGTCATCGAGGGCCGGCCGCGTCGTCCCCGTCGTTCCTGGTGGCGCAGCGGCCGAAGCGCCAAGACCAATGGCGCGAAGCCGCAGGGCAGTCTGCACATCGACTTCGACCTCGCGCCCGACATCGAGGAGGCCTACCAGCGGCTGGGGACGCATCTGCTCCTGCCGACACGCGAGCCGACCGTCCTGCGCGACCTGATGGTCGTCGCGTCGCAGCACGGCGAGGGCGCCACCACGACCGCCGCCTTGTTCGCGTCCACGCTGGCGAAGCGCAAGCGGCTCGACGTTCTGCTGATCGAGGCGAACTTCCGCACGCCGGCGCTCGAGCAGGTGTTTCCGATTCAACGCAACGGCGGGTTCGCCGAGCTGGTCGACGGTCGTCAGGGCATCGACACGGTGGTCCAGGCGACGCCGCAGCCGCAGTTGTTCGTCGTCACCAGCGGGCACTACGAGAGCTCGCCGTCGCACGTCCTCGAGTCGCCCAGGTTGTCCGAGGTGATGGAGAAGCTGCACGAGCGGTTTCAGTTCGTGGTCTTCGACTCGGCCCCGGTGAACGTCTACACCGACGCCCTCATTCTCGGGCCGCGCATGGACGGGACCGTCTTCGTCATCGAGGCGGATCGCACGCGCATCGACGAGGCGCAGCGCGCCAAACGCCAGCTCGAGCGCTCCGGCACGAAGATGCTGGGCGCGCTGTTGAATCGTCGCAAGAACTATCTCCCCGCGTTCGTCGAGGAGATGGTCTGAGCGGCGGACTCCGTCGCACCCGGACCGAAGGAACCCGATGAGCGTCGCGGCAGGGGAATTCCTTGACGGCTATCAGCCGGTCGAGCGCGGGACGACCTGGCGGGGACCGGTCCTGGGGATCATGGCGCTCGCCATTCTCGGCGTGTTGCTCGTCGTGGGCACCCGGGCGGGGCAAGAGGCGACCGCGATCGCGTTGATCGTCGCGTCGATGTTGCTGGTCGTGGTCGTCGCCCGACCGCAGGTCGGCATCCTGCTCCTCCTGACCAACTATCTGTTCGCCAGCTACCCGACCCCGATCCGCGGCGGTGGTCTCCTCACCATCAACAACGTGCTCGGCATCATTCTCGCCGTGATCCTGCTCGGCGAGCTCTCGCAGCGTCCCGACTTCTGGTTCGTCCGTACGCGCCAGGTCCAGCTCTATGCCGGGCTCGCGCTGGTGTTTCTCACGGGTACCTTCGTGTCGTATTGGAACTTCCCCGATCTCCGCATCACGTGGGGGAAGGTGCGAACGCTCGATCAGACCGCCGCGCTCACCCGCGATTTCGTCACCCGCTTCGCCTTCGTGCTCTTGGCGTCGAAGTTCATGACCACCAAGCGCGACCTGAAAATGGCGATGACGGTGATCATGTTGTGCCTGATCATGGTGGTCCCGTCGGCGCTCGCCGGCTGGGCGAGCGGCGAGACCGTCGACGGGCGCGCCGCGGCGTCGTTCTCGATCGGGACCAACTCGAACCGGTTGGCCTTCCTCTGCCTCATGCAGGCGGCGCTCTGGTGGTATCTCGGGCAGACCCAAAAGTCGCAGACCATGCGCCTCCTGATCTACGGCGTCATCGGCACGCTCGTGCTGACGGTGCTGTTGACCGCGTCTCGCAGCGGCTTCCTCGGGCTCGGCGTGCTGTTCTACCTGCTGACCCGTGACCGCGGGGCCATGAAAGGCGGTCGCATCAAGGTCATCGTGTTGGCCGCGCTGATGCTCGGCATGATGTTCACGATCGTCCCGGAGGAAAACCTCGAGCGCATCTACAACCTGAATCCGTTCGCGCAAGGACGGGGCGGCAACATCGGAACGCACTCGACCGAGCGCCGCGTCGAGACCGTCGGCCTCGGATGGGACATCTTCCTCGAGCATCCGCTCTTCGGGATCGGAATCGGCAACTTCCGAGAGGTGGCGCGACAGGTCTACAACGATCCGTTCTATCGGCCCCCGCACAACTCCTACATCTGGGCGTTGAGCGAAGGGGGAATCTTCTGCTTCCTGCTTTTTCTCTTGCTCTTCTGGGTGACTCTGCGCGACATTCGCTGGCTGCAGCACTCACCCGCCACGCCGGACGATCTACGTTGGATCGCGGCGGGGCTCGAGCCGAGCCTGATCCTGCTCCTCTTCTACAGTTTTTTCGCCGACATGTGGCTGAACCCGATCGCCTACATCCTGATCGTCCTCACCATCGTGTTCAAACGCTACGTGAGCTGCCGGCGTGTCGTACTCGTCTGACGCGCCGCGTGCCATCGCCTTCTTCTCGCCCGAGTTGGTGAGCGGAGGCACGCAGCGACATCTCCTCGAGGTCCTGAAGCTGATCGATCGCGCGCGCTTCGAGCCGTTGGTCATTTCGCCCAAGAGCGGCGGTCCGCTCGGCGCCGCGGTGCGGGCGGTCGACGTCGAGCTCGTCGAGCTGGGGCTCGGTTCGACCATGATGAGCCGAGACTTCCTGCGCTGCGTGCGCCAGACCGCCGAGACACTGCGGGTGCGACGGGTGGGCATCGTGCAGTACTTCGAATGGCGCGCCGGAATGATCGCGCTCTTGGCCGCGCGACGCGCCGGCGGATGTCGCATCGTCGCGGCGCGCCGCAGCGTACCCAAGGAGCACGGCGCCCAACGGCTGCTCGCGGAGCTGGCGGTGCGCGCCGCGGACCGCATCGTCGTGAACGCCGAGCTGTTGCGGCCGACGGGCCGGGCCGGGCAGCGGACCGACGTGATTCCGAGCGGCGTCGACACCGAGCGCTTTTGCCCGAGCACGGAGCGGGACGACGCGAAGCGACGGCTCGGGATCGCGGCCGCGACGCCGCTGCTCGGGACCGTCGGCCGCTTGGAGCCCCGGAAGGGGACGGCGACGTTGTTGGCGGCACTCGCGGCGCTCCGTGCGGAAGGCCGGCACGATGCCGCGCTCGTGGTCGTCGGCGACGGGCCGCTCCGCGCCGAGCTCGAGGCCGAGACCCGACGTCTCGGCCTCGCGCCCTACGTCCAGTGGCTCGGCGATCGCGGCGACGTCGCCGAGGTGCTGGCGGCGCTCGACGTCTTCGTCCTTCCGTCACGCACCGAGGGCATGTCGAACGCGCTCTTGGAGGCGATGGCCACGGCGCGACCAGTGGTGGCGACGGCGGTCGGGGGCACGCCCGAGGTGATCGGCGACGGCACGAGCGGGCTGTTGGTTCCGGCGGACGATCCCGCGGCGATGGCGACGGCGATCGCGCGCATCCTCGGCGATCCGGCGTGGGCCCGAGGTGTGGGTGCCGCGGCGCGGCAAACGGTCGAGGACCGGTACGGCTCGCGAAGTATGGTACGGCGGCTCGAAGCCGTGTATGCGGCCGTCGCCAGCGCGGGCGACGCGGCGGCGGGCGGACGTGATGCGCTGATGTCGACACGCAAGCTGGACTCTCTCGAGGAGTGTCGGTGATGGCGGTCTCCCGCATGATCGTGGTGGCGCTCGGCGGCGCCACGTTCCACCTCGTCAAGCCGTGGGTGACCGACGAGCGCTCCGGGACGCGCGACCTCTACGACCAACTCGGCCCGCCGCGATCGGCGGATCACATCGACGTGAGCGACCACGATCGTCGCGCCATCGAAGGCACGCTCGAGGGACTCGGCTACCTGTGAACGGTTCCGCCATCTTCGCGTATCACAATTTCGTGGAGCGGCCCGACGTGGCGGCTCCGCCGTCGCAGGCCTACGTCCTCAGCCAAGCGCAGTTCGCGCGTCACCTCGACGCGCTCGCGGCGCCGGGCTTTCGGCCGAGCCGGTTGGCCGACGTGCTCGCGGCGCCGGCGGCAGGCCACTTCGTGCTCTCCTTCGACGACGGTTTCCTCACCGACTACACCGTCGCATTCGCCCGGCTCGCCGAACGCGGCTGGCCCGGCTGCTTCTTCGTGATCGCGAGCCAGATCGGGAAGTCGCGGGCGCTCGGTTGGCCGGAGCTGCGCGAAATGGCTGCGGCCGGCATGGAGATCGGCAGCCACTCGCTCACGCATCCCTTTCTTCATTGCGCCGATCCCGACGAGATCCGTCGCGAGTTCGGCGAGTCGAAGCGGATTCTCGAGGACGGGCTCGGTCAGGCCGTCCATTTCGCCTCGCTGCCGCGCGGCAGTGCCGCGCCGGGGATGGGGACGCTGATCAAGGAGCTCGGCTACCGGGCATTCTGCACCAGCGAGCCCGGCCTGGTCTCGGTCCGCACCGATCCGTACGAGGTGCCTCGCATCGCGGTCAAGCAGCGTACGACGCCGGCGTTCGTTCAGCAGATCTGCGCCGGCCGGCGTCTCACGCTCCTGACCGTCAAGTCGCTGCACGCCGTGAAGAAGGTCGGCAAGCAGCTCGTCGGCGCCGAACGCTGGCGCCACATCCGCGGCGTCCTCACGGGCAACGCCGAGCGGGTACGCGCCTAGGCGCGGGAGCACGACCATGTGCGGGATCGTCGGTCAATTCAATCACGGTGACGGCGCGCCGGTCGGCAGCGACACCCTTCACCGGATGTGTGCCGCGATCGTGCACCGGGGGCCGGATCACGAGGGGCACTTCGTCGCCGGCGCCCTCGGTCTCGGCATGACCCGCCTCAGCATCAACGACCTCGAGGGCGGACACCAGCCGCTCGGCAACGAGGACGGCTCCGTGCAGGTGGTCTGCAACGGCGAGATCTACAACTCGCCCGAGCTGCGCGCGCGTCTCGAGGGCCGCGGCCATCGCTTCGCGTCGCACTCCGACGTCGCCGTGATCCCGCACCTCTACGAGGAGTACGGCGAGGACTTCGTCCGGCACCTGGACGGGATGTTCGCGCTCGCGCTCTGGGACGCGCAGGCGCGGCGGCTCGTCCTGGCGCGCGATCGGCTCGGCATCAAGCCGCTCTACGTTGCAGCCCGCACCGGAGCCGTGGCGTTCGCCTCCGAGATCACCGCGCTCATGGCAACGGGATGGTGCGAGGATCTCGATCTCACGAGCCTCCACCACTACTTGGCTCTCGGCTACATCCCCGCGCCCGGCAGCATCTTCGCCGGCGTCCGCAAGCTCGAACCGGGAACGCAGGTGACGTTCGCGGCCGGCGCGGCTCCCGTCGAGCGGCGCTACTGGGAGCTCCGCTTCTCGCCGCCGGCGCGCCCGCGCCGCGACGAGGAGTACGTCGAGGAGGTGCTGGCGGCGCTACGGTCCGCGGTCAAGAGTCATCTGCTGTCGGACGTTCCGATCGGCGTGTTCCTCTCCGGCGGCGTCGATTCGAGCGGTCTCGTGGGACTGATGAGCGAGGTCGCGACCCAGCGCATCCAAACCTTTTCCGTCGGCTTCGAGGAGAAGAGCTTCGACGAGCTGCACCTCGCGCGCGAGGTGGCGGCGCGCTACGGGACGGACCACCACGAGATCGTGGTCCGGCCGGACGCGTTGCGCGTGCTGCCGGCGCTGGTTCACCACTTCGGCGAGCCGTTCGCGGACTCCTCGGCGGTTCCGGTCTACTACGTGTCGGAGCTCGCGCATCGGAGCGTCAAGGTGGTGCTCTCGGGGGAGGGGGGCGACGAGGTGTTCGCCGGGTACGAGACCTATCTCGCCGGCAAGCTCGCCGCGCTGTATCGGCGTCTGCCGGACGTCGTGGGCGGCACCCTGGTGCCGGCGATCGTCCGGCGTCTGCCGGTGTCGCACGCGAAGGTGAGCCTCGACTACAAGGCCAAGCGGTTCGTCGCCGGCGCCCGTCTCCCGCTCGCCGACGGGCATTTCTGGTGGAAGGTCGTCCTGTCCGAGGCCGCCCAAGCCGAGCTGTGCGTGGGCGACGCCTATGATCCCCATCTCGAGACGGCGGCGCTGTATCGCGCGGCGGCGGAGCGCGCGGGGAGCGACGATTGGCTGGCGCAGCTGCAGGCGATCGATGCCCACGTCTATCTGCCCGACGACATCCTCACCAAGGCGGACCGCATGAGCATGGCGCATTCGCTCGAAGCCCGCGTGCCGTACCTCGACACGGCGCTGGTCGAGCTCGCGGCGCGCCTTCCCAGCGACGCCAAGCTGCGGCGGTTCAGCAAGAAGTGGATCCTCAAGCGGGCGCTCGCCAAGCACGTGCCGGCCTCGATCCTGCAAGGGAAGAAGCGCGGCTTCAACGTGCCGGTCGCGAGCTGGCTCCGCGGCGAGCTGCACGACATGGTCGCCGACGTGCTGTCGCCGACGGCGCTCAAGCGAGTCGGCCTCTTCGAGCCCGCCTACGTGCAACGATTGATCGCCGAGCACGACTCGATGCACGCGGATCACAGCCGGCCGCTGTGGACGCTGTTGGTCTTCATGAACTGGTACGAGATGTGGCGGCAGACGCGAGTCGCCACGGTTCCTTCCCACCCCCCGGTGCCTGCCGCGACTGCCGTAGGCCTCGCATCCCGTGGCTCCTGAGAACCCCATGAGCATGCACACCCCTGTGAGTGCGTCCGTCACCCCGCGGTTGCGCAGCGTGCAGCCACCGGCCGAGCCGGTGCGCGCCGCTCTGCCCGCCGAGGTCGCGGTCGTCGGCGGACCCACCCCGATCTGGCAGCGAGTGGTCGCGGCCATCGGCTTTCTCCTGCTGTCGCCGGTCGCGTTCGCGATCGCGGTCGGCATCAAGCTGACGAGTCAGGGGCCGATCCTCTATCGCGGCAAGCGCCTCGGGCGCGGCGCCAAGGTCTTCACGATCTACAAGTTCCGGACGCTCGAGGTCGGGGCCGAGCAGCGCATCGGTGCGCCGCTTGCTGGAGCACTCCGACGGTCTGTACACGCGCATCGGCCGCATGCTGAAGCGTGCCAAGCTCGACGAGATCCCGCAGCTCTTCAACGTCATCCTCGGCAACATGAACCTGGTCGGCCCGCGTCCCGTCCGACCGATCTTCCTCGAGACGCTGTCGCGCGAGATCCCGGGCTATCTGCGGCGCTTCGCGGTCAATCCCGGCATGACCGGCCTCGCCCAGGTCCGCGGCGGCTACTTCACCCACCCGCGCGACAAGCTCCGCTACGACGTCATCTACATCCACAATCGCTCGTGGTGGCTCGACGTCCGGCTGGTGACGCTCACCTTCATCAAGGTGCTGAACCGCTGGATGACCCTCGGGCTCCTGCTGACCGCGCTGTTTCTCTCGGCCGCCCTGCTACCGGGTCTGTTCCACTATCCCTTCCAGCTCGAGATCGGCACCTTCAAGCTGAGCCCGTTCGAGCTCTTCGTCGCCGTGACCGCGGCCTGGATCGCGGTGCAGCGCTCGCCCCGGCATCAGCTGTGCATCTACGACACCCCCGTGAACGCGGCCGTGGGCGCCTTCGTCACCTTCGCGTTGCTGGCGGCCTTGCAATCGGCGGAGCCGGCCTCGGCAGTGCAGGGGGTCCTCTACTACGTCGCGACGGGATTCTTCTTGACGCTGCTGATCGTCACCACCCGATTGTCGCAGACCGAGGCCAACCAGATTGCCACGGTGGTCGGCATGTCGGCGGTCGCCGTGACGCTCATCGGCTTGACGCAGATCGGACTCGACAACCAGCTCGGGGTCCAGCACGCGCCTCGCATGTCGTCGACGCTCGGCAATCCCGTACTGCTGGCGACGTATCTGGTGCTCGGGTTGCCGTTTCTGCTGACCCAGATGCTGCACAGCCGAACCCGTGAGGTGCGCGACCTGTGGGTGGGATGCGCCACCATCGCGCTGGTGGGGATCTTCCTCACCCAGACCCGCATGGGCTTCGTGGCGTTGCTGGTCACCTTCGGCACGTTCCTGTGGCGCAGCCGCTATCGTCTGCTCGCGATCCTCACGCTCTCGGCCATCATGGTGCTCCTCGTCGCCTTCGGCGGCGAGCGTCTGCGGCTCTCGCTTCCCGAGGTCACCGCCGAGGCCGGCCGCCGGGGCGAGGCGGTGAGCGAGGTCTTCTCGGCGCCGGCCCGGGAGCTCCTGCTCGGCGTCGGCAGCATCCGGCGACAGGCGGTCTCGCCCATTCCCGACAAGGACCGGCCGTGGATCTCGAGCAACATGCACCTGACGTTGATTCGTCAGCACGGCCTCGTCGGCTGGGGCCTGATGCTGTGGATTTTCGGCGCGACGCTGGTCGCGCTCTACCGAGGCTACGACCACATCCGGGATCCCCACATGAAGCGCATCGTGTGGGCGATCTTCAGCTCGGTGACGGGCATGCTGGTCTGCATGACCGACGCCAACGTCTTTTTCAGCGTCACGATCCAGATCTTCTTCTGGGGCATGGTCGGCGTCGGCCTCGGCATCATCACGCACCTCACCGGTCGCCGTCCCACGTTCCGCGTGCTCTGGCGTTTCGGTGAGCATGGGGACTGAGCGCATGACGAGTGTCGCAGGCAAGGCAGATGGCGGGGTGGGAATGACGAGCAGTCTCGGCCGCGGTCTCGCCGCCGGTCTCGCCGCCGGCGTGATCTGGTGGGTGGTCGAGGCGTCCGTGAATTGGGCCTTCGGGGGCGTCATTCCGCTCCGGCAATCGCTGACCGTGCTCGGGCTCGATCTCGCGGTCGGTGGCATCGCGGGTCTGGTCATCGGACTGATTCTCGGTGCCGTCGCGGGCGGCGGTGGCGCGGCCTCGCTCGCCCTCGGGATGACCGTGGTCTACGGCCTGCTCAGGGTCTACGAGCCGCCGGGCTACCTGGCCGAGGCGCTCTACGTCGTCGTCGGCGCGCTGGGCGCGGTGCTGGCGGTCCGTCTCGCCGGCACGCGCGAGGGCTGGCTCGGGTTCGTGCACCTCGCCCTGGTCACCACGGTCGCGATCGCGGTCGGCAAGACCGGCATTACCGAGGTCCAGAGCTCCTACTTCAGCAAGCAGGAGCCGAATGGCGCGGCGCTGCCGCTCCTGCTCGCGGCGCTTCCGCTGCTCGGCGTGCTCGTCGACCGCCTGGTCGGCACCGTGATCCGTCGCGGCGGGACCCGGCTCGCCGTCGAGCTCGCCTGCGGCGCGCTGGCGGCCCTGATCTGGGGCCGGCCGCTCTCCACCGCGGCCTTCGACGATCACCGCGCGCTCTTGGCCGTTCCTCCCTCCGGCGCACCCGACGTGTTCCTGATCTCGATGGACACGACGCGCGCCGACCACATGTCGACGTACGGCTACGAGCGCGAGACGTCACCGAACCTGACCGCGCTCGCCGCCGACGCGCTCAACTTCACGCAGGCCCGTTCGCCGGCGCAATGGACGGTGCCCGGGCACGCCTCGATGCTGACCGGCATGTACCCGAGCCGGCACGGCGCGCACTACGTCGGCGGCTGGAGCGCGGGCCCCGCGATCTACGGCCGGCGCCGCGTCTTTCCGCTCGCCGAGGACCGCACCACGCTCGCCGAGGTGCTGCGCGACCGCGGCTAGGCGACTGGCGGCTTCGTCGCCAACTTCGCCAACCTCTATCCGCGGCTTCGGGATGGCGCAGGGCTTCCAGCGCTACGAGGACCATCCCGGCCTCCTGCTGCGGCCGATCCCGCACGTGGTCGGCTTCGTGCAGCAATTCTCGCCGGCCTTCATGAAGAAGCCGTTCCGGAGCGCGCGCGACATCAACGCCGCCGCGTTTGCCTGGATGGATCAGGTGCCGGCCGGCCGGCCTGCCTTCGTGTTCCTCAACTACCTCGAGCCGCACCACTGGCTCGCGGCGGCGCCCTACGATCGCTGGGCGCGCGACCTGCCGAACGCGACGCGGCTGGCGCGGAAGGGTCTCTTCACCCACAAGGTGCCCGCCGGCATGAGCGAGGAGGAGCGGGTCTTCGTGACCGCCAACTACGACGGGCAGATCCTTGCGATGGACGCGGCGCTCGGCGAGCTCGTCGCGGAGCTCAAGAGCCGCGGCCGCTACGAGAACGCGCTCATCGTCGTCAGCGCCGATCACGGCGAGCTGCTGGGCGAGCACGACATCGTCGGACACGGCGGCCGGATGATGTACGAGGGGTTGCTGCACATCCCGCTGGTCGTGAAGCTGCCGGGCGCCGCTCGCACGAAGGGCGTGATCGCCGATCCGGTGCAGCTGGTCGACATCCTGCCGACGGTGCTCCAGACGATCGGGGCGCCGGCTCCGGCCGGCGTACAGGGCGCGCCGCTGCAGCACGTGGCGCGCGCCAGCATCGCCGAGGAGCACATCAATCCCGAGTTCGTCCAGTTCTACGGCGAGGTCTACGACCGCGCGCTCCGGGTGATCTACGATCCTCCGTACAAGCTCATCACCTCGTCGCGCGGCGAGCGCTTCCTGTTCGATCTCGCCGCCGATCCCGACGAGCGCAACGACCTGGCGGCGAAGGACCCTGAACGGGTCGCCGGCATGGAAGAGGAGCTCGACGCCACGATGAGCACCATGGATCCCAAAGTCGCCACCGCATCCCATCCGTGACGAGGCAGCGATGAGCCGTCCCTCCCAACCCACCGACGCCGGCACCGGGAACGCTCCGCGGATCTCGGTCGTGATGCCGGTCTACAACTCCGAGCGCTTGCTCGGAGAGTGCCTGGCCGCGCTCCGCGCCAGCACGTTCGCCGACTTCGAGGTTCTGGTCGTCGACGACAGCTCCACCGACGGCTCGCGCGAGATCGCCGCCGCCCACGGCTGCCGGGTGATTCCGAGCGGTGGCCGGCTCGGTCCCGCCGGGGCGCGCAACAAGGGCGTCGAGCACGCGCGCGGCGAGATCATCTTCTTCATCGATTCCGACGTCATGATCCGCAGCGACACTATGATCCGGCTGCTCGCGGCCTTCGACGCCGACCCGAAGCTCGCGGGTGTCATCGCGGTGCAATCGCCGACGATGCGATTCCAGAACCTCTGCAGCGTCTACAAGAACCTCTGGATGTACTACACCTACGTTCGACGCGCGGGACAGGACGTGCCGCTCTTCTACACCACGGCGGCCGGCATCCGGCGCCAGGCCTTCATCGACTCGGGCGGCTTCGACCTCGGTTACACCAACCCCAACGTCGAGGACACCGATTACGGCCAAAAGCTCGCCCGCATGGGCTTCCGGATCCGGATCCTTCCCGACCTCGAGGTCGAGCACGTCAAGGGATACGACCTGGCAGGTTTGTTGCGGGTCGACTTCCTGCGCTCTATGTCGCTTGCGAGGTTGAAGCTCCGAAAAAGTGCTGATGGAATCGGCAACAACGACACTTCGGTCCCGACCGGCTACATCCTGAGCGTCCCCTTGGCGGTCCTCGCGAGTCTGGGCCTCGTGCTCGGGGCGATCCTCGGCAGCAGGGCGCTGCTGCTCGCGAATTTTCTCGCACTCGCCGCCGTTCTCGTGCTAAACGTGCCGTTTCTCAGCCTCATCCGGACGCACGGCGGGGTACGGGCGTGGGGTCTGAGCTGCGGCCTACTCATCATCGAGCTACTCACGGCCGGTGCCGGCAGCGCGTTTGGCATCGCGACGTATCTCGGCGGAAAGAAGTACTAGGAGGATTTGTCGATGGGCTACCTGGACTACCTGCGGCACGGGACCAAGATGTTCTCGAAGAAGGGCGCAATGCCGGCGTACATGGTCTACTTCATCGCCGACGCTTGCAACGCGAAGTGCAAGCACTGCCTGCTCGCCGACGGTGCGCACCCCGGGTGGGAAGACGCCGAGCATGCAGTTCAAGAAGCAGGAGCTCACCCTCGAGGAGATCGACAAGATCACCGCCAGCATGGGGAAGAGCCTGATGTTCCTCCTGCCGACCGGCGGTGAGCCCTTCCTCCGCAAGGACATCGGGGAGATCGTCAAGATCTTCTACAAGAACACCGGCGTCCGGAACGTCGGCATCCCGACCAACGGCTCGACCGTGGCCCGCACCCTCAAGATCGTCGAGGACGTGCTGAAGTCGTGCCCCGACCTCGACCTCGGCATCGACGTCTCGCTCGACGGCGTAGGCGCGCTGCACGACGAGATCCGGGTGTTTCCCGGTCTCTTCGAGCGCTCGGTGCAGACCTACAAGGAGCTGAAGAAGCTCTCCAAGCACTACCCGCGCCTCAACGTCAACGTCGAGACCACGGTGTCGTCGCACAACGACAAGCACCTGCTCGAGAACTACGAGTGGTTCCGCCGCGAGCTCGAGGTCGACAACGTCTTCACCCTGCTCACGCGCGGCAGCCCGAAGGAGTCGATCGCGAAGTTCTTCGACGTCAAGCTCTACGAGGAGTATGCCGAGCTGATCGAGCAGGACATGAAGAGCGGCTCGCTCTCCGGCTACGACACGTTCCCGTTCGCGGACTTCATCAACGCCAAGCGCATCGTCCGCCATCGTCTGATCGCCGAGATCGCCAAGACCAACACCTACCAGATCCCGTGCTACGCCGGGTCGCTCGGCGCCTGCATGTTCGCGAACGGCGACATCCTGCCGTGCGAGCTCCTGATCGACCGCAAGCTCGGCAACGTCCGCGACGTCAACTACGACTTCAAGAAGATCTGGTACAGCCAGAAGGCCGACGAGACCCGCAAGTTCATCCGCGAGACCAAGTGCTTCTGCACCTACGAGTGCTTCCTGACCGTCAACATCCTCTTCAACCCGCGCATGATGCCGAAGATCCTCAAGGAGTGGGGGAGTCTCAAGATGCGCAAGGCGGCGCGCGCGCTCGGACTCGCCAAGCAGCAACCGTCGGCCATCGACTCCTACGTCGCCAAGGGCGGCGGCTGCATCAACACCGCGATCGCCGCCCACAACACCAAGGTCATGAAGGACGTCGTGTACGTCAACGGCCACGCCAACGGAGCGGCGAACGGCGTCGCCAACGGGGCCGCGCATGATTCCGACGAGACGCACCCGCTCAACTGATCCCGCTTCGGGACCGCGGCGGCTATGCCGTCGCGGTCCCAACCTACCTGACCCACATCCCACGACCCCGGCTCCCGCCGGCATTCGACTGGAGGCTCCCACATGTATCGAGGCAAGCGCATTTCCGTCGTGATCCCCTGTCACAACGAAGAGGATGGCATCGCGGCCGTCATGGCTCAGATGCCGCCGATCATCGACGAGGTGGTGGTGGTCGACAACAACTCGACCGACAACACCGCGAAGGTTGCGACCGAAGCCGGCGCGCGCGTCGTCTCCGAGACCCGCAAGGGATACGGCTACGCCCACAAGGCCGGCTACGCGGCGGCCAAGGGTGACATCATCGTCACCATGGACGGCGACGGCACCTACCCGCCGGACAGCGTCCCGCTCCTCCTCTACGTCATGCTGGAGGAAAAGGTCGATTTCATCACGGCGCGGCGCTGGTACTCGAAGAGCGGCGAGGTGAAGAGTCCAATCCGCTTGCTCGGCAACGCCATCCTCTCGGGCGCGATGATGACGCTCTACTTCAAGTTCATCATCGACTCGCAATCGGGCATGTGGATGTTCAAGAAGGAGATCCTCCCGGAGCTCGACCTGACCAGCAACGGCATGGCGCTCTCGGAGGAGATCAAGATCGAGGCCTTCACGCATCCGGGCATCCGCTGCCTCGAGATGCCGATCTACTACGGCGCGCGCATCGGCGAGTCGAAGCTCAACATCTGGCGCGACGGCTTCTACAATCTCTTCTTCCTGGTGAAGAAGCGCTTCATGCTGCGGAAGAAGCAGGCGCGTCTCCGCGTCGTCGAGCCGATCCGACCGGTCGCCGAGGTGGCGGAGCCGATCGAGCGGCGCGCCGGCGGCGTCAGCTAGGAGGGTGACTCGAGACTCGAACCTCCGCGCGCCGGCGCGCGGCCTCGTGAGCTGACTTGGCGCTGCCGATCGCGCACGCGGCGGCGGGCTATCTCGTTCACCGTGCGGGTCGCCGGGTTCCCGAATGGGCGGGCTGGCGGGGTGCCGCCGCGCTCATGCTGGTCGGGAATCTGCCGGACGCGGATTTTCTGGTCGGGTTCGTACTGGGACGCCCCGGGATGCTGCATCGGGGCTTCAGCCACACGATCCTCGCCGCGGCGCTCTTCGGCGTCGCGGTAGGGGTGTTGGTGCGGACGTTCCAAGGCCGGCGCTTCACGCCGGCGGCGCTGCTCTTCGGCGGCGCCTATCTCTCCCATCTCCTGCTCGATTGGCTCACGATCGACACCCGCCCTCCGGCAGGCGGGCAGTTTCTCTGGCCGTTCTCGTCGGCGTACCTCGCCTCACCGGTGACGATTTTCACCGAGATCCACATCGACGGCCGGACGCGCGAGAGCTTTCTTGCGAGCGTCGTCAACTGGCCGACGGTGCGGGTGCTGGCGCGCGAAGTGGTGATCGCCGCCCTGGCGATCGGGACGTGGCTCGGGCTGGAGCGCCTGCGCGCCGCTCGCGAGCGGCCGTTCGTGCTCGTGGGCGGCCGGCGCGAGGAGGATCTCGCCTGATCGGATTCTGGCCGCTGCTCGCGTACGGGGCGGTGCTGCTGGCGCTCTTCGTGCGCTTCGTCGACCCCGAAGCGCCGAGCCGGACGCCGCGTCGCCTGGTGGCGAGTCCGGAGGACCTCCAGCTGGTGCGCTACCATCACCTCGCCTTCTACGCGCTCTTGGTGATCGCGCCCTGCGAGTGGTTGTTCGATGGCCGTCCGGCGCGCTGGCAGCAGGCGGTCGGTGCGGCGCTCGCGTTCGCGGGTGTCGCCGGCTATCGACGCGCCGGGGGCGTGCTCGGTGCACAGCTGAGCCCGCTCGTGGCCCCGAACGAGCCTGCGGTGCTGGTCGACCGCGACTGCTACCGCCGAGTACGGCATCCGATGTACCTCTCCGAGCTCGCGATCGCGGCCGGCGTGGTGCTCCTGCTGCACGCGGACGCCGCCTGGATCGCGTGCGCGCTCTTCGCCGTCGTGGTGCAGCGACGAATCGCCGTCGAGGAGCGGGCGCTGGTCGAGCGCCTCCCGGCCTATGCCGCGTACGCCGCGCGTACCTATCGGCTCATTCCCTATGTCTACTGATCGTCCGACCGCCGCGCCGTCTCGAGCGCTCGTGGTGCTCCTCGTCGGCTGGGCGGCGCTGGTGTATGCGGCCTACCTGGTCGGTTACGTGCGCTGATGTTGGACGCGGCGATCCTGCTGGTGCTGCTGGTCATCGCGCTCGGCGTCGGCCGACGCTGCCTCGCCGCCGTCCCGTTCGCGGATGGGCTCGAGGAAGGCGTGTTCGCGATCGCGCTCGGCCTCGGCATGCTCGCCTACGTCACGCTCGCGCTCGGCGAGGTCGGCGTCCTGCACCGCCCGGTTCTGGTCGGGATTCTCGTCCTCGCCGCCTGGGTGGGGCGGCGTGAAGGCGTCGTCGGCGTCCTACGGATCGCCCGGGCGATGCGACGCTGGGCGACGCGGCCGCGCCCCGCCGAGATCGCCGGGGTCGCGCTCGCCGCCGCGCTCGTCGCGGTCGAGTGCGTGCTCGTGCTGGCGCCGGCGGTCGGCGGCGACCAGACCAAGTACCAGCTCGTGTATCCCCGGCTCTTCGCCGAGGCGGGTGCGCTGGTGGCGACGCCGTGGAGCTTCTGGGGGTACATGCAGTACCTCGTCAACATGCTCTTCACCGCCGCCTTCGTGCTGCGCGGCGACGTGCTGGCACGCTTCATCAACGTCGCGTTCGGCGTGCTCGCGACGCTCGGCGTCTTTCTCCTGGGACGGCGCTGCTACGGACGCACGGTCGGCTGGTGGTCGGCGCTGCTGTTCCTCACCATGCCGTTCACGGCCACCCTGATGGTGCGGGCATGGGTGGAGTTCGCGCTCACGCTCTACGTGTTGCTGGCGATGACGGCGGTGCTGGCCTGGCGCGAGAGCCGGTCGAGCGCATGGCTCGCCGTCGCGGCCGTGATGGGCGGGCTCGCCGCCGGTACCAAGTTGATGGGCGTGCTGGCGCCGGCGTTGCTCGGGGTCGTGATCCTCGTGACCGCGATCCCGCGCGGCGGTATCGCTGTCGCGCTCCGGACGACGGTCGGCTTCGGCCTGGTGGCGATGCTCGTGGCATCGCCGTGCTATCTGCGGAACGCGGTCGCGACCGGTAACCCCATATTCCCCTTCGGCTACGGCGTATTCGGCGGCCGCAATTGGAGCGCCGAGGCGGCACACGGGCTCGACGCCTACTACGCCGCCTATCGCGAGACGCACGCGCAGAAGCGCGGCGGCAGCGCGTACGGCTCGTGGGTGGACGCGCTCCGCTTCCCGTGGGACGCGACCATGGCGCCGTACGCGTTCGAGAACGTGGGGCGCTTCGCGTACGACGTCGGACCGTTCCTGCTGGCTTTTCTCCCGGCGGTGGTGGTGCTCCGTCGCGATCCGCAGGCGTGGATCCTCGCCGGCCTCGCCCTCGCCTACGGGGCGATCGTGGTGTTCGGCATGTGGGCCCATCCCCGCTACGTGCACCCCACGTTTCCGCTCCTGCTGGTGGTGGGGGTACAGGCGCTCGCCGTGCTGGCCGCGCGGGGTGTCGGCGCGCGACGCGCCGCAACCGCGGTGCTCGCGCTCACGGTGGTAGGGCAGGCGGTCACCTCGCTCCGGGTCGTGGCGCCGCTCGTTCCCGACAGCGCGCGGGTCGCCGTCGGACGCATGTCGGAGGACGAGTTTTTGCGGCGCTACGAGCGGCGCTATCCGCTCTGGGAGATGGTCAATCGCGAGGTGCCGCCGGGCGGCAACGTGCTGATCCTCGCCATGATCCCACACCCGTATCACCTGACCCGGCGCTTCACGCTGGCGAGCCCGCTCGAGCAGGGCGCGATCGACTATCGTCGCCTCACCAGCGTCGACGAGCTCCGGGCGGCATTGGCGGCGTACGACGTCACGCACGTGGTCCGCGAGCCCGAGGAGGCGAAGGCGGCGGACAACCCGGTCGGTGAGCGCGTGACCCGGCTGTGGGACGAGCTGCTCGCGAGCGCCGAGAAGGTCGACGAGAGCGAGGCCGGAACGCTGTATAGGCTAGGGAACATGGGTGTGGGCGGAGGGGCCTGAGGCATGCGGAAGGTTCTCGTGGTCGGGCTGGACTCGGCGCCGCCGCGTCTGGTCTTCGAGGTCTTTCGGAAGGAAATGCCGACGCTCTCCGCGCTGATCGAGCGCGGTGCCCACGGCCGGCTGGAGAGCACGAACCCGCCGATCACCGTTCCGGCCTGGACGGCCATGATGTCCAGCAAGGACCCCGGCCAGCTCGGCTGCTACGGATTCCGGAACCGCAAGGATCACTCCTACGACGGCTACGCCTTCGCCAACTCGGCGCAGGTCAAGGAGCAACGCCTGTGGGACATTCTCGGCGCCGCCGCCAAGCGCTCGGTCGTCCTCGGCGTGCCGCAGACGTATCCGCCGAGGCCGCTCGTCGGCGACATGGTGACGTGCTTCCTCACGCCGTCGACCAAGTCGCAGTACACTTATCCCGAGAGCCTGAAGGCCGAGGTCGAGGCGGTCTCCGGCGGCTACGTCCTCGACGTCGACGACTTTCGCACCTCGGACAAGAAGGCCCTGCTCGAGCGCGTCTACGCGAAGACGCGGAAGCACTGGGCGGTGGCGCGCCACCTGGCACGCACTCGTCCGTGGGACTTCTTCATGCTGGTCGAGATGGGGCTCGATCGGATCCACCACGGCTTCTGGAGCCACATGGATCCCGAGCACCACAAGTACGAGGCCGGCAACCCCTTCGAGCAGGCGATTCGCGACTACTACCGCCACCTCGACGGCGAGCTCGGCGTCGCTGCTCGAGCTCGTGCCGCGCGACACCGTCGTGCTCGTCGTCTCCGATCACGGCTCGAAGCGCATGGAGGGCGGCATCTGCTTCAACGAGTGGCTGATGCGCGAGGGGTTTCTCACTCTCAAGGATCCGCCGACGGTGCCGACGCCGATCGGCAAGGTCGCGATCGACTGGAGCAGGACCACGGCCTGGGGCGACGGCGGCTACTACGGGCGCTGCTTCATGAACGTCAAAGGGCGCGAGCCCGAGGGCACGATCGAGCCCGCCGACTACGAGAAGGTTCGCGGCCGGTTGATCGCCGGCATCGAGGCCATCACCGACGCCGAGGGCAGGCCGATCGGCTCGCGCGCCTTCCGTCCCGAGGACGTCTATCGCGAGGTGCGCGGTGTGGCGCCCGATCTGATCGTCTACTTCGGCGACCTGGCGTGGCGCTCGGTCGGCGCGGTCGGCATGGGCGGCATCCACACCTTCGAGAACGACACGGGCCCCGATGAGGCCAACCACGACTGGTACGGCATCTTCGTGCTCTCGACCCTCGAAGGCGAGCCGCCGCTCCGCGGCGACCTCGGCGATCTCTCGATCTACGACGTAGCCCCGACGATCCTCCGGCTCTACGGCCAGCCCATTCCGCCCGACATGATCGGCACGTCGTTGGTGGAGTAGTCGGCGCGGAGGATCTCGCATGTCGCGCCACGTCGCCGTCGACGTCGTCACCGGCTTCCTCGGGAGCGGCAAGACGACGCTCCTGAAGCACGTGCTCGAGCACGGGCTCAGGGGCAAGCCGGTCGCGCTCATCGTCAACGAGATCGGCGACGTCGGCATCGACGGCCGGGTGGTGACCGGGCTGAACTACGTCGAGAAGATGGTCGAGCTCTCGAGTGGGTGCATCTGCTGCTCGATCGACGAGTACCGCTTCGACCTCGCGATCCAGGAGATCATCGAGACGGTCCAGCCGCACCTGATCGTCATCGAGTCGACCGGGCTCGCCGATCCCGAGCCCCTGGCGTATCGCGTGAAGAGCGCGGGCCTCGCCCTCGACGCCGTCATCACCGTGGTGGACGCGGCCAACGTCGAGCGTTTCCTCGTCGAGACCGAGGTTGCCGCGGCGCAAATCGCGGCCGCCGACTTCCTGGTCGTGAACAAGACCGATCTCGTGACACCCGCCGACGTGGCGCGCCTCCGTCGGAACCTGAGCATCCGCAACCCGCGCGCGCTCCAGCTCGAGACCGTCCGCGGCGCGATCGACGCCGACGTGCTGTTCGCGACCGACGTCGCGATCCATCGTGAGCGCGCTCGCGATCCGCGTCCGACATCGGATCACCTGGCGCACGATGCCTTCGCCTCTTTCGTCTACCGGAGTCGCGCCGCGCTCGAGCAGGGGGCGTTCGAGCGCGTCCTGCAGGCCCTTCCGGGGGACGTGATCCGCGCCAAGGGCATCGTCAGGCTCGTCGACCGCGACTGGCACCGTCTCTTCAACGTCACCTGCGGTCGCGTCGAGCTCTCCTGGCTGAAGCTCGGAGCGGACCACGGCGAGAACCAAGCGGTGTTCATCGGTCGCGATCTCGACCGCCATCGCGCGCCCATCCTGGACGCGCTGGAGAGATGCGAGCGCTGAGCCGCCTATAGATCCTGCGCCCCGCGCTTCCGCAGTGTTTGTCGGTCGTCGGTCCCGCCGTCTTCGCCTATCGTAGTCGTTCCGACCACACAGTAATCGTTCCAGCTGCACACCCCGTCGTAGGAGGTTCGTTTTCATGGAGTTGTTGGACAAGATTCGCAGCCGCAAGGCGCGCACCGGCGTGATCGGCCTCGGCTACGTCGGCTTGCCGTTGGCAATCGAGTTCGCGCACGCCGGCTTTCGCGCGATCGGCATCGACGTCGATCAGCGCAAGGTCGACGCGATCAACGGCGGCACCTCCTACATCGTCGACACGGCGTCGGAGGAGGTGGCGTCGCTGGTGACCACGGGTCGCCTCAAGGCCACCAACGACTTCAGCGTCATCGCCGAGCTCGACACCATCAACATCTGCGTGCCGACGCCGCTCCGCAAGACCAAGGATCCGGACATGACGTTCATCCTGGCGGCGGTCGCGGAGATCAAGAAGTACCTCCGCCCGGAGCAGCTGGTCATCCTCGAGTCCACCACCTATCCGGGCACGACCGACGAGCTGGTGCTGCCGGCCCTCGAGGAGTCCGGTCTCAGGGTCGGGCACGACTTCTTCCTGGCGTTCTCGCCCGAGCGCATCGATCCGGGCAACAAGCAGTACCAGACCCGCAACATCCCCAAGGTGGTCGGCGGTGTGACGTCGCAATGCACGCTGGTGGCCAAAACCCTCTACGAGCAGAGCATCGAGTCGGTGGTGCCGGTGTCGTCGACCCGGGTCGCCGAGATGGTGAAGCTGCTCGAGAACACGTTCCGCAGCGTCAACATCGGGTTGGTGAACGAGCTCGCGCTGATGTCGGCCAAGCTCGGCATCAACGTCTGGGAGGTGATCGACGCGGCGGCGACCAAGCCGTTCGGCTTCATGCCCTTCTATCCGGGACCCGGTCTCGGCGGTCACTGCATCCCGATCGATCCCTTCTACCTCGGCTGGAAGGCCAAGATGAACGGCTTCGAGCCGCGCTTCATCGAGCTCGCGGGTCAGATCAACGAGTCGATGCCGAAGTTCGTCGTCGACAAGGTGAGCGACGCCCTCAACGACGACGGCAAGGCGGTGCGAAACTCCCGCATCCACGTCCTCGGGGTCGCCTATAAGCGCGACGTCAACGACGCGCGCGAGTCGCCCTCGTTGCACGTCATCAAGATGCTCATCGACAAGGGCGCCAAGGTCACCTACAGCGACCCCTACGTCCCGACCATCCGCGAGAACGGCATGGAGCTCGACGCGATGCCGGTCCGGCAGGCGCTCGAGGCGGGCAACGACTGCGTGGTGCTCCTCACCGACCACAGCGCGTTCAACTATCCGGAGATCGTCCATCTCTCGCCGCTGATCGTCGACACCCGAAACGCGCTCCGCGACTTCATCGGCGGCAACATCATCCGGCTCTGAGCGCTCGCCATGACCCACCACCCGCGCGCCGTGCCGAGCGCCTGGCCGCTCGCCGGCGGTCACGTCGCGGTCGGGCTCGTGGTCGGCACCCTCGCCCACGCCGGGGTGGCGCGTTACGTGTCGGCGCTGGCACGCACGCTCGCCGGGGGCCGGCACCGGGTGCGGGTCTATGCCCTCGCCGGGCCGATCGAGCCGGTGGCCGGGAAGCTTCAGGCGCTCGGGGTCCCGGTCACGCTTCTGCAGCGCCGCCGTTCCTACGAGCCGGCACGGGTGGTCGGCCTCGCGCGTGCCCTCCGCCGTGACGGCATCGATCTCGTGCACGCGATCCTGCCCGCGGGTGCGGCCTACGGGGCATTGGCGGCGCGTGTGGCTGGAGTCCCTGTCGTCGTCTCGACACGTGCCGGCGATCGGCACGCGGAGGGAGCCAGCCGGCCGCTTCTCCACCGCATCTATCGGGGCGCGACCGCCGTGGTCGCGAACACGCGGGCGCAGGCGCGCGTGCTGGCGACGGCCGCGGGGCTGCCGCTCGAGCGCGTGCAGGTGGTGTACGACGGCGTCGATCTCGCGCGCCACGCCCCCGGGGTTCTCGACGGCCTGTGGGAGCGGGTCTGGCATCGTCCGCTGGTGATCGGCGGCACCGGCGCGGCCGGCAGTGGGCCCGAGCTCTTCTTCGCCACCGCCGGCCGCATCGCGGCACGCCACCCCGAGGCGCATTTCGTCTGGCTCGAGGACTCCTCGAACGCGGGGCATGCTCCCGAGTTTCCCGCCGGCTTGCCGGTGAGGGTCGTGCCGGTGGGCGACGACCCCGAGCCCGTGCTCAGTCAGCTCGCGTTGCTCTGTCTCGCCGGTGCACCCGAGTGTCCCTCGCTCGATTTGGTGCCGATTGCGATGGCGGCGGCACGCCCCATCGTCGCCGCCGAGGTGCCGGGGATCGAGGAGCTGGTGGACGGGGCGACGGGTGCGGTGGTGCCGGCCGGTGACGCCGGGGCATTCGCGGACGCCGCGGTCGCCCTGCTCGAGGATCGGGGACGGCTCCGGACCGCGGGCCACGCCGCCCGGGCCCACGCCGAGCGGGCGCTCGGGGTCGAGACCATGGCCCGCACCACGGCGGCGGTCTACGAGGCGTCCCTGATCGGTCCGACCGCCGATCCGGTCGGCGGGGGGCGCTCGTGAGCGGGTCGAAATGGGGGGCCTTGCGTGCCTCCATCGGACGATGGCAAGGGTACCCGCCGGCCGCCGCGTCCGACCCTGGAGGCCATGCCCGGTTCTGCGCCCGAAGCGAGCACCACGTACGGAGGAGCGGTAGCGAACGATGACCGACAACCAGATCCGGCGCCGGCTTCTGAAGGAGTACCGGCAAGCCAACGATGCCAATAAGGACATGCCGTTCCTGCACACCCGCCAGCACCTCACCGAGCGGTTGCAGGAGAGCTATGAGACCCTGGCGCCCCACGTGCAGTGGCTCGAGCAGAACCGCTATCTGCATTGGAAGGCCGCCGACGTCTTCAAGATCTCGCCCAAGGGCCTGCGCTCCACCCATACCGACGCCGACCTCCTGGTGGAGTTTCCGGATTGACGGTGGCCGGGTCGGAGCCGTCGCGGGGCGTGATCGGAGGCGCCCTCGCGGGAGCCGTGCTGGGAGGAATGGTGGTCGGCTTGGCCGAGGCGGTGGTCGTGATCGCCGAGCGGCACGTCGGGCTCGACCTCGGCCTGCTGTTCTTCGCCTTCCTTTTCTACGGCGGAATCGGTGCGGTTCTCGGGGTGGGCATCGGCATCGCGCTCCGGCTGGTCACGCGCGTCTCCGGGAGCACGGCGTTCGCGCTCGCCGGCGCGACCACGCTGGCGGCGCTCGCCACGATCATCGGTCGCTTTCGCGTCTTCCGTGACGTCTTCAACGAGTCCTTCGACGGGGCGCCGATCTCGCCCTTCATGTTTCAGATCGCCTCGCTGGCGGCGGCGCTGCTCGCGTTCGCGCTGGCGGCGATCGCGCTCGGCCTCTTGGCGCGTCGCGCACCCCGGGTGGCGTCGCCACTCGCGGTCCTGGGGGCCTTCCTGGTCGTCCTCATCGTCTGCGGCGCCGGCATGGCGGCGGGGAGCGGGCGACCGCACCCCGGCGAGAAGCCGGTGCGGGTGGGGCAGCCGCCGAAGGGCCCGAACCTCATCCTCGTTCTGGTCGATACGCTCCGGGCCGATCACCTGTCGTGCTACGGCGCCGCCAAGAACCGGACGCCGGTCATCGACGGCCTGGCCGCCGACGGCACCCGCTTCGCGCACGCCTACGCGCAGGCCTCCTGGACGCGCCCCTCGGTCGCGACCATCTTCACCTCGCTCTATCCCTCGACGCACCAGGCGATCCACAAGTCCGACGTCCTGCCGGACGCGGTCGTGACGCTCGCCGAAGCGCTGCAGGGTGCGGGCTACGCCACCGTCGGGTTCGCCAACAACATCAACGTCGCGCCCCTCTTCGGCTTCCAGCAGGGCTTCGACGACTACGTATTCCTCGAGCCGGCGTTCTTCTTCGGGGCGACCGAGTCGGCGGCGCAGCTCACGATCTACAACACGCTCCGCCTGATCCGTGAGCGCTACGTCACCCAGAAGAAGTGGGTCGAGAACTACTACCAGCCCGCCGACGTGGTCGCGAAGCACGGCCTCGACTGGATCGCGGCGCACGGCGCCGAACGGCCTTTCTTCATGTTCCTGCACTTCATGGAGCCGCACGATCCGTACTTCGTGCACCCCTACAACGGCGAGGCCTACGCGCGGGTCGCCAACCCCAACCCCGATCCGGCGCTCGCGGACACCTATCGTGATGCCTACGACGGGGCGATCCGCTTCCTGGACGCCGAGCTCGACAAGCTCTTCCGCGAGCTCAAGGCGAAGGGGATCTACGACAACGCGATGATCCTGCTCACCGCCGATCACGGCGAGGAGTTCCACGAGCACGGCGGCTGGTGGCACGGCACCACGCTCTACGACGAGCAGCTCGCCGTGCCCCTGATCGTGAAGGCGCCGCGCGGCGGCGCGGCGGGCGTCGTCAACGACGCGATGGTGTCGAGCCTCGACATCGCGCCGACCATGCTGAAGGCGGCCGGGGTCGCCGTGCCGCAGCAGATGGCCGGGAAGGCGCTCGGCCTCGAGGCGGGGGCGGCCGCGCCGCGCGATCACTCGTTCGCCGAGAGCGAGCTCGAGGGCAACAATCTGCAGGCCTTCCGGAGCGGCGGTCTCAAGGTCATTCACGCCAACGCCGGCAATCCGCGCGGGCTTCCCGAGCATCAGCTCTTCGACGTCGGGCGCGACCCGAAGGAGCAGCAGGACCTGATCGCGACCCACGCGGAGCAGGCCAACAAGCTGACTTCCGACATGACCGCCGTGAAAAAACACGCCGAGTCGGTCGCGGTCGAGTCGACCGGTACGAGCATCGACGCCGCCAGCGAGGAACGCCTGCGCGCGCTCGGCTACGTGCACTGACGTGATCGCGATCGTCGGTCTCGACGGGGCGACCTGGGACCTCGCCGGACCGTACCTCGAAGCCGGCGACATGCCAGTCCTGGCGGCGCTCTCGGCGCGAGGCGTCGGCGGCGTGCTGCGCTCGACCACGCCGCCCGTGACGTTTCCCGCCTGGTCGTCGTTCATGACCGGGACGAATCCCGGGAAGCACGGCATCTTCGATTTCACGCGCCGGATCCCCGGCACCTACGAGGTCGCCTTCGTCGGCAGCCGCGAGCGGCGCCTGCCGACGATGTGGCGCCTCCTCTCCGACGCCGGCCGCCGGGTCGCCGTCCTCGGCGTGCCGACGACGTATCCCCCCGAGCCGTTGAACGGGATCATGGTGGGCGGCTTCGACAGCCCGGTCGCGACCGGCATCGACGGCTCGTTCGTCCATCCGCGCGAGTTCTACGCCGAGATGACCCGCGCGGTCGGGCCGTACGCGATCACCGACTTCCAGGAGCTGACCATCGGCCCGGGGTGGCACGCCGACGCCCTCCCGAAGATCCTGGCCGCGGTCGATCGCAAGCGCGACCTCGCCCGCTACGTGCTGCGACGCGAGCGCTGGGATTGCTTCATGGTGCTCTTCGGCGAGGCCGACACCGCGAGCCACCACTTCTGGATGTTCGCCGACCCGAGCTCGCCGCGCTTCGATCCCGCCGGCGCCGCCCGCTTCGGCTCGGCGCTCCGCGACGTCTACCGCCGGCTCGACGCCGCGCTCGGCGCGATCGTCGCCGAGCTGCCGGCCGACGCGACGGTGCTGGTCGCGTCCGACCACGGCTTCGGCGGCGCCGGCACCAGCGTGTTGCATCTGAACCGCTGGCTGGCCGAGCAGGGATGGCTCACCTTCCGTGCCGGGCGCCGGGAATGGGGCGCGCGCGTGGCACGCGGCATCCGGCGTGCGGCGCTGGCAACCCTGCCGCGCGGTCTCCAGGAGCGGCTGGTGCGGCGCGCGGGTCGCGGCCTGGCTCGCCGTCTCGAGAGCTGGTCGCGCTTCGCGGCGATCGACATGGCGCGGACG
Source organism: uncultured delta proteobacterium (assembly GCA_963761995.1). Taxonomy (GTDB): domain Bacteria; phylum Desulfobacterota; class Binatia; order UTPRO1; family UTPRO1; genus UTPRO1. Next base: position 3,056,799 of record CAVXIU010000006.1, on the reverse strand, counting down.
CGGGCCTTCTCCGAGGAGCTCAACTACGCGCCCAGCATCTGGCTGAACGTCCGCGGCCGCGACCCCGAGGGCGAGGTGGCGCCCGGGGCCGAGTACGAGGCGACGGTGGCGGAGATCACCGCGCGCCTGCTGGCATGGCGCCATCCCGACACGGGCGCGACGATCGTCGCCCGCGTCCACCGCCGCGCCGAGCTCTACCACGGGCCGGCGACCGACGACGCGCCCGACCTCGTCCTCGAGCTCGCGCTCGACCGCGGATACTCCTATCCCTGCCTGCCGACGGCGCCGTCCGAGGGCCGGAGCGTGCGGCGTCTCGAGGCGCGCGAGCACGTGGCGGGGAAGGGTGGCGGCATGAACGGCAGCCACCGTCCGGAAGGGCTCTGGGTCCTGGCAGGCGCCGGCGTCGCGCCGGGGCCGACCAGCGAGGCCTCGATCCTCGACGTCGCACCCTCCGTGCTGCACCTCGCCGGCCTCGCCGTGCCGTCGTGGATGGACGGCGGGCTGCTGCCGGGCGTCGAGGGTGCGGCGGTCGTCGCCGACGCCCATCCGGCGTCGCCCACGTACCTGCCGGCGCACGATCACGAGGCCGAGCTCCGACGCCGCCTGCACGCGCTCGGCTACCTCGAGGACTCGCCCCCATGATGCCTGCACTGGCGGTGCGGGAGGGGCGCCATCGGGTGGCGATCGTCGCCGCTTGTCCGTTCCCGACTCTGCAGGGATCGCAGCTTCTGGTGCGCCAGCTCGCGCGTGGCCTCCGCGGCCGCGGCCACGAGGTGGTGGTCGTGACCTATGCCGAGGGTCTCGAGCAGGCGGTGCTCGATCTGCCGGTGCGGCGGATCCCGCGCATCCTCGGCTGCCGGGCGCTGGGATCGGGTCCCCGCGTCGCCAAGCTGGTGCTCGATGCGGCGCTCCTCTGGCGGCTCCTCGAGGTGCTGCGCCGGGAGGACATCGACGTCGTCCACGCCCACAACTACGAGGCGGCGTTGATCGGACTCGTGGCCCGCGAGCTCACCGGCGTGCCGCTGATCTACCACAGCCACAACGCACTGGCGGAGGAGCTGCCGACCTACTTCCGGAGCCGGCCGTTGCGTCGACTCGCCCGCGTGGTCGGCGGTCTGGTGGATCGCCAGGTGCCGCGGCGCGCCGATCACTGCATCGCGATCTGTCGCGAGCTGGTCGGATTCCTGCGAGCCCGCGGCGTCGACGAGGACGCCATCGAGATGATCGCGCCGGGCGGCGCGCCCGAGGAGTTCCCGGCCTGCTCGCCGGCCGAGATGGCGGCGATCCGGGCGCGATTCGGGTTCGGCGAGCGGCCGCTGCTCCTCTACACCGGCAACCTCGACGGCTATCAGAACCTCGAGCTGCTGATGGCGAGCATCGGCCTGGTGCGACACTCGGCGCGCGACGCGCTGCTGGTGCTCGCGACCCACGCCGCGGTCGGCGCGCTGCCCCCGAGTCTCCGCCGGCTGCCCGACGGCGTCCGGCTGGTCCGAGCCCGCGACTTCGCGACCGTCCGCGACCTGATTCAGGTCGCCGACATCGCGCTCTGCCCGCGCCGCGAGTGGTCGGGATTCCCGATGAAGCTGCTGAACTACATGGCGGCCGCGAAGGCCGTGGTGGTGTCGGCGGGATCGGCCAAGGCGGTCCGGCACGGCGTCAACGGCTGGATCGTCCGGGATGGAAGCCCGGACGCCTATGCCGACGCCATTCTCGCGTTGCTCGCCGATCCGGCGCGGCGGCGCGTGCTCGGCGCCGCCGCCCGCCGGACCGTCCTCGACGAGTACGGCTGGGAGCGCGTCGTCGATCAGGTCGAGGCCACGTATCACACCGTGCTGCAACGCCGCCGCGTGCTCCCCGCCACCGCGCGCCCGTCGTTCGGCGTTCTCGAAACCCCCTGAGCCTCATGAAGGAGCATCGCATGTCGTCACCGATCATCGGCATCACCATGGGAGACGCGGCCGGGATCAGCCCCGAGATCGTGGTCAAGTCGCTCGCCGACCCGCGCATCCGCGACTACTGCGAGCCGATCGTGCTCGGCGACGTTCGCGTGCTGGCGGCGGCGGCCCGCGAGGCGGGCGTGAGCCTGCAATTCCGCGCCGTCGAGCGCCCGTCGGCGTGGCACCGGAGCGACGGCGCGTTCGGCGTCGTCGACTTCGGCGACGTCGATCCCGCGACGGTGCAGGTCGGCGTCATCGAGCCCGCGCTCGGGGCGGCCGCCGTCCGCTACACGCGCGAGGCCGCGCGCTACGCGCTGGCCGGCGAGATCGACGGCATCGTCTCGGCGCCGCTCAACAAGGAGGCGATGCGCGCCGCCGGCTTCCACTACGAGGGCGCCACCGAGATCTTCGCGGAGGAGGCGGGGGTCACGCGCTTCGCGATGGTGCTCCTGCTCGGCGAGATGCGTCTCCTGCTCTTGACCAACCACATGTCGCTCCGCGAGGCGTGCGACAAGATCACCAAGGCGCGGGTGCACGAGAAGATCATGCTGGCGCACGAGGCGCTGGTCGGGCAGGGCATCGCCGAGCCCCGAATCGCGGTCTCGGCGCTCAACCCCCACGCGGGCGAGGGCGGTCTATTCGGCCGCGAGGAGATCGACGAGATCGAGCCCGCGATCGCCCAGGCGCGCGCCGCCGGCGTGAACGCCATCGGCCCCGTGCCGGCGGATACGGTCTTCTACAAGACCAAGCAGGGCATGTACGACCTGACCATCGCCCTCTACCACGACCAGGGATTGGGGGCGGTCAAGCTGCTCGGGTTCGGGGACGTGGTGACGCTGCTCGTGGGCCTGCCGTTCATCCGCTGCTCCACCGGCCACGGCACGGCGTTCGACATCGCCGGCAAGGGCATCGCCGACCACAAGAACCTGCTCGAAGCGATCCGCGTCGCGGCGGAGCTCGGAGCCCGTCGCCGCGACGGCGCGCCGCGCCGCGCGGCCGGCGCCTGAGCGGGAGACGAGACCACGATGGCCAGCGACGATCCCGAGCGCCGGGTGTGGGACATCTCGGTGGCCGACCGTCCCGACATGCATTTCTACCCGGGCGATCCGACCCTCGAGCAGACGCAGGTGCGGGCGATCGCGCGCGGCGACGCGGCGAACCTCACCCACCTCTCGCTCGGTGCCCATACCGGTACGCACGTCGACGCGCCGGCGCACTTCATCGACGGTGGGCCGACGCTCGAGCAGGTTCCGCTCGACCGGATGGTCGGACCGGCGCAGGTGCTCGACCTCCGCGGGCTCGCCGCGATCGACGCCGCCGCGCTCCGCCGCCACCAGATCGGCGCCGGCGACATCGTGCTGTTCCGGACGGACAACTCCGAGCGCTGGAAGAAGCCCGGCTTCCAGCGGGACTTCACCTACGTCACCCTCGACGCCGCCGAGCACCTGGTCGAGCGCGGGGTGAAGACGATCGGCATGGACTACCTCTCGATCGAGCAGTTCGGCAGCAAGACCTTTCCGGTCCACAAGCTGCTGCTCGGCCGCGGCATCCTGATCATCGAGGGGCTCGACCTCGGCGAGATCGCGGCCGGGCCGTATCTGCTCTCGTGCCTGCCCCTCAAGCTCGAAGGGGTGGACGGTGCGCCGGCGCGCGCGGTCCTGATGCGGTGACGGTGACCGCTCCCTGCACCGTCATCGCCGACGATCTGACCGGTGCCTGCGACGTCGGCGCCGAGCTCGCGGCGGCGGGTCAGCGCGTCCGCGTCGGCGTCGCGGCGGGCTCGTCGCCGGCCGCGGCCGACGGCTTCGTCCCGATCCTCAATACTCAAAGCCGCTCGCTCTCGGCCGCGGCGGCGGGCGCCCGGGTGCGCGACGCGCTCCGCGAGCACGGTGCGCCGCTGGTCCTGAAGAAGATCGACACGGCGCTCCGCGGCCATCTCGGCGCCGAGCTCGACGGCGCGCTCGACGTGCTCGCGGCACCGGCCTTCGTCCTGGCCGCGATTCCCTCGGCGGGGCGCGTGACTCGCGGCGGCTGTCAGTGGTTCGGCGATCACCCGCTCGCCGCGACCGAGTTCGCGCGCGATCCCGAGGGCCCCGGCGCCGAGTCGTCCATTCCGGCGGTGTTGGCGCGCGAGAGCCGGCGCGGCGCGGCGGTGATCGCGCGCGAGGTGGTGGCGAGCGGCCGGCTCGCCGCGACGGTCGCGGAGGCCCGCCGCGCGGGCTGCGAGGTGTTCGTGGTCGACGCCGAGACCGACGAGGACGTGCGGGCGGCGGTGGCCGCGATCCTGGCTCTGCCGGGCCCGCTCTGTCTGGCCGGCTCGATCGCGCTGGCGGCGGCGCTGGCGCCGCACCTGGGGCGCGCCGGCGCCGCGCCCGTCGCCGCTGCCGTGCCGCTGCCCGCCCTACTCGTGAGCGGAAGCCTGCACAGCCGCGCACGGGCGCAGATCGACGCGGTCGTCGCGAGCGGGCTCGCCGAGGCGCTGGCGCTTCCGCCCGTCGCCGCGGCCGGTGCCGAGATCGAGCGCGTGGCCACGGCGGTCGTCGCTCGGCTCGCCGCCGGCACGAGCGTGGTCGTCGCCCCGGCGGCGCCCGCGGCCGTGCCGGACGCGGCGGCCCTCCGCGGCGTCGAACGGCTGCTTGCCGAGCTGGTCGCCGCCGTCGCGGCGCGCGGGACGGTGCCGACCCTGGTCACGATCGGCGGCGAGACCAGCCATGCGGTGCTCGTACGGCTCGGCGCCGGGACGCTGGCGATTCACGGGCGCGTCGCTCCCCTGATCGCGCGCGGCACGATCGAGCAGGGCGCCGCGGCCGGGACGACGCTCGTAACCAAGGGCGGCTCGGGCGGCGAGGTCGATGCCATCGCCGGGCTCCTTGCCGGCGGGCGTTCCGGACGGCGGTCCGCGTTGGGGGCGACGGCGTGAGCGGGCCGGCCCCGGCGAGCGTCGCCGCCGACGTCGTCGTGACCATCGAGTACACGGCGCGGCTCACCAACGGCGATCTCGTCGACTCGACCGAGCGCTGCGGACCGATCACCTACCTGCACGGCAACGAGCAGATCTTTCCGGCGCTCGAGCAGGCGGTCGACGGTCTGGCGGTCGGGGAGGAGCGCCGGCTCTCCCTGTCGCCGCGCGAGAGCTACGGCGAGCATCGGCCCGAGCTGGTGCGCCGACTGCCGCGCGCGCAGCTGCCTCCGGAGCTCGTGCTCGAGATCGGCAAGCGCTACAGCATCCGACCGCCGAAGGGCGAGACGATGCTGTTTCGTCTGGCGGGGGTCGAGGGCGACGAGGTGCTCGCCGACTTCAACAATCCGGCGGCGGGGCAGGGGCTGGAGATCTGGGCCAAGGTCGTGGCGCTCCGAGCCGCGACCGCCGACGAGATTCGACGGGGGACCCTGCGATGAAGCTCTCGATCGTGATGCCGGTCTACAACGAGGCGGCGAGCATCCGCGAGATCCTGAAGCGCGTGCAGGCGTTGCCGCACGCCAAGGAGATCCTGGTCGTCGACGACGGCTCGCTCGACGGCACGCGCGAGATCCTGCGCACGCTGGCGGGGGGCGAGATCCGCGTCTTCTTTCACGCCACCAACCGCGGCAAGGGGGCGGCGGTGCGGACGGGCTTCGGACACGTTCGCGGCGATGTCGTGGTCATCCAGGACGCCGACCTCGAGTACAACCCGCGCGACATCCCGGCACTCCTGGCGCCGATCGAGCGCGGCGAGGCCGACGTGGTGTTCGGGTCACGCTTCCTCGGCGGACCGCACCGCGTCCTCAATTTCTGGCACTACGTCGGCAATCGCCTGCTGACCTTGCTTTCCAACATGTGCACCAACGTGAACCTCACGGACATGGAGACCGGCTACAAGCTCTTCCGCCGCGAGGTGCTGGCGCAGATCGAAGTGGAATGTGATCGCTTCGGCTTCGAGCCCGAGATCACGGCCAAGATGGCGCGGTTGCACTGCCGGATCTACGAGCAGCCGATCTCCTACGCCGGTCGCGACTACGACCAGGGCAAGAAGATCACGTGGCGCGACGGTGTCGCCGCGCTGTACCACATCGCGCGCTTCAGCCTGCCGCGCCGGCGTATCCGGCCCCCCGTTCCCGTAGCCGTGGAGGAAGTCGCCCCCCGTCCCGCCGAAGTAGTCGACGCTCGTCGTCTCGACGCCGAGCGCTGAGCAGAAGGAAGCCCGACCTATGAGGAAACGCGAGAAGCTGACGCCCGAGGAGCGCTTTGCGCTGGCGCTCGACCTGATCAAGCGAGAGCACTCGTTCGCCGAGGTGTGCTCGCACTACCACGTGAGCCACACCACCGCCTACAAGATCCGGAACGCGTTCCTGGAAGGCGGACGGCGTGCGCTCGCGGGCGCGCGTGCCCGAGAGGGCGCCGACGGCGTCGAGCGCCCGGAGGCGCTCGCGGGCGAGGGCGACGCCCGAGAGAAGGCAGTGGGCTGAGTGCTCGGACGGCGATCATGCCGCACCGCTTCGGCCGCTCTCGTGTTGGGGGCGACGCTCGGCGTACTGGCGCTGCTCGGACAGCCCGCGCCCACGGGCGACGACTACGTCTGCTACAAGGGGACGCCGGTCAAGGCTCCTTTTCTGCCGCTCTTCCTCCCGCGCCCGGGCACCATCGTCGTCGACCGCTTCAGCTCGTCGTCTCCCTTCGATCCCCACCGGCTCGACGTCGTGAAGTCGCTCGGCGTCTGCAATCCGGCCGACGTCGGGGTCCATGCGCCGCTCGAGCCGGAGACGCGGCTCGCCGTGTACCGCACGCGCCTGACGCGGACGACCCCCAAGCAGGCGAAGATCCTCCCCGGCGTGGTGGAGGTCGGCAACGCGCTCGGCACCCTGAAGCTGGCCGTCAAGGGCGCGGGCCGGCTGCTGCGTCCGACCTCCGGCTTCGACGGACCCAACGGCGCCCCGGCGTTGCCGCCGACCGCCGTCGCCGACTTCGAGTGCTACGATGCCAAGGTCGCGCGGGCGCCCCGCGGCCAGACGCCGTTCCCGAAGTTCTCGCCCACGACGCTACAGGTGGAGGACGACTTCGGCGGGCGCACGTTCACCGTCGTCAAGCCGACGCGCTTCTGTACGCCGGCCGACGTGGCGGGGATCGATCCCGGCGCCCGCAATCGCCTCGGACAGCTGGTCTGCTATCGTGTCAAGCTCACCAAGCTCGCCGGCTTCGCCCAGGCGCGCTTCGTGAAGCGCGTGTTCTCGACCAGTAACCGCTTCGGCGACGAGGTCCTGACGGTGAAGGCGATCGAGGAGGTCTGCCTCGCCTCCCGCATCACCTCCGATCCGATTCCGACGCCGAGCGCGACTCCCAAGCTACCGACGCGGTCGGCGACGCCGACACCCTTGCGAACCGCGACGCCGAGCCCGACGCCGAGCCTGACGGCGAGCCCGAGCCCGACGCTCACCCCCACGCCGACCCTGTCACCGACGGCGAGTCCGACCGTGACCGCGAGCGCGACCGTCACGCCGAGCCCGAGCCCGACGGTGAGCCCCACGCCGACGGTGACGGCGAGTCCGACCGTGACGGTGACGCCGACTCCGACCCTGACCCAGACGCCGACCCCGACGCTCAGCGCGACGCCGACCCTGAGCGCGACCCCGACCGCGACGTTGACGGCGACGCCGACGCTCACGGCGACCGCCACGCCGACGCTCACGGCAACGCCGACCGCGACTCCCACCTCGACGGCAGCGACCGCGACGCCGACCCCGACGCTCACCCCGACACCCACCCCGACATTGACGGCGAGCGCGACCACGACCTCGACGCCCGTGACGCCGGTGCCGAGCGCGAGCCCCACCAAGACGAACACGCCGAGGCAGACGGTCACGCCGCCGCCGACCGCTACGCCGACGACGACGGGCACGGCGACGCCGACGGCGACCGGTCCGACCCCGACCCCGACGGTGACGCGCACCGCGACGCCGACGATCACCGTCACTTCCACGCCGACCGCGACGCCGACGCCGACGGTGACGCTCACGCCCACGCCCACGCTGAGCGCGACGCCGACCGTCACGCCGACGCCGCTGCCGACGCTGACCGCGACGCCGACCCGCACGGTCACGCCGACGCCGACGCTCTCGGCGACGCCGACGGTGACCCGGACCGGTACGCCGACCAAGACGGTGACGCCGACACCGACCAGGACCGCCACGCCGACGGTGACTCGGACCGCGACGCCGACGGTGACCCGGACCGGGACGCCGACCAAGACGGCGACGCCGACGGTGACGCGGACCGCGACCCCGACGGTGACGGCGACGCCGACCCAGACCAAGACGGCCACGCCGACGGTGACGCGGACGGCGACCCCGACGAGGACGGTGACGCCGACGGCGACCAAGACCGCCACGCCGACGGTGACGGCGACGCCGACTCCGACCAAGACGGCCACGCCGACGGTGACGCGAACGGCGACCCCGACGAAGACGGTGACGCCGACGCCGACCAAGACCGCCACGCCCACGGTGACGCGGACGGCGACCCCGACCAGGACGGTGACGCCGACGCCGACCAAGACCGCGACGCCGACGGTGACGCGGACGCCGACCCCGACCAGGACGGGCACGCCGACGCCGACCAAGACCGCGACGCCGACGGTGACGCTGACGCCGACGCCGACCCGAACCGCCACGCCCACCGTGACGCTGACGCCGACGGCGACCGCCACCACGACGCCTACCCCGACCCTGACCGCGACGCCGACGGCCACTGCGACGCCCACGCCGACGGCGACCGCCACCCCCACCGTCACCATCACCCCGACGCCGACGGTCACCGCGACGCCCACGGTCACGTTCACGCCGAGCCCGTCGCCGACGCTGACCCCCGCGGGCGCCGTGGTCTCGATCGACGTCAATCCGGACGGACGGACGATCGATCAGGGCGACTTCACGTTCTCGACCGCGGTCGCCACCTTCGAGAACGGCGGCACCCGCAACTACACCCAGCGCGTCGAATGGGCGTCGAGCGATCCCGAGATCGCCTCGATCAGCAACGTCGAGGGCGAGCGCGGCAAGGTGATCGGGGTCGCGCCGGGGACGGTCGTGATCAGCGCCCATGACCCGGTGAGCGGGGTCGACTCCAACGTCGGCGGCGACAACGGCGAGATCACGGTGCTCGGCCCGCTCGAGAGCATCGTCCTGACGCCGCTCGAGGCTACCGATCCCCTCGATCGCCACGCGGACGGGCCGAACCCGCGCCGCTTCACCGCCATCGGCCACTTCGCCGGTGGCACCACGCAGAATCTGACGCAGCGGGTGATCTACTCGTCGACCAACCTCGACGTCGCCTTCCCGACCAACGAGACGGGCGATAAGAGCAAGATCGATCCCGTCGGGGTCGGCACCACCATCATCCGTGCCACCGACCCCGACACCGCCGTCATCAGCAACGACGCGACCTATCACGTCGTGCCGTAACGCAGTCGGCCGCGCATCGCGCCGCCGGTTTCACCTCGGGAGTATCTCGATCATGAACAGGACGTTCATCGTTGTCGCAACATCCTTGCTCGCGCTCGCGGCTGGGCACGCGCTCGCCCAGGTGGGACCACCCGGCGACCTTTTCGTCTGCTACAAGTCGCGCTCGTTCAGCGCGCGGAGCGGGCTGCCGATCTTCACGCCGCGCTCGGGCGAGGTCGTCGCCGACGTCTTCGGGACTCTCCGCGTCGACCTCGGCAAGTCCATCGGACTCTGTGCTCCGGCGAGCGTCGAGGGCGAGGTGATCGCCGACCAGGCGACCCACCTCGAGTCCTACAAGCTCGCCGTGACGCGCACCGCGCCGCGGCAGTCGCGGCACGCCGACTCGCTCCACGAGGTGGTGAATCGCTTCGGATCGCTCAAGCTCAAGGTGCGCGGCGAGTCGCGCTTCCTGGCCCCGACGGAGAAGGCGCTGGGCACCGGCGGGGGCGTCGATGCGCGGAGTGGGGCCGGCGCCTTCAAGTGCTACGACGTCAAGGTGGCACGCGCGGCCGCGGGCACGCCGCCGTTCCCGACCTTTACGGCGCTCCAGACCGCGATCGCGGACCAGTTCGGTACCCGCTTGCTCACGGTGCTGCGACCGCGCCGTCTCTGCGCGCCCGCCGATCTGGCCGGTGCCGATCCGGCGGCGGCGACGCGGCCCGGGCATCTCCTCTGCTATCAGGTGCGACTCACCACGACGCGGCCCAAGCAGCCGAAGCTCGTCGCGACCGCCGTCTCGACGCACCCGGTGTTCGGCGCCGAGGCTCTGACGGTCAACAAGTACGAGGAGCTCTGTGTGCCGTCGCTCAAGGACCCCGCCCAACCGACGGGGACCGCGACCCCGGCGCCGACCCCGACGCCGGGCGGGCCGCTCGGAAGCGTCCTCGCCATCCACATCAGCCCGCTCACTCGCTACGTGAGCCCCGGCAGCAGCTCGACCTTCACCGCCACCGCCGACCTCGTCGGCGGCGGCACGGAGGACTACACCCAGAAGGTCATCTGGCAGTCGAGCAACTCCGCGGTGGCGCTGGCGAAGAACCTGGCGGGGGATCGCAGTCGCATCGAGGCCGTCAGCCTCGGCGTGGCGACGATCTCGGCGGTGGATCCGGTGAGCAACGTGAGCTCGACGGCCACGAGCGGCGACGCGACCTTCAACGTGCCGGGGGCGCTGCTCTCGATCGCGCTCACCCCGCTCTCGACGGCCCTCGACGTCGGCGAGGCCAAGAGCCTGGTCGCGACCGGCACCTTCGAAGGGGGCGTGACCCGCAACATCACGCAGCAGCTCGACTACAGCTCGAGCAATCCCGGCGTGGCGTCGGCCGTCAACGCCGAGGGTAACCGCAGCCGCGTCGAGGCGATCGCCCCGGGGACGGTCACGATCTCCGGGCGCGACCCGGTGACGCAGGTCAGCAGCGCCGACTCGGGCGGCAACGCCGGCATCAGCGTGCTCGGGGCGCTCGAGAGCATCACGCTGAGCCCGCTCGAGAAGTCCAAGCCGGCGGGACAGTTCCAAAACTACCTGGCGACGGGACACTACGTGGGAGGCGGGACGCAGACCATCACCCAAGAGGTCACCTACGTCTCCAGCAATCCGAGCGTCGCGACCGCGCCCAACACGCCCGGGAACAAGGGGCGCGTCGAAACGGTGGCGCCCGGCGTCACCACCATCTCGGCGTCGCATCCGAGCGGCATCACCACCACCGCCGACGGCAACGACGCGACGCTCACCGTCACGGCGGCGGTCGCCAATCTCCAGAGCATCACGCTCTCGCCGACCTCCGCCACGCGCAGCGTCGGCGAGTTCCAGAATTTCACGGCGATCGGGCATTACGATGGCGGCGGGACGCAGAATCTGACCCAACAGGTGGTCTACACCTCGTCGGATCCGAGCGTCGTGACGGCGCCGAATGCCGCCGGGAATCGGGGGCGCGTCGAGATGGTCGCGCCCGGTACGGTGACGATCACGGCGACCTACACCGATCCGAACACCCAGGCTCAGGTGAGCACCACCGACTCCGGCGACGATGCGGCGATCACGGTGCTGGGCGCGCTCGAGCGCATCACGTTGTCGCCCGTGCAGACCACGCGCGCCGCCGGCCAGTCGCTCACCTACACGGCGATCGGCCACTTCGGCGGCGGCACCACCAAGAACCTGACGCAGCGGGTGGACTACCACAGCAGCGACGAGGCCGTGGCGGACGCCACCAACGATCCCACCAGCAAGAGCAAGGTGGTGGCGGTCGCTCCCGGCATCGTCACGATCTCGGCGACCGACTCACAGACGGGGGTCAGCACCACCACGACCGGCGACGACGTCACCCTGACGGTGATCGGAGCCCTCGAGCGCATCACGCTCAGCCCGGTCACGGCCACGAAGTCCCCCGACAGCATCCAGCGCTACACCGCGACCGGGCATTTCGGCGGCGGCATCACCCAGAACCTGACGCAGACCGTGCTCTACTCGTCGAGCGACCCGACGATCGCCGCGGCGACCAACCCCGACGGCGATCGCAGCCGCGTCGACGTGCTCACCGTCGGGACGGTGACGATCTCGGCGACGCACCCGACCGCCGGCGTCAGTACGACCGACACCGGCGACGATGCCACCCTCATCGTCGAGCCGTAGGCCGAGGCCCGGCGCTCAGTACGGACGAGTGGGCAGGTCGATGGTGAAGCGCGTGCCCGTGCCGATGGTGCTGGCGACGCTCACGTGTCCACCCAGGCTGTCGCAGAAGCGCTTCACGATGTAGAGGCCGAGACCGGAGCCGGTTCGGCCCTCACGCCCGGTGCGGAACGGCGAGAACAGGTGCGGCAGGTCGTCGGCGTGGATGCCGGAGCCGGTGTCCGAGACCTGCACGCGGATGCTCGCCTCGTGCGGCGCCGCCGTCACCGCGACCTCGCCGCGCTCGGTGTGGCGGAGCGCGTTGTCGATCAGGTTTTGCAGCACCTGGCGGACGCGAAAGCGATCCCCGCAGACCGGCGGCGTCGCGGCGTCGACGTGCCAGGTGAGCGCGACGTCGGCGCCGGCGCGATCGGCGAGCGAGCCGGTGCAGAGCTCGCGCAGGACCTCGGCCACCGCGAAGGGCTCCGGCCGATGTGCCTGCGGCTGGGCCTCGATACGGGCGAGGTCGAGCGCCCCCGTCAGCACGGTGTGGAGCTCGCGCGCGTGCCGCTCGATGGTGGCGAGGATCTGCCGCTGCTCCTGGTTGCAGGGCCCGTAGGCGTCGTCGAGCAGGAGCTCGGTGTAGCCCAGCATCACGTTCAGCGGCTGGCGCAGATCGTGGGAGAGGGTCGCCAGGACCTCGGTCGGACCCGGCTCGAGGCGGGCAGCGGCGCCGGTGCCGTCCGCACGTCGCCACGCGACGGCCGCCAGTGACGCGGCGTAGCGCGCGAGACCGATCTCCTCGAGGGAGAACGGTGCACGCGCGGAACGGCGGAGCTGCATCACGAGCAGGTCCGGCGCGGTGTCCAGGGGGAGCGTCAGAAGGCTCGAGCCTGCGGGATCCACGTCGACCAGCGGCCGCCGCGCCGTGAGGGCGCGACGGATGGCGTCGTCGTCGAGCGCCGCGAACGGCTCACCCCAGACCCCCGCGACCTCGGCGCCGGCGTCGCCGACGAGGCGCGCCAGGCGCGTGCCCGTTGCACCGAGGACCAGCGCCGTGCGCTGGCAGATGCGATCGCCGAGCGCGCACTCGTCGATCGGACCCAGGAGGAGCTGCTCCTGGACCCGGAGCAATTGCTCGACCCGGACGGGATCGACGGGGAAGGTGGCCTCGGTGCTCACGTCGTCGCCGAACCACGAAGCTGCTTCGTGGTGTGTCGGGCACTCTACTGTCGGCTCTCTTCGAGGGTCAAGCACCTTGCCCGTCGATTTCGATGGCGGAGCTTCGCCCGCGTCCGCTGGTCGGTCTCCGAGCGCTGTGGCAGGATGTCGCTTCGACGCGCCGCGATGCCTGCCAGCGAGCTCACATTCCTGACGCGCGGCCGAAAGGCCGCATGATCGCGGCCCGTCCCGTGCCGTCGCAGCCCTCGGCGCCCGTCATCAGCATCACGGGACTCGGGCATCGCTATGGCGAACGCCAGGCACTTCGCGAGGTCGATCTGGAGATCGCGCGGGGCGAGATCTTCGGCGTGCTCGGCCCGAACGGAGGTGGCAAAACCACCCTCTTCAAGGTGCTGGCGACGTTGACGCCGCCACAGTGCGGCCGCGTCACCATCTTCGACGAGGACGCCGGGCACGCGCCGGAGCGCGTGCGGCGACGGCTCGGGGTCGTCTTCCAGCATCCGGCGCTCGACGCCAAGCTGACCGTGATGGAGAACCTGCGCTGTCACGCGGCGCTGTACGGACTCGCGGCCGCGGCCGGGCGCTCCCGGGCGGTGGCGGTGCTGACGCGACTCGCGCTCGCCGATCGCGCCGACGATCTGGTGGAGACGCTCTCGGGAGGGCTGGCGCGTCGAGTGGAGCTCGCCAAGGGTCTCCTCCACGAGCCCGAGCTCCTCTTGCTCGACGAGCCCTCGACCGGTCTCGATCCCGGAGCCCGTCGCGACTTCTTCGAGTATCTGGTGCAGCTCCGCGATCGCGAGGGCCTGACGGTTCTCTTGACCACGCATCACATGGAGGAAGCCGAACGCTGCGATCGCGTCGGCTTCGTGCATCAGGGCGCGCTGGTCGCGCTCGGGACGCCGTCGGTGTTGAAGGCGGGCATCGGCGGGGACGTGGTGGTGATCGAGACCGCCGAACCCGAGCGCATGCGCCTCCGCATCCAGCAGCGCTTCGGCTGCGAGCCGCGCTTGGTCGACGGCGCGCTGCGCGTCGAGATGCCGCGCGGCCACGAGTTCGTGCGCGAGGTCGTGGAGGCATTTCCGGGGGACATCCGTAGCGTCACCTTCGGCAAGCCGACGCTCGAGGACGTGTTCGTGCACGTCACGGGCGAGCGCTTCTGGGGCGCGGGCGGAGACCAGGCGGTGCCGGCGTGACGAGCTTCGCTGGTGTCGCTGCGCTCTGGTGGCGCGAGATCATCCGCTTCGTCCGGCAGCGGAGCCGCCTGGTCGGGGCGTTCGCGCAACCGCTGCTCTTCTGGATCCTGCTCGGCGGCGGTTTCAGCGCCTCGTTCCGGCCCCCCGGGACGCCTGCCGAGCTGGGAGCGATGGCGTACTTCTACCCCGGCATCATCGGACTGGTCCTGCTCTTCACCGCCATCTTCTCGACCATCGCGGTGGTCGAGGATCGCAAGTCGGGGTTCCTGCAGGGCGTGCTGGTGGCCCCGATCTCGCGCGGCGGCATCGTGCTCGGGCAGGCGCTCGGCGGCACGACGCTGGCGGTGCTGCAGGGGGTGCTCTTCCTCGCCCTGGCGCCGCTGGTCGGCATCCGGCTGACGCCGCTCTCGGCGGCCGCGACGGTGGGCGTGATCGCGGCGATCGCCTTCGCGCTCACCTCGCTCGGGCTCGTGATCGCGTGGCGCATGGAATCGACCCAGGGCTTCCATGCGATCATGAACCTCATTCTGATGCCGATCTGGCTGCTCTCGGGCGCCTTCTTTCCGGCGGCCGGCGCGGCGACGTGGCTCGGCTGGATCATGGGGCTGAACCCGCTCACCTACGGCATGGCGGCGCTCCGCCGCTGCCTCTACCTCGGCGCGCCCGCCGCGGTCGGTCCGGTGCCCGCGCTCGTGCCCTCGCTGGTGATCACGGCGGTCTTCTGCGTCGCGACCTTCGCCGGGGCCACTGCCGTCGCGCGTCGCAGTTAGTCGCAGTCGGGCGTTACCAGGGCGAGGGCGGGACCTTGTCGGCGGCCATGATGGCGAGCAGGAACGGCAGGTAGAGCAGGCTCGCGAACATCACCCGTCGCGCGTCGGCGATGGCCGAGGAGCGCATGAGACGAAATGCCGCGGCCGCAAAGCCGATGCCGAGGGCGAGGGAGGCGATGCAGTAGATCGGCCCCGCGATCCCGGCCAGGGTGGGCAGCATGCCGACGCTCAAGAGCGACAGCGAATAGGTGAGAATCTGGCGGCGCGTGCTCGCGCCGTCGGGGTCGACGACGGGCAGCAAACGGAAGCCGGCGCGCGCGTAGTCGTCGCGATAGAGCTGCGCGATCGCGAGCGAGTGCGGGATCTGCCACACGAACATGATGGCGAAGATCGTCCATGCCGCAGCGTCGAGCGTGCCGCTCGCGGCGGCCCAGCCGGTGAGCGGCGGCAGCGCGCCCGGAACCGCGCCGATGAGCGTGCAGAGCGACGTCCGCGGCTTCAGCGGCGTGTAGGCGAAGAGGTAGCTCACGCTGGTCGCGGCGGTGACGGCCGCTGCCACGGGATCGACGGCGACCAGCAGGATCAGCAGACCGCCGACGGTGATGGCGACGCCGAACAGCAGCGCGTCGCGCGGCGCCAGCCGGCCGTCGGGCAATGGCCGCTGGCGGGTGCGGTGCATCTGCGCGTCGAGGTCGCGCTCGAGGTACTGGTTCAGCGCCATCGTGCCGCCCGCCGCGAGCGCGGTGCCGAGCAAGGTGACGGCGAGGCGGAGCCAGCCGAATGCGGTCGGATCGGCGGCGAGGTAGTAGCCGAGCAGCGTCGTCAGGACGACCATGGCGACGACGCGTGGCTTGGTGAGCTCGAAGAAGTCGGCGGCGCGGCGCTGGGCGATCGGGAGCGTCACCGCGGCGGCGAGCTCGGGCTCGGCGGCCGGTCGGAGTGCCGGCATCATGCGGGCACCCGCTGGGTCGCGACGAACGCCGTCCTCGCGGCGGCCGTCCGCTCGGGGGCCTGGCGCGCGCGCAAGGCGAGGAGCACGGTCGTGCCGAGGATCGCCGCGCCGACCGCGACGTGCAGGGTGGTCGGTAGCACCGCCTTTCGGGTCCAGATCGTGAGCGCGCCGAGCGTGATTTGCAGCACCACGAGTGCCGCGGCCGCGAGGGCGGGACGGGCGACGGCGGGATCGGCCGCGCGGCGCTGCAGCACGCGGAGCGCGGACCAGGCCACCATGGCCGTCACCGCGAGCGCGCCGAGTCGGTGCAGGAAGTGGATGACGACGGCGGGGTCGGCGAGCGGTGGGATCACCCGCCCGAAGGCGAGCGGGAAGTCGGGGATGGCGAGCCCGGCGCCGGTGTGGCGCATGATCGCGCCGAGGACGAGCTGGCCGTAGACGGTGGCGGCCGTCGCCGTGGTGAGGCGGACCAGCGCCCGATCGGTGGGCGGACGGCGGGACGGCGACCACTCGGGGTCGGTCACGACGGCGAGCGCCACCGTGAGGCACAGGAACGCCTGGGCGAGGCAGGCATGCGCCACCGAGATCGCCGGCGGGAGGAGCAGCAGCACCGTCAGGCCGCCGAGCAGGCCTTGGGCGATCACGGTGGCGACGGCCGCCAGCGCGAGCCGGCGGACCAGGGGCGGGGTCTCGACCAGCCAGGTCGCGATCGCGAGGGCGACGGTGAGCGCGCCGACGGCCGCCGCCACCATGCGATGCCCGTGCTCGTAGAACACGCCCCCCACCATGCGCGGAAAGAACTGCCCGAAGGAGAGCGGCCAATCGGGGACCGCGAGGCCCGAGCCGGTGCTGGTCACCAGCCCACCGACGAAGATCAGCGCCAGCGTGGCGGCGGCCAGGAGTCTTGCGGCGGCATGCAGCGCGCGCGGGGTGCGCGGCGTCTCTCGGGTCTCGATGGCTCGCTCCATGCGCCGCGCTAGATGACCTTGTTCAGGCCGTACTCGATGATGCCCACGGCGCCTGCCTTCATCAGCTTGGGGATCAGCTCGCGCACCACGTCCTCGGCGATGACGCTCTCCACCGAGAACCAGTCCTTGCCGTAGAGGTTGGAGACGGTGGGGGCCGTGATGCTCGGCAGCATGGCGACGATCGTGTCGAGCCGGTCCTTCGGGACGTTGAGCTTGAGCCCGACCTGCGTTTCGGCGCGGAGCGCACCGGTCAAGAGCAGGCCGATCTGCTCGAGCTTCTCGCGCTTCCACGGGTCGGCGAGCGCCGTGTGGTTGGCGATCAGCTGCGGGTTCGAGCTGAAGAGCTCGGCGACGATGCGGAGGCCGTTGGCGCGGAGCGTGCTGCCGGTCTCGGTGACCTCGACGATCGCGTCGACCAGCCCTTCGGCGGCCTTGGCTTCGGTCGCGCCCCACGAGAACTCGACGTCGACCTCGATGCTGCGCTCCGCGAAAAAGCGCCGCGTGTAGTTGACCAGCTCGGTCGCGACCGTCTTGCCCCGCAGGTCCTCGGGCTTCTGCACCGGCGAGGCGTCGGGAACGACCAGCACCCAGCGCGTCGGGCGGATCGTCGCCTTGGAGTAGACCAGGTCGTTGAGCACGGCCACGTCGGCGCCGTTCTCGAGGATCCAGTCGCGGCCGGTGATGCCGGCGTCGAGCGTTCCGGCCTCGACGTAGCGCGCCATCTCCTGCGCCCTGATCAGGTTGCAGCGCAGCGCCGGATCGTCGACCGAGGGAAAATAGCTGCGCCCGCCCGAGCTGATCCGCCACCCGGACTTTCGGAAGAGCTCGATCGTGGCCTCCTCGAGGCTGCCCTTGGGAATCCCGAGCTTGAGGATGCTCATTTCGAGTAGACCGTCGCCGGATCGAAGACGCGGGTCTCGACGACGTCCCAGCCGTCGGCATTGCGGCGACGGAAGAAGCAGCTCGGGTAGCCTTCGTGGCAGGCGGCGCCGCCTTCCTGGACGACACGCAGGAGGATGGTGTCGCCGTCGCAATCGACGTGGATGGCGCGGACGTGCTGGCGATGGCCGGAGGTCTCGCCCTTCACCCAGAAGCTCGCCCGCGAGCGGCTCCAGTAGGTGGCAAGGCCGGTCTCGACCGTGCGCTCGAAGGCCGCCTGGTTCATGTACGCCAGCATCAGGACCGCCCCGGAGGCGTCGTCCTGAACGATGACGGGGACGAGACCGTCACCCTTGGCGAAGTCGATGCTGGACGTCATGGCCGTTCCGGAAACGAGCCTCGTAACACAGGCCCCGGAGGGCGGCAAATTCGCTGCCGCAGCATTGTTTCACGGCGCCGCCCGCCCCGGGATCGAAGCGAGCGGGGGCCGATCACGGGCTGGAAGATTAGTCGGCGGCCTGCTGCTTCGTCTTGGCGATGCTCATCGAAGGAGCGATCACAAGCCGCCCCGCACGGCACGGACGAAATTTGGTCTTCTTCTCCCAATCCAGACCCGTGAGATTGTCCGTGACCGTCCCGTTACCGTTGTCGACGAAGCGCTGGGCGTCACATGTCGAGCCCGTGCCGGCCGCCATCTTTTGCAGCGTGAGCCACGTGGCGGTGTACTTGACCCGGCATTTGGAGAGCGTGTCTTCCAGCTTCGCCGTCGTACCGCCGCCGTGAAAGATCCCGATCGCCTTGGTTTGGCATTGCGCGGATTTCGCCGCGGCATCGTGACGCGCCTTCTCGCACTTCTGTTCCGGCGTGGCCGGGGCTCGCGGCTTCACCTTTTTCTTCGCCGTGGCTCCCTCCGAAGGGTCCGTGCGCGGGCGCTCCGGCTTGCGGGGGGCGGAGCTTCGGCCTAATGCTCGCGACGATGAAGCTCGGGGAGCTGGCGGCGCGTCTGGGGTGCGACCTCGAGGGCGACGCCGCGATCGAGATCGGGGCCCTCCGCGGGCTGGAGGAGGCGGGCCCGGGCGATCTCACCTTTCTCGCCAACCCGCGTTACGCGGCGCAGCTCGCCGCGACCCGCGCTTCGGCCGCGATCGTCGCCGCCGGATCGCCGCCGGTCGCGATCGCGACTCTCCGTACCGCGAATCCCTACCTCTGCTTTGCGCGGGCGCTGGCGCTCTTCCACCGGCCGCTCGTGCCACCGGCCGGCATCCACCCCACCGCCGTGATCGCGGCGAGTGCCAGGATCGCGGAGCCGGCGTCGATCGGCGCCTACGTGGTGGTCGGTGACGACGTCGTGATCGGACCGGGTGCGACCCTGCACCCGCACGTGACCATCTACGCGGGGGTGCGGATCGGGCGCGAGTTCGTCGCCCACGCCGGGGTCGTGGTGCGCGAGCAGGTGGAGATCGGTGACCGCGTCCTGCTGCACCCGGGTGTCGTCATCGGCGCCGACGGGTTCGGCTTCGCGCCCGGACCCGACGGGGCGGTCAAGATTCCCCAGACCGGGACGGTGATCGTGGAGGACGACGTCGAGGTCGGCGCCAACACGACGATCGACCGCGCCACGCTCGGGGCGACCATCATCCGGCGCGGCGCCAAGCTCGACAACCTGGTGATGATCGCTCACAACTGCGAGGTCGGCGCGCACAGCTTTCTCGCCGCCCAGGTCGGGATCGCGGGCTCCACCAAGATCGGGCAGGGGGTGCAGATGGGCGGCCAGGCCGGGGCCGCCGGGCATCTGACGATCGGCGACGGCGTCCAGGTCGCCGCGCAGAGCGGCGTGCCGAGCTCGGTCCCGGCGGGTCGCACGGTCGGCGGCTACCCCGCGATCGAGGTCGCGCTCTGGCGGCGCGTCTCGGCCGCCGTCCTCCGGCTGCCCGAGCTCTTGCGGCGGGTGCGACGCCTCGAGCGCCGGCTCGGGGTCGGCGGGGGCCACCCGGGCGGGTCGGCCGGCACGTAGGAGCCTGACTCAGAATCCGACCTCCGCGCGTGGGCGCGCGGCCGAGCGAGCGCGAGCCGCGGGATGAGCCGCCGCGGCGGCGAAGGGGGAAAGGTCCCCCTTCTGAGCTAGTTGCTGCGCCGCGTCGGCGCGCTTGGCCTCCCGTGAGCCGCCGCGTATAACTCCGTCTTTCACCGGCGCACGGCACCGGTCTTTCCATGAAGATTCCGCTCACTGACATCCTGGCGGTCGAGAACGAGCTCGAGTATCCCGAGCCGGTCGCGGCCCTGAACACGACCCTGGGCGCGACCGGCGACTACGAGTTCGTGGCGCCGCTCGACGTCCAGGTCCGATTCTCCCGCGCGCAGCTCGATCTCTTCTTCGAAGGTCTCGTGCGCGGCCGGGCGACCGCCACCTGCGGGCGCTGCCTCGAGCCGTTTCCTCTGGATGTAGCGCAGGAATTCTCGCTCGTGCTGACGCCGGCGACACCCCTCACGGGCGAGATCGAGCTCGCCCCCGGCGACCTGACCCAATCGTTCTACGAGGGGACCGAAATCGACCTGACCCCACTCGTATACGAGCAGATCATGCTCGCCTTGCCGACCCGCCCGCTCTGTGGTGAAGAGTGCCGGGGCTTGTGCCCGCAGTGCGGCATCAACCGCAACACCGGTCAATGCACGTGCGTGGTGGAGGCCGGTGACCCGCGCTGGTCCGCGCTCCGCAATCTCAAGATCGACCGCGACGCCTGAGCGCGCGGAGGAGGAATCATGGCAGTTCCCAAGCGACGAACGTCGACGACCAAACGCAACAAGCGCCGGGCGCACGATGCGCTCAGGCCCGCGAGCTTCATCACCTGTCCGAGTTGCCACGAGCCGATGCTGCGGCATCGTGCCTGCGCGCATTGCGGCGAGTATCGCGGGCGCAAGGTTCTCGACACGACGGAGGCGTGACGCCGACGCCGGTTGCACCCGACGCGGAGCGCTCCGCCGCGTCGTTGGCGGCGACGGCGCTCCTCTTTCCCGGTCAGGGCTCGCAACGGGTGGGGATGGGGAAGCGGCTCGCCGCCGAGCACGCGGTGGCGCGGGCAACGCTCGCCGAGGCCGATGACGCGCTCGCGCTTCCGCTCACCCGGCTATGCTTCGAGGGGCCGGAGAGCGAGCTCACGCTGACGGAGCACTGCCAGCCGGCGATCCTGAGCGTGAGCATCGCGCTCTGGCGCGTACTCGGGGCGGAGAGTGGGCTCGTCCCCCGCTGGCTCGCCGGCCACAGCCTCGGGGAGTACACGGCGCTGGTGGTGGCGGGGGCGATCGAGTTCCGGGACGCCCTCCGGTTGGTGCGCCTGCGTGGGCGGCTGATGCAGACCGCGGTGCCCGCCGGCGTCGGCACGATGGCCGCCGTCATCGGCCTCGACGACGGCGTCGTGGCCGAGATCTGCCGCGCGGCCGCGAACGGCGAGATCGTGGCGCCCGCCAACTTGAACGGCGCCGGGCAAGTGGTGATCGCCGGTCATCGCGAGGCGGTCGGGCGGGCGGTCGAGCAGGCGCGCGCCGCCGGCGCGCGCACCATGGCGCTGGCGGTGAGCGCGCCGTTCCATTGCGCCCTGATGGCGCCGGCGGCGGCCGAGCTCGCGAGCGCGCTCGCCGCGGTGGAAATCCGAGCGCTCGCCGTTCCGGTCGTGAGCAACGTCGACGCCGAGCCGAACGCCGACGCGGCGCGCGTCCGCGACCTCCTGACGGCGCAAATGACGGCGCCGGTCAAGTGGGCCGAGTCGATGCAGCGTCTCCGCGCGCTCGGCTGCGAGCGCGCCATCGAGGTCGGACCCGGCCAGGTGCTGACCAAGCTCCTCCAGCGCATGCGACTCGGGATCGCGAGCGCCACCCTCGAGGATGGCGGCGCACCCGGTCCGGTGGCGGCGGGCGCATGACGCTCGGGGGTCAGGTGGCCGTCGTGACCGGGGCCTCGCGCGGGATCGGCGCGGCGATCGCGCGCGACCTCGCCGCCGCCGGCGCACACGTCGTCGTCGGCTATCGCGTGGAAGAGGGACGCGCGCGCGCGGTCGTCGACGACATCATGACGCGGGGCGGCTCGGCGGAAGCCGTCGCGTTCGACGTCGTCGTCGGCGCCGAGGTCGAAAATGCGATCCGCGGCGTGGTGGCGCGCCTTGGCAAGGTGGATGTTTTGGTAAATAATGCCGGCGTTTCTTCCGACGCGCTGATCCTTCGGACCAGCGACGAGCAGTGGCAGCGCGTTCTCGACGTCAACCTCAAGGGGGTCTTCAACTGCACCAAATCCGTCGCCCGACCCATGATGCGGGCACGCTCCGGGCGCATCATCAACATGAGCTCGGTCGTCGGGGTCATGGGCAACACGGGGCAGGCGGCCTACGCGGCCGCGAAGGCCGGGATCATCGGCTTCACCAAGTCCACGGCACGTGAATTGGCGTCACGCGGCATCACCGCGAACGTGGTTGCACCGGGGTTCATCGAGACCGACATGACGGAAGGGCTGGACGCGAGCGTCCGAGACATGTACCGAGCGCTGATTCCGCTCGGCAGGCTCGGGCGCGGAGAGGACGTCGCCGCCGCCGTCACCTTCCTCGCGGGCCCCGGTGGGGGCTACGTCACCGGGCAGGTCATCCACATCAACGGCGGTTTGTACGTGTGAGGAGGAAGCATGGCGTCAGCGGTTGAGGCCAAGGTACGCGAGATCATCTGTGAACAGCTCGGGGTGAGCGAGGACGAGGTCACCCCCGAGGCGTCGTTTATCGAGGATCTCGGGGCCGACTCGTTGGACATCGTCGAGCTGGTGATGGCCCTGGAGGAAGAGTACGAGATGGAGATCTCGGACGAGGAGGCCGAGAAGATTCGGACCGTCCAGGACGTCGTGAACTACATCGAGAGCCAGAAGTAGTCCGGGCCGAGCGGGCGGCGCCTCCGATTTCGACCGGACGCCCCGCTGCCTCGGCACCGCGGATCGCAGAGACCGGCCGGACGTCGTCGCATGCGGGCCAGCTCTGCGATTTTTTTTGCCGGTGAGGACCCCCCAACGATGACCAGCCATCTAGCCACGACCGATCCCGAGGTCATGCAGGCGATTCGTCACGAGACGGAACGCCAGCAATGCAACCTCGAGCTGATCGCCTCCGAGAACATCGTCAGTGAGGCGGTGCTCGAGGCGCAGGGGTCGGTGCTCACCAACAAGTACGCCGAGGGGTATCCCGGACAGCGCTACTACGGCGGCTGCGAGTTCGTCGACGTGGTGGAAGAGCTGGCGATCGCACGTGCCAAGGAGCTCTTCGGCGCCGAGCACGCCAACGTCCAGCCGCACTCGGGCTCGCAGGCCAACATGGCCGTCTACTTCTCGCAGCTCGAGCCGGGCGCGACCATGCTCGCCATGAACTTGAGCCACGGCGGCCACCTGACCCACGGCAGCCCGGTGAACTTCTCGGGCAAGTTCTTCAACGTGGTCCACTACGGTGTCCGCGAGTCCGATCATCGACTCGATTACGAGCAGCTCGGGGCGCTGGCGCGGCAGCATCGTCCCAAGATGATCGTCGCCGGCTACAGCGCCTACCCGCGCCAACTGGACTTCGCCCGCTTCCGCGCCGTCGCCGACGAGGTGGGGGCGCTCTTGGTCACCGACATGGCGCACTTCGCCGGGCTGGTGGCGGCCGGCGTGCACCCCTCGCCGGTTCCGCACTGTGATTTCGTGACCAGCACGACCCACAAGACGCTGCGCGGGCCGCGTGGCGGCCTGATCCTCTGTCGGGAGCGGTACGCCAAGAGCCTCAACTCCTCGGTCTTCCCCGGCAACCAGGGCGGACCGCTGATGCACGTGATCGCCGCCAAGGCGGTGGCGTTCAAGGAGGCCCTCCGCCCCGAGTTCGCGGCCTACCAACGCCAGATCGTCGCCAACGCCAAGGCGCTCGCCGCCCGCCTCGTCGAGCACGGCTTTCAACTGCTGACCGGCGGCACCGACAACCACCTCATGATGATGGATCTGCGCGGCAGCGAGCTCACCGGCAAGGTCGCCGAGCAGACCCTCGATCGCGCCCGCATCACCGTCAACAAGAACACGGTGCCATTCGACCCGCGCTCGCCGATGGTGACGAGCGGCGTTCGTCTCGGGACACCGGCGGTGACCTCGCGCGGCATGCGCGAGCCAGAGATGGCCTTGGTGGGCGACCTGATCGCGCGCGCGCTGGCGCGGGTCGGCGACGAGTCGGCCCTCGCGGCGATCGCAACCGAAGTCGCCGACCTGTGCCGACGCTTCCCCATCTATCCGGAACGCTGAAGGACGCGACCGCCTTTGAAGTGCCCTTTCTGCCGGGACCTCGAGAACAAGGTCATCGACTCACGGCTCTCGAAGGAGGGTGACGTCATCCGCCGCCGGCGCGAGTGTCTGCACTGCACCCGCCGCTTCACCACCTACGAGCGCGCCGAGGAGGCGTTGCCGCTGGTCGTCAAGAAGGATGGGCGTCGTGAGACCTTCGACCGCGTGAAGATCGTCGCCGGGCTGAAGCGCGCCTGCGAGAAGCGCCCGGTCGGCATCGAGGCGATCGAGAGCGTCGTCGATCGGATCGAGCGCGGCCTCCAGGAGCGGGGCGAGAAGGAGGTCCCGAGCTCCGCCATCGGCGAGTCGCTGATGCGCGAGCTCCACGGCCTCGACAAGGTCGCTTACGTCCGCTTCGCGTCGGTGTATCGTTCCTTCGAGGACATCGGCGAATTCATGGAAGAGCTCGAGACCCTCCTCAAGGAGCGGCGTGGCGACGCGCAGAACCGGAAGAAAGAGCGCTAGACCGGGCGTCCGCCGCGCCCCCGAAGAGCGGGGCGATCAGAAATGGATGGCGCGAGCCATCACGCTGGCGCGGCGCGGGCTCGGTCGGACGAGCCCCAATCCGCCGGTCGGCGCCGTCATCGTGAAGGGCGGCCGCATCGTCGGGGAAGGTTGGCATCGTCGCGCCGGTGGCCCACACGCGGAGGTCGTCGCCTTGGCGCGCGCCGGGCGGCGGGCGCGGGGCGCGACGCTCTACGTGACCCTCGAGCCCTGCTCGCATCAGGGACGGACGCCGCCGTGCGCGCGGGCGGTGATCGCCGCGGGGATCGCGCGCGTCGTCGTCGGCGTCGGCGATCCGAATCCGCGCGTGCGCGGGCGTGGCCTCCGAGCCGTCCGCGCCGCGGGGATTCCGGTTACGACCGGTGTGCTCGCCGAGGAGGCGGGGGCGGTCTCGGCGTGGTTCCGGCACTCCATCGTCCATCGCCGGCCCTACGTGCTGCTGAAGCTCGCCGCCTCGCTCGACGGACGCATCGCGACCGCGCAGGGCGAGTCACGCTGGATCAGCGGCCCGCGGGCGCGCCGCTTCGTGCACGAGCTCCGGAATCGCGTCGACGCGGTGATGGTCGGTGCCGGCACCGTGCGGGCGGACGATCCGGCGCTCACCTGCCGCCTCCGGGGCGGGCGCGATCCGCTCCGCGTCGTCGTCGCGGGGCGCCTCGGCATCTCGCCGCGGGCGCGCGTCGTACGCCAGCGCTCGACGGCGCCGACGCTGCTCGCGACGACGACCTCCGCCTCGCCCGCAAAGCTGCAGGCCTTCCGCCGGCTGGGGGTCGACGTGCTCGCCCTCCCGGCCAAGCGCGGCCGCCTGTCGCTCACCGATCTCCTCGCGGAGCTCGGGCGACGTGGGGTGGTGAGCGTACTCATCGAGGGGGGCGGCGAGCTCGCCGCCGAGGCGCTCCGCGCCCGCGTCGTCGACCGCCTGCTGCTGATCTCGGCGCCCATCCTGCTCGGCGGCGACGGCCGCGGCATGCTGGCGCCGCTCGGGGTCGGCCGGCTCGGGGCGGCGCCTCGCCTGGTGGACCAACACGCGACCTGGATCGGGCCGGACCTCCTCCGCGCGGGAGCGGTGCAATACTGAGGGGGAGGGGCTATAGTCGCCCGAATTCCCATGCTGTCACCGATCGACGAGATCCTCGCGGACGTGCGCGCCGGCAAGATGGTCGCCCTCCTCGACGACGGCGAGGGCGGCGACGGCGTGCTCTGCCTGGCGGCGGAGCGGGTGACGCCCGAGGCGATCAACTTCATGGCGACCCACGCCCGCGGGTTGATCTGTGTCGCGCTCACCGAAGGGCGCATGCGCCGGCTCGGCATCCCGCTGCTCGCCAATCCCGCGTCGCCCGGGCGCCAGCCGGCCTTCGGCGCCTCGATCGAGGCGCGCCGCGGCGTCACGACGGGGATCTCGGCGGCCGACCGCGCCCGCACGATCCGCGTCGCGGTCGCCGAGGGCGGCGGCCCCGCCGACTTGGCCATGCCGGGACACGTCTTCCCGATCCAGGTGCAGCGGGGCGGTGTCCTCGCGCACAAGCGACACCCCGAGGGAGCCGTGGACCTCATGCGCCTGGCGGGCATGCGGCCGGCGGCCGTGCTCTGCACCGTGCTCTGCGACGACGGCGCCGTCGCCACCCGCGTCGACCTCGAGGGCCTGGCGGCGCGCCACGGTATCCACATGACGACGCTGGCGGCGCTCGCGGCGCATCGCCTGCGTAGCGAGCTCCTGGTCGAGCGCGCCGTCGAGTCCGACTTCACGAGCGCCACCGGCGGGCGTTGGCGCGCCATCGTCTACCGCAACTCGGTGGATCGTCACGAGCACATGGCGCTGGTGAAGGGCGGGCTCAGGCCGACCGACGTACCGCTGGTGCGGGTCCATTCGCAGTGTCTCACCGGCGACGTGTTTCAGTCCGAGCGCTGTGACTGCGGGGAGCAGCTCGACCAGGCGCTCCGCACCATCGACGGGCTCGGGCAGGGCGTGATCGTCTACATGCACCAGGAGGGTCGTGGCATCGGTCTCGCCAACAAGATCCGGGCCTACGCGCTCCAGGATCAGGGGCGCGACACGGTCGAGGCCAACCTCGAGCTCGGCTTCGAGGAGGATCTCCGCGACTACGGCATCAGCGCCCAGATCCTCCGCGACCTCGGGCTCAAGCGCATTCGCCTGTTGACCAACAATCCGCGCAAGGTGCTCGGCCTCCAAGGCTACGGCATCGAGATCGCGGAGCGGGTGCCGCTCGAGGTGCCGGCGCGCAGTGGCAACCTCGCCTATCTCCGGACCAAGCAGGAGAAGCTCGGCCACCTCCTGACAGGGTTGAAGCCCAGCTGATCCCGCCCGTGGCGCGCGAGCTGACAGGATCGCTCGAGGGCAGGGGACTGCGATTCGGCGTCGTAGTGTCCCGCTTCAACCGCAGCGTGACAGGCGCCTTGTTGGCGGGTGCGCTTGGAGGCGCTCGCGGCCCACGGCGTCGCCGACGACGACATCGTGGTCGTGCACGTGCCCGGGGCCTTCGAGGTGCCGTTCGCCGCCCAGGAGCTCGCCCGCAGCGGACGCTGCGACGCGCTCGTCTGCCTCGGCGCGGTGGTGCGCGGCGAGACGCCGCACTTCGAGTACATCTCGAGCGAGGTCACGCGTGGGGTCGGCCGGATCGTCGAGCGGCACCGCATTCCCGTCGGGTTTGGCGTCCTCACCACGGACACGATAGAGCAAGCGCTGGCCCGTGCCGGGGCCGGCCACGGCAACAAGGGCTACGAGGCGGCGGTGACGGCGATCGAGATGGCGCAAGTGGCGCGCCTGTTGGGGTGAGACGCACGCGATGGGAATGCGACGCAAGGGGCGCGAGCTGGCGCTGCAGGCTCTGTACCAGGTCGAGATCCTGGGCGACGAGAGCGCGGGCGGGGTGCGCGCGTTCTGGGAGCACTGCGACGCGCCGACGGAGGCGCGCACGTTCGGCGAGGACCTCGTCGGCGGCGTGCTCGCCACGCGCACCCGCATCGACGAGCTGATCGCCGGCAGCTCCGAGAATTGGCGGCTCGGGCGCTTGTCGCACGTCGACCGCAACATCCTTCGGGTCGCCACCTACGAGCTGCTCTGCCGGCGCGACGTCCCGGCGACGGTCGCGATCGACGAGGCGATCGAGATCGCCAAGCGCTTCGGGAGCGACGACTCCGCGACCTTCGTCAACGGGGTGCTCGACCACATCGCTGCCACCGTGGGCGTCAAAGAGCGCCCGCCCGCTCCCTGAAGCGCGACCGGATGGATTCCCGCTACGATCCGCATGCCGTCGAGCAGCGATGGCAGGCGAACTGGGCAGCGCAGCGGACGTACGAGACCGCGGTCGATCCGGCCCGTCCGAAGTTCTACTGCCTCGAGATGTTTCCCTACCCCTCCGGACGGATTCACATGGGCCACGTCCGCAACTACACGATCGGCGACGTCATCGCGCGCCAGCGCCGCATGCGCGGCTTCAACGTGCTCCACCCGATCGGATGGGACGCCTTCGGCATGCCGGCGGAGAACGCGGCGATCGAGCGCGGCGCCCATCCCGCGGCGTGGACGCGCGACAACATCGCCAACATGCAGGGGCAGCTGCGGCGCATGGGATTCAGCTTCGACTGGAGCCGCGAGCTCGCGACCTCCGAGCCCGAGTACTACCGCTGGGAGCAGCGCTTCTTCGTCGCCATGCTGGAGCGCGGGCTGGCCTACCGGCGGAAGTCGGTGGTCAACTGGTGCGAGCACTGCCAGACCGTGCTCGCCAACGAGCAGGTCGAGGACGGCAAGTGCTGGCGCTGCGAGTCGACGGTGCGCGAGCGCGAGCTCGAGCAGTGGTTTCTCCGCATCACCGCCTACGCCGACGAGTTGCTGGCGGGCTGCGATCAGCTCTCGGGCTGGCCGGAGAAGGTGCTGGTCATGCAGCGCAACTGGATCGGGCGCAGTACCGGGGCGGAGCTCCAGTTTCCGCTCGAGGGCCGCGACGACGCGATCCGCGTCTTCACGACCCGCCCCGACACGGTCCACGGCGCGACCTTCGTGAGCCTCGCGGTCGAGCATCCGCTGGTCGGCGAGCTGTCGCGCGGCACCGGCGAGGAGCCGGCGGTCGCCGCCTTCGTCGCGAAGGTGCGGGCACAACCCCCCGAAGAGCGGGCCGAGGGCAAGGACGGGGTCTTCCTCGGCGCCTGGTGTCAGAATCCCTTCACGGGGGAGCGCATCCCAATCTATGCCGCGAGCTTCGTGCTGATGGCCTACGGCGCCGGCGCCGTGATGGCGGTGCCGTGCCACGATCAACGCGACTTCGAGTTCGCCCGCACTCACGATCTGCCGATGCGCGTCGTCGTCCAGCCCGACGACGTTCCGCCGCTCGACCCGGCGACGATGGAGGCCGCGCACGAGGGGCCGGGGCGACTCGTGCGGTCGGGCGAGTTCGACGGGCTCACGAGCGAGGACGGCAAGCGCCGCATCACGGAGGCGGCGGCGGCGCGCGGCTATGGACGCGCGGCGACGCAATACCGGCTGCGTGACTGGGGGGTCTCGCGCCAGCGCTACTGGGGGGCGCCGATTCCGGTCGTCTACTGCGAGTCGTGCGGCGCCGTGCCGGTCCCGGTCGCCGACCTGCCCGTGGTGCTTCCGACCGACGCCGAGTTCACCGGCGTCGGCGGCTCGCCGCTCGCCAAGCTCGAGCACTTCGTGCGCACCACCTGTCCGCGCTGCGGCGGCACCGGGCGGCGCGAGACCGACACCTTCGACACCTTCATGGAGTCGTCGTGGTACTTCCTGCGCTACGTTTCCTCCGGTGAGACCACGCGGGCCTTCGACCCGGAGGCGATTCGCTACTGGCTCCCGGTCGACCAGTACATCGGCGGGGTGGAGCACGCCGTGCTGCACCTGCTGTACGCCCGCTTCTTCACCAAGGTGCTGCGCGATCTCGGCGAGATCCCGGACTGGGAGCAAGCGGGCCGGACCATCGAGCCGTTCACCAATCTTCTGACCCAGGGGATGGTGATCAAGGACGGCGCCAAGATGAGCAAGTCCAAGGGCAACGTCGTCGACCCGGACTACCTCATCGAGCGTTACGGCGCGGACACCGCGCGGCTCTTCTCGATCTTCGCGGCGCCACCGGAGCGCGACCTCGACTGGAACGATCAGGGAATCGAGGGCGCCTCGCGTTTTCTGCATCGCGTGTGGCGCATCGTCGCCCGCGGTCAGGCCTGGCTCGCCGCGACGGACGGCGCCGCCGCCGAGCCGAGCGCGGAGTCCCGTGCCCTCCGGCGTCTCGCCCACAGGACGATCGCGCGCGTGACCGACGACCTCGAGCGCCGGCTGCACCTGAATACCGCCGTGGCGGCGGTGATGGAGCTGGTGAACGGCTACGCCGAGACCGTGCAAGGGGAGGCGCCCGCGGATCCGACGCTCGCGGCCGCCGTCCGCGAGGCGGTGCGGACCACGCTGGTGTTGCTGGCGCCCTTCGTTCCGCACGTCGCCAGCGAGCTGTGGGAGGCAATCGGGGAGACCACGGCGCTCGAGGCGATCCCGTGGCCGACCGCCGATGCGGCGGCGCTCGTCGAAGAGACGGTCGAGATGGTGGTACAGGTGAACGGCAAGGTGCGCGGCCGCTTTCTCACGACGCCGGACGCCCCGGAGGACGAGCTGCTGGCGCGCGCGCTCGCCGACGAGCGTGTGCAAGCCCAGATCGCCGGCAAGCCGATCCGCAAGACGCTGGTCGTCCCCGGCCGGCTGGTGAGTCTCGTCGTATGAAGGCGAGGGTGCGAGCCGCGGCGATCGTCGTGGCGGCGGCCGTGGCCCTCGCCGGGTGCGGCTACCACTTCGCGGGCGGCAGCCGCACCTTCGACGCCGGCGTCCACACCATCGGCGTTCGGACGTTCGCGAACGAGACGCGCGAGATCGGGGTCGAGAAGCGCCTCGCCATGGCCATCGAGCGCGAGTTCGTCATCCGCGGCCCGCTCCGCGTGAGCAAGGCCGAGGAGGGCGATTTGCAGCTCACCGGTACGGTGCGCGCGGCCGAGGATCGCCCGGTCGCGTTCAATCGCGACGACGAGGTGCTGATCTACCAGACCGTGCTCGCCCTCGATCTCGAGCTCCGCCGGCGCGACACCGGGACGCTGGTCTGGCAGGTCAAGGGCATGCGCGTCGCGGACGACTACGAGAGCGTCGCCTCGGTGGTGGTCACTACGTCCTCCGACTTTCGGAGCTCGCCGCTGAATTCCGAGGACCTGGGCGGATTCACGGACGTGCAGCTCGCCGAGAGCCGCCGCCGGCAGGCTCTCGAGCGCATCGTCGCCAACCTGGCGCGCGACGTCTACGACCAGATCATGGAGGACTTCTGATGGCGGGTGAGAGGGCATCCTCGCTCTTCTTGCTCGCCGAGGAGCGGCGCGGCGAGTTCGACGGCTGGCGGGCGGATCGCGCCCTGGAGGAGATCCGTCGCGGGCTCGAGCGCCAGGGCTCGGTCGCCGTCCACGGCTATCACGCCGCCGACTGCGACGTCGGTGCGCTCGCGGACGCCATCGAGACCCCGTCGCTCTTCGGTCAGCGGACGTTGTTGATCGTGCGCGGCGCCGAGAGCATCGACGAGCGTGGGCAGGAGCGCCTGACCCTCGCCCTCGAGCGGCAGGCACCGCAGGTCACCGTCGCGATCGTGGCGCGCGGCGCCGACATGCGACGGCGGTTCTTCGCGCGCTGCCGCGAGATCGCCACCCGCGTGCCCGTCGATCACCCGCGCACCTCCGAGATGCGAAGCTTCGCCGACGGATTCGCCCGCGAGCGCGGCCGCGCGCTGACCGAAGAGGCCCGCGAGCTGCTGCTGGAATGCGTGGGGCGAGACCTACTGCTGTTGGCGAGCGAGCTCGACAAGCTGGCGGTGGCCGTGTCGGCCGAGCGCTCGATCGCGGTCGACGACGTCCGGAGGGTGAGCGCTCCCGGTCGCGAGCATGGCAACTTCGAGGTGGCCGACGCGCTCTGTGCGCGGGACGCGGAGGCGGCGATGCGCCTGCTCGCCTGCGCGCTCGACGAGGGCGCGCAGCCGATCGCGGTGATCGGCGCGATCGCGGCGAGCCTGAAGCCGGTCGTGGCGGGCGCGGAGCTGGTGGCGCGCGGGCGCGGCGTGGACGAGGCCCTGCGCGAGATCGCCGTGGCGCCCTACCAGCGGTTCGCGTGCCAGCGGGCGCTCCGAGCCTATCGGCCCGCCGAGCTGCGCCGGGCCTACGCGCGACTTGCCGACCTCGATCTGGCGAGCAAGAGCGGCAGCGACGCCCGCCCCCTCCTCGAGCACTGGGTGCTCGACCTCTGTCTCGGCAATCGACGAGCGGCTGGACAGCGCGTCAGCCCGCCGCAGAGGGCGTGACCGTCGGCCGGATGGGCGACCCGTCAGGCCGCGGCCGATCCGAGCTTCCGAACGGCCAACGTCAGGCGCGCGATCTTCCGGGACGCCGTGTTGCGGTGAAAGATGCCTTTGGTCGCGGCCTTGTCGATGGCACGCGTGGCGGTGAGGAGCCGGGTCTTGGCCTCGCCGGTGTCGCCGGCAGCGATCGCCTCACGCAGCTGCCGCACGTAGGTGCGGACCCGCGAGCGGATCGCCGTGTTGCGTGCCTGTCGCTTGACGCTTTGTCGATGACGCTTTTGCGCCGATGGGTGCTTGTTCACGGTGGCGGCGCTTCTAGCAGCGGACCCATGGGTCGTCAATGAGCGAGAAGCGCCGGATCGCGCGGGCCGCGGGTTTGGTGGGGGGACTGACCGTGATTTCGCGGGTGACGGGTCTCGTCCGCGACGTCGTGGTCGGGTACCTCTTCGGCGCGGGCATGGGCGCCGACGCGTTCTTCGTCGCCTATCGCATCCCCAATCTGCTGCGGCGGCTGGTGGCGGAGGGGGCGGCGACCGCGGCGTTCATTCCGGTCTTCACCGGCTATCTCGAGCGCGGGCCGCGCGCCGAGGCCGAGCGTGTCGCCCGCGTGCTGTTCACGATGATGGCGCTGCTGCTCGCGACCATCACCGTGCTCGGGGTGCTCTTCGCCGCGCCGATCACCGCGCTCTTCGCCCCGGGCTTCGCCGCCGTGCCCGGCAAGCTCGAGCTCACCGTGTCGCTCACGCGCATCGTGTTTCCGTACATCTTCTGCGTCGGCATGGTGGCGGCGGCCATGGGGGTGCTGAACGCGCTCCGGGACTTCTGGGCCCCGGCGATGTCGCCGGTCGTGATGAACGTCGTGATGGTGGCGGCGACCGCGGCCCTCGCTCCATGGCTCGGGATCTACAGTGTCGCGGTGGCGGTGATCCTCGGCGGCATCGCCCAGGTGGTCTCGCAGGTCCCGGCGCTCCGCCGTCACGGGATCCCGCTCACGCCCGCCCTCGAGCCCCGTCATCCGGCGGTGGCGCGGGTGGGTGCGCTCATGCTGCCGACGGTGTTCGGGTCGGCGGTCTACCAGATCAACGTGTTGGTGAGCACGATGTTCGCCTCGCTCCTGCCGGCGGGCAGCGTGGCGTTCTTGTGGTACGCCGAGCGCCTGTTCGAGTTCCCGCTCGGCGTCTTCGCCGTCGCCCTCAGCACCGCCGCCCTGCCGAGCTTCGCGACGCTCGCCAAGCGCGATCTCGCGGCGTTTCGCGACACCGTCGGCTTCGCCCTCCGCCTGGTCAATCTGATCGCGTTGCCGGCGGCGGTCGGGCTCATGCTGACCGCCGAGCCGCTGACCTCGATCCTCTTCATTCGCGGGCAGTTCACGCCGTCGGACGCCGCGGAGACCGCGCTCGCCGTGCGCTACTACGCCGCGGGTCTGTGGTCGGTGGCGTCGGTGCGGGTGCTGGTGCCGGCGTTCTACGCGCTCGAGGACACGCGCACGCCGGTCGTCACGGCGGCGGCGGCGTTCGTCGCGAACCTGCTCTTCGTCGTCTTGCTGATCGGACCGTTGCCGCCGCCGCCCGACGGGGGGATGGTGGCGGCGCTGGCGGCGGCGACCGAGCGCTTTGGCCTCGCGAACCTGCGGCACGGCGGGCTTGCGCTCGCAACCTCGCTGGCGGCGACCGTCAATCTCGTCCTCCTGGCGGCGCTGCTTGCCCGGCGCGCCGGGGGGTTCCAATGGGGACCGTGGCTCGTGTCGACGGCGCGGACCCTGGTCGCGTCGTTGGCGATGGCGCCGGTGGTGCTCGCGATCGTCCGCCGCGTCGAGTGGTTCGATCCCGGCATTCCGTTGCTGAGCCGGATCGCATGGCTGATGGCCGCCGTCGCCGCGGGGGTCGTCGTGTGCGGCGGCGTCCTGAACGTGCTCGGGGGCCCCGAGGTGGTGGCGCTCAGACGGGCGCTGCGGGCTCGCATCGGGCGTTGAGGGCCGTGCCGACCGCGACCGCCGGCGCGTCTCGCATCAGGACCCGCGGCGCTCCTCGGCCTTGACCGTCTCCCACAACGCCTCGAGCTCGGCGGGAGCGACCGCGTGAATGTCGCGCCCGCTCGCCTCCACGACCCCCTCGACGCTGCGAAAGCGGCGGCTGAACCTCGCCAGTGCGGTCCGCAGCGCCACCTCGCCGTTCTGGTCCGCCAGCCGACCGACGCTCGCGAGCGCGAACAGCACGTCGCCGAGCTCGTGCTCGATGCGGCTCGCGTCCCTGCTCGCGATCGCCTCCTCGAGCTCGCGGACCTCCTCATGGACCTTGCCCATCGCGGCCTCGGCCGACGGCCAATCGAATCCGACGCGCGAGGCCTTTTCCCCGATGCGATGGGCGGCATGCAGGGCGGGGAGGGCGGTGGGCAGCCCGCTCAGCAGCGAGCGATCCGTGCCGGCGCCCTTGGCGGCGCGCTCGGCGGTCTTGATGCGCGACCAGTTGCGCAGCACCTCCGCGGTATCGGCGACGACGGCGTCGCCGAAGACGTGCGGGTGACGCCGGATCATCTTGGCGACGATGCCCTCGATCACGTCGTCGATCCCGAATCCGCCGGCCTTGGCCGCCATGTCGGCTTGGAAGACGATCTGCAACAGCAAGTCGCCGAGCTCGTCGCGGACGTCGGCGGTGTCGGCGCGATCGAGCGCGTCGAGCACCTCGTACGCCTCCTCGAGGAGACATCCCCGCAGGCTCTCGGGCGTCTGCTCGCGGTCCCACGGACAGCCATCCGGTCCGCGCAGGCGGCGGACGACGTCGATCAGCTCGTCGAATCGGCTCATGTCGGCAGCGTTCCGACGAAGGCCTTACGTTGTCAACTCGAGTCGGACGGAATCGGGGTTGCGGGGCCTCGGCGCCGTCATTAGGGTGGCCGCCATGGCGAGGGTGACCGTCTACAGCACCGAGTTCTGTCCGTTTTGCGTGCAAGCCAAGCGCCTCCTCACGGAGCGCGCCATTCCGTACGACGAGATCGACGTCGGCGACGACGACTCGTTGCGCGACCAGATGGTGGAGCGCGCCGGCGGCAAGCGCACGGTCCCGCAGATCTTCATCGACGGAAAGCACGTGGGCGGCTACGTCGAGCTGCGCGCACTCGCGGATGCCGGCGGCCTCGCCGGGCTGCCCTGAGTTTGCCGGTCAGCCGGCCGGCGTGAAGGTGACGTCGACCTGCAGCTCGTCGCCGATCGCGTCCAGACGCTGCGCCAGCGCCTTCGGGTCGGTCTGGCGCGGTACGTCGAGCTGCATCCGCATCGTGTAGATCGGGGTGCCGCTCTCGGGCTCCGGCCGTGATTGCGTCGTCATCTCGGCGATCGTCACGGCGTGGTCGGCCAGGCAGCGGCAGATCTTGGCGACGATGCCTGCCCGGTCGACGCCGATCGCCTGCAGCGCGTAGCGGCGGGCATGCTCACGCGTCGCGTAGGGCACCGGCTCGCCGTCGAGGGGCCGGAAGAAGACCGTCAGGCGCTTCTCCCACTCGAGGCGCTTGCAGCCCGACGAGAGACGCTGCTCGGCCGCGGCGTCGGCCGACGACAACAGCAGCAGGACGGCGAACTCGCTCCCGAGGATGGTCATGCTCGAGTCCTCGAGGTTGCAGTCGCACTCGTAGATCAGCTCCGCGAGATCGGCGACGATGCCCGGCCGATCGCGTCCGATCGCCGAGAGCGCGTACCAGCTCTTCATGCCGAGGCGCATAGCCGCCGGCGTCGGGTGGGTCAATTGCCGGCGGGCGTGCGCGACGGCGATGACGGTGGCGCGAGCTCTAGACCGGCCAGGAAGCCGAGAATGGCCGCCGTGAAGAGTGCCGGAACCTCGATCGGCAGATTGTGGCCGGCGTCCGGCACCATGACGAGCCGCGAGTGCGGGAGCCGCCGCGACAGGATCACCGAACCCCCCGGCGGGGTCATGCGATCGGCGAGACCTTGCAGGATCAACGTCGGCGCCGCCACCTGGGGGAGCTCGTCCGTCCAGTTGTAGGCGCCGAAGGCGCGGGCGCTCGCCGCGTAGGCGCGGGGATCGTTCTCGCGCGTCCGCTCCGCGAGCTCGCGGACCACCTCGGGATGAGACGTGGCGAACGCCGGCGCGAAGCCGCGCGGGTCGGGGTCGCGCGCGGCCGAGCCGAAGCCGTCGCGCTCGATCGTATCGGCGAGACGGTTCCACGCCGCGGACGCCTTCTCGCCGACCTCGCTCGAGGTGCTGACCAGCACCAACCCGCGCACCCGTTCGGGAAAATCGAGGGCGAAGCGCTGGGCGACGACTCCGCCCCCGGAGTGTCCGACGACGTACGCCGCGGGCTCGGCGACGACGTCGAGCAGGCCGGCGAGGTCGCGGGCGAAGAGCGCGGGAGCGTACGGTCCCGGAGGCTTGTCGGAGCGTCCCGCGCCACGCAGATCCCACCGCAACACCCGATGGCGCGCGGCGAGCGCCTCGACGTGGGGTGCGAAGAACTCGAGCCGGCCGCCGAGCCCGTGCGTCAACACGATCAGCGGACCGCGATCGCCCGCGAGCTCGTAGTGCAGCCCGATGCCGTCGACCTCCGCCCTCACCGCGCGGCGCTCCGCACCGTCTTCACCGGCGGATGCTTAGCGCACCCCCACCCCCGCGGGAAATGCTCCCGATCGGTACCGCTCGTCTTCTGCCGCTCCCGCGGGGCGAAACGGGTCGTCTTACGCCGAGTCGGCGAACGCCATCGGCTCCTTGCCGGCGAGCAACCGCCGGCGCGCAGCCGGGCTCCTCCGTTCGGTCGCGACGCGCCAGCGCCAGGAGAGCAGCGCGCGCCGCAACGGCTCGTGCGCGATCCCGAGGGACTCGCACACGTTCACGAACGAGTAGAGCCAACGACGATCGTCCGACAGAATCCAGCGCTCGGCTTCGCCGGTGCTCCGCGATGCGGAGCCGCCGTAGCCGGCCGCCCGTCTCTGAAAGACGACGATGGCGTCACATAGAACCGCCAGCAGGAGTCGACGTTCGGGTTCCGCTGCCTCGAGCGCCCGGGCAGTCTCGGCAAACTGTTCGGGCAGGAGCGGGAACGCGTCGTCCCACTGAGAGTCTCCGTGACGGTGCAGCATGGCGGGGTATGCCATGGCTTTATCCTCTCTATAGGGAATTACGCCCGCGCCTATAGGGAAGTTTCACCGCCTTTCTGCAGCGCGCTGCGTCAGCGGGCGGCGGATGGGCGGCCCAACACGAGCAGTCCCGCCGCGAAGGCGTAGGTTCCCACGGCCGAGAGCCAGAGAAACCAGTCGAGCCGGCCGGCGAGCGTCAGGGCGACCAGGAGGTAGGCGAACTCGCGGCTGGCGAAGGCCTCGTAGAGGGCCCGTTGGGCGGGCCGGGGTGGTCGCCGCACGATGCAGAGGTAGACGGATGCCATGGCTAGCAGGACCCCCACCACCAGCACGATCCCCAGGGCAGCGACCGCGGGATCGCCGCTCCGGCGGTGAAGGCCGAGCGCGATGCCCCCGAAGAGGAAGAGGTGCACCACGTTGTCGCCAAGGATGTCGAGTCGGGCTCCGAAGGCGGACTCACGAAAGGTCAGGCGGGCGATCTCGCCGTCGCAGCCGTCGATCACCGTCGAGGCGAAGAACAGGAGGGCGCCGAGCGCGGCGGTGACCGGGGTTCCCAAGGCGAAGCAGCAGCCGCCGACGACGCCGATCGCGATCGAGGCCAGCGTCACCTGGTTCGGGGTGACCCCGAGGGGGATCAGCAGACGGGTGAGGGCGCGCGACAAGCGCCGATCGACGACCCGCGTGAGCCAGCCGTCGCCGCGCCTCCCGAGCGTGGCGAAGAGCGCCCGCTCGGCGCGTCGGCGGCTCGCCGGGTCGAGGGCCGCGTGCAGCAAGGCACCGTTCGGCGGCGTCCACGCAGGCGCCGATCGCGGCGGCTCGAATGCCGACGAGACCTCACCGGCGCGGAGCGCGGACTCGAGCGCCGCGGGGGTGGCCTGCCACAGCATCACTCCTTCCGCCGCGCACAGGGCCGGTGGGTCGGCGGCGGCGATCAGCGCGGCGACGGTGGGTGCGTCGGTGACCGTCGTGTCGGCGAGGATGACGAGCCGTGGGGTCGCATCCAGCAGCCACGCGGACGACGCCGAAATACCGTCGCGCGCCCACGTGATCGGGATCTCCGGGAGGCGGAGGGGAATCGCGGGCCGAATCCCGACGCACCACAGCCGACGTGCGCCGGACCGCGCCAAGGTGAACGCGGCGCGCTCCACCAACCGGAGGCCTCCCAGCACCTCCGTGGCCGCCGCCGTGACCGCGATCACCCCATCGAACGACGGGGCGGTCGTCGTCTCAGGCACCGGCCGCCGCGTCACGCAACGGCACGCGTGCGCCGCCGGAGGCACTCGACTGGTATCCCGTCTCGAGTAGACGGCAGCAGATCTCGGCTTCGCGGAAATTCATCCCCCGCGTCTTCGGATCGTGGATCTCCTCGCGGAAGTCCTCCAGCATCGTGGCGAACCAATCGGGATGGTACGAACCCGCGGAGAGTGGCTGCGCGAACGCCGTCTCGACCGGTGGCCGGTCGCGTACGGTGGTGATCAGCGTACGGTCGGCGATCGTCATCGTGCCGTCCCGTCCGATCAGCTCGCCGCTGGTGCGGCGCTCGTCGCCCGCCCAGGTCAGAAAGATGTCGGCGCGCGTCGCGGGAAAGTCGATGGTGCACTGCACCGTGTCCTCGACGCCCGCCGTGACGAACTTGCGCTGGCTCGCCTCGACCGCGATCGCCACCGGCTCCGCGTCGAGCAGGTAGGTGGCGAGGTAGAAGGCGTGCCAGCCGTGATCGGCCAGGATGCCGCCGCCGGCGAGCGCTGGGTCGAGACGCCATGCTCCGCTCTCGCCGACGTCGGTCGGCGGCGAGGTACGGATGGTCTCGAGCCGGAGCTGCGTGATCGGTCCGATCTCGCCGCGGCGGAGCGTGCGTTTGGCGGTCCGAAAGATGGGCGCGTACTTCCAATTATGGGTCGTGAACACCACCGCGCGCGCCGCGCTCGCCGCGCTGCGGATGCGCCCGCTGTCCTCCATGCGGAAGGCGAGCGGCTTCTCGCAGAGCACGTGGAGACGCCGCGCCAGCACCTCGAGGATGATCGGGGTGTGGCTCGCCGGCGGGGTCGCGATGTCGACGAAATCCAGCCGCTCGGTGTGCAACAGCTCGTCGAGGCTGGTGTACCGCTTGGCGTCCGGAAGAACCTCGGCCGCGACGGCCAGGCGCGCCTCGTTCACGTCGCAGACGGCGACGATCGAGAAGGCCCGATCGTTGCGCCACGCCGGCAGGTGGCCCTCGACCGCGACGTTGCCGAACCCGACGATCGCCCCCCGGAGCGGGCGCTGGCGGCGTGCCGTCACCGCGTCGGCAGCTCCCGCGCCGCGCGCGCGAAGACCTGGTCGAGGATGTCGAGCCCGCGCTCGGCCTGTTCGACGGTGATGGTGAGCGGGGGATTGATGCGGATGCGAGGGAAGTACCCCATCATCAGCAGGCCGTGCGCGAGCGCGTCGAGGAAGATCCGCTCGGTGGCCGGGCGCGGCAGCAGCTCGTTGGTGTCTCGGCTGCTCACCAGATCGATGCCCAGCATCAGGCCGACCCCGCGGACGTTTCCGATGAAGGAGTACTTCTCCTGCATGGCGCGCAGGCGATCGAGCATGCGGGCGCCGACGCGCGCGGCGTGCTCGACCAGTCCGTCGTCGAGGATGGTCGAGATCGTCGCCAGCGCCGCCGCGGAGGCGAGCGGGTTGCCGCCGTAGCTCGACGACGACGCGCTGGCCCGGGCGAAGGGCTCGGCGCGGACGATCGCGTCGGTGGAGACGACGCCGCTGATCGGGAAGCCGTTCCCCATTCCCTTGCCGACCGTCATGACGTCGGGAACGACGCCGGAGTGGTTGCAGCCGAACCAGCGGCCGGTGCGGCCGAAGCCGGTGATCATCTCGTCCGCGATCAGGAGCGCGCCGATCTCCTTCGCGATGCTCTGGATCGCGGGGAGGAACTCGGGGGGCGGGACGACGTTGCCGGCGGTGCCCTGCATCGGCTCGATGACGATCGCGGCGACGGCCCCCGAGGTCGTGCGCTTGATGGACTCGCGCGCGAAGTCGGCGCAGGCGAGCCCGCAGTCGGGGTAGCGCAGGGCGAACGGGCAGCGAGCGCAATCGGCGTACGGTACCGAGAAGCGCCCGCCCGGAAGCGGACCCCAGCCGTGCTTCGACTCGTCGCCGATCAGCCCCATCACCCCGGCGGTCTTGCCGTGGAACCCGCCCCAGAAGCCGACCATCTCGTGATTGCCGGTGTACGACATGGCCAGCCGAAAGGCGGCTTCGACCGCCTCGGCACCGCCGCTGAAGAGTTGCGTCCTCCCGAGGTCGCCCGGCGTGAGCTTGGCGATCAGCTGCAGCAGGCGAAGCCGGCTCTCGGTGGTGAAGCTGCCGACGGAGATGCGGCGGAGCTGCGCCTCGACGGCGGCGACGTAGCGCGGATGCGCGTGTCCGAGACTCGCCACCGCGACCCCGGCGAAGAAGTCGAGGTAGGTGTTGCCGTCGAGATCGGTGACGGTCGCGCCGTCGCCCGAGGCGAGGGCGAGCTCGGAGAGCAGCGCGATGCGTTGCTGCCCCGGCGCGACGACGGCCTGCTCGTCGCGGAAGAGGGCGCGCGACTCAGGTGCGGGCTTCCGATCCATGGGGTCCTTGCGGCCGGGACGCCGGCGCGTCGATCATCCGATCCACGACGTAGGCGGCGATGGCCTCCGCGGCCTCGTCGCGACAGCGGGAGAAGCTCGGCCAATCGTTGAGGTCGACCACGACGGGCCGGCCGTCGTCGCCGACGATGAGATCGCCGCCGAACACCTCGAGCCCAAGGGCGCGGGCGCCGGCGTGTGCTGCCTCCCACAGGCGCGGCAGCGGTGCCGGAATCTCGGGTCCGTCGGTGAAGCACCGAAAGAAGCGGCCGTCGGCGACGCCGTAGAATTTCACCACCACGCCCGGTACGTGCGCCTGCAGCATCGCATGCGCCACGCCTCGGCGCGCGAAGTCCGCGAGCGTGTCATCGACTGCGGCGGGGGTCGGTGCGAACACCACGTCGGCGCTGCTCATGGCGTGCACGTCGCCGCGCTTCACCCAGCAGGGCGCGGCCTCGGGGGCGGCGGCGTGGTCGCCCCCGCTGGTGGCCACGAGGCGCGACGCGGGAAACGGCACTCCGGTCCCGGCGAGCCGTCGCAGCGTCTCGTGCCGGTAGCAGCCGCGAATCGCCTGCGGGCCGTTGACGACGGGGACCAGCTCGGACCAGCGGTCGAGCAACGCCAAGGCTGCAACCGATTGGCACATGGCGAGGATGCCCGCCGGCGCCTCGTGGTCGAGCAGCTCGAGGCCTCCGAGCGTGAGCGCGATGCCGCGAGCGGCAAGCGCGTCGCGGGTGCGCTCGAGAATGGCGGCGTCGTCCTCGACTCGCCCGGGTGAGAACTGCGGCTCGCGAAATACTCCGATCAGATGCGGCATCGAGATTAGATCGAGCCGCTCACGCCCAGCAGCCGCTCCGCCGCGGCAATGTCTTGCGGGCGATCGACGTCGATGCAGGGACCAACGTCGAAGCCGTACAGCGGATGTCCGTGGTCGAGCAACGACCCGAGCAGGTGTCGAAAGGCGCTGAGAACGTGGGCCGATCCGGCATCCGCGAGCGCATACACTAGGGGTTGCAGGAAGTAAACGCCGGCGGTGACGTGTCGCGCGTGTCGTGCATCGCCGAGCGAGCGGATGCGATCGTCGCCGTCCAGCTCGGCCCACAGCGGCTTCTCGTCGTCGACGGTCGCGGTGACCCCGAGGACGCTGGCGGCAGTCGGGAGCGCGCGCGCACGCGCGACCAGGGCCGCGATTGCGCGCGGATCGCAGACGCTGTCGACCGTCATCAGGAGGAACGCCTCGCGCGCGAGGCAGGGGCGGAGAGCGAGAAAGCTCTCGGTCGAGCTCGCCGTCGTTTTCTGGATGACATCGAGCTGGACGGGCCACGTCGTCCGGATCAGGAACTCGCGCACGCGATCGGTCTCGGCGTTGACGATGCACGCGATCCGCTCGGCGCCGGCCGTGCAGGCGGCGTCGATGGTGCGGGCGATGAGCGGCCGACCGCCGATCTCGACGAGCGGCTTCGGCGTGTCGATGCCGCTCTCTCGGAGTCGCTCTCCGTGTCCGGCGGCGATGATGCCGGCGATCATGCGAGCAGCGCCTCGAGGTCGAGCAGCGAGCGCAAGCGCCAGACCCCGGTCGGAGTGGCGGGCATGACGGCCTCCGCCGACGCCAGCCAGGCGGCGCGCATGCCGACCGCGCGCGCGGGCGTCACGTCGCGCTCCCACGAGTCGCCGACGTGCAGGATGGCTCCGGCGGGAAGCGCGAGTCGCTCCGCCGCGAGCGTGTACAGCGCGGGGTTCGGCTTCGCGATCCCCTCGAGCGCGGAGTCGACGACGACGGCGAAGGGCGCGAGCGCGGCCTCGGCGAGGAGGGTCGGCATGTTGCCGTAGGAGTTCGAGACCACGCCGAGGCGGTAGCGACGCGCGAGGCGAGCGAGCAGGGGGCGGTTCCGATCCCATGCCGCGCGGGTATCGGCGAGGAAGCGTCCGGCGAGCCGCGCGGCGAGCGCAGGCTCGCGGCGATCGAGATGCCGTAGCTGCAGCGCGACGTGGGTGCGAACCATGCGGTCGAGACCGAACGCACGGATGTCGGGCTCGCGCGGGAGCGCGGCGTCGGCCTCGTAGAAGGCGGCCTTGATCGCGGCGATCGAAAGATCGGCCGCGACCTCGTGATACAGACGCACGAAGTGATCGAACCAATGCTGGGCGTCGCCATCGAGCGTGCCGCCGTAGTCGAGCAGGATCGCGGCCGGGCGCTCGGTCGAGTAGGAGTCCTCCGACGTCACGAGCGAGAGCTACCAGAGCGAGGTCGGGACCGGCAATTGACCCGCGCGAGGGCGAGCGCTACGGACCGCGGATCGTGCGAGCGAGGGGCGAGGCGGTGCGGACGGGCGAGGCTTTCGTCGAGGCTCCGAGTCGCGCGCCATTGCTTGCGGTCGTCTTCGTGCCGAACCCCATGGTGGCGGAGCGAGACGGGACGCCCGGCGGCCTCTCGTTGCTCGAGCGCCAGCTGAAGCAGCTCGACCGGCTCGGGGTCGGAGCGATCTGGCTCCTGGTGCCGGAGGGGCAGCGCGAGCCGGCGGTGCCGTCGGGGCACGAGCCCGAACGGCTCGTGCGCGTGCCGTCGGTGCCGGGCGGACTGGTGCCCGCGCTCGTCGCGGCCGCGGAGCTCTTGCCGGCGGAGTGTCTCGCCGCGAGCGCCGATCGTCTGGTCGATCCCCGCGTCGTGCGCGCGCTCGTCGGGCGGCCGGAGTCGACGTTCGCCTCGGTCGACGGCGTCGCGGCGGAGCCGCTCGCGTGGGTGTACGCGAGCGACGTCCGTCGCCACGGC
Source organism: uncultured delta proteobacterium (assembly GCA_963761995.1). Taxonomy (GTDB): domain Bacteria; phylum Desulfobacterota; class Binatia; order UTPRO1; family UTPRO1; genus UTPRO1. Next base: position 3,013,225 of record CAVXIU010000006.1, on the reverse strand, counting down.
AGCGCGCTGGCCGCGGCGGCCGCTCGGCTGCCGCTCGCCGAGGTCGAGCGCTATGCTCCCGAGCTCCGGGGAGAGGTCGAGCCCTACATCCTCACCGTCGCGACGGCGGCCGAACGCCGGAGCGCGTGGCGGGTCCTGCTCACCCACGTGCAGAAGCAGGCCCTGGATCTGCCGGGACGGTACTTCGACACGCCCTTCGAGAACTTCCTGGTGCGACGCCTGGCGCCGACGACGATCACGCCCAATCAGATCACCCTGCTGACGCTGGCGCTCGCCGCCGTGGTTGCGTTCCTCTTCCTGCACGGCTGGCTGCGGATCGGGGTAGGGCTCGCGCTCGTGGTCGGCGTGCTCGACGGGGTCGACGGGAAGTTGGCGCGCTTGAAGCTCGCGACCTCGAAGCTCGGAGAGCTCGAGCACGTGGGCGACTTCTTCTACGAGAACGCCTGGTATCTGGCGCTCGCGGCCCATCTGCAGGCGCTCACCCAGAGCGCTCACCTGTGGCTCGCGGGGCTCGCGCTCGTCGCGCTCGATCTCGCCGACAGCTTGCTCTATCTCGTGGTGCGTCGGCACACCGGGGCGATGCTCGACGAGCTTTCCACGTTCGATCGCCGCTTCCGTGCGGTTGCTGGAAGGCGGAACGTCTACGTGGCGATCTTCGTGGTCGGGTTTTTCGCCGGTCACGCCCGTCTCGCCTTCGAATGGGCGGTCCTGTGGGCGTCCGTCACGGTTGGTGTGCACGCAACCCGGACGGCCTGGGTCGTGGCGACCGTTCCGCGTGTCAACTCTGTGAGTTCGACATCGCCCGGGACGGTCCCGCCAGCGTGAGGAAGGCGAGCGCCGCCAGGCCGAGCGCCGCGACCGCGAGCTGATTCAGGCGGACGATCACCGCGACCGCGAGACCGGTCGCGGCGCGGAAGCCGAAGGTCGTGAAGACGAGCACGCGGCCCGCCTCCTGCACCCCGAGGCGCCCGGGCACGAGAAAGGCCGCGGAGTCGAGCACCAGCGCGAACGCCTCGATGGCGAGGCAGATCGGGAGCGGCGTCGGCGTGCCCAGCGCGGCGAGGATGTAGGCCAGCTGCACGAGACCGACTAGCTGCCCGGCGAGGTGCCACGCCACCGATGCAAGGAACGCACGGGGTCGCTCCCGATAGAGCTCCGCCAAGCTCGTGTCGAGGGCGGCTCCGCCGCTCCCGAGCCGTTCGAGCAGCTGGCCGCCGAGGCCGAGACGCCGGAGTGCTGTGGCCATGGTGGCGAAGATGCCGCGCCGTTGCAGCCAGACGAAGGCGAGCACGCCGCTCACGGTGAGGACGAACCCGATCACCACCGCCGCGGCGAGATCCGGCGCATCCTGAAGCCGACCGAGCACCGTCGCGAGGCCGAGCAGCACGATCACGGCCTGGGCGAGGGCATAGCTCATGCGCGCCGCGACGAGTGACGCGCCGGTGGTGGCGATCGGGAGTCGCGATCGCAGGAGCATCGCCTTGGCCACCTCGCCGCCGAGGGTCGCGGTCGGGGTCAATTGATTGAGGGCGACGCCTGCTTGGCGCACCCAGAAGAGCAGCCCAAACCCGACGGGAGCGCTCGGAGGCAGCGTACGGCGCCACGCCGCGGTGTTGCAGGCATCGACCGCGAGCTCCAAGGCGATGACGCCCATCATCGCCGTACCGAAGCGCCGGAGCTCCGCCTGGAGCTCCTCGAGGCCGATGGCCCGCACCAGGACGACGAGGAGCGCGGCGCCGGCCGCGACCAGGCCGAGTTGCAGCGCCCGCGCGCTCGGCCGGCGGGTCACGCCGCGGGCGGCTCGGGGCTCGCGAGGGCGGCGTCCGCCGTCGGCGACCACCCCGAGATGAGGACGCGTCGGCCCTCGATGCGCACCCGCCCCTCCGCGATCAATTGAATGGCGAAGGGGTAGAGCCGGTGCTCTTGACGCTGGATACGGGCGTGCAGGGTCTCCTCGGTGTCGCCGGGGAGGATGGGGACGGCGGCCTGGGCGAGGATCGGGCCGTGGTCGGTTTGCTCGTCGACGAAGTGCACCGTCACGCCCGTGAGACGCACGCCGTGCGCCAGCGCCTGCCGTTCGGCGTGCAGGCCGGGAAAGGCGGGGAGCAGCGCGGGGTGCACGTTGAGGACGCGGCCTGGATAGGCCGTGAGCAGCACCGGCGTCACCAGGCGCATGAAGCCAGCCAGCACGACCAGGTCGGCCCCATGAGCGCGTAGCGTCGCCACCAGGCGCTCGTCGTAGGCCTCGCGCGAGGGGGAGTCGCGGTGCTCCGCGACGATCGTGGTCAGGCCGTGGCGCCGCGCCCGCTCGAGCCCGCCGGCGGTCGACACGTTGGCGATCACGACGGCGATGCGGGCGTGCAGGCGGCCGGCGGCGATGGCGTCGATCAGCGCCTGGAGATTGGTCCCGCTCCCCGAGAGGAGCACGCCGAGGGCGAGCGGCTCAGCCATCGCGGGTGGTGCGCGCGGGGTGCGACACGGCGTCGGATAGCACCGGAAAGCGTCCCAGGTGTCAATGTGCGACGGCGGCCGCGATGGCGGCACGCGGTCGGCGAGCGAGCACGCCGGCCCGCGTGACGGTCTGCCCGCGGTGATCGGCCGCGCCAGTGTGATGGGCCAGCAGCTCGAAGCCTGCGCACACGGCATCGAGGTCGGTGGGGGTGAGCAGGAAGCTGCGATCGATCGCCGGGGGCGCGGCGGGGTCGGAGAGGAAGGTCTCGAGCAGCAGCGCGCCGCCCGGTGCGACGGCGCTCCGGAGCGCGGCGAAGATCGAGCGCTCGAGGAAGTTGACGACGACGACGAGCGCGTAGCGTGCTGGCGGCAGGGGCCAGGCGGTGACATCGGCCGCCAGGCAGAAAATGGGGAGACGCCGCGTCGTGGCGGTACGCCGCAGGAAGGCGAGCGCCGGCAACGCAAAGTCGACGGCGTCGACGTGGTACCCGTGCGCCGCCAACGCCAGGGAGTGACGGCCCCGGCCGCAGGCGACGTCGAGGGCGCGCCGGCCGCTCGGCGCCGTGTCGCAGGCGCGATCGCGGTCGAGAAGCTCGAGGCAACGCACGACGAAGGGCGACGGATCGGCGAGGGTGGCTCCGCCGTCGTGGCGATCGCTCCAGGAGCGGCGTCGATCGTCCATGGCGAGCGTCATAGCGCGGCGGTGGCGATGCCGCGAGCGACGCGCACGGCCCGGTCAAAGCACGCGCGCGATCGTCACCACGTCGACGGCACTCGCCCCGGCGCCGTGGAGCGCGCTCGCCACGGCACGCGCCGTCGCTCCCGACGTCCACACGTCGTCGACCACCAGGACCGCGCGACCGCTGACGAGAGCGGGTCGTCGCACCACGAACGCGCCGGCGACGTTCTGGGCGCGCTCCGGAAGCGTGAGCGCCGTTTGCGACGCGGTATCCCGCGTGCGCACCACCAGGGTCGGCGCCGACGGGCGATCGAGGTGGCGGCCGAGATGTCGCGCCAGCACCGCGCTTTGATTGAAGCCGCGCTGGCGGAGTCGGCCGCGGTGCAATGGCACCGGGACCACCAGCGCGACGTCGGGATGGGGCACCCGCGAGGCGAGCATCGCGGCGAATCGCCGTCCCAAGCGGGACGCGCCGCCGTACTTGAAGCGAATGATCGCCCGCGCCAGCGCGCCGGTGCCGGCCGCGTGCTGATAGAGCGCAAAGGCGCGCGCGGCCCGGATCGCCGAGAGCCCTTGGTCGCAGCGTCCGCACGGGCCTCCACTCGGGAACGGGACGCCGCAGCGTGGACACTCGGGAGGTCCGAGCCGATGAAGGTCGCCGTCGCACGGCGCGCAGAAGAGGCACTCCGCTGCCACGATGTCATCGCAGGCGGCGCAGCGCTCCGGGCAGGTGAGATCGGCCGCGAAACGGAGGAACGGAGCCTCGTGCCAGCCCATGCGACAGTCGAGGCACCGTCGGATCGTCGAGGCAAGACGCGCGCCTTCCGCGCGGGTACTCGCAGTCTCCGAGTGGGCTGCTGCGCAATCGCATGACGGCCGACATGACGTATCGCGTGCCGGCCGATGTCGTCTGGACACCGCGTCAGAGGGGCCGCTACACTTCGGCGAAGTTGCACTCTTCCGGAGGGGCCGAAAGGGCAATCATGCGAAGATTTTTGGCGGGACTCCTGCTGGGGCTCGCATCCATGTACTGGTACGCGTATCAGAAGGATACGTTCATGCAGTCCGTGAACGATTGGTTCGCGGATGCGTCACGGGATCCCAATGCACGCGAGAACATGGACAAGATGCTTTCCCGAAAGCGCTAGCGCGCACGGGCGTGGTGGGCGGTGAGCCAGTCGGCACTCTCCGAAGCGGTGCTGCGTCACGAGCTCCAGGACGCGATGCGGCAGCGCGCCATGCCGACGGTGTACGTGCTCCGCGGGCTCCTGGCCGCGGTCGCCAATCGGCGCATCGAAACCGGTGCACCGGAGCTGCCGGCCGCCGAGATCCTCGCGCTGGTGCAGCGCGAGGCGAAAAAGCGAGAAGAGGCGGAGAGCTTCGCCCACAAGGCCGGGCGCACCGACCTGGTCGAGCAGAACGTCGCCGAGCGCGCCATCTTGGCGCGCTACCTGCCGGCCATGCTCGACGACGACCGGCTGACGTCTTTGCTCCGGGGCTGGATCGCCGAGGGCCTGACCGGCATGGGACCCATCATGGCCCGGCTGAAGGAGCAGCACCCGGGTCAGTATGATGGCAAGCGCGCCAGCGAGATCGTGCGCGCTCTCCTCGCCGGCGCCTGAGCCTCGTCCGTCGCCTGCACGCATTCGTCCCCGCGTTTTGACTTGCAAGAAAGGATGCGCCAGCATCCTCGCCCGCGGAGGTTTCCATGGAGTTACCCGTCGTCACGCGTCTCAAGAAGGAGCTCCAAGAGTTGAAGCACGAGCTCACGGTGAAGGTGCCGAAGGAGCTCCAAGAGGCGGCGGCGCACGGGGACCTCTCCGAGAATGCCGAGTACGATGCGGCCAAGGCTCGGCAGGAGTTTCTGAAGGCGCGCATCGGTCAGATGCAAGGGCGCATCCGCGAGCTGGCGATGTACACGCTGGCGTCGATTCCGCACGACGTCGTGGCCTACGGCAGCCGCGTCACGGTCACGGACGGCGAGGAAGGGACGACGGCCGAGTACCGCATCGTCTTTCCGGAGGAGGTCGACGCCGCGAGCGGCGCCATCTCACTCAGCTCTCCCATCGGGAGGGCGCTGCTCAACAAGACGGTCGGTGACGAGGTCGAGGTCCAAGCCCCCGGTGGCAAGCGGAGCTATCAGATCGTGGGTCTGGTGACGTTGCACGAGGCCGAGAGCGACGCGTCGCAGCGCTAGCGTCCGCGGCCGCCGTGCCTCGGAGGGGTAGGGCATGGCCTACCGCAATCTGGCGGAGATGTTCTTCGACCGGGCCGCGACGCTCGGGGAGCGGCCGCGTCATCGGGTGAAGCGCGGCGGCACGTGGCAGGAGTCAACCTGGTGCGAGGTCGCGACGGCGGTACGCGAGCTCGCCGCCGGACTGGTCGAGGACGGGTTGGCGGCGGGGGACAGGGTCGCGATTCTCTCCCAGACGCGACCGGAGTGGGTGGAGGCCGACCTGGCGATCTACGCATGCGCAGGGGTCAGCGTCCCGATCTATCCCTCCAACCTGGCGCACGAGTGCGGCTACATCCTCGCCAACTCGGGCTCCCGCGTGTGCGTCGTGGAGAATGCGACACAGCTCGCGAAGCTCCGCGCCGTCCAGCGCGCCGGCTTCGAGCTCGACGGCGAACGCGCGGAGATCGAGCTGCGGCGCATCGTGCTGATGGACGGCGACCCCGACGGCGACGACGTGGTGCGCCTGACGGAGCTGCGGCGACGCGGCCGAGCCGCCCTCGCGACCATGACCGCGGTCGTCGACGCCAGGATCGCCTCGCGCGGCCGCGACGACCTGGCCACCATCGTCTACACCTCGGGCACGACGGGGCCGCCGAAGGGGGTGGTGCAGACTCATGGCAACCACCTCGCCGCGCTCGAGGCCGTGTCCGCGCTCGAGCTGGCGCACGAGGGCGAGGTCGATTTCCTCTTCCTGCCGCTGGCGCACTCGTTTGCGCGCATGATCGAGTACATCGCGTTGTGGGTCGGAACGGTCACGGCCTTCGCGACGTCGATCGAAGTGCTCTCGCAAGAGATCGCCGAGACCCGGCCGCATCTGATTCCGTCGGTGCCGCGCATCTACGAGAAGATCTACGGTCGGATCATGAGCACGCGGCAGGGGAGTGGGTTGCTGCAAGGGGCGATCTTCGATTGGGCGGTCGGCGTCGGGCGACAGCGCAGCGCCTGCGAGCAGCGGGGTCTTTCGCTGCCGTGGCTGCTGTCGTTGCAGGCGATGCTGGCGGACCGGCTGGTGTTCGCGCGCATCCATGCGCTCCTCGGCGGACGCGTGCGGCTGATGATGTCGGGCGGCGCTCCGCTGGCGCGCGAGATCATGGAGTTCTTCCACGCCGTCGGTCTGTTGATCCTCGAGGGCTACGGTCTCACCGAGACGACGCCGATCCTGACCTGCAACCGCCCCGATCGGTACAAGTTCGGCACGGTCGGGCTCCCCATCGATGGGGTCACGTTGCGGATCGCGGACGACGGGGAGATTCTCGCCAAGGGCCCGAACGTCGCCCACGGCTACTACGAGCGCCCCGAGGCGACCGCCGAGTCCTGGGACGGCGACGGGTGGTTCCACACCGGCGACATCGGCGAGCTCGACGCGGAGGGCTTTCTCCGGATCACCGATCGCAAGAAGGATCTGATCAAGACCTCGGGCGGCAAGTACATAGCGCCGCAGAACATCGAGAACCTGCTCAAGACCCAGCTCCACATCAGCCAGGCGGTCGTGATCGGCGACAATCGCAAGTACTGCGTGGCGCTGCTCACGCTCGACCTCGACGAGGTCGAGCGGTTCGCGGCCGCCGAGGGCATCCGTCTGGACGACCGCCAGTACGCCCATCGCCACCCCCGCATCGCCGCACTGATCGACGCGGAGGTGCAGGCGGTGAATGCGCACCTGGCATCGTACGAGCGCATCAAGTACTACCGGGTGCTGGCGGGCGACTTTTCCCAGGAGACTGGTGAGCTCACGGCCAGCCTGAAGGTGAAGCGGAAGGTCGTGACCGAGCGGTACCGCGACCTGATCGACGAGATGTACGCCTCCTGACCTGCGCAGGGGACGACTCGCGCCGGCGCGGGGTCTCGGCACGGCGGGAGATCTTCGCCGCGCTGCGTCCTCGGCTTGCGCCCTCCCGTAACCCGTGTTATCTCCAGCCTGTTTCGGCCAAGAAAAGTGGGCCCCCGCCCGCTTTTTTTGTTTTGGAAGGCGCACACAACGACATCTCGGCCAACCTTCCGCGCCGGGGTTCCCTGAAACGCAACCGATGCAGTGCTTCAAACCCCGGTCGCGGAGACTAGGCGGAGTGGGAAGCTACGTCCGGAGCGAAGAGAACCTTGGAGGTCGACCCGAAAATGGCAGCGGTGTGGAGCATCGTCGAGCCGATCGCCCTCGAGCTCGGCCTCGAGGTGGTCGACGTCGAGCACCGGCGCGAGGGTCGCGGTGCGATCCTCCGACTCTTGGTCGATCGCGCCGCCGGTGGCGGTGTGACCCTCGACCAGCTCACCGCCGTCAGCCGACAGGTGTCCGACGTGCTCGACGTTCGTGACGACGCGGTGCCGGGTGCCTTCACGCTCGAGGTGTCGTCACCGGGCATCAATCGGCCGCTGACTCGCCCGAGTCACTTCCCTCCGTTCATCGGCAAGCGGGTGCACGTCCGCACGCGTCAAGCGGTCGGCGAGCGCCACACCTTCCGCGGCGTGCTCACCGCCGCCGATGCCGACGGCATCACCGTCACCGGCGACGATCATCGAGCACATCAGATCTCGTTCGAAGCCATCGCCCGTGCCAACTACGAGCACCAGTTCCCGTCGGTCGGAAAGCGTCACGGCTCGGGGCGCCGCGCAGCGGCGCGGCCAGGACACCGCGCGGGCTCGCGCTGAGCGAGAAGGAGAAACCATGCTACCCGATCTGAATCGCGTCATCGAGCAGGTCAGCAAGGAGAAGGGCATCGACAAGAGCATCATCGTCGCGGCCCTCGAAGAAGCCATGCTGTCGGCGGCGCGACGGACGTTCGGTCTCGAGCACCAGATCGAGGCGAAGTTCAACCCCGACATCGGCGAGGTCGAGCTCTTCGAGATCAAGATCGTCGTCGACGAGATCGACGGATCCGACGAATCAAGTCACCGTGAAGCAGGCGCAAGGAGACCCTCGATCCCGACGCCGAGGTCGGTGACGAGCTGCTCGCCAAGCTCTCGCAGGAGAAGTTCGGCCGCATCGCGGCGCAGGCCGCCAAGCAGAACATCATCCAGAGCGTGCGCGAGGCCGAGCGCGACGATCATCTTCAACGAGTTCAAGGACCGCAAGGGCGAGCTGTTCTCCGGCATCGTGCAGCGCTTCGAGAGCAAGAACATCATCGTCAATCTCGGCCGCACCGACGCGATCCTGCCCGAGAAGGAGCAGATTCCCGCGCGAGCGCTACCGCCAGGGCGATCGCATCCGCGCCTTCATCCTCGACGTCGAGCTGACCAGCAAGGGTCCGCAGATCGTGCTGTCGCGCACCCATCCCGGTCTGCTGATCAAGCTCTTCGAGCAGGAGGTGCCCGGAGATCTACGAGGGCATCGTCGAGGTGAAGGGCGCCGCGCGCGAGCCCGGCGGACGCGCCAAGATCGCGGTCGTACTCGCAACGACCACGACGTCGATCCGGTCGGCGCCTGCGTCGGCATGCGCGGCACGCGCGTCCAGGCGGTCGTGCAGGAGCTGCGCGGCGAGAAGATCGACATCGTGCCGTGGACGCAGGACCCGGCCGAGTACGTCTGCCGGGCGCTCGTCGCCGGCGAAGGTCTCCAAGATCATCATGGACGAGGACGAGCGCGCGATGGAGGTGATCGTTCCCGACGATCAGCTCTCGCTTGGCCATCGGCAAGAAGGGCCAGAACGTGCGCCTGGCGTCGCGCCTCACCGGCTGGCGCCTCGACGTGCAGAGCGAGGCCGAGGCCGAGGAGGAAGCGCGGCAACGCGCGGCAGTCGCTGATGGCGATTCCGGGGATCGGCGACGTGACGGCGGAGCTGCTCTACCAGGACGGCTTCAAGTCCGCCGAGGAGCTCGCCGGATCCGACGTCGAGCGGGTCACCCAAGTGGAGGGCGTGAGCGCCGACAAGGCCGCCGGAATCGTCAAGGCGGCGCAGGCGCACGTCGAGCAGAAGCGGATCGAGTCGGAGGCGCGGGCGGTGGAGGAGGCGGCTCGGGCGGCGGACGCGGCCGTGGCGGCGGAGGCGGCCCTGGCAGCGGAGGCAGCCGCGGCGGCGGCTCAGCCGGCCGATGCCGAGTCCGCCGACGAGGCGGAGTCGGCGGGCTCCGAAACCGAGGGGACCGCCGGCGGCCGGGTAGGCGAGGACACTCCGTGAGGACGATGCGACAAGAGCCCATACGAACCTGCATCGGATGCCGTGCCCGCGACGTGCGGTCGGCGCTGGTGCGCGTCGTGGCGCGCGAAGGCGTGCTGACGATCGATGGCGCCGGTCGTCTCGGCGGACGCGGCGGCTATCTGCATGCGCGGAATGCTTGTCTCGCAGGCTTCGCGCGCCGAGGCGGGTTTGTGCGCTCGTTGCGTTGCGTGGTAGCTAAGCCCGAGCGCGAACTGTTTCGCGTTCGGTTCCCGGAGGTGCATGCTTGATCGGGAAGAAGCGCATCCACGAGCTCGCGAAGGAGTGGGACGTCTCCGTAAAGGACGTGCTCGCAAAGATCGAGCGCCTCGGGATTCGAAACAAGAAATCGCAGAGCTCTCTCAGCGACGATCAGATCGCCCGGGTGCGGGAGGGCCTCGGCCTCCGCGACCGAGCGGCCGTCGCCATTGGCACCGAGCGCGTCGTCGCCGAGCGGGTCGTCACCGCGAAGGACGCGACCGAGGACCAGATGGTCACGGCCCGCGAGCAGGTGGTCGAGAACCGCGTCGGCACGAACGTCATCCGCCGCCGCACCCAGCGGGTCGAGGTCCTGAAGCGCGAGGAGATCCCGCCGGCACCGCTCCCCGATGCGATGCCGTCGTTCGCACCGATCGAGATTCCTGAGATCGAGACCGGCCCCGCGGAATGGGCGCCGTCGGTGCACGCACCGACCGCCGAGGAAGAGCCGGCGCCGCCCGAGGCTCCTGCGGAGCCGGTGCGGGTCGAGGCGAGCACCGAACCCGCCGAGGACACGGTCGTCGCCGCACCCGCACCGCCGCCCGAGGTGGTCGCACCCGAGGCGCAAGCCGCCGAGGCACCGGCGCGGCGGGAGGACGAGCCGCAACAGGTCAGGGTGCTCGGCCGTATCGATCTCAAGAAGGCGGCGGCCCCGCCGCCGCGTCCCGCCGCGCGGCGGACCGAAGCGGTGGGAACAGCGGCCCGGCCCCAGCCCGGAACGCCGGCGCCGGCCGATGCTCCCAAGGCGAAAGAGAACGAGTTCGCGAAGAAGAGCGGCAAGAAGCGCAAGGTCATCAAGAAGACGGACATGCTCGAGACGCTCGAGCGCGACCGTCGTCCCGGGAAGCTGCGGCGCAAGAAGCGAGCGCTGCCCGGCAAGGAGCAGCACCACACCGAGATCACCACGCCCAAGGCGAGCAAGCGTGTGGTCAAGATCTCGGAGGCCATCACCGTCGGCGACCTGGCGCGCGCGATCGGCGTGAAGTTCGGCGAGGTCATCAAGAAGCTCATGGACATGGGCATGATGGCCACGGTGAACCAGGTGCTCGATGTCGACACCGCAACGCTGGTCGCTGCCGAGTTCGACTACACGGTCGAGAACGTGGCGCTCAACGTCGAATCCCTGCTCGAGGCCGGAATCGAGGAAGAAGCCGGCCAAGAGGAGCGCATGCCCCGACCGCCCGTGGTGACGATCATGGGCCACGTCGACCACGGCAAGACCTCGCTGTTGGACGCCATTCGCGAGGCCAACGTCACCGCCGGCGAGGCCGGTGGCATCACCCAGCACATCGGTGCGTACTCGGTTGCGGTCGGGGAGCGTCGCGTGACCTTCCTCGATACGCCGGGTCACGAAGCGTTCACGGCCATGCGGGCGCGCGGTGCCAAGGTCACCGATCTCGTCGTGCTGGTGGTCGCCGCCGACGACGGCATCATGCCGCAGACGCAGGAGGCGATCGACCACGCCCGCGCGGCGGAGGTGCCGATCATCGTCGCCGTCAACAAGATCGACAAGCCGGAAGCCGACCTCGAGCGCGTGACGCGCGAGCTCGGCGGCGTCGGCCTGGCGCCCGAGGACTGGGGCGGTGACACCATCGTCGTTCCGGTATCGGCCAAGACGCGACGAGGGCATTCCCCAGCTGCTCGAGATGCTGCTGCTGCAGTCCGACGTCCTCGAGCTCACCGCGGGCGCCGAGCGGCGCGCGCGCGGGGCGATCGTCGAGGCCAAGCTCGATCGTGGCCGCGGTCCGGTCGCGACCGTGCTCGTCCAGGAAGGCACGCTGAAGGTCGGCGACGCTTTCGTCTGCGGTCTCGAGTACGGACGAATCCGCGCCATGATCGACGATCAAGGCCGGAAGATCGATCAGGCCGGGCCGTCGACTCCCGTCGAGATCCTCGGGCTCACGGGTGTGCCCGCCGCCGGCGACACCTTCATTGCGGTCGCCGATGAAGCGAAGGCGCGCCAGGTCGCGGAGCACCGCCGGACAAAGCAGCGCGAAAGCGAGCTGGCCACGACGAGCAAGGTGTCGCTCGAGGATCTCTACTCACAGATTCAGGCGGGCGGCGTGAAGGAGCTGAAGCTCGTCCTGAAGGCTGATGTGCAGGGATCGGTTGAGGCAATCCGCGACGCCTTGGCGCGGCTCGGCGACCGACGAGGTCCGCCTCACCGTCATCCACTCGTCGGTGGGCGGCATCACGGAATCCGACGTCTTGCTGGCCGCCGCGTCCAATGCAATCGTCATCGGATTCAGCGTACGTCCCGAGTCGAAGGCGGCGGATCTCGCCGGGCGCGAGGGCGTCGACATCCGCCTCTACAACATCATCTACGAGGTGGTGAGCGACATTCGCGACGCGCTCGAAGGATTGCTCGAGCCGACGTTGCGCGAGCGCACGGTCGGCAAGGCGGAGGTACGGCAGATCTTCGCCATTCCGAGCGCCGGTCGCATCGCCGGATGTTTCGTCACCGACGGCAAGATCACCCGCGGCGCGAAGGCACGCGTGGTGCGCGATCACGTCGTCGTCCACGACGGCAAGATCGAGACGCTGCGCCGGTTCAAGGACGACGCCCGCGAGGTGGCGGCGGGGTACGAGTGCGGTCTCAGCCTCGAGGGCTTCCAGGACGTGAAGGAGGGGGACGTCGTCGAGGTGTACGAGATCGAGGAGGTCGCCCGGCAACTGGCGCCGGCGGCTCGGTCCGGCGTCGGCGGCGGGCAGCCTCAGGTCGAGCGGCGGGTCTGATCGGGATTCCTTTGCGCGCCTCGTGCCGCGGGGCGAGTCAGTGGATGCAGTCGTGACCGTCGGGGTGCTTCGTCTCACCGTCTATCTTCCGGAGACCCACTCGTTGAAAGGCAAGCGGAGCATTCTCCGCACCATCAAGGCGCGCGTGCGCAACAAGTTCAACGTGTCGATCGCGGAGGCCGACGACCACGATCTCTGGCAGCGAGCGGTGCTCGGGATCAGCCAGGTCGGCACCGACCAGGCGTTCGTCGACGGCGCGCTCCGCGAGGTCGTGCGCTGCATCGACGACATGCAGATCGCGCAGCTCGGCGAAGAGCAGCTCGAGTTCCTGCATTATTGAGGGCGTTCCCATGTCCGGACATCGCACGGATCGGGTCGGCGCCCTCCTGCAGGGCGCGCTCTCGGAGATTCTGTTGCGGGAGATCAAGGATCCCCGCGTCGGGATGGTGACGATCACCGGGGTCAAGGTCTCGCCCGACCTCAAGCACGCCAGCGTCTACGTCGCCACGCACGGCGACGAGGCGGCGCGCGCGCGCATGTTGGCAGGCCTCGCGAGCGCGCGGCCGTATCTGCAATCGCACGCCGGGCGACGGCTCGGCCTGCGCTTCACGCCCGAGCTGCGCTTCGAGATCGATGCCTCGCTCGATGCCGTCGCGCGTCTCGAGCGCCTGCTGCAGGAGGCGCATCCGCAGGCCGAGGACGAGCCGGACGACGATGGGTGACGGCGCGCCCGGCTTGCACGGGCTCCTGCTGGTCGACAAGCCGGAGGGATTGACCTCGGCCGCCGTGGTCGGACGCGTCAAGGGGATCCTGCGTCAGCGCAAGGTCGGGCATCTCGGCACCCTCGATCCGTTCGCGACCGGGCTGCTCCCGATCTGCATCGGGGAGGGCACTAAGCTCGCCCCGTTCCTTGCCGACGACGAGAAGCGCTACGTCGGCGAGATCGTGCTCGGTGTCGCGACCGACACGCTCGACCGGACCGGCACCGTCGTCGCGACCACACCCGTTCCGACGCTGACCCCCGGCACGCTGGCGGGCGCGCTGCGGGGCCTGCGAGGGGACATTCTGCAGACCCCGCCGATGTACTCGGCGCTGAAGCGCGACGGCGTGCCGCTCTATCGTCTGGCGCGTGCGGGCAGGACGATCGAGCGCGCGCCGCGGCCGGTCCGGATCGCGTGCTTCGACGTCGCGCTGGTGGCGAGCGATCGCCTGCAGTTCGCGGTTACGTGCTCGCGCGGCACCTACGTGCGGGTCCTGGCGCTGGACCTCGGCGCGGCGCTCGGTACCGGCGCGCATCTGGCGTCGCTTCGTCGCACGGCGTGCGGGCACTTCGACGTACGCTCGGCGGTTCGCCTCGACGACCTCGAGCGTGCCGCGGCCGAGGATCGGCTGCCGTTGTTGAGTCCGTGGGCTGCACTGGCCGGTCTCCGCGCGGTGGTGGCGGACGAGCGCACCATCGGCTCGATCCGGCGCGGCCAGCAGCGTGCGCTCGCGGCGCTCGGGCCGCCGCGCACGGGCGGGGAGGTAGTGCGGGTGGCGAGCGCGGGCGGCGAATTGGTCGCGATCGCCGCCGCCACGCCCGACGGCGAAGCCTGGCAACTGGCGCGCGTCTGGGAGGGCGCGCGCGTCTCGTGATGGGCCCAATATGGGCCCCACTTACTTTACATCCCGGGACCCCTATGTTACTGCTCGCCCCTTGACGAGAAACGACATGGGAGAAGGAACGAGCGGCGCAGCGTCGCGCACCCAGGACATCCTGACCGCGTACCGACGGCACGAGACCGATACCGGCTCGCCGGAGGTGCAGATCGCGCTGCTGAGTGACCGCATCGGGTATTTGACCGAACACTTCAAGGCCCACGCCAAGGATCACCACTCGCGCCGGGGTCTCTTGAAGCTGGTGGGGCAGAGGCGGCGGTTGCTGGATTACCTGAAGGAAACGGATTTCCAGCGCTACAAGACCGTCATCGAACGCCTCAGCATCCGCAAGTAAGCACCCCTTCCCAACCCCGTCTCGGGTTCTCGCGCGCAACGCACACGTCAGCGGAGAAAGTCCATTGGGACGGGAGTGGTCTACATGAAGAAAGTCGAAATCGATTTCCACGGGCGACGCCTCTCGATCGAGGTCGGCCGGTTGGCCAGGCAAGCGGGTGGGTCGGCACTGGTGCAGTACGGCGAGACCGTCGTGCTGGTCACTGCGACCGCCGCCAAGGAAGTACGCGAGAACATCGACTTCTTCCCGCTCACCTGTGACTACCAGGAGAAGACCTTCGCCGCCGGCAAGATCCCGGGCGGGTTCTTCAAGCGCGAGGGTCGGCAGAGCGAGAAGGAGATCCTCAACTCGCGCCTGATCGACCGTCCGCTGCGTCCGCTCTTTCCCGAGGGCTTCCGCTGCGAGACCCAGATCGTCGCCACCGTGCTGTCGTTCGACAAGGAGAACGATGCCGACATGCCGGCGCTCATCGGGGCGTCGGCGGCGCTCGAGGTTTCCGACATTCCGTTCAACGGACCGATCGCCGGCGTGCGCATGGGGCGCATCGGCGGGCAGCTGGTGGTGAACCCGATGACGTCGCAATACCCCGACAGCGAGTTGCAGTTGCTCGTCGCGGGATCGCGCGACGCCATCGTCATGGTCGAGGGCGGGGCGAAGGTCCTGTCGGAGGACGTCATCCTCGACGCGCTCTTCACCGCCCATCGTGAGATGCAGAAGATCCTCGATCTCCAGGAGGAGCTGCCGCTCGGCGCTCGGCAAGCCGAAGCGGGTCGTCGTGCCGCCGGTGGTGGACGCCGCGCTCTGCCAGCGGGTGCGGGACCTCTCGCTCGCGAAGATCCGCACGGCCCTCGACGTCAAGGGCAAGCACGAGCGCAGCGATGCGGTCCGGCAGGTGCGGACCGATCTCCTCGCGGGACTCGCGGCGGAGTTTCCCGAGCGCGAGCGCGAGCTGAAGGGATTCTTCGAGGACTGCCACTACGACGCCGTGCGCGGCCTGATCGTCGAACAGCGACGGCGCATCGACGGCCGGGGGCTCACCGACGTCCGTCCGATCACCAGCGAGGTCGGCGTGCTGCCCCGCACCCACGGCTCGGCGGTCTTCACCCGCGGCGAGACCCAGGCTTTGGTCGTCGCCACCCTCGGCACCTCCTCCGACGAGCAGAAGATCGATGCGCTCGGTCGGCGAGGTCTACAAGAAGTTCATGCTGCACTACAATTTCCCACCCTACAGTGTCGGCGAGGTGAAGTTCCTCCGCGGTCCGAGCCGACGCGATATCGGGCACGGAGCGCTCGCCGAGCGTGCCGTGGCGGCCGGTCATGCCCGACGAGTCGACCTTTCCGTACACCGTGCGCATCGTCTCCGAGATCCTCGAGTCCAACGGATCGTCGTCGATGGCGACGGTCTGCGGCAGCTCCCTCGCACTCATGGACGCGGGCGTGCCGATCAAGGCGCCGGTTGCCGGCATCGCCATGGGACTGATCAGCGAGGGCAACGAGGTTCGCGTGCTCTCCGACATCCTGGGCGACGAGGATCATCTCGGCGACATGGACTTCAAGGTCGCCGGCACCGCGGAAGGCGTCACCGTCCGTGCAGATGGACATCAAGATCGGCGGCGTGACGCGCGAGATCATGCGCGATGCGCTCTATCAGGCGCGCGAGGGACGTCTGCACATTCTCGAGCGCATGCGCGACGCCTTGAGTCAGCCGCGCACCGACATGTCGGCGTACGCGCCGCGCATCACCACCCTCAAGATCAAGGTCGACCGCATTCGCGACGTCATCGGACCCGGCGGCAAGGTCATCCGCGGAATCATCGAGGAGACCGGCGTCAAGATCGACGTCGAGGACGACGGCACGATCTACATCGCGTCGGCGGACGGGGTCGCCATGCAGAAGGCGATCGATTGGGTCAACCGGCTGACGGCCGAGGCCGAGGTCGGGAAGATCTACAAGGGCGTGGTGAAGAAGATCATGGACTTCGGCGCCTTCGTCGAGATCCTGCCGGGAACCGATGGTCTGGTGCACATCTCGCAGCTCGCCCCGGAGCGCGTGAAAGAGGTGCGCGACGTCCTCAAGGAGGGCGACGAGGTCATGGTCAAGGTGCTCGAGGTCGACAAGACCGGCAAGATCCGACTGTCGCGCAAGGAGGCCTTGGGGGCGACCGCTGCCCAGTAGCGGCGTGGTGTCCGACCACGGAGCGGGCCCCCCGGCCGCCATCGAGCGCACCGAGCTCCCCAACGGGATTCGGATTCTCTCCGAATCGATTCCCGGGATGGCCTCGCTCGCGGTCGGCCTGTGGGTCGAGAGCGGCTCGCGGCTCGAGTCCGCGTCGCAGAACGGCATCTCGCACTTCCTCGAGCATCTCTTCTTCAAGGGCACCGAGCGGCGGAGCGCGGCGGAGCTCGCCGAGATCATCGACGGCGTAGGCGGGGTGCTCAACGCCGACACCGATCGCGAGCACACCTGCTACTACGCCAAGGTCCTCGGCGAGCACGCCGGGCTCGCCTTGGATCTGCTGAGCGACATTTTCCTCGCCTCGCAGTTCGCGCCCGAGGAGATCGCGCGCGAGAAGGACGTCGTCGTCGAGGAGATCGCGCAGATCGAGGACACCCCCGATGATCTGATCAACGACCTCTTCCACGAGGCGTATTGGCCCGAGCAGGCGCTCGGGCGCCCGGTATGCGGCACCCGCGAGACCGTCGCGACGTTCGACCGCGACCTCTGCCGCGCCTGGGTGGAGGCGCGCTTCCGGCCGGACCGCATCGTGATCGCCGCCGCCGGCGACGTGCGGCACGAACGCCTGGTCGACGAGATCGCGCCCAGGTTCGCGACGCTTTCGCGGGCGGGCGCCGCTTCCCGACGAGCCGCCGCCGACGATGCACCCGGGCGTGACCGTCCACCAGCGCCGCCTCGAGCAGGTGCAGCTCTGCATCGGCATTCGCGGGGTGGCGGTGACCGACGCGGAGCGCGACGTCGCCGTGCTGCTCAACTCCGCGCTCGGGGACAGCCCGAGCTCGCGGTTGTTTCAGGAGGTACGCGAGCGGCGGGGACGCGCCTACTCGATCGATTCCTTTCTCTGCTCGTATCGCGACACCGGGTACCTCGGGATCGCCGCCGGGACCCGTCCACGCTGGGTCGCGGAGGTGGTCGAGATCGTCGTCGGCGAGCTCCGGCGGGTTCGGAGAGAGGGGCTCAGCGCGGCGGAGCTCACGCGCGCCAAGGGCAAGCTCAAGGGTTCCTTGCTGCTCGGTCTCGAGACCTCGGACCAGCGCATGGAGCGCCTGGCGTTGAACGAGATGTACTTCGGCCGCCAGATCGGCTCGACTGAGTTGGCGACGCGCCTCGATGCGGTCACCAACGACGCCATCGTGGAGCTCGCGACGCGCCTCTTCGTGCCCGAGGCCTGCGCCATCGTGCTGCTCGGCAACACGCGCGGCCGCGGCGTCGACGCGAGCGTCTTCGGGGGTCTCGCGGCATGATCGAACGGTACACGCGTCCGGAGATGGGCGCGCTCTGGACCGACGCCGCGCGCTACGCGCATTGGCTCGAGATCGAGATCCTGGCGTGCGAGGCGTTCGCGGCCCGCGGCGAGGTTCCCGCCGGCGCCGTCAAAACCATCCGCCGACGGGCGCGCATCGATCCGACGCGGATCGCGGCGCTCGAGGCCGAGGTCAAGCACGACATCATCGCCTTCGTGACGCAGGTGGCGGAGACGGTCGGGCCGGCGGGACGCTTCCTGCACCTCGGCCTCACCTCCTCGGACGTGCTCGACACCGGCTTCGCGCTCCAGCTGCGCGCCGCCGCCGACCTCCTGATCGTCGGGCAGGATCGGTTGATCCGGGCCCTCCGCCGCCTCGCGATCGCGCACAAGCGCACGCTGATGATCGGACGCACGCACGGCATGCACGCCGAGCCCATCACGTTCGGTCTCAAGGTCGCGAGCTGGCACGCCGAGGCCGTTCGCAACCGGGCGCGCTTGGTGGCGGCCAGGACGGAGGTCGTCGGTCGGCACGATCTCCGGCGCCGTCGGCGCCTTCGGCAACGTCCCGCCGGCGGTGGAGGCCTACGTGCTCCGGCGGCTCGGCCTCACGCCGGAGCCGGTGGCGACCCAGGTCGTCGCGCGCGACCGCCATGCCGGCTTCTTCAGCGCCCTCGCGATCGCCGGGGCGTCGCTCGAGCGGATCGCGCTCGAGATCCGCCACCTGCAGCGCACCGAGGTCGGCGAGGCCGAGGAGCCCTTCAGCGCCGGTCAGAAGGGCTCATCGGCGATGCCGCACAAGCGCAACCCCATTCTCTCCGAGAACGTCACGGGTCTGGCGCGACTGCTGCGCGCCTACGCCGGTGCGGCGCTCGAGGACGTGGCGCTGTGGCACGAGCGCGACATCAGCCATTCGTCGGTCGAGCGCGTGATCGCACCCGACGCCACCATCGCGCTCGACTTCATGCTGGCGCGCGTCGCGGGCGTGTTCGAGGGCTTGGTCGTGCGTCCCGAGCAAATGCGCGCCAACTTGGATCGCAGCGGGGGCGTCGTGCTGTCCGAAAACGTTCTTCTGGCGCTGGTGCAAAAGGGCGCGGCACGCCAGGACGCCTATCGGTGGGTGCAACGCGCCGCGCATGCCGCGCTCGCCGGGACGACGACGTTTGCGGCGGCGCTCGCCGCCGAACCGGAGATTCAGAGCCGACTCACGGCGCGCGATCTCGCGCGCTTGCTCGATCCCGCGCATCATCTCGAGCATCTCGACTTGCTCTTTCGACGTGGCTTGGGTACCAGTGAGCCCACGCGACGGGTTCGATCACGCCGGGGGCGCGCGACCCGGAAGTCACGTGGGGGGAGCTAGATGACGGACACGATCGACGCACGCGAGCTCCTCTACGAGGGGAAGGCCAAGAAGCTCTTCGCGACTCGCGATCCCGATCAGCTGCTGCAGTACTTCAAGGACGACGCCACCGCCTTCAACGCCAAGAAGCGGGGAACGATCCGCGACAAGGGCGTCCTCAACAACGCCATCTCGGAGGTGTTCTTTCGCCTCCTCGACGAGGCCGGCATCCCGACGCACTTCGTGCGTCGTCTCGACGACCGCTACATGCTGGTCAAGCGGCTCGAGATCGTGCCGGTCGAGATGGTGGTGCGGAACGTCGTCGCCGGCAGCCTGGCGAAGCGGCTCGGCATGGAAGAGGGCCGGATGCTGCCGAGCCCGATCGTCGAGTTCTATTACAAGAGCGATCCCGCTCGACGATCCGATGATCAACGAGTGGCACGTGCTGGTCTTCGAGATGGCCACCAAGGCCGAGATCGATCGCATGGTCGAGCTGACGCTCAAGACCAACGCCGTGCTGCAGCCGTTTCTCGCCGCCCGCGGCATCGTGCTCGTCGACATGAAGCTCGAGTTCGGGCGCCACAAAGGACAAATCATCCTCGGCGACGAGATCTGTCCGGACACCTGTCGCTTCTGGGACTCGAGCTCGGGCGAGAAAATGGACAAGGACCGCTTTCGCCGGGACCTGGGAGGGGTGGAGGAGGCGTACCAGGAGATCGCCCGTCGCGTCGGTGCCTGAGCCTGGCACCGGCTCGCGCGAGGGAGACACGATGGGTTGGCTGGCGCGTGTGTATGTCACTCCCAAGGCGGGCGTGCTCGATCCGCAGGGCAAGGCGGTGCAGCACTCGCTCCATGCGCTCGGCTATCCGGAGGTCGGCGACGTACGCATCGGCAAGTATCTCGAGCTGCAGTTGGTCGACGTGAGCCGCGAGAGCGCCGAGGCGCGCCTGCGAGAGATGTGCGAGCGCCTGTTGGCCAACCGGGTGATCGAGGACTACCGCTTCGACGTCGAGGCCTTCGGGAGCTGAGCGATGCGCTGGGGTGTGATCAGCTTCCCCGGGTCGAACGACGACGAGCAGACGGCGTATGTGCTGGAACGCCTCCTCGGTGAGACCGTCGTTCGGCTGTGGCACAAGAGCGAGAGCGTCGACGGCCTCGACTGCGTCGTGCTGCCGGGCGGGTTCTCGTACGGCGACTATCTTCGCTGCGGGGCGATGGCCCGGTTTTCGCCGATCATGCGCGCCGTCGAGCGCTTCGCGGAACGGGGCGGCGTGGTCCTCGGCATCTGCAACGGCTTCCAGATTCTCTGCGAGGCCGGCCTCCTTCCGGGCGCGCTGGTGCGCAATCGCGGTCTCGACTTCCTCTGCCAACGGCTGCACGTCCGCGTCGAGGAAGCCGATACGATTTTCACGGATCGCTGCCGTCGCGGCGACGTGCTCGAGCTGCCGATCAAGCACGGCGAAGGCTGCTACGTCGCCGACGAGGCGACGCTGCGCGCGCTCGAGGCCGGTCGTCAGGTGGTCCTGCGCTACACCGACGCCGAGGGGCGCGTCACGCCGGAGTCCAACCCGAACGGCTCGCTCGGGGCGATCGCCGGCATCCGCAACGCACGCGGCAACGTCTTCGGACTGATGCCGCACCCCGAGCATGCCTGTGAATGGCTGGTCGGCGGTGAGGACGGCCGCAAGATCTTCCTCTCGATCATCGCCAGCGGCGCCGGTGCGGTCGAGGCGGCGCCGTCGCCGGCGAGCTCGAAGGTGCTTTCGGGTCCGTGAGATGCCGGTGACCGTCGATACGGCGTTGCAGCACGGGCTCAGCGCCGAGGAGTACGAGCGCATCGAGGCCGCCCTGGGTCGGGCCCCCACCATCGAGGAGCTCGGGGTGTTCTCGGTGATGTGGTCGGAGCACTGCAGCTACAAGAGCTCGCGGCTCCACTTGCGAGGGCTGCCGACGAGCGGCCCGCGCGTGTTGCAAGGCCCCGGCGAGAATGCCGGCGCGATCGACGTCGGCGACGGGCTCGCCGTCGTGTTCAAGATCGAGAGCCACAACCATCCGTCGTTCGTCGAGCCCTTCCAGGGCGCGGCGACCGGGGTCGGCGGGATCCTGCGCGACATCTTCACCATGGGGGCGCGGCCGATCGCCAATCTCAACTCGCTCCGCTTCGGGGCCGTCGACCATCCGCGGACGGCCTATCTGCTGAAGGGCGTCGTCGCGGGCATCGGTCACTACGGCAACTGCATCGGGGTCGCGACGGTCGGCGGCGAGGTGGCGTTCGATCCGGGGTACGACCACAACATCCTCGTCAACGCCTTCACGCTCGGAGTGGTGCCGTCCGACCGGATCTTTCGCGCGCGCGCGAGCGGCATCGGCAATCCGGTCATGTACGTCGGCTCGCGCACCGGACGCGACGGCATCCACGGTGCGAGCCTCCTGGCGTCGGCGGAGTTCGACGCCGAGTCGGAGAGCAAGCGGCCGACGGTGCAGGTGGGCGATCCCTTCACCGAGAAGCTTCTGCTCGAGGCCTGCCTCGAGCTGATGTCGCCGGCGATGAGTCATCACCTCGTCGCCATCCAAGACATGGGCGCTGCCGGGCTCACCTCCTCGTCGACGGAGATGGCGGCGCGCGGCGGCGTCGGCATCGACCTCGACCTCTCGCGCGTCCCGCTGCGCGAGACCGGGGTCACGCCCTACGAGATTCTGCTCTCGGAATCGCAGGAGCGCATGCTCTTGGTCGTGCAGCAGGGCTCCGAGGACGCGGTGCGGGCGCTGTTCGCCAAGTGGGATCTCGAGGCCGAGGTCATCGGGCGCGTCACCGACTCGAAGCGTCTGCGCTGCACGTTCGAGGGCCGCGTCGTGGTCGATCTGCCGATCGAGCCGCTCACCGACGACGCGCCGGTGTACGACCGGCCGGCCGTGGAGCCCGAGGGGTCGGACGACGGAGCGAAGCACTTGCTGCGCGACCTCAGGGAGCCGACGGACTGCAACCAGACCCTGATCCGTCTCCTGGAGTCGCCGAACCTGTCCTCGCGCGAGTGGGTCTATCGCCAGTACGATTGCTACGTCGGCGGCGGCACCATCGTCCGCCCGGGCTCGGACGCCGCGGTCGTGCGGCTCCCCGGCACCGACAAGGCCATCGCGATGACGCTCGACTGCAACAGTCGGCTCTGTCTCGTCGATCCCTACGTCGGTACGGTGAGCGCGGTCGCAGAGGCGGCGCGCAACCTCGCCGCCAGCGGCGCGGAACCCATCGGCGTCACCAACTGCCTCAACTTCGGCAGCCCCGAGAAGCCGGAGGTGATGTGGCAGTTCCAGCAGGCCGTCGCCGGTCTTCGCGACGCCTGCCTCGCCTTCGGCACGCCGGTGATCAGCGGCAACGTCAGCTTCTACAACGAGACCGAGGGCCGGAGCATTCCCCCGACGCCGGTCATCGGCATGGTCGGCCTGCTCGAGGACGCGAGCCAGCACGTGACGCAGTGGTTCAAGAGCGAAGGTGACGCGGTCGTCCTCTTGGGGCGCAATCGCGAGGAGCTCGGCAGCAGCGAGTACCTCGCCGTGATCCACCATCAGGTGCGCGGTGGGGTTCCGTGGATCGACCTCGAGACCGAGCGCCGGCTGGTGCGGGCGGTGATCGAGGCGGCCCGCGAGGGGCTGCTGCGCTCGGCCCACGACGTCGCCGAGGGCGGGCTCGCGGTGGCGCTCGCCGAATGCTGCATCACGGGCGAAACGACGCCCCTCCTGGGTGCACGCATCGAGCTCGAGGGCGGGTTCCGGCCGGACGCGCTGCTCTTCGGCGAGAGTCAGGCGCGCATGATCGTCTCGGTGCGCCGGCGTCATCTCACCCGCTTGCGGGAGATCGCCCGCCGGGAGGACGTGCCGATTTCCGTGATCGGCGAGGTGCGGGGCCAGCGGCTCGAGATCGGTGATCTCATCGGCATCGACGTGGCGACCTTGCGAGAATGCTGGCGGAGCGGTCTGCCGCGGGTGCTCGCTGGTTCGGCACGGGCGTGATACGCGAAGAGCGATGTCCACGGACGGAGGCTTCCGCGAAAAGTGCGGCGTGGTCGGCGTCTTCGGGCACCCGGAGGCGGCGAATCTCGTCTATCTCGGCCTCTGCGCGCTGCAGCATCGCGGCCAGGAGGCCGCGGGAATCGTCTCCTCCGACGGCCAGGTGTTGGTGTCCCATCGTGGGCTCGGGCTCGTCACCGACATCTTCCCCGAGGCCATCATTCGGCGGCTACGGGGTCAAGCCGCCATCGGGCACAATCGCTACTCCACCACAGGTGGATCCCAACATCTGAAGAACGCGCAGCCGCTGGTCGTCGAGTACGGACGCGGCGGTCTGGCGTTGGCGCACAACGGCAATCTCGTCAACGCGGAGCGGTTGCGTGCCGAGCTCGAGGCGCGGGGCTCGATCTTCCAGTCGACCGTCGACACCGAGGTCATCATCCACCTCATCGCCGCCGCCACCGCCGATACGCTCGAGGATCGCGTGGTCGAGGCGCTGCACCAGGTGCGCGGCGCCTACTCGCTGGTGTTCCTCGCGCCCGACAAGCTGATCGCGGTCCGCGACCCGCATGGCTTTCGGCCCCTCGTGCTGGGGCGGGTGAAGGGCGCCTGGGTCGTCGCGTCGGAGACGTGCGCGCTCGACCTCGTCGACGCCGAGTACGAGCGGGAGATCGAGCCGGGCGAGATGGTCGTGATGACCGAGAGTGGGATCGCCTCCTATCATCCGTTCGCCAAGTCGACCGGCGCTGCGTGCATCTTCGAGTACATCTACTTCGCGCGTCCCGACTCGACCGTCTTCGGCCGCAGCGTGTACCAGGCGCGGAAGGAGCTCGGCCGACGGCTTGCCCGCGAGGCCGGCGTGCCGGCCGACATCGTGATCCCCGTGCCCGACTCCGGGGTGCCCGCCGCCATCGGCTACGCGGAGGAAGCGGGGATTCCCTTCGAGATGGGTTTGATCCGTAATCACTACGTCGGGCGGACGTTCATCGAGCCGCGCGACGCGATCCGCCACTTTGGCGTCAAGGTGAAGCTGAACGCGCAGCGCAACGTGCTCGAGGGCAAGCGGGTGGTGGTGGTGGACGACTCGATCGTGCGCGGCACGACCAGCCGAAAGATCGTCAAGATGATCCGCGACGCGGGTGCCAGCGCGGTGCACATGCGCATCAGCTCCCCGCCCACCACCAATCCTTGCTACTACGGCATCGACACGCCGACCCGCGCCGAGCTCATCGCCTCGTCGCATGACGTCGACGAGATTCGGCGCTACATCACCGCCGACTCGCTCGCCTATCTCAGCGAGGAGGGCATGTACGCCTTTCTCGGTGGCGTCCAGCCCGGCTTCTGTGACGCCTGCTTCACCGGCCGTTATCCCGTGCCGTTCGAGGACACGGGCACGCCCCGGCAGCTGGTCCTGTTCGAAGCGCAGGACGAGCACTGAGGCACGGTCCGTGGCCGAGCGCGACGAGTCGTTCGACTTTCTCGTCATCGGCAGCGGCATCGCCGGCCTGACGTTCGCACGCGAGGTGGCCGATCACGGCCGGGTCGCGCTCGTCACCAAGGACGTCAGCCGGGAGAGCAACTCCTCGTACGCGCAAGGTGGCGTCGCGAGCGTGTGGAGTCCGGAAGACTCGTTCGAGGCCCACGCGGCGGACACCCTCACGGCCGGTGCCGGTCTCTGTCACGAGGACGTCGTGCAGATGGTGGTGCGCGAAGGACCGGATCGCATCCGCGACCTGATCGCGCTCGGCACCCGCTTCGACACCCACGGCGACGGCGACGCGGTCGAGTACGACCTCGGCCGCGAGGGCGGACACTCCCGGCGCCGCGTGCTGCATGCCGGTGACCTGACCGGGCAGGAGATCGTGCGGGCGCTGACGGCGGCCTTGCACGGCCACCCCAACGTGACGCTTTTCGAGAACCAGCTGGCCGTCGACCTGCTCGTGGAGCGGTCGCGCGGCCGCGGCCCGGCCGCGCCCACCTGTTGGGGCGCCTACGTCTTCGATCGCGCCACCGGGCTGGTCCGCTCGGTGCGGGCACGGGCGACGGTGCTCTGCAGCGGCGGGGCGGGCAAGGTGTATCTCTACACGACCAATCCCGACGTCGCGACGGGTGACGGCGTCGCGATCGCCTATCGTGCCGGCGCGACGGTCGGGAACCTCGAGTTCTTCCAGTTCCATCCGACCTGCCTGTATCACCCGCGGGCGAAGTCGTTCCTGATCTCGGAGGCGCTGCGCGGCGAGGGCGCCCGTCTCCGCCTGCCGGACGGCTCGCTCTTCATGGAGCGCTTCCATCGCGACGCCGAGCTCGCGCCGCGCGACATCGTGGCGCGGGCGATCGACCACGAGATGAAGGTGCACGGCTTCGAGCACGTCTATCTCGACATCACCCATCATCCCGCGAGTTGGATCGCGGAGCGGTTCCCCAACATCGTCGCGCGCTGTCGCGAGTTCGGCATCGATCCCACCCGCGAGTGGGTGCCGGTCGTGCCGGCCGCCCACTACCTCTGCGGCGGTGTCGCCACCGATCAAGAGGGCCGCACCTCGATCCCGCGCCTGTACGCGTGCGGGGAGGTCGCGATGACGGGCCTGCACGGGGCCAATCGCCTGGCGTCCAATTCCCTGCTGGAGGGGTTGGTGTTCGGCCACCGGGCCGCGCGCGACGCGCGCGAGCGCCTCGCCGAGGACCCCCGGCGCCCCCCGGCGCTGCCCGAGTGGAACACCGGCACCGCCGTCAACAGCGACGAATCGGTGGTGGTGGCGCAGAACTGGGACGAGGTGCGGCGGACGATGTGGAACTTCGTCGGGATCGTGCGCTCGACCCGCCGCCTCGAGCGTGCGCGAAAACGCATCGCGATGATCCAGGAGGAGATTCGCGAGTACTATTGGGACTTCCTGGTCACCGGCGACCTCCTGGAGCTCCGCAACATCGCCACCGTCGCCGGCTTGATCGTGCGCTCCGCCCTGGCACGGCGCGAGAGCCGTGGCCTTCACTATACGATCGACTTTCCGGATCGCGACGATGCCCATTGGCAACACGACACGATCATCCCCGGGTCAGGATTTTGACCCTACGTTTCGATGGCGCGCCGAATACGCATTGACGGGCCGCCGCGGGGTTGTCTATGGTGCAGCGCAATGGCGGTGGGCTGGATCACTCGCCGGGCGGTGGCGGCGGCGGTGGGCGGTACGATGGGTCTCGGCCTCGTGCTCGTGCTCGTGCTCCTTGGAGCGACGGACGCGTCCGCCGACATCTACAAGCGCGTCGACCGGTTCGGCGTCATTCACTACACGAACGTTCCGGTCGACAAGCGGTTCTACCGGGTGGTGGTCCGCGAGCTGCCGAGCATCAGCGCGATGCCGGGTTTCCGGGTCGGCCCGAGCATTTCACGCGCCGAGTCCCGGGCCTTCGATCCGATCATTGCGAGCGTGGCTCGCCGCTTCGGGGTCGAGCAGGCGCTGGTCAAGGCGGTCATCAAGGCCGAGTCGGGCTTCCAGCCCAATGCCGTCTCCCCCAAGGGTGCCCGCGGTCTGATGCAGCTGATGCCGGGAACGGCGCAGATGCATGGGGTTCGGAACATCCACGAGCCCGGCGAGAACATCGCTGGCGGCGTGCAGCACCTTCGCATGCTGCTCGACCGCTACCGCAACAACGTCGTGCTTGCCCTTGCGGCGTACAACGCCGGCGAGGGGTGGGTCGACCAGTACGGCGGCATCCCGCCGTTCCAGGAGACGCGCGAGTACGTACAGCGCGTCCTGCGCTTCCGCCAAGACTACCTCCAGCAGAAGATCGCCAGCTTGCGGTGAGACGGCAGGAGCCGTCGGGGTCGCGATGGCGGTGAGCCAACCACCGGCGTCGCTCCAGCCGGCGTCGCTGCTCTGGACGGTTCCGAACGCGCTGTCGTTGTTTCGCGTCGCGCTGGTGCCGATCTTCGTCTATCTGCTGCAGGGCCGCGGAGCCGTGGCGGGTGCGTTGGCTGCCGGCCTCTTCATTCTGGCCTCGCTCAGCGACTACTACGACGGTCATCTGGCCCGGAAGCACGGGATCGTCACCACCCTCGGCAAGTTCCTCGACCCGCTCGCCGACAAGCTGCTGGTGGTGTCCGTCCTCATCATGCTGGTGGCGATGCCATGTGAGGGTCCCGGCCCGTGTGATCCACGCGTACCGGCGTGGATCGTCGTGGTCATCGTCGGCCGCGAGCTCGCGGTCACGGGTCTTCGCAGCATCGCGGCGGGGGAGGGCATCACGCTCGGCGCCGAGGAGCTCGGAAAGTACAAGACGATCTTTCAGATCTTCGCGATCACCGGGCTGCTCATGCACCATCGGTATCTCTTCATCGACTTCCACCTCGGCGGCACCTTGTTCCTATGGATGTCGCTGGTGCTCGGGATCTGGTCGGCGATCGACTACCACCTGCGCGTCTATCGCATCGTGCGGGCGCGTCGCGGCGAAGCTGGCATCGGGAATGTTGACAGGCTCCCATGACCTCCATAAGGTGTCGCCCTTCTGCGGGTGTAGCTCAGTTGGCTAGAGCACGACCTTGCCAAGGTCGGGGTCGAGGGTTCGAAGCCCTTCACCCGCTCTCACGCGATTCGAGCCCCGGCGTGTCGCCGGGGCTTTTTTTATTGGAGGGATCTCTCCCTCGCGCGCTGGCGCTCGGACGCGCGCTTCGCGCGCGGACGACATGAGCGAAACCGGCGGCGCGGCGATGCCGCGCGTCGCCTTGGTATTGGCCGGCGGCGGCGCCCGCGGGGCCTACGAGGCGGGGGTCCTCGCCTTCCTGATCGACGAGCTGCCGAAGCGCCTCGGCTTCTTTCCCAGCTTCGAGATCGTGAGCGGCGCCTCGGTCGGTGCCATTCACGCGGCGTACTGGATGGCGACCCTCCAGGAGGATCCCCAGAGCCGTCTCGCCCGGCTGACCACCACCTGGGACTCCATGTCCCTCGAGCGGGTCTACCGCCTGAGCTTCGGAGACCTGCTGCGGATCCCGGCCAGACTGGTCAGTCTCCCGTTCGTCACGCGCGCGGCCGCGCCGGGCGACCGGCTGCCGAGTCGGCTGCCCGGGCTCCTCGACACCAGCGCCCTCGAGGAGATGGTGGTGCAGCAGATTCCGTGGCGGCAGCTGCGCGGCAACCTCCGCGCCTCGCGGGGCGTGCTTTGCATCTCCTGCACGGAGATCGCCTCCGGCCGTACGGTGGTCTTCGTCGACGGTCGGCGGGTCAGCCTGAAGCCGTGGGAGTACGACCCCTACGTCGTGGCGCGCGCGTCCGCGATCGGGCCGTCGCATATCCTGGCGTCCGCCGCCATTCCGGTCTTCTTTCCAGCGGTGCGGATCGGACGGCACTTCTATTGCGACGGCGGCTTGCGCCTGAACACCCCGCTCTCTCCGGCGCTCCGCCTGGGCGCGGACCGGCTGCTGCTGGTCGCGCTTCGCCATCCGCCCGACCCCGGCCGTGAGGCCGCGACGCCGAGCCCGCGCGAGACCGCGTACGGCAACCCGGCCTACCTGTTCGGCAAAGTGCTGAACGCGATGATGCTGGACCACATCGAGTACGACCTGCAGCGCATGCACCTCATGAATGCCCTCCTCTCGGGCGGCGTTCAGGCGTTCGGACCGGAGTTCCTGCCCAAGATCAACGAGATCATTCGCGCCACCCGCGGCACCGACTACAGGTTGATCGAGGATTGCGTCATCCGTCCCTCGGAAGACCTCGGTCGGCTCGCCGGCCGCTGCTATGCGGCGCGCTCGCGCTCGCTCAGCCCGGCCCGCCTGGTCGCCGATCTGGTGATGCGATCGGCGGCGCACGGCGTGCCGGAAGGGGAGGCCGATCTGCTCTCCTACGTCCTCTTCGACGGCAGCTATACGCGGGAGCTCTTCGCGCTCGGCCGCGCCGACGCCACGCGCCAGGGCGACGAGATCGCGCGGCTGTTCGTGCCGTGAGCCAACCCCTGCGAGTGAGCCGGAGCGTGGCGCTCCGCAATCGAGTGGCGGCGGCGATTCTTCACGCCCTCGAGGCCGGTGCCGCAGCGGGGCTCGACGAGCTGGTTGCGACCTGCGCGCCCTCGCCGGAGGAGCGCGAGCGGGTGCGGGATCGACTCGCGCGCGGGCTCGAGGTCGCCGAGGCGTGTCGGCGCGCCACGCCCGAGGCCGCGGCGCCGCTCGAGCGGGCCCTGGTGCGGGCCGTGCTCCTTTATCGCGCCGAGCTCTTCTTCGAGGTGCACGAGGTGCTGGAGGAGGTCTGGCACGACCTCGAAGGGGCGCGGCGGACGTTCGTGCAGGGGCTCATCCAGGTGGCGGTCGGGCTCCACCATCTGGCGCACGACAATCCGACCGGTGCCCGCTCGCTCTTTCGGAGCGGCCGCAGCAAGCTCGCGGCGAGCGGTCCACGCCCCGAGGGGGTGGACGTGGCGAGGCTGCTGGCCGGCCTCGAGCCCTGGGAAGCCGCGGCCGCCGCCGGTCGATGGCCGACCGCGGCCGTCCTCCCACCGTTCGTGCTCGCGACCAGCGACGGTCAGGACGTCGGCGGGGCGCCGGAAAGCGGCTGACGGCCGCGATCAGCCTGCGCGTACTTCTCGAGCTCGTCGACCATCGCGGCGATCGCCGCACAACCGCGATCCCAGAACGCCGGCGCCGCGAGATCGAAGCCGAGCCGGGCGGCCAGATCCGCCGGGGCGGTGCTGCCGCCCGCGGCCAGGAGATCGAGGTAGGCCGGCACGAATGCCGGGCCCTCCTCGCGATAGCGCTGGAACAGAGCGAGCGTCAGCAACTCGCCGAAGGCATAGGAGTAGCAATAGAAGCGGCTGTGAATGAAGTGCGGGATGTAGCTCCAGCCGTTCCGATAAACGGGGTCGAGCTCGACGCTGTCGTCGAACAGACGAGCCTGTTCGGTCATCCAGAGCTCAGAGAGGGCGTCGTGATCGAGGCGCCCACTCCGCCGGGCGGCGTGGGCGGCCATCTCGAAGCGCGTCAGCGTATGCTGCCGGAAAACGGTCCCGTAGATCTCGTCGAGGGTCTCGACCAAAAGGCGTTGGCGCGCCGCCGGATCGCTCGCACGGGCCAGGAGGTGGTCGGTCACCAGCATCTCGGCGAACACCGACGCGGTCTCGGCGAGGACGAGCGGCGGATCGTAGTGCAGGAACGACTGCCCCCGGGCCAGCTGGTAGTGCACGGCGTGGCCGAGCTCGTGTGCCAGGGTGGCGACGTCGCGCCCGTTGCCGGTGTAGGTCGAGAGCACGTACGGCACGAGCGACGGGCCGAGCGCGGCACAGAACGCCCCCGGCCGCTTGTGCGGCCGCACCTCCGCGTCGACGTGCGCCCGATCGAGCAGCTCCGCGGCGAGCGCAGCCACGCGCGGGTCGAAGCGACCGAATGCGTCGAGGACGATGGCGCGCCCCGTCGCCCAGGGCACCGGCGTGGCGACGGTCTCGAGCGGCGCGTACACGTCGGCGATCCCCAGACGCGGCAGGCCGAGCAGTCGCGCCTTCAGGCGGAGGAAACGTCGAATCGTCGGCGTGTGGCGATCGACGGCGTCCATCATGACGGCCACGATCTCGGGGGCGATCTCGTTGGCGAGATGCGTCGGGCTCGTCACGTCGGAGTGGCCGCGCATCTCGCACTCGATGCGGTGATCGAGCAAGAGCGCGTTCATGATCGCGGTGAGGGGAAGGCGCTCGCGGTCGTAGGCTGCGAGCAGGGTCGCTAGGGCCTCGCGGCGGCGGGCGCGGTCGGGGTGGTGCAGGAGCGCCAGCACCTCGCCCTCGCTGAGATCGCGCTCGCCGATCCGAAAACGCAGGGAGCCGGCGAGCTCGTCGTAGAGCTGCACGAAGGCGGCGCGCCCGGAGATGTCCTTGCGGGCGAGGATCCGCTCCTCGGCTTCACCGAGGACGTGCGGCTTGAAGCGGCGGAGCTGGGTGAGGAAATGCCGGTAGGGGGCGAGCGCCTCGTCGGCCAGGAGCGCGCGCATCGCGGCGTCGTCGAGCGCCAAGATCTCGAGCTCGAAGAAGACGAGAACGGTACGAAGCTCGGTCTGCTCCTCGGCCGTGCGCTGCTCGAGGGCGAGCGCGGTCTGATCCTGGGTATCGAAGGCCGTGAGGAGCTCGGCGTAGAACCCGGGCCGCCGAGCCAGCTCCTGGATCTCCTCGTACTCGGCGAGCGCCTGCCGGAGACCGTTGGCATCGAGCGCGGCGATACGGCCGCGCCAGGTCGCCGCGAAGCGCTCGACGCGCGCGCGGGCGGCGGCGAGGTCACGTTCGAGCGCCGGGTCGGAGGGGCCTTGGTAGAGGTCACTCAAGTCCCAACGAACGCCCTGGGCGCTGAGATCGGGGTCGACGGCGGAGGGCGTGACGGCGTGGCGGTGGCCGCCGTGCGGGCGACGCAGGGAGGACACGCCTCAGCACTAGCCCGCTCCGCCCGTGGCGTCCACGCAGGAGGCGGAATGCGCGAGGCTGGAAAAGTCGCGAGCCCTGTGGTTGTGTCGCGCGCCATGCGGCGCTCGTGCACAAAAAAAACGGGGCGGAGGGCCCCCTTTTCCCTCCGCCCCACTCGCGGCCAGTCTGTTGCCAGACTGGTTGCGAGAGCTTGTGCGGCGTTCTGCCGCTCGAGGCGTAAGGTAGTGGATCGGTCATGAAGCGACAATTCCCTAGACAGGGGAGAGCTCCCGGAAAAAAGGGGGGGGAACCGCGCGGGCGGTGGGTGAGCGTGGCGGGCGGAGCCATCGGGTTCGCTGCCTGGTCGTTGCTCTCCAGCACCCCCGCCTGGGCGGGCCAACCCTGCGAGCTTCCGAAGGTGTTCGCGTTGGCCGTCGAGCAACGTCAATTGCTCGATGGTGCGGGGTTGGTCGTCGTCGAGACGCCCACTCCGACGGCGGCCTTCCGAGCCGGCGACGTGATCCGACAAGCGAACGGGCGGCGGACTCTTCGCTGTGCCGATCTCGAGGCGGTGGCCGCCGAGGCGCTGGCGAAGGGCCTCGTCCTGCTGCTCGCCGCCGAGCGCGACGGGCGGCTCTTCGCCGCCGCGCTGACGGAGCGAGCGGTCGAGGTCGCCGCCGCCCCGGCAGTGGAGCCGCCGGAGGCCGCAGCGCCCGCTCGCGAACGTCCGGTCGCGTCGCCGCTGCCGCCAACTCCGATCGCGACGCCGGTCGTCCGGCGAGAGGTCGCCTTGCCGCCGCGCGCCGGCGCCTCGAGCGAGCTCGCCGCCAAGGCGGTGGCCGCCGCCGCCGTGCTCGCGACCGTCGACGATGCGGCTCGCCTGACCGTCCCGCTCGGTGCCTACGAGCGGCGCCTCGGCGACGCGCGAAACGCGATCACGGCGCTCAGGATCGAGGGCGAGAGCAGCGCCGAGGTGCGCGCGGTGGTCGCCGAGGCGTTCGGCTATCACGAGACCGCTCGCGACATCCGCAGGTACAAGGCCGAGGCGCTCGAGCATACCCGCGTCGATCAGCGCGGCGCCGCGGCGTTCTCGTTGCCGTACTTCTCGGACTCCGAGGTGCCCCGCTGGGTCGAGCGTTACCCGTTTCTGAGCGAGAGCCTACAGCAAGCGCCACGCTCGACCCACTTGGTCTTGCCGGGGGAGATGGCGGGACGCTGGAATCCCGACCAGGCCGTCGAGTTGCTATGGGAACGCGCCCGGGAGACCGGCGCCCGACTCGGGGCCTGGGCCGGCGGACGATAGTCCCGGATGCGAATCGTCGTTCCGTCCGTATCGCCCGGCTGGCATACTCGGTCGCGGTGCGACTCGCGATCGTCACGATCCTGTTGCTGGTGGTGACGGCCGCACGGGCCGACCAGATGCAGGCGGGAGGCCGTCGCGGCCAACGGGTGGAGACGGACCTCTTCGTCGCCGTACCGCTCGCCCACGACACCCGCGTGGTCTTTCCGTTCGGTGGCTCTCATCACGCGGTGCCGGGGCTCGTCACCATCAACAAGAAGGCGCCGTACTTCTGCGTGGCGCACCGGCGCGGGTTCGGCGATCGGGTGAGCTTCGTCGAGCACCTCGGGGTGGTGCACGGCCTGACCGACCGGGAGATCCCGGCGATGGTGCTGGTCGCACACGATCAGGTCCGTTACGTCGGGGACTGAGCCGACGGCCCGCGCGCTTGGCGCGCTGAACCGCAGGATCGTCGCCTGTCGCCTCTGTCCCAGATTGGTGGCGCACCGGGAGTCGGTCGCGCGCGTGAGGCGCCGGCAGTTTCGTGACGAGGAGTACTGGGGCCGACCGCTCCCCGGCTTCGGTGATCCGGCGGCGCGGCTCCTCGTCGTCGGTCTCGCGCCGGCCGCTCACGGCGGCAACCGCACCGGACGGATGTTCACCGGCGACCAGAGCGGCGACTGGCTGATGCGCGCCATGCACGGCGCCGGGTTCGCGAATCGCCCCGACTCGCGCGCGCGTGACGACGGGCTCCGGCTCCGCGACGCGTACATCACGGCGGCGGCGCGCTGCGCGCCGCCCGAGAACCGGCCGACGCTCGAGGAGCTGGCCACGTGCCGGCCGTTTCTCCTGCGCGAGCGCGCCGTCCTCGATCGTGTCTCGGTGATCGTGGCGCTCGGGCAGATCGCGTTCGCCACGGTGCTGACCGTCGAACGCGAGCGGGGAGCCGTCTTGCCGCGGCCGCTGCCGCGCTTCGCGCACGGCGCCGAGGCGCTGCTCGGGACGGTGACGCTGCTCGCGTCCTACCATCCCAGTCAGCAGAACACGCAGACGGGAAGGCTGACGGCCGCAATGCTGGCCGCAATCTTCGACCGCGCCCGGACGCTACTCGCGACCTGAGCTCGGCGGGGCGAAGGAGATACTCGGCGGCGTCACCGCCGCCTGGTCACACCCGGGGGGGGCGGGCGGACGCGAGGCGGCGGCGCACGGCGCCGAGGTGCAGCAGGAGGAGGGCGGAGAGGATGAGCGCACCCGCAGGGATGCGAGCGGCGGGCTCGAAGTAGCCGGCTACGGTGAGGAGCGTGGCGCCCGCGGCGAGCGGAAGGTCGTAAGCGGAGGAGGAGGAGGAGTCGGTGGCTGTGGTGGAGGTATCAGGCATCGGTGTATTCCGCTCGCCGCGGACATGAGCCTACGAAGCGAGAGCCGTGCCACGGCGGAGCCCCGGCAAAATCACGGTTTTCGAGCCTCGGGACGGGGAGCCGCGGCGCCCACGGCACAGCCCGTGTGTCAGAGCGCGCGCAGACGGGACAAGTTGCCCACCAGGTTGCGGATGATCTGCTGGGCGGGCTCCGGGATGTCGCGGCTGAAGGCCACGCGGCTGCGACCGAGCCAGTCGCGGCGGATCGTGACGGTCCCGGTGTCGACGGGGAGCGGCCGGAGCAGGCGCTGCAGACGGCGGCGCTCGACCTCGGCCAAGCCGGAGCCTTCGACCGTCACCACCCGCCGCCCGCGCTCGAGCGCGAAGCGGATGCGGGTGCCGGCCCGGTTCAGGCGAAGGCGCGAACGATCTGCTGCCACCGCTCGGTGTCGGCGCCGGGATGGAACGGGAGGTAGAGGGCGACGCGGTCGAGGATGCCGTCGTAGCGTGCCTTCACCTTGGCGGGGACGTCGTCCCAGCGGCAGGTGATGGCGAAGACGTCGAGCATCTCGTCGGTGATCTCGCTCGCCATTCCGCTCCAATCCCCCTTGGCGGCCTTCTCGTTCAGGCGCGTGCAGGTGTCGCCCCAGCCGTGCGCCTCGAGCACCCGCACGTACGTGCGGGTGGAGGCGTAGAACGCGATCTGCGTGCGGACGGGGTCCTTGGCGCGCTCGATCTCCTCGTCGTTCGAGCCGGTGATGACGAAGGCGCTGCTCGAGAGCACGATGTCGGAGCGCGCCCGGCCGGCCTTGGCCAAGCCACGGCCGATCTCCGGCAGCAGCGAGTCGCGCAGGTAGCGGGTCGAGTGGAAGGGGTGGACGTGGAAACCCTCGCACAGCTCGCCCGCGAGCTCGCACATGTAGGTGTTGACCCCGGCGATCCAGATCGGAACGTTCGGATGCGCGATCGGCCCGGCGCTGAAGAACGGGGTCATCAGCGTGAAGCGATAGTGCTCGCCCTCGAAGCGCGGCTTGGTGCCGTTCTGCCAGCAATCCCAAATGGCGCGGATGCACAGGATCATCTCGCGGAGTCGTGGCCCGGGCGCCTCCCACTTGATCCCGAAGCGGCGCTCGTTGTGGCCTTTCACCTGCGTGCCGAGCCCGAGGATGAAGCGGCCGTTCGACTGGGCGGCGAGGTCCCAGGCGATCTGCGCATGGATGAGCGGGCTGCGCGGGAACGCGACCGCGATCGAGGTGCCGAACTCGATGCGCTCGGTGTGCTCGGCGACGAGGGGCAGCGGGAGATAAGGGTCGTGACTGGTCTCGGCGGTCCAGAGCCCGGCGAACCCCAGCCGATCGGCGGCCTTCGCCAAGGCCGGGACGTCGGCGAGCGACATGGGTGCGAACACGGTGTCGAGCTTCACGGTCACCTCCGGGGCACGGCCAAGCCTCGGCGGTGATAACCAAGCGCCCGCGGTAACGCCAGCACCCGCCGCTGAGTCAGAACGTGACGGGGCGGCGAAACGGACCGGGACGCGGCATCGGCGGCACCGCCGGCCCGTGCAGGTGACCGGCGGGGTTCGAAAGCGGCGTGATGCGATTCGGGATCGGACCCGGCACCGAGCCGCCGGGAATGGGGGCGAAGGGAATGCCCCCGCCGAACAACGGGTCGTAGCCGTAGCGGGTCAACATCGGAGGCGCCGCGCGCTCGATGGTGTGGACGACCACGGTCGAAGGCGGCGACTCGACGACGATGTTGGGGGCCACGACGATGGTCGGCGCCTCGTGGACCGGCTCGGGCGGTGCTGTGACCGACGGCGGAGGCGTCGCCACCCCGAGTCCGGACGCGACCCTGAGGACTGCCGCCTCGGCGCTCGACTCGCTCTGCGGCAGGCGGCGCGCGCGTGCCGCCGCCCGCGCCCCGCGCATGACCTCGTCCACGACCGCCGTGGAAAGCGCCGCCGACGGGTTCCAGCCCGCGCTCGGATAGACGCCCACGATGTGGAGCGCCGAGACGGCGTCCTGATTTTCGCTGGCGATCAAACCGAGCTCGCGGGCGATGCCGTTGGCAAAGCTCGCCTGCGTCGGCCCGCTCGCCGGTGCCGGCGCCAGCGCCTTGGACTGGAAGATCTTGGCGTCCGGTCGATCCGCTTCGGGCACGTTCGCGAGCGTGTCGTCGAGGTGGGTGACGCCGTGCTCGTCGACCCAGCGGTAGATCTCGCCCTTCGCCGGACTCGCCATCAGAAGAGTCGCCATGAAAGACAGTGCGAGCGCAGTACGCATGCTGGAAGAAGTGTAGGCCCTTCGCTTCTCCCTAGCAATTCATTTGCTTGGCGACCGTCGCGGCGCGCTGCGTGCCTTGCCGGTCGGGAGCGCTGCATGGTACGAACGGTCCCTCGCACGGCGGCGTACCCAAGTGGCTAAGGGAGAGGTCTGCAAAACCTCGATGCAGCGGTTCGAATCCGCTCGCCGCCTTTTCGTTTCTCGCTGGTGTAGCCCAAGCGGCAGAGGCAGCTGACTTAAAATCAGCCCAGTGGGGGTTCGAGTCCCTCCACCAGCATAACGAGGGATCTCTCCCTCGCCCCAGACGGGCAAAGCCCGTCCGGGGCCCCACTCCCGGCTCGCTTCGCTCGGCCCGCGCGCTGCGCGCGCGGGAGGTCGTTGCGCAAGCCACCCGTAGTTGATCGATGTTCAGCCGCGCTTCGCTTGGCGGCCGAACATGATGCCGGCGACGCGGCGGATTTGGATCTCGTCCGAGCCTTCGGTGATGCGGTAGCGGCGGTGATGGCGATAGATGTGCTCGAAGGGCTTGTGGCGGGTGTAGCCGATGCCGCCGTGGACCTGGATGGCGGTGTCGGCGGCCTGACAGACCAGACGGTTCGCGCGATAGTTGCACATCGAGACCTTGTCGCTGACGTCCATGTGATGGCGCTGGTCCATCAGCCAGGCGGTCTTGTGGACCAGAGCCCGCACCATCTCGCACTCGGTCTGTAGGTCGGCGAGCGGAAACTGGATCGCTTGATTGATCCAGAGCGGCTTCCCGAAAACGCGTCGGGTCTTGGCGTAGGCGACGCTCTCGTCGATGCAGTACTGCGCCGCGCCGACCCCCGAGGCCGCCTGGCGAATGCGGTTCTCGTGGACGAAGCGCTGGGCGAGGACGAGCCCTTTGCCCTCCTGACCGAAGATCGCGCTCGCGGGCACCCGCACGTCGCGCAGGCTGACCTCGGCGTGGTCGCTCGGCATGTTGAAGGTCCACCAGAGGAACTCGACGCGAAACCCTTCGACGTCGGTGGGCACGATGAAGCAGGTGATGCCCTCGGCGTCTCCCGGCTCGCCGGACGTGCGCGCGAAGACCATGTCGTGGGTCGCGTCGTGGAGCCCCGAGTTGAAGCGCTTGACGCCGTTCAACACCCAGCCTGCACCGTCCTGGATCCCCGTGGTCTCGAGCCAGGTGGCGTCGCTGCCGTGATCGGGCTCGGTGAGCCCGAAGCCGAGTCGATGCGTGCCGGTGATGAGCCCGGGGAGGAACTCGGCGCGCTGCGCCTCGGTTCCGAACTCCTGCATCATGAGCGCGGTCGGGAAATTCCCGACGATCGACGACTCGTTCTGGAGGTCGTTGTGGAGGCCGAGGCCCTTCGCCGCCAGGTGCTCGCGGACGATCGCCATCGCGAGATTCGACGCCGCGTCGCCGCCGAGGCTATGCGGAAGCGCATAGCGTAGGTGGCCGGCGGCATCGGCGCGCCGGCGCATTTCGGCGAGCAGCGCCTCCCACTCGCGCCGCGGTCTGCCGCCGTGCTCCCAGTCGGTGCGGG
The DNA here is from genome assembly GCA_963761995.1 of uncultured delta proteobacterium. Taxonomy (GTDB): domain Bacteria; phylum Desulfobacterota; class Binatia; order UTPRO1; family UTPRO1; genus UTPRO1. The sequence continues at coordinate 2,975,111 of CAVXIU010000006.1, read as the reverse complement.
CGTACTCCCGGCGATGGTCGAAGTACTCCGGGTGGTCGCGCTCGAGCGGGGCGATCTCGCGGGCGATGAAGGCGTCGAGGTCGGCGAGCTTCTGCTGCACGTCGGCCGGGATTGCGAAGTCCATAGGGCTCTCCTCGGCGGCGAGCCTTAGCGTGGCGGAAACGGCGAGCCAACCGTCATGAGGCGCACCCTCTCAATGAGAATGCTCAAAGAGGTTGCGCGAGATGTTGTCCGTCTGGCAGAGAAGGGGAGAAGTGGCATCCCGCTTTGTTGACCGCCAACTCACCTGATGGCGCGATAGCGAAGGAACGACGCCGCTTTGTAGGTCCGAGTAGTTCGATTTTTGGTTCTGGAGCGTCACGGGTATCGAAAGGGAGGGAGCGCCATGAAGCTAGTCGTCGCCGTCATCACAGGGATGCTTTTCGTAGGAGTCGCGGGATCCGCCAACGCCGCGCCGGCCGATTGCGAGGCAGAGCGGTGTCTCATCCAAGCGGAGATCGATGCCGCGTGCCCGTGTGCCGAGGCCAAGAATCACGGTCGCTACACGACGTGCGTCGCGCGCGTGGTCAACGCCGCCGCGAAAGCCGGAACCATATCGAAGTCGTGCCGCGGCAAGATCAACGGCTGCTTCATTCGCTCGACCTGCGGCAAGAAGGCCGGCGCCGTCGCCTGCGACCTGCAGGGATCTGGAGTCGGCGGTCGTTGTCGACCGCTCTCGTCCGAGTCCCAGTGCTTGAAGCGCGGCGGAACGGTCGTCGCCTCGTGCTGCGAGACCTGCGGTCCGGGAACGACGGCAACTCCGACTCCGGGCGCGCCGACCACAACGCCGACGCCCGAGCCGACCGAGATCCCGACCGGCGTCCCGACTGATCAACCGACCGACATTGCGACCCCGACGGCGACGGCGAGCGACAGTTCGACCCCCGAGCCGACGGAGCAGCCGACCGATCAGCCGACGGGCGTGCCCACGGATCAGCCGACTGGTGTTCCGACCGATCAGCCGACGGGCGTGCCCACCGATCAGCCGACCGGCGTGCCGACCGATCAGCCGACCGGCGTGCCGACCGATCAGCCGACGGGCGTGCCCACCGATCAGCCGACCGGCGTGCCGACCGATCAGCCCACCGGCGTGCCCACCGATCAGCCGACGGGTGTGCCGACCGATCAGCCCACCGGCGTGCCCACCGATCAGCCGACGGACGTGCCCAGTCCGAGCGTCACGCCGTCCGCGGGTCCGACGGACCAGCCGACGGAGCAGCCGACCGGGGTGCCGACGGAGCAGCCGACCGACCAGCCGACTGAGCAGCCGACCGAACAGCCGACCGACCAGCCGACCCCGACCGTCACGGTGACACCGAGTCCCGAGCCCACATCCGTGACCCCCGGTCTCTGCGACGAGCCGGGACAGCCGGTTTGTCCGAACGCCGGTAACGGTCTCGAGATCTGCAGCATCACCGGCACGTGCAACTGCCCGACGAAGGTCAGCTTCACGGGCGATCCGAGCCAGCCGAACACCATCCTCGACACCGGCTGGACGGGCATCGCACACCGTGCGCCGGTCATCTCGAACGGCGACGTGACCGTGAACCTCTCCGGCTGCACCGGCGAAGGCACGACGGACCGGCCGCAGTGTCCACGGAACTGCTTCGTCAGCGGTCCAATCGAGAACACGCTGTCGGATCAGATCCGCAACCACCGTTGCAGCAACGACAGCTCGATCATCTGCACCGACAACACGCCGTGCACCACCTCGCACTGCATCGGCGGTCCGAACGAGGACGCGGCGTGCACCGTCGACAGCCAGTGTCCGAGCAGCCAGTGCTCGGGCTCCGGCACCTGCCGATTCTTCTTCGGCGCCCCGCTGCCGCTGGTCGCGGGTGGCGTCGGTACCTGCGTCGAGAACATCTTCAACGGCGGCATCACCGGGACCGCGAACCTCGAGACCGGCGAGGCCGCGTCGGTCGCCAACCTGACCTCACGCGTCCACTCGGCGGTGATCTCCACCGACACGCCCTGTCCCGTCTGCGTCGGGGACGGCACAATCAACGACGGCGTCCAGGGCGGCACCTGCACGGGCGGTAACCGCTCGGGCAAGGCCTGCGATGGCAATGGCACCGTCTTCAACCGAGACGACTTCGGAACGACCAGTCTCGACTGCACGACGCCGATCGCGACCATCGCCGTCCTGCCGATCGATCTCACCAACTCGACCGGCTCGGTCGCCAAGGCGATCACGGCGTCGAGCCCGAACTGCACGGGCTTGGCGGGTGCGAAGTGTGCCTGCGACACCTGCAACAACGCCAATGCGGAACCGTGCGACGACAACAACGATTGCCCGGTGAGCGGCGGCAACCCGGGCATCTGCGGCGGCCGGCGTTGTCTCGGGGGTAGCAACATCGGTGCGCCGTGCACCGTTGCCTCGCAGTGTCCGGGCGGCAGCTGTGCACGCCCGGGTCAGCCCACCCAGCCGAACGGCTGCTCGGACGACAGCACGACGCCCGAGGTCAACGGCTCGATCTGCATCGATACCGCGCCCGTGGGTGACAACGAGGGCGAATGTATCGAGGGTCCGCCGACCGGCGTCTGCTCCGATTCGTCGGGGCATCCGCAGCGCAGTTGCCAGGTCGACAACGAATGCTGTGACGACGCCCCGGGATGCGCCAGCGATCCCGAGACGCCGGGCGAGTGCCTGATCGGGAATCGGCTCTGCTTCCTCGACAACGGCCTCGGCGGCTCGATCATCGGAACGGGAGTTGCCGATCCGCCGATGAACGACGTCGCAAATCCGACCCTGGCGGCGGTCTTCTGCATCGGACCGACGTCCGCGCCGGCCGTCAACATCGCGGCCGGTCTCCCGGGCCCGGGTCGTGTAACCATCAGTGGAACGGCGCTCGGGCTGCCCTAAGCCCGCTCGCTGCTAGACCGCAACGTGGGTCCCGGGCTCCCCGCAAGGGGGCTCGGGACCCACGGTCGTATCCGAGTCGGAAGAGGCCGGTGGGGTTTACCTCCGCTTGTCCACCCTCGGACGTTGTGAAAAAACCGCTGGGAATGTCGTCGTTGGCCTCGCCGATCGCATGACGCCGGCCCTGGCCAGCCCCGCCGCCCGCTCCGTTTCGCTGGCGGCTGCCACCGACGCCGGTCCCCTCCAGGTCCAGGGCAAGTTCTTCTGGACCGGCGAGCGGAAGTTCTACGTGAAGGCAGTCTCGTACGGTCCCTTCAAGACCGCCTCGCACGGCACGCAGTTCCCCGAGCGTGACATGGTCGAGCGCGACTTCGCGCTCATGGGCGAGCTCGGCGCCAACGTGGTCCGCACCTTCACGGTGCCGCCGCGCTGGCTCCTCGATCGCGCCGAGGCCCACGACCTCCGTGTGATGATCGGCATCCCGTGGGCCGAGCACATCTGCTTCCTCGACTCCCCCGAGGTGTCGCAGGGGATCCGCGCCACCGTCCGGCGGGCCGTCTCGGACTCGCTCGGCCACCCGGCCGTCTTCGCCTACATGATCGGCAACGAGATCCCCCCCGACATCGTGCGCTGGTACGGCCCCGAGCGAACGCAGAACTTCCTCCGGACCCTCCGCGACGACGTGAAGGCGTTGGCCCCGCACGCGCTCGTCAGCTACGCCAACTTCCCGCCCACCGAGTACCTCGACCTCGAGTTTCTCGATTTCGTCTGCTTCAACGTCTACCTGCACCACGAGGAGGACTTCCGCCGCTACCTCGGCCGCCTCCAGAACATCGCCGTCGACCGCCCCTGGTGCTGACGGAGTTCGGCGATCGACTCGGTGCGCCTCGGCGACGACGTGCAGGCCGAGACCCTCGCCTGGCAGGTGCGGGCGGCCTTCGAGTCGGGCCTCGCCGGCACCTGCATCTTCTCGTGGACCGACGACTGGTTCACCGGCGGGTTCCAGATCGACGACTGGTCGTTCGGTCTGGTCACCCGCGATCGCCAGCGGAAGCCGGCGTTCCGTGCGGTCCAAACGCAATACGTGGCACCGCTGCCGCCGTCGCTCGGACACTACCCGAAGGTGTCGGTGGTGATCTGCGCCTACGACGCCGAGCGCACGATGGAGGTGTGCCTCGCCTCGCTCGAGCGGCTGCGCTACCCGAATTACGAGGTCGTCATCGTCAACGACGGCTCGAGGGACTCGACGGGCGCCATCTCCGCGCGCTACGCCCAGTCGAATCCCCGCCGCTTCACCTTGATCACCCAGGAGAACAAGGGCCTCTCGGTCGCGCGCAACGTCGGCATGGAGGCGTCGAGCGGCGAGATCGTCGCCTACACCGACTCCGACTGCGTGGTGGACCCCGATTGGCTGACCTACCTGGTCTACAAGTTCCAGGCCGGGTTCGTTGCGGTCGGCGGGCCGAACTTCCCGCCGCCCGAGGAGAGCGCGGTCGCCGCCTACGTCGCGGCCTCGCCCGGCGGCCCGACGCACGTGCTCCTGAACGACGAGGTCGCCGAGCACATCCCGGGCTGCAACATGGCCTTCCTGAAACGCCACCTGGAGGAGGTCGGCGGCTTCGAGCCGATCTTCACGGCCGCCGGCGACGACGTCGATCTCTGCTGGCGCCTGCAGAACCAGGGCCACACCATCGGCTTCAGCCCCTCGGCGATGGTCTGGCACTTCCGGCGCAACACCGTGCGCGACTACCTGAAGCAGCAGCGCGGCTACGGCAAGGCCGAGGCGCTGCTCTACTTCAAGCATCCCTATCGCTTCAACATGCTCGGCCAGTCGCGCTGGCTCGGGCGCATCTACGGCGACTTCACCACGTCGCTCTTCTCGCGCCGGCCGGTGATCTACTCCGGCACCTTCGGTCGCGGGCTGTTCCAGACCCTCTACGAGCCGCCGTCGTCGTTGTTCGCCTTCCTGCCGTTCACGCTCGAGTGGAACGTCGTGGCGGCGATGTTGCTGATCGCCGCGCTCGCCGCCGGGAAGTATCTGGCGCTGGCGGCGCTGCCGCTCGCCATCACGCTGGTGTCCTCGGCCGTGAGTGCCCGCGCCGCCCGCATCGATCCGCGCTACGACCATTGGCGGGGGCGGGCGCTGGTAGCGGTCCTCATCTACCTCGGTCCGCTGCTGCGGAGCTACGAGCGCTATCGCTGGCGCATCAAGGGACTGACCGAGGTCGAGCGCATCCGCTTCGCGGAGGCGTTGCAGCGACCCCGTATCCGCTGGCTCGGGCGCGAGTTCTTCCTGCGCTACTGGAGCGAGAGCAGCCAGGAGAAGGAGGAGCTGCTCGAGGGCGTCATCCGTTTCTTGCTGCCGCGCAAGTATCTCATCGCGCACGACCTCGGGTGGAGCGACTGGGATCTCGAGATCCACCGCGGCATCGCCGCCAAGTCCCAGCTGCGAGTCGCGGTCGAGAACCATGGCGGCGCCAAGCGGCTCGTCAACGTGCGCTGTGCCGTCAAGACGTCGCGCGCGGCCAAGCTCGCCCTCTGGTTCGCCGGCGGGCTGGTGGCCGTGGGCGGCTACCTGTTCGTGCCGGAGCTTCTGACGGTGGCGGTCATGCTGGCGGCGCTGATCGCGGGCTCGATCTTCTACCAGGCCGTCCGGCTCGGCCGCACGATGTATCAGGTGCTCGAGATCGTGGCGCAGCAGATCGGCCTCGGGCCGGTGGAGTCTCGCACCTGACCGCCGCCGCCGTGACGGGGCCGCGCGCGCGGCCCCCGCGTTTTCCGCTGATCCGCACCGTCGCGCACTACCTCCGGCCGCACCGCTGGGCCTTCGTGTTCGCGCTGGTGCAGGTGGTGTTGATCAGTGCCTGCGAGCTGCTGAAGCCGTGGCCGCTCAAGATCGTCGTCGACCACGTCCTCGGCGGTGCGCCGATGACCTGGGGGCCGGCCGCGGGCCTGTCGCCCCACGGCCTCCTGCTGGCGACCTCGATCGGGCTGGTCGTGCTCTACGTCGTCCTCGCCGGCCTCGGCACGCTGAACAACGCCACCACGATCGCGATCGGGCAGGGGATGGTCAACGACTTCCGCCTCGATCTCTACCAGCACCTGCAGCGGCTCTCGCTTCGGTTCCATACCAGCCGCGAGGTCGGCGACCTCCTGTATCGCGTCACCGCGGACACCTTCGCCATCCAGACGCTCAGCATGAACGGCGTCTTCCCGATCATCACCTCGGTCGTGCTCTTCGGCGGCATGGTGATCGTGATGGGGCGCATGGACTGGATGCTGACGGGGGTGGCGCTCGCCGTCTGCCCGCTGATCTTCGTCGGCATCTCGCTGCTCGGACGCCGCATCAACGCCATCGCGACCGAGGCGCGCCAGAAGGAAAGCCGGCTCTACTCGGTGGCGCAACGGGGCATCTCGGCCATCCGAGTCATCCAGGCCTTCACCACCGAGGAAGAGGAGGCTCGGCAGTTCGCCGTCTCCAGCACCGAGAGCCTGCGCGCCAACCTCCGCATGTACATGATGCAGACCTTCTACTCGGGGGCGATCAACGTCATCATCGCCGGCGGCACCGCGCTCGTGCTGTGGGTCGGAGCGTCGAAGGTCCTCGACGGTACGCTCACGATCGGACAGGTGCTGGTGTTCACGACCTATCTGGCGTCGCTGTATGCGCCCATCAACAACATCAGTCAGACCATCGGCATGATCCATGGCGCGCGTGCCGGCGCGACCCGCGCCCTCGAGATCCTCGAGACCGAGCCCGACCTCCCCGACGGCACGCGCGTGCTCGACGGTTCCACGGTGCGCGGCGAGGTCGTCTTCGAGCACGTCCGTTTCGAGTATTCCCCCGACCGGCCGGTGCTGCACGACGTCGACTTGGTCGCGTCGGGCGGGACAGGTGATGGCGATCGTCGGGCCGACCGGCGTCGGCAAGAGCACGCTGGTGAGCCTGGTGGGACGCTTCTACGACCCCGTGGCCGGCCGCGTGCTGCTCGACGGGGTCGACCTCCGCGAGTACCGCCTGCGCGACCTCCGCAGCCAGATCGCCATGGTGCTGCAGCCGGCCCTGGTTTTCCCGACCACGCTCCGTGAGAACATCGCCTACGGCCGGCCGTTCGCGACCGAGGAGGAGATCGCCCGCGCCGCCCATCTCGCCCAGCTCGACGGCCTCTTGGCGCGTATGCCGCTCGGCCTCTCGACGCCGGTCGGGGAGCAGGGCGCGACGCTCTCCGACGGCGAACGGCAGCGGGTGACGATCGCGCGGGCCATCATCCGCGATGCGCCGCTCCTGATCCTCGACGAGCCGACCTCGGCGCTCGACGCCGAGACCGAGGCGCTCATCATCGCGGCGCTCCGCGAGCTGATGCGGGGGCGCACCACCTTCGTCATCGCGCACCGGCTCTCGACCATCCGGCACGCCGACCAGATCGTCGTGTTGCGCGACGGGACGGTCGCCGAGCGCGGCACCTTCGACGACCTGGTGGCACGCGGCGGCGCCTTCACGCGCCTCTACGAGGCCCAGTTCGGGCGCACACCCGGCAAGGCGGCGATATGAGCCCGGCTCGCGGCACGGGCCCGCGCGTCGTCGTGCTCGGCATCGCCGCCCAGTACCCGCTCGCGGGGGTCACGTGGCAGGCCATCCACTACTTGGTCGGCCTCCGCGCCCTCGGCTGCGACGTCTTCTACGTGGAGGACTCCGGGGCACCGCCCTACGATCCGGCGAGCGGCGGGCTCGGGACGAGCGCCGATGCCAACGTCGCCTTCCTGGCCGACGTCATGCGGCGCCACGGGTTCGAGGATCGCTGGGCCTATTGGGATGCGCTCGCCGATCGCTGGCACGGCCACGATCTCGCCGGCGTGCGCGAGCTCTATCGAAGCGCCGACGCGATCTTCAACCTGTGCGGCGCTACCAGCCCGCGCGACGAGCACCGGCAGGGCGCGCGCCTCTGCTACGTCGAGACCGACCCGATCTACGAGCAGATCCGGGTCGTCAACGGCGAGGACGACAGCATCGGCTTCCTGGCGGCCCACGACGTGCTCTTCACCTACGGCGAGCTGCTGGGCACGCCCTCGTGCTCCGTGCCGGTGGAGCGCTTCCGCTGGATCCCGACGCGGCCGCCCGTCGTCCTGGAGCTCTGGCAGCCCGGTGCGGAGGGGCGGGCGTTCGCCAGCATCGCCACCTGGGAGAACAAGGGCAAGAACGTCGTGTTCCGGGGCGAGACCTACTACTGGTCGAAGCACGTCAACTTCCTCCGCATGATCGACGTGCCGCGTGCGAGCGGCTGCGCCTTCGAGCTGGCGATGGATCCGGGCGACGAGGCGGTGCGGGCGCGCCTCCGCTCGCACGGCTGGACGCTGGTGGATCCACGGGCGGTATCGGCCGACGTCGACGCCTATCGCGCCTACGTGCAGGGCGCGCGCGGTGAGTTCACGGTGGCGAAGGACATCTACGTGCGGCCGCGGAGCGGCTGGTTCAGCGATCGCAGCGTCTGCTTTCTCGCCGCCGGGAAGCCGGTGGTGACGCAGGAGACCGGCTTCAGCGAGCTCTACCCGAGCGGGCGCGGTCTGCTGGCGTTCTCGTCCCCGGAAGAGGCCGTCGAGGCGGTGCGTGCGGTCGCGGCCGACTGGCCGGCCCACGCCCGCGCGGCCCGCGCCATTGCGGAGGAACATTTTGCGGCCGAGCGCGTCATCGGCGCGATGCTGACGGCCGCCGGCATGAGGTGAAGACATGACGGATCAAGCTCTCCCCGACATCGGCGCCATCCTCGGGCCGCTGCTCGCCCGCATTGCGCCGCGCGAGCAGCCCCTGCTGCTGGCGATCGCGGAGCGCATGGCGGCGGAGCGCTACCGGCGCTGGGCAGCCGCGGTCGACGATCCCGCGATCCGGGCCGGGCTGCTCGCCTGCGGCGAGCGCGAGGACGACATCGCGCGCCGGGTCGAGACGGTGTTCGCGGATGCCGCACTGGTACAGGCGCGGCTCCGCGCCGAGCATCCGGACCTGGCGACGATCAACGACCAGATCTTCGCCGGCCGGCCGTTGCCCCAGCAGTTCGCGATCCAGGCCGCCGGCGAGCGGCTCGGTGCCGCGACCTGGAAGGCGTTCGCCCGCGCGCAGTCGGACGAGGTCGTTCGCCGCGCCTTTCTCGATTGCGCGCCGCTGGAAGAGGCGAGTGCCGCGTTTCTCGAGTCGCTCGCCCGAGCCTGAGCCCCTCGTGACCGTCCTCCCGACAGGGGCTACAGTGCCGCCGTGCGCGTCGTCGTGACGGGTCTCATCGCCACCTATCCGGTCGGAGGTGTGGCGTGGGACTACCTGCAGTACGTGCACGGCCTCGCCGCTCTCGGGCACGACGTCACCTATCTCGAGGACACCGGTCAGTGGGTATACTCGCCGCGCTTGCTCACCTTCACGGAGGACTGCGACGAGAACCTGGCGTTCCTCACGCGTGTCCTCGACGGCGGGCGAGCGAGCGTCCCCTGGGCCTTTCGGGATCCCCGAGGTCGCGTACACGGCCTCGATGAGGGCGCGCTGGTCCGGCGCTGTCGCGAGGCCGACCTCTTCTTGAACGTGTCCGGAAGCTGCTGGCTCCGCGACGAGTACCGCGGCCGCGGCGTCCGCGCCTACGTCGACACCGATCCGTGCTACAGCCAGGCCAAGCTCGCGCTGGCGGCCGACGGAGCCGCCGACGCGCTGGTCCACGAGTCGGCGGCGATGATCCGCGGTCACGACGTGTTCTTCTCCTTCGCCGAGAACATCGGCCGTCCCGAGTGCGCCATTCCGACCGCGGGTCTCGATTGGCACCCGACGCGCCATCCGATCGTTCTCGCCGATTGGCCGTGCTCTCCGCCTCCCTCCGAAGGCGCCTTCACGACGGTCATGTCGTGGAAGACCGACGTGACACTCCCCGTCATCGCGGGCCGCGTCTACGGCGGCAAGGACGTCGAGTTCGCGAAGTTCGTCGAGCTGCCGGGCCGCACGCCGAGCCTGCTCGAGGTCGCGCTCGCCGGCGACGCGCCCCGTGCGCGGCTGGCGACGGCCGGGTGGCGGGTGCGCGACGCCCGCGAGGTGTCGGCGACGCCGGCGTCCTATCAGGCGTATCTGGCCGGCTCGCGCGGCGAGCTCAGCGTCGCCAAGGAGGCCTACGTCGCCACAGGGAGCGGTTGGTTCAGTACGCGCTCGGCGTCGTACCTGGCGCTCGGACGACCGGTCGTGATCCAGGACACCGGGCTCGCGGCGCACTATCCGACCGGCGACGCCATCTTCCCCTTCGCCGACGTCGACGGCGCCGTCGCCGCCCTGGCGGCGGCCGAGCACGACCACCCGAGGCGCTGCGAGTCGGCGCGCGCGCTCGCGGCCGAGCTCTTTGCCGCGGAGCGGGTGCTCGGGCGCCTGCTCGCGGACGCGGGTTGCTGAGGACGGGTGGGTCCGCGGGTCGTTCTCGCCGGCTACTTCGTCCGCTATCCGCTCGGCGGGTACGCGTGGCAGGCGCTGCATTTCCTGGCCGGGCTCCGTGCGCTCGGGTGCGACGTCTTCTTCTACGAGGACACCGCCTACTACGCCGAGGCCTACGTCCCCGGTGCGGCCGCGATGCAGAGCAGCGACTTCGAGTACGGGGTTCGCCAGGCGGAGCAGTTCTTCGCGGCCCACGGCTTCGGCGACGCGTGGGGCTTTTGGGACGCCGGCGCCGATCGCTACCACGGCGCCCCGGCCGAGCGCACGCGAGCCGCGCTCGCCGACGCCGAGCTCTTCGTCAACCTCGGCGGCGTGAATCGGGTGCCGCGTGCGCGCCGGCCGCGCGCCGCGGCGGCCTACGTCGACCTCGATCCCGCCTACACCCAGGTGCGCGTGGCGGAGGGTGACGCGAAGCTCGCCGAGCTCGTCGGCGAGCACGAACGGCACTTCACCTTCGGCGAGAGCATCGGCCGCGACGGCTGCCGCATTCCGCGCGCCGGCTTCGAATGGCGACCGCTCCGGCAGCCCGTCGTCGCCGAGCTCTGGGAGCCGCTGGCGTCCGACCCGGAGGCGCCGTTCACGACGGTCGGAAAATGGGACGCGAGCGGGCGCGACGTGCGGTTCGAGGGCGAGGTGTTCGCGTGGCGAAAACGCAGCGAGTGGCTGCGCTTTCTGGATCTTCCGGCCCGGACGGCAGAGCGCTTCTGCGTCGCCATGGACGTCGCGAGCCATCCGGACGATCTCGCTCGCCTCGAGGCGGCCGGATGGGAGGTCGTCGATCCGCTCGGGGTGTCGCGCGATCCCCATGCCTATCGTGCCTTCATCCGGCGCTCGCGCGGCGAGTTTACGGTGGCGAAGGACGTGAACGTGCGGTTGCGAAGCGGCTGGTTCAGCGATCGTGGTGCCTGCTACCTCGCCGCCGGACGCCCGGTGGTGAACCAGGACACCGGCTTCGGCGACCATCTCCCGACCGGCGCGGGGCTCTTCGCATTTCACTCGCCGACGGACGCCGCGACGGCGATCGCCGCGATCGCCGCCGATTATCCACGTCATTGCCGGGCCGCGCGGGCGCTCGCCGTCGAGCATTTCGCGCCCGCACGCGTGCTCGCCTCGCTGGTCGATGCGGCGCGCTAGGGCGCCCCGTCGCGGCGGGCCGTGGGCGGCGCCGGCGCGGCGCGCCGCCGCGCTGGTCCTGGTCGTGCTGGCGCTCTCCGTCGGCGCCGCGGCCGCGGCGCCGGCGACCCCGGAGCCCACCTCGAGCGGCACGCGCGTATTCAGTCCGGGCGACGACGCGCGCCCCCGCCCGCGGAAGCCGACGATCACCTATTGGACGGTGACCGTCTCGATGGAGCTCCATCCGACCGCCGACCCGGTGTCGGTGCGGATGCTCGTCCCGATGTCGGACGGGCGCCAGGCCATTCTCGGCCGGACCGTGCGGCCGAGCGCGTTCCGCTTCCGCGAGGAGGCGGCGCCGCCGAACCTGTGGGTGAGCTGGGAGGCGGGCGGCGTCAAGCCCACCAAGGGCAGCATTGCGTACACCTACACCGCGCGCACGACCGACGTCTGGGCCGACGTGCCGCGGGTGGTGCCGGCGGAGAACTCGTCGCCGCCCGATGGCCGGGCGAGCCTGGATCCGACCGACACCATCCAGTCCGACGACCCGGCGCTGGTCCGACGCGCGCGGGCGCTGACCCGCGACGCGACCCGGCTGGACGAGATCGTGTGGTCGCTCTACCAGTATGCGGCGTCCTTTCTCCGTAGCGAGAGCGCCGAGAGCGCCGACGACGCGAGCGCGGTCCTGGCGGCCGAGCGGGGGAGCCCGAGCGGCAAGGCGCGCCTCTTGGTGGCGCTGCTCAGGAGCGTCGGGATCCCGGCGCGCCTGGTCGGTGGGCTCCGTCTCGAGGACACGGCCCGCAAGCGGGCGACGATCTCCTGGGTCGAGGCCTGGCTCGGCGGCCGCTGGATGCCGTTCGACCCGACGAACGGGCACTACGCGATGCTGCCCGCGAACTACCTCGCCCTCTACTACGGCGATCTGCCGCTCATCGAGCACACCGCCAAGCTCGGCTTTCACTACGACATGCTGATCCATCAGGTGACGCGCCAGGCGCTGCTCGCCCAGGAGGCGGAGCCGCCGACCACGACCATCAACCGCGTGCGCGACATCACTCTCGAGACCGAGCGGGTGCAGACCTATGCCTTCTACGCCGAGCGCCCGGTTGCCTCGGTGGTCCTCATCACCGACGCGCCGGTGCCACCCGCGGTCATCGAGCGCATCGTCGCCGACGCGCGCGAGCGCTCGATCAGCGTGGTCTTCCTGTCGGCGAGCTTCGAGTCGCGCTACTTCCGGGAGAACTACCTGCAGCGGCTGATCGCCAACAACTTCGGCGCGGTCGCCGAGTCGCATCTCCTCCTGGTGTCGACTCGCGACGAGGCCGGGCTGTACGCGCTCCTGCAGCTCGGCGAGCAGCGCATCGCACTCCGCGACGCGCGGGTCGTGGTGGCCGGCGGGTTCCCGCGCTCGGTGGGGAAGGTGCTGGGCTCGGTGCTCTACCGCCTGATCGGGCCGGGCGAGCTGGTGCTGGTGAATCCGCAGGCGCCGCTGCTCTCGCTCTGGAACATGGCGCGCTCGAACCTGATCGACGGCGTCCCCATGGTCGAGGCGGCGTCGCTCTGGGATCTCCGCCCGCTGGTCATCGACGCCGACGACGTGCGCGGGCTCGCCGGCTGGCGCCGCGGCCTCGTCCGCGCCTGGTCGGCGGCGGTGCTGGCGCAGGTGCCGCTGCAGGCGATCAACCTCATCTTGGTGCTGCCGGTGATCGCCTGCATCGTGGTGATCTTCCGGAGCGTGGTCGGGATCGAGACCTTCGGGACCTTCGCGCCCGTGATCGTCTCCTTGGCGTTCCTGATGACCGGCCTCGCCTGGGGGGTGGTGATCTTCTCCGTCATCGTCGGCTTGGGCGTGCTGCTGCGTGGGGCCCTGCAATGGGTCCGCATCCAGCTGGTCGCCCGGCTCGCCGTGCTGATCGCGCTGGTGTCGGCGATCATGGCGGGTCTCACCGTCGCCGGCGCCGCCCTCGGCATCGGCGCGCTCTTGAACGTCAGCATCTTTCCGATGGTGATCATGTCGAACGTGATCGAGAACTTCACCACCACGCAGGTCGAGCTCGGCACCCGCGAGGCGATCCGCCTCACCTGGAACACGCTGCTGGTCTGCGCCGCCTGCTATCTGACGATCGAGTGGGCCGGGCTGCAGTCGATCGTGCTCTCGTTTCCCGAGGTGCTGATCGGGGTGGTGGCGCTCGAGATCGCGATCGGCAAGTGGCGCGGGCTCCGCCTGCTCGAGTACCTGCGCTTCGCCGACCTCGGGCGGAGCGGTGGGAAGGGCTGATGTCGTTGCTCGCGGCCGTGGGTCGCATCCGGCGCGAGGCGCTCGGCATGAATCGCCGCAACCTCGAGTTCCTGGTGCCGTACAACCCGCGGGCGCTCTTCGGCGTGGTCGACTACAAGCCGGGGACCAAGCGTCAGTTGGCGGCCGCCGGGATCCCGGTGCCCGAGACCTATGCGGAGCTGTCGCGCCCGTGGGATCTCAGGCGCCTGGACGCCGTCCTCGGCGAGCATGCCGCCTTCGTGGTCAAGCCGGCGCGGGGCGCGGGTGGCGGCGGGGTGGTGGTGATCGCGGGCCGCTCCGGCGAGCGCTGGGTGAAGGCGAGCGGCGCCACGATCGCGCGCGCCGACCTGGCGGCGCACTGCGCCGACATTCTGGCCGGAGCCTACGCGGCGAGCACGCACAGCGACGAGGTGCTGATCGAGTACCGGGTCGCCGCCGACCCCGTGCTGGGGGCGATCAGCTACCGCGGCGTGCCGGACGTCCGCGTCCTCGTCTTTCGCGGCGTCCCGCTGCAGGCGATGATCCGGCTTCCGACCATGGCCTCGGACGGACGCGCCAACCTCCACATGGGCGGCATGGCGGCGGGCGTCGATCTCACGACCGGGATCACGACCGGCGGGGTCTTGAAGGGTCGGCCGACCCGCCTGCACCCCGATCTCGCGTGCGAGGTCCGCGGTCGACAGGTGCCCGAATGGCCGCGCATTCTCGACATCGCGGCGCGCTGCCACGACGCGATCCCGCTCGGCTACCTCGGCGTCGACGTCGTGCTCGACGCGGCGCTCGGTCCACTGGTCCTCGAGCTGAACGCGCGGCCCGGTCTGACGATCCAGCTCGCCAATCGCCGCGGCCTGCGGGCGAGCATGGAGACGCTCGCGCGCGTCGACGTCGCCGGGCTCGACGTGGCCGAGCGCATCGCGCTCGGCCACCGTCTGGCGCGCGGCGAGCAGCTATGATTTCTCGCCGCGAAAGCGCCGCCATCCAGCGGCGTCCATGATGACGCGGTTCAGCGGCCCGGGACTCTCGGGATCCGCCGCCGCCCCGGGCTCGGTGCGCTCGTAGTCGGCGTCGCCCGGGTAGAGGACGCCCATGTGGGGGCCGATCTGGACGACCTTCGGAATTATGGGCACGACCCGCCGCGTCCGGGCGCGCGCGAAGACGGCGTCGCAGGTGCCGAGGTCGTGGAGCTCCTCGAGCGTCCGGGCGGTCGGCGGCGTCAGCACGAGGGTGCCGAGGGCGGCGCTCTCGAGCGCGACCGCCGGATGCATCCATTCGGCCGAGGTGGTCTCGCGCTCGTCGTGAAGCGGCGTCTGGCCCGCGGGGACGCGCGCCACGAAGAAGCGGGCATCGTAGCGGCGGGGAGCCTGCACCGGCGTGATCCAGCGGCTGAAGTACACGAGCTGACCGGTCGCGAGACTCAAGCGCTCGCGCGCCACCAGCTCGGCGAAGGCGAGATTCCCATCGAGGAGGGCACGCCGGTGGTCCGAGAAGCGCTCGGCGGTCGCGCGATCCGCGAAGCTCACGGGGGCGCCGTCGGCCGTCGCCAAGAGAATGCCCGCCTCCTCGAAGAGCTCGCGGATGGCGGCGACCCAGAACGACCGTGCCACCTCGGGCGGCGTGTCCTCGCCGAGGAGCGCGCGGGCGGCGTCCCCGGCGAGCTCGGGCTCGACCGCCGCCGCCAGGGCCGGCGACGCATCGGCGGCGTCCACGAGGCCGCCGGGAAACACGTGTGCGCCGGCGAAGGCCCGACTGCGGGCGTGTCGCGCCACCAGCACGACCTCGAGCCCAGCGGGCGCGCTCTCGCGCAGCAGGATGACGGTGGCGGAATCGGCGGGGGTTGGTGCGGACACGGTCGTCACGGCGCGGGAGAGTGAGGGACCGCGTGTGTCCAGTCAAGACGAGCAGGGCCGCCGCCGCTCTCACGCGAGGGGCGCGAGAGCGGCGGCGGCAACGCGCTCAGGGGAAGACGAACGGGGCGACGGGCGTCTCGCAATACCCCTCGGCTTGGCAGTCGGCACAGTCGGGGTTCTCGGGGTCGCAGTAGTTGCCCTCGATGTTGCCGCTCCCCGGGACGATGATGACGGGGTCGATGCAGGCGAACTCGTTGCAGGCGAAGCCGAGGCCGGTCCCCAGGATGAAATTGTTCTCGATGTCGACCGTGGAGCTGAACGCGGTGAAGATGCCGAGTCGCGAGCCCGGACGTGCCACGATCAGGTTGTGATCGACGCTCATGTCGTGCGAGCTCCACACCCAGATCGAGTCGTACCAATTGTCGATGTAGTTGTCGTGGATCGAATCGGTGTTCGCGACGCCGGTCGTGTTGATGCCTATCCCGCTGTTGTTTCCGACGAGGACGTTCTGGTCGGTCTGCCAACAATCGATGGAGGCAGACGCCGTCGCCTCGATGCGGACGCCCGTCACGCGGGAGCTCGTTTTGTTGTTGCAGTCGACGCCCTGCGTCCAGGGGCCGGCCGCGCCGCTGTAGATACCGCCCACCGGTGGGCTGGTGTTCTTCACCACGCTCGCACTGGCCGACATCGACACCGCGGTTCCGCAGCTCGAGCAGCCGGTGCTGTCCGTGCACACCCCGCCCGGGCATTGGCTGTCGACGGTGCAGATCGTGTTGTTTTGGTCTCCACCGTTGCACGTCTTGGTCCCGCAGAAGCAGATGAGCTTCTTGCCGTTGAAATTGAGGTCCGAGCCGCTCGCGAGCGTGATCGGTCCCGTCCCGCCCTTGCACTGGGGCAGGTTGAGGTTGGAGCAGCAGGTGAGATCGCCGCTGAGCTGGCAATCATTCCCGCAATTCTGGACGCAGCTGGTCACGGTATCGACCGCGACCCCGACTGACGGGAGGCCGAGCGTCGTCGTGACGGCGAGCGCGATGAGCGCGAAACGAAGGCGCATGACGGAGTCCTTTCTTGAGCGCATGAGTGGGCCTATGGGAGAGTGAACGGCGGCACGGCCACCGTGCAGTCGGCCGTGGCGTTCCCGGGGTTGCAGTAGCTCGCGGTGATGGTGGCGCCCGCATCGCCGGTGATCGCGGTCCCGCTGCTTCCGGTGACGATGTTGTTCCGGACCGTCAGCCCGCTCGCGGCATACCCGGAGACGTCGACGCCGGTACCCGCCGCGCGCATGGACACGAAGTTGTTCTCGACCGTCAGCGGCTGCGTGCCGGTCACCACGATGCCGGTCGTCCAGCCCTCGATGTAATTGTCGCGAATGAAGTCCGAGCTGGCGACGCCGCTCGTCCTGATGGCGGTGCCGCTCACGGCGCCGGGGAGGAAGAGGTTCTCGTCGACCTTGGCGCAGTTGAGGGCGGCGTCACCCGCGATGTTCTGCAGCCTCACTCCGGTGACGCGCGAGCCGGTCTTCGAGTTGCATTTGACGCCCTTGGTGGTGGTGTTGGTGGGGTTCCCGCTTATGAGTGCGGCCGCCCCGCCGGTGTTCTTGACGATCGAGTTGGAGTCGCTCATGGAGACCAGCCCGTCGCAGTCGGTACAACCGGTGTCGTTGCCGCAGGTGCCACCGGGACATTCGCTCGTGACGCTGCACTCGACGTTGTTGTTGCCCCCGCCGATGCAGGTCTTGGTGCCGCAGTAGCAATGCAGCGTGTGGCCCGCGAGATCGAGATCGGCCCCGTTCGCGAGCACGATCGGTCCCGCCCCGTCGCAGAGCTCGGCGTCGGAGCAGCACTTCAGGTCATCTTCGAGGCTGCAATTGCTGTTGCACGTGACGTTGCAGGCCGTGATGGCGTGGGCCGCCGGCGGCAGCGCGATCGCCGCCAGCAGGAACATGAGCGCCGCGGAAGCTCGAAATCGCATGCGAGGTCTCCTTTGTGACTCCGCGGGCGGTCGCCCGCGAGGACGTGATGACGAGTCATCGATTCAAGATACGTGCAGGGAAGAGAGGCGGAGTAGGGGAACGTATCGAGTAGATGTAAACGGCTACCCTCAATTGTGCCTAGTAAGCGATGATGTACTCGACGTTCAAGGAAAATCATCATCACGGTGTAAGTAATTGCTTCATTTTGAGACAGCCGACCGGAGTCCGAGAAGCCGGCACGCCGGCGGCACGCGGGGGGAGGGTGCGGGACGTGCGCGATGCGAGCTCCCGACCCGAACCGCCGCACAGCCGGGTCTCAAGGATTTCGGCGGCTTGCCGGCTCCGGAGGTCGCTAGGGTGCGTGAGGGCACGGGGGTACGTCGCGCATCCCCAGATTTTGCTTGACATTTTGGGGCGCGACTCCGTAACTTCGCTACGCAGTCGTACGTTCGAACCATTCGTGCCGTCGCTGCCTCACGTCTCAGGCGTGAGGAGTGGTCAGCAACTCAACTGTGCCGTCCGAGGAGGATCCCCCATGAAGCTCGTCCAACGCCTGGCCGTGTCGACCGCTCTCGTCGCGATCGCGAACGTCATGGCTCCCCACGCCGCGTTCGCCGTCTGCGCTTCGGGCGGCACCGTCGTCAACATCAACGACTGCATCGCCGAAAAGCCCAAGCCGAACGAGTGCATGGTCGAGTGGTCGGTGTCGCCGGTGCCCCCGATCGACATCAAGACGAACCAGCCGACGGCCAAGATCGTCTGCACGGACAACGATCCGGCGTGCGACGTCGACACGACGCCCGGGCAGTGCACGTTCAACGTGGCGGTCTGCCTGAACGTGACGGACGGCCGCTTCACCTGTGCGCCGGGTCCGACGGACGCCGCCACGTTCATCGTGAAGAAACCGAGCGCCAAAGACGCGTCCAAGCCTTCCAGCAACCGCTTCGCCCACGACAACCGCTTCGGCATTACCAGCAATCTCGACGGGCTCGTGCCGACCGGGACCGACGACGTCTGCAGTGACGAGCAGCCGTTCGTCGTGGCCCTCAAGAAGGGCAAGAAGGCGACCTACCAGATCCAGGCGCAGGTCGATGCCAGCAACGGCGACAAGGACAAGGACAAGATCAGCTTCACCTGTATTCCGAACCCGGCGATTGCAACCGACTCGATCGCCTCGGCCCGCCAGATCACGGCGTCGGGTGAGCTGATCGGCGGCCCGCTCGCCACGGGCCGGATCGGCGACTGGATCATCGAGAATGATCGTGTCCGCTTCGTCGTGCGCGACCTCGGCCGCGACTTCAGCTTCATGCTGACCTACGGCGGTCACATCATGGACGCCGACTTCCAGCGCAGCGGACCGGGACGGGACAACTTCCTCGGCATGACGTCGCTCATCAACATCTCGTCGAGCGACAACCCGACCAGCATCACCGTGCTGAACGACGGCACCGCTGGGGGCCCCGCGGTGCTCCAGACGAGCGGTCCGGACGACCTGTTCGATCCGATCGATCCCGCGGTCGCGATCACGGGCTTCAATGATGCACTCTCCATTCCGCCCTTGGCGATCGACAACAACATCCCGGTCACGGTCGTGAGCGAGTACACGCTTGCGCCCGGTGACGACTTCGTGAAGATCGAGACCATCGTCAACAACACCGGGGGAAGCACGCTCAACCTCTACGTCGGCGACTACACGAGCAGCGGCGGCCAGCAGGAGGTCGTCGCCACTGGTCTCGGTTTCGGTGACGCGGCCCTCCGGCTGGGCGGCAGCCTCTCTCTCGGCGAGCAGACGTACGACTTCCTCGGCTGGTTCGGCTTCGGGGAATCGCAAGGCGTATCGTACGGGCTCATCCCGCAGGCCTACGATCTGACGAGCTCTTTCACCCAATCGGGCGTGGTGGTTCCGGTGTACGGTCAGAGCATACTCGGTGTCCTGGTGCCGGACGCCAACGACAAGCCGCCCGGGGCGCTCACGGTCACGGCCGGAGGCAACAACTCTTTCACGCGCTGGTTCGGCCTCTCCAACAACGGGATGGGCGGCGTGCTCGACTTCCGTCACAAGCTGGTGGCGCGCGGCGACATCGTCGACCCGCTCGCGGCCAAGACGGGCTGGGTATACGGCACGGTCCGCGTCGGGGGCGTCCCCGTCGATGGGGCGCGTGTGTCGGTCTTCAAGTCCCCGGGCCTTCGTACCGCGAACTTCGCGCTCATCGACGCGTTCGAGACCAAGAACGGTGGGGCCTATCAGGGCACATTGCCCAAAGGCGAATACCTGATCGCCGCGAAGATTCCCGGTTACAAGTACGAGGGCGGTGGCGCGAGCCCGATCCTGCACGAGCTCAAGATCGCCGGCGGCACAAGGGTGGTCGATTTCGACGTCCCCGCCACGGGCTTCGTTCGGGTCGACGTGACCAACGGCGTGACGACCGATCCGCTTCCGGCCAAGGTGTCGGTGGTCGGGCTGCAGGCGGCGCCCGAGCCGCCCATCAGGGAGTCCGTCGTGTTCCTCAGCTTCACCGGCAATCTGTTCGGTTACGATGCCCGTGAAAAGGTCTCGATCTATGGCCTGCCGCAGGTGCAGTTCGCCGGCGTCTCCGGCAGCACGGCGGTCTTCCCGGTTCCGCCCGGCTCCTACCAGATCGTGGTGTCGCACGGGCCCGAGTACTCGGCCACGACGACGCCCCTCACGGTAGTGGCGGGCACCGCCGCGTCGCCCCAGGTGATCACGACGGCCCTCGTGCCGGTCGTCGACACGACGGGCTTCATCTCGGCGGACCACCACGTTCACCTCAGCTTCAGCCCGGACTCGACCGTCTCGAAGGACGAGCGCATCGTGACGATGCTCGCGGAAGGCGTCGACTACTTCGTCGCCAGCAACCACGACTTCAAGACCGACCTCGCCTCCGACGTGGCGGCGCTGGGCGCGTCGTCGCTCGTCAAGACGGCCGTCAGCAACGAGATCACGTACTTCGACAGCGGCCACTTCGGCGCCTATCCGCTCGACCTCGTTCCCGGAAGCGTCACGGGCGGTGCGATCGATTGGGGCCGGGCGGGTGAGCCGGTCGGTCTCGGGTATCCGTCCGACGGCAGCTACGACCTGAGCGTCGAGGAGATGGCCCTCGCCGCCAAGGCGCCGCCGCACAACGCGGCGGTCGTGCAGGCGAACCATTTCAACAGCGGCACGCTCGGATACTTCCGGACCTCCGGTATCGACACCACGGTCGCGCCGCCGCAATCGAGCACCGATCCGATCAAGATCCGTCAGGACCCCGCCGTCACCAACCTGTTCAGCAACGAGCTCACCGCGCTCGAGCTCTGGATCGAAAGCAGCCGCGACCAGAACGCCCTCGCGCTCGGCGAGAACCTCGGCGACTACATCAGCATGCTGAACAACTTCGACTCGTCGAACCCGCTCCTCCGGAAGGGCATCGTCTGCGACTCCGACACCCACTCGACGGCGATCGTCCAGGCGGGCGGCCCGCGCAACATGCTGGCGTCGGCGACCGACGACCCGGCTCTGCTCGACCCCGACGCGCTCGCCGACGCCGTGAACGACGGGCGCAACGTCTGCACCAGTGGTCCCTTCGTCCGGGTCAAAGTCATCGGTGACGCCGCGCTCGAGGCCAGCCACGATCTCGCCGATCCGCTCATCGTAACCGCGGCGACCACGGCGACGGTGCAGGTCGACGTGCAGAGCCCGACCTGGGCGCAGTACGACCGCATCGACATCTACGTCAACACCGTGCCGTCGTGCGTGACGACGCCTCCTAACTTCCTCGGCAGCACGAAGAAGCTCTGCACGGCGACGCCCACCTTCCAGCTGAACCCGGTGGTGTCGACGGTGCCGGTCAACGGCAACTTCCGTCTCCAGTCGTCGACGTCGCAGAACATCGCCATCTCGCAGGACTCGTGGATCATGGTGGTCGTGCGGGGCCGCGACGGCGTGTCGAAGCCGCTCTTCCCGATGAATCCGCAATCGACCTTCGCGAGGGCATGCTCGGGCGATCCTTGCCGATCGTGCGTCAGCACCAACCCGGACTGCTCGTCGTTCTTCGCCGGCACCTGTATCGCGCAGAACCTGACGGCGGCGGATCTGGTCGACGGCAACCTGGGTCAATGCGGCGTGACGACGCTCGCGATCGCCAACCCGCTGTTCGTCGACCAGGGCGGCGACGGCCTTTACGAGGGCGTCGCGCTTCCGTAGCTGCTGAGCTTAGCGCCCGGGGGCGTTCCCAACTGGGGACGCCCCCGGTACAAGCTCCGTATGTCGAGCTTCTGGCGGGATTGGTGCGTCGGGATTCTGGCGACGCTCGTTGCGACGTGGAGTCCGACCGCGGTCGAGGCCGCGCCGCTGTTCGGGGCCGCCGGCGCTTCGTCCTTGATCGTGCGGGGCACCGTCGAAGCGGTCACTCCGTACGACGCGGCCAAGCTCACGGTCTACCGGATCAGGGTGGGGCGGGTGCTCGCGGGCGAGGTCGCGGCCGGCGAAACGATCGACCTCGCCCAGGAGATGCTGTTCGCCAACACCCAGCCGTATTTCACACCGGGCGCGGAGACCCTGGTCCTCGCCGTGCCGTTGCCGAACTACAGCGCGTTTCGGAAGGTGCTCCCGGAGGGGAGATACTGGCGCTGGACCGAGCGTCTCGAGGTCGCTTCGGACGTCGCACCACTCACCGAGCCAGCCCTGACGGAGGCGGTGGCCCGCTATCTGGAGGTCCGTGCGGACGCCGAGGCCCTCGCCGACTTCCTGCTCGCGACGATCCTGGGACCGAACGCCCGCCTTCGCGCCGACGCGCTCGCGGCGATCGAGCAGCACCGCGAGGTGCCGCCGCTCCTGGACGCCGCCCGCCTGCGTCCGCTCACGCCCTGGCTCGTGGACGAGAAGCAGCCGGTCCTCGAGCGTGCCAAGGTTCTGGTGCGGCTCGCGCGCGTGCGGGCCGCCGGAGTCGTCACGGTCGCCGAGGAGATCGCCTCCCGATCCGGGCCGCTGCAGGCGGCGGCGGTTGACGCGCTCGTGAGCCTCGACCGCGTGCCACCGGCGGAGCGGCTGCTGGCGTGGAGTCAGAGTCCGGACGAGGCGATGCGGGTCGCTGCGGTGCGCGGCCTCGCCAAGGTCGGGTCGCCGTCGGCGATGGAGCGCCTCGCCATCATGGCGGAGAGCGATGCCTCGGAGAAGGTGGTCGGGATAGTGCTCGAGGCCCTCGCCACGCAATCGTCGCCGCGGTCGGTCGAGATTCTCACCCGTGCGCTCGCCGGCACGAACGAGGGCAGGGCGACGAAGGCGGCCGAAGCGCTGGGCCGCTTGGGCACGCCGGAGGCCATCGCCGCGCTTGGCGCCACTCTCGAAAAGGGCGGGGGACGCGCACAGGTCGCGGCGGCCTTCGCGCTCAAACGGAGCGGGAAGCGGGAGGCGGACGAGATCCTCCACCATCAGGAATCGGCCCATCCCGACCCCAAGGTGCGAAAGCTTTGCCGGCTCGCGCTCGGCGAGTCGATGCACGAGCACTGAGCGCGTGCGGCGGATCGGGCTCGCGGCGCTCGCCGGCCTGCTCGTCGCCACCGGCAGCGCGCGGGGGCACCAACAGGGCGTCAGCTACTCCGACATCGAGGTGTCGGAGGGGCGCGTGCGCTACGACCTCGCGTTGTCCACGCACGACGTCGACGCCGACGACGACGGCGACGGCGTGCTCAGCGGCGACGAGGTCCTGAGCCACTACCCCCGGCTCCGGCGGCTCTTCGAGCGCGCCCTGATGGTCGAGGCGGGCGGCACGGCCTGTCGGCTCGCTCTCCAGGACTTCTCGCTCGAGCCCAACGAGACGATCGTGTTTCGCCTGCGCGGCGCCTGCCCCGAGACGACGCCGGTACGGGTGGTCGTGCGTCTCCTCATGCTGACGAGGCTCGACGGTTACAATCTCGCCAAGATCCGCGTCGGACGGGACTACGAAGAGCACATCTTCACCCGCGTGCGGGGCGAGGCGCTGGTAGGACGGGCGGGCGGCGGCTTCCTCCCGACCTTCCGGCGCTTCTTCGTGCTCGGCGTCGAGCACATCGCGACGGGGTACGATCACATCCTGTTCCTGGTGGCGCTCCTGCTCGTGGGCGGTGGGTTCCGCTCGCTGATCGCCATCGTCACGGCGTTCACGATCGCCCACAGCGTGACGCTCAGCCTCGCGGTGCTCGACGTCGTCCAGCTGCCTTCCCGGCTGGTGGAGAGCGCGATCGCGCTCTCGATCGCGTGGGTGGCGCTCGAGAATCTCCTGATCGGCGAGGCGCGCGGCCGCTGGCGGATCACGTTCGCCTTCGGGCTGATGCACGGCTTCGGGTTCGCCTCGATCCTCCGCGAGATGCACCTGCCGCGCGAAGGCGTGGTGGCCTCGCTGCTCGCCTTCAACCTCGGGGTCGAGGCCGGACAGCTGGTGGTCGTGCTGCTGGCATACCCGGCCGTGCTGTTCATCCAACGCAGTCCCCAGCGCCGTCTCCTGCTCGGCCTCGCGTCCGGTGTGATCTTGATCCTGGCGCTCTGGTGGTTCGTGCAACGCGCCTTCGGCTAGGAGGGTTCGAGTTGACAGGCGGACCGCTACCGTGCGACCTCCGAGGGGGGAGGTGAGGGGGTGGCACGACGGAGGGCAGTGGGCGGCGGTCCGCCCGTCTTCGAGGCCGAGCTGTACGTCGAGCGGCTCTTGTGGAGCGCCGGTCTCGAGCGCGTCGCCGGCGTCGACGAGGTCGGCATGGGTCCGCTGGCCGGACCGGTGGTGGCGGCGGCCGTGGTGTTCGCTCCCGGCACGCCGCGCGTACGGGGCGTCGCCGACTCGAAGATGCTGGGCGAGCCGGCTCGCGAGGTGGCGGCGTTGGCGATCCGAGCATCCGCGCTCGCCGTCGGTCTCGGTGTGGTCGAGCCGGAGGAGATCGACCGGCTGAACATCTATCAGGCCGGCCTCGCGGCGATGCGGCGGGCGGTGCAGGCGCTCGCGGTCGTGCCCGATCACGTGGTGGTCGATGCGCGTCACATTCCCGAGCTCGACATGCCGCAGATCCGCTACGTGCATGGCGACGCCATCGTGTACTCGGTCGCGGCGGCCTCGATCGTCGCCAAGGTGCATCGCGATGGGCTGATGCGCGCGTTCGACGCCGCCTATCCGGCGTATGGTTTCGCACGTCACGTCGGCTATGCAACGCGCGAGCATCTGCGCGCACTCGCCGAGCACGGCCCGACGCCGCTGCACCGGCGCTCGTTTGCGCCCTGCGCCGCCGCGGCGGCGCGCTTCGTGAGCGCGAGCCCCCGGTGAGCACGAGTCCCGGTTCCCCACTCCCACCCTCGTCTCTATAATCGACCTGATCATGAGCGCCGAGATTCTGATGCCGAAGCTGAGCGATACGATGGAGGAGGGGAAGATCCTCCGCTGGCTGAAGCACAGCGGTGATCCGATCAGCGCCGGCGAGGTCATCGCCGAGGTCGAGACCGACAAGGCCGACATGGAGCTGGAGGCGCCCGAGAGCGGCGTGCTGGGTGCGATTCAGGTGCAAGAGGGCGAGAGCGCGCCGGTCGGCGCCGTGCTCGCGACCCTCGAGCCGAACGGCGAGAGAGGCGCCGCCAAGGCGGCTCCCAAACCCGCATCGTCGTCCGCGCGGCCCGACGCCGAGTCGCCCGCGAAGAAATCCGCCCAGGCGAGCGCGCCGGCCACCGCCAAGACCGCGCGGGGCGAGAAGACGCCGGAATCGGGCCCACGGGAATCCGCGCCCTCCACGCCCGCGGGGCCGAAGGCATCGGCGGCCGCTCGCGCCCTCGCCGAGGAGCGCGGCATCGATCTCGCGACCCTCAAGGGCAGCGGGCCGGCGGGTCGCATCGTGAGCGAGGACGTCGAGGCGGCCGACGGCGGGCAGCGCACCGATACCGAGCCGCCGAGGGATCGGCCGGCAGCGCGCGCGCGCGAGGGTACGGCGCCCGTGACCGAGCGGCACGAGCTCTCCCGCATGCGACGCTCGATCGCCCGTCGCATGAGCGAGGCGTTTCGCGAGATTCCGCACTTCGCGGTCACCGCGGAGGTCGACATGTCGGAGGCGGTGCGGCTGAAGGACGCGCTCGAGAAGAGCGGGGTCTTCTCCCCACCGGTCACCTACACGCACATGGTGCTGAAGGCGACGGCGCTGGCGCTGACGCGCCATCCGCGCTTGAACGCGTCGTACCGGGAGGAGGCGCTCGACATCCACGCCGACGTCAACCTCGGGATGGCGGTCGCCGTCGAGGACGGCCTGATCGTGCCGGTGTTGCGCCGTGCCGACCAGCGCTCGCTCGGGGAGATCGCGAGCGAAGCGCGCCGCCTCGCAGCCCTCGCCAAGCAGGGGCGCTTCGCCAGCGAGGAGCTCTCGGGCGGGACCTTCACGGTCAGCAACATGGGGATGCTCGACATCGAGGCCTTTACGGCCGTCATCAATCCCCCGCAGGCGGCGATCCTCGCCGTCGGTTCGATCAAGCCACGCGCCGTGGTGCGGAACGGCGCGTTGGCTGTGGCTCACACCATGTTCGTCACGGTCTCCTGCGATCACCGCATCATCGACGGGGTCATGGCCGGACGCTTTCTCGAGGAGCTGAAGACGTTGCTGGAAAATCCCATCGGTCTGGTGTTGTCGTGAAGAGCGCGGTTGCGATCGCCCCCGCGTCCGTCGAAACGCGTCCCCTCGTGGTGCATCGCTTGGGACGCCGTGGCTACGAGGAGACCTTGGCCCTGCAGGAGGCGGCGCGCGCCGACGTGATCGCAGGCGGGCCGGAGCAGCTGTTCCTGGTCGAGCACGACCCCGTGATCACCCTCGGCCGGCGGGGCGACGCCCGCCACGTGCTGGAGGCGCGGGCCCCCGTCCTGCGCGTCAGCCGCGGCGGCGACGTCACCTATCACGGTCCGGGGCAGCTGGTCGGCTATCCGATCGTCGACCTGGCGCGGCGCGGCCGTGACGTCGACCGCTATCTGCGAGCGCTGGAGCACGTGTTGATCGCGGTCGCCGGACGGTTCGGCCTCGGCGCCCGCCGCCAGCGCGGTTGGACCGGGGTCTGGCTCGGCAATGCCAAGCTCGCCGCGATCGGCGTCGGCATCCGTCACTGGGTCACCATGCACGGGTTCGCCCTCAACGTCGCCGACCTGCGCGGAGACTTCGCGGCGATCGTTCCCTGCGGTCTCGCCGGCATCGGCGTGACCTCGCTCGAGGAGGCGCTCGGCGAGTGTCCGGCGATGGCGGACGTCGAGGCGCTCGTGATCGACGAGCTGCAGCGCGTCTTCGCGGGGGTCGACGGGGCGTGATCGCGCGCCGCCATCCGGAGTGGATTCGGGTCCGCGCGCCGACCGGTCCGGCGGTCGCGGCGACGCGGGCGACGGTGCGTGAGCTCGGCCTGCACACCGTCTGCGAGGAAGCGCACTGCCCCAACCTCGGCGAGTGCTGGGCGCATTCCACCGCGACCGTCATGCTGCTCGGCGACACCTGCACCCGCAATTGTCGCTTCTGTGCCGTGACCCACGGTCGCCCGCTCGCCGTCGATCCGGAGGAGCCCGGCCGGGTCGCGGAGGCCGTGCAGCGCCTCGGCTTGCGACACGTGGTGATCACGTCGGTGAATCGCGACGATCTGCCGGACGGGGGCGCCGGACATTTCGCCGAGACCGCACGCCGGGTGAGGGCGCGCGTGCCGGAGTGCACCGTCGAGGTGCTGATCCCCGACCTGCAAGGCGACCTCGGGGCGCTCGCGACTGTGGTGGCGGCGCCGATCGCGATCCTGAACCACAACACCGAGACGGTGCCCCGCCTCTACAAGCGGGTTCGTCCGGGCGCGACCTACGAGCGCTCGCTCGGGTTGCTCGCCGCCGCCAAGGAGATCCGTTCCGGGCTCCGCACCAAGACCGGGCTCATGCTCGGGCTCGGGGAGACCAGGGACGAGGTGCTCGACGTCCTCGCCGACCTTCGCACCGCCGGCTGCGACGTCCTGACCCTCGGCCAGTACCTCCGGCCGGGACCCTCCGAGCTTCCCGTCGAGCGTTACGTGGCGCCGGAAGAGTTCGCGTCACTCGGTGCGGAAGCGCGACGGCTCGGCTTCGGCTACGTCGAATCGGGCCCGCTCGTGCGCAGCTCGTATCACGCGTGGCAACACCTTCCATAAGCGAAATATCCCTCCGATACGCACGGAAATCTCGAAAAAATCGACCAAAAATCGCGCCGCCTTAATTGCGGAGGGTGACCGTTTCCCATAAGGTCGCGCTTTCCAGGGTTGCCGGAGGGGCGGCCCGAAACACGGTTGGGGGAGAGGTGTGCGATGTTGAAATTGTACGATTCTCCAGAATGCCCGTTTTGCCAGAAGACGCGGATCGTCCTGGCCGAGAAGGATCTCACCTTCGAGATCGTGCCGGTCGACCTGAAGGCGGGCGAGCAAAAGCGCCCTGAATTCCTGAAGTTGAACCCCTTCGGCAAAGTGCCGGTGCTGATCGACGACGAGATGATCATCTACGACTCGACGATCATCAACGAATATCTGGAGGACGAGTACCCCCATCCGCCCCTCTTTCCCGCCGACTCCTCTGCGCGCGCGCGCGTCCGGACCTTCGAGGACTACGCCGACAACGCCTTCATCCCGGTGACCGGCATCATCATGCAGGAGCTCCGCAAGCCCGAGGGTGAGCGCGACGCCGAGAAGCTCGCCAACGCTCGTCAGCAGGTGAGCCGCATGCTGGCCGTCATCGACGGCTCGCTCGCCGGCCGGCAGTGGTTGGCCGGAAACTTCTCGCTCGCCGACGTCGCCTTCGCGCCGCGGGTCGTGATCCTGCCGGCCCTCGGGGTCGAGCTCGATCCTGAGTGGAAGAACGTCGTCAGCTGGATCCAGCGCCTGAACCAGCGCGCCAGCATCCACGACCTCGCCGGCCTCGAGTCCTGGCGCAAGGCCTAGGGTAGGGGCGTCCCCGTGAGGGACGGCTCGGGCTCCGCGGTGGCGAACTGCTCCTGGTAGATCCGGACGAACGCCACCACGATCGCCAGCAGCACCGGCCCCAGGAAGATCCCGAGCACGCCGTAGGTCTGCACCCCGCCGAGGATCCCGAAGAAGAGGAAGAGTGTCGGGAGGCGGGTCTGGCCGCCGATCAGGAGCGGCCGCAGGATGTTGTCTACCATGCTGATCACGAGCGATCCGTAGACCAGCAGGATGACGGCGCGCACGAGGTCGCCGGTCGCGGCGAGGTAGATCGTACAGGGCACCCAGACCCCCGCGGCGCCCACGAACGGGACCAGCGAGAGGAAGCCCGCCACGACGCCGAGGAAGGCCGTGTAGGGGACGCCGAGCACCCAGAGCGCGACCCAGGTGAGGATGCCCTGGGCGAGCGCCGTCGCCACCATGCCCTGCGTCACCGCCGACAAGGTGTTGTAGAGGCCGCCGAAGATGGCGTCCTTGTGGAGCGGGTCCATCGGGATCAGGTCGCGGAGCCCGCGGTACATGCGCTCGCCGTCGCGGAACAGGAAGAACAGCGTGAAGATCATGATGGTGAAGTCGAGCAGGAAGACGGCGACGTTGCGTGCGACGGCCCCGACCTGCGTCACCACCACGGCGCTCGTGGTGTCGATGCCCGAGCGCACCATCGAATCCCAATCGATCTGGTACTGCTGTGCGTCGAGCCGGTCGACCAGGCGCCCGAGCCTCGACGTCCGGAGGCGCTCGACGCTGGCGTTCAGCTCGCCGGAGCTCACGTACTCGCTCACGCTGGCGTAGAGCGACGCCGCCTCGCGTGTGATCACGCTCGAGAGCGAGATCGTCGGGAGCACGATCAAGGCCGTGACGACGAGCGTCAGGGTCAGCGCCGCCACCGTCGGACGACCACCGCACCAGCGCAGCACCGTCTGGTAGAGCGGGAAGAAGAGCATGGCCAGGATCGCCGCCCAGATGATCGGCGTCAGGAAGCCCGAGAACACCAGATAGAGTTGGTAGAGCAGGAAGCTGAAGGCCGCGAAGAAGAAAATGACGATCAGCTGACCGCGCGCCAGGCCGAGGCTCACGAGGAACGCCGAACGGCGGCTCGGTGCGACCGACGTCGCGGGCTCGGGCGGCGGGAGCGGGACGGGCACGGCGCGTGGGGCCGGCTCAGGTGCCGGCGATCGTCATGTGACGGATCTTCACGGTCGGGGCGGCGATGCTGCCGCGAAACTCGAGGTCGTTGCCGACCATCTCGACGTCGCGAAACATGTCGAGCAGGTTGCCTGCGATGGTGATCTCCTCGACGGCATGGACGATCTCGCCGTGCTCGATCCAGAGTCCGGCGGCGCCGCGCGAGTAGTCGCCCGTGACGGGATTCACGCCGAAGCCGATCAGCTCGGTGACCAGCAGGCCGCGCTCGACCGAGGCGATGATGGCCTCGGGAGAGTGCGAGCCGGCCTCGAGGTAGAGGTTGGTGGGCGTGGCGCTCGGCGCGTCTCCCACCGCCCGCGCCGCATTGCCGGTCGAGGCGAGGTCGAGCCGGCGGGCGGAGTAGGTGTCGAGCAGATAGCTCTGGAGCACGCCGCGGTCGACCACGACCGTACGCCGTGTGGGCAATCCCTCGGCGTCGAACGGCCGCGAGCCGTGGCCGCGCGTCATGCGACCGTCGTCGACGACGGTGACCAGCGGGGCCGCGATGGTGTCTCCGAGCCGCCCGAGCAGAAAGGACGTGCCCCGGTAGAGGCTCTGGCCCGTGACCGCGCCGGCGAGATGCCCGAGCAACGAGACGGCGACCGTCGACTCGAAGATCACCGGCGCCTCCTGGGTCTTCACGCGCCGCGCCCCCAAGCGCCGGAGCGTGCGGGCGGCGGCGCGCCGGCCGATCGCCACGGGATCCTCGAGGCGCGCGAGATGACGCGCGCGCGCGTACCAGAAGTCCCGTTGCATGGTGCGGCCCTCGGTGGCCACCGGCTCGACGCCGAGGTGGAAGCTGGAACGTCGGTAGCAGCCCTCGAAGCCGAGGCTCGAGGCGTAGCCGATGAGCGAGGCATCCTGCGAAAACTCGGCGCCCTCGGAGTTGTCGAGGCGGGGATCGACGGCGAGCGCCGCGGCCTCCGCCGCCCGGGCCTGACCGAGCGCGTGCTCCGGGTTGGGCGCGATCGCGGCGGCGTCGTAGAGATCGAGATCGGGACGGTCCTCGGCGAGCGCCCCGCGCTCCGGCAGGCCGGACAGCGGGTCGGGCGCGGTGACGCGTGCCAGGGCCACCGTGTCGGCGGCGAACCGCTCGAGTCCGGCGCGCGACAGGTCGGCGGTCGCGGCGATCGCGACGCTGGCGCCGGCGAACACCCGGAGGCCGAGGCGACGCTCGCGTGCGTCGGTCAGCTTCTCGACCTCGCCGAGGCGGACGCCGGCGGCGAAGGCGCTGCTCTCGACCATCACCGCATCGGCGGCGCCGGCGCCGGCTCGTTCGGCCTGCGCCAGCACGTCGCGGAGGGTGCCGAGCACGACGGCTTCCGCCGCGCGGTCGCTCATCGACACGCGCCTCCGGTGCCCCGCCTCACGCCTGCGTTCCGCCGACGGTCAGGCCGTCGATCCGGATGGTCGGCAGGCCGACGCCGACCGGCACCGATTGACCGTTCTTGCCGCAGGTGCCGATGCCCTCGTCGAGCTTGAGGTCGTGGCCGACCATGCTGATGCGGGTGAGCACGTCGGGCCCGTTGCCGATCAGCGTGGCGCCCTTCACCGGTCGCGTCACCTTGCCGCCCTCGATCAGGTACGCCTCGCTCGCCGAGAAGACGAACTTTCCGCTGGTGATGTCGACCTGGCCGCCGCCGAAGGAGACGGCGTAGAGCCCGCGCTCGACCGAGCCCAGGATCTCGTCGGGCGTCGAGTCGCCGGCGAGCATGAAGGTGTTGGTCATGCGCGGCATCGGCGCGCTGGCATAGCTCTCGCGCCGGCCGTTGCCGGTCGGCGCCATGCCCATCAGGCGGGCGTTCAGGCGATCGTGGAGATAGCCGCGCAGCACGCCGCGCTCGATCAGCACGGTGCGGCCGGTCGGGGTGCCTTCGTCGTCGACGTTGAGCGAGCCGCGCCGATTGGGGAGCGTGCCGTCGTCGACCACGGTGCAGAGCTCGGAGGCGACGCGCTGACCGAGGAGGCGCGAGAACGCCGAGGTGCCCTTGCGGTTGAAATCCCCCTCGAGACCGTGGCCGATCGCCTCGTGCAGGAGGATGCCCGGCCAGCCCGGTCCGAGCACGACCGTCATCTCGCCGGCGGGGGCATCGGTCGCGTCGAGGTTGAGCACCGCCTGGCGGGCCGCCTCGCGGGCGAAATGGAGATGGCGATCGCCGTCGAGCAGGAAGGAGAAGCATTCCCGTCCGCCGCCGCCGTAGGTGCCCTGCTGGCGGCCGTGCTCGTTCTCCGCGATGCACGTCACGCTCAGCCGCGCCAGGGGTTGCACGTCGCTCACCAGGCGCCCGTCGGCGGTCGCGATCATGACGAGCTTCTGCTCGACGGCGACCGACGCGAAGACGTTCTTGATGCGGGGATCGTAGCGACGGGCCGCCTGATCGACGGCCTCGAGCAGCGCGATCTTGTCGACGAGCGGCGTCTCGAGCGGCGGGGATTCGAGGGCGTAGAGGTCGCGTTCGGGCCGGGTCGGGCGGACGGCGACGGCGTGGTCACCCGCTCCCGCGCTGGCGATGTGTCCGGCCGTGCGCGCCGCCTCCGTGAGGGTGGTGAGCGTGACGTCGTCGGTATAGGCGTAGCCGGTCTTCTCGCCCGCCACCACGCGCACGCCGACGCCCTGGCTCACGTCCTTGTTGGCCTTCTTGACCTGGCCTTCCTCGAGGCTCAGCGCCTCGCTGGTGCGGAACTCGAAGTAGAGGTCGCCGTCGTCGGCGCGGTGCGTGAGCGCCGACCCGAGCACGGGCTCGAGCGCGCTCGCCGAGACGCCATAGCGGTCGCGAAAGAATTGCTCCGGTTGGACCCGATCCCCCATCACACCCCCTGATACACCGACGAGTGAATGACGAGGCTAGCAGATGGTTTCGGGGGCGGAAACCTATTGTACCTCGGCCCCGTGCGGTCGGGCGCTTCGCACCCGATCGCGCTCCTCGCTCGATCAATGCAATGTCGTGGCAACCGCTTCGAGGCGTTCGAGGTGCTGGCGGACCTCGTCGGCGGAGGAGGCGGCGGGGGCGAGCGTCAGGTAGCGGCGGAAGTCGCTGACGGCCGAGGCGAGACAATCGAGCTGCTCGTAGAGCAGGCCACGCACTCGGAAATGCTCGGCGACGTCCGGCCCGAGCACCAGCATCAGGTCGACGGCCGCCAAGGCGCGTGTGTGCTCCTCGCGCTCGCGATAGATCGCCAGCAGGTTGCCGAGCACGCGCGTCAGCATGCCGACGGCGCCGGTCGTCTGCAGGGCCTGTGGCAGCGCGCGTTGCGGGTTGCCGCCGGCCACTCCGGCTCCCATCGCCTGCAGCTGACGCAGGCGCTCGCGCAGCTCGTCGTGACCGATCACGCGTCCGCCGAAGAACGGGTCCCGGAGCTCCGGGCCGGTGCTGCCGACCACGCGCACCAGGAAGTGGCCCGGAAATCCGACGCCTTCGAACGGCACGCCGACCCGCGCGCCGATCTCCAGCAGCACGATCGCGAGCGTGATCGGAATCCCGGTGCGGCGCTCGAGCACCTGGTTCAGGAAGCTGTTGCGCGGGTCGTAGTAGTCGTCGCGATTGCCGTGATAGCCGCATTCCTCGAAGAGGTAGGTCGTCAGGACGTCGGCGCGCCGCTCGACGGGGGCGTGGGGGTCGATTCGCGATCGCACGCCGGCCGCGAGCTGCTCGAGGGTGGCGAGGGAGGGCTCGGGCGCGAGGTCCGGCTGCGCGATGCGCGCGATGGCGAGGGCCCCGTGCGCGAGGCTGCAGCCCTCGCCGGCCGCCGTCACGCGGGCAAAATCCGCACGGAGCTCGTCGAGCGCCGTCATGACGATGCAGGTACCACAGCCACGAAAACGTCGCCACGACGACCCGGGGCTCCCCGACGGCGTCACCAGGAGCCGCGTTTCGGACTTGGACAAGTCGGGAGGTCACCCGTATAATTCCGCCCGTCGCATTCGTGCGACGGCCAATGGCGGGTGTACCCCCGAAAAGTATGCTCGCCGGTCTCCTCCAAGCGCTGGAGGGGCCGGCGGGCCTCGTCATCCTTCCCCACGACAATCCCGATCCCGACGCGCTCGCCAGCGCGGCCGCGCTCAAGTTCCTGGTGCACGGCCTGCTCGGGAAGGAAGCGGTGATCGCACAGGGGGGCATCGTCGGGCGCGCCGAGAATCGCGCCATGCTGACGTACCTCAACATCGACCTGCAGCCGGTCGGCGACCTGGCACTCGACGGCGACGTGCACGTGGCGCTCGTCGACACCCAACCCGGGCGTACCAACAACTCGCTGCCGGCCGGCGTCACGCCGCGGGTGGTGATCGATCACCATCCCGCCTACGACAGCTACCACGGGGTGCCCTTCCTCGATCTCCGCGAGGATTACGGCGCGACCTCGACCATCCTGACCGAATACGTGCGCGAGTCACGGCTCGAGCTGGAGAGCAAGATCGCGACCGCGCTCTTCTACGGCATCGCCGCCGAGACGCAGGATCTCGGCCGCGAATCGACGCCGGCGGACATCGCCGCGGCGCAGTTCCTCTACCCCTACGCCAACAAGCGTCGCCTCGGAAAGATCGAGAACGCGCGCGTGCCGCGCGAGTATTTCGCTGCCTTTCACGAGGCGATCGAGCGAGCGCAGATCTACGATCACGTCGTGGTGTCGGTGCTGCCGGCCGTGCAGTACCCCGACATGGTGGCGGAGGTCGCCGACTTTCTCCTCCGTCTCGACGAGGTCGAGTGGGCGTGCGCGATGGGGCGCTTTCAGGACTACCTGCACGTGTCGCTCCGGACGACCGACCGCGACGTCAACGCCGGCGACATTCTTCAGCAGGTGCTCGGGAGTCGTTGGGCGGGCGGTCACGACATGATCGCCGGCGGCCGGACGCGCGTCGAGGGCGACGGCCCGGCCGCGACCGAGGCCGCCGCCGAGCAGGTGCGGGCGCGCTTGCTCGCGAAGCTCGCCGTGAACGCCGCGCCCACCCGCCCCCTGGTGAGCTCCTAGACGTCGAGCTGCGACGGGGTCCGCTCCGACGCCGGCCTGTCGATCGACGCGGCGGCGAGCGCGAGCGTGATCTCGTCCCGGACCGGCGGCTCGCTCTCACGCCGGGCGCGGCGCGCGAGCGCCGTCTGCGCCTCGCGACCGCCGAGCGCGCCGAGCGCCCAGGCGGCGTGCTGGCGCACCAGCGCCTCCGCGTCGCCGAGCGCGTGCGCGAGGGCGGGAACGGCGGCGGCGTTCCCGGTGTTGCCGAGCACGACGGCGACGTTGCGGAGCAACCCGCGGCGGCGGGCGCGGGCGAGCGAGGTGCCGCGGAAGCGGGCGCGGAAGCCGTGGCCGTCGAGGCGGAGGAGATCCGGGAGGAAGGGCTGCAGGCCGCCCGCGTCGGGAGTCGACGTCGCGGCGGACGGCTCGTTCCACGGGCAGACCTCCTGGCAGACGTCGCAGCCGAAGATCCACGGGCCGAGCCGAGGTCGGAGGGCGCGCGGGATCGCGCCGCGATGCTCGATCGTGAGGTACGCGATGCAGCGTCGCGCGTCCATGACCAGTCCCTCCGCCAGCGCGCCGGTCGGGCAGGCGTCGAGACAGCGCGTGCACCTGCCGCAGTGCTCCGCGGACGGCGCGTCCGGCGCGAGCGCGAGGTCGGTGATCAGCTCGGCCAGAAAGAACCACGAGCCGGCGCGGGTTCCGAGCAGCATCGTGTTCTTGCCGAACCAGCCGAGACCGCCCCGAGCCGCCCACTCGCGCTCCAGCACGGCGCCGGTGTCGACGTAGCGGCGGGTGCGGGATCCGGGTGCGAGGCTGTCGAGGGCACGCTCGAGCGCGCGCAGGCGTGCGTCGATCACCCGATGATAGTCGTCGCCGCGGGCGTAGGCGGCGACGCGGCCGCGGAGCGCCCGACGCCAGTCGACGGCCGGGAGCGGCGGTGGCGCATAGGGATACGACAGGGAGATGACGGTGCGAGCCTCGGGCAGGATGCCGGCGACCGTGAGGCGGCGCTCGGGGTGCTTGGCGAGGTAGTGCATGTCGCCGGCGAAGCCGGCGCCGAGCCAGCCGTCGAGGAACGCGGCGCGCCCGACCGGTCGCGCCGCCGCGAAGCCGCAGGCGCTGAAGCCGAGCGCGGCCGCCTCCTCACGGATGCGGTCTTCCAGTCTCATGCGGAGCCGACTCTAGCTCGAACGCACGATTTCCGCCCGTGGTGAGGCGAGGAGGATCGGCCGCGGCAGCGCGCCGATCGGACGGGCCGAACTCAGTCCACCGTGCAGGTCAAGTAGAGCGAGTCGCTGTCGTCGGCGCTGCCGCCGCCGCCGGCAAACCCGATCGTCCGCGCCCGGAAGCGTTGGGTGCGGCGGTCGAGGCCGCGTCGCTCGACCGTCACGGCCGCCGGCGCGCTGCAGTGGCTCGGTGGGACGAGCGCCAGCGGCGGGTCGAACGTGAACACGTTGTGATGGCTTCCACCGGGCTCGACTCCGACGAGATCGCTCACCACCTGCAGCACCAGCTCCGCGTTCCCGGGATCGGCGGGATCGGTCTGTGGGCCCTGCAGCGTGAACGACGTGATGCCGGCCGCCGCCGGGCACGACGGCAGCTGCGGGTCCGTGCCGCCGAGACAGATGCCGACCGCGAACACGCAGACGTCGTTGACGAGACCGTCGGTGTCGCAGGCCGGATCGCCGTCGGTGCACCGCACGGTCGTGAGCGGGGGCGGATCGAGGGGGGCACTCCGGATCGCCCACTCCATCACGCAGTCGCTCGAGCTGCCGCCGCCGCCGGGGACGAGGAGCGTCACCGGCGGCGTCGTCGGCGTCACCGTCGGGGTCGCGATCACCGTCGGTGTCCCCGTCGTGCCGGGGCTCGGCGTCGGGGTCGGCGTTGCCTCGATCGTCGGGCACGCGAACTCGTCCCCGAGCGCGAGACCGACTCGTGCCAGCTCGCCGTCGATCGCGGGCAGCACGCGCCGGACGACGGAGCCGGCGGCGCAGCCATAGGCGGCGGCGATGCAGGAGGCGAGGCTGGCCCCGGAATCCGGTGGCGGCGCGCCCAGCTGCTGACAGGTCGCGGCGACGTCGCCGAAGCCGAGCCCATCGGATCCGAGGAGCGTGCCGGCATCGACGCCCCCGCAGGCCCGGAGCACGCTGGCGGTCAGGCGCACCCGCAAGCCGTTCGTGGGATCGCCGAGGGCGGCGAGCTTGCGCTGGCAGCGCTCGGCGATCGCCCCGCACCCGGACGACGCCGGCGGTGAGACGGCAGGCGAGCAGGGTATCGACGCATCCCTGGGCGGTGCGGAGCTGGCGAGCGAAGAGCTTGCGAGCGCTGGTCACGATCGCGCGCTGGCAGCGAATGGCGGTGCGGGTCGGACGGAGCTCGTGCGGCATCGGGTCCGGTGTGAGGCAGAACCCGGCGCCGGCGGCGTCGAAGACGCGCGGCAGCAGCTCCGTCAGCTGCGGCAGCGCCGTGGCGAGCGCCCGCTCGGCGGCGCACGGCGCGCGCTCGATGCAGGCCTGCACCGCGCCCGGTGAGGTGAGCGCCAAGCCGACGTCGGCGGCGCAGGTCGCGTCGAGCGTCTCGAAGGCGAGCACGTTGGCGGCGCGCAGCAGCGGGAAGGGCAGTGCCGGCGGGTCGCCCGCGCAGGCTTTGGTGAAGCCGGTCGCGAAGGCGCGACGAGCGCGGAGCAGCTTGGTGAAGCGGCTCTGACAGCGTCGGCTCGCGCGCGTCAGGCACGGGACGCGCTCGGCGCCGTCCTGCGCGAAGCAGGCGAGCCCCTCGAGGCCACACGATTCGAGAAACAGCAGCTGGGCGTTCACCAGCCGGCTGCTGCCCTTGGCGAGCGCGCGCTCACAGGCGAGGACCGGACGCGGCTGCACGGGGATGTCGGGGGTCGAGGTCGTCGTAGGGGTTGGGGTGGCGGTCTCGATGGGGGTGACGGTGACGGTCGCGGTCGCGGTCGGCCCGGTGGCCAAAGCCGTCGGGGTCGGCGAAGGCGTCGGGGTCGGGCATACCGGGTGCAGGCAATCGCTCGAGCAGCAGGCGCCGTCGGCGCCGGCACCGGGGTCGCAGGGCTCGCCGGGTTGGCGCACGCCGTCGCCGCAGACCGGGCACGACGGCAGCGGGGGGCGATCGGAGGGGATCACCATCGTCGTGGGAGCCGGGCTGAAGTCGACCCCGCCGGCGATCGAGACCGCGGTCGTCGCCGTGGTGGCGAGGAGGGTGCTGCTGCTCGGCGGGGCGAAGAAGCGCGCCCCGGCGCTCAAGGTCAGGGCCTTGCTCGCGGCGAGCGTGATCGCCGGTCGCTGGTTCGAGAGCGAGCTCCGGGCGTCGACGAGGGCGCTTTGGGTCGCGGCGAGCCGACACGCCGCCAGCACGGCCTCTCCGGCGTCGCTGCCGCTGCCCGCGCTCACGTCGATGGTCTTCGTCAGCGTCAAGGTGGCGTCGCTCGCGACGCCGACACGCGCCAGGACGAAGCCGCCGGTGGCGGTGGCGACGCGGCCGTTGGCGCCGACCGTTCCCTCGAAACGCAAATTCCCGCCGGTCGTCACGAGAAGATTTCCGGCGGTGGCGTCGTCGCCGCCGGCGCTCAGATCGATCGAGCCTTGGAGCAGGAGCGTGCGTCCGATGGTGCCATCGAAATCCCCGCCGTCTCCGTTGGTCGCGCCGCGGAGGATCACGGGGCCCGCCAGGGTGACGTCGCCGTCGAGCGCGGTGAGGACGCCCGTCGGCGGCTCCTGCGTGATGACCGTGACGCTGCCGCCGCTGCCGTCCGGTGCGCCCCCGTTGGCGCGGATCATGGCCGTGCCCGCGACGGAGATCGGACCGGCCGCCTCGAGCGAGACGCTGCCACCATCCTCACCCGAGTCGCCCTCGCTGTCGGTGCTGCCGTCGGCGAGCAGGTCCGCCGCGACCGTCAGGGCGCCCCCCGCCGCGAGGCCGGCGAGACCACCGTCGCCGGCGCGCAGCACGATCGTTCCACCCTCGCCGTCGCCGGTGCTGTGGACGTCGATCGTGCGCGCCGCCAGGACGTCGTCGCCGGCGACGAAGACGACCGTCCCCCCGTCGCTGCCCGAGCCGATCGCCTTCAGCGGCGCCTCTTGCGTGATGGTCGTGCCGGCGCGGAGCTCGATCGTGCCTCCGGAGTCGGAGCCCGAGTTGGCGAGCAGCTGCCCGCCCGTTTCGAGCCCGATGCCGCAGTCGGAGGCGATCCGGATGACGCCCGCCGCGGTCGCGGAGACGTCGATCGGCTGCCGGATCACGGCGTCAGCGCTGCCGGTTCCGCAGGCGCTCCCGGTGGCGGCGAGGTCGACGACGACCTGCGGGCCACCCGCCACGATCGTCTTGTTGACGGCGATCGCGGCGGCGCGGACGCTCAGGACCCCGCTCGGCACCGTGAACGTCCCGTCGAAGACGACGCTGCGGGCGCCGAAGTCGAGCGCACAGCCCTTGATGGGACAGCTCGCCGGGCCGTCGATGGTCTGCGTCTGGACGACGCACGGGTTGCTGGTGCTGGGACAGACCAGATTGGCGTTCATTTGCGCCGGCGTCAGCGTGGGCGGGAGGCCGGGCTGGTTGCAGCAGAGCGCCCGCGCCAGCGTCGGGAGCGCGACGACGTGCAGCAGAGCCACGATGACCGGAACACGAAGCCCGAGAGCGGACGGCACGGGCTGCATTCATACGGTGCCGGCGGCCCCGCGCGCAAATCGCACCTGTCATGCGAGCTGCGTGGCGACCGAAAGGGACGCGGCGCCTACGGAGTGCTGGTCGGCTCCGGCGTCGGGGTGGCGGTGGCGAGCGGAGTCGCCGTCGGGGTCGCGGTCGGCTCCGGCGCCGCCAGGCAGTTGAGGATCAGCGTGTCGCTGTCCTCGAGGCCGCGGCTCTCGCCCTCGGGCGGCACCGAGGTGGTGTTGGCGCGGAACTTCTCGCTCCGTTCGGGGAGCCCGCGGCGCTGCACCACGAGCTCGGTCGGCTCGGTGCAGTTGTCGGGCGCCGTCAGCATGAGCGGCGGCTCGAAGACGAGGGTGTTGAGGCTGTTGCCGGTCGGCGCGACCGAGCTCAGGCGGGCGAACGAGTCGATGAGCGCGACGGCGTTCAGCGCGTCGTCGTCCTCGCTCGAGTTGGGCCGCGGGCTCACCAGCACGTACTTGGCGATGCCGGGCGGGGCGGTGCAGGTCGGGAGATTGGGGTCGGCGTTCGCAAAACAGACCGCGACGCGGAAGGTGCAGGCGTCGGGATTCAGATCGGCATCGCAGCTGGGGTCGCCGTCCACGCAGTCCTGCCGGAAGTCGGGCGTGCTGCCGCTGCCCGGGAGCGGGTTGTTGGCCGGGTTCACCACCGCCCATTCGCCGACGCAGTCGATCGAGCTCGATCCGCCGCCGCCCGGGATGAGGAGCTCGAAGCGGCAGAGGGGGTCGCAGCCGTCCCCGGGGACGTCGTCGCCGAAGTCGCACTGCTCGCCGGCCTCGACGAAGCCGTTGCCGCAGCCGGGGCTCGGGAGCGGCGTGGGTGTCGGCGTCGAGCCGTCGTCGACGGTCGGCGTCGCCGTGAGCTCCGGCGTGGCGGTCGGCGGTGCGACGGTCGGTACCACCGTGGGCGTCGGGCTCGGGGTCGAGAGGCCGGTGGAGGTGACGGTGACGGTCGGCGTGGCGGTCAGGGTCGGCGTCGGCGTGGTCGTGAGGGTCGGCGTCGGCGTGGCCGTGCGGACCGGCGTCGGGGTGGCCGTGGGCGTCGGCAGGGCGCAGAAGGCGTCGTCGCCGAGTGCCAAGCCGAGGCGCGCGAGCTCGGTGTCGACCAGCGGCAGGGCCTGGCGCACGATCCGCGATCCCGGCGCAGCCGTAGGCGCGCGTGACGCAGGTCGCGACCGAGCCGACGTCGGTGCCCGGAGCGACGCCGAGCGCGGCACAGCGCTCGGCGGTGGCGCTGAAGCCGATGCCGGGCGCTTCCAACACCACGTCGGGAGGCAGGACGCCGCAGGCCCCGTGAATCGCCGCCAGCATCTTGGCGCGTGCCCCCGTGCTCGGATCGTCGAGGGCCGCGAGCTTGCGGTTGCAGGTGAGGCCGACCTTCTCGCAGGCCTCGCGCGGCTTGCCGGCGAGGCGACATTTGAGCAGACCGTCGACGCAGCTGCGCGCGACCGAGAGCTGGCGGGTCAGGAGCTTCCGGCCGCTGGTCGCGATCGTGCGCTGGCAGCGCAGCGTCTGCGACGCCAACGC
This sequence comes from uncultured delta proteobacterium, assembly GCA_963761995.1. Taxonomy (GTDB): domain Bacteria; phylum Desulfobacterota; class Binatia; order UTPRO1; family UTPRO1; genus UTPRO1. The sequence goes on along the minus strand of CAVXIU010000006.1, from coordinate 2,934,269 downwards.
CGAGCCGCCGAGGCCGCCGCTCGCACCCGTCGGGGCGGGAAGACAGCCGCCGAAGTTGCCGACGTCCGCCACCTGGGCGAGCAGGTCGCTGATCCGCGGGATCGCGACGCCGAGCGCGTTCTGCACCTCGCACGGGCTCAGGAACTGCAGGCACGCGAGCACGCGGTCGGCCGAGGAGAGCTCGAGATCGAAGCACTCCGGCTCGACCAATGCGAACCCGAGCACGTCGGTGCTGCGGAGGAAGCCGCCGGGAATGGCGGGCGGATCGCCGCCGCAGGCGTCGGTGAACTGCGTCCGGAACCTCGTGTGGGTGGCGTCGAGCTTGACGAGCTGGCTGTTGCAGCGCCGCGCCGTGGTCGTGAGGCAGCTGGTGCGCTCCGCGCCCTCGGCGCGGGTCGTGACGCACTTGAAGGCCTCGAGGGAACAGGCCTCGAGCGTCTTCAACGTGCCGATGACGAGCGAGCTGGTCGCCTTCCCGAGGGTCTTCTCGCAACCGAGGATGGCCTTCGGCTCGAGCAACGGCAACGCCGTCGCCGTCGGCTGCGGCAGCGGGGTCGCGGTGACGGTCACGGTCGGGCCCGTCGGCGCGACCGTCTCGGTCGGCGAGGGCGTGGGCGTCGGCGTCCGGCTGCGCGTCGGCGTCGGCGACTTGGTCGGGCCGGTCGCGGTCGGCGACAGGGTCGGCGTCGTGGTGGGAGTCGGACAGGTGAAGGCGGTACAGTCGGCGTTGCAGCAGCCGCCGGCCTTGTCGCAGATCTCGCCGGCCTGCACGACGCCGTCGCCGCACACCGCGCAGGGAGGATAGAGCCCGGGCGTATCGACGTCGAGGCGCTGCGGGAGGAACGTCACGTTGGCTCCGACCTGCGGCACGAACGCCGCCGGATGGACCAGCGCGATCCGTCCGAGCGGATCGGCGCGATAGGTGCCGCCGGCGCCGATCGTCATCGGCCCCGCGGAGACGAGGTCGACCCGCGGGTTGCCGGTGGCACTGGCCGAGGAGCCGTTGATGAGCAGGCCGGGTGCGAGCGTGAGGGCGCAGCTCGAGAGGGTCACGTCGCCGTTCAGGCCGTTGGTGTTGGCGGTGACGTCGATCGTACGGGTGACCGAGAGCGTGCCCTCCGTGGCGAGCAGGCGCGCGAGCCCGGTCCGGATCACCGCCGAGCCGCCGCCCGCGAAGCCCGCCGTGCCGCTCGCGTTCACCAAGGCCCCGAAGGCGAGATTGCGTCCGACGGTGACGGTGAGGCCGCCGCCGCCGTCGCTGCCGCTCAGATCCATGGTGCCGGCGATCGTGCCGTCGCGGCCCACGAAGACGTCGATGTCGCCGCCGCCGCCGCTCGAGTCGTTGCGAATCACGGGCGGCCCGTGGACGTCGATGATGCTGTCGACGTCCATGTTGCCGTCGAGCGGGGTCATGCGGCCGATCACGTTGTCGCTACTGTCGAGGATGACGCTGCCGCCGCCGCCGTCCGGGCTCCCACCGATCGAGCGGAGCGCCCCCGTCACCGTGAGCTTGCCGAAGCAGGCGAGCGAGATCTCGCCACCGTCGTAGCCGCCGTCGACGTCGTTGTTGCCGTTCGCCGTGAGGTCGCCGCTCACCGTGAGATTGCCGCCGACCTTGGTGCCGCCCACCCGATCGACGCCGGCGCGCAGGCGAATGTCGCCGCCGCCGCCGCCGGTGTTGCTGCTGACGTCGATGCTCTTCTCGATGCTGGCGTCGTCGCCCGCCAAGAGGTCGACGTCGCCGCCGTCGTTGGAGCCGCCGGTGGCGTCGATCGGCTGGGCGATCCGGAGGGTCGTGCCGGCCTGCGCCAGGATCGAGCCGCCCCCGCCGCCGTTGCCGCTCCCGAGGTCGATCGCGCCGAGATCGGTGATGGCGCTGCCGGCGTTCAGGTCGATCGAGCCGCCGCTCGCGGTGTTGCCGCTCGGGCTGGTCTCGATGCCGCGCGCCCGCAGGATGGCGGTGTTGGTCAAGTCGATGGTCGTCCCGGCCTGCAGGCGCATCAGCCCCGCGGAGTTCCCCGAGGTGTCGATCGTGCCGCTCACCAGGATCGATTCGGTGGCGGTCAGGCGGATGGTGCCGCCGCGCTGGTTGTTGTCGGAACGGGCCTTGAGCGCCCCGCGCACCTCGATCTGCCGGGCCCGTACGATCAGGACCGCGTTCCCGACGTCGAACGTGCCCTGGAACACGACCTTGCGAGCCCCGAAGTCGAGCTCACATCCGGCCGGGGCGCTGCCCCCTGAAATGGTGCAGGTCTGCGCCGTGGGACCGCAGGGCGCAAAGAGAATGGGGTTTTGCTCCGGGGTGAGATTGCAGACGGTCGCCTGCACGGCCGTCGGGATGCTCGACAGCACGCAGGCCAAGAGGAGCGCCCGAAAGCGGGCTGACGGCACCATGAAGTGACAGGATAAGGGGCATGCGACCTGTTACGCAACCACAATTCTGCGGGGTTGGCGGGAGGACGACACCGCAAAAGGCATGGCGTCCGGGGACTTAGGGGCGTGGGCCGGCACGACGTGAACGCCTCCTGCGACGGCGGCCGTCGGGAAGAGCGGACGGTGGAGGGCTCGGCGGCGGGTCCTACGGCGGCGGAGCGCTGCGAGCGGTGCATCGGCGAGCCAACGCCATGCGCTACTGCGATACGCCGATCGAGTAGCGACTGACGTTCGCTCGCGCTACGCCGCTCGCAGCGCTCCGCCGCCGTAGGACCCGCGGGCGACCCCTCCACCGCGCGCGCTTCCCGCAAGCCGCCGTCGCGCCTCACGGTGGTGCCAGCTAGCTCATGATGGGGATCTCTCCCTCGCTCCGGACGGGACTTGCTTGTCTGGGGCGAGGGAGAGATCCCTCGTTTGAACCACACGGGCCGGTACGCCGACGTAGGTGCGGTCACCCTCGAGCGACTCGATCGCGACGGCACCGGCGCCGAGGACGGCCCAGGGGCCGATCGTGAGACCGGGGATGACGGCCGCTCCCGTGCCGAGCTCGGCGCCCTCGCCGATCCGAACCTTCCCGGCCACGTGCGCGTCGGGATGCAGGGTGGCGAGGGTCTCGACCACGCTATCGTGTGCGACTTGCGCATGCATGTTGAGGGTGACGAAGGTGCCGAGGCGCACGTTCACGGTCACGATGGCGCCGGCGGCGAGGTAGCTGCCGGCCCCGACCTCGACGTTCGGGCCGACGATCGCGCGGGGGTGCACCACCGTCGCCCAGGCGAGGCCCGAGCCCGCCAGCCGCGAGGTGAGCTCGGCCTTCAGGTGCGGCAGCCCGACGCCCAGCACCAACCGCGTGTCGCGCCCGGCGGCGTGATCGACGACGGCGTCGAGCGGCCCGACGATCGCGCCGAGGCCGCTCGGCAGCGGCCCGCGCGGCAGGGCGTCATCGAAAAAGAGCATCTCGTACGACGCTCCGCGCCCGCGCTCGTGCTCGGCGAGCGACCAGGCGACCTCCTGCGCGTGTCCTCCGCCTCCGATCACCAAGTAACGCACGCCGCCTCCTCCCCACTTCGGGTCTCCCCGAAGTCTGCCGGGTATGAGGGGAGGCCGGCAAGCTCGCGATCGAGACGGCGGGCCGAAAGCGGGGTCAGATTCCTGACCCTGGACGGCGGGGCGAGGCGAGCGTTCCCGAGGGCTTCGGCCGCGGATACCAGCAGGCGCCGTGCGAGCTGCGGCGGCGGCCTCTCAGCGCGGGCGCAAAGCGCGGCCGGGCCTCAAGTTTCCCCCGGTCGTCGACGATAACGCTCGCGAGTGGGAAGTCGGAACGCGCGGGTGGGATGGTCCCAAACGGCGGGCTTCTCGAAAGCAGTCACCAGGCCCGGACACGGACGTCGGGGACCATTAACCACGGAGGAACACAGCAATGGCTCTCAACATCAGCACCAACGTCCCGTCGCTGAACGCCCAGCGACACCTGGAGTCCTCGAGCAACAACCTCAATCGTTCGCTCGAGCGTCTCGCGTCCGGTCTCCGCATCAACAGCGCGGCGGACGATGCCGCCGGTCTCGCCATCGCGGACCGGCTGCGTGCCGACGTCCGGATCGCCACCCAGGCGGTCCGCAACGCCAACGACGGCATCAGCGCCATCTCGATCGGTGAGAAAGCCCTCGGCAAGTCCGGCGAGATCCTGGCCCGTCTCTCCGAGCTCGCGTCGCAGTCCGCCACCGGGACGGTCAGCGACTCGCAGCGCAGCGCACTGCAGGAAGAGTTCACGGCCCTCGTGTCCGAAATCGACCGCATTTCGAACACCACCACCTTCAACAGCGTGAACCTGCTCTCGGCCGGCACGACCGTCTCCCTGCAGATCGGTCTCGACGGCTCGAGCACCAGCCGCATCTCCTTCACCACCGTCGACGGCTCGTCGAGCGGCATCGGTCTCAGCAACGTGGCGATCTCCACCGCGGGCGCGGCGCAGTCGGCCCTCGGCGCGATCTCCTCGGCAATCGCCGTGGTGGCCAGCCGCCGCGGCTCGCTCGGCTCGATCGAGAGCCGGCTCAACACCGCGATCGCGAACCTCCGGGTCGCGCGCGAGAACTTCTCGGCCGCCGAGTCGCGCATCCGCGACGCCGACGTCGCCGAGGAAACGGCGACACTGACCCGCACCACGATCCTCCAGCAGGCGGGTGTGTCCGTGTTGGCGCAGGCGAATCAGCAACCGTCGCTCGCGCTCTCACTGTTGCGGTAAGCATCGAAGCGTAAGACCAGGAGCAGCCGCCGGCACGCGCGTGCGTGCCGGCGGCACTCGTGGGGGAAGACATGCCAGTGCATAGCATCGACGGCACGCGCCCGATCGATTCCACGTCGACGGTCGCGAATCAGACGCCGCGCACGGCGGTGGAGGTGAAGAAGCGTGAGGAGGGGGAGGAAAAGCGCGCGGAACCGGTGGATGAGGCGCCCAAGAGCTCCCCGAGCTCGTTGTTCAAGCCGTTTTCTCTGTCGTTTCGTTTCGACGAGGAGCTGAATCGCGTGGTGGTGAAGGTGATCGATCCCGAGACCGGAGAGTCGCTCCGGGAGATTCCGCCCGAGGCGGTCCTGGAGACGCTCCGGCGTCTCCGCAGCGCCCCCGGGAGCCTGGTGGACGAGGAGGCGTAGGCGCGATGGGAACCATCACGATCGGTGGGCTCGCCACCGGTCTCGACACCGACAAGATCGTGAGCCAGCTGGTGGCGCTCGAGCGCCAGCGCGGCATCGGCTCGCTCGAGACGCAGAAGACCGACGCCAACAGCCGACGGATCGCGCTGCAGACCTTCAACGGCAAGGTGGCGACGTTCCTCGCCGCCGTCGACAAGCTGAAGAACCCGGAGCAGTTCCTGGTGCGGAAGGCGGCCTCGAGCGACGCGGCGGTTCTGACCGCGGAGGCGGGGAGCGGCGCCCAGGTCGGCTCCACCGAGATCACGGTCCAGAACCTGGCGCGCTCCGCGATCGCCACCGCCGCCAACGGCAAGAGCAGCGCGACCGCGACGGTCGCCTCCGGCAGCGGCACCTTCGCCTTTCGCGTGGGCCCGAGCGGCAGCGTGCAGAGTCTCGCCATCGACGCCACCACCACGCTCGAGGGGCTCGCCTCGGCCATCAACGCCCTCGATGCCGGCGCCGCCGCCTCGGTGGTGAACGTCGGCAGCAGCGGCAGCCCGGACTATCGCCTGCGGATCGCCAGCGACGCGACCGGCGTCGCCCACGGCGTCAGCATCGTGACCGACGACAGCACGCTCGCCGTCAGCGTCACCCAGACGGCGCTCGACGCCTCGTTCACGCTCGCCGGCTTCACCGATCCGCTGACGCGCGACGGCAACAGCATCAGCGACGTGATCCCCGGCGTCAGCCTCGAGCTCGTCGGAACCGGAACGGTCTCGGTCACGGTCGCCAGCAACGCCGACGCGGTCGCCGCCCAGGTGGATGCCGCCGTCAAGGCGTTCAACGACATCGTCACCTTCGTCGCGGGCGAGAGCGAGGTGACCCAGGACACCAGCGACGACGAGCGCGACGTCACGCTCGGTCCGCTGGCGCTCGACTCGACCGTGCGCGGCGTCATGGACTCGCTGCGCCGCCTGATCTCCGACCCCTCCGAGAGCACGGACGACTACAGCGTGCTGGCGCAGGTCGGGATCACCACGGCGCGCGACGGCACGCTCACCTTCAATCAGGCGACCTTCCGCACCCAGCTCGCCGCCAACGGCGCCGGGGTCGCGGCGCTCTTCGGCGGCAGCGCTGCTGCCACCGGCGTCGCCGACCGTCTGTCCGACTACCTTACCGCCGTGACGCAAGCCGGCGGCCTGATCGACGTCCACAACACGGCCGTCGGCGAGGAGATCCGCTCGCTCGAGGACCGCATCGCCGCCGGCCAGCGCAACCTCGACGCCTTCGAAGAGAACCTCCGGGCGCAGTTCGTCAGCCTCGAGGTTCTGGTCAGCAGTCTGCAATCACAGGGAAGCTTTCTCCTCAACGCTCTCGGGAGACAGTCATGATCTCGGCACAGTCGTCCGTCCACCAGTACCAACAGGCCCAGTTCGCCACCGTCGACCGGGGACAGCTGCTCCTCATGATGTTCGACGGCGCCGAGCGCTTCCTCTCGCAGGCGGAGCAGCGACTGCCGGCGGAGGACGTCGCCGGCTTCGTGACCGCCCTCGGGCGCGCGCAAGCCGTGATCGCCGAGCTGCTGTCGACGCTCGATCACCAGCGCGGCGGCGAGATCGCCCACAACCTCGATCGCCTGTACCGCTTCATGCTCGACCATCTGATCGAGGCCAACGTCGCGAAGAGCGTCCGCCACGTCACCCAGGTGCGCCGCATCCTGGGCATCATCGGCGGGGCCTATCGCGAAGTCCTGCGGCAGGGGATGCCCAAGCTCGATGTCGCCTGAGCCCACCCCGCTCGCGATCACCCAGCACGCCATCGCCCTCTGGAACGAGCTGGCGGCGGCCTACGACGCGATCGAGCGCCGACTCGGCTCGTGCGCCTGGACCGACTTCCAGGAGACCGCCGGCCACATCGCCGACCTGCAGCGTGAGCTGCAGCCCCTCCTGGTCAGCATCGCCGCCATCCGGGCCGACGGCACCACCCACGACCCGGCGCTCGTCGAGCTCTGGCACGAGCTCGACAACCTGATCGAGGCGCTGGCGCGGCGGCAGAAGCAGCTCGAGCGCGCCGCCACCGCCGCGCGCGACACGACGGCCGCCCGCCTCGTCCGCACCCGCATCGCCCGCTCGCGCGCCTCGGGCTACACCCCGCTGAACCCGCTCTCGCCGCGCTTTACGTCGCGGCGGGTATAGTCGCGCCCGGATTCAGTTCACAAGGGGAGCGATCCTCATTGTGAGCTAACTGGACGTGACGGAAACGCGGCCGGTGAACGTGTCCTGCGACGGCGGCCGTCGGGAAGGCGCGCGCGGTGGAGGGGCCGCCCGCGGGTCCTACGGAGGCGGAGCGCGGCGATCGGCGTAGCGCGAGCACACGGCAGTCATTGCTCGATCGGCGTTTCGCAGCAGCGCATGGCCCTCATCGGGCAACGCGCACGTCGTGGTCGATCGGCGCGTAGCGCTCCTCACCGAGATCGGCCCCGCGGGCGGCCCCTCCACCGCGCGCCGTCATTTGCCGCAGCTCGGAAGACCTTTGCACCGGCGTCCCCTGCGATTGGTCTGTAGCAGCCTCTTCCGAGCTCCGACGGTGTGGGCGGACGGTGGCGGGCTCGGCGGCGGGTCTCGGTGACGCGCCGATCGCCGCGCTCCGCCGCCGTAGGACCCGCCGCCGAGCCCGCCACCGTCCGTTTTTCCCGACGGCCGCCGTCGCAGCTAGCCGAGCGCTGCCGCCAAGGTCCACGCGCCCCAGCCGAGGAGCACCACGCCGGGCACCTCGGCCGCCCAGCGGCCGGGCAGGAGACGCTCGGCAAGGATGAACAGGCTCAAGACCGCCATCGCGCCGACGCTCATCACGCCGGACACGAACATCAGCAGCATCAGCGCCCAGCAGCACCCGAGACAGAACGTGCCGTGGTGCAGGCCCATGCGGAAGGCGCCGCCGGTGCCGTCGCGCCAATGGCCGAGCAGGAAGGCCATGGGCGTCCGGCAGTGCGCCAGGCAGGCTCCCTTGAACGGCGTCAATTGATAGAGGCCGGCGCCGATCAGGATGATGCCCGCGAGCGGCCGGGTCATCGCCAGCGCGTCGGTGTGAAGAAGCGCGGCCCGATGGAGGACCCATTGCAGCACCGTCGCCGCGAGCGCGAACAGCGACCACACGCCGAGGTAGCCGGCGGCGAACAGCAATCCGCCGAGCGGGAGCGAGCGTCCGTGCCGCACGCGATCGAGGCGCACGAACACCATCGTGATCGGCAGGACGGCGGGGGTCATCATCGCGCCCATCATGACGACCCACATCAGCGCCGACGCGACGAGGTAGGGCAGGGTGGCCGCCGGCTCCATCATGGCGTAGGCGAGCGCCAGCATGATGCCGTCGCCCTGCATCGAGGCCATGACGGCGGCGCTCCGCCCCATCAGCCACCAACATACGATCGCGACGACGACGAGAGCCGCCGCGACGAGCAGGCGCGCCGTACGGGCGGGTTCGCCTGCGGCTAAGCCGAGCCCGACCACGCGAACGACGCGAAGTGGCCGTTCCGCTGCGAGCCGCGGTCGTCCCACTGGATGCCGAAGCAGGCGGTGAGATTGCGGAGCACGGTCGCGAGGTAGAGCCGTCGATTGGCGGGGTGGAAGGTGTTGTCGATGGCGAGGCATTCGCCGCTCGCCGAGACGCTCGGCACGCCCTCCACCTCCTGCTCGAGGATGCCCGGGACCGTCACGGCTCGGCGATGTCCGTTCAGGTCGAAGCGGATGGGGTGGCGCTCGACCCCGCGAAACTCGCCGATCAACGGCGCCAGCGCCGCCAGCGGACCGCCGGCGCGGCCGCTCGCGATCGCCGTGATCGCGTCGGCCTGTGGAGCGCTCGCGCCCGCGTCCACGATCAGGCCGACGATCCACCCGCCCGCCGCCATTACGGCCTTGGACTCTGCGACCACCGCGAACGTCACCCCGCCGAGATCGAGGCTGCCGTAGCTGCCGCCGTCGATCCGGTAGGTCATCGCGAACCTGCAGAACTCCTCGCTGGCGTGCCCGGCCGCGTTGCTGGTGATGCAAGGGCAGACGTACCGGCAGCTGCAGGCCTCGAGGTACTCACCCTGGATCGACCATGCGGTGCTCATGGGCGCTGCCTACTCGTGGGGCACGCTCGTCGCAAGACCCGGGTTGCGTGGCTTCGCCGCATCTGCCAGCTCCTTCGGCAACACGTCGCCGTCAGCGGAGGTTGCATGGAAGAGCTGAAGGACCGGGTCGCCGTCGTCACCGGCGCCGCCGGCGGGATCGGCCGCGGCATCGCGCGGGCATTGGCCGCCAAGGGCTGTCACGTCGTGGCCGCCGACATCGACGGCGCCGCCGCCGAGCAGGTGGCGGAGGAGCTCGCGGGTCGCGGAGTCCAGAGCCTCGCCGCGCCCTGCGATGTCACCGACCCGGCCGCGCTCGAGCAGCTCGCCGAGCGCGCCTGGGCGCGCTTCGGTCGCGTCGACGTGCTCTGCAACAACGCGGGCGTCGGGACCACCAGCCTGGTGGCGGAGGCGAAACCGAGCGACCTGCACTGGGTCTTCTCGGTGAACGTCTTCGGCGTGCTCTACGGCTGCGCCGCCTTCGTGCCGCGCTTTCAGGCCGCCGGCCGCCCGGCGCACGTTCTCAACACGGGCTCCGAGCACAGTCTCGGGGTGCCCTTTCCCGGCATGGGCATCTACACGGCGAGCAAGCACGCCGTCCTCGGGCTCAGCGACGTGCTGCGCCGCGAGGTCGCCGGCTTCGACATCGGCGTCAGCGTGCTCTGCCCCGCGGTGGTGCGGACGGAGATCTGGAACGCCGGGCGCACCCGCGGCGAGCGCTTCGGCGGGCCGGTGCAATCGCCGGAGCATTTCCGCCAGTTCATGGAGTCGGGCATGGATCCCGACGAGGTCGGCCGCATCGCCGTCGCCGGCATCGAGCGCAACGACTTCGTGATCCTCACGCACCCCGAGGTCAGGGCCATCGCCGAGGAGCGCTCGCGCACCGTGCTCGGCGCATTCGACGCGTACTTCCCCCGCTGAGCTCCGAGGCGGGTAGCCTACGAACCCGCCGCTTGCTCTAGTCGGCGGCATGTGTTGCCGCCCGCGACTCGGCTCGCTGCTGCTCGCCGCCCTCGCGATCGTCGCGACGCAATCGCCGCTGCGCGTCGACGGGGTGATCGCGGCGGGGAGCGAGCGCGACGCGGTGCTGCAGGCGCAGGTCCGTCTCGATCGGGCCCGCTTCTCGGTGGGCGAGATCGACGGACGGTATGGGGACAACACCCGGCGCGCGATCGTGGCGTTCCAGCGGGCCCACGATCTCGACCCGAATGGCACGGTCGACGCGCCGACGTTGGCCGCGCTCGGGCCCGAGGTGCCGACGCTCGTCTCGTACACGATCACGGCGGACGACGTTGCCGGTCCGTTCCGGAAGATCCCCGACGACATGATGGCGAAGGCGACGCTCCCCGCCATGACGTACGCGTCGGCGCTCGAGGCGATGGCCGAGCGCGCGCACGCCAGTCCCGCGCTCCTGGTGGCGCTGAACCCCGGCAAGAGCTTCGACACGGCCGGCACGACCATCGAGCTGCCGAACGTCGACGCCGTGCCGCCATCGTCGCCGGCGGCCGGCATCGAGGTCGACGCCGGCGATCGCGCGGTGCGCGTGCTCGACGATGCCGGCAAGGTCGCGGCGCGCTATCCCGCCAGCGTCGGCAGCGAGCACGACCCCCTGCCCACCGGTCGCTGGACCATCAAGGGGGTCGCGCGGAATCCCCCGTTTCACTACAGCCCCCACCTCTTTTGGGACGCCAAGGAGTCGCATGACCCGGCGACCATTCCGCCGGGGCCGAACAATCCCGTCGGCGTCGTCTGGATCGACCTCTCGAAGGAGCACTACGGGATCCATGGCACGCCCGAGCCGTCGCGGATCGCGCGCTCGGAGTCGCATGGCTGCATCCGCCTCACCAACTGGGACGCGGCCGCGTTGGCCGAGCAGGTACGGCCGGGCACTCCGGCCGTGCTCATGCGATGACGGCGTGCGGGCTCCTGACGGTGCTGGCGCTGCTGACGCCCGGCGTGCCGGCGCCCTCGTCGTCGCCCGCCGCGCCCGTCGTCAGCGCGAGCGATCTCGCGGACCTGCGTGGCCGGACGCTGCTCTTCCCGGTGCCCGCCGTTCCTCGTGACGGGGTGAGCGATACGTTCGGCGACGCGCGACGCGGCGGCCTCCACGAGGCCCTCGACATTCCGGCGCCGCGCGGCGCGCCGGTGCTCGCCGTCGACGACGGCGTGGTCGCGAAGCTCTTCGAGAGCGTACCCGGCGGTCACACCATCTATCTCTTCGACCGCGACCGGCGCTTCGCCTACTACTACGCGCATCTCGAGGGCTACGCCGCCGATCTCCAGGAGACCAAGCCCGTGCGGCGAGGCGACGTCATCGGCTACGTCGGCAGCAGCGGCAACGCCGCCGCCGACGGTCCGCATCTGCACTTCGCGATCTTCAAGCTGGAGACGGTGCCGCGTTGGTGGCGCGGCACCGCGATCAATCCCCATCCCCTGTTGGTGCCGTCGCACGAGGCCGACTGACGAGTCCGCCGCGCCTCCGCTCACGTGCGGCGGACGCCATGGCACTCTCCCCCCGCTTCGCCCGATCCTTTTCGATTGACACGCGCGCGCGTGGTTTTGCACAGTCGTCGGTCCATGACTCGATTGATGGTGTCCAAGGGGCGATGTCAGTTCTGTCATCGCACTCCCGAGGTCGAGCATCTCGTCGCCGGGGACTCCTCGTCCATCTGCCGCGAGTGTGTCGAGCGCTGCCTGGAGTTGCTGCGACCAGGCGAGGTCCGAGCCGCGGAGCCCGCTCCGCCCGAGCGCTACCTCTTTCAACGGCTCGAGCGACACTTCGCGCCGCTCCGGCCGCACGAGATGCTGGCGACCTCGCGCACATACCCGATCCGCCAGCAGGCCGATCTGCAGCAGGCGTTGGACGAGCTCTTCGGCGCGCGGCGCGTCCCCGACAACTTCGTGGGCGTGCAGCAGCACTATCGCCACGAGGTGGTCAGCTTCTCGAGCATGCTCGAGCAGAATCGCAACAGCATCGAGGTGGCGCCGGCGCAGTACGAGGAGGTCGACATCGGTCGGGGCGAGACCGTGCACTGTCTCAAGAACGGGCTCTGGCTCCTGCGGGAGGAGCGGGGACCGTATGCGATCGTCCTGTCGCAGGTCGACAACTACGGCTCCGGCAGCAACAGCCTGATCGTCGAGATCGCGGCGCCGCCCGGCCAGATGGGCGTCGAGCTCGGCACGCGCGTCTTCGACGCCCTGGAGCTCCGGCTGTCGAAGAGCAGCTGCTACCGCGGCCGCGCGCTGTCGTTGGAGCAGCTCGACCGGTTCGCGGGCAGCGCGCAGCGGATCCGCGTGCATGATCTCGAGCCGGTGCCGCGCGAGGCCGTGATCCTTCCCGAGGCGACGCTCAGCACGGTCGAGCGCAACGTCGTCCTGTTCGCCGAGCAGCGTGAGGCGCTGCGCGCGCTCGGGCTCTCGACCCAGAAGGGGCTGCTGTTCCACGGCGCCCCGGGCACCGGCAAGACGCATTGCATCCGATATCTCGCGGGACGGCTGCAGGGTCACACCACCTTGTTGATCACCGCGGAGGAGATGGGGGCGCTGCCGGAGTACATGGCGCTGGCGCGCCTGTTGCAACCCGCGCTCCTCGTGATCGAGGACGCGGACCTGATCGCACGGGAGCGGACGGACCGTAGCGGCACGTGTGACGAGGTGATGCTGAATCGTCTGCTGAACGAGCTCGACGGTCTGCGCGAGCGCGCCGACGTGTTCTTCGTGCTGACGACCAATCGCCCGGAATCGCTGGAGCCGGCGCTCGCGAGCCGCCCGGGCCGAATCGATCAGGCGATCGAATTCCCGCTTCCGGACGAGTCGTTGCGGCGGCGGCTGATCGCCCTCTATGCCAAGGCCCTCGAGGTCCCGCCCGAGCTGATGGACGAGCTCGCACGCCGCACCGATGGGGCGAGTCCCGCCTTCATCAAGGAGTTGCTGCGCCGAGTGGCCCAGCACCACCTGGAAGCGCAGGACGAGGGCGGGGTGCGGCGCGCGAGCGTCGAGGCCGCGCTCCACGAGATGTTGTTCTCGGGCGGCGTGCTGAATACGCGACTTCTCGGCGGTGCCGCCGTCGCGTCGTCGTAGGATCGGAGATGCGCCGCGTCGGATCGGGCGTCGGGGGGCTCGCCTGCCTCCTGCTCGCGGCCTGCATGCCGGCGGCGCGGGGTCCGGCCGTCCACCCGGCGCGGGCCGCGGCGGCGGTCGGCGAGGTGACGGCCACCTCGGCCGTGGTGTGGGCGCGCTGCGCGGGGGCGACGCATGCCGCGCTGCAGCTCGGAGACGGCGCGCCGACCGTGGTCGAGGTCGGCGCGGAGCGCGACTTCACCGCCAGGATCCCCGTCGGGTCGCTCGCGAGCCGTGCCCGCCACGACTATCGCGTCTGGTGCGACGCCGACGTCGAGCACGCGATCGACGGGACCTTTCGCACGGCTCCCGGCGCCGCCGAGGCGGCCCCCGTGCGCTTGGCCTGGGGCGGTGACGTCGGCGGACAGAACGTCTGTCGCGACGCGGTGGTCGGCTACGACGTGTTCGACCAGCTGCGCGCCCGCGACCCCGACTTCTTCGTGGCGCTCGGCGACATGATCTACGCCGACGACGCCTGCCTGGCGCTCGGGCGCTACGGCAACCGGCAGATCCCGGGACCGCCGCCCGCAGAGGGCAGCGTCGAGGCGTTTCGCCGGCATTGGCGCTACAACCGCGAGGATCCGGCGCTGGCGCGCTTCCTCCTCGCGACGTCGTACTACGGCGTGTGGGACGATCACGAGACCAACAACGACGCCGGTCCCCAGGACGACGTGCTTCCGGCGGCGCCCGGCGAGCATCGCCTGCCGCTGGCGCGCGCGGCCTTCCTCGACTACCAGCCCCTGGTCGAGACCGAACGGCTCTACCGCCAGGTGCGCTGGGGGAGGCACCTCGAGGTCTTCATCCTCGACACCCGCTCGCATCGCGAATCCGCGCGCACACGGGACGCGGGCCCGGTCCCGAAGTCGATGCTCGGCGCCGCGCAGCGGCGCTGGTTGATCGCGTCGCTGGCGGCCTCCGAGGCGACCTGGAAGGTCGTCGTGTCGAGCGTGCCGATGGCGATTCCCACCGGCGGGGACGGCTGGGCGGACGTCGGTAGCGGCGTCGGATTCGAGCGCGAGCTGCTCGCGATTCTCGCCTCCGCCCGCGCGGCGCGCGTACGGAATCTCGTCTGGCTCACCACCGACGTGCACTTCGCGACCGGCTTTCGGCACCGGCCGTTCAAAGACTGCGAGGTCCTGGAGCTCGTGAGCGGCCCGCTGAACGCCGGCATTCTTCCGCAGCGGCACCTCGACCCGACGCTGCGCTCCAAGCGGCTCTTCTTTCACGATCTACCCACGGCCCGCGACTCGTCGCGGTTCGCCGACGCCCACGCGTACTTCAATTTCGGCGAGCTCGAGATCGACGGCGCGGGCGGTCTCACGGCCCGCATCATCGATGCGACGGGACGGATCGTGTTCGCGGATCGCTACCGACCCCGCTAGGGGAGCGCCTGCGACGCCCATCGCCCGCCGCGATGACGGTCATCGTGGAAGGTGATGCGCCGCTCGTGCCGGCCCGTCGGGCAGCAGTGCACCCGGTGATGGCAGCCGTGGGCGCCTCCGCTGCGTCGCCGCGTCGTCACGAGCGCCGCCGGCGCGTGGCATCGACGTTGCACGATGTCGTCCGAGATGCGGCACACGAGGCATCGCCATTCGAGATCGGGCTGAGAAGCGAGCGAGATGCGTGGGAGCGGGGTGAGGGTCTCGCGCGTGCCGGCGCGTCCGCTCGTGCGCGGGAGTGTCGTCGCGCGTCGCACGAGCACCGACGGTGGCGGGGTCGTCATCGCCGTCGCCTGCGTCGTCACCGCCGCTCTGCTGTACGCGGCCGCCACCGTGCTGTTGGGATCCGGCGACGACGGCGGGGACCTCGACGATGCGCCCCGCCGGACCGTGGCACGCGCCGGCTCGCGATGACGGGCGATCCCTCTGCGTCGTCACCCGCGCCTCAGCGCGCCCGCGAGGACGATCGGGCCGGTCGGCGCCCGCGAGCCGCCGCTCGGCTCGATCGAGACCGCGAACGCCGTCACCTCGCCCGGGCGCGCCACCGCAGCGACCCGCGTCCACGCCACCCCGTCCGCGGGCACGCTGAGGAGCCCCGCCGGCTCCGCGGCGGCGGAGCCGCGGATCGCCCACAGCTCGTAGACCGTACCGTTCGAGGCCGGGCCCAGGCCGGCGAGCAGCACGGCGGTCGCGCCCGAGGTCGGGTCGACGACGACGCGACCGTGGGCCCGCGGGTCGCGCTTCGCCTCGAGCGCCGCGACCAACGGGCCGGGGCCGGCGAGGATCCGGAGCACGCCGCTCTGCGCCTCGAGCGACGCCTCCGCCGCGGCGAGCGTCCGTGATTGCGATGCCAGCTCCGCCGTCAGCGCGGCGTTCCGGCGGGCCAACGCCTGCTGTTGCACGGCGCGCAGGTCGGCGAGGCGGACGCTCCGGAGCGCGAGGCCGGCCAGCACGAGGGCGAGGCTCGCCGCGACGCTGCCGACCGCGCGCCAGCGCCGGAGCGCGCCGCGGGTCCGGCGGGCTCGCGTCTCGGCGGCCGCGGCCGCCTGGATGCGCGCTCCCAGCGTCGGGGGCGGCGGCGCGGCATGTGCCTCCGCGAGCGCGATCAACACCGCGTCGTCGAGTGCCTCGTCGACGGCGAGCCGCTCGTCGTCACGCATGGCTCACCTCGCCGCCCAGCAGGTCGCGGAGTCGGAGGACGGCCCTCCGGATCCGCGTTTTCACGGTGCCGAGCGGCAGGCCCTCGCGGGACGCGATTTGGCTGTGCGACAGCCCTTCGAAGTACGCGATCTCGAGCGTCCGCCGCAGGTCGTTCGGCAGCTCCTCGAGCGCCGCGCGGATGCGGCGGGCTTCCTCCGAGTCGATCGCGAGCTGCTCCGGGCGCTCGGTGGCCAGCCCCGCGTCGGCGACGTGCCGCTCGAGCCCCCGCTCGGCGCGTCCGCGAGCCTGGCGGGCGCGGATCTGGTCGATCGCGAGATTGCGCACGGCGCGCAGGAACCAGGCGCGCGGCACCCCGCGCGACGGATCGTAGCGATCGGCGCCTCGCCAGACGCGCAGGAACGCCTCCTGCACGACGTCCTCCGCGGCATGGTCGTCGCCGGTGATGCGGCGGGCGAGGCCGTAGGCGAGCGCGGCCAGGGAGTCGTAGAACGCCTTCAGGGCCGACTCGTCGCCGCGGGCGATGCGAGCGAGCAGCGTGGTCTCGCTCTCAGCCGCTCCGGACATCGCTCCACGGCGCGCGGCGGGCCGGGCGCATGCATGATTCCCGTGCGTTCAAATGAAGGGCGCGTTCCTTCCTCGTACGGTGCGATCCCGTCCGTATCGGCTCTACGAACAAGTCCGTACGAATGGATCTCGGAGTGCGCGCTCGTGCCCGCTGTTCAGGCTGGGATCGGCGTGATAGCCCGCTCGGCGTCGCCGACGGCGGCCGGATCCACCGGCCGCATGGACTCCGTAGATGGACGCACCGAAGGGCAAGATGGGCTCCAGAACCAACGTGGCCGCGGCGTGGCCTCAGGAAGACCGGCTGGGCGCGCTCGTCGCGCGCACCGTGAACGGCGAAGGGGACGCGCTCGCGGCCCTCTACGATGCCACGGCCCCGCTGGTGCACGGACTGGCACTCCGAATTCTCGGCGACCGCGGAGCGGCGGAGGAGGTGACCGCCGACGTCTACCTCCAGGTCTGGCGGCAGGCGGTGCGCTACGACGCCACCCGCGGCACGCCGCTCGCGTGGCTGCTGATGCTCGCCCGTAGTCGGGCGATCGACCGGCTGCGGGCCCGCGCCGGACGGCTCCGCGATCTCGAGTCGGCACAGGCGGCGGAGGCGCTTCCATCCCTCGCCGCGGGTCCGGACGAGGACGCGGTCGTCGCGGAGCGACGGCGGATCGTCGTCGCGGCGCTGGGACGGCTCGCGCCCGAGCAGCGTGCGCCGATCGAGCTCGCGTACTATGCGGGCAAGAGCCACAGCGAGATCGCGATCGTCCTCGGCCTGCCGCTCGGGACCGTCAAGACGCGCATCCGGCTCGGCATGACCCGCCTCCGCGACGTGCTCGCCGCGGCGTTCGAGGAGTCGCCGTGACCCACGCCCGTGCGACCGACGAGATCCGCGGGCGCGCCGCCCTGCATGCGCTCGGCGCCCTGGATGCCGAGGAGGCGAGCGCCTTCGACGCGCACCTCGCCCACTGCCACGTCTGCCGTGCGGAGGTCGACGCCTACGCCGCGGTCACCGACACGCTGGCGCTGGCGCCGCCGCCGGTGCCGCCGGCGCCCGAGGTGTGGAGCCGCGTCCTCGCGGGGATGCGCCGGCCTCCCTTTCCGGCGCTCCACTTCACGCGCGAGAGCGACGGAGGCTGGACGGAGGTCTATCCCGGGGTGTCGCGCCGCGAGCTCGCGGCCGACCCGTCGTCGCCGGCGTATCTGATCCGTCTCGCTCCCGGGGCGTTCATCCCCGAGCATGGCCACGGCATGATCGAGCACTGCTGGGTGGTGTCGGGCGAGGTCGGGATCGTCGGGCATCGGCTCCAGGCGGGCGACTACCACCGCGCGGGGCCGGGGGCGGTCCACGAGCGGGTCAGCAGCGACACCGGCTGCGTCCTCTTGCTGATCGAGTCGCGGGGCTGAGGGCCTGACGACGGACGCCCGTTTCGCGGCCTGAATCCGTTTCGCACGGTCGCCTCGTAGGGCAGCCGTGAACGGCGGCTCGGTGCTGGCTCTCCGTCTGCTTCTCCTCGTCGCGGCGCCGGCGGTGGTGGCGCGGGCGGCGCCCCCGGGCGAGGCGGGGCCGGAGCGCGTGAGCGGACGGCTCTGTGACGCGCTCCAGGCGCTGCCCGAGGGGCGGCGAGCCGCGTGCTGCGGTGGTGCGCCCGGGAGGGGTCTCGCCGGCGAATGTGCCCGCGAGCTCGGTCGCGCGCTCCGGGATCGGACGCTCACGCTCGACCCCGCCGACGTCGAGCGCTGCGCCGCGGAATCGGCACGCGCGCTCGCGGGATGCGATTGGGTGACGCCCTACGTGCCGCGGAGTCCGGCGAGCTGTCGCGGCATCCTCCACGGCCGACTCGAGAGCGGTCGCCGCTGCCGCTCGTCGCTGGAATGCCGCGACGGGTTGTCGTGCCGGGGAGACGGTCCGGGGGTCGTCGGCGTGTGTGCGCCGCCCGCCGCTCCCGGTGCGCCCTGCCGGGGTTCTCCCGATGCGCTGCAAACCTACACACGGCAGACGGACGACGCGCGCCATCCGGAGTGCTCGGGGGTCTGCCGGATGGGTCGATGCGTGCCGTTCGTCGTGCTCGGCGACGAGTGCTCCTCGGATCGCCAATGCGTGCCCGGGAGTCATTGCGCCGCGCGCCGTTGCGTCGAGGGGGCACGCGCGGCGCCGGCCGCCAGGAAGGCGGGGGAGCGGTGCACGCAACCGTTCGAGTGCGAAGGCGCGTGTCTCCAGCCGACCGTCGGTGCGCCGGGCGTCTGCGGCATGAAGTGCAGCGCCTGGCCGGACGTGGGCCACGCCGCTCCGCTCGACGTCGGCTCCGAATCCGATCGCACCTCCTTTCCGTAGCCCACGACGACACGGCCCACGGGCCCGATGTGGATTGGAGGATCTCGATATGAGGAATCGCAGCCGCACGATCAGCGCAGCAGGGGCCTTCCTGGCTCTCGTGGCTCTGGCCCCCACGGTTCAGGCGTCGAGTCATCGCGAGACGTACGCGACGAGAATCGATCCCTGCATCGACAACACGGATACCTATGCGTGGGTGGAGCCGGGCACGCACGACAAGCTCAACATCGTCTTCAACTTTCTCCCGCTCCACGAGCCCGGTCAGGGGAACCAACAGCTCGGGCCGTGCGAGGACGTGCTCTACCAGGTCCACATCGCCCGCGGCGTCGGGCCCCTGAAGGACGCCGTCACCTATCAGATCAAGTTCGACACCAAGCCGGCGCCGCGGGTCGACCCGGCCGACGAGGAGGTGGCGCTCAGCTTGATGGACGGCCGCGAGCTCCTCGAGCAGATCTCGGGTCGATCCCAGGTCTACACGGTGACCAAGCTCGTGGCCGGCAAGCGGAAGGGAACGGTGCTCGGCAGCAACCTGCCGGTCTCGCCGCCGAATACCGGCCCGCAAACGGACCGCCTCGCGTACCGCATCCCGGACCTCGATCCGAACTGCGCGCCGTTCAAGCCCTATGACTCGGGCGATCCGACGAGTCGCGAGGTCGGCTGCTACGACGAGGCCTTCTCGGCGCGTTTCATCAACCCGCTCGGCACGAACGGCTCGGAAGGGCGGGTGTGGGCGGGGCAGGCCGCGGACTTCTACTATCTCGACGAGAAGGGGATCTTCGACGTCCTCAATCTCGCCGGCGATGCCGCCTCGAGCTTCGTGAAGGTGAACGGCGTCCGCATGCCGGTACCGGGGGCCCGGCAGATGCCGCAGGCCGAGAACGTCTTCACCGGCTTCAACCTGTTCTCGATCGCGCTCGAGATCCCGACCCGATTGCTCACCGGCACGGGTCTCCCGCCCGCCCACGACGGCACGCCCGGGGACGATACGCTGCTCGCGATTCACGTCTCGGAGTCCCGCCGCGCCGTGCGGGTCCTCAGCAAGGAGCGCTACGAGAAGGACAAGGGCCGGGGCAAGTGGGTGCGCGTCGGCCGGAACGCGCTGCCGCTCTTCAACGCGGGGCTCGTCGGCGTCCAGGATCAGGAGAAGTACCTGCGGAGCCATCCCCTCGACGACTTCGAGAACTTCGGCACCTATCTGCAGAACCCGATTCTCGTCCGCGACGCCGAGGCGCTCGGCATCTACAAGGCCCTCGGCGTCGATCCCGTGCCCGACGCGCTGAAGTTCGGCCGCCTCGACCTGGTGAAGATCGTCAACCTCGACGACATTCCGTTCGCCGGCGCGCATCACGTGCCGATCGGACCCGGGACCGTGGGCGACGTGCTGCGCGTCGACATGGCGATCGACTCGAGCTTTCCGAACGGTCGTCCGATCATCGGCGGGATCGATCGCAACCACGAGCAGGCGGACGTGAGCGACGTGCTGCTGACGTTGATCCTGTCGCCCGATCCGAGCCTCGTGCAGATCGGCGACGGCGTCGACTACAGCGCCGCGCAACGCCGGCTGGCGTTTCCCTGGATCCCGGTCGCGCTCCAGGGGCTGACCCAGGGACACGGGGCCCCGGCGAACTGAGCCGGCGGTCGAGCGAGAGGAGTCGTCGTCGTGGCGCGGATGCGATCGGCATCGCGATGGTTCCGGGTCGGCACCGCCGTGGTGATGGCGGGATGGGGGCTGGCCGGCTCGCGGCCGGTCGCATGGGCGGAGCCGGCGCCGCCTGCTCCCGGCGTCGAGCTGACGCCGGAGGAGGCGAGCGGGCTCTGCCTGGCGCCGCCTTCCGGAGGGGGGTCGATCGACGACGCGATTCGCAAGGCCCAGGCGGGCGCGCGGCGGACGGCGCGCCCGCCCGAGGACTGGGTGCGCATCGGCTGGGGATGGGTGAGGAAGGCGCGGCTCTCCGGCGACCCCGGGTTCTACCTCAACGTCGCCGGCTGCAGCGATGAGGCGCTCCGGGTGTCGCCCGGCCACACGGCGGCGCTCGAGCTGCGTGGGCTCGTGCTGATGAACGACCATCGCTTCGAGGAGGCGCGACGCCATGCCGAGGCCGTTCTCGGCGGCGACCCGCGGAACGCGCGCGCGCTCGGAACCCTGAGCGACGCCCTGCTCGAGCTCGGCAGATTCGAGGAGGCCGCGGCCGCGGCGCAGCGGAGCGCGGACGTGCAGCCCGACGCGGCCGCGTACGTGCGCGCCGCGTACTTCCGCTGGCTCACCGGCGACACGGCGGCCGCCAAGCGCTTCATGCGGTCCGCGCTGGCCGGTCGCGATCGTCGCGATCCCGAGCCCACCGCGTGGACGTTCGTCGAGGCGGCGAAGATGTTCTGGCACGAGGCGGACTACGACGGCGCCGACGCCGTCCTCGCCGAGGCCCTCCGGTGGGTGCCCGACTATGCGCCGGCGCTGGTCGCGCGCGGCCGCGTGGCGCTCGGGCTCCGCCAACCCGAGCGCGCGATCGCGTATCTCACCACGGCCTACCGCGCGCGCCCGCTGCCGGAGACGGCGTGGCTCCTCGCGGACGCGCGCGCGATGCTGGGCGACGTCGCGGGGGCCGAGGTCGAGCGCGCGCGCGTCGTGCAGGCCGGCATGCGGAGCGACCGTCTGACCCTGGCGCTCTTCTACGCCACCACGAACGTCGCCATCGACGAGGCCCTCCGGCTCGTCGACGAGGAGCGCGCCGTGCGCGGCGGGGTCTACGTCGACGACACGCGCGCCTGGGTGCTCTATCGCGCGGGGCGGATCGCCGAGGCGCGGCAGGCGAGCGAGCGTGCCCGCCGGCTGGGGACGCCGGATGCGCGCATCCTCTATCACGCGGGCGCCATCGACATGGCGGCGGGCGCTCCCGGGGGCCGGGCGCTGATCGCGCAGGCCCTCGCGCTCAACCCGGAGTTCGACGTGACCGGAGCCGCCGAGGCGCGCCTCCTGCTCGCGGCGACCCCCGAGCGAAGCGACGCCGCGGCGGCGACGCCGGCAGGCGTGACCCGCCATGGATCGTAGGGGCGCGCTGCTCCTGGTGGTCGCCCTGCTCGTGCTGCGGGCGGCGCCGGGCCAGGCGCACGCCGTCGGCGTGTCGCGCGGCGAGTATCGGGCGGACGGTGACGAGGTGCGCGCCGTCCTCGTCTTCGCGCGTCCGGAGCTCCTGGCGGCGCTCCCCGGCCTCGAGGCCGAGCGCGCCGCCACGCGCCCGAGCGCCGCGCTCGCCGCGTGGATCGGTCGCGGCCTCGTGATCCGCGTCCCGGCGGGGGCGTGCCTCGGGCATCTCGTGGCCGCGAGCGTGACGGAGGGGGACGGCATCGAGGTCACGGCCGTCTACCGCTGTCCGGCGGCCGCGACGTCGTTCTCGCTACGACTCGACCTCCTCGGCGAGCTCTCCCTCGGCCATCGCCATCTGCTGACGGCGAGCCGCGCCGCGACGAGCGTTCGGAGCGTGCTGTACGAGGCGGAACCGGAGGTCGCGTTCGCCCCGGTGAGCCGGCACGCCGACGCGCCGCGCGGTGTCGGGGCCGCGATGCTTCGGCTCGGCGTCGCGCACATTCTCGGCGGCTACGATCACCTGCTGTTCCTGCTCGCCGTGGTCCTGGTCGGCGGCTCGCTGCGAGCGATCCTCGGGGTGGTGACGGCGTTCACGCTGGCGCATTCCGTGACGCTCGCCGTGGCCGCGTCGGGGCTCTGGACTCCGCGACCGACGCTCGTCGAGCCGGCGATCGCGTTGTCGATCGCCTACGTGGGCATCGAGAACTGCGTCGCGCCCGACCTCCGGCGCCGCTGGCGGCTGACCTTTCTCTTCGGGCTCGTGCACGGCTTCGGCTTTGCCGGCGCGCTCCGCGAGGTCGCGCTGTCGGCGGCGGAGCTGCCGCTCGCGCTGGCCGCGTTCAACGTCGGCGTGGAGGCGGGTCAGCTCGTCGTGCTGGCGCTCGTGCTGCCCCTGGTGTCGTGGCTCGGTGCGCGCGCCTGGTTCGCGCGCGGCGGCTTTCAGGCCGCCAACGTCGCGATCGCCGCGGCCGGTCTGTGGTGGTTCGTCGAGCGCGTGCGCGGGTGAGCGTCGCCGCCTCGGCTCACGCCTCGGCGGCGACTCCCTCCGCCGACCGGACGCCGCACTGCTGCCGCAAACGGTCGAGCCAGCGCCGGACGCTCACGTCGGCCGGCCAGTCGTGCCGGCTCGCGAGGAGACGCGCGAGGCTCTCCCGGTCGCGGGCGAGGAGCAGCCGTTGCGCCTCGGCCACCGCCTCCCAGCGCTGGCGCTCCGCGGGATCGGCGATCGCCATCAGCACCTTGCTCTCGCCGTCGTCGAGGATACGGGCGCACCATCCCTCCGGAACCAGCACCACGTCCTCGTCGCCGATCTCCGCCCAGCGCGGCGCCCAACGATCCATCAGGCGCTTGGCGTTGGCCTGGTCGTGGGCCTTCCGGCCCGCCGACTGACTCTCGAGGTGGTAGAGCGCGCTCCGCGGTTGATAGACGACGCGCTGCCCGCGCTCGCGCACCCTGAGGCAGAAGTCGACGTCCTCGAAGCCGTTCCGGTAGCCCTCGTCGAAGCCGCCGAGCTCGGCGAAGACGCTCCGCCGGACCGCCATGCAGGCGGCGGTCACGCTTTGCAGCTCGCGGCGCCGGTTGACCGCCGGCAAGGTGGCGACCGCGCGATAGAAGGCGTGGTAGGGGAGCGGGATCTCGCGGCAGAAGACGACGCCGGCGTGCTGGATCGTACCGTCGGCGAAGAGCAGCTTGCTGCCGACCACCGCGACGGTGGGATCCTGATCGAGCTCGGCGAGGAGCGCGCCGAGCCACCCCGGCAGGGGAATGGTGTCGTTGTTCAGGAAGACGAGGTGGCGGCCGCGCGCGGCCCGCGCGCCCTGGTTGCAGGCGGTCGCGAAGCCCTGGTTGGTCGCGTTGCGAATGACCTGGACGTCACCGCCGAGGGAGCCGAGGAGCGTCGCCGTGGCGTCGGTCGAGCCGTTGTCGACGAGGATCACCTCGAAGGTGGCGTCATGCGTCACCTCGGAGAGCTTCACGAGGCACTGCTCGGTGAGCTCGGCGCGATTGAAGAGCGGAATGACGATGGAGCAATCGAACGCGGTCGGTGCGGGCGACGGCGACGAGGGCGCGGGATGCGCCCCGGTGGCGACCCGCGCCGGGGCCTGGCTCGGACTCGCCACCCGGCTTCGCAGGTCCGCCAGGAACCGCTCGCGCGCCTGCAGCACGTCGGGTTGCCCGGTGACGTCGGCGGCGGTCCGCCGATAGAGGATCTCGGCGGTGCGCAGAAAGTCCGGCTCCATGCTGCTGGTCATCGAGGTGCCGTCCAGCCGGTGGGTGAACTCGGCCGTGATCGACGGGATGTGGTGGAAGCGGAACTGCGCCGACATGCGCATCCACAGATCCCAGTCCTCGTGCGAGGTCAGCGACTCGTCGAATCCCCCGCTCGTGGCGAGGCAGGCGCGGTCGTGCATGATGCAGAGCACCGGGAAGAGGTTGTGGACCAAGAGGCGCCGGCGGTCGAAGTCGCAGGAGTACGGGCGGTCGCGGGCAACGACGACGTAACGGTCGTCGCGCTTCGCCTCGGTCACGCGCAGCGCGTCGGTATAGGCGACGCGCTCCTCGCCGCCGGTGAGCGCGCCGACCAAGGTCTCGAGGTGCTCGGGGTAGAAGCGGTCGTCGTCGTCGAGGTAGGCGAGGAAGCGGCCGCGCGCGACGCCGATGCCGCTGTTGCGGGCGGCGGCGAGGCCGCGATTGACGGCGTGGCGCACGTAGTTGATGCGACCGTCGTGGTCGAGCGCGGCGATGACGTCCTGCACGTCGGTGCCGTTGTCGTTGACGACGATGATCTCGAAGTCGCGATAGGTCTGCTCGAGGATGCTCTCGAGCGCGCGGCGGAGCGTGGCGGGTCGGTTGTAGGTGGGCACGATCACCGAGACCATCGGGACCGGCGCCGTCGGCGCGGTGAGGGGTGCCGGCGCGGCGACCACGGACGACACGACGGGCGCGGCCGCGGGCACCCGCGGCGCGGCCGTCTCGCTGGATGTGGACTCGCTCGGGTCGGTGCACGAGTAGACGCGCCGGAGCGCGCGCTCGCGCTCGAAGAGCTCGGCGCCCGTGGTGTCGATGCCGAAGGGCTGGAGGGCGAACGCGAGCTCGCGGCGCTCGTCGGTGGCGGCGGCCTCGAGCGCCAGCACGAGGCGGCGGATGTCGGCGTGCGGCACGCTCCGCAGGCTCTCGAGGGCGCGCCGTACCTCCGTGAAACGGCCGGCGCGGCCGCAGGCGATCGCGAAGTTGGCGAGCGCCACCGGCTCCGGCCGGACCGAGCAGGCGGCGTCGAGGAAGCTGGCGGCGAGCTCGGGCGGGGCCCACGGCGACTGCAGCAGCGCGGTGCCGAACGCGGCGCAGGCGTAGAGCTCGGCCTCGCCGCGATCCGCGCAGGCGGCGAGCGCCGGGAAGAGCTCCTCGATGTCGAGCGATCCGCCGCGCCGCGCGAGCGCGTTCGCGAGCACGCGCCGGCTGGCGGCCGCGATGCCGTCGCGCTTGGTCGCGGTCATGCTGTCGTCGTGGAGGCGGTAGTAGCAGAGGATCTCGGGCACGTAGACGGCCGGGCGGCGCTCCACCAGCCGAAGCCACATGTCCCAATCTTCGGCGCCCTCGAGCGTCGGGTCGTAGGGCCCGACGGCCTCCTGATCGCTCCGGCGGTAGAGAAAGGCCGCGATGCCGGGGTTCTGCTTCAGGAGCGAGCGTACCGAGACCTCCTGGTCGCGGTGGATGCCGGTGATGCGGCCGGCGTCGTCGATCCAGGCGAAGGCCGAGTAGGCGAAGCCGGCGTCGGGATGGTGGTCGAGCGCCGCCACCAGGGCCTCGAGAAAGAGCGGGGCGCAATGGTTGTCGGCCGACACCCAGGTGAGGAGCTCGCCGCGCGCGTGGGCGAATCCGGCGTTGAGCGCGGACGGCAGCCGCCGGTTCTCCTGGTGGACGACGACCACGCGCGGGTCGCGGAGAGCGTCCAGATACTCGGCCGTGCCGTCGGTCGAGCCGTCGTTCACGATCACGAGCTCGAAGTCGGCGTAGGTCTGGGCGAGGACGCTGGCGATCGCCTGCGGCAGGAAGCGCAGGTGGTTGTAGACCGGCAGCACCACCGAGACGCGCGGCGCGGCCGCGGCCGCGGCGACGTGCGGCGCGGCCGTCTGCACGGGCGGCGTCGCCGGCTCGGAGAGCAGATTGGCCGGAATCGGCACCCGCGACAGCAGCACGATCGGTCGCGCGTAGTCGGCGCTCTGTCCCAGCACGTCGCCGTACGGCATGCCGAGGCCGCGACTGATGCGCTCGACCTCCGACTCCCACGACCGGCCCACGTAGCACTCGGGCTGGCTCGCCATCTCGAGCATCACGTAGGCGGGGGCGAGCGCGGCGAGGTCGGCGAGGAAGCGCTCCTTGTTTCGGATGTGGTGGTACACGGAATAGATGGTGACGAGGTCGATGCGCTCGCCCGCCAGGCGCTCGGCCAGCATGTCCTCGCCGGCGACGGCGCAGTGGAAGCGCGCGGCGTCGGTGCCGGCCAGGAAGGCGAGGGACTTCGCGAGCTCGACGTACTTGTCGTAGGCCTCGACCCCGATCGAGCGCCGCACCTCGGGGCGCTCCGCCATCGTGATGTTGAACATGCCGAGGTTGCTGCCGACGTCGAGGTGCGTGTAGGGCCGGTCGAAGAGTCGCGCGGCGACCGCGGCGATCACGGCAATGCGCGGATCGTCGGGCGGGCGCTGCCCGGGGATGGTGAGCCCGGGGATCTGGATGGTCTGGTAGACGCGCTCGTCCGTGCCGTGGTCGAGCGCGGTCAGGAAGGGGCACGACGAGTCGAAGTTGCAGGATTGGATCAACGGATCGAGCCCCGCCCGGACCAGCGTCGTGAAGACCTCGCGGAGGCGTGCGAGACAGGTGCGGCCCGCGAGCCGGCCGGCGCCGGCCGGCATCTCGCCGACGTCTCCCGCCGCGGTCGCGCCGAGCACGTCGAGCGAGCGCGCGAACGGCTCCACCTGGACGAGATCGCGGGCCTCCTCGAAGTCGACCAGCACGGGCGCGTGACCGCGGAACATGACGTTCTTCTCGTGCACGTCGGTGTGGACGATGCCGCGCTCGTGGAGGGCGCGGACGGCGTCCTCGATGCGCCCGTAGACCTCCGCGAGGGCGGCGGGGCCGAGCGCCGCCACCACCGTCTCGAAGGGCGCGAGCCATTCGAGCAGAAGGAAGGCGTGATCGCCGTCCTCGGTGTAGCCGTGCACGGCCGGCACGAAGGCCAGGCCGGCGAGGCGCCGCAGCATCTCGTGCTCGTTCCGGAGCGACGGGAGCGGCGAAAACGCCGGCTCCGACTCGAGCTTGCTCTCGATGGTGACGCCGAGGTGCTTCACCTTGAGAAAATGGGTGGCGGTCGGCGTGGCGACGCGGAACAGCGAGGCGCCGCCCCCGGGCTCCCACGGGCGGGCGAGCGTCGCGATCTCGGTCGGGACGTCGGAGACGAGCGCGCGTACCACGCGCGCCAACCGATCGGGATCGGCGAGGATGGCGTCCAGGTGCCGCTGTTTCTGCTCGAGTGCGACGGGATTGAACTGCATCGATGATCTCCCTCAGACGACGGCGGAAGCCGCGGCGTCGGACGTGTTGCGATGGGACGGCTGCATCGGTTTCCGGCCGGTCCAGCAGATGAAGAGACCGTCCGGCTCGCGGCGGTCGTCGTAGCCGACGTGGTCGGCGTGGGCCTCGAGGCCGAGCGCCTCGAGGATGCCGGCGAGCTCATGGGCGTCGAACCAGCGCTCCCAGCTCGGCATCGCGAGCGCGCCGAGCTTCTGCTTGTTCTTGTCGATGATCACCAGCGTCCCGCCGGGCGCCAACACGCGCACCAGCTCGCGCACCGCCTCGGGGATGCGGACGGCGTGCTCGAGGGCCTCGACGCAGATGACGGCGTCGAAATGGCCGGCGGGGAACGGCATGTCGAGGAGGCTGCTCTGCACGGTCGTGATGCCGCCCGGGACGTGGCGCAGCATCTCGGCCGAGACGTCGAGCGCGGTGACGTCGGCGCCCGGGGCGCGGCGCTTCAAGAGGGCGGCGTAGCGGCCCTTGCCGCAGCCGGCGTCGAGGACGCGCTTGCCTTCGAGGAGGCCGAGGCGCTCGATCACCGCGCGGACACGGCCGTCGTGCTCGCCGATGTCGGGGCGGTACTCGTCGACGGTCGCGTCGAAGTGGCTCGCGATCCGGCACTGCTCGGCCTCGATCGCATACTTCACCCCCCACGACGGCTCCTGGTCGGGAAAGTACGCCGCGCCGACGCCGTAGGAGCCGAAGAAGCCGCCGCTCGGGTTCTGGAGGGCGGCGAGGAAGGCGAGGGCGCGCTCGGCGCGCGCCGGCTCCCCGAGGCGGAACCAGACCTGGGCGAGCTGGGCGACGCCGGTCGCGCACACCCAGGGCACGTCGGCGTAGGCCGGGACGGCGCCGTTCGCCTGCTGATGGCGGGCGACGCTCGCCATCCCGCGCCGGGCCTCGTCGCCGCAGCCGAGCTCGACCAACGCCTCCTGGACGTAGGCGTAGAAGTGCGTGAGCCAGTGCGGGGCCTCGAAGCCCGTGCAGTCGACGTGGCGGAGGTAGTAGTCGCGGCTCTTCTCGACGAAGCGCCGGTAGCGGGGCTCGTCGAGAAGCTCGCCGGCGGTGCGGAGCGGCGCCAGCACGTAGAGATGAATGGCCTCGCTCACCTCGCCGCGGGGTCCGAGGCTCCAGGCGCCGCCCGGCGCCGGCACCGGCAGGCGTCCGCTCGCCTCGTCCGCCGACGCCAGCAGCCAATCGCAGGCGCGGCGGAGCGGCGTGGCGAGCTCGGGGCGCGTCGGCAGGAGGGCCGTCCACCCGCGCACCACCTGGCCGGTGTCGAAGGCGAAGGCCTCGTCCATGCCCGGCCCGACGAAGGCGCCGTCGTGGCGCTGCACGGAGCAGAGCCAATCCGAGAAGCGCGTCGCGAGCTCGCGCTCGCCCAGCCCGAGGAGGGTCGGGATGAAGTAGCCCGTCACCTCGGGATAGGCGACGCGCTGTCGCGACGACACGGCCATCCCGCTGCCGGCGATCGCATGCCGCCGGATCCATCGCACCGCCGATTCCAGCACCGCGCCTCCTCCTCGACGACCCGCCGCACGAGAGGCGCGCGAATCCCCATGACTGGATGCATGACGGCGAAGCCGCCGCGTGAAACAGCAACCGATGTGCCATCGCCGCGACGCCGCGCGACGCGGAGACGCGGGCCCCGCGAGGTCAAGTTCCTGACCGCCCGGATTCGCGCGGCACATTTTTCCGCCACGGAACGCACGGCGAATGCGGCTCTCGCGCCGCACGTGTTGGCATCGTGGCGTTCCGGCCGTGGCACCCGTCTTGCTCGACGCCCCGCGGGGCCGCTCTCACGAGCGGAGACCAAGGTGGGGTGTGGAGGTGGGGGGAGGACGTGGTGGGGAGAGCCGGTACCGTCGCTCGGTGGGCAACGCTCGCCGAGCGGCGGCACGGCACCGCCGCGTCGTGACGTTCATCATGCACGAGCAGAGACGAGCGGCGTGACCACGCTACGCGCCGACAACATGGAAGTGCTGGCGGCGCGGCAGCCGGAGCTGGCGCGACGGCTCGCGACCGTCGCGGTGCCGGCGACGCATCGGCTGGCAACGACCGCGAGCGGGCAGGCGACGCTCACCATCGCCGACGTGCCGCAGCAGCACCTGGTCGATCCCGCCGCCGAGGCGGCGCGCTGGGCGCGCGGCGTGCTCGAGCGTCTGGAGGCGGTGGCCGCGACGCGGGTCGTGATCGTCGGACTCGGCCTCGGCTATCACGTCGAGGCGCTGGCGGCGCGCTTCGCCGGCGCCGTCGTGGTGGTCGAGCCCGACCTCGCGGTGGTGCGGATCGCGCTCGCCGCCCGCGACCTGACGACGCTGCTCCGGGCCGTGACGCTGGTGGCGGGCGAGGTCGCGCCTGCCGCGCTCGAGCCGGGCGAGCGCGCGCTCGTGTTGGCGCACGCGCCGGCGCTCCTGGTTCCCGGCGGCGAGCACCGGCGCGCGCTGCAGCACTGGCAGGCGTCGGCCGCGCGGAGCGGCCTCCGCCTCAAGGTGCTGGTGGTGTCGCCGATGTACGGCGGCTCGTGGCCGATCGCGGGCTACGCGGCACGCGCGCTCGCCGAGCTCGGGCACGAGACCCACCTCCTCGACCTGGCGCCCTTCTACGACGCGTTTCGCGGGCTCGAGCGTTTCGGAGCACGGCGCGCCAACCAGCGAGTGCTCGAGTCCGGATTCTGCGACGTCCTGGCGGCCGGCGTCGCCGCGACCGTCGACGCGATCGAGCCCGATCTGGTCCTGGCGCTGGCGCAGGCGCCGTTGAACGCGACGGCGCTCAAGGCGATCGGCAACCGCGGGGTGCTACGGGCGCTCTGGTTCGTCGAGGACTTCCGCGTCATGACCTACTGGCGCGAGCTCGCCGCCCATTACGATCACGTCTTCACGATCCAGACCGAGGGCTGTCTGGACGCGATGGCGGAGGTCAGCGACGCGCGGCTCGCCTATCTGCCGTGCGGCTTCGACCCGCGGGTGCATCGGCCGCTCGAGCTCACGGCCGCGGAGCGCGCCGAGTACGGCAGCGACGTGTCGTTCGTCGGAGCGGGTTACCGCAACCGGCGGCTCGCCTTCACGCGCTTCCTCGACTGCGACTTCCGGGTCTGGGGGAGCGATTGGCAGGGCGCCGAGGGGCTCGCCCGCGTCCTGCAACGGAACGGCGCTCGCATCGACACCGAGGAGTCGGTCAGGATCTTCAACGCCAGCGCGGTCAACCTGAACCTGCATTCCTCGACCTATCACGACGGCGTCGATCCGCGCGGCGACTTCGTGAACCCGCGCACCTTCGAGCTCGCGGGCTGCGGCGCCTTCCAGGTGCTGGACGCGCGCACGTTGCTGCCGCCGCTCTTCGCGCCCGGCACCGAGCTCGCGGTCGCCGCCAGCGTCGACGAGATGCGCGCCCAGAGCGATCACTATCTCGCCCATCCCGACGAACGGCGGCAGATGGCGGCACGGGCCCGCACGCGGGCGCTGGCGGAGCACACCTACGCGCGCCGCATGGAGGACCTGCTCGCGGCCGTGATCGGCCCCGCGCAGGAGCGGCTGCTCGGCCGGCGGCGCACCGTGACGGTCGGAGACGTCGCGCGGGCCGGCGCCGGCGAGCTGGAGCGCTTTCTCACCCGCTTCGATCCGGCGACGCCGTTCACGCTCGACCGCCTGGCGGCGAGCCTCGCCAAGCGCGAGGGCGCGCTCGCCGAGCCCGAGGCGATCTTTCTCTTCTTGCATCAGTTCGACGAGCTCTATCTCCGGGAGCACCGCGCATGAGTCGCCCTTCTCCCGTCGAGCGCATCCTGATCGTCAACCTGACGCGCTTCGGCGACCTGCTGCAGACCTCGCCCGCGATCGCGGCCCTCAAGCGCGCCCACCCCGGCGCGGCGATCACGTTGCTGGCCGAGCGGAACTTCGCCGACGTCTGCGACGGCATTCCCGGCATCGATCGCGTCCACCGCGCCGAGCTCGACCGCCTCGGCAACCTGGTGCTCGAGGGCGGCGCGCAGCTGCTCGAGGCCTACCGCTACGTCGAGCACGTGATCGCCGAGCTCCGCGCCGAGCGTTTCGATCTGGCGCTCAACTTCTCGAGCTCCCGCATGAGCGCCGTGTTCATGGGGCTGCTCGGCATCCCCGACGTGCGCGGCTGGTCGATGACGCCGGACGGTCTCCGGGTGATCCGCCATCCCTGGGCGCGGCTGTTCGCGACCATGTGTCTCAACCGTCGCGTCGCGACCTTCAACCTCGTGGACTACTACTGCGCCATGACGGGTGCTACCGGCGCGACCGAGCGCCTCGCCTACACGGTGGCGCCGGCGGCCGCGGAGCGGGCGGCGGCGTTGCTCGCGGAGGCGGGCATCGGGGGCGACGAACGCGTCATCGCGCTCCAGCTCGGCGCCAGCCGCGCCATCCGGCAGTGGCCGACGGCCTCGTTCGTCGCCCTCGGGCGCGCGCTCGCGGCGGCGGGCTTCCGCCTGGTGGTGATCGGCGGGGGCGGCGACCGTGAGCTCGGCGACGCCGTGGTCGCGGAGATCGGCGCCCCGGCCGTGAACACCTGCGGCCGGACCGGCATCGGCGAGCTCGGCGCCGTGCTGGCGCGGGCCGAGGCGCTGGTCACCGGCGACACCGGTCCGATGCACATGGCGGTGGCGGTGGGGACGCCCGTGGTCGGGCTCTTCTTCGGGCCGGCCTCGCCCTTCGACACGGGACCCTACGCTGCGGATCATCTGGTGCTCCACACGGGCGCCCCCTGCGCGCCCTGCGACCACAACGTCACCTGCCTCGATCCCTTCTGCCGCGACGAGCTCGCGCCCGACGCGGTGGCCGCGATCGTGACGGCGCGGCTCGCCGGCGACTGGGCCGGGCTCGAGACGCTGGCGCGCGGCCTGTTTCCGGCCCGGCTGTATCGCACCGGCTTCGATGCCGGCGGGCGCCATCTCTGCCGCGCGCTCGGCGCGCCGCTCCGGCGCCGCGAGGACGCGCTGCGCGACGCCTATCGGGCCGCGTTCCTGCACGTGCTCGAGGAGGCACCGCTGCCGGCCCCGGTCGCGGGCGCGGTCGACGTGGCCCCGTTCGCGGCGCTGGCGCAGCTGGCACGCGACGGCGTCGGGCAGGCGCTCGGCCTCGCCAAGCTGGCGCGGGCGAAGCAGCCGCGGATCGCCGAGCTCGAACGGCTCGGGCGCGAGCTCGAGGTGCTGGATCGGACGTTCAAGGAGCACGGCGCCACCCATCCGGACACCAACGTGCTCGCCCAGATGTTCACCTTCGGGAAGGAGAATCTCGAGGGCGACGACGTCGCGACCCTGGCGGTCGAGACGGCGCGCCTCTACCGCGACCTCGCCCGCGAGGCGGAGTGCATGACGGCGCTGCTCGGCGGTGCCCCAACCAGGGAAGAGGAGCACGATGCACGTCTTCATCAATGAGCGGGAGATCACGGTCGGTGCCGCCGCCGGCGCCACCATCGGCGAGGTCATCGAGGCGAGCCGCATGCACGTCGATCCGAGCGAGATCGTCTCCACGATCGAGCTCGACGGCGTCGAGTTCAACGCCGGCGACGAGGAGCGCTACGCGCGGCGGAGCGCGGCCGGCGTTGAACGACTGGTGATCGGCACGCGCACGCCGCGGGCCTTCGCCGCCGACAAGCGCCGCTCGCTGGCGACGACGCTCGACGAGGTCGCCGAGCGCACCCGCCTGGTGGTGAGCCTGCTGCAACGCTCCGACGTCCGGAACGCCAACGGCGTGCTCGCCTGTCTCATGGAGGAGCTCCGCCTGAGCCTGGTCCTCGACTACCAGCTGGCGCTCCTGGCGGAGGACGCGCCGTCGCCGGCGCGGGACGCGATCGCCGCCCTGGCGCCGCGGCTGCTCGCCGCCGAGGAGCAGCGCGCGTGGAACGAGCTCGCGGGGCTGCTCGACGGGGTGCTGGTGCCGACGCTGGTGGACTGGGCGGCCGGGACGCGGGCGCGGCTGGGCGCGGCGTAAGGCGAAGAAAAGGACGGTTGGTAGGGGAGGCCGGTCGCGCCGCTGCTGGGTCGTGGCGGCGGTCAGCCGGGGACCGCGGCAAGGTCGAGGAGGCCGTGGCGGCGCCAGCCGATCCACTCATCGAACCACCGCCCCGACGACGCCGGATCGAGCCGGACGGCACCTTGACCTCGGCGCCCACCTTCGCAGTGTGGCGCCGAGCGTTCAGGAGCACGTAGCGGAGCGCGTTCCGAACCTCGCGCGGCGTCGCGAGGAGCCGCGCGTGGTAGCGACCGGCGAGCACCTGCCCAGTCCGTTCCGCTAGACGATTCACCGCCCGTGCGACGCGGATGCCGAGCACCCGCATGCCGCGCCCGAGGGCGTTCCGGTCGCGCGCCTCGACGATGAAGCGCACGCCAGAAAGGCCATGCTTCTGACGCTGGGGAGGCCAAGGGTCTGGCTCCACACGACGGGGCAGGCGGGGAGCGCGTGCTAACTCCAGCTGCGACGGCCTCGGCTGCTGGCACATGCGTTGCTCCACCCGGCAAGAATTGCCGATGATGACTCACGCCCACGTCAGAATCGCCGTCACGCTCGTCACCATGCTGGCGACACGTCCCGTCGCGGCCGAGCCGCTCTTCGCGTCGCCGCCGCACGCGGTCGCCGACGGGGGTCGCCACGAGATCGTCCTCTTTTTGAACGAGGCGCCGAGCGGGGCGCTCGCCTCGCGCGGGCCCGACGGCAGCTTCGAGGTGCGGGTGCCGCGCACCAGCGTCGACGCTTCGATCCAGGGTCAGGACTTCGGTGTCGACGGCTGGGGGAACGCGGGGGACGCCGTCCGCCACTTGGTGGTGGCCGCGGGTCCGAAGGGCGACACGCGGATCCGTCTCGAGCCGAGCGTTCCGATCGGCGGCGTCGACGCGCATACCGCGGACGATCCGCCGCGGCTGGTGATCGAGCTCTTGGCCGCGGGGCCGACGGCGAGCGTCGTGGCGACCCGTTCGCCGAAGCCGACCGGCTCGCCGAAGCCGAGTCGCACCGCCGCTCCCAAGGCGACGGCGACCAAGGCAGCGGCGCCGCGCGCCACCAGCACCGCGGCACGCGCGACCGGCACCGCCACCGCGCGTCCCCGCCCCAGCGCCACGCCGCGCCCGGCGGGGACTCCCGTCCCGACGGCGACGGCGAAGAGCGAGCCACTCGCGATCGCGGCGACGGTGCTGACGGCGATGGCGCCTCCCGCGGCGGCGACACGCGAGACGAACGACCTCCCGGCGGCGGCGATCGCGCCGCTCGCCGCGGCGCCGGCACCGCCGGCGGCGGGGGCGAGCGCCGCCCCGGGCGGTCTCGGCTGCCTCTGGCAACGCGTCGCCGGCCGCGCCTTCTGTGCCGCCGATCCCAAGGCGCCGGCCTACGTCGGCGACCGCACCGTGACCGCGATGGCGAGCTCGCTGGCGCGGGGGCGCGAGCCCGAGCCCGAGGACGCCGCGGCGGTCGAGACGCCCGCGATGGCGTTTCTCCTCGCCGATCACGCGTTCATCACGCGCGCCGCCGGCGGCAAGCTGCTGCCGGTGATCGATGCCTATCGGCAGGCCCTCCGCGAGCATCCCGAGTTCCCGGAGGCGTGGCGGGCACGGCTCAACATCGCGCTCGCCTATCGCGCCATGGAGTTTCGCGTCGAGCTCGGAACCGTCGCGCGCGAGGCGGCGGTCGATCCGACGGCCGGCGTGGTGCGCGCGCTCGCGGGCGACGTCGCGGTCGGGCAGGGACAGCTCGCCGCGGCCGAGAACGACTATCGCGCCGCCGCCGACGGTGGCGGCGCCGGACCGTGCTTCGCCGCGCGGGGCAGGGCGCGCGTGGCGCTCGCCGCCGGCGACGCCGCACGCGCCGGCCAGGAACTGGCGCCGCTCGGCGCGCTCTGTCCGAGCGCGGTCGTGACCGATCCCGAGACGGTATGGGTGCGGGCGCGGCTCGCGCTCGCGAACCGCGATCCGGCGACGGCGCGCACCATGCTGGAGCAGATTCGAAGCACACTGGGGCGCGAGGATCAGGGTGCGGTGATCGCCGATCTCGGCGCCGCGGCGGAGGCCGCGGGCGACGGCGCCGCCGCCCGCAAGAGCTACGAGCAGCTGCTCGGCGGCGACTACGGCGCGCGCGCCGCCCGCCAGGGCACGGTGCGGCTCGCGATCCTCGACGGCACCGGGGGCGACGTCGATGCGGGCTTGAAGCGGCTCGAGCGCCTCACGCCCGAGGCCTCCGACCCGGCGCGGCGGATCTTGGTGCTGCACGCGGCGCGCACCGCGCTGGCGCGCGGCGACGTCGCGACGGCGATCGCGACTCTGCACGACGGCCGCATCGATCCGGCCCGGCTCGCGCTCGAAGACCAGCTCATGATCGCCGAGGCCTACCAGCAGATCGGGCTCACCGGCGAGGCCGAGCGCGTGCTCGCCGCGGCGCGCACGACGGCGGGCGCGAGCCCGCCCGACACGCTTTTCGCCGCGCGCGGCGCGGTCGCCTTGGCGCGGCGCGACGCTGCGGGTGCCCTCGCCATCGCCGACGCGTGGACGGAGGTGCGCGGCCGCAATCCGGGAGCGCTCGCGCTCCGGGCGCGGGCGCTGGCGGCGAACGGCGACGCCCTCGGCGCGCACGCCGCGGTGGCGGCCGCCGTGATGGAGGACGGCGGCCTGACGCGCTCGCTCGCCCTCGACGTGGCCGAGAGCCTGCGCGAGCACGAGCCGGCCGCGGCGCTGGCGCTGGCGCGCGAGGCCTTCGCCGCGGGCGACGCGCCGGAGCTGCCGGCGAGCCGGGCGGCGGCGGGTCTCGCCATGCTCGGCGCGCTCGCCGAGGCGGCCGGCGACGAGGATGCCGCCCTCGCGGCCTACACCAGTCTGTCCGCCCGCTACGGCGGCGAGCCGGTCGCGGCCGACGCCGCCTATCGCGCCGCGCGCCTGGCGGCGCGCCGTCTGCCCGCCAAGGCGGCGGCGGCCTACGACGAGGCGGCACGCAGCAAGGACGCGCTCGCGCGGCGGGTCGCCGGCGCGGCCCGCGAATACGAGGCGATCGTGCGGCCGCTCGGCGGCGGCGTGGAGTCGCGATGAGCCCGGCGGGCACGCCCGATCGGGTCGCGGAGCTGCAGTCCGCCTTCGAGGTCTTCACCGGCGCGACCGCCGCGCTCGAGCAGCAGTACCGGGCGCTGCAGTCGCACGTGCAGGCGCTCCGCTCCGAGCTCGAGGACAAGCAGCGCGCGCTCACCGCCAGCATCGAGCGCCAGCGCTGTCTCGAGGCCCAGGCGATGCGCCACGGCCGCCTCGCCGCCATGGGGGAGATGGCGGCGACGCTCGCGCACGAGGTCCGCAACCCGCTCGGCGCCATGGAGCTCTTCGTCGGGCTCCTCGCCGATGAGATCGCCGACCGACCGGCGGCGCGCCGGTTGGCGGCGCAGATCGCCGGCGGCGTCGCCGATCTGAACCACCTGGTCACCAACATCCTCGACTACACCCGACTGCCGGAGCCGAAGCGGGCCGCGGTCGAGCTCGACGCCGTGATCGACGAGGCGCTGCTCGCGGCCGGGCCGGCGCTCGGCACCGGCGTACGCGTCGAGCGCCGGGCCGCGCCCGGGTGCATCGCCCACGTCGACCGTGGGCTGCTCCTGCAGGCGCTGCTCAATCTCTTTCGCAACGCGGGCGAGGCCATGCAGGGCGACGGCGTGCTGCGGGTCGCCGTCGAGCCGGCGGAGCGCTGGGTGCGGATGACCGTCGCCGACGACGGGCCCGGCATTCCCGCCGGGCGCGAGGAGGGCATCTTCGCCCCGTTCTTCACCACCAAGGAGCGCGGCACCGGGCTTGGGCTCGCGGTCGCGCGCGCCGCCGTGACGGCGCACGGCGGGACGCTCGCGATCCGGCCGCGCGCGTCGGCCGAGGCACGCGGCGCCGTGTTCGTGTTGACGTTGCCGCAAAGCGGAGCGCCGCGCGTGGCCGACGCCATGGTCGCGCTCGCCCCGGAGGCGGTCGCGTCGTGAGAGGAGAGGTTTGATGGAGCGGATTCTGGTCGTGGACGACGAGCGCCCGATGCGTCTCGGCATCACCGAGGTGCTCGAGCGCCAGGGATTCGGCGTGACGGCGGTCGAGTCGGGGCCGGCGGCGCTGGCGGCGCTCGCCGAGGGCGGCTTCGCGCTGGTGCTCTCGGACATGCGGATGCCGGTGATGACGGGCGCGGAGCTGCTCGCCGCCGTGCAGGACCGCCATCCCGGCCTGCCGATGGTGATGATGACGGCCTACGGCACGGTCGAGGACGCGGTCGCCGCGATGAAGGCCGGCGCCCGGGACTTCCTCACCAAGCCGTTCTCGCCCCCGGATCTGCTGCACCTCGTCCGCAACGTGTTGCGCGACCCCGGCGAGGCGCGCGACCCTGGGGAGGGCCCCGTCGCCGCCGGCGAGGCGCCGCGCCCGCGCGGCGATCGCCGCATCGTCACCTGCGCGCCGGCCCTGCAGCGCGTGCTCGCCATCGCGACGGGAGTGGCGGCGAGCCGCGCCCCGATCCTGCTCGAGGGCGAGAGCGGCACCGGCAAGGAGCTGGTCGCCCGCTACGTCCATGCCGCCGGCCCGCGGCGGAACGGGGCCTTCGTCGCGGTCAACTGCGCGGCGCTGCCGCGCGAGCTGCTCGAGAGCGAGCTCTTCGGCCACGAGCGCGGGGCGTTCACCGGCGCCAACGCGCGGAAGCTCGGCAAGTTCGAGCTGGCGCACGGCGGGACCATGCTGCTCGACGAGGTGAGCGAGATGGAGCCGGCCCTGCAGGCGAAGCTCCTGCGCGTGCTCCAGGAGCACGAGGTCGACCGGGTCGGCGGCCTCCGCCCGGTGCCGATCGACACCCGGGTGATCGCCACCACCAACCGGCCGCTCCGCGCGCTGGTGGCCTCGGGGGCCTTCCGCCGCGACCTCTACTATCGCCTGAACGTCGTGCCGCTGACCTTGCCGCCGCTCCGAGCGCGGCGCGAGGACATGGACGCGTTGATCGATCACTTCTGCCGCCGCTTCGCGAACGGGCGCGCGCTCACGGTCGACGCGGCGGCGCGGGCGTATCTCAAGCGCCAGCCGTGGCCGGGCAACGTGCGCGAGCTCGAGCACGTCATCGAGCGCGCGGCGCTGCTGGCGAGCACCGGCGTCATCACCGCCGCCGACGTGCAGATCGACGAGGAGCCGCTGGCGGAGCCGGCGGCGAACGGCTCGCTCGCGGGCCTGACGGTGCACGAGGTGGAGCGGCGCCTGATCCTGGAGACGCTCCGGCGCACCAACAACAACCGCAGCCGTGCCGCCGAGATGCTCGGCATCAGCGTCCGCACGCTCCGCAACAAGCTCGCCGAGTATCGCTCCGGCGGCGAAAGCGTCGGGGCGGCGTGACGATGGCGGCCACGAATCTGGCCGGCGGCAGATTCTGCCGGTCAGGGATCTGACTCGCCGGACGGCGGACGGCGCAGAGCGAGGCCGGCGCGGGCGCGAGAGCGTCGCCGCCACGCGGGGTTGCAGGCCGGCGCCGCGGGACCGGCGCGGGCGCCGCACTGGAACACGACTTGCTGCCTGAGGGGCGGAGGAAAACGACCAGATGCAGATCTTCGGCACGGTGATCCAAGGGCTCGGGGCGGCGCTCGACATGTTCCAGGCGCGCCACAACGTGCTCGCCGAGAACGTCGCCAACGCCGAGACCCCCGGCTATCGCGCGCGCGACATCGACTTCGGCAACGTGCTGGCGGCCGCCTTCGATCCGACCAGCACCGAGACCGCGGCGCCCGACGTGCAGCCGAGCGTCGACCGCGACGCGACCATCAAGCTCGACGGCAACTCGGTCGACCTCGACATGCAGATGGGCGAGCTCTCGGAGAACGCCTTCAAGATCGTCGCCCTGTCGCAGCTGCTGTCGCGGAAGCTCGAGGGCCTGAAGCGCGTCATCGACGGCGGGAGGGCGTGATGGACGTCTCGGCGGCTCTCGCGATCAGCTCGAGCGCGCTGCGCGCGCAGCGCCTGCGCATGGACGTCATCGCGGCCAACCTCGCCAACGCGCAGAGCACGCGCTCGGCGGACGGCGGCCCCTACAAGCGCCGCGACGCGGTCCTGGAGGCGATGCCGAGCAACGACCGCTTCGACGACATGCTCGAGGGCGTGGGGGCGGTGCGGGTGGCCCGCGTGGTCGAGGACAAGAGCCCGCCGCGCGTCGTCTTCGATCCGGGTCATCCCGACGCCGATCCCCAGGGGTACGTCGCGTACCCCAACGTCAACCCGGTCACCGAGATGGTGGACCTGATGGCGGCGACGCGTGCCTACGAGGCCAACGTCGCCGCGGTCAACGCGACCAAGCGGGTGCTGCAGGCGGCGCTCGACATCGGCCGCGCGTAGGCGAGGAGCCGTCATGGAGATCAAGGACATCACCCAATTCCCGAGCATCGCCGGCATCGGTGCCGGCCCGGAGGCGCCCGGCAAACCCGCGGAGAAGGGCAGCGGCTCGTTCGCGCAGGTGCTCAAGAGCTCGCTCGCCGAGGTCAACGCCATGCAGCAGAAGGCCGACGCCCAGATCTCCGCCCTCGCGACCGGCGACAAGGCGAGCATGCACGAGACCATGATCGCGATGGAGCAGGCCGACGTCTCGTTCCGTTTCATCATGCAGGTCCGCAACAAGATCGTCGAGGCGTACCAAGAGATCCTCCGGATGCAGGTCTGAGCGTCGGAGCGAGGAGCTAGGGGCAGGGTGGCATGGACCGTCTGACGGCATTGCTGACGCAGCTGCGCGACTTTTTCCTGGCCTTGCCGCCGGCGCGGCGGCTCACCTTCGTCGCGCTCACGGTCGGCGTGCTGGTCGGAACGGGCGGGCTCGCCTGGTGGGTGCAGCAGCCGCAGTACCGCGTGCTCTACAGCGGGCTCGGCGGCTCGGATGCGGGCGGGGTCATCGAGTACCTGAAGGCCGAGAAGATCCCCTACCGGGTCGGCGACACCAGCGGCAACATCGAGGTCGCCGCCAGCCGGCTCTACGAGACCCGCATGGCGCTCGCCGC
This sequence comes from uncultured delta proteobacterium, assembly GCA_963761995.1. GTDB lineage: Bacteria > Desulfobacterota > Binatia > UTPRO1 > UTPRO1 > UTPRO1. The sequence goes on along the minus strand of CAVXIU010000006.1, from coordinate 2,893,863 downwards.
GCGCGGCATCCCGCAGGGCGGCGGCGTCGGGTTCGAGATCTTCGACAAGCAGACGCTCGGCATGACCGACTTCGTGCAGCGGCTGAACTATCAGCGGGCGTTGCAGGGCGAGCTGGCGCGCTCGATCACCGAGCTCGACACCGTCGAGGCGGCGCGCGTCCACCTCGCGATGCCGGAACGCTCGCTGTTCGTCGCCGAGGAGCGCCGGCCGTCGGCGTCGGTCGTCCTGAAGCTCCGGCCGGGGCGCACGCTCGCCCCCGAGCAGATCGCCGGCGTGGTGAACCTGGTGGCCGCCAGCGTCGAGGGTCTCCGCCCGAACGACGTCACCGTCGTCGACGTCAACGGGCAGGTGCTCACCCACGACACCCAGGACGAGGAGGCCAACCGCGGCACCGGTAAGGGCCTGCTGACCTTCCAGCGCGACATGGAGCAGAACTACACCGAGAACATCGAGAGCATGCTGGCGCGCGTGCTCGGGCCGGGACACGCGCTGGCGCGCGTGACCGTGGCGCTCGACATGGCACAGGTCGAGAAGACCGAGGAGAGCTTCGATCCCGACCGCGTCGCGATCCGCAACGAGAAACGCTCCAAGGAGAAGAACGCGACCGGCGCCGCCGCCAATCCGGGCGCCAGCGTCTCGGCGACCCTCAGCAACGAGGCGCCGGCGCAGGCCGAGAGCAACGGGCCGACCGCGGAGCGCGAGGACTCGACGCTCAGCTACGAGGTCAGCAAGATCACCAGCCGGCGCGTCGAGGCCATGGGCGCGGTTCGCAAGCTCTCGGTCGCGGTGCTCGTCGACGGCACCTGGCAGGGCGAGGGCGAGGCGCGCACGTTCGTGCCGCGCCCGAGCGAGGAGATCGATCGGTACCGCGAGCTCATCAAGCGCGCCGTCGGCTTCAACGAGGAGCGCGGCGATCAGATCGAGGTCGCGAGCGCGCCGTTCCAGAGCGCGGCCGCGGTCGAGGCGCCCGAGGCCCCGGGCATGCTGGCGCGCATCGGGGCGTTCTCGGAGGTCCTGTGGCGTCTCGCCGGCCTGCTCGTCGTGCTGGTGGTGGTGATGACGGTGATCCGACCATTCCTCCTGGCGATGGCGAGCCGGGCCCCGGTGACGACGAGCGAGCCGTATCTGCCGCCGCCGACGGCGCGCGCGAGCGTCGGCAGCGATCTCCCGGTGCCGTCGGGCATGCTCCACATGGCGAGCCAGAATCCCGAGCGCACGGCCGAGGTCATCCGCCAATGGTTGGGGCAATCGTAACCCATGGCGGGTGAATTGACGGGCGTCGACAAGGCCGCCGTGCTCCTGCTTTCGCTCGGACCGGAGGTCGCGAGCGAGGTCTTCCGCCATCTCGACGAGGGCGAGGTGCGGCAGGTGACGAAGGCGCTGGCGCGCATCCGGCGCGTGCCGCCCGAGCAGCTGAAGGCGGTCGAGGACGACTACCGGAAACGGGTCGGCGCGAACGGCGGGCTGCACGTCGACGGGCTGCTCTTCGCACGGGCCCTGGTCAGTCAGTCGCTGACCGACGGCGGCGCCGCATCGGGGCAGAGTCGCGACGAGATCCTCGCGGAGCTCGAGCACCTGCCGACGGGAGAGGGCGGCGACCTCGCGAGCGCGCTCGAGGGGGTGCCGCCGGAGGGGCTGGCGCGATTGCTCGAGGCCGAGCACCCGCAGATCGCGACGCTCGTGCTCGCCTACATGCGGCCGGCGGACGCCATGAAGGTCCTGCGGACGCTGCCGGAGGCGGCGCAGAGCGACCTGGTCGAGCGGCTCGCCCGCCTCGACGCGGTGATCTCGCCGACCCTGATCGCCGAGGTCGGCGTGCTGCTGCGCGAGCAGGTCAAGAGCCTGGCCCGCGAAACCGGCGGTCAGTCGGCCGGCGGTCCCAAGGCGGCGGCCGAGATCATGAAGTTCGCCGACAAGACCACGGAGGCGCGGCTCTTCGAGGAGCTGGAGCAGCGCGATCCCGAGCTCGCCGGGTCGATTCGGGCGATGCTGTTCACCTTCGAGGACTGCCTGCAGTTCGACAACCGCAGCATGCAGACGCTGCTGAAGGAGGTCGCCCGCGAGGATCTGCTGTTGGCGCTCAAGACCGCGAGCCCGGCGCTCTCCGAGAAGATCTTCACCAACGTCTCGAGCCGCGCCGCCGAGATCCTGCGCGAGGACCTGGCATCGTCGGGCCCGGCGCGCTTGAAGGACGTCGAGGCCGCGCAGCAGCGCATCGTCGCCGCCGTCCGCGATCTCGAGGCCGACGGCAAGCTGGTCCTGGCGGGGGGCGGCAAGGACGATGTCCTCGTTTGAGAAGCTGAAGCCGGCGGCGGTCGCGCCGCCGCACCCGCTGCCCCAGGGGCCGCTCGGGCGCGTCACCCTCGACTCGCACCGGGTGACGCCGGCGAGCGTGTTCCGCGACTTCGGGGGCGGTGACGGCGGCGGGGTGGTGGAGGATCCGGTCGCGGGCGACGGCGCGGCGCCCGCGAGCGAGATCGTCGACGAGGCCCAGCAAGCGGCCCAGCTCGCCTACGCCGACGGCTACGCGGCCGGCGGCGCCGCGGCCCGGACCGAGCTGATCGGCGAGGGCGAGGCCTTCAAGAAGGCGTTGGCCGAGCTCACCCGCTTCCGCGCCGGTCTCCTGGACCGCTACGAGGGCGAGCTCTTGGCGCTCGCGCTCGGTATCGCCCGCAAGGTGGTGCAGCGCGAGCTGGCGGAGCATCCCGAGCACTGGCTCGGCATGATCCGCGAGGCGGTTCGCCACGCGCTCGACCGCGAGAAGATCCGTATCCGCGTCGGTCCGCTCCTGCACCGCTTTCTCCTGGAGCATCTCTCGACGCTCCGGCCGATGCTGGAGGACGTGAAGGAGCTCGAGCTGGTCGAGGACCAGGCCCTCGCCGAGAACGGCTGCATCCTCGAGAGCCAATACGGCGACCTCGACCTCGGCATCGACAGCCAGATCGGCGCCATCCGCGCCGCCCTCACGCAGGGCGTGTGATGCCCGCTGCGCCAGAGGACACGACCCCGCCGCGCGCCGAGCGCGCGGAGCCGGGCGACGCCGAGATTCTCCAAGACGTGAGCGACCGCAGCAACGCGATCGCCCGGCACCTGGCGCAGGCGGTCGAGCAGCTCCGGCACGTCAACCCCGTCAGGGTGAGCGGCCGCGTCACCGACGTGATCGGGCTCGTCATCGAAGGGACCGGACCCGGCCTGCCGATCGGCGGCGTCTGCCAGATCGAGCGCCGCGACGGCGGCGAGAGCATCGCCGCCGAGGTGGTGGGCTTCCGCCACAACCGCGTCCTCCTGATGCCGCTCGGCGAGGTGAGCGGGATCGAGCCCGGCAATCGCATCGTGGTGGCGCGCGACCGGCCGGCCATCGGAGTCGGCAGCGGGCTCCGCGGGCGGGTGCTGGACGGCCTCGGTGTGCCCATCGACGGGGGCGGGCCGATCACGGTCGAGCGCGAGGTCGCGCTCTACGGCCCGCACATCAATCCGCTCGAGCGGGCGCCGATCCGGACGCCGCTCGACCTCGGGATCCGCGCCCTGAACGCCATGCTGACCTGCGGCCGCGGCCAGCGTCTCGGCATCTTCGCGGGCTCCGGCGTCGGCAAGAGCGCGCTCCTCGGCATGATCGCACGCGCGACCCGCGCCCAGGTGAACGTCATCGCCCTCATTGGCGAGCGCGGCCGCGAGGTGCGCGAGTTCATCGAGCGCGACCTCGGCCCGGAGGGACTGGCGCGCTCGGTGGTGGTGGTCGCGACCTCGGACCAACCGCCGCTGGTGCGCATCCGCGGCGCCTTCCTGGCGACCGCGCTCGCGGAGTACTTCCGCGACGCCGGCCTCGACGTGATGCTGATGATGGACTCGCTGACCCGGCTCGCCATGGCGCAGCGCGAGGTCGGCCTCTCGATCGGCGAGCCGCCGTCGGCGCGCGGCTATACGCCGTCGGTGTTCGCCATCCTGCCGCGCCTCCTCGAGCGCGCCGGCGCCAACGCGCGCGGCAACATCACCGGCCTCTACACCGTCCTGGTCGAGGGCGACGACATGAACGAGCCGGTCGCCGATACCGCGCGCAGCCTGCTCGACGGCCACGTGGTGTTGTCGCGGGCGCTCGCCAACCAAGGCCACTATCCCGCGGTCGACGTGCTGCGCAGCATCTCGCGGCTCATGACCGACGTCGCGCCGGCGCCGCAGCTGGCGCGCGCCAACAAGGTGCGGAGCTGGCTCTCGACCTACCGCGACGCCGAGGATCTGATCAACATCGGCGCCTACACCGCCGGCAGCAACCCGCGCATCGACGAGGCGGTCGCCAAGATGGACGCCATCAACCTCTTTCTGCGCCAAGGGCTGACCGAGCGCAGCACGCTCGAGGAAAGCCAGGCGGCGCTGGCCGCGCTGGTCGGCTGATGGCGGCGCCCTTTCGTCTGGCGCGCGTCGGGCGCCTGCGCGAGCAGATCCGGCGCCTGCGTGCGCACGAGGCCGAGCAGCTGACGGCGCGGCTCCTCGCCGCGCGCGCCGAGGCGGTGCGGCTCGCCGAGGAGCGCGAGCGGGTGGGTGCCGCGGAGGCGCGCGAGGCGGCGGCGGGACGCCTCACGCCGGCGAGCCTCCAGCTCGGACGCGACTACGACGGCGCCCTCGCGGCGGCGGAGCGCGCCTGCGTCGAGGGCATTGCGCGCCTCGAGTCGAGCCTGGCGGCCAAACGCGCCGAGGTGCTGCGCGCCCGCCAGGAGGAGGAGAAGTACGTCCGGCTCGCGGAGGCCCACCGCCAGCGGACGCTCGAGGAGGAGGCGCGGGTCGTCGAGCGCAGTCTCGACGAGATCGCGATCGATCGCCATCGACGAAATCAGAAGGAGCGGAACGATGACCAACGCTGAAGCGCGTCCGGCCGGCTGGCCGCGCCGTCGCGCCGTACGCTTTGCGCTCGCCTTCGTGCTCGGCGCCAAGGTAGCCCTCGTGGTTCTGGATGAGGTCCCCGCGCTGGCGAGCGGCGCCGCGAAGGCGGAGCCCGGTACCGCCGTTGCGTCCAACAGCGGCGAGGGTGCCGCGGGGGGGAGCGCGATCGCGAGCAGCGGCGCCGCCAAGGGCGACGTGCGCGGGCTCCTCGAGGCGCTGGAGCGCCGCCAGACCGAGCTCGACGCCAAGGAGCGCGAGCTCGCGAGCCGCGCGGAGCGGCTGGCGCTCTACGAGAAGGACGTCACCGCCAAGGTCGCGAGCCTGGAGGAGATAGAGAAACGGCTCTCCGCCCGGGCCAAGGCGGCCTCGCAGGCGGTCGAGACCGCGGCCGAATCGCTGGCGAAGATCTACGGCGCCATGAAGCCCGACGCGGCGGCGCCGATCCTCGACCGTCTCGATGACCCGACGGTGCTCACCATCTTCCGCCGCATGAAGGAGAAGCAGATCGGCGAGATCCTGCCGCTCATGAGCCGCGAGCGCGCGATCGCGCTGACCCAGGCGCTCGCGGAGCTGCATTAGATAAAGGGGGAACTCTCCCCCTTCGCCGCCGCGGCAAAGCCGCGTCGGCTCAACCCCCGGCTCGCTGCGCTCGGCCGCGCGCTCTGCGCGCGGAGGTCGATGACGAGGGCCATCGGAGCATTCGGCGCGCAGCGACGAAGCGCGCGGGGCCGAAATGGAATAACCCGTCAGCGTCGGAGGGTTAGGCCGAGGCGTTTGCCGGCGACGTCGATGACGACGCGGCGGAAGGGGCCGGGCAGCTGCTCGGCGGCCCCGAGCGTCGTCATGCCGCTGCCCGAGGGCACCAGGAGATTCATCCCGAGGATGCCGTCGAGCGTGACCTCGGTGCCGTCGGCGCGAATGGTCGTGACGTCGCGGACGACCACGGCGGGGCGGGGGAAGACCAGGGTACGGTCGCGGTCGGCCGCGAGGGTCAGCGTGTCGAGTCGATAGCCCGGCAGGGCCTCGTGGCCGCCCCCGATGCCACCGATCGGGAGCGTGAAGTCGGGACGCCGCGCCGGCTTGCCGGCAGCGTCGAGGAGGCCGAGCCGCCGCGCCGTCGCGGTCGAGATCATCGAGCAGGCGGCGCCGGTGTCGAGGAGCCAGTCGCCGCGGGCGCGCGCCGCCCCGACGGTGGTGGCGACGCCCTCCACGATCGGGTTCTCGGCGAGCGTCGGCATGGGGCCGCGGTTCCGGGGGTGACGGCGGTTGAAGTCGACGAGCGCGAGCGTCACCCAGGCGTCGACGCCGAGGGCGGCGCCGGCGGCGTCGAGGCGGACGGCGAGCGCGCTGAGCGTGCCCTCGACGGGCTCGATCGCGACCACGTGGTCGCGGATGAGCGGCATGCCGATCACGTCGACCAGCGCTCCGGGCGAGGCCAGCGCGCTCGCGAGGTCGGCGGGGCTCTCGTTCAGCAAGAGGCGTTGCCCGCTCTGGCGCACCTCGGCGGGGCGTCGTCGCCGGCCGGGACGGGCGTCGTCGTCCTCGGGCTCGAGGTCGCCCACCGTGAGTGTGACCGGACGCGACACCGTCATGGTGTGGTCGCCGCTCATGCCGGTCTCGACGTAGCGCGATCCCGGCTCCGCGCCGACCTGGTAGCGCGTGGCGCTCGCCTGCGACAGCACGTGGCCGCTCGCGCCGGTGTCGAGCACGGCGAGCGCCGGGACGTCGCCCAGGAGGTCGGAGAGATCGTCCGCGCCGCGGGGCTTCGGGGCGCGACTGCCGGAGCCGACGACGCCGAGGACGACCATCGGCTGCGCGAGCGCGGCCTCGCCGGTCGGGGAGAGCTCGAGGTCGCGCGCCGCGCCGGGCGCCGCGAGCGTCAGCGCCGCGAGGAGGACGAGGGCAGCGGCGCGACGCGGGACCGCCACGGCTCGCGTGCGATCCCGGCGGGCGGCGCGCGCGCTCAGAGGCGTTGCGTATCCCGCGCGCGGCCTCAGCCGCGCGCGCGCTGGCGCCCGGTGCTCGCGCTCTTGGTTCGCCGCCCCTCGATGGCCAGCACGATCGGCGTGGCGATGAAGATCGACGAGTAGGTGCCGATGATGAAGCCGATCAGGAGCGCGAACGCGAAGCTGTGGATGACGGGGCCACCCAGGAAGAACAGCACGGCGGTCGTGACCACGACCGTGCCGCTGTTGATCACCGTTCGCGACAGGGTCTCGTTGAGCGACTGGTTCATGAGGGTCGGCAGCGTGTCGCGCTGCTGCTTCTTCCGGCTCTCGCGGATGCGGTCGAAGATGATGACGTTGTCGTTGACGGAGAAGCCGACCACCGTGAGGAGCGCGGCCACGGTCGTGAGATCGAACTCCATGTTGACGAAGGCGATGGCGGCGAGGGTGAAGCCGACGTCGTGCAGCAGGGTCGCGGCCGCGCCGACGCCCACGGGCAGGTCGAAGCGGATGGCGATGTAGATGCCCATCACGATGGTGGCGACGATCACGGCGAAGGTGGCGTAGCGCCAGAGGTCCTTGCCGACCTTCGGCCCGACGGACTCGACCCTCATGACCTCGAAGCTGCCCTCGCCGAAGCGCTTGGCGAGCGCCGTCCGGATCTCGTTCGAGGCCGAGGCGGCGTCGTCGCTCGGAAGCTGGGCGCGGATCTGGAACTCCTGGCCCGCGCCGCCGACGTCCTGCACGCTGACCGAGCGCAGGCTCGCCGCCTCGAGGGTCTCGCGGACGTCGCTGACGCTGGTCGCCTGCGGGAAGCGTACCTCGACCATCGTGCCGCCCGTGAAGTCGATGCCGTAATTCAAGCCGCCCCGCAGGAACATGACGACCAGGCCGACGAGGATGAAGGTGCAGGACAGCATCGCCATCCGAGGCGCCAGGCCGACGAAGTCGATGCCGGGATTCTGCGAGATCAGCGCGAAGAACTTCTGGCGGGGCGGGGGACCCACGTCGCGGCGGCGGCCGCCGGTCGGCGTGTCCGCCTTGCTGGGGGTGCTCATACGCTCACCGTCTTCAGGCCCCGATTCAGCACGAGCCAGTCATAGACCACCCGCGTGGCGAATACCGAGGTGATGAGCGTCGTGGCGATGCCGACGCACAGGGTCACGGCGAAGCCGCGGACGGGGCCGGTGCCGAATTGGAACATGATGAGCCCCGACAGGAAGAGGGTGACGTTGCTGTCGAGGATGGCGCTCCAGGCGCGATCGTAGCCCGCGCTCACCACGGCGCGCGCGCTCTTGCCGGCGAGGATCTCGTCGCGCATGCGCTCGAGGATGAGGATGTTGGCGTCGACCGCCATGCCGACCGTGAGCACCAGCCCGGCGATGCCGGGGAGCGTGAGCGTGAACCCGAAGAGCGCGAACGAGCCGACCAGCAGGAGCAGGTTCAGGAGCAGCGCCAGGTCGGTGATCAGCCCGCCGCCCCGGTAGTAGACGGCCATGAACAGCCACACGAACACGCTGCCGACGAGGAGCGAGATCGCGCCGCGGCGAATCGAGTCGCGGCCGAGCGACGGGCCGACGGTGCGCTCCTCGAGCAGCTTCAGCGGCGCCGGCAGCGCGCCGTGACGGAGGACGTTGGCGAGGTCCTGGGCCTCGGCGATGTCGAAGTTGCCGGTGATCTGGCCGCGCCCACCGGTGATCGGCTCGCGGATGCTCGGGGCGGATTGGACGAAGGCGTCGAGGATGATGGCGAGGCGGCGGCCGACGTTCTTGCTGGTGGCGTCGCCGAACAGCTTGGCGCCGCGCCCGTCGAGCACGAACTCGACCGCCATGCCTTCGAGACCGCCGCCCGGTTGGACCCGCGCGTCGGTGATGACGTCGCCGGTCATGATCGGGCGCTTCTCGACCAGGTATTGCGTGCGGCCGGTGCCGCCCTCCTCGTTTTCGCCCGGCAGCACCTGCACGCCGGGACCCGGCGCGGTGATCGTTCCCGCCGCGGCGCCCTCGGCGAGCATGCGGAACTCGAGCAGCGCCGTCCGCCCGATCAGGCTCTTGGCGCGCTCCGGGTCCTGGATGCCCGGTAGCTGGACGACGATCTCGTCGCTGCCCTGCTTCTGCAGCACGGGCTCGACGACGCCGAACTCGTCGATGCGCTTCCGCATCACGTTCAGGGACTGCTCGACGACGCCGTCGCGGATGCGCTGCACCTCGCGCTCGGTCAGCTGGAGGGTCAAGTCGGGGCCGTCGGCGGCGGCCGACTCGGCCAGCTTGTAGTCCGTGAAGCGCTCCTGGAGCAGTCGGAGAGCGTCCGCGCGCTTGTCGCGATTGGTGAGGCGGACGTGGACCGCGAGGCCCTGCCGCTCGACCTTGGCGCCCCCGAGCTTGGCGTCGCGCAGCTCCTCCTCGACCTCGCGACTGGTGCGCTCGATGGCGTTCTCGATCGCCTGATCGACCTGCACCTGGTAGAGCAGGTGCGTTCCGCCCTGCAGATCGAGGCCGAGGCGCACCGGTTTCTTCCAGGGCCACCACTCCGGCGCTGGATTGACGAAGGTGGGCACGACCACCACCGTTGCCGTGACGATGAGGGCGGCGAGGATCAGCGCCCGATAGCCGACAGACATCAGAACTCCTCTCGTGCGTTAGGACTGGGACGAAGTCGCTAAAAGACCCGCACCGTATCCGAAAACTCCGCGCGCGCAAAGGTCGGCTGGGGAGAGCACCCACGGCACGTGAAGACCAGCCGCCACCCATGCCCCGCTCGCGCTGACTGGGTAACGTCTGCCGTAGGGGGTCGCTGCTCGATCTGCCGCATTCTGGGGGGTCGCAGTTTGAGTCCGGCAGGCAAGGTGCAGACTGCATGATGACCATTGCACCCTGCACGAGGCAGCCCGGAGCACGGCCCGCGAATTGGGGCAAGGGCGCGGCACAGGCGATGCTCCTCTGCCATCAGGGGCGCGTCGCATGCTGACGTGGAAAATCGCCCGTTGGGCCTGTCCTCACCGGAGCGGACGTTGTGCTCCTCGAACGACACCCGCTCGTGGGCTGGGTGCTGATCGGTGCCGGCGTGGCGCTGCTCGGCTTTGCCGTCTTCGAGCCGCAACTGCGTGCCGTCCTGCCGGACCTCCGCGACCATTTCCGCATGGCGCTCTTGCTCGCCACCCTCGTGGCGATGGCCTACGACGTCGATCTTCAGCGGGCGTCCACCAGAGCGGGACGGGTCGCGGTGATCCCCACGACGGACGTGGCGGAGGTGGTACGCTTGGGGCATGAACTGGCTGTCTGCAAGGCGGCAGCAGCGCGCGTGCAGCAGCCCGGCGCGATGATCTCTCCCACGCCGGTGAATCCGGCCCGCAACTGACCTAGGACACTCGGTCCCGACGGGTCCGAGGGGAAACGATTCGTTCTGAGGGCGGTTTCAGGTGGTGACTCGTCACAGATGACATCGGGACAGTGCTTGTCCTCGCGAGGCCCGATCGCGATGCGAGCACCCGGCGGACGGCAGATAGTTCCTGCCGCCGGAACCATCTGCCGCCCTGACGTCGGACGAGGCTCGCCGTGCCGGCGCTCGGTCGTGGCACCCCGCTTGCTCTCCGCATCCTCGGACATGAATCTCGAACGGGTCACGGGAGGATCGGGCGGTGTGGCGGCAACGGGCGGCGACGTCGACCTGTTGGCGCTCCTGCTCGGCGGCGAATCCGAAGGCGCGGGAGCGGCGTTTCCGCTGAGCCTGCAAGCCGCGCTCAGCGAGGCGCAGGCGAACGCCGAGACGCCGCTCGGCGGCGGCGGCGATGGCGACAGCGAGAAGACGCCGGCGATCGTCGAGGGTGAGGCAGGGGCCGATGCGGCCTCCGTCGCCATGGCAGCCGCCGCGCTCGCGGCCGCGCTCGGTCTCGACGCGGAGACGACCTCGGCATCCATGCCCGACGACGCCGGTGCGGCGCTCGCGACCGCCACGGTCACGACGAGCGTGTCGGTGGTCACGGCGAGCCCGGTCGATGCGACCGCGACGGTCGTCGCGGCGGATGCGGTCGACGCCGTGAGCGTCACGCCCGAGCCGGGGACGCCCGTCACCATGGAGGCCGCGGCGCCGAGCCTCGCCGCAGCCACTCCGCTGGCGCCTTCCGAGGCACCGACGGCCGAGCCCGAAGCGGCGCTGCCGCCTGCGGAGCCGGCGCAGTCGGAGCGCGAGCCGGTGGCGTCGCCTTCCATCCAGGCCAAGCCGGCGAGCGCGGCGGTACCGGTCGTCGACGGATCGACGGTCTCGGCGAAGCCGGTCGCGGTCGCAGCGACGGCCGCCGGAGAGAGCCAACATCAGAGTGCCCGCGGCGAGGCCGTCGCGGCTGCGGGTGCGGTCGACCCCGCCACCGCCGGCGGCGACGCTCCCGGGCACGAGGCGCTCGATCTCGGCAGGTCGGACCGCCAGGAGATCCCGGGCGCGAGCAAGCGCCTGCCCGCGACCGAGGCCGTGACCATCGAACGGGGCGCGACGATCGGCACGGCACCGGTCGCCGAAGCCCGCGAGGGCGCGAGCCCCGCGCAGGTCCCGACCACCGCGAGCACGCGGCACGAGCTCACCGTCAACGCCGCCGAACGCCCGGTGTCGCATCCCGGCGGCATCGAGGCGCGCTGGGGCGAGCGGGTCGTCGACGCGCTCCGGCTCTCCAGCATCCGGGGCGGCAGCGAGATCCGGCTGCAGCTCGAGCCCGAGGGCCTCGGACACATCGACGTGCGCCTCCACCTGCAGCCCGACGGGGTGCGCGCCGTCATCGTGGCGGAGCACGACTCGACGCGTGCGCTCCTGACGAGCCAGCAACACGTGCTCGAGGACGCCTTCGCGCGCAGTGATCTCCGTTTGAGCGGCTTCTCGGTCGACGTCGGCTCGGGGGATGGGGCGGCATCGTTCATGCGGCAGGGCGATGAGCCCGCCGGCGGCGAGAGCGGGGCGAACGCGTCCGCGGCCGGATCGGCCGCGAGCGACACGAACGCGGGCCGCGAGGCCGCGTCCGCGGCGGCCGCGAGCGGTCACCTGAGTGTTCGGGTGTGATGCGATGATCCCGCCCAGCCTCATCGCCTCCGCCGCCTCGTCGGTGCTCGGGATGGTCTCCAGCGCGGCCTCGAGCGCGGGCTCCGGCTCGAACCTCGCGACGGGCAGCGTGGCCCCGAGCACCAAGAAGGAGAACGACGTCGTCAATCAGGCGGAGTTCATGAAGCTCCTGATCGCGCAGCTGTCCAATCAGGACCCGCTGAACCCGCTCGACAGCGCCAACTTCTCGGCCCAGCTGGCGCAGTTCTCGAGCCTCGAGCAGCTGACCCAGATCAACCAGAAGCTCGGCGACCAGGCCGAGAGCACCGCCGGGCGTTTCGACGCGGTGAGCTTCATCGGCCGCGAGGTGACCGGGGCGAGCCTCGGCATCGCGGTAGAGGACGGCGCCACGACGACCCTCGACTACACGCTGACGCAGGGGGGCACGGTGCAGGCGAAGATCGTCGACGAGAGCGGCAAGCAGATCGCCAACGTGGTGATCGGCCCGCAGGGCGCCGGCGAGCACACCCTCGACCTCGCGCAGGTGCCGGGCGCTCCGGAGCTGGAAGACGGCGTCTACGCGGTCGTCCTCGCGCAGTCCACCAACGGCGGCCCGGCGACGACGATCGACACGCGGGTCACCGGACGGGTGACCGGCGTCGACCTCACCGGGACGACGCCGGTGCTGATGCTGGGCGAGCGTCGGCTCCTGCTGAGCGACGTCAGCGTCATCGAGGAAATCGCGGCCGGCTCGGCCGCGTAAGACATTACAGAAGAGAAGGAGAGACTCGGATGGCCATTTTCGGAGCACTCGGCACGGCGCGCAGCGGTCTGGTCGCGACCGGCGCCGCCCTCAGCGTGATCGGCAACAACATCGCCAACGTCAACACGGTCGGTTTCAAGGGCAGCCGGACGGAGTTCGCCGACCTGCTCTCGGCCCAGGGCGGCGGCGGCAGCGCCGGCAAGATCGGTCTCGGGACGCGCATCGGCAACATCAGCGCGTCCTTCACCCAGGGCAACATCGAGAGCACGGGGCGGCCGACCGATCTCGCGATCGAGGGCAACGGCTTCTTCGTGGTGGGGACCGGCGACGGCACCCTGTTCACGCGCGCCGGCAACTTCAGCCTCGACAACACCGGCAAGCTCGTCACCTTCCAGGGCCTGCCGGTGCAGGGCTTCGCGTTGAACGACCTCGGCACGGCCGTCGGCGCGACGGTCGACATCACGGTGACGGGCTCGAGCAGCCAGCCGCTCGCCACCACCGCCGTCCAGCTCAAGTCGAACCTGCGCGCCGACGCCGAGATCATCGCCGGCGGCTTCGACGGCACCACCTTCGACACCGCCTACGCGACCTCGAACTTCACGACCTCGATCAACGTCTTCGACTCGCTCGGGGCCCAGCACACCCTGAACCTCTTCTTCACCCGCGACGAGTCGACGCCCAACACCTGGACCTACAACGTCGGCATCGATGCCGGCGACACCGGTGGGACGCCGGGCGAGCTGCAGATCCTCGGCAGCGGCTCGCTCAGCTTCAACACCGACGGATCGCTGGCGGCGGATCCGAGCACGCCGTCCGTCAGCGTGACCTTCACCGGTGCGTCCGCCCAGGACATCTCGCTCAACTTCGGCACCCCGAACCCGGATCCGGTCGCCAACCCGGGCGGCGGCATCGACGGCATCACGCAGTTCGCCGGACCCTCGGCCGTCGGCTTCCAGTCGCAGAACGGCTTCGGAGCCGGTCAGCTGCTGTCGCTCGAGTTCAGCGAGTCGGGCATCGTCACCGGCGTGTTCGACAACGGCCAGACCCGGCCGCTCTTCCAGGTGGCGCTCGCCAACTTCGTGGCGCCGGACGGTCTGACGCCGCTCGGCAACGGCATGTTCCGCGAGTCGGTCGACTCCGGCTCGCCCGCGATCGGCACGCCGCAATCGGGCGGTCTCGGGACCATCGTCGCCGGCGCGGTCGAGCTCTCGAACGTCGCCATCGCGCAGGAGTTCATCGACCTGATCTCGACCCAGCGCAGCTTCCAGGCCAACGCGAGGGTCATCACGTCGAGCGACACCTTGCTGAACGACCTGATCAACATCGTCCGCTAACTCGGCGGCACGCGCTGACGGGGTTGCCCATCGGATTCGGTGGGCAGCCCCGTTCCTCGTTCGCGGCTTCCCGCGCGCGTTTCCGCGAGCGGGTTCTCCGACACCTCCGTCGCCAGATTTCTGACCAAAGCGGATCCGCCCTGTCATGCGCGCTGGCGTGACACGCGAAAAGCTCTGATGCGGCGCGGGTTCGATCGGCAGTTTTTGCCGCTCCCGTCGTGATCTCGCGGGCATAGCCCTTGCACTTTCCGACCGCGACCCGCCGTCGCTCGGGGTCGGATCGTCACTCGCGAGGAGCACGCATGGCCGAAGAAGCGGAAAAGGCGCCCGAGGGAGCCGAGGCTCCCAAGAAGAAGTCCAAGCTGATCCCGATGATCGGGAGCGCGGTGGTCCTGCTCGGAGGCGCGACCGCGGCCCTCTGGTATCTCGGCGTCGGCCCGTTCGCCGGCGGTGCCCCTCGTCATGCCGCGGCGACGGCCGCGATCGAGGAGCACGGCGGCGGCGACCACGAAGGCGAGGGCCACGGCGAAGAAGCCGCGCACGGCGGCGGCGGCGCCGGCGGAGCCGGCGGCATCCTCGCGCTCGAGCCCTTCATCGCCAATCTCGCCGACGACGGCGGACGACGCTACCTGAAGGCCACGTTCCAGATCGACTTCGGCAAGGCCTCGGTGCCGAGCACCATGAACGCGCGCTTGCCGCAGGTGCGCGACCTCCTGCTCACCCTCTTCACCAGCAAGACTTTCGACGACATCCGCACCCCTGAGGGCAAGCAGCAGCTCCGTGAGGAGATCATCGCCCGCGTCAACCAGGTGCTCGATCGCGATCTGGTGAAGGCGGTCTACTTCACCGAGTTCATCGTCCAGTAGACCCATGAGCGAAACCCTCTCGCAAGACGAAGTCAGCGCGCTGCTGCGTGGTCTCGCCGACGGCGAGGTGCCGGCCGAGGAGCCGACGCCGTCGTCCAGCGAGGGCGTCCGCAGCTACGATCTCCTCGGCGAGGAGCGCATCGTCGCGCGTCGCTTCCAGGCCCTCGACCTGGTGCGCGAGCGCCTGGTGCGACGGCTCAAGATCTCGTTGACGGGCGTGCTGGGAAGCTCCGCCGGAGGTCGAAGCGCGCCCGCTCGAGATGATCAAGTTCGCGACCTTCCGGAACCGTCTCGAGACGCCGGCCAACCTCCATCTCTTCACGATGGCGCCGCTCCGCGGCCAGGCGTTGGCGGTGGTCTCCTCGGGTCTGGCGTACGCCTTGGTCGACCGGATCTTCGGCGGTCCCGGACGCGTGCCGCCGACGAGCGCTCGCCGCGAGTGCTCGTCGATCGAGATGCAGACCATCCAGCGCGTGGTGACCCAGGCGCTCGCCGACTTCACCGAGGCCCTGGCGCCGCTGCACGCGATCGCGTGCACGTTCGCGCGCTCGGAGACCAACCCGATCTCGATCGCGATCTGCGCCCAGACCGATCAGGTGCTGCTGATGCCGTTTCAGTGCGATCTCGGCGTCGGCCCGACGCCGCTCACGATCGCGATTCCCTTCGCGATGCTGGAGCCGATCCGGGCCAAGCTCGGCGAGCCCGAGGCGGCCGAGCAGGGGCCCGACGCGGTGTGGGTCTCGGCGCTTTCGGGGGCGGTGCGCGCGACCGAGGTCACGATGAGCGTCGAGCTCGGGTCGGCCGAGGTGTCGGCGCGCGACGTCCTGCGCCTCAAGGTCGGCGATCTGCTCACCATCGAGACCCGCGCCGACGACCCGTTGGCGGTGTGCGTCGAGGGGGTTCGACTGATGACCGGCGTCCCGGGGGTGAGCCGGGGAAACAACGCGGTACGCGTGCTCGCGCTCGCGGGCCTGTGAGGAGCGACGAACGATGGCGGACGAAGGACAGATGGTAGCGGCGCAGGTGAACGAGGGCGACGGGGGCAACCTCGAGCTGATCCTCGACGTGCCGCTCGGAGTGAGCGTCGAGCTCGGCCGCGTGCGCATGCCGGTCAGGCAGCTGTTGTCGCTGACGGCCGGCTCGGTCATCGAGCTGGCGAAGCTCGCCGGCGAGCCGCTCGACGTGCTGATCAACGGCCGTCCGGTGGCGCGCGGCGAGGCCGTGATGGTGAACGACAAGTTCGGGGTGCGCCTGACCGAGATCGTCAGCCAGAGCGAGCGGGTCGAGCGCCTGCGATGACGCCGGGCCCACCCGACATCGCCTGGCCCGCGATCGCAGCCGTCGCCTTGCTGACCGTCATGGCCCTGGTGGCCCACTGGTGGCTCCGGGGCCGCGGGCTCATTCCCAGCAGCCAGAACCCCATCCGGCTCGTCGCCACCCGCTCGCTCGGTGCCAAGCGCGCCGTCGCGATCGTCGAGATCGAGAGCGAGCGCTTTCTCCTCGGCCTCACCGACGAGGCCGTGTCCTGCCTCAGTCGCCTGCAGCCGCCGCACGCGGCCGCGGCGGACAACGAGGCCGTCGTCGCCTTTGCCGCGGGACGGGGTCGGTGATGTCGTTTCGTCGCGGCACCGCCGGGGTGGGGGCCCTCGTCGTCGGCATGCTGTTCCCGGCGGTCGCCAGTGCCATGCCGGGGATGACGCTCGAGGTGGGCGGCTCCGGCGACGGTTTGTCGACCGGGCTGCAGCTGATGCTGCTCTTCACGATGCTGTCGTTCGCCCCCGCGATCATGATCGGGGTGACGGCGTTCGTCCGCATCGTGATCGTCCTCGCCTTCATGCGGCAGGCGGTCGGCACGCAGCAGATGCCGCCCAATCAGGTGATCGTGGCGCTCGCGCTCTTTCTCACCTTCTTCGTGATGATGCCGACGCTCCGCGAGGTGAACGAGCAGGCCATCCAGCCCTACCTGCACGACGACCGCGCCCCGCTCGACACCATCGAGAAGGGCTTCAAGCCGCTGCGCGCGTTCATGCTGCGGCAGACGCGCGAGAAGGACCTGGCGCTCTTTCTCGGGGTCAGCGGCCGCGAGCGTCCCGCGACGCAAGCCGACGTGCCGCCCGAGGTGGTGATCCCGGCCTTCATGATCTCCGAGCTCAAGACCGCCTTCACCATCAGCTTCCTCGTCTACATCCCGTTCCTCGTGCTCGACATGGTGGTGGCGTCGATCCTCACCTCGATGGGCATGATCACGCTGCCGCCGGTGCTGATCTCGCTGCCGTTCAAGCTGATGATCTTCGTCCTGGTGGATGGCTGGAATCTCCTGATCAGCTCGCTCGTCCGGAGCTTCCAGTGACGCCCGAGACCGTGCTCCAGCTCGGGCGGAACGCGCTCGAGATGTCGCTCATCCTGGCCGGGCCGGTGCTGGTCTTCGGCCTGGTGGCGGGTCTCATCGTCGCCGTCTTCCAGGCGCTGACCCAGATCCACGAGATGACGCTGACCTTCATCCCCAAGATCGGCGCCACGATCCTGGCGCTCGCGCTCTTCGGGCCGTGGATGCTGCAGAAGATGCTGAACTACACGACCGCGCTCTTCGAGTCGGTGCCGGGACTGGTGCGCTGAGCTTGCCATGGGCGTGATCTCCGAGCTCATGGCGCAGAGCGAAGGGCGCCTCGTGATCCTGGTGCTGGCCCTGGCGCGGGTCGCCGGGCTCTTCATCATGGGTCCGATCTTCGCCTCGCGCGCCGCTCCGCTCAGGGTGCGGGCGGCGCTCGTGTTCTTCATCACGATCGCCATGCTGCCCGTGCTGCGCGCGACGCCGTCGCCCGGTGCCGAGGTGGGACCGCTCGCGCTGGCCGGCATGCTCGCCTTCGAGACCGCCATCGGCTTCACGATCGGCCTGGTCGCGCAGTTCATCTTCGGCGCCGTCCAGATGGGTGGGCAGCTCGCCGGCATCGAGATGGGCATCGGGCTCTCCAACCTGATCGATCCGCAGACCCAGGAGCACATCACCTCGCTGGCGCAGTGGCAAAATCTCCTCGCGCTTCTGGTCTTCCTCTCCGTCGACGGCCACCACGTGCTGATCCGGGCCGTGGCCGACAGCTTCCAGATACTGCCGCTCGGCGGTGGCATGCCGGCGGCGAGCGGCTTCGGGATGGTGCTCGACCTCGCCGGCGGGCTCTTCGTCGTCGCGCTCAAGGTCGCGGCGCCGGTGCTGGTGCTGCTGCTGCTGGTGAACGCCGCCATGGGCGTGCTCGCCAAGCTGATCCCGCAGCTGAACGTCTTCATCGTCGGCTTTCCGCTCAACGTCGCCGCCGGGCTGTTCGTGCTGGCGGCCTCGCAACCGTTCACGGTGCGTCTCCTGGTGACCAGCTTCAGCGAGGTCGGGTCCTCGCTCGAGGCGGTGCTGCGGGCGCTGGGGTAGGGGATGGCCGAAGACGCCGCCAACCGTACCGAAGAGCCCACACCCAAACGCCGCGAGGAGGCGCGCGCCGACGGCCGCATCCCGCAGTCCGTGGAGATCACGGCCGCGACGGTGCTGCTGGCGGCCCTGCTCGCCACCTGGCGGAGCGGCGACACGGCGATCGGCGCGCTCCGCGAGTCGATGCGGCGGAGCCTCGTGGCGGCGACCGCCTACGACCTCACGCCCGCCGCGATCGGCGACATCCTGAACGGGATGCTGCGCGACATGCTCGCAGTGCTCGCGCCCATCCTGCTCACCACCGCGATCGCCGGCTTCGTCGCGACGGTGGCGCAGATCGGCTTCCAGCTGCACGGCAAGCGGCTGCTCCCCGACCTGACTAAGGTGTCGCCGTCGAGCGGCTTCCAGCGCATTTTCTCGAGCAAGGGCCTCTTCGACCTCGGGAAGGCGATCGTCAAGATCGCGCTCATCGGCTGGCTCTCCTGGACCCTGATCCGCCGCGCCGAGGGCTCGATCATCGCGCTTTCCGCGGCGGCCCCGCGGGAGATGCTCGCCATCACCGGGCGCGAGGTGGCCCGTCTGGTCGGGTGGTCGACCGGCGTGCTCGCGGTGCTCGCCGCCGCCGACTACGCCTGGCAGCGCCGCCAGCACGAGCAGAGCCTGCGCATGAGCCGCAGCGAGGTGAAGGACGAGCAGCGCCAGGCGGAGGGCGATCCCAAGGTCAAGGCGCGCCTGAAGCGCGCGTATCAGGAGCTGGTCAAGAGCCGCAGCATCGCCGACGTACCGACTGCCGACGTCGTCATCACCAACCCGGTCCATCTCGCGGTGGCGCTCAAGTACGTGCCGGGTCAGATGGGCGCGCCCAAGGTGATCGCCAAGGGCGCCGAGGGGATGGCGCAGCGGATCAAGGACATGGCGCGCACGCACGGCGTGCCGATCATGGAGCGGCGGGCGCTCGCACGCGCCATCTTCCGGAGCGTGCCGGTGGGCGGCGAGATCCCGGGGACGCTCTATCGCGCGGTCGCGGAGATCCTCGCCTACATCTACGCGCTCCGTCAGCGCAGGGCCGGGTAAGGGACGATGCCGGCCCCGACCCCCGCCAAAGGCATCATGGGACGCGTGCTCGCCGGCGGCGAGCTCGTGATCCCGCTCACCTTCGTGGTGGTGGTGATCGTCATGATCATCCCGCTGCCGACGGTGCTGCTCGACCTGCTGCTGACGGTGAACATCGCGGTGTCGCTGATCATCCTGCTGGTCGCGATGTACACGCTCCGGCCGCTCGAGTTCTCGACCTTCCCCTCGGTGCTGCTGGTGACGACGCTCCTCCGCCTGTCCCTGAACGTCGCCTCGACCCGCCTCATCCTGCTCCACGGCCACGAAGGCTCGGCGGCGGCGGGCCACGTCATCCAGGCCTTCGGCAGCTTCGTGGTGGGCGGCAGCTACGTCGTCGGCCTGGTGATCTTCCTCATCCTGGTGGTGATCAACTTCGTGGTCATCACCAAGGGCGCCGGCCGCATCGCCGAGGTGGCGGCGCGCTTCACCTTGGACGCCATGCCGGGAAAGCAGCTCGCGGTCGACGCCGAGCTCAACTCGGGCGGGATCACCGAGCGCGAGGCCCGCGAGCGCCGCCGCTCGATCGAGGCCGAGGCCGACTTCTACGGCGCGATGGACGGCGCCAGCAAGTTCGTGCGCGGCGACGCGGTCGCCGGCCTCATGATCGCCGGCATCAACATCGTCGGCGGGCTCTTCATCGGGGTCGTGCAGGGCGGTCTCGACATCCGGAGCGCCGCCGAGATCTACACCATCCTCACCATCGGTGACGGGCTGGTGTCGCAGCTGCCGGCCCTCCTGATCTCCACCGCCGCCGGCATCGTCGTGACGCGCGCCGCCTCGGGCACCGACCTCGGCAGCGAGGTCACGTCGCAGATGCTCCTGAACCCGCGCGTGCTCGCCATGGTGTCGGGGATCCTGGCCTCGTTGTCGCTGCTGCCGGGGTTGCCGTTCCTGCCGTTCGTGACGCTCGCGGGCGCGCTCGGCGGGCTCTCGTACGCGGGGCGCGAGCACAAGGCCGAGCTCAAGGCGCAGGCGCTGCTCGAGGCCCGCGCCGAGCCGGCCAAGGAGGAGAAGTCGGATCTGCCGGCCCCACTCGACCTGCTCGAGCTCGAGGTCGGCTACGAGCTGGTGCCGCTCGTCGACGCCAGCCAGCGCGGCGAGCTGATCGAGCGCATCAAGAGCCTGCGCCGCCAGCTGGCCGAGGAGATGGGCTTCGTGGTGCCGCCGGTCCACATCCGCGACAACCTGCAGCTCAAACCCGGCGAGTACGCCATCCTTCTGAAGGGCGTCGAGCTGCAGCGGGCCGAGATCCGCATGGGGCAGTACCTGGCGATCAATCCCGGCGGTGCCGACCCCGGCTTCCGCGGCGTGCCCACCAAGGAGCCGGCGTTCGGGCTGGAGGCGCTGTGGGTGCTGGCGAGCGATCGCGAGCAGGCCCAGCTGGCGGGCTACACGGTGGTCGACGCGGCGACCGTGGTGGTGACCCACCTCACCGAGGTGATCCGCCGCCACGCCCACGAGCTGCTCGGGCGGCAGGAGGTGCAGGGGCTGCTCGACGCGCTCGCCAAGAGCAATCCCAAGGTCGTCGAGGAGCTGGTGCCGCAGCAGCTCACGCTCGGACTGGTCCAGAAGGTGCTGCAGAACCTGCTGCGCGAGCACGTCGGCATCCGCGACTTCCTCTCGATCGTCGAGACCCTCGCCGACCACGCGCCCGCGACCAAGGATCCGAACCAGCTCACCGAGCACGCGCGCGCGGCGCTGTCGCGCTCGATCGTCAACCGCTTCCTCTCGCCCGACCGCACCTTGCCGCTGGTGACGCTGTCGCCGCGGCTCGAGAAGACGATCGCCGAGGCCGTGCATCGTACCGACGACGGCACCTATCTCGCGCTCGAGCCCGGCACGGCGCAGCGCCTGCTCGGCAAGCTCGCGACCTGGGCGGAGCAGTTCGCCATGCAGGGACAGCAGCCGCTGGTCCTGTGCTCGACCAGCGTCCGGAGCCATCTGCGGCGTCTCACCGAGCGCTTCTTGCCGAGCCTCTCGGTGGTGGCGCCCGGGGAGATTCCGGCCAACGTGAAGATCCACTCGCTCGGGGTGGTGAGCCTCGAGGACGACGAGCGCGACGCGACCCGCCTGCAGGTGCCGCGCGCGACCGTGTCGGTCGCCGCCTCGCCAGGAGCCGCCTGATGCGCCTCCGACGCTTCACGGGCGCCGATGCGCGGGCGGCCCTCCGGCAGGTCAAGGAGACGCTCGGGCCCGAAGCGGTGATCCTGGCGACGCGCGCGCTCGCGAGCGGCGGGGTCGAGATCACCGCCGCCGTCGATCTCGACCACCTCGGCGTCGCCGACGGCGGCGTCCGTGCCGAGACGCCGCCGGAGCTCGCGGCGCTGACGCGTGAGGTCGGGATGCTGGCGGCGCGCATGGCGCGCATCGACCGTGCGCTCACGGTGGTGGGCGACGACGCCGATCTCGGCGCCGAGGCCCTGGCGCTCGCCGAGCGGCTGGCGTTGCACGGCACGTCGCCGGCGTTCGCGGGCTTGGTGGCGCGCAGCTACGAGGCGGCGCGGCGGAACGGGACGGCGGCGGCCGAGGCGCTCGCGGCCAGCCTCGAGCAGCATCTGCCGACGGCGCCGCGCGTTGCGGCGGCGCGCGTGACGGCGCTCGTCGGCCCGACCGGCTCCGGCAAGACCACCACCATCGCGAAGCTCGCGGCGCGTGCCGCCGCCGACGGCGCCAAGGTCGGCCTCGTGATGGCGGACACCTATCGCATCGGCGCGGCCGAGCAGCTCGGAACCTACGGGCGTCTGCTGGCGGTGCCGATGCGAGCGGTGCGGGACGGCAACGAGCTCGTCGCGGCGCTCGCGGCGTACGAGGATCGCGACCTGGTCTACGTCGACACGCCGGGGCTGACGGGCGATCCGGCCGGCGCCGCCGAGCTGGCGCGGCTCTTGGCGGCCGCGGGCGGCGCGATCGCGACCGCGGCGGTGGTGCCGGCGAGCGCCTCGGACGCGGCGCTCCGTCGGGTCTGGCGCCAGCTCGGCATGCTCGCGCCGGCGGCGTGCGTGGTCACCAAGGTGGACGAGGGCGCCGGGCTCGGGACGGCGTGCGAATGGCTCGCGGACGTAGGCGTGCCGCTCGGCTGGCTCGGGACGGGCACGCGCGTCCCCGAGGACCTGGCGGCGGCGGACGGCACGACAATGGCGGCATGGCTCGCGGCCGCCTGAGGGACGGAGGACGAACGTGGCGGATCAGGCAGAGGAAGTCTCGGTGGCGGACGCGCTCGCAGGCGGGCACGCGGGCGGCATGCAGGTGATCGCGGTCGCGAGCGGCAAGGGTGGGGTCGGCAAGACCAACGTCGTCGCCAACCTCGCCATCGCGCTCCAGCGGCGCGGACGTCGGGTCGTGGTGATCGACGCCGATCTCGGGCTCGCCAACCTCGACACGCTGCTCGGCCTCAATCCGCACGCCACCCTCCGCGACGTGCTGCGCGGCGAATGCTCGATCAAGGACGCGCTGGTCGAGGGTCCCGCCGGCATCCGTATCGTGCCGGCCGCGAGCGGCTACGAGGATCTCACCCAGCTGAGCGACGGCCAGCGTCTGACCTTGCTGGAGCAGGTCGACAGCCTCGACGGCGGCTTCGACGTCCTGCTCATCGACACCGGCGCGGGCATCTCGGCGAACGTGCTCTTCTTCGCGACCGCGGCGCAGGAGACGCTGGTGGTGGTGACGCCGGAGCCGACCTCGCTCACCGACGCCTATGCGCTCATCAAGGTGCTGTCGAAACGCTACGCGGAGACCAGCTTCGCGGTGCTGGTCAACATGGCGCGGAGCGAGTTCGAGGCCCGCAAGACCTTCACGCAGCTGACCCGGGTCGCCGAGCGCTTCCTGCAGGTGAGCCTACGCTGGGCCGGCTACGTGCCCTACGACGTCGAGGTCCAGGAGGCCGTGCGCCGTCAGCAGGCGGTGCTCGAGCTGGCGCCGGCGACCCCGGCGGCGCGCGCGCTCGAGAGCCTGGCCGATCGCCTCTGCGCCGCCCCGGCGCAGGCACGCGCCAAGGGCGGCCTGCAGTTCTTCTTCCGCCGCTTGCTGGCCGACCGCGCCGTAGGGGCGCCCAGCTGACGATGACCACGCTGTCGCAGCGCGAGGCGCGACCCCGGGTCGCGCCGCCGTCCGCCGCCGAGCCGGACGAGGCGATCCGCGCCTATCTCCCGCTGGTGCGCTGGCTGGTGCAGCGGCTCGCCGTCCGCAAGCCGCCGCAGGTCGAGCTCGACGAGATGGTGAGTTGGGGCATCGAGGGCCTCCTCGACGCCATGAAGAAGTACGATCCCGGCAAGCAGGCGGCGTTCGCGACCTACGCGCAGTTCCGCATTCGCGGCGCCATCCTCGATCGCCTGCGCGGCATGGACTGGGTCTCGCGGAGCGTCCGCCAGAAGGCGAGCCTGCTGGAGAAGACCTATCACCAGCTCGAGGGGACGCTCGGCCGGCCGGCGACCGAGGAGGAGGTGGCGGCGGCCCTCGACCTGACGTTGCCGCAGCTCCACGCGCTGCTCACCGAGGTCGGTCAGATGACGCTCTTCAGCCTCGAGGACCTCGGCCTCGAGACCGGGCAGGAGCGCTGGCAGGTCGAGAAGCTGCTCGAGGGCGACGGCAGCGATCCGATGCAGGCGCTGCTGTCGCGCGAGCGCGCCGATCTGGTGGCGGGGGCGATCGCCGACCTGCCCGAGAAGGAGCGGACGGTGGTCGCGCTCTACTACCACGAGGGCATCACCATGAAGGAGGTCGGCGCCGTGCTCGGTCTCACCGAGTCGCGCGTCTCGCAGCTGCACGCCCAGGCCCTGCTGCGCCTGCGCGGCCTCTTGCACGAGCATTTCGGAGGCGCGGAGGCCGAGGCGTAGGCCTCGCCGGCACCGCGCGGAATCGGAGGACGACGATGGAAACGCTGATGTCGTGGATGGGTCCGTTGCTCGACGGGACCGCGATCGCGCTCTTGGCGCTGGTGCTGTGGCGCCTCGGCACCGATCCGGCGGCGGCCTGGGGCGAGCGCGAACAACGGCTGCAGGCGATCTTCGAGGAGCTCCGGGCGCTGGTGGCGCAGAGCGAGGGCCTGGCCCGCGACCTCGACGGCAGGCTGGCGGCGCGCGAGGAGCGGCTGCAGGCCCTGGTGGCGGCGGCCGAGGCGACGGCACGGGCGCCGCGCGGCGGCCGCGACGTCGAGGCGCGGCCCGCGGCGGCGCGCGGCGCGCGCATCGAGGTGCGCGACGATCGCGCGGCGGCGGAGTACACCGAGGCGGCGCCGGCCGAGGCCGCGGCCGACTCGGCGACGCGCATCGAGGCGCTTGCCGCGGCCGGCACCGGGGTCGAGGAGATCGCGCGCCGGCTCGGTATCGCGCCGGCGGAGGTGCGGCTGGTCATCGGTCTCAAGGCCGCGCGCGCCGCGCGGCGACGAGCGGCGGAGGCGGCGGGAGCAGGGTCCCATGCGCACTGAGCGCCGTGCGATCGCGGGGCGGCAGGAAGCGCCCGGCAGAATCTGCCGCGCGGCAAGGGCTGCCTCGTGCAGAGCCGGCGGATGCGCGTGGCATGGGCGTTGCTCGATTCGCGAGGGCGAGGTGACGGCATGAATGCAGGGGCGTACTCGGCGGTCTCGGGGAGCTTGGCGGCGCAGACGCGGCTCGACGCGCTCGCCAACAATCTCGCCAACGCCAATACCGCCGGCTTCAAGGCCGAGCGCGTGCTGCAGAGCGCGGAGCGGGCCGGCGAGATCGCGCCGCCGAGCACCGCGGTGCCGACGCCGATCACGGCGGGCCGGGTCACGACCGACTACAACCAGGGCCCGATCAATCAGAGCGGCAACCCGCTCGACGTCGCGCTGAGCGGCGAGGGCTTCCTGGTCGTACAGACCGAGCGCGGCGAGCGGCTCACCCGCAGCGGCAACTTCGTGATCGACCGCGAAGGCTACCTCGCGGCCGCCGACGGTGCGCGCGTGCAGGGCACCGACGGCGATCTCCGCATCCCGACGAGCCCGGTCGTGATCGCGGCCGACGGCACGGTGCGTGCGGGCGACCAGCGGGTCGGGCAGCTCCGGGTGGTGACGGTTCCCGATCCGACCCAGCTCGCGCGCGAGAGCGGCACGCGCTTCGCGGCGGGCAATCAGGCCCTCGCGGACGCGACACCCGGGAGCGTCCAGGTGCTGCAAGGCGCGGTCGAGGGCGCCAACCTGTCGCCGGTCGAGGGACTGGTCGCGCTCATCGAGACCGTGCGCGGATTCGAGACCTACATGCGGGCCATCGACCGACTCGACGAAGTGACCCAACGGGCCGTCAGCGACGTCGGCCGCGTGGCCTAAGAGAGGAACGACATCATGATTCGAGCGCTCTATACGGCTGCGACCGGGCTCGAGGCCCAGCAGCTCAACATCGACGTGATCGCCAACAACCTGGCGAACGTCAGCACGAGCGGCTTCAAGAAAAGCCGCGCCGATTTCCAGGATCTGCTCTACCAGACCTCGCGCGAGCCCGGCGGCCCGGCGACCAGCACCACCCAGAGCTCGACCGGCATCCAGATCGGTCTCGGCGTGCGGCCGGCGGCGGTCCAGCGCATCAACGCCCAGGGCGACTTCAATCAGACCACCAACCCGCTCGACATCGCCGTCAGCGGTGACGGCTACTTCCAGGTGACGCTGCCGGACGGCTCGACCGCCTACACCCGCGCCGGCGCCTTCAAGCTCGACTCCACCGGCTCGGTGGTGACGTCGTCGGGCGACCCGCTGTCGCCGCAGGTCAACATCCCGAGCACGGCCGAGTCGATCAACATCGGCGACGACGGCACGGTCAGCGTCACGCTCGCCGGTCAGTCGGCGCCGAGCCAGGTGGGGCAGATCCAGACGGTCCGCTTCCCCAACCCCTCGGGCCTCCGCGCCGAGGGCAGCAACCTCTTCAAGGAGACCGACAGCTCGGGTCCGCCCCAGACCGGCACCCCCGGTCAGGACGGCCTCGGGCAGCTGACCCAGGGCTTTCTCGAGGGCTCGAACGTGAGCGTGGTCGAGGAGCTGGTGGCGATGATCTCCGGCCAGCGTGCCTACGAGATCAACTCGCGGGCCATCTCCGCCGCCGACGAGATGCTGCGGACGGCATCGTCCATCGGCCGATGACCGTGCGACTCCTCATCTATAGGGCGACGCTCGCCTTCGGGGCGTCGTTGCTCGCGCTCGGTGTGCTCGAGATCTGCGCCGGTGTCGCGGGCGCGAGCGAGACGGGGCGGATCGTCGTGCAGCGCACCGCGGTGGTCAGCGGTTCCACCATCCGGCTCGGCGACCTGGCGACGCTCGAGGGCAATGCCACGGCGCTGGCCGGCGTCGACCTCGGCCCGGCGCCCGCGGCCGGGGCGCCGCGCCGGCTCGAGGGAGCCGCCATCCTCCGGCGCCTGCAGGAGTCGGGCATGGATCCGAGCGCCACCCGCTACGCGATCCCGGCGACCGTGCGCGTCGAGCGCACCGCCCAGGAGGTGAGCGCGGAGGCGATCCGTACCGCCGTTCTCAACATCGCGACCGACGCGCTCCCGGAGGGCGAGACGATTCGCGACCTCGACGTCGCCGGCCCGATCCGCATTCCGGCGGGGCCGTACGAGGCCCGGGTGTCGACGCCGCAGCACGGGCGGCCGGGGCGTCGCCGCTTCGACGTGCAGCTGGTGCAGGAGGGCACCGTGCTGGCCACGGTGCCGGTGACGGCGCGTACCACGGCGCGCGGACAGGTCGTGCTGACCAAACAGCCGGTCGCGCGAGGTGCCGTGCTGACCCGTGCCGATCTGGTGGTCGAGGAGCGCGACCGCGACGCGGTGCCGAGCGATGCGGTGACCACTCCGGAGCAGGCGATCGGCATGGAAGCCCGGGTGGCGCTCGCCGGCGACGCGCCGCTGCCGCGCACCGCGCTCGCCGCCCCGGTGGTGGTGAAGAAGGGTGATCTGGTCATGATGATCGTCGAGACGCCGCGCATGCGGCTCACCGCCGCGGGCGAGGCGCTCGAAGCGGGCGCCGCCGGCAGCGGCATCCGCGTGAAGAATCGCGCCTCCAAGCAGGAGGTGGCGGGGAAGGTGATCGAGCATGGGCTCGTGCTGGTCCAGCACTGAGGCGCGGCGCGCCCGGCTGGCCGGGCGCCTGATCGTCGTCGTGATGGCGGCCGCGAGCTGCCTCGCGAGCGGCTGCGTGTCGATGTATCTCCGCCGCGACCCGCCGGCGTCGGCGGAAAAGGCGCCGCCGCCCCCGCCGCCCTCGCCGCGCGCCAAGGCGACCGGCTCGCTCTGGCGTGACGACGTGAGCGCCAACTATCTCTTCGCCGACACCAAGGCGCGCTTCCCCGGCGATCTCCTCACCATCGTGATCGCCGAGACCTCCGCCGGCCTGAAGGAGGCCGACACCTCGACCTCGACCGAGACCGAGGTCTCGGCGAGCATCGACCAGTTCTTCGGGCTGCCGCAGCAGCTGGCGGCGAAGAACCCCACCATCGACCCGTCGCAGCTGATCCGGGCGGCGACCGACCGGTCCTGGGACGGCGAGGGGACGACCAGCCGCAAGGGCGCCCTCACCGCCAGCATGACCGCGACCGTGAAGGCGGTGTCGTCGACCGGCAACCTGTGGGTCGAAGGCGACAAGATCGTGTCGGTCAACAAGGAGGATCAGCACATCGTGGTCGCGGGGTGGGTACGGCCGGAGGACATCGACGCGCAGAACCAGGTGCTGTCGACGCGTCTCGCCGGCGGCCGCATCGACTACTACGGCATCGGCGTCGTCGGCATGAAGCAGCGCCCGGGTTGGGGATACTTCCTGCTCGACATCGTGTGGCCCTTCTGATGCGCGGCCTGCGACTCACGGCGATGACGGCGGTGCTCGCGCTCGCGACGCTCGGCGCGTTGGCGCGTCCGGAGGCGGCGTGGTCGGCGCGCATCAAGGACATCGCCAGCGTCGAGGGCGTGCGCGGCAACCAGCTGACGGGCTACGGGGTCGTGGTCGGGCTCGACGGCACGGGGGACGGCCAGCAGTCGATCTTCACCGTGCAGAGCATCCTGAGCATGCTGCGCCGGCGCGGCGTCACCGTCTCGGTCGACCCGCGGCAGGTGCGGGTGAAGAACGCGGCCGCGGTCGTGGTGACGGCGACCCTGCCGCCGTTCGCGCGCTCGGGGAACCGCGTCGACATCCAGGTGTCGACGATCGGCGACGCCAAGTCGCTGCGCGGCGGCACCTTGGTGATGACGCCGCTCTTCGGCGGCGATCAGCAGGTGTACGCGACGGCGCAGGGCGGCGTGTCGCTCGGCGGCGGCTTCAGCGCGTCGGCGCCGGGCGCCTCGGCGACCAGCGGCCATCCGACGGTCGGCGTGGTCACGGGCGGCGCGCTCGTCGAGCGCGAGGTGCCGGTCGACCTCGGGACGGACGGCACCGTCCGCCTCAGCCTCCATCAGGCCGACTTCACGACCGCGACCAGGGTGGCGCGCGCGGTCAACGACTTTCTGGGGGCGAGCGCCGCCAGTGCACTCGACCCGGCCACCATCGCGGTCACCCTCGAGCCGCACGCCAGCGCCGAGGAGATCGTGGGGCTGCTGGCGCGGATCGAGACCCTCGACGTCGCTCCGGACCGCCGCGCGCGCGTCATCGTCAACGAGCGCACCGGCACCGTCATCATGGGCGAGGACGTCCGCATCGCGCCGGTCGGGATCGCGCACGGCAGCCTGCAGGTCACCGTCAAGGTCGACCTCGGGGTCTCGCAACCGGCGCCGTTCTCCGAGGGCCAGACGGTGGTCGTCCCCGACAGCACGGTGCAGGTGAAGGAGGGCGAGATCGAGCGCATGAGCCTCTTCAAGGGCGGCGTCAGCCTGCGCGATCTCGTCGGCGGCCTGAACGCCCTCGGGATCACGCCGCAGGATCTGATCGCGGTCTTGCAGGCGATCAAGAGCGCCGGCGGCCTCGACGCGGAGCTGGAGATCATGTGATGCGGGGACCTCGACTCGTGGAGCGACGATCATGAGCGATGCGATGGCGGTGGCGGGGTTGTTCGTGCCGGAGGCGCCGACCGGGGACGAGACGCGGCGGCGGCTCGCCGGCAAGTCTCCCATGGAGGTCGCGAAGGAGTTCGAGGCCATCCTGGTGGCGCAGATGATCGGCGCGATGCGACGCACGGTGCCGGAGTCCGGCACGCTCGAGGCGTCGGCGAGCCGGCGGATGCTCGACGGAGCCTTCGATCAGGAGGTGGCGCGCAGCCTGGTCGCGAAGGGCGGCCTCGGGATCGCGGAGCAGATCGTCGGGCAGATCGAGCGCCAGCAGCAGGCGCGCGAGAAGGCGTCGGGCTCGACGGCGAGCGCGGT
Organism: uncultured delta proteobacterium; assembly: GCA_963761995.1. Taxonomy (GTDB): domain Bacteria; phylum Desulfobacterota; class Binatia; order UTPRO1; family UTPRO1; genus UTPRO1. Next base: position 2,864,244 of record CAVXIU010000006.1, on the reverse strand, counting down.
TGCCAGCGCCGCGATGGCACGGGCGACGGGCGGTGCCGCGCTATCCGCGGGCGTGACCGGGCTCGCATCGCCGATCACGACCAGCGGGGCGATACCGCCGGTGGCGGGCGAGATCAGCTCGCCGTTCGGGGTCCGCCACGATCCCTTCACCGGGGAGGAGCGCTTCCACGCCGGCGTGGACGTCGCGGCGCCGCGGGGATCGGCGATCCGCGCCGTGGCGGACGGCGAGGTCGTCTTCAGCGGCTGGCGCCGAGGCGGTGCCGGCCGCGTCGTCGAGGTCCGCCATGCGGATGGACTGGTCACCAGCTATGCGCACGCGGAGCGAACGCTGGTCCGTGCGGGTCAACATGTTGTCGCGGGGGAGGTGGTCGCGACCGTCGGCTCGAGCGGTCGGGCGAGCGGTCCACACCTCCACTTCGCCGCCAGCCGGGACGGCCAGGCCGTCGATCCGTCGAGATTTCTCGAGCGGAATCCAGTGCTTGACGGCGCACGCGGCGGGGGCTCGGAGGCCATTTGACGAGCCCAGGAGCGATTCAAGTCTCCCCGATCGGTGGTCGATATCCTGACCGAGCCCACCCGATCGAGAGGATGCTGCCATGAGAATCACCCGACGACCACCGACGACCATTCCCGGCATGGGGGACGCCGTGCCGGTGGCCGACGCCGGCGCACCGGAGGACCGCGGCGGTGCGCCCGTCACCGACCGTGTGCAGCTGTCGGAGGCGGCGCGCCTCAGGCAACGCCTCAAGAGCGAGGTCGGCGACCCGTCGGAGACCGCCGCCGAGCGCGTCGCGGCGCTCCGCGAGCAGGTCACCAGCCAGAGCTACGCGCCCAGCGCGCGCGCGGTCGCCGAACGCCTGCTCGGCGAGCTCGCCGCGGATCTCCTCGTCTAGCCATGGCCGCCGATCCCGTCGCCTCCGAGCTCCGCGAGCTGCTCGCGATCGAGCGTTCCTGCTGCGCGCGCATGCTGCCGTTGCTCGACGCCGAGCGGTCCGCGGCCGCCGCCTACGATCACGCGGCGCTGGTGGCGTGTCTCCGCGAGCGCGAGGTGCTCCAGGCCGAATGGCAACGGGCGGCGAGTGCGCGCCGTGAGCACCAGAAGACTCTCGGCAGTTCGCTCGCCGCGCTCGTCGCCGACGATCGGGAGCTGGCGGCGCTCGTCCAGGAGGCCGCGCGGAGCGCGGCCGTGGTGCGACGGGCCCAGCGCGTGAACGAGGGCATCGTGCGGGCGGCGCTCGCCCACGTCAGCGACCTGCTCGCGGTCATGCGCCGCGCCCATCCCGACAGCCGCTACGACGGCCGTGCGGCGCTCACCGGCGCCACCGCGGTCGGCAGCGGTACACGCTGGAGCGCGTAGATGGCGTTCTTCGCACCGCTCACGATCGGCAAGCAGGCGCTGCTCGCCAACGAGCGCGCCATCGGCGTGACCGGTCACAACATCTCGAACGTCAATACCAAGGGCTTCAGCCGGCAACAGCCCGTGCTGGTGGCGGGGCGTCCCGACGATCAGGGATTCGGCACCGGCGTCGAGCTGGCGACGGTGCAGCGCTCGGTCGATGCGTTCCTCGAGGCCCGTCAGCTCACCAACGCGTCGGCGCTCGCCGGCGCGACCACGGGTCGGCAGTTGCTCGATCGTCTGCAGGCGCTCTTTCCGGTGGGGGACGAAGGGGTCGGGAACGCGCTCGCCGAGTTCTTCGCCGCCGCCAGCGGCGTCGCCGACAGCCCGCAGGACCTGGCCGCCCGTACGCAGCTCCTCGAGGCCGGCATCAGCCTGGCGTCGCACCTCCACAACGCGGCGGGCGGCATCGAGGACCTGCAGCGCGAGACTGACCAACGGCTCGCGCAGTCGGCCTTGGAGGCCAACGCCACGCTGCAGAACCTGGCGCAGCTGAACCGCGAGATCGTCGCCGCCGACCGCGCGGGCCGCGAGACCAACGACCTCCGCGATCGGCGTCAGGTGGCGCTCGGCAACCTCGCGTCGCAGTTCTCGATCCAGGTCGTCGAGATCGAGGGCGGGTTGGTCAACGTCTTCAGTTCCTCGGGACAGGGCCTGCTGATCGGCACCGACGCGGCGACCGTCACCACCGAGCTCGACCTCTCCAATCCCGGGCTCGACGGCAATCCGCAGTCGCGGATCGGCCTCGCGCTCCGCGACGGCAGCGTGGTCAGCCTCTCGGGTGAGGTCGGCGGCACCGTCGGTGCTCTGCTCGAGCTGCGCGATCAGACGCTCCCCGCCAACGCCGGCGACCTCGATCGCCTGGCGAACGCGCTCCGGGACGGGGTCAACGCGGTGCAGACCGATCCGGCGGGCCGCGACCTCGATGGCGTGGTCGGTCTGGCCTTCTTCTCGGGCACGGGCGCGGCGGACCTGGCGGTCAGTCTCACCGACCCGCGCGGGATCGCGGCGGGTCGGAGCGCCGATCCGTCCGACAACGCCAACGCGCTCGCCCTCGTCGACGTCGCGCAGCAGCACTTTCCGTCCCTCGGCAACGCCACCCTCGCCGAGTCCTTCGGCATCGTCCATGCCCGCATCGGCCAGCAAGCCCGCAGCGCGGACGACGCGGCCGCCGTCGAGGAGAGCGTCTCGAGCGCGCTCGACGCGCAACGCGAGTCCATCTCGGGCGTCAGCCTGGACGAGGAGTTCACCAACCTGATCCGCTTTCAGCGCGGCTTCCAGGCGGCGGCGCAGCTGATCAACGTGAGCAACGTCATGCTCGACGATCTGCTCGGGCTGGTGTCCTGATGGTGAATCGGGTCACCGACCGCACGCTCCTGGCGGACTTCACGAGTGCCGTCAGCCGGCTCCGCCGCCAGCAGGCGGAGGCCCAGAACGCCGTGAGCTCGCAGAAGAAGCTGCTGCAGCCGAGCGACGATCCCGTCGGCACGGCGCGCTCGACCCGGCTCCGCGGCGAGACCAAAGAGCTCGAGGCGTTTCGCGACAGCGTGAGCCTCGGCCGGGTGACCCTCGGCGCCGAGGACGGGGTGCTGGGCGAGGCCCACGACATCCTGATCCGCGCCCGCGAGATCGCGGCGAGTCTGACCGGCGGCCTGGCGACGCCCGAGGCGCGGCAGACCGCGGCCGAGGAGGTCGCCGAGCTGGAGCGCGGCCTCCTGGCGCTCGCCAACACCAGTCTCGGCGGTCGCTACATCTTCGGTGGTCTCTCCTCGGACGGCCCGCCGTTCGCGAACCTCGACGATCCGGGCTTCACACCCGCCACCGCCTATTCCGGCTCGGCGACGGCGTTCGCGGTGCGGGCCTCGCGCGACGAGACCGTGTCGATCACGACCCCGGGCAACCAGGTATTCGGCACCTCGCTGCAGGCGCTCGACGATCTACGCCAGACCCTCACGGCCGGGACCCCGCCCAGCGCCGAGATCGACGCGCTCGCGAGCGCGGCCGAGGACATCCGACAGGAACGGGCGAGCGTCGGCGGGCGGCTCGGCCGCTTGCAGGCACGGGATCAGGAGATCGGCAACGCCGTCATGACCGCCAAGACGTTGCTCTCCGACGTCGAGGACGCGGACCTGACGGAGACGATCACGCAACTGGCGCAGATTCAGAACGCGCTCGAGGCGACCCTCACCGCGGGCGGGTCGCTCCTGCAGACCTCGATTCTCGACTTCGTTCGCTTCTGACGCCGCTTCCGCATGGGGATGTGCCAAGGAGGGCACGATGCTGGTGTTGACGCGCAAGGTGGGGGAACGCATTCGGATCGGCGAGGACGTGACGTTGCAGGTGCTGGAGGTGCGCGGCGGCCAGGTGCGGCTGGGATTGGCGGCGCCCGCCGAGGTGCGCATCTTTCGCGAGGAGGTCTTCCTCGCCATCGAGAGCCAGAATCAGGGGGCGCGGCTGCCGAATCAGACTCGACTCGCCGACGCCGCGGCCGTGTGGGAGGCGTATGCAGATGACAAGCGCAGTTGAGCACGCGGTGTCGCCCGCGCGCCAGGCGGCCGACGTCGTGCACGTCGTCTCGGGGCGCTTCGGCGAGCTCGACGTCCCGGTGGATCGCGTCCTGCACTTCCCGCAGGGCCTGATCGGCTTCCCGCGGGTGCGCCGTTTCGTGATCCTCGACCATCGCCCGGGCTCGCCGTTCAAGTGGATGCTGTGCCTCGAGGAGCCCGACGTCGCCTTCGCGGTCGTCGAGCCTGGACACCTGGTGCCCGACTACCGCGCGCCGCTCGAGTTGGCGGCGCGGACGCTCGGCACCGCTCCCGCCGACGTCGCGCTCTTCGTGATCGTCACGATTCCGCCGGACCCGACCGCCATGACGGTCAATCTGATGGCGCCGGTGGTGGTCGACGTCCGTACCCGCACCTCGCGCCAGCTCGTCCTCGAGGAGGGACGCCATGATCCTTCCTACCGCGTCTGCGCACCGCGCCGCGCCGGCGCGGCGGAAAGCTGACCTACGGGCTCGGCGCCGTCGAAAACTGAACGGTGCGCGACAAAGCTGTACGATCCGCGACCGGCGGAGGGTCCGAGGCGGTGCGCCCCGGTGTCAGTGTTCCGTCTCCTTTCCGCTGTAAAATCGTGTCACTCTCGTAGAATCAGGGGGTAACGGGCGGCGGTTCAAGTTTCTGGCACCCGCTTTGCTCGGGGTTCTGACGGCGCGCGCGGCTTGGGGTCGCGACCGACTACGGAGCCTGGAGGGCACATGGACGGATGGGAAGCGGGTGAGGTGGCGGTGCAGGGGAACGAGCCGAGGTCGGAGAACGGTGGGGGGGATCTCACGGGTTTCGCCGGCATCATCGGGCGGCACCCGAGGATGCAGGCGATCTTCGAGGTGATTCGGCGGGTGGCGCCGACCGGCGTCACCGTGCTCATCACCGGCGAGAGCGGCACCGGCAAGGAGCTCGTGGCGCAGGCCATCCACTCGCAGAGCCGTCGTCGCGCCCAGCGCCTCGTGCCGGTGCACTGCGGGGCGATTCCCGAGGAGCTGCTCGAGAGCGAGATGTTCGGTCACGAGCGCGGGGCGTTCACGGGCGCGGTGTCGTCGCGGGTCGGGCGCTTCAAGCTCGCCGACGGCGGCACGATCTTTCTCGACGAGGTCGGGGACATGAGCACGAAGCTGCAGGTCAAGCTGCTGCGCGTGCTCGAGAACGGCATGTTCGAGGCGGTCGGCGGGGTCACCACGCAACAGGTCGACGTGCGGATCGTGGCGGCGACCAATCGCAATCTCGAGGAGGCGGTGGCGGACCGGCAATTCCGCGAGGACCTCTACTATCGTCTGCGCGTGGTGCCGATCGAGGTGCCGCCGCTGCGGGCGCGGCGCGAGGACATTCCGCTGCTGATCGAGTGGTTCCTCGGCCAGCTGCACACCGGCAAGGGGTTGCCGCGCTTCCAGCTCGCACCCGAGGCGATGGCGGTGTTGACCGCCTACCAATGGCCGGGCAACGTCCGCGAGCTCAAGAACCTGCTCGAGCAGCTGGTGGTGCTCGGGCCGGCCGACGGCGTCATCCGTCCCGAGAACCTGCCCCCCAAGCTCCACGGCCAGATGGCCGGCGACGGGGCGCATGGCTGGTCGACGCCCCCATGGGACTTCGACGCCCGCGGCATCGATTTCTATCGCGAGATGGAATCGATCGAGGATCGCATCATTGCGCGCGCCCTCGACATCAGCCGTGGCAACAAGAAGGAGGCGGCGCGCCTCCTGCAGCTGAACCGCACGACGTTGCTGGAGAAGCTCAAGCGCAAGCGCGAGACGGCACGGGCGTCGGCGGCGACGATGGAGGACGGCCGACTCGGTCCCCTTCCGCTCCGGCCCGAGGGTGCCGGTCTCGCCGATCTGGCCGCAGCTTCGATGACGGGAGGACAGGCGCTCCGCGCCTGACGGGTGGTGAGCGCGGCGAGGGCGCTTCGGCGCCCTCGCCGGCGTGGCGTCTCCGCTCTCTATCGAGAATTGACTCTCGTCCGATCGGCGTTTACGCTCGGTCGATCGACGAAAGGATCACCCATGAGTCACCCTGAGAGCGTACCCACCCCCGAGACCGCCGCCGGCCAGTTCGACCCCATCGTCCTGACCGACCAGGCGGTGCAAAAGGTCAAGACGGCCATGAAAAAGGAAGGCGCGGGTCCCGAAAAGGCGCTCCGCCTCGGGGTCGTCGGCGGCGGCTGCTCGGGCTTCTCCTACACCATGGGCTTCGACGACCCGAAGAGCGACGACTCGGTCTTCACGTTCGGGGACGTCACGGTGGTGATCGACGCGGCCTCCCGCGAGTACCTCGACGGCACCATCATCGACTACGTGACCGGGTTGCACGGCTCCGGGTTCAAGTTCGAGAACCCGAAGGCGACCCGGACCTGCGGCTGCGGCTCGTCGTTCTCCGCCTAGCGCCGGCGTGCCGCTGGCGTTCCGGCACGTCGTCCTCGACCTCGACGGGACGCTCGTCGACACCAAGGACGACCTGGCGGCCGCGGTGAACGTGACCCTCGCCGCGCTCGGGTTGCCGGCGCAGGATCCGCGGACGATCCTCGGCTACGTCGGCCACGGCGGGCGCGTCCTCCTGGAGCGGGCGCTCGGGGAGACCCATCGGGAGCGGATCGAGGAGGGCGTCGGGATCTTCATGCCGTGGTACCGCGCCCACCTGCTCGATCACGCCGACGTCTATCCCGGGCTGCGAAGCGTGCTCGAGACGCTCGCCGGCGAGGGGGCGGTGTTCTCGGTGCTCACCAACAAGCCCGCCGACATGAGCGCCGCCATCCTGAAGGGCCTCGACCTCGAAGGGCTCTGCCCGCGCCTGATCGGCGGCGACACGCTGGCGGTGCGGAAGCCGGATCCTACGGGCCTCTCTCAGCTGATCGCGGCCGCAAGCGTGCCGCCCGCGGCGACCCTGATGGTCGGCGACTCGCTCATCGACGTCGCCACCGGACGGAACGCGGGCGTGCCGACGTGCGCGGTGCTGTGGGGCTTCAACGGCGCCGACGTGCGCGGCGCGGGCGCCGACGTCGAGATCGCCGAGCCGCACGAGCTCCTCGGCGTCTGTCGGGCCGGCATCGTCCCGCGTCCGGCCGGCGGCTGACTCACAACAGCGCGAGCCAGCGCCGGATGGCGGCGCTCACGTGCTTCCGGCGGTGCAGGACGTAGTAGAACCGCCGCCGGAAGTCGCGATGGGGAACGGGGCGCGGCTTCAGGGTACCCTGGCGGAACTCGTTCGCGAGGGCGAGGCGCGAGACGCATCCCATGCCGAGGTCGGCTTCGACGGCGCGCTTGATCACCTCGGTGTGCTGCAGCTCGAGGACGATCCGCAGCTCGGGCAAGATGCCGGCCATGGCGCGGTCGAAGGCTTGGCGCGTGCCGGAGCCGTGCTCACGGACGATCCACGCGACCCGGCGCAGGTCGTCGTCGTCGAGCGCGCGCTTCCTGGCGAGGGGATGCGTCGGCGACGAGAAAACCACGAGCTCGTCGTCGTGAAAGGGGGTCACGCGCAACTGGGGATGCGAGAGCTCGCCCTCGATCAACCCGACGTCGATCTCGAAGTTGGCCACCCGGCGCGCGATCTCCTCGGTATTGGCGATGTCGAGATCGACGGCCGATCCCGGGCCCTCGCGCAGGTAGCGCGCCATCAGCGGTACGGCGACGTAGTTGCCGATGGTGAGGGTGGCGCCAACGCGCAGGCGTCCGGGGCCGACGCCGCTGGCGAGCTCGACCTCGAGGTCGTGCGCCCGGCCCCAGACGGCTTCGGCGTCCGAGCGTAGCGCGTGCCCGAGCTCGCTCAGCCGGAGTCGCTTCCCGATGCGATCGAAGAGGCGGACGTCGAACTGACGCTCGAGGTCCGCGAGCGCGCTGCTGACGGCCGATTGCGACATCGCCAGCTCGTCGCCAGCGCGGCTCACGCTGCCGGTGCGGGCGACCGCTAGGAAGACCTCGAGCTGTCGGAGAGTGTACCGCATATCTGCTGAACCGTAGAGTTATATCAAAATATCCCGTTTTGCCGATGATGCAATCGCCGCTACGGTTCGCCCATGAGCAATCTCGATCAGGAGCGGGTTCTGAGCGTCCACCACTGGAACGAGCGGCTGTTCAGCTTCAAGACCACGCGCCGTCCCGGGCTACGGTTCCAGAGCGGACATTTCCTCATGATGGGCCTCGAGGTCGACGGCCGGCCGCTGCTCCGCGCCTACAGCCTCGCCAGCGCGCACTACGAGGACCATCTGGAGTTCTACAGCATCAAGGTGGCGGACGGCCCCTTGACGTCGCGGCTCGCCCACGTGCGGCCGGGTGACGCCGTCTACGTGAGCCGGAAGCCGACCGGTACGCTGGTCCTCGGCAACCTGTCGCCGGGCAAGCGCCTCTATCTCCTCGGTACCGGGACCGGCCTCGCCCCCTTCATGAGCGTGATCCGGGATCCGGAGGTCTACGAGCGCTTCGAGCAGGTCATCGTCGTCCACGGGGTCCGGACGGTGTCGGAGCTCGGCTACTCGGACTTCATCCGGAACGAGCTGCCGGCGAACGAGCTCATCGGGGAGGCCGTGCGGGCGCAGCTCTGCTACTACCCGACGGTGACCCGCGAGCCGTTCGTGCACCAGGGTCGCATCACCCACCTGCTCGAGCGCGGCACGCTGACCGCCGACCTCGGGCTTCCCGCGCTCGATCCCGCGCACGACCGCGTCATGATCTGCGGCAGCTCGGCCATGCTACGCGACACGGTCGCGCTCCTCGCGGACCGCGGGTTCCGCGAGGGCAACAGCCACGAGCCGGGTGACTACGTGATCGAGCGCGCGTTCGTGGACGGTTGATCGAGGGTCGCGATCACGCCGATTGGACCCGACCGGAGCGCGAGCCACGCCCAGTGGTGCGCTGGTCGGCGGCGGCGTCGGCGGTTGCGGTCTCATCCGCGCACTCCGGCGGCACCGGCTGCTCCTCCCAGGTGTTGTAGGGGATGAAGGTACGGAGACCCTGGCCGGATCCGGAATCGTAGCGGCCCGTCTCGGGGAGCGCGGCGGCCGCCGGCGTGTAGTCCCAGCGTCCGGTCTCCGAGAGCAGCCCCGTCGGATGCGGCGGGATCCCAGCCTCGCGTGCCGCGGGGACCCGGCTCAGATGCAGGGCGGCATGCTTGGTGTCGCCACGCTCCAGGTCGATCGCGGCGAAGAGCCGATAGGTCGCGGCCGAAAGCTCGGGCTCCGGCCCGCTCCTGTCGCCGTCGCTGGCTTCGAGCGCCGAGGCGAGCGTGTCGGCGAAGCCGCCGTCACGCTGCTGCGAAGCCACCCGAGTGCGTGCGTCGGTCGTGGTCGAAATCGTGTGTTCGCATCCAATGCGCACCAGAGAGTCCTCCCGCCGTCGGCACGGAGCAAGCGCGATGCCGCGCCGAACCGCAGCCGTGACGTGGCGCGGGACCGCGCTGCGGCAAGACTTGCCGGATCGATGTTGCCGGTGCTCAGCGCGCGATCATGCCGCGGTAGAGCTCGAGGTACTCGGCGGCGGCGCGCCGCCACGACCAATCACGTCGCATGCCTTCGCGCATGATGCGTTCCCAGCCGGCCGGGTCGGCGTAGCAAGCGAGGACGCGGCGCACCGCGGTCACGAGTGCCGCCGGGGAGTAGTCGTCGAACTTGAAGCCGGTGCCTCGATCCGGCGCGGCGACGACGTCGTCGACCGTATCGTCGAGCCCGCCCGTCGCCCGCACCACCGGCACCGTCCCGTAGCGCATGCTGTACATCTGATTCAGCCCACAGGGCTCGTAGCGCGACGGCATCAGGAACGCGTCGGCGCCCGCCTCGACCTGGTGCGCGAGCGCCTCGTCGAACGCCAGACGGACGGCGAGCTTCGAAGGATCGCGGCTGCCGGCCTCCAGCAACCAGCGCTCGTAACGCTCGTCGCCGCGCCCGAGGATCACGAGCTGGAGGTCCAGAGCGAGCAGGTCCGGGAGGGCGGCCGCGAGGAGGTCGAGTCCCTTCTGCTCGGCGAGCCTGGTGACCATCCCGAAGAGCGGCACCTGCGGGGCCACCGGCAGGCCCCAGGCGGCCTGGAGCGCGGTCTTGCAGGCCGCCTTTCCTTCGAGGTCGTCGGGACCGAAAGGGGCGGCGAGATGCGGATCGCGCCGCGGATCCCAGCGCACGTCGTCGATGCCGTTGACGATGCCGCGCAGCACGTGGCGGCGGGCCCGCAGGACGCCGTCGAGCCCATGGCCGAGCCCGGGGCTCTGGATCTCCTCCGCGTAGCGCGGACTGACGGTGGTGAGCGCGTCGGCGAAGACCAGCGCGGACTTGAGGAAGTTCACCTGCCCGTAGAACTCGAGATACGCCGGATCGAAGTAGCGCCGATCGAGGCCGAGGACCGGCCAGACGTCGGGCGGGAAGATGCCCTGGTAGCCGAGATTGTGAATCGTGAAGACCGTCGGCAGGCCCGCCAGCCGCGCGTCGTCGCCGGTCCGTGCGAGCGCCGGGACGAGGCCGGTCTGCCAGTCGTGGCAATGCACGAGATCGGGCGGCGGCTCGAGACGGGCGACGAGTGCCAGGACGGCCTCCGCGAAGAAGGCGAAGCGCGCGGCGTTGTCGGCATGGTCTCCGCGCGCGTCGCCGTAGAGACCGTCGCGATCGAAGAAGCGGTCGGCGACCACGAACGACACCGCGACGTCGCCGTGGCGCGTCGTCCGCAATCCGGCCTCGTGGAGCGCATCGCCGTGGGGCACCACCAGCGTCGTCGAGACGGGGCCGTGCGCCGCCGCGCTCGGAATGCCTCGGTAGGCGGGGAGCACCACGTGCACCGTGGCGCCGAGCTCGGCGAGCGCCGCGGGGAGGGCGCCCAGTACGTCTCCCAAGCCCCCCGTGGCGGCGAACGGCGCCATCTCGGAAGCCGCCATCAGGATGCGCGGCCCGGCTGTCATCGCGACGGCGGTCGGCTCAGAGGTTGGCGGCTCGGGGAGGGATCTCTTCGTCTGTGGTCACGACGGAGGCCGTCGGCAACGGCTCGAGAGCGCGGTCGAGCGCCTCGGCGATGGTGTCGACGAACTCGAACTGCATCTCCTGGCGCGCCGCCTCGGGAATGTCCTCGAGGTCCTTCTCGTTCAAGCGTGGGAGAATGACGGTGTGAATGCCGGCTCGCTTCGCGGCCAGGACCTTCTCCTTGATGCCGCCCACCGGCAGCACCTTGCCCCGCAACGTGATCTCGCCCGTCATGGCCACGGCGTGGCGAACCGGTCTGCCCGTCAACAAGGAGGCGAGCGAGACGGCGATGGTGACGCCCGCGGACGGGCCGTCCTTGGGGACGGCGCCCGCCGGCACGTGGATGTGCAGGTCGCAGTTCTCGAAGAAGTCGACGGGGATCCCGAGGCGGTCGGCGCGGGCGCGTACGTAGCTGAGCGCGGCCTGCGCGGATTCCTTCATCACCTCGCCGAGGTGGCCGGTGAGGGTGAGCCCCTTCTTGCCCCCCATCTTGGTGGACTCGATGAAGAGGATGTCGCCGCCGTTCGGCGTGTAGGCGAGGCCGGTCGCGACGCCGGGCTCGCCGCTCCGCTCCGCGACCTCGGCGAAGAAGCGCTCGGCGCCCAAGAACTCGCGGACCTTTTCGGGCGTGATCGTGACCAGCTCCTCGTGTCCTTCGGTGACGGCGCGTGCCACCTTGCGACACACCCGGCCGATCTCGCGCTCCAGATTCCGCAGGCCGGCCTCGCGGGTGTAGCTGCGGATGACCTTGAGGATGCCGTCCTCCGTGAAGGCGATGTTGGCATCGGTGAGGCCGTTCTCGCGAATCTGCTTCGGAATCAGGTGCCGCCAGGCGATCTGGACCTTCTCCTCCTCGATGTACCCCGCGAGCTCGAGCACCTCCATGCGGTCGAGGAGTGCCGGCGGGATCGGGTCGAGGTAGTTGGCGGTCGTGATCCACATCACCTTCGAGAGGTCGACCGGGACGTCGAGGTAGTGGTCCACGAAGGCGTGGTTCTGCTCCGGGTCGAGGACCTCCAGCAGCGCCGACGCGGGATCGCCCCGGAAATCCCCGCCGAGCTTGTCGATCTCGTCGAGCATGAACATCGGATTGTTGGAGCCGGCGGTACGCAGGCTCTGGATGATGCGGCCGGGGAGGGATCCGATGTAGGTGCGCCGGTGGCCGCGGATCTCGGCCTCGTCGCGGACGCCGCCCAGCGAGAGCCGCACGAACTTCCGCTCCATGGCGCGTGCGATCGAGCGGCCGAGCGAGGTCTTGCCGACCCCCGGTGGTCCGGCGAAGCAGAGGATCGGACCGCGCGGGTCCTTTCTGAGCTTCCGGACCGCGAGGTACTCGAGGATGCGATCCTTGACCTTCTCGAGATCGAAGTGGTCCTCGTCGAGGATGCCGCGCGCGTGCGGGATGTCGAGGTTGTCCTCGGTGGAGGTGGCCCACGGCATGTTGACGAGCCACTCGAGGTAGGTGCGGACCACGGTGTGCTCGGCCGACTCGGGCGGAATGATGCGCAGGCGCTCGAGCTCGTTGTCGGCGGCCTTGCGCGCTTCCTCGGGCATGTTGGCGTCGGCGATCTTCTGGCGGAGCTCGTCGAGCTCGGCGCTGCGGGAGTCGCCCTCGCCGAGCTCGCGCTGAATCGCCTTCATCTGCTGGCGGAGGTAGAACTCCTTCTGGTTCTTGTTGAGCTCGGTCTGGACCTGCGACTGGATCTTGTGGCCGAGCTCGAGAAGATCGATCTCGCGGTTGAGGATCGCGCTCAGCTTCTCGAGGCGAGCCCGCAGCTCGAGCGTATTGAGGAGGTCCTGCTTCTCCTCGAGCGAGATGTTGAGGTTGGACGCGATGAGGTCCGTGACCTTGCTCGGATCCTTGATGTTGGTGACGACCACCTGTAGCTCGTCCGGCAGGTACGGGATCATGGAGACGAACTTGGAGAACTGCTGCACCATGTGCGCCTGGATGGCGTCGAGCTCCTTCGAGGCCTCGGAGACCTCGTTCAAGAGGCGCACCTGGGCCACGAAGTACGGCTCGCGACGCGTGTAGTGCTGGATCTCGATCCGGCGGAGCCCCTGCACCAGGATGCGCACGCTCTGGTCGGGGTACTTGAGCATCTTGAGGATGCGCCCGGCGGTGCCGCGCGAATAGAGCCCGTCGGTGCCCGGGTTCTCGCTCTCCGCGTTCTTCTGCGCGACCAGACCGAGGATACGATCGCCGTTCAATGCGTCCTCGACGAGCTTCAGCGAGGTCCCGCGCGAGATCAGCAACGGCGCGATGGCGGAGGGGAAGACGACGACGCCACGGAGCGGGAGGATGGGCAGCTCACCGGGGACGTGAATGCCGCTCACGTCCTCTTCGAACCCGTAAAACTTCTGCTCGCCGCCCTCGGGAGGCGTTTGCTCGGGGTCGAACTCTTCGCCGCTCGCCATGTCCGCCACCTCGATTCCGAACCACCCGCTGATGTGGCGGCGACGATAGTACAGGGCCGCGACGCGAACAACCCCGAACGTGGCGTCGTTGCGGGGAATTCTCGACAGCGTTCACGAAACTGTCTAGGCTTCGCGCCATGCCGTCGCGACGCTTCACGCTCGAGGAAGCGAACGGCTTGATCCCGCGCCTCGAGATGCTGATGGAGCGCCTGCACCGCGCGGTCCGCGAGATCCAAAACGTGGCGCTCGATGGCGACCAGCGCCGACAGATGCCGTCCGCCGACGAGCTCCTGGTGGCGCACCCGGAGCTGGCGCCGTCCGTCGAGGAGATCGAGCAGGTGATGACGGAAATCGAGCAGCTCGGCGGTCAGTTCAAGGGCCTCGACCTCGGCTTGGTCGATTTTCCGGGGGAGATCGCCGGCCGTTCGGTGCTGCTGTGCTGGCAGTACGGTGAGAAGTCCATCGGCTTTTGGCATGCGATCGACGAGGGCTTTGCGGGCCGCCGCGCGATCCCGAGCGGGAACGCGCCCCTGCTTCAATAGTAGACCCGGACGTGCTGGTGCTCGCCAAGATCTCTTTCCAGCTGGCGCTCGCCCTTTGGATCGGTACCGTCGTCTGCGTGTCCTTCGTGGTCGCGCCGGTGGTGTTCCAGACCGCCCCGCGCGAGACCGCGGGGCTCGTGATGGGGAGCGTGTTCGTCGTCTATTACTGGGTGACCGCGCTGTTGGGCGTCGTGGCGCTCGGCGCAGCGCTGGTCCTCTGGCGACGGTCGCACGGCGCAGGGTCGTGGCGCGCGACCGTCGTTCTGCTCGCCGTCATGCTGTGCGCGACGACCTACGCCGGCGCCGTCGTGAACCCACGGGCACGCGCGCTACGTCCCGCGCTGCATCACGAGCCCCTCGACCCCGAGCGGGTCGCGACCTTCCAGCGCCTGCACCGGCGCGCCGTCGCGTTGAACGGGCTCGTGCTGGTTCTCGGTCTCGGCGCGCTCGGCCTCAGCGCTACGATGCTGCGCCTCCCGAACGAGTAGCGGCTAGAGCCGACGGGATGGAGCGTCGGTCGAGGACTGCTTCAGGCGCTTGCGGAGCGACGGAATCGACTCGATCTTGGCGGCCTTCAGGAGATCCCAGTAGATGCCACGCGGCCGCGGGAATGCCGGCCGGGTCGCGACCACCTCGAAGGGCGTCACCAGGAAATCGAGCGGGATGTCGTGCGCCAGCATCGCAACCTTCTCCGCGACGATCTGGAGCGGGTGCACGGTGGTGACGACCGGGGTCGTCTCCTTCAGCTTCCCTTCCTCGCGCAGGATCGCGTACTCGAGGTCGGCGTACCCGCCGCCCTTCCCGACGCGCGTGCCGTCGCGGCGGACGGCGACCGACCCGCACACGACCAGGTCGATGGCGCGCACCTCACGCGGACTCACCAGACGTCCGTGCTTACTGGCCCCGAGGATGCTGGCCGCCAGGGAGACCCGCCGACCGAGGCGCTTGGGGTCGATCTCGATGAAGCATTTCTCGGTGCGCAGGAAGGGGACGGCCAGGTAGACGACCTTGCCATCGGTGAGCGCCTGACGACGGACAGCGAGCTGCGGTGCGTCGGGATTGATCTTGATCGCCCGCGCCTTCTTCCAGACGGCGAGCTCGGTGAGGCGGGCGGCGGCGCGTTCCGCTCCGACGAAGTTCGGGATGCGACCGTGCGCACCCGGGAAACGCTGCACGCCGTTGTGCTCCAGCAGCTGCCAGACCTTCCGCCGAAGATCCTCCTTGGTCATGGGGTCGACCTCACGCTGCCTTTCGCGTCTGCGGCGGACGCTACACCAGCGTCGGAAACCATGTCAACAAAATGGGCGGCGTGCGTGGTGTGCATGGCGCTAGGGGTGATGGGGAGGCGACGCAGGCGCGAGACGACGCGCGATGATCAGAAACCCGCTGTGCGCGACCATGCGATGCTCGGGGCGGACGCTGCGGTCCTTCACGTGCCACGCGCGCTGCAGGGACTCGAGGATCTCGACGGCGGCGAAGGGTCCGGCGCGCAGCTCGTCGACGAGCTGCTTCAGCTGCAGCACGGTCGGCGTGAAGCCCACGAAGACGCCGCCGGGGCGGAGCGCGTGCGCGGCGTGCGGCACCACCCGCCACGGCTCCGAGAGGTCGACGACCATGCGATCGACCTCGGTCTCGTCGAAGCCCTCGTAGGCGTCGCGCAGCTTGATCGTCCACTGCGGCGTGGGGCCATGGAAGCGAGCCACGTTGTCGTGCGCCATCTTCGCGAACTCCTCGCGGAGCTCGTAGGAGACCAGCATGCCGGTGGGGCCGATGGCGCGCAGCAGTGCCAGCGAGGTGGCGCCGGGTCCGACGCCGACCTCGATCACGCGTGCCCCCGGGTGGATGTCGCCCCAGAGCAGGATCGTGCCGACGTCCTTGGGGTAGATCAGCTGGGCCTGACGCGGCAGGTTCGGGGCGAGCTGCGCGTAGGTGGGCCGAAAGATCTGGAGGTACTCTCCGGTCGAGCCGCGCAGCACCGTGCCTTCGGGAAGTCCGATCAGCTCCTCGGCGGCGAAGCTGGCGCCGCGGACGCTGACGCGCTTCCCGCCTCGCAGGGTGCGGAGATATTGGCGCGCCTTCCGATCGATGAACAGGACCGCGTCGCCGTCGCAGAGCAGCGCGGCATCGTGAGTCTCGGAGCTCAGGAATGCGCCACCGCCTGCGCGCGCCGACGCCCGACCTCGGCGACCAGGCGGCAGTACCCACACAGCTCGCCGGCGGCCGGCATCCCGCAGCGCTCGCATTCGCCGAGATCCCCGTCCGGCGCGTTCGCGAACAACGGCTGCGCTCGCGAGAGGAACTCCGTCAGGAAGGCGAGCTTGCTCCCGGGCATGCTCTGCTCGAGGCGGTTCAGCACGTCCTTGTACAGGAGCTGTGTCGCGCCGTGACTGTTGGGGCACTCGTCGACCACGTAGTCGATGCCGCGCAGGAAGGCGTAGGTCGCGCTCTCGAGCTCGCTGGTGCGGAAGAGCGGCCGCACCTTGCGGGCGAAGCGCGGGTGCGTCGGCGACAGCACCGGCAGTTGCTTGGCGAGATAGGGCAGCTGCCAGTGGAGGACGTTGCCCATCAGGCGGGCCGCCTCGTCGTCCAGGTTGTGGCCCGTGGCGAGGACCGGAAATCCCCCCGCGAACGCGGCCTGATCGAAGTGGTGGCGTTTGAACGTGCCACAGGCGGCGCATGGGGGTCGGCGGGTGGCGGCCGCGACCGCGGGGATGGCGAGCCCGTCCTCGGCCTCGTCGAGCGGCACGACCTGGAGGCGGAGACCGCGGCGCTCCGCGAAGGCCCGCGCCTTCGACTCGGAGGCCTCGGAGTAGGGACCGATCCCGAGCCCGAGGTAGAGGCCTTCGGTCTCGTAGCCGAGCTCGACCAGCACGTCCCAGAGCGCCAGGCTGTCCTTGCCGCCGGAGACCGCGACCAGGATGCGTTCCTCGTGCGAGAACATCCGTTCGCGTGCGATGGAGCGCTCGACGGTACGCTGGAAGAAGAAGACGAAGCACGGCTTGCAGAAGGCGGTATTGTGGCTCCGCAGTTGGACGGTGGCCTTCTCGGCGCAGCGCTTGCACTTCATGACGATCCACCCGAGATGACGGCGCGCAACTCGATCGTGTCCTGGTCGTCGACGAACTCGTCGTCGGTCAGGAGCTCGTCGCCGCGGATCACCATGACCGTGCCCGTAACGATGCCGAGCGACTGGACGAGCTCGCCGACGCGCCGCCGCCCGGAGAGCGTCAGCTGCTTTCCCTGTGGTTCGAGGCGGATCTGCATCGACGGCGGCAATCGAAACGGCGCGACGCTAGCACCGCACCTCCAGGGTCACAAGCGCGCGTTCCGCCTGAGGTTCCGCGAGCCGCATCGACGACACCCGACATTGACCGTGAGTGGTCGCTGGTATAGGTCGATCGCAAGGGAACGCGTGTCGTGCGGTCCGGTGATGGCGTCTTCGTGGCGTCGCTGTCGCCGGATTTTTTTGTTGGCGCGGGAGGGCAAGGTGCCGATGGCCAAGAAGGTCAAGAAGGAGAAGCCGAAGAAGGGCTTCAACATCTTCGACGAGGACGAGAGCAGTGCCGCCTCGAGCGAAGAGGAGCTTCCCAAGGACGAGGCCGGTCGACGCAAGATCAAGCGTCAATACGAAGACCTCCTCGGGATCCGCATTCAGAAGTTGCGGGGGCGCATCCTCAATCGGGAACGCATCAACAAGACGATCGAGGGCATCTATTTCATCTGCGCCGAGTGCGCCAAGGTCTGTCACAACGTCGACGACGGGCTGACGGAAGACCCCGACAACATCCGCAACCTCTGCGGTCCGTGTAGCACCAAGCCGCCCGGCAACAAGGACGGCAAGGACAAGGGCCCGAAGGGTCGTCAGGCCGCGGCGTAGCGGCCGCGCGACCGCAGCTCTTTAGATCTCCGACCACCCGCGGGCGGCAAAGAGCCGTCGCCAGTGCTCTGGGAATGGCGTCGCGAGCCCACGCGGAAGCTCCGGAGCGTCGAAGTGCACGCCGCGCGCGTGCAGATAGTGCCAACCCTCGGATGGGACGTCGGGGTGAGGCCGGCCGTAGCGCGTGTCGCCGACGACCGGATGCCCGAGCAGCGCCAGGTGCAGGCGGAGCTGGTGCGTGACACCGGTCCGCATGCGGAGCCGTACGACGCTGAGTCCGTCGTCGCTCTCGACCGGGGTGATCTCGGTGTGAGCCGGCCACGCCTTCGTGGTCCCCCGCGCGGGAATCATCCGGCCCGGGCTTCGAGGATGGCGTGCGAGCGCGACCGAGACGGTCTCCGCTCGGTCGAGGCGGCCGACGACGACGGCGAGGTAGTCCTTGGCGACGGCCTTGCGGACGAACGCGTCACGCAGGCGGGTGTGGGAGTCCAGGTCGCGGGCGGCGAGCAAGAGCCCCGAGGTCCCCGTATCGAGGCGGTGCACGAGGCCGGCGGCGCGCCGGCCGTCGATCGCGGCCATTTCGGGATAGCGGAGCAGAAGCGTTGCTGCGACGCTGGGGCCCGCCGAGCGACCGATCGTGGAGGGGATACCGGGCGGCTTGTCGATGACGACGAGGGTCGCGTCCTCGTATACCAGCGGAAGGGGGCACGTGGCGGCGACGGAGGTGTCAGTCTGCGAAGAAGAGGGCGGGTCGACCGTGACTTGGTCGCCAGCCTGCACGATCGTGCCCTTGCGAGCGCGCCGTCCATTGACGCGGACGGACTCGGTCGCGAGCAGCAGGCCGAGCTGCCGACGTCCCAGGGTTGCCGCCGCCATGTGGCCGAGCAGGAAGCGGTCGAGACGGACCGGGGGTCCCGTTACGCTGAGACGTATCGGGGCGCGCTGCGGCTGGTCAGTTATCGGAGAGCCCGGTCGTGATCCAGCCCTCGACCTGACGCAGGAACTCGGCGAACGGGCTCCGGCCGGGCTCGGGAGTGAAATAGGTCTTCCGCATGTAGTCGAGAGCGGCCGAGTAACTCTCGAAATTCTTCGCGAGCTGCTCGAAGAACAAGAAGCCGGTACGGAAGAGCGCGAGGTCGACCTCGGAGACGGCACGATACGAACGCTGTCCCTCCTCGAAGTAGTAGCCGAGGGCGCCGCGGCTCTCGACGTGCGTCCGGAAGAGCCCGCTCATGAACAGCGTGTAGTCGCCGACGTACTTCCGCAGCGCCCGCGCCCGCATCACGTTCGGTTCGTGACGAACCGCGCGATCGGTCGCGCGACGCAGGTCGCCGACGGCGTCGATGGCGCGGCCGCGAGGATCGCGGAGCGGATAGAAGCGGTCGCTGCGGGCGAACTCGGTCAGGACTGCGGCCACGTAGCCGACGACGGCCTCGTCACCGACTCCCAACTCGTCGAAGCTGCGCCGAGTGACGCCGAGAAAGAACTCGTGGAGTCGAGGGCTCGCGACCGGCTTCTCCATGCGTGAGGAGTGTAGCATAGTGGCGCTCGCGGCAATGCTACTTTTCTCGACCCATCGTTCGGGACGCCGATGACCCGCTCCTGGCGTGCGGAGTTTCCGAGCACCGCGGCGTGCGTGTACTTCGACCACGCCGGGGTTGCGCCGGTCTCGCGGCGGGTGGCGGACGCCGTATGCGCCTTCATAGCCGACGCTCGGGACGCCGGCCGCCTGCACTACGCGGCGTGGGAGCGTCGTGCCGAGGAGATCCGCGGCAGTTCCGCGCGTCTCCTCGGGGCCCAGGCGGAGGAGGTCGCGTTCGTGGCGAGTACCTCGGACGGCCTCTCGAGCATCGCGACCGCGGTCGAGTGGCGGGCGGGCGATTCGGTGGTTGCCGTCGACGACGAGTTCCCCGCCAACGTCTATCCCTGGTGGGGCCTGGCGCGAGCCGGGGTCGAGACCCGCCTGGCGAAGCCCGTGAACGGCCGGCTGACCGTGGAGGCGATCGCCGCGCTCCTCGATTCGACCACCCGCGTCGTGAGCGTGAGCGCGGTCGATTTCGCGACCGGGCAACGCCGTCCGCTGGCGGCGATCGGCGAGCTGTGCCGCCGGCACGACGTGCTCTTCTGCGTCGACGGCATCCAGGCGCTGGGGGCGCTCCGCATCGACGTCGAGCGTGAGGGCATCGATGCGCTGGCCGCCGATGGTCACAAGTGGCTGTGCGCTCCGGAGGGATGCGGGCTGCTCTACGTGTCGCGGCGCTGGCTCGACCGGCTGCGTCCGCAACGGCTCGGATGGAAGAGCGTCGTCGACGCCGGGCGGTACCTTCCGTACCATTTCGATCTGAAGGGTGACGCGCAGAAGTTCGAGTGCGGCAGCCTGAACTTTCTCGGCATCCACGCGCTCGGCGGCGCGCTCGATCTGCTCTTCGACGTCGGAATCGACGAGGTCGAGCGCCGAGTCGTCGAGCGCACGACCCAACTGCGGGACGGTCTGGAGCGTCGAGGTCTCCGCGTGCTGAGTCCCGGCGCGCTCGAGGAACGCTCCGGGATCACCACCGTCGCGAC
Source organism: uncultured delta proteobacterium (assembly GCA_963761995.1). Classification (GTDB taxonomy): domain Bacteria; phylum Desulfobacterota; class Binatia; order UTPRO1; family UTPRO1; genus UTPRO1. The sequence goes on along the minus strand of CAVXIU010000006.1, from coordinate 2,843,963 downwards.
CGTGGAACCAGCCGATGCGGTCGTGCGACGGCTGCGCGGCGCCGACATTCTCGCCAGCGCACGCGGCGGCGGCGTTCGGTTTTCGCCGCATTTCTATGCGGACGAAGAGGACGTCGAGCGTTGTCTCGCGATGATCGCGCCGCGCGCGTGAGCGCGTGCGATTCGTTGCTCTGAAATGCTGCGCGAGATCACAAGGTCAGCTTGCTTTTCGAGTCGACGGTGCCTAAATCGAAGCGATGCCTCGAGTTTCCGTGCCGCGACCTCCTCGGCCGGCTGACCGCTGGGCCGTCGTCATGGCGGGCGGAAGTGGGACGCGCTTCTGGCCACGCAGCAGGCGTCTGCTCCCGAAGCAGTTGTTGCCGGTGCTCGGCGCGCGCAGCCTGTTGCAGGAGACCGTCGAGCGTCTGCGCGGCGTCGTAGCACCCGAGCAGATCCTGATCGTCACGCACCGCGATCACGCCGCGGCGGTGCGCCGCCAGCTGCCGCGCGTGCCGCGACGGAACGTGCTCGTCGAGCCGGTGGCGCGCAACACGGCGCCGTGTCTCGCGCTCGCGGCGCTCGCGATCGAGCGGCGCGCTCCGGGGGCGACGTTCGTGAGCCTTCCCGCCGATCACGCCGTCGCGGACACCCGAGCCTTCCGCGCGGTGCTGCTCGAGGCCTTCGCGTGGGCAGCCGCGGAGCCGGTCTCGGTCACGATCGGCATCCGACCGGCACTGCCCGAGACCGGCTACGGCTACATCCACGTCGGGGCGTCGCTGGCCGGGCGCACGTCGCGCGTCCGCGCCTTCGTGGAAAAGCCGAGTGCGGCGCGAGCGCGGAAATTCGTGTCCTCGAAGCAGTATCTCTGGAACAGCGGCATGTTTGCGTGGCGCACCACGACCATCGTGGATCTGTTCGACCGGCACCTTCCCGCGGTGATCGGTCCGCTGCGATCGGTGATCGGCAAGCGCGGGCGGGCCTTCTCTGCCGCGCTGGCGCGTGCATACGCGCGCATGCCCTCGATCTCCATCGACTACGGAGTGATGGAGCGCGCTCGGAACGTGTTGGTGGTCGGCGCCGATTTCGGGTGGAGCGACGTGGGGAGCTGGGCGGCTCTGGCAGCGCTCGGAGCCGCGAGCGTCCGCGGTCAGACCGTCCACGTCGACGCCGAGCGCTCGGTCGTGTTCGGGAACGGACGGCTGGTGGCGCTGGTCGGCGTCGACGATCTGATCGTGGTCGACACGCCGGACGCCCTCCTGGTCTGTCATCGGGAACGCGCCCAGGACGTGCGCCGTGTCGTCGCCGAGCTCAGTCGGCGCGGTCTCGAGGGCTACCTGTGAGCCAGCCGCAGGCGAGCCCGATCGGCGAGTCGCCCGATCGGCCCATCGAGCCCGGCGAGCCGCCGCATCGCTCGGCCATGCCGTCGCGCTTCGGATGGCCGGCGACGATCTTTGCCCGGCTCGCGTTCCGCCACGTCCGTATCGACCCCGAGGACATCGCCCGCCTTCGTCGCCTGGCCGAGCAGGGCACGCTCGTCTACGTCATGCGGTATCGCTCGCTGGTCGATTATTTCTTCGTCAACTACGTGCTGCTGCGCGAAGGGTTGCCGTTGCCGCAGTTCACCAACGGCATCTCGTCGTTCTGGTTGCGGCCGTTCGCGGAGATCGCCCTCGGCGTGTGGCGGAGCTTGCGATCGCTCGGGGAGGGCGGCGAGGCACGACAGGCGCGCGAGCGTGGTCGCGTCGCACGGCTCGCGGCGCAGGGTCGGTCCGTGCTGCTCTTCATTCGCAGCAGTCGCCGCGTCGCCGCCCGCAACCGGAGAGAGCACGGTGCGCGCGACCCGCGGCGGGGTGCCGACTACCTGCACGAGATCGTGCACGGCCTCTGGGGACGCGATCAGCCGGTCTTTCTGGTGCCGCTCGCGATCTTCCGGGGCTCGGGTTATCGCCGCAAGGGGTCGCGGCTCGCGAGCTTCGTCTACAGCGTCCACGAGGCGCCGAGCGACGTGAAGAAGCTCGTGACCTACGTCTGGAACGCTCGCGAGCTCACCATCTCGGTGGGGGCGGAGATCCCGCTGAACGCGTTCATGGCCGAGTATCGCGACGAAGGGGAGGACCGGATCGTCCGCCGGCTGACGCGCGCCCTCCAGATCTTTCTCTATCGCGAGGAGCGCGTGGTGTGGGGTCCGACCCTGCGATCGAAGCGCCAGGTGCGGGACATGGTCCTCGACTCGGACGACGTTCAGGAGCTCACGCGCCGGCTCGCCGCCGAGCGCCAGGTGCCGGTCGAGAAGGTCGCGAAGGAAGCGAGCGGCTACTTCGACGAGATCGCGGCCAACTTCCACGGCTACTACTTCGCGGTCATTGCGTTCTTCTTCCACCGCATCTGGCACCGGATGTTCTCGGGACTCGACGTGCGCGGACTCGAGCGCGTGGTGGAGGTGGTGAAGCAGCACCCCATCGTGCTGGTGCCCTGCCATCGCAGCCACTTCGACTACCTGATCCTCTCGTACATCTTTCACGAGAACTACCTGTCGCCGCCCCACATCGCGGCCGGCATCAACATGGCGTTCTGGCCCATGGGGCCGTTCTTCCGGGGTGCCGGCGCATACTTCATCCGGCGGACGTTCGAGGGCAATCCGCTCTACAAGACCGTGTTCCGGAAATACCTCGAGTACCTGATCCGCGAGGGGTACACGCAGGAGTTCTTCATCGAAGGGGGACGGAGTCGCACGGGCAAGATCCTGACCCCCAAGCTCGGCATGCTCTCCGCCATCGTCAACGTGTTCGTCGATGGTGTCCGTCGCGATCTTTACCTGGTGCCGGTCTCGATCCACTACGGGCGGATCGTCGAAGAGGAGGCCTACAAGCAGGAGCTGCTGGGTGGCCAGAAGGAGCGCGAGTCGTTCGGTGCGCTGCTCAAGGCGCGCAGCGTGCTCCGCCAGAAGTACGGGACGGTGTACGTGACCTTCGCGGAGCCGATCTCCCTCGACGAGGCGCTGGGCGAGCGCCGCGAGCGCTTTCAGCAAGCGATCGCCGATCCCGCGATCGAGGAGGAGAAACGACACTTCATTCAAAAGCTCGGGTTCCGGATACTGCGGGAGGTCAACGACGCGTCGGTCGCCGGCGCCACCTCGGTCTCCTCGACGGTGCTGCTGGCCGGCCCGGAGGCGGCGATTCGCTACGGTGAGTTCGCGACGGCCGCCCGCGCGCTCACCGAGTTGCTGCTCCGTAAGCGCGTGGCGTTGACGGCGTCGTTGCACCGCAACCGGGAGAATTTCTACGAGAGCCTCAATTTCTTGCAGACGGGCAAGCTGATCGAGTGGATGAAGGATCGCGACGGCGACATCATCTACGCGCCGCCAGAAAAGCGGATGATCCTCGATTTTTACAAGAACAACAGCATCCACTTCTTCCTCATCCCCTCCCTGGTGGCCCATGCCCTGCGTCGCGGCTTTCCGCGTGGCGATCTGGGCGCGGTGGTCTGGTGGTGGTTGGATCTCTTTCGCTGGGAGTTCGCGTTGCCCGAGCGGCAAGCGGTCGCTGCCGAGATCGCCGATACGCTGGCGTACTTCGAGGAGGTCGGTGCCATCGACGGCGAGCGCGTGTGGGCCGGACACGTGCTGCTGGTGTTTTGCGACGGCATCCTCGACAGCTTTCGCGAGGCGTACTGGATCGTCGCCAAGACGCTGCTCGACCTCGATGCGGACGGCTTCACCTACAAGGCCGCCATCGCCCGGATGCAGAAGAGCTTCAGCATGCATCAGCTGCTCGGGCAGACGCGCCGCCCGGAGGGTAACTCGGCGGTGACGTTCGCGAACGCGTTGAACCGCTTCGCCGAGCTCGGCTGCATCGCGCTGGCGCGCCGCGGGAGAGGCGGGCGGGAGCAGGTGGTGTTGCCGGGAAGCGCGGTGTCGGAGCTCGTCGTGCTGGAGCGCCGCTTGGCCGAGAGCCGGCGGAGCGAGCACGTCCAATCGTCGCCCTCCGGTCTCGGCGCCGGCGTTTCGTCCGGCGCACCCGCCGCGATCTCCGCGTAGCATCCGGCCTGCGGCACGAACGCGTCGGTGTTCGACGCGGTCCTGCGAGAATGCGCTGCCGTCGTGGATGCCGCTCAAATGCACGATCGGAGACGCGCCGCGACGAGTCGCGGCGCTATGGCGCTCTCCTGGTTTCTCGCGTCGTGCGAGAACGACCGTACGAGGTCAAGTGAGCGGGTCGTCTCACGAAAGCCGGCGGCATCGCGATGACGGTTGCGGTCGCGAAGGGAGCGCGCACCGCGACTGGGCATGGCACCTTTCTTGGACATTTGCGGGCCATCGACGTTCCAAGGAGACCCCATGATCATCGACCGCGAAACCTTTACCGACATCGCCAAACACCTCGAATCCGCCTCCGAAGGTTTGCTGCGGGCAGCCACCGGCGTAGCGACGCTGTGTCCGGAGATGGACCCGGGCGAGCCGACCTCTTTGCGCTGGTTGGCACTGATCGAGAGCATGGTCGCCGTCAACGGCGAGATCACGGCGCTCGAAACCGTCCTCCGCGCCGTGTTGGAAGCGAATCGCGAAGAAGTCGCCGCCGCGCGCGCCGGCGCGGTCCGCGAGCCCTCCTCGTAAGACTGTACCCGCCTCGTGCGGCCGGCAGAGACGCCGGATCGCACGAGGCGGGACATCGTCTCCTCAGCGAAAGAGGTCGAGCGCCGCGGGCCGAATGAGGTCGCGGCCGCGACCGTGTGAGCGCTCCCAAGGAACGCCTCGGACGACGACGGCCGCGATTCCCGCGCCCTTGTCCATCAGCAGTCCCGCGGCCGCTGCGATCTCATCGGCGAGCGCGAGCATGGTATGGTGCAGCTCGCGTCCGTCCATGTCGTGCGATCCACGGTAGTCGAGCAGGGCGCCGATCCCGGCGACCCCGAGGGCGACGTCGACCAGCCCGTCGCGCCAGGGCCGGCCGAAGGTGTCGGTGATGACGACGCCGACGTCGATGCCCGAGCCGTCGGTCACGAGCGCGGCGCGCAGGCGCTCCGCCGAGACGTCCGCGTCGAGCGGCAAGAGCGTGACGGAGTCGGCTCGCACGGCGTTGGATTCGTCGACGCCGGCGTTGGCACAGATCCAACCGGGGCCGGTTTCGCAGATCAGGTGTCCCTGCGCCATTTTGACGATGCGAGTCGTCTCGCGCAGGATGACCTCGGTGACGCGTGGATCCTTGCCGACCGCGGCCGCGATGCGGGCGGCGAAAGGCGACGGGGTGACGGTGGCGAGGTCGGCGATGCGGCCTTCCGCTTTCGAGACCACCTTTTGGCATACCGCGACGACGTCGCCGTGCTCGAGCGCCACCCCGATGGCGTCGAGTGCGGCCCGGAGTAAAGCCGGAAGATCGTCACCGGGTTGCACGGAGGGCAGCCCCGGGATCGGCACGCAGCTGAGCGGACGTATCGGCATCACGCGCGCGCCAGGGCGTCGAGGAGGGTACGCGCGACCCGCGCGGCCCGCGCCGGCGTCGTGAAGAGCGTGTCGGCGATGATCGCGCGACAGCCGAGTCGGCCGAGCGCTGCGGCATCGGCGCGATCGCGACGGTCGATGACGAGCGCGTCGAGAAACGGCAGATAGCAGCGCGCGATTCCGATCGACGAGCTGGGATGACCGAAGCGGCGCAACAGGCGCGCCAGGGGCCCGCTGACCGCTCGGCCTCCCACCAAGGGTGACACCGCCGCCACCGGGCCGCGGCGCGCGCGCAAGGCGGCGCGGATGCCCGGAATGGCGAGGATCGGACCGATGCTGAGAAACGGGTTGCTGGGCGCGATGATGACGGCGTCGGCATCGCGAATCGCGGACACGACTCCGGGCGCGGGCCGGGCCGCGGATGCGCCGCGGTAGTGTAGGGCGCGCACCGCCGGGCGCGCGCGCTCGGCGACCAGGTAGCGCTGCAGCGAAAGCGTCCCGCTCGACGTGGTGATGCGGGTGCGCACGTCGGCGTCGGTCATGGGGAGCACGCGCGAGCGGATTCCGAACGCGCGGCACAGGTCGGTCGTCACCTTGCTCAACGTGGCACCTCGGGACAGGCGGTCCGTTCTGTAGATGTGGGTGGCGAGGTCGGCGTCTCCGAGGTGAAACCAGCCGGTGTCGTCGTAGAGACGCGCGAGTGCGCCGAGGCAGCGGAAACGGTCGCCGCCGAGGCCCCAACCCCGCCGACGATGCGCGAGCCCGGCCAGCGTGTACATGACGGTGTCGAGATCGGGTGAGACGGCCAGCCCGAAGAAGCGATCGTCATCGGCCGTATTGACGACGAGGGTGAGGGTGGCCGGGTCAGCAGAGCGGATGAGGCCGCGCAGGAACTTCGCGGCTCCCACCCCGCCCGCCAGCACCGTCAGCGCGGGTCGTCCGGGCACGCGGGGCGTTCTCCTCGGGAGCATCGAGCTTGCGGTAGAGGGTAGTCCGCTCGACCGGACGGCGTCCGATCTCTTGGATGATTCGGCGGATCTCGTCGACCGGCGTGTACTCACCGGCATCCGCGCCGGCCTCTCGTGAGATGCTCTCCTCCATGAGGGTGCCGCCGAAGTCGTTGCAGCCGGCCTGCAGGGAGAGCTGGGCGAGCTCGTGGTTGATCTTGACCCACGACGTCTGGACGTTGTCGATCGAGCCCCGCAACATGAGGCGCGTCACGGCGTACATCCGGAGGTCGTAGATGCCCTTCGGGGGCGGATCGCCGACCAGGCCGTCGCGGTACATCTCGGTGTTGGTATGGATGAAACGCAGCGGCACGAACTCCGTGAAGCCGTGCGTCTCGCGCTGCAGGTCGCGGATCAAAACCAGGTGCGCCGCGACGTGTCGGGGGGTCTCGACGTGACCATACATGATGGTCGCGGTGCTCGGGATGCCGAGCCGGTGCGCCGTCGTGATGATGTCGATCCACGTCCTCACATCGACCTTCTTGTGACTCAGGATCTCCCGCACCTCGTCGTCCAGGATCTCGGCGGCGGTGCCGGGGATGGTGCCGAGGCCGTGGCCCTTCAGCATTGCGAGGTAATCCTCGTAGCTCATGCCGGTGCGGCGTGATCCGTACATGACCTCCATGGGCGAGAACGCGTGCATGTGGATGGCCGGAAAGGCCTGCTTGATCGCGATCAGGATGTCTCGGTACGTGAACGGCGGCATCTCCGGGTTGATGCCGCCCTGCATGCAAATCTCGGTGGCGCCGCGGTCGACGGCCTCCTGCACCTTGGCGAGGATGGTTTCGACCGATTGGTTGTAGGCATCGGGCTCCCAGCGCTGCCGTTTGAACGCGCAGAAGCGACAACCCACGAAGCACACGTTGGTGAAGTTGACGTTGCGGTTGACCACGTACGTCACGTCGTCGCCGACGTCGGCCTTGCGAATGACGTCGGCGGCGGCGATGGCCGCCAGGACGTCGTCGCCCTCGGTCTCGAGGAGGCGGACGCCGTCGTCGATCGAGAGCGTGCCGCCGTCGAGCACACGCTCGATCAGCGTCCGGACGCCGGGGCGAGCCGCCGCCAAGCGGCGATCGAGCGTGACGCCTTGGCGTAGGTCTTCAATGTAGGGCGCTTGCATGCGTACCCCCTTCGGCGATCCGACTCGCCAGGCGATCGACCGGCGCCGCGAGGCTCGGGTCGAGAAAATCCGGACGAGCATACTCCGGATAGATGGCGAGGCGCTCACGCAACGAGAAGCCCTCGGCGTGACACGTCGCGGCGAGCCCGTCGATGTGCGGCCACGCCGCCTCGGGATTCACGTAGTCGCGCGTCACCGGCGAGATCCCGCCCCAATCGTTGATCCCGGCGCGTAGCAGGAGGCGGTGATCGTCCGGATTCAGATTGGGCGGCGCCTGGACGTTCATCTCACCTCCCAGGACGAGGCGCGCGACGGCGACGGCGCGCGCCATCTCGCCGGCCGTCGGCTCGGGTGCGGCGGCCATCGCGATCTCCGGCTTGGCCCGGAAGTTCTGGATGATCACTTCCTGGATGTGGCCATGAGCCCGTTGCAGGTCTGCGATCGCGAAGAGGGCATCGACTCGCTCCTCGGCGGTTTCGCCGATCCCGAGGAGAATGCCCGTCGTGAACGGAATGCGAAGACGACCGGCGTCGGCGATCATGGCGAGACGTCGTGCCGGCTCCTTGTCGGGGGCATGGTGGTGCGGCATGCCCCGGGCTCGGAGGCGGGGGCTGGCGTTCTCCAGCATGAGACCGAGACTGACGTTGACGGGACGGAGTCGTTGCATCTCGTCGCTGGAGAGCACCCCGGCATTGGTGTGCGGCAAGAGTCCGACGGCGATCGCCATCTCGCAGGCTTCACGCACGTACTCGACGGTGGACCCGTGGCCGAGAGCTGCGAGCGTCGTACGGTACGACGGAAAGGCAGCCTCCGGCGTGTCGCCCAGACACATCAACGCCTCTTTGCAGCCTTGGCCCAGGGCGCGATCGAGCCATTCGCCGATCTCGGCGCGCTGCATGGTCCAGGCGCCCGGATCGTCGGGATCCTTCCGAAACGTACAGTAGGCGCAACGATCGCGACAGAGATTGGTGATGGGGAGAAACACCTTGCGCGAGTAGGTGACCAGCCGGCCCTTGTGGCGATCGCGCAGCCGACCGGCGGCGGCGAGCAACTGCGGGAGATCTCCGTCGTCGCACCGGATCAGCGCGTAGGCGTCGGCGACGGACGACGCATCAGCCGCCGCCAGCACCCGCTCGAGAGCGCCGGCGAAGGCGGGCGCCGTCGCGACGCGCGCGTTGCCGCAGTCGAGGTCTGGGGGCATGGCCGTAAGGCCCGAATAAAGAAGGCTCAGCGGCAAGTCAAGGCAAGGTCCGGTCCGCTCACATCGCACGCACGTCGAGGCGCGCGTGATCCACTCCCTCGACGCTCTCGACCGTCACGCGGCAGGCGGTCTCCCGCTCGAGACGATCGATGGCGGCCGCCTCCTCCTCGCAGAGAAACGTCGCCACCGCGGGGCTCGCACGCACCACGATGCGGCTCGCTTCGGGGGCCGCGTTCGCCACCTTGCGGATGCGGCGCATCGCCTCGTAGGCGATGGTGGCGATCGACACGATGCGGCCGCGCCCGTCACAGCTCGGACAGGACTCGGTGAGGAGCTGCAAGAGGCTCGCGCGAGTGCGCTTGCGAGTCATCTCCACCAGTCCGAGCTCGGAGATCTTGAGGATGTTGCTGCGCATCTTGTCCTGCTTCAGTGCGGTGTCGAACGCATCCATCACCCGCTGCTGATTGGCGGGATCCATCATGTCGATGAAGTCTACGATGATGATGCCGCCGATGTTGCGGAGCCGCAGCTGGTCGACGATCTCGCGCGCCGCCTCCAGGTTGGTCTTGAGGACGGTCTCCTCGTGGTTGTGCTTGCCGACGTAGCGGCCCGTGTTGACGTCGACGGTCGTCAGCGCCTCGGTCTGATCGATGACGATGTAGCCGCCGGATTTGAGCCACACCCGGCGTTCGAGCGCCCGGCTGATCGCCTGTTCGATCCCGTACTGGTCGAAGAGCGGCTCGGACGTCTCGTGCAACTCGATGCGTGGCTTCAGTCGGGGAGCAAAGGAGTCGACGAACTCGAGGATGCGCTGATGATCGACCGCGCGATCGACCACGACGCTGGTGACGTCGGGCGTGAACAGGTCGCGGATGCTGCGGAGGGTGAGGTCCATGTCGTAGTGCAGCTGGCAGGGCGCGGAGACGTCCTCGCTGCGCTTCAGGATGCGGTTCCAGAGCTTGATCAGGAAGCGCATGTCCGCTTCCAGCTCGCGACGACTGAGGCCGACGCACACGGTGCGAACGATGAACCCCGCCGCCGGCGGCTTGAGCGCCAACACGATGTCGCGGAGACGCTGCCGTTCGTCCGCATCCTCGATCCGGCGGGAGACCCCGAGATGATTGGTCGTGGGGAGATAGACCAGGTAGCGGCCGGGCAACGAGATGTGGGAGGTGATGCGCGCGCCCTTGGATCCGAGCGGCTCCTTGGCGACCTGGACGAGGATCTCGTCCCCCCGGTGCAGGCGATTCTCGATCGGGTCCGGCATCACGGGGGGGCTCGGGATCTCGTCGGCGAACGACGGGGTGTCGGGCGTGGTCTTCAGATCGTCCCCGCCGGCGACGGCATCGGGCGGGACGTCGCGATCGAGCAGGTCGGCATCGATGAGCGGGAGCTCGCCGACGCCCGGATAGAAGTCGGAGACGTGCAGGAATCCCGCCTTGGCGAGGCCGATGTCCACGAATGCCGCTTGCATGCCCGGCAGGACGCGCACGACCTTGCCCTTGTAGATGTTGCCGACGATGCCGCGATCGCGTGCCCGCTCGATGTGCATCTCGGCGAGTCCTTGGTTCTCGACCAGCGCCACCCGGGTCTCCTCGGGGGTCGAGCTGATGAGGATCAATTTCGACATCGCGGGTTCATGCCGGTAGCGCGGTCGCATCCCCGGTCGTTGGTCGTGCCGGGTCGATCGTCGTCCCGATCTTGGTGACCGCGAGCAGCTGAGCCTCGAGATCGCTCAATCCGAGGACGCTGGCGAGGACGTGGTGGGGTTTCAAGGTGCCGGCGGGTGTCACCGCGGTCTGGATGTGCAAGACCCGAGCACCGATGCGGTGCAGCGCCACCGAGGCACGGGCATCGATCTGGCGCGCCCGGCCCTTGATGTGCTTCGTCATCGGAAAGCTCGCGGCTGCGACGAAGTCGGCCAGGCGCGCCGTGAGGAGGGCGTCGGGTACGCGCTCGGACGACACGCGCTCGAGCGAAACACTGTACGAGAATCCGCGCAGCGCGTGGTCGATCGTCGGAGCGTCGAGCGACAGAGCCTCGGCCTCGACCACGGTGAGCCCATCCGGAAGCTCGCGATTCAGTGCCGCATGAACCCGATCGGCCTCCCACGCCGCGGTGAGATCGAGATCCATGTATTCGCCGAGACTCGCGAACCCGAGCGACAGCGCCGGACCGAACCGCATCCGGGGCATGGGATGATGCCCGCGCGTGAAGGCGAGGGGGAGCCCGGCGCGACGGCTGGCGCGAACGAACGCCGTCGTCAGCTCGCGATTGCCGAGAAAACGCGCGCGGTCCAGCTTCTGATAGACGAGGCGGATCCGGGTGGCGGCGGGGAGCGCGGAGTCGTCGCCGGGCGGCTCGAGCCCGTGACGCTCGGAGCCGAGCCACTCCTCGGCGTTGCCCTGTCCGCGGGCGCCACGGTCAGTGGTGTCGCGGGCGTGCGCGTCTTCGTGAGAGTGCTCGACGCCGCCGCTGCGATCGGGCTGGAGGAGAGGTTCGCTGATCCCGGGTGAGCGCGCACCGTCCACGAGGCGCGCCCAATTCTTGGTCGGCCAGTCGGCGGCCGCAGACATCGCGTCGCGCGCCCATGCATCCACCTGCGCGCCGCGGCTGTCACTGCCCTTGGCACCGCGCGGATGAAAGGTCACGTTGCGGATGCTCGTGAAATCGCACGCACCGCAATAGGTGCAGCGCTCGATGCTGCAATCGGGGGTCAGCGTACGCGCGAAGGCCGCCGCCAGCTCGCGCTGCAGGTAGGTCTTCGTGACCCCGCTGTCGAGATGATCCCAGGGCAATGTCTCGTCGAGGACGCGCCGGCGGTGGTACCAGTCGGGGTCGAGGTCGCAGGCGACGAAGGCGCGCTGCCAGTCGTCGAAGCGGCATTGGTCGCTCCAGCCGTCGAAGCGGCACCCCAATCGCTGCGCGGCCACCAGCACGGATGCGAGTCGCCGGTCGCCGCGCGAGAACACACCTTCGAGATACGAGAGGCGCGCGTCGTGCCACTTGAAACCGAGGCGGTGGCGTCCGAGCTCTCGTCGGAGCAGTGCCTGGCGCGCCTCGGTCTCCGTGATGGTGGCCTGTGGGGCCCACTGGAAGGGGGTGTGCGGTTTGGGCACGAAGGTCGAGACGCTGGCGGTGACCGGGTGCCGGTGGCCGCCTGCCGCCGAAACGCGGCGGGCGAGCGCGACGATCCCGAGCAGGTCCTCGGTGGTCTCGGTGGGAAGGCCGAGCATGAAGTAGAGCTTCAGGCTCCGCCATCCGAGGGTGAAGATCAGCTCGGCGGCACGAACCAGCTCTTCTTCGCCATACTCCTTCTGGATCACGTCGCGCAGGCGCTGCGTACCGGCCTCCGGCGCCAGCGTGAAGCCCGTCTTGCGGACCCGCTTGATCTCGGTCAGCAGGTGGGGGTCGAGCGCGTCGACCCGCGTCGACGGGAGCGAGACGGCGATCCGGTCGGGGGCGAGGCGATCCATGAGGGCAGCGAGCAGCGGATTGATGCAGCTGTAGTCTCCGGTGCTGAGCGATAGCAGCGACACCTCGTCATAGCCGCTTTCGCGGAGGAGCTTCTCGGTGTGAGCAAGCAAGGCCTCCGGATCCCGTTCGCGGAGCGGTCGGTAGATGTAGCCGGCCTGACAGAAGCGGCAGCCCTTGACGCAGCCACGCATGACCTCGAGGGCCACCCGATCGTGGACGATGTCCATCGTGGGGACCATCTGCCGGCTGAGTAGCGGCACGCGATTCAAATCCTCGAGGATGCGTTTGCGAACGACAGGGCGGTCGGGGTCGCGTGGGACGATCGACGCCAGGCGGCCGTCGGGATGATAGGTGGGGGTAAAATGCGACGGGACGTAGACGCCGTCGATGGCGGCGAGTCGATCGAGGAGCTCGCCGCGGTCTTTGCGATCCCACGCGGCGTAGGCGTCGGCGATGTCGAGGACGACCTCCTCCCCGTCGCCTAGGACGACCGCGTCCAGAAAAGGTGCGATCGGCTCGGGGTTGAAGGCGCATGGACCCCCCGCGATCACCAGCGGATGATGCGAGTCGCGTTCGGCGGAGTAGAGCGGTATCCCGCCCAGCTCGAGCATCGTCAGGATGTTCGTATAGGTGAGCTCGTACTGCAGGCTGAACCCGATGATGTGGAACGCGCCGAGCTGCGTCCCCGTCTCCAGGGAGGTCAGGGGGAGCGCGTGTCGACGGAGCTCGGCTTCCATGTCGAGCCACGGGGCGTAGACGCGCTCGCAATACACGTCCCCACGCCGATTGAGGATGTCGTAGAGAATCTGGAGACCGAGGTGGGATTGCGCGATCTCGTAGACCTCCGGGAAGGCCAGCGCGAAGTGTACCCGCACCGTCGCGGGATCCTTGCGGACCGCGCCGCGCTCGTTACCGAGATAGCGCCCGGGCTTTTCGACGCTGCGGAGAAGTTGCTCGTAGGCTGTGCGCACGATCACGGTGCCCGGCGCCGACCAGCACGACGACGTGCGGTCCGCACCTGGTGCGGGCGGGCTCGGAGTATAGGAGCGCACCGGAAAACGTGCAAGTGCGCGTGCTTACAGAAGAAGATTCTTGACATGTCGACCAAGGCCGTATTACCGTCGCACGGCCCGACGACGATCCATGACCATGCTCAACACGAAGGTACTCGTTCTCAATCGCTCGTACCTTCCCATTCACGTCACGTCGGTTCGCCGCGCCTTCACGCTGCTGTATCAGGACATCGCCCGGGCGGTCGATGAACAATACCGCACGTTCGACTTTAAGAGCTGGAGCGAGCTCTCCGTCAGTGTCGAGCACGACGCCATCGGGCTCGTGAGCCGCGTGATCCGAGTGCCGCGGGTGATCCTGCTGGTCGCCTATGATCGCGTGCCGAAGCGGCACGTGCGATTCAGTCGGTACAATATCTATGCGCGTGACGACAATACGTGTCAGTACTGCGGCCAGCATTTCGCGCGGTCCGATCTGAACCTGGATCACGTGGTTCCCCGGTCGCAGGGCGGATTGGCGTCATGGGAAAACGTCGTGTGCTCCTGCCATCGGTGCAACCGCCGCAAGGGCGGACGTACGCCGGAGCAGGCAGGAATGAAGCTCCTCAAGCATCCCACGCGGCCACACTGGACGCCGTTCGTGTCCTCGACGTTCAACCTCCGTCGCTACCGCGAGTGGGGTCCATTCCTGAACCCGGTCGACGTCTCGTACTGGAACACCGAGCTCGAGCCGTAGGCACGAAATCGGGTGCCCGCCCCCAAGATCTAGGGGCGCAGGCGGGCATCGCCGCCAGCATGTTGGGGTTTTTGATTGACACCCCGACGACCCTGTGAGAGATTCCGCGCTCGGTGCCGGCGGCTCACCGTCGCACTCGTGGTGAGGAGGGGTTGTGGCGATTCCACCGCAGGAAGTCTCCGTCGAACGCGCTCTCGTGTCCTGGCCAGAAAGTGAGCCCACCGACGATGGCGCGGCGGATCAGACCTCGCTGATCACCTCGGCGAGTCTCCGCATCCGGCAAATCGAGCTGGTCGGATTCAAGTCGTTTCGCGATCGTACGATCCTGCGTTTCCCGTCTCGGGTGACCGGGGTCGTCGGTCCGAACGGGTGCGGGAAGTCGAACGTGGTCGACGCCATCCGCTGGGTCTTGGGCGAGCAGAGCGCCAAGCGCCTTCGCGGCGACGGCATGGAAGACGTCATCTTCGGTGGCAATGACCGGCACGCGCCGCTCGGGATGTCGCAGGTGTCGATCGTCTTCGAGACCGACGGGCTTCCGCTCGATCAATTCACGCTCCTCAAGGAGGCGGGTCACCCCCTCGCCACCGCCGGGCCCTCGGAAATCATGGTGACGCGCCGCTACTTCCGTTCGGGAGAGTCGGAGTACCTCATGAACGGGGTGACGTGCCGGCTGCGTGATGTCACCGAGCTGTTTCTCGGCACGGGTCTCGGCGGCAAGGCATACGCCATCATCGAGCAAGGGCGGGTCGAGGCGCTCATCGGGGCGAAACCCGAGGATCTTCGGCTTTTCATCGAAGAGGCAGCGGGGACGACGCTCTATCGCAGTCGCCGACAGATGGCCGAGCGGAAAATGGACCGTACCCGTGACAACCTCTCGCGTGTCCAGGACATTCTCCACGAGGTCGAGCGCCAGTTGGCGAGCTTGCGCCGTCAGGCGCGCCGGGCCGAGCAGTATCGGGCGCTGGTGAAGGAGATCGCCGAGCTCGACCTCGCGCTGTCGGCGCGCACGCGCGCCCGCCTCGTTCGTGAAATCGAAGAGCTCGTCGCTCAGCGGGAGGACCTGACCGGGCGCGAGGGCGCGCTGGTAGCCACGCTCGAGCGACTCGATGGCGAGCGAAGGGCGGCGCGCGATCAGGAGGTCGGCGCGCAGGAGGCCCTGCATCGCGCGCAGGCGGCGGCCTACGAAGCGCGCGCGGCTGCCGAGGCGTGCCGGAACGAGCTCGCTCGTCTCGACGGACGCGCGCACGAGCTGGAGGCACAGGACGTCGCGACGGCCGCCGACCTCGACCAAGCGTTGCAGCAAGGGTCGCTCATCGAAGCGGAACGAGCGGAGTCCGAGCAATTGAGGATCGCGCTGACGTCGACGATCGAGTCGGCGGAGGCAACCCTGGCGCGATACGAAGCGGAATTGGCGCTTGCCAACGAGGCGTTGACGGCGGAAACGCAGGCGCTCGAGGCGGCCAGGGCCGAGCTGATAGCAGCCGCTACTGGACTCGCCGACGCCCAGAAGGCGTGTGGAGTGCTGCAGGAGCGCCGGGCGCAAGAGGAGGCGCGCCGTGAACGACTGCAGTCCGTGATCGACGGCCTGCTGGAGCGTCGAGCCGGCGTCGCCGACAAGGCGGAAGCGGTCGAGCGGCTCATGATCGACCAACAGGGGAGGCTCGGCATCCTCGAAGGTGAGAAGCGCGAGCGCGCCGAGAGCCTTCGCGCCGTCCTCTCCGAACGGACGACGTGGGAGCAATCTCTGGAAGCGCTCAAGGAAGGCCTCGCGCGTTCGCGGTCGCGGCGTGATTCCTTGCGCGAGATTCAAGAGTCGCGGGTCGGATACACCGAGGGCGTGCGTGCCGTTCTGGCCGCGTCGTCACGAGACGAGGCGTTGGCCTTGGTGGCCGAGATCCTCGAGATCCCGGCCGATCACGAGCGAGCGGTCGCCGCGGTGTTGGGCGAACAGCTGCAAGCCGTGATCATGCGTGATCACGAAGTCGCGAAGGATGCGGTGCAGGCGCTCCGCCGCGCCGGTGCGGGGCGGGCCATGTGCGTGCCGCGGGATTCCGCGCCCGGAACGTCGCCGAATCCACCACCGGCCCCGGCGATGCGGCTCTTGGACGTCGTCGGCGTGCGTGCGGGTTTCGCGCAGGTCGCGCAGGCGCTGCTCGGGAACGTGTACCTGGTCGACGACCTGGACGGCGCACTCGGTCTGTGGAACGGCGGCGGGGCGGGATGGACGTTCGTGACCCCGGCGGGCGAGACGCTCGTCGCGTCCGGCGCGATTACCGGCGGGAGCGAGCGCTCCGAGGAGACCTTGCTCGCCCAGCGGCGAGAGCTGCGGGCACTCGATGGGGAAGTCGAGCGTCGCGAGAGCGAGTTGGTCGCGGCGCGTGCCCGCTACGACGAGCTGAGTGCGCTCGTGCGGAGCCGCGAAGGTGACCTCCAGAACGTCGACGCCGAGCTGGCGCAGGTCGCCGTGAGTGTCGTCACTGCCGAAAAGGATCTCCAGCGCGTTCGGCAAGAGCTCCATGAGCTGCAAGAGCAGCATCGCGCTGCTGCGGAGGAGCTCGCGGAGACGACGGCACATCTGGAAGCGCGCGCAGAGGAGGCAAAAGGCCTCGAGCTGGCGATGCAGGATGCCGTCAGTCGGCGAGAGGCGTGTGAACGAGAGGTCGAGCACACCGATCGGAGCGTCGCCGAGCGCCGCGCTGCCGCGATGGCGCTGCACGAGGAGCTGACTGCGCGACGGATCTCCCTGGCCGAGTCACTCGCTCGACGTGATGCACTGGCGACCGCGATCGACCGGTTGCAGCGCTCGAATGAGGAGGCGAGTCGGCGCGCGACGGTGCTGACGGAGCGCCAACGATTGGATCGCGTCTCGATCCAACAGACCCGGGAGGCACTTGCTGCCGCGGTCGACCGCACGGACGCGCTCGCTCGCGCCGTCATCGAACGTGACGAGGCCCTGACCCAGACCGAGGCTGGTCTCCGAGCCTTACGCGGTGCGACCGAGGAGGCGGAGCGACAGATCGGGGAGGCGCAGGTCGAGGTCGAGAACGTGCGGGGCCGTGCGGCGGCGCTCGATCTGCGCGGCGCGGAGCAGCGCATGAACTTGACGCACCTGGAGCAGACGATCCGCGAGAAGTATCAGTGCGAGATTGCGATATCGGAGGATGAAGCGCTCGACGATCGTATGGAAGAGGACGCTCGCCTGACGCGTCTCCGCGAACGGGTGAGCGCCATGGGCGACGTGAACGTCGGTGCTCTCGCCGAGATCGCGGAGTTGGAAGAGCGTCACGCGTTTCTCCAGCAGCAACGGGACGACCTCGAGCGGGCGCTCGAGGACCTCAAGAAGACTATCGGCCGGCTCAATCGAGCATCGCGGGCCAGGTTCCGTGAGACCTTCGATCGGGTCGACACGTGCTTCCGCGACGTGTTGCCGAGATTGTTCGGTGGCGGGAAAGCGCAGCTTCGCCTCACCAACGAGGAGCAGATCCTCGAGAGTGGTGTCGAGGTCGTGGTGCAGCCCCCGGGCAAACGCCTCGGACCGCTGGATCTTCTGTCGGGCGGTGAAAAGGCGCTCACCGCCGTGAGCCTGATTTTCGCGCTGTTCCTGACCAAGCCGAGTCCGTTCTGTTTCCTCGACGAGGTCGATGCCCCGCTCGATGACGCCAACATCGGCCGCTTCAACGACATGGTCCGTGAGATGAGCTCGCACTCCCAGTTCATTCTCATCACGCACAACAAGCGGACCATGGAGGTCGCGGAGACGCTCTACGGCATAACCATGGAAGAGCCTGGAGTCTCGAAGGTCGTCTCCGTGCGCCTTCCCGATTAGCCGCGGCAGTCGCTGCGTGCGATAGAGCGTCCGATGGACAGGTGGCACGCCCTCGCCACCCAAATGGGTGGGTCTGAGGCTGCGATCGTGATTGCCGCCGTGGCGGTACTCGCCCTGGTGACGATCGCGCTGCTCTGGGGCTTCCGGCGGAGGGGGCGCCGCGCATCGTCAGATGCCCTGGCCGAGGCCGGTCGGCCTCTGCCCGAGAAGATCCCTCCGAGCCTCCATCAAGGGTTGGCGAAGACCCGTGCGGGGTTCCTGCAACGGATTCTCCCACTACTCGGGCGCGACCGACTGGACCCGGAGACCGCAGAATCGCTGGAGGCCGCGTTGCTGGCTGCCGATGTCGGCATTCGCATGACGGAACGTCTGATGCGCGGTCTCGAGGGCGGACATACGGGCGATGCCCCAACCGTCCAGGCACGGCTCGAACGGGGCGTGCTCGAGATTCTGACGACGCCGCCCGCCAGTGGACGCGGTTCGAAGGCAGAGGTGCAACCGCCCGTTCGACCATGGGTCATTCTGATCGTGGGGGTGAACGGGGTCGGCAAGACGACGACGATCGCGAAGCTCGCGGCCCGGTACTCTCGCTCGGGTCGGCGGGTGCTCCTGGTTGCTGGGGATACGTTTCGGGCTGCGGCGATTGAGCAGCTGGAGGTGTGGGCGGGACGGATCGGGGCCGACCTGGTTCGCCATCAACATGGCGGCGACCCCGGTGCGGTCGTGCACGACGGTCTTCGCGCGGCTTTGGCTCGTGGCAGCGATGTGGTCATCATCGACACCGCGGGTCGGCTGCACACGAAGAGCAACCTGATGGACGAATTACGGAAGGTGTGCCGAGTCATCGCCCGCGAGATTCCGGGGGCGCCCCATGAGACGCTCCTGGTGATCGACGCGGTGACCGGCCAGAACGGGCTCACGCAAGGTCGTGCCTTCCTCGAGCAGGTTCCGGTGACCGGCGTGGTCCTCACCAAGCTTGATGGGACGGCCAAGGGTGGAATCGTCGTCGCGATCGCTGGCGAGCTTGGGATACCCGTTCGCTACGTTGGTGTCGGCGAGGGGATCGATGATCTGCGGGAATTCGACGCCCGTCAGTTCGCCTCTGCCCTCCTGGGCATTGCAGAACCGCAAGGATTCCCTTGACACTTGGGAGACTTGGCCCCTAGACTCGAATCACTGCACGATTCGAAAAGCTAGCTTGTCGCGGACGGAGCGCAATGACGAATCGCGTTGTTCTGCGGTCATGTCGATACGGAGTATTCGGAGCAATCTCATATATTGCCGTCTCGTGCCCGGTGCGCGCGCGGGCCGATAGAATACGTTTCGCGCCCATGAGCACACGACCGACGTGAACAGATAGTCCTCGTTGCGTTCCGCCCGGTATCTGCGAGAAGGCATCCGGGCCATGAAATCGACCAAATCCGAGTGGCGGCGTGCGCTTCTGACCGCGCGTGCGGCGATTCCGGCCGACGTTCGCAAGACTTCGAGCGGTGCGATCGTCGAGCGGGCTCGTCGCCTGCCGTGCCTCTCGGATGCCCGTACGGTGCTCGGGTACGTTGCGATGGGGGCGGAGGTCGATGCCCTTCCTCTGCTGTCGGAGACGGCGACCACCTCGGTGTTCCTTCCGGCGGATTCCTCGACCGACACGCCGGGTTGGGTCGCGCGGAACGATGGTACTCTCAAGGCCTCACCAGGGTCGACCTGCTTTGCGGACCCCCTCGTGATCGTCGTGCCGGGAGTCGGTTACGATCTCCGCGGCGTCCGCCTGGGTCGCGGTCGTGGTTTCTACGACCGCGCCTTGGCTGATCTTCGGTCGGTTGGCGAGGTTACCGTCGTGGCCTTGGCCTTCGAGTGTCAGGTAGTGGCGGAGCTCCCCGTCGATCCCTGGGATGAGCCCGTCGATTGGATCGTGACCGAGCGACGCACGATCGACACGGCGCAAGGCCGGTGGCGGCGGGAGGCCATCGGCCGATGAGCCTCTCGTGGATGCTGCTCTCTGGTGTCGTCGGCATCGTGGCGCTCGCCGTGGTGACGGTTTTTCTCGCTCGCTCGAGTGCGCGCCGTCGTCTCAGCGAAGGTGTGGCCGAGGCGGATCGGATCGTCGAGGACGCGCGTCGGCAAAGTGATGCGATCCGCAAGGAGGCTGAGGTCAAGGGTCACGAGGCCGCCCTCCGGGTGCGAGAGGAGGCGGAACGAAAGGCCGAGGGTCAGCACCAGGAACTCCAGGCAATCGAGAAGCGTTTGTTCGCACGAGAGGAGTCGCTGGAGCGTCGATCGTCCAACGTCGAGAGTCGCAGCGCCGATCTCGATCGCCAAGAGCAAGAGCTGAAGAAGCGGTCGCAGATCGTGGCGGCGAGCGAGGCGGAGAGCAGCAAGCTTCACGCCGAGGCCAGAGCTGCGGTGGAAAGAGTCGCTGGTCTCACACGCGAGGAGGCCAAGCGGACGCTCATCGATGAGATGGTCGAAGAGGCTCGCCACGAGGCAGGTAAGCGCATTCGACAGGTCGACGAGGAAGCCCGTGAAGAGGCCGACCGCAAGGCCAAGAAGATCATCACGATCGCGATCGAGCGTCTCGCGGGTGAGTTCATCGCCGAGCGAACCGTCTCGGTCGTCCACCTCCCGAGCGACGACATGAAGGGCCGTATCATCGGTCGAGAGGGGCGGAACATTCGAGCGATCGAGGCCGCGACGGGCGTCGATCTCATCATCGACGACACACCCGAGGCCGTGATCGTTTCCTGTCACAGCCCGATTCGCCGCGAAATCGCGCGCATCGCGCTGGAGAGGTTGATCTCCGACGGACGCATTCATCCCGGTAGGATCGAGGAAGTGGTTCGAAAAGCCGAGCAAGAAGTCGAGGAGAGCGTGCGCGAGGCGGGACAAAAGGCGATCTTCGAAGTGGGAGTGCACGGAGTGCATCCGGAGATCGTCAAGTTACTGGGGATGCTGAAGTATCGATACTCCTACGCGCAGAACGTGCTGACCCATTCCATAGAGGCGGCGTTCATTTGCGGAATGATGGCCTCCGAGCTTGGAATCAACGAGAAGCAGGCGCGTCGCGCGGCGCTTCTCCACGACATCGGGAAGGCGCTGACTCACGAGATCGAGGGCTCACACGCGATCATCGGGGCGGATCTGGCGCGGAAGTACGGAGAGTCGGCCAAGATAGTGAACGCCATTGCGGCTCATCACGAGGAGGTGAAGGCGGAGACGATTCTGGCGCCCCTGGTCGACGCGGCCGACGCCTTGTCAGGTGCGAGACCGGGTGCGCGTCGGGAGGTCCTGGAGAGCTACGTGCGACGCTTGGAGGATCTGGAGCGCATCAGCAACTCGTTTCGCGGCGTGGAGAAGTCCTTCGCGGTCCAGGCCGGCCGGGAGATTCGAATCTTGGTCGAGCCCGGCCAAGTATCGGACGATCAGGCCGCACTGCTCGCCAGAGACGTCGCTCGTAGGATCGAAAGCGAGGTGACTTACCCGGGACAAATCAAGGTAACGGTCATCCGTGAACTGCGGGCGAGTGAATACGCGCGGTAGTCGCTGAGTATGCGAATCGTCTTTCTCGGGGACGTCGTAGGGAAGCCGGGGCGACGTGCCGCCTGCACGTGGTTGTCGCAGACCCTGGCCGACCAGAGCGTCGATTTCGTCGTGGCCAACTGTGAGAACTCGGCCG